>NZ_JAOYTJ010000003.1 GCF_025846855.1 Pararhizobium sp. BT-229
GGGCCGTCGGGAAGGCCCATGCCGCGCACTGGAGTATCATCGAGGCGATCTGCAGATCGGCCTTCTCTTCTCCGTCTCCCGCCGGGCTGAACTGCAACACGAATTTCGACAACCAGGTGGGCGAGAGTGTTTCCGCATGGATGCCGGTCATTTGCCACATGGCGAGGAAACCGGGGAGGTAGAGAGCCATGGACGCTCCGGCAACCGTGATCGCGAGGATATCCGATGCCGTCGGCGCGAGAGGCCTGCCGCGACGTACCAACCAGTACACAGTCAGCATACCAATGTGGAAGAGCACGGCATAGCCGAGGAACGCATAGACCGTGTTCGCCTCCCATAGAGACACCGTCTTGCCATACCACCCGACGGTTTGCTGAACGACCTGTGTGGACATGGTCCGCACTCCGAACACGCCGAACCATGCTGTTGCCACGACCCAAGCGAACGAGGCTGCCACCCCGAGGTCAAGCGCCGAGATGACCCGCTTCCTAAATGCTTCCTTCCTATCGCTCATCGACGCTCTTCCCCTCCCGCCATGCCTTGTATTCCTCGGCGTTCTTCTTCTCGGCCTCGATGTCCACCTCGGCCTCGTCCTTCACCTTCGTTTCGATCGCGAAACTCAGGTATGTCTTCTCTGGCGTCAGCAAGACGCGCTTGGTCGCCTCGGGGCCGGGCGTCAGCATGTGGATCAACGCGACGTTGCATACGACGAGAATGGCCGCGAGCGATCTGGTTTTGAGAAGCATCACAGCCGACACCGCATGCAGACCCTCGGCGAACGACATACGCCAAGAGTCCGAATACGCCCTGTGGTATTCCACGTTCAGCTTCTTGAGCGCGGCATGCCTCGAGCGCGCAACGAAGACGCGTCGGCGGACGATCTTTAGCGCCAGTTCGCGGTCAGACGGAGACATGCCAGAGGGAAATCCAAGCACCCTGTCGCCTTCGCGGAATTCGGTCGTTTCAAGCACTCCAGCTGCCAGCGCCCTCGTATCCCCCGTTTTCCCGACAAGCAGATATTCCCGTTCCTCGGTTTGCATGCCAATGCAATTGAAATCTTGATTTCCAAATGTTCGCAGGGGACCTTGGCATGTCAACCGGATATCGATTAACGAAGACTTCGACACAATGTCCCGTTCAAAACGAAAATGGCGACCCTGAAGGCCGCCATTCATTGAACTCAAGTCTGGCTTGGAATTGTCACATGCGTCGGCCGAAAGAGACCGCAGGTTGAGCCACGCGCTCGAGATGCGACGGCATGCTCGGGGGGTCGACCCGGGTACGCTCGAGACGAGCCGTGACCCTCGCCATGACGGCTTCGCGGATCGACTGTCTCGTCTCCTCGGCGGGCTTCTGCTGGACGCCCGCCTTCTGTTCGACGGCTTCCTTCGGAGTGTTGAAGCGCGCCTTCACCTCGTCGTACACCGCTTCGATCTTCTTGGCGATCTCGGCTGGCTCGAGGTAGCCGGCGTGCTTCTCGATAATCGCCTGAATCGGATGACGCGTGTTCATCAGAGCCGTCACCTCTTCCAGGGTGTCGCAGATGATCCTGACATGACCGGTCTCGCGTTTGTGGGTTTCCCTAGCTACCACGGTGGCATCGAAATAGGTCCCGTCGTCGCGGAGCGAGACACGTATCGGATTTCCCTTGATGAACATCGAGTTGGCTCCAACAACGAAGGAAGGAGACCCTATGAACAGGCTCTTGTACTCCTTGAGAGGGAGGACGCCAACCACGTATTTGTTTGCCATACGCTCGGGCGTAGCGACTTCATTGCGACCCAGAAACTCGATCATCGACGTCTTCCTTTTGGACCTGTTTACCTAGCATAAACTATATTTTGGCAAGACACCGCCGGTTGACATCCAGACATGCGGCTCGGGATAATCGAGGTTCAACCCTCCAGATACCGGAAAATTGCAGATGTCAGATAAGCAGGCCGACGGCGCGGTCTCAGCGCCCCCGCATGAGCAGTCCTTCCAGTCGCGCGTCCGGCCATGGCTTGTCGCCTGCTTCACCGAAGACTTCGATTCCGAGGAACACGCCCGCGAGGCCCGCTTCATCGAAGAAGCGATCGAGCTGTTCCAGGCGAGAGGCCGTTCGTTCGAAGAACTGATCTCCGTGGCGAGGTACGTCTATTCGCGCCCGCTCGGAGAAGTTCGCCAGGAGGTCGGCGGCGTTATGACGACCCTCGCCGCCCTTTGCATCGTCAGCAAGCTGGACATGCACGAAGCCGGCGAAGCCGAGCTTGCGCGTATCTGGACGAAAGTGGACGCGATCCGCGCCAAGCAGGCCAGCAAGCCGCGCCATTCGCCGCTTCCGGGTGTCGCTCCCGGCGAGGTGGTTTACGAAAACAACTGGGAGCCGACGGATGCGCAGCTCAACTCCGCCTGCCTCAGCTTCCGCCACGACTTCGGCCTTCTGGGCGAAGAGGAACGTGCGAGAGTGAGGTTCCAGGCCAGGGAATGGCTCCGCGCGTGGATGCGCGAGCTTCCCAAGGTCCCCGCCCTGCGGACGATCAAAGCTCCCGTCCCACAGGGGTGAAGGGAGCTTTGAGAAGACGTCAGAAGCGCGGTTCCTTGGGGCCACCCATCTCCTGATAGGCGCGCTTGACGCTCGATTTGAAATTCATCAATGAACGGTGATCACTCGGGGTCTTTCCGCTGAACAGCTTGCGCTGCTCCTCGCCACAACGGATGACAACCTGGATGTGGTTGCCCTTCGAAATGCTGATCTCGTGGTCCATCGTGACCGATCCGATGACCCGCGAGAGTTCCCTCATCCGTTTTTGGCAAGACGTCATTTCCGCTCTCCTTCGCTCGGGGTCATCGATTGGCGTCTTCGTATAGGAACAAACCGTGAATGTGAAGCTTAAAACGGGGTCATCATTTCTTTTCTCTTAACAGGTGTTCATGGCCCGTCTTTTCTTGCTCGGGGTCTTAAAATAAGTTGACGACGAAAGCAAGGTCCGGCCACACTATTCCCAGACACCGTTTTGGAGACTCCCGTGCTTGACCTCTTTCTGCCCACGAACCCGACCGGCCTGTTCGGCTTTCTGACAGTGCTGTCCCTGATCGGCTTCTTTGTCGGCTGGGCGATGATTCGTCTCGATTCGGTCGGACATCTCGTCGTTGGCTGTTCTGCCATCGGCCTGATGTTCTTCGGCCCCACCTTCGGGTTGTTTGCGATGTCGGATGCCAAGCAAAACGAATTCCTGGAAATGAAGGCCGCTCTGACGCCCGTTCATCAGAGGGTGTTCGACAAGTCGTGTACCCAGTTGGGCGCGGTCACCGACGGCGTCAACGAGAAGAACTGCTACGACCTCGACATCTACAGGGTCTGGTCGGTCGGCGACCGTTACTACATCGGGATGGTTAACGGCGACCGCGCCGATATCGCCGTCATCTTCGACCGCGACGGAATGATCGCAAATCAGATTGACTCCGTCGTCTTCGTTTCCCCCGCCATGGACCTCCACCGCATCAGCTACGCCTTTGAACGGGTGTCCTGACGCACCTTGCTTTACGGCCCGCCCGGTGTTTTCTCGGGCGGGCGTGAACCAGGGGGAAGTGTTGGCGAAGAAACCGTTGAGCGAGGAGTACCGCGAGGCCGCCCTTGCCCTTGGAGACCTGCTGTTTCAGCGGTTCCCGAGGGCGTTGTCCATCCCCGCCTCAAGGGCAAGGGGATGCGGCCGCTGAAGGTCGGCCTCGACAAGGACATACGCGACGTCCCGAAACGGGTGGTGACTTCGCTCGGTCCTGAAGGACCGAGCTTCTGGTCTTGATCAGTCCGCTTTTGCGGACTGACCGCTACCTTCTTCTTCCTGCTTCCGACCTCCAACGAGGTTCGATTCACAGGCCAGCACCGGATGTCCTCCGGCTCGGGCCTTGCGGCCCAGGTAAAGAATGTTCTGCGACGCGTTGTCGTCGGCGCAGGCGGCGTGGCCGCAGGAGAGACACTCGAACGTGTCCCTGTTCGGGCGGTTTTCCGCCTCGGTGTGACCGCAGACCGAGCACCTCTGTGAGGTTCTGGCCGGGTTTACGTAGTAGACGCCGCCGCCCGAGCGGCGCATCTTGTATTCGATCTGCACCCGCGTCTCGCCCGGCGAGACGTCGAGGACGGAATAGTTCAGACCGGCCTTCTGGGCGACGTTCGAACCCGGCTCCTCGACTGTTCCGCGCGCCGAAGCGGTCATGTTCTTGACCTTCAGGTCTTCGAGATAGATGACGTCGCAGCGTCTTGCGACGTCGGTCGTCATCTTGTGCTTGGCGTCTTTCCGACGCCGCACGATCTTCGCCTTGAAGGCCCGCAACGCACGCAGCGCCTTGGCGCGGTTGCGAGAGCGCTTCTTGCGGCGGGAGATAGTCCTCTGGAGGTTCGCCTCCCTCTTCTTTTCCCTGTCGGTCATGCGCGGCAGATCGTAGACCGTGCCATCGGAGAGGACGAGACCGTGAACGACGCCGAGGTCGCCGCCCACCTCGATCGCCTCGCGAACGGCCGGCTCTTCCACCTCACGCTCGACTTGGATGGAGGCGTACCAATGGTTTCCGCTCAGCGACACGGTGACGTTCTTCACCGTTCCGACTGTCTCGCGATGCACGACGATTTTCACCCACCGGGCTTTCGGCAGGAAAATCTCGCCGTCGCGGAACATGATCTGCTTCGGGTCGGGGTAGCGGAAACTGTCGTTCTGGTATTTACGGCGCGGCTTCGGATAGGCCGCTCGGCCTTCGAAGAAATTGGCGAAGGCCCTGTGCAGGTCGATGACTGTCTGCTGCAGGCAATGGTGGGGCACTTCCTTCATCCAAGGCAGGGCGGCCTTGAGGTCTCCGATTTGCTTGTTCTGGTCGACGGCGGTAAGCCGTCTCGGCTCTGATCGGTGGCGCTCCAGCCGTTTCTGCTCGAGGCAGGTATTGTAGACGACACGGCAGCATCCGATCGTACGGCGGAACAACCGGGCTTGCGCCTCGTCCGGGTAGATGCGGAATTTGTATGCCATGCGATCTTTCATCGAGGATGACGCTACCGGGTTCTCTCTATGTTCGCAAGGGGTGGCTTATCCCAGACCTGAAGGACCGGGTTTGCGGCGACTGCAACGCTGTCTCGGTAATCAGTCCGGATCACGCGCGCAATTCCGAACTCCATCTGACACGCATGCGTGCCGCGCGCGAAACCCCGTCACCCGCCGAGGTTTGCGAGGCAACGGGAAAGCGGGTGTTTCCAGGTCCGTGGGAAGCCGCCGCTGACGGGCGGGCGACCATCGTTCGCACAGGCGGCGACCCATCCGTGGCCAAAGGCTACCGATGCGAATTCTGTGGCTCGTTCCATTGGGGGAACAGGCTTCCGCCGACAGAACAACTGCGCTAGTCTTGAGTTCGTGGCGCATCACAGGCCACCGGAGACATGACATGACCTGATCCATCGACCTGTTGACAAAACGGCACCGTCCCAACCGACGGCCGGATTTTGTCCAGAACAGGAGATGTATATCATGTCAAAAGTATCCGTATCGCTGGGTCGCAGCGTCCCCCTCCACATCGTGAACCGCGACAAGGTCGCACAGAAGGCCACCGCGCTCGCGGAGACCTATCTGCTTCCCTCGGGCGTAGAGTTCGCCTCGTTCGAGCACGACGGCCGGGTTTACGCGATTTCCGCACGCCTCTCGGTGGAGGTAGACCTCGTACCCGGCCGGGTTCCCGACCACGTGATCCGCGAAGGGGGCCTCGTGGTCCCCAAACGGAAGAAGCTCCGGTTCGCGCCGAAGACGGCGTAGGCCGTTGCTCTCCTGCGGCCGGCCGAGCTATGGTCGGCCGCAGGCTGAAGCCTTGGAAACGGAGACCTAAATGCGCCTTTACCACGGGACGTCGTCGCGGCATCTCGACACCATCCTCCAGCAGGGGATCGTGCCGCGTGGGGACACGCCGTCGAACTGGCCCGCTGCGTCATCGTCCGAACGCGTATACCTGACCAACGCCTATGCCATGTACTTCGCACAGTCGTCGCGGAAGGACCGATCCGAGGACCTTCTTGTGGTGGAGATCGAGACCGACCTGCTGCCGGACGCAACGCGCCTGCAGGCAGACGAGGATTCCGCTTGGTTTATCTGGAGCCAGGGAAGCATGCCCCGGCAGTTCTGCCCTCCCTTCACCATGACCGACAAGTACGAGCAGGCGATGCACTTTTCGGGAATCCTGGACGATCTCGCCGAATACGGCATGGACCACGAAATGTCCCTGGAGCTACTCGGCAACTGCTCCCATCTTGGCACCATCCCGCCATCTGCGATCACGAAGGTTCTGCGCTACTCGGCCGCCGAAGGTCCTTGGTGGGTCATGTTCCACGATCCCGTCATCTCGCCCCTGAACTTCAAGTTCAACGGGTCGGAATACCGCGCCACACAGCTGGTCGTCGCAGACAGGCTCGAGGAAGCGAGACACGTGGAGCAACTGATCCCCGGCTTCCTCGATCTCGATGCCGTTGAGCGGATGTGTGCGTCGAGACGCACCGAAATCCAGCTGCCTGCTTGTTCTCCTGTTGTTGCGATGCATGCGCCGTGACCAGCGACCCTTTTGTCTGATGCTGGATGCTTCCTATAATCGATATCAAAGACCAGCACGGACTAGGAATATGGACCTTTCATTCGCCAAACAGGGCATCGACGAATCCGAACGCGCGGAGGTGCAGGAGCAACTCCTCAAGGGGCAGCCCCTCTTCGTCGAGGTTGACGAGATCGTATCCCAGGACACCATTAGCGGCCTTCTGGTCCTCCCGGCCTTCGGCGCTCCCGTGGACACCAAGGTCCATGTCAGGCAGCTGCGCACCCACACGCCGTTGGACAGCTTGTCCCGCCATATCCAAGGCAGCGACTACTTCCCCGCGCTCCGCAAGGGCGACATCGTCGCGTTCGACCGTGTCTTCATCGAAGGTGGTGATGCGATGGCGGCGCGCATCACCGCGCGAACGCATGACGGCATGCGGGGACGCGTCCAGTTCTCGATGTGCATGGCGCGTGCCTCGATGACCACCGTTAGCAAGCGCGGCGCGCAGCAATTCCTGACCATCGTCGACGGCAGCCAGGCATACAGGGTTGAAGATGCGGCCGACATTCGCGCCGCGTACAAGAACGTCTGCGAAATGCCGTGGACTGCAGGTTCAGGCGGCTTCATCGCCCGCACCTCCCAGGGCCGCACGTTCGAATACCACGTGAGCAAGGACAGTCTTCTTGAGGCATTCATCGACGAGGTCGAGGCCCAGGGCCATCTAAAGGGCAACGGATGGCTCGAACTCATCCCGGCGCGCAAGTTTCCCGTCGGCAGGGAACAGGTCGCGCGCGACGTGGACGTTCGTGTCCACACGACGACCAAGACGGCGGGCAAGGTCGGGATGCAGTACATGACCGAAAAGGGTATATACCCCGGGTTCCGCCCGTCAGCCATCATCCTCTGTGACGAGGAGGAATGGGCGTTCGGCGGCAAGACGGGAAAAATCCATCGGGTTGCCGCGGGCATTCAGCCACTCAACCGCGCTACCGCGGTCGATGCCCGTCAACTACCGTCAAGGATCGGGCACAAGTCCGTGATGGACGTTTCTGGCCTCTACTCGGATGCCGCGATGGACCGTCTTGCCGCCGAACGCGCTGCCCTCCGCCCCGGCGATCATGCGCCGGCGGCGTCCAAGCCGAACGGCTACCCTTCGGACTACGCGTCGAGGGAACCTGAAAACAACAGCCCGACCGCCAACGCCATGCCCTTCAGCTTCGGCCCTGGCGGAAAACTGATCGGCTGACCGTGGAACCCGGCGTCATAGACCGACACTGGTCTTCGACCCTTGACGGGATCAGCCAGGAAACCGCATTGGAGCGCTGGCGCATCGAAGAGGCCCTCGGCTACGGCGGCTGCGCCCCGCTCGCCCTCGCGGTCGCCGAGCATCGCGGGCTTCCTATCTGGGTGGTGGGAACCGATGGCTCCTATTCCCACGCTTTCTGTGCGGTTGGCCCCGGCTACGGATTGGACATATGGGGCGTCCGCAGTTTCCAGGAAATCCTCGCGATGTGGATCGACGACGATCCAGACTACCGTATCCGTCCAGTCTCGGCCGACGAGCTCAAGGCGATGGGCGGAGCCCACCTTTCCGCCGAGTTCGTGGGCCTTCCGGCACGTCTGGCAAAGGACGGATGTATCGCCGGCGCGGTTCTCGACGAGTTCACCATAGGCGAATTCAATTGCGGCGCTTGTGGAGACTTCGCCGCGGTTATGCACGATCTGACCGGCTGGCCGATGCGCGCTGAGGTCGATTCCGCGGGCGACATCGACCATGTATGGGTCGTCGATCCAGACGGGCGGGCGATCGACGTAAACGGGCATCATGGCGGTCCCCGAGCGATCACGCCCTATTCGAACGCCAAACCAGGCCGCACCATCGATATCGCACGAAACGATGCGACGTCGGACAACCGTCACGGCCACGAAAGCTCTCATCGACCGCTATCCCGGCCGGTTCGGCCTGCCCGAACCCAAGCCATCCGGTTCAACTCTATCTCCGTAGGACGGAACCGCCCTCTGGAATAGGCATCTCCTCGCGTGGTCCGACGAATGAGAGGAGCCAATCGGTTTCGGTGCGAACTTCGCGGTAGCGGTCCGAAAGGGAGAGCTGCAGGGCCTTGATCGCCTCCGTCAGCTCGATCGTGCTGGCGTCCTTGTCATAAGTCAGGTCGCGCAGGTCCATCCAGTTTTCGAGAGACAGACGGTCTTCGCTTCCGATGTCGCTTTCCGTGTTCGCAAGCAGATACTGGGCGGCTCGTCTCGCATGCCATAGGGTCGCGTCCCGCGTGACCGGGGCGTCGTCCGAGATGCTATCGATGGTAACCTGCGGGACGGGCGGCAATTGCTTGTCGCGTTCGACTTCGGCGATGCGGCCTTGGTCGCAGAATGGAAGGTGCATGCTCCAGCTCGGGTCTCGCGGAGGTGGCGGGAATCGCTTTTCGTCGTCTTCGCTGAAGTCGATTTCACTCCGTATCTCGAGGTTCGATATAGAAAGCCTGATCAAGGGTTCGAGTGTTCGTTTCCAAACGAAACCGTCGATAATGACAAGGCGTCCCAGAATGCGTTGCGTTAAGGCCAGCGCCTCTTCCCGGTCGCTCGAGATGATGTTCTCGGGGGGTGGCAACTTTCGGCGTTGTTGCTCGAAAGAAGCCCTTCCCATGATGGCGTCTTGAGCAAGATTGTAATGCTCTGGGCTATCATTGAGACCCAACACGCCCAGGAATTCGAAGTTGAAGTTCGCTTTTATGGTGCCGTTGACTCTGTGAGGCAGGTTTTCCGCCCACATTTCGTTCCCACTGTAGCTCGACATGAACCTGATGAGGCCGCCTTCGAGGAGACGCCAACGCCTGGGAATCCATTTCACGCCACCGTCGTTGCGGACGATGGGTATCCTTGCCTCGATTGCCGGGTTCGCTTCTTCAATCGAAAACTCTGGGATTTCCCAGTCGATCAACTCAACGAACGGTTCGACGCGCTCCTTCGAACCGTTCTTCGGGATGTATCGTAAGGAATAGGCGACCGGCGCGACGATCCGCATTGGAAACCTCTGTTGGTTTTGTTTGACCTCATCCTATGCGGAACTGCGGGAAGCACAAACCGCTCGGACGAAGCCGGTCATGGCTGTATCGCTACGGCGTCGGACCGCGCAGGGAATTCGGTTGCATTGGTGCGGCGATGAACTCCAGCAGTTCTTCGGTCCCAGCGACTATCCCGCGACAATCAGGTCCGAGGGACGTTTTCAGGGCATCGACCATGGAAAGGACGTCTTCGGCCGACATCCCGGCCTCCCTGATTGACAGGGCATCCCGGAGGGCTAGCCAGTTTGCGACCGCTGTCGCCGACTGAGAGCCTATGACATCGCCCACTTCCATCCCTATGAAACGAGCCGCATGCCAGGCAGTCCACAACCGTCCGTCTCTGCAAATCGGGGCGTCGGAGGAGATACTTACGTGCGCGATCTGTCTGGCCGCCAACGGCAACCCGAATTTGTCCGCGATTTGGTCGATCCTTTGCGCTTCGCAGATTGGAAGCGTCATCACCCGGACACCCCTGCTGCCTGCCAGGCTAACATTGTCGCGCTCGTCGTACTCGTTGAAGTCTATCTCCGCGCTCAACGCGGAACCCTCGAAAGCGTGCAGCTTGATCCGCGGATCGACAACGGCTTTCCACAGTTCGCCATCCACCAGCACGAGCCGGTCCAGCATCGTGGCGGCCATTGCCCTTTGACGCTCCCGTCCCAGCATTTCGAGTTCCGTCGGCGTGACGCTCGACGTGTAACGGTATCCTGAATGGCCTTCCAGCATGGAGCAGGTGGCACCATGGAGAATGGAAGCCGACTGGAGCCGGGAGAAGCTATCGGAGTCGCACTTCAGATATCCGTCTTTGAGGCGGGGAATGTGTCCGAGCCTGATGCCGTCCGGCCCGCCGTCTTGCCCTGTCCTGCGTATGAGGCGGCCCTTGTATGCCCTCATCTCGACTGGATACCACTCAAGCGGACCGTCGAACGTCCCGCGCGACGCCGACGCCATTACCGCGTCGGTCGTATCGCCGATGGAAATTTCGGGAATGTCCCACTCGGTGAATTCGTCCATCCTGACGACGAAGGTGACGGATTTCTTCTTCTCGATGCGGTCTACGTAGGGAAGCGGCGCGGCTAATTTCATGAGAGGAGGCTCGGTGGCTTTGCCCCCCAAGATGGACGTTCCAGATGGAAGACACAATGACCATTGGCGGGCACGCCACAACTACTCGCTGTGACCGGATTTCTACTTTGCCGTTGCGCTATATTAGTCATCGGTTGTATAAAGGTGGCCGCAAGTCATTGCATTGCAGTCAGCCCGCATAGATTCCATTTTCCGAGGTGTAACCCAGTGCTGTAGACCGAGGCGCTGCGCCGCGTCTTGTCTGTCGTTCCAGGTGCGCCTCCGCACGCCTTTGGAGGAACCGATGACTTCTTCACCACTCCATGTGTTGTTCGTTTGCGCCGCCGTAACCACTGTTTCGGCGGCATCTTGCCTCGCCGACACTTGCAGCGACGTACTGACTAACAAGAATTTCAACATTTACGACGCAAGTACTAGGCAGCTTTTCCAGAACTCCTTGCTGACGGATATGTGCAGGGAAGAGTTCACCAGCGTTCAGGACTTCAACAAGAAAGCAAGGAGCCTCGGAAGTGGCGGTAACTATTTCGCTATTTCGGGATTCCTAAATTTGAACTCGAACGATGAGTCCGCCAATCTCAGGACCATTTACAACAAACTTTGCGAAGCGAAGGACTACAGACTTCTCGATTTTGTGTCGTCCGACATCCACGTGCAATCGACCGACACCGTAGTCGAGGCATGGAAACAATGTGTCACGAACAAAGTGGGGCTGTTCTCCACGATCACACTTAACCCCGAAAGCAACGATTTCATCATCCATGTCATCTACAAGCCCAGCGACAACAAATCCAAATTGACGCTTACGGGCCAACCGACGAATGCGGGGTTTGATTGCCAGTACGACAACCAAGCCATCAAGAACGTTGACGTGTCGGGGACTGGGGATTCAGCCGAGTTCTTTCTCCACTGTACAAGGCCATCCGGTGCGGGTGTTGTCGCAGTTGTGAATACCAACGCCGCTTCTGGAGCCATCGGACCGTATACGGTTCCAAGCGGCAACTACATCGAGTTAACCCAAACGGTGGAGAAACTCCGCTCGGCGCTTCAAGACAGCGAAAGGACGATCCAGGCGTTGCGTGGCGACCTGACGAATATATCCACTGACCTGAAAGTGTGGGGAGAGACCGACAACGCCAAGGCGAACACGAAGGTATGTCCCGAAGGCCACTATGTCACGGGAATTAGGGAGATTGGTGTACCTGGTGGCCGCCATGGCGTTGTCGAAACTTCGTATGTGTACTGCCGTCCTTTGAAGCTCGACTAGGTTCGAATCCGACGGCTCTCTCTATCTACCGAACAGCCGCGCGATGTCTTCGTGCTTGAGGAAAATCATCGTCGGGCGGCCGTGATTGCACTGGGCGGCGTTGGGCGTCGCCTCGATCTCGCGGAGAAGGCGGTCGGCTCTCTCCGGATCGAGCGCGTCGCCGGCCTTGATGGCTGCCTTGCAGGCCGCGGTCGCAAGCGTCTCCCAGAGCGCCTCGCCGACGATGCCACCCGCGACCCCGCGCAGGCAGATATCTACGAGGTGGCCGAACAGTTCCGACGGCACGCATCCCGAAAGGATGGCTGGATAGCCGTCAAGCATAGCGGTGTCGCCCGAAAGCCGAGTGGAGAACCCGAGGTCGCGAAGGGTCTCGATGTTCTGTGACAGGACGGCAGCCTGCATCGAGGAAAGCTCCCGGCTGACGGGAGGATTTACCCTGACCATGTCCTCGTCACCGCCATGGACCGCCGCCTTCAGGCGTTCGAGAACGACGCGCTCATGCGCCGCGTGCTGGTCCACGAATGCCACGCCGTCGGCGGTCTCCGACACCAGCCATTTGGACCCCGCCTGCCCCATGAAGCGGCCGAGCGGAAGACGGCGTCTGTCCGCCACGTCGCTGTCAGCTCCTTCGCCCGTCAGCTTGCGGGCGAGATCGAACACGGCGGACGGCGTGCGGAGGCCCGCGTCGTCGAGCGCGCGTTCAACAGCGGTGCGAACGAACGCCGATACATGGTCGGGATGCAGAAAGCTGACCTCCGACTTCTGCGGATGGACGTTGACGTCCACTTGGTCGAAGGGCACCGACAGATGCAGGACGCACGAGGGCGTCTCCTTCGTTCCGATGAGGCTCCTGTAGACCGACGAGACGACGCCGGAAAGCGTACGGTCCGAGACGGTCCGGCCGTTGACCACAAACACCTGCCTTGCGCCCGAAGAGGTGACTGCGCCCGGCAGCGGGACCAGTCCCGTGATGCACATCGGTTCGTCGGAGCGCTTCACGACGACGGCGTCAGCGGCGAAGTCCTTCGACAACACGTCCTTCATGCGCCGCTCGAAGTCGCCCGGCGCGAACCGTCTGCGGTCCCCTCCGGTCGAGACGATGAATTCGATCTCCGGATGCGCGAGCGCGGCCCTTTCGACGACTTCGATCACCCATGCCTTCTCGACCCTGTCGGACTTGAGGAACTTGAGACGGGCGGGATGGTTGAAGAAAAGGTCGCTGACCGTCACCCTCGTTCCGAACCCGCCGGCGACGGGACGGAGCTTGCCGACGTCTTCGGAGGCCCGTTTGGAAACCTGGAATGCGACGTCCTGTCCCTTTGGACGGGAAATGACCGTCACGCTCGAGACCGCGGCGATCGACGCGAGCGCCTCGCCCCTGAAACCAAGCGTCGGGATCGCGCTTACCGAGTTGCCCGTGAGCTTCGAGGTCGCGTGGTGCTTGAGGCAGAGGTCGAGGTCCTCCATTCCCATGCCGACGCCGTTGTCCGAGACGACGATTTCCTGGAGCTTCTGACCGCGAACGGCCACCTCGATGGAGGTGGCCCCTGCGTCGATGGCGTTGTCCAGCAGCTCCCGCACCGCGGAAGCTGGTCTTTCGATAACTTCGCCGGCCGCGATCATCGCGGCGATACCGGGCGGCAGGATGCGGATCGGCATGGTCAGGCAACGACCCGGCGCGCGCAGTGGTTTTCGAGGGCCGCGAGCGTGTCCCAGCTGTCGCGGCAATAGCCCGTGGTATCGGTCGAGTTAGCCTTGATGTCGCGCACGAGGGCCGCACCCTGCGGCGTCCACGAGACAAGCGCGTTGCGGCGGTCGTTGACATCCTGGCGTCTCGTAATTAGTCCCGCCGCCGTCAGTGCCTTGAGCGCGTACGAGGCGTTGGAGCCAACATAACGGCCCTTGCGCACGATTTCGCTGACCTTGTACTCGCCTTCACCCATCGAGATCAGGAAAAGGACGTTTGAAAGCGAAATGCTCTCGGCCTCGTGTTTGACGAGGATGGGTGAGATGAACTCGTTGAATACCCTTAGAACCCGGTCTGCGACGACCAGGAATTCGGACCAGTCCTTGCTTCGGGAACGTTGTGTCATCTTGGCATGCGGCTTTCGGATGCGACCTATCCATCCAGTTTCGGTCGGACGGCGGAGCAGATCAACCGCCGGCCACGGTTTTTGGGCCAGCCTGCGTGGCGTCTTTAGAAAAAGCTGCATTTCGCAGTTTCAGCCCTAGACGCCGGCGGGCCTGGGAACGGGCGTGTCAATTGGCCATCCCCTTGCGTTTTGATCGGTTAACTGGTTCAACCGTGCGTGTAACAATTGCCGCGGGGATTGGGAATGGCGCTGCGCAAAAGGTCGTACAAATGGGGCAGTGACAAGTGGTTGGGCGTGGCCTTCCACAACGCGCGTGTCGATGCGCATCGTGACCGCAAGGCGAGGGACGACCGCAACAGACGCCTCGACGCGATCCGCACCAAGCTTCGGGGAGAAGGAATAGACGGCTCGTGGGCGGACGACGCCTTGCGCATCATGGAGACATACGGCTACGGCCTGAACCAGTTCTCGACAAGGGTAGTTCCGGAACTACGCCAGGTTATGCGCCAGGTTGCTCTCGACGAACGGCGCAAGGCTGAAGAGGGCGAGCAGCGCCGCATCGACGCGGAACGACGCAAGGCTGACGTCGAGGAAACCAAAAGGCGGAGGGCGTTGGCGGCCGAACAACGGCAGCAGCAACTCCGCGCCGCTCGGGAAGAACGCAAGGCCGAGGCGGCAAAGCGCAAGCAGGACAATGCGGCCACCCGGGCAATGGCTACGGTAGGCGACGAAAAACGCAGGCAGGCGGGAACGGAACTGAAGCAGGCCATTCAGGTCAATCGGCAACTCTCGCCGGGAGCCGCTGACACCACCGCCCTCGCCGACCGTGCGATGTCGTCCACCGCCGACCGTGTGTCGAGGGAAGCCGACGAAATCGTTTCGACAATCGAGAACCCGCTGTTTTCTTTCAACGGCGTCGTCGGAGCCGTTAACCGATCGATGTACTTCGACTACGGGAACCGGGGACTGGCTTCGACTGCGGCGATCCTTCTCGGAGACGTAGCGCTCGCCGTCGTCGTCTTCCTGGTCGTGGCGATAACCGACAAGTCGCTGGGAACCGAGACGGCGTCCTTCTCGCTCTTCGTCGCCATGATCTTCGCCCTTCCACCGCTGCTCGTATGGCACTACATCCGCCTGCGCCGCCGACGGATATCGCTTGCCCTTCCATGGGTTGTCACGACGTTCAAGACGGAATTCCTCGGCCTCGCCGACAGCAGGGTGAAGCCGCCAGGCCTGCGTCGGAAGGACATCCCGCGTGACCTGTCCACGAAAGTCGAGGCGATTAACTCCGGGTTCCGGGAAGCCGCGAAGCGTCCGTGGGCCTAACCGCCGGCACGGTTTCCCAGCATTATCGTGGGAAGACTGTAACGGAGGATCAAATGACTACCACCACGCTCTGGCGACCCGTCGGACCCGAGGAACTCGACCTCGTCCGGCAATCGGGTATGCGCGAATTTCCGCCTCGCCTGCCGGATCAGCCAATCTTCTACCCCGTCACCACCGAAGACTACGCTGTCAAGATCGCCAGGGACTGGAACGTCCCGCGAAGCGGCTCGGGATACGTGACCCGCTTCGAAGTCCTGACCGATTTCCTGCGCAGGTACCGCGTCGAAGAAGCAGGGGGACAGGCGCATCGCGAGTACTGGATACCAGCAGACCATCTCAAAGACTTCAACAAGGCGATCATCGGGGAAATCGAGGTGGTGCAATCCTTCGGGGCCACCGTTTGACCAGGAGAAGCCATAACTCTGAGTTCAACAGGCGTCTATTCGCGGGCGAGGATGATGTCGAGGTCCGCAGAAACGAAGGCCACACCTGGGTCGAGCATCTTGCGCTCTCGATCTTCTATTTCGCGACCGTCCACCCCATCAAAGGCGCGATGCATGGCACCTATGCCTGCGGAGGCTTCGGAAGCGGGGTGCAGGGCCTGACACGTGTACTCGGTCCGACGACCGTCACGATAGACCGTCAATTGCTCGTGCGTGAGATGCAGGCCTTCCTCGACCGGGAAGGAAAGCAGCTCACCCTGAAGCCGGACACGGATTTCGAGATGTTCGACGCCATGTCGGCCGCGTTCATGGCGTCTGCCTTTCCACCGCTCAAGGTCTTGGACAGCGGCGATCTTGAATTGACTGCCAGCCTTTTCAGCCAATATGCATCCGCCATCCCGACGGGGATGGGGTTCGTCTGGGTCTCAAACCTCAAGGTCAAAGGTGGCATCGACCTCGACGTCGTTTCGCCCCCACTCTGGCGGCGTCTGCTCCTTCGAGAGGGGATTGGAAGGGGCTTGCCGAAAGGCGATATGTGGACGTCGGCGGCGCATCACATGCGCGAACGCGTGGCGAATGCCGGTCTCCTCAATGATCAGTATGCGGACAAGCTCTATGTCTCGCTCGCGGGTCTTGCGAAACGCGCGCCAGCCGACCGGAAGCGAGAGTTCTCAGACCTTGGGATCGAATTGTCCATGGGTCGCGAGGCACGGCGGACCTCGGGACCCTGGAGTTCCAACGGGTAAGGCTCGAGTGCCGCACTGGCACCCTTCGATATCCGTAAACTGTCCATGAAAGCATGCCGATTGCCACTCGACAGGTTGTCATTCCCGAAGTACAAAATGAGCGCAACCTGGAGGGGAAGATGGGGTTCAGTTTTCGCAAATCGTTCAAAGTCGGTCCGTTCCGGACCACGGTCTCGCATCGGGGCATCACGAATAGCGTCGGCGCGGGTGGCCTGCGCTATTCCAAGACGGCACGGTTTGCCGACGTGGGGTCTTCCGATCAGGACCAGAGGATCACGGACGGCCAGCCGACGGCCGCTCCTAAAGGCAACCCTATCGTCGGGCTCATCGTGTTGGCGGTAATCGGCTACGTTCTCTACAAGGTTCTCACCTAGACGACCTTAGAGGTCGTCCAGGTCGATCGAGAAGCCCATATTGTCTGACAGCCCGAAGCCGCGCATGGCGATCTGCTGTCCCCAACGCTTGCGCTCGCAGAAATCCTGGATCGATTCCTCGAAATCCGACTGCCTATTGCGGTTGCGCTCGAAGTCCATCGTCGGCACGGTAAGGACGAGCTGCTTCCGGGGCCGGGTGACGGCCACGTAAAGAACCCGCTTTTCTTCTTCCATGCTTTCGTGATCGCGGGCGAAGGCCGAGGGCATGTGGCCGCGGACGAAATTCGGGATGAAGACCGCATCCCATTCGAGGCCCTTGGCGGAGTGCGCCGTCGTGATGGTGATCGGCGTCTCCCCGTCCACCACGTCGCCAGCGTTCTTCTCGGCGCTATTGTCCAACGTCAAAGTCGCCAGATAGGATTCCAGATCGTCGTATTGCTCGGCCATGCCGATCAGGGCCACGATTTCATGGCGCGCGGACTTCTTCCAGTTGTCGGGGAATTTGAGAGCGAGCAGGTCGTCGAGGATCACCAAAGCCTTGTCGAGTGCGACCGCAGGCTTGTCCTTCCCGGAAGCAAGGACCCGCCACGCTTCCATGATTTTCTCGACGCCCGCCTTGTTGACCTTCTTGAGGACGATTTCCGTCGGATCACCGAGGGCGAGCGGTGCGCCGGCGATCAACTTGAAGACTTTCTCACCCATCGCGGGACCGACACCCTTGATGATCGACAGCGCCTGAATCCAAGCTGGCTCGTCGAGGGTGTTGACCGCGCAACGGATGACCGAGAAGAACGCCCTGATGTGTCTGGCCTTCGAGACCTTGATCCCACCGAAGACACGGTAGGGAATTTTACGACGGGCGAACTCGAACTCAATGGCGCGCGCCACGTGCAGCGCCCGGACGACGATGGCCTGCTCGCTGAGTTCGATACCTCGGTCCTTGTTCTCGAGCACCTTGTCGGCGATGTAGATCGCTTCCTGGTCGTTCGATGGAACGGTGACGAGTTGCGGCATGGCACCGCGCGCGCCGGGGGCCGCCTCAAGCTGGCGGTCGAAGCGCTCCGACATCGAGGCGTCCACCGCATTGCCTACGGCAAGGACTTCCTCGGTCGAACGGTAGTTGGTGTTGAGGTAGATCACCTTGACGTTCGGCCAGATGTCCTTGAAGGCGAACATGGTGCGGGGAGCCGAGCCGCGGAACGCATAGATCGCCTGGGCCGGATCGCCGACCACCATGACATTGGGGTGCGTTCCGCCGAGCTTCTCGATGATCGCACACTGCAAGGCGTTGGAGTCCTGATGTTCGTCCACCAGGATGTACGTAAACCGGGCGCGGATTTCGGCCGCGATTCCCGGATTGTCGAGCATGCGGTTCCAGACGAGCAGCATGTCGTCGAAATCGAACAGTGCCCGCTCGCGCTTGTAGACTTTGTACTCGGCGACGCACTGCTCCATGAACTCGAGGGCGAAGGCGAGCTGCTCGTGCTTGTCGTAAACGACGTCTTCGAGCGTCCGCATCGTATTGACGGCGAACGAGTTGATGGACTGGATGGTCGCGCCGTCGGGCAGGTTCTCGTCCTTCTTGCCAAGACGCTTGACGATGGCCTTCATCGCGCTTTCGCAGTCGTCCTGCGTCATAATCGTCGGCGAGGACGGAAGCTTGAACAGGTGTATGTTTTCCTTGATCAGCCGCAGGCCGATCGAGTGGAACGTGCCGGCGATCACGCGGTCTGCGAACGGCGTGTAACGCCTCGCCCGCTCGATCATGTTTATCGCGGCCTTGTTGGTGAAGGTCAGCAGCAGGATGCTGTCAGGAGCCACGCCCGCCTCGATGAGGGCGGCGACGCGCTTGGTCATGACCGTGGTCTTGCCGGACCCCGCGCCCGCGACAACGAGCGCAGGTCCTTCGCGATGCAGGATCGCCTCGACCTGGTCCTCGTTCATTCCCTCGAGAAGGGATGACTGTGCCGACGGCCGGAACGCGGGTTCGTCGAACCCCGGTTCCGGGAAGTCGTCGTAAAAGCTGTCCATGGAAGGCCTTCCTCAGGGGATGATGTGCTGCGCGAACGGCTTCTCGACGGCGACAGGTTCGGCGTCGTCGAAGGCGAACGCCGTGACGTTCTCCATCGCGTAGAACGGCGGTCGGTCTTCGACTTCCACGACCCGGGAACGCACGAAGGTCTGGCCCCGTTTGCTCTCCCTGATCTTTTCCGGGATGCGCGCGAGTTCGGCTTCGGTGAGCGTCATCTCCACCTGGCGCTTGCGCATGAAAGTGCCGCGCCGAAAGTGGTTCGGATATTCGGCGTAGTAGTCGATGCCCAGTGCCGTCAGCATGTCCTTGATGTCGCCAGGGGATTTGCCGCCGAGCTGCGACTGGGTAAAGGCGGCCCTGCCCGCTCCGAGTGAGCCGTTGCGACGTGCATCGATCTCCCGCCAGACAAGGAACTGCGCCGCCATCTCCGGATCGACGCCGACGGCACGGCCGTCGAATGCGGCAGCCTTGTTCTCCATCCAGTCGAAGAGTTCGAGGAAGGCCGCGACCTGCGCCTGCAATCGCTCGGGTGCGGCCGACCGAAGTCCGTTGTCGATGCCGTTGCGGAACCGCTTGAGGGCTTCGAACGTGAAGATGGTCGACGCCATTCCCGCGTACGCGCCCGCCATCTTCATCAACCGGCCGTCGAAAGGCATCGGCCTGTCCGGCCCGAACACCATGGTGATCTCGTCGGACTGCGTGTAGACGAAGTCGGGAGCGCAGTCCTCGAGCAGCCGCTTGGCGGTCGCCTTCATGGCGTCTGCCATGAGCGTGTCGTACGGCTTTTCCATCGCGGAGGTGAACTTCGAGAACACCATGCCGTCGATGCGGATCATTGCGCATTCGCCGGGCGCGACGCGGCGGTCGGTCTCGCGGGCCTCTATGGCCTTCAGCATGTCGCCCATGGCGTCTTCGTATCTGCCTGACATTTCGTGTCTCTTAAATTGGCGTCTTTGATTTCGATAGTCTTATGCGGTCGCGGAAGTGTCAACCAATTATGGTGAAGCCTTGAGTTTGATCCTCGCTATCCCGAGCCATCCCGTACATCGGGATGGCTTCGAGGCGATCGTGGACGAAAAAACGGCGTCGCCCAGACCGACGACACCCGCCCCTCGAATCTAGTGAACCTGTCCGTCAGGTTCGCCCTCGGGACCGTAGATCACGTCCACGGTCATGTCGCCCGCGTTAATCATCTGTGTCATCGCCAGCACGGTCTCCAGTTGTTCAGGCGTGGAGTCGGAAAGCTCGGCCAGGATCGCGTCCATGATCAGCGAGTGGTGACGCATACGCGCGATGCGGTCTGCGGGAGCCTCGTCGGGCAGGCCGTGCCTGATTTGTTTCTGGACCGCGTCGGTTGTCTCCTTGGGTGCCATTCCCGCCCGCGCACCGACCAGGAAATCAAGCAACGCGTCGATCTGGTGGATATCGAGGCTGAGGCGCTTACCGCCCACGGTCCGTTTTGACTGCCCCGGGTTCTGGATCGTGAGCCAGACGCGATCGGCCGGCGCTCCTGCCCAGAAGTTGCCGAATTGCTCCAGGTGGAAGTCGTGGCTGGCTACCCTCAGAACGCCGCCCGCCACGGCCTTCCCCTTCGACGCGCGGTCCGAATCCAGCATGTCGAGGAGGATGCTCGGGATTAGCTCGCATCGTGGCAGCTTTGCGAGCGCGGCCACCATGTGGGGCCTGTTGGCTTCGTGGGTACCCGCCTCGCCCTGCGGATCGCGGTATGGCATCGTCGTCCAGCCAGCCTTTTCGAGCTCCTGATACCACTTCGCGGCCTCGCCGAGGATCGCCTCTTCATCATCGAGGACGCCCCTCCACGGTCCCCAGCGATCGCAGATGCCCGCGCTCGTCCCTCGTTTGACCTCGAGGCGGAACTCCTCCTCGGCAGGTTCGTAGACGAGAAGGCCATAGGGCGTGGGCCTGAAGTACGTTCCCTTCCTTGACCCAGCCTTCCACGGCTTCGGCATCTTGATTTTCGGCATTCGTCGCTCCTGAAATTCACGTTCAGGAAATGGTCGTCTGGATAATCGTGTCCGGCAAGCGACTATCAGCCGAAGACGCGGGCAAGGGCGTGAATGGCGTTCGTGTATATGGTCGAGCCGATGTACAGCGTCGCCGTGCCGATCGTGCATTCGAGGGCGATCGCGATTGTAGCTGGAGTTAGCTGCGGCATGGTCTTCCTTTCTATCTCGAGGCACCCCCGATTGTGCCTCGATGTGGCGCTCTGAAAAGCGAGAAAGGATTTCAGACGATAGCGTTTGTCGATGAAAAGGGCCTGGACGGTTGCGATACCTCGGAAAAGGTTAGCCGTTCGCCTCGAGTTCGAACTGCTGGAGGAACAGGTTCAGCGACGATCGCTTCGTGGTTCCGACGAAAGCAATCGTCTTACTGCATTCCATAGCCCCCTACTCCAGGGACCTCGAAGCCGATTGATAGTTTGTCCTCCAGTCTCACGATCGCTTGGGTGGAACATTCAAGCATCGAGGCCCGCAAGAAGAGATGCTTCGGCCGAGATCGTGATTTGCGTCCGGGGTCCTTATTCTGGACGGGAAGAGGAGAGCGCCATGACAGGTTACCGACATCCAACCGACGTGATCGTCAGCGAACTGCGGGAAATGCGCGAGCTGGTCGCGGCCGCCGCCAGAGCGGAAGCCGACAGCGTCTCGTACCGCGCGTACTTGTTACAGGCACGCAGCCTGCGCTCGATCGAGGAGCAGGTCGCTGCGCAGAACGCCGCGGCGATGACCCGCGCTATCCGCGAGGACGTGCTGACCGACGAGTCGCAGGTGGAGCGCTACTGGTTCTCCATGCTTGCGGACTGGCTCGAGCATCACGCGCAATTGACACTGGACAGCCTCGAGGGCGGCAATACGGACCGCCTGCCCTTTGCGGTCGACAGCGAGGACGAACGCAAGATCGCCAGACTGCATGCGAAGCGTCATCACGAAATGATCGCCGACTTTTGCGAACGCCACACTGCCGTGCTACGCTCGAGAACCGAGGAACTCGAGCGTGACATCATGGCGTTCGGGGAAGTCAAGGCCTCGTCTCGGCCGTCGCCCGGTTTCTGACCCGGTTCAATCCAGGAACCCGTGGATCGGCTTGGGCTCCTCGCGGGGCTTTTTGCCGATCCGCATGGTCAGGTCTTCCGTGTCGAAGGTGATGTAGCCGCCCTTTTCCATCTTGACGATGTCATCCGGCGTAACGCGGTGGTACTCGTAGTCGGACTCGATCTCTCCCTTGCTGTTCTTGCAGCGATGGAAGACGATCTGGCTGACCTCGTCCTGGAGGGGATTGTAGAAGCCGCCATCGTTGAAGGCCCTTGCGCTCTTCCTTTCCTTGATCGAGTCGGCATCCCAGCCGAGGTTCTCGTCGTCCAGCTTCTTGAACACAATGTCGATAACCTCGTAGAAGTCGCCGCCGCCGAACTGCGTGCTGACATTGATGTACTTCAGAACCTCCCTGACAGGCTCGTCGTACCTGTTCATTTCCTCCACGACCGCGGAAAGCATGTCGAACGTGAAATTGCGGAACAACTGCGTATAGGCCACGACCGAGTCGATCCGGGTCTTGTCGTTCAGGTTGTCCTCCAGGAATTCACGGATCGCATCCTCGGAGACGCCCGCGTAATTGAAGACGTAGAAGAACCGGCCCGGACGGTTCAGCATGTACTGGTTCATCTTGCTGACGTCGTTGATCGCCACGATGAACAGCTTCTTCGACTGCATGGTGCCGTCGAGGACCGTCAGAAGAGAGTTCTGGGCGTCCCTGCCGTAGACCTTCTCGAACTCGTCCAGGATCACCAGCGCCGGCTGGGTGATCGACTGGATGAACTGGTTGAACTCGTCTCCGCAGTGGGGCGCGTTGATGATGATCGTCGGAATGCCGTGCTGGGCCGCCAGCTCGATAGACACCCGCTTGGACAGCAGGGTCTTGCCCGCGCCCTTTTCCCCGGCGAGGATCACGCCAGTACCCGCCGGACGCGACAGGAAGGTGGTGATGATACGATTGTGGCGACCGATCTCCTTGCCGTAGGTCTTCGCAGGCATCCTGAAGCCTTCCACTTCGGAAAGGTAATACCCCTGCGCCTGGTTATGGTTCAGCAGATAGGTCCCCACCGGGAGGAGCTCCTTGAAATCCGGAGCGGAATCAGCGGCGAACCAGTCGCGTCCCTGGCGGATGTATTTCGTCATTGGATGGCCTTTCTGCATTGTCGCGAGTCAGCTGTCCGGCCACCTGCTTTCGGTGAACGGCCACCTCACTACCTCTGTGCGGGGTCTATATTTCCTTGGTAAAATTTGGACACCGTTACCGAAGGTTGTCAATAATGTAAGACGTCGATTCTCAAGTAAGTTTCACCGCCTCTTCCTTCCGTTCTGGCCGACGACTAGAATTTTTCAGAAAGGGAGATATCGAATGAGGAACAAGACCGGGAACGCAGCCCTTCTGAAGAGGGCGATCACGTCATCGCTCGCGGCGATCGGCGTCAAGGAAACAGAGGTCAAGTTCAACGGCAACAAGATCGAGGTTCCTCTCTGCGGCGTTACGGTTTCCCCGGCCCTGGAAGGCGGCAAGCGGGTCTGGAAAGCCGAAGGGACCTATTCCGTCATGCGGCTGGACGACGCGTTCGAGAACGAGGTGACCGCTCAGCTGTTCACCGTTCCGCTCGAGGACGACCTGCTTCTCGCCCGTAAGCTCGCCCTTCACATCGCCGTCACGAAGGTGGACGCGTCCCTCGACGCGGTACTCATGGAAGCCCCTGGTCGTATGCAACGCTGACCGTCATAATCGCGACGAATAAGCGGTTATCACGAGGACGGAGAAGCAGACATGGCGGCAGCCCAGGCCATCAACCAGACACCCGGGGTTTTCCAGAACCTCATCGAGGGTGTTGCGCGCCGTCTTGACGTCGCCAGCGGCCACCGCTTCGGCAACTGGCTCAAGGATTCGACCGGTCTCGCCCAGCTTCCGAATTTCCTGACCCGTCCCAATTTCGGCGTTGTGAAGGCCCTGCAGAGCACCCGCAAGCCGCCGACGCTGGGCGACATGCTGCTCGAGACCGTCAATTACGCCATCGAGGAAGCCCGCGACCGCCTTTCGGCGCTCGTCACCGGCTCCTTCATTCCCGGTGGCGTCCAGGAGCTGTTCTCCTATCTTCGCGAACACTCGTTCGACCTCGAAAGCCGCATCAACAAGATTTCCGGCGAAGTCACCAATTTCCTCGTTGACCGTTCGTCGAAGCAGGCTGTTCCCGCCGCACAGGTCGATCCTTCGCTGTCCCACAGGAACGTGCTGAAGCTCGAACTCGCCGGCCGCCTGCGCGAGCAGATCGGAAAGGACACACCGGTCAACGCCTACGGCTCCTGGGGCGGCATGGCCTGGACGCGCGACAGCATCCAGAGCAAGTTCGGCTACACCGTGGAGAAGAACCAGGGCTACTTCGGTCGCGTGGTCGGGATCGTTTCCGAGGACGAAGCCGAGAACTTCCGCCTTTTCGAGGAACTCAAGAAGCGCGGCATCGACCCGATCGTACCCAAGACCAACGACGGCATCGGCAAAGCCGTCATCGGCATGCCGATCCTCGCCAGGTCCAAGTCGCTGAAGGCAGAGGAAGTCCACCCGAGCCTCGACCATGCCCAGCTGTCCGAAAAGTTCGGAGGCGGCCTGATCGACCACTACACGGCGCTCGCCGCCCGAGCCAACAGCCCGAGGACGGCGGCCGCAGCCGCCGAACGGGTTTCCCGCGAGGACTTCAGCAGGCTGTTCCTGCGCGCCGAGAAGGACATCGCCCCTGCGACCGAAACGGGCTTCGGTTTCGGCGGAGAGGAAGCCGATCTCGATATCGTCATCAAGATGAACCGCGGCGGCCAGATGATCGCCTGGGACAGGAAGACGGACGCGGAGGCGCTCTCTGCGATCAACTGCCTTCCCTACGGCGAGTACGAGCGTTTCGGTCCCGACGGCAAGCTGGTCGGCTACACCACGGTCGGCGACCGGGGTCATGTAAATCACTACGACAAGAACCACCGCGAAATCCCGCGCGACCTGCCGCAGGCGGCTCCCGACCAGGAATTTGGCAAGACCCCGTCGTTTGGATTTGCGTAACCGTTAATTCGTGACACAATAATGGGAATGATGATTGACTTCTTGCGATGTCAACATTATTTCCCATTCATTGAAGTCATGAATTAACTTCCGGAGGCAATACCCACGTGGCCAAACCAGCAGTAGCAGTAGACAACAAGGCAGGCGGCAGCGACAAGCTGAAGGCGCTGGAAGCCGCGCTCACACAGATCGAGCGCGCTCACGGCAAGGGATCGATCATGCGTCTCGGCGAAGACGCCAAGGTCGAGGTGGACACCATCTCGACGGGTTCGCTCGGCCTCGACATCGCGCTCGGCATCGGCGGCCTCCCCAAAGGCCGTATCGTGGAAATCTACGGCCCTGAAAGCTCGGGCAAGACCACGCTGGCCCTTCAGGTCATCGCCGAATGCCAGAAGAGTGGCGGCACTTGTGCCTTCGTCGACGCCGAACACGCTCTCGACCCGGTCTACGCCCGCAAGCTCGGCGTCAACCTCCAGGAGCTGCTGATCTCGCAGCCCGACACGGGCGAACAGGCGCTGGAAATCACCGACACGCTCGTCCGTTCCGGGGCCATCGACGTCCTCGTCGTGGACTCGGTCGCAGCCCTCACCCCGAAGGCGGAAATCGAGGGCGAGATGGGCGACAGCCTTCCCGGCCTCCAGGCCCGCCTGATGAGCCAGGCGCTTCGCAAGCTGACGGGCAACATCAGCCGCGTGAACTGCATGGTGATCTTCATCAACCAGCTGCGCATGAAGATCGGCGTAATGTTCGGCAACCCCGAAACCACCACCGGCGGCAACGCGCTCAAGTTCTACGCCTCGGTCCGCCTCGACATCCGTCGTATCGGCGCGCTCAAGGAGAAGGAAGAGGTCATCGGAAACCAGACGCGCGTCAAGGTCGTCAAGAACAAGCTGGCCCCGCCCTTCAAGCAGACCGAGTTCGACATCCTCTACGGCGAGGGCGTCTCCAAGGTCGGCGAACTGGTTGATCTCGGCGTCAAGGCCGGCATCGTCGAGAAGTCGGGAGCCTGGTTCTCCTACGACAGCCAGCGTCTCGGTCAGGGCCGCGAAAAGGCGAAGGACTTCCTCCGCGACAATCCCGAGATCGCCAACGTGATCGAAGGCAAGCTGCGCGCGGAAGCCGGCGTGATCAGCGACACCCTGCTGGCGGGCTCGCCGGAAGCCGACGCAGACGCGAGTTCCCCGGATGAATGACCGTTTCCGGTCGCAATACGCCGTCTGGGTCGGGAGCGTGGGTGACAGCACTCCCGGACCGGGAGGCTGGTCGTCGATCGTGGTCGAGCGCTCCACCGGTCTGGACCACGCGATAGTGTCAGGTGGTGACGATCTCGCCACCGCACCCGCCATGGAACTGACCGCCGTCTTGATGGGGCTTTCCCGTGTCCCGCGCGATGTGACGGCTACCGTCTTCACCGGCTCCAAATTCGTTCTCAACCTCGTCGGCATCCTCGCCGAAGGCTGGAACCCCGGCGGCGGAGAACATGACGAGATATGGTCGCGCCTCGTGGAGGAATGTGGTAAGCGGTTCGTGTCATGGCAAGAAGTGACCAACGACGACGATGCGCCACACCTGACACGGGCATTGGGGCTCGCGAAAATCGTAGCCCACGACATTGGCTGAGAACTGGCGTACCGCTGAGTGAGGGAAACCATGACACTGAAAGACGAGAAGGCCCGACTGCGTAGCGACTATCCTCATCTGACACCGCAGTTCGAGGGCATGCATGGTGACTGGGAATGTCACCTCATGACAGAGACCCGAATGTTCGGCCTGTTCGGCATCGAGAGGGGTAGTGGCAAGACGAAGATCGCGGCACTTCTTGACGCCCGTAGTGGTATCGACGAAGCGGTCGCTGAGGCTGCGCGCTGCAAGGCGGAAAAAGAGCGTCTAGCCGAAGAGGCGGCAGCAAGGGAGAAAGCCTTGGACGACGCCATGTTTGCGTCGATCTAGCCGTCGGGGCTCAGTACGGAACGTCCACGATGAGTTCTGGCTATCTAGGCTACCCTCGTACCCTGCATCTCGACGCTTCCGGCCTCGGAGGCTCAGCTTCGTCGCGCGAACGGCTCGCATGGACCGATCTTGCGGGTCGCAACGTGGTTCTCGAAGAGAAGATGGACGGTTCGGAAACAAGCTTCGAGTTCAACGACGAAATCGATCCCGTCCTGCGTTATCGCGGTTCACCGCTCGATCTCTCGTCGAGGGGCGGAGCGGAAAAGCAATTCGATGGCTTCAAGGACTGGTTCGAACTTAACGCCGACAGCTTCTTCGACCGGTTTGACACGAGATACAGGGTCTATGGCGAATGGCTGTTTGCCGCGCACCGCGTCTTCTACGATGCCCTGCCCTGCCATTTCCTCGAATTCGACATCCTCGACAAGCGCGACGGCCGTTTTCTGGACACTCCGGGGCGTCGCGAGCTGATGTCTGCGCTCCCCACGCTTCACAGCGTCAGGGTTATGGCGGAAGGGGCGGCTGTCACTCTCGGACATCCCTCGAAGCTCGTCGGCCCCTCTGCGTTCAAATCCCCCGACTGGCGGCTATCGGCGGCCGAGGCGGCCTCCCGCGCCAGACTGTCGGCTGAGGCGTTCATGGCGAGGATCGACACCTCCGATCTCGCGGAGGGTATTTACGGAAAGGTGGAAGAGAACGGCGAGGTCACGCTCCGTTTCAAATGGGTACGCCCCGAGTTCGTTTCGGGAATCGTCAGCGGAGGCCGTCACTGGAAGGACATGGCCCTCGTTCCGAATGGCGTCGTCAGCGAGGCCGCTCCGTCTTCCGCATACGCACCGCCCATTCCTTGATGGCCGAAACCATGTCCTTCAACGGCCGTCTACGGCGGGTTTCGCCGTGATGCCCGCAGTGCAGGTCCCGCTCCGAGAGGAGCAACCCGAAAAATTCAGAGTGAAGTGACATGCCGACCTCCGGCGTTTGGTGTTGCTGCACATGTAATTAAAGACTTCACCCTTTCGTGACGTCAATTTATTTAACGGGGTCTTGCCGAAGGGGTGGTTTCGAGTGACGCTTCTAGTCATCGTCAACTTCCCTGGACCCTCCAATGATCACGAAATTCAAGACGGCAATCGCCGCCGCTGTCCTTCTCGTCGCCGCCGCCTCGCCGTCCCTCGCACAGGAAGCCGAGGCTCCGAACACGTGGAACCCGCCGGCCGCCTACACTGACGCCGAAACCGGCGAGAACTACGACATCGTCGTCGGCGACCCCAAGGCTCCCGTCACCATCTACGAATACGCCTCCCTGACCTGCCCGCATTGCAAGGCCTACCAGGAAATCGCCGCGGACGAAGTCCAGAAAAAGTGGATCGACACCGGCAAGGCGAAGCTCGTCTACCGCCACTTCCCGCTCGACCAGTCGGCGCTCGCCGCCGCCCTCACCGTCCAGTGCCTGCCCGCCGACAAGCGTTACGACGCCGTCAAGCTGTTCTTCAAGAACGTGGACAAGTGGGCGCAGGACCCGGAAGGCCTGATCACCGTGCTGAAGGACGCCCACGGTCAGGATTTCACCTTCGCCGAAGGCAAGGACGCCAAGGAAAGCCTGATCGCCTGCATGAACCGCAAGGAGTTCCCGCAGAAGGCGCTCAAGGCCATGCTCGAAGCCGGTCAGAACGGCGTGAACTCGACCCCGTATTTCATCATCGACGGCGAGCATGTCCGCGGCGCGCAGCCGGCCGACAAGATGGGCGAGATCATCCAGAAGCACCTTGACGCCAAGGCTGCAAAGTAACACGGGCGTTCGAGGGGTCGCCAGCGCGCCTGAGGCGACGGCGGCCCCTCTCGATTGTCGCCTTTTCGCTCACCCCCCTGAAGGGAGAGGTCAGCGCTCGGTGATGTTCAAAATCTGACAACGGTCACCGGCTTTCCCATGCGGCGAGCGTATTCGATCGTGTACTTCGTTCCACTGGACCTGCCGTCCCAGAACGCGATCAACACGTCGCATGCCTCTACGATCAATCGGTTGCGGTGATGGAACGGATGCCGATACTTCTTGCGGTCGGGATGGAAGATCACGGTCTCGATACAATTGCGCCTCGCCCACCGTTCGGCGAGGTGGTCGGCCCCCTTCGCCCCGCCGCTGATCACGACGGCCGGCTTTGCCGCCTCAAGGGTCTTGGCCAGCAGCCTGTCGTCGCGGAAGGTTCGGCTTCCTATCACAGCGATCTTCTGGTTCGCCGTCATGTGCATGTCTCCGGTCACGGGACCGGAAACTACCGG
This sequence comes from Pararhizobium sp. BT-229, assembly GCF_025846855.1. Classification (GTDB taxonomy): domain Bacteria; phylum Pseudomonadota; class Alphaproteobacteria; order Rhizobiales; family Rhizobiaceae; genus Pararhizobium. The sequence goes on from NZ_JAOYTJ010000003.1 coordinate 29,320, forward strand.
CACGCGCTAAAAATCGAGGTCCGAAAAGGGGCTGTGGTTGGAGGGAGGAGACAGGCGAACGATCTGCGGTCCGACCGGGATGCCGCATCTGGCGGCCGTCTGGAGCAGATAGTCGCGGTTGATACCCAGGAAGCCTGAGTAGAACTCGATCGCCATACGCGCGAAGGACGGCCCGTGGCCGTTCTCACCGCGGCGGACGGCCTCGAACGTCGCGAGATGCGCGGTTTCGTGGAGGACCGGAAGCGCGGCGTGTCCCCATTCTGCCAGGATGATTTCCCATCGGGAAAAGTCAGCCTTGCAAGGGACGTGGCTGGCGTTCTTGAACCTTATGGAAGGAAGCCTCGTCCCCGTCGCGGCGCAGGCGCGGAATACGTAGTCCCGGCACTGCTCCGTCGTCAGGAGGCGGTCCGCCGCAGACTGCTTGGGTTCGACGAAGGCGTCTTCCCAGTGATACAGTCGGCGGGCGGCTTCGTCAGGCATCGGACCTCAGCGGCAGTCGGAATCGATCTTGTCGCGGGCGGCGGTGAAGCCCTTGAGCGAATAGGTGTCCTTGGAGATCGACCCGTCCGCTTCCGTCCAGTTCACCGAGGTTTCCGCGCCGCGGCGCATGGCCGAGATCAGTTCCGCCTCGGGGCTGCCGCTGGCGGCGAACGCCGCCGTGTCGAAGGTGAGCAGCTCGAAGGTCTTGCCGTCCACGGTCGCGGAGGCCTGCGCCTTGCCCGCACCCGTCTTGCCGAACGCAAACGCGACGGAATTCTTGATGCCCTCGCCGGGAATGTTGACGATCGAGAGGTATGCGCCCTCGCGCTGCTCTCCGTCGACGCTTGCGGGCTTTGTCCACGCGGTGCAGCGGCCGTCGGCCTTCTCGACGTTCCAGTTTTCGAAGACTTCGGCGGCGTTCGCAAGACCCGGAAGAGCGATAAGCGCAACGGCGGCCGCAAGAATGTGGTTCTTCATGTAACTCTGTCCTATTTCTTGGAAATCACCAGTAAAGTAAAGGCTAATCCGTGGACTTCGGCGGCGCAAGTGCTGAGAATTTACAGACTCCATTGGTGTCTTGCGTGACCAACGATATCCTGAGCAATAGAAAAACCTTTTACACGAATGGGAATGTCGCCATGAAACTTACCATGGAGATTCAGGGTCACTATGCCGGTGTCTCGGAGAACACGAAGAAGCCTGGTGAAATGGTGACTTATACGGCTGTCTGGGGAACAGACACCAACGGCCGCTACGCTCGTGCGATCACGTACGGAACGGTGGCCATCGCTCTGAGCAAGGCGATCAACGCAATGCTCGGCGAGAACGAGGTTGTCTCGTCGAAGCGCATCGTGATCACGCTTAACGGCGAATGGCAGTCCCGTTCGGTCACAAGGAACGGGAAGGAAGAAAAGCAGAGGAACTTCGTGGCTCGGGAGGCGGAGAACGCTCCTGCTTTCAACATTCTCGACGGAATGGCGCTCGAAGCGGCCCGCCTGCGCAAGGATGCTGTCGACGCGCTCGGCAAGGCCGAGAAGCTCCGTTCCGGCGGTCAACTGGCCCTCGCCTACGAGGCGGTGGCCCAGTTCGTCGCGAACTATGCGGGCGTGCCGCTCGATCTCGAGAAGTTCCTTGCCGACAGCGCCGCTGACGATGCGGAGTTCGGCGCGACCGCGGCCACGACCGACCCCGAGGAAGCGGCTGCCGCGCACTTTGCCCGCGAGGACCGCGTGAAGGAAACCGCGACTGTGACGGAACCGGACCCTGAAGCGGAACACGCCGCACAGGAAGGTGCGACGTTCGGAACGGTCGAAGCGACCGAGACGCCGCAGAAGGAGGCTGAGGAGTTCGGCGATTACCAGGAAGTTCTGGGTGCTGTCGACGCCTCCGCTGAAGTCAACGAGAGCGTCGCCGAAGAGGATGCCATCGTGATCGATGCAGCGCCGGCTGACGAAGCGGATGTACTGGACGACACCACGGCAGCGGCGGAACCGGTCGAGCAGGTTGCGGCTCCCCAGGCAGCGCCGCAGGCAACTCCAGCATCCTTTGGTTCGCGGCCTACGGCATTCGGTGGACGTCCTTCGGCATTCGGTTCGCAGGCGGCAGCGCCGGCGTCGAAGCCATTCGCGCGCCCCGAGGCGGCCCGCCCAGCACCCCAGCCTGTCGCCCGCCCCGTTCCGACGGCATCCGAAAGGCCTTCGGCACTTCCGTTCGGTGGGTCGAGAGGTCCGAAGTTCTAACAACCTAAAACCTATAAAACAAAAAGCCCTGGCGATGGAAAGTCGCGGGGCTTTTTGTTTTGGTTGAGATGTAAGCACTTTGGTTCGGGCTTACGTCTGGGCGACCTGCACTTCGTCGATGGGGTTCGCCCATGGAACCAGGCCAGATGGGACCACCTCGGAGGCAGGCCCGACGTGGGCGTCCTGGTCGTCGAAGAAAATGTGGGGACCGAAGGCCTTGAGGATGCCGGCCTTGGGGAAGCCGCTGAGGAAGTGTGCCTCGTCCACGCTCAGACCCCATGAATCGAACGTGCGGAGGACCCGTTCGCGCGCGTCGCCGCCACGCGCGGTCACCAGCGCGATACGGAACGGCTTGCGGCCGTTGATTTCGATTTGCTGGAGATCGTTGATGATCCTGAGGACCTTGGCGAACGGACCGTCAGCCAGCGGGACGTTGACGTTGGCCTTTTCGTTCTCGAGGAACCCGGGGAGTTTCCGGGCTTTGTATACGCGCTCGGATTCGTCGGAAAACAGCACGGCGTCTCCATCGAACGCGATCCTGATCTGAAAGTCGTGGTCGAGGTCGCCCGCCTTGGGCAGGTCGTACATTATCGCCGCTGCGATACCCCGCCTGATGGCGGCCTGCGCGTCCTCGGCTGACTTTGACAGGAGAAGGTCGACACCGAACGCGTCGAGATAGTCGACCGTCGGAACGTTGCCCGTGAAGCTCGATCGCACGATCGGCAACTGGTGATGGTCGATCGATTTCAGGATGCGGATGCCGGCCGCCGGGACGAAGCTGGTGATGACCATGGCCTCGACAAGCGGCTCCTTCCGGCCGGAAAGACGGTTGAGGTTCAGCAATCCCTTGACGAGAGGAAAGGCAACTCCCGGCGACAGCGGGACGTCCTGCATTTCACGGGTGTGGGCGATGAATGCTTCCGCCCCTTGCTCCAGAAATAGCGCGTGCGATTCCTCGAGGTCGAAGAGCGCTCTGGCCGATACGGCGACTTTGAGAGTTTCCATTTCTGTCCGCTTCCAGATGGGGATACGCGACGTTAGGAAATTCTGGACTTCACGTCAACATTTTTAGATGTGATCACAGGGCAATGTCTTGCTTTTTTGTTGACGATCTAGGGTCATTTGAACAATCCTCAGGTGTACGGATACCAAACAAAGGAAGACGCCAACCATGTCACAGCAGGCGGGCGAAATTACCCATCTCGGCGCGCACTACGACGTGAAAGACGGCCCGGTCGACGTCAGGGAACTCCGCGCCGCTGTCATGCGGGAGGTCAAGGCCCAGGACATCTGGGGGATGACCCACTATCTCGAGCGAGACTACGAAGACGTTCCGCTCGATTGCGGCGTCATTCACTTCTGGTCGAGCACATCGTTACCCGCCGAGCGGGATAAATGGCTGCTGTCCGCGGCGGAAGAGCAACTCAACATGGCCCTCGTTCGCGGCATCGACCGCTCGGCAAGGGTCATCAGTCACAAGGCGACGCTGTTGGGGTGGTTGCACGGGACGATGATTGTTTCCACGGACCTCGATGCCCATGAGAAGCTTGTCGGCTCGATCACCGACATCATCCCGCGCAAGGCCCGCAAATTCGCGGTCGCCGACGCCATCAGGGTTACCGAAGCATTCCTTGCAGACTATTGGGGCCACTGGGCCGACTACCTTCGTTTCAGGAAGATGCTGATCGATGTGAAGCCGCGGGTCGATGCCGCCAAATACCTCGCGAAGGCAGCGGAATATATCGCGGCATCGCGGGAGGCCCTCCAGCAGGAAATGCCAGATCAGCTTCTGACGGCGGCGGAATCGTGGCCGGGTTCCTATTTGGCCCTCAAGAAGGTCTATCGCCAGCTTACCGACGACCGAGATGCCGCGTACACCGCGACGGTTCAAATGCGAGCGGCGGAACGGCGGGTCTACAACCCGCCCCGGTGACATATCCTACGGTAGCGACCGGGGCATCAGGGGCTAGGCCTTCCCGAACCGTTATTGTCCGTGGCCGCTGGTTTCAGCGATTCCGTCCAGGCTGTGTCGAGCGCTTCGAAGTAGGCGCTGTCGTACTGCGTCGCCACTTCGTCACATACCTTGGCTTCGGCTTCAAGGCCAAGGGCCTGGCATGCGGCCGCGCGGTTTTTCCAGATGTCCTCGTAGGCCGCCATGACGTCCCAGTTGTCGAGCGACTGCCTGAATTCGTCGATTTTGGGTAGCATTTCCTTCGCTTTGCGGACGGCTTCCCCCGCATCCGGGGTTATGGGTGATCCCAGCATGGAGAACATGCCCACCTTCCGCATGTCCAGGGTAGGAAAATGCTCCTGAAGATCGGCATGCTCCGTTACGAGGTCAGACACCTTGCCGTGCAGGTAGCGCGCTTTTTCGATCGCCCTGCTCGCATTGTTGGCGTTGTAGAGCTTGCCCGCCCCCGTGCCGACGGTGAGATTGTTCGCGCCCACCGCGAAAGGAACGTAGGAAACGGCCTCTCGCAGGGCGAGTATGGCACCGTCGATGCGCTGTAGCGCCTCATGCGCCTTCAGTTTGCCGTCTATGATCGACGTGTCGCCTCCAGCAGCGCGAATGGCGGCGTCCACATGGTTGCCGAGGTTTGCAGCCGCCTGGTTCTGACTCCCTTCCCGGTCGAAGTTGCCGTCCCAGAAGAAACGTCTAACGCCGGCGACGATGCTCGGCCCCCAGCCTTTGAACCAGTCGTTTATCGGGCGGCCGTCTTCCGCGGGTACGAAGCCGCTCACGTCGATCCGTTTCAGTTCGGTTTGCTTGCGGAACTTCGAGACGGCATCCAGGAAGTCTGCCATCAGGCCTTCGAGAGACGGTGCCTCATCCTGGCTCACGGCGAGCGAACCTTCGATCCTGCCCCTGATCTTGGCGAGGTATGCCTCGCGTCTCTCCGCAGATACCTGCCCGCCGTCGTAGGCTCTCGTCATCTTGCCGCTCTCCTTTTAGAGCGATTGTGCATGTGCGCGCGCAATCGACAAAAGTGGCTTACGGAGCGGGCAGTGGCTCCGTTTCCCGGCGATACGTCGGATCGAAGTCCATCGCCTTGGCGATCATGAAGCGCGGAGTAGGCACACCCGGGTCGAAGGCGGCGATGGCCAGATTCCCCGTGTAGAAACAGCCGCCGTCCATGGCGATCCGGTTTCCGTGGTCCTGCGGATTGACTGCCTCCGGAGAATGGCCGTGAACCACGACCATCCCTAGATCGCCCTTGTGCTTGAGGAACTCGTTCCTGATCCACATCAGGTCTCGGTCCGACTGGTCGATCAGGGCGCGGCCCGGCCTGATGCCCGCATGGACGTAGAAGCGGTTGCCGACCAGGTGGCCGAGCGGCAACGACGCCAGAAAATCGGAATGGGCCTTCGGCACCCAGCCGGCGACGTCGGAAGGCATTCCGTGGGTCAACGGGTCCCACCCATATGACATCATCGTCTGCTGGCCGCCGTGTTCCCACCATTCCCTGGCGAGCTCGTGCCTGGGATCGCGGCATACTGCGGCAAAGACGTGGTCGTGGTTCCCTCGAAGCGGCAGCCATTCGACATGGTCGTCGGAGGGACCTTCCATCAACATCTCGATCACGCCCTTCGAGTCCGGTCCCCTGTCCACGTAGTCGCCGAGCAGGTGGATACGGGCCTTCATGCCGTTGTTGGCGGCGTCCGTTGCGCACATGCGAAGGGCGCAGGCGAGGTTTTCCGCATATCCGTGGACATCGCCGATGGCGTATTCGATCGTGTCGGCGCTTTCCTTGAATTCCAGGATTCTCATTTGCTCGCTTTCCATGCCGCTTCGAATGAAACTATCATGGACTTCACCGCGTCAAACCGGAAACTTTCCAAGGAGCTTCGATGTCTGCAAATAACACCCTTCGCGTCGTCCGGCTACGGGAATTTCTGGTTTCCGAGGGATGGATTCTCGACCGCCGGATTGAGGAGGATCAAGGCCTTCTGTTGCTGACGCATCCAGACCATGCGCGTCGGCAATTGACCGTCCCCGTTGACGCGACCCGCTGGGATGATTGGCACGAGGTCTGCGAACGGGCGGTTTCGAAGGTCGCCGAGATGACCGGCCGCGATCCCTCCGCGATATGGGCTATCGTGGACGGTCCGACGCGCGGGAGCAGACTGTGGAAAGGGCTTCGGTCGTTTGCGGGCTCCGCGGTTATCGCAAGCGCCGCCACCGTCCTTCTCCTTGTTGCGTGGGACAGGATGACAGCCCCCGCTCCCGTTTCAATCACGCTCGCCGGCTGCATGGACAGCGAAGGCGCGAAAGCCGTCACGAGAATGGGCTACGACATCCACGTCCAGCACTCCGGCGACGACCGGATGAAGAATTTCGCCTGGACGAGATGGAGGGCATTGCAGGCGGCCGCCAATGCCGAGGAGATGCGGAAGTGCTATCTCGAGGCGCAGGCCTACGGTCACGGGTTCGACGACGACGGACTGATCGGAGAGGACATGCGGCGGATAGAGGACGGGGTCAAGATCGTCTATTCCGATATCGGCGCTAGCCTTGTACCCGGCGCGGCGGGTACGGAAGAGGACAGGAAGAAGGCCAAGGCCGCTTACCTGTCGGCGGAGGCCGCGGTGAACCGCATCTCGATACGCCTCGGCCATATCGTGACGAAATGGTATCTCTGACGGCATAGTTTAGCGATATCGGCTACGCATCCGTGATGAATGCCCCGCAATTTCGTTATCGCTTCAATCCCTTGAAGACATTGAAGTCCATTAATATCGGTGAGATTCGACGTTCCACGTTTCAAATTACATCACATCGGCCCGCATAGCTGACGTAATTTAGCAATTGGAAATTAGCAATGAAGCTGCTGAGAAAGCTGCTGATGTCAGCTATTTCCGTCAGCATAGCTCGGTCTTCGGTTTTATTTCCCGTACTCGGCGCTCAGTAGAGCTTGCCGTCCGCCCCGAGTACGGGAAGGCGGTGGGAAGAAGCTTCACCCTGCTCGACCCAAGCGAGAGCGTCTGGCTTTCCATCGACGCGCTTCCACACCAGCACGCAGTTGTTGCCGTTCGCACGCTGTCCAAGGGCGTCGCATGGTGGCTCGGACTTGCAATTCTGCAGCCCGTTCGAGGCGCACGCATCGAGGCCCGCGTATTTATCGGCGTCGATGCCTTTCTCCTTGTCCTCGATCTTCGTGACGGAAATCTGGAGCGCTTCCAACCTCAGCTTCTCCAGTGGCGTGGTGGCCACCGGGGACTTATCTTCCGCGGCTGCGGCGCTCGCCGCGAACGCCATGGTGATGGCGGCGATGATGCTTGTCGTTCTCATCTCTGGTTCTCGTTGTTGCTCTTGATGGTATCGGTCAGGCAGCCAGGCGCTTCGCCAGACCCGTGCCGCGCTTGTCGAGGTCTTCGGTTTTAACCGCGTGCTGCACCGCGCCGTCGTGGCCGATGACGATGCAGACCTTTTTGGCGCGCGTCACGGCCGTGTAGAACAGGTTCCTGTTCAGCATGCGGCGGTGCGCCGTCGGGCAGACGAAGATCACGACCGGGAATTCGCAGCCTTGCGACTTGTGGACGGTCGAAGCCCAGGCCATCGTGATGTCGCCCGAATCTTCCTGCGCGTAGTAGGCGAAGTGACCCGAGTAGTCGACCTTGATATAGGCTTCCTGCTTGCCGTCTTCCCTCTGCCGCATGCCGTTGTCCACGACGATGCCGACCTCGCCGTTGTACACCTTCTTCACGTAGTCGTTGCGCGTGTGCATGATACGGTCGCCGACCGAGTATCGCAGCTCCCCGCCGCCGCTTTTGAACACGACGGTGTTTTCGGCGGTGCCGGGGTTGAGTGCCGCTTTCAGCCGTTCGTTGAGGAGCGCCACCCCGGTCGGCCCGCTTTTCATGCTCGCCAGGACCTGGATGTCGTCCACCGGGTTGAAGCCCGAGTTCGGCAGGCGGCGCGCCATGAAGTCCACGACGTCCATCACGATGTCGTCCTCGGCACCGAACTGGGAAAAGCCACCCTTCATGTAGAAGCCGTCGAGCTTCTCACCCTGCTCGATCGGGAGGTTGCCCGTGTTGATGCGCTGCGCCGCCACCACGATGCCGCTGTCGCCAGACTGGCGGTGGATGGTGCGCAGGCGCGCGACTGGGATCGCACCGCTGTCGATCATGTCCTTGAGAACCTGTCCGGCACCGACCGACGGCAGCTGGTCCACGTCGCCGACGATGGTGAGGCCGGCCCTGTCCTTGATGGCGTCGAGGAAGGACGAGCCGAGACGGACGTCGATCATCGAGAACTCGTCCACGATGAACCGGTTCTGCGGGAACGGGTTCGACCGGTCGAACAGGAAGTCGCCCTTCTCGGCCGAGAAGCTCAGAAGGCGGTGGCAGGTGGAAGCTTCCTTGCCCGTGACCTCGGCGAGACGTTTGGAGGCGCGGCCGGTCGGCGCGGCCAATACGACCGACTTGCCGAGGCTTTCCAGGGCCGCGACGATAATGCGCTGGGTCGTGGATTTGCCCGTTCCAGGACCGCCAGTGATGATGGAGACGGGATTCATGACCGCCATCAGCGCGGCTTCGACCTGGCTTTCGTCACGCTTGACGCCGAGTTTCAGAATGGCGGCCTCGACGGCCTCCCTCGCCTTGTCTTCGTCCGTGATGTCGCCCTTGGCCTTGATGGTCAGGAGACGGTCGGCGAGCGAGCGCTCCGCCTTGTGGAGACCTGCGGGATAGATGAGGCCGACATCCTCGTCGAAGATCGCGTCTCGGTCGGCGATGACGGCGTCGATGACCGGGGTGATGTATTCCATTCCGACCTGCAGGACCTCGTCGGACGCCTTGATGAGATACTCGCGCGTCAGGCCGCAATGACCCTGCTGATTGGTCTTCAGGTTGAGGGTATAGCGGATGCCTGCCTTGAGACGAGGCTCGCAGCGCATGTCGAGGCCTGCCTTGCGCCCGATCATGTCCGACTTGTTGAAGCCGATGCCGTCGATGACCTCGGCCAAACGCCAGGGGTTCTCGTCCACGATTTTCATCGAGGCGGCACCGAAACGCTTGATGATCTTCTGGATCAGCGCTTCGCGCAGGCCGAACTCGGCGAGGAACGTCACCAGCTTGGGCTGTCCGATCATGCTCGTGAAGGCGGCGGCGATCCTGTCGGCGAGGATGCGCTTGATGGTCGTCGCCATTTCGTCGGCGTCTTCCATCACCGTGGGCAGCCTGTCGCCGTACTTCTTGACAAGCTTGTCGATCGTCGCCTTGCCGACACCTTCGATCTTCGCGATCTTGAGATAGGTGACGGCACCCTCTGCTCCCTTGGGGATTTCGGGAACCATGATCATGGCCTTGAACGAGGATTCACCCTTGTAGGTGACCCACTTCCCGGTGGCCACGACCTTTTCACCCTTCTCCGGCCTGTAGTGTCCGGCGTAGGTGATCTTGCCCGAGTACTTGGCCTTCAGGCGCGCGCTGCCGTGGAGATTGGCGGTGTCGAATTCGACCGCGTAGACCGCGAAGTCATCGTCGCCCACGAACGCCTTGGGATAGATGCGGTGGGTGATCTTCGCCGACATCTCCTCGATCTCGGAATCGGAAGCGGGCACCTGGTTCTGCGGCGGCTCCGGTCCGTCGTTTACTGCCGGAACCGATCCGTCCGACGGAGCCATATTCATCATGTCGGCGAAGAGGTCCGCTGCGATGGTCTGGGCGTTAATAGGCGAAAGCTGGTCGGACATCCCGGCGGCGACTCCGTGAGAATTGGCTTTAATTGAAGAACTCATCTGGTAATCGTGCCCTGGAACTCAGTACGAGACCACCCGAACGCGAAACAAAATGCATGACCCGGCGTCAATCTTCAACCCTTTAATTCAAGAACTCGCGTCAGCCCCTCGACTTATCTGTTTTTTCAGGTCTATGATTTTTCAAACGCCTTTCGGAGGACATTTTTGATGCGCGCAATCCTGGCGCTGGCCGCCCTTCTCACCATCTTCGCACCTGGCATCGCCAGCGCCGTACCCGCCTGCAGCGTTCCCCTTGAACGGATCATCCAGACTTCGCCCTATCTCGACGGCTCCATGAGCGTCTACGAGAAGACGGACAGCTCGATTACGCTTCGGCACAAGGACGATCCGCGCATCATCGCCAGCTTCTCTGTGACCACGCCCGCGCCGTCGGTCGGTCTTTCCAAACGGGAATACATGGCCCAGTACGAGAAGGAACTCGGAGCGCTCGCCGCGATGGCGCAGAATGAAAACCGTCAGGTCGAGACCTCCTTCTACCCCTACGAACCGCTCGCCTGGCGTATCGTCGAATCCACGACGCTCACGAACGTGGGCAAGGCCCTCGAAGGCCGCATGTATATCCGCCTCGCCGAGAACTGCCTCGTCAGTGCGTCCTACATCTCGCCGGATTCTCCCAACCTGATGTCCCGCTGGAAGGACATGGCCACCGCCATCGCCGACCTGCGCACCACGGCCTCCCCGTTCATGCTGACCACGGCGTTCGAACGCGAGGACACCGCGCCGAGCGGCATGCTCGGCCTGGCGGTCGGCTGGATCGCCCCACTTCTCGTCATCGGCCTTCTCTACCAGTCGCTGCGCCACTACAGCCGCCTCGACATGCCGTCGATGAACACCAAGACGGTCATCGGCTCCATGGCGGTAATGTCGGTCGGTCTCGCCATCAACCAGCATGCGGTCTTCCTCAACGGCCTGCCGCTTCTCAAGTACACCGATGCCCTGCTGATGCTCACCACCTGCTTCGCAGCTGCCGTCGCTTCCCTGTTCCTCGCGCAGAAGGCGACCCTTTTCGCGCTGATCACCGGTGCGGTCACGGGCGCATCCCTGTTCGCGTCGTCCCTCATCGGCTGGACACTCGATCCGATCTCGACGGGAGCCGTCGGCCTGTCGCTTCTTCTCGTCTCGGTCCTCGGCTTCATCGCCTGGAGCAATCCGTTCTCATCCAACGCCTGAGGCGAATGGCCCTTCAACGAAAAAGGCCCCGAAAGCGCTTTCGGGGCCTTTTTCGTTTTGGATGAATATCCGAGAAGCCGAAGCAGGCCTCAATTTTCGGAGAGCAGACGGATGGCTTCGTTAATTCCGGCTTCCGTGACGTCTCCCGAAATCGGAACGACGCCGTCGCCCTTCATCACGATCACCGCCGGGAGTGTCGTGACGCCCGCGCGCCGCGCGAGTTCGCGGTTCTTGAGAAGGGTGAGCTTGACCGCAGTGCCCGTCTCTCCGGTCTGGTCGATCCCGGCGGCGCGCAGGGCTTCGATGCGATACTCGGGTGCGACGCCCTTCGCCATCAGTTCACGGCGGAGCGCCATCCAGTCGGCGCGCGGCTTGGCGTTGAACGCCTGGATGACGTCGAGCGACGCGGCGACGGAGTGTTCGCCGCTGACGGGATAGTCGCGGTGGACGATCTTTACGTCCGAGCGTGCATCCGCGAGGCGGTCGAGTATCTTCTCGACGTCGTTGCAGGGCGCGCACCCGTAATCCGAAAAGACCATGATGGAAATCGGCGCGTCCTCGCGGCCGTACCACGGGTCAACGGCGGAGCCGGCGAAAGTTTCGGGTCCGTTTTTCGCGTCGGGACGCTTGGCGGCGGTGATCGCACCAACAAGCTCTTCCGGATTCTTCCGGAAATAATCGATGACCTCGCCGACAACGGCCTTGCGGTCCTCGTCCGACAGCCTCGGCTGTTGCGCCAGAGCCGCCGACGGGATTAACATCGTTGCGAGGACAAGCGCCCTTGATACAGCCTTCATTGCCGTCTCCGTGTCTGCGTAATTGAAGACTTCACTAAGCGCACCTGAAGCAAAACATGTCAATCTCCCGGCGATCCGCATGAACCCATTTACAGTCCTCGGCGTCCCCTTCAATGCAAAGAAAGACGAGGTCACGGCGGCCTTCCGCCAGCTCGCAAAGAAGTGCCATCCCGACCTCAATCCGGGTGACCCCGAGGCAGGCGAACGTTTCAGAACCCTGAACGAGGCATACAGGACGCTTATCGAGGAAATCGACGCGCCCCACCAGCGCGACCGCCGTCCGCCGTTGAAACGCTCGGCGGCACCCACAGTCGTCACCATTCGGCGCAACGTGTTCCTGACCGTCCACGAGGCGATCACCGGGTGCAAGAAGCGGGTCGAGGGGATTTCCGGGCCGTGCTCCTGCTGCTCGGGATCGGGAAGGGTGAGCGCCCCAGGCCCGGTCGAGTGCACCGCCTGCTTCGGTACGGGCGTGCGGCACAGCCGCCAATCCGGCTTCATCAACCTCAAGGTAGAATGCGGTGACTGCAAGGGATCGGGAAAGGTCACCTGGTTCAAGTGCCACGAATGCGGAGGCTTCGGAAACGTCCACATGGACTCGTGCGACGTGGACATTCCGCCTGGCACCCGCTCTGGCGAGCAGCTGGTCATTCCTGGCGGTGCTGACGACAGGCGGGAGAACGTCGTCGGCGACGTGGAGATCACCGTCGTCGTCAAGGACCGGAAGTTCAGGATCGCCGGAAACGACATCGAGACGGCCGTCACCGTCGACATATGGGATGCGGTCCTCGGCACGACCGCCGACGTGTCCCTGCCTTCAGGTGAGGTCTGCCGACTGGTAATTCCACCGGAAACTCCGCACGGAGGCCGTTTCCGGATCAAAGGGCGGGGTTTGCACTACACGGAAGAGAAAGGCGATCTCGTGGTCACGCTGAAGACCCGGAACCTGAAGCTTTCCGATCCAGGTGTCCGGCAAGCAATGGAGGCGCTCAGGGATGCCTCCATTGCTTCGTCTCGCAAGACGGATGACCTTTAAGGGAGTACCCGGGAAAGGCCTATCGGACCCGCCTTGGACCGCCATGCGTTCGCTTCGGCGATCTCCTCTGCGGCCTGCTCTCCAAACTCGACCATCCGCCTGTCGAACTCTCGATCCTGTTTGGCGACGACGCCTTCGCCTAGACCGAGGTTACGCTGCTTCATCGAGGTGACGGCGGCGTCTGCCATTCGGGAATCGTCGAGGGTGGCCGCGGCGGCCAGGGTCTTGAGGTCGAGGGCCGTCATGACCAGTCGTGTCTTCCTGTTGTTCACTACCCGTACCGCATCGCGGATGGCCATAGAGGTTTCGCCGGACGCCTGGAGCAAGACTTTGTCATATTTATCCGACACCGCCTTCTCCTCGGCCATTAGGTACGCCTCGAACATGGCGTCCAGTTTGCGTGCCAACTGCATTCGCTCGCTTTCGGAAGCTGCCAGCACCTTGCGCTCGATCGCTGTCGCGCCTTCCAGAAGGGTAGCCGCCCTGTCCGCGATCTCCTTGATGTCGCGGACGTCGTCAGCGCCGACTACGGCACGACCACCGCTCACCTTGGGGGTTATGGCTTCGACGCCTGCCTTCGACGCCCAGGTCAATCCGTCGAGGGCGAGTGGCAAGAAGATCGCGGTCGTGATCAAGACGCTGAACGCTTTTCCCGCCCATTTTTCCTTGAACCGCTCCAAAGCCGTCATTAGTCATTCTCCCAATGTAATGAGCAATCTTCTTCCCTGCCGCTGAAAGGACAAAACGTTGCGCCGAACGGCCGGCGGTGCGTACCCTTTGAAAAGCCAATCCTTGTCTGGAGAGCCAGTCATGCACATGAAAACAGGACGCCGTCGTGAGTGCTGGGGTGGCATCATCGGCAAAACGAAGACGTCGCTCCACGAATTGTAAACCCCGGTTCTGGAATCTTGTTGCACCATCCCCTATATTCGGAGTCTATCCAAACGCCCAACAAGGAGTGGACCGGATGCAGCAGAACTTGAACTCGATCGGCCAGGCGAACATCGACCTCGGTCTCCGCGATCACATGACCAAAACCTACGGCCTCATCGCGGGTGGCCTCGCCGTGTCGGCGCTGACGGCATGGGTTATAGGTTTCACCTCGCTGCGTTCGCTGGTCGTCGGCGACGAAGGACTGACGGTGCTCGGCCACATCGGCCTGTGGGCCCCGCTGCTTCTCCTGCTCGGTGCCGGCCTTTTCCGGACCGGTAGCGTCGGCGCTGCCCGCGGCCTCTACTGGACCTTCGTCGCCCTTCAGGGCATCGGTCTGTCCCTGGTCGCCATCAGCGTCCCAGCGGCCGCGATCGTGCAAGCACTCGCCATCACGGGCTTCACCTTCGCCGCCATGTCGCTCTGGGGCTACACCACGAAGCGCGATCTGTCCGGATGGGGCAACTTCCTGCTGATGGGCCTGATCGGCATCATCATCGCGGCAATCGTGAACATCTTCCTCGGTTCGGCCGCCCTCGATTTCGCGATCTCGGTGATCGGCGTCCTCGTTTTCTCCGGCTTCACCGCCTACGACACGAAGAACCTCAAGGACATGTACTACAGCGGCCTCGGGAAAGACGACCTCGAATACGCGCGCTACTGGTCGGCGCTCGGCCTCTACCTCAACATCGTCAACCTGTTCAACTTCTTCGTCAGCCTCGGCCGCAACTAAAACACTTCATATCCAAGCTTCGGAGGGCGGCCACGGTGCCGCCCTCTTGCGTTTCGGCCGGCGGTCTTCCCTGCCATCCTTGTCTGGACAGACAGGAAGCCCCATGACCAAGCACTTCGTCCTCGCCGCCTTGCTCCTCGCCGCCGCGCCGTCCACCGTGCTGGCCGAGGAGTGCCCCGCCCGCCCGTTCAGGCTCAAGGTCAACGTCGAAGCGCCGCGAGAAGTGATCGACAGGTCCAAGGACAGCCGCAGCCTCAGCACGATGCTCACCGACAGTTCCCTGCCCGGCTACGTGACGCAGGGCCTCACCCGCGTGGACTACACGGCGGCCTATTCCAGCGAATACCTTTCGCAACAGCGTCGCGACGGCAGCTGGTGTTCGACCGTGAATGACGTGACCGTCGATTTCGGGTTCCGCACTCCGCCCAGAATCTACCTGGCCAGCGGGCTTCCCGAAGGCAGCTGCATGTACCGGGAAGTCATGAAGCACGAGTACCAGCACCTACGCATAGCGCAGGACACGCTTGAAGCGGGGCGGAAATGGATCGCCCGGGCGCTGAAGGAGGAGTTGTCCAAGGGTGGGGGCACCAGCACCACCTCCGATGCCGCGAACGCGGCGATCGAACGGCGGATCAAGGGGATCGTGAACAAGATCACGGCGGGTCTCTACGAGGCGGCGAAGTTCAAGAACCTCGCCCTCGACACGCCCGAAAACTACGCCCGTCTTGGAAAGCTCTGCCGATAGCGTTGTGCCATGCCGAGAGGGGACGCAGTCTCGTCGTGAAAGCATGGAGATTTTGAAATGACCAAGTGGCCGCCTGAAGTCGATCCGTTCTACGCCGAGTTCTCGCAATATTACGTTTGCGCCCTCTGGAACGGCATCAGGCCCGACGGAACCGGAAGGCAGCACATCACGTATCTCGGCAAGCGACGTCCGGCAATCGGCGAATACGCGCTATGCACGCCGTGGCCCGATGGCTCCGAACTCTTCCACACCGCGGAAGAGGCATCCGAATTCCTTGCATCGCAGAATGACCTGCGTCCCTGGCCGCTCGGAGAGGGGTGGGAAGTCGTCCAGATCGCGGAGTTCAAGGACAAGTACGGCTACGAGCCGATCAGCGCGCTCATCACCATCGGCAATGACAGCCTCGAGCATCCCGCGCCGAGGGCGGGAAGGACCGTTGCGGCTCCCGCTCCCTGATGAGGATCAGGCCGCCTTCAGCGTCCTGTTTCCGCCCGACATCAGCTTTTTCAGGCCATCGGCGATCAGATGTTCTTGTGGAATCGCCTTTTCCTTCGAGAAGGCGCGGACTCTTTCCACGTCGCTCGCATTGAAATAGGCGGCGATCCGCTTGGTACCCGTCCGACAGACTGGTCCTTTTGTCTGCACTTGCGACGGAGATCGTACCCTGTTGACCAGCCGTTCCCGCGAAACCTGTAGAAGCGGTCCTACGCCATGCTCGGAAACCGCTTCGTTGACGGACATCGCGATGACCTCTGTGAGCGACAGTTCCTTGCGCTTGGCGAAGGTCTTCATTCGCTCCACAAGGTCAGGCTCGAGATGGGCTGCGAGTTGCTTCTTGTTGGCCCGGCTCGGGGCCTTACGCATCTGTATTGTCATGCTAACATCCTCGTGGCTCCACGGTCCCGCGGAGCCTTGCCGCACAAGACTTCGTTGTTCCCCAGATATAGAACACAAGACCCCGCAAGTCAAATGTTGACGGAATAATGCTAGACCTGGTGAATTTCAAATCGAAGGCTTCGTGAAGCCAAGGCCCGCCACGCGGTCTCCGGAAACCGACGCCCCGAAAGGATCGGGGCGGTCAAAGTGCGTGGGCATGAATTCCGCTTCTTACCGCGGCCCGAACGGAAGACCCGGCGGTGCCGGATCGTCCCGGCGGATGCGTTGACCGCGTTCGTCGTAGGCGACCGAGTTCCTGAAATAAAGCGCCCTGTCGTCCGGCGTGATGACGGTCGGCGCTCCCCGGTTGTCGAGACGGCCGTCGGACTGCCGCGTGACCACGATCGACCCGTCGAGGCCCTGCCTGATCAGGTGTGTCTCGTGCTTCACCTTGAAGTCGGAAAGGCCGTGTTCGTTCAAGATCGCCGTCATGAACTTTCCGACCACCGAGATGTGGCTGTTGAACGGAGCCATGAAGCGTTGCGGGCCGACGAGGCCCGGTTCCCGGACGGGGATTTTTGCCTCGTCCCATGCCTTGTGGACGATGACGCCGTTTTCGTCCTGATCCCACAGGGCTTCGAGGCCGCCGTCGCCGTTGACAACGAGGGCGCGCGGCACGTCCGGGTTCGCGTCGCCCATCCGCACGAGGATGACCGAGTGCTTGTGGCCCGTCCTGTTGTTCATCATCTCCGAAATCCGGGAGAGCGCCTCCGCGAGATGCTCGCGGTCGCAAACCACGACGTCGTACTCGCCCTTGGCGGCCGCCGCGAACCGCTCGAAGAAGCCGCCGTGCCTGCTCTTGAGGACCTTTTCCACGTGATCGGCGTGTCCCCGGCTCATCAGCGCGACCGCGAGGCTTCCGATCGACTTTCCGCGCTTCCACATCTCCGAGAT
This sequence comes from Pararhizobium sp. BT-229, assembly GCF_025846855.1. Lineage (GTDB taxonomy): Bacteria > Pseudomonadota > Alphaproteobacteria > Rhizobiales > Rhizobiaceae > Pararhizobium. The sequence continues at coordinate 46,543 of NZ_JAOYTJ010000003.1, forward strand.
CGCGGATCGGACCTTCACCGAGGTGCCGGCGATGAGGTCGATGGCCCTGTCCTTGAAGAAGTCCTCGAGAGGGGTCTTGATCCAGGTGAGCGCCGAAGCGGCGAGGATGAAGGTCGCGGTCTTCCCGATCGTCGCCGTCATGGTGCTTTCGATATCGAACGGGATGGCGGCGGTGGCGACGAACAGGCCGCTCGTGACGAGGCCGAGGGTTGCGAGCCTGATCTTCCCGGCCGCGAAGGCGTCGCGCACGAAGCCCCTGTTGCAGCTTCCGAACTCTGTCCCGGTATAAGAGTTTCCGACGATCGTCGCGTTGCGGGTCCGATCGGGAAGATGGTCGGCGTCGACGTTCATCCTCGGCGTCATGTTCGCGTCGTCGAAGTCGTTGCCGACGATCTTGGCGTCGGCCCAGTCGGCGTTGTGGAGCGACGCGTCCTTGTAGCTCGATTTGCGGACGTTCGCCCCGACGTGGGTCGTCGAGGACATTGCTGCCTGCGTAAAGTTGACCTCGTGTACTTTGGCTCCGTCGAACCTGGCGCAGGTGAGCTGCGCGCCGACGAAGTCCGAGGTCAGCCTTATCGTGCGCATCTGCGGCGTCCCGTCGGGATTGATGCGCCCGTCGTCATAGCTCCTCTGCACCTCGATCGGCGAGAAGTCCACGTCGGTGAACACCGCCGAAACCCCGTCGAGGCCAGATGCGGCGACGCCACGCATGGATGCTCCCGAGAAGACGCTATGCTCGATCTCTGTACCGCGCAGCTTCGCGCCGTCGAGACACGCGCCCGAGAAGTCGGCGCGTGACAGGGTCAGGTGCATGAGGTCGAGGCCACGGAGGTTGGCCTTTTTCATGCTTTTGCCCGATCTCACGCATTGCTCGATGAACGCCTTGAGCGAAGAGGCCCTGCCCTCGTATAGAAGTCGGCCGTCGACGTCGAAAACCTGTTTGAGATTGGTTGCTTTTCTTGTGGTCATGAATTTTTCTCCATGACCAGAGTGTGCAGCAAGGCCACGCAAGTCTACAGGCCGGCTGCCCGCATCACCCCTCGCAGAAGGGGTACGAAAAGCACATTCAATGCGGAAACGCCGCCGACCGTCACTAAGGCTGACACCAGGTGTGTCGGCAGCGGGCGTCTGCGGAAGGACCGCATCAGGCGGTTCCAGATTCCCGACGGAAGAAGGATGGCGACGGCGTTGACGGCGGCGGCCTTCCAGACCACGGAATGGTCGAAGCCGTTGATCGCGAGCGCGCCGTTGAAGTAGGCAAGCACCAGCAGGAGGTGGAGGATCGCCGTCCACGATCCCCGGGACTTCTTCTGCTTTCGGAACACAAGCCGCTCGTCAGAGGCGACGCGACGCATGATCGACATGGCGCGGGCGGGGTCTATGCGGAAGAACTCGCGACGGGAATTGACCCTGTCTCCACCCACGATTCGATGGACTGCGGCTTCGGTCCTCACCGCGTCCGGCGACCTGACATAACCTTCGAGACGGAAAGGGGTCGGGACGCCGCTGGCTGAAGTGAGTTCGCCTGCCCTCGTGGCCGGGTCCCGTGTCGTGCGGCCGATCTTCACCATCCCCGGCATCGAGGGGTTGCTGAGGAGGTAAACGAACCCCGCCCGTCTGGTGTAGGCCGTTCCCAAGATCGGCCTACTTCGAGAAGCGCGGCGTCGAGTAGTGGGGGTTATAGGATTGATCGTTCTTTTCGTCGGCGTTGAAACCGCGCTTCTGCTCGATCACCTGTTCCACCAGCTTCTTGAGCTTCGGGCGGGCGTCGTCGTTGAGCCATGTCAGCGGGGCGAAATGGTTGTTGCCGTTGAAGCGGGCGTCGTTCTGACGGTTGGCGCAGGTATGCATGCGCAGGCCTGACTCTTGACGAGAACCCGGGCTAGATGCCTCGATGCGGAAATCGTCATGCTGGAGGCTAACCTCTCCGCTCACCGCGCCGCCGCCCATGTTGGAGCGGATTTCGAAGCTTCCGGCTGCCAGGCCGAGGTCTTTCGCGAGGGCCTTCAGCTGGCGCTTGGCTACGCTGTGGAATCGCTCCTTGTCTTCGCGGCTTTTCGTGCAGGATTGTGTCCAGTCGTACGTCTCGGCCATTTCGATCACTCCGTTCGTTGTTTTCGATGTAACCGCTCCGCTCGGCATGGGACAAGGCGTGTCTCACGATGAACGCATACCAGGCGTCGAGGTGCGGGCTATCTCGATTGTCATGGGTCGTTCTTCCCAGCGGGCCATGATGGTATCGGCGAGATCGAAGACGGCCGAATGCTGGTGTAGGACGTTGCGGTACGTCGCGTTCGTTTTGGTGGGATTCGCCCGCATGGTATCGAGCAGATCGGCCAGCGCCACTTCGAGCCTCTCATCTGGATTTCCGAATGGCTCGGCGGTTACAAGAACGTCGCGCAGGCGGTCGAACGCATAGCGCACCGACGGATCGTCATCGAAAACGGCGAATTCCCTGTTCTTGAACCGACGTGCAATCTCGCTGCCGACCGTGAAGGCGACGGCCTTGCTTGCGCGCACGAGTTCCGGATAGCGCATATCGACGGATGGGAGCATGTGGCGAGGTAGGAAATATTCCGGCAGTCCCTTTCTATCGGACTCGACGGGAATAGACCTTTCCGAGGAAATGGCCTCGGCGCAGGCCAACGCGTCCTCGTTGTCCGCGATGCCGAAATAGAATGTCGCGGGGCGGAGCAAGCAATAATCCAACTGGCCGAGAGGCACGCGCCAGCCGGCCGTCGTCACTTCTAGGTCCACTTCATCGACAAGTACGCGCTGGTGAGCATGGTCTACACGGATGGCCATCCCCAACGAACTTCTGAACGGAGCGCCGTCCACGACGACACGCTCCGAGAAAAGGTCGGCCGCTCGGCTTATCCATGCCGCGCGCATGGCGTCGAAATCCGCGCTCGCCGACACTAGGTTCCTGATCCTCGTGTCGGCGGTCTTTTGGGCCACGGCTGCGGCGTACTGGTCCCGGCGGGTCTGTATGCCCTTGCCGGAGCTGTCATTCTTCGCGACGGCCTCCAGCATGTCGATAGCATCGCGCGGATGGACGTTGGCGAGCCCGCCCTGTCGGAGTTCGGCGGCGGCTGTCTTCGCCAGTTCCTGCTCGACGCTGAACGCCAGCTTGACCAGGGGATGGGTAGGATCGGGATTGCCGTTCAAGCGCTTCAGTTCCGAAACCATCCTGCCGTCGAAGAGACGAAAATTGCGCATGAGCACCTTTGGACGAAGGACGTGCGAGACCGCCATTGGAGCTTCGCTCCCAGTGGCTTCCCGCACGTCTAACTCGGCTTCGACGAAGGTCAGGATCGATCTCAGGCCGCTGGAACGTGTCACCGGCGCGTGAAAGATCACGGGTACATGGATTTTCAGCTTCATCGCGCCATCCCCGGCTGCCTCAAGGAGACTTCGATCTCCAGCGGGCGGTCGTCCCACCTCGAGAGGGCGACATCGAGATGGGCGAAGGCGTCGGCCCAGGTCGTGGCGAGATTGCGGTACTTCGTGTCGATCGCGCGGGCATTCCGCGTGACGAGGTCGAGCATGTCGCGGGCGGCGACCTCCAGGCGGTCATTCGGTTCTCCGAAGGCGTCCGTGTCGTCCAAAGCCTCCATCAACCGGTCGAAGGCGTAGCGAAGGGAGCGGTCGTCCGTGAAAATGGATGCTTCCTGGTTGCGGATGCGCCTGGCGACCTCGGTTCCCGTATAGTGCGCCACGGCAGTCGCCGACCGCACCAGTTCGGCCCAACGCATGTCCTGCTTGGGAAGCGCTTCCGTCGGCACGAAGACCGCGATGTCGTCATCCTTATCGACCTGCACCCTTTTTCCTCGTGCCGCGCCGAGTTCCTGCGCGAACGCAAGCGCTTCGTCGCGGTCCGCATAGGAGAAGTAATGGGTGTTCATGTGGTCTGTCGACCGCATGACGCGATGCGGCTCCTGCTGCCACAAGGAGCCGTCCCACATTTCCATTTCGGATACCCGCACGCGCCCGTTGTAGTCGGCGTCAACGGAGATAGCGATGCCGGCCGTCTTCTTGTATCGAACGCCGCCGACGACCAAGAGCCTCGAAATCGCCTCGGCGACGAACCCGATAGCTTGCGCCCGGCGGGCCTCGAAATCGGGGCTTGCGGAAGCGAGCGTTGCCATCCGTCGGTTCGCGACCCGCTCGGCGGCGATACGGTTGAACTTCTCGTAATCCCCATGGGGATCGAGGACGGCGGGGCCGACGAGCGCCATCACGTCCTTGGCATCCCTCGGATGGAGGTCGTCCACGCGCAACTCCTCGATTTCCCTGTACACGCTCGTACCGATGAGCTTGGTCATCTCGTATTCGATGTCCAGCGGGAACCGCGTGCCGTCGGTACGCACGAGGGTGCCATAGAGGCCCCCTTCGTGGAGACGGTAGTAACTGGCAAGCGTCTCGCCCCGGCCGAAACGCTTCGCAGCGATCGGAGCGTCCGCGTCCGCCGCCTCCGGCACGTCGAACTCCGTCGGCACGAAGGTGAGCGCGGTCCTCGTCCCTTCACGCGGCGCGTCGGTCGTGAAGGTTACTGGCACGGGGATGGTGATTTTCATGGTTGAATTCCTGCCTCTGGTACCACGCCACTTTGGCCTTCCCGGCCGCATCAAACCACTCCTTTGCTTTGACACATGCGGTCGGTGGGCCTTAGCTAAAGCGAACACACAGGAGGTCTCGTCGTGAAGTACGGAAAATATGAAATCAAGAAGGTGTCGGTGAACGACGCAATGTCTCGGGAGACGATCTGCTTTTCCCTCGACCTCTATGTCGACGGCAAGAAGTTCGCGGCCGTTTCGAACGACGGACGTGGCGGCTGCCACCGCACGCACGTGTATCAGCCGTTCACCCAAGACGACCTCGCGCGTGTCGAAAAGGAGATGTCCGAGGACGAATTTCTGATCGACGACGCCACGTTCGAACTCTTCGACACCGCCGTGACATCCCTGCTCCTGCTCAAGGATGCCGCCGCCGACGTCAAGAAGCACAGCAAATCGAAGGCCGTCTATGTGGACGGCGACAACCTCTACACCGAGGGATACCGTGGCGGCCGCGCCCCCGATGAAGCCCTGTTCGCCCGTATCCGCGCCCAGTATCCGGGAGCCACGATCCTGAACACGATGACCGTGGAAGCGTCCGCCGTCGAGTTCGTGAAGATGCAACGCCGCCAGCTCGAGGCGGAAATGGCCGCCAATCCGCTTCCTGGCGTGCCGAGGCCGTAATCTATGCAGGTTCCTGTCCTTATCGAATATGGCATCGAGCATTTCACGCCAGCCGGGCGACGCCAGAAGGCCCGCGTCCACGAGGTCGTCGAAATCGAGTTGAAAGAGGCGTCCGAAACGGAGGCTCCGGTCGCGGTCACCTGGGACGACGCACCTGACGAAATCCAGGCCGTCAACTGGGGTGCCTACACGCGCGAAAAGGTCGCCCACACCAGGTGGCACGACGGATCGCACTGGCGGCCCATTTTGATGACGGAACTGGATCGGTCCGACGGCCCAAGCGCCGAAATGACCGCAGACGCGCTACTCGGCATCACGGCGTCCAAGAACCCCTACCACTCGTTCCTCGGCAACTACTATCCCCACTCGCCGGCTGTCCCCAAGAGGCTGCCTGTCGGCGATCCGGAAGAACGCTTCGGCACAGTGAGCCACACCCAGCGGGGGCCGACGATCAAGCTCGCAAAAGAGAAGTTCGAGAAGCTTCTCCTCGTGGGCGACACCGTCTACGTGAAGTGTCCCGAGCCGACCATCGTTCCCTTTGTCGTGGTTTTACAGGAGGGACAGGTACGTCATCGGTTCCTGCGGATCGTGACGAACGAATCCGTCATCAACCGGGCATTTGGGACCACCCCCGACAGTGTTCATCCCGTATCGGCGTTTGACAACGCCATGCTTGACAAACACCTCTTCTCGCTGCCCTTCGTGACGGCCATTGACGAGCGCCGACGTCCGGAAATCTTCGCTTGGGACAGCATCGACGAAGATGCCGTCCTTCACGAGACGGCGGACTGGAAGGTCCTCGAATTCGTTAGAGCGCTCGACAACGTCAAGTTCTCCCAGGCAACGATCCTTCAACTCGAATCCACGGCCGCCATCCGCCGGGCGATCTCCCTTCCCAAGGGCGAGGAACGGCTCGAAAAGCTGGAGCAGGCGCTGCGCCAATGCGTGGTCGCGTGGGAGGGGACGTACGACCTTGAGCAGCTTGCCCTGCTCGCCGACGCTATCTCATCGCGCAACGTCGAGGTTCCCTTCGCTCCCGCCGCCAAGGGAATGAAAGGGCCATGATTTTCAGCGCCACCATCCCTGTCGCGATCACGGGGACGAGGGTCGGCTTCCGGCATCGCGGGACGCGCCGTTACACGTTCTGGCAGGAGTTCGACATCACGGTCAAATCGGTGAAATCCGAGGCCGCACCGCTGATCGCATCATGGGACGCGGCGTTCGACGAGCGGCTCGTCCATAGGACAAGCCGCAACGACTGGGGCACTTATCCCTCCGACGGGCAACAGCATGTCCGCTTCCATGAGGGCGCTTACTGGCGTCAGGTGATGCAATCGGACGTCATCGAAGGCTCCCTCTCTTCGCCCGTCCTCGACGCGGGGGCATTTTCCGATGCGTTCGACAAACCGGAATGGAACCTCTTCCTGTCGCAGGCCCCGCTCCCCACGGTCGGCAGGGGAAAGCCGGTGGTCAGGGACATGGGCGAGTACATAGAGCTCGTCAACTCGTGGCATGACGACTACAAGTCGTACAACGCCTTGACGGCAAAGATCGAGGCAGTCGGGAAGATGTTCCTGGCCGTCGACGACACGGTATACATCCGCTGTGGCGAGCCGATGATCGAACTCTCCGACTGTGTCGTCGTAGACAGGGCCGGCAATGTGGCGCACCTCCTCCGTGTCAGTACCGACAAGAAGGAATGCAAATGGCGGGCCGAAAAGACGCCGCACCGCCTGTTTCCGCTTCTGGAGTTCGACGAAGCTTTGGCCGCCGCACCGGAGGCAAAGTTCGACCGTGACTTTGGAGTTGACCGCGCAACGGGCGTGGACTTCAACGAAATCCGGCGGCCGCACATTGCAAGACCGGACCTTCTGACCGGACTTGACTACCGCTCGTTCCAGTCGCTTTGCGAGCTCCGTCGGTTCTTCAATCAAATCGAGCTGACCGACCCTGTCGATCACCACGGGGGAACCGCTCGCATGGCGGAGAGAACGCGCCTGCACATGCTCCTGGGCGCGGCGATAAACGATTACGACAAAGGGAACGCCGAGGCTTTCGGCAACATCGAGGACCTTCTCCCCTCGTTGCACGCGGCGTGGCATGGGACATTCGTGGAGACGCTGACGGAGAAGGTCATCGCGCTCCTCGACGAGCGGCCCATCTTCCTGCCGCACGTTCCAGGAGGACCCAAACCTTGATCATCAACGTACCGTTCAAGTTCCAGGTGGACGGCCTTCGCAAGGGCCGCCAGAGAAACGCCAGCTACGAGGTGTGGGAACTCGCCGAACTGGACATCCCGGTCGTGTCCGTTGATGATGCCCCCGTCGCGGTGTCTTGGGACGACCGCTTTCCCGAGCTTCTTCGACCCGATCAATACGCGCCCGCCGAATGGGGTTGCCACAGCGCCGACGGGTCGGCGCATACCGTCTACCACGACAACAGCCACTGGGTCGCGTTGAACGCGTCCGACAACGCATGGGCTTCCGCTCCCGGCCCTTACGGCCCCTTCCTGTTCGACGAACTGGTCCGCAAGCTCGCGGCCGACGGCGAATGTCCCGTGCTCGGCAGCCACGGTTACGACACCAAGGCAAAGAGGCAGGTGGAGGAATGCGGGAACGACGCCCACGAGTTGTTCTACGACGTGAGCAGATCGACGCGGGAACACCGCATGCGCGACCTCGCCAAGAAAGCGTCGAACCTGATAGTCGTCGAAGACCGAGTGTACCGTCGATGCATCGAGCCGCAGTTCTGGATCATGAAAGGTATCGTAAGCACCAACAGGACGAGCGCCGGGGATTCGAACTATGTCGCCATCGTTCGGGTGGCCACCGACGAGGCGGCCGCCAAGACGCACTCCTGCATGCCGTTTTCCGGCCGCAAAACGTTCGGCCTCGGGGAGTTCGACGAAATCAGCGGCCATGCACGGTCGTTCAACGAGCATCGCCGCTACCGCGAGCAGGCGAACATCATCAACGACGCAGCCCGCCCGGCGATCACCCACACGATGGCCTTCGACGAGGCCGCCCACATACGCTCCCGTGTCCGCGAGCTCTGGACGTCGCTGGCGCAGGAGTTCATGCCGATCCAGTTGGGCCAGATGGCAAAGTCCACCATCCGTCGCTTCCTCGACGTCGACGACCTGCTTCAGGGCATCGGTAGCGAAGAAGGCTTACTGAGGTTCGAGGAAGCCGCCTTCCAGCTGCAGGCCGACCTCTCCAATGTCCACAACAAGCAACATCGGCTATCGTCGATCGCCGAGGAACTGGTCGAGGTACTCGAAAACCGGGACATCGGCATCGGCAACACCATTGATCCCGTGAAGAGGACCGCCCCATGAGCAAGGCAACCCACGTCACCGCGAAGGTTCCCCTGCTGGTGCTTGCCCAGGGCGTGCCGCCCGGAAGCCGCTTCAAGAAGATGTGCCTTTCGATGGTGGAGTGCGAAATCTCGTTCAAGGTCGTTCCGTCGTCGGAAACCACGGTTGCCTTCACGATTCCGAAATCGACCGAGGGCAGCAATGGCGGCTATTACGAACGCTACGGAGAAGCGCCTTACGGCAGGCAGAACATCGTTTGCCACGAGGACGCGCTTTATCACGATGTCGTTCTCGACGCGAAAGACCTCGTGGAGCGGATGAAGGAAGACGTCTATTTCAGGCCTGGACGGTCGAGCGTCTTCAAGGAAGAGCTTTTGACGGCCGTAACATCATGCACCCCGCGGATGGTGTGGCCGGACGACCTGCATGCCCACGCGAAAAACAGCCGTTTCCTGTATCTTGATCTCACCAAGCTCAAGACCCTGCTCAAGGACGCCGACGCCGTGAAATATACGGATGAGGGCCTTCAGCAGATCGAGGACGCCAAACGGCGTTTCCGCGAAGGACTTTCCGACGTCCTAGTCATCGACGGTCGCGTTCACATGGGGTGCGGCGAACCGCTCTATCTTTACAAGCCCAACGAACGCATGGTCGATGTCCGTGCCTGGGACTCGGCGTTCTGGAGAGGTAGCAGCAGACCCGGCTCGTATGTGGACGCGAAGGCCCGCTTCTTCCCGGCCAACCGGGAGGACGACCTTCGGCAAGCCATCGGACGCCCCGCGCCGACGATCGGCACCATCGGCATCGTGGACGAAGCGGAAATACGCTTCCCGCTCGAGGAAATGGAATATTACCGGATGGCCTGCGCGCTCGTGACCAATGCGGAAATCTGGCTTGGAAAGCGGGAGGTAATTTCCAAGGTGGATCGCCATACGTTGGACGCCTATGCGGACCTCCGCGACTTGGTCAAATCAGTCGATCCCCTGGTGGACGGTGTTCCGCCGTCGATCGAGGAGAAGTTCGAGGCGCTCGTCGCCTGCATACCGCGCATTCCGAAAGTACCGCACGAGGTCTATGTCGCGGAGGAGGATATCGAATATGCGCGTGGGATGTGGGATAATCGTCCGATCCTGACGTCGCTCTCCGCACCCGCCCGCCGGATGGCCTGATTGGTCAGAAGCCGGTCTGCACGCCTGCGTCGGCCTCGGCGTCGCAGCGGCTTCTGACCGCCGTCGCCACCATGTGGTAGTTCCCCGTGCGGACGAGATGGTGCGCGTCATCGACGTCCATGGCGTGGCGGTCGGCCATGCGTTTCAACAGGTTTGCCTTGCCGATGTCCGTGAATACGACGTGGCTTCCGCGCTCCCGGTGGACGAAGAAGTCTCCGTCGGCCTTCCTCAGCCATCCGGCCTTCAGGGCGCGCGAGATCACCGCCGAGCGCATGTTCGCCGGTTTGAATCCCCTTCCCTTGGCATCCACGAACATCTGCTCGAGTGCCGTCTTGTCCTTCTCGGAAAGTCTGACTGCCATTTCCTGAAAATCCGTAAAGCCCGCGAAGCAGAGACTATCCGATTGCCCCGCATGGCGCGACGGCGGGTGGAATCCACCCGCCGTTCATCCCCAATTGTTTTATCGTGCCAGAACAGGAAGCCACTGCGCAACGACTTCGGTATGTGTCTGCGCGTAGTAGACGCCGACACCGACGACCACGGACATGATGAGACCCGTGAAGGCGAGCGAGGTCAGGCTGCGATGCCTGATTTCGAGCGGCTTTTCGAGGACGAAAAGGATCATGAAGGCCGTGCCGACGTTCAGCATCGTGTCGATCTGGAAAACGGAACCCGCAGTCATCAGCGCGAACAGGGCGGCGGCCGCCATCACCTGCATGCCGACGTAGCTCTGCTTCTTGACGTCCATGAACCAGCGGCTCGAGTTGATCAGGATCGACAGCGCGAAGACGAAGGGGCCGAGCCACTGCATTCCGGTGCGGAAGACGTCGAGCTGGGCGACGCCCGGCGTGAGCCAACGCTCGAGGACCAGGATGCCGCAGATGAAGAGCGCTGCTCCGCCCGCGCGGTTGACGGCCTTGTCGTCGTCAAACCCGATGGCGTAGGCGAGCGGCGTCACGGCGACGCTGAAGCCCATGAAGGACATGAAGGCGATCACCGCGCCGAACCCCGCGACCTCGTTGCCATAGAACACGGCGGCCGCGCCCCAGACGAGCGTCACGGTGGCCATGAACCTCGCCTTGCTCCCCTCGACGTTGCGGAGTTTCGCCGAAAGGGCGAGCATGCCCGCGAACAGGAGGCCGCCGGGGACGATCATCCATGTCACCAATGACGGATCGACGCGGGCGGCACCGATGAGCAGAGCCGCCGAAAGGCCGTAGCCGAGGACTTCGTAGGCCGCGACGGGAACGATCACGAAGAGAAGGAGAAGGTATGACGCGAAGCGCCCGAAAAGGAAGACGAAACAGGTCGCCCCGAGGACGAGCGAGAAGACCTTGAGTACGTTGAGCCAGGTCACGAAGCCTGCGGCGACTTGAAGCGTCGTCAGTTCGGCGCATTGCCCGCCTGCCGAGGACAAGGTCGCGATGTCTGCGATTGTTGCCATGATCGGTCCATAATGAGAACGGCCGGGAAATACGGCCAATGGCAACATGATGTCTTCATTTTTGAATGTCCGGCAAGCCTCGGCGTGTGGCATTTTTGCTGACTTCGCAAGGTCAGCGGGACTGCCTGACGTCTTCAGAACAGCCGGGGCAGGAAACGACGAATCCTCGCGGCAAGCGAGTTGTGCCGACTTTCGCGCCGCTGCTGCGGCTTCCGCCCGCCTCTGGAGTTCGTCCAGTTGCTCGTCGGTCGCGCCCGGAGCGCAGATAAACGAATTGGCGCGGATGACGTAGTCTTCGCGCTGGAGGTGCATTTCGCCCTCGCCCCCAGACTTGAGGGCGAGCGGATCGATCCGGTCCACATCTTTGATCGGTTCCCCGTTGGTGGGGTTGGGGCCCTTGCGTTCATCGTTTCGTCTCCTGCCGGATGTCTTGTCTTGAGTGCCGGCGGCGTCCGCGGCAACGCAGGCCCGGACTTGATCCCTGCCTTGGGATGCAGCATTGTCTGGCGAGGAAAAGGAAACGACGATGCGGCACCACGGACAACCGATCACGATCGAGACGCTACCCGACAGGCACAGCGAACTCAGGGGAACTTATTCGGGCGAGACCGACGACGGATGCCCGTTCCAAATCTACGTCAACTCGGGTCAGCGCCGCGCCGGAGGAAACGACCTCATGCGCGCCCACATCCGCTCCCTTCAGCGGGGACGGCCGATGACAGATTCCGATCTCTACGTGCAGCACGACGAAATCTACATCCTGATCGGCAGGCAACACCGGAAGGACATCCGGATCAATCCCAACGGGACCTATGGCCACGGGGCCATCCATGGGCGGACCTTCAAGGATATCGTGGTCAACATGATCGGCGTATTCGCTCCGAAACCCAAGCCCAAGGCCGACGAGGACGCGCCATCCGCGCCCCCGCCTTCGTCCCGCAAGCCCTTCTGACGAACCACTAAGCTCAGGGCGTCGGCACCCGTGCAGGCGCTTCGTATTCGAGCGGTTCCACCACGTTCCGGCTGAACTTCGCCTTGACCGCCTCGTAGGAAGTGGTCGGTGCCATGATCAGGATCGGCTTATGGTCGGACTCGACCGTGATCCGGCTGAAGTGCGCGATGTACGGCGTGATCTTGGCGGTGCCGTCGTTCGGGAACTGGTCGAACCAGTCACGGATCGCTTGCGCTTCTTCCCATTTCCAGTTGAGTACCGTGTCGGTTGCGATGGCCGCTTCGACGCCTTCGGCAACGCCCTGGGCGCATGCGTTCTTGACCGTTTCCATCTTGGCGGCGTCGTCCTCGCTGCCTACGGTGATCACGATCTCGGGCGGCAGCAGGAAATAGGCATCGATCACTTTTGGGAGGCACTGCCCTATACGGATCGCATGGATGCCGCCCAACCTGTTGCTGACCACGACCTGAATGGCGATTTGGTCGCCCATCCGATGTGCGTTGACGCGGACGGGTTCGTGCTTGCCTTTCGTAACCGGGCAGCTCTCCTGGAGTTCATGGTCTGCTGGACGAGCTTGCCGAGTTCCTTCGAAGCGCGTTTTTCGAACGACTTCAGGCCGTATCCCTGCCCCTGCTCGTTGGTCGGGATTGCGGTGGGATCGTCGCGACCGATGAAGGTGTGTACTCCATGCGCCTCGGGATAATCCTCGAGGAGCTTGCTCACGATCGGCGCATAGAGGCGGAAGTAGCCGTCCATCAGGTCAACGAGGTTCGTGGACTGTGCTGTCGGCTGCGTTGTCGTTCCAAATTTCATCGAGAAAGCCACTTGGTTGCTGGGACGATCATCGTGGCGTCCCAGGCAATCCACCAGCGGTTTGACCGTGGCATCGCCCGCCCCTAGCCTTCCACGAACAACATGGATACTTCGATGACCCGTACCGTCCGTTTCCCGATGAGCTATAGCATCCACGGCAGGCTGCCAGGCCGGGTCATGCCAAGGAGCTATATCTTCGCGGAGATGGTCGATCTCCAGGTTACGGATGTCGCCGCAGAGGACGCGCCAGTGGCGGTGAGCTGGAAGGTTCCTCACATCCGCACGAGCGTCACCTCGGCCGAATACCGCCCGATGTGGGCGTTCGATGCCGAGCGAAGGCAGCACACCGTTTTCTACGAAGGGCGGCATTGGGTACGGCTCCTCCAGGAGACCCATTGGGACAACAGTCCGTCGGAGCCTTTGCAATGCGCGGACTTCGAACGAGCGGCGGTCACCGGCGCGTTCAACGGAGGTCTCGGCTTCGCGGTGCCGACACAAGGGCAGCGCAAGTTCGAGATCGTGACCGACGATCAGGGAGGCCGTTTCGAGGAAGTCATCCGTCACGGCCGCCCGAGGGCGCTTGAACTGGCTTCCGGACTGGATTTCATCTCGGTGAACGGCGTGCTTCACGCGCGCGCTGACCAGCCATGCTTTAAGCTCGTTCCCGCATGGTACGAAGCCGACCGGACACGGGTGAAGACGAGGTATCCCGTCGTGGACACGAAGGAACTTCGCGCGCCCCGGACACTCGATCCTGTGCGCGTTCCGGCGTTGCCCCTGTCCATGCGGGACGAGGTCACCCGCAAATGCCCGCAGATGTGGAGGCTTGCCGACCAGTTCGAATGGCCGACGATCCACATGCCCGAAAGCCTTTCGACGGACGAGGACCTGCGCCTCGAAGCGGACTACCTTGTCCATGAGTTCCTCGCCCGGACCGAAAACACCCTCGGGACGAGATATGCCGGCCTGGAACATTACTTCAGGCAGCCGACGGTCGAGGCGAAGCTCGACTACCTCTTGGCGAACGAGCGCGAATGGCCCGAGTTCAGGACGCGTTACGGCGTTTCCACGGCTCCGCTCCGCCGCGCGGTGGAGGCCCTCGACAACATGTCTATTTCGCTCGTACCCGACGGTCGCGGGACTGCGCCGGCCCTGTCATGACGACACTTGCGCCCGGTGGTACGATCGCCCACTCTTGTGACACAGCACCGGAGAGACAACATGCGTTCCGCAATCCTGAAGAAGCCAAACCTCCCGATCATGCGTTCCGACGAAATCGGTAATTGACTGACCTCGTTTTTCGACCGATCCTTGAAAGGTCCGCGGTATCCATTCCGCAAGCTGGCGGCGGTTCTTTCCCAAGGCCGCCGTCTTGTATAACGAGCACCCTTCGCCGATGACCGACATGGTTATGCGGTGGGTGTTAGACCTAGAACCCCCGTGCCAGGCAAGTCGCCCGCCGGGGGTTTCGCCATTCAGGGAGATTCGCGTGGCGGCCGCACCCCGAAGTCACGCTTTTCCCGCGCCGACCATCAAAAGCAAAGAGGCCTCGGGAGCGGCGTACCTGTCCCGAGGCCTCGCGAAATCCATCGCTGCTGTCCCTTGAATTGTAGGACGCCAAATGCGCACAATGCAAGCCTGGCTGGAGTCTTCACATGCACGATCCGATCTGGGAACAGAAGCCGCCATACCGACGGCACCGGACGAGGACGGCATCCCCGTGGAGCGGCAACGAGCCGAGCGCCTTGGACCAGAATTCGATCCAGACTACTTCGCCAAGCTCGATCGATTGATCGAGGAGAACACGGACTGATGACGGGCGAGTACATCGTTTCGGGCTAACCTGCGCGGCTGCCACCATCAAGGAGATACCTGAATGACAAAACTGACGAAGTGCGACCTGTGCGACGAGATCGCGGCGTTCGAGTACCTTGCGGAGGAGAAGTTCGTCTACGGTGCCGGAGAAGACAGGGCAGTGCTTAGCGCGACCGTCGAGGTAACCGAGTGCCGCAGTTGCGGGGAGGCCTACACGGGCGAACACGGAGAAATCCAACGGGCGCTTGCAGTTCGGATGCGATCCGCAAGGCTGTCGAACTCGCGTGCCCGCCAGCAATCCGAATTCGCCGTGCGAAAGGACCACTAGACAAATCTATCTAGTACAGATTGATTATGCGCCCCAAATACACAACCTAATCGAGAAGTGTTATTGTCTCTCCGAAGTGGAGGAGAGGGATCATGCGAGTTTGGTTGATCGGACTGTTTATGAGCATTGCGGCGGTGTCTCCTGCTGCATCGCAACAGATTAAGTACGTGGAACAGAACTTGAATCACCACGGCCAAGGGGATATCCGGGACTACAAAATGTCGTGTCCGGACAACTACACTCCTATCGGCGTGAAGCTCATTTCAAACAGACTTTTAGGACATTTCAAGGACGTACCGTCCGGAAGGACGGCTACGTTGGAATTCTTTGACTGGGCTGGGGGCGGCTCTCAAGCCTCAACGATTATCACCCTCATCTGCAGCGAGAACTAAGTACTGGGCGCGCTCCTTAGCCAGCAGCCAGCTATAGTAGGAGGAAGTTATGCCAAAGCGCATCATCAGGACTTCCTCTGGATCAAACCGACCGGCCTTATGTCGGTTGAGGTTCTAAAGGATGGGATAGGTT
This sequence comes from Pararhizobium sp. BT-229, assembly GCF_025846855.1. GTDB lineage: Bacteria > Pseudomonadota > Alphaproteobacteria > Rhizobiales > Rhizobiaceae > Pararhizobium. The sequence continues at coordinate 62,145 of NZ_JAOYTJ010000003.1, forward strand.
CGTATTTTACGCGTTACCGGGTTTATTTTCGGCTAACGACGGCGGGGAGTATGTTCTTGGTTTGTTCGAATGTCAATTGGTTAGCAGCACCACCCACGTTCCACGTTCGATTAGAACATGATAATGTTCTCCTTGGGGGAGCTTTCTGACAATTAGGCCACGCAGTGCAGCGAGATTGTTTTCCGGGGAGGGATGCAAAATGCGCATTTCAGCCAGAGGGTTGGTTCAGGCCAAGATCACGCTTCTAAGCGCGAGTGTCGTTTTCGCTCTGTCAGTTTCATCTCCAGTAGGCGCTGTTGATCCGGCTACGGGAATGCTCGTGCTTACTATGGCAGAGAGCGCGCTCTCAATGGGAAGCAACAAGCCCGACCTGACATTCGAGGCCATTCGCCAACAGACTGTCATGATCGAAGCGATACATCGTCGGCTTGATCAATCCGAACAAGCTTTGAGTACCCTTCTCACTTTGGTGAACAACCTGCCTGATCACATGCGGGATGCGCTCCAGGAGGATCGAGACGTCAATCGAAAGGAGACACTCGTCGGATGGATCGCGGTACTGCAGAGCATCGGGACCGATCTGGCAGAGGCGACCCGCCGAAAAGACACGCAAAGCATAGAACAACTCCGTCAGCGGCTTCGATATCGGATTGATGACTTCAGGGCTGAGCGCGCTGCGCTCTTCGAACGAAGCGACTTCGTGTTGCCGTCAATGGTGCTGGCTCTTACCGCTGAAGCCGCCGCACTAGAAATGCTTCCCAGAACGGGAAACGAGATGGCCCGGGAACTAGCGGGCTATGATGAACGGCTGGCTGCTGCACTAGACCCGGACAGACCTGAATCTGTCGTGGCGACTCGAATAGCGCTTGAGAAGCTTCAGGGTGAACACGACGCGCGCATCGCAAAGACCATAACCGGCGCAGACGGAAACTTAGCCGACGGCACGTGGCCCTGGTATTCTCATACTCTCATGGCCTCTCGTGAAGTTAAACATAGGCGACCGCGCACATATCGAAGGGTTCCTGGATGTTCTGATTGCGCCTACGACGACGGCGGTTACGATACAGTAACCGAGAAATATCCCGTTCATTCACGAAGCTGGAGCCGCGAGGTTCGCACTACCCCTCTGCCTAGTTCCGAAGGGGCGGGCTTGTTCGTCTTTGAGGTCGTAGCGATCGGCCCTACCGAGGCCGCAGGGGGATTGAAAGGTGCAACGCAACATTGGGATGGCGATAGCGAGTATGAAAGCAAGTTTACTGAGGCTGCTGACATCTCTGCGGAGATCGCTCAGTTCAACTCCCGAGCTAACGCAATCGACTCGCTCAGAAATCTCGAACAGATCGCCTACGCCGCACGCACCCTGATCGCTAATTGGGACAGCGGGCAAGCCCAGCGCCTGTCAGAGGTCGCGAAAGCCGCAGACACCGTCGAGGTCCACGCTCTCGTCGGAGAAGCTGACGCGATTGCGGTTGCTGAAGAGGTGCGGGAGCGGCAGGACGGGATGGAAGCCGCCAGGAAGCAAGCATGGAGCGACATTAAGGCTGCTCGAGAAGAATTCGACCGGGCCGTCGAGAAAGCCAGAAGCGAACAGTGGCGATCTGATCTCCTGATGGGCCTTCAGATCGGGAAGCTGTCCTTGCAGGCTCAGGAGCTCGGCGAAAGAATTGGGCTGCTCGAAGCTGGACCCGCGGTTACTGCTGCCGTTGCCAAAGTCGAGGATGCAGTGGCTGGACCCGCCGCTCAGGAGAAGAAACAAGGCGCAGGGGCTTTAATCGACGAAAACGCTGATATCGCGGTAGCTGGCCTGACACCGAAACAGAAGGCAGACACTATCGAACGTATCATACGAGAAGTGTCTGCTGCTCCGTCAGCGAAATGGCGGAGCCTGCCTCCAAACCCGACATTGGAGGAGAGCAAGATTACGTTCGCGCTGACGTTATTGGATTCCATGGGCGAGAGTTATTCTGACACCTTGAACAACTCTTACGATATCGCGAAGGCTGATGGCGTGACCGGGAAGATTGCAGCTATGGCGATGTCGATCATGCCCACACCCATAGGAGGCGATACGATCGTTGATGCGCCAAGCCGAAGAGAGATGAGGGTCAGGCTGAATGAATTGGCAGCGCCTTACGCCAAGCGCCGTTCTGAAGATATCCTGAAGAGCCAAGCGAACTGAGAAAGGTCTCAAATGCGTGCGAACTCACTCCTATTGATAGCTGTGCTGATCTTGCTTGCCCTCCCGATCAGCTCTTCTGCGGACGTTCGAGTTATCAAACACTCCCACGAAGATGTGAAGAACGTCCCTGAGCCGGGGCAATCCACGCGCTTTTACACAAACCGACAACCGCTCGTTAATGAACAAAGCACTGAACCTGCAACCGAACCCGCCCAAACTCAGTTCCTAGAGGATCACACAGTAGTTGTGTACACGGTGAAGGAGGTGGACACGATGCTGGGTAAGACCATTTCGGACGCAAATGCTAAGATCGAGCAACTGACGAACATGTATAATGATCTGGCCAAGAAGTACGACGCACTTTCAGCTCGGCTAGACTCAGTCGACCACCAGTGAATTCCGCCAGCATTTGAGCCGCATGACTGCTCCCGCGGACGCTCTTCCGCTTCCCGGCGCATTCGTTGGGGCAAGTCGCCCAAATCCAGGGAGAGTACCGTGTGTGGAATTAACACTTTCTGCGGGCGATCCATTAGAGCCTTCGGCCTTAAATCGTGCGTTTCCGCCTTAGCGTTATGGGCGGCGTGTCCAGGCGCGGCATTCGCACAAGAGACCATGCAGCTCGCGGAGCCGCTGCTGGATTTCGGTTTCTCCACTGCCAAGCTTGTCTGGGTCGCCGTACGAGAACCCGATCTGCCGAAGGGCATGCAGCCGACTATGTATTCCAAGCTGGCCATGAACGTACAGGCCAGGATCGACGAGGGGCGGGCTGCAGCGGGCGTTATCAGCGCCAACATGGGCCTGGTTCAAGCTGCCGCGACATACTCGGCCATTGCTGGTGGGCCTGAGCCGTTGTCCAAGGTCGCGGCCGGGCTGGTGGCTTACGGTGCCAAGAAGACGAGCGACTACATGGTCGAGCAGGTCATAGAGCAGTCGGGCAGCCGTGCACGCATAATCCTCGCCGAAGGTCTCAAGTCGACAACTCTTACGAACGACGAACTCCGTAAAATGAAACCCGAGGAGATCGAGAAGCGCGTCGCCGAGTTTAAGATAGGCGGACAACAGATCGCCCGAATCCTGAACGATTCCGAAAGCCTGCGCATCCTCCAGAACCATATGATCGACATGGTCAGCGACAATGCCCTGGAAGGCTTGAGGCGGACCGCCGCCTTGGGAATCACCGTCGATCGCGTGCGTCAGGAGATGACGGAGGCAAGAGCCGAAATCAACTTCGTACGCGATTCCGTGGAAACGAGAACCCAGGAAATAGAACAGCAGATGGGAGCCCTGGCCGACGCCGTCGAGGCCAACTCGTCTGGCTTGGCCGAGCTAAGCGGCAAGCTTAACCGACAGGAAACGGCGATGGCGGCAGTGGCCGAGATTTCCTTTTCGGGTTGGACCACACAGCAGAAGCTCCAAGCGGTTAGATCGAATCTTGTAACTGGCCTCGACGACGCGCAGAAACAGGCACTCACTCGGAGTCTTGAGGCGCAGCAACGACAGGAAAAAATCGTCAGTCAGGTATCCTCGGCGGCAGGCGACCTCAAGGCCATCGCCGAGATCGCGCGACGTCTCGACCTCCCGGAAGACCTCGTGAAGGGTGTAGATACGGCGTCGACTATCGCTACTGGTGCGGCGCAGTTCCTGAGCGGCAACTATCTCGGTGCCATTTCGTCTGTTACCTCGCTTTTTGGAATGGGCAAACCCGACCCAGTCGCTGATCGCCACAAACAAATGATGGAGTATCTTGCGTCACAGTTCGCGGCCGTGAACGAACGGCTTGATAAGGTGATAGAACTCCAAGTTAAGACGGTCGAGGCACTAAATGACCTCAGAAAGGAGCAGCACCAGTTCCGCGAAGAGGTATTGACCCAGCTAAATCGCATCGAATCGATTACCTTGGCCAGTAATCGCATCCTCCAAGGACTCCTGAAAGCAGAGTGGCGTAGCTGCAATGCGCTGGTCAACGAAGAGATGAACGGCGCGTATAGCGTCACTAGCCGCGACCATCTGCTCGCGCTCCTGTCCGACGGCGAGACAGTGAATCGCGTTCTTGACTGCTATAAGGTCATGTCGGGTTTCCTCGGCGACCAGGTACTTCCAGCGAAGTGGGCTGGCACAGTGATCTCCGCCGACGCCGTACCCGACGACAGTATTCCAGCCGGCGACCACGAACATTCGCAGGTAAGGGCGCTCCAACAGATCGAGGACCGCGCCTACAAAGCCGCAGCGTCGCTCATCCTAGCAGCGACAAGCAGGGAAGAGATCGAACGCTACCCTGCTCGTCTCGTTTCCCGCTTGGCGCAACCAATGCCTAGCGCCGACACGGCAGGTGAATACCGCACCGCCCTCGCGGACCCCGCCGCCGACAGAACCCTCGCAGACTTTGACTGCCTGGAATCCAAGGCATTGTCTTCGGCACTCGGAGAATTGCTGTGCTTCGAGCGTGGGACGCGAACGGTGCCGAATCCAAACCGCCTCCCAATCATCCTGAGATCGCCGATGCTCGGCGTCCAAGTCGAGCGCCTCGTGAAGACCGGTGTACTCCTGGCAACGTTCGCCGACCTGTCCTATTTCACCGCCGATCGGGAGATGCGCCTCATCCTCCCCTCCGATATCAAGGCCATATCTGCCAACCGTATCACTCGTAATATGGAAGCAGCCCGTCGGAAGCCGAACCGAACGAGGCTTCTCGAAAGCCTTCGGCGGCTTTCAGAGATGTATGTCCTCCAACATTCCCTGACCTACGGCGATTACACCGCCTGGGTTGCGGTGCAGGTTCTTTACGATCCCGCGACAAGAACGCTAAATCTCACCCCAATCGATGCCAGCAAGGCGGCGCTAGCCGCTGCCGCAGTCGACGCCATGCGGGCGAACCCGGTCCTCTCTCGCAACGTCATCTTGCTAGCGCTGCGGCATGCCATTGCCGACTCGCTCGGAAGCATGGAGGAGGCGAAGAAGTACTATTTCCTCGAGACTCGATACCGCTCGTCATACGAAAACGTCCTACGCGCGAAGAATAGATGCGCGCCCGATGAGATCGCTCTGTCCGAATGGAAGAAGCTACTGCCTGGTTGGGAGATCGTCTACGCGGCCACCGAAGCAGAAAGACGAGATGCAGCCTTCGCAGCGTGCATCCCCGCACAACCGCTCGATTTGGGGGATCACCCGCAGCCAGACAGACGGTCGGGGGCAGCAGTGAGGGTTGCTGATTTCTACGTCACACTTCCCCTCTCGATGGAACTCGCGATCGGCAAGTTCGAGCAACCGGAATCGCTGCTCCGTGCCTTGGTGCTCAGGGATAGCGTCAACCAAGCAATTGCCGAGCGCCACATCTCCGCTACTGTGGCCGCAACCGTGTCCGACGACGCTAAGGCCGAGGAATCTCGCAAACGGCTGGCGTTCGACCTCCTCAACGCCCATTTGATCTCACCCAATTGACGCCACGCCCGTCTGTTCCTGAGAGAGGCGATAGAACCCAACATGGACAATTCATAGACCGCGGAATACCCAAATCAGGCAGCATAGGGACAAACCAAACCCGCGAAATCAAGATCGTCCAGACGTATCTGGCGCTGCATATTTGATGGCGACCGCTGCAGGGCTCGAACCTGCGACCTAGTGCTTAGAAGGCACTTGCTCTATCCAGCTGAGCTAAGCGGCCGAAGACTCCGGTGTCTTCGAAAAGAGTGGAGGCCTGATCGGGAATCGAACCCGAGTTCGCGGATTTGCAGTCCGCTGCGTAACCACTCCGCCATCAGGCCAAGCCCTAAACCGCCCGGAGTTTCACCGGGCGGTCGTCGGCGGGAAGGAAACGAAGTCCTCGACCGCACACCGACAGGTAACTTTGGTGCCCCCAGCAGGATTCGAACCCACGACATCCTGATTACAAATCAGGCGCTCTACCAACTGAGCTATAAGGGCGCAAGACCGCGAGGTCTTGTATTCTGGTGCCGCCTAGAGGACTCGAACCTCCGACCCCCTCATTACGAATGAGGTGCTCTACCGACTGAGCTAAGGCGGCGTCCCGGCCCAAAGGCCGAAACCGTTCTCGTTACGGGGTCTTGATAACCCCTGGCGCTCCTGCCGTCCTGCAACGCCCCTCCCGGGTGCGGAGGACGCGGATCGCCGTCTTGAATTTGGCAAGGGCAGAGGGATTCGAACCCCCGACACGCGGATTTGGAATCCGCTGCTCTACCAGACTGAGCTATACCCCTATGTAAGGTCCTAAACCTTTGAAATCGGACATTAAAAAAGGCCCGATCCGCTTGGATGGGCCTCGATGGTTAGTTCGTTACGCTTAAATCAACAAGCGAAACCAACACCGCCGGGGGCCACCCCTGCGTTCCTGCACCACGTCCATGTGCATGTTCTGTTGGTCACTTCGAACTTCCTTCTTCGTCGGCGAGACCGTTTCGCCTTTCGACTGTCCCCAACCTCACACGGGACGCTGAAATCGTCAAGCCCTTTTTTCGCCGAAGTCATCTTTTTTGAATTGGGCCGACTTTGTCCACTGCCGACCCGATGGGAGCTGTCGCCTATAGAGACCCGCCCCGCCTCCAGCCTGACCGCTTATATATAGGGGCATGAATGGCGCACGCGACGACGCTCGCGTGATCGAGGTTGCTCGCGCGCAAACGTGTCGGAGACCTGAATTTCACCCGCCCACGGTAAATCAAAGAACTCACGCCGCAAGTTGTTGACAGTCGTATTCGGAACCTTCAAATTTGTAATTCAAGACTTCATCAAAAGGGAATACCTATGTCGGACACCGAAGTGGCAACACACGCCCAGGCCTATGACGGCGATCAGATCAAGGTCCTCAAGGGCCTCGAAGCGGTGCGCAAGCGCCCCGGCATGTACATCGGCGACACCGGCGACGGCTCCGGCCTCCACCACATGATCAACGAAGTCGTGGACAACGCGATCGACGAGGCGCTCGCGGGGTACTGCGACACGGTCGGCGTCTACATCAACGAGGACGGCTCCGTCACCGTGACCGACAACGGCCGCGGCATCCCGGTCGACATGCACCCGACGGAAGGCCGTCCAACCGTCGAAGTCGTCATGACCGAACTGCATGCCGGCGGCAAGTTCGACCAGAACTCGTACAAGGTCTCCGGCGGTCTGCACGGCGTGGGCGTCTCGGTCGTCAACGCGCTCTCGACGTTCCTGCGTGTGACCGTCCACCGCAGCGGCAAGGAACACTACATCGGCTTCGCCCACGGCGAGGTGGTCGAACCGTTCCGCGTGGTGGGTGATTCCAAGCTCGACCGCTCGGGAACTCACGTCACCTTCCTGCCGTCCGACAAGACCTTCGACTTCATCGAATTCAAGGCCGACATCGTCAAGCGCAAGCTGCGCGAACTGTCGTTCCTGAATTCCGGCGTCAAGATCATTTTCAACGACTTCCGCGACGCCGATCCGCAGGAGATCGTCTATCTGGCCGAAGGCGGCACCAGCGAGTTCGTCACCTACATCGACCGCAACCGGACCGCAATGGTGGACCGTCCGATCGTCTGCCGCGGCGACCGAGAAGTGAATCAGGGCGGCAATCCTGTCAACATCGGCGTCGACGTCTCCTTCCAGTGGAACAGCGAATACAGCGAAGACATCCACGCCTTCACCAACAACATCCGCCAGAAGGACCACGGCACTCACGTTCAGGGCTTCCGGACGGCGCTGACGCGCGTCCTGCTCGCCTACGCCGAGGCGAACCAGCCCAAGAAGGACAAGAAGGTTGTGGTCACCGGCGACGACCTGCGCGAAGGCATGACCGCCGTCGTCTCCGTCAAGGTTCCCGATCCCAAGTTCTCCTCGCAGACCAAGGAAAAGCTGGTTTCCTCCGAAGTCGCCGGTGCCGTGCAGACGGTCGTCGCCGACGCCCTGACGCAGTGGCTGGACGAAAACCCGTCTGAAGCCAAGCGCATCCTCGAAAAGGCGACCAGCGCCGCCGCCGCCCGCGAAGCCGCCCGCCGTGCCCGCGAGGTCTCCCGCAAAAGCGCGACCAACGTCGCCAACCTGCCGGGCAAGCTATCGGACTGCACAGAGAAGGACCCGGCCAAGTCGGAACTCCTGATCGTGGAAGGTGACTCGGCTGGCGGCTCGGCCAAGCAGGGACGCAACAAGCAGAACCAGGCCGTCCTGCCGTTGCGAGGCAAGGTCCTCAACGTCGAGCGCGCACAGCTCGACAAAATCCTCCAGTCGGAGCAGATCGGCACGCTGATCACCGCGCTTGGCTGCGGTATCGAGGACGAGTTCGACCCCGACAAGGTCCGCTACCACAAGATCATCATCATGACCGACGCCGACGTGGACGGCTCGCACATCGACACCCTCCTTCTGACGTTCTTCTTCCGTCGCATGCCGGAACTCATCCGCCGCGGCTACGTCTACCTCGCCAACCCGCCGCTGTTCGGCGCGAGCCGCAAGAGCGGCAAGAACACCAAGATCACCTACCTCAAGGACCAGGAGGCGCTCGACAGGTACATCCTCGGTCTCGGTCTGAAGAACACCCAGATCGTCCTTGCCGACGGCACGACGTTCGACAACGACGACGTCATGCGTCTCGCCCTCCAGAGCGGCCGCGACAAGCAGACGATCATCGACCTCGAGAACTTCATCCCGAACAAGGACGTCCTCACCACACTCGTGGTTACAGGTTGCCTCGTTCCGGGAGCGATGGACACGGTCGAGAACCGCGAGGAGATGTGCAGCTGGCTGCCGGAAGTCCTGACGATGCGCACCGAGAAGACCAAATGGAGCGCGGCCGCCACGGAGACCGGCATCCGGCTGATCATGGCTCAGCGCGGCGTGATCACCAACATCGACGTCGACGCCAAGGTGACGCACACGCCGGAAGCCCGCAGGCTCGCGCCGCGCGCCGAGGAACTGGGCCGTGTCTTCGGAGGCGGCGCGACGTTCGTGACCTCGTCGTCGGAAGCGAAGGTGTTCTCTCCGCTCGAACTCTACGACCATGCGTTCGAGGTCGGCAAGAAGGGCATCGAGGTACAGCGATACAAGGGTCTCGGCGAAATGAACGCCGACCAGCTGCACGACACCACGCTCGATCCGGCGGCCCGCACGCTGACCCAGGTCACGATGGACGACGAGGCCGCCGCCAGCGACCGTATCGTCACCCTCATGGGCGACGACGTTCCCGAGCGCCGCGAGTTCATCGAGAAGAACGCCCTCAACGCGGAACTCGACCTGTGATCAGGGAAATGCCTGCGACGGCGGCTGAAACGGGTGGTGGCCAACTTGCCGCCACCCTCTCTCTGTTTTCGCATGCCTTTTCCCGCCTCGAGGACGCCGGATTGATCGTTCGCGAATTCCCGAAGGCGAACGACACCAACATCTGGATTTTCGGCTACCTGCTCGAGGCGGTGCAAAACGCCGCGACCGTGGAGAAGTTCGAGCGCCGCCATTTCGACCACGCCCGGCTGCTTGCCGATATCGCCGCCCATCTCGAATGGGCGGGCCACACGCAGGCGGTGGAGGTCGTGCGGACCCGCATGCTGACCGCTTCGAACGAAGCCCGATCCGGCGAAGCCTACGAGGCGTTGTTACGGCATGCACACATGCGCAGGTTCGCATCCTTCGCGTGGGGAGTCGTCTTGGAGATGCACCGCAACGGAATTTGGCCGTCGCACGACGACATCGAGGTCTACCGACAGGCCCATACGGTAGCGGTTATCCCCGGCGACACCCCGTCTTTCCTGCTCGACATCCGCGACCTGGTGGCGGACATCGCCCGCGAGGTCGCGGCGTTCGACGCGGAGGCCGCGACGAGGATCGAAGGCTTCCGCGCATGGAAGCGCACCTCCTACTGATCCCGCAAGGCCGGAAACGCAAAAGGGGCGCGAGATGATCGCGCCCCTTTTGCGTTCGATGTCCGGGCTCAGGCCGCTTTCGCGCCGTTGGACTTGCCGAGGCCCATGTTCTTTGCAAGCGCCGAGCGGTGTTGCGCGTATGCGGGCGCGACCATCGGGTAGTCCCGCGGCAGGTCCCACTTCGCCCGGTATTCCTCTGGCGAAAGGCCGTACACGGTCGAGAGATGGCGCTTCATGGATTTGAACTTCTTCCCGTCTTCCAGGCAGACGATGAACTCGCCGTTCTTGTCGATCGACTTGCTGACGGGAACCGCCGGCTCCTTGCGGACAGGCACTTCCACTTCCTTCATCGGGGCCTTCAGCGCCAGATAGGTGCTCTGGATCAGGTCGGGGATGTTCTCGGCCGGTACACTATGGTTTGCGACGTAGGAGCTGACGATATTGCTGGCCAGCTGGATGAGGATGTCGGTGCCTGGGGCGGTCTCGGGCATGTCCATATTATGACCTCGTGAGTTGAAAACCTTCCGTCTTTCGACGGGTCCCGCGATTTACTTCGGCGGGGGTGATCGGGATGTATAAAAAAGAACTCGATGTGTCAAACGAAAATATTGACAGACTTCGATGTCTTGTAAAATCAGGACCACATCTTGAAGAATTGCCCGCCTCAGGCAATCGGAGTCTTGCATTCATTCCAGTCTTCTCCAACCATGGAAGTCGGAGAGAAATCATCCCGAAAAGAGGCATCTACATGAATATCGAAACGACGTCCCACGTGGACGATTCCGAAATCCCGGTCCGTTACGAAGTGGCAGGCCAGGTTATCGAGATCGAGAAGGTCAACCGCCTGGTACGCCGCTTCCTGGTCAGCCAGACGAAAAAGCTGCGCAAGAAGCACGCCTACCTCAAGGACGTCCGCGACGCCGAAGGCAACCGCCCGACGCTCGTCATCCAGCAGCCCAAGACCGGCGCTCTGGCGATCAACGCGATCGTCGAATTCCCGGAATCGCTCGCGGCCGAAGTCCGCGACGCAGACAAGGCGGAACGGGTAGCGTGATCAATTCAGGACGTCCCCTGGCCGTCGACCTCTTCGCCGGGGTCGGGGGCATGTCCCTCGGCTTCGAGCAGGCCGGCTTCGACGTCGCCTGCGCGGTCGAATACGACCCCGTGCACGCGGCCGCCCACAAGTTCAACTTCCCTGACACCGCCGTGATCAACGGCGACGTCAGCACGGTCACGGGAGCCGAAATCCGCGCCCGTTCCGGCATCGCCCGCCGCCGTGTCTCCGTGGTGTTCGGCGGATCGCCGTGCCAGGGTTTCTCGATGATCGGCAAGCGCTCCATGGACGACCCGAGGAACTCCCTCGTCCGCCATTTCATGCGCATCGTCGTCGAACTCGAGGCGGACTATTTCGTGTTCGAGAACGTGAAGGGGCTGACCGTCGGCAAGCACAAGGCGTTCCTCGACGAGATCATCGAAGGCTTTGCGGAGTGCGGCTACGACCTCATCTCGCCGTATCAGGTCCTGAACGCCGCGTGGTTCGGAGTTCCCCAAGACCGCTGGCGGCTTTTCCTTGTCGGCTGCCGCCGTGGCCTGAAGGTCCCGACCTATCCCTCCGCCCAGACCTCCCCGGCGCTGGCCCGCAAGCCGCTCAATGGCCTCCCGGTAGGCCCGACCGTCGGAGACGCCCTGTTCGACCTTCCGGATGCGGAGGATTTCGAAATCCTCAACTCCTCCGACAAGGTGGAAACGGACCTCGGCGCGGCCTCTGGCTACTCCGCCGTGTTGCGCGGTCTGGTGGATGACCCAAGCGATTTTGCGCATCCGCGAGAATTCCCTTCGGGCATCCTGACATCCTCCACACGGTCCGGCCACACCGAGCTTACGAGGACGCGGTTCGCGGCCACGAAGCCGGGCACCGTCGAGCCGACGAGCAGGTTCCTGCGCCTCAACCCGCTGGGCGTCTGCAACACGCTGCGGGCCGGAACGGGTTCCGAGCGCGGCGGCTTTACGGCGGCACGCCCCATCCACCCGGTCCACGCCCGATGCATCACGGTGCGCGAAATGGCGAGGCTTCACTCCTATCCGGACTGGTTCCGGTTCAACTGGACCAAGTGGCATGGCGCTCGCGAGGTCGGAAACTCGGTTCCTCCGAGGCTCGCCCGCGCCGTTGCGTCGAGTGTGATCAAAGCTATGGGACACGTTCCCAAGCGGCCGGAAACGAAGGTATCGCCGGGTGACGAGAGCCTGCTCTACATGGATGCGGGCAGTTCCTCGAAATACTTCCAAAACGCTTGATTGGGGTCTTCCATTCTGTTGACACTGGCGAGATAACTCGGCTACCTTAATTCAAGAACTCGTATCAGGGGATATCCGAATGGTGAACCGCGCTTACAGCGATCCCGAAGGGGACGTGGAAATCTCGTCGCCCTATCGCGGCGACATCCGTTGCCGCAAACTGGTGGTGACGCAGACGGGATCGGTCGTGGGCAACATCGAGGCCCACGACGTCCGCAATTTCGGCCGCATCCACGGGGTGGTCAACGCATCAGACGTCTTCATCAACGCCGAAGCCGCCAAGGTCAGGGGCAGCGTGTTCGCGCCCCATCTCGGCATCCATCCGAATTCCGTCTTCGAAGCCAGCGGTTCCAATTCGCGACGCTTCGAGGTGGACCAGATGTCTCCGGTATCGACTTCGGCGATCGAAACGGCCGTGCAGGAAGGCATCCGCCGCGAGCTTGCCAAGCGCGGCATGTCATCGGACGACCAGGGCTTCAACGTCTCGCCAGACACCACCTTTTCCCGTCCTGGCCCCGTGGAAGCGGTCGCGGCACCCATGCCGGCCGAAACGGTCGAAGTTGCCCAGTCGCATTTCCGCACGCCGGACGGCAAGGAGCGGCCCCTTCCGCCGAGGACTCAGGAATTCGTGGACCTCACCTGGGCTCCTCCAGCTCGCGGCAAATCGGTCACAATGCAATCGAACCAGCCCCGCGCCCTGCCCCCGCTCTTCGCGACCGACAAGTAAAGCATATCAAGGAAGGAAGTCCCCGTGGACGACAACAACAACGAAAACCATGACGAGATCGACGAGCAGGCGGTTGACCAGGATTACCAGGACCAGCTCGCGCTCGCCGGCGTCAAGCGCAGCGAACTGACGGACACGGTCTCGAAGAAATTCATCGACTACGCGATGAGCGTCATCGTCGCCCGCGCGCTGCCGGACGTGCGCGACGGCATGAAGCCGGTGCACCGCCGTATCATCTATGCGGGCGACCAGGCGAACTTCCGCGGCACCGGCACCAGCTACTTCAAGTCGGCCCGTTTCACCGGCGAGACCATGGGTAAGTACCACCCGCATGGCAACTCGGCGATCTACGAGGCGATGGTCCGCATGGCGCAGCCGTGGCAGCTTCTCCATCCCCTGATCGCCAGCCAGGGAAACTGGGGTTCGCGAGACGGTGACGGTGCGGCAGCCGAACGCTACACCGAAGCGCGTCTCGCCAGGATTACCGAATACCTCCTCCACGACCTCGACAAGGATACCGTGGACTGGCGCGACAACTACGACGGCAAGCTCCAAGAACCCAAGGTCCTTCCGGCAAAGTTTCCGAACCTGCTCGTCAACGGCCAGATCGGCATCGCCGTCGGCATGGCGACCAGCATCCCGACGCACAACCTCGGCGAAGTCCTCGACGCCTGCGCGATCGTACTTCAGAATCCGGACGCGACGCTCGACGACATCCTCGCCGTCATGCCGGGTCCCGACTTCCCGACGGGCGGCACGATCATGGGCCTCGGAGGCATCCGCCAGTCCTTCGAGACCGGCCGCGGCTCCATCCGCATGACCGGTAAGTTCGAAATCGAAGAACTCAAGGGCGGCAAAAGCCAGATCGTCATCACCGAGCTGCCGTACGGCGTCAGCGCCAAGCAGATCATCGTGAAAGTCGCAGAGCTGGCCGAGAAGAAGGACGGCACGGGCAAGCGCGACCTCGAAGGTCTGGCTGACGTACGTGACGAATCCGGCAAGGGCATTCCGATGCGCGTGGTCATCGAGCTGAAAAAGGACGTCGATCCGAACATCACGCTCAACTTCCTGCGCAAGAAGACCAACATCGTCTGCAATTTCAGTACCAACATGGTCGTCCTGAACTCGCAGGGCCAGCCCGAGCGCATGGGCGTCATGCAGGTTCTGCGCGAGTTCGTGAAGTTCCGCCAGTCGGTCATCCGCCGCCGCACGATCCACGACCTCAACAAGGCCCGCGACAGTCTCTACAAGCTGGTCGGCCTCTATGCGGCCGTCTCGATCGTGGACGAAGTGATCCGCCTGATCCGTTCTTCGTCGACAACCGACGAAGCCCACGCCAAGCTGATGGCGCTCGAGCTCCCGATCAGCCCGGAATTCCGCGTCCTGCTCAACGAAGCCGATCCGGACGAAGACTACGGCGACGTGTTCCGGCTTTCCGACACGCAGGCCACGACAATCCTCGAAATGCGCCTGTCCAAGCTCACCAGCTTCGGCCTCGACAGCATCGCCGAGGAAGTCCGCGAAATCTCCGCGAACGTCCGTGGCTTCATCGCGATCCTGAACGATATCGTAGTCCTCAACGAAGTCGTCCTGCGCGAGTGGGCCGAGGTGAAGGACAAGTTCGCCACCAAGCGCCAGACGACCATCGACGCCGTCGATTACGACGAACTGGACGAGGCCGACCTCGTCGAGCGCAAAGACATCATCATCACGGTCTCCAAGTCGGGTTACGTGAAGCGCACGGACATTGACGCCTACCGCGAGCAGAAGCGTGGCGGCAAGGGTCGCAACGGCATGGAAACGAAGGACGACGACTACGTCCACACGACCCTCAAGTGCACCACCAAGACGCCGCTCGTCGTGTTCACGACCTACGGCAAGGCGCACGCGATCATGGCCTACAAGTTCCCGGAAGGCACGCCCGCATCCAAGGGCCGCCCGCTGGTCAACTTCGTCGCCCTCGACAAGGGCGAATCCGTGGCCGCCATCATCTCGATGCCGGAAACGGCGGAAGAACTGGTCGGCAAGAGCCTGGTGTTCGTCACCTCGTTCGGCACGATCCGCCGCAACGACGCCTCGGACTTCGCCAACATCAAAGCGAACGGCAAGATCGCCATCGACCTGAAGGACGAACACGGCGCGAGCCGCGGCGACCTGGTGTCCGTCATCCTGACCTCCGACGACAGGGATATCCTGATCACCACCGAGCAGGGTTACTGCTGCCGTTCTCCGGTTGACGACCTGCGCGTCTACAACAGCCGCAAGTCGGTCGGCGTGAAGGGCATCAACCTCGGCTACGGCAACCGCGTCATCGGCGCGTCCGACCTCAACCACGTCGAGTTCTCCCCGCAGGACCGAGACGCCTACCAGGCCGGCGGCACCTTCATCGCCAAGGACGATCTCGGCAACGAGAAGGTCACCGTCCTGACCGCCGAGCGCATGCAGGAAATGAAGGACAGCGAGGAGATGCTCCTCACTATCACGTCGCTGGGCTTCGGCAAGCTGTCGTCGGCGCACGAGTACCGCGTCACCAACCGTGGCGGCAAGGGCATCATGGCGGCCAACGTCGGCCCGCAGACAGGCAACCTCGTCGCCTGCCTTCCGGCCAAGATGGAGGACGGCCTGATCCTGACGACCGACGGCGGCCAGACGATCCGTACCCGCGTCGGCGAACTGCGCACCTCCGGCCGCATGACCAAGGGTGTCCGCACGTTCCGCCTGAGCGGCGGCCAGAAGATCGTCGGCGTCGTGCTGGTCGGCGGTGACGACGTGCCGGAAACGCCGGACGACCCCTCCGCAGATGCCGCGCCAGTCGGCGAGGCACAGGAATAATCGCAGGCGGCGCGTCTCCGTGGCGCGCCGCTTCCAATTGCAGACAGACGAGCCCGTGACGGGCAGGACAGAATTCGGAGACGACAATGGACGTGAAAGCATTTATCTTCGAGGCGACCGACAAGTCCCTCAAAATCGACGCGGCGATCAGGGAGGTCGACGCAGCCAAGGAAGCGGTCGAAGCCGCCCGCGCAGCCGTTGAAGCCGCGAAGGCCGGCGTGGAAGCTGCGAAGCAGGGCGTGGTGGCGGCCAAGGAAGAACTCGACACCTATGCGGAACGCGCCGAGGAATTCGGCCTCACCCGCTCGAAGTTCAAGGACGCCGTCGAGCGCATGAAGACGCTCCTCACCGACATCGGCGCAGTCGAATCCGGCTCCGCCGAAACGTCGGAAGCAGCGGTCAGCGAGCCGAAGCAGAAGGCACCGCGCAAGCGCAAGGGCCCGGAGGCCGCTGAACAGACGACGGAACAGGCTACCCAGCAGGCCGAGGGAGAAAGCCTGCAGGAGACGGCAAGCCGCATCGCGAACAACCCTGCCGTGATCGAGACGCTGTCACCCTTCGAAACCGAGGTGGCCGATTTGGCGGCTAACGACGAAATCCTGGTTGCCGAGCTTACCGATCCGGTCTCGATCGCCGCCGCCGCCGCGGCAGCTGCCAGGCATGCGGAATGGCCGGCCGTCAACCGCGATCAGACCGTCGCCACGGTGGTCGAACCCTCAACCCCGGCCGCTTCCGCAGACGAGGCCGTCGTCGCCGATGCGCCAGTCGAGGCTCCTGCTGCGGCAACGGTCGAGATCGAAGAAATCGCGAACATCTTCCGTCGTGAACCGGAAACGGTCGTCGTCGGCGAAACCAAGGGCGAGACCGTGATCGCCGAAGTGGCGAAGGTCGTCGAAGCACACACGACGACATCCACGGCGGCCGCGACGGAAGAAGTCGAAGACGAACTCGACAACAGCATCGCCGAGCAGGAACTCCTCGACTTCGTGGATGAAGTCGGCACCAGCGACGACGACGTGAAGGCGGTTCTCTCGGCGGCGATCAAGGTTGTCTCCTGGCACACCACCAACGTCGCCAAGGCGGCGCTGCGCACGCAGCCGTCTCCGCTGACGCTTGCGGGCGTTCTGGTCGTCGAAGACGCCGGCTACACTCCGAAGGACATCCAGGACGCCTACAAGGTCGCCTTGTCGTTCGGCGGCGAGAAGCTCACGGCGGCGATCTCCTGGTTCAACAAGTCCCTCGACCTCCTAGCGGACGCGAAGCCGGTCGAAGACTTCCGTTTCTCCGAACCGGTCAAGGCAACCCGCGCCAAGAAGGAAGAGCCTGCCGTCGAGCCTGCGCCCGCTCCGGAAGAAGCCGCCCCAGCCGTGACGGTCGTCGAAACCCAGGACAGCGTGTCGAACGACGCTCTGGACGAGGTCATCGACGCCACCGAGGCCGGTTCGGACGTCGCGGAGACGATCGAGGACATGCAGCTGTTCTCCGCACCGGAGGCGGAAGATGAAGCACCGGAAGCGCCTGCTCCCGAGGTTGCGAAGCCCGAGGAAAAACCTGCGGCATCGCTTCCTCCGAAGATTTCGAAGCCTTCCTGGCTGAAGTAGGGGATTCCCGGTGATCAGGTCTATTCCTTCCCTGCCTTCCCTGCCTTCGATGCCGTCCCTTCCGTCCATTGACGGCGCGTTGAGCGCCGTCAAGCAGACCGCCGCCACGGCCCACGGCATGGCGGCGACTGCAAGGGACGCCGTTCTCGACACCAAGGACACGGTCGTCGGCTACGCCGAAACCACGATCAAGACCGCCACTTCCGCCTTCGTGGCGGCGAAGGTCGCAGGCATTGTCGTGGCGGCCATCACCGCTCCGATCCCCACCCTCGTCGGTCTGGCCGTCCTCGCCCTGTTCGCCGAACATGCCATGGCGGTGAAACAGGGAATCGAGGCGGACGTTTCCCGGCGGAAATCCGATCGGGCGACCGCCCGCGCCCTGTCCCTCCTCAAGTCCTACGGTGCCATTCCCAGAACGGCCATCATCGAGACGGACGGACTGAAGATGATTCTCGACAGCGAAACGGGATCAGTCACCGGGACCATCAGGACTGGCATGTTCTCGTCGCGGGCGCTGGAGACCATTCCAGTGGACGGAATCGAGGCGCTTGCCGCATCCGCGAACGGCGATACCGCCGAAGTCCTCCGCTCCTACCTGTCATACCGCCGTTCCAGCGCCTCCTGATCCTGTCTGAAACGGACCTTTTCTCGGACCCGGCCTATAGAGCCGGGTCTTCGTTTTTTGGCCCGGTTGTCGCACCTTGTCGCCCGTGATACATCACTGGGGCCGACCGATAAACCTGCGGCATGGAGACGGGCTTGCTGCGAACATTCAGATACGCCTGGAGACTGTCCCTTGTGGCAGGCCTCGCATCGTCCGCCGTCTACCTCTATCCCGCGGCCCGCATCGCCTTGCAGTACGCCGGCGCTCCGTCCGATCCTGTCGCCGCCGCCGAAATCAGGCTGTCGAAGCTCACACCCGGTGACTTCGATGCGGAAGCGAAGGCCGCTCTGTCGGAAAACGACCCCGAGTTGGCGCGCAGCATCGCAATCGTCGCTGCGGATCGAGGCCATCCCTTGTCTCCCGATCTCGCGGCGTCTATCGAGAAGGCTGGCGAGTTCAGCTTCGTCCAGACGGCATCCGAGACATGGTCAGGCCTGGTATCGGGAAACACCGAGACGCCGGCCGCCTTCGCAGGCTCGCTTGCCGCCGACCTCAGCGTCGCCGGGGATATCAGGGACCTGTACGGAGAGGTCGTGAAGTATCCCGACTACGACGAATTGACCGTCGTTCTCGCAGCAGCCGGGATCGTCGCAACGGGTGCCACTGTGGCGTCCGGCATGAACGCGCTCCCCGCCAAGGCGGGGGTGTCGCTGCTCAAGTCGGCGAAGAAGGCCGGGAAGCTTCCCGAACCGCTCCAGCGCGAGCTTGGTGCCATCGTTTCGAAGTCGGTCGACATCGACGCCGCCCGCGAGGCATTGCGGGGTGCAGGGAAGCTGGATGGCGACGCGGCCCTTGCCGCCGTTCGCCGCGTCGTCCGTCCCGACGCGCTGGCAAAGGTCGGAGATGCGGCGACAAGCTTCGGTACCATCGCAGGCAAGCAGGGATATCGAGCGTCGCTCCAGACGCTCAGGATGGCCCACTCGACGGACGACCTGCGACAGTTGGAGAAGGTTTCGACGCGCTTCGGCGACGGCTACCGGGCCGCGCTGCGCTTTTCGGCCAAGGCGGGGAGCCTCACGTTGCGCGTCGGCGAGTTCCTGCTCCTGATGGGCGGCTTCCTTGTCGGATTCGCCCTGTGGGCCGCGGGAACGGGACTACTGGCATTCGATCTCGCGAGGAAGTGCTTCCGTTTCGTCAAACGCACCGCCCGACCCGTCACGGTATAGAGAAGGTACGAAAAACCCCGACGCGCGGGGCTGTTTCGAATGCGATCTGAAAGGTCACTTCTTCTCGACGAAGGATATGCCGTTCCACTGGTAGATTCGATTCGGCATGTCATCGTTGCCGACCGCGACGACTTCGCCCTGCTTGTCCTCGCTCGGGGACTTGAATGCGAAGGCCAGTGACGTGAATTCCAGGACCTTCTTCCATTTCACGCCGTCCGTGGTCCTGTAGACCTGCGCGAGGCATCCGTCTCCGCAGTCCCCCGGAAGGAACGAGTAGACGACGAGGTCGTTGAAGTCGCCGCCCGTGAGGTAGGCGGCGGCTACCTCGACCCTGGCGTCGTCGGGAGGCACCTGGCCGGTACGCTTGACGAAGTCGGGTACCACGACCTCCTTCGCCACGTCATGCCGGAGGTTGTAGTAGACGTTGAAGTCCGGGACAGTGTATCCGGCCGCCGCGAAGAACTCGATGTCCGACGACATTTCGGGTTCGTCTTCCACGAGGTCAGGCGAGTACTCCGGCTTGGTGAAGATCGTTCCCATCCCCTCGTTCGACTGTTCCTGCGCAAACGAATTAATTGAAGACCCCAACTGCAATACGGCAAACGCCGCAGCTGCCGTGATCAGGCGCAAAGACTTCCTCATTTGCAGTACTTGCCTCCGATATCGACGTGGTTGTGGAAGAAGTCGCCTTTGTAGTTTTCCCAGGTCGGCGTCAGCACGCCCGAGAAGGTGGAGCAGGCGATCGACTTGATCTGGAGCGCGAACTGGCCAGCGGCTGTTCCCGGCTCGTTTACGAGGCCCATGGAAATCTTCTTGTCGCCGACCATGACGCCGGAGAAGTCGACGGCCTTGCCGTATCCGTGCCAGGACATACTTCCGCCCGCCTTGGTCTTGTTGTTGCGGATGCGACGGCATTCGGTGGTCGAACTCATGCCGTAGTAACCCGTGACGCCGATGGCCTTCAGTTTCTGTCCGAAGACTTCCATTGCGTAGAGCATGTTGCAGTCCATCTCGAGATTGACACCGAACGGAACCGCTGTGCCGCTGCTCTGTACGGAACTCGCGACGACGCAGGACACGCCGCTGTTCGAACCGTTCTGGCGGGGACTTCCATTTCCTGTGAACTGGATGCCCATCGACTGGAGTTTCGCGATGCATGCCGGATCGTCAGGCGTGACCGGAGTCGTCGAATTCGCAGCGCCATCTTGGTCGGCAACCGCTTCGGAAGCGTAGGAGCAAGCCAGCGCGAACGACCAAGACCCCGTGCCTGGGCCGAATGTCAGGTTTTCGCACTTCTCCTTGTTCGGGCCTTTCGGCGCTTCCTTGGACATCGCCTCCGCCGCCGCGCATTCGCCGTCCGTCATCAAATATGGCTTGGCGGCGTTGCAGAGGGCGAGGTTCTGTCCGGTGTAGTTCGAGCAGCTAATGGCCTTGATCATCGGCATGACGACGCTGCACGTCTGCTTGCTCATGTCCTTCTCGATGCTCGAGCAGTTGGACGCCTTGCACATCATGTAGGTGACGCACTTGTTGTTGCCGTCGTTGGTGGACGAACCCTTGCCGTCCACGCAGCTTCCACCGCCGGCCGCCCATGCATTGACCTTACCAGCGCCGAACTGCGCGCCCTGGACAAGCATCGAAAAGGTGAGAGGCGTGCTTGAAGAACCGCCCGTGCTGCTGCAGTCGATCGACTGGCCAATCATGGACTTCGCGGCACCGCTGAAGCGGTTCTGGTTCCACTGGTCGATTTCGGCCTTGATCTTGTCCTGAATGGCTTCGTTCTTCAGGAAGTCCTCGTAGGAGTTGATGCCGGCGTCTTTGGCCTTGTCGCTCCAGACGATGTTCTGGTTGTCAAAACTGGACGCCGCACCGGATGCGCCGATCGCCCATCCGGTGTCGATGAGCTTGGCTTCTCCTATCTGGTATTTACCAAGGAATCCCTGCGCATTGACCGCACCGATGTTGCCGCCGGACTCCGCCTGAGCGATACATTCGGTGGCACTCGAATTGCCCATGGACTGGTTTGCGCCTTCCGTCACGACCTCGCCATCGCCGCGGGCGGCGGCCGAGTCGGACTCCTGCGCCGCAAAGCCCGGATTCGCGGTTGCGAACGCGACGGTCGCCGCAAGGATGATTGACCTGAACTTGACCATCGCGTCCTGCCTTACTTCTTCCTGTTGATCAGAATGACGTCATCGCACGCCACCATCGCCCGCTCGCTCTCGGCTAGCTTATGTTCGGTGATGTTGTAGCAGCCCATGGTGTCTTCGATTTTGACGCCGCCCTCGAACACCCGGATCGGGCATTTGTCCATCGAGCACATGTTGCTTGCGTAGATGAGGCTGATTTCCAGGCCGTCTCCCGCCTTGGCGACGAAGATCGAGGGCGGCTGGTCCCCGGCCATTTCAACGTTCGGGAGGATGTCTCCCCACAGCTCCTTGGCCTTGGCGCTGTCCAGATTAACGCTGCCGTATTCGATCTTCACGGGTTCGGCGTTGATGAGGACCGGACTGAGGGCCAGTGCGGCCGATGCGGCTACGGAATAAGCCACGAGCTTTGCGGCGAAGGACATTTTAGGGGTTCCCGTCGATAGATTTGCCAACACCTTAATCTATTGGCCCAATTCGGCCTAAGTCAAGGAAGGGACCTTCGGCAAACGCCTTCATGACCCGTGCGGGTGCTCAAAAAATGGTGTCCTGCCCCTTGAGCCTATCCAGTATCCCGCCTATCGTTTTGAAGTATTCGTGCGTAGAGAGACTTCCACATGAAGACATTCGGTAACATTTCTTTGGCGATCATCATCGGCTGCATGCCTGTGCTGGCCGGATGCGAGACGACGTCTTCCGATGCCAAGAAGAACACCGTGAGCATCAACAAGGGCAACTTCCAGTCTCCCGCAGACGCCAAGATCGGCAACGACATCAAGAGCATCCTCGCCCAGGGCGGCCTCGACGCCAATAATCCGGCGGCGACGCCAACGGCCATCGCGAAGGCAGACGACACCCCGAAGACCCTGAGCACCACCGCGACCGATTTGCAGACCCTCGTCGCCCAGCTTGCCGCGGACAACTCCGCCGCCCAAACCCCGGCAACCGTCGCCCAGCCCGCGCCATCGACCGGTAAGACCACGGCGCTTGCCCTCGCCGAACAGCCGAAGCAGACCAAGGCACAGACGCAGATCGTAACGACGACCGAAACCACCACCTTCGCCCCCATCGGAACGCCCGGAGAACTCATCCCGATCGTCCCCGCACCCGAAGTCGCCGTACAGGTGCCGGATGCCAAGCCGAAGCCCGCTCCACGCGCCACGAACAAGACGCGCCGCGTTGTCGCGGAAGCGGAAAACTCCTACAAGTCGCCGACTGTCAAAAGGTTCTGACGAACCGGGGTCTTCAATTGACTGCCCGCTTCTTATCGAGTTCTCGAATTAGTTTGTTGTCAGGTCTCGGTTCAGCGGTGACACTTCCCGGTAAGTGCAACCCGCACGTACATTCAGCCGTACTTGGACGAAATCGTGAACTTCAGGGCGGACCTATCCAAGGGCTTCCTGTCCTACATCGACAACCACGGCGACCGAATGGATTGCTTCCTCGACTGGAAGGAAGTCCGCGCTCCTGCGCCAGCATGCGAGACGAGGTCAGTTCTGAGTGATCGCCTTGTAGACGATATACGACCCCATCACCTTCTGGACGTATTCTCGGGTTTCGCGGAAGGGAATGTTTTCAGCCCAGTCCACCGCATCCACCCGTCCGCCGCGCGGATCACCGAACCGTCCCAGCCATTCGTCCGCCCGCTGCGGCCCGGCGTTGTAACCCGCGAGCGCCAGCATCGTGTTGCCCTGGTACTGGTCGAGAAGATCGCCAAGGTATCTCGATCCGATGGCGACGTTGTAGTCCGAGTTCTTCCTCATCATCCCGACATCGACGTTGACGCCCGCCGTGCGGCCGACGTGTTTCGCGGTGCCGTCGAGGACCTGCATCATGCCCCGTGCGGCCTTGTTGCTGTTTGCGTTCTGGTTGAACCGGCTCTCCTCGCGGATGACCGCGTGGACCAGCTCCTTCGCGACCCGTTGGTCGTGCCAGTAGAACGACTTGATCGGATAGCTCGCCATCATCGATTTGGGAATCCGGGTTTTGTCAATCGGGGTCTTGAGTTCCGAGGCCGAGAGCTGGCCGTAGAAGGTCGTGGAGAACGCCATCGAAGCCTTGAACAGCCGATCGGCGTCCGACTGCCGCCCCGACGTCTTGAGCGTCCGTCCGAGCCAGTAACCGGCTTTCGCTTTGGCGAGGCCCTGTCGGTCGCTTTTGATGCCGCCGATGTGGGAAGCCATCTTCTTGAAGTGTTCGAGCGCGATATCGTGTCGGTTCAGGTTCCTGAGCGCGATCCAGCCGCAGACGAACTCCCTGTCGAACATGTCGGAATCCTTGCCCGACGTGAACGCGGCCGCGGCCTGATAGGCTTCGACCATCCTCCCCGCTTCCTTGAGGCGCATCGCCAGCTCGCGCGAATTCTCCCAGTCCGCGGCCGCGGCCCAGTGTCCCGACAGCAGTAGGACGAACGCCGTGGTGAACAGCGCTGCCAGGGTTCGGTGGATCGGAGTCATGAAATAAGCCATGGGGCAATGATGTCGTCACTATCCAGACGGTTCAAGGCTTTCGAACAGATTCGATGTATTAATCGTTCCTTACTTCGTGGGTTGGGAGGCAGAATTCCGCCTATACTTGCGAAATGCGGGAAATAGGTTTACAATTCCAAGTATTAAAGTATCATATTTCGACTTTTATTTTTGTGCGGGGTCGTCAGCCATGTCATCGCAAGCTGCCGGAGGGTGTCCTCCTGTCTCTAAATCGACCCAACGGTCGCCGTCCTTTCGCAAGAACCGCCTGCGGGCCTCGTTCTCCTGCGTCAGCCCTTCGTCGCATGGGGAGATCGTCGTCGTGGAGGAGCCTTCCGTCCCCAGCGAGTATGTTGTCGGATGGCGACGGGATAGGCGGCATAGCCGCTCCATCCTCCGTTTGTCCGCCTTTGGCGACCGACAGGCAGCCATTTCCAAAGCGCTGGCGCTGTCGTGCGGCTACGTTCCTTCGACCGACCCCAAACGCAACCGCGCGCGGGACTCGAAACGTTCCTCTGTGTACATGTGGGAACGCGCATTCGCCGGGCCGAGACGCCCGTACGCTTCGATCGAGGACGCCGCGGCGGACGCGCGCCACCTCGCCGCTCTCTTCGGAGTCACTCCCGTCACGGTATCGCTCGGATCGTCACGCCTCGTCTCCGGAAGCTATTTCATGCCCTCCCGTGGCATCGTGCTTGCCTCCTCCATGCTGGATCGGGCGTCGCTGATCCACGAGATGGCCCATTACCTGGTCTGGCGCATGGGGATAGAGGAACCGTCCCACGGCCCGGCTTTCGCCGCGGCTCTCGTCGCCTTCCACGTGCTGTCCGCCACCATGCCCGTCGAAACTCCGCTTGTGCTCGCGGAGAAATACAATCTCAAGATCAATACTGACCTTCTTGACGGTCTTCTTGGGTTTTCTTTCCGTAAACTTGCGGCTTGACTTCAACTTGCCGAGTTCTACTTCCGTTCTCGGCATATTAGCCTCTCCTAAATTTCCATATCATCTTTTGTTCCATGCTCTCCTCGGTCAGATCATGTCGGTCGACAGCTAAGACCCTGGAGACGGCGCATGCGCGGAAAGTACAGCCCGACGATTGTCGAGAGAGACCTGAACCCTTTGTGGTGGGCCCAGAACGGCGGTGGCTACGGGCTGCTGGACGACGGCTCCCAGATGTCGGACGCCTACCACCAGTTCGACCACGAAGGCTACGACCGCTTTGG
The DNA here is from genome assembly GCF_025846855.1 of Pararhizobium sp. BT-229. Lineage (GTDB taxonomy): Bacteria > Pseudomonadota > Alphaproteobacteria > Rhizobiales > Rhizobiaceae > Pararhizobium. The sequence continues at coordinate 87,277 of NZ_JAOYTJ010000003.1, forward strand.
CTATAACGAGCGTGGGATCGACCGCGCCGATTATACGGTCCGAGACTACCAGGTTGAGGAACTATATACCGAAGTCCTGACGAGAGGCCTTCCGCACCGTTACTCCAAATCGGTTTCCGACTACTGGCATGCGGTCATGGCGATCGCCGATTCCATGAACGGCCGTTTCCCTGACCTCGCGGTCGTCGATCCGCAAGGTCAGGCTCCTTCCGCACCGCACATCGCGGTCCACGTCGTCGAAAACGGGGGATACGGGATCAGGCTCGTCCTCGAGGACGCCGATGGCTCTCCGCGTTCGCTTGACGTCGTGTTCGACGCTGTGGTCGATCCGAACCGCCCTGCGGACCGCTGGTCCGTGAACGTCACCGCCCGCTCAGGAGGCGAGACCCGCCGGACCGGACGCCAGTCCCTGCCTCTGGCCGACGCGCTCGAATTCGCAAGAGACACCGTCTCGGCCTACGACCCGGACCGTCGCCTATACGATGTCCTCATCGTGGAGAGCGGAGACGGCCACGTCTACCTCGACGCGCGCCACAGGAGCGAGCGGGCGAACGGCGATATCCTCGGCAGCGTGTACGCATCGGACCACGCTTCCGCGATAGAGACGCTCGCCCGCCGCTACCAGCCGGGCGGCACGGTGCAGCGGATGGCATCGAGAGGACTGCGCCGGCTCGGTGCGGAGCTTCCCTCCGTTGCCTCCGAGGTCTCGAATTTTGGACCCGGGCATCCTGACTCCGGCGGCGGTCGCTTCGCTTCATCCGACGGTCCGCGGCAGTCGGGAAGAACCCGCGCCTATTGATGGACGCCGGGGTCTTCTTTTTTACATGAAATGTTGACAAAGCAATTGACGGACTTCGCGTTCTATGGTTGAAAGCCTCCATCGAGGTGATCGACAAGGAACGACAGATGGTTTCAATGAAGTCCGCCGGGTACACGGAAGGCCGTGGGTTCACGCGTTATGCGGTGGCAGCATCCTCCATGGAATACCTTTCGATTGAAAGGGAAACCCAGCTTGCCGCCCGTGCGTCCGAGGGCGACATCAGGGCGGAACAGGCTTTAGTGGAAGCCCATCTCCGCCAGGTCATCAAGATCGCCGCGGGCTACCGCAACTACGGACACTCCCTCGAAACGCTGACTTCGGTCGGAAACGAGGGACTCGTGCGGGCCGGCAAGAAGTTCGACCTTGAGAAGGGATTCCGGTTCGCCACCTACGCGAAATGGTGGATCGAGGCAGAACTCAAGGAGTTCGTGCAGCGCGAATCTTCCTTGGTCAAGGTTCCGAACACGAAGGAAACGAAGAGCGCCTTCTTTAAGGCCCCCAAGCTCCGCCGCGAGCTCGAGGCGCAGGGCGCTGACGAGGATACCATCCTCGAGATCATGTCCTTCCGGTTCGGGATCGAGAAGTCGCAAATGGCCGCCGTCCTAGCGGCCCGTACCGCCGCCACATCCCTTTCGGCCCCCATCTCGTCGATCGAGGACGGGTCCGCCACGGTCGGCGATCTCCTCATGGACGAAGGCCCGTCGCCCGAGGACATCCTCATCGAGGCCGACGAGCAGGACGACAACGTCCGCCGTCTCAACGACATCCTCGCCAAGATGAACGACCGCGAGAGCGACATTCTGCGCTCGCGTCGCCTCGTGGACGACCCCATGACACTCGAAGCCCTCGCCGAGCGTTACAGCGTCAGCAAGGAGCGCGTGCGCCAGATCGAGGTCAAGGCCATGGACAAGGTCAGGCAGGCGTTGTTGGCTGCCTGATGCCCCATCACGGCCGAACGAAATCGCCTCGGGGCGTCGATCCCCTCTATCCGCGAACGAAGTATTTCGACCCGAGCCGCTACTGGGGCGAGAAACTCGGTCTTCCCGCTCTGTTCAATTGCTATGACCAGGTGTTCCGGGGTCGGCACGTCGAGATCGAACTCTCCGTCCGTCACGGCCGCGACCGCCCTGAGATTGATCGCATCCACGATGAACTTGTTGCTGCCTATCCGGAGATCGCCGCCCTTGGCGCAGCGGATTTCGACGAGAAGTACGCCGTCGTGACGGGCTGCACCAGCAAGCTCGCGCAAGCCGATATCAGGCACTATCTCGACAATTACCTCCGCAGCGGAAACGAGACCGCGGGCGAGGAAGAGTCCGTGCGAAAGGCGAGGGTGCAGCATTCGCTCGGCTTCGCGCTCGAGTGGCGCATCAGCCCCGAAATCCTCGGGGTCCTGGAAAACCACCTTGCCCTTCCGTACTGGGCCACGGACTCGGAAGAGTTCAAGGTAGCCTTGCGAGGCATCGCCCCGACGGGCCGTATCCTTGATACGGATCACGATGTCTTTGATTTCGCAATCGACACCGACGACGAATTGACACTTCTCCCTGAGACCTGAAGCTATTACCTTCGGGCTTTGAGCCGAGCGTGTTTCATGTCAGATTCGAACGCGAGGTCGCTTTTGGCTACGCGCTTTTCGTTTCCGGGTTTCTGGCCGATCTCGAGCAAGGCCCCGAGGCTCATGCCGGGCGCGGAGTACCCATCGGAGCCTGAGGCGTCTTCGGCGATGCCGCGGGGCCGCAGAGTACTTCCACTTCATCGACGTGAGCCTGCGTCGAGGTAGAGTTGCCATCGTCATGGATGAAGGTGACATCGTATCCATCCACGACAGACAAGTCGCTCTTGAGGATTGAGCTTTCGCTGAACTTGCCGACGCCGATCGACCCCTTCGGGATCGTACCGATGTGCCTCACTTTGAGGCTCTTCTTGAGGCGTATCAGAACGTGATCTTGATGCGAAGGAGAACGGTAGAACCTGGCATCCAGCTCGTCGACTATCTTCTGTCGGATTTCCTCGTTCGTCAGGCTGGTCATCTTGTAGTCTCCATGGCGCGCGTTCCGAAGCGGAAGCCGCTGATATTTTCTTCAGTGACCGTAGCACTCCGAACCGCAAGTGATAAGCGGCTGCGGGAACCCTTTGGCGGACCGCGCACCGCGCGAGGTCCGTTGCAAAGCCCAAGGTCGAAGGTCACTTGCTAACGCGCAGGTTCGACAGCGAGTCGCCGATCTGCTTGAACGCGTTCTGGAGTGCCGTGGTGGTCGGCGAGTTGAAATAGAACGCGTTCTGGCTCGCGCAGCTGCGCATCAGGTTCTGCGTGGCCGTGTCCGGATTGTCGAACGCGATGGTGTAGATGATCACCCCTGCGTTCTTCATCGCAGTGCAGACCTTGCTGAGACGGTTGTTGAGTTCAGTCACGGCCGCCGACGAGCTGCTCGTGCCGAGCTTCTTGTCTTCCAGCCAGCCATAGGCGCTGTAGACGCTCGAGGACATCGTGTTCTCGCCGTCGGTCATGATCACCGCCGCCTTGTTCATCTGGGGCGTGTAGTAGTCGAGCGGCAGCTTGTAGGTCGCCATGTCGCCGCCCCACAGTCCGCGCCACTTCGGAGACAGCATCCGCCATCCCCAGACGGCACCGACGTTGATATGGGTGTTGCCAACCGCCTTCATGGAACTGATGGCCGAAAGGACCTTCGACTTGGCGGGCGTGAGGCGCGTGACCTCGGCCGGGCAGTTCTTGTTCGGGCCGTTGCTCTCGTTGAGCGTGGAATCGTACGTCTTCTTGCCCTTGTTGTTGACGGTGACCCAGTCGTTCCCCGAGCTGTCTTCCCAGTAGTACGGTGTGAGCGGCTTGTCGGACGGCACGGCGTCGGACACGTCGTCTGCGCTCGAATTATGAGCTTCGACGCAGCCCGCCCATGTTGTCGGACCCCAGTCGAGTGCGTCGAGCGATCCCGACTTCAGCCAGCCGGTGTTCGCCTTGCCGATGTTGACCGCCTGCGAGAACGGCACGATGCCCACATAAAGGTTTTCGGCTACCGACTTGTCGCCGAACAGGGTGTTGACGAGCGTGTTGGAAGCCGTTTTCAGGCTGGTGAGGTTCGACCCCGCCATCGATCCGGTGTTGTCCAGCACGAGGGCGAGTTCGAGACCGCTTGTCGACCGTTCGATCACGCTGTGGGCGCTGGTGTTGATGGTCTTGATGCCGAGGATGGTCATCAGGGTCGCGGGTGCGCTTGCGGTGGCATCCACGGTCAGTGTCTTCTTGTCGCCGCTGATCGACCAGGTCAGGCTGTCCAGAGTGGCTCCGATCTGGCCGTCCGCGAAATTCGCGACCGTGAACTTCCTAAGCTGCGCGTCGATGGTGGCCTCGTCCAGCCTCGCGACCGTGGAAAGCGCGCCGGCGTCGATGGCGCGCTGCAGGCTCGAATGGAGGAGCATCAGGCGGGCGGCGTCGATGCCGAATCCCGTCGCGCCGACGAGCGCGAGGCTGACGATGCCGACCAGCGGCAGGACCGCGCCGTCACGGTCGTGGGCAAAGCGGGCGATCATGGATCGCAATGTCATAGGATCATCCTGACTTTGAGTTCTAGCAACCTGGCACGCTGGTGAGGCTGCCGAGGCGCGGACGGAAGACCGCCGTCTTGTAGAGTTGCTCCTCCAGAGGGACGAAACCCTCGAAGAGCTTGGTGTGCTTGTAGAAGACCTCGGCGACGATCACGTTGTCCGTCGCGTCGAGAACCAGACTGCCGGGCAGCGTCGCAGCCTTGTTGGCCGCGCCGACACGGCTTGCGTTCACGGCCGTTCCGCCCTTGCACTGCCATGCGACGGTCGTGGCTCCGCCTCCGGTCCGCGACACCGACGAAAGGACCACATAGCCGTTTTCCTTGAAATCGGCCGCGCCCATAATCTCGGACGACACGGTGAAGATGGATGCGATGTCGGCGGAGGTCACCGCCTCGTAGCGGGACACGGCGTCGGCGACCGTCGAGGCCATCTGGGACGCCTGGAAGTGCGAGCGCGCATAGAAGGCGATTTCGCCTCCTCCGCACATCATCAGCAACAATACAGGGGTGATGACGGCCATTTCGATCCCGGCCACGCCCTTGTTGTCCGCCAACAGCCGACGGGCAATGCCCCTCGTCGCCTCGATCGTCCTGCGGAACACGCTCATGTCAGTAAGGCTCATTCTGGACCACCGCTGTTGCCGTCAGCTCGACGGTGCCGTTGTTTCCGATCACTTCCCGCAGCAGTGGGGTGCGGAAGGTCCACGGGTAGGTGACCGTGTAAAGGACGACCTGCTTCGTCCCTCCGTATCCGGCAGCGCCCTGGTCCGTGTCGTACTTCCCGTTTCCGTTGACGTCGGTGTAGTTCTCGCCGTCGTCCCGGCGGCCGTTGCCGTTCTTGTCGGTGAACGGCTCGGGCTTCCTCAGGTTGTCGAACCCCTCGTAGGACTTGCTGGTGAAGACGATCTTGTCGGGGTCCATGAGTACGCCCGCCTGCGAGAGGATTTTCCGCTTGACGGTGTCGTCCTGTGTCGCGCCTTCGGAGACGAAGCCCGTCCTGCCTGTCCGAGCTGCGTCATAGGTCGCGTTCTTCAAAAGGATGTCCGCCGCGTAGACAATTCCGGTTTCCACGATGCCGAACGTAAGGAAGAACAGGACGGGTGAGACGAGCGCGAACTCGACGGCCGTGGCCCCATCGTCCGCAGAGCGGAAATTCTTGAATTTCAGACTTCTCAACCTACACCCCGACTACGCGAGTTCAGACATTTCAGGATGCAGTAGCGATGGAAGTTTCATAAGACTCTAACGGGATGGATAAAATTTTATCGATCGCCCATTTTCTTATGGATGACGCGAGCAGCGGGACTGGAGTCCTTATTTTTTCACGGAATGGCGTCTTCAATTGACAGGGCGTCCGGTTCGCACGACGCTATCGATCGGACAACATTTTTTGACGGATAGCGTTTTGAAAATAACCCTTCCATGGCTGCGCCAGGCGCGAACGAAAACCCGCTCGAACGGTTACTATCACGAGAGCTTCTTCCGCTTCGAGCGCGAGTTCGAGTTCCGCGAATTCTCGGCATATGAAGCTCCCGTCGCGTTTTCCTGGCCCGACGTTGACATCAGGTCCATGGAAGGCCGTCTGTGGCGGCGTGTCTTCGCGCGAAGCGAGCGTCATTCGAGGCGGTTCTCGGCTTCCGTCGTCCAGGACACCGTCCTGTCTCGCGACGTCATCGTCGGGGCCTTGCTGCGGAACGAGGGCTTCAGGTTCATGACGGACACCTACGTCAACATCGACAGGAGCCGGATCGATCCCAAGCCCGCTTCTGGCTACAAGTACTTCGAGTGGACGGACGACGAACTCGAAAAGATCGGCATCGAGGCATGGCATTCGGATGTGGTCCTCATCGACGGCGAGTTCTGGATCGCCTGCCCCTGCCCCACCTATGCGGTTGACGACGACAGGGTCCTGCCGGTCACCGTCGCCTTCCCGAAGCTTCGGCAGCAGGAATTCTACGAGCGCAGCGTGGACAAACTCGGGGACGTAAGCCGATCCCGCCGCCCGTTCGACGAGAGGGCTGACGACGGCGCGCTGAGCCTGCATTTCGGCGTGGACGAGTTCGAACACGCCGTTGCCATCGCACGGGCCGGAGCCGTAGCGGAGCGGGGGAGGATCGTGGAAGATGCAGAGGCCCTATCGGCACCGCGCCGGGTCTTTGCCTCCAAGATAGAAACCCTGCTGCCACAATGCGTTGTACCCACCGCGCTCGCTCCGTGCGCGATGATGGAAGCCCATTCGATGTTCGTCTCGGCCGTTTCCCATGACGACGACGGGCGCTACCGCGGCATACGCCAGTTCGACGCCCCTGCCCTCAAGGGAATGGCGGCCCTTCAGGAGGTGACCTTCGGGCGCGATCTGGAGGACGTCGATCCCGACGATCTGGCAGATGCCATGGAGGCATGCCTCGCGGGTTTCTCCACCTCCACCGTGCCCGTCCCCGAAGCAATCAGGATCGTGGTGACGACGAGCATCGCGAGGACGCGCAACCGCGCCTTCGATATGCCCTTCTCCTAGCCGAACCGGGGAACGACCTCCTTCGGGCCTGCGTCCGGCAGATCGACGATGACGTGGTCTTCGACGCTGAGTTCCCCGCCGATGAAGACGGACGCCGGGATCGACCGGATGGAGGTCTTCCTGAAGTCGGCGCTCCCTCCCACCGAAAGCGTGGCGGGGACGCTGTCGATCCTGGTGCTGCGAACGTCGATGTCGCCGTCGATGTTGAGCCGCCGCGGCAGCCTTTGGAGCGAACTACCGGGAACGAGGAGCGAATGGACCGAAAAGTCGTTCGGGAGTTCCTCGATGCCAGCCCCACCGCCCACGAGGTTCCTGCCGATCGTCACGCCCGGCGGGATGCGGAACGATCCCAGTCCCGATATGTCGAGGTCCTTGGGTATGTTGAACCCCTCCGGGACCGCCACGACGTGGGAGCTTTTGAGGGATAGACTGCCGCCGAGCCTCGTGGTGTTCGGAATTCGCTTGATGGGGCAAGCGCCGATCGTGAGGTCCCCTTCCACGACTAGGCCGCTAGGCAGCCTCTCCATCGGCAGGTGGCTGATTTGCAGGTCGCCCCTGACTACGCTCCCCGGCTCCAGTTCCCGCACTTCCGTCCTATGAAGCGCCAGCCCCGCGAACTCCTTGCGACCTTCGAGGGAGTAAATCCTCGTGTCGTCGATCCTGATCGAGCCTCCGACCTTTACCGCACGGGGAAGCGTCCGGATATCCGTGACGCTCGACAAGACCAGATCGGTCCCTACGACAGTGTCGCCGGGAAGCATCCGCATTTTCGACCGGTGCACATGAAGCGTTGTCCCGACGTGGAGGCGGCTCGGGTCTCCCTCGACCCTCGAGTCGTTGATGACCAAGGATCGGCCGACTTCCACCGATCCGTCGAAAAAGACGCAGGGTGACCTTGTGATTTTCAGGTCACCCGCGACGCTGAAGCCGTCGGGTATCGTGAGGGCCGAAATACCGTCGAGGTTCAGACTGTTCAGGAACGTCGACCGCTCGAGCAGCCGGCCGCGGGTCAATGAAGACCCCGAGATGACCAACAGGCGCTCGAAGACCACGCCTCTTGCGAAATCTCCTATTGCGTTGCATCCCCTGATGGTCGTCGTCTGGTCGACGTGCGGCGGCAACCTCTCGATAACGCAGTTGTCCAGGTAGACGGCCCGCCCCGGAAACTCTTCGTCCTGCGTGACATGGACGCCAGTCAGCGTAAGGTCGCCAAGGAGAACAAGCCCCTTCGGGAGGACGACTTTCCTTAGATTGGGCATCCCGCGGCCGCTCAACGAGCCTGGTGGACCTGTTTCTTTCGTCACACTCGGAACCAGACCTGGCATGCGGATGCTCAACCCGCCTGTCACTGTCAGGTTTTGTGGGAGAGACGGCATGTCCGCGGGGTCCGTCAGGTCGATTTTCAGATCGCCGTCGAACTCGTCACCGTCCTTGAGTTTGGCGATGTTGACGAGCTTTCCCTTGTTGTCGACCGCAAATCCCGATGGGTAGTCGTCGCAGTCGAACTCGTAGTCCCTGGTGTTTAACCACTCGGCCACCATCTCGAAGTAGTCGGTCCGCGGGATGCGGTTCTGCTTTCCCTTGACCTGTTCGACCTTGTTTTCACGGACATCCACCTCAATCGTCACATGCGCTTTTCCGTGACGGTCCCTGAGCGAAAATATCCTCGTCAGGTCCGATTCGACAGCACCATGATAGGCACCCTGCCCGACGCAGTGCTGCATCATCACCGACTCCGCCTCGAGTTCTGCCGACGTCTTGAGCTGCACCATGACATAGCCGTTGCCGAAGTCGTGGACTACCTCGCTCGCGATGTCTCTTGCGGTTCCGCGGGTGTTCAACCTGCGCATGGCCTTGTTGGCCTCGTCGACAATCTGTTCGAAGCGTCCGAATTTTGCGAGCTTCAATGGAACGCCGTCAGGGTTAAGGCGACCAAGCCACGGGTCGTGACGTATAACCGCTCCGACCAGCCAATCGCGTATATGGCGCATGTCGTTCACCGGGTCCGAGACACCGCCGCGCGAGTCGTCGCCTTGTTTGGATGCTATCTGGGCTTTCATTACCCTTCCAACGGACATCTCCAAAAGGTCCCGGATCGAAACTCCCGCCATGTCCCGAGCCTCGTCCGCGAGGTCGTCCAGCAATCTGTCCAACGAGGCTTCGAGACGGTTTACTGTTTCGGACTTCTCCATTATGCGGCCTTGCTCGAATGCGTAATGATCACTGGATACCATTCCGGGCAGCAAGCCGGAAGCGGACCGTGTTGCTTTCGCAGGTGGGCACAAGCGCCGCGCTGTTGTCCGTTGCCGATGCCCGAACTACAACGGGACATCTTCGAATTCCGGTTGCCCCATGAAAGTCACCGCCAGATTGCCGATCCACGTCAGGGGCACGCCCGTCAGGAACAACGGGCCGCGAGATATCCTGGTTTCGATGGACTCCGAGTGGGAAATCCCCGAAGTGTCGGCGTCCGAGACCGAACTCGCATTCGAGAGCTTCGACTACGTCAGATCGATCGTCGACGAGGACGACCCGCTCAAGCGCACTCTCGCGCACGAACGTCTGGACCGCTATGTCAAGGCGATCACCTATGACGGCCACCTCTATCGCCGACTGTCGCACGATGGCGAGGACATCTCCACGATGTTTTCTCGGGCTTTTCCAGGCGGATGGGAGAATGATTCCGGAGTGGGCGTCGGCGGGGACATTTCCTATCCGGGGTTTTCGTTCCCGACGGCGGAGGAGCGCAGGGAGCGTCCCATATCGCTGCCGGTGTTTCGACAACTCCGCTGGCATCTGCTCAGCGCGTCCGTCAAGGACTCGACTTTGCAGAACCAGGAAACATGGCCACAGTCCATTCCTGCGGCGGAAGCCGAACGGGGCATGTACCAGAGGCGCAACTTTGTCACCTTCGAAGAGGTGCTCCCCAAGATCGTGCAGTACGACCACGACCAGCTGGAAGAGTGCATGCGGACACATGCTGGACACATGAGCAACTTCCTCATCGTGGACGGCGAGCTGTGGATGAAAACGAGACCGCCCGTCTACAGGGTGGAGCGACGCTACGACAGCAGGGAACGGGGATCGGCAACGATCTCGCTCGTCTTTGCTCCGGACTGGCACGATACCCGGCTTGCCCGCACCTACTTCTCGCTGGGAGCGCGTGACGAGGCATTCGGATACGCGAACGCCCTTTGCGACACATTGAGCGGCCGCAAGCTCGTCTCCTGGCAGTTCCAGGATGGACAGCAGGTCAAAAGCCAGTTGCCCGCAATACGAGGAGAGGTCGCCGATTTCACATCGAGGCACGTCATCCACGCCCCTTCGATCACCGACTACCCGTGTCACGAGGAAGAACTGCGGCGGATGTCCTTCGGTCTGGCCGTCGAGGCGAACCGCTTCGTGACCAGAAACCCGTCGTGGAGGGAAAAATTCGGAGAGGATGCGGTCAACGGCGTACTCCGTTCGTTTGCCGAGGTCATGGGGACCAACTACGTGCTCGGCGAATATGGCGATGCCTCGGATCACCTGGAAACCAACGCGACCGTCTGGAAGAAGGCTCGACGCGTACATTCCACCTATGACTTTGGCGAGGTCGAAGTCGCCGACATGCTGATCGAACGCGCGCGGAGCTACGAAGAAAACAAGCCAATCGATGTTAGAGCGGTTCATCAGCCCGTTCCCGGAAGGACATTCTGAAATGCGGATCGAGGCAAGCTACCCTCTCCTGTTCAAGGCCCGTCCCCCGAGGGCGACGAGGGACAAAGACGTCTTCGTTTCCGCGACGGGCTTCTACGACATTCCCGAAGTTAGGTTGTCCGAAATGGATGTCGTCTTCGAAAGCCGAGATGCGTTTGCGGTGGAACGTGGCTTCGTCAGGCCGAAGAAGATGGTGAAACGCCCCCATCATGTGCGGATGATGGACGGCGCGCTCTATCGCCCTGTCTGCGAGACCTTCGACAAAGGCGCGGCCGCCATGCTTTTCGGCAACGCTTTCCCCACGCACCACCAGTCCACGTCCGAGCCTGGGTACGAATGCGACATCTCGCTCTCCTCGGATGCAATTCCTGAATGGCGCGCTTCGCACTCTCCCCTCTCTCGTCCACTCTACGAACAACTCCATTGGCGTCTTTCCTGTGAGCAGGTCGAGAAAAAACGCCTCGGCGATCTGTGGCCGCCTTTCGAATACGCGCGGAAAAGGCTTGAACTCAACGGGACGATTCCCGCCGGTTCCACCTACGCACGCAACTATATGTCCTTCGACGATGTCCGGCGTGATCTTGAACAGGTGGACGAGGCACAGATGTCGTATTGCCACGCCGCCTTCCGCAAGCACATGGAGCGTTTCGTTGTCGCCGACGGCCAGCTCTGGCAACGCAGCCGCGGTCCCGTCTACAAGGTCAAGGTGGACTACGCCATTTCGGCAGTGTCGGTGGTCATGACCCATGCGCCCGACTGGCACGACACGAACGTGAACGTGAGGTATTTCAACCTGGGCGACAGGGACGAGGCGTTCGAATGTGCGGAACAGATGGCCCAGGCTCTGAACGAGAACGAGCCACTCAAGTACAAGGTTTCCGATTTCACGGTGCCATTTGAAATCGACGGCGCGGTTCCGGCCTTCCAATCTGGGGAAGACGAACTCTTCCGGCTCGCCTGCGCGGTCGCTGCGGAAAACCGACGGGTCCTCTATCGCAACCCGAACCAGGGTGACCGCCTCGCGCCGGAACGGGCGGCCGCCGTCTGGAGGGCCTTCGAGGAAATCCGCAAGACCGACTACATCTTCGAGGAATACGGTGATCCTATCGACGACATCCGGGCGAACATGGACATCTGGATGCTTCTGGGTCGTCGGCAGTCTACCTACAGCTTCGATGAGGAGTTCTTGAGCAGCCTGGCCTTCCGTCGCCTAGCGGCGCTGGAAGAGAACAGGCCCATCTCGCTCTCGCCTATCTTCGCGTCACAACCCGGGTTGTGACTGCGGCGGGGTGTCGGACCCGAGGATTGTGGCTCCGCCGTCCTTGATCCGGCCGCCGACTTCCATGGTCGTCGGCCAGCGGTCGATCCTCGCCCAGTCGAACCTGGCGTCTCCGCCGACTTTCAGATGGTGCGGCATCCGGTTGAACGTCGTATCGTAGGTGATGAAGTCTCCTTCGACACTTATGCGTTCGGCTGCGATCTCCCCGCCCATGAAACTGACGCTCCCGTCTACGGTTACGTCAGAGCCGGCTTCGAGAACGACCTTTTTGGAGGTCAGGTTGCCTTCGACCCGGCATCCGCCCTTGAACGCTATAGACACTGGTCTGCCATGGGTGTCCGACTTGTTGCTCAGCGTCATCTCGCCCTTGACGTGGATCGCGTCACCGAACTCGACCGCCCCGCAGTTTTCGATGACGAAGTTCTTCTCAAAGCGGATGCCTGACAGTGCCGCCGGCACATGGCACTCCGTCATGACGGCGCTCCTGTCGATCGTCTCGGGCAGGCTTTCCACCCGGCAGGCGACGAGATGGTACGAGTATGCCTTCGCGTCTATTCCCGCCCTGAAACCGTGAAGCGTCAGTTTGCCTTCGGCGTTCAATCCAGTCGGCATCTTGAGGACGGGACCATGCTTTTCCCGACTCCAGTCCCGGCCGCCGATCGGACCATGGAAGTTGTAAGGTTGCGCCTGGCCAGCGTTATAGTCCATCCGCCTGTGCGCACTGATAGTGAGATCACCGAGAACGGTGAAATTCTCGGGAAGCGGGACGATATATTCTTCCGTGTCCTCGAAGACGCGAAGGTGCAGCTCGCCGTCGAAGCTGTCCCCCGGACGGAGTGCTGCCAGTTCCACGATCTGCCTGTTCCGGTCGATCTCGAACCCCGGCGGCATTTCGGCGTCCCAGAGGTCCAGTTCTCGGTCGTGGTTGAACCACGGGATCAGGCGGCGCATGTATTCGGGCTTCACACGCGTGTTTGCCTTCCCCATCATCTGGGTGATCCGTCTCCGTCTCGTCTCCATTTCGATCGTGACATGGCTCTTTCCCGATCCGTCACGCAGCGAATAGATTTCGAGCTCGCCATTTTCGACCGCCGTGTCGTAACCACCGTTCCCGACGCAATGTCCCATCAAGCCGCTTTCGACATCCAGCGCCGCCGCGGTGACCAGTTTGAACACGCTGTAGCCCTCTCCGCAGTCGAATACGAGTTCGGCACCCTCTGATGGGGCGACGCCGGGCCTCGAGTTCCACCGCTTCATGGCGCGGTCGGCCTCGTGGGTCAGGCGCTCGATGGTCCCGCACTTCATCAATTTCAACGGCCTGCCTTCGGCGTCGAGACGGGTCAGCCAGGGTTCGTTCCGCACCTTCGACGCGACCAGCCAGTCCATGATGTGACGGAGCGTGTTCTCGTCGGCGAAGGCTCCCGGCAGCAACCCCGTCTTGTTGCAGAGATTGAGAAGGATACGCCCCGGACCGTCCCGCAGGAGAGACGATATGTCCAAGCCCGTGCGCTGGCGTACGACTGCCGCCATTTGCTGGACCCACCGGTCGTTCAGTTCCTTCGTATACATCCAGCAAAGCTCCATGGCGTTCGTTCTGCATCATCGCCGGCCTCTTCGCAACTATCCGGACTTCGGGCCTTTCCATCGCTCCGTTACCAGGCAACCATCGAAGACACACAGACAAAAGGAGGACCTCGATGGACATAAACGAAGCGGCAGCGGCGCTCGACGGAAACGAGTACGGCGAAGAGGGTTCTCCCGACCTGTTCAAGGCGATGAAGGAGGCCGGACTGATCGCGATCTACGGCGCGAGCGACGACGCGGCGATCCTCAATGGAGCGGAACACGACGAGGTCTACGACGAAGTCCTCTATTTCACGCCCGACGGCTTGCTGAAAAACGATTGCGGCGATGACTACTGCCCCTATTTCAGAAAGCTGCAGAAGCTCGCCGCAACTGTGAATGTCGCCTACAACGATTCCCAGTACGCGATCCGCGTATCGACCGATATTCCGCACGCCAAGTTCACGATCAAGGAGGACGACTACTCCTACTGCGCCGGCGTGGTCTTCGCCCTCAAGGACGCGGTCGCCCGCGCCGCCTAGTCCTCGACGGCCGACGAGATGATCCGGCGGGCGATATGCAGGGCGACGACGCCAGCGACGGTCGCCGGATCATCGGAAGAAACCGTGTGGATCGGCGCGGAAGGCGACCCGGCCTCGAACACGTCGTAAAAGCCTTCCTCGCCGGCGGTGACGATGATGTCGCGGACGAACAGGTCTCCATCCTCCGACGTCGCCCTGATCGGCGACCCGAGCGCCTCGAATACCCTGTTCAGCTTGCTTTCCACGACCGAGATCACATCGCCCTCCTGCAGACGAAGTTGCGGTTCCTAAGACCGCCGTCCACCTCGACGACGTCGGCTTCCTCGAGCTTGTCGAGGACAACCTTCGCTCCGCGGGCCGTGAGGTCCAGGGATTTCGCGAAGGCCTTGGCGGAGAAGACAGGCGTCGTCATCATGAACTCGATCGCCCTTTCGACGCTGGACGAGTTCTTCTCGGGCGGGCATAGCGCCAGCATCGACGTCTTCGACATGGCCCCGTCCTCGATCTTCTTCATCCCGTCAGCGCCGAGTTCCACCAATGCGTGACCGACTTTGGCAACCCATGTGATCCTCGACTGGGCGGCGTCACGGAAACCGTCGGTGTCGCGTATGATGTAAGCGGCCAGCCCGACGGTCGGCAGCGCGCAACCGAAGCCCCTCGCCAGCATCCAGCCGGCCACGAGCAGCGCCATGCGCTTGGCGGTGCCGAGGAAACGGCCAATTGTCCAGAGCGAACGCAGGTTCTCCATGGCATCCCACGGGTTCGGCTTTTCCATGAAGGCCAGCAGTTCGTTGTGGAGCCAGAAGCAGTCCTCCTCGAGGCTCCAGACAAGGTCCTGTTTCAGCCTCCGCCCCTTGGATGCGTCGGAGACGTCGAAGAGCGTCCGGATTTGCTCCGCCGACGGCGCTTCGTCTCCCCAGGCGGCGACTAGAAGGAGGGCGGCGTGGATATCCGCCGCCAGCCGGACGGACATCTCGAGGTTCGTGGCCTCCTTGTTGCCGAGCAGGCGGCAGAGGGATTCCATGCGCACCAGCGACCCTTCGAGCGCGGCGATGTTTATGGCTTCACGACGCAGGGTGGCGGCATGGTAGAGCGGTTCGGCTGACTTCGTTCGCTTTAGCGCCTCGTCCAGTCGGGCGACGGCGGCGGCCGCCGTGACGAGGTGGCGGATGTCGGACAAGGAGTCCAGATCGTCGTCTGTATAGGAGGACATTGATGGCTTTCGAACGCTTGATGCATTCAGTTTTCCATCGGAAAAGCCCGCGCACAAGCAGCCGGTCCTGACCGCCGCCGCTTGACCGGACCCTATGGTTGGTCCGAAATGGGCCGACGACGAATCGGTTCCACACATGACCACGCTGACCGGGCTACATATCCGCGCTTCCCGCGCACTCCTGCGCTGGCGCGTCCAGGACCTCGCGAAGAAGTCGCGGGTCAGCATCGACGCGATCAAGCGGGCGGAACTGCTGGACGGGTCGGTGAACATGACAGTTGCCGAGCAGGAAGCGGTCATCAGGATACTCCAGATGGCGGGAGTCACCCTGATAGAGGATGGCCAGTTGGGGCTTGGCGCTGCTTTCTCCAAGCCCTCCCACAGGTCACCCGACCTGATTGGATAGCCCTCTCAGTTCCTCGAGCGATCGATCTGCTCTTCGATATAGTTCTTTGCGGTCATCGGATAGTCGGCGGGTAAACCGCAGTACGCCCTGTACTCGTCCGGCGTCATGCCGTACTTCGCCTCGATATATCTTGTGAGCATCGTCCGCCGTTCATTGTCGAAGAGGCAGTAGATGCCGTCGTCGGTCACGCTGCCTTCGACCAGGCGGACGATTTTCGGGTCCTTGATTATGGTCATTGTCGAAGTCCTCTAAAATTGTTGACGCTGCGGAACCATAGACTTCGAATGCCAGGAAAGCAAGACATGGTTAACGGTAATTTGTTCGCTCACAGACGCCCGGTCGCGTCATCCGTTGAACCTTCGGCACGATGCCAATTACCAAGGCGTCGTGCCGAAGCCTGCATGGACTGCGGCCGATCGCTGCTTGATCCATGCCTGCGCGAATGGAACACTCGGGAAATCAAAGACCCGAGGGAAACGCAGATGCCAGACACCAACGCACGTTTCGAAGAATGGATTTCGGAAAGGTTCGGCTCGCTCGGCGACGTGGATATCACATCCACGTTCAGGAAGGTCGCGAAGGCCGCATTCGAGGAAGGAGTCAAGGTCGGCAGCAACCCGACAACCAGGCTCCACGGCGGCTTCCCATCGCCTCGCTCTCAGTTCGACGATACGGACGCATCCGACCGCCCCGACGCGCCAAGGTCAGCCCCTCGTCCCCGTTCTACGACCCAGTTCGACGATGCTCCCGGCTACGACAGGCCCGACGCACGCGCTCCGACGCCGCAGAGGCGGCCGACCAGCCAGTTCGACGACGATGCCGGACACGATCGTCCCGACAACACCCGTACGCAGCCGACTTCGTTCTCATCCTCGCAATTCTCGGACACTAACAACCGTCGCTGATTGGGTCGGCCCCCTGACGTCTTGACTTGCTAAACCACGCAGGAAAAGGATGATGGATGGCGACGACATCGCGAGGATAAGATTTGACTGCGACGGACCTCTCTCTCTACGAACGGGCGCTCGGCAAGGCTTCGTTCGACGACCTCCCTGCGGCGATCCGGGCATTGCACGACCGCCGGAGCGAGAAGAGGTTCACGGGGCTCGCCACCGTCCGCCGAAGATACGGCCTGTTCGGCCACCTGATCGGGTGGCTATTCGGGTTCCCCCATACCGGCGAAGGCATTCCGACGTCGGTCGAGATCACGAGGACGCAAGACGGCGAGACGTGGGAACGCCGTTTCGGTGACCAGGTCTTGCGCTCGAGCCTTTCTCTGCCCGCCGACGGCAAGCCCGGCCGGATCACGGAAAGCCTTGGCGGCGTGTCGTTCGACATCGACCTCGACGCGCGGCTCGGCCGTCTCTACTACCCGGTCGGACTGGCAAGGATCGGCCGTTTCCCGCTGCCATGGTTCCTCACGCCCCGCAGCGATACCGTCGAACACCTTACGGGAGACGATAGGTTCTACTTCTCGGTTAAGGTGGACCTACCCTTCGTCGGACATCTCGTCACCTACGAAGGGTGGCTTCTGGACGCGTCGGAAGGGAACGGAGAACCTTCGGACCGAATTTCGATCGCGCTTCCGTAGCCCGGTTCAAGGCATGCGGGGACCGGCGTGACGCGAACCTTCATTGCGCTGTCCACCCTCGCCAAGCCGCATGTCAACAACGTCGTCATCCATCAGCACCCCACCTTGAATTTTGGCGCATGCGGGTATTTCGGCGATCTCAGACTCCCTGAAATCGGCGGTGCCGCCGACATGCAGGTTGTTCG
Source organism: Pararhizobium sp. BT-229 (assembly GCF_025846855.1). Lineage (GTDB taxonomy): Bacteria > Pseudomonadota > Alphaproteobacteria > Rhizobiales > Rhizobiaceae > Pararhizobium. The sequence continues at coordinate 104,653 of NZ_JAOYTJ010000003.1, forward strand.
GCAAACAGCTTACCACTGTCGTGCTGATGTCGAGGCTTCCCTTGATGGAGAAATCATCCGGCAGTTCCTCGATGAAGCTGTCGGATGCCATGAGGTCGCGGAGCTTCAGGTCGGCCGGGAGATGCCTGATGCCCGACCCTTCGGCTAGCAATGCCCCGCCGATCGTGACACCTGTCGGTATGGAAAAGCGGAGAAGGCGTCTGATGTTGAGGTTTCCAGGGATGCTCATGTTCGGAGGCAGGGAGGAAATGTGCGACCCTTCGAGATTGAGGTCTTTTCCGACACGGATATCCGCCGCCAATTCTGTCATCAGAGACCCCTTGAACGTGAAGCTCCCGCCAACATCCAGTCCCTTAGGTATTTTGCTGAAGTCGCAATCGTCGATCGTCAGGTCACCGGCAACCCGCGTGTAGGGCGCGGGGCGCGCCAGATCGGCTCGGACGAGGACCAGGTTCCCGCTGAAGAACTTGCGTCCGCCAAGTTTCACATCGGTTTGCCTGAGTATGACATCACCGCCCAAAACCGCCTTTTCAGGCACATGCTTCAGGTTCGAGCCGCCCGTCACCTCGAAAGCGCCGCCTACCTTCATGTCATCGGGCAGCTGGTAGACGTCGGAGCGGTGAATGTGAAAATTCTTTCCGACATGGATGCATTCGGGCGCTTGGACGACCGTCGTCTGGTCCAGGGTGAACGCACCCCCGACCTTCACAGCCTGGAAGAACTTGAGTTGCGAGTTGCGGACCTTGAGGTCGCCCGGCACCTTCAGGCACGGATGCTGCCCGCATCCTATCCATCCCTGGATATGGTCGAGTTCCAGGTCCCCTTCGAACGACATGGCGTCCATTGCGGTCTCAATGTTCGAGGCCGACAGCGACACGAAGCCGGCGAAAACCGTGCCTTCCCCCGTTTCGAAGGATTTGGCGAATGTGCACCTGGTAATGGCCACCGCCCTTTTCAGACGCCGTGGAAGGCGCTTGATGTGGCAATCGGTAATCTGGACCGCACGCCCTTGGATCGCATCCATATTGACCGTGACACCGATCAAGTTAATGTCGCCGATCACCTTGAGGCCTTCCGGAAGTATGAATTCGCGGATCGGCCCAACCCCGCTCTTGATCGTGAGGTTGCCTTTGATCGTCAAATCGACAGGCAGCGCGAGCTTGATCGGCGCTTCGCCGCTGTCTTCGACGGTATCGTGGTCGGAGATATTGTATTCCAGATTGCCTGAAAAGACGGACCCCGGATCGAGCTTGGCCAGTTCGACCAGCTTAAACATGAAGTCGGTAGTCCACCCGCTCGGGTGATCCTTCACATGGAGGGGGTACGAATAGTCCTCCAGCGTGTCGAGCCACGCCACCACTTTGGCGAAGTAGTCCCTACGCGCGACCCTGTTCTGCTTGCCCTTGATCTGGTCGATGACGTCGCCCGGGCCACTGTGGTCCATCTCAAGGGTCGCATGGCTATTCCCCGCCGGATCACGGAGCGAATAGATGCCGATAGAACCCCGCAGGACGGCCTCGTCATATCCGCCGTGTCCGACGCAATGCTGCATCTGCGACGACTCGTGATCCAGTTCCTCGCGTGACCTAAGGCGGACCATGGCCCAGCCGTCGTCGAAGGAATGGACGATCTCACCTGCACCAACTCCCGAAGCGCCGCGGGTGTTCATCTTGCGCATGGCCTTGTTGGCTTCGTCCACGATCTGCTGGAACGTCCCGAACTTCGCCAGCTTGAGCGGGACGCCGTCGTCGTTGACGCGCTCGAGCCACGGCTCGCGGTTCGCGACCGAGGCCACGAGCCAGTCCATTATGTGGTTGTAGTCTTCGTCTGAATGGATGAGCGGAAGGCCTCTTTCATCCTCCGCCTTCAAAACCCGACCGAGCGAATCCATGAGGGGTTGCTCGATGTCCACGCCCCGGCTTTCGAGAACCCTGGCCGCTTTATTCCGAATGAATTCTTCTATTTCCCGCATGTCTTTCCCTTGTCGTTCCACCATCCTTACCATCGGCGGCCGCATAGCCAAAACCCGGGCCGTCGTCCGTTGCCAACCGCCCTGCGCCATAAATGCTTTGTCGCGTCGATTGTTGATTGATGCGTCCCCCGTCGGTTAGATGGACCGGACAATATCGGATCGGCTATGGATAAAGAGATAATCAAAAGCTTCCAAGCGCGCATCGACGACTTCCTCAAGGGGCAGGTCGAGTGGATCGAGCGCGGCCGACCACGTCTACCCGATAGCCCGGATATGCTCCCGTTGCTTCAGATGAGCGCTGGTCGAGTGCTGCTCAAATCGGCCATCAGGCGCGAGAGTGTCATGAAAGCGATCATTGAAGCCAGCATGGACGAAACGCGTCACATCTATGACTGGCTGCTCGCCTCTAGCCTGCGGAAGGAACCCTGGCTTTCCAGATGCGACGACCATGGACGACCGCTCAAGCTCATGAAGTTCGGCACGTACCAGCAGATCATTGCCGAAGCCAACAAGGCGATGGCAAAACGGCGCGGTGACGGTTTCAGGGTGGCTGCCGGAGAAGGGGCCAAGGTCATCCACGAGTGCTGCGATGGCTGGACGGTCGTCCGGTTAAAAACGCCCGAAGCGCTTGACCACGAGGGCTATGCCATGGGTCATTGCGTCGGACAGGGGTCATACGACGGCGGCCTCTCCACGAATTTCACGGGTATCTATTCCCTGCGAGACCCGTTCGGGAGAAGCCACGTGACCCTCGAAATCGACCATTCGATGGACATCGTCAGGCAGATCAAGGGCAAACAAAACAGGCCGCCGAAGGCCGAGTACATGCGCCGTCTCCTTGGTTGGCGCGGGCTGAAAGACGTCTCGGTCGAGGGCACCGAGCTGCCGTCAGGGTTCGGCGTCGAAAAGTCACGCGGCATCGTCGAGCTGTCTTCGCTCAAGCCAGGCGATGTCTTCGATGGCAATATCGGTATTGTGCTCAAGGATAATGCCGACTTCGTCCTCGATGTCCCAGCAGGGGTGACGATACGAGGTACCGTCGTCATTCAAGGACATAAATCGTTCAAACTGTTCGAGGTCGGCGACAACGTCGACCAGTTGCGATGGGCTAAGGTCTCGATGCCGGATGGCGTCTTCTTCGACGGCGACGTCCGTCTCGATCACGTCACGCTCGAGCGCTTTTCGTTCGCGGGTAGACGGCTTGTCGTCAGGAACGCGGCCGTGCGGAGCTTCGGCGACATCCGCTGCGACGTCACGCAATTCGCCGCGACGGAGTTCTCCCCCATCGCCCTCGACGGAGCCTCATTCAAGGGCAGCGTGGAGATGCAGGACTGCCGAGGCGTCGTGTTCCTTGCGAGTACGTCCGTCGGAGCCCACGTTTCCGTCGCCGGATGCCGGCCGCGAGGCAATCAGGCGGAACCGGAACTCTCGTTCGCCGAGGGGTTCGAGGTGAAGCGCAAGCTCAACATCTTCAATTCGATGGTTCGGATGGGAGATCGGCTCCATGTAGATGGCAATGCGGACATCAGGGAATCGACGGTGACCTGCATGCCGTCTCACCTGTCGGTCACAGGATCACTGAACGTCGCGGACTGCCTTATCGACCGCTGGCCTGAGACGCTCGACGTACAGGGTACATTGAGCGAACGCTCGGTGGAGCTATGCGCTCCCCCGACACCGATCGGAGCGATCCGGCGGATGGCACTTTAGTAGGAAGCGCCGCCAGCCTCGTCATTCGCTTCGCGTTCGAGACTGGCGGCGAAGTTTGCTTCCGGGCGCAATTCCGCTCCGGCCTTCTCAAACCTGGCGAGGACATGGTCCACGTAGTCCGCTGCCAACTCGTCGCCGCCCGTCAGCACGATCTTGCCCGACACCTGCGAGGCAGCTGCTAGGACCCCGATAGAGGCGTAGTCCTGGAATCCGATCGTATGGCCGGAATAGTCTCCTGCAACGACTTGGAAATTCAGGCTTCGGCGGTTGCCCGATCCTGCGACGCGGACTTCGCCATCCGTGACCACCACCGTCTCTGGATCGGCGGCATATTCGGCTGTCACCCTGTCCGTGTATTGATAGGACAAGCGGGTCATCAGGCTCGGAGCCTTTGGCCGGTCGTCGCTGATCTGCTTGGCCACCAAAGGCAAGGCATCGCGGAGCGTGCCGTTGATGACCGCCGCGAGCGCCTCCACTTCGGCGGCGGTCAGCTCTTCGCTGACCCGCCAGTCGATCCAGCGTCCCATCCCTTAGATTCCCGCGACCGCCGCGCCGAGGCGGGACGCGATGGCCGCCCTGAAATTGGCCGCCATATGGGCCGGCGGCTCGCGACCGGCATAGGTCTCGAGAACCGCCCGGTCGATGTCCTCGTAGGTGATCATCTTTTCAAATTCCGGCACCATGGCATCACCGAGTACCCTGCGAACCGTGAATTGTTGCACGGGCACTTCCTTGGTGACGAACATCACACCAAGGAGATGGGGGCGCTCGCCAATCAGCTTCGCGTAGTTCTCGTCCGTCAAGTCGGCCAGCGCGTCCCGGATCGACGAGTGGGCGACCGAGAACGGGTTGAAGTCGCCTTTCGCCATGAACCGGTCGAAACGTTCCTGGGCGTCCACTGCTACTTCCTCGAATGACTTGTGCATTTGATGCCTCCGTTGATCGTCCGTATGCCATTTTTGTCGTTCCGCCGCCAGACGATCAACGAAAACAACTTATCGGAACCCAAGGTTTGACTATCCTTGGTGCAGTCCTCCTGTTGCCTCAGGCGATCTGGTACGGCGCGCTAGTTCCCGATGCGGTGACGATGACCGCCATCGGACCTGCGAGATATCTCCCTACCTTTTCTGCTAGGTAGGACGGGGCGCTGTCCTTCCATGCATCGATAACACCCGGTTCGAGGCCACTGATGTCGAGGCATGCTACGAGTTCAATCGCCAATGCGGCCATCGTCATATCCTTGAGGGTACGACTGCCCCCGCTGAACATGTCCGGACCGAAACTCCGCGAAAAGGCCTGAGTCCGTTTGGACAGCAGTGTCGCCAGCTCTTTTTGAGACAGCTCCTCCAGCGCCGCGTAGGCCGCCGCATGCATCATGGAGAACGGATTGCAGCGACCCTCGTTTATCTTGGCGTAGAAAGCCTTCTCGGTCTTGCTCAGAATGCCGAGAAAGGTCACTTCCGTCGTTGCTGCTTCCATGGTTACTTCTCCTGTTTTACTTCACGCAACACATAGCCGTAAGAAGCTGGTTCTTCAACCCACGGCGAGGAGAACTGCCAATCGGCGTCTACAAATCGTTAAATCCTCGCGATCCCTACCTCTGTCATCATAATTGAAGACTCCGACAGCCTCCTGATGCACCTAAGTGGGCTTAGGTTCCAAACCCACTGATGACTTGGATTGGCTTGTGAAAGCCAGAGGTTCGGGATGGTCGCTACCGACCTCCCGACGCACGTGGGCACCCCTGTTTCTGAGTGCCGATAAGCTTCATTATCGGAAGTCAGAGGGGTCCGAGGGCCAATTCGCGGAATCGAGGCCTGGTGGGCGTTTTTCGAGGAGTTGGTGGGGTGTAGCGAGGTCGCCGGCGCGCTGCGGGAGCCAGTCAGGCATATCCCGGTTTTGTAGCTTTAAGGCCTTAGCTACATTGCCAACGCTAAAAGCCTGTGTTGGTCGGCCTTTGTCGACGGTATACGCTGGCTAGACCTGCCAGCGTCGTCGCTGCTGGCGACAGGCTTGGGCGTGCGAAAAGTCCGACGGCTCCGTAAGTCCTGGAGGCCGTCGGATTGATGTCTGCGATTAGGAAACAGCTTGTGGTTTGACGCCTTCGCGCGCGGACACGGGCAGCGGTTCAAGCGAGCCAAGCTTGAATTCGCCGATCTGGCCGTCTTCGAGCTTCAGTTTCACCAGGGCATCTCCGTCCTTCGGAAGATAGACACCCCGGACCACGCCGATCTTCCCCTCTTGGGTCATCCATTTGACTTTGGAGAACATCTTGAAGTGGTCGTCACCATCGTGAGTGAAGCGCGCCCAGTCGTGGAACCGACCCTCGATGTTCGTCAGGCAATGGAGTGGGTATTCGTCTTCGTGACCGTCCTGGAACCGGACAGTGAGGTGGGTTCCGGTGTGGTTCGAGGCCACGAAAGCCACCTGTTCCCCCGACGGCGTCACGAATTCACGCGAGGCGTAGAAGGCGTGGTATGCGGCCTTCGACAGTCTGCGGAACGTAAAGTTAAACGGAAGGAGCGCGGCAATCAGAACGATGGCTCCAACGATCGCGTAGATGAACGTGTTCTTGAAATCACCTGATCCTAGCGCCGCTCCCATCAGGAACAGTGAACAGCAGGTTGCCAGGATATACTGGGTGTCCTCGACATACCGCAACACTCCCGTCTGCTTGGCAATGTCCTTGTCGACCGCCTCTGCGTCGTCTGGGGTAACCGGGTCGGAGTTTGTAGCCATGAAGTCCTCTTTTTACTCTGCGTGTTGGTCGTCGAACTGGGTTCGCCAGACGTACCAACTGCGTTGACGAAGTCTGTATTTCCGTCAATGATTTGTCGCAAATCCAAAGGATGTCAATCGGCACTGCCGTCATCAGACACATGCAATGTTGGGCCGGCGGCGTCGTCGTGTTGGAATACCCCATTGACGAACCCTGGACTTGGGATGAGCGAGCAACAGACTGCGGAAATCGAACAGGCTCTGGCCACCCACGCCACCGACGAACGGGTGGCCGCGCTCATCGACATCTGCGTCGGCCGCATCCTCAGGAAGGATGCCAGGCGTGGCATTGACTGGACCCTGCAATACAAGCCGGAATCCATCGATCACATCGTCGAATGGCTTTCGATGGCATGCGCGGATGACGCACACTGGCTGGGAAACACGACACCCGACGGGAAGCCTAAGAAGTTGCTGAAGTTTTCGACCGTGCAGGATGTGGTCAGGGAGGCGGACGAGTTCTTCCGCAAGCGGACTGCCAGCGCACCTAAGGCGGACACGACAGACGCCGCGGACGAGAAGACGGTTTTCGCGATCGACGGAGGCTATCGTATCGTCAGGCTGCTTTCCACGACCGCGCTCGACAGGGAAGGTTCCTCGATGGGACACTGCGTCGGCTCGGGCGGCTACGACAAGGCGCTGAAGACCGATAGCGAAAGGTTCTTTTCCCTCCGCGACCCCAAGAACCGACCGCACGTCACGATGCAGGTGAGGGTCGCGACGAAGACCGTGCTTCAGGCGAGAGGAAAGCAGAACGCCTACCCGCTCCCGAAATACGCGAAGATGGTTGCCGCCTTTGCGAAACAGGAAGGCTTCGACCTCTCCGGCAGCCGGATCGGCCTCGCCCAGCTTCGCACTCTGGACGGAGACATTCTCGAGCCGGACAACCTTCCGGAAGACCGTGTTGTCGTCGCAGCACCCGACGGTGAATGGAGTTACCTCGATCTCGACCAACAGGGCATCGAGCGCTGGCCGAGGGTCGTGGAAGTCTTCGGCAACGTCCGCATGAGTTTCGTGAACGATGACGGCCCGGAGCAGGTCATCGTTCACGGGCGGCTTGTGATCGTTGCACTCGACCGCGGTGCGCGGATCAGGTCGGTGACGGCTGAAACCATTTCCGTGCAGGCTGCGGTTTCCCGCCTTCCAGCGGACACGACGGTCACCCATAGCCTTCTGGCAATGGGAAGCGGGCTGAAACGCCTGCCGCCTAACCTCGTCGAGCTCACCGGAACCCTGGACATCAGGCAAACCGGCGTTTCGTCTCTTCCTGAAGGGTTTTCGTGCGGAGAACTCCTCGCCGACAACTCGCAAATCAGCGCCCTTCCCGAGCGCCTTGCGGTCGCGGGCACCCTCAACATCCGCGAAACGAACATCCGGACCCTTCCCGAATCCATGTCGTGCGGCGCTCTGGTAGCCAGCGGAAGCAAACTGGAAAGGCTCAATCCCGCCTTCTCGGTCGAAGGCACCCTCGATCTCCGCGACACCCTGATCGAGGAACTGCCAGAAGACCTCTCCTGTCGCGATCTTCTGATCAGTGGATCGGCTATCAAGACAGTAGGAGAGGGAACGGTCATCGGCGGCGATCTGTTGGCCTCCGGAACCAAGCTGCGCTCCCTGCCGCGCGGCTTGCACGTGCCGGGTCGGCTCGACCTCTGCGGCACTGAACTCGAGGAGCTGCCCGAGGAACTCTCCTGTCACGACCTCCTGATCCGCGGATCGAGCATCAGGATCGTCGGTCGGGGAACTGTCATCAGGGGCGATCTGCTTGCGCCCGGATCGAAACTCCGTATCCTGCCCCGAGGATTGCATGTGCCGGGACGGCTCGACCTCTCCGACACCGACATCAGGGTTCTGCCGCGCGGCCTTTTCTGCGGCGACCTCGACATATCGCGGACCCGCATAGCCACGCTGCCTGCATCCATGACCGTGTGGGGATCGCTGGTCGCCGTGGACGGATCGCTCACCACACTGGGCGACCGCGAGCAATTCGAGACGCTGAACGTCCAGGGCTGCCCGATCGGGGAACTTCCCAAGCGCTTCGTCGTTCACAGGAGCCTCGACATATCCCGGTTGCCCCATCCTGTAAGCTTGGCAGGCATTTCGGGTCCGTTCGAAATCCGCGCAACCGGCACCACTATCACCTCCTTCCCAGACAAAATGGAGTTGCAGGGAGGTCTCTTCCTCGACGGGGCCACCTTGCCTTCCTTGCCTGATGGCTTGGTCTGCGCTGAGCTGCTTCTCGACGACGCCAAACTGGACGAACTGCCCCGTCGCATGTCGGTGGGCAACTGGGTCAGCGCGGCCGGTTCCACGGTCCGGCGGATACACGATCTGTCCGGCGTCGTGGGGATAGTCGATCTCAACGACTCGCTGGTCGAAGAACTGCCTGACGACCTCGTCGTGCCTGGCAGCCTCTGGATCGAAAACACGGCCATCCGGCACCTGCCAACCGGTCTTCGGATCGGCGAAGACCTCCGGGCGGCGTCATCGAAGCTGGAAACCCTTGGCAGCGGCATCTCGATCGGACGGAGCGCCAATTTCACGCGAACGGCTATCACCGAGGACATGATCTGGGATGCCCGGCTGGTCGCGAAGAACGTCTTCGATCTCAAGGGCGGCTGGGTGAGCGGATACGAACCGATGCAGGTCGTCGGAGGGAGACTGACGAGGATCATGCGTCTGTTCAGTCGCGGACTGCGGGTCCTCAGGCGCAAATTGCCGAATGGAAAAGCTTGACGAACAAACCTCGTCATCGATCGCTGCTCCTTGGGGCAAATGGTCCATTGCTTCGACTGGCGATATGCTCATCTCAAAACTGGACAAGCCCGCGCTCTGACGCGCGGGCTTGTCGCTCTCTCCACTTCTTCAGAGGCGCGGCTTCGATGCTGGAGTGTTCTTGAGCTGAAGTTCGGAATCGGCTCTGTTGGAAAGGGCCATCAATATGTCGTCCGCGAGATGCAAACCATCGCCGGCCATCTTCTCGAACACCCTGATCCGGTCCGTGAGTTCCTTTGCCTGGCCATAGTTGAGGCCGTGTCTGGCCCAGCCCACGCTGTCGTTCGGCGACATCATCAATCCCCCCAGTAGCTGCGACGACCACAGGACCCGCTCCACATCGGCGACCGTGCCAGCCTTGGCTACCAGACGGTCAAGGGACTCGCGCGCCTCGGCGACAAGCGTCTGGCTCACCCATTTCGATTCCGGGTAGTTCTCATAGGCATGCTCGGCCAGCGCAATCAGTTCGTCCGCCGTCTGCGGGAGGCCGGCGGCCACGGAGACGGCTGCGATCCCCTCTCTCAGTTCGGTCGTCCTCTGTTCCACTATGCCGAAAAAGGCCGCCTTCATGGCGACTGCCATGGTGTCGTCGCTACCGAGCATCGGCGGATCGACGGTGTAGCTATCGATATCCTCAATCGAGAGCATGATCCTCAGGTATTCACTGGTTGTCAGGTCGCCGAACACATCTTTGATCGCCTGCTCGACTATACGAGGCCCCTTCCCCGGATCGGCTTCGATAGCGTCGTTGGCGACGGCGTGGCCTACCTTCTGCTCGATTTTGGCGATCAGGGTTTCAAAATGGAATGAGGCGGACATCGGTTATCCTCTATTGCACTTACTGAGGATGCACCATCCAGATGCAAAGCTGAACCATCGGCGCATACTGTTTGACACGCAGCGCCACTTCCGTGAAGACCCAAAATGATGTCTTGATTTTCCTTCCCGATCCGCTCATTGAGTTCTTTAATTTGTTGACAGCCAATCGACAAGAGGCGATCATTTAACGTCTTTAATTCGGAATCCGTCGTGTCTCTTTTCAAAGTCCTCCATGACCGCATTTTCGCGCCGCTCGCGGGGCCGAACAAGCACCTGTTCGAGCAGGTTCTGCTTGCGATCTATTCGAGGTTCTATGAGGTCAACCGCAATGCTCCTTCGCGGGAGGAAGTCATCGCGGTGATCGAAGAGATCATCGGGGAAAACATCCTCGTGGTCGAAGACGAATTCACTCCCAAGAACGAGACCATCGGAAAGGGCGATGCGGGCAAATCAGCCGGTTGGAGCCGTGCACGTCGTGCGGCCAAGTACCTCGAGGACTGCGGATGGCTCGAGGTCAGCAAGTCCGGTTATGCCGTCCAGATGGAATTCTCGCCAGTCGCGCTTCCTCTGATCAAGGCGCTCGCAGAGATCGAATACGCGACGTCGAAGGGTCTGGAGGGCGTCATGCAGCTTCTCCAGGCTGTCTTCGAGAAGATGCTCACCGGACAGGAGCGCTATACGGCCGCGCTCACCGATTGCATCCGCTATCTCAGGGACGTCCACATTTCCATGCGCGCGACGCGCACCAAAATGAACGGCATCCGGCAGGAGGTTTTCAAAGGTCGCAACCACGAGGAACGTTTCCGTATCCTGATGGACACATACGTCGCACAGGTCCTCCAGTACGACATCAGCAAGCTCATGTCGGAAAGCCATCCCTACCGCTTCAAGCGTCAGATTCTCGGCGTCATCAACACCCTTATGGCCGACCGCGGAAAGATGCAGGTGATCGGCAACGAATTCGCCCGCGACGCCTTTCCGGAGGCCATGGGCGGCACGGACGAAGAAGCGGCGCTCAAGGCGCAGCGGGAGGGTCTCAACCTCGCCTACCGCCGATTCGACGACATCCGCGAAGCTCTCGAAACGATCGAGGAGACCTCGCGTTCGATCATGCAGGTCAAGCAGAAGATCGAGGCGCAGCTCGACGTCTACGGCACGATCCGGCTGACACAGCGCGGCACCGACAACGCCAAGATCGAAACGCTGATCGAGGGCCTCGTCGGCGCTATGGCCGCTCACCCCGCCGAGATAGACATTCATGACGTCGGGTTGCCGCAGATTTTGCTCGACCGCCGCATCATCCTCCACGAGCACGCGCTGTTCGACCCTCCGATGCCGAGGCGCAAGCCAGAGCGGAAGGTGCAGGCCCGCGAAGTCCCTGACCCCGTGATGGATTTCCGCATCCAGCTCAACGACGCCTACGCCCGCCGCATCAATCCCGACGAAGAGCGTCTCATCGTTTTCCTCGACCGGCTTGTCGGCACGAGCGGAGTGGCGAGCTTCGGCGAGGACGCGCTCGCCGACATCGACGACTTCGTGGTGGCGTCCGCGCTTCTGCGCATCGTCGTCTCTGGCGAGGTTCCACCAGCCGTGGAGAAACGTTTCTCGTTCGAGGCCCACACGAGCGGCCTCGTGAACACCCGCTACATGAAATGCCCAGGCTTCACCGTCTACCGCACAGGACTTGCCCGAAATGCTGCTTGACGAAATGAACGACACCTTCACGGCCGACGAACAGACCGGTATCAGGAAGGCGATCGCGTATCTGAACCGCAACCAGTTCTTCCATGCGGAGACGCCAGGAAACACGGCCATCCGCCGCGCTCTCACGACGGGAAAATCGAGGCGCTTCATCGACCAGTCCTTCTCGCTGCTCGGCTACAATTTCATCTACGACGAAGTTCAGGGATGGTTCGGCATCCTGCCTGGCGAAGACATCGCCCAAAGCCGGACGATGACGATGGTAGACACCCTGATCCTCCTCGTCGCCGCGCGCGCCTACAACGTCGGGTTCGCCGATGGCTGGGTGGACGGCCGCGGCAACGTCGAGACCTCGTTCAACGATTTTTGCGACACGGTACAGTCGTTCGCGGTTCCCGCAGAGATGAACATCCAGCCCGCCCAGATCAGGAATTCCCTCAAGGACCTAGAGTTCATGAGCCTCGTCGACCTCGGCCAGAAGGTCGAAGCGTCTGGAGACATTCCGATGAAGATCAGGCCGTTCATCGGCCGCATCCTGACGACGGGCGTCACGGTCCGGCTCGAGAACTTTATCAACCGCAAGAACACCGAAGTCGGTGCCGACGGCGTGTCCCCGGCCGCTGGCGAAATCAAAGACGCCGAGGAACTCGGCCTGCCGCTGGAGAACTGATATGTGGCTTACGAACGTCGCGGTGGTGAACTGGCACACCTATGGCATCACGGACATCGCCATCGAGGGGCAGATCATCGGCCTGATCGGTGACAACGGCCATGGGAAGAGCACGGTTCTCGACGCCTGCCAGGTCGTGCTGACGGGCGGTGTCGAAGGCGTCAAGCTAAACAAGCGCGCGGCCGGTGCCGCCGCCAAGGACGCGCCGGAGGAAAAGCGCAGCATCCACAGCTACTGCCTCGGACGCCTCGATCCCAAGACGACGCTGCGCAGCGAGTGCTACACCTACGTCGCCCTCTCCTTCGAGGACCCGGCACGCCTGAAACCGCCTGTCTCGTTGCTCCTCTGCTTCTCCGCCACCAGCGAGAACTCGAAGGCGCACCTCGAGGCGCGCGCGATCATCAAGGGTGCCGTCATCAAGACAACGGATATCGTCAACCGCACATTCGACGGCCAGAACGTGATCGAGGACTGGGACGACACGAAGAAGCGCCTGGACGCGAAGATCGCGGCAGTCGGCGGCACAATGACGCTATACCCTTCGACGGCGAAGGAATTCCAGGAAGACTACATGCTGGCGCTGATGTACCGGGGGCAGTTCTCGGTCCGCAAGCAGTACCTCAAGAACATGGAAAACAGCATCGCTTTCACGAACGTCGATTCCGCGACCGAGTTCGTCCAGAAGTACGTCCTGCCCGAGGACCCGATCGACATCCAGTCGCTCAGGTCGTCCGCGGCCCTGTTCAACACCCTGCTGGAGCGTGTCACCGAGGTCGAAAAGCAGATCGCGTCGCTTGACGGGCTGGCGGCGACATTGGAGCGCCGCCGGGACCAGGAGGTCGAGGCGGACCGTGAAAAAGCGGTCGCCGCATTCGCGGCCGCCCACGGCGCTCGCCGCACCCGGCGTGGGCTTGTGCGCGACCATCGCGTCCTTGCACACGACTTCGAGCGCAAGTCCGCAGAGAGCGCTTCCGTCGAAGGAGAGATCAAGCGGCTCGAGTCCAAGAGGACGCAACTGCTCGAACGACGCGCCGCTATCGGCAATGTCCGCGAACTCAAGATGAAGAAGGACCTGCTGGCGTCGCTCCAGAAGCAACACGACCAGCGGCTCGCGGACATCATCGGCACCAACGGTCTGGGCCGCATGGCGCATTTCGCCCGCCACAAGCTCGAATCCCTTGGGGTCGCACCGGAGCTGCTCGAAGGGTTCGTCACGCTGAACGCTTCCGTGAGCGGCACCGGCAATCCGTCCCGCGAGTACCTCCCGTCGGATGTAGGCAAGGCCGACGGGGCGTTTCGCGATATCGTTTCCCGCCTGTCCGGGTCGCTCGGCGTGATCGAGCGGGAACAGCACCAGCTCCTCGTGAAGCAGGACGAGGCCGAACGTAACCTGGCCGAGATCGACGCCAAGATCGCCGCGATCAACACGAGCGGCCGTCGCCACGAGGGCCACACCAGCCGCTTTGTCCAGACGCTCGAGGACAACGGCATCGAGGCGCACGTCCTCTGCGACATCGTCGACCTCGCCGACGAGGATTGGCGCGATGCCGTCGAGGCCCTGATGGGCGGCGACCGCGACGTCATCTTCGTCGCTCCCGAACACCACTCCGCGGCCCTTCGCCTCCAGCGGACCGAACGCACCCCTGAATCCGTCCGCATCGCGACCGTCGGCAAGCTCGGCAGGCACGACACGCGTGCGAGAGAGGGAAGCGTGACGTCTCTGCTGACCAGCGACAACGCCTACGCCCGCGCGTTCCTCGACATCAAATACGGCTCCATCCAGCTGTCGTCCTCGGACAAGGACTTCGACCGTCCCGGCCGTTGGCTGACAAGGGATGGGCAGTACGAAGACGGCACGTCGGCCCGCAACCTCAAGAAGACAGAACCCCGGATCGGACGCGCCGCAGCCGCCAAGGCGCTGCCGATGCTGAACGCGCAGCGGCAGGAATGTGTCGGAACCGTCGGCGGCATCAACGCGCGCGTCGCGAACCAGCAGGTCCTCATCAACACGCTCAAGTCCTTCGAGGGTCTTGCGGCACGCATTCCTTCTCCCGAAACCCCGTTCGGCTCGGCGGTGGAAGACTCGAACACTTTGACAGCGACCATCGAGGCGACGCTCGAGGACATCGAGCGTATCGAAGATTCCAACGACACCTCGTCGATCGATCTCGAAATCGCCGAGGGCGACGAGGAACTGGAACGCCTGAAAGCCGCCTTCAAGGACACGCTGCGCGCGGTTGGCACGCTCCAGACCCGTCGCGACGACGCTTTGAAGAAGCTCGACGGGGGCATCAACACGCCAGGTTCCAAGGCGTTCACGGACCGCGCCAACGCCGAACTCAAAACCACCATCATGGGCCTCGACCTGCCACATGAACGGGGTGCATACTTCCGCGCCTATGCCGGCCGCATCGCCGACGGCGACAATCCGCCCGCCATCAGGGAAGCCGCCGACCGCAAGGCGCAGAACGCACGACGCGCGCTCGACCTCGGCAGGGGCGACGCGACCGCGCAGGCGGAAGCGTGCATCGAGCTTTTGAATGCGGGAACCGACCTCCCCGCCGACCGCAGTCTCGTCGGGACGGTCCTGCCCTGGGCGCTCTCCACCCGCGACGACCTCAAGGCAAACGTCCTGTTCGACTACCGGGAGCAGATGAAGAAAGCCGTCGAGCAGGGCGAGCAGATGTTCAAGAACGGCTTCCTCAACGCGCTGGCCGAGCGTTTCGGGCGCGTGAAGGACCAGATCAGGAACCTCAACAAGATCATCAAGGGAACGGCTTTCCTCGGCGAGGTCTACCAGATCAGCATCGTCCAAGCCCCGGGGCGCGAGGTATTCCACACGGCGGTCGAGGCCCACGACAAGATTTACGCCGCCACGTCGGGCGGCGGCCTCCTCGCGTCGATCCTCTCCGAGGCCGAGACGGCCGCCATGGACGAGATCAAGGGCATGATCTTCAATGGCCAGACTGCCGTCGATCTCGACGAGTTCACCGACTACCGCCAGTATTTCGCTTTCGACCTCCTGATGACCCACGAGGAGACGGGTGTCACCAACAACCTGCGTTCCCGTCGGGCGACCGGTTCCGGCGGCGAGGTACAGACCCCGTATTACATCTGCCTCATGGCGGCGATGTCGAACGTCTATTACGGCGGCCCGTACAAGGACCTCAAGGCGAACGAAGGCGGCCTGAGCCTAGCGATCTTCGACGAAGCCTTCAGCAACATGGACGAGAAGGTCACGGGTCAGGTCATCGACCTCGGCAAGCGGCTGGGTCTGCAGCTCCTCATCTGCGGGCCGTCCAATAAGAAGGTGACGATGCAGCGCAACTGCGACACCGTCCTGACGGTCATGCGCTCCTCCGACAAGCGCCGCACGAACATCTACGGCGAGTACATCCACGCCAACACGAGGGACGAACTGCTCTCCCTCGATCCGAGGATGATGACCGACGAACAGGTGATCGAGCTCAAGGCGCGGTCGGTAGCGTGACCCGTTTCGTTGAGCAGCTTGTCAAGCATATCGAAACCAACCCTCGATCAAATCGGTGGATCAAGGTTGACGTCTTTGCCTATTCGAACGCCAAGGAGAAGACGGCAACCCTAGAACAGTTGCGAGATTTGTGTGCGTGTGGGGGACTGCAGGCGAGCTACGGAACGGATGGGTTGCAAAGAACCATCAAAGGCGTGCGAGTGCTCGATTTGAAGAGGCTGTACGCAGCCCTCGAGAGACGATCCCAAGCAGAGTCGGCTCGGGCGGCGGCGTTGATACTTCGGGAGGTAGCCGAGGAGTGGGAAGGCGGCGTCATCGATCACATCGAGGGCCTCTGGGCGCGGCACGCGAAGTGGTGCGGCTTCAGTATCGACGCCGCTCAACGGCTGCTGCCGTTGCAGAAGGTGTCGCGGGCCATTCGAAACGGCCTCCACGAAGGTCATGACATGCGGACGTTCTCGACGAGGGAAGGCGGGGACAGCAAGCTCATCGAGAAGAACGACATCGCGATCCTCTCCTACGTCTATCACGGCGGCGCGCGGCCAGGAGGTACACTCAGGGAAATTCTCGCGCGCAGCGGATCGGTAAAGATCACCAGTCCTGTCCACATCTCCGGCCCGTTTTCGGTCGGCGGCGTTCCCGTCGGTCAAGCTCTCTCCTACTGCGGCTTTCCTATCCACCAACTTGCGGACATTTCGTTTGATCGTCGCCCCGACTATGTCCTGACTATCGAGAACCAGGTTTCCTTCCACCGTCACGCCGTGGAGGTGAACGACGACCGCCGGGGCATCGTCCTCTTCACAAGCGGACAGGCATCGTTCGCTTTCAAGGAATTCTACGGCCGTCTCGTCACAATGTTTGGCAACGTCCCCTTTTTTCACTGGTCGGATATCGACGAGGGAGGACTGGAGATCACCAGGACGATCATGGCCGTCAACCCTTCGGTGCGTCCACATCTGATGACCCTGGAACTTGTCAGGAAGCTTGGCGCTCGGGCCACGGCACCCGTTGTCGATGACGGTCGGTTCGCCGGAACATGGATGGAAGAGATAGCTGCCCATCTGGCCATCCCCGGCAATCTCTCGCTCGAACAGGAGATGGTCGATCCCGCCCTGCCGGACATCGGCTGATGCCGTCCATTGCATTGGCCTGTGCCATGCTCGCCCAATGATGCCGATCGACGAACTCACGAGCCAGGAAGAACTGTCCCGCCACGCATACACCGTGGGCGACAACGATGACGGACGACTTCCGCTGGATCAAATCCACTGGCGATATGACGAGGCGTTCCCGCTCGAACGGCTATACGAGATCATGTCGCATTCGCAGTGGGTCGAGTGGTTCAACGACGAGATGGCCATGAAGGCCGACGAATACGGCACCGACCACGAGTGGCGCAGGCTTCTGACCGAGGACATCGAGGAGCCGGTGGTCATCCTTGACCACGAAGGCATTGTCATCTGGGACGGCTGGCACCGATGCGCCGCATCGGTCATCAAAGGTGTCCCGCCGAAGGTTGTTTGGGGCGTCGAGAAGTCCCTGACCGCCGAGAATGATCTGACGCCAAGCTCGACGCCGACCGCCCGCCTGGGCATATAATCGTAGGCTCCACGCCGACTCCCTCGCGTTCGCTGTCCGTGGCGGTCGGACTACGGGGTGACGGTCAGCAGGACCCTTCCGTAGTATCGGCTGGCCGGATTGGTGCCCGGCAGGTTATTGACGGCATCGCACACGAATACGACCGCCAATTTCCCGGGTTCGTATGGCTGGATATACCGCTCCTGAACCGAACCAGACGTCATGTTCGGCACGAACATGACGGTATTCTTCTTTCTCAGGTCCGAGCTTTCCGCATCAAGGATGTCACACCAACCGTTCGGGAGGGATTTGTTGTCGTAACGACCTCGGTTTATGTCGGTCAGGGATGTGGTGGCGTTCACCGTGCCTCCGATCACACCCACGCTGCTGTCCCATGGCGGGCTGTCCCAGTGCCTCGACTTGAACGCGTATCCGTCGGACGGCGTCGGTGTGGTCGGATTGGTCGGCGTCGTCGGAGCCTGGGTCGGTTGGAACGCGTTCTGCGGAAGCACGTTGGCGCGCAGTTGCATCGTCGGGGGACGGACCACGTAGATCGCGTCGTCGGCGTCCGCCGGGACAATGCCAGCGAGAAGAATGGCGGAAGCGATCAGGCGTGTCTTGAGCATTAGGTGTCCCCGGCGGCAGTCCTTGATATTCAAGTATTTCCGCCGGCTTCACTTCGAACAATAGCTCCCCGATCGATCAGGGTGCGATCTTGGGTGATGGCGTCCCGAACGTTGTCTCAGGATCGAGGATCAGCCTGTTTTCCCAGACTTCGGTAGCACCCATCAGCGCCTTGTAGTGGATGTCGTCGTCAAGGTCGAACGAGGAATTGAAGCTGTTGCATCTTTCGTTTTCCGATACGGCATAGACCTTGTAGAACTTCTCCCAGGTCTCCAGCATATGGGTGATCTCGACTTCGTCGCGCGTTATGACGGCGTCGTGGAGGGCGTCACGCGCGGCGATCCAGTGGAGGATGACGGCATTGCTCTGCTTCTTCAGGTCGATGTCGTGGTCGAGCAGGAACTGGCCGATCCTTATCATTTCGCTCTTCATGATGTCGGTCTTGGGCAGCAGATGCGGCAGGTGGACCTCGACGTCGATGTCCTTGTAGATGACCGTCTCTTGCGGCTCCCGCGCGACCCTGTCCTGCGCCCATGCGTCCGCGGCGGTTAGCTCTCCGATCGCGAACATCATGCCGTGCGCACCTGTCCTCTCGTCGCTCTCGCCGAGACGAACATGGATGACGTTGCTTCCCCTCATCCGATACTCGATCCCAGCCTTGATTGTTGGAAGGGTGGTTCGCCTGTGTAGGACGCCGTCCACGAACAGGACGGATTTCGCAGCCTCCCTGACCTCATCCTTTTTGGCTTCGACCGCCGCCCAACCGCGTTCCTCGTGGTAATTTCCTTCGATGCTGTAGAACTCGCCGTCCGGCCGTTCCGTGATCGTGCCGGCTTCGAACCGCGCGAGGTCGTAGGAATTGTAGTGGTTCAGGCAAGAGGCCGAAAAATCGGCGATCCGCACTTCGTCGTCGGCAGTGCTGCGCTCGAAGAACCCGCCGTCGAACTCGACGATCTTGCGCTCGAACCTGTCCCTGAAACCGTCATTCCCGGTGACCGTCACCACGAGTGCGGCCTCGGCCGACGTCGCGCACTCGATCTCCACCTTCATCAGTCCGCCGAAGGTCCCGTCGACCGGCTTGCGTTTCCCCCTCGGAACAAACGTGGCTTCGAAGAGGTAGGGGACTTCGAATTCTATCGTGGGCATGCATGAGGTCCATTTTTGCGCGGGTGTTTCCGATCACTATAGCGGGAGCCGAGGCATGGGACACGGCTTTTGAGGACGGGGTTTGCGGCGCGGATGTTCGGATCAAAGGCGAACGCTTGGCGCGCCGTCGGGTGCTGTCGCTAGGACCAGGCTGGTCTAGCTCTCCGGATTGCAGTCGGCCGACTCAGAGACGCAATGCTTGAGGCTTTACGTCCCGTGGCATAGGGAGGTCGGGGAAAATCCTGGGAAGAGTCCGGATGGTCTCCAGGATGTCGTCCTCGGTATATTCCGGAAGCGGACGGTCGATTTCATACCCCTCGCTGTCAGTTCCCCAGCATCCAACGAACTCGCGCAAGGCGTCCTCGTTCTCGATCAGCTGGTGACCGTACGACCGAATTGTCCATCTAGCTTCGGCTTCTTCCCGAATGCTCTCCAATGACCGCCGGCCGAACACATCCCATGCCTCCCCATCCGGCGAGATGGCGTAGACATGCACCACGCTTGGGATGCTTGCATCCTCGTCGTTCGGGTCATGCCAGTAGGTCTCGGCGTAGTCCATGACAGCAAGCATCGGCCAGCCGTTCATTCGCTGAATGGCCACCGCAAGCCAATGGCAGGACCCGGTCGTGTAGAACTCGATGTCGTCTTCGCGCGCAACGGAAGCTGTGATGTACCCTGCTGTAAGTCTGCTGTTGTTTTCCATCTGCCTAGCTCGGAACTTATCAGGGGCGAATGCCTGTAACGGCTGTCGTAGCGCGGGGCGCAGGAAGCCTGCCAACCGCTGCGGCGTCTTTCAGCAAATCGAACATGACCTCGGCACCCTTGCGGCTGAAGCTCAGGTAGATGTGGGTTCCAAGTTTTGTTTCGTGCGGGTCGAATTCCTCCAGCAGGCCCATTTCGCGAAGGTTCCGGGCGATCCGGACTCTGTGCGTAGTCGTCGCCGCACCATCGTCGAAATCCATGCCACGGAGGATGTCGATGACGTCTGCGTCGGCCTTGTCAAGCAGATCGGCACGCCCGTGCAGGATGTCTTCGAAATAATCCTCGAGGAACTCCTTCTGCGGGGGCGTGAGCTTAACTTTGGTTTCCATTTTCAGTCTCCGATCTGGTGACGATATGGTTCTCGATGGCTTGGCCGGAAGCAACAGATCAATCGGCTACTTCGGATTATCGTGTGGAACCACGTTCGCCAGAGCAAATGATTCGTTGGTCACTATCTTATGCTCCCCGATTCCAATGGAGCACGATAGCCATCGACTTTTCCGCAACTGTCACCAGGCTTCGCGGGCATGTCTCACGACCTTATGCGGCTAGCCCACCTTCATGAAATGATGCTTGACTGGGTAGTTGTACGAGTCGCGAACGATCGGCATCGATTCCAGAGCTTTCCTCGCTTTGACGCCGTTTTCGAAACGTTTCGCCTGCTTGAGCGGAACCCAGTCGAATTTGTCTCCGACTTCTCCGACCCAGCTGTCGCGTTCGTACGCATGGGCAATCATGTATTTCGCCATTCTACCACTCCAAACCGGTTACTTTGCGTGAAGCTCTCCATCGCTACGAAAATAGGGACTGGTGGCCGGACCGCAGTTGGCGCACAAAGCCTTCTGCATTGGTTGCTAGTGGTAGCTCCCGACACACCACCCGGGGTGACGGGCTTAGACAGCCAGCCTCTTCTCCTCGAGGATCGCTTCCAGCGCTTCGACCGAAAGCGACCGCGCGATTTCCATGGCATATCTGGATGCCCCTTCCCCGCCAGCCGACCGGGGAACCCGAATGATCTCGATGGCTCGCGCGCGGTTCGGTATCCTCCTGATGTATCCGCGCTCTTCGAGCGCGAGAACCAGTCGATGAATTCCGGACTTCGACGCCACTCCGATCGCACTGGCCATCTCGACGTAAGCCGGCATAAGTCCACGTTCGTTAACGTGATTGGACAGGAAAACAAGCAAATCGCGCTGTCTTTTCGTCAACATCTGCTGTGTATCTCGCGCTGAAAAAATTAAAGAACTCGATGACGAGGGTATGGGGCTACGCGCGGGTTGGTCAACCCTGGATCGCGCACCCTTTGGTTCCTTGCCCTGCCGGCGGACATATTATCGGAATACAGTAAGGGTGCCGGCAGGCTGGAACACCAATGATGAAACGACGCGCGACAGAGATCGAGGTAACAAAACCCGCTGGCGGTGCCGTTGGCTTCGTGCTGGACCAGAAGACGAAAGCCAAGCTCCGCCGTGTCGTCGACGACGGCACGCCGCCGAACACGCAGCAGGCCTATGGCAGCGACATGCGCTACTTCTGGACCTGGTGCAGCGTCATCGGCTGGACGGACGAGCCGATCGTTCCCGTGCCCGCGGAAATCATCGCCAAGTTCGTCGTCGACCATCTCGAAGGCCTCGAGGACGACATCGAGGAGGAAATGCGCGACCGTGGGGCGAAAGCCAAGCGGGGTCCGCATTCCATATCGACCATCGACCGCCGCGTCTCCACGCTGTCCACCTTCCACAAGACCAAGCGGTTCGCTTCGCCCTGCAACGACCCGCTCGTGTCGCAGCTGATGTCGAAGGCACGCAAGGCCGCCGCCCGCCGAGGGGTCAAGCCGAAAAAGAAGAAAGCCGTCGTCAAGGACATCCTCGAGAAGATGCTCGAAACCTGCTCCGACGACCGGACAATCGACATCCGCGACCGCGCCTTGCTGTTTTTTGGCTGGGCTTCCGGAGGGCGTCGCCGCTCGGAGATCGTCTCCGCGACATTCGAGAATCTCGAAGAACGCGGCAAGGACTTCGTCTATCAACTTGGCGTCACCAAAACCGACCAGGAAGGCGAAGGCAATGTCGTTCCCGTCGGTGGACGCGCCGCCGAAGCGATGCGCGCTTGGCTCGACGTCTCCAAAATCGAGGGCGGCCCACTGTTCCGCTCGGTGGACAGGCATTCCAATATCGGCAAGGTCGCCTTGAGCGACAAGGCGGTCGCCCTCATCGTCAAGGAGCGCGCGAAAAAGGCGGGCCTCAACGCCTCCCTGTTCGCCGGACACAGCTTGCGCTCGGGCTTCGTTACCGAGAGCGGGATTCAGGGGAAAAGCCTGCTTGAGGCCATGAAGCTATCCGGCCACAAGACCATGCAGGTTGCAGCCGGATACCACCAGGCTGGCTCGGCGCTCCTCAATGAAACGGCAGACCTTGCAGGATGATCTACGGCCTTGACGGTCGTTTCGCCCGGTCCGATCATAAGACCTTAGGGAGTCTTGATATGCCGAAATCAGCAGAAATCACATCCGGCGTCTTCCAATCGGGCGAACATACCTATCAGGTCGCCCATGCGTCGGTAACCAAATCGGGGTCCCGGAAAAACGACGACGTCATTTCGATCAAGGAACAGGACGGCGAAGTCTCGCTTCTTGTCGCCGACGGTGCGAGTGGCTTTGGATTCGGCGACGTCGCATCGCAAGCACTGGCGAACTATTTCCATACTTCGTTCGAGTCCCAGGCATCCTCCCGGAAGGCCAAGCGCTTCCTGATCGAAGCCGACGAAGCCGTGCGACGAGCATGCGCCGGCGATGCCGAAGGGGCCGACACGACGGGGATTGTCCTATCGCTGCTGGACGGCCGCATCGAAGGCGCTTCCGCGGGAGACTCGCAGGCCATCGTGTTCGGCACCTCGACCTACGAACTCACGGGCAAGCAGAGGCGCAAGCCGCGCATCGGCAACGGAGCCTATGCAGAGGATTTCACCGGCCGCATCGCGCAGGGCGACGTTCTCGTTGTCGCCACCGACGGCCTTTGGAACCGGGTCAAGCTGGATCACGTCTCCAAGGCTGTTCTGGCTGCGAGCGGCATGGACCAGGCGGTCGCCAAGCTCGTCGCGATGGCGAAGACCTCATCGGGCAACTTCGACGACGACGTGTCGGTCGTTTGCGTCTCATTGGCCTGAGCCGACTCTTCCAGCCACTCCCGTGGTCAACTCGACCCTAGTTCGCCGAGCAGTTCGAGGACGCCGCCGATCAGCTCCAACGCGAACTCGAGCCACCCATCGCCGGCGTCTTCGCGCCTGTCGTCTTCCATCGGTCATGTCCCCTTGTTTCACTCTCCCAATGCAAGACGCAAAAAGGGGCGGCTTGGTGGCCGCCCCTTTGTCGACTTCGCGCCGTTTAAGCGATCGTTTAGCGGACGAGGGAAACGATCGCTTTCTTCGAGTACAAGATCATCTTGTCCATACGCCACCGCCCACCCGTGGCTGACTTTTTTTGTGGCCAACCGACATGACCCGATGAAGTCAGCGACAGTAAACGGCAACAAGCGAGTCTGTGGCCTCGTCGTTTTTCTCCCCCATGCGGTTATTGTAGCACAAGGTTCCCTTGCGGGCTGGAGTGGATGGTCGCGAATCGCAGCTGGAGCAGTTGCCGGGACCCCGGGCAGCTTGGTTGCGGGTCTCGACCTTGTCACCGCCGTCGTAGCCGTGGCCGTCGCCTCCGGTTCCGTACCTGTAAATTATGGTCTCCCAGCCGTTGCCAACCCGCGCTGGACGCCTGCCCGAAGCGCAGATGTTCCCGTTTATGTTATAAGGCTGAAGACCATGAGCGGCACATGCCTGCGAATGTGTGATCACGGTGCCTGCCGATGAAACCCGGGTGCCAGCAACGTTGACCCAGCGGCCGACCTCGCATGCCGTTTCGACCTTTTCCGTATGGGCTGGAACGATTTTGCATCCGGTGGTGAAGTCGGCGGATTTCGAGCTACTATCTGAACAGGACAAGCCTGACGGCACCGCGACATCTTTGTAACATTTCTCCGCCGCCATGGCTCCGCCTACGGCGGCAAAAGTTGCGATCGCGACCGCCACACCCACGATTCTGTTCAGCATGTTCGTAGCTCCTACCTGTTCCCATTATGTTTTGCTGTCGGCGGCGGAGGCACAAGTTCTGTGCCGGATTTTTTTGGGAGAAGCCATGACGTCTCCGCTAGTTTGGTTCGGAGATCAGACAACGCCGACCGTCGAAAGTAATGCTCGGCTTGTCTCGCGCGGACCCGCTACTCACCCCTTCACGGTGAGTAGCGGGCTGACCCTCGCGACACGCCCTGCAAGACCCGCCTCGACCATCGGGTCCACGACCCGGTCGATCGGCCTATATGCCGCAGGTGCCTCCTCGCGGAGGCGACCGTCGAGTTCGGACAGGATATCGCGCCGTCCGCGCACGGCCGGGTCCATCGGATCGACGGGGCCGACGACCCGCAGTCCTCCCGCGATCCTCGGAACCGCCCGGGCCTCCTGCCGCGACAGACGCCGTCCCGCTCCATGCGCCGATGACGACAGGCCTTCCGCAGACCCCATGCCCTTTAGCAGCCACGTGCCGTCGCCCATCGACCCCGGCAGGATCACAGGTTCGCCGAGCCACTCGTACGGAGACCCCGGCAAAGTGCCGACGCCGCCGGCTGGGCAGGCTCCCTTTCGATGCCGCACCGTCCCGCCCTTTTCCCAGACGGTGTTATGCGGCGCGTCGTAGACGAGGCTGTGACCGACATCGCGGCCAACCGTCCGGCTGATGGCCTCGACCGCGGCGAGGCCGATGAGGAATCGGTTGGCGAAGGCGACGTTGGCTGCGTTAGCGTGTCCGTTGACATAGCGCGCGAACATCGGATCGCCGAGCGGCACAATCCTGTCTTCGCCGTCGGGCGTGCGGGCGGCCCTGAGCTTTTCTCGCGTCGCGCTGCCGACCCTCTGGCCGAAGTCGAGTGACCCCGAGTGGACGACGAGGACCACCGATCCCTTGCGGATGCCGCACGCACCCGCGAAGCCGCCGTCAACGACCGCCTCCACGACGCCGAGTTCGACGAAGTGGTTTCCGCCGCCGATCGTTCCGAGGATGGCGTCGTGCCGGAACCCTCCTTCGATCTCGGCATACTCGTCGAAGTCCGGATCAATGCCCGTGGTCTGGAAAGCACCTGCGTCCGACATCCGGTCGAGATCGCGCCATGCGGCCGACATGTCGAGTTTCGCGAGCAGGCCGCGGCGTTCGCCTGAGATCGACTCCACCAGACCGGGAAGCCCGTGCCGTAGGATGGCATGCCTGTCCCTGCCGCGGAGCGCGACGTCGCGGCCGCCCTGGAAGAACACGTGGCGGAGATGCTTCTCCAAGACAGGATCGGCAAGGTCCTCCGCCGCGATGCCCTCGAGCGTCATCATCCGCATTCCGCATCCGATGTCGTTGCCGACGAGGTGAGGCAAGACCGCTCCTTCCATATCGACGACAACGCCGACCGGAACGGGCTTTCCTGGATGGAAGTCTGGTGTTGTGGCGACCGCGCGCACCGTCGCGCCGCGCCGAGCGAGATGTTCGGCGCTGGGTAGCGCTGATTCGAGGTCGGCCATTGCGCGCATGCGCTGGCGTTCCGGTTCATCGCGAGCGACGACGGACCGGACTGGATGTCCCGCGGCGGTGCCGGCAAGGACGTGGGGTGTGTAGGTGGACATTTCAGGCTTCTCCGTTTGCCATGGGTTCAGCAGCCGCGGCTTTACGGATTGCCAGAAGGTATACACGCCCCGGTGGCGGCGGTCAATGGGCGGCTCTCCATCGGAGCCTCGATTTTGTTGACCGAGGCCACCGCGCTCGCGGATTTAATTCATGAATTCGTGTTGACGGTGCGCGATGCCCGGGTCACCATTTTCTGCATGAGCCTCATCTCCTCCCTCGACATCTCCTCACTCGATGTTCAGCCACGGCGGGCGTTCCAGCCGCGTCGCAAGGCGTCCGAGCCTGTTGTTACGTCCACGGGATGGGACTGGATGCTTCGCGAGGCGGCCGTGGGGGGCAGCGATGTGGAGAAGGTCATTGCCGCTTGGAACAGAAGGCGCGAGGCGTCCCTCAAGGACCGCTGGCCGCTCATCCTGTCCAGGATGAAGTCTTTCGTTCATCGGCGGATGTACACGGTCACGCTTTCCGAGATAGATGATGTCCTCCTGGGAACGGATAAGCCGTTCGGAGGCACAGACGGGAGGGACAGCAAACACGGGTTCCTTCACAACGCGACCACGCCGTCTCCGATAAATCTCATCCTCCATTCGCTCATGGAGAGACTGGGCCGCATTCCCTTCTGGCAGGATTTCGAGGCATATCTCCGGCAGCATCCGCTGGTACTCCTGTCCTCCATCGCCGCCTACACCGGGCTTCCCCTCGAAAAATTCCAGGGCGACTGGCTAGACTTCGACATCGGCCGCGCCCTCCGGTTCCGGCTGGCGACCGCCTATAACTCCTTCATCCGCGAACTGCATCTGCGCGCCGCCCTCGCGGAGCGGCACGGGGTCTTTATATATCACCATTTCCTGCTGGATGCGGAGTTCAAGATCGACTTTACTTTCCGGGACATCGCTATCGAGCTTTACCTCGTCAACGAGAACTTCAAGGACGACAATGACAGCGGCCGCAAGCTTCGCTGCTTCGACGTCAACCCCGGACGGGATGTGGAGGTCGTTTCCTTCAAGCTGAGGCATGACGCGAAGCTTTACGACAAGCCTTGGCTTATAGAAGACAGTGACATCGAGAGGACAGCGGACAACCTTCTGTCCGGGAAGGTGACACATCCCCGCAAACCCGTGTTCTGAGACCCTCGAAAACCAAGGATTCATGGCTGCTGACGCGTATCAAGCTCCGCGAGGCCGACATGGAAAACGGCACTGCCCAGGTCTATGAAGCCACTCCCGACTAAGTTCGCGGGAGCTACAGCCGACGCTTCATTCACCGTTTGAACCGGATAGCGGCCAATCCTGGGTGGTTGCGGATAACCTTCCGTTATCCAGTTCCTCCATTTCCGCCACCTACGACCACAATACAAGAACTCAGCGTCGCTTGGGGCTTGCCAAGGCGAGGCATTGCGTCTATGCCCGTCTTGTCGCCCTTCGAGAATTCAGTCTCACCCGCAAAGATAAGTCAGCATGATCACAATCCTTTCGTGTTTGCCGCACAATCATGATCCGCTCTATGTCCTGTCGGCGGTCTTCGTGTGTGCAATCGGCGCAGGGCTCACCTCGAATCTCTTCCACAAAGTCGTTTCGGCACGCGATCCTGTCAGAAAGGCGACGCTGTCCCTTCTTGCAGGCATGGTCGCTGGCTCCACCATCTGGACAACGCATTTTGTTTCGATGCTCGGCCTACAGCTTCCGATGTCGCACACCTATAGCCTCGACGGCACGCTGATTTCCCTCTGCCTCGCCATAGTTTTTTCCTCCGTGGGCTTCCTCGTCGCGGGTACTCGCGACTCGAGGTTTTACCGACTCCTCGGCGGTATCGTGATTGGCTCGGGCATCGCGGTCATGCACTACGTAGGACTGTCGGCACTCACACTCGACGGCCTGATGACATATGACATCGCCACCGTTGCGCTTTCCTGCGCGCTTGGAGTTCTTTTTTCGGTGGCGGCCCTCGGTTGGACATCGATCTGGCCTGACTGGCACCCGAGGATAATGACTGCGCTGTTTTTCATCGTCGCAGTCGCCACGCTCCACTACTTCGGAATGGCGAGCCTCACGATCGAGCCGGGTCCCGATGCGGTTGCGGGAGCCGACCCCGCCAGAAGCAACCTGTTTCTCGGCGTACTTTTCATGACGGGGATGATCATGACCTTCGGGGCTGCGGCCGCGCTTCTGGATACGCAGTACACGAACGCACGCCTACGGGAAATGGAACACCGCGCCTATCATGACGGTCTCACCGGGCTTCCCAATCGGACGGCTCTCGACGAAGCGCTTTCCTCCCAGCTATCGACTCTGCGGCGTTCCGGAAAGCTTGCCGTCGTCAGTTTCGACCTCAACCGCTTCAAAGACATCAACGACGTTCATGGCCATGACGCGGGAGATACGGTTCTTTCTACAATAGCGGGGCGGCTCGCCGCGACCCTTCGTTCCGGTGAATTCGTGTGCCGTGTGGGCGGTGACGAGTTCATTGCCTACAAAAGCGGGATCGACGGCAAGGAAGATGCCGAGAAGTTCGCCGGTCGCCTCAGGTCTTGCGTGGTATCCAACATCGAACACAATGGCAAAAGCCTCTCCGTCGGCTCGTCCTTGGGCGTCTGCATTTCTCCCGACGACGGCACCGACGCGAAGGACCTCCTGGTCAAGGCCGATCTTGCCATGTACCGCGCCAAGAGAGACCGTCTCGAGGTGCCGATGTTTTACGACTCGGCACTCGACGAGGAAAACAGGAACCGCAGCGCCCTCGCCATCGACCTGAGGAAGGCTGCCGCAAACCGGGAATTCGAGCTCTTTTACCAGCCTCAGAACGATGTGGCGAACGGAAGCGTCATTGGTTACGAGGTGCTCATCCGGTGGTCCCATCCCGAGAGAGGTGACGTCCCGCCTTCGGTCTTCATCCCGATCGCCGAGCGTGACGGACTGATCAATGAAGTCGGCGAGTGGGTGCTTAGGACCGCATGCTTGGAGGCGGCATCGTGGCCAACCCCCATGAAGATCGCCGTCAACGTCGCAGCTCGGCAGCTAGCGAACGACAGCCTTCCCGGGATAGTCCGCTCCGCGCTTGCGGACTCCGGCCTCGACAGCTCGCTCCTTGAAATCGAAATCACGGAGTCGGGCATTATCGCCGATGCGGAGCAAGCGAGAAAGATCGTGACCGAGCTGAAGTCCATCGGCGTGTCGATTGCGATGGACGACTTCGGCACGGGTTATTCGTCACTGTCAACACTTCAGTCCTTCCCCATCGACAAGATCAAGATCGACAAGACGTTCGTGAAGAACCTCACGAACTCGGCGCAGTCGCAGGCCATCGTGAAATCCACGATTTCCCTTGGACAAGCACTGAAGATCGCCGTGTTGGCTGAGGGCGTAGAGACAGATGCCGATCTCGCCTTCCTCAAGAATGAGGGCTGCTTCCAGGCTCAGGGTTTCCTGTTCGGAAAGCCGATGCCGTCGGAGATGCTGATGGCTTGACGGGGCACGTGCGCCGTCGCCCAGCCTCAGCGTTTCGGACGTGCACTGAAGATCGCTTCCGGTTCCATCGTCCTGTCGGCGAACCTCGCCTGCAGAGAATACGCGATTCCACGGTCGTAATCGTATTCGGGAGCGCCGTTCAAAAGGTTGTTCTCGTCGGCGAATTTCGTCCAGTCATCGATCAGCAACTGGATTTCGGTTTCTTCCGGCGTCAGTTTCGCCGCCGCCAGAGACGCCGAGAACGCCGTCCATGTCCGAATGTATTCGGGTGAAGCCTGGTTGAGTTCGATGTAACCGCCTCTTTTGAGGATTTTCTCGGCGTGGCGGAGCACGTCGTCCTCGACATGATGCCTGGAGAGCAGTTCCGGAGTGCTGGCATCGATGGCAGCAGAGATCGTGATGTCGATGTACTCCGCCTGGGGACGGTTACGAGAGAACGCGACCGCCTCCTCCAGTTCGTCAATCGCGAAGGTGAAGTACTCTTCGCGCGAACCCGGCTGGTATTTATCCGGGAAGGCGGGACTAATGAAGATCGTGTGGTGGCGATGGAAGTCTTCCTCGATCACGAGGACCGGTTCGGGGCAGCGTTCCCAGACTGTGCCGTCGACGAACAGCAGGCTCTCGGCCTTCTTCGTCAGGGCTTCGACGATGTCCTGCTCGTTGGTGAAAGTCTCTCCGGCGAACTCCGGCCTCGCGTAGCGTTCGGGAAAGTGGACGAACGCGATTTGCGCGGCCGGGAGTTCTTCGGCCTTGTCGCTGTGAGGCTGGTAGTCGATCAGAACCCTGCCCGCCACGTCCGCGGCCTTGAAGCTGTCGTTCACTTGCGTCAGCGGCCGGTAGAAGTTTCCGTCGAAGGTCCTGATGTCGACCCGACCTTCAGTTCCCAATGCATGGTCCTCGAAGAAGTTGTAGGCGGCCTCGCGGGTCCAGCTCAGGCACACCGGCGCGTCGAGATTCCCGGCGGTCGCGACGTTCACCGTGAGCCAGTCGCATGCGATGACCCGGTCCATCTTTCTGGTGCCCGGCACCTTGCCCGTGACCTGGAATGCGTAAGGGAGCTTGATGTGCATGTCTGTGTGGCCTCAAATTTGGGGGTGTCTGGCGAGCTGGACGTCGAATTCGATGGGACTGTTTTCCCAGCGCGCCGCCGCCCGAGCGAACAGTTGGTGTTCCGTTTCCCGCTCCGGAGAATAATCGTTTCCGTGACGCGCCGCTTTGCCTTCCTCGACCCTGTCATGTTCGGTGAGCAGATGACGCCACGCGGCCATTGCCTCGTCGATGGCGTCTTGCTGGCAACCGTCCTCCAGTCCGGCGAAAGCGCCTCGGAGGTCCTGCCATGCGTCGATGTAGGCGTCTGGCATGATGTAGAGGGTCTTGCCCGCCATCTCGAGATGCGTGTGGATCAGCTTGCGCAGGTCCATCGCGAAGTGGTCCGGCATCGGCAGGAGATCGGGCCTGACGACGCGTATGTCGAGCTTCTCCACGACCCTTATGTCCTTGCCGCCGCCGGCTTTCATCGCGTCCGCCCAGTCCCTTGCCTCCTCGGCGCTCTGGATGGGGAAATGCATCACCGACCAATGCGCCTTTGGTTCGGCATGGGTGGAGATGGAGAACACGATCCTGTCGTAGTCCGAAAAGCTTTCCTGGGTAGCCTTGATCAGCGGCAACGGATGGGCCTCGTGCAGAACGCCGCCAACGACCAGAAGCTTTGCGAGGCTTTGCCTGATGTCTTCGATGACCGCTTCCTCGGTGCTGTTCATCGACTGCCTGAAGTCGGAGAGGGCGTGATTGATCCGCCCCGCCTTGAAGCGGTCGATCGCCCGAGGCTCGGAGTGAGGGCCTTCATGGGTGAACACATGGATGTCGCGATCGCTGATGCTGTCGGCCGTGACGACTTCGTTGGCGGCGTTCCTGGCCGGTGCGTAATATCGGCCCTCATGCGCCCGCAGATAAGTCGGGAAGGGTGCGTCCACGCCGAAACCGGGTTGCGTCCACTCGACAGCGACCGGCGCGGCCTCGTCGGTCGCCTCTGGAATTTCGACCTTGAGATAGCCGCCGAAGTCCTCCACCGCCCAGTTCTGTTTTCTGGGAGGCTTCACCATCGCGCGGTAAACGTAGGGCATGCGGAATTTCATGGTTATTCCTCGGCAACGACCGACTCTAGGCCGTGCTATCGCAACTTTCCACTGGGGTTCCGAGGCGAGAGCCGCAGGTCGACGGTTTTGGCCTCCCAGAGCTGGTTGAGCAAGGCAAACCGGGGCGGATGTTCTTCCTCTGTCTTCTCCACGAGGTCCGTCCATGCGTCGAACAGTGTCTGCACGTGTCCCTCGTCCAGTGACCTGTCGTCGGCGGCGACCTCGACCGCCTCGGACGCACGCCTCAGCGCGACCCATGCCATGATGACGCGGTCGCTTCGGCCTGCGAGGCTGGGTGACATTGCTTCGACCACGGCCCTCGCCGAGTACGCGACATCGCGCTCGAACTCGAAATTGCAGAAGGTCGACGGCACCTCGTCAATTTCGAAATCGGGGACACACGAACGCTTTCTCTCCTGCTCTCGTTCGGCCGCAAGGTCGAGCATTTCGAGCGATTCCGCTCCGACGACCAAGGGAGGGCGTGGCCCCTCTCGCGACATGGTCATGAACCGCTGAAATTCGTCGCGGCGGGTGAACACGTCGGCAGACACGTTCCATCGTCCGTCCCGCAATGCGTGGATGTCCAGCACAACTATTGGCGCGTCGGCGCGTTCCCATACCTTTCCGTCTACCACCAGCAGGTCGGCCGCAGCGTCCCTTATTCCGTTTACCGTATCCTCCCGGTCATCGCCCTGGAACGCCCGGCACATGGCAGGCGTCACGCCCGCCCTTCCCTCAATGTGGTCGTGAAGCGCGACGGCGTCGGTTCGGGTTCCACTCTTGCCCGTTACATCGTTGCCCGTGAGGTCCCCTGGTCTAACCCCGACCTCGTCGCCGGTGTCGGCTTCGTAGGCGACCCGCTGCCGATACAGGGCATTGCCGTAGACGCGAAGCGAACGGCGCACCCTTTCGTCAATGTACTTGTCATACTCCGTCCAAACCGCCACGAACGGCGCGTCATGCGATGTGACGTCCCTGACGTCGATGACGACGTCGTCGCAGAACGGCATGGATACGGGCTTGCGCTTCCCGGGAGGGACGGCGATTGCGTGGTATACGTATGGTATCTTCAATTTCATGCCGAGCCCTTTCGCGCTGGACCGAGTAGAGCTATAAACGAGGCATCATTCCAGCGCCAGTCGGTGCTTTCCGCACATTGAGGGACGATGACCGCAGACAATATCAAGACCCCGATCCCCGGAGCGCCTTTCAACGTCATCCCTTCGCAGGACCTCTTCATCAGGGACGAAGGCGAGGACGCCTACCAGATCGAATGTCAGCCGATCGTCGTCGATGGCGTCGCCGGCGAATTCGACATCAAGCTAGAGGAAGGCCTTGTCTATGTCATGGCGTTCTTCGGTTCCGAGCGGTGGGGAGAGAGCATCGGAGACCCCGTGGTGGTGAACGATGTCCGCTACAGCGTCGCCCTGCGGGCCGAGCCGGTCAGGTTCGCCGATTTCGACCTCGCCACGACGGCCAAGCGGCTGTCCTTCTCCATGCAGAACCTTGACGTCCGGACGACCAGAATCGGGTTCGATTTTTCCACCTCCGTGGCGGAAAGCGATCCTGTGTTCGCGGCAACGAAAGAGCGGTTCGTCAGTGCGGTGTCTCGATACGCCACGGAGCTTGCCAAGAAGCATCCGGGGTTCTCGGACGGTTTCCGGGAGGCAGTGGCCACACTCGAGATCGCGCGGCTCCGTCAACTTCAGGAGCTGGCTTGGCGGGAAATGTCGGAGAGAACGCGGGCGATCCACCGTTACATGGAACTGGTTCCCGACGAGATGGCACGGGTTGCTCCCTGGAAGTTTTCCTCACAGGAAACCGGCCCGGTGCCGATCGGGGCGGAACGTGACGGCCTTTCCGTGACGGCGTCGGGGGTCCACTCCCTGAAAGTGCGGTTGTCGGACGGAGCGACGTTCGTTATCTCGGGCTTGGTTGACGGTTCCATCCGAACCGACGTCATCCGGCCGTAAGGCGCTTGTTGTTGGCGCGTCCGGCAACGACGATGGCACTTTCCTTGGAATGATGGAATGCAACCCCTTCAAATGAACGTCGGCGAGGGCATCGCCGCACTGACCGACCCCGTCTTCGGCGAGGACGTTCCGGCATCCGAATTCTTCGTCAAAGGCGGCTGCCACCAGTTGGCCCTGGCTCTGGTATCGGCGATAGAGGGCGCGCGCTTTGTCGCCGTCTACGACCATCTGTCAGACGATGGCTCCCCGCTTGAAGACCCCCGGATGGTTCACGCGGCCGCAATGATCGGCCAGCAGCTCGTCATCGACGTCGAGGGCATCAAGGAGCGCGACGTCTGGGTGGAAGCGTGGTCCGATCTCGCCCGCGACCCGTCATACATCGAGTGGGAACCGGACGAGTTGCCATTCGAGTTCACGTCGGCCGCCCACATGCGGTTCTCTGAGGCGGTAGCGGCAAGGTTGGTCGAAGAACTGGCACCGCTGTTGTCCCTTCCTTCGCAATTACCTCCTGCACGTTGCCTGAGGTCCTTTATTTGATCGTCACGATCTTGGTTTCCATGGCCCTGTAGCTCTGGACCACAAGGCTCGGAGAGCTGACGACTGGATAGCCGGCCAGCAGGTCATGGATCATGGTCATGGCCAGCGCCGCCGCGCTGAAGCTTCCCACCGCGAGCTGCGGCGCGGGACACGGTTTGCCCTCCTTCATCTTCTCAAGGATGGAATCCACGACATCGAGGACTTCCCGGTCGAGGCTGTCGGCCAGTCGTCCGATGAAGGAAATGTAGACCTCGTGATAGACATCCGGGTTTCCTCCCGCCTCGCGCACCTTCCTGGCGTCGTCAGCCAAGAGCGACGGCCAGTTGACCTCGGCGTCCGGTGGCAGATACCAGACGAGAGCACCGAAGCCGACGTTGATCGCGGTGAACAGAGGCTTGCCCTGTTTCGCCGCCTCGTTGTGAAGTCCGATCACCGCCGGTAGGTCAACCGTATCCACCGTGTCGAAGACGATGTCGCAGCGGCTGACGATATCCGCCGTGTTGGTGGCGTCGAGGTTCGCCTGGATGGCTTCCACTTCCGCTTCGGGATTGATATCGAGGATATGCTTCTTGAGGCATTCGACCTTCGATAGCCCGATGTCGGAATGGCCGTAGAACTGGCGGTTCAGGTTATGGGCATCAACGACGTCCCCGTCCACGAGAATGAACTTCCTGAACCCGGTTCTCGCCGCACATACCGCGGGCGCACTACCCATGCCGCAGCCAGCGATCAGGAGCGTCGTGTCCGCGATCGAAGTCTGGGTCCGGGGAGATATATAACCCTTGTTGCGGGTGGTGAATGTGTTGTAGTCGAAGCTATCGGTCATTGGTGTTCCCTGCTGTCTATGCTGCCGCCAGTGCGGATGGTGTCTTCCATTCTCGTGGACGGATAACCTTCGTATGGATGTCCTCGGCCGGATTGTCGAAGAACGCCCAGACTTCGGGACAGTTCTCGCGGAGCTTGCGTTCCATTTCCCTGAGGTCCACGGCGTGCGGCCGCACGTTTCCGAAGTAGTCCGCGACGGGTCCGATCGGCCGGATCGGAAAGCCCATCATGCTCAGCTTCCGACCCTGTGCCGGTTCGATCGCGGAAAGGAACCAGCGCACATCGGCCTCGAGCGCGTGTCTGTAGGCAAGCCGGATTAGCTTCAACTGGATGAGGTCCGATGCATTTCTCGCTGGAGGATCGGCAAGCAATCCCGTGGGCGGAAAGCCGTCCTCTGGCGCGCGCAATCTCTTTCGGTAGTCCGACCTCACCATCATCCTGCTGATTTCGACAGCGCCGCCTGCAGCCGGCATCGGAAACTCCGGTCCGACCGTCATGCCATGCGCGAACAACGGAAGTTCGGATTGGTCGCGCGCAGCGACAACCCTGACGTATCCTTTCGGGAAGGCTTCGTCCCCGTAAACGGCGATGTGGGTCGCCCCGTCATCGAACTCGTCGATTTCGAGGCCATTCGGATAGGCGGCGCGAGGAAGGAATTTCTTCTCTTCGCAGTAAACTTGGAACCTGAGCCTGAATACGTCTTCCATTTACTTACCCCTAAAATTTCAGCGGTAAGTATCGGATGCAGTATTTTTCACCTCAACCTAAGTATTTACAACAAAACTACTTCTGAGATATTCTCCCTATCGCTGCCGTAGTTGTGTGAACATATTTAGACCCTCGATTACACCTCTGCCGGCGGAAACCTTGTCAGATGCTTGTTTTGCGCAAACGAAAACCCCCGCCAATCGACGGGGGTTTTCGTTTGCAAGGATGTTTGAAGAATTTTCAGGCGCGTTCGAGATGCATCCGATTTTCCATCTCACCGCTCGGTGCCCCATGGACCTCGTGTTTCGCGAGGAAATCGGCGACGTCCTTCGAGGGTAAGGGGAGGCTGATGTAATGTCCCTGTGCCTGCTGGCAGTTCCC
The DNA here is from genome assembly GCF_025846855.1 of Pararhizobium sp. BT-229. Taxonomy (GTDB): domain Bacteria; phylum Pseudomonadota; class Alphaproteobacteria; order Rhizobiales; family Rhizobiaceae; genus Pararhizobium. The sequence goes on from NZ_JAOYTJ010000003.1 coordinate 140,405, forward strand.
CTTCAACCACGCATATTGCTCCGGGGTCTCCACACCTTCCGCGGTGATAACCATCCCCAGCGTCTTGCCGAGGCTGATCACGGTCCGGACGATGGCTTCCCTTTCGTCCTTGACGTTCAGGCCCTCCACGAAGGACTTGTCGATCTTGAGCTTGTCGAACTTGAATTTGTGGAGGTAGCCCAGCGACGAGTACCCGGTCCCGAAGTCGTCGAGCGCGATTTTGTGTCCGAGGCCCCTGATGCTCGAGAGCGTCACGAGATTGTCGCCGCTGTCGTTGAGAAGCGCCGACTCGGTGATCTCGAGCTCCAGTCGGTGCGCCGACAAGCCCGCATCGGCCAACGCCGACTTGATCGTGTCAACCAAGGTCGGATCGAAGAACTGGCGCGTCGAGATGTTGACTGCCACCGACACGTCCGATGGCCAGGACAGAGCCTGCTTGCACGCAGTGCGCATGACCCAAGCGCCGATCGGCACGATCAGCCCGCTTTCCTCGATCAACGGGATGAACGAATCGGGCGGCATCAGCCCGCGCTCGGGATGGTTCCACCTCAGAAGCGCCTCGAAGCTGCAAATCCTCCCGGTCGTGAGATCGACCAGCGGCTGGTAGTACAGCTCGAACTCGTCGTTCTCGAGGGCGTTGGCGAGGTCCTGTTTCATGCCGTTTCGCTCTACGAGCAATGTCTCCATGGCCTTCCTGAAGAAGGCGTATCCGCCACGGCCGCTGTTCTTGACCTCGTACAGCGCGATGTCGGCATTGCGCAACAACACGTCCGCGTCGATCTTGGGCTGTCCGAGGCCGACCCCGATGCTGGCCCCGATACGCAACATCACGTCCTGAAGCTGGATCGGACGGCTGAGGGCCTCTCCGATCTTCTCCGCCAGCGCGCCGGCCTCATCCTCCGAATAGTTGCTCAGGACGACGGCGAACTCGTCGCCGCCGAGCCTCGCCACCGTCGTGCCGTTGGAGACGCATTCCATGAGCCTTGACGCGACGACGCGAAGGACCTCGTCGCCGACAGGGTGGCCGCGAGTGTCGTTGATTTCCTTGAAGTGATCGAGGTCGAGGATGAGAATGCCGACGCGATCACCCGCCGACAGCTTGCCGTCCAGAGTTCGATGGAAGGATGCCCTGTTTGCCAGACCCGTGAGGGGGTCGCGCAACGCCAGATGCTCGATTTCAAGTCTTGCCCTGCGAGGCTCTGAGATGTCGCGGAAGAAGATCGACACCCCGTCGAGCCGGGGAAACACGCGAACTCCCAGCCAGACGTCTCCAAATGCAGCCTCGTATTCCGTCTCCCTCTGAGAGAAGTATGCCGAGTACACCCTTGGTTTGCCGGGAAAGACCTCTCCTGACCGCTCTCCCGTCCAAAGCGGATCGCCGATATTTAAACCACCCCGCTCTGCTGCGAGTATCTTCATTGCCGAGCCGTTGAAGTATGTCAGCCTCCACTCGTGATCCAGAACGATGACGCTGTCGCTAGTGCTTTCCAGAACGGCCAGCATCCTACGTCGTCCCTCGGCGGCTTCGTCGCTCAGGTTCCGAAGGGTGTGGATGATCGAATGTTCCCGAAGCCCAGCGACGGCGGCGAAGACCACGCCGAGAAGGACCGAGAAGCCGACATAGAAGGGGTGGCTGCCGAATACTCCCGCCAGGCTTCCTGAGAACATGAAGATCATGATCGCCGCTCCCGGGAGGGACGCCATCGCCATCGCGGTGTAGGCGCGCTGGACGGGTTGGCCCCGCTCGGGGACCGACCCGATGCTGAGGTGTTCGATGACCGCCCAGATGGCAAGTCCAATGGAGGCGACCCAAAGGAACTCGGTAAATCCGCCCTGGACGTATGTGCCGCTGATCACCTCCTTGGCGTACGCCATGTCAGCAAGCGCCTCGGCGAAAACGGCCCCGAGCAGGAGCTGGAACGGGAACAGCCTGCGACCATGGCTGTAGATGGCGAGCGACATGGCACCAAACGCCGCGACGCTGAACCAAAGGGCTGGATAAAGGAAGGCCGCGACCGTTCCAAACTTCGTCAGGACCGAATGGTCGATGTGCTCCCGCAATACGAAGAGACAGGCGACCGCTATCGCGCTGTAGACCAGTACGAAGTTGTAGACTGCGGTTCGCGATAGCTTTCGCGAGACTTCGCCGTATTGTGACATGCCCAGAGCAAAAGCGATCGCCATCAGGAAATAGGCTGTCTCCCGCACGCTCGGGAACGTCTCAACCTGACCCGACAGGATCATGTAGGTTCCATACAGATTGCCGCACAAGTATAAAATATGGCCGACCGCGAAGCATTTCCATGCGGTTCTGGCGTCCTCAGCTCCCCGCTTGGACGCATACAGGCTGAGCGCCGACGTGATCACCAACCCTACGACCTGGAAAACGAAGAGCCATGCCGCATGGCCCGCCTCGCCTAAAGCGAGGTAGTCCGTCCCCAGATTGAAGGCAGCGAGGTACATCAGGAAGCAGACGAACCCCGACAGCCGCCGTATGACGATCCTGGCGTCTATACCCCGCCGGTACGTTGCTTCGCTCGGCTTAGGTCGGCTATTCGAAGGATTCATTCAACTACCCCAATCCTTTAGGGCGCGACCATGCGTCAGCGCCGCCGCCGTCTCTAATATCGCCCTCGCGCCTGAGATGCAACGGAAAGATGCGCCAGCCGACAATAGCGTTAATTTCCAACTGAGGAATTCGCGGACCGCATAAATTGATGACGTCATCGGCTATCGTCGCCGCTTCCGCGGAACTCGTGGCATCCGTCAGAAGGACCGTATTCAAAGACGCCGGCCAGCGACTTCTCACGCCTTGAAGCTTGCCGCATTTTGCGTGATGGTCGGCCAGAGAAGGAGAATCACCGAATGACCTGGTACACGATCCGCTACGACCGCATCGACGACCTCAAGGCTTCATGGCCTTGCCACGGTCTCCCCGATGACTTCGATTCCCTGAGCGTCGAGACCGACGCTCGAGGCAATGTCGTTGACATCGAAGCCTACGTCCACCATTCGGATGGAACCGACGAACAGCTCGAGTGGCGCGAGTTCGACGGCCCGGCGCTCAAGGCACTGGTCGACGATTGCATCAAGTTCGGCGATATCGCCGACGCCCCATCGCCGACCGCGACTTCCGCCCCTGCGGTTCCTTCGCCCGCACCCTGACGCCATCCGGAAGCGGCGGCGCTACAAGCGAGAGAATGTGACTCTTCCGCCGACGCGCACCGATGCCGGCACTTTCCTGATCTGCGTCCCGCGTATCGTCAGGTCGCCGCCGACGGACAGGTCTTCAGGCAAGGCCGCAATGGGTGTATCGCGGATCAGCAAGTCCCCCCGAACAACCATCCTGTAGGGCAGCTTGCGGAGATTGTCATTCGCCGAGAGCTTCAGCATGCCATGACATCTGAAACCGTCCTCCATGCCTCGCAAATTCGACCCCGAAAGATCGATGTCTCCACGAAAGCCATGACGTGCGGGCAAAATATCGACGTTGGCCCATTTTAGGTCCGCTGGTCCGTTGACCGCGATTCCCGAAATCCCCCGACGCAACCTGGGCCTAAGGTCGACCGAGGCAAGGGAGATTCCCTCCTCCACCGTCAGCCTCGCGGGCAGGAGTTCGAGCAGCTCCTCGTTGACGTTCTCGATCGCCCTCAGAACCACTCCCTCCTTCAGTTCGTCGAGCACATGCATTCCGCCCTCGGGATCGAACAGGAACAGATCGACGCCGTTCATTCTCTTCATCCAGTATCCGTGGCGCTTGAAGAACGGCCGCATGAGTTCCGCGTATTCGGCCTTGGGAATGGTGTTGGCCTTGCCCCATACCTGGATCAGCCTGTTCTTCTCGAGGTCCATCTCGACGGTCACATGCGGCTCATTCTTGTGGTCACGCAACGAAACGAGACGCATGGTCGGGTCCCGTAGCATTCCGTCATAGGCCCCGTCTCCGACACAGTGCTGCATGAAGCCGCTCTCCCGGTCGAGTGCGGTGGCCGTCTTCATGCGCACCATCCTCCAGCCGTCCCCGAGGTCCATGAACATCTCTTCCTCGGCCGGATCGAGCGCGACGACCTTCTTCCGGTTCCGCTGCAGTTTCGTCCATGCGTCCGCCTCCCTCGCAAGAGCGTCGATGGTTCCGCATTTCATGATTTTCTTGGGTCGTCCCTCCCGGTCGGTCTTCGCCAGCCAGTGAGCGTCTTCCATGATGGCCGACACGAGCCAGTCCATGATATGGCGGACTTTGTCCGCGTCCCGCGCCAGGACGTGCCGGAACGTCTCGTCGTCGGCGGACGTCTTGAGATAGACACGCCGAACGGAGCAATCGAACAGGGTGTGGACCCGGGTCAGGGTGGATGTCGGCATGCCCTTCCATCGAGACATCTGCTCGGCGCGTATCCGCGCCACGAGTTTTTCGGTGAACTCCTTGTTCTTGCCCGTCATTCTAGCATCCTCTTCCAGCGTGAAAGAGTATGCGCGTCCTGTCTGACCCGTCAAAAACGTGGAACTCCGCCGGCGGAGGTCACCTCAAATGGCGCTGCTCGCTCGCGGCCGCCATTCCGACGCCGACGGCTCGTCGCCAACTGTTGCGGTAAGCCTCCATTTCATATCGGCTTCGCATTCTGGCGTGCGAACCTATGCGTTCGACCTCCTGGGGCGGTTCGCGTTCGATGGCGTTGGTTGTCGCCTGCCAGGTATGGAACAGTTCATCCATCCGCCAGTCGTCAGGGTTTACCTCCGCGGCTCCCACGGCATCCCTGAAATCCAGCCACGCATTGATGAGCGGCCTGCGGTAGTTTTCCAGGGGTGTCCGAGCGAGAATGTCGCTCAGCGCGGTACGCGCCGCTACGACCGCATCTCTGGCGCGAGACCCGACAGCGTCGGGATCGACGTAGGTGACCGTCGGAACCGCCACCTCACCCGCTGTCCAAGGCCTTCTGTTCTCCAGGACACCGCCCGGCCTCTGCTGCTGTCCTTCCAGCAAGCGCTGGTCCATGGAAGCCTCCTCGACCATGGCAAGCGCCGCTTCGGCCTGGTCGATCGGGAAGATGCAGGCCACGCCGTTCGCGGGACGTTCATCGGTCCCCTTGAAAACGACCGATACGGTCGGAGGACTCCAGAACAGTTCAACGCAAATCCTGGGTTCTCCGCATGGTTCCCAGACCTGGCCATCGACCACGACGAGGTCTCGGATCGCATGCTCGATGGCCGCGATGGCCTCGGCCCGCCCGTCCCAGGCAAGCACCCTCCGGTCGGGGCGGTTGATAAACCGGACGATCTGATCCAGACGGTCGGGCAACGCCTTCTGGTCGTTTCCGTTGCAGAAGTGGTACGTGCGGACAAGGGAACCAAGGTTATGTGTCGACATCCTGTCCGACCCGTCGTCGAGCGGAAAATAGTCCGACGAAGAAATCGCCAGCTTGGGACGGTAGAACCTGTCACCGACTTTTCGGATATCGATCTCATACGGAAAACCATGACCCGTGTATCCTTCCACGACACAGACGCGAGGCGCGTCGGAGGCGTCTGGGATTTCCAACTCCGCCCAATCCCCTTCGAACGTCTGAACCTGCTCATCGTCTTCCACGATGACGGCCGGGAATAGAAAGGGGATGTTCACGCGCATGGGAGGTCTCCTGTTCGACATCCGGAGTACGATAGGGCCAAACAAGCCACAAGGCCCGCGGTTCGTTGCGGCTTGCGCGCGAGCCCTGTAGTCTCCGGTGAAACCATTCGGAGCACCCCATGTCGGACACCGTTTTTCAGAATGTCATCCTCGAGCTGGACAGCGGCGACCGCTGGATCGAAATCTCAAACGATGACGACGCCCACCATGCGGGAAGGCTCACCCAGACAGCTGTCGGGGTCTTCTACAAGCGCGAGGCGGACTTCGAAGACGGTCACCCGCGCCGATGGTTCGTGCTTCTGGGACCGAACGAAGCCGGCGTGGAGATCGGCAAGGTGGCGCTCTGCGTCCTTCCCCCTGGCATCGAGGTTAAGAACGCGGACTTCGTCGCCGACTGCCACACCACCGGCTACCAGAACCGGAAGCCTTATCCCCGCTACGCCGACGAGATCGCCGCGCTCGCCGACACGATCGAGATTGATTTGCCGCCGAACATCGCAGGCCACCTGATCGCTCCCGAGAACAACCACGGCGGCCCGCGCCCCTGACTACGGGGTTGGAGGCTTCGGCGCGCTGATTGGGCGCGTCCCACGGAGAACGTCGTCGAATGCGTCCAAGGCTTCCAGAAGACGTTCGTCGAGCGATGACCCCGCTCCCCTTAGCCTGATCCGCATGGCTAGCCCCGCCGCTTCCTCGTAGACGTCGGACAGATCGGCGGCTTCGGCGTTGAAACCGTCGCGGACGAGTTCTGCCATGGACTCCAGAGCTTCGGCGAGTTCCTTTTCGCGCGGTTCTTCCGTCCGTTTCGTCCTTGCGCTATCGGGCCTTAGGAGAGAATGACGACCGACATGGAATATCGCGCCGCCAAGGTCCGATTTCTCGTCTGACAGGACTACGGTGTCGGCCGACGCCTCCAGCACTGCCCTGCAGAGATGCAGGCCGATGCCCGCCGATCCCCTTCCGGAGATGGACGGCTCGAAGATGCTGTCGCCCATCCCTGGAGAAACGCCAGGGCCGTTGTCCTCGACGACGATGAAGTCCTCTCGTTTCAGGGCCGGCCGTGTGGTGTCTGTTTCCTCGTCCCACTCCTCGCCCATGTATTCGATGGTTTTCGCGTCCAGCCGCACGACCGCAGTCTTGTTGCCCGCCCGCGATGACCACTGATAGCTGTTTCTGACGAGGTTGATGAAGACCGAATACATCGCCCGCTCCTCGCCCCGGAAATCCGATTTCAGGAAGGCTTCGGTCGGTTCGACGACCAGATCGCCTCGGCCAATGGCTTGCCCGAATTCGAACTTGATCTGCTGGAGGATTTTCTCCGGGCCGACCTGGTAGCCATAGCCCGACGCCTTGAAACGCGTCAGGAAGCTGAAGTTGTCGTCAAGGCGGCGGGCAGCCCAGCCAAGCCATTTGCAGTCTATGTCCTCGGGGAACTTCTCCGCCAACCTATCAGCATTGCCCCGCAACGTACTCAGCAGGCCATTGGCCTCGTGCATCGTCATCTCGGTGGCGAGGCCGGAGAGCGCCCATTTCGTCAGGAGGGCGACCTTTGCCCGTTCCCGCTGGTATTGGCTCTCGCGGTATAGCACCAATTCCTCGGGCGTCGCGTCCACGCCGTCGAAAACCGATTCGTCGTCGAGGGCAACGTAGTTTTCGTCCATGGCCTCGAATTGGCTGAGACCCTTCGCCTGGCGCAGTTGTCTCCGGTTGCGCCTCAGTTGCAGCGCGGCCTTTCTAATTCTTTCCATCGTCGGCCTTTCCTCGTTTTCAGCAAAGTGGAGGTTCCAGCGGCGAAAGACAAGTCCCGCTGGTGGCTGGCCTGATCCCGCGCCATAGTGAAAACACAACGCCGGGTCTTGAATTCCGGCTTCTCAATCGGCGGTCCTCGGGCGACAATCCCGTTGACATAAACGGAGACTTCGATGGCAATCGAATACAAGTTGAACCTGGCACGCATCAAGCACGGGCTGAAGGAAGGCGACTTCGTTCTCGTCGGCCTCGACGGATACCGTTGGGTGGGAAAGCATCGCGTGCGCAGCACAGCCGTCGGCCGCGTCGTGAAGGGTGGAGACGACAGCGCCGAAATCGAAGTCCCCGAACTCGGCATCGTGAAGGGCGAGAAGCCGCGGTACGGGGCGACGAGCCTGGATGTCAGGTATCCCAACCGAGAACTCAACGTCTATGCTGCAAGCAAACTTCGTACCGACGATCCGGAGATCGCATTCGAGTACCTTGACCGCCTGTCTGGTGATTATCCTTTCAAGTCGGTCGTGTTGCACGTCACGGCCGCGGGCGAGGACGGTATATATGGACGGCTTGTCGGCGAGAACGGTGGCGCGGAAAGCAACGATCCCGGCGAACTGAGCGTGATCCCCACCGAACAAGACAGCCTCGCCATTACGCAGGTCGGCGCTGCCGACGTCACCGAGGTCTACCCCGTGGTGCTCAACGGATTCGGCGAAACCGTCGGATCGCCGCAACCGATCCCGGAAGTGAAGGTCGGAGACATCCTCATCGCGCGCGATTTCGGCTTCGAGTTCGTGGAAGGCAAGCCCCGCGCCCGTCTCGTCGAGGTCGCCGTTGTCGGAAACTTCGACACCACCGACGACGCCGTCGCCTTCCTTGGCCTCAAGGACCTGCCCCCGACGCCTCACCACGGGTTTGCCCCGACGCTCGCAAGCGCCTCGCAGATCGGCTACGAGTACGAGGCCGCCCATGCGCGCACGGAACCCGACAGCGCCCTGGTCCTGTTCTACGACAACCCGAACTATCCCGATCGGAAAGACGTGAAAGCCCACGTACTGGGTTCCTCGGGCTACGATGCCTTCGTCACCGACGACATCGTCGACTACTTCAACGGAATGGCAGTCGAGCCTGGATTGTGGACGGTCGAGAACATGTCTATCCGCAGCTGGCAGGCATCCGACGGCGAATGGGACGCGGAACTCAACGGCGACTTCAACGCAGCGACGCCTGAGGACGTGGAGCGCCTGTTTGGCGCGCCGATAGACCAAGAACTCGCCTATATCCTCGAAATCGACGAGGAACCTGGCCTAGCCGAGAAATACATGGAAATGGCGCGGACAGCCCTCTTCGAGGAGACGTTCGACCGCGACCACATGGTTTTCGCTCGTCACCGGATGGGATTGCTCGGCGAGCGCAAATTCCATGTGGAAGACGTCCTCAACCTCTCCCAACTGGATTCGTATCTCTCCGAACGGATGGCCGCCATCGAACCGGAAGTCCTGCGTGCGCAGATGATCGCCGCCATGAAGGTCGACGTCCTCGAGCGCGGGCAGCTGTTCCAGCCCGTTGTGCCGACGCAGGAAGAAGCCGAGGAGTTCCATTCCCGTAAGACCTGGCGGAACCGGAAGGACCGCGTTCCCGCCGTTTTCGTCGAGGACCGTGCGCTTGCCAGGGACATCGAGACCGTCGTATCGGCCGTCGTCGGCAAGGTTCCGTCCTTGATGGAGCGAATCGAAGCTGGAGCGGACTTCTCGCGGTCGAGCGTCAAATACCTCATGCGCAAAATCGTTACACCATTGTCCAAGGAGGGTCTCAAGCCATTCTCCAAGGCCGGACAAACCGATGGCGAGTGGCTGTTCGTCGGGAAGCACAAGCGCGAAGTGACCCTCGCCCTGTTCGCCGAAGGCGAGCATGTGGTGACGCTGGTCGCTTCGGGGGAACAGGCCCGGCTGGTGTCAACATCCGGGCTTGAAATCACGACCCCCGAAATCCACGTGCCATCCGGGCGATACATTCCCGTTGATAAGGTTCTCCGCGATGCAGACCGCGCCATCGCGGAAATCGAGGCGCGTCGCGAGGTTTACGGCGACTACTTCCGACCGCTCGAGGACGGTGTACACGAGGTTCATACGACGACGATCCATGTCGAGGACGGCGTGATCCACCGTGCCGACGGTCCCGCGGTCATCCGCGCACCCCGTTTCGATGGCGATGTTCCCTATGTCGAGTATCGGTTCCGCGGCAATCTCCACCGCGACGACGGCCCGGCGATTGTCGAAGGCGACCAGGCGGTCTGGTATCAGCACGGGCTGGAACACCGGACCGACGGACCGTCGTCAATCCTTGGCGGCGACCGCGAGTACCGCCAGTTCGACCGCCTGCACAGGGATGGCGCTCCGGCGGTCGAAAGCGACGGGCTGACTGGCTGGTACCGAAACGGTGTCGCGCACCGAGAGAACGGCCCCGCGCTTAGCTACAAGACTCTGTCGGAACACCGTCGCGGCGGACTTCTGCACCGCATTGGCGATCCGGCGGTCGAACACGACGACGGCACCTATGGCTATTACGTCAATGGCAGGCTCCACAATCCTGAAGGACCCGCGCACGTATCCGAGGAGGGAACGGTCTACGCCATCGACGGCGAGACAATTCCTTTCGAGGAGTTCAACTCCCGCGTCGTGGGCAAAGCGACGGCACCCGCCATTTAAAGTCAGACCTACCCTGCGCTCCGGTGCAGGGCGGCCGACCGTCCCGCCGATATCTTCCAGCTTGCTATCGCCCAGAGCGAGGACAACACGATGATGGATAAATCCAGGCGTAGCATCCAGCCGAGGTCGAGGACGGCGTCGGGGCTGAACACCCATGTGTCCAGGCCGACGGCGGCCATTTCCGCGCTGGCGCGGACCTGCTCGCCCAATAGAAGGCTGTCGTTTGATCGTGTCCACTTGAGATAGACCAGTTTCTCGAGAAGCCCGGTTGCAATGGCTGACGTCGCGACCACGGACAGGACCATCATCGCGAACCTGTAGCTTGGCTTGAACACCGCCAGGATCAGGAGCGACACCAACAGGATAGATGCGTGTGACGCATAGAGTCCGACCTCGCCGTGGAACTGGAAAAAGGCCGCGGCATCCATCGTCGCGGTCGCCCTCGCCATCATCAGGTAGGCCATGCCGGTGGACCGGGTCACCGCCTCCTGCCCGTAGGAGATCGTGAAGAGCGCGCAAAGCCATATGGAGAACATAGTCCAGAGCCCCGACGTCCGATGGGTGATGCGAAACAGTCTCCAGCGGATTTTCTTGGCCATGCACGCATCCTTTGGGTTTGCGTATCATGGTCGGCCGCCGGCGTTACCCGGTCAACGCAGCCTAGAACGTCGGTGGCTTGGGCAGGCGCTGCGCTTCGGCCATCCTTGCCGCCCGTGTCCGGTCCCTCGCCAGCAACGCCTCGGATGTGTCGACGCCGCAATTCTCGACGATGACGGCGTCCGCGTCGATTTGCTCGACGGTCGTCCAGTCGGCAAGCGACGCGGCCCGGAAGCGTCTTGCCCGGATCATGCTGGCGATCCCGATGTCCGGGGTTTTCATCCTCACCAACCCAAGGTCTTGCCCTACTGAAATACACTCTGCGGGTTTTCTGACGCTTCCCATCGACATGAACAATCCCCCGCTGACCGACAGTTCCATCGGCAGGACCATCTCGTGACAGCCCTCGCAGTTGAAATCGCCGTGGACGGTCATTTTCTCGGGAAGTCTCAGGTCATGGATGTTGCGTACATCCATGCTGCCGCGCACGACGATTCCGGACGGCATGGCGGGCAAATGGTGCGCCGCCCAGTTCTGGTCGTAGACGATTTCACCGATCTGACCAACCCTAATGCCCCTTTCCCGGAACATCGGCCCGAGCATTGTGGCGTAGGCCACGGATGGAGGTTCGTTCTGCTTCCCTTGGCACTGGATGATGATCGGTCCCCGGGCGGGCCTTAGGTCAAGCTCGATGGTCACATGCGCCTTGCCAAACCTGTCGCGCAAGGAGAGGTATTCGTAATGCTCGGTCGCCACTTTGTGGTCGTACGCGCCCTGGCCCACGCAATGCTGCATCTCCCCGCTCTCCCGGTCGAGCGCCTCGGGAGTTAGAAGCCTGACGACGTGAAATCCGTCCGAGAGTTCCGCGTAAAGTTCCTCGTCGCCTTCCCGCAGCTTCACCGTGCCGTTCCGCTGGAGGAATATTCGCATCGCCTTGTCGGCTTCGCTGACAATCGCCTCGATCGAGCCGAACTTCATGAGCTTCCTCGGACGCCCCTGCAGGTCGGTCGCCTTGAGCCATGGATCGTCGTTTTCGACCGCGGCCGCCAGCCAGTCCGTGATGTGCGCCGCCTGTTGCCTGTCTATGAGGCTCAAGGGTTCAACACCACGCGTCGTCGCGTTGTCGAGGACCCTCCCGACCGAGTGTTCGAGCAGCCTCAAGACCTTCGCGTCGTCAGTCAAACCGCGTAGGAAGCCTGCGATTTCCGGGCTAAGTTCTTTCTTCACGGGGACACCTGCTTCCTTGCGTTGCGCGCCATGTTCAACATCATCCTTTCCATCGGCCGCAGGAAAATGGAATTGCCAAGCGGGTGTTCGACGTCGCCGTTCACGACGGTGTCTTCGGCAAGCTTTCTCAGTCTCGTTCCCGTGCATTTTAGGTCACCGTCAATGACGACACCGGCAGGGAACTCGGTAATGGGGGTATGCGAAATGTTCAAGTTCCCCCATGCGTGGAAGCCCTCCGGCAGCGCACGCAGATCGCTGCCTTCGAGCCTTATCTCCCCCTGCGTCTCGAAACCGTCGGGCAGGGACCGGAGGGATGAGTAGGACGCGTCCAGCCCCTCTTCGACCACGATGTCGGCCGGCAACTCCGTGACGTCGGTTTTGGTTATGTAAAGCGTTTTTCCCACGCGGACGCCAGACCCTATTGTCTTCAGCCTGGATTCGACAGCGTCGAGGTCCATCCGGACATGAAGTCCGTCGGGTAGCTCTTCGATCTGTGTTCGGGAAATTTCGAGCCGTCCATTCACCTCGCGCAGCTTGCCCAGCGATGTGAGGGGCGTGTCGGATGCGATGATCGAACCGCCAACTGCGAAGTCTTCGGGCAGCCGGGAGACCTGGGTTTTGGAAAACGTCAGATGGTCACCGACGCGCAGTCCCTCTGGCAACTCCCCCAGCGGATTGCCGCTCACGTCGAGGCACCCGTGTACAACCAGTCCGTCGGGCAGTTTCTCAAGCCCCGTTTTGTAGAGGTCTACGTCCCTCTTGACCGTGACATTCGATGGATACGTCGAAAACTCCGTCTCGACGATTTCGAGCGAGCCGAGTTGCAGACCGTCTGGTAGGCGGATGTTGGGCGGCATTCTTGTGAGGAAGAGGTGGTCCAGGCTGGTCAGATTTTCCAGGTTCGTCAGCTCGTCGCATTGGTCCAGGAGAACCCTGTTTTTGGCAACCAAACCACACGGCAGTCGCGAGACGTGCGACTTCGCTACGAAAAGCTTGCCTCCGGCGTCCACCGTTTCCGCAACTTCGCATCGCGACGCGCTGATCCCAATGTCACCGCCAACCTTCAGAAAACGCGGGGTGGTTCGAAGTTGCGAGTTCCCAACCCGATACTCGCCGCCGACATGGAGTTCCTCTGGCATGCACGCGATGTCGGAGGCGGTGATCTTCAGATCGCCCCTGACCGCGACGCGCTTCGGGAAGGACATTTTCTTGAGCATAACGCTGACGCTTCCGACGAGCGTCACGCCGTCCGGAAGGTTCTCGATGTCATGGCGTTTGTGGTCTTCGTCGAATACCCACCGACTCTCTGGAGTCAGCTGCACGGGAACGATGCCGACAGTCTTCATGAACTCCAGCATCCTGTCGAAGTATTCGGGGATCGGTTCGTCGTTCTGTTTGCCCTGCATTTGCAATGGAACACCCTTCGGAACACTGACCTCCATGGTCGCGTGCGCCTTCCCGAACGGATCGCGGAGCGAGTAGTAGGCGTAGGCGGGGTCATTCAGCTTGTCGTCGTATCCGCCCTGCCCGATGCAGTGCTGCATCTCGCCCGACTCGCGGTCGAGCGCGGTTGGCGTCAGCAGCCTGACGACGTACCAGCCGTCGGAGAGCTCGTGGGCCACCTGCTCGTCGCCGTCGGCGATCCTGACCTGGCGGCTCTTTTGCGCGAACTTCATCATCGCCTTGTCGGCTTCCCGGACGATGGCGTCGATCGAGCCGAACTTCATCAGCTTCTTCGGCCGCCCGTGGGCATCCACCGACTCCAGCCACTTTTCTCCATTCTTCACGGTGGCAAGGAGCCAGTCGCGTATGTGTTCGTACTCGGGAAGGACGTCCAGATCGAGAACGCCATGGATCGCTTTCGCCTCGTTCAAAAGAACCCTGCCGAGCGAATACGCCAGCAGCTTTTGAACGGTCGCGTCATGGGTCAATTCGGTGATCAGATTGCCTATGGTCGTCTTGTTGTGGTCGTAGAACATGGAGACTTATCCGTGGCCAGGTGAGGTATTAGGCCCGGCAGTCACGGCAATGGACAACCTCGCCATCTTGTGCGTCCCACCGAGGACGGCGGTTTCGATGCCCGCGACATCTCCCTCCGTGTACAGGTCGCCGCCGACGCAAAGCCCCCTCGGCAGCCGGTCTATTTCACCGAGAACGAGATCGCCGACGATGTCGAGTCCATCCGCCATGACAATCGGGCCGCTCCCCTGGAGGTTGAGCTTTCCCCCGAAGAACGCCCGGCCGACCTCCCGCAGGTGGTCGCATTGGCGCGCATGTACGTCTCCGTGGAATTCGGCGTCTGACGGAATAACCTCGATGTCGGAACGGTTGAAGTTCGCCTCGTCCTGAACGACAAGGCCGCTGCCAATGTGTCTCACTTTCGAGGACCCGGCCCTCAGCCACTTGACCGTCAAGCCGTCAGGAAGCGACATCAGCTCCTCGCAGTGGGAGACGTCGAGTTTTCCGCTCAACGTCAGGTCCTCCGGCAGAGACCTGCACCTCGAGCGGCTGATGTCGAGATCGCCGCTGATTTTCGCCGATGTCGGAATATCGGGGAACACACAGCCCCATGCCGTAAGCCTTCCCGTGACCTCGAGGCGCTCCGGGAGTTTTTCGATTGGCGTGTAGCTGATGTCGAGTTCCCGTAGCGCCAGGCCTTCGGGAAGGCTGGTGATCAAAGAGCCGGGAATGGCCAGGGAGCTGTAGCCGTGGATCGCCGTCGGCAGGCTCTCCCCCTCGTACTGCGGCAGATGCAGCCGACCCGATACCCTGATCGGACGTTTGAACTCGAGCCGCGGCACCTCGGACAGGGACAGACCGCCGTCCAACAGCTCGAGGGTGCCCAGGTCCCGTACCGCGCAGTCCTTGAGCGACAAGTCACGCCGCACCTCCAGCCTGTCGGCCAGTTTGAGGACGGAACTGCTAGTGATGAAGACCGATCCTGCGTTGAGTTCGTCGGCCACCTCCTCCCAGCTACTCTCGGACACGCGCAGCGATCCATCGACCCTGAGCGTCCCGCACCTTGAAACGCCGTCCGTGCGTTCGACGGTCAGGTCACCTGAAACGGAAAGTGTCTCGGGCATGCGGACGTTGTCGCAGTTGATCAGGTTGAGCGATCCCCTGATTTCGAGTTGATCCGGGAAACCGATGTCGGTTTCGTTTTCCAGGTACACATGTCGGTTGATGACGGTCCCTGCCGCCAGATTGCGGAGATCGACGAAGTTGTACCCGTCGTCGATGAAGCGTGTCTTTCCGAGGTAGAGCCTGCCAAGGTCGAGTCGCATTTCTTTCATCATCGGAAGCAACAGCCTGATGTAACGCTCCTCTGGAAGCCTGTTTTGCTTTCCTTGAAGCTGGATGATGCCCAGGCTTTCGGAATTGACCTCCATGGTCGCGTGGGCGTTACCCGACACATCGCGGAGCGAAAAGAACTCGGCGGATCGGTTCGCGAGCGCGTTGTCGTAGCTGCCCGCACCGATGCAGTGCTGCATCTCTCCCGATTCACGGTCGAGCGCGGAAGGAGTGAGCAGACGGACGACGTAGTAGCCGTCCGCCAACGCCGTCACGAGTTCCTCGTCACCTGCGTTGAGCTTGATATCGCCCGATTTGCGGGCCTCAATGAGCATGGCTTTGTCGGCTTCACGCATGATCTGCTCGAAGCTCGAGAACTTCATGAGCTTCTTGGGTCGGCCCTCCCCGTCGGTGTTGGCTAGCCACGGCGCTTCGTTGATGACCGCGGAGGCGAGCCAGTCGGTGACGTGTATCACGTCGAGGAGAGTGCCGATGCCCTCCTGGAGGGGCTTCCCCCGCCGCGCGTTGCGCAACATCAGACGGCCGACGCAATAGGTTAGCAGGAGCCTGACCTGTTCGTTGTCGGTCATCTCTTCGATGAAAGCGGCGATCTCGGCCTGTTTCTCCGCGGACACCATCAGAACATCGGCCCCGCAGGCGTCGGCCCAGCGAGCTTCCTGACGTCTTTGTAGCGTTGCATACCAGTCTCGAGCGCGGGTACGTCGGCCCTCACCGCCCTGCCGATGTCGGCCGAGCCGGGGATCGACGTCACGTCTGTGTGTGTGATGACGAGGTCCTTTCCGACATGGAGGCCCTCCGGCAGTTCCGATATCTCGTTGGCATGCAGGACGAGGGAGCCGGCGACCCTCAATCCGTCGGGAAGGACAGTCAGCGATGATTGCGTGAGATCGAGGTCGCCCTGGCACGAAAATCCGTCGGGCAACACCTCGATGTGGGTCTGGCGCGCGAAGATGTTCCCCCACACGTCCATGTCTCCGGGAAGCGTCGTGAGCCGGGTGCTGCAGACGTGGAGGTCGCCCATGACCGTGAGGCCCGGCCCGATGGAGGTTATTCCGGAGTCGTTGCCGTTGATCCTGCAAGCCTTGAGGTTGGCTGGCAGCGCTCCGACATCCGCCGACTTGAGCGTTATCACGCCGCCTACCGCCAGTCCGTCGGGCAGCCTTGCGTTGGCGTAACTGAGGTCGAGATCGTGCTTGATGGTGACGCCCGACGCGAATGATTTGAGCGACAACCCGTGCGCCGACAGGGATTTGACCGCCAGCCCTTCAGGTATCTCCGTGATCCCCGTGCACGAGATGTTCAGTGTCCCGTTGACTGTCACCGCGGGTAGGTTCGTGACCGAAGTATGGGAAATATCCACGTCCCCTCCGATCACCGCTGACGACGGATATTCCCGCAGCCTTGAGGAATTCGCGTCGAACGCCCCCGCGATGCGAATTCCTTTGGGCAGTGTTTCGATGCGGGTATTCGACACGTCGAGGCTGCCCTCGACCAAGGACAACCCTTCCAGGGTCTCGATGCCCGTCTTTGCGAGGTTGAGAGACCCTTTGAACCGGAAGTGGGTTGGGAGTTTTTCGATGGCCGTGTGCCTGAAGGACACGGCCTCCCCTGCCTCGAAGTAATCGATGTCACCTTCGACGAAGCACTCCTGTATCGTCACCCGCCCGCCTGCGACGATACGCTCGGGAAGGATGAACTGGCGGCATTTCGTGATGGTGACATCGCCGTCGGCTATGATTTCTCGCGGGAAACCGTTCGGGAACGAGGACTTGCTGATTGCCACCGATCCACGTACCCGCAGTTTTTCGGGAAGCTTCAGGTCTGCGGTTGTCCTGGTAAGATCGCCCATGACCTCCGTGCAATCCGACAGGTCCCAGGCGTCGGCGATGCGGTAGTCGTCAACGTACATGTACCGCGCTCCGTCGCCCCGTTCCTTGATCGCCAAAGCTTCTCGTCGGAGGAAAGGCGCGAGCAATTCCAGATTCTCCCTTTTGGGCTGCCTGTTCTGCTTCCCCTGCAACTGGAGGACCCGCCCGTTGTCCACTTCTAGCGTGGCGTGCGCCCCGCCGCCACGTCCCCTGAGTGACAGGTATTTAACCCCGTAGTCGGTGAGCTTTTGGTCGTATCCTCCGTTTCCGATACAGTGCTGCATTTCGCTGGACTCCCGGTCGAGCGCAGCCGGGGTCAGCAGGCGGACTAGGTGGTATCCGTCTGCGAGTTCCATGACGAGTTCCTCGTCCCCGTCGCGCAACCTCACATCCCGGCTCTTCTGCGCGTGACGCAGCATCGCCTTGTCGGCTTCCTTGGTGATCGCTACGAGCGTCGGAAATTTGAGCAGCTTCTTGGGGCGTCCGAGTGGGTCCACGTTCGAAAGCCAAGGCTCCTGGTTGGCGATTGCCGCCGCGATCCAGTCCGCGATATGCCTTGCGATATCGAAATGCTCGGGGTGCTCGGTCGGGGTGTAGTCTTCCGGTTCGTTCTTGCTGAGGACACGACCGACCGAGTAGGCGAGGAACTTCTGCACCTCGGGATCGGGGGACACGGTTCCAATGAAGGAAGCGACTATTCTGTTTTTCCGTGTTCGGTCATTCATGTTTTGGGCTTTTCCGCATTTTCCCCAAATAGCCACGGGGTCACGCATTTGGCAACGGTGCTTTGACAGCCATACGGTGCCGTCATATCCTTTTCCAGACCTCGAAACGGAGAGTACCAATGCAAGACTTCGACTACATCATCGGTACGATGCCGTTTTCGGCGAGGGCGCAGCGGAAGGACGGAAGGCTTCGGATCGGCATCACGGTGGAGCGCTCGCGCGGCGTCTGGACCGAGGTCTTCGGTGACAAGCTCGTGGACGTCGATCGCGACACGCTCCTTTCGGCGCTCGTATCGTTCTGGCCAAAGATCGCCGGTCCCTACGCCGGATTTCCCCCGACGAAGTTCTTGATGGACCTTTCCATGCTCGCAGGCTACCTGCCCGAAGGCAAAGTCCACTACGTCAGGGACGGATATGAAGTGTCGTTCCCGTTTATGACACACTCCATGGAACTCGGTTCGGAATCCGTCATTCCGGTCGAAGTCCTGCTTGCCCTCGGGAACCTGATCGCCGCCGACGCGCCGCCGCATCTGAGAGCGCTCTGGAACCGCGCTTCCTCACAGACCGAACTCCCGCCGTTCACCCTCTCGCGATGGGAGGACATGAGCCAGCCCGACGACGACGCGGAAAACGAAACCGACTGGTACGCTCGCGCACTCGGTCAGGATGGGCAAGCCTACCGCCGCGCGGCGAACTGGCTCCATGCAAGGCAACTGGCCTTCGCGGTCAGGCATCCCGACCATACGGAACCGACTGCGGCGGAGTATGACGTCCGCACTGTCCCGGATCACCTGCCGAGCGATTCCGATATCGACGCCATCTACGCGCTTTCGGCCTCCAAGCTGAAGGCCAACGTGGATGAGTTGCGCAGGCAGGCCATCGCCCAACGCAATCTCGATGCCCGGAATGTCACGGTGTTCAGACGCTTCTTTCCGCTAGGGTCGAAAGCCGACGGCGGCCCCGTTCAGTGACCGACAGACGGGTGGCCGACGAACGGGTCGCGCGGCCATCCCTCTCCTGACGCGACCGGCCCGGTCTCGTTTCCGGATGCGTCCAGCTGTCGCCATGTCCAGTGATTGACGAGCCGCTGGCTGCCATCGGTGAATTCCTCCCATAGCCTTCCCGAGAGGATTTTCACCGGATATCCGTCCGGATGTTCGACGACGTCTCCGATTTCCCACCGTGGCAGGTCGAAGTAACCTTCCGTTATGTCACGGGCGATCTCCCGCATCCGTTCGTCCCTGTCGTACATCGTTTTCCGCCGTCGTTTCAAATCAGCCGGACCCCGACTTCAAATCAGCCGGACCGCCTGACGCGCGAATTGTCACTTGCCGCTTATACGGGTAATCATCGTCTCAAACTAGGGGACTGTGGAATGGCTGGCACCAAGGGACGACCGATCGGCGCGATCGAACTCGCATTCATTTACGAACCACGTATCGAGAGTGACGAGGCACGCCTTTTCACAGCACATCGTCAGGTCGCGAAAACGGGGCGGGCAAGCGAATTCCCGCTGCAGATCAGGGCCAAGCTCTCCGCCCCGATGATCCCGTCCGACGGCGGTAAAGCCACGGTCGCAACCATGGACATCGACACGACCGAAATGCTCCTCGTCCACAACTGGGACGAACTCGAGCACAAAATCACGGCCGACATATACGATGAGTGCGGCGATAGCTCGACCTATCATTTCTACGAATTCAAGCATCCCGAGAAGTTCGGCCATCCCGGCATGGTCGCCAGGGGACCCAAGTATCACGACTCCTTCAAAATTGGTCCCGACTACATCCGAAATCTTGTCCTGGAGTTCGCCCAGGGTGAGTTTATCCGCGGAGTCGCGGACCTTGCGGCGCGGGGGCGTTTCGACGAGGAATTCGATCACCTTCGGCGGAAAATCAGGGCGGACGTCAATGCGGCGTTCTACGACATCTTTTACGTCGTATCGCATGACGGTGGATTTTTCGTATCGCGCACCAATGAGCCGCGCCTGGTTCTCGATAAAGAGTGGGACGACGGCAACATCCTCCTGAAGCTCCGCCATGGCGCGTTCGACGCGTCGTCCAACTGGAAATATGGCGTCCTGTCCTTCCCGGCGGAACTCTCCCAGAGCGCGATGTCAATCCGCGAAGCTGTTGTGACGGCCGAAACGGCGACCAGCTGGATGGGTTTGGGGCCTGCGGAACTGGACGACAGGCTGATCAAAACGGGGCTGCCCGTCCAACGCGACCTCGGCAATTTCGACAGCTACCGCGACTCCGAGTTCGCCCTCTATGCCAACGCTGTGTCGGAAATGGCGAGGGCTGTCATCCGCCACCGCGGCAAGACGGCGTTCTCTCCTGAAAGCGTTGCCGCCTGCTCGTGGTTCGCCGGGATCGAGCCGCTCGCACCCGACTATCCGATGGACCTCATCGCGCCGACATGGGAAGGACATCTCTCCGACCTGTGCGATGCGCTCCGCTCTGACGAGGCGGCTTTTTCTGAGTTCCTTTCCATTTCGGACTGGCCGTTGCAGGCGTCTCCCCTCACGGTGATGACGGCGAAGTTCAACAAGCTCGCCGGGCGCGACATGCTTCACGGTCTTTCTGACGTTTCACCGAAGCCTTCCGCGACCACGCCGGGAGTATGAGGTGTCCAAGGAACTCACTGGCGACGATCTCGTTAAACTCAACATCTCCGAATCCCTGTTCGCCCTGACCGACAACGACCGCGTGGCGCGGCTCGCGGTGGTCGGGATCGGTCGTGTCCTGTTCCGTCACCACAAAAACGGCAATGGCTGGAGGGCTGTTTTCGATGCCCACGTCGTGGAAATCCGCCACGTCGTCGACTGGCTAACGTCGGCCGTCGTGGACGGCGACGACTGGCTTCTCCGCGTGGATTCGAAGGAGCGTCCGCTCAAGTTGATGAAGATGCACTCGATCCCGCAGCTTGTGGCGGAAGCGGATAAGGCCTTCGCCAAGAAAATGCAGAAGGTCGGCGCTGGGCCGGCTCTGCCCGGGGACGAACGGCTCCATATGACCCTTGCCGACGGATACAGCATTGTCCGCATGCTCTCACCGCAGGCGCTGGACAGGGAATCGTCGGTCATGCAGCATTGCGTCGGCCTCGGCTCCTACGACCACCACCTCGAAGGCGACAGGTTCGCGCTGTACTCGTTGCGCGACCACCTCAACCGCCCGCACGCGACCATGGAAGTCGAAATCGCCAGCAGGACGCTTGTCCAGCTGCGCGGCAAACAGAACGAAATGCCGGTCGCCAAATACCTCAAGGCCCTTGCCCCCTTTGTCGAGGCCGAAGGCCTGAACTCGGGCGAGACGGCCGAGATGGGCTTCGTGATCGGGAAAGGCTCCATCGTTCATCACGTGTCGGAAATTCCGGATGCTGCCGAGTTCGACAGGACGCTTGTATTGCGGGGCTACGGGGATGACCCCGAGGACATCAGGCTTCCCTCCGGGATCAGGGTCGAAGGCGATCTGGACATCGGCCGGGGTTTCGAAGGCATTTTTTCCTCCTCCGCGACAGTATCTGGCGACGTCCATGCCAGAGGCCTGAACATTCCCGACATCTCGGCCGGCTTCAGGTTCGGCGGGGGACTGCATTTCGAAGGCTCCTGGGTCGGAGACTTGCCGGCAGGACTCCATATCCGCGGCGACCTCGTCCTGAAGCATTGCCGGAAAGTGGTCCTTCCGAGGGGACTGGTGATTGACGGCGATCTCGACCTCACGCAGGCGGACGTTGAAGAACTCCCCGACGACATTGTGATCCGGGGTAACCTGCATGCGGGGGACAGCACACTGCGCCGCCTGCCAGAAGGTGTTTCGGTCGGCGGGGCGGTTTTTCTCGGTGGAACGAAACAGATCGAGGAAATCCCGGCAGGCTTTTCCGTCGGCGGTAACCTCATGCTCAGGGATTCCTCCGTCCGCCTGATCGGAGAAGGTGTTTCGGTCGGCGGCATGGTCAGCGTAAACGCCGCCATAGCCGCCGAACTGGAGGTGGACGCCAGCGCGGAAATTGTCGGCGGCCTGTATTTCAGACCGACGGCGCAAGCCAGGAACTTTGAGGGTCGAAGCACCATGCCGGCCGACGAGTTCCGATTGCTGAAGGAACCAGAAGTCATCCCAGTCCGCAGGGGTGCAACATTCGGCTGACCCGAGGGCGAACCATCAAATCCTCAATTCACTGACCATCGTCACGGCTGGTTGAATGCCTCCGCCGAGATGGTCTGCGGTTCCACGTTCCCGCCCGCCACCTCGTAAAGTGTGTAGGAAAGGACGCTGGTGATGATCTGGGTCGCCGTCCTCTCGGTGCGGAACGACTGCACCCCCGGGAACTGCTCCGCCCATTTGAGTTCTATGAACTGCCTGCATCCGAGGTCTAGGGCGTCGCCCGTGGCGTACTGCACCGTGTAGTCGCCGTCGGGAATGCCCTGGATCGTCACCTCCCGGCTTCCCCCGACATAGAAGGAAAGCACGACCGCGTTGTCGCGGGTGTCGCGCACCTTGATGATGGCATTTCCCTTCGCGCCGTTCGAAATCTGGAGCGCATGTCCGCCCTCAGCGAGAATGCCGCGCGAGGTGAGGACTTCGCCATTGCCGGGCGGCGAGGCACATTCAGGAACGAACTGTGCTTCTGCGACCCTGTCGTCGGTGGCTGATGCCAGCCGGGGTAGCGCGACAGCCGCCGCGACCAATGCTCCTGCCAACGAAATGCGATTGTTGCCCATGCCACCCCCGATTGGAACCCCAAGATGCCTCTCTCAGCACGAAATCGACCCCGCATCAAGGCCTTTCTGCGCGACCTCTCGCGTTTGGCTTCTCGACGTCTTGAATTCGGTTGCGGTTTTGTCCGGCCTGTGTCACTGACAAATAAAGACATCGATTGACACGGAACCGCGATGACCATCAGGCTGCACAACACGATGACCCGCTCGACCGAGGTCTTCGTTCCCCAGGACCCCACGAACGTGCGCATGTACGTCTGCGGGCCTACCGTCTACGACGATGCCCATATCGGCAACGCGCGCCCTGTCATCGTTTTCGACGTCCTGTTCCGGCTTCTGCGTGCTACGTACGGCGAGGGAGCCGTCACCTATGCCCGCAACATCACGGACGTGGACGACAAGATCAACGAGCGCGCGGCGCGCGACTACCCCGGCACGCCTCTCAACGACGCGATCCGCATCCTGACCGAGAAAACGGAGGCGAGGTTTGCCGCCGACATTCAGGAACTGGGCACCCTCCCGCCAAGCCACCAGCCTCGGGCGACAGACAACATCGCCGGGATGCAGGAGATCATCCTGAGGCTCGTCGATCGGGGCCATGCCTACGTTCACGGGGGCGAGGTCCTGTTTTCCGTTGCGACGATGCCCGACTACGGCAAGCTCTCATGCAGGGACCTTTCGGCCCAGCGTGGCGGTGCGCGTATCGCAGTCGGAGACCACAAGCGCGCCGCCGCCGACTTTGTCCTCTGGAAGGCGTCCTCGCCCGAGGAACCGGGTTGGGAAAGTCCCTGGGGCCGCGGTCGACCGGGTTGGCACATCGAGTGCTCCGCCATGTCGGCGCGCTATCTCGGAGAGACCTTCGACATCCACGGCGGTGGCCACGACCTCATCTTCCCGCACCACGAAAACGAGATCGCACAGTCGCGCTGCGCCCACGGCACGTCGGCGATGGCGAACTACTGGCTGCACAACGGTTTCGTCATGCTCGACGGCCGCAAGATGTCGAAGTCGGAAGGCAACTTCATCACGATGAACCAGTTGCTGCGCACCGACAGCTACGGCGGCCGCAGCTGGAACGGCGGTATCCTCCGCCTTGCGATGCTCATGACCTCCTACCGCGAGCCGCTCGATTTCACGGCCCGACGCCTGCTGGAGGCGGAGAACTTGATCTCGGCCTGGCCGCTCGTCGAGGAAACCGACGCAGCGCCGGACGCAGACGTTCTCGAATGCCTCTCCGACGACCTCGACACGGTCGGCGCGGCCAAGGCTCTCCACGCGCTGGCACAGAAGGCGCGGAGGAGTGATGATGCCCTCGAGGCTTTTTCCGCCTCCGCGGGCCTTGTAGGTCTCGGGAGGCCGTCGCCCCGTCTCTCCGCCGAGTTGGTGGACGAGATCGAGCGGCTGGTCGAGGAGCGGACCCGGTTCGTTCGCGTCTCCGACTGGGCAGCAGCGGACGCGGTGAGGAACAGGCTGTCAGGCCTCGGCGTGTCCGTCGCCGACCACCGCGATCCGGAGACCGGAGAACGTAGATCGCGATGGAGTGTCGTCGATCCTTCGCTCCTGCTCGCGACGTCGTCTCCCGCGTCGGTCCTGACAAGGACGCCGTGATCGTGTTTGTGGCTTTCTTGGCAGGATTGTATTTTCGAGGGATAGGATCATACCTCCGGAGACCGAAATGCAGTTCACCATCGGCAAGTCCACCGTCAACATGGAATTTCCCGACAGCAAGGACAACAACGCCGTCGCAAGCGCGTTCCTTGCTAATCCGGATGTTGCCGCAGCCGTCAAGGAACATGCGGCGTCGTTCTATTTCCAGGCATGGGACCGCGACGGCGATCTGGACCAGTCCACCATCAACACGGTGATCGGCATCGCCCTCGACAAGGGAACCGATGCGGCCGCCGACTACATGATCGAGAACGACTTCGACGTCAATCCGTCCGACTACTTCCGCGCCTGCGACGGGGAGAAGTCCACGACGAAGCTCATCGAGAACTTCCTCTCCACGTTCGCCTCGGAAAACGGGATCGAGGAAGACTCCGAAGATTGGAACGCTTTCTGCGAAGCCGTCCTCGAGCGGGTCACGGAGAAGGTGGAAGAACAGCTGTCCGATACGGACAAATCCAGCCCTGCCGACTTCTTCAAGCGCGGAGACCAGGTCAGGATTTCCTTCATCCAGGGCTACGAGACACGCGGATACATCGAAGACATCTTTTCGGCCCATGCCGACAACACCTGCCAGACGGACACCGTGAAGCCGGACCGCAACCTGATGCTCCAGTTCAAGCTTCTCAACATCTCGCCCGTCGAGTTCGTCGAGTACTACAAGGAGAAACGCGGCCACGACCTCGCAAATCCGACCTTCGGCGAGGGCGTGTCGGACTACCACCGCCGCCAGTTCCTCGAAAACGCGCAGGCCTGGCGCTTCGCGTGCGACGTCTACAATGGTGTCGACGTGTCGGAATCCGAGATTCCCGACTGGCTGGACTACGGAAGCCGCGCGCAGGAGATGGCCGAGGTCATCAGGTCATGCCGCGATCTGGACCGTCCGTCCGCCGTGTCGCTGGAGACGCTCGAGACCATCCTCGACAATGCGACCTACGGCGGCGTCGGCACGTGGTACGGCCGCGTCAGCGCCAAGGAGATCATGCAGGGGCAGTTCGAGAACAGCTTCGTGGCGACCGGCGGCCAGATCGGCGTACATGACTTCATCAACGGCTCGGGATACCTGACAGACGTTGAGAACGATGTCCTGATCGACCTCCGCGACGGCAAGCTCATCGGCGACGCACGCTTCCGCAACAATCCCGAAAGCGTCTACGGCTTCACACGCCGCGCGCTGGACGGAGACACCAAGGGCGCGACACTGACCGACTGGGTCCGGCACAAGGATGGCGGCTGGCGCAGCTGCGAGAAGAGCGAAGACGGGCTGTACGCCGAAATCTCGCTCGTCGGCGATGTCAACGGAGAGCGCAAGAACTTTTCGATCGTGTACAAGAACGGTGACAATCAGAGCCAGGGTGACACTTTCGACTTCAGCGGCACGCTCGACGCCGCGAAGGCCTACACCAGGCAGCTTTTGGTCTACACATCGGCAGCCGACCAGAAGGGTCCGGCGGGACCCGGCCTGTAAATCACCACATTTGCGGCAGGACGGTCAAACGCCCTGCCGCACCATTGCAAGGGCGTCGTTCACATGGCGCAAGCGCGCGGCGCGGCGGATCGGCGGTCCCCGCCGTGGCCGTTCGAGATGCGCGGCGAGATACGGCTCCATCCGACACATCACGCCATGCCCCACGTCAAGCCCAAGTCCATGAATTCCATTTGCATTTTCACCCTCCGTTCCGGTAGCGTAACGGACAGGTATCGCGTCGGGGAAACGCCGTTTGGCAAAGCGCAGTGACGAGAAGGGCAAGGACAGGCACGTCAGGACCATCGTCCTTACCGCGCCGTCGCGGGACTGGGAGCGCGCCGCGCGGGCGCTGACCCACGAGGCGAAGAACCTCTACAACACCGTCACCTTCCTCGTCCGGCAGATCAACAGCGCCTACAGGCGCGAGGAGACGGGCGTTTACGTCCGCGCCGAAGAACTCCACCCGAACCAGACCGAGGTGATCGCCGCGTTCAACGCGATGATCGGGACGATCAACGCGAAGCGGAGCAAAAAGGAGGACGCCAAGGTGCTGCCTCTCCTCGAGGAGCGGATGGCCGTCTCACCGCTCTCCCTGGCGCTCGACGTGACGCTCCTCGACAATGTCGCGCGGGTCTGGGCGGACGGTGACGGCGACGTCGTATACCGCCGTCTGCCAGCCTCGTCGGCGCAGCAGGTGGTGCGATCCGTCATCGACGTCTGGAAGGCGTCCCTCTCGGCCATGAAGGACTGGGGCAGGAACCCAGCCAAATACACCGGCCGTCCGCAACTGCCATCCTTCAAGGACAAGGACGGGAATTTCCCGCTGGAAATCCCGTACTCCCTCATGATCAAGGGCTTTCCCAAGCCGAAGACATTGCCAGTGCTGGAAAGTCTCGGCGATGCCTCCTTAGAGCTGCTGGACCGGTTCTACAGCCACGATCTTCGCGCGGCGGTCGCCGCCGCCTGTGCCAAACGCGGATGGGACGAGTTCAGGCCGCAGCATCTGCGGATCGTCGAGAAAGCCGGCCGCATCCGCATCGAGGCGGTGGTCGCCCTCGCCCAATCCTACCCCGAAGGGTCGTTCCTCAAGCGCATGTTCGACGCGCACGGCGAGGTGATGCGGTCGCACAAGACCGCCGACCAGCGGGATAGGTTTATCCTCGCGGAACTCAAGGCGCTGAAGCCGGGCGATGATTTGCACGTCGCGGGGATCGACGTCGGCGAGAAGAACATCGCGGCGGTGGCGTTCTCGACGGGTCACCGCGCCATGGTGCATTCCGGCGAGCGGCCGACGGCCATCGTCGAGAAGTACAACGCGCTTCTCGACGCGCTGAAGGCGAAGCTGGCCTCCCCGCGCATGAAGGAACTCCAGCGGCTGAAGGCCGAGTTGGAGGAACGGAACGAGAGGCTGGACAAGGCGCGGTCGATCGAGCTTCGCAAGGAGCAGGGCCGCGTGTTCCGCGACCCGCTGCACCGCAACCTGCTGTCGCGTCTCGACCGGATCAGGTCCGACCTCGAACACAAGATCACCACCGACATTGTCGGCCGGTGCGCGACGAACGGCGTCGGCGTCATCGTCGTCGGCCGCAACAAGGGCATGAAGAGCGAGAAAGACTGGGGCACGAAGCGCAACCGCGAGTCCCGCTTCTTCGCCCATGCCAGGTTCCTGGCGCTGCTGCGCTACAAGGCCGAGGGACACGGCATCGCCGTGGTCACGGTCGAGGAAAGCTACACCTCAAAGGCCTCGTTCGTCGATCACGACGAGCTGAGGGTCTACGGGGACACCAAACACGGGAATGCCGTGGAAGATGGCGCATCGGGCGATCAATCGCCCGCCGTCGCATACTCGGGCAAACGCTCCGCTTCGAACCGCAACTGGTTCATCAGGCACAATGCCGGAAGCGGGCGGCTGTCGCGGGTGCATGCCGACGTGAACGGCGCGTTCAACATCATCCGTAAGGCGCTCTCGAACTTCCGCCACCACGCGGGGCTGAGCCTGAAGTTCAACGTCAGGCGCATCAGCCCCGCCTCGGTGCGGTCGCGCCCCTGTCCTGCCAGCCAGGATAGGGGCAAATTCAGACCCTGGACCGCGAAAGCGGACTGGCGACCAGGGCGCAAATATCTCCAACCGGAGAATTGTGAAACAAGCCCTTTGGGTCGTTCACCGACTGGTGTGGTATGTTGTGGGTCACGACCACGGTCGGGACATCCCGGCTGGCGCTCAATTCGCTCTCCAGAAAGTCCACGGCCAGATCGTGTTCGAGGTTCTGCGTGGCGATATCCCAACGTCCTTTTACAGTCCTGATCATACGGAAGTCGTTGCTGAATTTCGTCGCGGCGTTTGCCCTGCCTTC
Source organism: Pararhizobium sp. BT-229 (assembly GCF_025846855.1). Classification (GTDB taxonomy): domain Bacteria; phylum Pseudomonadota; class Alphaproteobacteria; order Rhizobiales; family Rhizobiaceae; genus Pararhizobium. Next base: position 168,412 of record NZ_JAOYTJ010000003.1, read on the forward strand.
CGGAATCCGCGTCCAGAGCGTCGTCCCGAGAACCTCTGTCGCGCCGATCGTAACCGCCCTGTTGTAGAGGACATGGATGTTCCCGATCCGATCCGCCATTTCGGCCGCCTCGTGCAGGAGGTGTTCCATTGGCTTGCGTGAATAGAAGTCCAAGTTTCCAGGAGCGTAGACCACAGGCATGCATTCGGCGACGGGGGCTAGTTCGCGTACCGACGACACCAGGTCGGGGAAGAAGTCTCCGCCAACCACGCAGACGTCGGAGCCGGTAACCGCAAGCCGACGGATGATATCGTCCGTATCCGCACCCTCCCTTCGGGCGGTGTGAAGCTGAAGGGAGGAAAAATGCCTTACTCTCACAGCTTCGGTCCCCGATCGGCGGCGAGCGTCGGCGCGCGGGTATCCCGGACCGCCGGAGGAGGGAAGCGCGACGTCTCTTCGGAACGCGAAGACATCAACACCTCGCGGCCGGCGGCGAAGCCAACGGTAGCCGTATATGCGTCCTCGACGACGTCTTGCCAGAGGTGGTCGTCTCCCATCACGACGAGTCCGTGGTCGGACGGGCGGAACGAGACGTCCCCCGTCAGGCGTTCCGGCGACCAGTTGTATCCGTTGACCGGGTCGCTAAGGCCTACATAGACGCCGTCCTCCCCCTTGATGGTGATGACGTTGTCCTCAGCCAGCGCCTCGAGCAGTTCCGCCTCGTCCGCCTGGAAGCTGATGACGGGCGTTCCACGCGCGCCGGTTTCGGCCAGCACTTCGTAGACCTGCGCCGGCGTCAGGTTGGAATGGTATTCGTCGGTCCACGTCCAAAGATCGTCGATATCTTCCTGAATCTCCCAGTTTTCCTTCTGCCTAAGCGCCATCTCCATCGCCCACTCGACGCGCTCGGCCGAAACGCCCACCCGTCGCAGACCTTCGGGTGTCGGCGACAGGACGTCGAATCCGAAATGGTCGATCAGATGCCTGCGCCAGGCCGACGGCGTGATGTTCGCGAGCGTCATCAGGCCGCGGATATTGTCCTGCTGGATGTCAGCGAGCGCCGGTTCCCAAACCACGGACACTTCGGGCTGGACCACGAAGTCGATGACGTGGGAATTTTCCCTGAGTTCGGAGTAGTAAGTGACCTTGACCATGTTTCCCATTTTCATTCCCCGTCATCCGACGCTGTAACGCGGAGCGTTTTCGTTGTTGTTTTCATCTTCGGGTTCGACGAGGCGCGCGTAAGCGCCGTCGGTGTCGACTTCGTAGACGCCGTCGCCCTTGTAGGTCATCGCCTGCTCGGCCGCCTGGCGGTCGTTGCCCAGCGCTCCGGCAAGCAGGCGTTCGGCCGGCCGCGGACCCGCCTCGCGGTCCAGGCTGTGAACCCTCGCCCTTCCCTCGGCATAGGCTGCTGTCACGGCGGCGAGCTCGGCCTTCATGCGCTTGAACGCAACCTTCTCCTCGACCTCGCCGTCGAGTTCCGTGATGAGGTTGGCGAGTGACTCGTTGTGGTAGCTCTCGAGGACGTGTGCGACCTCGTGCTTGGCGAATGCCAGGATACGGCGCAAGTCCCGTTCGTTGCTGAGAGAAAACCGAAGCGTGCCGTCGTCGTTGACGGGATTGATCAGGAGGCGCAACGTATTGTCTTCCAACTTCACGTTCTGCGCTTTTACGGCTACCTGCCTCGACTTGTCGCTCTGATAGACCTGCTCAGGCAGAGAATAGATGAACCCGGTGGACCAGGTCACGTCGGACATCGCGGGGCGTAGGGCGAACAGACTCTCCATCGACACCTTGCAGGCAGCGGTCCAGACCGACAGCAGCGACCGCATCGCCTTGCCGCTTCCCGTTTTCACGTCCCAGTTCCTCGGATGGTGCCGCCGCGCTGCCGCCTTGGTCTTGGCGTTGGTGCTTTCCATCGAGATGTAGATGTCGTGGACGCCGTCGATCCTGGCGTCGATTTCCTTCTGCCGTCTGGTCTTCTCGTCTTCGAACACCAGCGACAGGCCTGCCAAGACCCAGTTCCTGGCGAGGTCGCCTGCGTTCTCGAAAAACCACTCGACGTCGCGACGCGCCTCGTAAAGGCCGTCGCGCAGCTTCATGAGCTGGACGTGAAGCTCGTCTTCCTTGCCGTGATTGCCCATGATGTAGCTGTAGAAGAAGCCGTCTCCGTAGTAGGTCTTCTCGAGAAGCTTTTCGAGGATGTCCTGGTTCAGCCCGACGTTGTGCAGCGCCTCGAGACTGGTGATGCGCGGTGCTTTCTCCATGCGGACCATCACCTTGGCCTTGTCCTCGAAGGAAAGGTCCGTGGAGATCGGGGCGGCAAGGTCCGGGGCGCGTGAGGTGATCCCCCCCTTCTCACCGCTGATCTCTTCCCTTTTCGACGACTTGTCGCGGAGCGCGGTGTCGGTGTCGAGCGTGAGATCGGTGATGAGTTTGTCGACGGCGCGGCCGAAATCGCGCTTCATGCCATCCCTGTTCGCGTTGAGGGCGTTGCGCGACTGCGCGGGATCGATCTCCAGGATCACCTGGGCTTCCAGCCCGTCGATTTCCTTCCGGTACATCGACGCGCCGCTGACGCGCACGATGAGGCTTCCCTTGAAGCCGGCCTTCTTGCCTTCGCTGGTGTGGACCGTGGCGAAATCCACCTTCCCGTCCGGCCCGTCCACCGACAGGACCCGCCGCACGGGACCCTTACGGGCCTGCAATTTCCCGTCGGTGATCCGGAAGAATTCCTCGGGCGTCTGTCCGTTGATGACGACCGCGCATGGAAGTTGGCTTTCCGACAGGTACTCCTGAAGGGACTTTTTCATGTTCTCCAGCGACCCGGAACGCGCCGACCAGCTCTTGGGAGGCGTCGGGTCGATGTCGACTTCCACACGGCAGCCTGGAAACCCGCCGGTTTCCATCCACTTCATGCTACGCGTCACTGGATCGACGTAGTATCCTTTGCCGCTCATCCACTTGACAGCTCCCGTAAACGGGTCGGTTAGAAGCGACAGGTCGTTCTTGATGCCGTCCAGCTCGATCCTCGCGGCGGGACCCTCCACGTAGTTCAGTTCGTCCCGTCTCTTTTCGAGGGCTGCGACCTGTTGGGCGACCGAGCCGTGCTTGAATGTCGGGCCGTCGCCGCTGACGAAGCGGTCCCTCGTGAGGATCGAATAGCTCTCCTGCGAAAAGCAGGTCATGATGCGCGCGCGCCCGAAACCGCCGATGGAGCCGCCGTCGTCCTTCTTCGTCGAACGTCCCATCTTGAAGTAGACGTCGTTGAGGACGTCGGCGGTCATACCGTGGCCGTTGTCGAGGAAGCAGACGTTCGTGACCTTCTCCGGAGCGTCCGGTCCGCCGTAGCGTCTTGGCTGCCTCTCCTCGATATCGATGGAAATATTCGTGGCACCGGCGTCGACGCTGTTTTGAAACAGTTCCCGCCAGAACGCGATCGTGAAATCGTTATAGTACTGGTCGCGTTCCCCTCTGAGGAACCCTTTGTCTACGCTGAGTACACCGTCTACGACTTGATCCATTGCCCATCCACCTGGCGGTATCCGCTATCGTTCAATAATGGATTCCTACCTGGAAAGGAACAACGGCGGCATCATCGACCGGTTAGGGCCGCCCGCGCCAGCCTTCGTTCCGGTCTCTCGCCGTGCCACCAATTCCAGTCGCACCGTCCAGCGAAGGCGAAACCGTCGTTGAGTTCGCGCGACTTCGCACGCAGGATTCCGTCGATGTGGAGGTTCCACAAATCGCCATCGCGGCCGATCCGCGCGTTTCCGGACTGCACCGTCGCCTCGTAGCCGCCATCAACGAAAGCCCATCCCTCAACCATGTCAGTCGGGAGCAGGTCATCGTGCTTGTCGATGGGGTGCACGACGGGCAGGCCAACGAGGAAACTGTCCAACTCGACATTACGGGTGACGGCGACACCCGCAAGCTCGGAGTAGACGGCATTGACCGTCTCCACGAACACTTCGATGTCAGCGCCATGCAGCACTTTCAGTGAAATGGACTGGAACGACATGGGAGGCCGAGCGGACGACCAATCGATCCGTCCGTCCGGCCCTTCCTCTACCGATCCTTTGCCTTCGAGGCTGATCTCTGCCCCGCCCCCGTAAAAGGTGTTTTGACCGATCGTGTTGGGGCTGAAGCGAATATCCCGTGCGAACGCGAATTCCATCCAGACGTCGATGCTGATGGGGGAGGCGAAGGAGACGGTGGCATAGGTTGACATGACATTTCCTGAATTCCGCGACTTCGACCAGGTCTATACGACCCGTGCGCCTGCCTCAAGCGGTAATTGCAGACTCCGACTGAACCTACATCCGCAGTCCCGGTGACGGCCGCGCGACGGAACTTTCCTCGGCGAGGCGTGCTATCCAGAGGGCCGAGAGCTCCGAGCCATCCGGCCAGACCACACAGGTCCCGTATTCCCCGACCGCGCAGGCGGAGAACATCCTTTCCGACGACCTCACCTGCTCAAAGACGCGTCTCGACTCCAGCGCCGGGAAGGCGTCAACGATGTCAGTCCCGCCTTCCAGCCACAGGACTTCCAGGCCGAATCCCGGTAGCGCGCGGCACGCGGCGATACGTGGAATCTGGTCTCCGGCCGATAGGATGTCTACGTTCAACCCGCGATCTTCCTTTGCTTGCGGAAGGCGTCGAGGCTTACGACCCCTTCCGCCGCCCGCGCCCTCGCCAGCCGTTTCGTATCGGAGAGTTGCGACGACAGGTCGGCAAGAATGGCCAGCCTTTCGACGTCGGAGACCGAGGGGTTGCGGCCGCAGACCGACTGCACCACCTTGAGCGCGTGTCCGAACGCTTGGCTAGACCTGATGGAGCGGAGGCTTTCCTCAAGGCCGTGGGCGGCCTTTCCCTTGACGGCGTGCTGGATGGCTGTTCCCCGGGTAAGGCTGTCCATCGACATTGCGGCGACCATTTCCCGTGTGTTCGGGTCGATCCCCGAAAGGCACCACTCGTGAAGCCCTTCGGTCCTCGAAACGGCTTTGCCGATCCATGCGAACTGGATGGCGAGATCGAGGACGTCCGCGGGAACTTCATCCATGACGTTGGAGCGGATGACCACGTCGCGGAAGGCGATCGCCACCTCGCAGGGATGGCCGTCTTCGGCAGCGTCTCCCGCGGATAACCTCTTGTTTATTCTCATGTCCGAACGCCGGGTCTTGATTTACCGAATGTCTCACGCCAAAAAATCACGGGCAAGCGCCGGCGGAATTACGGCTTGGGACCCCATCGGCGGATGGACCCCGTGTCCATGTGGGTGAAGGTCGGGTAGTTGCCAGTTCCGCCCAACTGGAGTGACTCGACGAACGCGGCGACCGTGCGGGGTTCGACACCTGGAACCTTGAAATCGACCGCGCGCGCCTTGCAGTGCTGGCTGTTGACGGCCGGCGTTTCCCAGCTCGCGCCGCCGTTTCTCTCGATCGACCTGCCGCGAAGCATCGCGTTCGTCTTCTCGGAGCGGAAACCCGAATTCACGCTGATCGGGGACACGACCCCGTACTTGCGCTGGATCACGTAAAGGGCGGCGTAAAGCTTTCGGTCGCACTGCACGGTCTGGTTTTCACGCCAGTCGCGCATCATCCAGTCGCAGGACAGTATGCCCATCCTGTTCCACTGGGACCCCTGGAAGAGCTGGATGTCGTACTTTTCGTTGGTGTGCGGATTGAAGAGCCGCAGCGGGGTCTGCATCACCGGAGCAGCAGCCATGGCGCTTTCGGGAAGTCCGAGCGCGACAAGGGGGCAGACGGCCGCCGAAAGGCCGAGGGTCATGGCGATGCGGTTAAACGCGCCGCGGTTCATGTCGTGGGTTTCGAGTTTCGTCATCTCAAACAATCGTCTCTTTGATTGCCATTGGAGGGCCTCGTATCAGTATTGCGCATTCGTTTTCACGGGGTCAGTATATTCACAACGAGAGACGCTAATTCATGATTTCGACTATGATTGACCAGGTCCGAAGCGATGTCCACATACCCGGTGCCGCGCCACTGACGAGCGAAGCGTCTCGCGCGGTCTGGATGACCCTTTCTTGCGACGCCCTGCTCGCCTGGTACGGTGGCGGAATAAGGTTTTCCAGTGACTTGGAACCCGACCGTTCGGTGACGGGGCTGACACAGGCCATATTCAGGGAGAAGGGAATCCCGTCGATATTTTTCGACATGCTGATTTCGATGGACCTCGAAATCCCGCCGGCGGCGACGGTGCTGTCGCGCCTCGATCCACATGTCACGTCGATCTCGTTCGAATCCCCGGCCTTCAATCTCCCAGAGACCGCAAGCGTGCAGGACCTCGCCATTTGCCTCGTCGCGTCGCGCATAGCCTGGGAGGTGCGCGATTCCCTCATACGACCGACAGGGGTCTCGGCCGAAGAGATGGAAAACGAGCTGCGCCGCGTGGGTCTCAACGCCCTGGCGATCGGCGGCATCGGCGTCTACCCGTATGCAAAGGCGATACTCTCCGACCCCGGCCTGTGGGAGAAGTCCGAAGCCGCCGACGAAGGCATGGAATTCGGGAGTGAACAGGCATGATCGACAGACGAGGCTTTCTGGCGGGCGCGGGCGCGCTCCTTCTCGGCGTTGACCGAGCGCTTGGACAGGACGCTCCCGCCATCATCAGGCCGCCACTCGACGGCGTGACGAGGCGGATGTCAGAGCTTGCCCAGGACGGCCCCTTCATCTATCCGGCCGCTCCCACGCTTTTCAACGGCGACAGCGCCCGCTACTACTTCTTCATGCCCAAGGTGTTCAAGTCAGCGCGCCTCGTCGTATTCAGCCACGGCGCGCTGGCCGACCCGCTGAGCTACAGGGACCTGCTGTTCCACTGGACAAGTCACGGGTTCGTCGTCGCCGCGCCATTGCACGACGACGCCATCCTCGAAAGCGGCCCGACGTTGCGCAACCCCAAGGCCGGTGCCGTTTCCGAGTGGAACGTCGCACAGCTTCTCGAGGACCCGGAAGCTTGGAAGAACCGGGTGGACCGTTGCATCGAATGCATCGAAATCGCGCAGGAGATCGCCGACACGGGCGGCTTCGAACTCGTCACCGACCGGATCATCATGGCTGGTCACGGATACGGCGCGTTCACGACGCAGCTCCTGATGGGGACGCTTGTAAAAGGGCCGTCCGGCGCGAAGCTGAAGTTCCGCGACAACCGCTTCTTCGCGGGCATCTGCATGTCCACGCAGGGACCGGGCATCATGGGGCTGGAAGAGGACTCATGGGCCGGCGTCACCTCCCCTATGCTCCACATGTTGTCAGAGGGCGACGACGACTTCACGGGCCAGGACTGGCAGACGAGATCGAAAGCCTACAGCCTGTCGGCTCCGGGCTACAAGCATCTCGCCATGATCAGGAAAGGAGGACCAAACCTCTTCACCAAGGACACCGAGGTCAATCCTACGAACTCCATGACGGGCTACTTGTCCGTGAAGGCGATCACCGCCTGCTTCAACAAGGCCTACGGCGACTACGACGCCGCCGCCTATGCGAACCTGTCGGACGATTTCTTCGAGAGGAATTCGAACGGGTTCATGGTCGAGTACCGCCGATAGCCAAAGCTGTTTACAGGGTCTTCAATTACTGATAGTGAAGCCGTAATTCAAGAACTCGATTACGGCGGACACAATGGTCGATCCCTTCAAAATCACTGACTTCAACCGAGACGACGCGACGCTCCAGGAATTCTGGATGTTCTGCGTGGCGGTCGCGGGCAAGAAGGCGACGATGATCGCCGGGAAGATAGACGAGTTCCTTTCGGCCAAGGCACCAGGCGAACTCCCGTTCGACTATCTCCGCCGTCTCGTGGCGGAGGGGAAACTCGACGAAGCAATGAAAGCCGTAAGGCTGGGTAAATACGATCTTCTCGGGAAGTCTTGGCCGTTCATCGTCTCTGCCGACGCGCCGGACCTCCGACGAGCCGAAGCCTCGGAGCTTCAGGACATCCACGGGGTCGGCTTCAAAACCTCCCGTTTCTTCGTCCTTCACTCCCGCCACGACGCCAGGGTCGCGGTCATCGACACCCACGTCCTCAAATACCTTAAATCAAGACGCCATCGTGTCCCCAAGACGATCCCGGTCGGGAAGGAATACCTCAGGCTCGAGAAGCTCATGCTGAAGTACGCACGCGCCGCCGGAATGACGATGGCCGACTTCGACCTCGCGATCTGGAAGCACTACGCGTCCAAGGGGGAACACGCGCTTCCGGCGGCCTCGGCGGAGTGAGCATTTTTTAGTCGAGTTCTTGAATTAATTGTTGACGTCTTTAATTTCGGCGTCTACTTTTTCCGCCATCCGAGGCAAAGGAATAATTAATGACCCGAGTTGACTTCAACCTGGCACCCGTCCCCGCGGGCTCCGTGGCCGAGAGCGCGCCGCTGCCGAACCTCTTCACCAGTACCGCAATCCGGCATCTGGCGCGCGAGTATCCCCAGAACACGGCGGACGCCTCCCAGCTGATGCGCGGCGGTGCCATGGCCGAGATGAAGCTCCGCTTCGGCACGGTCGACCGTTCCGCCCTCGCGTCATACGGCGTGGAAACAGCCATACGCCACGCCGAAGCCTGCGAGGAAGCGTCGGTCGGCAAGTGGGACGGGGGCGATCGCCTGCGCTTCTTCGCCATCGAAGACCGATCGGGCGGCCTCGAGGGCAACGTCACCGCGACGTCGAACGATCTGGCGTCCGCGATCGGCAAGTATCTCTTCGCCGTCGGCACGGGCGTTTCGGGCAAGCGCGGACGCTCCAACGGCCGCTACGGCGTCGGCTCGATGACGGGTGCGCTCGCCTCCCGTCTCCGCCTGATGTACGTCTACAGCCGCCGCATGGACGGCACCTCGAACGCATCCGCACGGCTTTCGCTTCCCCGCCACGAACTCGACGACCAGACCTATTCATCCGAAGCACGCCTCGGGGTTCTCGACGAGAACGGCCGCTGGCTCGGCATCCTGAGCGGCGAAGAGGCCGACGCGCTCGCCGCCGTCTTCGGCTTCGACACCTCCCCCGACTATGCCGGCCTTTCGGTGGCGATCATCGAACCGCTCGACGGCGTCAACTTCGACACCGCCGTGGAAGCCGTGCTCGTCGAACAGTTCTACCAGATCGCTTCGAAGATCGTCTCCTTCGAGGTCGTGGACGCCGACGAGGGCCGCAGCATCCTGATCGACGCCGAAACGATCCGTCCCTTCTTCGATTCCGATGATTTCCAGGCCCTCAAGGTCCGCCTCCGCCGTCGCGGCCGTCCGTTCGCGTTCGATCCGCTCGACCGCACCAAGCAGGGCCTCGACTTCATGGCGACGGTCGGCGCGATCGAGGTCCACGACATCGAAAGCTTCGACGAGTCGGCCCTTCCGCCCTCGCTGAAGACCGACTTCCTGTCGGGGAAAGCGGTGGCCGTGCGGGTCCCGACGACGGCCACCAGGGCCGACGGGTCCTCCGTCACCGGCTTCGTCACCCAGTACCTGATGAAGCTCGCGGATGGCCAGAACGGTCAGTCGATCCTCGTCCGCGACGCCATCGTCAACGTCCGCAAGGCCGTCGGCTACATCGCGCTGTCGGTCAGCCGCGACGACGAGATCGCGGCCGTCCTCGGCGACTGCGAAGACCCGCAACATGCCAACTACCGCGAGCCAAACGCCCACGAGCGCGGTTGGGCCGATGTCTCGGACGCGGTCTGCCTCTTCCTTTCCGGCACCGACATGTTCCGCCGCGCCCTCGCCGACGCTTCGGCAAAGAGCGACAGGACGTCGCTGGCGCACATCTTCCCGATGCCCGGACAGGACATCAAGGGCAAACCCGAGGGAGGTCCCGAGGGAGACGATACCGATGGCGAGGTCGTCGTCCCGGCGATCAACAACGTCGATATCCTCGACTTCAAGGAAGACCGGAAGGGGCAGACGGTCACCGCGACGCTGACTTCCGCCGCAAAGCGCAAGGTCGCCGAAGGGGAAGCCGTCAACCTCCTCGTCGAGATCGACTACTGGCTGAGCAAGAAGGGCGTCGGCACGTTCGCCGACGGGAAGGGTTCCGTCCAGGTCCTCGACCCCGAAGCGACGGTCTCGCAGTCCGGAAACGGCTCCCGCGTCGAGGCCTACGGTATCTCGGAAGACTTCACGCTCATCATCCGTGACGTCGATTTCAAGCGCGACCTCCAGGTCGACCAGTCAATCATCAACGACACCGAATTCGAGGAAGCGGCATGACCGTCACCGTACTCAGGAACAAGAACCGCAAGGTCCTGAACTTCACCAAGCGTCTCGACATCGCGCGTGATCAGGTCCGTTTCGAAACGTCGGTCACGCAGGACGGGACGACCCGCTACCGCATCGAGTTCGCAGACTGGCCGGCGGTCGCGGCCGCCCTCGACGCCCACTGCGAGGTGACCATCCGCTTCCGCCTGACGGGAACCAACCACTGGTACGAACAGGTGGGGACCGCGGCCGACCTCATGCGCCGGAAGGGACGGATCGTCGGCGTGACGCGCGGCGGGTTCAACCCGGAACTCCTCGGCGCTGAACTGACGGTCTCCGACCAGAAGGACCACAGCCGCATCGTCCTGATGGCGACGATGCGCAAGCCCGACGACATCGACGCCGACATCGAAATCGAGGACGACGAGGTCGAACAGCAACCCGTGAGGCCATTCCGCCAGGCGTCGGGCAGCGTCAACTCGGTGATGGATATCATCGAGACCAACGAGGCCGCCGGTTACTGGAGTCTCGACTTCTCGGGCGACTGCGTGCGTCTTCTCGTATCGCCATCCCTGTCCAAGTCTGCCGTCGTCAGCGACCCGAGGACGATGCGCGCTGTCCATCCCACCGCCTTCAGGCAGGTCCTCCAGACCATGCTGTTCCAGGAAGAGCGGTACGCAGACGCTCCGTGGTACGGCCTCTGGAAGCGGTTCACCTCCGAGCTTCTCGGCGAAAAATGGTCTGTCCTCTTCGACCAGTCGCAGACCGACGACGAGCGGGACGACCAGATCGACCTCGCGGTGGCCGAATTCGCAAGCAAGTTCCTGCCGGAGACAGCCCTTCCGGCATTCGAAACCACACTCGACGACGGGGAATAACGACATGACCGAAACGACGACCAACATCACGGTCCGCCGGCTCAACGACGCCGGCATGGACGCCTTTCGCGCGCTCCTGACGGAAATGAAAATCGTGGAAGCGCCATCTGATCGTATCGAACGTGCGCGGGCGATCATCGCCGACCCGGCGTTCACGGAAGCCGCGCCCGGCGCTGGCGAGGTCACGCTCGGCCTGGAGTTTCCGACGGCCAAGGACCACACCGCGCATGTGTACAACGCCATCAAGGACTGCGGCCCCGGTGTCGTCTCCGACCGCGGCGTCATCGGCTTCCTGTACCTGGCCCACATCGAACAGTTGATCGGCCTCGAAGCGAGGACACTGAGCGCCTACGACCTCGGCATGAAGTCGGAAGGGTCCGTCAAGATCAGCCGCAACTACCGCAATCACCTGTGGGTGCGCTTGACCTTCCACAGCCTCTACGGCGACGACGGGTTCATCATGAAGGCGCTGTTCGGCGGCAAGGTCCACGAACACTCGGATGCGGCCGACAGGATGGCGCAGCGCCCCGCCGCGATCGGTTCCAAGGCCTACATCATGCTCAACATCGCCATGTTCTTCGAGCGCGAAACCGGTAGGCTCCGCAAAAAGCCGCGTACCAAAGGCGCGAAGGGCAAGATCAAGTCGGCGAAGGAAGCAATGGTCGAAATGTCCGTGGTGTTCGGCCAGTACGCCCGCAACTACGCCGTCTCCCGCATGAGCGCCCTCCAGCTGCTGGACATCATTCCCGACACGGTCGGCCTGAGGCCCTACAAACAGTTCGCTAAGGCGGAACTCACCGAGGCCGCTGCCTGATCACACAAGGTCCACGGACCCCGGCGACGTTGTCGGGGTCTTGATTTTTCTTGGCTCCGGGTTACGATCCGTGGGTTCCCAAGGCATGAAAATGAAGCACCCCAAAATTCGCTACATGCTCAAGACGCTCCATCACAAATGGTTCGTCTTCCGGTTTGGCCTGTTGACAAAAGCGCCTCTCTGGCGTCTTTTGATCCACGACTGGACCAAGTTCACGCCGCACGAATTGCCCGCCTATGCGGACCACTTCTTCGGCGAGAACAGCGACCAGATGGCCTTTGCGCAGGCATGGAACCACCATCACAAGGCCAATCCCCACCACTGGGAATACTGGATTCCGCTGACCGCTCACAGTAAATCGACGATCCCGGGCGGCGTTCCGCTGCCCATGCCCGAATGGGCGGTCAGGGAGATGGTCGCCGACTGGCTCGGGGCCGAGCGCTCCTACAACGGCTACGTCCCGCCGAGCCTCGCCGATTGGTCTTGGCATAACGCGAACCGCTCCGAAATGAAACTCCATCCCGAAACCTCTGCCCTTGTGGACCGGGTTCTGGCGGAGTACTTCGCGCTGGCGTCCCGCTAGGCCGGCGACCCGCCGCGGCTCTCGGCCGACGGCTGGCGAACTGACACCCCTACGCCCCACCGATTCTCGGGGGGTGCGACAGTCGCCGCAATCCGTCCCGACTGGAATCTCGCTCAAAAGCGGTGATCTTCTGCCTCTGCGCCTGACGGCAGTGGCGCATCTTCGATCGCGACGAGTGTCAGGCCTTCGAAATCCACGATGGACGACCGGAAGCCCTCCGGCAGGTCGCGCGGCCAGAGGCCGATCTGCACCAGCCTCTGCAGGAGAGGCTCTCCCTCGCCGCCGCACCCGACCCAGTCGCCTTGGACGAGATGCCGAGGCAGGTCGAGTTTCAGCCTGTCTGAAAGGTCCATGGCCGACCACTCGCCTTCCGTGGGGACGGCGATCGAGCCGTCAGCCGCGAGTTCGTAAACGGAGACGCCCGCCTCTGTGTCTCCCGTGGAGTAGTTTCTGGATACCTCGGACGGATGCCAATCGCCGATCCGAAGGTAGACTGCCCGCTCCGGGTCGTACGTCTGGTCGCAGCTCGACATGGCCAGCCCCTGCTAATTCGCGTGTTCTATTCGACCGACGTTAGCAATCGGAGGCGAAACCGACAACAAGCCTATCCCGTTCACGCGCTGCTTGCGCAACGATTTGTACGAACGGACTTACTCGGCCGCCTGGAGCAGCGGCGATCTTTCATCCTGTTCCGCGAGGAAGCTGGATATGGTGTTCGCCAGTCCGAGAGCGGCCAGAAAGGGGACCCCGTTTCCGATCGTCTTGAAGCACTTCGACAGTGTCATGTCCGTGGGCAACTGGTATTCGGCGGGAAGAGACTGGATCGCCAGCGCCTCCGCGACGCTCAGACGACGCGGGAAGTAGGGGTGGAGATGCACCTCGTTGTTGCCGTACGCCGCTGTCGGGCTCGGACGCCAGCGGTGGAGCCGCTTGAACGACTTGGCCTTGGTGCTTCCCTCCGGGACGGTGTTGAACCGCTCCGACTTCGGAACGAAGCTCATGTCGCCGTTCGGGTGGTTCAACACGTCGTTCTTGACGAACCAGTGCTCGATGGTCAGGCTGACGGGCAACCCCTCGACCTCGGGTTCGTTTTCGACGAGATCGGGCGAGAACGTTCGTTCCTTGGGCCACGGCAACTTCGTCATGTCCTCGTGGTGGACCATGTTGTCTTCCCAGCGGAACGGGATTTCCGGAATGGCATCGTGGGTTCCCACGAGGAAGATGCGCTCGCGGTCCTGCGGGACACCGTAGTCCAGGGCGTTGATCAGCCGATCGTTCAGAAGGTATCCCCCCTGCTCGACGAACTCCGCCTTCATCCGGTCGTAGAACTCGCGGTGGACCTTCGTACTCCAGAGGCCCTTGACGTTCTCGAACACGAAGAAATCGGGGCGGATCGAAAGGATGAGGTCGGCGTATACCTGTGAGAGCCGGCCGTTGTCGCCCTCGAACCCGGCCTGCTTGCCCGCGATCGAGAAGTCGGGACACGGTGGCCCGCCGACGAATCCCACCTTCCTGCCCTTTGCCCTGATATCGGCGACGATGTGTTCAAGCCGTTCCCTGAACTCGTCGGACAGGAAATCCTCGACGCTCCCGAGGTGATGACCATAAAAAGGCTCGGGACTGCCGAGATGTTCGCGCGAGTGACGGTAACCGCGGAGGAAGTCCGCGTCGTACTCGTTGACCATGTCGATGGAGTATCCGGCTTTTTCGAACCCAAGGTCGAGGAAACCCGCGCCCGTGAAGAAACTGATGATTGAATGCATGTGCGCGCTTACCTGACCGATCTGATCGTTCCGGCGATTGCCGCACGGGCGTTGTCGACGATGACGATTCCTTCCACAAGCTTGCGGTCAACAGCGGCATTGTGCAACGCGAAGTTCTCGGGGTACCCGTGTCCGACCAGGATTTCCTGTGGATTTGAATGCCTTGGCACAGGGCGTCCACCGGGATAGTTCGCCGGCAGCGCTTCCTTGCCATTCCACTTCCCCCTCGCGACGGCGGCGATGAAAAGGTCGTTCTCGTCATTCGACACCGCAGAAGTGACATCCCACTTCTTGGCGTCGAAAGCACCCTCGATGGTGGATCGGTATTCGTCCGGATCGACGCCGAGCCGTCGGGCGGACGACCAGGAAACCCTGAACAGCACCGCCGACACGCCTTTGCTTGTCCTGTGCGCGAGCGAAATCAGGTCCGTTACGGCTGGGTCTCCGCTGTCGGAATGCGCGAACATGCTGAACGGCAGCCCCACGAGCACCAGTTCTCCGTGGACGGTCGGCGGCTCCGCGCTTCCCCGGCCGAAGAACGCCTCGTAGGACGCGAGCGCGGTCGGCTTGACGCGGTGGACACCCACGCAGACCCCGCCCTCGGCCTCGGCCGCGAACGCCATTCCCGACATCCCGGGATTGATGTCCACGAAGTCGAAAGTCCCTTTTGCGGAGTCAGCCATTGATTCTCATCCCAGTGTAGCCATTGCCGATATAGCGCGCCCTGCCCCGTTTGAGAATAGGTGCTCTCTAACGATGCTGACGGCGCGGCGGCTCCGTGTCAACAAACCGGGGTCTTTAATTAATTGTCGAATCCTTGATATTCCGTGCAACCACCTATTGCAATTCAAGACTTCATTGGAATATGATCGCCCCAGCTCAAAAAGCGAAAGGTGTTGAGACGTGAAAGTTATTGTCCGGAACGGGGACGTCAACCAGGCCCTCAGGGTCATGAAGCGCAAGCTTCAGCAGGAAGGCGTCTTCCGCGAGATGCGGAACCGGGAGGCTTACGAGAAGCCCTCCGACAAGCGTCGTCGCGAGACGGGCGAGGCTGTCCGCCGCAAGCAGAGGGAACTCCGCAAGCGCCAGGCCGCCGAACGTTCGGGCCGCTGAGGCTCCGTTCGAACCTATGGCACGGGATTTGATCATCAGGACGGACGAGCGGATAGCGACTCTTGTCCATGACGAACCCGACTTGAAAGTGAAATCTCTCGTCGTGCTTTCCGACGGTCTTTATGCCCGCACCGATGACGGACTATTTATCATCGGCCAACTGACGCACGCTCTAAAGGAAGACCTCGAGCGTTGCGACCGCTGCTATGTAGTGTTTATGCAGGGGTACCGGGTTATGAGGACCACGGAAGCGCGACTTCAGAAGGAGCGTTGAAATGGCATCCAAATACCTGCGGACACTGTCCGCTGCGGCTCTGGCCGCGTCCATGGCATTCCCGGCAACCGCGGGAGCCGCAAACGCAAAGGCACAGCCCGCGAAGTGTGGTGGAGCCTCCTGGTATGCGTTGAGGTCGAAGACGGCGTCCGGGGAGCGCATGAACCCGTCCAACCTGACGGCGGCTCACAAGAGCCTCCAGTTCGGCACCAAGCTGAAAGTCACCAACCAGCGCAACGGCAAGAGCGTGATCGTGCGCATCAATGACCGCGGGCCGTTCCACAAGGGTCGCGTCATCGATGTCTCCAAGGCCGCCGCTGGCCAACTCGGAATGATTGCTTCCGGCGTCGGCCGCATTTGCTACGAAGTCGTCGGCTAATCGCCGCGCCCGCCGGTTCTCCACAGGTCCGGCGGGCTTTCTCTCTCTGACGGGGACTGCAATTTCCATGAAGACCTTTCTCGAAGCCCTGCGGGAATACGAGGCGGACCTCGTTTTCTCGCCCGTGCAGATGCACTCCCCCGAACGGATCGAAGAGGCGGAGAAATGCATCCAGTTCCTGCTTGGCGACCCGGACTGCTTCGAGCGGTCGAACATCCAGCGGCATTTCACGGGATCGTCCCTGATCGTCGACGACGTCGCCCGCAAGACGCTCCTCGTTCACCATAAGAAATACGACAAGTGGGTCCAGCCCGGCGGCCACTGTGACGGAATCAAGGACCCGTTCTTCACCGCATGGGAGGAATCGTACCAGGAAACCGGCCTCAAGGATATCCGTCCCGTCGATCCTTGGGTTATCGCCGACATCAACGTGCAGGACGTACCTGCCTACCGCGACGTGCCCGACCACTGGCACTACGATATCCGCTACGTGTTCCGGGCGAATTCCCTTGATCCGATTGTCGTCAGCGACGAATCCAACGACGTCATGTGGGTCGATGTCGGCAGGCTCCGGGAATACACGGAAGAGAAGGCTCTCGTCCGTCTCGCCGAATTCCATTTCGGGATCGGCTCGACCCGGTAAATTGGGCGCTACCTGCCCGTTGTGTCCGCCGTCCTCCGCGGAATTTAGACAGCGGTAACCTTAGTGGCGAGTTCGATCCCGTGCTTACCTGCGAGTTCTTTCAAAAGTTAACCGTTATTCCGCACGGCAGATTGATTTTCCGCTCCAATTATGTGAATTGGCATCGTCGGCGGCCAGTCGCCTGCGGCGGGACTTTGTAGGGGTGTGGGTTTCCAATGAATTTCGACAACTTTCCGGTCCTTGATGCAAACTCGCATGGATTGAACCTGGAGGATCGGTCGCAGCTCGCCTTGGATAGGACGTTCCTCGATTCCCTGCATTCCAGTCGCTCCACCTTGGTACACGGCACCCTGGGACAGTCCGTCAGCAGTTTCCTTTTCTACCTTAACCTCGGCGATGTTTTCTTCCTTGCCGTGGTCGTGGTCGCCTGGGCGGTCTGGGCAGGTCGGATGCTTTACATGAAGGTATACGACCGTAATCGGCCGTTCCTGATGTCCAACGACAGCACGGCCCGCGACCTGAAGCGTTGGGTTGCCTTCAATATGGTCGGCACCGGCAGCACGTCGGCTGTATACGGCGGACTTGCGGGCTATTCGATCGCGGTGCATCCCGGAACATGGGCAGCCGGTGTTTCCCTCGCCCTGGCACTTGGAGTGATGATCTCAGTCATTGGACGCAATCACGGCTCCACCGCCAATGTCACGCTGATCATCACCGTCATTTTCGCGCCGATCGTCTCCGCATTTATCTACTATGGCATCACGTCGAACATCATGCTTGGCTTCGGCTTCGCATTGCTGCTCGTTCCGTTCATCCTGTCCACCAAGAGCATGACATTCGCGGTGCGCATGCGGTTTCTGGAAGCCGACCGCGCCCTCAAGGAAGCGGATCGGCTGAAGAAAATGTTCTACGATGCCGTTTCCAACATGCCTGACGGTCTCATGGTCATCACAAGGGCAGGGAAACTGAAGTTCGCCACCAAGAACGCGAGGCGACTGTTTGACATGCCCGACGATTTTCGGGTCGATGGCAAGAAGGTGTCCAGCCTCCTTGAAGTGGCCGTCAGAACGAATGCGTTTTCCCGACGCCAGGCGTCGCTGTGCGACCAGGCAATCCGCAGGCTCCTGAATGGCAACACTCTCAACGAGGTCATCAGGCTCCGCGACGACCTGTTCGTAGAGTTCTCCATTGGACGTGACGAGGCCGCGCTGTTGCGGGATGCGGACGCCGACGAAAGCTTCGTGCTGGTGTGCGCGGATGTGACCGACAGGATCAAAAGCGCAGACCGCGTTTCATATCTTGCCAACTACGACATGCTCTCGGAAATGCCGAACCGACGCTACATGCGCGAGCTTATCCTTGACGCGCATGCGAAGATGGGAGGTTCCAGTAACATCGCTTTTTGCGTTTTCGACGTGGATAAGTTCAAGGACATCAACGACACGCTGGGCCACGCCTCAGGCGACGAAGTCATCAAGGCGGTCGGCCGAAGCATGATCGAGGTCAAGGAGCGCCATCCGAGCCTGATCATCTCCCGCCTTGGCGGAGACGAGTTCGTCATGGCGTTGCCCGACATCGCGCATGACTTCCCCGTCGGCAAGTTCTTCGACGACGCCTTCGCGACGATATGCCGCGAATACGACATCCTCGGCAAGGACGTGGACGTGCGTTGCAGCGGCGGCGTGATCGTATGCTCGAGGGAGGGTTTCCAGTTCGACGACGCGTACACCAAAGCCGACCTCGCGCTCTACCAGGTGAAACAGAAGAAGCGTAAGCGGCGCGATTCCACGCTGCGCTGGAAGCTCTTCGACGA
The DNA here is from genome assembly GCF_025846855.1 of Pararhizobium sp. BT-229. Taxonomy (GTDB): domain Bacteria; phylum Pseudomonadota; class Alphaproteobacteria; order Rhizobiales; family Rhizobiaceae; genus Pararhizobium. Next base: position 186,849 of record NZ_JAOYTJ010000003.1, read on the forward strand.
CGAGACGGAGATGTCCTTCAAGAAGGACCAGCAGGTCCGTCTCGAACTCACGCACGCGATTGCCGAGGGAAGGTTCCTCGTCCACTACCAGCCGATGTTCACCCCTGACGGCCTTCGCATCGAGACGTTCGAGGCGCTCACCCGCTGGGAAAGGCCCGGTATCGGCGTCGTATGTCCCGAGGAATTCATCCCGATCGCCGAGAGCATGAACATCATCGGCGACATCACCCGCCACGTGGTCGAAAGGGCGTGCATGGATTGCGCTACCTGGCACGGGGACGCCACGGTATCGGTCAACCTGTCCGTCCTCGATCTCGCGAGATACGAGGTTATCGACATGATCTCGGAGGCACTGCGGAAGGCCGGCCTGCCGCCGACCAGGCTTCAGGTGGAAATCACCGAGTCGATATTCCTGAAGGATACGGACAAGGCGAAGAAAATCCTGACCGCCCTTCACGAGATGGGCGTGAAAACCGCGATCGACGATTTCGGCACCGGATATTCCAACCTCGGCTACATCAACAAGTTGCCGTTGAACAAGGTCAAGATCGACAAGTCCTTCATCAAGGACATCGACAGGGACGAGAAGTCGATGCAGCTTTTCGAAGCGGTCGTTTCGCTCGGCAAGAAGCTGAACCTCGGCGTCATCGTCGAAGGGGTCGAAACGGCCGAGCAACTCGACCGCATCAACGAGGTGGGCGTGGACCTCATCCAGGGGTTCATTTTCGGAAGACCCATGGGCAACGAAGCGGCAAACGAGCTACTCAGCAGGACGGGTGCGGCCTCTAGCCAAGTCAGGGTGATCCCGCTCATGGGCAGGACCGCCGCCAGCCACTAACGGCAATCCAAGGAGAGTGGGATGGACCTTCTGCATGGCATCAACAAGGGCGTCCTTGCGATCTTCTTTTCATTGTCGTCGCCTTTGCCAGTGACGATCCCTTTACCCGGACCGTGCTCGGTGTCGTCTCTGTCGGGGTGGTAGCGGGCTTCGCCTGGGACCGGTTTCCCGCTTTCTCGCGAAGTGCAGGCAGCAGCACGGACCTCGCTGATCTGGGTTCAACTCGCGCACGTCTAATTCTGGACGTGGATATGCGGCCTTCGCTGGAGACGATGTCTTGAATTCCCCTACCCCTTGCACAAGTCTCCGATCCGGGTCATAACCAACTCATGAGAAACGTAAACGCGATCCGCATTGGCAAGGTTTGGTGGCGCTCAAGTCTTTGAGCGGCCCGTATCTCATATTCCCAAATGACAACTGAGACAGGGGACCGTTCCGGCGAACGGTCGATCCATGTCATGTTCACCCGGACGGTCTCCCGAGCTAACGCGAAGGAAGGAACCTCCAATGCTCGGCGAATACGACTTCACCAAGAAAGTAACCGTTCTCACCGGCGACCGCCCGACGGGCGCGCTTCATCTCGGCCACTATGCCGGCTCGATCCGCGAGCGGGTCAGGCTCCAGGACACGGGAGCCGAGTGCTTCGTCATGGTGGCCGACGCGCAGGCCTACACCGACAACATCGACGACACGCGCAAGGTCGGAGAGGCCATTCCCCAGGTCGTCGCAGACTACATCGGGTGCGGCATCGATCCCGACCGGACGACCGTGTTCCTTCAGTCGGCTATCCCGGAGCTTGCCGAGTTGACGCTGCTCTACATGAACATGACCACGGTATCGCGCCTTGAGCGCAATCCAACGATCAGCGCCGAGAAGAAGTTGCGCGGCTACGGTGAATTCGAGCGCGACTTCCCGTCGGGCTTCCTCTGCTATCCGGTAGCGCAGGCCGCGGATATCACGGGCTTCAAGGCGACCCACGTTCCCGTCGGCGAGGACCAGCTCCCGATGATCGAACTGGCGCAGGAGACCGCGAGGAAGGTCAACCGGGCCGCTGCCCGCGACGTCCTTCCTGAACCCTTGGCCGTCCTTTCGACGACGGGCCGCCTGCCCGGCATCGACGGCAAGGCGAAGGCGAGCAAGTCCCTTGGGAACGCGATCCACCTCCTCGACACGGATGCGGAGATCGAGCGCAAGGTGATGCTCATGTTTACCGATCCTGACCACCTGACCGTCGCGCAGCCTGGCAAGGTCGAGGGGAACGTCGTGTTCTCCTACCTCGACGCCTTTCATGCGGACAAGGAAGAGGTGTCCGTGCTGAAGGACCACTACAGGCGGGGCGGCCTCGGCGATGTCAAGTTGAAGCGGCTTCTCGCTAACACGCTTGTGGACCTCGTGCGTCCGATCCGGGAACGCAGGGAGGAAGCGATCTCCGACAGCGCCCGGATCGAGGACATCCTGCGCAAGGGTTCCGCGGCCGCCCGGGAAAGGGTGGCCGCCGTCATCGACGAAGTAAGGAACGGCCTCGGAGTCTTCCGTCTACGGTAAGACGGAGATGCTCCATGTGCGCCGGCACGCGCAGTCCATGCACCCTGCCCCTGACGACGGCGTCGTCCGGCAGGGTGTCGATGCCGTTGCCTCCGGCAAACAGGTTTCCCTTCACGAACAGGCCCGAGGGCAGCTCGCTCATCGGCGTTCCGATGACAATGAGGTTGCTCTTCGTCGCGGCGAAGCCGTCGGGGAGACTTTCAAGCTTAGACATGGCGGCCCACAGTCCGCCCACGCGCGTCAGTGCGGGCGGGAGCGATCTGACACTGGTGCCTTCCATGCGAAGGCCGCCACTGACCCGCTTCACGCCGTCGAGGCCGTCGAACACCGCATCTGTCACGACGAGGTCGCCCCCGACCTCGAGGTGGGACGGCATGGTGCCTATCTCGCATCGTTCGAGGTCAAGGTCACCTCCAACGAACATCCTCCTGGGCAGCGCTTCGATCTTCCGCCCGTTACGGTGGTCCGAGAAGTCCGCGTTGCCCGACACCCTCAACTCGTTCGGAAGCCTGACGTCCGCACCGCCCACTTCGAGATCGCCGCGGACCCTAACCTTGCCATCGAAGGACATCGGCTTGTCGACCGTCGCGTTCAATCCTCCACAATCAACGTCGCCTTTCCAGACGCGGATCGTGCACATTCTGATATCGAGCTCGCCACCGACCCTGAGGTCGTCGGGAACCTGCCGCCGATCGTTCAGCATGAGGACGAGCGATCCCGTGACCTCGAACTCCGAAGGCATGATCCGCAAGCCGTTGGGGCTTATGACCGTGAGCTTTCCGACGTCTAGTTTTCCGGGAAGCAGTCCGCGAAAGTTCTGGGATGCCGACACGGTCAGGCTGCCCGCGCGGAAATCGCCGATGACGGGCGGGAGGAAGCGGGTGAAATACTCTCCCGAGACATGGAGGATGTCTGGATGACGGTCCATCCAGCCGGGAGCGTCAAAGTCACCGTTCACGACGAGACGCGACGGCATCCTGAACGGCGGCGCGTCTGCGACTAGCAGCGAACCGCGTGTCTCGAGGTCGTCAGGCAGGTCGTGAAGGTCATGCCATTCCCCCAACACGTCTTGGACCAGCCCGAGACGGCTTTCCCCGCCGCGCGCGAGACGCATTTTCGTCGCCTTCAGGAATTCCCGGATATACGGCATGTATCTGTCGGCTGGCGGCTTGTTCTGCTTGCCCTGTAGCTCCACGACCGCGCCTTCCCCACGGTCGATTCTCAGCGTGGCGTGCGGCTTGCCATGCGGGTCGCGAAGCGAAAGCAGGAGATGTCCGTCGCCTGCGAGGTCACCGTCATACCCCCCGTTTCCAATGCAATGCTGCATGAGGGTGGATTCGCGGTCGAGCGCATCGTCGCTCAGCATCTCGACCATGGCGTATCCGTCCGCCAGTTGCGTGTGCAGGCGTTCGTGGGCGGGGTCGATGTCGATCTTGCCCAGCTTCTGGATCGCGATCCGCATCGCCTTGTCGGCTTCCGCAGTCATCTCTCGGAAGGTCCCGAATTTCATGAGCTTCTTTGGCCGGCCGTGCGTGTCCACCCTTGCCAGCCATTCTGCCCCCTCGGCGACGGAGGTCCGCAACCAGTCCCGGACGTGCATGATGTCGAGGCGGTGTGTCTCCGCCTTGTGCCGCCAGTGAAGTCCTTCCCTCATCAGGAGACGGCCGACGCTGAACCCGAGAAGTCTGGCGACCTCTTCGTCGCTGGCAATTCCTCCAAGCCAGACTGCGATCTGGTCTCTCGTATTCTCGGCACTCATTCACTCGTCCCGCTGCAAAAAATTATGTGACCAGCATAGGTGGAGCGGCAGCATCCCTCAACGCTCCGGCGATGACCGAAACCAGCGTGTCGCCCGCGCTTCTGTCGAGATGGACCGCCTTCATCCCCACGGCGCACGGGCCTTCCACGTCCGCCCTGATCGTGTCGCCGACAAAGAGGATGCGCTCGGGCGTTACTCCGACGAGATCGATCGCGGCGCGGTAGATTTCGGGCTGCGGCTTGTACGCGCCGATCTCGTAGCTCATGGCATACCCCCTGGCTCCCGGCACAAGTTCCTTGACCCGCCGTCCGTATCCCTGTGCGAGGTTGGAGCAGACGGCGTATGGCACTTTCCGCCAGTCCAGAAGGGATAAGTAAGGCCCCACTTCGTCGAAGAGCTTGACGGAGGCGACCTCCTCGTCCAGTTCGCTTTCCAGACGTTCCGCGAGATCGGGCCTCCCATACCGGGCCGCGAACTCCTTGATCGGCAGGTCGAGGGTCATGGCCTCGTCGCGGAACCGCCTTCCCACGGCGATGGCAGCCACCGCGAGTTCATGGTACGGGCCGTTCCTCGGCACGGGTGTCACGAGCGTTCCGAACGCGTCGAATATGATCGCCTTGATGCCATGCCTCATCCTGCCTCCGTCTCGTATACCAGATCGTCCGCCGCGGCGAACCTCCTTGCCCTTAGCTGTCGGCATACCGCCTCGGCCACCTGTCGGCCGCTCATGTTGTATGCCATCGCCGATATGATAGGTGTGACCGGCCATCGGCTTTTGAAAGCCACCGAGTGGCGTCGCGCCTCGATGACGAGTTCCTCGCGCAGCAGGATGCCGAGAAGATTGGCCGCCCTTGGCTGGCGGAACTCGTCAAAACCGTAGTCGCGCCCCGGCTTGCGCCACCTGTGCCTTTCCGATTGCCAGTTTCCCGCAGGCGGTTCGGGAAAGGCCCAAAGGCCGAGGGACTTGTGGTCGTAGTCCTTCAGCAGCTCGCCCGGCCTGAACCCTTCCGATCCGTTATTGTACGTAAAGCGTTCGAACCACTTCTCGTGGGCTACGACGATGCATCCGTGGGTGCAGCCGTCGAAGAACCGGAACTGGCTGTCGAGGCGCGTCAACGTGTCCCGTTCGGATTTGATTTCGAATGCGAACACGTGGCTTTTCGTGACGACCGCGAGGTCGGCCCTGCATCCGCCGATCGCGAGTTCGTGGATGATGCGCCCGTCGGGCCAGTGTTGCCTGCACCGTTCGACGACGGCATCGCGTATGGTTTTCTCCGAGGCGCTTGCCATCAGGCCGCCTGCCTGTCGGGCGTGCTTTCGGCCGCTATAGCCTCGGCGTACATCGCGACGACCTTTTCGGCCACCTGTCTTACCAGCTGGGACGGCCTGCTGTTTCCGAAACCCTGCACCTGGTCGAAGTACGCGGTTCCCCCATAAAGCGAAATCCCCAGTGTCGACCGCTCCCCGTCTCCTTCGGTAATCGAGTAGACACGGTACTGGCCACTCGCGCATCGCGAGGCGTAGGAGGCGACGCAGTGAGACATGTCCTGTCCTTCGGCGACGACCTCCTCGTATTTGTCCAGGGGGCGGACGAGGCAACCGCTGATCTTCTGTTCCGCGACAAGCGACGTCCATTCACGGGGCAGGTCGGCATCGTCTTCATAGTCGTCGTAGTACGCCTGCGGGTAGCGCGCCCTGTGCCGCGCGTACTCACGCCTGTGCCAGTCGCGGCTTCTCGTTTGGATTGACGCCCAGGTCGCGTTGCGCGCAGGCAAGTCCTGCGCGAACCCCTCGTAGATCAGATAGTCGAAGACGCTCCTCGTCCCGTCGTTTCCATACTTGAGCGCCGCCACCATCGCGCGGTAACCCTCACGCTGCCTGATCCCGGCCCAATATCCCGCGTAGGTACGGAAAGTCCTCAGGAGCCTCTGCCTGTACTCGTCTACCGAAAAATCGACCTGGTCCATCTGCACGAGGGCGTTCGCCATCTCGCCGACGATGTTCGCCGTGACGAGAGCCGCGGTTTCCTTGGGCAGGTTAAGCTCCGACATCAGCTCGGCCACGCGCGGGTCCTTCCGGTTCCGCACCCACTCCTTGACGACCGTGTTCTTTGACCTCGCCAGCCATCGGTAGGCCCGCGCGGAGGCGAATGGCGTGAAAATCCCACTGCCGGAATTCTGCGAGGGTACCTGGCGCACCTGGATGGCGGTGAACCCCGGTTCGACCAGAGGCCCCTGGGGGTTCGTCCAGTTCGCCACCGAGAACAACGCGTCGTCCGACCAATAGTCACGTCCGATGTGGGGGAGCATCGGAACCAGGTTGCGGCGCTCGCCCCACACCTTGAGCACCGCCTCTCTCCGGGCGGCGAAATAAAGGTAGTCACCGAGGCTCATGAACTTGCGGTCCATGGCGAGCATCGCGCGGAAAAGCTCCGGGTCGCGGAATTGGCGGTGGAATTCCGCGCGCACCCCCTTGAGCGCGTTGTAGACGGACTGATGGGCCACGAACCCCTTAGGAGGCTTCCGTTTCCCCCTGGAGAACTTCGAGCCGAACAGCTTGTCAGCGAAGGCGTTTCTCGCGATCTCCAGCCGTCTCGCGTCGGGGAAGCGCTCGCGGGCCAGTTCGTGGGCTTCGCTCCATTCCACGCCACTCGCTATCAGGCGATTTGCCTCCTGGCTCTTCCGGGCAACGTGGCTGTCCCGCAATTCACTGTAGTTGACCGCCTTATACAGCTTTTCGAGGATGTATTTCTTCGCGGCCCCGGCTATGCCCTGGTTGAGGTTGACGATCGGCCAAACTGGGATCGCATGGAAGATTCCATGCGGCTCGACGCCATGCCACGACCCGTCGGAATAGTCGCGTTCGAACGTGGCGACAGCACCCGTCTCGAGGTTGCGCGTGATCATCCATGAATTGAAAATCACCATCCTCACTTCGGTCTCGGTGGCCAGCACTTCGTAGACCTTGAGGACTTTCATATCGACCGATAGCCGCTTGAGACGAGCGTACATGTCGCTGGCCACCGGGCTGCCGAAACGGGACTTCCGCTCCGAATTCAGGTCTTCCATTTTGTTGCCCCGCACAGGGGGAAGGTGGCTGGGGCTCCTGGATTCGAACCAGGGGAATGCCGGTACCAAAAACCGGTGCCTTACCGCTTGGCTAAGCCCCAATCTCGCGCTTCCGAATTAGATGTCTCGAGTCTACATTGAACTCGGAGCGCGTTTCAATTACTCAAGACCCCGATCCCGAAACCGGGGTCTATATTTTTACGCCGTCGCGTATTCGGGGCGTTGTCGCTCCGCCTCGATTCCCGCAAGCTGCTTGCGGATGTATCCCATCAGCCCCATCGCAGGGATCGTGGCGTCGAACGTCGCCTCACCAAGGGTGTTCATGGGAACCGGAAATTCGAGACCCAGTGCTGTCCTGTACCAGAGGCTTCCGGACCTCGCCCTGACGAAATGGCAGTCCCCGGCTTTGACGTGTTCTTTCAAACTATTCATTTCATTCACCTTTCGCGCCCTGCGGCTGCGTTTGCGTTGTGGCGGAGGGTGTGGGGTTCGAACCCACGGGACCCGAAGGTCCTCCGGTTTTCAAGACCGGCGCGATAGACCGCTCTGCCAACCCTCCAATGATGGCGGAGACGGGGGGATTCGAACCCACCGAGGCCCGTTGCCAGGCCTACCCGCTTTCCAAGCGGGCGCGTTCAACCACTCCGCCACGTCTCCAATTCGTAAGGCGATCGGTTGATTTATCGCCCGTGTGTCCTTCAATTTGTGGCTCGGGAACCTGGATTCGAACCAAGACCAATGGAGTCAGAGTCCACCGTTCTACCGTTAAACTATTCCCGACCAAATGTGGCGGAGACGATGGGATTTGAACCCATGGACCCCCTTGCGAGGGCCGCTCCCTTAGCAAGGGAGTGCCTTAAACCACTCGGCCACGTCTCCGTATTCCTAGACCCCGGCTTGCTCGCCGGGAATGCCCCGTTCCAGTGAAGCGACGACCTTGCGGACATCGGCGTCCTTACGGCCGGCGCGGGTGGCGAATGCCTCCCTTCCGATGGCGAGTCGCTGCTTGATCATCTCGCGCGCCTCTGCAACCGTAATCATCACCACCGTCCTGCCGTCTGCGTTCACTCCCACGGCCTGCATTTTCTTTCTCCTTCACTGCCAACCCATTGAGGTTGCTTGATAATGGCGGAGACGGCGGGATTCGAACCCGCGGACCCCCTTTCGAGGGCCGCCCGCTTTCGAAGCGGGTGCGTTAAACCGCTCCGCCACGTCTCCAGGTTGTATTGAGGGTAACAAAAAACCCGCCTCAGGGGCGGGTCTTGTGGGTCTCGAAATGTCCGATCTTGTCGATCAAACCACCGTATCGATACCGCACGCACCCGCGATCGAGTTCGAGGAACTCGACTGACTGGATTGCTGTTGCGATGACGAAAGGGCGAACATTTCAATTACTCCGTTGTTGATACCGAAGATGCCCAGGTCCGGCGAACAAGTCAACACCCCCGGCAAATTTTTTTCATGACTCCGATTTTAACCTCGAAATCACCGTATCGCCGCCAGCAGAGCGCGGGCAGACCACTTCAGGATCGTCGGTGTGTTCTCGTCCGTGTAGAATTCGGTGTCCTCGCGGAGGCGGTCCTTCAGGCCCGGGTCGCCGGCGTCCACGAATACGTTTGGACCTCGGCGTCGAGAGTTTCGGCAGTCTCAGCATCGGCCCCGTTTGGGCCCACGTCGCGGTCTTCAGATCGCGGGCGCGGGCGTCGTATTCGACACGGGAACCGGCGCGAGGACCTGGGAAAGAGCTTCGCCGATGGCCCTCGCCACCTCCGCGGCTTCGTATTTCGCCGACACGGGCGAGATGTAGGTGTCCTGAGTTCGGTTGGGGAACCAATTGTCCACGATCACCTGGACGAAATCCAACTCGCCGCTTGCGTGGATTTCATCGACCACCGCCTTGAGGTGGGCTTTCATGAAACCGCGGTCTTTGGCGAAGCGCTCGGTAACGGCGCAATTGGGTTCGAACCCGTCGGTGACAAGGACCAGGACCTTGCTGGTCCCTTTCCTTGCGACGAGGCGTCTCGCCGCCCAGATGATCGCCTCTCCGTCGAGGTTTTCACGGTGCAGCCCTTTCGTGCCCATGGCGAGGATCGATCCCGCGGACCGTTCGGCGGCGACGCCCGCCTCTTTGGCCACGATGTGCAGTGTCGCGGACAGCCTGCCAGGGTGGGTCAGCGTGCGGTCGACATTGAACTCCTCGAGCGGACCGTCGCTCCCCGTCGTCGTGTAGCCGAGCACCTCCACCGACGCCCCGAGCTTCTCGAGCGCCAGCGTTGCCGCCAGCACCCCATAGCATACCTGGGCTATCGGGCGTCCTTGCAACGAACCGGACATGTCTACGAGAAAGGTGAGCTGAAGGCCTTCGGGAACGTCGTCGGCGGCGAGGTCTCCCAAACCCGCGAAGTCGTTCCCGTCCTCGTAGCCGTGGAAGTCGAAATGCGTGCCGAGTCGCTCGATCGTTTCGGCGTCGACCAGGTCGCCGATCCGGCATTCGCGGTCGAACTTCTTGGTGTAGACTGCGTATTTCGTCTTCTTCGCCACGTCTTCGAACATCGACTGCTCCATTTTCTGGTCATCCGATACATACCCTGCGGCCATCCCTGGGACAAGCGCGATGGGACTCGCGGCTCACGCGTCGGCGTTGCGCTTCCGTTCGTGCGGTTGTACTGGTCTACAAAACAGGGGGAGGGCGACGATGATATCGAGGCAGGAAGCGGAGCGAACGCTCCAGACGACGATATATCCCAAGGCACCGCTCGAGGAGACAGAGATCGTTCGCGCGTCATACGTCTTCGAGACCGAGAAGATGTACGAGCTGGAGAAGACGACCTTCGACATCACCAAGGCGAACTTCGTTGTCTTCGGCGCGGTCATGCTCGTCAGCAATACGTCTTATTTCGCCCAGGTGTACGGCCCTCACAGATCGGTCGTGGTGGCGGTCGCCCTGATCGCGCTTGTGTCCCTCGCCGCCTCGGTGCTGGTGACGCTCTTCCACAAGTACCTCCTCGCGCACAGGCAGAAGGTCAGCATCCTCCGGCGTGCGGTCTGGCGGAGACGGCCCCTGGAGTGGCTTGAGGTAAAGTACGTGGCGGAGGACCTGAAGACCCAGTTCGAAAAGACGGCGAGGCTCGGTCTATGGGAATACGTTGCCCACAGGTACACGCTGAAGTACGTCAACCTGATCCCGGCGATCGTCGCGTTGTTGGCGGGCGCGGCCATGTCGTACTGGTTGCCTGACGTCCCTCCGAAGGACACCCCGTCGCCCGCGACGGTCGAAAAGACCGTTTGGTTGACCGTCAGTTGGCGAGCTTGTTCGCCGTCGTCACCGTGTAGGTGACCGCCGCTTTCATCGAACTGAACATCTTCGCGGGCGTGTAGTCCACGGGCGGCGCGCCGAGGCCGCCGGCCCCGTACATCCAAATCCAGAGGTTGGCGTCGGAGACGACGCCCGGGCTGCGGGCTCCTGTGCCGCCCGCCTGCGAGCAGTCCTGGCCTGGTTCGAGGCGGCTGTCCCGGCCGATGCGCGTGGTGTCGATGGTCTTCGCCGCGACCACCTGGGCGTTGCAGCCGTAGTCCTTCCTGAGGATCGACGCGGTTTCCGCTTTGAACTGGTCGAACAGGATGCGCTCCCCCGTTCCCGCGGCCCACCAGGCGCTGTCGTTCTTGATCATCGTGGCGATGCGGCGCGATTGGCCGCTCTGGCCGGGACGAGTGAAAAGGGGGTCGCCCTGGAGGATCGTCAGCCCAAGCGTGGCGAATGCTATCGCCCTGTTCTCCTCGGCGTCGTTCATCGCCGCATCGAGGCAATGCGCCGCATGATAGAGATAGAGCCACGCCGACATGGAGGTCTCGCTCGGATAGACGGACTCCCTGGCGAAGCTGCCCGTGAACGCTTCCCCGACATAGCTCGGGTCGATGTTGTCCACCGGGGGCAGAAGCGCGCAGACACGCTTCGTTTCGCCGGCCGCGCCGACCTTGTATTCGATGATCTGCGAGAATCCCGACGGCTCCGTGTTCTGGGTCATGAAGCGCATGTCGTCGTCGCAGAAATTATCGCCGGTCTTGGCACACAGGATCGCCGCCGAGCGCGCCCAGAATTCCTGCGTGTTGTCCACGCGGTCGAGGGTCGCGATCGGGACGCCGCTGACGCTCTCGAGCGCCGCGACGAAAGCTATGACCGCTGCCTTTATGCTGAACATGCGTGAACTCCGGTGCGAGGTTAGTTGGAATGATAGACCCGGGCATCCGCGTTTTCAAACCTCAAAAATAGACGACCCCTAAAACGCGAAAGCCCGCCGCTAATTGATAACGGCGGGCTTGGCACTACTGCTCTCGAGGACTAGCGGCCAAGGACGTCCTGAATTTCGTCCATGTTCACCCGGGCGCGCAGGATGCTTTCGGACATCGCCGCGAGATGGGCGGGCATCAGGAAGCCGTCTCGCGAACCGTTCGACACGATCGTAGGATTGAGCGAAGCGGCTTCTGCCACGTGGGCTTCCAAACGGTCCCAGATATCGGTCAGGCCGCGGGTTTCGATGACGTATTTGAAGTCTTCGCGGGTTGCCTGGAGAAGACCGTGGTAGGCGTACATCTGGCCGAGCGCCTCGTAGTAGAGGTTGTCAGCCCTGAAATCGAACCAACCGCGGTTGTTGCCTTCGCCGGGAACGAACTGGTCGAGCTTCGGATCGTACTTCCACGCCGTAGTGCGCTTGGAGAGCTGGTCTACGACCGAGCCGAGGTCCTTCGAGATGCGGTCCAGATACTGGCGCAGGTTGTCGGAGCGGGTGTCGAAGAGCGCGTCGCCCTTTTCCAGTCGGTCGTTGAACCGCTTGTAGGATTCCAGTGACTTCTGGAAGACGTAGTCGCTTGGTTGCACGGGTCCGAACGGCAGTGCTTCGTCAAAGGGGTTGAGCCACCACGTCTCGTCGTCTGTCTGGATATTGCCGCGGGCGAGCTGGAGGTCGCGGTCCGCCTGCGACGACGCGCGCACGCGTCCGAGGCTGTCGGTGAGCTCAACGGCCGTGCGGCGCAACGCCGACAGCAGTCCGTGCTGGAAGGATGCCTTGTTGTCGAGGAACGGCGTCTCGTCGTAGGGGAGGCCGAAGAAACCGAACTTGTACTGCGGCATCGACGGCATCCACCTGTTCTTGTTGATGGCGAAGTCCAGCAGATAGATTTGCATGTCGACCATCATCGAGCGGTCGTTGGTGCGCGGCGTCTTGGCGTCACCGCCGACCTCCACCTGCTCGTCGCCCGAATGGGTGTTGGTTTCGCGAATGACCTCCTTGGGATACGAGAGGTCGAACCCGCGGATATAGGAAGCGTGCCACAGCAGCGGGAAAGTCCAGACGAAGACAGCGAACAGAACGACGAGCTTGGAACCGTAGCGGATCATCCACCAGCGAGCGCGCGACCCCGTGTCGGCGTCTTTCGCCGGGGGAAGGAAGAAGGCGCGGATCGCGAGGACGCGCGCGACGACGGCGAGTGCCGCCTTTTTCGGGAATGCGATGATATGGTCGAACATGTCTCTCTCCGTCGGACGATTGAGTTCTTTAAATATGCTCGCCGCCGTCTTGTCAACGTTTATTCAAGACCTCAACTGTCAGGACTTCTCGGTTTTCCATGACTCCGATTGAGGTTTCCTCCGCATCACTCGCGCGAAGACTTTATATACATATACGCACGTAGGGCCTCGCCGATTATTTTTCGGTTTTCTCGATTTTTTTGATGACCCGGGCGTTGACACATCCGACGACCTCACGTATCGATAGGACAGATACGAATTTTTACGCCAAGATGGCAGGGTAAGACAATGACCGCGACGGTAAAGGCAGCAACGAAGAAGACGGCAGACGCTTTCAGCGTCCAGTCGATCTTTGCTGCCCTCTATCATCTCCCATTGTATCTCCTGCCGCCCCATACGGGCGGTCAGCGGGCTGACTTGGCACGTGGAGGCACCAAGATTATCTAAATCTCGGTAAACCTTCCGGAAGATCAAGGAGAGACCCCCGCTGACCGAATGTCGGCGGGGGTCTCTCCTTTTTTTTCGTCCAAGATTGCTGGTCGCGGTCGCCGCGGCGGTCCCAAAGCGGGACAGTTCTTTGAAATCGTGGGTTCCTTCGGATGTCTCCCCGCTATGAGGCGTCCGGTTTGTAAAAGAAAAAACGGATGGTGGGCGTAGCTCAATGGTAGAGCGACCGGTTGTGATCCGGTTGACGCGGGTTCGATCCCCGTCGTCCACCCCGTTTTTCGTATGGCCTCTATGGGCGGACGGCAACGACGGACAAGGGGTTGCGCCGGACTGTAAATCCGGAACGGAGAAACTGTGTGGGTTCGAGTCCCTCTCCGCTCACCATAGACCATACGAAAAACGGGACTTCACCGTTTCGGAGTGTAGCGCAGCCTGGTAGCGCGCGTGGTTTGGGACCATGAGGTCGGGGGTTCGAATCCCTCCACTCCGACCATTCTCCCCCATTCGGGGGATTTGAATTCCAGGTCTGCGAAGACCCGGTCGAAATGCACTCGCGGAAGACCTCGGCCCTGTGCCTTGCAGGTCTTCCGCGAGACGAAGGGCTAGATGCGGGCGTGGCGGAATTGGTAGACGCCCCGGATTTAGGTTCCGGTGTCCTGGACGTGGGAGTTCGACTCTCCCCGCCCGCACCAAAGTCCTTCAATCGAGTTTGCGGACGTGGCGGAATTGGTAGACGCGCAGCGTTGAGGTCGCTGTGGGAGAAATCCTGTGGAGGTTCGACCCCTCTCATCCGCACCACATAATTGCAGACGCCAGCCACAGTGGTGGAACTGGTAGACACGCGGTGAAATCCCGCCGGCCCAAAAGGCTTGGAGGTTCGAGCCCTTCCTGGGGTTTGGCGTCTGCAATACCAGAGGATCGGGGTGTAGCGCAGTCTGGTAGCGCGTACCGTTCGGGACGGTAAGGCCGGAGGTTCGAACCCTCTCACCCCGACCAGTAATTGACGACTTCGCGGTAGTGGCGGAATTGGTAGACGCGGCGGCCTCAAAAGCCGTTGTCGAAAGACGTGTGAGTTCGAGTCTCACCTGCCGCACCATCACAGGCCGAGCAGCTCCGGCCTCCGGGACGAACCTCGTCGTCCAAGCTGCAAAATGGGCAGGCTGGCATTGGTTGGAGCCACCTGGACTGTAAATCCGGCGTCTTGGACTGTGTAGGTTCGAATCCTACCCTGCCCACCAAGGTTTACGCGGAAACCGTGTTTCGGTTTCCTGTGAGGGAATGAGGAAGCGGTCCCGTCAGGCGCGCATGTTCGCAGCCGACGGGACCGCCGACAACGGAATGTGCTAGGGTAGCTCAGGGGTAGAGCGCTGGTCTGTGGAACCAGAGGTCGAGGGTTCGAAACCCTCTCCTAGTGCCATATTTCAAGCACTTACATGGTGCTTGTCCAAGTTGCGCGGAGGTAGTTCAGGGGTAGAACACCGGTCACGGGGACCGGAGGTCGGAGGTTCGAAACCTTCCCCGCCGCGCCATCACTTTTGGGGATGTCCGCCTGGGTTTCGGCATAGGCACCGGGAAACGGAAACCGGCTCGGGTAAAACCGGGACGCGTCAAGTCGGGAGTGGGGTCTTTGCGGATGCACCGAAACAGCCAGGGAAGGCCGAGTAGGGAAGCGCGTTTCAAACCACTTCGGAGCCTCTGGTAATGCGGGGGTCATCGCGGTCTGCGCGGGTTCAAATCCCGTCGTCTCCATCAAATTCACGGCTCTCCGGCCGTAAAACGAAATGCGGATGTGGCGGAATTGGTAGACGCGCGGCGTTCAGGTCGCCGTGGGCGCAAGCCCGTGGAGGTTCGACCCCTCTCATCCGCACCACGTCTTGAAATACAGGGTGTAGCGCAGTCTGGTAGTGCCGTCTCGGGAAGGCGGAAGCCGTCGGTTCGAATCCGTCCACTCTGACATTGCGGACATAGCTCTGTGGTAGAGCGCCGGTCATATGCGGACCGGAGGTCGTAGGGTTCGAGGCCCGCTGTTCGCACCAGCATGACGGTCCGCCGGGATTGCAGGTCCTCGTGATCTCTCCCGGCGGCCGGTTAGTAGGATATCGCCGATCGGCGACGGTTCAGGGTGTAGCTCAGCCTGGTAGAGTGCCCACCTCGGTAGTGGGAAGTCTGGAGTTCAAATCTCCATACCCTGACCAAACTATTGCCTGCGGGAGTGGCGAAAATCGGTAGACGCGCTGGATTTAAAACCCGGTATCGAAAGGTGTAGGGGTTCAAGTCCCCTCTTCCGTTCTGGCCCGAGTTGACTTGGGCCGCGTCTAAGACAACAATTGATCTGGTAATCGGAGCGTAGCGCAGCCAGGTAGCGCACTAGACTGGGGGTCTAGGGGTCGCGAGTTCGAATCTCGCCGTTCCGACCATCATTTTCCCAATGTTTTCAAACACTTATTTATTGATGTCTGCTATTCTCGGCAGTTGCCGAGTTCTACCTTTTATACATAAGGAACCGCTCGGTGCTCTGCGTCCCAAGCTCGCCCGCGAGCGTGACGCGGTTGCGCCCCGATGCCTTCGAACAGTACAGGGCGCTGTCCGCCATTTCGTAGAGCGCCTTGGGGGTGTCCGCGCCGTCGGCCATGCTTGCGCCGACGGAAACGGTGACCTTGCCGGGCGCGCCGTTCGGGCGGCGGTTTATGATGTTGAGGTTTTCCACAGCCGCGCGGATGCGTTCGGCGGCCTTCCGCATCTCTTCGATGTTCGTCCTCTTGATGATGACCGCGAACTCCTCGCCGCCCGTTCTCGCGACGACCGCGTCTCCCCGCATGCATTCGCGCAGGCAGGCAGCCACCACCCTCAGGACTTCGTCGCCGCCCGCGTGGCCGTGGGTGTCGTTGATCGACTTGAAGTGGTCGATGTCAAGCATTACCAACCCGAACGAGTTCCGCTTTTCGTTCGAATAGATCGAGGCTAGCGTCTCGTCGAACGACCGCCGGTTGGCGAGGCGGGTGAGTTCGTCGGTGTTGGCGATCATCCGCAGGCGTTCGATCTCGTTGCGCAGCTTTCCGAGTTCCTCGACGTGGGATTCGACATGCGAGATCGTCTTGTTGCCGGCGACCACCTTTCTGCGGCCGGCCTCGACAAGCGCCTCGGCCACCTTCACGAGGGTCTCGGGCGTGACCTTCTGCGGGTCGGGTTGGTTGGCGAGCGTCTCAGAGACCTTGTTGACCGCGCCCGTGAAGCTCGCGGCCTCGATCTGGTCAACGTTCAGCTTGGACAGCACGCCTTCGAGGTTGCGCAGAACGTCGTCCTGCTGGCGGCGCATGTAGTTGCTGCCCAGCGCTTCCGGCACGAACTTTTCGATCACTTCGTCGAGGTCGGCCTGGCTCGGCGCGTTGCCGAGAGCGCGCACAGCGCCGCGTAGCCGCTGGTCGGTGTTGGAGATGCACATATAGAATAGGTGGTAGTTCCTCGTGAGAGGAGAAACGCCAAGTCGGTCCATCATCGCGATGATCTGATGTCCGATATGCTGTTTCAGGTTGCCACTGCTCATCATCTATCCCACGCACGTACAAACAAGGAGGAACTCCCGGTTTCACGAAGTCCCTATAGCCTTCACCCACACTTTGCAAGGATCGCATCACATGCTGCGCGGCACAAGAATTATAGAATTCGAAGAGGCTAAAGAGTTCGTTAATGCCATTGATAGACTTCGTTCCATCATGGCGGAAAGCCGAATCGAAGAACTCATTTTTCCCTCGTTGTGGGAGGCGTCTACGTTTAACGCCAAGCTTGGCGCGGAGAAGGAGACACAAATATGGAGGTTCGAGGACCGAAAGGCAAGACAATGTTGCCTGGTTCCAGAGGTCACAGGGATGGCGCAGCAGATGTGGCGCGAGAAATGGATGACCTCGATGCCCGACCCCTTCCGGTTCTTCTACGTCCAGCGCTGCTATCGGTACGAGCGTCCCCAGATGGGGCGCTACCGTGAGTTCACGCAATTCGGAGTGGAGATCATGTCCAGGCGTCCTGCGGCATATGCCGACGAAGCCCGCGCGCTGCTCTCCCGGTGCGTCGGCGCGCTTGGAATCGATTGCGAGTTCATCCCTTCCGTGAAGCGCGGCATCTCCTATTACGTGGATGACGGCTTCGAGGTCCTGTGTCCCGGACTTGGCGCTCAGAAGCAGGTTGCGGGGGGCGGAACCTACGGGGAGGGCGTCGGCTGGGCGATCGGTGTCGACCGCGTGGTCCTCGCCGCTTTAACAGAACGAAAGAATAAGTGAGTGGAAGCGGATGCGTGGGGTCTCTATTTTCTAAAGGCAAGGAGACCTCAATGTCATCGATTATCAACATACCCGCCGGCGGCCGTACGACGTCCGCCAATCCTGTCGTCCTCGGCGGCGTAGGTCTTCATTCCGGCAAAGATGCCACTGTCAGGGTCATGCCGGGCAAGAGTGGCCTTCGTGTTGCAGACGGTGGGACGTTCATAGCCCTCCGCGATGTGGCGGTCGCGCGGACGCCGCGTTGCACGAGACTGGAACTTCCTTCGGGACGGCGCATCGACATGGTCGAACACCTTTTCGCGGCGCTGAGGATCGCGGGGATCACCGATGCGGACATGGAGTTCGACGGCGACGAGGTTCCCGTTCTGGACGGTTCGTCCGCTGTCTGGCTTGAAGCGTTTGCAAAGGCGGGCGCGCGTGGTCTGGACGGTTCGATCGAGTGCCTTCTGGTCGTCAAGCCGACATCGTTCGAAACCGGCCCGAGCCGTTTCACCGCGATGCCCGGCCAGTTCTCCCTCGACTGCACCATCGACTTTCCGAACGCCCACATAGGCAGGCAAAGCGTGCGCGTTGACGAGCGGTCGCTGGTTTCACTCGCGACGGCGAGAACCTTCGTCCTCGAACATGAGATCGCCCTGCTGAAGGCCAACAACCTCGCCCTCGGCGGCAGTCTCGACAATGCAGTCGTGATCGGCGAGGCGGGCCCCCTCAACCCGGGCGGTTTCCGGGTGGACCTCGAATGCGCCCGCCACAAGGCGCTCGATTTCGTCGGCGATCTGATGGTGGTCGGCGTTCCGGTGATCGGACGGTTCGAGGTGTTCGCCCCCGGACATTCCGCCAACAACGCGTTCGTCCATCAACTTCTCTCTTCGGGCGCGCTTCGCCGGGTATCGATCCTCGAAGGCAACCCGGTCTTCCTAGCCGCCTGAGTTCGGCCCCGCCTTCGGCTTTCGCAGCATGTCGGCCGACCTGAACATGTGGTCGGCCACGATGCTTTTGATGCGCTGCGCGTATAGGAGGTCGGGACCATCCTTGTCGTCCATCTCCACCTGCTCGGCCCATTTCGAAATCTGTATGAGCGCGTTCGTCGGCATGATCCGGTCGGCGCTCTCGAGCGAGATGATCTTGTGGACCACCTTCTGTGTCGTCGGACGGAGGTAGGAGATCGGAATGCGTCGGCCGCCATATTCGACCTGCAGGCTCTCGGGGACTTTCAACTTGGCCTCCTGCGCGGCAAGCGCGTCCATATCGATCGACGACAGGATGCTTTTGACGATGCCATCGGCCTCCCCTTGTGGGCTCCGCCACCTTTCCAGTATCGACTTCATGACGGGCAGGCATTCCTCGGCCACCCGCTTGTAGAGACCGAGCATTTCAGGGGTCATGTCGTAGAAGGCGGTGCCGAAGAGATCGTCTGAGTTGTTGGTGTACCAGACGTCGTCCCTCTTCCAGCGGAGGAACGTGACACAGGCGGGGAATTCCTCGTCTTTCGTCCAGTACTTTCCGTATGCCGCGGCGATCGCCGTCGAACGGGCGTTGATCGCCGCGTTTGTCTTCTGAGCGTCGGCGAGCTTCAAGGCCCAGAATTCTCCGTTGACCTTGTTCTGCACGTCGGCCGGAAGCCCGTGGCAGCTCATCGCGTTCGCCGCGAGGTTCGCATAGTCGGCCGCCACCCAGTGTTCGGGGTACTTGCCCATCACCTTCCCCGCGTATCTCGTCAAGGCGACCAGAAGCTTGTCGGCGTCGACCTGTGAGAGATAGGCGCAACGGTCGGCCAGTTCGTCGGGTACGGCCGCGGCATGGAAGGGCACGGCGAGCCAGAGCGTTGCGGATAGTATAATGGCCTTTGTTTTTGCTCTCATCTCTTCCATCCTCGAAGTATTACAATGATTGTCCACGGCGTTGCCGCAGGCAATCCTGGACGTCGGAGGAAATGATGCTTCACGAGGCATTGAAAGTCGTCGAGGCGGCCCGTGCGCTGCGCCTCGAAAAAAGGGGAAAGCTCAGCGCGAGCGGCATCTCGGACAAACTCGCGCTCGCAATGGCCATCGACGGACTCCGTGAAGCGATCGAGGAGTTCGACAGGGCCACGGGCCAGGGGCTTGGAACGCCGACCTACCAGGCGCGTCCCGACTTCGCCACCCCGCCGCAATTCGACGACCACGGCTTTGTCGAAAAGCAGGAACTCATAGACACCCGCGCCGCCCTTCCCGGCATGGTCCCGGTCCCCTCCGAACCTGAACCGGAAGCGGAGATCGAGCCTGCGTTCGAACCGACACGAGCTCCGTCGTACACGCCTGGGGGCATCATGATCCCGGCTGGAAGCGCCGGCGCGGCGCTCGAATACCTCAGCACGGCCGATCTGGGGGACATGGAGTTCAACGACGGCACCGAATCCGTCGGCGACTTCCTGGAGGCTCTGGACATGATCGCCGACAAGCTCCAGCACGCCGTCGCCAAGGTAGGCTGGACTCCGAGACTGAGGGCGCTCGCCGAGGCCGCCAACGTGGCTAAAAGGAAGATGTTCCTTGAAGTCGGCAACGACGGATACTTCATCCGCATCCCCGCCCACAGCTGGTCCAGCCTCACCGTGGCGCTCGCCGACGCCGTCACGGACCGCGACAACCGTTTGACGATCCCCGTCCCCACGATCAAGCCCAAGGCCTCGGTCGAACTCGAGCAGCGGCACGCGCCGCGCCCGCCAGGCTACGGATACTGATGGTCGGTCAGTAGACCGCCATGCAGCCGGAGGCGACCTTTTGCGCCTCCTGGCAGACGACCGACGCGTCGGAGTCAGCGACGCCTTCGACGCTGAGGACGACCACGTCACCCACCCGTTCGATTGAGGGCGTCATTCGGCCGAGGAGGTCGGTGTTTTTCTTGATGTAGGCCCAATGCCCAAGAACGTCTTCAGATGTCGCCCCGCTATAGACGCCGATGGTCAGGTTCACGCTCTTGACCTCGTCGGTAAACGCGTTCTCCGTCTTCATGAACGTTTTCATGCCCTCGTCGAACACACCGCCGTAGGGGGTTCCAACGGAGGCACCGGGAGAAAGGAATGCCAGAGCCGAAGCGAGGTCTTCATTTCCACCACCCGCAACGGCCGCGAGCGCGGGATCGTGGACTTCTGGCATGGCCGCCTCGACGGGGTCTGACTTGAGGAAGACGCAGAGGGCGTTGCGGTGCTTGGCGGCGATCTCCAGCCTTCTGTCGGCCGACGTCCCCGCGGGAAGGTCCTCCCGATAGACGATCTGTCCGCTCTGGGTCGTGCACGAGGCGCGAACCGCCCCGTCGTCCGCCGCTGCGTTCGACGAAATCGAAATCAGTCCCGCCGCGGCGGCGATGATTGCGTTATACAGCCTCATGCTTCTTGATCCTGATTCCGCCGTCCGCGGGCTCCACCATGAAGTCTTCCGGACCGGAAACAAGGTAGTCGAGGACGGGTACGCGCACAAGCCGCGAGAAGTCCTTGGACTGACTGTTATTTGAAGACCTCAGCAGATCAGCCACGTGTTCCTCGACACCCTCGCCAACGGTCATCCTGACACCCTCCGCGGAGGCGGAGGCAACCAGCACGGAAAGTCCCTTCTTCGCCCGTTCAAGCGCTTCGTCTGTTTTCTGCCGAAGCGTGACGACGGTGTCCGCGTCATCGACGATGGCCACACCTGATGCCGTTGCAACCTCCCTGGAGGAGCCGAACCCGATGGGCGCGCGTTCTCCGCCGCTGTCCGTTGACACGACGATCTGCACGCCGCCCAGGCCCGCGACCCTGCCCGTCTTGTCCTGGACGAATCCTTGCCGTCTGGACTCGTCGACGATCGACAGCGCGGTTGGATGGGCGAGCGACACGTTTCGCAGGTGGAGGAGGCATCCGGGAGACCGTCTGACGACATCATAGAACCGACCGCCACTGTCATGCCCCACGTAGCCCGGGGGCGCTCCCAGTAGCCCCGACGCGGCGGCGTGGTCGGAGAACTCCGCCATGTCCAGCGTTTCGTAGCCGCGGCCGAGCGCGAGGGCGGCGTCCTTCACCGGAGCCTCCTTGTCCACGCCCGCCGGACCGACGACGGCGATGACGGCGCTCTCACCGAGACCCGGCGCGACCAGCGCGTTGCGCATGGCGGCCTTGGCTATTTCGCCGGTCTCCCGCGACATGGTGGCGAGGGCCGCCAGCACCGCCTCGTGACCGATGCGACGGCCGGATTTGGCGGAGACGCAATCCGACACGATCTGCCTCGTCACCTCGCCCCCGGAGAGGGCTGCCCTGCCACCCACGTCGTCGAGCAACTCGATGGCCTTGTCGGGCAGCCTGCGCTCGGGCATGTGGCGGATCGACAGGTCGAGGGCCATTTCCACGGCCCACTCGGGGTACGCGACCCCGTGGAAATCGCCGTAGACAGGGGCCGCCGCCCTCAGGATGCCGAGAGCCTCCTCCCTTGTGGGTTCCACGACGTTGACCGGCGCGAAGCGCCTCGACATGGCCCCGTCGGACTCGAAGAACTTCTTGTACTCCGCGAGCGTCGTCGCCCCGATGCAACGGATCGCGCCGGACGCCAGCGCGGGCTTGAGAATGTCCGCCGCCGCGGAAACCGAGTGTGCGGGTGATCCGAGAACGTGAATCTCGTCGATGAACAGGATCAGGCGGGAATCGTTCGCCAGCACGGCGACGAGGTCTTTCACGCGCTCCTCGAGTTCTCCGCGGTACTTCGTCCCCCCGACAAGCGCGCCCATGTTGAGCGACAGGATGACCGCTCCTTCGAGCTTCGGCCCGCCCCCGCCTTCGACGATCAGATAGGCAAGTTCCTCCACCACCGATGTCTTTCCGACGCCCGGATCGCCGATCAGGACGGCGTTCCGCTTCTTCCTCCGACCGAGGACGATGCGCAGTTCTTTCAGGACGTCGCCGCGGCCGTGGCTGCGGTCGAGCTTGCCCTGCCTCGCGAGTTCGGTGATGTCGGTGCAGAAAGGCATGGAGGCTTCCCTTCTGGCCTCCTTCGGCGGCGGCTGGTCAGAGAGCTGCGGGCCAACCCGCTGGAGGGAAGGACCGACGGCGGCGAACGCCCGGGCAAGGCCGTCCTGCCTGGAGCCGTCCGCCTGGGGACTGACGGCCGAAGCCCGCCTCGCCTTTGCGAAGTTCCCTACGGTGAGGCCGGCTTTGGTGAGAATGACCCTCGCTTCGAAATCGAAGCTTCCGTTGTCGTGGACTTCAAGTACGGCCGCAATGAAATCGAGGACCCCGGCTGCCATCGACCCGCGGGCGGCCGCCTTCTGCTGTGCGGCCTGGAGCGCGTAGAGGCAGAGCGCTGACAGACTGTCCACCCGTCTGTCTCCACCCGCTGCGCCCTCCTCCGCAACCTGCCGTACCGTCGCCATGCGCTCGGCGATCGCCTCCACGGCTTCCTGACGCAGGTCCAGGTAGTTGATTTCGCAGACAGAGAGGACCGATTGCAACTCGGCGTCGTCAAGGACCGCCAAGAGAATGTGCATCAGCGACGTCGCCGGCCCCCGGAAGGACCTCGCGTAAGCGCTCGCCGCCGCAATGTATTGTTCAAGTTCAGACGAAATCATCTTATTCCTGTCCATCCCTAAGAAAGGCTAGGGGGACAGGAATAGAGCGTCAACTCGAAATCGAAGACATCAGTCCTTGATTTCGGTGGTCGCGGCGTCGAGGTCCACGCCCGCCGCGATATCCTTCGCGAGATCGAGGTCGACCCGGCCTTCGGCATCCTGGGAAACCTTGACTCCGTCCTCGATCTGCACCCCCTCGGCACGCGCGAAGCCGCCCTTGGCGGAGAAGGCCTTGACCGCGTCCACGAGCACGTCGCCGGGGCGGTTCTCGACGATGTCTTCGCGGCCGAGCCTGTGGATTTCGACAGGATTTGCCACATTCCTGAACGTCTCGTCGATGACGGAGTCTTCCATTGTCGTAATCGCCTGCGCGTTGCCCATATTAAATCTCCTGTATGCCCGCGTCGCGGGACCTTCTCCTGAACGTCTGCAACGGCCGTCTGAGACCTTCGCCGAGGCTGATGTCCGATACCATTGCGGTGTGTTTTGCACGAAGCAAACGCTTTCCGTCCGTTTCGATGATTTCGACGACGGTGATGCTCGTCAGTCCGCGCAGGTAGTCCCTCGAAGCGGCCGGAATGTTCGCGACCGTGCCGTACTGGATGCCATTTTGCATGAACGTGATGTCCCTCGACCCGACCTGCACGAAGACGCGGTCCTCGGCGCGGAAGCCGACGTACGGCACCGCCATGAAAGCCCGCCCATCTCCCGCGACGACGATGTCGGCGTGATCCACGGACGATGCCATCTGCTCGCGCTTGGGTGGCTTGCGCGTTTCCCTCGGCGTTTCCGCCGCCGGAGGCGCAGGTGCCTTTTCCTTCGGCTTCGCAGCGACGGAGACGACCGTCTTGGAGAACGACGCTTCGTCCACTTGCGGTTTGATGGCGTTCCTCGCCCTTTCCTCGAACCGCTTCCTGTCCCTGTCGGAAAGCGACGCCGGGTCCACGCCTCCCGCGGCCGCGAGCTTGCGGACGCACTGCTCGACCCGCCAGTCCATGTCCGGCACGCATCTGCCGACGGCCGTCCAGCCGAGGGCGGGAAGTTTCTCTTCCAGCAGCGCGAAGCGGAAGACGCCGAAGCCGGCGGCGGACGTCTTGCCAGCCTCCGTCCAGAAGCGCGCCCGGTCACGCCATGCCTCGTCGCCTATGTGCGACGGCTTCGGCGATCCCTCGGACCAACCCCATTTGACCACCTCGCGCCGGGCTTCCCATGGCTTTCGGTATCGCTCCGCTCCATGGGTCATCACTGCCAGGATCGCGGTTCCCACGAAATGGAACTCGATATGGCAGTTCAAGCCCCTCGCATAGATGCCGTCCGTCACCTTGTCGTGGGCCGCGGCGACGCTTTCACGCGCCTTGGCAAGCAGGTCGCCCTTGTTCTGGGCCAGTCCGACGCAACTCGCGTCGAGCGCGGAGACGGCGGTCCTTGCGATCTGGTCGGCATACGATCCGGCCATGATCCTGAGCGCATGGGTGCGATAGGCACCGAGTAGCTTCGTCAGCTCCCCGAGACCGGACACCCGCAACCTGTAACCGCGTTCAAAATCCATGAATTATCCCTCGCAATCGATTAAGCCTCCCAACCGGGTCGGCTACAAGACGCGGCTTGCATAAATATCGACTTGGCATGACCATGAATCAAGCAGACGACAAATCCTGGAAACTTGAAAATGGAAGACTTCGATACACCCGGTCAGACGCCGGCGCGACAGGCGGTCGGCCTGTTCGAATCCTCGCCGCTCCAGGTTCCCGACCGGGAGGACGTGGAAATCGCTGCCTCGCTGATCTGCGGGGAAGCCGCTTCTTTCATGGAGATGTTCGACGGAGCGTGTGCGGTTCGCTCACTCGCGGACGGTGCCTCGACGAGGCTCGGAACGTCGTTTTCCAAGGTCCGCGAATTCGCGTCGGACCGCATGGCGGCCGGCGATCTCGCGACGCTCGAGCGCATGGTGGGAGGAAGCCTTTCGGAGGGATGCCGTCGCCGCATCCTCGCCGCGCGGGAAGACACCGCCCTTGCGACGCACCACATGGCGAGCGCTGCCGACCACTATGCCCACGACGTTATCGCGGCCCTGTCTTCGCTAATCGGCCGCCCCGCCGACGGAATCTCCTTCACGAACGCAGCGGACGCTCCCGCGATCCGCGACCTGCCGTTCCTCTGCTTCCTTCATCCGTCAACGACGGAGGCGGCGAATGCGTGACGACCTGAGGTTCGCCCTTGTGTTGAGAACGGGTTCGAAAGGCTTCGCACCCGATTGTCCTTTCGATTTCGGCATCTGCTTCGTGGAGGGCGACAGCGCCCGCACGTCATTCGTGGACATCGAGGGTCTTGGCCGAGCGCTCGGTGACTTCCCCACTGTCCCCTCCGTCTACGGCGTGAAGCCCGGCGTAGTCTCCTTCGAAGCGGAAATGGAAGCGGTGGACACCCTGACCGCTGCCGCCGGGGCTTTCTCGACGAAATACGGGAAAACACTGCCGCACTCGTTTTCGAGGCTTCGCGAAAGGCTCGACGGCGGTCTGGTGGTGAGCGTCGTGGACGGCAGGGTCGGCTTCGAACTCGCCCAATGGGCGGCGCAAGCCCTTTCCTGGCATGTCGGCGACCGGGTTGACGTGGCCGCCGCTCCCGACGGCAAGTCGTTCGCGATCTTCGCCGACCGGGACGGCACGGCCCTTGTGGACGCGGGCCGCCCCGGCTGGGTATCCACCGCAAGGGACTGGCCCCTTCCGCCGCGCGCC
The DNA here is from genome assembly GCF_025846855.1 of Pararhizobium sp. BT-229. Classification (GTDB taxonomy): domain Bacteria; phylum Pseudomonadota; class Alphaproteobacteria; order Rhizobiales; family Rhizobiaceae; genus Pararhizobium. The sequence continues at coordinate 212,607 of NZ_JAOYTJ010000003.1, forward strand.
GCCGCGGTTCAGGGCGAACATTACGTTCCGGTCGTCATTGCGGACGGATCGGTTCTATTCGAGCTTGCCCCCCAGGAATCCCGGATTTCCAGTGCATCGGCACCCGCGGCACCCGTTCTTCCCCTTCCCCATGTGCTTCCGATTGACTATAGATGGGGCCTGATCGCGCTTGCGGTCGCCTATGCGACCGTGTCTGTCGCCCTAAAAGTCATTTGAAAGCCGTTGATCATTGCATGGGCCGAAGGGAGGATTCTCTGACAATCGATGACATCAACGGACAAAAAAGACATGTATGACGTAGAGAAGAACAAAGCTGTCGCAGCAAAATGGGGCACTCCCGAAACCACAAGGTGGATGGACGTTACGGCCGCCGGCATGCGCATGTACCTCGCCGTCTACAAGAACGGCCGCCGTCTGGTCATGGAGAACGGCGACAAGCATCCCGAGGCGATGGAGAAGCTCAACTTCCAGCGCGCCGAGAACGGCTACTGGTACCGCAACGAATTCAGCTTCCAGCCGAACGACTTCAAGGCCGTGATCCCGAGCGCAGTCACGCGCCGCGACATGCCGATCATGGAAGTCCTGCTCGACCTGACCGAACTCGCGCCGTCCAACGACCAGGAAGAGAAGAAGGACGATGCCGCGCTCGCGACGATGACGAAGCAGTTCGAGGACACCGCCCCGGCCTTCCTCGGCTTCAACAGATCGGGTGACGAGGTTTACGAAAACTCCGAGGGCGTCCGCCATCTCGTCAGCAGGAAGCGTTCCGTCGTCGAAAGCACCGGTGCCGCAACGGTTCCCTCCCACTATCTGCGCGCGCCCGACAACAACCAGCTCGCCGCCTGCGCCGACGGTTACATCGTCACGCTCGAAACGGCAGCCAACGCCGATTTCGCCAAGCCGGCCGCCTTCATCAAGGCCCTCGAGCTCGACCCGGTCAAGGATGCCAAGAAGTTCGCCGAGGCTGTGTCGGCCGCCGCCGTCCGCTATATCACCAAGGACAGCAAGGAAACGCTCACCCTTCGCTTCGAGAAGGCATGCCGCCTCTCGGGCCTGCTGAAGTCCGTCGGCCTCGATATCGGCGTCAATCTCGAATCGATGATCCTCGCACGCCGCCTGATGGGCACGGACAAGGACCTTCGCGGCGAAAGCGTTTTCCGCATCGGCGGCGCTGAAGGCCTGTTCGAAAAGGTGCTGCCCGCGACCGGGTGCCGTCGCGGCGAAAACCCCGCAGACGCCTCGATCGTCGTCAACTTCGCCTCGTCGGCCAAGGAACTCGCCGACACGCTCGACGGCCGTCCTTCCAAGACCAAGTCGATCCTCGTCCTCGACGTCGATTCCCACAAGAAGGCGCGCGCCATCGCCGACGCGGTCGCCGAGAACAACCACATCGAAGGCGCTGGTTTCATCTCGGCAGCGGCCGGCGGACCGAGGCTGATCCTCAGCGTCATCTCGACCGAACAGCCGTCCGGCGAATTCACCCTGACCGAGTTCGGCAGCCCGGCCGAGGCCTGGACGTGGTCCTCCATGGTGGCGAGCGAGCGTTCGCACGCGATCGAGACCTTCAAGGCGGGACTTGCGACGGACAGTGACTTCAACGCCGCCAGCTCGTTCATCTTCGACAACAGCTACCAGGTCCCCTACAGCTCCGCGTCGAAGGTCGGCAACCCGACGACCCTGGTTCCGAAGGAGCTTTCGGCCGCGACCAAGATCGCGCTCGACCGCATCATTTCCAACTACAGCGACGTGGACGAAAAGGTCGCCTACGAGTGCGGCTTCCCCAAGGAGGAACTCGGCCGCTACCTCGCAGCCGAGCAGGTTGACGGCGTCGCCCTGCTGATCAACGCCGAAGAACGCGGCCGCGGTGCCGTGATCGGCGACGGCACAGGTGTCGGCAAGGGCCGCCAGCTCATGGCCATGGTGCGCCGCGCCGTCCTCAAGGGCCAGCGCGTGCTGATCTTCTCGGAATCGGCGGCCAACCTCGCCGACCTCATGCGCGACGCCAAGCACCTCGACTCGCTCGACGTCATCAAGCCGCTCGTTCTCAACAACGACAAGCTGATCGACGAGGTCACCAAGGAAGAGTTCGAGACCCTCGACCGGGAAGTCCTCGACACGGCGGTCAAGGACGGCGTCTGGCCCGAGGGCGTCAAGGTCATCATGGCGACCTATTCGCAGTTCAACAAGGAAGCCGAAAACTCGCCCAAGTCGGCGTGGCTCCGCGGCATCGTCGACGAGCGCGTCAGCCTGTTCGGCGACGAAATCCACAACGCCGCCTCGCTCGATTCGAACGTCTCGGTCAACTACAGCCACATCAAGCAGAACGCGGCCACCTGCGTCTCCGCCTCCGCGACCTACGCGAAGGAAGCCAAGAACATGGCCTTCTTCCGCGAGATGTTCCCGCGCGACATCGACATGGCCGAACTCCAGGCCATGATGCTCAAGGGCGGCGAACCCTTTCAGGAAGTCGTGTCCGACATGCTCACGGCGGACGGCGTGTTCTTCCGGCGCGAGACCGATCTCAGCGAGATCGAGTTCATGCAGCTGATCGACTCCGAGAAGGTCGCCGAGAACCGCGTCATCGCCGACAAGATGTCGATCATCGTGTCCGAGATGGCGCAGATCGCCGACGACATCGGCATGGTCGTGGACGGCTTGAACCGCGAGAACGGCGGCGCGCGCCGCGGCAACAACGCGCTGCGCAAGAGCGCCATCGGTTCTTCGCTCTACCACATCACGCGCCTCCTTAACGCCGCGCTCGTCGCGCCGTTCACCGCCGACAAGGCGATCGAGGAACTGAAGGCCGGCAACAAGCCTGGCTTCCTGCTCGAAAACACCGTCGGCGAACTGCTCGAAGAGGCGCGCCAGCGTGACGGCAACCAGCCGACGTTCCGCCACGTCCTGCACCGCGTGCTTGACCAGATGGTCGGTGCGAACAAGCCTGGCGTGAAAGACGCCGTGCTTGCGGCCCTCCAGCCGACCGCCCGCGAAGCCTACGACACCATCTACGCGCTGATCGAGGAATTCCCCGAAATCCCGGCCTCTGTCATCGACACCATCAAGAACCGCATCACGGCCGCCGGATACACGATCGGCGAGATCACCGGGCGTTCGCTCGAGGTCAACGCGGAAGGCAAGGTCGTTCCGCGCAAGGAACGCAACAAGATGGTGGTCAAGAACGCCTTCAACTCGGGCGAATACGACTGCGTCATCATGAACGCGACCGGCGCTACGGGCATGGACCTGCATGCCGGCCGTCGCTTCAAGGACCGCCGCCGTCGCGTGCTGTTCGAGGTGCAGGGCCCCGCGAACGTGCTGAAACAAATCCAGGCCTACGGCCGCTACTCGCGCCGTGACCAGGAAAGCGCGCCCAAAATCGCCTTCGTCGGAACGGGCCTTCCCTTCGAATCGCGTCTGGCCGCCATGCGCAACCAGAAGCTCCGCCGCCTGTCGGCCAACGTCCAGTCCAACCGCGACAACAGCTTCCTGATGGGCAACATCCCCGACCTGATCAACTCGGTCGGCGACGCCGTCATCACGAAGTACGCCGAACTGCGTCCCGACCTGCTTCGCCGCCTCGTCCTGACGGACAAGTACGCGAACCGCACCAAGCTCGTGGACGTGGCCGACGAGACCGCGGTGTTCAAGGTCGAACCGGAGACGGCCACCGAGGTGGCGGTCGTGGACAACGCACCGCAGCAACAGCAGCGCCAGGGTCGTTACCGTCCGGGCGGAATGGACAACGTCGAGCAGCGGACCGCGAACGAGTTCCTGTCGCGCCTGTCGCTTCTTCCCTGCCGCGAACAGGACCGCATCCTGCACGAGCTGACCGCCGAATACGAAATGCACATCGCCGAACTCGACTCGCTGGGTGTCAACCCGCTGCGTCCGCGCGAGTTCGACGGAACCGTGCAGGTTCGCAACAGCAAGCTGTTCGAAGGATCGATCGACAACGGCGCGAACTCCGCGTTCGAAGCCCCGATGTTCCTCATGGAGGCGCTGGTCGAGCGCGAAGTCGAGCCGATGCGTTCGGAAGTGGTCGTCGAGTCGCTCGAAAGCGCGACGCCCCGCTACGAGCGCATCGTCGGTGCCGTGAACGAAGTGGTGCGCAACCGCGACCGCTACCTCGCCCACTACCTCCAGGACGGCCACATGTCCGTCGATGACGCCATCGCCCGCGGCGACACCAAGATCGCCAGCATGGCGAAGGACATCGCGCACCTGAAGCTCGCCATCGACGCGTTCATGCCGGGCCGCCAGATTACCTTCGTCAATGCCGACGGCGTCGCCGAAAAGGCGATCATCGCCAGCGTCGAGGCTCCGTGGGAGGGATCGGAACACCTGATCGCGTCCTACCGCATGAAGATCGCGATCCCGGGGACGGAGAAGATGAAGGAGTACGGCGTCGAAACCGTGCTGCGCAACAACGGCGTCTCCTCGTTCGACAAGGAAGGCAAGCTCGTCATCTCGACCAGCGACGGCCTGCTTGGCAACGACTACGAAAAGGTCCTGGACAGCTTCGACAAGGCTTCCCGCAAGAAGCTCCAGAACGCCTCGTTCCTCGTCGGCAACGTCTTCCGCGCCGTTCGCTTCGCCACCCAGTTCCGCCTGGGTTCGCTGGTCTCGTTCGTGGACGAGAAGGGCAACCGCCACCGCGGCGTCCTGATCAACCGCCAGGCCGAGAACAAGCTGAAGCAGATCGCGGTCCGCGTCGAGGGCATCGACGCCGCCGCCAAGGCGCTCGCGATGAACATCGAGATCAACTCGTCCCCGACGGGAACGGGCCGCAACCTCGTCATCACGCCGCTCAACGACGGAACCTTCGCGGTCCGCCTGCCAGAGCCGCCGCAGCGCCGCAACGTCAAGCTGTGGCCGTCTGACGGCTACCGCGAGCTGTACGAGACGATGATCGCCCCCGACGTCGACATGGACGCTCTCAAGGCGAAGAACATGTCGCAGGCCAAGATCAAGCAGGCGGTCGTACCGCGTGCCATCGTCCGCGCGGGAAGGCAGCTCGAGAACGTGCTACAAATCGTGTCCCAGTCGGGCTTCAACACGTTCTACGTCGATCCGCGGCACAGCGCCGCCATCGGCGACCAGAACGCCTCCGAAGCCAAGTGGGAACCCCAAGGAGTGAAGGCATGACCACCGACATCACCTTTGGCCGTTACCGCCACCAGGACCTGAACGGCTACGTCATCGCCAACGTCAACAACGGCGTGACGAACGCCGTCATGGTGGCCCTCGACGCGGAGGGCCGCCTGTCGGCCGCGAGCATGTCTCGACAGGGCGGGATTGACGACCCGGATGCCCAGTGGGTTCCGCTCGAAAGCCGGGCTGCCGGTCAATGGGCCTATTCCATGCTGACCGGCGAACCTTCGCACGCGCTCCTCGACATGCTGGACATCCCGCATGTCGACCGCCCGTCGGTTTCGCAAAAGCTGTTCGAGGAAGCGGGCGCGCGGGCGGCCGAATACCTTCCCGGCCTCGACACCGATGCGCTCGCCGCCATGTCGAAGGCACCGGACAAGCGCCTCTCCACCTACGAATTCTACGCGGCACCTGGCGAGCGCGGGCTGTTCAGGCGGCAGGCGGCGGGCGCGTACCCCGTCTTCGCCGACCTGTTCAACGCCAACCTTTCCACGAAGATGGCGATCGACAGGAAGAAGCCGCTTACCGAAATCCTCCTTCCCATCCTGTCGGAGATGGCCGAGCGCCCCGTCGGCAACGCGTTGCTGAAGCGCTTTGCCCAGGCTCCCGCGCTGCCAGAAGGCATGAGACTCTCGCCGATCCTCGTGTTCGCCAGCTATGTCCAGCCAGACTGGTTTCCCAAGGCTCCCGAGGAATGGCAGGCCTTCTATCACGTCGCCTATGCGTTGATGGAAGACCTCTCGGTCCCGCCCGAAAGCCTTCCTGCCCTGCTCGCTGGCAGCGGTGGCAAGTGGGAGCAGCTGGTCCAGCGCAGCGTTGCCAAGGCTTATGTTGACGAGAACGACCCCGCCTGGTCCGATCCGAACGGCTATCTCAGGATCGCCGCCTTCAACGCGCGCGACACACTGGAAAGCTTCACCGACATGGTGGTCCTGCCACTGCTCGCGCATGCCCAGGAAGCAAACGACGTTTTCCTCAACGCCGCCATCCGCAAGGGTGCCAAGGACTGGGGATGGAAGATGCTGTTCGAAGGCCGCAACCTTCCCGACCTGCTCGACATTTCCCGCCGCTTCCACCAGGAACGCGCCGGCATGCTCGAAATGTCCGAGCGTTACCGCAACGCGCAGGCCAGGTCGCAGATCAAGGAAGGCGGCTGGCCGGGTCTCACCGCTCCCGTCCAGGCTCCGAACGGGCTTTGGCTCGTTCCCCTCTGCACGACCCAGGAACTCAAGGAAGAGGGCAGCCGCATGCACCATTGCGTCGGCGGCTACACGTTACAGGCGAAGGCCTGCCAGTCGCACATCGTGTCGGTCCGGACGATCCACCCGGACGGTTCGAGCGAGTCGCATTCGACCTGCGAATTCACGGGGATCAAGCAGGCCATTCCGGAAAAACTGAACCAGCGCCAGCACCAGGCCCATTACAACCACACGCCGGACGGCCAGTACCGCGACGCCATGAACTGGTACGCGAGGCAAATCGAAAGCGGCCGCCTGAAGACGAACTGGGAACTGATCCGCGCGTTCCTCGACGACAAGCTGGTCACGGTTGACCAGGTCGAGCGCCTCTGCGGCTACGACTGGCGCGAAAGGCAGAACCTCGACATGGCGGTCCGGCCGTGGGGACACTTCGTCACGAAGGCGTACCGGACCAAGGGTCTCGACGCCCTGATGGACAGCGAAGAGGCCGCGGCCATCATCGCGGTCATGACCCCAGACTTCCTCGCCGCGTCACCGTCGCCCTGAGGGTTCAGGCGAACCATGCAAGCCTCGGCGCGCGGTTGCGCCGAGGCACTCTCACGAGGCCGCTGGACAGACGCCTTGCCATCCTGTCGGTGAACCGCCCCAGCCTCGAGCGGGTTGGCAGCGGCAGCGCCGTAACCGTCGAGGCGGGTTCGGCGAGATCGAGGAGCAGCCCGTTCTCCGCAGCTTCCGCCGCCAGCAAGGCGAGCAGGACAGGAATTTCCGCCGTCGCGTCCCGCATGGCTGCCTCGATGACTTCTTCCCTGCCATCCTCCGTGATCATCAGTTCGTCGCGGAAGTCGTCGCTGATCGAAACACCGATCTGCGACATGATCCGTTCCACGCTTTCCGACGCCGTCCTCGAATAGAAGTGACGCGCGCGGATCGCGTTGTCGGTCAACGACGCCACGTCGAGCAGCGCCATCGCGTAGCAATGCCTCGCGGCCACAGTCGAAGACTGGAAGGCCGTCGCCACCATATAGAGGCCGACCTCTTCCGGATGCGGCAGCATCAGGAAACCCACGATCGGCTCTTCGCCGTCGGCGATGCTTCCAAGGTATCCAGGCACTTCATACCAGGTCGGTGTACCTGGCCACGTCACCATGTCGAGGTTGCTTTCCACCGTCCACGGGGTCTCATTCCACAACCCGCGCAACGCGGCCGCGGCATCCGCGGAAAACACCACTTTCTCGGCGTCCCTGATGTATCCGGCGATTTCGATGTGCTGGCCGGAGCCGAGGCGCTGGAAGAGGTTCGCACATAGGGTTTCCGATAGCGGAGTCATTAAATAATCATCTCCTGTAGATGCGCGCGTCGCGCTCTTCCGCTTCCTGGCAGGAAATGCACAGCTTTGCGCTCGGCATGGCGGCGCGGCGTTTCGGTTCGATCTCGTTGCCGCATTCATCGCATTCGATCGACGTATTCTTGCGTTCAAGCTTACGGGAGATCGAACGGATGTTCACCGTGCGGTGGTCTTCGGAAATGTCGTTTGCCCTATCGACTTCGTCGGCCATGGGTGCTTCCTCCTAATTTGGGGTCTTTAATTTCTCTTCGCCGAGGAAACTAGGGGCATTTTCCGAAGCCGTCAACGCGGAACGAGTTCTTGAATAAACTTTTTTGAGGACTTCGCTCTGGATCGGGCCTCCGGAGCCTCGCCCCAACCCGCCGGCGGGCTTGTTTTTCAAGGGTTTGGGCCTGCCCGCTTCCCGTTGCAGCGCAGCGCAATCCACAGATTGGTGTCTTTCATTGTTGCAAGGCCGGACAAATCGGCGGCATCATAGCGGCGTCGTTAATGATTTGTTTACCACAGGCCCCCGAAATGAGCAGCATATCCGTAAGAATACAAGACCCCGCTTCCCACCTTGCAACCAGCGGACTTGTCCTCGCGGCAAAACCCCAAGGCACCATGGGTTGGACGATCAAGTTCCTCGAGCGTTGCGCATACCGGGCCATGACCTCGGAAGCCGACCTCGACTTCCTGTCCAGATGGCGCTGGAAGCACTACATGGAGCAGGAGACGATAAAGAACCGCTCCATGACGATCCACGACTTCGAGGACGGCAAGGACCGGCTGCCGACGGCCAGGACGATCGGCCTCTATGTCGACGGTTCGCTTGTCTCCGCCATGCGGCTCCACGCGATCAATTCGGAAGCCTACAACATCGACGTCGTCGACATCGCCCGCGACAGGGTCGAGCGCGAGGTCGCGGACGGAAAGCGGTTCGTCTACTCGAGCCGCTGGGTGAGCGATCCGAAGTTCAGCGGAACAGTGCCGCTGATCGTCGCCACGACGCGGATCACGCCGCTAGCCGCCGAGTACCACCGGGCCGACTATGCGCTGTCGTCGTCCAGGGAAAACCACGTGAAGATGTACGAGCGCATGCAGAACGCCGTGCTGTGGAGCGAACGGCCCGAACCGATCGATAACCTCGACTACCTCTACCACCTGATCTCTTCCGACTACCACGAATTCCGCGACCGCATCCCGGTGGACAGGCAGGGCTACATTTCGTCCGCACGGGAACGCAAGGAGATGTTCGCGCCGGACGCGGACAACTCGAAGATGATCATGCCCTCGGCGGCGGACGTCCTCGCAGGTATCGAAGTCTCCGGATACTGACGGCCCCGTTTTGGCCGGCGGAAATATGCACGACAATCTAAGAAACCCTCGGAGTGAACCCATGAAAATCCTGACAATCGCCCTTCTCGTCGCAGTCCCGCTGTCGCTTGCCTCCTGCGTGTCCTCTGACGACGCGCGTTACGGCGCTTCCGGCCGGGGAGAGCTGGAATCGAGCTTCACCCACACCGGCGGCGCGCCGACGGGCAAGCCGCAGTACGGCGGATGGCGTACGACCACGAAGGACCGCGACGCCGAACGCAAGTCCGTGGCCCGCGACATTCCCTACGGCGTGGTGTCCCCGTCCGGAACGGTCGTCTTCCAGTGATGGAGTCTTGACTTTATCTGGCGTGTTCCGTATCCATCGGGACGAACAGTAAGGAAACGAACATGACGCTTGTGATCAACCGGGAACGATTTAGCACCCGCGGCCGCCTGACAGGGCTGCCCGTGGATCGCTCCGTCGCGCCCGGCTGACGACCAGCCGAATAGAGTGCCGGAACCGAACCCGCGGCCCCCTGTCAGAAGCGACAGGGGGCCGCGGGTTTTTTCATGTCTTGTGACGAAACCCAGAACACCGAGGAAAGACACCGATGCGACGACGACGAAGCGTCAGAACACCATTGAAATCCACCCGTCGCGGCCACTTCCGCGAACGGACATCCGCGCCTTGTTGAATACTGCTAACTGGTTGTTTTTTTTCATCTTTTTTCATTTTCCCTGTTGACGGCCGCGATGCGCTCCGGCATAGTCAAATCATCGGTAGCGGGTTGATAGCTCAGCTGGTAGAGCACTGGATTGAAAATCCAGGTGTCGCTGGTTCAAATCCAGCTCTTCCCACCACCGATATGCCTTGGGTAGCTCAGTCGGTAGAGCGGCACGTTGAAAGCGTGCGCGTCGGTGGTTCGATCCCATCTCCAGGCACCACGGGTATGTAGCTCAATTGGAAAGAGTGTCGGATTACGAATCCGAAGGTTGCAGGTTCGAGTCCTGCCATACCCGCCATTTTTTTTCGAGCTTCACATCGAAGCGGAACAACCTCAGACGAGCCGGAATCAAAGTCCCCAATTCCCAGCCGATCCCCGGTGGAAAATGAAGAATCCGGAGCCGTTTTCGCAACTCCGGATCACGATCTTCCAGGCTATTGCGGCTTTCGTTGCCGCACCACATGATGGCCAGAGGGCCGCTTATCTGGCTGCGGCCACGATACCGCGAAGGACCATGCATGATTGATTCAGGATATAGCCCAGAAGAACTTGAATGGCTCGAGGCTAATCGCGATACCGTTCGCGCCATGATCGCGGCGTCACCAAGACAGATGGTAGCGCTTCGTGAGGAGATCGCCGATCCCGTGACGAAAGCGGCGAAGGGCCTGATCTCGACGATGAAGTCGAACCTCCAACAGATAGATGCCAAGGTCCAGGAAGTACTGGAGACGATCGAGAATTACCGAGGTTATATCGAGCGAGACCAATTGGCATCGAAGGAACCCGTGGCCAGCTTTGTGGACTATGTGGCGAAAAGGGGTCCCGACAAATTGGCGTCGCTCGCTGCTCATAAGGAAGCGCTCGCCAGAAAAATCTCGGCTTTGCAGAGCGATCCCGAGGCCTGTTTTCTTCCGATAGGAACGGTCGTCTCGTTCATCGGGGTGCCGACCTATGAGGACAGCCTCGGCCTCGGCGACGACCGGAAGTCCTATCCCGTCGAAGGTAGCGTGGGCGTGGTCACCCGGATAAGGCAGAAAGGCGAGTACGCGCTTGGTGTGAGTATGCGTAAGCCCTTTCGTGACGGGTGGAATACGGCGTGCGAACCCGACTACGACCGGATGCCTACTTACAAGGTCGACAGGGAGATGGTCGATGTTGTGTGTTATGGTTTGTTGCCGACCGGTGAGGAATATCACGGTTTCGGGTTTCAGGCGACATATGAACGCCAAACGGACTCGGACGACGAGGATGGGTCGGAGATGATCCTTGAGGCCGACGGCCATTTCTGGAGATTTCACGACTTTGGCGGCGAACAGTCGATCGAGGCTCTTCAAGCCTTCGACGACCTATCTGAGATGCCATGGCTCGGCGGGCCTTCGCTCGAGGCGAGGCGGACGCCGCCGTCCGGTCCAAAGCCATAACAGCGGTATTGTAAATTCAACACAGCACCGGAACTTCGGGTCAACCATTGACATGACGGGCGGTGCGTACGCGCCACAGCTGTCATGTCCACGACACCCGTTGCGCGCTCCTTGGTTGCGTTTGCGTCAACGCTGACGGACAATCGGTCGTAAATGCGCAACAGGCGGCGGTTCATGCGTATTCCGTTTGGCTGGGACGAGGGAATCCTCGGCTGAACCGTATCGGAGGCTGGGTTCTATGGGCTACGACCAAATCGTCGAAAGGCTGCAAAGCATCGGTCATCTTGACCTGCATCCGGACGACGCGCGCATCGTCATCGAGGACATGCTGGACCAGGGTCATAGCGCCGAGCGCGTGTACGACGCCCTGTTCTCCGCGTGCTGGGCTGTCTTGACCGGGGTTTCTCCCGCCGACCCGACTATCCCGTCTTGGCGCAACCTCTTCCTCAAGGCCACCGTCCTGTTCCGGGCGATCGGCAAGGACGAGCTGGCGCAGAAGACATTCACACTGTCGGACATGATGGCGATCTCCATGAGGAAGGCTCGGGGTCTTTAAATACCGTCAACGACGGCTTGCCGGCTCTGGTCGCGTATGTTAAGACTTCATTCGAGTTCGATGGGCATGTAGCTCAGTGGAAGAGCGCCAGGTTCCGGTCCTGGAAGTCGGGAGTTCGATCCTCTCTATGCCTGCCATCGCCTCAACGTCATAAGGTACAATGACCGAAGCATCATTCCTCCGCAAGATAATCCATGTGGACATGGATGCGTTCTTCGCCAGCGTCGAGCAGCGCGACGATCCCGCCCTGCGTGGACGTCCGGTCGCCGTAGGCGGCGCGAAGGAGCGGTCGGTCGTCGCCGCCGCCAGCTACGAGGCGCGGCGCTTCGGCGTCCGGTCCGCCATGCCGTCGGTCACCGCGCGAAGGCTTTGCCCGCAACTCGTCTTCGTCAGGCCGAGGTTCGACGTCTACCGGCAGGTCTCGTCGCAGATCGGCGACATCTTCCGCGAATACACGCCCCTTGTTGAGTTCCTTTCGCTCGACGAGGCCTACCTCGACGTGACCGACAACCTCAAGGGCATCCCCCTCGCCCGGGACGTTGCCCAGAAGATACGCGACGAAATCCGATCGAGGACGGGGCTGACCGCCTCGGCCGGCGTTTCCTATTGCAAGTTCCTCGCGAAGATGGCGTCAGACCAGAGGAAACCGGACGGGATGTTCGTGATCCCACCGACACACGGCAAGGATTTCGTCGCGGCGCTCGCCATCGGGAAGTTCCACGGCATCGGCCCCGCAACGGCCGAGCGCATGAAATCGCTGGGAATTTCCAAGGGAGCCGATCTGGAGCGCGTTGGCGCGGCTTTTCTGGAGGAGAACTTCGGCAAGATGGGTGGCTACTTCCACAGGCTGTCGCTCGGCATCGACAACAGGCCGGTGAACCCGGAACGGATAAGGAAGTCATCCGGTGCCGAGGAGACGTTTCCCCACGACATCCTCGATGCCGAAGTGGCGACACGCGAGACCGTCGTCATCGCCGAGAAGGTCTGGGACCGCTGCGAGCGGTACGGCTCCCGGGGACGAACGGTGGTCCTGAAGGTGAAGTTCGAGGACTTCGAGGAGATTTCACGTTCGAGGACCGTTCCGTCCTACCATCAGGACAAGGCGGCTTTCGTCGGCACCGCCGTCTCGCTGCTCGAGTCGATATTCCCGCTCGAGAAAGGCATCCGGTTGATCGGGGTGACGATGTCCGGTCTGGACGAGGAAACGAGGGCGACGGAACCCAGCCCGCAGCTCGACCTCTTTTCGGCGATGTGATTTTTTATAGCCACTCGCCCCCTCTGGCTTTGAAAAATCACATCCAGAGGGGCGGCGCGCGCGCGGCGACCGCCTAGAGGGCGGTCCTCAAACCTTCGATCTGGTCCTTGAGGACGAGTTTTCGACGCTTGATCGCGCTGATCGTCGCGTCGTCCGTGGAGGGAGAGGCATTCGCCTCGGAGAGTTGGTGTTCGAGGTTGGCGTGTTTTTTCACGAGCGCCTGGATGTGGGACTGTACGGTCACGACGTCACTCCTTTCACCGCCCCGGGAGCCGGGGTCTTGCAATTCAAAGATTGTCACAATCGCACCCGCGTGTCGAACGGTATATTCACTGACTCCGATTTATGGACCCCGAATGTTTATTTCGATTGCCATACGCCAATCTGGCTTGTAAAAATCACATACAGCGGCGGTTTTTTTTGCTCGCCGCAACAACGTGAGGTTCGCATGACACAGTCGCAGGCCGCCCTAACGATCCTCGAGTCCGCAAGGGGCGCGGTACCGCTCGCGGTGTTCAAGGAGGCCGGCGTCTATCCCGAGACCTTGCGCCGCCTGGTCGAGGCCGGGCGCGTCGAACGTCCCGCCTCGGGCCACTACGCGTTGGCCGGGCGCATCGACATCCTCGATATCGACTGGGTCGCCTTTTCCCTGCAGGTTCCAGAAGGGGTAATCGGGCTTCTGACCGCCGCCGTCCACCACGAGATGACACAGGAACTGCCTTCCTATCTTCAGGCGTTCATCCCGAGGTCGCGCCAGGGCCGCCTTACGTTGGGCGGCGATTCCGGGGCGATGGTGGACGTCGTGACGTCCAGGAATCCGCTTCACCTTACCGAGGGCGTCGTCGTGGTGGAAAAATCGGGCGTTCCCGTCAAGGTGACGTCGAAGGAGAGGACGCTCGTGGACATGTTCCTCTACAGCCCGTTCAACAGCGGCAGGACGGACCGTAGCGCCCGCATCCCCGAGGAGACATTCCTCGATTCCCTGTCGCGCTGTGTGGACGACCCTGATTTCTCTTTCGACGCCTTCAATGTCCTCGCCGAGGCGTTCGGATGCGACGACCAGGTCCGCCCCTTTACCAAGACCTCGCGTTACGTCGCCCCGAGACCGTCCGGCCCGTGACATCGGTTTGTGCCTTTCAAAGGGTGCCGTGAGACTGGCGGAGTGAAACAGAGACCACTCCGCATATCATGAAAAACGTCGGCGAAAGCGTGCTTGCACACCTCAGGAACCTCTCCCGGGAGACGAAGCAGGACATGCAGTCCTACATTCGCCTCTACGCGCAGCAGCGCCTGCTCTACAGGATTTCGGTGTCCTCGATCGCTCCGTCTTTCGTCCTCAAGGGCGGCGTCATGCTCGCGGCCTACAACGACGGCCACCTGTTCCGCTCCTCCGAGGATATCGACTTCAACGGATACCTGAAAAGCACGACGGCCGAAGGCGCGACCGCCGAAGTCGTCAACGCGATCCGCATCGCGGTCTCGACTCCGGTTCCCGATGACGGCGTCGTATTCGACCTCTCGACGATGACGACAAAAAAGGAACACGTCGGGCGCATCCCCGGCAGCAAGGTCATGCTGTTCGCGAGGCTTCACACAGCCCGCATCCCCCTCAGCGTCGACGTCGGATTCGGGAACGTGATCACGCCCGACGCGGTGCCGATGGAAATCCCGACCCTGCTGCCGGGGCTGGTTCCCTGTCCGGTCATCGCCGGTTATCCGCTCGAGACGATCATAGCCGAGAAGCTCCACGCGGTCCGCCAGTTCGGCATGGACAACACCCGCCACAAGGACCTCTTCGACCTGTGGCGCATCCAGGAGAACTACAAGCTGAACGGCGCGACCGTTTCCAAGGCGGTAGCCCTGACCTTCGAGCACCAGGGCAGCACGGTCGAGACCGATCTCCCCGGCCTTTCGGAGGACTACATCGAAAGGAACACCGGGGCCTGGGCGGCGTTCCTGCGCAAGAACGCCCTCAAGGCCGAATCCGATTTCCGTGACGTCGGCGCGAGCCTGAGGCATTTCGCCGACCCGATCATGGAGGGAGCCGCCGGCCGCCTGAAACTCGGCACCTGGCTGCCAGGTCAGGGATGGGACACATACGCGCCGTCCCTGACCTTCTGACCTTTCGATGTCTCAATGGGGCGGGTGTGACAGTTCCTTGCGCTGGTCCATCAGGATTCCCGCCTTTTCCGCGGCCGTGATCTGGTGCCAGCGTTCCGGTTTCGCGCTTCCGGTGGCTTGCTCCGCCTTGCGGGCGACGAATTCGCGCTTCTTCTTGGCCATCAACCTGTCGCGCAGAAACTTCTGGGAGAAGCGGAGCGTGTAGACCACGTCCTCCTTCTTGCTGCCGACCATCACGTCCTTGGTCGCGATGTCCTCGATCACGTTGACGGATTTGAGCTGGCTGACCGACCGCTGGACCTGCGCCAGCGCGTCGCGCCAGCGTGACCACTCGGTGCCGTGGTTGCGTGCTATGTCCGACGCCCTGATCTCCATGACCTCGGGTACGGTCGCGTTGCCCGCGAACATCAGCGACATGCTCTTGAAGAGCCAGCGGGTCATCTGCCCCTTGATCTGCATCATCCATTCGTAGTCGACCTGCTCGAAGGCGAGCGACTTGATCGCCTGCGCGAGGAACGGGTTGAGCTGGACCTGCGCCTTCGACGACGGATCGTCCACATCCCTCATATAGAGGGCGGGGAACACCGAGGCCGACACGATGGCCTTCTGCTTCCGCTCCCCTTTCTTCGTGACCTTGGTGATCTCGATCACGCTGCGGTGGAGGACCTGAAGCGCTTCCTTGATCTCGGCCTTGTTGAAAGTGTGACGGTGTTTCTTGAGTTCCAGGTAGATGGCATGGACGGTGAAGTTGGTGATCACCTCGTCCTGACTGCCGAGCTGGAGGCTCTCCGAGGCGAGCTTGCGGATGACGTCCTCGACCAGCTGCTCGCGCTCGCCGGGAAGCTTGTCCTTTTCGACGCCCGTGATCGGGTCCCTGATGCGCGCGGGCGTGATGGAGAGGGCGTACTGCTCGCCGTCGAAGGTGAATTCCCGGTAGACGCCGTCGAGGAACGCCGTGTCCTTCTTGCGGTCAGTCCTCGGCAGGTACCGCGGCGCGAGGTCGAACAGCGCAGTGTAGTTTGACTGGCGGTTGTCGGGGGTGTCGAAGAGCGACAGCTGGAGTACGTGGTTTTCTTTGCCTGCCATGAGCCGTCTGATTCTCCCTTGGTTCACAACGCGGAGACTGGCCCTCCCGTCCCGGAAAAACAAGGGCTTCGGGCAAAGCGCGAGTTAAACCTCCCCAGCCGCGAGTCAGACCTCCCCTGTTATCAACGGTCTGTTCTCAAGGGCCTCGCGGAGGCGCGAGCTATACCTCCCTACACCAATATGACGCTGCGCGGAGTCGTGGTGGCCATTATCCACAACCTTGATTCGCAAAACCCCGGTGAAGCGCGACTTATACCTCCCCCCGGAGCGGCATTTTTGCCGCAGGCGCGACTTATACCTCCCCTGTCATCCCCGGATTCTGGACCGGGGGCGCGACTCAGACCTTCCCTTCCGGGATTTGTCGCCTGATCATTTTCACGGGGTGCGGTGCAAACCTCACCGGCCGCGACCAATACCTCCCCAAGTGCGGCTTAGACCACCCGATGCGGGCCAAATAAGAATCGGCTAACCATTTGTGACGTAACGCGAAGGAGATTCTCTATGGACTGATAGTCCCGGAAACGAAACACCCGCCACGTTGGAAGCGTAGCGGGCGTTGATGCCCATAGGGGGCGGATCGATGTAAGCAACCGATTCTTACCCCATCCCAATTCTGATTTGCAAGGGTTCCGGTGATTCCGGGAGCGATTTTTCGTGTCCTGACGATCCCGCAGCCCGCCTTTGAAACGCGCGTCGTCCGACTGCGCGAGGGGATGTCCATGTCCACAGCACTGCCGCGCGAGGCGCAACAATACGTCGATCCCGCCTCCTCCATCAATTCGCTGAGGAAGCTTCTCGACGCTGTCGAGGCCGGCGAAATCGACATGACGGTCATCGCGACCTACGCGAGGACAGCGGCGAGGGGCGAAACGCCGACGTTCAAGGTCACGGACCCTATCCCCGCGGTCATGTTCAAGATGATCGAGGCGCACCCGGACAAGACCCCGAGGCAGGTCGTCTACGGCAACGGATTGCAGAACGGTCTGTGGACCTCGGAGGACGTGGAGAAATGGGAGCTGAACCAGGCCGCCCTCCAGGAAGCCCGCGCGAAGGCCAAGCGCCGCGCTGACCGGGGCGTCTACAAGACCCGCAACCTCGTTCCGCGAACCCGTCGACCCAAGATCGACAACATGTTCACCGCCAAGGTCAGCCACGAGGCCCTCTCCCGCCCCGGTCTCAGCGACGGAGCGAGGCAGTGCCTCCTCTGGCTCGTGACGCTCGCGGGCAAGGAAGACACGCTCACGACCTACACGTCATCGCTCGCCACGCTGATGGAACGGACGCCCCGCACCATCCGCAACTACTTCATCGCACTCGAGGAGGCCGACCTGATCACCAGACGGCCGGCCGCGCACTACAACACCGTCCACATAACGCTTCATCCCGACTGCCGTCCGCCGAAGTACGAGGAGCCGAGGGACGTCAAGGCCTTCAAAATGGCGCGCAAGTCGGCCAATCCCGCCCTGCATCTCATGGCGATGTCCGTCGTCATGGCGTCGGTGGACGCTCATCCCGGCGAATTCACAACCTTGGATAGGCGGAAAGGAATTTCCGCGTTTAACCAAGAATCTAACTCTCTTATGCAGCGGCTAGCCGACAACCCCCTGTGGGCGACGCGGACACACGCTCCCAAGAGGGTCATGAACAACGGCCTGAGTGCCCCAACCAGCCATTCCACCCTCCTGCTCGATCCGCAAAGGCCGATAAACGCCGATAGACCCGCCAGGAGGCTCCAGATGTGGGCGAAACCGTCGGGGTTCAACCACCTCGCCGCGAGATAACATCGGTTGACGATACCTACTTGCGCCTTGGAAAAAACGGTGCCAGCCTTTCTGTGTAGCGATGGAAATTTAGACGTTTCCGGAACTCACCGAAGGCCGAGGCCCGTTCCCGCGAAAGCAGGTTCGGGCCTTCTTCCGTCCAGGGGAGGTTTAGCTCGCGCCCGGCGTTTTGTCACTCGCCTCGATCGCGGATAGCCTCGAATGAACATCCGGGACGCAGGTCGATGCCGAACACATACGAAATCCCCTACTCGAAACTCGAGACCATCCTCAAACGACGCCAGCGGGTGGCCAAGCGCAACGCCGCGAGCGGGCTTCCCGTTCCCGTGGTGGAAGTGACAGGAAGGTCATCGCGCGAGATCGAGGTCCGCGACGCGCTCGCCAGGATGCGGGGAGCGGCGTCCGACGCGCGCATGATCCGGGTCGCGACCGTCATTATCGAGGTGGACGGCTTCACAGCCAGGTACGGAGACTGGGACGTCACCGGCTACCGATGGGGAGGTATGAGGCGCACGGCTTCCGGAGACGTGCCATACGTGGGCAGCTCGCCGGAGGTGCCCCGCTCCATCGCCGCGAGGGACACGCTCGAGTGCGACCATTGCCAGGCGATACGCAAGCGGACCTCCTCGTATGTCGTCGAGCGGGTGGATGGCACGGGCGAACCCTTCGAAGTCGGCGCGACCTGCATGTCGGCGTTCCTCGGCACCCCGGCCAACGACGGCGTCCTCGCCGGTCTGGCTGACAACGCCATGCTTCTCGAGGAGATATCCCGTCTAGCCGCGAGCAACTTCCTCGAAAGCCAGGACGACATCTTCGACGAGATCGACACGGTGATGGCCGTCGCCGTCAGCGTGATCGCAAGGGAGGGGTTCGTTTCGGCGCGCGAGGCAACGCCCGGATATCCCGCCACATGGGCGACGGTCTACGAGGAGGTTCGCCGCTACCGCGCTCCCGATCTCGACGACGGCGACGTCGCGGTCAACATCTCCGATTTCATGCAGGCGGGTCTCGTCGTTCAATGGCTGAGGGAGGCCGCGAAGGAGGCCGACGCGAGCGCCTTCATCAGGAAGGCCGGCGAAGTCCTCGACACGGGAATCTCTTCTCCGCAGGACGTTGCGATCCTGACCGCGCTCGTCGGTTCCCATGGCAGGCACCTCGAGCAGCAGGAACGGCTGGCGCGCGAAAAGAACGTCGCAAGGGGGTCCAGACACGTCGGCGTCATCGGTGCGCGGTCCAATTTCGTCTGCTCGGTTCAGGCGATCCGGCCCTACCAGGGACGCTTCGGACCGGCGTCGGTGGTCGAACTGGTCGATGCTGGCGGCAATCTCCTTCTCTGGTTCGCGTCGGGGGCACGCCACGGCCTGCAGACGGGCCGGACCTACGAAATCGCGGGAACCGTCAAGGAACACGAAATCGCCGTCCGCGGCGGATACCGGGGTGCCGAACAGACACTTCTGAACAGGGTGAAGATCGTTCAGGATTTCGGAGAGACAATGGCGGCGCGCGAGGACAACGCGGCCGAGCGGCAGGAAAGCCGGGAATTCGACGAACTGATCGGCTATCTCGCGCCGCCGCGAATGTAGGTTTTCGATTCCACCGTTGTCAAATGCATCGGGATGACGAAACCTGATGATCAAGGAAACGACGAAGGAAGGGTTACAAGCATGAGCGACATCGCAAAGACCATGGCAGAGCGCATCCGCAACGCTGCGGGCGGCTCGGCCGTTCTTCCGGCTCCCAACAAGCAGGCGGCTCAGTCCCCCGACTCTCAGAAGACGGTTGCCGAGCACAACACGGCGCTCTTTGACGACATGTTCACGAAGCTGTTTGGCATTCCGCTGAGTGCGATCCCCGAAAAAACCGCGACGCCCGACGCCCGCAAGCAGTATGCGGATGCGGCCGCGATCGTCTTCCAGCAGACCTACGGCGTGAGCCTCGACAGTGTCACGGACCTTTTCGTGCCCAAGAACGACATCGTCTACGCCAATGCCGAGCAGGGCGTTCCGCTCGAGGAATTCACCAGGACGCTCGGAAGCCAGATGGCCTTCGATTCGATCACGGGCAAGGAAGACGACTTCGCGAGGTACGTCGCCGGGGAAAACCAGGTGAAGCTCGCCCTGGCCGAATACGCCTACTCGGTTGACGATTGGACGTTCTCGGACGGCTATGCGGTCACGGACAACGACGGAAGCGCGGTCGTCGTCGCCCCGGCATACGACGAGGCGATCAACGCCTGGCAGTTCTCCGCATACTCGGCTCCGTGCGACAAGGACGCTTTCGTCGCCATGTCCCGCGCGCAAAAGGCATCGACGCCCTCCGAAGACCGCGTTTACGGCGATATCGACGACTGCGTGCAGTCGATGTTCTCGGTCAAGGCGGCTCCCGCCGCGATGCGCATGTGATCTAGCGGACCTCGACGCCCGCTTCCGATAGGACCTGTTCGACGTCCCGTCCATCCCTGACCGTCAGGTCTACGGATGGCGGGACGTCCTCGTTTCTGGACCCGACCTCGAACGACGGGTCCGCCGATATCCTGTCAAGGAGACCCGGCGGACCCGAAATCCTGTATTCCATCGCGCCCTTGGCATCGTTGAAGCGCTGGCCGTCGATCGTAATGTAGTTTCCGATCCCGCCTTCCGTTCCCGCGTGCGCCGCCGCGGCCATCCCGGGGTCCGCCCCGGCGTAGATTTCGTCCAGCGTCCTCAAGGCGTCGGCGCGCGGGTCGCCTTCGCCGACCGCGCTCTCCCATGTCGCGTAGTTGCCCTTCGCCCATGCGGCGACGGCGACGTCTCCCGTTTCCTCGGCCACGACCACCGCGATCGCCGAGGCCCCGTATTTTCCGGCGAGCTTCGATAGCGCGGAAACGCTCATGTTGTCGATCTGGTCGGGGGAGACGATGCGCATGTCCTCGCTGTCGCCGTTGACCGCGACAGTCCTCGTTCCGCCGGGGGTCGCCTTCGGCACGATCCACTGCCTGTTCCACGTGTCGGCGCGGTTCCACACGGAAACGGTCCCGTCAGGCAAGCGGGTCGCAGGGATGATCATGATCCAGTCCTGTCTCGGCAACGAGTAGCCACGCATATCCTCGGGCCAGCTGCCCTGCGGCGAGGCGAACGCCGACGAGGCTGCGAGGAAGGTCAGGAAGGCGGCGGCTGGGGTTTTCATCGGCGGTTTTCCGGGACTTGCGCTCGTAGAAGCGCGACAACTACAATTCAATGAGACGCGACTTCTCCAAACGCGTCAACGTTTGTTGAAACGGTAGGCGCGGTCCGACCGGCAAGAGGATTCCATGGATAGAAGACGCTTCGTGATCGGAATGACGGCGCTGGCTGCGGCATCGGGTTTGTCGTCCGTCCGCGATGCGGCCGCCGAACCTGGTATCTCTGCGGCACCCGACCTGCTGGCTGCCGTTGCCGGGCTGCGCGGCGTTGCGGAAGGTTCGGGAAGGGGCACGATGCACGTGCTCTACGCGCCCTGGTGTCCGGTGTCTCCGGAACTGTACCGCGACACACGCGCGTTCACCGGGCGAATGAGAATCAATTGGATTCCGTTCTCCGGCGGCCAGCCGGAGGGAAGGGTCGGAACCGAATTCCTCCTGCGGTCCGGGTCCCCCTCTGATATACCCAATTCCTTCACCACTCTCAGGCGGCTGCAGCCGATCGAGGCGACGCCGCTCGCCGATGCACAGGATGCGGCGCTTGCGGCGATCATGCCTCTCTACTACCGCGACGCGGGCGGGGCGTTGTCGACCCCGACCGTCTTCTACCGAATGGCGGGAGACCGGGTCCGCGTGGTGAAAGGAGCCCCGCAAGCGCACCACATCGAGCAAATCGCCCTCGTGGCCGCATGACCACCGATTTGCCAGGTGAGGACGTCACCGGGGTAAGCGCGGTCAACGCCGACGGCGAAGTCCTTGTTTTTTGCGCGTTGCCGCCGTGTGATCTCTCTTATTTCCGGATTTCGGGTCGGGAAATGTCGTTCTTCTCCGACGAAGAGGGAGAGCCGGTCTTCGCGGGCGTCTACGGACGCCTGACCGTGGACGCGGCCTCGGTTCGCGGAGACGTCGTCGTCTGCTTTCCCGGAAAGCCGGTTCGCTATGCAAGGGTCGCGGCGCGCTATGGATTGTGATGTCGACATCGCCAGGTTTGCGGAGGTGCCGTACGTGGTCGAGCGACCGGCGGGAGCGGACGACTTCGCCGACACGGTTAGCGAAATGCTCGCCAGGGCCGGCCTGCGCCTGGAGTTCGGTTCCGCCGCTGCGGTGACGAGGGCTGGCGAGGCCTTGGTCGCGGCCGATCTCCCGGACGGCATCGGCATGATCACAAGGGACGGCAAGGTCTCGAACGCGGAACACGCGGGCGTGCTGCTGTCCGGCACCGCGAGAACGGCGTCTTCGTCGGCGCAACCCGCCATCGAATCGGCCTTGGGCGGATGGACCATGCTTGGCCATGCCATCGCCGGCACCGACCGCGCCACAGCCGCCGCTTTCGGTTCGCTCATGGCCATGCGGGCCGGCGCTGCCCCGGAGACGCTGGCGACTGTCATGTCGCGCCCCAGAACGGCTGGCGGTTCTCATCGGACCTCGGGGAGCGGTTTTCCCCGCCGTCCGCTACACCCGAGGATGGTGACGCAGGCCGTCCGCAGTTCGAGGCACGCTCTTTCGGCGCGAAGCATCACGGTCCCTCTTACCTTCCCGTGGACAAGTTCAACGCCGAATCGCTGCGGATCGTCCAGGGCCTGCATCCCGACCTGTTGCGGGTCGTCGCGCGCGCAAGCGAGATCAGCAAGCAGGCGTTCCAGGTCGTGCCCGACAACGGCGGCCTGCGCTCCGCCTCGATGCAGAAGCGTCTGAAGAAGAAGGGGGCGTCCAGGGCGGTCCTCGGCAGGCATACGATCGGCTACGCGATCGACCTTGTTCCGGTGAACGAACGCGGGCGCGTCGATTTCCGGAACCTCGCGGGCTTCGACGAGATTATGCTCGCGATGAAGCAGGCTTCGGAAGAGCTTTCGATCCCCATCGACTGGGGCGGCAACTGGAAGAAGCTGGTGGACAAGCCCCACTTCGAGCTCAACAGGAAGGTCTACCCCGGCCCGCGGGAGACCGCGAAGCCCGACGAGGTCCTCGTGGCGTTCAAGTAGGGCGGCACCGTCCATAGCGCTAAAAGAAAAGGCCCTCGAGGGGCCTTGTTCGCTGGCGTCTTCCGTCCATCGGCCGGGAGCGACCGGTTTTAGACGGCGAGGCCGAAATCACTCGACTTCAGAGAACCCATGGCACGGCCATCGGGGCATTTCGTGATCGTGCCCTTGTAGGCAGCGATAAGCTCGGCGTCGGTCGGGTGGCCAGCGGGGGTGCGTATGCGCTTACGGCGGCGCAACGGCTTCTGATTCTGGAATTGGCTGCCAGCCGACTTCGTCGAGGTCTTGTTATTCATGAAAAATCTCCGGGACTGAATGGGGCGCTTCGTTTTCTGAAGCAGTGAAATCCAACACTAATTAAAGACCCCACGCAAGACCGAATTCTTTGATTTTCGAATTTTTTAGCCATCGAGTTCTTGAATTAATTCGGGGTGTGGCATTTCCGATCGGCCGTTGTGGGATTCAGCAACGCAAGTAAAGCTTGAAGTATAGTTGCCGCCGATATTTTCGAGGGCAATAATAACAAAAGTAATTCATGTCCGGGAAATCTCATATGTCGGCAAAGCCAATCCGCGGCTCATTGCAGAAGAACGAACTGAAGGAAGAGAACATCGTCCGCGACACCCGCGGCCTTGTGACACGGTTCATCGACTGGCTGCGAGTCCCGACGAACATGATGACGTTCGTCTTCGTTTTCGCCGTCGTCGCGCTGGTCTTCCCGGCGGTCGCGGACATCTCCTTCCTCGTGGCGCTGCTCATGACGGCGTTCGCGCTCACACGGGTCGAGAACGCCCCGCTCAAGCTGCCGGTCCAGTCGGGCATGATGGACGCGCACGAGCGCAACCCGGCGACGGGCAAGGCACAGATGTCGGGTGGCATCTTCTTCCTCGGCAACGAGCTGCGCACGGGCAAGGAAGTCTGGCTTACCAACTCGGACTGCCGCCAGCACTTCCTCGTCCTCGGCACGACGGGCGCAGGTAAGACCGAAACGCTGCTCGGCTTCGCCGCCAACGCCGTCTCCTGGGGTTCCGGCTTCCTGTTCTGCGACGGCAAGGGCGACGTCGCCCTGTTCGCGAAGGTCTACGCGCTGGCCCGCCGCTTCGGCCGCGAGGACGACCTCCTCGTCTTGAATTACATGACGGGTAACGCGGACATCGGTCTTTCCTACGGCGAGAAGCGTTCCAACACGCTGAACCCCTTTGCCACAGGGTCTTCGGACGGTCTGACGCAGATGGTGGTCGGCCTAATGGATGACACGGGCGGAGACGGCGCGATGTGGAAAGGCCGCGCGACCGCCATGTTTACTGGGGTGATGAGAGCGCTGACATGGCTTCGCGACCAGCAATTGATAGACCTCAACGTCTCGGAAATCCGTGATCACCTCCAGCTCAAGCGCATCATCGACCTCGCCAACCCCGAGCAGTACGAACAGATGCCGATGCCGATCCGCAAGTCGATCAAGTCCTATCTGACGTCACTGCCGGGCTACAAGGAAAGCCAGGGGTACAACCAGAGCCAGACAACCCTGGATCAGCATGGCTACCTAGAGATGCAATTCACGAAGATACTCGGATCGCTTGCAGACGTTTACGGCCATATCTTCCACACCCCGCACGCCGAAGTCGACATGGCCGACGTGGTCCTGAACCGGCGCATTCTGGTCATCATGCTTCCAGCCCTCGAGAAGTCGAAGGACGAGATCGCGAACCTCGGTAAAATCGTCGTTGCAACCTTGAAGGGTATGATGGGCGGCACCCTCGGCAACAAGGTGGAGGGCAACTGGGGGGACATCGTCGAGAACCGTCCGACCAACTCTCCATCACCATTTATAGTGGTTCTGGACGAGGTGGGCTACTATATGGTGGATGGTATGGACCTCATGGCGGCCCAGGCGCGCTCCCTCGGGTTCGCCATGGTCTTCGCCGGCCAGGACATCAACGCCATGAAGCGACTCAACGAGAAGGTGTTCGGATCGGTCCAGGGTAACACGAACACCAAGATCGTCATGAGGACGGAAGACCCGGACACCGCGAAGCTCGCGATCGACGCCGCCGGCAAGGCCTACCGCGCCCAGCTCGGCTCGTTCCAGGGGCAGGCGGGCGAAATCGCCAAGACCTACTCCGACAATATGGAGGCGAGGCTCGAGGCGATCGACCGTATCAACCCCCGCGACCTGAAGGACCAGGACGAAGGCGAAATGCACATCCTCCACAAGGACTGGGTCGTGCGCGCCAAGGGCTTCTACGCCGCTCCCGAGAGCTCGCTAAACAAACGGAAACTGAGACTCCGTCCCAACCACTTCATCACCGTCTCCAAGCCGAACCGCGAGATGCTGGAAAGCCAGCAGAAGCTCCCGGAGATCGTGGAACGACTGGTCAGCGACGAGTTCCTCGAAAAGATGAAGGCCGCCGAGCAGAACGCGATCAAGAACATCTCCGCACCGACGGAAATCGACGTCGTGTTCCGGACCTACGAGCAGCTTTCGCGCAGCAGGAGGGTGCCGAACCCCGTCGAGGCATCGTGCGTCGCCTTCGGCAGGCTCATGGAAGTCAACCAGGGCATCAACGACATCTACAACGACGGCGTCCGCGCCGGCCATCCGGGCGCTGCGGGGTCGGTCGATCCGTTCACGCGTCCTCCCGTCCCGGGCGGCTTCGACCGCGGCATCACCGACATGGGACCGGGGATGGACGACTATTACGGCGACAGGACGGGCTTCCCGGGAACGCGCCAGCCGGACTTCGCCTCGCGCGGCGCGCCCTCCTCGATGGACGGTTTCGCTGGCGCGGACGGCCTCTACGGCGACCGCGACGGCTTTTCCGGTTCGCGCTACCGCGCCGGCCTCCCAGACGAGTTCGACCGCGGCTCGGGTATTTCCCAGCCGTCGACGCCGTTCAAGCAGCCGAAGTTCAAGAAGGACGTTCCCCACGGCGTGGAGGTCGAAGGCGACCATCTGCACGGCATGGCGAGCCGCATAGCCAACAACAGGGCGGTCATGAGCGCCCTGGCGACCCTCGATTACGACGAAACCCGGATGACGCCCGACAAGGTCAACGACGAGATCGAGGAAGCGATCGACATCGCCAACATCGACGACGACTCGGGATGGGGCGCGGCGACGCAGAACGACATCGCACGCGCTGCCTCCATGTCTTCGTCCGCGCTCTCCGACGATGACTACGACGACGATGGCGGCGACGACAGCGCCTCCGGTGCGCCCACGGGCGGTCTCACGACCGAACTTCTCAGCATGCTTATCGACGGCGAGGACCAGGACTGATGGCGACGGGTGTAGGCGCGGCGATGGCCGGCGGCAAAACGGGTTCCGGAGAGGCGAGACCGAGGCAGGACGCCGACTGGTACCCCACCCCAAAGGACGTCACATGCATCCTTTTCGACAGGGTCCGTTTCGAGGGGGGCATCTACGAACCCTGCTGCGGCGACGGCTCGCTCGCCGTGGTCGCGGAGGAGGACTACGGATACGACGTCTTCGGGACGGACCTCCATGACAGGGGATACGGCATCGGTCACGGCAAGGCGTTCGACGTGCTGGAGACGAAACACCTGCTTGCCCCCAACGTGGTGACGAACCCGCCGTTCAACATCGCGGGCAAGATCATCGAGCATCTCTGGAGCCTCGGCCCGGACCGCATGGCGATGCTTCTGAAGTCAACGTTCTGGCATGCCGAGAACAGAAGGCGGATTTTCGAGAGTATCACACCGTCCCGCATCATCGCACCGACTTGGCGTCCGGACTTCCTTGGGCTAGACCGCCCCACCATGGAAGTGATCTGGTGCGTATGGGAACGCGGCCACGTCGGTCCGCCGACCTACGAGCTCGCCGAGCGCCCTGAATGGGCAAGGAAGAAGAAGGGACGCAAGAGCGCGCTGGCGGCTTGAACGTTTGTGGTCGGGGTCCTCAATTTCACCCCGCCGCAGGGCGATTAATCCGTTGACATGCTCAGCCGGGGCCATCACCATTTCCATACGTAACGGAGAAAAAACATGACCCCGAGTGCCGCCAAGATCGCCATCCTGCTGAACGGACCCAAATATTGCGGGAAGGACACTGCGGCGGGCGCTCTCCTCGAGGCCTTCGGTTCCGAAGCCTCGATCTTCCGCTTCACGGTGCCCGTCAAGGAGGAGACGCACCGCCGCTACGGCCTCGATGTCGCCTACGACCACTACGAGGACCAGAGCGTCAAGGACGCGCCGCTGCCCGAATTCGGGGGCCTTTCTCCGAGGCAGGCCTACATCAAGGTCGGCGACGAGCTTCGCGCCGAACACGGACCCGACATCGTCACCCGCATGCTCTGCGACAATATCAGCCGTTCTCCCGTTCCCGTCGTGGTCAATCCGGATTGCGGCGGCGACGGGGAGGCCGAGGGGATCGTGGACCTCCTCGGCTACGACAGGGTGATCGTGTTCCGCATCCACAAGGAAGGCCACGACTACGCCGGCGACAGCCGCAGTTGGGTCACGTCGGACAAGGTCCGCAAGATCGACATCGTCAACGTGGCGGGCCAGGTCGCGGACTACCTGTCGACCGTCCGTCACATAGCGGAGATGTTCCGCAACAGCGTCATGGCCGTGGAGGCCTCGGGCGTCGCGGACGCCATCTGCCGTGACATGACGGATGCGGAAAGGACGGAAATGGAAGGGCTGACCGCAGGCATGCACGCCCGCGCGATGGAAATCATGGCCGGCAGGGGCCGCAGGTTCGGCTGATCCGTCAGGCGGCCGCCTTGAAGCGGAAGTCTTCGTCGTCGCAGCGGTAGACGACCCGTATGTCGCCGATCTCGGTCCTCGCTTCCATCAGGACCTCCAGCGCGGCGATGCAGCAGACCAGCTGCAGCTCGCCTTCCAGCCTTTCCTGGTGCTTGTAGTGGAAGGCCAGCGTCTTCGGGTCTCGCCGGTCGTTCAGACCGTGTTCGCTCATCCACTTGGCGAGGGCGCTGCCCTTCTTCGGTGCGGTGATCGTCGCCTTCCCGATCGGGCCGTGTACTTCCACGAGCCCGTCCGGGGTGGACACGACGAATTCCGGTTCGGGATGCTCGGCGAGCCATTTGTCGCCCGCCGTGTTGGCCGCTTCGATGGCGCGCTTCATGAAAAGGCTGAACATCTGGTCGGCGATGTCGGGAAGTTCGGAACGTTCCTTCGCGCGCAGCTCGAGGCCTTCCTCGATCTTGTCGCTCGCCTCCGCCTGGGTGAGGCCCTCGCCCCTGAAATCTTTCTTGAACAGCGATTTCAGATATCTGTACTGAGCGTCCGTCGCGCCGAACCGGGAAAAGTCCCCGAAGCCCACACTCCAGTATTTACCGCCGTATCTACCCATGCGACCTGGCTCCCATCCGATTTTATTATTGGATCGGAGTCTATGTAGCACGAGATCGCCGGAAGTCAACGGCGGGGTCTTGCGGACAGGTCTCCGGCGGACGGCCGGTGTCCCGGCAAGACGTAGACGACGGTTTTTACGGACTTCAACGTCTCTTCGATGATGCGCTCGATCTCGTTCCAGTCGCCGCCGCCCCTGTCGGAGCCGATAAGCGGCATGCTGACGCGCGAGAACCCCTTGGAGAAGGGCGTCCCCGGAACGCCGAACCGGGCTGCGTCCTCGATCGCGAGCATGCAGGATTTCAAGGCTTCGTAGGAGAGGTGCTGTCCGCCCCTGCCGTAGGTCGGCTGGGTCAAGGCGTTTCCGATCAGCCGCCCGTCGTATGCCCAGATCACCGATCCGAGGATCAGGCCCCCGTTGCGGTGATGCGTCATGTAGGCATCGCGCGCGCCCGGATGACGCTTCTTTACGACGCCCGCGAACCCCGTGTCGAACCCGCCCTTGATGTTGCATCCGTGGACGACGACTTCCTCGGCGGACGCGATGAGGTCTCCTTCGACGTATTCGATGGCCATGCCGGGGTCCTCGGTTCTCAGTTCTTCATTTCGAGAATGATCGTGCCCTCGCCCTGTCCGAGGGTCTGTTTGTTGGCGGCCTCGAGCAGGTCCGATATGGTCGAGGTCTTGTTTTGGAACATGTAGAGGCGCGGTCCGAGCTGCCTCACGTCGTTTCCGAGGTCGCGGAGGAGCTGGACGATCTGGCGGTCGTCCATCGGCCTGACCTTCTTGCCTGCGCGGTTGGCTTCGATGACGACGGCGGCGGTGGCTCCGTAGATGCCGTGGACGGGCGTGAGCGTCGGTTTGGGAGCGGGAGGCGGGGTTCGGGCGTCGTCGCGCTTGGCGCGCTTCCGGGTCTTGGTTTCGGTGGCCACGCATTCGTCGGGAACGCGGATGTGGATGCGACCTTCGCGGATAAAGGTGTGAGCTGGTCCCTGCGGGTGGAGGACTTCCCGCAGGCCCAGCGTCGTGGTGGCCGCCTCGAAGGCGTAACGCGGGTTGGTCTTGCCCGAAATCGGCGGAAACTTTATGCGGCCGTTGTCGTCGGGATAGATGACGATATAGCCGCTGGCACACTTGGCGCTGACCCTCATGCCGGCCGCAAGGTTCGCCTCGCTCGCGAGCGATTGCGGGATGGAAACACGGCCGTACCACCTGCTCTTGTCGCCCCTCGCGGTAATCGCTATCGATCCCTGTTCTGGCATATGTCCTCACACCAATTCTTGTTGTTACTACCAGTGAGCAACGAAATTAAAGAATTGGCAAGAAGTAGAAATGTTTTTTCTTGGGTGGGGTCTTTAATTATTTGACCCCTACATGCCGGGGCCCGAGAATAGTCGCAGTTACGGAGTATTCTCAATGAGACAGGAAGCATACGATCTGATTGAGGCCGTCCGGTCGCTTGGTATCGAGCTGACGGCAGCGCCCGGACCCAAGGCGCTGAAGATTTCCACGGACGCCGACACGTTCTGGTCCAGGCTCGTCATGGTCAAGCGCGCGCTGGACGCCTTCGACCGCGCCGGCGGCACGTCGGTCGACATCGAGGCTCCCGCACCAGACGACAAGCTCAAGAAGGCGCTCGACGCGGTGCTGCGGCTTTACGAGCTACAGGGTGGCAATATGGAACAGGTCTTCTCGGTGGTCCAGGAAGCGCTGGAGGTCGAGCCCGTGCGCGAGGAGAAAGCGGAGAAGAAAAAGAAGGGCTACGTCACGCTGCCTGTCTTCGCCCCGAACGGGATCAAGAAGAAATCGACCTATTCGCCAAGGATCAGCCTGATCCCTCCGATGCCGGGAAGCGTGAGCCTCGACGACCTGCGCAGGCTCGGCTTCGACGTGAGTTATGTGGAAGCCATCAGCGGCAGCACGCTGGCGGCCGACCCGCACGAGCGCAACAGGGTCCAGCCCTCGCGCAATCCAGCGTTCGGCGGGATGTGAAGGCCTCAGACGGCCCTCACCTTCGCCGGGGTGACGGACGGGCATGCCATGACGACGATCGCCTGCACCCATCCGAGGATGACGGGCAGCTCGCCCGCCGGTGTTTTCGGGTCGCACGCCATCGTGTAGAGGCCCGCCACGGTGTCGAAGGCCCTCGACCGCTCGGCGAGGCCCGCCGCGCAGCCGAGATCGACTGTCCTTGCGATCCTGTTCAGCGTGCGTACGCGCTCCAGGCGCGACCGCATGCCGAACACCGCCATCGCCCTCGCCGCGAAACCCGCTTCCGCGGTCCTCGTGCGGATTTCCGCGCCGACCTCTCCGGACGCCTGCCGTGTCGGCACCGGAGCGACGGGAGTGCCGCGCGCCGGTGCGGGGACGACCGCCTGCGCCTGGCGTGCCAGCTCCCGGGTGGCGGCTTCAATCTCCGCTTCCGCCGTCCGGAAATCGTCCTCCGATACGAGTGGCTTGAAGTTCATCCCTGCGTCCTCAGGCGGCGTCGCTCTCGGCTGCTTCCGGTTCGAAATTGTAGACCATGAGCAGCGGGTTCATCGCTTCCTGGGTTGCGCCGAGCCAGCGCATGAGCTTGAGGCGGTGGACACGGGTCGCGATCGGGTCGAGACCGACCTTGGCGGCCACCTCGTCGGCGCGTTTGATGATGTCCACGGGGGTCAGGTGCATGGCCTTGCCGTGTTCGAAGAGAAGGCTGTCGCAGTAATCGATGCGGATGACCTTCACCTTGCCCTGCTGCTCGAGGTCCAGCACGCGGCGGTACTGTTCGTTCTCGGAATACGGCGCGAAGCCGGACTGGCCGTAGATGTCGTTCAGGACGACGAAGTACTCGGCGGTCGGGCCGAGCGCCTTTTCGGCGGCCGCGACGGCCGACAGCGCCGAGGCGATCGCCTGTTCGTCCGGCGACGCGCAGGCGACGAACCGGAACGCGATGTTGTCCTCGGCCGAGAAATGGCCCATCTCGCACTGCTCGAACCATTCGAAGAAGGTGGTGGTGACGTTCGCGCCGAAGTCGATGAGGCTGTCGGCCTCGGTCATCATGCCGTAGACCTTGTTGTAGTAGGATTCGGCGGCGTGGCGGTCGCGGCTCGTCTCGGAAATGCGGACGAAGGCGTTGAGCGGCAGGTCGACGCGGCTGCCGAGTAGGGCGGAAAGCTTGCGCTCGTTGTCGATCTCCACGAGCCTCAGAGGATAGCCGGCGTTGTCGTAGATCATCGTCTGCATGAGCGAAATCATGGATTTTCCGACGCCGCCCTTGTTCGAGCCGACGATGGTGCATGTCTTGCGGGGTACGGACGTCATTGGAAAATGCTCCTGAAGTCTTTCATTAATGGGGTCTTGTAATCAGGTTTGCACCGAACGAAGCCCCCGTCAACACTCTTGAGCGCCATCGAGTTCTTTAATTATTGCGATGCCGTCCGGGGCGGTTGTAGAATGACTGGGACAGGAGATCACCCATGGCAACTTTGGACTTCGCGACGGTCGAGGCCTATGTCGACGACGACCGGCTCGAACTGTACGTCCCCTTCGAACAGAAGGCGCTCGGCAATTTCGTGAAGACGAAGTTCAACGCCCGCTTCAAGACCGACGGAAACAAGAAGCGTTGGGTGGTGGAGTTCCAATACGCCAAGGCGTCACACGAACAGGTCGTGGCGGGTATCGAGGAGGAACTCTACCGCCTCGCCATCCCGTCATGGAGGCAGATCGTCTCGATGTTCGTAAACTACGCCTGCGCGTCGCGGCGCTACGAGGTGAAGTTCGCCGCGGGCGGGATCAGGATCATGCTGCCGGGCGGTCATCCTCTGCACTACCACCTCGGGAAACTGACGGGACTCAAGGCGGAACGCGACGTCTGGAAGATTCCCGCCAGCCTCGTCGACCCCAAGGAGATCGCCGAGATGCTGAAGCGCATCTCGCGCGAGGACAGGGACGTGTTCAAGGACGCCACCGAACCGTACGAGGGCCGGACGATCACCGGAAACCTTCTCATCCCGTTTTCCGAGGCCAAGCAGTACGGCATCGGTCCCGACGCGATCGTCTTCGCCGACTATGCCTTCGTGAAGGTCGCCGACCCGCAGGTCGTCGAGATGCAAATCCACGCTTGGCCGTTCAGGGTGACCAAGACCGAACCGGCCGAAGGCGCGATCCGGGCGACGCTCGCCTACATGGACGCCGATCCCGGCGCGCGGGCGGTGGGCAAGCTGATGGCTATGCCGAGGGAAGAGCGGCCGAGGTTCCTCGACGAGGTGCATGCAGACGGCAAGTGGAAGAGCCGCTCCTCGTTCTGAGAACATACCGGACGTAAAGGTCACGCCGTAACGGCGGCCTGCTTCCCGAGCGGGACGGTATCCTATGAGGAAACCGTCCCGTCTTTGTCTATACGATCCCTTTCCGGAACGCCATGATGAAGCACTCCACGGGCCGAAACGCTCCCGTAGCGGTTTCCTGTGAGGAAACCGTCCCGCTGGCCCGATACTCCGTCGAACGGTTGGTCCGACGGAGTAGTCTCTAAAATGGAATCGCGAGATCGACCTCATCGAACCTATAGAGGTCGAATTCCTGCGCCCTGTCGTCCACCCTGTTGCCCATGGACACCAGCCGTTCGTCGGTGACGGTCTCGTTGGCAAGCGCCTGTCCGTCCTTGCCCGCCTCCTCGGCGGCTTCCACCTGCCTGTCAACGTCGTAGCCCTTGGACCGCCAGAGCGCCTCGATCGAAGCGGCCGCCTCGATCTCGAGGAGGTTGCTGGTGATCTGGTCGCTGTTCTCGTCGTCCTCGTTGCGGCGCACGCCCGTCGGCACCGTGATCGGCACCATGCGTTCCATCTTTTTCACGCGAAGATGGCGGATTGCCTCGTCCTCGGTCGACATGAGCAGCTTGATGGCCACCTCGACCTGCTGGCGCTCTTCCATCTGCCGCCGTTCGGGGAGGGTCCCGAGCTGGTCTTCGATTGAATCGGGAGTTCGACCCCTAGCGGCGGTCTGGCCACGGGACTGCGAGACTTTTTCCGCCTTTACGATCTTCGGAAGCTCGTAGCGGATGCGCGCGTTACGTAACGCGTCCTCCGGCTCCGCCAGATCGCCGCGCGCGAACGAGTAGCCGGACGCGCCGCTTTCGTCTTCCCACTTGAGCGCGATGATCGACCAGGCGACACGCTTTTCAATTTCCCCCGTCTTGGTGTTCAGGCCTTCCCAGCCGAACTGCTTGGCGACGCCGCCGACGCCAGGGAACAGGTCGTCGCAGACCTTCGCGGCCACCGGCACGTCGAGGACGCCCTGGCAGCGACGCAGCGCGTCCCACACGGCGCTTTCCCTGTCGTTCCGCCTGATGAGGTCGCCGATGTTGACGAGGTCGTCCACGATCACCTCTTCCGGCATGACCGAGCAGAGGGAGAACCAGATCGGAGCCTCGCCCTCGCGATAGACAGGCCGGAGTCGACCGAGGAACTGGAGCAACTCCTCCTCGCGGTACTGCTTCTGGATCATCCTGCCCCATCTTCCGGGGAACGTCGGAACCGGCATGTAGACGTCGTGGCCGGAACGCATCCTGATGCGCTGGTTCTCGGACGGGATAAGCAACGGCTGGCCCGTTTCCGTCAGGCCGGTCCCGTGCTTGTCGAACGGAAGCTCGGGTTCGTCGTCGTCATAGGTCAGCGCGGCGACGAGGCCGTCGATGATGCGCACGGGAAGCTCCATCCGGCCCACGGAGATGGCGGCGGCGTGGTACTTGGCGAAGTCGAGACCGCGCATGGCACCGTAGTGGCACCAGTCGACGTTGTGCGGCCCTTCCCAGTTCGTGTTGACGGCCCGCCTCGCGAGGATGGAGCCGCCCGCGACGACACGGCTGAAGCCGTAGTAGCCGGAGATCACGGAGATCGCCTTTCGCACGTTGGCGAGCAGTTTGGCCGACTGGACCTTCTCCCTCTGGCTCGCGCTGGGCTTGGCTATGACCGAGGAATTGGAATAGGTGCGGTCCGCGATGCCGACGATCCTGACGTTCAGGGCGGCGGGGATGTCGTGAACGACCACCTCCTTGCCGTGCCAGATTTTCTGGATCATCTCCGGCGCTGCCGAAGCGTCCAGCAGCATCAAGGGCCGATCGACCCAGTTCGGCGTCTCGCGCCAGGAGATGCGGATGCTCTCCTTGAAGACACCATCCTCGATCTCGTCGACGTAGAGCTGAATTCGCAGGTCCTTGTCCCCGCGCGTCACGCGGGTCTTCGGGTCGTACTCCCGACCCGCCTCGCGCATGAGTTCCTCCATGACGCGTTCGGTCTTGCGGGCTTCGTACCGCTCCTGGACGATTTTCCAGAATCGATACTCCTCGCGCACGGCGACGCCCGTCGGCCGCGCGCAGACCTCCGCGAGGTCCTCCATGGAGATGTCTGGATCGATCGTGTTGTCCTTGGCCATCGACGCACCGCAGGAGCGCAGGGCGGCATCGATCCAGCGGTCCACCGTGACGCCACCGCCCGGACCCAGGCGGTCGGCCTTCTTGAGAAGCTGCTCCGCCGGGTCGCCCTTTGTCTTGAGCGCGTAGATCGCCTCGGCAACCGCGGCAAGGCGGTCTTCCTGGAACTCGTGGGCCACGACGCCCGCCTCGACCTCCTTTTTGGTCAGTCGCGGCGGCTTGCGGGGCGACGCGAAGACGTCCATGTCGAAGGTGATGGTGTGGAGGAACAGGTGGTGGATGCGCTCGTCGGCGACCACGGCGCGGACGTTCTTCAGTTCTTCCGGAATCTGGAGCGCGAGGAAGGCGTGCGGCAGGAACACAACGTGGCACTTCTCGATTTCCTTCCGTTGCCGGATCGAGGGGCATTCCAGCCATGTTCCGTCGGGCAGCTGCTCGTACTGGTGATAGAACGGGCAGAACTTCTCCGGGGTCTCGACCTCTTTGGTCTCCCTGTTGAGCTTTTCGTCGGTGTGGCAGAAGCTGCTCGTGCCGAGGCCCGCGGCCATAGCCATCTGGACCTTCTCGGCCATCTTGCACCCGGCCTTGAGCTTGCCGCTGTAGATCATCGTCGTAAGGCCGGCGTTGCGGGCGTCGCGACGCAGGTCGGCCAATCGGCCCTCCAGCTCGTCTTCCTTGTACAGGTTCATATCGGCGGCCTGCTTCATCAGCTCCCTGTCCGAGAGCGAGCCGTCCAGGTTGAGAATCTGGGCGCGGTGACGCAGTTCCTCGATGTTCGTGTAGGTCGGCATCAGGACCAGGATCGGCGCGCGGCCCATATCGACGAGGACGCCGTGTTCGTCACGGGCCCAATAGTTTTCATAGGTGCGAGGGTCGGCCGCGATGAAGGCGATGCTTCGCGACGTCTTTCCGGCACCGGTTGGAGCCTTGACGATATCGACGCGCGTGTCGCAGCGGTCCCTGTCGTAGACGACGTCCCAGAAGGTCGTGAACGCGAGGTCAACGCCCTGGGCGACGCTTTTGGCGATCTGGGTCCGGTCGCGCGAGATTTCCCGCTCCTTGCGCCGCATCTCGATTTCCACCGCCGTCGATTCGAGGAGTTCGATCCTCATCGGACGGCGCTGGTGCTTGGCCTTGAAGTCGAATCCCGGTTGCGTCGGATCGACGAACGGCGGGAGGAAGTCGAGGCTGTCTCCGTCCGGGTTCCTCGGCTGCGGAGGCACGAAGCCACGCGCCGAGGCGGACGACACGTATTCGCCCTTGTCGTTCTGCACGGGCGCGGACGGCTTGAGTTCTCCCGAAGCCATCCGCTTGGCAAAGCGGTACACCTTGGACTTCGCCTCGCGAACAAGGCCCTGGCCGCGCCATCGACCGGTCAGCTCGGCCGTTTCCGAAAACGTCTCGACGACCGTCTTCACCAGCGTCTCGATGCCCACGACGTTTCCGATCATCCCGGGGTTCGCGGTCACGATGCGCAGCGCGAGGCGCGTCAGGTACGCTTCGCGCCCGTCGGAGACCTTGCCGTCCTCGTTTTCCGTCCAATCGTTGGCCGTGCCGTGGGAGCGCAGCCTCGGCACGTGAACCTTGGCGTTCTCGTCCCATTCCCACGTTACCGAGGAGAGGTCGAAGGAGGCGGACTTGCTGAACGGGCGGATGCTGTCCACGGCGTCGAGGAAGTCGCCGAGCTGGGCGGAGGTCACCAGCGGCACCGTCTCCGGACCGTGTACGTGCGGCGGACCTTCGATCCAGCGGAAGTAACGTCCCGTCTTGTGGTGCTTGCCGTAGAACGTCATCGCCTTGCCGGAACTGATGATTTCGACCAGCTGGTCGTCGCCTTCGGGATTTTCGGGATGGTCCGTCTTGACGAAATGCAGCGTGCGGCTCGGGATTTCGTCCTCCGGGGCATGCCTGTAGACGAAGGCCATCTTCGGCCAGCGTCCGACGCGCTTGAGCGGCGTGTCGCCGAGGATTCTGACCGCGAGCTGCTGGATTTGCTGGCTGAGTTCCTCTTCCACCACGTCCATGTCGAGGACGAACGTATGGCCCGAAGCCGGGCCGAGGACGACGGCGACGTTGAGCGACGCGCACTGCACGGCCCATTTCTTGAGGACGTCAGGCCGCGGCTTGCGGTTGGCGAGATTGTGGTGTTCAGACCATTTGATCATCTCGCCGTCGACCGTGCCGGGGCGGCGGTTGCCGGTCATTTCCTGCGGGAAGATCGACCAGCCGGCGGCCACCATCTTCTCAGCCACTGCACCGAAGACGGACTCGGTCGGCTTGTACATGTGTTCGACGACCTGGATGTCAGAAGACGCATCCTCGACCACCTCGCCGCCGAAGATGGATGCGAGGTCTTCAATTTCCGTTCTGCCGCCGATGTCCGCCAAGACGCGTCGCCCCTCTATGCAATTGCGAGTTCTTTAAATATGCTCCCCTTATCCTTGTCAACAGAACATCGTTTTGATAACGGATTTAAAGAGAGCAGGAATTGGAGTTTGCCCGCCTGCAAAGGCATCGTCAAAGGCTAAAAAATGGACGTTTCGGAACCGGACAAGATAGCGCCAGAGCCTCCGCCGCCCTGTCCACCATCTGTGCCCCAGGCACTGTGGGACCGGGTCCCGGAAAGACGACGCCGCGAAGCCCTCGAAGACGCCGCGAAGAACCTCCGCCGCGCCATCCATCCCGAAGACTCCGTACTCGCGTTCCTCGAGCGCATCGGGGTCGCCGTTCCCGCGGCACCCACCGCAGCGCCGCCCGCGCATTTCGGCCGGCCGAACACGAAGCCGTGGGAACGGTGACGGCTGGTCGAAGTCTTTAAAAACTCTGGACGGATGTGTAACTCGGGTCCATCATTTTCGGGAAACACCTCCGGAACCCGATAACATGAAAACCAGACATGCCCTGTTCGCCCTCGCGTTCGCGACGCTGCTCGCCGGATGCACTTCACCCGGCGTCTACTACGAACCCATGATCCCGCGCGCCGATGTGGGCGCGGGCGCGCCCGACGACGGTGGCTGGCGTCCCTATACCCCGGCCCAGTCCGCGCGCCCGGAAGACCGCGAATGGAGGCCGTCCAACCCCGACTGGGGAAGGGATCGACCCGAACCGCGCGAACAGGCCGTCCGCCGCGAGGCACTCCCCGAACCGACAGAACGCAACACCGTCCAGGAGGGTCGGCCGGAGGTTCCCGCCGCGAAGCCGTCCTTCGACCGGGCGGAACCCCGCGACCCTCCCTCGGACCTCTCCACCCGCCGCGTCTATTCATCGAGGCCCGAACGCAACCCGCGGCGCGCCGCGGACGACTCCGCCTTCGGAACGTCGGCATCCAGCACCGAGGTGCAGGCCGCGCCGAGGGGCGTGCGCTCGGAATGGGCCGACAAGGCCGTCCGCGGAGACAACCGCCCGGGGTTCGACAGGATGGTCCGGGAGAGCGCGGCCCGCGGCAGCGGCAGCTACGAGGACGAAGCCGGCCGTATCTATTACGGCGAGGTCGTTGGACGCGATGGCGGCTGCTCGGTCGTCGAGGTCACTGTGACGACGAACGGCGGGTTGCCCGTGGTGTCGCGCGGGACCGCCTACGACTGCCGATAGCGCCTGACGGTTCCGTTGCGCCCTGCATGGCGCGGTGTGATACTCGCGCCATGTCCCGCCACCGGAGCCGTCCATGACGCACGAAGACGCCCTCTCCGAACTCGTCGGAGCCGAATGCCCCGTCGAATGGGCGTTCAACTCCCTCGTCCACATCGACTCGGGAACGGCGGCATCCGTCTTCGAACACCCCGCGGACCCGCAGCTCGTCGTGCGGGTGAGCGACTATCCGGACGGCTGGTTCAAGTTCGCCGACGATACGTTGAGGATGGAGCAGGAGGACGGCATACCCCAACCCTTCCGCCCCGTCGTCCATTGGATCGGCGAGGTTGGCGGCGTCCTTGTCGCCGTCACTGAGAGGCTGGATAGGATCGATGACGGCTCGGTTCTGTCGGATGTGGTCGAATCCGCGCTCAAGGCACTACATGGGATCGCGGACGAATGGGCGGCCGTGGAGCGGCACGCACCCGGCTTCCGTGATTTCTGCGCGGGTCTCGATCGAAAGCTTGATCTCAGGGCATCCAATTTCATGAGGCGGGGCGAGACCCTGGTCTTCAACGATCCCTATTCGGACATCCCCTTCGGGCTGGAGCCGATCCTCAGGGATTTCTACAGGGTCTCTCCCGGTTCCGCGGCGCAACCGACCGCGCCTTCCCCCTGAGGAACCCGCGACGCCTGGCGTGGCGTGCGGGCGATCGTGTTTCAGGCAGCTTCCACGACGGCTTCCGGTTTCACCATGGCGTCGTCTATGAGGACGACAGCGTTGCTCTTGCCAGCGTAGAAGTCCACCCGCGAGCGGCCGTATACGTCCACGAACTTGTCTTCCGTCAGGGCCAGCGCGTCGCCGAGCGGCGTTCCGATGGCGT
This sequence comes from Pararhizobium sp. BT-229, assembly GCF_025846855.1. GTDB lineage: Bacteria > Pseudomonadota > Alphaproteobacteria > Rhizobiales > Rhizobiaceae > Pararhizobium. Next base: position 251,876 of record NZ_JAOYTJ010000003.1, read on the forward strand.
TGAACAACACGGCCTTGCACGATCCGAAGCGGCCCGCCAGGTGAAGCTTGACGTGGAGGCCCTTCATCACTTCGACACGGGTGACATAGCCGCCATGGACGACGATCCTCGGCTGCGGGTTCTGTGTGCCGAACGGACGCAGCTTTTCCATGGCTTCCACAAGGGCAGGTGTCAGCCCGCCACAGGCGATCGCCATGTCGATCTCGACCGGAGGCATCTTGAAGCCGTCGGACTTGGAGCACATGACGCGCCTGAGCTCGTCAACCCTGTCGGCCTTCACGTGCAGGCCCGCGGCCATCATGTGGCCGCCGCCCTTGTCGATGACACCTGCCGCGAGGGCCGCGTCCACGGCCTCGCCGATATTGTAACCGGTGACCGAGCGGCACGAGCCGGCACCGCCGTGTCCGATGACGACGGCGGGCTTGCTCGTCGCCTCCTTCACCCTCGCGGCGACGATGCCGACAATGCCCGGATGCCATTCGTCGTTGTGGATCACGATCGTGCTGTCGCCCGTCATCGACGTGGTCGCGATCTCGATCGCCGCCAGTTGCGCGGCCTTGGTGATTTCCTGCCGTTCCTTGTTGGTCTCCACGAGCTTGAGGGCCATTTCCATGGCGAAATTCTCGTCGTCGGTGGACAGGAGGCTGGTTCCGGAACGCGTGTCCCCGATGCGGCCTTCGGCGTTGATGCACGGCCCGAAAACGAAACCGCAGGTATGTTCGTTGAACTCGGGGTCGCCGTTGACGGTCCTGAGGGCGCGGATGCCGGGGATTTCGCCCATCAGCGGTAGGCCCATTTTCACGAAGACCCGGTTGAGGTTGACCAGTGGAACAATATCACACACCGTTCCGAGCGCGACGATCCCGAGCCATTGCTTGAGGTCCGGTTCGGGACGGTCGTCGGTGAAGAAGCGGCGGTTGCGCATCTCGCGGTTCACCGCCACGAGGAACACGAAGGCGAGGCCGGCGGTGCAGAGATAGTCGAACTCGCGCGTCTCGTCCCGGCGCTTCGGGTTTACGAGAACCGCTGGCGGGTCCTTGTCGTCCTGTTCGTGGTGGTCGAGGATCGCCATCTCGATGCCGAGTTCGACGCCGACGGCAAGCGGAGCGTGCGCGCGGGTGCCGCAGTCGAGGAAAAGGATGAATTCGATGTCGTTCTCCGCCTTCAACCTCCGGATGGCGTCCGCATTGGGGCCGTAACCTTCCGCGATGCGGTCGGGGATGTAGAAGATCGGCGGCTGTCCGATCGACGTGAGCCAGCGGATCAGGAGGGAGGTCGAGGTCGCGCCGTCCACGTCGTAGTCGCCGTAGATGGCGATGCGTTTGCGCGCTTCAACGGCGTCGCAAAACATGGCCACGGCCTCGTCCATGCCCTTCATGATCGACGGATCGGGCAGTTCGTCACGCAGCTTTGGCGAAAAGAAACGATCCGGTTCGAAACCGCGGGCAATGGCAACAGACACAGCCGAGGGGTGGATTCCCTCGATTTCAGGGCCGTCGGGCTGCGGCTTCAGGAGCCACTCCCGGCCGAGTACGGAAACGTCATTGCAGAATTCGGGTGTTGTGGCCATGTCTTCCATTCCAATTTGTTGACGCGACTTTAGGTCTTCAATTCCGTCCCGTCAATTGCTCCGGGTCTTCAATTACCGGGTGTTGTCCGTTCGCGGGACGATTTCCGCCGCTTCAGCGTCGCCTTCGCCTCGCGGTAGTGACCGTCGCTAACCCTGCCCGCGTGGCGGCCGTCGAGTCCGACCCTTGGCTCGCCCGCGGTCATGTTGACGAGGTAGGCGGTCGACCTGGTCCAGATGCTGAGGAACCGGCGGCAGTTCGTCATCGAGATGCGCAGGTCACCGGCCTGCCTGATGTCGTCCAAGATTCCGACCTTCAGCGCGGGCCTTTTCCCCGATCTCGGGAAGGCCGCCGGAAACTTCTCGGTCATTTCCCTGCGCGCCTGCTTGTAAAGCCTGAACTTCCTGGAGTTTCTGAGCGAGCGCATGTCATTCCTCCGGCGGCACGAGCGTGCGGCTGCCGTCCTTGCGGTAGTAAACCGTCGGCAAGCCCTTGGGCCGCTCGGCGACCCGTCCAGTCGGGGCCGATCTCTCCGGTTGGCGCGTCGCGGGAGGGGTATGTTCCTTCGCCGGGTCGGTATTGGCTCCTTTGGCCCACACGACACAGCCTGGACCGGCCGCGTTGATCTCGGCGAGGAACGGGGACGGCTGCTGTTTCCTCCTGGCGCGCATGCGGGAGAAACTGGCGTCCACCGCTCCCTTGGACCGGGTGAGGGCCACGTAGAACAGGCGGCGCTCCTCTTCCTGGTCGGTGGACTTGCGGTGGGGCATGATGGCCGCCTCGCATCCCGGGATGAAAACGTGGCGGTATTCCAGGCCCTTGGCCGAGTGGATCGTCGTCAGCGAGACGCCGTCCGCGGCCTGCGTGGAGACCATCGCCGACATGGTCGAAACGTGTACCCTGAAGGCGGCCGCCGACGGGAAGACGGCCGACATCGACGCCACCGCCTCGACGGCGTCGGCCCACGAGGCGATCTTCTCCGAATTCGAGTTGGCGGGAGGCTGCGCGGCGAGAAACTGCGCGACCGGCCTTGCGGTGCGTTCGGGGCCGAGGCCCTCCATCGTCCTGATGAAGTCGGCTCCGCCCTTGTAGCGGTACCCGACCTTCTCGTCGCCGTTCTCGACCGCCTCCAGGAGATCGCAGACCGCCTTCACCTCCGCGGTGTCCCAGAAGTTCATCGCGCCGGTCAGCGACATCGATATCTTCCTGAGTTCGAGGGCCTGCTGGATGTGCGCCGTCAGCGACGACGTCCTGACGAGGATGCCGATATCGCGGGGCCTCGCGCCCTTGGCGAGATATCCCTCGATCGAGGACGCGATCCATGTCGCCTCCTCGCGCTCGTCCTTGAAGGCGCTCACCCTTATCAGGTTGTTGCGTCCGTGCGGCCTTGTCGCGATGAGCTCCTTCCTGACGCGGTGTTTGTTGTTGGCGATGAGAAGGCCCGCCGCCCTCAGGATCGCGGGATCGCAACGGTAGTTGGACTTGAGCGTGTACTTGGCGGCGGGTGCGAAATAGTTGTCGAACTGGACGGTGTAGAAGACGTTGGAACCCCGCCATCCATAGAGCGCCTGGTCGTCGTCTCCCACCGCCCATATCATCGTGCCGGCGTCTGCCATCGCCTGGAGGAGTTCCACCTGGACGCGGTTGACGTCCTGGAACTCGTCCACGAGCGCATAGGGAAGGGTCTCCGAGATGTAACGCCTGACCTCCTGCGACCTCTTCATGAGGCGCAGGCCGCGGATAACGAGGTCGGAGAAGTCGAGGTTGCCTTTTCCCGCGAGATGTTCCTCGTACTGGCGGTAGTGTTCGGCGGCGCGCTTTTCAGTCGGGTTCGACTTGCGCTGCGCCTCGGCGATCGCCTCGTCGGGCGTGACCAGCGCGTCCTTCCACCGCGAGAACATGTCGAGCAGGTCGCCGTCGTCCTGGTTCCAGTCCACGCCCATCTCGCGCAACGCCCGCTGCTGGCCGCCGGGGTCCAACACCCTGAACGTCTTGGGAAGCCCCGCCTCCTCGTGGAACCGCTTCAGGAGCCGCAGGCAGTGGGAATGGAACGTCCCGATCCACGGGCGGCTTCCGGCGCGGTCGCCGAGCCTGTTGCGGATTTCCTCGGCCGCCTTCTGCGTGAAGGTGACGACGAAGATGTTCTGCGCCGATACATCGCGTGAAAGCAGGACCGAGTGGCGGGCGATGAGCGTGCTCGTCTTGCCCGTTCCCGGCCCCGCGAGGACGACGGCGTGTCCCCGCTGGTGAGCGGCGGCCCTTTTCTGGTCTTCGTTGAGCGATGACATGTACTGGAGTCTCTGTTTATCGTTCAAGTGTGTTTGCGGCTTGCGCGACTGTCAACAAATTCCGCGACGGGGTCTTGAATTGAGCGAATGGATGGACGGTGACGTCACGGTCGGCCTTGCAACTTGCTGTGTCACGGGGGTATCTGGAGGGACAAACAGGAACCGTTCCATGCAGATCGACATCAAGTTTCCGATTCTCGTCCGCGCCAATCCCGCAGCGACCAAAAAGACCGATAGGCGCTTTTTCGGCAGTTACGTCCACCGCGCCGAGGTGGCGGAGGTGTCGACCGGCGAGACGGGGATCGGACTGGACTCGCTTGGTTTCGTCTCGGGGGACGGCGAGCGCCGGGTGTTCCCGCAGCTTCGCTCCTACGACGGCCGCCTCTATCGCCCCCTCGGCAACCCTGAGGGATTGTTCACGAATGCCTTCTCGACGGACCGCTACGACCATGGAGTCGACTACGTCGTATCCGCGCCTCCGATGGGCAGTATGACCCGCCGCCCGCTGGCCTTCCCCATCAGGGACTGGGCGCAATGGTTCATCGACGTGCACGGGATGGACACTGCCCGCAACTACAAGCTCTGGCCCGAGCAGCCGCGCGCCCCTCTCCCGAACGTGAACCGGAACGACATCGATTTCGCGCAGGCCGAACTGCGCGACGTGAACGGCGACGACTTCGCGGTTTTCATGAGGATGTTCGAAGCCCAGGCCAATCGCCTGCTCGTGATCGGCGGGAAATTCTGGATGGAGACGACGATGCCGTGCCTGTCGGTGACGATGTCGGGCGGCGACCACGGCCCGCGGGTCGTCACGCTCGACGCCGGGTTCCTTCCGCTGGTGTCGCCCCGAACGTCCACATGGATGCGTTTCCCGCTTTCCGCCTACGACGAGGCGTTGGCATATGCCCAACAGATGACCGGCGAGTGGCGTGGCCAGCAGGACATCGGCTTTGCCGAGACCGACGGTATGGACCTTTCCGCCGTCGGCTTCGACCAGGACGAGGAAGCGACCCATGCCATGGCGCTGGCCGTCGGTTCCAACCTCGTACGCAGGTCGGTGCAGCACGAGTTCCACCAGGTACACCGGGAGTCTCCCCCGTTGTTCGAAGGGGCGCGGCTCACGCGCTTCCTCGCCGTCAAGGACGCCATCCTGTCGAACAACGACATCAGCGGGGAGAGGAGTGACCTGGTCGGCCTCCTCCCGGAAATCATGGAGCTGTGGAACTCGGTCAAGAGCCCGAGATACGAGGGCCTCGGCATGCCGCCCGCGGGGATTTCGGGCCGGATGATCGCCCAGGCTATGGAAATGGCGGACAACACCACGATCAACGTGCCAGCCGCCGCCGTCCCGCGGCTCTGACGGGCGAAGACGGAGGAGCCACCGTCGAAATGGCGAAGGCGGCGACTGCCAGCGCGATGAAGATGTAGGGCACTGCCTGATGTGGCAGGTATCATCTGCTTCGTGGGCCTTGCGGACGCCGAGCGGCTTCGACCTATAATGACAGGTCCACCCGCTCAAGTGTGAAAGCCAACGATGTCCCCGACAGGAACGCGCCGCCCAAGGCATCCCAAGACACTCATCGAAGCCGCCAGACGGCTGTTCATGATCGCGATCGGCCGTCCCGGCCTGACCTTCGATCCGTCCTGGCTGCGGGGGGCCGAAAAGACGGACGAGCTCGTGGCCATCGCCAGTGTCATCGAGAAGGCTGATCTCATCCACGATCTCCACGTCCCCCAGGGATGGCAGCTGATCCCCAGGCTGATGGAAGACCGGGTGCGCGAGGCCATCGTGCGGGAACTGCACGGAACGTCCACCCATCCGGAGGCGGTTCCCGGGGGCATCTACGCGGCGATCCTCGCCACCGCGTCAAGCCCGGAGCATTCGGACCCCGAGCGCATGGAGCCTCCGGCGACGAAGGCAATGGCGGCCAGGAGATTGAGGCTCGCGCGGCTCTTCCTGGAACACTCGACGCACACCTACGGCGACCGCGCGCCAAATGAGATCAGGACGCTTCTCGGGCTTCTGGACGACGCCGAGGCCGCTCTGGACCTGGATGCGGCGGAGAACGCCTGAGGGCCTGTCGGGCTACGCTCCACACCAAGGTTTCCGACGCCCGAAACGCAAAACCCCCAGCCGGAGCCGGGGGTGTGCTAGCGGCGTGCCGCATCGCGGGGATGGATTCATCGTGCAGTCCGGCCGTGACAGTGTCAAACCTTCTCGTAAGCTCCTTCGGTCAACTCCTTGACGAGCTGGTCGATCACGCCCTTCTGGACGTCGCTGTCCGAGCGCGAATGGCGGTTTTCCACCCTCGACGCGCGGGATTCGATCTCGGCCTTGGCGCTGCCGCCGGGGAAGCGCCTGGAAAGGACCTTTCTCGCCCTGACGGCTCCGAGAAGCTCGTAGAGGCGGCCGCGCAGCGCCTGGTCTTCGGCCGTGGTCGAGAACGACCAGATTTCGGTCGGACCGAGCGTGTTGACGAGGAAGTGCTCGTGCTGCCCTTCCTTGAGGTTCATCAGGACGAGGAACGGCGCGCCGCCTCGTCCCGGTCCCGTCAGCCTCGTGCGCACGATCTCTTCCGCGGTGGCGGAAAGGCCGAACATCTCCGTCGTCTCCTTGACGTCGCGTTCGTTGCCGACGCCCATGATCCAGATGCCGGAGGCCATGGAGGCCATTTCCTTGTCGAAGTCTCCGAGGAGCTGCGAGGCGAGCGTTATGTGGACGCCCCACTTGCGGCCTTCGCGCATGTCGACGATGACCTGGTCACGGACGGACGCGGCCTTGGAGGTGCGGTGGAACTCGTCGTACACGAGGCACTTCGGCTGTTCCTTCATCTTCTTGAGACGCGGACCGTGGTAGGAATGGTACTTGCCGTTCATCTCGGGCAGGATTTCCGGTCCGAGATAGAAGTCCTTGGCCAGCACGAAGCGGGCGAGCATGTACATCAGCGCCGTCTGCTTGTCGGCCGGTCCGCCGCCCTTCGGCGCGACCTCGTCGAGGTCGAGCGCGACGACCCTGGAATCGCCGATGTCGAAAGCGGTCGGGCGCTGCAGGATCGGGTACTCGCGGATCGCCGAGGAGATGGCCCGCTTGGCGATGTCCACCACCAGCTCGCCGTTGTGCATGGCCGTGCCGAACACGTCGAGGACCTGCTCGTCGGAGAGGATGGTCATCATGTGCTCGAGGCGCGGCACGGCATGACGCTGCGCGAGGGTCGCGTAGTGGATGTCGCCCTTGGCGAAGAACAGGTCCACGATATCCCACCACGTGGTATCGTTCTTCGAGATGGTGAAATTGTAGGAGTGGATGGCCTTGTCCACCTCGGGGGAAACACCCTGGTTGTAACGGAGTGGCATGCCTTTGCGGTCTTCGTCCGAGAACTTGGAATAGAGCGCGTCGATCGCCGCCCCCATCAACTGGGAGAAGCCGCCCGGCGGCTTCTTCTCGCCGATGTCCGTGCCGAGTGCCGACAGGAAGTTCTGGAGGAAGGCGCGTTCGAGCGGCAGCGGTGTGCGGCAGCCGAGCTGCGTGTCGAACGGGTTGATGGCGTGGCGCTGGGTCATGCGTAGGCGGTGGTAGGCCGCCTTGTGGCGCAGATGCGGAGGAAGCGCCTCCTGGAGGAGCGAGATCAGGCCCGCCGAGGACGGACCGACGTCGATGATCGCGATGCGCGGAAGTTCCATCCCGCCCTGGAGCGCGATCGGCGACACGCAACGGGCGAGGTTGACGGTGTTCATCCACACCGACTTGCCCTTGCCAGGGGGGGCGAACACGAGGTCGATGAAGGTGTCCTGGAGGCTGGACCCCGGTTGGTAGGGCCACGGCCTTCCGTCCATGGTCCTGAAGAGGACCGATCCCCTATTCCACGGCGAGGCGTCCCTGTTGAGGGGCAGCATGGTGATGACGTCAGGCAGCGGCACCGCGCCCGCCGGCGCGGTTGAGGCGACATCGAGGCCGAGGACGCTCGACATCGTGCCTTCGACCGGGTCCCCGACGAGCGGAGACACCGTGCAGTTGCCCCAGTTCTCGATCGCGCGCTGGAGCCTCGCGCCGCGTTCCTCGATCTGCTTCATGCTGTCGGGCGCGCCGGCGTCTGCCCATGTCGCGAACGACATGCGCAGCCTGGTGATCGTGGTGTTGTTTTGCTGGGCTTCCTGCAACTCCTCGATCGCCTGCCGGATCAGCTTGTTTTCGCCGTTGGTGAACTGGAAGATGGAGGCCAGGAACTTCTTGATCCCGAGCGACCGCAAGCCGCCGCCCTCGATCACGAACGAACACCGCCAGGGGAACTCGTCCGATTCGATCATGCGGTTGAGCAGGGTCTCGAATTCCATCGTCTCTGTCGGCCCGACGACCATATCCATGCAGGCGAAGTATTTCGATCCGAGCTTGACGATGCGGGGAGTGACCCTCTCGGCCTCGCGGGTGAAAATCTGCTCCTCGATCTTCGGCCACAGGAGGTGGGACGCATCGAAGTTGGTGATTTCCGGAATGCGCACCCGCACCGGATCGCCGGGCATCGTCGCTTCCCAGTCGGAACCGATCAGGTCGGGATAGACGCTGTTGCGGATGGCCTTGATGGCCTCGTGGACATTCATGGACTCGGCGCGGATCGAGACGTCCCGCAGGTCGCTCACGAAACTGCTCACGAACGACCGGTGCCGGTGGGTCAGCATCGTCCCCACGCGGAACGGGTCCTGCGCGTCGGATATCGTCGGCATCAGCGCCGGCGGCTTCAGTTCGATACGGGCGTTCTCGCGTTCCTTTTTCGTCAGCACGGACATCCTGGTCCAGAGCATGATGTAGAAGCCCTCCCACGTGATGAACTTGGGGAGGTGACGCTCGCGCTCGTCGAAGACGTCGTCGAGGTTCATGCTCATCCGCGCCGCCACGTCGCGCGGCGTGCTCATCAGGTCGCGGATCATCTGCGGCGCAAGGTCCTTGTCGCGCGAGAACCACACCTGGATCGCATGGCCCTCGCCTCCGAGGTACGGACCGAGCTGGCGGTTGAGGCTGGTGGTGATGTGTTCGAGTTCCGTCTCGCCCATGACCTGCTTGATGCCGTCGACCCGGATCATCGTCGCGAGCGAACCGTCCTTCGCAACCAGGACGTCGTTGCCGTCCGACGTCTCCAGAAAGCAGAACGAAGACAGGTTCTTCTTCGTCATGCCGTTTATCGCGCCGGTGAGGTTGGAAAGGATGCTGGTTATTGCCATGAATACTTCCGCTACAAGTATAGTGGGTTAGTTAATCATGATTTCCCAAGTACAAGTCACGGTCAAGGAAGCCCGTTAAAGAAATGAAAGACCCCGATCTGCGGTCGGGGTCCGGAGTCTACCTTTTGAGCGGCGCGCTGAAGGGGTTGCTCGTGCGTGGCGGCGGAGCGACGTGGCCCGCGGGCTGGGGCGCGCCGAAAGACGGGCGGGCGAAGCTGGGGCGGGTAAAAGCGGGCGGTGCCGCGGCGCGGGGCGCGGACGCCGACGGCGCGGGCCTGCGCCGCGGACGCGCTGGCAGGAGGTCGAGTTCGTCCTCGATGTGGGACTTCAGGAGCGTCATGCGGCGTGACGACGACACGTTCTCTATGCCGGCGGTGAACACGTCCTTGTTGCCGATCAGGACGACGAAGCGCTTCGCACGTGTCCACTCGGTGTAGAGGAGCGTGCGTTCCATCATCGAGGTGTGGTCCTCCGAGACCGGCATGATGACGCACTTGTACTGCGAACCCTGCGACTTGTGCCCTGTGATGGCGTAGGCGACGATCATGTTGTAGGGGGCCGTCGTGACCGGGATGCGCACGACATCGTCCGATTCCAGGACGACTTCGACGGCGTCGAAGCTACGCTTGCCGTCCCATTCCGTGACGACTCGCTTGATGTAGCCGACGTCGCCGTTGCGGATGTTCAGGTCGTCGTCGTTCGCCGTCAGCATGACCCTGTCGCCGACCCTGGGCGTCGGTTCAGCGCGGTCCATCCCGGATGGCCGCACCCATCCCTTGATCGCCTCTCCCTTCGGATTGGCCTTCGCCTGCAGACGGGTGTTGATCTCGTGCGTACCTCCCCTGCCCTTGCGCATCGGACACAGAACGACGACGTCGTTGCGGGGCGAAAGGTTGAGCACCCGCTCGGCGAGGTCGCAATACACCTTCTCGACCTGGACGACGATGCTCTCCTTGGGGAAGTCGAAAAACGCCACGCCTTCGCTCCAGATCGTCGCGGGAGTGACCTTGGACACGTCGAAGACGCCTTCCTTGATCTCCTTGGCATAGGGAGCGATCATGTTGTTAGCGCCCTTGGAGCGGAAGACCTCGGTGAGTTCCGAACTCGGCACCATGTTGCCGTTCTGCGCTCTGGCGGTCAGCATGTCGCCGAGAACATAGCCGGCGTCGACGCTCGGCAACTGGTCCTTGTCGCCGACGAACAGGATTCTGCCGTCCTCCGGCAGGGCGTCGAGAAGCGCTTTGGTGAGCGCGGTGTCGAGCATCGAGGATTCGTCGACAAGGACGAAGCATCCCTTCTCCAGTTTGTTGTGCCGGCCGAACTTGAAGCTGCCGCTTTTTCCCTTCGCGCCGAGCAGCTTGTGGACCGTCTGGGCGTCGCGTTCCGTCGTTTCCGCGAGGCGTCGCGCGGCCTTGCCCGTCGGCGCGACGAGATAGAGTGGCCCCTTGATCGTCTGGACGGCGATTTCCGCGATGGCGTCCGAGACCGTCGACTTTCCCGTTCCCGGGCCACCCGTGAGGATGGCGATCGACTCCCGACTCGAATTGATGACGGCTTCGCGCTGTTCAGCGGAGAGGAAGGAAAACTTCTCCTGGGCGAGAACGCGCTTCGCCGCCTCGTCGATTTTCTGGTGGTCGAGCGTGGCACCTCTTGCCACAAGGGCCGCGACGGCCGTCGCGATGTCGCGCTCGTTTCGGTAGGTCTCGATCTTCTGGATGACGTTGCCGACCTTCGACTGGAAGATCGTCACGCCAAGCCGCTCGGCGTGTTCTGCCGTCATGACAGTAGAGGCCAATTTCTTGAAAGCGTCCCATTCGATACCGAAGGGTTTCAGGGCCGCTTTCATTTCAGGCACCGTAACCGGGATATAGGTATTGCCGTCCGAAAGGCTCGCCGACACAAGCTCGCTCACGGCCGCGCTGACACGGCGCTGGTCGTTCTTGCCGATGCCGACCTTCTCGGCGAACTTGTCGGCGAGCCCGAAGTCGACGCCCTTGACGGACATCAGCTCGTACGGATCGTTCTTGATGATATCGAGCGTTTCATCCCGATATTTCTTCATGACGGCCGCGATGGTCTCCGGCTTTGCCCCCGCCCCCTCCATGATCCGGATTGGCTGGAGATTGTACACCCTCGACGACCACGCATTGCGGATCGCCCGCCCGAAGCGGTTGGCGTCGTCGGTCATCTCGAGGAGAAGATCGGGGTTCTTCTCGATCTTGAAAGCCGTATCCGCACCGTGCTTTTCGACGAACCTGTGCCTGGCGCTGAGGTCTATGCCGTGTTCGTTGTCGTTGAAGGTCTTGTCGAGCATTGCCAGCGCGCCCGCTTTCGTACGCGGCAGGTCAGGCCTGATCTCGTACGCTTTGAAGCGGTTCTCGGTACGCCCATTGAATGTGTTCGGCTTGGTCTTTCCGGACGCGATGAACCAGTCGCCTTCACGCACGAAGCTCTTGAAAGGTCCAACCACCACCATCGGGACCATTCCGGCACGGCTTTCGATTTCCGCATCGGCGAGTACGTCGCCGCTCGGTTCGAAGGTGCGTCTGATCTCGCGTATAAAACCCCTGTATTCTTCCATCGAAACGGCCAGTTCCGTCAGTGTCGCCTGTCCCTCGCCGCCGCTGACGCGGGGTCGGGTTCGGCCTTCGTTAGATTGTCATCAACTTTTTTGCGGCGCGCCCATGCAAATCACAACGCCCGGGCGGCGGCGGCCTCGATCAGCGGCGTCAGGACCGGGGTCAACGGGATGGCGGCGAGAAGCGCGGGTCCCATGGGAACCCAGCGCCTGCCCCCGGAGGAAGCGCCCGTGGCGACGGTGTATGCCATGAAGATCACGCAGGCCGAGAAGACGAAGACCCCGGACGCGAGCATGCCGACCCACGCGCCCCCGGCCGCCGCCGCGGCGATGTCGCCGCCCGCACGCATCGGTAGGCCGGTCTTGTATTCCATCGCCGCCATGGTGAACCAAGTGACCCCGGAGGCGATCGCCGCCCCGAGGATGGCGTCTTCCGCGCCCGAATGCCAGGGAGAAAGCAGCGCTCCGGCAAACAGGAGCGCCCATGTGAATTCCTCAGGGATGACGAGAAGCCGCGCGTCCATGACGCTCGCGGGAACCGCCAACGCGATCAGGAGCGCGAGCACGGGAAAGCTTATGGTGGACCACAGCGGCAAGGAGCCGCAGAGGAACGCCGAGACGACGGCGGCGCGCAGCCTTCCGCCGTTGGACACGCCGCCCCGCAGCAAGGCCCGCGCCATTTCGGGCAGGAGGGCGGCCTCCTCGTCGAGGGTCTCGGCGACGTCGGCGGCGAACGCTGTCGCGTAGGCGGCGGCCGCTCCGATCACGGCTGCGGCGAGACATGCGGCGGGAAGGCCTGCGAGGAAGGTGACGATGTCTTGCATTTACTTTATCACTCCGGGTGCCACCCGATGGTGGCACCCGGAGTGATTGATGTGAAGTCCTGAATTACCGTGCGGCGACGCGGTGGGGGCCGTCGTTGGTCGGTTGGGGAGCGGAGATGCGGGAGGACGTGGCGACCGCGAACCCGACGAAGCACAGCGCCCATTCGTGGAACTCGGCCACGATGGAATCGAGAGGCCGGTTGGCGTCGAGCCACGCTGTGCGTTGTTCGGTCTTCCGTCCCTTCAGCAGGGTGACGACGTCCCTGGATTTGCGTTCGTAGATCGCCTCCATGATGGCCGCGAAGTTGCGCGAGACCGTCTGTATGAGGTTCGCGACGTCGCCTTTCGAGGCGTTCGGCAACATGTCGGAGGAGACATGCACGGCGGTGCCGATCACCGCGTCCAGCAGCGTCTTGAGGACCTCGTTCCTGCCGATCCTGAAGTCATAGACCTCCACCTGCTTCATCAGTTTCGCGGTGACGCCCGCGGCCGACATCATCAGCGAGGCGTCGTTGGATATGCGGTCGTCCTTGTAGGGGTCGTGGTCCCAGTCCTTGCCCGCCTTGAGTACCGCCTGGGAGATCGAGCTGGCGGCGGCCTCGATGTCGTAGTCCTCGTCCCTGATCCAGCGTTCCGATACCCAGTTCGCCGCCTCGGTCCTGAAGAACGACAGGTCCTTGGCGGTGACGTCCGCCTGCCTCTTGTCCAGTATCGCCTTGGTGACAAGATGCGTCAGGTTGGCCGCCGCTTCCGTCGGCGCGATGAGCGCGTTTCCGTCCGCGACTTCCCTCACCTCGATGCCCTTGTAGGCGAAGGCCCTGAAAATCGGCCCGTTGTGGTTCATGAACTGCTGCATGCTGACCTTGGCGCGGAAGGTCTCCTCGCGGTCCGGGTAGTCTTGCACGGATGTCTGGTTGGTTCGGGACATGCCCTGCATCGCCGAAAAGTCAAAGTCAGTCGCCATCGTCCGTCCCGTCACTCCTGCGACGCGATCAGCATCGCGTCCATGTCAGCCTCGCCGAAGATGTCGGCGTTGCCCTTGATTTCGCCGATGAAGTCCGCAAAGCGCAACAGGTAAGGGTCGAGGATGCAGGCTCCGTCGCGGCAGCACTTGCGGATCGCCGCGGCGATGGCCACCAGCACGATCATCGGGGAAGCGGCCGTCAGGCCTGTCACCTTGTATCCGAGGATCGTCGTGTCGGCTCCCGCGACGGAGAAGGCGAACCCTCCCTGTCGTTTGGACGCGAGATAAGGCGCGGTCCAGTTCTCGGCGGCCACCAGCAGCAGGGGCGCGAGCATGAAGTCCTCCGCGACCAGGTGGTCCACGGAAATCTGGACGCCGGCGACCCACGGCTTGTTGTCCGAAAGCGCCTTCTCGGCGCAGGCCGCCAGCAGTCGCTTGAACTCCGGCGTCAGCGGCGGGATTTGGGTCCCCTTGCCGGGTTCGGCCCGCGCCTTGTGGACGCGGCCGTTCAGGAAGTCGATTAGCCTGTTGGCGTCCTCGTTGGATACAGGCGGGGTGCCACCCGACTTGCCGGCCATGGAACTGCGGATGTCGAGCGCGATCTGGTTCGGACGCACGAAGATGTCGCCGTCGCCGTCGGTCCTGTCGGACACGACGTATGGATGGACCTGGACGGCGATGCCGAGCAGTCCCGCCTGCCTCGCGATCTCGAGGGCCGCCTTGTGCGCGCCGCCCGCGTCCCTGTCCCCGACCACGGTCGCGACGCCGAACTGGTCGCTGATGAGGACGATGTACCTGTCGTTCTTGAGGATGGCGAACGGAAGGCCTTTCAGGTCTTCCGCAAGCATATCAGCGATTACCGAAAGTTGATCCGGCGAGGTTGCCATTTCTATACTCCAAAATGATCCATTAAATCTTTACAGCGCCACGCCTATGCCGCAAGCTTTCTTTAACGGACAAGAAGATATTCGAGGTAATTCATAAAATGTCGTACGCTAAGCTCGCCGGCGATAACCCGTTCCTGCTCTGGGTACTCCTGCTCAACAACGTCAATGCCGTTGAGGTGAAGTCAAACCCGCAGACGGGCGCGAAGGACGTCATCCTCGGCGCGCAGGGCAGCAGGCGTTTCGGAGTGGCCATGGTGGACGACGTGCCTTACCTCGGCTACGTGGACCGCGACCGCGAGGCCATGGAGGCCGTCAAGTGGACGACGGCCGCCCTGCTCTTCAACAAGCCCGACAAGGATTACGTGGCGCTCTCGAGCGTCGACGCGCGGATGGACACGACCCAGGCGATGAACCCCGTCCCGCTCCGCCTGTTCATCCCGGTCTCGTCGGGCCGCCTCTCCGCATGGAAGGAGTTCATGCCGAAGGAACTCGCGATCGGCCCGATGACCCTCAACGCGAAAGGGGAGGCGGTGATGTCCGCCTCCCCTTTCCGAAAGCTGCCCCTCAAGGTCAGCTGAAGTCTTCTTCGTCTTCGGTTTCGATACCGGTGAAAACCTGGTTCCAGCGTGCCGGCGTATATCCGCACAGGCAAATCGCGACGGCCGCCAGAATCCACAATCCCGAAGCCCCGAGGGCAAAGACTGCGTACATCGTGCCGCCCATAATGATCAGCAGCAGGGCGATGCAGTAAATCAAGTAGGTCACGCCTACCCACATCGGGGTCGTCGGGTCTTTCATATCTTGCCCTTCCATCATGTCGCCACGGGGTTACGCCGACGGGGAATGGCCGCGCCCTGCATGAGGCGGGCGCGGCACGGTCGATCAGTCGCGATCGACGCCGAGCGCCGCGAGGTAGGTGTCGAGGACGCTTTCGAATTCCTGCCGCTTGTCCTTGTCTTCCTTGAGGATGGAAATGACCTTGCGGAGAATTTTCTTGTCGAAACCTTCGCTCCCGGCTTGGTTGTATACATCCTTAATGTCGCTCGCGATGGTTGCTTTCTCCTCTTCCAGGCGCTGGATTCGCTCGATGAAACTGCGCAGCTTGTCGCCTGCGACACCACCCTGAACCTCGCCGAAAGAACCCTGTTCATCACTCATAATAGAAGACTCCGTTTTGCGTTGGTGGCATGAGTTTTGGCCGCGGAGAGGCGACTGTCAACAAGCTTGCGGAAATTAATTCAAGAACTCGACCAGAGATCAAACGAAAGCCCCGCGCACCGTGGGGTGGAGGGGCTTTCGGCGGGCCGAAGGCGGCCTGTGGATTACATGCGCATGCCGGGACCCGGAGTCGGCTGGAAGCTCGGGGTGTGGTCGTGCTTGGCGACCTTGACCGGCGCGTTGTCGTTGGAGGGGCCTGACAGGCTGTCCATCAGTTCGCCGATCATGCCGAGGCCGGGCATGTGGAAGTCGGTGCCGAGCGCCGAGAAGTCCATATCCAGGCCATGTGCCGGAGTTGCTGTGAGCTGTTGCTGTGTCGTCATTTTTATTCCCCTCGATGCTTGCTTTGACTTAGAACAAGATGTTTCAATACTTACACTATACGTATATGACGCAAAGGACAACGGATGGACTTCCTGAACAAGGATAGACTGGTCAAGTGGCGGGCGGTTCAGCCGAAGGACGTGGCCGCCGTTACCGAAGACCCGGTCTCCGTCGACCCGGCGTTCGTGGAACTCGTCTCCAAGCGCCTTCCGACCCTCAAGACCGCGGCGGCGGCGCTCGACTTCGTCGGCGAGCGCGCCGAAGACTTCAAAAACCTCGGACGTGCCGGCCGGCTGCGTTTCCTTGCCTGGGTCCTGGCCCAGAAATATAGTGACATCGGGGTCTTCATGGTTGCGCTGGTCAGTGACACACTGCCTGGGGAAGAAGAGGAAGGCGGCGCTGTCGCTGGTGGAGACGGCAGGGACAAGATCGCGCCGTTCTTCTATTCCGACATCCTCGCGTTCGCGGAGGCTCTCGGACCGCGTATCGCCGCGCAGATCGTGGACGCGCAGACGCTGGACGCGGTGGCAGGCGCAAGCCTCGAGGTCGCCTCGGAGTTCGAAATGAAAGGACGCATGTGATGTTGAAGTCTTCAATTAAGAGAGTAGCCATCGCCGCCTTCGTCGCGGGCATGACGGTCCAGTCGGCCTACGCCGCGACCGAGTGCGCCGCCGGTGTCTCGTCCGCGCTCGACCAGCAGCGCCAGCGCTACATCGAGGCGCAGGCCGACATGGCGTCCCAGAATTTCTCGAAGCGTCCCGGATCGTTCGCATCTACGACCTGTCTCGACAACCTGATGACCTCCGGCGGCCTCGACATCTTCTTCAAGCCGCCGAGCCTCGATTCGCTGCTCGGGATGGTGAAGAACCTCGCCTGCGAGCAGGCCTCCCAGATTTTCCAGAGCCTTGTCGGCGGGGGCGGCCTGAACTCGGGTTCCCTGCAGCCGGGTGAAATCCTGTCCGGCATCAACCTCGGCGGAAACCTCCTCTCAGGAGGTTCGTCCGGCGGGTATTCCGGCCTCGTCCAGCAGCTGATCGGATCGGGATCGCAAACGTCGTCGGGTTCGACGGCGGACATCTCGACCTCGCTCAAGAACGTTTTCCAATGAGGGGCAACATGAAACTCGCACTCGCACTCGCAGCACTCCTCGCGACGACCGCGTCGGTTTCGGCGGCACCCGTCACCTTGACGGACTCGCCTTACGCCCAGGCGCGTTCCGTCATCAACGTCGTGTTCGGCAACTACATCCGCGGCCTGACCGGCGTGCAGGTGCAGAGCGCGGTGGTGGACCTCGACGGAGACAACAAGGGTGAGATCGTCGCGCGGTTCGTCCACAGCAGCGCCTGCCGTGACGGCACCAAGGCATGCCGCACCGTCGTCCTGCGCCATATGGGCGGCGACTGGAAAATCGTCCTCGACCGCTTCGCAGACGCCCTCGACGTTTCCAAGGGCTACCGCGACGTGCCCGCTCCCATAAAGGTGGACGCGACCGAGTGGTCGTGGGACGGCGGCCGCTACCTTCCCAAGGTCGACACGCTCGGGTCTGCCATGACCTTCAAACCTGTCACCGACAAGGCGCGCGAATCGATTTCGAAGGCGTTTGGCCAGCCCGCGAAGCTTTCGGCCGCGGGCATTCCCGTGACCTACAGCTACACGCAGGAGGGACTGTCCAAGGGCAACGACCTGATGCTGGTCAAAATGGAAGGCTCCGTCGTCTGCGGAAAGCTGAACGGATGTCCGGTCCGGGTCTTGAAAAAGGAGGGCGACGCCTGGCGGCCGGTGCTGTCGTCCTCGACCACGGGCAAGGTGCTGACGTCGAAAATGACCCGCCAGGGCTACCGGGACATCCTGCTCGAAACCAAGGACGGGGCTTTGCAGATGGGCTGGACGGGCAGTGCCTATGCGGTCGCGGACCGAATTGAAGGGACGACGAAATGAGAAAACACCTGATCATGGCGCTTGCGGCCGTATCCGTTGCCGCGATGCTCTCGGGGTCTCCGGCTCTCGCGGCGGCAAACAACCCGATCGCGATCACGAACTTCACGTCGGGGACGGGGCTCAACACCACCGAGGCCGAGGTGCAGCAGACATGGAGCGCGCTCAAGGCGCTGGGCACAGATTCCTACCTCGGCGGGATGATCGGCAATTTCAAGCTGGACGAGTCGTCGCTTATCGCCGGCGCTCTTTCCATCGGCGTCACCGAACTCGACAACTTCCTGAAGACGGGATCGCTGAGCGTCTCGTCCTCGGGACTCGGGTCGCTGCTGTCGAAGGCGATGAGCGGAGGAGCGGGCATCGACCTGTCCTACCTGACGGGCAGCTTCACGGCCGGCGGCGGATCGCTCGACGGGCTTCCGTTCTCGACCACCGGTTCGCTGACCTCCACCACGGGCGGCGCGTCCGCCGCCGGCCAATGCGACTCGGCGGTGGCGGCCAAGCAGGTCGCCGTCGGCATCCAGGGCGTGAACAACGTCGTGAATTCGGCGATGAGCGACGGCTTCGGTTTCAGCCAGAACTCCGCCCTCGGCGGCATGACGCAGAACTCGGGCTTCGCGGCGCGCGGTTGCCTCGACAAGCTGTTCCAGAACGCTGGCTCCGACATCCTGTTCAAGCCTCCGAGCCTCGGAAGCCTGACGACGATGCTCCAGGGCTGGTCGTGCGACAAGGCCGTCAGCGTCGCCGAACAGGTCGCTGGCCAGTTCGGCGACATGAGCAATTTCAACACGACGTCGATGGGCGGGTTCTTCCCGTCCGGCGTCTTCGGTGAGGCGAACGACGGCGCTGGCGCGGTGCGTCCCGGGATCGGGAACACCCTGAGCGAAGTCTTCGGCGACGCCTTCGAGGAAAGCAACGGGTCGGCCGATGCCGGCCTTTCGAGCATCGCTTCGGTGTTCGGCAAGAATTAAACGGGGAGAGACTTCAATGCGTATAAACATCTTCAAATTCGTGACGGCCGCGGCGATCGCGTTCTCCGTCGCTCTTTCCCCGGTCATGGCGACGGCGGCCGAGACTTCTGAGACGAAGTCTTCCGATCCGTCAGGGCTGGGTAGCGCCTACAGCTACCAGGTGCCAAAGGGGGCCACTGGCAACTGTTGCACAAGCTACTATGATCACGACCACGCGAACGAAAACGCGACCATCGTCATGAAGAACTTCAACCAAAAGCTCGCCGCCATGCAGCTCGCCATCATCGAGGCGCTGCGCCTCGGCACGGGCCAGCTCTCTGGCAACATGCGCGAACAGACGGGGGCCGAACATACCCTCGCGGACCAGCAGGACGACCGCTCGACCGTCAAGGCGGTCGAAGAGGCCCGCCTCAAGGCGCTGGTGGACGCGACTTCCGGCACGAGCTCGTGCTACGTGATCACGGGCGCGACGGGCGGCAGCCTCCAGGGCACCGTCAACAAGTCGAGCGTCGCCTACTCCAACGAACTCGACAAATGGGTCCGCGGCGAGTCCACCTATTCCGAGAAGGGGCAGGAAGCGGCCGAGTACTACAGGCTTGAGGCCTACTGCAGCACCTACGGCACGGATGCCGACGTCAAGGCCAAGCTCTGCAAGGAGAAGGGCGAACTCGCCGGCGCTTCGGTAAATGCCTCCGACTCGATCTTCTACAAGGGTTCGACCGGCACGTCGGACACCTACGACAAGGAGCGCGCCGAAGCCACCAACGCCTTCATCCTGAACGCGCTCGCCCCGAACACCTACACGCCCCAGACCGAAGCGGAAGCCCAGTCTCCGGAGGGCCGCAAGAAGGCCGCCCGCTACAAGACGCAGATGGCACGCGAGTCGGTCGGACGTCAGCTGGTCGTCGAATTCGCCAAGTCCCGCGATCCCCAGTCTTCGGGCAACACGCTCGCGAGCTGGGCGAAGGGCCGCGTGTCCAAGATGCAGGGCATGTCCGGCGTGAACGTCGACAAGCTGTCCTACCAGCAGTGGATGTCGATCTACGCCAAGGGCTTCCTCCTCGACGCGGAAGGCCTCACGGCGTCCGACCAGAACCCGGTCACCGCGATCAAGGACATCAAGAACATGATGGCCGTCCTGAACTACATCGCGTTCGAGCAGCTTGAGCAGCAGCAGAAAATCAATGTGCAACTTGCAATCCAGACGGCGATACTCAACGAACAGACCCGGACAGATGGAATCTTCGGGTTGGCTTCGAACAAGTAACCGCCAGGAGACCGCATAGATGAGCACATCCCCGACCCCAGCAGGACAGCCCTTCGATCCGTTCGCGGGGATGGCCGCCATGAACTCGACGACCGCTTCGGAGACACCTCCCGACGGCGGTTACGAACCTCCGGTCGAGGACACCACCAAGGCCTCGCAGTCCGCCGAGACCGCCAAGGAAGACGACGAGGACGACCTCGTCGTCGGTCAGCAGCTTGACTCGGTGCCCGCGCCTTCGCAGGCTTCGGCCCCGCAGGATTCCGGCTCGCAGACGTCGACGGCGTCGTCTAACGCGGCTCCGGCGGGTGAGACCGGCGCGGCCGCCGAGAACGATGCCGGGACGGACGCGGACCAGCAGCAGGAAGAGGCCCACGGCTCCCACGGCCCGAATGGAGGGCAGATCGATCCTCGCATGCTCGCAGCCGCAGCCGCGGCCGAAAAGGCTGGGCAGCGCCAGGGCGGCGGTGGCGGCGGCGGTCCCGGACTGAGCGGGCTCATCGCAGGCGCGGCCACCGGAACCGTTGGTCTGATCGGCGGCGGCTTCAAGATGCTCGGCAACGGCGTCAAGGCGCTGAACCGTACTGACGCGTCGCTTCCCAAGCGCAAGACCGTCGGAGAAATGATCGCTACCCGCGATCCGGTCAAGGCGGAGACCTACTACGAGAACGCCGGCGACAGGGTCGTGGCCGAGAAAATCTACCGCGACGCGTTCACCGGCATGAACTCGGCGATCTCCGAGGCGAAAGCCGCCGAACGCCTCTTCCAGGAAGGGGTGGGCGAGATGCGCGAGGTCCTCGAGAACTCCGACGTCAAGGCGCTGGCCGACGCGGCCGGCACGAGCATCGGAGATTTCATCCACTCGGTGAAGAGCGGCACGGTCTCCGACGCCGCGTCGAAGGCCGTGGTCCAGACGCTCGAGCAGTCCTCCGAATTCAAGGCCGCGGAAGACAAGATCGTCTCCGCCGGGTCTACCTTCGCCGAAAAGAAGGATGCCGCGCTCGCGAAAATGGCGACCATTGAGACCTCGTTCCCCGACCGCGCTAACACGTCGATCAAGAAGCAGCAGCTTTCCGATCTCGCCGACGGCATGAAGGGCGACGACGTCAGCAAGGCGAGCGCGAAGGTCAAGAAGATCATGGACGAGATCGAAGCCATGGCCAACGCCCTCAAGGAAGCCATCCGGAAGGCAATCGACAAGGTCGCCTCCATCTTCCAGCCCAAGTGAGGATAGAAGTCCGCGCGGTAGCCTCCGCGCGGACTTTTCCGCCGGCGATAGGCCGCGCGCCCGTGCCCGCCGTTAGAATCGGATAGAGCAATACGGGAAACACCATGTCGAACCTCTTCATCATCGAAGCGCCGAAGAAATGCAGGACCCTGCAGGAGCTGCTGGAGAAGATCGGCGTCACCGCGAAGGTCGCGGCCACGAAAGGCCACCTCTACGACATGCCGGCCTCGCTCCAGCAGCTCGGGGTCGACAAGGGATTCCGCGATTTCGAGCGCAAGCTGATCATTCCCGACATCGCCCGCTATATCCGCGAACTCGCCGCCGAGGCGAAACACGTCTACGTCGCCACCGACGCAGACCAGGAAGGCGACGTGATCGCCTGGGACGTTGCCGAGCTGATCGCCGACATCCACCCCGACCCATACCGCGTGCGCCTCAAGGGCATGGACGAGGACTCGATCCGGGCCGCGCTCGACGAGACCACGCTGGTGAACAAGCGCGATGCCGTTCCGGGACGCACGAGGGCGATCGTTGACCGGATGATCGGCTCCGTGTTCTCGAAGGACGGCGTCGCCGTCGGGCGCGTGTCCACCGGCCTGCTCGGCCTCGTGAAGGACAATCCCCCGTGCTCCCTCAGAATACGTCTCGTCGCGCCTTCGAAGGACGGTGGACGGCCCTGGATCGCCGAGACCAACGTCGTCGATCCGCTCGACGGCCCGACGGCCGACAAGCTCGTGAAGGTCCGTTTCCCTCCGCTCGCCGTCGGCCACACCGCCCCGAAGCCATACACCCGGCCACCTGGCAACATGGGCGACATCATGGTCAGGGCTGGCGACGAGCTGAACATGTCCCCCGCCGAGGCGTCCAGTTCGCTCCAACGGCTTTACGAGGCCGGACGCATGACCTACCCCCGGGCGGGTTCGAGGGGTATTTCGAAAAGCGCGCTAAGGAAGGTCCACGACGTCCTCAAGAAATCGGGATACGAATTCTCCGCCGACAAGGTCTCCGAAAAGAAGGAGACCGACGTCCACGACGCGCCCCATCCGATCGGGAAACTCGAAATCCAGCTCGATCCCGCAAAGCAGGGTTTCGACGAAGGGCTGAGGACGCTCGTCGCCCGTGACCTGGTCAGGTCAGGGCAAACGCACGCCGTGCAGCTTGCCATCGGCGACGTGGCCGGCCGCCACCTGGCTTCTCTTGGTTTTCCGAACAAGGTCTGCGATTTCGTGGCCAAGCTGTACTGGCGTCGCGAGGAGGGGCCACGCTATCCCGGACAGGAAAGCTGGCCGAAGAGCGCGGTGATCGAACGGCGGCAGGACACGGTCCTCCTGGAGGTCGCCAAGGAATACGGCCTCGGCCGTCCCAGCACGTGGGCGGGGGAAGTCGTCGTGGACGGCGTCAGGAAGCCGACGGGCATCATCGACAAGTTCCTCGCCAGAAAGCTCGTGGACGAGAACTTCAAGCTGACCGCCAAGGGAAGGAAGTGGGTCGAGGCGAGCCCTCCCCTGCTCCTTGACCCGAGGATTTCCGCCTATATCGAGGACGCCTGCGAAAAGACCCTCTCCGGCATGATGGACCATCCCGAGCGCGAGCCATGGGAAATCCTGGCAGAGCGGATCGTGTCGGTTCTGCCGCCCGAAATCCAGCAACCGTTGTTCGGTGCGATCGATGGCGTTCCGCGTCATCCCAAGGAAGACCAGACGGCGCAGTTCAGGAAGACGACCACGCTCGACGACATCATGCAGGCCACCCGCGAGAAGACATACGACTACGCGCCGGCCATGCCGTCCCTCACCGACTACTGACGCGGGTTCTTCAGGGCGAGGTCGAACATTCGTACCTCGCCCTCCTCCAGCGGCCTAGACCAGACGCCGTCCTCCGCGGTGGCGACGAGCTCTCCCGACATCGGTCCGCCTGCGCCGCTCGTCCTGATCCAGCCGCTCGCTCCGGAGCCTTCCAACTCCATGACCATGCTTTTCCAGACAACGACGACGCGGCTGCGCGACGAATAGACGACAACGGGATCGCCGTCCCGCTCGGTTGATGACATTTCCAAGACTCCGCGACTACCGTCGGGGATTATCCGTGACGGCGTTTTTCCAGTCTCGGGGGAAGACGCCGTTTTGTCCATGACCCTGGGGACTTAATCCGTCGGGTTCAATTCCAGAGGATGGGGCGCTTGCTCGCCGGAGGCGCTCGCCTTGCGGAGTCGATGAGGGCGAGCAGTTCGACGGTCCTCTCCTCGACCTCGTCGGGGTCGGTGCCATAGAGGCAGGGAACGCCGCGGATGGAAATCGTCCACTGCCCGCCCGGCATGTTCGGAATGTGAACGAGGGTCAGTTCATGCCCTTCACCGGCGGCGCGCTTCCACGGGCCGCCTTCCTTGCCGCGCCACGGGTCGCGTGGGGCGTGGCCGATAGCCTGGTGCCGATCCGCCGGCTTGGCTTCGATCGACATCGCGTGGTCCATGAGGCTTCTTAGATGGAATACGACGTCTCCCGATACCTTTCCGGTGTAGTACGCGGCCGCGACGAAACCCATGACATAGGACGCGATGTTGTGGCGGGCGGCATTGGCCAGCCGCTTCTCGGGAAGCCCCGCCCTTTCCCACGATGCCTTGATTGCCGACAGCGCGTTGGCAGCGTGAGGGGCCAGTTCCGGGGCGGCTTCGACCAGGCGGTCCAGGCCGTTTTCGATGATATTGATATTCGGCGTCATGCAGCCAGTATACCCATGGCCACATGACGCAACGCAATCGCCGGCGAGTGTTACGCCGCCTGGGTACTTTGCTCCCCAGCCGCCTTCCTAGCTGCCTTCTGCGCCTTGATTTCGGACGCTGTCGGATAATGGATGAGCTTCTGCCTTGGCGGCAGGTCGATACCGACCTTCCTCGCCACGACTTCGGCGAAGCGGCACGCGACCGCGTCGATCAAGGGCGTGGTCTTGGGGTCGTTGGAGTTCGCCATGTCCAGGAGCGAAGGCATGTCGGGAATGAAATCCGGGAAGAACATGCCGGTGCGCTCTCCCTTGGCCAGGAAGTTCTTGATATAGGCCTTGTTGAGCAAGCGCTCGTGTCCCCTACCCGATCCCGGCCAGCGGTTGCGGATCACGCAGACGTCCCCGTTGGCGTTGGATTCCTTCAAGCACTGGAGGAGTCCCCAGAAGTCGGCTTCGGCGACCTTCACGTCCTCTTCCCCGCATGCGACGGGGATCATGATGAAGTCCGCCAATTGGGCGAAGGCGCGGTCCACGTTGGCGCGGTTCGCGCCGCCGTCGATGATGAGGACGGAGTCCGGAATCTTCTGTGTCTGCACGAAAATCCGGTCAAGCGCCTCGAGGTCCGACTTTATGTCCTTGTTGGTGATGGGCGACAGGAAATACGACCTGTCAGGATGGAAGTTCATGGGGGTGTCTTCGCGGACGTCGGTCATGACCACGTTCACGGGCAGGCCGTACCCCTTGGATAAACCGTGCGCCAGGAGGTGGGAGGTCATCGTTTTACCGGAACCGCCCTTGCGGCCGAGGTTGGCTATGACTTTCATTGGACTGCTTCCCTCTTCGTGATGACAAGACCGTCGCCTTTTGCGTCGGGTATGACTTTCGTGCCTTCAACATGCGACAGCGCGTAGTCGAGGAGGTATCCCATGATGTACGACACCGAGAATCTCTTGTCGTGACGGATGCCTTCGTGGTTGGAGATGCTCACGAGACGCTGGTGTATTTCGGGCGGGATCGCGAACGTCTTCTCGACTTTCGGCTTCTTGCCGTGGCGCGGGCGGCCGCCCGGGTTGTGTTCTGGAACCTGGAGGGACATGTCGCCGACGGGCGGTTCGTCCTTTGTGCCCTCGTCCGCCTTGGGTTCGTCGATCGTGGCGGGCAAAGTGTTGTTGTGTACGAGCGTGGGACCCGTTGCGGGAGCAGGACCGTCAGGCTTCTCGAGTGCCTGCCCGAGGGTTCCGCTCAGTTCCTTAAATCTTTCGGCCGGGTTCTTCCTTTGCAGGAAATCGCTCACTGCTGGCGAATCCGGTTTGAAGCTTTGGTTTGACATCGGCGAGACCAATTCCAGTTCGTGTTGGCGTTTCGGGATGCTGCTGGGTCGAACGAGATATATCTGCGAATCAGCTGTGTCTTTCCGTCGTAATCATATGCCAAATAGTTTACAGAACGTTAAGCCCCCTTTTTAATGGACCGTTTTTTCGGGAAACCGTGTTTCCATCTGGAACACTTCTCGCGGAATTCCCGGATCGTCTTGGCGTCGTGACGGCGTAACCACTTACCGTCTTGACGACGCTTCCCCGTCCTCGAAGGCCGTCGAGCCAACTATTCACCGTTTCCCCGGCCCGCCCTCATGCCGTCTCCGTAAAACCTCGTTCCCGTAGAATAGGGTGAAACCGGGACGGTTACCGGCGTTCATACGATGCCGCTGGAACGTCTATGCAGCTTGATGGGGTGTCCACGCACAAATGGTTTGGCAGATCGTCGTTCCGTTTTGCTCCGTTCTCGACGTGTCATGGTCCCATTTGTCCAATGTACCGTCGGGGCGAGTGTACGAGGTCCAATGGGAATGACGCTACGGTTGCCCGAGGCGTCGCGGTGCCGTGGGGTTACGTGGCCGATTACCAGTCGTCGGACGGGGACGGCAAAAACGTGCAGTACCGGTTCGACGAGACATGGTTCCGGCGATCCGTTGCTTCGGCGGTCTGCGGTTTCGTTGGCCCGTGGAGACGGTGGCGTACCGAGCCGTGGGGATGCGTTAGCGTGAGTGTGATGTGGAGCCGGAAAAAGATGATGACGGACAGCCGATACGTTTGCACGGTTTCCTATGAGGAAACGTCAACCATTTGAAAACAATTGGAAATCCCCTCCGGTCACTTTGCCTTGGCCCTCGCGGTCCATCTATTGTCTAACCTCGAGGTAGACCTTGGTCTTGCCGAACTGGTCGCCCCGTCGGCCCGCTGGCAGCGCGTCCTGGCTAGAAACCGAGGCGGCAAGCTGCTTACCCCTCGATACGGTGGCCTCGTGCCTGCCTGGATCGGCTGCCCATGGAGACGGCTTCCAGGCAAGGGAACAGATTGACGGACAGATGCTGAATGAGAACGGTGGTATCGTCGGTCGAGGTTTTGCGGGGACGTTTTCCGCGCAGGCCAGGTGTACGTTGATATAGCGGCGCGGCCATCCGATGTCCTGGTGGCACCGCATGCCAGCATTACGGTTTGCCCGTCTGCCGGTGTCCCGTGGTGTCGATGTATAGTGGACCCGATCGGACGGCAATCTCACCAGTGCACGGATCGCTGGGCCGTGAGACCAATGTATTCGCGGCCTGCGCCGAAACCGGATGCGTGGGAAACCGGCACAGGAGTTCGTGGGCTCGTCGACCGGGTGGTATGCGATGGCAGCGCCATCGTTGGAAGAGAAGTTACGTTTCCGGTTTCCGACGCCGTCGACAGGCCGCCGGATCGCCGTTCCGGGGCGTCACCGGACGACCGTTTGGCGAGGACGGTCAAATATCGAGATTGGAGGACGCCAGAAAGACGAACCCCCGCCCCGTCGCGACGGTACGCCGTTGTGATGTCTTGTCCGTTGCCAAACGTGATGTTTTGATAGCGTCACAATTTCCTCATAGGAAACCGGAACGGCATCATGTCAAATGATCTTGAAGACAGGACGCTAGAAAGACGGGACGAATGGGTTGCCGAGGAGGTGGAGCGGCTGTTCTACCTTTCCGACAGGTTCCTGGGTCGAGCGATCATCGGGGCGGCGCGCGCCGCGAGGTCTATCCGCGGCGACGGCTTCGCTCACCACCGCGTGCCGCGCGAGCTGAGACATGCCGCTGCACTCGTGTGGGACATCGGCCCGGAAATCGCCAGAAGACTGGGGGAGACCGACATCAGGCCGGCCGAAATCCGGCCGCAGGTGAGGGCGGTTAGCGACGCGAACCTCCGGTTCTGGACATGGAGATGTTTCCAGAAGACCACGATCGCGTTCCTCGAGCCGGCCGCGGACACGGGGCGTCATTCGGCTTGGAAGCTCCTCCTCAACGATCCCTCGGACGGCAACCCCCTCTTCGTGGCGCTTGACCGCTTAGCGCCGCCGCAGAACGCGCAGGACGACATCTGCGCGCGTTACATCGCTGCCAGGGACCGCATCAGGGGGTCGGGCGACGGCAGGGCGATGTGGTCGCCTGGAGGGCAGGGGGAGCGTATCCGGCTATCGTCGGCGCAGATGACCTCGGTGCCGTTGGCACCGAGGTAGTTCGAAGGACCTATGCCGCGGGTGTCATCCCCCTAGCAGGTCGACGAGAAGCTGCGGCTCGTTGTCCGTGGGTTCCGCGGTCGGGCTCACGTCCGCGATGATGAAGTCGCTGAACGTGCCGCGCAGTACCGCATTGGTCCTCGTCCACATCGGCTCTTCGGGTGGTCCATACTTGATGTTGGCGTACTGGGCGTTGAGCTTGCCGCGGATGTACGGGTCCGACTCGAGCTCTGCGGTGAACATCGGGACAAGCCACCACCCGGCCTTCGATCTGGCCATCATTTTCGCGCTGTCCGGGTCGATACCCGTGCGGACGGCGGCTTCGATGGCGTCCCCGTCGGCACCGGCCGGGACCTTGATCGGGAGTTCCTCGATGCGGCCCGACGGTTCGGCCACCGTCAGGAGCAGGGACGGTTCTCCAAGGATCGCGGCGTCTTCCACCATCCGTTTCGCGAGCGTCACGCATTCCTCCACGCTCTTCGCCCTACGGGCGTCGGCGAGGACCGCCACGGTTGCGTGCTTGACCACCAACGTCGACGCGGACTCAGGCGCGTGGATGTAGACGGCGGAGTGACGTTTTACGATACAGGGACCGTCTTTCTGCGTGTCGCGCATCACGTAGACCTCCCTGCAGACGATCCCGAGTTCGGGATCGATGACGGCGTTGCGCAGTAAGACAGCGCCGGTCACCCGCAGGCCCTTGGATTTCCAGAAGGCGAAGTCTTTCAGCTTCAGCCGTTTCCTGTCTTCGGCGACGCGCGCCTTCATTTCAGCGCCCAGGGACACGCCCGGTACATCGGTCAGGACCTCCACGGTCGCGACGCCGCCTTGCCCCCATCCGAGCAGCTTGGCCACGATGTTGTAAGTCGTCGGTGCTGCTTGCGACCCCATGGCTTGCTCGTTGCCTTTGCTTGACCGACTATTGGTGATCAGGAGATTTTCCATGCTAGAATATACCTTCTACGATAACGAGGCGACCGGCCTCTCGAAGCGTCATGACCAGGTGACGCAATTCGGTGGTGTCACCTGTGACGAGTCCTTCAGGGTCAAGGACTCGATATCCCAATTCGTAAGGCTTCTTCCTTATGTTGTTCCCCACCCGTCGGCCCTTACGGTTACCCGCAAGACGGCCTGGGACCTCTGCGATCCAACGCTGGTCAGCGACTATGCCGCGGCCAGGGACATTTCTCGCTTTCTTACTCCCAAGCGTGGGGTCACGCGGGTGTTTGTCACGTACAACGGGATCAAGTACGACGACGAACTCCTGAGGACGATGCTCTACAGGAACCTCCAGGACCCCTACTTCAATTCGGGAAGGGATTCTATCAAGATCGACCTCCTGTCGGTCGTCAGGCTGGTGGTCGCCGCCGCGCCCGAGGCGCTCGTCGTCCCGCGCGACGCAGACGGCCGCATGAGCCTGAGGCTCGAAAACCTCTGTCCTGCAAACGGCATCCTGCTCGAGGCCCATGACGCCTATCACGATTCCGTCGCAACGATGCGTCTGTTCCGCCTTGTTCAAGAGAAGGCCCCCTGGGCGATCGAGCTTGCGCTCGAATGCGGCTCGGCGAAGCGGGTCGAGGAATTGCTGTCTTCGAGCATCCGGACCGGAGAGCCTGTGTTCAGTTTCACGAGTTTCGGGAATCCCGACTTCGCGCCGCTCGCGATCATGGCGTCGGACGGCAAGAAATACATAGGTGTTGACCTGAGGGCTGACGCATTCACCGAAGACGGCGGGAAGATCGCGGAGCAGCTATACAAGCCAGGAACACCCTTCCAGATCGTGACATCGAACAAGTTCCCGCTGCTGTTGAACGCAGGCAGGATGCGCGCCGTTCATGGCGCGGAACTTTCGGAGTCACTACGCGAAAGGGCGAACGAAATCAACAACAAAACGGCATTCCGGGCGGCCTGCAAGGACGCGGTGTCTCGAAATACCTTGGAAAAGGTTAACGACGCGGCTAGCGAGGAGTTAATTTACGACGGCTTCTTCGAAGGCGATGACAAACGCCGCATGGCCGCCTTCAACGGCGCTTCGAACTGGATCGAACGCGCGAAGGTTCCGTTCGCCGACCGGAGGCTGAAGGACTTTTCCGCTCGCATCATCCTCGACGCGGTTGCGAACGGGGAGGCGGCGCTGCCCGCAGATATTATCCGGTCGCTGGCGATCGACTGCTCCGAGGCCCTCTGTCGGCCGTTCGCAACCGCGACCTCGCGGCATACGACGATCGCCAAGTGCATCGAGGACGGAGCCGACGACGCGTGGCTAGAATGGGCGAGGGGCCGATACGGCGACCACCCGGTTTTCGACGCTGCTCCCCAGGCGATGAAGTCCGCCCCCGCCACGGGGCAGATCGCGTTTGCTTTCTGAAAGGTCAGCGGTTGAAGGTTCGAAGAATGAGGTGGAAATTCCACCTTATTCCAAGCACGAGCATCCACGCGCAACCGGCGGACGCGACGGCAAGGGCCCATGCGGCGGCAAGATGCGCGTACTGGACCGCCGACGTCGGATCGGCGAGGAGCGCCGAAAGCGCCGCCTGCGAGAACTCGGGGCGGCCGCCTCCCGCTTGATACTGACCGAACGCGGCGTTCTTCAACGCGATGGCGGCCCATCCGAAAAACAGGACGGCCGCGACGTTGGCGATGTCGCCCGCAGCTCTGATGGCGGTAGCGATATGTTGCATGGCGTGCCTCATCGTGCTTCGGTCTCCGTCCATACCGGTGCGGGCTGTGAATAGGGGCCGTCGGCGTTCTGTCCGGCGGGGATGAACCTCGGTCCAGGCGTTGCGCGCTCTTCATTCGGCTGTTCGTGATCCAGCTGTTCGTGTCGGTCGGCCGTTTCGGCGGGGTCTGTGGTCCTGCCGCAGCTCCTGTCCCTTCCGTAGATGTCAGGGTAGAACCTGGTCGCGCCCGTGGCGTCGGGCCATGCCGTCCAGTATCCGAGGATGGCCTTCACGGGTTCCGGCGGGGTCAGGCTCTGTGTCGAGCCGTCGTCGACCATCGCCTGCATCTCGTCGGGGGAAACGTCCATGATCCAGGCGGCGATTTCGCCGACGCGCTCAATCCTCACGCAACCCGCGCTGGCCGCCCTCACTTCGGAGTCGAACTTTCCGGGGTCGTTCGTATCGTGGAGGTAGATCGCCTGGTTGTTCTCGATGCCGATCTTCATCGATCCGAGCGCGTTGCCGGGACCGGGCTTCTGCACGAAGCTTTCGACGGCCTCCGGGTTCTCGGCCGCGTCGTAGGGAGAGACCTCGACGCCTCCAGAGATGACCTTGAAATTGTTGTCCTCGAAGAATTCCGGCTGTGACGCCAGCTTGTCGAGCCACTTGTTGCGCTTGATGATGCTCTCTGGCACGGTCCATGTCGGGTTGGGCCGCACGAAGGTGACGTGGGTGTTCAGTTCCGGCGTCGGCGTCGCCGCCTTGCCGACGACCGCCTTGCTTTCGATGACCGGCACGCCGTCCTCATAGGCGGTGACGACGCCTGAGGCGATGTTCACCACGATGACCTTGCCCGATTCGGGGAGCCTGATGTCGCGGATGCGCGAAAGCGTCCCATCCAAGGCGGCCGCCTCCGAGGTGCAGCTGTCGGCGGTGGCCCGGGTGCTCTCGAGCGTGTTCCTGATCCAGTCGGTGGCGTCCGCGCGCGCCGATCCCGTCGTGGTGATCAGCGCGATCACCACCGAGGCGAGTATGCCTTTCATGTCGTTTTACCGTCCCTTGGAATACCAGCCGGCCGCGATCTTCTGCGCTTCGGCGATTTCGGAGGTGGTCATCGACACCTCGAGTTCTTCCATCTGCGCGCGGGCCGTATCGGCTTCGCTGCCGCCGCTCTTGGCGGCGAGGTTCAACCAGGAATGCGCGAGCACCTTGCTCTTCGCGACGGCCTGTCCGCGCAGGTGCATCTGCGCGAGCTGGCGCTGCGCCGGTGCGTATCCCTGCCGCGCGGAGAGCGTGAAGAGGCGTGCCGCCTCCGACGGGTCCTGGTTGGCGTGGTCGCCGTTGAGCAGCCGTACCGCGAGATTGTACCTGGCGGGAGCGTCGCCCTTGTCGGCGAGCGCCTTCAGGCCGTTGTAGTCGCGGGCGGCCAGTCCCGAGGCGGCAGCGTCGCCGTCGCAGGCGTCGCAGTTGTCGACCGCGAGAAGCGAGCGAAGGACGGCTTCGTTGCGGATGTCCTTGCCGGCGAGCGAGGAGAGGTTGCGGTAGGCTTCGGATTTGCCTCCGACCGCCGCCATCTCGTAGAGGCGCTTGGCCTCGCGCGGATCGGCGGGCGTGCCGTAGCCGTGTTCGAACATGACGGCGAGACGGTACTGCGCTTCTGCAAGCCCCTGTTCGGCCGCCATGCGGTATTCGCGCACAGCCGCCGACGGGTTGTGCGGGAAGCCGATGCCGCTGTCGTGCATCAGGCCGAGATTGTAGTGGGCCGCGGCGCTTCCCGCCTCAGCCGCCTTGCGGAAATGGGCGGCGGCGGTCGAATAGTTGACGTTGCGGCCTTCGCCGCGCAATGCCATGACCCCGAGGTTGGTTTCGGCGCGCGCGTCACCCTTGGCCGAAGCCTTGCCATAGAGTTTTTCCGCCTTGGCGTAGTCGCGCGGTACGCCGTCGCCCGTCTGGTAGCGGTGGGCTGCGTCGTAGGTCGCGGTGTTGCCGCTGGTCACTTCGGCCGGGAAGATCGGATAGATGGACTGGGTCGAGCAGGACGCCAGAAGGGCCGAACTCGCAAAGAGGGAAACCAGCAGGATGCCGCGCATGTCAAATCCTTCGTCTAGGCATATGAAGTCCTGAAAATCTTACATCGGGAACTTCGGCCACCTCAAGCGGCATCTTCAATTAATTCGCGGCGCGACTCCAGCCACTCAAGGTATCTGAGGTCTTTGGCGGTGAGTTTCGGAACCTTCTTCCTGACCACGCCAGCCCTGCGGAGCCTTGCAAGCATGAGTTCCGTCTCGGCTTTTTCGCTCGACCGGGCGACCTCCCGCACGCGCCTTTCTCCGGCGATCCGTCCTTTTTCAAGACCCCGCAGACGCTTTGCGGATTCCACCGCCTCCCCGTACACGGTGTGCATCGAAACCTGTTCCCACACCTTGGGATGCGTGGATTTGAAGACCTTGTAGACCGCCTTGGCGCGGGCGTCCCTGGCGCAGCAGACATAGTAGCACGGGACGGGACGGCGTTCCTTGTTGAGCCTGACCATCGCCGCGTAGGTCCTGTGCAGCCCGTTCCCTTCCCACAGGACCTTGCCCGCCGGACGCATGGGGCTGTCGGAGCGGAAGACCCGGATGAAGTCGCGCTCCTTGTCCAGCATAAGGACGTATCTGTGTTCCTCGGCCACGTCCGCACCTCCTCAGACGAGTTTCGCGACGCCGCGCTTCATGACCATGTCGCAGGCGTGCTGCAGCGGTTCGGACAGATTTGCTTGGAGCGCGCGGTAGCGGATGTCC
The DNA here is from genome assembly GCF_025846855.1 of Pararhizobium sp. BT-229. Taxonomy (GTDB): domain Bacteria; phylum Pseudomonadota; class Alphaproteobacteria; order Rhizobiales; family Rhizobiaceae; genus Pararhizobium. The sequence continues at coordinate 284,831 of NZ_JAOYTJ010000003.1, forward strand.
CGGCCGTGGACGAGGGCGTCGAAATCGCGCCACAACGCCGCCTCCTCGGCATGCCTGAAGGCGAGCTTTTCGTCGTTATGGCCTTCCATGCCCTTGAGGACGAAGTCATGGCAGGTCTCGACGATGACGACCGTGGCCGGGTTTTCGTGGGACACCGCCTTCATCGCCTCGACGATGGCGACGAGCGGGGTCACCCGGCCGTTCGCGTCGGCGGCTTCGCCCTTCATGACGTGGAGTTCCTCGGCGTTGCCTGGACCCGACTTGTGGATCGCGAAGGCCCACTCGCCCCTGGTTCCCTCGAGACGGTAGTCTGAAAACACGCGCACGAGCTTCTCACCCCTCGACGGCATCGGCGGCGCTTCTTGCGGCCTCGGATCGGGTTCGGCTTCCGGGGCCGTCTCATGCTCGTGCCTGAGCTTGATCTGCTCCATCGGTTCCATGAACAGTGCCGGCGCGGCCTTGCCGTTGAGGAACGTCGAAACCTGCTCGACCATCGCGCGGCGGAGGTGGACGGGACCCCAGCTGTTGACGAGCAGGAAGACGGCGCAGTCGAGCACGGATTCCGGCAGCCTTTCCTCCAGGCCTTCCTTTTCGAGGGTCGGAATGCACTCGTCGATCGCTTCCGCTATCGCTTGGCCGGCGATAGCCACTTCCTTCGCGTAGCGGGCGAGCTGGGGGCCCGACAACGCGAAGGCCGGCACGTCCGAGTTTTCGGCGGCGTGTGCAAGCAGGGCGGCGCGGTTGGTCAGAAGCTTCATGACGTCCCTGACGTCGAGGCACGCGATGAGGATGTTCACCGTCGCCGACCAGAGGCCGGGAAGCAGCCTGTGGCTGACCTCCCTGTTGTTCAGGGGGATGACGCTGTTGCGGACCGCCTTCTTGACGATGTCGTAGGCGCGCTTCCTGCGCTGTTCCTCTATCTCAGGCGAGATGCGGATGTCCTCTTCCTCGATTTCCTCGGCATTCGACATCCTGTCCCCTCCCACACACGTTCGCTTCGAAAAAGTGTGCTCGGAGCGGAGGAACGCGACAAGGCCTCCAACGGATTTTCCGGAGGAGGCCTTGTCGTCTCGGTTGTTTCCCCCGGGAGGGGGATTTATCAGGCTGCGGCGCGCTGGCGGCTGCGGCGCTTCGTGGTCGCCGGCGTGGCCTGTTCGACCGGAGCGGCGGCTTCCTCGTCGGCCTTGCGCTGGCCGAGACCCTGTTCCCCGGCGAGACGGCGCTTTTCCTTCTTGTAGAGGTCGGCGGTCATCGGGTAGTCGGGACGCAGGTCGAAGTGGGCGATGTACTCCTCGGGGGTCATCGCGTACTTCGCGTCGATGTAGCGGGACATCATCGTCCGCTTCGAACCGTCGATGAGGCAGGTGATCTCGGCTCCGAGCGCCTTTTCAGGGTCCATGAAGGGCTTGCGCTCGATGTGCGAGAAGGGGTAGCCGGTCGTCTTCAGGCTGTACTCGCGCGCTGCCTGAGCGTCGGTCTTCTCACTCTTCTTGTCCTTCCTGTCCTGCTGGGCGCTAGCGATGGCGGCGGCCAGTCCCTCGGCGTTGACCTTCTTGTGGTTCTTGGCGGAGGCTCTCAGTTCCTGGTCGGCCCGTTCCTCGATGATCTTCTGCCATGCCGTCTTGCGCCCGCGGGTGCGGTTCTTTTCGACGTAGGCGGCCGCGGCGCGTGCCGAACCGTGTTCCTGGATCATGCTCTCGGCGGTGGCTACGTCCTTGTCCTCGTTCGTGACGGGAGCCGGAGCTTCCTTCGTCTTCTTGGAGGCCTTCGCGGTTGCCTTGGACGGAGCCGCCTTGGAGACCGTCTCGGTCTTTGCGGCCGGCGCTTCAGCGACCGGAGCGGGTGCGGGAGCCTTCGCTACTGTCTTCGCCGCCGGAGCCTTCGAAGCGGGAGCCGACTTCACGGCAGCGGTTGCCGTCCTTTTTGCCGCTGCCTTGACCGGCTGTGCCGTGGCGGTCGCCTTGGGCGTCGCGGTCACGACGGCGACCGGGGTTTCGGCGGGTGCTGCCTCGGCGACGGCCGGTGCTTCTACCGCAGCGGAGGTTTCGGGGGCGGTGGTGACTTCGGCGGCGGTCCTAGCGGGCGTTACCGCTGCGGTTAAACTGGTCGAGGTCTCGAGGTCCGCGACCCGCTGATATCCGGCGGACACCGTTTCAGTGAGCTTGTTGATCAGGTCGATGACGTTGGTGGCGTCCAGCTTGCTGTTCGGGTTTCCTGCCAGGCGGTCCACAACGGACATCACCTGGCCCATTATCTGTGCGTTCTGTGCGTTTGACATTTGGGTATCCTCGGTTGGGTGGGAACTCTAATCCGATGCTTCTATCTGACTTCGATTCCGCGACTTCACTACGTCTTGAATTGGCCGTGACCTTTTCACGTGGGGTAATGAATTCCCGTCTATCTAATGAAGTCCTGACAAATTTGCAAACATCTTTTGCATTCATGCGCAAAATTGAGCCTCTTATTTATACGTTTAGCGGTTTTTAAAGGTCCCGGGGTCTGGGAAACCGAGGTTCAGCGCGCATTTCGTGTCTTTGGAAACGCCGCAACCAGCGAGGTAAAGTTGACGGTAGCGGCCGTGGACCGCATCATCGAAGCCTCCACGCAGCAAGGCTTTGCCATGCTTCAAGCCCCAAGAGACACGAGAACTCAATGCACGCGAGCCACGACGAATCCATGTTTTCGGTCCGCCTGCCCACGACGGGCAGGCGGATGCCCGGCAGGAAGCCGGACGAAGTCCTGCGTGAAGTCTTCGGCTATTCAGGGTTCCGCGGCGACCAGGCCAAGGTGGTGGACACCGTGTCGCGGGGCGGAAGCGCCTTCGCGATCATGCCGACCGGTGGCGGGAAATCCCTTTGTTATCAAGTCCCCGCTCTCGCGCGCCGCGGCCTCTGCGTGGTCGTTTCCCCGCTCGTGTCCTTGATGAAGGACCAGGTCGACGCGCTTCGGGGCAGGGGAGTGCGGGCGACCGCCCTCAAGACCCCCATGGCCCCGTGGGAAGCGGAGGAGGCGCAGGCGGCGGTCCGAAACGGCACGCTCGAGATCATTTACGTCGCGCCCGAGCGTCTCTCGACCCGCGGGTTTCGGCAGCTTCTGAGGCAATCGCCGGAGGGGCTGTCCCTGATCGCCGTGGACGAAGCCCACGCCGTCTCGCAGTGGGGCCACGACTTCCGCCCCAGCTACCTCGAGATCAAGGATTTCATTTCCGACTGGAGGGGTGTTCCCGTCGTCGCGCTGACCGCGACGGCCGATCCGGCCACACAGGCCGATATCGTCGCACGCCTCGGGATCGACGGCTGCCGGGTCTTCTGCGGCGGCTTCGACCGCCCGAACATCTCGATATCCATGCGCCAACGCATCGATGTACGCAGCGACCTCATGAATTTCATCTCATCGAGAGAAGGCGACAGCGGCATCGTGTTCTGCTCGACGCGCAAGAAGGTCGAGGAGACCGCCCAGTTCCTCGTTTCGCGTGGTGTCAACGCAGTGCCGTACCACGCCGCGATGCCCGAGGATGTCAAGAAGGCCAACCAGGAGCGGTTCCTGTCGGAAACCCCCGTCGTCGCGGTCGCCACCATCGCATTCGGCATGGGAATTGACAAACCCGATGTCCGCTTCGTCCTGCATACGGAACTGCCGACGGCGGTCGAGTCCTACTACCAGGAGATCGGCCGTGCCGGGCGCGACGGACGTCCTTCCGAAGCGGTGGTGTTCGGGTCCGATACGGACGCGGCCGCTTCGATGCGAAACTTGATGCGGACGATCGAGGAGGCGGACGATAAGCAGAAGAGCTTCCTCATGAACAGGGTCGTGAAGCTGCAGGAGATGCATGGGATTTTCGAGAGCTCGCGGTGCAGGCGTCAGACGCTGCTGCGGGCTTTTGGCGAGAGCCACCCCGGTGGATGCGGCAACTGCGACCGATGCCTGTCGCCAACGCCCGTGATGGACGCGTCGGAGACGGCGCGTCTTGTCATCAAGGCGATATCCGCCACCGGGCAGGCACATGGCGCGTCCTATATCGTGGACGTTCTCCACGGGCTTCGCACGGAGCGGATCGCCGCCAACGAGCACGACACCATTTCGGTGTTCGGCAAGGGCGGAGATGTCGGCAGGAAGCGCCTGATGTCCCTGATACGGCAGTTGCGGGTGGACGGTTATCTCGCGGTCGAACCCGGACAGGGAAACCTGGTCCTAGAAGAGGCTTCGTGGCCGGTGCTGACGGGGCAGGGCGGCGTCCGGGTCGCCGGGATAGCACCCCGGCAGGCGGTGTCTGTCGTCAGAACGGTCGCAACCGACCTTCCCGACGGGATAGTCGAAGCGACGAAGGCCATCGTGGAGGCGCGTGCGGCGATCGCTGCCGATCGCGGCGTCCATCCGCTCGCGGTCATGGACGACAGGACTGTCGAGCGGATCGTGGCCGCGATGCCGGAAAACGAGGATGAACTCGCCGCTGTCGCCGGCGTCGCGGCCGATGTCGCACGCGATTACTGCGAACTCCTGACCGGACCCTTCTCTGGCAGGACGGCCGCGCGCGATGCCGCCGTCGCCGAGTTCTCTCTATTCTGAACGCATGCTTTCGAGGTGCGATGACAGCCGGAACATCGCAGACCTTATGTTGCGGTGCTTTGAATACCTGGTTGCCGCGACCCCGGTGACGAGCACGGTCCCCTGGTCCATGAGCGCCACCCAGCCGAAGGGCTGTCCGTCGGCGGTCACCTCGTATCCCCAGTAATCGGGAACGCCGCCGTCGGATCGACCCTCGACGATGTATTTGGACTTCGAACTCACGCGAAGCGGCGCGAATGAAAGCACGAGCCTGCCGTCGTCCTCGACAAGCGTCCGCTTGAGGTCGGGATTTTCGGTGATCCATGCGGGGACTGTGGCGGGGTCCTGCGCCGGAGCGTCGAAAACCGCTTCCGGAAGTGGTGGCGTCACTTCCTCCTTCGCTGCCCTCGGCGTTTCACGGACGACCGCGAACGCCGATACGAGGCCTGCTATGTCGGTGACGTGTCGCGCGGGAAACTCGACCGTGCGTCCCGTCGCGATTTCCATGAGGGAGAGATTGGAGCGTGCATCGATCGTGGCCACCCCGGTCGGCGCGAACACCGAAAGCGCGACGAGAGCGGCGTCGCAGTCACTTGGAACGGACATCGTTGTCTTGTCCGGCGCTCGAATGCGCATCATATCCCTGATGCACCTGATACTGTAGATTTCCGCCAGGTCCGGCCCGCCAGGTCCGTCCTTCCCGGATACGCCCGCATCCTTCTCAAACATCATTGCCCCTCTACAACCCCGTTTCAGTTCCTGACCTCATTACAACTAATCAGAAGTGAGCGTCAATCACGTTGGCCGACCAAAATTGGTTGGTCTATCAACAATTTGCGAGGGACGTTGATGCTTTGAAAGGTTCCGCACTATCATCCTAATTCGAACACAACGAAGAACGCATATGATGATCGCCAAATACAAAGTCCGGCTGGACCGGGTCCTTTCCGTGGATTTCGAAATGACATGCTGGGACGGCGAACCGCCGCCGGGTCAGGTTTCCGAGATCATCCAGATCGGTATCACGGAAATCGACAACGAAACCATGACCCGGGTGCGGTCCGAAAGCTGGTATGTGCGCAACGAATTGTCGGAGGTTTCTCCGTACTGCACCGCGCTGACCGGCATTACTCCGGCGATCCTTCGCAAACGGGGCATCCCGCTCGGCGAGGCGGGGCGGATCATCGCGAAGAAGTACGGTTCCCGCAACAAGGGTTGGCTGGCGTGGGGCAGCGACAAGTCTGCGATCGACAGGGACTGTCACGTGAAAGGCGTCGAACCCTTCCTCTCCAACGCCTTCTTCAACGTCGGCCTGCTTTACAGCATGGTGGCCAGCGAGGGACGGTCCGTGGGCCTCGACGAAGCGGCTGCACGTTTTGGCATCTCGTTCGAGGGCCGCCCGCACGACGCGGGGGCGGACGCGGACGTGCTCGCGGAGGTCTGGTGCGCTCTCGGCGGCCTGATCCGTATTCCGGAACCTTCCATTTCGATCGTGACGAAGCCTTCGATTTCGCTCGCGCTGTAATCGGCCGAGTCTTTGTTGTGTTCGGTTTTTTTTGACCCCATCATGGTCTGACAAGGCCAGAACGGGTTCCGGAGACTTCGAATGCTCTCAATTTTCATCATGCTTTTCATCGCGATCGGCGTCGCGGCGGGGATCGGCTACGCGATCGTGACGCTGATCAACACCGCGCAGACGTCGCTGTCGGTGCAGGCGAACCAGGTGCGGCTTCAGAACGTCTCCAATTCCGTGCGCGCCGGACTGACGGTCGACGGAACGAAGGTCCTTCTTCCCGTCTTGATGGAGAACGGCAAGGTCGCGGCCAGGCTGCCGCAATCCTCTCCGTTCTCCACGACCACGAGCGGTGCGGACATCGTCTTCTGCCCGGCTTTCCCGGGCGAGGGTTCAGGCACCGACCTCGTCAATCCGCTCGTGCAGGGTGGTTCGGAGGAGTTCGCCGTCACGACCATGCCGTTTGCCGGCAAGACCTATGCGACGGCAGGCCATGCGGACTACGGCGATGCCGTCAAGGAACGTCTCGCGGAGATGGGCGTGATCGCCTACCTTCTGTCTCCGCAGCCCAACTACAAGCAGACCCTGAAATGCGGTGACGTGGAGATGGCACCCGACAACTACACGCTGCTGGTGAGCGGTGGCAACGTGGTCCCGATCTATACCGTCACAACGGACGCTCGGGGATCGGTCTTCACGCTGTGGGACGACGAGACGACCCCGCCCGGCTACAACGGCTCGGACCGCGTCGTCCGCACCTTCGCCGACGTCGCGGCCTTCATCAGGCAGTATAGCCTGACCGATATCACCGTGAGGCTCCCCTCCACGTTGCCTTCGGTGCCTCTGGAGGACCTCCAGGCTCTCGTGGATGCCGCCGCGTCGAGAACCCTGCGTATCGTTCCCGGCGACGACGCCAACGGAAATCCCCTCCAGCATGCCGAGCTGACGATCACATCCGATGGCGCGGTGACGTCCGGAAACGTATACCTCCCGGTGAAGGGCACGCTTCGCATCGACGACGTGGACCTTGTCGGCTCGGGCTTCGATGTCGCGCTCGAGGCAACATCGACCGGCGAGGTCATCCTGGCCGATTCCGCGGTCTCGGGTCTGAAGACCTCGGGTGGCCAGATTTCGACGTCGGGATCGACGACAATCCGTCCCGGCGTCGGGGATGACACGGGCAACAACCCCGTGTACGCGCTCGGCGGCCAGATCATCCTCGGTTCCGGAACTTCGGTCGAGGCACCCGCCGCCGTCATGGTGTTCCGGGCGAACGCCGGCAACATCGTCGTGCCGCAGGACCTCGCCGTGACCACCAGCGCCACGGCCGTCCTGTCCGCGCAGCAGAACGGCGGCCGGGTGGTCGTGCCGCTCGCCTCGGTCGTTGACGAAGGCGGCCAGATCATTGTTCCGTCGCTCACGGTCACCAGGAACGGGGTGACCGCCGTCGAACCGATCGCTTCGACCCGCGAGACGGTTACCCATCTCTGCGGAGACGGCGAAGCGTCGTGCGAAGCTATCTGCCAGGGCGGCAAGGTCCTCGTCTCGGGAGGATGCTCCAACGGAAGCGGAACCCCTCTTGTCTCGTTCGGCCCCGTCGAGGCAGTGAACGCGCAGGGGACGCCCTTGCCGTCGGTCACCTATAGCTGCGCCTTCGCGGCGTCGCCCCTCGTCACCGATCCCAAGGCCACGGCAGTCTGCGACTTCCGCTGACCAAAGAGCGATTACCCCGAAAGGGCGGGAAGCGTGGTACGGGCCATGCTCCCGCCCTTCTTTTTTGCCTATCCGTCCCCCCACCCTGACGGAGGCAGCCCCGGTCTTTGCAGGGCCTGAATAAGGGGCGATGTACCATGCAACGTGGTGCGACCACGACGGCGAGTCGGCCTTGGGAAGAATAGCCGGAACACGGTCGCTCCTTGGAATCCATCCACGGTCCAGCGGCGACGACACGTTGCGGGTACGGCTTTGCCAAAGGACACGCGCTTCCTCTCGGAAACCTCCGTGGACAATCCACCTTGGAGGCCTGTCGCCGACGCCTGAGGCGCAGGTGCGCAGAGAGGTTCATTGCGCGGTCCAATCACGATCTCGCGTACAATGCGACATCCGCGACAAACGTCACTCTATCTATGTCGATGCGAGGTCTTGCGTTGCGGCGATGGTTGCCAGGGATACTCAGGCAAAGAAAAAGCCGGGATGAGGTCCCGGCTTTTCGGTTGGTCTTGAGTGGTCGCCGTGTTACGGCGTGGCGGCCGAGATGAACTGGCAACCAGGCCACTTCTTGAAGGTCTCGGCGTCCGCGAGCTGCTGCGAGCCTTCCGCGCCGTTGCAGGGCGGGCAGCCGTCGTACTGGTCCGGAACCTGGCTGAGGTTGAAGCCGGCGGCCTTGTTCATGGCGCTGCACTGCTCGACGTCCTGAATTTTGATCGGCTTGTAGAGCGCCGTGGCGTTGACCCTCCAGTCGCCTTCCGGGATTTCCTTGAGGTAGCCCCAGTCGAGGAGGTTGTTGAGGAGCGTCATGTCTTCGCCAGCCGGGCTGGCGGACTTGTCGTGGTAGTAAAGCTGCACGGCGGCTTCGATCTGCGTCGCCGCGTTCACGTTTTTCGCGTAGGCCGCGCGCGCGCCGCTTTCGTCGTATATCGAGCCGCCGAAATACATCGCGGCGACGACGAGAAGCAGCACCAGGGCAATGGCCACGATGGCGATAATCAACTGAAACATCTGTCCTGCGTCCTTCTTTCAATTTGGTTATGACCCTTCGCGTTCCCCCGAAGGCTGAGGTCTAAAGCAAAAAGGGGCGAGGTTTCCCCCGCCCCTTTTTCATGCGATCCAGAGACCGATCCGATTAGAGCGGGAACTGGAAGAATTCGGTGCCTTCGTTGCCGGCTGCGTCCTGGCACGAACCAGCGCCGTTCTGTGCGACGGCTTCGCAGGTCTCTTCCGGCTCGTTGCCGAGTTCGAGGTAGACGCCGCCGTCGGCCGGACGGTAGACCCAAGCAACGACGTCGCCGTTGGCGTCGGTTGCTGCGATCTTCGGAGCGGTCGGCACGTCAGCCAGGTAGCCAGCGTCTTCCAGAGCCTGGAGCGACGTTGCGTTGCGCGAGAAGTCGGTCTTGTAGAGCGTGTGAGCGCCGGAAATCTGCTGGGCCTGGTTGACCATGGCAGCGACGTTAGCCTTCAGGCTCGAACGGGTGAAAGCTTCACCGCCGTAGAAGATGGATGCGAGGGTCAGGGCGATCACGAGGGCGATTGCGATGACTGCAACGATCAGCTGAAACATGTTGGGTATTCCTTCCTTTTGTCGCCCCTTCGGGGCCTTGTTGGCTGTGCGCAGATGAAGTTGATGTCTTCAATTCCGTCTGACACTTTCGATGATTGGCCACCCAAGACGTCGGGTCAACGGGTCCGTTAAGACTAAATTAAGTATAGTTTTGGTTCCGAAAGTATTGCTCTCGGTACATCTCCAGATGTCAGCGAATTTTTTCTTTGGGAACATTGAGAAATATTTCAGGTTTGTTTCTGCGAAGCGCCGACGGGGTCTTTTATAGGGTTTCGACGTCCCCGATGGGTGGTGTTTTATCGGCGGGCAGGTGTCGATCGGCGGTGTCGTGACCGCGTTTCACCCCCCCCGAGCCTCGTCAATTCGTGACGTCGCCCAGCGTACTCGCGATCGACTTCGCCGACCGACCGACGGACGCTGTCGTATTTCGGGACACCGACTCTTTGTTCTTGGGCGAAGTCCTGTAATCCCCTCGTCAAGGGAGATGTCTGCGCTCCCCTCCGTCCGTCCGTGCTGCGGAGGTCCGGAACAGGACGTGCTTTCGCGCGCGCGGCGTCGCCTTGGAGCCGTGTCTGCGTTTTGACCCGACTGCCCGTCCAATTCGCCGCCATAAACGCAAAAGGCCCCGTGCGGTGCGCTACGGGGCCTTTTGCGTTTATGGCTTTGGGCGCGGGTCAGATCGACGCGGAGAACTGGAGCATCGGCAACATCGTCAGGAAGAACATCTCAGCGCCGGCGGCGGACATGTAAAGGGCCGCCAGTGTCTGCATCACCGGCGCGAACGACTTGATGCGGGACATGTAGAGGTCCCGGTATTGCGTCGCCAGCATGTCGAGGGTTCTCGCCGTGTCGGTGCGGTCCGTCGAACAGGAGAGGGCGGCGCGGTCGGTGGGGTGCAGGGTCTCCATGCCGTTCGCCCAGGTCTTTCCCTGGCGGATGAAGGCGAGCGCCCTGTACATGTCCGTCCGCATCGCGCCCTTGGGGCTTCCGTCTGCGGTCAGTGCGAGGCATTCCTCGATCCTGATGCCGGAACTGACGAGCAGGGCGAGTTTGTAAAGGACGACATAGCTGTTTCGCGAAAGGACGAGGTCCTTGTAGTAGGGGATTTTCAGGATCAGCTTGTCGGCCTGGTCCGGAGAGATCAACCGGCCAGCGGTTCCGATCCACGCGAAAATCAGGAAGACGAGAGCCTTGATCCCCATGACCCACACGAGAATGTGGCCGATCAGCTTGGGCCAGTAGACGTCGATGTTCGGGTTGTTCTTGAAGATCGGGTTCTCGGTCACCGTCGGTCCGAGGTAGTAGACGGTCATGATCATCAGGCCGAACGCGATGAAGAAGGTACCGATGGCGGCGATGATGTCCTTCATCGCCCCTTTCTGGATACCGGTGATCATGTACTCGAAGTCGGCCGCCTCGCGCAGCGCCTTCCAGGTCTCGCCGCCGGCCACGCCCGCCTTCACGAGCGCCGCCGTCGCCGGCGGGAAGTTCTTCGAGTCCGCGGCGATGGCGTCCGCAAGGCTCATGCCTTGGTTGATCCGCTCTCCCATCTGGATGGCGCACTGCTTGATCTTGCCGGTGAAGGTCTCGCCGATCAGCCTCAGCGCGGCCGACGCCGCCATTTTCGAGCCGATCATCGACGACAGGCGCAGCATGAAGGTGTTGCGGTCGTTGGCCGACATGCCGCGTGACAGGTCGGTGGACATCTGGCGCTTCTTGGAAAGCACGGTGCCCTTGCGCGAGGCGATGCGGTCCGCCGAGCTGTCGTCCGGTGCCTCGACCCTGGTCGTGCGGATGCCGTCCTCGGTCATGACCTTGACGATGTAGAGCGACATGGCTCAGAACCCCCTGATGGTGAGGAACGCTGTGCCGTTCCCCGGCGGTGCGGAGCCATCGGTGAAGGGCTGGCCTTCGCCGCACGCGTTGCCTATGGCCACGCTGATCCTGCCGCCGCCACGGCGCAGCGCTTCCCGTGCGAACATCGCGGCCGCCTCGAACCTGACGTCCAACGTCGCGTCGACCTTCAGGCAGAGGACGGGGCCCGTCTCGCCTTCCGGTTTCTCGACGGTCCATTCGAACCCCTCGGACGCCGTTCCGAACGAAGGGACGGAACCGTTCGGCAGGAATCCGGAGAAGCTCGCCACGTCTTTCGGGGTGATGCCGTTGTTGACGTTCCGGTAGGCCGAAATGCCGAGGAGGAGGGCTTCGTACTGCCCGCTCAGGCCGCGGGACGCGACGACCCTGACCGGCGCGTCGGCGCGCATGTAGTTCACGCCGCCGAAGGTCACGAGGCAGGTCAGGGCGATGGCGATAACCGCATAGAGGATGTGCATCATCGACGGTCTTCCTCCCTGAGATACGGTTCGACCGCCGGACCGAACACGCGATCCAGTTCCGCGTAGTCGGTCATGCCTGCGTACATCTTGGTCACGGCGTCCTCCTCCTTGGTGATCCAGGTTTCCTCGATGTGTTTGCCGGGTTCCGGGATGATCTTCTGGACGTCGGCGGGGGTGGCGAAATACTCGCATTCGGAAGCGACGGTACGGCCCCTGTAGCCGCTGCCGCCGCAATCGCGGCACTCGAATTTGCCGGGTTCGTTCCCGCCGCAGCTTTTGCAGGTCGTGCGGACCAGCGACTGCACCATGATCGCGCGCACCAGATAGCGCAGCTCGTGCGGCTCGATGCCGAGTTCCTTGAGGCGCGTGATAGCGCCGACGATGGACCCCGTGTGCAGCGTGGCGAGGACGAGGTGGCCCGTTTCGGCCGCCTTGATCGCGTTGCGGGCTGTTTCTTCGTCGCGCACCTCGCCGACGATGATGACGTCGGGGTCGTGGCGCATGAACGACCTGATGCCGTTCGGGAAGTCCAGGTCCACCTGCTTGTTGACGCTGACCTGGGTGATATAGGGGATACGGTATTCGACGGGGTCTTCGATCGAATAGATCGCCTTCCCGAAACGGTCCATTTCGCGCACCGAGGCGTTGAGGCTGGTCGTCTTGCCGGAACCGGTCGGCCCGCAGATGAGGCAGATGCCGAACTGGTGGCGCATCCCCCTGCGCCATTTCGTGACCTCGCTGATACCGAGTTTTTCAAGACTCGGCTGGACGCGGTCGGAATCGAGGAGGCGGATCGTGCACTTCTCGCCACCGTCGGCGGAGGGGATGGTCGCGATACGCAGGTCGATCATGCGGCCGGCGAATTCCATCTGGAACCCGCCATCCTGCGGCTTCCGGCGTTCGGCGAGGTCCATCGCCGCGCGGTCCTTGATCTTGGCGATCAGGACCTGGTACTCGGCGAGCGCGCCCGTGTGAATGAGGCGGCGCACGCCGTCCTTGCGGTAAAGGATGCTGTAAGCCTGCGCGCGCGGCTCGATGTGGATGTCGGACGCCCCGTCGGTCAGCGCGTTGTAGACGATGCGGTCGAGCATGAGTTCTTCGGCGTTCGCCGGGTCGTCGATGCTCGACATCTTGCGCATGGAGGCGAGGAACAGGTTCATGGCGGAGGCGTCGTAGGACACCATCTCCACGGCCTTCTCCGGGTAGTATTCCCTGACAACCATCTTCACCAGGCGGTCGTCCTCGGCCGACGCCACGTAGATGCGGTCGTCCTGCTCGGCCGAAATCATGATGTTGTACTCGGTAAGCACCTCTACCGGGATGCGGCAGCGCGACACCTTTTCCTGTGCGATGCGCGAATGTTCCGTCGCGAGGATCGCTTCCACCCTGTCCTTGTCCGACAGGAAGCCGTTGGCCACCAGAATCTGACCGATCTTGGCGTTCGTGACGTCCTGTTCGAGCGAAGCGGCGTGGAGCGCGTCCTTGGATATCAGTCCCTTGCGGTGGACGTATTCGCCGAAGCGGTGTCGCTTTTCCCCGCCCGTGCGGTAGGCTTGGACGACCGGAGCCGTCTCGACCGTCGCGGTCTGCGGACGGTCGCTGATCGGGTCTTCCTTTTCGAGGACCACGCCCTCCACGGCCGATCCGAGATCGTCCCCGGAGGATGCGACTTCGACGTCGGGAACTTCTATTTCGACGACAACGGCGTCTACGATTTCATCGGACGGTGACTGCGGCGCGTTGCTGCCCACGCCCGTTTCCGTGGACTCCGTCGCCGACCCTTCGTTCGATGTCTCCCTCAGCGACCCTTCGACGGCTTCGGCGAGGTCGCGCGACATGGTGTCGTCCACCGAAAGAGTCTCGATCACCGCTGCGGCGTCGTCGATCGTCTCGACCTCGAGGCGCGGCATGTCTTCCGCCGGCCGCTTGCGACCGGACCGGGAGAACAGGCTCGAGAATTTGAAGGGCTTTTTCATTCCGGTTCCCGGTGTGGACGCTTCTGTGTCTTTTGGATTTCCGCGCGGGTTTTACGCGCGGCGGGCGCTCGCACGGCGGAGGATGCTCCGCGAGAGGTTCTGCATCCGGGTCAGCGGCCGCCACCATGCGGCGAAGCCCGCGAAAACGCCGACGACGATCCATAGCGTCCAGGAATACCAGACCCCGACAGCCAGGGTGGCGATTGCCACGAGCCAGTCGCCTGCCTTCCAGCCGAAGGTGTCGAAGTCGGCGTCAAGGAATTTCCCGAGGAGATTGTTGATCGTCGGGTTCGGGTGGGTGTTGCTCATTTTATCTGCCCTTTGTCGGATCGAATTTGAGGACGAGCGTCACCGTCCCCTTCCTGTTGTTGTCGCACTGGTCGCCGAGGCAGAGGTCCACGAGATCGCGTGTCGGACACATCATCACGGCCATGCTGGCGGTCGAGAGCGCCTCCATGGGGACGGTGACCGGGGACACGGTGACGGTGAGCTTTCCTGCGTTCTGGACCTGCGCGTTCGGTATCTGCTCGAGATGCCGCAGGCACTGGGTCTCGGTGGCGCGCTTCTGCACCTCCTGGCGGTTCAACTCGTCGACCGCCTGGAGCGCGACGAACGCTCCCCCGCCGTAGAAGGCGAAGGACGACAGGATGAGGGCCACGCCGCTGACGGTTCTGATCTTCATCGCTGTTCTCCCGTCGTTGCCTGCGTCGCCCCGGCCGGGACGGTCTGGACCGGTGTCGCCACCGGAATTGCATCGGATGCCGTCGCCGGAGCTGCTTCGGCCGGGGTCGTCCCTTCGGCGGCCTTCGCCTTGGCGGCGTCGATCGTCTTCTTGAGTTCGGCTTCGTCCGCCTCGTTGGCCGCCGCAGCCGCGGCATTGGCCTGAGCTTCCGCGAGGGCGTCGCGTTCGCGGTTCGCCCGCTCGAGATCGGCGCGTTGCTGGCGCAGTTTGTCCAGGCCGTCGACCTTGTGGGCGCGGCGGTCCACCGACCAGTCCTTGCCGTTCTTCAGCTGGAGCTTCTGGACGATCTCTTCGATCCCGACGTTGGCGACCATCGGCCACTTCGTGTGCGGAAGGGAGCCGATGTCTGTCGCCCTGACGGACGGTCCCGGATTGTAGGCGAAGGCGTAGAAGGCGATCGATCCGACGAAGAACAGGGCCGCGGAACCGGACATCAGGATGCCGGTCACCAGCCACCCCGTACCCTTCCGGACGTACGGGGTCATGGAGTGGCTCCGCGCGAGGCCCTCGGTGCCGCTGTTGAGGATTTCGACGGACTTTTCCGGCGGCAGGAGGTGCGGGAACGGCTTGCCGTCCTGCATGATCACGCGATAGGCGCGATCCCCCGTCTTGAACCAGTGTTCGCCGCCCGGATCGTCTTCGAGCGCCTTCGCGGCCGACTTGATGTATCCCTTTCCGTCGCCGCCCTGATGGGCTTCCCAGAAGAAGCCCCCGTGGAAGGGCAGGACCGAGTACCAGCTTTCCTCGTGGGCCTTGAACCGCTGCTGGATGATGCCGCGCGCGTAGGCGCGGGCATCCTTGGCGCTGTCGGCCTCGAGCCAGCCGAGCTGGACGCTCATCGGCTGCACCGACTTCGCCTTCTTCGCTGCCTTCTCCGGCTTGGCCTTCTTCTCCTTCGCCATGGTCTTATCGCTTTCTGTCGTAAACCGTCACGGTGGGGCGGAGGATGATGAACAGCGCGTTGCGTTGGATTTGCTTGCTGTCCTTGCCGAACCGCTTGCCGGTTCCTTCCAGCGCGTTGCGGACGACGGTCGGCTCGTTGCCGTTCGTCGTGTCGCTGTCGAACTGGAGGCCGCCGATCACGACCGTCTTGCCCGCCTGCACCTGCACCAGGTCCTTCATGTTCTGCTTCTGCACCAGCGGCTGGGTGAGCGTGCCGATGTCGTTGCCGGCGCTTAGCTCCACGAATGACAGAATCTGGTTGAGGTCCACTTCGACGTCGACGGTCACGACCTGAGCGTCGCTGTCGTAGAGCGGGTTCAGCGTCAGCTTGAGGCCCGTCTCGACCGTGTCGGTGTCGCTCGATCCGATGGTGTTGTCGCCGCCCGTGTTCGTCGAGGAAACGCCCTTCACGTAGGGAACTTCCTGGCCCGACTGGAGGGTGACCTCCGAACCCGAAAGGGTTTTGAGGCTGACATGTTGCGTGACGTTCGTGTGGCCGAAGGTCGACAGGAACTTCACGGCGCTTGTTATCGTGAGCGCTCCGTAGGTACCGAAGACGTGGCCAAGGTTCGTCTTGCTCAGGCTCAGGCCGCTTCCGACAAGGGATGCCACCGTCCCGGGTGTCCCGGTAACCGAGTCGTCATCAGTGTCGGTCCCGGTATCGGTGTCGGTGTCGGTGCCGGTGTCGGTCCCGCCGTCCGACGTTGCGGTGTCCGTCGAGTCGAACGCGATCTTGAACGCATCCCAGTCGAATCCCACTTCCGAGGAGTCGTTCAGCGAAAGGCTGACCACGGCGACCTGCATGTTGACGACGGCGAGGTTGCGCGACATGCGGTCGAGGAAGGGTCCGATGAGGTCTTCTTGCGTGCTGGGCGAGGCGGTGTAGAGAATCTTGCCGCCGCGCAGCGACGTCACGATGTTATCCGCACCGAGTTCCTCGATTTCCTTCGAAACCGTGTCAAGCACGTCCTTGTTCTGCGGAAGCGAAAGCGAATACCGCTGCTGGTCCGAGAGGTAGATCATGCCGTCCTGATACCAGGCGACGAGGCCGAGTCCGTTCTTGAGCGCGGAGAGGAGTTCTCCGACGGTTCCCTGGAAGCGCAGGAACGGCAGCTTCTTCTGGAGGATCGCGTCTTCCTGGGTCGGGTTCGACCACTGGAACGTCACCTGAAGGCCGAGGATGCTCAGCGACTGGACGAGACCGGCCAGCGTGGATTCGTGGTTGCTCGGGAACAGCACCTCGATCGGCATGCGCTGGATGTGCGCCGGGATCGCCGGGCGGTCCGCCACGGCCTTCATCGACGACTCGGGCACGACTATGCGTTCGATCGGAACGACGGCGTCTTCGGTGAACTTGGCGATCGCGGCGCTCTGCGCCTGTTGGATGTCCGGAAGCTCCTTCGCCTTGGGAAGCTGCGAGGCACAGCCGGAAAGGAAGAGCGAGCTACTTAGAGCAATTAGCAACGCTCTGTGGGTCGTCTTTCGGAACCTTGAATAGAATGTTGAGCGGGTCACGGTACAAAGCCTCTTTGTTTACGCAGGAGATGAAAGTCGAGCCTTCCGGGATCGATGAAGCCTTGACTTCTTCTTCCGTTTTCTTGTTCTGGCCGTTGGCGTTCTGCCCGTTGGCGGCCGGTGCGGCTGCCGTTCCGATGTTCTGGGCAACGAGATCGATGCGCTTGCGCAGCTTGATCTCGAGGGTCGCCTGCGACTCGTTGACCCTCTTCATGATGTCGTTCTTCAGTTCGGGTTCCAGTTCACGGAATATGATGCGCGTGCGTTCGTCGAGACGTGCCTGTTCCTCGGCCCACGACGGAGGAGCGACGAACGGGTTGCCCCGCTCGATTTCCTGCGCGGCCGATATTCCGGTCTGGAACACGGTCGCGGTCAGAAAGGCCGCCGCCCATGTCTTGCGATAATTTTTCATGGGTCGGAACTTGCCTCTCTCTGCTTTCCCATTCCATGATGATGGTTAGAACTCGGCACCGCGGTCAAGCACTCTGGTGTCAAATAATTTTGGCAATCGGATGCCTCAACCGTAACGGAACATTACCGAATGAATACCGTTGATCAGTTACGTAATGATATCAGTACGTTGACGGCATATTCGGTCACGCGCGAGCGCGAATATACAAGACGCCGCGACGAAATCGCCGAGGTTTTGAAGGCGAAAAAGAAAGAACTCGGCGGCGTCCGCTCGACGCTCGCCGCGACCCTCGTTCCCCCAGTATTAAAAGAACTCGATTTCACCAGAAAACTATGGTCCCTTTTGGTGCGGCGGAGAGCCGCGGCACTGGCGGGCAGGGTCAACGCGCTCGAGGACGAGGTCCGTCGGCTCATCGGCAGCGGGCGTGCGACCGAGCAGTCCCGCAAGACCATGGCGGGCGTTGGCGCTCGTCTGAAGCGGACCGACGGCGAGATCGCCAACCTCGACCATCCTCCGGAGGAAATCGCCGCGAGGCTCGCGGCCGTTTCGACGAGGGTCGCGGGGCTGGCGCGGAAGAAGGAAGCGAAAGCCGTTGTCGAGGCCGCCCGCGAGGTCATCCTGTGTATCGATGCCTGGGCGAAGGCGGGCAAGCTGGCGAGACGCGGCGGTTCGGCGGACGGCGGGGCCGGACGCATCTGGCTGCCCATACCCTTCAGCATGCAGTCGCAGGCGACCGCACTCGGCGCGAAGCAGGACATGACGATCAAGGGCGCAAGCCGCTTCTATGTCAACGTCGGAGAACCGCTCGCCCGTTTCAACTCGCTGCTGCCGCACGCCTTCAGGGAGAATCCGCCGAAGCTCACCTTCTCGACGATCCGTGCGACGGCCCATCGGCAAAACCTTCACAGCTTCGTTGACGCCCTGTCCTGGGACCATATCCGCAACGTCAACTATTCCATGACCGGCAGGCGCTGCATCCTGTGCGGCAAGCAGAGCGGCAACCTCGTGCGGAAGCTGGAACCCGACAAACCGAACAAGATCGGCGCGGTCGAATGCCACGAAGTCTGGAGTTTCAGCCGCCCCGATCCCGACATCCCGGTCGGGGTCCAGTCTCTTCAGCGGCTGATCGTGGTGTGCTTCGATTGCCATATGTGCTTCCACGACGAAATCGCGAGGGCGAAGGCACGCAAGGTCGGGGACGAACAGCTGGAACACGAGGTCCAGAGATATCTCGTCGATCGCCGTTCCAAACTTACCCATGTCAGTCCGCCGGAGGTGGCGATGGAAATGAGAGCGGAGCAGGCGAGGCTGGCCGACCACAAGGACGTCACCACCTGGATCGTCGATCTATCCAAGTTGGCGAAGCAGGACTACATGTACGGCCAGACGCCGACGCTGCTTTCCGTCAATCCGGCGGGGGTGAAGGCGTCTCAACTCGCGGGCATCACCTTCCGTGACGAGGCGGGTATGGTCCATCCGGCCGTGAACCCTGAACGGCTCTATCAGGAAATCGCCATGAAGTGGATCACGCAGCCGGAGCCGACCTACCAGGTCGTCGGACGGAGGACCGGGTGAGCGGCGTCGGCGTTGACTACGGCGATCTCGGCATTTCCGCCGCCATCGACAGGCTGAGGACTGCCGAAGGACCTGACCGCTCCCTCGATGGCCTGGTGTGGCTCCACGTCGGGCTGGACTACCCGGAGGTGCGCCGCGAGTTCCCTCCGATCGGCCCGGCGCACAAGGTCAACGGTCGAACCATGGAGCAGGGGATGGCGTTGGGACTGCACGGCGTCGAGGGAGCCTTCCTGGTGCCGCCGCTGACGACCGACATCGGCGCGTCGTACGGCCTGCTTTCCATGTGGTTTCCTTCCGCGACCGTCGATCTTAGGACGGGCGGCGGACAAAAACTCCACCGGGCCACGCTCACCGACGCCCGGGCGGGGTGCCACCTCGGACTGTCGCTGGCATCCGGGGCTGCCGCGCTTTGCGCCGCCCTGCTGATGGCCTCCGTGAGCATTCCAAGACCCGACTTTCCCGGCCTCCGTACCGCCCCGTGAAAAACCCTCTTCTAATTGCAGACCCCGATTGACGAGCCGATTCATCCAACCGACCATTGGAGGTGCATTCATACGGAGACACCAATGACCAAACTGACCGCCGTGAAGGAAATCAGCGATTTCGATAGCTCGATGCTGGCGGACTCCACCGGGATAGACGTCGTGACCATCCATATGGTAGAACACGGTATCGTCCCCGCCCACTACGACATCGCCGACGCCATGTGCGAGGCCATGGACGTCGGAATGAAGGACATGTTTCCGTCGCTTGCGGAAATCTTCTCGCTTGCGGACGCGCTCGACAGCGAGGCGGAGGTCCAGGAGCTTTTCTTCGATCCCGCGAACAAGATGGCCATCCGTTCGGCGGGTCTCGATCCTGACCTGCGCGACTGGATCATGGTCGTGGACCTGCGCTCCGTCAACGAACGCCGCTACCGCCTGTCGTCGATGGAGATGGAGAAAATCAAGAACGAACTGGTTTCCGCCAAGGACGCCAACGGCTTCATCTGCTTCTACTCCGACTGCCAGCAGGTCATCATCCGGAAGAGCGCGATTTCAGAAGTCTCGTTTCGCGTAGGCGCGTCCTATGCGCAGTTCAGTTCCCGCGAACGCGCCTACGCGGCGACGATGATCTTCGAGGGGAGCAGCAGGCCCGAAGTCGTCGGTCTCCATCCCGACGGCGGCGATGACGGCGAGGGTGAACATCCGTTCGCCAACCTCCTCGACGCGGCGTTGAACGGCCGCGACCTGCCGCCGTTCTTCATGGTTGAGACCGAGGACGACACAGAGGAGCGCTTCGTCTCCATCCATGGCCTCGAGGTCCTGGAAATCCCGATGGGCGTGCTCTTCCCGGAAATCTACGCCAAGGATTCCGACGCACGTTATGTCGGTCCCGATTCCGGTCTTGGCGGCATGGACGCACAGGGATCGGCCTGACCGGATGGCGGCACCGACGCTCAAGCTCGAGCTTCAGAGAACCGGCGGGCCGACCCCCGTGCCGCTCGGCCGCTGGGACCTCTTCCTTCCAGCCGTAAAGGCGCTCGCCGACGGTTCTCTCGGGTGTTGGGCGGACGCGATACCGGCGAGTTTCGAACTCTGCCGCCGCGTCGATCACGAATGTCGCGAAGCCGCATGGGACGGGGTTCTCGCGGTTGCAGGCCCCGACGGATGGATCGAACGCTTCTCCAGCGCGTTGGCGGCGCGGGACCTCGATGTCGTCGCGATCGACTACGCCGTCCTCGAGGGGGCCATATCGGTTAGGGAACTCGCCGCGGGCCTTGCCGAGGCGATCCGCAACGCCGCCGTCGCGGACCCCGGAAGCCCCGCCGTCCATCCGTTGGCCGACAGCGAGAAGCCCGATGCCAACATGCCCTTCGGTTTCGCTGTTTCCGTCGCCCGCTGGAAGGGTATAAACCCCAAGGCCTTCGTGGACTTCGCCGTCGGCAGCGGCTCTCCCGACGCCGAGGCGTTCCTGGAGACCGTGATCCGCCAACCCGCCAGGTGGTTCAACGACATCTCCTCCCTTGAGGCCGCCCTCCTGCGCCTGGCGGTGGACCGTGACGTCGAGGCGTTCAGGATCGCGGTCGCCGACTGGAACGCGAGGCAGGACGTGTCCATCCGCATTCCGAACCGTGACGTCCTTGTCCCGGCTTTGTGGGCGCGTACGGAAGATGCCGTCTACTGGGGCGACGAGTTCATGAATTCGTCGAATGCCCTCGTGCGGTCGCTGCTCTCCGACCGATGGTCGTGGTATCCCGACATGCTGTCCGGCGTCAGGTAAGCGCCAAGTATTGAGTCTTCAATTTGCCAATTGACTTGCCGGAATATTGGTCCCAGACTTTCAAATACATGACTGTCATGTCTTCCATTAATTCCTCGAAAGGGTCCATTTCATGAAAAAACTGCTCCTCGCTTCGGTATTCGCCGTCGTCGGCGCTATGAACGTCCATGCCGCGGATTTCGGCGGCGCTTACGTGGGCGGTGACATCGGCTACTCGAAGGCCGACGAGACCAAGGGTATCGACGGCGGCCTGAACGTCGGTTACGGCGTCGAAATGGGCAAGTGGTACATCGGCGGCGAGCTGGGTGGCGGCATCAGCTCGGCCGACGGTGACGACATCGAGAAGAAGTACACCTACGGCGGCGCTGCCCGCCTCGGCTACAAGGCCACCGACAAGGTCCTCGCCTACGGCGTCCTCGGCCTCGAAGGCGCGGAATTCGACACCGGCGCTGGCAGCGAGCGCGACTGGGGCTACCGTTACGGCGTCGGCGTCGAGACTTTCGTCAAGGACAACGTGACGGTCCGCGGCCAGGTGGACTACGTCGACTGGCAGGGCGAGAAGGGTCTGCCGGGCGAGGGCGAATGGCGCACGAGCGTCGGCGTCGCCTACCACTTCTAATCGACCGTTTTCGGCCGAACGATGCGAGGGGGAGGCGTTTGCTTCCCCCTTTCGGTTTCAGGAGTGGTGATGGATTTTCAGGACGACCCGCAGTCCTCCGATGACGTCTTCGTCTTGCGTTTCGAGACCTGGGAAGGTCCGATCGAGGCGCTGCTCGATCTCGCCAAGACGCAGAAGGTGGACCTGTCCAAGATCGACATCCTCGATCTCGTGGCGCAGTTCGACGCGGTGATCGGCCGCGCGCTTTCGCTAAGGATCGAACTGGCAGCCGACTGGCTGGTCATGGCCGCTTGGCTCGCCTACCTCAAGTCACGCCTGCTGCTGCGCCGACCGCGCGACCGCGAGCGCGCGATAGAGGACGATGACGTCCTCGCCTTTCACCTCAAGCGGCTTAACGCGGTCAGGACGGTGGCCGAGAAGCTTCCGTCGGGTCTCGTACTCGGGCGCGACTGGTTCGGTCCGTCCGGGGCCGCCGAACAGGCCGTTCGGGGAAATACCCTGACCTCGGACTTCCATGCCTTCCTCGCGAGCTACCCCGTGGTCCGGACAGCCGAGGCCGTCGGACTGGAGACCCCTCCCGACCTGAAGCCCTTCGACCTCGCATCGGTGGACGCGGCGCTTTCATACCTGGCAGAACGGATGCCACCCGAGTGGATCGAACTTCTGAAACTCGTCCCCTACGCAGAGGGCATACGGCTTCGTTCCAACATCGCGTCCAACCTCATCGCGTCACTGGAAATGGCACGCGACGGCCACGCCGAGATCGAGCAGCACTCAGGCCTTGACCCCGTCATGGTTAGAAGAAGGGAACGGGCATGATCGATCCATCCTCGCTCCTGTCTGACAAGACCCTCATCGAGACACTGATCCTGTCATCCTCCTCTCCGGTTGGCGAACCCGAGATCGCCGCGCGTCTGGGATACAGTCCCGATGTAAGGCGTATCGTGGACGAACTGAACGGCGAGTACAAAGAACGTGGCCTTTCGATCGTCGAGGTCGCCCACGGTCGCTGGGCCGCCCGTACGAGGCCCGAGTGTTCCGATCTTTGCCGTTCGTTCGCAAACAGGCTTCTGAAGATGTCGAGGGCGGGCTACGAGACCCTCGCGGTCATCGCCTACTTCCAGCCCGTCACACGCGGCGAGATCGAGCGCGTCAGGGGCGTGTCGCTATCGCCGGGGACGCTGGAAGTCCTCATCTACGCCGGATTCGTACGCCTCGGTCCGAGGAGGGCGACGCCCGGCAATCCGATGACCTTCGTGACCACCGACCACTTCCTCCTGCATTTCAACATCAGCTCGCTCGACGCCCTGCCGGACAGGGCCGAAATGGCGGCCCACGGGCTTCTCAGCGCGGAGCGCGGACTGTCCATCTCGGGAGTGGGCGCGACGGCGGCGGAATCCACCGCCTGATGCCGCGCGTTGGGCAGCGGCGTCGCTACAACGTCTCGAACCGGCCGTCGTTGAATTCTCCGCGCGGGCGGGCCCAGCCCTTGCCGTCTTCCTCGACGTAGACGCAGAGGACGTCGCCCTCCTTGATCGGCTCGGCGCATTGAACGCTGACCGCCTCGTTCATGATGTCGTAGTCGCTGCCGCGCTTGCGGTGGCGGACACGTCTGGTTTGCGGAAGCAGAGATGCGACGAACGCCCACAGCGACGGCGCGGCGTCCGGATCAAGGCTGATGCTGAACCCGACGCCTTTGACGTCGATACGCCCGTCACCCGACTGCGCCTTTCCTTCCGAAAGCCGAAGGCCTCCCCTGCCGAGCGAGAAACTCGGCGTGTCGCCGGCGATGTGTTCATGGTCGGAAAGGCATGTGCCTGCGGTCGGCCACCACGACGCGGGAATGCTCGCCGCCGCCACGTTCCAGTGCCGGGTCACCTGCATGCCGTCCATCTCGAGGACGTAAACGGGACCAGCCGTCATGGCGGCACGCACCGAAACGCGGTTCGACGTCATCGCCTCCACCACTTCCGGCGCGACCACGGAGCCGAAATAGAGGTTGCCGTGACGCGATGCGGCCTTCTGCAGGATCAGGAGCATCGGTCCCGCCTTGACGGAGAAGAACAGCGGTTCGTCGAAACGGTAGAAGACCTCGTCGATCACCAGGTCCTCGTCGGTCCATCCTGCCTTCGATGGCCAGTCCTTCGAAAACGTCTCGGCGGGACCAGGCAGCAGGCCGGAGAGGTTCCGGACGAACGCGTTGCGCAGATATCTCATGGTCGGCTTCCGGGTGCGTTGCGTTTCTTGAAATCGAGGTAGTTGTCGACCAGGCCGCGGATGTTGGCGCGGCCGACGGGGTTGCCCGAATGGACCTCGAAATCGAAATCTTCGGGGAAGGGATCGCCGTCCATGTCGCGCTCGACCATCCAGTGGGCGACGGTGATCGCGTCCTTGCCGTCGCCGAGGTCGTGATCGAAGGAGACGAAGGACGGCATCCCCCGCTGCTCGATGAGAGACGTCGCCTCGTCGGCGCTGCGCGCGAGAACCCATTCCCCGTGTGCGGAGGTGTCGGGAACGGACATCGGCAGGTTCATCAATGCCCGCCACGCGCGGTCTTCCACGGTGATCGCGGGATTTCGCGCGCCGTCGCAATCGTCGTCGATGAAAAGCTTCCAGCTCATGCGGATGCCGCCTCGGCGGTCTCGGCCGCGTCACCCCGCAGGGAACCGAGTCGGCTTCGGGCCTTCTCCTTGTGGGTCTCGGTGACGTGCGACGAAACGAGTTTGACGAGGACCATCAGCGCGGTGATGTCGTCGGTGTAGCCCACCAGGGCCAGGAAGTCCGGGATTGCGTCGATCGGCATCACCAGATAGAGCAGCGTGGCTCCGATGACGATCCTGATCTTCGCCGGGGTCTTGGGATCGACCGCGCAGTAGTACATGGCAAGCACGTCGTCCATAAACGGAATACGGCTGGTGGCGCGCCTCATCGATTTCGCGACCCTCTCAGTGCTTGGCAGGAGGGATGCGAACGATACGATCCGGCTCTTGAATTTCGAGGCCATCGAGGTCTCTTTTTCCATCGGCGGGTCCTCCTTTCGAACCCGTTATAAATATAGACGTCACGGACATTTTCCGCAATGACCGCGCGGAGCCGTTCGGTCCGCGACCGCTTGCTCGTTGCAACCGACCGCCGGATGATGTTGAAAGGAACAGGGCCGCGCGGCGGCCGAACGGAGCCAGCCATGCCGATCGACACCAGCAAGTTCAAAAACGCCCCCCACTGCACGCTCGCCTCGCTTGCCTACGTCCTGCCGATGGAGGACGGACGCTGGCAGACCGTAAATGACGGCGGCGACGTTAACGTGCTCGAGGACGCCGATTTCCATCGCCGCTGCCAGGTGATCGCCAGTGCCGAAAACGGCGAGGGCGTCTATTCGGTGATCGCCCCGACGGAACTGGGTGTCGCGCGCAAGTACGTCCTGAACGCGGACAAGACGGTTTCCCTCGATGGCTTCGAAGAACCCATCGATCTCGCCGAGTTCCGCAAGATGGCCGTCAGGTCAACCGCGGACGGAAAGGTCCTCGCGTCGCTTGCGCAGACGCTCACGGATCAGTGGAACAAGTGCACCGAGAGCCGCGTCGCCGACGACCATCTCATGGATATCCGGATGATGGCGGAAGCCTACATCGGTTCCGAAGACCCCTACGAACTCCATGACTACAGGATGTACAGCCTCCAGACCGGCGGCATGACCGACGGTCTGGACTTCATGGCGTTGATGGCCAAGATCAACGCCATCGGCCATCCGGACGGTCCTACCCACGAGCGGTTCCCGTTGAAGGAAGCCTTCGAGGGCTGGCAGGAGGTCCGCAACCTGCCGACCTACATGAGCGGCGGCGTCCGCTTCGCCTTCGATCTCTTCATGCGCGACATGCTAGGAGAGTTTCCAGACGACCGCGTGACGATGGTCGCGTTGCCGAAGGGCGACGACGCGCAGTTCTCCGAAAAGCTCGAAGAAGCGGGCTTCGACCTGGTCGGAATGCTGAAGCCGTTCGAAGGCGGCAACGTCCTGCCCGGCTACAGGACGAACGACGTGGCCTTCCACCGCGCGCGTGGCGTTGATATCGTCGTGTTCTCTGACTTCGCTGCCAACTACGCCTACGCCTGGCCGACCGAGGAAGGCGGCAAGTTCGAACCGCCCGCATTGCAGATCGGCGGCTTCAAGTTCGGCTGAGGTCACTGACATGGCGGAGAACCGGAAGCGACGAATCGACGACGCCGGCGAGAAGATCGGCGGGGCTAGGAAGGACTGGGCGCGCGAACGGATGGCCAAGTCCGACGTCGATGAGATGACCGACGCCGAACGGGTGGAACACATCAACAAGGACAACGTCTGGCCGAAGCCCGACTATGCTGCCCTGGTCGCGGCGGGCATGTCGCGCGAGGCGGCGGCCCAGATCAAGGTCATCAGGGACAGGACCGCCAGGACCCCAGCGGTGTCGAGGAAGCGTCCGCACTCGACGACGCTGCTCTGGTACTACGAGACCTTGTCGGCCGTCGGTCGGCAACTCGAGGCGTGCAAGACCATCGAAGAGGTCCGCCGTGTCAACGACCTCATCGAGGAAAGCGTCGGCCGTCGTTCCGACCGCCAGTACTGGGCTTCGGAGGGGCAATTCCGGTTCCACGCCATCACCAAGGGCAGGTACAGTCCGCTCTACTGCGTCTACGACGACGCGGCCAAGATCGCCAGCCTCCTGAACCAGGGCTTCCCCGACGACGTCCCGGCATGGCGAAGGGGACATGTCGTGAAGAGGTATTCGGGCCGCGCCGACTTCGTCATCGTCAAGGGGAGGTCCTTGGTCAAGAGCGGCTTCGAGACGGAGGACGCCGCCCTTGCGTGGCTGAAGGAGAGCTGGGAAGCAGCCCGTGCCTCATCCAACAAGACGGAGAACGTCAAGAAGGTTCCGGACCGTCCCCATCTCGACCATATCGAACGGATCGGCCTGCCCGACAGGCGGGGCGGAGAGGATGTATCGCCGCAGACCTTCATCGACGTCTTCGGCTTCCGCGGCGTGGAGTTCGGAGAATGGCTTCCCGACGACGAACGCCAGTTGGTCCTCAACCACGGCTACGACGCCTTGATGGACCTCGCCGACGTGATCGGGTTCACCCCCGGACAGCTTAGCCTCGGGGGTGAACTCTCGTTGGCGTTCGGCGCGCGCGGAAATGGCGGTTCGCATTCAGCGCACTACGAGGCGGGTCGGCGGGTCGTCAACATGACACGTATTACCGGGGCCGGTCTGCTTGCCCACGAATGGGGACATGCCCTGGATCATGTTCTCGGCATGGGATCGAACGCCCACATGGAGATTCCGAGCCTAACCGGCTGGCGGACCCGCCTCGTCGACTGCAGGAAAGTTCTCGCCCACCGGGGCGACGATGTCGTCAACAGCGCGCAGGCGCTGCTTACCGCCATCTATTACCGCCCCAAGACAAGGGACGAGGCGATAGAGGAGGCGCAAGATAGGGTCGCCGCATTCACGAGAAGCGTCGAGTCGCACGAGACGGCCATCGCCAACCACCGTTCGAAGGCGGAACAAGCGGGAACGAAGTCCAACGAGGCCTGGCTCAAGAAGGTTACGAAGGGGATGAAAGGCCAACAGGACAGCCTGGAATTCTGGAAAAGGGCGCTCGAGCACGCTTGCGCGAAGACCGAGTTCGACGATTTCGGCACGAAGTCGAGCCAGTACGTCCAGGAGGCCGTCAAGATCAGCGGCGCGGACGGATACTGGGCGCGTCCCAACGAACTCTTCGCAAGGGCCTTCGAAAGCTACGTGACCGAAGCCCTCAAGGAGACGGGTGCCTCGTCCAACTATCTGGTCGCGTGGGCCGACGCCCGGTTCTATCCGGAGGAACTCTACAAGGGCAATCCGTACCCTTCCGGCGACGAACTCGCGCGCCTCGTCTCGAGGTTCGAGAGCCTTATGGCGGCCTGCGTGACCCTCGTTCCGGACAGGTCGGTCGTCCCGCCCCTCGTGGCAAACGGAACGAACGCCCCCCGCTTGTAAGTAAAAATGCATTTGCTTTCCAAGTATTAATCAAGTATTAGTTCAATAATACTTGAACGGAACTTGCCGTTCCGTGCGCGGAGGAACAATGCAGGACAACGTCAAAACGAACCTCGACAGGGCCGTCGCCAAGATAAACGGCCTCATCAAGGCCGATATCCTTTCCTGCGGCGAGAAGAACCTCAGCATGGCGTTCCTCTCCAATTCGTTCAGTTCGGCCATCTACAAGCATGTGGAAACCGTCGGTACGGCCGGTCAGCTTTCGATCCTCGCCGACGCCTCCACCCACGACGTGCAGCTCCAGACAGGACAGCTCGACACCCGCACGGTCGCTGCCGTGATCGCTTCGGCGACATGTGAGGCGCTGATGACCCGGATGCGGCCCAAGATGATCGACATGTGCCGCGCCCTCCACAGGGACAGGGTTGTCGAAACGCTTTCCGACATCGGCGCTGTCCTCGAACGGGCGTGTCTGGAGAACGATCCGGGCCTCGACCACTCGGAGCTGCGCGCGGGGGCGTCCTTCGCCACGTCGGTCGCCACGGCGGGACTGCCCGCCGACTATGCCGAAACGCTTTCCTTCCTTCCCGTGGCGATGCGCGGTCTCGCCGACCGCCGCAAGGACAAGGCGCTTATCTCCCGCCTCGGCGAGCCGCTGGAACGCCTCGTGCGCCTCGCGGACCGGGCGGCCGACCTTGTCCATCTGAACGCCGTCGATCCCGAGGCCTTCATGGAATCCGTGGAATCGGAGCTTGCGAGGCCCCAGGTCGCGGCACCGTCGATGGCCGCCTGAGCGTCGGCCACCTTACCGGTAGGGTCGCGCCGCCTGATGTTCCCTGTGTTCCTTGAGACGGCTTGAACCGTGGAGCGTTTCCACGAGACGCTCTGGCGTGCGGAATGCGAGTTCGCGGTGCAGGACCCTGATCGCCTCGCGCAACTTATCACCTGAGACTTCGTTGAAGTCGAAGTCAGCATCCGTCACGACGGAAAGCAGGGCCAGTTCGGAAGCGGACAGTCGGCCGTACCCGCCGATCCGCTTCCCGACGGCGTCGAAAAACAATTGCGCCGCCTGTGGCGTCTCCACGCCTTCGACGTCGCCGTAGTTGCCGTCCTTGACGGCGGCGAGGACACCTGGCTCGCTCCACGAAAACCCGGCGAGTGTCCAGGTGCATTCGAAATCGTAGGTCGGATCGTCGTGGAAAAATGCCCTGACGTCGAGGAAATCCTGATCGGGAGACCGGAATATTGCAACGTCCACCTTCAGTCCCGTTACGGCCTTGCTGATTTCCGCGCGCAGCGTGTTGATGCGGTCCATCGATATCTCCCTATGCTTCGACGAGCGCCTTGATCTCTGGTCCGGTCAGGGTCTCGCGGTCGATCAACGCTTGAGCCACAGCCTCCAGCGCGGCACCGCGTTCGTCAAGCAGCCGCCTTGCGCGCTCGCAGGCGTCGGCGATGAGGCGGTCGATCTCCGACTCGGCGACCTCCCCGTAGCCGCGCTCGGTGTGCTGGACTTTCCGCATACCGATCTTCTCGCTCATGCCATAGACGGTGACCATGGCCGTCGCGGTCTTCGTCGCCTCCTCGATATCGGAGGCGGCACCGGTCGTGATCTCGGATGCTCCGAAAATCCGCTCTTCCGCCATTCGGCCGGCGACCATGACGTCGAGCCTCGCGAGCAGGCGGGACATCGGAACGGCCTTCCATTCCTTCTCCGGCAACTGCATCACGTGTCCGAGCGACTGCGCGCGCGGGATGATGGTAGCCTGGTGGACGGGATCGGTTCCCTTCGTAAGGGTGGCGACAACGGCGTGGCCCGCCTCGTGATATGCAGTCAGGCGCTTCTCGAAGTCGTCGAGGATGGCGGTGCTGCGCTTCGCCCCCATGAACACCTTGTCGCGTGCTTCCGAAAAATCCTTCGCCGTCAACTCCACGCGGCCGTCGCGCGCCGCGTAGGTTGCCGCCTCGTTGACGATGTTTTCGATGTCGGCACCCGAGAAACCAGGCGCGCCGCGGGCCACGACATCGAGGTCCACGTCCTTGGCGAGTTCCTTGCCCTTGATGTGGACATCGAGGATTTTGCGGCGGTCGCCGAGGTTCGGCAGGCCCATGTAGACGTGCCTGTCGAAGCGGCCGGGGCGCAGCACGGCCGGGTCGAGGACGTCGATGCGGTTGGTCGCGCCGACGACGATCACCCCTTCGCGCTTTCCGAAGCCGTTCATCTCGGTGAGCAACTGGTTCAGCGTCGTGTCCTGCTCCCGCGAGACGTCGGAGTTGGAGCCGCCTCTTGCGCGGGCAAGGCTGTCGATTTCGTCGATGAATATGATGCAGGGGGCCGACTTGCGCGCCTTCTTGAAGAGCTTTTCCACACGGTCGCGTCCGGTGCCGACGAACATGTTGGCGAATTCGCTGCCGCTGGTGTTGATGAAGGAAACGCCGGTCTCCCCGGCCAGGGCCTCTGCGAGCAGCGTCTTGCCCGTCCCCGGAGGACCGACGAGGAGAACGCCGCGCGGAGGCTTGGCACCCGACCTTTCGTAGGCTTCCGGGTTCAGGAGGAAGGTCTTTATTTCCTCGAGCTCGAACTTGCTCTCCTCCTGTCCGGCGACATCGGAAAAGCGGACACCGACGTTGCGCGCGACAGTGGGCCAGCTCGGATTGACGAAACGCTTCGCGTTCATGAACAGGAAGCCGCCGATGCACACGAAAACGAGCAGGAGCAGGATTTGGATGCCGATCTGAACGCCCGCGAGGACGTAGTCGCCGACGCTCGAACGGTTCAGGTCGGGAAACTTCACGGTGATGCCTCGACGGGCCAGTTCCTGGGGAAAGCTTTCGCCGGAGAAGCGTCGGTCGTGGTTGAGGACGAACTCGTCGCCCTTGGCGTCCTCGGCGACGAGGCGCGTGGTCGAGAACTCCACGGTTTTGAATTTGCCCTCGTCGAGCAGCTTGAGGAACTCGGTGAAGTCCACGGTTTTCGTTTCCGTGGACGGTCCCGAACGTTCGGCGACGGTGTGCGGCGCAAGGAACATCGAGGTGAGGCCCATACCGCCTGCGGTGACCGTAATGCCGGATAGAACGCAAGCGAAAGCGAGTATTTTCCAGGGTTTTGCGTTCCTGAGTGCCTCCACGATCTTGCGCACTATACTCACCGGAACTTCCCTCCACGTCTTCCTTTACTCTTGGGTATTGTTCCCTTAGTTTGTGGGTGGGGTCAACTTTTAAAATTAACGAACGATTAACGGCCGGGGAACTAAAATGAAGACGCCAGTTAACAGACTGATCACCCACTCGGGGTCGTTCCACGCCGACGACGTTATGGCCACCGTCGTCCTGCGTCATCTCTTCCCCGCAGCCGCCATCATTCGCACGCGTGATCCCGCGATCCTGACGACCACCGACAGCGGCGACATCGTCTACGATGTCGGCTTCGAGTACGACGCCGTGTGCCGCCGCTACGACCACCACCAGCCCGGCCATCCCCTCCGCGAGGACGGAACGCCCTACTCGTCGTTCGGCCTGGTCTGGCGGCACCACGGAGCCGAATTCCTCAGAAGCCACTATCCGGGCGATCCGGAAGACGTCCTGAGGGCCGCATGGGGCGGCATAGACCGGAGGTTTGTTATCGACATCGACCGGGCGGACAACGGATATGTCCCGCCGGGTGCGGTCGCGTCGTCGTCCGATACGAGCCTGTCGCTACTGGTCGAGGATTTCGTCGCGCCATGGGACGACCCATCCCAGAACAACGACTTGCGTTTCCTCGAAGCTCTCTCGCTCTTCGGGGAGGTGTTCCGCAAGCGGGTTGGCCGCGCCGTCTCGTCCGCTAGGGCGGAGGCGGCGGTGTTGCAGGCTTTCCTCACCGCCGAGGACCCGAGGATCGTGGTCATCCCGGATTACATGCCGGTTGGATCGGTGATCAGGAAACACGGGTTCGACCAGGCTCTCTACACCGTCGAGAGGAGCCGAAGCGGCGAGTGGTTCGTCACATGCGTCAGGCCCGAGGGCGATCCCTTCGGTCAGCGCAAGCCTCTGCCGCTGGAATGGGCGGGGCTGAGGGACGGCGACCTCGCGGCCGTCACCGGGGTAGAGGACGCCGTGTTCTGCCACGTCAAGCGGTTCACCTGCGCGACGCGTTCGCTCGAGACGGCGCTGCGGCTCGCGAGGCTCGCCGTCGAGTGGGAGCCGTCGCCTGCGACCACGCCGCCGCAATCGCATCCGTGAACATTTTTGTCTTGAATTGTTCCGCGCTAATTATAGACTTCGATAAGCACGGAGACTTTCAGCGATGAACGACATGATCACGACACGGGACGACATCCTCAGCCACCTCGTGTCCCTCAGGAACAGATACCGGGAAATCAGCGGACTTCAGGCCGAAAGGCTGGATGCGATCGCGATCGGACATGTTCCCGACGAGATCGCCGTGGACGTCGAGCGCGTCGTGATGGTCGAAGAGGCGTCTGTCATCGAAGAGTTCGCCCGGGTCGTCGAGGGCTTCCCCGCCTACCTCGGAGAGCCTGCGAGAACGGTCTCCGCGCCACAGGCAAAACAGTCGTGGTTCCCTCTGCGGCGGCAGGCCGACGTGCTGGTCGAGGAGGAGGACCCGAGCGCCGCGGAGGCCCGTCTCCAGGACTCTCGTCTCCTCCATATCGTCAATTCCCTCTCTGAAGACCTGTCGGAACGCCGCGCCTCGCTTCAGCACGCCTCCTACACAGTCAAGCGGGTCGTCGTCGGCCTCAACCAGTCCGCTGCCTACGCCATCTCCGAGGACGGCACGCGCAAGATCGTACGGGAACGGCACCGTCTGGAAACGCTTGTCTCCCTCGTCGAGCGGACGATCTCCGAAATCGTGGTCGCATCCCGCCGCATCGGGATGCTGGCCGAATCCCCGGATGCCGCGGCCGAAAAGCGCGCTCCCGACCAGCTCAGGCTTGCCGGCTAGGGGCCCGCGCGAAACAGAGGAAGTCATCTCCCCAGCCGAGGGCGTCCATCCGCCCTTCAATGTCGTGCGGAAGCCTGTCCCGATGCTCGGGCTTCTGCGCGAAGTACGAGAGCAGGAAACCGCACACTGCCTGCCACACGTAATCCTCGTCCGATTCCCTGGCGGCGGCCCAGGCGGTCAGCGCTCCAGAAACGTCCCCCAGCTTGGCGTGCTTGCCATCGGGCCGGAGGCGGGTCCTGAAGTAGTCGTGGTGCGCGCCGAACGGGAAGCGGGGCGGGTAGGCCCCTATCCCGGCCTCGAGCAGGCGGCCGGAAATCTCTTGGACCAGCAGTTCCCTCGACGACATCGGTGAAGCGAACACCAGATGCCTAGCCTGAACTTTTCCCACCGTCCGCTCCACGATACCGATGTCGTAAGTCTACATCGGGAGGCCGCCGGCACAATGGAGCTCCGCTGACATGGGCCTGGATCAGGGGACGGGCGACAGGGCCGTCCGTGTTCCGTCGGACGGGATGGCTGGAGCGCGGGTGACGGTCGAAACGAAGGCGCTGCTCAGGAACCCGTGGGTCGCGATGAGACCGAGCGGCTGGTCGTCCGCAAGGTGCATGTCGCCGATGCCGGGTGTGAACCGCAGCGTCCCCTCGAAGCGGAGCGGATCGCCCGACCCGGTCGTGAAATCGTGAAGCCCGACGATTCCGCCCGTGACCTCCAGCGTCTCGGTGAAGTCCATGGCGAGGATTTCCTCAGCCTGCATCGTGAAGGCGATCATAGGGGTGAAACCGTAAGGGCAGGCGTCGACGGCGGCGACGAGGTCGTCGTCCTCGATATCGAGCGAACCCGCCGTCTCCCACTCCGGCACCGCCTCCCAGGCCGCGGCGCGTTCCTCGAGGTGGTCGCGCATCCTCGCCGCGGAAGACATGGTGGTGTTGCGTTCGACCGCCGAGAGCCAGTCCGTCTTCGAGACGCCGACAACGCCGAGGAAATCGATGAACGTCCTGTCGGGGTAGATCGAGATGGAGTCGCTACGTTCCATCCAGCTTCGGGTGGCCGTGTCCCAGTAATTCTGGACCCTGGACGACCCCGGTATGAAGCATACGGTCACTTCCTTGCCGTTCGCGATGTCGAGTGGCTTGCTGGAGTCCGCCCGATCGATCTCGTCCACGAGGTGGTAAAGGGTCGTCCTGCCGACCACCTCCCGCAGCCTGTCGGTGCGCAGCTCTGGTGCCGAAGCCTCGATGATCGCCCTTACCTTGTCGGTGATGGCGTCCAGTCCGTCCGCGTCGCTCACGAGGTTGACGAGTTGGGTCGCAGTCACATCCGGGTCCACGCCTTCCGAAACAACTCGGCTGGCCGCTTCGCGGCTTCCGTTCGACAGGTACGACCTGACGGCTTCGTGCAGGAGGACGCGTTTCTCCAGCGTGTTGTCCGGCGAGAACCGCCTGTGTGCAACCGAGCGAATGAAAGACGCCACGTCGCCAGCCAGTTCTCCTGTCAGTATCGACGTGGTGGTTTCGACGATCTTCTGCTTGGTGCTTTTGGTTCCCGGTGCCATTTTCTAACTGATCTTGCGATTGGATGCCGCGAGCATGGCGGGTTCGGAGGAAAGCTTCAAGTCCGCCACGGTTTCAAATTCCGCTTCCAGCATGTCGAAATCCGCGACCACGCGCCGCCCGTAGGCGGACATGATGAACTCGTTGACGAAACGGGCGTCGGCGAACTCCTGGAGTGTGCTTGCCTTCGCCTCGGAGATCAGGGTCTTGACGGCCTCGTCCACCTCGTTGGCGACTTCCTCCATCGGAAGGCGTCCAAGCTTCACGTCCAGAAGGTGCGCGCGGCCGGGGACCGGCAGCGTCACGGCTCCGGTGCGGACGTATTCGATGCCCTCGTAGGCGACCCTCAGCGCGTGGCTCAGCGACTTCCAGTCCTGGGCAGAGGCGTTGGCGACGTCGCGGACGCGCTTGCCGTACCGCTTCGTCGCGGACCCGGCGACGACGAGCGCCTGCGAAGCGTGTACCGTCTCGGCCACCATCTTGCCGCAGATGTCGAGATGGGGCATCGGACGCCCGTTGGCGTTCGGGATGGTCTTGACGGTCACATATTCGCTGGCGCAGGCCTCGACCACCCGGGAGAAGTAATCGCCAGCGGGCGTTTTCGTCGTTTCGCAGACGCCAAGGGCGATCAGCGTGTCACGCGCGGCGGCCGCGGCCGTGTAGCGTTCCTTCCGCGGGCTGTAGGTGACTGCCTGGCTGCTGCAGAAACCGATGATCTTGTCGAAATTCCTGCTCACCAGACGGTGCCTCTGCGCGACGAGTTCCTGGAACAGGGGATGCGGCTCGATCACGTGGAACTCGAACGGCGCGTTGAGGAGTTCGATCGCGTCGAGCGTGCCGGACGTGCAGAGTTCCAGGAACCTTCCAAGGCTGTACTGCTTGTCGTCGACGTCCGTGCTGGTGTTCTTGCGGGTGCTGTCGCTTGTCGACCCCTCGTCCGAAATGAAGAAGCCGTCGCTCATGAGGACGCGCGCGGCCGACGGCAGCACGACGGACACGTAGTCGCGGTCGGACTTCGGCGTCGAAAGTCCGAAGAGATGGGAGCCGTGGACGATACGGGCGAGTACGATGTTTTCCATTTCGGTGGTATCCAATGCGACGGGAGACGGTTCCCGCCGAAGATGCTAACCGACGAAAGGGAAAGCCGGAAGGCCTTCAGGTCTTCGAATTGATGCGGTCGAAGAGTTTTCCCGCCTCTATCATCGAGCCTTCTATGTAGGCTATGTCGCAGACGTCGCGGCCTTCGTTGCGCAATTTCGCGACTTCGGCCGCGGCGCGACCGACTTCTCCGGCGATGAATGCGTCGCGGCGGCGTTCGGTTTTCGTGTCCATGTCGGCCTCGTATTCGTTTGGGATTATAGTTCTCCCAGTTAAGCAGAACTTCGTCAACACCGACGCGGACGTCCGGTTAAGCGGGGTTTAACAGGATGGCAATGGCAAAGGCGATACTTATCGCCCCGAGTGACGCCTCGGTGAAGAAACACATGGAATGCGGAAGACGAGCAGGGTCGTTTTCACGACGTCAAGCTAACGCTTCCTGAAATCCGCCTGCGCACGCGCTTCGCGTTTCCCAAAGGCTGAACCCTTCCGGAAGGCCGTCATGGGCCGTCGGCCAGTGGTCCGGCACGGCGATGCGCCTGACGAATTCGCGGGTCCTGTCGATGTATTCGCTGGTCGGTCCCGCGACCCCACTGGCGGCACTGTACGCGGTGTCGAAGTCGGAACGGGCGGGATCGGGAAGATCGTCGCTGGTGTATGCCACCGCCTCGGCGCGGCCTCCCGAATGCTGCACCGCCAGCGTCTGGCGGACGTAGCCACGCTCCCGCATCTCGCGCCGGTCGAGCTCGTCCAGCACTTGGCCCGCGTGTTC
Organism: Pararhizobium sp. BT-229; assembly: GCF_025846855.1. Classification (GTDB taxonomy): domain Bacteria; phylum Pseudomonadota; class Alphaproteobacteria; order Rhizobiales; family Rhizobiaceae; genus Pararhizobium. Next base: position 320,918 of record NZ_JAOYTJ010000003.1, read on the forward strand.
TTCCGCGACCTCGAAAAGGATTCCGACGCAACTCCCGCCGCGCTTGAGGCCGAGGACGAGGCCCGGGGTCTTTTCGCATCCGCGATAGAAGGTCGATCTCACGCACCACGCGCGCCGCCAGCCGTCGAGCAGCGCCGCCCTCGCCGCGGCCGGACGAAAACCGGGGTTCCACATCAGGGAACCGTAACCAAAAACGAAGACGCCCATATCCTCCTCCGATGCATGACGACTATTCTGCCCCGGCGGGAGAAACGTTCAAGAACGGTGATTGACTTGATTGGGTGAAGTCTATAAATAATTTTCCAGAATTAGGCTCCGAGAAGGAAATATGGACATGGAACTCCGAAGGCGGCGATGAACACCACGCACTAGCGCGCCCGTCATTGCTCACTGGAGAACACCATGTACACGTCCGCCATCGAGAAGGCCCTTGCGGTTGCCTTCGCCCAGTATCCCGTTTCCGTAACGCCTGTCCTTTCGCCTCCCAACAAGAACGGCGGCGGCGACTTCCAGTGCAACTCGGTGCTTCAGCTCGCCGGCCGCATGAAGATGAAGCCGATCGATCTCGCGCATGAGATTGCCGCGAAGCTCGACCTGGAAGGCGTAGCAGACGTCACGGTGACCGGTCCCGGTTATCTCAATTTTATCCTGACCGACCAGTTCGTCGAAGGCGTGTCGCGCGCGGCGGCGCTTGAGAGTTCCGTTGTGAAAGTGTCGGCACCCGAAACGGTGGTGATCGACTTCGGCGGTCCGAACATCGCCAAGGCGCTTCATGTCGGCCATCTGCGTTCCTTCGTGATCGGTGAGAGCCTCCGCCGCATCCTCGTCGCGGTCGGCCACCGTGTCGTCTCGGACATCCACTACGGCGACTGGGGCCTGCCGATCGGCAAGCTCATCCTCGGTATCGAGGCGTCGCTCGAAGCGGTCAATTCTTTCGGGGTCAAGCTCAACCCCAACTGGACACTCGATGACCTCGGCGGTTTCTACCGTCTCGGCAACGAGATGACGAAATCCGATCCGGCCTTCTACGAGAAGGCGAAGGACAACACGCTACGCCTCCAGGCGGGCGACCCCGATCTGCGCGCGCTCTGGTCGCGTGTGCGCGCGATCTCTCTTGCGGGAATCGAAGGGCATATCGCGCTCCTCGGCGCGCATTTCGACACGCTCGACGGGGAATCCGATGTGGACCCTTTGATCCCGGCCATGCTCGACGACCTGTTCAAGGCGGGACTGGCGGTCGAAAGCGACGGCGCGCTGGTCGGTCCCGTGGTGGACGACGGAAGTCTTCCGCCTGTCCTGCTGCGCAAGAGCGACGGAAGCTATCTCTACGGCACGACCGATCTCGCGACGATCGTGGACCGCATCTCGAAGTACCATCCCGACAAGATCGTCTATTGTGTTGACGGGCGTCAGGATGTCCACCTCAAGACGTGCTTCATGCTGGCCTCCAATGCGGCCGAGGCCGGTCTAGCGGAGTTCCAGCCATTGCCTCGCCTCGTCCACGCCGACTTCGGCACGGTCAACGACGCCTCCGGCAAGCCTTACAGCACCCGTGACGGCAAGCCGGCTCTCCTCGACGATCTGATCGGGGAAGCGCTTGCCAAGGCCCGCGAGGTGATCTCCGACGGCACCGATGCCGACACCGCGCGCATGGTCGCCATCGCCGCGCTGAAATTCGCCGACCTGTCCACCGACCGCCGTTCGGGCTACGTATTCGATCCCGAACGCATGATGTCGTTCACCGGCCGCACCGGACCGTATCTCCAGTACGCCTGCGCGCGCGTGTCGTCGCTCCTGAGGAAGGCGGGCGATGACGGCCGCGGCGGTCCGGGTGTGATCGGCATCTCGCATCCCGCGGACCGCGCGCTCGCCGTCGAGGTGCTCCGTTTCCCGGCGGCCGTCCACCGCGCCGCCGTCGAGCTCCAGCCCAAGGCGGTATGCGACGCGGCCTACGATATGGGGACCGCGCTGTCCCGCCTGTATGCGGAGGTCGAAATCCTGCGCGCGCCGGACGGCGAACGCGAGGGACGACTGGCACTCATGAAATGGGCGGCGGATACGATCGGGAACGCCCTGCATCTCCTCGGAATCGAGGTTCCCGAGCGAATGTAATCTTGAACTATGCCCTTCCTCCTTCCACGATGAAGTCCTCAAGGGAGGAAGGGCATGGCGAAGATCGAACCCGAGGCATCCGTCGCGTATTTCCGGTCGGTTGGCGGCGGACGGCCGTTTTCTCCCGACGATCTCACCCGGCAATTCGTCCTTGAAGCGGAAGCGCTACGGGAGGATGTCCGTGCCGCCGAGGGCGGGGGCGGCATGTGCCACGTCGTTTCGGAGCTTATGGAGGAGAGATACGGCTGGCCGAGACTGTCCGTCGCCTACCTCGACAAGGAGGGCGACGTGATCTGCGGCGCGCATGTCGTGTCCCTCCTTCCTGACGGCTCGGTGATAGATTGGACGAGGGACCAGTTCGGGGAGGGGCATTCGGTTTCGCTGATTGCCGCGGGATCGGCTGAGATCGGGCGCTACAGACCGGAGTTCTACGAGGACTTCCATCCAGGCCATCCGGACGATGGAGATGGCGTCATGGTCGCCTGGCTCGACACCTATGCGGGTCATACCGACTGCGACGAACAGGACAGGCTTCGCGCGGCCCGTGGCGATGCCTGGTGGCTCGACGACACGACCGCGCTTGAGGAGTACAGGGCCACGCAGGCGGCCTATGCCGTCGGCACACCCGCGCCGAAGCGGGCGTCCGTGGGCATGTGAGGGCGCGTCAGGCGGCGATCGGACCGCTGCGGGCGCGCCAGTTGGCCGCCTTGACGAGACCCTCGGCAAAGCGGTCAGCTTCGCGCGCGGCGTCTTCGGCACGGAAGAAGGCCATGACCTGGCCCGAGGCGACATACGACCCGCGGCCATCCCATACCATCGGGTTCTCGACGATGTTGAGTCCGAAGTTCTGGTCGTATTCCACGAGGATGCGGTATTTGTCCTGCGGTCCGGCGACGACGGCACCGACCACGAAATCGATCTTGCCCATCAGGTGGGCTGGCGGGTACTCGAATTCGACGGACGCGATCTGCGCGACGCACACTCGAAGGCCTCGCTCGAGGAGGTTGTCGAACTCCACGATGTAGACTTCGCGCGGGATGGACGATCCGCTTCGCTCCTGCCGGGGCAGGGGAACGGGGGTGATGTTTGGCAGCGAGATGCGGTCCGCGAGGTAGACGACTTCGTGTCCTGGACGCGCCGCGAGGGCGGATTCGAGATCAAGGAAAGTCTCCCCGAAATGCAACGCGGGTTTCCGGGTGCCGAGATGCTCGGTCAGGCGTGCGCCGCCGAAATCGTCTGCGAGCCACACGGTTCCGAAGGCCTTGATGGCCGTTTCCCGCGGGACGCTCGAAATCTGGGACATTGTTGTTCCTTCGCGATGATGGTTGCTTCGTTCTCTTCCCGTCAATTTCCACGACTCGGGGTCTTTCGTCAACTTAATTAAAGACGCCGTTCGCATTTGTTTGCAGATTTGGGGAGTCTAATTGAAGACAAAGCCCGTCCGGTTCGTTCCTTGCAAACGAAATTTATAGACTCGAAGTTGGAACGCGCATATCCCGGAGAAAAACAATGCATGCCCAGGAATCACAAAACCCGGTACTCGTCGGGTGCCTTATCAGCGAAAACGCAGTCGAGTGGGCTGTCATGCACTCGGCCGACACCGAAGGTGAGACTTTCGAGGGCATGAGTTTCGAAGGCGAAGGTGTCACGATGTATACGGACACGGGCCGCGAAGTCATCTTCCCCGAAAGCCTTTACCTGACTTACGGCGAACCGGCCTCCTGTTCGCTTCACATGATCCGCGAGTTTGATTCCTGCGGAACCATGCTGCGAGAATACCAGATCAGCCCGCCTGTGATCGCCCAGGTGCCTGGCTACGGGAGGTAACATGTCGGACATTATCGTCGGTACCGTGAGAGGGAAAAACAAGGACGGCAGCTATGTCGTCGTTCAGCGCGACGGCCGCCGGGCCGACGTGCATTTCCGCTCGGGCGCTCCGATGATCGGTTCGGACGTGATCGGCAACCTGTCCGCCGGCGAAGACGGCAGGGTGCAGATGTCGCTCTATCCCAGCGTCCTCGACGCGATGCTCGACGGCACCGCACGGTTCATTCCGCTTTCGAAGCGGCCCGACCTCACCGCTCGCATCCTTGCCAAGATGCTGGAACGTTCGAAATCGGCCGTGTTCAAGCCGGGCGGCGGCATGTCGATCGAGCGCACGCCCCACAGTGACGACCCCGACATCCGCTGGGCCATGGACAACTTCAAGCCGGAAGCGGAACGTTTGGGCCTCGCCTTGAACGTCATCGACGTCAAATCCGTCACCCGTTCGCCCTGGGACATGAAGTCGCTCCAGAACTTTTCCCTGCCCGCCGATATCGAGGGAAGCCGCCGGTCGAAGGACGAGCTGACCAAAATCCTGCGGTCCGGTTTCCATCCCGCCTGCTCGCGCATCGTGGAGAAGTTCACCGGGACCAACGAGATTTCGGTCAACTTCGTCATTCCCTATTCGCCGTTCTCCGGATCGGTCGGGTTCGCGCGCGACATCGCGCGTATGCACATCGGGGTCTTCCCCCTCGTGTCCATGAACATCTCCGAGACGCGCCGCCTTTCGTCGGCGAAGCAGATGGCGCTTGCGATCGCGCATAACCGCCTCAGCGTCGGCAAGGGTTTCCAGGCCGACCTCGACACCCATCCGCGCGTCAGGCATCTCAGCAACTGCTTCGCCGACGCCGCCGCCAGCCTTGTCTTCCTCGCCAGGGGAGGCAGGCCGGAAGTCATCGAGGAGTATGCGCTGCTGAAGGAAGCCTCGGTGTTCTTCGGATACGACGAAGGACTTGGAGGCTTGAAGGCCGGGGTCCTCGAACAGGCAACGCACCGCTCGGTGCGTGCGGCGATCGACTGGTACTCCGAGCAGGGCGACGCCTCGATGTCGGTGAAGGACCTCGTGACCCGCGCGGTGCGTATAGCCAAGGCGACCGCGTACGAGGGCCTCCGCTTCGCCGACGCGTCTGCGGTCACCGAACAGGAACTCCTCGGAGCCGTCAACTCCGCGAACATGATCGCCGCGGACCTTCCCTCCGCGACCCGCGAGTATATTGAACAACTCGGCGAGAAGTACCGGGACGACCTCGACGCGCTGGTGCAGGAACATGTGTGCCATCCCGTCGCCGCGCAGCGGCTCATGACGTTCGGCGCGGTTCATGTACCGGACAGGCTCGAGCGCGTATTCTCGGAGATGACCGAGCCGCTTGCCGACCTCGTCCGCCAGTCCGCGACGGAAACGGTGGAAGCGGACCGTTCCAGCATGCTCAACGCCGTCGCCGGCCGCCTCGCGTCCTCCCGCCACGCGCCGATGGAATTCGGCTACGAGGAACGTCCCCTGGCCGTCAGGACGCCCTGACAGGGCACAGCGTGAGGCCGAGCCTGTCGGGCTTGGCCCTTCCGGCCGCATGGAAGCCCGCTGAAGGACGCGTCGCGAAAAGATGGCGCGCTTCGGTCAGGACCTTGAGCTTCTTCTTCCTGGCTTCCGCGATGGCCGCGTTTCCCCACTCCATGGCGTTCCACGCTTCGATCAGCCGACCGCCGCGTCCAAGGACGTCATCGGCCATCTCAAGCATGATCAAATTCGGCACCGCGTCCGGGTTGGACGCGAGGAGGGTCTCCACCGCCAGAGGTTCCAGTCCCTCGCCGAGGCGGTCGGCGATGATCGCCAGTCCGAGGGCCGTGGATCGGCAGACACCGGCATGGCAATGGACGAGCAGCTTGCCGCCGACATGCTCGCGCCCGAACGCCACGGCCTGCTCGACGTGGTGGACGTGCGGACCGGCGAGTTCCGGATCGTGCATGTCGATGTCTTCCAGCCGCAGGACGAGGTGGTCTGGATGGGGTGTCCTGTGGAACCTGAGTTTCCGGCGCGCGCCGGGGTCCTCGACGGAAAGCACTGCGTCGTAGCGCCGCTTGGTCCGCGCGGCGCGGGAAAGGGACTTGATGTCGATCATTGGACTGTCGGCGTTTTGATTAATTCAGGACACCATGGTTACCTTAATCCCGTGAGGGGGCAAGCGAGCCATGGACAAGCAGTTTTCCGATGTAGAAAATGAAGACTTCAGCGAGCCGACGATCCGCCGCGGCCTCGCGCACAACGACATGCCGTGCTATCCGGAGGCCATCAACCTGTCGAAAGACACGTGGTGGAACCTTTCGAGGATGAAGACGGCCTACAAGTTCGTCCACGACTCGGTCGCCAACAGCTTCAAGTCCCAGGGAACCGTGGGCGGCCGATCGCTGCGCAAATGCTTCGAGAAGTCCGACACGCTGATCTGCGACACGCTCCAGCCGCTCTACAGCCGCTATTACACGAAGACGGTCGGCGAGGGCCTGACCCACCACGAAGCCTGCCACGTCGTGTTCCTGCCGGTCAGCGCGCAGTCGAACAACCGCGAGACCGTCTACCAGCTCCACTCCATGCGCGTCCTCCTGACCGGCGACCGTGTCGAAACGGAATGCCTGCCCCTGCCGCTTGCCTTCAGGCTCCACGCGGTCGCGCGCCTCCTCGAACGCAACGACGCCGCAACCGCCGTCATGCGCCAGGTCGGGATGGACCTCGTCGGCTGGGCCGCCATGCTGAGGCTCGCCGAAAAGACATCGGTCGAAGAACTCAATGGAATGATGTTCCTACCCGCGTTCGGCGAAGGCGGGATGCTTTGCGGCCACTTCAAGCCGGACTACGCGCTTGCGGAAGGTTTCCTGACGACCGTGTCGGTCGATGGCCTGGTCGAATCCGCGATCTCGCGCGATCCGCTCGAGACGGCGCTCTTCGACGCCAGCACCTACTACGGCGAGGCGCTGCGCAACGACGCGCGCGACAACGTCAGACGTGAACTCGCGGGATGGCGCGCCCGCAACGGGGAGGCGTACGCAAGGGAAATGGCCGACCTTCTCTGGCCTGGCCGCAAGCTGACGGAGGTTCGGCCGCCGGACTACCATTCACCCTATGCGGAAGAACTCGAGGCCATACTGGCTGACCCCTACATAGCCAACACGATCGCAAAGAGGAACTGGAGGTTCGCGCCGCAGCGGTTCGAGGCCCGGTCTGTCGCGGCGACGCCCGGAATGGTCTGATCAGGGAATTCATGACTTCGCGAAAAGCGGGTGCATCGGCACCCAAACCTTCCCCGGGGAGGACGGCCATGGATGGCCTTGTCGTTCTCCGCTCCGGGGAAGGTTTTGAAAGGATGGCCTGGTATCAGGCGGTCCTGAGGACGGGACGACCCGACTGGCGCGCTTCGATGGCGGCGTGCAGGCCCGACTCGTAGTAGATGCATTGCGTCATGTAGTCCACGCCGCTGTCGAAGCCGTTCACGCGCGCATGGATAACCAGCTGTTCCATCGTCATGTCACACTGCTTGCAGATTTCGGCACGGAAATTGTCCCAGCCTTCGCCCGTCAGACGGCGTTTGCCCTGTTCGTCGTCGTCGGCGTCTTCATTGACGTATTCTTCGCCAGAATAGTCGATCATGGCTTCCGCCAGGACCCGGGTGCAGATTTTCGAAAGTGCCAACGGGAGCCAGAACGGAGCGAAGGTCGGGTTTTCGAGGTGTTCGAGGCTTGCGCAGTTCGGACTGAATTCGAACGTCGGGCAGTCGTAGGTGAAGACGGGATATACGGGGAAGGATTCGTCGTTACCCTCGCGGAAGCGGATGAAGCTCCAGCCTGCGAACAGGGAAACCATTCTCCGGCGGTTGGGTGAATGACCGGCGAGTGCCTTGATGTTGGTCGGAAACGCCGGAATGCTAGTGTTGCTCATGATGCCCCCAATAGAGTGGATAGAACTGGGTATCCCTACCGCGAGTTCGGGGGCTATTGAGCATATCCGGCTGATCCCAGTCAACCAGTTTTTCCTGGCAATATGCGCTTTCTTGCATACCGTGGCGGGAGTGTTGCCATTTTGCCAAATGTTGACATCTATACTTCAACTCATTGAATTTGCGGTACAAAATTATTACCGACGAATGTCTACTTGAAGTTGATGTTCGCTAAATGGTTGTTTTTTATCCATAATAAATAGGGTTCTATCTGTCTCCACCGGAAGGACCCTATTTGCCTCCCCTATTTCCCATATGGCAAATAATTCATGAACTCGCACTACGACCTATCGCGGGGCGGCTCCCGGCCGTCGGAGCGGTGTTAGACTTTCGTCGCACATGCCAAAAAAAATCGGTGACGTCTTGAAAAACACGTCGTGCGTTAGGAGATCGGTAGGGGTTTCTGTGCAGCGCCGCGGCGAGCGCCCGTGCTGGACGGGGCCGCCGCGTTGTCGCGTTGCGTGGACAGTCTCAGGCCTGGGAGACCCGTTCGAACCACTGGTCCTCGGTGATGGTCTCGATCCCCAGCTCCTCTGCCTTCTTGAGTTTGGAGCCAGCACCCGGTCCCGCGACCAGAAGGTTCGTCTTTGCCGAGATCGAGCCCGATACCTTGGCACCGAGGCTTTCGGCCATCGCCTTGGCCTCGTCGCGCCCCATCCGTGCGAGGCTGCCGGTGAAGACCACCGTGAGGCCGGAGACGGGGCTTTGGGTCGCCGAAGGCCGTTGCGCGTCGGTCACGCTGAGTTCCGCCGCCAGGCGGGCGACGGCGGCAGCGTTGCCGGGGTTGGCGAAGAACGAGCCGAGCCCGGTGACGACGGCTTCTCCGATGTCGGGAAGGGTGGACATCTCTTCCGCGGCAGCGCCGGTCGGGTGCTTCGCCACTTCGCCAACCGCCGCCAGAAAGGCGTCGAGGCTGACATAGTGGCGAGCGAGCGTGCGGGACGTTGACTGCCCGACGTGCCTGATGCCGAGCGACACGATGAAGCGGTCGAGCGCGACGTTCCTGCGCCCGTCGATGGCGTCGAGCAGTTTCGCCTCGGAGGCTTCGCCGAAACCCTCCCGCGAACGGATCGGACGCCCCGAGGCCGCGTTGCGCGCCCGCAGGGTGAAGATGTCGGCGGGTTCGCGCACGGGAAGGTCCCGGTCGGCGAAGAAGTATTCGATCTGCTTTTCCCCGAGGCCTTCGATGTCGAACGCCTCGCGGGAAGCGAAGTGCTTCAGCTTCTCGACCCCCTGCGCCGTGCAGGTGATGCCACCGGTGCAGCGGCGGACGGAGTCGAGCTTGCCGGACTTGTTGACCTCCCTGACGGCGTCGCTGCCGCAAACGGGGCAGCGCGTCGGGAAGACGAACGGTTTCGCGCCAGTCGGCCGCTTGGCGGTCACGAGGTCCTTGATCTTGGGAATGACGTCGCCTGCGCGGTATACGATCACGGTGTCGCCGATGCGCAGGTCTCCACCCTCGCGGATCGCCGCCCCGTCGGGATCGATCCCGGCGATGTATTCCTCGTTGTGGAGCGTCACGTTCGAGACCACCACGCCGCCGACGTTGACAGGCTCGAGTTTCGCGACGGGGCTGAGGGCTCCCGTGCGGCCGACCTGGATTTCGATGTCGCGCAGGATGGTGAACGCTTCTTCGGCCGCGAACTTGTGGGCCGTGGCCCAGCGGGGCGTCCGGGAGATCGCGCCCATCCTGTCCTGCAGGTCGAGGCTGTCAACCTTGTACACGACGCCGTCGATGTCGTAGGGAAGCGTCGCGCGGATCGCGGAAATGCCGCGGTGGTTCTCGAGGAGTAGCGAAACGTCCTCGAATTCGGCAGTCAGGCTGTTGGTCTTGAAGCCGGCCGCGGCGAGGAACTCGAGCATGCCCTTCTGGGTGCGGCTCGGGAACTCGGACACCTCGCCCCACCCGTAGGCCATGAAGTTCAGCTTGCGGCTCGCCGTGACGGCGGGATCGCGCTGACGGAGGGACCCCGAGGCCGTGTTGCGCGGGTTGGACTTCACCGGCTTGCCGGCCGCCGCGAGGCTTTCGTTGAGCGCGAAGAAGTTGGCCTTGGTCATGTAGACCTCGCCCCGGACCTCGAACACGGCCGCCGTGGTCGCCGCACTGATGTCCTGCGGAACATCCGCGATCCCCCTGACGTTCGCGGTCACGTCTTCCCCGACCGACCCGTCGCCGCGCGTCACCGCGCGCGCCAGGACGCCGTGTTCATAGCGCAGGCTGAGCGATAGGCCGTCCATCTTGGGTTCGGCGACGATGCGCACGGGTTCGTCATCGGGCAGGGAGAGGTATTTGCGGACGCCAGCCACGAAGTCCTTGACGTCGTCGTCCGTGAAGGAGTTCTCAAGCGACAGCATCGGCCGCGCGTGGGCCACTTCCTCGAAACCGCGGGTGCCGCGCGCGCCTACCGTCGCCGCCGCGCCAAGTCCGTCCGTGGCGGACGGAAAAAGGTCCGCGATTTCGGCAAACCGGCGGCGTAGGGCGTCATATGCGCCGTCGTCGATCTCGGGGGCGTCGTCGTCGTGGTAGAGGCGGTTGTGACGCGCGATCTCGGCATCGAGGCGGACGAGTTCCGCCTCCGCTTGCTCCGGGGACATGGCACTGGTTTCGACGTGCATGGACTACTCCGTTGGGGTCTTTGATTTCAGGCGACAAATACCCTATTGCGCGCCTCTGTCAACCGCGTTCTGAGTTCCTCCAGCCTGGAAATGACGCGGCCTAGTCCGTCGGGAATTCCGCCCTCGGACTCGCGGTGGAACTCGATGGTCGTCCGGACGATGATGTCGACGACGGACGGAAAGCACCCGCAGCAACGCCCGCGCTTGCCCATCTCGTGGTACACCTTGTTGGGAACGACGAGCTGCCAGGGGTCTTCTCGCAGGAACCCGAGAACGACGCCTTCGATTTCCTTGTCGGTAATGTAGTTGCAGTGACATGTGATCATGGCTGGAGGTCCCCTGTCGTCTAAAGGTTTCGCCCGCGCAGCTGGGAAGTCAAACGGAATCCTGAATTAACCGTCCGTTTACGTTTCCGGGACAGTTTGGTTGTCGGTGCGGCATACCTCGGCTACGGTTGCGCCCGAAAGGAATCGAAAGACATGGATGTCCCGTCAGTTCTCCCGCCGCTCCCACCGCTACCGCCGAACTTCGCCAGCAGTCCCGAGGAACTGGTCAAGTCTTCGGGGTTGAACGTCGTGATCGAGAGCGTGCTGCCGACGCTCAGGGTCTCCATCGTGACGGAACTCGGATACATACCGCTCTATTTCGACATCCCGCCGCCGCGCTCGCAGGGGCGCTACGACGAATTCTAACGGCCGGAGGCATCAATGCGCGTAGGACCACCACTCGGATTCCACGTAGACCCCATCGAAGCGATACGGGCGTCGCGCAATGCGTACACGATCGGCCAGGCGTTTCCCCTCCCGACCGCCGGTTTCGTCCCGCCAGCCGCGAAGATTCTGGTCAGGCCGCCGCTGGACATCGTCCTGTATCCGGCAGGTCCGGCGGCCTACGCGGAGTTCTGACGACGCGCGCCATTCCGCCTTCAGCTTAGACAGGTGCCGCGCCAGGAAGCGTCCCGCGTCCACCAAGGTGTACACGACGGGACTGTGGACGAGAGTCAGCACCGTTGACGAAAGCGGCCGCCGATAACCTCGATCCCCATCGGCGCGCGGCTTTCCTCGTCCTCGGCGGCCTGCGGTTCAAGTAGGCTGGGCCGCTTTCCTCCCTGCCGTGAACGAACGGGTTTCCGCACGGGACATGATTTGGCGCAATTGGGATTCCGCCTTCCGGATTAAGGGCTCCACCCATTAATGACCAGGGAGATAAGCCGCACAATTCAAGAACTCGAACATTTCCTTAAATGAAGACTTCATTGCCGATTCTGGTTGACAATAGAAGACCCCATGGCATATTCCCTGCCATCCGAATTGAAAGGAACGTACCGATGAAGTCCATCAAAGCCCTCGTCATCGTCGCCGCCGCAGCCATGTCGGCCGTTCCGGCGGCAGCGGCCGAAAAGCTCACCTACCTGTCGTCCATGGACCCGGAGGCACTGGGCTACTTCCGCTGTGCGGCGAGCGTGGGCGCTACCCGCGAAATCCTTCTGCGTGACGGCTTCGACGTGTACACCAGCCTGCCCGGCACCTTCGAAAAGGCAGGCAGGGCCGCGGTGATCAAGGCGGCACTGCTCGCCGAGGAACACGAGGCCGCCCCCAAGATCAAGCGCATCTCGTTCACCGCTCCCAAGACCACGAAGATCGTCGCGTCCGACATCGCCGCGCACCGCAACCGCGCGGAACGCGACCTCGCCAAGGGAGAGTTCGTGAAGGGGCTGGACGACCTTTCGACCTGCGTGTCTCCGGCGAAGCTCGACGCCGCGCGCGCCATGGTCGACTGGCTCGACAACGACGTCGCGCTTTTCGAAGACCTCAGATAGGTGGCGTTGCCGCTTGCCGTCACCTGTGACATCCTGCGGGTGACGTAGCAAGGGAAGCGAACCACATGTCCGAGACGACATTCCACCTCATGGACGCGGCGACGGGCCGCTTCCTGCGCCAGTACGGCGGGTCCATGCACACGAGGGCTTACCTTTCCCCCGACGGGGACGGGCCGGCCTACTCGACCAGCGACATCGCGGACATCCACAGGCTCATGCGGCTCGGGGAGAATGACAGGACGCCGTACGGACTTCCCGCCATCGACCACGTCGAAGACGAATTCTACTGCGTCGCGGCGGTCAAGCGGTACGGCTCGGTCGTGCCGGGTGGCGACGACGTCCTTCTGTCCACCGATCTTGTCAAGGTGGAGTTGGAAGAACTCCGGACGCCGAGGGTCGTCCGCTCGCGGAAGTTCTCCGAAACGCCCCGCATCGTCCTGAAACGGTATGTGCCCGAGGACATCCTTTCGCGCATCGACGCGATGGACCCGGAGTTCCTCGTGCTAAACGGCGAAAAGGAGCCTATCGCGGCTGGCGAGTTCGTGCTGGCTGAAAACTACGCCGGAGCCAGGATCGGAGAGGTTCTCCATTCGATGCCCCTGCCGGAGAGCTGGCCGCTCTCGCCCGGCAATGAAGAGGACGGGCTGGCTCTCGTTCTCGTGGACTATGCCTCGAAGACCAATTCGTACAGCGTCAGCGACCTTCCGGTCGTCGAGCGCCCCACGAACGGCGCGTCCCGCCCGCGCACCCCATAAGCCAGACAACAGGAACCCCATGAAGACCATCATCCTCGCCTCCCAGATGACCGGCTGTTTCCCGGCGATCACCGGAATCGCCCGCGAACGAGCGGACGGAACCCGTCTCCTCTACATCCCGACCGCCGCATACGGCGAGGGGTGGGAGCCTGTCTTCGAAACGGATATCGTGCCGTTCGAAGACGCAGGGTTCTCCGTGGAAATGTTCGACCTCGCGGGGAGGTCGCGCGGGGAGACCGTGGCCGCGCTCGGTCGGGCCGACGTGGTGTTCGTCTGCGGCGGCAACACCTTCCATCTGCTGCACCACATGAAGGAAAGCGGCTTCTTCGACGAGATCGGGCGACGCGTCGATGAGGGGCTGGTCTACGTGGGATCGAGCGCCGGGTCCGTCGCGGCCACGCCCGACATCTCCTATGCCTCCTCTGTGGATGATCCCTCCAAGGGAGGCCACCACGGAAACGGGGGCCTTGGCTTCATCGACCGCCCCGTCCTGCCGCACATGGACCACCCGGCCTTTTCGCCATACGTCCGGGCGCTCGCCGACGGGTTCGAGGCGGACGGCACCGCCTACTACGGCCTCAACGACGACGAGGCTGTTCTCGTGGACGATGACGGCCCGAAAGTCGTCAGGTCAGCCGACTACCTAAACGCCGCGCGGGTCACGGATCGTCCCGCTCCCTGAAGGGCGTCCCTCCTGTTCAGGCCGTCATCGGCTGAAACGAAAAATGCCGCCGGAGGAGATTCCGGCGGCATTTTTCGTTTGTCCCGTAGGCGTCGTCAGAGGCGGGCGAGCACGGCCTGCATGAAGCCGAACGTGTTCAGCGCGCCGCCGATGTCGCGAGTCCGCTCGCCGGCCTCGATGGCGGAGACGACGGCGCGGCGGATCGCGTCGCCCTTGTCCTTCCAACCGACGTGGTCGAGCAGCATGGCGGCCGACAGAAGGAGCGCCGTCGGATTGGCGAGCAACTTGCCCGCGATGTCCGGTGCCGACCCGTGGACGGCTTCGAAGACGCAGGCCTTGTCGCCCATGTTGGCCCCCGGCGCGAGGCCGAGCCCGCCCACCGTGCCGGCCGCGACGTCCGACAGAATGTCGCCGAGGAGGTTCGTGGTCACGATGGCGTCGAAGCGCTCGGGCCAGCGCACCAGCTTCTGGCCGCAGTCGTCGGCGATCAGGGTGTCGGTTTCGATGACGCCCTTGTAGCGGTCGGCGACTTCGAGGCCCGCCTCGAGGAAGATGCCGGACAGCGCTTTCATGATGTTGGCCTTGTGGACCAGCGTCACGCGCTTGCGTCCCATGGCGATGGCCGCGCGGTAGCTGTAGTCCACGAAGCGCAGCATGCCGGCACGGCTGTTGCTGGCGGTCAGGATGCCTCGACCGTGCGGATGGCCGTCCACTTCCTCCCACCGCTCGTCGCCGCTGTAGAGACCCTCGACGTTCTCGCGGAACAGCACGAGGTCAACGCCTTCGAAACGGCCGCCCGGGACCAGCGTCTTGGCGGGCCTTACGTTGGCGTAGAGGTCGAAGTGCTTACGCAGGCGAACGTTGACCGAGGTGTAGCCGCCGCCCGACGGCGTCGAAAGCGGCCCCTTGAGCGCCAGCCCGGTCCGATCGATGCTGGCGAGCGTTTCGGCGGGCAGCGTGTCCCCGTGCGTGCCGATCGCGCCTTCGCCCGCGGCGACGACGTCATAGGTGAAGTCAGCGCCGACGGCTTTGAGGAGCTCCAGCGTCACGTCCATGATTTCTGGACCGATGCCGTCGCCTTTGATGATCGTCAGTTCCATCCGGGTGTCTCCTTTTCTTTCGAGGCCTGACATATTCCTGTGAGGCGGCGTTGTCAACACTGAAAGGAAGACCTCGTTCAAGGCCCATCGCGCCCTCAAAAATCAAGACTCCAATTCGCTTTGCGGGTTGTCGGGTCCTTTTATAGGGGTCATCATCGTGTCAACGAGTTCTTGAATTCAGGATCGAGCCTTGACGACGAAGTCCCTCCGCGCGCCTGCTTCCGCGCAGTCCGTTCCCTTTACCTTCATCGACCTCTTCGCCGGCATCGGCGGCATGAGGCTGGCCTTCGATTCCGTCGGGGGCCGCTGTGTCTTCACCTCGGAATGGAACGTCCACGCGCAGAAGACCTACGCCGACAACCACCGTGACAACCGTCCCCTCGAGGGCGACATCACCAAGGTCCATACCGACGACATCCCCGACCACGACGTCCTCGTGGCCGGTTTCCCCTGCCAGCCGTTCTCGATCGCCGGGGTCTCGAAGAAGAACTCGCTCGGCAGGAAGCACGGGTTCGAGGACGAGACCCAGGGGACGCTGTTCTTCGACGTGGCGCGTGTCATCGCGGCCAAGCGTCCGGCGGCCTTCCTTCTGGAGAACGTCAAGAACCTCAAGAGCCACGACAAGGGAAGGACTTTCGAGGTCATCCTGCGCACGCTCCGCGAGGAACTTGGTTACCATGTGGAACATGCCGTCCTCGACGGCAACGGATTCGTTCCCCAGCACCGCGAGCGCATGGTGATCGTCGGCTTCCGCGACAAGACGTCGTTCAGCTTCTCCGACCTCGTCCTGCCGAAGAAGGGAAGCCGCAAGCTTTCCGAAATCCTCCATCCGGAAGACGGCAGCGAAACCGCCGAGGCACCGTTCACGGAAGGCCCGTTCGCCACGGTCAATCCGAAGTACATCCTGACGGACGGCCTGTGGCGCTATCTCCAGGGCTATGCGGAAAAGCACCGCGCCAAGGGCAACGGCTTCGGCTTTGGCCTGGTGGACGGCGACGGAGTGGCGAGGACGCTTTCCGCGCGCTACTACAAGGACGGGTCGGAAATCCTGATCTCGAGAGGCGAAGGCCTTAACCCGCGCCGCCTGACGCCACGTGAATGCGCGCGCCTCATGGGCTATCCCGAGAGCTTCAGGATCACCGTGTCCGACACGCAGGCCTACAAGCAGTTCGGCAACTCGGTGGCAGTTCCCATGTTCTCGGCGGTGGCAAAGCACATGATGCCGCACCTGGCGCAGGTTCTCGCGACCCCACGCGCCGCCTGATCCGCATCAGGGGGACGGACACGTCGCGGCCGGCGCTGGGCTTTCTCCGACCCCGGACAGGAAGGCCTGCTCGAGGCCCTCGTCTGCGATCTGGCAGTCGAGAATTCGCGCATGAAGCTCGGGCGACGCGTACGTCCGCACCCAGTTGCCGTCCAGCATCCTCGGGCCGAACTCCGAAGGTTTGTCGTTCCTGAGCCTGTAGGCGACCGCCGCCTTGAAGGCCTGGACGAACATTTCGTGGAAACCCTCACGGCCGGAGATCGTGCGGCCAACCGTCCAAATAAAACAAGACGCCAGATTGGATTATCTGGCGTCTTGTTTTATTAACGCATTGATTATACGCCGTTTTTAGCGACTCAGAACGGGATATCGTCTGAATCCGATGCGTAACCGCTGTTGCCGCCCGAGTTGCCGCCACGCTGCGAGGAGCCGGCTTCGTTCGAGTAGTCGCCGTCATCGCCGGAATTGCCGCCGTTGCCGCCATCGCCGCGGCCGCTGAGCATCGTCAGGGTCGAATTGAAGCCCTGGAGGACGATTTCGGTGGCGTAGCGGTCGTTGCCCGACTGGTCCTGCCACTTGCGGGTCTGGAGCTGGCCCTCGATGTAGACGGTCGCGCCCTTCTTGAGGTACTGCTCGGCGACCTTGCAGAGGCCTTCGTTGAAAATGACCACGGAATGCCACTCGGTCTTCGACTTGCGTTCGCCGCTGTTGCGGTCGCGCCAGCTTTCGGTGGTCGCGATCCTGAGGTTCGCGATCGGCCTTCCGTCCTGGGTCTTGCGGATTTCTGGGTCCGCACCGAGATTGCCGATGAGGATGACCTTGTTGACGCTGCCTGCCATTGTGTTTGCCTTACTGCCGCTCGTCGCGGCGCTGTTGGGACGAGGACGGGCGGAACCGTTCCGCCGACGTCGTCCAAATTGAAAACCGGCACCCGGCTTCCCGGGTGTTTGTAAACTTGCGAACCAACGATTTCAGTCGGTTAACCCGCCAAGTTTACGAATTAAAAACGTTCCGACCTAGAACGGGATATCGTCTGAATCGTCGAACCCCTCAGGGGCCTTGGAAGGGGCCGCGCGCTCGAAGGCGGCGTTCTCCCTGAAGAAGTCGTCGTCACCGCCGCTATTGGAAGGCTTCCCCGGAAGGTTGCTCATGTCAAACGAGCCGCCCTTCGCGGGCTGCTCGGGAGCGGAATTCTGGTCTCCGCCGTCGGACGGGACGTAGAGGAATATGGCCTCGTGGCCGAAATCGGTGACGGTGACGAGGGCCTTGCCGTTCGCGTTGCCCAGCTCGCCGATCACCTGGATGAAGTCGCCTTCGCGCAGGTTCTGCTTGAACGCCGGGACCGAATACTGGTTCGTGACAAGGACGTCGTGGACCGTCGAGAAGACCTGGCTCTTGCCCTTGACCATCATGAACTTGTCGGTCTGCAGGGACAGGCGGCAGGTCTCCCGGCCGTTGGCGTTCTTCGTGAAGGAGGGCTTACCGACGACCTTGCCTCCGAGGATGACTTTGTTGGTGCTGCTGATGTAAATGTCGGGCATGGAAATGCGCTCCTTCGGGCTTTCCGTAAACATTATATCGCGTTTCGGGGTCTTGCAATCGAGTTCTTTAATTTCGGATGAAATTGGTAAACCGAGATGAAAATCTGGAATTCGGGTCTTTAATTGCCGGTGGAAACGTGTATAGGTGTCACGCGAATAGGAAGGCTACGGGTATGACGACGGTCAGAAGACATTACAGCGAGCGCTCGTGGATCGAAGGCGCGGCCGAGAAGCAGCTCGATGAAGTGGCAGCACTTCCGGGCGTCGTCTCCGTATCGGGTTTCCCCGACCTCCACCCCGGCAAGAACGGACCGGTCGGCATGGCAGCCACCTCGGGCCGTCTCTACCCTCATCTCGTCGGCAATGACCTCGGATGCGGCTTCGGATTGTTCGACCTCGGCATTCCCGCGAGGAAGCTTAGGGCCGACAAGGCGGAGGAGCGGATGCGTTCGATCGAGTTCGTCGCTCCCGATGACGTCGGCGAACGGCTCGAGGCCGCGGGACTGCCCGGCGACCTCTTCGCGGGCGCACTGGGTTCGATCGGGGGAGGAAACCACTTCGCCGAGTTGACCTGCGTCGAGGAAGCCTTCACGGGAGATTACGATCTTGGAGCGAACGTCCTCCTTCTTGTCCACACGGGCTCGCGCTCGCTCGGCACGGACGTATGGGAATACGCGCTCTCGCGCACGAGCGACATCATGGCCGGTCTCGATCCCGCGTCCGAACTCGGCTCGGACTGGTTCGCCCGGCATGACCAGGCGGTCAAGTGGGCCGCCCTCAACCGCAGGCTCATCGCCGAGTCCGTCGCCGAGGCCCTTCGTGGCGAATGCGAAGCGATCTGCGACGTCCCCCACAATCTCGTTGTTTCCGACGACACCGTCCACCGCCACTACAAAGGGGCGTCCCGTCTGTGTCCCGGCGAATTCGCGCCCATCGCCGGGTCGAGGGACAGCCTCAGCCATTTCGTGCGCGCCACGGGCGTGGAGAACTCCGATTTCGGCATCGCCCACGGTTCTGGACGCAAGCGCGACAGGTCGTCGATGCACGGCCGCAACGGACTGAAACGGTCGGAGCGCGAGGCGTTCCAAAGGAATCAATGGGGCGGCCGCGTGATCTGCGACGACAACGCGCTTCTCGTCGAAGAACAGGCCTCCGCCTACAAGAACCCGCGCCACGTTCTCGACGATCTGGCGTCCGCCGGCCTGGTAGAGCCGATCTGCTCGCTCCGGCCGATCGTCACCTACAAGAAGGCGTCGGAAACCGACGCGGCCAGCCAGCGCCGCGCCGAAGATAAGCGAAAAGGCAGGGAACGCAATGCGCGACATTAATCTCTACATCACGGCCGGCGTCGGCCCCGCGGAGTGCAGGATCGCATTGGTGCGCTGTTTGTCCGTCATGGAAGCGCGCGCCGACGCTCTTGGCTGCCTGTTCGAGGTCCAGACGCTGTTCGAGGGAGACAAGCACGGCCCCAAGTCGGCCATCGTGAACGTCTCCGGAGAGACCGCCGAGGCCTTCGCGCGTGAGTACGAAGGCTCCTTGAAGTTCGTCTTCGAAAGCCCGCTGCGGCCGTCCCACGGCAGGAAGAACTGGTTCCTTGGCTGCTCGAGGCTGGAACTGCCGGAAGCGGCTGCGACGGAACCCGACGAGCGCGACCTTGTTTTCGAATCCTTCCGCGCTGGAGGCCCGGGCGGCCAGCACCAGAACAAGACCGACAGCGCGGTGCGTGTCCGGCATCTGCCGACCGGCATCGCCGTGGTGTCCCGCAAGGAGCGCTCGCAGCACCAGAACAAGAGGGAAGCGGTCAGGATACTGGCCCGGATTTTGTCGGCCGCCGAGGCCGAGAAGGCGGAGAAGGGGAAACGCTCCGTGTTCATGCTCAACAAAGAGGTCGAGCGGGGCAATCCAGTCCAGATCATCCGCTCCTAGCGGACGCCCGCGTTTACAACAGCCCGCCAGCGGTGTAGTTCACGGATTCCAACCGGAGGCCGTGAATGCTGTTCGTAGACGTCGAGGAAAGCCTGAAATCCATGAAGAAACAGCCGATGGGGGAGTTTTACTCCTCGGTCATGTCGGGTGTTGTTTCGAGGATAGGGAAAGCGAGCGTGTTCGTCCTCGACCAGAACGCCACGGCGATGTGCGCGAACGTCTTCTTCTCCCGCCCGTCGTCCATCATCGCGGCGCTCGGTTTCGTCCGTCTACCGACCGACACCGTCTGGATCGAATATTCCAACCTAGCCGCGCGGGAAGCATTCGCCCGCCTTGGCAACGACAATCCCTGGTCCGAAGGAGGGGTGTTCATCGAGCGAAGTGGTTTGCTTTTAACCCAAAGGGAAGGTGCGATCGACATGGAGGCGGTGGCGCAATTCCGAAAGGACGATGGCCGTATCATCGAGCTTTTGACAGCCAAGTGCAGGTTCGACACGACACCCGGCGTGAAACTCGACCCGGCGCAGCGAAGGACGCCCACGAAACACGAACACGGCGCGACCGGGCAGGCCAAAAAATACTACGACCTCCTGTCGCGCGACGACGCCGAACTGGCGGCGAGGGACGAGATCAGGTTTCGGTTCGGCGGGTCTCTCCACACCGACTATGTCGCGATGGTCTCGTCCATCCCCGGCATCGAGGAACGTCTCCAGACGACGCTTGAAGGTCATGTCGACGACATCCACCGCATGTTCACGACGCAGATATTGCCGTCGCTGATCCTGATGAACTGCCGCAATGCCATCGAACAGGAATTCGTGCCTGCTCCCGCCAAGCTGAACAAGGCGAGGCGTGCGAAGGGCAGGCCCGAGATCGGACCGTACCATATCGTCAAGCTCAAGCTCCGCCCCAAGAAGAAGCGCATTTACGAGGATCGGGGCTATTCCGGCGTCCAGATGTCGGGAGGTCTCGTCGTGGGGCATTTCAAAGTAAGGAAGACAGGGGTGTTCTGGTGGTCCCCCTATCTAAGGCTTGGTGGCCCGGCACCGTCGGCTCCGAGGACGGTGCACATGGTCACGCGATAGCGGCGATCCGTTCGAGGTGCCGTTTGAGCTCCACGCGACGGGCATCGAGTTCCGCGAGGCGCTCGTCCTGCTCGGCCGCGAAGGGGACAACGACGCAGCCGTTTCTCACGCCGGCGGCGGCCGCTTCCCTGGCGACACCGCAGGCGGCGTCGAGATCGAGTTCGGCGAATTCCGGCGCGCCTTCGGCCAAAAGGTCGACAAGTGTCTTCCATCCCCTTTCGACGACTGAAGCCGCTTCATCGCGCAGGGTTCGCGCGTCCCTGGAGGCCTCGTTGTATTCGCGCCGGGAGGCCTCTATGGTCGCGTTAGCCTCCGAAATCGCTTTGCGTGCGTTCGCCAGCCATTCGTTGCGCTCGCCAACGTAGGCGTCGGTCCGCTCGTATTTCGCCAACTCCTCGCCGAACTTCGCCCATTTCGCGATCAGGCGGTCGGAAAAAGAGAACCGCTTCTCGGGGTGCTTCGAGTTCATTCGGACCAGATGGGCAAAGATGGGGTCCTTCTTGAAGCCGGCCTTCATGACAGCGGCCAACTCTTCGCCGCCGTCACGCTCGACACGCTTCACGATCTCCTCCATCTGGCTTATCTGGGGCGTCCATTCGCGGACGACCTCATAGTGCCGTTTTTCGGCCAGGGAGAGCATCGTCTCGGCGTTCGCGATGTCCGTTGCCTCTTCCACGATGCGGATCGCCTCTTCGACCTCCGCGCGCCACGCAGCCGCCCTTGCAGCGAGGGCTTCCGTGTCGATCACCACCTGTGTGTCATCGACCTCCGCGCACTGGCGGATGGCGGAAAGCCGGGTTTCGATCAGCGCCGTCGCTGCCTCGAACACGGCGAGCGCCTTGCTTTTCGCGGCCCCGTCCTTGAAACCGTCGTTTTTGGTGAAGTCGAGCATCGGATCAGAACCCCGTAATCGTTTCGCCATCGGTCTTGATACTCCAGACGGGCGTGATGCGTCCGACGGGTTTGAGGCCAACGGCCATCCTGCCGATGCGGCCGTCGTCCTTCTTGTCGGCGGACAGTTCGGCGAAGGTCTTCTCGTCGACGCGAAGGCCGAACTTCGCGCCCGACACCACCTTGCCGCTGTCGGCGTCGCGAACAGCCCAGTTCACCGTCTTTCCGTCCACGACGGCCTCAACGACGACGAAGAACTGTTTCGTCGCGTCATCGCCCACGAGCGTGCGCCAGAAGCCCGGCTTCTCGCCCTTCCTGTCCACGATCCGGAACTCGATCAGGGTGTTAAGGGTCGCTTCGAACATGTCCAATTCGGCCTTCGCGGACTTGCGGGCACTCGCGTCTCCCTTCGCCTCGGCGTACGCGAGGCGCGCGGCGAGCCGATCGTGGACCGCGGCGTCCTCGGCCGACATACCGGGCAGGGAGGCTGGCTCGTGTCCGGCTTTCACGGGCTGGGCTTCGGCGGGTTCGACCTTGGCAACCTTGCCTTCTGCCGGAGGCGGTTCCTTCTCCTGCATCGGGAGCGACTTCTCCAGTTCCTCGGTTCGGATGCCGAGCGCGTCCACGGCCGACGCGAGTTCGCCCATGTCGATCGACTGCATGTCCGCTCCGACACCCGGGACCGCCGGCAGTTTTTCCGCCGTTGCCGTTTCCGCAGGGGTAACGGGCGTTTTGATGACCGGAATATCTGACGCCGTAGCGGCTTTGGTTTCTGACGACGGTGTCTTTCCCCTGGCCAACGAAGGGGTCTCTTCCTTTCCTTCGGAGAGGATTGCCGGAGGAAGCAGCAAGGTGGACGGGGCAGCTGCGACCGCCTTCGTTTCCGCTGGCGTAGCGGCTGGCGTGACTTCTTCGACCGGGACACCGGACGACAGCCCTCCGGTCAACGTCAAGCCCGCTGCGGCAAGCCCCACCGCGAGCGCCGCCACCCCCGCCACGTGGGGAATGCGCCTGATACACGCCCGTGCGACGACCCCCTTGAGACCGGTCAGCGGTTCGTGCGGGAGCAGATCGTCCGCGCTCGGCGGCGGCGTGATTGATTTCAGTGGTGTCCGGGACTGGCTCATAGCTATCCGTGTCTTCCGATATTCATCACAATGGTGTCTTGCACCACGCGCGCCTGTCAACAACGTTGCCGGAAAAAGAAAGACCTTGGTCGCCATGAGCTACCGACGCCAAAAGGGGGTCTGAGAGGATCGGTGAAGGGGGTCGGTAGAGAAAGGGACACCCGCTGTCGGGGTGGCCTCTCCCGTCGCCGTGGGAAACGGGAGAGGCGCTTGGAGGCGTATCAGAGTGCTGCGAGCCCGCCTCTGCGGAAGTCCGCGAGCCAGAGGTAGACGTTGCCGAGCGGCACATGGTTCTCCTCGGCTGCCTTGCTATAGTCGTGACCCGAATACAGGGAGGCCATCACACGGAGTTTGGTCTTCCGCTCTCCGGTTGCCTGCTCCGCCTTGCTTTCCAGCAGCTTGGTGTGGAAGCCCTTGGGCAGGGGAGTTAGGAAATGATAGGCTTTCGGTTCCGTCTGGGCGGTCGTTAGCGTCTTGGGTGTGGAGGCTGACTGCGCCTTTGTCGTGCCTGCCTTCACTCTTGACGTCCTCGCCGCGAGAGCTGATGCCTTCGCTTTCACCGGAGCCTTGGTTTTGATGCCGGCGGCTGCGGCTGTCGGTGCTCTCGCGCTTGAGGCTTTCCTGCTTGGTGATGCTTTCTTAGGTGCATGCGATTTCGAAACCATTTGTTCCTCCATCACTGGGTTTAATGCGGCGAAGAGAATGGCATATTAGCAAGACGAATACAAATCCCCGTTGAGGGAGCGCCTCGGAGACGTACCTGACGCCGTGGTCTGGACATTGGATTTGAACACGGCGGCTGTGAGTAAAATGACAAAGACCCCGATGGGCAATCGGGGTCTTTGTGTTTCAAACCTCGTCGGCTCACGCGGCGGCGGCGACTTTCTTCGAACTCTGGAAGTCGACCTTGCCCGATCCGAGGAGCGGAACCTTGCCGACAACCACCGTGGACGGAACGACCAGTTCCTGGAGACCCTGCGCCTTGGCCGCTTCCTTGATCTCCTGGAGGGACGCGTCGCCTTTCTCGGTCAGGATGACGATACGCTCGCCCTTCTTCGGGCAGGGCAGGTTGACGGCGACCGAAATCGAACCCGGCCAGACAGAGTTCACCAGAGACTGGACGCCAGCCAGCGAAACCTTCTCGCCTGCGATGTTGGCGAACCGCCCCGCACGATCGACGATGGTGACGAAGCCTTCGCTGTCGATGACCACCACGTCGGCAGTGTCGTGCCAACCATCTTCCGGAGGCTGGAGGACGCCCGGTTCCGACTCCTTGAGATAGCCCTTCATGATGTTCGGGCCGCGGATGAAGAGCTGGCCGCCGTCCGGCACGCCGTCGAACGGCTCGAGACGGTATTCGATGCCCGGCATGAACCGTCCAACCGATCCTGGCTTGTTGAACATCGGCGTATTGATGGAGATGATCGGAGCCGCTTCGGTGACGCCGTAGCCTTCGAGGATGCGGATGCCGAACTTCGACATGTAGACGTTACGGGTGGATTCGTAGACCTTCTCGGCCCCGGCGAAGATGTAGCGGATCGACCGGAAATCATAGGCGTTGGCCGTCTTTGCGTATCCAGTGAGGAAGGTATCGGTGCCGAAGAGGATGGTGGCGTTCGAGCCGTAGATCAGCTCAGGCACGATCCGGTAGTGGAGGGGCGACGGATAGAGGTAGACGGAAACACCGGACACGATCGGCAGCAGGAGGCCACCCGTGAGGCCGAATGCATGGAAAAGTGGTAGCACATTAAAAACACGATCCTGAGTTGTGAAATCGACCCGTGCCGCGGCCTGTGTCGCGTTCGACATCACGTTGGCGTGGGAAAGGACGACACCCTTGGGCAGGCCTTCGGAGCCGGACGTGTAGAGGATGACAGCCATGTCGTCTACCTTGCGGCGGACGATCGGACGTCGCTTCAACAGCAGGCCCACCAGCTTGTCGACCGTCGTGACCGAAGAGCGAACGTCTTCCGTGTAGACGATCTCGACGATTTCCGACATGTCGGCGACGAGGCTTTCGAGCTTGGCCTTCTCGACGAAGGCGCGCGACGTCAGGACGACTTTGGTCTGCGACGCCCTGCAGGCCGCAAGAACGCCCTTCGATCCGGCGGTGAAGTTGATCATCGACGGCACCTTGCCCGCCGAAATCACGCCGAGGAACACCGCAGCCGACCCGACGGAATTCGGCAGCATGACGCCGACCAGGTTTTCCTTGGCGAAAAGCTTCGTGAACTTGCCGCCGAGAACGCGGACAGCGGTCAGCAGCTTGCCATAGGTCATTTCGCCCGACAGCGGGTCAAGGAGGATAACCTTCTTGTGGCCGTAGGCGTCGGCGGCGCGGATGACTTCGTCGATGATCGTCCCGGTTTTCTCCGATGTGCGGAAGACAAGGTCTGACATTACGTCATAGAGCGCGGAACCCGCTTCCTGACGACGGCGACGGCCCTTGAGCTCGGGATCGACCGAAAGAGGTGCAGGCGGCAGGATCGTGACGGTGACCTTGGGGAAAAACCTCCTGCTGATCTGGTCCGGCTTGAGCCGCGAGAAGTGCGTCCTTTCCAGGCCGTCGATGCGGATGGCCACGATCGGAACGCCGGTCTTGTCGGCCACCATCGCTGCGCCGTCATACACCTTCATCAACGTGCCGGTCACCGTGAGCCTTCCCTCGGGGAAAATTCCGATTGGACGGCCGCTCTCGACGATGCGGATGAGGCTTCGGGTTGCCATAGGCTTCGAGGGGTCGAGCGGAAGCGCGTTGACGATCCCGAGGAACGGCTTCACCCACCATTTTTTCGCGATGTCGGTATTGATGGCGAAGACCGGGTTGAGGTCGGTCACTGCCATTGCGAGCGCGGCGTCGAGGAAAGAGACGTGGTTGAGGGCGATGACCGGGTTGTGGCCGGCTGCGTCGAGGTTCTCGCTGCCCTTTACTTCGAGGCGGTAGAGGACCCTGAACAGCACGAAGAGGAAGTCGCGGAGCACCTTCGTCGGTAGGAAGACGAACATGGCGATGGAGGCCGCGACGCAGAGGCCGCCGAGAACGAGGGCGACGACGGTGATCGGAGCGCCCGCTGCCTGAAGGCCGCCGATCAGCGCGGCACCGGCGACGATGAAGAGGGCGTTCAGGATGTTGTTGGCGGCGACAATGCGCGCCCGGCGTTCGCTGCCTGCCCACGCCTGGATTGCGGCGAAGGTCGGAACGGCCACGAAGGAGCCGAAGAAGGCCATCATGGAGACGTCGAATGCGAGGCGCAGCGGCGTTGCCATCGAGAAGAAGTCGAGGACCGCGAGCGTCTTGACTGCTTCCGGCGCGATGCTGACCGCGTATCCGAAGTCCAGCGTGAAGACGCCGACCATGAAGGTGCCGAAGACCGCGGGCAGCATGATGATGCGACCGCCGCAGAGCCATGCGGCAACCGCGGAGCCAAGGGCGATCGATACCGCGAAGACGGCCATGTAGATCGTGACGGCGGTTTCCTCGCCGCCGAGCGCCTGCACGGTCGGGGGAAGGATCGCGAGGGTGATGGCACCGGCGAACCAGAAGAAGGAGGCCATCAGGGAGGCGCGCAGCAGGCGGCTGTCGGCTGCGATCTCGCGAACGTAACGGACCGTGGACCGGAAGATGTTGGCGTCGATTTTGAGCGCCGGATCGGCCGCCTTCGTGGACGGGATCATGCGGCTGCAGGCGTAGCAGGCGATGGCGAACACGACCACGAGCGTAGCGAAGGGAGCCGCCGCAGTCTGCGCGATCTTGTAGGTCAGTCCGGCGAAGACCGTACCCGCGAGGATGGAGACGAAGGTCGCCGCTTCGATCCAGGCGTTCGCCTTGGGAAGCTTATCCAGCGGAAGGTGGTCGGGGAGGATGCCGTACTTGAGCGGACCGAATAGGGCCGATCCCACGCCGAACAGGAAGAGGGATGCCATCATGATCGGAAGCGAATGCATCGCGAAGCCCGCTGAGGCCACTCCGGCCGCGCCGATCTCGAGGAGCTTGAGGTTTCGCGCCACGGCGGCCTTGTCGAACTTGTCGGCCATCTCGCCGCCCAGTCCCGACAGGAGGACGAACGGAAGCATGAAAATCGCGCCCGCCGCCGTGATGTAGACCGCGCCCGCCTCGTGGCCGACGGTGGCCAGCACGAAGAAGACGAGGAAGTTCTTGAGAAAGTTGTCGTTGAACGCGGCGAGTGCCTGCGTGAAGAAGAGTGGCATGAACCTCTTCGAAAAGATCGTGCTGTCGGACATTTCCGGTTGTTCCCTGTTGACTGCGGTCCGCCGTCCTGAAATAAATGAACAGCGTTCAGTTAAAGCTAGTGGCGGATTTCGTCGGCCGCAAGATAAAAAAGAACGCTGTTCATTTATTTTTCGGAGTGCAACAGGATGCCTGCAATCAGCCAGGAAAAAGTCGATGCCAGGAAAGAGTCGATAGTCGATGCGGCCGAGGCGCTGATCGCGGAGCAAGGACTGGCGTCCGTCTCGGCGCGTACAGTGGCAAAGGCCGCCGGATGCTCGTCCAGCCTGATTTACGTGCATTTCTCCGACTTCGACGAAGTCATCCTGCGGGCGAACTCCCGCTTCATCGACAAGCTTGATGCGGCATTGGCGGAGTCGTCAATCCCGTCCGCGCCGGTTGCCGACAGGTATGTGGCGCTGGCGCTCACCTATCTTCGCATCGGCCTTTCGCGCCGCCGACAGTGGGCGGCACTCTTCGAACACAGGATGACGGACGGCAAGCCCCTGCCTGACTGGCATCTGGAGGAACATCTTCGAATGTTCAGGCACATCGCCGAGCCGTTGCGCGAACTTGCCCCGTCACTGACCGTGGAGAAACGCAACGCCTTGGCGCGGACCATTTACTCGGCTGTCCATGGCATCGTCTCCCTCAGCATCGAGACGAGGCTGGGACAGGTTCCCGTCGAAGACCTCGAGGCGCAGCTCGAGCTTTTCGTTCGTTCCCTTGTGGCCGGTCTGGAGCTGACCCTACGATAGACCTCGACATCGTGGGAGAAGGCGAATTGCTGGAACGAGAACTGGTCGGCCCCGGGGCTTTTAAAGACGAACTTTCCGCCCTTGGCGACGAGGGACGGCATGCGTTCTTCTCGAAGGCCATGCGCCACGTCTCGGTACGGAGAAAGGAAGCTGACCTTCCAGTGGTGGTGGTGGTCTCGCGCAAGACCTCGTCGATCGTTAACTGCTACGGTGTGCTGTCCAATCCGGATAAAGGTTCGCTCGTCCTTGAGTTCGCGGAAAGCGAAGGCCTGCAGGTCGAGATGCAACTCCCGTCGCTGGGATTTATCCGCGACAAGGCGGGATGTCTCCACAGACTGGACGACCTTCCTGACGATCTGCATGTCCCCGGGGACTTCCGAGTGCCTAGAAATTCGGTGAGACGCTGGCCGCGACGCCTTGTTGTGGACGGAGAGCTGTCGGTTCCTGCAATGACCGGAGACTTCTGCGACGAAATCGTCGTCGGCGGACGTCTCTCCGTTGCAGGCGCGTCCATCAGCGAGTTCCCCCGCAGAACCGTCGTCGGCGGGGATGTCTTTGCCACCTACAGCTCGATCACCAGGATCAGGGGTGATGAGGATTTTTCGGGCAGTCTCATCCTCTCCGACAGCGATCTCGAAAGCCTTCCCGACAACTTCCATGTCAAAGGCACCCTGATGGTCTCGAGGACGCGTCTTCGCGATCTGCCCGCGGGTCTCGTCGTGCATGGCAACCTTTCCTGTCGGGGTAACGATATCGAAGTCCTTCCAGACGACATCTCCGTCAGCGGCGGCATCTGGCTCGCCGATTCCAAGTTCACGCGGCTGCCGACGGGTCTCAAATGCGGCGGCCTCGATATCTCTCGCACGGCCATTTCCATCCTCCCTGAGGACACACATATCCGTGGCCATCTGGAGGCAAGGGAATCCGCGCTCGCCAAGATTTCCGGGCGCTGTGTCGTCGAACAGGAAATGGAGTTGTCACACTCGCTCGTGACGACCCTCCCAGCCGACCTGACTGCGGGCGGCTCCGTGGACCTGACGCATACCCCAGTGGTAAGTATACCCGACGGTCTTAGGGTCGATGGAGACCTGTTGCTGCCTTGGACACCGATCCGCTCCCTTCCAGCGTCGCTTTTTGTCAGCGGCAAGCTGGACTTGCGCTACACCGCGATGACGAAGGTGGACATCCCGGAGAGCATTGAGGTTCTCGGTTACATATACATTAATGACTGGGCGGCTCAGAGACGGCCCCGTAAACGGTGGTCTCTCTCGGGGATTGTGCGTAGCCTGTTCGCGCGCGGGTCGCGCGATGAGGTGGTGCGGTCCTGACGGGTGCTACATCGTCACCCATTCTCCGGGCGTCTCGGCCGATTTCTTTGCGAGCGGCAGGAGCTTCTCTACGATCGTCGGACCCGCCTCCCGGCGGTGGACCCCGGTATAGAGCCTGCCGTCGGTGAGATGGTAGTACCCGCCAGGGACGAACCGCACGAGGTATCCACCCGCTTCGACGGTGGCCTTGGCCTTCCTCGCGCGCCTCGTAGCCATGCGCCCTAGAGCCTCGTGTCCACGGTGCTGACGCCCGGCTTGATCCGGTAATGCTCGGATGTCCGCTTCGCGCGCGGATTGGGCTTGATCCCGACGAATTCCAGCATGTCGTTCTCGATGACCTTGCGGCGGAAGTTCTGCCCGAGGGTCTTCGTACCGACCACCTTCGTGTAGACCTCGTTGAGTTCCGGGATCGTGAATTCATCTTCGAGGAGGTAGGCTGGCAGGACCGACCATGCTCCCTTGCCACGGAGCCTCGACACGGCGGCCTCGATCATGTCGTTGTGGTCGAAGGGCAGCGACGGAACCTTGTCCACCGGCACGAGCACCAGCCCGTGGGCGAGCGCGTCGGCGGCGATCAGCTTAGACAGCGGCACGAGGGCGATGTAAGTGACGCTGATAGACGGCCAGCGGGTGTCTCGCGGGCCTCCGCGCCTGTTGGTGCGTCCCGAGAAGGTATAGAGCTGCTCGAAGTAAATGTCGGCCAGTCCCGCCTTGTCGCGCAGGGATCGGGTGACCACCGCCTCCAGATCGGCGTCCCGCGCCCCGTCCATGATGGCCCCGACGAGCGCGAGCTTGCCGTTCTCGAAGGCCGCTTCGCGGGGGGCAAGCGCGATGTGGAGTTCATCGTCCTTCAAGGTGATCAGGACCGTGTCCACGTTCACCTTTACTTCACCGTGCTCGCCCATCCGACGCTCCTTGCTGCCTTCCGACGGAGTGGTCCCGAGGCCGTGAACCGTGGCATCAGAGGCAAGTGACATGACTTTTCCTTTTCTTCATTCAATGTCCGTTGGCTTCCTTTCTAACACAACAAGAAAATCGAACAAGGATTAAAATACAATTTGCACTTTATTCCGCCGTGTGGCAGTCTGGAATCATCAAAGGTAAACCCGCAGCGAGAAAGCCGTCCCCAAAGGTCCGCACGTCGCCGGGAGCCAAGATCATCCAAGGAACGTAATTATGGACGCTGCCGAGATACTCTCGATCGGCGAGGGCGAAGCTTTGTCGCTTTTTCCCGGACCGAAGTCTTCGATTAAAAAGCGCTTCCGCGAACTGGCGCGGGCGTGGCACCCGGACGTCAACCGGCATCCCAAGGCGTTGCAGGTATTCGCACACATCAGCCGCCTGCATGACATCGCCATAGGTCGTTCCGCCCCGACGAAGGCGGCGGCTCGCCCTACCTTGGCGAAGACCTGGAAGCTCGCGGCCGGCGGCGAGATCGCGGTGAAGCCCCAGGCTGTCCACCGCGGCCCGCTAGGGGACGTGATCGTGACGACGGAAACCGTCGCCTACGAGACGGTGACGGGTTTCGAGGACGTTTCGGATGCCGAAGCCAAGGCGGTGGCGTCTTTCAAATTCGCGTCCGACGCGATGAGGAAGGCTAACGAACACTTCCTTCCCAGCCTCAGGCGGAGGATCGATGCCGTTGGAATGAAGATCAACGTCTTCCGGCGTCCCGCTGACACGGTGCTTTTGACGGACCTCGCCCGGCACATGGGCGGTCGTATCCCTCCCAAGCACGTCGCCTGGATCGTTTCGTCGCTGGAGAACATGGCCTGCTACCTGAACTGGCTTGGCGTCAGCCATGGCGCGATCTCGCCCGAGAACGTCCTCGTCAGCCCGGCCATGCACTCGATCATCCTGGTCGGCGGATGGGGATACGCGACACCGTTCGGCCAGCGCCCCGTCGCGCTTCCCGAACGCACCCTTTCCCTCGTGCCGCGGATGGCGGTTCGGGGGGAGACGGCCGACCCCAAGGTCGACCTCGCCCTCATCAGGGCAACAGCGCAGGAACTTCTGGGAACGTCGGGCGGCGGCGGTCTCGCACTCATGAAGGATGTTCCCGACGCGCTGCGCATGTGGCTTTCCCTTCCGCCACGGGAAGACGCCTTCGAGGACTACGCTTCATGGGAGAAGTGCCTCGTGGAGTCCTTCGGGCCACGCAAGTTCGTGAAACTGGAAGTCAACCCGGCCGACGTCTACGCGGCCAAGTGAAAAAGGAGATTGAAAATGGGTAACAGCAGGATGAATTCGCAGGACTGGGCGACCTACAACTCGACCCACACGGCAGGCAAGTCGAGGGCCCAGGTCTTCAGTTCGAGTTCGATGAAGGACGACTACAACCCGGCGCTCATCTCCGTCCGCGAAAGCCGCGACTCGGCCGCCAACCCCAACTCGTCGAACATCCTCCTCGGATGCGACGTCACCGGTTCGATGGGCATGATCGCCGAACAGCTCATGCGCACCGACCTGATCAAGATCGCCGAGGGCATCTACGACCGCAAGCCGATGCCCGACCCGCACATCGGCGTCCTCGCCATCGGCGACGCCTTCTCCGACAGGGCACCGCTTCAGGCGACGCAGTTCGAAGCCTCGATCGCTCTCGCCGACCAGATGCGAGAGCTTTGGCTGGAAGGCAACGGCGGCGGCAATGGTGGCGAGAGCTACTCGTTGGCCCACCTGTTCGCCGCGACCAAGACGGTCAGCGACAGCTGGGAGAAGAGGCGCAACAAGGGCGTGCTGATCACCATCGGCGATGAACCGGTCCACGACAGGATCGAAGGTTCCGACCTCGCCCGGATCATGGGCGCTCAGTACTCGACGACGATGACCAAGCGCCAGTGCGTGGACCTCGCCAGCCAGACTTACGAAGTCTTCCATATCGTCCTGGCAAACGAAGGGTACGCAAGCCACGGGCTGAAGCGGGTTCTCGAGACCTGGAACGAAATCCTGCCGCAGCGGGTGATCCAGCTCACCGACGTGACCAAGCTGTCGGAAACCGTGGTTTCGATCCTCCAGATCATCAACGGCGAGCGAAAGGAAGACGTCGCGGCCTCGTGGGGCAGCGGCAGCTCGATGGTCGTCTACAACGCGATCAAGGACCTGCAGGTCGCCAAGCGCAACGGAGGGGTGTCGAGGCTCGCCTGAGCCCGGCATTCCCCACATCGGGAAAGGAGAAAGACATGGGTGGTGGAAGATGGACGGCAACGGACTGGAACACCTATTCGTCGGCCAAGGTCACAGGAAAGACCACGGCGCAGGTGTTCACGTCCACGGGCATGAAGGCCGAGTTCGATCCGGCCCTCGTGCAGTTCCGCGAAAGCCGGGACTCGGCCGACAACCCCAAGTCCCGGCCGATCATCCTCGGATGTGACGTGACCGGTTCGATGGGTATGGTGGCCGACACACTCGTCCGCGGCGGCATCAACGACCTCGCCACGGACATCCAGGCGGAGAAGGACATCGGCGATCCGCACGTGATGGTCATGGCCATCGGCGACGCCTACTCGGACAAGGCACCGCTTCAGGTGACCCAGTTCGAGGCCGACATCCGCATCGCCGACCAGACGAGCCAGCTCTGGATCGAAAAGGGGGGCGGGATCAACAGCGGCGAGTCCTACGCGCTCGCCCACCTGTTCGCGGCGAAGAAGATCGTGGCGGATGCGTTCAAGCGGGGCCAGAAGGGCTTCCTCTTCACCATCGGCGACGAACCGCCGGTCGGCGTGACGGCGAAACAGGCGAAGGATTTCCTCGGGATCGACATCGGTTCCGACCTATCGCCCGCCGACTGCGCGGCGCTCGCGCTGGCCCAGTTCGAGGTCTTCCACGTGATCCTCGTCAACGAGGGGTATGCGGCGGCGGGCGGGCGCGAAGCCGTTCTTCGGGCCTGGGAGAAAGTGCTGCCGCAGCGCCTGATCCTCCTCGAGGACATTACCAAGCTCTCCGAGGCAGTCGTCGCGGCGATCCGCATCGCCGACGGCCAGAGCAAGGCGGCCGCCAGCACCTCGGTGGTCGTGGCCAACGCCGTGAGGACGCTGGCCGAGCGGGGCAAGCCCTCGCGCGGCGTGGCCAGACTGGCCTGATCGACCAAACGCAAACGACGAAAACGAGGACCCGGACGGAAGGGCCGCCCGGGTAATGGCGGAGCCGTGTCCGGCCTCCGCCCAACGGGGAAGGGATACGGAACATGACGAAGACCAAGAAGGCACTGGCGGTGATCGGGGCCGCGTACGGGGACGAGGGCAAGGGGCTGATGACCGACCGACTGGTCGCGCAAACGAACGCTCCCATGGTCGTCCGCACCAACGGCGGGGCGCAGGCGGGCCACACCGTGACGACGCCCGACGGCAGGCGTCATGTGTTCAGCCACATCGGATCGGGGGCGTTCGCCGGGGCAGCGACCCACCTTTCGAGCTTCTTCGTGGCACATCCAATGTTCTTTCTCGGGGAACGCGAACGGGTCCTCGCACTCGGCGGCGATGTCCGCGTCTCGGCCGACCCCCGCGCCATCGTCACGACCCCGTTTGACATC
The DNA here is from genome assembly GCF_025846855.1 of Pararhizobium sp. BT-229. Taxonomy (GTDB): domain Bacteria; phylum Pseudomonadota; class Alphaproteobacteria; order Rhizobiales; family Rhizobiaceae; genus Pararhizobium. The sequence goes on from NZ_JAOYTJ010000003.1 coordinate 354,485, forward strand.
CTGATCAACCAGATTGTGGAGGAGAGCAGGGGATCGGCGCGGCACGGAAGTTGCGGAATGGGGTTCGGCGAGACGATCGAGCGCAACCTGCGCGCAGACGTCGCCCTTTCGGTGGCCGATCTCGCGGGAAGCCGTCTCGGCGTGGTCTCGAAGCTCGAGCGTATCAGGCGCGACTGGGTCCCGGCCCGGCTGGCCAAGCTCGGGGTGGCTGAAATTCCCGAACGGTTCAAGGACATCCTCAAGGACGACGCGATCCTGCGCCGCTTCCTCGACGACTGCGACGCTTTCATCGGTGCCGTGCGCACGATGGACGACGCCGACATCGCCGACGGATCGGTTTTCGAAGGCGCGCAGGGACTCTTGCTCGACCAGGACTACGGTGCGTTCCCGCACGTGACCCGTTCGAATACCGGCATCCTGAACATGGCCGCCGTCGCGCGCGAAGCTGGGATCGACGTAATTGAGGCGACCTACGCCACCCGCGCCTACACGACGAGGCACGGTGCCGGCCCGCTGGCGCACGAGGGCGACGACATGGGCTACGCCGAGATCGTCGATCCGACCAACATCCACAACGACTGGCAGGGAACGATCCGGGCTGCGCCGCTCGATCTCGACGTTCTTGCCGCGGCGATCCGTCACGACATGGCCCGCGCGGACGGTGTGGAACTGCGCGCCAGCGTCGCCGTGAGCTGCCTGGATCAGGTCGCGGCGGGAGTGTCGGTCTACGTCGGCGGCGCGCGGTGCAAGGTCTCGGCGGACGCCCTTCCGAATGCCGTCGAGGTGGCCACGGGGCTTGCCGTTTCGGCCGTCTCCGAAGGTCCGACCAGGGCGGACGTCAGCGATGTCAGGATGGCGGTCGCGGCCTGACATCGCTGACGTCGACACGCACGGCGTTGTGGTATTCGCGGAGGGAGAATAGGGTCTTCCCACAACACGATGGGATGGACGCATGCTGTTTTTCAAGAATATCGAGGGTTTCGCGGAGCGCCGTTCGTCTTCGCCTGAGGTCAGGCGGATCGTCGCGCAGGCGATCAATTCCCTCGTGCCGCAGCGGGACCAGGAGTACTTCTTCCCGGATGAGATGACCAAGATACGTGACATCTCCGACTGGATTGTCTGTGCTTCCAGGAGCGGTTCGGACTGGTACGCCGATCGGATGGATGACGGCCTTCCCAGGGTGTTCGCCGCACGGCTCGGCCTTGAGGGCGTCTGGCGGATCGCACACTCGGCTCTCGAAGCCAATGGGGGAAGCCTTCTGCCCCCGTACCGCGAGGGTGACGAGGAGGAAGTCCATACCTTCGCCGATGGCTACCGCGCCGTCCGTCTTGCCACCTGGGAGGCCGTCGCGAGGGACAGCGGCAAGCTGAAGGCTTCTCCCTCCACCGAGGGCGTCTTCGTGGACGGCGACCTCGAGACGGGCAAGCTCGGTCTGATCTCCGTCCGCGACGCGAGCAACGAGCCTGTCCTCATGCTGAGTGTCAACAGACTGGCGGTCTGCGACGTCGTCGCCTGGAACCGGAAGCCTCCGACGCGCCAGATGGTCAAGGATCATGTCATGCCGCTGGTCGAGGCGCGCGGTCTGGCCCCGATGAAGGTGGACTCGATCCCTGGAACCGTCCTCGCCGCCGACGGCATGATCTACGACCTCTGCGAGCTTCCTGACGGCGTGGTCATCAACGGCGACCTTCACATCATGAACAAGTGCCCTGACCTCGAACGTCTCCCGGACGACATGACGGTCAACGGAACCCTGATCATCTGGCAGAACAACCGTCTCACGGAAGTGCCTCGCAATCTCAGGGCCACCGAAGGTCTCGGCATTACGGGCTGCCCTAACATCACGGTTGTCCGCCAGGGCGTGTCCTGCCCGGAATTCAGCAGCTTCGCGGGCTGCCGGAACCTCAAGGCCTTTGAAGGCGGCTGCGATTTCCCCAAGGGCGTGGAGCTTCCCGACAACAAGGAACTGCGGTCGCTGTTCCCCATGTTCGAGCGAAGGGGTGATGACATATCGGCGGTCGTGCGCCCGAGCACCATACCGCTTCCCGCCGCCGTCAAGGGGCTTGCCGGCCGCATCGCACGTACCGTCGCCGTAGCCAAGGACATTGCCTCCCCCGGGATCGTGTCGAGGACCCGAAAGGGCGGGTCACTCCTCGAGGCACTGAGCGACATCGCCGACGAACGCGACGCGCGCCTTCTCTCTGTCCAGGCCGAAATGGACGATGAACTCGAGCGAAGGAACGCAGCCACCGCTGCCGTCGCGACGCCTTCGACCAACAAGCAGGGAATCTGATACCGATGAAACTGGATCGATCGACGATAGCGGAATATTTCGAACTGGATTTCGGCGGCGACCGCCTGACCCATTATCCGAGCGGAGATACATGCCTGCGCCACCAATGGATGCGCAGCCGCGATACGGCGAAGTGGACCGAGAAACTCACGGAATTCCTCGCCCGTCATCCTTACGCTTCGATCATCGCGAACAGCCAGGGCGACATCATCGGCGACGCCAACTCGTTTCCCCACCGGGGCGGGGACTTCAAGGTGGACGACGTGGTCCTCGTCACGGTCAGGATCGGCGAAGACGACTGGGGTCCTTGCGCAAGGACGGTCGTTGCCCGGCGCGACTTCGCGGGTGACGCGGTGACGGAGGCGCACCACTGGTTCGAACTCGATGATGGAACCGAGCTTTTCTGGGACGAACGCAGAAACGGGTGGTTCGCGTGGCGGCGCGATCCGTTCGAACAGGCGGGGCGGGCACGAGCGCCGCTCGAAGGCGAGGTCGTTCAGACCCTTGAGGAAAAACGCCAGGCCATCCGTTCGATGGGCGGTTGGCGTTTCTGATTTCCCGGCAACGAAAGAACGCCCCCGACGCCATGTGATCCACGGCATCGGGGGCGTTGTCGTCAGGCGGTTTTCTTGTCGTCCTCGACCTCTTCGTAGTCGGCATCGACCACATCGTCGGCCGGGTCAGCGCCTGCGCCCGCCTGCTGCCTCGTAAATGGCCTGACCGAGTTTCATGGACGCTTCCATGAGGACCTGCGTCTTCGCCTTGATGTCCTCGGCGTCCGGTTCGCCCGCGCCGATGGCCGATTTCAGCGATGTGATCGCGTCGGAGATCGCGTTGCGCTCGCCCTCCGAAACCTTGTCGCCGTAGTCCTTGAGGGAACGCTCGGTCGAATGGATCAGGCTTTCGGCCTGGTTCTTCGCTTCCACGACCTCGCGCAGCTTCTTGTCTGCTTCCGCGTTGGCTTCGGCCTCGCGCACCATCTTTTCGATGTCGGCGTCGGAAAGGCCGCCGGACGACTGGATGCGGATTTGCTGTTCCTTGCCTGTCCCCTTGTCCTTGGCCGAGACCTGCACGATGCCGTTGGCGTCGATGTCGAAGGTGACTTCGATCTGTGGCAGGCCGCGCGGTGCCGGCGGCAGGCCGACGAGGTCGAACTGGCCGAGCAGCTTGTTGTCGGCAGCCATTTCGCGCTCGCCCTGAGACACGCGGATGGTCACGGCCTGCTGGTTGTCCTCGGCGGTGGAGAAGGTCTGCGACTTCCTCGTCGGGATCGTCGTGTTGCGCTCGATCAGGCGGGTGAAGACGCCGCCGAGGGTCTCGATGCCGAGAGACAGCGGCGTTACGTCGAGGAGCAGGACGTCCTTGACGTCGCCGCGCAGCACGCCGCCCTGGATCGCCGCGCCGAGCGCCACGACCTCGTCAGGGTTGACGCCCTTGTGCGGCTCCTTGCCGAACAACTGCTTCACCGCTTCCTGCACCTTGGGCATGCGGCTCATGCCGCCGACGAGGACCACCTCGTCGATTTCCGCCGCCGACACGCCGGCGTCCTTGAGGGCCGCCTTGCACGGCGCGATCGTGCGCTGGACGAGATCGTCCACCAGCGCCTCGAGCTTGGCGCGCGTCAGCTTCAGGGTGAGGTGCTTGGGACCGGAAGCGTCGGCCGTGATGAACGGCAGGTTGATCTCGGTCTGGTGTGCCGAGGACAGTTCGATCTTTGCCTTCTCCGCAGCTTCCTTGAGGCGCTGCAAGGCGAGCTTGTCGTTCTTCAGGTCGATGCCGTTGTCCTTGCGGAACTCGTCCACGAGGTATTCGACGAGGCGCATGTCGAAGTCCTCGCCGCCGAGGAAGGTGTCGCCGTTGGTGGACTTGACCTCGAACAGGCCCTCGCCGATGTCGAGGATCGAGATGTCGAAGGTGCCGCCGCCGAGGTCGTAGACGGCGATCGTCTTTCCGTCCTTCTTGTCCATGCCGTAGGCGAGTGCTGCGGCGGTCGGCTCGTTGATGATGCGCAGGACTTCGAGACCCGCGATGCGGCCGGCGTCCTTGGTCGCCTGACGCTGGGCGTCGTTGAAGTAAGCGGGAACGGTGATGACGGCCTTCTCGACCTTCTCGCCAAGATAGGCTTCGGCCGTTTCCTTCATCTTCTGGAGGATGATGGAGGAAACCTGCGCCGGGGAATACGCCTTGCCCTGCGCCTTCACCCATGCGTCGCCGTTGTCGCCCTCGGAGATTTCGTAGGGAACGAGGCCCTTGTCCTTGGTCACCGCCGGATCGTCGTAGCGGCGTCCGATGAGGCGCTTGACCGCGAAGAGCGTGTTCGTCGGATTGGTGACGGCCTGGCGCTTGGCGGGCTGTCCGACGAGCCGTTCGCCGTCGTCGGAAATCGCCACCATGGAAGGTGTCGTGCGCGCGCCTTCCGAATTCTCGATCACCTTGGCGTCCTTGCCGTCCATTACGGCGATGCAGGAATTGGTCGTGCCAAGGTCGATGCCGATGATCTTGCTCATTCTAGTCCGCTCTCCTCAGATGCAGGTATGAATTCTGGTCTGGCGTCGACGTAGTAAATCAAGACACGGAAAGCAAGACCACAGAGGAAGATGACGTAAAGAAAAGCTTAGCGATGCGGCAGACGGCCATTGCCTGGCGATGCGGCCAAGGGCAACCATGTAAATCCAGACATCGAGAGCAGATAATGACAGACATCGACCACCGTACGAGAAATCGGGCGCTTTCCCGCGGCCGCAACATGCTCTTCGTTAGGACGATCCTTTTGAACGCGATTTGCTATTTTGGAGCGGGCTATGCGGCGCTAGGGAACGCCTACGAAATCGCACCGATCCCTCTGGATGGCTGGATCGGTTTCAATGTCTATGCCGTATACCCATACTTCTCCTTCTTTGTCATGATTTGGCTTTCCCTTGTCTCAGCGAAGGACGACCGACGGGCGCACGAGTTGTCGGTCCTCATCCCCATGTCGGCGTTTCTCGCCGCGCCGGTGTATCTGGCTTTCCCGATGTTCGTTGCTGCATCCCCTGTCGTAGTATCGGAAGTCGATTGGATGACGCAGGTGATCTATAGCGCCATGAAATCCGACACGACACTCACCTACATGCCGTCACTTCACGGAGCCATAACGGCAATCTGCGTCGCGTATCTTTGTAGGGGTGCGTCCAATTCGGCGAAGTTCGCGTTTCTGGCCTGGGGGATCGCGATCTATTGGTCTGCGATATCATTACGGCAGCATCTTTCACTGGACATCGTGGTCGGGATGGTATTTGGCCTTGCCATCCTCACAGTCCGTCGTCGGCTCTTGGCAGCGTGCAGTGCGGTCGGTATAAAGTGTCCTCCCGACAGGGCGCAAATGCGTACTCCAGCCTGACTTGAGTACCCGTGTTGAAATTCTAGGCAGGTGCCCGCTATATATGGCGCTCGACCCACTGGACGCCACGATGACTACGCATCTCGACACGTCGATGGAATTCCTGGGCTGGCCCGTTTCCAAGTTGAGGGCGGTGCTGAGGGCGCAAAACGTTGGCAAGAGCTCTTTCGGTGACGTCGGGTACTTATCGGCCGTCAAGCTGACCTCGGGAGCCGCCGCCGCCATGCTTGGCGAAGCCTTTCTCCTCGGTTTCATCGCCAAGGTTGACGAGGACGGCAATCCCGACCCGAACGGCGGCTACGGCCTGACGAAGTCGGGAAAGGCCATCGCGGCCGCCACCGCCATGAGGCGGACGAAAAAGGACAACGCCAAACGCATCCTGGAGCGCGTGCTGGCAAAGGCTGCGGAGCTTGCAGTTGACGCCGTAACGCCGATCAAGGTCGAGAAGATATGGGTGTTCGGAAGCTACATCGATCCTTCCCGCCCTGACGTCGGGGATTTGGATGTCGTGATCGAGACACGATTCACTGGCATCGATGGGACGTCAAGCTTCAGACGTCGGCTCGAGTACATCCGCGACCGCTACCCGGGTTTGCTACCTTCGGGGTTCGATCCCATTTTCGGGGGGATGGACGACTATTTCGTCAACCGCATGCTTTATGGCGCGAGGAAACCAGCCCTGCTGGCTCCCAACGACATCCCGACTCTGATCAGCCTCGGATGTCCCTGCGCCCTTTACTTCGACATCGACAATGGCGGCATCATCGAACCTCAGTTCCACGCACGCCATCCGGATTCTCCGGGGCGGTCCAACACGGTTTCCGAAAAGCTGGCCATGCCCGAGTTCGAGCTGATGAAGGAATTCTCGTTCACGCCGCCAGTCGTGGCCACGCATGAGTTTCTCATGGGTGGTGGAGGGGCTGATGTCGAAGTGACGACGTCCCGCTTGGATTCCGCCATGGAGGACAGTTTCGTGCTGGATTCCTACCCGCGCATGGTGCCGATGACGGTAAAGCGGAAACTCACGTTCAGCGACACCGAATGGGCGTACGAAGCTTCTCTATCCGTGCCCAAGGGCATGTCGAAGGGAGGCCGCAACGTGGACGGCAGATACCGTCCCGACATCAGGAACGCGGTGGACCTGCTGCATGCCGACATCCTGCGTCTCGCGGCGTTTCGGCAAGAGCAGGGTGCTAAGGTCGAAATCTATGCCGATGTCAGCCTGTCGAAGTCGGTGAAGACGTGGGAAAGCGACTACGACTTCAGACATCGTCGGTTTGTCCTGCATGACCACGAGACGCTCGGACTAGACGCGTTTCCGACCCCTTTCTCCTGGGGCGTGGACTTCGCGCTCGACGGTTATGGCGGTGGGTACATCGGCCCTGCGATGATGGACGACGATGACTGGGACAGCGCCACACTTCCCTTCAGCAGGAATGAGTACGAGGCCTGGGCGAAGGAACACGGGATCGCCCCGACCCAAGACGGGCCTTCCGGAATGTCGCCGGGACCGTGAGCGTAGAACGACCGCGGTGGCGCAACGGTCAACCACGCCCTTGTGACCCGCGGTCTGAACGTGTTCCATCGGCTCCTGAACGTGTAAGAGAGTTCTCCCGCGATGATCATCGAAATGCCATTCCTGCATCGTCTGTGTTCCGCCACGAACAAGTCGCCCGAGCCTCGGGAGATGGCGGCATGGGACATGGAGCGGCTACAGCTCGAAGACGTGTCCAAGTCGGACTTCGAACCGGGGGCCAATCTCGGAGACAAAGCAACCTTCATCTTGGGCGGGCAGCACTGGGCAAGCCTTGTCAGCGCGGTCTTACCTCGACACGTCCGTCATGACCCGGAGGTGGACAAACTCACCGTGGCGCTTTCCGATCTGGCTTACAGAATAGACTGTTCTCGGTTCTTCGCCGAGGGCCGCGCCAAGCTTCCCCAGACGTCGATCCTATCGAAAACCCCGAAATCTGAGTACATCCGCAACTCCCAACGGGAGGTCAACGTCGCGAACCTTTCCGCCTGGGTACACGAGAACCTCGTATCGGTGGACGGAGAGGTATTCGCACGGGTTCGCGAGCCGACGGTATCCATGGACATCGTCGGTCCATTCTACGCCGAGAGCTGCTACATCACCATCCAGGCTCCCGGCTTGAGTCCGGCATCGGCTTCCGAGGATCACGGATTGCTTTCGACGATCAGTGGCAGGAACGACCTGCTGGACCTTGCACGCGGTCTCCTTTCGTCGGATGGCAGGATGCTGAGAATCGACAACAAAATCGAAATCGGAGCATTCCAGAGAATGCATTCGACCATCGAAGACGCCTCTGATATGGCGGCACGTTCGGTGGTCGCGCTAGCGAAACGAATGGCGCGGAACCGCTACGAATGTCCCCCGAAGCTGTTCTCAGCGCTATCCAAGGCGTTCAAGAAGCGCGGGCAGGAATTCGACGAGGACAGCGTTGACCACCTAGCTTCTCTTTTGGCGGAAAGCGTCGGCGAGATAAAATTCCCGATGTCCCTGATGACCACGATCACGTTGGACTGCTGGCATGTCCGACCGATTACCCTCGGTATCGGCAATCAGGTGCCTCTCGCTCCTGGGCCTCGTTGAACCGCTAGGCGCGGCCCGCCTGCGGCATGGCAAAGAAGTCGCCTTCGTCGGGGCGAGGCGGTTCGCAAGCCCGCACGTAGAACTTCGAGGCATATAGCCCGAAGTAGAGCGTCACGATCCAGCTGATCCAAAGGTAGGCGGGCGGCAAGGTCGCCGAGAACATGACCAGGCCCATCAACGGCAAGGCCAACGAGAGCCCGCGGAGAAAGATGCCCTCCACCCTATTGCTCTCCGCATCAGTCAGTGCCTTGCGGTATACCCTCGCATCGTATGCATTGGAGAGGCGCTTGAACTTCCTGTGGTTCAGAAACGCTTCGCCCGCCATCGAAATGATCATGATCGGGAGGATATAGACCAAGGTCCGTTCGCCGGAACGATACAGCATGGCGATCACGCCGGTTACGACCGTCATCTCGATAAGGGCTACGGTCATTTCCCACCCTGGAACCTGCCGGACAGGGGAGATGCCGAACTTCCTGTAGACGAACGACATCGCCCTGGATGCGGCAAAGAGGATCGGTTGCTCGATGAAGGATAGCGCTGCTCGCATCTCTGAATACCCTGTAGTCCAACTCACGTTTGCCGCCATAAGCAGGCAAACAGGTTAAATCGTGGTTTCTGACCTGTCGCTTGCGAAGCACTTAATCGGCAGCTCGTATTCACGGTGACGGAGCTCCTTCGATGGTCTTCTGCTTACCGCGCCCAGTCAACCTACATCCCGGCTCGAATGTCCTTGACGGCGTCCTCCAGCGTTGGATGCCGATCTCGCATCGCTCCTTCACGCTGATGGCGTTTCTCAAGGTGAAGCTTGATCTTCTCCGGACCCGCCGGCTTGATCTCGATCCGGATCATGCGGTCGTGTGCCATGACGACAGCGCGGGTCAATCCGTCGTAGTCGAACGACGCCGCCCAGTTCCCGTTTCCCACCGCAACCTTGATGCCGTCCCAGTCCTTTTTGATTGTCCCGTCGATGCGGTGGAAGCCGTAGAACAGGTCGGCGAGCAGGAGCGCGCACGCCCATTGATCGTCCGTCATCCACGGTTCCCGGTAGTCCTCGTCGTGATACTTTGACATTTTTCAGTGCCTGGTAAACAGGTGAACACAACCGACCCGACCATGAGGGCAAGGTCTTGCCTTTAATTCGCGATTATGGTCGCGCACTACTGCGGGTAGCCGCCGAACTCTTGGTAGGGAGGCGGAATGACCTCTGGCATCTCGATTTCCCGGCATGGATTGTCGAGCGGTGTCTCCTCGGGAAACCCGATCCCCAGCGGGGACAGGAGACCGAGGGCTGCTTGTCGGTATTCCGGCTTGGGTTCGCTGTTCGCCTTTCCCGAAAACTGGACGATCTTTCGGTGGTTGACCTGGATGGTCACGTGAGGTCGGTTGCCCTTGTCCCTCAGGGACAGGAGCAGGAAACCATCGTGGCCGAGATATCGGTCATACGCGCCATGCCCGATGCAATGACGCATCGCGTTGCTCTCGTAGTCCAGCGCCCTTGGCGTTTTCAGGCGGACGATGCGGTATTCCCCGCCCTCGTCCGCGAAGGTTTCCTCTTCGCTCGCGACAGCGGCCGCCTCAGCGGCGAGCGCCCTCTTCATGTGCTTTTCCGCCTCGGCATGCATGGCATCGAGGCTTCCGAACTTCATCAGCTTTTTCGGGCGTCCCTGATCGTCCACGTTGGAAAGCCACGCCGCCTCGGTGGCGACGGCACCGACTAGCCAGTCGGCGATGTGGTTTACGTTCACACCACTCTGCCGCTTGCACCACGCGATGTCGCGCCTGCTTTCCTTCAGGGCGATGCGCCCGATGGAAATGTAGGCCAGCTTCCTCAGTCGCGGTCCGAAACCGTGGGCGCGCGCCAGGCGTCTTACGAACTCGTCGGCGACGTATTGAGGGTCTTTCCCGAGTAGGGCGAGGTGCTTCCTTCGGATCGCGTAGCTATCGAACTCGCCAGCCTCGATCTGCTTGAGCGCTTCCTCTGGTTGATTGTCCAGCGTCCAGACGTGATTGGCCAGGTGCGCAAAAAACCGTTGGAACGCTTCGTCCTCAGGGTCATTCAGCCTCAAGGCTTCCCTGGCTCCATCGTGCCACAGGGTAAAAATGGACTTGTAAAGCTCGTCCGTCCGCAGTGCCTTCCCGTACAGCGGACGGATACGCTCGGCGAAAAGCTTGCGTACCGCTTCCATGGTCGTGTCGCCGTAGCGGGCCACGTAATCTCGCAGGTCCGGAAGAAAGAAGTCGAACAGGCCCTCTGGTCCAAGTCGGTTCAACGCGGAAACGAGGTCCGGCGAGTTCAGGAATTTGTATTCGTACAAGACCGTTTCCTTACGTCGGCAAGGCTTTTAGATAGCCCCCATCCATGTCACTGGAGTCTTCTATTTCGCGCGTCGAGCGAAGTCAACATTTCATCGCCCGCTCTCGGGGGCGGCACACCCTTCGTGCGGCGGTTTCCTGAATCAGCTCCGGGAAGCGACCGTTGGCCGATAAAGACCATTATCGGCCAGGCGGGGACGTCGCCAACAGATCGGAAGTGAACATCGGAAATAACCGAGCCAAATCTCGTCTAAGGCGTTGATATCGTGTCTCGCTGAGCCACGCCGAGATCGGAAACTTTTGGGTACTTTGCAGCCCAAGCCTCGCCGAGCCGTTGGATCGATCCTCGATCAGGCGACCACTTCCAGGTTCTCGAAACCGGGAAAGTAGCGTGCCATCAGCATGTCGCCCGGGACGCAGTAGTACGTATCGTCGGCGATGCCGATAAGCACGCCTACGAGCTCGCCACCTCCAGGCGAAATTATCGATGCCCCGCCATCGCCATCCTTCGCGAGGACAACATCTTCGTATTCCGGCTCGATGCCGAAAGCGCCCAAGTAGGTCGTGACCTCGCCGTCCGTGGCGGCCATGGCGAAAGGACCATCAACCGACTCAAGGCGGCTCGAGATCGTCGCGATGCCATCCCTCTTCAGGACCTGCTCACCAAGGAAATCCAGAGGATCGGCACAGCGAACCCGGGGGTGATGCGCGACCTGCACCGGAGCGTAGGAGAAGAGGCGTACAAGTCGCAGCGCGTCCGTGATGTCGCGTCGAGTGTCGCTTGCTTTGGGAAGCCGCCTTGAGACGATCTCGCCAATCAGCAAGCCTGTACCCGCTTCCCTGACCTTTCTTTCGCCCTGGAATGTGTGGGCGGGCACGAACGTGTACCAGTTGCCTTCGCACAGGATAAGCGGACCGACAGTACTCTGGCGGCCTGCGGCGTTTACGACGATTGAACCGGGGGAAACAGCCATGTGATTGGGTCCTTCGTTAGAGCCACGTCCGCGCCTGCGTAAAATCGAGATGCTTGTACGTGAGGAGGTCGATCTTCTCGAAATGGAGGACGTAGTCCGCTTTGTCCCGGAAAGCTCCGAGGTATCGGATCAAGTTCCTGTATACGTGATCTCGGGCAATGAGTTCCCCGTCAACCTCGATTTCGACGGTCGACTTGGACGGGCAGAAAGGGATGTCGCCGAACGCGATCGCTGCCTTTGGAAGATGGAGTTCTTCGAGGTCCGTGATGACGCCGGTTCCCTCGGTCACAGCGTAAGGTTTCTCGTCTTTGGTGAAGTAATGGTTCTCGGCGTAGAAGCGGATGGAGAACGGGACCCTTCGCCCCTCGATGTTGCTGAGGTCGATGTCCTTCCTCAGGTCGAGTGCCAGTTCGTCGGCCTCCTTATGCTGCACGAAACCAATGTCTTTCATGAGTTCACGGGTTTCGCCATCGTCCCCAACGAAGGTTACTACATTGAACCCATGCCCCTCGAATTCGGCCACGAGGCTTTCACCAGCGAGCCGTTTGCGGCTTCCCGAAAGGGATGGGTGTGTCCGGAACGTCTCGATCTCCTTCGGGCCACTGAACGTTGCAAAGGCCTTCACTTCGTTGTTGATCTTGAACGCCCAGACATCGGCGGAATGGCTGCTGTTTTGATCCCGCACGAAGTCGAGGTAGCGATTGTCCCCGGTCTCGATCATTTCGCGCCGCAGCCACTGCGCGATGGACTGGATATCGGCTGACGTCGCGTTTGAGAGGGGATGATTCACGGCACGGTCCTCGTTGAGATAAATAAAGACGTCGCTTTCGTAGACATCCTCACGAATGTTGTCAATGAAAGACTCCAGAAAACGGGATAATAGGTGATTGACCGATCTCGCCCACATTGGGGACAGTCTGGATTCCTGCGATTAGAAGGTCCATTATCCGATGCGGTCGCTCTGTCGGCGCAGCTAGAAGGACATGACGACGATGCAGAACGAAATGCCCGATCTCACTGGGTTCACTCTGTTGACCAGCAACGACGACAAAATCAGGGAATTCTCGCGCTTCGGCCTTTCGACGCTTTCCTTCGCCAAGGGCCATGACATCGAGGAGATCGACGGGACCCCGAACGAAGTCATCGTCTACAAAGCCATCGATGCCGGTGCCATGTGCGTCGTCGAAGACAGCGTGGTGCTGATCGACGGAGAGCCGATGGTAGACATCCGTTGGAAGCTCGCGGAGCTTGGAGGCGTGGTCGGAAGGCCGATCGATTTCGAGGTACGGCTCGGCGTCAACGACGGGACGTGCGTCCACGTCTTCACTGGAAGAACGTCTGGACGCATCGTCGAGCCGAGAGGAGAGGGCGGCTTCGGCTTCGACCCCTTCTTCGAAGTTGAAGGCACGGGCATGACGCTTGCCGAGCTGGCGGCTAAGGGACTCAAGGATGCGAACAGCCCGAGGCGGGCGGCCGTCAATCGGCTTCTCTCGTGGGAGGTCGATTTCTCTGCCGATATCCGTTCGACCCCGTCCTGGACCGGCCCCATGCAGGGACACTGAAGAACAAACAGGATCGAAGCATTGATCGTCGGCTAGTGCCTCGTAACCACCCAAAAGCGCTCGGTTTGGCGCTCTATCGATCGGGCCTCGACCTGGACGTCCCAGGGCAAAAGCCCAGTTCGAGTGCTGGCGGCCTACCCCCGATTGTTGTCGATACGTAGAGCGCGAGTTAATCGGCCTTCATTTCCTTGGCGTCAAATGAGGCGGCGAAAATCCTGAGTTTCGTCGCGGTCTTCCCGCTTTTCTTCAGTTTCCCGAACTCGCCTTCCACCTCCCTATGCGAAATCGAAGGCTCGACAGACCATTCAAAGGATTGGAGAAACTTCGCAATCTGCGCTTTAGCCGTGGACTTGGACCCCTCGGGTATGCGTTGGAGTGCGAGCCATATTCCAAACTTGATGCTGCCACCGTATTTAGGCCCGAAGCGCCGGGTTGCCAAAAAGAGCCTGTTGATGTCGTCGTCTGCTTTGAAGGCTGCAAAGCGCTTCTTGACCTCAATTACTCCTATCGGTCGGCCGCCCTCGAAATAACAGATGTCGAAGCGAGCCGTCGGCGAGAGAATATCTGGCATCCTGCCTTTCCGTGCCAATGAAAGGGCGTGAACTTCATGGAAGGGCGCTTCCAGCGCGACGGTGGCGTCGTGGTCTTTCCGAAGGTCGTAGAGAGCCTCAGCAACCTTGCTCGAAATGAAAGTCTCAATGGCATGGTCGTGAACCGTTTTCCCTCCAGACATTTCCTGGTAGCGAGACACAGATCGTTTTGCAGCTTCAAGCGCACAGTTGACGATAGTCTGTCGCGTTGTCTTCATGGTGTCACTCCGGAGTTGATCATTCATGCTGACCAACAGGGAAAAACTGGAAGGAACATGTCGTTGCTATAATTGGTGAAATGTAGTTTGTCTACCGTTCTGTTCGCGGCTTCAATAGGATCAGGCCCGTGTCTTCGAATGGAAATTGGCCGATCCCATTCTGCTATGCTAACAAACACTTTGCAGCTGTCTCTCGCTTGGGAGCAAAGGTCCCGTAAGCTAATCGGGGTCCTTATATGGTGCGAAATTCTCGATGCTGTTGGCCGCGTGGACTAACCTTCATACTCTACGTTTTCGGTGGGGGCAGTGATGAGAAAGACGATACGCGCGCTGGTGGTCGTAACCATGATGGTAATCAACCCGGCCACCGCGGGTCCCGCCTTGCGCGGTCTCAAGCTGCTCGACGATCGCTCGACACGATCCGCAGATGCGCCTTACCCCCTCTAAGACTCTTCTTGCGGGGTCGGGGATCGGGCGCTGGATCAAGGGACACGGGCTGGTCGTTGCGCTCCCCGACCCGACACAGGAACTCGAACACGAGGTGCGCGGAAAAGAGTACCACGCCGACCACTGCCGCCACTACCAATCCGGTAGCCAAATGTGCCTGCGCCTCCGTCACTTTCCCGGCGGCCAAATCTCCCGTCGTTTTGGTCCAGTGCGCGATGAGAAGAGCGCCGCTCAACACGAAGAACGATAGAAAACTCGAGAACAACACCATGGCATGGAGGCGAACACCTAGAGGAATCTTCTGTCTCGAGGCTTTCATGGGCGGCACCTTTGTGCTGGCGAGTTTGAGGTGGCCCTTCGTAAGGATTTAGCTCTCTGTCGTCAAGTCCTTAATTAATCCAAAGCCGTTCCGGCGTCCTGAATTCCTTTGAGTCCTATTTGAAGACGCCGCATACGATATTCGTCACTTCGGCAGAGCGCGGAACCCCGCATGGTCTTGAGCATCGGCAGTCTGACCCTATAAGACAGCAGTCGCTTGGCGACATGTACGACACTCTCCTGTGCTGTTTGGTACTCCGCCTTTGTTCGTGGCTAACTGGCGAAAACTACGCGGCGCTCGTACAGTCGCACCGCTGGCCGATAATGACCCTTATCGGCCACCGGTCGAGGCGGATGATCGTCGCTCTTCGTTTGGCTGGTCATCCGGGAGGTGTTTCAACGCATATGCGCGCGCTAACTGGAAGGATAGCATGTACAAGCTTGCGAGGGCCTGATCGCACTCGTAAGTCGGAATAGGATTGTGCACGCCTTTCGAAGAAATTTCGTTAAGACGACGAACATAGACACCTACCAGGTCAATTTCAGTTTTTAAGAGATCACGTGAACCTGACTTATCAAGATTAACAGTCACGAATTCATGTAGTCTATTGGTGAACTGGTCTTTGCCCATCAGCCTTTCAGTGCCATCGAGGCACCGTATTTTTCCCTCCTGTGGCGGGAAGCAGAAATCTGCTAGCTCCAGCATTGCTCTGCGAATCGAAGTTGCGGCTAGAGAATTGTCTTTATCTCCTTGCGACCGCTTCAGGATCGAACGGGCTTTCACCAGCCACTCGGCAACGTTGGGAGCATGTAGCGAATAGAAAGACTCCACCTGCCCTTCAATCCCATTGAGAAAGCTCGTGTCTCGCTCCGCCTGCGCAAGCGCCCTTTCAATTCCAATTGCGTACGAATGGCAAGTTTCGATCATTCTGCTTGCGATCAGACGATGGAGACTATTAAAAATACCGTCACTTTTATCCTTTCTGTAATCGATCGATGCCAAAGATTGCGCTAGCTCGTCGGGGGACAGACGCAAGACTTCTATTTTTTCGAAGTCACCTAGAACTGGTAACAGAGCTTGCTGAAAATCCCCGGGAATGGACACTAGGTCGAGGTATCTGGAAAGTGAGACACGGGACAGCCATTCGAGTTGTTCAGCGTCATCTACCAGAGGAGCCAAGAGACGGTCGAATTCTGCCTTCTGGAACCTGAGGATGCGCGCGAAGTAGGCTGTACCCATAAGATCGTTCGCAATACGCGCAAGCCGGAAAGATGCTCGGACACTCGCAGGCAAATTCCCAGCGTCCGCTTGCTCATAAACCGCTTCGATCCGTTTCTGTAAGCTCATGTCTCAATCTCTACGCTTCGGGAATGCGGCCTCAATAATCGGCTCAACGGTCGCCTTAACACGATCACTATAGGTCGTTGGGTTTCCAACAAATAGCTGACTTAGCGAAAAATCTGTTTTGAGCAGGTTCACATTCTCCCGGAACAAGAACAAGACTCCATGCAAAGTTTCACGTGCGTGTCTGAAATGGTCACTCATCCTAAGAAGATGGGGATCGGCCGGCAGGTTATCGCTCTATCATGCTACGGTTGTTGTAACTGGTGGCAGCTCGGAAAGCATGACAGGAATACAATGATAATGGTAGACATCAAGTACCGGACCGAGAGCGGGAAGGAAGTGTCCAAACATGGCGTCGAGTATCTCGGCATCAGGTGGACAGAGAACGTGGATGTCGTTTACCGTGCCGAGGGCGCGCAGCGACGATCTTCCATCCCCGTTTGGGATATCGTGAGCATCACACACGATGGTTGGACGCACTGGCCATCTAATGATGACGATTTTCACGTCGTTGCTTTCAAGATTTACAATTTTCTCCGTGGGCGGTCGGCAGAACCGTCATTCACTCCGGCAATGTTCAACCATCACATGGTCGACGATCAGTTATGTGATCAAAAATGTGGTTGCCCGAAGCATGCTGTGAGGCGGAACCCGCGTGGCGGTCTTGAAGCAAATGTCCAAGATCAGATTTCACGCAGACGAGGAACGTGGCAGATCGGCACCTCACCCATTACGAAGCTTGGCACTATATTCGGACTCCTCTCTCTGATCGCGCTATTCTATACGTTGTTCTAACGCATATCCTGGCGGTTGTCGGACCCCTGGTTGTATGGACCCCTACACATAAAAAATCCGATGCCCGATAACTGTCGTTACAGGCCACTGATGACGAGTTCTTCTAATTCAAGAGGTACCGCCATTGCGCCGGTTTTGACATTCCAGCATTCTGACGATTAAACACGAGGGCATTCGTTCATGTGGCGATCATTGATCAAGGGTATCGTTGTAGCTTCTGCGTGCTTTTCTAGTAGTAACTTGGCTATTGCATCCTCAATGCCTACACCGGTAGGAACAGTCGAAAAGTGTCAGTTTGAAAAACCTGACGCGAATGACCTTGTCGTCCTCATCGACGGGTTCGACTCTTTCATTAAGACTGATGTGTGGTTAAGTGCCGACCCAGAATGGGGAGGCCAACACACGTCATGGACAGAACTGCAAATCGAAGACGGAGATCAACCGCTCTATATCATCGCTTACTCGGTGATGCCGCGGGTATGGCATTTTACTGGTAAGACTTCACGCATAAAAAAGGTGATCGTCCTTAGGAATCCAAGTCCGACTATCCCACTCGTTGGCGTCGTCGGCCTCGATCGGTCCGTTGTCGATTTTGATGACCGATCACTATGCAAGCCCGTCGCACCAGATTGGCCTGTAGCCGGGTTAGAGACTGCACTGGGACATAAAATCAACCTCATCCCGCAAAACTACAGGGTAAACAATATCGTTCTACTGCCATCTGATCGCGTCCCCAAGGAAGGAGGCAACCATGGCTTATCATCGCAGGTAACTCGCTCATTCATCGTTCACTTCGATCCGACTAATGTGATCGTGCCCGAAGGAACTGAAGAATGGCCGTTGAACCACCTATCGACTTCGCAGATTCAGGAAGCGAAAACGCACTTGGACGGAGCGATCGAAATCCTGCCCTCTGGCCTATAACCCACGTTATCGGCCAAAGGTAGGTTTAATCCGTTAGCACTGAGGCAGAAATCATTCTGCTTTGGTTCGGGCCATTCAGCCGGGTGGGACCGATGCGGCGCTCGAGGCCGTAAGGCAAGCCCAGACAGCCGTGCGCGCGATACAGCGGACGGCCGCTCCACGCAGGATCGAAAGCTTCGGTCTGATCACCTCGCCGTAATCGTTTTTCGTTTGCGACCAGTGCCTATAACCTTGACCCCATGCATACAGTCCAGAGGCACGATATGACTACTTTGCCGCACTACAACCTTGATCTAGTAGAGGTGATCGACGAACTTTCGGAGATGCCCGGCTACGACGCGAGTTATGTGCTGGAGTATCACGGTCATTGGTCGGACTTCGAGGGAAGCGGTTGGCTCGCGATTTTCTCCCGCAACGGCCAGTACTTCATGTGCGACGGCGGCTACAGCCCCGAAGTTGGCGATGTCGAAGAGCGCCTGACCTACGATCCCATTTCGATGGAGCAGGCACTCGAGGAGATCGGCTCGATGGAAGAGGCCTGCGCCGAAATGGCCAGAAAGCACGCTTCCTCCAAATCCATTCGGCGGGGACTCTGATAAACCGCTTCAATGGCCGATAACGCCCGTTATC
This sequence comes from Pararhizobium sp. BT-229, assembly GCF_025846855.1. Lineage (GTDB taxonomy): Bacteria > Pseudomonadota > Alphaproteobacteria > Rhizobiales > Rhizobiaceae > Pararhizobium. Next base: position 372,890 of record NZ_JAOYTJ010000003.1, read on the forward strand.
GGCCATTGAGAGAGCGCAGGCACTTGCCGAGATGAGGAAGTCGCGAGACAATTCAAGGACGCCAGTTCACAGCAAGTGAGGACGACATTGAAAATCGAAGCGAATGGTTCCGGAAAATTCAGGGTCTTGGGCGACGATGGTAACGTTCTTGTTGACGACGTGAGCAACGCAGATGCGTGGAAGTTCGTTGACCGACATTCCGACGAACCGAGTTCTCATGCGGAGCGTGAAAGTCAGTGGTTTTGGAAGAAGATTGCGGTTGAAAAACATTTCGAAGCTGGGTTCTTCGAAAACAGGCCGGGTATTCCGAGGCGGGACCAGCACGGACACCTCGTCGTCCCCGAAAGAGTGTCTCACAGCCATGAAGCTGCTTCTCCGAAGAAAGGAAAGGCACCTTCAAAGGCTAAGCGAAATCAGGAACGTCCACGAGTTGATCCCCAACGTTGGCCGATCAAGATCATAAGCAAGCAAACGATGACCATGACCGGATGCTTCGGCTTCGACGCATGGCAGTTACACAAATTCGCGCTCATGGAACTGGATACAGACAAGATTGGAATTCTTGTTTACGACAGTGAGGTAAGCGCCGTGGAGTTGGGAGCGATGCGTCGAGTCGGCGGATATGGCGTGGCAAAACGTATAGTCGAGCACGCACTGAAGAAATCCGTTGCGGACGGGAGATTCGATGCTGGCCTGATTACTATCGATCCAGCCGCCCCTGTCTACGCTCCAGCCTATGATTGGCTGTAAGGCTGCGAAGATTTCGTGGCGTCACACTGTGCTATCTCCAGCTGCCCGATAACGCCCGTTGAGTAATTCAGGACGTTAATAGGAAATGATGCGGCGCGATTGACCGACCTCAATCTCGCACGCAAGCTGGGTTTAAAGGAGCCAAACATATGCCAACTGGAATGCCATCACCCTACACGGCTGGAGGTCTTGAAGACTTCATGTGGAAGACAGGCCTTGACGGTGGCGAACCTTATGTGGGGTCCGACATCTGGTCGATGCGGCATCTCTTTCGGCTTCAGGATGAGCGCAAAAGAAGCCGGGTCATCACGATAAGCCTCCGCGATTTCTGCGAGACCCCTGGACCAGCAAAGGTCTCCGAGGGACATTTCAGCGGTGAACAGTTCCGCAAAGATCGGCTTGCTCCGGCGCTCCGACAGGCCATATCAACGGATCGCTATGTCAACGTCGCCTTGGATACGACGGCCAAGCCCGCTCCAGAGTTCTTGGCAGAAGTATTTGGGGGTATCGCACGTGAAAGCGAAGGTTTCACCCCGGAACAACTGACTGAGCGCCTTTCAGCGCTTTTTGTGACCGAGCGACAGACTTATTTCGGCCGAGAAGCCATTGATCACTTGCACATGATCCTAGAGGAACGGCTCCGAGCGGGTTCGGTGAGTTAACCCGAGGCGGACCGAGGTTCGCAAACCGCTTGCGTCAACCATTTTGCGTTGATAATAAGCATGGAAATTAAAGACCCCAACTGCAACCGCGGTACTCGAGGATAAGAGATGAAAATTGAGATCGACATCACAGATCAAATGCCCGAGATCGTCGAGTTCATTCGGGACCAAACCGAGATCGATTTGGACCACGAGCAGGTCGCCGATATTTTCTCGAAGGAGAGTCGGCTGGTTACGGATATTGCTGAGTGGGGATGGTACGACACTGAAGTTAGGGGCCGCATTATCGGTGTGATCACCCATCGTTTCCTTGGTCGAGGTTGGCCTACCTACGGCGAGAAGATGAATATCCGGCAGTTCATCAACGACCTCAAAAAGGCGGCCGAGGGGCATGGTTATAAAACCTTGGATGCCTCAGGAGATGAAGAGGGCGAGGCGGAAGATGGTCAGCCGACTGCTTCCTTCGGGGCAGTTTCAACGGTTCCATTTATGCTTTCTGGAGGATCATCGTCCGCATCTGAACGATGGGCTTTCACTACTGGTGGTGATGACGTCGCACTGCGAACGAAGGTCTATGCCGCGGTAAATGGGTCATTGGCTCGTTCTGCTCTGGCGACGATGTTCCCTGATGGGTCGGCCCAAGCTGAAATCAACCGGAGGATTAAAGAGAGGCAAGAGGCTGACCTCCATTACTTTGACGTTAGGGACGCCGTGATCGAGGATATCGCGAATGAGGTGCGGTCACTTTGCGAAAAGTTGAGCATGGCGGACGAGAACCTTGGGCAACCACGCGCACCTTTCATTGCTTTGCTCACGCTTCGAGATGGTACCGAGCGACTTCTGTTTGGTGGCCACACACCTAGCAATGAGGCCTAACCCGTAACTCTCTGTGCGGTGAGCAACTATGCTCTCGAGGACATATGTTCGGGCCTGCATAGTTGTCACCGATGGCTATTCGCTATTGGCCATTCTTATGCGCCAGCGAGATTCTATCTCGGACCCGGGGCCGTGGCTTCAGCGGATTGAACAAGGCGAAGGGTTGCCTCTTCGTCCAAAATCGCCCGTACCGTTTCCAAGCCGCCGGTCGCTATCGGTCAGGGGGCTGGCATCGGAGCGTTCAAGCACTTGAACCTCCCATCGACGTTGTGTTGACACTAATTCGGAGTCTTGATATTCACGTTCTCAGTTGAACAGAGGCGACCTCTATGTCTGTGATTGCGGTTCTTGCAAGTGTGGGATCGGCCCTGATCGCACTGTCCGTTGCGGCCTTGGCAGTGTTCGGTTTCGACGCCACGTATACCGCAGGCATTCCCGCACTCATCTGCTTGACGGGTTTGTCATCTCTGGCACTCGGTTGGTTCGCACTTCGTATGGACTATTCCTGGCGCGTTAAGCTGGTGACGGTTCCCTGGGCCATGATCTTTGCTGTTGTGACGATCCCAATCCTTCTGATGTCACCATTTGTCTTTCTGGCGAAGGTTTGGATTCGAGACTGGCCCAGAAGGTGAGGCGCGGCTGGCGAGTTCGAGCGTTAACAATAAATCAAGACGCCAATAGCGAATAATCAACCTCACTACAGGATCGAAGCATGCCTCCAGAAGCCGCCGTCGCCAACGTAGCCGATGATTTCAACGAACTCTTCAGGTCGAATAACCTCACTCCGCTTCCAGACACCGAACTCAAGGAGCTACTGTCGGGCGTCGCACGTCACCTGACAGTAAACGACTTGGCAGCCTACATCGTGGCCGTGAAACGCTTCGACGATCGTCCAGTTCACGTGATGGAGCCGTATCCCGGCGAACATCTGATCGACATGGAAAGCGGCCGCGTCGTCCACTGGTGGCACCTGCGCAAGGACTGCGAAGTGATCCCCGAATTCTTGGATGCGTCGGCTCGCAGTGGCCTGACATATGCCGAGAGCGTCGATCTGCTCCAGGCGGTCGTCGACACGAACAGGTATGATTTCGGTGGTGTAGACGGGATCATCAAAGCCGTCGCCGATATCCTCGATATGTCACACAAGCGGGGCGTCTCGTTCAGGCCTTCGCTCGATACATTCAAGAGGTTCCTTGTCGAGGCACGGCGGGACGGAGAGATTGACCGCGCCTTCGGCATCGCCCGACTTTGCATGGTGGCCGGCATGTCCGTGGAGCAGAGCCTGGACATCGTGCAGTCGATCTACGATGGCACGGGGATTGCGGGATACGTGTTCATGGCCCTCTACGACGAGCTCGATACGCTCGGCGCGAACGGAGCGGGCGGCGATCTGCTCTACAAAGCCCTGAAGGCGGTTCACGCCAATGGGATCGGCTTCCCCAATTTCACCGCCCTTGTCCATGCGGCGGCCACGCAGACCTCATTCTCCCACACCGATATTTTCGAGAAACTCGTTGCCGGTCTGCCCATCGAGGATTCCACGAGCAAGCGAATTTCTGACAGTGCTGCCGATCCTTTTGTTCGGGTTGCCAATGCCCTGTTGCCGTCCGCGCGCGGCGAGGTTTCCGTGACGAAAGCCGTCCTCGACTATTTCCCGGAGATCGGTCTGGAGAAACTCGTCCACGGGGTTCTGCCGTATCGTCTGGCAAGGAGCCTTCGCGATGGGTTCACCGACCTTCGGGAATTGATGAAGACGGCGCATACCGAAGGTGCTTGGGTGTTCGATCCCGCAAGCGAAACGTGGTTCTCGCTCGGCGGCCGCACCAGCCTCCACGTCGGGCGCGCCCGTCACGAGTTCGTCCCCTACGACGTTTCGGCGCTGAGTTCGAACCCGGTCTTCGTCCACATCCATCCCGAGAACAACGAGGTGTTCATCTCGCCGCAGCGGGACACGCTCGCATTTCCTCAATTGCAGAAGAAGCTCGTCAGTTTTCTGACGGCGATGCCGAGCGGAAGTGACTTCGGGCTGCTGTCGGACCTCGGTCGTGTTGCCGCTGCGCCGGTGGAGATTACGGGCCTTATCGTCACCTCGCAGGGGATCACGGAATTCCGCGCGCCACCCAATGCCGAGAACGTCAAAGCATTCGCGGAGTCCTTCAAGTTCGCCAAGGGCGACGTGATGTCCGTGTTCGACGCAGCGGGATATCTCGGAAAGCATGGCATCCACGAACCCGACTTCGCCTTCATCGAGCGATTGCTGCCGGCCGTGAGGGAAAAGCTGCCTTCCGGGTTTGAAATCTCGGTTTCGGCCTTCGAGGATTTCGATTTCGACAGACTCTTCGGCGACTGTGGGGAGCGAATTCTGCCCGCGCCGTCGATGGCATAGTAGTATCGGCGCTGGTGCTTTGTGACGATTGAACCGATATGTTGGATTCACAAACTAAGGACCTGGGCATGAACGTTGTCGAAGAATTCTCCGGAGTGTTCCTTCGCCTCTCTCTGGAAACGAGGGAAGAGCAGCAGCGCTACCGCGAGGCATATCAGGACGCCTGTTACAGCGGGATGCAGGTTCAGCAGACCGCTGCCGATCCACAGCCCGACGGTTCGCAACTGGTCGGCATCTGGCTCGACGAAAGGCTTGTCGAGCCACTGCGGGCATCCATCGAAACCGGCCACAGCCTCAAATCCCTGCTGGCCCGCGAAACCGTTACACGGGCGGCTGACGGTCAACCGCGACTATAGGAACACTACCCGATGACACGAATGACGATCGCGGAATTCAAGCAGGAACACGCCGACGGGGACTGGGCCGAGCGGATCGCCTCCAGACCCGACGTCATCGAGGCGTTCATGCTTGAGTTCGATAACCCGCAATTCCTCGCTGGTCCTTTCGGAGGATCGTATGGTCTCGTAGCGATCAAGGACGCGCGGAAGGGGCCAAACAAGCTCTACACCGAGACCGAGACATACAACAGGTTCCGGCGCTACGTCGCCAACAACCTCTACAACATGCCGAGGGCCAAAGACGATCAGGCGGGCCTGACGACGACCCACGAATACCTCACAGGCCGACACCGGGTGGGTTCTCTCGAGCCTGTCGATATCGAGGACCGCAGGGACAGCCAATATTTCTCGACACGCAACACGCTCTATGGGTCTTCGACGCTCGATCATCCGCACTTGAAGATCGCCAGTTACAGTTCCGGCGAGATCGATGGCCTCGACATGCTCAGGCTGTTCCGGCGCATGGCGGAGACCCTCCCGACGGATGAGGTCATCAAGCGCATCAGCGCGGCCGAGGCCAAGATCGAGAAGGAACTCCAGTCCTATCTTGAGCATTCGGCGGACTCCACGCCAACCATCGAGAAGCCCATTCTGCTGACGCTACACGGCAACGACGACAGCACCTGGGGCAAGGTTTTCGCGAATGTGGAGATGGCGCGGGAATACGCCGACGAACTCGAGGCGTCGAGCAAGGCGGGGTTCACCTACCCACAAATGAACTTCACGAACTGACTGGATTGGCTTGCCGCCAAGGACGTCACAATGCCGCACCACGCGTCAAACGGCTCCACATGGCGATGGCAACGCTGGACTTGCCTTGCTGCACGCCACACCCGTATCGGCTTGTTTGCCCGCTGGGTTTCGCACGCCCGAAAATTCGATCGACATCGCCGAAGGCACTGTCGTCGCCACCTTTGGCACGGTGGGTGGCGTACCCGTTCCCTTGACGGTAACGAAACTTGCAACGCTCTTCCATGCGGGTGAAGGTGTCGCGGTGATACTCATCGACGGAGTCGTTAAGGGGGAAGCTCCCTGGGTCATCGTTGCCTCCGATGGGTTGGCGAACGGTGGTGCTGCGTGCGAGGGCGACATGCCGACCAACTACAGCCGGGTTACGCTTCTTAGTGGCTCCAAGCGGCTGACGTCGGCGTTCAGGAGTTTCTTTCCGCCATTTGGGTTCCACGCGACAACCTACGAAGGGGTTTTGCGAGACGGTTTGAACCGAGGTGACGCTTCCTTCTAAACAGCGTCCATCTGCTTTCTGGAATTGCGGACGACAAGTCATGACCACACAAGAGATGCGCTTGCCTTTTTGCAACGAGGTCTGTAATTAAACCCTCGTAGCGAAACGATATCCATTTCATGGAGTCTTCTAAAATGCCCGAATCGGATTTCATCGGCCTTGGATACGTCTTTGATGCATTGATGAACGTTCCGAATGAGGAGCTTCTCGAAGAATTCCTCGATGCCACCGGTGTAGCCTGGCATGAACCCTCCGACGCTGCGGACCCAAGGATCGTCAGGGACTTTTCCGTGAAGGTCGCGGCGCTCGGCGGCATTCCCTTTGTTCGCGTGGCGGACGGCCATCTGGCGCTGGCGAACGCACCGCATCAACCTTTCTCTCTCCAAGGGTATCGTTCGGCCATCAGGAGCATGATGGCTTATTCGGGAATGATGTCGTACCTGAACAGCGGCCGACTCTCCGTCGATGAAATCTGCGACGCCATGGATTCGAAGGGGCATGGCTCTGTCGCCCACACGGTACAGGTCAGCCTGCTTGTCTCGGGCGTTACCACGGCCGTCGAAAACGAGTTCAATTCGCAGCGCGATCTGGTGCATCTCTCGCGTATCACGGTGGCGAGGACCTCGATCCAGTCCTCTCCTCCTATTGTCGTTCGCGACCCCACGATGCTCGACGCCTATCGGCGTGTCGCCAAGGTTGCCGCCGCCGGGCGAGCGATGATGTCCGGCAAAGGTCGCGATTTCCAGGAAACCGCCAACCAGCTCTTCCCGGTGGCGAAGGCGACCGCGTTCATCATGACGGGAACGCTGCGGAACCTTTTCAAGCTCACGTCCTCCATGTCGGACGACGGGAAGGAACGGGAGTTCAGGGACGTCCTGGCGCGGGTCGATCAGTTGCTGAAAGACCTGATTGGCCCCGAAACTGGCAAGGAGTAGGTCGGATGCATTACGTACTGGTCACGTCGAACTCCAAGAAGGCCCAGGAATTCGCCCGCTCGTTCGAGCTTTACGGGAAACGTGTGGAGGTTGTGGCCTCCGCTCCCGAGACGCTGTCCGAGGCCGACTATGAAAGCCTGGTCCGTCAAGACGGCATCGTTGCCGTGTTCGTCGAGGAGAGCAGGCTCTGCGCGCTGCCTGATGGATCGTTCCCCGTGGCCCAGCCGCACGACATGCAGGTGCTTTACCATTGTTCCTGCCTTGATGTTCGAAGCGTCGACCTCGCGGGGGAAGTCCGCAAAAGCGAATACAGGGCCAACGTTCGCGGGTTCATCGACCTCGATCTGAAAAGGGATGGTGACAACGTCTTCGGGTGGGATGACGTTTTCGTCGCAACATCGACGAACTTCGACTTCCACAGCCTGAAAAGCATGGGGTTGAAGAATTCGGCACGCCAGATTGCGATCAGCCGCTTCATCGTCGACTCCCTGACGTACGAGAGCCGTCTCGATCTCAACTTCAATCGGCAGACGATGAGCGAAACTGTCGAGTTCGACGGACTGGCAGCCGAATTCGTGGCCGGGAATGCATTGATCCAGGCGGGTATCGGCGGATCGTTCCTGAGGAACATGGTCGACAAGGTGGTGGATAGTGGCATCTTCTTCAGGTCCGCCAGCAATCGGCGTGAAAAGAATTACTGGCTACCCGGCCTGAATGCCGGCATTCCCCTGACGGCGAAGAAGGACGAGGTCCACGAGATCACCTTCTTCTTCCACGACCTCATGCACTTCCAGATTCCCGATCTCGTCTACGACGGCGCGTCGGCCGACGAGGACGAGAAGGACGCCTACATCTTCTATCGAATGATGAGCGAGGCATTCACGCTCGTGCTGGCGGACATGTATTTCATCGACGGCCTGACGCACGCGGGGATCAAGTACGATTTCTCGAAGCGGCGGATTTATCCTCTGTTCCAGCACTTGCAGCTCGACGGGGAACCGGTCGAGAACCTGAAGCGGGTCTTGCGGGCCAGCTCTCTCTTTGCCGTGAACGGTGACGACAGCGGGTTTCGCGCGCTCTTGGACGGATCGCCTGCAGGTGATGAGGCGCTCGCCGCGTTCAAGGAGAAGTATGGCCGGTTCTTCTCCGAGGATTTGACCTGGACGCGCCGCAACTTCGACACCATGTCGAGTCAGGCCGCATACGTCCGGCGCTGGATGGAACTCGTGGGCCGACAGACTATTGTGGACAACGGCCTCACCATCCTTGGCGATTTCACGAGGAAGGTGAAATCCGAGCGAGGGGAGATTTCCGTCGAAACCGTATTCGACGAGATGTTCGAGGCGACGATCCTTCCCAACCTCGGATACACGCGCAAGCACGACTTGATCCGCACGATCTCGAACGCATTCAAGCGCTACATGATCGGGCAGATGAGCATTTTCGCCCGCTACGGCGATCTCTGCCCGATGCCATCGTTGAGCGGCAAGCTTCGTCGGAAAGTGGAAACGGCGGACGTCCTTACCAGCTCGGATATCAACGCTATGCGCGGTCTCTACGCGGGTTACGTCGCCGAATTGAGAAGTCGCGATCTGGTGTCGGACGACGATGCACGCATCTACCCGGCAATCCACCCGCTGTTTCCACCCAACTATGTCTTCTACGACGCCAAGAAGACGGCGGCCTGACGCGTAAGCGGATATGCCTTCGCCTTGTTAACGCATGGTCAGCGTCTTGGAAACCTGGATGGGCGTGAAGCGTGCGACCAGGTCGTCCATATCGAGGTCTATTTTCGCCCCCGAGTATCCCGAAGAGACCAGATCGTCGGGCAGGATATCCGGGATGGACACCTTCCTCCCGTCCTCAGACGAGTGCCATGGATTGCGTCCGTCATCTTGGGGCGTGACCGGCGTCGGGGCCACACGCAGTTGCCCGTCACCGCAGCGCACGATCGGATGTGCGTGGGTTTCGTAGTCCCAGCGCTCCGCGCTGTAAGCTCCCTGGATTTCACCCGGTTCGCCGTCGGTGACACTGGAAAGAAACCGGAGAAGGTTCTCGAGGCGTGTCCCTTTGGAAGGAGGCTTGATCCCGTCCGCATCCTCCTCGTGATCGTCCTCCCGCTCGAGGTTGCTGGCGAAGACACCGATTGAAAGCACGCCGTTGTCCACTTGAAGTCCCCAATGGTCGAAGCTCGGGCCGTCGTATTCGGTGTTCGGGCCGAAGGAAGGCGCGTTGCTGGACAACGGCATTGGTACGCTCGTGAGATCGAAATAGACCCCGTGCGAGACAGCGTAGTCTCGGAAGGCATCTGCGTCATCGAACCCTCGGTTCAGCTGGGCCTTGTAGTAGTAGGTATTGTAATCGCTCATCGCCGATCTCCCTTGGACACCTGGAGGGTAGTGCTGGGGGATGTATGGAACAAGGAGGCATCGTTGTACCGATCGATCCGGGTAGCTCGATTTCGAGAAATGGCCGACATCCTCGCGATTTGCCGTGACCAGTTTCGGGGAAAACACCTGGAAAAGGGCCGACATCTCCAGACGCTTTTACGACGGTGGGACGACCGCACTATATCCGTTCCATGCCACGGTATCGACGTGGCGGGCCATAGGCACGGCCCTCGGGCGGCTTCGCTCGCTTGAACGGTCGAAAACCTAAACCTAATCAAAAGGCCTGATTGTTTGGGTCGATGACAATGAGACCATAACCGCAATCTACGATCTGTGTCGTTCCATCCGAGCCGTAGTAGGCCCAACATCCTCCCGATTCCAGGTTCCCAATGGCGACCGCCAAGATGACTGCGGCAGAGAAGAAGAGATCACGCACTGGCGGGGCGTACTTCGCGTTCTGGCTATCAGCCGTTACCTTCAGTTTCAGCAAGGCCCTGAACATCGCCAAGAAGCCCGCTAAGCTCAGGATCGCCCTGGCAATTTTGGCTTCTTCAAATGGAAGCGTCTCCATAGCAACCAAAGCTGCGATGAACATTCCAGCAATCAAAGCCAGCCACATAGCGCCGAAGATGAATTGAAGACTCAGATAATGTATTTTCCCGCGCCAACCGGTCATTGATGTACCTCCTGCCTACAGTGTCTGCCAAGGCGAAGCGCATCGCAAGCGGATGGCCGATAAAGGTCGTTATCGGCCACGGGAGCCTTGCAGCTACATCGGCCAAGCCGCGTAGGCGACGAGTTCATGGCCTCTTCTCGAAGCGTTCCGGTAGGCTTCAAACCGATCATGCAGGGACAAATGGCCGTCACTTAGAAAGCCAAACGCCATGGCTCGAAGTTCCTTGAGCGTGTTGATCGACTGAACATCGATCGCCAGGTTGGCGTCGCTCCCGCGCAAATGGGACAGGTCTTCCAAGATGCGCACGCAAACCGTCGCCATTTTTCGAAGGGTCTCACCGGATTTCGGCGATGGCGGTCCGCCCTCCGGCAGCGTGAAGCAGGTCCCCGTGCCGCCGTCGATCGACTTGTATTTCCCGTACTCGTCAACCCATCTCTGGCGAACGTCCCCGATCTCGTTGTGACGTTCTTGAACCAGGGCGAGTTGCAGGACGCCTGCCCATGATTTAGCACGCAATCTGTCGGCTGGACGGACCTTGCCCGCTACTCGTCGCACATGCTCCAGCAATTCGCCCTTCCTTGCCGGCAGGGGAAGAAGTTCGAGTTGGCCTTGCCCCCAGACGGCGTCCCCGACAAGCGCGCTCATGACCGCGGATACCGAAAAGGGTTCGGCACCCCCCGAGCCAAACTGGTCGTTTCGGTCCGTCGAGTAGAGGCCGATCATCGCGTCCAACGGAGCCGTCGCGTGGGACGTGACGTCGGGGAACATTTCCTCGGGGACGACCTCGGTTGGACGGCCGGGCTCGTCGTTTTCGATCGACAGGACGATGCGAACCGGACTGTGGATCGAACCGCCGCGGACTTTCATGACCACGGTCTCGCCATCCTTGAAAACCTGGGAACCGAAGCCGCCTGGATTGCAAGACCTGAGACCCTGGTAGAACGCCTTCCGCTCGCCACGCTTCAGGCTTCGGTAGCGTGATTGGCGAACGGTCACCGTGAAAACCAGAGCCCTCGTTTTCTCGCCGCAATGGAAGCCGTCAACGACCGCGTACGTCACCGCCGCTGCCTCTCGCGGGAAGCCGCTGCTATCAATGGCCGCCTCTATTGCGTGGCGGATGTCTTGGACTTCATGGGTCTTCGGTTCTGGCTTCACAGCATACTCTCCAGGTAGGGTAGAAGGGTATGGTAGCCTCTTTTCGCACATCTGAACCGCCGGCGACGACCCGGGGTGAACCCTGGCCCCACCTTTCGAGATCGCGGCTATCGCAATGGCCGATAAAGGCCGTTATCGGCCAGCGGAAGTCATGTCACGACGCCCATAAGCCAAGTTCGATATGAGGAGAGAAACGTCCGCCCACATGAGAAAGCCGATGGCGGCGAGCGTGGCCGTTGGTGTAAGCGCGACTCCTGTCGAAAACACATGCTTGCCAGATGAGAGATTTAAATCCCGACGTCGGGGACCCCGTTGTTGTCCGATGCATGCGTGTTGAACACCTTTATCTGACTGTTTCCCGAAATTCCCCAGTGAGGAAGGAAACCCGCATGAGCCAAGACATGCATCTGGCTACAACTAAAGACCTTTTGCTGGAGGCGGGTGTCACCAGTAGAAAGCTTCGCGTTTTGATGGGACATCATCTCCCTCGGCACTGGGTGATCCCAGTTAGAGCGGCTGCGGCATTGCTGTCCGATGTTCCGTCGTCAAAGTTGGCGCACCTAGTTGGAACTAGCCTCGAGGAGGTGCATTCCAACGCGGCTTTCCTCGCGAAGACTTGGACCAGACCTTGGGGTATCAACGGAGATCGACTAGCGAGCGCTGAAGACTGGATACGCGGGCAGGCTCCAAAAGATCAACCACTTCCCCAGAACAGCCTTTCGAGCAGAGGCATCGCAGAATACGCGTTGTTCAGGCGAGGAGGAAAGATACGAGCGTTCCATTTATTCGCTATAAAAGTGGCGTCAGATGCGGTGGCGTCCTCGAACGAGGCTGACATCGCATCTCGATACTCAATTCCCGTGGAGGCGGTCAGACGGTTAAAGCGAATGCTCCAAAGGGGAGGGCCGACAAAAATAATCGAGCGGTTACCCTGCGCTGGGGCCTACGAAATTGGCGGTGAGCACATTGGCAATCTAAGACGTCACCTGGCCAATCTCTCTGATGGTCATGAAGCTCTCATCGCCAGAGGCGTTCTCATGTTATGCGATGGGGTCCACATCAACGTTGCCGCCACGTTATCCCTTGTCTCGGTGGGGGAGCTCGATATGCGCTGTCGTGAGTTCGAACGAGTGGGGATGGAGGCTTTTGTCCCCTCTGAAATCCGACAGGCCGATGTTCCGGGTCCGCCACAACGTCGGTTAGGCTGAACACGCCCTTGCGATTTGAGGTCCAGAACATTCTCACGGCCCCGCGGCAGAGACACTCCCTTGCTGCGGGGTTCCTGGCTTCAACGGTCATTTGTCTGCGGCGTGACTGCGCCTTGCTTAAACGCTGAGATGGCCTTCACACCCATAGCGACGGGCCCGTTCCCGGGGATGACCTGAATCGGTGAGATGTCGCCACCGTATTCTGCGAGCCACCCCTGAATGATCCTCTTCTTGCCCGGCATATGATCATCGAGCCGACCGAGGACGATGTTAATTGCTTCTTCGCGCCTCCCGACGGTGTTTAGGCTGATCGGGAGCGAACGAATGGGCGGTCGGCATCTTCGGCCAGAGGACGATCACGGGGAGCGCATATGTCAGACCGCGCCCGTAAATACGGTCGTCACTGAGATCATCTCAGGCGTCGCGGCCCTTGGATAATAGGCTTCGGCGACACTTTGATTTCGCGGGAGGTGTGTTCGGCCTGTTCCAGGAAATCCCTCATTGGGCTGGCCCAAATCGGATTTGAATTTTCGTATTCAAGTCGTTCCTCGATCATGCCAATTGTCGCGATGACTCTGTTTACGGCCTCCGTGAACGCCCTCTCTCTGGCTTCCTCGATGGAATGGAGAGCGGTGTTATTGGCGAAGGACTCCCTAAGGTGATCCCGATAGGCTTTTTGCAGTTCAAGCTCCAAGTCGGGTGGAGCGGCCTTGTTTTGTGTGGTCGACATGTAGCGGGGCGGCTTCTGACGCGGCCCCTGTATTATCGTTTCAGGGGGCAAGAACGTGACTGCGTTTGAGGTGTGGTAGGCCTGTTCCAGAAAATCGCTCATGAGGCTGGCCCAAATCGGATTCGAATTTTCGTACTCAAGCCGTTCTCCGATCGCTTCCATCGTTGCGATGACCCTGTTCACGGCCTCCATAAACGCCCTCTTGCCGACTTCCTCGATGGACGCGGCTTGGCGACGATGTTCCTCGGTGGGGTTTGAGAAAGCCTCCCTGAGACGATCACGCAAGGACTTTTGTTGTTCAGGCGTCGGTTCCCTAATGGTTTCGTCGTTCTGTGTGGTCGACATGAAAGGTGCAGCTTTCTATGAAATTCTGGCGAGTGACTGTCCCAAACTAAAATCAGGAACTGCATCGGACAAGCGTAAGCCGCCCATTCCTCAAGCTGCACACTGACCTGAGCGTGGCTGATAATGATCCTAGTTCCTTGGAAGCGGCGACACGTCTTCGGCGGCATATTTCGGCGTCGGGGTTCGGTGGGCCTTACGACGTTCCGAGTTGGCCTCGGCCGATAATGGCGCATTTCGGGCGTGACCCTAACCTGCGCTGGGGCGGATCACCACGATGGAAGCGGCAACATCCATGGCCGATAATGCACGTTATCGGCCAGTAAGGTGGCATGTCGTGAAGCCTATTGGATCGGTCATGTCGATTGTCGCGCGAAAGCTGCCCAGATGCAGACCGTGCCGCTCAGCCACTGGGCCCCGCCTAGTCCTCCGCAATCGCGATCGACGGAAGTGCATCGTAAACCTCGAGGTACTCCTCGACCGCCAACTTCACGAGTTCCTGGGAGATAGAGATTCCGTGTTTCACGAAAGCCGCCTTCACGACCGCCTCGATAGCCTGCGGATGCACGATCCCGCGGGCATGCAATCGGGTCGCCCCGGCCAACTCGTCCATCCGAGAAAAGACCGCTTCTCCCGCCATCTTCACAGCGACGTAGGTATGGCATTCGGGCTTTGCCAGCACCGACCGCTCAAACGCCAGAGTATTCTTCGCCTGCGGGACCGATTTAGACGCGGTCGCTTTGACTGCGGTAATGCAATCCCGATTAACATCAAAGTACGCAGGGGGTTCGATCGTGTAGTTCCAACGCTGTTTTGAAGGCCACCATTCACGGATCACTGCCCTGCCATCCACGATGCCTTGAACATGGAACTTGCGGCCGGTGTGGTAGTTGTTCTCGCCCATGTCGAGTTTGAAGGTCGTCCCAGGCAGTACCCACTCAGGAAGATCACGCATGATGAGGCCCTCTATTTCGAACTCGACGACACGTCGTCTCTTATTTCGATGTAACGAAATATCAAGACGTCACTATGGTGTCAACATTTTTGCGCTTCTTCCTCTGCCGATTGCAAGGCGCGGCTGTTGACATCCCGGTAACCGTCGAGAAACATGGACGTCAATTTTTTGTTCGGAGACATGAGATGCGTGTTGCGATCAACTTGCTGAAGTCCGTGTTCATGGTGACTTGGGCTGTTAGCTATCTTGTCATGCTGCTTGCAAGCGCGCTTGCGCTGTTAGCCCTAGCGACATTGACGATTATGTTTCCTTTGCCGATTGCAATCGTGATTGGAGCCGACCATCAGGAGGCGATCGGTCTCCTGCTTTTGCTTGCCACGCCGGGGCTTTTGCTGACGTTGTTCCAAAACATCCACCAAAATGGCTTGTCGAAAGCGGAGTGACCTAACTAGACCGATAATGTGCGTTAAATCGGCCAGCGAGGCATTCACATGGTTTGCGTTGCGCCTGCCGACGCGCGACGTTTTGATCGGGAGTTCGTCGTCTCCGGGGTCTTGAAACTTTTTCTTAACCGCCTCTAATTGAAGACTTCGAGCAGTCTTGCATCGACCGTGGACCAGGGGTAATAGCTTCTGGCAGACGTGTTACTCCACAAGTCCTGCGGAAGGTCCGGAATGCGATACTATGACGGCAGCGCAAAGTGGGAAAGGATCGAGCGAGAGCTTGGTCGCAGGGGCTACGTCGCTCGTTTCTCGCTCGCCACTTTCGACAGACCGCCGGAAGACCTCGGCTGGACGGGCAAGGAAACAGGTTGGGAAATCAGGCGGAAGTTGAAGGACTATTGCCTCCGTCACGGAATCACCGACTATGAGATCGTCCGGAACACCAGTTACCACAAGGACCTGCACGGCAACTGCGTCTACGAATTGTGGGTTCGGCGGCCCGAACCGGCCGCTGTCGCTCAGACGCCCGAAGCCTCTGCTGGCCGATAACACACGTTATCAGCCAGCGTCCCGTCCTAAACTCGGTTCCGGCGCGACCTTGAGTTAAGCGCGCATCGCTACGGTTGGGGTTGACGCGGGTTCGTCCTCGACGTGGAAGGGCGACAACACGAAGTTATCGGTCGCCTTCAATCCAGCTTCCACGATTTCCTTGGCGACACCCAAATTGACGAAGTAGTACCCGTCGGCCGCTCTGTATTCCCTCAACGTGTTGGCAATGGTGATTCTCGCGTCGTCCGCGTCATTCACCGGCCAGGCCGCGAGAATACCCACCGGATTGGCGGATGAGACGCGGCGGTTCATCTCATTTGCAAGCGTTCTAAGGTCCGCCGCGGTCGCGCCTACTCGAAGAAGTCTATTCGGGTTTTTGGACCACAGCACGTATGCCCATTCGCTCTCGACGATCGGCTGCTCTCCCCTAAGGGCCACATCCAGATAGCTATCGAGCATTTCGTCGCCGTGGTCTTTGTTGAATTCCTCCACTGCGTTAGCAAAGCTCCCGGGTTTCTGTTCTTTGATCGCCCAGCTAATCTTGTTGAGTATCCCGATCATGCCGCCGGCAATCTCAGGCGACGGGTGTCCGAGCATTTCGCTGTTCACAAACCACGATGCGTCACCCTGCGAGGACACCGATCCGAACAGTCTCATCAGATTGTTGCACCGCCTTTTCCAAACCTCATCGCGCTGAGGGACAATCCCGCTCGACACGGCTTCGTAGATCGCGGACGCCGCATCGGTATACAGGGCCTGTTTGTCGGCTGGGTAGGCAGCAAACCCATATCCCGACGTTTGTGGAAGCGATGATGCTCTGTAGTTCGCGTCGACGATATGCACGAGGTACTCCTTTTGATTCCTTTCGAGTCGACCAACCCTGCCTACATTCGTAGCTAGGAACAACGGAACCTTATCTATGTCGGCACATATGTCGTCCGCTGCATACTTGTGGCCGCTCCCCGCATAGTGACCTACGCCGCTTGGCCTTCACCGAAATTCAGATATGGCACCAGAGGCGTCCCGAAGAAATCTATGTACATGTCCAAATGCGGCGACCAATTCGGGATGGTTGACGAAGCGATGTGTGTACACGAGGTCTTCCTTTAATTCGTGGCGAACTTCTTCCAGACCTCGGGTCACTTGTCAATCTCGGGATTCTCGCAATCCGTCGTGTGATGAATTCATGAAGTATGGCGTCTTGAATAATCGACATCGAACTGCTATCAGGTCTGCGTTTTGTTGGATAAGGAGTGACATGGATACCTTGACGTCATGGACGACCTCGAGGTCGCTCGAAAGACCGCTAAGGCATACTACCACCAGGGAAAGACGGAGCCGCTCGGGGAAGTCTTCCTCGACGGGTGATCGCCTGGTTGGGACCGCGCCGAAGTCAACACGCCAAGAAATCAAACAGGAGATCGGCAATGCCACGCACCCAGTACCAGATGCACGTTCCTCTCGACCTTATTCAGACACCGAAAACAGGCGAGTGCCTCGTTGACCGATACTGGATGGTCCACCCCGAGAGGGGAGCTCTTTATGTGTTCGACGAGGGTTCTCCCTACCACACCGACTGCGTGCGCGAGGCGTGCAACATGAATGAGGAGATCGTCAGGCGCTTTCTGCAGAAGGACCACGAGGTCGTGAAAATCCCCGTGGCTTTCCTCGCACACGGCAACTCCCTGGCCGACGCCTTCCTCAAGGAGGTCAAGGCGCTGGTCGAAGCCAGACGCAAAGGGAATGCCGCCTAGTGGGTCTGCCGCAGTTTGCCGATTTCGAAGACCTGTCGTAGCTTGGGACTAGTCCTGGCCGTCGCGACGACCAGAACAAGAAAGGGTCCTTCTCAATGGACGACGAATTGCACGAACCTGATTTCACGTTGTGGGAGAAACACCCTTTTCTGCGCCTACTCCGTTTCGTTGACATCGAGTCCAGCGGTCTCCACGAAGGCTCGTACCCGTTGCAATTCGGCTGGTGCGGCCTCGATCTAAAGACTTCGGTCGTCCTCGTTAAGCCCGAGCCGGAATGGACGCTCGAGCTCTATGATCCCCAGTCCTACGACATCCACGGTATCGCGTACGAGCGCGCGATGGCCGAGGGGCGCGACGCGACTGAAGTAGCCCACATTCTCAACTCGCAATTCGAAGGCAAGGTGGTGATCAGCGACAGCACTGGATATGACGGTGGGTGGACGATGATGCTCTCCGCTACCACGGATGTCCCGATCCGCTTCGGATACAACGATTTCGGAAAAATCGCGGAGAGCAAGAACCTCGCGCCAGCCTTCGACCGTTGGTGCATCGCCAGATACCACCGCCTGCTGGAAGCCGTCGATCGTTTTTATCCGCACACGCACAAGGCCGATGAGGACGCTTTGAGGCTGGCCGCGCTGACCCGAATGTGCATGGACCGCGAATGGGCCGAGTGGCTTCTCGACCGCGCCGCCACGCTTCCTCCCGTCGCCGATCCCGCCAGCCCGGCGCACCCATAGAGACAGCAGACCATGTTCAGACGCTTCCAGCAGATCATGACCGCTCTTGCGGCCAAGGCAGACAACCATACCCTCGGCCAAAACCTCCGACGGCTCACCACCCTCGGTGGCCGAGCGTTGCGCGGCCCATCCATGGTAAAGGCTCTCGCCGGAATCGGACGGGCGGCGAAGCAGCATGCTGAGGAGACGTCCTCCTGGATCACGATCGACCAGTTCATGGACGGCAGGACAGGGCCGTTCGACGCCTGCGACCTCCGCCATTGGCTCAGGCTCGCTGAACTTGCAGGCGTGGACGCAGTCCCCGCGAGAGAAATCCTCAGGCTCACCGAGGACGAAATGGCCCTTGCCAGCGGCACGGTGAACCTGCCTGAAACCCTGGCCGCCCGCGCGGCGGTCAAGGGCGTCGTGGAAGCCGCGCAGGAGATTGCCGAGGCGGACGGTCGGGAAGAGATGACCGAGGATCATCAGGATGCCGCTGCGGCTCTCGAGGTGATCGCCGGACATCACGCCGCACAGGACGAGAAGCGCCCGAACCGCGAGGCCGTCGGCGACAAGCTGTTCGACGCGATGGACCGCGTCCCGGAGGGATGGATGGTGCGCAGCGCCCGTGTTGGCCCTTCGAACCTGAAGGCTCTGGCAGGCTCGGGTCACGCGGGACAGGAATCTCCTGAGGTGCCGTTCGGGTCAGGCGTCGAGGTCGGTCCAGGCTGGGTCCGCATGGGCAACCGCCGCCGAGTCGCGCCAGAAGACCTGCGCACGGTGACTGCGGCGGCGGAAGGCCCCGTCGGCCCTACCTCGTTCATGGCAAGGCCCTGGGTCAAGTCATCACGCTACTTCGTCCACGAAGACCCACACCGGGTTGAGACGCCGCTAAAAGGACCTGGCGTCTGGCCGGCCGAATGGCGGGCGTTTGTCGAGGACGGCGAGGTCGTTGGCGTCAGTTCGTACTATTCATGGATCGGCGAGGCGACCCCCGAAAACGCCGCCGTCGCCCTTCGGGTCAGGGAACTGGCACAGAAAGTCGCCGACAAGGCTTCGGAACTCGGAATGTGGCCGAGGTTCATGGACATCGAGTTCCTGCGGAACTCGACAAACCCCGCGCTCGCGGACAATCCCGAAGTGACCGCCATGCTCGACCACTTCGGGCGCGAGAAGGTTGCCTTCACGCTGGATTTGATCGAGACGGACGAAGGTCTCAAGCTCCTCGAGGGTGGCCCGCCCAACACGCCCTTCGGAGGAGGTCATCCGTGCGGGTTCGCCGGATGCGGCGGCCAGCCTAAGTTCGGCAACAAGACCGAAACCAACGGAGTGGCATTCAGGAACATGCCGCACGTCCTGCCTGGCGATCCCAAGACCTGGGAAGACGGCGACCGGACGGGGTGCATTTTCGACTGGGATGACGTCGCAATGCTCGTGCTGGACAAGGCCCCGAAACCGATAATTTAGTTGGACGTGGCTTTTTCGGTTTCCTTGCGTCTCAGGAAAGCATTGAGGCTGTAAAGGCTCTGGATTTCCTTTGCGACGCATTCCGCCGTCGTCTTGATCGTCTCCGGCGCTCTCGGATCGTCATCACCTTCGCCCACGCGCGCCAGGATGATTTCCTTTCTGCTGCCTTTGAACTTGCCCATGATGGCGTATCGCTTTGGGTTGTCGATATGCTCGACGACGGTAAGGACCGCCAGGTCGCCGTTCTGCAGCTTCGATGCCTTGCCCGCCATGCTTGGTACCCTCGGATTCTTCACGCCGCCCTGATGTCCAAGGCGGCGTAATAAAAGACATCGTCGAGGCGAATTGTCAACTCTGTTGGCGTTGGCGTCTGCATTTACTGGGACCAAATGCCCGAGTCGCCATTCTCGGAGTGTTTTACCACATCCGATACGAGGATGTCGGACGCCGGAATGGCTTCATGTTGTCGGCGGCACCTGCCACGAGCTGGTCTATGACCTTGTCGCGCTCCCGCTCCAAGTCCGCGAAGTCCACCATTGTGTGACCTCCGGGGTTCGAATGATGCGCCGAGAGGTGGTCACAGGCGGCCTCGTATGACGGGAAGGGACCGTACGCGCTCGCGTCCTCGCGCCAATCCCACTCGTCGCCGTCGCTGAAATCGCTCTCGAGCGCGTAGTACCATTCCGCGGGCTGGTTCTCGAAAATCATGCATTCTTTGCCCGAGCTCATCGTAGTTCCTTTAACCGCCTGTCGCCTCAATGCTAGTCTCCACGTTTCCAAGGAACAAACGCGGTATTCGCTTGCAGCGCTGTCCGGCATGATTCTCGATCTTCAAACCCTGACCGGAGGCGTCCGCTTCCTAACGAGTCCTACTGCCCGATGTTGACGAAGTCCTTCCAAACCGCGCCCTTTCTAGCAGCCGATACCCGAATTCGGCCAAGCCGAGCGCGACGATCGAGTTGACTAAGATCACGAACCAAACCGTCGAAGGTCCAAGATCGGGGAGGGCGGTCGTTATGCCAAGATTGACCGTCCCCATGAACGGCAGATGCCAGAGGTAGAGGCTGTAGCTTCTGTCTCCGACATGAACGAGCTGACCGCCGGCAAGGAGACGACGGAAGGGGGTCCACAGCGTTTCCTGGTAGGCCGACAGCACCAGCGCGGCCGCTCCCGCGCCCATCACCGTGTATCCGACCGCCTGGACAAAACCGTCCGCCTTGTGCCAGCCGATGTCAGCCAGGAACCATAGGATGGACGGGACGAGCAATAGGCCTGCTAACCATGGTGCAGCGGGGACCTTTCGTCCGCTAACGGCCAGCGTCGCCGCCAAGCCTCCCATCGCAAACCCGTCGAGGCGGAAAGGGGTGAGGGAATATACGGCGTTGTAGTAGACGCCTGCATAGGTCGCTGCCGAGCGGAGGGTGAATGCCGCAATCGCCACGCCGACCATAGCCAGCACAAGTCGTCTGCCGTCGAGGTTCCAGACGAGGAACGGCCACACGAGATAGAACTGCATCTCGACGCACAGCGACCAAAGATGGAACAGCGTGATGTTTCCGCCCTCGAGCAATCCGCCATGCATGGACGTGGCGATGTTGGCGGTCAGCGTCCACGCCCACAACTGGTTCTCCGCAAACCCTGAACGGAGCGGCAAGCCGATGGCGGGTGCGGCGAGCGTCAAAAGACCCGACAAGACGAGCAAGGCGAAATACGAGGGAAGAAGCCTTCCCGCCCGCCGCCGCATGAAGCCGACGTAATTCTGATCTCGCTTCAGCAACACAAGCGTGACGACGAAGCCCGAGATCGCGAAGAAGAAATCCACACCGATCCATCCAATGTTCGCGAGACGATAAAGGGCTTCCCGGTGCCAACCACCTGAAAGGAGGCTTTCGCGGAAAGGGATCGCGAAGTGGAAAAGCATGACCACGGCGACGCAGATGCCGCGCAAACCCTGGATTTCGGACGAGCGTTTCATTGAGGCCTGTTGACTGAATGACCAGAATACAGCATCGCCTCCGCCCGGATAGCAGGTCAATCCCGCAATTCAAGACGCCAAGGGCTTTCCCAACCCGCGGCTTCGGGCGACACTTTCCGTTAGGACACGATTTTCAACGGACCCAACGAATGACAATCCGCGTAAACCAGGACATTCAGGCGCTCAGGGGAATTGCGATACTCATCGTGATGCTCCAGCACTTCCGCGGCCGTCTTCCAACATCGTACGACCTCCACCGGGTGTTCGATTATTTCGCCTTCTGGGGCGGTGTGGACCTCTTCTTCGTGATATCCGGATACGTCATCTGCACGTCGCTGATGGCCAACACCGGCATCGCATCGGGAGCGCGTCTGTCGGTAGCCGAGTTCCTCGGGTTCCTGAAGCGGAGGTTCGTCCGGCTAGCACCTGCGTCTTGGTTCTGGATCGCTGCCTCCGCGGTCCTTCTCGTCCTCGCTCCCGAAATGGCGGCCGCGGACTGGTCTGCTACGGCTCTTCTGGGGCATCTCTCCGCATTGACCGCGACCGCCAACTTTTATTGGTCCCACTGCATATCCGACGATCTCGTTTTGAAGGCCTGCACGCATCCCGACGTGACGAGCGTCTACTGGTCGCTCTCCCTGGAGGAACAGTTCTACCTCGCACTCGCCCTGTCTCTCCTGGCTCTTCCGCTGCGCAGATTGCTCCCGCTCATGCTTGCTGGCGCTGCGGTTTTCACCGTCGTCGCAATTCTCTTCGCCGACATGCGCCCCTTCGCGCTCGCCTGGATTTTGCGCCCGCAGGGGCTGATCCTCGGCACTTTCCTTGCTGTACTCGCCAGAAGGGGAGTGTTTGATATCGTCGCTTCCGTACCCCGATCAGTCCGCAGTTTTCTCGTGCTGCTAGGAAGTCTCGCGATCTGCTATGTCACCGCAGCCATCCCTCCGACCTACTCGATCCCGGCCATCGCCTGCATTTCAAACGCGATAGTTGCCCTTGCCCTGCCGGACGGATCAATATCCCTGGGCCTCGGCCGCATCCTCGTCTGGATCGGCGACAGGTCGTACTCGATCTACCTGTGCCACATCCTCGTCTACCACCTCATCAGGAAGGCTATCGAAGGGGTGGCGGGACGCGGGCCGTTCGATACGGCATCCAACCTCGACACGGCGATATGGCTCGTCGTCGCATACGCCGCTGCGATCAGCGTGGGGCATTTCAGCTTCAGCTACGTCGAGCGGCCATGGGGTGTCCTGCACAGCATTAGCCGGAGGACGACCACAGCTTGAATCCGCATGAGGTCTCTTGCATCACCGTCCCGCTGGAACCTAAGATTTAACGAGGCTCAGGAAGGAATGTCCGAATGGAACTCGAAGGCTTCAAAAGCAAATCGGGAACGACAGCCGAAGGCGAGCGCGTCGTCGAATACTACCCGGAAGACTCCGGCTCGCGACGTCGCCTCAAGCTGAGGGTCAACAAGGAGAAAAACCTCATCGTCGAGTTCATCGAGGACGGTGCCGTCCCCGGAGTGGCGCTCGGCGAGCGTGTCACGAGTCCCGTCCATACGGACGAACTGGAGAAGCGGTTCCTCACGGCGATGGCCTCCCACCATTTCAACGCGACATGGCTCGAGGACGGACATACCGTCATCGACCTCGAAATGGTCAGGCGCGGCTACGAAGTCGGCACGCTGAAGTCCGGCGAGTTCATCTGGTACCGCCGGGAAAACGGGGCTACGATCATGGTGAAGCGGGAGGAATCGGATCAACTCCCGTCATCATTCGAGGACCCCACGCGCCTCGTCGTGGTTGGCGTCACGGGAAAGGAACTCGTCGTCAAGGCGTTGGATTACAGGTCTCTCGTGCTGTTCATGGAGTCGAACGCCCATTACGATCTCTACCAGCCTCACCATGACATCCATATTCCGGGCGTCTATTCCACGGACCATGTAACCGTCCACTAAATCACGGTTAAGCGCGGGTTAAATTCAAGAACTCGCGCTTGCGCACCCCCTCCGTCGGGGCTAGCCTTTTTAAAAGACTCCAAGTCAAGAAGAAGGCCAGCCAACTCCCATGCAGTCCACCGTATCGCCCCTCGGGCGCGTTGCCGACGTTCTTGTCCTTTCCACACTCGCCCTTTTGCAGTTCGTCTTTGTTTTTGGCATGCCGTGGCTCGACAACGGACTATGGCCGCAGACAGAAGGACCCGCTCCGGCGATCCACATCCTGTCCGCCGTCCTTGCCCTGTTCACGGGCCTCCAGGTCGCCTTCAAAGACCGTAGGTACCTTGCGGCGCTAGCCTCTCCTGTCGTCCTTGCGTTGTTCGCGTTCGCGGCCTTTTCGGCCATTCTCGCACCGTTCACGCCAGAACCCGTCCGAAGCGTGCAGGGGACTTTGAAGCACGGTGTAGGTGTTATCTGGCAGTTCGAGTTCGCAATAGCCGTGTTGGCCGCAGCCGCACTATGGCAATCGGCATCTTACCGCTTGACCATCCTTGGGGCAGCGTCGCTTGCCGCGGTCGGGATCATCTTCCTCTACGCATTGCCGGGGCGTCCGCTTGGCGTTCCGCTAGCCTTCTCGGAGTGGTCGGGGATGCTCGCTTTCGCAGTCTCAGGCGGTTTGATAGCTGCTGTCCGCGGATCGAGCAGAAAGGTCTCCGCCTATGCCACTGCGGCAGCCGCGCTTATCTTCATAGGGGGCTATGCTGTCTCGGAAAATCGAGCCGTCATTCTTGCCCTGATCTCGGTCCTCGCATTTCTGGGAGCCTCCCGCATTCCCTATCTGCGGGCTTTGACGCATACGCCTATAGCGCGCGCTTCGGTGGTGGTTTTCGCAGCTTTTGCGAGCACATTCGCCGTCTACGTCGCGGGACCGCTTATCGAGGCAAGGTCCATCAGTGCTGTGATAACGGGGGACTTCCCAGCGGTTGCCTCCGAGACCCCTGTGGACAAAGCACACGTGCAGGACACCGCCCTCGGGACTATCTGGTCCCGTTCATACATGGTCCGAATCCTGGTCGATGACATCCTCGAAAATCCCCTCACGGCCATCACGGGCAATGGCTTCGGCTCATTTTCTACTGCCTACGAGCATCATGCCCGTGATGTCCCTGGGCGCTTTTTCGCCGATGACAGGTATCCGACTGCCTCTACCACTTTTTGGGACGTTCACACGTCAGCCAACTTCCATTCCCACAACATGCTGGCGGAAACAGTCGCTTCAGTCGGTGTCATCGGGGCACTACTCTGGCTCGCCGCCTTCGCCGCAATGGCGTGGACATCTGTAGGCGGTGCCGCGGTTGCCCTCGGTATCGTGGTTGTCGGAAGCTTTTGGTTTCCCATCAACCATATGCTCGGTGGGCTTGCCGTCCTGACTGCCGCCACCGTCGTCCCCCGCAAGACGGGTAGCTGTGCGGCAACCCTGATTTCCGGAACGGGCCCCCTGGTGGCCATCCTCGGTGCCGCCTTCCTCGGCTATGTCGGCGTGGCTGCAGCCGTCCTCGGTGTCGTAGAACGGAGCGAACGCGGCTTCCCCGCCGTGCAGGTGGATTCTAACCTGGACACATGCGGCTTCATTCGCACAAGAGCGTTCCCGGAGCAGGAGATCGTGATCGACCTCTATGCGGTTCTAAATACCCGCGTCTCGAAGTCGGAAAACCCGCCCCGCGAACTTTTCGACCGCAGCACTAACGTCCTTTCCATCAACTGTATGCTTCGCCGCTACTACGAACGTGAGGGAAGCGTACGGGCGCTTGTCGCCTCGCTCTATGGTCGAACCTCCTTTGTTACGCTCGGAAAGGCCAGCTACGGCCCATTGCGCACGGAAATCATCAAATGGGGCGAGGACATTGACCGCCTTCTCGCCCTCGTGCCGGAGAGGACGGAATTCCTGCCTCCGTACATCACCGTCCTTGGTGCGCGGGCACCAGACAAGGCGATCGCGGAGATCGACCGCTTCGTTCCTCGTCTGAGGGACGACGATCCGGTCAAACACTATCTCCTCGCGCAGCGGTCCAAGAGAACCGGCGACGATGATGGATACCGGAACCATTTCTCGCGCGCCCTCGAACTCGGCTTCGCCAACTTGTGGCCCGTTCCCGAAGCAGAAGCGAAACGGGTGAAAGGACAGTGACAGTGGCAGGACACGACCCCATATCTTTCGTCACTATCGTCATCCCCGTCCTCAACGAAGAAAGGTTTATCCTTCCGCTCCTAGAAAGCCTCGGTTGCCTCGGCGGCAACCGCTGCCTTCCCGGCCCGCACGAAATCATCGTGGCCGACGGAGGAAGTACCGACAGTACGCTCGACATCCTCGCCGGGATAAGCGTGGAAACTGGCATCCGGGTTATCAACAACTCCGACCGCATCCAGTCGGCGGGCGTCAACCTTGCTGCCCGCGAGGCAAACCCGGAAGCAAAATATCTGATACGGGTGGATGCCCATGCCGTGTACGAGCCCGGCTTCGTGGAGCGGGTCGCCCGCTCGCTAGTGGACACGGGAGCCTCCTCGGTGGTCGTTCCCCTGATCACTAGGCCGCTGAAAGGCAGTGTAGGGTTTGTTTGGGCGGTGACCGTCGCGCAACGATCCAAACTAGGAAACGGCGGATCAGCCCATCGCCTTGAAACGACGCCAGCGCAATGGGTCGATCACGGTCACCATGCTGGCTTCGACCTTGAGTTCTTCCGTTCGATAGGAGGCTATGACGAGAGCTTCGCCACAAACGAAGACGCCGAGTACGACGCCCGCGTCGCGAACGCAGGCGGCCGAATCTGGTTCGAACCGGCGGCGAAGGTCTGGTATTCTCCGAGGGAAACGGTTCCTGCGCTCGCCCGGCAGTACTTCCGCTATGGGAAGGGCAGGGCATCCACCATGCTCAAACACCGTCTTTCTCCCAAGGCACGACAGATGTTCCCGCTGGCCGCGCTCGGAGCAAACGCGGGAGGTCTGCTTGGAGGTCTTCTCTGGTCGCCGCTGTGGTCCGTGCCACTGATATATGGGGCCGCCTGTCTCGGAGCGTCGATCATGGAATCCGCCTCAGTGGCTCGGGACGGTGGATGGCGTCTATATCTCCAAGGGGCCGCGGCACTCGTGGTAATGCACATGTGCTGGGCGGCAGGATTCGCTTGCAAAGTCTGCAAATCTGTCAACATCATTGGTAGACGTTGACCATCAGGTCTTCCATTCCTACAGGAAGCAAAATGAGCATTTACAATTCCCTCCCGGGAACTAGGAGAGAGATCGGTTACGGGTGTCGCCTCTTTCCACTCCTAGACCTATTTCTAGGTCTTGTTGGCAACTACAGATTCATCGCCGCCGTGGCCCGTCGCGATCTTCTCGCAAAGTATCGCGGTGCTGCGTTAGGTATGCTGTGGATGGTGGGAACCCCTGCGGCGCTTGTCCTCGCCTACGGTTTTATGACTGTCGGTGTCTTCAATTCACGCATGGATGGTACGGGCGCGGTCGGGACCTTCATGACGTTGTGGTTCTGCGTGAGCCTATGGCAGTGCTTCGCCGAAGCGGTGGGACGATCCGCGTCGATCATCAGCGACAATTCGGCGTTGGTGAAGCGCACGCCGTTTCCGCTCGCGGCGCTTCCTCCGTCGGTGCTTGCCACGTCGCTGATGGGGCTTTCGGTGTCGTACTGCCTCGGCTTGGTGGTCTACATCGCGATTCTCGGCGTTCCGCCCCTTACCTGGTTGTTGATCCCTGTTATCCTCACCCCCTTCCTCTGCATGACATTGGGGGCGGTCTATCTAATCTCGGCGATAGGGGCATTCTCCAAGGACATCAAGTACATCCTCCCTCTTTGCCTGACCGTTGGAATGCTCGTTTCCCCTGTTCTCTATCCCGCTAGCCGCATCCCGGCTTCGCTCGGCTTCGTTGCGCAGTTCAATCCCATGACGCCTGTGTTCGAAGCACTCCGATCCGCAGTTCTTGGCAGGGCCGTCGCGGAATGGACATCGCTCGCCGCCGTTTCCGCATTCGCCCTCGTGTTCGCTGGAGTTTCCTTCTCGTTCTTCCGTCGAAAGTCAGTGGAGTTCGCCGATGTCCTCTGAAATCGCAATTTCAGTCACTGACGTCGGCAAGACGTTCGCGGTCCTGCGAGGAATGCGCCGTCTGCTGGGGAGGGCCCTGGGTCGCAAGACCGACGTCAACGTCCTGCGGGGCGTAACCTTCCAAGTTAAAAAAGGTGAAAGCGTCGGCATCGTCGGAGTCAACGGATCGGGAAAGTCCACGTTGCTGCAAATCATCGCGGGAACGATGTCACCGACGACGGGCAGTGTCACGATCAAGGGAAAAATCGGTGCTATTCTCGAATTGGGGGCTGGCTTTCACCCGGAGTTTTCCGGGCGCGAGAATTCGCTACTTGGCCTTTCCCTCATGGGGCTGGATAAGGTCGCGGCTGAAGGAATGGTCGATGCGGTCAAGGAATTCTCCGGCCTCGGCGAGTACTTCGAGCTTCCGATCCGCACCTATTCCAGCGGCATGTATGTGAGACTGGCCTTCTCCGTGGCGATTTCGGGCGACCCGGACATAATGATCGTAGACGAGGCTCTCGCTGTTGGTGACGGAGCGTTCCAACGCAAGTGTTACGAGAAGCTCGCCCAGATAAAGGCACGCGGTGGAACTCTCCTGTTCGTTTCCCATGACGAGGAAGCGGTCAGGACTATGACCGACAAGGCGGTGCTTTTGCATAAAGGAGACATGCTTGACTTCGGACTTTCCGACAACATCGCGTTCAAGCATCGAAGCATGACCCTGATGGAGACCAGAGCTCCGGAAATCGCCGGCAAGACTTTTGGCGACGGCTCTGTTTCCCGGCTCGACATCGAAGTCACGGACTCGACAGGAAAGTCCCGAACCCGCTTCGTGTCAGGTGAAAAGGTAACGGTTGCCGTCTCGTTTGTTCCAGTGTCCAAACTGGACAGGGTAAACGTTGGGCTCAGGCTCCGGTCTCCTACTGGCGTTAAGGTGTATTCCGGCGGAACGCTCAATGCAGACATGGCATCAGGCAAGCCTGGCGAGGGCTTCTGGGGACAGGTCCATCCAGCGGGGCAACGGGTGACGGTTTCCTTCGACTTCGATTGCGTCCTCGGCGAGGGCAAGTACGAAGTTCAGCTTCAGGTCACCAAAGAGGATACTCCCGATTATCTTGCGCAGTCCGTACTGGCCTGGCGCGACGAAGCGGCGGTGATCGAGGTGGTCAAAGACGCCGCGCGGTTCGGCGGACTCGTTGACCTGAGACCATCCATCTCGGTCAAGAGAGGGTAGGACATGTCTCAGGCGCGTCTTGCCGCGATTACGGCTTCGCTCGCTTACAGCGGTAAGGTGGAAGTATTCGGCGACCTGTCTCGCCCGCTGGTCGACTCCCTCCGCAGACTAGGGGTGTCGGTCAGGACCAATCCAGAAACCGCCGCCTCCGATTCCACTGTGGTATCCTTCTGCCATACTGACAGCATGGACGCCGATGGCTTGATGCGGTTCATGGACTCGGTCTCATCGGCTGGCTGTCTCGTGTTGCATGGGGTCGTGGCTGGACACAAAGATCGACTGGAGGAGCTCGCGTTCCGGCACGGTTTCAGGGTTCACCCGTCATATTTCCTACACGTCGGCTATTCCGAAGCCGTCTCTGGCTACTGGAGCATATTGGAAAAGATCGGCGTTCCCGCACTGCAAACGGATAACATCGAGACTGCGGGGCCTCCAAGCGAGCAGGCGCACCGCGCGATGCGCTACGTCCATGCGTCGGCCTTTGTCCGTCCAGGAGACACGGTTATCGATTGGGGGAGCGGTTCGGGCGACGGAACTCATATCTTGCGCACCATAACTGCATGCGAGGTCGCGGTGGGCTTGGATGCCTCGCTCGACGCCGTCGCCCACGCGAGCGAGTGCTTCCGTCAGGCCGGTCTCAATTTCCAGGTCCACGACGGCAGGTCTTTGTCTGGGTGGGACGACGGTTCAGCTGATGTCGTCGTCTGCTATGGGGCGCTTGATGGGGTAGGGGCATTGCATGCGGCGGCTGTCGAATCCCATCGAGTCCTTCGTCCCAGCGGCCGGCTCATCATCGGAATACCCCTGCGACCTTCGCAGAACACCTCCAAGGCAGAGCTTGTTGCATCGCTGGGAGATAGCCTTCTTATCGAAGCGATTCACGTGCAGTCTACTTCTGCCAGAACCCTCGCCTCCACTACTATCGACGCCCCAGAGCCAGTCGGCGACTGGCTAATCGTTGTTGCCTATAGGGACCCCGTTTCGTCCAGTGTGGATCATCCATTCAAGGACACGATCTACCCGTACCCAGACCCAACGAGAAATCTGCTGGCATTCGACAGGGACTACAAGAACCCTTGGCTAATGCGTAGCTTGTTCGGCATGGGTGTGCGGGTTCCTGACAAGGAGGAAAGGATGCGTCTCGCAGAGCGGGTCGCATCCACCTATGACATTCGCACCCCGGACCATGGAGCGGCCCTATGCGTCATCGGCTATGGTGTGCTTGAGGATGGAACACGCAAAGACCGCGAAGCGTTCCTCGCCAGAGCGGAACATTACGTTTCGCTTGAGCACCTCTCGCCGCACGGAGTGAGGTGGCAGGTCTCCATCCAGTTTCTCATCGGTCTCCTCGAACAAGCCTCCGGAAATGAAGATAAGGCCATCTCCGCATATCGCGCGGTGGTCAATCAGGACTGGAAATCCTTTTCGCCGACGCTCGGAACCAAGGCTGCGGAAGCTGCACTACGGATTGGAATGCTGTCCTACTGTCGCGGAGACCTCGTTGCGGCAAGGAGGGCGTGGACAGATGGCCTCGAGGTCGCCAGATCAGTCTTTTCATCGGGGTTTGACGAACTCGTCGGGGACATCGGCTGCCCTTTGCCGGATGCGTTCCCCGAAGCTATTTCGGCCCTTGAAATCGCGCGCAAATGCGCGGATTGCCTGCGTTCCACTTCGAAATGGAGCCGCCTCTCAGCCTATTCGGCCTGGAAATCCATGATCGATGAACGCACGCAGGACAGGCTCAAGGCCATGGGGCTTGCATCCACCACCGCTTCCGCGCTTGTGGATGCAAGCAAATGGCGCAGGCTCGAGCGCGCAGTCCGTTCCATCCCATTCCTGTCGCCCGTCCTGCGGCTCCTGCAACGCCGACGAGCCTAATCTCGAGTAAAACTTTGGAGCTAAAAAAGGGCGGCACGTTCCCAAGTGCGGCCCTTTTTTATTTTCTGCCGCGAGGCTCAGACAAACTTGCGGAGTGCCTTTTTTGCGACTTCGGCAACGGGATGCTTATACGCGAACCTCAGCCCGGCGTTCCAAAGCAACTTCACCGACGACTTTGCCGATGCCAACCCGTTGCCGTGAATGAACCGGATTGCGGCAAGGGCGGCAACATCCCTGATTCCCCACGCAGATAGGTTCGACGTCGCAGGCAAGATCGCTGCTCGGCTGGCGCTCGCAGCCCTCGCGCGCCGCACCGATGAGAGATCGAGGTCAAGCACGTCCGCGACCACCTGTACTGTTGCTGAAGGGCTGCCGAGTGGCTCGACGATGTGATCGCATGTTGCCGCCGCCCGCTCGGGTAACATACGCCGACGCTTCCGATGCAGAAGGAAGGCTAGAGGCCCGAGGAATGGAAGCGCGAAGGCACAGGTTCCCTCTTGCCAAAGAGTTGTCCTGAGGGTTCTGATCAGGTTCCTCGGCCTGAATATGGAGGTCTCCCCACCAAGCAAAAGACCGTCTTCCATGCCGAGATTAGCGACATTGTTGAAGCGTAGCATCAGCCTGGCATCCTGCCGTCGCGGGAACAGAGAAAGAATGTCCACGACGTCGCGGGCATGATCTATGCTGTCCATGGACGATATTCTCGCCATCGCCGCCATACGGAAGTACCGTCGGGCGTAGGCGAGAATACCGAGCTGGACATTCGCGATGACCGGGTCGTCCACCTCCTCTGCCTTTCGTCCTCTCCCCTCTTCAGCGAGGACGGGAAATCCATCAGACGAGTACCCTTTGACGCTCCCGTGCTGGGAACGCGTGGCGAGTTCGAGACCCTGAACGAAACTGAAGGCTCCGACGCCAGGTGCGGCACCGGCACGGGAGTCGGACACCAGTCCCGCCAGGGACATCCCAGTCGACCTTCTTGCGTCAGACCGATGATCGGTTCCGAGGTAGAGGCCGAACACCTCTGTTCGCCATCCGAGCCTGCGTATGATGCGCTCGATGTTTTCCTGTATCTGGCCACCCCAGCCCACATCTACAATGCCCACCCTGCCTTCCTTGGGGAACCCAGTTCTGAGCAGGTATTCGCGCATTCCTGCTAGTTCGGCTTTCCCGATGTCAGTCACCGCGTCCATGAAAGGCTTGCACGCCTCTAGTGCGGTGATCGCTGCGTCATCTGCCGGGGCATCGCATGAAAGGGAAACGGTTCCAAGAATCGTTTCGAGTTTCTCGGATGGTATTCCGAGGGGCGCGAGGATGGACCTAAGAGAGTGGTCAGATGTATTGTCACGCGCCGCCTTCATCTCAGAGGTTCCAAAGGTTTCGATCTGCGCTCTCATAGTCGAAAGTCGCGATCCATAGAGGTATCCGGATGGAGGAGCCTTTTGAGTCAGGCCTGATTGAATCGAGTCCAGGTAGAGTTCGTGAAGGAGCCATCCCTCCCTTGCGAGGAACCATACGGAGTTGAGACCCAGTTCCGTTGCCTTGTCCGCGAGGCCGTGTACAAAGCCTGCATAGATTGGGCCAAACCTAGAAATGCCAAGCCCAGCCGCCCCGTTATCGGCGGTCGCGTGGCGCAGGATACTGTTGGACACCGATCTCGCCGAGGGCAGAGGACCTGCTCCATGCGTAAGCGACCTTGCCGCCATTTCGGCCCAGTCGTAGACGACGATTGACCGCAGCCCGCTTTTGAATGCCTTTATTCCGTCCGCCAGAGTGTCGTCGCCCACGTGGAGGACTTCCTTTTTCGAGACCCCGTATACTCCGGTCTCGACCAGCTTTCCGAAGAGCCGCCCCGTCTTCTTCTGTAGGTGCAAGTCGGCGCTCGATACCACGACGTCGACCAGCCCCTCGAATCCGTGGTGGTCGAGCAACGTTCCGATCTCTGACGCCGAAAGATACATGTCGGAAACCGCGACAACTTTGACGCCTTGAGCCTTCGCAGCGCGCAGGACTCTCTCCATCTCATGGTTTGGTTTGAGACAAGCCTTTTCGAACTCCACCTCCTTTGCGATCACAGAAGTTGCGAGCGAATGAAGTTGGCTATCGTCCGATCGGTCGCCTACGAGCAGCCTGAGCCAGGTAAGGAAATGATCGTGAACCGACGCCTCCGCATCGAATCCATTCGATATGGACCGGGAGACCTCTATCGTCCAAGCCCTATTCCTCTGCATTGCAACGAAGGGCAGAGGAAGTTCGAGAAGCTCCGATACGAAACGAGATGTGCAATCCGTGACGAAGTCTGGCGTTGTAGTCCTTATGAGGAGTGTATCGAAGACGTCGCAAGATAGCGTCGAAACCTTCCGTTCCCCAATCTCGCGGGTGATCGATCGGGCGGCGGACGCCCATGAGTGGATGACTTTCATTTTGATGTTCCGGTAAGTATGTCGGTGTAGAGCTTCTCGTGGCCGGCCGCGAACTGTTCGGATGAGTAGTTCGTCACCGCGTAATCTCGTGTTCCCGCACGCATCGACAGAAGAGAACCCGAGAAATGGTCGCGATAGATCGCGGTTCCAAGTTCTGTGGGGTCCATGCTCGCAATCGATCGTCCATTGACGCCATCTGAAATCATCTCTCGGATACCGCCTACGGGCCATCCATAGACGGGGGTCCCGCAGGCCATGGCTTCCATGATCGCCAGCGGCTGGTTATCGGCTATCGATGTCGTGACGAAGGCATCTGAGGCAGATAGCCATTGCGCAAGTTCATCCCTGTCGGACACAAAACCCGTCGACACGAAATCAATCCCCTCGAGATGTCCCCCAATTCGAGAGTCTGGCTTGCCGATGAGAACTACCATCGGCCTCGTTCCGAAATCGGAGATTTCCCTGATCGCCTCAAGCGATGATCGTATAGCCTTCCTTGGATCGGATACGTTGCCAGATGAGAGCGCAATCACCAGCCTATCGTGCGGCAGTCCCAAGCGGCGGCGCAGTCCGTGACGATCGACTGGGGGCGCGAATGTACGCGTATCGATCATATTGGATATTACCGTCGGCCTACGAGGGACATTTCCCGATGCGAGAGCTGTGTCTGCCATCCACTGAGACGGGGCGACATAGGCGAGGTCTCCTCTTGAGTGCAACAGACGCCTTGCCCTGAGTGCTGACCGGGTGGTGTCAAAATAGCCATCGAGCGGCCACTCGCCATTTAGCGGACATTCCCCGCAACCACTTACGTACCGGGTACAGTCCGCCATCTGCGGATAAATACATCCGCCTGTGAAGGGTGAGCAGTCATGAAAGGTCCATACCACCTTAGCAAATCTCGATGCCGCCAGCAGTGTGAGTGGAGAAAACGAGGACGAGGTATCGTGAAAGTGGACAATATCGAAAGACCTCAACTTCAGCACGGCAGATGGAGCCTCAAACGGGATTGTCTCGACAAAGCCTAGCCGCCGAGCCACTTTCCCCGCTTGGATGATCGCGCGCTTGCAAAGCGAGCCACCGTAGACAAAATTGACATCCTGTTTTGAATGCCTGTCCGCCCACGCGGCAAAATGGACGACTTCGTGGCCGAGATCATTCAACTCCCGCGTAAGGTCGGAGGCAACGCGGCTGGCTCCTCCGGCGGTCTGGTCGGCTTTGCTGACGATGGCTATTTTCATGCTCTCTCCGCAGTCTCTTTCAAAGGCTAGTGGCGTTTATCCAACAGTGTCAACGCGCGAGGCGGAGCACTTTTTGTCATAGCGCGGCCAACGGCGATCATTGGGTTTTCGATGAACCTCGTCGAAACGAGGGCCGCACCCGTGGAAGCCACGCACGATGCCGATAGGATCAACACGAAGCTTCGGGTGTCACCGCTATGCGGAACAAGGGACTGCTTCAGGTTGGCGACAATGACCAGGACGCTTTCGTGGCAAAGATAAAAGGAAAACGATATCCTTCCCAAGCCCGCCAGTGCGCCACCAACCCACTTGATTTCGAATGCGCCAGCGTCGAGTGAGGCAATAGTGACGCAGACCGCCGCGCATACTACTGACAGCGAGAAGAACAACGGATTGTAGGCCTCTACGGTGTAAGCCAGTCCTCCAAGAAGGGGCGTAAGTGTGAGGCACGTGAACCCGACGAGCCGCAAGCATCTGGATTCGGCCAAGCTCTCCCTGAATTGACATCCGTGTCGTTCCATAAAAAGGGCGAGGAGTACGCCATATGAGATGCCGTCAAGCCGCATCATCCAGTTTAGGTCGGCAAATAACCTCTCGTTAGTCGAGAAGTAGATGATGAGCCCAGCGCACGCCACGAGGGTCGCCGTTCTCCCAAAAAACAAGAAGACAAGCGGAAAGAATATGTAAAACTGTTCTTCGAGCGAGAGGCTCCACCACACCGCCATGTTCGCCCCGCCACCACAACTCGAATTCACGAGTTCTTCCTTTATGCAATAGCTCCAGTACACGTTTGACACGTTAAAAAGCCCGGCCAGGAATGATCGGATGGTTCCAGACAATCCAGAACTGTCACCGTTGAAGGCAATCGCCAAACTTACCACGGAGGCCACGAGTAGCCAGAAAATGGAAGCGGGGAGTATTCGAAAGACGCGCTTAATCCAGAAGTCCTTCAATACGTCGCGCGTCGATTTACTTTCGAGGGTTTTCAAGAGCGACTTGGTGATCAGGTATCCGGAGATGACAAAAAACAGGTCCACGCCCATACCCCATGCTGGAAACCTGTAGAGGTCCCTGATGGTAGCTGGGATGGCGGTGAACTGGGGAGCGTGCGCCAGGAATGTCCCGATGATCGCGAACCCGCGAAGCACGTCGAGGTCTCTATTTCTTGCCATGGAATGAATTTCGAAATCCGTGTTGGAAACGATATTACTCAAGCCGCCGGAAGTTTTGTCAATTGGCCTCGAGCGTTCGGTGCTACTGAATAGGTAATTATGGACCGCAGTTCTTGACGGCAATCTGAAGTCAATGAACCATGACACTATCTAACGTCTATAATTAATGAGATCACGCCGATGGGGCAGGTCGCTTCCACTTCAACCCTTTCAATTGTTGTCCTCACCTATCGTCGCGATGATGCCTTGGGTTCGACGCTTGAGCGAATAGCCTCGACTCTCGGCACCTCGGGCTTCCAACTTGTCTTGGTCGACAATAACGCAGACGGCAAGGACCGTCGCCCCGTGATCGATCGGTTCGAGGACGCCGTACTGGTTAACGAACGTTACAACATGGGCGTCGCGGCCGGACGTAATAAAGGCATATCCGTAGCGACCGGAGACATTTTGCTGTTTCTCGACGACGATGCGCTGCTAGAGGTCCACTCGGGCTTCCGCGCAGACCTTCTGCAGATGTTCGAGAACGATCCTGGTCTCGGCGTCGTCGCGTTCAGGAGTTTCGTCGGATCGGATAGAATTGAAGACCCCATCGAGTTTCCGCACACGGACAAGTTGAAGCCGAGGGATATCGGCTTCGAGGCCTTCAGGTTCATAGGCGTCGCCCACGCGATCAGGCGCTCCGTGCTGGATCAGTCGGGCCTCTATTGCCCGTCATTCTTCTACGGGATGGAGGAATTCGACCTGTCGTACCGTTTCCTGAAGCTCGGCTACAGGATCGAGTACCGTCCGGAGTTCCGGGTCCAGCACATGAAGGCCAATGCCGGCAGGCTGCCTTCCGCGGCCGTCATTCGCAGGATGTACGCCAACAAGCTCGCGGTCGGCTGGATGCACCTTCCGGGGCGCGTCTTCGCCCTTTCGGCCGCGGCCTGGTTCGCCAAGACCATGATCGACTCCCGCAACCCGCTGATGCCGTTCAAGGCCATCGGCGACTTCCTCGCGATGGTTTCGCACGGCCAGATTCTGAAGCGATCCCCCTCGGCCGAACTCGTTGCCGAAATCCGCCGTCTCGACGGCACGCCGTGGCGTTGAGGGAGCGGCATATGGCGAACCACGAACAGGCTCCGTCCGCAGGAGGAAGGGGGGCTGACCCCCGTATCAAGGCGCTCCTGGCTTGCACCGACATGCTCGCGATCCTGATGGCCGCGGCCGTCGCGTTCGGCATCCTCACCCTCGCCACGGGGCTGCTTGGCGTTGATTTCGTCTCCTTCGAGCGGCTGCTTTCAGAACGCGGGACCGCGCTCGTTTCGGCGGCGGCGTGCGCCTGCCTGTATTTCCTGTTCGCCGGCCACTACCACATGCGGATTCCCTTCTGGGAGGAGACGCGCGCCGTCGCGGCGACGGGACTTTTCGGTCTCGTCATCGAGGGGTTCCTCGTGTTCGCGCACAAGGCCGACGTCTCGCGCGCCTCCATGTTCCTGTCCTGGATCATCGCGCCCTTCGTGATCATGTGGCTGCGCGGCATCGCGCGTAGGACGCTGGCCTCGAAAGGCATGGGGAGCTACAGGGCGGTTGTCTTCGGGAAACCGGAGGAGTCGGCCCGGGCCATCGATATCGTCTCGTCCGACAGCCACCTCGCCATGACGGTTTCCGGCACCAGCGGAACGACGGACCTCGCAGAGGCGACCCATACGCTGGCCGAGGCTGGCGCGTCGGATGCCGTGATCGCGCTCTCCTGCGCCGACGAGGCCGAGATCAGACTGGCCGCGGACCTGCGCCGCAAGGGGTACGCCATCTGCGTCATCCCGCCCGCGATGGGCATGTCGGCTAGCATGAACGTCCACTACATACTCGGGCGTGACGCCATGCTCCTCGTGAGCAGGCCCGAAATCACGCCCCGCCTGAACCGTGCGGCCAAGCGCGCCTTCGACGTCTTGGTCGCGGGCGGACTTCTGGTCGCCCTCGGCATCCCGATGGCGGCCGTGGCGGGCATTGTGGCGCTGGACGGCGGTTCCCCGTTCTTCAGCCATAAGCGCATCGGCAAGGACGGCAAGGCGTTCGGTTGTCTTAAGTTCAGGTCGATGCGGGTGAACGCCGAGGCGCGGCTCGAGGAATACCTTGCCTCTTCGGAGGAGGCACGACTGGCCTGGGACACCTCGCGCAAGCTCCCGTCCGATCCGAGGATCACGCGCATCGGACGCTTCATCCGCAAGGCGTCGATCGACGAGTTGCCGCAGCTGGTCAACGTTCTGAAGGGGGAGATGTCCCTCGTCGGGCCGCGGCCGGTCACGGAATCCGAGCTCGACAACTACGGGGACGCACGGCAACTCTATACCGCCGTAAAGCCTGGCCTTACGGGCATGTGGCAGGTGTCCGGCCGAAGCGACCTCACGTACGCGCGGCGGGTGGCGCTCGACACCTGGTACGTGGAGAACTGGTCTCCGTGGCATGACATCGCGATCCTCTCCAAGACCGTTCCCGTGGTGCTCGGTCGCGGCGGCGCGTACTAGACGTGGATGTCCAAGCTTGCAGATAACTGCCGACTTCCTTGGCGATGACATAACCGCCGATCAACTTGCCGCTTGGGCGGACCTGCTGCCCGTTCCATTTCATGTTTTGGGGGCCAACCTTTTCGGAGACGTGTTCGTGAGGGATGCAGGTGGAGCAATCCATATGCTGGAAGTCTCCGCTGCCTCGATCACGCGGATCGCAGATTCCGAGGAGTTGTGGTGGCGATACAGAGGGCTGGCTGTCGCGCCCATTGGTGGGCCGATGCCGCTCAGCGGGTCCCTGACCCAACGCAATGCTACGCCTTTACGACGCTCCCTCTGTTCGGGGGCGAGTACAAGGTGGACAACATCTGGATATGTCCCTGGGAGGAGTGGCTCCGCTATACGGCCGCGATTTACACGCAAACCAAGGATTTGCCGGACGGTGCCACCGTCGTCGTCGATTTTGTCGACTGAGGCATCGGCGATCCATTCAACTCGACACGGGTCCCTTTGGCGCGACCTCGCCCCTAGAAAGGCGAGAAGGTCGTCGCAGCCGGTTTATCGCGCGGCGTTTCCGGAATGTCGCGGTGCGCCACCCTCAGCTTGGCGGGGTCATAGCCGTTCGTCGCGAAATCGAGCCACAGCCTCGTGTCGACGGGGACCAGGCCTGACAGGCCCAACCTGTCGGCCGTCCTCACGAAGAGGTCCGCGTCCTGGCCGAGTTGCTCCAGAGGACAGGTGAGGAGCCAGTGCAGTTCGTTGGTGGAGATCATGCCGGTGCTGCTGACGCTGCCGCTCCGCAGCACCCTGTCGAAGGCGAGAATGTCCTTCCGGTCGTTGATACCCAGCCGGATTGGCATGCCTTCCGGTCCGGGCGCTACGGTCGGCCGATGTGCCGACCTCAGGCGCATCCCGCCGAGGTCGTAGTCGTCGATCCGCCCCGCCCACAAGTGCGGATACTCGTCCGTGAACACCCAGCGTGTCGGATCGACGACGTGTCCTTCTACGCTCTCAAGCCATCCATGCCTGTTGAACTGCCTTCTGCCCGCCGCGAGCGGCCCGTCGTACATCCCGTATGCGGGAAACAGTGTGCCGTGCTTCTCCTGGAAATCGTCGAGGATGCCACTCTCGAGGGCGGCGACGGAGACCGCGAAGCACTTGCCTTTC
The DNA here is from genome assembly GCF_025846855.1 of Pararhizobium sp. BT-229. Classification (GTDB taxonomy): domain Bacteria; phylum Pseudomonadota; class Alphaproteobacteria; order Rhizobiales; family Rhizobiaceae; genus Pararhizobium. The sequence goes on from NZ_JAOYTJ010000003.1 coordinate 412,140, forward strand.
CACTCCTTCACCGGCAGGCCGATGGCGTCCGCGACGGCGGTCGCGGTCGGAAGGTCGAGCCGCAGCCGCGAGGCTGCCCTGTTGGCCTCGATTTCCGTGTCGCCGAGATAGACCCTCGCGCAGTCCTCGTCGTCCTCGCCGAGGTCTCCGGATTCCACTTTCGCGGCGAGGTGACCGCGCAGCCATTCGATCCTCGCGATCGTGCCTTCCCCATGCGGATTGCCGTCTTCGTTCTGTCCGCGCAGATACGCATCGGCTCCCGTCTGGGCATGACTGATGAATGGTCTCATTCGCGGCGATCCTTTCGTCCTCTGACGACTACCATTACACGCCCTAGCCCCGCAAGGCGAAACGGGGTCTTTTGTTTCTGCGCGCCGCCGGACTACGCTTGATGGAGGAACCAGAGATCGGAGTATCAAAATGAATGACGCCGCTGCCGTGTCCGGCTTTCACGTCGTCGATTTCTTCTGCGGAGCAGGGGGCAGTTCGCGTGGCTTGGTGTCCGCCGGCTCCCGGGTCCTCGCCGGGATCGACCGCGATCCGGAATACAGGGCGACATTCGTTGCGAACAACGGCGACGCCGACGGGAACCCCGCCGAATTCCTTACCCTCGACCTGCTGCCCCGAAAGGCACACTACCCCGGCGGACAGCGCCACGAGGCGCTCGCCGAGATCGGCCGGATCGTCGAAGCGGCACGGGCCGAACAACGTCGTCCGCTCCTGTTCGTGTTCTGCCCGCCCTGCCAACCGTTCACGTCTGTGAACCGCGGGAAGCTGTCGTCCGACATGGAAGAGAGCCGCAAGCAGGACAAGGGTTTGCTCTACCATTCGCTCGGCTACATCGATCATTTCCGGCCGGAAGCTGTCCTGTGCGAAAACGTGTCGGGCATTCAGGACAGAAAATTCGGCGGTGTGTGGCAGCACTTCGAGGCGGGCGTCGCCGCACTCGGTTACCACGTGGCCTCGGCAGTGGTAGACACGGCGGATTTCGGCATCCCCCAGGTGAGACGCCGTTCGATCCTTATCGCCGTCAGGAAGGATGTCTTCGCCGGCGATCCTTCGACGCTGGACGGCGAGGGCAGGCTGGTCATTCCCACCGTTGACACCGAGGCGCGGCGCGTCACGGCCAGGGAGGCGATCGGGCACCTGCCCCGACTGGATGCCGGCGAAACCCATCCCGACGATCCGGACCACCGCGCGTCGAAGGTGTCCGACATCAACAGACTCCGCCTCAAAGCCGCCCCCGAAGGCGGCACGAACGAACACTACAGGGGAACCGACCTGGAGGTCGGCTGCCACTCGAGGCTACGGGACCGCATGGACAAGGACGGACGAAGGAGCGGTGGCTATACGGACGCCTACACCCGCCTCTACGCCGACAGGCCTGCGCCGACGATCACCACCAAATGCTTCAGCTTCTCCAACGGCCGTTTCGGCCACTACGACCGCGGACAGGACCGCGCTCTGTCGATCCGTGAGGCGGCGTGCCTGCAGTCCTTTCCCGAGGACTACAGGTTCATCACGCCGTCGATATCGGCCGCCGCAAAAATGGTCGGCAACGCGGTTCCACCCAAGCTCGCGGAATTCTATGCCCGCCATCTCATGGGCATGGTCGGGTCCTGATTTCTTACACGGCTTCCCAGCTGAGCATCACGGCGTAGCTCGTCGGGACCTCACGAACCCTTCCGAGCTTCTCCAGCCGCCTGAGCGCGCGCAGGACCTGCGGCGTCGTCACCGAGCGATCGATCGAGCGCAGGACATTCTTCACCACGTAAGTCGCGCTCCGCGGTCGTTCCTTCACTGCCGCAAGAACCTGTTCGTCCGTCATGGAGTCCTCCTTTTGTTGACAACGAGCTTGAAGCGACGCGGTTCCATGGTCAAACCGGGGTCGCGAATACGGTGCGGGAGCGCGTCGCTGCTCCCAGAGCGGCGTCGGGCATTAAAAAAATGAAGAACTCGCTCTCCAGGGCTTTGACGATTGTGATTAATCCGGCCATCCTTGGTGAAACGAAGTCTTTAAATATTGATCCAGAGGTCCCCATTGTCTTCCAGCGACACCCCGACTCCGAGCTTCATCGCGGTTGATTTCTTCTGCGGAGCCGGCGGCACCACCCGCGGCCTTATCGACGCTGGCGGATATGTCGCCGCCGGCGTGGACAAGGTCGGGGACTGCCGCCAGACGTTCGAAAAAAACAACGTCAACATCGACAACACCGAAGCGCGCTTCCTCCAGCGCGACATCTTCGTCAAGACCGACACCTATCCCGACGGCGAGCAGGATGTCCTGATGGGCGAAATCGAGGACGTCATCGCGCCTCTCAAGGCTCGCTATCCCGGCGTTCCGACGCTGTTCGCGATCTGCGCGCCTTGCCAGCCGTTCACCAACATCGCGCGCAACCAGCTGACCGAGCAGCGCGCCGAGGGCCGCCAGCGCGACCGCGACCTGCTGACCCAGACGATGGACTTCGTGGACCGTTTCAAGCCCGAGTTGATCCTTTCTGAGAACGTCCAGGGCATCCAGAACCCCAAGTACGGCGGCCAGTGGGCCAACTTCGAGCGGGGACTGGAGGAGCGCGGCTACATCGTCGGCTCGACGATCGCCGACACCTCGAAGTACGGCATTCCCCAGATGCGCAAGCGTTCCATCATGCTTGCCGTCCACAAGTCGATCTACAACGGTCTCCACGAAGTCGAGGGCGAGGGCGGCGTCCGGCTGTCGGTGCCGACCAGCGACGGAACCGGCGTCGTCAAGACGGCATGGGAAGCCATTAAGCATCTGCCGCCGCTCAAGGCTGGCGAGAGCGATCCGACAATCCCGAACCACAACTGCTCCAATCTGAGCGAGGAAAACAAGCGCCGTCTCGAGATGCTCGCGCCCGGCCAGTCGAACCTCGCCTTCATGGGAACAGACCTCGAGCTTGCCTGCCACGCGCGCCTTCGCAACGGCTCCAAGCAAAACCGCACGGGCTTCTCCGACAGCTACACACGCATGTTCAAGGACCGTCCCGCTCCGACGATCACGACCAAGTGCTTCAGCTTCACCAACGGCCGCTACGGGCATCCCGAGCAGCTCCGCGCGATCTCTGTCCGCGAGGCCGCCGCGATCCAGACCTTCCCGGACGAGTACGAGTTCTACGCCAACAGCATCCAGAAGACGGCCAAGATGGTCGGCAACGCCGTTCCTCCACTGCTGTCCACGTTCTTCGGCAAGGTCCTGGTCGACATGACGAAGAAGGAAGCAGGCGTCGAGGTCCTCGAAAAGGCCGCCTGACCCTCGTCTCGCCAAAAGCCAAGCCGTCGGACCGATCCTGGATCGCCGACGGCTTTGTCGTTTCAATGCACCTGTTGTGGGGGTACTCTCAGGCCATCTCGATATGGATCGACGGTTCTTCGGCCGGTGCGCAAGCGCACGCGCGCGAAACCGTTCTGAATGCCACGGCGATGAACGCCGACACCAACGCGGCGATCAACATTCTTCAGGCCGGAACGCGGCCAGCGAAAGAGAAGCGGCCTCACGCCGCCCACGGACGCAAATCTCGTCTGGAGGCGTCAGGCCTCGCGGCTTGACGCCTTGCAGTAAATCCCCGTCCTTCAGGGCGGGGAAGACGTTAATCGTGCATTTCGGGGCCGAACGAACAGCGAAACGAAGGCATCGGCCGCCCTCAGCATCGCGTTTCGGATGGGGTCGAACCCGAAGGCCTCGGGCATTTCCACCCTTATGTCGTCGGAGTAAATCCTCAGGGTCTCCTTGCCGACAGGATCGCGGTATCTGCGCCATCTGTCCGTCTGGTCGATCCTGTGCGCGACCGCGTCCGGTGGCGCACCAAAGTTGTCGAAGCGGGGGTCAACGGTCAAGGCGAGACGCTGGATTTGTGTTTCGAACGTACTCGGCCTGATGTTGCCACCTGACCGCCACGGGGCCCTCAGCAACCGAGATTTCCGGTACATCCCGCTCGACGTGATCGATCAGCGTGCGGGACACGCGCTTGCGGCCGCCGTGGAGGTAGTGGTCCATCGAATAAGCGAATGGCGCTCTGATTTGCATGGGTCCTCAGAACCGACGGTGCCGCTGGATCGGGCGCGGGTACGACGGAACGCGGCGTCTGGCCGCGCGGATCACGTCGTCCGGGTCGTCCTTGCCGAACTTGGCGGCGAGATGATCGGCGACGAGCCTCACGATGGCGCGGGCCTTCTCCCTGTCGGATGACTGGCTGTCGAACATCAGTCCCTCGGTGAGGATGTCGTGCTGCTGGTCGTAGGCGACGAGCCACCGTGCGGCCTGGAGACCGTCTGGTTCTCCTCCCCCCAGGTACCAGTCAAACATGACCATGAAGGGTTCGCCGCGCGCTTCGATCACGGCGATGAAATCGCGGATGTTCTTCGCGTGGACGACTTCCTTGCCAAACACCTCGGATGCTTTCGGGGGGTCGCGCTCGTCGTCGAGGAAAAGGACATATTCAGGTGCGCGTTCGGTCACTGCCGTCTCCATTTTAGGACCCAGCCGCCGACGGTGTTTATTCTCGCGGCGGTCATACCTTGCTGTGGGAAGGAACGGGCCGCTGCTCGCGGCCCGTTCCTGTTGTCACATGGCTGTGGAGGTGTCCTTCATGCAGCCCGGTTCGCTCGAGATGCGCTTGACGAGCGGCCCCACGGTCAGGCCCTGCACGATGATCGAGAACACCACGACCACGTAGGTTGCCATCATGATCAACGGCTTGGCGTCCGTGTAGGGAAGGGACAGGGCCAACGCGACCGACACGCCGCCGCGAACACCGCCCCACGTCATGATCCGGATCGAACCCTTGGCGAACTGGTGGCGCAGGCGGTGCAGCGTCCTGATCGGGATCGCGACGGACGCGAAACGGGCCGCAAGGACGATCGGGATGCACAGCAGCGCGGGGACGATGTAAGCCGGCGCGAACTGGATGATCAGGACCTCCATGCCGATCAGGAGGAAGAGGACGCTGTTGAGGATTTCGTCCACCATTTCCCAGAACGGGAAAAGATGGTTACGGGTCCGCTCCGACATCACGCGCTTCGCGCCGATGTTGCCGATCAGCAAGCCAGCCACCACGACCGCGATAGGGGCCGACATGTGGAGGCTCGAACACAATACCGAGGTGCCGAGTACGAGCGCTAGCGAAATCAACGTTTCGACGGCCGCATCGTCAATGCGTTTCATCATTCCGATCACGGTTGCCCCCGCGACAAGGCCGAAAGCGATGGCACCAAAGACCTCGACCGAGAAGACTTCGATGATGTGCCACCAGTCGATGCTTCCCGCATGGTCGACGACCCCGCCGCGCGCGCCGAGGCCGTCGGCTGCGACTGCGATACCGACGAGAACAGTGAAGGCGATAACGCCGACGCCATCGTTGAACAGGGACTCGCCCGCGATCTTGGTCTCGAGGTTCTTGTCGACCTTGATCGTCTTCATGACCGCGAGTACCGCGACCGGATCGGTCGGCGAAATCAGCGCGCCGAAGACAAGGCACCAGATCAGGGAGATTTCGACGTCAAATAGCCAGCATACGGCGTAGAAACCCAAACCGACGACGAATGTCGAAATAAGGACCCCGACACTGGCCATGACGATGATCGGCACCCTCTGCTCGCGCAAACGGTCGAGATTGACGTGCAAAGCCCCCGCGAATAGCAGGAACGACAGCATGCCCGTCATAACGGTCTCAAAGAAGTTCACGCTGGTGAGCAGCTGGTGGGCAAAGCGCGCGAATTCGAACTGCGGGATCAAATAGTCGGCGGTCAGGATGCCCAGGGTACCGATCATGCCCATGACGAGGAGTGCGATCGCGTGGGGAAGGCCGATGAAGACCTTATTTACCCATCCCAGCAGCGCCGAGAGCACGACGAGGATCGCGGAAACCTGGATGATCGACATCTCTGCTCTTTCTTAATTGTTCAATCTAAGTCTTCAATTTCGTATGGAGGCCATCGGTCTCCGGGTCAACGTATTATGGCGCATAAAGAAGAAATAAATAAAGACCCCGAGTTCAATAAAGGATGCGAGCCCCCGCACCGGGCTCTCGGTGGACCGTGCCTTTCGCCCCCCGGTCCACAGAGTCGTTGTGTCCAAGGTCAGGCCAGCGCCACGACCGCCCTCCGCCGTTTCCCGACCGCGACCCTCATGGGGAAGGCAGAAGCGTCGAAGGTCGCCCGCCAGTCCGTCTGCTGCTGGCCGTTGACTTTGACGCCGTTGCCCTCCACGAGCCGCCGCCCTTCGTTGCGGGTCTGTGTCATCCCGATCTGCACGAGCAGGTCAAGAAGACGCGTCTCTCCGCAGGCCGGGATGGTATGAGTGGGCTGTTCCAGCGTGCCGTCAAACAGCGCCGCAGCCCTCGCTTCGCACTCGCGGGCGGTGGTTTCGCCATGGACGAGGGCGGTGACCGCGTTCGCGAGTGCGATTTTCGCTGCGTTGACGGTTTCCTGTGAAGAAACCATGTCGTCGATGCGGTTCGACGGCATGTCGGTGAACATCAGCATGAACCGCCCCGTGTCGGCGTCCTCCACGTTCCGCCAGAACTGCCAGAAGTCGAACGGATCGAGCCTGTCCGGCGAGAGCCAAACGGCACCGTCGGCGGTCTTGCCCATCTTCTTCCCGTCCGCCGTCGTCAGTAGCTTGGTCGTGAGGCCGAACAGCTCCGCCCCGTCCGTCCTGCGGGCGAGGTCGATGCCGTTGACGATGTTGCCCCACTGGTCCGATCCGCCGAGTTGGAGGCGGCAGCCGTGCCGACGCGCCAGTTCGGCGAAGTCGGCCGCCTGCAGCATCATGTAGGAGAACTCGAGGACGGAGAGGGGGTTGTTTTCCTCGAGCCTGCTCTTGACGGAGTCCATGGCCAGCATCCTCGCGACCGTGAAGTGCGTGCCAACCCCGCGCATGAACTCGAGGAACCCTACGTTCCCGAGCCAGTCGTGGTTGTCCACGAAGGTCACGCGGTCGGAGAACTCGCCGAGGACCTGTCGGATGTTCGCCGAGATTCCCGCGAGGTTCCTGTCCACGGTGTCGTTGTCCAGCATCTGCCGCGAGGATGTCCTGAAGCTCGGATCGCCGATCCGGCTGGTCGCTCCGCCGACGAGCGCGATGACCCTATGGCCCGAGGCCGCGAGGCGTCGCATCGTCATGAGCGTTACGAGATGCCCTACGTGAAGGCTGTCGGCGGTCGCGTCGAAGCCGGCGTATGCCGTCACCTCCTCGCGGCACAGCAGATCGTCGAGCGCTCCGAAGTCGGTACACTGGTTGAAGAAGCCACGCTCTACCATCTCGAGCATGAACCTGGATTTCGGCTGGTGGGGCATTTTTCGTTCCTTCCTGGTTTCCGGACAAAAGACCGCAGGAAGGAAACAGGGACGCCGCCGACCTGCGGCGACATCGACATGGGGGATCGACGGCTACCGCGCTGTACGCGAGCCGTAGTAATAAGCCACGATTGCCGTGGTGATCCCGTTCATTGCCATATCCTCGTTTCGGCGTCGGTTGTTAAATTCCATGACGCCATTTAGAACCTATCGTGGAAAACGCGGACGATGTCAATGATTGCAAGACCCGGATTCAACGAGTGGTTCGAAGGCAGCGCCTTCACGGATGGCGACGGCCGCCCCCGTGTCCTGTATCACGGCACCGACACTGGGTCGGACTTCAACATCTTCGCGAGGACGGAGGAGAGTTCCATCGGCTTCCACTTCGGGGACCTCGCCGCCGCCCACAAGCGGATCGACAACATGACCCATCCAGATGATCGGGGCAGGTGGGGCTCAGTCATCCCTGTCGTCTGCAACGCGCGTAATCCGCTACGCCTCACCGATCACAACACCTGGGATGTCGCGAACGTTTGCGACGACCTCTACGACCTTGGGATCGTCAACGCGGACCAGTACAACCGCATCGCCAACAGCTACAACGAATACGCTCTGTTCGCCGCCATCGAAATGGCGGGCTACGACTGCGTCATCTACAGCAACGAGACCGAACACGGCGGTACGCCAACGGACTCCCTCATCGTCTGGCGGGCGGAAACGGTCAAGGGGGCCTATGCGGCAAGCTTCGACCGCGACGACCCCGGACTGGTCCCCGGCATACTCCACGACCCAGACGACTTGGAATGCTGGGAAACGATCAAGGAAGAACTCGACGACTACAAGGACGAACTGCTCGCGCTGGTGACCCGCAAACCGGCGGCGGCTATTCCAGTATCCTGACGGAGCCGCGGCGGCTCTTGCAGCGTTCGGCTTCCGTGCGGACGGCGTTGCGCACCGACGAGGGCGACTTGATCAGCGGCATCACGACGAGACCCGTACGGTCGGTTGACGTGACCTGGATGTTTCCGACGCCGAGCAGTCGCTGCACGATGCTGATCGTCTGGGTGACATCGACGACACGGTAGAGTTCCACTTCGTCCTCGACGCGCAGCAAAAGGCCGTAGCGGACGATGAGGCGTTCGTCGGTCAGCGTGAAGGAGCAGGTCTTCTGATAGGCGAACCGATACAGAAAATTGAGGACGAGGAGCGCGGATGGCGCGTACATCAGCGCCGTCTTGACGTACTGGGTCAGAGCCGGGATGCGGAGGCCGTTGAGGAAGCCGCCTAACGAGGCCTGCACCGACGGCATCATCAGCACGGCCGCCAGCCCGAGCCTGAAGAGGTTTCTAAGCTGGAAAACGATCGCCCAGCTATCGGGCCTCGTGTTCAGGATTACTGTCTCGTTCGCGCTCGATGTCATGCAATTTCCCCTTGCTGTCGAAATTGTCACCTCCCGTTCCGCCGAAAGCAAGACACGGAGGGTCTTGAAAACGGAAGACGCCGAAGTTAAATTTGGGGTGTAGGTCAAGGAGGCCAGAATGCGCACCGAGGACGCCGTTTTCCGTTAGGTAACCACCTAACGGAGTTGAAAAATGAAACGCCACGTCGAGACGGCGCTCGCCTCTCGCTTCCATGTCACGGTTCTCGCCCGCAGCGGAGCCGTCGTAAGCTCGTTTGAATTCACCACCCTGCCCGCCCTGCTGTCACGTCTGGAGCGCTGGCATGTGGTCGTGACGGACGACCAGCTCGCCGCACCCTATCCACGCTACAGCCCCTCCCTGCGTACCTTCATGCAACACGCTCGGACCGACGGCTCCCTTCGCATCAACGTCTACGCGGCCTCCACGCACATTTCGGGCGACGAGGCGCTCGACCTGATCGCGGGGCGTCCAGTCGCGCCAGGCGGCCCGCCGCCGTTCCGCGACGGCCCGGTCAAAGGCACCGGCAAGCGCGGCCCGTACCGCTTCTTCCGTCGCCGCATCCGTACCGCCGACAGCCACCGCGAGGGATCGTATCCCGATGACGGCTGCGAGGACGTTCCAGAGCTTAGGGCCGCCCGCAACCGAGCCAACCTTCCTTCCGGCCGCGACGACATCCCCCGTTGCCGTACGCGCTCGTGGAAAGCGACCCGACGCCACCAGTGGAGGGTTCACAAATGAAAATCGATCGGTTCGAATTCATGACGGTGCGGGTCAGCGGCGATCCCGGGGGGTCCCACATCATAGTGGTGGGTTCCTTCGAGGAGGCCTTCTACCACCTCGGGATGCGGGGAACGCGCTGGACGAAAGTCAGCGACGGAGGCGACAGGATCATCATTGAGGAACTGTCCAGCTACCGTGGCGCGACAAGGCGATCCGCCGTGTTCCACCTCGACGGGGTCCAGCACCTGTCGGCCAAGGTCGTCATCTCGCTCTACCAGCGAACGCTCGTCGCGGAGTGGAGGCCGATCATGGCGTTCGAGGTCGAGGGCTTCCGCCATCGACCTGTATCCGTCCGCAAATGGAGCCTGCGTGGCGTCTTCGGCTCGCCCCGCGTCGGGTGTGAGCGCAGGGCGAACTCCGGTATGCGCGGCGACGAGGACCTCGCCTACCACGGACTATCGCCACGGCCGTGCCGCCGTTTCGTCAGGGGATACCGTTTCGAGAGGCCGGAAGCTAAAGACGCCAACTGGAAGAGGTTCAGGAATACGCGATGGAGGGATGGCGGTTAGCCCACGGCCGAGTCCAGCCATTCGCGGAGATTGGACCCGGGCGAGTTTTCCCGGACGCTGTTGGTCGCCGTATTTCCGAAGAGGCCCTTTACCGATTTGATGCCCTGGTCGGGCAATTCGTCGGTAAAGAGCATGAGGCGTTCCTCGAAGTTCGACTGCATGAAGGGGAGGCGTTCGTCGATCCTGCTGCGGTTCTCGCGCATGTCGCCGACGTAAAGGTCAACGGGGATTTTGTACCAGTCGAGCCTCACGCCGCCCGCCCAGCGTTCGAAGCCGTAGTAGCGCCTGTAGAAAGCGGCGTGTTCGCTGCGGACGACCGAGAGGTTGTAGGTGGCCGCAAAATGGACCGAAGCCATGTAGGCGAAGCGGACGGTCAGGAAGGGGAGGGCGCTGAGCTCGGGATCGCGGGACGGTTCGACGCAGAAACGCGATCCGTCGACGAAGGAGTTTCCCTCCTCCAGTTCTGGTTTCAGATACTCGCCGAAGCTTTTGATGGCCGGACACCATGGCGTGTCGGCGGTGACGCGGTGGATGCGGAGGGAAGAAGAGAGGTTTCCGTCGAGAAAAAGTCCGAAAATCTGGCAATTCTCCAGGAGGTCGTAATTGTCGATGCTCATTCCCCGTTGGTTGGGTTCGATGAGTTCGTTGGCGATGTAGGCTCGATACCGGAGGCGGAACACCTCGGCGAAATCCTCGGCGCGTTTGATACGCCTGAACTCCAGTCTAGGCATCAGGCCGACGATGCTCTCCACGAAATTGGAGCGCGTTTTTGGTGTAGGGGACATTATCTGTACTTTAACGAGTATGCGGGATGGTTAGGCGCGTTTCGGGGTCGAGTGCCAGGTCAAGCTTTCTCAGAACCGGGTTAACAGGCTATGAATAGACTGTCCAATCCGGCACAGGTCCGGGCGTTCCGCCTTTAGGATGAGGCCCACGGAACGGCCGGAGAGCGGGGTGGTTCGGAGAGCGGGGTGGCCTCATGCTCCCGTGCCTGTCCTGAACGCTTCCACTCCGACGTGGTCAGGATTGATCTCTCCGAGCGCCACCCTTGCCTTGGCTCCCGGATGTTCCGCGTCGATCAGCACGGACGTCCCGTCGAGCGACTTGTTCACCAACACGATCGTGTCGAGGACCTCGGTGTAGGCTGCCCTTTTCTCTTCGGGGCCGGCGATCATCAGCTGGAGACCCATGTCGGTGAAGAAGTTGAGAAGCGCCTGCGTGTTGACGACGTCGAGCTTGTTGAAGGCCTCGTCGAACATCGCCAGCCCCATCCCCGTCGGCCGCCCCGTCGCATGGCCCGGGAAATACGCGGCCGCCAGCGATGCCGCCATGGCGACATAGAAGGGAGCCTGGGCCTCGCCGCCCGATCCTTTGACCGCGCGGGTGGACATCGAAGTCCTCCGTCCCTGCGCGTCGGTCATCACGATCTCGAAGGTGAAATACTGGCGGTAGTCCGCGAGCAGGGAAGCTCCGTCCTTGCCGGCGATCAGATCGTCCAGTTCCTTCAGGGCCTCGTCCAGTTCGGCCTCGATCTCGAGCGCCTCGATGCCGTCCGACCCGCCGACCCGCATCGCAAGCTCGTACATTCGGGCGAACCGTCCGTTGACGGTCCACGTGTAGGAATAGGTCTGCCCCGTGAAGTGATGGCGCGTCATGCGCTCGTTGAGGGTTTCCATCTTCTGGTGGACCTTCGAGAGCTTTTCCGACAGGCGGGCCAGCAGGTCCTCCCTCAGCATCTTGCGCATCTCACGCGCCGCGTTGAGGCACGCTTCCCTGTGCTTGCGCAATTCGTTGCCTTCGAGGCGCGCCCTTTCCCTGGCGGTCCAACGGTAGGCGTCGATCATGGTGTCGGGTTCGATCCGGGGCACATCCATGTCCCAGTTCGCGGCGTACTCTCCGAATTCGCGTATCGCGTTCGCCTGCTCTCGGCCGCAGTCGCGGTCCGCCTGGTCGGCGACCGTCCGGCTGTCGTTTCTAAGCGAGGAGAGGAAGCCCATGACGTCGTCGCGCTCGAACTCGGCGTCGGAGATCGTCCTGCGGGTCCGCTTGAGTATCTGCTTCGCGTCCAGATCGCCCGAAGCGCCCCGCATGATGCCAAGCTCGGTCATCAGCGGCGAGCAGAGCGACCGCCAGGCGACCGCCCTGTCCTTGACGGCCTTTCGCAGGGCCTCGCGCGCCACGCCTTCCTTCGATTCCGCCCGGGCCACGTCCCTGACAAGGGCGTCGACGCGCGGCTGGTATTCCTGATCGATTTCCTCGATGTGGTTGGCGCGGTCCTGCTCCATTCCGCGGATTTCCTCCAGGAGCGCGGCGGCGTCGGAAGTGTCTCCCCGCAGCATATCCTCGGAGATCGTCTTGAGACGCTGGCGCGAGGCCCGCGAGGAGTGTTCCATGTCGAAGAGGCTCTCGCCGTCGCGAAGTGTGTCGATGGCTGGGCCGATCACGCGCGCCGCTTCACGGAGCATCCTGACGTCCTCCCGTGCCGCCGTGACGCGCTCAAGCAGCGGAGCGAGTTCGTTACGTAACGCGTCTCCGGTCTTCCGGCGCGCCGCCTTGCCCAGCATGAACTCGGTGAGCCGACGCTGGACAGAGAGTGCCATCCCCGATGAAGTCTTTCCGTCGCGGGTGACCCCCCTTGGCATCCTGGACAGTTCGTGGTCCGAGCCGGATTTGAGGAAGGAGCCGATCCGCGTCTCCATGAATGCGAAGGCGTGGTCGTTGTCCGTGGCTACGGCCTCCAGGATCGATCCCTTGCGAATGGACGCTCTCGACGCCGGCGTTTGGGCAGTGGCGACGAAACTCGTTCCCCCGAAGGCCTCCCGGTCGGAGTTTGCGAAAGCGTAGGCTTTGTCGATGAATTCGGGATCGACGATGATCGCTTCACGCCCCCTTCCGAGCAGGCTTTCCACGGCTTCGCGCCAATCCTCGTCAACGACCTCGACGACATCGCAAAGCGGAACGGCCGACCAGCCCTTGCGCTCCAGCCCCTGTATCAGCTTCTTCGCCGATGATGACAGTATGGCGCGGTCGCTTCCGGCAGGCCCGATGCTTGAGGTGATGTTCTCCGCCCGGGCCTGAAGCTCGCGCAAATCGTCCGCGATCTGGTCCGCGAGGCCGTTCATGATCTCGACGAGGCCCTCGGCGGCGACGACTTCGTCGATCAGCGGCTGGAGGCGGTCCCCCTTCCCATGCAGCGCGTCCGCTGGGTCCATGGAATCGGGCAGCATCCGCAGCGCCCCGGCGGCGGCTTCGATGGCGCGCCTCTGGGTGGGGGTAAGCTTAGGGGCCACGGGTGCAAGGCGGGCGATCATGGAGACGGCGTTGCGGACCTTGCGGTAGCGATCCGACCGCGAGGCCGCCTCGCGTTCCTCGTACTTGCGCTCCCCTTCCAGGTGCCGCATCCGCGCGCCCGCGTCGCCTGCGTCCGCCAGGATACGCTTGGACCTGATTTCGTCGTCGAACTCCGCGACCCACTGGCGGCGTGTCGCGAGCGCCTGCCTGGTCTGCTCGAGGTCGGCGGTTCGCGTCCGCAATGCCTGCAAAGAAGAACGGTAGTCATGGGCGGCTCGGCGCATCTCGGCATGGGCCGCGACGAAACGCGCTTCCGACGCCTTCAGCTTGGTCTCCGCCCAGGTGCCGAAGCGGGTCTCCATGCGGACGACCCTCTTGAGCTTGGCCTCGATCTGCTCGATCGCCGTCTCGAGCTGCTTCCATGTGTCGATGGAGGTCCTCACCCTGTCGAGATCGAGAGCGTCCGGCTCGAGGACATAGTCGCGGACGAACAGGGTCGAATCGAAGATCGGCTTGAAGGCCAGCGCGTTGGAAAAGGCGCGCAGGAAGTGCCGGGCGTTGGGCGTCTGGTTGTGGAAGCCACGCATGCGGCGGAGCATGTCGGTCGTGAACTTCTCGGCCGAGGAGCGGTATTCTTCGAAATCGGGACACGAACGGCGCAGATGCGCGACGGTCTCCGACCACGGTGCGAGGACGACGCCACCTCCCGGGGCCTTGCGCTTCGCGTCGCCCACTGAATAGGCGAAGTTCGGCGCGATGAAGCGGGACAGGACTTCTTCCCTGGAATCTCCCGACCGCGCCGACATGGCGATGCCGACCGTGATCGGTTCGGCCGTCTCCTCGTCGCGGAAGACGAGCGCAATGACGGTCTCGCAGCTCTTTCGGAGCGGTTCGCCGCCTTCGGCCGGATCGCGTGTCAGCCCGAGGCAGTATTCGAGGACGGAACGGGTGGACTTTCCGCTGGCGCTCGGATTGAGGTTGAGGCGGTTCATGTTCGCCCCGGTGAGGACCGTCTGGATCGCGTCCGCGAAGGACGACTTGCCCGCACCGGTCGGACCGACGAGCGCCGTCGAACCCACGATCTCGACGTCGATCGCGTCGACGAGATACCAGTTCTGAAGGCATACCCTGGTTAAAAGGTGCATGTCTTTTCCTTTCTTGCGCGGTCGAGGCGCGATGCGGTTAGCCTTCGTTCTGGTTTGCGGGTTCGTCCATTACGGCCGACGGCCCCGCGCCGAGAAGCTTGAGGTCGTCCAAGAACGTATCGGGGGCGAGGACGACGACCCCCGGAAGGATCGATATGGGCGTTACCTTCTCGATGCTGTCCCTGCTGCCGACCCTGACGGCACCACGCCTCTGGAACAGGCGCAGGATGTCCATGAGACGACCCTCGTTCGGTGGGTCAAGCTGCGTCGCCGACTTGTACCGATCGATCACGTCGCCCGTCGTGGTCTCGCAAATGCCTCCCTCGGCGATGTCCTGGTTTGCCACCGCTTCCTCCCACACGAGCCTGAGCGCGAGCAGGACGAGGGTCTCCTCCTTCGTCAGACGCTCGTAGACGGCGTCGTATCTGCTTTCGCCCTGCGGGACGGAAAGCGCCACCATCTGGTCGCGGGGGGAGGAGATGAAACGCAGGCCCATCGCCTTGAAATAGCGGGCGAAGAAAGACCCGTACGTGTTCACGAGTTCGTAGGTGCCACCGAGGCCCTTCGTATGCGAGAAGATGACCTGCCTGGTGATCATCACCTGGATCGCGCTCGTGAGTTCGTCGGCGCTCGGCGTTTTCGCTCCGACGGGCGTCTCCGGCCATTCGCCGTCCACGATCTGCGAGAATTCCCTGAGTTCAACCATGGCGGCCACCTTGCTTGCGTCTGATGAGGAAGTCCTGGCAGTCGATCCAGTCGTTGCTGATCCTGTCCTCGAGCATTTCGATTTCGTAGCGTCTCGCGGCCAGGCCTTCGAAAATGGTCGGCAGCTCCCTCAGGCGCTGGAACACCAGGAAATCGTCAACGTTCTCGATGGTTTCGTTCGCGATCGTGCTGCCCCTGATGGCGATGGACGTCCCGAGCGCCCTGTCCAAGAACGCCAGGTAGTTCTTCGGCGTGACCTTGGTGCGGCGCAGGTAGTCGGTCTTGGCCGCGAGGAATCGCTCGTAGGCCACGTCCCTGACGGGCGCGCGCACCGTCGTCGCGTCGATTGGGGCGCGCTCCCGGCGTGGCGTCGCCATATGCGGCGGGCCGACGGGCAGTCCGCGGAAAAGGATGGAGGTGGCTACGTTCACCGGGCCGTCGGGAGCGGCCGCCACGGCTTTCATGGCATCCAGGATCGACGACTCCGCCGTCCGCCCGACGCGGTCCATGTATTTCGCGGTGTTGGCGATCCGCCGTTCGATCCGGGTCGCCGTCGCGTCAATGGCCGCGAGGTGGGACTCGGTGCTTTCGAAAATCTCCACGATGATAGCGAGATCGTCGAGGACGGCGACTTGGCCCATGGCGGGGGACACGGATCGTCCCTCGCGGAAATAGGCCTCTCCGAGGGACATGACCGTCAGCGACGACGAGGATATCACCCGTGCTTGCTGGATGATCCGTGAACGGAAGCGGAAGGGATTGTTTTTGGTGTGGAGCGTCTTGTAGTCCGCGATGAGGTGCTGCTGGACGAAATCTTCGAAGAAACTACGGAACACGTCGTGGAGGCTGGTCTGCCTGAGGATTTTCTCCTCCACCTTGCGCAGCGAAACCGACACCATGCGCATGTGCGCCAAGAAATCCTTCGAAGCGACGATAGCGTTCCTGACGTTCTCGGAACGCTCGGATGGATTGGCGTGGGCGCTTTCGAGGGCCGAGAGGACACCGATGACCGCGCCTCCGTAGGTCCTCGTATCGCCCCTGACCGTGGCCGACAGGACGTGCAGAAGCCCAGATGCGTCTGGATCGAGGTCCACGTAGCGCAGATAGCGGTCGCGGTGTTCGATCAGCCATCCGGTCTCGAGGAGTCTTTGGTAGACCGCGCGGGCGCGCTCTTCCCGCGGCGTCCTCGGATCGTCTTCGCCGATATTGCCGTTGGCGGTTTCCCACCTTGCCATGAAGTCGGTTATTTCGTGGATGACGGCCGCACGTCGTGGCGCTTCGGCGGACATGCCGAACGTCTTCTCGTGAAGGGAAAGGAGAGCGTCAGCGTAGAAACGTCGGCTCGGCGACGCGAGTGGTTTGAAGAGATCGTCCGGCAGGACGTCAAACAGACCCATGAAAACCTTCGACTACGTGATTCACCAATGTCGCCACTTCCCACTCGCGTTAGGGAAGCGTCAACCATTTTGTGTTACGTAACGGTCTTCACCACAGGAAACTGCCCAGAATAGGGCGTTTTGCGGGGATTAGACCCCGCCCGACACGGCGTTTGGTCTGCGTCGAGCGGGTAAAAACGAATCAGGCGAAGGCGGCCGGTTTGGCCTGCGCCCGCCTCGGGGCGGGATTTAGAACAGCCGACAGGGGCCTGTCGAAGTCCACCTCGACCTTGATGCCATTGTCCGTGCGCTCGCACTGTCCGCACACGACGCGCTCCTCGCCCCCGACGCGGACGGTGCGGCCGACGAACGAGAGATAGGGTTCGCCTTCGTCCGCCCAGACAAACACGAAATCACCGCCGAGTTCGGCCTTGATGGCGTCGCGAAACTCGGAGAAGTCCCCGCGCTCACCGTTGTCGAACGGGAGCCTGTCGCGGTCGGCGGTCGCGAAGGTCTTCCCGGGAATCTCGAGGTCAACGCTGAGATGGGCCTGGTTGCCGCCAGGGAACAAGCGGTAGACCCTGAAGTTCCTGTCGCGCGGCGCGTCCTCTACTTCAAGGGCGTAGAGGTTCATGAAGCCGTCGGGATATGCCTGGATGCTGGACCAAAGGGTCTTTTCGGGATCGGACGTATCCACTCCCCATTCTTCCAGTTTGGCGCGCAGCAGTGTTTCGGTGTCCATCGGGTGTCTCCGTTGATTTCTAGCAACACAATATCGCCCCCCGATGAAAACCTCAAATTGCCGGGCGCTGCGGGATTGCGCGGCCACAATAGGTCGACCATCCTCGTGTGGATAGCCGCGAAAGCTGAAACGCCCAAGGGAGCCGTATGAGCCGAAACGTCATGGACGCCGACAGCAACCACATCCATCACGGCGGGGACCTCTCGGTGGTTCCGACGGGCCTGTACTGCTACCGGATCAGCGAGATCGTCATGCAGGAAGACGGCATGCCGCGGATGAAAATCCAGACCTGTCCTTACTGGGGCCGTCGGCAAATCGAAGACGAAACCTATGGTTACTGCGCCCATCTCAGGGCCGGGGACTGGGAAGAAGACGGCCCGCTCCTCCTGCACGACATGGTCAAGGGGTGCGACATAAACATGGGCGACGACCTGCTCGACCGCGTGGAGGAGACACACTGATGGCATTCGATCTCGATATGGCAGGGCCGACCGATCACGAAATGCAGGTCGCAGAACGATGCGACGTGAAAATCAGCGAATTGGAAAACGCGCTCGGCCGGCTGAACGATGACAGGCTGTCGTCCGTGGTTGGTCCCGATCACGCGGCCTGGCTGGTCGATGCGGAGATGGTTCAGTCCGAACTCGAATTCTGGCGGGCGAAGAAGGCGCGGGTGGCAGGTTACGTCGGCCGACACGAGGGAAGGGGAGGCTATTGGCTCGTGCCCTACGAACCGAGCGCGAGGGCGCTGAGGCTCGCCAACGGGCTGACGGACCTTGCGGACATCTCCGCGTCGCCGCGCAACATGGAAAGCACGCTCTCCGAGATTGGGCTTGCGGTCAGGATCGCGATCGAAGCGGACGGCATTCCCGTGATGCAGTCTTCCCAAGCTCCTGGCGTTGCGGAGGGGATCGACTTGGACGCGAGGCTCGCCGAGCGCAAGGATATCCTCGTGGAGCTCGACAACACGCGCTCCGACTTCGTCAAGCTCGCCGCCCGCTACCTCGAGCTGCGCAAGGGCGTCGAGGGCCGTACGGCAAAGGAATCCGAGGAGGCCCGATACCTCGTCGATCGCGAACGCGAACTCGACAGATACTTCGCGATCGCTTCGCTGGAAGGTCCCTTGGAGGCCTCCATCTCGTCCTGGCGCGATCTGCTCGACAAGGCTAGAACCTGACGTAGGGCGCGACCCCCGCCATGTCCTCCAGCCATGCGCCTCGGTTCGGGCCGACGTCGAGCATGTGTTCATAGCCGATCCATCCCGTGACACCGCCTGTCCATCCGGACGGCATGTCTTTCGCGTCCGGCGTCCTTCCCTTCGACAGGAAATCCATCACCACCCACGAGAGCGCGTCGAGATCGCTTTTCGAAAACATATCGCGGTCGATCGCGATGTCTGCGCGGCGCGCCGCCAGACCCCCGGAAACGAGGCAAGCCGTGCCGCCGCCGTCCGACGCGAATAGTTCGGCGAGTTCGAGGCTTTCCGGCAGCCCATCTTGGTCGCGGTATCTCAAACCGAGAACCGGCCGCCCGAAGCGGTTCAGGTGATTTCTGTCGGCCGCATAGGCGAGCCAGTCCGCTTCGCGACGGTCCAGCCGATTCAGGGATTCGGTCATGAGCGCGACGGCGTCGGCCGCCTTCGCGAGGTTCGGCCTGTAGAACACGGGCTGGGTCATTGAGTCCTCCTGGCGGATATTCTGGCAATCGTCGGCGGCCGGCGGAACTTACGGACGGGGCGAGGCGACCGTTTGCGCCTCGAAGCGGCGGCGGTTTGTTTCCTCGCGCATCTCGATCGCCTCGAGCAGGGACGGCTCGATCTCCATCCCATGTCCGACGTGAACGGCCACGGACCGCCCCACCTGGATGAGGTGGTGCATCATTCCGACCCCGGCGTTGTCGTTCGACACCAGCGGGACGTGAAGCCCGGTCATCTTGTCAGTCAGCGACACGGATACGACCTTGCCGTCGTAGGCTACCTTCACCCGCCCCGCCATGATCCTCGCCTCGTCGTCCATGAGGTGGCGACCGATGCAGTAGACAGGGCGGCGAAAGCTTCCGTCGTATTCCGTGACGGGAACCATGGTCTTGGCGGCCGCGGTCTGGATCGCGCAGAACTCCTCCTGGCTCGCCTGTTTCCGGCCTGCCTTCAGGATGCTCTCGGTGTGACGGGCATCGTCGCGCGCGCCCATATCCATCACGTAAATCTCGTTCAGGTGCTTCAACCTGACTTCGACCGGAATGGAAGTTTCTTCCACGGTGTGGGTGCCCTGGTCCGCCTTGATCCGGATATCCGTCGAGCCGTAGTCGAACGCGTCGAAATACCGCTCGGGAAGCAGGGCCATGTCGGACGGCATTGTGTCGACGACGAGGCGGCATCCGTGGCCGGCAAGCACCCGCCCCTCGGGACGGCGTCTCACGACGTCGCTCGGCAGCCAGCAGTAAAGGACGGGGAAATCACTTGGCGCAGGTATGGAAGGCGTGCTGAAAAGCCGACGGATGTTTCCGTCCCCTGTCCCCTTGATGTTCTTCGCGAACGGAGATGGGGGAAATTTCGCGACCCTCGTGGCGGCGGCGAGCATGATGTCCTCGAACAGGTCCGCCTCGGCCTGGCTCCACTTCCGAAGGTCGCTCGGATACTCGAAGCCGCCATAGGTGAAATTGCTTGCCGCACCGGGGATGTGCTTCCACTGCTCCCCGGTGATCGACCTGTCGAATCTGAGGCTGAACGGCTTCCCGGCGTGCGCCCCCGAAACCTCCGAGACATAGCGGAACAGACCCCTTTCACCCGCGTCGTACACGGACATGGAGACGGTCATTCCCTCCACGTCCCACCCGACGGCGGCCAGCTTCTCGAGGAGAAGCCGCGACGGACCCGAAATAGGCAGGGAGCTGTCGTCCACGGTCGGAACGATGCACCTGCGGTTCCCGTTGTCGAACCCCCATGCGAAGGGAGCGCTCGTCAACGTGAACTCCTTCTTCGCCGCCATCCTGATCGCCATGCCTGTCTCCTCCTGGGATGTCGGACGCTAGCAGTCAACGCCGAATGGCACAAACCCGTCAGGGTTCCGAAGGAGCCTCGTTTGCGGCAGCCGGCTTGTCTTCGCCGAACGTTAACGACTTGACTGCGGCGATACCGGCGGTGCCGAGTTTCTTGACGGTCGAAGCGTCGGGAACGGCGATGTCGGGGAATGCCGCCTTGGCGCGGTCAACCTGCGCTCCAAATTCCGCCGTAGCCTCCTTGATGTCGGTGACGACGGTCTCCGCCTTCTCGATGACGACAGGGGCTTTGGAAATGATGAGTTTCATATCGTCCACCGCGCCGAGCATGAGGCTGACGACCCAGTAGATAACCGCTGCCCATACGAGGAAGCAGCATCCGAGGAAATAGAGGGCGGCTTTCACCAGGCTTTCTCCGTTACTTGTTCGAGGTTGTCGGGAACGCCGTCGTCCGCTTCTTCAGGGCGCGGCGGATCGTTGTCGAAAAAGCTCGACACGCGAAGGAGCTTTCCTCGCTCCAGAAACTTGCGGATGCAGGCGTCGCAGATCACGCCCTGCTTCGCGTCGGCGGGAACGCCGTTGGCGAACTCGAACACACAGCCGTCCGCGATGGTGCTGCCGTAGTAGCCCTCGATGCTCTTGCCCGAGAGCTTGGCCGCGCAGTCGCCGGCCTGTTCGGGATCGCCGAAGATCGCCGGAAACACGCTCTCGCAGGTCTGGCACACGACGCGCGTGCCGTAGCCGGCGTCAAAAACCGCCTGACGCGCCCTCGGGCCGATGTTGCCTTCCTTCCAGTGGGGCCTGCAGACCGAGATGTAACGGCCCTCGCCACCAGTCTCGACGACTTCACCGCTCCTGACGATCGAGCCGTCCGGATTGTACTTGAGGATCATCGTCGCCTTGCTGCCGCAGTGGCAGACGGTTTTGATGAGGTTGAACTCGTTGGCCAGCGCCAGCATCTCCTCGATCGCCGGGCTGAAAAGCTTGCCGAGGGAGTTGTTCTTGAGGCCGTAGGCCATCACCGGAATGTCGAGGTAGTCGGCGATGTCCGACATCTGCACGACCTGTTCCGGGGTCATGAATTGAACCTCGTCGATCAGGACCGCAGTGACATCGGACTCGGCGTGGGAATCCTGGACGATGTCGAAGATGTTCTCTTCCGGCGTCAGCGGATACGCCTCGGCCTCGATGCCGACGCGCGACGAGACCTTGCCCACGCCGCTTCTGTCGTCCTTGGCGCTGGTGAAAAGCAGGACCTTGCCGCCGTTTTCGATGTAGTTGTGGCGCACGAGAAGCAGCTGCGCCGACTTGCCCGCGTTCATTACCGAATAGTTAAAATGGAGCTTGGCCAATTTTCAGTCCTTTGCCGCGCCGGGGGCGCGAGTTTCGGCGTAGTATTTCAAGACGTCGGATCGGCACTTGCCAACCGCGTCCACGAGATATTTGTCCCTGTCGAGGGCCGTGAACTTGTCTCCGGAATAGCGGCCCGGCTCCGCGTCCGAACCCGAGTAGGTGCGTACCGTCACGTTCGGCTGTTCGTTGCAGGCGGCCAACGCCCTGATTTCCTGCGGAATCTCGTTGCCCTTCGTCTGGCAGCCGACCACAAGGAAGACCGTTAACGCCACGAGTGTCGCGCCGATGGAAATCGTGAGCAGCCGCTCGCCCTTCGAAGTCATGAAGTACTTCTCGCGAACCTGCGGCGTCTCGGAACCCATCGTTTTACCTGTAAGCAAATTTGAAGAACTCAAGAAGAAGCCAAGGGTCGAGGTCTGTCAATACCGTTTGACATTCCGCCGTCGAAGAAGTCACGATTGGGGTGTTGAATTTCGGAGATCACGATGGCCGGCGGCGTAACAGGATTTTTCAGGAAGGCATTCGGCTTCGAGGCGATGCTCAGATACACGGAACGTGTCAGCACGATCGGATGCGCCGCGCCCCTGCTGCACTTCGCCATACTGCCCTTCGGCATCTTCGCTTACGTGCTCGGAGACGTTTTCGGAAGCGAGTACCATACAAACGCGGCCGCCGAGACGGTCACGTTCACGGTGTCTAACCAAGCATTCTACGGCTTCTTCTGGCTTTCCATCTTCTGGACGCTCGGCGTGGTCGCCGCCTTCATCCTGTTCTCCATGTACCGGGTCATCGTCCGGTCTTACCGTGAGCGTCCGGTCGCGCGCACCTTCTCGAAGGCGCTCTTCGCGATCTTCGTCACGTCCGGGAGCGTGGAAAGACTGATCGCGAACGTGATTATGCCGTCGCTCCTCGAAGGTTCCCGGCTGCCGATCGGCGTCACCTCGGCACCCGCCTTCCATTTTTCGCTCTATCGCGACCTCGGGGAACTCGTCCGCTCGCCCATGTGGGACTTCGGCCGATACTCGTTGCTGTCGATGTACACGTGGCTTCCGCTGGTGGCCTTCGGCTTGACGCTTCTGGCCTATCTCGGGTCGCGCATCCGCACGGAAATCAGGATCGCGACGAGGGACAGATAACGGTCACTTGCCGGAGTCCTTGTCGATCTTGTCCACCTGGCGGGTGAGCGCCAGCACCAGCGACTGCTTCCATGGGGGCATGGCGTTCACCACCATCGAGACCTTGACCGCTTCATCGCTCAAAGTTGGCGTGGTGTTCTTCGCGCTGTCTATGTCGATTCCGGCGAAGAAATCCTTGAGCTCGCAGCCAAGCGCGTTCCGGAAATGGATGAGCGCTGCTGCCGAAACCCGGTTGGTGCCTTTCTCGTACTTCTGGATTTGCTGGAAGGTAATTCCAAGCGACACCCCTAGCGATTCCTGCGTGATCCCGCCTCTGGTGCGGATATTGCGGATATTCTGGCCAATGACGGCGTCAAGTTCTTTGGTTCGGGCAAGTTTCAGGCCCATAGGCTCCCCCCCTTAATCTCAATGCCGTTGGGTATGGTGCGGTTGTCCTAAATCAAAAAGCTCGGTCACAGTCAATATAACGATCTCCTGATATGACCGTGCGAACGCTATGCAGTGCGCTCGTGTCGTAAATTGGGCAAGCCTTTGATTCTCCGGATGAAACGCTACACACGCTCCCATCGGACGCGTCACGGCGAATTCTAGTCCAATTGCGACGGGATGGCCACATTCGAGACCAGCCAACTCGCGGATGCACTTGGGATTTCGACATTGACCGGCCTGCGAATTCCGATTGAACATAGTGCCAGCGTCACTCCCGTCTACTGCCAAATTTGTAGGGGAACTCGCACCCGGAGTTCTTGCGTTATCTCGCGGCCATTTCGACCCCTGGAGAGGGTGGCGGTGGACCGTTGAGGCGGTTGAGGCGGTTCACGAAGGAGTTTGGGCAATGATAGAATACAGGGAAGGCGACCTCCTCGCCGACGACGCCGACGCCCTTGTCAACACCGTCAACTGCGTCGGGGCCATGGGGAAGGGAATCGCCCTCGCGTTCAAGTCGGAATACCCGGAGAACTACCGCCTGTACAAGTCCGCTTGTGATCGCGGCGAGGTTCGGCCGGGCGGCCTGTTCGTCACGGAGCCGGGATCGATGTTCGGACCGAGGTTCATCGTCAACGTCGCAACGAAGGACGACTGGCGGGACGGTTCAAAGATGGAGTGGGTCGAGAACGGCGCACGCGCCATCTCCGCCTTCTGCATGTCGGCGCGGATCGGGACGATCGCGGTGCCGGCCCTTGGCTGCTCCAACGGCGGCCTGCCTTGGGCGCGGGTCCGCCAGGTGCTTGAAAGGCAGTTTTCTGACGGGGGGACCGTCTTCAGGGTCTACCCGCCCAGTTAAGCTCCCCTTGGCCCGGAAGCGAGAAACGCCTCGGCTCCACTGACGATGGTGCCGATCTTCTCCTGGACGTCGTCGGGCGAACCGATCACCGTCAGTTCACCGAGCAGTCCGTACAGAACGGTGTCCACGACGTTCGGGAACACCATGAAACCCTTGACCTTCCCGTCCGACGTCGCATGGATCGCGGGTTCCTCGTTCCACGGGTGGGTTCCACCGCCGGCCATGACATCGGACACTTCGGCGTCTTTCCTGATGACGATCGGCAAGTCCGCATAGACGCTTGGATGGGTCAGGTCGAGGCCGATGACGTCGAACGTATGGCCATCCACTTCGTCGGGCTGCTCGAGGACACCGAACACCTCCCAGTCGACCTCGACGTTCGCCATGCGGGTTCTTTCGTCGCGGGAAACCACGATGTAGGGCCGCACCTCCACGCGAACGACACGCTGCCGCGGATCGTCGGAGGGCTGCGGCGCGGGCTGGGAAGCCGCATGCGTCCAAGCGGCGAAGTCCATGCGGACCATGACGTCAACGACCGAGGACCATGGCGAGAGACACAGCAGGAGTTCCCGGAAGGTCAGGCCGTCCTCGAACTCGACGAGCCGACGCATCCAGTTCAGGATTTCGACGGGATTGTCCCGGTCGCCGAACCTTTCGGGGGCGTCTTCCAGAAGCACCTTTCCCGATCTCATGAACTTTGCGGTCATGCGCGCCTTGCTCCCTCTGAATTTGAAGACCTCAATAGCCGCCAACCCGGTCGTCGTCAACCCGCAAACGAGTTCTTGAAATACGTTGACATCACCGCTTGAACGCTGACATCATTTTCATGACACCAGACAACCTATCGGAGAATGCAATGAGGATCGAGATCGCCGGCGCGCTTTCATGCGGGAAATCCACGCTCGCGGGCAAGCTGGCGGCGGACGGCCATCTCATCGTATATGAAGACCTCACGACGAACCCCTACCTCGATCTCCGCGTGCAGGACCCCGAGAAGTACGATTTCCTCTGTCAGCGGCAGTTCGTCCTGGACAAGATCGCCTCGCTGAAAATGGCGAGCGAAGACGGACGGCCCCACATCGCCGACTTCAGCATCGCCGCGGAGCGGGCCTACGTCAGCTACTACGTTTCGCATCGTCCGGACTGGATTGGTTCGCTCATGTCGCTGATGGACGAGTCGGAGCTTAGCCTGGGCCTGCCCGACCTCGTCGTTCACCTGGAATGCGCGCCGGAGGCGCAGCTGGAGCGCATCCGCAAGCGGGGACGCGATTTCGAGCAGGGCCACGACGTTCCGTTCATCGCCAATATCAACGAGCGGGTCAACGCACAGGTGGCGCGCGTCAGGGGCCTCGGCGTCGAGATCGTTTCCTACCGTACGGACCTGACGGGATGGGACGACATCCTCGCCGACCTGTATGGTCGCCATCTGCCAAGGTTCGGCTTTCCCGCCGCTGGTGTGAGGGGGCTTGAAGTCCTGGCGGGATGAGTCCATCTGCAGGGCCACGTTCGCCGTCCAGGCGACATTTTTCGAGGGCAGGGTCAATGACAACCGGGAAGGAACAAGGAATGGAGCAAGCGGTCAGGGGCGGTAGATCGGACGGCGCGAGGGCGGAACGGCGTTCCAGGCGACCCGCCGCGAACCCGCACACGACGCCCGACTACTCGAGGCTGAAGCCCTGCGAGGCCACGGCGGACGAGTTGGCGGTCCTCGGAGCCTCAAGCGTGAGGGACCTCGTCGCGAAGATGAACAAGGCGCTGATCGCGAAAGGCCTTCTTCCGATCAGCCAGGGCGACTATCCGAACACGCGCAAGCGCCTGCTCAAGCTTCTTGAACGGTGGAAGCGCTCCGGCCGCTGACATGCCCGCCCCGTCGTAGCGATACGACGTTGATCGGCGCTTCCGCTTCGAAGTTCTCCGATTGGATCGGCTTTCCGTAGTAGAAACCCTGTGCGTGACCGCACCCGATGCCTCTCAGAAACTCGAGCTGCTCCCGTGTCTCGACCCCTTCTGCCAGCACGTCGATGTTGAGGTTGCGGCCGAGCAGGACAGTCGAACGCACGATTTCGGCCGACTGCGGATTGTGGGCAACGTCCTTGATGAAGGCCTTGTCGATCTTGATCTTGTCGAACGGGAACGACTGGAGGGTCGATAGCGACGAGTATCCCGTGCCGAAGTCGTCCATCGCGATGGACACGCCGAGCGCCTTGAGTTCCCTGACGATCCTCAGGGCTTGGTCGTAATCGGAAATGATCCCCGATTCCGTGATTTCTATCTCCAGCCGCGCCGCGTCCAGGCCCGAATCCTCCAGCGCGCTGCGCACGATGTCGGGCAGATCGTCTCCCGCCAGCTGCCTTGCGGCGACGTTCACGGCGATCTTCATCGGATTGGTCCACGCCGCCGCCTCCCGGCAGGCGCGGCGGATGACCCATTCGCCGATCTCGGTGATGTAACCCTCGCGCTCGGCGATCGGAATGAATGCCTCCGGGCTGATGTAGCCCCATTCCGGATGGTGCCACCGCAGCAATACCTCAAACCCCACGAGGCGGTTGTCAGATATCCGGTTCTGGCGCTGGTAGCAGAGTTCAAACTGGTTGTTCTCGATGGCATGGCGCATTTCTATGGAAATTTGGCTTTTGGCGCGGTTCGGCTCGTCGAGCGCGGCGTCGTAGAAAACCGGGCATCCCGATCCTCTCCGCTTGGCACGGTACATGGCCAGATCGGCCTTGCTGAGCAGTTCTTCCGGCGCTGTGCCGTCCTCCGGCATGCAGGCGACACCGAGCGAGGAACCGACGGATAGCTTGTACCCCTCCCACTCCAGGTCCTCGACCACCGCCTCTCTCATTCTCGCCGCGAAGTCGGCCGCCTCTATGCGGGAGCGCAGATTGATCTTCACGCCGACGAATTCGTCGCTACCCGTCCTACACAGGAGTTCGTCTTGCCCGATCACGGCCTTCAGTCTCCCAGCGACGGTTTTCAGCACATAGTCTCCAGCCTGGTGGCCGTGGACGTCGTTGATGTTCTTGAAGCGGTTCAGGTCGAAGCTGACGACCGCGACGTTGCTGCCCGAGTAACAAGGGGAGCGGAGGCGGTCATCCAGGTAGGCTCGGTTGGGAAGTCCCGTCAGGGGATCGTGGAAAGCGATGAATTCGAGTGCCTTCACCCTGTCGAGCGTGCTGTGGTGGTCTATCCTCGACACCACCCCGCCGATGGCGAGCGTCATGCTGCCGAAGAACACCACCATGGTAAACAGGTATCGATCAGGGATACCGATGTCCGACATCCACGATGGCGTGCCGTCGGAAATGATCAGCCCGCTGATTCCGATGTAGTGCACAGAAAGGATGGCCGCTGCCATGGCCACGGCGGGAACATACTTGCGCCACTGCGTGCTTGGCCTCAACTGCCTGTTCGTGACAAGCAGGCCGCATGCGATCGCGATCGTGATCGCGATCGCGAGGGTAAGGGGATCGAACGATCTTGCTCCGACGACGTTGAGGGCAAAAACGCTGATGACATGGTTGGCGGCGAAGGCCGCTCCCACGAGTCCACCGCCGACCCCCACAGGAACCGACTGGTCGCTTTTCGCCGCCAAGACAAACCCGGCGGCGCTGAGGAGAATGGAGATCAGAAGCGCGCCAAGGCTGATGAAGAGAAAGAAGAACTGTTCGTCTGCCGTCTCAAGCCCGAGGAGGGAAATGAAGTGGGATGTCCAGATGGTGGAGCCGCCGATGATGCCGGCGAGAATCGTCCACATCGTCCGCGCCTTTCCCTTTCTCGACAGGGACCGCCTGAACAACATCGTGGTCATGATGCTGCCGACGACGGCATAGATCACCGACGTGACGACAAACAATGGATCGTGGCTCATGCCGCTCTAACCTTAGAATACACCCGGTCAACACCGCGCGTGGAGTCGCGGAGCGGGTGCCGTTGTAGCGGTGAATGTGAAATATTCAAGGAGATTGAACCGGCGTTCAGTATTTGATGAAGCTTTCGTTACCGAAATCCGAAGAAAGCCTGGAATCCCGGCTTCGTCCTTCTTAATGTGAGCGCCTTCAAAAAAAACGACGACGCTGAAATCGGCGCTTGAAACGTAATTCGAGACCTCCCATCCTATGAGTATGTCCAACACTGGTACTCGCGAAATGATGTAGCTCTGCCAAACGGGCCGTCCGTCCGGAGAAATCCGGTAACCCAATCTCTCCGGCGAAGGGAGCAGCTCCCGCGTTTCGCCGCTCCGCGCTCCATGTGCGCGGACCTCCGTAGGTCGCTTTTCACGCCACTGCATGAAACCGACACCAAAACAGGGCCGAGAGCCCGACGGAGAATGAAACATGGAAAACCTCAACAACACCGCATCTGAAATCCTCAAAAAGGCGCTCGACGCCTCCAACGGCTGGTACAAGGCCACCGACGACGCGGACCGCGTCGCAAAGATCGTCGCCGTCATCGGTACGATGTCCCGCGACGAGTATCTCGCGCTGCGCGGCCTCTGGCGCGCCCGCTACCGTGAACTGAGCGTGGAGAGCCGCCTCACCAAGCCGCAGCGCAAGGGCGGTAACGAAAAGGCGGCCACCCGTGTCCTCGAGTTGCGCGAAGACGCCCGACGCCACATGGCCGTGCGTCACGCCCTGAAAGCGTGCGCCCGCGCCCACGTCGAAGCCACTCGGGTCAAGGCCGCCTGATGGGATTTCACTGAAAGGGGCGTTTTCACCGAACGTTGAAAACCCCCTTTTCGGTGAAAATCGGAGGAACGAACGATGACGGACTACGAAAAGCTCCGGCAATTCAACGCCAAACTTGGGGACGATCCGCGCTATCTCGCGCTGCCCGTGGTGCCGAGTGTCGAGATGATGCTCGCCGCCGCCAACCGTCGCGGTGTCTACCGCCCGGACGACACGCTGTCGGACTATGTCGTCGCCTGGGATTTCGAACCGGACGACAAGCCCCCGGTCCTTCCCGCCGCGCTCGTGGAGGCTCACGGCAAACAACTTGCGTTCGTCCTTTGCACGCTCGCGGATGCATGGGCCGGCTGCATGTCGGGGTTCCGCGAGTGGACGGAGCGAAGGGGGCGGGAAGGGGCGACGAACTTCGTCGATTCCTGGCTGCGGGCAAAGCCCACGCGATGCCCGGACGGCGGCTGGCCCGAAACGGCCGACCTGGCAACCGAAGCGCACGTCGCGCATTCCAGGTCCGTCGACACGCCGACCACCCCCAAGGATGGCCACGGCTGGTGGGACCTTGACCGCGACACGATGTGGCACGGACCCGCTCTTTGCGTTGGCATCATGTCCTTGCGCGCGAGGCAGCGCGAGTCCTCGGCACTGCTATTCGGTTCGTTCGAAGAACTGATCGACCACGAAAAGCTCCCCTATGTCCCCGGATACTCCAAGGACCATTACTTCGACGACGACGAGCGTTCGGTCATGCTCATCGCCGCGATGTGGGACGCAGCCGTCCAGTGCCTTCTTTCCGATGCGGCCCACACACCGTTCCCGTTCGATAGCCACGGACATGCGTCACTGCTGGTCGAGGAACTGACGCACGGGCGTCGCTATAGGGAAGGCTGGTCCTCCTTCTACTCGGACGCGCCGTTCCGCGGAGTGTCCTTCGAAACCGCCGTCGGCCGGTTCAAGGCATCGGTCACCGACAAGGGGGTCGATTGGGAAGGCGAAGACCTCGAATCCGGCACGATGATCGCCCGGAAGCAAGCCGATTTCAGGTATCCGGCGGAGGCCAAGCTCATCCGTACGATGCTAACCCGCCTCGACAGGCACGAGGGGACCTCCCACGCCACGGTGCCGCTGGCATGATCCAGTTTTCGTTACCGAAGACCGACTGGGACCGACGCGTCGGCGACGGGGATGGCGGGAGCCGCGGGAGCTGGCATGTCCCAGTACCCCAGACTTTCCCGCAGCGTCCCGACGGCGTCCTCTACCGCCTTTCCGTTAACGGACGAGGCATCGAACCCGTAGAGCGTCTGGATCGCGTCCTTGAAGGAGCCGAGCACGGTCTCCTGGGCGGCGATGTAGTGCCTGAGATCGGAGATGGCGGTGGTCGCCTGCTGAACCGTTTCGACAGTGCGGACGTACTCGTCCTCTCCCTCCTCCACCAGGCCGACAAAAGCCTCTGCGGCGCGCAGTCTCGAAGGCGAGACATATTCCTCCTTCTGGACGCGATAGCGGTCGATCGTTTCCTTGATGGCGACAAGCCTTGCGTTCACCTCTCCCGAGGAAGCCGCATATTGCTCGAGGATGTCGGTCGCGAGGAACCCGAGGCTGTCGATGACCACCTGGATTCGTTCGGAGATGTCGTCGAGTGCCTCGATCTGACGCTCGTATTCCAGCCGTTCGCTTTCGTTGAAGAACGGCCGCTCGACGGAGGGGAGGTATTGCGCCGTCGCCGCGAACGAGGCGATGCCGTACCGAGCGAACGGGTTGACCGGGTCCGCCCAGCCGCTGGCGGCGGGAGGAAAAACGCCTGGGTCGGGAAGAGGCATCGCCTGCGTCGAGACCGCGCCGAAAAGCCCGATCGATGCCGCAACAACACGACTGGAAAACCTCGAATACCCGCTCATCGCCGCCCCGCTCCATCCATGTCTGGAATTATCGACATCGGCGGTGAAAGCGCCAAGCCCCGCCTTGACCCCGCAATCAAAAAAACAGGACTATAGAAGCATGAACATCGAAGATAACAGAAACACGGCCTTGGTTCCCCCGCACGGCACGCGGCTCCCAAGTCCTGATATCGCCTGGAAGGGCTTTCAGACCCTCGTCTTCTACGACCAACCCCTCATGATCGCCATGGGAACCTCGGACGAGCCCTATCTTGGCTTCGCCGGAGCCGACCAGATGGAAAAGCAGACAACATACTTCGTCATCCCGTTTTCGGAGGCGGGTATCCAAGCGTTCCTGGCCGGTGGCCTTACGATAGGGGCAGCCATAGAACTGGCGGGGGGAGACGTCTACTACAGCGAAGACCTCAAGTCGTTCCGCCGGGTGGTGCTCGCCGATATTCCCGAAGACGACAGGGTCGTCCTTCCACAATCGGGTCCGGACTACGAATCCATATGGGAGCGGCGGCCGGAATTCTCGTAGCGCAGTGTCTCTTGCAGTCACGGCACGCACCATGACCTCGACCGGAGGGATGCTGATATGGAACTGACGTCGAAGGCTTCGCCCGCCATCGAAATTGAACACGTGGACGAGCGGGGGCAACCCGAGCGGTTCGTCCTGCGTAGCGGCCCGAACAGTTACACGGTTCTCCCGGGTCCGGGCTGCCTCACCTCGGGTGACGTCGAGGCCGTCCGTGAATGCGCCGCCCCCGACGAACGCAACAACGGCACGGTAGCGCGCATCGTCAGGATACACGACCCCGTCGCCGCGCGGTTGGCGGGGCAGACAGCGCAGGGTGGCTGGGTCACGCGGCTCGTTGTCGTCGCGTCGCCTTCTCCCGTTCTTTCGGTCGGCGGCTATTACGATCACGCGACCTACGGCAAATCCGACACCATTTACGTACCCAATGACAGTTCGCCGCGGTTCGTCGGCGTTTACGAAGACGTCACCGAGGAGTTTCTCGCCGCCGCCCGACCCGACCAGCTCTCCGCCAGGGAAGCCATCGGGACGGTCTTCCAGCGGGTCTGCGTCGACGCGGAGCAGGGCAGGCCATGGTCTGGATCGTACGGAGACGGCATCGTGTTCGCGGGAACCTGCGCGCCCCAACTGGAAACCTTCAATCCACGCGAACGCCTCGGACTGCTCATCGAGGCCGGCTTCAAGGATATCGTGGACTTCGAAGAGACATGCTGGAGAACCCACGAACAGACGCCTGAGGCGGCGGCGTCGCTCCTCGATGGGAACACCGTTGTTCTGCCAGAGCCAGGATTTGAAGCGGCGTCCTATTTCCGCCTCCACTCGGATGACGGCGTCCTCGCCGAGGTCTATGGCGAAATGACAGCCGATGCCCTCGCCGCCTTCAGAAAGATGGAACTCCCGGCGATCGCCCGAACGCCCGTCCGTTCCATGCCGGCGCGGATGTCGCTCTAAACGATCCCCCGTCGGCCTTTGACCCCGAGGCAAGCGCGACGTATCATCGAAGTCATGGAATTCTTGGATACGAAGATGGCCGACGGCACAAGCTACGAACTGCTTTTCCAGTGCTTCCTGAGCGGACAGATGTCCGCCGCCCAGCTCGAGGTCCATATGAGCGGCGACGACGTTTTCCGCGTCTGGGTAGGTCGCCGAATGACCGCCGTTTGCCGCCGATCCGCTTGACCTAAATAAAGACCCCACTGGCGGCCATTTCGTGATCATCGCCTTTATCGGCGGCATCTTCGGCACGGCCGGCTACCTCGCCTATTTGATGGGCTAACCCCTCACGGCGGCCGCCGCGAGCATCCCGTCGATGTTCGTCCCGGCCGCCAGGCACAGGTCGCGCCTGATCCACTCGCACATGGCGACGACGGCAGATAGATGCGGCGGTGCGCACCCCACGATCCTTTCCACAAGGTCACGTCTGTCATAACCCGGCGTCCGCTCGGGCGAAAGCTCGCGGGCGGCGCAGGTGCGCACCAGGTCTTCGGTCGGCGACGGAATCTCGATAGCGAAGTCGAAACGACGGACGACCGCGCTGTCGATCTGGTCGAAGAGGTTTGTAGCCGCGACGAGGAAGCACCGGGCGGGCAGGCGATCCAGCAGTAGCAGCATTTGGTTGGTGACGCGGCGCGTCTCGCCGACGTCTCCCTTGGCGGTTCTCGCCATGGCGACGGTGTCGAATTCGTCGATGAAAAGCACGCACGGCTGCGATCCGGCATAATCGAACAGCCGCTGCAGGTTCTTGCCCGTCTCGCCGAGATAGGAGGCGATCAGGCCACCGTACTTGACCTCGAAGATGGGCAAGCCCAGTTCGGCCGCGAAGGCGCGCGCGAGCATCGTCTTTCCGTTGCCAGGTGGCCCGTGCAGGACAATCTTGTGCCTCGGCGCGACGGAGAAGGCCGCCAGTTCGGCGGCGCGGGCGTGTTCCGTGGCGATCATCCGCGCTTCCGCGATCACATTTTCCGGCAGCACCACGCCGTCGAACCCGTTCTCGACCGAGACGTAGTCCACCAGGTCCTCCGGCGGCTTGGCCGCGATCGGCGTCAATCCGGCTCCGGTCCTCGCGATTTTCCGGATGCGCTCGCTGACGGTCGGCATGCCCGCGTCGAGGAGACCCGCGATCTCGACGCCGATTTCAACCGCCTGGTCGCGCATACCGAGCTTGGAGGCCTCGACCAGTTTCGGGATCGCCCTCAGGGCGGAATTGATGGACACCCTCTGGGCGTTGCTGTCGCTTGTCATCGTCGTCTCCGTGATGACTTCGATTGTTTTCGCTGTATCGGGCGGTGTCAACGGTTTGGATGTAAATCAAGACCTCGATATTGACGATGCGGCCGCCCGTGATATAAGACCCCAAGTAGTTCGGAGCGAGTGCGATGTCCAAGGGAAGGGTTCTTCTGACCCGCGACCAATTCAGGGAAGGTGTCTTCAAGAGGGACCGCGGTTGCTGCGTCAACTGTGGCGAGCCTGGCGTCGACGCGCACCACATCATCGAACGCAAGCTCTTCAACGACGGCGGCTACTACCTCGACAACGGAGCGCTCGTCTGCTCGGAATGCCATATCCTCGCGGAGACGACCGAACTCGAAGTGGAGACGATCCTCGCAAAGGTTGGGATCGCGAAGCCGGTTTATCCGGGGCACCTTCCGCCGACCGAGCGGATCGACAAGTGGGGAAATCCGGTCCTCGCCGACGGCACGCGCCTGCGCGGCGAGATGTTCGACAACGAGGAAGTGCAGAAGGCGCTGGCGCTTGGCGGCAAGCTCGAACTCTTCACGGGCAAGCCTTATCGCAAATATCCGCGGACCTTCCATTTCGGCTGGTCGAATGGCGTTCAGAGCGACGACAAGATGCTGCGCTCGACGACCGCGATGCAGGGCCGCCGCATCATCGGCACCATCAAGATGGACGGGGAGAACACCAGCCTCTATCCAGACCACATGCATGCCCGCAGCCTGGACAGCAAGCACAACTACAGCCGCGACGAGGTCAAGGCGTTCTGGAGTTCGATCAAGCACGAGATTCCCGACTTCTGGCGCATCTGCGGCGAAAACATGTGGGCCATCCATTCGATCGAGTACCAGCGGCTGGCGCATGTGTTCTTCGGCTTCTCCGTGTGGGACGACAGGAATGTCGCGCTCGCATGGGACGAAGGAAAGGACAACACGCTGGACTGGTTCGAGCTGCTCGGCATCCAGCCGGTCGAGAAGGTCTACGACGGTATCTTCGACGACGCGGCGATGAAGCGGATTGCCAACGAGGTCATGGATCACGGTCATGAGGGCGTCGTCTTCCGCGTTGCCGATCCGATCCCTTACCGCGAATTCTCGGAGTCGGTCGGCAAGGCCGTGCGCCAGGGACACGTTCAGACCGATCAGCACTGGATGCATGGCGAGATCAAGCGAAATGGTTTCATCCGGCCTGGCGAGGTTGCTCCACCCTTGATCCCGGCGCTCGCCCTGCCGATGCGCCGTCCCATGCCGATTGCCGGCCACGTACCGACGCCATAGGAGGCGAGTATGCAGAAAGACCGTGAAATCCCCAGATGGCAGCATGGATTGCGGCCCGGAGCCTTTGGCGATGTATGGGACGCCATGAAGCCGAGCGAACGCAGGAATGCGTTCATCGGCGACCTGGTGGTCGCGTTTGGCGGTGCGGGCCTCCTGTACTGGCTCTTCTCGTAGCTCGGCTCAGCTGGAGGCTTGCGTTGATCCGCTGTAGGGTTCTCTGACTGAAAAGGAGAACCCCATGGCTCGCTACCTCGTTTCCGACTTCCCACTCGAAGCCCACGAGTTCGAAAACAACCTCTGGCATCACATTTTCGAGCGCGGCGGTGGCGAAACACCCGTCCGCTTCGTCTACGACACCCAGAACGAGGAAATCGTCGTGGCACTGGTCCGCGGCGGTGTGACCCTCAAGGACGGCGAGCCGGAAGAATGGTGGGCGGAATTGTCGCCGGATGGCGCACACGACGTACAAGAAAGCGTTCGCGACAACCGCGGCCTTGCCGAGCAGGCTCCCAACCTTTACCCCGACGCAACGTTCGGTCTGATCGAGACCGACGAACTGCCCGATTGGGCTGGTGTCACGAACGCACCAGCGGCTCCCTCAAGCCTAGCCCCCTGAGCTTTCTGCCAGGTCTCCGCGAAGGCTAACCGACGACCTTCGCGGAGACCACGGTGATAATGACTTCCCCCGAGAATCGGGGTGTCGGATTTTCGGCCCGAACGAATTCGGCATGGACGATCGCATCCTCCGGGTTCAGGCGACCTCTGGCAGAGCTGGATGTATGCACCAGCCGCATCAATCCCTTTCCAGTTCCGACCTGTGCTGCGTCCGTGGGACGGGACACTTGCCGATGGCATGTCAACTCGAGCGCGCCCTGGGGAGTGACGATCGGTTCCAGATAGAGGGAGATACCGAACCTGATTTCTCCCTTTTTCGCCCGCACCCGCTTCGACCCGTTCAAATCGGTCTCGGTCGTCGTCTGCATCGCGTACGACATGCTCCGGGTGGCGGACACAATTGCCTGAGCGCCGGCAGACACGGAAAGGGTCGCTTCACTCACCAGATGGGGCTTGGATAGCTCCGCGAACATTTCTAGCACTTTCGACCTGTCGCCCGAAACGTCGATGACGCGGGGCTGAAAATCCCCTGGACGAGACGCTGGCGTGAACTCTCGATCTTTCAGCAGGTCCAGAACCGTTTGCATCGGGCGGCCGGTCCTTACGCTGTAAATGGAGACTTCGAGGCTGACCGTCGCCGGAACCTTGATTTCCGTTTTTGCCCCGCCGAGAAACCGCTTTCCGAGCTTATCCATAAAAAACGCCTTTCGAACCTTGGTTGGCACAACTTCGGGGACGGGGCCGCGACTGGCGGCCCCGTCCCCGTCGATTTACTTGACGGCCTTCGCCTTGACCACGGTCACGAGGACTTCGCCGGCCTTGAATAGTGACCGCTTCTCCGCCGGAACATAGCGGACAAAGACAGCCGCCTGATCAGCGCGGAGCTTCGCCTTGGTCCTGAGCGAATAGGTCTGGCGGTGAGCAAGCTGAAGGTGTTCGCCGCCGATTTCGAAGTCCTTCAGCTGCACGCGCTTCAGGTCGCTCTTTACCTTGACGTCCACGACGCCGCCCTTGCGGACCTTGGGAGCGAGGGAAACGGAGAGACCGGAGTCGGCTTCGCCGAGGTGGCGGACCACGTGCTTCTTGCCCTTCTCGTCGGTCGTCACTTCGATCCGCTTCACGTATTCGAGGCTCTGACCGACGGAAAACGGCACGGAGGTGCCGCTGGGAGTATGCATCGTCGCGCTGCTCACTTCGGACGGTGCGGCGAGGCTGTCGAAAAGTTCCAGCGCGTCGGAAGCCTTCGCGACGCCGTCGACGACGACGGCACCCGAGCCGTCCTTCCCCTTAACGAAGCCATGTTTGGAGAGGAGTTTCGCGATCGAGGTTTCGGAGCGCGCGGTGTCGATGCTGTAGGTTCCGATTTCGAGGGCGACTTCGGCCCGCTTTGACTGGCCGGAAGCGGCGGCCTCGGAAACGCCCACGAGGGCGACCGCGGCTGCGACGATCAGGGTCTTATATTTGTTCATGAGTACGCATCCTTCGGTGCGAATTGAAGTACTCGACGACCTAAACAGGGTCTATGATTTGGTGTCAACATTTTTCCACAGGATGTGTTTGCAAAAGGCGGTGTTGAAGCGCACACTCGGACTACGAACAACGGAAGGTACCCATGCTCGTCGAAGAGTTCATGAACAATTTCGTGACGCAGTTCCATGCGGTCGAGGAAGCCCTCGTCGAAGCGAGGGCCGAACTGAACGAGGCCGAACTTCCCGAGGGTGTTGGACCCCTTCGATTGTCGAAGGTCGAAATCGCCAATATCGTCCTCCATGCGGGCGGGTTCACGATCGACGAACGGGAAGACAAGACCGCCGACGAGAAGCAAAACGAGCGCCTCATCATGGAGGGCCTCGACGAACTGTCCGAGCAGCTTTACCTCCATCAATACCCCGAGACCGTTTCGGAGGTCATGGCCGACTTCCACCGCGACATGGTCACCCTGATCAGGCTTACGCCGTCGCTGATGAAGCCCCTATCCCCCATCGTCCGCCAGTTCAAGGTCGAGACAGACTCCCGGTTGTCCACCTCGAGGAAGTTCGAGGTGCTCCTCGCCATGGTCGAGGACGTGTTGGAAAGCCTGCCCGATGACACCCCGAACTATGCCCTGCGCATCCTCGACGAAGTCGCCGATTTCAGCGAGTGCATGACGATCGTCACCGAAAACGTGGAGCGCGAAGCGCCGACCGCCGCCAACGACAACGTCGCCGCTGCCTGACAACCGTCACGGAACGACCGGACTGGCCGGGTTTCGGCCGCTCTTGCCGACATCCGCGGTCTTGAACGATATCGGCGCTTTCTGCGCGACTTCCACGGCCGCGTCCAATACCTTACGGCGAGCCTCGATAAAGGAAAGCGGGTCGTCGAACACGCTCCCCTTGGGCGAGACCGCAGGCCTCGAGGCCATCGCCATTTCACTCATGGGGTTTGCCATGAATGCGGTTGCCGGATCGATTTCCGGCTTTACGAGCGGGATAGGCGGGGTGAAGGCCAGTTCCGTCACGGGCTTGTCCACGGCCGTCTTGTTGCGCGCCTTCCCGGTCTTCACGTAGTCGGCGATGTCGCCGATGACAGATAGGATGCCAAGCTTCCGTCCCTTCAGCTCCGCCATCGCTTCGTCGTATTGTGGAAGGGGACGGCCGTCCGCTGGAATGTGGACAGTCTTGCCGTCAGGGAACAACGACGAAAGAAGCTGGCGGGTCGGGCGGGGCCATGCGCGGACCTCGGCGACATCGATATGGACGAACGGGCTTCGGGAAGACGGGTAGTATCCGACGCCTCCGTCCTGGAGCTTCAACGCGATGGCGCGCAGTTTGCTCGTGGGAACACCCGGGATGTGGAAGTCGATGGCCTTGCCCTCTATGTGCTGGCTCTCGCGGGCGACGCCCGACGTCGTGGTCCGGAGCATGGCGTTCGTCTCCGCCGAGCGGTATCCGGAGTGTACGTTGATCGGCTGGTCGCTACCCGTTTCCGCATAGACGCGCTTCAGGAGGTCGAACACCTTGGGGTCCATCCGCCTCGGTTTGGACAGCCTCCAGTCCCTGAAGAACCAGTCGAGCTTGCGCAGGGCGGCCTGGTCATACGCGCCATTCCGCTTGAAGACGATCCTCAGGTCCTCGTGGGTGTTCACGTTGTGAAGGTTCAGCTCCTGTGCGTCTCCGGCGACGGCCTGGGCCGAGAATGAACATGCAACGATGCACAGCGCAGACGCGACTGCGCGGGTCTTTCCCGAAACTGACATATCCTAGACTCCGAGTGGTGGCCTTCGTAAGTCCCGGCCGTGTCTTTCCTGCATCGAATGCCTAGATTGTTTGTCCATGAATCGGCGAAGTCAATAATTATCTTCGGTGTTGCAACCCTGCACCACAAATGAAGACTTCAATGGATCAGGCACTCTACCAGGACGCCCTTTCCATCTCCCTGAATTGCCTCTCTAATCCGGCTTCGTCAGCCTTGGCGGCAATGACGTTGCCCGTGCTCAGCGCCCATTCGGCGAGAGCCTGTTCGTCGGCGTCCAGATAGCCGTCATTGTCGAGATCGGCCGCCGAAGCGTAGCCGTAGATGGCTGATCTCGCCTCCGCGCGCCGGACCACGCCATCCCGGTCGTGGTCGAGTGCCGAGAACACCGACTCCGTCGCGAGGTCGGCACTCACGGTCAGGTCGCGTATACGCCGCTCGTGATCCTGGCGCAGGGCGTCCGCCCTTGCCGTCATTCCGTTCCTGACGGCCTTGTCGAGCAGGCGGCCGAAGACACCGTCGAAATAGCGCTTCTTGTCCTCGACGAAGGAATTGGCGTAGCCCCTATAGCCGTCGTGATCGAGCGAACCGTTCTGGAAAGGAAGGCGGGACAAAATCCCGTCCGTCCAGACGTGCAGGGAAGGGGACTCGGCGTACGCCTGGCCTGTTGCGGCAAGGCCGACCAGAAATATGTAGACGCCGAGCTTCATGGGATGTCTCCGATTTCACCTGATTCCGACGCACAATTGTGGAGGAATGGTGTCCGTCTTCAAGAAATTCGAGTCGCTTGCACCCATGGATGCTTCACTCATACTCATTCAATAGAATTCAAGACACCCGGCGAATCAAAAATGCATGACCTCCAGGCCCCGCTGCCCTCCGTATTCGTGGCAAACCTCCTTGACCGCGCCGCTTCGAGCGAGTTTTCCGACAATGCGGACGCCAGCGCGTTTATCGTCGCCAACGCCATCAAGGACCTCGGCGGGCAACCGATCACGGAGCCGTCGCCCGAGGCCAACCTCGTCATCGCCCGCATGATGGCTGCCGAAACGATCTGGAACGTGACCCGGTCGGACCAGCCGACGTCGCTCAACTGGTACACGCGCAGCATTGAAAACATGATCGGGGTGGCGGCACTGCTCCACCCCGAAATCAAGGGCGACGGCGCTGCCGGAGGACACGCTTCCGGACGGTTCCGCAACGCGCGCGAGGCGCAGACGGTCTTCTTCGCGGCGATCGCCATTACCAGCCAGAACAACAAGGTCAACGAGAACATGCGGTACGCCCTCGAGCAGTACCGCCATTTCATCGCAACCGGATCGTTTTCCGTGGACCGCATCTACGGGGCGAACGGTGCCGCCATCAAGCACAATCTTGACCGCTTCAATATGCTTTACGAACTGGCGGGGAAAGACCTGACCCGAGTACACCGCCTGCTCACCATGAAGATGCGAATGGCGGACCTCAAGTCGGTCGCGGCCAAGTACGGCATGAAGATCACCGGGTCCGAGCTCGCCGACGAGATGGTTTACGGTTCTATCGTATTCGGCCCGAAGGTAGGAAACGGCTTCTTCCAGAACCTGATCGGTAACCATTCGCCCGTCACCATCGACCTCTGGTTCATGCGCACCTGGGGACGTTATACGGGGTCTCTGGTTCGCGGTGATATCGTGGACGGAGCTCTGGATAAGTTGGAGAAGGGCGTCCGGAAATCCATGAAGTCGCCCGAGATGCGCAAGCTGATGGAGGACGCCGGCGTGGTGATCGATCCGGCTAGCCTGCGCACCATGGACAGCCAGTCGCTGTTTTCGTACGCGCGGACGATGCGGCTCTTCTGGGAGGGCATCAGGCGTGCCTACGTTGCAGGCAAGGTCAAGGACGACATGAGCGCCAAGTCCCGCAAGGTGACGCGTTCCAACGAAGCCGCTTCCACGCTCAAGCAGAACCTCGGGTGGCCGCTGGCGGCCGAATCCATCGCCCATTCCCTCGGATATCCCGTCGACAGCCCCAAGAGCGCCGGCCACCGCAAATGGATCAGGGAGGTGGTATCGCTCGCCCTCGACATCCTTGAGCGTCAGGGCTACCGTATGACTGCCGCCGACATGCAGGCGACGCTTTGGTATCCGGAAAAAGAACTCTATGGAGCGCTCACCGGGCGGTCGCCCGAACTCATGAACACGTCCTATGACGAGGCGATGATCCGTATCGCGAAAAACGAAGGCTATGACGATGACGACATCACCCAGGCACTACACTCCGACAGCAACGGACGACGGACTGGACGAGGAGTTCCTGAAGCCGATCAACGACGCTTCGAGGCAGAACGTGTCAGGCTTTTTGGGTGAGCTTCTAGCCATGGCTGACGCATCGGTCGAGGGCGAGTACGACCCTGAGGCGGAAGCCGCCAGGAAACACGCTCTCAATGACGCGAAGTCCGCAACAGACGGGTGATTCCACCTTCGCCTCGCCCGGTCAGAACCTCGGCGAGGCGCTGGCGTCGAGGTACGGCGTTGAGATGGGACGGTTGTTCCACATGTTGACGACCCCGCTCGCCATATATCTCTCGATCCCCGCTGGAAAAGCGTCGGAATGGCTATCAAACAGGTCTGAGACGAGGTCCCCCAGTTCGTCAGGGTAATGTTCCTCGGAATATCTCTCAACCAACTCCATGATCCTTGGATGCTTCACTACCTGGTGGTCGGCCATCCTCATCGCGACGGTGCGTGCGAGGCAGAACATGCTCGCCCTGTCGGAGTCTAGTTTCAAAGCGCTTGCGTCCATGACGTTGACGTCGAGTGCCGCTATACGCGCTGCTATGTCATTGGTTGCGCCGGCGGTGACGCAGTACTCCACTGCCCTTTGCGCCTCGTCCATCCGGAATAGCGCGTCGGGTCGCCTATCTGCTTTGTCCGCACCCTTCAAAATGGGGCTGTCGAGGAAAATCACGTCCGCCTGGAATGTCTCGGCGTCGCCCGATGCCGCCCTGATCGCGATGACCGGCTCGCGGCAAGCCCTGTGAAGTCGGCCGTCGACCAGGACGAAGCCTGATAACCTCGCCTCGAAATCCATGACCTGCTGTTCGATTTGATGGAACTCGAGGTCTTTGAAGCTCATGTTGGAGAGGTCGTGGAGTTTGATCGGCCGCCCGTGATGCAGGTCCTCGGAGATGTTTTTGGGATACGGCTTCACCGTTCCGGCGGCACGCCCTGAAACCCTTTGCGCCTCCTTCTCAACTCTTGCGAAATAGCTGGCGAATTGCGGCGGACAGGTCGTAGGGCTGAACAAGGCCCTGTGTGTCGGGATGCATGCTGACACCGCTCCGATCGGCGTGTAGAGGCGGTCCTCGTACACCCGCAGCCCGGCGAAAATTCCACGATCCCTCGCGTTCGCGTAGAGAGCGACCGGAGCCTCGTCGGATGATGCCGACGGGATTTCGATCACCCTCTTCACGTGGGCGAAAACCATCCTTGTGAGCTTCATACTGGTGGGCGTCGCGAGAAATGTGACAGGGATTTCGAACGTAAGGCGCAACGCCACTACTCCGCTTCAAGACATTTTTCGGAACTTGATCGGGATCGCGGCAACTGTCAAAACGGCTGGCGTCACGAATTTCTTCAAAGACCGTTGACGTCTCCTGTAGAAGGTGGATAATTCAAGTCTCCAATCAAAAAAGGAAGACTTCATGGCGTCCATCACGCTCCGCAAGGCCCTGCGCTTCAAGAAGCAGATCGAAGCAGCTCTCCGCGTTTCGTCCACCCCTTCGCAAATCGTGATCGACATCGACGACCCGACGGCTTTGGCGGACATCGCGGCGTTCCTCGCCGCCGAGCAAGCCAAGGTTCTCGAAGGCG
Organism: Pararhizobium sp. BT-229; assembly: GCF_025846855.1. Lineage (GTDB taxonomy): Bacteria > Pseudomonadota > Alphaproteobacteria > Rhizobiales > Rhizobiaceae > Pararhizobium. The sequence goes on from NZ_JAOYTJ010000003.1 coordinate 454,497, forward strand.
TCGAAAAGCAGGTCCGCCTTTCGCGCATCCTTTCCGACGTGCGCTCGAAGATTGAGGCGGCGAACGCCAATGGCGTGAACGCGATCCTGGCAGGCATCGGCCACATCGACCGCCAGATCGCGCTGTTCAAGCCGATCGCGGACGCCAAGCCCGTGCAGGCCGACTTGATCCAGGCCAAACTCGGCCGCAAGCGGGAGGCGTCCAAGACGTCTCAAACCCAGTCACATGGCTACGGCCACCACCGTCAGGACGACGGCTCGACCCTTCAGGTCAGCCCCCTGACTCAGGAGACGATCTCCGCCTTCAAGGCGAAGCTGGTCGTTCTCCGCAAAGAGAAGGAGGCCCTGGAGGACCGCCGCCTGGCCCTCAACAACAGGGACGACCTCTCCATCGAGATCGGCGAAGACGATCTCGGGTTCCTCGCGGAACTCGAAATCGTCTGACCCGTGGGCAAGGCTGGCGCACCAACAGTCGAATGACTGTTTCCGATCGTATCCGTTAGGGGATACAAACCATGGCCAAATCACTGCTCGTAACCGGACAAAACCAAACGTTCCCTGCTTGAAGGGCGCTCGTCTCTGGTAACCGGCTAGGCAGTTCTCGTGCCTCGTTCTTCGTCGGATCGTCCGTCGTTCGTCGTCCAGCTCCAGCCTGCTCAGCCCCCGATCGCGGTTCCCGTGGTCGGGGGCTTCCTTTTGTACTCGATCCGTTGTCCCATGCGAGCGCAAGCGCGACGCTCCGCTATGACAGCCAAACGGAGCGTAGCCATGATCGACAACGGTCAATTCGAAGTCAGGAAACCCGTTCTCTGGTTCAGGGCAATTGGCAAGACCATCCCTGACGGACTGGTGGGCCTTGTCGAGCAATCCATCACCGTTTACGAAACCTCGCTTGCCCGCCCCGGCGACCTCTTCTATCTCGTGGAGGGGGCACTCGTTCACCAAGGCCGCGACGGTTCCCTGTCCCTCGGAGCTTTCAATCTCCGGAATCAGAAGGGCGACAATGCGCGCGAAGGGTTCCTGCTGACAAAGCACAACGATCTCGCGCTCAAGAGCATCCTCAACACGCCGGCCCGCATCCCGGTTGTCCCCGTCGGAAAATTCCCCGCCTCCCATTGCGGCGTCGTCCGGCCTGACCTCTCCCCGGCCTTCGCGGAAATGCTGGAGGCAACAGAGGAGTTCCGCCATGACTGCGACCAGGACGGAGCATGGACGGTGGATTGCACCGATTACGGGATCACCCGGGCGATCTCCTTCTCGGTGCATGACGTCGAAACGCAGATTTCGCTAGTGCGGATCGAATATTCCCCGATATCCCGGAGCGCTGTTGTCACGGTGGCCGACAGGGAATTCGCGTCGGCGGTCATCGGTAGTCTGCGTGATGTCGGCATCACGATCTCGGACGAAGGCGTCGCAGACGACCACGCATGGGATGCGGACGCCTGGAGGGCGTCTCAGTCCGCCCTGTCCAAACTGTTTTTCAGGCGGTCAGCAACGCCTTCGCTTGCGATGGCAGGCTGAAAAAGACTTACTTTCTCAGCTCGAAGACGACCTTGAGGTGCGTCGTATCCGACAGCGAGATGCCGAAATCTTCCTGCACCCGTCGGCGCAGGAACGGAAGGGTGAAGCGATCCTGATAAATGGGCATGTACTTCTTCGGCACTGACGCCATGAAGTCCTCGTAGTTCCGAGGCAGGTAGTTTTCGCGATACTCGCGATCCCAGTTCGCGACGTAGCGGTAAGTCATAAAGAAATGAAGCAGGCTCCAATTCTCGCCGAGGTGGCCCCAACGCTGCTCCCACTGGGCGATCAGGCCGGGATGCTTGGCTTCGAAAATCTGCTGCACGCGCGCGACCGCGATGGGGTCCGAAGGACGTGAAGCGGCCCTGCTGGCCATCATGTCGCGCCAAGCGACATAGTCCCATTCAATGTCGGCCTCGCCCCAGATTCTCCGGTAGGTCAGGGCCTTTGCTTCCTCGTCCGAGTAGGATTCGATCTCGTGTCCTACCGAGGAACTCACTACGCACACCTTTTCCTGCCCGCGGGGAGCGGTCGCCTTGTGGTCCTTGAAGAGTTCACGCACTTCGTCCCACTCGGAGGTGTAGATGATCTTGCTGTTGGGGTCGCGGGCGCGCGCCTCTTCGATCATCTCGGGGTTGGTGTCGAAACCCACGAGCTTGCTTCCCGGAAACACCTTCTCGATGAAACCGAGCATCACGCCGTTCGCACACCCGAAATCGACGAACATGCCCGCATCCACCTTGTCGAGGAAGAAGATTTTGTCGATGAGCGACTTCGCCATCTCCGCATTGTACCAGTCGTTGTCCGCGATGTGATGGCTGGTCAGCGTGTTGAGCATGGGGTCTTCCTTTTCTCTCTGCGCTCTTATTAAAGACCCCGGATAGCATTGTCAACACTTGTCCATTTCCCTTGTCCCGGCTCGATCTGGTATGCAACGTTCCTGGCGGAACTTGCGCAACGGTTCCCGTCTTCACACCATCGCATTCAGTCGCCAAAGGGAAAGCTGCATGCGCAAAGCCGATATCCGCACGAAAACCTGGTCCGATTTCTCCGATCTCCTGCTCGCCTGCCGCGACGTATACGCGCCAGACGACAAGGCACTCGCTCTCCGCAACGACGTGGAAACGAGGCGAACGATCGAGGTCTTCGATTACGGGGAGCAGGCGGATACCTTCACAAGGGCGTTCGGAATGCGAAACGCACTGAAATGCTTCGCCTCCCTCGTCGCCGCCGGGATCGATGCAGGAAGCTACCGCAACGTCCGCGACCTCGGATGCGGGTCGGGCGCGTTCAGTCTCGCCTTTGCGTTCCTCGCCGACAACGCCGAACTTGAATTGACCGGCATCGACGGTTCCGACAGGCAGATCGCGATCGCACGGAGGCTCTTCGAGGTCGCAGGCCTGAATGTAAAGGCGCGTTTCCTGCGTCGTAACCTCCCTTCCGACTGTAGCGGGAACGCGGAGATCACACTCAGCTCCTTCTGGTTCTGCGAGAACCGACACGCATATCGCGATCCCGCGCTCTTCGATCTGATGGCGGGTCCCGAGATGATCGTGGTGGACTACGAGGAGGTGATCCGCGAGATCGCCGACATGCTTCCCAAATCCACGTTCTCCGTCAGCACGAGGCGCGTGGATATCGCGGTCCCGCCTGAAATCGTCTTGCCTATCGGACAATCCCACGCTGGCGCTCACAGCCTGCACGCCGTAAGGCGCTAGAGCGGGAGATCGGGCGACATCCGTTGCCCCTTGCGCCATCTCAACCGAACATGTTTCCAAGACTTCACGGATGGACGACATGCTCGATACAACGCTCGCAGATACGCCCTTGCGCTCCGCCACTGGCCTCCTCATGTTCGATGCGATCCACGGGATCGGCCGCATTGCCGTCCAGAAGGCCCTCGGCGCTTTCGACACCTTTGGCGAACTCCTCGCCGCCGACGATGAGGCCATCAAGGTTTGCTTCAACTCCAAGCAGAGGACGGCGATCCGCGATGCCAAGATCGTTGATGCCGCTTACAGGCACGCGCTCAAGGAAACTTCTAGGGCCGCTCAAGTCGGGGCCTTCATCGTTTCGCTCTACGATTCCGACTATCCGGAGCGATTGAAGGCGCTGGAAGAACCCCCGTTTCTTCTCTACACCTCCGGAGACCTTTCCCTTTTCGACAACGCCGTCGGTTTCGTAGGAACCCGCGAACCCACGGCCTTCGGCGAGAAGGTCGCATACGGCATGGCCTCCGCATTCGCAGAAGAGGGGTGGTGCGTGGTCTCCGGTCTCGCCCGCGGTATCGATGCCGTGTCCCACCGCGCCGCGCTCGACGTGGGGGGAACGACATGCGCGGTCCTGGCGTCTGGACTTGACGTCTACACATCCGCCGCGGCCTTGGAGCTTGCGAAGCGCATCTGCGACAACGGCGGACTGATCGTCTCGGAGTGCGGCTTCGGCAAGGAAGCGAACAGGGGCAGCTACATCGACCGCGACCGCCTGATCACGGGCCTGTCCCTGGCCACGGTTTTCGTTCAGGGCGAGACGCATTCCGGAAGCATGCACTCCGTGCGCTACGCGATCACGCAGGGCAAGCCGGTCTACGTTCCGAACATCCCCGACAAGTTCCTTGGCGAAGACATCAACCACACCGCCCGCGATCTGGCGCGCATGCCGCTCGGCCAGTTCGCCTCCAGGCTCGAGTGGGCCGGAAGCGTCATGGACGCCGTTAATCGAAACCCCGATCGTCCGGCGGCCGACGCCATCATGAACCGTGACGACTACCCGCGGGTGTTCGACGAGATCAGGACTCTAATTCCTGCACGCCCAATGCAACAACAGCGTTGTTTCATGGACATCGCAGCAACCTTCTGAATTGGGTTGTGCATTAATATCATCGAGCTTATCAAGACCGCGAAAATCGGAAGCGAACGCAAGGACGCGCAGATCGACACCTCTGCGCCTTTCGCCGCTGCCCTCTACGACGTCCATGTCGAGAATGGGTTAGCCGTGAACCTTTCGTGGCAGTCTACTCAATATCAATACCATATCCGAGGACCGTCGCGGGTGAACGCACATGACTGAGAACTTGCATAGTTCATTTCGGAAGAGTCTGCGGAAAGAGTGAAGGGGCAAAAGGGTCAGATTTCGAATTCAACATATGACTGCACCTATAAGCTGAGAGAGGCTTGTCGCGTCCGGCCGAACTCATTCACGCATTATTTGCCGGCGTTTTTCTTTGAACTTCCTTTTATCGTATAATTCCGCCAAGTGGGGATTTATCAATGTCTCGTCGACGCAGGAATTTGCTTGGTTTTGCCGCTACTCTGTTAGTTGTTTGTGCTATTTCTATCGAGTACTTTGCGTATGATCCAATCTCTACGATACGTGCAACCGGGTCCGCAATTGATAGAACGTCTGGCGTTGTACCCGCTTGTGCCTTGTATGCAACGACGTCGTGGGCTTACGATGACTGGGGTGTAAACGACAGACTCGATGTCGCTCGGGCGCGATATCCGACGCGTTGCTGGTTGGGCGATGCTACCGACTATGTTACGAAATCTTGGGAAGACAGTCGCGCATCAATTCGCGCCGCTGGTTACGAAGGTTGGCTAGAGGCAGGAGCTGACCCTCACTATCTCACCAAACTCAAGAACATACTGAGAACCAAGGGACACTCCTACCTTGCGCCACATACAGACCTAATTGGATTTATGTCTTGGATCGGGTGGACCTTCCATGTTCGTGGCCGAAGCGATGAAATCGCGGACATTTTGCACGAAACAGGAACATCTGAAGTGGTTAGCCAGAAAATCCAGCATCTCATTGCTACTACAGACTATGTTCCATAATTCGAAGGTTGACTGAATGCCTGAAAACTTGCTTATTGAAGTAGACCTTACTGGGGCGAATGACGTTATAAAGTCGCTTGTTTCCAAGTCCGCTCTCGCTGGAAGCTATACCTTCGGGTTCGCAAGGCAAGATCAAATCGGATATTCCATAAACGGCACCCTGAGTTCTGTAAATACGATAAGCGACTGGGTTAGCCAAGCTTACGAAATAGACGGCGTCAACAAACAGTTTACAGCTCCGTTCAATGTTGCCGGCCTCGTTCCTGGCGGGTCGTTTGAATCCATAGCCAGCGAAATTATACTTAATATTTCAAACTTCGCGAACCTGCCCATAACCGAAGCGCGGTCGGAAATACCGCGCGCCCTCCTTTTTGGATTCGACACTCTGGAGATCGATTCGGTAGCCAAGGTCGGCTTCGGACCATATCCGGTGCCGAACGGAAGCGATATCGTGGTCGGATTGAAGACGCCACAGTCATACCAAGAGGGCGTGGTAACGAATTTTCATAACACGATCCTTCATGAAGTCCTTCATACGCTTGGATTGTATCATCCTCACGATACGGCAGGCGGTACATTAGTAATCGACCCAGTGCTGGACAGCGCATTTTATACGGCAATGACCTACATCAAAGTCCCTGGAGCTACTGACAGCGCCACGTTCGGTTTTGCTATAAGTCCGATGGCGCTGGATATCGCTGCTCTGCAATGGATGTATGGTGAAACGGAACATGCAAGGGGCAGCACTAACTACGTGTGGGATGCCGATGTCCCGTACGATCTCAATGCGAAGGACGGTTCAATTTCCATCGGTACCTCGTATTATTCGATCTGGGACACTGAGGGTACGGACGCTATAAGGTTCGATTCAATAAGCGATCCCAGCTTGAGCGCGCTGATTAACTTGAACGAGGCAACGATCGACGACACTACAGAATTTACGGAAGTCGGCTTGCGTCTAAAGCAAGCTAGTGGTTCTTCGCTTCTTTGGGATAGTCTTCCTTCAGAGGTTAAGAGCCAATTTGTAAATCCGCAGAGAGCGGGTGGTGGCTACGTTTCGATGGCGTTCGACGGGGATGATATCATCTACGGCGGATATACAATCGCGAAAGGTAGTTCGGAAGGGAAAGAGACTGGCATTGAGAATGCGATCGGTGGTGCTGGAAACGATTTCATTATAGGAAACCCTCTCAACAATCTTCTTGTTGGGAACGGAGGCAATGACTTTCTATACGGTGACTCTGGAGCCGATATACTAAAAGGCGGGTCTGGCGATGACGAACTCCGAGGAGGTAATGGCGCAGACTCGCTCTATGGTGAAGATGATGCTGATTATATCCATGTTGGTCGTGATGGCGACAGGGCGTATGGTGGAGCCGGGAATGACGTCTTCTTTTTTGAGGATACGTTTACCCCAGATGCAGACGCATTTGTATTTTCTTCCATTGATGGAGGCACAGGCCATGACATTCTTTATCTGACCACCAACGACCTGAAAGGGAAACTGGACCACTTCGTTCGTGGCTACATCGGGCCAGTAAAAATAACCGGGGTCGAAGAATTCCGAGTAGATTGGGTTAAGCCGGCGGATGGGACTAGCGATTGGACGACGACAGGTCAGAGCAAAAGCTATAGCTTTGAAGATTTGCTATCCACCTACCTGCAAGGAGCCGATGATGAGGTTTCGGAGCTAGTCCCATTTGTACTGAACAGTGATTGGACGCATGTAACGAAGGCGTCTATTTCCGAAGGCCAATCAACAGATAAGGTCTTGTTTCAAGGAATCCTTCCCTCGATCCGTGGAACAATAACTGGTTTGAGCGGTGAGTTTTTTTGGGACGGGCAGACGCATACGTTAGCTGTCGCTCAATCCCCCACCAGTGTCACTGTTTCACTTGGTGGAACGTTTGAATTCGACCTTGACGTGTACGCGGGGATGATCAACACGGCTGTCGATTCTTACGTAACCATAGATTCCTTCTATGATGAATGGACGCTGAATTCGAACGGAGGCGAGTGGATTCGATATTACGAACAGACCATACTTCGGTCCACATCTGCTATTTTAAATGGCTACGATAACGCCCCCACAAAGATCGTTGCGGAGAGCGAATACACGACGACTAATCGAGCAAACTTCGAATTTCTTGCTACAGTCGATCGCTTCGAAACATCCAACCCAATCGTCTATTATCTAGCTGATGATCATAACGGCGCGTTCACCATCGACAAGGAGACGGGTCTTGTCAAAAAGGTCGCGAACCTTCTATTCCCGGATGGCAATGACTTCACGATTACGGTAGGCGCGAATGATGGGGTTACCGATCTTCAAAAGGTCGTTGAAATCAAGATGGACAGAAATGAGGAAGTCGCTCCCGATATCCTTGAAATGCCAGTTCAGGGTGAAATCATGCCAACGATAGGAGCGTCAGTTGGGGTCTGGTTTCCCCAGGACCCGCTGGACTACTGGCATCACGGCCACACCTATTCTCTGGAACAAATCGGCTCGAGTAGCACTGCGCCGTTGATAGCCCGTGAGGACGACACTCAATGGAATTTCGTGATCGTTCGAGAACCAACTCCAGAGGAGATCGGCGTCCCGCTACAATTCTTGCTAACTATCACCGACGCCACCGGTCAATCCGACACGGCCCTGATTGAGTTCACGCTCCAACCCCCGCAAAAGACGATCAACGGGACTGAAGAAGCCGATGAATTGTGGACTGAGACAGGCACGCTCAGGCATCAAATACTCAACGGTCTCGGCGGAGACGACTTTCTCTACGGCTACGCTGCGTTCGACGCTCTAAATGGAGGCGACGACAACGACACGCTAGAACTCTATGGCACAGACTCTATGGCCACTGGAGGAGATGGCAACGATGTCATTTATCTCTATGCAGCGGGCATTAACGTAAACGGCGGTGCCGGGGCTGACGCTATCCACGCCTACGGTGGCGTTACGACAATCTCCTATAGTTCTCTCGACGACAGCTTGGTGGATAACCTTCAGCCCAGTTCGGCCTCCAACGCTCCCGTGACTTGGGATACTGTCTTCGGGATAAACGATACCGACATTATCGATCTTACAGCGTTGGGTGAAATCGAGTGGGCTTCACAGTCGACGAGTACTACCAGTGCCTTGGCCTATATGGAAATCGATAACGGGCAACCGTCTCGGTTCTGGCTCGATTCCGACCGCGATGGGGACTACGATTTTGGGATCGCGTTTCAAGCAACCATGATCGCTGACACGATACAATTCCGAGGTTTGGGCGACTGGGTTGTCTGACGATATTTGCAACCCCGCCCAGTTCGACCCGCCTTGTCTGTTGCCCTGAGTTCATGGACGATATCTAAATTCAAGACACGAGATCACCATGAGCTTTGCCACCTTCGAAGACTACTACGACTACTATGTTCCCAAGATCGACAAGTATCCGCAGCGCGACGACTTCATGAAGGTCCTCGATTGGGTTGCGGACAAGCCAGGCGCAGTTCTGGCCTTCAGTGAGCTCGCCCGGGTCATCGATCCTGACATTGACCCAAAAGAGATGATATCTCGCGTCTTGCCTGTCTCGGTCATCCTGACGGGCTGGTCGCATCAGATCGCCGACCCGTTCTTCAAGGTTAAGTCGGCGAACGGTGATCTGTACGAGGTTGGCCTTCAGGAGCAGGATGTCTATGACGGCAAGAAGCCGTTCCTCCTCGAGGCGACCGGCGAGACGATAGAGAACTTCGCGGCGAGCGCCTACATGCACATCCGCTTCCGGGATTTCGAGCCGAAGTTGGCTGTCGCGGCCACCCCCAACGTCGGGCCGAAGCCCTAAGTTCTCAGGCTAGATCGCGGAGGAAATGAGGAAGCTTACCCAGTTTAGCGCCTTTTTGTCGTCCCCGATGTCGATGACGAATTCCTGGCCGCGGCCGACGGTTTTCAGGTTTAGTCCCGTTGGTGTCATCGTCCATCTGTTCCGGTCGACATGATATGAGAGCGAGCGTCCGCTGTCAGGGCCGAACCATTCGGGCAGTGACCAGACGGATTTCTTCGGCTGGTCAGGCGCTGTGAGCGTTGTCTCGGCGGTCAGCTTCTCCAGTCGGCCACCGCCAGCCCTTCCAGCGCCAATGCCGCCCGGAAGGGCCAACGTCTCGGTGGCGATGTAGATCGTGTTATTGGGTTCCGCCCCTCGACCGACGTGGGGATGATTGCAGAGCCACGGATAGCGCAGCCAGTCGGTCGCGCGACCAGACGACAGGTCGAGTACCTCGCCGACCTGCATCCAGCCGTGGAAGGCGTGAATGTCTCGGCCGCCCGGTGTCGGCCTCCAGACGCCGTTGCTCTTCGAGACATCGCGGAACCAGCCGAAGAACAGGAAGATGTCGCCCAGGCCTACGCCCTGGTTCTCGAGATGACGCTGCGCAGCGCCTGTCTGTCCGAACGCCGGCCGCCAGCCTTCGAGCCTCTCGATGCGATCCTTGTGGAGGTCCGGGTCGACATGCGCGGACGACCGTCCCGTGTACCGACCCTTCGTCAGGTGGGAAACGATTTCACCGATGTCATGCTCTCGGTGCCGCATGGCTCCGTATCGCTGGCGCGTCCTGCCGTCGGGGATGGGGATCGAGAACATGCTGCCGTCGGGAAACAGCGGCGAGGGCGCGCCCCCGCTCCCCTGATCGAACCCTTTGCGGCTGAGGATGATCTTCAAACGCTTACCTCGTCGTGCGGCGACGGATGAGATTGGAGACCAGTTCACGGCTCAGTCTCGCCCGCAGCCATGCGGAATCGCTAACCTCGTGTCGGAACGCTGGCTTTTTGTCCGTGGGATGGATGAGGTAGCCGCCGACAAAGCCCTGTCCGAGGAACGTGAGACTGAGGCTCCTCTCGTCCCTTGTCCACCTGAGAATGATGGAATGGTCGTCTTCGTCGATCTCGGCTTCGGGAAGCTCGAACGGGGCGACGATATTGGAGATCACCGCGACGACGTCGGCCCTGACGGACGCCGAAACCCTGTCGTCGGCCGCGAGCATGTCCACGACCCTCTTCTCCGCAGCCTCCCACTCGGCGAGATACGCCTTCATGATCGCGAGGCAATAGGCCAGTGGCTTCGTCGGTGCGTCGCCCTGAACGGTCTCGACCCCGTTCGAGTACTCGACGGTATGGCCGAAGACACGAAGGTTTCCAACCTCTCCGCCGGCGTTGTCGCCAGCATGCTCGATGTACCAACCGGGGGCCAGAAGGGCGAGGTCGAGCGCGGCGTCGATCGAGCGCGTGCATCCCTGATAGGGGAACATGGTCATCTCGACGATCGCCATGTCGATCGCTTCTGACGGCCCCTCGGCTTCTTCGAGCTGGGCGATGACGTCTTTGATAACTTGCTTCATCGGGGTCTCCAATAGATTGCTTTCGGTTACAGGAAAACCTATGTTGAGGCAAGGACAATCGAAGGAAATGAAGACGCCATGGACGGACATCACTGCCCCCGCCTTGACCCGGAGCCGCTGAATTATCCCGTGGTGATCCAGGCGTCGGGGCCTTCGAAATGACGGACGCCGTTGTAGTACTCCATGGCATCTTCCAGCCGGCCTTCACGATGCTGCCTTTCTGTCGGCATTTGTCGAGGGAGGGATATTCGGTCCTCAACATCGACTATCCCTCGACCACCTATCCGATCGAGAAACTCGCGGACATCGTGTCGGAACGCATCGAGGGCCATGCCGCTTCGGTCGATGGCAAGCTGCATCTGGTCGGCTACTCGATGGGCGGCCTTGTCATCCGAGCTTTCCTGCGCGACCGGGTACCCGTGAACCTCGGCAAGGTGGTCATGATAGGCACTCCGAACCACGGCAGCGAAGTCGCCGATTTCCTCAAGTCCTTCCCTCCCTTCCGATACCTTTACGGGCCTGCTGGACAGCAGCTCGTCACGGACCAGAAGGCTTTCGCTTCGATCTTCGCGAACGACGGGTTCGACCTCGGCATCATCGCGGGCGACGCGGCGCGCAATCCGATCCTCGACCGCATCATGGGGCAGCCGTCGGACGGCAAGGTCTCCGTCGAAAGCACGAAGCTCGCCTGCGCGGCGGACCATTTCGTCGTCCATAGCAATCACACCCTCCTGCCGCACAACCGGACGGTCTGGGACCAGACGACCGCGTTCCTTCGAAACGGCGTCTTTGACAGAAGCGGGGCGGACGCCGACGAGCGGGAGGTCGCCGAGGCATGAGCGAGCGAGACCACGCCGCGCGGATGGACGCCAAATACCGACGTGTGCGGCACGTATACGACCTGACCCGCAAATACTTCCTTTTCGGCAGGGACCACGCCCTCGAAATCCTCGACCCGAGGTCGGCCTCGTCCATCCTCGAGATCGGCTGCGGAACCGGACGCAATCTCCGCGCGATCGCGAGGTTGGCCCCGGAAGCCGAGGTACACGGGATCGACATTTCCGCCGAGATGCTCAAATCGGCGGGCGGCAAGACCGCTTCGCTGAAGAACGTCAGGCTCCGCCAGGCGGACGCGACGACACTCGACACCGAGCGCCTGTTCGGGAACCGCGGCTATGATGCGGTTCTGATGTCATACAGCCTTTCGATGGTTCCCGACTGGAAGGCGGCGCTCGCGAAGGCGATAAAGGCCGTTGGTCCCGGCGGCCGACTGGTGGTCGTCGATTTCGGCAGGTTCGAAGGATACGGCCGCTTCGGCCCGATGATCGTGGAGGCGCTCTCCAAGGCCGACGCTCCCCCGCTTCCCGACCTCCACGGCGCTGTCACCCGCGCGATCTCCGGTCGCAGCCATCTGCGCGCCAGCTTCGGAAAGTCCATGAGGGGATATTACGTCTGGGCGGTGGTGGAGAGGGCCAACCGCTAGGACAGCGGCCCGTTCCATTCGATGTCCGATGTCGTGGCCGCGAGAGGACTGATCCCGGCACGGGTGGCGCGCAGCAGCGTCTCGGCCGTGGCGAACAGTTGCCCGACCGCGGGCATGGCGTCTCCGCGCCGCAGGATGACGTCCTTCGACGCGACGAAGTCCCTAGCGGCGCGCCAGACCCCCTTGACCGACGAAAGGCCGTACGTCGCCATCGCCAGCCCAACCATGGCCTTGTCCTTCGTCGCCCGGACGGTTCCGTCTGCCGTTCCCGAGAATATCCCCTCCCAGTCCGCATCGCGCGGAAGCAGATGAACACCGCTGGTCGCCCTCGGATTGCACTCGATGACAAAGGGCCCCCGCTCGGGCGACAGGATGAAGTCGAAGCTGATCTGTCCCGTGAAGGCGTGTTTCTCCACGAACCTCGAGACGAAACCGTCGATCTGCTCGGAGGCAACGGGACCGAAGCATATTCCGGCCCCCTTTCCCGCGCGGTGCAGCGGCCGGTAACAGGCGATCGCCGTCACGCGGCCCTTGACGGCGACGGCGTAGCAGCACACTTCCTCGCCTGGGATGAATTCCTGCGCGACCCACGGCTCGGTGGGAGAGGGGCGCAGGCTGTTCACGGCGTCGATCTTCGGCCTGACGAGAGTGCCTTCCGCGAACCTCGAGAAGCAACGCTTGTAGACGAGGTCCACATCGGTCATCTCCCGTTCCCATGAATCGGCGAGGCGACGCCATGAGCGGATCAGGAGCGTCCGCGGAATGCCGATCCCGCAACCCTCCGCGGCCTTGGTGAACGTGTACTTGTCGTGCAGGAGCCGAAGCTTGGAAATGTCGTCCGCGAAAACGTCACAAGCCGCCGGCAAGGTCTCCCGCGCCATGGCGAGATGGAAAACCTCTTCGCACGTGGGAACGATGCGGTCGATACCCTCCCGATCGACGACACGGGCGAGGGCGGAGGCGTATTGCGCTCCGGTGTTCGCCCCCGGGATACGGTGATACGCCGAGACATGCCTCGACCACCTCGCGACAGGCGTGGCCATGCTGTCGGCCGCCACCACGCGATGGCCTCCGGCCGCGAGTCCACGGCAGATTTCCAGCGCGGCCGGCGCGCGGGCTCCGAGCACGAGGTACGTCGTCACGCCGCGAGCCTCATAATGCGCCTGAATTTCGTCAACGGGTCGCGTGGTGCGAACGGCTCGAAGCTGACGGGCGGAGCTTCCGCCCCGTGCCGGCCGGCCAGTGCCGCGACGACCCTCTTCGCCTCGGCGCGGCCGTTGTCGTCCAGTTCGGGGACGAACTGCATCCTGATGCCGCCCGATGGCTCCTGGATGATCCTGTAGTCGTCATAGGGAAGCATCGACGACCCGATCGCCTGTCTCATCGTGTCGCCGCAGATTGGAACCCTTGCTGTCGTCGATTGGAAGTGGAGAACGTCGTCGCAACGGCCTTCCACGGACTTCAGCACCGTGAACGGGGAGGTGTCTGACAGGTCTTCGACCAGCACGTCGTCCAGACGGTACCTGACGATCGGCTGCGTGCTTCTCGTAAAATCCGTGATGATCGGAACAAACCTGCCCGCCTCGCGGTCCACCCACTCTTTCTCGACGATGAGGTATTCCTCATTCAAGCGGATACGCCCGTCCGATCCAGATATTCCGAGGAAGCCCTCGGTACACTGGTAAATCTGGTGGACCTCGCTCCCGAGATGGGCTGCGATGAACCTGGCGTCCTCGGGTTCGAGTACTTCGGCCACGGAGAGGATGCGGATCGGTCTGATCGCCAGCCGTCCGACGGAGGCCTCTTCAGCCAACGCGCGAAGGACGCTTGCAGGCGCGGTCAGGACGTCGGGCGGGTTCGCGTTCAGCGCGGCGACGTGGCGGCTCATGGGAACCGTCAGGTCATAAAAGTCCAGTGTCAGATGGCGGCCGCGATTGAGCGTGGAATAGAGGTTGCTATTCGCCCTGAGGAAGAAGGCGATCCGGTGGGGCCTAAGGATGGACCTTGGCATGGCCTTCGCGAGCATCACGCCCGCCCACTTCAAGCGTTCCACCCGCGACGCCATGAATACGCCGCGCCGTCCCGATGTGCCCGAAGACAACCCGACGGTGACGGAGCCGATCATGGGCGCGAAGTCGCGGCTCCTCTCGGCTTGCATGGCTGTCTCGAGTGCCTGCTCGAGACCGATCCCGGCCGTGTTGAGACGGTCGAAATTCTCGATCATGGTTGCCTTGTTCATCACCGGGAACCGGCCGAACGGATCGTTCCACATCGTCGTGTAGAACGGCGAGCGTTTGAGGACGTCCCTTCGGAACCTGTAGAGGCCGTCGGCTTGGTGCCGACGCAGGTCGTCGGCTGTCCTGATCGATGCCGACAGCCGACGCGCGGCGAGGAAATGGTAGAGGACATGGAGCGTGTCAAACACGGCTGCCCCCTTTGATCTCTTCCCACACTTCCTGGCAGTGTGACGGAACGATCCTCAGACCAGGGTTCCGCTTGTGAAGTTCGTGGAGGCGTCCAAGCGTGCCGTCCGCGGCCTGCACGTCATCGACGGCCATGTAGCCCATCCGACCTGGGCCGGTGTTTTCGCGGATCGCCCGACGAGACCAGGCCGCGTCGGCGCAGAGGAACGTTGGTCCAAGGTCGATGTCGTCGAAAAGGATGCCGACCTGGTGTCGGGCATGCCCCTCGAGATAGACCGCGAGAATGCTCCCGTCGCCGAAGAGGTCGTAACCGATCCTGAATGGTCCCATCCCTTCCCCAAGACGCACCTGCCGACGGTACAGGATACCCCTGAATCGCTTTTCGAAGTCCGATGGAATGAGACCAGGAACGAACCCCTTCCTGACGGCGGCGAACCCCCGCTTGTCGCGCAGGTAGGCCCATCCGCCCGTGTCGGCGATGATGGTCGCCGAGGGGAAGTCCGACAGTCCTCCAACGTGATCGGCATGGAAATGCGACAGGATGACGTGTCCGATTTCGGACGGTTGGATGCCTTCCTCCGCAAGCTGGTCGGCAAGGCTTTCTCCGGGAGCCAGCCGAACGGGCGTGGCCATCCTGTAGAGACGGGAGGGGAACCGTCGCGTCTGACTGAAGAAGGCCTGCGAATATCCGGTGTCGAACACGATGTGGCCGTGTTCCGGATGACGGATACGGGCGCAGATCGCCGGATACCGCTCGATCCGCCACGGGTCGCCCTTGAATGTCGCGGCCGCGAAGCTCAGGCAATGCCCCGCTACATAAAGTTTGCTCTCAAGCTTCACCCGACCGCCTCCATTCTGCATAGCGCGCTACTCCGGCGGCCGTTGACATGCGCGGCGTGTAGCCGAGTTCCTCGCGCGCCCGCTTAATGCTTAGCGTCTGGTGGTATCGCAGGACGCCCGCCGAATAGCGTGTGAGCTTCGGCTCACCCTTCCCGAAACGGGAGGCCACGGCTTCCATGATCCGCGCAGCGCCATAGGCGACCGGATAGGGGATCGAGCGCGGACGGAACTCCAATCCGATGTTCTCGAAGGCGAGAGCGATGAGGTCGCGTAGGAGAACGGGAGACCCGTTGGTGATGTTGTATTTGTTGCCGCTGAGTGCCTCGGCCCGGTCGGAGGCGAGCAGCATCGCGTCCACGACATTGGAAACGCACGAGACATCGATGACCGTTTCTCCCTTTCGGACGAGCGGAACCCTGCCGTTCCTGCTGGCCGCCAGAACGCGCGGGAAGAGGGCGGTGTCGTATGGTCCGAAAATCGCCCTCGGGCGCAACGTGACCGCGCGCAGTCCGTACCTTGACACGGCATCGTCGACATATGCCTCCGCTTCCAGCTTGGTCATCGCATAGGCGTTTACCTGGTTGGCGGGCAGCGGGTCGTACTCGTCGATGTCGAACCTGTCCCTGAAGTCGAAGTAGATGCTCGGCGTCGAGACATGGACCAAGGTTGCCTTTGCCTTTAGCGCGGCGCGGACCGCGGCATCGGTTCCAAGTACGTTGGCGTTGTAGAACTGCTGGTAGCCTCCCCATGGGGAGGCCAGTGCAGCGCAATGGAATACCGTGTCGCATCCGCGTGCCGCGTCGGCGAGCGCCGTCTGGTCTGCGATGTCCGCGGCGACGAACTCGGCTCCAAGCGCACGCAGTTTCTCGCCTGCGGCGACGTTGCGTCCGGTGGCGACGATCTCGTGACCGTCCGCCGCCAGCCTTTCGACGAGGTTGCGGCCGAGGCACCCCGTGGCTCCGGTGACGAGTGCTTTCATTTGAAGGACAGAACCATGCCTGCGATAGAGATGCCCGCACCCGTGCCGATCAGCAGGACGCGGTCTCCGGACTTGATCCTCCCTTGCATGATCGCCGTGTGAAGAGCCGTTGGGATCGAGGCCGCGACCTGGTTGCCGTGGTCGGCGAAGATGTCCACCAGCTTCTCTTGCGGGATGCCAAGCTTCTTGCGGAGGTGGTGCATGGCAAGCAGGCTCGCCTGGTGCGGGACGACGAGGTCCATGTCGGAGATGCCGAGACCGGTCTCAGCGAACAGTGACGCCACGAAACCTTCGATATGTTCGGCGGACACCTTGTACGCCGCCTTGCCGTCCATGGAGAAGCGGGAGGCGGCGACGAGTTCCTCGTGGTAGATTTCGGCCCTGCACGGATGCATGTCAGTGCCGCCCGCCCTGACGTTGCAGACTTCCGCGGCCGCGCTGTAGGTTTCCATGTGCGATGCGATGACCTCGACAGCCCCGCGCTCGCTTTCCCTGCCGATCACGGCCGCCGCCGCCCCGTCGCCGAAGATCG
This sequence comes from Pararhizobium sp. BT-229, assembly GCF_025846855.1. GTDB lineage: Bacteria > Pseudomonadota > Alphaproteobacteria > Rhizobiales > Rhizobiaceae > Pararhizobium. The sequence goes on from NZ_JAOYTJ010000003.1 coordinate 471,489, forward strand.
AGTAGCTCTCGAGATGGTCCTGGTCGAGTCCGATCGAGGGGATGTCGCTCGAAACGATGAGGATGCGCTTGTATCGTCTGACCTCGAGCAGTGCCGACGCCGTGTCGAGGGCGGTGAGGAAGCTCAGGCACGTGCTGTTGACGTCGAAACAAGGAATTGAAGAACTCGAAAGCCCGAGTTCGCGCTGGATCAGGACGGCCGTGCATGGGATGGCGCGTTCGACGGTGCCGCCAGCCGAGATGATGCAATCGATGTCGGTCGACGCGATCCCCGCCGCCTCCAGCGCCTGCCGCGCGGCGGCCGCGCCCATGAAGGACGTGGTTTCATGCCCGCCAGCCCAGCGCCGCGACTCGACGCCGGATTTCTTCTCGACGCTGCCGTCGGGCAGCTTCAGAGTGCCGTCGAGATAGTGGGAGGGGACTACGTATTCGGGCCGGTATTCGCCGGTTCCGAGAATATTGAAAGACCTCGACTGCATGTTGCCTCGCTATTGGCGTCTTGAATTATCAATGCGCCGCGCGATGCGCCGTGTCAACGGAAATTCAAATTTGCTGACACGAAGCCAGCGGGGGAGGGTGGCCCGTGTGTCGTTGAGCATCAGCAAATGCCGCCCGGGCCACCCTATATCCCATCTCGCTTACTTCCCGGAAACGCGGTCCACGATGCGGCCGAGCGCCGTCGCGCCCATGAAGCCCGGATAGACTTCCTTGCCGATGACGAAGGTCGGGGTGCTACTGATGCCGTTCTGCCGCGCTTCCATAGTGACCTCTCCGATCGCCTGGGCATGGACGCCCTTCTCCACGCACTCGCCAGCCTTCTGCCGATCGGAAGCCGAAAGGCCGAAGAGGTCGAGAGCCGCGAGACCTGCCTTGTCGTACATCATCCAGTCGCCCTGCTTTTCCATGAGCGTGGACACGGCCTTTGCGCGGTCGGCCGTCGGGAGGCAGGATACCGCCTGCGCGCCGGCCAGACCCGATGCGTCGTACGGGAAATGGCGGAAGACAAGATAGGCCTTGCCGGTATCCACGTAGTTCTTGAGGAAGTCGGGCAGGGCTTCCTTGTGGAACTGCGAGCAGTGGATACAGGTGAGCGAGCCGTACTCGGTGATGCGCACGGGAGCCTTGGGGTCGCCGAACGTGATGTCGGTCGGGTAGACCTTGGCCACGTCCCAGTTCGCGGTGGACGTAGCCTCAAGCGGCATGGTGATGTAGCTTCCCGCCGCATAGCCGAGGCCGATGAAGACCGCCGCCGCGACTGCCGCGCGCACGATGTTCTTCCGCTTCCGCTTCTGCTTTTCGGCCGCCACACGGACCAGCGCCTGTTCCTTTGTCTTCCTGCTCATTGAAGTCTCCAATTACCTTTCGGTAAATGCTGACTTCGATAAAGCTCGCTTTCAAGGCCCGACGGTCAACAAAATCGTGATGTTTAGAACCTCGGGGCTGTTCCAGGCCGTTGGGGGTGAGCGGCTCCCCGGTCTGCGGATCGCACCCCTTGAGTTCGCCCTTCATGGAAGAGACCACGCTTTCCTCCATCTGAATCAAGCCAAGGGAGCCCCGTCCTTCAGGTCGGGAGTGAATTGGCGCTTGGCGCGGCGGCGGCCACTTGATGTTGCTATTTCGTTCCGGTAGTGCTTGAAGCATGAAGATCAACCGTGGACACAGGTTCAAGCTACGACCGACGGAGGAACAGGCGTCGCTGTTGTTCCAGCACGTCGGCGTCTGCCGACTGGTCTACAACCTCGCGCTCGAACAGCGACGCGACCATCACCGCCAGTATCGGAACTGCACTGGAAAGCACATCTCGTACGGCAGCCAGGCGGCCGAACTGACCGCGCTACGCGCCGGGTTCGACTGGATCAGGGCCGTCACGCAGACCGCCCAGCAGCAGGCGCTGCGCGACCTCGACAGGGCGTACCAGAACTTCTTTTCCGGCATTGCTGCGTATCCAACGCCGCGGAAGAAAGGCGTGAACGACAGTTTCCGCCTGCAAGGTCGTGAGGTGGCGTTCCGCCGCCTCAACAAATCCTGGGGCCTTGTGAAACTGCCGAAGATGGGCGAGGTACGCTTCCGATGGACCCGAGACATCCCTGGGAAATTGAAGAACGTCACGATCAGCCTCGATCCGCTCGGATGGCACATAAGCTTCTCCACCGAGGTGGAAGTCGAGGTCGGTCGTAACTTCGGTCCAACGGTCGGCGTCGACCGCGGCGTCGTCGAGGCTGTCGCCTATTCCGACGGCACCTTCGCCGACTTTCCCAAGGCGCGGATCAAAAGTCTCGACAAAAAGGCCAGACGCGCCGCACGGGCGCTCTCGCGCTGTCGCAAAGGATCGAGCCGCCGCAAAGTGGCGAGGGCGCGTGTCGCGGCGCTGCGTGCCAAGGCGGCGCGGGTGCGCAAGCACTTCAACCACGCCGAGACGGCGCGCCTCGCGCGCAGCTACGGCGTGGTGTGCATCGAGGCACTTAAGACGAGGAACATGACGGCTTCGGCCAAGGGGACGGTCGAGGAACCTGGCGTCAACGTTCGCCAGAAGGCGGGATTGAACCGATCGATCCTCGAGATCGGCTGGTTCCAGTTCCACCAGTTCCTGATGTACAAGCTCGCGGCCGCAGGTGGCGAGCTGCGGCTTGTGAATGCCGCTTACACCAGCATCACCTGTTCGTGCTGCGGGATCATCGAGAAGACAAACCGCAAGAGCCAAGCGGTTTACGAATGTGTGGACTGCGGGCTGTCGGCTAACGCCGACACCAATGCCGCGATCAACATTCTTCAGGCCGGAACGCGGCCAGCGTGGAGGGAGCGGGTTGCCGCCCCGGCGAAGCGTAAATCTCATCTTGAGGCAGACGGCCTCGCGGCCTGACGCCAGACAGGAAATCCCCGCCCTTCAGGTCTGGGAAGACGTTAACAGGTGGCGGTGGAATCCAATAATACGATGCCTTTTCGCTCACGACCTCTACGACCTTGATTGGGTGACCGAAGTGCCGCGCGAGGAATTCGTATGCCCGCCTTGCGTTGCGGTTGCCCTCCTCGTAACTGCGAGACGTGGGGCACGGTAAATCCGCCATTCCTGATGGGATTTCCCACGATCCTGACGCTTTCCCCTTCGTGTCCCGACCCAGTTCCAACGAGCAGGCAAAGTGCCTTCTTGTTGCGCCGCCAATCGGCGAACAGGATCGCCTGTTCGACCCCGTTGTCTTCCAATCCGTTTCGCTTCATTTTTCGCTCCGAGGTCCGCAATCGATGGAACACTACAGCTCCTCGACGCTTGCTTGAAGCGGATATTTCTTGCGCACGGTTCTCCACCGGGTGACCCTTGAGGGAACAATCAAAAAGGATCGCCCATGCACGTCCGGCTCCCGTTCGCCTATTCCCACGATTACTTCAACATCGGAGGACGTAAGCTCTCCTCCAGCACGTTCTACGACTGGATCGAGGGCGAGGTCGAAGAAGTCTCAGCGGAGCAGGCACCCGTCGCAATCCGATGGCAGGAAAACCGCTTCGGGTTTAGGGAGTTTCATCCCGTGGAAGTCAGGTACTCGGCGGGACGTTTTTTCGTCCCGGGCGTGCGTGACAGATTCGGCGAGCAATTCGAGACGATGAAGGCGGGGGATTTGACCGAACCGAACGGACCGCACACCGTGCTGAAACTGATGGCGGGGGGCGAATACGGACGCTTCATGACGGCGGTGACGAATGCGTTCCAAGGAAAGGCCAATCCCAAACTCCCGACCCCGTCCTCGATCGAACTCGATCTCGGCGATACGATGGAGGTTTCACGGAACGCCGCCGAGCGGAAAATCGACGGCCTCCTTGTTGTCGACGGCACTGTCTGGGTGAGGGTCGACGAACCAGTCCTCGTGAACTATGCGGACGACCCCTTGGTCGCCGGGCCGAAGATACACCACGGGATATCCTTGCAAGAGCCGACCTTCCAGACATTCGGAGCGCCGCCGAACTTTGCCGCGCACAGAATCGACAGAACGGACCGCTGGGAAGCCTATCGCCAGCCCGTCGGCAAGGAACGGCTGCAAGTGGAAGCGCGGCACATCGAAGTCCTTCTTCCGGATGCGTTCGTCTTCGACGAGGAACGGAACGCGATGCGGCGCGCCGTCGAGGCCGTACTCGAGCTGATCGGCCCGGACGCCTGGCAATGGGACCGCGAGAGGATTGAACGTTTCCTGAAAATCCGTGACCGATTCCAGGTCCATCTGGACAACCCCGCGGTTGAACCGATCGAGGACATTCTGGAATCAATTCCGGACTTCCTGGTCGGCCTGCATCCGCGACACGAGCGCCACCGCGCGGCGTTCGCAGGTGTGAAGTACGCGGCTTCGTTGGAACCGTCGATCAATCTCGACTTCGGCAGGTTGCCCTCATAAACAAGCGCTTGGGTATTGCCAGACATCGGCCACCAATATACAAGACCCTGGGCTTATAGTTTCCGCCACGGGGACTGTCATTTCGGGGTTTTCAAGCATGCAGAGCGCGGTCGAGTTCTATGGTTGTGTCGATGCCGAGATGAGGGGCCACCTGAAGCGCGTGCGTGAACTGATGGCGGCCATGTCTGACAACGGCGACAAACTATGGTCGTGCCATGCCGCGACGAGGGGCTTCCGAGCTTTTCTCGGCCTTCCATACGAGACCAGGGACGGCTTCTTCATCAAGAAGGGGACCTGTCATTCGTGGCTGTTTACTTTGGTTGAAGATCGACCGCTGGTGATCGACGTCCTTCCGATGGGCGCTCATGGCGGGCCTATCGTCGCCGACATCGGACGTTTCGCTCCCTGGGAGGAGCTGTACATCGAAAACGGTGATTACTACGCGGACCGTCTTGAAGCTTTCGAGGAGGAAGGCAAGCTATTCGCGAAGGCCCTTGCCGAAGCCGATGCCGTGCTTTCCGGGTTCCGGCCGAACCCTTTGTGACCTGCCTGCCAAGACGTATCTTCGTAGGATGATTTCAAGACCCGATGGGCGACGCAATGCTCGGAATTTCTTTCAAACGCCACACGATCGACCTCCGCGTCTATCATCGACAGGCCAGGAACGGATGTCCTCGTCTACATGCCCGTCGTCATGTTCCGGGCGGCGTTGCGATCAGCGAACCCATTTCGCCTCGCGACCGCGACGACGTCCTCCCCGGTTGGAGTGAGCGGAGGCAGTGGAAGTGGGCCGATGTAGGCAACATTGCTGGGACCGACCTTAGCTCTGCCCGACACCCGGGACTTCAGCCCGTCGATCTCGTTCGGGGCAACTTCACCTTAGGGCCTGTTTGCCACCTGCACGGCGTTGCTGTCTAATCTTCACGACACGGAGACCGCAATCATGCGCATTCACATGCAACACCCCGCAATCGTCAGCCGCCGCAAGCGTGTGCAGTCCGAGCCGGCGTATGCCATGGTGAAGGTCACTTCGCCCGTCGAGGTGGCGGAGTATTCGCTCGGCGATGTCCAGACGGCGGTTATCCTGCATCACGGCAGGGCGACGACAACCTACCGCCGCATAGGCGAACACCTCTTCAAGCAACTCGACCACATGCCAGCGGCCGCTCTCGCGGACGGGACGGACATGATCCGCGCCATGCTTGGCCGCGAGAACCATTTCGACTTCGGTTCGTTCATGGGTGTTGTCGAGGCCGCCGGGCATCGGATGGCGGTCGAAGAGGCCACCGGGCTCAAGAACGTGGCTTATCTCGATCGCGCGCTGTCGCGTTCAGAGCAGCGCGCGCCTAGATTGCCCAGACAGCTCAAGGCGTTCGACAAGGCTCCCGTGATGGGGACCCAGTCTTGGATTGGTGGAGAAGCGGACGGCGAGATCGCCGACTGGGCGCGCAACATCCAGGACTTCATGGGCAACGTCGCCGTGGTTGACGGGACCGTACACGTCCGCAGCTTCGAACCCTGCTACAGGATGAACCTGCGTCCCCCCGAAACACGGACCCTCTCGCTCGAGCGGATGCGGGTGATGGAGACGTTCCTCGGCGAACCGAAGGCGTCCATCCTCGGCGTGCCGGTGCTGGGCAAGGGTTGGGAACAGGTCGATGACCGATACTTCTCGCTGAACGAGCGTGACCGCGCGGTCGAACTTGCCGAACAGTTCGGGTTCACTCGCGAGTGGATTCCCCCCCACACGCCAAGTGCCACGGTGGTCGACGCATCGGCACTGTCTTCAGATTTTATCAGGGAAGAAACCTTGAGGCTCGCCGTTGCCGCATTGTGGCTCACCGATGACGTGGCAAACGAACTCGCTTCCTTGGCCTACTCAAATATCCCAGGGAGAGAGGCGTTGGCGGCAAGGCTAGCCGAAATTTCGGCCGCGGAGGCAGGTCTACGGGAGATCGTCGCGGACTCCTCGATCCAGGACGACGCGATGCTCGACGCCGCGACGAAAACGCTGACAGGGACCTTCGTCAGAGATGGAGAAATCCTGGACCCGACGACGACCCGGCGGATCGGCGCGCTGGACGAGGCACTCGTGTTCCTCGACGCCCGCCGAGATGCGATGCCGATATCGGTGATGACCACTAATAATTCTCCGTCCCCCCGTTGACCCGCCAGGGCTTTCCGGTATTCCATCGAACGATGAGTACATCGAACGCCCACGACCCGAGCATCGAAGTCCGCGCCCCGCGGATCGCTCCGTCGCGCGCATTCGGAGGACGAGGTTTCCGCGTCCGGTCGTGATGTCGTGGCCCGTTCGCGCGCCGCGATGCGGCCGGACGTAAAGCCCGAACCACGAATTTCAGGCCATCAAAGGAAACCAGGCCGATGCTCAATATCTACAACGTGAATTCGCTCGTCCACTTCGAAGAGCGCGACATCTCCATGCGCGAAGACATGATCCGGTTCTTCTCCGACGAAGTCCGCCATTTCCTGCGCTCCGAAAATCCCGCATGGGACATCCGCCGCGTCGAAGCGCCGACGCTGATCCCGCGCAGCCTCATCTCGGACGCCTACACGGACGAGGACATCTGGTCACAGCAGCGGGTATCGGCGACCGAGACGGAACTCGTGCTGCGGCCGGAAACGACGCCGTCCACCTACATCTACATGCGCCACCTTCTCGAAAACCACACGAAGACGAAGCTTCCGCTCTGCGTATGGCAGGCGGGCCGTTCGTATCGGCGCGAGCAGGAACAGCCGACAAAACACGTCCGGCTCAAGGAATTCTGGCAACTGGAGTTCCAGTGCGCGTTCACCTCGGACACCGGCAACGACTACCACGCCAAATGCCTCGAGCCGATCAGGAACATGATCGCCCAGATGGTGAACCTGCCGACGCGCATCGTGCCGTCCGACCGTCTCCCCGCCTATTCCGAGGTGACGATGGACGTCGAGGTGGACAACGGCGACAAGTGGATGGAAGTCTGCTCGATTTCGAGGCGTACCGACTTCCCGATCCGCTATCGTTCGGTCAACAAGAAGAAGGAGGAGCGGGAACACGACGTGCTCGTCCTTGAGATCGCGATCGGCCTCGACCGCTGCCTGTACAACCGCGCCATCGCGGCGAAAAACCTCTGAATGACAGGCGGCCCGCGAAACCACGTCGCGGGCCGCCTGTCATCATGGCGTGGCGGGAAGCCCTCAGTCAGGGCGGGGCGAACAGTCGGGAGCGCTATCCGGGTTGGCCTCGAGATAGGCGATGCCCGCCTTCAAGGCGAGTTCCATCGTTGCGCCGCTCGACCCAGGGTGAACCGTTCGGAGTGTTAGGGTTCGGTTCTTGAAATTGGCGATCCACGGTTCTTCTTCCAACGCACCGTCGCGGTCGCGCCACGGCCCCGAGATTTCGAGGACGAGATGGGGATACCGCTCTGTGAATTCCTGAATCAATGCTTCCATGGGGCCATTCTCCTGGCTTCTAACGGGTAATGGGACATCTACTGCGTCGAGCCATCAGGACGCAATCAACTTGCGCGGCATGACAGCCTTTCGACGTGAAGTTTCAGGTAGTTCCCGAAATACGGACACCATGTCGGAGTGTTCTCGCTACCCTGCAACGCGCGGCCGCCCGCCGACGGATGAGTGCAGGTGGTCGTGCTCGTATACGTATCCGCTTGGCCGGTCACGCTCCTCCGGACTTCCTCGCGGCGATAGTACGCGCAGCTGAAGCAGCTGGCCTTGATCTGGATGAAAGGCCCGTAGTCCATACTGGCCTGGGGCCAGTATGCGTTCCCGTCTCGGATCAGCTGTTCGTATTCGGGATGGAGCCGACGGTCCTGCGGGTTGTAGTCGTCTCTGGCGAGAAGCTGTTCGCGCTCGGCGCGCAGTTCTGCAAGACGGGCTTCCACGGGATCAACCGCTACAGGCGGTCGTTTGAACGCGCCCGCAACCTTCGACAGCATGCGGGACATCAACGGGCGGTCACGCCCTGCATTCGATCGGCCTTCTGACATACATCCTCCTTTAGCTGCCATTTTCCGTACGAACGGAGATGTCCTCGGCGAACATGATTTCGGCCGTGCTGAAGCCGCGACTTGACGGCATCGAAGCCCGCTTGCCCACCTTCTCGAGCAGGCTGTCGCGTTCGGCGACGAGGGCTTCATAAACCATGAGGCGGTGGAGAACCTCCGCCACGATCTGTTTTTCCGTTGTCCTCAAACGAAGGGTTGGATCGCCTTCCGACCCGGCGAGGCGGGCGGTGAAATCGACACGGACGACCCCCGTCAACCAAGCGGCCTTCAAGGGATCGTAGAAGCCTTCGATGCCGACCGCGCCAGACGCCGTCGTGAACGTGAGGTCGGACGGGGATGCGGATGCCTTCACCGCATGATGTCCGCGCTGTTGATCACGTCCACGCCCTTGGCGCGCATCGAAGCGATTGCCTGCGCGATGCCCTCGGCAGTGATGCCGCGGCTCGCGTCCTCGACGAAGCGGACCTTGACGCCGGGGAGGAACTCGACCGCATCCTCCACGGAGAACCGGACGCAGTAATCCGTGGCAAGGCCACATACGTCGAGCTCGGTTACCCGCTTGTCGCGCAGGTAACCGTCGAGACCAGTCAGGGCATCACCGGCGTTGTCCCTGAAGGCGGAGTAGCTGTCGACCAGCGGGTTTTCGCCCTTGCGCTGGACGAGATCGATCTTCGCATTGTCGAGGTCGGGATGGAATTCGGCGTCCGCCGTTCCCTGCACGCAGTGGTCGGGCCACATCATCTGCGGCTGCCCCCCGAGTTCGCCCAACTCGAAGACGTTCTTGCCCTCGTGCTGCGAGGCGAAGCTACCGTGGTTGGCCGGGTGCCAGTCCTGCGATGCGACGACGAGGTCGTATCTTCCGCTGGCGATCAGCGCGTTGGCGATCGGGACGATCTCGTGTCCGCCTTCGACCGCGAGGTTGCCGCCGGGGCAAAAACCGTTCTGGATATCAACGAGGAGAAGCGCCTTCATTTCCGATCCTTCCTGCCGCCGTGGCAAAGAAAATAATTCATGACCTCAAATAGGAAATCGCGACGTCGCCGTCAATCTAATTCTCGACTTCGTGTTCAAGCGTGGTTTGCGGAGGAGCGCAGCCCGTGCCATCATCGAATGAAAATACAGGAGACAATGCATGACCCTATTCTACGCTGCCGCCGCTTGGTCCCTGGTTTCAGGTCTCGGTTCCATGGCGCTCGCGGTGGTCACGGCCGAAGAAGGCAGGAAGCGCCTCAGCCTTGCCTACTATCTCGGTTCCGTCGCCCTCATCGTTTGGGCCGCGACCATCATGGCGGCTGCCCACGCCAAGCCGTGAGGTCTTCCTATCGGAGTGACGCCCGGTCGTTCCATGCGGGTCAGTGCGCCGAAACCTTGTTCGACGTACCAGCCGCGTTCTCCCCCCCGCTGCCACCGCACGTTCTCGCTATCGAAAGCCGACTTGCGGAAGTCAGTCAGCCTGCCTTGGCGTCGAGGGATCGTTAGCCCATTGCCGCCGTTGGCCGGGCTTCCGTGTGACCGGCGGCGCGGATGACGATGTCGTCTGGAAAACCTGGAGCCTTCGTTTCGATGAAGGCGATGTTTCCAACCGTCAGGCCGCCTGGGATCGCTGCAAGCTTGCAGCGGTTGAAGGTGAGCGTCCCCGCTATGGTGAGGTTCTCCGGCAGCAACCCGATGTCCATGTCCGAAAAGCAGATGTAATGGGCATCCGGCAATTGGCAGAAGTCGCGGATAGGCATGCCATACACCTCGAGCTGTCCGAGCGCCGTCGGTGCGGGAAGCTCCTTGACGTTTGGGAGTTCCGTGAGCCTTAACAGCTTGAGACCGTCCAGTTCCGAAACCGCCGATAGATCGGCAATCGGCATGCGCTCGACGGCGAGGGATTCGATTTCCATTTCGGGAAGTTCCGTCATCTGGGTGTTGTCGAACCCGACATGCTCGGCTTTGACGCGGCCGAGGAAGGATGGCCCGGCGTGGGTGAGGTCCACGAAGAACGTGGACCATCCTTCGACGACCAGGTTCTCGATCCGCCCCTCGACGGCGCATGCTTCGATCATGAAGGTGCCGCCAACATTGAGGTTCTCCGGCAGCGTGACCTTCTTGACGAACGTGATTTCCATGTCGCCCTTGACGGTGAGGTTCTTTGGGAGGACCAACTCCGCGCCGCCGTTTATCCTGAGGTCTCCTTCCAAGACGGTCCCGTCTGGCAGCGAACGGACGTGGACGAGGTTCCTGTGCTGGTCGAACACAAGCCCGGTGTGACGCATGAACTGGAGTTCGGGCCTTGATTTGAAGAAGGGGGTCAGCGCCATCACGTAGGCGGGGTCGGGATGGGCGTTCTGCTTGCCCTTCATTTCGTTCACCCAGCCCGATGCGACGTCGATGTCGATCGTGACGTGGGGTTTAGCCGAGCCGCTGCGAAGCGAGAAGAAATGGCGATCGTTCTTCGAAAGCGAGTAGTCATAGCCGCCGTGGCCGATGCAGTGCTGCATGACCGAAGATTCGTAGTCCAGCGCCTCGGGAGTGAGGAGCCGTACGACATACATCCCGTTGCCGAGGTCCATGACGAATTCCTCGCCATCGGCGACATGACCGACGACGGCCTGGTTGGCCTTCGCCATCGCCTTGTCCGCCTCGGCCGCGACCTGCTGTACGCTTCCGAACTTCATCAGTTTCCTGGGGCGGTCCAGTTCGTCGACGTTGGAAAGCCAGGGATCGCCGTTCGCCACCGCGGCCCGCAACCAGTCGGCGATGTGTCCACCGTCGACCGACGCCGCCAGCGCGCGCCAGTCACCGCCCTTTCCGTGTTCCCTCATGAACAGACGTCCGAGGCAATAGGTCAGCAACAATTGCACCCGACCGTCTTGATCGAGACCGCAGATATGCTCGGTGATTTCCCGCAGGATCGGCTTGGCCAAGATGTTCGTTCCCTCTGTTCCGCAAAAGCTAGGCTGCGGCGGAGCATCGGACAAATCTCGTCAGGGCTTCGTGCAGGGAACGATGAATCGGTCCAGCGGCTGTCTCTTGATTTCCACGACCTGCTCGACGCCCTTGGCGTCCAACACGGAAAGCCGGACCGTCTTCGCCCTGATCGAAAGGACCGTGCCACGCTTGCCGTCTCCGAGCGAGACGCACCGGTAGCGGTATTTGTCGTTGAGGGCGGCCATCCCCGCATCCGCCGCCGAAGTCCCGAAATCCAGGGCTTTCGTCGTCAGGATGCAGGTGGCGGCCACGACGAGCGTGATCGCAAGGAGATTCTTCATCGTCGCTTTTCCTCAGTACGAGTCGGTTACGACCCAGCGCCCGTCCCCAATTGCAAGGGGTGACGGGATCGTCGTCTGTATCCTCACGTCGCCTTTTTCAGCAGCTTGCGCCTGCGCGCGTTCCCGCGCCCTCGTAAACGCCTCGCCGCTGTAGAAAATCCCCGCCAGCGTGAGGGCCGAGAATAGGGCGACGGCCGTTACCCCAACTATCAACTGGAACATCTCAGGCCCTCCTGGCAATCATCGAGAAGCGGGCGGAATCCCGCGGCTCCGCGGGCAAACAGGTATCCTGTCCGGAAAGCGGCCGCGCCGCTCCTGGCGATTTCATTCGAAACATAAAATCCCTCTTTTTCGGCGTCTTTTATTCCTGCCGATTAGATAATTACGCCCCGCCCTTCAGGTTTCGTCAACTGTATCTCTCGCAAAAACATGGACTCCGATGTCGAAATCCTTCGGCTTTTTCGGGAAGAAGTGTTGACAACGATGGTATGCGGAAATAAAAGACCCCATGAACAAGGAGGCGTGGCATGCGCAGGACAATCGACTACGCTATCGCGGATGTCCACGGCCGCGCCGACCTCCTGATCAAGCTCGTTGTGGCTTGCCTCGGCGACGCCTCCGCACTGGGCGGGACGCCCCGCTTCGTATTCCTTGGCGACCTGATCGACCGCGGCCCGACAAGCCGCGACTGCCTCGACATCGTTTCGGAGGTCCTCTCGGCGCACGAGGGGAGCGTCTGCCTCAAGGGAAACCACGAGGACATGGCGCTGGCCGTCCTGACGTCTGATGAACCAGACGAGGCTGCCGTTGAACGGTGGCGCGATGGCGGCGGCTATGCAACCCTCGAAAGCTACCACCACGACCTCGAGATCGGCTTCGAGATGATGCGCACCATGCACGCAGATCACCTGCGCTTGATGGGAGAGGCGAAGACGTCGCTTGATCGCGGTGGCTACTATTTCGCCCATGCCGGCGTCGATCCGACCCGCGCGTTCGCCGAGCAGCGCGACCGCGACCTGATGTGGGTCCGCAAGCCGTTCCTCGACCATGTCGGCCATCTGGAAAAGGTCGTCATCCATGGACACGAGGTCGTCGGCGACCTGCCCGTGGTTACTGAGAACCGTGTCTCCATCGACACGGGCGCATGCCAGTCGGGGCGGCTGACGGCATGCGCCGTCGACGGCGGTAACCTGCGTTTCCTGCAAACCGACGGTTCGGGTCGCAACGTCGTCGAGGTCGAGCCTGTTCGACGTGACCGTGGCCTCGGCACCTGCCTAGACCGTTCATTCGCGCTCGCTGCGTAATGTCGCTGACCGCGTCTCTGAAGGAGTTCCAATGCCAATGCCAACGACGACCACCGAACCATGGTACGACATCGAGTGGAAGGACGACTTCAAGGAGAAGAAATACTGCCATATCTCTTTGGTCAGGATCGTAGGCCGCTACTATCCCAAAAACGATAGTCAGAACGAAAAGCCGAGCTGCAGGATCAGCCTGTATCTCGGCCAAGTCGAAATCGCTTCGCACGATCTCTATGCGGACACGGAAGCCCAAGTGAAGGCGGCCGCCGAAGAATGGGTATCCACGACGGCAAACGCCGTCCGCGCGGCGATCCTCGCGAGTTTCAATCCAGCCACGCCTTAATCCATGCGTCGGCTGCCGGAGCCGACGGGTCATCCCTCGATCGAAATCACGGTGAATTTCGCGCCGGGGAACAGCTTGACCTCGGACGTCGGCTTCGACGTGTCCGCCGCAAGTCGCGTCGCGATCCAGTCGGCCCAGCCATTCTCGAGTTCGGCCGTGACCATGACTTCGCCGACGCCGGGAGCGGCGTCTTCCGCCTTCTCGAACCACGGCCCCTTGTCGATGCCTCGGGTGGCACTCGAGATTTCCTGGTCTGTCTGCTTGAGGCGGCCGTATATGAGCATTGGCGTTGTCCCTAGTCTGTCAAAGCAATACCTAAGGAAGGATTGACGGGACTTCAATGTGGCATCCCTCGATCAGCCGCGGCGAGCGTCAGATCAGGACGGGAAACGCCAGCCCTTCGTACGGCAACAGCCATCCCGGCAGCCTGTTGGCGAGGCGCGAGAAGCCGAGGATCGAATGCGACCGGCAGAGCGCGGCGCATTGGTCGTAGCAGTCCCCGATGGCCTGGTGCCGCACGCCTTTGTACTCGACGCCGGCGAGCTCGTAGACGTCGCGGGTGCTGCGCGTGCGGTTATAGGGGAACGGCGAACGGACGCCGAGGTGGTCCATCGCCCAGGCAATCATTGGCACGTCGTATTCCGCCCCGTGGCAATAGGTATTCATGTCGGCCGCCTTTTCGCCTGCCCGCCCGCCGTCCTCACCAAAAGTCGTGAAGCACCAGTCGCTGTACATCTGAAGGGCGTCTTTCAGGTCTACAGTGCCACTGAACGCCTCGTCCCGCGCTTCTTCCGACTGGGTCGCCCACCAGGCGAGCGTCTTTTCGCTTTCTCTGAGGCCGTATTTCCTGTTGCTCTCGCGGCTGATGCGAACCGAGAACTGGTCCTTCGCCGCGATGGCCTGTCCTTCCTCCGGCCACGGCATGAATGGATCGAAGCGGACCGCCCCGATTACGAGGATCGAGTGGCCCGGAATGTTGCCGAGGGTTTCGGTGTCCACCATTTCATACTGGTTGAGCGTGACGAATGCCATGATTATCTCCTGTTCGTGCATTCAGGATGTCGGGCATATGGGGCCACGTCAACTTAATTGAAGAACTCATTGACATCGGCGCGGGCGCGGGTAGCCTTGGTAGGGGAATGGCGGACCAGGATTTCCAAGATGACGATCCCAAAGAAAACAGCAGACCTCGAACTTCCTGGTGCCACCTTGTTCGGGAGGGCTAGCATCCGGGCGGACTTGAAGGCCATCCGCGAGCGGCATGACCAAATGCTCGCCGACGACGTCAAGTATTCGGGAGACCGGATCGACCACGTGATCGTTCCCTCGCGGATGGCGACCGAAATCGCATGGAAGCGCGCCGTCGAGAGGCGCGACAGCATCCGCTCCCAGCCCGACAAGGCCTTCGGTCTGGTCTGCATCGCGGGCGTGTTGCTCTCGGTCGCCGGCGCGGCATACCTTCTCTCCGGGGCTGATCCTGTCGTTGTCGCCGCCGTCTGCGTGTTGGCGCTTTGCCTGTCCTCCGCCTTTTTCGCCACGGCCTACGACTACATCTCGGGGGGTGCCTCCCTGTCGGGGATTTCCGGGGTGTTCAGCAATCCCGTCACGGGCTTCTATCCCTGGATGCGGGACAGTGTCCTGCTGGCTTCCAGCGGCGCGTGGGGCGTCGGCGGCAAAGGCCTCTATGTTCCCCGCTTCCCGAGGGAGGAGTACGAGCCCTACCACAACATCATTCCCTATGGAGAGATCGTCGGTGTCGAGGTTTCCACGTGGGCCGGCAATAATGAACGTTCCTACCCCGCCCACCTTGTCATCCGCATCTCGAACCAGGCGGCGGCATACGAGTTCCCCGACGCTTCGACGGGCGGCGGCCTTTCCGCGCGGGAGGTGGCGGATATCATCGAGGCGCGGATGTCGGAAAGCAGGGGCCTCGTTTCCACGCCCGGTTGACGGGAATCACGCATGCGATTACTCCAGTCCGGATTGGCTGGAGGTCTCGACGGCATGTCGGTGAAGAACGAAAAACAGGCTTTCGGTCAGTTCGATGCGGCGTTGGCGCACGGTTTTCCTATGCGACCCCGCGACATCCTCGAAGGCGTTCCCGCCGGCAAGGTTTCACAGTACATGCGCTCCTATGTCAGGAACGGCTTCGCTTCCTACGAGACATGGGGCAATCAGGACTGGCTTGTCCCGCACGATCCGCGCCTCGATGTCGAGCAGTTCCACTTCATCCAGTCGCCGAGGCACCTTTCGGCGCTCGCCTACGCGCATGCGACCAGGATTTTCACGCAGAAGGACCTTTTCGTCGCGATCGCGGGCGATCGCCCGGTCGACGCCGAGGCGCGCAAGACGGCCGCCCGCCTCTGGCATCTCGACCTCGTCGAACAGAGGAGCGTCGGCTCTGACGGAGAGAAGTATTTCGGCATAACCTCGAAGGGCCGGAAGCTCTTCGAGGTGGCGGGGGAGTATCACGTGCCTCGCTTCGCCGATCGTGGCGACAGCGCCGACCTAGCCAAATTTCACGCCGTGCTTGACCTCGAGCCGATTCGCGATCCATGAAAGGTTGTCCGGGTCGAGGACGTCCTCTCCGCGCCAGCTGTAGGCGCAGAGATGTCCGCCCGCGGCCACCGAGAAATCAAGGCAGGCTGCCTTGTCGGTCATGAGCCTTGGCGCGCCCTGCATCCAGTAGTGGCCGAAGAAGACGGGACGGGGGTCAGGGTCGTCGAGATTGACGAAGATCGAAGTGGCGTCCGTATCCGCATCCGTGTCGATGTCGTCCACGATCAGGTCGCGGAGCTTTTCCGGCGTCTCTCCGGTCCACCAGCGCACGCGCGACTTGTCACGCTCGACGCCGTCGCTGTCGATGAAGCTGATGCCAGGCGGAAGGTCCACCTCGCGGCCGCGGATGGTGGTGTCAATCAGTTCGCGCGTGGCATGTCCCGAACGGTAGCTGTCGAACTGCACCTGACCGCCAAGCAGCCCGGTGCCATCGGTCAGTCGGCGCAGTTCGTCGATGATTTCCGGCTGCCAGCATGCGTGGACGCAACGGACGCCTGGCAGGTCGAGATAGACCGGCAGGGTTTCCATCCACTTCAGGACCTCGGCGCGGACGGCGGGGTTCGAGCCGATCTGGTCGAGGAAGACGCTGTGCTGGCGGTAATTCTTTTCGCTGTGGATGCGCATGAACTCGCCGGGCGCACGGGGATCGGGCAGCAGCCAGCCGATCGCCGCGTGTTCGTGGTTGCCCATGAGGCAATGCGCGGTACCTGCATCCATCATGCGGCGCACGATGTCGATCGATCCGAGCTGGTCGGGACCCCGGTCGATGATGTCGCCGAGGAAGATGACCATGCGGTTCGGATCGGGACTCCGGAACGCGCCGTTGCGCTCCACGTAGCCGAGGTCGGTCAGGAGTTTTACCAGCGGTTCCAAATGGCCGTGGATGTCTCCGATGATGTCGTATTCCATGTCTTTCTTTCCTTTGGAAAGCGGGGGCGTTCAAATTGACCGTGATCACACTGGCCTTCCCCGCTTTGGGGTTTTCATTTCCTGTGCAAATCCATACTATTCTCAAGACACCGAAACGCACCATAGCGTTTTTTCGAGACCTCGTATTCCACAAGGACCGGACATGCGTCTTCTGGCCGCCGTCATCATGCTCGTCACTTCGCTGCTGGCCGTCCAGGCCCGGGCCGAGGACCCGCTCGACATAAGGCTTCTCAACGGCGGATACAGCGGAACCACCGGAACCGCACTTCTGGGGATCGAGGTGGCGATGCCGAAGGGATGGCACACCTATTGGAAAACAGCGGGCGAGGGCGGTTTCCCGCCCGAAATCGACACGTCGGAGTCCTCGAATATCCGCTCGTTCGACTTGGCCTGGCCAGCCCCTGAAAGGATCGAAACCGCTGCCGTACCCGGGGAGCCTGCGTTGCAGACGAACGGCTACATGGACCGCGCCGTTCTCCCGATCCTCGTGAAGCCCGCCGATCCTGCGAAGGACGTGGCGGTGAAACTCTCTTTGAGGCTCTACGCATGCAAGGACTACTGCGCCGCCTTCGAGCGGAAGCTGGAGACCACGATCAAGCCGGCGTCCGCGTCGGCGTCCGACCAGCGGAAGATCGCCGAGTGGCTACGGAAAGTGCCGCGGGCATCTTCGGCAACCCTTGCCGTCGAGCCACCCGAAGCCCTCGATGACGGCAGGCTATCGGTGACGGTGACTTCGACCTCCCCGCTGACGAACCCGTGGCTCCACGTCTCCAATGCGGATAACACCCCGTACACGGTGGAGGTTCAATCGATCGACCCGAACCGCGCGCTGTTCCTCGTCGCGCCGCAGGACCGCTCGTTCGCCAAGTCCAGGACGCTCGAGTTCGTGGCGACAGCCGACGGGCATGCGGCGACGGAGACCTACGACCGCCCTGTTGCGGACGCCCCGCTCTCGTGGGGGATAATCCTCACCGCCTTCCTCGGCGGCCTGATCCTCAACGTCATGCCGTGCGTCTTCCCTGTGCTGTCACTGAAGCTCATGGCGCTGACTTCGGGCAACGTCAGGGCCGCCAGGATCGGATTTGCCGCCTCGTCGCTCGGCATTGTCGGCTCGTTCGTGCTTCTCGGGGGCGCACTCGCCGCCATGAAGGCCGCGGGTACGGAGATCGGCTGGGGCATCCAGTTCCAGAGTCCCGTCTTTCTCGCGACCATGACGGCCGTCGTCCTGGCGTTCGCACTCGGTACGGCGGGCCTTTTCGAAATCGCGCTGCCCCATGCGGTTGCGACGAGAGCGACCCAACTGACCCACGGCCACGGTTTCGGCGCTTCGCTCGCGCAGGGCTTCGTCGCTACACTGCTGGCCACCCCTTGCTCCGCTCCTTTCGTCGGCACGGCGGTCGGGTTCGCGCTTGCGGGCAGCACCTGGTCGATCCTTGCAGTGTTCGCTGCCATGGGCGTCGGCATGGCAGCGCCATACCTCCTGGTCTCGGTCACGCCTGGGCTGTCGAAGGTCGTGCCGAAGCCTGGCGCGTGGATGGGCAGGGTGCGGTCGACGCTATCGGTCGCCCTTTTCGCGACCGCTGGATGGCTGGTCATGATGCTGTCTTCGACCATTGGTGACACGGTTGTCTTCTCCATCCTGACGCTGGCGGCGATTGTCGGTGCGGTTGTAGGTTGGGCGCAGAGGAGCGAAATGGCAATTCTGGCGGCTCTCGTCTTCGTCTTGCCCGGTATCATTGGCAGCGTCCCGTCCGGAAATTCCGACGGGATCGCATGGCAGAGCTTCCGGCCCGGCAAAATTCAAGGCCTCGTTGATCAGGGAAAGACAGTACTCGTGTACGTGACGGCCGACTGGTGCATCACCTGCAAGGTCAACGACCGCACAACGTGGAATGAACCTTCAACGGTAGAGGAGGTCAACCAAAAGGCCATTCCCATGAAGGCTGACTGGACCCGTCCAGACCCGGCGATCTCGTCCTTCCTGAAGCAGCACGGGCGCTTTGGCATCCCGTTCACGGTGATCTATGGTCCTGGGCGGAACGGTACCGTGCTTCCTGAAATCTTGACCCCAGAAGAGGTCGAGAAAGCCTTGAATTCTTGATTTATTAGAGTATGCGAAGTCATGAATTAACGATCTATTAACGGTTCGGCGGATATAGGTTCGAGGCAAGCCTGAAGAGGCCCCGAATGATATGGGAGTCCGGCGTGAACCTGATGATGCTCGATGAACGAGTCCTGTTTCCGAGCCCCGTGCTCGGCGGACTCGCGCGCATGGTTCTCGCCCGCCGGATGCCCGACGTCGCCGTCCTCGACCTGCGGAGCCGTGGACACAACAGCATCGTCATTGCTGTCACCCGCAACGCCGTCTCCTTCGAGCTTAGCGTCAGGTTCAAGGTCGACCGCAAGGGCTACGCTTTCGTGACGTCGATGCACCGCCGTATCAGAACCTGCGACGGCTTTGGCGGCATGCAGGACGACAACAGGTTTTTCCTGACTGACGAACCCGACGACCGCATCGTCCTGCGGACAAGCCGCTATGCTTACCGCAGCTTCTGGGAAACCGGCCTGAAGGACGAGTGGAATTGGGAGAAAGCCGCCGCGGCCCGCCAGAAGATCAACCGAGCGCTCGATGCGGGCGGTTTCGCCAAGACCTTCATCGCCATCCTCCCGAGCAAGCAGACCACGACAGTACTGCCGCTCACGACCTCAGCCGGGTCATAAACCCGGCCGCATGACATTGCCCGAAAAGACTGGAACGTCGATCGGCATTGCGTCAAAACGTTCGAACATTGCAGTCGTGGCTACGTCGAGTTCCCTGCATCTCACCTGCTTCGCCTGGTTGTTCTCGTAGGTAAAGCGGTTCTCGAACGTGTGCCTGGACAGCGCGCGCAAAGCCGCCTCGACGCATTCAATTCCTTCTCCCCGCAGTTGGTGTGCATCCAATGCCTCCTTCATCGCCAGCGCGGCGGTTCGATACATGCTCAGCTTGCTCGACGGGTCGGCGAGTACCCTCATGAGGCCCTGCGTTTTCCATTGCTTCTCGTAGTCATCAAAGCATTTGCGGTATTCGTAGAGGTGAATTTTTGCGAACCTCGCCAGATCGCGTTGCTCGAGATCGTCCAGTGGAACATCCACGTGGCATATGATGCGTGGACTGTCGAGCAACGGCCCCTCGGCTTCTGCTTTTTTAAACATGTCGCGGCGCAGGCTGCGTGCCTCACCAAGTTCCGTTGCGCGCATCATGACGCCGCGATAGGCGTTACGCCCTGGCAGGCTCCCTCCTAAAGGGGACGGAATGGTGGCGTCAATGAACCTCGAGAACACCTCGGTCGACGCCGGACGGATCGAGGTGGTGCCTACGCAGTAAATTGGGACGCCTGCCCGGCGATAGGTGCGGCCATCCACGAGGACGAAATTGGAAACGAACTGCCGTGCGAGTTCCCGCCAAGCCTCCACTTCGCCAGCATCCGCCACGGACGGCATGGCGGGCGTCTTGGAGAGATATGAAGCGATGACTTCTTCGCTTGCGACGTTGCGCTCGATCTTCGGAGACCTCGGCAGCGGAAACAGAGATGCAGTCGTCCCCGCCCTCGAAATTTCCTCTATGCGGTTAAACAGCGCCTGTCCGATGGACATGATGGGAAGCTTTTTCGAGTCGAGGCCAAAGTGGAAGTCCTCGAAGTTGGTGATCTTGGCGAGAAGGATGGTGAGGTCGATGTCCGCCGCCTGATAGAGCTGGCCTTCATGCTGGATGATTTCGACATCGTCGTCGGGGTTGGTGCCTTCCACTTCGTAGGCTGTCACAACGTCGGCCCTTGAAAGCTCGACGAGATCGACGGGGGTCGAAACCATGCCCACCATAATTCTCTGCTGGAGGCTCTTGGCATGAATTCCCGATGCGATCGCCGGGTGCCTGAATTCTAGCCGCATGTCTTACGCTTTCCGCCAGTGATATCCCGCAGACTAGGCGCGGGCCAGGAATTCCACAACGGCCGCGCTTGAATGACGCGGGCGGGTGGCCGACGATCCACCGGAAGCGTGGTTACCGGAAAATGATCAGGAACAAGGAAGTCGCGAACATCCTCCTCCTCGTCGGGATCGACCCCGCGAAGGTTCCCGCTCGCCCGCGCCATGTCGCGACGCGCCATGTCGATCTCCTCGTACGCTACATCGGCTACAAGGCCGGCCTCCAGGCTGCGAAGCAAAGCAGGGGCGACCACGATCTCGACAAGGAGGACACCGCCATTCTTGGAGACTTCATCGAGAGGCGTCTAACTTTCCGCCCGATGGACCACATGGACATGTCGTTGTTCCACGAGATGCGGCGGCTGTTGGCGCTCGTCGAGGGCGCGACAGGCTATCCGATGACAACGGAGCGGACCGAGAAGAAGGCGCTGGCGTTCTTCCTCAAGGCCGTTCTCGATGACATCAGGCGAATGAAAGCCGAGTACGGACCGACGGCCGCAACACAATCAAGCGATGCGCAGATTGCGCGGCCTGCTCCCGTACCCTCAATTTGACGGCCGACGCACGGTCTCGTAGCCATATGGTCTCGCGTACATCAGCACT
Organism: Pararhizobium sp. BT-229; assembly: GCF_025846855.1. Taxonomy (GTDB): domain Bacteria; phylum Pseudomonadota; class Alphaproteobacteria; order Rhizobiales; family Rhizobiaceae; genus Pararhizobium. The sequence continues at coordinate 492,854 of NZ_JAOYTJ010000003.1, forward strand.
CCGCCAAGCCTGACGGTCGATGGCACCGACACGCCTTCCTCGACCATGAGGTTGCCGCCGATGGCGGTGTCGCCGGGAATTGCCTTGATGCCCGTGCCCGACAGGTTTAGGTCGCCGCCGACTTCCAGACCCCAAGGAACCTCGGAGATCGGACAGCCCCGCAGGTCGAAGTTTCCGCGCACCGTCATGCCGCCCTTCAGGCGGCAGATGGAGGCTCCGTTCGCGACGATGTGCCGACCGACATGGAACGTACTCGGCAGCTCGGTAATCCGCGTCAGTCCGATATCGAGGTCCCGGCCGACACTGAACCGCATTGGCAAGCGGTCCGCGTCCGACATCTGCAGCAATAGGTCCACGCCGACGTTCAGGTGCGACGGAACGACCAGTCCCGTGAGGTTGCGCAGACCAAGGCTTCCGCTCACGTTCGCGCTGACCGCGTTGCGGGCAATCGCCGTGTCGATCAGGTTGAAGTCGCCGTCGGCAACCAACACCTTGGGCAGGACGGCGGGATCGGAGCTGTGGACGTAGGTGTCCACGCCGAGTTCGACCCTGTCGGGGCAGCTGTCTAGGAAGTGGTTCCGTCCGCCCTTGTCGCGGATCGCCGAGAACCTGTAGAGGTGGTCATTGAAGGATATGCCCTTCGCTACCAGAGCACGCCCGACGTGGCCGGGGCTAGGCAGGCACGGTGTCGCGCCGAGTTGTGAAACGACGGCCACCACGGCAGACGAAATCGTGTCAACAAGGATGACGAACTCGCTGTCGCCGTTCTGCGACCTGATCGACAACGCCCTTTGACCGCCGCGCGCGCGGCCCATGGCAGCCTGCTCGGACAATCCCAAACGCCATCCGGACGTCTCGATCTGCAAGTCGCCATCGCCCGCGAGTTCATGAATTGTGCGTCCCGAAGGAAGGTCTGCGATGTGGACGGCGATCGCTTTGGCTCCCGTCCGACCGGGTTCCGAGGGCCTTCGTTCCTCCCCGTGTTTTTCCCTGAAAGCCCCCATAATGGAGGCGACTGCGTCCTTCGTCGAAAACCCTACATGCCTGCTACTCATTACTGCGTCCCCCTACGCTGCAAGAACTTCCACGACACTTCCCGTGGACATGAAGACGATCAGACCGCGACGCGCGCCGGTCATCTTCAGGTAGTCTCCGACCTGGTCCTTGTACATGCGGACGGTTTGCGCGGACGGACGAAGGTCCCCCTTCCAGTCCACCACTACGTCTGCTCGTCCCTGATCGAATGCCATGGCATCTGACACACCCATGGTGAGGATTTCAACGGTTCCTTCCTGCCTTACGCCCGACGTACCGATTTCGGGAACGAGGCGAGGCAGAATTGCAACGATTTCGGGGGCCGCGATGGCGCGCGCGACGCAATCGGCGATCTCGCGGGCGTAGAGTTGCGGAGCCTTGCCGTTCGCGGCTGCGACGACCTGTTCGATGAGTTCGCGCGCACGGGTTTCCACCTCTTCGGCGAGGGTTTCGCCCGTGAGGATTTCCTCCATGAGCTTGTGGAGGACATTGCCTCGCTCCACGCCGCCTTCGATGCCTGCGTATGGGCTGAGGTTGGGAACCGCTTCGAGCATGTCGTCGAAGGACACCGTCTCGGCGAACCCTGTATGGAACTCGTGGCTGGACGGCACCCGCTTGCGCACGCGCGTCCGGTTCGCCTCGATGCCGTCGAGAATTTCCTGATGCTGTTCTTTCGTGACGGTCGGCCCGTTGTCGAGCATGGTCTTGAACGGTGCCGCACCCTTCGGGGCGTCGAGGTAGGGCAGGGCATCGAGGCCGACGTCAACGAGATCGGCCCAGGCCTTGACGTCGCCGCGCGACGGGATGTCCGGCACGACGAGGAGGTCGCGGGCGCGCGTCAGGCCGACATACATCAGACGCACGCGTTCGGCGTGATCCTCCTCTCGGCATTCGTCCACGAAACCGTCGAAGCCTGTCGGCTTCTGCTTGAGAAACTTCATCGCGAAACCCTTGCCCCGGACGTCGGAGAACATGGATTGCTTGTTGTTGAACTCGGTCGCGCAGTTGACCGTGAACACCACGGGCCATTCCAGACCCTTCGACGAATGGATCGTGATGATCGAGACCGAGTTTTCGAGTCCGCCAGGCTTTCCTTCCTGCACCCGCTCGGAGTTCTCCCACTTCTCGCGCATGGAATCGGAGAAGGCGCGGATGCCGCGCACGTCGAACGAACGGCTGAGGTCGAGGTAACGCTCGATGTTGGCCAGACGGCGCGATGCGTTCGACTGGTCGCGGTTGCGCGTCTTCGGGCGGATGTCGAACATGTCGATGGCGCTGCAAAGCGAATCGAACGGCGTCGTGTAGGCCGCGGTCGCCCGCATCTCGGCGAGTCGCGCGATGATGCCCGCCAGCGCCATGTCCTTGATGTCCGATGGCGAGGTCTGGAGTGTCAGGAAGGGCAGGCGGCCGTCTTCCGTGGGCGGCAGGGCGGCGGAGACGTCGAGCAGCTCGTCGTCGGTGTAGCCGAAGAACGAACCGCGCAGGAGCGCTCCGAGGGCAAGCGTATCCCTATGGTCGGCAAGGACGCGGGTGAGGGCGATCAGGTCCTTCACCTCCTGCTGCTGGAACAGCCCCTTGCCCGCCTGCGTGGATACCGGGATGCCGCGGTCTTCCAGCGCGTTCTCCAGCCAGAACAGGCTCGTGTTGACCGGGGCGAGGAGTGCGATGTCGCCTGCGGTGCAGGGACGGTCGGTGCCGTCCTTGGTCGCGATGCGGTGATGCGAGATGAGGTGGAACACCGCGTCGGCGACATTCTCAGCCTCGAGCTTGCGGCGGTCGTCCACACCCGCGTCGAGCAGCGCGGCGTATTTCATCACGGCGGGACCTGCCTTGCCCGCGCCGCGATGGGACGCGAGCGCGGTGAAGCCTGGCTGGCGCGGGACGCCGAGCGGTTTTTCGAACGTCGCGTTGACGAAGTCGATGATGCCCGAGGTCGAGCGGAAGTTGACGAAGATCGACTTCACGGAGTCTGGGTCCGCCTCGCGCATCAGTTCGCGCATCGCCACGTAGGTAGACACGTCCGCTCCGCGGAAGCGGTAGATGCTTTGCTTGGGGTCTCCAACGAAGAAGATCGCGCCTGGACGGGGACGCTCGACGCCATCGACCTGTTCGAAACTCAGCATCTTGAAGATTGCCGTCTGGACCGGGTCGGTATCCTGGAACTCGTCCACAAGGATGTGCGTGTACCAGTCCCGAAGCGACTGTCGTACGCCTTCATGGTCGTTGAGGAGCGTTCGTGTCCTGTAGAGCAGGTCGTCGAAGTCGAGAAGCGCGGAATCGCGCTTGTGTTCGTCGTACTTTGATAGGACGGGCCGGACCGCCAGTTCCAGTTCTCCCAGACCGGCTGCCGCAGCGGTTTCCTTGAGGGCCTCGAAGGCCTCGCAGCATGCGCCGAAGGCCGCAAGACCCTCGTCGTTGAGACGGTCGCATTCGGCCTTGTTCACGGCCTTCCAGGCCGTCTTGAGGCGGTACTTGCGGTAACCTCCCGACTTCAGCGTGATGGCATCCTCGGCGGACAGGGCGCAGAGTTCGACCACGGCGACGTGAGCCTTCTTCCCGACGATCGACGAGACGGCACGCGCGGTCTTCGTCCACGCCTCCATCATCGCCACGTGTTCCTCGGGGGCGGCCGCATGCACGGCGGTCCACGCGCGGAAGGCTTCCACTGCCGCGAGGAAGGGCGCTGCGGTATCTTCCGTGAAGACGACTTTCGACGCCTGTAGATCGGGGTTGCTCCGAAGGCGGTGCGCCACGGCTTCGATCGCCGCCACGGCCTGCGACGGATCGTGCCCAACCATGGCCGTGATGATGTCGAGTTCCATGTCGTGTCCCGACAGGCGCTCGCGCATCCATGTCCGCAACACGTCCTGGAAGATGAGGGTCGCTTCGTCGGGATCGAGGATCGACGCACCGGGATCGATGCCCGCTTCCACCGGATATGGCCGCAGGAGCTTCTGGCAGAAGCCGTGGATGGTGGTGCACGTCATGTCACCGAGCGTCTCGACGGCCGACTTCAGGTTCGCGCGCTGGCCGTCGTTGATTCCGTTTGGATATGCCTGCCTGATATCGGCAGGCACCTTGCCGTCGAGCAGGCCGGTCGAGAAATCGTGGATACGGCCGAGCAGCTCCGACGCGGCAAGCTCGGTAAAGCTAACCGCCACGATGTGCGCGGGCTTGACCCCGCTCACCATCAGTCCGACGACGCGTCCCGCGAGCAGGGAGGTCTTGCCGCTGCCCGCCCCCGCTTCGAACAGGAACGACTTGTCGAGCTGGGTGAGGGCGACGAGGCGCGCGCTGTTGTCTACGAGTTGGCTCATTTCGTGTCCCAAACCTTCCTGAGGCCTTCGAATTCAGGGCCGATCAGTTGCATCTTTTCGGCGAGGTACACGCTCGTGGCGCGTGCCGGGAAGCCGAACATCATGTCGTTGTACTCCTCCGCCGCTCCGACGCCTGGGAAGGCGTGGCCCGCGCGGAGCGTTTCCTGTGCGGTGGCGACGGCCGCCGAAACTTCTGCCATGTGCCCCTTGATGTCGTCCATCGGGACATAGGTGTCTGTCAGCGGGTAGTAGAGGGCGGCGACAATGGTCTCGCAGCCGTCGAGCAGGGTCTCGACCGTGAACCCGTAAAGCGCGCGCTGGAGTTCCTTGCCACCGTTGATACCCATCTGTTCCGGGTTCTTCGGCGTCTTTCCGGTTTTGTAGTCAAGAACGTTGGCGAGCGACGTGGACGCCGAAAGGTCAAGTCGGTCGAGGCTCCCGCGGATTCGGATGTTCGTTCCGGGGATGAACACGGCCTTGTCCGCCATCCACGGCAGGTCTTCGCGAATCCATTCGCGCTCGTCGCCGAACGGGATTTCCGCGAAGCTGACTGTGTCCTCGGGCGTTCCGTAGTCGAAGACAAGGGTTCGGACCGCGATGTCTTCAGCCCTGTCGAGCGTTTGCGACCACACGAGCGTGGGCGGAACCGGTTGGTTCTGCTCCATCCGAATGCCTACCTCGAGACGGGCCTTGTGGACTTCCATCTTGATGACGGCCTCGGCGGCACGCGTGAAGCCTCCCTTGCGGTTAAGTTTCTCGACCGCGAGCTTCAGGATTGCGTGGACTACGTTGCCGAACACGCGGGCATCCACGAGGATAGGTTCGTCGTCGAACTCGGGTGCGCTGAAGCCGAGCGCGTAGCGCCAGACAAAGCCGATCGGATCGCGGATCATCTTCTGGAGCGAGGTCGCGGACTGGACCTGCCCGAACACCGCTTCGATGCGGGGGTGGTTCGGCTTGATCTGGCCGTCATGCGGAGTCAGGTTCGGGCGGAACCAGTTGATGGAAGCGGTTTTCGCGCGTCGGGCCGACTTCGTGTCGGCGAATTCGAACGTCCTCATGAACAGGCGGTCGCCTTCCGAGATCGCGAACCTCGTCTTGCGCGCGCGGTCGTGGCGGACCGCCGAGGCGACCTGCGCGGACGGAACCAGCGTACTCGGGCGCAGCTCCCTGCCGTCCCCATCCACGCGGGGCCACGAGAAGACGACCTTTTCCGAAGTCGTGGAAAGGATCGAGTGGAAGTCGCGTCTGTCGATTTCGGAGACGGACATCGGCGAGAGCTGGCGGGTGGGGACGATGTAGTTCGGGATCAGGCTATCCTCGCCGTCGCGGCGCGGCCATTGGCGTGATGTCAGGCCGAGAAGGCGGACGAACTTGCGGGGAGCCGCCACGAGATCGCGGGCGGACATGAAACAGACCTTGTCGAGAGACGTGCCGCCCGTTGCCACCCTCATGCCCCGCAGCGTCTGGTCGAGGGCACTGGCTGGGCCGCTGCGCAACGCGCGGGTCCACAGCCGTTGCGCGGCTTCCGAAAGGAACAGCGGCCCAGCATCCTCTGCGAACATCACGCCCTTGGACACGCCGTCGATGACCTTGTCGAGGCAAGGCTTGACGTCGGCCATGTCGTTGCGATTGAGGAGGCGCTTCCATCGGTCCACGGTAAGCAGAGAGGCGTCTTGGGGAATTCTCCTGACCCAGTCCTCCGGAACGCCCTCGAATGCCTTGCTCGATGACGCGACCTCATAAAGGCGGCGAATACGCTTGTGGGAGATGCCGCGGATGAGGACGTCGGCAAGCGCGGCGCATTCCTGCCCTGTCTGCGTCTGCAATGCGGGGATGCCGTTTGGCATGTGAATTTCGATGTCGCTGTCGCGGGAGATCGTATGGACGATGCCTTCATATGCCCCGGTGGAAACGGCCGCGATTGCGATGTCCTCGCCCTTGTGTCCGTCGGCGAGAAGCTCGACCGCCCATCTCAGTGCCTCCAGCACCTCGTGGCGAGCGTCGGAAGCCGTCTCGGCGGCGAGCGTCGGGGTCTTCGCGGGGCTTGCGATGAAATTCACCTTGCCTTCCGGGAAAGCCTTGAGCCATTCGGGAACGGTATAGGGGCCTGCGTCCCACGAAAAGGGGAACCCATCAAGTCCGGACATCGCATGCAGGACGGGACGCCATACCGGATGGAGGTCTGTCATTCCGTGGAATACCACGTTGCCGAGGACCTTCGGAGCGATGGCAATGCGCTTGCAGGCCATGGCGACGATGTCGGCAGGTTTTTTGAGGTGGACGGGAAGCCGGTCTTCGACCGCCGCCTCGAGCATGAAGATCGCCTGCATTCGCGGGTGCAATTCGAAATCGGAATTTGAAAGACCCGACATCCACCACGCCATCAGCGAGTCGGCGCAGGCGGTGGTCATGCCAGGCATGTCCTTGATGCCGTCGAGTTCCCCGAGGTCGGTTTCCTTGAGGCAGCTCTTGACCGTTTCGCGCAGCGTCATGATATCGACAATGCGGAGGAAGCCTCCGGCCAGCCGCTCGACCATGTGTTCGAACGCCATCACCTGGCCGCCGACCACGCCGTTCCTTGCGAGCGCCGCGCGCTCCGCCTCGAGGGCGACCTTGCCGAAGGTGATCGTCGTCTTCTTAATCATGCCGTGGTGTCCGTCTTTTGTCTGAGCGCAAAAATACCCGCCAGGTCAATTAATGCAAGACCCCACGCGGATTATTTGTTTGAATGTCGAAATTTTTCGCTGGAAATGAAGACTCCGATATGCTAAACCCGCCCACGAAATGAACGAAGTCTTGGAAAGGACGGGTCGAGATGCAGAAGCCGGTGCGTTACTACGACAGAAACAAGGAGCGTCCCGCTCAGGTGGTGGCGCAGAAGGACTTTGATCTGACCGGCCCCACGCAGTGGCTGAAGGGCGAGGAGAAGCGGTTGGCGGACGAGGCTTCCAGGTCTGCTCTGTCGGCTGGCGGACGCCACTACATCACCCCCGCTCTCGCAGCCGCTCTGACGGAGGGCTATCTGATCAAGGTGTCGGGTGAAGCCTACAGGTACTTCGCATCGGGCATGCCACAGCAGTACGAACTCATGCGTCATCACGATGTGCGTCTGGTGGAATCTTACCCGCACCTCGGCTATTGCAGCTTCGCTGCGATCCGCAAGCAGAAGGCTGACGGAAGCCCGTATGTCGTTCGACTTCACTTCGCGAACTTCAACGCGAAGATCGACACCACGCCGGGAGCGACGTTCTTCGATTCGAAGAGCATCAACCGCGGCGCGATGTTCTTCGCCGTCGCGTTCTGCCCGGATAGCACTAACCCGGACTTGGTGATGATCGACCGGACCATCCACCATCAGGGGATCAGCTTTATCACCAATGATCCGGCGAAGGCGCTGGATAATACCGTCGCGTTGCGGACGGGCGTCAGCGCGGATGAGTGGCGCAAGATGGCGGAGCAGAAGAAGGCGAAGGAATCGCGCGCTGCCTGAATCAAAGATTGGCGGGACCCGTTGACCTGACACATCCCGCCAATGTCTCATCGAAATACCGAAATACCCACGAGGAAGACATGACCCGTACCATCAACATTGCGATGCACCAGCTCAACTACACCACGGGTGCGTTCGAAGCGAACTTCCTCAAGACCAGGGCGAGCATTGAAGCCTCGAGGCATGCGGACATCCATGTCCTTCCGGAATGCGCGGTCACGAACTACGCCTCGGACGACTACTTCCTCGACACCCAGTATCAGGCCAAGGCGGCCGAATACTGCGAACGCTACCGCGAACTGTCGGCCGAACTCGGCACCACGATCGTCGTCGGAACGCCCCTGCGCGGCAAAAGCCGCAGCAAGAAGATGTGCAATGGACTGGTCGTCTACAGCAAGGGCGTGGAAGTCCACAGCTACATGAAAACCCATCTCCCGAACTATGACGTCTTCGACGATGTCCGCTGGTTCGAAAGCCGCATCGAGCAGACGGGTCCCGACGCCGAAATCCGCGTTCTCGAGTTCGCGCTCGACGGCGAGATCGTTCGTCTGGGCTTCTGCATCTGCGAGGACATCTGGTTCGCAGACGTCACGGCGGAACTGGTGGAAAAGGGGGCGGAGATCATCATCTCGATCAACTCCAGCCCCTACGCAATCGCCAAGGGCAACTTCCGCCGCGCCGTGTTCCGTGACCGCGTCTCCGAGACGGGCGTTCCGCTCGTCTACGTCAACCAGGTCGGCGGCAACGACGAACTGGTTTGGGACGGTTGCTCGGCGGTTCTCGATCCCGACGGCGTCCTCTACGAAATCGAAATGTGCAAGGAAGGCGTCGAAACCGTCGTCCTCGCCGATGCCGGCAAGGGCTTCCGCAACACGGTGTCGAAGCCGACGCTGGTTCTCAATGACCAGCAGGAGCGCTATCTCCTCGCCAGCCTCGGCATGCGCGACTACATCGAGAAAAACGGGTTCGCCGGCACCCTGTTCGGGCTGTCGGGCGGCATGGACTCGTCGCTCGTCGCCGCGCTGGCCGTCGATGTCTTCGGAGAAGAGCGCGTCAATGCGGCTATGATGCCGTCGCCTTACACCTCCCCGGGCTCGAACACCCGCGCCGCGCGTGTATCCTCGGGAATGGGCAAGGGCTTCAAGGCAGAGGTCTGGCCGATCACCGCGGAATACGAGGCCGCCAAGGCGACGTTCCGCGAAGTGCGCGGAGAGGAACTCGGCGATCTCGCCGACGAGAACCTCCAGGCCCAGATCAGGGGCAACAGGCTGTCGGCGCTTTCAAACCACGCTGGCGGCAAACTGGCCATGCTCGGTACAAGCAATAAGAGTGAAATCCTCTGTGGCTACGGTACGTTGTATGGAGACCTCCGCGGAGCCTTCAACGTTCTCAAGGACTTGTACAAGTCGATCGACGTGTTCCCGCTTGCGGAAATGCGGCTCGCACATGCTATTGACGCCGATCCGGTCTTCGACCGCATCTGGCTCCAGGCCTTCGGTCGGCCGCTGGCGAAGTGGAGCGCCGAATGCCGCGAAGCGATGCGCGAAGTCATCGACGAGCCTCCCTCTGCGGAATTGAAGCCCGGCCAGAAGGACACGGACAGCCTGCCGCCGTATCCCCGCCTCGATGCCGTTCTGTGGCAGATCGAGGACGCCAAGGAAAGCCAGACCGACGAGCAGATCGCGGTTCTGCTGGGCGAGGACGTCGCGTTCGTGAAATGGGTGCGGGCCAAGCGCAGGCAACCCGAGTTCAAGCGCTTCCAGTCGGCACCCGGCGTCAAAATCCACCGCAAGTCCCCGACGACGAAAGACCGTCGTATGCCGCTGACCTGCCACTTCGCTTGAAGCGCGAGCAACAAGGAGAACGACAATGGGCGAGACCGCCAATCCGTTCCGGTCCTTCGACCTCGCCGAGGATAACCACCGCTACATCCTCGCCGGTGGCTACGACGTGAAGTTTTCCAGGAACCACATCTCCTCCGTCCCCAGCGAAGCGGACGAGTGCGTGATCGGCAACTCGATGTATTCGCTCGCCCGTTTCAAACGCGGCGACAGCCGATGGCCATGGAGCCAGTTGATCGAGTTTGTCCGAGGGATGGAAATCGCCTGGGACATCGGTCGACGGGACATGCAACGGGACTTCCGAGACCTGATCGGTATTAAACAGGGCGACTGACCACGACTGACCAGGCTCACTCGCCCCTTCGCGCAAAGGACCGCCGCAATGACCGTTCAATCCGAGCAATCGGACGTCGTCCTCGATGGAAGCAGAACCCGCTCCGACGGGTATGCAGCACTCGAGCGCATGACGACCGCGGCAAAGCTCGCATACGTACCAGCCCATCCTTGGACAGTACAGAACGGCTGCTCCTGGACTCGGATCGGAACCCCGGGCGAGGACGGCAACATCCTGCGTCCTACGGTCGCCAAGGACGGCGTTCCAGACATCATCGCCGCCGACGGCGTGCTCGACTACCTGATGGCCGCTCAGCCGCGCGAGGTAGCAAAGGTCGACGCTCTCGTCGCCGATATGCAACGCGAAATCGAGGAGCTGCGCGGCCGCCTCGCGGAAGCGACCAAGCCAGACGCGCCGGAAGGCCGGTTGTCAGAAACCAACTTGGAAGCGCTACGCGAATTGGCGAAGCACCGGGGCGGGCCATACTGGTGGCGTCAGGCGTCGATGAAAAAGCTGCAGTCCCTGGGCCTCGTCGAGGCTTGGCATCCCGAGAACAAAGTTGCCAAACGCATGGCCTACCGCATCACGAAGAAAGGTGCCGACGCGCTGGCGGAGATGGTCGGTCGCCCATAACAGGGCGTAACTCGACCCTGTTCGCTCAGCTTGTCGGTATCTGGTGCTGCTTTCACGCGAGCGCTATGAACAAGGTAATTGTTGGCATTGGAGCTGTAAGAGCTCTGCGTAGAGTTTTGTGTCGGTAAGGCGAGTACGGTTTTTCCTATCAGCCGAGCGGGTTGCCAGCCTCGTCGAATGCCTGCCCCCCTGCGAGTGCCTTGAGGATGGCGTCGGCGATCTCGGGGTTGTCTGCGATCCGACGCCCGGTGCCGTTGATGACGTATCGCTCGAGCGACCCTGGCTCGGAGACCTCCGAAACCGCGACGTGGAGCACGAGGCTGTCCACCAGCTTTCGCGTCAGACGCTCGATGCCGAGCCAGCACGACCTTCCCTCGCAGACGATCTCCGCATCGTCGTGGTCGCCGGCTTTCTCGGCCGCGATCATTGTGTTGAGGACCTCGATGGCGCGTCTGGTCAGCATTGAACGTCCCTCATGTCCAGTGTTTCCGTGACCCCGTCCGGCCCGGTCTTGCCGAAGGCCAGCCATGCGGTCAGAGGACCATCGTCGGAGATTCCGATTTCAAGATCGACGCCGCCCCAGTGCCATTCGATCTGGACGTCTCCCGAGGAACCGGGAACGATCGAAGGATACCGACCGGTCGGGGATAGGCAGGCCGCCAGGACCGCATGGACGCGAGCGGCTGTCTTATCCGTGACGGCGCGCCCGTTGTATCCGTCCCATCCGTGGGGCAGGGCGCGAAGCTCTCCAAGTCGTCGCTGTACGCCCTCGCGCTGCGGGTACGAACGTTCTGGATAGCATCCGTGGTCGCCCAGCCGCCTTGGATCGAAGCCGATAACGAATGAGATGTGGTCCCAGTGTTCGCTCATGTCTTGATCTCCGGTCTGATCCCATGATCCCGGCGCGCGGTCCAACGGTCAACGACCGGTCAGCGCGCACCTTCCTTCAGAGGGAACTGGAACAGCCGCTCGAAGGGCAGGATAACGTGGACCTCGTTGCCGACGACCTCCGTGCGGTAGCGATAGACGAGGATTTGTGACGAGAAGTAGCGGCTTCCCTCGATGGAGTTCATATGGACGCTGTGGCCATCTTCCATGATCGCGACGAGGTTCCGCTCCCGGTCCACCGAGATGATGTGCAGCGTCGTCGCCGAAATGCCCTCGCGCAGTACCTTGCGGCCGGGCTGCAGGACGTCGTCGATGTCGTGGAACCACCCGCGCACGGTGTTACCGTGCTTGTTCCGGCGGGAAACGGGGTCGTGGGCGACCAGTTTGCTCCAGTTTGACATCAGTCCTTTCCCTCCAAGGCGACCGTCGGCTGGTCGCGCAGCATGGCGTTCTTCCGCCCCGGGAACGTCATGACCGGGTCGGTCTCCACCCAGAGACCGTCGCCTGCTTCCACGATGGCGAGCAGCAGGAAATGGGCGGGCACGGACTTTGGCCGAACCGGCTGGCTCGCCATTCTCAGCACGAGCAGCCCCTCCGCTTCCCGGACACGCTCGAGGACGATGCGTGCCTTGGAAAGCTCCGGACACACGATCTCCGCGCCGCGCGTGAGGACAGTCGCCCGGTCGGAAACGACGCTATCGTCGATTTTGCGTTTCAGCTGCGCCTTCATGATGTCGGCTCCTGGTGCCTCCTTGATCTGTGCAACCCGTACGCGCGACGTCGCCGATTGTCAACACAGCGACGCTTATTGCAGACCCTGGTTTTCGATTGGGGTCCATAATTAATGCAAATTGGGGTCTTCTATTATGTTGACAACACGCTCTCTCCACAATACAAGACGTCGAACGGAAACGCCGAGAGGTCAGGAATGACGGTACACAGCTTCCCCAATCTGCCAATCCGAAACCCGGCAAGGGAACTCGGTATCTCTGATATCCCGGTTCCGCCAGCTTTCGCGATGCGGGACATGGAGGCGGCGAACGCGCGGTTCGAAACAGCTCTGGCGCTCGACGAGTGCGAGGCGATGATGCCACCCGAAGTGGCGCGCAGGGCGCGGAATGACCGCAGACGTCATTCGGATTTTGTCCGGCACACGAACTTCGACGGTATCCGGGTCGTCGACACCGACGATCTCAACAAATTCGTACACTACGTCACGGGACACCCCATGGCGTGGGTACTCGCATGGCAACTGCACTGCTCCGCGGGGTTTCTCACCGGAAGGGTGATCGACCGGGAGGTGGCTGTTCCGGCATTCGCCGAACATGTACGCGCCGCGGCGAAGGCCATCGAGGCCGGTTTCAATCGCGAACTTTAATTAAGAACAGAACGTAGAACGTAGAAGGACACACAATGAACCAGGTCGTAGCGATCACGGGTAGCCGCCTCCAGAAGGCGATCGACAGAATCAAGGACCTCAAGCTCACCTTGACGATCCCCGAGGCGCAGCCCATCGCCAAGGTCATCGAACGAATCGAAGACGTCGATCCGGCTAAGGCCGTGGTCATCGCCCGCACCCTGTCGGCCATGCAGGCCTTCGACGCCCTCGTTTCCGAGAAGCTCGAAGGTTCGGACTACAGCGACCGGTTCAACGTGGTCACCGTCGGCTTCAACTCGATCATCGAGGATTCCAAGCGCCAGGTCCTCCAGGAAGAGCGCGGCGGCGCTGGCTTCGCCGAGCGGGTTGGCAACGTCTACATGAAGCTCACGCGCGGCGACGTGGCCGACCGCTTTGTCAAGATCGAAAACGTCTACCGCGACGTCATCGACGAATCCGGCAAGACCCTCGACCTGCAGCGCGGTATCCTCGAAGCCTACGTTGACGCCCGCGCGTCGCTGAAGGAGGGCGAGATCGCCGCCTGCGAAATCTTCGAGCAGATCGAGAAACAGACGGAATCCGCCAAGGCCAAGGTCGACGAGCTGAACGTCAAGGTCCAGAACGCTCCTGCCGACATGTCCGCCCCGGACCGGGGACGCCTCGAACTCGAGCGCGACGACGCGGTCAACGAGGCGCGCCGTCAGGACGACCGCTACCAGATCGCCAAGGACCTCGCCGAGATGCTGACGGTCGCCTACAGCGTCACGGAAACTATCTTCGGCCGCTACAACCAGGCCCACAAGGTCCTCGACCGCCTGCACCAGAAGGCAGTCATCTTCTTCGACACGCAGCGGCCGGTCATGACGGCGATGAAGGCGACCTACACAGGCCTCATGCACGTCAACGAGATGAGCAAGACCCAGACGGCGATGCAGGACGGCCTGAACAACAGCCTCGAAACCCTCGCTTCCCTCGGCAGCAAGGTCCTGATCGACGGCGTTCGCGTCGCCCACGGTCCGTCGATCAAGGCTTCGTCGGTGAAGATGCTCGTGGACGCCACCGTCTCCTTCCAGGAGGAGGTCGGCACCATCGTCCGCGAAAGCCGCGAACTCGCGACCGTGGAAGCGGCCACCATCCGCAAGGACGTCGAGGATGGCAAGCAGCGCGTGGCCCGCTTCGTGGCAATGGCAGCCTGAGGAGTAACAAGGGATGGCAATCGTCAAAGACCCTCCGGTCACGGGAAGCCTGACGCTCTCCGAGACCCTCCTCGCGATGGACATCGCGGACACCATCCGCCATGACGACCGCATGCGCGAGTTCGAAATGACGGACGGCGACCGCCGCAACGCCGCCATCGAGCGGCTGCGCAAAGCTTACGAGGCCCAGGGCGACGTCGTTCCGGACCACGTTCTTGAACGCGCGATCACGCAGATGAACGACGCCCGCTTCGTCCACAAGACGATGGCGACCGGTCCGCGCCGCCTCTTCTGGACGGCTTTCGTGCGCCGTGGCCGCTATGGCCGCAACGTCGCAGCCGCTATCACGGCGCTCGCGGTCGGTTACGGCGCGTGGACGTTGGGATACGACCAGTTCGTCACGAAGCCCCGCCTCGCGGCGGAGCGCCGTCTCGCGCTGCAGATCGAAGAGGTCATCCCGCGCAACCTCGCGTCCACCGTCGAGTACGCGGAAGGCTTCGCGCACCGCCTCGGCGACGCGGCCGCCCTCGACCGCATCGGTTCTCAGCGCAAGGCAGTCGAGGCTTCTCTGGCCGCCCGCGACGTGCAGGCCGCCGAACAGGGCATCCTCGTCATCCGCGCCGTCGGACAGGAACTCAAGCATCGGGAGGACGGTGTCCGTCTCGTCGCCGAAGTGGACACGCTGACGGCGGACACGATCTCGAAGGTTTCCGACGCGGAGGCGCGTGACGCCCTCGTGGACCTCGCGTCGCAAATGCGTGACGCGGCTCTTCGCGGCGACCCGAAGGCTTACGAGTCCGCCGCGGAACGCTTCAAGTCGTACTCCGGATACATCCTGACGCCGTACAAACTGCAGATCGTGGACCGCCCCGGCATCAGCGCCGGCGTGGAGCTGACCGACAAGGAAACCGGCGTTCCCGCCTGGTACCTCATCGTGGAGGCCGTCTCGCCTTCCGGAGTGGTCAAACCGCTGGAGATCAAGGATCGCAACCGCAAGCCGACGCGGACGGTTTCGGTATGGGGCATCCGGGTGACCAAGGAAGCGTTCCTGCGGTTGAAGGCCGACAAGAAATCGGACGGCGTCCTCGACAACAACATCGCAGGGGAGAAGCCCGCAGGTACGCTTCAGGTCAACTGGGGCGTGGACGACGTGAACGGACAGACCATCAACTACTGGGTCGATCCCAGACAGCAGGCAGGACGTAACCGATGACCAGCGGCAGCAAGACCCACAATTCCTTCGCAGACAAGCGCGCGGTTCTCGAGCGCCAGGCCCGAAGCCACGCGGACGCCATCCACACATCCGAGCGCCGTATGCAGGCCATCGTGCAGCGGCAGGGCGAACTGTGGAAGCAGCTCGCTGCGATCCACATCAACGCCAACCTGGAACTGCCTGCGAGCGTTCGCAAGTCCATGGACGGCCGTCACTCGAAGATCGAAGCCAAGAAGGCCGACGTCGAGCGCATCAAGACGAACCTGTCCTCCATGAAACGGATGCGCGCTTCGGCGGCGGAAGACCGCGCAAACCACGCGGCAAAGCTCGATGCCGATCATGCGGCGATCTCCGCGCATTTCGAGGCGGACCCGCGGGTCGTCGAGCTGCGCCGCCGCATCGCCGTCTTGACCCAGTCCTTCGCGGAGGCAGACGAGAAGAAGAAGCGCGCAGAAGCGGAACTGGCCCAGAAGCGCGTGGCCTACGAGGATGACGAGCTGTTCGGCTACCTTCGCCGCCGCGGTTACGGCACGCCTGCCTATTCGGCGTGGTTCCCGCTGACGCGCGTCCTCGACGCGGCGCTCGCGAGGGCCACCAACTTCAACGAGGAACGGGCCAACTACGATCTCCTTGTCGCCGTCCCAGGATGGACCGACGAGCGCATCGCCGCCCTCGCGCCAAGCCGTGAAAGGGCCGATGCCGAGTTCTCCGAAATCGAGCGCGAATTCTTCGATGAACTCGACGAGCAGAAGAAGGTGCTGGCCGCGAAGGATGGCGTATTGCGCGACATCGATGTCGCGATCGCGTCGGAGAATGACGCCATCGCCGCGGCAAACAAGTTCCTGAGCGACGCTGCCCTTGCGGAGGACTCCGAGCTGAAGCGCGTGGTCGCCGACTTCTCTGCGATCCTTGCCAAAAAGGGGTTCTACGACCTCAAGCGCCTCGCCGCGGAAACTCAAGACCCCGAAGACGACCGGATCGTAGCAGAACTCCAGTCCCTGATGGACGAACTCGCCGACCTCAACAACGCCGTGGAGTCCGAAAAGTCCGAGTTGTTCGTGCTGGAGCGAAAGGTCAAATCCTTCGAACAGGTGGAAAAACACATCCGTTCAAAGGGTTGGAACGACAGCGGGCATAGCTTCAACGGCGTCAATGCCGACCAGCTGTCCAACCAGCTCTCGAGCGACACCTTTACCGCCGCCGTGGTCATCGGCATGCTCTCCAACGCGCACGAGGAGCCTCGCCGAAACAACTATGGCAGTTCCTACGGTAATTCCGGCTACGGCGGATCGAGCTACGGCGGGTCGGGCAATTCGAACCGTTCCGACGACAGCCCGACCGTCACAACGACCGATTCCTTCGGAGGTGGTGGAAGCGACAGCTTCACGACGACGGACAGCTTCTAAGCGCTCGCCAAGCCGGCGGCAAAATCGAAGCCTCCGCGGGGACCTTCAGGCCCTCGCGGAGGCTTTTTGGTGACGTCTTCAATATAGTTCAATTTTTAACCATTCAGTACGCATTATTCCTTTGTAAAATGAAGGAACTCGTTCGGAAATTAACTTTTAGGTAACACCTGCTCTTTAAAGAACTCGATGCAATCGCACGGAGAGAGCAATGGACTTTCTGACTTCCGCAGCACACCACCCTTCCTCTCTTCTGCTCGCAGTCATCTTCGCAACGGTCGGTAGCTTCCTCACGGTCGATCTCGTGTCCCGTGTCCATAGGTGCAACAGCATCTCCCGTCTGAACTGGCTGTTCATCGTCGCAATCATCTGCGGCACGTCCTCCTGGGCAACTCAAGTACTCGTTGTGCAGCTGAACGGAGCCGCCCTCGTGCCGAGCGCGCTGATCGGATCGCTGCTGGCCAATCTCGCATTGACGACCGTCGGTCTCGCCGTCGCGCTCCGCAGGTCCAGGTCCATCCAGCCGGAAGTGGGCGGAGCCATCATCGGCTTCAGCAACATCGTCTGCTTCAATCTGCTGATGAAGGTGGCGGGCCTCGGCGTGGAACTGCCGACGAGCTTCGACGGGGTCGCGCTCGCCTACCTTGCGTGCGTGTGCATGAGCGCGGGCGCGTTCTCCGTAGCGGTCAGAACCGACCGGCGGTCCACCCGGGTCGTCGGCTCGTCCCTTTTGATCGCGATGCTCGGCACGTTGACCCACATCGCCCTGCCGCTGGAAGTCGGTGTGGTCGTTGCAAGCGGTGGACATGATCTGGTCATTCCCTCGGTCGCCATCATCATGAGCGCCGTGTTCGCCACCGCCCTCGCGACCTACAACATCGAACACCAAAGCCGCCTCGACGCCATCGAGGCGCTGCGCAACTATTCGGTCATCGACAGCCTCACGGGTCTCAGCAACCGGGACGCGCTCAAGGCGCATATCTCCGAGTTGATCGAGACGACGGACCGCACAACCGCCAAGGTCGCGGTCATGGCGTTCAACCTCAACCGCTTCCGCCTCGTCAACGACGTACACGGGAGCGAGGCGGGCGACCATATCCTGAAGACCGTCGCGGGACGCCTCCAGGCGGCGCTCGGCCCGAACGAGTTCGTGGCAAGGGTCAGCGGCGACGAGTTCTACGCGGTCAAGTCCGGCATCCACCGGAAGGCCGACGCCGTGCAGTTCGCCAACAAGATGCTGGAGATCGTCCGCGAACCGATCCAGTGGAACTCGGCGAAGCTCGACATCACCGCCCGTATCGGCGCGGCGCTGTTCCCTAACACCAGCGAGCGCGTCGATGACCTGATCAGTCAGGCGGATATCGCCATGTGCCGCGCGCAGACGGCCACCGACGACGAGGTGATCTTCTTCGACCCCTCGGTCGACAAGGCCAAGCGTGACCTCAACGCGCTGTCCATCGACCTGCGCAAGGCGATCGACGACAACGAGTTCGAAATCTACTACCAGCCGCAGCACTCCGTAACCACGCGGCAGCTGATCGGCTTCGAAGCCCTTATCCGATGGAACCACCCGCTTCGCGGCATGATTTCGCCGGCCGACTTCATTCCGCTGGCCGAGAAGACCGGCATGATCCACGAGATCGGAGCGTGGGTTATCCGCGAATCCTGTCTGCAGGCATCGCGTTGGGACGAAACGATCAAGGTCGCCGTGAACGTCTCCGCCAACCAGATCATGCGCAACGACCTACCGGAGATCGTCCACGACGCCATCGCGCGGTCCGGCATCGATCCCCGCCGCCTCGAGCTGGAAATCACGGAATCGGGCATCGTCGCCGACGAACGCCACGCGCTCGCGATCCTGAACCGCATCAAGGGCCTCGGCTGCTCCATCGCGATGGACGATTTCGGAACGGGCTTCTCGTCGCTGTCCACCTTCAAGAAGTTTCCGTTCGACAAGATCAAGATCGACCGGGCCTTCATCAGCGACCTGGCGACCAGCCGTCAGTCGAACGCGATCGTCAACGCCACGGTTGGCGTCGGACGGCCGCTGAACATCAAGGTCCTGGCGGAAGGCGTCGAGGACAAGGAGCAGCTGGCGATCCTGACCGAGATCGGATGCGACGAGGTGCAAGGGTTCTTCTTCGGCCGTCCGGTTCCCGCAAGCGAGGCCGATGCGCTCCTGCGCGCCGCTCGACTGGCGCAACAGGGCGGCACCAGCAACGTCGTGGAATTCAAGATCGGCGGCCGTTAGCCGCCGTCCTCACCGACGGGGCGCTGCTGGTGCGGCAGCGGCTGGGCGCGCTTGGGCGGCCTTGGCGAATCCGACCGAGAGCTGTGCGAGGAACTCGTCCTCGAGGAGGAAGGCGGCGTCGTTGGTCCAGAACGCTTTGTCGTAGACGTGGGTCTGCTTGACCATGGGCGATCCACGGAGCGCTGCCACAAAGGCCTTGCAGTCGAAGAAAGCTTCCGATGGCTTGACGAAAAGATCGCCGTTTTCGAGCAGGTTGGTCTCGAAGACGAGTTCCCTAGTCCGCCCCTCGACACGGCTGACCTGCATCACCGCCCGGCGGTCCAGGTAAAAATCCCTGAACGTGACGTCGAGACCAAGATCAACCGCGATGTCCCGCACGTGCACGCCGAGGTCCTCTATGCGGTCTCGGGTGGTCGAGTTCGCGTCGTAGCGGAGACGGAAGTGCTTTTCGGGAAGCTGCGGCAGGTTGTTGCGGCAGGACGCGTAGTCGGTCTTGCCGCGCGGTTCCGGAATCCGACGGGCGATCCCCTGCTTTGCGAGCCTTTCGAACAGGTCCGACGACTGGGGAAGCGGGCCGTAGGTCTTTTCGAGCAGGGGCTTGGGGTGCCAGAACGCGATTTCCCTGACCTTGCCGTCTGCGCTGACGACAAAATCGCCGCCGACGAGCAGGTGGAACACGTCCGCCGGCTCGGAGTTGCGTCCAACATAGACGTTGTCGAAGGCCCTCATCCGACCGACGTACGTGTTCGACAGGCTGATCCCGATCTTCTCGAAGTAGAAGACGGGCTCGATGGTCTCGAAGTAGTGGTTGTGGATCACGTGCAGGCCTCTCGTTTTGTTGGCTCACACTATCCCGACGCCCAGCATGAGAGAAGCATTGCGTTAAATTCAAGACTCCGATGAAGAGACGCTCGCGTTGAATTCGAGCATTTCACCGCTCACTCTCGCGGCCTCGTCGGGGCCGAGAACGACTTCGCCGCAGTCGCCACAACGATCGCCGCGAACGTCGCGGATGACGGTCGTCCTGCCGCGGAACTCGTATACCAAATCATCGGCCCCGCTGGACACACGGTCGGCACCACAAACAAGACAGGACATCTAAACACTCCACAATGCGCGGCTTCATTGTCTCGCGACGAGGGCATCGGCGCAATGATGGTAACCTTCGGTGAATTCGAGCATCAAGCTTGATTTGTGAATGCTAATTGTGTTAAACAACAATCCACAATCACATTTGCTCCTTGTTGACGATCAGGTCACCGTGGAGCATCAAACGAGCGGGCTGTGGACATGAACCTCAACGAAACCAGAAACCTGAGCCAGGAGGAGAACTTCGAAATTGCCTCCGTCATGCACGCGACCATCCTCGACGAACTCATCAGATGCACGGACTGGGTGAAGACCGACGCCGTATTTCACGGAGGTACGTCGTTGTCGATCATCCGTGAGTCCGTCCGGTTCAGCGAAGACCTTGACTTCATGATCACCGAGGAATGCGCCGAGGGCCTGGAAGTCGCCGTCCGGAGCGTGCATGACCGGATGGCTTTGATCCTCGGTGGCCACTATCCAGGCGGAAATCTCGAATTGAAAGGTCCGAAGGGCAGGGACGTGTGCCAGTGGCTGTTCGTCTGGAGCCATCCCGCACGGCGCGGCAACGTCCAGGTGAAAGCCGAATTCCTGATCACCAAGAAGGACCTGCTGGCGAACTACGCGTCGACCCACATCGTACCCAACAGCCGGCGGGCGGTCCTCGTGAAGAGCCATGTTCCCGTTCCGGTTCTGGTCTCGGCGTGGGCCGACAAGATCAAGGCCATCGCGACCAGGCCCGCCTTCAAGTGGCGCGACGCCTACGATCTTTCCTACATCTCCCGCAGTATGGTGCGCGAGAGCCTGACGGACAGCGAAAAGGCGCAGGCGATCCGGGCGACGGCCGCGATCTATGGAACTTCCATGGTCGAGCTCGAACAGGGCCTGCGACGGGTTCTCGGCAGCGGCGTGTTCGAGGAAGTCGCGGCGTTCGAGGCCGATATGAAGCGTTGGTTCGACGCTGACACCTATGAGCGTATGTTGCGTCGCGACGTTTTCCGGGATGATCTCGAGGTCTCGGCACAGGAAGTATCCGACGCCATCGCCATCCTGCGCTCCCCGCGACCGGAGCGTCGTCCGTGAGCGAGATCAAGAAAAGGCACAACCCCTTCACGCTGCTCTCATCGCTCCCTGAAGTCATCGAGACGAGGGACGTAAGGATCGCTGCCGGATGGGAGAGGAAGACGGCCGTGGAATCCATGTTCCGCTGGGTGCGCGCGGGATACATCGCACCCTTCGCGACCGGCGTTTACTTCAACCTCGTGGCTTCTCCGAAGGCTCCGCAGACCCACGTCTTCGAGGCGGCGCAGAGAACGATCCGCCGTCCGATGCTCCTGATCGGCGCGTCGGCCCTGAGGGACGCAGGCTGGACGACCCAGATGCCGTCCGGCTACGAACTCGGGATCGCGACGGACCGCAACATCCGCACCTGGAAAAACATGGCCGGCATCGCCGCCGAAGGACGCTCCCTGAAGTGGTTCGCGAAGGTCTCCACGCACAAGATCAAGGGAGAGGGGACTTTCGACCGTCTGCCGCCGGGGCTGGCGCTGGTGGACGCCATCGTGTCGGCGGAGAGGTTCGCCGTGCTTCCCAAGGAGGTGAAGAAGCAGCATCTCGAAAACGGGACCGTGACGTGGCATCCCCATCCCGACGACATCTGCGTTCCCGTCGACAAGGAGCCGGAAGCGGTATGGGAAGAGATCGTCGAAGCCGCCGAAGTGCTCGGCGTCCCCTTCGAAACCATCAGGGCCTATGCCGCGGGTATTCCCGATCTGGAGGACGTGGTCACGCCCGCGCCCCCAGCTCGGCGACCAGCGCCTGGACACTGAACGGCGGCAGGGCGGCGGCGACATCGCCGTCCTGCTTGGAAAGACCCCGCAAGGTCGCCGCGTATTTCATGGACGGCCGATAGTTGTGGGTGATGCCATGCTTGCCGTCGTTGGCGTCCCTGATCTCCGTCACCACCCATTCCGGGAAATGGCACAGTCCATGTTCGCTGTGAATCTTGGAGGCCGAGCAGAGTTCGACGTCCCTGTATGCCAGCGGGACCCAGCTCAGCATGCCCGCGTCGCGCCGGACGATGTCGAGGTAGGTGTTCCTCGTCAGCGGGATATCGACGTCGATCAGGGAGGCGGCACTGTCCGCGATCGCCGCGAGGCTCAGTTCCTCCACGACCGCGTCCACGGGCAGGCCGCCAAGGTCGAAATCACCCGCGCGCACCATCTTCAGGAGTTCGCGCAAGGCCCCGCGACGCTCCTTCACGATCCGCCTGGCCATGTCGTAGGTGCGGTACTCGGCAGGCAGGCCTCCGAGGTTGCGGCCGCCGTTTCCGCCGTAGATATCCGCGATGTCGTCGAGGGTGAACAGGACGGTGATCTCCGGGTCGTTACGTGACGCCGGGTCGGCCTTCGCCAGCGTCCTCGCCACGTCCCTGGTCAACATTCCGTCTGGGATGCGGTCCCTTGTTCCCTGCTTGGCGAAGACGAGGGCGACCTTCTCGGTTACGGCCTCGTCGGGGATCGATCCGAAGCGTTCCTCGGGCGTGTTGCGACGACGGCAGTTGACGTCATGACCGCCAAGGCGTTTCGCCCATGCCTGCCAGAAAGAGGCGGAGAGTTCTCCAGGCGGCACCGAGGAGATCAGATTGTGAAGTGCCACCCCGGCTTCTCGATCTCCCGAAGTCCACGACCCAACCGCCTTTGAAAGGAAGGTCTCGCGGAGCGGTGCCGGCATGTCCACCACGACGGGAACGATGCTCTCCATCGATGCCACCCCGAAGTTTGACACGACACGGGTTCCGTCGGGCCGAACGACGAGCAACAGGTAGCGGTTGCTGCCCTCGTAGTCGATGCCCAGTTCCGTGTGGAGCGCCCAGGACGTGAAATCGCCTCTCGTCGCCTTCAGTGTCCATCCGGCGCACTCGCACAGTGTTCCAAGTTGCTCGAGACCGGCGCGCCGTAGCCTGTCGACCGCTTCGGTGACTTCCGCGGAGAAGAACTCCTGCGGCAAGCGGAGGATCGAATTGAAGCGGTAGCGGAATTCGTGCTCAGGCGACAGGCCGTCAACGGGAACCATCATTCGTTCGCACAGTTCGCCGACGTCGGCTCGCATGGAGGGTATAAATTCGGGTGGAATCGTGCCGAGGAATTTCGTCAGGTTGACGCGCATGTCCTTGGCGTCGCACAGGGAACCCGTTGCGATGTGAAGCTGGTGCTTAACCCCTTCAGGAGAGACAAACACGCGAAGCGCGCCCCTGTCGGCGTAGCTCTTGTAAGTCCGCCCGCTTTTCTCGGTGGTACACCATCTGGTTCCCATACCCCACCAGGCCGCGGAGAACGCGGAGCCGAGACGGACCATCGTCCAACCGTCCGCGGTGATGACGTCGCTCTCGAGATGGGCGCGGCTTCGGTCGGACCGTTTCGCCGCCTTTCCGGAAAACGCCTCGGACTCCACCAAGCCGGCCTCGGTCAGGACGGTCCAGAGATCGCGCTCGCTCGGGTAGTTCCCGATGTCGCGCCGCTCGACGGGAAGACGGCGCTTGTTGACGTGGAAGAGGGAGAGCGACTCGCGGATGCGTTCGACGTCTTCCGCGAGGTATTCCCCGCTGGCGTATGTCCGCATCACGAATTCGGCGTAGAGCTTCTTCGGCGACGGGTCCGCCGAGAGGAGGTAATCGAAGACATCGATGTCGCGGGCCATCGAGTGGTCGCCGCTTTGGGCGACTTCCGCAACCCGCTTTGACCACTTCTTTTTAAGGAACTCGATGCGTTTCATGATGCACTCCGGCGTTATCGGGGTCTTCATATGACAAAGCCCGGAAGAAGTGAAGGCTCCATCCGGGCTTTGTCGCCGTGTTTTAATGGCTTACGAGGCTGACGGAGCAGCTGCCGGCACGGCAACCAGTCCCTTCGGGCCGTTCTCGTAGGCGAGCAGCGCCGCGGTCACCGCAGAAGCGACTTCCTGCTTCAGGCTTCCGCCCTGCGCACCGTTGCCGCCGCCGATGTACACCGACTTGCCGCCCTGTGCCGCTGCGTCGCGGTACGCTTCGCGCTCGTCGAGGCCGGAGAAGAAATCGAGGACCGACTTGGCGTTGAGGGAGCCGTCGTGCAGGTCGTCGAGGAAGGTCTTGATTGCCTCGGTATTGCCCTCGGCGATCAGCTTGCGGAACTCCTTGAACGCCTGCGCCTTGATCTTGAGGCTTTCGCCTTCGGCTTCGGCCTTCATGGTGAGGCGGGTCTTGAGCGCGTCACCCTCGGCGACAGCAGCCTGTTTTTCCTGCTCGGCGATGAGCTTGCGCTCGTAGGCCTTGGCCATCTGCTCGCTCAGGATCGGTTCGCCGACGAGGACGTTCTCGATCGAGTAGCCGTATTCACCGAACTTCTCGGACAGCTTTTCCATGATGTCCTGCTGGAACTCCGTGGTGGACGAAAACACCTGCTGGACGTCGAGCGTCTTGATCTGTGCGCGCAGGAAGTTGTCGAGATACGTCGTCATCTGGCCTTCGGGGTTCTCGAGCGCATAGGCGGCGGCGTAGTACGACCCCTCCTTCGGCGTGTAGTGTACCGAAGCCTGGATGCTGATCTGCGCATTGTCCTGGGTCATGGACGTGACCTTGACGCTGATCGGCTGCACCTTGGTGCTCATCGTGACATCGACAATTTCGAAGGGGTAGGGAAGCTTGATGCGCAGGCCGGGCTTCAGGATGCGCATGAACTTGGAGCCGAACCAGGACGTCGTCTTGAACGACTTTTCAGGGACGACGACGAAGATCGTGAACAGCCAGAGTCCGAGGACGCCGTAGCCGACGAGCTTCAGGATGAAGAACAGGGTGGAGATTAATGGATCGTGCAAGTCGCGGTTCCCATGCTGGAGTGAAATTCAAGAACCCGATGGTTGTGCGCTTCCAAGACCCTGTCAACCTATTTTCGTTATTGAAGACTCCGGCCAACCATGGGACCATCGTCAGACACCCAACAGCAGTCAGGCCAGCCATGAACATCCTCCGCTATCCGTTCGCCCACCCACTCAGGACCGTCGGCCTCGTGGTCCCGGCCACCATCCTCGGTGCATTGGCGATCGAGAAGGCAGGCTATCCGCCGTGCACTCTCTGCCTTTACCAACGGGTTCCCTACTATGTGCTTTGTGCCCTGCTGCTGACGATCCTTCCCCTTGCGGATTCCCCCTCAGCGCGCCGTCTCCGCAGGCCGTTCCTGCTGCTCGTGCTTGCCGTCCTGCTTGTTTCCGCCGCTCTCGGGGTCTTCCATGCGGGCGTCGAGTTCGCCCTCTGGGAAGGGCCTCACGGCTGCTCTGGCGCGCTGGATTCCACCAATATCGACAACCTGCTGGCGTCTCTCAAAGAGACCAAGGTCGTGTCCTGCACGAAGGCATCCTTCTGGGTGTTCGGCCTGTCGCTTTCGGTATGGAACGCGATCATCAGCACGGGGTTGGCGGCGCTCGTCGGGACGGCCGTTCTAAAAAAGCAGGACTCCGTTGCCTGATCGATCTCATTGAGGTTTGACATTTTCGCCGACAACTGCGATATGTCGTCCATGGAAAAAGAAATCAATAAAAGACCTCATCTCCCCTCGAACTTAACAACTGGAATTCCCGAGCCTGGCAGAAAGTCAGTCTTCGTCTTCTCCCTCGGAGGAGTAGCGCAGATCGGGATGAACTGGACCCTCTACGGCCACAAAGGCGAATGGGTCCTGGTAGACGCCGGTTCGGCGTTCGCGCCGAGGGACCTGCCGATCGTCGAAGCGATCTTCCCCGATCTGGCCCTCCTCAAGTCGATCCTCCCGAAACTCAAGGGACTGATCGTAACCCACGCCCACGAAGACCATATCGGCGCGATCCACCGCCTCTGGCCGACAATCAAATGCCCGATCTACGCGACGCCTTTCGCGGCGAAATGCCTGATGTCGCGCTTCGAGGAACGGAAGACCGACCGACAGGTCGTCCTCAAGGAATTCAAGCCAGGCGAGAATATCAAGGTCGGTCCGTTCGCGATCAAGACCATCCGCATGACCCATTCGGTTCCCGAGTGCGTTTCCCTTGCCATCCGCAGCGACGCCGGCACCGTCTTCCACACGGGCGACTGGAAATTCGACCCCAATCCCCTGGTCGGTCTTCCGACCGATCTGGAGTCGATCAATAAGATCGGAAAACGCGGCGTGCTCGCGATGGTTTGCGACAGCACGAACTCCCAGCGTCCAGCAAAAACGACCTCCGAAGCAGAGGTATTCGAAGGCTTCAAGCAGGTCTTCAAGGACAGCCGCGGCATGGTCGTGGTTTCCTGCTTCGCGACCAACGTCGCCCGTATGGCGTCGGCCATGCGCGCAGCGGCCGCGACGGGCCGCGAAATCGCCATCTGCGGCCGTTCCCTGCTCAAGAACGAGAAGATCGCCCGCGAATTGGGGATGCTCAAGGGCGTTCCGAAGCCGCTGACGTTCGCACGTCACCTCAAGGGTCTCGACCGCCGGGAGATGGCCATCATCTGCACGGGAGCGCAGGGCGAGGCGAACGCGGCGCTTTCCAAGCTCTCTACTGGCGAGGACTACCGCCTGCCGCAGATCATGCCCGGCGACACGATCATCCACTCTGCGCGCGTCATCCCCGGCAACGAGCAAGACCTGTTCGCCGTCTTCGACCGCCTGCGCGCGCTCGGGGCTAACATCCTCGAGGGCGACTACAAGGGCCACCCGCTGCACGTCACCGGCCATGCGACCTCCGGTGAGATCATGCAGATGTACCAGATGGTCAAGCCGCGCTTCGCCATCCCGGTACATGGCAACCCCTCTCACCTCGAGGCGCACGCCGAACTCGCCGCCAACAGCGGTGTCGAGGCCGTCGTCACGCCGCGCGAAGGCGGAATCTACGCGGTGAGCCGTCAGGGCGTACGGCAGGTGGCCCAGGTCAACATGCGGCTCCAGGCCGAACTCGGCGACGAGAACCACAGCAAGATTCCGTGGAACGAGGCCAAGGTTCGTGCCGCCATCGAGAAGATCGAGGCCAGGCAGGCAGAAAAGGCCTCGCCTGAGCAGCTTCGCCCGCGCTCGGCTCGAATGTAAGGTCGCCAGTTTCCACCTATTGACCCCGTGAAATAAAGTCTCCGGGGTCTTGATTTAATTCGAGTGAAATGTCATTGCATCCTCCGGACAGTTTCGAGGAGCCGACGCAATGACGCCAGACGAATTCTACGCCCTGCCGCCCATCTCCTCCGACTACTGGTACAACCAGTACACGGGAATCGCCATCGAAGTGCTGCAGCTGGAAGGTCTGGACTACGACCGTAACGCCCTCGAGCGACATGATGCGGACCAGCTCGCCGTCCATCAAAAACTTCATCACGATGTGGACGGTGATCGCGGCGTTTCAGTCTACACGCTCTACTTCCGAAATCAGCCGTTCGCGCTGATGTTCACGGGCGGTCGAAGCGGACGGGACAGCAGGACACCGGTCGTCACCAACGCCACGCTTTGGAGCGAAGCCCGCAAGTACGCGATGGCTGTCATGACGGCCGATGTCAAACCTGCCGAAATCTCGCCGAGCGACAAAGAACTCACCGAGCACTACTACGGTTCGAGGATCGCCCGTTTCGGGGAAGATGTCCGCCTCGTCGCCGACCATGATGTCGATCCCCTGTCGAAAAAGCCGGTCTACGACCGAAAGAAGTTCGACGAGACTTTCGACGCCGTCATCAGGCCGCTCGGCAAGGCGTACGGCTACGAGGAGGGCTTGGCGAACCCCAAGATGCTGGCGGAGGCCATCAAGGTTTTCAGGTCCGGTGTCCTTGGCGAGAAGATCGAACTCGACATCGATCTCGGCGACGGCAACCGTATCGTGGCCGCCAGCGCGGTGGAGGGCCAGACGTTCGCCCATGTCGCCGACACCCGCGGCAAGTATTATTCGTGGGCAAGGCAGGGTGTGACGTCCAGGATGATCGGCCCGGCATCGATGCTGGAGTGCTGTCGCGACATCGCGGCCGGCAAGCGTATCGATGTGGACAGCGCCTATGTCAGGGAAGCCTCGGAAGCGTTCGGCGCAGACCCGGCGACGGTGCGGGACGAGGTCGAAGACTTCCTCCGCAATGGAGGAACGTCCATGATCGAACGGATTATCCTGCGCATGCCGAGGGACGAACGTGTTCCCGCAACGCTTACGCTCGATCCGGAGGCCTTCACCGTCGGCTTCCTGTTGGTCGACAACCCCGATCTGCGACGGTTCTGCGCGGACGGATATCCCGACCCCGAGCAGGCTCAGAAACTGGTCGACAAGGCGCTCGAAATCGACAGCAAGATCAAAAGCGGCGAGATCAAGGCTCCCACCCCTCAGCCCTGATCTCGGAATCCTACCCACCTCAATCGATCTGGAGCAACCTCGTGCTTGAAGACGAAGAAAAGATCGCAGCCGCCGCGCTCGGCGAAACACTGACATCGGTGATGCTGCCCGCCTACGATGAGCGCCGCCCAAGGCGCGATTTCCTCTATGTTTGGGAGCGTCAGGGACTTCGGTGGTTGGTGCGCTTCAAAAATCGTCACCCGGGTGGTTCGGTCGGAAACGATTGGATGTCGGATTTCATCGAACTCAACCGCGAGGCCATCCTGTCTGACGACGGCAGAATGGATTTCAACCTCAGGGCATTTAACGCTCGACAGGATGCCCAGCTCTAGCGCAGTTTCGGGTGGCTGCCGCCCGTTGCTATCGCGCATTTTGCAGGATGCCATCCACATAGGCTGGCATCCTGCTTTCTGTCAGGCCTTCTTTTTTTAACGTGGCGCATTCCTGTGCGTCCACATCAGTCGGTGGGTTCTTCTTTTTTTAACGTGGGGGTAATCCCTCCCGCCACACCTTCCGGTCATTCGCGGCCCGACTTCAAAGCCCCGACAACCGTGAATGAAGAACCCGCGAAGCATCACCGGATGGCGACACCCCGCGGGTGTTGGTATTTCCATGCTGCCGCAGGCGAATGCCGGCGTCAACTTCGTAGAAAGCTTACTGCTTCACGCCTTCAAGCTCGACCACCAGCTCGACCGCGTCGGACGCCGGGCCGAGGTCCATTTGCACGCCGAGTTCCTTCATGGAGAGCTTCGCCCGGCCGCTGAAGCCCTGGCGAACGCCGCCCCACGGATCGTCGCCGCCGCCGACGTGCGCCGCATCGACGACGATCGGGAGGGTCTTTCCGAGAACCGTCAGATCGCCGCTGATCTTGGCCGTGTGCTCGCCCGTGACCTCGATCGAGGTGCTGCGGAAGGTCGCCGTCGGGTTGGCGTCCGTCGAAAGCAGCTTCTCACCGCGGATGTGGTTGTCGCGTTCGGACATGTTCGTGTTCACCGAGCCGACGTTGACATCGACCGACACGCTGGACTTCTCCGGAGCGGCGGCATCGTAGCTGAACTCGCCCTCGACGTCTTCGAACCGGCCGAGCAGGTTGGAGAAGCCCAGATGCGAAGCCTTGAAGCCCACGTAGGAGTGCGTCGGATCGATCTTGTAGGTGTCCGCCGCCATTGCCGGTGCTGCGGTCGAAAGGGCGATCGCCGCGAAGGCGAGCGAAAGGATGGTCTTTTTCATGTCTAACTCCGATTGGTTGATGGTGTGTGGTGTGGTTTCAGCGACCGATCATGCGGACAAGAACCCTGTCCCGGTCGAGGAAATGGTGTTTAAGGGCGGCGGCGGCATGCAGCGCCGTCAGGGCCGCGAGTGTCAGGGCGCTCGAGAGGTGCACCGTGCCTGCCAGGCTCGTGTGTTTGCCGATCCGCACGGCCGACGGCACTTCGAAGATGCCGAAAACGTGGATCGAGCTTCCGCCGCCCGTGGCGATCAGGTACCCGGAAACGAAGAGCGAGGCGAGCAACAGGTAGAGGAGGCCATGGACCGCTTTGGCTGCTACAGCCTCCCACTTGCGACCGATTTCGTCGGGCGAGGCATTGAGGCCCTTCCAGGCAAGCCTGCCAAGGATGATCGCCGCGAACATGATCCCGAATGCCTTGTGGTATTCCGGAGCCGTGTGATACCAGCCGCTCGCATAGGTGAGCGAGGTCATCCACAGACCCGAAGCGAACAGGCCGACGGCGAATACCGCGCTGACCCAGTGGAATGTGATCGCCACAAGGCCGTACCCGTTTTCCGTATTCTTGAATTTCATGGAGTCCTCATTTTGTGCCTTCTAAGTAAATAGAAGACTTGGGCGTTCAATGAAAGACTCCGATTGTTCACAGAGCGTTCACCGTTTCGAGAGCGGATCGCGAGGTCCCCTACGATTGTCCATATCCGGAAACCGGGGCGACGATAGCGTCGAACTCGATCTTCCGATCCAGCCAGCTTCTGACAGCGATGCCGCTCCACTCGGCGACCGTGTCTCGGGAGTAATGCCTGCTTCGCGCGTGAAAACTGCCTCCCAGTCTGGACCACAGCTCTGCGGCTCTCATGACGGTGTCGTCGTCTCCCGCCGTTGCGGTGCCTGCAGCCTCCATCGCGATGATGGACCTGCGAAGGGCGCTCCAGAGATCGACGTCGTCAGGCGCGGCGGACATGAGTTGCCTGCCATCGCTGAACCAGCCGTCGCCCGCGAGGTAGTAGGCGATGCCGCGGGCGACGAGGCGGGCGTATTTCATGAAGGCGACGTCGTCGAAATCCTGCTCGAAGACAGCCTGATCGAGGATTTCGACGGCCCCGTCCCGATATCCCTCCTCGCGCGCCTTCCGGTCGGAGACGGCCTCCCACTGGTCCCTGAGGCGCTGTGGATCGGTTGCGGAGATATATGCCTCATCGACGTCCTTTCCCTCGTCCTGGTCGGCGAAGGTCAGTTCGGTCTTGAGGCCGGTCCCGGAGTTCCTGAGGCGATAGCAGGGTTCTCCGCACTGAATCCAGATCAATCCTCCCCATAGCCTGATAGACGCCGTCAGGCGGGCGATTTCGCCCTCGCAGCGCGTGACGTCCTCACGCTCGAGGAGTTCGAAACCCGCCACTTCGGAAAACGTGACGTGACGGCGTTCCTTTCGGCGGCCTTCGCCTTTGCTAGGCCATGTGAGCTCGCTGTGTTCGAGGCTGTTGCGGCGTTCATCCTCCATGAGCTTCAGGTAGGTACCGCGAAGGTAGTTCTCCTTCAGCATCCACTGGGGGAAGGCCGAGCGGCCATCCTCGACGCGACATACCGCTCGGTAGAAATGCTCGCCGTCGTGCCGAACGTCATCCGAGCTGCCGCCGGCGTGGCGAAGGATTGCCACCACCGGGAAATCGGCGTCTTCCATGACGTCGAACGTCGCAAGCGTTTCGAAGGTGCAGATGACCTGCTTCTGCGAAACGCATCTCGGAGGCTTTGCCCTGATGACGGCCGGGTAGGCGAGTTCCACGATCAAATTCAAGACTCCGTTTACCTCGTGTCGTTTACCCGCAATCCGACGCTACCGCAAGGTGGCCTACATGGTCGGAGTCGGTGCGTTCATGCTCCCCAGGGATAGTGCAATCTCGCGGTCGCACCAGATGTCCAGCGCATCCCTCACGGAGGAAAGTTCGTCCGTGAACGACATCTCCGAAACCAGCTCCGGATGCCTCTCCATGACGTCGATGAACGTTTCGAGGGCGGCGGCGAGACTGTCGTCCACTGGGTGGAACGGGTTGCGACCGACAAGCGCGTCGCGCAGGTGGCAGGCGGCCATGATCGGCTGGCGCGGGAACGCGCGTAGTTCCTCCGGATGTTTCGAACCCGTCGTATCGAGATGCTTCTCCAGTTTGCGGACGCATACTCTCGCCGCGCGGTCGATTTCCAGTCCCGCATAGTCGTTGCGGATCGCTTCCGGGAGGATCACCTCGATGTTTCCGTCCACGACGAATTCGCGGCCTTCGCAAAGGTTCGCAAGGGTTCTCCTCGCCGTGTCCAAATCGTTTGCGGAGAAGTATCGGTAACGCATGTGTTCCCAGTCGAAGTCCCTCCAGCGGCCCGTTTCGAGGCTGCCTTGATCGTATATATCGCTGTGTTGCGCGTCCACGCGGCCGAAGTCGACGTGAAGTTTGTACGCCGGTTCGGGGGTCACGACCCATTCCTTTCCGTCGATCAAGATGATCTCGGCGATCCTGCTCTTTGCCTTGGCCCTCCAGAATTCGAGGCCGGCCAATGATCGTTCGGTTGCGACGATCGCGCCGGCATCGGCGATTGCCCTGTCCGTCACTTCCGTCGAGATGAACGAATTCGCCAGAATGCCGAGAAGCCTGTCGGGCCGGGTTTCGTTGGCCTCCCGTTTGCGCACGATTTCCGTAATTTCGTCGGCCATCCCGCCGAATAGCGGGTGCCCTCCCTTCAAGACCGTACAGTCGGGATTTAGCTCGGCCGCCTTTTTCATGTGGTCCGGCATCCGGGGCAGCAGGGTGTAAAGCTTGCCCTCGAGCATCCTGTACTGGATTGTGGCTCCATGCTGTTTTACGACGAGCGCGACGGGCGCGTCCTGCGACGGAACCTCGCGGAACTGGAATTCGTCTTCCGGCAGACACAGGATCAGCCTGTCGCCTGTCATGCGTTTGACCCGGCCTTCGACGAGTGCGGGATATCTTGCACGTATTTTCATTTCAGCACTCCGGGTACAGGCATCGCCACCATGCTCTCCAGCGACACTTCCCTGGAAATCCAGTCGTCGTAGACTTCGTTGATTTCGGCGAGGTTCATCTTCACGAGATACGGACGTCCCCTTGGCACGAGGGCGTTCAGCATATCGACCAGCGCCTGCATCGCCTGTTCCTGGCCTAGCGTGATCCCCTTTCTGGCATCCATTCCGACGAGGCAATCCCTGGCCGCGAAGAAGGTTTCCATCAGGTCGCTCGGCGTGGACAGGAACATTTCGACGCCGCGCCCGTGGGCAATCTTCCTGAACGCGTCGGCGACATCGTAGACGAGAAGCCTCGAGACCCGTTCGAACTCGTGCGCGTCGAAGTCGATCAACGGAAGGTCGGCCGACCGTACGTCGATGCGGGGGAGATTGCGGTCGTCCTCGAAGCCGGCGGCAACCGCGGCACGCCGTCCGTATCGGTATGCCCTTTCACGGTCGAGCGCCGAGAAATTGCGCCCGTCGATACGGAACCTGTCCCAGTGCGAACTGTCCATCAGACCGTCGCGGAGCCTTGCGAAAAATCCTGCCCGTCTGGTCGTCAATCCAGGAGACAGATCGGGGGTTACCGTGTAGCAAGGTTCCGGGGTTTCCTTCCAGACACTGTCGCCGATGACCGCGAACGTGGCCGCATGCCGCAGGGTCAAATCCACCCACGCGCGGATTCGCTCGTCGTCCATGTGACGCTCGGCGAGCTTGCCCGCTTCCACCATCTGGCCCCAGGCCTCACGCGCGTCGTTTGCGACGCCGCCGTTCCAGATCAGGCCACCGAGGACGATGGGTGCCTTCGGCGGGTACAGATGGAAACCATCCCCGAAGCCGAATTCCTTGCGCATGATTTCGAGCGCGGGGAGGATCAGGCTTCCCCGCTTCTCGATATTGTCGATCTCCTTGCGCCCGAATTCCTCCGGCGTCATGCCCGTGTCGACAAGCAGCCTCTCGTCATGGACGCGGTATTCCGTCCCTGCGACCTGGCCGAATATCTGGTCCACGTCACTGACGCGTATTGCGATCGGCGCGTCGCCGACGGCGAGTTCCGGAATCTCGACTTCGCCCTCCACGAACGCAAGCACGGTCTTGGGGTCCTTGTGCCTCGGCAGCTCGGCTTCGAAAGCCACCGGATACCTGATCGTCCTCTTCATAGGCGCATCGACCTCGCTTCAGCAAAACCGAAATCCACGGCTCGGTCCCGCCATTCCTCCAGGTGCCGCGAGAGCGAAGGTCTGATCCGCTCTACAATCAGATCGCAGTCACTCGCGCATGCTTCGACGCTCTCCAGCATTTCGGCGATGCGGTCCTCCACCTCGTCAGGCACGCCTTCAAATGGATCGTAACCCTCGACGAAAGTCATGAGTTCCGTCCATGCCGCCATGGACCTTGTCGACGGGAGCGCGATGCTCCCGTCCTTGCTCCGGGCCGCCATTCTTTCGGAAACCTCCTCGGCCAGCACACGGGCGCACCTGTCGATCTCCAGCGAAGGAATGTCCGCGGTCAGCGCTTCTGGGATGACGATCTCGATCTGGTTTACCGGGCGGGCGTACTGTGTAAGCCCTTCGATGGCTTCGGCGTAGTCTCTGGCCGAAAAGACCTTGTTGTCGAGGTGGTTCCACCACGTCCTGTCGGGCGAGGTATCGGCATCGCGGACGTAGTTCCCGACATTCCCGAACGACATGTGTCCGATCCCCTCGGGCAACATCTGGGCGACGTAGCAAGGCTCGTGGGTCTCGGCCCATACCTGTCCGTCCATCACCCTATAGGCCGAGAAAGCCTGGTGCGTCATCCGCTCGTACCGCGCGATCCTCTGGTCGGGGTCGCCCGCCAGGAATGACATGTAGTCGATTTGCGCAACCTTCTCCAACCACGGGCCACGCAGGTCGATCGACGGCGACTGGTCGATGATTTCCCGAACGTCCTTCCACTCGGTGTTCATCCCGGTCTTGAGGAGGTGGAGTGCGGATTTCGGCCAGAACCTGTCGTTCGAGTAGTCGTTGATGTTCATCACGTCGCGGTACATCTTGCGGACGATATGCCCCGTGACGTAGTTGCCGCGGCGGCTGTCTATGCACTGGCCCTGATGGCGCTTTATGAACCTGTCGATGTCGGTGTGGCATGGTCGGTATAGCTTGCCGCCTGCCAGCCTGTAATCGGTCTTCGTGGTCCCCGAATCTACAATGATCGCGACCGGAAATTCCGACGGCGTGACCTCCGCGAGTTCCACGACCGTGTCAAAGGCGCAGACGCTTATCTTCGGATTCTTGTGCTTTGGCGGCCTTGCCGCCATCAGCGCCGGGAATTTCACGTTTCTGCGCATGTCGTCTTCCGTACCTGGGTTTCAGTCAACATAACCCCGGTCGCCGCCAGCGACAAAGCCTATCGTGGCCGGTCGATCCATGCCGTCCCATGCGCCGGGCCGTCCGTCTCGATGCTGATCGGGCGGTCCGCCCAGCGCTCCAGTCCGCGGCTTATCGAGCGGACAAACACGTCGCACCTGAGGCCTGCCGCCGACAGTGGATCGCCCAGGCGGTTGACGGTGTCGAGGGCATGTTCGAGCGCGATCTCGGTCGCGGACGAACAGCCGTCTTCGGTCGCCCTTGCCGCGTCGAGTTGCGCCAGCGCTTCGAGGAAGGCGGAAGGGGCTTTCTTCTTCCACGTTGACGGACGGGAAGGAACCCGCATCGCGGTCGTCCCCAGATGCGACACGCGGTCGGCGAGCCTGCGGAACTCGGCGGTCTCGAAGTCGAAGGAAAAGGCGGAGGGATCGAAGACCTCTATCCTGGCGATGTCGAACTTCCGATGCGGCTTGGTCGGACTGAGAGCGGTCATCTCGGCGATGTGGGCTTCGGCAAAGGCGCAAGCCTGTTCCCAGTCATTCACCGAGAAGCAGACGTCCTGCACATCGCGCCAATAGAGAGTATCCTTTCCGTGCGGAGCAGGTTGCGCGTCGCCCTCTGCGTAAAACGCGGTGTCCCCATGGGCTGCATACACCTTGGTCCTGGCTGGAAATACCGCGATGCAAGGTTCCGGTACCCTCAACCACACACTGTCCTCGCACAGGGGAATCCGGGTTCACGGACGACCTCGGCTGGCTTGCCAGTTCGGTGCGCACAATTTCCAGTAGATGGTCCTCGATCCTGGTCCTCTTCAGGAAACGCTTGCTCCCGACGCCTTTCCTCAGATCGGTAAACCTGCCCACGACGGCATAAAGGTGTCCGTCGATGGACCTGTACTTCGACTTCCCGTCTGCGCGATGGATCACGCCCACCAGCGGCGCATCGGAACCCGAGACCTCGCGGATGTCCGATCGGCCCCGCACCTTGCAGAGGAGGTGTTTCTCCTTGTGGCCCCTCGCGGGCGTCGCCCTGATTACGGCCGGCAGTTCATAGTCTACGAGCATGGAACTCTCCAGCATGCGGAAGCGTTGTTTACGTCCCTCATAGGGCTGGCCCCGGGAGTGGCCGTCCGAACGTCAACTCGATCGGGCGGGCGCTCCATTTATCGATGTGCGCGCGGATCGCCTCGGGCTGGAGGGCGAGCCAGGATAGGCCGGTGCGCTCGGACATCGACAGGATGACCTCGAAATTCTCGACAAGCGCGGACGTTTCGGCGTCTCCGACGTCGCTTTCACTCATATCGAGGATACGCCTTAGCTCGCCATATGCCTGGAACAGTCCTGTCGGCAGGTCGTGCCAGGTGAGCCGCGGCCTGACGGAGCCGTACTCCATGCGCTTCGTTGCCCGCTCCGCCGTGGCACGGCTGATGTGGCGTTCGAAGCGGGAAGCAAGTGCCAGGAGATCGCCCGTGTGGGCGTCCCGCTCAGGCGACCAACCGGGATCGGACGAAAACTCGCCCACGAAGGACGGCCTTCCCGCGGCATCTCCCATTGTCCGGCAGAAATCCTGCGCTTCCGCCCATCTGTCGGCCGGGAAGTGAAAACGCTGCAGGTCCTGCGTGAATGAGACATCCTGGGTGAGCGCCGTCTGCCACCCGGCGGAATTCCGATACACAACGACCAGCGGTTCCCGGGACGCCCGCCATAGCTGACCGTCCACCACCGCCATATCCGCCACGCAGGCGGAGAACATACCATCCCATTCGACGACATCCTCCGGGTCCGCCTGGGGGTGCCAATTGTCTCCCCTTTCGTGGGGCCACCTCGTTGGTTCGTGAAACTCGCCCCGCACGAAGCTCGGACCCTTCTCGGCGACGACCGCACGCAGCCTCTCAAGTGCCTTTTCGACCAGGGGCAGGGTCGGATAATCCACGGACGTCCTGCATGTCGCAGAGGCGAGATTGGTGTTCATGAGGCCGTAAACCTTTCCGTTCACCAGCCTGTACGAGACGGTCTTCGCGGCGTCGTCCGGCGTCCAACGCAAGACCTCGGGGGCATCGGAAGGGTCCAGTTCGGCCACTTCGGCGACGACTTTCCTCGTCCAGACATGGTGCCTTGGCAGCTGCCTCGGCACGTCTTGGTACCGAAGCACGGCCGGATAGCGGAACTGGATTTTCACGGCGGACCTTCTCCTTGGCGGGCGGCCCCGCACACGTTTCCTGGAGACTATAGCCAAGAGGGGCAACCGGCAAGTGCGCCATCCGTTTACCAAGACTCCGCAAGGAATACGAATTGTAGACGCGGCGATTGAAACGCCGGATTTTCGCCCGATATATTCTGTTGACAACCCCTTCTCGGAACGACGCCCATGTCAGCAGCACCCATTGCCATACTCGAAGGAAACGAACTGGCGATGCGCCACCTGCGCTCGGAATCCTTCACCACGCTCTACCGAACGGTGATGGCGCTGGTGGAAGACCTCGCCCATTACCTCGACGTGGCCGGACGACAGCAGTCGAAGTCCCTTTCCCGGGACGCCGCACGCGACTACGCCGCGCTGTCCCGCCAGCTGACCGCAGGCGCTCTGCGCGTCGCCACCGCCCTTCTGGTGCTGAGATCGGTAAAAAACGGGGAGATGACATTCACGAGCGCGATGGCGGACATCAAGAAGAAGGAGATGACAGAGTCTCCAGGAGGCTTCACAGGCAGCCTCGACGGACTGCCCTCAGAACTCCTCGAACTCTCCACGCGGTGTGACGCCCTTCGTTTGGAAGTGGTGCGCCTTGTGGATCACCTCGGCAGCGACGGCAGGTCGGGCGCAAACCCCGTCCACGCCGCCCTCGGACTTATAAACTCGGCGTTCGGAAACGCCTGAGGCCGCTCGGCTATTCGTCCTCGGCGATCGATGACCACGACGGCGGCAACTGCAATTGCGACCCGTTCACACGCATCTCGTCGGGGAATCTTGCGATCAGCGTCGCGAGGCGCTCGGGCAAGTCGGGCCACAACGTCATCACGAACGCCTTGCGCTGGTCGACCGAAAGACGCTTGAGCGTGTTGCGGACGAGGCCCGCGCCACAATGCAGATTGCGACGGCCGACCGCGTCATCCGTCGGCGGGGCGTTGTCCGGCGGGGTGGCCTTGCCGCCCGCCCACCTTGCGGTCGCGGCCGCTTGCGCGATCTCGCTGCGTCTCTTGTCGCTCAGGTTTCTGGCCCGCGCCTTTCCGCCTTCGCTCTGCCTGGACATGGGTTCCACCTCCGTTGTCGCGGAGACGTTTAGCATGCATCCCGATCGTCGAGCAAGCATTCCGGTCTCGGCGCGCCTCGAACAGCCAGACTCAAGCATGGCACCCGTTGCGCAAGGATCGGACCGATGCTCGAAATGAAGTCTTGATTTACCGCATGCGCTTGTATATCAAGACGCCACTATGTTGACAATGGAGATGCGGGATGCCCGTTGAAGTCAGAAAAAAGGCGCTCGAAAAGCTGGAACACGAGGCTTTCGAAAAGTACCGCGGCCATTTCTCCAAGAACAGCAACGGCGAAACTCTGACGAGTGTCGAAATTTCAGACCTGCCGCTGGAGGCGATCAACGAACTCGCCCGTGTCGCGGCCGAACTCAAGGACCGCACGCTTTCCCGTTCGGTCAAGGTTTTCCTGGCGGCGAGGGACGGAGACTTTACCCACGCGCTCCCCAACCTCAAGGCGGCCAAGGACGTGTTGTTCCGCTATCTGCGCAAGGACACCATCGACGGATGGGTTTACGTCCGCAACAAGGCGGGTGAACTGACGCCCGAACTCGTGACCGGTATCTCGGTCCAGATGGAATCGCCACCTGGACGCCGCGTGTATCTGGCCATCGAGACCACTGCCAGCACCCACGACGACAGCAATAAGCGCGGTTACAAGGTCGCGCCGCGGAGCTTTCGCCACGATTTCCTCGCCGAGGATGTCGTCAACAGGACCGTACCCGAAATCCTCGGGGCCGCCGGTATCTTCAAGGAGACGCCTGAGTTGAAGGCGGAGTACGAAGACGCGATTCGACGCCATGTGGACGAGATCATGCCTTCCTTTGCCGAGCAGTTCCGCTTCACTGGTACTCCCGTAAAGACGGACAGCTGGAGCAGGCCGACCAACCCGGTCGAGAACCGCAAGGTCATCAACGATCTCGAAATGAAGGACTACGCCCCTATCACGTCGTTTGCCCACAGCCCACTGCTGGTCGATCCCGAAGCGGATGGAGACGGCGGCCGCGAGCCCAACGGCAGCATTCCGCTTCATCCAGTGATCCGGGTCTTCGACCTGAAGACCTACGAATTCTACTGGTTGGACAGCCGTTCCGTCACCGCCTACGTGTACAACGAGAAGCTGGCCGAGAAGCTCGTCCTCCCCGCCACGCACCGCGACCTCCTCGACGTCCTGACCAACGACCTGTCGTCGTTCACGGGCGACATCATCGAAGGGAAGGGGACGGGCAACGTCATCCTCTGCACGGGCACTCCTGGGCTCGGCAAGACGCTGACGGCCGAAGTTTACGCGGAGACGCTCAAGCGGCCGCTCTACGCGATCCACTCTGGCAACCTCGGCACGACGGCGAGCGAGGTCGAAAAGGGGCTTGCGACCATTTTCGCGCAGGCGACGCGGTGGAACGCGATCCTCCTTCTCGACGAGTCCGACGTCTTCGTCATGGAACGCCGCGATTCTCTCGAGGTGAACGCGGTCGTCGCCGTCTTCCTCAGGTCCATGGAGTACTTCAAC
The DNA here is from genome assembly GCF_025846855.1 of Pararhizobium sp. BT-229. Lineage (GTDB taxonomy): Bacteria > Pseudomonadota > Alphaproteobacteria > Rhizobiales > Rhizobiaceae > Pararhizobium. Next base: position 532,603 of record NZ_JAOYTJ010000003.1, read on the forward strand.
GGCCTGATGTTCATGACGACGAACCGCCACGGGAACATCGACGACGCCATCCTGTCGCGCTGCCTCGCCATCGTCCGGTTCCACACGCCCGACACGGACGGCGCGCGCTCGATCTGGAAGATGATGTCCACCGAACTCGGCCAGCCCCTCGCAGACGCGCTCGTGGACGAACTGGTCACGTCGTTCCCTGATGCTGCTGGACGCGACATCAAGCAACTCTGCGGCACCGTCTTCCGGATGGTGAAGGGCGGCAGCTGGAAGCTTGATGGCGATTCCTTCCGGCGCGCGGCGATGTTCCGTGGCGTCGACATGCTGAGGAACTTCGGCAAGGGCCAGGTGGCCGGCGTCGAGGACGCCGAGATCGCGACGTTGATCATCAAGGCGCAGGACACGATCGAGCGGGAAATGGGATTCCGCCCGTCGCCTTCGGACGCCATGAAATACGTCATGAAAAAAGCCGCGCTCGCGGCTTAGGAGCCAGAAATGAACCACGACGAAACGACCGTTTCAGACCCCAACGCCGAGTACGAGCGCCGCGAACGCGTCTGCACGGAGCGCGCCATCGCCCAGTGGAAGCAATCCCTCAAGAGGCCCGACCTCGACGAGGAGGCGCGTGTCCGGGGTGCTGTCGAGGCATACAAACGACAGGCATTCGCCTTTGCGATCTCGCCATTTTCGGCACGGCTTGAAGCTCGCGTCGGCGAGCAGGCCGTCCAGGGGACGGCGATCAGCGTCCAGACCATGCGGCTCTCTGACGGCCGCGCCGACTACTACGTCTCCATCAAGGTGGGAGATCGTCAGGTTCATCCGCATGTCTTCCGCGAGGAGTTCAAGGCGGCATATCACGTCGCGCTGTACGAATGGCTTCTGAACGGCGGACAAAAGCCCGATCTCCTCGCCTTCGACGAAGGAGACTGGCCGGCGCAGGCGACCGAGCTCGTTGGGGCCGATCCCGCGCAAATCAAGACGCTGGAGGATCGGATCGGAGAACTGGAGGGAGAACTCGAAGACGCACTGGCGCTCCCGTGGCCAGATTGGGCGTCTTCGATCCTCAAGACGCTGAAGGCAAACGGATACGACCCGGTGGACGAAGCGGGAGAAGTCGACCTCGCGGAGGCGTTTTCGGAATACCTTCACGGTATTTCCGAGGAGGACGCGCGTTTCAAGCGGGTCCTCGCGGAGAAGGACGCCGAGATCGCGCGCCTGAAGGCGCTGACCGCTCGTCACGCGCTCGCGGTGAAGCCGCTCGACTGGAAGGACGGTGAAGCCGTCTTTACGGATGAAGGCCCCAGCTACTCCGAAGCGGTCGGAGCGGGTTATACCTACGTCGCCGAAGCCGTCGATAAGCCCCTCGCCGAAAGCAAGCTCGATGCCGAAGGCAGGTATCTGAGGAATATCCTCGACTGCCTGATCGATCCAGCTCCCTCCGGCGACCTGACGTCGTTCGCCTACGCGGCCATCTACGCACACACGGTTCGCAAGGCGGCGCTGAGGGAGGAAAACCGCAACGAGCAAGACCTCGCCGACGAACTTCGGGAAGCGATGCGCTTCATCGAAAGCGTCGCCGACCGGACCGAGTAGTCAGCGACCGCCGGATACGAGCCGACGCAGGCGCAACAGTAGGCGTATCCAGCGCTCCGCAACTCGTGGGACGAAGACCAGGCCCCGTGGCCACAGGTCCAGGAATTCATCGAGCGGCTGGACCGCCCATGTACGACGCGCTCCGACCCCTTCGGGCCACGGCACATACCCTCGTTCCTCGACAAGGCGGGAGCGAGCACGGTCGTGTCAAATCGGAACGCGCGCCAGGTTGGGCGACCGCTGACGAAGTCAGACCAGCGCTGCTTCGAGCATAGCTCTCGCTTCGTCCGAGGAAACGCTGGTCCGCTGGTACACGCCGCCCTCGTTCCGGGTGAAGTAACCGAAGTCGCATGACGCCTCCATAGCGACTTCGACCATCTTCTCCGTCACCATCGGTGTCTTCCGCTTCGCGTCGAGAAGCAACTGGATCGGTCGTGCCTGCATCAGGAGGACCGACTTGACGTTCTCGTAGGCGAGGCGCTGGCGGGTGAAGGTCTTGCGGGCCTTCTTCAGCATCGGCAGGACGAACTCGAACACGAAGTCGAGATAGGCCTGCTGCTTGTCCACCGACCAGTCGGCGAAGTGCATGGAGTGGATGTTGTGGGCGCGGTCCACGCCCTTCACGATCGAGGCGATCTCGTTGAGGGCCATGCGCTCGTAGTAGACGTCGTCTGGAATCCTGATGCCGTCCTTCTTCTTGGTCAGGAGTTCGACCGCATCCCGCACTCGCTTTCCAAACCTGCGCTCGATTTCGTCGTAGGTGACCGGGAAGTCTTCGCACACGTCGTGCAGGAACACCGCCGCCAGCGTTTCTTCGGGATAAAGCAGAAGCGGCGAGATCGACAGGACGTAGAGCGCGATGAACATCTGGTGGGAGAATTCGGGGCTTACACCGTCCTTGCGCTTACCCTTGTGCCACGACATCGCGAATTCCATAGCTTCCAGAGCCAGGTGGTAATCCTTCCCCTGAAGCCACGACCTCATCATGTTGACCTGTTTGGCGTAGTCGGCTTGGCTGACGGTCATTTAAAGACTCCGTTTTCTCTCGTTATCGTGCCCTCATTCAATAATAAAAGACCCCAAAACGCCAGCGAATTGACGCGGCCGGATGCCGATCTCGTCCCGCCCACGCTGGGTTCGTCAGCGTTCTGTTAATCAAATCGCGACGAAACGGCATCACTTGGGGTCCATAATTGACGTATTTCGCGGTGTCACCAATTTTTCATCAGGCGGCCTATTGCCAACACTGCGGAAATATGGATTAAAGACACTCGAATGCAACCGGGGGGCTGTGGCTCGACTCATGTCGTCCAGAGTTTCGGTTCATGGATATTCCCGCCGATTGGTCGGCGGGCGGTTTCTACCCCTGAACGGAAGTGGACAAAGGATGCCTACTTACAAGTACTTCAATTGGGCCTTCGCCTTTACGGCGATCGGCCTCGCTCTCGGTGCCTGGCTCGGCTGGAATTCGACAGGCACGCTCTCCGGAGCGATGCAGGTGTTCTTCATCTGCGCCGTCCTCGCCGTCCTCGAAATCTCGCTGTCCTTCGACAACGCCATCGTCAACGCGACGAAGTTGAAGGATATGACCCCCGCATGGCAGCACCGCTTCCTGACTTGGGGTATCATCATCGCGGTCTTCGGCATGCGTATCGTCTTCCCGCTGGTGATCGTCGCTATCGCCGCCAATCTCGGCCCTGTCGCCGCAGTGACGTTGGCAATCAACGAGCCGGCCGAATACGCGAGAATCCTCACGGGTGCCCATGTCAGTATCGCGGCTTTCGGCGGCACGTTCCTGATGATGGTCGGCCTGTCGTTCTTCTTCGAAGAGGAAAAGGACGTGCATTGGGTTCACTGGATCGAGAGCAACCTTGCCCGCATTGCCGGCGTGAAGGGTGTCGAGATCGCCGTGACGCTTGTAGCGATCCTCGTCATGTACTCCCTGCTTCCGGAGGAAGAGGCCAACGTGTTCTTCTACTCGGCTATCTGGGGCCTGCTGACCTTCATCGGCGTTGAAATCCTCGGCAGCGTACTCGACGCCAGCCAGGAGACCCTGTCGGCTGCTGCCAAGGGCGGTCTGGGCGCGTTCCTCTACCTCGAGGTCCTCGACGCGAGCTTCTCCTTCGACGGCGTGATCGGCGCATTCGCCCTGTCGCAGAACCTCTTCGTCATCGCGATTGGCCTCGGCATCGGTGCGATGTATGTCCGCTCCATGACCATCATGCTGGTCGACAAGGGTACGCTGGCGGAATACCGCTACCTCGAACACGGCGCTTTCTACGCGATCCTGGTTCTGGCAGCAATCATGTACGCCCAGACGCTGACCCATATCCCGGAAGTCATCGTCGGCCTCTTCGGCGCTGCCCTGATCGGTATCTCCGTCTGGTCTTCGGTCCGCTGGAAGAAGGCGAACCCCGAGACCGAAGGGGAACCCGCCGAAGCCGTGGCTGAGTAAGCCTCGTTACGACATGCAAGGGCCTCCGATTTCGATCGGGGGCCCTTTTTGTTTTAGATGGTTGCTGTTGTCCCATGCCCTGTCGGACGTGGCGGAGGCGGCCGCAAGGGCCGCTAGCATCGTCATGGACGCCAGCGAGCGCTTGGTTGTCGACGCCGACACGATGTTCATGACCCAGGCGCGGCTCGGAAAACCGTATCGCGGCGCGTACGAGACGAAGTCCGGCAGGCAGATCGAAGTTCCCAACGTCAGCGACGTGCTTTCCGAGACGGCCCCCTGGAAGATTTGCGTCTACGCAAAGGACGCCATCGAGCGTTCCCACCGCAATTCCCACACGACCGATGGCTCTGCCTTGCGGGCGACTTTCGGGGCGTTCGCAGGGTTTCAGCGTCTCTGCATCGGGCTGCGTGTTCTCAACCGCTATTTCGCGCCGTCCTGCTTCACGAGGAGCGACAACCTTTTCGAAGCGGTAGAATTCCAGCTGGAGTCGATCGACTCTGCGGTTAAGGGTATTTCCTCTAAGCCGACCTATGGACCCGAGTACGGCGACGAAACAGGGGAAAGGCTGGCGGCGCTGGCGAAGAGCCTGCGAGCGACGCTCGAAGCGGTGGAATGGGAAATGGCAGCGTTCCCGTCCTACGCTGGCTGCAAGGCGAACACGCCGTCATTCTGATCTGGTGAATGCCGCAGCGTTACTCTTGGCTCCGACGCTCTCGGTCACCTTGCACGGGGTTTGGTTACGCAGTTCTTCGGATGGAACGGGAGAAATCTCGACCCGTTAGACGTTTACGGTGACGAGGGAGCGCAAAATCTCTCCGTCTGCCTCTGCCTTCTCGAACAGGAGACGTAGTTTTTCCCTATCCTCGTCCGGCAAGGTCCCTCGTTGCGCCCACGCAACCCAGGCCGGGTTCTCAGTCCCCATCTGCTCGGCAACCTTCGTAGCCCCCAGACAGGTTGCAAAGACACGAGCGCCGTAGGTAATGCGCAGACCCTCAATGGTGGAGATCGTCCAGCCCTCGACATCGATCCAGCCGCTGCTGTCTCGCCCGATCATGCGATGGACCGCGAGATCACCGCGGACCATCGCATCCACAACGTATTTCGGACCATCCAGCGATGGCGCGATGGTCCCGCGAACCCAACCTTCGCGCTCGGAAAACTCGGCATCGGCTTGGGGCCAAACTACGCCTGATCGGGCAACCGTCAATCCGACAAGTGCATGTACCATTTCACGACCTTTCCGACGACTGGCTCGGGCCAAACTAAACCCTTGGCCTCGAACGTCAACGTCCCCCGCAATTGAGCCTCCTATGCTCAGTGTTGTCGCGCGGCGGCGGTGACCAAATCGGTCATCTGCGACTTGCCAGGCGCGCCCCACCAGTCGCACAGCGAGAGATAGGAGAAGTCGCTGACGCTGTCGCCGTACCCCATGACAGGGCGATGCGGTTCCTCGGCGCGAAGACGCTTGATCAGGAACTCGGTCGCCAGCCGCTTCGAGATGACCGGAGGAATGAGCGCGAGGTTGTTGCCGTTGTGGTGACGGACCCAGCCTTCCTTTTCGACGATCGGGGCGATTTCCTGCAGCCGCGAACCGTCGCCGTCATTCTCCTTGAAGACGACGTAGGTGGCGAGATTGCCTTCCATCACCGACCACGAGCGGATCGATACGCCGAGTTCGGCTGCCTTTGCCGAGCCGGCCGCGAGCAGATCGCCGAAGTAGTTTTCGAGCGGCCGCAGGTTGGCGGCGACGATGTCTTGCCATTCGGCGTCAGGTTTGCCGTCAGGGCCGAGGATCACAGCGCCGTTCGATACGATGGCATAGCTTTTGAACTGGAGCGTGACGCGCGACAGGGCTTCAGAGCTGCGGGCGGTGACCGGGATCGCTTCGGTGGTGGCAAGAAGCCACTCCGCAAATGCCACCTGCGTCTTCGTCATGTAGGAATGGCTGCCGTTGTTGGCGACCGACGCCAGTACCAGATCGTCCTCGGTGAGATGCGGCGCCTTGCGCTTCGTCTGGAAGAGGGTGTCGTCGAGGTCAACGAGTGCGATAGGCTGCATGAAGCGATACTCCGTGAAAAACTGGCTGGACAATTATCTGATATCAGTTATTAGTCAACACATATTTCTGATATCAGTAAATGGAGTTGGTCATGTTGCTTGCCATGCTTACCGAAGGAAACCCTGAAGCCGATGTCGTGATCAACGGCGTTAAGCTGACACCCGGCCAGTCCATGGCCCTGCGCGTAGCCTGCACCAGTTATCTGAGCGATATGTCTGAACCCGGAAAACTCGGAAACGACGAACATGGCGAGACGATGAGAAAGGGCTACCACACGCACATGGAAGTCATCCTCGGATTGATCATTCGTTGAGGGACGGGGCCATGAAACGCGGACGCCCCAAGCGCAATTTCGACCAGATTCCCGGTCGGTTTCCAGAAGGAACGATAGACCGGATAGACGCCGTCAGGGTTGACGACGAAACCCGGACGGCTTTCCTGCAAGCAGCCGTAGAGGCCGAAATCTTGCGTCGTTCGAGACGTATCCGCTCAGCCAAAGCACTCGACACGCCAGACGAACGGTGAGTTCGCGCGGACGATCTCCGAAACCAGGGTCGGTTGCCCCTTGTCCCTTCGCTGGAAGCCGATGCTAGCGGCGTCCAGCAACGGCAGGACCAGAGCGGACCTGATCGCGAAGTTGACGTTCTGGGCGTTGCTCAACGAGGCGGTCACGACGGCGATTAGGTTGCCCGAGTCGTCGAACACGGGGCCACCACTCGACCCCGGCTGGATCGGGCAGGTGATCTGCATGAGCCGCGCATCGTCGCCGGGACCGAGAAGGTTGGAGACAGAGCCGCTCGTGAACTGGGGTCCTCTTCCGAGTAGTCCCGCCAGTGGGTAGCCAATTGCGTGAGCATGCTCCCCAAGGTGGACGCCCGCGTCCCTGAACGTGATATGCGACGGGCCGAACGATTCCGCCAGCCGTACCAGCGCGAGGTCGTTGGTCTCGTCCACGATCACGGGTTCGCCCCTCGTCTTGCCGGTGAAACCTGACACCGTGATCTCGCTCGCGTTGTTGACCACGTGCGCGTTCGTGATGAGGAAACGGTCAGCGACCATGCTTCCGGAACCGGTCCAGTGGGGCATGTTGCCGCGCGCGCCGTGGGACGGTCCGCTTCCGATGTCTGGCCTCGGCCCGTGCCTCGCCGGCTCCTCGCGGCGTCTGTCCTTTACGGTCACCCCGAGGCGGCGGCCGAGTTCTTCGATCCCGTCGAACACGCCGTCGTTCTTGGCCCTGACCTTCCACTGGCCGTTCCGTCTGTAGAGTTCGGCGAAAACGACGCTGGGCACAGTCAGATCGGCATGCTGAAGGCGGATGTTGTTGTCTCCGACGTCCACCGAAACGTCGCGCAGCGTCATGAGGGTCGTCGAACCCGCACTCGAATAAAGGACGAGGGCCACGGTCTGTACGGCATCTGGCAAGCGCGAAAGCCGGAGGGAGAACTCGACCCCGCTGCGCGCGCCCTCCGCATAGGCGGGTGGCGGGTCCTGGAGGGGGAGCCACGGGTCGGCTCCGCCTGGGATCGGTAGGACGGCGACCGCGAAGTCCACGGTCCCGCCATTGGATGCGTGCGCCCTGACGAGGACCTCGTCACCCTGGATCAGCGTGTTGGCTCCTGCGACGAGGTCGTATGCCATCAGGCGGCCCACCCGTTCAGAGCCGCGGTGGCGCGCGGCAGTGCATAGGTCGCGTCCGAACGGCGGATGACCACGGGCGAGGCGAGCGAGGTGTCGCCGATCCGTTCGCCGAGTAGCATGCGCGCGCAGGCCAGCGGAAGGTTGACGCCCGCGGCCGCGGAAAACCCGACCCCGCCGCTCGGGCGGGTGTTGACTTCGAGCAGGACGGGGTTGCCCGCTGCGTCCGCCTTGGTCTGGACGTTGATCAGGCCGTCGAGCTTGAGTTCGGCGATTACGGCGCGGGCGACTTCCACTTCGCGGCCACCCGTGAATACTGTCTGGCGGTCGGACGACTTCTGGCGCACCGCATGGGCGACCAGCGTCCCGTTGTCGCAGACGCAGTCCACGCTGCTTTCGATGCCGGGAAGGAACTGCATGACGATCAGTTTAGCCGGGGTCTCCGCCCTGGCGTAGGCCTCGAGGTAGACGTCGGGGTCCACCTGGTTGCAGTCGAGCGTCGAGAAGAGCGAGAACGGATTGAGGCCCGGCACGAAATGCCAGAAGCCGCGGCCGAAGACGCCGACGGATGGCTTGACGCAGACTTCGGTGCCCGTTGCCGCGATATCGGCGATGGCGGACTTCAGTTCATCGATCGTGTTGGCCGCGATGGTCTCGGTGACGGGGATGCCTGCCGCCTTCATGGCGACCGTGAAACGGTCCTTGTGATCACAGAGATCGATGGTTTCGGCGTCAGCCGCGCCTGCGGCAAGCCGGACGCCCCTGACCGAGAACTGGTCGCGTACGGCGATCAACGCCTTGCGGTGGCGCATCGCCACCATGCCCCCGACACGTTTCGCGGTGGCGGTGTTAAGTGCCCATTCAGCATAGTCGAAGTCTTGTCCGGCCGACGACGATGGTTCAACGAAATATTCATCGGCGGCCATGAAGATGTCCTCGCGATCGGAGCCGTGAGAGGAAATGACCCTGATGTTACCATTCGACCCGCGACGAACCAGGTCTGCGATGTCCCTTTGCGAGGCGTGCATTTGATTGAGCCAGATTGCGGATTGCGTCACTTCTTGTGTCCTTTGTTCTCGAGCTTCTGCGCGGCTTCTTCCGGATTGACTGGATCGCCTATGCTGCACACCATGTATCCTGGAGCCCAGAAGACAGCGTTGCTTCCGCGCGCGCCGTTCATGGCGCGCGAAGTAACTGTTTTAAGCGAGGTCATCGCCTTCGGTATGTTGAAGGACGCCTCGGTCGCGAGCACTGCCTCGAACCACCGGTCCCCGGTGGCGGTCGAGATTATGTCGCACTTGAAATTGCGGGCCGCCGATCTGAATGCCTCTCCCAGAACGTCAATCTCTTCAGCAAGGATAGGGGCAACGTCTTGGGCAATTGCGTAGACGATCTGCAATTTAATCGCGTAAGGGTTTCTTTTCGTAGCCATAATCAGGTTTTTGACATACGGGTGACAAGTAGGCAAGCAAAATAGTTGGCAAGCGCCTTGACAACTTATTTTCTCCACCTATGTTTGAATGGCAAGACCTAGTCAACACAATTTTGTCGTGCACTGCGCCGACCCAATAGAGGAAGCACTTCATGAGCATATCGCTCTCCAAGAACCAGACCGTTTCCCTCGCGAAAGAGGTTCCGTCGCTTACCCGTCTGCACATCGGCCTCGGCTGGGACCCGATTAAGAAGACTGGTTTCTTCGGCAAGCTCACGGGCGGCAGCGACAGCATCGACCTCGACGCCTCGGTGATCGTGGCGGACGCCTCCAAGAACATCATCGACGAAGTCTGGTTCCGCCAGCTCTCGTCCCGCGACGGCTCCATCAAGCACTCCGGCGACAACCTCACGGGCGACGGCGACGGCGACGACGAAGTCATCCGCGTGGACCTCACGCGCCTTTCGAAGGACGCCGCACACATCGTCGTGACGGTCAACTCCTTCCGCGGCCAGACCTTCAACGAAGTGGACAACGCCGTCTGCCGCCTCGTGGACGAGTCGACTGGCAAGGAAATCTGCCGCTACGAACTGCGCGAAAAGGGCTCCAACACCGGATTCGTGATGGCCGCCATCAGCCGCGACGGCAATGGCTGGTCGGTCAAGGCGCTCGGCGCGCCGACGAACGGCCGCACCGTCAAGGACCTCGCGGCTCCTGCGCTTAGCCTCATCTGAGGTTAAGCGGGGTCCAGTGTTCTAATACGGGGCGAGGGGACAATGACGGCTTTGACGATGGGGGGCAACGCGCCCCTGCCTGGCGAAGACTTCGAAATATCGGTCAAGTGGAAACTCAAGAGTTCGGCGATCGACGAGATCGACGTCTCCGCTTTCGTCCTGACGGCGACCGGCAAGGTCGCCAGTGACGACGACATGATTTTCTACGGCCAGCGCGCCGACAAGTCGGCCTCGGTCCGTCTGACGGAAACCAACCGGGTGGCACCTGGTGGCACCAACGAAACGAGCTTCGAGTTCGATCTTCGTCGGCTGCCCGCCTCCGCCGAAAAGATCGCGATCACGGGTACGATCAACGACGCGCAGGCAAAGAGGGTGTCCTTCACCGACGTTGCCTCGCTGGTCGTCACCGTGATCCGGTCGGGTACGGCGGCCGTCACCTTCGACGTCCCGGTCAACGGAATGTCGGAAGCCGCGCTGATCCTCGGCGAACTCTACAAGCGCAACGGCCAGTGGAAATTCAAGGCCGTCGGGCAGGGGTTCATTGGCGGTCTCAAGCCGCTCGCGGAAGGTTTCGGGGTCAGGATCGACGATCCGGCTCCGTCCTCCGCGCCGACCCCGCCGCCCGCTCCAAGGGCGGCACCGCCTGCGCCGCCTGCCGCAGCGCCGGTTAGTCTTTCTAAGGTGACGCTGACCAAGGCACAGCCGAAGATCAGTCTCGCCAAAAAGGGTGCCTCGTTCGGCGAGATCAAGGTCAACCTCAACTGGAACAAGGGCCAGAAGAAGGCCGGATGGTTCGGGGGCGGCGGTTCGAAAAACATCGACCTCGACCTCGGATGCCTTTTCGAACTCAAGGACGGCTCCATCGGCGCGGTCCAGGCGCTCGGCAGCGCGTTCGGCGATTTCGACCGCGCCCCCTTCATCCGTCTCATGGCGGATGACCGGACGGGCGCGAACGCCGACGGCGAGTGGATGCGCATCAACGGTTCGCGGTGGAACGACATCCGCCGCATCATCATCTACACCTTCATCTACGAAGGGGTGGCAAACTGGACGGAGACAGACGGTGTCGTCACGGTCTTCGTACCAGACAACGCGCCGATCGAGGTCAAGCTCGAAGAAGGCGCGAACGACAGGAAAAACTGCGGGATTGTCCTGCTCGAGAACATCGGCGGGGAAATTTCGGTGAAGCGTGAGGTCCAGTACTTCCGCAGCACTCAAGAATTGGACCAACACTATTCCTGGGGTCTTCGTTGGACCGCAGGGCGGAAGTAACAAAAAAGGATCAGGACACATGCCTCTCGATTGGCTGAAAAGCAACTTCGACGCCGCCAAGAAGCGCGCGCAGGAAGAAATCACCAAGTTCAAGAACGCCGACTTCATGAACGCCGTCATCGCCGCCTGCGCCAAGATGGCGTATGCCGACGGGATCGTCGATCCCAAGGAAAAGCAGAAGATGATGCAGTTCATCCAGTTCTCGGACGAACTCAAGGTCTTCAAAACCGACGACGTCATCGCGTCTTGGAATTCCATCTCGGGCAAGTTCGACTTCGACCTCGATATGGGCAGCCTGGACGCCCTGAAGACGATCGGCAAGCTGCGCTCCAAGCCGGACGCCGCACGCGCCGTCGTCCGCGTCGCAATGATCATCGCCAACTCGGACGGCAAGTTCGACGAAAGCGAGAAGAAAGCCGCTCGCGAAATCTGCGCCGAGCTTGGCATCGACGGGGCTGAATTCGGTCTCTGAACACCGCCCGCCTCGGGCAAAACCCCCGCCTCTACATTGGCGGCGGGGGAAAGTGAAAAACATTCACTACGAACCAAAGGATCAGGAAAAGCCATGGTAAGTCTCTCGAAAGGCAGTAACGTCTCCCTCTCCAAGGAAGCACCTGGAATGACCAAGGCCCACGTCGGCCTCGGCTGGGACCCGCGCCCGACCGACGGTGCCGCGTTCGACCTCGACGCTTCCGTCTTCATGCTCGGTGCCAACGAAAAGGTTCGCGGCGACGCTGACTTCATCTTCTACAAGAACCTGCGGTCGGCCGACGGCTCGGTGGTTCACACCGGTGACAACCAGACCGGGCAGGGTGATGGCGACGATGAATCGGTCAAGGTCGACCTCGCGCGCATTCCGGCCGATGTTTCCAAGCTCGTCTTCGTCGTGACGATCCATGACGCCGAGACCCGCAAGCAGAACTTCGGCCAGGTCGGCGGCGCATTCATCCGCATCGTTGACGAGGCTTCGGGCAAGGAAGTCGTGCGCTACGACCTGTCGGAAGACTATTCGACCCAGACGGCACTGCTGTTCGGCGAACTCTACCGCAACGCCGGCGAATGGAAATTCCGCGCTGTCGGCGAAGGCTATGCAGGTGGCCTCCTGAACGTCTGCCATCGCTATGGGATCAACGCCACCGCATAAGCGGCGGCGTTCTCCGCAAACTCTTTCAAAAACCTTCAAAGCAAAAGGAACACACCCATGCCAGTATCTCTCACCAAGGGCGGTAACGTCTCCCTCACCAAGGAAGCCCCGGGCCTCAAGAACCTCCTCGTCGGCCTCGGCTGGAAGCCGCGCTCGACCGACGGCGCGCAGTTCGACCTCGACGTCTCGGTCTTCATCGTCAACGAGGCGGGCAAGGTCCGCGGCGACGGCGACTTCGTCTTCTACAACAACAAGACGGGCGACAACGGTGCCGTCCAACATCAGGGCGACAACCGCACCGGCGAAGGCGAAGGCGACGACGAAGTCGTCAAGATCGACCTGTCCAAGGTGTCGGCTGACGTCAAGCGCCTGATCTTCGCGGTAACCATCGACGACGCCGAAAAGCGTGGCCAGAACTTCGGCCAGGTTGGCGATGCGTACATCCGCGCTGTCAACAGCGACGGCAATGCGGAAATCGCCCGCTACGACCTGTCGGAAGACGCATCCACCGAGACGGCAATGCTGTTCGGCGAAGTCTACCGCGGCAGCTCCGCCGACGACTGGAAGCTCAAGGCCGTCGGCCAGGGCTCCGCTGGCGGTCTCGCCAAGCTCGCAACGGAATTTGGTGTCAACCTCGCCTGATCCGGGTTGACGTCGAATGGAAAGGGGGCCTCGTGCCCCCTTTCTGTCGTCGGGGAGCATGGGGCTGATCCCGACCACGTTTGGGGAAAAGCATGTCGAGAAACAGTTATTCCAGCGGGTCATTGATGAACCTGCTCGTCCATTCGGCTGTCGCGGGGGCGGGCCTGAGCATCGGCCGTGACGTCTACCGCAAGACCCGCGACAACTTCCTTCTTATCGTCTTCGCCGTCGTCGCCCTTGCAGGGACCGCCTACGGTTTCTGGAACATGACGCGCGGCCATGCCCGCGGCCCTGTCGGCACGTTCTTCCGTACCTTCTTCGTGAACGCGCTGATCATCGTCGTCAGCTTCGGGTTGTTCATGTTCGTGGTCGCGGCGATGTCAAGCAACGGCCAGAACCAGGAGCCTAACACCAACGTCTTGTTCGGAGGATTGGCGATCCAGGGTGTTCTCGCGGCCGGCGGGCTTGGCTTCGGGCTGTCCCAGCGTCCCAAGCGCAAGGCGGCGATGCAGGTCGACTCCGACAACGAGGAGTTCCTCCTGCGTAACGGATTCCGCGACGTCGGCGGCCGCGAGCAGACCATGCTCGACCCTTCCGGCAACGAACTCGTCCTCGACGACTTCCGCAACGACGCCATCGTTTTCAAGGTGAAGGGACGGCGCGGTGTCCGCGCCAAGATACTTCTCGACGGCACAGGCCGTATGACGTCCTACGTGCCCGCCTGATATCCTGACATGGTTCCCAACGCGAGCGAGATCGGCTTGTCCCGCTCGCGTTCCACCGCCCATACTCGATAGCGAACGGCACAGGAGAGATGGCGAGCGTCAGGTCAGGACGTGTCATCTCCGAGCCCGGATGCACCCTGAAAATTCCGTTCGGGATCACCGAAAACGCCGTTGCCCGGATCACCTCATCACGGTCCCGGCCAACGAGACAAGTGGCCTGAAGAGCCTGCCTTCGTGGGCAAGCAAGCGGTTCCTCAGGCGGAAGCGACGTCAGTCTCGTCGCTCGCCTCGAAGCGGAATAGGAAGCCTGAAACCGATACGCATGCTTTCCCCCCTGCATTCACGGCACGGTCTTGAGGCATTGAGCAAAGGGTGGACGATCCCGACGGGCCGTGCCATAGCTTCCACGGCAACAACGGAAGCGGAGCGGATGGCCAAGATCGACAAGGCGAGGGCGAGGGAGATTCTAAACGAGGCCCTCGCGGCAAGCGGATCGAACAAAATCACCGAAGAACATGCATCCGACTATGCCGCCCTCGGACCGCTTTTCGTTGAAATCTTCAGGATCATGTTCCCGGGAAGCGACGTCGCGCTCAAGGAAGGAGGGCTTGCCGTCATCGTCCAGACGAAGGATGATCCGCACGCGATCTCGCTTGGACTGACATCGACGATGGATCGCCTTGATCCAGTCGATCTCGACGGGTCGAGACGGGTGATCGAGGAGAAGATCGCAAGTACCTCGACGGTGTTCGACGACGTTTTCCGGCAAATCGCGAACAACGAACAGACGGTCTCCCCTGTTGACCGCGACCTTGTCGTCCCGTTGATCATGTCCAGGGAAATTTTCGAAAGCACCGAGGCGCGCTCGGGAGGCAAGTCGCCTGAAGGAGAATCGCCGCTGGTGGGCTGGAGGCTGCTCGACGGTGTGGTCTCGATGGCCTCGCTCGACAGGGGCAGCGCGTTTCAGCATGTCTTCTCCTCCAATCTTGCGGACCTCGGTCTCAACCGCGACGAAGTCCGAATTCTTTCGATGCGGAACCTCAAGAAACTCTATGCGGCCGCGAAACACGATTTCGACTACCGCGAACGGTTGTTCGAGGTCGGCGGCATGAACGGTCTGGCGAGCTCCCTGATCCTGCTCGACGACTTCCTGTCAAGGCAGCGCAAGAAACTTGGCGACGACCTCGTCATCCATCTCGTCCGCCGCGAAACCCTCGTCTTCTTCAGGAAAAAGGACAAGGAGCTGCTGTTCAATGTCATGTTGGCGCTGGTGTCCGGTCACGTCGGCAACCTGGTCGAGGGCGCTCTTTTCGAATACGACGGGAAGCTGAAGCTGTTCTGGCCCGAAGGACTTGCAAAGCCCAATTAAACGCCTTCCAGCTCAATGTTGACAAGACACCGACAAGCCAATGTATCAAGACCCCAAATTGGCTGGAGGCTCAACGTTTGGAAGACCGCAAAGAACTCGAGGTCCAGGCCGAAATCAACGTCTTCACGGACGAAGCGCATGTCAGGAAGCTGCTCTGGCATTGTGTAGGCCGCCTCGCGCTGCGTGACCAGAACCGGCCGACTGCGATCGAGTTCCGTCGAGACCGCCGCAAGATCATGCACATCACCGACTGGTTGACGGCGGAGGTCGCCCGCGGCGCGCGTTGGCTTGAAAGGCTCGACGAAAACGGGGTTCCGAGTCGCGCCGCAGCGACAGGCGGGCGGCGCGACATGCACGCTTTACTTCACGAAAATCCTCGCAAAGCTTGAGCGGTTTCCCTGGCCATTCGCGGCCCCAATGGAGAAACCCACATCCTGCGTGTTGACTTCGTTCCATGCGATGCCGTCGTCGGATTTCTCGAGCGTAAAGAAATTCGTCGGACTGAGGGTGCCTATCCCGTAAGCCGCGCCGTAGAAATAGTGGTAGTGGTTGTCCGTTCCGTAGGAGAACATCTGCACAGTGTGCGGATCGACAGGATTGGCGAACTCGGCGACGAAGGAATGGGTTCCTGTAAGCTTCGTGTCGCAGTCGGTGGTTTCGCAGAACATCACCTCTTCCGGGACGTTCTTTACGCCGTTTCGGAGACCTACGGTCGATCCGACGATCCTGTTCGACTTCAGATCGATCATCGGCAACACGTTGCCGGATTGATCCTTGAACTCGATTTCGGCTCCGTGTGCATACCAATCCGGCCGAGCATCGGCCATCGTGATCCGAAAGAACCTTGCCGTTGCGTCCTGCACCGCCGAAACCGTGACCGGGAAGGTCGTGGACGCCGTGTTCGTGGTGACGAGCGCATTACCGCCTATGTCGGTCTTTCGGTAGACCTTTTCCTCGACCTCCACGGTCGCATTGTAGACGCCGGCAACAGAAGCGATGCCCTCTACCAGAGGACGGGTAGCGCCCAAGGGAACGGCGATATTCCCTGGCAAGTTGGAGTAGGTGTATTTGTATTCCGCCCATGTATCGATCTGACCGCCGACCTTGTAGGTGGGAACCCACGCTCCGGAAAGGGCCGGCACGACGCGCTGCTTGAATTGCTGGCCCGCAACCACCGAAAGGGGGCCCTGGGAAATGCCGAGGTTCGAGACCGGGTTGACGACGGTGAACTTGAAGTCGGTCGTCGAAACCGAAATCTGCGTGTCGAGAATTCCTGTGACCGTGAGGCGTACGGAATAGACGCCAGGATTGGCGTAGATCAGGTTGCCCTGTAACCTGCCGTTCGACGAGTTGAAGGTGATGCCCGTGGGAAGACCGGTGTAAGCGTACGTGATCTGACCACGCGTCTCGGCGACGGTTGGCGCGACGGCGTTGAAATACGCATATCGGTTGGCGGATATGTCGGCGATGACGCCGGTTGGGTTGTATCCGCCCGTTGCTGGCGGTGTTGGCGTCACGACCGGACCTCCCGTTCCCGTCGCGGCCAGCAAGGGGGCCTTGCCGGGAGCTCTGAACATGTATTTGTCTTGGGCATGCGCCGAGCCGAGACATACGAGGGCCAGAAGCGCCGCCAGGGGAAGGGTGCGATGTCTTGAATTCATTTTGCTGTCCTGATTGGGGGTGTTCTTATGTTGCAGTCTCAGTTTCAGATGATACGGCGTGGGAAAATAAAATCCGAATGGCCGACGAAAAAATATGAGGCTTCGTCTGTGAAGCTCATTGCGCGCCCCCGACTATAATTCACCACTCATCAACCCCGTTCCCGATATCCGTGGCGAAGCCTCGATCGACTTCAAATACTGGTTGCATTGCTTTAAATGCTGGAGTAATCGGTTTCTCGGTAAAACAAGACTCCGAAGGATTCGCATGCGCACCAGGTCCGCTCTTCTCTCCCTCTCGGTTGCCCTTGCAGCCACTTTGTCGTCGTCCGCGATGGCCGCCCCGGCCCGCGTGGTAGACGGAGACACGCTCGAGATCGCCGGCGTCACCTACCGCCTCCACGGCATCGACGCGCCAGAGGCAGGCCAGACCTGCGAGAAGAAGGGCGGCGGCAAGTGGGCCTGCGGCAAGGCGGCTATCGCTGCGATGGAAGACCTCGTTGCCCAGGGCGTCAGCTGTGACGACCGGGGCGGTACCGACGGCTATGGGCGGACGATCGGCGTCTGCATCGCGAACGGTATCGACGTCAATGCGCGAATGGTGGAAACGGGCAACGCCTGGGCCTTCGTGAAGTACTCGACCGACTACGCGCCGATCGAGAATGCCGCACGGGAGGCTGGCATCGGGGTCTGGCAGGCCAATACCGAAGCGCCATGGGCCTACCGCGCCCATAAATGGGACGTCGCCAAGCAGGAGGCTCCCGAGGGTTGCCCGATCAAGGGCAACATCTCCAAGCAGGGAAACATCTACCACACGCCCTGGTCTCCGTGGTACACGAAAACCAAGGTCAGCCTCAAGGACGGCGAGCATTGGTTCTGCTCTGAAGAGGAAGCTGTGAAGGCCGGCTGGCGCGCGCCTATCTGGGGCAAGTAGCATATGTCTAAGAACAAAAAAGGGAAAGCGGAGACCTTCCCCCGGATCGACGCCTCGACGGCGACCAACGAGACCCTACTCGACGAGTTGCTTCGGGTCGCGAATTGGATGGACTGGGCCACGACGGCATCCGAAAACAGGTACTACGAGGAATACTCTTTCGAACTCAAAGCCGAAGTGCTGCGAAGGTTGTCCAGGTAACCGCCGTAAGTAGGACGTAGGTGACGGCTTTGAAGGCAACGAACCATTTCGCGATGGAGGATTTTCGCGGTGTCTCCCACCACGTGCGCCCGCGGAGGTTCATGGGCGGTTTCGCCGTCAGGGTGGACGGCGAACTACTCAACGACGGCGAGGTCTACGAAACCAGGGACCTCGCGAGGCGTGGGGAAACGACATCAAGTTGGAAACCTGGTAGTCACTGACGGGCATTATGGCGGCCAACAAGACCGCCATTCCGTCAAATCGCTGCGAACATCTCGTTGTCTTTCGCGTTTTCACGATCAGTTTCCGCTTGCCGAAGGACAGCCTGCGCCCTCTCGCGGGCCTCCTTCTCGGCGCGCTCGGTGTCAGGCTTCTGCCGGGCGTCCAACAGAGCCAAAACCTTCGTCTTCCCCCATCCGGTGTAGACGCCCCACTCACCCTTCAGCATAGTCATCGTCGTCAGGTCGCACGTCCACGTATCTCCGTGAGGTCCCGCGAACCTTGGCGTCAGGTGGGGATAGTCGGCCTTGAGGCGTCGCGTTTCCGATTCCAGGTCGATGGTCTCCGAGGTGACGGTGCCGGCAGGCGGTTCCGGCAAATCGGTCCACAGATAAGGATCGTCCTTATACGAACCGTTGGCACCCCAAGTGTGCCATCCGTTGTCGTAAAGCATCGCCTCGTGCGGTTCCGGGAACCTCTTCGAAATGACGATGACGTGCTTGTTTCTCGGGGCCGTCTCGATATCGCGCCACTCGACCTCCCGCGCGGCGAGGTAGGTCGCGACCTTGACGCCAGGGGTCATTGCCTGGACCAACTCGATCTTGGCACGCAGATCGCCAAGCCATTCCTCGGTGTTACCGCGTCCGTCCCAGTGGATCGAAGCCGCCCATGTGGAAAGCTGCCAAGCAGCCTCGATGAAGGCCGCGAGGTCAGCCGATGGCGCGGCGGTTGTCGCCACGATGTGGGTATTTTCGTTGGTACCGCTCTGCATGGAATGGTTCCTTCTCGTTAGTCGAGCGCGCGTGGCGGCACCGTGCCGACAATTCCTGACTCCGACGCCGAAGCCTCGCCCTGGATCACGCCGTAGATGTCGGCACGCGACATGATGCGCTGCGCCCAGGTCCGGTGAGTGGCCGGTTCGCACATCGAGCCGCCGAATTTGAAGACGGCGGGTGCGTCAACGTCGAGGATGCGTTTCGCTGCTTCGAAGTCGCCGTCGCTGACGCGGAAGGCATTCTGGACGATGTCGATCTGCGAAGGATGGATGATCGTCTTGCCGACGAAGCCGAAATTCACGTCGCGCGTCACTTCGTCGAGCAGGGACTTCTGATCGTTGTCATCGATGATCTCGAAGACCGGGGCGGTCAGGTTGAAGCCCTTGGACTTCATGACGCTCATGAGCATGGAGATCGTGTAGAACAGCGGCCCCTCGTAAAGGGTGGTTCTGCCGACGCGGCGCAGGCCGAGGCACGACATCAGGTCGTTGCCGCCGACACGCAGCGCAAGGACCCGGTCCGGCGCGTTCGAGAGGAACTCGTCGCGCAGCGCCGTCATGGCCGCGACGTCGAACACTTCGGTCGTCTCCAGCGTCGGCATCAGGTAGAGGTCCGTCTCGCGGACGGCGTTCACCCACTTTTCATGGTCGCCAGGCCTCACCTTGGGAGCGACGAAGCCGTCGATGTTGTGAATGCCGGCCATCTCGGAGATGCGTTTGGCCATATCGAGATTTCGCGGGCGCACGAATACGAGCGGGAAGCGCCTGTCCTTGTCTTCTGCCTTGGCGTCGGCCTTCACCTGGCCGATCTTGAGCAGTGTTTTCTCCAGCGTGTCGAGACCGACCAGGACATCGGTTTCGAGCAGTGCGTCCTCGAGGCAGAGGACCATGGAGCGGAGTTCTGGGAGCTTATGCCCGGCGATGTACTCCAGCGCGTCCTTCTTGAGGACGGGCATGTAGAGTGTCGCGCCGAGTTCGAACGGTGACGTGTACTTGAGCATCAGGATACTTTCTGGATGAGGGTTACCGCGCGATAGGGGGCGATCTTCTCGGGGGCGACCACGTAAGGCACGCCTCGGTCTTCGATCAGATGCATCAGGGCGGCCAGTTCGGGATCGGTCGGCGACGACACGTAGACCTTCTCGGGCATGCGCCGCAGGATCGCCCGTGTCGCCTCGGCGATGCCGGGTTTCACGCGGTTGATGTTGGTGACACCGTTTTCCTCCACGACCCAGACGACGGCGGCGTCGGCTGCTTCGCGGTGCTGGCGGCGGGTGTCTTCGTGCCAGACGCACGGGATTTCGACTTCGAGCGCAGGCTTAGTATGCTTCCAGACCTCGTCCACGAAGGAACGGGAGATGTCGTGTTCGGCGAGGTGATCCCACTGGACGCAGGCATGGTAGTCGCCGGGGCCGACGACGTCCTTGTTGAGGATCGAGCGGCTGATCAGGCCCGAGACGGTGCATCCGAGGATGCCCGACGGGATGAGCCAGTCGTCGCCGGAAGCGGCGAGCGAGGCGCGGCCGCACGGGTCGGCCAGCACGACGAACTTCGGCCGTTCGTCCGAGTAGACCCTGAAGCTCGCCTCAAGCTGACCGGTGATCGCGCCCTTGCCCGTCCAGCCGTCCACGAAGACGATGCCTTCCACGGGGCGGGTAGCGAGGATCGTGCGCATTGCCTCGTCGTCGATGCCCTTGTCGCGGATGATCGAGACTCCGTAGTGTTCGACGTCGCGTCCGAGCGCCTTTATCGCGCGGTTAAGCACCACGCCGAGAGGCACGCCGGCGCGAACGAGACTGACGAGGGTGATCGGCCCTTCGACGGAGGCCGCGATGGCGTGCGCGAGACGGGCGGTCTCGACACCCATGCGCTCCGCGCCCGTTTCCATGGCCTTGGCGAACAGTTCCATGTACTCGGCGGTCGGAGCCTTCTCGGTGGAGATCATCTCCGAATAGTGGCGGCGACCGGACTGGATCGCCTCTTCCTTCGCGGCGACATCCGTCGTCTGCATTTCGACCCTCTTGAGGAGGAACGTCACGTCTTCGGGCGCATAAGAGCCGAGCGCGGCAGCGGCCTTGTTGGTCATGCTGTCCATGTTTCACTCCTCAGTTTGCGAAAGCGGAGCTGATCTGGCTTCCGCGGGGGATTGAGATGAAGTCGCACCCGCTCATGAATGGCAGGTCCGAAAGGCTGTCGCCCATACCGATGACCGGTCGCATGTGAGCGCCGTCGGTCTTCGTGAGCAGGTGTTCGACTGCCCGTCTCTTCGATACGGGCGGAGGGGTGAAGGCGAGCGTGTTGCCGTTCAGATGGACATGCCATCCGGGCAGCAGGTCGCAGAGGCCGCTTCGAAGGTCGACGAGAACGTCCGTGCTTCCGTCCTCCGTTCGGAACAACGCGCTGATCGACATTCCGAACTCGCTCGTGACGTAGGCCTTGAGGACGTGACCCCGTTCCCTGCCGATCGAGCTCGTCGCCGCCAGCACCGCTTCGAACCGATCCTGGTAGGCAGCCATTTCGGCGGCCATGAGAGCGGCCCATTCCTCGTCGTGGCGACCGTCAGGGCCGAGGATGACCGCACCGTTGGCGACGATCCGTCGGGACCCGCCGAAATCGATGTCGATATCCGAGAAATCGACGATGCTGCGCGCCGTCACCGGGATCAGTTCCGTGGTCTGCACCAGCCAACGCAGCAGGTTCTGCTGCTTGACCGTCATGCAGGTGGCGTGAAGCATCGTCCGCGAAATCGAAACGAGGCCCTCGCGCGCGCTTGCAGCGACGAGGCGTTCGTTCTGGCAGATCGTGTCGTCGATGTCGGTGAAGACGATCGGACGGTAATCCTGTTCGCTCATACGCCCTCCTCGCGGTCCACGACGATTACCGGACTGCCGAGAGCCGAAACCAGGTCGCCGCAGACATGCTCGGCTTCCGTTTCGGAGCAGAGGATGATCTTCGCGTAACGCGACGGATCGACGTTGTAGAGGTAGTTCGGCACCGTGCCGCCGTAGTTGTCCGAGAAGGAGAACTTCGAGCCGATCACATGGCCTTCGGATATCGGAGAGCGCGTGACGGACGAGTAGAAGACCTCCGCGCCTTCCTTCTCCAGCTTTTCGGCAAGGAGGAATGGCTGCCAAACGTGTTCGCCCGTCCCGAGAACCAGCGTGACGCCGCTCTCGGCGGCCTTCGCATCAAGATGCTGGCCGTGTTCGACGACCCCGAGACGCGCCCAGTCGCGCGCGATGTCGGGGAAGACTTCCTTGCGGGCGGGGCGTTCGAACGACGGCACCTGCGGCGCGGCCGCGGAAAGGTTCTCGCGAGGCGTCCAGCTGTAACGGCCAGACAGTATCGAGGCCTCGCTCACCTTGCCGGTCATCTTGGCGCGGGCCGCGCCGTTCGACCAGTCGGTCAACGTGACGAGAACCGTGTCGGTGATGTTGGAGCGGATGGCTTCGGGGAGGGAAGCGAAGAGGTTCGCGAAAGTCTTGCCCGTGGATGCTTCGTCGTCGACGAGGACCAGGGATTTGGCCGATGCCACCAGTTCGCGCAAACGTGCGTCGAGCGGCTCGTGGATGAGGTGGCGGGTCGCATGGCTGTGTTCCTCGTGGAACTCACAGATCAGCGGCGTTCCGAGAGGGTAGCGCGTCGTGCAGATGTAGACGGCGTCGTCGCGGCCGGTGTCTTCGACATATTGCTGGTGTACGCCCGCGCCGAGGCCGATCGCAGTTTCCGCCATGCCGATGAACAGCACTGGACCCGGAAGGTCGGCAGCGATCTGGGACGACAGCACCTTGAAGGTCTCGCGCATCTTCGAGGGGCGGACCGGGATGTGGCGGCCGAGGACCTTGGAAACGAACAGGAAGGAACGCTTGGGATTGATACGCTCAGCGAAACCGAACATTTCGGTCGCAGGCATGAGGCTGCGTTCGACTTCGACCGTGATGGTGCCGCGCTGGAGTTCTGCGGAGAGTATTTCGGCGGCGCGGATGGTCATGAATGGCGTCTCCAAGGGTGGGGAATGAGGAATCTCGGGTTTCTTCAATTTGAAGACCCGCGAAACTAGATATTTGTTCGGACATCGATCGTCAAGCGGGAAGTGGTCGGAACCTTGAAATTCTTCGAAACACCTTATTTTTCGGGCATTCCCGCAACAAAAAGTTCATAATTATGGTGGCATTGGAGTCTGTAATTATGGAAGTGACGCCACCCTCGCCGTGACGCAAGTCCCTCAGCGGTCCACCTGCCGTCCGAAACCTCAGTTGAAGTTTGCCCGCCCCGATGCAATTCTCGCGAATAAATGAAAGACTCCGAATGCGAGCGGTAACACCTCTCGGCGGCTGCACCAATGCAAGCTGACGGACCAACAGATCGGTGACGAGTACCAATGGAAATGAACCTGCTGATGTCGAAGGACTCCGTCGAGAGGATGAACAGGCTCGACGACGAACTGGCGCGCCTGTACTCTTTGCCCGACCGCTGGCTTGCCCGCGAGTTGCTGTCGCACGCACGCGTCGCTCGAGACATCGGACACGACATTTTCGGCCGCGGGGTCAAACTCGAGCACCGCTATCAAGCCGAGTTGATGTGGGACGTCATTCCCGAGATCGCCTATCGCCTCGGCGAGAGCAGTTTCCTCAGGGGCGAGCGGGGCGGCGACATCAAGGGCCTCACCAACGCCGATCTCAGGGAGCGGGCCTGCGAGCAGCTGCACGCGCAGCCATTGCTCGTCGCGTTCTCTTCCCGCCTTCACAGGGGGATTAACGTGTACAAGCTCCTGACACGTCACCCGACAGCCGGAAACCCCGTATTGTTCGCGCTCGATCGCTTCGCTCCCGCCGATCGGAACAATCCCGATTGGGCGGCAAGGGCCGTCTGGTCGGCTGCGGCCGCGAAAGGGGTGGACGATATGTACGAATGGACGCCTGAACTCGCCGAGCCTGCGCGTGAACGTCAGACGCAATCCTCGATGTCCGGGTCCAGACATGTTATGGAGCTGAAACGATGAACTACACCGCAATCCTTTCCGACGACTACGCCGCCATCCTCGATGTCGCCCAGATCAGTCCCGTACACGGGTTCGACGGCCGCGCCGAATACGATTTCTTCTTTGGCGAGGAACTGCCGACCGACGCCGTGATCTGGGAGGATGGCGACTACGCCATCGCGGACGTCGGATATGACAGCCCGACCGTCATGCTCTTCCACCAGGGAAGCGTCGTCGGGTTCTACTTCGACATGATGGCGTGGCTCGACGCGGAACACCGGGGCAGGGGTCTGGCCACGAAGATGATCTTCGCCTATGCCGACCGCTTCGGCGGCAACGCCTTCGCCGATCAACGGGCGAAGGCCGGCTGCGCCCTCGGGTTCAGTCCGGAAGGCTACGACCTGCATGAACGGGCGCTCCAACTCGCAAGGGACCTTGCCCGGGCGGCCGCTCCCAAAGGCGCGCCAGTCCCCTAATTCTTTTCGCGCAGCGTCTCGGTCTTCTGACGTTCCTTTGCCAAGGAAGCGATCATCGCTCTTTTGGCGGCGTGGTCCGCCGTGTACTCCTCGATCGTGCCAAGTGGCTCGGCATCGAGCATGCCGCTCGTCGCCTTATGCTTTTTGTACTGAAGTGCGAGCAGTGAAGGACTGTCCGGACCTTCCTTTTGACGCATGTTTATCCCTGCTGCGTAGACGGTCGGCTGCAATGCGACGTTGCTCTACAATCGTAGACCCCGAAAGCAAGAATGGGACAGGCGAAGTCTTGCAATAGTGTTGACAATGAAGTATCGGTCTCCGCGACGCAACCGAAGGGAGCCGGACCTTGACAGCACAGGAAAACAGCCACGCCCCATGGCCGTTCGAACGAAGCATCGTTCGGGCCGTCTGCGCTGTCGCTTTTGTTGCCGTAGCCGCGTCGCTGTACGGGAAGGCTTTCCCGGAGCCGACGACGGTTGACGTTCGCGCGTTGGCCGCCACCCATGGAGAGGCATCAGATACGTGCAGGCCATTGCAGGTTCCGAGGTACACTTTCGACCTGAAAGGGGACAAGTCGGGGGCGAGACTTGTCACCGCATGGGTGTCGCATCAGGATTGCGTCGATACCGCGGTGACAGCAGAACACGTCCGTTCGTTGATTGCAGCTAAGATGACCGCCGACGGCATTGGCGTCTACGGAATGACCATCGAATTCTATGACGTCGATCGTCCGTTCGGCCCATGGCTCTCGAAATACCACTACGCGCCTCGATCTGAACTAGGCGTGTGAACATCCAACCGGGAAAACGTCCTACCACGTTCCAATTCGTCCTTTCTCCGTATTGAAGGAGTTCAACATGCCTCAATGGTTTCTGGTCGGCGTCCTCGGCTTGGGAGCGGTGTTCGTACTGAACGAGGTGTTCTCGTCGCGCAACCAATGGTTCGCTGATAGGTCCAGGGAGTTCACCTCTCTTGCTCCGCATCTGCATCGCCTGTTCGAACTCGGCCGCAACGTCGGCAAAGGAGACAACGACAAGGCCCTGTTCGCGGAACACTTCGAGTTCCTCTCAGACCTTTTCTTGTCTTCCGCCCTCGTGCACACAAGCGCGCGCCGATTGCTGGAAAGAACGATGCGTCGGACGCTGGACACCCTGGCGAAGGAAGGCGTCGATGTGCTGAAGCTGTTCGAAGACGGGAAATACGAGCGCACCCAACTATTCCTGCGCACGGTTCCCACCCAGTAACTCGAAGCCAAAAGAAAGGAGGCTTCTATGTCCAACGACTTCACCGATGTCGCATCCGTGGTCGAGTGGTTCATGACGGACAAGAACGGCGTCCGCAAGGACCCTCCCAACTACGACGAGGCCGACCTGACCGCGCTGATCACCACCATGGTCACGCGCCCCAGCCCCTTCGACGACCGCGACGCCGTCAAGCTCCATCATGCATGGGACTGGACGCTGTCGAACGGTCTGCTCTATCTGGGTGCCAAGAACGGCTGGATCGACCGCGACGGCAAGATGTGGGGCTGCCACTGGGCGTGGCACGCCAAGCTGCTCTACTGGCTGGACATGACCGAGGACGACGCGGAAAAACGCGGTTGGGTTAAGGTCACGCGTGACCGCTATCGGTCGCGGTACAGGATGTCGCCGAAGCAGTCCCGCGCGCTTGCGAAACTGGGGATCGAGCGAGACAGGGAGGCCGAACGGTTGCTGCCAGAATGGCGTCCCGACGACACGCGTCCCGTCGCGACCGACAACCTCGGCTCTGACGCCGACGACTATCAGGGCAACGAGTAGCTTCAAATCGTCCCAATATGCATAGCGAAAGGCCGCATACGGTACGGCCTTTCGCTATTTAGAGCGTCATAATATTCGCATTTCCTGCAAGCCGTGGTATCAATCCCTTCTATATTCCAATTACGAAGTGTCCTTACTTTGGAGGGAAAAGATGAGGGCGCACGTTATTCTAGTCATTTCGGGGCTTTTGCTTTTCGCATCCGCCGGTTCAATCCGCGCGGATACCGTGCTAGACATATTCGGGGTAGAGAAGAGCCTCAACGATGCAAAGAGAAATGCAGTGCAGGCGGGCGATGAGATCGCCCAGCGGTTCGCGGATCAGGCTCTGAAGGTCATCTCTGCCTGGAAGGAGGCCAACGCAAGCCTTATCAAGGACGGCAAGGCAGCGGTAGACGACAGCCTGGCCCAGGTTTTCCAGGAAATGGAGAATACGGCGACACGGATCGAGAAGGGTGAAGCGGTTACATTCGTCGATCTTCAAGTGACAACCACGAACCTCGCCAGCGCGTTGGAGAGAATCCCGTTCGCGTCAAGGGAACCGCAGTTCACCTTCTACAGACCGACAGTCGTGATTCCTGTCGGCACCGACACCTTTGAGGTTCAGGTGATCGGTTCCGGGATAGCGAAGGCGAACCCACAGGTGACAGGCGCAGCGGGACCGGTCGAAGTTCAAAAACCGTCAGATAACAGCATCACGTTCACAGTGGCGAGAAAGGACGTGGGGGGAGAGGGCGACGCCAAAACGCTCAAATACAAGGTCACCTACGATATCGACCGATCCAAGTGGTATAACCCGTTCTCTTGGTTCGGAATGGACACGGCGGAAAGGGATGTCGTGATAGCCATCCTCCCCGCGAGTCCAGGCACGGTCAATATTGATGCGATTGTGAAGAAGGTGGACTGGGAGAAGGACACCTACGGGCCGGTCTACTTCAAGCAACGAGGCAAGGACAAGCCCTATCCGACCAGGATCGACGTCAAGAGGGAACTGCGGGAAGCTGGCTGGATACTCGACAAGGATGCCCAGAAGACCGCAAAATGGGATGACAACGGCGGAGACGGGAACGGAGGAAGCAGTTGCACCGGGCCGGACGTGGAATCCTTCGACGACAAGGGCTTTGTCTTCTACATACAGCACGGAAGCCGGGGCAACTCGGACGCCTATCAGGGATGCCGCGTTTGGGTCGCGATCAAGCGACCCGTCGAAACCAAGGAACCCGCCGATCGGATCAGCAAGGACCTTACCTGGCTGAAAGACACCGACTTGACGCTGCCGGCAGATACGGAGAGCTACAAAATGCTCCTGACGACCTACGACAAGCGCGAGGTTTCGATTGAAAACAAGAACCAGGTCCCGTACGGAATTTTCGACGTGATGATCGAAGGCAGCGCGATCAAATTGCGACCGAGACCGATCAGGGATTTTTAACACCTGGCAACCGAAGGGCCGCGACGCCCGTTCGGTCTCAGATACCCATGCGCCGCTTGATCGTTTCGCGGTTGGTGTTCGTGAGCGCCTCCGCTTCTTCCATCTCGGAATTGGCCTGTTCGATGAGCGCCTGACCGGCGGCCTTCAGCTCCCTGGCTCGCTCCGCGCGGTCCATGGCCTCGTAGCACATGGCTGCCGCTTCTTCGCGGAACTCCGATGGCGTCTCTTCCGCGCCGCGGGCGGTGATCCGCTCCTTCACCCTCAGCAGATAATCCGCATTGAGGGGCATCCCCTCCAGGGCGGCGATCGATGACATATTGACGGTTCCGGTGCGGGCCATGGCTTTTCCTTCGGCTGTTTCCTCGACACTAGCCGCTGCCCACGCAAGCAGAAAGGGCAGGCCCCTCGCGAAGCCCGCCCTTTCCTTTACCACCGCAGACCGAAGTCCTTGCGCCGAAGCTTCGCCATCCGGCCGTCCTCGTGATGGAACACGAGGCCCTCTTCGTGGTTGTCCTCGAGCCACTTGACGAGGTCGGCGCGGGTTCTCGCGACCTCCACGACGGTGGAACCGTGCCTGATCAGTTCGTGCGCGGTCTTGCCGTACTTGTTGCCCTGGACCTTGGGACCTACCAGCTCGAAGGTTCCGTCCTCGAAGTTTCCTGCGGCGAATGCCTCGCGATGCCATTTGTCCTCGGGAGCCGCATCCGACACCTTCACCCAACCGGGCCAGTGGCCCGTGTTGGTATCTGGCGCTTCCTCGGCGGGAACGAATCCGTCGGGGGGCGTCTTCCCGTGTTTGGCATCGTACCGTTTGTGGAGTTCACCGTGCTTGACGAGGCAGCTGGTGCCGTCGACCTTGATCGTCGCCGTCCCTTCGCCCTCGATCACCCAGTGTTCTTGCACCTCCTCGGTCGCGCGTCTCGTGTTCCGGTCAATGACGAAAACCGTTTTGATCTTCTTCATCGGTGTCTTCCTTTTCGATTGGAGAGTTGGGTTTTCGATCCCGCTCAACTCAACCAATTCCAAAGGAATGGTGACTAATTACAGACTCCGATAAGGTCCGTCAATCACGGTTTTGACAGACGCCGCCTGCCGCCGGAGAGGAGCCGCACGGACTGCGCCGCGAAAGGCGGTTGAAACCCGCAAGCGGGTGGGCCAATGTGCGGTGACGCACTCGAGACACGGACAGACAAATGAGCGGACTAATTACCGTTTGCATCCGCAAGCAGGACGGAAACATCGACACATACACGGCGCGCTCGCGGTTCCTTCTGGAGCCGTTCACGACCGAGGCCTTCCGCAACGGTGACATCACTCCGCTCGTCGAACACCTCCGCAAGGGCGCGGAAGTCATGGGCGACGCCGTCCGGCCCACCAAGTGGCCGAGGGAAGACGGCATCGTTTTCGTCGACGATATCGAGAAGACCGTGCTGAACTGGCAGTCCTATTCACACCTTTCCGCGGTCCACGACGGGGAGATCGGCGGCGGCTTGCCGAACCCCGGAAAGGCGGCACTCGATCGCCGTGCGAGGCTCGCCACCGCCATCGTGGAAGCACGGCGTTTCACGGCCGCCGGATGGGTCGCAGACCCAGACTTCAAGCGGCCCGTCTCCGAAGCGGAGCTGGTCACTCAGATGGAGCGGCTCACCTGGGGGGACCGAACGCCGATGGCAGTGAAAAACGGCGTCCCGAACATGGTCCTCTACGTTCTCGACTTTCCAGCCTGGAACGTGCGCGAACTCCAGCACAACGCCGCCGCTGACCTCGACCTGGTGCGCGCCGCGATCAACGCCGTCACTCCGCTTACCGAGGCCGAGAGCCTGAACTGGGACCTCTATTTCGATGACGCCTTCGACGGCCTCGAGGGAGAAGAGGAGGAAGAACCGACACCAGCCCCCAAGGGACCTGGATTCTGACCTGTGGACGCGCCTAGCCTCAGGTCGCAGGTCGACATCGAAGCCGCCGTCACGGAGACCGCGGCCAGAATGGTTACCCACACCGTTCCCGGCTGTCTGGTCGCCTACGAGTTCGGCTGCTGGCTGGGCGCGGACGACCCCGGTTCCGTGGACCCGCGGGATCGCAAGGGTAGCCTCCGTGCGGATTTCCTCGACTTTGTCCCAATGCGGGCGCGAGAGCTTGTCGAAGGGAAGATCGCGCATCTCGCCGAGGTCATCGACGAAAACGACGGGTCGATCTGCGTTTTCCGCGGCATGTGCGTGAACAGGGATTGGCTGGACGGAGACATCTCCACAAGGCCCATCGGCGTCTGCTGGGCGTGGGACTACGATTTCGCGATCGCACATAGAGGCGAAGTTGCCGGCGGCGACCCCGTTGAGGTCAGGTTGGTCGGACTGGTTGAAAGCTCCGACATCGACTGGACGGAAACGGTCATCCTCGCCGCTTCCGAACTCTACGTCACCGGAGAGGAGAGGGAGGTCAGACTGACGCCGTCTGCGATCGTCGAAATCGCGGCCGTTGACTGGCGGCCGGATGGCGCTGACGGCAAGTTTGTCTCGGCCGCCCATCTCGAAACCACAGGTGTAACCGTCGGAGCCACGTGGGCGGCGACGCAGCCAAGCAAACCCCTTGGGATGGCGCTGGCCTAAACCAAATCGGGGAGCCGAAGCTCCCCGATTCTTTACTTGCGCATGGCCCGCGCAAGCGCCTCAGCCAGTGCCCCGTTACCCGATCCCACCTTCTGTGGGTGGGCGGACATCTGGCGCTGGGGCGGACGGTCCTTGGTGACACCACCACGCTGCCCCCGCGTGTCGCCGATCTCCGGATTGGATTTCATCGACAGGCCGATGCGCTTCGCGTTCACGTCCACCGAGGTGACCGTCACCTTGACGATCTTGCCCGCGCTGACCACTTCCGACGGGTCTTTGACGAAGCTATCCGACAACTGCGAGACGTGGACGAGGCCGTCCTGGTGGACGCCGATATCAACGAAGGCACCGAATGCGGTGACGTTCGTCACCGTTCCCTCGAGCTTCATTCCGTGGCGGAGGTCCTTGATCTCGTTCACACCCTCCTTGAGGATCGCCGTCTTGAACCCCGGCCTCGGGTCGCGCCCCGGCTTCTTCAGTTCCTCGATGATGTCGCAAACCGTGGGAAGTCCGAACTCGGCGGAAATGAACTGCTCCGGCTTGACGCCCTTGAGGCTCTTTTCGTCGCCCATGATCTGCCGAAGGTCGCGACCGCACGCCTTCACGATCCGGCGCGCGACATCATAGGCTTCGGGATGCACGGCCGAGGCGTCCAGCGGCTCAGTCCCGCCGTTCACGCGAAGGAACCCGGCGCACTGGGCGAAAGCCTTTTCGCCGAGACGCGGCACCTTGGCGAGGTCGGCGCGGCTCGGAAACGCACCGTTCGCATCACGATAGCGAACGATCGAGTCCGCCAGCGACGGACCGACGCCTGCCACATAGGAGAGCAAGGCGGGGGAAGCGGTGTTGAGGTCCACGCCGACGGCGTTCACGGCGTCTTCCACCGCGCCGGCAAGCGCCTTCGCGAGCCTGGTCTGGTCCACGTCATGCTGGTACTGGCCGACGCCGATCGACTTGGGATCGATCTTGACGAGCTCGGCCAACGGGTCCTGCAAGCGGCGTGCGATCGAGACCGCGCCGCGCAGCGACACGTCGAGATCGGGAAATTCGCGGGCGGCGAGTTCGGATGCCGAGTACACCGAAGCGCCGGCCTCGTTGACCACCACCTTCACGGGACGGTTTCCTGTGAGGTTCTTTAGAAGTTCACCCACCAGGGCGTCGGTTTCACGGCTTGCCGTCCCGTTGCCGATCGAGATCAACTCGACCCCGTGACGGCGTACGAGTGACGACAGGGCCGCAATCGAGCCACGGATGTCGTTCCTCGGAGCGAAGGGATAGATCGTATCCGTCTCCAGCAGTTTGCCCGTGGCATCCACCACCGCGACCTTGACGCCCGTGCGGATACCCGGGTCCAGGCCCATCGTCGTCTTCATCCCGGCGGGTGCCGCGAGAAGGAGCGCCTTCATGTTCTTGACGAAGACCTCGATTGCTTCGGCCTCGGCGCGTTCCCTAGCCTCCGCGGTCATTTCCGAAATCATGCGGTTGGCGAACTTCACCCGCCACGACCAGTCAACGACCTTGGTCAGGAAGGCTCCCGCGCCCGCCACGCCGTTGTCCGTCGCGATGATCGAGCGCGCCTGCACGGCCGAGCCCTCTTCGATCTCGACGTCGAAAGTCAGGACACCCGCCTCGGCACCGCGCAACATCGCCAGCACCCGGTGGCCCGGAGCCTTGGCCAGCGCCTCGGAGTGGTCGAAGTAGTCTGCGAACTTCTCCCCCTCCGCCTGTTTGCCATCCACCACCTTCGCCTTGAGGCGCGCGGTTGGTTTCACCGCCGCCCTGATCTTCGCCGGGGTGTCGGGATGGGAAGCGAAACGCTCGGAGAGGATGTCACGCGCACCGTCCAGCGCCGCCTTCCGGTCGGCGACCTTCTCGCCGATGTATGCGTCCGCGAGTGCTTCGGGATCGAGCTTGGGCGACGCGAGGATGGCGTCTGCCAACGGCAGCAGCCCGTTTTCGATCGCCGTCTGCGCCCTTGTCTTGATCTTGGTGCGGAAGGGCGCGTGGATATCATCGAGTTCCGCCTTGGTGGCGGCCTTGGAGATGCGGTCGGCGATCTCTGGCGTTAGCTTGCCCTGGTCGGCGATCGCCTTGAGGACGCTTTCGCGGCGTTTCGCGAAATCCCTGAGGTAGGCCAGCCGCTCGTCAAGCTTTCGAAGCTGGGTGTCGTCCAGTCCGTCGGTCGCTTCCTTGCGATACCTCGCGATGAAGGGGATCGTGGCACCCTCGTCAACGAGCGCGATTGCGGCTTTGACCTGGTCGGCCCTACACCCGATCTCGGCTGCGATGATAACCGGAATCGTGGCTTCGGCATTGGATTGCATTCATGTCTCCTGTGTTGTTTTCCACCTCCTAGT
The DNA here is from genome assembly GCF_025846855.1 of Pararhizobium sp. BT-229. Lineage (GTDB taxonomy): Bacteria > Pseudomonadota > Alphaproteobacteria > Rhizobiales > Rhizobiaceae > Pararhizobium. Next base: position 565,086 of record NZ_JAOYTJ010000003.1, read on the forward strand.
ATGGAGGGCCGTAAGGCATAATGGAAGACTCGGATAACCGCGGCTTCTAATGAAGAAGGCCCCGAAAACCAGTTCCGGGGCCTTCTATTTACGGCTTGACGCTCGTGTATGAGGTGGCAGTCGAAAGGTTCCATCCCGTGAAGGTGCCGGCCCACACCGTTTTGTATTCGGCGTCGTCCTGTGACGACTGGACGTTCCATCCGGTGCAGTTGTGATAGGCGTAGCTCATGCGCTTCATGAACCAGACCTTGCGGATGTCCTGTGGTTCCGTTTTGAAATCGAACTTCACCCACTGACTGTCGGGAAGGCTGTCGGCGGGTGAGTAGAAGTTGTTGCCACCCTCTACCCCGTCCACGAGGAGCGCTACTGGATAGCCCGGATAGTTGTTCTTGCTCGTTACCGTCGCCTTCGACGTGACGTTTACATCGGCCGCATTGTAGAGCTTCATTTCCGATGCGTTGAACGCGGTATCAACGGCCGTGCAGACGAACCTCCAGTAACGCGCGGCCCCGCTGGCCGCGATGCTGAGCGGCACGCCTACGCTTGCCGTCGCACCGTCCCGCGAGTCCGTCACCGTGACAGTGACGATATGCGTGTCGCCTGCGTCTCCGTCCGAGAAGCTTCCCGAAACGACGCCCGTGGACGACGCGCCTGACCAGGTCGACTTCGCTCCGACGAGATTGGAGAAGGTGTACGATGCGTTTCCGTAGAGATTGGTCACCGTCGGAACGCTGGATACCAGCGTAGTTCCCTTGGGTCCGGCAGCGCCACCGGCAGCGATGCCAATCGGCTTGAGTACAGTGACTTCGACGAGGAACGTTGCCGTGCGATCAAAAGCGTCCTTGACCTCCACCGTCACCGGGTAAGGTGTCACAGAAGATGTCCCCGCCCCCGGAGTACCCGTAATCGCTCCGTCCGACGCCGATACGGCAAATCCGGTGTTTCCGGCCTTCCTGCTGTAGGTCAACGTGCCGTAGGTGTTGTCGAAACCGATGGCGTCTGACTGGAATGCCTTCTGCTCGCGTGCGTCGTAGACGGACTTCTGGTTCGCCGATGCTACGATCGGACCCTTTGGCTGGACGCCAAACCAGATCGGACCCGTGACATCGGTGTCACCCCTTGCCGAAGTTACCCGGATAGTCAGGTCGGTATAGATGACCGGTTTCGTCGGGGTTCCGCTGATGATGCCCGTGTCCTCGTCGAAGTCGAGACCGGTGTCGGTCTTGAGGTTCTTGTTGAGGACGTACTTGGTGCCGGCGTAATTCCAGACCCCGCCTGCCACCTTCTCGGTGACCGTCGGCTTGTATGACATCGGAGTTTCGACCGTGTAGAGCAGCTTCGTTCCCGCCGCCAGGTCATGGATATCCGGTTCGTCGTCGATCGGTTCGACAACGATCGAAAATGTATTCGAGGGCTGTGTGTCGCTCTGCCCGTCGGACAGTTCGTCAATCCCCCTGATGGTCAGGCCGGGGTAGGTTCCCGCAGCGAGCGTCACCTTGTTGCCTATGGAAAGGCCAGTGATAGGATCAAAGGCTTCGAAGGTCAGCTTGCCGTCGATGGGGTCTACCTTGACACCATCTGGCCAGTTGCCGCCGCCCTTCTCGAACTTGACGGTTCCGAGGATGTTGAACGCGTCGACTTCCTCGTTCAGCGCCTTGCCCTGGGCCACCTTGACCTGGGTTGCAACCACGGGCTTCAGGACCGGGATGACCTTCACCGTCACGTAGTTCGACGTCAGGCGCTTGGTTTCATCCGAAACCCGCAGGTTGACGTTGCGGTCACCCGAGGTGGAGAACGATCCGCTTACACGTCCCGTCGTCTTGTCGAGCGTCATCGATCCGGCGTAGCTGGCAGCGATTTCGGGCGACGAGAATTCGACCTTGCCGTAGGTGTTGCCATAGACAGGCGTCATCGAGAAGGTCAAACCGGGCTTCGTGGTGACGTCCGTGGTCAGGAGCGTGATCTTGTCGTCGGGGACGAGAACCACGAACGAAAGAGTGATCGACGCCGTTCCGCGGGGACCCCCGATGCTATCGGTCGCGGACACCACGATGTTGTCATAGAGACCGATGCCAGTCGCCTTACCTTTGAAGGTGACTGCGCCGTCTGTGATGTCATAGGTGATGCCGGGAGGCAGCGTACCCGAAACAGTCCAGTTTCCGGTGCCGATCGGCAGGCCGAATGCCCGGTTGGATGCCGTGACGACTGCGTTCGCGTCGGTGGTATTGACCACCAGCCCGACCGGGTTCGACGACGACGACAGGGCGAGCTGTTGACGCTGACCGACCGTGATCGAAACCGCATCGGTGTAGATCACCCGACCGATTGCATCGGTTGCCTTCCAAACGATGTTGTCCGAAGTCCCAACCGTGTCCGGGTATCCGGCATAGCCCACGGAGAAGTCGGATTTCGCTGCCGAAACGTTGCTCGGAAGAGTTCCCGAGACCTGTTCCCATGTCAGCTTGCGACCATATGCGGCGTTCGCCACCGTCGTACGAATACCGGGTTGGGCCGTATACTGTGGGACGGTTTCCGAGGAAGCGACAGCCTCGCTGACGGTGTTGGTTGCCACCATCTCGGCCTCGGCACCGACCGTCACGGTGATGTCGTCGGTTTCATCCGTGCCGCCTGCCCATTGGAAGCTGTCGGTGGCCTTGATGCGGAAGGTGAACGAACCCGCCTGCGATGGGATGCCCGAAAGCGTGCGCGCCTTGCCGTCGAAAACGATGGCATCGAGCGGAAGGAGCGTGATGTCGGAAGTCGTCACGGACCCCGAGCCACCCTGGTAGGTATAGCCAAGGAATGCTCCATTCGGATCGTAGGACTTCACGACGAGCGTTCCCGGAACGTCGCCGATCAGCGAATAGGATACCGAGCCGATGACGTTCTTCGCCTCGTCCCACGTGACCGAGACCTTGTCGGCCGCCGCATACTTCGTCGCGGTATAGGTTGTCTGTCCGGCCGAAACCTCGAGTTCGTCCGCGGGTTCCACCGCGATGTCGAAATCGACCGACGCCCGCTCGTTGGTCGTCCGCGTGGATGACACATAGAGCGGTGCGTTGATGTTGCTGTCGGTCGCGGTGATCGTCAACGGGAACTGACCGTCGAGAGAAGGAACGCCCTTGAGTGTGCGTTTCACCTCATCGAAGACGATTGCGTCATACGGCAGGGTCTTGGCGTCCGTTGTGGCGACCGCCGTCCCGGCCTTGTTCGTGTACGCGAAATACTTGAACGCGCCCGACTGGGGATCGTAAACACTATCGACACGGGTTCCCGGAAGCTCTCCCGTGAGCGCATAGGAAACCTTGTCTCCGATCTTGTTACTGATTTCTGGGAACTGGATGTCGATGGCACCGACAAACTGCTTCGATGCGAAGGATACCGGGGTCATATCGAGTTGGACACGGTCGAACACATTGAACCTGTACCGCAGCGCGGTCTCGAAACTGCGGTTGTCGTCATCGGTAGCGCTGACAAGCATGTCGAAGCCGGTTCCGTTCGCAGCCGGGAGTTCGTCGAATTTGCTGGCCGCCGAGAACGAACCCGTCGCCCCACTGAAGTCGATACCGGCTGGCAGGATAGGAGGGTAGGTCGAGAAAACCGGCGATCCGACGACGTTCGTAACCTTGATCCCCGCCGGGTCGGCAGGAATCTGGAACTCCTGGCCCTTGCGGAGCTTGATTGGAGGGTTGACCTGGCTGTTGGCGTTGGTCGGGATAATGAAGCCTTCGAGGGTGGACTTCACCGTGATCGGAGCTGTCTTCCTCATTTTCGGCGTATCCGAATCCAAGACCTGAACGACCACCGTCCATTCCCCTAGCGACCCGGGGAACCCTGTGATGTTCCCGTTGTCATCGACACCGATCCCCGACAGCCCCGGCGGCATTGACGGGATGGAATAGCGCAACGGCGCGACATAGGAGCCGACGACGTTCGCGTGGTAGTTAACCGTTGGGCCGCTGTTGAGCGTGTACGACGAGGTCTGCGTCTTGTCGTTGAGCTTGAACGTCAGCTTGTCGTCACCGACGATCTGGTAGTCGAAGGTAGCCGCCACGCGAGGCTTAACGTTGATCGTGATCGGCGGGGTAAAGGTCGTAAGCTTCCGGCCGTTCGGGTCGATTTCCACAGCCTTGATGATGATGCCAGGATACGACGTATCCGCATTTACCTCGGTTCTGCCTTCGATGGCTCCCGTGTTTTCATTGACGAACAGGTTCAAGGGTAGGGGCAGGGAGCCATCGGCGAGCGCGAGCGACCAGACCGGCGCTTTGAGGTTCCAGAAGCCGCCCAGTTTCTGTGGAACAGGGACATACTTTGTGGCATCGGCAAGACGCGGAATGTCGTACGAAGCCTCGGTCATGCGGATAGCCGGATATGGCTTGATGACAAGGGGAATCGACGCCACGGCACTCCGGTTCTTGATGTCCTTGAAGGCGACCTCGACTACACCGTCGAACTCTTCCGTCGGGATGCCGGACAAAACGCCCGTGGCGTAGTCGAAATCCAGGCCCGCTGGTCGGGCCGGGGTCACCGACGTGAAGACGACCTCGTCCTTGGTGCCGAAGATCGTATTTGCGTCGATCCTGGCGCGCAGGGAGTCGGTTTCAATCCATGTCTGTACCTCTCCCGCCGGCACGTCGCCCGTGACGTTTCCACTGACCTGGGCATATGGAAGGTAATTGATCGGCGGCTTGTCAATGACACGCACGTAGAAGTCCGCCGACGTGAACGAGAAACCCTCGCTGTCAGTCGCGGTGACCGTGTAGGGGCCGTAGTTGCCAATCGACTCGTATGCGACATCGGCAGCCGCGGTAATCGTCCCTGCGTCGCCCTGGAAGGAAAGTCCTTCCGGCAGGACCGGCCCGTTCAGCACATAGTTAATCGAAAGGGTTTCAGCGCCCTTGGGCTGCTTTACAGTAACCGGCTTAATGGCGACCGGTGTAGGCGCGGCAACCGAAAACACGGCAGGGGCCGACGTGTCCAGCGTCATGTCGTCACGTTCGAGGACTTCAATGTAGAAGGGAGACGATTCCTTGGTGTCGCCCGAGAAGTCGGAGATGGTCACCGTAAAAGGACCGCGAATTCCCTTGTCCGAGGTTGTCATCCCGAAGAAGCCATAGGGAACCTCCAAATTGAAGTTGATGCCCTCAGGTAGTTCCTGTCCCTGGGCAGCAGTGATCGAGATGCCAGGCTGGACGGTAGCGCCACTGGTATCCGGGATGACCGTGTTCGGATCATACGCGATACTGCCCCACGGCTTGGCATCGTCGTACTTCTTGATCTTGAACGTGGACGGCTCCGTAAGGTAGGCAAGCTCGCCGTAGACGGCAACGGGAACCCCGCCCCGCACGATGTTGTCATCTCCGTTGGAGACGTGCAGCGGAATGGATTGCACGCCGGCAACAGATGGAACGCCCGAAATGCCGACGCGCGCGCTGTCGGCCGTTGGCGTTGTGAACGCGAAACCGGGATAGTTGGCCGTGTCGGACAGAACCCAGTCGAAGCTCGGTATGCCGCCCTCGAGCTTGGCGAACCCGTTGAACTCGTCGCCAAGCCTGATGTGCTGCGCCTGTGCAGGCGTATCCGCGACGATCTTCGCCTGACCGAAGCTGGTGCTGATGCTGTAGTAGCATTCCGTCGTCACGGTGTTGCCGTCGGTTGTCATCGAGATGGCGACGGTGATGGGGCTGGCGGCCACCTTCGTAAGCGGGGTTCCCGTGAAGTAACCCGTGTTCCTGTCAAGGACGATCGGTGCCGGCAGCGTTCCGGACGTGACCTCGTATGCGAGCGTACCGACAGCCCCGCTTGGAACACCAACCCATGTGTTGACGGCCTTGCCCGTCGGCCAGTCGAGCACTGCCGCCGAACCCGGCGGGTTGCACTCCGGCGACGGGTCCGATGTCCCGATCTCGAACCAGTTCGATTCACCTGTCGTGTCGTCGCTGTCGCGTGCTGTCCATCTAATCTTGGCCGTCTGATAGGGTTCGTACACCGACCCGGAGACACGGAGGTTCCTGGGCTGGAAGTTCGAAGCCAGCGTTCCTGGCAGGGTCTCTCCGGGCGCGACTTCGAGGAAGTACTTCACCTTCGCATGTTCACCGATGGCGTGGTTTATCGCCGGTGGACCAAAAGCCGGGAAAACGCGCTCGCCATATTTGGGGAGCGGATAGACCGCCGAGGGGACGGGCGGGAACGTCGGGCCATCTTCGACGAGATAGTTGATCGCGTAACTCGCTACCACCTCATCGCGGTAGTCGAGTCCCTGGATGAACATGGAATAGCTGCCCGCCGTTTGCGGCGTGCCGTCAAGGTTGCGGCCGATGATCTGCACGCCCTGCGGCGGCCCGCTGATGACGTTCCAGCCATTGATCGTCACGCCGTCGGGAAGCGGCATCTGGTCGAACTTGTACTTGCCCGTGTGGGCGTAGATGTCCTCGAAGAAGGGGACGCCCTGCATCGTGTAGATGTCGAAGAAGACCTCGGCGGTCGCCACTTCTCGGCTGAACGCGTCCACACCGCGCAGTTCGACTTTCATTCCCTTGGTCGGTGCGGTCGGGGTACCCGAGAAGGTCTTCGTCGACCTGTTGAACGAGATGCCGTCGGGCAGCGTTCCCGAGGAGATCGACCAGTCATCGTCGCTCCACGATGACTTCAATGGGAGCGCCTGAGAGAACGAGTATCCAACACCCCCGACAAAAGTCGCGGAAACATCCTTTGCCTCGGCGGGAGCCGTTACATCGAAGCTCGCCTTGTGCCTGAAGAAATAGGTTCCGCCATCGTAAGTCATCGCCTGCGCGGGAAAGACTCCGTTCACGGCGACGGCGATGGCGAGAATGGAGGACTGTATCGACTTCAGCATTGTGGCTCCGCGCATTCACGAACTGGTGTTCAGGAAAAAGGATAGGAGCGGAGATTGCCAATGTAAATGAAGACGCCGCCTTTGAATGCGGCGAAAAGCTCCTAAAATCAGGGGACTCATATCGCTCAGGCAGTTGAGGCGATAAACAAAAAACTGCGCGTCCTCGCGCAGTTTTCCATCTAAGGCTCACCGGCCATTTGCGTGATCACGGCATGTAAATCGCCGATGGGCAGAGGGACTAATGCCTCGCCTTGACGCGGAGCTTGGCGACGCTTTCGCGGATGGCATCGATGTCCTGCAGCGGCATCATGCTCTCGTTGTCCACGGCCACATCGATCATGTCCTCCGGAACGCCGAGTTGCGACAGGAACAGGGCGATGCTGTCGTGGTCGAAAGGCTTCGACGAAAGAAGATGCGAATAGGCGGGCCTGTCGCGGTAGGAAAACAGCGTGAAACGAACCGGGTGCGCGTCGACCTCGGCGTATCGCACAGGTCCCTGCACATCATCGGCATCGTGGAGACGCGCGCCAAGGATGCCTGCGAGGGACTCGATACCCTCGTGGACAGAGATGTAGGTCTCGTATGTCTGCTCGTTAGCCACCATCACGCACTGCACTCCGCATCATTCACGCCCTCCATATAGACGATGGAGTCATGAATTTCAACAAGTAAGTGGTGGCGGGCGGACTTGCCGCCCCTAGACCTCACTTGCAATAGACGGCGATCACGGCGTCCTGCTTCGTGTCGTTTTTCGCTCCCATGTTGTAGTCGTAGCACATGGTTCCTCGCGCCGACTTCAATATGCTTGAGCTTCCGGAGTTCACCGCCTGGAGCTTGTCTCCTCCGTCGTTGCCGTTTCCGCCGCCCTTCAGGCCGTATTTGTAGACGATGGATTCCCACCCGTTCCCGGCGCGGGCAGGCCGTTCTCCAGAGGCGCATACCTTCCCGTTGATATTGTACGGAACCATGCCGGCGGTAGCGCAGACTTGCGCGAGGGTTACCACTTTACCCGACGTGCCGACCTTGGTCTCCGCCGTGACGTTGACCCATTTACCGACGGGGCAGGATATCTCCTGCTTTTCCATGTGCGCGGCGACGACCTTGCAGCCGGTGGTGAAGTCGGCGGATTTGGAGTCGCTTCCCGCGCACTCCAGTTTCGCCTCCACCCAAACGTCCTCGTAGCATTTTCCGGCGGCCTGGGCGGACCCTGCCAGCGCGATAAAGGACACTGCGGACGCAAAAATGCATACGGTAAATTTGGACATGTGATTGTGCTCCCAACCCCGCGGATTTGCGGGGTCACGATCAAATATTATACGCCATAACTGCCATACTCAAATGCCGGCCGCCTCGGGGCGACGGGACAAAGGCGTTGACGCCGGCGTAGGCATGGCCGGACAATTCAAGACGACAGCTACTCCACAAGGAAACCGAAGTCATGAATTCAGCGGCAGCCCGCGTCATCGAAACCGTCAAGGCGTTCTGGATGCGGATGGCGCGGTTCAAGCGGGAACGCCCCAATGCCTTCGCCGCGCGCTTCATGTCCATGATCATCGTGTTGGTCGCTGCCGGATGGGCGGGATGGTACTTCACCAAACCCGCCGAGATCAGCCTGACCATGCTTCTCTCGGAGATATCACAGCGCAAGGTCGTGTCGGCCGAAGTCCTGACGGAGCAGTCGGGGTACGGCATCTACGCGATGATCGGCGACACCAGGTTCTACGTTCGCGCGCCGATGACGGCGATCGACCAGCAGGAGGGCAAGGACGGGACGAACATCCTCCAGGCTCTCCAGGCGAGCGGTGCGGAGATCAGGTTCGCCGCGGGCGCGATGGAGACCTTCGCGCTCGTGATGGCCGTCCTTTCGCCGGTGATCATGATCGCGTGCTTCGTCGGCGTGGGGATCGCCATGGCCAAGGACAGCACGACCGGCTGGATGAACCTCGTCAAATCCGTAAAAACGCGCTTCGAAGACGTCGCGGGAGCCGACGAGGCGAAGGCGGAATTCCGCGAGGTCCTCGATTACTTCCATGGCAAGTTCAACCTCGAGGGATCGACGGCGCGTGCTCCGCGCGGCGTGCTCCTTTCGGGACCGCCCGGCACGGGCAAGACGCTCTTGGCGAAGGCGCTTGCGGGCGAGGCGGGAACGTCGTTCATCGCCGTGTCCGGCAGCGACCTCCAGTCCATGTTCTACGGAGGATCGTCGAAGCGCGTCCGCGCCCTGTTCAGACATGCGCGCGTCAACAAGCCGTGCATCATCTTCATCGACGAATTCGACGCGGTCGCCGCGAAGCGATCGGACCGGTCAGATGCCATCTCGCGTGAGAACAACACCACCCTGAACCAGCTGCTGGTCGAAATGGACGGGTTCTCCAACAACGACGGCATCCTGGTCATCGCCGCGACGAACCTCGTGGACAGTCTCGACCCCGCAGTGAAACGCGCCGGACGCATGGACCGCCGCATCGAGGTCGGACTTCCCGACCAGAAGGGACGTGCCGCGATCCTCGCCGTTCACGCGCGCAAGCACAAGGTCGCGGAGAGCGTCGATCTCGATACCGTCGCCCGTGGCGTTCCAGGCTTCTCCGGTGCCGAACTTGAAAACGTGATCAACGAGGCCGCCATCTTCGCAGCGCGGCGCGGTTCCGTGGAGATATCGGAAGACGATCTGGAAAGGGCGAAGAACAAGATCATCATGGGCCTCGAAAGGCGCACTTTCGTTATGTCCGACGAAGTCCGCCGGCTGACGGCGTATCACGAGGCCGGACACGCGCTCGTGGCGAGCCTGTCGCAGCATTCGGACCCGGTCCACCGCGCGACCATCGTGCCGCATGGCGGTGCGCTTGGAATGGTGGTCAGGCTGCCCGAGGAAGACCGTGTGTCGGTCACGGTGGCCAAGCTCAGGGACGACCTCAAGGTCGCGATGGCGGGACGGGCCGCCGAGGAGATCGCGTTCGGACATGACGCCATCACCACGGGCGCGCAGGCCGATATCGAATTCGCCACCGAGTACGCCACGAGGATGGTCGTGGACTGGGGGTTCAGCGAGAAGATCGGCATGGTCAAGGTTTCAAGAGAGCGCGCCGATCGAGACCCCGACGTCCATGCGGAAATCAGGGAGATCGTTTCGGAAGCCTACTACGACGCGATGACCATGATCCGAGAGAACAAGGACGGCCTGACCGCCATCGCGGAGGCCTTGCTCGATCGGGAAACCTTGACGGGCGAAGAGGTCCGGAGGCTTACCCATGCCGGGGCTGTCGTCGCGCAGGTCTCACCCCCTGTCGTCAAACGTCAACCGCCGATCACGATCCAGCCTTGATCGGGTGGCGGCGTCTCACGCCGCCCATACGGCCCGAAGCAGCACGCTCGAGAAAACGACGAGACAGGCCGCGGCCGTCCGCCTGAATACCCTTCCCGTCAGGAAGTGTCCGAAGCGGCCGGTAAGCGCCCCGCCGGATATCCAGAGCATGGCGACGGGGACGAGGGTGGCGAGAAAGGCCGCTAGATGGATAGGAACGCTCTCGCCGCGCGGGAAGATCGCAAGTCCAAAAACCAGGGCCTTCGGGTTCAGAAGGGTCGTGACGAACACCCTTCTGACGGACACGCTTCCCTCTCCTGACGCGTTTTCCGCTCTCCATAGCTTCGTCGCCACGTAGAGAATCCAGCACGCCGCGGCGACCTTCAGCGCGAGCGAAATGGACGGCCGCGCGTCGAATAGGGGCGAAAGGAACGTCAGGAGCGGCACAATGACGGCGAGATAGCCTGCCGTTTCCCCCACCATCAACCGCAGTGAAGGAACAAGGCCACGCTCGCGCCCCGACAGGCACAGCAGCGTGTTTGTGGGGCCGGGGACGACGAGAAGAAGAAACACTTGCACTACAAACGCCGTCAACTCATGCATGCTTTGGCCTCTCCATCGAACCGTTCGCCAGGAAGGCTGGCATGAAAATCGCGGCCGTTCAAACCCCAATACCGCGAATTCCATCGTTTAGACCGTAGTTTTGCCGCATATTTGGTGAACTCACGGTCCCACGGGCTTGACCTCCAGGTTGCATGACGATACCCGGACCCGTCCCATGACGGAAACCCCGATCCCCAATCCCTTTCCATGAACCCAAGGGAGTATTTGACATTATGAATGAAACGAAAAAGCGCGGCCCCCGTGATATCGATGTCCTCGTAGGGCACAACCTCCGGACCATGCGGAACCTGAACGGCATGTCCCAGACGACGCTGGGAGACAAGCTGGAACTCACATTCCAGCAAATCCAGAAGTACGAAAAAGGCACCAACCGGATCGCCGCCAGCACGCTCTGGGAACTGGCCAGGATATTCGGCGTATCCGTCGAAGCCTTCTACCAGGGAGCTGACGAGACGACCAGGCAGGCGACTTCGAACCCCGTTCCGATCCTCAGCGCCCAGGCTTTCCGGCTCGGCGTCGCCTATGACAACAACAAGAACCCAGCGTTCAAGAAGGCGGTCACCGGCCTGCTGCGTTCGATGGACGACAAGGACACCGACGCCGAAGCGGCGTGATCGGTTTGCCAAAACAAAAGGGCCGTCAGCGTACTGCCGCGGCCCTTTTGTTTGCGTGGTCAGTAGCAGCGTTACCTTAGCTCTTAAGGGGGTCGGTTACCGCCATTACGCGTCCTGTCCACGGTCCCGCTGACGGGACCGCCGTCCGGAACGACCGGGGTTTTATCCAGCATACCCGGGCCGAAATGCTCTTTACGCCGCCCTGCCATGATCCCGCCCGGCGACCTCCTGGTCAAGCTCGGTATCGCGAGGTCCATATTTTTTGTTGACACCTTGGAGCTAATTAATTAATTTAAGACCTCAGTCCAAGGGACGCGGTTGCCCGACCTACTGCAGGGTCTGATCCGCAATCGAATTCACCACGGCCTCAATCCGACGTCGGTGTGTAATCTGCAGGCCCCGACACACAAGGACCGGCTGTGAAATCCTCCGACAAAATCCGCGTGCGCTACACAGTCACCCCGCAGCGCATCGACTACCTCAAGGCCATGCTGGCCGACTTCCTTCCCGACGTTCCCGCATCCCACAGGGTCGAGGCCTTGGCGCGTGGTCTGGAATTCCGGACGTGGGCCTCGTTGCTCGCATGGAAGAAGACCACCCATGGCGAAGACCGCTACATCGATGAAGAGGCGTTCAACAAATACCTCGCATCAAAGGGCTTCGCGGCAAGCCCACTCGCCTTCGAGAGCGCGATGTCGATGACCCGCCCCAATCCCTGTTTCCACATGCCGCTTCCAGAGGACGCGCTGGCATCGATGGGGTGGGACACCTGGGACTCTTGGGGGACCGGGAACAGGGCCTACGAGGACAAAATGAACGCGCAGATCAAATTCGTCAGCGAGGCACACGAGGCCGCTGACGCGCGGCGCGCGGCGCGGCAATCCCGTCCGATGTGACTTTTTAGAACTTGTGCGTGGGGGCTGCGGTCGGAACCGCGACCTCCACGTCCTGCTCCACCGGAGCGGCCTTCCTGTCCGCCCGCAATGCGCGGCTGATCTGCGCCGCGAGAGCGTTGAGCAACGAACCAGTGCTGGAAGCCTCGATATTGAAGTCGTGGTCGTTCAACATCACCCTGCCGTTGTACACCGTGGGCCTGAGGCCCGTCTTCGAAACCCGCAGCATGTCTTTTTTGCCGTAGGTGACGACTCGCCCGATCCTCTCGTCGTCGAGAAGGATTTTTGTCTCCCTCGAGGCGCGGTCCCACTTGGTCTTCAGCCGTTCGCGGATCGCGTCTCTCGTCACCGGTCCTTCATATGCCATTTTCGTCTCTCCGTTTCACTGCATTCCAAGGCTTTTTCAGGCAGGGAACAACGTCTAGCCGGCGTTGATGATGTCCAGGAACATCTCTCCATACTTGTCGAGCTTCAATGCCCCCACGCCGGAAATCCTGCCCATCTCGCCGAGGGTAGACGGCCTCGTCGTCGCCATGGCGACAAGGGTGGCGTCGTTGAAGACGACGTAGGGGGCCACGCCCATGCCTTTGGAGATGGACATGCGTTCCGTCCTCAGCCGTTCGAACAGCGCGGCGGCTTCCGTGTCCATGTCGTGCTTCTGCGTCGCGGGAGTTCCCTTGCTCCACTTCACCTTGACGGGACGGTCCTTGCGGAACCGCAGCGTTCGCTCCTTCTTGAAGACCGCCTGCGCCGAAGCATCGAGCTTGATTGCCCCGAAGTGTTCGTGGTCAACCCATACGAGACCGGCCGCAAGCAGCTGCCTGAAGATCGACTGCCATGTCGAGACGGGATGCTGGACACCCTGACCGAACACCTTGAGTTCCATATGCTTGAACTGCTTCACCCGCTCCGTCACCTTGCCGGTGATCACGTCGATCAGGTGGCCCGTCCCGAAGCGTTCGCCTGTCCTGAACACCGCAGCAAGGGCCACGATGGCCGCCTCGGTGGCGTCCCAGGACTCGACGGGATGCAGGCATGTGTCGCAGTTCCCACAGCCGCCGCCGTGAGCCTCCCCGAAGTGACCGAGGATCGCCTGACGGCGGCATCCGGCCGTTTCGCAGATCGCCACGAGCGCGTTGAGCTTGGAGCGTTCCACACGCTTTACGTCTTCGGGGGAGTTTCCTTCGTCGATCATGCGGCGACGCTGCACGACGTCGGCCATGCCGTACATCATGAATACCTCCGATGGCATTCCGTCACGCCCGGCGCGACCCGTTTCCTGGTAGTAGGCCTCCACGGAACCCGGGATATCCACATGCGCGACATATCGCACGTTCGGCTTGTCGATGCCCATGCCGAACGCGACGGTCGCGACGAGGCAGAGGTTCTCTTCCTTGAGGAAGGCGTCCTGGTTGGCGTTCTTGACGTCGCTCGGCATGCCCGCGTGATAGGGAAGCGCACGCACGCCCTCTGCGTTGAGCATCTGCGCGGTCTCTTCGACCTTCTTGCGGGAAAGGCAGTAGACGATGCCGCTCTCGCCCTTGTGACGGCCGATGAAGTCCAGCAATTGCTGCTTGGGTTTGTCCCGCTCGGCGATCGTGTACGAAATGTTGGGACGGTCGAAGCTGGTCATGAAGACCTCGGCCGTCTCCAGACGCAGGACCCGGATGATGTCCTCGCGGGTGTGGGGGTCGGCCGTCGCTGTCAGCGCGACGCGGGGTACGCCTGGGTACAGGTCGGCGAGTTTTCCGAGGTCCCGGTATTCGGGGCGGAAATCATGACCCCAGCTGCTCGCGCAGTGCGCTTCATCAATAGCAAACAATGAGATAGCTACGTTTCTTAACATCGCGTGGAAAGATTCCGTCGCCACTCTTTCGGGCGTCACGTAGAGGATGTCAATCTTGCCTTCGCGGACGTCTTGGCGCAGTTGCTGCGCGTCTTCCTGCGACAGGGACGAATTGAGGGCGGCGGCTCGGATGCCGAGTCCCTGCAAGGCCTCGACCTGGTCCCTCATCAACGCGATGAGCGGGGAGACGACGATGCCCATGCCCTTCCGGCACAGGATCGGGACCTGATAGCAGAGCGACTTGCCGGCACCGGTCGGAAACAGCGCCAACGCGTCTCCACCCCCGATGACGTGACGGATGAGAGGTTCCTGCTTGCCGCGGAAGGACGGATATCCCCAGACTTCCTTCAAGACCGCCAACGGGTCCTTAGCTCCGCCGCCGAAGAGGCGGGCGATTTCCGGGCTGGTCTGGGCTGGCATCCTGAATTCCTTGTTTCGGCCGTACGGCGTGATATCAACCGACGGCATGTAAATCAAGACGTCGTTGACCCTAGTGTCATCCAATGTGAAGATCGACACCAGACAAAATAGGGAATTCAAATGGCTTCGCCAACGCCGTCACTAGGACAGGGCCTGCTGCTATTCTGCGAACTCTACGCTGGCGCGCTCGTTGCGCTTGCGTTTTCGTTGTTCGCGCTTCTGGTCACGGTCAGGCGGCGCGAGCGGAAGCGCAACGAGGAGGTCTAAGCCCGAGGTTTGCCCTTTCATAGCAGCGCGAGCAACGCCTCCGCCGCGAACTTCTCCGCCCCCTTCTTGCTCGACGCCGATCTCGGCTCGGAGGCGACGGTCCTTCCCGCCGTCTTCACCGAAGCTGTCACGACGAAGGTCGGCGGGGTTCCCGTTTGCTCGCAGTCGTAGACGGGCAGCGCCCATCCCCTTTTCTGGCAGAGTTCCTGGAGCGCGTTCTTGGGGTTGTCATGCGGCGAGGCCGGGCTTCCCGCCTTGACGACAGTCGTCTCGGGCTTCGCCATGCCCTTCAACGCGACCAGGAGCGCCGTCGCCGCCTTCTGCTCCGCCTCCTTCTTCGATGTCGCGGCGGCGGGCGAAGACGCGATCCGTGTCGGTCCGACACCGACCGACGCGATGGCGGTGAAAATCGGCGCGTGGGACGGCCCCGCGCTCGTGACGTCGAAGACAGGTGCGGGGTGTCGGTTGACCTGGCAGTAGGAGATGAGCGCTCCCTTGGCATCGGACGTCTGTGCTTTGGCGGCGGGGGTGCCGCGCTTGCTCCAGCCGTCGGGTGGCGTCCAATCGAAGTCGGCGATGCGCGAAAGGAGGCCGACAGCCGCCCGTTGCGATGCGGCCTTTTTCGTCTCGCCTTCGCCATCGAACTTCAGCACGCCTGCTTCCGTCGACAGAGTAGCCTCGGCTGCGAACCGGCCCGCCTTCATATGCTCCCTCCACGACGGCGGGGAAATCTCCCTGTCCTGCTCGAGGTAGGTCAGGATGCTGATGGCGTCGTGCGTGGCAGTCTCGAGATAGGAAAAGAGCGTGGCCTTCGCGGCATCCGAGCCATTTCCTTTCGATAGTACGAGCCTTCCCTTGTCCTTCGCGGTGAGGACACCCCGGTCGAGCCTGTCGGCGATCTCCGCGACCAGCGCCTCTCCGAATTCGTGCGATTGCTTGGCCTGTTTGATGACTGCGGTCATGTCGGTGGAGGAAAGGCCTGCAAGCCTGCCGTTGGCTTGATGCTTCCTTGCACGCGCCTCGGATTCGGCTGCATATCCCGAAGATGCTTCCGCCTGCTGCCCGGTTACCAGTTGGTTCAGGTGTTCCGCGACGGCCTCGATTTCCTCCGCCGCGTAGGGAGCGGCATCGCCGTCAAGCCGCGCGATCACCGCGCGCTGGTTGACGAGGTCGGCATAGCGGCGCAGCGGCGAGGAGAACCACGCGTAGACTGGCAGGCCAAGGGCGAAGTGACCTGATGCCGTCCTCGAGAGAAACGCGCGTCCGAGCATCAACGACAGACGCTTCCCGGCTGCATCCGCCTGCGGGTCTCCTTGAGAGATAAGTTCGAGATCGTGGGCAAGGGCGGCCCTGTCCGCCGCCGAGTTGCCGCGCTGGTTACGGAACACGATCGGAACCTCGCCCCGGACGCACCATTCCGCCGCGGCCGAATTGGCGAGGATCATGAACTCCTGCACGATGAGGTAGGCGCGCGAGACGCCGTGATGTCGGTCCAGAAACACCGGCCGACCGTCTTCGTCGATGACCACGCCGCTTTTCTCGGAAAACCAGGTGATCGACCCTGACCGACGCCTACGCTCCAGCAAGCCGACGGCGACCGTCCAGGCGCGCACCAGCATCTCGTAGACGGGTCCACTGCCTTGCGCGAGCATGTCGCCCGCCCCCTCGTGGGAAAGCCGCGCCATGCTCTCAAACCGTCCTCGGTCGAACTCGAATGAGGTCACGGCAAGCGTCTGGTCGAGCCCGATGCGCATGACGAGCACGTCGCGGAGCCTGCCTGGCGCGAGTGTCAGTTCCTCTTCCGCCAGAACGGGATCGAGCATGGATTTGCGCACCGAGAAGGCATTGTATCTGGTGAACCCCACTTCCCTTGCGGTGACGTCTGCCGAGGAATTGCGCGGCACGGAACCGGAAACGAGAGGCACGCAAACCTCCACGAGCCAGCCGTCCGCGGCTTCTTCTACCCTGATCGCGTCGTCGAGGTCCTTGGAGTGTTCAGCGTCGATCGTGATCCCGGTGAAATGCCTGACTGCCATCGCGCCCTCCGTGTCGGTCGACGCTACATAGTGGGCGAAGGTTCGTCCGGCAAGGCCCGGCGGCTCGACACTACGCCCGCCCGGGTTCCGTCCACGAAAATCCGGATGCACTCCTCCATGTAGTCGCGGCGTGCTTGGTTGCTCGGCCATTCCCTAATCTTGCGGTCCGGCGTGAACAGGGCACCGAAGAACATGTCCAGCATGATCTTGGCCGCCGTTTCCGGCGAGACCGTCCGCATCCGTCCCAACCCGACCTGCCTTCCGATCCACTCGGAGAAATAACGCAACGCCATGTCGTGGGCCTGCTCCTTGAGAATTCCCGTCATCTCCTCAGAATTGGGACACTCCTCCTTAAACATCCGCATCATGGCCATGCGCGCGATGTGCTCGCTCTCGTCGATGTCGAGCCGGAAAATGTGCCGTAGCGCCTCCGACAGGTCCACGCTGTCGTCGTCGAACGGCAGGCCTAGCATCGTCTGGCGGTGGCTGTCCGCGATAACGGCGAAGATGTCACGCTTGCCGGGAAACAGGCGGTAGAGCGTGCGCTTGGACATCTGGCAGCGGGCCGCGAGGTCGTCCATTTTCATCCCCGCGTAGCCGCACTCGAGGAAGAGCTTGCGTCCTTCGCCGGCGATCTTCTCCCGCAGGCAGTCGTCTTCCGTGACCTTCGGACGACCTCGACGCCCCCCGCATTTCAGGACTTCCGACAGCGTCCCGCAAATTCCTTCGCTCATAATTCAAGTCTCCGATTGACACCGACCGTGCCCTTGAAGCCATTATTAAGGACACTATCCAGTTTTGTAAATGTCGATTGGGGATTGAAAATGAAGAACTCGATTGCGGCCGCGACCTTCGCGGTCCTGCTTTCTGCGACGGCGCTCGCGGGTTGCTCGGACGGAAAATCGAGCGCTGGCGCAGGCGGACACGCAATGCCCAAGGCGCAGGTCGGCGTCATCGTCATCAAGCCGTCCACGGTTCCGATCGTCTCCGAGATGACCGGCCGCACCTCCGCCTCGATGACCGCCGAGGTCCGGCCGCAGATTGGCGGCATCGTGCGCGAGCGCCTGTTCTCCGAAGGCGGCGAAGTCGCACAGGGAGCGCCGCTCTACCGCATCGACCCGGCGAGCTACGAGACGGCGCGAGCGGGCGCACAGGCGGCGCTTGAGAAGGCGAAGGCGGAACTACCCGCCGCGGTCGCGAAGCTTGAGCGCGCCAAGGGTCTCCACGAGAAGAACGTCACCTCGGGTCAGGACCTCGAAGACGCCATCGCCGCAGAGGCAAAGGCGCGGGCCGATGTCACGGCCGCCGAGTCCCAGGTAGCCGCCGCCGACCTCGACCTTTCCCGCACGACAGTGGCCGCCCCGATTTCCGGCCTTGTCGGTCGCTCCGCCCTGACCGAGGGGGCGCTCGTCTCCGCCAACCAGGCCGACGCGCTCACGACGATCCGCCGCATCGATCCGATCAATGTCGACGTCGGCCAGTCGAGCAAGGCCTTCCTCAAGCTGCGCAAGGCGGTGGCCGAAGGACGCGTCAAGCCGGAGCAGGGGGCCGTCAAGGTGAAGCTCAAGCTCGAAGACGGCACCGTGTACCCGCACGAAGGCACGCTCCAGTTCTCGGAAGCCGACGTCGATCTCTCGACGGGGATGTTCCAGGTCAGGGCCTCGTTCCCCAACCCCGAGCGCACGCTGCTGCCCGGCATGTTCGTCCGCGCGGTCGTGGAGGAGGGCGTCTCCGAAGGGAGCATCCTCGTTCCGCAGCGGGCTGTCTCACGGAACGTCAAGGGCGAACCCATCGCCCTCGTCGTCAAGGACGGCAAGGTCGAGGAACGCGTCCTGTCGGTTGACGGCAACGTCGGCAACGACTGGATCGTCACCGACGGCATCGAAGCCGGAGACAGCCTCGTCGTCGAAGGCAGCATGAAGGCCCGCGCGGGCCAGGAAGTCACCGCGGTCGAGACATCCATCGATCCGTCGACCGGCCTCGCCGTCGCACAGGCACCCAAGGGGAACTGATCCGCATGTCCGTATTCTTCATCAACCGCCCGATCTTCTCTTGGGTCGTGGCCATCGTCATCATGCTTGCGGGCCTGCTCGCCGTCTCCAACCTCTCGGTGTCCCAGTACCCGCAGATCGCCCCGACGACGGTCAACGTCTCGGCCAACTATCCGGGCGCTGACGCCACAACCGTCGAAAACTCGGTGACAAAGGTCATCGAGCAGGGTCTGACCGGCATCGACAACCTGGAGTTCATGTCTTCGAATTCCACATCGACGGGCAACGCCCAGATCACGCTGACCTTCACGAGCGCGGCCGACCCCGACATCGCGCAGATGCAGGTCCAGAACAAGCTCCAGCTCGTGACGTCACAGCTTCCGCAGGCGGTGCAGCAGAACGGCGTGACGGTGACGAAGTCCTCTTCCGGCTTCCTCATGGTCATCGGCTTCGTCTCGACGGATGGCAAGATGTCCTCGGTAGACCTCGCCGACTACGTGGACAACAACCTCAACGACACGCTCAAGCGCGTCGAGGGAGTCGGCGACACGCAGCTGTTCGGCTCCGGCTATGCCATGCGTATCTGGATGGACCCCGAAAAGCTCGCCAAGTACTCGCTGATGCCGGGCGACGTCTCCCAGGCCATCAACGCCCAGAACGCGCAGGTCTCCGCGGGACAGGTCGGCGCTCTTCCGTCGGTTCCGGGCCAGCAGCTCAACGCCACCATCACCGCGCGTAGCCGCCTCCAGACGCCTGACCAGTTCCGCGACATCATCGTCAAGAGCAACACCGACGGTTCCATGGTCCGCCTTGGCGACGTGGCCCGCGTCGAGATCGGCGCTGAAAGCTTCGCGACCTCGGCCAGCTACAACGGCCATCCGACGGCGGGTCTCGCCATCAACCTCGCCACGGGCGCGAACGCGATCAGCACGGCGCAGGCGGTGCGTGACGCCGTCGAGACGATGCGTCCGAGCTTCCCGGCCGGGATGGAGGTCACCTATCCCTACGACACGACGCCGTTCGTCAAGCTCTCGATCGAGGAAGTGGTCAAGACGTTGGTCGAAGCCGTTGTCCTCGTGTTCTTCGTGATGTTCCTGTTCCTCCAGAACATCCGCGCCACGATCATCCCGACGCTCGCCATCCCCGTGGTCCTGCTCGGCACGTTCGGCATTCTCGCCCTGTTCGGCTACTCCATCAACACGCTGACCATGTTCGCGATGGTTCTCGCCATCGGCCTCCTCGTGGACGACGCCATTGTCGTCGTCGAAAACGTCGAACGCGTCATGGACGAGGAAGGCCTTCCCCCCAAGGAGGCGACCCTCAAGTCGATGAAGGAGATCACGGGCGCGCTGATCGGCATCGCGACCGTCCTGTCGGCCGTGTTCATCCCGATGGCGTTCTTCGGCGGCTCCGTAGGCATCATCTACCGCCAGTTCTCGGTCACCATCGTCTCGGCGATGGCACTGTCCGTCGTCGTCGCGATCATCTTCACTCCCGCCCTCTGCGCCACCTTCCTCAGGAGCGTTGACGGACACGGTGCCAAGAAGGGCTTCTTCGGCTGGTTCAACCGCAACTTCGACCGCATGGTCGGCGGCTACACCAAGGGGACCCGCGCGGTCATCACCCGCCGCAAGCGTTACCTCGCGATCTTCGCGGCGCTCGTCGTCGCGACCGGCTGGATGTTCACCAAGCTTCCGGGATCGTTCCTTCCCGAAGAAGACCAGGGCATCCTGATCACCAGCGTCTCGCTTCCGGTCGGTGCGACCGAGGCCCGTACGGTCGAAGTCCTCGAAAAGGTGCGCGAACACTACATGACCAACGAGAAGGCCGCCGTGGAAGGTGTCTTCTACGTCTCTGGGTTCGGTTTCGGCGGCCAGGGGCAGAACGTCGGCCTCGCCTTCATTCGGCTCAAGGATTTCGAGGAGCGCAAGGACCCGGCGCTCTCCGCCCAGGCGGTCGCCGGCCGCGCCATGGGTGCCTTCATGGGCAGCTTCCGCGACGCCATGGTCTTCGCGCTCGCCCCTCCGTCGATCCAGGGCATGGGTAATTCCAACGGCTTCTCCTTCTACCTGCAGGACATCTCGGGCGCTGGCCATGAGGCATTGATCCAGGCCCGCAGCCAGCTGCTCGGCGCGGCCGCACAGAGTCCCAAGCTGTCAGGCACCCGTCCGAACGGCCAGGAAGACACGCCCCAGCTTTCCGTCTCCATCGACCAGGAAAAGGCCAGCGCGCTGGGCGTCAACCTTGCCGACATCGACGCGACGCTTTCGGCCGCCTGGGGCAGCGCCTATGTAAACGACTTCATCGACCGCGGCCGTATCAAGCCGGTCTACATCATGGCCGACAAGTCGAGCCGCATGCAGCCGTCCGACATCGACCGCTGGCACGTCCGCAGCGCCTCGGGCAAGATGGTTCCGTTCTCGTCCTTCGCGACTTCGAAGTGGACCTACGGCTCGCCGCGTCTCGAGCGCTTCAACGGCCGTCCTGCCGTCGAAATCCAGGGCGCTGCGTCCATCGGAACGTCTTCCGGCGACGCCATGAACGAGATCGACAACATCGTGAAGTCGCTCGGACCTGGCTACGGCCACGAGTGGACAGGCCTTTCGCACCAGGAGAAGCTGTCGGGCAACCAGGCGGCCGCCCTCTACGCGATCTCGGTGCTCGTCGTCTTCCTCAGCCTCGCGGCGCTCTACGAGAGCTGGTCGATCCCGTTCGCCGTCATTCTCGCCGTTCCCGTCGGCATCTTCGGCGCGCTGATTGCCGCAAGCACCTTCGGCCAAGCCAATGACGTCTACTTCAAGGTGGGGCTTCTGACCACAATTGGACTAGCGGCGAAGAACGCGATCCTGATCGTCGAATTCGCCGTCGAGCGCCAGAGGAACGGCCTCGGACTGATCGACGCCACGGTCGAAGCGGCCCGCATGCGCCTCCGCCCGATCCTGATGACGTCCTTCGCCTTCATCCTCGGCGTGCTGCCGCTCGCCATCGCCTCAGGTGCCGGTTCCGGAGCTCAGAACTCGATCGGCATCGGCGTCATGGGCGGCATGATCGCCGCGACCCTCCTCGGCGTCTTCTTCGCTCCACTCGTCTTCGTGGCGGTGCGCCGCCTCACGGCGAAGGACGCTGCCAACCCCACCTCCATCCAGACAACCTCAGCGGAGTAACCAATGAAGAACACAAAGACCACCCGCTCCGAAACCAGAAGCCGCCTCGCCACGATCATCGGCGCGGCGGTGATGGCCGCCACCCTGGCGGGCTGCTCCGCCTCCGCCAACTACGCGCGCCCCAAAATCTCGGTTCCGTCCTCCTGGACCTTCGCGGGCAGGAAAGACGCGCCAAAGCCCCCTGAACTCGCGGGATGGTGGAAGTCGTTCAACGACCCGACTCTCGACAGCCTCGTCGAGAAGGCCGTCGAAGGAAACCTCGACGTCGCTACCGCCCGATCCCGCGTGGAAGAGGCGAGGGCGAGCCTGCGGCAGGCGGGCGGCGACCTCTATCCGGCCGCCAACGGATCGTCGTCAGCGCGCCGCGCCAAATCACCGACAGGCACGGCAAGCAGCTTCCAGGCGGGTCTCGACGCTTCCTGGGAGATCGACCTCTTCGGTGCCAACAGGCATACGGTCGAAGCCGCGCGCTTCGGGCTGAACGCCGCCGAGGAAGAACTGCGTGCGACGACCCTCACGCTGGTCGGTGACATCGCCTCGAACTACGTCACGGCCCGCGGCTACCAGGCGCGCCAGGCTCTCGCCGCCAAGAACGCGTCCCTCCAGCGCGAGACGCTCCAGTTGACGAAGGTCAAGCAAAGCCTCGGGGCGGGAACCAGCCTCGACGTCGCCAATGCCGAGGGGCAGACCTTCGACACGGAGGCGAACATTCCCCAGCTCGCGGCGTCCTACTCGGAGACTGTCAACCGCCTTTCCGTCCTGACGGGCGGAGCGCCCGGCGCTCTCAACCGCATCATGGAAAAGGGCAGGGGCAAGGTCCCGACCGCAAGGGCTTCGGTCAAGACTGGCGTGCCGGCCGACCTGCTCAACGACCGTCCGGATGTCAGGGTGGCCGAATACAAGCTCTCGCAGTCGAAAGCCCGCAAGGGCGTGGCGGACGCAAACCGCTATCCGTCGGTCACGCTGACGGGAAACATCTCGACTTCGGCGGCTGATTTCGGAGACCTCGCCAAGGGATCGTCGATCGGTTGGAGTTTCGGGCCGGCGATCAATATCCCGGTCTTCAACGCCGGCAAGCTCAAGGCTGCCGCCGACGTCGCCAAGGCACAGGAAGACCAGGCGTTCATCGCCTACCGCGCCGCCGTCCTCGGTGCGCTGGAGGATGTCGAGAACGCATCCGTCTCCCTGACCCAGCAGCGCCGCACCAACGCCAAGCTCGCTTCGTCAGTCGGGTCGTACAAGCAGGCAGCCGAACTGTCCCGCACGCTCTATCGGGAAGGAGCGACCGCGTTCATCGACGTCCTCAGCGCCGAGCGTTCGCTCTATACGGCAGAAGACAGCCTGATCCAGAGCAGGGTCGCGCTCGCCAACGACTTCATCGCCCTGAACAAGGCACTGGGCGGCGGCTGGAACGGTAAGGCAGCTTCAAAATAAGCCCCATACTGGCGTAGCTGCAGATAAAAGTAAGACCCCGGTCGGCAGTATTCGCGGCCGGGGTCTTTTTATTCGGTCTATGTTTGCGGGGGCGCTGTCAGGCGGTCTTGATCCTTTGGATGAGACGTCGGGCGCGCAATTCGAAGTCGGGCATCGGTATCGATTCAATCCGGTCCTTCGCTCCGATACCGCTTCCACGAATGGAGATGTGCGGCTGGAACGGCATGAATTCGGAAACATGCCCGTATGCCTCGCGGTAATGGTCGAAAAGGCTCGCGAGAACGTCGTCGAGACGCAGCTTCAGGACCAGGATGTCGTTGTTGGGGCCGAACATGTCGAACGCATCAGGAGTGAGGACATGCGGGGTGAAGTCGCGTTCCCCTTCCTCGAACATCGGATTGGTCACCTTGCTATACATGATCGTCACGTGGAACTTGAAATCTGCCGGTGACAACGGCGATTGATCGGCAACGTCTGCCAATCCAAGGCGATGGGTCACGCAAAAATCGAACAGACGCCTCGTTGTCAGGTCGTCGAATTCAATCTTGGAAAAATCGATCATAGGATTTTGTCTCGCGTAATTGATTGCGCTTTCGCATGTCGAATGGAAGTCGATACAGGCAATTTTGCTGCACATTCCAAGCGATTGGAAGACCCCACAGAAGAACCTCGTAGTTCCGCTTCGGTATGTGCATGCTCTGTTTTCATGCGTCGGCGGATGCGATATTGGGTCTGTAAAATGGAGACCCCGACCAATGACCCAGTACCAGATCGTCGTAATCGCCGACGGAGACAGCCCATACTGCGAGGGCAACCCCAGCTCGCGTGACGAAGCCTTCGAAGCCGTCAAGGCGATGCAGGCCGCCACCATGTACGAGAACGGCCAAGAGAAGTTCGTATTCGACTACGAGGACGACATCCTGATCATCGATCCCGAGGGTTCCGTCATCTACGCCTGGAACCGGGACGAACCGCGCGATGTCGCCGCCTACGCAGACTTCAAAATCTCCGGCACCGGAACCCGCAAGCTCCTCGGCTGGCAGATAGTCGATGCCGATGGCCTGAATATCCACGGCGAGGAAAACGACCCGTTCGGGCTGGCGAGCTTCGAGATTCTCTCCGGCGACGCCGTCGAGCAGGCGCGGGCTTGGGTGGCCGAGAATCCCGGCTACAAGGTCGTCGAGGCATTCGCCGGCGACATCGAGGAGCCGTCCGTCATCTCGCGCCTTCCCGGTCGCGCTTCCACACCGACTGCGAAACCCGCCCCGTAAGGCAGGCCTGCCTCATCTTCAGCCGAGCTTGGCCACCGCCGGACCTGTCCAGGTGGCCACCTCGGCGTCGATGCCAGCTTTCCGCAGCATCCCTTTCCGCATCTTCTCAACCATCCGCGCGGCGAACGAAAGCGTTTCCTTATCGCGGCGATAGCCCAGTTCCTCTTCCGACAGGAGGGTTTTCGCTTCCTCGGCATCCAGGCGCGCCAAGACCACTTCGCACTCGACCACGCCAAACCCCGGGTTTGTCCACTGGGCAACCAGCGTCTCGGCTAGATACTCGCCATCGACGATCCCCGTAGGCGATACCGGAACGCCATCGGACGAGACCGCCCACGCGAACTTGGGTTCACCGTCGACGTAGCCGACGACGATGTCACATCCCGTTCCCGCCGAAATCTCGATGGAACCCGCCAGACTATCGGCGTATGTCAGCTCCCTGAAGCGTTCCTCAACCGTTTTCGCCAGTTCCCGGCGCACGTTGACAGCAAGTTCCGGCGTGATCCCCGGAACCCGTTTCGCTGACGCACGCCGCGCCCACGACTTTGCCGCAGCCTCCGAAAGCGACCCTTGGGTGAAGTTCCTGCCATGCGGAACCGCTCGAAGCCCTGTCACATCCTCGGCCGCATCCCGCATCCGGTCCGCGAGGCCTTTGCCACGAGCGACGTCAGACAGCGTCTGCGAACCCTGGATCGTCGTCTCCCCGAGGACGAAGGTCGGCAGCGGCGTGTTCAGGAACCCAGCGTATTCGCCGACGTGTTCTCCCGTCTCCGTGTGCAGGGTGACGATGAAACTGGTTCCGCGCTCGCGACGTGCAACGATCTTCCAGCCGTCCTCGAGTTCTGTCTCTTTCCGGATATCCGGCCGCGCCGCCAGTTCGGCCTTCTTCGACGCGTAGTCGATGACGAATGCCGCCATCCCTTCCAACATCTCGAGTGTCTCCGCGTTCCAGCGGAATGCAGGGTGATACGGAACCTCGCCTTCGTCGTCCGTGACGAACAGCATCCAGCCGTCGGGGCAGGGGCGGGCGAGCAGGCGAACGTTGTCGTCCCGATACTCGAGGCCTCCGCCTCTGCCGCTGGTCCAGTCGTCGAAAAATGCCATGCGATCGAATCTCGGTTGTCTCAGTGCATCCTATTCGCTCGCCGTGCATGCCGCCATGACCAACGACGGATGGATGTGTCCCGTGCTACGCCGCTCTGATGACCTCGACGTCGTTCGCGCTCGCCCATACCGAGATATCCTGCTTCGCCAGCGCGGCGGCCATCATGTCGGGAAAGAGGTCAGGAGTGCATGCGAAGACCGGGCATCCCATGGACGCGAGGATGGACGCGTGGCGGGGGTCGTAGGCAGGGCGGCCTTCGTCCGACAACGCCAGCAGGACGATGAGATTGACACCGGACTGCTTGATCGCGGCGGCGCGTTTCAACATCTCCGTCGAGTTCCCGTTCTCGTACAGGTCGCTGATGAGGATCATGTGGGTCTTGGACGGATGCTCGATCTTCTTTTCGCAGTAGCCGAGCGCACCCGCGATGTCCGTTCCCCCGCCAAGCTGGATGCCGAAGAGTACGCTGACGGGATCGACGAGCTGCTCCGTCCAGTCCACCACGGCGGTGTCGAAGCAGACAAGCTGGGTCGAAAGGACCGGAAGGGACGCCATGACCGCCGCGAAGATGGAGGCGAACACGACCGAGGGAGCCATCGATCCCGATTGATCCACGCACAGCATCACGTGATCGAGGTCGGCGCGCGTCCTCGTCTTGCGTGAGAAGCCGATCAGTGTTTCCGGGATGATGGTGTGGTATTCGGGCTGCCAGTGCCTCAGGTTCGCGTTGATCGTCCGGTGCCAGTCGATGTCGGAGAAGCGGGGGTGACGGGTGCGTTTCGACCTGTTCAGCGCGCCGACAAGCGTCTCCTCGGTACGACCGCGCAGCCGCTT
Organism: Pararhizobium sp. BT-229; assembly: GCF_025846855.1. Lineage (GTDB taxonomy): Bacteria > Pseudomonadota > Alphaproteobacteria > Rhizobiales > Rhizobiaceae > Pararhizobium. The sequence continues at coordinate 591,745 of NZ_JAOYTJ010000003.1, forward strand.
CATGAGTTCTTCAACGACCTTTGCGATGACCGCGCGCGCCGTCTCAACCGTACGAGGGGGCATCTGACCGCGCAGCGACATGAGCTGGGCCACAAGGTGGACGTCTGCTTCCAGCGTCTCGAGGAACTCCGGTTCCATCATCAGCGCCTGGAGGCCAAGTCGGTCGAACGCATCCTTCTGGATCACCTGGACAACGGGAGACGGGAAGAACTCGCGGATGTCGCCCAGCCACTTGGCAACCTTGGGTGAGGACTTGCCCAGTCCGCCATGACGGCCCTTCTTGGAGCTTTCATCGGTATCGTAGAGGGCCGACAGGGCCGCCCCCATCCTCTGGTCCGCCTGGGACAGGCCGCTCATCTCGTTGTCCCCGAGAGCGAGCTTCCAGCGGCGCAGGCGTTCTTGGCTCAAATCTGTGATCATGCTGCGATTCCAAGGATAACGTGCAGAAGCGGGAGGGCGCGGTCGAATGCCGCGTTCTCGTCGCCGTGAGTTTCGGATGCGACCGCGCCTGAGACCTGCCGTCCGCCAGCGATGCGCTGCATGAGGCGGCGGCGACCTGGCTCGTCGAAGCTGGAGAGCGCACGGCGCAGGAGAGGAAGGCTCTCGATGAAGGTTTCCTCGTCGAGCGTGCACAGCCACTCGTCCATCAGGAACAGAAGAGACTGGTCCTGGATGAGAATCTCCGCCGATCCCGAGATGAAGTTCTCGATGAAGGCTCCCGCCCGGATGGCGGTTTCGCCCACGACGTGCCGGGAGAACGCAGCCGCGACCTGCTCCTCCAGCCATACCGACCGATCATGGAGGCGGCGGAGACCGACCCCCTTGACCTGCGCCACCACCTGGTCGTCGTCGATAATCAGGCCAAGCTGGCGATGCCATCCCTCGACAAGTCCCTCGTCGCCGAACGGGATCAGCACATCGTCATAGCTTCGCATCGCCTCGACGCGTTTCTGGGCTGTCTCGTCGTCGAGCTGGTGGGACCCGGTCCGAACTCCCGCGTTGATTTCGGAGGCGAGCGCGGTGATCAAGGCGCGGAGTTCCTCCTCCGGCAGCTTCCGGGACGTGCCGTAGCGCGCGATGCGCGCCAAAGGCACGACGGCCGCCATGAGATCGGTGATGTCGTTCGCCTGGACGGCAGCGGCCTGCATCAGCCCGATGCAAAAGGTGGCAGCGTCAGGAAGGTCGGCGATGAGCGCGTTACGCACGAGCTGGGCGAGGTCAGCGACGCCGGCCGACGACTTCGCCCTCTCGACGATCGCACCAGCGGCGGCCTGCTCGATCGTGAGGCCCCATACGACAGCCTCCGCCAGCTTCACGGTCATCTCGGGGGACCACGCCAGCTTCCAGATTTCACGGAAGGTGCCACGGCCAGCCTCGGCTTCGACGAGGGTTCCCCACCTCACGTTGATCTGCGCCAGGCGGTGAAGCAGCGTCGACCGGGCCAACCCGACTTCCGTTCGAAGGTCGAGCTTGAGTTCCGTCTGGTCTTGCGTCGGCTTCATGCGGGTCTTGCGGCACCACAGCTCGAAATCCCGCGCAAGCGGCATCAACGGGATGGTTTCGTCGATCTCGCCGATCGTGTTGCCGATATAGAGCGCGTGCTCGATGGTTTCGAACGCCGCCTCGTCGCCGTGGCAAAGGGCGGCCAGCGATGCGTCGCGCATCTCGGTCAGCCCCGGAAGCGACAGGCGGCGAACCGATGCCAGGCCGAGGGCCAGACGCGCGGCCTCGATCGCAGACGCCGTAGAGGTCAGATAGCCCTTGTCGCGCATCAAGGCGGCTGTCTTGGCCTGCCAGACGGCTGCGAAGGTCTCGGCCCCGTCGTGTCGTCCCTTGGAATAGAGGCCCCAGAGATGCCTGTACCAGCCAGGCGAGACGACACCCGCGCCATAGCCGGAGGCCACGCTCAGACGGCTGTCGCTCCACGGGGACCACGTGACCTCGACCTTGATCTTGGGAAGATCGCGGATGATCGCCTTGTCTTCGGCGACGGTCGTCTCCTTGCGAAGTCCCCCGACGTGCCACGCGCCGACAACGACGGCGACTTCGCCTTCGGTCTTCTTGAGTTCGTCGCGGATGTGTCCGCGCATGTATGCCTCGCGGCGGACCTCGCGCAGGCCACGATCAAAGCCGTCAGGTCCTTCGTCGCCATGAAAGTCACGGGCTTCGGTCATCGCGCGCTCGATCTCGGCGAAGACCTCCAGCGGATCGGCGTCGGAACCGCCGCCCTGCTCGATGAGACCATTCCAGAAAGCCTCGCCGTCACCGTATCCGGCCATCTCGGCGAGTACATCGAGGACGTCTCCCCGACGCACGGGCGGCTCGTCCATCACCTGGTCGTCGCCGTCGCACTCATCGTCCGTCTCGTCGATCGAGTGATCGAATGCGTCCTCCTGACCCGTCTCGACAAGCTCATCCTGCTTCCCGAGAGCCAGCGATACCGAGGCTGGCCAGTCGATGAACCTGACCTTGCGGCCACGTTGCAGCGCCCAACGCATCGCGATCCATTCGGGAGAAAACTCGGCGAAGGGACAGAAGATCGCGTTCGAGGCTTCGTCCGCCGCGTACACCATCATGGCGACGGGCGGCTTCATGCCAGGAAGCGCCGCATCGGCGATGAGCGTATCGCACTCGGACGGGCCTTCAATCAGGACACAGGCAGGATCGAGCTTGTCGAGGGCGCGCTTGAGCAGAGCCGCCGAACCCGGTCCGTGATGCCTGATGCCGAAGAGATGCGCTGACCGTTTCGCCACTGCTTACAGGACCTCTCGGATCGCGTAGTAGAGATCGCTCCAGCCATCGCGGCCGCGGGCGACGACGTCGAGATATTCCTCGAGCGCCACCTTGTCCTGCACGGGGTCCTTGACGACAGCGCCGACGATGTTGGCGGCCAGCGCCTGCGCGTCGATGACGCCGTTTCCGAAATGGCCTGCATGCGCCCATGCGGATACGCCGACCGAGATCGCCTCGGCCGTCGAAAGGGAACCTGTCGAGGTCTTGAGTTTGGTCTTGTTGTTGATCGTCTTGCCCTCGCGGATTTCGCGGAACAGGGTGACCAGGCGTGCGAGCTCCTTGTCGGCGGACTGGATCGGCGGCAGGGTCAGGCTGGTTCCGATCTCGGCCACGCGCTTGATGACGATCTGCGTTTCTTCGTCGAGCGACGAGGGCGACGGCAGGACGACGACGTTGAAGCGTCGCTTGAGGGCCGAAGACAGCTCGTTCACGCCCTTGTCGCGGTTGTTCGCGGTCGCAATGACGTTGAAGCCGCGGGCAGCGTCGATGGAAATGTCGAGTTCGGGGACCGGAAGCGTCTTTTCGGACAGCACGGTGATCAGCGTGTCCTGCACTTCCGAACCCATGCGCGTCAGTTCTTCGAGGCGCACCAGCGTGCCGTCTTCCATGGCGCGGGCGAGGGGCGTCTTCACCAGAGCGTCGGGCGACGGTCCCTTGGATAGCAGGAGGGCATAGTTCCAGCTATAGCGAATCTGGTTCTCGTCGGTGCCTGCCGTGCACTGGATCAGGCGCTGGGACGAGCCGGAGATCGCCGCAGCGAGGTTTTCGGAGACCCACGACTTGGCGGTGCCGGGCAGTCCGAGCAGGAGCAGCGCGCGATCGGTGGCCAGCGTCGCGACGGCGGTTTCGATCAGGCGGCGGTTGCCGACGTACTTGGCGCTGATCTTCGTTCCGTCGGGAGCGTGACCGCCGAGAATGAACGTCACAACGGCCTGCGGCGACATCTTCCAGTTGGCAGGACGCGGACGGCCGTCATCCTTGCAGAGCGCCTTGAGTTCTTCGCTGTAGATGTCCTCGGCGCTGCGGCGCAGTTGAGATTCAGTCATTCGTTGACTCCAGATGTTCGATGATTTCGAGAAAAAGGTTAGCCCTTTCGACCCAGTGCGGATCGAAAAGTCCGAGTTGTGCCTTGAGCAGGCTTCGCAGGGAGGGCGGACACATGATGGCAAGACTATCGACGACGCCAGGGGACATGCGGCTGTCGAAATGCGCCATGGAACGCCAGGCGCGGGATGAGAGGATGCGCTGCATCATCAGCTCGGGCATGTGCCCCTCGAGCAGCCCGTGGAGCCTCTCCAATGCCTGCACAGGAATTTGAGACCAGCTCTCCGGAGTGACTACGGCCTCCGCGAGGGCGAGCCTTTCTTCTTCCGTCAGGTGTTCGTAGAGCGAGGGGTCGATGCCGAAGAAGGAAACGCCCTCGTCTTTGAGAACGTCCCTGATCAGCTTCCCCACGACCTTCGACGCGCCTGAACAGGTCGCCATGACGAGGACGCCGTGTGCCATGTTATGGTCGCGGGCAGCGACGGTGACGACGTCGTCAACCGACATATCGAAGGCGGCCGCGAATTCATCGATGCCGATCTTGCCGAAGTTCTCCTGCACCCATTCGGAAGCGCCGTAATAGCCGACAGACATCGGCAGCTCGAGACGCATCTCCTTACGCCGCATCATCGGAAGGCCGTATTCCTTCACCTTGATCCGGTCCTTGATGGACTTGAGATGCCCTTCGTCGCCCTCGTAGTCGGGAAGCCTGACGAGGACGCCGCGAGCGACATCCCTCACGCGAGGCGAACGGTCCTTGAGAAGAAGGGTGAAGAACGCCTTGTCCTCGCTCGACATCGCGACGCGCAAGGCACCCGCGAGACGAACGCGACTATCGACGTCCTGATCTCCCCAGGAGTCTTCTACCAGCTGACGGGCGAGGGCGGGGTCTTCGGTTCGGCGGCGGGCGATGTACTTTGCCTTCTCGCCCCTGTTGCCGAGCATCCATGTCTCGTCGGAAATGCTGTCCGGGGCAAAGTAGCTCTGCTTCCGTTCGGCTTTCACGTTCCGCTGCGCGTAAGCGAGCGCTTCGGCACCCAGCTCGGAGGCATAGGCTTCGATGAAAGGCTCCAGCGTGGCGAGATCGAAGGGATGAACCCGCAAGCGGTTCGTTGCCATGGAAGACGCGAGCGCCTGTAGCAGGATGTCCCTCGATGCGGTATCCCGCTTCTCGGTCACCAGGCGGATGATCGGCGCACGGGCGGCATCGGGAACGACCTTCCTTCTTTCTACGACGGAATCCTCGACGTTGAAGGTGTCAGGACGCAGAGGACGGTCGAAGCGCAGTGCCTGTGCGGTCAGCGCCAACGCCTGAACGTCGGTCGTGATGCCCGCGACAGGCGGAACCGCGCCGCCACGAAGGCCGGAAAGAAGGCCGGGAAGGACGTTGGACTTTAGCGATGCGACGCTCATGCCATCCACCTCCCGAGGTCGGTCTCAAGCCACGAAAGGGACATGAATTCTCCGTTCCAAATGCCAGCACCTGCGATATTTCCGCATTGGAGAAGCGGCCAGGCGGCGTCTGCCTGTGCGTCGCCGATCGGCAGGCACACCTCGTCGTCTACGAGAAAGAACCGGCCGCCCGAGCGCTTGATACGGCCGTTGCGGAAAAACAGCGGAAAGTCGCCGAGCCAGGGCTTGAGCGCGAGGGCTTCTTCGTATTGCCCGAAGGCAGCACCAAGGTCGACCTCGGGAATCGACAGGGGATCGTCGGATAGCTCACATCCGGAGGTGGCGCGTGAGATCAGCGCGCGCATCGGAACCGGAGACGGATAGAAGACGAGTTCGGACGAGAACTGCTCCCCGACCGCATACCCGCTTTTCGCGGCTCCCGTGGAAGCCGGAACGTAGTCGATCAGGACGGCGGTCCGGCCGCCACCGTGGAGCCACGTTTCGATCCGACGAAGCTTGTCGGGCTGGAGTTCGGCGCGGGTCATCCAGACACGCCAGGTCGCCTCGGCGCGCTCCGCGCTCTCGTCCGCGAGAAGCGCTTCCCGCGTGATGTTCCATCCGACCATCTGTCGGACGTCGTCTTTCAAACGTTCTGGAAGCTCTGTCTGGCGACGGTAGGCTTCGGCGACCAAATGAATGACCCCAAGTTCCTTCACGCAGGCGACGGCCCGGCTGAATTCGGGCAGCTCGAGAATTCTGGCTGGCAGGGAATCGACCATGACGCCGAGGCCCGATGCCTTGGCGTCGAAGAGACGCTGCGCCATCATGCGGCAGGCGGGTCCGGGATTGGATGCGAAACTCGCGACGCCGGCGGCGACCATGTCGGAGAGCCAGAGGGCAAGCTCGTCCAGGCCTCCAAGGATTGCGGTCTCTCGGGTCTGGCGGCTGCGTTCCCGTGCGGCGGCAGCCTTTGCTTCCGCCTTGGGATCGACAGCCTCGACCACTTCGACCTCGGTCGCGGCGATCGACGCCTTAGGCTCCGTGGATGCGCCGGCGGCGGAAGGGCCGCGACGGCGCGATAGCCAGTCCGCCACCCATCCCGGAGCGGTTCCCTTGGAAAATGTCACCTTGCCTTCGACGCGCATCCACATCAAGGCGAGCGAATGCTTGCATGGGAACTTGCGGCTCGGACACGTGCATTTGTAGCCGGCGTCGGCCTCGGTCACGCAGACCCGGTAGGGGTTCGAGCCAGACCCCTGGCATTCTCCCCAGACCAGTCCTTCACCGTCCTCGCAGACGGTCGGCCAGCCGCTGGGCTTCAACAGCTTCTTGGCCGCGGCGAGCGATCCCTGGTCAGGAGCGAGTGCCTCGATTTTTGTCAGGCTGAGAGCCAAGTCCTACTCCTGAATTGAAATGACCTGACGATCATGTCGGGATCACGGGGGAGGTGTCAACGCCCTCATTTTCCACAATTCATGACCTCAGAGGGCTTTCCAGTACTTAACGCTTTCATCGGGAAAATCCAAGCATTGATGTCCACAATTTTTTAAATCGACGGGGCGCAGCCGGCGTGTGGCAACAAGCCTCAACCTCGCGCTTGCCGTGTGAGCGATGGGAGTTTCCAAGGGGCGGTTTTAATGCCGCCCGTTCGAGTTCAAGTGTGCGGGGTCTCCAGGCCGTTGCCGGCGGCACCGACATCAGGAACGTCTAACCCAACGGTTTGACGGAAGCTGCTTCCTGCGGCTTGTCGAGGTAGTCCATCTCGTCCCAACGGAACTCCCTGAGGAACTTCGCCACGCCGATCTGGTCGGCGGTCATCGTGTTCTCGACGGACGGATCAATCTCCATGGTGTCGGCCTTCAGCCGCAGGCATTCCCGAACATTGGCGTTCGTCAACGGATTCACAATGCTGAACTTTACCAGTCCGTCGCCCTTCCAGATTTCGAGGCCGTGTTTCGCGCCTTCGACATCCAGTCTGAGCTTGAACGTTTCCCGATCCTTGATCTGGAAATGAAAACCACGGCTCAGCACGTCGACGTCCGCACTCGCCGGGAACCACCGATAGGCAGTGCTCCTGTCCCGGCGGCCAAGGCGGTGAAGTTCCTTCACGATGTCCTCGAGGCATTCCTGGACGAGAAACCTTATTTCGCGGAAGTCACCGTCGTTCATTGAAAATCTCCTGTCTGAGTCCCACGATGCGGCGTGGCGCGGCAAGTGACCATGGCCCCAAAAGCGAGAAGCCCCGTCGTTTGCGGCGGGGCTTCTTCTCAGTCGTGGTTCCAGGAGAAACCCTTGTAGAGGTTCTCGCGGTTGTAGAAGTCGTGTTCGACGTCCTTCATGATGCGACCGAGCTCGGCGCGGGTGTCGGCACGGCCGACTTCGCGGTGCTGCTGCTTGGTGGCGACCTTTACGATCGCCCAGCGGTTCGGATTGTCGGATTCCCAGTACTTGGCGTAGGTGTCTGGACGATCGCTGAAGCGGTCTCCGGGCCAAATGGGACGTCCGTTTTCGCGCCACCAGCGGTCTCCGGTTTTGGCGCGGTATGTTCTGCTCATTTCCTTCTCCATTAGGTTGGTTACCTAATGGTCGAGCGCCCTGTAGTTATAGCCAACGGCCATCTCCGTGTCCTCTTTTGCCCAGCATCGGGCATCTTGTATCTATGAGCTCGACGCCTTCCGAAGTCAATGATTTGTTCGAGAAATGAAAGACGCCGATGTCAACCCTCCGCTACCTCAGGGGTCCATCCGTGCACCTGGGAACGACACCCGCTATGTCGACAACACGGTTTCCCCATAAATCGATGTGGAACTCCCTGACCTTGCTGTCCATCGCCGTGAATGCGCTTTGGTTCCCGGCAGCCTCCCACCTCTGGTCTTCCGCCAGCGCCTGCTCCACTAACCCTTCCAGCAGATCGAAATCGATCTTGTCCACGCTTGCACCGGTGATCTTTTCGATCAGCTGGAGAGTCCGCAGGAGATCGCTGTCACGAAGATCGGGTCGTTGCCAGGAGGTGAGGTGTCGCGCGAACCTGGCGTAGTTGACGTCGTGGAAATCGTTGCTGAAGGCCTCGGGAATGAAAACCCGGGCGTACCTTTCATGCCGCACGACCCTACCGAACAGGCGCATTGCATTAACGGCCTCGTCGTGGGCGGTGAGGGGAAACACGACACTTTCGGCCAGCCTGCCCGCAACCGCGCCGCGCATATCCTGCATCAGCAGGTTAAGCCTTCCGTCTGTCAAGCTTGCGACAAACGCTGGTTCTGGAACCCGTCGCCACAAACTCCCGTCCACATGGATGAAGTGGTTGTGCATGTCCTCGGCCATGGCGTCGGCATAAGCCGCCTGGGCCATTCCCTCGTCGGTCAACACGACCGAGCTGGACTTCTCGAGTGTGTCTTCAAAGCCTGGAAACTTCGTCCCGAGGTTCAGATACAAACCGATGCCCTGCGGCCACACTCCCTCGCTCTCGATACCGTGGACGGGAAATTTGCTTTTAAGCAATTTAAGCAACGCCGACCTGATCGTACAGTCGAGGAACGGATCGGAAAGCACGTCCGGCAAGGCCTGCCGATCGATCGCGGCCGGTATATAGAACCTGCCCTCAACGTGACGGATGGGGAGTTCTACAAGCGTCTCCTGTCCAAACACGCTCTGTTTCGAACTCAGAAGAGCGGCGATTGGAGCGTCGTAGCTGGAAAACGAAGTGATGCCGATATCGGTTTCCCGCACGACGACGCAAAGACGTGGCTTCCTAAAGCCGCGTGGCGTTCCAGTAACGAGGGCGGGGTAGCGAAAAAGCATTTCGAGGGCCTTGAAATGGAGAACCTGCGGACAGGCTACTACGCCCAACCGCATGCCACAGCAAGGGCCAAAGGGCCACGCACGGCATTTCTTCGCGCCTTGTAGCGTGTCCTCGCGACGACCTCGGGCCGCCGGGAAAACAAACCAATCCTTCGACAATTGCATGACCCCACCACCGCTGCACCGACGCAGATCGGTCCGCGCTTGCCGTTGAAGCCGACAGCAAGGCCTTCAGACTTCCTTGGAGAGGGAGAATTGAAGGCATGACGCTTCGCATTATCAATGGCAAGGAAAAGCAGCTCCTGCTCGACGAAACAGGAGGTTGTCAGACATGCGGGTTCTGTGAGCCCGGGTTGATCGCCTGGCAGGCTCGTGGTGCCGCGCCCGCAGTTTCATGCGAGGAGTGCCTGGAGAACCTCCATCCCTCGGACAGCCCGCGTTTCGTCGCCGCCTATCTACCGGAACTCGATCTTGCGGCCGTCTCGCACTATGTGCGGGTTTCCGCCTTCTTCGCCTTTGCCACGAAGACTTTCGGCCACGGCGTCTACACCGACGACGGCGGTCTCGTCCCGCATGCATTCGCATCGCCAGGCATGTGGAAGGGGCCACTCAAATACCGCAGCAAAAGGGAACTCGAGGCGGACGCAAAGGTCTTGCCTCGGCGGCTCAGGGCCGCAGACCAGGCAGTCTCGTCCTACGCCTTCCTGCTGGAACGTATCGAGACGGCGCGGTCCCTTTTCGGCTCCGCATCCCCGGCGGCAATCCTCACCGAGGTGGGAGAGAGCAAATTCCGCGCCAGTTGCCGCGTCATTCCCCTGTCGATCCCGATGTCGCGCATCCGCACCTGGGGCCACCCGGAATGCTCGTTTATGACGCTCGGGTTCGGCGCAGAATCGCCCACGGTCGGTTCGCGGAGGATCGCCTCGGCGCTGAACCTGAACCTCGACGACGTCTTCGATGAGCGGGATGACATTATGGCGAGGGGAGCATAACCATGGTTTTGAAACGTTTCGGTATCGCGCAACGGAACCCCGCATTTATCGGACGCAGGGAGAACTCGATCCTCCATCTGGGAACAGATGCGCGCGGCCGGGAGATGTGGATGGACGCAGGCATGCTCCGCCGCCACGTCCTCGTCTCTGGAACCACAGGCTCCGGCAAGTCCGAACTCCTTCTGGGAATGATGGCCAACGCGATGGTCTGGGGCGGCGGCGGCATTTTCGTGGATGGCAAGGGCGATGTCGCCAGCTACGCGAGGCTCGCCACCGCGGCACGCAAGTTCGGGCGGGAGGGCGACTTTTACGTCTTGAATTTTCTGACCGGGAACGGCGTCGAAGTCGATGATGAGGGTGTTGCCCGCTCGAACACTGTCAATCCGTTCAAGACGATGGCTGCCGATGCCATCACCCAGATGCTCATGGAAACCATGGACGACACAGGCGGCGACGGCGCGATGTGGCGGGGCAGGGCGGTGGCGATGCTCACCGCCGTCATCCGGCCTCTCGTTTGGCTCCGGGATATCGGTTACATCGATCTGAACATCGCCGAGATCAGGGATCACCTCGGCCTCCGCCAGATCATCGACCTCGCAAACCCGGAAGCCTATCCCGAGATGCCCCAACCCATCAGGAAGGGCATCAAGAGCTACCTGCGCGCGTTGCCAGGCTTCAGGGAGGAACTCGGTTACCGCCAGTCCCAGACCACATGTGACCAGCATGGGTACGTGGAAATGCAGTGGGTCCGGACGCTTGGAATGATGGCCGACGTCTATGGCCACATCTTCCATTCGGGGCATTCCGAGGTGGACCTCGTAGACATCATCAGGAACCGCCGTATCCTTCTCGTGCTGCTTCCCGTCCTCGAAAAGTCGTCCTTCGCGGTCGAGGCGCTCGGCAAACTCGTGGTCGCCATGATCCGGCATATGGCCGCCGCGACGCTCGGCCCGACCGTTCATGGAAGCTATGACGAGCTTGCGGCCCTGCCGATCAAGTCCGAACGTCCTTTCCTCTGCGTGTTTGACGAGGCCAGCCATTATCTCACGCAGGGCATGGATACGTTGGTATCGCAATCACGCTCGCTCAACATCGGCACCGTCTTCGGCACCCAGGACCTTCAGATGATGCTCAGGGCAAACCCCAAGATCGCAAGCACCATCTTCGCCAACTGCGGGACGAAAATCATCATGCGTTCCGAGGTTCTGGCCAACGACCCGCTCCTCGAATTCCTGGAGGCATTCAACGTCAGCGGAAAGCAGCCCTCCCGCGACGGACGCACGTCGGCCGTCGGACTTGGTCGGCTCTGGGGAAATCGCCTGAGGCCGCTACAGGAGACCCTCGGCGTACTCGATCCCGGCGAGTTCCTGCTCGTCCACGGCGGCTGTGCCGCCTTCTGCCATGGGCCATACATCCGGTTCAAGCCCACCGCAGCGCTCGAGCTGAAGCGTTATCACGACGTGACGGGCGCGGCGTCGGAGATCGCAAGGCTTCTCGACCCGCACCGCGAAGCACGCGCGAACCCAAGCGGAGCGACCCCGCTCCCCGTTCAGTTCCTTCCCCTCGAGGAGCTGAACGGGGTCGGCCCGTTGCCTGGAGGACATGTCCATCTCCGGGCGGCGTTGAAAACGCTTGCCGGCTTCGCGCCGTCGAAAAATCGGATGACAGCGCCCGATGAACTGGTGACACTTGGAGAATGAACATGTCCGAGAACTTCCCCGATCCGCTTCGCTGGCTGGCCACGAAGTGCCACACGCTACCTGCCACGCAGTCAGGAATGCATGACGTCGATTTGGAGGCCGTGCTACAGGGGCCGTTCCGGACGGTTTCCGAACGATATCCCCATCGTAAGGGCCTTCTCGGCCTCCTCGCCGACGTGTCGCTCGGCAAGCGTGTCGGTCCTGCCGAGCAACGCATTCTGAACCAGGAAACGGATGGGGTCGCGTATGCCCCGTCGTCTGCCGCCGAGGAAATCCTCAGCGACGCGGAAAGATGCCACGGGCACGTCGCCACGATCACGATCCGGATCGTCGATGTCGCATTCAAGTCAGGCCTCCTGGGTCGGGAGGTGTTTTTGGCGACGCGGCGCTATGACAGCGGCTTCTTCAAATTGCTGAACTCGTTCGGCCGGGACGCGCAGCCACGAGAGACGTTCGCCGCCTACGCCGTCTACGAGGCGGAGCGCCAGCTGGGGTCGCCGATCCGCGACATCGCCCCGTTCCGCGCGATCCTCGTTCCCTGAGGCCGCGATGATCTGCGTCTGCGGCAATCCCATGCACCGACACGGAAACCGTCGTTCCCCCGTTCTCGACTACGACGATGGGGTGTTCTCGCCCGCGGAGGCTGCGGTGTCGAGATTTCTGTGTCCACGTTGCGGGAAGACCTCGCGGCGCGAGGAACCCGAACTCCAGGCCGGGTTCAGGATGAGCGTGCGTGCCGCCGACGCCCTCGTCGGCGTGGCGCTTGACGAAGGTATCGGCGGCGCGGCGAGCGCTGCCTCGATCGACCGCTCTTCGGTATCCCGGCTTGTGTCTGCCCGGGCGGAGGAGTACCTCGCATCCAAGGACAGGCCCGAGCTTGCGAGACTGTCCGCCGAGAGCGCCAACATCGTCGTCTCCGATGCCATGTCGGGCCATGCCGTCGCATGCTTCGACAGGCTGGACAACCCGATCCTGCCGAACTGGCTATCGCGGCCAACGCCTCCCGTGATCTTTCCAGACGCCGAGATCGCCCCTCGGGTCATGGGCTGGAAGGACATGGCCGTGGTCTCCCTGACGAAGCATGTCTTCCTTTCGATGATCGACGGCCCCATACGCCGGGCGGCCCGAAAAATGGCGGCGCTGGTGAAGGACGGCATGGGTATCGACAGGGTCTCCGAGCTGCTCGCGTCCAAGGCTTCGTCCCTCTCGCCCCGCGAGGCGGCGGACCTCGCCCGTATGGCGGCCCCCGGAACCCCGGCCCGCAATTTCCTGCGCCTACGCGACCGATTCCTCGGCCTCTATGACGCTCCAGGCCTTGCAGAGGCGCGGAAGCGCCTGACCGATACCGTCAATGACTGCACGGACGTCTGGAAGGACATATTCAGTCCCGTTCTGGAGTTCCTGGTTGTCTACCGTCCGCTTATCCTTTCACACCCCGTCTCTCTCATTGTCCGATCACCGTCCCCGGCGATGGCCATGAAGGGACCGGCCAGTCTCCTTACGATCGCGATCAGCCGACGATTCCGCCACGAACACCGCCACGCCCTGGAACTGGCTTCGGAACCGACGCCTGCCGCTTCCGCCCGTTTCTAACGATCCAGGGGGAACTCCGCTCGGCCAGCGGCCACCAAGGTCGATTTCAGCCTCCTCGAAGAGAGGCCCATCCACGACGGATCGGCCGCGCTGGGATTTGACCGCCTGGCGCACCCATTCAATGAAACCGTTGTCGAGATCGTGGTCCGTCACCGACTGGAACGACAGGCGCACGGGAACGGGCCTGTCGTGAAGGCGCTCGCGCAGCGCGGTCATGCGGTGCCGACCCTCGTGCGAGAGCGCCAGCGGCATGCTGCCCGTGACGTTGAAATTGAGTTCGGCGGGAGAGACGCCCTCGCCGCAGTCGATCCTCCCCCGCAGCCAGTCGAGAGAAGCGCGGGGAACGGGAAGAGGCGTAGCTATCGACAGGAACGCGCTCGGACGCATTGCGACCCAGAGAGCGGCGCTATTCGAAGACCTCGCTGTCGCACCGATGCCGGCGCGATCAAAGAGGACATCCTCCCAATCGACGGGAAGGACGTGCGGAAAATCGTAGTTGGCCATGTTCTGAGGCCCTCCTTTCTGAGCGAAAGGCGGGCTACGGCGGGCGGCTACTGAGGTCCTGCATTTGTTTCTCCACGGCACGCGGGCCGACACCAAGTCTATCTTTCAACCGGTCATCGCCGCAACTGCCGACGACGACCGAACAAGAAAAAGCCCGCCGTGGAGCGACCAAGGTGGGCTTCGATGTAACTGCGTGCCTCTATCGTCGGTTCTAACGGCCCGAGGCCCGCAAGTGCGCCGTCCTAACCACGAACTGGTCGCACACCTCTCTCAAGTCGTGCGTCAGGGTCGAAAGCGCGCGTTCGGCGATCCCGTCCGGCACGCCGAAGTAGACTTCCGCGATCGAACCGGCGATGGCCGCCTGGGTGTCGGCGTCGTTTCCGAGCGATACCGCTTTCCTGATCGCGTCCTCATACGAGGTGGCCTCGATGGCACAGATGATCGCCTCCGGAACGCTATCCTGGCATGTCACCTTGAAGCGCGGATAGTTGGCTCTGATCTGTTCGACCGAGCGGTGCATGTCGTATCCAGTCAGCGACGCGATGACGTTCCTGACCTCCTCCGGGGGCTTGCCGTCGAGAGCCAGACGAACGGCAGCGGCCGCAGCGATGGCTCCCTTGATCCCCTCGGGGTGGCCGTGCGAGGGCATGGCGCTTCTCCAGGCGAGGCCGATGGTGTCCGCGAGGCTATCGGACAGCCAGCCGACGGGGCTTGCGCGCATGGCGGAGCCGTTACCGAAGGACGTTCCCGGCTGGCGGTTCGCATCGAGAAGCCAAGCCTTGAAACTTTTCCCGTATCCGCCTTCGATGTGGCGCACCCCGAACTCGACGAGAGACACCTCGAACGCACGCCCGTTGAGGATCGCGTCCGCGACCGCCGCGGTCATGACCGTGTCGTCTGAAAACCGGCTTTGGTCCGTGAACAGTTCGAAGTCGTAATTCGTCGTCGGAGCCTCGAACTCGTATGGCCTCCCGATCACGTCTCCACAGATGGCACCAAGCATGACGTTCTCCTTCTTCTATTAGAACCCACCCGGAATTCCCATGATCGATGGCATTCCGGGGATCGGGTAGATCATGAAATCCCCGGAGTCGGCCTCAGACGCCCCTTCGCACTTGAAGGTGATCTTCGCCGGAACGCCGAGGTCGCGGTAGACGATATACTGCCGTGCTGCGAGCCGCGGGGCCATGTGTTCGCACTGTGCCCTGCTGTCCGTCATGAGATAGCTGAAGTCCGGCACGGAGTACCTCGAACACCGCCTCACCTTGCCAGCACGACGGCATTCCTTCTGGTCCGCAACGACTTCCACGGTGAGAAGCACGCCGTCATCGATGTTGATGGTCATGTCCTCGGGAGGCTCGGGTTTGCGCGGCACGCCGTCGATCCCCCAAATGTTCGTCTCGCCATAGCGCGTCGTACCGTCGGAACACTTCCACACCTTGCTCTTGCCCTCGACCGCCTTGCGGATGAACACACAGTAGTTGCTTTCCGTCCCAGTCTCGGGAACGAGGCCGAACTTCGCCGGATCGAAGTCTTCGGCGAGGGCCGCGGTGGAGAGCGTCATTGCAAGGATGGCAAGGGCGGTTCGCTTCAATGAAGTCTCCAATTCCAGCGTCGTTACTTCGTGGAGACAACTACCACGCGCCGCAAAATTGTCAACATATCAAAGACGCCGATTACCGTCTGCCGCTAAAATGGAGACCCCGATCTGACCTCTCCGAAGCCCTTGTTGGTCTTCCTTTTGAACTTGCTCGGTGCCAGGGAGATCGAGAACTCCACGGGCCGATCGTGCCACAGCTGCATGGCCGCGCGGACGCGGACCTCAGCGGTCGGGTCGTTCGGGAGGAACAGCCCTCGCTCCCGCTCTGGGAGAGCGAGGACGCCGTCGACCAGATCGGCGAGTTCCTCCGGGACGTTTTCCTCGTCGAGGCCAGGCAGGATCGCCTCGAACCGATGGTAGGCATGCATGACGCCGACCGTCAGGCGGTTCAGGAACTCTCGTCCCTGACGCTCGTTTCCGAAATCCATCGAACCCGAAATGTGGTCGTTCATCATGACGGCGATCGCGTTCACTGTCGCCGACGGGCCGTTGAAGAAAACCGCTGCGTCCTCATCAACGGTGATGTCTTCCACGTCGATCAGTCCAACCGGGTATCCGAGGGATTGGGCAAACGCGTAGGCTTCCTCCAGCTGGTCGATCTGGAAAAGCGCCACGGGGGTTTCCTGGCGGTCGTCGTCATTGTACTTGACCAGGGGATCGTCTCCGGCCCTGCGTGAGGACCTCACCGTGGTCTTCCCGCCATTCCGGGACACGGCACACACCACCTCGATGGCCGGCGCGCGTTCCCTCAGGTGGACCCTGCCGTCGACGAGGATCAGTTTTGACGCCTCGCGGTCGAACGCCGAGAGGAAGCGTCCGAGCATCTCCTCGTCCACGTCGTCAACACCGAGCTTCGAGAGGTCTCGGAGGACGGTCATCCTACCGTCGATGACTTCCGTAGCCTTGTCGCCCGGATAGACAGCGGCCCTGATTTCCTTCCCAGACATTGGCCTGAACACGTCCCAGAAGGCTTTGTCGACACCTTGAAACGGGAAGGGGACCTGCTCGTAGCGTTCCATGACTGCGGAAGGGGATATGACACCCTCGCAATCGGCATCCACGTCGATGTAGAGTTCGCCGTCGATTTCGCGGAACTCCCGAAGGATTGAATACCCCTTGTCGTCGTCGTCCCCCGGGAAAAAGCTGGATAGCACCACGGGCGCGTCGACCGCCGAGTATTCCGGCACGTCGACGACACGGTTTACGGTGGCGACGACAAGTTTCACGTCCTTCGCGCGCTTCGGCTTGGCCTTGACGACGACGGGAACACTGAACTCTATGCGCATGACCTTGCCAAACCGGATTGTTGTGATGGATCGAAGCTACACAGGGCGCATGCGTTTCGCAAACGCAGAGACTACCGAGCGCGCCGTCGGGAACTAACCAAGGCTTCCGGACGGACGGAAACGTTCACCGCGCGGTCGTCCCACAGGTCCAGCGCCGCCCATATCCGCGGTCCGGCTCCCGGGTCGCTGGCGTGGACGAAGTTCGCGCGCTCGGCCTCGGGAAGCACGAGGATGTCCTCGATCGCCGTCGCCAACTCGTCGGGGATGTTCTCCTCGTCGGCCGTCGGAAGCGTTTCCTCGAGGTATCTGAAGTGAGCCATGACCGCAGGGGACAACGACATCAGGAAACTTCTGCCGTCGCCTCGATTGGACGAGGCCACTTCCGCGATCCTGTCGTTCATCGCCACGGCCACGGCGTGCAGCGTCGCCGATGGGCCGTTGAACTGGATCGGGGCGTTCGGGGCGCTGATGTCGAGGCCGTCCAGTCCCCAGTGTATCACCTCGAGGTCGAAGCTCTTTGCGAATGCCATTGCCGCATCCGCCTTGTCTATCTGGAACAGCGCGATCGGCGTGTTCTCGCGAGCGGAATCCGCATAGCGGACGAATGGGCCGTCGGTCTGCCTCCGCGCCGTTCTGACGATCATCCGCTCGGTCCCGTTGTGGCAGGTGTGAAGCACCTCGATGAGGGGCGGTCGTTCACGCTTGTACATCTTCCCGTCCACCAGGACGAGCTTCGACGCCTCGGCCTCGAATTTCTCGATGCATGCTTCCAGCATGGTTTCGTCCACGTCCTGCAGGTCGAGCGACGCGAAGTCGGCGAATGCGTCGTATCGACCCTCGGCAAGCGATCGGCCAGCCTCCGCCGGGAAAATCGAAAACCGCCTCTCGGCCGGCGTCATGCTGTCGTATTTGCCCTCGACCATCTCGGCCACTTGGCGGAACGGCGGTTTGCGCGGCTCCGATCGGTTGCCAGAGGGGGAAACACCGATCGCGTCGCTGGTCAGGTCGATGTAAAGGTCGTCACCGATCATGCGGAAGACGCGCGGCAACGGGCGCTTGCCCCTGATGTTCCAGTCGTCCGACAAATCCCCCGAAAGCACGACTGGCGCTGTTTCCGAGCTATATTCCGGGACGTCGACCGTTCGCGACACGAACCCCATTGCGAGCTTGGGCTGCCTGCCGCGCCTCGGCGTGGCGTTGGCCATCACGGGGACTTTGAATTCGATACGCATCTTGAGTTCCTCCGGGCGTATGATGCTGAACCCTAAGGTCCGTGCCCGCGGGTATCAAACTGGAGAAAATTAGAGACCTCGTTGACGAACGGAGATCGCTGGGGCAATCGTAGCCGTGACCATCACCGACGCGGGACGTCGGTTCCTGGACGCACTGCATCCCGATTGCCGCGACCTGGACCTCCCTTACCGCATTCGCGAGTGGGAATCACAGGACATCGAGGTCTCAAAGCCCAAGATCGTCCTGCACGGGATTAATTCAATTGCCGATTGTGAAATTAACTTAATGGAAGTCGGAACCGGTTACCAATGCCTCTCGAAGAGGGAGTTCCTACCATGCACAAAGCCATGACCTTAGTCGGCATCCTGTTGGCGTCCGCTGCTCACGCTGGACAGACTGGAGCCTTTGCCACGGCAGCATTCCCCATGTGGGCATGCACTAACGAGCAAGACATCGCCAAAATCATGACCATGAAGACTGCGAAGGCTATGCGGGATGTTGCTCAGCGGTCTGGGAAATGCATGCGCGTTGATCGGGGCACAACCATCTGGGTGCACGGCGGAAACGCATTGATCGAATTTGGAGGCATCCAGGGGCTCTCCGAACTGTACTACTATCCCGCGACGGGGGTGACGTACGAAGAATAGGTCACCCCTGCCATCGTCTGTGGATGGAGCGACCGGCCTCGAAGGCAGTGCGTCCAGGACCTCAGGGGACGCTTGTCACGATGTCGAGGAAATGATGGGTACACCGATGCGGCAAACCTCAGTTGCGACGGGGCGCGACAGCCTTGACCATGTCGCTGTCCACGACCCACTCCTCGCCGAAGCGCTCGAGTTGGGCAGAAACGCTCGGATCGACGGCTGCCACGACTTCGAGGTCGTCAGGATCGATGCCGCAGAGCATCGCGTCATTCCTCGCCCTGAGCCTGCCCACTTCGAGGCTCGGACTCAGGTTGCTGAAGATGTGCCGTCCGAGTGCCTTGCTATAGACGTCGCATTTCATCCCGATTCTCCCTGCGGTGATCGGGTGCAATAGACCTCACTCGTCGTCGGAAAACAAGTGGGGCGGCACTGACGGAAGGACGACTTCGCTCGGGTCGAACCGCATGTCATCGATCGCGACGGCTAGGCGGGCTATCTCAGATGACCCCAAACCCTTCGAGCAAAAAGCGGCCATCTGGAGGAAGGCCATCGCGAGCTTGCGTTTCATGGGCGAAGTCCCTTCTGAGTCGGACTGGTGTGCGAACCATATCGTCCCCATGGGTCGTTCATGTATTCGTCGCAGCCGGCTAGTGCCTCACGGACAAGATTGGACCGTTCGCCGCGATACTCCTCCGCGATGTACCGGAAGGAGTCGATCTCGCCATCCGTGAAGTTTTCGCCGGGCGTGGTAGAAACACGTTCGACGGCCGACCGCATGTCGCTCCACGCCAGCACGGCTCGGGCTGGCATGTCGCCGATGGAACCCTCGATGGCCAGCACCGCGAAATCCATCGCTTCTCTGATGAACTCCCGTTCGCCGTCGAAGGCGAGCGCTGCGGCGTCATGGACAATCAGCGACCTGAAATGCAAATCCGCCCCGGCAGGGCCGGCATGTCTCATCAGACGCTCCACCTCGGAGACGTCGAACAGTTTGCGGGTTGGATAACGGCTGCGCTCCTCCACCGTATCCCGGGTGAAGGGGAGAAAGCCGTATGGCTTTTCAATGAAAGACGCCCAGAGCGGCCTGTCCTCATGAATCTGCCGCGTATCCAGACACAGGGCCGCGAATTCGGTCTTCCTCCAAAGTTCACCGTCCACGCTCACAAGGTCGTCCGCAAGACGCTTCACGGTCGAGTAGACACGATCCCCATGGGACCAGTCGATGCGACCAGGCGGAGGTTCGTGATAGTCGACAGCACCCGCCACGTCTCCCCGCGCGTACTTCTCGACCTCGTCGCCGTCGAACATCAGGAAACCGTAAAGCGGTTTGAATGCCGAAGCCCGTTCGGACCTCGCTCCCGGCATGGATGGCAACCATGACGACTTGAAAACCGGATGTAGCTCGTCTGTTACCCGCGCTAGAAGGCTGCCGTTCCAGGCGCGAAACTCCGTCGGCATGACGACAGTCCCCTGCCGCCGTTCAAGGACATATTCGAACGAAGCCGCAAGCCAGGTATCTGCGAGCGAAATCTCGGGTACGTCCACCTCGATCGTCCCGCCTACGCGGGCGAGAACGGGCTTGACCCTTTTGGGCGGGACATAAGCCATGTTGTAGACGTATGGAAGGTAGGCTTTCACTGGAGTATCCCGTCTCTTCTATCGGACTGGACCGAATATGGCATCGAAGCCCGCGTCAGTCTCGAGCCGTTTCCTGATTGGCCCTGACAGCTTTCGGCGCGCAGTCTGCGCAGTGCCAGCGGCGATCGATCTTTTTCCAGCCGTACTTGCGCAAAGACCGCACGGCATCGGACTTCTTAGGTCCCAACCCGAGTTGCGGCCATTCGCACACCTGGCAGTGGACATCGAAACTCTGGACGAGGACGCCGTTGCTCATGCAGCCAAGGCCCCGGCACGAGCGTTCCATGCCTCGACCGCATCGGCGGAGGATTTGCGGTACGGGCCGTCACTGCCACAGCCTGGCGCGTCACAGGTCACCCAATAGGTCATCGCACCTGGGTCCGCGTTGTCCGATACGACGCATCTGTCGTCTCGACCGCAGAACGGGCAGGCAACGAAACGGAAAGCCGCTTTCGCCATCTCTCTACTCCTGCTGGGAAGGCCATGTGCCGTCGAACGGGGAGGCACCAGAGATCATGCCGCCCTCGTGGGCTGCTTCACTCACCTGCTCGATAAAGCCGGCCATTTCCGCCTTCTGAGCGTCGTCAAGGCCGAACCTGGCGCACATCGCGTCGAATGTCTTCCGCTGCTCGTCCGTCATGCCGCCCTCCATTAATTGAAGACGTCATACGGCTGGCTCGAGTCATTGTCAACACATGGCCTAATTTAAGACGCCAACCTCAGATCGACAGAAACCTGGCGCGATCCTCGGCGGACGGCACGTAGCAGGAAGACTTCCTGCCCGCGATCCTGAAGCGGTTTCGGGCGACAAATTCGTAGAGGCGGTCGGCGAGCGGAGCGGGGATTATCGACAAAGCCCGGACGAGGGTCCAAGGGAACCCAAGGCCGGCGATCATCCTGATTGAACCGCGGGACCGGAAATGGGCGACACCGTCTTCGACGAGGATGTTGGTTTCGTAGTCCCTGTCGTCGAGGCCATAGTGGCGATAGAGGGCAGCACCGAGTTCCGATTGAGCGGTTAGAAACCTGTAACGGCGTCGCCTGTCGGTCCTGAGGGCAAACGTGACCCAGCCAGAACAGAACACGCATTCTCCGTCGAAGACGATGATCGGCTTGTCTTCCAGGAAGGATGGTACGGCCGGGTCGGTGCGGTAACTGAATGGGGTCATTAAGCAATGGTAATCGATCCACGGTGCCGACGGTAGTGCCGAGGAACGTGCGGACTGCGGAAAAATCGAGGTCGGTGTCGTTTGCCAGACAGGTTGCTCCTTGCCCCCTCTCCTGTTTATGTTCAACGAGCGTATCACAGGCGAATACGATGAAGCTGACACTTAATTTTCCGATGCACTTCCGAGCCAAGCCGCGGGGGGAGAGGGGCTTGCGCGACATCGTCGTCGCTCATCATTTCGAAGCCGGCATCCCGGAAATCTCCCGAAGCGAAACGAACGTCGTCTTCGAAATCGAGCAAGCTCACAATATCCACAAAGCGATGGAGATCGTTCCTCACACCTTCCAGATGCTCGAATACGATGGACGATTGTATCGTCATCTGGCCACCCCGGAATGGATCGATGACGAGACGAAAGACGCGTTCGCGCATGAATGGACGAGCGGTTTCTACCCGTTCGCCCGAAGCATCTCGGTCATCCCGAATAAAGTGTTGCGCAATCCGGTCGCAAGTGCCCTCCAGAAGCAGATCGGATGGGTTCTACAGGCTGACAGCACGCACAGGGACCGCAGAGAACACACTTGGCCCCATCCCTATCCAGGCTCAACAAAACGATGGGGCTTGACGGACACCCTGAACGACCAGCTCTTCACGAACGTTTCGACGGAGTTGTCGGAGATCGACGGCGATGCGGTCGCCCGCTCGACCCGCGACTTCGCCCATCAAGCAGGAAAACTCCTTGTCGTTGACGGCGATCTTTGGATGGAAAGCCCGCCGCCCGCGATCTGCGTCCATTACACGGATGGTTTCGTAGTCATTGACATCGCCCCCGTCCATGAAGGGCCGACGCCGCAGCCCTCAACCGTATATTTCCCCCTCGACCGACGTGGCGAGGCGGAGCGGTATGCCGATGTGCTTGCGGACACTTGCGCAGGGCAGTACGGGAAGCGGAAAATTAGCGACGGGATGGTTCCATTTTCTGAAAGCGGCAGTGAACTCCTCGCGTTCAACCCCGAAGAAGTCGAACTCCGCAACATCTGCCACAATCTCGTGGTTTCCAACGAGCGCTCCCTCCGCGCGACCAATCCCGACCACGACGCCGGCTTCCTGACCGATGCCGCGAGGCAGGAACATGATGTCGCGTTCGCAAAGGCTCTGGACGCTGATTTCGTCCGCGGCGAATATCACGACCTCTCCGGTCATTTCGACATGGCCGCCACCCTCTGGAAGAAATGCCGCCGCCCCGCCTACCAGTTCGATCTCCCCGCCAACAGGAAGGGAGGCCATCTCCACGGCGACAGGAAGAGGACAGGCGACCTCATGCTGGCGAGGGGTTACCAGATGCTTGAGAACGCGCCGATCACCTTGTTGACGCAATCCCCAGCGCTCGGCTTTAAGGCTTGACCGGCGTCAGCCCGTTTCTATGGTGGCGTTGTGCGATGCGTCGGCATCCCCCAGGCTACGGACTAACCAGAAAGTGTTATCGATGCCATCAACCAAAGTACTTTTCGTCGTTCCCGAGGACGTCCATGCACTTGGTGCAATCCTTTGCGATCATGGCGGCACACTCGAATTCGAAGATCAATTCGAGACCTACGACGATGCACGCGCCTTCCTTGCGCAATCGACCGGCAGTGTGATCACCGCTGAGTTCGAGGATGTCGACGACACGCTCGATCCGCTCTTCGCGTTCACGGACGAACTGGACAAGCAGCAATCGGCCTATCTCGGCGTCGCGGATGCGTTCGAAGAACAAAGCAGGGGCCTCAGAGTGGACGGAACCGTCGTCTACCACTTGTTCGACGGGCAGCACGAGCGGGTTCGTTTGACGTTCCCATGGAGCGATGGCGATCCGGATACCGACGAGCGAACCCTGAGAGCGGCCGGAGTGCCGGAGGAAAAAATCGCCCCCATCGCCGGCAAACTGATGACCCCGGCTCCCAAGTCCGGTGCAGCGCCAGGACCGAGCGCATAGTCCACTATGGCAACGCTTGCTATACGCGGGCCAGGGTGCTAACCCTAACAACATGGAAAACCAGATCGCAACCACCACCGTCATGATGATGCCGCGCAGCTAGCGGGGCAGTCGTCGTGTGATCATTTTCCACCACCGACCGCCCGAGAGGCGGTTTTTCTTTGTCCGGCTTCCGCCTCGGCCGCAATACCGAGAAGGAATCCGACATGACCAAGCAGGCCCGTTACATCTCCACCTCCATCCCCTACGTGAACTCAGACCCCCATGTCGGGTTCGCGCTCGAACTGGTGCTGGCCGACGCCGTCGCTCGGCATGCCAGACTGGCGGGATATGAAGTCCTCCTTCAGGGAGGCACCGACGACAACAGCCTCAAGAACGTTCGAGCGGCAGAGACGGCCGGCCTTGGCGTCGCCGACCTCGTCCGCGCCAACGCGGCCCGTTTCCTGGAACTGTCCGCCGCGCTTGGCGTGGATTTCGACGAATTTGTCCGCACCGGGAGCGACGATCGACACCGTCAGGCCGTCTGTAAACTATGGTCCCACTGCTCGGCCGCCGGAGACCTCTATAAGCGATCTTACGAAGGCCTCTATTGCGTCGGGTGCGAGCAGTACTACGCCGAAAGCGAACTGGAAGGTGGATGCTGCCCCGAGCACGGCACGAGGCCAGAGACCGTGCGCGAGGAGAACTGGTTCTTCAGGCTATCGCGCTACGGCGACTTCCTCCGCGGCGAGATCGAGAGGGGCGACATCGAGATCGTTCCCGTCAGCCGCCGAAACGAGGTCCTGTCGTTCCTGAAGGGCGGTCTCGACGACATCTGTGTGTCGAGGAGCGCCGAACGGGCGAGGGGATGGGGCATCCCGGTTCCAGGCGACGACGGCGAGGTTATCTACGTCTGGTTCGACGCGCTGGCCAACTACATCACGGGCGCGGGCTACGGCACCGACGATCAAGCCTTCCGCGACAACTGGACGGATGCCGCCAGCCGTGCGCACGTGATCGGCAAGGGCATCACCCGCTTCCACGCCGTCTACTGGCCCGCGATCCTCAAGTCGGCCGGCCTCGCGCTTCCGACGCGCATCCTGGTCCACGGCTACCTGACGGTCGACGGCCGCAAGATCGGCAAGTCGAACGGCAACGGCGTCGATCCCTTTGCCCTCGTGGATCGATACGGAACGGACGCCCTGCGCTGGTATCTGCTCCGGCACGTCAGGTCCACCGAGGACGCCGACTTCTCGGAGGAAAGGCTGGTGGCCGCCCATGACGGCGAACTAGCCGACCAGCTCGGCAATCTCGTCAACCGGACGCTCTCGGTTCTGCGCAAGAAAGGGGGAAGCGTTCCCGCACACCCTGGTGACCATACCGATTTCTGGCACGACGGCCAGCGCCTCCGCACGAGGATCGACGATGCGATCGGCTCCTTCGCTGTCCACGAGGCGGCGGAGGCGATCTACGGGTATGTCGCGGCCGCCAACCGCTACATCGTCCAGGCCGCGCCGTGGAGCCTGATCAAGCGCACGGACGATCCGTCGGCGATTGCCGAAGCAGACAGGACGCTCGCGGAACTCTTCGACGCCTTCCGTGTCGTGGCCGACGCACTGGCTCCGCTGCTTCCTGTTACGTCCTCCCGGCTGCGGGAGATCGTCGAACGGGCGGACGCCGGAAACGCCGAGCCCGCGATCCTGTTTCCGAAGCTCGATCGACCGCTCGAGGGCTAGAGGATACGTCGGTGGGCGGAGTCTTTTAATTCGAGACTCCGCCTATTAAAAAATACGTTGACACACTCTCCGCATTTCTGACACCCTCGTGATAATCAAAGACGCCGAGGAAGAGATGGCAGAAGAAATCGTGGAATTGGCTGGCGAAGTCATCATGGGTGCCGCAGAAGCCGTCGTCGAAATCGGCGCGGCCGCCGCTGGCGGTTCGGAAAGCTCAAAGCGCGGATGCCGGGTATTCCTTTGGTCCGCTCTCGTCATCATCGTCATCGCCGCAGTCGTGGCCTTTATCGTCCTTTAAGGAGACCCCATGAAAATCCTGTCCGCGCTCTTCTCCTCCAAGGGCATCAAGTTCATCCTCGCCCTTCTCGTCTTGTTCGCATTGTGGCTGGTTTGGTCGGCTGCCTACAAGCTGTTCTGGATCGCCGTGATCCTCGCGGTCGTCGTCGTGGCCTTCAAACTGCGCGGGTTCTTCAAAAAGAACGGCTGACGCAGGAAGCGATGTCCCCAGCCGTCGGCCAGCGCTTGACAGCAGTAGGCCGTCGGACATCATGGAAGTGCTATAACAGGACCCCATGATGAGACATTTCAAGACGCCAACGAAACCGAAACGCACAGCCCTTCGGCCGGAGACAACGACATTCCATGGTCCGGACTACTTCTACGGACCCGGCGACTATTCATACCCGTCACCTTTCGCGGCAAGTTCTCCTGTCCCCTTGGATATTTCACCGTCCTGGTTCACCGGTCCGCGCGAGTTTCCCGCCGCGCTGCGGGGGCCTATCAAGCATGTCCCCGTGAAGACTTCGTTCGCTTCGCTCCTTCAGTTCCAGATGGACTTCTTCGCGGACCCGGACACCGAAATGGACCTGCAGCCATTCGTCGGCGATCTGCCCCTCAAATGGGAAGTCGATAGCCTCGACATCGCCAACGCGACCTTCCTCTTCTACGACGAACACGGATCGTTTGTTCCCGCCAACGTCCTCCTCTACCGACGCGCCGAGACGGCTTTGCGGTTTTCCAAAACCGCCCCCGATACCTTGCTGCTCGTCCGGCTTCGCGGCGAGAACGTTGCACGCCCGGCTCTTTGGAGCGAATTGATCGATCCAGCCCTGCCGACCTTCCGCTACATCGATTCCTGCATGGTGAACACCGATCGTTATCTGCGGCCACTTCTGGAATACGCGATCGGCGGCGGTTGCGAGGTCGTTACCGTTTGCGGCGGCAATTGCGGTCCGGAACTCAGGGTTTTCCGCTCTGGTGTAACCGGATATCAGAAGGCGAACCTGTTGGATATCTGCGGCTCCACCCCGCTGCTCACGCTGCGGGCGATCTCACGTGCGGACGACGACATCTCGGAAACACTCGGACGGTTCCTCGACCGAGAAGAAGTTTCGGTTTCGCTGCCCAACGTCATGCACGACGGGAAACTCGTAGGCAGCGGCAAATACACGCCGATCGAATACGGTCGGTCGGTCAGGGAAATCTTGACCGCGCTGATCGGCATCGGTCTCCTGGAACGCTGCGACAAAGACGGGTCGGTCATTCTCACAGCTTCTGGCGCGAGGCTGCTTGATGTCCTCCCTCCTCGAATGTTCGACCCAGACGCGAGGCTTCGCTGGATGGACCCGGCGACCGATCTGATTCTTCCGGAACACGCCGAGGCGAGCGAGAGGTGGCTGCGAAACTTCTACGGAGAAATGCGTAAGGTCGCCCTCCGTCATTGCGACCGCGCGAGATCGTCGCACAACATCGAACTCGAACTTCTCGATATGCTCATACAACACGACTCGTAGGCTGCTGGCCTTCGATTTCTGTCTTGTTCGAGCAGGGAGGTGTCCGTTGATTCGGAGACCTCCCTGCTCTGGCACACGTAAATAGACGTTGGCTACGTCGGTTTTGACGTCCTCTATATCGAAAAGTACGTAGATTATTCCGTCGTTGACAACACCTTGAAAAAGAAGACATTTCCATGCCCATGGCTACCTTGTTAACTGCTGACCTGATACGAGCTGCCCGAGGTCTACTCGGATGGAGCCAGCGAGAACTCGCTGAGAAGTCTGGCGTTACCCAGAAGGCGCTGAGCGACTGCGAGCTTGAGAAAAAGCCGCTCACGATGAAGGCAAGTGCGAAACTTCGGAAAACACTGGAAGAAAACAACCTTCAGTTTTTCGCGGCCAATATCGACGGAAGTGAGATTGTCGGCGCTGGAGTGCGATGGCGTCCTAAGACGGATTCCTTCAAAATCAAAGTGATCTAGTCCCTGCATCTGTTCGGTTCGCGCGACGCCTTCGCTAGGCATGCCGTTGACCTTTGCCGCCCGTGGCCACCATAGTCGGACACGGGAGAACAGCATGCGCTTCAGTTTCGAGCATCCAGCAGTCGTTACGGGAAAATGGGAAAACGGCCACGTCCGACGCGAACTCGTTCGCGTCGCTGCGGACTTCGAAATCGCCGAGTATTCCTCCGAGGAAGCGCCGCGGACGTTCACTGTCAGGGACCTGAGTACCGAGCTTTGCAAGACCATCCGGACGTTGGACAAAGGACATTATATGCGGTGGAGGTATGACGAGCCCTCCAGCAGCTTTGGCAGCGACTCCCAACTGCTTCGATCAATCTACAACGGCAAGATGCTCGATTTCCAGGCGATCGGCGCTCTTGTTTCCGACGAGATCAAGCGCGTTCAAAAGATCACCCAATACAAAGAGATCGAAAACACCTCGCGCCGACCGCTCAAGCGCGAGTTGGAAGTCGGACTCGACACCCTCGAGGTGTCCTGCATGAAAGCGCCGATCCTCAAGAACTGGCAGTGGCTTGGTCCCGACGTTCAGCAGGAACTGTCCGACTGGCGCGACAGGATCGGCGCGGTCCTCGCCAATATCATCCTTGTGGACGGCATTCCCCATATGAGGACCTTCGAACCCTGCCATCGCGTGAGACACACTACGACATTCAACGGCAGGGTAGGCGACATCGAGGCATATTCAGCTTTGGTTTACACAGCTGAACCCGACCGGACATCGTTTGACCCAAAAACGGGTCTGGAGAACCTCGGGGGAAACGCGCTGATGATCGGAACCCACTACTTCGCGGCGACCGAACGTCCCGAAGCCTTCCGGTTTGCCGAGGAGAGCGGTTGGGGCGTTGGCAGTCTCCGGCACGAGATCGAGGTGCATGACGAGTCCGCCGTGGGCCTCGACTTCCTCGAAATGGAGACCGTGCGCCACGCGAGGATTCTCCATGACCGAGCAGGCACGATGCTCGAGCATGTCAAGGACCGCGACGGCGTCGATATCTATTGCGGACAGGCCGTGGACACGGAGATGATGCGATCCCAGATAGAGGCGCTACGGGCATCGCTCCTCGACTGGCAGTCTGAACGAAAAGGCACAGACGAGCTCGCATCGCCCTTCGAGGACCTGCTCGAACACGTGATGCATTGGGAAGACGCGCGGCCGACGAAGTCCAGCTTCGGCCTCCCGGAACAGATGGCCTCCTTCAAGGTCCGCGAGGACATGTCGCCCGTCATCGTCGCGCCGATCGCCGGAGCAACGCCATGCGCATGACGATCGAACATCCAGTGATCGTCAGTGGCACCTGGCCAAATGGAAGCGCCAGGCGCGAGCTGGTGCGCATCCCGACCGAATTCGAGTTCCGGGAATTCTCCGAGCTTGAAGCGCCGCTGGCCTTCACCGACGGCATCGACCGTCAATCCGTCAGGGTCGTGGACGGAAAGCTCTACAGGGCCTGGTTCTATGTGAACCGCGCCAGCGAAAGCCTCGGTGAGAACGGCGCGCTGCGCAAGGCGCTCTTCGGAGGCGGGGCGCTGGACTTCGAACCGCTCGGAAAGCTGGTGCGAGACGCCGCCCGCTCCATCAAGGAAGCCGATCCGTTCACCGAGGTCGGAAACATCGATCGCGTCCTCGAGTGGCGGGATCGGAAGAACGGCTATAACCAGCACGGCATCATTTGCGTCAAAGCTCCGATGTTCAGGAACTGGCGCTGGCTGTCGCCGGACACGGATGAAAGGATCGGGGAATGGCGGGGCATCGCGACCGAACTTATGCACAACGTCGTGATCGTCGGCGACCGCCCCTATGTACGGTGCTTCGAACCCTGCTACAGGCTTGAGTACCTCGGAGAGGGCCAGGCGTCGCTCCATGAGGCGACTACGGGCGTGTACGCGAAGGAAGCGCACCGCGCCGACCGTTTCGACGACGGCCTCGAGATCATGGGGCCTTCGGCACTGGCGTACGGAAGCCACTATTTCTCCGCGACCGATCCCGACGGTCCCGGGGCGCTTGCCGACCAGATGGGCTGGCGGCTGTGCGGAAAGGTCCATCCAGTCGAGGTCCATGATGTCGACGCTGCGCAAACGGACTTCCTCGAGATGGAGACCGTGCGGCACGCACGGATGATGCTCGACTGGGCGGAACGGTCCATCGCTGTCTCGAAGGTGAAGGCACCCGACCCGGAAATGCCGGTGATGGAAAGCCTCGCGCGGGAATTACGGTCGACGATACTCGACTGGCAGGAGAAGAAGGCCGGCTATGTGCCGGTCTCCACGGCCTTCCACAGGCTGCGGGAAAGCAGTTTCTCCCCGGCGACCGCCGACACACGCCCGAAGCTCCAGTTGGAGGCGTTCGTCAGCCGTGAAGACGCCAGCCCGGTCCGAATCCGGACATCCGCCTTCGGTCCGGCGACCTAGCGATTTTTGAACCGACGGCCTACAGGTTTGATACCTGCGGGCCGTCGGTTCATGTTGCCATTGGCTATTCGAGAGGCAAAAGCATGCGCGTCAAATTCATTCACCCGGCCATCGTCAGCGGCAAGAACCCCGATGGCAGCCCGAGGGCGGAACTCTGTCGGGTGGAGAGCGACTTCGAGATTCCGGAATACACCTGGGAGGAAGCACCGGTCGCGCTGACGGCCAGTCACCCGTCTTTGCCGTCCGACTACTTCCACCGCGTCGGCGGCAAGCTTTTCAAGGCGCTCCCGGACGGACTGGAAAGCGGCCATTTCGAGGCGGCAAACCTCCTGTCCTACAGCCTGCACAATGGCAACAAGCGCCACATCCAGTTCGAGCCGTTTCACGAGACGGTCAGCCGCGCGGCGGCCCACATGGAAGACGACAGCGGCTACGCGCTTCGGGTGAACGTCACGCGCGACCTCCTGAAGCGGGAGGCCAAGGCGAAGATGCGCGAGGTCACCAAGGCCTGTTTGACCGCACCTATGCTACGCAAGTGGGGCTGGCTGTCGCCAGACGCCGACGCGGAGATCGAGGCATGGCGCGCCATCGCGGCCGAGAAGATCGCCAACGTCGTTATGATCAAGGGCGTCCCCGCGGTCAGGGCGTTCGAGCCGTGCTATGTCCTGACCACGAGGTTCGGAGCGCCGCAGATACAGGTCGCTTCGAAGCATGTCTACGCTCGGCAGGTCCACGTGACCGACAGGGAGGACGACGGGTTGGAAGCGCTCGGAGACGACGCCGCCCATCTGCGCACACATTACTTCGCAGCCTCCGACTACGACGGGGCCGTCGCGTTCGCGCGGTCGATCAACTGGTCCCTCGGTCCGTCCGAACGGCCGCGCATCCGCATCCTGGACGAAGACGCGGTCTCGGACGACCTCGATGTCCTCGAAACGGTCAGGCATGCACGGATTCTTCTGTCCACCACCGACAACATCGCCTTCCATGAGCGGACGAGAGCGAATGCGGGAGCGATCACCGACACTGACCCGAAAATCGAAGGTCTGCTGGCGGGCGCGAGGTCACTCAAAAACGAGATCATATCCTGGCAAGACCGCAAGCATGATGTTGACGACGTGCGCCGGGAACTCACGTCGTTGGCCGAACTCGCCCGCGAATGCAACTACATTACCATCGCCGTTGGCCGCTCGTGGCTCGACGCGCTTTCGCCTGACCTCAAGGGGCAACTGGGTCAGTTCCTCGTCCGCTCCGACCAGTCGGCAATCAGCCTCGACATTCCGATGAGCAGAAGCTACGGGCTTTAGCGGCCGCTGTCCGTGACCTTGTACTCCTTGGTCACGAAGCCTTTCTGCGCGTCGCCGCGGTGGAATTCCTCGCGCCAGACCCGCAGGCCCATGCAGCCCGAGCAACGCCAGCGCTTCACGTGCCTCCCGAGGCGCTCCATGTCGCGGCGCTCGAGTTCGGGCGTCGTGAACTGGGACCACGAATGCGAGCAGCCGTCCGCGATGTTGTAGTGGACATAGTGTCCCTCGACCTGATGGCGGCGAGGGGATGCGCGGTTGCCGATAGTGAACAGACCTCGGATGCCTCCAGGCGAGAGGTCGATCGTCACCACGGAATGGGCGAGGTAGGTCTTGGCCTTCCCGCTTCTGATCGCGCGGCGCGGTCCGACTTCGCGGTGCGCGACGCCATGTTGCTGGTTCAAGAGCAGGACGGCGGCGATGGCGCGCTTGAGATCGCCACGGCATTCGTCCTGCATGAACCGCGCGAGGTCGGTCGGCATGTCGAAAAGGGGTCTGTACTCCCAGAGGCTCGTCAGTCGATGCGAAAAGGTCTCGATGGCGGGCCGAAGCTCTTCCGCGACCTCGCCCATGAGGAAGTTGCGCAGCGCCACCTGCTCTTCGGCGGTGATGGAGCCACCTTCGCGGCGTTGATAGAGAAAGGGCAGGAACGTCGCGTTGTCATCGTCCCCGGCGCAGACGAGGAGGTCTCCGTTTTCCAGGAACAGGTACCCGACGCGGGAAGCCGTATCCGCCTCGATAGGACGTCTTGAAGAGGCCCGCAGCGAAGCGTGCTGGTCGATCTCGATGTAGGTGTTGTAGAACGGCGGGATCGCGAATTCCGCATGCTCGCAGACGAGGTCGGCGCATTCCGTCGAAAAGCGGCCGGCCTTGGCCGATGCGTCCTCGTCGAATACGAAGCGCTTCACCTTGTAGCGGATGGCATTCAGGTGCGTCAGGCGGAGCGGCGAGAGGGCTGCCCCTGCCTGCCTGGAAGCCAATGCGTCGTCGAAGATCATGTACCCGCCCTCATCTGCCTCGCTGGTGGCGGGTTATCACACGAGGCCGCATTCATGTCAACATTTGAAGACCCCGATAGCGAAGCCGGGTCTTGAGATACGACTGCGCGAATTTCAGCGTCTGAAACACGATTTTGCAGACCTGGAAATCGCCCTGGGGGATTGTCGTGCCGCTTTGGAGGCCATTTCAGGCGTTGGAACGGATTCTCCAGTATAATTCGCGCCTTCAAAAAAAATCGGCCATCAGTCCCGTTCGATGCCTAAATCGCCAAGGCATTGCTCGCAAAAGAAGCCGTTCTTCTCCTCGACGTCCGTGAGCATGCAGGACTCGCTCCACCAGTCGCATCCGCTGCACCGTTCGATGTTGATATCCAACAGCACGTCCTCCCAGTCGATGCCTTCGTCGAGGTCGAGCGCCTGACATGCCTCGACGATCGATTTGCACGTCCCCTCGAGATAATCGGCGAGTTGCGCGACGACTTCCCTGTCAGGTTTCATCCGTGGCGGCCTCTTTGACCGTGCCTGCGATCTGGTGGTTGATCAGGTCGCCTTGGTTCAACCATACGAGAACGGCGTCGCCATAGGCATAGAGGGGGTCCTTGCGGATGTTATCGCGCATGTCGGCAAGCGTGTCGCCGACGGACTTTGCAAAGCGCAGCGGCGCGACGCGAAGGCTCTGGATCGCCGCGGGCGCGTAGAGCGGTTCGGTGAACACTTTTCTCGCCCATTCCTCGGTGCGCTCGTTCGCCGTAATGTAATACGGCGGCACCGTCCATTCGGCGGACGGCTTGAGGTAGCCTGTCGGCTCTCCGAGAATGACGAAGGCATCGCGCTCGCGCTGGCGGAGTTCGCCCAGTTCCTTCCATGCGGTCAACAGTTCCGCGAGGATGGCCTCGGCGGTCCCCGGAACGACGTTCGTCGCGTCGGGAACCTCGCCACTCTCCACGGGGTGTTGCTCGGCGAATTCGCGGCCGGTGTCCTCGTTGTCGTATAGGTAGCCGACGACGGCGGCGGACCGCAGCGCCTTGATCTCGGCGGCCGCCCGCCTCAGGACCTCGTCCTTGCCGTCGAAATCCTGCGTTGCCCTGTCGAGGATCGCCTCGATCTGTTCGACGATGTCCATCATCCGATCAATTCCTTATCGCCCGACTTTTCCGACATCTCCTTCATGATCTGGAACGCGCATCGGCAGATCGCCAGCGGCAGGGAGGGAGCCGTCTTGACCACGTAGTAGATGCCCGGGTTCCATTCCTCGAAGTCCTGGCCCGACATGGCCACTTCGGCGGACTTGTCTTCCCGAACGTCGATCCTAAAGCGTGCCTTCTCGAGAACGCGACGCGCAAGCACGAATGCGGCTTCCGCATCGCCGGTGAAGTCGGTCTTTCCGTATTCGCGGGTCAGATCGTGGAAATGGTGGTAGGCCGCCCCGACGAGGGGATAGCTCCAGCCGAATGCCTTGGCGAACAGCATCTTGTTCAGGTCATCATCGGATTCGCGGGTACGGTACAATCGCCCTTCGATTTCATCCCAATTCATGACCAAACTCCCGAGAACAGACTACCCCGCTTGGTGCCGGAGGCTTGATGCATTGTCAACATAAATGAAAGACATCACGTCGACCAGAGGCGCGATTTCACGCAAATGGAAGATGACATCGACGATGGACTGCAACATTGTCACAAAACGTCCCTCTGAACAGAAAAATTATCGTGATATTGTCGTCCATGGCATCTGTAAGAAAACGTTCGTTCCAGTTTTTGCTCAAATACCGGAAAATTCATCCCCGTAAACCGTCAATACCCCAGTTTGCTATGTCTCATATAGAGCAATTAGCCAGCTAATCTGGTAAATAACTGAAATAGTTTGTCAATTTTAGATATTCTCACCGTTCTCGGCTTGCATCGAGGTCCCTGCATTGTTATCTCTCCAGCATCGAAACAAGCGGCAGGAGAGCCAGGATGACATCGGAAAGCAGGACGCGGGTTAAATCCAACCAGGTGAAGAAAGAGGCTCGCAGGGCCAGTAAGGATGCTTTCGACGCAGCCGTAGGTAAGCGAGTTGTCCAGGCGATGGATGACCGCGGTATCACCGTTGAAAAGGTGGCCGCCGAACTCGGATTGACCCATGGAGCTGTATCCGGATGGCGAATGGGTCGGGCTCATATCCATCCAAGCGATGTCAGACTTATCGCAGAAATGACGGGAAGGGACTTCTTCTGGCTTTTGACAGGGATGACCTCGGACAAAATCGCTGCCCATGTCACTGAACCTTTGATGGAAACCATTGAACTCACTTTGACCATTCCCTGCTTGGCGCGCCTAGCAGGTTTGAAAACTGGGGCGTTGTCTATGGGTGTTTCGTGACTTCCTCTTCTATACAGGGCGCGGTTCAAGTTTCTCACGGCCTAATGACGTGAATGACTTCGCCTATCGAGACTTTGCGTTCGTCGCGAAATCAGACCTGGAGGCGGCACTCGCGACAAGAAGGATGGTGAAGCGACTTCAGGCCGATGCTACCACGCGAAACTTCTTGAGTGTTCCCTGAAAGGATCGATATTCATGACTTCAGACGTCCTTATGTGTTGACAATTCCGTGACCCGAGAATACAAGACCTCAACGAATTGAGAAGGGGTCGCGGATGTCGAAATCGCTCGAAATCCTGAACAACGTTTTCGGCCACGAAGCCTTCCGCGGCAAGCAGGAAGACGCGGTCGAAGCGGTCATTTCGGG
Organism: Pararhizobium sp. BT-229; assembly: GCF_025846855.1. Classification (GTDB taxonomy): domain Bacteria; phylum Pseudomonadota; class Alphaproteobacteria; order Rhizobiales; family Rhizobiaceae; genus Pararhizobium. The sequence continues at coordinate 626,560 of NZ_JAOYTJ010000003.1, forward strand.
TCGCGACGTGATCCTGCTGGCGTCGACCGGCGGCGGCAAGTCCGTGTGCTACCAGATTCCTGCGCTCGTGCGCGATGGCGTGGGCGTCGTCGTCTCTCCCCTCAAGGCCCTGATGAAGGACCAGATCGACACGCTCCAGTTTCTCGGCGTCGCCGCCGACACCATCAACTCGGACGTCACGGGCTACGACCGCCTGAACGTCATGAACGCGATCCGCAAGGGCGAGGTGGACCTCCTCTATGTCACGCCCGAGTTGCTCGCCCAGCCGAAGTTCATGGCCTTCCTCAAGGAAGTGAAGATCGCCTGCTTCGGCATCGACGAGGCGCACGCCGCCAGCGCCTATGGCCACGACTTCCGCCCCGACTACCAGGTCCTCGGCCTTCTCTCCCACCATTTCCCTGGCGTTCCGCGCATCGCGGTCACGGCGACCGCCGATCCGCAGACGCTCGCCGACATCAAGGAGATGCTGAACCTCCATGACGCGCTTGTTCTCGAGACCAGCCTCGATCGCACCAACATCAGCCTGAGCATCGAGAAGCGGGATTCCGCCAAGCAGCAGCAGGCCAAGATGCTTGAAATCATCCGCTCGCGTCAGGGACAGTCGGGCCTCGTCTACTGCGTCGGCAAGAACACGGTGGACAAGGTCGCCAAGTGGTTGGCCTCGGAAGGCGTCTCCGCGCTTCCGTACCATGCTGGGCATTCAAACACGACGCGCGAGGACAATCAGGAAGCGTTCCTGCGCGGTGAAGTGGACATCCTCGTCTGCACCGTCGCCTTCGGCATGGGCGTGGACAAGTCCGACGTGCGCTACGTTATCCACAACGACATGCCGTCGAGCATCGAGGCCTACCAGCAGGAGACCGGTCGCGCCGGCCGCGACGGACTGCCTTCCGACGCCTTTATGTTCGTCGGCAACCAGGACATCAACATCCGCAAGCGGATGATCAGGAAGTCCAAGGGCGGTGCCGCTTCGAAGCGCACGGACAACAACAAGCTGGACACGCTGATCGGTCTGGCGGAGTCAGTGTATTGCCGCCGCCGAGCCATCATCAACTATTTCGGCAAGCAGTTCGTCGGCGACTGCGGCAACTGCGACAACTGCCAGCGTGAGGTGGAAGGCGTGGACGTCTGCGCGGAAATCCTCGACATCGTCGGCTACCTGCGCGACCACGCAGGTGTCGAAGACACCCACAGCATGACCGTCGTGGCCCGCGACCGCTTCGCCGCCCGCCGCCTCACGGAAGAGCGATGGTCCCTGATCGTGCGCCAGATGATCGTCAACGGCCTCGTTGAGGTCCGCCACTCCGATTGCGGCCGCCTGCACCTGACGGCTGAAGGAAAGGCCTTCACGGGAGACAACCCATTCCTCGTGGTCAAGAAGGTCGCGCTGACGTCCGCCAAGTTCGCCAAGAGCCCGCGCAGCCGCTCGCTCACCGTCGGCAAGAGGGCTTCCAGCCCCCGCAAGCCACGCGCCCGAGCCGCCGCCGGTGACTACATGACCAAGCCCCGCCGTTCGCGCCGCAAGGCTAACGTCGGCTCGCCGCTGCTGGAAGCGCTCCGCGCGATGCGGGACAAGCTGGCGAAGGAAGAGGGCCGCGAGCCGTACTTCATCATCCACGACACGGCTCTTCGCCAGATGGCGGAAGTCATGCCGCTGACGGGCGACGAGATGCTCACCATCAAGGGAGTGGGGCAGGCGAAGGTGGCGAGCTACGCCCACCGCTTCATCCCAGTGATCCGGAAACACGCGGCATGACGGGAAATGAAATCCACATTGCCCATGCCGAATGGGTAAACCGTGCGAAGGCGGCCGATACCCGCATGTTTCTCGAGCACGAGTATGCCAGGCTCCGTGAAACGGGCTTCTCCCAGACGAAACTGTATTCTCGCTTGGTAAGGGATGCCGTTCAGTCTCAGAACGCATACGTAAAGGATGCCCTCCATGACCATCTGCGCCAACGAGACGACTTCTCGCCAAAGATGCCTACGGCCGATTTCATCAAGAAGGCCGACAGGTTCGGTTTCGAGACACTCGGACTTTTCAAATCCATCGTCGAGGGCCACGTCCTTGTTCTCGCGCGCTCCGCCGATGCGCAGATCATGCTTGCCAACATAAAGGATCGGGTCGTCATTGAGGTGGAGCTGCACCGCTTCTTCACTAAGGACGGCTCCGCTCCAGAGTTCAATGCGAAATGCTTCGGCGAAGACGACCACCGTATGGTCAAGGACGTGATGCTGATGACCTTCGCCACGACCCCGGCTCTCCTTGGGGCGATGGTGGAGCACGACCTCAACTCCCGCCACCTCGCCACGGACTGGAGATCAGGCCGTCAACTGGTGCACCGAGGACTATTGATGGGATTCGAAGCCGCCAGCCTCGATAAGGACCGCGCTGGAGCCTCCAAGGTACGCGCCGACTCCGTCATCGGTCGTTGGCGTGACATCTTCGCCTTGGACCGCGAGCGCAACGAACCGGCCGACGTAGCCGCGCCCTTTGCGGAGTGCCGCCGATGAGTTCAAGGAATCTCGGCCTGCCGACCGTGGAGCAGATGAAACGCGATGTATTCGACAGGCTCCAAGATTATTCCCGCGCCGCCGAGCTCGCCACAACTGACAAGTTGAGCCACCACCTTGGCGTATATTGGGATTTCCTGCAATCCTGCCACCTACCGTCCAGCCGGGACAGATGGCCATTCGTTCAAGAGTACCATCGTGCCACCCGTGATTTTCACGAGGGGATGACGATGGTCGACCTGCTCAAGGCTGCCGATACATTTGACTTCGTACCCGTCGAGATTTTTTCCTCGCCCGTTTGCGACAGCACCATGGTTCTCGCTCGTGCGGTAGACGCCCAGATCATGCTTGCCCCCATCGAACAGGGGCGTGTCCACGCAATCGAGCTCCACCGATGGCGGTCAAACGCTCTACCCTCCTTTTCCTTCGAAAACAGGCAATTTGGCCCCACGCACGGACGACTCAGCAATGACCGCCGCTCGAGACGACCCCTCGAATTCCTGGCAACCGCACTAAGGCTCGACCAGGCGAACGAGAGCCACAGTCCAATTGCGCGATGGTGGTCCGCCGGAAGCGGAGCCGAACAGACACTTTCCTGGCATCACAACCTCTTCACTTGGGACGAAATCCAGCATTTCAGGTTCAAGTTCGGGCCGCTCGAGACCGTCGGCCAATCCAGGCGCGATGCCATCAAGGGGCCGTGGCGCGACATCTTCGACCTCGACCGCGAACGATCCCACTACGTCGAGGTGCCTGAGATGGAAGCGGTACTCACGGGGCTGACGGTATGAACTCGTTACCTCGATATATTTCTCCGACCTCACGGGTCGTGGCAGGCACCGTCGAACGGTTGTGGGTCGATCTATACAAGCACAGGACCCCCTGGCTGGTCGAGGAACCTTCGCACACCAAATGGAAGTACCTCGCGAAGCTGGCGGAGATCGGCGGCGAATTGCTCGCCGATACACTCCGTCGTCTGGGGGACACCTATCACGGCATGCCAATGGCCTCGTTCCTGAAAGCCTGCGAAAAGCATGACTTCCTTCTCGAAACGTTCCCTGCCTCCATTAACCCGGGCGGCAGAGTGTCGGTTCTCGTTCGCGAGCGCGACGGAGGCGTGGTCGTCGGCTACGCCCACGACGGCAGCATGCGCAGCGCCGCCGACCTCGTGCCGCGGCGAGATGAGGAAGGCGGTTTCGCCACCGAATGCCACGATTGCCTAGACGCCTTCGGCATGGTGATGGATGTCCATGACCACGGAGGAGACGGATACCCGCTGCAATGGGACAACCCAAAGTGGGACCGCATGCATGTTACGGCGCTCCTCTGCCCTGTATCGGAACTCAAATTGTGGTACGAGCTGGACCTCAAGCCTGAAGCAGCTTCGCGGTATATTGAAGCAGTGTGTCGGCAAAGGATCGCTACCCTGCGGCAACCTTGGCGGTCGATGTTCGAGCGCATCTTGAAACCGAAGCCCGTTCGGTTGCTGAGGCGGCTAACCGATGGCTAGCGACCCTCAGAAAATGGAACGTCTCGTCGAACGACTGGGCTTCCTCGTCGGAAAGAACGGCGAGGGATTCGGGGGTAGGTCCTCGATTATCGCCGCCGCCTTTAGGCTCGCCGACCCGATCACGCTCGCGAACCTCCTTCGGGAATTCGGGGACACGCACGTCGGAGCGCCCTTGGTTCACTACATCAAGCAACTGGAAGCCCTCGACTTCGAACAGTTCGCAGACTTTCCGTTGCCAACCGGTGGCAGGACGCTGGCGTTCGTCAGGAATCGCGGCTGCGTTCTGGCTGTGTTCGGGATTGAACCGGACAGGCCACCGTCGCTTGACGTTGTCGCCAGCTCGATCGGAGCTGACTTCTATGGCCACCCGGTCGGTTTTCCGAACGACGTCGTACGGTTGAACAGCACCGCGCCGAGTTCCTACCGCATCGCTTTCGATGGCATATCGGGACTTCGGATAAAACTTCACCAACTTGACAGCAACGCCACATTCTCGGACGCCTGGTGGAGCCTCGACGATCGTGGCTATGACCTTCCATCGGATATCGGCACCGAACTCGTCAGGCGGCGGGAACGCTTCCTTTGCGAAGACTACAACGATATCAAGTGCCTGGTCGAGGCGAGGCGTGAAGCCGTCCCTTCGCTTTACCGCTTCCAGTTCGACGCCGACCATCGTTTCAAGCTCTCGGACATCCTGTCACGGCCGCATGTCTCCACTCCCGAGAGAAGGATCGCCAGACGATGAACTACATCCCCACGGAGCTTTCACACCGATCGCCTCGTTCGGAACGGGCCGATTGAAGGCGCTTCCGAAACGCTGGCGCGACAGGATCGCCTCCCAGCCGTACCACATGACGGTCTCCTACGGCTTCGTGTTTTGCCTGCTTTACGTCTAGTCTCGGCAAAACGCATCCGGAGACGAGAATGAAAGTTACGATCCGCCACCCGGCACTGGTCAGGGCGAAGACAAAGGGCGGACGTGTCGCGCGCCCTTCGGTGATCCTTCCCGAGGCGGAGTTCACCATCCACGACCTCGACTCGAGGCAGGCTCCCATCGCCTTCACCGTCAGCAAATCGACTTATGGCAGGCCGCCGATCACGAGGGAAGTACGCGCTTTCAACGACGGCCTCTATCTGACCGTCATGCGGGAGAGTTCCTATTCACAGTCGGAAGGTCCGGAAACGCTGGACGAACTCGTCGCCGCCGTCTCGTCAGGCGCGCTCGACAGGAAGGGCTTCCTGCTTCCGATCATCGAAAAGGTCCGCTCTGGGATGAGGCATGGCGGCGACGAGACCGTTTTGCCTTCGGGCATCTACAACGGCCTCAACTACAACGATCTCCCGTACGGACACGACCTCGTCAACGCCGCCGTCAAGCTTGCCGACCAGATCGTCATCGACGACGAGGTCAGGACCGAGATCGCGGCCTGGCATGCCGCGACACAACGGCACATCGACAAGTTCATCTCTGTGGACGGCCATGTCTACAAGCGCTGCGGCGAACCAATCTATATCCTCCAGCAGAGCGTTTACGACGTCTCCTCTCTGGACGTCCACTACCTGGAATCCGGACGCGGCAACGGCCCCAACACCCTGTTGACGTTCGCGGCCACATCGAGAGACGAGGCTCTGGCAACCCTGGCGCTTGCCAAAACACGCGATCCGGAAATAGAGGGGCAGCCAAGCGACCCCCAGGTCGTCATCGATGTCGTGGACGGGGCCTACGTGAACTGGCGCGCAGAAGAACGGGATTTTGATCGCTTCGCGAGGGACTTCGAACGCACGTACAACGCAGCCATCGACGACCTCCGCAAGCGTGGAAACATACGCATCCCACGAGAAGTCTACGACGCCTGGCTGGACCTGCGCGACATCCTTTACACCTACGACAAGATGTCAGGCCCGATCCCCGAAGAACTCGAGGGTGTGCTTGCAACGGCGATCGACACCTGGCGCGGGTATCATGAACAGATCGGCGACGAAATCTGCAAATTGCGGGCCCCGTCGCTCGGCATCGTAGACACCATGTACCAGCGCTTCGCCGACCGTCCGATCGACATGGGTCCCGTTGTTGGCTACGGAGGTCCAGCGCTCAAGCCCTGAGGGCGGGACGGACGCCGAGGTCGAAGCCGATCTCGCGGTCCTGCCATAGCTGGAGGACGTCGGAGGCGTATTCCAGGAGTTTCCGGCTCCTGAAGCATTCAGACAGGTCTTTGCGGGCATGCATATCCATGATCGAAGACATGGACTCCTCCAAGGCTTCCGGGATGTCGAACTCGTTTGCGACCTGCAACGCCGTGATCATGCCGTGCACGGAGGCGAAAACGGCCGGTTCCAGCGACAGGACCTTCTTCTGTACGGATGTATGCCGATAGTCGGAGTCGCCCTCGAAAGGAGTCATATGCTGGACGAACGCCCGACGCAGAAGATCGGCGGCCACCATGAGCGTCGCTCCTTCACCCGACACCTTGAGATACCTGGCGTCGTCGATCTCGACGTCTGAAATCCCGTACTCGAACTCGACATGGCCGCCGAGGCGTCCTTCTATGGCGGCCACACGGCTTTCCAGGGTGTCGATCTCAGCGAGCGAGACGAAAGCGAGTGCCGATGTGCTGGACCAACTATCAGGTTTCACGAGGCGGTCCGTTTCAGGTCGCAAGTGGACGTATCCCCCGAACCTTCCGGTCAGCGACCCGACGGAGCCGTCGATCCGGACGATAGGTTCCTGCTCCTCGACCATCAGATTGCCGCCAACGACGATCATGCGCTCCATGCGCTTGGCGAACTCGTCAAGCTGCTCCTCGACGGCCTTTTCGATGAAATTCTTGAGGCCCAGTTCCTGGAATGTCTGGATTCGGATCGGAACATCGCCGCTGCGCTTGATGACGTGTTCGCCGAATTCCGGCGGGATCATCTTCTTGGGAGCGAGCGCGTCGCTCTCCTTCCTCAGTGAATGAATCCGCTTCTCGTAACGATCGCTGACGGCCGCGAAATAAGGATGGGGGATCACGCCGTAACGCTGGAAGTGGAACGACTTGGCGAACGCGCCGTCGGGATCGACCATGCGGTCCCGGTAGAGCTTGCCACCGTGACCGAAGTATTCGCTCCTGCGCGCCTTGCCGCTTTCGTGTGTCTCAGCGTAGGCAAGAACGACAGGGACTTCCGACACGTCGTATTCCGGAATCTCGAAGACCCGAGGCACGGACGCGAAGATGTCCTTGTAGGAGTGACCCGCCTTCGCCTGCCCCCATCCGATAACCGGAACTTCCACTTCGACCCGCATCTTGCCACTCCTGTTCGTCACAGGAGGTTGATGCCAGGCGAGGCAACCTTCAAACGGGGTTCAGGGCTTCCACGACGGCCCGAACCCCGGGTCCAGCCTCACCTCGCGGTCGTTCCACCTGCGGACGATCTCGCGGGCGTGGCGCGGTATGTCGTTCCCGTAGACGAAGGTGCGGCGTTCCACGCTGCCCGTGGGAGATTCCACGATCCTGGAAACGGCCCCTTCCAGTTCTTCCGTATCTCCGGACACGCGTGCGATTTCGATGCCGTGAAGGAGGCTTTTGTAGAGGGCAAACTGCTCGACGGGCAGTCGTGACAGCGCCGCGACCATCCAATCCGTCCGCTCGGCGTCTCGTTCCAGACCTTCGTCGACCACCAGGGAAGCTGCAAAAAACTGCGCGAACGTATGAGCCAGGCCGATCAGCGTCAGCGTGTCGGTGTCGGCGACGAGAACGCTGGGATCGGCGATTTCGATGTCTCTGACACGCCGCTCCACCGTGCCGCCGTTTGCCAGGATCGGCGCTTCCCGTTCTAATCTGTCCATCTCGTCGAAGCGGAAATAGCCAAGGCACTGAACCTCGAGACCTTGCTTCGCGAGACTGCTTGGCGGTTCTCCCGCCCGCACCACCCGACATTCCACGTTGCCGGCCCAAACCGGAACGAGTGCCAGGAGCGGCTCCGGTTCCGGCAGGTGGAACCGGTTCTCGATGATCACCATCCCCCGGATTCGGTGTCGGAAGTCAGCGACCTGGTCAGTGATCGCCTGTTCGACCGTGTCTCCCCGCAGGTCCATGTCACGGAGAGGCTCCAGTTTGTATTGGCCTACCCGTCGCCTCATGGCGTCGGCGAAGGAATTCGGGTGCATCTGCTTGTAAGCCGACGATCCGCTCCGTTTCTCCATACGGTCAACCGTGTTGGTCGCCGCCGCCATCTGCAGGTCGAACAGACCGTCGGGCGAACGATACTTCTGGTATTGATCGCCGACCCGCGGCGAAGGTTGAGCTGGGATGTCATGGTAGAGGCATCCCCCGAACCCGCGGAACTCCTCGGCCCTCCCCTCGACGCCTTCGATGCGGGTGTAGCGCAGGGCGACCGGAGCATCTTGCGCCGAGAGGATAGGGACATCGACAGTGACGGCTTCGTAGCCGAACACGATGCGCTCGTTCACCGCCCGCCCCGGTTTCGCTTCGACGATCACAGGCACTTCGAAGGTAATCAGCATGCGCTTAACCTTTCGGCGAACGCGCGGCGGACGGCGACATAGGGAAGTCCCGTTCGAACGAGACCTCGCGGTCGTTCCATCGCCTCGTGATCTCGTCGGCGTATCGCGACACTCGACCCTGATAGAGGAAGTAGTATCGGTTGAGGCTTCTCTGGTCGCTTTCGGTGACGGCGAACACCGCCGCCTCAAGCTCCGAGGCGTCTCCCTGTGCCTTGAAGACGTCGATACCCCTGACGAGCCGCTGATAGGTTGCGATCTGCTCGGCCGGAACCGCCGCCAGCGCCTTGCCGAGGCGGGACAGCTTCTCCTCGTAGGAGCAGTCGTCATCGAGAATCTGCGTCAGGAACCGTTGCGCGAAGGTGGCCGCGAGTTCAGCGAGGGTCATCGCCTCCGTGTTGGCGACCAGAATGGATGGGTCGTATACCGAAACGTCCCTTACGGAGAACATAAGGCGCTGACCGGCAGCGAGGATTTCCGCTTCAGCGAGCATCTCCTCCTGCTGGTCGAGCCTGAAATATCCCAAGGCATTCATGTCACGGCCGGTTCCCGCTACAATCCCGAAGTCTCCCGCCTTCTCGCCCCGTAGCAGGCTCACCTGCACGTCGCCGTGCCAATCCGACAGCTTGAACACGGGTTCCGGCTCGGGAAGATAGAAACGGCCATCGACGATCACGAGCCTAGCGATCTTCCTACGGAAGGCGTCGACCTGCTTGTTCAGTTGCTCTTCGTAGCCCTCCTTCAGCGCCATGTCGGAAAGCGGGGTAAATTCATAGGCCTGTTCCCAGTTGCAGACGAAGTCGGCGAACGGGGGCGGGGCGACAACCGCATGCGTCGGTCCGCTTCCCTTGGCAATATTCCGCGTCCTTTCCATACCCTCGCTGGCGATGAACGCCAGCGAGTCCGCGAATAGACCGTCCCTGTTGTGTCCGTGTTGCTGGAGCGTCACGCTGACAATGTCGGAGGGCAGGGTCGCCAGGAAGCGAAGCAGCGTGCCTTCATGCCCCCTGAGCGCCTCGTTCACGTCGAAGCCGTTGTGGTCGTGGTGCATGAACTCCAGCGCGATCGGCGCGTCGTGGTCGGCCAGTACAGGGACATCGTGAACGACGGGAACATATCCGACCACAGCGCGCTTGTTCGTCGTGCGACCCGGCATCCCATAGACGAGTACCGGAAGATGGAATGTGACCTGCATGGATATTGCCCCTACGCGATGATCCATCAGTAGCAATGACGGCAGCATGCCGCAAACCGCTTGTCCCAGTCGTTGCCCGCGCTTAACCTCGCCGGAGACCGAACAGGAACTGGGATATGGATACCGTAGAGCGCTTCGACAGGGTCGCGGACTACCTCATTGAGTGTTTCGCTGGCGGAAACGCCTCCGTGAGCAAGGACGACGTGATCGACGACGACGGGACGGTCCTCGGAGCGGAAGCCTTCGAGGTTTTGGCGCTGATCAGAAGCGAAGGTGTCCTGATCGGCGGGTACGGCAATGCAGCCGAGGCTCTCGAGACGTTTGTCCAGGCATGGAGCCAGGGTTTCGAGCTTGCGAGCGGCGACGACCTGACTGCCAGCGACGAAACCGTGAGTTCGGTTCTGGCCTCCTATAGGACGTCCCCGAGAGTCGTACCAGCGTCGAGCATCACGCCCTAGAACAGCAGGCTCGGGACTTTCCCGACGAAGTCCATCGATACCGGGCGGTCGCGCCAGCGTCTCGCGACCTCGCGTGCGAAAACCCTGAGACGCCCCGTCCCCGTGAAATTGGCGAACTTTCCTGTTTCGTCCTCGGCTATGGCCATGAACGCCTCCTCGAGTTCGGTGGGCACGTCATCGAGGATCGGATCGCCCCTCAGTTTTCCCGAGATCGCCTTGAAATATCCGACGTCGCGGATCGGTGCCTCCGCCAGCCACCGCCCGATCACCGCGCCCGGCTCCTCGCCGTCGGCGTTCCTGGAAATCTCGGCTTGGAAATGCCGCCGCATCGCGTCGGCGACATCGTAGATCGCATGGCCTTCGGGGGAGGCTCGCAGCACCGATCGGTCGTAGACCTCGATCCTCGAAATCCGGTCGTTCAGGGGACCTGGATCACCCATAGCGGCGATGATGATTTCCGCTTCCTCCGCGAGGCCGCTGCGGTCATCCAGCCTGAACCAGCCGACGGAACGGGGCAGGGCGTTCGGTGTCCTGATCTGCCGCCTGGCGTACCCACGTCGTTCGACGCCTGCGGACAGCCATTGGCCGTCGGGATAGAGGCGGATGAGAGGCTCCGGCTCGCGGCGATAGACCCGGCCGTCGATCAGGACGAAATCCCGAAGCTGCGTGTCGAAAGCCTCGATCTGCGGAACAACCTGTCCCTCGACATCGCCTTGCAGAGGCATGGCCATCAGTGGCTCGAACCGATAATCCGCGCGCTTCTCCACGGCGTGAACCACGAGCGAGTTCGGCGCGATCACCTTCGCCGGCTGCCATCGTCCGGAGGAAAGCTGCCGCATGACCTTGTCCAGCTTCTCGGCAACCCCCTTCCTGCCCGAGAAGAAGGGCGGGATTTCCGACGATCCCATGGTCATCGCGACGGCAGGCGCGGAAGGCACCGTGCCGACCTCCGTCCAGAGGTGGCCGTCCAGCGCCCGGTACTCGACCCGTTGCATGGACGGGCTGTCGAGGCCAGGTTGCTGGTAGGCGAGCGCCAGAGGCGCGTCCCGAAGTTCGGATTCCGCTATCTCCGCGACATGAGGCACGAACCCCATGACCGTCTTTTCGGCCGCCGCACGTCCATGCCTTGCCCTGACGACCACCGGAAGTTCGAACTCGAGACGCAACACCTTCTCCGTTATTTCGTCTTTGGCTTGCCCTTGGCGGCGGGCTTCTTCTTGGGCGGGTCGAAACCGCCGACGGCGGCCTTCCACGCGCCTTGCAGATAGGCGAACAGCTCCGCCTTGTCCTCGATCGGCTTCAGCCGCTGCGGGGACAGAAAGTAGACGTCGCATGCTGTCTGCGCAATCAAGATCGCTTCCATTTTAAGAGCCGCAGCACCCGCACGCATCTGGCCGCTTTCGGGCTTGGCCTTCACCGCGATCCTGTCGGGAGCGAGCGATTTCACGAGATCGGCGACTTCGTCCGCGAACTTCCTGATGTCGTTCGCCTCCCGTGTTTCGCCGATTTGCAGTTTGCCGCTGCCGATGACGGTCACGTCCTCCGGGGAAGACCCCGAGGCGAGGACGTAGCACAGGCGGTTGGAGTCGAGTTCAATGCCAAGGATTTTCAAGCTGTAGCCTCTTTCACTGGGTTCCTGAATTGAAGGTAAGCGTCAATATCCAGCGTGAGAACCGCCGAAATGATCACAAGCGGCAGCGATGCTGTGAAAAGCCGCACGGTTTGCCAGATAGCGCCGGGCTCCGTCCACCGGGAATGACCAGCTTTGACCGAAGGCCACGATTTCAATCCTCTCCCGCACGACGACCCTGCTACCGAACTCGGCATCCGCATCCGACATCACAAGGACATCCGTCTCGATATCGCTGTCGATCAAGTTGAGTTCGCGAGCGAACCTGCGCTCAAGGTTGACGTGGGGCGCTCGAATGACATCGGGAAGCCTGTCGAAGTGCGTGGCGGCGAGGTCCAAGCGTCCGCCGCACACGATCTTCCTGCCTCTCAGGATTACGCGGGCTGCGTTCAAGTTCATGCCGTGCGTGCACTCGAAGTCACCCGGTTTCATGTAGACCCCTGATCTGGAAAAATCCGCATACCCGACGTCGAGGCGTCGAGGGAGCCGGATGTGCTTGCACCCGCTGGCGGATATTCCTCTCAACACACAGATGCCTTCCGGGATCGCTGTGACCGCACTTTCGGATATGTCGAGCACGTCCTGGACAAAAAGGTCAGCAGGTAGTTCCGCCAGTTTCGAGTTCGCTGCAAAGACGTCTTTCAGCAACCGCAAAGGCCCCAGCGACGTCACCTCGGTGTCCTCGATTCTGATGGAAAACGCCGACAGATCGTCGGGCAGCACGCTGATGTCGGTCCCCTTGAGGTCCAGTTCTCCTCCGACGCTCAGCCCCTTGGGCAAGTGTGTCAGGGCCGCTCCTTTGAGTTGAAGATTCCCATTGAGAACAAGGTTGTCCGGGAGTTGCTCGATATCGGAGCCTGAAAGGTCCAGTTCGTGACTGACTTTGAAGGCGCAGTGCTTGGCCAACATGCCCGTCCCCGCGACATCCACGCGCTCCGCTTCCACCAGTTCCAGCTCGCCCTCGAAAATGTCCTCCTCGATGGCGACGCCCCCGCCGGCCCTGATGACCCGCGGCAGGCGGCACTTCGCGCCGTGAGGCGAGTCGTGATGCAAGTGAAGATCACCCGAGACTTCGAGGACTTCGGGAAGCTCGTCGTATCCATAGACCTTGCCGTGGACATCCATCACGACGCCGTAGCTGCCATCGAGGTAGGACACATCCCCAACCTTCAGGAAGAAGGGGGCCATCCGCTTGATATACTTCGTGCGAGGGAGTTCGTTCTGCTTTCCCGATACATCGACGATCTCGCTGCCGTTGACTGCGATGGTCGCATGCGGCTTACCGGACGGATCACGAAGGGAAAGGAACAGGCTCTCGGGATCGGCGAGTTGCGCGTCATAGCCGCCGTTTCCAATGCAATGCTGCATCATCGAAGATTCGTAATCCAAGGCGCGCGCCGTCAGTAGACGGACGAGACACCAACCCTCGCCGAGTTCCATGTAGGACTCGGTTCCCTCGAGGCCGTCTGACGGCGCGCCGTTTCGGCGGGCCTGCCTCAGCATATCCCTGTCGACTTCGGCGACCATGGCCGCGACGGTGCCGTATTTGAGGAGTTTCCGCGGCCGGCCGCTGTCGTCCACTTTTGAAAGCCAAGGGGCGTCGTTGAAGATCGCAGCTCTCAACCAGTCCACGATGTGCCGGAGGTCGCGGAAGGACGGTTCGGCTTGGTCGGAGTGGGCTTTGCCAATCTCTTCATTGGCGATAATTCGGCCAAGGCTGCACATGAGCAGGAAGTGAAGCCTCTCGTCGCCTTCACTCAAGATCGACATCGCCTGACTTGCTTTTTCCTGGACACTCGCCCGTCTCGCCGACCTCGTCATCGAGCAGCCCCGAAGCCAAAGAGGGTCCCATCCTTGCCAACTTTGTTGTGGATCGCGCCTGGCAGACAACCAAAGACGTCATATTCGACATTCACGTCGCGCCCTTTGGCAAACAGGTCGATGGCGTTCGGCTGCTCACCGGCATGCTGCCCCAGATAGGTCCGCGCGTCTGAAATGGACATCTCGACGTAACGACGCATGGACGGGAACACCGCGATTCTGGTCGCCTCGACGCGGTCGCCGATAGCGATACGGGCGTCACGGAGAGCGATCACTTCCGCCTCGATGTCGCCTTCCAGAACGGTCATATACTCGGCCCACCCTGTGCTGCGCATGTCTGCGATCCAAAGCTGCTTCGAACGGATGGTGTTTGGGAAGCCGTTCGAATACGAAGCGGCAAGGTCGAACCTTTCCACGCAGTCAACTCTCTCCGGCATCGCTGCCACGGTGCATCTGACAAGGGTGAGCGACTGGCGGCTCCTGACGACCGGAGGAAATGAAACCCCGCAATTCACGAGGTGGATGTCTCCCACTTCCAAGACGTCGCCGACAAAGGTAATCGAGTCAGTCACCGCGGCGTTCAAACGGTTCGCGCTGACCCGTTCTCCGATCACGATCTTCTTGAGTTCTCCGACGTCAAGGTCGCTGGAGACGCTAAAATCCGACGGAAGGTCCTGCATCTTGGTGCCCGCCAGGCGAAGCGACCCATTGACGTTGTTCAACCCGCCGAGATCAGACACAGGCGAGCCGAGAAGATCGACGCTGCCGTAAGAACTGACTTTGTCCCCCTCGACCTTCCACAGACTGGAGGGAAGTGCCGTCATCTCGGTGAACTTGAAGGCAAGACCACCCGCGCATCGGAAGTCTTCGGGGAGGGAGGCCAGCGGGGTGTTGCGGACGTCAAGTTCACCGACGGAAAGCCCCTCCGGAAGCGCGGTGATCTTGGTGTGGTCAAGGGACAATTCCCCTTGCAACACCAGCTCAGGACATGTCGTGAAACCCGGCCCGATCAACGCGATGTCTCGGCCGGCTTCAAGGCGAAGGGGCGTTTGCTCGCCCGCGAGGCAATGGACCGTGATATCCGTTTTCGCGGTCGCCAACGATGGCATCTTCGCGACGGCACGCATTCGTCGGGAAGATCGTCGCAGGAGTGGACGGTTCCATGGATGTCGATGACGAAGCCCTCGGTCCCGTCCCCGAAAAGCGACCAGTTGTAGTCGGTCGTCCGGAAATAGGAAGTGATCGCCGGAATGTATTTGTCCTTGGGCGGCTTGTTCTGCTTGCCCTGGACCTGTTCGACAAGATCGTCCACGACCTCGATCGTGGCATGGGCCTTTCCGTTTCTGTCACGCAACGACAGCAGGAGCGTCTTCCCATCAGCCACCCTGTCATCATAGGCTCCCTGACCGATGCAGTGCTGCATTTCGGCGGTTTCGGCGTCCAGCGCCTCCACGGTGAGCATCCTGACGATCGAGTATCCACCCTCCAGGGTGGCGACGATTTCCTCGGACCCGTCTGGAAGCTCGCTTCGCAGTACTTTGCGGGAGCGTCGCCTCATGTCCTTGTCCGCTTCGCGAACCATCGCATCGAGGCTCCCGAACTTCATCAGCTTCTTCGGCCGCCCCTTGTCGTCGACGTTGCGCAGCCACGGGGCGTCATTGACCAGAGCCGCCTTCAACCAGTCGGAGATGTGCGCCAGTTCTGGAAAGGGGCGAAGATGGGGAACTTCCTCAGGCGGACGTTTGACCGCTTTTTGCACGACCCGCAGCACCGAAAGCTGGAGCAGACGGCGTAGTTCGGGATTTCCCTCCGAAGCGCCTTCGATGAACATGCGCATTACGCGGACCGCGGGTGCCTCTGCCGTCATGCGACGCTCCTGTGGAATTCGTCATAGACGATCCGCCGTCCGAGCGAGGCCTCGCTGGCGAAAAACAGCATCTCGCCATGATGCACGGGGCGTTTGCCAACCGTCTCAGCGATCGACTCGGCAAAACCCGTCAGTCCTCCACGACGCGCGAACCGCTTGTGCTTGCCGAGATACTGCCTCGCCTGTTCCACCGTCATTCTGACAGCGGCCCCTGCGCGGTCGTAGACGAGGACGCTTGGAGCCTTCACGCCGTCGCCGATCTTGAGGCGCTGGTCCGGCAGGGAGATATGCTTTGTCTCGAGATCGCAAATGAACTTCGCGAGCCTGTTCAAGAAACCTGACGGCGTGACTTTGTAAAACCACACATGACGGGCCTTCATGCGCTTGGGGTACTGGTCGATCTTGGCGTCCTCGATAGAGATATCGCCGACGCATTCGAGGCTTTCCGGCATCGTGATGTTGGAGTCACGCGCGCTGAAAGCACGGCCGCACCGAACTGCTTTCGGAAAACGGACGGTGCTGTGGCGGATGTCCAGCGAGCCTCCGACAAGCACCTCGTCGGAACGGAAGCGAACGTTTGCATTCATGATCCTAAGGTCGCCATTGACCTTCACGCCGCTGGGGATGTCTCGGATGGCCGTCATGCTGATATCCATCCTTCCCTCGACAAGGAGGTCGTGCGGAAGGGCTTTCATCGCGGTCGAGCCGATCAAAAGTGCGCCTTGGACCACATTAATGCCGCCGAGACACGACACCGGGGAACCCGTGAGATCGACGGTGTCGTGTGAACGAGCTGTTGTTCCTTCCCATTTCCACAGGGAGGGCGGCAGAGAAGCCACCTTCGTCGTGTGTAGGACCAGCCTGCCCTCGATCTTGATGTTTTCAGGCAGGCTCTGGAGCGGAGTTCCCGCAACAAACAGTCCCTTGACGTGCAATCCCTCGGGCAGATGCCTGATCCCCGTGCTGTCAAGGAGAAGCTCGCCACCCGTCTCGATTTTCGGCAACACATTGAAGCCTTTGCCGATGATATGGATGTCGCCGCCCGCCTTGACGGATCGAGGTGGCGTGTCCCCCTCGTCAACCCTCAGATAGACGTCTCCCCTGGCCACGATCTCTTTGGGGAGTGAACCTTGAAGCGTCAGGTCTCCTGGGACGTGCAGCGTGTCCGGCAGGCTGTCGCAACGGTGGACGGAACCGTCGACACAGGCGACCCATCCTTCGACGCCCTCACCGAACCCTCCGAAATCGAACTTCTGCCCGGCGAAATATCCGACCAGAAGCCGAAGGTATTTGTCAGCCGGGGCCTCATTCTGCTTGCCGCGGACCTGAACGATCCTTCCATCGGCGATCTCGGCGGTCGCATGGGCGCGACCATTGCGGTCCCTGAGCGACAACAGCGTCGTGCGGCTGCCGGCTTCAAGATATTCGTCATAGGAGCCGTGTCCGATGCAGTGCTGCATCTCGGCGGATTCGGCGTCCAGCGCCTCCCGGGTCAGCATCCTGACAATGGAATAGCCGTCCTCCAGCGTGGCGATGACTTCCTCCGCACCTTCGCCGAGCTGACGTCGGCCAAGTCCCCGCGACTTGCGGATCATCACCTTGTCGGCTTCCGCGAAAATCCGCTCGAGCGAGCCGTATTTCATCAGCTTTTTCGGGCGTCCGTGTTCGTCCACGTTCGCGAGCCACGAGGCGTTTTCAAGGACTGCCGATTTGAACCAGTCCGCGACGTGCCTCATCGCCTGTTCATGCCTTCGCACCGCCGCGAGAATCTTCGCGGTGTCGTCGCCTTCCGCCTTCCAGATGAGGCGGCCGATCGAGAGCATGAGCATTTCGGCAACCCGCTCGTGGCCACCGGAGTGGCGCGTCAGAAATGACTTGAGGACTACCGCATTATCCGTCATGCCGCTTCTCCCAACCGTAGCGCCAGGTCATAAATTCGCTGGAAGCTCTGACGGGCTTCAGCCTCCCACTCCTGGTCAATGACCTTTGGAAGTTTGCGGGAACTGCGGAAGTCGAGCTTGCCCTTTTTCTTCAGCATCGCCCTTGCATCGCTCTCGCTGAGTTCGGCGATGCAATAGGGAGGACCTTTTTTACGGTCACGGCAGTGGATCGAGATTTGCTTCGAAATCCGGACTTCGCCGCCGAGATACTCGAAATCTTCGCAGACATCGAGCTGCCGAACCATGACGTCGCCCTCGATACGCCGCACCGATGTCCTGTCGAGGTGTAGGTGCCCGGTTCTGATGCGGGCAGGGAGACCTGATAGCTTGCTCTCGATCAGGAGGATGTTCTCCGCCTCGATATCTTCCGCCATGGCTTCCACATCGCCCCACCTGACACACAGCGTGCCAGGCATTCTGAATTTCTTGGGAAGCCGGACCACGCTTCTGTCGAAATGGGCGTATCCGCCGACGTTAAGCATGGATGGAAGGCACGTGATCTGGCATTCGTCCCCCCGCAGTGATCCGCCGACTGTCATATCCCCTGGAAGAGCGGTGACGCGGGTCCGCTCGATGTTGAGGTCACCGAAGACCCTAAGGCCGACCGGCAGTTCAACGAGGCTACTTGCGGTCAGGTCGAGCTTGTCGAACAATGGCTCGCCCACGATCCTCTCGAGCTTCGAGAACCGCGCTTCAAGGACGCGATGTCGATCACGCCGACGCTCTTCGTCGGGAATGAAATGGACGGTATCGAACTGGGTCACGGCGGTATAGCAAAGGTCGAACGACCCGCAACGCAGTTCGGCCGGCAGCGACGTGATGCCTGTTCCAGCCGCATCCAGACGGCCTTCGACGCGCATGTCCGACGGTAGCTGGGACACTGGAAGCTGCCTCATGCACAGATCGCCGAATACGTGGATTTTACCGGGGAGCTGATCGAACGAAGTGGGGTACTCCGCCTGGGGCAGGCGCAGCCTTCCGATCACCAGGTCGCCTTCCACAATGATGGTCTTCGGGATGTTTTCGAAGACGCCGAGAAGCTCAAGCGAACCTGTGGTATAGATGAACTTCGGAAGGGTAATCTTCCGCTCTGGCCCCGATCTCAATGTCAAGTATTGACTCTTGACCACGAGCCGCTCGGGAAGCTCGTGGATGAGGTAATTTTGACGGTTCTCGTCCGTCACAATGCCGCAGTCGGCCCAATTGCAGTCGATACCCCGCTCGGTGAGGAACGGCAGCGCGATGCGGACGTATTTCTCGAGCGGGGCGGCGTTCTGCTTGCCCTGGAACTGGATGAGGCGATCGTCGCAAAGCTCCATGGTCCCGTGCGGCTTGCCCGCCGGATCGCGGAGGGAAAGGTAGCGGAAGCGGTCATCCGAAAGCCTGTCGTCGTATGCTCCGTTGCCGATGCAGTGCTGCATGAGGGCCGACTCGCGGTCCAGTGCAGCAGGGGTCAGCAGGCGGAGGATGCTCCAGCCCTCCGCGCATTCGAATTCCAGCGTTTCGTCGCCTTCCACGAGCGGCTTCCGCGCGATGGCCGCATTCTGCTTGCGCATGTCCTTGTCGGCCTCGCGGACCAAGTCATCGAGGTCGCGGCATTTCATCAGCTTCTTGGGGCGGCCCTCGTCGTCGACGTTGCGTAGCCATGGCACGTCATTGACAATCGATGACTTCAGCCAGTCGCGAACGTGGGTAATAGCGTGATGGTTTTCGTTCACGACGGAAAATAGGTTCGCTGGATGAGGTCCAACGTGACCTTGGAGGACGCGGGCGACCGAGTGGAAAAGCAGCTCCTGCAAGCGAGGATCGTAGGATGAGAGGAGCTTGAGATGGTGCTTCCATGCGGCCACGGCTAACGTGTCGGGGCGTCTGCACTCGGGCTTTGCCATTACTCGAACTCCCATGCGGTGGCGAACGCGATGGCGATATCGCTCTCTTCCAACCCGGCCTTCTTCGCGCGGTCCACCAGTTCCACGATCTTCAAGAACACCTCGTCCCGCTCGATGCGCTGACGCAGGATTTTGCAGGCGTTGATAAGGCTCTCGGCCTTATCCGGCAGGGTGCACTCCTCGCGGCAGCGCTCAATCTCGGTGACCAAGGCGCGCAGACCGATATCCAGGTTTTGGTCTCCCGTCGTACGGAAGGCGACCGCATGCATGACGGGGGTGGCCTTGCTGTCGTACCAGTCCCTGCAGACATCGTAGACAGCCTCGTCGATTTCCATGATTTTCATGCGTTGGCACCCCATCTGTTCGTGCGAGCTTGTTAGAATATTCAAGACCTCGCGTCAACGTGCTTCAGTGTTCCCCGCTGCGCGAATGTCGCGGTCCTCGGCGTCTAATGGAAGACCTCGATATCGCCCGCCCGCAACCCGGGGTCTGACGATGCGCATATTCGGAAAGACGTATTCGGGCGGGTTCTCGATCGTGATGTAGTTCCGATCGTTTGCTCGGCTCATTCTCGAGAGCGCGGCCAGCAGGGCCGACGACTTCCCGCTGCCGATCGGTCCGCTGATGATGTTGATACCGTCCTTCATGCAGGATCGCAGGCTACCCTCCTTGAGCAGCAGCTCCCTTGCTTCCGCGATCGAAATGGCGGTCGCCCCCCAGCCGACGCGCACTGTTTCAGCCGAAACGCCCTCTCCGAGGAACTCGACATCCGGCCGAACCACGATCGAACCAGCGATGACGTCGCAGTCGATCCTTCGCTCGGTGCGGGACTGGAAATCGACGCTGTGGGCGACAAGGGTGGTGGGGATGGGACCGTTGGCGAAAGTGATGACTTCTGCCTTGATGATGCGGGCGTTGCGGACGGTCGCGCCGTTGAGATACACGGTGGAGCCGCAGCTAAACTCCTCGCACATCGATACGCTGGAATTCGTCAGTTTTACTGGGCCGTCGATCCGTTCAAGGTCGATCCGCAGTTGGCATTGGGAGGCCGTGAGCGAACCGACCTTCATTTCGCGAGTGATTTCGCTGATTGCGGAACTGGAGATGTCGAGATTTTCAGTGACCTCCAGACCTTCTGGCAATGCCGTGATCATGGCACCCGTCAGGTCCAATCTACGGAAATGTGGTTTCCCCACGATCTCTAACAGTCCCGAAGACGCCGCTCCGAGGTACCGGTTTTTGTTCGGGTCTTCGTCGAAGAGGAAAACCGACGTGTCGAACCGCTTAATTTTCGTGTGCGAAATGTTGATGTTGCCGCACCTCAAGTCCTCGGGAAGATGATCGACCGCCGTGCGGCCGATATCCAGCAATCCTCGCACTGTCAGCCTCCTCGGGAGCCGACGGATTGCCGAGCTTCGGATGGAAAGTTCCCCTTCAACCGTCAAACCCTTGGGAAGCTCGGAAATGATCGAGTTCTCAAGCGAAATATCCCGTCCCACATCCACCGTTTCCGGCAGGCGAGCAAGTGCACTCTCGTGGATGTTCAAACTGCCGCCGGTCCTGATCCGTGTAGGCACGTTCGCGAAGGCTCGACCCGAGAGCGTTACCGACCCCGTTGCTTCGATGACCTTCGGCAGCCGTAGGTGGTCTGAGGTGTTGTTGATACGGATAGCGCCATCAACCGTTAAGACGTCGGGAAGGTCGTAGATCGCGTGGACCATTCCATGAGTGTCTGTGACGACATCGTCTGGAAGGTTGGAAAGCCGATTTGCGCGAAAATACGGCAGGCAGCGGATCACGTACTTCGCGATCGGCCTCGTGTTCTGTTTCCCCTGGAATTGGACAAGATAATCACCGTCGATCTCGAGGGTGACGTGCGGCATTCCATACGGATCGCGCAGCGACAGGAAAAGCGTGCCTTCTTCGGAAAGGCGTTCGTCGTAGGAGCCGTGTCCGATGCAGTGCTGCATGATGGTGGATTCACGGTCGAGGGCCGCAGGGGTCAGGAGCCTGACCATCGACCAGCCATCGCCGAGGTCGAAATGCATTTCCTCGTCGCCCTCGGCGAGCGCGGCCTCCTGGCTAGCCTGCCTGCGCCGCATCCAACGGTCGGCCTCGGCGTTGATCGCCTCCAGGGTGCCGAATTTGAGCAGCTTCTTCGGTCGGCCGTGTTCGTCGGTTTTGCCGAGCCAACGGGCATTCTCGGCGACCGCGACCTTGAGCCAGTCCACGATGTGGTAGACCATGTCCGCCTCTTCCATCGCCACGTGAAGCTGGACGACCTTGCGGCGGTCCTTGAGCATGACCCTTCCAACCGAATGCCACAGCAGGTCCGCGATCCGCTGATCGCCGTGAGCGTGGTTCATCAGATAGTCGGCGAGCAGCTTCTGGTCGTCAGTGTCCATGAAACGGTCTCCGTTGATTTATCGCGTGAACGGCAATCCGTCGGTTTCCCACACGACGGAGCTAGGCATCTCGCAGTCGAGAACGAAAGGCATCGGCTGTTCATACGCGACAACGGCGGGACCCCGCCGACGGCCGGTGAGTTCCCTCCAAACACCCGACATGAAGCTGGTCTTGCCGCTTCCAATGCCGCCCATTCCGTAGGGGATCACCCTCGCGTTCTTTGGTGGTCTCTTGAGGTTGCCGTGCCGCTCGAGATGTTCGCGTACGTCTTTCAGTGAAGCGCAGTAGACGTGAAACAATTCCACCGAGACCTCGACATCGACGGCGTTGACGCCCTTGCCGATGACAGCGATGTCGCCGGAAATCCGCAACTTCCTAGCCTTTACCGTTCCTACCAAACGGCATTCTGCGAATCCGCTGACATCGACCAGCTCCGCTTCGACATGCTCTGGAAAGCTGTCGGCTGTCCCGCATGACATCCGGAAAATCCCGGCATGGACAAAGCGCGGCATCTTCACGACCGCGGCTCCTGACAGCTTCAGCATGCCGCCGCAACGGAACACCGCTGGAAAACTCACCTTGGAGTTTGTCAACTCAACATTGCGAGCTACCTCGGACAGAGCGATGGTGATGTCGCATTCGGATGCGTCGATGGAGCCGCCGATCCTGACCTCTGCCGGGAGTTCCCGGATAGGAGTGCTGGCGATAATAAGGTTTTCGGCAACGGCAAGGCCGTGCGGCAGTGTCCTGACTTTGGTTCCCGCGATATCCAAGCTGTAGAAAGTCGGGTCGCCGACGATTTCCTCGAGGCATGCATCTCTTGCGACAAGCATACGGAAGTCTCCGTCCGTGCTTTCTTCGAGAAAGACCGAAGTGTCGAAACGCCGCACGTCGGTTCCGCTGATATCGATCGAGCCGCAACGCAGATCGCCCGGGATTTCATCCACGTCCGTCTTGTAAAGGTCCAGCTTCCTTTCCACGCGCAGGCCTGGCGGCAGGGTGCGCAAGGGCGTCCTGCGCATGGAAAGGAAGCCCGCCACGGAAAGGTTCGCCGGAAGCTGGGAAATCCCCGAGTGGTCCAGCCTGATTGATCCGCCGACCTTGATGGATGCGGGTAGCTCCTTGATCCTCTCGCCACTCATGACGAGGTTG
Organism: Pararhizobium sp. BT-229; assembly: GCF_025846855.1. GTDB lineage: Bacteria > Pseudomonadota > Alphaproteobacteria > Rhizobiales > Rhizobiaceae > Pararhizobium. Next base: position 649,443 of record NZ_JAOYTJ010000003.1, read on the forward strand.
CCGCAGACATGGAGAACCTCTGGGGCGTTGGAGAACCCGGGGTCACAGGAAAGGCTCCTGATGGTGAGGTTCCCTTCAGCGACGATCTCCTTGGGCAGCCTTACCAGACGGTCACCCTTGCTCTGAATTGTGAGGTCACCTTTGACCGTCAACGTGTCCGGCAGGTCGAATATCGAGTACACCGTCCCGCCGACGTCCGTAACGAGGATGCCTGTGTTGTTGCATTCGACACCGGCGCTCCGCAGGAAGGGCAGGCATCGGTCGATGTATTTCTCCAACGGCACCCTGTTCTGCTTGCCCTGGAACTGGACGAGCTCTCCGTCTTCGATTTCGATCGTCGCATGGGGTTTGCCGCGCGGGTCTCGCAACGAAAGGAGCAGAGTTCCGTCCTTCGACAGGTCGTCGTCATAGCCGCCGTGTCCGATGCAGTGCTGCATCAGTTCCGATTCACGGTCGAGGGCGCGCGCCGAGAGCATGCGGACGATGCGCCAGCCTCCGCCAAGGTCGTAATGCAGGACTTCGTCGTCTTCCGAAAGGAGGTCGGCCGCAGCCTGTCTCTCTTGCTTGCGCCTCATCTGCCTGTCGGCCTCCGCATGGATCGCCTCCAGCGTGCCGAACTTGAGAAGCTTCTTGGGCCGTCCTTGGTCGTCCACCTTGGCGAGCCATGGCGCATCATCGAGTACCGATACCTTCAGCCAGTCGGCGATGTGCGTGATCATCCCGATCCGGGCGATGTCATACGAAAGGAAGTCTCCGGAATCCTTCAGCCAGACACGGCCCACGGAATGCCAGAGCAGTTCGGCGACGCGCTCGTTGCCGTGGGCCTTCTGGTTCAGGTACTCTGTGATCGCCACATACCGCGGGTTGTCTGCGCCCATTTCACTCGGACTCCGGTCGAAATTCAGGAACTCGGTTCGAGCCTGATTACGAAAACAAAGACCCCGTGTCAACGGTGATGTCTTGCGATGTCTTCGCAGGCCTTTGTCGTAAACACGAACCTTCCTCAAGTCCGGGGAACCTGCGGACGCGCGACGAAAATCTCTGGAAACACATACTCCGTAGGCTCTTCGACAGTGATGACGTTCCTTGGGCTGGAAGACCTGCGACGCGCCGCGGCTGGCAACGGGCGGCAGGAGCGGGACACGTTAGTCTTGCGTATTAAACCGTTCGCCGAACTCGCGGATGTCGAAGAGCAACGTTGACTTGCCGCCTCCGGTCATCCCAAATGCTTGAAACGCTGGAATCGTCAGCTCTCCGCGGTGGGTCCTTTCAAGATTGCCGTGCTTCGAAATCGCCTCCCTGGCCTCGTCCAAGCTCATCCGCATGCCGAAAAGCATGTGTCCCACGCCGACCAGTTCCGCCGACACGCCCGATCCGAGGAACTCGATCAGGTGGGAGACACGCAACTCATGCGTCGTCACCGTCCCCTCCAGGCGCTTGAGCGGAGAACCCGAAATGTCGATAGCAATGGCTTCCACGAAATCCGGGAAGTTGCCACGGGCGCATGAATACCGAAGTTCGTGGGCCTTGACGCGCTTCGGTACGAGCCCTTCGAAATCGCCTGCAAACTCGAGAGTGCCGCCGCATTCGAAAGTCTCGGGCATGCGGACCCGCGATTTCTTCAGCGTCACGTCTCCCCCGACGCGGGTGACATCGATGGTGAGGTCCGGGCAACCGAATGCGGTGAGCTTCCCGGCAATAACGATGTCGGGCGGGATCACCCTGACGGGCGAGCGCGAGATGTCGAGGTCGTGAACCTTCATGCCCGCCGACAGCGTTGCGATCCGAGTTCCGGCGATGTCCAGATGGTAGAAAACCGGAGTGCCGACAATCTCCTCCAAAGCGGAGTCCCGCGCGACCAGGTTTTTTGCCCCATCTTCGCCCCCGCCGATCCAAGCGGTGTCTAACCGCTTGATAGCGGTATTGCGCATCGCGATTCCGCCAGTACGAAGGTCGCCGGGCAATTCCACCAGCTTGGTATCGGAGACGGAGAGGACGCCGTCGACGTGCAAACCCACGGGCAGTGTGGTGATCGGCGTTCCCTGTAACTTGAGGTCGCCCCTGACCCAAAGCCCGTCCGGAAGAACCGAAATCGAAGACCCGTTGAGATTGATCCCGCCGGAGACATCCATGGACACGGGAAGATCGGCAAGTGCCTTGTCCGTCACGTAGAAATCCGAGCAGGACACGTGTTCAGGAACATTCCCGAAAGCGTGGCCCAAGATGTGGAGATGGCCGCCGCAGCGGATTTCCCTCGGAAGCCGCAAGGGTCTTCCGCTCCTGTTACTGAGGTAAACGTCGCCCGCCACCTCTAGGGTTTTGGGCAGGTCATACACGCTATAAACGAAGCCCTGGACATCGGTCACGAGAGAGGAGTCATGGCACCGGATGCGCCGCCCCGAAAAGTAGGGCAGGCACTTGACGACATACTTCTCCACCGGCGCGACATTCTGTTTGCCCTGAAACTGGATCAGTTCGCCGTTCACGATCTCGATGGTCGCATGCGGCTTTCCGTAAGGGTCTCGAAGCGACAGTAGGAGCGCGTCGTCCCTTTGGAGATGACCGTCATACGATCCATGACCGATGCAGTGCTGCATGGCCTCGGATTCCCAGTCCAGCGAGGCTTTCGACAGGAGCTTCACCAGCGACCATCCGCCACCCAGATCGTAGTGGAATTCCTCCTCCCCAGACAGAACGCCAGACGACTTTCCAAGGCTCGCTTGCTTGCGCCGCATCTGCTTGTCTGCCTCGGCCGAAATGGCATCGAGGGACGCAAACTTCATCAGCTTCTTCGGGCGACCGAACTTGTCTAGCCTGCCGAGCCATGGGGCATTGTCGGCGACCGCAACCTTCAACCAGTCGGCGATGTGCCCAACCATCTTCCGACGGTCCATTTCGGATGCCATGTCGAGGGCCATCATGTCCTCGTCGGAGGCCAACCTGATGCGGCCCACCGAATGCCATAGCAATTCCGCAATCCGGCCGTCTCCGCCAGACCAATCGGAGAGCCAGCTTTTCGTATCCGCTTCACGACGCTCGCGCCCGTACATCCGATACTCCGAAAAGAAAGAATTCGCGGTAGACCGATTACGAAAACGAAGACCCCATGTCAACGGCGAAGTTACGCTGCGAGGGTCGTGATATCCATCGGTCGCGCATCCCATCGCTCCAGAACCAGATCGGCGATCATTGCCAACCTTTCCGTGACGAAGAAGACCTTCCTCGCGTTCTCGTCGGCAAGAATGGCGGGCACGACCCCAAGAACTCTTGCCGACGACTGGCTCTCGTTCCACTCGGCGATGCCTTCGACCAGTTCTTTGAACAAGGCGAACGTCGTGACGCTGATCGTCGCGAGGGCGTCCTCCATTTCTGCGAAGCTTTCATCGGGATCGTGGCTTACCGAGGCGATGCGCCTCACGAAACGCTTGCGCATTCCCTCAACAACGTCCAGCAGGGAGAGGTCCGCATATGGGCGCGTCGGAATTAGCGGCGACACCATGTCTACGCAGATATCGGGATCGGAAAGCCATCCTCCGCCGACTTTGGCAGCGAAATCAAGCGCCGTGTCGAACTCCTCCATGCCGAAGTAACCGAAGGTCTTGGGCATGAACCCGATACTGGTGTTCATCGACACTGGATCGCGGATGTCGCCGCCCCATACGACTTCGAAGACCGGGAAGTCAGGCTCTCCCGCCACCATGAGCATCGGAACGGCTTCGCGCACCATCAAACGCCCGCCGACGGAGACGAACCTTTCCATCCATGCGTCGAAGGCCTCGATTTGCCCCTCGACTTCCTTGTTGGTCCACCATTCGAAGCGGCTGCTGGCGAGGTCCAGCGGCGTATAGACCGCCGATCCGCCGGCATAGAGCGCTTCGACAAACTCTGAGGGCGTTGCCTGGTCCTTCAGCTCGGCTTTTATGAGTTTGGACAGTTCGCCGATTTTCGGCGACATCGCCCTGAATGCGCGGTCGAAGAACGGATGCACAGTCATCGTATCTCGCCCCACCTGGAGTTTGAAAACGGCATCCCCCGCGACATCGACGCCTGTATCGCGGTGGCTCTGACCGTCCACGAGGTGGAAATCGACGGCGTGGTCGTGTTTGCCCGGCCGTACCGACAACACCTTGCTTCCGTTGAAGCTATCGAACTCGGGAATATCGTACTCACGCCGCTCGCTTGCAATCAGGAACCTGGAGCCAAACATCCGCGCCGAGGATGCCTCACCGAAAAGCGGGACTTCGATCGTGACTTTCATTGCTATACCTCGCACCCCATGAACCGCAGCAACCCAGCGGCTCGTGTCCTGTAATCGTCTGCCAGCATGTCTGGGACGACCTTCACCCAGCCACCGTTGCCGCGGTCACCGTCATCATCGTCGTGTTCCGGCCACGACAGTTCTTCGGCATCCGGATCGTCCGTTTCGAAAAGGTGGCGGGCCAGTTCCTCGACCGTAACAGCGAGGCCCGATGGCCGCGTGGCCAGCGACGGAGCATGCGGTGCCGCCTTGAGCATCGCATTCCAGTCACGGACGCAACGAGACGAGATATCCCCGTACCCGCCGCATCCCGGCCTCAAGCCTGTAGCAGACGAGATCATGTCTTCCGTCGGATCGACAGGAACCATTCTCCAGGCCACGTCGCTCATGCCGTCTTCGGCCAGCCGTTGATGTTTCTCGGGACGTCGCAATCACACATAGGAAACTCCGATTCGGGTCTTGATATTGGGAATTATGCCCGCCCTTGGAACTTCGTCAACACATTGAGCCAACTGTTGACGAACGCTCCGTCTTGCGTAATAGAGGACCCCAACCCATAATCGGGTTCCAATCCACGGACGGGCCAATGCTTCCCAGGAACTACGATTTCTCCAAAGTCACGTTGACGATCGAGGTCTGCAAGGCCTGCAACGTGTATTGCGAGAACTGTTTCCTGGCCTACGAGAACCGCCTGCGCGACCGACGCCTCTTCAAAAAGGAATGGGTCACAAAGCTCGCTGAAAGCCGCATCTTCCAGAAATGCGAGGACCTTTACGTCAGCATCCTCGGCGGCGAGTTGTCGATCGTGGACCAGGATTACCTCGAGGACCTCGTCAACCATATCAAGACGCTGTGGCCGGATTGCTCCTTCTCCATGGTGAGCAATTTCTTCAATTCGAAGCCCCGTTTTCTCGACCTCTACCTCAAACACTCCGACGTCGTCGAAACGACGTTCGACTTCGGACGGCAGAACCTCAACCGGAACCGCGACGTCTTCCTCGCCTCGTTCCGCCAGTACATCGAGGAACTGGCGCGGCGGGGAGCCGACCTGAACATCGACATCAACTTCGTGATGAACCGCCAGTCGCTCGAATACGGCGTGGACGCAGCGCTCGACTATTTCTCGTCGTTTTCCCTTCCCGAGGGCGGGCGGCTGCTCCTGAAATTCGACCACGGCATCGATTTCGTGACCTTCCGCGCGCAGGGCATGCCCCATGACCGCCGCAGCGGAATGCCGATGTTTCCGCTCGACCTCGGCTATGGCGACTACGCCGCCTTTGTCGCCGAGTTCAGAAGGAAGCGGGACGCGCGCGACCTCTCCTGGATCGTCGTTCCGCAGATCGACTTCGCCGACCAGCGCCCCGACGACAGGTTCTTCTTCACGAAGGGATCGGGCAGGGTAATCTCGCTGTCGAGCGACGGGTTCGTCACGACCAATCCCGTCTTCACGGAAATCCCCAGCACGTTCCTCGGCAACATCGCGGACATGAAGCTCGACGAATGCCTCGGCTCCGACCGCTATTTCCTCGCCTATTCGCGCGAGCAGCGGCGGGCGATGGAGTGTTCGTCCTGCGAGTACTTCGAGCGTTGCGAAGGCGGCTCACTCTTCCTCCCCAAGCACCTTGGCGGCGACACTTCGGAATGCGCTGGCATCAAATCGTTCTTCCGCCTGCAGGAGGCGGAGGGCATCACGCATCGATCCCCCACCAGATACGCGCCGACGACCGTCGGTGGCGAGGGCTGATATCACATGGAACACTTCGATATCCTTATCGTCGGCGGCGGGCCGGCGGGCAGCATGGCGGCGGCAGCCGCGCTCAAGACAGACCCGTCCCTTTCGGTGGCGATCGTCGATCCCGACAGCGACAACCATCACCGGATCGGCGAGGCGCTCCTCACCGGCACCATCATGGCGCTGGCGGACGCCGACCTTGACGGCGTCGTGGCGAAGGCCGGATTCCACCACAAGATCGGCGCGGCGTACGTCTGGGGCGAGACACGCGATCCGTGGTACGTCAACTATCCGAGGACAGAAGACGACGGCTACCCCGAAGCGTTCAAGGACGAGACCGGATACCGACGCAGCATCCACGTCCCGCGCAACGTCTTCGACCCCATCCTGAGACGGGAAGTCCAGCGCCGCGGCGTGACGATCATCGCCGACAAGGTCCGCTCCGTCGCCACCCACGCCACCGAGGCAGGGACGGGCATCCTCTCCGTCACGACCGATGGCGGGCGCAAGCTCAGGGCGAAGCGCTACATCGACTGCTCGGGGCATTCCCTTGCCCTCGCAAGGCATGTCACCGAACGTTCGCCGATCGGTGGCGCGCGGATCGCCCGCTACGCCTACACGAAAGACATCGACTGGTCTGTTGCGACCGCCCACGGCTTCGACGTCCACCGCACTAACATCGTTTCCACCCCGTCGGGATGGATTTGGGCGATCCACCTCGGCGAAGCGGGCGGTGGCCTGACGTCGCTCGGCTTCGTCTCGACGCCGGACATCCTCTCGAAACTGACGCTCGAAAACTGCACGGACGCGTTCCCCGAGTTGGCGTGGTTCGGTTTCGGGCAGGGCTACCGCGGCGCTCGCACCTTCGACGGCGAGGAGACGGACCGGTTCTACGGACACCCCGACTACTCCTTCGCCTGCAACACGCTCCATGGCGCGAACTGGTCGCTGGCGGGCGATGCCGCGCTCTTCATCGACCCGATCCTCAGCCAGGGCGTCACGCTCGCCGTCCACTACGGGTTCATGCGGGGCAAGGCGGCCGCGCTCGAACTCGCGGGCGACCAAAAGGCACAGGACCACGTGACGATGAACTACCTGCGCGAAGGCGCTGTCCTGCGCAAGGTCGTCGGCGAATGGTACGGAAACAACCGGGCGGTTTCCGACTGGCGTCTGGGAACCGTCATGGTCAGCAAGGCGCTGTTCGGGGAGGACCTCGACGAGGTGGCGGCGTTCCGCTGGATCACCAACCTCGAAAACCTGAGACACGACTACATCGCGTATCACCCATATCCGGACGAGGAGAGGGTGAAGATCGCCCGTGCGCTCGGTCTGGAGAAGCACCTTGTGACCGCATGACGCTCTCCACTGCCGAACATTCCGAACGACAACGACTGACGCCCCAGAGGACAGAAATGAAGACGATCCGGATCGAAGACTACCTGAACGAAACTGCACCAAAGGCCTACGTCGCCTGCAAGCCCGAGGACGAGGACCGCCTGCGGGAAGCTGCGATGTACTGCTGTTTCACCGCAGTTGAGCTATCCGGCGAACAGTTCCTCTCGCCGCGCGACATCCGTGACCTGCTCGGAAGCCACTACGACTTCGAAGCGGCCGATACCGGAGCAGGCGAAATCGAGCTCGATATCTCCATGGAATACAAGCGTTACGAGATCATGGGCCGTCCGACGGTCGCCCTTTCTCAGGTCAGGACGAGGCATGCGGCGACGCATCCACGCGTAAAGGCAGACATCGAGCGACGCTTTTCTGCGACGGTCGGCAGAGGCTGACAGACTGCCCTGGGATACAATTGGACGGTGAAGCGGTACTTCTCGTCGTTCCACTTCTCTAAACTTGTCGGCGGCAATACAACCTCGCGCTTGGAAACCCGCAACACGGCACTTCTCAAACGGACACAGGAAGGGGTCACGCTTGCACCCTTTTCGATTTCGTCCCCATGATTGTCGGATCGCGGCATCACCAGTTGGGAATGCGTGACTTCTCCCGACCCTGAAGAACCGGGCTTCCCGTCCACCGATGGCCACGGCCGTCGGCAGGGGGAAGGCGTTTGTCACTAGGCGGCCAAAGCCGCAACTTGGATTCCTTGTTTCGGCCTGAGGAACAGGTAGCGTCCGATCATCTCGGCCGCATGCAGGTCGGCGTCCCACTTGCGGCCGTCGAAGGCCGCCTTGAACACCGCTCCGCGCCGCTGCGCCTTGTCCACCGTTCCATTCCGCCAGTCCGTCGAACTCGTGTGGAAGCTCGGCACCTTCACCGAGGCGACGCCTCTCCATTTCAGGGTGTTGTCGGAACGAAAGTTGTACTGCCCCTTCGATCCGTTGTTGATCATCTTGTTGAACGTCCGGCCCTTGTAGGCCGGATCGTCGGTCTCGATCGTCAAGACGTCGAGGTCTTCGCTAACCACCGCCGCGCCGTATTTCTCCGCAAGGTCCGCCTTGCGCTGCGCCACATGGCCGAACCACGACGTCTTCAGTCCCGCGACCGCGCGGTAGACGCTGCGGCGCGCCTCCTTGAGGCGGCCGATGGCGGAGAGAAGGCGGAAGAACCGACCGTGCATCGCCATGTAGCGCGGATGATGCGGCATGGCCGCCACCTCGGGGACCAACTCCGTGACCGCAGCTCCCGCGACCTTGTTGATCTCGACGCGGATGCGGCCGAGGCGGCTGTAGAGGCGGTCGATCTCGGAGCGCAGCCCGTCGACCTTCTTCGCCTGTGCGGCGATACGGTCGAGGAAATCCTTGCCGTCGAACTGCACCAATTCGAGAATCTCGACCTCGTCGCCCGAGACATGTTCCGTCAGGAACTTCATCGCGGCCGTCTTCGTCAGCTTCTTCCCTTCGCCGCCGTTGTGGCCGGAGATTCGGGCCAGCGCCTGTTCACCGATCAACGAGGCACTGCGAAGCACCGCGATGCTGGACGTGTTCCTGAAGCCGAAGTCCTCCGCCACTACCGTGCGGTGATCCGCAATAGACATCGGTTTCGGCGGTCGCGTGACCACCATCCTTGCCTGGCCGACTGTCGGACCGAGTTCGACGACGAGTGCGGCGGCACGCAGGTCTGGATGGTTGCCGATCCTGCTTGCCACCGAACGCACGAGCCGCAGCGGAACGGCGATACCCGCGCCTCTTGGCGCTACCGAGGTCAATGGAAGTACCAACTGTTTCGCGCAGTTCGACTTCACCGTCTCATCGAGCGCTTGCAGCGCCGTCTCCAGCGCATCCTTCCCGCCGCGCAGGCAGCGATAGTCGAGATGGAGCTGGACGACTGCGTCGTCCTTCCAGACGGGACGCTTGAAGCGGTCGCGGACCGTGTCCGCCATAGCGCGCAACGCTTCCGCATGGTGCGCTGGCAGGCCGTGATCGCCGTCCGCGAGATCACGGAAAAGCTGGAGGGCGCTGTTGAAGTCAAGACCGACAGCGATCTCCTGCAACGCCGCGGCGTCCTCCAGCTTCAGCGACCTCGAGAACTCCTCCGGCAGATTAACAAGACGCTTCGAGCCATCGTCCATCAAGACATCGCCGACGGTGGCGATGTTATTGAACCGGCCGAAAAGATTGCGCTGGCCGCGCTTCCACTGTTCGATGACCGCCGACTTGGCGATCAGGCGTGCCTTTTCGGCCCAGACGTTGTTGAGGCCGCCCTTGGAGGCCTCGGACTGGACCTTCAGCAGGACGGCGTCCATCTCCTTGCCCGATGGGATGGGTTCGAGGATATCGGTCGGCCATATAGCGTCTGCCATCTTGTCAAGTGTGGCGATAATCCTGGACTTGAGGTCGGCGAGTTCAGCAGACATCGGAAGCTGACCCAGATCGGCCATGCGCTTCATGAAGTCCTTGTTTCTGCCTTTGCCGTATGCCAAGCCGTCGCCCTAAGCTGTTCTACAACAACATAGTTTTCGGCGGCCTCCGATTCAAGTCGACAGCGCCGCTTTCCTTCCGACCCTGAACGACCGGGTTTCCTCGCGGAGTTAAGATGACGCGCACGGGCGGCGACGGCGCGCTCGACTGGGGTACCGTGCTCGGATACCTCGAGGGACTTGACTCCGACGCTGGATTCTTCCGCAAGGAGATGGACGCTCTGGCGGCGAAGCTCGCCGATGCCCCGAGTCGCGCGAACACACCGACAGGGCGATGTCGCGCCTCTCCCAAGTCATCGCCTCGATCCAGAAAATCTAAAACAGAGGACATCCTCGAATGACGCAATCGGAACGCTCCGCGCTCGACATCCTGGCCACGGCCGATTTCGACCCCATCATCGCCGAGAAACTGTTCGAGGACGCCCTCGGTGGCTACTGGGAGGAAGCGATCGAGAAGATCAAGGACGAACTCGACGTCGGCCAGCGCGAGGCCGAACTCGTCTACGACCATATCCGCAGCGTCGCCGTAGGAAGGCCGATCGACTTCGTGGAGGTGGCCGCCGAAGAAGTCGAATTCAAGACCATCGAGCAGCGCTCCGGCCCAGGAAATCCTTTTGTCCTCTGGACCTCCTACTTCGCACGAGCCTTCGTCTTCAACGGCGAGACGATGAAGGTGGAGGCATTCGATCAAATCTGGAAAACGGTGCCCAAAGCCTGATTCCGTCCATTGACTGCACGCCGGGCGCGGCCAACAATCAAAGACATCAATTCACGGTGCGTGGCCAGGGAAAAAACAATGACATCGAAACGGCTCCTTCTTTCGGTCCTGCTTGCCGGCATGGCGACCGCATCTCCGGTCACGGCGGGCTACAACAGCCGTGACGAAGCCGCCGAGGAAGACAAGATCGACATCGTCATCACGCAGTTCAAAAAGGACGGCATGGCGGGTCAGGTCTTCGAGTTCAACCCCGTCACCATCCCGAACCAGCGGTGTGTCGTGTTCAGGTTCGGGGACGCGGGCGGGATGCAGTGCTTCCCGAGACCCGACGCCCCCAAGTCTCCGAACTGAGCAGGCACTACGGCCCGGCGCGAAGACCCGACGGGGAACTCGCGAGATCGATGTCGATCGAGAAGCTGTCGACGTCTCCGAAATACTCGGGAGGGACAAAGGCAGCGAGATCGATTTTGGCCTTTGCGTCAAAGGCCTTCGATGCGTATGCCAGTCCGCGCCTCAGCTCCGCCATCGCGTCGAGGACGTCTTCCGGCGGAGCCTTCCCCGCCTCGAAATCTGCGAGGACGAACTCGAGCTGCGCCGCGCGGGTTTCGAATTCGTCCTGCGCGAAGATAGCCTTCCACTGCTTTGTCTCCATGAACATCCGGATTTCACGGGTCATCGCCGCAAGGGCAGAAACGTGAATCCTCGCCGATCGCCTCAGTTCCAGCACGTCGAACTCTTGTGAGGCCAATTGAGGCTCGACGATGACGAGTTTCCTTCCGTCGTTGCGGCTGATCCTGAAATCCGTTGCTTTGGCTTTGAGACCGTCAATGAACGCATTCGCGCGGTCCCACTCGAGGGCGGAGAAGCAGCGCAGATGCTCGCGTGCGTGGGTGCCTCCGACGCCCTCATACGGGCCTGAATGCATTCCTGGCCAGCGATCCCGGCTTGACGGATCGAGAAACGCATCCGGTCCGCCCGCGTCACCGACGTCTAGCGTCACGTGGACATGCTTGCCGCCGAGGGAAGGTTTCCACTGAACCACGAGACAAGGCTCGAAACACCGTTCCCAGAGCGCCGTGCCGATAACCACAAAGCTTTCGGCCAGTTCCTTCACCGCGTCGGAGAATACGTGCGCGGCGCTGTCATCGATCTCGGCGGCTTTCCAATCGTGCAGGTGGCGGGCTGGCGCTAGCGTTCCGCGAGGACCGATCCCGTTGCTGCTAAACGAACGCCAGTCGCAACGCTCCCTGTACTTCCTGACGCTGAGGTCCCGTTCGAGGTGCTCGACGGAGATCGTTCCATGGCGGGCGTCCTTCAGCTTCCGGTGGGCTGCGAGCCGATAGAAGTTTCCGTCAATCCATCGGTATTCCTCTGTCCCCGACGCGAGCGATTCGAGCTTGTAGACGACCGGGGCGTCAGCCTGCCTGACTTTCCTGACTTCGACGGGCGTCTCCATGAGGACCTGCATTTCGCCGACGTGGCGGTAGCGCGGCGGCCGACCCTTAACGAAGCCGATGTGGGATACGAAGAAGCGCATCGACGAAGCCTTTCAGCGATCTTTGCTCGTGAAAAGAACGTTCAATTTTCACCAGCCGCCTCAAAAAACCTTTGTCTTCCTCAAAAAACGTTCAGGATTTGGCCGGCAGGTGAAAAAACGTTCAATGTACGGCCCACCGTAGGCTACGGCGAGGCAAAAGAGAACGTTGTTCCCAGGCGGATTCGTCAAACGCGAGCGGCGATCAATTCGGCCTCGAGCCTCGCGACCTTCTGGCGCTCGCCATTCAGTTTTTTTTCGAGTTCGACTTCGCGCAGGCGGATAGAAACGGCGTAATCGCGGAGCCGCTCCAGTTCGCCGTCTTGCGTGTTCCGTTCGGAAAACCCCGGTTGTCCCGCCCTCAGAACTTCGTTCCGTTCGCGCTCCTGCACGAGCAACGAGAGCAGGGCCTCGATGTCCTTCTCCTGATTGACCAAACGCTCGACGACTTCTTCCGCGAGTTGGGTCCCGCGCTTCGAGCGGCCGCTAACACACTGAATGAGCGCTTCGCCCCGTTCACGCCACTGGACGACGGCATCGTTGTCGTTAACCCCGCTCATGCTGCGCTTTGACCGAAGAGGGCGAAATATGTCCCGATGACGGCGATCTGCCAGATCACGAAGCTTCTCACGGCTGAACGACGGTTGGAGTCGGAGACGGCCACAGCAAGGCGGTCGTAGGAACCCACGGTGCTGACGCGGGCGCGGGCGTAATGGTAGGCGAGGACGGCGGCCTCGAGGAAAGCAACAGTGGCGACGATGGCCACCGCATGTTCGAGGAAGTTGTACTGCAAGGCAATGCCCTCCGCCGTTCCGATTGCGGGGTCATACATTATTGCGGTAGAAAAATAAAGACCCCAGCATCGATAATCGGCGGATTGAATGCCTGATATTGCCAATACCCAAGTAGTTGGGTTAATGATGGGTGTAACCTTTTGATGGAGCCGTTATGACGGAAATTACCGACGCCGAGTACGCCGCCGCGACGGAACGGGGCGAGGCGGCCAGGACGAGCCGTCCGACACCTACCTCGGTCCACTACGACAAGACATCGGGCAGGATCATTGTCGAGTTCGACAACGGAGCCGCGTTCGCCTTTCCCGCTCGATTGCTTCAGGGTCTCGAACAGACCTCCGATGATGACCTTGCCGACGTCGAATTGGCGGGCGGCACGGGCGTACACTGGCCCCGTCTCGACGCCGACTTCACAATCTCCGGCCTCATGATGGGGGTCTTCGGCTCGAAGTCGTTCATGGACGCGCGGAAGAAGGGCGGACAATCGCGCTCGCCGGGGAAGACGGCCGCAAGCCGGGCCAACGGCGCGAAGGGCGGAAGGCCGCCCAAGCGTTAGTTCCTCAGGGCTTTGGGGCATTCGAACGCCCGGGTTCGAACCCCAGCGTGACTTCCCGATCGTCCCACTTCCGAAGTGCGGCCTCCACGACGGCCCTCGGCATGGGGAAACCGGCAAATAGCTCCTGCCCTTCGCGGGAGTCTACGTCCAGACAGGCCCTGATCGCCGCCGGAAGCTCCTCGTGGTCATCGTCAGCCATCGCCGTCGTCAGGGCCTTCCAAGCGACAAGCGACTCAGGAGACACGTCTTCAAGTCCCTGCCGCACGTAGGCCTTGGGCAGATTGTCTCGATGTCCGAACATCCCGCGCATGAAGTTTTCCGCCATGTGTTCGGCCATCACGAGGAGCGATTCCCGTTCGTCGTCGAACGAGAGATAGGAACTGTCCCGGACCTCGATGCGACGGGGCATGGTCACTTCGCGCGGACCTTCGCCCTGCGCGGCCTTTACCTCGCGGGCGTAGGCGAGGGCGTCGTCGAGGCGGTTGCCCGCGAAAAAAGCGACGGCGTTGACGTACTCCTGCATGCGATGGAGCGGCCTGTCCCTTGGTGGCGTCACCTGGACGATCTCCGCAACACTGCCCTCGCCACCCGTGTAAGCAGGGTAACCGATTTTGACGGCGTATACAGGCTCCGGGACCTTACGCAAGAACTCCCCGTCGGCTATGACGAACTCTGAGAGATGCGCAAGGAAAGCGGCGCGCTGTTTCTCGACCTCTCCCGTATCCACGTGTTTGAGTCCGAGTTCCTCAAACGACGGGAGTTTGACTTGCGTCTCAGGCGTCCGCACCGCCGTCCTGCTGGTCGTGAGGCCGTTGGCGAAGTGCTCGGCGAGCTCGTTCGGATGGAGTGCCGTGGCCACCGCCGTCGAATGCCTGTCGCGGAGCGTGCGGCCGAGTTCAAGCAACCGCTTCTCCAAGTGGGATGTCAGGACGTCAGCGTGCGGACGCAGCCCGACGACGAACGGAATTCCACCTTCCTTCGGAACCTTGTTCCACGTCCTGCCATAGAGACCTCCGTCAATGCCAAAGTATTCGGCCGCCTCGAACCCCGGCTGATTTCCAGCCTTGATGACGACTCCCCTGTCAGAAGCGGCGCATTCGGGAAAGTCGTATTGGATGGTGTCCTTGAAGACGACCGTCTTGTCCTTGGTCGATCTGGCCGGTCGACCTGTCGTCGTTATTGGGTACTCGATGGCAATGATCATGTATTAGGTCCCTCGATCGCTCCCGCCAAGCTGACACGGGAGGCGGAAACCGACAACGGATACTAGCCGAGGTGACGGGTTACGATCTCGGCGACGGCGTCCGCCGCCTCGGCGGCCGGCATCCTGAGATTCTCGTCAAACCGATCTTCGTTGATGTTGTTCGACGCTTCGAGGTTGTTGAGGACCTTGCGGCAGTCGGCGTTCTCGGTCCAACGGTTGACCGGCACGATCTTTCCGCTGGTGCCGATTACGACGAGGAGGTCGTCCGGATGAAGCGCGCCCATGACGAGGAACATCCGGTGATAGAGGCGGGTCTGCTCGCCGAAAAGGACCACGTCAGGCCGATATAGTCCGCCGTCTCCGTCGGTGAAGCGGAACCCCCGCGCCGGAGCCTCGTGTGCCTCGCCGCCCCAGTATCGGCGGTATCCGATGTCTTCCCTGACTTCTGGATCGGAAAGGGAGCGCATGGACGTAAGGTTGCCGTGGACGTGCACCGACCCCGCGTACCCGGCGCGTTCGACGAGGTCGTCCACGTTCTGGGTGATGTGGGTCAGCCTGTCCCCATATCGTTCCGCCAGCCTCGCGATCATACGGTGGGCGGCGTTGGGTTCCGCATCCCCCAGGGCCATGCGGCGGTCGTCACAGAAATCGTGGATTGGGCCTGGATCGCGAGCCAGGTTCGCCGGCGTCATCAATTCCTCGGCGTGCATCCCGGCGTACAGACCGCCGTCACCACGATAGGTCGGAATGCCGCTGTCGGCGCTCAGGCCAGCGCCTGTCAGGAAGACAACGCGCGGCAAGCGCTCGGCGCGCGGGACCGCGTGATCACGGCGACGGCCAAGCAGGCCCGCGACGTTGGAAAGAGCGCGCCTGATCAAAGCGCGCCTTCGCGGTTCCACGGAAGCTTGATGTCTTCCTTGGAAAACTTGAAGGCCGACTGGGCGATGCCGATGGCGCGTCGGACGGAAATCTGCAGGAAGAATATCTTGACGCCGATCAGCGACAGCAGGACGAGCGTCAGGCCCGAAAACGGACCGACCGTCATCAGCAACGCCACCATAAGGGCGACGAAGACGAGAGCGAGCACGAAATCGCAGACGTGGCCCCAGACGGAATTGCGGTAGTGGTCCTCCACGAACTGCGTCTGTCGCTGGCGAAGGATTTCCTCGACGTCGAGGATGTAGCGATGCCGCGCCTCGTATTCGGGTCCTTCGTGCGGAATGGAATCCAGGCTTTCCCATGCGACTTCCGAGAAAGCCTTGGACGGCAGGACCATCTCCCCCATCGGCAGGATTTCCTTCCGGATGCCGGAGAAGCCGCGCAGGAAGCCGATCCGCGCCCACTTGCGCAACGGAGCGGCGAGCGCCGTCGCGTCTCCAATAGCGTCGTAGTGGCTCTTCCCGATGTCCATGGTCTGTCCTCTTTGCCTTTTCGGCTTGTTGAACCAATAATGGGTAAGAAATCCGTCTGAATCAAGGTTTACGAAGTCTTCAATTCGGGGGAACATCGATAGACGCCTATCAACGGGAAACGCCATGCTGAAGTCCGCAATAATCGCCGCCGCCATCGCACTCCTGCCGACACTGGCGAGCGCCGCCGACGGCGCGCGATACCTGGACCTCGCAAAATGCATGACCTATGCCACGGTGAAGGGCGGACTCGACGGGAAGAAGCCTGTGCCGAAGGACTACGCCGACGTCATATCGGTTCTCGGGGAGGAGTACATGTTCGAGGCGGCCGCGCTCGGGATGGACGACAACGAGGCGCAGACGTTCGTGGTGAACGAACTGATCCGCCAGAACCGCATCAAGGAAGAGAAGGGCATGGACGCGCTGACGGCCGAGCTCGGAAGCACCTGCTCGGCTCTGGCGGAAAAGCTTATCGCTGGTGGGCAGACGAAGTAAGGTTGTCGATGGCACGGTCGAGTGTGCGCGCATACTCTCCGGGTATGCCGCCGCCCGCGGTGGCCTTCTCCAGGACCTCTATGATCGCTCGCCGCTGCTCGCCGGCCCCCTGGCCCAAGACGAGCTTGGCTATTCCGACTGCGACCTGAACCTCGCGGTTCCTTTTACGCTCCCTATGGCGCTTTGCCCGGACTGCTCCGGACATCTTCGGACGTTCGCTGATCACTTCCGAATCAATCTCCATGTCTTCAGACGACGCGAAGAATCTATGTGCTTCGCCAGTGGATTGCCACCTTGAATTGGCAACAATCCACCGCCGACATCCCACGGAAATCGATCTTTTTTGGGGCTGGGAGGTTCGATCCCGGTCCCAAACCGCCTACCGACCGGCTACGCCGAAGCCTCCTCGCGGCTTGCCTTCTCGGCTTTCAGGGCCTCGAGGAGAGCGGGCCCGAACCCGTTCAGTTGTTCGGCACGAGGAAAGGTGATGTGCCATGCATGCTCTTCCGCGAGGGCCTTCCAAGCGGCATGGATGATGCTGCCCGCCGCAGACGGCATCTCATCGGCGACCTGCGACAGGGCGGCGTCCACCCCCTTCACAGTGGGATTGCGCCCGATCACGGGCCACGGGTAGCGCGGCATCGCCGCGAGCATCGCCCGGTATGCGCCGTAGTCGCTGGTGTCCGTCGGCACGGGTTCGTCATGGAAATGGTGACCGTTCTTGTAGCGCCACCAAGCGCCGACGACCTCAGGATACGGTTCCTTCGGAACGAGTTGCCAGCCTTCTGGGAAGGTCGCCACGCCGGTCGCCTTGCGCAAGCGCGCCTCGAAATCGTCTTGCGCGGCGGCCTGCGCGTCATCAGGGCTCGCATAGACGACGCCGTCATCCAAGCCGGAAGGACCGACGAGCTTCCATCCTCTGTCGCAACGGCAATCAGGATCGCCGCATCGCGCCGAGGGGTCGCCTTCTTCTTGCAGGGAAATCATGTAAGTCCACGGGAGGGACGATTGGCTTGTGAAGACATCGGGATTCTCAGGCCCAGACGTCCACGCCAGTGGACGCACCACCATGAGTTCGGATGGCACGCGGACGCTCTGGCTGTCCAGCAACTTCTGGCGCTCCCGAAGCAGCCGATCCCTTTCCGCGATCAGCCCCAGTTCCCGTTCGCCACCCATGCCGATCAGTCTGGCCTGCTCCAGCCGATCTCCTTCTGCTTCTGCAAACCTCCGTTCGGCGGTCTCGGCGCGTTCGTATTCCTCGAGGGCGCGGCGGCCGTTGGCCCGGGCCAGTTGATCATTGGCATCACGTTCGAGGGTTACGTTCGCGAGTTGCCACGAAAGACTGTCGTGGGACTTCACCAGCGCCGCGACCGCCGCCGGGCTAACGGCGGTGATGTAGTCCGCGACCGGCCGCCATTTTTCCGCATCGGCCAGTTTGGGCGCGCGGCAGACCACGATCGGGGCGCTGAACGGGATCATGTTGTCGCTCGCGGGACGGAAGACCAAGGCTTCACCCTGTTCGGGGCGCGCGTCGAACTCCCATGTCGAGTTCCGGAGTTCGAAGCCCGACCCGCCCATTGACGGCAATGCTTTCCGGATACCCTCGACCAATGCGAGGTCAGTGTTCGCCGATAGTTCGAGCGCGCTTTTGCCGACATTTCCGGAAAGCACGTCGGCGTAGACGAACCATTGCTCGCCATCTTTCGCCCACCCGTTGGGGTCTTTGTGCAGGGCACTGTCGAAGACGGTCTCGCTCAGCAATCCGAATTCGACGGCCTTGTCC
Source organism: Pararhizobium sp. BT-229 (assembly GCF_025846855.1). Taxonomy (GTDB): domain Bacteria; phylum Pseudomonadota; class Alphaproteobacteria; order Rhizobiales; family Rhizobiaceae; genus Pararhizobium. The sequence continues at coordinate 667,800 of NZ_JAOYTJ010000003.1, forward strand.
TGGATGAAGCCGCCATGGGCGTCTCCGCCTTCGAAGGAGCAAGCGATCATGGCCTTCGCGAAACCCTTCAAGTCTCCGCAGGCGCGTTCGAAGGTATCGGCCTTGGCCACGTCTGCCGCCACCGCGCGGATCGTGGACAGCCACCAGTCGGCCTCTGAATACCGGCCATTCGCATTCTGTTGCGAGAGCAGGGGAGAAATCTCGTCGGGAAGTTCGAGGACGCCGTCCTCGTCGAAGTAATCCTCGAGGCAGGGATATTCCATCTGCTTGCGACGCCAGTATTCGACCTGGCCCGCCGCCTTCGCGCCAAGCGTCTCGAGCGCCTTCAGCAAGGCCGACTTGGCGGGATCGCTGTACACCTTTCCCGCGAACGGAGCCTCGAGAAGATCGACGATGACGGCGAACAGCTTTTCAGGCGTCTCGCCCTTGCTGTACGCCCGGTCGACCGCGCAGCGAAGCTGCTTGCGGAGTTCCTCGGTCAACCTTCCGTCGGACTTTTGCGTTCCGTTACTGTCCATCGCTTTCCCTCTTCCACTGAATTCGGCCGTCCGTGGGCCGTGCGCATTTCATTCTTGAACGGTTGGTTCCGTCGATGCCGTCTGGCGGTCGTGGACGTCTTTCCATAGGCACGACGGGAGCCGTCCGCAGGTCGATCGTAGGTCGGCGGCGACAACCTCGCCCCGCCCTCTCAACCTGTTCTCGAGGCCGACCGATGCGGAGACGTACGATGCCGCCGCGACCAGGAAGCCGAGAACCGAAAGCCACCCCGGGTAGCCCGCGAGGACCAGCGTGAGGGTGCCTGCCAAAACCAGAATTCCCATCACGAATGCCGACACCATGCCCGCCAGCGCGAAATTCGACACCGATCCGAGTTGTGCCATCTCCATGCTGTGCAACCTCGTTTGGATTGCCTCCATGCCGTCAAACCATGCTTTCGCGGCGGCTTCGCCCATCCCGTTCTTCGACCCCGGATAAGAGACCAGCCCGCGCATTGACAGCACGGAAATGAAACCGGCGTGACGCAGTTCCGAGGCCCGTAAATGACCGAAAAACGACCCCGCGAACGAAAGCCATCTCAGACGGGTGAAGCCGTCCGAGATGGCTGCAAGCGTTTCCTCAACGCATCGACCGTGCTTGTGCATAGCCCTCATTCCGGGATGGGAAGCCCCGTCTCCGTGAAGACGTGGTCTTCCGCTTTGGCCATGGCATCGAATGCGGCGAAGGCGGCTGCGTTCTCCTCGTCCGAGTTGGAGGACTTCCAGACGAGCGTCGCCGCATGGTTCCGCGCGGAAAGCCCATTTCTCGATTCGTACGGGAAGTTGTCGAAGCTGAACTCTTCGCCGGCCTTCGCGTCGGGGCTGTCGAGCCAGACGGGGTTGGCGAGGGGCTTGTAATACTTGCGGCCGTATTCGGTCTGCGCGTAGCCGAGCGTCGGGCTGTCTTCCAGATAGGCGAGGACATGCAGTTCCAGTTCGCTATCGCGTTCGATCTGCCAGCGTTTCGCGCGGCCTGGAGCCTCTTCCACTTGAGTGCGGGAGGACGCGAGGAAGCCATAGAAGTCGTACAGACCCTCGAGCTTCTTGACGATCTTGCCCTTGAAAGTCAGGTACGCCAGGGAATGACTGACACGGACCCAGACGATGTCGACGGTCTCGCGTTTAATGATGGTCTTGTTGCCGGAGAGCGACTTCTGCTCGTCGGCGTAGATGACGGTGGTTGGCTGGGGCTTGTACTCCCGGTAGCCAAGCGTGAAGCCTGGAAGATGCATCAGGTGGACTCCTTGACTGTCTGGCCTGTGGACCTGTCGCGCGATTTTGGGATTTCGAACCCGCACTCTGCGTAGACCCTGTGGAAGATCGCGCGGGTGCGGTCCCGTTCGCCGTCGACGTCGATGAGGTGGTTGCCCGTCATGTAAGCCTGCGCGTAGCCGAGACAGAAGGAGGCTTTTGCAGCCGTCGCGCTGCGGCGCGCCGCGTGGACGAGATCGACGGTCGGAGAGTTCGCCTGCTCGGCGATCACTTCCAGCCCTTCGAGGACTTCGTCCAAGCCCGCGAACAGGATGGGTTCGTTCTTGCCTTGCAACGCCGACAGGACGGGCGCGTCGAAATCCCTCATCCGCGAAACGGAGACGGAGTCCTTGCCCCACGTCGCGAAGTCGCGAGCGCCGGCCACATAGCCGAGCCAGCGGACACGCTTGTCGCGCGGCAAATGGGCTTCCGCCTCGACAGTGTCGATCATCCAGTTGAGATGGTCACGGCTTCCGTGTTCGCCAAGGCATCCTACACCGCTTCCCATCGCGGACACGCGGTGGCGCAGACAGGTGATGAGGGTTTCCATCGGGTCGCTCCTCAGGCGGCTTCGTTGTATCCGCCGCGGCCGCCAGGGGCCTCGACGATCACGCGGCGGCGCGCCGCGGTCCATGCCGTCTCGAGCGCGTCAGCGTCCACGGACCGGCCCTTCACGGCGTCGGACAGGCCTTTGATGTAGGCTGCCGTCGCTTCGACATACCCTCGGTCGAGCTGGTTGAGGTCCCGGATTTCTGAAAGCGCGTCCTGGACCGCCGCAGAAGCGGGGATGAGGTCCGCTACGTCGGTAGTGCCTTCAATGGCGTCTTTCAATTTGCCGATGTAGCCCTTGGTCGCGAAGTCGTAGCGGTGGAACTTGTTCATGGGGTCATCCGAAGCTGGTGTTGCGGTGGACGTCAATCGAGACGTGGCGAGAACTTAGACCGACAAAAATAAGTTTACAAGACTCCGTTGCAAAAAATAAAAGAACTCGCTATCAGCGTTCGTAAACGGAGTCTTCAAAAACCCGGAGGTTCGGTATTGCGGTCGGCTGACGGCGGGTCTATAACTGAAACGACCAGCAGATACACAGCTACGTTTCGAATGCGGGACGCCGAGAGGTGCTCCCGTCGTCCCACTTTCCAACAATGGATAAAGCGATGAAAAACCCAACTGGTCACTCTTCCTCTTCCCAAGCAGTTTCTGTCTTCGCCCTCCTGAACCCGACCGTCGCGGGCCTCCGCGCGACCGGCGCTGTCCCCCACTATTTTGGCCTCGGCTTCATCCAGATGAAGTTCAACGAGACCTACAGGATGCACTTCTGGCATCCGGCGCTCTCGGCGATCGTCGGCGAAGAGGAACTCCACGATCACCGGTACGATTTCAAATCACACGTCCTGCATGGCTCGACCACGCACGAGGTCTACGAATTCATCGCTGACGAAGGAGGCGACCACGGCATGTACGAGGTGTCGTGCAAGCCCGGCGACGCGCAGGAACCCGACTTTAAGGGCCGTGGCCAGGTCGCAGCAGCAGGCAGCTACACGATGGTCAAGGGGTCGGTCTACGAGTTCCCGCATACCCAGTTCCACCGCATCAGGGCGACCGAGTGCATCACGCTCGTCGAACGCTGCGACGTGGTCAAGGAAATGGCCACCATCCTCAAGCCGCTCGCGGACGGCCACGTCTGCCCGTTCTCGCAGACCATCCCGCAGGACCAACTCTGGGACTACATCGCGGAGTTGGTCGAGGACAGGGTCCGCGCTCCCGGTGGCGGGTACCACCTCAAGGACATTCCCAAGGGTGTCTTCGGCGAGGTGTCGAAGATCGAGGAGGAATTCCTCGAATTCAAGGACGCCCTCAAGCAGGGCAACGACGTCATGGCGTTCATCGAACTTTCGGACCATATCGGAGCGATCCGCGGCTGGCTCGAGCGCAACCATCCGAGCATCACGCTCGATCACCTCATCACCATGAACGATGCGACGACTCGCGCGTTCGTGAACGGTTACAGGAGCTGACCTTGACTGAGAGGACAATCGAAAAGCTGGCTGACGACATCAACGGCTTCATGAAGGAGAACTGCAAGCCCGAGATGATCCGCGAGGTGATCGAGGCGGCGGACGGTCCCCACATCTACGAAAAGGACCGGATCGCCGCCATCACCAAGGCGATCCTGGGAGTAGCAGGCACGTTGCTAGCCGTCCAGAAGATCGAGATCGAAGACGACAGGATCGAAGGCCTCCAGTCCGACCTCGAAAGCGCCGTGCAGGTCGCCTACAACCACGGTGCGGAAGAATGGGCGCGTCTGAACTACCCGTCCTGGGTCGAACGCCTCGAGGCTAACAAACGGGCGGCCGAGGCGCGCAAATGCTGATCAGCGCCTTCACGAACTGGGGACGCCTGGCGCGCGCCCTCGAATTCTACCAGAGGCGTGGCTTCCTCTTGGTGGAACTCGACTGGTCCGCGCCGAAGGAAATCTGCGCGATCACCTGCCCCGATGAGGGGCGGATGTATGCCTTCGACGGCGAATACCTCGTCGGTTCGGCCGAACAGGCATTCATTGACGCCCAGAACGGCGGCACGCTTCCGCCTGGTCGCTACGTCGCCCTGACTCCGTGCTTCCGCCGTGAACCCGTCGTCTCGGAGACGCACCTTCGTCACTTCATGAAGGTTGAATTGTTCGCCTCGCATGATGCCAGAGATGAACTCGCCTATGAGTTCGCGTTGCTGGCTGCGGAGTTCATGCGGACGGAGACGGCGCAAGTGGTCGAACTTGTCGGGACATCGGAAGGCTACGACCTCGAGATCGCCGGCATCGAAGTCGGTTCCTATGCGGCCCGAACCGCGAACGGCATGTCGTGGACGTGTGGCACTGGGCTTGCGGAACCCCGCTTCTCGACAGCGGTCGAAAACGCCGATGCAGGCCTCATTCCAATCAGGAAAGCAGGATGACGAAACAGACGAAAGCCGAGCGCGTCGTACACGCCAACGCCCTCATCGAGGAAGTCGCCAAGCGCGGCCGCATGTTCTTCCACCACAAGGCCAGTGGGCGCACGGCGAACTTCGAGGTCACTTCTGGCGGCCGCCTGCGTTACCGCGACGAGTACACGCAGAAACTGATCGACACGGCGCGGGCGGGGCGCTGGCAGCACTTCTCCGGCGGCGGCACCTTGCAGCGCCTGGTGTCGGACCTGACGAAATACGTCTCCAACGGAGAACCCATCGCGGCCGCCCATTTCGGCCCGTTTCCGCAATTCATGTGCGACGGCGACGTCTGGGGCTACGGACTTGAAACGATGGCCGACCTCAGGGATGCGCTCGCGAACAGCGACTGCATTTCCCGGAAGAAAGATATCGCAGCGTGACAAAGATGGGGCTAGCCATGATCGACCCTGAACTCGTGAAGCTCGGCGCTGACGCCATCGAGAATCTCAGCTTTCCGGAGGGAACACTGCCCCTCGGGATCGAAAGCAGGAAAATGCTCGCGGAGGCGGTTCTGGAAGCGACCGCACGCCCGCCCGCGACCACCGAACCGCCGAAGCCCGTCTTGGTGTACCGTCCCAACGAATTTGACGACTGGGGAATGATCCGCAACGCCGACGGGACGATGTTCGCCACTGTGAGGCGGCCGACCTCGATGAAACAGGACGACGAAGCCCGCAGGACGAAAACCGACCCCTATGAGGGGATCGCCCTCCTACTCATTTCGGCAGCGGAGGGCATCATGTCGGAACCTCTGGACGCGAGGAAGCGCATCATCGAGTTGTGCGCGGCGGTCGCCTCGGCCGAAAAGGGGCGCAACCTCGCCGAAAGCGAGGATATCGAGGCACCGAACTGGGAACGGCTCGCGGCGAGGCACCACGCCGAGGCGGCGGAACGCATCCGCGTGGGCATCCTTCTTCTGGCGGACACCCTTGCGCGTCCTCCGAGGTCCGAATCCAGGCTATGATGGATCGCCGTTCGAAAATCCCGCATTTGCTCAACGTCCTCCGGGGTACTCTCGGCGACGCCGGCATTCCCCACTCGTTGAAGCGGACGAAGAACGGATGGCCCTACATCCGCTTTGACGCGCCGTCGCTCGGGATCGAGGTCTCCGTCCAGTTCCGGGCGAAGCGCAGGCATCCCGAGACGAAGGCGGTTCAGCCCGCGCACTTCCTGGCATTCCTGCCAGGCGACTCCCCTGGACGGCAGGCAACCCGTTCCTTCGAGACGATGTCCGAAATCCTCCCCTTCCTCGGGATCGACGAGCAGGCCGTGACGGAGGGCAAGAAGGCCCGCATGGCCTTGTCGACCGAAGAGAGGGCGAAGTCCGTTATGACGCGAGAAGTCGAACGGTCCTACGTCTCGATGATGAAATTGTAGACGCCGTTTGCTCCTTTCCATGGGTCGTGGGAAACTGCGTCAGGAATGGAGAAGCGCATGCACAGGATCGACCACGGACTAGCCGACCGCATCAGGGCTCACATGGAAGAGGCCGCAGCCACGGTCTACGGGCGGGAAGTCAGCCGCCGCATGGAGGAGGGATCATCTTTCGTGCGCGACCCCAAGGCCGAGAATGTCATCCTCCAGGATTGGCGTTTCGCGTACCTCTACAGCCGCGAATTCATCCGCGGCCGCTGGCAGGCATTCGAAGACGCCATCGCCGCGGCCGATCCCGTCAGTGACCCCTCCGTCATCCGGTGCGTCTACAACTACGTCAAGAACGTCCGCAAGGAGCGCATGGTGACGGCCGAGAAGCACATCGCCAACTGCGCGACGTCTTCGGTCGACTACTCGTTCAACATCCTGGGCACACCGTGGCGCGCTGCCATGGAACACGGGGAGGCTGCCAACGAGACGATCTCGAGGCATCCGACGGCGGCCAGCGCCTACCGCATCGGGATGTAATACGGCGCTTGACATTGCGTTCGCAGAAAAATAGAAGACGCCGCTGATTTAAACAAAGACGCCACGGCGGCTTTTAAAGTGGAGTCTTCTGATGGTCACGAACGAGAACGCACTGCGTGCAAGCTACGAGACGATGCGGATGACGATCCTCACCGCATACCGGCAGAATCCCAACAGCTTCGCGCCGGCTTACGTCTACGCCTGGGCGAACAGGATGCCCGCTGTCGGACTTGCCAATGCGGAATCGGTGTTCTGGCGTTCCGACAACATGAGGATCGTCCCGGAAATCGTGCGCCGCGTCGAAGAGACCGTGAACAACCTCATTGCCAAGGGACATCTGGAATCGCTTGCCTATGACAGGCTGTCCAATAAGCCCGGTGTCATGGGGGTCGCGCACTACCTCGCGACGATCCTTGGTTACTTCTCCCTGAAGGGAGACTATTCGCTCGAGGTGAAGAACGCGCTGCGCGTGAACATGCCGTCAGACAAATCGCTCGTCACGACTTTCGGACCTGAGATGATTTCTTTCCCCTCGTAACCTGAGGGTCTATCCCTTGGGTGCGATCTTGGATGCGAGATAGGCGAGGTAATCGTTCCTGTTGCGCGAACAGATCACAACCTTGCCCTTACCCGAGAACTTGCAGACGATGCCTTCCCCGCTGACGGCGCTGTTGACGAGCGACCCAAGGAATCCAGACGATCGGTTGGTGTTCAGCGCGAGGTCGTAGGTCAATCCGACGTCCCACGCGACGACGTGGTTGTTGTCGATGGTCACCGGATTGTCGGCGGTCGCGTCCACGCCGAGTTCCATGACGGTGCCGAAACCCGACACCGCGACCTTGCCCGTTCCTTGCGTCTGCCCGAGGAAAAAGCCGCCGGTGCCGCCGAAAAGCGCGCGCCCGAGGCTCTGGGTCCTCACCTTGACGTCGATGCGGGCGTCGCTCGCGAGGAACACGCCGTCATTCAGGAAGTACTGCTGCGGCCCGCCACATTCCAGGACGTGAATGTCCCCCGGGATCACCGGAGAGAGGAGAGCCTCGCCGTTGCCCCTGGTGGCCCTGATCGACTGCGTGAAGAAGGATTCGCCGTTCGTCAGCTTGCGTCCGACGGCCGACCAGAAGCCGCCCTTCATTTCGCCGACGAGGTCGAGGTTGCCCTCCATCATCGCCATGGAGCCGGACTCGCAGCTGATCTCCTCTCCCTTCGACAGGGATACGAAGAGCATGTTGTCACCCGAGCCGACGATTTCGAAATTCATTCCGGTGCTTCCAGTCCATTGGCGAAAACGAAGACGTCATCGCGATCCTATAGATAGAAGGATGATGGCGAAGTGAGAGCGACGCAACATGTCGGGGATTAAAAAGAAGATCGAAGACCCTGAGCTTGACGGATCGCGGAGCGTGGCTAACACTTTTCAAGCGACTACGAGGTCTTGAACTGCTGCCCTATGAACAAGCTGGTTTCCATACAATACGTCCGCGCGCTCGCGGCTTTGCTGGTCGTCTTCCACCACATCCGCAACCCCGCGCGAGCTACTCGATCTACCTCACGCACCAGTTCGTCTATCCGCCCGTCCTCGCGGCTCTCAGTCACGTTCCGCTGACAGGCCCGCTTCAACTGATTTTCGTGTGCCTCGTGACGGCATGCGTCTGAAACCCTGGTCGGGCTAGCCGTCCACATCGCGGTCGAGAAACGCCTGTTGGGCGTGTTCAGAGGCCTCCCGCGGCGCGAACAAGCACCGACAATTGACAAGCCGACCGAGGTCTGTGAATAAGGAGCGACGCCACGGACCTGAGAGGCCACGATGTCCTTCGTTACGCCCGAAATCATTGACCGAGCGCGAAAGCACTACGACGAGGGCAGGGCCTATCACAACTGGGGCCACGTCGAGGCTCTATACCTCCTGTTCCACGAATACCGTTCGCTCGTGAACGATCCCGACGTGTTCGAGGTCATCCTTGTCCTGCACGACGTGATCTACGACAGCCGCCGCAACGACAACGAGGAACGCAGCGCGCAGCTGGCCGTCGAATGGCTGGCCGACGTCGCCGAACCCCGGCAGCTCGACGCGATCCACAAAGGCATCGTCGCGACGGCGAGGCATCTCGTCCCTGAAGGCGTCTCGCAAGCGCTGGCTTCGGACATCGCCCTGTTCTGCGACATGGACCTCGCCATCCTCGGATCGGACGAAGCCACGTTCAGGCGCTACGACGAGGCGATCCGTGAAGAGTATTCGTGGGTGCCAGAAGACCAGTGGCGAGAAGGGCGGGGTGCCGTCCTCCGAAAGTTCCTGGCGCGCGAGGCGATCTTCGCGACGGCCCCCATGAGGGACCGCTTCGAGGCATCGGCGCGGAGGAATCTGGAGGCGGCGCTCGTCGCACTCTCGGGCTAGGCCAATCTGCGACGCCGAGGCGCAGGACACGCCACGGCGTCTGCGAGCGCCGGTATCCCCACGATGACGTCGTTGGCATCGTCATAGCGGACGTCTTCGAACCGCTTGGAGACGACGATTGGGGAGTTTCCGCCGCTGTCGCTGATGACGACGAACGATGCCCTCTTGATTTCGATGCTCACTCTTGAGCCATTCCGGTTGCCGCGAAAACAGCGGTCCCCGACCGGAACGAATTCGTTCCGGATTGCCCAGTTCACCAATATGTCTACTGTCATTCCATCCTCGTCCCAGACGGAGAAAGCCGCCGCGCCCCTCCGTCTGGGTATGCCGAATCATTCACACAGCCCCTCATATGCGCTCGACGATCGGGGATCGACAGGAACCTCGGCCACGGTGATCGATCTGACCGCCGTGTTGCAAATCGGACTCAGTGCAGGCCGCGGGACGGCGGAGGCGACGTGCGCGGATGCGGGAGTTCGATGCAATCGAACCCCGCGATCTGGGCGGCGTATGTCGGATCGCAGCCTTCTTCCCACGGGAACGCACCGGCCTCGTCCGGCATGACGATAAGATAGGCTTCCGCCTCCTCGGGCAGCAGAAGACGGGAAGGGGAGCTGTGCGGCCGAACGGGGACAACACCTACCTCCTGGCCGCGATGGCGACCGTAGTATCCGGCTCCGTCAGGAACGAGATCGCCCGAGCGCATCGCTGCCACGGCATCGTTCAGGAACATTTCCATCAGCGGCACTTCGAAACCTGCCATCGCGAATTCGGGAAGCGGCGGATCGGCGGCGTAGGACAGCCCAGAGGTGAAACTGTAGGGGATTGGCCCGTCGACGACATGCTGGACGAAAAAGCCGTATTTCTCGATGAGCTGACTGGCCTTCTTTTCGATTTCCTTCAGCGTCTTGCGGTCCATTGCGCACTCTCCGTTGTCTATGACCGGATTACCAGTTCGGCGTCTGGCACACAACACGCCGACCGGAACTTGCCGCCGTCAGGTTCGTCGCCAAGACTGGAAGGACCTAGACGGAGAATTCAAAGTGCAACTCAACCTGGCGTTCCTGAACCACTTTTTCGCGAACACGAAGACCGATCCGAAGGTGAAGGAGCGCATCGGCTGGGCCGCGGTCGACGTGGAAATCCAGGACGTGCCTAAGTCGCATCTCGAACAGGTGTTCCAGGACAACGACGGCTACCATGCCGGCTTCGGCTCCGACCGTGCCTATGCGTTCGACGACCATTACTGGGTGATCGCCGAGGCGACTAACGGGATCGTTCGCGGGCGGCCCACGGAGAAGCACAGCCGTCATCGGGAACTCGGCGACAAGAAGGGATGGCCACTGGCCAATTTCGACCGTTCGGCGCAGAGGGCCTTCGCGTGGGCGGCATTCGAGTTCAGGCTCTTCTCAAGGCTCCCCGCCCCAGGCATCTACGCGACCGAGCCTCGCAATTTCCGAAACTACAATCCTGCCAACAAGGTGGAATGGGACGACAGGGCGGAAATCGAAGCGCGGGCGAAGCGGTATTTCGAACGGAACCTGCTGGCGTGCGAGGATACGATCTACTGCCGGATCGACAGGCCATGCATCCAGCAGAGGCGGAGTGATTACGACCGCGGTTACCATTACCTCGGACGGGAATACACCCGCGTCCTGACACCACACGGCGGCATGGGGGCATCAATCATAGACTTCGAGGAGGCGTACCGCACGATCGACGATATCCGGGCCATCAGGCGAAAAGAGCACTACGACCGGGGGCCTGAGGCGTTCTTCAATCCCATTCCCGACCGCGGGCCGGAGCCGTCGGAGCGGACAGTCATTGCGCTGTTCGCCGACCTGTTCTCGCGGCACCCATGGTATGCGTCAGACCGCAAACTAGCCCGGGGTTCCGCCAAGGCGGCGAAAGCCCTTGCCCGTCTTCACGAGTTGTGGCTCGGAGGCCTTGAAAAAATGGACGACGCCATCCTCGACGAGGCGGCCCAGTTGATGATCGGGATCGCAGGACCTGGCCCTGTCGCTACGGCTCTGCAGGAATGGCTGGACAGACCTGTCAGCCTCTGGACGAGCGTCGACACCATGGAGGTCTAACAAGCCTGCGGAGCCGTGGCGGGGTCATGAATTCCGGTTGACTATCGGTGCCTTGTCTATATAAAGACCCGAAAGTTGAATCGGAGTCTTCACATGCCTTCTGTGACGCTGGAAAAAGTCTCGCATGGCCTCAACCTGGACGACCTGGTGAAGGCCTGTGCAACGCGGTTCGACATGACCCCTGCAGCCACGCTCGCGGTGGCGGGAACGCTGTACGATGACAACGCCATTTCCTATCCGCGGACGGAGGCTAGGTACATCGGAGAGGATCGCCATATCGAGGGCGCGGCAACACTTATGACGCTCGCCGCCGCTTCACCAATCTGGGAGGCTATGGTCGAAAACACTGACGCCCTTTACCAGTCCTCTGTATGGTTCAATAGCAAGGACTTCGACTGGAACGCATATGCGATCCGACCGCTGGCGACAGCCAACGTTGCGAGTTTTAGCAAGGACGAGGAGAACGTGTTTTCCGTCATCGCCGAGCGGTATGTCGCGCTTTTCGATCCGGCGCGCTCCACGCCCCGCGATGCCGCGGCCGAGATTAACTTCGGCGAGTACCGTAGGTTCGTGGCTGCCCGGCACGCGAAGGTCGTCGATGTTTTCGGGGAGCCGGTCGATCTCGTTGGCCCTGAATTCTTCATCGACAACCGTGACGGCAGCATTTTTCTCGCGGTCCACGACGGGGTGAGCGGGAATGCATGGCTCGAGGTTCCGATCGCGGCGGTTTCCGAGTTCGTGTTTTCCATGCCATTCTCGTCCACCGCGGATTTCGCCAGACGAAACCTCCCGTTGTTGCGCAAGTTCGTGGACGAGGCCAATAACACCGTTCTGCCCGACGGCGGAGGCCTCTATGTTTGTGCGAGCGGCACATACGAAGTACGTGACGGCTTGCGCCACTACATGTGGCCACGGAAGTAAGGTAAGGGAGTGCCATCATGACAGACATCGCCGTCACCGATGACGAACACGAAGCCTTCCGCGATTGCTGCGAGAAGGATCAGATGATCTACGGCGGTTACATGACCGTCGATGAGGTGATCGACTTCGTTTTCGACGAAGCGAAGGATAGCATCTACGAGGAGGTGACGAGGGATGGGATCGCGGTCCTCGTCCGGGAAGCCTTCGCCAAGAAGCTCGAAGAAGAAGCATCGTGGCCGGCAGTCACAGATTTCGACCGTCTGACCGCCGTGTTCGACGAATTGAATGCAAATGGATACATTTGCCTGCACCACCCGTCCTCGACTTTCACGAGTTCGAGCTACGAGGCGAAGCTCGAATGGGAACGGCAGGGCGGCAAGGAGTCGGGCAAGATCGGCGCGCTGTTCTATCACACGCAGGACGTCGACCGCGCTGTTGATCGCGGCGAGATGAGTATCGGCTACTATTCCTTCGCCGATGACGACGATGATCGCTCCGAGGACGCGAAGGTTGCGGCCGCCGCGATGGAAGCATTCGCGAAGCACGGGATCGCGGCGACGTGGGACGGCAATCCCAACCGACGCATCTTTCTGACCATCGACTGGAAACGCAGGACAGCGTCGTCTGAAGCGCGCGAACTGTAATACAGTTTCGGCAGTTGTTGCATGTTCTGCAACAACTGCCCTTCGATGATCACACCCGTGGTCCAGCCGTCCGGGCTGGGGTGCCGCCGAGATCGCGGTCGATCCTCTCTTCGAATGCGGCCATGCCGTTGTATGCGAGAACCCGCTCGTCTCCGGCGAGGGTCGCGTAGATTACCCGAATAGTGGCAGGTGCTTCGAAGACCGCTTTGGCGGCGACTTCGCCATCGTTGTCGAGGATTTCGACGGTATCGACGGCCGTATTGGCACCGGAACGGCTCAACCGCACTTCCCCGTCGAAGAAGTGTTCCCTCAGCTTCGGGATCACCTTCTCCATCCTGAAGTCGGTAAGGATTCCAGCGTCGAGGTCGTCTACCGGCATGAACCAGTTGTGAGCCTTGATGGCGGTCATGATCTCCTCGATCCGGCCTGTGCGCGAGTTGGAGCGCAGCTCGGAGAAGACCCACCCAAGGGACGCGCAAGAATATCGCGTGCCGTCGATCGGCTTCATCTCGACATGCCTGATCGTCAGCGAGACATTCGACCATGATGGCGCATAGGAGTTGACCTGGACCGAGACCGCATGTTCCCGATCGTTTCCGTCGCGGAATTCGATCGAGTGGTCTTCCGTGGACTCGTCTTGCGAGGGTGCCGGCACCACGGTCAGTCCGAGCCTGGCGAGTTCCTCGCCAGCGAACCCCGTGATGTTCTCGGCAATAGTGCGTAGCGTCATGTCTAAATCCCTTCAGCGTTCATCTCAGCCTGGGGGCATGGGGAGCATAATACAAGTGAACCCGCCCCGGATGCTGGCTATTCCAACCCCCGGACACCGGGAGTGCGCTTGCCCTCTTCGTAATAGGCCTTCGCCGCGCCGGAGTAATAGCCGATCAGCTTACACCTCGAACATTGGTAGCGGTGAAGATCGATATCCACCATCAGGGACCGTTCTTCCGTCTTCCACTCGCCTTCCGTTTCGCCAGTACAGTCGTTTACTGACTCCGCGTAGTACCGACTCGTCTCATAGTGATCGCAATTCCCGTCTGCCTGCATACATTTCTCCTATTTCTTCCGATGACGTCAGGCGCGCATTCCGCGCGGTGCCGCCGACTGCTTCCTCTCGGCCTTCAGCATCTCGAACAGGCGCGTCACCTTGGATTTCGTGTTTCGGGCCTCTCCTTGGAGGGCCAACAGGTCCTCAACGCTCTTGGGACGGTCGCCATGTGCCAGCCACTCTTGTACCGGCCGCAGGTCAGGGCCGACACGGAGACTTGACGCGCCCGCGGCGACGATCTCCCTGGCGATGTCCCTCGAATGGGTCACGACCGCAAAGCCCATACAGGCCGGATGCAGGCTGGAAGAGAAATCCGCCAGATACTGGCCGATCGCCCGATGATAACCGTCGCCGACGCCAATGTCAGGCTCGTCGAGGATCAGCCAGTGCGGATGATAGCGATCCCTTGAGTTTTCGATCCCCCGGATGGCGGTGCGGATGGAGACGTTGCCGGTCGATTCCGTGGCTTCATGCCCGAAAATGAAGGTCCTCTCGATACCGGCCGCCACGCGGCGGTTCATGCCGATGTCCATGACCTCGAGCTTGCCGCCCTCCAGTTCGGCAAGCTCGTTCGACACCTGCCGCAGGATCGCGACGGCGAGGCTCTTCCCGCCTGCGTTCTCCCCGGTGATTAGAAGCGCGCGCGGGTTCGTCCCTTCCTCGAAGAAGCTTGGAAGCACCTCGTGCTTTTCCTCGGCGTGATCGCCGTTGTCCCAGGTTTTCCAGACTTCGACAGGGGTAATCAGGCGCATGCGACACCATCTCCAGTTTCGCCACAAGTCGCACACGCCTGGGCATTTTGCAAGACTTCGATGTGGCCGCAGGTGAAAATTGAAGACCCTGCTAAGGCGTCAATGCATCGACGCGCTTCTGGCCTTTTGCAGCGGCCTCGTGCAGGATCGCGCCATGGCAGGCAGGAGACGGAAATGGAATTCAAGGAAACCGGGATGGGGCTTTTCGGCTGGTTCGACGAAGACATCGCGATCTTCGGCGGGACAAGGTCCAACCGCGTCCATCCGGCGGGACATCTATGGTGCCAGTTCTCGGTCCTCGATATCGCGCACCGTCGGGCCACGGGCGAAGATCGCATCGTCGGTCGCATGGAACTTCTCATCGAGTACCCGATCGACGAAAGCGCGCCGCTGCTCATCAGGAAGCTTCTGAACTTCGATATCAGCAAGGAACTGCGCCGCAATCCGCGCAAGGGGCAGAGCGGCGAGGGGCTTGGCCGCCGTGCCATCGAGGCCCTTGCGCGCGCCGCGACCGACGACATCGACATCCTCGACATCAAGCCGGGAGCAAAGGGGTTCTGGGCGAAAATGGGCGTCGAAATGTATCCAGAACAGAAGAGAGTGAACGGAATCCTCAAGCCGATACCCAAGCTTGCGACTACCCCGGCGACGTCACCCTCGCATCGCCCGTAGACGAGCAGCGACGTTGGTAGGCCTCAGAGTTCGGATATGAACTCTTCCCAGGCGGCGATATCCTCTGGACCCAGCGTGATGGAGGCGGAGAAGTCTTCGTAGAAACCGCGCACTTTCCCTTTATCCCTCGGGTTGCAATGCCTCACGGTCCACCCCGGCAGATCGAGCATGAGGGCAGCGAAGTCGCCTCTCGGCACTGTGGCGGTAGCCACAACCTCGGCCTTGCCGTCATTCCAGTTGCTCAGGGTACCAGGAACCGTCTCCACGCCGACCGATTTCCACAAGCCCGCCTGATCCGACGCCCGTTCGAACTCCCTCTCGACGATTTCGCGGATACGAAAGTCCCCAGGAGGTCTTGGGAGAAACTCCATCGCGCTCGCAAAATGGGGAACATAGACGTCGAAGCGAGACGGCGCTTCGAAGAGGGCCCGGATGATGGTGTCCATCGTAAACGCCGGAAAATAGGCGATGCTCTGGGCGTCGAAGATCGTCCTCGTCTTGAAGTCCGCAAAGGTAATTCCTGACCCGAACGGAGCAAGCGGCCGCGGGCCGTAGCTTTTGTCGTCGCGGTACTCCTCGACGAGTTTGCGGAACTCTTCCTCCTTCGGCGTGACGAAATCCGCCTCGATCAGGATACGTCCGTAGACGTGGCTGTAGCTCAGCGCAGCGAGAGCCTCTCCCTCGGCCGTCCGAATTCCGATTGTCACGTCACTGCCCATTTATGCCTCCGTTGCCTTCCAACCAGTTTCGAAGGCCTTTTCACCGGCATCAAGGGCAACAGCGGGTCAGGGGCGGGGAAGTCGTGAATTCGCCGAGCGGTCGATCTCTATGTCGATCGGGCGCTCATCGAGGAGATCGAGTGCCTCTTCCAGGAGATGGATCGGAAGGCCTAGCCGACGCCAGCGGATTCCCTCGAATTCGATGAACTTCAAGATGTCCGCCTGGCGTTTGTCCGCGTCGACCGTTCGCAGTGCCTCTCTCAGGAACCTGTCCCCGAAGCCCGTATGCTCTCGGGTAACGCGAAAAGCTTCGTCCAGTCTGGCGGTCACTTCCTCAAGCATCCCGAAGTCGAACCCGAAGGCGGCCCCGAGAACATCCCTTGGCCGTCTTTGCTCCACGAAAGCGCGCTCCAGCGGATCGATTGCGTCCCTGGCCGCGAGTCCAAACGCCTGGTCGAATTCGCCTATCGGATAGACTTTTTCGATAAGGTTACGGTTCCTTGTGAGTGCGGGTATGTCCGTCTCTATGACGACCTCGCGAACCCTCATATCAGGACGGAAGCCCCTCGAGACTGTGATAAAAGGCTCGAAACAGGCGCGGTATAGATGGCCTTCCACCAGGATCACCGTCTCCGGGATTCTCGCAATAGCCTGCAAGACCTCGTCCCGGTAGTTGCTTTTCACAATTTCGAACCGATCTTGTGGGTCGGCATGCACGGCTTCGAACCTCGGATACCAGTTGCCGAGTACAAGCACGCCCAGAGGCTTTTGTGCGGACTTGTCCTCCAGCAAAAAAGTGAGCGAACCCTGGTCGATCGGGGGAAGACCGGGCCGCCGAAAGCGGAGTCCCGGACATTCCGAAAGCAAAAGCCGCCTCCAGTGTCGACCGCCATACCATCGCGTCATCTGGTTTCCGTTTTGGTCAAACATTCCGTTGTTGGTGTCGTTGACGCGTTCCTCATGCACCCGCACCTCAGGGCCAGGGGACCAGACACAGGAAACCGGGGCGTCATGGGCGGAGACCTCCGGAATCTCTACCGTCGTGTACTCCTTAAATCCGTACGTCCTCGCAGCGCGCTTACCCGGAAGTCGGCCGTCAATCCCGTAGTAGACTGGGAAGTCTATGATCATGCTAAATCGCCTTCATGCCAGTCGCCGCGTGGTGAGGAATGGACAGGCGGACCTCTCTGTCATCAAGGATTTCCAACGCCTCATACAGCGGCTGCGGGGAAACGCCGAGGCGCTCCCAGCGTTCCGTAGTCTCGGGCGTCAAGGAAGAAAGCGCCGCGAATCGCTGGTCGGGATCGCTCGATCTTTTGCCGATGCCTACCGCCGTGTTCTGCTGTCCCACCCGAGCAAGATCGATCCAAAGACGGTCGAGCTTCTCAGTGACGCTCCAGAACATCTCCCAGTCGAACGAAAACGCGTCAGGGATCAATATATCGGGCTGCACGCCCGCAAGTTGTTCCCGACCTTGCACCCCCTTCGTAGTGGCCAAGGACAGCGCGACGTCGAAAGAGCCAGCGGCAAACGCCCCGACGATCCTGTCTCGGAAAATCGTCAGGGGATAGTCCCTCGTCTCCACGGACATCTCGCAAACATCGGTCCCAGGCCGAACGCTCTTGAAGACCGCGATGAACGGCTCGAAGCAGGCTGCATGAATGACGCCGTCCACCGAGATGACGTTGTCCAGTGCCTTCTCGAGTTCGTCCATCACCCTTGCACGGGCGCTTTGCTTCACAACATCGAACTGGGATGCCGGGTCGTCGGTGACGTCCTTGGCGGCACTGACCCACTCGGGAAGGCACATGATGTCGAGGGCGTGCTGAATTCTTCCGCTGCCCAGCATCGCCTGGAACTGGACGCGGTCTAGCTCGATATCGTTCATCGTCGCCGTATGCATCAGCCGACCGTCCGACATGATCATCCGTTTCCAGTGCCGCCCGTCATGCCAGCGCGTGAACTGCGTGCCGCCAGGTCCGCTCTTGCCGTGGTTGGTAAGGGGGACGATCTCGTCCGCCGGGTGGCGCAACTCCTTGTTCGGCCGCCAGACACAGGCGACTGGCGCGTCCTCGGAGGAAACCTCGCGGATGTCGACCTCTACCAGTTCACGGTATGAGTAACTACGAGCCTGTCTTTTTCCGGGAAGCCGCCCGGTGATGGAATAGAAGAGCGGAAAAACTATCTTCATCGCGGATCACCCGAATTTCAGCGAGGGCGCACTATTACGGGTTCCCGAGGTGACGGCGTAATCTGCCACGTTGACCTCCCCCGCTACCTCGAGGTGTGGCGGCCACCTGTCGATCACCGCATCCAGAAGGCAAAAATCCTCGCCGACCGTCAATGCGTCGGGCATGCGAACGTCGTGGCAATAGTGCAGGCGAACTGTCTTCTCACAGGTGATCTCGCCGCTGAAGCCGATGTCCGCCCTTCTCGCGCTGAGATTGCCGCGAAACAGCGTACCATCGCCGAAGTTGACCGCCGGATTGCAGAACATGCCGACCTTGCTGCAATCCTCGACCGAAACCGCTTCCTCGAAGATAACTCCGCTCGCCAGCCGGACGTCGGTACAGTCGAAGAACTTGACCCGCGACGCGAAGGCGGTGTCGCCGACGTCGTCGAATACGGTGCGCCTGAACGTGCAACCGGCCGCCACCCGCTCCGGAAGCTTCGTTACCTCGCATATGGTCGTGTTGAGCGCGCCGACTGCAAGTTCGTCCGCATGAAGTCGCAGATACTTTAGATCGAGATCGCCCAGCACCCCCAGGCCTCGAGGCAGGACGACACGTTGCAGCACACCTGCGTCATCGCCTTTGCCGCACTTCATGCGGAGCAGCAGGTCCGCCCCCAGAACGGTGAGACGTCCCTTCACGATCACGCCCTCGGGGATGGGAACATGAAACTCGTCGAGTTCTTCGTCGGTGCAGCGGAACGACAGGTCGCCGTCGAAAACCTCGCCCGCCTTGAGTAGCCCAAGTTCGACCAGGCGGTTGTTGCGGTCAATCACGAAGCCGGGCGGAAGGTCGTCTTCAGAGATGGTCCATGATGGCTCAAGCCAGCCGATGAGCCGCCGCATGTACTCGCTTTTGGGATGGTCGTTCTGCTTTCCCTTGATCTGCCGGATGTGGTTCCTGACCGTATCGAGTTCCACGGTGGCGTGGCTTTTCCCGAACCTGTCGCGGAGCGAGAAGATCGCGGTCTTTCCCGCTACGACTCCCTGATCATACGCCCCCTGGCCGACGCAATGCCCCATCTGCCAACCTTCGTGGTCGAGCGCATCCTTCGTGGTCAGTCTGAAAATATTAAATCCGTCGCCGCAGTCGTGAACCAGTTCAGCTCCTTCGGAGGCCTCGACCGACTTCCCGTCGTTCCGGCGCTTGCGCATGGCCTTGTTCGCTTCGGCAACCATCTGCGCGATCGAACCGAATTTCATGAGTTTTCTGGGTCTGTTTTGGCTGTCCAAGCGTGAGAGCCAATCTTCGCTGCGCAACCTCGCGGCGACCAACCAATCGGCGATATGGTAAAGATGGGCGTCGTTATAGCGATTGGTATCGAACGAGCCGAGCCTTTTCGATTCGGCAATGACGACACGGGTATAGCTTAGCGTCAGCAAATCCAGGATATCGACACCTGCCCATTCCTCGATACGCCTCGCCTCGAACTCCATCCACTTTTCGATCTGAGCGGTGTCCACCATTGCCGATTCCCGTATGTTCGCGGGAACAGTACCAGAGACGGCCGCAAGCACAAATCCGCGCACGGACATTGAGCTGATGCTTTGGCGTTAGGGGCGTGGCACCTCAAACTGGCAACCATCGTCGCCGGGATACCGCCCTTCACCGTCGCAGATCATAACCTGTATGACCTCGTACCGCTCGTGTCCAAGGTATTCGCCCGCCTGCGCGGTGTACTCGGTCCTGACATTTCCGCCCGCCTTCCTGACCTTGAAGGGCAACGTCCATCCGATGTCGAGGAATCCCTCTTCGGGTGCCTTTCCCCGCTCCCGCATGTACTGGGCGATTTCGTTGAGCATGTGCATTGCGATCTCAGGTCGAAAGCCGCCGATCAACAGCAGTTCCGGAAGACCGCGCTCGGCGTTTCCGATGGTATAGAAGAACGTGTCACCCGTGCCGCCCACCCGTGGAAAAACTGCCTGGATGTGCTGCCCTGCCAAGAGGATATTGTTGCGTACGTCGCGCTTCAGGGCGGGATGCATGGGCGCTCCTCTATATGGTTCGACCACGGGTTAGCCCTTTCCTCCTTCAAAAGCAAGACGAGGTATTTAAGGCGACGGACCGGTCATTTGCGTCGGCGGGGGAGGTTCGTCGAGGCGCTCGACCAGGGAAGCAGCCAGCCGCTTTGCGACAAGCAATTCGGGGTTCCTCTGGGAGATTGTCCCGCGGCCGTGTCCGAGAAGAAGCACGTCCTCCCGCGAAATCATGACAAGCTCGGGTTCGAACGTGTCGAACTCGCCTTCTATGATGTCGTCCAGCGGCACCCGCCCTCTGATGTCGATGCCGATGTCGCCGTCGACCACGAACGCATGGACGAGAACCGTTCTCTCGGTTTCGATGTCGGTATCGAGGTAGGCCCCGATAGGGAGTCCGGTCAGTTCGCTGAGGGCGACCGCAAATAGGTGGCAGCGACCGTGGAGCATGAGTTCCTCGTCGTCGGTCCGCTCAACTCCGTCGTCGCCAGTCACCATTCAGACGCCCCAACTCTTGGCCCGGGTATCCCAAAACACACCGGGGTCTGTAAATATCGAAGTCTTGCAATTGTTGCCGCAAGTTGCTACAGCGGACCTCGGAACAGGTGTTGACAATGACGCCTTGAGACGGGAGCTGCGGAATGGAAATCTCGACAGGAGAGCTGGAGCATCTCGTCAGCGTCGCGAAGGCTTACGGCGTTCGGACCGAGGCGCGCGCACGCGCCAGGGAAGCCAAAGTGGCTCTTGCGGCGGCCGAAAAGGAAGAACGTCATTTCGGCGGATTCGCGGACTGCGGAGACTCCTACCGCAGCTGGCTGGATGAGGCGAAGGGCGTCTTCTCGGCGGCCGTGGCCTCAGAGATCACCAGCGAGAAGGCGTTCAAAAAAGCAAGGCTGACGGCCATCGAACAGCACCCCCGCCTGGAGCGGTTGATCGAAGAGGTCGTCTACCCGAACTCCCGCTCAACCCCCAAGGCGGCCTTGGAGGCAGTTCGATGAGCCCCGTCGCGACTGCAGACATCGGTGACATTGCCTCAGGCCGCGAAAGGCAACGCCTGAGGACTTCCCTCATTCTCGCACACATCGGGATCGAAGTGCGCGCGCAGGACCTCCGTTTCGCCCAATACATCGGCAAGGACGACTGGACCAGGAAGAACCGAAGGCGCGTCAAAGCCGCGCAAGAACTTCTGGCAGAAGCCGAAGCTCGAAAGAAAGATGTGGAAGCGGCACTTGTCGCAGACCTGAAGAAGCACGGTACAAAGCCTGCATAACCTCGTGAAACGCGCATAGGGAGCAAGAATGAACGCAGCTAATACTGAACTTACCGAAGGCGCGCTTTCCACACTGATCGGGGTCGCTCAGGCCCATGGCGACCGCACCCGTGCTCGCCTGACGGCAAGAAGCCTCAAGAAGGCTTATGATGAGGCGAAGGGAAGGCTAAAGGGAGCCGAGTCTGCCGCACGCATGTTCTTCATGCATGACGATTGCGGGCCGGAATACGAGGACGAACACACACAGGCGAAGTCCGCTTTCGAGATCATGCAACGGGCCTTCAACGAAGCGGTTGCCACCGAGATTGAATGCGAGATGGCCTACAAGAAGGCACGTCTGACGGCCATCGACCAGTACCCGCACCTTGAGGACGTCATCGCCCGCAACATCCAGAAAACGAAAGAGCCTCAGGCATCCTGAGGCTCTTTCGTTTTGCAGCAGTTATCCCATCCGCCATGGAGGGGGTGCCGGCGCGTCGGGGGCGGGACCTGCGTCCAGCCGCGCGTCGAAGACCTCCTTGTCCACCTTCTTCCCGTCGAGAACGAAATGCTGGAAGCCCTTGGCGACCATGGCCGGACCGAGCGGGTTGTCGATCTTGTAGAAGATGCCCATGTCGGGTTCCCACTTCCTGATAGTCACGCTGTTGTCCGCGAGATTGTAGAAGGCGCAGTGTGTGTCCTTGGGATACTCCGGCAGGATGCGCGCCAGTTGCTTCTCCAAGTCCGCTATCGGATTGCGGGCCGCCCGCTTCTCGAGCGTGTCCATGAACGCGAACGCCTGAACGCGGCAGGCATCCAAGTATTCCTGGGTGTAGCTCGCGTGGGGCTGGATCGATTCCATGCGCTTCTTCATGTCAGCGATGTCGAAAGGTTGGAATGTGTAGCTCGCTTGGACGAACTCGACATCCTTCTGCCTGAGACGGATCATCTTGGCAGCGAGCGTGTCCTCGATCGCGGGGGAAACGGCAGTTACCGTACGGCCGCTCTCGAGCTGAACCTCGCGGTACATCGCGCGTTCCTGCCATCCAAGGGGTAGCGGCGATGTCGTTTCATCCACGCCGTCTACGTAGAAGCCGTGAATTTCGTCGAAGGCGGAGCCTTCCCCTGCGACCTGGTGGATATATTCGGAGGCTTCCACGTAAAGAGCGTCAGCGCCAGCTTTGCGGCGTTCGGCCTCTTCCCACAGCTTCTTGTTCGCCGGATACATGTCGATCTCGCCGGAGGTGCGCATCGCGTCCGGAGCCTTGTTGCCCCACCGCATGAGGACGGCCTGGCTCCCGACGACGACCACGGCTTCCGTGTCGAACATCTCGGCCACCTTGCGGATCGCGTTGTCCAGATCGCGGACGACACGAACGGGTACCTTGTTTTTCATGATCAATGCCTTGCGTGCGTCTTCGATGCTGTCGCCCGAGCCGCGTGGGTATGGTGTCTTCAGAACGGGGTTGGCTGCCTGCATGCTGGAACCTCCGATTGTCGAGGTTCTATCATCGCCAGACGCTTCGCAAGATTCCACATGCGGGGACGGATGGTTTCCTCGTCCATGAAGACAATCGGCATGCGCCGACCGTAGTCGAAACCGTGCAACTGCATGAAGGGCGACGTCTCGCGCAGGTCCTCAGCCCCTTCGTCGCGCATGACGATCCGTCGAGCTACGTCGAACCTCTCGCCGGCCAAGAGCGCCTGCCACCCGCGCACATAGGGCGTCGATCCGTCGGACCGCTCCATTTCGGCAAGCGCCTGACGCGCTTTATCCATGAGGAATTCTCCCCTGTCGCCCCGTAGACATCGTGCGATGATGCGGTGGGCGGCGCGCTTCCTCAGGGAATGCTGCCGATCGAGCGGTGATGCGTAGTACATTGTCAAACTCTTTCATTAGTCCTCACGAACCGTAGGACTAAAACGTGTGATATTAGTGTCGCCGGCAGGTTAAGGAGAAGGAGAATGCTCCATGTCGCTCGAAGCCAGCGTCGAATAGGCGTCGTCCAGTTCTGAACCCGCGATCTGTTCGTGATGTCTGTAGCAGGAAACCAGCGCTACCGCCGCCTTGACTTCGTCGCAGGCGCGGGCCGTGCAGGTGATCTCGACTTCGTCTGGATTGGCGGCGCGAATCGGGCTCAGCGGATCGACAAGGGCCATGAAATCCCTCGCGGGCTGTCCTAACGCGTCGACCGCGAGGTCAATCACCTCTCGCACCTCTTCCCTGTCCATAGACGCGTCGGGACCTTTGTCGCGATAGAGTCGATGGAAAGCCTGGGCGAACACCTCGAGTTTTCTGGCGTCTGCGTCATGGATGGCGAATTCGGTCATACTGTTCCCCCGGTGACAAGGCTTGCTCGCGCTTGTTCTCCCGTCGGAACAGTATACCCCAGATGCCGCAAGACAACAGCTTCAGGCTATCCGTCAACGCTCGTTTTGGGGGCAAACGCCAATTCTTTGAGCCGAAGCCTGAATTCCTCCACCAACTCGGCGATCCGCGCTTCAAAACGTTCCGATCCGTCTGGCAGGCTGGCAACATCGGCATGGAACGAGCCGAAGCGGACCTTCTCCATAGCGCCCGCGTTCGAGAAGACGATATCCTCGCGGATTTCGTGGCCGTCATCGGTAAGCCTGCGGCGTACCCATGGGTCGTCGCGTTCGAACATGCGGTCGCGCCCTTCATCGTCAAGCATGGTCTTGATGAGGCGCGACCCCGCCGCACAGGCGTCGAACCGCTTCTTTTCCTCCGCTTCGGGACGGTTCAGCTGACGATCAATCTCCTCGGCAAGCGCATCGGGTGTCTCCACCTTCCTCGGGGTGACGGGAAATGCCTCGTCCACCCACGCAAACAGCGCATCCTCGAGCGCGTCCCATAGGTAGGGACCTGCCGCGGACAGGAAACCGTAGACAAGTTCCCCGTCAAGCAGGCTTCGCGTCCACAGAAAATATAGGGATTCCCGGTATGGCTTGGGTTCGCTTCCTGAGGATTCTGCGATGGTCGCTTCGAACTCCGAGAAGTGCGCCTGGTCGAAGGCGAGCAGCGTCGTCGCGCTGTCGGTTTCGATGTCGGGATGTGACAGCGACGTCACGGTGAACAGGGTATGGCCTACCCCCGTCGCCTCCATGAGATAGCGATTGAGGTGGTTGTGTCTGCCGTAACGCTCGCGGCCATCGAGGAACTGGTCGAGGTCTTCTTTATCGGTGAACGACCGCCCGAAAAGTTCCTTCGCCAAGGCAAACCTGACCTTCGTCGCATCTGAACGCGGCACAGGACATTGCGGGACCATCCCGTAAACAGCGACCAGCGCTTCCCTCACCTCGTCAGATATCGTCATTCACCCGGTCCTTCACGCTGGAAAGAGAATGATAGGTCCGGATTCTCTTGCTGCGCAACGCTGGCTGTTCGATCAAAAACGTTTGCTCTCGTGCAAAAACGTTTGCAATTCGAACAATCGATGCAAAAACACTTGCGCCCAGAGTTCACACTGTCTTATCGGCCTGGCGAAAGTTCAGCGGTACCGATATCAAGGACAGACGGTCGCCGGTCCAGGTCTGATATCGGCGCGCACCTCGAACAGACGCTCGAAGTCGTCCATCGACCTGATCACGACCATGTCTTCGATAGGGATCGTGAAGTCATGGATGGCGACGACCGCTCCCAGATCGCGGAGGGATTCGGGCCAGTGGCGGTCAAGCCCGAAATCACTCCAGTAAGCCGCGACCTCGGGATCGTCGAGGCGAGTCAGTCCCTTGAGCGGGAAATCCACAGTCGCGCCGTCGGGTACGATGCGGTAATCATTCTCCAGGGTCGAGACGCGGATCGCGATGATCACGGGCAAGCTGTCCGGATGTCTCTCGGCGGCCGTGTCGTCGGCATAGGTGGCCGCGGTATCTATGTTTCCCCAGAAGGACCCATATTCGCAATCGTCCCGGCAATCGGGCGGAAGCGCATGCGAGCATTCGACCGGTTCCATGCCATCGAGCAATATGCGCTCAAGGGCGCGCTCCGAAGTTCCGTGAAAAAGGACGGTCTCTTCGAAATTCCCCTCCGATATCCGCTGGCGAATCCCCACGACGAGGTCACGCCACAGCGCCCTCTCATGCGGGTCTGGAATCGAGTAGCCGTGGTTCGGGAGCGGCTTGTCAGTCATAAATGGTCCAGCGGCGTGATGAATGAATGATGTCTCGCCGGTTTGAACGTGACAACAGCCGCCGTTCCCATTTTAGGCTGGGAAGGCGGCGATTACCCTGTCTCGCCGCCTTCGTTATTTCAGGGTAGGACCACCGGCGTGGCGACGTTCCTGTTGGTCAAATCACCTGTCCCGAGGCGGCCGTTCGCACCGTTGCCCCAGCAATACGTCTTTCCGCTAGACACTACCGCGCAGCTGCTCGATAGAGATGTGGACAGCGAGATCGCGGGAGCTTCCAGTCCGACGACATCCACGAACGTCGTCGAATTCTTGTTTTCCCCGTTGCCAAGCTGTCCGGCGGTGCCAGTTCCCTTACACTTCACACCACCGTCCTGCATGATGACGCACAGATTCTGGGCGACATGCCCCGTCGTAATCGCAGCGACACCGCTTGCCAGCCCCGCAACGACGGTTGGAGTGGCAGTGTAGCCCACTCCCCAGCACATCACCGCGCCTGCCTGCGTCAACGCACAGGTGAACTCCCTCATCGCTGAAACCTGGATCGCGTTCGAGACGCCCGTAGCCACAACGGGCGTATTACTGTAAGTGGTCCCGCCGTTCCCGAGCTGACCATTGCCGTTACTACCCCAGCACCGGACCTCTCCACTATTCATCCGAACGCACTGGTGATTGTAGCCCGAAGTGATTTCGGCAATCCCGGTGGTCAGGCCGCTGACCAAGTTCTTGGCTCCGTTATTGTCGGTGCAACGGACCTGGTTGCTCAGGCCAAAGCAGGAGTTGCTGTAGCCGCGAGAGTGGAGAACAATCCCTGACTGTGTCACTGTCTCCGGCGTCTTCACGACGTCCGCCGTGCTGCCAGTGACGAGCAGCTGGTAAGTTGGACCTCCATTATGACCCCAGCATTTGACGGTTCCGTCGGTCATCAGAGCGCACGACGAATAGTATCCGAGACTTAGCGACTTTACGCCCTCATGGAGTCCAACGACTTCCTTGGCGGAGAGTGCATTGGCTCCCGCATTACCGTCTCCGACCTGGCCATACCTGTTGTCGCCCCAACAGAGAACGCCGCCGTCTACGGTCAGTGCGCACGCATGGCCATACCCACCGAAGGCGACCTGTTTGAACTTGTAAGAAATGCCCTCGACCGTGAGCGCGTACACTAGATCGTGAATCAGGTTCTCGCTCCTGTCGGTGAACGACACCGAAACCTTGAACACGTACTCGCCCGACAACATCGGTTTACCAGAAAGGACACCGTTTTCGAAGGTCATGTCGGGCGGAAGGGCCGTCACCTGCTGCGAATTCGGCATCGCCACGAGCGGCCCCCATACAACGGCGGCGAGCGGGATGTTGTCGTGGGTAAGGACGGTTTTGAAGTCGAAGCTCCAGTCCTCGTACTGTTTCGCGTTCTGCAGGTTCGCGCTGGCGAGTTCGAGGCGGGTGTCCGGCAATACCATCTTGAGGTGGAACAGCCCCGCAACGGGCGCTCGATCGGCGAAGGTCGCCGTGACGTAGAAGTCGAATTCGCCTTCGTCGGCCGGTGTCCCAGTCAGGACGCCGTTGACGACTTTGAGGCCAAGCAGCGCTTCCATCTGCGCTGGCGTCCTAGAACCGTCCGTAGACTCGATATTGAACGTGATCTCCGACATGTCCATGCCCTCGAACGTGAACATGCCGTTGGCGACCAGGTCGAAGCTGTAGGACGTCCGCTTCGTCGCGACCGGCAGGTCGCCAGGCGCGAACGCCATGTAGAACGCGCCCTTCTTGACGACGAAGGCGATCGGGTTCGACGTCGCCGTGTCCGCCTGGCCGTTCCCGAACGTGTCGGTCGCGGTGACCGAGACGGGGTCGAGGGTCTGCACCTTCGTCGGCGTGCCGGTGAAAGCCCCCGTCGCCGTGTCGAAGGCGACGCCCTCGGGCAGCAGGCTCGGATCGACGGGGTTCCACGCCGCCGTTCCGGCGACGTAGGTGCGGGTCACCTTGATCGGGGTCGCGATCGGGTCGAGCGCCGTCAGCGTCACCGTCTCGGGGGCGGTCAGGCGCATCCGCGGCAGGACCGAGAGGTTGACCGGCATCGAGGTGGTGCGGGTCGTCGCGTCGCGGACGACGAGGTTCGGGCGGCTCTCCATCGGCTCCGCCAGCGATCCCGAAACCACGCCCGTGGAGGAATCGACCGCGAGGCCGAGCGCCGCCAGCTCGGGCGACGAGAACACCGCCGCGCCGTAGTTGTTGTCGTATGTCGGGGCCTTCGTCGCGAACGGGAAGCCGACCTTGGTCAGGACCGACAGTTCCTCGAGTTCGATCGGATCGGCGTTCATCGCGACGTCGAAGGAGAACACGGTCGGGTAGCTGCCCGGCAGGGAGTCCTCGAGCGTCAGCGTGTACGGTCCGTAGGTGCCGAGCTTCGCTGGCAGGCCCGTGAACGTCCCCGTCGCGGCGTCGAGCGCGAGGCCCGGCGGCAGGGCATCGGGGGAGACGCTCCAGAGGGCGGTGCCCTCGACGCCCGCCGCCGACGGCTGGTTCGCCGGGTCGATGGCGCGGTTGAACAGCGCGTGGATCGGGTTCTGGACCGTCACCGTCGGCGACGGCACCGAGACGATGTGGACCGGAACGGTGACGGCGCGGGCCGGGCCGAGCTTGTCGGTGACCGTGACGTCGAAGGAAACGTCGAAGGTCGCGTTCGGGGTGCCGGCGATCACCCCGGTCTTTGGGTCGATGGCGAGGCCGTAGGCGGCGAGCGCCGGGGCCGAGAACGAGTGGTTGCCGACGGCGTGTTCGACCGTTGGCACGGCGAGCGACCACGCGTAGCCGACGCGGGCCTTGTCGGGGGCGGCGTAGGTGACCGTCATCGGCGTCGCGTCCTCGACGACCGCGAAGGCGAAGGTCACCGGGTCCGTGTCGCCGTCGAAGTCGTCGGCGGCGCTGACCTTAGCCTCGAACACACGGCCGTGGTCGGCGGCGTCCGGCGTGCCGCAGAAGGTTCCCGCCGCGCCGCAGCCGCCCTGGCCGTCGGCGTCGAAGGAAAGCCACGCGGGCAACAGGCTTCCGTCCGCGAGTTCGAAGCGGACGTTCTCGCCGATGACGTTCCTGAGCGACAGCGTCAGGGCGTATTCGCCGTTCAGCGGAATCTCCTGGCTCGTGGCCTGCTCGAACTCGAGCTGGTCGCGGTCGGCGACGCCGAGGTTCACCGTGACCGGCGTGACGCCGTCGAAATCGTCCGCGACGGTGATCGTGTACGGGGCGGGCGCGATCAGGACGGACGAGTTCGCGGTGATGCCGCCCGTCGTGCTGTCGAACTCGATGCCCGCCGGCGGCGTCGGAGCGATGGTCCACGTCACCGCGGACATTTCCCCGCTGTATTGCGGGAAGACGGTCCGCGCCTGGTGGCGCTTGAAGCCGAAGGTGCCGGCCGCGTCGTCGTAGTCGGGATAGCCGAGTTCGATCGCCGGGCGGTCCTGGACGCCGACCCGCAGCGGCGCTGCGGCCCTGCCGAGGGCGTTGCCGCCGTCGCGCCAAGTGGCGTCGGTGATGGTGACCGTGTAGTCGGACGGGGCGACCACCGCCGTGCAGGCGGGGTCTGCGGAGAGCGTGCCGGTGGTCGCGTCGAAGTCGACGCAGGACGGCAGCGCCGGCGAGACGGCGAACTCGAGCGCGCCGCCGCGCGCCACCCGGTTCTCGACCGCCGGGGCCTTGCCGCTGTCGGCGACGTGGCGCGTGAAGGCGAGCGACGGCGAGCCGTAGTCGAGGCCGAGCGCCAGCCGCTCGGCGACGCCGATCACGACCGCCGCGCTGGCGGTCCCCTTGGGGCCGCCCTTCGAGTCGGTGACGGTGACCGTGTAGGCCTGCGGCGCGACGATCTGGTCGGTGTCGGCTCTGATCACCCCGGTGTCGGGATCGAGGGACAGGCCCGCGGGCGGGGCGGGCGTCACCGAGTAGCGGTACGGGCCGTAGCCGTCGACGGCCGGGGCCGCCGTCCACGCGCCGTAGCGGCGGAAGTGGTCGAAGCCGGACGGGTAGGAGAGCGTCAGCTGCTTTCGCTCCGCCACCGTGATCGTGAACTCGTTCGAGTTCCTCGAATCCCCGTAGGCGTCGTGCGCCGTGATCGCGAACGGACCGAAGGTGCCGAAGACCTCGGGCGCGCCCTCGACGGCCCCCGTGAGACGGTTGACCGAGAGGTCCTCGGGCAGGGCCGGGTAGCCTTCCGCAAGCGCGTAGGTCACGTCGGGCGTCGTCTCGTCGCCGTCGCCGATGACGTTGAGGACCTCGGTGATCGCCACCGACTTCCAGTCGTACTGGCCGAACGCCATCGACGACGGCACCGTCAGCGCGACCTCTGGCACGATCTCGAACGAGAAGGAGGCCGTCTTCTCCCTGTTGAAGGCAGGATCGTCGTTCTCCTCGATCTTCAACGTGGCCACCAGATAGGTGCCAGGTGCGCCGAAACCTGCCGCCAGCGTGCGCGTCACGGCATCGAAGGAAACACCGTCGGCGAGGGTTTCCGCCGTCACCCTAACTGGAGCGACCGCGCGGGAATAAGAAATCTTCTGTATGATGTCAGCGCCAACGCGATGCCTGAGGGTACGGCTGGCGAAGACGATGTCGCCCGAATAGCCGATTTTCAGGGTTGCGGGGAAGGATGGGCTGGCAAGCTCCACGTCGGGATCGGCAGGTGTCGGCGTGACGTCGACCACATGGACACCGGCGGCATCCGCTCCTGGCATGGGGTCGGCGAAGAACGCCCCCGTCGCGGAGTCGAAACCGACGCCGTCGGGGAGCCCGCCCGAATAGGCCCAACTCGAGACCGTCACCGTGCTGTCCGAGAGTTTCGGAACCTTCGGCAGGTTCGTATCCTCCCCGACGTAGAGGGTTCGGTCGGGCCAGGTGACGCCGAGCGGGTGCGGCGGGTTGAAGCCGACCGTAGTCCTGAAAGTCTTCTTCACGCCCGCCTTGTCCTCGACAGCGATCTCGACTGGGAAACCGCCTGTCGACGTCACGGGCGATCCGCTGACCCGACCTGAATAGTGCCGCCAGTCCTTCGCCGCCGGCATATCCTGACGGTTCAGGTAGGTGTAGGTGATCGGCTTGATGCCGCGGATAACTGGAACGACGAACGATGCCTCCTCGCCCTTGTAGGCCTGCCAGTCAGCGGGACCGAACTCGAAGGGTTCCTCAATCGTCAGCGTCGCCGCCCCTGTGATCGGTGTGCGCGCGGTGTCGTCGTCGATCTCGTATTCGACCGTGTAGGTGTCGTCGACGGATACGGCTCCCGACAGGACACCGTTTGCGTCGACGGAGAGGCCGGCGGGACCGCTTTTGACCGTGTAGGCGAGCGGAGCCTTGGCGTTATAGGGCTTTGGCAGTTGCAGCGTGAATGGCTGTCCCTCCGCCCACGTCAGCGCGGCCGATAGGTCCGTCTCGGGCCATTTGAGGCCCGTGTCGGCGATCACCTCGATGGTCAAGGTGATGTCTTCCTCCTGCCCGTCGCCGTCGGTGGCGGTGATGGTCACGCCGGGATATAGCCCTGGCGCGGCTTCGGTAGAGCCGAGAAGAAATCCGCGCGGGTCGAGCGAAAGGCCTTTGGGCAGAGTCCCGGACGCCTTGTAGGTCACGCCCCTGTAGTAGTTCGATGCCCTCGCCGGATATACCGGATTGAATGCCGAGTGATGTACATAGCGCTCTATAGCCACCGTTTCGGCCGCGATCTTGAGTGCTGGGCGATCCTTGAGGCCGATGGTGAAGCTGTTCGAAGAGACGGGAACGCCCTGCCGGTCCGTGACGGAGACGGTGAAGGTGCCGCTGAAGCCGACGGCGGACGCGGGCGGCGGATTGGTGTAGTCGAGCCGGATACGGCCACCTTCCATCTTGAGCCATGAGGGCAGCGCCGGTGAACTCGTATACTCGACGTTGCCTACCAACGCGTCCTGGTTGACGGTCGGAGCCAATTGCTGGGTGTAGTCGAAGCGCGTGAAATCGACATCGCGGTAGGACAGGACAATTTCGGGATAGACTCCGATCGGCTGGCTGACGTTTCGCGTCGGCTGGCCGTCACCGTTCTGCACCTTGATAGGCACCGTGAACGAGGTTGTTTCCGCGAAACCGGAGGCGGAGCTAACCTTCCCGGTATCTGCGGCAATGGCAATGTCGCGGATCGGCGTGTAGCCGTCGGCGAACGCATGAATCACCGGGTCTACCCGACCGATGCCGATCTTGACACCCGCCGTCTCGAAGGGCTTGTTCAGACGTGCCACCAGAGGCGTCGTGGAAATCCTGATATCCCTCTCGAAAACGGCGATCTTGAATGCGTTCGTGACCTGAAAGAACCCTCCTGGACCATCAACACGGACGATGACACCAGGGAATTCGCCAATCTCACGAGGAACGCCACTCACACGCCCCGTTTCCGGATTTACTACAACTCCCTCCGGGAGCGGCCCGGAAGAGGAATCGAGAGACCAAACGAGGTCATTGATATTCGTGTTAACCAGAAAGCCGAACCCAGAAGCGACATTTAGCGTCATTTCCTGGTCTCTGACGTCATCCATTCCAAACCGCGCCTCGGCAGTCGAGAGCGTGAATACGTTCGATTCCGCACTGGTGCCGTCATAGGAATCCGTTACGACGACCTGAAACCGCTTGTTCATCTCGAATTCGGCGACCTGTCCGCCTATCGCGCCTGTTATCGAGCTGAAGGTCAGTTCAGGCGGACGGTATCCATCAACCTCGACCAGTTTCCACGAGACCGACCCCAACATGTTCGTGACCGTAGGCACCAAACGGAATGATTGGCCTCTCGCCGGGTCGATGTGTTGATTTGGAACTTCCGCAAGCACCGGACCGTCCGTTACGACAAAATCGCCCCATGCGTAGGCGACTGGTCGGTTGAGATGGTCGTATCCCTGCCATAGAAGCGAATAGTCGCCGCTGGCGACAGGAGTTCCTTCGAGCGCTTCATTGCGCATGTCCATGCCAGGTGCAAGCGTCATCAGCGGGACCCAGCGATCGACATTCACCCCGTCCGGCGCGGGAATAACGTTGTAGGAATCCTGATTTGTGTGGGCGAAAAAGGAGACCGGCACCTCGACGCCTTGCGGTTGCACGATGTTGAAATGGACCTCGGCCTTAGCAATCAAATTGCCTGCCCCGTCGTACCCGTTCAGTGTCTGGACCGTCCCCTGAGGAACATCCGGAGTTCCCTCGTAGACGCCGGCGGCTTGGTCGAGTGCTATGCCGCTGGCCGCCTCGCCGCCCTCAACGCGCCAGTCCACAACATCCGTCGTCTTGACGGGGATACGCTTGGAGAACGGCTTCCCGACCGGAGCGGTGTAGTAAGCAACGACATCGTTGCCGACCGTGATCTCGTCAGGGGCCGACGGGACCTGCACGGAAGACAGCACCGGGTATTTATGCCGGAAGACGAATTGCTGCGCAGATGCGGGCGCTACCTGGGAAAGCAACGTCGAAACGCACACTGCCACGGAGACGATTTTCCTGATCATGATGCACGGGTCCTGAAATTTGTCCTTTTCATGGTATGTGCGGCCCCCGCCAGGCGCAAGTTAGCTTAATGGAAGACGTCAAAATCGCACATGCGAGGACGTTTCGAACGAACCTCCGCCAAAACCGACCCCCAGAAGGAGAAGAGTCCGCCCCGGGCCATGAGGGACGGCTTCCCTACGCAGCTGTAAGAAACATGCCGCACGAGGCGGCGACATCGAACCCGACCCTCGGTATTTCCTTGACCCTGTTCGGGGTAGTGATATGCCGCGACATCGCCGCGAGATAGGCGTCGATACGTTCTCGGGGAGCCTCGTTCGACTTTTCGTTGGCCGCATTGTATCGGACCAGATTGAAGTCAAATTGAAGACCCCGCCCACGCGCCTCCCGGCAGATCGCCTCGGCATCCTGGACGGCATCGTTTTCGCCGTCGATAAGCGCCCAATGCAGGACCACGCGTTGCCCCGTCTCCGACCGATAGGAAACAAGGTTTTCCAAAGCGTCGGATGGGGCCATCGCCTTGGGTATCCAACGCCTGCGCCACTCCTGATCGAGACTGTAGAGGGAATAGTAAAGATCGACCGGGATGCCCGACGGAACGAACGACGCCCAGTCGGGCGCGACAAAGTCCGACGGCACGATGGTCGAAAGCTTCACCCGCGGTTTCAGGCCCATCGAGACTGCGAGGTCGCGGAGGCGCTCGAACAGTTGTCGGCCGACGGCGGGATTGGACAGCGGCTCGCCACGGGCCATGAAGTTGAAATGCACGGTTTCGCCAGCTGAGAATTCGGCGGCGGCAAGCACGGTCTCGGCCTGCGCCACCATTTCCTCCACCGACAACAGTCGAGCCATCGTCTGCGCGGTCTGGGTCAGGTGACAGAAGCGACAGGCCTTGTCGCAGCCGGTCATCGACGAAATGTAGACAATGAAGCGCGTCGGAACGCGTCGGACGAACCGCGTTTCCACCATGCCGCCATCTGACGTCGGGCGGGAGAAGTTCACGCTCTGGTCCATCGCGGAGCGGGTCGCTGAAAAGTCGCGTATCGACTCGTCGATCTCGAAGTTCATCATTGGCATTACCCCATTGAGAGCTGTCGTCACGAATTGTATTGCCGTCGGCCGAAACGGAGTCGTGAATAAAACACCCGGCAGCGGGAACGATTGTCGCCCCGGAACGAAGTTGTCGTCAATAAATTAAAGAACTCGTGTGCAGTCGGGATTCTGACCGATCAGCCTACTTTCGTCGCCAGCTAGTTCCCTGCCGTAGCAAATGAAGCCTGCTTGACGGCTGGCTGCCGGAAGCCGTGAATCCACATGCCATCGCTCGCGAGGGAGTAGAGTGGTTCATAAGTATGGACGGCCCCGTCTGCCCTTACCTCGTTGTTGAGGCTGTCCAGGATCGCGTACCCTCCGCGCGTCCGGACTGCCAACACGGCGTGGTGAACGTTTCGGGGAGCGTCCCTGAGTACGACGACGGACATATCGCCCATCGGCACACCCGCCACCTTCAAAGCCGCCATTTTGAGGATCGCATAGTCTTCGCAGTCCCCGCGTCCCCGACCGATGATCTCTTCCGGGGTTGCCCAGTAATCCATCTGTCCGTAGTTCACGGAATCCTCCTGATAGCGCAGGACCCGGTTGACGGCTCGGTTGACAGTGTCGAGTTTCTCCGAAATCGCAGCTTCATGGAGCGAGGAGATTGAACCGCGAAGCATCCCGCATCCGCTGTCGGCGGGGCAGGCACCGAAATCCAGGGTCGTGATCGACGGAAGCAAGGACGCCCAGCGCTTCGCGGGCGGGGCGGAATGCATCGGAAAGGCAACCGATCCGAATACGCCGTCGATGGCACGCGCCTTGGTATCAATGCCACCGCGACCGGGAGAGCTTGACGGCTCGGCGTGGGAGAACGGCGTGGCAACCAACAGGAAAGCCAGTGTTCGCAGCAATCCGCAGGTCCAGGACCGTTTTCCCACTCCCCGTAACACTAGAAGCGCGTGCCGCCTGAAATGCTGAAGACCTGGGTTCGGTCTCCGTCTTCCTTCGACAGCGGCAACGCGAAATTGGCCTTGAACAGGCCGAGCGGGCTATCCCAGACGACGCCGGTGCCGACTGACGAACGGATCGAGGCGCTGTCGTACATCGCCTTCGCTCCCGTGGACGACGCGGTATCGCCGTCAACTCCCCAGACAGTGCCGAGGTCGGCGAAGATGCTGCCCTTGATGCCGAGGCCGTCCGAGAGGACGGGGATCGGATAGATCGCCTCGGCAGACGCGCCGGCATAGTACTGGCCTCCAAGGAGATAGCCCGTGGTGGCGTCACGGGGGCCGATGCCGCCGTTCTCGAAGCCGCGAACCAATTCGCCCGCCGTGCGGAAGTGATCCGAGAAATCAAGATCATCGCCGAGGGCGGCCACGTGCCCCGCGCGAACGGCCAGGCTTCCGACGATCTCATGGCGCTCCGACAGTTCCCTGTAGAGCCGCGCCGACGCCTCGCTTTTCACGAAGCGCGAGTCACCGCCGAGGCCCGCGAACTGCTGGCCGAACGACGTTTTCAGGCCGTTGGTCGGGTTCTTCTCGTCGTCGAGATCGGCGTATCCCCAATCGTATCCGAGTGACGACACGACGTGGTCGTCGCCCGAGACGAGGGTATTGGCAACGTCCGCGTCGATGTCCGACTTCTTCGAGGTGGACAAGGAGTAGTAGACGCCGAGGTCGGTATTGGCCGAGATCGGCCCCTTCAGGGTGATCTTCGCGCCGTCCACGGTTTCGTCGTAGGGGCGAAAACCACCTTCCCGGTTGTCGTAATCCCTACGGAAGACCTGCATCGTCGCGGAGAGACGGTTTCCGAAAATGTACGGCTCCGTAAAGGAGAAGTCGTAGTTGCCCGTTTCCGTGCCCTGACCGACGGATGCGGAAAACGCACGGCCGGTCCCGCCGAAGTTCGCTTGGCTCAGCGAGATGACGGCCATCGGACCGTCCGCCGTCGAATAGGCACCGCCGATGGAAAACTCCCCGGTCTTGCGTTCGACAACCTCGACCCGGACGACGACCCTGTCCTCAGACGACCCCTTGGCCGTCGCGATCCTGACACTGTCGAAGAAGCCAAGTCGGTTAAGGCGACGTTCGGCCTCGCGGACCAGTCGCGGATCGAACAGGTCACCCTCGGAAAGGTCGAACTCGCGACGGACCACGTAGTCCTTCGTGACCTGGTTGCCCACGATCTCGATGCGTTCGACATAGACCTTCTGTCCCCGGTTTATGACGTATTCGATGTTCATCGTCCCGTTCGGAAGGCGGCTTGTCCTTGTCTGGATATCCATGGGGCCGACGTAGTCCAAGTTCGAACCGATGAGGTCCGCGCCGCGGGCGGCCTTCGCCGGGTCGTAGGTCTGCCCTTCCATTTTCTTGACCTCATCGAGACGGAAGAACGGAGCGCTGACCGTGTTGTCCACGGACACCGATCCGACCGTATACCTCGGCCCTTCGGTGATCCTGAACCCGGCCATGCCCTTCTTGCCTTCCGGATCGAAGTCGATTTCCGGTTCGGACACGATCACGTCCGCAAAGCCCTTGGAGCGGTAGTACGCCTCGATCCTCCGCCGATCCGCTTCCATCCTTCCCTCGTCGAGCACGTCTCGGGAGAAGAGCTTCGAAAGAAGCCCGGTGGGCTTGGTCACCATGACGGACCGAAGCTTTGAGGCTGAGAAACTTCGGTTACCTTCGAACCAGATTTCGCTGGTCTCGGAGCGGTCGCCTTCGTCGATCGCAAACGAAACGTCGTAGAATCCGCCGTCCCTCGTGAAAACGCTGGATGTCACCTTGGCCGCATGGCGTCCCGTCGCCGCATAGGCTGCGGCGATCCTCGCGGAAACTTCCGGCAGGCGCGCCGGATCGAAGGCGGTGCCAGAATCCAGCGCGCCCGCGACAAGAAGCTGCTCGTCCTTGAGACGCTTGTTGCCGTTGAAAACGACGTTCACGACGACGGGCGTCTCCGACACCGTGACCACCACCTTCGACCCGCGTTTCTCGACCTTGACGTCGGTGAACGCGCCCGTCGCGAAGAGGTCCTTCACCGCCTTGTCCGTATCCGCCTCGCCGAACGCCTTCTTGTCGGGGAAAACCGAGGCGATGAACTCGGCATCCACCTTTCCGTTGCCGACGACTTCGATTTCAGGTCTGGCGTGGGCGAAAGACGCCGAAATGGCGAGGAGCGACGCGGCCGCCAGCAAGGACTTTGATTTCACGGGTTTCTCCGTTCTGCGGAATGACTGATGCTCGTGTGGTTCTTCAAATGGTGGAGCGGTTTTTCCGGATTGGCAACAACGACGTCTTGAATTGACAATCACGTGAGATGCTCTATATCGAAGACTTCAACTGTCCCGGAGACATCTTATGAACTTCGTCAGGAAGTCGATCGTAAAATGGAAGGCGCGGCGCGTGCTGTCCAAGCTCGGCATCGACAATCCGCCAGTGGACGCGGAAGCCGTGGCAAACGCGCTCGGATTTCAAGTACTCGACGCAAGCCTTAACGGCGAGGACATGGCAGATGTACTCGGGTTCAGCAACCCTGAAGACAGGACCATCTACGTAACCAAGGCCAGGTCCTTCGCCGACAAGCAGATGACCATAGCCGTCGAACTCGGAAAAGCCCTCCTACACCCTGACTGGTGGAAGGACGGACGGCGATACAGGCTCAGGACATTGCTGGGGCCGCGCTACCGGGAAGAATTCGAGGCCGAGTGGTTCGCGCTCAATCTCCTCGTACCGCACCGTTGGGTGGAGGACCTGCAACGCTACGCCTCCATGCACGAACTGGAAAAGGTTTTCGTGGCTGATAAAAAACACATCGTCGGGGCGCTGGCTCGCAGACTGCCACATTGAAGGGACGCATACAGTGAGAAGTTTGGAAGCTTTCATGCCCGTACCGGTGTCGCCAAACGCCGAGTTGACCAACGAGGGCGTCAGGCTGATCGGCGACACCCTCAAGCCCGGTCAGCCTTTTCGCGTCACTTCGGCCGAAGACGTCAGGAATATCCTGCCGTACCTGCAGACGCGGATCGTCGCAGCTGTGGCCTCGATGCTGCCGGGGCCTTCCGACGACGGCAGGGAAGCATGGAGCGTCGTCAATGACTGCCTCTCCCGCTTTTGCCGCTCCGACAACGGCGAGGACGTGATCGAGGAAGCGGTGCCGTTTCTGCTCGCCTGCCGTCTGCTTATGAAGGACGGACCGCGGGACGACGAACAGAAGGTCCTTGCGGTGTTCGTGGACCGCTATCTGCCTTTCGCGCGCGGCGAACGCATCTCCGACCTTCTCCCCAAGCGCGCGCCAACGATCTACGATGTCTACCGGGACCTCAACGGCGGCGATGTCGATACTGACTACGTCAAGGGCGTCTCCCTTCCCTGGCCGGGCACGCTCGGAGCCGATCTCGCACCGTTTGCCAGCGTGGGCGACGCTCTTGATTTCTTCGACCGAAGCGACCTCATCGTCGAAAGAGAGCGGGTCGCCATCAGCGTCGGTCGACAGGGGGGAAGATTGGAAGTCGAAATCCGGATGTCCGAAGACGGACTTCGAGACGCGCAGGAACTTGTGGCGGAGGCGAGAAAATCCATCGGGCAGCCGTCCGGCGACGATAGCACTCCCGCAGGCACTATCGCCGGCGAGATCGACGGGTTCTATCAATGCGCGGTAGCATCGGGCTATGACCGCTTCAGGGTGCATGTCAACCCGATGCCAGACCGGTCGGCATATTGGGTATTCAGGCGGCTTTACGTGCCGAAGGCACCTCCTAAACTGAACTTTGGATTTGACGTAGCATGACTGGTATATTGAAAGCAGCGGTCTTTTCGGACCTCCATCTGAAATACAATGGCGAACTGGATTTCAGGATCGACCTCGATGACGACGTCGATGTCGTCGTGGTCGCTGGAGACGTCACGTCACCCGTCGCGGATTCGCTCAAATGGCTCCATCGGAACATTGCCATGGGTGGACGCGACGTGGTCTTCGTAGCGGGCAACCATGAGCATTACGGCTATAACTACGACGACAGCATGGCTGGCGGCATGGCCGAGCGTCACAAGTATCCGAACGTCCATTTCCTCGAGAACGAGGAGGTGACGATCAAGGGCGT
This sequence comes from Pararhizobium sp. BT-229, assembly GCF_025846855.1. Taxonomy (GTDB): domain Bacteria; phylum Pseudomonadota; class Alphaproteobacteria; order Rhizobiales; family Rhizobiaceae; genus Pararhizobium. Next base: position 706,949 of record NZ_JAOYTJ010000003.1, read on the forward strand.
CCGCTTCCTCGGCGCGACGATGTGGACCGACTTCGATCTCTACGAGCGGCCGGATGAGGGCATGAAGGAAGCCCTGCTGGCGATGAACGACTACCGCACCATCCACGCGAGGGATGCGGGCGGAAACGTCATCCGCTTCACCCCCGAGAAGACGAGGGCGATCCACCAGGAGAGCCGGCAATGGCTCCGCGGCGCTCTGGCGAAGCGCCATGACGGGCCGACGGTCGTCGTCACCCATCACTGCCCCCACCACCTCTCGGTCCACGAGAAGTACGCGGGCCAGAAGCTGAACACCTCGTTCGCCTCTGATTTCGGTCCGGAAATACTCGAGTTCCAGCCGGAATTCTGGATACACGGACACACCCACACGAACTTCGACTACGTGGTTCCTGAAACGAGGACGCGTGTCATCTGCAATCCGCTCGGCTACGTGCGCGGCGGCTTCGGCGGAAGGCGCGAAATCGAGAACCCGAAGTTCGACCCGTACCTCACGATCGAAATACCGTTGGCGGCCTAGTCGCCAACGGCTGGAGCGCAGCCTCCGGCAATCCGAACGTCAACTGCAGCAAAAACGCAGGAAAGCCATGGACATCCTTTCTCGCCTCGATCAGGTGGCGCGCGGAGAACTTTCTCCCGCGGAAGCGGTAAAGATTGTCCGCGAAGCACTGCTTGACGAGGACCAACGCGCCGTGAACCGGGCGTATACAGCGACGCGCGAACGCACTTGGCTATACGTCAGGCAACCTTCGCCCCTCGAAGACGCAAGACTTTGGCTGAATGCGATCCAGCACCTGTCGGGATTGCTGTTCGAAAGGCGCGAGGTCGAACTCGCAGGTCGCGTGAGGGGAATGAGCGAACTCCTTCTTCAGACGGTGCGGTTTGCCGATCTCAAAGCAGGCACCGAAGACACGCCGCCAGCTCCCGAGCCGCCGGCTGACCGGAGAGGCACCATCGCCGACCCCAAGTGGCTTGAGCAGGTCAACGCGGACGTCGATTACCTTGAAAAAATGGCGGGGCCTGCGACCAAGGGGCTGTACGTGCCGATGGATTGCCGTCACCTTACGGCTCCTCCCGGATGCGTGGACTTTGCGGTCGTTTCGGCGGACGAGGGCCGCGAGGTTTCCCGTGTCTGGATGGAAGACGACGCCCGTTTCCAGGCGGCCGCCAGCCCGGCCCGGATTTCGAGACTGGTGTCCGCCTACCGGCAGCTCCAGACGGAGAATGCAACGCTGAAGGCGACGGGCAGCGGGGAAGGCTCCCGCTGGATCGCATCCCTACTGCGCGACGCAGCTGACCGCACCGAGAGCAGAGCCTCGAATGAGTGACCCCTTCATGGACAGCGCTACGTTTACGATTGTCGGCGGTCGACACGGTTTGCCGACATGATCGGTCACTAGCCGGAATCGCGTCGGGAAACCCCGCTTCCGGTGGCACGGATAATTATGGACACCGATACGATCCCGGACCACCCTCTATATGGAGGTGCCGATGACGATCAAGCTCAGCAAAGTTTCCCTTCCGACCGTGTGGACCCTGGAATTCGAAAGCCTCCACGAGGCGGTGATGGAACTGCGGCGTCACATCTGCCATGTCTGCATGAACGGCGGTCCGTGGAGCGACCGTGAGCCGCTCGACGTCGAGTTCGAGGGCGAGACCTACATCTGCACGGATGTGACCGAACTGCTCTCGACGGGCTGCGGTCTTGAATTCGAGATCGAAGGCGCTCCCGAATGGCATGCGTTTCCCGAAGACCTGGACCCGAACATGTTCCAGCGGGTATCGAGGCGTAAGCAGTCTCCTGCCGAACTTCGGGCAGCTTGATCCGATGCTGCTCGAGTTCAACACCGTCTACTACGCCAAGGCAGCACTCAAAGAGCGCGACATCCTCCATCAGACAGGCTTCCAGAGGCAGGTTGAGGTCGTCATCGAGGAGGTGGACGGCGACACCGCCCCGCGATGTAAGAACCGTCGCTCGACATGCTCTCGACATGACCGAGAATCGGGTGATCGCGCTGGCCTTCCATCCTAAAATATATCACGGGAACACATATTTTGGCGGAAATATACGTTATAAGGCATACGCTCCGATTTTGTCTTACTTGACGTGATATGTCTTATCAGGCATATTTCAGTCAAAATATGCTTTGCATGACATAGTCACATCGGAGCTTGGCATGCTTCTCAACTTCCTTCGGTCCATCCGGACATTGCGCCAATCGGCGGGCATCACCCAGAAAGAGTTCGCCACCCTGATCGGTACGAACCAGGCCGCCGTCTCCAGGTTGGAGAGCGGAAGCCATAACCCTGCCGCCTCGACCCTGCAGGCCGTCGCCGCCGCGCTCGACGCGGAGATCGTGTTTGTACCCCGCCGGGTCCTCGGTAGGGTCAGCGCGATCATCGCCGACCACGTAAACCCGAAGACCAGCCCCGCGCGACCTTATGAAGGCACCGCTGTCGAAGAACTCTTCATTCCCGACGGGGACGATAGGGACGACGGAAGCGACACTCCCACCTCGGGAGGGAGATAGCGAAGTGACGGAAACCCTTGGCGTCTATTTGAGGTCCGGCCACGATGAAACCCGCGTCGGCTCCCTTGTCAGGGATCGGCGAGACATGATCAGGTTCATCACCGACGCTTCCTATATCGAGCTCGGCGAGGATCGCCCCGTCCTCAGCTCCTCCATGCTGTTCGTCGGCGACGAGGAGAGGACGGTCGGCCATTTGAAGTCCGGCCGGTTCACCCAGCCGGGCCGCGATCTTCCTCCGTGGTTCGGCAACCTGCTCCCGGAGGGCGCGCTTAGGGACATGGTGAGCCGCGGCCTGCCAAGCGGCCGGACGTCGGATTTTGACATCCTGAGATATCTCGGGGAGGACCTTCCGGGAGGCGTCATTGTGCGCTCGGAAGACGGCGTCGAACTGGACGGACTGGTCACGCCGAGCACCGAAGTCGCGACCGAAAGCGGCACGATCAAGTTCTCGCTCGCTGGAGTGCAGCTCAAGATGAGCATGCTCAAGCAGGACGAGCGGCTGACGTTTCCGGCGACGGGAACAAACGGCGACATCATCGCGAAGCTGCCAAGCACGCGGTACGCGTTCCTTCCGGAAGTCGAATTCACCTGCATGAAGCTCGCCGAAGCCGCTGGCGTGGTTATGCCACACTGTGAACTGGTTCCGGCCGCATCCGTCTCCGGCATCAGGGCGGAGGCGCTGTCTGGCGGTGACTACGTCCTCGCGGTGACGAGGTTCGACCGGACCGCCGACGGCGGAAGGGTTCACATCGAGGACTTCTGCCAGGTGATGGAGGTCCCCAAGGAGCGCAAGTACACCGCGGCGAACGAGGAAACCGTAATGAACATCGCCAAGCGGCTCGGCGGCGGGACGAGGGGCTTCCTCGAGATCGCGCGGCGGCTGGCGGTCAACATCCTCATGGGCAACGGCGACGCACACCTCAAGAACCATTCGCTGATCTACAGCGATCCGAGGGTGGGCGGCATCAGTCCTGCCTACGACCTCGTGGCGACATTCCTCTACGACGGCAGCGACGATCTGGCTCTCAAGTTCAGGAACACCAACAATTCTGCGATCGTCGGCATGGCGCGGTTCGCGCGGGCGGCGGAACTGTGCGGTATCACAGAAAATGTCGTCCGAAAGTTCGTGACCCACACGGTCGAGCAGGCGGCCGACACGTGGCCAGCCCTTATCGGGGATTTGCCGATGCCGGCCGACTTCGCGAAGAAACTCGTGGACCGCGCCCAGCGCCTCCAGTTGTCAGGAGAGCTGAACGTGTCTTTCGCACCCGGCGCGGCGGCCGACTGAGGCCCCGTATTCAGTCGTCGTCCACGTCGTCGTCAACCGTCTTTCGCAAGGCCGGATCGAGGTTGTAGCGCCAGTCGGTGCCATGGCAACGCGTGCAGCGGCAAAGCCTGTACGGATACTGCCGGTCCGTGTTCCACTCTTTGGGACGCTCGAGCCTGTGGAAGAGGAGTTTGCAACAAAGCCATCCCCAGGCCTTGCCGATGCCTCCCGCAAGCCGGATAGCAAACCCACCGCGCGACGCCAGTTCTTCCATCGGACCTCCAATCCATCGGTACTTACAGTCCACCCGACTTGTGCCGGGCGGTGTGGTCCAACGCCTCAAATCCCTGCGCGGAGTTCGCTCCTTTGCTGCGGACCGAGCAAGAGCGTTTCCAGCGAGACAAGGTCGTCCATGTCGAAGTTGTCGTCATCGAGGTCGCCTGCATGAATTCGACCGATCCCGTCCTTGAGGATATCCCGCGCGGTCGCGCCTGAACCATCCTTGACGTCGAGGGGGACGCCGAGTTCGACGAGTCGTGTCGCCATCCTGATGCCTCCGCTCGACATCTTCTCGTTTACCGCCGTATGCGCCGCGACGTGGAGTGCGGTCTCGCCGTCGGGTCCGACCGAAGCGGGCGAAATTCCCGTGCCGAGGATCGCCTCCACGCCTTCCACATTGGCCGCGAAGACCGCGCTGAAAAGCGCCTTGACGCCGGGCTTCGCCCCTCCGACCTCGATCATCGCCTTGAGGAAGGGAAGGTCGATCGTGTTCGTGAGACGGGTGCAGACATCCATCTTTCCGGGGACGGTCGTCTCGCCCAGATTGACGTCGAGGGCCACCGCCGCCTTCGCGAACGCCACCGCAACCTCCTCGCGATTACTAAATCCGAACATGAGGCCGACGTCGTAGCCGACGCCGAACAGTCCGACGACCGTGTGGCGATGAAGCCCCTCGGCTGCGCTGACAAGGTCCTCTGCAAGCGTGCCGATGTTCCACCCTACGCGAGAACGGATGGCCTGCACGGCCGCTGGTGAGTATTCGATGGACATCGCTCTCATGGCGGACTCGATGACGGTCGTGTCCGAAGCACTGAACCGCGTCAGGCCAGGGTTTGGGCAGTCGACGACCCACTTGCCCTCGCGGCGTCGGATAAAAACGCCCTTCAGGTGTCCGTTACTGCATGTCATGTCGATATCTGCCGGGAATCCGTCGATCAAGGATTCCATCCTCGAAACGAAGAAGAGGGCGCTGGCGGCGCTGGCGCTCTCTAGTGCGATCCGGTTGGCGTTCCTCCGCTCGAGGTCGGCGCGTTCCCGCTCGCTGAGGTCCTTCTGATGTGCGGACGATGCCGCGATCCGGAGTTCGTCGATCGTAATCCTGGACATGCGCGCCTCCTACGGTCTCGTGGGGTCTTCATATACGAGTCAACCCACCCTATCAAGGGCCGGCTGCGCGGCAACTGAAAGTGAAAGACGTCGTGGCCATGGACCGTCAATCCAGAAGGAGCGGGGGAACTGGAAAGGGGCCTTCCCGCCCCTTTTGCTGTCGTCAGTTGAACGTGTATGACGCGTGTCCTCTGGCTTCCTCTGCCCGAACGGGTGGTCGGCGAATTCCACAACTAGAGGAAGGACACGACGACCACCTTGGGACCATCAATCTGCGCGCGTGAGCAATGTCCGGTCGTAGGTCTCCGTCACCCCGTTGCCGAAAGCCAGGGTAAGCCTGTCCCCGAAAGTCGAGACCCCGATGGCCACACCCTCGGCGTCGGCGACCGTCCGCCACTTCGTTTTCATGAACTTTGCGCGGTAGTGGGACGCGATCCGGCGTCTGGCGGATGCTTCCCATCGGTTGGCCGCTTTCATAATCATCAGGACGCCGAACATCAGCAACACGGGTGCCGCCAGTGCAATCGTTGGCAGCGAGTTCTGGTGGAACGTAACGTAAGGAAGGGAGGCGAGCGCCACGAAGATCGTCGGCATGACCAGCATCCTGGCCTTGCCGCTCCATTTCCGGATTTTTTGCTCCAGTTTGGTGATCTCGGTGTCGTTCATTTTTTAAGGCGGCTCGGTGAATGAATGCCCCGAGTGTGGCCCGGGAGCGCCGCCCCGTCCAGTCGCCGATCAACCGATCGGGACGTCGACCCGCATCTCTCTGATGACGTCCGAGATCGGCCCCTTGAACTGGTCGAGCCTCGCGAACATCCGTCGGACGACCTTCCAGTGTCCCTCGTCAGCCTCGTCCCAGGTACTCCAACGCCAGACCTCTAGGCCCGAGAAGTTCACCGTCAGCCTTTCGGTTGCCTGCTCGAAACCGTCGGTCAGGACGCTTCGACCGCGAGGATCGATCCGACCGGGATATAGTAAAGGCCCGCTTCCTCGGCGGACTGGTCGTCGTAACGCGAAACGATACGGACACGGGGGCGGTCGCCCGCTTTGAGCGCGGCGAAAAAGTGCTGCATGTCCGCCCGTTTTTTCGGATGCTCGTAGAGCGCCGCCTCGTCCTCGCCTCTGACGGTCGTGGAGCCGACGTTCCGCAAGGCAATCGAAGAAGGCGGAGATACTGCGGACGACTGACGACCGTCAAGGATCACGAGGGCCTTCCCAGGTCTTCGAATCCGGGAGACAATCGGCGTATCACATATAATTGGAGACGCCGGATGGACGACACCGTTCAACTGCCAAAGACCTTCGAACCCGAGCGCATCTCCGTGACCCGTGTCGTCCACGGGGTCGCGGGTTCGTCGCTCGGCAAGCGCGAACTCACCGACCTCGTCCAGGTGACATGGGGGCGGACGACGAACACCACCATCGAAATCCATATCAACGGGGTCTTCGTCGACGACCGGAGCACCTATTGCGACGGCGGCAAGATCGGGAGTTCGGTCTCCAGTGCCATGGAAGAATGGCAGGATATGGTAGAGGAATACGGAGCGGGCAGGGGCGACCGCTTCGAGATCAGCGTCGTCAGCTGGATTAAGGACCTTCCCACGCTCGGTTACGCCCGCGACGACGTGTTCGGCCAGAAATGCTATTTCATGCTCCCGCAGCAGGGTAGCGCGTTCTTCCTCGGGGTTCCCGAGACCGGGCTCGACAGCATGCCGCGCGAAGACCTCAGGACCCTTGGTGCCGTCCACCATTCAAGGACCAAGGTGACCTCGTCGTTATGGACGAAGGAAGAAAACGAAGCCGCCGTCGCCGTCTACCTGCGACGTGTCGAGGAAGAGACCCGGACGGAAACGGACGTCTTCTCTTACTACGGGTGAAGGGTGGCGACGCCCCGGCCTTCGCCCACTGAAAGGGCTATCCCGGCGTCGTCGAGTGTGTATCGTGCCAGGCCACGCTTCACGCGGGCCTGTGCCGAGGTGTCGAGGGTTCCGGCGCGATCCATGAAGGCCGACAGCAACTTGACGGCATGCTCGAGCGAGGGCACGTCTCCCGATGTCTCGAATTCCTCGAGCGCATCGCGAATGTCCATGAACATGGTCGCCGCCCCGCGAGTCCACTCCGCCATATCCTTGCCGAACGCATTCAGGGCGTAAGCCACCGTCCGCGCGACCGGGCTGCAGACAGGGTCGAACCCAAGGACGGACGGATCGTGGATTTGCACGTCTTCGAAGTAGCGTTTCTGCGTGTACCGATCCGGCCTTGGGTGCGCGATTTCGGCGTGGGCTGCGCACGCCTCTTCCCAGTCCGCGATCGAGTAGACCGTCGTCGTGTCAGGCAGTCCGATGCTGATCCCGATGATTCCCGAAACGAACCTTTCGCCGTATGCAGGACGGGAGACGCAGATCGCGCAGGCGACCGTGTCAACCGTTCCGTTCCACACGGCGTTCTCGGGTTTGACGTCATCGTGGATGACCACCGTCGGCTCGCACACCCGTGTCCATACAGCACCGTCGATGATGGCGATGTCTTCCGCCACAGCCCTGAACAGTTGCTCGCGGCGTTCCCTGTCGTCGGAGAGGATATGCTCGATTGTCTCGGTGGCCGGCGCGACGTCTCTCTTGCGTCCACGGACGGGGTTCAGCGCGTCGCTGAACGCATCGAGGTGCTTCTGCACGTTGCCCCCGAAATACGTAAGATGGTGGAACAACCGTTTATAATCCTCGTTCACGGGGCCGTTGAGACGATCCTTTCCGAACCCGGCCGCATGGAACATGCGGTTTGTTGCCTGCATGTAGAACTGCCCGTCGATCATGCGGACGTCGATCGGGTTCCTTACCCCGCTGGGTTCACCGTTCGTCTCGAGCCATGAAACGACCGCCGGGGCCTCTTCCGCGCTGTATTCCGGGATGTCCACGGCCATCAGCTCGCCGAACACCCTCGTCACCGACTTCGCGCCGCCCTTCAAGAGGTACTCAGCCTGCCAGGTAAAGGGGATCATCGCGTGCATTGTTTCGGCCACTCCGTTTGTGCTTCCAGTAAGTCTTGCTCACCCAGTCGAATATGACCACCGCCGCCGCGGTCGAATGCTGACCAGCAAACGCCTGGAATCCGGTTGTTTCGCCAATAAAAAGTTCGATCGCCAGTTGAATTTTCCTCGAATGCCGTAGTAAGACTTTGTCAACCATAGGGTGAGGGGAAGAAATGGTATCCACGAAGCGCATTTTAAAACGTCAGGCTACTTCACTTGTTAAGGTTTCGCTCCTTGCAGCGATGGTGCTGGGCCAGCCAATCTCGGCAAGCATCGCCCACGCTCAGGTCGGGACCATCACTGGCGGGATGACCGCAGGGTTTCTCATAGACCAACTTTCCGGTCGCATCGGTGAGATGATCTCGCAGGCCGAGCGGACCGGAGATTTTCTCCTCGCGCAAGCCCTCAGGAACATGCTCCAGTTGCTCGATTCCTTGAAATCTATGGGTGACGGCTTCCTGAACAAAACATTCGACGGTTTGAGCGACCAACAGCGGCAGCTTTTCACCAACATCGACGCGCTCCTCGCCGACACGGCCAGAACATCGAACGAAATCCTCGACAAGTCGATGGCGATGACGGATCAGGCATACCAAATGCTGAACGATATCATCATCGTCGGGAAGGGGAGGTACACTGTTCTTCGCTACAGCCCGTCCATCATCGTCTGGGACGAGAACCGGGAAATCACCCTTAGGATCACCGGCCTCAATGTCGCGCCTGGCAAGCCCGTCCTCAGACTGAACGGTCAGGAGATAAAGCCCTCGTCGGTCACCCTGCAGAACGCGACCTTCCAGATACCGACCGACCTCGTCCGGCAGCCCTTTGTCGATTATGCGGTGGTCAACGCCGAGGTGGAGTTGCGGGACGACGGATGGTTCTGGGACACGCCCTATACCTACCCGATCAAGCTGACCTACGCGCCCAAGATTTTCGGAGCCGTCACCTCGCTCGAGATGGTCGCACCCTCAACAACCATCGAGAGATCACAGGTCTATAGAAGGGAATATGGCTTCAAGGCTCGAAACAGCGTCTCGAGATTCACCCAGACGCCCGTAGGCGGCGGTGACTGGCGTATCGATCCCGGTTCCATCAGGTACGAAAAGACCGGAGGAGAAGCATCTGATGGACTTCTCATGGAGGGACCCGCTACTCAAACAGGTTTTACCATGGCGATGAACTGCCTGGAGTATTTTGCGAGCTGGTACGACAAAAGGGCCGGCTGGGGCAACGCATGGTGGGAGTGGCAAGAGGTGCGGTCGAACACCAGCAACGTCACGACGAAAATCCCCGGCACTCGCTACTCCTCACTCGGAAACTCGGCCGTCTGGGCATTGCCCGTCAAGCCAGTCTCCGTCTCGGGCATGTTCGTGGATTTCCGCGGGAACTCGATGTACTTCGGCGACAAGTCCTCACAGTCCCCCCTCGTACGCATCCAGAGGCACGACGACAAACTGGTGATCGAACCCACCTACCAGCAGGTTTCAGAGCCGCGCACATCGGGCAAGCCCTACGAGGTCACGACCCAGGAGATGTTCGAGGAAATCCGCAGGCAGCAGTTCCGATATTTCGACAAGTTCGTCGCCGAGTTCGAGAAGGCGGTGGCGGCGGCCGAAACCGGCAAGGGCGAGGTGATCTTCGCGAGCCTACCTCCGTCGGGAAGCATCGGGGCAGGCAGCCCCTTCGTCCTCATCAAACAAAGGCTGGACGCGGCGAAGGCGATCTGGAAGGAAATGAACGCTCCGATGACGTCGCCAGATGTCAGGGCTGGGCTCGCCTTCCGGCTTTCCACCATCATGGGGGACCTCGACTTCGCAGCCCGTGTCAACGCTGTGTTCGAAGGTGGTGAGGGCTAAGGCTTGGGAACGGTCTGCCGAGGCCCGCTTCCGAGATCGAGCGTGATTTCTGATGATGACCAGATTTCGACGCACTCTTCCAGTTCGGCCGTGGCGACATGGCCGAACCCTCGCATCCCTTCAAAGGAGAACCAGGACAGCCTGAGATATGGTCTCTTCCAGCATGTTCCGGTTGCCGTCTTCTCGAAACTCGTCAGGGAGATCGTACTCCTCAGAAGCCTGGCGTGGGCGTGAGTGGCAGCGCGGGACGCGGTGTTTCGTCAAGGCCGTCCACCCAGTCCAGCATGCCGACTATCCTTTCCCTGGCATTGTCGTCCGCAACACGCCTCGAAAGAGGGTGGACGAGGTCGAGTACTTCCTCCGCGGACGCAAGGCCACGGATATCGTTCCAGACGGTGTGATCGAAGCCGCCGAACCCGGCCGATATGTCCCTGAGGTCCATCCATCGGGATATGTCTTCATGGCCGAGGCCGCCGAGGTCCTTTTCGATTTCCTTCAGGACCCAAAGCGCGAGCGTCTCCGCCACCGATTCCGTCGCGGAGAAGGTGAACGCATCCGGAGCGGCGATGGCCTCCAACACGTCCTCGTTCCGCATGTCCAGTCTGCGGGTTTCGATCAGTTTCCCCAACCGATCGGATATCGTGAAGGGCAGGACGTATTCCTCCCTGAAGTTGGCTTTCCCGTTCTCATCACGGTGGATGCCACCAAAATAGATACTGGTGGTCGCAATGGTGCCCGCCATGATCGTCATCTTTAGTTTGGGTTCGGGGACTTTTCGAAAGACTTGCCGACCAACGATTACAAACGACTCCGCAACCCTTTGCGCTCTCTCGATCCTGCCGTTTCTGTTTTCGTTCGGCGAACCGTCGGCCAGTTCGTAGCCCCCGCCCGTGCCCAGCGCCCGCATGCAGGCCTCGTGGATCGGTTCTCCAGAAAACATCGGCATGAGCGACAACAGTTGGAACGCCTTTGGCGACCTCCTGATGCCAGGCGTGGGCATGACGTTTGCGTTAAATCCCAAAGAGACCAGGAAGTCTCCATCGTGGGACAGGCAGTTCACGACGTCCCCGTACCTGCGATAGCTTGCAATCGGTCGGACTTCGCCAGGGGACAGCTCCGGTGCTTCGGCATCGATGAACTCGACCAGGGGCGTGCTGACGAGCTGCCCCGGTTCGCTGCGGTAGTAGCCGAACGGCACACTGATCCTCAAAGACGCAGCCCCCTGTCGGAAAGCGTCGCGACCTGAGGGGTCGGACTGACCACGGCGAAGCCCCCGACGAGTTCGGCCACCACATCCTCAGCTCCCTCAAACCCCGAGGCGAGGATCGGCAGGCCCGTCTCGACGACGTCGTCGATGACTGATCGGTCCCCTGTGTCGCGGAAGCGGCTTGCTGCATCCCTGGCGTCGACCCAGGCAGCGATCACGGAGCCAGCCTGCGCGCCGATACCGGAAGCAAGTCCGCTGACGGCGAAATCAACCAGCCGCACACGGGCGTTCAGGCTCCAGTCGGTCGTGAAAACGGAAGGGTCGTGAACCTTGAAACCACGGAAATCACGCTCAAGATCGGCTCCCGCTAGCGCATCGTCAAAGGAGGCGAGGTCGTCCACCCTGAAGAACCTCGACAGGTCCGGGCTACCGATCAGTTTTCCTGCTTGGGGAATGAGACGTGCGTGGCAATCGGTGGGGCCGAAGTAGATGTCGGCCATCGGCTTGTACCCGCCGCCGTTCGCGAAAATTTCAGCCCGCCTCAGCAGGAACCGTGGCTCCTCGATCCGTATCCATAGGTCACGATTGACTATGAGGGCGTCAGCCAGAAGGGCGACGGCCGCGGCCCGGCGGTCAGGTTCCGACGTTCCGTTGACCTTCACCACCTTCTCTGAATCCACGGCAGGGATGAAAAATCCGTCGGACAGAACCCTTTGGAGGACCCTGTTTTCTTCGATCGACACGGGGTCCTTGAAGCGTGCATGGCTGAGGAGGCAAAGCTTGGCGGCGCTGTGCGATTTCTGCCCTGGTCTCGCTGGAAGGTCGGTCTTCGGAAAGGTCCCGTGTTCGTATTTCGCCGGAAACACGTCATGGGTGCGGAATGCGGCGATGTAGAACCTTCCGTCAAAATGCCGCACCTCGTGATCCACAGCGCCGCTCCCCATGCCGACAGTCCACGACAGGACAACGGGCGCGTCGGAGAGCGACACCTCCTTGACGGTTCCCTCGACATACCCCGTGTTCACGAACGTCTCGGACGCGACCGAACGCTTCTTCTGGACGTCCGCGTTTACTGTGTAGGCGTAGGGCATGACGTAGGGGCGTTCGATGATCATCTCTTGAGGCCTTCTCCGAAAAGGGCCACGTTGATGGTGCCTTCGCCCCAGTCTCCGAGACCCGCCTCGATCGCTGCCGCAGCGCCGTGGTCCACCCGCCCGACCATCTCGTAAAGGTCCTGGAGGGCCTGTGACGCGAGGTCTTCGATGATGGAGCGGTCGCCGCTCTGCTGGTACGCCCTGAAGCGCTCGCGGATATCAACCCAGCATTCGATCGTCGGGCGGTCGAAACGGGCGATGCCCGACTTCAGGCCCTCTACTGCATACTCGGCCGTGCGCGCAGCGGCATCGAACTCGGGATCGAAAGCGAACACGGACGGGATCAGTACTTCCGGCTCGCCGTCGATTTGCACATCGACCGGGTTCCCGAAGGAATGTGCGGCGTCGAGCGCACGGCCGATGTCCGCCAGCGGGAAGAATTTCGTGTTCAGCGGGTCACTGACGTGGATGCCTTCGTCGAGGTCGATCGGCGCGCCGAAACGTCTGCTTCCCGTATGGATGGAGACGGATACCCGGGGCGTTCCGCGCCACAGGTGGTTCGATACAGCGATGACAGGTTCATCCACACGCCGGAAAAGGATGCGGTCGATAGAGACGAGGCCAGCGGCAACTTCCTCGGCGGCGGCGCGGGCGCTTTCCTCGCCAGACGACACGAGGGTTTTGATGTCCTTGGTCTGCGGAACATCGGAAGCCTTCGGCCCCGTATACTTGGCGAGGTCGTGCCATGCCGCTTCTCCGAGCTTGTGTCCGAGCATGACGGACACACCGCGGGCGGCGTCTTCGTCCATGTTGGAAACGTTGGCAAGCATCGAGGCGGGGAACCTGAGGGCGTCGCGTTGGAGCTTCGCGGCCGGCACCACAAAACCGCCGTCGAAAGTCCTGACCTGGTGCGCGCGATTGGCGCTGTTCGACGAATCCCAGGAAACGACGACGGGGGCCATGTCCGGGGTGATTTCCGGAATCTCGGCTTCTACCACGCCGAGATAGTTCAGCGTGTCGGCGTTTCGCTTGCGGCCGACGACAACCTCGGCCCAGTAGATGAAGGGAAGCTGGATTTTCATGCGTGTCTCCGAATGTTGCGAGGACATTGCCACCCGGGGCCGCGGGCGACAAGCGGGTTAGAGCCGAACGGCGGGCGTGGGGCCAGCCGAAGCCACCCTACTCCGGTCGGACAACATCGACGATAGCCAACCGAGTTTCCTTTCTAGCCCGACGTAGCAGCCCTTGCCGACACCCTGGTCGATGAAAGCCACCGCGGCCTCGGCTATCCGCTCGGCGTCCGCATTCCCCTCGACCGCGCGATCCAGTTCGTCTCTCAGGTTCAGCCAGCACTCGACGTGGTCATTTCGCATGTTGCCGACATCCTGCCTGGTGTTCGCGATCAGGTGATAGGCGATCCTGGTCGCCAGAGAAGCCGCGGCGTCGAACGGGAATGCGCCTTCGTCGAAAACGGAGAGCTGCTCGTACCGCTGGGCGGCCGGCCCCCTGTCAGGCACCGCGGCAGCGGCAAACGCCTCGGCACGTTCGCTGTCCACGACGCTGAAACGGGCGATGTCATCGCTGATGTTTAGGAAGCGATGCGGGTCGGGACGCATGTCGAAGTCGTTTCGTATCGACGTCTGGCCCATGGACGATACGGCTATGAACGGCTCGCGGGCCTCGAAGTGAAGCCAACCGTCAACCAGAAGAAGCCCGGCGGCGGCATTCAACACCGACTGACGCGCCTCAACATGATCGATGGCCAGATGCTTGTTCGACGATTGCACGCCAACGCAATGCTTGGGGCCGTTCGCGAGTTCACCGCCAGTCCTGAGGTCCTTTTCATCCAAGGGCTTGGTGTACCAGGCCGCCAGATCAGCCTTCTCCGCTTTGCCGGCTTTCCCGTACGCACCGTTCACGTCGAGATAATGGATCATTTCCGTAGGGGGAGCCGATCCGGTCAGCCTTTGCTTGAGGGACGTCGCCTTGCGCGGCGTGGCCTTCCCTTTGGGACTGAGGAAAGGCGCATAGAACCTTCCCTCGTGCAGCCTTAGTCCCCGCATCAGGATAGAGCCGCCGCTGGTGTCGCAGTAGCTCATGACCTTGGGGGCTTCGCTTTCGGCCACGTCCGCGATGACCACTTGCATCTTGTCGATCATCGTCATGCGGCCGACGTCGCATTGCTCACCGGTGTGAAGGAAGGGGATGGTCAGACGCATGCGTGGTACTCCGTTGGTCGAAAAACACTGACTTCGGGCAATGCCATATGCAAACTCGGGCTTGCGATTTCGTGGAATGGCGTTATGGATGCAAAGCAAAATTGGAGGCTTTCATGCACGTTCCGGGGAAATACGGAAACTTCGACGAGCGCTTTTGCGACGAATTGAAGACGTGGATCGGCGGACGGCGCGTGCTTGAGACCTTCGCTGGCAACGGCTTGCTTGCGTCAATGCTGGCAAACCGAAACGTGGATATCGTATCGACGACCACGTTTTCCGGCCATGACGCACACCACCTCGGAATGTTCCACGATGTCATCGAGATGGATGCGGTCGCCGCTGTCTCCCGATATGGCTCGGAATGCGACATCCTCCTTATGTGCTGGCCGACGACGGACGAAGCCACCACGAGGTCCGCCTTGCTTTGGGAGGGTAAGCCCATCGTCTTCATCGGAGAGGTCACCGACCACTCCCTCGGCTTCGGCGGTCTTGGCGGATGTGCCACGGACCTCTTCTTCGACATCACGGTCGAAACGGAGAGGTTCGAATCCTATCGGCCCAAAAACATGCTCGACCAGGCCGCCGTGCGGATGCTTCGAGCCGACGCACGCGAGCGGCTGGCGATGTCCTTTTCAAAGACGTCGTTCCGCGGAAACTGAGATGTTCAGCGAGCCAGCTTCCTTTGCTCCACAAGGTCCAAGGTTATCGCGCTGTCCGCCCAGACTGACAGCATCGCCTCTATTCCCTGCCTCTTCCGCTCCGAGGACACAAAGGGGACAAGAGCTTCCACCGATTGCGCCACGCGCTCTTCCCAATCCGCATCCTCCCGATTTCCCTTAGTGAAGACGCGTCTCGTCTCGAGCCACTGAAGAACCGCCTCGTCGGGCATGCGCTTTACACCCGAAGCGATGAGATCGATCGCTTCGTTGGCCGTCCAGTCGATCGTGTGCCTTGCTCTGTCGAACGTGAAGACCTCGGGCATCCTGATGTCGAGAGATAGTCTGTCGAAAGCTACGTGTACCCTTTGGAAGCGGTCGGCGCAGTAGCCGTCCGCTTCGGCGAGCGCGTTGATGTTGAACACAGGAGCCTCCATGGGGTGTCCCCACATCGACGATTTCCTTGCGGCGTAGCCTATCGGACGATCTGTGATCGTGAGGGTCGGCATCATGACTGTCGACACGCCGAATTTAGGCTCCTCCACCGGGAACCAGACCTGGCCCTCGAGGATGGCCATGCCGGAAGCGTAGTCCCGCGCTTTCTCCAGCGAGCTCTCCCTGTTGGAGGATATCCATTCCCTAACTTGGGATGGATGCGGTTTGCGGTCCGCCTCGTAGCTCGAGGTGAAATACCAGGCTTTCAGCTCCTCCTGCATCGACTTGATCGGCAACTCGACCGAGTCCATGATGCGCTCGGACAGCCGATGCCCCTGCTGCCCGGCCGGGATCAGGTTCACTGCGGAAATGCCGCCCGCCTGCGGCACCTCGGTAAGAAACCGTCCGTCGTGATATCGGTACGGGGTAGGTGATCCGTAGTTGGTCTGGACGCTCATGGCGATCGGCATGTCCGCCTTGCCGGGAACCGGGATGTCGATTTCGAAGGACTCCAGGAAAGTCTCCTTTCTGACCTTCTCGCTACGCCCCATAAGGACCTCGGCATGGTACATGAATGGGAATTTGACGAGCATGCGGGTGGCTCCGTTTCGCGTGAACAGGGCCACATCCTAGTGGTCGCGCCTGCAAGCCTCCATCGCGGGCTCGCTACGCTTATGGCCGTGGCCCGAGAACCGCATTCGCCGATGCGGCAGTTCCCTCAAGGTGTTCCCATTCGACGAGTATTTCCCTCATCGCAAGACGGGTGGTTTCGTTCCTGACCTGCGGCGTCAGGATGCGGACATGTTCCATGATCGCATCGGGTTCCATAGACCGTCGGCCGTCTCGAAGGCTCAACCAAGACTGAACGGCGTTTTCCTCCATCAGGCCGACGATCGGTGCCGTTTCCTGGACGATGGCCTCGGCCGAACGCTCCGCGAAGTCCGCGACGGGATCGAAGGTAAACAGTTGGGGCAACCGGCAGATGAATTCTTTGCCGTATTCCATTTCGTTGGTGATGCCGCGGCCCGCCACAAACGCCAGCGCTCCGTCGATATCGTCCGCCCTGAAGAAACGGGTCTGGGCCGGCGATCCGACCTTGATGCCGAACTTTTCATTGATGACCGTGCCGTAGCGCGTCGATCCCGACCATCCGAGTATGAAAGCCGGAGCCATGTTGCTGTCGAGCGACACCACGATCTTGGGTTCCTCGCAGCGGAAAGCGAGCTCGCCGTCGATCGCGACCATCCGGTCCGCGAACTCCTGTGCCTCTATGAGCCTGAGATGACGGTCAGTCTGGTGGACTTCCTTGAAAGCTGACAGCGGCGCGGTCTCCCTCGAGGCCCCGTGGCTATACCAACTCCTCAAGCGCCCGGCTTCCAACGACTTGGGGTCCATTCCCCGCTCCACGAAATATGCGTCGTATGCTGCCGATCCGTTGTTGGGGGACGGCGAAAGATATGACGCGCCCACGGACTTTTTGATGTCGCCGTGACCGGCATTCCAGGGCGCGCTTCTATAGAAGCTGCCACCGCTTCCGGTGCGAACTACATGCGGAAGACGCCGCGACGGAGGGCCTTCCAGGTAAAATAGGGCGATCGGCCAGTCCTCGTTGTTCACCTCTGGAATGTCGAACGCGAAGCTCTCGAGGCCCCATTCGCCTTCCACGTCAAAACCCGCGGCATTCACGCCGTCAACTCGGTAAACAAAGGGAATTCGAACGCGCATCTGGTTTCTCCGTCTCATCGGAAACGTTATGCCACGGTGCAATGCCAGCGACTACACCACGAGACCCGCGACCTTGTGGCAACAACGGGAAATGGCTATGCTGTTCGCGCCTACACCCAGAATGGTCAGCGGTCATCACCGCCAAGTCGCCGGGTTCTTGCGGCGTCCAACCGTTCGCGCACCTCGGCCGGAAGTTCCGCGCGCATGGTCGCCCATTCGCCTCGTAACTCGTCCGCACGCCTGTCGCTCTCGGCGATCATCTCCGGCGTCATCGTCGTCTTGAAAACCTCATCGGCGTCTACGGCCATTTCAAATCCTCTTTTTGCTTGCAACCATATTGCCCGTTTCGGCGCGCGGCGGAAAGGCTGACCTCAAGAAAATGAAGACGCCGCCGCTTGACAGGCAGCTCGTGACGTCGTTAATTGCGCGCGGCCGCCGGGCCTTCCGCTCCCGTCCGAAAGGACACGGTAAAACGGCATCGAGACTACGCATACCTCCGTCAGACATCCGCCTCGGCGACCATGGTGACGAAGCAACGGGAGCCCTTCCAGACACCGCTTGTCGCGAAAGGATACGCATGCCTGACCAAACCAACGTAATTCCCGTCCACGATCTGGACGCTGCCAAGAAGCGTGCTTACGCATTCAAAGCCCGCGCCGAGGAATTTCGCCACGCGATCTCGATGGCGCATTGCTACGAACTGCTCGCCACGTCCTGGGGATACAAAAACTGGGCGACCGTGAAGGCGCAACTGGCCAAGCCGTCAGTCAATGGCGCTGTCCAGATCGGCGTTATCGACGAAGAACCGGACGCTGCCGCTGTCCGTCTTCCGCTATCCGACTGCATGAGCCACGTCGAAATCGTCTCCAGCGCGGATCGCTATGCCACGCAGGATTTCGTGATGGCAACGGCCTCATCGTTGATCTGTAACGGCAACGGGATGTTCCTCGCCTATACTGGCGCGCAAAGCGAATGCATCGATGAAGTGAAAAGGGTAGCGCGAGCTGCCGGACGCGAGGGCAGCGTCCGGATCATCAACCTCAACACTCTATATCGTGATCGGAAAGGCTGGAAACTCGACATCTATCAGATGCTCGATAGGCAAGGACTGGCTGATCTCCTGTTCGAAAGTATGCTCGGGGACTTCGGCAAGGGCGATCGCCTTTACGCACATCGCCTCCGCAGCGCCAAGTTTTTGACCTTGGCGCTCGCTGCGCTAGCCGAATTGCCCGCAGACCATCGCGACCGGTTGACCGCAACGACGTTTCGATACTTTTTGAACCTGAGTACGCTGTGGAAACTGGCACGAGGGGGTGGACTGCCGGCTTCCGTCATGGAGCCGCTTGTCGATTACCTGCGCCTTCAGAATGTCGATATCGAAAAGCACCCTGACGTAGCTGCCGAAGACGCCCATCGCTTCCATCAGGAGGCCTTGCGTCGGGCGTCAGTCACGCACGCCGAGATGCAAAAGGATGCGCTGAGCCACAACTTGGACATCGGTAAGGCCGTGCAGGAAGGCAAGATCATCGTAGCGCTCCTTCCACATCCTGACGACATGGATACCGCTACAAGCACGATGGTCCGCGCGCTGATGCGGCTCATTGGCAAGGGCGTCTCCGAAAGTGCGGCACCCATCGGAAAGCCCTTCGTCACCATTGTTGATGGCGCTGACGGATACCTCCGTCATGGCGACAGCGGAAGGTTCCTCGAAACCGTGAAGGCGGCGAACTCTCCGGCGTTTGTCGTCTCCGAGCGTCCTCTCGCCTTGCCTGGCCTGCGCGGGTCCGCGGCTATCCATATCCGTCAGGGCATTAATCGGCCGCTCGAATGCGTTCTGGTGACGGATCATGATCGAACCGAGTTCGTCTTCCCTCGGTAGTCAGAACCGCCACGTCACGCAAAATAGCAACACCGTCGCGACAACCAAGACAGGTGGCAGGCAGACCAACGCCAGCCACCGCCCCGTCTGCCTGTGTTCCGGGCGCGCTGGCCAGTCCTTCCTGAAGAAGCCGAACATCGACCGCCCGTCCGCATCCACTTCGAGATTCCAGAGCAGGCCGCCCGCAACATAGAGGAACGGCGACAGGAGCAGGTTCGGCAGCCACATCGGCGAGTAGTAGCCGTCACGGTAGAGCAGCCACGCATCGTAGAACCAGGAGGCGGAAAACAGGCAGGTGACGACGGCGATGACGCCATGGTGCAGGGGGCGTTGTCGGACGGCGACTAGGTACGCCGTTCCCACCGCCCATGGAGCCGTCAGGTAGGCGAGGGCGGACATGCCGCCTCCCGTGACCGTGTCCCATGTGTCGTCAAAGGCGAACCGCCCAGCGAAGGTGACGAACAGAGCCGCCGGGACCAGCACGGCGATCTTCCACGGCATGCACAGGAACTTGAGGTACGGCCTCAGATCAGCCGCCACACGGCGATCCGCAATCGCGACCACCAAGGCGATGGCAGTGACGGAGGCCCAGACGAAAAGGTAGGCTTGAAAGGGAATGGAAAGGTGCAAGGCGAGGCTCCGGCGATCGACAGGTCACCCATCGTCTATCGCCGGCCTCACAAACTCCATTCAAGATGCCTGAACGAAGCTTTCGATACGTAGAGGCTTCATGTGGACATCCGTCACGATCCCCGGCCACGAGAGAATGTGGTTGGCGTCCGACTTGCGGACGACAATTCCGCCGCTCTTCGCGCCAATCATGGCGAAGGCCGGACCTTCTCCCCACTCCATTCCATCAAAGTCGATTTCGGAGGCAATCCAAAGGCGACCGTTGCCGGGGCGGCCGCATCTGCTCTCGAATTCGTTCTTGATGTACTGCGGCCAGTCCGCATGCCCGGCACCAAAAGCCTCCGCGAGCTCGTATGCGGGCTGGTCCAGCCACCAGATAACGACGTCTTCCATTATAGGGTCTCCAATCAAAGTTGGCGAATGTGTAGGCTCGGAACGCGGCACTGTCAATCACGCTTCAGCAATGAAAGACATCAAGTGTTGACAAAAATATAGACCCCAGTTACCTAGCGGACCAGTTTCGAGTGGCCGAGGAATTGATGATGCGCATTCCGTACAACGTAGCCTACCAGGTCAACTACATCCTCAAGGACGGCAAGCGTCCGACAAGCCGCATCCTTTACGAAGCCGACGAAGTGGATGTTCCTGCCGTCTCGGGTACGGACGCTCCGGTCGTCGCCACCTGGAAAAGCGAAGACAGGACCAAGTCATTCGAAGTCCGCGCTTTCGATGGCCACTACTACGAACCGATCTGGCAGGGTAGGCATCGGCTGAACGTGCCCACCGATGCAAAGGCCGCCTTCACCGCATACCTCGAGCCCGAAGACAAGGCTGGCACGATGCCACCGACGTCCAAGATCGCCTATAACCTCGGGGACACCCGGGATGTCAATGTCGCCGCCGCTCGACAGCTCGCCGAGGGGTTCCTCGTGGTGGACGGCATCCCATATCGTCGCTGCGCCCAGCCTCGCTTGATGCTGCATATCCGCTATGATGACTACGAATTAACGATCCTCACGGATGACTACGAATATGACACCCTGGGACGGGTGAAGGGCATCGACACGCATGTCATCGCACCGCTCAAGGACGAGGCGCGTTTGATTGAAATCGCGGAGATGCGGGAGGGACGCATCTGGTATCGTTATCGCGATGTCGACATCCTCGTCCCGGAACTTCTCGATTTCGACACCAAGGTAGAGGCCTGTGCGCGCACTGTCGCGCAGGGGATCATCGACAACCAGCGGGACATCTTCTTCTGGCCCCGCCCGGTCGCTGAGGAACTGCTCGCAATCCGGGCCGAATACAGGCTGTGGCGTCAGGCCCCCGACGAAGTCAATGGCGTCGATCTTCTCGACCGCGTTTTCGCGATCTACACGACGTACAACCTCTATAACCAGCAGCTCGTCTGCGGCTTCCTCGGAAACTACGAGACCGTACAGAAGAACCTGCCCGAGTACGAGGTAACGATCGATATCAAAGCGCCACGCGCCGAACCTTGAGGTCAGGGACGATGACACCCAGATAGCGATGGACACTCTGGCCAAAGGCATGAACGAACGGAACAGGAAAGGATATCCGACGTGAGCAACTTACCCTGCAAAGGCTGTTGGTGGATTGAGGGTGGCCGCTGCTACCAGGACAAGCTGGCCGACATTCATGGACTGGAGCGCGCGCCCCGCAATGGGTTGTTCGCCGAAGGCAACGGCCTCGAGATCACCGACGCGCTGATCACAGCATGCGTCGAGCGCGGCGTTCAGACCCGCAAGTCCGCTGTCTACGGCCGCTTGATGTCGCACCTCAACGCGGCCGGCATCAAAGTGACCCAGGTCTCGGCATGACGAACTGATAGGGGCTGACCTGAGACGATCAGGTCAGCCCCTCTTCTTATGCCAACTCCCGCATCGCCGTGGCATCTCGCGCGGACAGGTCGGGATAGTCCGGGTCGCTTCCCACCGTATCGGTGACGACCCATGAGCGTGCGCACTTCAGGCCCACCGCCCGGCCCACCATAACCGATACACCCGAGAGCGATTCCGACCCGACAGCCCCCTCCGGTCCGCTGCCAGCAACCAGGTCCAAGCCCGATGTGACGCAGACCTCCGACAGATCGACGCTCGCGAACACCGCCATCACCTCCGGGTCGGCCACGAAGACCGTCGGCCGCGCGTCGAGTGACGAACCGACTTCTCCGCTCTTCCGCGCATGTTCGAGGGCGACGTTCACGAGCGATCGACCCTGCATGACGACCTCCCACTTGCAGGCAAGCGCAGCATCCGCCCATTCCCCTGGGACGGTCTCGAACTGCTCCAGATGCACGGAGTCCGAAGCCGGGTAGGCGGCGAGCCAGACCTCCTCCGCGAGGAACGGAAGCATCGGGCCGAGCCACTTGGCGAGACACCGGAAGAGCCGATCAAGGACGAAGAAGCTCGCCTGTCGACGCCGGCTCGACGGGGCGTCGCAATACAGCGCGTCCTTTCTGACGACGAAGTAGAACGAGGACAGCTCAACGTTCATGAAGTCCGAAAGCATGCGCGCGACACGCTTGAAGTCCATGGCCGCATAGCCCTCCCGCACGTCACGGTCGAGCTCGGCGAGACGATGCAACATCAGCCGCTCCAGTTCCGGCATCTCCGCGACATCGACACAGCGGCCGTCGTGGTGGGCAAGCATGCCGACCATCCAGCGGAGGGTGTTGCGCATCTTCCGGTAGGCCTCGGTGACGGACTTGAGCATGGCGGGGCCGACGCGCAGGTCGTCCCTGTAGTCCGAAAGCGCGACCCAGAGGCGCAGAACGTCCGCACCGTACTGATCCACCACCGTCTGAGGCGACAGCGCCTTGCCCGAGGACTTCGCCATCTTGAGGCCGTCCTCGCCCATGACGAAGCCATGGGTCACGACCTTCTTGAAAGGCGCATGCCCGCGCGTCGCGCAGCTCTCAAGAAGGGAGGACTGGAACCAGCCACGATGCTGGTCCGACCCCTCCAGATAAACGTCCGCTGCCGGGCCGCCCTCCGGCCGATCCCCGAGAACGAAGGCGTGCGTGCATCCGCTGTCGAACCAGACGTCGAGGACGTCCTGGACCATCGTCCATCGGCCGGCGTCACCACGGTGGGAGAGGAACCTCTCCTTCGCGCCTTCCGCGAACCATGCATCGGCACCTTCTTCCCGGAAGGCGGCGACGACCTTGGCGTTCGCCAGGGCGTCGACCAGAACTTCCCCGTCCTCGGCGTGAAAGACGGTTACGGGGACGCCCCAGCGCCGCTGCCGCGACAGCACCCAGTCGGGCCTGCTCTCCAGCATCCCCTTCAGCCGGTTGCGCCCCGTCTCGGGCACGAATTCCGTCCTGGATACGGCCTCCAGGCTACGTGAGCGCAGGGTCGTTCCGTCACCTAGTTGCTTGTCCATGTGGACGAACCACTGGGGCGTGTTCCTGAAGACGACAGGCTTCCCCGACCGCCATGAATGCGGATATGCGTGCTTGTGTCTCGCCCGCGCCACGAGGACGTCCGCCTTGACCAGCGCGGAGACAACACGTTCGTTGGCGTCGCCCTTTTCCCCGACGTCGTTGAGGACGCGCGCCGCGCCGCCTTCGGAGGACGGTCCGAAGCCAGGTGCTGCATCCGTCAGGAAGCCCGCATCGTCCACGGTGAAGGGAACAGCCGTGGCGACGCCCTTTGCCGTGAGCAAAGCAGCGTTCCTCGTCCAGACGTCGAAGTCATCGGTGCCGTGGCCCGGTGCCGTGTGAACGAAACCCGTACCCGCGTCGTGGGTGACGTGGTCACCGGACAGCATCGGCACGCGGAAGGTATATCCCAGGGCGTGAAGAGGATGGCGGCACTCGAGCTCGTCCAGTTCCTCGACGCCAACCTCGCGGACGAGCGACAACGTCAGTTTGCCGCTGGCGGCGACCTGTTCGGCAAGCTCGAGCGAAAGCAGAAACCGCTCGCCCAGCCTCGGACCGAACTCTCGCTCAGCCCCCACGACTTCGAAAAGTCCATAGCCGCCTTTCCGCGAGAAGGCGACCGCGCGGTTGGCTGGGAGGGTCCACGGCGTCGTCGTCCAGACCACGACGAACGCCGATCGGAGATCGTCCGCGCCTGACGCCACGGGAAATTTCACCCAGACGGCGTCGCTCGTGTAGTCCTTGTGTTCCACCTCCGCCTCGGCCAGCGCCGTGCGCTCGACGACGGACCACATGACAGGCTTCGAGCCGCGGTAGACTTGCCCGCTCTCGACGAACTTCATGAGTTCCGCAGCGACGGCCGCCTCAGCGTCGAAGGCCATTGTCGTGTAGGGATTGCGGAAGTCGGCGGAGACGCCGAGGCGCTCGAACTCGGCGGACTGAACGCCGCGCCAGTGTTCGGCGAAGGATCGGCAGAGGCCGCGGAACTCGACGACGGGAACGTCATCCTTCGAGCGGCCTTCGGCCCTGAATTTTTCCTCGACCTTCCACTCGACCGGAAGGCCATGGCAGTCCCATCCGGGGACGTAGGCCGCGTCGAACCCGGCCATCTGGTGCGAGCGGACCGCGACGTCCTTCAGCACCTTGTTGAGCGCGTGGCCCATGTGAAGGTGGCCGTTGGCGTAGGGAGGGCCGTCGTGGAGTGTGAAGCGGGGCTTGCCAGCCGCGGTGGCGCGGAGACGGCCGTAAAGGTCCATCTGCGCCCATCTGGCCAGCAGTTCGGGTTCCTTCTCCTGCAGCGACGCCTTCATGGGCATCTTGTTTACGGGAAGGGCAAGGGTAGACGAGTAGTCGTGCGACTTCGTTGTGGAAGACATGGCGATATCCTGCGTGTTCTATGCAGTCGGGGAATGGGTGAGAAATCGCGCAAACGCGCAAAACCTGGATACCACCGCGATTAAATCGAACGGTGGCCCAGGTAAGTAATTCGGATCGCCATGGTCCAAAGGTTTCTCATGACGGCGACAATAGCAGGAACGGCTACCAGATTTCAAGTCCCCCGGTTGAAGGAAAACCAGACACCGCTCGGATATTCTCCTCGATTGCGCGGATCGGCCGACAAAATCAAAGACCCCGTTGACAGGCCTCTGCATCCAGGTCTCCAATATTCCAGCACTTGGCCAAGCCAAGCATCAATTCCAACCGTCCTTTATAAGGAGACCGGACCATGCGCTTGGCTATCCTCGCCGAGAGACCCTCATTCGCGGCCCATTTTTCCAAAATACTCCGAGAGTTTTACCCTGACGTCGATTTCTCAGACGTCGCGGTATTCCACCCCATCTTCGGATGGTATGTCGGCAACCGACGTTTCCAGTTCCCGCGCGGCCTCAAGTGGAGCGATTTCCCTTATGTCGGCGAGCCATCGTACCGCCCCATCGAGATCGCCGAAACACGCCCTGTCAAAGGCATCAAGGGCCTTTCGGCGCGCCGGAATATCGACAGCCACGAGGGTCTTGAAGCCCTTCATTCCGCTGACCAGATACTCCTCCTGATGGATGCCCATAGCTCGAGCGCCCATCTCGCGAAGCGGTTCCTTTCTGATCACTTCTCGACTATCCCTTGGGAACGAACACTTTATCCGTGGATCAGGGATTTCACGGATGACGGTATGCGCGGCGCAATGTCCGTCGCCAAACGCTCGGATGATTTCGTGTTGCCCCACATAACGCGATCGGAGCTGCGCCGCTTCTTCGACTACAACTTCCTTGTCAACTCGTTCGCGTTGCTTGGCAGCACGGTCATGCATAATGCGGGACTGAGAGGTCCCGTGCCATCAAAATTCGGTCTCCAGCTTCTCTATGACGCCCTGGACACTGGACCGCTCGGCGACGGTTACCGGCTTGAACGTATGTCCCGATGGAAGGGAACCGGAAAGTACAAATCAGAGCATGACGACGGGCTCGGGTCCTCGGCTTCACGGGTCACGATTATCGAGGACCTCGTCAGAGGCGGCTTCTTTTCGAGAGACGGGAATAAGACGGACATCACCGCCGGGGGTCGCCGCTATTTGGAGCTTCTACATCCGAATTGCCGCGATGCGGACCTGCCTTTCAGGATCGCGGACTGGTCAAAACTGCCGGAAACCGAAGCGCGGGCAAAGATGACAAGATATCTGCGCACGTTCTTCGGACGCCAGAAGGTATTCTTCGAGAACAGGCGCAAGACCGGCTGACCGTCATTCCGGTTCCGCCCGCGATGCGGTAGCGGATAAAAAGGAAGACTTCGATACCAATTTATTGACAGGGTGGCCAAAGTAAGTGATTGATGCGATGTAGCGCGGAGGGGAAGCAAAATGAGCAGTGAAGGACGTTTTGCCAAGGCCCTCCTGGACGGGTTCCGCTCACCCGCGATGGCAAAACGCATCGTTGAACTCAACCGCCCGTCTTACGTCATTGGTGACGGAAACGCTGTCGTACTGGGCGACGCGGTCCGCATTCCCGAAAGCGTCGGCGGCCCGCGATCAGGACAGTGGGGCGATGTCGTGAAACTCTCCGACGAAGGCCTTGGCCTCCGTTTCGAGGAAAAGGTCTCCGGCATCACCCGCGAGTTTTTCGAATGGGACGAGTTGTCAGGGGCGCGTGCGACGGCCGCCCCCAGAACTCGAAAGCGGCTTTCGGTGACGCCGCCGATCAAGCCGGCGCAATAAACGTTCACGCTCGGAAGGTTGGACCACCAAAGTCCACCGTCACCTTTCGCCCGTCGAGTATGGTCAGTGCCTTTCCTATGCACGATGTGTCAACGCCCTGCGAGGCCCACGTCATCGCCCTGCCAGGTGGCAACGAACTTATCAACTCGTACTGCTCCTCGGCATCGACTGACGCTATCGCCTTCCTGATCGCCGTATCGGTTCCCAGACCCCTCGAATGCAAACTCTGAAGCAGACGGTTCATCAGCAAAGAAACCCTGAAGGCGATGTCCCAGTCGTAGGTAAACGCATCCGGTAACGCGATCTTCGGGCCGTACACCCGCGATATCTCTTCACTCGGCTTTCCGTCTCGACACCATTCGAACTCCGCGTTCAAGCCGTCCCACTCGGAAAGCGGCATGACATCCGTTCGGGACGGAGGTTCGGAGAAAAGCATGTACTCGCCGATTTCGATAGAGAAGTCCTTCTGCCGAGTGCCTCGGGAGCGGCCTTTGTCGGACACGACCAGGAAGGGTTCCCTGCACGTCTGATGCAAAACGCCGTCCACGGATATAAGCCGCTCAACGGCGGCCATGACCTCCTCGATCGCCTCTTCACGCCCATCAATGTCAATGTCCGAGAACCCCGATCGAGGATCGCAGTCGGCCACGTCCTTTGGTCGAAGTCCGTCGCCGTCCCACCGCAAGCCGAGCAGTTTCTGCGCTTCCCAATCACGAAGCGCATTTTCCAGCGTCCGTGCGTCCATGAGCGGACTGTTCATGCGGAATTCGGAGGTGATGTGACCGAGACACAGGCGTTGCCAATGACGCCCCTCGTACCAGCGTGTCAGCTGCAGGCCATCGGGTCCCGAAATGTCGGCGCATTGTTCACTGTTTCTCCTATAGGCGGGAGGAACCCACGACACCGCGACAGGAGCTTCGGAAGCGCCGACCTCCGTTATCGTCATTGAAACGAACTCGCGGAAAAGATACCTTCGGCTCGCCCTGTTACCATGACGCACGCCGACGATCTGGTAATGAACAGGGACGGTCAACTGCATGTTTTCGACTACCTCAGGGACGGGTCAGACATAAAGGTAGTCCGCCGCCACGCAAGGTGGAACGCTTGCGTGGCGGCGTCGCGCTATTGGGCGGTGTCGCCTCGTGCCGCGTCGAAGCTTTCTGCCTGTGCCAGCTTCCACGAGGACGCATATAACTCGTTCGCCACGTCGCTTTCCAGAAGTTCACCCGGCTTGAGATAGGTCAGCAGCTGCGAAAACAGCTTGAAGTCCGTGGTATTGGTGCGGCGCGCCAGATGATGCGGCCGAAGAGCGGACGGATGATCGAGGCCCGCCGCGGAAATGAGGTCGGCGAGCGCGTGCATCGTGTTGCGGTGGAAGCTCGCGATACGTTCCGCCTTGTCGGGGACAACGATGGCCCTTTGGCGCAGGGCGTCCTGCGTGGCGATCCCCGTCGGGCATTTGTTCGTGTGGCAGCTCTGGGACTGGATGCACCCAAGGGCGAACATGAAGCCACGCGCCGAGTTTACCCAGTCTGCCCCGATCGCCAGAGCGCAGACGACGTCGAACGCCGACACGATCTTGCCCGCCACGCCGATGCGGATGCGATCCCGCAGGCCAGTGCCGACAAGGGTGTTGTGAACGAACAGCAGGGCCTCGCGCATCGGCATGCCGACATGGTCGGAGAACTCAACGGGGGCGGCTCCAGTGCCTCCTTCCGAACCGTCCACGACGACGAAGTCCGGAACGATTCCCGTCTGCAGCATCGCCTTGACGATCGACATGAACTCCCACGGCTGTCCGACCGCAAGCTTGAAGCCGACGGGTTTTCCACCGGACAGCTCGCGGAGCTTGCCCAGGAACTCAACCATTTCGACGGGCGTCGAGAAACTGCTATGCCATGCCGGCGACACGCATTCGCGGCCGACGGGAATGCCGCGGGTTTCCGCGATCTCGGCGCTGACCTTGTGGGCAGGAAGAACGCCGCCATGCCCCGGCTTGGCACCCTGACTGAGCTTGAGTTCGATCATCTTCACCTGATCGTCTGCTGCCTGCTTGGCGAACTTCTCTGGGGAGAAGCTGCCGTCGGCATTGCGACAGCCGAAGTAGCCGCTGGCGATCTGCCAGATGAGGTCTCCGCCGTGTTCCCGATGATAGGGGCTGATGCTGCCTTCGCCGGTATCCTGCGCGAAGCCGCCGATCTTCGCCCCCTTATTCAAGGCCATGACCGCATTGGCGCTGAGGGCACCGAAGCTCATCGCCGAGATATTAAAGACCGACCCGGAGTAGGGCTGCCGACACTGGTCGTTGCCGATGGTGACGCGGAAGGAAGACGGATCGGGGACAGGAACCGGCCGCACCGAATGCCCCATGAACTCGTACCCGCTGAGATAGGTGTCGAGGATCGTCCCGAACGGGCGCTGGTCAGGCTCGTTCTTGGCGCGGGCGTAGACCAGCGCGCGCTGCGTCCTGGAAAACGGCAGTTTCTCGAAGTCGGTCTCGAAAAGGTACTGGCGGAGCTCCGGACGGACAGCTTCGATCATGAAGCGCGCGTGGCCGAGGATCGGATAGTTGCGTGTGATCGAGTGCCTCTTCTGTACGAGGTCGTAGATGCCAACGATGAGTAGCGCGACCGATAGACCAAAGATCATTCTCCCGACCGCATTATCTAGGAACAACACAAGCGCCAGGGAGAGAGCGAGGGTCCCGGCGAGGAAGGCGTATCGGCTGAGAAGGGACAGCTTGAGGAATGCGGACATGCGGTACTCCTGAGATGCGTATGCGTTTCCGAGTGAAAATGGCCCATCGGATAATTGAGGACTTCGTGAGCGATTAACGGCAGATGCCCGTGGCGTCCATCGTGGTTCCTGGCGATGACTGAAGCCTGGGGAATCTATCAATAGAACTTGGGTGAATCTATCAATAGACGGCTGTCGACACGTTAATCAGGACTCCGGCGAGACGGTAACTGGAGGTCCAGCGGAATGTTAAGTTAGACCTCCAGCGGATCGTTTATTTGGGAAGCCGCGAGTAGGCTACATCCTCGGCCCCGCACCGTGGCTGGAACCCGCACCGTGAGATGCCAGGTGATCCGGGATCGCGAAGCGGATCGCCTGCGGCACGTACTCCGCCGCGGTCAGCAGATAGGGGAGGTCGATCTCCAACAGCAGCGCGTTTTCCCGTTCGTACGTCTGCCGACGCCGATCCTCGACGACAACGAGCTCATCGATCACCTTGGCAACATGGACCGAAGCGTCCTTGCATTTCTCCTCGGCCGTATCGAGAGCGCCCATGTTCATCCACGACAGGAAGTCGATGGGGAAGTCCGCGAAATCGAGAACGAGATAAAGGAAGTCGTTGGGAGCCTCCGCGCCGAGGTCGTGCGATCGTTTGGGCAGGGCCTGCGAGAGCGCCCTCAAAGCCTCTCCCGCCGTGTTCAGGCTGGACTTGGCGTTCGACGTCGAAATGCTCGACATCGCCGAGATGCCCTTGTTGCTGGTGAAGGCGTCCATCATTTCCATCGACGATGCGCCCGAACAAGCCGACGCCGCCGTGGTGAGTTTGTCGCGTGCGTCTCTTGCTAGTTCCAGCAAACGCTCGACGTCCTCGAGAACGGAGCGGGCTTGCTTGCACAGGGCATCCTGAGCGGCGCGACGGGAGGCTTCGGCAGGGTCTTCCGACAGGGACGACATCGCCAACTTGTGCAGGCGGCCAGCCACGTCCGCGATGGTTTCCTCCTTGATGCGGTCGAACTCCTCCCGCGCCTTGCGCTCCTCTTCTTCGGCGTCGGTTTCCGACACGAAATCCACGAGCCTCGCGACGATCGACCCCTTGCGGCGATCCTTGTCAGCCACAAGGCGTTGGGTCGCGAAGTTGAGCGCGATTTCGGCGGTGCCGAAGCGGTCGGCAATCTCGTTGAACGAAGTCATTGGAAAGCTCCTACGAACGAAGTGAGCAGGCTGGTAGGCGCATTGCGTTCACGACTAGGTTGTGACGCTCTGCGTATGCGTTCCAGGCCGCACAGAACCAATCCAGCACAGGCCTACGCTCGAACCGATCGATATCGCCCATGAAACGATCCAGATCGATGACGCGGGTCTTGTTGGGCTCAGCGACGTAGTCGATGTACGCAGCGGCCCGAACGAGCGTGTAGAGCGGGACCAGCAGGTTCTGGTCGAAGAAATCACTGGAAATGGTAATGGTGCGCTCTTCCGCAGACGCCAATACGTGTTCCGTCTTCTCCCTCGACGAAACGATGCTTACCTGCGGACGAACGGGAATCCCGCATTCAGCCAGCGCCTGTTCGAACATGCAGAGGCACTTCCGGATGCGTCGTGCCTTTTTCGTGAAGGGGATTGCAAAGTCCATAAATAACGCCAATTCAAAGAACTCGATTTGGAATAAATATAGACCCCACAGCCATGTGTCAATAAACGTTGGCCCACCTCTCGAGATGCGCGCGTGAAGCTGAGGTCTTCTCAAATCCTGGCACGGTTCCCTCCTGCCTCGAGACCGATGGAAATCGGAGCGTCGTTCCACCACTCGGTCATTTCCAACAGCCGCGCCCTGTCGCGGTCCTTGTAGTCGATCGATGCACATAAGCCGACGAGATCGTCGTAGACGGTATCCAGGTCCTCACGCGTCACCTCGTGCTCGCGCATGGACGACACCCTCCGAAGTCGGCACCACGCCTGTAACTGGGCATCGGATAATGCCATGACGTCTCCGGCAAACCGTTGAACAACTTCGCCAATGGCGCGCCAGCGTCTGTTGATATCTCGGTCGACCGAGATGGGAAGGGACGGATCGAACTCGAGGCTGTCAAAATTCATCAGGACAGGGACACCAGCGGTTTCGTATTCAGCCAGAAGATCGTCGAGTTCGTCGATCGCTACGACAAGGGTTTCGGGTTTTGCGTCCAAAGTACGGCTGCCGAGGTGCGGGAGCCGCGCGCCGAAGCGGCCCTCGCCGACGAAGACAGCGACGAGGGGGCAACTAGAGACACCGTGTGGCATGTCCCGTCGGTGGTTGAAATAGCAGGTATCCACCGCCAACTTGGGTTCGGAAACCTGAATGTGGACAATGCCATCGACGATAGCGAGTCGCGAAACCACGTCCAGAGCCTCGGCTTTTCGCGCTTCGCGATCAGATTTCGACCGCCTCAGAATGTCATCCTCTACAGGCTGACGCCTGAATTTGCCTGCGAACCATTCCCGCAGGGCACGGTTTTTTTCCTCGCCTCCCGGAGCCAATCGGTCATAGAGATTTGCGAGGCCCTTGTTACCCTCCGCGCCGTAGTCATGCCTGCCGCGACCTGGAAGGTCTTCGGCCTTGTGGTACTTCCCTTCTTCCAAAGACTGGAGAGGGATGTAGTATCGCCCCTCTCGGTGACGAACGATCATCGGCTTGCCTTCGCCCGCCGATTTTTCTCCAGGCCGATGAAACTCCCCGTAGGTTCTCCAGGTCATCGCGACGGGGCATTCGCTGGCAGTCATGGACGGGATGTCAGCCTCAACGACATCCACCAATATCCGGCCGTCGAAGACGCCGCGGTCGGTCGCAATGTCGGCCTTGTATGCGAACGGAAACCGGATCGGGATACTCATTGTGCGGTAGCCTTTCGAATGCGACGTCATGGCGGCCGTTATTCGCCTTCGCTTGATCTCGCAATGTATCGTGGCAAGGAGCAAAGGATTTGACGCTCTATGCCCTGAAGACGGCCCCCTGGTTCAGCGTCAGCGATATCGGCGCGTCATCCAGGTACCGTTCGATGATGCTTGCTGTCGGCTCAACTTGCCCGCCAGTAGTAGAAGCGATAGCCAAACTCTGCTTGTACTGAAGTGTCTTCCACGCCGATTTCAGCATAGGCACGAACTCCGCCATATCCCGATGCTGACCAAGTACGTGGTTAACCTGCATCGTTTCGTCGAACGCCTTTGAAATGGCATCGATCTCGTCGTTCGAGAGCTTTGCCGCCCTTTCCGGATTGCGGATGAGGTGGTTTCGGCATTCGACGGAGGCCGCATAACCGAAACGGTTGATTGCCTCGCTTCGCCAGTCGTAGTCCAGCAGGTCGGGATCGTGGCAGACGTAGGGTACGAGGGAATTCACCAGCGCGCTTTCGCTTGCCCTCTGATTTTTCGCAAATTCCCGTGCGGCATGGGCCATCTGAAGCTCGGAGTATTCGTATGCCGAGTCGATGTCCGCCAGCGAGAAATGAGCGCATTCCAGTTTCGAAACGTAGACCTCGGGAGCGACAACCAGTCTGATGTGGAGGTTGTCGTGCCGTCGAAAATGGTAGTCTGGATCGACCTCGATTGCAGGCGGTCGGCTCCTCATCCAGACCTCACCTGAGACCAGGAGGAGGCGCTGCGTCTGCTCGGCGATCATCTGCTCCGATCGAGCGAGCGTTTCCCAGTCGATATCCTGCGTTCCCTTGATTACGTCGTCGTAGCGGTGGTTGTTGCGATGGACATGTATGGGGGCGTCATAAGCACGGCCAGTTTCGGGGGTTGGCCAAGCGTATCGCCCGCCATCGCAAAGCGGACGGTCGCGATCCATGATCCATTCCATCTCGTCCATCAGGGGGCGGGCAAGAGGACGGTTGTCCGCAAACCTCTGAATAGGCGATATGTCGGCCCCGTATTCGCATTGCCATGCATGGACCGACGTTTCCTTTTTCCGCCGCCCGGTATTCGTCTCCTCGAACGGTGTCGTGAACAGGCCGGCGGCCTCCGCCTCCTGTACCGACCCGGAAATCTTCCGATAGAGGTGTCCGTTGAACCTCCGCAACTCGAAGGGCTCGCCAGAGACGCTTTTCTTGCGGTCTAACACTTCGAATACGACCTCGGTCTCGGCCAACGACACCTCAGGCACGTCGGCCTCGACGGTTTTCGCGACGAAGATGTCGCGCACGGTGCGGCACCCCTTGGGTTTACCCCGGAAGGCGATGGGAAGTTCCAGTCCGATTTTCATGCCGCGTCCTCGAGTGTCTTCGAGCAAAGTAATCGAGTGTCGCGCGACAGACAAAGGCAGTTGGCCATCGAATGCTGACGGCTACTGTCTCGCGCCGACTTCGACGACCATCGCCTCGTCGAACGCCATGTTGCCGAAACCTGGGGCCGCCGGGTTGCACAGAATCCGGGTGCCGTTTCCCCTCACCATGTCAACCTTGTGATGAAGGTGACCATGGACCCAAAGATCGATGTGGCCCGTCTCGATGATCTGCGACAGGTCGGAGGCGGAATTGCCGGCCGACCAAGTGTTGCGCATGGCCTCGGTAAGGCAATCCGGGTGCGGGGCATGGTGGGTCACGAGAACCAGCGGCAATGATCGGTCCGCCATGCCCACGAGACGCTCCAGCTTCGATCTGGCTGCGCGATGAAGTTCAACGGCTTCACCGACGGTGATCAGGTGCGTTCCACCCCCGTGATCGATCTCAATTTGCTCGCCCGTTTCGGCCGCTGGGTTGGCACCAGCACGTGAAAGGGCGTGGTCAGCCCAGAGCGTCGATCCAATGAACACGCAGCCCGTGATCGTCACCGCATCGCCATCGAGCAAGGTGATGCGGTATTCACGTGCGAGGACCTTGGCCATTTCGAGGTCCTCATGCAGAACGCCATTCCAGTGTTCGTGGTTACCCATTACGAACACGATAGGCTTATCGTCGGCCAGCTTCCGCAGAAACCTGAACGCACGCAGGCAATCGCCTTGCCAGATATCCCCCGCGGCAACAAGGACGTCGAATGTCGGACGCTTTGGCTGAAAGGCATCTGGATAGGGGATGGTCTCGAGATGAAGGTCTGACAGCACCCAAAGTTTCGTCAATACTGCACTCCGATGACCGTGCGTGCGGTGTGTCCGCGATGAAAATTCTGTACCACAATCCTCTGAAAATATCCAATAAAAACAGACGTTAAGGCATGTATTTCAACATGTTGACTATGGCTGATAACGCACGTTATCGGGATTCGATCCGCCCGGTTGCCACAGCGATCACGTTGATCAACCGCTTTACCAGATGCTTTTTAGCGCCCGCCATGTGACGCCTCTGAGCCGTCAGGAAGTCGAAGCTGTCTGGAACGATGAGCGCCCAATTTTCCTTCTCTCCCGCAAGCGCAGCGACGGCTTCGTCTCCCTCGCGAAGGTTCTTAGTTGCGGACATGATAACCATGAGCTGGTACGTACAGCGATCCTGGAAGGCGAGATTCTCCTCCCCAAGATAATCGCGAGGGGAATTGGCGGCGGCGTAAGAAATCACTTCGTCCATTGATTTCTGGAAGGAGGCCACAACCTCGTCAAGGCTATGGAAGCCGGCGGCGAACAAGGCTGTGAGGTTTCGGTCGATCACCTCGTGCAGGTAATTCTGCCTTTCCATGTCCCAGCTGTAAGACGGATGATCAGTGCAATTCTCCCATGCTTCCTCCGTCGAAATGGACTCTCCCTCCGGATCGAACATCGCAGTGATGGTTGGGTGGTTGATCATAACTTGCCGGAAGCGGATCGGCCCCATTTGTTTTATGGCGTCGATAATCCCGATGTGTCGAACCTGCATACTAAGCCTTTCAGAGTTTGCCGATCACATTGTGGTAACGAATTTTGGGGCTTCGCAACCCTTACACTTAATTCTTTGGATCGATCCGACGGACGCTACGCAGCGAACTGCACCCGCCTCGCTACGACTCGCATCGCGTCTTCCAAGTCCAGATCAAGGCGCAACAAAGGCCTTGCAGTAGCAAAGAGTTTAATTTAAGACCCCACAACTCAACTGCTGCGGAGGCCGTGAAAATGAACCTCGTCGATAAAAGCTTATACACAGACATCGGCGGTTGGGGTTCTGTTTCGCTTGAGGAAACCGCTGAGTGGTTCCAGGTCCTCTGTGCCGAGGGCAACGGCTCAGTCCACCGTGCTGCTACAATGCTTATCGCTCGACTGAATTTTCTGTATCAGAATTCCGATTTCGTCGGCCCGATTGATGAACCTGTCTTGGTGGCAGGTCAACTTGGCCTGTGGAATCCGGAGCTGAACAAAGACATTCCGAACGCATTTTTGAGTGGCCAGACAGATCGTCCATGGCATTCCAGCACTCCGGTTCCTCCCCACTGATCCCGATATTCTCGACACCTATATGGTGATCAATACATACCTGTCCTTGCGCAGTAAGGTCTCTGGATGTCTTGAACAAGACGTTAGCGATGAGACTATGCTCTCTGCGCTTGAATGCGCATGTCAGGAACTCGAGCGCCTGCTTCGTAAAATGGAGGGCGACTATATGGGGATTTGCGAAAGCTGGTTCGAGCGAATGGACCACCTGGTCTCTCACATCCTGGAAACGGGTGCCTCTCCTGAAGCGGCAGAACGCCTTCTTAGGATCGGAAATGAATTCGTTTCTTGGGGAGCTAGATTGGAGCGCGAATTAGAGGCTGGCTGATTCTCGGCAACGGACGATCCAGCCGCAGCCTCGCTTTAATCTATGTTGATTGTTCCTATCAGCCGCCCGCATAAGCAAAAAGCGCTGGCCTGCTGGCCGTAGGCGCGCAAGGAGCGGATCGGTCAACGACTGCTCGGACACTCAAAGACCGCATTGTATGGATGTCGGTGAGGTACGTCGAAAGTCTGGGATCGGCGGAACCGTGTTGCTCAAGCGCCACTTGAAGGTCCAGGAGTGAGCGTCCAATCTCGTCGATCATGCTCTCATCGAATCCAGAAGCCAGTGATCGAAGATCAAGCCACCTCGCGACGACGTCAGTCGGCAGGTTGCCTACTTTCCTCCCAACGCGTTCAACTGCTTCCGTAGCCCTGTACAGAGTGAGCCAGGTCTCATGATGCAGGCCCATGTCGATGTCCTCGAGAATGGATAGGTCGCGCACCAATTTTTCACAGGTGATACCCGAGCGTTCGGCGAACTCTTCGGCTTCGCCCATCGCGGCCAATCGAAATTTGTATCGGTCGTCTGCCCGATCGTGGCGCATGGGATGGTTGAGGCCCGCCGGAGAACCCGATAGGGGTGATGCCACGATGCCTATGGTTCCACGTCTTTCGGCTCCCGAATTCTGGACGGACAATACCAATCGAGGTGGTAGTGCTCTGCACCAGATCGCGTCATCGATGAATATCAAATCGGAAAGTCCCTTGGTCGCCTTTTCCAGTTCGATTTCCCTATCGTTTTTCAGTTCGACCGCGCTCTTGGCACGAGAGGCAGCTGTCTTGCTATGAAGGGCATTGCGGCACGCCTCTTGTCTGTTGCCATCGTAGAACCAGGCATGCCGGGCAACGTAGTACCAGTTCATGCCGGCATATCCTTCGGTCGGCGAAAGGGCGTGACGGATTTCACTCGCTGTCACCGACCTCCCGTCGCCCATCGGGTAGAGGTAGTCGCCGCCGTAGGTCCTGCACTCGATTGACTGCGGATCATACCTGTACGGAGGTAGATGCTGCCAGGTCGCGACCAACGTGGTTTCGGCACTGCTTATCTCCGGGATGTCGTGGCTGATCATCTCGGTCTTGACGACGTCCTCTATTCTTTTGCTAATCGGAGCCTGGAGTCTTGCCGTGTAGGCGAAGGGGACGGTCACTCTCATCTGCTGCCTCGGGAATGGTCTGACAGGGGTGAGCTTCGTCCTTCCCCTTGAATTTCACCAGCAATTGACGATGAAACGTAATTGCCGAACTATTGGTAACTATTCGATGGCGACACCACTTTTGAAAACCTGGAGAATATCATGGATATTTCGGTAATGGATGAGTGGCAAAACCAGGCTTCGATTGACGGAGTTGAGTTGATTGTGGGGGCTTTGGTTCTACGTGACGGGCGTTTGTTCGCTCATCGAAGAGCCTATGACCGCAAGCTATTTCCCGGTTGTTGGGATGTGGCAGGCGGACATGTGGAGAACGGTGAGAAAATGTACGAAGCGCTGGTGCGTGAGTTTCGTGAAGAGACACAGTGGGAACTCGATGAAGTGCTGGGACTGGCGACAGCGTTTGACTGGGCGAATGGTGACCGAATTATGCGAGAATATGATTTCGTAGTTACCGTGAAGGGAAATTTCGAGGCAGTGCTTGAAGAGGGTAAGGCGATTGAGAGGAAGTGGGTGGGCAAGAATGAGACGGCGGCGGTTGCGGAGCATGGGAATGACAAAATGCGGGCAATTTTCGAGGCCGGCTTTTCCTTGCTCTCTGCCATATAATGTGCGTGCCACTGGTCGGTTATCAGTCATGCGGGAGCGAGCTGCCTACCAAAGTGCTTCGACCAACAAGGCTTGCGCACTTCGTTTTGTATGAATATAGACTTCCTTTAATTGAAGACGTCATATTGATCGGGGGATGCGGTGGCATCGGCTAGCGATATCGAATTTAGCCAAGGTCGCTCGGTACGCTTCTGCCGTTAATATCGTCTTGCCCAGTGATGAGTTCGCGTTCTCGAGCTAGGTATCTACCCAATGGCCGATAACGCCCTTTATCGGCCACGCACGCAGGCCAATTCGGCTGCCTGTCGACCATTCCGCTGGACCTCTAACTAACATTCCGCTGACCTCCTAGTTAACATTCCGCGAATAGCCCGATATCCATCGGTCAGAGCGGCCGCTCTGTATTGCGACATGCCGAGGCGGCGGATACGGTTCGGTAGAGAAGCCGGAGGCGATCCATGGGCCTTCGAATGCGAGACAACCCCATGCGCCTGCTTTGTCCGATCCAGTACGAAATCCTCGGCACGACAAGAACCAACAAGCGGCCCTCGAGGCGTTATTACGAAGAGAGGATCGCCGTCGATATCCTTGAGGTGAGTAGCAGCGACGCGCCTGTTGCTGTCGAATGGACGCCCGGTGCGAATCCCGCCTCCTATCCTACGGCGCGAGATAGGGGCATTTCAGGCCCAGACGGCCTACAGGCGACACGCTGGCACGGGAACGTTCATTGGCAACGCCTGTGTGACGGCCACTTCTTCGGTCACAAGGAAAGGGGGCGGCTGACGACGATTGATGACCTTCAGAGAATGCTGGAGTCCCCGAACCAGAACCTCGCTGCGATCTCGGCTACAGGGTTGCCGTCGCCGATCGATGACCTACTGAGGTCGAAAATCGTACGCGTTGACGATGACCCCCGCGGTAAGTTCGACACCATCCGTATGGACGGCCGTGAGACCAAAATCCGCCTTCTGGAAGACGCAGCGGCCGGACTTATCGTGGTTGATGGCGTTCTCCATCGCCGATGTCTCGAGCCTTTCGTCAGCGTCTCCCTTTACTTCGAGAATGGCAATCTTCGCTATCGAGACATCGGCATCGAAGCGACGTCCCTTGCACTGTGGGGACCAACGACAACCATGTTCGCGTGCTTCAGCGTGACAAAGTGGGACGAGGCCGTGCAGTTCGCTGCGGATCAAGGATTCGCCCCGGGGGCCGCCCCTCTGGTGGAACCGCGGATACTGATCGAGCAGTCGCTCGCCGAAGACTGGAGCCTTTCCTACAGGGCGGCAAGCGAGATCAAATCGCTTGAGAAAGCTCTGGCGATGTTCTCAAGGATGCGGGAACCCGCGCTCGAGGAAGCCATACTGTGTCAGGATGCGGATCAGCAGTACGAGATCATGCTTTCGTTTGACCCGGATGACCTTCGCTGGGCCGACAACGACGTCGCTAGGCGGGCGTACGAGAAGGTGATGGAAATCCTGGAGAACAGGTCGGTCAGCGTGCCGTTGTCCGTGCCTTCTGTCCGACCGTAATCGGGTGAAACCCCTATCTGAGATGCCGGCCTGACCCGACCGATATCAGGCGCAAGGCTGCGCGACAGCAGGTTCCAGGTCTTCGATCGCAACGATCAACCTCTGCAGATCAGCTTCATAGAAGCCGGAAGCGTTAATGCAGTTGGTTTCGATGATCCGCAGCCCTTCTTCTGTCCTGCAAACGTCGATCACGTAAGCGTCAGAGTAGCCTGGATTGATCTCGACCATCGCCCTGACGAAATCCAATGCGTCCTGGTCGATTTCCGGGCGGACGACCATTTTCCCGGCCATCTTGTAGAGGGACCAGGTGACGACTACTCCCGAGACGACCCATACGCGCCATTCCTTTTGAATAATGACCGGCACAGACAGCAAGAGCTCGGTGTCGGGTTCGAGCTTGCCGGACACCAGACGCTCTGGAGCAAGTTCCATGACCGCCGCCGCCTTTGCCCGGATTTCCGTGCCGGAAAGAACCGCGCCTGACATCGTTTTGCTGTCTTCGACAGGCCTCACGAAATACTGCCTCCCGTCGTCGGGCACGCAATCCGCGATATCACGGACTTTGATAAAGGTCGCAGCATTGCGGGGGTTCAGCAGAAAGGGTTGCCAGGCCTGCTCCATGACATAGGGACGAAGCTCGAAGACGCCTGGCTTGTAGCCCCTCTCACGGACGAATGCCTTCGCGGAGTAATAGCCGAAGACAACGACGCGATCTGGGTCATCGATAATGAGTTCTGGGACCGCAACCTCGCGCAGTTTCGTGTGAACCGAATAGGCGATCCCCATCCGATCCAGGATTTCGGCCAGCGCTGAATTGTCCTTGTCATCCTGCAAAATCCACTGCATTTCTACTCCTCGGAAACTGTCTGCGCGGCCAACGGCCAATTAATAGCTAATTCACGACGTCGCGCGAAGGCGGCTTAGGCTCACTCGTCGCATGGTGGTCGGACAACGCGGTAATTGCAAGACGCCAGACGGCGCGGCACTGCCATCGATCACCGGTCCTGTTTAGACTTCGAGTCTGTCCCCGACGAAATCGAACACCGTGAGAACAAGGTCCGACACGTAGCCCTCGGTGACCTTGCCGTTGAAGTTCGCCACAATCTGTTCGACGAACCAGCCTTGAAGCTCTGGTTTGCCGACAGCAGCCCTGTATCGTTCGAGATTCTCCGCGGCCATTGCCTTGAGTGCCCGGCCGATGTCCGCGGCATCGATCTGCGGGGATGCCGCTGCCGCATTCGCCTCTGGAGAGGGATACAACGAGAAAGCGGTAAACACCGCCCTGGCCTGCGCGACGGCGCGGGCGATGCGCGAGCGCATCCATTCTTCGGCCTGACAGACCGCCTCTTCCTTGCTCGCGAGCATGCAGCGGCCGGCGTTGTTCACCCGGAAAGACCACGTGTCATCGCCGAGGGACTGGCAGATTTCGGCTTCCCATCCAGGCGCTACGTCGGCACGCCATTCGCGGTCCGACACCTGTTTCCAGTCGAAGACGATCAACGGCTCTGGGCGCGTTTCGGAGGTAAGGCTGTTCCATTGTCTGGCCTCCTCTACAGCCTCCGAAAACGGGCCGCTGAACATGACAGACGGCCTGACGGCGCAAGAGGTGTTGTCACACTCAATGTGACCGTACCAGTCGCCTGGAACGTTGTTTTCCGACACAAAAGGTTTCGTGTTGCAGTGAGGGCATGGCTTCAGCGAGGCCTGCACCAAGACCTCTTGGGATGACTGCTCCACCAGACGTTTCGCGTCGCGAACGAATGGCAAGTCTCGCAGCCCGTTAGCCTCGCAAGCCAAAACGAC
The DNA here is from genome assembly GCF_025846855.1 of Pararhizobium sp. BT-229. Classification (GTDB taxonomy): domain Bacteria; phylum Pseudomonadota; class Alphaproteobacteria; order Rhizobiales; family Rhizobiaceae; genus Pararhizobium. Next base: position 747,986 of record NZ_JAOYTJ010000003.1, read on the forward strand.
GTTTTTCAAGACGTCGAGTACGTCTGGTGCTGGATTATGCGTCATCTAGGAGGCTCCATTGCTCGCGGTCCAGTGGCCCGTAAGGCCTTAGTTCCGCCTCGAATATCAAGACCCCAATGTGTTGTCAATTGGCTGCTATCTTTCGTATGCCGATTGAGACTTGACCGAGTGCGAACTTGAAAAGGTCCTGCTCCACATGCCGTGGAGCAGGACCTTTTCCGTTTCCGGAGATTGTCGAAATCCGAAAGCCGACGAGAAGAGCAAGAGCGAGGAACTCTACGATATGGAGGGCCTTGAAGCCAAACATGACCGCTGACGATGCAGTCCAACTCGGTCGGCTTGTACTCCGACACGAGAGCTAAGGTCCGCCGACCGCCGCAAGTTCGAGCGCTCCCGCGAGGGGATGTTCCCGAAATGAAAACGGCGGCACTGGAGGCCGCCGTGGGCTGACGGTAAACCGTCGGCGTCGAACTAACCCATGTGATCGTCGCACCGAGTGTAAACACTCCAAGGGCTATCACGGTGCCGCAGAATCGCGCCACGGATAGAGACTGCCCGCCTTCGAAGCCGTCGCTTGAAATTTGATCAGCTCGACCATCCTGACCAAGGCATAGGTTTCGAGGGCCATGCCACGGGAATCGATCTTCCATTCGAAGAACGAAAACCCGGTGCCGTTGAACAGCGATCCGCTGGCACTGATGGGGCCGATGGTCTGGTTGGTGATTGACACCGCGAAAAGTTGATTGAAGTTGTCCGGGATCGCTTTCTGACGCCCCATCCAGAACCTGATGGCGCTGGTGATCGCATCGAATTCGTCGACGGCGGTGAACTGCACCGAAGTGCTTGAGACCGATCCATCGTCGCGCGCGTACTCGTAGTTTGCCTTGAATACGGAGACCAACTGTTCCGATGTCGGTCGCTGCTCATCGAGCGCATTCCCGAACGCGATCTGCTTTGCGCAAGCACGAAGGCCTTCGATAGCCTCGACGACTTCCTTGCGGTTTCGTGCAGGCTCGTCCAGCCACTCGGTATTGAAGGGGTGGGAAAACGGGTACCGATGCGACTTCTCGGTCGAGGAGCGAGGCGGCAGCCGATCCGCTTCGTCGCCGAGGATGAGCGCGAGGCGATCCCAGAGTTCGCCAGACTCGATCTGCTCTGCCATGTCGACCCTCCATGCAACGTTCGTTGAGGACGGCATAGGGCTAGACAGATCGGTTGTCAATAAATTCCGCATGGGGTCTTGCATTAAAGCGAGATGGTGCGGTTCTCCCAACCATCCAGGATATCCCTAACGGGGCCATTCTCCGCAATCCCAAGCAGGATTTCCGTCACCCGCTCCAGATGTCCGTCCTCAACGGAAGAGCCTTTTTGTTTCCAAATATCGTGCAGGGCGGCGACCTTCTTGGCCGCTTTCGCTTTGGTGATTTTCTTCTGCTCACCGAGCCATGACTTCTGGCGGAAAAGGTCCATGTAGACCGCCCGTACGGTTCGCGCGATCGGATCGGTTCCCCGGTCGTCTATTTCCGCGATCTCGCCTTCCGAGATCATCCACTGCCAATGCGAGGAGCGCATGAACGCCGGGTCATAGGTGTCGCGCTCGAGCGCCGCGAAGTCGAGCACGGGATCACCAAAGCCCCCATAGGGAGTGAACACCTCGATGTCGCGCCATGATTCCCGCTTCGCGGTGAAACAGGGACGCTCGATGCGGCACAGGACGATGTCGTCGACGACGCATAGGTTTTGATGCAGATAGTCCGCATACTTTTTCCCGATAAGTGCGGTTTCGTCCCACATGACTACCTTCCCGGGTCTGTAGTTTTTCACCTTCGACGGCCAGAGAGTGTAAAAATGGCGGACCGGGAGCCTATCGAAAAAGCAGATGCCGAAAGCGTTCCAGAAAAAGCGCTGCTGCTCTCTTGGCTGGAAGTTCTTGAGGCCTTCGACATTGCTGCCCCACCAGTATTTTCCGAAGCTGCCGAGGCTGCCGACGTCTCCGCGTCGGGACAGGTTGACGCTGTCGACCTCGGCCCAGAACGAGGAGCCATCGTGATAGACGTGGTCGGCGAACCCGGATCGACCCACCCTTCGGAGGACCGGCCGGAAGTCCTGCGCCGAGTATGGCTCGATCTCCACCTCGATCGTCGCCCAGCCAAAGCGGTCCGTGACTTTGACCGCCTGTTTGGTGTCGCCGCGATACTGTGTGAGAAACTGAGCTTTGAAGTTCAACGAGTATTCCTCGGTTTGTTTTTGTTGGGTTATAAGCTGCGGGTAGCCAGGCTATCGGCGATAACCCTGTCCGAACCCCGTGCAACCGACGTTGTCTGGAAATAGGAATCTGACGTCGGGATGCGTCCAGAGAAAAACCGGGACATCCCCAAGGCTATGGTATCCAAGGACCATCACGGAGTTCTTCCGCCTTGTGCCGAGCGCGTTCGATATGGAAGCCCTGATGTTCGAGGCATCGTCATCTGCCTCCATGGACCGGGAGAACCCCGTTACGTACACCACCGCGCGGGTGGCATGCCCCGCCTCCAGCGTGAAGTGGAACATCTCGTGCGGTACTGGTTCGCGGTCCTCGTTGATGGTGGACACCTCGACAACAGGCCGCCCCAGCCGCGGGGCCAGGCGGCGGATCGCCGATGCCCTGTCGCCTTCGTTTGAACCGACCATGACGACGGTCCCGACGGCTCCCGTCAGCACTTCGTCCCAGCTGGTACGCTTCGGTTCCGGCAGTTTCTCGTGGCCTGCGAAAATCTTCTCCCCGATACGCCAGTAGGCCCGCAGGTCGGACCCCGCGAACCACGGCGTGGAGTTCTTGAAGGCGTGGTGTTCGGCGTGCAGATAGCCGCGGACCTTGTTTTCGAGTGTATAGGCCACCCCGCGGTCGCCGAATTCGAGCGCGTCGCGCCTTGCCTCCTCGTCGTCGAGGGCCAAATCCACCTTGGGGATCGTCAGGTTCACCGAAACGTACACATGGGTCTCGTCCATGTCCGTGACCCGACAGCTCGTCGTACGGCGCATTCGGTCGTGGTTTTCCTTCGTTTCCCACGACCTGTCCAGCTTCGACCTTTTGACGGGCATCGTCATCCTCCTGCTTGCCTCTACAGGATTGCCTGTCGGCGGACGCTCGTAAAGCGGAGGGGTTGAATGTCATGCGGTTCCAAGATGATGCGCGGTCGGCAACCGCGCCGTCTCGGTCAATTGGCCTGGATCATCACGGTGATCTCTTGCTCGATCTTGCCGCCTCGAAACCGGCCGTTGCTGTAGCGATGCTGGACCTGCGACACCACACCACCGCGGTCAAACAGTCCGACATAGTCGTCCTTCTGCGGTACGATATCGACGTCAAGCACGGTCGGGGGGTTCACCTCCTCGCCGAGAGCGTTCAACAAAACGAATTTCACTTTCGTCATCTGGCATTCCTTGTCCGATTAATCGGTCACGGGTTTTGCGGCGTAATCGCAGCGACGCCCCCGGGACGCTTGTATGTCTTCTTGTATGTCTTCGCGAAGGCCGTGACCGCCCCCGCGATCTGGTAGTCGTTCAGGCCGTCTTCGTGTTCGATCCTGATCACGAAGTAGCCTTCCTGCTCCTCCTTGTCGTAGAGGCTCCAGAAACCCGGATAAACAGTGTATCCGTCAAGCGCGATGGTCCCCGCGCCGTAGCCCTCTGAAATCGATTTGGCGACATCCTCGAAGGACTGCTGGATTTGCCCGTCCGTTACCCAAGTTTCCAATTCGATCGCGACCATTTCCATCGACTACTTCCTTTTTTCCACGGCGACTTTGAGGTCAAAGCGGACCGGCATTTTCTCCAAACGCGCCTGCGGGAAGAACCCACTCTTCTGGCGAGACTGCAATCGGCGCGTCCCACTCGTGGCTGTTGGCCAGCGCTACAAGCGCGGGATTCTCCAGTGCTGCCGCGTAGGGCTGCCCCTTGGATGCCGCCTGCCGGATTGTGTCGCTGCGGCGGATGGTTACGCCGAATTCGATTTCCTTTGCTTCGATCAGTTCGAAGCGTTCGCGGAAGACGTGGAGGATCGTTGCCCACTGGTTGGGGCTGCCGAAGATGCAGGCCATGCACGACAGGCGCGACCAGCCAAGCTGATAGGCTACGTGGGGTACGATGCCGAAGCGGCGGATGATGTCCCAAACCTTGCCTTCGCTCCACCCGTGGATCGGACGCCAGTGGTCGACATGACGAGGCTTCTTTGCGCTATCGCGAAGATCGGTGCGATGGCGTTCCATGGTGAGGTAGCGCGAGCGGGCGGTCGATTCCTCGGCGCGTTCGCCGGTCACAACGAGGGTGCGCTTGCCTGTGAAGCGCTCCTGATTGCGGATAAGCGCGGCCATGACGTCGATCTTGAGGTAGGCGCTGCACCAGCGGGTGGACAGGTCGGCCGTTACCTGCGGGAACTTCAAGCGGGTTCCCGGCTGCCCCTTGCCTCCGGCATACGCGATGGCTTTTCCGTCCTCGGTGGGAAACTCATACTTGATGGGAGCGGTCGCCTCGCCATCGCGGCTCATTTCGCGCTCGAAGCCGCCGAGCTTGCACGAGAAGTAAATCGGAATGCCGAAATGGTCGGCGACCGCCTGGCAGTAGGCGCGCGTCACGGCCCAGTCCATGAATACCGGACCGTCGCCATCCACGTCGTGGTGATGGAGTTCGATTGACGAGGGCGAGACGCCCGATTCCAGAAGATGCAACAGGACCGCCAGCGAGTCCTTGCCGCCCGAAAAGGCGACGAGAATGCGGTCGTAGGACTTGAGGTCTGGCGTTTCGGCACTCACTTCAGGGGCGTCGATGAACATTTCGGAACCTCCGCATCTTCAATTGCGGACGTCATACACGCCTGCGATTAAAAATGAAAGACGTCGATGAAAATAATTGACAGACTCCGAGAAAAGTTTAAAGCGGGAACAGCAAACACGTCTATACAGGGGGACGCGCGATGGCAAAGAGCTTCGATCACAATTTGAACCGAATCGTCTCGAAGTCTGCGGTTCTCGATGTGGCCGAAGGCCATTGGGGTTTGAACCGCCATTTCGAAGAACCGACCGCCACCCACATCCCCATCCTGATCAGTGGCCACATCGAAGGAGGCAGCGGCCGCAACGAGCGCCAGTTTTCGATCGCCATCGACGACATCCACGTTGACGCCGACTACGCCGTCACGCGCAGGCAGCGGATCAACGAGAGCTTCCACTTCGATCTCTGCGCGGACACCCTCGAGCGATTGGACAGCCTGGCCGAATCGACGATCGAGAGTGGTCTCGGCTATCTCGCTACCGCGAACTACCATGGTCAGGGTCAGGTCGCCGTACCGTCGCACTGGCTTCGGGCCCTCGTGGCGGCCTATCGCGCGCAACACCCCGAGACTGCGCTGTTCTACTGCCACTTGTCGGAGCGGACGGATGCGGACGGAGAATTTGTCGAGGTCGTCGTGGTCTCGAAGGATTACTGGGAACAACACAAGGCACTGGAAGGCGAACCCCTCACGAAACAACTCGGAGGCCGTATTCCGTCGGGGGGCGTCGAGACGGAGGCAGGGGTTTTCGTATATCGCGACGTCAACACAGACGGGTTGCGTGCGGAACTGCACGACGGGGGATTCCGCGAGAACGATGAACTGGGAGCGCTAGCCGCGACGGACTGAGGTCACCAGTCCCGTCTTCCTGTCGTAGCGAACCCGAGTACGGGACGAGACGTGGTCCAACGTCACCATCATGTCCGACGCCACCGCCTGAACCCTGGCAAGCCCTTGCCGCTCGAGTTCGGCGACAACCTCGCCGTACGGGCGGCCGATGAAGGGCGTTATGGTCATCGCGAAGTCCCGCCGAGCCTGTTCTCCCTCACTCCGCCAGACGGCAGTCGCCGGCGCAACCACCAACTGAAGCCTTGCATTAAACGCCAATGCCAGAATATCGATGTTGGTGGGTGTTGCATTTCGAAGCCGCCAGCTACACTGCCGCCATGTAGATAAAAGAAGACGCCGACAATTGGCGGGAACAACGAATGAGATTGCAGAACAGATACTTCGCGACAGCGCTTTCCAACCTTGCCGCCGCCTATGACAAATACGCCAAGGTCTATGACAAGGGGCGCTTGCCCCAGTCCACGTTTCCGGACCGATTTTTCACGCTCGACCTCGGTGAGATTTCCATCGGGCTGGAAAAAGCCTCACGGCTTTGCTCGAAGACCGGCAAGGCGGGCGACCGCCCCGTCGTGATCGAGACGGCAGTGGATGTCTCCACGCTGAGGAACGACCATGCAACGGGCCTCGGGGCTTACTTTCTGGGAACGAAGACTTCCATTTCAGCCCTCTGGGACCCGAACGGTTCAGCCGACAAGGGGCAATGGCAGCCCTGGAAACTCGAGGACGCTCTGGCAGAGTCGCTCGCCGTCTCCGCCGACGTCCTCTTCTCCTGGGATCGCGTGAAGCCGAGGTCACTGTCTTGGCTGCCAGTCGGCCACGCCTGCCAGGCATCCTGTCCCTTCTGTTTCTCCAAGGCATCGGTCTCCGAGAACTATCGCGGCAAGCTCGCGAAGGGCATGGTCCTTGAAGCTGTGTCTCTCGTGGCCAAGCGCCACGGAGCGGAGAGGGCGGTTATCACCGGGGGAGGCGAACCCACACTCCTCAACGCCAAGCAGTTGCGGGCAGGGATCGAAACGCTCTCTTCGACGCTCGGCCGCACGGTCATGATCACGAACGGCCACCTTCTCGGATCGAGACCACATGACCGTGCCTACGGCGACATCAAATCCTGGGCAGACGCTGGGCTGTCCGTCCTTGCCGTTTCGAGACACGCCGCCTCGGACGAAGACGCCGCCAGACTGATGGGGCTGTCCGTGCGCACGGACGTCGCCGTCTCGCTCGCGCTGGAAGCGGGCATCACGCCGCGTCTCATCGCTGTTCTCCAAAAGGGCGGTGTGGAAGACGAGGCTTCCCTCGACGCCTACCTCGACTGGTCCGTCGCACACGGTGTTTCCGAGATCAACTTCAAGGAACTCTATGTATCCACCGCTCTGGAATCGAGCTGGGCCGACCAGGCCGCCAACCTCTTCAGCGAACAGAACGCGGTGCCGCTCTCGCTGATCCTCGATGCAGCCAAATCCCGGGGATGGGCCACCCAATCAGAGCTACCCTGGGGCGCGCCCGTGTTCTCAGCCTCCCACAACGGTCGCGAACTCAAGATCGCGGCCTATACGGAACCCAGCGTCCACTGGGAGCGCGCCAACGGCATTGCCCGCTCATGGAACGTCATGGCTGACGGAACCGTCATGGCATCCCTCGAAGACTCCAACAGCATGGTGAACATCAATGAACTTTGAAGAATACAAGGATTGGCGCGAAAACATCCTCGCGACGCACGAGGTTCCCTCCGAGAACCGTTTCGACTGTCTCAATCCTTTCAAGGCGATGGATTTCTCCCGTCGCTGGGGCAACGACGAACACCCTCTGCAAGGCAACATCGAACGCGCTGCCCACGCATGGACGGAGCTTCACTTCGGCAACCTCCCGCGCTCAGCGCTGCATTTCGAACCGACCCGCGGCGTCCGTTCGGCGCTTGGAGCGCTGTTCGAGCGCATGCAGGAGCGCGGCATGGAACTCTGGCTGCCCGAGGATGTCTATCCCTTCTACAAGCAGGAAGCGACGACCCGTACACCAAACCTCGCCATCCGCTACTTCAAGACGATCCCCGAGGTCGACTTGACCGAGATCGCCACGGCGTCTGACAACGCCGCTCTCCTCATTACCGATCCTCTTTCGCCTTCTGGCCTCTTCCTGGGCAAGCAGGAGAGGGCGAAACTCGCAGCATGGACGAAGGCCGGGAGGAATCGCTGGACGCTTTTCGACTCCGTCTACCTCTATTCCTGGCGGTTGCCCGAACACTTCGTGGATGACATGGAGGAAGCCCGCTTCGTCCACCTGTTTTCCATGTCGAAGAGCTGGCTGCTTCGCGGCGTGTTCGGCTTCGCTATTGGCAACGACGAACCGGAAGCCTGGTGGAAGGGTCTCGATCTCGAGCCGACCGTCGAGACCTGCACATCCGCCATCGACGCCCTGTGCATCGACCCTTTCATGCCGGAGGCACAGCGAAAAATCTTCAACAGCGAATGGGCGCGCCGCGAACACAAGCTGGTGAAGTACGGCGGGAATGTCGGAGACGCAGGTTCAGGGTATTTCCGCCGTGTCCACGTCAACTTCGAGAAGGCATTGAAGGAAGACGGCATCCTCGTTGTTCCGGCTTCCGTATTCGGGTCCTCGAACATGGACTGGTCGATCGCCACGTGCCTCTACGAGGCTGCTAAGTCCAAAGGTTAGGTCCTCGAATTACTACCGGCGGCAACAGCCAAGCCAAACAGGGTGCTAGTGTAGCTCATTCGCCACCCCCTGAGGTTGAAGATGAAGCTCAAAACCCTGCTGTTGTCGTCGATCATTTCCCTTCCCTCTTTCGGACCGTCACTGGCGAACTCAAACGTCGCAGTAGGGCTCGCCTTCCGAAACTCCGATATTCCTCCGATGCGATCTTCCGAGTTTGTCGATCGGGCGCTAGCCTCGTTCAAGCGCTACGCCGGCAGTGACGACGTCTTCGACGCGAGAGATGAAGGCAGGCTTTCTCCACTGGCAGCGCGCCAGGCGGCCGGGTTCTCGAAGTCAGACTTCGAGCGCGTCAAAAGCCTCGATCTCGACGGAGACAGCAAGGTTCAGAAGGACGAAGTCCAAATCTGGGCAATGGACGCTTTCGACTCATACGACGTGAACGGGAACGCCGTGATCGACGGCAACGAGCTTCAGGAGCTGTCCAAGGACTTTGAACCCTATCGAGCCATTGCCGCTCACGCGAGCGAGCCAGAGAGCATCGTTGTGCATCTCGAAACCCCGCGAACACCAACCTACATGCTAGGGATGGCCCAGCAGTCAACCTGCGATCTTCCTGACACCGACGGGGCCAAGGTGGCTTTTGTCTCAAAGTACGAGGCAGGCAATCTGATCGACATCGCCATCGCCGGAAAAGACACGGAAGCGGATTCGACGGAAATTCACATCGAGCCCGGTAGCGAGCCTCTTTACGTCATCGCCCAGACCTTCACGCCGACGGTTTGGCGCGTGACAGGTGATGTCTCCAGAGTCTCCCGTTTTGTGGTTCCCGGAATTAACCGTGGGAACGGAACGAGCGACGGCGTCGGCGTTGCCGGCCTCCCCGAGGACAAAGTCACATTCCTGCCGGGAACGAACTGTCTTGAGTGGAAAGGTGACGAGGCCGGCAGGTACCAACAGATGGTGGACCTCGCACAAAAGCTCGGAAAATCCCCTGACAAGGTCGTGTCGAACTACACGATGTCCACGGTTGCCCTTCCCAGCGGCAAGTTCACAGAACCGGACCGTGGCAGACCGATCAATTTGCAGGCGATGTTCCCGAATATGACGAGTGCCATCGCCCGTTCCGATGCGGCCCAGAACCTATCACACTATTCTCCCCTCGGCCTCCTGCGTATCGACCCGTCCTCCGTTGTCGCGACGACAGAAGTCGAGATATACGACGTCTTGCCGCAGCAGGCAGGCCTCGTCCAGCTGCAGGTTGAAGGGAAAATGGTCGAACAGGATCGCCTTTACAGGATCGTACAGCCTATTCCACGCTATCCAGCGGGGCTGGGCGGCGCGCACTCCGTCAAGTTCATGATCTGCGACGGAGTACCCCAGCCGGGCGGCTCTCCGGGTCACTCCGACGTGCTGAACGAGGTCCCGATGGTTGCCGATCCGGTTTGCGAAGCGCATCGCGGTTAGGGCGACGGGTCTGTCGCTCCCAGTAAGCCAGATTAACGGACTGCATCCATCCTTCATTGAAACCTGCTCGATTTGCAACGAGTATGCTGCGATGCCGCGAGGACCCAACATGCACGTCACATTGCCGTTTGTTTACCAGATCACCCACCAGAAGCCCGGAAAGCCAAAGGCAACGACGTCGGCCGCATTCGACATGGTTAGCGCCGATATTCCAGAAGTGGGTCGATCCGATGTCTCACTGGCGGCGAAGTGGGACCGGACACTGAACGGTGGGTTGGTCACCGATTGCGTGATCACCCTTAACGGCGACCTCTTCATGAAGAGCGGCATTTCTCGGGACGATCTCGAGGGCAGACACAACGGACGTCTCAACGGCGAAAACATGCGGCTCATCTACGGAATGCCGTATTACGGGTCCGTTGAAGGCAAACTGCTCCTGAAGGCCTTGAGTGGCGAACAACCTCCTCGCGGCCTGCCGAAGTCGGCCGACATCACATCAACCACCCTTCAGCATGATCAGGTCGAAGCCCAGAATATGATCGACGGCTTGCTGATCGTCGAAGGGGAGGTTTGGCACCGGATACCCGCGCTTGTTCTGCACTTTCATCAATTCCGCCCGACGGACGCATGCGAACTCTCGATCGCGCCGCCCCCCTATGGACATGGGAAGGCAGGCATCCTTAGTGGAATGGTCGGAATTCAGAGTCCCGTGTTCACCCGCTTCTTCAGCATCAATGAGATCGACCAAGCGTTGACCCATGCCGGCGATAACGAGGTCGTGCGGCATTTCCTGAACCTTGAAGTCCATCAACCCGACCTACTCGCATTCGATGGTCGGTCCGAATTCGCCGCTCGCATCATGAATTCCGCCGTCCGCACCAATGAATACCGCGCCGGAGAGATGGGAGACCCCGAGATAACCTTGTGGATGCGGATGCGCGATGTGGTCGCTGGGTGGTACGGCATTCCCTCTATCCCGATCACAGACGAAGACGTGGCGGCCCTATACGAGTTCTGCGCCATGACGCCCAAGAGCCATATGAATGAGTGGCCACGCCGGGGATGCGAAATCCTCGACGTCTACAGGGCCGACCTCAAGCGGCCGCCCGCGGCTAAAGCCCCATCCCCCCGGCGATAGCGCGAAACCTCTCCAGCGCCCTTTCGGGAAGCGTCGAGATAAGGTTCTGCGATGTCATGCCGTCAGACAGGAAATCGATACCACCGTTGCGGTCGCGTACGTCACGAAGGTGTTCGATGACGGCGGCCTCTGACCGCAGCGACCGGACCGTTCCCTTAACCCCGGTCTCAACGTTTTTCGTCAACTCCTTGGTCGCCTTGCGCAGTGTGTATTGCCCGATCACGACACAATGGAGATGCAGAAGGATTTCGAAGGTCGGGTCGAACTCCGTCATGATGTCGATTTGACGATAAAAAGACGACTCCTCGGGCGATCTTCGAAGCCGGTGTTCAGCGATCGCGAACTGCTCGGGGATGATCGCGACCGAATATCGGATGGCCGTCATCGTGGGGTCGCAATGAGCCTTCACGTCCATCCCCGAGAAGGCGGCGTAGTTGGCCGCGACCCTCGCGCCGTGCTTCTTGTTTTCCATCGCGCAGTGGAGCAGGCGGCGCATGGCCGCAGCATAGGAGGAGGCGATATCGAAACGATATCCGTTGCCTTCGACCTGATATACTAGATCGCACGATGCTGTCATCCCAAGAGCCTGTTTCGCGAGGTTGACCATGAGCCGGGTTTAGCGAATTTGGCGAGAAATACAAGACTCCATTTGACTGGATCGATTTTGCTCCGTAATAGAGGACGTCGATCAACGTGGGTAGTGAAGAGAATGTCAAAGCCGACCAAACGTGCTTTGGAGCGGGAAGCCGAAAAGCAGGAGCTGGTCCGCCTCGGGAAGGCCCTCCAGGAAAAATACCCTCCTGACGTCTACCAAGGGCTGGAGACAGAGCCAGACGACGTCCTCCGGCACGCGCGCTCCGTGATCCAGTTCTGCAGCAAACACCGCGTCTCGGAGGGAGAAGCCAGCGAACTCCATGTCCGCTTGGGACCACCTCCATGGCCCGGTTATCCATCGCGACCGACCCCGTCTGTCTAACAATAACGGAACCTTCATGCCAAACATTCCGCCGAGCAAGGCCGCAGTCATCGAAGCAGTCGCCCTCGACATCGAAAAGCTTCTCGCGGACGAGGGGTCGGGTCACGACTGGCAGCACATCCATCGTGTCTGGAAAACCGCCGAAAGACTTGGATACATGGAGAATGCCGACGGTTTCGTCGTCTCGCTTGCCGCGCTTCTGCACGACGTGGACGACCGGAAGCTGACCGGAGACATCTCGACCGAGGAAACCGTCCCAACAGCCCGCCGCATCATGGGGAAGGCTGGCGTTGATCCAGCCGTGTTGGAAACCGTCTGCGAAACGATCAAGATGACCGGCTTCCACAAGTCTCTCGACGGCGGTCGTTCCAGAACGCTCGAAGCCCACATCCTGTCTGACGCCGACCAGCTCGACGCTATCGGCGCTGTCGGGATCGCGCGCACCTTCGTTTACGGCGCGAGCAGGAAGCGGTCGATGTTCGATCCGTCCGACTTCCCGATGCAGGAGTTCACGGCCGCCCAGTACGACGCCAACAAGGGTTCGACCGTGAACCACTTCTTCGAAAAGCTCCTGAAACTACGCGACCGCATGCATACGGAATCGGGACGTCTCGAAGCTGAGAAGCGGCATGCCACGATGGTTTCCTTCCTCGACGACTTCTTCGAAGAATCGGCAGCACCGCGAGACTGGAAGGCGTTACTCGACAAGTATCGTCCTGCACCATCTTCCCAAGTAACCCACTGAGGACCCGCCGATGCTGAAGAAAGAACATATGACCCCGGGTGTCCAGCTTGTCGTCAAGGACGTGATTAAGGACGGGGTGCCGTCGCTTGCCCCTGGCATGCCGGCCAACCAGCCCAAGGAATACATGTCGCTGTTCGCGGGAAAGGTCGGGGGTCTCCACGGCCGCGAAGTCCGGATCGTCCCCGGAGACATCCTTATCGTCGAAAAGAAGCCGCGCAAGGTAGACGGCGTAAACCTCTGCCGCGTCAGACGGGCAATCTCCCAGACCGTCGGCGAGGTTTACTGGTGCGAACTGCGCATGTCGGCACGCCTGCGGGACGCAGCGTAGGTTTAGAGGGCGAAGTCGCCCTCCTCCCGCCGAATGGGTCCGAGGAGAGGCCTGGCCCGATCGACCTTGCCTTTCCTCGCGCGCCAACAAAGGGAGGTAAGCCGCCTACACAAGCAGCAGGTTATCCCTGTCAGTCAGCCATGGCGATCCGCTCGCGATTGACCCCTCGACGATCTGATTTGCCGTCTTCCCGTAGACGTTTCCAGTCGGACGTCCGAGGCGGCGCTCGATCAGCACACCATCGAACTCTACGATCTCGCATAGCATGGATGATTGTTCGACAACATTCTCGACGCCAAACTGCTCTTTGGGATCACAGACCACCTTGTCGATGATCAGCATCACATCATCCGACCATGTGGATACCATCCGGCGGCCGCAGAAGCCGGCGGGACGGTCGGTGACCCCATCCAAGACGGTCCTCCAGAAACGATCGTCGGTAACGTGGTTGTCGACCGTCCTCCCGTAGGGGCTGGCCGTCGGGCCTCCGACAAACCGGGAATTGATCTCGCCGAGCATCTCCCACAGGTCGTGGATTTCGACGATCGATGTCCCCGGGAGAGCGACCTTGAAACGGCTCCATCCCTTGGTGACAAGCCCGAAACCAAGGACCAGTCTCGGTCCCCAATAGTGGTAACTTTTGCGCCCGATCGGTTTCATGTTCGACACCCCTAACATGCGCAAGCTCTTAGCGGCTTGCGGGCGGCACGTCAAGAAAAATGGATATCGGGGTCTTTCAATAGTCGCTCCGTTTCCATCGACAGGTCGCCAGACAGGAGGAGCGAATAGCGGACGCCATCACCGTGCTGCGGGCGAGCCTTCACCTCTGTCGGACGCGGCCGCAGCATTGAGCACGCGTGTCAGGCGTCCATCGGAGAATAGCCTCCGGAGTTCCGTTCCGAGCGACGAGCCAAGGCCCGACAGGACGGGGATGTCGAGGAAGTCGATCTGGCCGACGCCGTTCCTGTCTACGGTCCAGTGTCCCACTACGCGGGGGACAGCATCCGGGCGAAACTGTAGCTTGATGATGCCAGCCTCCAGAACTTCCGGTTTTCTCCCGACTTCGAAGCGGAACGACGACACCCCGTTCAGCGCACGAACCTTCTTCTCGAAGTCGCGCATCGCGGAAAAGCATTGCGCGATCTTGAGGCTTGTCCTGGCCGCGGAAGCGTGCCTTTCGTAGAGAAGGGCAACCTCGGTCTCCGTGGTGTCCGATGCGGTTCCGCTCACTTGCGGAACTCGAAGTACGCGGGGAAAGACTCGGTGTAGTCCGGCTTGGTATACGACACCTTCCACCCGGCGCGCCTGAAGATTTCCTCGACGTTCAGATAGCCCTTGTCGAAGATTTCCGCCCGCGAAAACTCGGTCGTGCCGGTGATCTCGACTATCACGTCGTTTTGCCTGACAGTCGCGGACCCTCTGGAAAAGTTCAGCGCGATCAGCTTGTTGAAGGCTTCGATGACAGCGCCTGGGATATGACCGATCTTCGCTTCGGCGACATCTTCGGGGCGTATCGGCTGGGCCATGCTAGAACTCCGTTAAAAACCACGTGACCTTGACGCGAGGTCTACAATTAGACCGACGGCTGGGCGAGCATGTCAATCGCGATTTCGAGGAAAAAGCGGACGCGGATCAACTTCATTTCGTTGACATCACGCGATAACTGGGTCGCAATATCGGTACATACAAAAAGGTGATCGAAAATGAAGTCATTGCTACTCGCCGCCATTCTCGCCGCTACGATGTCTGGCGCATCCACCCCGGCCACTGCCGAAGACTCCGTGGCCGTCTCGGTCCAGACGGCCGATACACCTGACGTCTATTGCGGCGACGTGCCGGGCAAGGGATACAAGTGCAGCGACGGCACCACGGCGAACGAGGCGCGAGGCATTCCAGCGGGCGAGGGGCTTGCCCTCCTCAAGCTGACGGCCCGGGTGGAAATGACCGTCTGCGACAATCAGGCGTTCATGCGTTATGGCAGCTGCACTCGCAAGCCATACCCCGACACAGACGTGCTGTTTGTCCAGAAAAGCCAGTGCCAAGACGCCGGACGCAAGCTCGCGCTCCTGAAACACGAGGAGCTGAGTAGCCAAGGCTGGAAGGCGACAATCATCTGGAATTGCCAGTAGAAACCTACGCCTATGCCAGATCGATGGCCTTAACGTCCTCTTCGTCGAATGACGTCTCCGCAAGGGCGTATACAGGCCCCTGGAGCCACGAGGGGTCGGCTTTCGCCTTCTCGTCGATCTTGATCGCGGTCAGGGTGCGCGTTCCGATATCCGTGACGATCCACTCATCGCCACCGCAAGTGAATCGGCCGCCGATGCCGAGCGATCCGAGATCGTCTCTCAGATGGGCGGCGTTTGGTGCCTTGAGATGAGCGGCAAGGGCGGCGAGCAGCATCTGCTCGTTCCATTTTTCGATAGGCAAGACGTCGGCGTCCACGGGCGTATGGATGGCGCGACCACGACGTTTAATTTCCGCTTTTAGAAGGGCGGCATTCACGATCTTCGTATTGCTCAAGGTGGTAACCCCAACGTGGGCGCTGTGTAGATGGCTTTAACGCCACGGTTGCCGATTGCCCGCTTCCCAGCGGTGCCGTCGTTGTTCCGACCAGCGAAGCCTTCATATCACCCCCGTCCCCGAGGTCAAGCCCGGGTCATCGAGGTCTGCAATTAAAACGGCCGCGCAGTAAAAGAAGCGGGGAACCGCAGATCGTCACCCATCGAGCGGTCATGCCAACGCTTTATCGCGCGATCCATCCAGGCCAGACCACGTTTGCGCCCCTGTGTCCGCACGGTATGGACGGCCCTCTCGGCGCGGTCCGCGAGTTCCTCGAAATCGACTTCATCCGGCTCCCGGTTCCAGGTGCAGGCCCGCAGTTCCGCGAGATGCGCGGCGACGATCGGGTTCATTTCCTCGAATTCGACCTTCGAATACAGATGGCAAAGGGCTTGGGCGCAAACGATTAGTCCGTCGCGAACAGGATCGAGGTTCAAGGAGGAGGGTTCGTGGATGACAGGCACATCGTGGGTTTGCGCGTCACCAGGTACGAACCGGAGAGCGGCCTCGAACTCGTCCGCTCGGAAAGTCGTTGTCGCGACCTCCGGGGACATTCCGCATTCGTTGTACCGCAGATACCTTCCCTTCTTCGTCGAGGGATATTGGTATTGGATGCGAACACCCTCCGGACTTGCCCACAGGCTGGGTTCGGCGCAGACCAGCCAAGGCCTCCCGTCAATGATAAGGCAGTCGCGTGCGAACCGGTTCGCAGCTTCGAGAGCGGCGGCCCGCTCCTGAGACTCGGCGGTCAGGGGATATCGCTTGGCCGCGAATTTGCGGTCCTCGGACCCCACCCTCAGGTCAAGGTAGTTGTCGGTCAGCATCTCGACGCCGACCCCAAAGTCTTTGTAGTGCCGACCTCCAAACCATCTCGTGCAGCCACCGTCCCATTCGACGGCGATCGGCGCATCCGCTGCTGCAACCTCTTCGAATTCGAGCTCGACGCGTTCCCTGAAACGGCTCGTCTCCCCGTCGAAATCAGCCTTGTAATGTGTGTCCAGCGCCAGCCGCATCGCGAATCTCCGATAGTCCGTCCCGACTGTCGCCGATCGACCTGCACGTTGCAAAGCCTGGCGCTCAGACGCCGAGTTCCTTAGCAAGAAGGCTGCCAGCCGGGGTTAGCTCGAAAAATGTCTCAACGCCGCGTCGGTGGTCGGTGACGACCTGCATAGCCCGCATGTCATCCAGCAGTCTCAACATGTCATCCCGCCCCTTGCCCATCGAGGAGGCGAGATCGGCGCAATGGCGCGCTCCTCCCGACAGAGCCTTCAGGATGCCACTGTAAGGCGGTTGCATCGCCTTTTGGGCATTGTCGTCGTCCAAGGTCGACATTGCCGCGAAGCCAAGGATATCGATGATGGCGGATAGTCGGCCCGCGACGAAGTCCGGCGACCCATCGTCAACAGGTCCTAGCCGCTTGACTGCCGCAAGCGCGGCCGCCGCTTCCGATGCGCCCGCCCGCAGGGTTGACGCAGATGCAGTCGGCAGGACATCGGCGATGATCTCCGCCACCGCCGCAAGGAGCGGATCGGCCTTGCCGAGGCATGAGGCTCCTCCACCGGCAGCAATATCGGAAATCTCGGCGAGGGGCTTCCAGTAGGCTTCCGACATTATTCCATCTCCGGCACGTGACGCATGTAGCCGATTGTCGTATCTCCCGTGGAGTTCCGTCAACCAATTACAGACTTCGTCATCCCCGCGTGCGGACTTGTTCGATGCCGCGGGAAGGGGCATTGTTCGCCAACACGGAGACGACCAGATGAGAGTGCGCATTGACTACCCCGTCCTCACGCGTGGGATTCCCGAGCGAAGCGTCAAGGAGCGCATGATCCTGCTCAGCGACGCCGGGGAGTTCGATATCCCCGAGTATTCGCATCGAGACCTTGTGCGCGCGGCGACCCTCCCAGGAGCCCCCCTTTTCGGGACGAACGCGATCTATGGACTTGATGGGATTCTCTACGAAAACATCGCCGACATGAACCAGGTAAGAAGTCCAGACTACTGGCGGGCCTCGTTCCAGTTCGGCAAGCATCGCGCCTTTCCAATCGAAAGGCCTTGGGCAGAGCTTCACAAGCCGCAATATGCCGCGATCCAACAGGTGAAGGACGACAACGGGTCCCAGCTGTCGTCGAGCCTGTCACCCGAGGCCATCGCCAACGTCGTGGCGGGAAGAGAAAACATCGCTCCGCTTCAGAACCGCGCCCAGTTTCCCTGCAGAGTGATAGACGAGCAGGCCTTCGTCGAGGCGAGGGACAGAATGAGGTCGTCGGTCGAACGCCTGATCCTTGTGGACGGTGCGCTATGGCGGCCTTGCCATGCTCCGGTCGTTTGCTATTCGCCGCTTGTGGGGCTTCCGCCGACGAGGGCCATCAACGCTCAGGTCGTCGAAGGCCCTTACTTCACCTCGCCCCAGGAGTTCCTCAAGCCCCTCAGACACGAATTGCACATCATCTGCGCTGCGAGCGAGACCGACGAGGCCGCGGCATTGGCACGCGAGATCACGGCGAGCTTCCCAGGGGCCACGGCGGAGGATCACCAAATCCGCGTCCCTCTCGGACGCATGATGACCGTAGAAGCGCCTGAACTGCTGGCAACGGATGCCGTGGCGCTCGGGGTCCTTCAGTGCGCGATCTCGGCAAGCGAATGGATGGCGATAAACCTCACGAGGGGCAGGGGTGGCTACGATGACCACTCATCCGCCCAAGACCGCCTTCTCAACAACCTGTCCGCCGCCAGCTTCGATGATGTCTTGACCTTCAAAGGACTGATAGACGGGATCGCACGGGCCAACACCCATGGCGTGGACGACCAGCTCGTCGATCACGTGAGGGCGGCTATGAACAGCCCCTTGTCTGTCAGCACCCTCCGCGAGAGGGAAGTCAGCCAGGGAATCATGACCGCCTGCCTCGATCGCTGGGACAACCAGCCGATCACATTGCTCGCTCACACTGGTGCAACGCCCCCAGGCCCGCCGAAGCCGTAACAGGCAGGAAAGCTATGCCGCGTTCGAAGGCGTGGAGGCGGCGCGGGTTTTCTCGAACTCCACCCAAAGTTCGACGAGGCGCATGTTAGCGTCGATGACAGACATGTCCGTTTCCGGCCGGTCTTCGAGGATCGCGACTGCCTGGGCGGCATGAACCCCGCCGCGACCGTTCAGCTGGGAAAGCGACTGGCCACGATGGTTCTTGCGGGCCTGCTCCTCGTGGGGAGCGATCATGTCCCAAGGGAGGGGCCATGAACAAACCGCCGCCCGAGAGCATCGTGTGGACGGCCATATCCGGGCCGCGCCATGGGAAAATGCGGAAAAGACGTTCGCCGTCCTTCGTAGTCGATGCCATGCGAGTGCCTCCAAATTTTGAAGTCCTCGCTTAAACACTGACGCCAAACAAGTAAAGACCCTGATCGGGGAAGTGTGGCGGTCCTTGACCTGGGTGAAGGGCGTGATAAAGAAAGACTTCGAGAAAACCTGACCCCAAGGAGCTGACGTGTCTGAAACCAATAGTTCCCCCTCACGCTCCCTGGAAGACATCATCTACCACGGCTATCCCCGGACCAGCGACTACGAGAGCATCTCCAAGAAAATCCGCAACGGTCGCAAATCCAATGCGCTGAAACAGATTGTCGAAGTGTTCAGCTGCAATGATGCGGAGGCGGCAATCGTCTTCGGCGCGATGAAGACCCAGGTGGTTGGCCAACCCATGCAGTTTGTAGAGATCACGCTCGGCGAGGTCACGGCTATCCCCAAAGGATGGACCAAGAACCCTCTCATGGTTATTCCCCAGTTCATGGGGCGCAGCGGCCTATACGTTGGTCCCTTGGTGTTCTGGGATGAACACGGGGAGTACCAACTCGGCGACAAGCGCGTGTCCAAACGCGAGATCGATCAAGTGTGGAAGGTGGTCCCGCAAAGCTGACGCGGTTTGCCAGCATCGTGATATACGGTTGCTTGCCGCCCAATCTGATAAGGTTGGGCATAAGCCTGAGTGTCCGCCGTCTCGACGGGCCATGGAGCAGACCGTATGAAGCTTGATCTTAGATATCCATTCCTCACTTCCGGCGTGCCTAAACGCAATACCAGGCGACGCGACATCTACGTGGCGATGTCGTTGAGCGTGGACGTACCCGAGGTCTCCAAAAAGGAAACCGATGTCGTATTCAGGACCTCTCAGACCTGCAGGTTTGACCACCTTCCAGACCATTACGATCATGGGGGGTTCGTAAAACAGGAATACAAGGTAGGTGTGGGCCCGGGTGGGGTCGAACTGCGGTCGCATGACGCAAAGCTTTACAGGCGGATAGGCACGGAACGCCAGATTCTCCACGACTCCCGTGGAGCCTTTAAGCTAGGCCGAGCGTTTCCCCACGGGATTGGCGATAACGATCTCGAATATGGGGCCAATATTTCCTTTGTCACGACTGGCAGTAGCAATCCGCTTACCGCCGCGCTCGTGCGCCAGTGGGACTGGGAACTCGAACGGGCAAGCATCTCCGACGGCAGGGTCGTCAACGCCTGGCCCATGACCATGGGCGGAATGACAAGGCATGGCACGCGAGAGGCGACGGATTTCAGGGAGGTCATGTCCCAGATCGCGGAGGTTGACGGCGACGCTTCGGAACGATCACTCGGAATGATTGAGCAACAGACCCGACGCCTGCTCGCCATAGACGGCGAAATCTGGATGAGCTGCCGCCCGCCATGCTTCGTGGTCGATGTCGAAGACCGCGGCGATATATACGTGACCCTTTCGCTAGCCCACGCATACGATGGGCTGGACACCAAGCTGTCGCGTCGCTACTTCGCCCTAGACGACTTGGAGTCTGCCAGAGAGTATCTCCAGCAATGTGCCCACAAGCCGAAACGGGAAAGGGGCGAGTACCAGTTGTACGAGGTCGTACCCCAGTACACCGTGATCGCACCGGAATTCGCGGAATACGATGCCGACGGCGAGGAACTCTCGAGGATCGGGTACGCGCTCGCCAGCGAATGCACGCGCTATAGAGCACGGACACATAAGTGGATCGAAGGCAAAAAACTGGACAGCCTTCATGCCGCAATGCGCGCGGCCGAAGAGACGAACTACGCCATGGGCGAATTCGGCGACGTCACCCCATATGTCGAAGACCTTTGCGCCATATGGAACGACCTCGGCCGCCCCTCGACATTCTGCGAGGTCGGACCTCACCCGGCAAGGAAGCGGTTCGGAGACATGATGATCAAGCAGGCGTGGAAACTCATCGAAAACGCTCCGATCGATCTCGGAGGCCTACACCCACTCGCCGTCCCCACGCTTCCCAGCCCGTAGGGTTACAGGGGACCCGACGCTGGCCGATAAAGCGCCTTATCGGCCATTGCTGAAGTCGCGTCCGCCGCTGCGGGCGCTTGCCAACGACGTGATGCGGACGGCAGAAAAAACCAATCGCGGTTCGGAGGCGCTTTTGGGACCTCGAGGGCGGCGGCGTTCCGGAAAACAATGAACTCCTTCTCCAGACCGGTTGCCCAGGTTCATCACCCGAGGACGACGACACGACGGGTCTAATTCTCGGAAGAACCCGGCTTTCCACATCCACTGTGAGTACAAATCCACAAAATCTTGGTCCGTATTTTTACGCTCCGTTAACCATACATGTAGGAGATAGCCGCAGGGCGACAGGAAAGACAGTTTTTCGCGTGTGTGAACGATCCAAATTCATCTTCGAGTTCTGCATTAGTTTGACTTCGGAACCCACAATTGCAGATCGCGTCGTGTTGACCCCAAAAGTGCTGCCGTAAATGCAGCCCCTGAAGAAAACCCAGGAGATCAGGAAATCCTGGAACAAGCGAGGTACACGAAATGCCGGACAGCAATCCGAAACTCACCATGCAACTGCACAATGCCCGAGAGGCTCTTTTGGTCGAACGGACAGACATCTTTCGGCGGGTGCAGGCGCTCCAGGCCGAACTCGACATGAACTCGACCAAGATCGAGGCCACCGACACCGTGATGCTCCTCTTCAACCCCGAGCATGTTGCACTGGATGTTCGATCCGATGCCGATGCCGCCCCGATGGTGGTGGTTGGCAGGCGCACACTACAGCTTGCGTCGTCGGTGGCGGATGCCGCTGTTTCGCAGCCGCCTGCCGAAGCAGAACAGAAAGGCTCGGCCAAGCCTAAAGACGCATCCAAGGGCAAGAGGAATATTCTCAATAAGAAGCTCTCCGTAAAGGAACAGATCGCCGCCGTTGACGCCGCGCTTGGAGCCAAGTCGGAGCGAGACCCCGCGAGCCAGGCAATTTCCGACTACTTCCGGAAGTCGGGGCGCAACGACACCATCCTCAAGATACTCGAGAGCAAGGACGGACCCGTCAATGCCGCGACCGTGGCAAAGGACTACAAGGCGCTCTACCCGCTGCCAGAAGACAGCGCGGCGATGAGAACCCTCCATACATCACGGATAGCCTCTGCACTCCACTACCTCAAGGATCGCGGGCAGGCGATAAGGATCGCCGACGAGCGGCCAGACGGCAAGGGTGCGGAAAACGTACGCTGGGAGCTTTCTAAGAGCTACCGCAGCGAACTGCGCAAGACCACCAGGACGGTCGGACGCTCAAAGTCGAACGGTCATTCCGCGCTCGGCGCTGAGCCGACGGGCGGTGAAGTCCGCATCGCCGTAGGCGCGCACTGACCAACGTTTGGGAGGCGCACATATCCGGTGCGAGTTCCATTCGATTGCAAGGACGTTGCTCCCGCTACTTCCCTGTAGCGGGAGCGCTCTATTGTCGGTGCGGGTCGTAGGCGTATTCCTGCTCGGCTGGATTTCCAGCTAACACGGTTTGCCAGGCGATCGGCGAATTGAGACGCGCCGACCTCAAGGGCAGGGCGTTCCGACTCGTTGAGGAACTTGCCATCCTTCCGCCCGATGTCATAGAAGTCGCGAGAACTCGGAAGGACATGACAGCCGAGCAATACCTCGAGTTCTTCGGCGAAGAGAAGCCGCAACCCGACCGCAAGGCGAGGCTTGCTGGTCTAGCGGAGAAGAAGATCGCCCAAGCCAAAGCCCAAGGGCTCATGCGCTAGTGTTGCGGCTCTATCGTGGCCGATAAGGGGCTTTATCGGCCAGCAGTATCGCGAGTCTAAAGTTTACTTTTCTCGGTTTCGTAGTCGAACTCGATGGTGACGGATCGACGGTCATCACTCAGCTCCGCTTCGAACCTGCGGTAGCCGAAGTAAGAGTCCATGAGGGAGGTGGCGATTTTTTCCGCGATCTCCTTGTCCTCGCCGTCCACAGTGATCTTGTAAGTCGCCATGTGCCGTCTCCAGTTTCGATCGGAATATGGCGAACGTATATGTTTCGGTCAAGTCTTGAATTGCGACGAGAAGAGGAGGGTCGGGACCCCATAATAGTACTGTCCATCCAGGTGCAGCCATTGACGGGTACGTGCAGTGGCGGGAGGAATTTTAAGGTCGGCTTCTTCGGGGTAAATCCAGCGGCCGTGACGGGGCTAAGGAACGGAGGGGATTGCGCAATGCTCAACGGACCTATTTCGCTGGCCGATAAGGGGTATTATCGGCCAGCGAAATACGACAGCGCTAGAGCGCTCGCTCGTGGAATTTCACATCAGCCTTGAACTTCGGAGGATGCCCGCGCTCGCCCCATTCCAGTGCGACATCGATTGATGCCGAGATTGAATTGGTGAAAAATCTCGTCGCCTCCTCGAGGGAATGTGGGCTGACGCGACTAAGGCCCAGCGCCATGGCTCCAATAATCGTGGCAGACGATACTCCTGACGCCGAGACGATCACGACCCGGTCGCTGGCGGCTTGAATTGCATCTAGGAAGTTGTTCCGCAAGTCATCCTCTCCGTAGAGGTGATCCTCGAAAAGGATGAATGCGGGATCGTAGGTCCGGAGCATGGGCAACACCTCCCGGAACAGTTCTCTGCGGTGTGTTCTGTTCTGGACGATCATCCCGTCGCCGTGTTTGCCGCCGATCACTTGCTCGATGATTTCGCCCGCCGTGATTCCGAGGCGACCGGTGTCTCGCGCCCACTGTCTCAAAAGAGAATTGGCAGTGAAGGACTTTCCTGAGCCGGTCACACCAGTAATCAATACCAACCCAGTCTTATGACGTCCAATCTCGCGGAGGCCCTCCATCGCAGATTGGCTGAGCGAGCCGAGTCCATCGAGGTCAGGGACTTCTTTTCTGCTGAACCAAGCTGCCGGGGCGGTCGCCGTGGCGTTGTCAGGTGAATCCGCCTGCTTGAGAGCGTGCATGAGTGGGCCAGCCTGCCATCCGAGGGCATCGGCGACCAGTTCCATGGTCTTCGTATGCGGGACTTCCTTCCCGTAGGCATCGCGGATGTTCTTGGTCAGCTTCCTGACGAAGCCGTGGGTAATTTGGAGATTTTGCATAGCACTTCGTTTCCTTGATGGACGCCAGTAACTCAGGATTCCCCCGTTTCCTGTGAGGCGTCTCAGAACGAAAGCGCGGTACACAGAGAATTTCCGAAGTTCAGCATGCCGTGAGGCGGGGGCGCTACGGTTTTCGGAGACCTTGAGGCGAACCTATCGACCAATCGATGTCTTGTAAAGCGAAATACAGAATTTGGGGTCCGAGGTCCTCGATTCCAGTCGCGGCTCTCGCGTTGACACTGCTGTGAAGTCCTGATATTTCCCAGTGATCACAATCGAAACGAGAGATGCGAAATGAACTGGCTGGAAGTTTTCGGTGCCGCCGCCCTGTATATTCTCGGGCTACTCGTTGCGTGCGCCATTTCCGTCATCGTCGGAGCCCGTTTCGGGAATGGCAAGGAAATGGGTGGACTGGTTTTCGTCATCTGCCCCCCGATCGTCATCCTGGTCGTTGGAGCTATTGTCGGTGTCTTTCTGCTGGGTCGGATTTCGGGATAGAGACCTTGCACGAAGTGTAGTCCTCTGGCGAGGACCCGAATTATGTGTTTTAAGCCCACAACCTTGTGTTGACACTAGTTCGGAGTCTTGATATTTCGACGCCAAGAAACACGAGAGGACGTCGGAATGGCCAGCACACCTGCATCGAACCTCATCGACGTGTTGAAGAACATCGTTCTGGCCTGCGAGGCGAACGGCCTCCGCGATCTTCCCTTCGTCCGTGACGGCCGCCGCATCATCGACAGCCGCTCCTCGGACCCCGCTTCCGAACTGATCAAAGAACTTCGCAATGCGGCGAAAATGGAAGACCAGCCCCACGTCCAGCAGGATCATGCTCACGCCGATCTTCTTCGCAAGGCGGCGGACACACTTGAAGCGATCGGTTCGCCCACGACGCCGGTCGGATGGGAAACGAAGGCTGAGTGGGAAATGGAACAGCAGCTGTTCCATGCCTGCGGCCGCGCCGACGTCCCCAAGGATGTCCAGAAGCTGATCGGCCAACTCTGGAAGCTGTATTGCCATGCCGCCGCTCCGAAAGAACTTGAGATCGGGGCGCAGACGCCCGACCTCTCCGACGATCACATTGAACTCGCACGGGCCATCTACCTCTCCAAGGTCGAGGAATACGACCGCGACTTCATGCGAGACGACAAGCCGGAAGGTTTCTGGCAGGAGAAGTATGGCACCAACCTGCACGCCACCTCCCTTGGCGAACAATGGGCAATGAGACAGGCTCTCAACGCCGTTCTTGCGGCAATCGGCATCGTGAAAGTCGATCAGCAGGCGGCCGCCGAGGGGGCCGAACACAAAGCCGTGGCGATCGCCAAGATGCTGTTTGAGCGCATGGACTTCAACCTGCGTATCAACGACCTCTGGTCCGATGCCGCCAAGGAAATGGCGGTCTACATCCTGAGCGCCGAGAACAATCGCGAAACCGCAGTCTCGAAGTGCTTCATCGTGGACTACACCGTCGACGACAATGCGGCAGACACCAAGCTGTTCGACTACCACACGCAGCAGCCCCAAGCGGAAGCGTTCTGCAAGAGCGTGAAGGATCGCGGCGGGGCGGTAAATATCAAAACCCGCGAGGTCGGTTCGGCCAGATAAAACACGAACGGACCCCTGTGCAGATGGGGTCCGTTCTATCCATCACCGAAGGAGTTACCATGGAAAGTGATCACGTAGAACCAAAGAATAATAGCACGCGCGTATGGGCAGCCCTCACCGGCTGGTTGGCATGCGGCTTGTTGGTTGTCCTAGTGGGAGGGCTTGCAGTTAGCCTCGATCCCGACGGTAACAACTCCAAAGCCGAGACTTTCCTTTCTCTGTTTCCCGCCGTTGTCGCCATTGTGATCTTCATGGTCGGACTGGCGCGCGCCAAGAAGTCGCTCAAAAGCATTGAGCGCACGGAAACGGCGGCTAACCGACTCGTGAAGCGAGCTGTTTAGATTTCTGGGCCGTCCGCCCGACCTGTCGGAAACCCATACCGGCGACTGCATTGTGGTAGCATTCGCAAAGAGGATATTCCTCTAGCAACCGATATCTTGCTCCGCACGTCAGAGCAAATAACCTGACAAGATGCTCGCCGCTGGCCGATAACAGTCATTATCGGCCAGCGAAGTCGCCAAAAGCAGCGGGGGTCAGTCGAGCGCATTGAAGCAGCGGAGCCAGTTCCGTGCGCGCTCTGGCCGATAACCTGTAGTATCGGCCTTGGCCTGTGTCTTATCCCATAAAGGGACTGTCCTCGCATTTCGTTTCACTTCTCGACCCACCGCAGATTGGTGGGCTATCCTTGTTGGATCGTATCCGACGTTCACCTGGAATTGTTGTCGACCCAACCTAACTGGGTGGGCTATCCTTGGCGCGGGTCATCTCCAATCCTCGCGGCTACCCGTTATCGACCCACCGTTTGGGGGGCTATCCTGTTCTCGCGAACGACCTGGCCGACTACAAGGCGTTGACGACCCACCGTCAATGGGTGGGCTTTCCTGACGTCTATCACAACACGCCACACGAGTTGTCGACCCACCACCATCGGTGGGCTATCCAGTGGGCGACGTCGACACCGGAGTCTTAATTTCGTTTCCGACCCACCCGCAATTGGGCTGTCCTGGCGACTGTCGCTCACGCAATTGTATTGGCTCCCGTTCCTATGTCATTTGCCGCCCTCCAATGCGGGCCTAGATCACGCAAATCTCGGGGACTTCTCGAGTTTACTCCGAAAGCGCTTCGGTATCGCGTTCAACATGGTGGGCGACCACGTAGCCGGCTGGTCGCGGAATTCGCTGTCCAGTTCCTGCTGGGTAGACGGCCATCGATAGTCGCCAAGCCATACCTTTACAGAGTCGTCGGCAGCACGGATACCCCGCCCGATACCTTGCCGGAGACGACGTCGTGCTTCCGCCATGCGGCGACCAAATACCACCGAGCGCCCCCTAGATGCCGCGCCGTGCTCGGAAAAATATCGTTCGACTATGTTGTCTTCGAGCGATGACGGCCTGATCGGCAGTCTCGGCACCACGATATGAGCGATGGCTCCGGGGAGAGAAACACCCTCCCAGGCCGATGCCGAAATCCAAACACTGTCGTCGCGAATTAGGAAGCGCGTGATCGCGGCATTCGTGGGTAAGCCGGATTTCTGGGCGACGAGACGGTCCCCCATATCGGCAAGGGCGGTGCCGATGGCAGTGATGTCACGGTGGCTCGGGCATAGCACGAGCGTTCGTCCACCTTCGGAGGCGGCCGCCCTGATCATTCGCACCCATCCGTCGACGGCTTCCTGACGCAGTTTCGTCATACCCATATCGTCGTCATCATCCTCGAACGGTCTCGGCGCATCCAAGGGCGGTCTCACAAACGACATCTCTCCGAAGCTGTGTGGCGCGATCAAGGCACAGCACTCTCGAGGGATGTCCGCCACGTTAAAGCCGCAGTCAGCTATGAACGGAGCAAACGCGCGCTTCACGTCTGTTTCATCAGACGACGATGCCATCGACGCCAGTGTGGCGGATGTGAATGTCAGGGACGCAACCTTGAACTTGGGTTCTGTCCAGAGCCGCTTGGCGATCACTCGGGCACTGCCCGACCTGATTGAAGCGATCCCAGGATAGCTCCTGAGGGGACTAAAATAGAGGAGGGCGTTGCCCCCTTGATCCTTTAGTTCTTCGTTGATCTCCCCAAGCTCACGGGTGGCGCGGACGATCTGGGCGAGCCTTTCGCGCGCCTCCGGATTCCGTCCAGCCTCAGTTGCGTTCGCTACAACCAGACAGGCCCGAAGGGCGTTCTCCGCCACCTTCATCCTGCCGCTCAACATGGTGCGTTCCATGGAGTTGAGACGGGACATCGGAGACACACCACCATTGGGACCGTGCCATGCGCCGCCAAAATGCACCATCACCTCTTCCGATAGTTCGTTGATTGCCTCTAAAGCGGCGTCCATCTTCGGAAGTCCCCTTATGGAACTCGCGAGGGCATGCAGGGGGACAACCCTGCGTGTCAGCGATTCAACCACCCCTGGGAGACGGTCGGCTTCGTCTACGATGACGTGGACGGAGCGATCTCCACTCCATAGAAACGGGCGAAGCATGTTGAGAGCGAGCAAATGATGGTTGACGACGAGGACGTTCGCTTCTTCGCATCTCTCGACTTGGCGGCGGTAGAGATCGCCGACCTCGCTCGTTTCGTCCGCATTCAGCAGCCCTATCACTGCCATCGAAAGCCATGTCTTGTGACCCGCAATCCTGTCAGAGAACGCCTCCATCAAGTCGGCGCGTAACGGCATCACTCCCTCCGCGATCCTGTCTGCGACCCATGCGGAGACGTCGGCCGCCAGCTGTACCTCGTATGCATCGCTCAATTCAGAGATCGCGTTTTCCAGCCTGTCGGGATCGATCACCTGCTGTCGCCCAACCCTGATCTCCGCTTTGGCGTGTACACCGAGTACATCCCTGACGATAGCGATCGCGATCGGAATATCGTCAGCAAGCAACTGCCTCTGCAATGCAACGGTTGCTGTCGATATCACGACCAGAGGCCTTCCCGCCGGCGAGGCAAAAGCCGCTAGCATCGTGGGGATCAAATAACCAAGGGTCTTGCCAACTCCTGTCTCGGCGTCGACGAAGACGGGCTTCCCTGAAGCCTGGGCTGCGTGAACGTGGTTCGCATACTCTCGCTGGGAAACACGCATCCTTGTTGATCGACCAGCCTGCCTGAGGGCAGTCGCAAGTACACCGCCGTCCGCGAAAATGTCGCCGATCATTCCTCGCCCTTTTCTCTGGTGATAACCCTGAAGTCATAGGCTTTCTCTTCAAATGCAACCTTGAACGCCAGCATCGCGGAATGGATACGTTCAGGCACGTCCACGAACCCCACGAATGGCGAGAGGGTGATGGTACCCAGCGCGTCCGCACCGCGATCTCCAATCGAAAACGGATCGAACGCTGCCACATCCTCGATCGTCGCCTCGTAGACACATGAGAAAAGTCCGTACCCCAGGTTCTCGTGCTGTCCGATGGCGGGATTGCCCTTCATGAAGCCGTTGAACGCCGCGAAGAACAGCCCAATCTCCTCCTCCGTCACAGCCGACAGAGTAATGCCGTGGTTGAGAACTACCCCCATTGGCATCACCTCATGGAGGAGGGGCATACTTACCGGATTGGTGGCCATGGCTTTCGCCAACTCCTCGTCCTCGCCGGCTGCTTTGATTGCCGTTTCAATCCTGGCGACCTCGGCCGTATCTTTCGCTTTCCTGGCTTTGCGGAGGTCTGCCTGCATCTGAGCAACGGACGCCTTGTGTTTCGTCCGAATCGTATTTCCACTGACCATCGCGGCCCATTCATCAACCGCGCCGTCGTCGAGTTTCTCAAAAAAACCATTGCCGCGCCGGCCGTCATCGGCCCTAACCCCGCCAACCAGCGCTGTCTCCACCGCATGAATTGGAATGGCCTGATCTATCTTCGCCTTCGACGCGATCCACGGAGAACCTGCACCAAACAAGGAAAGAATGGGATTTCTTCCCCTGATCTCGTCGCGCATCACGACGTCATACGCATCTTCAGAACCCGCGCCTTTTATGCCACCCACGGCGTTCTGATGCCATTCTCCAAGAGGAATTGTCTCACCAGAGAGCGCCAGGTAGACGCCCACCGCGGATCGGCGCAAGCGGCCGCGCAGCGTGGAACCAGGAATGACAGGACGATTGTCTCGAAGTCCGTCCTCATAAATGACGGCGGAAGCGATACGCTTGTACTTAGATCGGTCGGGGCGCACCACCTCGTCCGTGTTCGGAGGTACGATGGCAATGGGAGACAGTGTCTTGATCGTACCGGTCAGGCGGAGATTGTAGCGCTTCATTTCGTGGTTCCTTGAGGAATTGGTTTTGCTGCAACCAGCCCGAAGCCGTAGGCACGGGCTTCGCCGATGCCGCCTTGTTGAATTTCCCTGATCCGCGCACTGTCAGTGACGATGCCCGCCACGTTCACATGGCCGTAAGGGCGCGTCAGGTTACTGCCCTTGCTTCTGGCCGACATCACCCTGATGCCGGAATCCACCGTGATCACGATCGTGTCCATCGCCGCGCCGAACCGACTGTGACAAAGGCGAAGCAGTTTCTCCCTGCAACGGCCCGCGAGCGACGTCCTGGGTTCCCCGATCCGAAACATGTTGCTGTCGAGGGCGATCCATGCGGACAGCACGACCTCGTCGCCGTTTACACACTCAGTCAAGGGTAT
This sequence comes from Pararhizobium sp. BT-229, assembly GCF_025846855.1. Lineage (GTDB taxonomy): Bacteria > Pseudomonadota > Alphaproteobacteria > Rhizobiales > Rhizobiaceae > Pararhizobium. Next base: position 778,141 of record NZ_JAOYTJ010000003.1, read on the forward strand.
TTCCACCATCCCTGGAACGACACCTTCCCCCGTCATGCGCAGGCGAAACCACTCTCCCGCTACTCCGACGAGCGGTTCGGCCGAAAACAGATACCTAGCCCTGCCATCGACGACACGGTCCCCTAGAATGCCCGCGATCTCCTTCTTGAGACGAGTTCGGTCGACATCGCCCTTCTCGTCGAGCCTCGGCTTGAAGATGAAATCCCTCATTGAGGCTCCCATTCGTTGGCGGCATAGGATGCCAGTTTCATTTGGAACGGATCATCGATCCCTGGATAGCGGTCGAGGACATCAGGTGAGGTCTTGATCCTCTTCGCGGCTGCTTGCGCCGCCGCACCGCTCAAGAGACCCCGCCGAAACCGGGATGCGATGTCACGCCGCCGTAAAAGGTCCGCCACCGGAACCTGAGTCATGGCAAACCATTCCTTCGCGGCAAGGAACCGCGCGCGCTCAACTGTCACCATGCTTACGCCGTCTTGCAGCGCGGCAGCACCCGCAAAGACGATCATTCCCATGGAGACAGTTGGTCGCCAGTGTTCTGTATCCGAGGCGGCCATCCCAAGGGACACCGCTAAGAACGGCGGCTCTGGAGGCGACATGATGATATCGACAAGCCAATCGCGGCGCTTGCGGGCGGAAGTCGGCGCGACCTCTATCCTCCCGTCGGTGTGCGGCGGCAACCTGACAGGTGCCCATACTCTCGCCACGTCACGGGAAACCAGAAACCTCGCGGGTTCGGACCCGCCCATGCGAACCGCCAACGACCTTCCTGGGTCCACATGCGCATACGAGCGCATGAGTACATCAATCGGAGACGCGGTCGGATCGATGACCGACCCAAGGTGTTCGTGAAAGAATTCAAGCGGAGTCTGCAAGGCATTTCCCTTGAAAAGAAATGTGCGTTGCTCTGCGTACTCAGTTGCCATATCGATGGCAAGAAAAATCGGCAACTAGGATACCGATGCATGGAAACCTTCGAAATCACGGTGGAGCTGAAAAGCCCAGTCGTCCTCGGCACAGATACCTTTTGGACCCTGGACGGCGTTTGTTTCGGAATTCTCGACGACATGCGCAAGGTCGGACTTACCGATCTGAACCCGGTGGACAGCATCCCTTTGAAATGCGAGGACGGCCTTTTCTATGCGAGCCGCGCCTTCTTCGACAATGACGTAAGGCAGGACAAAGCAAAGATCGGCGGCATCCGACCTGTCAAGGACATGCAGGAGGCGACGTCGTTCATTTCGTCGCCTCGCGGGCGCATGCCGAAGGTCGTCACCACGCGGTTTCCATTCAAGTCGCACCTCAGCCGCTATGTCGAGATCGGCGCGCGGTCGGTTTCCTGGATCGCGGTCGGCAATCCCGATGCGGTCGCAGCCTTGATTGTCAACGCCGGTTCAGTCGGAGCGCTGAGGAAGGATGGGCATGGAAAAGTTGGGGAAGTTCATGTGGTGGTTGACGCATCCCTCGATCCCTTGATCACGGACGGGATGCCATTGCGGCCGATCCCCGAAACACACGCGGCCGCGAAAGTGTTCGACCCGGAACTGCCGAAAATAGAGGACGCATGGCGGCCGAGCTATTTCGACATCTCAAACCGGGCGGTGTGTTTCGTTCCCGCTCGGTAGTCAAGGCGACGCGAGCCGTTACATGCCCGGTGGCTTCGGCGTTGCGGACGTCTTAGCTGGTCGCACGTCGATACCAAAGACCTCAAGCAGGTAGTCACTGGGTTCCGCCCGTTTCATTTGAAAATCAGCGAACAGAGCTAGAGCCTCAGGCGAATTGATTTCTGGAACCTCGTTCCTATCCACCTTGCGAGCAAGGTCCTGTCGACCAGCGCCAACCAACCAGCTTTTGATGTACTCGCTGTGATGCAGGTTCAACCCCCTTCGCTCGCAACTTGCTCACTACACCAAAGCGCGAGAAGCGGCAAAGCACGAATGACGATCCAGAACCGTCTGCCCTGATGGGGCCGATAACGAGCATTATCAGCCTTTGGCTGGGAGATTAGGACGACTGGGTTAGGAAAAGCTCTTTGAAAATGTGTGAACACCGCCTCAAGGTCGCGGACTAGTCGCTTAGAGCCCACCACTGCTCGCGAATGATCCATCCGCGAATATCATCGTAATGTTTGCGTCGACGTTCGATGCCATCGACAACGAGTTTAAGATGTTCTTCGCGCTCATCGTATTGCTTGTTGTCACCGTCAGTACCGGAAAAGATGGAGCGTGCCCTCAGAAGTTGCTTCATACCTGGTCGACGTAGGCGGGAGGTCGCCGAGAATGCTGATGCAAGGGCTGCTGTGACGAAATCGTTGGGCGATAGGTTATGAGCCATAGAAGCCGCTTCCGTAGCGTCGTCGTTGATGAAGCCGATCATGATGGCATTGAAGACTGAGCGAAGTGGGCGTGCGGCGTCACTTCCGATCTCGCTAATATGTCTGACCGCATCATCAACGGGCAGATTGCCATTTATGAATTCAGCGAAGTATCGACCGATCCTTGTCGTGATTTCTTCGAACACAGCGTCTTCGCGGCTTGCGGCGCGTCTAACCCCGGATTGGACTTCAAAGAAGATACCTTCGGCGTCGAGGGTTTTCATGGAGCCTTCGTTCGTCTGCATGATGCGTGAGAACGTATTTACGGCAATCCAGGCGGCAGCCGTTAGGTATCGATCCTCGGTCTGTCCAGTCAAGACGGTATTCTTCACAGCATCGTCGTTCCACGGTCTTCCGTTGCGGAATAGGCCGACGAAACCCGCGCGAACCAGCATTGCCTCAGCTTTACGATCAGCAAGGGCCTTGCCTTCAGCGAATTCTGATTCCAGAGCTGCGCTTATCTTGCCATAACCCGGGCCAATCATGCTTTTTGCGAACACAAGAAGATGCTCGCAGTAGTGCTGATCGCCTTCGAATTCCGTCTTTCCAGACGCGAGGAGGTCCTGGGTCTCTGCAAGAGAAATCCCGACGAAATAGTTTTCGATGAGGTGGGCGAGCATACTCGAAGTCCGGTTTAGATGTGATTAGCTTGATTGAGCCAATTGCTTTGTCAAGGAAATGGCGATCCGATGAAGCGATAACGAGCATTATAGGCCATTGACACCAGCTTCACGTTTCATGGACGACGTTCCAGACCTGATCGATCTCGCTTGGGTCTTCAACGCATCGTCATGGTTGGCATTACGCTTTCCCGGTCGCTTGCTCCAACGTCGCTTTCCGACGGAGACGGTCCTGCTGGAGGAGGTTCGGGCGCGAAAAGAGCCTGATAGCCTGGAGCATGATCCTTGCCGTAAATGGCAAGTGTCCTTGCGATGCCTTCCCTGAAATCATCGCTGGTCTTGCTGAAGAAGTTCCATACCTGGTTCGAGTCTCCGAAGTAGGGATTGCTCAGTCCCTTCGGATGATCCCTTAGGTAAATCCGGACGCTCGCTTCATCGTCCCGCACGTCGTAGACGAGGTGGGAGAATGCGAAGTCGCCGTGATGAAAATCCTGGATGAACTCGCGCATGTCGTAAGAATAGCTTGCACCTGTAAGGCCATCGGGAGAACGGGCAAGCGCGTGCATCATCTCGTCCAGTTCCAGACGACCTTCGTCATCGAGAGAATACGCCTTGTTTCCCTGGGCATCGGTGTCGACGACAAGGCGAGTCAGAATTTCCTTCGCCCGCATCGCTTCGTATTCGTGTGCCATTTCCCTGCCCTTATCGGTCTACCTTGAAAGCTATCACACGGATTCATGCGAAGCACACACCCGCGGCCGACAGCAGTCATTTATCGGACGCCCGGCAAACCCGGCGGCGACCTGGCTTTCAAGTCCTGAAAACAGACTCGGAACCACCTCAGAACCGCGGACCCGCACTAGGAGGCGGGGCAGCGCGCTCTGAGGTCGTCTCAGTCAGAAGGTGCAGTCGCTTCGCATCCGCGACAGTTGCCCTTACTACCGATTTTGCCGCCCTGATATCAGGCACGGCAAATCCTGGATTGTAGTGCCAGCGAGGGATGACCTTGTTGGCAGCCACCCAGAACTCGTGACCGTCGAGTTTGGCAGTGCAGTTTTCGAGGTGCGCGTAAACGTTGATCCGTCCGATGGGGCGACCGCGCCAGAGGATCGAGAACCCGATTGGTCCGCGGTGGAATTCGACTTCCTCCATATCGATGCCTCTAAGGCGCTCGAGTGAAGCCGCTGTCCACCGGCCAGCTTCTCCGAGGACTTGTCCCGAGCCTGCGGCAGGCTGTGCCTCACGCTGAACGCTCTCCATGGTTTATCCTTTCAGCATCGCTGAACCGTGTTCCCAGCGCTCACCCACCGAGGGCGGTAACAAGTTTGCTGCCTATCCGTTGTTTCAATTCGAGCGCGCGGTCCATCTGCGGATTTTCGAACGCCGGAGCCACAAAGCGGATGTCCTTCCCCGGCATCTGCAAACGTCCCGCGATCTGCCGCCAACTGTCCTTAATGGTCGTCGCCATGTCCGAAACGACCCCGACGGCGGCGTCCTTGTCGATCCCGAAATACGGTGCCGCATCGATGAGTTGGTCGATGTCGAGCTCGTTTCCATGGATTTCGGAGATGGCCGTCTTGAGCGTTGTACCCCTTTCCGGAACCGGGTTGACATCGAATGCCGGCGACAGCCTCCAACGCCCTCCGCCGCCATAGAGGAAGCCAAGGTTGCGGAGATGGTCGTCCGTGTTCTGGATCAGGATGTTGAACGCCACACGCCTGAAAAGCTCCTGCGTGTCGCTCTCCGCGTCGGCCGACCATTCCATCATCTGGAAGGCGATGTCGGCATAGTTACCGGGGTCTGCCCCCGGGAGGTCCACGAAGGTCTGTGCGGATATGAACGGGATACGGATACCGTCCTCCGCGCGGTCAAAGCGCCGGACAATCGCAATCGGATACTTCTGCGAACTCGGGATGATCCTGGCTTCCGCAGTCTCTATGCCAACGGCCCCCGCAAGCGTCAGGGCGAGAACCTCCGCATGTGCCACGGAGTGCTGGTCGTCGAACTTCGCCAATTTGACGATCCACAACGAACCGTCCTCGTCGATCGCGTTTATCTTCGGACGCGCGCCGCCGAGAGAGCCAACCGCCCCCTTGAGGAGATCGCCGCCGATCATGTTGGCCCGCTTTTCCCTATAACGTGCCGGATCAAGCTCGAACGCTCGTGCCTCGACAATGAGAGCGTCGAGGTCAATCAGCCGTGGGACGGAATGAAGCCCTGGCTTCAGGATCGGAGGAGCGAGGGGAGGCGCATCTTCCTCGCGGCTTTCATAGTAGCGAAGGGCACCCGAGCGGAGGTCGTCTGACGACTGGAGCAGGAAGTCCAGGTCGGTACACGAACGTCCTCCGAGATGGGCTTTGATGATGGCTCGGCCCCACGAGTCTGGCGTACCGTCGGAAATCGGCGGAGGCAACGAGGAGCCGTCCTCCTTGTTGAAATAGTAGGGGCTCTGGTCAAGGCGCAGACCAGGCGACAGCGCGAACGCCAGCGGATGCTCGAGCCAGCTCCGGTCGTACTGGAAAACAGATGTTTCCCGCACGCCATCGGTACTCACTATCAGCTCGCCGACGGGGGTTGCGGCCCGGCCGATGCGTACGAAAATCTGCTTCTTGGCCATCAGAACCCCTTGAACTTGTTTTCGGGTTCACGGCGCTGTGGCGTGATTTCCTCGGTGTCGTCGATGTCTTCGTGAACCGGCTGCGCGATGCGTGGCTTGCTGATCCTCTTCGGAGCCTGGTCTCTCATCTGCATCATGGTGACGTGATCGTTCGCCGCGTCGGCGATATTCGCCAATGCGTCCAAGCGGCCGATCGCGTGCAGGGCCATCGCCAGTGTGTTGAGGGAGATTCCCGGGTCGCCGTTCTCCAGACGGTGCAAGGTGGCGCGGGAGATGCCGATACGCTTGGCAAAATCCTCGGCGGCGATCCTTCGCACCCGACGCGCATGGGAAATGTCAGCACCGATCTTGGCAATCGCCCGATCGACCTTCGGGTGAACGACGCCGCCCTTCGTGGTTTTTACGCCGCCATCGCTGTCCATGTCTTCCATCCGATACATTAAGTCATCTTGCGTCTCGTTTATAATACATAACAGCGTCACCTGCAAGGATTATCACCGTTATGTCTCACATATAAGACATGTCCTGCGCTTACGTACTATATGTAAGGCGCAACGGCTCTAATCCAACCCGCCGGCCGGAAGCAGGCTTGGCGCAGCTACAGCACTTGTTCGTTCAAATGGGGTGCGCGCTGTGTGCATCAGCATCTTCTGCAACGACGACAGGGGACTCCGGTTTTATGTGGCAAATGCCACCAATGGCTACCCTGGGGCCTGAAGCGGACGTTGGTCACCCGCTTGGGCAATGGTTGGCGCACAGCCGGGTTCTGGCATGAACAGTCTACAGGCAGATTCCGCCATATTCGGCTTTCAGGTTAGACACTGAACCACCGTCAGCCTCCCAGAAAATCCGCCAACTCAGCCTGCAAGGTAACCCCGCCTTTTCAAATACGGCTCGTCGACCTGCAGAATTGACCATGAAGCCTTCGTTTTCCAGGTACGTCACAAGCTCTGCTTCAGTGGTTGCCCCCGAGAACTTGACGGCAACTCTTCTTTGAAACTCCCTCTCACCGTCGGAAAATCTGCTAGGTAGCCCCCTTACGATCTCTGGTAGCAATGGAAGAGGTGGAAACATAATCAGGTATCCACCTCCAACTACGACGATCGACGATATGAGACCAATCAGAAGGATTATTCGAAGCATCGGCAATCGCTCGCAATCGTGCGCTCCCCCTTGCGAGTAACCACGATAACACTGAGCGTAGTTTTTCAACAGTATCGTCGGCCATGGGAACACCGTTCGTTTTTCACGCGACAATCAGTGGCGATAGCGCAAGCCTTGACCAAGGGTCCCATGCCGATCTCCTTGCCAGAGAATAACGGCGAAAAGGGTGTCGAAATGGTCCTCGAGGCTGGAGGCCACTTCTGGCGGCTCCACGACTTCGGAGGCTGTTCAAGCGGCACCTCGGATAAGGGCACTAACGGTAAAAGAGCGTGGCGGCGATTCCCTGGTTCCAAGCTCTGTTGACGATCGCGGCGCTAACCGTATCCTGAAAAGACATCCCCCTCGGAGTCAGAGCAATGGTCACGGAGCGCAAACCCCTTTATGCCGACGGAAACTATCGTTGGTATGGCAGCGCGGAACTCCGCCACATGATTGTTCGGCGCAATTACAGTTCCCAGGAAGAGTACAAACGCATCATGGCCGAGATAACGCGCAGGGAGCGGAGTGGCATCGACGACATCAGCAACATGAACGCAGTCCCCAGGGCGAGGCCGTAAAAGCAAGGGCCATGCGGTTTGCGAACCGGCGTGGCTGTCGTAGCGCACCCCGTGGCCTCGACACGATGATCCTGCTCGATTAGGTTCCTCTCCGATCGAGGGAGTTGCCAATGCCTGCGCCGTGTCCGAAAAACCACTACGATTTTCTGAAAATGCGTGTTCCCGACTTTCTGGGGCCAATTGAGAAAGCATACTTCGGAGCGGGGACGGCCGACGTCGATTTCGACTACGCGCGTTGCGCGCCGTTCGCAAAGCGGGAATACGATCGGCGGTTGGCGGCCGGTGCTAAAGGGCTCGAACTGACTGTGCCAGCGAAGGTTGCTGCGCTTCGCATGATGAACGCACCGACTGAGGAGATCGTCAAACTACAGAAGATGGCCGATGAAGAGGCCTTTCTGATAGAGGCCCACGAGGCAGCACGGATCGCGGACGAGTTCGAGCGGGCCAAGATGTTCAACCGGGAAGGTCGCAAGACCTTTTACTTCGGCGAGAACCTCGTCGCCATGCTGGCCGACACCGAGATGGATGTGGACTGCGAACTGCTTGCTCTCCCCTTCGCTTCCTGCATGTTCGTCTACGAAGGGGAGATAGTCAGGGACATCTTCTCAAGCGCCGATGTCGAGCCGGCGGGCGGCAAATGGGTGGCCAGCGTTTACCTGAGCGGGGGCAACCTGCCGACCAATTCCGATCCGGCAATCAGAGCGGACTGTTTTCTGGTGACGAAGAAGGGGTATGTCGTCAGAAAGGAACGGCTGTTCTCGCTAAGGTCGGGAGACACCGTCGAGCACTCCATCGCGGGGGTCAGAACAAAGGACGAGAAGCTCTACAACGAAGATGCCGGCGAGCTTTACGCCCGCGTCGTGGCCAATTCCCTGCTCTACCTTGCTTCGTCCAACCCCGACATCGTTCCAGGAATCAGGACGGCGGCGGACATCACGGGCGAAGTTACCCAGAAACAGAAGCGGGCCATCATGGAGCGACTGACATCGCTCCCCTACACCTATGTCGGCGGCACTGCCAAGCAGTACAATCGCAAACACGACGGCGAGACGGTCCGTGTCACCGGACGCAAGAAGGTTCGCGGACACTGGAAAAGCCAGACACATGGTCCTTCGGGTTCGTTGAGGAAGATCATCCACGTCGAACCGTACTGGCGCGGAAAGGACACGGCGGAGATCGTCGAGCGGGCGTACAGAGTCACGTAGCCAACTGAACGGCGAATATCCATGCGAGAAGCGTGCGAACGGGACAAGCCTTTGTCATAATCACGCCGACGAGACAACCGCCATGGCGGTTTTGTTCAATTCGCCCGGCGATGGTAATCTGGGGCGAAACGGAGTACTTGACTATGACAAACGTCACCCTGCTGCAAAAATACGGCTTCGAACAGGCCGCTGATGGCCTCTGGACTATCAAGAGGCAACATACGGCGACCACCGACGGCCAGAGCCAGCCGCTCGAAAAGGTCCGCGTTGAGGACACTAACGTCACATTCCACCAGATGGACGACGGGCGCTGGCGGTTCACGGGGGAAGACGGCGGCAAGACCTTTCTGACCTTCGAGACTTACGACGTGCGCGACGTCATCGCGTTCGCTCAGACCATTATCGCCAGCACGATCTTCGAAGTGAGCGGATATCCTCTCGACGAGGGGTTCGAATTCGAGGGCATGCACTACACGTCGCCGTTCATGTTCGGCCCCTATTATGATTTCGAAACAGTGCAGATCGGTGACGAGGTCTGGGCCAAGCACCCTGAAGGTAAATACGGCGTGGCATATCGGCGGTGGCGGGACGATTTTGCCGACCGCGTCCTCACAGGTCAGGCGGCTGCGCCAGAGGAATATCACGAGACCGCCCCCGCAGCCGCTGCAAAGCCGGGCTATTAGTGGCCCGACTCTGATTTCATTGGTTGACCGTAGGCAAGTGGATCGCTTGGAACCATCCTTTCATCCAGATCGGTTGACCGCCTCGGCAACCGATCTGGCCATGGCAGGCTACCTCGATGGATGACTTGGTCTCCAAACCGAATACGAAAAGGTCTGAGGGTTCACTCCTCACATATCGGCAACCTTCGTCTAGCGCCGCTGTTGCGCGACCATCGGCCCCAGGATATACCTGTAAGAGTGTTCCCGTTGAAGTCTTCCTATCGGACCAACGGAACAATCATACTCGAGCGGACCTCGGAGTCAGTCAGATGCGGTTTTAAGTTCCCTAAAGCACACCACGCACTTCTCGTAGCCAAGACGGCGTCGACCGTCTTCAACTGAACGATCCCAACCGATCGGACAGTTTCTTCAACATGCTACAGGAGATCGCGATGGGTTATCGCAAAATCGAAGTAAACGGAAAGACCTACGAGTACGTAGTCGGGAAAAGCCACGTCAAAATTCGTGGAGACGGCTACTCGAAGGCTCTTCCTAAGTCTGAAGTCGGCCAGCAACTGGGCGAGGATCGGTATGTCGTGTCGCCAGCGAATATCCGAAATATCGTCCTCGGACGGTCCGGACCGAAAGTGTTCCATTGTGCTGAACACGGTGTCCTGACGTCGAGGCTCGACTACGATCCGTATTCGCTGGAAATCTACGGAAAGCGCCATCTTATGATGGACTGCGATCGATGCCTCGACCAACTGGCCTGGGACATTTGATCGGAACTTCCCCTGCGCGGTTGGGAGCCGCGCAGGGGAAGCAACAGTTTCTCGAAATCAGGACGCCGAATGGCGAAGGAATGCGGCTAGATCGCCGCCCCGCTGCCGATCGGCATCTTCCATCGCCTGCTTAGATAGTTCACGCAACGTCGCCGTCGCAGTGCCGTCAGCCTTGTCTAGGGCAATGACCTTGGCGCGGGCATTGTCCGGCGTCACGTCGATGCGGAGATACCGCTCTCCGAGGAGGTCGCGCACAAGGCCGAGGGAAAGCTCCTGCTGCGCACCGACGGTCAGGCCGAAAAGGTTTCTGGCCACCATCCATCGAAGCGCTCCCGCCGATCTCCCGTCACGGAAGACCTCCCCCATGACGCCGCCCGCGGTGCCGATTGAAAGCATGCGGACTTCCTCGGGCCTCTGGCCGAAGACCGACATGGACTTCATCATCGCCACGGCGTCCGGGGCGTTTGCGACGATGCCGCCGTCAACGAGGGAATTGCCGCCAATGTTGAACTCAGGGAAGTAGGTCGGCGCAGCGGACGTGGAAAGGGCGACCTCGCGCAGCGTGACGTCCTTCATACCGCCGTTCGATCTGCTGTCGAAAAGCACGGCGCTGCCGTTCGTGGCGCTCACGGCCGTCACGACCAGCGGCTTGGCGACGTCAGCAATGCGGGTTCCAGAGGCTTTGCCCAGCGTACCCGCGACGGCTGCCTCAAGTCCCGCCCGAGAATATTTCGCGCCAAGGACGCCGAACCGCGGAACACGGAACGACAACCCGCCCGGCAGCCTGATCCGGCGCTCGAAGATGCCTTTTCCCTGGCGTTCGAATTCCTCCCGCATCGCTGAAGCCGGAACACCGGCCGCGATCCCGCAGGCAAGGATGCCGCCGATCGACGTGCCTGCGATGAGATCGAAGCAATCACGCAACGGCTTGCGAGCGCGGCTCTCCATCTCCTCGAGAATCATCGCCGAAAAGAGACCGCGATAACCGCCGCCGGAGAGCGCCAGAACCTGGAACGGGGAGGGGGAGGCTGAAGGCTTTCGACCCTGCCAACGCTTCTTGATCGTGTCAGCCGGCATATGGATCGGCCACCTTCAGTTCGGGGATCATCGGGTGATAGGGCTGGGCCTGCTCGACCAGAACCAGTTTACGGTCAAGCGCCGTGGCTAAGATCATCCGCTCGACGTCGGTCATCGGCCTCTCGCCGTCGCCGTCCACCTGCAGGTCGTGGGCGGCCAGCTTCGCCCAGATCGAGGCGGCTGATTCACCGAAGGCCTCGATCGTCGAATGCGTCCTTGCCATAGACAGGATGCGGCGGAAGAAACGGTCCAGCTGGTCACGTCCGTCCTTAGCAGGAGTCTCCCTGATCGCCTGGTCAACAAGGCCGAGCGAAACGACGCTCAGGTATACGCCGCCCCGAGGCACGCCGTCCGCAAAGTCCTTTACCTCCGGCACGCCGCACAGGAGGTCCATCAGTGTCTGCGTCGAGAACAGATACATCCGCGGTTACATGCCCATGCCGCGGGCGACGGTCCGAGCCTTGCCGGGTCGCCGCAACGGGGACTGATCGACACCCGGCCTGATCTTGATCCGGCGACCAAGCGGCGCGAAGCCCACCTCGTCGAGCGCCGAGCCGAACGACATGTTCTTGGCCGAAGAGCGGATAAGGGCGGCAAGGTCCTTGAGCGAGATCATCACGGCCATGTCTTCCGTCTTCCGGCCGATTACCTGCATGTCGCCGCCGCGAACCTTTCCGAGCACCTTGGTGAACGTGTCACGGGCAGCCTTCACGGTCAGCGAACCGCCGGCCGCGTTCGTCAGAACGTGTTCGAGTTCCTTGATGACGTCGCCTTCGCTTGCGTCGCCGATTTCCGAAAGCTGCCTTACGAGACGGCCGTCCATGTCATTTCTCCTGTCGCACCTAGCATGGTGGTCACTTTTGAAGAATATGTGGCCACCTCAAGTAAAAGACAAGGGCCAACAGACCGTATTCGGTTGCCATGCGTCCGGTATACGAAGTCCTCCCACCGCGAGCCATGCTTAAGCTTCCGCTTGACTACGCTATGGTTGTGTGCGGCTATTGCCGAAAGTCAGGGGAGGGGCCAAAATGAACGCTTTTGGAAGGCCGTTGGCACTGGCGCTGAGCGCCTTGTCGTTCTTTATGTTAGTGCCAAGCAGGAGCGACGCAGGGCTCTTCGACGTTGGCGTGGATGTCGACGCTGAGTTTGGCCTCGACAAGAGGACCATGGACTTTATAAACGGCCTGGCTCCCCAAGTTCGAAAGGAGGTTCTTCAGCTTCTGAAGGAGGCTTTACCGCTTATCGACGCGAGCGTGATATCGTACCTCAACAGGGTGGATGCCATCCTCGACAAGCAAATCAGCCACATCCAATGCGCGGCCATCGGAACCGGGGCAGCGTTGAGCGACGACCTCAAGGGGAAACTGCCGTTTGGCGGACAGGTTCAGCCTGTAGCAAAGCTCGAAGCCGACCTTAACTCCACGATCACGGGCTTCAGGCCCAATGTTAAACCGCACGACATGCGGCTTGCTTATTCTGACCTGATTTACCGGGCGACGGTCGCCAACTGCCAGGTGGCGATTGCGTCCGAGACTGCAAAGGACGTAGCGGCAATCCTCGAGAATGCCCGTCCGAGATGGATGGTCTGGTATCGCCTCGACGGTTCCTGCCCAGGCATTACCCAATGCTATTCATGGCAAGAACAACACACCAAGGAAACGATTTCGAAGGCCGACAAGCGCGATGTCGTGTCGGCTGATGCCGAAAAGCGAATTTCGTCTGTCCATCAGCCTAAGACCCGGGCAACGGGGGTGGTGTGGGCAACCTTTAACCCAACGGAATATGAGAAGGCGCTGGGCGAACTTATCTCGATTGAGGACGGGATCAACTTGGCTACCGCAAAGCGCCTGTCCGACGCAAACGCCGCGATAGAAAGTGCGGGCTATCTCATTTCTGAAGCCAAGAAGGTCCTCGCTAACAGTCCCCATGGCCCTTTCCCACTTGGTCCGGACTGTACCTTACCCAGGGTAGCCATCGCCCACGCCGGTCAGGCTATGAAAGATGCCGACGCAATTCGAAACGCACTGGCAAAGGCCGTTGAACTGGACCAGGCACTTATGCCGCGTGTTCAGCAGTTGAGCGTAGAATTTGAAACGACGATGCAATTCGCTTCGGCGCAAATAGCGCTTGCGAGAGATGCGAGACGTTTCGACTTCGGCTTTCACGGCAATTTCGGTCCACGTATCCGACGATGCAACCTTTAAATGCCCGAGGCGGCTTTCCTGAGAGTGGGTGACGACCGCCACGTCCCTCCCACTCCAGCAGCGTAGCTTTCCGTTCTATACCCCAAGCATACCCTGACGTTGCCGTCGCCACGAACGCCCCTTTGGCAGGGAACGAGGATCGCGATTGGGTTCGCACCGCACGCCGTCGCCACCGCCCGAACCGCCTTCGGCCTTCCAATGCGGGACGCAATCCGGGCATATGTCGAAGTCTGACCCAGTGGAATTTCGCGGATCGCCTCCCACACAGCTTTCTGAAACTCCGTCCCCGACATCTCGAGCGGAGCATCCTCGAATGCCTGCCCATCTCCAGAGGAAAGTGCCTCGATCACGCAGAACACGTCATCGACTGGACCCGCCTCGCGTATATCGGAAAACCGGGCTTGAAGCTGGCACAGCACATCCGTCTCGTCGTCTCCGAGCAGAACCGTAGCGAGGCGGCCCCGCCTATATCCAACGAGAACTGCGCCAAGCGGCCAGTTACCCACAGCGTAGCCATTTCTGGCATCATTTTTCATCCCCATCAGGACGAACTCCTTCGTTTTCCTATCAGAGTTCCTGTCGGAGAAAGGGGAAACCACCCGTTTCTTGCGCGACGTGACAAGGAAGCCCACATGATGTTCTCCGATGGCCCACAACCAATCCACAGGTTATCCACAGACACCCTTGCCACACGCCCCGGAATCGGCGCATTTTCGGCTGGAAATTCCCGCAGGGGACTTCCTTATCGCTGGTCCCAGCGATAAGGACCCGATGATTCGCGAAATTAGAACAAAACGCGGATATCCACAGAACGAACACGAGTTATCCACAGTGCGTGGCGGTCATTCGCCTTGTCGCGCGCGCCTCCGGCGGCCCCGCTAGCCTTGTGCTATTCACATGAATCGTACAAAACGGGAACTGTTCCTTACCAACTTCAGGAAATTGCATGACCGACCTCTTCGACCTCGCTCCGCCCGTCGCACCAGCCAAAGCAGCAGAGCCGAAAGCGAAGAAGGAAGTCTCCCCGAAGCAGTCAGCCCCCAAGTCCGCCGAGGAAGACTACGGCGCTCACTCGATCAAGGTCCTAGAGGGCCTCGAACCGGTCCGCGCCCGCCCTGGCATGTACATCGGCGGCACGGACGAGCGGGCCTACCACCATCTCTTCGCGGAAGTCCTCGACAACTCGGTCGACGAAGCAGTCGCCGGACACGCTACGACGATCGACGTCGAACTCACGGTTGACGGCATGCTCTCGGTCGCCGACAACGGCCGCGGCATCCCGATCGATGAACACCCGCAGCAGAAGGGCGTCTCGGCCCTCGAAGTCATCATGACCAAGCTGCATGCGGGCGGTAAGTTCAACGGCTCCGCCTACGAAGCGTCGGGTGGCCTCCATGGCGTGGGCGTATCGGTCGTCAACGCGCTTTCGGACAACCTGGTCGTCGAAGTCGCCCGCGGCCTTCAGCTCTATAGGCAGACCTATTCGCGAGGCTTTCCGACTTCGAAGCTAGAACATATCGGTCGCGTCCAGAAGCGCGGCACCACCGTCCGCTTCCACCCCGACCCGATCATCTTCAAGGACGTCCACAAGTTCAATCCTTCCACCCTGTTCCGCATGGCGCGGTCGAAGGCATACCTCGTGAAGGGCGTGAAGATCAGGTGGAAATGCGATCCGTCGCTGCTCGACCCCAAGGACCCGACCCCACCTGAAGCCGTCCTGCATTTCCCCGGCGGTCTCAAGGACTTCCTCATCGAGCGGATCGGCAAGGAGACGACCGTCGTCTCGACGCCCTTTGCAGGAAGCGTTGGTACGCCTGGCAAGCACGGTGCCGTCGAATGGGCCGTCACCTGGCACACGGACGACGGCTATGTGAACTCGTACTGCAACACCATCCCGACCAGGGAAGGTGGAACGCACGAAAGCGGCCTTCGCGCCGTCCTTACCAAGGGCATCCGCAATTTCGGCGAGTTGACGCAGAACAAGCGGGCAAAGGACATCACGCCCGACGACGTCATGTCCACGATCGCGTCTATGCTCGCCGTCTACGTACGCGAACCGGAGTTCGTCGGCCAGACCAAGGACAAGCTTGCCACGGTCGAGGCACAGCGCATTGTCGAGAAGGCGATCTCCGACCAGTTCGACCACTACCTGTTCGAGAACAAGGCCGAAGGCACAAAGCTCCTCGAGTGGATCATCGAGCGTGTGGACGAGCGCCTGCGCCGCAAGAAGGAGAAGGACGTAAGCCGTAAGAGCGCGGTCAAGAAGCTCCGCCTTCCCGGCAAGCTCGCCGACTGCTCCCAGAACGACCGGAAGGGCACCGAACTCTTCATCGTCGAAGGGGACTCGGCCGGCGGCTCCGCCAAGCAGGCGCGCAACCGCCTCAACCAGGCGATCCTGCCCCTGCGTGGCAAAATCCTGAACGTCGCCAGCGCCTCCCGCGACAAGCTCGGCGCAAACCAGCTCATCAACGACCTGACGACCGCGCTCGGGTGCGGCACCAGGAAGAACTACCGCGAAGACGACCTCCGCTACGAACGCGTCATCATCATGACCGATGCCGACGTGGACGGAGCGCATATCGCCTCCCTCCTGATCACCTACTTTTACCAGGAGATGCCCAAGCTCGTTGAGGAAGGCCACCTGTTCCTCGCCGTCCCGCCGCTCTACCGCATCTCGGCTGGCGGAACGACCGTCTACGCGAGGGACGACGCGCACCGCGCCAAAATCCTGAAGTCTGCTGCATTCAAGAACAAGAAGGTCGAGATCGGGCGCTTCAAGGGCCTGGGCGAGATGATGCCCGCCCAGCTCAAGGAAACGACCATGCACCCGGGGAGCCGTACGCTCCTGAAGGTCGGGATCGGGGAGGGCCTCGAGGACGCCACCGCCGAGGTGGTCAACGCCCTGATGGGAACGAAGGCCGAGGCGCGCTTCGACTTCATCCAGGCAAACGCCGAGTTCGCCCAGAACCTCGACATCTAGTCCGTCATACCTGCGGGTGGTCGGACCGAGGTATCTGGACGACGTTGACAGGCAGGCTGTCGTAAAACTCGAGGCCGCCCAGTCCCTCCTTGCGAACTTTTCGTTCCTGACAGCTGTCCGCGCGATGTGACGCGTCTGAGGCGTCGAAACTCAAAATCTCTGGAGCATGGATTTCCAGATCGGCGAAAGCACTCGCCACCGGCCGAGGCAAACCCAGTCCGTTTGCAACATTGCTCGCCCACGCCTGCTCCAGCGACAAGTCGAGCCGCGCTCTCTCATGCCGGACCACTCCCGCAAGCCGCCTGAAAGAATGCAAGACTACACAGGGTCTTGCATTCTGCGTCCTGTAATGCCAATCATCTCGCCACATCAGACAGGACAGCCAATGACCTCGTACAGCACCAGACCAATCTACAACGACCTCGCGGACGGAGACCAGGTCATCCTTCGCAAGGGCTACCAGGACAACGACTTCAGAGTGGTCACGTTGCGCGGTTCCGAGCGGGGCTTCACCCATGCCGTCGCGGACGACGAAACCGAGTTCGAATTCAAGACTTCAGGCGGACATGACGGCCGCTTCATGACGCCATGTGGAGAGCGCTGGACGCTGTATTTCTCGTACCCGCTGCCGGACATGCCTGTCGAAGACCGCATTGCCTACGCGCGGGCTATGCTCGGAGAGGCGGCCAAGTATCCCCGCCAGTCATCCTCCGACTGGGACAACCCCGTGGTATTCCTCATCGAGGATGTGAACTCCGAACGGGTGCTCGCACGGATGGTCTCCCACGAAATCGGCTACCTGCACAAGGATCAGGACGATATCGAGCGCCTGAGTTTCAAGATGATCAATGAGGGGGAACTGCGCGCCGGCTCTCAGGCGGTGGGCAGTATGTGGACAACTTCCTCGTCCGTTGAACTCGACCCCATCGGGATTCCGGAAGGCGCGCTTCCCGGCAGAGTGGTCGTGGCGACCAACATCGACGTCGAGATCGTTGAGGGCAGGGCGGTGACGAAACTCCGCAATCCCGCCATGCTTCCGGGAACGACCACTCTCGAAACGGTCACCGACCTCTTCCCATCCCGCAGTTTCGAAGACGGAGAGGACCGGGTGTTCGGCAGACTCAACAGACGCATTACGCTGGAGCCTATCGGACACTGGCTGTATCAGGTGGAACTCGCGCGCCACGCGCTCGACACGGACGAGGCGCTTGTCGTCGTGTTCCCCGATCCTGACAATCCGGGTGGCTCGTCGGAGCATATCGCCATCCTCACCTCCAAGGGTGCCGTTTTTTATGCGGATACGGGATACGCCCATGACCAGATTTCGGGCCACGGCGACCTCATGCCCGGCGTCGTGCATATCACCGAGGTCAGCCCATGGGCGTACAGTACCTACGAGGGGGAACATGACGCCGGGATCGACTTCGCGGACGCACGGGCCGACGAGGCTACGCTCGCGCATTTCGGGCTCGACATCGCCGGCCTTGGCGCGTTGATCCGCGGGTTCGTGGATGAAGAAGACGTGCGGTTCAATGAGCTGTGCGACCGTCAACTCGGCGAGTTGATGATGTCTCTCAACCAGGTCGCGCTGAAGGCCAAAGCGGACACGCAGACCTCCTTGCCGCCCGCACCCGCGGCTTGATCTGTTTCACCCTGGCCCGCCAACTCTTCGGATCGGGGTAGGCACCGTGATCCAATTGGCCACCATTCGGCGAAGTCTGTAATTTACAAACGAAGTCGCCTCTCCGGACTTCGTTTGAGACCTTTAATTATTTCAAAACGTGTTGACAATTATAAACCCGAATTCTATTGATGTGGCGAATTTTAAGAACTCAGGAGGTTCGCTTGCTCTACATCATCGTTCTTGTGGTGTTTCTTCTCCTCGCAGTGGCAGGTGCGGTCTTTTTCCGTCCCTTGATCGGTGCGGCCATCCTCGGTGTCCTCGCTTTCGTATCCGTCATCTGGTCGGTCTCACTCGTGGACACCAATGAAGTCGGCGTCATCAAGGTCTTTGGCCAAACCGAAGAAAGCGAGCTTGCTCCGGGTCCGCATCTTGTGGCTCCTTGGAAGCGTGTCGTGCGTCACGTCGCACTTCCGCAGACCTTCGACTATGACGGCGAAGTCGTCGCCAGCGATGGCAATCCGCTGAAAGTGACAGTCGGTTTCACAACGAAACTGAACTCTGCGATGGCGTGGAAGCTCCAGTCCGTCCTCGGTCAGGACTTCTACCAGAACATCGTTGTCCCCGCTGGCCAGACGGCCTCCCGCCGCGGTATCGCGAAATTCGGCTGGGCTGCTGCAGCCACCAGCGAGCGTTCCGCCGTCGAAGCTACGATCCTCGAAGAGTTCCACAAGGTCGTCCTCGAGCAGTTCACCAATGCGGGTATCTCCAAGGAGGAAACCGCTCTCGCATTCGCGATCTTCCCCGTCCAGCTTCGCAAGGCTCTGCCTGACGACAAGGTGCTGAACGCGGTCGCCGAGAAGACCGCCTCGGATCAGGACCTCGAGCGTCAGGGTACGATCAACGAGATCGCCAAAAAGGAAGCGGAGCGCCGCGAGACCGAAGGCCAAGGGATCAAGAAGCTCTTCGACAAGCTGCCCGAGAACTTCACCGCAGCCGAAATCTCCGATGTCCTCGGCGCGATCGCCAACAAGACCCGAGCGGAAGCCATGATCAAGGCAGTCGAAAGCGGTCAGGTGGACACGATCATCATGAACGGTGATACGGCCGGCGGGGTAGCCAGCACGATGAGCAAGCCTGCCCCCGCCGAGAAGCAGTAATCGCGGGAAAATCGAAACCCGAAACCCGAGGGCGGCCGTGAGGTCGCCCTTTCCTTTTTATTTCCTCGCGCTCACAACAACCACTCTCACTCTTTGAAATCCAGATTGGCGCGGTTGACGTTGTATCTCATTTGAGAGACGCTAAATGCAGACTTCAACAGAGAGGCCACGATGCCAAAGAAATCCGCCGCGACATCCATGGTGCATGTCCGCGTTGACGAAGACCTCAAAGACGCAGCCGCCCGCGTCCTTTCCCACTTCGGTCTGACCACATCCGAGGCGGTCCGCATGTTCCTGACGACCGTTGTCACCGAGAGGGGCCTGCCCGTCGGTATGGCCCAGAAAAAGGTCGACCACGACGGCTGGTTCAGGGCATCTGTCAGGGAAGCCATGGAGGATCACCGTCCGACCATCCCCCATGAGGAGGTGATGGCCTCCGTCCGTGCGCGGATCACAAACCCATCTGGGACGGAGGCCGCTTGATGAGCATCCACGCCATCTTCGACGAAGCGAAATCGATCGAGATCGACGGTCTTCTAGTCTCTGTCCTCAACAAGCGCTTCAACGGCGTCCCCGAGGGAGCCGTCTACATCGGCCGTGGCAGCCGCTGGGGCAACCCGTTCAAGATCGGCCCGGACGGTACGCGGGACGAAGTCATCGCCAAGTACGTCGAATGGTTCAAGACGTCCGGTCTCGACGCGCATCTTGGGGAAATCCGCGGCAGGAACCTCGTCTGCTGGTGCGCGCCGCAACGGTGCCACGGACACTTTTTGCTTGCTCGGGCAAACGCCGCATCCCTTCCCTGAAGGGCCACTATTCGAGGTCATCGGCGTCTATAAAATATTGACATCTCCAGATGCCGCTGCGACCATTTCTGAAGACGCCGATGAACGGGGTCTTCATTTTCTGGATACGGTTCAATGTCAGGCTTCCTGGTTCTTTTCTTCATCGCGATCGCTTTCTACCTTTGCTACCCCTCCCGGCGGTACAAACCGGGCAAGACCATCCGCGGTGCCGACTATTTTCACTCCTCCGGTTATTCCGGGCGGTCGTACTACAACCCCGGCATCCTGAAGGGGGCGCGGTGGTGGAAGCGGTAACAACAGGCAAGGCACCTCCGCCCGAACCGGCCGCGCCCGGGGACCCGCGCATCCACAAGTGGGCATCGAGACTTGTCAGGAGGCTGAACGGCGCTGGCGTGAGGACGTCCGACGTCCTGCTAACCACGAGCAAGTTCGGCTACAGGTCAGCCTATTTCGGCGTCCCGGGGATCGGTGAAGTGAGGGTGTCAGACCACCCGATCAACGATGCTCACCCGACATCCGATATCAGCATCAGCAGCCCTGCCACCTTTCTCGACCTCGCGAGGGCCTACGTCTACGTCCACAACAGGAGCCAACCCCGCAAACTGGCGGTCATCGAGCACGAGCCGTTCCTCATGGAAGCCGGCGAGGCGGAGGAATACCTCGCCAAGCTTGAACAGGAAAAGGCCGCGCGCCTTGCCGCCAGCGAAGTCATCAAGCGGGCGGAAACGGCGAGGCGCGCATTCTGGGATGACCAGGTCGCGCGCAGCGGCCTCGAAGGGGACTATAAGGAAGTGAAGTTCCTGCTAAAGATGCAGGGTGTCCGGTGTCCGCCAGAGATCGCCGCGCCGTAGGGAGGTAGGAGACCATGACCGATCAAGCCGATAGGCCACCTCGCTTCAGCCGAGACATCACCTTCTATGCGTCGAGGGGGTTCGTGGAGTCTTTGAACGCAAGCCAGCGTGAGGTTTTCCTGTCGCTTTTCGAAGGACAGGAGATGGCTTTCGCCATCGAGACCTCGCTTGAGCAAGCCCGTTTCGAATTCGGAGCTAACGAAACACCGAACCCCGACGCACCCGTCCTCGCCGCCCTGTCTTACGCCCTGCCGCGCATGTCGACCGCGGGATGGACGGTCGCGACGGAAATCGAGCGCATGTGGCCGACACTGTCGGACATGACAAGGAAGCTGGTCCGGGAGAAGATCAACAAGGCTATCGAGGCAGGCCGCTCGGGCGCATCCTGTGACACAGCTCACTGGCGACGGGTCGCGAACCTTCCCCTCAACGAGGCGGAGAGGATCGAGCGTACGAGCTTCTAGCCCTTGCGTTCGTGAATCCCCATGGCCTGCCAAGGGCCGCCCTCGTCGCGGCAAGCGTCGCCTTCGACCATGCGGCCGTTGCCGACCACCCAAACGACAGACGAATACCGACGGCACTCCATGTCAGGATGAAGCGCGGTGAGTGAGGACGGACCGACCTCGACGCTCCCCTTCACGCCCATGGCATCGTTATCGAAGGTGGTCTTCGCTCCGCCGTCGAGGGCCGCCATCTGGGCCGCGAGGTAGTCGTTGCGCGACTGTTCGTCCATGCGGTCCGCCGCCTCTCCGATAAACAGAGCGGCCTCTGATGGTGGCGGCACGTTCGAAGGTGCAACCGCTCCGGTCGTCACGGTATCCGGTGCGGGAGGTGCTGATGTCGTCGCACAGCCCGAAAGCGTCGAGACAGAGACCGCGAAGGCAAGAACTGCGTAGTGGCGCATGTGACTTCAACTCCTACTCGGCAGGCGAGGTCATACAATATTGTCTGCGACAATGGAAGACGACAAACGCCAGCCGGCAGGAAAAATGAAGACGCCGATTACATGGAGGGCGCGACGACGAAGGGTTCGCTCTGCCACTTCTTCGAATATTCGGCAAGCGCGCCTTGGTTCAGGTCCGCAACATGAGCCACCACGGCCTCGGCGACCGACACGGGAACCGCGAAGCGCGTTTCTACGACGCTCTTGATTGCCCAGAAGTTCTTTGCGTCAACCACGTGGACATAGGGGGTCGCAGGCGCGAGCCTGCCCTCTATGAGCGCCTGCACCTCGTCGAGACGCCCCTTGTTCCTCCTTTCCTGGTCTTCCCGATTTCGGATGGCGACTTCCTGCTCGAGGTCCACGAGCCCTTTGAGAAGGGTGACGGGCTCGGCCGAGACAGGAGCCAGATCGCGCAGGCACAGCCGGACGGCCGCAAGCGACGCTTCGATCTCCTCGCGCTTGCCGCACTCGACGACGCGATGCGCTTCGCCGTCGCAGACGACGTCCATGTGGAAATCGTTGTCGCGGTACCCCCTCGGGATTTCGACGATGTAGGCACCGTAATAGGCGGACTTGGCGGCGGCCTTGCAAGCGCGGTACCACTCGTGTCCAAGCGACCGATCACCTTTGGGAAGCGGGGAGAGCGCCTTGAGCTGCTCGACGATTTCCTGCATCCGGATCGATGCGTCCTTACCTTCGCACATCAAGGAGCGCGCCGCGCCGTATTGGAACACGTCGATCATCATGAGGAGGTCGCCCATCCTGAACACCCCGTTGAGGTCCAGACCAGCGCCGCCGTTGCCATGCCTGTTGTTTTCCGTCATCAGAAACCCTTTCCCGCAATATGCTTTTCGATCCGCTAATCGCGGCCAATTCTCTACGGGGCCAGAAACTCGGTCAGGGTAGCCCCGGGCACGGCCTTTTGTACGTCCTCGATCGCCGAAGTGACGGCTTTCTCCATGTTCTCAGCCTCACGGTCGAACGAGAGCACGACAATTCCAGGCACACCGATGCCGACGATGGAGTCCGAGCAGTTCTCCGCAAGACGCTCAATGGCGTCGTCGATATCCGTCGTTTCAGGCAACGCGAACGTCAGCGTGAAATTGTGATTCTTCATCGGAGTCCTCAGTAGAATTGGAATAGTCGGCACGGCTCTTCGAGCGCAACATCACAATTTTCGCGGCGAGAAGCAATCGAAAATTGAAGACGACAATACAGACAAGTCGATGATCGAGTGTAGCTGAATTTTAATGAACTCGCTCTATGGAGGTATCAATGACGCCCCACAGGAGTACTTCCGCGATGTTTTTAGCGGACAATGACAATGCCCCGACGCTCGTCTTGGTGACGAACAATGAGACCGTCGCGCGCTTCCGCGCATTGCGCACCCGGTTAGACGTAGAGAGCGACGCCGAGCTTCTCGATCTCGCCCTCGAAGCTCGCGCGCACGCCGCGCCGTCGGGTTCGCGCACCGTTCGCCCCGCGAGATTGGACGCCAAGCTCACACTCACGCTGCCGCGCGAGACGATGGCCACCCTCGCGGCCGAACGCATGCGCACGGGCACAAGCTACGAGGAAACGATCAGGGAAGCGATCCGCGCGCTTGCTTCGGTTGCCGGAAGCGAACCCTTGCGCGGGACCGAACTGGCGAGCTGAGGTCAGCGCGGAAACGGCCGCTGCAGACCCTGGGTCTCGATCAACGCCACGGGGACGTTCGGGTAAATCCTCACGATCACGCTTTCCGCGACGACGAGGTCGTCGTCGCTGTAGTTTGGGAGCGGTCGTACCACCGGATCGCCGGTATCAGACCAGACACCGACATAGAACGAGAGGTCCTGCTCGTCGAGGCATTCGTCCTCTTCGAAGTCCTGAACGTTGAAGAACTCGTACATGTCGTCGCGGATGCCGACGCGCGGGCGCTTTCCCCTGATATCCCAAGCGTCGCCGTTGCTATCGACCGCATAGACATGCACGACGGAAGGGATGACGTTATCCGGGTTAGACGGATCGGCCCATACAGGATCGCGGGAATCTGTTACGACCAGCAATTTCCATCCGAAGCGGCGGTGAAGCGCCACCGCGAGCGCGTGGCTGTCGCCCGACGTGTAAGCCCTGACATCATCTTCGGTCGCAAGCGAGGGAGCCGGGACGGCCATGATCGATCCTCTGGTGTGTTCGTTCTTGGGTTGCCCGAGGATCACAGCGGCTTTGGCAAGGCACCAGCGGAAGGCAAGAACGCGAGGGTACTGATGCGCCTGTCGCCGAAGCGAGAGAGAGCGAGGTCAAGGAATGCGCCGAGAGGGCGGTTGATCAGGCCGTCGGACACCGATCGCGCGGCTTTCGCCTGTTCCCGCAGTTCGGTCAACCTCGTCTCCAGCTCCTCGCCTGCGGCCTCCGGCTCCCTTCTCTCGTCGAGAAACTCCTTGAGGTCATAGAAAGCCTCGAAGAGTGAGCGGTTCTCGCGTAGCAGCGCGCTCGGTGCGGTGTAGAAGGTGGTCGATGCGAAGGCGAGCGCGATCTCGTGGACAGTGATACGGGCGATCCTGTCGAGTTCAAGGCCGTCCATCACCTCGTCGTGGTCGGCCCATCGGTGCCGCGAGGCCTTAGGCACCCGTCCTACCACACGCGCGCCCGAAGCCTCCACGAAAGCCAGCATGGCCTCGCGCTCCTCGATCGGGAAATAGTGCTTGAGGGCTTCGATGCGGTCGTTCGACCTGGCGAACGGATAGAAGACCGGATGTTCGAAAGACGCCGCGCGCAGGCGCTGATGTTCTTCGGTCGACCCGATGGTAATCCTCGCCTCACGGCCCTTGATGTGAACCGCATAGCAGGGCTGGCCCGTCGTCAGCACCAGCTCGCGCCGATAGATCATGAGACCGTCGAGGACCTGCCCCGCCTTGCGGCGCGCCTCCTCGATATCGTCTTCGGTCTCCGGACACGCCTTCAGACCGGCGGCGGCGAGGTCGTCCCAGGCGGAGGCCCGCTCCATCACATCGTCCAACGTCAAGGCCGCGACAACAGTGGAGAGGTTTGGGTCCTCGCCCTTGCCGATACCCGCCTCGAGGAGGTCATCTAGCAGCGCATGCCAAAGCCGAGCGTAGAGCGGCGTATCGGCCTGCCATGGGTCCTCGGGCCAGCCCTTCTGGACAGTTTCGTTGTCGTAGTGGCCGGTCCCCGCATAAAACTGCCCGTCATAGCGGTAGAACTGCGAGTATCCGTCGGCGCTACGCGCAAGTTCGGCGGCGTAGCTCCATACCGCGGCGCTCTCCGCCACCTCGGGAACGTCGAAGTCGACACGTGTGGTCGTGACAACCGACTTCAAGCCTTTGCCGCGACCGATGCGGCCACGGACAACGCAGGGGACTTGGAACGCGATCTTCACCCTATTCAGGCTCCTTGAGCGTCTGGAGCCGCTTGACGGCCTTTGGAAGCTGCGACCGCAGACATGGACCGACGGCACCCATCGTCAAGGTCTTGCCGTCCAGCTCGGTCCGCCCGGCGTCCTGCACGAGAACCGACACGAGCATTTCCTCATGGCAAAGCTTGACGCACTTGATCAGTTCCGCCTCGTCGTCCACGCCGACCGTGATCTTGGGCTGACCCTGGGATAGATACTGGTCGAGGTTGGAGTCGTTCTTCCGGTCGCTCAGGACCATGCAGGTCCCGGCTGCGTGTGCAGCCTGCGCGCCGAACTTCCCCTGGGAAAGCGAAAGGTCCTTGCGGGCGATGATCCAGATTTTGAGTTCGGAATTGCGATCCGGAAGCTCCGTACGGCAGTCAAGGACCAGCCCCTCGAGCGCGGATTTTAAATTGAAATCGAGTTCTTCCTGCATGTCTGGTCCCTAGATGACGTGGCACTGTGAGTTGACGTACGCGCCGTATCCGACAAGCATCAAGCTGCCGGCCCAGCGGGGGACGCCGCTGGGCCGTACGGCCGCGAGCATGGCGACCGCCGAGTTTCCTCGGTGCTGGAAGTCGCCTTCTGAAGGAAGGGCATGAGGGCTTCGGCGAGCGCTCCCGCGCCGAGGCTGTGGTTGCCGTCAACGCGGCGGATTTCCTGGGCGAGCGCGTCGACATCGAGACCCGTCTTTTGAGGCTTAGCGGCGTCCGCAAGTTCGCCGTCCTCGCCCTTCTTCCAGACTTCGCAGAACGCTGCGAGCCTGATCGCCCCCTGCATTGACACCGTCTGCTCGGGAAGCATGTTGATGTCGTAGAGAAGTGAAAGCAGGGCTGGGCGCTCGTTGATGAACGTCCTGTAGCCGCCTACGATTTCAAACACTTTCGGATCGATGCCGCCATCGTGCTCGAGTCCCATGAGCCACGTCCTTTCGTCAAATTAATTCAGGACGTCATATCGCGTCTAGTCAACTATTTAAAGATGCCGATACGCAACAACGGCAACTTAATTGAAGAACTCACCGGGCCGGCGGTTGAAGCGCCCGAAGGACGTCTGGATAATATCCTTAGTTTTCAGGAAGATGACATGATTATTTCCCGCCGCTCGCTCCTCATCGCCGCCATCTCGGCCCCCTTTGCATCCTCGCAGGCATTCGCTGGTAGCAAGTTTGGCGAATGGCCGGGCGACGAAGAACCGGGAACCATAGTGATCATCACGGGGGACCGAACCCTGCACCTCGTCGGCGAGAGCAATACCAGGACTTCGTATGCGATCGCGGTCGGGCGAGAGGGCATGCAGTGGTTCGGGGAGACGCACGTCACGCACAAGCGCAAGAACCCCGAATGGCGACCGACGCCCAACATGCGAAAGAGGGACCCGAGCCTTCCCGAGGTCGTGAAGGCCGGCCCCAACAATCCGCTCGGCGACCGCGCGATCTACCTCGCCGAGGGCTATCTCAGGATTCACGGGACCAACAATCCCAAGTCGATCGGAAGCGATGCGTCCAGCGGATGCTACCGCCTTTACGCCGACGACATCCACGAACTCTACGAGCTCGTACAGCCTGGGACGCGGGTCATCGTCACTCAGTGAGTCGCTTGGCGACTTCCTTTCCGCCCCGTGTTCCACAGATTTTCGGGGTGCAGTCACGAGTATCGGTTGCGCAATGGAAGGCAACTGAATAATGTCCGCCGCCTGTTGAGGACACAGGGGTAGGAATGGGTAGCAAGTCGCAGGTCAGATCAATGCAGCGGGGCGCGCAGAAGCGCGACCGCGGCCCCGAGGAGAAAGGGTCGGACTATACCGGAAAACCACCTTCGCTCCGGGCTGAAGACAGGGCGCACCTCGGCCTTACCGACGAGGCCTTCGACAAGCTGGCGGCATCGCTCAAACAGAAGGTGTTCGGTTACGCGTCCGGGGGCTTTCGTAAGCCCGCCGACGTTTCGAGGCTCCTGAACAAGGAAAACATCAGGACGCTATCTGGTTCCGACTGGAGTCCGCGGCTAGTCTACTTCCTGCTGTCCCGGATTTTCGGAGACAGAGCCCGCGGCGAAAAGAAACAACCGGCCAAGACGGTCCAGCCATTGCCCGACCAGAACAGGTTCGAAGCGGTGCGCAAGGCAATCCGCAAGCGCGACCATCTAAAGGCGTTACCGCCCGTCGGAAGCGTCTCGCACCCGGAAACCGCAAAGTTCGTCACGGGCAAGACGACGCCATCCATGGCAACTCCCAAAAAGGAAAGGCCGCCAAAGCAGATCAAGGTGCGCCCGCCCTCCGATCCGGTCCCGCTGTCCAGCGACGAGATGGCAAGACGGCTGGCAGCGCTTCAAGCGCACTTCCGGCGAGCGCCACAATGACCGTGCATGCGCAGGCCGAACATAGATGAGGGTCAGGCAATGGGGCGTTGCACTGTCTGTTACGGCCACCGAGACGCCGTTGAAATATCCAAACTGGTATCTCCAAGGCGAAATGATCTATGATTTACCAGATGCTGCGGGATACTTGGCCGTATCGTCGTACTGTGGTTTCATTAAAGCGATCCTGATAGGCAAGCGTTTTTGTTTGAAATTTCTTGGCGCAATCAATGAAGAAAATGCTGACCTCGATCAGAGAAGCGTTCACTACGCGAGATGCTGAGCTCAACATGGCGCGAAAGCGCCGTTATGTTTGCATCGTTCTTGGCGGCGTACTGTGCGTGATCTTCTGGAAACATGTGCTCACTGCGTACCTATACCTCCTTTTCTTCATCATCCTCGTCGTGGCGTACTGCGTGTATACGATGTACTCTCTTCTGGACTGGCTGCAACACGTAGTTTGATCGTACTGCGGAGTACGTGGCAACCGAGACCGGAACGCTTGTAACAGCCCACATGCGCGAAGTTGCCATTGGCACTGCGCTGAAGAGCTGGTGGCACTTTCTACAGTCATCCCGCGCCTCGATGGTGGACGCCACACCGAGACCGATGTCTAATCGAAAAGCCAACGGTTTTAACCCTATGCGCTGGCAGGAATTCATCACTGGCCCGGATGGGCTAAGTCCCTGTTGGACACCTTATGCGGGTCGGGCCTACGGGTGCCGACCCGCCCTTGCTTCAGGCTCGTGACTATCGACCTCCGCTCTCAGGCTCTTGCAATATGGCGGGTCCCGGTGTTTGACTGCGACGCAAGACCGATGCCGATGGAGGCTACCCATGGAAATCTCGACTTCGCAAACGCCGCTCAGGGCTGGCAAGCACCACACCCTGTCTCCGACCCTCTCGGTCTCGGACATCCAGGCGGCGCTTCAGGGGATCAAAGAGCGTGGGCCGTCCGCTGACGGGAAGGCAGACCACATCTTCTTCTTCCGGGCAGACGAAAGGGAATGCGGCATCTGGAAGTGGAAGGGCGGCGATTGGTCGGCCTCCGGCCCGAGGGAGGTTTTCTCGAAGCTCGGACTGCTGCCCGACTGAAGAGCGAGGGCAACCGATGCTGTCTCCGACCGAACTCCAGGAAGCCCGCCGGAAAGCAGCCGATCGGTATTTCGAGATCGGTATGGCGCACCTTCCTGAAGGCTGGACGCACGAGTTTCGCAAGAGCCTGACGGGCATGTGCCACGGAAAGCGGAAGCACGTCTGCGGGCCCCGCCCCGTGACACGCAAAAGCCTCTACATCTGGCTCCACGAATGCGCACACGCCCATCTGCACTTCGGCAAGGGTGGCAAGCGGAAACCTCGCCACGTGGAGGAAATGGAGGCCGAGCAATGGGCGCACGCCAGGATGCGAAAACATGGGATCGCCGTGCCGCGCTCGATGACGACTCGGGCGCAGGCCTACGTCGGAAGAAAGATCAAACAGGCCGAGGCGCGCGGCGCGAAGAAGATCGATCCGGCCGCCAAGCGCTTCGCGCGGGAGAAGAAGTGAATTAGAGACTTTGCCGCACCTTACATTGACATCGGTTCTTCACCTTAATAGAAGACTTCGAACACTGATGGAGCGACGTCGCATGGAAATCGCCAACTGGGAAAATCCACGTGGTTACGAAAGCCAACGCCAGCTACCGAAGACGCTGACCGTTGACGACATCAGGGCAGCCCTTCCTGGCATCACCGAGCTCGAACCCGATACCGACGGAAAGTCCGACCACGAGTTCGTCTTCCTCGCCGATGGCGTTCCGTGCGCGGTCTGGCGCTGGAAGCAGACGTCCTGGTCGGCCCACGGCCCCGAAGACGTCTTCGTGAAACTCGGGCTTCTTCAAGGGTGAGCCACGGGAGCTGCAATTGAGGTCGGTACTCGGCATTGACGCCGCCTGGACGGAGAAGGAACCTAGTGGAGTTGCTCTGGGCGTCCTTGACGGGGCGCGCTGGAAAATCGCGGCGGTAGCGCCGTCGTATCTCTCGTTCGGCATGTCCCCGACGACTGCCCGAGTACGGGGATCGCTTCCCGACATCCCGAACCTTCTTCGTGTCGCCGAAACGATGACAGGCCGAGCGGTCGATCTCGTCGCCGTGGACATGCCGTTGTCGCGTGACCCGATCGTCGAAAGGCGCGTCTCTGACCAGGCCGTCTCGCTCGCCTATGGCGGCCGATGGGCCGGCACGCACACTCCGAACGCCGAGCGCCCCGGAAAGATCGGCGAAGCGCTCGGGCTGAGGTTCGAGGCGGCCGGCTACCCCCTCATGACGACCGAGATCAACGGGCGCGGTGTGATCGAAGTCTATCCCCATCCCGCGTTGGTCGAATTGGCCAGGGCCGATTTCCGGTTACCCTACAAGGCCGGGAAAGTTCGTTCCTACTGGAAAGACCTCACGGTGGCCGCGCGCAAGGAGCGCCTGATCGACACCTGGCGCTCGATCGTCGCATTGCTCCACGCCGAGATCGACGGCGTGTCGGATGCCCTTCCGCTTCCGCTGCCGACAGCAAGCGGACACCAGCTGAAGGCGTTCGAGGACATGCTCGATGCCGTCGTCTGCGTCTGTGTCGGGATCGCCGCTCTGGAGGGCAGGGCGGTGCCGTTCGGAGACGAAACGTCGGCGATCTGGATTCCGTCTCCGATCCCAGCCTAACGGTCGTGTCTAAATTTTGGATGCAAAGGCCGACGTACTTATGCAATCCTCACGGACATATTCCGCTTTTATGCGACCCTGGCGGACATTTCGAAGCTTAAACGAGGTCTTAGTTGCCGCTGATCTTCACTCCGACCGGGAACGCCGCAGAAGACCGTCGGATTCTGAGGATGCGTGCCGCCGGAACCATCGACCGCATCCGCGAGGGGGTTTATTTCCGCCAGGCGGGCGAACCGATGGAGACGGAGATCAGGCGGAGCTGGGCAACACTGGTCGCCCGACTTGTCCCCGAAGGCGTCGTTTCCGACAGGACATCGATCGAGACGAAACCCGTCCGTTTCCCGGGCGATGACACCTATCATGTGTTCGTTTCCTCTCCCCGCAGCCGAGCCACGATCCAGTTGCCTGGTCTCTCCATCCATATTCGCAAAGGCGCTGGCGTCGCCGACGGTGACATCGCCTACATGGGGACGCATCTTGCCGGGCTGGAACGTCGGCTACTGGACAACCTTGCGCCTTCGCGCGCGCGAGATGGACACGGACCCCGGACGCTAGGCGACGGCGTTGTCGAAGCCAAACTCGATGACTGGTGCCGGACGAGCGGTCCCGACCACCTGATCGCGATCCGCAACAGGGCCGCCGCGCTCGCCCCTGTCATCGGCAGGCAAGCGGAGTTCGACAAGCTCGACGCGATGGTCGACATGCTTCTCAACCTTCGTCATGGCGAGATGAAGACCAGACAGGGCCGTGCGCGGGCCTCTGGCATGCCCCTCGATATCGGATGCGTGGACAGGCTTGCGAAACTCACGCTCTATCTCTCGGATCGCGCGCCGTACACCATCGCCAATGCGGGCCATGATACCGGCCGCCTGACAACGAACTCCTTCATGGACGCGTACTTCTCGAACTACATCGAGGGGATCGACCTCAACGTGGAACAGGCACGCGCGGCCGTTTTCGAGAGCGCCGTTCCGGAGGGACGCCGCCAGGACGGACAGGATGTGGTCGCAACCTACGCCCAGCTGATCGAGACAGGGAGGCCGCCATCCGCTGACGACTTCCCGTCGTTCAGGGACGAACTAAGGTCGCGGCATGCCCGCCTGATGCGACACAGGCCCGAGGTCCGCCCAGGTCAGTTCAAGGAAAAGGCGAACCGCGCCGGCGACACCGTCTTCGTCGCCCCCGACCTCCTCGACGGGACGTTGAAGGAAGGGCACGCGATCATGCGCAGCATCGACGACCCCTTCAGGCGGGCGGTGTTCCTGCACTACCTGCTCGCCGAAACCCACCCCTTCAGTGACGGAAACGGCCGTCTCAGCCGTATCCTCATGAACCGCGAACTGCTGGCGGCCGGCTTGTCCCGCGTCGTGGTTCCTACTGTCTTCCGGCACGACTACATCGACGCGCTTCGGGCACTTTCCCGCCGCGACGATCCGTCAGTCTTGGTTCGTTCACTGGAATTCTGCCAGCGGGTTACAGCCGCATGCTCGGCCAACACGGTTGCGGGAGTTGTCGAAGTCTGGGCGCAGGCCTACGCCTTTTGCGAAAACCCGAGGCATGCCCGGCTGACCATGCCGAACCCGGCATCCGAGATCATCGATCATGACGGCGTCCACGCGCCGACCGACTATTGGCAGGCTGTTGGCCACAAACCTGTTGGCCATGAGCCTTGGCCTTCCGGCTGATCCTCCTCCGATCGACTTCCGATAGCGCCCAATCCAACGCGTCACGGTAGTCCATGCGGCTTGGTCCGTCGGCCTCGCCCTCGTGTTCGATTTCTCCGGCGTCCCTGGCGACAAGGGCTTCGACGATGGCATCGAGAAGCCGGACGGTCAGACGTGTCTTCATGATCATCTCCACTGTGTTCCCTCTACTATGGCCAACCAAGAGACCTAAATGTGCAGGGCGCAGCGAAAAAATCTTCGCTGCCTGGCGCGGAAACTTTCACGTCAATCCCGAAAAGCACGCTTTATTAACCATTTACGACAGTTCTTTTATGTCGTTGATTCAGAAGTCAAATCACCGCAAAACGGCGACCCGCGCCTTCAGAATGGCGATGGATGCTTCTTGACAACGAACCTCAAAGGGAACAGAAGAAGAACGAAATCGTCTTCAGACATGAAGTCTACCGTCAACGCGAGCCTCGGGAGGTTTGTGAACAATGGCGCACGTCCGCCCCCAGGGAGTCATGGATGAACTCAGGGAGAGGATCGCCCGCATCGAAGGGACGACCGCACGCAAGGCGAACACGCTGCCGTTCGGCGTTCCCGAGATCGACAGCAGGCTACCTGGCGGAGGCATGGCCTTCGGCGCGCTTCACGAGGTGGCGGGAGGCGGATCGGGGACCGTGGACGGTGCCGCCGCCGCGCTGTTCGTCGCGGGGATCGCGGCGCGCACCAACGGGAAAATCCTGTGGTGCCTGACACGGCAGGACCTCTTTTTTCCCGCGATCGCGCAGGCGGGCCTCCACCCCGACAGGGTGGTCTTCTGCGAAGCCGACCGGGAGGAGGATGTCCTTTCCGCCTTCGAGGAAGGCCTTTCCTTCGGCGGCCTCGGTGCCGTCGTCGCCGAACTGGTGCGCCTTCCGATGACCGCCTCGAGGCGGCTGCAGCTGGCGGCCGAGAAGACGGGAACGATGGGGATCGCCCTCAGGCGGTGGCGCAGGCAGACGGAAGCGTCCGACTACGGACAGCCGACCGCCTCGGCGACCCGGTGGAGGGTGAGCGCGCTGCCGTCCGAGGAGCTTCCCGTCTTCGGGATCGGAAGGGCGCGATGGCTGGCGGAATTGATGAGAGTGAAAGCGGGCGAGTGTGCCGAGTTCGAATTAGGAGCCTGCGATGCCAAGGGTCGTGTCCGTTTACTTCCCGTTTCTGACAACCGACAGGGTGAGGACCCATGGCGGAGAACCCGTTTCGCCTGACCAGCCGCTCGTGGCCATTTCGCGCAGCGGGTCGAAAAGATGGGTATCCGCCGCCGATCCCGCCGCGCTGCGGGTCGGCCTCAGGATCGGCACGCCCGCGAGCAAGGCCCAGGCGATGATTGCAAATCTCGCCATGGTGGATGCCTCGCCCCGCGAGGACGCCGACGCTCTCGATCGCCTGGCACTCTGGGCGCTGCGCCAGTACAGCCCGGTCGTCGCCGTGGATGGAACTGACGGGATCGCCATGGACACCGAAGGTGCCGACCACCTTCAGGGCGGCGAGGGACTCATGATCTCCGGACTGGTGAATCGCCTGCGCGGGAGAGGACTGACGGCCCGGGCCGCCGTCGCCGACACCTGGGGTGCCGCCCACGCGCTGGCACGACTGTCTGCCGATGAGACGACGGTCGTTCCCGCGGGGCAGACAGCGAAGGCCGTTACCAGACTGCCTATCCATTGCCTGCGGCTTCCACCCGAAACCATCCATGGATTGCGCGTCCTCGGCGTCGATACCGTCGGTGAGTTGTCGGCCATACCTCGAGCGCCGCTTACCCTGCGGTTCGGACCGGAACCGGGCAGACGCCTCGACCAGCTTTTCGGAAGACTAGCAGAGCCGATCGACCCCATCCGCACGCCGGAGTTGGTCGAGGTCTCCCGCCCGTTCGCCGAGCCTATCGCTGCTGCCGAAACCATCGCCAAGTATGTCCGACGCCTCGTCGCCCAGCTTTCCTCGAAACTCGAGGAACAGGGGCTTGGCGCGCGGCGCGTTGATCTAGTTTGCCACCGGGTGGATAACACCATCCAGTGTCTGCGGGCAGGGCTTGCAAAACCCGTGCGCGACCCGTCCCGTCTGGGGAAGCTGCTCTGCGACCGTATCGAGAAGATCGATCCGGGGTTTGGCATCGAAAAGCTCACGCTCGTCGCCGTCATGGCCGAACCACTGGAGGAGAAACAGGTCGCGTCGTCGCTCGTCGAGGAAACCGTGACCGACATATCTCCGCTCATCGACATCCTCGCCAACCGCGGACAAAGGCTCTACCGTCTGGCTCCCGTCGCCTCGGACGTTCCCGAGCGTTCCGTGACGAAGGTAGCGCCGACCGCCGATGAAACCCGAGCTACTTGGTTAGCGAAATGGCCACGGCCGTCACGCCTTCTCGCGCACCCTGAGCAGATCGATGTCGTCGCGCTCCTTCCCGACCAGCCGCCCGCCGTTTTCACCTGGCGGGGAAAGCGCAGGAAGGTCAGGCGGGCGGACGGCCCAGAGCGCATCTTCGGCGAATGGTGGATGAGACGCCAGGAGTACGAAGCGGTGCGCGACTACTTCGCCGTCGAAGACGAAACCGGGGAGCGATACTGGGTCTTCCGCTCCGGCGACGGGGCCGATGCGGGAACCGGGTCACACAAGTGGTTCGTGCACGGGGTGTTTGGATGAGGCATTCGGAACTCCAGGTGACGACCCATTTCTCGTTCCTGCGGGGAGCCTCGAGCGCGGAGGAACTGTTCGCCACGGCGGCAGAGCTTGGTATCGACGCGCTTGGGGTCGTGGACCGGAACAGCCTTGCGGGGATCGTGCGGGCTTGGGAGGCTTCCAAGGCAACGGGAGTGCGGTTGGTCGTCGGGTGCCGCCTCGATCTCTCCGACGGCATGTCCATCCTCGTCTACCCGACAGATCGTCCGGCATACTCCAGGCTTTGCCGACTACTGTCGCTCGGAAAATCCCGGGGCGGGAAGGGCAATTGCATAATCGACTTCTCCGACGTCGAGCAGTACTCGGCAGGCCTGATCGCGGTCCTAGTCCCGGACGAAGCCGACGAAACTTGCGGCGTGCAGCTGAGGAAGCTTTCGGAGGTTTTCGGCGATCGCTCCTATGTCAGCCTGAGCCTTCGACGTCGTCCCAACGACCGATTGAGGCTTCATGGCATTTCCGCGCTGGCCGCGCGGCACAGGGTGAAGACGGTCATCACCAACGACGTCCTCTTTCACGAACCGGGTCGGAGGCAACTTCAGGACATCGTCACCTGCATCCGCAACAGGACCACCATCGATGATGTCGGCTTCGACCGCGAAAGGCACGCGGATAGATACCTCAAGACGCCCGCCGAGATGCACCGCCTGTTTCCCGACTATCCCGAGGCGTTGGCGCGCGGCCGCGAGATCGTCGATCGGTGCCGCTTCAGCATGGGAGACCTCCAGTACCAGTATCCGGCGGAGGCGATCGTCCCCGGCCTCGATGCCCAGCAGTCACTGACGAAGTTCACCTGGGACGGCGCTGCCGACCGATATCCCGAAGGCGTTCCCGAAAAGGTCAGGAAGTCGATCCTGCACGAGCTCGAACTCATCAGGGTCATGAAGTACGCGCCATACTTCCTGACGGTCTACAGCATCGTCCGGTTCGCGCGTTCCAGGGGCATCCTCTGTCAGGGGCGTGGTTCCGCCGCCAACTCGACCGTCTGCTATTGCCTTGGCATCACCTCGATCGATCCCGAGACCAACGACCTCCTGTTCGAGCGTTTCGTCAGTCAGGAACGGGACGAGCCGCCGGACATCGACGTCGACTTCGAACACGAGCGGCGCGAGGAGGTAATCCAATGGATTTATGACACCTACGGCCGCAACAAGGCCGCCCTTTGTTCGACGGTGCAGCGGTACCGCCCCAAGGGAGCGTTGCGCGACGTCGGAAAGGCCCTTGGGCTGCCTGAAGACCTCATCACCCAGCTGACGTCAGGCATCAGGGGATGGTCACGGGAAGCGGTAGGGGACAAGCACCTGAAGGAGAGCAATCTCAATCTGTCCGACTACAGGCTTCAACTGACGCTTGAACTGGCCGCGCAGCTTTTGAACGCTCCGCGACACCTCGGTCAACATCCAGGCGGCTTCGTCCTCACGCACGACCGCCTCGACGAACTCGTGCCGATCGAGCCGGCCGCGATGGACAACCGCCAGGTCGTCGAGTGGGACAAGGACGACGTGGACGCGCTCAAATTCATGAAGGTGGACGTTCTCGCGCTCGGGATGCTGACATGCATGTCCAAGGCCTTCGCCCTGATGGCGGAACACAAGGGTGACGTGAAGGACCTTTCCTCGGTTCCGCAGGAAGACCCGGCGACCTACGCGATGATCAGGCGCGCAGACACCCTCGGGACGTTTCAGATCGAATCCCGCGCCCAGATGGCGATGCTTCCACGGTTGAAGCCGCGAACCTTCTACGATCTCGTCATCCAGGTGGCGATCGTGCGGCCAGGGCCGATCCAGGGAGACATGGTCCATCCCTACCTCAGGAGGCGTGAGGGCCGCGAGAAGGTGGAATACCCGACGCTGGAGCTGGAGGCGGTCCTGCGCAAGACGCTGGGTGTCCCGCTGTTTCAGGAGAGCGCCATGAAGGTCGCGATGGTCTGCGCCGGGTTCACCGCAGGTGAGGCAGACCAGCTGCGGCGCGCGATGGCAACCTTCAAACACACGGGCGGTGTTTCCAAGTTCAAGGAGAAACTGATCACCGGCATGGTGAAGAACGGCTACACGGCCGAGTTCGCCGAGCGCACGTTCAGCCAGCTTGAAGGCTTTGGCTCCTACGGTTTTCCGGAAAGCCACGCCGCCTCCTTCGCACTGATCGCCTATGCGTCCAACTGGGTGAAATGCCACCATCCGGACACCTTCTGCGCGGCTCTCCTCAACTCCCAGCCCATGGGCTTCTATGCACCGGCGCAGATCGTCTCAGACGCAAGGGCGCACGGTGTCGAGGTCAGACCCGTTTGTGTCAACCGATCCCGTTGGGATTGCACGCTGGAGAAAGTCCCTGGAAGCGATCGACTTGCCGTGCGCCTTGGAATGCGCATGGTGCGGGGGCTGGCTACCGCGGACGCTGCCAGGATCGTCGCTGCGAGAGGCAGCCGACCTTTCGTGTCGGCCGACGACATGTGGCGCAGATCGGGCGTGCCGACATCTGCCCTCGTGAGGCTGGCAGAAGCGGACGCCTTCCTACCCTCCATGCGTCTGGAGCGACGGGATGCGCTATGGGCGATCAAGGCGCTTCGCGACGAACCGCTTGCGCTTTGGGCCGCTGCCGCAGCCCGTGAGACGGCGACGGTGCCGGAGATGCAGGAACCCCAAGTCTCACTGCGGCCGATGACAGAGGGACGGGAAGTCGTGGAGGATTACGGCCATGTCGGCCTGACGCTTCGCCATCACCCCTTGGCATTGCTTCGTAACGACCTCCGTAAGCGGAGCATCGTCACCTGCGCTGAGGCGATGGGGCAACGGGACGGCAAGTGGCTGATGACCGCTGGGCTCGTACTGGTGCGCCAGAAGCCTGGCAGCGCCAACGGCGTCATGTTCGCCACGCTCGAGGACGAGACGGGGATCGTCAATGCTGTCATCTGGCCGAGCCTCTATGAACGCCAGAGACAGATCATCCTTTCGGCCTCCATGCTGGCGATCAACGGAAAAATCCAAAGGGAGGGTGATGTCGTCCACCTGGTGGCCCAGCGACTGTTCGACCTTTCATCCGATCTCGGCAGTCTAGCCGAGCGAGATGGTGACTTCCCGTTGCCAAAGGTTGCCGTGGACGAGACGTCCGTCGCCCGACCCAAACCAGAGCCATATGTTCCGGCAGCACCTGATGAAGACGAACGATTTACGATTAAAGCGAGGAATTTTCACTAGGGCTCGGCTTTCCGGTATTGTCGCGGATGTCTCAACTTCCACATCCGTCTTCGAAACATGGTGATGTCGATGAGGTCGAAAAGGGCAGAGACTGAACTGACCGGGCAGCGCATCGTACCAAAGGTCCCGCCCGACCCCATGCCCGCGAAAATCGCCCCCTGTCTCGCAAAGGCGTCATCGCATGTCCCAAGCGGCCCCGACTGGATGTACGAGATCAAATGGGACGGATACCGGATAGCCCTTTTCATTTCACCGGATGGAATCCGGGTCATCACGCGAGGCGGCCTTAACTGGACCATTCGATTTCCGGCCATCGCCGATTCAGCCAGGACACTGGGTGTCGGGACGGCCATTTTGGATGGAGAAGCGGTCGTCCTTGACGAAGAAGGGCGATCCGACTTCAGCCGCCTGCAGAGGGCAGTCGGCGCACACAGGTTTGCGGTGAACACCACCGAGATCGTGATGTACGCATTCGACCTCCTCTACCTGGAGGGAAACGACATCAGGGATTGGCCACTAGAAGAGCGGAAGGCGCTCTTGGAACAGGTTCTCCGCGATGCCACCGGATCGATCCGCTTCTGCGAAGCGATCGAAGGAGACGGCGCTTCGATCTTCAACGCGGTCTGCGAACTGGGACTCGAAGGCGTCGTTGCCAAGAAGAAAGGAGGACGTTACCGGTCAGGGCGCAGCAAAGACTGGACCAAGATCAAGTGCCTTCAAACTGCGGACTTTTACGTTGTCGGCTACGTCATTGCAGGTCGCGGGATATCAAAACTCCTCCTTGGCCGGAAGGAAGACCAAGGGCTGACATACGTCGGCTCGGTCGGTAGCGGTTTTACACGACAGGTGGCAGGGGAGCTTTTTCGCAGCCTGGAATCCGTGAGGGAGGCTGACCCGCTTTCGAGGATCAGGGGAAACCTCGTCAGGCTGAAGCTTCCGCTCATCGTGGCGACGGTGAATTTCCGCGGGTGGACAACTCGCGGAAAGCTAAGGCATGCCTCATTCAAAGGCGCGCGGGTGGACGATACAGGTGACTAACCCCCTCCGATGGACAGCTGGATCGGACCGGACTAAACCGTCGTCAAAAGGTAGTCGGGCCGTTGGAATAGCGACAACCGCGGAAGGCAATGGAATGCAACAAAAGACCGTCTCGATACCTGAGCGAATGCGCGCCCTACCGATCGATCCTCGAGGCTATCCCGTTCCTGTGAACGTGACCCGCGACAGGCACGGCAAGCCGAACTTCGCGACGAATGACGAGACGGTCCGCCAGACGCTCTTCAGGGAAGACCGTTGCGGCATATGCGGCGAAAAACTTTTGCGCGGACGATGGTCGATTGGTGGGCCGGGTAGCGCACTCCATCCCGACGGCGCTTTCCTCGATCCGCCGATGCACTACGAGTGCGCGCAATACGCAGTCCAGGTCTGCCCCTATCTGGCGATGCCGACCTACAGCAAGAGCGTGTCGAAGGTCCCACCCATGGAAGTCGGCCAGGAAGGCCGCCAGCTTGACGACCAGGACGGCCGCGCAGCAGCCGAGCGGTACATGGTCGAACAGGATGCCATGTGGGAAGCGGAGAGGGCGCGTAGTGACCAACAGGGGAACACTGCGCGGTGAGGGACGCTTAGAAGCCGGGGGTGCGGTTGGAAGACGCAGGTGCGTCGTGAAGAGGCAGTCCCATCGCGTATCTCCGCTTCATGCCGACCACATCGAAGGGATCAAAGCGATAGTCCCATCCTGCGGTCTCCAGGAAAGCCTTGTAGGCATCCGGGTGTTCATCCTGTGCCAGACCGCAAGCCTCGAGGACATCGGTCTCATCAGGCGACTGGCGGACGGCCGCAAGGATGTCGCGACGCGCCTTCGAGCCTGACGGCAGGGCGTGAGCGAGTTCTTTGCCGAACTCGAAAACGGCCGATGCGAGATCGTTCTCGCTATTGGCCAACTGGATCAACCCTTCGTGGTGATCGACGAAGTCCCTACCGTCAAAGAGGCGGGCGTCAGTCCAGTCATAGCCGAAGTCGCCATGCTCAGGGCAATGCTCGGCGACCAGAGCGTTCCTGACAGCGTCGGCCTGACGATAGTCTCCGAGCGGGAACGAAAGGAACTCCTCCACCCATCCGTACATCCATCCGGTGTTGCCCGCGGTGGCGAGCGCCAGGCCGTAGTGATGCTTGGGTCCAGCGATGGGGTCGGCGACGAGGATGAAGCGCGGCACTTCCTGTTTCTTCGCAAGGATCGCAGTGCCGGCGTCGTCCACGTGGACTGTGATTCTCAGGAGATCGTCCTCGACATCGGCCGCGACCTCACGGAGGTTAATGCGGTCCTGTGCGGTTGCGCGCAGAGCCGCCTCGATATCCGTTTCCAGCCATCTCGCGGCGATCGCTCGAATATAGTCTGGGATCGCCATTCCTGCCGACCGACTACGCTCGATGCCCATACTGTATTCGTCGCTGACGAACACGGGTATTTCCTTGCGCTCCGCCGAACTGGCGTCGCCGTCCTTTACCGACCAGGTGCGGATCACAAGGGTGTCCGTCACAGCCTTGATCGGAAGCGGCATATCAATATTGATTGCCCCGCCTACGATCATCGGCCCCCGGCCATCCTGTGGAAGGAACGGGACGTTGACCTCGGTCTTTATCCGCAGGGGGAAGTGCAGGTCAGCGCCATGAGACGCCCGCTCTACGCATTCAGCGAAAAGTCTCTGTTCTGCGCTTGCGTACCCGGTAAGGTCGCCAAAGTATCTCTCAGCCATCATTAACTCCGCGTTTTATCCAACATCCCTCGACAAGGTGTAAGGGACAAGCGAGCGTCAATGCTGATCGAAGAAATCGTGACGCTGCCAACGCTGATTCTGTGGTCCGTGAATAAATCGGCAATGAATACGGCATTGCAATCAATGGCTTACCATGGGCCGCGCACCCCGTGAATAAATCGTGCATAAATCGAAGCCCCATTGACGCACGCGAAATCCCCGGTGACGATGGTAATAACAAGACCCGACCACACGTGTTCCTTCCGGGGAGCGTCCTTGAAAGACGCGTGCAAAATGGCGGGTTTTTTATGTCTTCGATCAGGATTCAGCGGCTACGCGGCAAATTAAATGTAGAACTCGCGCGTATTTTCGGATAGGAATTCAGCAACAGAAAATGAAGGATTCAGATCGGTTGAAGCACGTCGCCCCAAAAAGCCTGCTCGGAGAACTCGCGGAAAATCCCGGGAGCCTGTTCGAGCGTCCTTTCGGGGAGCAATACGCTGCGCTCTGCTATCGACGCACGGCCGACGGCGAGATCGAAATCCTGCTCGTGACTTCGCGTGACACCGGCCGCTGGATCATTCCCAAGGGCTGGCCGATGAAAGGCAAGAAGCCGCACCGCGCGGCAGCCATCGAAGCCTGGGAAGAGGCCGGGGTGACCGGCAAGGTCCGGAAAAAGCCGTTCGGCTACTTCACCTACCTGAAAGGACTGAAGGACGGATCGGTTCCGGTGTCGGCCGCCGTCTTCCTGCTGCGTGTGGACAAACTGGACGATGCCTTCCAGGAAGAAGGCCAGCGCAAGCGCAAATGGGTGACCTGCGACGAGGCTGCGCGCCGCGTGCGTGAACCCGAACTCAAGACCATGCTCTTGGGACTTCCCGGAAAGCTGGACACGAAAAAGAAGACGCCAACCCTTTGATCGTCCGTGACATCCCGGGGCGACGATCTTAGTCAACGCAAAGGATGGCGCATGAGCGACGACATCACCATGGACCCATTGACGACCCCGCCTCCAGCAGGCCGCAATCTCGCCTCTCCTCCGATCGAGCGCGTGATCGTCCAGGTCACGTTTCCCGAAATACTGGCGATCGCCAATCCTGCCGTCGCTTCCGCCTTCCAGGAGAAGGTGAGGGCGCGTTATCCGTTCCTGAGGATCGACGCCATGCCTGACGGCCGCGGCTCGACGCAAAATCTCTACAGGATGGGCGACACCCATGGGCGGTGGCGGCTTTCGCTCGGCACGGGATTCCTCGCGCTGGAGACGACTGCCTATTCGTCCCGCACGGAAATCCTCGAGCGCCTTGCCGAGGCGCTGATGGCAGTCAACGAAACGATCAGACCGGGGAGCGTCACCAGGGTTGGCATCCGCTATATCAACCGCGGAGACGTAGCGCAGACCGGCGGCCTCAAGGACATTCTGCGGGATGGCATGGCGGGCGCGTCTGGCATGTTCCCCACGGCCCATCTCAGCCTGTCGGAAGCTCATATGCCGTGCGCGGAGGGAGGCATCACCATCCGTTACGGCCAGTTGCCAGCGGGGGCGTCGCCCGACGCGAACCTGCTCGCCCCCATGCCGACCCCGACATGGGTGTTCGACATCGACACTTACACGGCCGCGGAAGGCCCGGTCGCGTACGACTTCTCGCCGAAAGCCATCTCGGATGTTGCGTCTGGACTGGCAAGCCGCGCCTTGGCGGCATTCCGATGGAGTTTCAAACGGGAATTTCTCGCGCTTCGCGAAGCGCCTGAAGTGAGTGCTGTAAGGCATTGATCCGAGCCAGCGACTGTATCGTTCCAGCGGATTTTCCCGAACTGCGGAATCTCTGCTGGAACCGCAATCCGAACAGGAGCATTACCCGGGAGGAAGCGTTCCTGCTGTACGACCGGAATTGGCGCTTCGTGGACGAGGATTCGCTGACCGATAACGAACGCTCACTGATCGACGCCCTTGAGGGCGAATTCGGCGCGGGCCTGAAGATCGGAAGCTGGCGTCCCGTCGGGACTTAGGTCACCGCCGGGCGAGACTTACTCTGGCCCGGCGGTGTGCGATTGGCGCGTGTCGCGTCGCGACAGTGGGGCCAACCGCCAGTAACGTCCCGCCATGTTCTCCGGCCGCAAGCGACCTTGACCACTGAGCGGGGGACCGCCTCCTCGTGCGGCCCTGATGTCCTGCGGAGGTTTTACCCGTAAACGGGCAGGGACGTAGACTCCGAGGCTTCTGCATCCCGATAGTCACCCGGCCAAACGATGAATTCAAGAGGCGTCTGTTCATACGCGCGGTTGCGCACTAAACTAATCAAAGACACCAGGGGAGGGAACATGAAGACACATTGGTTCGACGTGATCGCCACCGGCCTCGACCACGAAGCCGACGACTTCGAAAAGAAGTTCTACGACGCAGGGTGCAACGATTCCTTGCTGGTGGTCCGAGGCGGACTGATCTGTGTTTCCTTCGCCCGAGAGGCCGCGACAATGGAAGAGGCCATCGTCAGCGCTACGGATGCGGTGAGGGCCACGGGAGCGACGATCATCCGCATCGACAGGGATCAGGACCCCGATCTGGTTTCCTGACGACGGGCATTGCCCACGAACGGCAAAAGGCCCGCCCCTTTCGGAGCGGACCGAGATATCGGAAGAAGTCTGGCGATCAAGCGGCCTCCGTCTTCTTGGGGGCGAAGACGTCACCTGCCTCCATCGGAGTCACAAGGGCGACCACCTCGGCTCCCTTTTTGGAAGCCTTCGAAGTCTTCGGAACCATCGCGGTTCCGAAGACTTCGAAGGCTTCGGAACCATCGCGGTTCCGAGGCCCTGCTTCTTCGCATGGCTGCGACGGACGTTGCGGTATCCTGGCGCGCAGATCGGGTAGTCCGCACCGAGCGAGTAGATGCGCTTGTAGTCATCCGTGTTGATGCCGTAGCGGGTCCACAGATGACGGCCGATCATCTTCAGCTTCTTGCCGTCGAAGAGGATCGTGATTTCGTCCTCGGTCACCGTGTTCTCGGCCGTCAGGCCAGGAAGGATCGGATACTTGGCGAGGAACGCACGGTCGAACTCGCGCTGCTGTTCGGTGATCACCGGTGCCGGCGCGTCCTTGCGAGGACGTCCCACGCCGCGCTTCGGAGCGACGTAACGGTGCGCCGCCGCAACGGCAGGCAGTTCGGCAGGCACTTCACCTTCGCGAGTAAAGGCCTCGCGCATCTTTGCGGTCTTCGAGTACTTCGGCATTTTCGCCTCCTTCATTTTTGAGGAAGTCTTCGTTTTTTGGTCAGGCTTGTTCGTGTTCTCACTGACGGCGCGGCGGGACTTCTTGCCCGCATCGTTCGCCGCCCGAGCTGTGGCTTCCGCCACGGACTCGAACTTATTGAGGGTCTCCATCATCGCCTCCGAGAGGGCGTTCATGAAGGCGGGCGCTTTCTCAGGTTGCACGCGGTTCGCCGCGACCATGGACTTCGTATAATCCAT
Organism: Pararhizobium sp. BT-229; assembly: GCF_025846855.1. Taxonomy (GTDB): domain Bacteria; phylum Pseudomonadota; class Alphaproteobacteria; order Rhizobiales; family Rhizobiaceae; genus Pararhizobium. The sequence continues at coordinate 822,000 of NZ_JAOYTJ010000003.1, forward strand.
GATGGCCGCAAGATGGGTATTACCGACGTCTACCGATTTCTGCGCAGTCATTTTGGTAACTCCTGTTCCATTCGGTTCGACTTGCGTCAATTCTCGGTGCCTCAAGTCTCAAGAAACGGCCCTCCGTCTCGGATACTCTTGGCGAGAGCATCCTATAAGGTCCGCAGGATCAAAAAAGTTCCCCAAAATGTTGACATTTATTGCCACAACCCACTGATTTTCCATATCTTAACACTTTGTTCTCGCTCCGTTCACGAAATTCAAGACGTCGCATAGGTATGACCGCGAGTTAACAGCGGGTACATGATACCGTTCTGTAGCGGGACAGTATCGCCGTGTTTCCGCAGTACAGTTGAAGACTTGATTTGTTGGGGCTACCATCGTTCTCGAACAAGAGAAACGGAAGTCTCCGAACCATGCTCAGCAAACTGATCCGCCTCATTTCAGGTGCGGAAAGCGGTGTCGACCGCCTGATAAACAAAGACCTCAATGCCATCAACGCACTTTCCGACCGCTATGCGAAGATGTCGGACGACGAACTCAGGGAGAAGACGTCCGAACTCCAGCGCCGGGTCGACGGAGGGGAAAAGACGGAAGGAAAACTAAAGCACGATGCATTCGCCCTTGTGCGCGAGGCCGCCCACCGGGTTCTTGGAAAACGCCCCTACGACGTCCAGGTCGTCGGCGGTCTCATTCTGAACGACGGCCGTATCGCCGAAATGCGCACGGGCGAAGGCAAGACGCTGACGGCCGCCATGCCTACCTTCCTCAACGCGATATCGGGCAAGGGCGTCCACGTCATCACGGTCAACGACTATCTGGCCGCGCGCGACGCGGAGCAAATCGGCAGGGTCCACCGCTTCCTGGGACTGTCGGTCGGCGTCATCCTTTCTGGAATGGACGACGGCGCTCGCCGCGAGGCCTATCGCTGTGACATCACCTACGGAACGAACAACGAGTTCGGGTTCGATTACCTCCGCGACAACCTCCGCTTCGATGTTTCGCAGATGGTCCAGCGCGGCCACAACTTCGTGATCGTGGACGAGGTGGATTCCGTACTCATCGACGAGGCCAGGACGCCGCTCATCATCTCGGCTCCAGTGGAGGACAGCTCTGACATATATATAAAGGTGGACGCTATCGTTGCCTCGTTGCGCGCGCCCGCGGATTTCGCCGTGGATGAGAAGATGAAGGCCGCAAGCCTGACCGAGATCGGCGCGGACAAGGTCGAAGCCGTCCTTCGCGCGCAGGAACTTCTTCCTGCCGGCGTGCCGCTCTATGACCATCAGGCAACCCATCTTGTTCATCACGTCAACTGCGCGCTCAAGGCGCGGGCGCTGTTCACCAAGGACCGCGATTACGTCGTGAAGGACGGCGAGGTGGTCATCGTGGACGAAAGCACGGGCCGCATGATGGACGGCCGCCGCTTCAACGACGGCATCCACCAGGCGCTCGAAGCCAAGGAGGGGGTCCGGGTACAGAACGAAACCGCGACCCTTTCGTCGATCACGTACCAGAACTACTTCCGCATGTACGCCAAGCTTGCAGGCATGACCGGCACTGCCGCGACGGAGAGGGAGGAGTTCGCCGAGGTCTACGGTCTGCCGGTGACAGCAGTCCCGACCCACCGCCCGATCGCACGCGTCGACGAGAGCGACGAGGTCCACCTCACCGCCGACGCCAAGTTCAAGGCGATCGTGGAGATCGTCAGGGAAGCGCGCACCCGGCTCCAGCCCGTCCTGATCGGAACCGCGTCGATCGAGAAGTCCGATCTCATGGTCCAGTACCTGCGCCGCGGCGGGTTCGTGGAGGGCGACTTCGCGGACATCCCCAAGGGCCGCCCCGTATTTCAGGTTCTCAACGCGCGCAACCACCTGCAGGAGGCGGAAATCATCGCCAAGGCCGGAATCCCCGGTGCCGTCACGATCGCGACGAACATGGCCGGCCGCGGAACCGATATCGAGCTTGGCGGCTCGCTTGACCGACGCCTCGAACGCGAGACCGATGGCATCGAGGACGAAACAGCCCGAGCAGAAGCATCCGCGAGGATCGAGAGGGAGGTCGCGGAGGCCCGCCAGAAGGTCAAGGACGTCGGCGGACTCCTTGTCATCGGAACCGAGCGCCATGAAAGTCGGCGCGTGGACAACCAGCTGCGCGGCCGTGCGGGCCGTCAGGGCGACCCCGGCAGGTCGCGGTTCTTCGTATCCCTCGAAGACGACATCGTGCGCATCTTCGGCTCGGAGAAGCTCGGCCAGACAGCCCGCACGCTCGGAATCGCCGAGGGCGACGCGATCAGCCACCCGCTGATCTCCAAACTGCTCGAGGGGGCGCAGAAGAAGGTCGAACAGCGCAACTACGAAATCCGCAAGGACGTCGTAAAATTCGACAACGTCAACAATGTCCAGCGCGAGGCCATCCACGAGTACCGCAAGGAGATCATGGCCAATACGGACGTCGGCGGCATTGTCGATGCCATGCGGGAGAACGCCGTCAGGGCGGCCATCGAGAAGCACATCCGGGAAAACAGCTATCCCGAGAACTGGGACATGGAGGGGCTTGCCAAGCAGCTCCTCGATCTGACGGCCATCCGGTTCCCGACCCGCGACTGGGCCGCTGAAGACGGCGTCAGCGAGGACGAGGTCTTCGATCGGGTCTGGAAGGCGATGGAGAGCTCGGAGGACCAACGCAAGGCCACGTTCGACGACGGTATCTTCGAACACGCGCGCAAGCACGTCCTGCTCCAGTCCTTCGACAGCCTGTGGCGGGAACACCTGGCCGGTCTGGAGGCGCTCAAGAGCGTGATCGGCTTCAGGAGCTACGCGCAGCGCGAGCCGATCGTCGAGTACCGAACCGATGCCTACCATATGTTCGAGGACATGCTCGAACGCATCGCCAACGAGGTCACGCGCCTGTCGTCGAGGATAATTTCGACGAAACCCGGTATCATCGCGAACGCCGAGGTCGAGGCCGCCTGAAGATTTGTTGACGGCGGACCGCGTTTCCGCCGTCAACATTATGAAGTCGGAAGCTTGTATTGCCGCAAAGCAACAAGCCCTTCCGACTTTCGAAAAACCCCCATAAATTAGTGGTATTCGCGTTGCTTCGCATATGCAGTGCGCATACCTTTAAATGGCGGCTTCGAGGACGGACTTCCCCAACAAAAAAATAACGGAAGACCCTGGAACATTCGCATGCGGCCGGACAACCTCCCCCACACATTGTCCGGCCGCGCCTCTCCCACTGATCGAAGTCTATAAAAATCCTTGTGCGCCCGTGTGCGGCCATGATAATTTAAAGACCCTGGACCAATAGAGGAGACCCCGATGTCCACGCTCCCAGCCCGCTTTGACGTCATCGACGGAGAAGGGGAGAACACTCGTATCCACTACGTGATGAGCGAGGAGGTGGCCATCCCGGCGCGATCCGAAACCGGACCAGACGGCGTAACCGTCCTGACCGAAGAAAAAATCCTGCTTCGCAAACTCAAAGAGTCGGACATCGTCCTCGAGGGACGCATCTCCGAAGAGGATATCGAAACCATCCGCGCCTACCTCGCGAACGGCAAGGGTTTCGATCCAGACACGGTATGCGTCCCGGACCTCGTTGAACTCATGCCCATGAGCTGGACGCCAAAGGGCGACGAGCGCCACGACATCGTCAAGATCGGCTACACGAACTCCAAGCCGACCGCCGGTTCCGTGGATGCCGAACACTTCGCCTCGGGCTTCCAGACCTTCGACTACAGGGCCGCACTCACAATGTAAGGATTCAGCACATGGAACCGGGAAGCGTCCTGTTTCTCTTGGTCTTCGGGCACTACATGGGCGACTTTGGCCTCCAGAGTGCCTATATCGCCAGCGGAAAAAACAGGAAGCACCCGATCCCGTGCACGTCGTGGTTCCACCCGTTGATGGCTCACAGCTTCATCCATGGGGGATTCGTGTTTTTCGCGACGGGCGGGTGTCTGACGCTGGCGATACTCGAGGTCGTCTGCCATTTCATCATCGATGACGCCAAGTGCAGCGGATGGTTCGGCGAACACGTCGACCAGGCTCTCCACATCGCATGCAAACTCCTTTGGGCGGCCCTTCTGTTCGGTGCGCCCGTATATCTTCCCTGGTAAGCCTTCGCTCCTTGTCGGGTTCCTGTAGCGGTCCTGCCGACAGAAACCCGACAAATTAAGGACCTCGTTGACTTTAAGCTGTTGATTTTGTAGACCCCATTTAACGATTGGGCGACGGGGGCACGAATGAGCGCATTCACAACGCAGGAATTGGCCGAACACGCCTCGCTCAACACGGACGGAATGGCCGGGTTCGAAGCTCAGGTCGCCCTCAAGTCGTACAAGAGAGAGGTCGTCTGGCCTGAACACCTTCGCGGGAAACGCGAGGATGACTTCCGCTACGGGTCCGAACTCGCAAGGACATGGATGGCGATGCGGCGTGGAGTAGGCATCTTCCGCCGCAAGTATCGCCAGCGTGAACTCAAGGAGATCGGAATTATGACCGTTCTCAGCGCTTGCAACGCCCCCGATCTCAAGGCGGAACAGATCGAGACCCTCAAAGAGGCCGTCGAGCGGATCAGACTGGTCAAGGCACGCGTTGCTGAAGCATCGCCATCTGAGGCACCCACCGACTAACCCCGACGACGAAGCATGGTCATCTGCCTTCCTTGGCGGTTACGACGAACAGGATGAAGATGCGTGACCAAAATCAAAGACGCGGGTTGCGCCTCTGTCGTATCCGATGTCCAATATTTCGATGGACGCCTTTCCCAGGACCACGACGGATCAAAATCCAAACGACGTCGTCTTCACGCCGGTCGAGTGGGCGAGGGATATCGTCGGCTTTTTCCAGCCGTCGGGGACGTGTCTCGATCCGTGCCGAGGTGAATCCTCCTTCTTCGACGAGCTGCCCGAGCCGAAACTGTGGTGCGAAATAACCGAAGGCGTGGACTTCTTCCAGTTCGACGAAAAGGTGGACTGGATCATCTCAAATCCGCCTTACAGTCTGTTTTCGCGTTGGCTCGACCATAGCCTCCAGATCGCGGACCACATCGTCTATTTGATCCCGGTGAACAAGCTGCTGTCGTCGCTTCAGAAGCTTCACAAGGTCTATCGCTTCGGTGGGATTGCGCACATCCGCTACTACGGGACCGGTCGTGACGCGGGTTTTCCGTTCGGCTTCCCCGTGGGGGCCGTCTATCTCAAGAGAGGCTACGAAGGGCCGATGGAGATATCCTGGTACCCGGCCGCCGCGCCGACTCAATAGCCGTACTTGGCCGCCAGATCGCTCGCGAAAACGTCCTGCCCCCGTCGGGGGGCGACAGGCGACATCATCATCCCTTGATCCCTCGGCGCAATCGTACCCGGCGGAACACCGTGTTCCTCCCAGTAGCGAAGATACCAGCCCTCGCAGGTCATCAGACGGCCGAAGAGGCTGCGCTCGACGAAATCCAACGGGGTCGTATCCCTGCTCCTCATGGGGCCAGGCACGGACGACAGATAGTCTACGTAGCGTTTCAAAGCGCTCTGGAAGGGCTCGGACATCCTCATGCCCTCGAATACCCGTTCATAAGCCAGGAAGAAGGTCGCGTAGTCCGATAAGGGGCCTAAATCCAAACGCCCCTCGGGTAAACGCGCGCCCGATGCGTTGGAAAGCGCTAGATCATGCGCCCGAACCGACACGGTCGCCAGTTCGTTCCAGACGAAAACCCGCTGATGAGGCTTTGCGAGCATGGAGATCGTCGAGGCGGCGAAAGTCTGAGGCATCCGCCTCTCGGTGATGGCTCGAAGGGACACCGCAAGCGCATCGACGTCAACAAGGGGATCGAAGTCGCGTTTCGCGATGAATGCGTTCACGATATCTGCGGCCTCCCCGTAGTCCCATTCGTCTCGCACCTTTTGGCAGGATGAGAGAAAGCATCGGACCTGTTCGGACGTTACCTCCGGCGCGGAAAAGGTGACCATCCAATGTTGCGAAGACCGGAGCGGTAATCTGGCTTCATCTCCAGGAGGGCCGAAGAAGGTTATGGCTTCCGCCAATGACTTCGCCATCACGACGCCATGCGCCGTGGCGAGACCCTCAAGCATGGATCGTGTAATCAAGTCGTTTGCTCCCAACGTGTTGTCGATGAGCCATTCGCATGGAGGGTGTTAAAATCCGGTTAATTCCGGACTCCGTTCAGCGCCGTCGGTCGCTGCCTGCTACTACGATCGCGATTACGACCAACCAAACGGCAAGCCACGCGAGCGCCTTGTACCACGGTACACCCCCTGTCGCGCTCATGTCGGCCACCGTGATTACTCCGACTGTCGCCACCGTCAGGGCATTGGGCAGCAACTGCCTGATCCATGTCTTTCTCATTCGCCGCTCCAAATACCCATGAAGCTCGGAAGCAAAGTCCCTCGCCACGAATATGGTGACCTAGAGGGTTTTGCCGCGCAACCTGGAATGCAGCGCCGTGTTTGCCTCCGAAGTCTTGCATTCGCCTTGGACGCGCTGTATATCCGACTGAGTTTGGCTAGGGGTCCTGGACGATGAAATTCACTACCGAGGTCTTCGATATCTCCGGCCGCAAGGTCGAAATCACCAGGGTTCCCGCGCGCACGCAGAAAACGGTCTTTCGCGGCGACGAGTCCACGAAGGCCGGGGAGCAGGCTCTTTTCGAAATCCGCCTGAACGGGGAGTTTATCGCCCGCGCGGTCCGTCCTTTTGGCTTCGGAAAAATGGCCTATAAGATCGAAAGACTATACCAAGGCTACGACGAGGATATCGGCGACGATGTTGCCTATGGGAACGGCTACCTGCAGCAAGCGGACCGCTTGCTGTCCCTTGAACGGGTTGCCGAGAAGGCCGTGGAACTCAGGGACACGATCCGCCGCGATATCTCCAGCCTTCCGACCCGCGAGGAATTGGATGTTTACCGTAGCGCGAGAGCAGAACGGCGCGCTGCTGAAAAGGCGGAAAGCGACGCTCGCGAGGTTCAACGGAAGGCGGATCGCATCGCCGAAAGGGAGGCGGAGGACGCGCACTTCCGCGACGTGATCGACGGCCTGAAGTCGATCGACGAGCGCCTTGGCACCCAGCTCAACAACTTCGAAATCAACGCACTGAGGATCGCCATCGCGAAATATGAGAAGGAGCGAGATACGATCCTCTCTCACAGGGCCGCCTTCGAGGACGACGAATTCAAGGGGAGATAGTCTGATGGTGTCGGCGCAGGCTCTGATAAGTCTGCGCCGCACGTTCTGCGATGCCCTACCTGTCCCTCTGTGTAGGGATGGAGACAAGCCCCTCGCGCTGGGTCACAAATTTTTTCCGGATACAGAAGGCCTCGGCCTTGCTCTCGTCATGACCTCCGAAAAGACGCTCGTGGATGAGCTCGAAGCCCGCTGCGCCGATCTTGAGACCATTGCATAGGTCTTGAACTGATGCCCTTGTGGAACAGCCGGTAACGACGTGGCTGGTGACGAACTGATCGAGGTCGTCGATGCGCATGCCGTCGGCTGCCGCGAACACGACCATCGGGCCATCTTCGTCATGGGCGCTCGCAAGCAGAGCGGGTAAATCGCTTCGCACGAACTCCGCACCCGAAATCACAAGAAGCGAGTCCTGCGGGACTTCGCCGTATTCCATCGCGCTGGCCTCGAACGCCAGTTGAAAAAGCAGCGATATGCTTGACTGCGAACTTCCTTCGGGGACCTCGATGCCGACGATCTGCACTCGGTGCTGCCCAAAATCGACGGCGGTCGGACGACGGAGGAACGGGTATGTCCGGATCGCCGATGAAACCATCCTGGTGCAGACGTCCACCAAAAGCTCTCCGGCAATCCTTGCCGATCCATATCGATCCATAACCATGGGGCCGCGCATGACCGAAATGAAGTGCTCGAGCCTGGGACATCCATGTCGCCATGCGATCCCGGCCAATTTCGGCTGAAGCATTCCCGCGAGCGTCAAGGCAAGCTCCCGCCAAGTAGTCCGCCCTTCTTCCAGCGCCATCCCCGCGCGGTCGCAGAATTCGTCGATCTCTTGAACAACGCCTGCTTTGTACATGAGCGGGGCGATATCCACGAATTGGCGGTATAGCTGACCCACTGCGTCTGACAGGAACTGGTTGCCTGCGGATATCTGGTTCGCGCAGGTTAGCTCACCCAGAAACGAGACGATGCGGGCCAGGTGGGGTTCGGATGGTCTGTCCGCACGAAACGGGAGATCGAAAACGTTGATCGATGAACCGTCTGAGGTCGGGTCCAGACAGAACGTCGAGCATTCCGGTGTTCCTCCCGGCCCGCGGACGCCATACCAAGGGTCGCCTGTGAGCGCGTAAGCCAACTCCTCGGGTTTGCCAAGACTAATGGCCCTGATCCGATGGGGATACTTCTCGACCTGGCCTGCGAGCGCGCTGGTGACGAGATCGCGCTTGCGCCCCGGCGGGCCATGGACCATGACGACGGGGTTGTGTTCGCCCATTTGAAGATCGCGCCAGCTCAAAGCCGCCTTTGCAGCGCGGCGTGCCGGATGCCCTTCGGAGGTCGGCGGTGCGGGAAGTACGCGCTCTTTCTCTTCGCCGTTGAGGTGTGCCTTGAGGATGGCCCAGGTCTTGAAGCCGAGCGTCGCTGCGACAGCTTCGTAGGCATGGCCCAGAACAACCTCGTTTCCGAGGTCGTGAAATCTCGATTTTACGGCCTTGGCCGCGTTCTTAGCCCGCTCGTAATCGACGTCGGGAACTTTGACATGCGTCATCAATCCACTCCTGATTGGCGGTAGATAGGCTTGCTGGGTATTCCCGTTGCCATACGCCTCCGCCCCGTGGGTTGAGAAAGTGCATGTGCGTTTCAGTATTCAAAGGCCGCTTTACCGAGCCTCTTGCGAGGTGGGAACTGAAGGCGCTGCCCGAGCCGTATCAACAGGTTACGGACATGGCGTTCGCTGTGTCAAGAGCACCGATTTGGCTTGGAGGACCAGGAAACGGTGGATGAAACTACCCGGGTCTCATCGCAGGTCGCGGCCGAAGAAATCGCATACGAACCCGCGAGGCTGGCCAGACTAAGTGCGAACACTCTGATAATCGTATGCATTGCGGTCTCCAAGCCGCCGCAATCGGGAACGAAAAGGCCCCGCGAGCCGAAACTGCGGGGCCTTCTTCAGGAGCGTGGCGAGCGGGGGATCAGCCGACGCTCTCCTCGGCGGCCGCAGAGGCGGCGGCCACGCCGATATCGATCTTCCGGTGCTTCTGGGCTTCCGGCACCTCGCGGACGAGGTCGATGGAAAGGATGCCGTTCTTCACCGATGCGCCCTTCACCTCGACGAACTCCGCAAGCTGGAATTCGCGCTTGAAGGAGCGATTGGCGATCCCGCGGTGGAGGAAGGTCGCCTCCTCGGGCGGGGCCGCCTTGCGCTCGCCGGTCACGTACAGGACACGTTCCTTGGTCTCGATGCCGAGGTCCGCGATTTCGAAACCAGCCACGGCGAGCTCGATCTTGTAGCCACTCTCGTCAATCTTGACGATGTTGAAGGGAGGAAAGCTGGACTCGACCGCCTGGCTCAGGGCGGCGTCCGCGAAGCTCAACAGGCGGTCGATGCCGACCACGCGTGCAAAGAGGGGATGTGCGAAGGGATGTCTGTTGCTCATATCTTACTACTCCGTTTGCGTCCCCGATCGGGCGACGTTCGTTTGCGGACCCTCGAAGGCGTCCTTCCTCGATCTGGGAACTTGGGTTCGGTAATTCAAGAACTCAGTTTTAAAAAATAAAAGACCCGAATGCAATTTTATTGACCGCGCCCGACGGTGCCGATAAACAGGTAGTAAAATAAAGAACTCGTCTGTCTTTCACCCACGCGCAGGGAGCCACAATGGCGGGAACCGGCCACAGATATGAAGTCTCGAATCCGGCGAAGGTTTCGGAATATGCGTTCTTTCTGAAACTGAAGGCGAGGGAGCGACAGTTGGACACCGCCGAGGCCTGGCTCGGGTCACGGCACTTCATCAAATTCCTGACAAGCGAAACGTTCACCTTTCGCCTCAAGCCCGCCCACGTCACGAATTCGACGAATCCGGACGAGAAGCGGCAACACATCCTCGCCAAAATCGTGGATGGCGAAGAGGTAAGGCGCTTCGATCCGGAACTGTTCGAAACACTGGGGCCGGACATCTCGCACATTCTCGATTGGGTCGAAGAACTCAAGACGACGGGCAACCGCACCTACCGCAAGATAGCGCGGATGGAAACATCGATCCTGGTTGCCAAGGCGGACGCATGGACCAAGAGCCTCAATTCCAGGAAGCTGACTTCCGACGGTGCCATCGATCCTGTTCTTTCAATCAACGAAGGCCTGAAGTGGTTCGAACTCAAGGACGCGAATGCGCTCCATTGGGAAGGGGCGATGATGTCCCACTGCGTCGGCTCCCATACCTACGCCCGCAGTGTGTCCCTTGGCGAAACCCGCATCTTCTCACTGAGGAAGGATGTCCATAAGCCAATCCTGACAGTCGAGGTCCGCGCGGGACACGACGGTTTCTCCCTCGTGCAAATCCAGAAGCACGCGAACGGCGGCCTGCCAATCGCGTATTGCGAAGCGGCTGCCAACCTGCTGAACGAAATTCACGCGCGCGACGCAAACAACGTCGCTCGCCGCTACGCCCTTTGTCGCGAAAACGGTCGATGGGCGACAATCTTCGACACCTGGACCGCATGCGAATTCCACGGACGGAAGGTTCTTGGCGACGGCCGCAACATCCTATTCATGTGCGCCACGGATGACGGCAAACCCCTAGCACTCATGTCGGCACTTGCCGCCCTAACGCCAGGTAAGTGGGATGAAGCGCAATTCGACCCCGCACACGTCAGTCTTAGGCCGGCCGACGACAGCCAGCCGCACTATCTTGACCAGATTGAACTCTGCGCGATCGCGAACATCATCGCCAAAGGTGGCAGGGCGCGCGAATATTCAGGACTTCAAGTAAACTGGATGAGGATCAACGAAGACGGCGAATTCGTACCCTATGTCGATAGGCTCGATCGCGTTGAGATGACCGACGGCTTCTTCTACACGATAACGTTGGGCGCGCACCGCAAGACGGAATATTTTCTGCCGCATTCAAGCGATCCCGCACGCATCATCATGACCGCCAAGGAAAAGAACCACGCGCTCCAGGCGCACGTCAACGCGGGCCAGCGCGTAAGCAGGGCGGAAACTCCGCGGGTATTGGCCTTCCTGACATCGACGAAAACGCGGTGGCTTGACCGGGATGCCGATGCAGCGAGCCGGACCTCCACGACCGAATTCCTACAGCACAGCAAGGCGATGCTCGTGCCTGGACTCGATGAATGGAGAAGCTTCGCGGCTGACCTGACGGAGACGCCTGCCAAAAACACTCCTGGGAAGTGGCAGGAGACTGACTACCTGTTGCGGTATCTGCCGGGAAGCTTCTCGTCTGTCGATATCTATGTCAAAGACCGCGCGGTTTCGCACGTCTCAGGAACCTTGGTTGACGGGGCGGACCTGATCGAAATTTCCAGAAGGCTTTGTGAAAAGCGCATCGTTTCGGACAAGTTCCTCCTCCTTAGCGTTTTCGGGAGTTCGGATCGGGTCTCCGTGTTGTTCATGCGCAATGGGAAATGGACATGGGCTAATGAGAAAAACTTCGCACGCCGTGCCAGGGAAACCATCGATGCGCTCGACAAAAGCCCGGGTTCAGTCAGCGGCATTGTCCTGTCTGGGCTTCTCGGAATCACATCCTTCCTCCTGAAAAAGGCGACTTCGAGGAACCGAGAGACCCTGTCCGGACTCAAGTCCAGACTGCTGGTAGCCTGGTTTACACACGCCGATTCTTTCGACGGTCACCCCTTCCGGCGCGCCCGCATCTATCCATCCCTCGGCGCGCAGGCGGACTATCCGGTCATGGACCGGATGATCGATCTCGCCAACCAGGGGTTCGGGATCGAAGGAAAAAAGGAGAGGTCCCAGTTCCGCAAATTCCTGGCGGCCCTGTCGACGGCGTACGGCAAGGGCCGGGTGGACTACCTCGTGGAAAAGGAATACGTGGAACTGCTGGTCGTATGGCACATGCACATGCCCAAGAAGTTCTTCAACAAGGTGTCATCGCTCTGGCTCACTATTCCATCCCTTTCGTCGGCCGACGGAGCTGCGCGGACCCTTGAAATCCTTTACAACGTCAATACGCGTGGCACCCGCTTCCGCGAGGCTGTGTCCAGTCATGCCGAGCAGTTCCTTGCCGGGGCAGACTATGCCGCAATGAAGGACGACGACCTGGCTCAGGTTGCAACCCTTTTTCTTGTTATCGCGAAGGCACGCTACCTCTACGGCCGCTACGTCGAGGCCATGGCGCGACTGGTCGGCGAGCTTGAGAGAAAGCAAGCGGGCGACCCCGAAGTCCGCGCTGAGCTCAAGCAGCGCTTGGCCTACTTGGCAAAGAAAGAAGTCCTTCCGACACTCGAGGCGGCTTGACCAACTGGGGCGGCGGGCTTGCCCTGCCGTTAGGTCCGCACAACGAAAAAGGAGCCGACACTCGGACGGCTCCTTTTTGTTTCGGCCCCCTGGAACAGGGGTCAGATAGCGGCGGCGAGTGAAGGCTTGACCACCGGAGGCAGGATGTCCCTGACATGGTCGGCGATCTCGCTCCAGTCGAGGGCGACGCGCGTATGGGTATCCGCCGTATTGTAGGAGCGGCGGACGAAGACACCTGTGACGCCGACCCGTTCCGCCGCGTCGACGTTCTTCTTCAGATCGTCGACGTACAGGCTGTTCGGCGGGAACTTGGCCAGATACTGCTCCTTGGACTCGCCGAGCGGGAGGACGTGGATTTCGCTGAACGGGATGGACGCAAGGTTCTGTTCCCGCAGACGCTTCGTCAGTTCGGACTTGCCGGCGCTGGTGATGGCGACGAGCGGGTATTCCGGATATTCACTGATCAGCTGCTTGATCGTTTCCAGCGCGCCCGGGAACGCCTCCAGGCGACCAAAACCCTCGTCTTCGCTGAAGGCCTCGATCATTTCCCAGATTTGATCCTCGTCGAGATCGGGGAAGGCAGCAGACATTGTCCAGGAGTCGACCTCGTCGGAAGCGCAACCCAGGCGCACGCCGCGAGAGGCCGCGAAGGCCATGAACCCGGCTACGTAGTCGAAGATGACGCCATCGACGTCAAAGCCGATGATCGGCGGCTTCGTATTTACGGTCATAGAAAATTCTCCGTTCAGAATGGGGTCTATATATAAGAGCGTTTCCTTCAAGATCACATCTGTCAACCGATTTGGAAAAACAAGACGCCAAACCGCCACAATGCGCATCGGGGTCTTTCTTTCTGTTGCCGCGATGCAACAGAAAGAGCGTGCGGACGGGCCGCCAGACAGAAATTCAAGAATTCGACTTACCGCCGTAGGGTTTTCATGGAACGCTAAGTTCAACGTTCGAGGTCACGCCACGGATGGAATAGGAAACACAAAGGATCAAACCCATATGAAGAAGACACTTCTCACCCTTCTCGGCTCGTCCGCCGCGCTTTTTGTGGCCTTCTCGGCCAACGCCGCCGACGCCGTCGTGGCTGAAGCCCCGGTTCCGCCGACGGGCAGCTACGTCCAGGTCTGCGATGCCTTCGGCACTGGCTACTTTTACATCCCCGGCACTGAAACCTGCCTGAAGCTCTCCGGCGCTGTCTCGTTCACGGCCGGCAATGACACCCGCTTCAACGAGAATTTCGCCGGCGCTGAAGCCTATCTCGACATCGACACCAAGTCGGACTCCGAACTCGGCACGATCGGCACGAAAATCCGCCTGTCCTCGAAGAACAATTTCGACGGCTACTACGTCGGCGTCTCGCCGGAGCGCACTTCGGACGTCGAACTGGCCTACATCACCGTCGGCCCGGCCTATTTCGGTTACAAGGAAACCCTCCTCAACACCGACCTGCTCTACGGTGATTTCGACCTCGAAACCATCACTGGCGACCTGAACACGACGACGATCGGCTTCCTGCAGAAGGGCATCTACGGCGGCGTCTACGCCGGCCTCGCGCTCGAAACCAACAACCGCGGCGAGTTCTTCGACAACAACGGCCGTTTCGCCGATGACTACGTTCCGGACGTTGTCGGTCGCGTCGGTATCGACGAGCAGGCCTGGGGCGGTGTCGATCTGTCGGGTGTCTACTCCGACGATAACGAAGCCTGGTTCCTCAAGGCAACGGCAGACCTGAAGGCCACCGACGCCATCGACTTCCGCCTGGCGGCCGGCTACGGCGACACGGACGGCGACAAGGGCTATCTGGTCAGCGCCGCCGGCAAGTACACTTTCTCGGACAAGTTCGCCGCCTTCACGGGTATCGGCTACTTCGACCAGGACAGCGCAGCGAACGAGTACATCGCAGCGAACGCCGGCGTGACCTGGACTCCGGTCACCAACCTCGACGTCACCGGTCAGCTGACCTACAGCGACCTCGACTCCGAGGACGAGTACAACACGAAGGTCACGATCACGCGCAAGTTCTGATCGCGTTAACCAACTGTTAAAAAAGGGTCCGCATTCACCCTGCGGGCCTTTTTTTTATGTTCGCGTTTAGGTATAGCAGACGCTCCCAACACAGGTGGCAGCGTAGTGCAAACCAACATTCTCCCAAAGTCCGCATATCTTACCGTCGAGACCCTGGAAGAGATCGTGTCCAGGCACGTCGACCCGTTTTTCATCGATAGCTACGAGGCGAGCTTCGAGCCGTCCACCGGGGCGCTTTTAGCAGCATTCAGTGCTGATTTCTTCGGCACCTGCCACCTCCGGAAGGCCGTTGTCGGCAATATCGAGGAAGACCTCAAGACCATGGCGTCCGTGGCATTCGACGTTTTCGAGAGGAAATCGACAGAATGCGCGTCGAACGGCACTGTGAAGGAGGCCGACCGCCCCGTCGCCGTTCCAGGCGGATTTACCTACCATTACGTTCCCTGCGACGAATAGTCGAAGTATTTCCTCTCGATTTTTCGTCGTAGTCGACCGCGAATTCATCCATTTCGCCAGTATTGACCTGCGACCTCCTCAAGATTTGGGCGGGCGGTCGGTCGTATTGTAGCGAGTTCTTAAATTGCTAGAAGGCCCTAGCGTGGCGTCAATTCCGTTGACCCCACTTTGATCAGCGCGAACACTTGGATCATGTCTCAAATGAAGACGACATTTCCAAGATGACACGCATGAATTTCGCGGCCACGCCGAACTTCAGATGGTCAATGCCAGCTCGGGCTTTTTCACCCAGCCGGCGTTGTGCGTCCAGAACAGGTCCAGCCTCGCGCCGCTCTGCGCGGCCCTCATGACTGGCCATGCAAAGTCAGAAAGGTCCGATATCACGTCGAGGAAGGGAATGGACTCCCTTTCGTCGATCTTCTCCAGGAACAATGTCCATGCGACCTGTTTGTCGCGGGCGTACTCCTCGGTGAGGCAGGCGAGGGGCATGTCCGGGATCGGTCGTTCCTGGGCTTCGAACGTGTTCTCGATCGCGGACACGAGCGGTTGCGCCTCGAAATCGTGAATCCTGATCAGCGTCCATATGTCGAAGAAGTCCTTGATCCTCGTGTTCGCGGCTCCAAACATCGCCATCGCGTGATATTTTTCGCTGATCACGGTCTCGAGCGGGTAGGCAAGCACCATCGGCCGTGGGGCCACACTGTCCAGCAAAGTAGGCATCTCCAGCATCTTGACGCCGGGCGTGATCGCGTTCCCGAAACCCACGTCCACGCGAACCTCGACATTGGCCGTGTGGATGCGCGCGCCGATGACGATCTTCCCGCCGCTGATGATGCCGATGTGCTCCTTTTTGATGTTCATCGTGTCCAACAGGAACACGACGCCGTCGTCCTCGACAGGCGTCGTGACGACCTGCTCCAGCGACCTACGGAGCGTCTCGATTGTCGATCCCTTGCGGAAGCCGTTGAAATCGATGTCTTCGGTCGGCCTCAGGAGATTCCCGCTGTTGTAGGCCGTGAGTAAGAGTCCTCCCTTTACGCAGAACTCTGAGGCGACAGGTGATACGGACAGCCTGTACAGCAAGCGCTCCTGCGCGTACCGCTTCAGCATCACCGGCATGTCGATTTGGCGCTCTCTCGCGAGGTTCTTGAGCTTGGCGTACACGCTCGCGCCGACGTTCTTTGCGTTCATGAATGTCCCCTTCGACCCGAGAATCACCCCGGGTAACGAAAGGCACAAACGAGCGCGCTAGAAACTCATGAGGCGGTCGCGCGTAGCGGTGATGACCGTCGAGATGGCGGAAATCCCCTCCCAGCAGCCGTGTACCTCGGCAATACGGCGAAGTGCACGGGACCTGGAGTTTTGGTCACCCTCGCTACTGTAGCGCGACAGGCAATCGATGAAGGCCGTGTCCATCACCACCGGCTTGATGCCGCGTTCACGATTGAGCGTCGAGTGACGGTACATATCCACGACGGTCCTGGCAGGCGATGTTACCCTGACCTCCACGCCCTGGATTTCATATGACTCCACGTCGTCCACGCGCGCCGCCGCTGGCCAGGAGTGAAACCGCACCCTGGATTCGAAAGACGACCGCGCCGGAATGCGGGCATCCTCGGGAACGGCGACGTCCGGAATTCCGGCTCCTTCCTCCGTCAAGCCATGGAAAGACGCCGCAGACGTGAAGCAGAAAACAGAATCGTATCCGAGCGAAATTGCCGCCCAGAACACCCGCTGGTCATCATCGGGAGAGGGGACGTGGTACACGCCGCGCACCGGCCGATCGACATAGCCGCTCGCGACCAACTGAGACATGGTCGTGCGGTTGATCCCCGACGAAGCGAGTTCGACCGCAGACATAGGACGCCCCGCGGCACGGAGGTGCTGGTATGCCTTTTCCAGATAAGGATGCCAGTATCTCGGTTCATTATTCATTTTGCAAATGTATCCATTTTGTCGTCAAATGCCAACATTTGCAAAATAGCTCGAGTGAGCGTGTTTTGCAAGGCGTTTTGCATTTGTGTCCGAAACCGATGCTTCTCTGGACATTTGTAAAATGACCGATGCCGTCAATCCGAGTTCTTGGAATTTGAGGTCACAAAATATTGACAGGATGGTGCCTCCCGTAATATCTCCGCATGCAGAGACAAATCGAGGACCTCGAATGAAAAGCATGACTTCATCCCGCATCGCCGCTTGCGTGCTCCTGGTCGCCAGCACTTCCATTCTCGTGTCGTGCGGGGAGAAGCCCGTTGACGCCGCCCTCGTGGACGATCCCAAGTCCTGCCCCGCCGTCGTGGACGGTATGAAATCTGGCGACACCCCCCTCACGGGCAATGAGCGCGCGGGTGCGATCGCGAAGTGCGAACTCGACTACCAGACCGCCCTCGCGGCCCACAACCACAACGCCCCTGCCTTCAACACGCAGGCGGACTGTGAGCAGAACTTCGATAAATGCACTCCGACGACCTCCACCCATGCGACGGGGAGCGGTCACTTCATGCCCCTGATGGCTGGCTACATGCTTGGCTCGATGATGAGCCACAACTCCATGCCCTTCACGCCTCAGGCCGCATATCACCCGCGGTCTGGCACCGGCTACGTCAACTCGTCAGGCATCCAGCTTGGCAAATCCCTCGGCAAGACTAAGTTCAGCGCGGGAAGTTCGGCGCTCGCGACGCCCCCTGTGCAGACGACCACACTCAAGCACAACGGCTTCGGCGTGAAGTCTCCGACCGTCACCATCCCGAGCGGATCGGCGTCCACCGGATGGTCGCGCCCGAAGACCTCCTCTAGCAAGAGCTTCGGCTCCACCCGCAGCTTCAGTTCTGGCCGCAAATTCAGACGCTGAGCATCCTAAAACCGCCACACCAGAGAAGTTCGTCGAAGTCCAAGCGGAAACACATGCAAACCCGCAGGCATCTGCATCCTCGAAGACGCCGGCCCGGTCACGGGAATGATGTCGCGCTTCGTTCCGCACTACGTTACCGAGTAGACCATTGCGACCGCCTCGCCGACAATGAAGCCACCCAACAAGGCGAGGGCCAATAAATGGTAGACTTCAAGAAGCTGACCGAAAAAATGTACGCAAACGCGACGCCAGAAGAGCGCGCCCGCATCGACGCGTACAATGCCCGGGAAGCGAAGTTCGACCTGACCAGACGTCAGATAGAGGCCACGTTCACCCGCTTTGCCGAGCGGCCAAGGGCGACCCCCGTCCGCAACGGACCGAAGACCGAGACATACCCGGAGCGAACCTGGACGAAGATGATCGACGTCAGGATCGAGGATGCGTCGCATTCGGCTCGGGAGTATGAGATAATTCGCTTCATCGGCGGTTCGACCGGCCACGAAGCATACGAACTGGACGAAGAGTTCGCCACGCTGCTGACCAAAGGCGGGTGGGCCGAACCTGACACCATGTGGATTTGCGCCGGAAGCGTCCGCTACGACGGCTGCGCCGTCTCCACATCGGACATCATCGACTACATTCGAGAAATGCGCCCGCAGCTACTGGGCATCTGGAAACAATTGGCTCCGCCACCGCCAAGGGCCAAGATTTCGTTCTGAACTTCCACAGACCTGTGACCCCTGACCAAGCAAGCACCTCCGTGAACCACACGAACGAAAACGCCCCGACACACGGTTGCATGTGACGGGGCGTTCGGGTTTAATGGCTTTGGGCATGGCCCACGAGGTCTCCTGAGAGGCCGCACGAACGCTCCGTAAGGAGCGTTTCGCGTTTTAGGGACGGTGTTATCCGGCCGGCGTTACGTAACGAAGCGGGGTCACGCCTGTTCCGGGAACACCGCCGCGAGTTCAGCGAACACCGCTTGCAGCCGGCCGCTTTCCCACAGACCACGGACCTCGGCGATTTCGCAAAGGAGGTCGAGCGTAGCGACGAGGATCGCACGGTCCGTATCGACTTGCTTCCGCTTCTGCTCTTCCGACATCCTCTCTTCGCCGAGAGGCTTGATCGGGTAGGCAAGCGCGGTCTTTGCGAACATCATGCCCGCTGCCAGCCAGTAGGGATCGATGTTCAGCGGCGCGATTCCGAGCTTTCCGGGATAATCCCATGACATCGGATAGATTACGCCTACGTCCGACTCCGGCAGCAGCGGAATCCTGTCGTCGGACCTGGTTCCCTTGCGGTCCTCGAGCTTGCCGCCATAGGACGGATCGTCATCGCGTCCGCTCACCGAGCGGAGTCCACCGTTGATCCAGTCGAGGCCGCCTCCAAGGACGCAGAAGATATCGCCAAACAGCGAAATTCCACCCCTCGAGAACGAAAGCCTGCGTTCGACGAGTTTCCAGAACCGGCTGTCCTTGAGGGTCGTCGCCATGTCCACCCCGTCAGCACTGAGGACGGGGCGCGGAGCATCGGTCTTCCTGATCTTCGACAGCACGACCTTTTCGGCGTGAGTGTCGGCGAGTTCGTCGGAGAACGCGTAGACGCCCGGTTCGACATCGACCACGAAGTCTGCAAAGTCATCGGGGGACACGCCTTCGGTCTCACATCTCGAAAGGAAGAAATCGTGGTCCATCGCACTGTACCACCAGAGGTCAGTGACGACGGTCCCCAACCTGTCTTTCTTGGGAAGACTGATGCCGACCTGAAGCTCATTACCGCTTCTCACCACCGACGGGCACGAGTTACCGGTGAACACCATGACCATGCCTGCGTCGGCGGCAGCCTTCGTCAGCATCTTCTGGCCGAAACGGGTGTTTACGTCCGCATTGTCCTCGATGACCACGAGACTGCGCAGGTCGTTGGCGAAGACGATCTTGCCTGACGGGACATCCAGCAGGACGTCATAAGGCTTCAGGCCACCGGCCTCCGAGCAGTCGTAGCGCGGGACGAAGGTATCGTCCTTAACATCAGTCGCCACCCGTTGCCCGCAGTGCGAGCATTCCGGGGCAAAGGACATGATCTCGCCGAGGCTTTCACGGATTTCTTCCCATTCCTCGGGCGGGATGCCACCTTGCTTGGCATGCTCAGCCTCGAGTTTCGTGAGCAGGTCGAAACTCATTCGCGCGGTCGACATCTGGTAGGTCAGAAAGCTGTTTTCGTCGTTCTCGACCGAGATATCGATGACGTCTTCGATCTCGCGGCCAAAATGGCCCTTGGCGGCGAACTTGGTCGGGAACTGGGGTTGTGTCATTGCAGGCTGCCTCGATTGATTGCGCACGTCAGGGAGGTGGGATTGTCCCGTTGAGGAACTTCAGGTCGTTTTGAAGTCCACGATATCGAGCGGATGATCCTGATCGTCCCAGCGCCAGCGCCCCTCCAGGGTCCAGCAAATCGGTTTTCCCTCGCGGCGGCCAACAAGGACGCGACCAAGGATACCTTTGGAGACGTCATGCACCGTCTCGCCGTTGCGCAATGTGTGAACAGCCAAGCACGTATTCCCGATATAGAATTGAAAGGAAAATCCGGGTTTCTGTTGCCAGGTACCCGGGAACCCCGCCTCAAGGGGCTAACCTAGAGGACTTGGTGCGGTTCTCCCGCGCTGCGGTTAGGCAGCGAGAGCACGAACCTGAGCGTTGTTATCGTTTGCAACTACTCTGGTGACCCGATAACGGCGGTATCATGCCGAACAGCAAGTTGACCCCTTCGCGCCTGATCGATCCTAATTCA
This sequence comes from Pararhizobium sp. BT-229, assembly GCF_025846855.1. GTDB lineage: Bacteria > Pseudomonadota > Alphaproteobacteria > Rhizobiales > Rhizobiaceae > Pararhizobium. The sequence goes on from NZ_JAOYTJ010000003.1 coordinate 842,601, forward strand.
CCCCCATCATCAATGGCACGTCCTCGAAACCGTCGTGGTTTTCAGTGCCACTCATGGTGGAGGTGCGGGGCGTCGCATCCCCGGTCTCAACCGCTATCTACGTCGTCCGTCTACTGTCATAGTCTCCGTCGTTTCCTCCGAAGACCACCAATACATAGACCCCGTGCATGGCGCGGTCAACACCTTTTTATCTGAGGTCTTTAATTATTTTCGAGCTCAGGCGGCGACCAAGTCGATCACCACGTTTTTCAGTTCCAGCCACCTTTTTGCCAGACCATGACCCCAGTTGCATTCCGACGTCGTGAGCGGTTCGTAGCGTGGCAGGATGTTTTTGCGGTATCGATCGTCCGTGGCGGTTACGAGGTTGACGGGGAGGTGGCCGAATTGATCGGCCGTCAGGTCGGCTATGACCGTAGTTCCGCAATCGAGCTCGCCCTCGATCCAGAAATGCCCGCGCCACACCCCCGAGGTATCCGACATGCCCCCAGGGAACAGGCCGACGTTCACGAACTTGGACGCCTCCTCGGGAAGCGGAGAACATTCAGCGCCGCACCCCCCGGCAATACGCCACATTCCCGAAGGGTCAGCTATCGCCAGCACCCGAATGAGGCCGGCGCACGCGCCTCTGCAAAATCCCGCAGTGTGGACGCCGCCCTCTGCGTGGCGGAACCGACCTTCGCCATGGAAATCGCTGATGTGGCGCTCAAGCAGCGGCCTCATCAGATCGCCGCGCGGATACCTCGTCCTTCAGGGCGGGGAGGAAGCGCGGACTCTGGATGTGGCGATTAATGGTGCCCGTTCAGTGGCTTACTCGACTTTATCGTTGTTTTTCCGTCCCGGTTGCTACCTGTGGGGTATGACGAACCGAGCGTACAAGTACAGGATTTACGCGGATACGGCGACGGAGGAGTTCTTCGCCCGTTGCTGCGGTGTGGTGCGCCTCGTCTACAACATCGCGCTGGAGCAGCGCTCGTCCTTCTGGCGGCACTTCAAGCGCGCCGAGGGGAAAAACATCTCCTATCCGTCCCAGGCGCGGGAGCTGACTGCCATCCGCGCCGAGGTCCCTTGGGTCGCCGAGTGTCCGATCGACGCACAGCAACAGGCGTTGCGCGATCTCAACCAGGCATTCCAGAACTTCTTCTCCGGACGGGCTGGATACCCCAAGCCCCGACGCAAGTTCGTCAACGACGCCTTCCGCATCCCGTCCAGTCGCGTCGGGCCGATCGAGGTCCTGAACGCCAAGTGGGCTAGGGTGCGGTTGCCAAAAATCGGAGACGTCAAGTTCCGATACACCCGCCCGATCCGCGGCGAGGTTGGAAACGTCACGGTGACGCGCGAGGCGAACGGCTGGCACGTCGTGTTCAGCTGCGAGTTCGACCACGAGACACCCGCCAACGACAACCCCGCCGTCGGCATCGACCGCGGCATCGTCAACAACGTTGCCCTCTCCACGGGCGAGATGTACGCGATGCCGGATGGCTCCGCGCTGGTTGAACGCCACAAGACGTGGCAGCGCGTCGCTTCGAGGCGAAAGTCCCGCTCAAAGCGGCAGGCGAAGGCGAGACGCCACGCCGCGAGGGTCGCGGCCAAGGCGGCGCGCAAACGCCTGCACTGGCAACACGTTACGACGACGCGCATCGCGCGTCGGTTCGGGACTGCCGTCCTCGAGGACTTGCGCATCCGCAACATGTCCGCCTCGGCCAAGGGGACCGTCGAGGAACCAGGCAAGAACGTCGCGCAGAAGAGCGGTCTCAACCGCTCGATCCTCGTCGCGGCGTGGTTCCGCTTCGAACTGCTGCTCACCTACAAGCTTGCCTTCCGCGGCGGAAACGTCGCGAAGGTCGATCCGAGACACACCTCCGTGACCTGCCGCGAGTGCGGGTCGAGGGACAAGGGAAACCGCGAAAACCAAGCGAAGTTCCTCTGCCTCTCCTGCGGACACGAAGACCACGCCGACATCAACGCGGCGAGGAACATTCTTGCGGCCGGAACACGGCCAGCGGCAAGGGCGGAGAAATCCGCTCCCCGCGGACTCGAAAGGGCGGCCTGAAGCCGCCCCTGAAAATCCCCGTCGTTCACGGCGGGGAAGATGTTAAGCAAGTCAACAGTTCGAACAGACCTTCTCTCGACACCAAAATCACCATTCCAAAGACTACGAAAAAAGGCTCGCCCGATCATTTCATGATTTCAAGCCCGCATGGTAAGGTCTCCCACACCTTGAACAGCGGCAACGACATGATCGAGATCGAACAGCGCCATATCGACTACTACTGCGGCCAACACGACATGGCATTGGACGCAAAACTGGACGGCGAACCTGCGGGGACCCTTCTTTATGCGGTGTACGAGGGTGATCCGTCTGTAACAACGATCGATGTTCCAAAGGGCCTGAGACGGCGCGGCATCGCGACAGCCCTCGTCATCGCCCTCCAGGACGAGTATCCCGACACACCGATCGAGTTCGGCGGCCTCACGGACCTCGGCGCGGCCCTCCTCAATTCGATTGAATGGGATGTCAGGGAAAACGAAACCCATAACGATGCGGTGCGGAACCTCGCGCCGATAGACGCCAAGCTCGCGGACTACAGCGCGAGGGCGGACAAACTAGGCGGAGCCACTCAGGCGGAACGAGACGCTTTCTCCGCGGAGACCTCTGACTGGAACGACCTGCACAACGAAGCAGACCGCTTGCGCGACATCGTCGAGAATACGGCAAGTACGTTCCGCTTCGCGGTGGGACCGAGGGCAGCACCGAGTGAAAGGCCGCGCTCGCCGTCGCCATGAAAGAACTCCACGGCATGTCGGAGTCTTCAAATATGATGGGAAATGTTGACATCGCCTTCGCGCATTGATACTCAGGCGCGGTTGTATCAGTTCGGAGTCTGGAAATGGTGTCGAAGTTCGTAGTCCGCCACATGCCCGCCGCCTTCTTCGGCTCCTTTGCGCTTCTTCCATCACTCCTGCTTCTGGTCGTTCGCTGATGAGTTCCAGCTTTTGCACGACCATCGGATGGGGCATGCCGTGGATCGCGTTCGAGGAGTCGACGCGCCTCGACTGCGAAGCGCACGCGACGTGGGAGACCCTCGAGCATACGTTTGAGACGGCGGACCCTTCGGTGTTCGAGATCGACCACGAGGTCTATGAGCAAGCCTACTACTCGACGGAGGCCAACCATGCCGCGTATCTGACGCCGCATTCGCTCTACTGCAACATCCGCGAGCACGAGGAAGACGAATTCATTCTCGGTCGCCCGACGGAGCTATACCAGCGCATTAACGTATCCCAAGACATGTCTGGGGACCACATCGTCTTCTACCCAGACTGCTACCACGCACGGCGCTGGAATCGTCACGACGACGAGATCGACCTCGCCCTGCTGTTCTATTGGGAGAAGGGCGGATCGCGCAGCATCGAACCTGACGGCTCCGCCCGGGTTCAGTATGTCGAATATGGTCACGGGCCATGGAAGACGTCGCTTATGACACTGGAGGGCGAGCCGCGCGACTGGATGAGCTTCTGGCGACTGCGCCAGCGCCCCGACCTGGTCCCACGCGTGCCGATGGAAATGCGTTGGTATCTCAAGAAGCTCGGAATCCTCGATGACGCAGGCGTCAACAAGCTGCGACCGCTCACCGCCCGCTGGATCGGATATTGAGTCTATCTGGCGGCATCCACCCCGCCGCCGATACCAATCACAGGCGACAGCAAGCGCTCGAGGATGAGCAGGGCCACGAACAGCAAGACCACTGACATCGCCAGTCCCCGGAGCGAGCCGATCCAACTCTCGCTCCAAACGAAATCCCAGAAACAGAAAGACTCAGGAAGCAGGGCCGTGGCTGCGCCCCTATCAGCTGAACTCCGTTCCGCCCTTCCGAAGCAGGTACTTCTCGGAAACCGACTTGGCGATCACGCGTCCAAGACGGATATGGTCGCGCTGGACGACGGGAGTGACCACGACACCCTCTCGGATGTGACCGGCTCCTGTCGCAGTCTTGCCGTCCGTGTGCTCGGCAAGCGTCTCCCAGGAGAAGGGGCCGCGGTAGAAGCAATGAACCTGCTCTACACCGAGGACGGCGGCCAGTTCGGCACGCTTCTCTGGACCGTAATGGTCAAGTCCTCCGCGATATCCGCTGCACGCCCCGAACATCCTGAAACCGAGTTCCTTGCCGTAGTGCAGGTCCTGCACGCCTGGGCCGAACGTCTCCCCCATAATCGTCAGTGGCTCGGTAATCGAAGACCCCAGTTCCTGCAGGCGATCCCGCAGACCAGCGGTCGCGCGAACGTAGACGCTCTTCGCGTTTCCGTCGCAGTCCTTGAAGGCCAACCCCTGTACGCCCAGCCCCTTGGAGTAGAGCAGCATGTTGCGGTCACTTCCGAACCCGAATTCGGCAATGTCGCTGGACTTGGCGTCGTCTACGGGCAGGATCGTGACCGCCGTGAAGACGCCGTGCATCTTCTCGGTATACTCGACTTCCTCGCCCTCGATCATGGCATCGGGAAAGGCCTTCACGTCCTCGATGTCGAAGTCCACCGTCAACTCGCGCCCCGGCGCGAAGACTTCGCCGAGCAGTTCTTCTGGGATCGCCGGAATCCACTTGGTGATGCCGAGGAACTCGGACAGGTCGTCGCCGACACGCGCTGAAATCCGGCCGCTTTCGCCTTCGACCCAGACCAGTTCGCGGTCGCCGGGATCGGGCATTACACCAAGGCAGATACCCTGCGAAAGGATACCACGGAACTTGGACGCGGAAACGCGGTTGAGGTTCGGACCGCCGAGGCGTCCTACACCGTTCGCTTCGTCCCACAGGTCGAGGCGCTTCAGCAAGTAGTCTGGAATGACTGACGCCTGCGGGATGTAGACGACCTTGTCGCCCGGCTTATAGCGGTCGGCCTTGCGAACGACCGATCGATAGCGATGGATCAAGGCAACCTCGATCGCGTCCGCGTTCGGATGCCCCTCGATCGCGTCGATCGCGATCACCGGAACCTGAAAACTGCTCATGCCAACTACCCTTCGTTTCCGTCTTTCTGCTGGTAGAAATCCCGCATCCAGCGTTCGAATTTCTTCTGCCGTGCGTCGCATCGAGCGAAGAACAGTTCCTGGCCATACGCGGAACCGCCACGGCCGAACAGCTCCTCCCGCGTTGGCATGATCGCCTCCGAACAGAACCCGCTTGGTCTCAGGATTCTCCCGCCGACACGTTCCGCGGGATTGATCGCGGCGCTCGCCTTCCCCTTGAAGGAGAAATACACACCCGTGTCGATACCGCCCACCATCTCCATCGTAACGCCGTCCTCGTAGCGGGCAAGCAACTGATGGAGTCTTTGTTTGCTCAGTGGAAGTTCCATCTGCAACTCCAATTAATCGAAGACCTCATTGCCATATCGAAGACCTCGTGGCAATACAGGCAGGTCCCACTTAATGCGAGAATTCTGATGTCAGGAAGATTTCACCAAGCGGAAGCACTGCTGGCCCTTGCCTCCCTCGGAGCCGGCTCATTCCGCACCGACGGAGGTCGGCTTGACCTCGCGCTCCAGGATATGGGCGACGACCTGCCAGATGTTCTGAAAGGACGGCTAAGCTTCGGCTGCGGTTCCGTCGGCTTACGGTGCTACGAACTCCCCGAAATCCTCGATGCTGCCTTCTACATGCTGCTGGCCGACTACGGGCCGCGCGGCGACCACAATGTCGTCCACTCCAAACTGTCAACCGACGAGGCGCGCGAGATCGCCATCCAGTACCACTCGACGATCGCCGAGTTCACGCGCATCGCCGCCAAGCTTTCTGACTTGAACCACCGAGGCACCTCTGCGGCTTGACGCGGTTTACTTTTCTGATATCAGAAATTCGAAACAACCAGGCACGGGGTGACGTCATGAGCGCAGAGGCTGGCATCGGTTTTCATCTGGACCATTCCGAGTCCGAAGCGCTAAGGACCTGGATCGGAGCGTCTGCGAGCAAGATCGTGCTTCCGCACCCCAAGCATGTCCTTTCGATGGAAGGCGCGGCCGAGGTGGAGATGACCGAGACCAACGGACACTTCCACTTCAGCCTGAGTTTCGACCCCGCCACAAACGTCGACGACGAACTCACCGAGCGGGCGACGTCGCTTTTGACCGCTATGATCGACGACGCAAAAAGGCTCCTCCTTTGGGTTCCTGACTACGCCAATGAACACTCGAACTTCTCGGCGTTCTTCGTCCACGACTCGCAGGGGCGGACACGCGTGTCGTCTTCGATCCTCTACAGCGACCCCGACTTCATCATCCTCGCGGCGAACACCGGTCACGAAATCTGCATGTGGTACCAGCCCGAGAGCGAGGGCAAGTCAGGCGGTCTCAAGTCTTGGGACTCCCGCTCGATCATGTCGCTCAAGAGCGCGATCAACAAGGATGCGGGGGCGCAGCGTTATGTTCGCAACGGACTGGCGGCGCGAGGGATGGAAGAAGGAACCGCCTTCTCCTTCGATGGCATGGGTGGCGTTCCGTCTCTCATCGAGCGACGCAAGGAAGCCAACAAGGCGCTTCTCGAAGGTCACACGCTTGAAAAGCACGTCGACCCCGCAGCGAGGATCATCTACGTCGACCCCGATCTCGTCTACCTTCACGCAGGGTTCATGATGGACTACTGGATCGTCTATCGACGGGAAGGCCTTTCCGAGAAGCGGAAATTCGAACGGGCCGCTGGCAAGCGTCATGCCGACCGCGCGGAGAAGGCCATGGCGGAGGGGGCGAAGCCGGGCAACGCCTTCCGGAAGTGGGCCGAGAAGCAGGATTACGAGTTCGACGTCGCCCCGCACAAGCCACGGAACTGAAGTCAGCCCAGATGAGCGCGGGATCGACGCCTCAACGCCCGATGCCCGCGCGCGTCTTCACTTTCCAGACGACGTCGTCGACCCAGTCACGGAATTCGCCGCAGCAGATGAGGCAGAATGCGATTGGAACGCCCACGACGAACGGGATCGCCTCGCGCAAGGTGTTAAGTTTTTCGCGGACAGAGAGTGCCATGCCAATCCTCTTTGAGACCCGACCGATACTGAATCCCGCCATCATGTTTCTCGACAAAAAAAGACCCGCCTTTCGACGGGTCAGCACAAAGGAGAAACAGCAATGACTGCCCTTCTTTTATAAGACCCCACATCTGAGGTGTAAAGCACTTCTGTGGATAAATTCATGACTTCACGAGGTAAGGCCCGCGAGGCTTCCATATCGAGTTCTTCACTTCTTCATCAACATGCCTCTGGACGTCGCGTAGATCGGCGGACTCAAGAAATATCCTCGTCGCCTTCGACGCGATCCGGTCGCGGATGCCTTGCGTTTCTTCCTCGGTAAACTCCTCGTTCTCGCACGCCTCAAAAATCATCGTGTCCACTATCTTCTCGATCTCCGTATGGCTTGGCCTGCGGACGTTGACGACCTTTACCCGCGTCAGGAGGACGGGGGAGACTTTGGCCAGGTCGTTGGCGCTGAAAAGGAACGATCCCCATCTCAGGTCGAGTTTGCCGAGCAGGTACATGTCCGGATACGCGCGCGCGGTTTCCTTCTCGAGGATCGGCAGGAAAGACTCCTGAATGTTTGGCTCGTTCGCGTTGGTGCTGGTCTTCTCCAATTCGTCGATGTGGAAGATTGGATTGGCCCGGAGGGTGTTCAGGAAGCCGTAAGCCATGAATGATGGCCTTGCCGACGCCCATCCGCGCTCACTTCCGATAATCGATTTCGAATGCGCGACACCCGACAGCGATATAGTGTGCATCGGGACGGCGGTCAGTTCGGAAACCCTCCTGATCCATCGTGTCTTTCCCACCCCAGGCGGCCCGACAAGCAAGGTCGGCTCAATTCTCCAGTGCTTGATCTTCTGGCGTTCCTGCCGTGCCGTCGCGACCGCAACCATCTGGTTTGCATCCTTCATCCACGGGAACTCGGACTGCAGGGCGTCATAGACGGCGTCCGCATCTATCCCGCTCACGGCGAGCGGCAACGGGTGGAGCAGACGACCGTATGTTTCCTCGGCACGGCCTTCAGCACGGCCGGTCGCCTCGCTCGGACCGATGTGATCGAGGACCGTTACGGAGGACGCCGACTTGCCCGGTTGATCGGGCTTCCTGTCCACGAGCTTGGACAGCAAAGCGGCCGTCGTGCCTTCGCCAACCGCACCCTGAGGCAACATGGTCTCGGCAAAAGCCCTGGCGATACGGCGCGACCTTTCTTTGCGGCTCTCCTCGTCGAAAGAGGTCCCGTCAAGAGATGCGAGCGCTTCCATGACACCCCTGTTGCCTCTGATCCGCGCAGCCATCTCATCGATGCCCTGGTCACCGCCGTCTCCAGGAAGACCGCCCAACTTTCCTTCGACATCTTCACCGAACGACTTGAGGAGTTCCATCACCCTTGCGATAGTCGACGCCCTCTCGCCGTCCGCCGGATCGTCCGCATCGATGGCAACAGGCCGCGAGATTGTCGATCCCCTCCATTCGCCGAAGCGGTCATCCCTCCAGCCACGGCGGGCGAATGCAAGCCTGTCCACGGTCGGACTTAGCGCCGGGATCACCAGCCCCCGTCGCTCCGCTGTGTTCGGCCCGTCGCCGTCTATATATCTCAGGTCCAGCCAGATGTTGGGCAGCCATTCGCTCGCCGTCGAGAACGGATCATGCCCGCTGTGGGCGACCGCGGCCGCGAGCCTCATCCACGAGCGACCAACGATCCGGCGTACCTCGTCTTCCTCCGGCGCATTTTCCAGCCTCGTCGAGACGAAGGGGTCGTTTCGAACCAGAAACTCCATGTACCCCGCCATCCTGGACATCGCTCCACGATCTCCGCAGCAGGCGAGCACGTAGTCCATGTTCATATAGAGGGACGCGGCTTGCAGGTCATTGTCTTCGAGTGACACGGCCTCGACAGCCGACTTGATCACCGTGAACGCCGCCAGGTCGAAGCGGCCGACGCTATCCTTTGCCCTTTCCACCTCGTCCGCCCAGTCCTTTCTCGCACCGACCGGCTCGCCGATCGACGACAACAGGGAGAAAGCTTGGTTGCACAGATGGATGTAAAGGTCTCGGACATCCCGGCGGCGTAACTTGAAAGGCGACATCCACGGCTCCACGAGCAGCGATGTCTGCATTCTGGATTCCCGAAGGTGGGCCGCTATTTCGAGCAATTGAGACGAACCGAGATACATTCCCCTGTAGCCCATGTTGTTCGCCAGCACGTCCAGATAATCCGCCACCGTCTCCCGGTCGGATTGAGGCATCTCGCTTGTCTTGCCCCAGAGCCTGCGATGGAAGATCGAATGGTATTCGAAGAGATGCTGTGCCTGCATCTCCAGCGAACGCCCAGCGCCGTCGGCGGCTGGAACATCGACAGGTTCAGCGGGAGGGGGCGCGGTGACATTCCTCGAAAGCACGACGGACAGGTGGTCGGCGAGCATCTCGTCCTCTAGGGTGTCCTGGATTCTCTCCAGTTCGTCTTCCTCGGCCGGGCGACCGCTTACCACGTGGGTTTCACCCTTGCTTCTGAACCAGTTTCTGATCGCCATTACATTCCCCGACGCGCCAACCCATGAATTTTAGACCCGAGTACCTGTCGGCCAAAATGGTTTCGGGAAGCGGGGCCCAGGTTCGTGCGGTGTCTTTCATTACGAAGGAGGATGACACGCGATTGACTTCGAGGTCCGGAAATGGCATCTGGATGCCAATGATTGAAAACAGCACCGATGCCTTGTCAAACAACGAGGCTCACACGCCCCTCACGCTCGACCGCTTCATCGAATTCGCCAGGGAGCGTCACTCGGGCCAGACGAGTCTGTCTGGGGAGCCCTATATCGAACACCTGCTCCGGGTCCTCGAAAACACGAGGCAAATTCTCTCGCGACTTCCCGACGGAATGATCTCGCCCGAGGATCGGCTGGAGGCCGAGCTGGCCGCCGTCGGTCACGACATGATCGAGGACGGCCGCGCGACCGAGGAAGACATCCTGAGCATTGGGGGAACGGCAAGTCTCGTCCGCCGCCTGAAAGCCCTCGCGCGCATGGACCCCAAGCCGGTCTATCAGCACTGGATCGTCGACATCGTCAATTCGGGCGATCTCGTGGTCATCATCGTGAAGCTGGCCGACAACCAGGACAACAATTCGGACGTTAGGATCGCGGCACTTCCTCCAGAGATGCAGTCGATCCGCAAACGGTACGACCGCGCGTTCACCACGCTCAACACCGGATTGAAGCAGATGATCGACCGCTTCCTGTCATAGGCCACCCCCAACAGGCCTCCCTGACGGTCGCAATATACCGGACCAGGCGCGGCCGGCTTTGCCGTCTTGTCCACCTCGTCGATCATCTGTCGGGCCTCAGTCGTCGCCGCCCATGCCCATGCCGCGCGGTTTCAATCCGGCTGCCTCGCGCATCTTCACCCGATCCTCGTAGAACGTATGACGCCTCTTGACCGTCGCCACCTCCTCGGGAAGCGGGCTGGCCTTGTCCTCTATGTCGTCCATGTTCCACGCCGAGCGCTTCTTGCCGTAGTTCTCCGCGGCCGTGTTATCGACCCCGTGGCCCGCCATCGCCGAAACGGCTTCCGGCGGATGGTAGGACTTCGCGTTGGCGATGAATTGATGCCTGGTGGTGTAGAGCGAATACGAGAGCTTCCGGCCCGGAAACATGCGTTCGGCGGTGTTGTACATCAGCTGGGCGCATTGCCCCTGGATGTCGCCATAGGTTCCCAGGACCAACCATTCCCGGCCGCGCTCGGTCATCCGACGGATCGCGTCAACCGTTTCGTCTCGGACATTCGACAGGTCTATGGTCCTCGCCGCCCCGTTGCCGCGGCCGTTCGTGCTCTTGGCATTGAGGACGTAAAGCCAGACATAGCGTCCCCGTGGTGCGTCCGGGTCTTCGGAGACCTCAAGGCTGGTGGCCATCCACTCCACCGGGCGAAGCCCGGTCGCCAGGCCGGCCACCAGCCAATCCGCGAGGGTATGCCCGTATTTGGATGACGACAGGAACCGGAGGTAGTTCACGATGCGGTCGAAGTCAGGCTTCGATATCGACTTGGCCTTGAGTGCCGACGTCCGACGGGGGAGGTCCCTGCTGCCCTTGGCCTTTCGCTCCTTCGACGGCTTTCGCTCCGGTTCGCTTCCCGATTCAACGGTATCGGCGTCCAGTATTTCGATCGCCTGATCCGAATCCGGCAAAGTGGAGAGAACCGCCTTCGCCGACTGCTTGTACGGCCGCCATGTCGTCGGCTTGAGGGTCGGCTTCAGCGACAGGACCCAGTCGGCGAACTCCACCGTGTCGAGGGCGAGCAGATTGTCCTGGAGCATGCCGCGCTCTCTTCGATAACGGGCGAGCAGCTGGTTGCCGCGGTCGATGTACTGCTGCTGCGTCTTGGCCGACCTCGTGACGCCCTTGACGACTTCCTCGGCACCCTCATTCGGATCGCGGCCGCGAGCACGCGCTCGGTCGACCAGCTGCTGTTTCTTTGCCTCCCTCAGGAGTCTGGCGACTTCCCTGTCAGGACCCGAGCGCCCCTGAGGCCTATACGCCTGCGGCCCCTTGAGGATGGTCAGGCGGGCGGGTTCGATATACTGGCCGGCCGGGGGAGCATCAAAGCTGTCCAGATTGTCAACACTGGGGAAGATGGTGATCGGCGTGTCGTCGTCGAGGCCATCGGCGTCGTAGTAACCCCTTTGGGCACCCTCGGCGGAGTACGGAGAGCCTGGTCGATCCGTATTGTCAACACTGCGGCCCGCGGGCAGGTAGCCGTGGTCCCCGTCCCGCCGTCCCTGTCTTTCCAGATTGTCAACACTGGAAGGGGCGAGGGGGGCGACGTCCCAGCTCGCTGGACGGCCTCGCCAGGTGGGCGACGGCGGCTCGCGGCGCAGCACGGCTCCCATGGCCGGCGCGGCGGACGGAGGGCGGCTGCGCGGCGGAGGCGGAGAGCTGAAGTCGGGCTTTCGGGCCGCTGGAGGGGCGATGCCTTCGGGTCGCCTTGGGGGCATGGCCTCAGGGCGTCCTTGGCCCGTCGTACGGGTGGCTTCGACGGAGCCGTTCGTCGGGGCGTCCGAGGTCTGGTTGTTGGCGTCCATAGGGCCTCCACGGCCTTTGGAAGGCCAAATAACGGGTTCTCGATAGCAAAGACCCCGTTCAAGGGGGCTTGGAAAAGAGTAACGTGTTCTCCCCATTACTTCATAAATAAAAATCGCGATTCCTCATTTCTGAATCGCAAATTTAGAAACTCTTCGAAACCCGAATCGAAGTCTGTGGAATTTCAGCGCTTTTCCTCCGCAAACCGAGAAAACGCGATTCTTCTTTTAGATTATCCGATTCGGACTTCGTCCCTTTTTGCTTCGTTTTCCGCCGGCGAACGGAGCGATAACCCCTGTATTCTCGGGATTTTCCTGCTGCCCCGGCGAGGAGGCGACGGGCGCATGGCGGCCGTCGGCGGCCGGCGAAATCGCGACGTCAAAAAGGGAGTCGACGCGGTCGGTAGCGAGCACTTCAGGAGATGGCACATGGGTTCCGCGGCGTCATGGGCAGCGCTCCGGAATCCAATTCGACGGCATCCGAAAAGTTCCGTTTCCGAATGGAAAGCAAGACCCGAAAAGTTACGAAATTCGACTCTCAAAAACGGAACTACGAATACCCGAGTCCAAATCGCGGTCAAATGTCCTTCGAAACTCGAATCGATGATTTCCATTTTTGAATCGAATTTTCCCGGACAAGAATCACGTTTCCGGAGTCCCGAATCGTAGAAGGGTAAATTGAGCTGATTTGCCCGGAAGGCGGGATAAATTCAAGACGACGCGTTGCAATTGTCGGCGGAATTAAAAGGTCTTGCGGCCCATGTAAAATGCGGTGACCATGATTGGGATATCAATTGCCAGCACCGTGCAGACAACCGGTTCCAAGTCAGGAGAACGTCCCCAGATGTCAAAGAAGGCAGTAGTTACAGCGATCGTGGCAGCGGCGACCCTCTGGCTGGCCGGTTGCTCGACCACCAAGGCCCCGGAAAACGACCTTTCCGACGTCTACAGCAACCAGTCCATAGACAAGGAACTCGCGGAAGCCGTCAGCCGCGCCACAAAGGCGCAGGAAACGCTTGCGAGAGTTCAGGTCGCCCGTACCACACCGACGCCTTCGGCTCTGGACGAGGCGTCTCTTCCCGAGGAACTGAAGCGTCCGGCCACCATCGACTGGTCCGGCCCGGCCCACGAGGCCGCGTCGAAGATCGCGAACCTGATCGGCTACCAGTTCAAGGTCACCGGCAACCGTCCGTCGATCCCGCCGATGGTGCATGTCAGCGTCGAGGATGTCTCCGCCGCCAAGGCTCTCGAGGACATCGGCCTCCAGGCGTTCCCGTTCGGCGAAGTATCTGTAGACCCGAACGCCAAGCGCATCGAGTTCCGCTACCTCCAGGCCCAACAGCAGCCTATCAAGGCAAACGGCACTTCGCCTGCCTGGGGCAAGTGATCTAGGAGAAATTCGCAATGAAATTCAGATACCTAGCTGCTGTTTCCCTGATCGCGATGACGACGGCGGGCTGCACCACGTCAAGCGGCGTCATGCCAGGTCAGGCCGTCATCGACAGCCCGAAGGACGCTCCGCTGCGTGCTGACATCAACCCCGGCTACAAGGCCGGGACGGTTGATTTCAAGACCGCGCCGACGAAGTCCCTCGAGCAGATCAAAGCGAAGGGCCTCTACAAGGCCAAGAAGGACGAACCCAAGGAAGGCGAGGACAAGCTGCGCCTTCCCGCGATGGAAGAAACCGCACTTGCCTACGGCACGCGGGCTGGTCTTGCCTACGAGACGGCACAGATCAACAAGCGCCTCGAAGTCAACGCCAATTTAATGACGAAGGCTTACAATTTCCAGAATTTGATGCTCCAGGGTCCGAATAACACGATGATCAGTCCCCCGATCATCTCGGAAGCCCTCGACGCATGGGAAGTCTTCGACGCAGGCAAGACCCTGCGTTTGGCCGACACGGTCTACGAGATCATCGAGCAGGCGCGCTTCACGCCCGTCGCCCCCATGTGGCAGACGGACCTCATCGTCCGTTTCGACGAACCCCAGGAGCCGCCCGAAGCCCTTCTGCCCCAGACAGAAGCCGAAAAGGACCGCTGGAACCGCTGGATCGAACAGGGCTTCAACAAGGGCCGCGAGCAGGCGCACGAAATCTTCAAGGCCAACCTGGACCGCCTGAACCGCAATTTCACGGGCATGGTGCGCTACAAGGCGCTTCTCGAAGAAGGCAAGGTCTCCGCACCCGTACTTGCGGCAGCCAATCTCGGCGCGACCGGCACCGGACAGGACATGCGCGTCAACGACAACGCGATCCGCATGACCGCCGAACCGCAGCTCCAGGTGAACGCCAAGGGCTGGGACGCATCGGCGACGACGCTGAACGCGGCCGGCGAACCCAAGGGTGCCGACAAGGTCGCTCCGAAAGTCGAGGAAAAGCCCGCGCCGCGCAAGCAGCGCCCGGCGAAGCCCCGGACGACGAGTTCTCAACCGAAGCCCGTCGTTTCGAACACCGAAAAGACCAGCGGAGGGGACGGACGGTTCTAAGTCGGCGACACGACCCCGAAATGGAGAATCGAATTCTTTGAATTTCGAATCGAATTTCGGGGTCGGTGAATCGAAATACATGATTTGAGAATCGAAATAATGGGGGCCGTAATGACTGAAAAACAAATAGAAATCAACGGCCTGCCGATTTATCCGTTTAGTTCAGAATTCGATATCTCGACGTACGGGCTGATCCTCGAACACTGCGTCGACAACGATATTTCCAATTTAAGCATCGCTCCGAACCTTCCGATCGAAGCCGTGTTCAATGACATGTCTTTCGAACTGAACGACCGTCCGCTCTTCGGGTTCGAGATCAGCGAGGTCGTCCTCAAGGCCCTTTCCTCGGAAGACTTTTTACTGGCAAGGAATGCCGGCCGCGTCCAAACGACCGAGTACATCGAGATGAACTCGGGCCGGAGGATCGCATACAACCGGATGACCAGCGCCACCGACGACGGCAGCTTCAAGATCGAGATCGCGTTCCTCAAGAACGCGAAGATTCCGGACGAGCAGGTCGAGGTCATCCTGAAGAACGATTTCGGGGGAGCGCATGACGGCTCCGTCTACGATTTCGACGGCTACCTCGACAGCGAGAAATTCGACGACCTCCTTCGTTGGTGCGGCGACCGCAAGGCGTCCGACATCACGATCACCCCTGACCAGCACGTGCTTGCCGAGATCGGCGGAAAACTGGCCCGGGTAACGACCAGGACGATTTCGTCCGCCGAGATCGAGAACTGCGTGCGCTACGTCTACGGCGAGAACGGGCCGGCCGAAGCGCTCGCGGGCAACGACCTTGACCCGTCCCACGAAGTCCGCATCCGCGGCCAGCGCGTCCGCCGATATCGTATCAACATCACGCCTGGCCGCATCAAGGGCGGCGTCGGGATGCAGATGACGATCCGAACGCTCCCCTCGTCGCCTATCCCGATCGAGGTCCTCAAGATCGAGCCGGAACTCCTGCGCGCCACCCGCCCCACGAACGGGGTTATCTTCGTCTGCGGGCCGACGGGATCGGGTAAGTCCACCCTGATGTCTTCCATTATCCGAATGATCGTGGAGAGACCCGACGCCAACGAGAAGGTCCTGGAATTCTCGTCGCCGATCGAATACGTCTTCGACGAGGTCGAGATGCCGACGTCTTCCGTATTCCAGACCCACGTCGGCCGCCACCTCAAGCCCCGCGACCGGAGCGTCTCCGAATGGGCCTACGCGGCGCGCAACTCGCTTCGGCGCAAGCCCAAGATTATCGTGCTCGGCGAATCCCGCGACGCCGAGACGATCGAGGAAACGATCAAGATATCGCAGGAAGGCCACCTGACCTACACGACGATGCACACAAACTCCGTCGCGGAGACGATCAACCGCGCGATCAACGTCTTCCCCCACGAGGTCCGCGACCGCATGTCGATCGACCTCATGGGCGCGCTTCGCATGATCGTGGTGCAGATACTCGTGTCCAGAGTGGGCGGCGGTATGGTTGGCGTCCGAGAATTCATGGTCTTCGACCCCAAGACGCGCGAGCGCTTCCTCAAGACCAAGCAAATTCAGTGGCCGCTTCTGATCCAGCGGATGCTGACGCAGGGAGAATGTGTCGGGAAGACCATGCTGAAGTCCGCCCTCGAACTTCTCGCGGCCGGCACGATCAGCATGGAGACGTTCGAGCAGATCGCAGAAACGGGGGGCAACTCCTGATGACGCCGATCTTGCTCAACGCACTGGCCGAGGCCCCGACCCCGTGCCGACGCCGGTCGACGGAGGCCGGTTTGTCGGATTCGTCCGTCACCGCCAGGATCAACCGCGAGAGGAGGAACTGAGATGGCACATTACAGGGATACATATAAGCCGGCGCGCTTCCTGTTCCTCGACGTTCGCGTCGGGGTGATCATCTGTGCCTCGCTGCTCCATATACGCTACTGGACGATCGGCGTCGACATCTTGGTGATCCTGCTCGCGCTTTACGTTGAACGTATCGGGCTTGGCTTCGTCGGGGCGCTCCGCGCAGTCCGCGCCTACTTTAGCGGGAGCTACCGCCCGGCGCTGCGCGTCCAGAAGATCAGGCGCAAGGTCGATTTCGAGCGCCGCGCCATGGCATGGGAAAAGCCCATCAACCGCGAACCCGTCCTCGTTGACGAAGTAAGGCGGGACGAGCCAAACCTTCTGAAGGGGAAAATCTAATGGCAAACCAAGCGCAAAACACGGTCGAGTACTCGTCACCGATTGAGTACGTGTGGGACGGGGCCATCGTAGCCCCGGCTGTGGTTTTCGGATCGGCGAAGGCTGGAAGCAAAGTCGATCTCATCGCGGCTGCCACCTGGGCCCAGGCGGCGCGCCGAAGCTTGCGCCGCCCCTCCGAAACCATCCGCCTTGGCGACACCGGAGGACCGGACTGAAATGGCCAAGGAAATCGAACGGAAGTTCAAGGTCGACGGCGACGGCTGGAGGGACGAAGTCTCCAAATCGTACCTCATCGAGCAGGCCTACCTCGTGGCGGAGCGGGAGCGCTCCGTGCGGGTCCGCATCAGGACGCTTCTGACGGACGACGGCAGCGCGACCCCCGAATGCTTCCTGACGATGAAATTCGGCGCGACCGCGATATCGACCGACGAGTACGAATACGCGATCCCGTACGAGGACGCCCGCTCCCTGGTGTCGCACGCCGGAGAGCTGACCCTTTCCAAAATCCGACATCTCGTGGAGTTCGAGGGCAGGACGTGGGAGATCGACGTTTTCCAGGGGCGTCATGACGGCCTGATCGTCGCGGAGATCGAGTGCGACGAC
The DNA here is from genome assembly GCF_025846855.1 of Pararhizobium sp. BT-229. GTDB lineage: Bacteria > Pseudomonadota > Alphaproteobacteria > Rhizobiales > Rhizobiaceae > Pararhizobium. Next base: position 859,944 of record NZ_JAOYTJ010000003.1, read on the forward strand.
GCGGAGTCCATAAATAACTTCCCCGCCTGGCTTGGCACGGAAGTCACATACGATTCATACTTCAAGAACGCCAGTCTCGTCTTCGCAAAATGAAGACGCCACAAGCAACGACAAAGTAAAGGTAAGCGCAATGTCGAACACCGATTCAAAGCTCCTGGTCGCCGTCGACGACGGTTACGCCCAGACAAAACTCTATACCGTCCTTCCCGACGGCACCGAGGTCAAACAGGTCCGCAGGTCCTCGATCCGCACGGGCAAGGAAGGCATCGGCTCGATCAACGGAGACGGCTTCGTCGGCCTCTACGAGGTCGACGGCGTGGGCTTCACCGTCTCCGAACTTATCGAGAGCGAGAACACCCAGTTCGACGGCTTCCACACGAGCGTCCTCGACCGCGTTCTGGTCAACCACGCGCTTGTGGAAGCAAACCTCGGCGACGCGCAGGTATCGCTGTGGACGGGTCTTCCGGTGAGCGACTACTTCCGGGCCGGAAAGAAAGACGACGACAAGATCGCAGCCAAGCGCGCGAACCTCCTGAAGCCCGTGAAGTCCGGCGCGCCCGACGTGATCATCCCGACGATCACCGACGTCAAGGTCGGCTGCCAGGCCGTCTCGGCATGGATCGATTTCGCGATGAACGACAACCTCGAGCTTCGCGATGACATTGACGGCGCGATAGCGATCGTTGACATCGGCGGCCGCACCACGGACATCGCCACCGTCATCGGCGGACAGAACGTGGACCACCGCCGCTCGGGCACCGACAACATCGGCATGCTCGATGTCTACGCCGGCCTCCAGCACGGGATCGCCAAGAAGTTCGACGTCCGCGGCGGACTGCCGATCGGCGATCTCGCGCGCGCCATGCGCAACCCCGCCAAGACGATCAAGCTGTGGGGCAAGGAACGCGACATCTCCGAGATCATCGACGAGGTCTTGGCCGAATACCAGGGCCTTCTGACGCGCGCCATCGAGCGCGTCATCGGTAACGGCGCGTCCATCGACAAGGTCGTCTTCGTCGGAGGCGGTTCCGCTCTCTTCACCGGACTGCGCGAGAAGTTCCCGCACAACGGAGAGACCGTGGACGATCCCGAGTTCGCCAACGCCCGCGGCCTTCACAAGTACGCCCGCTACCAGGCGCAACTCGCGGCGCAGGGCGAGTAATCCAAGACTCCGAGGCGCGCGCCCCGCGCCCCCTGAAACCATCGAGAACGGACAGACAAGTTGAAAGCGCCGCAGAGGTCCAGATCGCTTCAGATATACGTGAAGCCAGGCATTCGGGAGGATGACATCCTCATCGACGTCTGGGACGCCTGCTCGCGCTTCGACCGCCCCCAGGACGTGTTCCGTACCATGCTTCGACGGGGAATGGTGGCGATGGTGGAGTCCGGCGACATGCCGAAGGCGGTCATCGACGCCTGCGGTCTGGACGCGATCGTGGACTCCATCCTCGAGCGCCGGAGCCGCAAGACAGGCAGGACGCGCCGGGATGCGGAACCGGTTCCCGCCTATCCGCAGCCATACGCCGCGCCGCCCGCCTATGCGCCATACCCGGCACAGCCTCCATACCCGCCATACCCGCCGCACGGCTACCCGCCGCAGCCCGACCACGGGCAATGGGGACCGGCACAGGACCCGAGGGCGGCAAGGCACACCGAGTACGAGCGTGTTCCAGAAGCCACCAGGCCATCCCCAGACGCCCCCAGGGCGTCGGAACCGGATCGCCGGGCGCTCGAGGAGAAGGTTCCTGCCGAACCGCCGAGGCCAGCGGAACCGCCAATGCCCGAAAAGCGGGTCGATCCCGCACCCAAGCCCGCGACGGCCGCCCCCACGGGCAAGAAGCGTCTCGGGGAACTGATGTGACCGAACGTCCATCGACAAGCACGGAATAGAACAAAGGGAAGAGAAGAATGGCTGGGAAGGGACAACAAAACGACGGCAGCGGCAACATCGAAATGGTGTGGCTGATCGCGGTCATCCTGGTGATCCTGCTGTGCTGGGCCACCTGGACCTACGCCAAGGCCGCCATCGTCTATCCGGCGTTCGTGGTGGACTACGCGTTCATCTGGATCATCGAACACACCAAGGGCCTCGGAAAGACGGGAACCGAAGTCAAGAATTTCATCGAGATGTTCTTCGACGGCAGGGCGGACGCCAGCAACCCAAAACACATCAACTGGGAAACCTTCTCCTATGTCAGGAAGGTCGTCGGCAGCCAGGTGAACTGGATCATCACGGCCGCGATCATGGCCATGGCGCTGATCATTCGCTACCGGATGAAGGGCGAAGGGTTCAAGACGACGTTCTCGCTCGCGGGCGGCAAGGGCAAGGGTCCTAGCTTCGCCAAGTTCCAGGCGGAGAACTGGCGTGTCGCCACCTATTCGGCCAACTTTGATCCCGACGGCAAGGACGCCGATATCGATCCGCCGATGAGGCCGACCGACTGGCTCAAGAAGAACGGCATCCGCTTCGAGGACAACGAACTCGATCACGACGCTTGCCGCGCGGCCTTTACGGAACAGCTCGGCAAGTCGTGGCACGGCTTCGACCGCGCGACCATGTACGGCAAGGCCGTCCTCTTGATGTGCGCGCTGCACTACCTCAAGCTTGAAAAGGTGTTCCCCGGCTTCAATGGCGACAAGCCCAAGAACATCGCCCTGCACGAGCGCGAGGAACTCAGTATCGCCTGGGCTAGCGGCAAGGACGGCACCGCGGCGATGAAGTCGTTCATCGAGCGTTACGAGAAGGACGCCAAGGTCCGCAAGGTCATCGACACGATCGGCAGCAAGCACGCCTACGAAAACACCGTCATTTACGCCATGCTCGACAGGGCGCGCGCCAAGGGCGGGGTCTTCAAAGAACACGACATGGCGTACATCAAGAAGCTCGACCGGAACATGTGGTACGGCATGAACAACTGCGGCCGCAAGCGGTTCCACACCGAAGGTGCCGGCATCATGAGCCACTACTTCGCCGAACGCATCTCCAACCGCTCCCTGATCGAGCCATATCTTGACCCGGCATGCGAAGGTGTTGAGAACTACCTCTATGAAGAGGGTATTGAAAGTCTGGAATCGTACTTCACAGCGGCAGATGAGGACGCATATTAATAAGCAAAAACAGCTACATAGCAACTAATGTTCATACAGCGAGTTAATATTGACCAGTCAAAAAAATGGGGCCGTTTTCCGCGGCCCTTTTTTGTTCGCTCAGGACTTTCGGAAGACGGCAACGGAACCGACGATATCCTCGTCCCAATACGTGACGGGTTCGCCGTACATGGTGATGTAGCGACACCCCGTCCGTTCGAGGCCGCACGCTCGCGCGATCCTGGCCAAGTCGTCCGGCGCATGTTTGAACGTGGTCGCGAACACGGTAGCTTCGCCCGCCGTCGGCAGCCTCGTGTTCCCGAACTTCGGACCGTGGTCGATGTTGGTGACGATCGCGATGCCCTTCGAGCGCATCGTGCGGGCAATCTCGGAGAGGACCTTTCCGGGATCGGCCAGGTGGGTCATGGCGCGGCATGACAGGGCCACGTCAAACGAGTTGTCGCCAAACGGCAGGTCTTCGATGTCGGCCCTGACGAATTCCACGGAAGGGTGAGCCAGCCTGGCGACCGATAGCATGCCGTCGCTGATATCCACGCCCACCGATCTGGAAAAGGAAGGCGCGAGCAGGCCGAGGTAGTGACCGGTCCCGCACCCGAGATCGATCAAATCCATGGACCCGTTTTCGAAGGCTTCGATTTCAGCACGCACGAGCGGAAATTCGTGTTCTCGCCAGAAGGCCTGCCAACTCCACGCGTCGTAGAATGGAGCTGACAGGTCGTATGCTTCGGCAGGTCGCAGGACTTCATCGACGCTCATGTTCTCACCCTCCGGTGACCGTCGCCCCTTGGTGCCGACGGTGTCCATTCCGAAAAGCGCGGAGGCGAACGGCCGAGGTGACCACCTGCCTCCGCGCTCCTGCTCTCCACCACTCAGATACGGGGTACGGAAGCAGCCGCCGGGACGGCCTTCACCTCCGCGACGACATCCCCCTTGGCGTTCAGGATGCCCTCCAGATCGACCTGGTCGAAGCTGTTGTCCGCGTTGCGGCGCTGGAAGACGTAGGCCTCGCCGCCGACATCGACATTCTCGTCTGAGTACAGGACGGGGAGTCCGCCCTGGCCCGCATGAGAGAACACGTCGTAAACCGACGGCAGCGCGCCGAGATACTCAACGAAGGCCGGCATCATTTCCCCGACCTCCTTGAGGTTGGACGTGGCCGAGCGGACATTGGAACGCAGGCCGACGTCCATGTAGACCAGCTTGCGCTCCACGAGGTCTACGTAGGCGACGTACTTGCTCATCGCCTTGCCCGTGAGCGGGAACACCACCTGCGCGCGGGACGGCTCGTAGAGCTTGCCCTTTTCGGCCTCCTCGCCCCACTGCATGGTCGCGAGAACCTCCTTCGCGTCGGAGAACGGGATGTTGCTGAAGCACAGCACGTTCCACACGGCGTAGCGGACGCCGTTGGCGACGAGCTTCTGCGGATACAGGTCGATCATCTGGCACGCGCGCCCCGCGAGGTCCTTCGAATTCGTCGGGTCGCCAGAGAAGACCGCAGCCTTCCTCGAGAACGGCAGAGCCGTCGAGTCCCAGCAGACCGTCCCCATTTCCTTCCAGTCCTCGCCGTAGAAGTTCCAGCCGACATCGAACCAGACGTTCTGGAATTCTCGCTTGGCTTCCCAGTAGCTCGCGGTACGGATGAACTTCACGTTCTCGGGGATGTCGAATACGGTCCCGCGACCGTAGGACGCGAGTTCCTGTCCGTTAGACTGAAGCTTGACCTTCGTCGTCGCGGGATCGACACGGAAACCTTCCGGATGAAGGGCGTTGAGGCGCGCTCCGACCTCTTCCGAGATATGCTTGCGCAGGTCGGCCAGATCGACGGGATCGATCTTCGCCTTTCCGTTCTCCACGATCTGCGCCTTCGCCCAGTTTCCCTTGGGCGTGAACACGAGCGACTTGCGGTCGTTCACCGTCGAGAGATATGCGTCGAGCTTCACCAGCTGCGAGACGGTCAGAGCGTGCGTCACATCCTTGAAGACTTCGAAGGCCTGACGGCCGAAAAGGTCGTATACCTTGTGCAGTCGGCGGAGCAGCTGGCCGGGCTGCGCCTTCAGGAGGTCGAGGGACGCGACGTCGTTACCCGCCAGCCCCTTCTCGACCTTGGCGTCGAGTGTGTGGACTTCCTTGTTGTAAAGGCTGTTGTAGGCGGCCGAAACCCGCTCGACCTTGAAGTCGGCCGGATGCAGGTTCGACAGCAGGCGCTTCCACGGCTCCTTGCGCATCGCGAAGTCCGCTTCGATATGCTTGGCATTCTCGATCAAGCCAAGAAGGAAGCGGCGCTCAGGGCGCGAGAACTTGCGGAATTTCGTCTTCGTGCGGAGCGACACGTCGCCATCGGAAAGAGCGGAGGCCAGACGAAGCACGTCCGTCGCGGTCGAAACGGCGGCCTTGCGCGTGCCCGCAACCACATCGGCGATGCAGTAGGCGACCAACGTCACCCCATTTTCCTTGAAGGAGAACTGGTCAATGTCGATGGCGAAGTCCGGCCGCGCGGCGATCAGGTGCTTCGCCTGAGCGTTCTGGAAGTCGGTCCATTTCGCGTTCGTCTTGCAGAGGCGCACATAGATATCATGCGCCGTGGACGGACCTGCGATGTCGAGGACCTTGAGGCCCGTCTTTTCCGACAGCGGCGCGCGCTCGGTTGGCTCCTCGGTGAACCAGTCGTTCGGCAGGCCCCAGTACATGAGGACCTGGTTGAACCAGTAGCGGGCCTCGGACATCTCGAGGACTTCCTTGGGGAAGTTCTTGTAGACGACGAAGTCGCCCATGTTGCGGTCTTCGCCCGTCACGTAGGCGAGCGCGGGCTGGGCGTTCTTCCAGAATTCATAGATACCGGCGTCGGACAGCTTCATCAGCGCCTCGGTCGCCGCGCGCGACGGGACGAAGCCGTAATAGGCGAGGTTGGACACGATCGTGCCAAGGCTCTGCAGGCGCAAGTCGTTACGCAACGCATCGCCGTATGGGTTGAGGCCAGGAACCGGGACGAATCCGTTTTGAACAAGCAGGATTTCGTCTGACATCTTGATGGAGGTGTTGATGGCATTCATCGGTCGATACTCCCGCACTCGTTACAAGACAGGCCGACCCGCAGCGCAAAAAGAAATGGCCCCTCGGGGGAGCCATTCATTGGACTACGGAAAGCGGCGCGGTGTTTCCAGATCATAAGAGGTTAGAAGGAACCGCAACCATGGCCGTATGGGTTCTTTTTACGGACCTTGAGTTCGGTGGTCAAGAAGAAAATCGCCCGAAGTCTTAAAATAATTGACGGATGACGCGGCGCAAATTTATGGACGCCGCCAGCTACTGCGTTTCAGTCCGCTCGTCGTCTTGGTCGCGCTCCTTGTGGAGGCCCAGCAGAACGGCTTCAAGCGAGTTCACGAATTCCGGTTCCGACGGCGGCTCGGACTGCTCAGCTTCTTTCGCGGTGGCGGGCCGGGCAAAACTGGCGAGGTACGCCGCTCGTCTCTCTCGGCGTTCCTCGTGGCGCGCTTTCAGCAACTCGCCATAGCGTCGCCGGAGTTCGGGAACGTCGATCTCACCTGCAACCCACTCTTCGACCCAGGCCATGAACTTCGGATCGTCGTCGATCGGCTGGCCCCTCTGCGCGGACTGGGCAACAATCCTTTCGACGAGCGCCCTTCTACGTTCAACCGTCATCCCGAGCTCCTCATCCGAAAAGGTTCGTCCAGCGACGGGAATCCTTCCCAATCTGGCGAGCAAAGCTAGCGAAGGGCCGCAATCCGGTCAAGCTGGGGAAGACAAGGGCCATGGTAGGGCGGGGCGGAACCCCGGGAGGAGCGGTATTTCACGCCTGTCCCGGGGACCTTTCTATTCCACGGCCGTCCCGCTGCCTAAGCCCGCGAACCCGGTTGTCGTGGTTACGCATCCATGATGTCCGCGACCCGCGCAGGCGGTCAAGCCCATCCGCCGCGACATTTCAGCAACGGCCCGGAAGCGAGTTATGGCGGCCGCTTCCCAAACGCGAGTGCCATCTATGCAAGCCGTGCGCAAGTCCCTTAGCCTGTTCAAGACGAAGTCATCAATTCGATCCAACCGAGGCATCCATGCGCTCATTCCTTGTCGGCACCTTCATCGCCCTCGCGGCATCCGTCTCCCTCGCCAGCAACGCGCTGGCCCTCTCGGTCCTGCAAACCTCGGAGAATGCCCCACAGCAACAGGAAGCGCAGTCCACGACGCCTTCGGACAACGACCACACCTATCTCGACAAGACCTCGCTCAGCGCGGTGACAGAGGCCATGCGCCTGAACAGGGAACACCGCCGCATGTTCGCGGACCTGACGAAGGAAAGCGGACGCAACGACAACGCGCTCACCAAGTACATCAAGGCGCTGGATGTCAGATACGCCATCCTTTCGGCGGTCGGAGACAGCCTCGTGAAAGCCACGACGCAGGATGAAGTGACGGAAGCAAGCGCCGCCGCCAATGCGGTACTGGACGTTCGTACGGAACTGGACAGGGCGGTAGGAGCGACGCAGATGGCGATCATCGACGCCGCTCGGATGACGAAGGGCTACTTCGGAGCCTGCGACAGCCGCGGCGAACTTGCCGACGGCACGAAGTGCGTGAGGGTTAAGGACAAGGCGGCCGAGGCCCATGACAGCCATCCGTTCTGGGCGCAGCCCTGGGACGCCGGGAGGTTCGTTCCCGCGCCCTCGCAAGAACCCGGACGCTGATCCGCAATCGGGGTCTTGAAATAACTGCGCCACGATGATACCCAGCACCGAACGCGAACGGGGCAGTACGGATGTCGATCAGTAGGCGCGAAATGGAATTCTTCGTCAACAGCCACCTGCATTCGCTGGACGACGAAACGCTTGTGACGGTCGCTGAAACAGTTCTCGGAAAGACCGTGACGATGCGTGGCCGCAGGTTCTCCGTCAAAAAGGAGGCACCCGCCGAAACGCCGGCCGACATGGGCGAAATCCCCGCCGATATCCGCGAGAAGGCCATCGCCCTTCAGTCCGCGCTCAAGCGCCTCGGTCCGGCAAGCGCCGACGCCACCAAAATGATCGCCGATTTCATCCTCAACGAGCGCCGCCGATTCGACAAGGTGCTGGCGGCCGCCGACGCCACCGTCACTGCACTCGATCTTCGTGGAAACATGGCCAGCGCCGTGACCACCCTCGAAACGGCGCTGCGCGAGCACGGCCTCTGTCTTCCCTATCGTGAAGGCGAACTCACCATGCCGGTGATCAAGGAAATCGTAGAGCAGATCGCCAAGAACGAAGCCGCCAACAACGGGAGAACTCCGATGACAAAACTCACCGCTCCGCAGATCGACGTGTTGCTGGACATCCTCGAAGGCAGGGATCGGTTCGCAGACAGATACGCGCCCGCCCTCAAGGTCGTTGCCATTGGGCTTGCCAACTGGTCAGGCAAGAGCAGCGGCCTCAGCAACGACAGGCTGATCCTGACCGACGAAGGCAGGGCGAGGGCCGAACTCGAGCGAACGAAGCGAAAGGAGGCCTGACATGGCGAAATCGGACAGGCTCTACGAGGAAGCGCGTCAGGCGATCCAACGTGTCTTCGGCGACACCTCGGTCAGCCCCGGCCAGACCCGCATCACGCTCGAGACCCTCAAGGAGGAGATCGACAACCTCATTTGCTCGCTACCCGAAGGCGGGAAAACCAACGAGGACGGAGAAGACTGAACATGCCATTCGAACGGATCATCGGCGCTGCCTTCCTGCATCCGGACAAGGGTGTCTATTCGCTCCCCGCACCCGCGAGGCACGGACAGGTCAGCAGACTGGTCGATGCGTGCTACCCGGAGACCAAACACGCCAACATCGACTGCGAACAGGGGTTCGTCACCGACCGCGCCCGCTTTGTCTCGCGCGAGGAGGCTTGGGAGCTGGTAGCACTGGAGATGGCAAACACGCCTCATAACCCGTTGCGACACTACCCGCGGCTCGAGAATTACGGCGGCCCGTCAGTTCCGAAACCGAACGACCGGGGGACCGAACTCTTCTCCGAAGACCTTTGGTAATTCCTTTCGCGGGAAACCTCGAAAATCGGAAGTCGGACGAAGCGAAACACCCGCGGCGCTGGCTTCCGATAAATCATTCGAAGTTCGAAACGCCCTTTGACGGGGTCGTCATGTCGGGCGAAGCATCCGGCAAGGCCATGTAGATTTCGATTCCGAACATCGCCGCATAGGCGATCACGATCTCGAAACTCGGAACCGACAATCCCCGCTCGAACCTCGACACCCATTTCCGACTGCAACCGATGGTCGCCGCGACATCGTCCTGTGTAAGGCGGGCGTTCGTCCGCTCGACGAAAACCGACCGCCTCAAGCTGCCGAGGTCGAATTTCACCACCTTCGAAAAACCTTCGGGTTTGGCCATCAATACGTCCAGTTTCAAACCATGGGACATCCGCGTCCCAACCTCGATTTAAATTAAAGCATCGAAATTCGAAACAATTCAAGACGACATCCGCGACGACACACCAATAGCGCTAGTTAATCCAGACGTCGCGCGCGCTTCTCACCGACGGGACGGGGGATTGATGGACGCGGGTAGTTGTGCCTAGAATTCGATGAACAGAAATTCGAGACGTCGCGTGGTGCGATGCCAATCCGGGATACAGCAATGAAGCAACTGCCCAAGGACTTCCTGACGATCGGACGCGGGGCCGAATACGTCATTCGCGGAGAGGAGTCGATCATCCTCGTTTCGGCCGGCCGCACCATCGAAGTCACTACGCGGCTTGCTGACAAATTATCCGTTTCGAATGTCGTACTGCGCGATCCTTCCTCGCCTGTGGCAGAGACGATTGTCTTCTCGGGAGCGGCCCAGGAGGCCATGCAGGCCTATCTCGATCTCGCCCATCAGCTCACGCAGAAGAAACGAGGGTCGGCGCTTTCCATCCTCAAGTCCCTATCAGTGAGCGTGGCGTCGATCGCTGTGGTCGCCGCGCTTTCGCTCGGATACATGGAGACGCGACGGGTGGCCGCCGAACTCACGGCGGCGGAGACCGCGCCCGCCCTGGAGCATCAAATCCCAGGCAACCTTCCCCTGCCGACACCCGGCGTCAGCGCCGAACAGTCTGCGCTCAAGGTTCTGAAGACTCCCGATTTCCTGAAATCCGCCGATGGTGCCGCCGCCAACAGCGCGGCAGCCGCTATCCCCGCCGGACAGCAGACGGATCAGGCCGCCGACACCATCGCCAATATCGGGCTGCCGACATACAACCCCGGTCTCTATACCGCTCCGCAGGACACCGCGACCGTCGCCAAACCTGCGTCAGAGAAGTCCGTCGAGGAAGACGCCACGGGCAAGCAGGCCGACCCGTCGCCGGACGGCAAGCGCCCGGCCACCGATCAGGCCGTCAAGGCAGAACCGACCGCCAAGGCCGCGCCGTCGGCAAAGCCCGAAGAGAAGGCGGAAGCTGGCGACAAGAAACCCGAAGGCCCGGCCGAGCCGATCGTGGAGGAAAAAAACAAGACGGCAAACGAGGCGGCGATCAAGAAGGACGCCGAGGCGGCGGTCAAAAGCCTCATCGGCAATGGCATGACCGACGAGGACGTCAGGAAGCTGCTGATGAACCTGCAGCAGATCAACGCGGGCGGAGACCAGCAGATCACCCCCGAAATGCTGAGGGCACTTCCCGAGGAAGTCGCGGCACTCCTCGCAGACCAGGGCATGGAACTCGACGGCCCCGGCAGCGGCACGATGAACATCCTGCCGTCCGAAGTCGTGGATAAGTTCCGCGGCAAGGACGGCGTCGCGACGATCCCCGAGAACTATTCCTGGTACGCGCGAACCGGCGGACCCGTCTCCATACCTCTACCAGGCGGCGGCGACATCAAGCATCCCGACGACTTCAAGGATTTCGGATTGCAGCCATGACAGACCTTGCACCCGTGGCCACTTTTTCGGGATCGGAACCCAACGCCAAGGAACGTCACGATCCTGGCGGCAAGGTCAGGATCAGACTCCGCGAGGCCATACGCGGCGGCGCGACATTCTCCGACTGTGGACAATACCGGCCGCTTCTCTGGAGGGACTGGGCAGGCGCGCCGAACCCCGGCCATGTACTCTGGATCGGCATGAACCCGAGCACGGCGGACGGCGACGTCGACGACCCGACCGTCAGGCGGGAATGCGATTTCACCGCGGCATGGGGCTTCGGTACTTACCGCAAATGCAACGTCATGGATTTCCGGGCGACGCAACCCAAGGCACTGCTCCAGCCGGGCGTCGCGCCGCGCAGCGAGATCAATTTGCCGACGATCGTCGATCAGGCGCGTTCGGCGCGGCTCGTCATCCTTGCCTTCGGCTCTCTTCACAAAAAGTTGAGCGGCTACGGCACGGATGTCGTCGCGGCACTCGAGGCGGAAAACATCCAGGCGATGTGCCTCGGCGTGACCTCGAACGGTTCCCCCAGGCATCCGCTATACCTGAGGAAGGACTCCGAGCGCATACCGTTTGCGGGGTTTACAGCGGCGGCCTGACGATCTGAAGCGCGCTACCCAATCGCAGGAAATCACAAGGACTCGCAACAGATTCCCGCATCGGCTACTTCGCGGCGCACTCATATTCGCAGTGCAATATATTCTTGCATTCCCGTTCCGAGCGCATTAATACCGTTGATACCGTTGCAACGATGGACGTCGGGGACCGAATGGAAATGACGCACGTCGCGTAGGGGTTGAAATCACTTGAACGGGAAGACTTCACGCAGCTGATGATCCCATCGGCATCAAGAAGTTTTTCCAAGGTTCCGGTCGAGCAGGATGATCCTGTGTTGATGGAGGGCATGCACGGGAATGATCAAATTCTTCTCCAGTGTCGATGAGGTCGAAAACGAGGAACTCGAGGGCCGCATCGTGATGCAGGCAGTCATGCAGGACTGGCCCGCGTTCCGTCATCCATGCAGGGTTCTGCAGCAAACCGAAAAGTCGGCCGTCGTCGAACGCCTCCACGCCAACTACGACGACGAACTGAAATCATGGATTTTCACCGAGAAGACCGCTGGCGAGCAGCAGGTCATCCGCCTTTCCGAAATCAAGGCGATCTGCGACAGCGCGACGGAGGCAAACAGCATCGTGCGCAAGAGCATCGAGGCGGTCGAGCGGTACCAGCAGACACGTGATCAGCTTCTGGCCGAGTTCGGCGAAATGGCGGCGAATTCGCCGAGTTCCGGCCCGCGAAGCAATCGCTCCACGGGCTGCCACACGGGCTAGGCCCGGGACCAGCCGTCCCGACATCGAGTTCCACCATTAATGTTGACACCTCCCTCCAAGGCGCGGTAATCAAACTCCGTGCAAATATAGACTTCGTCGATTGAGACGGACGCGGGCGATGCGGCTTGATCCTTTCCGAGGGCGGGTGCATTGTCCGGTATACACGGAGACGCCCCACAGTGATCAAGTTCCACAGCAAGCAAAACCCGGCTAAGGGAAGCCTGATCGGCAAGTTCGTCTTCGCCGATGGCGGAATGCATTACGCCAGCTTCTCGCGACCGACGATGATCGTCCGCGAAATGGGCGTTTCGCTGGAGTGCCAGCGCCTCAACAGGACCATGGACGCCGGCGTCGTCGTCGCGACCTCCGTGTCGAACGAGGACGAGACCGAGGTCATGCGCCGCGCATCCGTCGCCTGTGTGTGCGACACCCTTGACGATGTCAACGCCGTCCTGCGCGCCAACTTCGCCTCCCGCAGCCTCTACAACGCCTCGATCGAGGAAGGCAAGCAGCTGTTCCGTGCGCTCGACGGCACGGAAGTGACCCCCGACAACGCGCCAACGCAGAGGACGCCCAAGCCATGATCGAAATCCTCGGAAACACACAAACTCCTGTGATCGAACCTGGGCGGTACGTCCTTCTCAGGCGAAATTCTCCGTTCACAGAGTTCGTCACACCCAGCATCTCACTGGGTCCGGGGATGAGCGGTAGCGTCCCTGCCGTCAAGGTCAGGCGGCTGGTCGCAGACGAACCCGGCGGCGACTCCAAACTCCCGCGCTATAGCGGCGCTGTCGCCGATTCCGAACAGATTGTCGCGCTGCGGTGGATTTCGGCTGTTTGCGACACGATCTCGGAGGTCAACGCCCTTGTCGAGAGTTCGCAGACGGCCGGAGCTCTGTTCCGGAACGCGATCGAGGGAATCGAGAACATGCACGGCGACCTTAACGGCCAGTCGTTTCCCGACGACAACGCTGATGAAATCGAGCAAATCCGCGCATTCACGCTGTTGAACAATTCCGGGGACTCGACGATTACCTGGGAAAGGGAAAACGACGAGGTCATGCGCGATCTCATCGAGAAGAAGATGAAGCAGGGCGTCGCCTTCTTCGTCATCCCGCCCAGGGCTCTGGGTTTCATTCCGCGCCCGAAGTCCCGCATTACGGATGTCGAGGAGATCATGAAGCGCCGCTCCGTTTCGGTGAAGGACGAGGATTTCGCCGCAATCATCGCCGCCGGAATGGCGGACGTCACCGATCGACCCGAGATCGACACCGAGCGCGCCGAGCAGTGCCACGACCCGGCCGTCGTCGCCCGCAGCCAGTCGATCGGCGTCATGCCGATGCGCGGAGGCTGACATGAGCGGACTTCCCGCCGACGTGATGTATTCGCTCGACTCCTGCGTCGAGAGCGGAGACATGACGGCGGACGTCCACGCCTATATCACGCTCCTCGACGAAGACCCGCTTGGTTGGTACGACAGCCTCGGCGGAACCGATTTCATCCGCCTGATGAACGCGACGGCGCGCCAGCGCATGGCGGCGTGGAGGCAGAACGCCAACCTCGACGACCGCGCTACGCTGACCTGGATCGGCTTCAACGAGCTTCCCGGCACTCTGACCGACAGCGCCCGCCACGTGCTTTCCGAGGCGGTGAAGTTGCGGGGGCCTGACGGCGAGGGGATCAAGCACCTCCTTTCCAACCGCGATTTCGTCGCCGACAACGCGGCCCCGTTCCTTCCCGCGCTGGGCGAGGTCGTCATGCGCGCGCGTGACGACGTTCGCATCATGGGACGTGCCGCCTTTTCCGAAGCGCGGCACCTGGTGGGCGACTTCTATCGACGCCTCCGCGAGCGAAGAATGCAACTGATCACGGAAACGATCCGGGCCGAAGAGGCGGCCAGATTCAACCGTCCCGTTCCGAGGAGCGTCAGGAAGGCCAAGCGCAAGCCTCTGGTCAAGGCGGTCGAATTGCTGTCGAAGATCGGCGGCCAGCAAACGGCGTCAGCCTTCATCTCCGGCGACGACATCGTCGTGACGGGCAAGCGCTTCAATTTCAGGGCCCGCAAGGGCGTCCTGTCGAGCAACGGTCACGGTGCGCTCAACCTGACGGTCACCGACAAGGACAATATCGAACTCGTGGACCTCTGCTTCTATTTCGAGAACATGCCCGCACCCGACCAGTTGGCAGCGCTCATCCTGCACGTCAAGGCGGGCAACGAGGACGAGATCGTCACGACAGGCAACGCCATCAGGACCTATGCGGCCGGCATGACCTACAGCCCGATGCTGGAACTGCGGGAAGCCAAGAAGCGCCGCAACGAGGCGCGCTACGGCGACATGGCGGCAACGGACGGCTCCACTCAGGCAAACCCCCTGGTCGCCGCCATGTCGAGGCACATCGACACCGTCCTCTTCAACGGCCGACATGGGTCCAGCGCCGCCTACAACGATCTCCATGATGAACTCGTCCCCTTGATCGCCAACGGAATCATGGACATCGCCAAGGCATCGAAGGCAGGGATGTTCCTGTCCTCGACGCTCCCCGAGGCGGCCGAACTCGTCTCCATCCCGGAGCCGGCGCGCACGGACGCGATCGAATTCGACATGGAGATCGCCGAAGCGCTTCCGGCGGCCATCCCGATCCGGCTTCCCTCCCTGCGCACCGTAACCCTCTAGGACCATCGACAATGACCGAACAGACACGCACCGACGACCAGGCCCTGGATAGCGCTTTCAAGTCCTACCTTGAATGCCGGACACCGGACTACGACCCTCGCGCCACGATCCATCATTTCGACGGATTCCGGGTTTTCGCGGACGGCGTGATCGGCGACGCCCTCCGCAAAGTCAAGGATCACCTTTTCCCCAAGGTCGAGGCGACTGGCGCAGACGGCATCTCGATCGGCAACGTCTCGATCCTTCCGCACCGCAGCCACGAAGGAAAGGCACACGAGCTCGTCGTCCGAACGGACGGCATCGACCGTTTTGTCCTCAGGACGCTCCGCACCCCCGCCGGCCATGGCCGCAACAGGCCTACCGACACCGTCGTCGTCCTGCGGGCCGGGGCACGGCTGGGCATCACCCACGCGAGCATGCTCGCGCCCGACGAAAGCCATAACTGGTGGCGCTATAAGGTCCACGACGGCCCCGGCGTCATCCCGGGACTGGTCGAGGCCTGCGAGCTGGTCCTGCCTTTCATCTCTGCCGAAGCGGCGGCCGATACGGTTTCCCGCGACCTCGACGCCGCCTACGCGCCGGAATACATGGACCTCGTCGAGCGCGACGGCGGCTTGCCCGGAAAGCTGGTGGCACAGTTCGGCGAGCGCGTCATCGCCGACGGGATGGGCGCGATTTTCGACTGGTTGGCGAAGGAACTTCCGGCATTGGCGGCAAAGATCGGCGACAGGATGACCTGGCCCGAGAACTCGCTCCACTACAACGACCAGGACGAAAGCGCTGCCATCCTGCGTGCGCCGGGAGCCATCGGCATCGCGCAATTCATCGGCCCGGCCGTCGCCGATCCAAACTATGCGGAGGTGCAGGTTCTGAGGGTGGACGACAACGGCACACCTCGGCGCGCGGAAACCTACATGATCCCCATGGGCGAGGGCGAACTCGTCCGCGCACTCGATGCGTTCAGGGCAGGGGAACCTCTCGGCGACCACCTGTCGATGACGTTCGACTTCGACGCGAGGTCGGTTTCGACGTCGGCGGCGTTCCTGGAGGCGAAGGGATACCATGACGTCGGATCGACCGTCTTCCACGTGAACATCGACTGGAAGGGACGCAGGGAAGAGAATTTTGTCGAGGGCGTGGACCGGTTTCGCGAGTACGACGGCCTGAACGTGTCGTCGCGTTGCACAAGCCCCACGACACCCACACTTTGAAGGATGACGATTTTGTCCATGCGGCGTGGACAAAATCGTCAGGCTTTAAAGCGTCAGTACGGATGGGCCGCCTTCGCCTCCCGCTCCCGTTGGACACGAATATCGTGGATTTTCCCAAGGAAAGCATCGCGTCGGTCTCGGTCTTTGAACCTGTCGGCGACATAGTCCACGATTTTCAAATTGTAGAACGCCGCTATCACGTGGTTTACCGAACCTTCTGGAGCAACGCGCTCCATTTCTCCCGAGACGAATAGGTTGACAATCTTTTCGGTTTTTGATGTTCCGCCTGGATGCTTCAAGACAGAAAAATAGGACCAATTTTGAATGGCCCACGCAAAAATCTGCGGACGGCGATCCTCCAGGCCGCGCCAAGTAAACTCAAGACTTGGAGGTCTACACAACATTTCATAGGAAAGTCTTTTGCTATCCATCTCTTCGTCCAGTCCCCACTCTGCCGTGATACTTTCGACGGCTGACTGACTCCTGATACACGCCTGAGATTTCGCCATGGCAATCGGGGCTGAACCGAGCATTGCAATCGACACTATCCAGACGGACGCTCGGGTATTCATGTTTATGCGCTACCTGTCATTAGAGGGTTTCAGCCTTAACCAAACCCGCCGGATTGGCTAAGGCTGAAACGAAACTTCCCGGGATAAAAGCGCACTAAGCGTCATCTCCCTTACTGTCTGACGGTACTCCTCGACGACGTCCCGGTCCAAGGTGTGTCCGAAGCCCTCGAGCCAGTCGGCGATGCCCGCGAGATGGCCGGCCTCTGCCATGCCGCGCTCGATCGCGGTACGCAGGTAAATCCTCGCGGCCTCGGATACCCCCGACCGGATGCCGTTCCCCCTGATGTTGCTCGTCAGCCCCCGCTTGTCCGCGTCGCTGAACTGGTAAAACCGCAGGGACAGCAGTTTCGAAACAATGATGTCTTCCGATTGCATGAGACCTACTCCGTTGCTGTCTTGATTACAGAGCAGCGGGATGAAGGGGACAAACGAAATCAAAGACCCGATTTATGTTGCGCTGCACAACAGGCAGGCGTAGTGTCTGGGAAGGACCCAAACAATGGAGGATATCGATGTTCGACGCCAATAAAATTCAGACAGTTATCGCCACCAAATCAAAGGCAGGCGTCGACTTGGCAGTCGCGGAAGTCTCGGAATTTGCCGCTATCGCGACGGCAGAGGCCGGAAAAATCGGAGACTTCGCCGGCGAATTGAGCAAGGCGAATACGGCAGACGAGGTGGTCAACGCCGTGATCTCCTACAACGCCCTCGCCTTCCAGCGCATCACCGCCGCCTTCGCTCGTTCCGTGGAACGGGGAGCCGAGTACTCAAGGGGCTACCGCGAAGACGTCCTCAAGGCGTTCGCCTGATCAAAATCGGGGAGCGGCGTACTTCGGTGCGGCTCTCCCCGTCTCGACATTGTGGTAAGACTGCATGAGGCTCCCCGCCGTCTCCTGGCGGCGACTGTCGCAGATGAGGCCTGTCAGGGTCTCCTCGATCTGGATAAGCTCTCCCGATGAGAGTTCGAGGTTGCCTGCCTCGTGCTGCGACACGACGATCGCATAGTAACCCGCAGCCTCGTCCATCGCTGATGCGACACCCGTTTCCCTGACCTTGCCGATGAACCTCTGGAACCCTGAAGGCGGATAGATCGCCACGTCGGTGAAGCCAGGCATCTGCTCGTGATGCACGAAGTAGACGCCGACGCCGTCAGGCAGCCGTTCGACGGTGTTGAGGTAGACATTCACCAGCATGCTGAAATCGCCCGATCCCGCGAGCCGCCCCAGCTGTGGCGCGATCTCCGTCATGACCGCCGCCACGTCTGACTTGAAGCGGGCGTAGGCGGTGTCGAACAGGCCGGCATGCGTCGAGAACGTCTTGAGCATGTACTCCCTGTAGCGATCCATGACGGCATCGTCGGACAGGTGGAACCATTGTCTCGGGCCGGGACGCGACAAGAGCTGGAGGGAGGCCACGAACGACTTCGCGGCGGACTTCGAGTGGAGCCACGCCTGCGCGGCGTCGTTCCTGTCGTCGAGGAGCGCCGCCATGGCGAGATGCTGAATCCAATTGTATCCGCCGACGGTGCGAAGCTCGTCGGCACGCGAGAGGCCGAGCAGGGCGGCCTCGATATGGTTTCGCATTCTGATCATGTCAGGCCCTTCATCCGATAGCGGATGATGGAACCGCGCCGAGCCAGCGACAACGAAATCCGCAACGCCGGTCATCGAGCCTGAAACACCGAGAGGCCGAACCTTGGCAGCACAGCAAGGGCGTGGTCGAAAATCCCCGACTGGAGCTTTTCGTACGGAAGCCCCTCGGTCTCCCTCGAGAAGCAGTATATTTCGAGCGGGATGCCCGTGGGCGTCGGGTCGGTGGTCCTGATCATCAGGCGCATCGTGTCGTCCACGTTCGGATCGGCCCGCAAATGCCATTCGAGGTATTCACGGAAAAGCGCCGAGTTCGTCGATGTCGCGGGAACTTGATCGAGAGACGACAGGAACTTGCCGATGATCGGGTCGGACTTCGATTTCCGCAGCCACGTCGAGTCCACGAATTTGACGCTGGTCTGGTCAAGGAAGATCGACCGCTTGATACGCCTCGATCCCGTCTCGAACATGCCGCGCCAGTTCTTGAACGGCTCTCCGATGAATTTCCGCACCGGGATGGTCGTCAGGGTCATGTCCCAGTTCCTGACTGTGATGTGGTAGAGGGCGATATCGATGACCGTTCCGTCCACGTCGAGCTTCGGGACCTGAACCCAGTCCCCGACCCTGATCATCTGCGAGGACGAAATCTGCACGCTTGCGACGAACGAAAGAAGCGTGTCCTGGAAGACCAGGATCAGCACCGCCGCCATCGCGCCCAGTCCCGACAGCAGGATGACAGGCGAGCGGTCGACGAGGGCCGCGATGGTGAGAACCCCCGCGACAACGAAACCCGCGATCTTGATGACCTGCAGGTAGCCCTTGATCGGCCGTACGGCGGCAAGTCCCTTGCGGGTGTAAACGGCGTTGATGGCGTCGAGGACAGTTGAGGCGGCAAGCACGAGCGTCAGGATGATGTAGGCGGTCGCGACGTTCTGCACGACCTTGATGATTGACGACGGCAGCGACGGCACGGCTTCGATCCCGTACATCACGACGGCGGCCGGTACGGCGTGGGCAAGCCTTGCCACGAAGTTGTGCTTGCGCAGGTCCTGGTCCTGCCCGAGTTCGGTCAGGGCGAGAAGCTTGCCGAAGACCCGCAACACGAGGCGGCGCATCAAGAGGTTCGCGAGGGCCGCACCAGCGAAGAGGAGCAACATTCCACCGACGGATTGTGCCCATGGCGTCGAAACGAAAAAGGATTGGATGGTATTCAGCATTCCGAATTTCCAGAATAAATCATGACGTCGTTGTTCGATAATGGGCCGCGGCAACAATTTTTACCAGACACTTAGTGCGCCAAGTCCTTGAATTTCAAGTCGACTCCCCAGAATCGATCGGCGACTCATAACCTAATAGAATCAATAGGTTAGCGGAGATTATGGATTGACATCGCCCGTGCTCCAGCCTTAAACAGGCGTGACTGAACAGACGGAAGGGACAGACCGATGGCGGTGAGATATTTCAGGGGACGGATCGACTTCGACAAGCTGTCGATGGCCGAAATCAGTGAAGTCGCCGCGGCCATCGCCGTCCTCGAGAAGCTCGCCGAAAAGGAGGGTTTCGATTTCGAAACCGGGGCCTCGCGGAAGTATGCGCCACGACCCGACATGGAGGGCAAGCGGAGCACTGAGCGACCGCGCATGCAACGACGGCTACTGCTCGCGCTGCGTAGCCGCGGCAAGCTGCTCTATGTAGAGATGGAGGAGGCGACGGGCATGAAGATGGGGTCCATCAACGCCCATCTGTCCAACCTGTTCAAGGAAGGCCTGATCACCAAGCAGCGGGTTCCCCGGGCGGGCGGCGAGCGCGGACGCAACGCCGACACCGAGTACGAACTCAACGAAAAGGGCGTCGAGATCGCCGACGAGCTGATCGCCGCTGGCGAGACCCTGCTTACCTGAGGACTTCGATGTTGATCGAGCCGTCCGGATTGCGGAATCCCTCGGGCCGCCCGACATCCTCGTCCTCGGGAAGCCGCGAGACGTTCAGGACGATGCCCAGCAACCTGGCCAAATGGATGGCGTCCGGACCGAACTCCACCTCGATATCCTTCCCGCTCAGGGTTCCGCTGGCATGCGATCCAACGGCCCACACGGACGACCCCTTGTCGCCGCGGAACATTCGCGTCTCGGCGAACCTGACGCCGCTGTCCTCGAGGTACTTGCGGATGGCGGCGGCGGGCGCGCCCTCGAGCGCCTTGAAAAGCGCCTCCGTGCGTGCCTCTGAACCCTCGTTCGCGCGCTCGAAATGGTCGAATCGCTTCTTTTCGTCCGGTGTCACAACGCTTCTCCCGCCTTAGAGTTTCAATGCGTATGTTTGATCGTACTTGTCTTTTGTCAGTTCGATCGCGTCTTCGAACGTGCCGTCCATGCGCCGCTTCTGAAAGAAGAAGCGTGGCGTCGGGTATCCGAGGTAGGATACGACCCCTTCCTTGCCGTCGAGGAAGCGAGCGCCGGTCTTCATGCCGAACTTCGCCTCCGCACGCTTCAGGTTGTCGATCTGGCCGCGATCCCCGCGCGCCTCGACATCAACCATGATCGCACCTCTGATTTTGCCGTTGTCTACGGATTCCGTCATCCGATCGCCCCTTCGATGTTCACGACACGCCAGTCGGCTTCGCCCATTCCGATAACCCTGATACCATTGGGAAGTTTTCCCTCATAGGACTCGTGGTGGTGGCCGTGTACGACGAGCTTCACGCCCATAGTAGCTGCCAGCTCGTCGATTTTCCCGAAGCCGAAACGATGCGAAGAGGGGGCCTCGTGCGACACGAGGATATCCGCCCTTTGACGCGCCAGCGCCTTGAAGTCCTCTGGGAAGATCGTGGCACGCTGGCGCATCGGAAGTCCGTCACGCCACCTGGCATGCGGCATAGCCCTCATCATCTCTCTCCTAGTCGCAAACCCCGGCTTTTCCTTCGATCTCGGGTTCCAGACCCTTGTGCGGAACACGCCTCCAAGTCCGGCCACCCTGTACCCGCCGATATCGACGACACGACCGCTCAGATTGCGGTGAGCCAGCCCCGAGGAGAAGACGAAGTCATACCACTCCGGGCTGTCGGCGTCGTGGTTGCCGTGGACATACCAGACCTCGCTTCCGGCCTCGACCAGCGGCGAGACTTCCTCCTCCAGGGGGCGTGTGAGATCGAAATCGCCGAGGAAAACGGACACGGGCGCGACACCCGCCGAGGCGCTCTCCTCGACGGCGGTGAAGTCCCCGTGGGAGTCACCGAAAAACGCCATGTCCATTGTCGGTCTCCATTTCCTGCCGTCCTGTTATCATGTCGGGGTCATCAATTCAATGCCGTTGACATGGTGGATGGAGAATGCGAATTTTCCCAGAAATAGGAAGACGCCACCATGCAGCCTGCGCAGACCTACGAAGACCTGACCTCGATCGCCGCGATGGAGTTGTTCCAGACGTTGCGGGACCACCCGCATCTTTCGAACGAGCGCCTGTCGCGCGAAACGAGGCGCAAGGCGGCGGCGACGGAACTCAGGCTTGTGGCAGAGCGCAACGCGGTCAAGGATTCAGACGTCCTTCTCGTGATAGCGAAAGGCATGAACCCGTTGATGACTGAGGCGGAAGTGCTGAAGCGCCTCGGCCTCTAGGGAGCGGACACTTGTTGCTGCGTCCAGCTCACGTCGAAACTTATCTCCCTGTTCCCCCACACGGCGGCTGCATCCGTCACCATGGCGATCAATTCGCCGGCCCCGCGAAGGGAGGGGTATGTAGACCAAATGGTACTGATCCACGATTTGATCATGTCCATCTGGGTCAGCATCTGGTCACCTTTCTCGTCGGAAAGACCTCCTTCCCCCAGCAGTCGGCGCACTCGGTTCATGTGCCTCCTGAGATGCAACTTCGTCACGTCTGTGAAACCGTATCCCTTGCAAAGCGAATGGACTTCGGCGACGACGACCCGGGCAGCGCGGTCGAGTTCCTTCTCCGCATAGCCATTGGAAAAAGCCGACGGCATGAAAATGTCCGGCCTTCTCAACCATGGTAGATTTCCGAACCCGAGCTTCCCGCCAAGTTCACTGTCAAGGAGGTCGGGCATATCGAGGATAGAATAGAACCTTGCCGCCGGATTCCAAAATGAGGACGTGAAGCCGTCGCGCCTTCCAAACGGGGGCGGCATGTCCTTTGGACTGTCGTTTCGGCTATCGTACACGGTGGCATCCACGAAAGTCGGGTAGGGCATCTTTCGATCCACTACTATGACCGCAAGTAATGGCTCGGGGACGGGTATCCACAGATCGCCATCGAGGGAAATAAGGTCACCCACGTAGTGGGCCGCCTCGGCCTCCCATCGGTCAAGGTCTGATTGTTCATAACCTCCGAGCGATGGGAGTGACGCCATCGCCGCCCATTCATGCTCGCCAATTTTCGTATATTCTCCGCGGACCGATCGGAAGCTGTCCCGCGCCAGGACCACGTTCCTCAGGCAGTCGATTGCCACTCTCGGCCATGGCAGGATATCTTTACCCGCCACCATCCGGCAGGTGTCGGCGATTTTGAGGGCCATGTGCGTGTCGAGACCCGTCCTGAATTCGTCGGACCCACTTTCGCTCGCCGCCCTGTACAACCTTCCCCGGTGATGCCTGTAGTCCGTTTTGCCCTGCGGCATATAGACGGTCGCCGCGACAGGTGCGTCGGAGAAGTCCAGTTCCTCGACCTCGGCCCGCCCTTGCATCGCGACCATCAAGGGACGGACGCTCCTTGCGGAACCGAGTTGACCCCGTACGAGCGCCGGATAGCGGTAGTTCATCAGCATTTACGGCCCTTTGCCTGTTTGGCGCAATCACGGCTTTTACAATCAATCCAGTATCGCCCAGCGACGCCTAAGTCCACGGGGTTGACCGAACCGAATACGACGTCTTCAATTATTGTAGTCGCAGTTTTCCGGGGGCGCTCATGATGGAAGAACTCATCGCGGACGCGGGCGTCGTCGTCGCCATCGCGGTATCCGGGGCAATCTGCTATGCGGCGGTAGGCGCGGCCGGCGTCGAACACCCCATCGCCAGGCTCGTGGCGGCCTCCATCCTGACGGTTTCCGCCATTTGCGGCGCGGTGTTTCTCCGCGAGCGCCATTACGGCCGCAAATACGGCCTCCTTCGCCAGAAGATGGAAGCACGTCGCCGCGCCGCACGCCGGAACTGAGGTCACCGATCGTTCCATCCAGAAAAAAGGCCGCCATCATCGAAGACGGCGGCCTTTTTCGTCAGCCAGGGATTTGCGCAAGCGCCGCGGCGAGCTTCGCCGGGTCCGCGCCGTCGAGGACCTTGCGGACGATCCGCTCGGCCATCCGGTTACCGTCGCCCTTCTTCGATGCGATCAGCGCGAGCGCCACATGGAGGATGTCTTTCCCGAGCGCCTTTGCGAGTTCGACGACCTCAATGCGGGCAGAAAGGATGAGCGCGTACTTTTCGTCGAAACCTCCGCCCAGCGAGTTCTTCCCGTTGATCACCTCGGCGATCAGCGTCCAGTCGAACATCGAGGTCGGCACGTCGTGCGAACCGAACGGATATTCGATCTGACCCCAGAAGCCGGCAGCCCCCGTGTCCACGATCGTGGTCTCGACCGTTTCGACGGTCTTGGTGACCTTCTTCGAGACGTGACCGCCGATACCCTTGGTGGCAATGCCCCGAGGACGACCGAGCCACGCGCCACCGACATCCGCAGCACTGTCCGGCGCGACGTAGCCGCCACCGAATGCTTCGAGGCCGGCATCCGCGAGCGACTCCGCAACCAGGTTCATCGACCGCAGTGACCCGGCCCCAACCAACGACGGCGCGCTGTAGAAGGCGGAGACGCGCACCGGAGCCGCTGAAGCCGCCAGGATCACACCAGACTCGTCAGGCTCGGCCAGGCCAACCTTGCGGGTCACCGCGATACCGTCAACCTCACCGCCTTCGTAGTCCACCATGACGATCGACGTCAGATGGGTCACGATCCCGACTGCTTCGGCCAGTTTGCCGGCCGCATCGGACGGCAGCGCCGAAACCGCGAGGGCGGCCGCGAAGGCCGCTGCGTGCGGCGTCTCACGTCCTTCGGGTTCCTCCGCCGAATAGGCAACGGAAACCTCAAGCCCGCCGATGACACGCTCGACGGACGCTTCTGGGTCGTCGTTCGCCTTCACCGGGCTTGCGGCCGAGCGCATCGACAGCAGGGCGGCGGAGGCGACGGCAGCCACGTCATCGGACGGATCGACGACGAACATCTGACCTCCCGTCAATGCGGCGAGCTGCGCCACGCGGCTTTCGAAGGCGGAGCGCCCGATCAGGACGACGGTAAAGCGCGCGCCCGACTTGCGGACGATGTCGAAGTCGATTTCTCGGTACGATTGGCCGTCGGTCACCAGGAGGATGTTGGCTTCGGAGCGCGACTGGGCGACCTTGTGTACCGCCTCCGCAAGTTCCGTACCCATGTTGTCGAAAGGAATCGACGACATGCGGTCCGCAGCCTCCGGCCCCTTCGCGGCTCCCCGCAGGATGCAGTCGTTCGAGAACGTCCAGAAACGGAACCCGTCCTGACTGTCAACCGTCTTCAGGGCCGAGCCGAGTCCTTCGACGAGCGCCTGCCACTTTGTCTTCCAACGGCTAGCGCCTTCGGCCATGGAACCGGAGGTGTCGAGCATGAGGTCCGCGTCGAGCGGCCGAGCGGCGGCGGCGGGAATCGCGAAGGAAACGTTGGCCCATGAGCCGGACGGCATCCTCGCATGGACGGGTGCCAGCGACGGGGACGTCACGGCGATGTCGATCACGGCCGAAGTCTTCACGGTGGTGACGGAAGACGCATCCGCGCCGTTGATCCTGATACCATCCGCGCCACGCACGGAGACTGCCGCGTCAATCGCTGCGCCGTCGGCCAGGATGTCGTCCGAAGCGATCAGGGGCGAGGTGCCGTAGATCGCGCCGATCGTCAGCGGAATCCGCAGCCGGCCGATACCCGCGACCATCGCGAGCGGGGCCACGTAGGTCGCTTCCACCGTGATTTCCGCACCGGATGCGATGTTGCCCGCCGACACCATGTGAAGGCCGCGCATGAGCTCTTCGTGCAGGACGGTCGCCTTGCCGTCGTCCAGCGCCTTTTCGTAGGTCTTGCGTGCTTCCTGCTTCGCCTTGGCCACGCCGACGAGCAAGCGGCCGTCAACGGTGGCGCGGACGTCGGAAACGACGGAGTCGTAGCCGACGGGGAAGGTGAGCGTCGCCTCGATCGGCTGCTTCTCGTCATTCCTGAAAACGCGCTTCTGCTTCACGATCGCAAGACCCGAAACGATCTCGACATTGTAGGACACCGCCTTCAGCGGCACCGGGGCCTTGGCATGACGCCTCTGGGTCACAAACTGCGTGAGCATGGTTTCGGTCTTTTTCACTGCTATTGCCATTATTTTTTCTCCCTGAGTTCAGACGCCAGTTTCCTGACCAATTCCACAAATGCCCCGACATCGGGCACGCTTCCGTCTTCGATCCTGATCTCGATCCCCTCGGCGATGGCGTACGCGCTCGACAGCGCGCCCGCCTCGATCCTCGCCTTGATCACCTCAAGGGAGTCCACGCCTTCCTCCTTGGAGGACCGGTATATCGCCAGCGCCCGGAGATGGTCGTCCCCATAGCTTGCGAACCGCCTTCCTCCCGTCGGTCCGGGGACGAGTTCCTCACCGATCAGGAAGCGGATAAGTCTCGCCGGATATCCCGACTTCTCTTCGAGTTCCTGCAGGTTCATCGCCCCAGACCTCCTGTTTCCGTTCCTAATGACAGTAAGGTGTCTTTTGGGTGCGCCGGCGTCAATCCCAAAAGACAGTTAAGTGTAAAAAAGAATCCGGCCGCAGAATTTGCTTCATTCGGACCGCCAGACGATATATCGGAGAGCCGTGCAACAGCCGACGGCACAAAGGGGGCACCTCGTGGTCAATACGCCGGAAAACCTGAAGATCGTCGAAGACAGGTTCATCGCTCCCTACCGTCCCTATCTCGAACTCGCGGGCTTCGACGAGATGAAACAGCGGTTCCACGGCGACACACTGGCCGGCCTGACGTTTCCCCTCGGGTATGCCGCGAACAGGTCGATCGACCTCGTCGCGCCACTGCATGAGTTCGGCCACTTCATCACGATGGACGAGGCGCGATGCGCGAAGGACGGCTTCGGTTTCCGGGGAGGCATCCCGTACGTCAGCTGCGGCGAGTTCTACCGCCATCACACGGGCCCGTGGTCCGCGACGTCCGAGGGACGGGCCGTCGCCTGGGAGATCATCGCCCTCAGAGACCTGTTTGGGGTTGAACCCAACTACGAGAAGTCCTGCTCTCCGCTCAGCCACACCGTTGATTTTCTCAGGTATGGGGGAAACGGGAGGGAGGGGCGGATCGCCTGGGTAGCGGATAAGGTCCGAAACTGGGTTTCGGAATTCGGGACGATCAAGGATTTCGAGAGGGTTTGGCACGAACGATGCTCACGGCTGCCCGAAATCCTCGCCCTCGAAACGATGAAGCTCGCAGCGATGGCACGGCGGCCCATGGCAGAGGAGACGATCGAACACCACATCGACGGGGAACTCTGGACCTTCAACCTGAACACCTACGGGGAGGGTGGGACCGAGCAGTTCCTCGTGGACATCACCTGTTCGGAGGCGGAAGGCCAGTCGGAGAGTGAAATTTTCGACAGGAAGGACCAGGCCCTCAGGTGGATCGACCGGACGGTCGGCCTCGCAATGGAGTCAGCCAATACGCCCGCCGCCACCGCACCCGTGGTCGCCGAACTGGGGTCTTGATTTTTCAGGTGTTGGTGATAGAACGCTCCGACGAACAAGATGGGAGCGACCGGACCGACATGTCGAACGAAACGACAAACCCTGCCGTTGCCCGCGCCACAGTCGCACGGGCGATCGAGGCACTCGCGATGGCCTGCGACCACGCTCTTGCGCGTGACGGCTCCGGTTTTTCCAAATCCACAGCATCTCCCGGCCACGAACTCGCGGCGCTGGGCCCGGCCCGCTGGAACGACGAAATGTGGACGTACGCCTCGCGTCTGGCCGCCCACCATGCGAACCAGCTGTTCAGGTCGAAATCGATCTCGGAAGAGGAACTGGACGAACTCCGCCGCTATGGCGACGGCCGCCTGAAATCCCCCCATCTGCCCACCAACTGGGCTGACCTTTCCGAAATCGACGGCAAGCCGGCCGTCGTCGTCAGCAATTCGTTCTCGAAGGTACTCACCTCGGTCCTCGAGAGATTGCCGGCCAGCGAGGCGTATCGACCCGCAGGCTCAGGAAGGCTTTGGCGCATCTCATCGCGGTTCGCTTTCGTCCTTGCTGCTCACGTCTCCGAAATCGACTTCCTCAATGAAACCGTCGAGGACATGGTTCGAAACTCGCTTGCGTCCGCTTCGCCCGAAGATCGCATCCTCGGCCACCACGGTCCGATCGTTGAACTCTCCGACGGCCTCCTTTTCTTCCGCATGGCTTTCGACCACGCCCTTCATGCCGAACTCAAAAACGGCAAGGGCGCTCGGATCAACGTCGGGAAATCCTGGCAGGACGTGACCTACACCGTCACGCCCGACAGGCGCGGTCACGACTTCATGCAGACGTTCCTCACCGGCGGATTCAACGTCTTTAGGGAGGGCGTAATCGAGGAGATCGCGCGGCTGGCTGAAGTCGAACCCACCACCGCCGCGCCACGGCCACAGGCCGAGCCGACGCTGGACGTCCGCTACGACGAAACGGACGACGTGGTCCTGATCAGGTTCCGGCCGTTCAACCAGTCATGGCTCGACGCCATCAAGGCGTTGCCACGAGAGACGCGCTCGTACGCCGACGGCGTCTGGCGTGTGAGCGCCGACCGCCACACCCTCGAGCAACTCGCGGGCGAAATCTCGGCCGCAGGCACCGACCCCTGCCATTCGCGGGCGGCGATGGCCCTCCACGAGTTCATCGCGGCACCCAAGGCGGCGAACAGACCCGGAATGGAATGATAATTCCACCGAAGTCTTGTAATAAATGTGCTAACAGAGGCGCTTGCCCTCTCAGAAAATGAAAGTCGGAGTCTCGATTTAACCCTTTCTTAATATCTGGGGTCCATTAAGTCGGGCAGTGTACGAAAGAAGGAGCGGACATGGGCATACTCAACGTGGATAGTCTCGAGAAGTTCACGCATGGCGAGCCGCTGGCGCGTGTCGGTTCCAGGGCTTCCCTGATGCTCGATTCCGCGGTCGGCAAGGATGTCGAGGACATCAGCTACGCCGACGCGGGCCGTTGGGTCATTGAGGAGATCGAAGGACTCGACCTCGCAGACGAACGGGCCATACGCGCGCGAATATGCGCATCGGAAGAGAAGCTGTCGGACCTCAAGGCCTGCGCGCTCTGGCCGATATCGGCGCACGCACATATGCAGCTCGTCCACCAGTTGAGGCACCTGCTGATCGACGAGATAGCGGAGGCTGACGACGCCGACGCCGACATGGCCTTCGCGACGGCTTCCCGCTGGGCGGATGACGAGGTCATGAAAGTCAACCTCAAGGACCCCTTCGCAATAGCCGACCGCATAGCCGTGTCGGCCCAGAAGCTGGAGTCCAAGGAAAACTGCCGCATTTGGCCGGGTTCGGCCTATGCGCACCGCAAGGTCGTCACCGAGCTGACGGTCTTCCTCAAGCGGACGCGCGGGACATTGCACTGACCCACAGCCAAAAAGGCCAGACATATGAGAAGGGGCGCTCTGAGCGCCCCTTCTCTCGTTAGCAGTAATGCACCAAGCTGTCCGACCGATTGCCGTCCTCGTCGAGGAGATAGTGGTTATTGAAATGGGGGGTGCCAAAGTCGCTGCGGAACCGCGTTGCCGCCCTGGTCAACGACGACGGGAGCGTCTGACACTGGTCGCCGAGGACGAGGCAAACGCCATGTGTTCGCGCCGCCTCGGAGAGCGTGGCCGACGAAAAGCCATCAACATCGTTACAGACCAACATGTCGGGATAGCGGCACCTGTCCGTGGAGGCCTCCATGACCGCCTTCTTAACGGCATTGGTGACAAATTTTTCCAAATACCACTCGAAGTCGCCGGGGTTACGTGACACGAAAATCAAAAGGATATTGCCGTAGGCAATCGAATCCTGCGGCCCTCGCCATGCGGAACTATTGTCGAAGTACCGTGGATATTTCCGCATCACCGCCTGGACGGTCAACGCGGCCAGCTTGGCGAAATCGGAGAGAGTGCCACCGACTCGGCCCGCATTCCACCGTTCGCCCTCAAGCCACGAAGCTTCACCGGTGGCGAGCTTTTCCACCTCGCCATGTACCATTTCCGCGGTGAGGACAGCGCCCTGTGTTCGGCCAACGGCATCGATCGCCCTTTGCGCGGCGACCTCTATTACCTTCGCGTACTCGAGATGGAACGTCTGGCTGTATTTTTCGCCCGCCATAAGGAGGCTAGCGACTTCTACCGGGTCGTCCGCGCCAGCCAGAACGTTGAAGCTGTTGCCAAGCCTGGTTTGCGCATGGCTGAGATCAACGACAAACACATCGCTAGAGCGCTTTGCATCCGATGCCATGTCCAACACCTGCCCGATGATATTGCTCCGCAGGCTCTCTTCCGAAACAGGTTCGACGAAAACCAACGCCGACGAATTCTTGATCGCATTTCGAGAAAGCATCATGAGAAGTTCACGTCGCGCATGATGTGACGTGCTGAAGGCATGGATGTGCGCAAGCGCCTTGTGAGCCTCTATCTCCATCTGAACGCCTTCCTCTGTCCTTCCGAGAACGAACGAGGTCGCGGTCAATGCTGAAGCCGTCGGCTTGATAGCCGCCTTCATCGTCGCCCAGTTCGGGTAGCGATGAGCGATCGCGAGGGCCTCGTAGGCGTGGTTAAGCTTAATCGGGGTGTTGAGTTCGTCGAACCGCTTCTTGATGGCGTGCGCGGCAAGCTTCGACTGGTCCGCGTCAACAGGTGCGGTTGCATTGTGGGTCATGTCTATCTCCAAAGGCAACATTTGGCATTGCTGGCTTCCCCGTTACCATTCGCCGTTGCCCGTGATGATTTTGATGACCATGTGGGTTTCGAAGCGAAGCATTCAGTCGTTCAACCGTATCCTTTCGGACGGGGATGGAGGGCACGACCAAGCCTAGTTGAGATGTTCTCGCTGGTGACGCCGCCTGTCAAGCGCAGTTCCGTGCATTAAAAATGGATGACGTCAGCCGCCTGCACGACCACGCTAATTCACGACTTCACAGGAGGCCAACATGAAACACGTCCTGCACCGCGCCACTCCTCCGGCATTGAAAGACCTCAAACCCGAAAGTTCGCCGTGGCGCGACGCACTCGGCCTCCTTCTGTTCGCGGCCATGGGGCCTCGGGTCGACCATGATCGTGACGACCAAGGTACTCCTCCTCGCGGCCGTCGCGCTATTCGTTCTGTGGAGTGTCGGTTCCGCGCTTGCCACTCGCATCCGGAAAGCCTCCTGAGAAAAGGATGCAGAAATCCGGGAATCGAATGTCCCATGGGGAGTTCGAATAATCTCCCAGGGAAGTTACTACAAGTCTCCATGGGAGATTATTAAAGAAAAACAGATAGTTGCACCATTGTTTCCCATTGCCGACGGCAAAACGATCCGGTAGTCCTCCACCTGTCAACAAGAGGGAGACACCGATGGCCAAGCATGCGAACGAAATCATCGCCTTCCATCTCGGCTGGGACATCAAGGACGTCACGGACGGACGCTACCAGCCGAGCCGCTACTACAACCCTTCGGTCTATGTAGGGGCCGAGGACTACTACTGCGCCCCGTCAGCGAAGCAAAAGCTCCCCAAGGGCTTCAAGTGGGAGCTTGTCGGCGAATGGTACGGACGGAAGGTTTACTACTCCAATGCGGCGATAGTTGAACATCCCCGAGCGCAATCCTCTCCCTTCAGGGGGATGGCGTGAATCGAACTGGGTTGCCGGTCGGAAGCAGGAAGAAGACGGTTTTGATCAGTCCGCGAATGCGGACTGATCAAAACCAGAAGCTCGGCCCTTCAGGGGCGAGAGAAGTCACTTGCCACTTCTTGGTCTTAGTGGGCCTTTGTGTCGGACACGAAACGACGAAGAAAAGCCTCCGCTTTTGCCGCCGCCTCGTCGAGAGTCAGGTCGCACGGGGTAGACATCACCGTTTCCGATCCCTCGCGACGCAAGGAACCCTCCGCCGACCAGATGTGGTCTGCGGGGTCCGCATCGATCCTTGTGGCGACGTCCGCCGACACGGATACGAACACGCGGCCGTCGGTCGCCGCGCCCCGGCGCACCAGGGCACTGAAGCCATCAGCCGTCCGTTCCGGCTTGAAGCCCGAAATAGTCGCATCACGCATGATCACTCTCCGTATTCGTTCGTAACAATGCGTCATTGAAACATGTCGGCGCGGTTCGCGCAATAAAAAGCGCAGCCCTGATACATCAACGCCGCTGATGGCCAGATGAGAATGTTTCATTTGTCGTTATGCGTCAGTCGACGGTACATTCGTCGTCAAATCTCAGCAAAACAGAGTTGAAAACAATGAGCGTTCTTTCCGGAACGGCGAAACGCCGCAATTCATCCAGCTTTATACAGTCCATGATCTCCGCTTTCCGCCGTAGACGCGAAGAACGCGCCATGGAAGGACTTCCGCATGACGTCCGCAAGGATATCGGATGGCGTGTATAGGTCGGTTTATATTTAAGCGATGAGTAAAGCGGCCCGAGCGCTCGACGTGACCGCCTCGCTGTAAGGTTTGGCGACCCATCGCCCAAATACTTGCCCCATGCGGCCCCGAAGTCGATTATTCGTCGAACAGCACGGATAACTCGAATGCATTTCACCTTCACGCATCCCGCCATCGCCGAGGCGCGCACCTTCCGCTCGGAGGTAACAAGACAGGTCATCGGAACCATCGAGACCGATGTTGACGTGGCGGAATTCTCGAAGGCCGAAGTCGAACCGGCGTTCGAAATCGACGGGAAGGAACGGATCATATCCATGGGCGATCGGCTCTGGCGCAAGTCCCCCCTCGATGTCCGACGTCTGAGCGAGTCCTTCTCGGTCCTCTCCAAGATAGCCGACACCGGGATAGGCGCGATCGACAACGATTTCCATTCAGCGCTGACGGATATCGTCAACGGATACGGCGGTCCGGCGCTCCCCAAAGTGACGTCCGGGCTTACCCGCTATCTCGCCTACACAGACGCGATGGAATACCTCGAGGAGGCCGGCCCGATAGCCAAGCGCAAACTCCGATTCGTGGACGAGGGCGATCTCGAGGCCTGGCGCACCAGAATGCGAAGGTACATGGACAACTTCGCGCTCGTCGACGGCGTGACGTACGAGCGATGCCACGAACCCGCGATAGTGGTCGACGCCGGGCTCATCAAGCTTGGCGGCTTCGACCTCTACTCGCGCCACGTCAACCGACAGGAACGGACCACGGAGGGATGGGTTCGTTTCGACGACAGGGGACTGCGCAGCGACGTCCACGTTTTCCCGGCCGACGCCGACGAGGAGGTCATGCAGTTTTCGGAACTGGTCAACAGGGGCGAGGCCAAAGCATCGTGGTTCTCGATCGAGTGCCACGGAAAGTGTTCGTCCTTAGTGGATATCCTCGAAAGGGAGACCTGCCGCTTCGCGATGATGCACGCCACATATTTCTCGGGAGTGACCGACAGGTTCACCCGACGCTACGGCGCGGACGAGTTCAAACGGCAACGCGATCTCGGCGAGTCGGATTTCGGGACCTACGCGCGAGCCGCCGTGAAGGCGGCCGAGGCGGTGGCCAGACACCACTTCGACGCGCCATGCTTCGACGAGGTTTCCCTGGCGTTCGATGAACTGGTCGCAGTTGCGGGCGACAGCGACAAGATGTTCTCGACCGCGGGTGACAGGTACGTCTGGGACAAGCTTGCCGCCAATACTTCCCATCTGATGACGCGGATCGACGCATTGCCGATCTCGTTCGACGTCACCCGCAACCACGCTCCGAAGACACCCTGATCAGGCGGCCCGCTTCCCGGGCATTCCCGCCAGGCCATCTGCGAGGACGTGCGTGATGACGCGCAGCTGCTGCTCGATGACCGGCACCGGCAATGCGATCAGGCGGCCCTGCATCGCCAGGTGGACGATCCCGTGCACCGCCGAATAGATGGTGCGCGCTAGGACCCGTCTCTCTTCGTCCGCCATCTCGAGCTGCAGGCATGCAAGCGGCTTCTCCACGTGGCGGAACAGCGCGTAATGCTCTTCCAGATGCCATTCCGGGATGGGAGCGTCGCCCGTCATCCTGTGTTCGAAGAGCGCGGCAAACTGCATCGGATGGTCGATGGCGAAATGCAGGTACGCGAGCGCCAGCTTCTCGAACAGGATCGCCACTCCCATTCCGTCAGCTTCGGCCGCCGCCCTGGCAAGCCGACCGTCAAGCACCGAGATCGTGCGCGAGTTCACCCGCAACACCAACTCATCGAGGTCTTTGAAATGATAGTACATGGAGGAACTGGCACCGCCGATCTCATCGGCGATCGTCCTGATCGTCATTGCCTTGAGTCCACCGGCGGAAACCTGACGCTCCGCGACGTCCAGAATTAGTTCCTTCTTCGGCTTCTTTGAAACTTTTACCGCTTTGTTTTCAATGGCTTGCATTTCATGTTCCTTTATTTTCGATCACCGATCAAAATACGCCTTGATCGCTGATCGAAAACTCCACATCCTGAATTCGATCACTGGTCAAATGTAGACCCCGATCAAAGCGAAAACAACCCCGATGGGAGGAAAACAACATGAGCGCACCGCATTCCAGCAACTGGGTAAACTTCACCTACGTCTCGTTCCTGACGGCGATCCTGATGACCGGGAGCGGCATATTCTTCCTGCCGACCGATCTGTGGGCGAAAGGCTTTCTTTCCATGGGCGTCGTGATGATCGTCATGTCCTCGATCAGCCTGACAAAAACCATCCGCGACAACCAGGATGCCGACCGCCAACAGCCCTTCCACGAAAAGGCGTGATACTGCAGCACCGAAAAATGCGGGACCTCGGCAAGATCGTCCCGCATTTTTCGCGGACGGATTCCGCGGCTCGCGTCAAACCCACCTTTTCGGCACTGAAAAGGCAGGGCCAGCTTTCGACGTCCAGCGATCGCCTTTCGCGTTCCGGCGCAGGAAGCCGGCACCGGCCAAACCGACGCGGTCGAAAGAGAAGACCCGAATCTTTCAGCGGAAAGCGGCGTAGCCCGCTATAGCCTCGGCAGACGGATTGACCATCGCCGCTTCGCTCGGCGTCGCATCCTTGAACGTTCTCTCTAGGATCGGTCTGGAAGCGATGATGAACCCCAGACGATCCCTCACTTTTGCGACGCGCTCCAGCCAGTCCATCGCAAGGTCGACGTCGTTGACGGCGTCGTCGCCGTGCTTACGCTTGAATACGGCAAGGTCGTCCCATTCCCCGTTAAGCTGTCCGTCGAGTTTCACCAAGGCGCTGCGGCCGAGCAGGGCGAGATCAGGGTGGTCGAGAAGTTGATCCGGGTTGCTCCATCTAGGTGGTTCCCAGTCGGGGAATGGAACGTGACCCTTCTTCACGGAATTTCTGATCCTGTTGACCAGTCGCTCGGCGGCCCCCGAGTGCTTCCCTTTCCAGCCGTAGTCGGAGTGATCGCCGACGCATCCGATCTGGAGCGTGTCACCTTCGATGCTGTAGAAGAGAAGCCGCAAGGGAGAGCCTAGAATGCGGGCATGCCAAAAGCCCTTGAGTTCCTTCTGCGCGGTGAAAGGCTCGTCGGTCGCGCTTCTGAAATTACGATTGGTCAGTTTGTTGACCGCGCAGGCACGGATGCCCTCGCATGCCTGCCGGTAGTACGGCGTCCCCCTCAGTTCCCCGAGGGTTTCCCAGAACAAGTCCGTATAGGTAATCCGCGATAGCCCATGCATCGATGGAAGCCCCTTTCGTGGAGCCAGACTGCACAGGATCATTGCAAGAAAGAAAAATGCCCGGTTTTTGTGCGTCGCAACATCACAACAGTCCGTCAGCCAAAAAAAGGGTGCGCAGCACATTGTCCGCGCACCCCGACCTTGGGAGGAGGTCTGTTCGTGATGATGAGGCGGCGCGGATTCCCCACGCGCCAGCTACGGGTCGGGCGGTTACGAGTTCTTTTCCGCCTCGGCGTCGAGAAGGGCGAGACCTTCCTTGATCGGCAGATCATGGGTAACCGTGGCGGCGGAGAGTTCGGCTGCGAGCGATGCAGCCGCAAGAGCGGCCATGCGTTCGGTCTGCGCTTCGAAACGGGGGCGCAGCTTTTCCTTGGCGGCCTTCAGGGCGGGAGGAAGATCGGACATCGCTACACCTCTCTCGTTTTGTTCTGGCCACTTATATACGAATGCTTGTAATTGTCAACATTTCTCCTGTCGAAGTCTTGAAATAATCGACCGCAAGGCGCTCGAGCGCGACAAGCCAGGGCTGGACATAAAAGTCTGCGTCGGTGACGATTATGGTGACCCCACAAGGAGAAAACGATGACTTCGGCAGTACGGTTCTGGACGGGAATGCTTTTCAGGCCTTGCCTCAGCGAGGATGACTGCTTCTCGCCGCCCGATCGCCGTTCGTACACGGCCGGCTGCGCCACCGTCCTTCGTATCGAAGCCTTGCCTTTTCCTGACGACATCGATCGGGCAGCGGAGGCCGCGCCACAGGCCGAGGCGGACCTCAGGGCGTGGCAGGAGGCCTGGGACCGGAGCTTTCCGAACTGGTGGCAAACCGTACCCGCCTTGAAGATTCTCGCCGCAAGGGGGCGCAATTCGAACCCCGCCAGCTCGGACGAGGCGCTCCGCGGCGAAATCGAACGCTTCCGCGGCAATCCAGGTCTCGATCCGGCGCTTACCGCCTTCAGCATCGAGAAGCGCGCGCTTTCCATCGTGCCGCCGAAGGTCGAATTGCCGAGCGACGAGGTCATGGTCGCCCGCACCTTGCGCGCGGCCAGCGCGTTCGCCTCCTTCGCGCGCCTGACACCCTTCGTTTCGGCCATCCACGTCACCATCGACGGCATCGCGGGCTGGATGGCCGTTCTGACCGGGCATTACGACGACGGGGTCTCGCGACTCGCCTGGCCGCATGGGCGCTACGGCGAGGACGAGAGGGGCGACATCAGGTTCGACGACGACCTCCTGTCGTTCTTCACGAAACTGGGCGTCGAGGAGACTGCGGGTCCGCAGTTCTGGACCTGGGGGTTCCTGCGCGACCATCTCGGTCGCACCGTGTTCGGCGTGGGACCGCGGAATTCGAAGTGAGGGACCGCGAGATCGACAGACGGCGCATGGAAGAGCGCCGCATCGCGATTGCTGGCGCGATCGCCGACATGGCCTCCCAGCGCATCCCCACCGTCGTTCTCTGTCCCCGCGACACCAACGGCGGAACAAGGGCCCGGTTGCTCGACATCACGCGTGTAGAGACCATCAGATCGGCGCTCGACCTGCTCGACAACACCGAGCGCTTCACATGGGCCGCCACGGTCGAGCCGCTTGAAGGTTACATGACGGTCAACCGCTACTTCTTCCACAATGGTCGGATGATTGGCTCCACATGCGTCGATCCGGCGGCTCACCCCTACGATGCGGAAGTCTCCAAGGGCTTCGATCGAAGGCTGACCTTTGACGTGACCAGCCTCATCGATGACGGCGACTTCAACATCGCCGACAGCGAAGACCTCGCCGCCCATGACCAATACGCGCGTACCATCGGAGCACTGCTCCACGAACACGGAGTCATGGATTTCGCGCTCGACGTCGGCCTGCACAGCAAAGCGGGGAACGAGGACGGCAGCATAGAGCACGACCTCAGGGTTCTCGGGGTCTCCGACCTGTGGAGCGCGGACACGTACTCGTTCGACTACGCCGCCCTCGCCGGATGCCTCCGTGACGAGGCCGCGCTCTATTCCACGAAACTCGACGCCGCGCTCGACGCGCTGGCCGGCCATCCCGATTTCGGCCGCCTGGCACCGGACTTCCGCGAGGTTGTGGAAGCGTACGGACGCGGAGCCATGATCGCGCGTCTCATCCAGCGTTCTTCCTCGACATACCGCGGCGTATGGGACGAGGAGACTGTCAACGACGTGATCGAGGAGTCCGTCGTCCACTACGTGCGCTTTGCCGACGAGGGGGAGGTCACCCCCGCGGAAATCGAGGCCGCCGAGGACCGTGTCAGCTACCTCCGCTACGACGGCTTTCATGAATGGCTCTGGAAGTCGTGGCGAGGAAAGCAGCCCGGTTGACGAAGGTCAGGTCCGTGGCCTACTGACCACCAAACTTCGGCCGGCGGGGTCGCGCTACCACTTTCTCCAGTCCTGCCGGATGTCCGCCCCCGTACCGTGTTCAATCCAGTATGGCGGGCGCGTGCTGTTCGCACAGAGCTTCGCAAACCCTCGCTTGGACAGGAAGATGCCCACGCGCATGTCGAGGTCCGCCCATGGGTTGTCGATCGCCCATTCGGCGGGATCGATGCGGTTGAGGAGCTGGTTTCCTCCGTACCCTACATCAACGTTGTGGTGGCGCAGAACGTCGGGAAGTTCATCCTCGGAGCAGCCCGCGACAACCGCGATCTCCTTGGCGTTCGCGGGGCAGAAGGTGAAGCCGTAGGTCGCCTTGGTTCCGTTCACGGCGCAGAGCGAGCCTCTGTTGCGATCCCAGCCGCCGATGCTGTGGCTCCCGAAGCCGAGGTTCTGCGAGCGCTGGTATACGTCTGACAGTTCCCACGGAAAGCAGAACGATCTGAGCTTTTGTCCATTGGTCGGGTGATAGCCTCGACCCGTGAACCGCGTGTGTTCGCCGAGGGACGGCATCCAGAGTACATAGTCTCCGACCCACGACTTCAGAGTCTCGGCGTTCGCGTCGACCTTTGCGCGGTACCACGCGACGACTTCGTCCTTCCGCTTCTCGAATTCGTTGCGAGCCAGCGCATTGATCTGGATCGCGTAGTTGTAACGCGCGACGAACAGCCGATCGGCTTCGATCTTTTCCTTCGAGCCGAAGAACGTCGAGGGCAACTTCTCGACCTTCACCGTGCTGACGACCTTGCTGTCCATGGAGAACCGGGTCTCGGAGTGAGGCTTGCGGCTGTCCGTGATTTCGCCCGTCGTCAGAGCAAGCCTATGGTGGCGCTCGGGAGACGAAATGACGTTCAGGCTCTCCTCGGAAACGAGGTGTCCGTAGCGCTCCTCCAGCCAGACGTTGTCGAACGTCTTCCGCGGACCGAAGGCCTTGGCCGTTTCTTCGTCGGGATGCATGATATCTTCGCGCGCGAGCGGCTTCGCGTCGATCTTGGCGTAACCCTTGACCGGCAGCCCCGATTTCGCGGCGGCGGTCAGCATCTTGTCTTCGACGCGCACCATCTCGGCAGTATAGGAGAGCGCCTTCTCCGTATGGCCCCGTCGCCAGAAACGGTCGACGATCAGACCGAACATCATGGCGAGCCAGACGGTTTCGGGAGCGCCTAGCTTGGAGATCGGCCTGAGCGGCAACGCCTCGCTCTGGCCGACGACGAGCGCCTTTTCTTCGCTGCGGTCGAAGTAAAGCTGGCCGTTTTCCTCGTTGTAGGCGAGGCCCATCAGTTCATAAGGAAACCAGTTACGCGCGATGCGTCGGTCCATTTCCCTGTCGGGGCGGCGCGACATCATCGGCTGCATCGGGTGCGCGTTCTCGGGAACGTCGGACAGCACGAACAGGCGTCCGCCGTTGCGGATGGCGAAGCAGAAGTACGACTGGAAGTCGTTGGGATCGCGGATCAGATTGAGGCTGACGCCTGGAGCCTGCCTGGCGGCCGACTCGAGCATCGAGTTGACGTTGAACCACTGATGGACGAAGCGGTAGTAGACGGGGCGAACAGAAGTCGGCTCCGGGTCGCCGTCAAGGAACTGGTGGACCGAAAGGTTCGCCATGGAGCGCAACGCATCACGGCGCAGGAAAGCCATGTCGTCGTGGTTGGCGAGAAGCGCCCTGACGTCGTCGCGGTCGGCGGCATCGTACATTTCGAGCGCCTGCGCGACGTTGGCGATGAATTGATCCCGGCGCTCCACGATTTCGGGACGCTCGAGGAGCGCGAGAAGCCGGCGCGGCTTTTCGAGAAGCTTGAGGATGCCGTCGGTATCCGCGAGCAGTTCGGCTTGGGTGATGTGGGTATTGCGGAAGTGCGCGCGCGCGTAGTTCCCGAGCAGAAGGTTCGCCGTGATTTCGGTCGGATCGAGCTCTAGTGCCTCGCGCAGGTGTTCGAATTCGGTGCGGTGATGGTAGTTGCCCATCGTGAACGTGTTCGTTTCGGGCGTGACCCCGATGATTTCCTGCCAGAGGTCGATGGCTTCCGCCGTCGGGTTGTCATAGGTGGTCATGGCAGCTCTTCTCCGACAAAACAGACGCTCCGTATACATGCGACCTCGGGAGATTGCAATGTCCCGAGGGATTAATTCAAGACGTCGATTGACTACCAGGTCCAGGAAACGTCGAAGACGATGATGCCGTCCACGCGCGCGGCCGAGACAAGCTTGGCCGTCCCCGCCCAACGGACGAAATAGGCTCCATTGCGGCGGATGGGGCGGCGGGCCACCATTGCAGACCCGTTCCTCGCGAGAACGCGCGGCTCGAGCTTGCGGACCGAGCCCGAGCGCTCATGGCGTTCCAGTTCCTCGGCAAGCCAGGTAGAGACGGCTCTGTCGATCGGCATATCAAGCTGTTCGTCCATGTCCTGCCTCCGGCCACCCATCGCACGCAACGACATACAGGAATGGACTCGGAAAGGCAACTTGCAGACTGTTAAAAGAAGACTCCAAAAGGAAATATTCGATTGCACTTGCGGAATCGGAGTCTATAATTCCAGCATTCCCTGATGGCGGCCTGATGATGAACGGAAGGCGACTCGACATCGACGTTCAATCGCACGCCGAATTCATGGCCCGCGTCGCGGACATGAATTTCGCGGTCAACGCGTACTGCATGTTCCTCAACAGGGAGTGGTTCCACGGCAGCGGCGACCGTTGGGCGGTTTCCTGGCGCGAAGCCGGCGGCATCGTCGGCGATTGGCGGGGGAACGGCGAGAGTTACATCGACTTCTACATGTCGGACTTTTTCTCGCCTTCCTCCGTGAACGCTGACTGCCAGTTGGCCATCGCCGGGATGTTCGGCGAGGCGGGCTGGAGGGAAATGACGCCGCGGAAGGAACTGGAGTATCGCGAGGCCGCCCTTCTGGTGATCGCGCAAAGGGAAGACCAGCCAAGCGTCGGTACACCCGGCTGGTACGAGCGTTTCGCCGCCTTGGAAGCGGCGGGCCACGACGGGGCGCGGGATCGACTGCATGCGCTGGCGAGGCGCGGACTGGTATCCCAGGAGGAGTTCCTCTCCTTGTTCAGGGACGTGCGTCTCTCCGAGGGCGCGAAGGACCTGGCGCAGCAGGCAGATTGTATTTGAAACACCGGCAGGTCGCCGGAAAGGGAAATGGAACGAAAATGAACGAGAATGGCGTAAACTGGAGCCTCTGGGCGGTCGATGCCCTTGGAACACTCCTGCTCACCGAGGACCGCGGGCATGCGCTCGTTCAATCGGTCGATATCGAACTCGGAGGTGACAGCCCTGTCGCCGTCTCACGGTCCCCGTCGGGACGCAGGACGGTCCTCGAAGGCGAGGGCGGCCACACGGAACTCTTCGAAACCGCGCTCGTCAACCATCTCGCTGTCTTCGAAATCGACCGGGCGAACGCATCCCGCATCGAAGCCGAGGACCTCGCGCCGGTGATCGCGGCACCGATGCGCTTGGGCGGCCGTCCATGAAGGACATGTTCATCCAGATCGAAGGCACGCCGAACCCGCGCACCCGCAAGTTCTCATTCGGCATCCACCTGACAGACACCCCTTACGAGGTCTCCGCACGGGAAGGCGTTCCCGACGCGCTTGCGTCGCTCCTTCAGACTGGCGTCACCTCCATCTTCGTCGGACGCGACTATCTGTCCCTGACCGTCGCGGACGAAGCGACGTGGCCCGATGTCCAAGCACTGGCGCGGCAGGTCATCACGGACGGCGCGGAGGCGCTCGGTTCGCTGTCTCGCTCCGAGACTATCGAGGCAAGCGCCGATCCAGTCGTCACGAGGATCAGGGAACTGCTCGACACCCACATCCGGCCGGCGGTCGCCCACGACGGCGGCGATGTCCGGTTCCACAGCTTCGATGTCAAGGGCGTACTACGTCTCGAGATGGTCGGGGCCTGTGCCGGATGCCCGTCCTCGACGGCGACGCTCAAGCAAGGCATTCGCAACCTGATGCGCCATTTCGTGAAGGAAGTGCAGGACGTCGAGGCGGTCGCCCGATGACCCATTCGATATCGTTCAGAGCCTCGCAGCGCAGCCGTCGTCCGACGGACGCGATACGCCATCTCTACATAGCGGGGATGCCGCTTCCCGCAGCGAAACGCCTCGTGGCGCTGGCCGAGGAAGGCAGTCTCGCATCCGGTGCCTTCCATCTCCTTCCGGGAAACGCAGGCCTTCTCCGGTCACTTGCGGCGAGTGGATACGACGCAACGATGTGAAAAGCGGACGCAAGGCGCGACCGCTTCCAATTGCTCCATTTTCCAGACGTCAGCCCATGACGACATTCGGGTGGCGCTGCTGGCCGTCCGGAAGCAGACTGTAGCGCTTTATGTTGGCCATCTCCTTGTCGGTCAGGACGCGGAGAAAGCGCAAGGTCACGGAGACCTTGCTGTCGCCGATGCGGTTGCGACGTTCAGACTGCTTTACGCAGCCTATCTTCTCGATCCTCGCGTCCGGGATATCGAGCGTCACGGAATCAGGAAGCTCGGTATCCACCATGAAGTCGATGATCGCGCCAGACTTCGATATTCGGGTGATCTGGCAGCGACGGGATTCCAGGAAAGTCAGGAGGTTCTTCGAGTACTCGACACGAGCTGCGTTGTTCGTCGCCTCGAGGGGGAACTTCGGCTCCTTGTCGTACATGAAGGATTCTTCGCGCGAGAGGTAAGAGCCAGTCTGTTTCGCAACCATGATGCCTTCCTTTCCCCGTTCTGACTGACCATCTATGCGCCAAACCGTAAACGAACGGTTAATTCCGGACTCTGACCTGTGAACTACGCCCCAAAGCCTTGCCGATTGCATTGCGGGAAGAGAAAATCACGAGATCGGAGACCATAAAGCATCATGCATACGATCGACTTCTTCATCGGCGACGTCCACGGCCAGTCCACCCTTCTCCTGAAGCTCCTGAACTTCCTGCAAAGGCATGCGAGGAGCCGGGACGCGCAACCCCGCTACACGTTCATCGGCGACCTGATCGACAGGGGTCCGGATTCGAAGGATTGCGTGGAGATCGCCATCCGGACGATCGAGCGGAACGAAGGGTCGGTCCTGCTCCTCGGCAACCACGAATACATGATGCTCGACGCCATCGACAGCAACGGCAAGTCGGAACTATCGGGTTCGTGGGGCCTGAACGGCGGCATGAACACCATCGAATCCTACATGGGAGCGCCCAACGTCAAAGACCTTTTCCCGACACTGCAGGCAAAATACGGGCACCACGTGGACGCGCTCCGCTCGGCGTCCCTCAGCGTCGAGCGCCACGGCCTTCTTGCGGTCCATGCCGGCATCGACCCACACATGGAAATCTCGGAGCAGGGCGTGGACATCCTGTCGGGGATCAGGGACATGACGCCCGGGAGCGACTTCAGGGAACGGTTTCTCGAGAACGTCAACGCGCATGCCCGCCCCGTCATCCACGGCCACACGATTATCGGACTCCGTCCCGTTGTCACCGAGAACCGCATCTCGATCGACACGGGCGCGCACAGGAACGGCCGCCTGACCGCCTGCATCGTCGATCCCGATACCTGGGACATCACCTTCGCGCAGGCGACGGAAACGGGCGTGCGCTATATCGAGGCCAAGCGCCTCGACCGCGGCTACGGAACGCTTCTCGACGATCCGAAGCGGGTGTTCGAACCTTACGTCGTGGCATCGGTTTCGACGACCGCGTCCGCCACCCCATAGGAAGGCCCGGACTTGTAAGGACCGCTTACAGGTTCGCCGTCGGCATTCGGTTCCCGGGTTTACTTGGCCCCGGGATCGCTGCACCCTGTGGATAAATACAGACTCCAGATGGACTTCGCGATGACCGACGACAAGCTCTCCAGGATAGAGAAGATCAAGAAGCGCATCCGTGCGCTCCTCATGAAGACGGTGGAGAACGGGGCCACCGAAGGGGAGGCTCTGGCGGCGTCCGAAAAGGCGGCCGTGCTGATGGCGGAATGGGACATCGAGAGCGCCGATCTCGACCAGGCCGCGTCTCCCGATTTCCGGTATGGCAAGGTGGACATCGACCCCGCCATGGAGGACGCGATCTGGCGCGTCGTCCATGCCATCGGCGAACTTTGCCACTGCAAGGTATGGATTTCCGACCTGGGCAAGTCGATCAGCGTCTTCGGCGACGCCCTCGACTGCGAAGTCGCGGAATACCTGATGTCGATCTGCGACAGAGCCGTGCGACAGGAGACCCGACGCGCCGACCAGGAATACGCCCTTTATCGTGCCAATATCAGGACCCGGAAGCGGCTTGGTTTCATCGACGGAATATCCAAGAGGCTCGCATCGCGGGTGAGGGAACTGGCGTGGCAAAGGCAGCGGTCCGCCGGAACGGCGTTGGTACCGGCGAAGATGGCCAGCATCCACGAAGAGCTCAGGGCCCGCGGAGAGGAGTTTGTGTCGGGCAAGGTCCACCAGACGATCATCGACCCCGAAGCATGGCTCGAAGGGGCAGCGAAAGCGGAAACCGTCAGCCTGAACCGCGGAGTTTCGGGCAAAGAGCCAGGCAGACCGATTGGACGCGCGCCCCTCGCGATCTCTGGCCGTCGGTAGCCTTTAGCGCCTATCGTCGGGGAATGGGATAGGACTTCACGATCGCCGCGGAAGCCGCCCGCGGCATGGCGACAGGTTTCTGCGGCTCGGGACCGACGACAAGACATTCCGAACCGAACTGTTCGCAGAGCAGTCCCGACAGCCGCGCCTCGAAGCCTTCGCTCAGAAGATTGGAGACGACGTTGACGTTTGCCCCCGCGAGCCGTGCCTTTTTCGCCTCGAGCAGCATGCCCTTTACCGCCATCCTCACGATCGATGGAACCTGCGCGGC
This sequence comes from Pararhizobium sp. BT-229, assembly GCF_025846855.1. Lineage (GTDB taxonomy): Bacteria > Pseudomonadota > Alphaproteobacteria > Rhizobiales > Rhizobiaceae > Pararhizobium. Next base: position 904,457 of record NZ_JAOYTJ010000003.1, read on the forward strand.
CGCCACGGCGTAGTCGTGTCCCAAGCCGCAGGCGAAGAACGCCTGGACAATGTCGTTCTTCTTCACGCCGGGGACCGAGGATCGGATGACATGGTATACCCCCTGTTCCGCCTTCATCGCCGCGACGACCTTCCGCAGTTTTGGCTCCAGTTCGTTGAGAAGGCGATCTTCAGCACCCCTGGCGCGACCCGCATTGAGCATGGCCAGCCCAAGAGCCGGGATCGTATGAACGCGCGCAAGCAGGGACGAGCCGCCAGGCACGCCCGTGACCGCATGGTCAAAGGTGGATACGTCGGACTTCGCGTCGAGCGAAAAGAGGAACTCGTTGATCCCGCCCATGGGATCGAACCCAAGGTGTCGCCCGATAAAGCATTCGTTCACGAACGGTTCGATACCGGATTCCGAAAGCGCCCGCAGGATGTTGCCACCTCCTTTGCTTCCGCAACCCGCCTCGAGTCCCGCCTTGAAGGTTTCGACGGCGGTACGCGCGAACGCTACGACAGCCGCGCCATCGGACGCCGCGCGAACGATCTCGTCGATGCGCAGAGACTTGAGCAGACCGCGCGGTGTCGCATCCCCCGACGCAAGTTGCTTCAGGGCGATCTGAGAAACGACCGAAAAGGCGTCATCGGCATTTTCGGTGAGGAAGAAGCCCTTGCCGTTGGGAACGGCGTAGATCGACAGGGCGTCGCTCGCGGTCCTCAGGGCAAATCCTTCTTCCCTGGACGGGATGGAAGCGTCGCGCATCCACTGACGGACCTTCTCGGCGTACTTGGGGACGGGCATGCGGTTCTGCTTGCCCCTGATCTGCGCCGCGTACCAATCGACGGAAGTCACGACCTGGTTGCGCCCCGCGTGCAGGTTCGCCATCAGGCGCACGTTTCCGCGGCCCTCAACGTAGACTTCGGCCGGCCTCGAGAGCTCGATGGTCACGTGCGGATGACCGTCGCTGTCGCGCAACGATACGATCCTCGTGTCCCCTCCCTTGACGCGGTTCCAGTAGCCGCCGACGCAATGCCCCATCTCCGCGCCTTCGGTGCTCAGCGCCTGGGCGGTCGTCAGTTCTGCGAAGAACGATCCATCGGGAAACTCGGCGATTTTACGGACACCCGCCATCACGTCTTTCGACTTGGCGCGCACCCTGGCGAGCGACGCATGCCAGTCCGCCGACATCTGCTCGGCGTCTGCCCACGACAGGCGCTCGATCCGGCGGATGCGCCTGTCCGACACCGGCAGCGATTCCATGAAATCCATGGTGTCGAGCGCGCGTTCGATGAACGCATGGAGGCGGTCCTTGTCAGGGGAACAGATTTCTTCGCCGCTCCTGAAGGCGGCCACGATCCTTTCGACGACCTCGGGCGAGAGCCGATCGAGCGCGGCGGCCGCGACGACGGCTTTCTCGGTGGTCAGACGGCGGTGAAGGGCAGGGGTTCGGCGGACGTGGCGGCGCACGACGCGGTCGGCCCATTCGGTTACCGACTGGCGTGTGCTTCTGGCGGCGATTACGTCGGTTGCGACGAATGCCGGAGCGAGACCGATTACCTGCATTTTGCTACTCCACGGGACTTAGCAAGTACGCGCCGGACAAAGGCAACGATCAAGGCATTTCGGCAGCTGCCTGAGCGATCTATGCACACATCCTCAGGCCGTCGCGGATCATGATCGAGCGGCCGCCGGACAGATACCATGAGCGCCCCAGACGGGAATCACGGACCATGCCTTCGAAACCCTCCGAGGCGAGGGCGCTGAACATTTCCTCTGCGGAAGCGCCGACACCGTCCGCGAAGAGGCCGCATGGTGTCGCGCACACGTCGAGGAACGGCCGCTCGTCGGTCATGACGACGGTGAACCCGGCCTTCGTCAGGGCGTGTGCGTAGTCGCCGCCGTCCCGCAGGAAGCCGTGTTCGTGCAGGCAGGCGATGCTCGCGAAATAGCCTTCGACCGGAGCCGATTCCGGGAAGCCGATCCTGGCGGTGATGTTCGAGCGTGTACCGTTCATTTCAATTCGCATTCGTATTCTCGCGCCGAGCGCCCGCATGATCGCGGAAACCGTTGTCACCCAGCCAATTAAAGGGATTGCAGGCCGTCCTTCTGGACGCCCGCCATACTGTGCTTATCGTCCGACCCCACTTCGAAGTCAACAATAAAATTCAAGACGCCACAAAAAATACAAGACGTCGTTCGAGATGGATTTGGACTGTCGGGGCGGGTGCTGTATGCTCCCCGTATAACCATGACTTGAATCCGTCGTTTGCAAGGAGCTGACCGCATGGCCGATCTCGACAGATCGATACACCCCGACATCCACGAGATCGATGACGTCGACGTCCTGATAGGCCAGATCGTCGCCTCCTGCGGATGCCTCACCAAGACGCCCGAGCCTAAGTACCACTCAACCGATTGTCGCTATAGACACCTTGTCCACCGACTGGAGGAACTCAGGCACACGAACGTCCGCCTATGAGTTCATCATATAAGTCAAAATTTATTGATTTAGCTCTAATTTTAGGCATCCGTCGGCATAGGCGTTAACCTTTGTCGAGTTCCTGTGTTATCAGCGCATTTCATTCTTGATTTCCTTTCGCGAGTTCCGTAATGGAGTTGGCGTCGGCAACCGGGACGAGCGCCTGGAACGTCGGCATTCCGAGGGGTCATGATGCAATTCAAAATATCGTCGATACTGAAGAAGCGGCTCCGCGACGCCGAGGCCGACGCGGAGCATGAACTCTTCTTTCGCAAGCCGTCGCTCGAGACCCTGTTCCAGGGGCGGTCAGCCCTTTTCCAGGGACTGATCGGGCAGATGGGGGCGTGCCTGATCGCATGGCACAATACGTGGGACAATTTCTACCTGCTTTACTGCGCCATCGCGATTTGCGTGTGGCTCGGTCGCGTGGTGCAGTTCCGCGCCTATGACCGCTGTTCCGAGCACCTGATGTCGGACGAAGGCACCGAGGCGGAGATCAACCGCTGGTACTTTTATTACATGACCGCTTCGTCGATGACGTCGCTGGTGGTCGGTTGCCTCGCCGGATACTCGATCTTCTTCCACCCAGACAGCTGGGCAGCGGCGATCCCGCTCGCGCTCACGCTGGGAACGATGGTTGCGGCCGTCGGACGCAACTACGGCAACGGCCACAACGTCCTTATGATCGTGGTGTGCAGCTTCACCCCCTGCATCCTTGCCTTCGTCGGATATGCGTTCTACAGCCACAACTATGTTGCTGGCCTTGGCGGAGCCGGTCTCCTCATTCCTTTCATGCTCGCGACGCAGACCATGGCGAGAGCCGTGAGGAAGACACTGAAGGACACCATCACCGCGATGGAAGACGCAGACGTCTCCCGCCAGAAATTCTACAACGCCGTCTCCAACATGCCGAACGGACTTCTCATGCTGGAGCCGAACGGCACCATCAAGTTCTCCAACGGCGTCGCTAAGTCGATGTTCGGCGTCCCCGACGAAGTGGAACTCGCCGGCAAGTCGATCGAAGACCTTTTCATGCACGGCGCGCGCAAGGGCCAGAGCGAAGCGGAAATGTTCGGCCTCCTGCCCCAGGGCGGCAACGTGTACGAGTTCGGCAACGGCAGGGTCCGCCTTTCGTCCGCGGACGCGGTCGGCTTCAAGGACCGCATCCTCAAACTTCTCGACGGGACGTCCAAGACCGAGACCCTCAAGTTCTCGGACGCCTTCCAGATCGAGTTCACCATACGGCAGGAGACGTCCGACAACAGCCACCGCCACCATCGCCAGGACGGCTACGTCGTCGTCTGCGAGGACGTGACCGAGCGCGTCCACCAGCAGGAAAAGATTCGCTACTCCGCCAACATCGACGGTCTCTCCGACATTCCGAACCGCTCCCACATGCGAGAGCTGGTGGAGGAGGCGAGGGGCATCAGGGCGAAATCGCGCGGACCCAACATCGCGCTTTGCGTCTTCGACGTGGACAAGTTCAAGGACATCAACGATACGCTGGGCCATGCGGCCGGCGACGAGGTCATTCGCGCGGTCGCCGCTAGCATGAAGCAGCTCAAGCGCCAGACGCCGAACCTCATCATCTCGCGCCTCGGGGGCGACGAATTCGTTTTCGTGCTTCCGCATATCGCCGATAGCTTCGACGTTGGCTCCTTCATGGACAATGCCTTCAAGACCATCTGCAAGCAGTACGACATACTCGACAAGTCGGTCGACGTGCGGTGCAGCGGCGGGGTCATCGTCGCCCCAAAGGCGAAGTTCAACCTCGACGACGCGATGAACAAGGCCGACCTCGCGCTTTACAAGGTCAAGCAGGAAAAGAAGGAGCGCAAGGAATCCTCGCTCCGCTGGACCCTCTTCGACAGGGAACTCGAGCAGGTCTACCGCAACACGCAGCAGATGCGCGCGGAGTTGCAGGAGGCGGTGTCCAACGGCCAGATGGTCGTCGAGTACCAGCCGATGTGCACCCCGGACGGTCTCGTCATCGAAATCTGCGAGGCGCTCTGCCGCTGGCACCACCCGCAGCTCGGGGTCCTCGGCCCCGACAACTTCATCGGGATCGCCGAGAGCATGAACCTGATCGGCAACATCACAAAACACATGATCCGGACAGCCTGCCGAGACTGCGCGAGCTGGGACGACGAGACCTGCGTCTCGGTCAACCTCTCGGTCCTCGACCTCGCCCACTTCGAGATCGTCGAAGTCATCTCGGAAGCGCTCCGGGCCGCCAAGCTGCCCGCCACCCGCCTGCAGGTCGAGATCACGGAATCGATCTTCCTCAAGGAGAGCGAGAAGGCACGGCAAATCCTCACGACGCTCAAGAACATGGGCGTCAAGACCGCGATCGACGACTTCGGCACGGGATACTCGAACCTCGCCATGATCAGCGCGCTCCCGCTCGACAAGGTCAAGGTGGACCGCGCGTTCCTCCGGGACATCACCACGTCCGAGAGGCCCCGGCGTCTGTTCGACGCCATCGTCAGCCTCGGCAAGAACATGGGCCTCGGGATCGTCGTGGAAGGTGTCGAGAACACCGACCAGCTGGAGCAGATCAACAAGACGGGCGTCAACCTGATCCAGGGGTATCTATTCGGAAAGCCGATGAAGAGCCACGAAATACGCGACGCGCTGATCACCAAGAAGGCCTCCGCAGGCAGCAACGTTATTTCGATCGTCTCGCGCAACGCGCACTGAGACAACCTTAGTTCCATTACGGCCGCGGCACCTTGACTGGTGCGGCGGCCGTTTCCATTCTGGTAGGGCAACCCGAAAGGATCGAAAATGACGTAGCCCTGCCACACGGATTGGCCCGCTTCCCGAGAATACCCATTCCTCCGATGACGACCGCGACGATCACCTGATCATGTATGCCGTCGTCCGACGCGACCTCGAAATGCCGCCTGGAAAGCTTTCCGCGCAATCAGGCCACGCCTACACGGCGTCCCTGTTCGAATGCATCGACGTCGATCCCGAAACCGCCCGACGATACCGCCTTGGCCTGAACGGAGGCTCCAAGGTCACGCTTTACTGCCGCAATGAGCGCGAAATCCTCGAACTCGAGGAGCGCTGTCGAGCGGCCGGCGTCCCCCATGCACTGTTCACCGACGAAGGCCACGTTTTGCCGCCACACTTCGACGGCAGTCCCGTCGTCACAGCGCTCGGCATCGGGCCGCTGCGCCGTGCGGACGCCAGACCACTGGTAAAAAAGTTCCGGTGTGTCTAACCACGGCTATCCCCGGCTTATCAGTCGGGGATAGCCCATCCCAAGTCGCCGCCCTTCAGGTCCGTGGCGACCGCGCGGTAGGGTGCATGACAGGTCGATATCCGCAAGCGAGAGCCGCCAATGTCGATGGCGGAGTAAGCAACCATTCGGTGCGCCGCGGCGCTTGGCCACTGGAATAACCATCAGCTCGCCAGCGGAGCAGTGAGCTGTTGATCACAAGGAACGCCTCGCCGTCGGCTTCGACCATCGCGCCGTCCGGAAGGCTTTCGACCGGTCCAGAAACTGGGTGGCGGCGCTTCGAGCCATCGGCTTCCAGTCTCTCGGAATGGAGAATATCGTCAATCTCGGCGGCCCGAGGCGAAACCACTGCATTGCCACGACACCAGGCGGCACGGAATTCGTTCGCGGCCTCCCGTCTGCACAAGAAGCAGGGTCGATGACCCGCCGACAACGCAGTCGCCTCGTCGAGAAAGAAGAGCTCGGTCCAGCTTCGATCTGCCATCACCTGACGGCGGACACCCTTGTAGTCGCAGGCGCACGTGATCCAGGACTTCGTCGCCCAACGACGGCGGAGAAGGGTTCGTGTTTGCGGATCGTGGATGATGCCGCGATTGCCTGTAAACATCCCTCTTGCCGAAACGGCCACGATTTCCCCGAACGGGGTGACACGGTTTTGCAACGGCACGTTGGCTTCCCTACGCACGGAGCCGTAAACACTTTTTGTTTGGGCCACGCGACCTCCTGTTGTCTTCAGCGAGCGAACGGCGATTGCATGATTTCGACCGCCGTCGCGCGATAAAGGGACAGCAACAGCGCGACGGAGGTCATGAAGACTGCCTGAGCGGGCCAGAAAGTCACGCCGTTCAGGCAAGCGAGCACGAACCATGCGGCGGACACCGCCACCACTACCACGGAAGCGAGCCGAACACCGATGCCAACCGCTCCATGACCCCAACGGTTATCGCGAGAATTCTGACCGTCATGATAGACGAGGACATTTCGGACAACCGCGAAAGCACCAAGCGCGATCAAAACCGCGCTGAGCATGATGCCAGATGGGAAGGGGATATCACCAGCGATTGAAGCAGGAATGGTCATGACCATGGCCGCGATTCCAACCGCGACGTGGACCTGTCCCATGACCTCCGGGTGGCGGCGCGACATATCCAGCAAAAACGCGTCGATTGAACCCATGGTCCCGTCCTCTCGCTTACTTGCCAAATGAGACGTGTTGCAGCGAATGACTCCATTCGAGCTTGCCGTGATCGGTCAGGCTGCCGTCGCAGACATAGACGACGTCATTGCCGCGCTCGGCTCCGCTTGCGTTGACACCGCAAAGGGGGCAGGCGACGTTTTCGAAACGCCGCGCCACCATGCGACGGTTGCGAAAGCTTCCAATGTCGACGACAACGCCCATTCCCGACCTCCATAATTCTGGCAAGTCTTAGAATTTACTGACGTCGTTGTCAACATAGTCAACGACTGAGGTCTTGAATTATATCTGAACTTGCCATACCAACACCTCGACAACGGGGAATGGTGAATGCGCCTTTTCGCTTACATGGACGCCGACGCCTACGAGGCGCTTAACCGCGACGGGCGAATTATCGGCTCTCCGGAACACTCTCCCCATCCCGAATTCGCGGCCGCATACGGCTGGCTTGCCGATGTCATGCGGCGTCGTCTCGGGCATGCCCCAGATGGATGCCATCCAAACTGGCCGGTTTTCGCATGGGCGCTTCACAACGGACTCTCGCCGCTGGCCTACAACCGGGAGCAGGATCGGCCGCGAAGCGAAGACCCCAACGAAGCGAGCTTCCTCATCGGCTTCGACGTGCCCGACGGCTCATATCTTCTTTCCGATTTCGACGACTGGCATTTCGTGTTGAACAACTGGTACCTGCCGTCGGGCGGCAGCTCGATTGACGAGACCGACGAGTGCGACGCCTTCGAGGCGTTTTGCAAGCGGCACGAGCGCAGTCCCTACGGATACGACGGACTGACCGCCATTCCCGAGGTCGAGGCCATGCGGCAGGCCAACTGGGAGAGGATCGTCGATCGCCCGTACGACAACGGAAGCGTTCAGGCGTCTCTCTGGGAGTTGAGGGCGGAATGGGTCTTCCTCGTGAAGGCGCGCCGCTACCACGCCATCAAGGGACTGGCAAAACCCAAGCGCAAGCGCCCGAGAGCCGGCACGACCGAGACGCCGTGGTCCGTTACGGTTCCGTGAGCAGCCCCTCGAGGGCGACGCCCTTGCTTGCGATGATGCGGTTGATCGCCGCGTTCGGCACAGGCATTCCATAGACACCGATGAGCCAGGAGAGATGCTGCTCGAGGACCTCCACGTCGCGGCGGTCCACCACGCCCGCTCTCGCGAGGATTTCGGAGTTGCCGTGGATTTCCGGCTCCATCTCGAGGATCGACCGCAGGTCCATCATCCGGATGCCCGGATCGCAGGACACAACCCTCTCCCCGGCGTCAATCCAGTAGAGGCGGGAATAGACGTAATGCTCCGACGCCAGAACGACGTTGGCGATGCCCTGCCCTCGGTCACGACTGATGTTGTCGAGCTTCGCCGAGAACGTGTCGTTTTCGAGCGAACCCATGAGCTCGGCAAACACTTCCCCCGATACGACGGCCCTGGGGCGAACGATGTCGCGCACGCTGTCCCACGCGACGCCGCTCGCTTCTGCGGCCTCCATGAGATACTTGCGCATGAGGACATGAGCCGTCACGCCCGAAAGGTCGCTTTCCCGGTATCCGTTTTCCTCGAGCGAAGCGCAAAGCCGGTCATATGTCTCGATGAACGCCCTGACGTTCCCCGCGAGCGAGACCAGCCGCGCCTCATCGTCTTCTTCCACGCCGAAGGTGGACATCGCCGCCTGGAAGTCGGCTCCGCCGTCAAAGAGGCTCCTGCGCACTCCGGATAGGGAGGAAAGCGAATAACCGAGGAGGTTTATGCCGTGGCTCTGCTGGACTTCGCGAGCAAAATACGCAAGTTCCATGCGGAGACCCTCCACCTCGTCGAGGCAGCGGTCCGATGGAGCCATCAGGAGACGCCATCCAGGAGAAAGGAGGTCGCGGCTGTGGACGAAGCCACCGACGGCCCCGGTCAAGACGAGGACCGATCCGATGGTCCACGCCTCTCCCTCGAAGACCTCAGAAGCCTTCTCCACGAAAGCGCCGACGAACTCCATGAACGAACTGATCCGGTCGACGTGACGGCGCTCCGCCTCGAGCGCGGTCTTCAATTCTGCGTCCTCCGCCCCGGAATACTGGCGCACGAAGCGCCTGAAGGCGTCGTTCGCGCCGATCTTCTCGCTGACGGCGACCGCCTGGACGTTGAAGCGGTGGTAGATCATCACAGCGCGGACAAGCGGGTCCACGTCGGACGGCTTCTTGACCGAGTTCCAGGCGAAACTGTCGGCTTCCGCCGGCCGTGGCAGGGCCTCTGTCGAGCGCCTCAAGGCTGCGAGTTCGAGATCGGTCAGGGTAACATCCTCACCGAGGACGGCTTCGACCGAAACACGCAAATCTCCCTCGAGCGCGGCGGCGGGAACCCTGGGGACCACACCCAGAACTTCACTTACCCTCCTCACTGTATCAGCGGAAACGAGACTGCGGCCACGCTCCTCCGCTTCGATGTCGATGAGCGCCAGGCTGGTGGATTTCGTGGTCATTGATCAGTTCTCCTGGAGGAACGCGCAACCGGCCGGCCCGGCCTGCTCCACGAAGTCCGCGTCGACGGCCGTCGCGCGTTCCGCGACCGGATAGATCGTGTCGTAGTCAAGGCCGGCCTCGGCAATCAACGCCTTCGCCTCGTCGATCCGACCGGCGAAGTAGGGGTCCTGCGGGGTCATGAACCGATAGGTGATCTCGGATTCATTGGCGTGGAATGCAAGGCACTTGCAAATCCGTGTCAGAAGTTCGTCACTCACGCCCATCAGGCAGTTCTCCGCGTTTTCGTTCTGGCATTATTCAAGACTTCAAGTCGCGGCGTCAACAAGATTTAGCGCCGCCGTCTTGCCGCCATTGGCCATGGGAACTAGGATTTCAACAGGAAAAGGAAGACGCCGATGAAGCCGCTCTGGATACTCGACAACTATCTGCTGGAACGATCCACCCCGCAGGGGGGACCTTCACTGCCCGAAGCCCTTGAGTCGGCGGGATGCGATGTTTCGCGCCATTCCTTCGATCCGCGCGGACGCAAACTGGAGGGGAGCCTTCCCGAGCTTGGGGGCAGGCCGGTGATGACCTACGGAAGCTACGGTTTCGTGAGGCATGTCCTTTCCGTCGGCGAATCCTCCGCCCCGCGGCCGGGTGCCTACATGAGGATCGAGAACCTGTCGTTCCACCGCTTCGCGGCGCACATCGGGGACCTCCTCCTGAACGACGATTTCCACATCCTTCCGTTCGGAGAGCTGAGGCGTCGGCCGCCGCCCGGAAGAGATGTTTTCGTCAGGCCGGACAGGGTGACGAAATCCTTCACGGGGTTCCGCATACCCGCCGACGCCTTCGGATACGAAATGTCGTGCCTCGAAAGGGGACTGGGCGTGGGCGTCGAGGAACTCGTCGTCGTCGCCAGTGCCAAGCCGATCGAGATGGAATGCCGTTATGTCGTCGCGGACGGGCGGATCGCGGCGAAAAGCACGTATGGATGGGCCGAAGGTTTCGTTCCGTCAGAAGACACCGACCCACGCTGCGACGAGGTCGCGATGGAGGTCGCACAGAGGGACTGGCAGCCCGACACGGTCTACACCTGCGATGTCGCGCTGTCGAACGGACGCGCCCGCGTTGTGGAGCTGAACAGCTTCTCCTGCTCCGGCCTCTATGCCTGTAACACGCAGGCCGTCGCGCGGGCCGTCACGGCCTGCGTGATCGACGAATACGGGCAGTACGCCTAAGGGCTAGGGTTAGAAGCGCGGGGCGTTCGCAACCTGCGGAGCCGGCGCGACCGCCAGGCGGCGGAAGTCGTCCGGGGTACGGTTCGTCGAGATCGCGGCGATATTGAAAAGCGCCTCGCGCCTGTCGTCCGTCAGGAACATGACGCCGTCGTCTCCGCGGTCGCGGTTGATGCCGAGGAAATTGCCGCAGCGGTCCAGAGTCTGCGCCACGCCGTAGTACATGAATTTCTCGCGCGTGCGATCGAGGAGCGTCAGGTAGCGGTCCCCCTTGTCAGGGTCGATATCAACTTCGCCGTTGGTGACGCAGAAGCGCACGACCTCGTAGCGGTCCTTGTGTTTTTCGACTGTTTGCGCGAACCGGCAGACGCCGTGGGTTATGTGTCCTGGGATCAGGGAGGAAGCCACGCTCTTTTGAAGTCGATGCGGAAGCTTCTCCAGTTTCTTGGCAAACTGGTCGAAGTTGGCCTCGCCGACCTGAAGCAGCCGCTGCCTCATCCTCTCCGCGACGCGCATGGCCACCGTGCGCTCCATGGAGTCGCCTGCCTCGGTCGAGAGGACGCGGCCGTGGAACCACTCCTGGTGCCTGGGTGCGGCGGTTATGGCGGACTTGATCTCTGCATAGGTCTGCTTCAGAACGTCCATATACATGGCGTTCAGGATGTTGGCGTTAGCGCCCGTTTGCACCGATGCGACACTCATTGCCCGTCCCCGTGTTCCTTATGTGCTTTCGTGTACGGTCGGCGGTCCGGGCGCAAGGAACAACGCGGCTCCGGCGTTGCGGGATGCGAAGAGGCGTGCAATAGCTCTCTGAAACTGGGGAGACCGACAATGAAGCTTTACCATCTCGACTGGGAAGCCGCTGGAAACCACTCGAGGGACCTGCTGGCAACCATCATTTCGCCGACCGTGATCAATGCACAGGGCAGGGTACTCGAGCAGGGCAATGAGACGTTCGACGCCATGAAGCAGGCGTTCGAACTCGGATTCTACAGGCACGTCGCCGACATCGACGGTGACGACCCGAACTACGCATACCGTCAGAGCCAGCATATCGATCACTCGTGGACCGAGGAGCCGGCGGACGGCGTCCACGTCATCGAGACCGAACGCGTGCGCAGCACCAGCGTAGGCGACATCCTCGAGTCGGACGGCGTCTACATCGTCGTAGCGAGGATGGGCTTCCAGACGCTGTCCTGGTTCGCCCCGGCGACACCCGCGCCATCCAACCCGCCGACGCCGTAAAGGGCGGCCAACCGTTCCTCGACGCCCAAGACTGCTCCCGTGACGGTGACGCATCTGTTGACCTCGCGGACGCATTCCTCCTGGAGCGGCATGCTGACGAGCGTCAGCGCGTTTGCGAGTCCCACCGTTCCAGGAGTCCGCATCAGGCGCTTCTTCGTTTCCTCGAACCAGGCACTGACGTCGTTATATTCGCCGTGGCAATGAAGGACGCCGTCTTCGAAGTCGTAGGCGATGGCGATCGCGCCGCCCTTGTGGCAGACCCTCTTCCGGTTCCCCTTGCTGTCCGTATGGATCAGGTCTCCCTCGGCGAGCGAGTAGGGGGAATCGAATGCTTCATGCGTCATGATATTATCCAGTGTTTTCCTGATCTTAGCTGGCTCCGCGCCCCCGCGCAACCATTCGCGCCCGCACGGCGAGTTCAACAAATAGAGAGCCGCTTCATTCGAAGTCCTAAATTAATTGACTGCGCCCCCTAAAAACGGAATAATCTTGTTAAGGTTTAATTAAGAATTCATGGGACGCAGATGACTTTCGACGTTTGCAATTCGAAATACCCGTCGGCCGATTTCGGACCGGATGCCTATGGCCGTTTCGGCGAGGCCTGGCGGTGGCGTATGGCCGGCTTTGCGATCATGGCGGCATCAACCGCCCTGTCCACGACCTTCTACTGGAAGCTTGGCCTCTTTCTCGTTTCCTAAGGCTTGCAGACGCAAACGGGGCGGCACTTCGGCCGCCCCGTCACCACCTTCCGAAGTTCCGCCTAACCTCAGAAGCTGATCTTGTACTGTGCCCTCAGGCCATAACCCCAACTGCTCTGGCTCGAGGCACTCAGAGGCCCGTACTGCGTTTCCTGTTCGGGTGCCAGCCATGCCGCCGCCGCGGTCAGCTGAAGCTCTCCGCCGAACTTGTCCTTGATGTTGGTCCCGACCGCGAAAGCCACCGTGTCGCCGTAGAGGTCCCATCCCGTGGACACGCCCCGGTCCCATGTCACGCTGGCGAAGCCCGCGAAGGTCTCGTTGAAGCTGTGGGCCACGCCGCCCGTGACGGTGATGCCGTCGCGCCAGTGGTACTCGTTGTAGAAGTCCGAAGGGCCGAAGCGGAGGTGGAGGCGGTCCATCACCGACCAGTCCGTCCACTTCAGTGCGCCGAACGCGAGCCAGTCCTCCGCGATACCGCTCTGGACCTTGAGTTCGATGCTCTGCGGAAGCTCACCCCACCCGGCGGCGGGAACGGCCATTCCGAGGTTCGTGAAACGGGCGTCGCCGTCGGCCGAGTACGAAGTGCCGGAGCGGTAGACCAGCGAGGTCCTGAACGCGATCTCGGGAATGTCGTAGGCCACGCCCGCGCGCCATCCGAAGTCGCCGTCGCCGAGATCAACCTTCATTGGCGAAAGCACGCCAGGCGCGACGAAGGTCATGGCCGACAGGTCGTAGTTGAAGTCTGAGTAGAACACACCACCGATGAGCGACAGGCGGCCTGGACCTACGGGCATGTGGTACGCGCAGGTAAGACCGTATTCATCGGTCGTGAAGCTCTCCTTGAGCTTGCCGCGCGAATCCATGACCCCGCGATTGTCCGAAGCGCCGCCGAACGAGACCGTGTAGGTCGCGGCGCAGGAGAACTCGTCGGTGATGCCGATCTTCGCGGCCAGCGACGGAACCCAGTAGCTATCAGAGAACTCGCGACCGTCCAACGCAGGCGACAGACCCGGAAGCCCCGGCTTCTTGTCGTACTTGCGGTTCGGGTCTACGAAGGTCGCGCTATCGCGGGTTACGACACGGCCGTCTTCGAGCAGGATATAGATGTCGGCGTCGCCGTAGGTGAAGCCGCCAGCGGATGCGGCCGACACGTTCATCGCCGCTACGATCACGGCGGCACCAAAAGTAATGCGCTTACTCAATTTCCACACCCCGCTGTTCGCGGACGCCACGGTTCCGCCTCAATTCGGGTTGGCTATTACTGAGCGTCGGACGGGATGTAAATACCCAAGTTCACCTGATCTGAGCGTGTGCGGCAAATATGCATCAGGTCGGGATGCGGCGGCTCGCGGGAAAAACCGGAAACGGCCGAGTTCTATGGAAAATTCGGCCTGAATTCTTTTTTAACCACGAGCCGACATTGCCGCGAGTTCCATATTAACAGGCGGTTGATTCGGCCATCCTGACCTATTCGGGGCGACGGGAAACCCACTCGGTCTGCTCGGGGCCGACGATCGAGTACGACAGCTGGCAGAGACCAACCATCAGCTTGTCGGCGATGACGCGCGTCTTGTCGTAGAGTTCTTCGTAGGTCGTCGGAAATCGTGGGTAGTTGATGAGGCCGACCCTGACGCCCGCCTCCTCGCCACCGGTGTACACGTAGTCCACACGTTCGACCGTGACGCACGCGCCGACCTCAAGCGCCCATTCACGGCAGATTTTCCTGGCAAGGTCGTAATCGCCCGCGATGAATATGTCGAAACGGATGGTTGGGGCGAAAGTCGATTTGGGGTTCTTCATCCTGGTCCTCGCTGATAGCAAAAAAAAGAAAAGGGCGCGGCACCCGAAAGCGCCGCGCCTAGTCGGGCCACCTGTCAGGCGGCCACGGGGAGGGAGTGTTCAGCCCGGGACGAGACACCATTCTCGAGGAGGTCGGCGATGCGGTTGTCGGAAGAAGGGGAGTAGCGGCGGCCGACCTCGACGGTAGCCGTTCCGGCGGCGCGGTCGATGACGACGAACGCGCTCTCCCCGGTCTCGTAGTTGGGATAGCAGGTGCGGATAACCTTGCCGACGCCGACGAGTTTGCGCGCGTCGCGGCCGTTCTGGTCATACTTCACGGTCTTGCCCGTGTTGACCTCCCTGAACTCGCCGTGGACGAACTTGCGCCATTCGGGGCGGACATTGAAGGAGTTGCCTTCCACAGCCTCCTCGTTGACACGGTACTCGAGAGCGGTCCTGGTCCCGCACTTGGAATGGGTGAGACCAACGAAGGTCTCGCCGGCACCCCGCCCGAGTTCCTCATCCGCGACCGTTCGGCCGAGAAGCCGCGCCGGCCCCTTGTCAGCCTTGAGGATGAAGGGAACCGAAGGAAGCAGGGTGTAGTCGACGGTCGTGCGGCTCGGACGGGAATTCATGCGGCGGGACAGCCAGCATGTCGGCGCGTGGCCTTCGGGACGGATGGACAGTTTCACAAGGAGGTCGCGCTCCGCGAGGCTGACAGGCTCGATGGCACGGTCCGCCATGGAGAAGTCCACGCGACCGCCGACGACGGGTGCGCCGATCTCCGCGCAAAGCGCCATGACGAGGTCTTCGGGCGGAGACATCGTGAACAGTTCCGCGACAGCCTCGCCGAGCTTGCGGTCGCGCTTCGCGCCGCGGGTCATGACGCCGTACTTGACCATCTTGATGATGGCTTCCGCGACGTCGTCACAGGGAACCGTCACGTCGTCGATAGCGCCTGCGATCCTAAGGATCGTCCGCCCCGCGACGGTGTTGTCCGACACCACGGCGAACCAGCCGCTGGAGAACGCGCTGAGGGGCGCATCGAAGTGTTCGGCCACGAGAGCGGCGACGACGTCCTGTGAGAGGCCGAGTTCGGCCATCCACGTTTCACGGAAGACCCCGGATTTCACGAGGCCGACGGCGATGTCGCTTACTGTCTGTGTCATCGGGGTCTTCCTTTTTCGGTCGTATCAGGCGCGGACTTCTGCGGCCTTGGCGCAGCGGACGTAGAGTTCCGGGGTGATCGTCGCCGCGAGGTTGCGGACTTCCTCGCTGACGGTCGAGTGCATTTCGAGGACTTCGGCGATCGACGGGGTCTGGTCGGCGAAGGCCTCGTTCACCTTGTTGTGGGTGAGGAGGTCGCTGAACGCCGCCGACGCCACTTCCAGGGTTGCGATCTGGTAGGCCGCGCTATCGGTGTAGATGGCGAGCGCCTTGAGGGTCGCGAAGTTCTGGTTGAGCTTGATGCGCTTGGAGGCGTAGTCGATCTGGAACTGCTTGTTGTCGGGAAGCTCGGCGAACTCGAAGTTGATGAGGGAGGTCTTCTGCTGGCCCTCGCCCTTCTTCTGCTGTTCGCGGTGCAGCTTGACGACCTGTTCGGAAATCGTGTCCGCCGTGTCCGTGCGATCCACCGCCTCCTTAGTCTTGCCGCCCTGGATGATAAGCAGGTTGGAAAACAGCTTGGACAGTTCGCGTTCGAGCTTGGACTGGAACTCGCTCATCGACTGGCGGCGGCGCTCGTCTTCGCGGCGGTCGAGTTCGGCCATGACCTTCTCGACTTCCATGGTGACGAAGTCGGCGTATGCCTGCGCTTCCGGGTTGTTGTTGAGCTTCAGCTTGAGGTCACGGCTTTCCGACACGAAAGCCTCGCGGCGGTCGTAGAAATGCTCCTGCGCCCATTCTTCCGTGGCCTTGACCTCGACGTGGACGTTCTGGCGGAAGCGCTTGCCTTCCATGCCGAACTGTTCGCGGGCGAGGAACACGCGTCCGGCGCTCATGTAGACGGCCGGCAGCTCGTGCTGGTACGGGCGCTCGGCGTTGTAGTAGATCGCGCCGGCGAAGTTGCCGCACTCCGACTGGATCGGCCACTTTTCGGTGAACTTCACGGCCTCGGCCGGCACCAGTTCGTCATTGAGGAATATCTCGCCGTTCTTCATCCACATCATCTGCTCGAAGGCGAGCTTGTTGCGGATGGCGCGGAATACCTCGGCACCAAAGCCGAAGCCCTTCTTGATCTTAGTGATGGTGATGGTCGTGCCGTTTTCGTCGGTCGTCGGCTGGTCCTTCACGAGGAACTGCGCGCGGGGCTGAACTTCGTTGCGGGCGGCCTCTTCGAGGATGTCGGAGGTGAGGACGACGATGTTGCGCAGACCGTCCTTGACCGTCTCGACCTGCATGCGGGAAGCGTACTTGAAGGCGGCGATCTTGCCCGTGCCATTGTAGCCGCGCATGTTCAGGCCGTTTTCGCGGCGCTCGGTCTTGAGGTGGAGCGAGAAGAAGCGGCGCAGGCCGTTGGCGCGGTCCATGCCGACGCCCTTGTCGCGGATGACGATCGTCCAGTCCTTGCCGGTGCGCTTGATTTCGAGCCAGACGCGCGGGGTCTCGCCTACGTTGTAGGCCTCGTAGGCGTTGGCCATGGCTTCGAAGATGCAGTCCTCGACAGACTTGAAGTCGCTGGCGCGCTTGAGCGCGTCGCGGGCGATGTTCGAGTTGATGCCGATCGTCATGTCGTCGTCCACCGTACCGAAGGAGGCGACGCCGTTGGAGAGCAGGTTCGAAAGCGTGGCTATGGATGCGGTCATGATCATTATCCCCGTTTGCCTTGTGGCGGTTTCTGTTGACGCCGACGAGTGCTGGCTGTGAAATAATTCAAGAACTCGTTCGTGCGGTGTGGGCGTAAATTGCAGACGCGGCGCATTCGTGTCAACAAAATAATTAAAGAACTCGACGATTTTTCGGAAAAAATTGCAGACGCCGAATTCTGTAATTAATGACTCCAGTGCGAAGTCTTCAATTTTGGAATTCGCCGAGCGTGGAGGAGCAGGCATGGCAAGCGAGATAAAATCCCCGGACGAAGTCCTTCTGTACTGCGCCAGCAAGGCCATGGGCCAAGCTTACAGGGAATTCGGCATCAGCCCGCTCGCGCTACAGTTCTGGCCTGCGCTCTGCGCGGTCGCCGTTTCTGGCCTCGCATTCCTCTACATGAGCGCGGAAGTCGACCCGTACTATCTCCCGGTCGCCGCGATGTGCCTCACGTGGGCGAGGATGTACTGGCGAGACCACGCGACCCTCAGGGCCGATTCGAAGCGCGAGTGGTCGGCCGACCTCTTCCGGCAGTACGGCGGCAAGGCTGCGCTTCTGAGGACGGGCACGATCTGGGTCCGCTATCTCATGTTGTCGGCGGCGCTCATGACGACGCTGATCTCGTTCTCGGACATGTCGGAGGAGATCAACAGGCTCGCCACCTGGCAGCGCTGCATGTTTCCGCTGAACATCTGGGCGCTGGTGGCGCTTGCCTATTCGCAATCCGCGGAACCGCCCACGCCGCACGACGGCGACTTCTTCGGCGTCACGGGACGGGCATGACGGTCAGAGGACCCTCATGCCGCCGACGTTCGCCGACTTCGGAATCATGCGCTCGAGCGCCTCGAAATCGTCGCCCCTGACATATTCGCCCACCGCGATCCCCTCCGGCAGCCGAGCGTCTGGATGGTCGCCCTTCACGATGAGCCTGCCGCCGATCCGCATGCCTGCCGGCAATTTCGAGGCGTCCTTCGCGTCGATCCAGACATTTCCCTCCACTTCAAGGAGGTCCGAAAGGTCTATGACGAAAGAATCCGAAAGCGAGTAGGACTGGGCCTCGAAGGAGCGCGTGATGCGGTCGACCGGGAACTGGCCGAGATGGATTATTTCCTCGACCTTGACGCCGGTCGGCATCCGCTTCAGGTAAGCGCCGTCCAGCTTGAGGCATCCCGAGATGACCATTCCATCGGGAATCGAAGCGGCCTCGTTTCGCGACAGGTCGATCGATCCGCCGATCACGGCGTCATCTGGTATGCGTCCGGCCGAGCAGCCGACCGCGGTCAACGAGCCGCCGATTCGCATCGCGTCCGGGAATTCCACGAGCGGGGTCCATGACACCTCCAGCGATCCCGTCACCGTGAGCCCATACGGCAGGTGCCTGATCTTCGCCTTGGGGATGCGCAGATCGCCCGGCCACTCCGCGCGCCCGCCCAGTGACGTGACATCGGTATCCCCGAGGTAGACATTGCCGTTGATCACCGCGGAGGAGGGTATCGATGCAATACCCCTGACTTTGTTGAGCCTCAATCCGCCGAGTTCCATCATCGACGGCAAAGTCTCCATCGTCGCGAACTGTACCGCCAGGTCTTCGCCGACCCGCAACCCCTCCGACAAGGTCGCGTCGCAGTTCGAGATGTGGAACGAGCCGCATACCGAGACATTACGCCCGACCGTGAGCATGCAATCGTTCACGCCACCCACGACCGAGATGCCGCCCGTGAGGGATAGACCTGGGTTGACCCTGACGAAATTGGCCCCTGAAATCTTCAGGTCTCCCCGTACGGAGGCTGCGGCAGGTACGGTCACGCGTTCGACATCCACGATCTCCACCCCGTGCTCGAACACCGCCCTGTCGAGCAGGTCGCCCATCGCCACCTTCGAGAGGTAGGTCTCGCCGGAGATGCGGGAACCGTCCGGGACCGGCGCGATTTCGCCCGCGATCACCCGCAGGTGGGCAGACGTCACGTTTTCCAGACCCACCACCGTCGCGCCCGTCGTTTCGACCTGGTTGCCGACCACGGTGTCGCTTCCGAACACCACCCGCTTTCCGGGCGCGTACTCGGCGCGGACGCTCAACGATCCAGCGATCCGCAGTCCTGGCGGCAGGACGAGATCGATGTCGCCGTCGCCGTCGAAACGCAGCGTCAGATCGCCTTCCAGTTCCTCGCCCCCGGAGAGAGTGCTCACGTGCCGGATTGGGCCGCCGCCTTGCCTGAAGTATCCACCGGCCAGCTCCTGTTCGCTGACCTCGTAGCCTTGCGCGGTGATCCACGGAACAAGGATGTCGAAGTAGCGCTGCATCGGGAAACGGTTCTGCTTGCCCTTGATCTGCACGACCATGCGCTCGTCGACGCGCAGCTCCATCGTTACGTGCGCCTTGCCCTTTTGATCCCTGAGGGAAAGGATCGCAAGCGAGCCGGCCGCAACGCCTTCGTCGTATCCACCGAGGCCAACGCAGTGCTGCATTTCCTTGGATTCCCTGTCGAGAGCCGCGGATGTTCGCAGCGAGACCAGGGTATAGCCGTTGTCGAATACCGCGACCGTTTCCTCTTCACCCGCTACGGCCGCCTTCGAGACGGTGTTGCGAAGCATGCGGTCCAGCCCACGGTTTGCCTCCGCCTTCACGTCGGAGACGGTGGCGAGCTTGGAAAACTTCCTCGGAACTCCGTTCCCATCGACATTTCGCAGCCACTTCAGGTCCGCCGCGACGGCGGATGCGAGCCAGTCGGCGACATGGTCCAGTTCGCCCGAAACGTAATGCGTTGCGACACCGCCGCGGCCCAGATAGGTGGCGGCGTCCTTCATCATGGCGGGCAGGAGACACTGCACGAGCAACTGACCGATATCGCGGCCGGAGCGCTGATGGACTTCGCTGGCCAGACGCTCCAGATGCGCCCGGTATCTCTGTTCGTGGTCTTCCATGAAAGGCGTGTTCCCTGATTTTGCGGAACCCTATCAGATCGTCCAGCATAAAACATATG
The DNA here is from genome assembly GCF_025846855.1 of Pararhizobium sp. BT-229. GTDB lineage: Bacteria > Pseudomonadota > Alphaproteobacteria > Rhizobiales > Rhizobiaceae > Pararhizobium. Next base: position 924,559 of record NZ_JAOYTJ010000003.1, read on the forward strand.
TCTCTCGAAGTCTTGAATTATCTGGAGGGTCCGGGGTATCGTCAGCCTTCACGGAGAACAAAATGCTAGACCCCATCTATTACGCAATCGCCGACGTCCACGGCCGCGTCGACCATCTTTCGAAAATGCTGGACTTCATCGAGGCGGATGCCCTCTACTGGGGCGGTCGGCCCGTGATCTATTTCCTCGGCGACATCGTTGACCGTGGAGGCACCAGCAAGGACTGCCTCGAACTCGTCCACGCGACGCTCGCCAAGCACGAAGGCTCGAGGCTCCACCTCGGAAACCACGACGCATGGTTCCTCGACGCCGTCAAGTCCGGCGGTCTCGGCGACGAGGTCTATAGCTGGGAACACAACGGCGGCACGATGACGGCCCATTCGTTCTTCCCGAACCTCAAACTGAAGGATGCGCTCCTCGCCATCCGTGCCGACTACCCGCACCTGGTCGAAATGATCGAGAACGCTTATCCGATCACCTCGCACGGGAGGATCGTCTTCTGCCACGCGGGCGTCGATCGGTTCAGCCCGATCGGGGAGCAGGACATCGAGACGCTGACCTGGATCAGGTCTCCGTTCCTCGAGATCGCGAACAACACCGATCACGTGGTCGTCCATGGCCATACGATTTTCGCGAACGGCCCGATCGTGACCGACAACCGCATTTCGCTCGACACCGGATGCTACCGGAGCAACCGTCTCTCGACGTTGCGCGTCGATCCCAAGCGCCGCTCGCTGGACTTCATCGTGTCGTCGGACAGCGGCAAGATGGTCGAGGTGGACGAGGCCGCTCCGTTCGTGCTGGAACGAGGCTTCGGCACCGCACTCGACCGCCTCGACGAAATTTTCGACAACTGGACGGAGGCGACGTGATGCGCAGGGATTTCCTGACACCGAAGGAAGTCGTTGACGAGATGAAAAGCGGCAGCCCGCTTGCGCAGGCAAGGTCGGTTCTCGGCGAGGCAATGGCCGAGATCGAGACCGGACTGCGCCACAGGCGTCCGTTTTCGACGATCGAAGTCCGCAACGTCGAGTTCGACGCGGTCATCAGGATAGCCGAAATCCTGGGTGTCGAGCTTCAGCCTGGCCATCTACACAAGAACTGACGTGGCGTCCTTCAAATCAATGGTTCAGGCGTCCAGGATCAGAAATTCGTAAGCTCAATCCCAGGATGTAGCTTTTTGAGGTTTGGCAGTGACTTTGACTGCCATGGAAATTCAGACGTTCCCCGGACCGTGAGACGGACACTCGGCCTGCTGCGCGCTTCGATGACGAGCCTGGCAATCAGATTGATTCCGGATGAATTGAGAAACTGCAGTCCGGTCAGGTCTAGGGTTACCTGATCATGAGCATCCTTGAGGACGCTCATGATCAGCGCATGAATTTTGTCATAAGCCATCATACCCGGTAGGCGCATGGTCCCATCGAAGTAGATGGCCGTGTCTTCCGACCAGACGCAATAATGTTCATCTTTGATTTCCATACTGCCTGCGCCCACCAGCTCGAAATGTCCAGAATTAATACACGCCCAAATCAAGCCGCGAAGCCCCCATGATGAGTTCATGCATTTGCCGTTGAAATAAGGCTAATTCCTTAAAAATTCAACCGGCATTTTGAATTTGGCTCCGCAGGAGGTTCCGCGGCGCGGCAGCACTCAGCCAAGCGATCGCGGCGGCCCTACCACGAGTCCCTGAACAGATATCGGCATGTTGTCGAGATGCTCTACGGCAAGCTCGATCACCTTCCGGACCTGTTTATACGAAAGCATGGCCAGTCCCGTGGACTTGTACGGCGAGACCCGGAGGAACACTTCGGCGAGTGCCGGCAGCCGCGAGGCGTAGTCAATGTCGCGGCCCGTGAGGGGGTTTTCGACTGCGAAGGCCTCGGCGAGTTCAGACAGCCATTCAGTGTCCACAGACCCGAACTTGTCAGGCCTCTGTGTCGCTGCCTTCAGGATGTTCATTGCAAGCGCGTGACCAGTCCTGTTCACGAAGTCCTCCGACGGATCGAACGAGAACGCCTGGTGGTCGCCATATGCGAACTTGGCGTGATGGTTCCCGAAGTCGCCGAGCCACGGCGACACTCCACCCATCCTGAACCGCCTGCGTATCGTCTCGGCCGCCTCCCGCGCCTGGTCCAGCGCTGACACCGGGTAATAGATGGTCGATATGGCGTGATCCATGGAGTCAGGCATAAGCCTATAGCGGATGGCGACATTCGACCGCGCGGCGTTGGTCCTCCACAGGGTTTCCACCGCGAAGCAGGGCGGCCCCGTCTCGTACCAGAGTTCGTTGTCGATCAACAGGAGCTTGCCGGCCTGGGCGCGGTGCATGGCGAAGCCCTCCTCCAGATCGTCGCCGTTCACGCTGTGGACTTGCTCGAGCGCTCTATCGAGGCTCATCCCCTCGTTCACCGCCGAACCCGCCCCACAAAGGCGCGGCCACGTCCGGTTCCTGGCGTCGGCACCGTCCATAGCCATCGCCTCCAGCCTGTCTTCCAGGATGGTCTTGATCGGCTTGGAGAGGGGACTTCTGTCGCACTTTCCGTCGAAACTCCCTTCCGTACTCGCGATGAAGTCGTTGGTCCTGACCCCGAAATCCCCGAAGGCCTCGGCCAGAAGCTCGCCGCCGCGGGTGACGGTTCCGAGCACCGTACTGACGCCGAAGTAGCGGTAGAGCCGACCTTCGTGCAGCCGCAGTTCCCTCATCGCATAGGGGACGCCGCGCGCGTTGTCCTGCACCACCGTCCTGACCGGAACTTCCGTTTCCCGCGAGGAGACCTCGCGGACCTCCGCCACGTGATCGTGGGAGACCAGCATACGGCACTCGTGGCGAGACCCTTTGGGGACGGCTCGTGCCATGACCGGAAACCTGATGGTCAACTGCATATCAAATCTTCCTCGTTAGCGCGTGTTCGACGGTGTGCTCGCCAGTCCGTGCAGCGAAATCGGCAGATCGTCCATCATTTCGACGACGAGGGGCAGGGTTTTCTTCAACTGCTGCATGTTCAAAGTATCCATTCCCCTCGACTTCACCGGGGCAAGCGACAGGAACTGATCGACGAGTCCAGGAAGCTCCGCAGCATAATCGACGTCTCTGCCAATGAGATGGTTGTGCCAGTGTAACATGTCCGAGATTCGGGCAATCCAGCCGGCATCGACATGCTTGACCTTGTCGGGCCTTTGAACGGCGTGCTTGAGGACGTTCGAGGCGAGGGCCTGTCCTGTCCTCGTCACGATATCCTCGTTGGAATCGAAGTCGAATGACGGGTGGTCGGAGGTCTCGAAGCCGTGGCGGAGCGGGCTGACACCTTCCATGCGGAACCGCTTGCAAAGGCGATGTGCCAAATCCCCCGCCTGCTCGGCGGCGGAAATCGGAAAGAAGATGCTCGTCGGCTGCTGTTCCATCGTCTCCGGCATGTAGCGGTAGCGGAGGAAGACCGTTGACTGGCTCGCCTTGTACTCGGCCCATCGCGTATCAACCTCGATGCACGGCGGCCTCGTCTCGTACCAGACGCCGCCGTCGATCACCAGGAGCCGTCCGGCTTGTGCTCGATGCATGGCGAAGGATTCCTCGAGATCGTCGGCATTGACCGACAAAATGTGATCCAGCGCCTGCTCGAGCAGGGTCGTCTCATTCTTGTCGTTTCCGATCCAGTAAGACGTCTTTGGCCAGGTCCTGTTCCTCGAATCGGAGCCGTCCATCGAAAGCGCCGCAAGACGGTCCTCAAAGAGGTGATGAACGGGCCTCGAAAGAGGGAATGCGTTCGCGAAGGCGTCGTATCCGGGGTTTGAGCTGGCCACGAAGTCGGTTGCCTTAGAGCCGGCCCGCGAGAACGCCTTGCCGAACATGTCGGGCATTCTGCTCGATGCGTCACGGTCTCCCGATTTCCCGAGGTAGCGATACAGGCGATCATCGTGGAGCCGGAGTTCATTGAGGGCGCGTTTCTCTCCGCGCGGTCCGACCTGCTCGACCGGAGGAACGGCCACCTCCGTCTCTCCCGTCGAAACCTCGGGAACGTCCTCGACGTGGACATGGGAGACGAGCATGCGATACTCGCCTTTGGCGTCCTTCCTCGTCACGCGAGCCATGACTGGAAACCTGATGCCGAACCGCATATGTAACTCCCCGTACCTGCAGGATTGTGGTCCGTCCGACCGCACGCGACAACGGACGAAGTCCCCGTCACCCTGCAGGCCCTTGGAAGGCCGCGATAGCCGGAACCGAAATCGGCATGTCGTCCATCATCTCGACGATGACCGGCAGAACTTTCCTGAGTTGCGGCAGTATCATCTCCGCAAGCCCGCCTGTGAACTTGTTCCAAGACATCGACAGGAAGCAATCCACAATCGCCGAGAGCTCGGCCGAGTAGTCAGCTTTCATTCCGAGAATGTGGTTGTCCGCGAAGTGATATTGGTACGTGATCGCTGCGATCCACCCGTCATCGATACCAGTCGCCCTGTCCGGCCTTTGGATGATATGTTTGAGGACGTTTGTCAGCAGCGCCTGCCCGGTCCTGTGGACAAGGTCTTCCGTGGTGTCGAAATCGAAAGCCGGGTGGTCGATGGTCTCGAATTTGTGCGGGATCGGCGTGAGGTCCGGCATCTTGTAGCGTTCCCGCAGGCGTTCCGCAGTCTCACGCGCGCGTTCCGCCTCGGAGAGCGGAAAAAATATGGACGTCGGACGCTGCCCCAGCGTCTCTGGCATGTAGCGATAGCGCATAAAAAGCGTGGATTCCGTGGCGTTGTACATGTTCCAGAAGGTGTCCACCTCGATACAAGGCGGCCTGGTCTCGTACCACATTCCGTCGTCGATCATCAGGAGCTTGTCAGCCTGTGCGCGGTGCATCGCGAACGCCTCGTCGAGGTCGGCGGCGTTGACCGATGAAACCCGGTCCATGGCGGTTTTCAGGGACACCTTTCTACTCTCCGCATAGCCGAGATGCGGGGAGACTTTCGGCCACGTCCTGTTGCGGCGGTCGGAGCCGTCCATGGAGAGCGCGCAAAGACGTTCCTGGTACAGGTGGTGGATCGGCCGTGACAGCGGCGCGCGATCCATTCGCTTGTAGAACCCCATGTTCGAGCTGTACGTGAAATCGAGCTCGCCTAGTGCCGCATCCGAAAACGCGTCCCCGAACAGGTCAGTGAACTGCTGCGGTCTTGGATCAAACCGATTCAACCTCCCCAGATATCTGAAAAGACGGCCATCGTAAAACCTGAGTTCCGGCAGGACCGTGGTATTGCTTCCCGCCGTCTTCACCACGGGAGGGACCGCCGTCTCCGTTTCGGATTTCGAGACCTCCGGAACGTCGGCGCGATGGAAGTGGGAGACGAGCATGCGGAATTCTTCGTCCGCCCCCTTCTTCGTGGCCCTGGCCATAACGGGAAAATTGATGTCGACCTGCATTGTGGGAACCCTCGATAACCTTGAACTCAGGAGACGGCGGAAGGCACGACGGCCGCGAATTCGACGGGACGATCCCCGAGCAACTCCGAGAGACGCGTTATAGTCTGCGCCAGCGAGTATTCATGGGCATTGCCGCCGCTTGCGACCTCTATGAACCGCGACACGGCGCTGTCGAGCGCATCCATGCCTCCCGGCTCCGCAAGGTTTTTGAATGCGTCGACGACACCGCAATAGGCGACGAGGACGGGAGTCGTCATCTCGTCGAGTCGGCGAACGCCCGCCTGCGACATGAAACTCCCCGCAGCCCTTCTCACCTCTCGGGTGAGCCTGTAGTGAGCGTCGTTCATCGCATCCCTGACGACAGGCGCTCTCCCGGCGTACATCGGCTCGAAAAGCTCGCGGAACGGATTGTCCCGTCTTGCTTTCGAAACCAGTTTTTTCCAGTCGACCAACTCGTGGACGTGGTAATTGACAAGTCGCGGTCCAAGGTCGCGCGCGGCAAAATCCGGATCGCATGTCACGAAGGGAACCAGGCCGTTTTGCCAGACACCGTCCGACCCCCTTGTGGAGGCCACGGCGATGATCACTTTCGGTTCTGAACAAGCACGGTAGAGCACGCCGCCCACGAAGGCGCATTCCGAAACCGATTTGCGGAGTTTCGCGAGCGCGTCGCCACGGTTCGTTCTCTCGACTCTATCGAAAGTATCTTCGATCCCGTCCGCAGCGACGACCAGCCCGCTCCTGGAAAGGCTGTCCAATCCTTTGAAAGGCCCCGACGGGAGCAGGTTCACGCCGAAGTGGTCCCGCCACATGCCGACGCCCCGCGTTTCGTTCAGAAGATCGGGATCGACCAGAGGACCTGTCCAGCCCGCAATAGTGATGCCCACCACCGGACAGTAATGGCTCTCTCCGACGAGGCGGGTATGCAGCCTTCCGTCGGGCGGCGTCGGGGAAAAGGCCGAAGCGATGTAGTGGCCGCTTATGCCGCTCTTCTCCTTGAGCCCCTCCGGTACGGTCGCGATCCACTCGACGGCGATCGGCGCGTCGGCGGGATGCACGACCGGGATGTCCACTTCGACCATTTCGGCGACGTCATAGGACGTCGCCCGACGGTTCCCCCGTTTTACGCCCGTCACCTTGTAGACGATCGGCAACTCGAACAGCATGCGGCATTCTCCTGGCTATGCCGCATACTCAAGGAGTCCCCCGAATGATTCAACCAGGCAGGGCCAGGGGTGGAAACCGAAACCCGTCCCAGCCTTCGGGTGACAGTCCGGTGTCGCCCTCGGCCCGCATCGCGGCAATGTCGTCCGCATGCGCCGGAAACGAGAGACCCGACGACGCCGACGCGATGACAAGGTCGCCCTCCGTACCCGTCTCCACCAGGATGGGAAGATTTCTGTACCCGGAGTCGGCCTCGATCACACCCGCCGCCATCGCCCGACGCAGGACGCCCGCGAACCAGCCCCTGTGACCGCGCCCCACGAACGTCCCCCGGTCACATCCGCCCTCGATGCGGGCCAGCACGCGCAGGAACTCGTTTCCGAGCGCGGTGTTCAAGACGAAACTGCGACCGTCGAATATCCCCGACCTGAGCCTCAGCCTCGAACCCGGGTCGGCCAGCCACCCTGCGAGTTGACGGGCGTCGGCAAAGCCCCGGCCCATCGCCCTTTCGAAAAATCCTTCCGCGGCAGTCGAGAACACCCTCTCGCATACCTTGTCCGTGATGAGGGCAAGGTGTCGTTCGCGCGCCCTGTCACGGATCGACAGAGAGGAAAAGGCGTCGATGAAAGAAATCGCGCCTGCCATCAGGCGCACTCCGCCAGCAGCGCGTCGAACCCGCCCTTCTGCATCTTCTTCGACAGCGCCGGCCGGCATTTCTCGAAACGGTCGTGGAGCGCCGCCCGGAGATTCTCCCTCGTCTCCGGCGTCTTGCGGGCCGGAGACCATTCGCGGTTGAACCTGAAGGAAGGCTTGAGGCCGTTGATTTGACCTTCGAACCAGCCGAGCGCCTCGCGGGACACGTAGGAGGGATCGGCGTTGGCGAAGGCGCGGTGGTCTCGGATGTAGAGCAGGCCGTCCTGAAGGTAGAAGCTGGCGGTCGACAGGGTCTTGAATTCCGTCTCGATCAGCTGGCGGATCGAGACCACGCGAAGGCTTCCCTCTGCGCAGAGCCGCTTCTGCGAGTAGACGCAGTGCCTCTGTCCGTTGCCCTCCTTGGCAAGTTCCTCGTCGTTGTCGAGCGGGAAGATGTAGACGTTGGTCACCTCTTCGTTGTGATCCATCTCCACCGTGCGAAACGGAGGGACATGGATGGGATCGATCGCCGACGCCCACGAATTCGGAATGGACGGATCGCGCGCGCTCATGATCGCGGGCAGACGGGCGTGCCATTGCTTGCTCGACTGGGCGACGCGCTGGAGATTGCCGCCGACGATCCCGAAGAACGCCCTCACACGCATTTCCTCGGATGGATCATGGATGCCGTTCAGTCGGAAGGCGTCGAGAAGGATGTTGTAGTAGACATAGTGGATGTAGTCGTATGCATACTCGGCCGCGAAACCATTTTCCGCGCCGCGCCATGTCTCCCCGTGCGAGAACAGGGCGCGCTTGACCTTGCCCTGCATGGTCGGCTCCAGACTGCGGAACGCCTGGTCGCACAGTTCGTGCATGTGGATCAGGGAGCGGGCCTCCTCGCGGTTCTCGGGCCGTTGCGCGCCGTCGGGAAGGTAGGTGCAGGCCTTCGCCAGCGTTTTGAGATAGACATCGGACGGCACGCCCGAATCCACCCATGACGTCGAAAATTTTCTGATCTTCCGGAGTTCCCTGACGCTGGCCTCGTCGAAGCTGTGGGGCATCAGGTCCCACATGGATTCGCCAGCGACCGACCGATCTATGATGTCCGGTATCTCGATGAACGTCTGGCAGAATCCCGGCCACTGGAGGAAAAGGCGCGCGTGATCGGTCTTGCCCTGCGACAGGAATTCCAGCGCCTTGTTGATAACCCGCATTTCGCCAGGAACCATGTTTCCGTGCAGGAAGTCCTGTCCGATGACCCTCGTGCACAGACGCCTGAATTCCTCGAGCGGCTTGCCCACGATGCGCCGGACGGACTCCTCTTCGATTTCATAGGCCTCGCAAAGCCTCTCGACATACACCCTCATGCTCGGGAGTCTAATGTCCACGGCGTTGATCGGCCCAACGAGATTGTAAGTCTTCAAGCCTGCGGGGATGAGGCGGTTGGATACCACGCGATAAGCCTCCACTGTCGCGAACACCTTCGAGTAGTCGAGGGATAGACCGACGACGAAAACGACATCGGGCCGCGGCGTCGGCAAGGCGGTCGCGCCGGGCGCGAACCCCAGCTTCGAGCAGGCGCGGTCGTCTAGTTTGAATGGCAGCTTCATGGAACATCCCCGGCCCGTTTCCGCGGGCGTTTTCAGAAAGCATAACGCGCCGGCGGTTTCGGCTACAAACCCGGGTTCAGCCACCGGGGCCGCATGCAGAGGCGGTGGGACGACGCCTGTTTGGAAACGTTTTGTTTTGTTCGCCCCGGTTTTTCCCTATGGCGCGCAATAATAGGCCCCAATTGCAGCTATAATTGAAATGGCATGCTTTCAAATACCTGACTGTTTCAGTGGATTATAGGAACACGCGACAACGGGAACCTGAGGGAGGGGACATGACAACGACGCGCTCGACCGCATCCGAAATTCAAGACATCGCGAAGTCCATCACCTGCCTCGTCTCCCGTCTCCAGATGGCAAGGCTGGTGAACCCGGCGCATGCGGTTGCCATCATGTCGATCATCGCCAGCCGCTACAGGCAGGCAATCGAGGACGCCCCCGCGCCCCACCTCATCGCCGAACTTCCGGGAAATGCGGCGCTTTGGAAGGCGATGGCCTCGGAAACCGGCACCGTGGACGAAAACCTCTACGACAGGCTGAAGGCGACGATCTCCCGGTCCATCGCGTCCGTATATCCAGACATCGCACGCTTCGCCCTTGGCGTGGACGCATCCCTGATGGCCGCCGCCAAGATGCGCCGCAGCCATGACGACATCGACGGCGACATCCAGTTCGCGGTCGATACGGGCAGGGCGGCGGACCACAGGTCAGCGCCGTTGTGGGGCCTCCGGGAGGCCTTGCTGACCGGCGGCGTATCGCCCCGTCGACTCGCGCCGGTCGCACTCGAGGCCATCCACGATCTTGTGTTCTCGCATACGCTCTCGCAGGATGACGGAGAAGACTTTCTCGAGCATTCGATTGAAGATGCAATGGACAGCTTCGACATGGCCATCACGGCATTCGGATACGACCAGAGGCATGCAGGCGTGGTTTCCTCGATCACGGCGAACCTTGACATGTTCAGGTCGAAGACCGCGAACCCGGCGCGGCAGGCACTCAGATACGCCGCCTGACAGGCCAAAAACGAGGACGGGGCCGCTTTTGGCGACCCCGTCCCTTAGTATTCAGGTGATCCTCAGGCCGCCAGCAGAACCTTGGTGATCCTGATCTTGCCCGCGACGAGGTTCGCCATTTCGATCACCTCGAAGCGGAAACCCGAGGCGTCGAACACCGAGCCGACCTTGGGCTTGTCGCCGAGCTTCCACATGACGTAGCCGTTGAGGGTAGCGTAGCTCTCTTCGGCATCGGAGAGGTCCTCCTCGATCGCAGAATTGACGCGCTCGATGTCAGCCCAGCCTTCGAACACCCAGGTGTTCTCTTCCTGCTGAGGCACTTCGCTCAGGGTCTCGTCCTCGTCGGGGAACTCGCCAGCGATGGCTTCGAGATAGTCGGTCTGCGTCACAAGGCCGGTCACCGAGCCGTGTTCGTCGTAGATCACCGCGATCTGGAGCGGCGCGACGCGAAGCTTGCCGAGCAGTTGCATCACGTCCACGACATCGGGGACCATGAGGACTTCACGGACGGCTGCCATCGCACGGATGTCCACTTCCTTGCCTTCGGCGAGGGCCACGAGGACTTCCTTCGTCGACACGACACCGACGATGCTCTCCAATTTCGCGTCCGCGACGAGCAGGCGGGAGTGGACGCTTTCGAAGGCGGTCTTCTTGATGTCGTCCTGAGTGGCGTTGACGTCGATCCAGTCGATCTCCGTGCGCGGAGACATGATCGAGCGCACACTGCGGTCGCCGAGCGTCAGGACGCCACGGACCATGTCCTTCTCCTCGTCGGAGTAGACCTCGGCCGCCTCCACCTTCTCGGCCATCGAATTGGCGGTTTCGCCAAGGTTAACCTCGTTCGACTTCGCGCCGAGCATACTCAGGATGACCGTCGCGGTCTTGTCGCGAAGGTCGCCTGTGGTGACGAGGCGGGCGGCGTTGCGGCGGATGAAGAGGTTGAACGCCTCGATCACGACCGCGAAGCCGATGGCCGCGTACATGTAGCCCTTCTCGATATGGAAGCCGAAGCCTTCCGCAAGCAGGGACATGCCGATCATCATCAGGAAGCCGAGGCACAGGACGACCACGGTCGGATGACGCGAAACGAAGACCATGAGCGGCTTCGAAGTCAGCATCATGATGCCCATAGAGATGATGACGGCGATGATCATTACCTGGAGGTCATGCACCATGCCAACAGCTGTAATCACAGAGTCCAAACTGAAGACCGCGTCCAGCACGACGATCTGGACGAGGACCTGCCAGAAGACGGCGTTGGCCGCTCCGCCCTTGCCAGCGCCATGATGGCCCTCCATGCGCTCGTGCAGCTCCATCGTCCCCTTGAAGAGGAGGAAGAGGCCGCCGACGATCATGATGATGTCGCGACCCGAGAAGTCCATCGCGCCGACGGTGAAAAGCGGTCGAGTCAGTGTCACGATCCAGGAGATCATGGACAGCAGGACAAGACGCATGCCGAGCGCGAGGCCGAGGCCCATGAGGCGCGCCTTGTTGCGCTGGCTTTCAGGAAGCTTATCCGCGAGGATCGCGATGAAGACGAGATTGTCGATGCCAAGCACGATCTCGAGGACGATGAGGGTTAAGAGGCCGACCCATGCCGTCGGGTCGTAAATCCATTCAAGGAACATCTACGCGGGTGCCTTTCGAAGACTCCATGCCCCGCGCACCATGCAGCGGGAGCTTTGGCGCTGGGAATTACAGTGTTGACACGGGCATGTCAAAGGGTTTTGCCGGAAAAGCAGGACTCCGCGCAAAATTAATCATAGGACTCGAGTAAATCTTGACCGATGTTCAGCCCGGGTTCATACACGATGTGGTCCAATCCCTTCACGATCCCAAGACTCCAAAAAGCCCGCCCATGTCCCCGACCGTTATCCCAAACCCGAAACGCGACCAGCGTCTGGATTTCCTGCGCGGTATCGCGCTCGTCACGATCTTCGTGAACCACGTTCCGGGAACGGTCTTCGAAAACTTCACCAGCCGGAATTTCGGATTCTCCGACGCCGCGGAGGCTTTCGTGCTGATGTCGGGTATCGCGGCGGCACTCGCCTATACGAAGGCGACAAAGTCGTCGATCGGGGAGGGCTTCCTCAAGTCGTCCGCGCGGGCGCTGAAACTCTACTGGGTACACCTTCTCATCACGGTGCTCGCCCTTGTTTCCGTGGTGTGGATTTCGGCGGCCGTCGGCAACGACGACATGCTGGGCCGCAACAACATGGACGCCGTATTCCGTGACCCGTGGACGGCTGCCCTCGGTATCGTCACCTTCGGCCATCAGTTCGGCTATTTCAACATCCTGCCACTATACTGCGTCCTCATGCTGGCCGCGCCCCTTATGATCGCGGCGGCGCTACGAGCGCCTCGGCTGTTTCTCGCGGCTTCGGCGGCGGTATGGCTTGCGGCAGGCAGCACCAGGACTAACTTCCCGAATTTCCCGACCGACGGCGGATGGTTCCTCGACCCGCTGTCGTGGCAGCTCGTATTCGCCGTCGGTGTCGTGGTCGGTGTCTCGAAGAAGGAAGGCCGCGCGTTCTGCGCGTTCCATCCGGCTGCCTTCGCGGCCGCGGCCGCCTATCTTGTCATCGCCTGCGCCGTGGTGCAGTTCTCACTCTGGAATCACATCCTGCTGCCGTCGATGCCGGAAGTCCTTTTCGGTTTCAATAAGATGTACGTCACCCTCCCTAGACTTCTACATGTGCTGGCACTCGCCTACGTCTTGATCCACATGTCGTCGGTCGCAAGCGCCGCGAACGCCGACTGGTCGCGACCGCTTCGCTTTCTCGGTTCGAACAGCCTTTCGGTGTTTGCGACAGGATCGGTCCTCTGCATTGCCCTCCAGACGGTTATGAATGCCTACCCGCCAACGGTAATAGAGGGCTTCATCATCCTGGCATTTGGCCTCGGAGCGCAATTCGTGGCTGCAGGCTGCGATGACGTCTCGTCCGTCATCAGAACCAAAGTGGCGATGGCAGGCCACGCAACCCGGGCGGGATGAGTTCCGAACCCGCCGGCAGAACTGATGTCTATAATTAATTTCGCAAGCTATCCATCGGAACGCAAACGGTAAATTCGGCCGCATTTTATTATTGCCGGTGCGCTTGATCAAATCTCCCCTCCGGCACAAACATACCAGTGGGTTAACTCGAGTGAGCGCGATGCGTAGAATACTTTCCAGAGCCATTATTTCCATCGCCATCGCGCTTGCACCACTCACGAGTGCCCACGCAGCGTCCGATACTGGCGGCCAGTTCATATTCCGCCACAAGATACCTATCAGCGAGTCGACTGTTGTCGCTCCGGAACAGAAGGACATCACGGCGTTCTACGTCGCGGGGGTCGGTTACGATTTTTCCGCCAAGCTGCCGATGAAGCCTCAATGGCAGGATGACACCTGGTCGGTGGTCGGGGGCGAACTGCCTTCTGGCGTAACGTTCGACTCGGAGACGCTCACGTTTTCCGGCAAGCCTTCGGCCGAGGAGATCGGTGTGGTCGCTGAACTTGCCGGCATCGACGAAAACGGAGAACAAGTCGCCACGGCGACCGCCACCTTCGATGTGAGGACCATTGTCGGCCAACCCCGCGCCGTCGACATCTACGCCCACACCAACAAGTACAAATTCCACCAGCTTGACCTGCCAGCCGGTATAACCGTGGACAAGTGGACGCGATACTACTCCACCCCTCCGGGTGTGGAGATCATCGGCCGCAACTTCGACGGCACGCCCACACAGGCGGGTGAGTACCCCGTTCTCATCACGGGCGAAAACTTCATGGGCGAGACGGTGATCACGTACTTCGGGCGCTACATCGTCGAAGACGGCCCCACCTTCCCGTTGATCGCCGACGATGTTCGCCTACTCCCTAAAGAAGTGGGGACGTTCTTCAACTTGGGAGCGCCTTCGAAAAACAAGGTGAACTACGCGATCGAGGACGATACCAAGGTCCGCTACTTCCTCGAGGTGGCACCTGACAACGCCCTCCCGGGCGACGTCACTTCAAACGACATCTCCTCCAATCTGGTCGTGCAGGGACTCGTTGCCGATCCCTACCAAACCGCGACCGTGCGTTACAAGGCGATCGACGTCGACGACACGGTTGGCTATTCGAACTGGTTCGAATTCGGGACGTCAGACCCACAGCCAGGATGCGGAGCAGGTACGGGCTGGCCGATCACGTGGTACACAAACAAGACCATTCGCACCAAGGTCCCCACCCCCGTGGGCGGCCAGGGCAAGGTCGAATACACCGTCATCTCTGGCGAACTCCCCGAGCTCATCAGCCTGAACCGTGACACGGGATACTACGAAGGCAAGCCGATGACGGCTGCCGCCCTCAGGGATGTCGTCGTCCGCATCGACGTCATCAACCCGGAGGCGACGCATTCGATCGAATGCAAATACCTGATTGAGGTCAAGAACAGCAGCCTTACCCTATCCGACGCCACCTTCAGGCAGGACCGCCACATACGGGTCGGCGAGGACTACAATGGCAAGCTCAAGGTCACGGGTGGCATCGCCCCCTGGTCTGTAACACTGAACGACGGCGAGACCCTGCTGCCGACGCTCAGCTTCCAGCCCTCCGATCTGACCGTGTCGGGTACCGTAACCGACCAGACGCTGCCCTACCAGGTCGGCTTCAAAGTCAACAACGGCGACGGCAATTCCTCGGTCGGCAAGCTCGAAATCCACGCGCACGGACCGCTTTCCGTTGCCGATGTCCCCACCCTGCAAATGAAGCGCTACGACAACACCTTCGCGCATGTGTTCGAGTACGACGCCAACACGGTCATTCCGGACCTGACGACGGGTGCCGTTCAGCCCACCTTCACACTGTCGGGCAACATACCCGACACCCTGACGGTCGCAGGCGACCAGCTTGTTGGCGGGATAACGTGGCCTGTCGGAACCTATGGTCCATACACGGTCACTATGTCGGACTATTCCGGCGACCAGGTGGTCTCAAAGCCCTTCAACATCGAAGTCACCGAGCGCGATCCGATGGTCGGAGACAAGGCGAGCGACATCAGCTTCGTCGTGGAAAAGCCAATATCACAATCCGACACGCCCTTCTCTGTAACGCAGCCGGCGCTCGCCACGGAGCTGCCAATCACCTGGACGATCTCCGGGGACGAACCGCTTCCGACGTGGCTAACCCTCGACCAGAACACCGGGGTCCTCACGGCTGCTGCCGGAATACCCTATGCGGACATGGGCAAGCACGGTCCGTACACGGTCACCGCCACCGACTCCGACGGCTACAGCGCTAGCTCGACGCCGATCTACGTAAAAGCGACAGACTGGCCGGCCCCCTTTATAAGCCTGCCTGGAACGGCGGTTCACACGAATGTCACCGGCGATGTCGCCAGCGGCGAAGACCCCGTGTTCTTCCCGGGTCCAGTTCCGGTTCCCCTGAAAGGCACCTTCATCGACGACGTGGTGACCTACATCGCAACCACGCCCGTCCAACCGGCAGGCCTCGACTTCGATATTTCCACTGGACAGCTATCCGGAACACCGACATCCGAATTTTCCGGCCCGGTGGAAATCAGCTTCAAGGACGGCCGAGACAGGCCGGCTACAGGGACTTTCTACCTGGAGGTACACCCCTATCCGCGCCTGTCCGTTCAGTCCAGCTACGACCTGCCACGCATCGCGCAAGCCGCGAACTACGGCATCGTTCCGACGAAGAACTCCGGGTTCTGGGGCAGCAAGACGTTGTGGGCGCTGGCTCCCGGATCAGCGCAACTGCCAGATGGACTGAGCGTCGACGAAAAGACCGGAAACATCACCGGACAGACGTCGGTTGCGGAAGGTGCCTATCCCGGCATAATCGTGCAGGCGACCGATAACGGCTCACACATCACCGCCGTCTCTGCTCCGTTCACGATCAACGTTGTCCCCCGCATACCGCTCGAGGTGACCTACGAAAACAGGGTGACGTTCAAGCTCAACGACTCCGACACGGGCAACTACACGCCGAACTCTTCGGATGCCAGCCAGTTCCCTGCCGTACCGTCTGGTTCCTATGCTCTTCCCTTGCAATATCAGATCGTTGGCTCAGACCCGGCCACGCTGTCAGGCGTCGACATCAATCCCTCGAACGGCATCTTGAAGGGTTCTCCGGCAACACTCGGAGAATGGACCGTCACCGTACGGGCAACCGACGCCGATGGCGCAACCGCAGACACCCAGGTTGTCGTGAAATCGACCCTCGCTGGCTTCATCGAACCAGTAGCGGGAAATCAATACCCGTTCGTGAGGCTTGGCGAGACGTTCCAGACGGCTCCCCTGCGTGTGAAGAACTATGTCGGCACCCCGGTCTTTTCCTCGACGCCGGCGTTGCTCCCGTCGGGTCTTACATTCTCGGCGGCTACGGGCGAGTTCTACGGACGCATCGACAAAACCACCAACTTCCAGATAGGTGCGAGGGACTCCGACGACCGCCCCCTTTCCAGCCCGTTCACAGTCTTGCCGACCCTCGTCGGTCCGCTGAAGATCGCGGCCATGCCCACGAGCGAGTTCACGGCTCGTCAATATTCCGCGAACGATGCCATAGATATATCCTTCCCGCCCATCCAGAACCCGATTGGCCGGGTGACCTGGTCGATCACAGGCGATCTTCCTGGCACTCTTGTAAACCGCCTTTACGACAGCCAGGACAACTTCCTCGCATACAGCTTCGACGACGGTGGCACAAAGGTTACGACGACCGATGCCTCCTCCTTGCCCCTGGATGCGCTCGTCTTCGACACCCTGACCCCAAGGCTCTCGGGCATTCCTTCTAGGTCCGGCACATTCGACGGACTCGTCGTCACTGCCAACGACGACCACGCATCTGCCTATGTGGATATGAGCGATCCGACCAGGGTCGCTTACAACGAGATATCGACCTCACCCTTCACGATAACGGTCGATTCGGCGCTCCCACTCGCGATCGCAGCCTCGGAGAACCCCAAGGGGGTCGTGGTGCCGGGTGGCAATGCCAACCTCGCTACATCCGCAGACAATGCCGCCTACGGTCAGATGAAGACGTGGTCCGTCACGGGCGCTTCCAGCCTGCCACAAGGTATCACGTACAGCATCGGGTCCACCGGCGTCACGTTCTCGGGCTACAGCGAGGAGCTGGGATCACACACGGTGACCGTCCACGGCGTGGACGCCATCGGGCGTACTGCATCCCTGGACATCGTCTTCAAGGTCCTGCTGACCACCGACCCGATCGAACTCACGGTGTCCGACATCGTGACCAAACCTGGTTTCGGATTTGAAACGGCGGCACCGACCACAGACAACATTTTCGGTGCAGTCAGGTTCTATTCGAACGACATCAATACGAACTATGCGCAGAACATGACCCTCGCATCGGCGAGCGGCGTGATCACGGGAACGTTCGACGCGGTCAACGACTTCTATTTCGACCTCTACGTCACGGACGCCACAAACCGTGTCACCTCGAAGCCCGTCCACGTGCAGGTCATCCCATACCTCCGGATCGTCGCCCCGACCATCGTGACGGTAACCCAGGGCGAGCAGGCCAACGTCTCGACCGACACCGATTATGCGATCGGTAACGTGGCCTACAGAAAGGGCAGCGGCGAATGGCCCGCCGGTCTCGATGTCGATGCAAACACGGGAGCCATCGTCGGTCTGACGACGGCCGAATACGGAACCTACAGCAACTTCACGATCATCGGTGTGGACGCACTCGGCGACGAGCAGACATCGAACGTCTTCTCGATCAAGGTTGCCAAGAAGAAGGCACTGCCGACGATCGCGAACATCACCGACAAGTCTCTGACCCAGAACACGGCGATGACGGCAATCACTCCCGTCGTGACGAACGGAAGCACGGGTGACGTCTACTCTGTCGTCGGAACGCTGCCTGCGGGCGTTTCGATCAACACGGCCACCGGCGTTATTTCGGGAACACCGACTGAATACGGCACCTTCCCGATCCAGATCAGGGTCCGCGACGTAAACGGAGATGGGGCTGACACCAATATCTTTTCGCTCAAGGTGACCCCGGCGTCGGCACTCGCCTTCGACACCTCGATCGTCAAGACGCACACGCTCCAGACCACGGTATCGACGAACGTTGCCCTTCCGGTCCTCAACGCCGTCGGAAAGGTTACCTACGCGAGGACGGCAGGCACGCTGACGGCCTACACGATCAACTCCGACGGCACGGTGACGCTCGGCCCCTCCGCGACTACCGTTTCTTCCGGTACGCTGACCATCCGCGCGACCGACGAGCTCAGCCGAACCGCTTCAATCGTGTTCACTGTCTCTGTGGTGGAATTCGCCCTCACGACAACTGACGTGCAAGTCTTCACCGACACCGCCAATACCGGACTCGCGGTCGCAAGCACCGCCAATGCGGTTGGCTCGGTGACATATACGATGGAGGGTCTTCCGGACGGACTTACCTACAATTCATCGACAGGGACGGTGAGCGGAACCACACATGCAGCGGAAGGACCGGCTGCCGTAACAGTGACTGCGGTGGACAACACCACCGGGGCCACCGACACAGCCTCGTTCACGGTCATGGTTGTCGCCAAGGGCGGAGGCTCGGCGTTCAGGTACTGGAGGATCGACGCCGACCCGAATGGGACTACCTCGTATGTCTCCGAGATCGGCGTGTTCAAAACCTATGTCGGCACAGCAAGCGCCGTTGCCGTAACCAACCCGTCGCCGTCAACGACGACGATCAACAACCCACACTACATGATCGACAAGAGCGGGTCGAACAGGGCATCCCTTGCCGTCATATGCCCGTCGTCAGGCTGCGACGGAACGGAGGAGGTGTCCTTCACGCTGGACTTCGGCGCGACCGGTGCGAACCTGAAAAGCTTCGTTGTGAGCGACACCGGATCGTCGGGCGTCTGGAACTCCAGGCTATTCGGCGGGATTGTCAAGAACGCAGGCTTCCTGCCGAACGACAGGATACGCATCTCGAAGTCTAACAACGGTGTTGACTGGACCGTCGTGCCGGCCAGCTACGAAGCCACGTCCTCGAATTGCAGCGGCGGCGGTTGCGGAGGAACCACCACAGTCAGGCTGAACTATTGATCTCGAGCTTCCCAGCCGCCGAAAAGTTCCGGCGGCTGGGAAGCTTCGACTCGATCGCCCTGCCGCAAGGGCCTTTCGTGAAAAGTCATGCAATGGCAATCTGGCCCATCTTGCCGGATGCCGGCAACTCGACTACTTTTCGGACAGGCACAACACAAGCAAAGGAGGTTGCCTATGTCCTCGCGGGACGCCTGACCCATCAATACCTTGAGTTCTGTAAGACCAAAGGTATCGAATTCGAAACCGTGAACTCTGTTCGTCCCCATGACGAAACGACGCTCTTCTGCAGCGCCGGAATGCAGCAGTTCAAACCGCTCTTCTCCGATCCATCCCACATGGGGACGCTCGCTAATATCCAGGCCTGCCTCAGGCTCGGGGACCTCGACGAGATCGGCGACGGCACCCACTCCCTCTATTTCGACATGCTCGGACTGTTCTCCTTCCGCCAGATGACGGTCGGGGAGACGATCGACTTCTGGCTCGAGTTCCTCGGGCAGATCGGCGGTTGGCCGGACTATGTCACGATCCATCCCGACCGCATCGACGACTGGACACCGCTTTACCGCGGCCGCGTTCCCGTCCGCCCCGATCTGGAGTGCCGATGGAGCGACGGCAGCATCAGCGGATACTGCACGGAGTTCTACAAGGACGGAATCGAGATCGGAAACATCGTCAACCCGCTGGGAACCTGCATCGACGTCGGTTTCGGCCTCGAGCGGCTCGACCTCGTGGTAAACGGGTCTCCTCCCGTCGACGCCCTGACGACACTGCGGACGACGGTCAAAAAGATCATCGAGAGCGGATACTGCCCCGGTAATAAGGAACAGGGATACGTCCTGCGCAAGCTCCTGCGGCTTCTGGCCGTCAAGGGTGGCACGTTGGACCACCCCTTCTTCGTGGACGAGGTGGAGCGCCAGAAACGGTTGTTGCGCCGTTATGACGTCCTCAAGCCGAAGCATCCCGACAAGACTCCCGAATGGTGGTTCGACACCCACGGGATCGATGTGTCGGAGCTGGAAACCACGACCTAGAGACATAAGAGGCCGGGCAAACCCGCGCGGCCTCTGTCTTTCATGGATGCCGACGGCATCATTTTGGCCAGACGACCTCGCCGCTTTTCCGCTCGATAACGGCAACGAACTCGAGAAGCGGCACCAACATCGTGCGAACTGCTCCCGGCTCTTCGCTCCAAGATACGAGCGCAGCCTTTGCTTCGCCCTTCGGATCGTAATGGAGTGGCGCGTCCGGGTGTCGTTCCCGCAATTCCGCAAGCTCTCCGATGTCGATCTCGTCGGTGACGAAATAGGACGGGGCCACGTATTTCAAGTCCTCGTCGAAAAACACGAACTGCATGGCATCATCTGGAATGACCAGACCCGAAACATCCAGGGTGTCAGTTCTCTGCACTTCCATGGTGTCGGGGGCGATGTTCATGAAGTCGATTGTGTACTTGGGCATTCGAAGGCCTCCCTGGAACAGGCGTCGATCGCCTCGTCGTCTTGCTAAATCTTACGGATGGGGGCATTTTGTCAAGACTTTGAATTGGAGACCCCAATGCTGATCATGCCCGGAAACACCAAGGAAGGCTTCGTCGCCGTCAAGTCGCTCATCGATGCACGCCGTGACTGGGCAGGGTTCGACCATGTCATCACCATCGAGGACGCGGGCTACGAGGACGGACTTCGCGTCCGTCCCGGAAAGACGACGCAGACGGTCATCCAGTTCGACGACACCGACCTCACCGAAGGACGAGGAAAGGCCGCGACCAAGGACGAGGTCCGCTTCCTCCTCGTGAAGGGCAGGGAACACACGGCATCGAAACTCCTCGTACACTGCCATCAGGGGCAGAGCCGCTCCGCCGCAGTCGCCCTCGGCATCATCTCCGACCGCCTCGGAAAGGGCTTCGAACGGGATGCTGTGTCGGCCCTGCTGGCGATCCGACCGACCGCCGTCTGCAACAGCCTTGTCCTCGCCCATGCAGACAGCCTGCTCGGGCGGGACGGGGAACTGGTCAAGGCATGGAAGGCGCATCTCGAAAGCGACGACAAGGCAGCCGGCGTCATGCTACTGCGCGCGCTCTGGGAGAAGCAGGGCGACTGAATAGGTCGGGCGGTTGCGGCCGACCGGCTCACCCGGCAACATCATGAGGCAACAGGAGCCACGACGATGGCAGGACCGGGACCAATCAGAATATGAGATACCCCATCGGACCAGACCCAATCGAGATTTGACGAGGTCATCTTGCATGGGCATCGATCCCACTAAAATCTAACGATTTTTCCGAAAACCGCGCTTTCGTTAAAATCGATCGCATCGGATTAACGGCCGATAAGAAAAGCTCGTCTATTCGAGACCCTGACCTAAACGGGAGTCAAAGAATGAACGTCAAAGCCGCACTCGTCCTCGCCTTCGCCACCCTCGCCGGCTCGCCCGCCTTCGCGGTGGACAACTACACGATCCCGGAGACTATCGACCAGTCCGCTGTCAGCGTCGTCGATCGCGCCGTGGACATCATCGGCATCAAGCCCGGCATGTCGGCGAGCGACGCTCTGGCGATCCTCGCCAAGGACTACGGCGGCGAAGACAAGATCGACCGCTTCCACATGAAGATCGGCACGCGCCAGGTTCAGTCGCAGCAGTTCGACACCTTCTACACAGGCGGCGAAATCCTGAAGAAGGGCATTGCTGAGGTCTATCTCGCATCGCCGGCCGCCGGCAACAAGGTGTTCGCGGCCCGCCGCGTGGTCAACCTCAAGGTCGAGGACGGACTTCCCACCGTCGCAGCCATGAAGGCCCAGCTGGTCGAAAAGTACGGCAAGCCGAGCGCCGAAGAAAAGTCCAACGACTCCTTGACCAAGATGTTCTGGTATCTCGGCGGCAAGGGCGTCTGCACCGAAAAGTACGACGTCTGCACCACGTCCTATGACGGCGGGTCCAGCGGCGGAGCTGGCGGCGTCCTCGGCTCCTACGACGTCTCCAAGACGGAGGACTACGAGAAGGCAACCACCTACGGGGCCGACATCGTCATCGTCGCCCAACTGAGCACTGCATACGGCTATCCAGACGGCGTCCGTGAGTTGTCGGTCTCGTTCGTCGACCTCAATCTCCGCGCCAAATCGGCGCGCGCCGACTACGACCTCGTCTTCAAGAAGCAGGCTGAGTTCGACGCCAAAGCCGTCGCGACACCCAAGCTCTGATCCATCCTCGAGATTGGACGAAAACGGCGGCGGGGAGACCTGCCGCCGTTTTGCATTTCGTGCGAGGTCCTCATTTTCAAGTGTTGACAATGCAGGGTGCGATATGGTTGATGGCGAACGAAATTGAAGACGTCAATTGTAGCGGAGGCAGCGCAATGAAGAATGTGCTCAGCGAAGGCCCCATCGGCGATCTTCACGGACAAATGTGCGACCTTGTTCGCAACCCTTTCCGCAACGACATCATGCGCCGACAATTCGACGCGGCCGTCTCCACCTACGACACCAAGCACCGCGATTTCATCTATCCGAACGGCAGGCGGTGCGTCGGCAGCGCCTGGGCCACCAACTTCTGGCGAGGCTTCGAAGGCATGGCTGCGGATCGCTGGAAGAAGGACGCCGCCGCTCGACAGACTCCGGCCTACGCCTGCTGGTGCGCGGGAAGGGACATCAGGGCGGCACTCGATGCCCATGCAGCGACATTGACGGATACCACGGAAAGACTGTCCGAAGGAAAGGAATAACGATGCCCGATCTGGACTATCCGAAAAGCGAGAACCTCAACTTCGGCGGCGGGAAACCGACGCCTGCCCGTCCAGAGAACCTGGACCTCGCCAACGCGCTCTTCCGCCTGATCGAGACGCAGTCGGCGCTCGAAGCGAAAATGGCGTCCGTCCCGAGCTACACGGGCCAGTGGTCCCCCGAGGACTATTACGCCGACGAACAGGAGGACTTCAACAGGGCGGTCGACGCCTATGCGGATACGGTTAAGGCGCTGACCGCCTCGAACGAGGCTGGATAAACGGCATCAGGGCCTCCCCGGCGGTTCTGCCGATGTCAGGTAGAGCCGCCCCGTCTTGCGCATTTCCTCGCCCGCAAGGTGTCGTTTGATGATGTCGGCCGCCCCGCGGCTTTCGTGGACGTGGAAGACGTAGTCGAAAACCCTGTCCACTTTCTCCCTCGAAGGTCCCGACCAGCTTCCGTCGTAGAGGAGGACCGCGAGGCATTTAGGATGACGGGTGATCCTGTCCACCACGGTCATGCACAGATCGTTGGCGTAGACCGACGCATGGTTGCTGCCCGACTTACGCACCTCTATGAACGCCCGCGGCCCGACGTTCGACGGGATCGCAAAATCCGCACGGGAGGCGCTGTATTCGCCCTCTATGAGCGCGGTCCCGCCCTCGTCGCGGACATATGGAAGCTCGAGCTCGTCGAGCGCGCGCTTGACGAAGTCCTCGTTTACGACCTTGCCGATCTGGTCCCGGACGATCCCCTCGATCAGGGCCTCCATCCCGGCGACGATCTCCCTTTCGGTGAGGACATCGTCCGGCTTCAGGCTGGCGACGATCCGGGACGCATCCGTCGCACCTATTTTACGGTCGCTCGCATTGGTGAGCTTGACCTCTTTCTTGAATTTTTTCTTGCTGCTGGTCCCCGTCGCATTCACGAAGACAGGCAGCGAGAACGGGTGTTCCATGATCCATTCCGGCGACACCTTCGTCAGGGATGACGTGGCCTCGAGGACGAACGCGATGATCGCCGCCGCCTGCTCCCGAAGCTTCGCCGCGACCACCGCACCGGCGGCGGCGGCATGCTGGAAAGGTTCTTTCGACAGGTTCCATGCCGACGTGTTCAAGTCGGAGGAGCCGAGGCAGGACAGCCCTTTTCCGGCCAGCAGAAGCGCGTTCTGTCTGCCGCAGTCGAAGTCCGCCGGTTCGGCTCGGGAAAATCCGTCGGTCGTCAGAAACAGGGACTGGAGGCAGGCGCTGACCGCGCGCATCTCTTCCGCCGCTGTTTCTGACAATGACTGCAACACTGGGTACTGTCCCGAGAGGAATATTCAAGAACTCAGGGTCATGCAATTTCGTTGACGCGACAACCCGCAAAAGGATCGGAGTCTTGAATTAAATCGCTTTACGAAAATTCCGAATTGCAGTAGGCGACGCACTTCGCGTTCCCAAATTTGAAAACCGCTCTGACCCACGCCGCAACCCCGTAACCGCGCACCGCCTTCGGGACTTGCCGAAAGCAGGACCTCCCAATATGGTCGCCAGGAGGAGAAAACACGTGCTGATACTGGGACACATCGAAAGGGGCCATAGGCCTGGAGACAACGACTACGTTCTTGGCGACGGCCGGATCGTCGGCCCGTTCGAGTCGGCGAGGGCGCGCGACCTGTTCGACCGATGGTTCGGAAGCAAGGGAGAACGCCTTTTCTCGGCCGGGGAGGTTTACGAAGGTTCGGTCGTCGGGGACGACTACAGCCTCGTAAGGACGGACGAGATGTCGCTGGAGACGCATCCGTTCAGCTCGATCTACGATCTCTGGCTACAGGGCGACAACGGACAGGTCGTCTTCGAGATGCCGCGTGGCTTCTCCGTGGTTGACCCCCGGCGCTTGGTGATGGTTGACTGCCCGGAGCCGCGCAAGCCTGAGCGCAAGCTCGCGGCGGCCGTCTCAGCACCGGCCCATTTCGATGTCGATCGCCATGACAAACCGGAATATTCGGAGAAATCCCGCCACCATGGCGAGATCGTCGTGTTCAAGGAACCACGGGGCTTCCGCTACGTCGTCGGATGGAGGCACGACGGGAGGCAGCTGAAGGATATCGTCGGCATCTCCCTCCACGACCATTTGCAGACCGCTACGAAGGCCGCCGATCAACGCACCCGCGACTTCGAACCGTCACGGGTGCGGCGCAAGAACCGCCCCCGTGACGACCAGAGGGAAGCCCTCTACCTATGGGAACACTCCTTCGCCGCCGATTTCGCTTGGTTCAACGACATATCGGAGGCACAGGAACTGGCCTTCAGGATATGCGAGGACATCGGCATCCGACAGGCAAAGGTCATGCTCGGCCGATCCACACTGATCTCGAGGAGCTACTACAAGTCGGGAGACGTGGTCATTAGCGGCGGTATGCTGAACAACCACACCCTCATCCACGAACTCGCCCATCACCTGTCAAGCTGGATGAAACTCCCCAAGGAACCCGCGCACGGCCCGAATTTCGCGGGAGCGCTTTTGGCGCTGATGAAGGAATACATGGGCGCGGACGTGGACGAAGCCCTCGAGAGGGCTAGGGATCGCGGTATTGTCGTCAACCTCGACGTACTCGATCGGGTTTCCGGGGCGATCGCCAAGCGCCGCTCCCGACCAGCTCAAATCGCGACGCCGACCGTCTAGTATTGTACCTCTATATCAGCCACTTGGCGACCAAATCTTACCCATCGCATTAACCATGTCTCGGAAGGTTAGCTGACCGTTCGACGTCGTGACACTGAGTTCCACCCCCTCGTCGAAGTCGATCATCTTCCCGTGACGCCAGAACTCCACCTTCCTGTAGGGTTTCTTCGGCACGAACAGCACGTCGCCTTCGCTGGACGACACCAGCTTGTGGCCGATGGCCATCACGCGAACGAAGACGTCCGGTCGGTCCGGCACAGGCTCCTCGTGCATCCTGACGACCATTCTGTCTTCGCCGATCGATTGCTGGATCAGCTTGTCTTCGATTCGACGGGCGTATTTCGGAGCGGCCACGAACGGACAGGTCTGCACGGCGAAGAGGGAAGCCTCGTCCAGCATCGGGCCGTCGAGGAACGCGCCGCGCGGATGAAATGCCGCCATGGGACTGCCGATGAACCAACGCCCCCGCAGGAGTTTGCGACCACTGAGGTGGCATCGGTCCTCGTCAATCATGCGTTGACGGACTTCCTGGTCTGAAACGGTGAAGTGGGGTGTCCCGTCTCGGTCCACGGCCGCCGTCACGGGGATGGGGTAGCCGCGGCGATCCCTATCGAGACTTGCTAGGCATTCTGGGATATCCACCATGCGAACCGCCGGTCGTTAGCGACGGGGCGTGGAGGAAAGTTCCCGCACTGCTTCGGCGAGTTCCTCGCGGCGTTTCTGGGCGACACATTCCTTGCCGGCACCGGTCGGCAGTCGGAAGCCGCGTTCGTCAGGCTCCAGACCCGTTTCGAGCTGCCCGGGGACGGAGGCCCAATTTTTGAGGTTCACCTGCTTGATGATCACGATCTGCTCCACGTCCGCTTTTGGCGGAACTTGTAGACCCAAGGCCACGGGATTTCAAGAAGGGAAGGTCGCCTCAAGCCTGATGAGCCACGCCGATCACTTCGTCCGTGACGTCCTGCATCTCCTCGAGGAACTCATAAACGATGCGGAACTCGTCGTCGTCTCCACTTTGCGTCGAGAAGCCGAGTACGGCCGTCTGAAGGACCTGTAGCGGCGAATGTCCGGCTTCCGCCACGAAGTGCATCAGGTTGGTGATGATCGAAGCGGAGACGGAGATCGTGTCCTCGCCCATGCTGTCGAGATGCTCCTTGCCCTCCTTGGTCGTCAGCCAGGTGAGCTGATCGAACGCATTTGCGACGAAGTCGTCGCGTTGCGCGGCGGTCAATGAGGCACGCTCGGGACCCTTCTGGCGGGTGCGGCGGGCATGGTCGGAGGGCGTCTTGAGAACATTCTCAAGGTAGGCTTTCTGCTCGGAGTTGAAGGCGAAGGGAGTTTCTCGGCGAAGGGGCAAGGCGGACCTACGATAGTTGTTTACTATCTGCAGGTTGAGGCAGGGCAATCCGATCGTCAATGGCATGTAATGCCTGGCATGTTTGACACTCGAATCCCACCGGACTACCAAATCACGGAAACGGCTGGAGATGCCCATGACCTATCTCGAAACCATAGACCTCTGGACCGCGAAACCGCCAGGTCCTGGAAAATTCCTCGCTGACCTCCTATCGAAGATCGACATCACGCAGGAGGAGTTCGCGGACGCCATCGGAACATCGCGCTTCACGGTCAACCAGATCGTCAACGGAAAGCGCACCGTCACGACCGCGATGGCCTTCAGGATCGCCAAGGCCACCAACACCTCGCCGGAGGTCTGGCTGAACCTCCAGCGGGACGTGGACGCTTTCGAAGCTTACTCGAAGATCAAGGATGAGCTTGAAGGGGTCCGCGTCGTGCGGCCGAAGCGGACCGAGGCCGAAATGGTCGTGGCGCTGGACTGACGATCAGCCCCCAGACGCCCCGACGAAGCCCTTTGCCTTGAACCTCGGGAAGGGCTGCGTTTCGCGGCACTGCGCCGCCTTGAGCACGATAGGCACCACAGCCGATGCAATCTCCTCCATCCACTTGTCGTCCCGGAGGATCGCCTGCCGCTCGGCCGGAAGCGAAGGACGGATAGAACCGACCAGCGAATGACCGCGGATGACGCCACAATTCACCGGACGCCACGGGGGGCGGCGGTTTAAAAATCCCCAGTGTATTCAGTACCGGGCTTGGTGATCCGCACGTCGCAAACGGGGCACGACACGCAACGTTCGCTCCCGTAACCACCATCCCGCCATTCAGCGTCACCTACTTCCAGTTCGGAATCGCAGCTTGCACAGGTAACCTTTGTCGATGGCTTGTGCCTGCCTTGCTTCAAAACCTTTACCATCGAACGCTTCCTTCCGAGTGAGCCTTGTCAAATTGTTTCCCAGACCTCAAGTGATGTCCATCCGCATTCTGTTGACCGATGCTCACAGCTGAGACGTTGTGACCTCACTCGCCTGCACTGGCCAACTATGGCCTTTATC
The DNA here is from genome assembly GCF_025846855.1 of Pararhizobium sp. BT-229. Lineage (GTDB taxonomy): Bacteria > Pseudomonadota > Alphaproteobacteria > Rhizobiales > Rhizobiaceae > Pararhizobium. Next base: position 952,248 of record NZ_JAOYTJ010000003.1, read on the forward strand.
GGTCATCGGAACCTACCGCTACGGTAGTTGACGACCATCCCGCGGGTGTCTATTGAAGACTTCGATAACGCAAGGTCGAGTTCACATGACGTCTTTGAATACCAAGTCTCCAACTCACGTCTTCCCGACCGAGAAAATCAGACTTCCGTTCGTTTACAGTATGGAGATCGTGAGAGGTCGGAGAGAGTATTCCGAGCACATGGTGTCCGTGAGCCGCCAGAGCTGCCCGATACGGCAACCTGCTTGAGGCTTGCCCAAGGCAAAGGCAACGTACTCCCGAGGACAGGAGCCGCAAATGAAGACGACTAGCCAGACAGCCTTAGATTACTTCAAGGACGATCTCACCGCCTTTACCGAAAAGGACATGGTCGACCACACAGCACTTGAACTCCAGGAAACTTTTTTCGGGAAGTCGATCGCCGCAGCGGTCCTGCTCACCCAAGCCGACATGGAGAAAACACACGCGAGCCTCGTCGGCGGCCCGGTCAGGGTGACGAAAGAGGACGGCACAAAGCTGGAGGCCTTGTCGTTCCCCAACGAAGAAAAGGGGCTGCTGATCCAGCATCCCGACGGTGAGCGCGTGTTGGTCGCCTGGAACGCTGATCCAAGATCAGACGGCATGACGGTCTCCAACGTGTACCTGGTCTCGCTGAGACCCGAGATCGACAGCGCGCTACTGCGCGAGGCTGAGGCGCGATTGGCTCTAGGGACCCAATCCGCCGACGATCTTGCCCCGCTCGCCAAGAGTTTTGCGCGATATGCATACCCCGTCGACCCGAGCCATCGATACGGCACGCCCCGGACCGTGAATGAGATCGTAGAAAAGATCGCGGCAGAGGGCGTGGAGAAAGCCTGCGGCAGGATCAGCGACGCCTGGGTGGTGGTCATATCGAGACCAGAGCGCAACATGGCTTCCGCAAGGGGCATCGTGTCCGGTCACAACCACCGTCTCGATCTCGTCGAGCGGGTAGCGCGTACGTTCGAACACGGAGGTCCACCGGCTTACGATCTGATCGAGCACACGGCACTGGTCAGGGACGGGCTTGCCAGGCAGATGTTCAATTCGGCATCCGCCTATGCGTTCGAGAGGAGCGTCATCGGACGCCTCGGTGAAATGGAGGAGATCGCCGAGATCGCGGAGGAACTGGCGCTGGGCAACGGCACGGTTCTGGCCTACAACGACACCGACATCCGGATTTCAGCTGAACGCTTCGACGACAAGGATGTCCTCACGCACAACAACATCGACCGCAACGAGCAGAACGTGTTCGTCACCGTAGTGAACCGGAAGGACGGCGCGCCAACCTCCGTAGACGTCTACGTAGCGAAGGACTGGAGTCAAACCTTCGCGGATGCGAATGGCATCGACCGGGACGAGCCTCTCGACATGGTGGGATTCTTCTCGCTCGTGGATTATCTGGAAGACGACGGCGACAAGATGAACGAGGACCAACTTCTGGCGGAACTCTGCGAAGGACGACCGACGGCGGGTCTCATCTACACGTACGATATCGCGGCGCGGACGCTTGAGATTCACCCGCTCGCCGAGCGGTCCGGATACCTCGCGTACTCGCACATAATGTTCGACAACGACCTGGCCATCCTGCGGCGGCTCGGGGACGGGGACTTCAAGAACGTGGGTGGTGCCGAGTTCCAGTCCCACGAACCAGGTTCGACGGACATCGACACGATCCAGCACGTCAAAGCCAAGAAGTACATTGACGGCTTGAGGAAGAATACAGGAGCGGCACCGCGCCTGTGACGCGGAACCGCCTCAATCGACGACAGCCGCGCCGGATTGAAGGACGGCTGGCCGATAATGGGCATTATCGGCCAATGCGTCAGTGGCATCGCGCAACCGTGCCTTCTTCTATCTTGGTGACACCGCTTGCAACGGGGCGACAGCGGCGCGAGAGCTATCCTTCCAAGGATTAGACCCAACTCGTCTTGGTGACGGAGTAGGGCACTCCATCGAGGATCATGGTGTCTTCCACCGTCTGGAGCGCCTTGGGCTGAGGTCTATCTTTTCAAGCCTATGCTACCCTTTCTGGAGTTCCCACTTGGGCTACGCTAGGAGCGGCGGCGGCAAGTGCCACTTGAGGATTCGCGTTTCGCGGTTATCATTGAAAGATGAGAACGATCGAGGTCAATCAAATGACAGACGCCATTCTGGCAAATGCTTCGTCCTGGATGGATGATTGGTTCGGCACGCTGTCAGCAGAGCGACAGACAGAGTTGCTCCGAGACTCGCGGATGATGGCTGAGGCAGCGTTCGCGGCTGGCATGGAAGTCGCAACCGCCACTGGGCCGGATTGGCGTCTTCCGGCTGCCGAACTCCTTTCCAAGTTCGCTTCCCAACAAGGGAAATACAGCCTCGCTTGCCCGGTAAAACACGGGGAACCTGGATGGCGTGCCGAAAGCAGGAAGTGGATAAGGGCCTACTGGGAAGAGGTCTGCCGTCTATCCCGTTTGTCGTCCATTCCGGTGTTGGAGGACGGCCACGCCTGGAACAACTCCAAGGACGAGGTGGTGAAACTGATCAACGAGATGATCGACGCGACCAGCATCGAATGTTCCGAGGACGCGCGGGCGGCCATGGAAAGGCCGTTCCGAAGGTTCTCGTTGATCGCGAAGAAGGCTTGGAATGCTTATTGCGATCCGATGGCCGTCTGGGCTACCAACTTCACGAAGTGACCAAGGGCTTCAACGATGGCCAATGTATCTTGATCGCGCTGCTGTAGATTCCTGGATCGAAACCGGAGAGGTCGTAAGGACTGAACTCGAAAGGCGCTTTGAGGAGGCTGGTCGAGACCCTGCATTGATCGATAAATGGACGGAAGAAATGATCGCAAACAGCTTCGAGGACGAAGGGGCAAGTGGCGCTCCGAGACTGCGACGCTGTATTCAAAGGGAAGCTTCGCCAGAAATTGAGCCGCGGGTTGGCGGGCTATTTTGACTGGGCGGGCTTACAGGAGCGCAGGATGAAATTCACGGCGGCATTCAAGCGGTTCATCTTTGGTGACGGGCCGCCCCCTCCCAAATATCCCCGCTGGCCAGAATGCGGTGAAATAGAGACTTGGATGCGGGGTAAGATCGCCCACTACCGAGCGCATCATCCGGATCAGGCGTACCATCTCTTCGACCTCTCCTGCGGCGATTACCTGCCGAACACCGTGCACGTTGCCGGGAATTTCGGTCCGGCAGAGCTTGCGATATACCGCAGGCTGAAGTCGGAAAATTACGACCTCGTAGAGCAAGCACGGCAGAGTACAGGGCATCGATTTTGCCGCTCACGCATATACGATCCAGAAGATTGGCCGACCGAGGGCATGCTTGGCTAACCCGAAAGGCGATCAGGGGCCGCTAAGAGCCATTATCGGCCAGAATGATGTTGGGGCACGATACTGGCAAAGCATCGTCGGCGTCTTCAATAAACAGCGCTGTAGTTATGTTGACTTGCAAATTGGGTCTTGATATCAGCTTCAATGAAGCCTTCGCCGCGACAAGGCGAGCGCCACCAAACGGGATAGCTCGATGACCGGAACTTCAGGCACGAATACGCCAGACACCAAAGTAGAGGTGCTGGAGTGGATCAAACGGGAAGAGTATCCAGGCGGATACAACGCAGAAACCCAACTCGGCGTATATTCGATCGCCAGCTACGACGGGATGTGGACCGTTTTTCGCAACGGCTACGAGACGATCGAGATCGAACTCTCCATGGACGAGGCGAAGCGGATCGCGCAGGCCGATTTCGACAACCGCCTTGCCGCATCCAGGGTAGCCAAATTGGAGAAGTTGATCGGCGAGCGTTATTGCAGCCAGGAGCAGATCGACGAATTAGCCAGCCATGGCAAACTGATCCCCTCGAATTTCGAGGAACCCACCTATCTGGCGAAGGGACTGACTGTCATCGTTCTCTACTCGTCGGGGCGCTGGGTTACCGGTCGGGTGGACCAACACCTATGGGACCTCATTACGCACTATCACGTGCCAGTCACTTCACCGTCGTTGGCAGCGAGTGCGGACGCGATCCGCCAATTGCATATGGTTGTCGACGCATGGGAGGCCCTTCCAGGTGATCGGCAGGTCAAGAACAAGGATGTCGAGGCATGGCTTGCCGACAGCCTGAGCCCTGCCATTAACGCCATCCGGCAGTTCCTGCATCGCCCCAAGCCAGCCGTCTGAATATGGCGGTTGAACGGGCCTATCCCCGTGAGACATCGGCGTGAAACCGGAGCGAGAAACATGAAATTGAAGGCACCGTTGAAATCTACCGAACGCAGTGTAAATGTCAGCGCGAATTTCTTTGTCTAACTCTCTGGTAGACGAGGGCAAACGGGGATCGCTTCTTGCGGCGCATGTACGGTGACGAAAAGCTTGTTAAGGCGGTGCGGGAACACTTGCTGGGTCACCTGCTCCACATGACTGACGTAGCACATTTGGAGACCATCGAAAAACATGGCCTCCTTTCGGCGCGACGCGCATACGCGCTTGGCATCGTTCCGAGGTTCCCGGGCGGAAGCGGCCTGACCCAAAGTCTGGATGCCGACCGTGGACTGAACGACATGGTCTTCCTCAGTTTCTACAATCTCGGGATCATGCCGAACCACGATGACGCGCGGAAACGGCGGCCCGTTCTTTTGAAGATTGACCCCAGCGTCCTCATGTGGCCGGGCGTCCGCGTGGCTTTGGGTCGGGCAAACCGATCCCGGACCATGATCTGCAAGCCTGCAAGGGCATTTTACGAAATGGACTGGGAAGTGATCCTCGGAGACGTCGACAGCTCCCAGATCGAGGGTCGGATGCGCGTCCTCGAGGCGCGGGACTACGAAGTCCTCGTGCCAGATCGGGTGCCTGTGGAATACATCATCGGGATAGCCTGATGCGGATCGGCGCTGGCCGATAACAGCCATTATCGGCCAGCTATCCCCGAAAGCGAGGCATTCGTCCCGAGAAGGGCGGCAAGGATGTCTTCATCGGTGAGATTGTCAGGTCCGCAGGACGGCCAGTTTCCGAAGTTTTCTGAGACGTCTCGGCCGTTGACAGGTCGCTAAGAACTAAACAGTCTATCGATACTAAATGCAGGTGTTTCAAATGTTTCAGCTTTTCATTTTGATGGGCACGCTCGGCATAACCGGCTTCGTCTCCACCACAGTTTACTTCGCCTCAGGTTTTCAATATTCGCAGCATCATCCGTACGAAAACTGCGTGATCGTTGACGGGCGCGTCGCTTTCAAGGGATATCCTTATCCTGAAAATGACGCCGCCGATGTTTCATTCTTCGACAAAAACGAATCCTTGGATTTCAAAACAAAGGTGAAAATGAAGGCCTCAACGCTTATTCCGACTACATGTCCGGCGAGGCTGGCGAAGGGTTAGACCCATAGGCAGTTATAGCATCCCTATAGTTCGCCTCACGGGACCGGCCCTGGCGCTCCTGCTTTAGCCCTGTCAGGATATGCACGATTCTCGAACAGTTGAGGTGACGGTTTCTAATAACCCCATGTCATTTTCATACTCATGCAGGCTCATCCACTGCCAGATCAAACAGTACCTGCCGGAGGCAGCGCCCATCTTGAATGGGAGGGAGGCGTAGCCGACCGAGCGTTCAAGATGGCGGCGGGACGCGAATTTATCGGCCTTAAATACACTCGGATGGACTGCACTCGTTGACATCCATCAGGGGTACTCTCAAACTTTCATTGCCAGTTTGGAGATGAGGACATCGGCATGAACAAAGTACGTTATCGCTATTGCATCGATTGCGGCAAAGCATCAGCAATAACGACGCGGATTGAGAGATGTTCGGAATGCTGGGAAAGGCCAGACTCCGTAGAGGTTCTCGAAGGCGGAACCGTCGTTGAGACCTGGGGAGACTGTCAGGCAATCACACCCAGCGAGGCCTTCGGTGCCGACATTTACAAGCAGCACCCCGATTTCTGGATACGTAAAAGCCAGGTGATAGCCGACGTACTCGAAGAAGCTGCCATCAAGCTTGAAATGTTGAAGACCGACAACCTTTACTACATCCTCTCCCTGAACTTTCTATCAGAGATCACAAATGGAAAGATCGCGGGGAAGAAGTTGGCCACGAGGGCAAAGGCCGAACTCCAGACCGAGACCTTCAACTGGCTCCGCGCAATCCATGACGGGAAGATGGTCGATTTCGAGCTACGTGGCTTCGCCGCGTTGATGGAATTGCATCGCCCCAACTTTATGACGAAAACGCGCGAGAAGAAGGCGGCTTAATAAGCCGCCCACAGCAAGTTCATTGCGCCCTTCATCGCCTTCGAGGCCTGCATCGACCTCCCGGTGAGATGATCCACAACCGTGTCTTCCTGGAATCGATAGGTCCGACGCTTATCGCCCCGCATGCCCGAGCCGATCTGCCGACGTCGAACATCGTCCTCGACAGCTTTCGAGCCGGACCTCAAACGGTCATCAAGGATGGCTATGAGCGCTGCCATGGCATCGCGATAGTGCGCGACCGCCCCTGACGTTCCTGCTTTAGCCCCGTTGGAATATGCCAAATTCTCGAACAGTTGAGATGGCGGTTTCTAATAACCCCTTGTCGATTTCATACTCATGCACTCAACCGAAGCCCTGTTCCACAAGTAGTTGTCCGTCTGGATAATATGCTTTCTAAAGAAAATATACGTGATTTGGTATATCCTGCTTGACAACCCCATGCCCCTCTGGCAGATATACCAAATCACGTATATTCGGAAGTTATGATGACCACCAAGACCTACAAGTCCCTCTTCGACGTTGCGACCAACGATCTAAACGAAAGAGCAGACCTAAAATTCAGAGCAGACATGATGCTCACCTTGAGAGGGCTGTTCGAAGCGAAGGGTTGGAAACAGGCCGAGATCGGCAAGGCCCTGGGCATCAAGCAGCCACACGTTAGCGACCTGACGAACGGCCACATAGACAAATTCTCGTCAGACAAATTGCTCGGCTTCCTAGCAAAGCTGGACATCCGCTTGAAGCCTTTCTTCGACAACGGAGAAGTTTACTGCGAAGTCCATAAGTCAACATGAACACTTTCCAGCAAAACAGCGGTTAGGATAGGGCAAATGAATGCTACATTCGGCGAGACGATGGCAGAAGCGACTTTCCAGGTCGGCCAACAACTTCGTGATGGCGACGAGGAAAAGTGGAGGGGCTACCTTCAGCTCGACAATAAGAGCCAGGGCGAGTGGCGATATTGGGAAGGCCTCGACGAATACGGCCGCCTACAGCAGTTAGCGTTCCATGGCTTCATTGCTGGCGGACTACCGGCAAGCTGGAAGGCCGCCCCGCCACGGGAAAACATTCTGACGGCCATGAAGGATTTCTTCTTCGGTCCACCCGTCGCGTTCCCTTACGTGGCCCCAAAGTCGACGCAGATAGACGCCCACGTCGAGGAGTGCCACGATCTCCTGGGCGACGGTGACGTGGCGAAATGGGCTGAGTATCACTCAAAGGACCGCAGCGGCCGACAAAGCCTTCAAATCAACTGGGGTATGATCGAGTTCGAGAGACTGGAACGACTCGCACATAAATCCCTGTTGCCGGACGGGATTCCAACTGACCCATGGGTTCTGCTGCAAAGTGAGAAAAGTTATATCGAGCAGGCGAAGGACTTGCTTTTTCCTTCAACGAAGCAGCAACTCACCTACCGACCGCGACGGCAACGTAATCAGTGATGTGGTCTGGCTTCCGACCCAGCCACATCACTTTTCAGGTAACCTCGCGCCATCGACCAATTGAGACGCGAGCACATCCGCCCTGTTACCAGAGTTTGCCGAGCCATCCCTTCATTGCCTTACTCGCCTGCATCGACTTCCCTGTGACATGGTCGACCACGATGTCATCCTGAAAACGATACGTCCGCCGCTTATCGCCGCGCATACCAGAACCGATTTGCTGGCGTCGGACATCGTCCTCGACAGCCTTTTCACCTGACCGCAGGCGCTCATCGAGCATGGCGATCAGAGCGGCCATGGCATCTCGATAATTTGCCTCACGGGATCGGCCCTGACGCTCTTGCTTCAGTCCTGTCGGGACATGCCAGATTCTCGAACAATTGAGATGGCGGTTTCTAATCACCCCATGTCATTTTCATACTCATGCTTCCTCTTCGAATCCCAACCGAGAAGCGAATAATTAGTTCCACCTCGCGACTCGCAGGCTTACATTCAATCCTTGATTTAGCCGCTGCATTGCGCCATGTTAGGGTGATTACGAGGTCTCTCCACAAGGTTGTGGTCGCAGGGAAAATCTTCATGAAGACTTCAGTCGCTTCGAAACAACACAGTGTCCTGAGATACCTCTTCGCTCCGGCAGACCCCAATGATCGGTTTGGTGATATGGGGATGTCTCGCCGTCATCGTTGGCTTGTTGCTATCGTCTATAGGCTGACGGTCGGAAAGTATTCTCGCTAACCTTATCCCCACAGCAAATTCATCGTTCCCTTCATAGCCTTGCTCGCGATCATGGATTTCCCCGTGATGTGATCCACCACGGTATCGTCCTGAAAGCGATAAGTCCTCCGTTTATCACCGCGCATGCCGGAGCCAATCTGCTGGCGACGTAGATTATCCTCGACGGCCTTCGAACCCGACCGTAGTCGGTCGTCCAGCATCGCGATCAGGGCTGCCATAGCGTCACGGTAGTTGGCCTCACGAGACCGCCCTTGCCGCTCCTGTTTCAGCCCTGTTGGGACATGCCAGATTCTCGAACAGTTGAGATGCCGGTTTCTAATCACCCCATCTTGTTTTCATACTCATGGAACGCGAGATTGACCACGTAGCTCACTCCCTCCACACTTTAAGAAGCATAAGTTTCAGAGACGGATGAGATGTTTGCACCAAACAAAAACAACGAAACACTGCATGTTGGTGAAACCATCCTCAATTTTAATCAAGGATCACTCACTGAAACACCCGGTCACTGGTCCCACGATTACGCATTCGTTGTCTGCGCAGACAAAACGCTCTGGGTCGATGAAGTCTCGGGATTGAAATTGTGGTGCGAACAGAAATTCGGTGAACGTGGAGACCAATGGCAGGGCAGTGGCTCGATTTGGGCATTCTCACGCGAAGATCAGTTACACGACTTCCTCGCGATGTGGCAAAACAAGGTTGCTCCGTCCAACATTCCTAAGATCAAATGATGAACGGAGCGTACATGTGCTTCTTACCATAGAAGGTACATGCCGCCCTTCATCGCCCTTTTCGCCTGCATCGACTTCCCGGTGACGTGATCAACCACGGTGTCATCCTGGAACCGATAGGTGCGCCTCTTGTCCCCGCGCATTCCCGAGCCAATCTGCTGGCGACGGACGTCGTCTTCGACGGCCTTTGATCCAGATCGGAGGCGCTGGTCGAGCATGGCTACCAGAGCTGACATCGCGTCTCGATAATTGGCCTCGCGAGACCGTCCCTGGCGCTCTTGTTTCAGCCCCGTCGGGACATGCCAAATTCTCGAACAGTTGAGATGGCGGTTTCGGTGCTGCCCGCCGGCCCCAGACCCGCTAAACCACTCGACACGAAAATCGGTTTTCGCCCTCTGCAGATGCTGGTCGCAGCTATCCATTTCGGAACTGGAAGTCACCGCCACGGTCACGGTTGACGTATGGACGCGACCTCGGCGTTCGTTAGGCGGCACGCGCTGGATGCGGTGTCCACCAGCTTCGTTCTGAAAACCCGAGAGGTCCCTGCCTGCTACAGACAGGCACACGATGTTGAACCCGCCAGCCGCGCGGTTCTCCATCGTCCGGTGACACTTTCAGCCAAGAGATTCGCAGAGGCGTTCGTACGCACGGGCAAGCTCGCCCACGAACAGTTTGGCGTCGTCGCCGCCCTCGGCGGCCCTGATTTCGATTGTCATATTTTGCACGGCAGTATCCTTTCCAACGTCCGTCTTTCTCGATCACGCATTTCTCCGTTCGCGCGGAGCGCGGTCAGAGGAAGATCGAGCGGACGTTGGCGGGGTGGATGCCCATGGAATACTGCCTTTCGTTGATGGTTTGAGGTTTACCGGACGGGAAAGCGCCTGTCCAGATCACTATCCGAAGGTCGAATCTCCGAGATTTCACTTGTGAACTCGGAGATAGGGGTTCGCCTTTCGGAGATGCCTCAATTTCATCCGATAAATACTTGAAATTACGTTACTTATCCATGTTTAGTCTTGCATTCTTGATGTTCCATCCGGTAGGACTCAGGAAGAGATACGGAGCACGACATGGCATACGGAAAGATCGACCTAACAGCCGGCGACATCGCGTTTCTGAGGAGCCGCCTGGGACGCGCCGCTGAGCGCATCGCGGCTTCCATGACAGCTGCTTCCTCCACCGACGAACGGACGTTTTACGAACGAGCGACCGTCAAAATCGACCAATGGATCGTTTCCGTCTCGCGCTATGTCGCAGGGCCGAGGAGGTTCGACGAGGACGAACTGTTGTATCTCAGAGGCGCGATCGCCGAGACAGTTCCCGGCGCGCTGGCACGCCGATATGTCGAGGCGAAGCGGACTGGAGACGCATCCCTTGACGACCTCGAAACGGAATACGAGCAGTGGGTCACACTGTCCGCAAAGCTCGAGAAACCCTTCCTTGACGACAAATCGCAAGATGCGACCGAGGAGGAAGAAGGCGACTAGCTCGGCAGATTGGAGGACCCGGAGACCGTAACCTCCGGGGTGTCGGCGAGCGCCGACGATGTAAGACCAGTCTGACAGGTGCTTTGTACGGATCAACGGCCGACGACACTCTAAGTCTTTAAATGACCGTGCAACCGCGTTGGCGTACGCGGGGCCGCTTTCTCCGCAGAATTCGCGGAGAAAGACTGGTTTTTCTCCGCAAGGACGCGGCGAAACACAGTTCCGGTTTGGCTTCCGTTCTTCCACAGTAAAAAGCAAGTGTCCGCGTCTTGGTGCGCGGCCACTTTTTGTCAGTCCATCAACGACTATTCCGAGGATTCCCGGTCATCGAAGAGCATGAGGGGTGGCACACCCTCGGTAGCGAGAAGGCTCGCGGAGGCGTGCAACTCGAGCTTCGCCTCGTCGAGAAGGCGGTCCGCATCCTCGCGCAGGAGCTTCTTGTAGTAGTCGAGGTTGCCCGGGAGGTTCCCAATCGCGTAACCAAGCGACTTCACAGCGCCCTGCAACGCCTTCTTGGAAACGCTGCCATCCGCCTCGGCCAGCGAACGCACAGCTTCAAAGGCCTCCCTGATCTTCTTGATCTCAGCCTCAACACGGTGGTCGCCCCTCGATTTGAGCCTTTCCTCGACATCCACCCTTGCGATCTGCGGATAGACGACGGGAGCGACCCCGATATCCATCGCCTGCCTCAGGGTCGCCGGAGAGCCGGTCCCGCGGTTGAACTGCGTGATGGCCTGAGTGAACTGGGATTCACTGAGTTCCAGCTCGAGGATCGTCTCGTCTTCGTGGACACGGTCGACCGTGCCCGTCTCCATGTGCGCACGGCAAACCTTCATGCGGATGGTGTTCGCAAGACGGACGTTCGCGCCGAACAGGTCGGTTCCGCCGCTCCCGTGCATGGCGAAAAAGCCGACCGTCGCGAAAGACGGATGACGCGAGATCACACCTTCGCGATCATCCGAAGCGGTAACCTCGGGTGCGATCGGGTGGCGGCTTCCAGTTTTCTTATCGGCCATGTTGGTCTCCTTTGTTTTCAGGGACCGTCTACCATTCGAAGTCTTCAATTACAAGAGATATGTTGACAACGCCATCAAATGCGGACTTCAGGTGGGATATACCAGTCGGCGGGGAGGGCGGGGTCCGCATTCAATTCGGGACGCCAACCGAAGCTTGCATCATGGCACGCTGACCGATGCTGCAAAAAGAGGAGCCATTCCCACAGCGCCTGGCAGGCATACCGACCGAACAAGGATTAAAATACATTTTACACTTTACTCCTTCGCCAGCGCGGGATACGGTCAATCAAACGAACAACAACGGGAAAGCTGAAGAAATGGCACAGGCCGCACTCATGAAAACGGATGCAGTCGAAGAGAACGGAGTCTTTGAATTCATGATCGGCGGCCTCCCGGCCAGAATCGAGCCGCTGCATGACGGACACGTTGGAAACGTGCGGGCAGGCATGAAGCGCTCCAAGTATTTCGTGGCGCTTCTTGGCAGCTCCAACATGGCGCGCAGCTACAAGAACCCGTTCACCTACGAAGAACGCAAGCTCATGCTCGAACTCTGCTTCCCCGAGGAAGTGGCGAGCGGAAGGCTCATCATCCGCCCGATGCCCGACTTCTACCGCAACAACAAGGGCTGGGCGGAGAACACCAAGCGCATCGTCCGCGAAGTGGCCGCAGCGATCAGCGCCCACGAAGGCATCGCTATCGACGACAGCATGATCGGCCTCGCAGGCTTCAGGAAGGACAGCGCAACCAGCGAATACCTCGACATGTTCCCGGAGTGGGGCGACATCATGCTGACCGAACGTGTGTCGAAGATCGACGCCACGGGTATCCGCGAGGCTTACTTCCAGCGCGACAGCGTCATCCTCGCAGAACACCTGCCGGCACCGGTCGTCGCGTTCCTCGAGCGGTTCCGCCTGAACCCCGCCTTCGAAATCCTCGTCCGTGAACGCGAGAACATCGACCACATCCGCGAGGTCTACAACAAGGACGACCCGGAGAACCACACGGGCGACATCCTGATCCGTCATCGCAACAAGTCGCTACTGATCCGCCGTGGCGGTGCCTATGGCTACAATCTCTGGGCGTTCCCCGGCGGCATCCGCGACAAGGGCGAGGACTTCCTCGATTGCTCGCTGCGCGAACTCAACGAAGAGACGGGCATGACGCGACTGAACCCCGGCATCACCATCGAGATGCTCAAGTCGAACGTGAAGGTCGTGCTCTACAACGACACCAAGGGGCGGGACCTGCGTGGCATCTACATCACGACCCTGTTCGTGATTGTCCTTCCGGACGACATTCCCGAACCCCTGATCGAGGCACTCGACGACGCCAAGCATGTCGAATTCGTCGAACACGAACTCATCTTGGAAACGGAGTTCTTCGCGGACCATCACGGCATGCTGTGCGAAGCGATGCGCTTGCTGGCCACCGGCTAATTCGAGCCACGGCGCTCAGAAAAATCAAGAACCCACTGCGAGGGTAGTTCTACCCTCGCATGCATAACCCTCTCGTTTTTTTCGCCTTTCCTCCACCCCTATGCGACCTCGATCTCATTGATCGCTCCTGGTCTTTGATTTTTCTCGTTCGAAATCTATAATTCACCTAAGAGGCACGGCTTTCGTCGCCGTATCGGTGGGTGGGTAAAATCTTGAAATATCATGGCATCGCGACGAAGCTGGCGCGGAAACTCCTGATCGCAACCGTTGCGCTTTCGATTGCGGCTCCGACACCGTCCATGGCAGGACTGGTCGGCACCAGTGGGCAATTCATATATCGCTACAAGGAGGTGACCGGAAATGCGCCGGCAGGGCCAGACGACACGCAGGGCAAAGACATCGTAGCCTTCTACGTCGGCGCTGTCGATTTCGACTTCACCGAACGTCTGCCAATGAAGGCAGAATGGGCAGACGACAACTGGAGCATATCGCCGGGCTTCACCCTTCCCGAGGGCATATCCTTCGACTCCCGCACGCTAACGTTCTCCGGAAAACCCACGACGCCTGGACAGTTCCGTATCGAGCTGGTGGGTCATGACAAAGACGGCCAACAGGTCGCGGACGCCGAGGCGACTTTCAACATTCACACCGTGATCGGACAACCGATCAAGGTCGATTTCTACGCGCATACCGGAAAATACAGGTTCGACGAACTCGCCATTCCCGCCGGCATCACGCCTGACTACTGGGAATACATCCTCGGTGCGCCCGACGGCATGACCGCGCACGGCCCCTATTTCGAGGGCGTTCCGACGAAGGCCGACACATACCAGGTCTTCGGATACGCGAGGAACTACAACAAGGACATCGTCGCGACGTTCTTTGGTAACTACCTTGTCGAAGACGGCCCGACCTTCGGATATATCGACGACAAGGTTGCAAAGCTGCCTTCGCTTCCCGCTTACGGATTGGACGCCAACGGCCTCGGTGTCGCAGCCCCGTCGATGCTCCATATCAACAGGGCAATAGACCCAAATGTCGCCCCTCGATATTTCCTCGAGCGGGCAGAGGACGGCAACCTTCCGACGACCTGCGAGATGGAGTCCAGCCCCCGCGCGGACATGCCGTTCGGCTCGTACTCGAATGACAACTACAAAAACCTGAGAGTGTTGGGACGGATGCCAAATCCGTATGACACCGTCAACCTGCGCCTGAAAGCCTATGACAGCGACGGCACCGTCGGCTGCTCGAACTGGTTTAAGTTCGGCACTTCCGATCCGCAGCCGGTCTGCTCGGTGGGCGGAACCTCCATCATCTCGCTCGTTACGGGCAAGCTGGCAAACGTTCAGGTGCCCGTTCCCTACGGCACGCAGGGGACGCTCAACTACAGGCTGACCAGTGGTAACCTACCCAAGGATATCACGCTGACTTCGGCAGGCGTCCTGACGGGAACGCCGTCAGTTGCGAACACCGTGGACAACATAACCGTCGTCACCGACGTCATAAACGGGGGCAATGTCGTGTCGACTGACCCGTGTGCGATCGAGGTTCGTGTCGGACCCGGCGCAGTCAAGCTTTCCGACACCACGGACCAGCAGGATAAATACGTCCGCGTAGGGCAAACCTATAACGGCGAACTGACCATCTCCGGAGGCATCCAAACCCACGACGTACACTTCAAGAACCCTGTCGCGTTTCCGGACTACGGGTTTGCATCTGCAACACAGAACACCGATCCCGTGTCGATCACGGGTGTTCCGCGCGCCGCCGCGGATGTCACCATTCCGTTTGTCCTCAAGAACGGCGACGGCTTCGAAAAGGACGGAATGGCGACGATTTACGCCCGTAGCGACGTCGAGGTTTACGATCTGGCGGATGTGACGATCAAGAGGCTTGGACTGCCGCAGGGCGGTGCTTGGGCGACCGTCGATTACAACGACATGTCGATCATTCCGGATGCCTACAATCCGACGGCCTTCCCCAAGTTCACCCTGAACACGATCGGCACGCCCTTGCCGAAGGACATAACGTTCGACGGCGCTACGGGAAGGTTCATGGGCGGCACGGACAGCGAACACACCGCCTATGGTCCTTTCACCGTCACCATGTGTGACTACACCACGGATTGCGATACGACAAACCAATTCACCGTTAAGGTGGAAGAGCGCGACAAGATCGCGGGCCAGTATGCCAGCTCGACGATCGTTTTCAGCGCATCGGTGGACCAGACCGTCACCAAAGAAACGATTTCGGCCACAAGCATCAAGCAGCCACCGCTCGCCACGGGCTACACACTGGAATACAAGCTCAACGGTTCACTTCCGGCATACCTGTCCTTCGACAAGGATACAGGCGATATCACTGCCGATAGCGACATTGACCGCGACGAAATCGGCAATACCTTCCCCGGACTGACCGTCGCAGTCACGGACAACGATCCGCTTCATCCGTCTTCGTTCACGACCGACCCCTTCACCGTGGAAATCCACGATCGCCCGGAGATCGACGGCAGCGCCGGTTCTTTCTCGATCCGCAACAACGTGGCGGGAGACACCGCGAAGGGCGAGGACGACACCTACGTCAGCGTTCCCGGTGACACGTTCAAGGCGATGTTCAAGGTGGACACGCTGATCGGAGGCCTCGCCGCACTGAAGTTCGCGAACATCCAGCCGACCGATCCAGCCGGTCTCTCGTTCGACCTGGACACCGGCCTCCTGTACGGTCGCCCTACCTCGGAGTTCAATGGCGACATCCTCATCACGGTCAACGACGGAGCGGGAAGAGAAGGCGTCCTCGCCGTTCCTATGGAAATCAGGCCATACCCGGTCATCGAAGTTCCCCAGTCACAATATGACCTTCCGAGGCTCGCGACGGCCGTCGGCGTTAATGCGTCCGTTGTCAGCGGCTCCTGGACCGGCGCGAAGGACTGGAAATGGAAGCCTGGCACCGTCATCGACCCTGACCTTTTGGTCCAGCAGGGAATTGCGCAGACCCAGGCCGCTGTAACGGGCAAGCCGACCGCAGCCGTGGGGACGGTTTTCAACGACCTCGCCCTGACGGTCGAAGTCTTGGATGCAAGAGGCACCGGCACGCTGACGGCCTTCTCCAACCCGTTCGCCATCACGATCACCAAGGCCGAACCGCTCGAGCTCAAGTATCTCCCGGACGAACATGTCTTCTATCGCGACGAAAACGGCAACGCCGTAGGGTCGGACAACGCGATGCCGATAGTCACAGGCTCCTACGTACCCAACCTCGAGTACACCCTCACCAACGTCGCCGCGTTGGCAGCCGACAACGTGACGGGCATCGATATCAACATGACGTCAGGGATTCTCACCGGACCGCCGAGCGATCTCGGCCGTTGGACGGTCGAGGCGCAGGCAGAAGACTCGGAGCTGCAAAAATCGCCAGCGGCTCCGATCAAAATCCTCTCGACGCTTTCCGGGAAGATCAAGGTCGACGGCAATCCCGGCGCTACCAAGACCTTGCGCATTGACGAACCCTTCACGACCCATCCCGTGACGGTCAGCCATTACGTGAAGTCCGTCAAATTCGAACTCGATCCCCCACAGGAGTCGGGCCTCGTATTCGACGCATACGGAGGCTTCTTCGACCAGGTCAGCGCCTTCGAACAACCCCATGACCCGATCATCTACAAGTTGGAAGGCAAGGATGCCCACGACCGCATTCTGGACCAGACACCGCTTTTCAAATTCACGGTCAAACCGCAACTCGAAGCGTATCTGAACCCGGCGACCCACACCGCACGGCAGTACCAGGCGGACGAGGCCTTCGACCTTGCCGTGGCCGCGGCCACCAAGCACGATATCGGCGACATCACCTGGGGCATCTCCGACCCGGTTCCCGGAACGCTTGTGAACGCCCTTTACGACAAGGGCAACTTCCTACGCTACGAGTGGCGTATCGACAGCGACACGTTCACGATCACCCGTAAGGAAGACGGCACGGTCGATGAGTTCGCGACGAACAGCGCACCGCAGTTCGTCGCGCCTGGCACATTGCCTGCGGACGTCATGCCGGCAGACGCGCTGGTATTCGACACCCTCGACCGCACGCTCAAGGGCATCCCCTCGAAAGAGGGGACGTTCCAAATCCGCCTCAACGCATACGACTCCCACGGGGCGACCTACATCGGGAAGAACGCAGGTTCGGAAAAAACGCTGAACAGCGCGACAACGACGCAAGTCGTCACGCTGATCGTGGAACGCGCCTACGACTTCTCTGTTGAGAACAACCTCAACGAGGAAAGCGTTTCGCGTTATACGCAGAAAACCACGGTCGCCAGCAACGCCGTCAACGCGGCCTACGGACGTCCTGTCTCCTGGACAGCCGTATCAGGCACCATCCCAACCAACCTGACTCCCGTGAAGGGCGGGAAGGCCCTTAGCTACAACGGCTATGCCACCAAGATCGAGAAGCAGGAAAACATCGTATGGAAGGCGACGGACTGGGCGGGCCGCAAGGCGGATTCCCCTGCCGTCACGCTAGATATCGTCGAACGCCAGCCGCTTGACGTCGTGGCGAGCGCCAACCCCGTTTCCATCATCGTCAACCGGCCGATGGATGACGTCCTGGTTACCGCGATCAATACGGCATTCGGCCAGCCAATCGACGCCTCGAACTGGACGGTGACGGGGATTTCCAACCTGCCTATCGGCGTCTCCCCCACGATCAACAACGGTTCGGTGGTTTTCTCCGGAACGCCCACGACAGTCGGCGTGTACAACGGCGTAACGGTAACAGGCAGGGACGCCGCAGGCGCAAGCGACAGCGTCACGCTGAAATTCACGGTCATCGAGCCAAACGATCCCATCGGCCTGCAGGTCTCGGACATCCTCACCAAGGTCGGCTATCCGTTCGAAATGCAGGCAAGTGCCAGCAACACATTCGGAACGGTCAGGTTCTATTCCTACGACATCTCCGGCGCGCTCGGCAGCGAACTCAGGCTGGACGGGTCTACGGGTTATGTCGACGGAACCTTCACCGCAGCGCGAAATGAGGACTTCGACATCTACGTCACCGATGCCACGAACCGCGTGACCTCGAAGCCTGTCGTCGCCCGCATCATGCCAGTCCTCAGGCTCACCGTTCCGGAAATCGTGACCACTACCCAGGGTAAGGTTGGCAGCCAAGCCATCACCACCGACTACAACCTCGGCACCGTCTCCTACGTGAAGGGCGGCGGAGTGTGGCCGGAAGGCCTGTCGGTCAACCCGACGACCGGTGCCATCGAAGGCAACCCAAGCTCGAAGGAAGGGCTGTATCCGGGACTGACGATCATAGGGGCAGACGCTTTCACGGCCGTCGGCAACCCCTATGTCGACACCCAGACATCCAACCCTTTCTCGATCGACGTGAAGCCGACGACGGCAAACCCGATCATCTACGACGTCGATCTCCGCGCGGACATCGGAGCGGCCGTGCAGACGACCATGGGAACGACACTTCTCGCCAACGAGATGCCGTTCACCCTTGGCCAGTCGGCGTCCTACAAGCCCAAGACCAGTGATGCGGTCAACATGAACCCGACGACGCATCCGTGGAACTACGGCGGCACCCGCTACACGGTCAACGGAACGCTCCCCGATGGCCTGAGGATAGACCAGGACACCGGGGAAATTCTGGGCACGCCGACGAAGGCCGGCGTCACAAGGAACCTGAGCATCACCATCACCTCGGCGCTGGGCAACTCGGACACGACGGCGAACTTCACCATCTACGTGGTTCCAGCCAACCTCGAGTCCTTTGCGGACAAGGGACCTACTGCGTTGACCGCCCACACAGGGGCCACGCTGAAGAACGTCGATCTCGCCGTCCTGGATAACGTCGGTAACGTGACCTATTCCTTCACGGCAAGCGGCCCAGCAAGAACGGTCACGTTCTCCGGGCAGACGATGGACGTAACCGGTTCGGCGGAAGGAAACCTCGTCGTCAACGTCAAGGCGACCGACGAGTTCAGGCGCATCACCAACAAGACGTTCAACATTTCGGTCAAGACGCTCAAAGTGTCGTTCTCGTTCCTGCCCCCGGACAAGGGAACCGCATACACCAGTTCCGCCCCAACGGTGACGAACGCTTTCGGAGCTATCACCTATGAGTACACGGGACTCCCCGAAGGTCTCACCGGAAATCCGAACACCGGCATCGTAAGCGGCACGCCGACATCGAATTCGGGAATGTACTCCGTCACCCTGAAGATAACGGACGCCACCGATAGGGCCACTGCGACGGCGAACGTTTCGCTGGGGCTTACCGACTCGTCTGGCGGCGTCAGATATTGGAGGATCAATGTCACGGCCGGCGGCTCGCGCATGGTCAACTACGTCTCGGAGATTTACTTCAACGACGTCGCCAATGTGAACGCCGTGCAGACAGCCAAGAGCAAGGGGCAGCTCGTCGTAAGCTCGACGGATTTCGCCTACAACCTGGCAAGACTATCCAGCAATACCGTCGCGGCCAACGAGGTGTCGTTCTGTAAGGTGTCGAGCTGCAACGCCGTCACCACCGGTCATCCTTTCACGATCACGTATGACTTCGGAACCAGCAAGGCAAACCCCGACAAGATTGTCATCCGTGAGTACATGGACACGTGGGCAAAACTTGGCCTTTTCTACACCAGCTCGGCCGTCACGGTAGAGTTGTCCGACGACGGCGTTATCTGGAGTCCCGTCAACACCCAATACGCGAGGCAGACGGTTGGACCTGCCACCGAGGACCACACGATCACGCTCACGATCATCAAATAGCGGCAAGCCCGCGAGGTCTTGGTGAACCTCGCGGGCTTGCACCCCAGATATTGACAGGCCCCATTTCTACGCAAGACCATAGCGTTTCTTCTGCATGTCATCCGCCTCAAAAGGACAGCCTCAATGCCAAAACTCATTGCCGTAATCCACTATCTCGACGACGCCACGTCCATAAAAAACGCCGATGTCGTCGCGGCCGCGGGCTACGACGGCGTCTGCCTGATCCACATGAATGGCCAGGACGACCTCATCGAGGACGCGGCCGTCGCGATCAAGCAGCGGCATCCCGGACTTCTCGTCATCACCAACCGGCTGTCGATGCACCCGGCGGACATGGTGAGGCGCGACGCCGAACTCGGCCTCGACGGGTCGTGGGCTGACAATCCCGGCGTCTCGAGCCGTGGCATCACGCCGCTGGCGTCTGAAATCGAAGACACCGTGTTCAAGGTAAGGGAAAGCAAGCCCGACTTCCTCTTCTTCGGTTCGGTCGCGTTCAAGACGCAGCCACACGATCCCGATCCCGCCACGGCGGCAGTCAAGGCCAAGAACCTCGGATGGATCGCGACCACATCGGGGTCCGCGACGGGCGTCGCCCCCGAAGAGGACAAACTCGAACGGATGAAAACGGCCATCGCCTCCTTCGACCTCGCGGTCGCCAGCGGCATCACGCCGGAAAACGCCGGTACACTCTGCGAACACGCGGACTGGGTCCTCGTGTCAACAGGCATCTCCGCGACGTTTTACGACTTCGATCCCTTGAAGGCCGCAGCCCTTAGGGCCGCGGCACCCCGGGACTAGCGCCGGGCCGCTCCCCGGACGGACGACACGTGGCGGGGCTGTGAGCCGAGCCTTAGGAGGTAACCTTCCAAGGCGTGCGATCCGAAGTTTCTCTCAACCTCGTCGCTATCGGTTCGCCCAATCTCCACTGCGCGAAGAATATCCGCGACAAGCTCGTCATGAACGCCTTCTTGACGAGGAATTTCGTCCGGCAAACCCATTTCGAGCTTGAGAACGTCGGCAACCATGAAACGTCCCCGGTATTCTCCTTGAACGCCTTCTGGTGACGGAACCGACTTCCTGACGAGCCTCTGTGACACTATCCCGCGAAAGACGTCCTGCCGCCCCTTGTCCTGAAGGGTCCTGTGGACACCGACGAGGCTCGCCGCCGCGGTGACGGCCGAACTCGCCGCCAGGGTGGTCAACACGACATTGCCAGCAGACGCGATTTCCATCGCAGCGGCCATGGCGGCAGCCGATCTCAGTTCGTCGATGATATAGGTGTGACCTGGCGTCCTCTTGGCCATCTCCACGGTCCGACGCACGTCCCACCTTTGGTCAGGATCGTCCCAGTCCACGTAACCCGGCGCGTTGAGCTTGAGCGCCATGCCCCTGTCTTCAAGGAAGCGCGACATGTGCAGGATCGTCGTCGTCTTCCCCGAGCCGAATGGCCCGCCAACGACGACGATCCCCGGCTTCGAAACCAGGCATTCCATCAGGTCGGTTATTTTCTCCGAAGTTTCCGCCGAGACCCCGAGCGGCCCTGCCCAGTCATGGGGCGCGTGCACCCCGCCAGAGCGCTCCTGTTTCTTCAGGGCGTGCATGAACGCGTCAGTCTTCCACCCGAAGGCGGAGGCGATCAAGTCGAGGCGTTCGGTATGTCTGAGGTTGGCATTGTCAGGGTTTGACAAGGCGGCGGCGAGTTTACGCACGGCGGCCTGCGTCACGAGAATGTCGCTCATTCCAGTTCTCCAAAATCCGGCGATGTCAGGTTGGCTTCCGTCGCCCGAGTTCCGGAGGAGTTGGAATTCGAGTTCTACGTTTTCTTGTCGGCGTTCAGCATGCCTGTCAAGGCGGAAGCCGCCACGGTTGCCGACGACCTTACACGAGGCTAGCCAGCCGTCCTCTCGCTGTCAACGCACACGGCGGCGGCTGGACGCCACCGAAGGTCACTTGCGGTCACCAGGCTCGCCGACCGGTTCCCCACCGGGGAACCGCCACAAGGCATCCAGGCGACGGATGCCGGGGGCGCGCACGGGCCAAACATGTAGAAAATCGCAAAACAAGACGCGAAACGCCGCCATGACAGTTGCGTTGTCACGTCGAGTTCTATAAATGCACCTGCATCGGAGTCATGAATTCCATTCGAAAGAAGGAGCAGGCTACTTGCGCACCACTTCAGGCGAAACAAAGACACGAGCCTTCCTCGACTTCAGCGCGGAGGCGGCGGCCCGGCTCCAGGCGATGGACCCAGCGATGTCCCTTTCCGACATCGTAAAATCCTCCCTGGAACTTCTCGGCAAGGCGGCGGAGGCGCTCGCGGCAGGCCTCGAATTCGGTTCCTGCGCCGAAGACGGTACGATGCGCCGCGTTTCGGCAATGGCACCATTGGAAGCCGCACGGAAGCACGACACCAAGTACGCCCCCGCCAAGGCCTGAAAGGAACGCCGATGAACATCCGATCCGCTCTTTTTGCCGCATGCGTTGTTGTCAGCGCTTCCGTCGCCACCGCCTCCGGGTTTGCAGAGGACGATACGAGCTATACCGCGCGCGGCGTCCCGGCGACTTCTCCCGAAGAGGCTGCGAGATTCGTCACCTACGAAACTTCGCAGGAGGTACGACGCATCGGCCGCGAGTACGAGCGCCTTCTCGACGAGATCGCAGAGCGTGAGTTCCGCAAATGGTGCGCCTTCAATGGTTTCGACGGTATCGCCACCACTGGAATGCGCAACACCTTCACCTGCCT
Organism: Pararhizobium sp. BT-229; assembly: GCF_025846855.1. Classification (GTDB taxonomy): domain Bacteria; phylum Pseudomonadota; class Alphaproteobacteria; order Rhizobiales; family Rhizobiaceae; genus Pararhizobium. The sequence continues at coordinate 974,863 of NZ_JAOYTJ010000003.1, forward strand.
CCAAGTCCCTGGTTATCGTGCCGTCAGGATCGACGGCACCGTCAGGCTGTTCAAGCAGGACGAAGACAGGATGGTCAGACTCGAAACCTTCGTGACGCGCGCGAGCGACCGCTACAAGCTCGTCGATTTCGCGGCCGTGCGCCGCGCTTTCGCCCTGCGCGACCAGTAGGCCAGATCAAGCAAGAAACGAATAAAGGCAAGCATCATGAAAAAGTTGTACGGACTCCTCCTCGCCGCCGCCGTGATTGCGGTTCCAGCGGCTTCCATGGCCACCGACGCCGTTTCGGTGGACGGAGTTTTCGTCGCGTCGAACATTCCTGTCCGCACCGTCGACGGCGTGGTCGGGTCCCCCGCCATTCACCCGACCCAGATCGCGCGCCTGGAGTTGGACCGACTGGAGAGCGACCTCCTCGAACTGGATTTCACGGACTACTGCTCATTCAACGGCCACGACAGAAGAGGCTTGGGCTATGGCGTCGAGACCTATCCATGCCGGAAGGCCGGCGACTATAGGGCGGTGCTGCGGGGAGACAGTGCGCTTGCACTGTTCCGCAAAAGCGGCAACGCGATGATCCCGCTCGAAGCAGTAGTGGCCAGCGAACGGGATACGAAGAAGCTCATCGACTTCGAGGACATCCGGACGTCGTTCGATCTGTCGCCGATGTAATCCCAGAAAGCACATTCGGGGTCTTGAATTATCTCGTACTCCGGGATAAGCGATACCCCGTTCCAATAGCCAATCGGAGAAAACAATGGCCAAGAGCAAGTTCGAGCGCAACAAGCCGCACGTCAACATCGGCACCATCGGTCACGTCGACCACGGAAAGACCTCGCTGACCGCAGCGATCACCAAGTACTTCGGCGAATTCAAGGCGTATGACCAGATCGACGCCGCCCCAGAAGAAAAGGCGCGCGGCATCACGATCTCGACGGCACACGTCGAATACGAGACCCCAGCCCGTCACTACGCCCACGTCGACTGCCCCGGCCACGCCGACTACGTCAAGAACATGATCACGGGTGCCGCCCAGATGGATGGCGCGATCCTCGTCTGCTCGGCCGCCGACGGCCCGATGCCGCAGACCCGCGAACACATCCTGCTCGCCCGTCAGGTCGGCGTGCCGGCAATCGTCGTGTTCCTCAACAAGGTCGACCAGGTCGATGACGCCGAGCTTCTCGAACTCGTCGAACTCGAAGTCCGCGAACTACTGTCGTCCTATGACTTCCCGGGCGACGACATCCCGATCGTCAAGGGTTCGGCGCTGGCCGCTCTCGAAGATAGCGACAAGAAGATCGGCGAAGACGCGATCCGCGAGCTGATGGCCGCTGTTGACGCCTACATCCCGACGCCTGAGCGCCCGATCAACCTGCCGTTCCTGATGCCGATCGAAGACGTGTTCTCGATCTCGGGCCGTGGTACGGTCGTGACCGGCCGCGTCGAGCGTGGCGTAGTCAAGGTCGGCGAGGAAGTCGAGATCGTCGGCATCCGCCCGACCTCGAAGACGACGGTGACCGGCGTCGAGATGTTCCGCAAGCTGTTGGACCAGGGCCAGGCCGGCGACAACATCGGCGCGCTGGTTCGCGGCGTGAACCGTGACGGCGTCGAGCGCGGCCAGATTCTGTGCAAGCCTGGTTCGGTCAAGCCGCACAAGAAGTTCAAGGCAGAGGCTTACATCCTGACGAAGGAAGAGGGTGGCAGACACACGCCCTTCTTCACGAACTACCGGCCGCAGTTCTACTTCCGCACGACGGACGTGACCGGCATCGTCACGCTGCCGGAAGGCACGGAAATGGTCATGCCGGGCGACAACGTCACGGTAGACGTCGAGCTGATCGTTCCGATCGCGATGGAAGAAAAGCTGCGCTTCGCGATCCGCGAAGGCGGCCGCACCGTGGGTGCCGGCATCGTCGCCTCGATCGTCGAGTGACCAACGCTGTCGGGCGGGGAGTTCCCGCCCGACTTTCCACTGATCGAAATCTTCAAGACCCGCTACGAGGTCGAAGCCGACGGGCTCGTCTGGGAGCTCGACGTGTTCCACGGGGACCTCGACGGGCTTTGCGTTGTCGAAGTGGAACTCGACGACGTGGACGCCGTCGTCACCCCGCCTGTCTGGGTCGGCGAAGAAGTCACCTTCGACGTGCACTACAAGAACGCGATGCTCGCTGTGAACGGCGGCGCTGGTCTCTGACGGGGATATCGCTGGATGCCCTACCGCAACCTCAAGAACAGCGACGACATCGAGTTCCACAAAAACGGCGACACACCGCATTGGGGCGTTTTGGGTTGGGCCGTCGTCGCCTCGATCGTCCTGGCTGCATTGGCGGGCTTAGCGAAGGCGTTTTAAGCGGGGAACCACGCTCGAAGTCTTTGACAACCGGCCCCTGAGACCCTAAGAGGCCTCTCAGAGAGGCATCACGGAGTCCGAATTTGAAGTTCTCGTTGACCGTAGACGTTCCCGACAGCGCCGAAATGACCGAAGCGGAAGCCCGGCAGCTGGTCTACGGCCTCTTCGTCGTCGATGCGCGGGGCGCAGTCCACGAGAAACTTCTCGAGATCGCCAACGAGAGCGGGCCGACGGCCGATGCGGCACGCGAAAGCTACCGTACGAGCCTTGCCCTGATCGACACCGTATCGATCTCGTCGGTCACCTGAATGTTCACCTACGTCTTCTACATAGGCGGCATGGTGATCGTCGGAGCGGTCATCTGCAGTGTCCTGTCCATGGGGTATCGTGACGCCCCCGGCTGGGTCCGCGGAAAGGCCGGAATGACGACCCTTGCCGTACTGTGCTGCGTCACGATGATCGGTCTTCCCTACGCGGGATGGTGCCAGGCGGCGCGATACAAGGACATTACACGCCGGAACAACGCTTTCGCGGCCCTCGAGGCGGATATCTTCAAGATGGATTTCAACGGCCAATGCACGTTCAACGGCCACATGACCTCGCCACACATTCCCGCCACCAATAGTTTTCCCTGCATCCAGCGCGGCAACATCCGGGCGGTGAGCAACCCGTTTCACACCGGGCTGACATACTATGTCGTCGATCGCGGAGGGTCGCCGGAGCGATGGAAGGGCATGGTTGACTACCCGATACCCTTCAGCTTCCCCCAGGAACGCAAGCTACTCGATCCAGAGCGGGTACGACTGACGTTCATGACTGTCGAGACCGATGCGAACAAGGCTCCGATCACCGCCGCCGATCAAACCCCGTCGGCGGCAAGGTCAGCTTCCAATTCGATTGACGGAACCCCGAATTAAACGAAGACTTCGAATTGTCGTTTAATCGGGTTCCACAACGCATGTCACTCCGAGACCACAGAAAGACGCTCGGCGTCTCCCAAGACGCCACGCCGGACGAGATCAAGTCCGCATACCGGAAGCTGGCGAAACAGTACCATCCCGACACGAATAGCGGCGACCCGGAAGCGGCGCGAAAGTTCCGCGAGGTCACGGAAGCATACAAGTCGCTCAACGACAACGCCTCCAGTAAATCGGGTGGAATGTCAGGCGGCTCTGCCTTCGACGACGACCTCGGTGATTTCGCCAACAGCGAAATCTTCAACCACATCTTCGACGTCATGTTCAAACGCGGCTACGGAGCGGCCGACGACTTCTCAGGGATGGACCCCGGCTTCTTCAGCCGCAGACAAGGGCCGTCGTCGCAAGGCGGCGGCAAGCGCAGCGGCGCGCCCGTGCGGGGGGACGACAGGGAACGCGAGGTGGAGGTCACGCTGGAGGAAGCGTTCTCCGGCGCGGACAAGGTCATCGAGACGGATTCCGGCGACAAGATCAGGGTTAAGGTCCCGTCAGGTGTGCTGCACGGGGCCAAGGTGCGCGTGCGCGGACACGGTGGCAAGGGCAGGGACGGCGGAGCCGACGGCGACCTTTTCCTCGTCCTCACGGTGCTGGAACACGAGCGCTTCCAACTCGACGGCCAGAACCTGAGGACAAGGTTCGACGTCCCGTTCACGCTCGCCGCGATCGGCGGAACGATCGAGTACGTCCACCTTGACGGCCAGAAGCACGCGATCGACGTGCAGCCGTTCAGGAAGGGAGAAACGACCCTTGTCGCCAAGGGCAGGGGCTGGCCAGAGCGCCCGAACAGTCCCGCCGGCCACCTCCTGATCGACCTGAAGGCCGTTCTGCCGGAAACACTGAGCGAACGGCAGCGCAAACTGCTCGAGGAATTCGAGGACACCGCGCCTTCCTACAGGTCTGACCTGCTTGCGAAAGTAGCCCGTTAACGCGACGGGACGAACTCCAGACCTTGATCTTCGTCCAGGCGACGTGGATCATGTGGATAGGCAGGCTGGCTTTAGCGGTCGCTGTCATGTCAACCGTGTCCCCAGCGGACACGCGTCTCGTAAACCACGGTAATGGACGGAGGGCGGGGTTCGTTCGAGCTCCGCCTCTTCATTTTGAAGTCAAACGACGTCCTCAATTAATGTGTTGATTTACACAGACGCCGATCCTAATCTCTCAATTGCCCAATTCGCACGTGCCCATGGGTGTCCGCCGTTCCGACGGCGAGGTACAGGAGGCCATAGCCTCCTCCGAAGCCAGATAGGCAGAGGTGACACCCCAAAGCAACGACGGTGAGGGCCTTTTTGGTCTCTGTCCGCCTTCCAACCGCGGACGAAACTTTTGAGGCACCACTTTCATTGCCCGACGTGCGGACGGTGATCCTTCCAATCAGAGGCAGCAGGCAGACGGACGCCAATCCGCCGGCCGCCACCCGCTATTGATCCACAGCCCGTTCGGCGCAGTGCGCCGTTGGAAGGAAGAGACATGACCAACCGCATCCGCGATTTCCTCCGCACCCGCCAGCCGGCATCCCCCTGCCTGGTCGTAGACCTCGATGTCGTGCGCGCCAATTTCAACGCCTTCCGGGCATTCCTTCCCGACAGCGACGTATTCTACGCGGTCAAGGCCAATCCGGCCCCAGAGGTTCTCAGCATGCTGTCGGCGCTGGGTTCCAACTTCGACTGCGCCTCCGTCCGCGAGATTGAGATGGCGCTCGACACCGGAGCCGACGCTGAACGCATCTCCTTCGGCAACACCATCAAGAAGGAGGCGGACATTGCGCGCGCCCACGCGCTCGGCGTCTCCCTGTTCGCCGTCGATTGCGTCGAGGAAGTGGAGAAGGTCGCCCGCGCGGCTCCCGCGGCTCGGGTATTCTGCCGCATCCTTACGGACGGAAAGGGAGCCGAGTGGCCGCTTTCCCGGAAATTCGGATGCGTCCCGGAAATGGCCGTGCGGGTCCTCGCGACAGCCCACGAACTCGGCCTCCGGGCGGCGGGCGTGTCCTTCCACGTCGGCTCCCAGATGACCGACGCCGACGCGTGGGATTCGGCGATCGGCGAGGCAAAGCGCATCTTCGACGCCATGTCAGAGGAAGGCGTGCAACTCGACCTCCTGAACCTCGGCGGCGGCTTCCCGACCCGCTACCTGCGCGACGTGCCCTCGACGGAAGAATACGGCAACCGCATCATGGCGGCGCTACGTCGTCATTTCGGAAATATGATCCCCCGCACGATCATCGAACCGGGCCGCGGCATGGTCGGCAATTCGGGGATCATCCGCAGCGAGGTCGTTCTGGTATCGAAGAAATCCGACGATGACGCCTTCCGCTGGGTCTTCCTAGACATCGGAAAGTTCGGAGGCCTCGCCGAAACGATGGACGAAGCGATCCGCTATCCGATCCGCACGGCTCGCGACGGCGACGACATCGGCGAATGCGTGCTGGCGGGTCCAACATGCGACAGCGCCGACGTGATGTACGAGCGGAACATGTATCCACTTCCGCTGTCCCTGCGCGTCGGAGACGAGGTCCTGATCGAGGGCACGGGCGCATACACGACGACCTACTCGGCGGTCGCCTTCAACGGTTTCGAACCGCTACGTACTTACGTCATTTAAGGGGGAAGGAATGAACTACGAGCAGTTCCTGGCTTCGATCGAACGCCTTCGCCCCCTCCAGGAGGAGAGGGCGAAGGCGAAGCAAAAGGAAATCGACGCATACTTCGATGAGATCAGCCCGCATCTCGTCCATGTCGGCGTCCCCCACCGGATCGCCAGGCCGGGACCGCATCCGATCGACTAGCGACGGGCGAACGCGCGCCGCCTTCCGCATTCGGTCCATTCCCGGCGGGGTCCCACATCGACGTGGACGATCCCATTACAATAACGGCCGATGCCACCGATGCCCGGCGCGGTCCTCGCAATCTGGACGACACGGGTATCGGAGACACCTGGAACCCTGATATCGGCAGCGAGGCAATGGCGGTGCATCGAACCCTTCCTGCCGCGGCTCCTATGTCCCGACGTAAGGACGGGCCTCACCCCTGTCTTCTCCCGGATGTGTCCAAGGATGCGCAACAGCCGAGGGGGCATGCAAGCCGCGGCGACGGAGGCCGTCTGGGCCTGGTAGAAATACGTCCTGTCATGGGCCACGGCGGAGTCGTGGAATTCGAGTTTCCTGACGATTGACTTCGAGCCGTCTTCGGACACGCAACCACTCAGCAAGGCGGTAGCCGCAACGGCGAACATGAACTTTTTCAAGGTTTCATTCCCGGTTGATCGGATAGCCGCCAAGACCCTGGGGTCTTTGTGCGACGCAACAATCGTCGCCTGGCACTGTGGCGTGAATGTGTTAACGCGATTTCGCGGAATTGATGACCCTGGAGTCCATGAAAAACGCGGGTAACTCGAAAAAATCACACCGAAGTCTTCAAAAAAGCCGAGTTGGATAAAAGTTTATCTTTCGGCGCAAGGTTTGATTCCGGAATCCGGCATACAAGAGGTGCAACGACGGCCCGACAAGAGAAATCAGGGCGGCATGATGCCATAACGTCTGTCGGTAGCGACCGGCATGAAGTCTTCAAATCCAGCGTCTTGAAAGGGCGTCGAATGTCTTCCATCCTCACCAACACCTCCGCTACCACCGCACTGCAGACCCTGCGCAACATCAACTCCGAACTGAGCAAGACCCAGGAGCGCATCTCCACGGGTTACAAGATCAACAGCGCCAAGGACGGTGCGGCGTTCTTCTCGATCGCCACCACGATGCGCTCTGACATCAAGTCGCTGGAAACCGTTGACTCGCTCCTCGGCGTCGGCCAGGCCAAGGTCGACACCGCACAGGTCGGCACCGACGAAGCCATCGAAACCACCCAGAAGATCAAGGACCTTCTCGTCGCCGCCAAGGAAGGCAGCGCGGATAAGACCCTGATCCAGAGCGAAATCACCCAGCTGCAGGAACAGCTGGTCACCAACGCCAAGGCTTCGTCCTACAACGGCGTCAACATGCTCTACAAGGGCGCGACCGGCGCAGGTGCCGGCGTCCAGACCATCACGGCGGCAGTCACCCGTGACTCCTCGAACAACTTCGGCACGACGAGCATCCAGATCGACAGCGCCAGCACGTTGCTGATCGATGGCGCGACGGCGGCGAACGGCATCCTGTCGAAGGACCGCACCGGGACGAACTCGAACAACTACTCGATCGTCGGCGGTTCGAACAACATCACGCTGACCGCTACCACCACGTCGGCTCAGCTGAGCGACATGATCGAAGCTGTTGACGGCGCGCTCAAGGACATGACGAAGTCTTCGTCCACGCTCGGCTCGGTCTCGAACCGCATCGAGTCCTCGGGCGACTTCGCCAAGAAGCTCAAGGCGAACCTCGAAGCCGGCGTCAGCCGCCTCGTGGACACCGACATGGAAGAGGAAAGCGCGAAGCTCGCCGCCCTCCAGGTCCGCCAGCAGCTCGGCGTCCAGGCGCTGTCCATCGCGAACTCCAACTCGCAGAACATCCTGTCGCTCTTCCGCTAATCGCGAAGGGCCACCCAACACGACCCGTCCGCGAAAGCGGGCGGGTTTTTGCGTTCGAGGTCTGTAATTAATGGCATCGGCACATTACATTCAGGTCAGCATATAGAGACTCAATTCGGGAATATCAGACTTCATGAGCACACATAAGTTCACCGACAACTCCCATTCCATGATGGCGGCGGCGCGCGACAGGGCGCAGGCCGAAGACAACCAGATCGTGACCGAGGTCCACCTCGCCATCGCCTTCGTGACCGACGATCAGGACAGGTACGCCTCGACAATCATCAACGAGAGCGGTGCCAACTTCCTCGCTTTCTCCAAGACGCTGCGCGAAACCGTCGCCAAGTTCCCGAAGGTCGAAGGCCACAGCGGCCACCAGATGTCGCGCGGGCTTCAGAAGGTCGTTGCCGAGGCGAACCGGCTTGCGCAGGCGGCCGGAGACAGCTTCGTCGCCGTCGACCGCCTGTTCATGGCGCTGACCCTCAACCCCGGCGAGGCCGCCCCCGCATTCGAAGCCGCCGGCATCGACGCCAAGAAGATCGAGGCGATCATCGACAGCCGCCGCAAGGGAAAGGTAGCCGACACGCAAAACTCCGAAGACAGTTTCGAAGCGCTGCGCCGCTATGCCCGCGACCTGACGGCGGTGGCGCGCGACGGCAAACTCGATCCCGTCATCGGCCGCGACGAGGAGATCAGGCGATCCATTCAGGTTCTCTCGAGAAGGACGAAAAACAATCCGGTCCTGATCGGCGAACCGGGGGTCGGAAAGACCGCCATCGCGGAGGGCCTGGCGCTTCGCATCGTCAACGGCGACGTTCCAGAGAGCCTCAGGGACAAGCAATTGTTCGCACTCGACATGGGCGCGCTCATCGCGGGTGCGAAGTTCCGGGGCGAGTTCGAAGAGCGACTGAAGGCCGTACTCAACGAGATCGAACACGCCGACGGCGACGTCGTCCTGTTCATCGACGAAATGCACACGCTCGTCGGTGCGGGGAAGGCCGACGGAGCCATGGACGCCTCCAACCTCCTGAAACCCGCGCTCGCCCGCGGCCAGCTTCACTGCATCGGAGCGACGACCCTCGACGAATACCGCAAGCACATCGAAAAGGATGCCGCACTTGCGCGGCGTTTCCAGCCGATCGTGGTCGAGGAACCGACCGTCGAAGACACGATCTCCATCCTGCGAGGCCTCAAGGAGAAGTACGAGCAACACCACAAGGTTCGGATTTCCGACAGCGCGCTCGTATCGGCCGCGACGCTCTCCAACCGCTACATCACCGATCGCTTCCTCCCCGACAAGGCGATCGACCTCATGGACGAGGCGGCCTCCCGCCTACGCATGCAGATCGATTCCAAGCCGGAGGAGCTGGACGAACTCGATCGGCGGGTTGTGCAGCTCAAGATCGAGCGCGAGGCGCTGAAACAGGAGAGCGACCGCGCGTCGGCCGACCGCCTTGCGCGCCTCGAACTGGAACTCGCCGGGCTCGAGGAGCGCGCTTCGGCCATGACAGCCCGCTGGGAAGCCGAGAAGAACAAGCTGGGCGATGCGGCCAACCTCAAGAAGCGCCTCGAGGAGCTGCGCAACGAACTCGCCATCGCGCAGAGGAACGGCAACTTCCAGAGGGCGGGCGAACTCACCTACGGCGTCATTCCAGGCGTAGAGAAGCAGATCGCGGAGGCCGAGGCCAACGGCGGCGGCGGAATGGTCGAGGAGACGGTTCTCAGCGACCATGTCGCAGGGGTCGTATCCCGCTGGACCGGCATTCCCGTGGACAGGATGCTCGAAGGACAGCGCGAGCGCCTGATGCACATGGAAGACGAACTCGGCGCAAGGGTCGTCGGACAGGGCGAGGCCGTGCAGGCCGTATCGCGGTCGGTCAGGCGGGCGAGGGCGGGCCTTCAGGACCCCAACAGGCCTATCGGCTCGTTCATCTTCCTCGGCCCGACAGGCGTGGGCAAGACAGAGTTGACGAAGGCGCTCGCGGAGTTCCTGTTCGAGGACGACGAGGCGCTGATCCGCATCGACATGTCGGAGTACATGGAGAAGCATTCCGTCGCCCGGCTTATCGGAGCGCCGCCCGGCTACGTGGGGTACGAGGAAGGCGGCGTGCTGACGGAGGCCGTGCGCCGACGCCCCTACCAGATCGTGCTGTTCGACGAGATCGAGAAGGCGCACCCCGACGTCTTCAACATCCTGCTGCAGGTGCTCGACGACGGCCGCCTTACCGACAGCCAGGGCAGGACGGTCGACTTCAAGAACACCCTGATCGTGATGACGTCCAACATCGGCTCCGAATTCCTCCTGTCCTCGGACGACGTATCCAAGGCGGAGCCGCTGGTGATGAACGCGCTGAGGGCATCTTTCCGTCCCGAATTCCTGAACAGGGTCGATGAGACCATCCTGTTCCACCGCCTCCGCCTTGCCGACATGGGCAGCATCGTGGACATCCAGCTCGGACGCCTGCGCCGGCTCCTCGACGATCGCAAGATCGGCCTCGAACTCGATGGGGGCGCACGCGACTGGCTGGCGAAACGGGGCTACGATCCGGCCTATGGCGCTCGCCCGCTGAAGCGCCTCATCCAGAAGCATGTCCAGGACCTTCTGGCGGAGCAAATCCTGTCGGGTGCTGTCGGGGAGGGCGATACCGTCCACCTCACGAACGGATCGGATCGGTTGCTGGTCAGGAGCAAGGGACAGGCGGAAGGGCTTCTCGCCGCCTCCTAGATCACGAACCCGCGGTTACCTCCCCGTAGCCGCGGGTTCGCTAGCGCCATCGCGTGGCCATCCGGCGATCGGCGGATGCCGGGGCAACTTCGCGAATTCTACGGGCGCTGGGAACAATAATCGGTGATAAAAATTAACCTCAGGTTGCCGGAAGTCGGTAAATCCACTTCAATCGGCGACGTATTGCAGCGGTCCACATTTCTCGGACCGTCCGGTTTACGTGGGTATGACATGGCAAGCGGTAATGTTGGGGACGGCCACGCTCGGCGGAGCGATTACCGTCAGAAGGTAGCGGATTTCGTGGACGCCTACGCCCGCGACGACGACGACCGGATAGGCCGCCTGTTTCCCGAGATTTGCGACGACCCGACATTCGACGTGGTGCTCGCCGAGACGATCTCCGACATCCCCCACGCAACGTTCGATCCTGTCGAGTTCCGGCATGGCGTGTTGTCGATGTGCTCGATCAGTTCCGCTCCCTACATTTCCTCGAGCGGCAATGCGCACGCCATCGTCCAGCTTTTCTTCATTCCCTTCAGCGGCGCTCTGGACGATATCCACGAAGCTGTAAGGAATACCGACAAACTGACGGAAATAGCCTCCTCGTTTCTCGACAGCGGCCTGGCGGCCACGCACAGCAGCATCCTCGCCTGCGGCAGCCTGCTTGATCCGCTATCAGCGGCGGCGATCACCCCCGGAACCGTGAGGCTGGCCCTCAGGATGATTTCACCTGTTCTGACCGGACGTATCGAGGCCGATAATCTGGGCGAGGCGCTGGCGTCGGTCTTCGGCGTCGCCACCGATAAGGAACCGTCATCGCAGCAGAACGGAAGAGCGTTCGGTCACCGCCTGCTTCCCGTGGCGAGAATCGTGACGCCTCCCGACGGCATTCACGTCGACGATGCGCTCACTTCCTATAAGATCGACGACAACGGCGACGACCAGCACCTTATCAATGACTGGAAGCGCCTCATGGGGCGTACCCTTCCCGAAACCGTGATGATCGGGGAGCCATGCTCCATCATGCGGGGTTGCGCCGTCATGGCCATCAACATGATCGAGCACGCGTTCTCGCAGCGGGCGATGCGCACGGGGCATTCGGCGATGCCCGAATTCGACGAGGTCTCTATTCTACAGACTGAAGCCTCGGTACATGTCGCGGCGAGGCACGGGACCTATGTCTATGGCCCCGTCCAGCTTCCAGCCGCACTCTTCTTCTCAGACTTGGAATTGGTCGCCAACTTCATCGACGGACTTTCCAACGACGTGAGATGGCGGGATGACCTCGAACCAAAGCCCGCCGTCGTCAAGCCACACTGATCTGACTGGCGCACCGCCTCAGGGACCACCACGTTTCCCGTCGGCAATTTCCGAACAGGGCTTCATCTCGGCGGAAATCGTCGCCTCCAAAACCGTCGTCCAACCGAGTGATTTGTAGATTTTCTTGTTCTCGTAAAGGGAACCTGCATTCAGATCGAAAACCGCCCTGTGACCATACGGGACAGTCCTCAAGACATCTTCCGCGCTCGCCTGGTGGAAGAAAAACACGGACTTCACTTCTTTTTCTGGAAAGGCGTCATCCGTCATGGCGTAGATCGCAGCGACCATGCAGCGATTGTGGAGCGACAGTCTCTCCAGCGCGGGCAAGGCCCTGAACTGCTCTCGAGTGTATCCCCAAGGCTGGAAGTGGGGCTTGGCTTGCGCTCCGTATGCCGACCCGCCACCGATGAAAAACCCGCAGAACAGGACAGCAATCCAATTGATACGCATCAGCACAAACTCCCGATCCTGACTTTGACGACAAGCACCGCCGATCAGGCGATGCGCGCCTTGCTGCGTTGCCAATCGCGGTCCTTGATAGCCTGACGCTTGTCATGGTTTTTCCGGCCACGCGCGACGGCGATGTCGAGTTTCGCGCGCCCCTTTTCGAAGTAGAGCTTGAGCGGAACGATAGTCATGCCTTCACGGGAGACAGACCTCGAAAGCCGATCGATCTCGCGACGCTTCACCAAAAGCTTCCGGCGGCGGCGCGGCTCGTGGTTGAAACGGTTGGCCTGGAGGAACTCTGGGATATGGGAGTTGATCAGCCAAAGTTCGCCGTCCTCGACGGACGCATAGGACTCGCCAATCGTCACCTTGTTGTTTCGGAGCGACTTCACTTCGGTTCCGGTCAGGACGATGCCGGCCTGAATCGTGTCCACGATCTCGTAGTCGAAGCGGGCACGCCTGTTGTCGGCTACCGTGTTCTTCGTATTTGCTTCGGCCATCTTTCTATTCCTACGTTCGTTAGTGTCTGCGCGCCATATCGAAGCCCTCGCCCCTTATGGACCGCGCACTTCTCGTCGGCTCCCGACGTTGCCGCCGATGGCCAACACTTCAGCTTCGATTTTCGATCAGGCGACAAGTTCTACGAGGTAGTCATGCAACTTGATGATCCCAAGCGGCCGCTGCTCGCCCTTCACCTGCTTGACGGTGGCGATCACGCCGTCATGGCGAGGTGCCAAGAAGTGTTCGACCTTTTCGAAGACCACGCCATCGCCCACATCCCACGCTCTGACCGCAGCCAAGCCCGCCTCCACGAGATGTTCCTGAAGCATGAACGTTCCAACCGTTCCGAGGCTGATTTTCTTCTCCCCCAACGAACTGCCGTGGACGACCTCAACCTCTGGGTGATAAGCGGAAAGCCATTCCGCTCGACGGAGAAGCCATGCATCATCCGTCTCACCCTTCCCGCGTGCGATGTAAGCCACGCCGTGGTTGATGCCGAGCATCCGCCGATAGGCGGGCAGGTTGAGATTGTGTTTTCCGTCGAAACCCGTCGAGTTTACCACGATCCAACCCACCTGCTCACGAGAAACCCGGTCGACGATCCCGTCAAACCACTTCAGGCTCGAAAACGAGAAGACCATATCCATGGTCGTCCGATATTCCTGATCGGAATTCCGGTTGTTGTCACGAAGCGTCACCAAGTAGGAGAGCGCGGCTTGGTCGTCCATCCCATCCACTTTGGTAGCGAGCTTTTCGAGCAATTCGCCGTGGGCTTTCGCGGCAATGCAATCCATGGCGACGACAGGTTTGCGATCCCGTTCGAATTCGCTACGGGCGCAGCGGCGAAGATAGTCCTGAATGCTTTCCATGCTCGCTCTCCACATGTCCGCGACGGAACCCCGCCATTAAGTTTCCGTCTTATTGCCCGCGGAGCGCTCGATGTCAACATTATTCAAGTAATTAAAGACCCCAATCGTTATTTCCTGTTGATTTCGAGACGCCGGTATGGCTTAACGGCGCACGAAACGAACGGAGAGCGGACATGGCGAAATCCAAGACCAAGTTCACCTATGCGCAGCTCGCGCTGGCGGCATGGTTAAACGAAGACGCGGAGAAACGTTTCTGCGTGGTGGCCACCGATCACTATTCTTCGAAATCGATCGCCCTCTACCAGATCGAGGACGGGAAAGTCGTCGAACTCGCCTCTCCGTCTGCGGGGTGCAAGGATACGGCACTCGTCGATCGCCTTGGCGGCAACCTCGAGATCGACTACACGCCGCTCGTCGCAGTGAACGGACTGGAGACCAGCCACTGCGGTTACAAGCGCGATGACGGGCTGCCTAACGTCTTCACGACGTTCATGGCCAGGATCGGCTACGACCGCTACAAAGACACCCATAACGTCCGCCTGTTGCGACAGGGACGGGCGGCATCGAAATGGTGGCAAGATGAGGGGGAGGCACTCTTTGAGTCGCTGAAGTCCAAGCGTGACGCCGACCGTGCCTCCGTCGCCCGGACGGTCATCATCGGGTCCAAGTGCTGCGTCTACGCCCAGATCGACAAGGAAAGGGAGAAGTCCTTCCCTGCCGGATTCCGCCACCCCATCCCCGACCTGACGCTCGTGCGTCCCACGTGGAAGGCCCGCGTCGTGAAGGAGACGAAGGAGCGCCTCTATATTCAGGACGTGGTTCGTATCCGCGACGTCGACACGATGTGCCGCGAGGGTCACTCCATCCGCGATAGCGCCCCCAACCAGTACGTCGATCGCTCCAATGTTATGATCGACGGCGCGGTCGAGGCGGCTGCGGCGCGCCTTGTCGCCATTGACGAAGACCGCATCGAGGGGTACCGACGGGCCTGCGACACCGCGCTCGCGGCAGCTCTCGAGCCTCTTCTCACCCTCCATGCCCGCCTCCTCCAGGCGGAAGCGATGCACGACGACGTCATGCGCGAAGCCATCGATGCCGGCACGGCGAAGGACTGATATGGCTGTCTACGTCGACCGCAGCCAGCACAAGCTCGGCAGGATGATCACCTGCCACATGCTCGCCGACACGCTCGACGAATTGCATGACATGGCCGATCGGATTGGTGCAGAGAGGGGCTGGTATCAGATTTCGAGGACCGGCGTCCCGCACTACGACATTCCGCGCTTCCGGCGCGCAAGGGCAATCGAGCTTGGAGCCATCGAAGTCGGTCGACGCGAGACCTGTGCGATCATGGACCGGGTCCGCCTCCCAAAGGAGGATTGGCCACCGCCGGCCCGCCATGCCAAGCGTCGCCGGGCAGCGCGCAGCTGACCCTGCCCATCAGACCACGGTCGCCATATGGCTATTTCGGCGGACAAGGAGGGCTTCCTGCGGCATTCCTCGCCCGTCAAGACTGTTTCTCAGTGCCGCCACGCATGCGCGACCGACGTCGGCCGATTCCGACAATTCTGTCTCGACATCAACGTTGGCGCAAAGCTCGAACCGTAAGGCATCCGCAAGCGAGCCGAGGTCATCCGGCATGTAGTAGCCGAATTCGTCAAGGATGACGTGGAACGGCTGAGGGACGACGGGGGCCGTAAGCGGTTCGGCCGTTCGAACGGCGTTTGAAGCAACGTCTGGCAAGGGGAGTGCCGCGATCGACATCGATGCCAGAACCCCTCCCAGGAAACCGCGACGCGAAAGAACAACAGCCATACCCTTACCCTCGAACGTGATCAGGAATCGATTGTGGCGACAAATGAAAGACGTCGTCAACAACATTGAAACTCTGGACACCAAGGCAAAAAAAGACCTCCGACGCCAGGACAAAGCGCGGAGGTCAGGGTCATTCATCGCACACAGTCGGGCCTCAAGGACAAATCGGCCGGACCGCTATCGGCAACAATGAGGAAGGATACCCATCAGAACTCACCGATCAGGAGGATCGCTCGTCGCGTCTCCCATGTCCTCACTATAGCGCGCGTGGCTTTCCGGATGATTTCCGAGAAGGGGGTTTTGGATTTCAGGACATTGAGAAATGTTGCTGGATTGTTTCTATGCGCAATTCCAGACACCAAACTTTCGTCGCGCGGCAATGCCCAGAAAACAAATTACCACTTTCACGCCCTGATAACTTCGCTCACAATCGTCTTTGAAACAAGGCAAAATCCCATGAGCGACAATCCCCACATCCTCATCGTAGACGATGATTCCGAAATCCTGGACCTCCTTTCGAAGTACCTCCGCAGCCAGGGGTTCGACGTCACGGAAGCGTCTTCGGTCGCCGAGTTCAGGGCGAAGCTCGCGGCCTCGTCCCCCGACATGGTCGTCCTCGACATCATGCTTCCCGACGGCTCAGGCCTCGACACCTGCCGCGACCTGCGCCTCAACGGGGTCAAGACGCCGATCATCCTGCTGACGGCCGTGACGGAGGAGGTCGATCGCATCCTCGGCCTCGAGTTCGGCGCTGACGACTACATCGGCAAGCCGTTCAACCCGCGCGAACTCGTCGCCCGCATCCGCGCCGTCCTGCGAAGGGTGGGCGACGCGCCGCCGCGCGAGGAGGAAAAAACGGGAGGAGCCTATCGCTTCGCCGGCTTCACCTGCGACCCTTCGGTGCGCGGCGTCTACACGGGCGAGGGGTCCGAAGTGCAGCTGACTGGGGCGGAGTTCGACCTCCTCAAGGTCTTCCTTGACCGTCCGCAACGCCTCATCAAGCGCGAGACATTGCTGGAACTCACCAACAAGAGCCTCGACACGTTCGACACCACGATCAACGTCCTCATCAGCCGCATCCGCAAGAAGCTAAGCACGGCCGGCGCGCCGGACGAGCTTTTCAGGACGGTCAGGGGCGGCGGCTACCAGCTGACCACCCCTGTCGAGAGGGTCTGATGTGAAGGGGTTCCGGACCCAGGTGACGCTTCTCCTCATGACGGCGCTGGTCCTCATCAGCGTCCTGTCGATCCTTGCGACGATCGTCGTATACCGGAGCAGCATCAGCCCCGAACCGAGGTTCGTCTACCGCCTGCAGGAGCCGACTGCACAGGGCGGAAAACCCTTCATTTCGGTCACTCCGATCCAGACCGACTGGGAACCCGACCTGATCATCCTGCTGTCCTATGCGGCCCTGATCGCCGCCTCGTCGGCGGTCGTCAGCATCATCGTCGGCAACATGGTCGTGCGCCCGCTCGAAACGCTCCAGAACGCGATCGAGTCCGTCGATCCGCAAGCGATCATTCCCCAGATGGCCGAGCGCGGCGACGGTGCGGCCCTCATCACCGTCCGCCTGCTCAACACCCTGTCCGACACCCTACGCAACGCCATGGATAGCAGGATGCGCCTCGTCGCGGCGGCTGGCCACGACCTGAGGACGCCGCTCACACGAATGCGGCTCCGCGCCGAAATGCTGGAAGACGAGGCCCAGCGAAACAAATGGATCGACGACGTCGACGAGATGATGCATATCGCCGACAGCGCGATCTCGCTCGTGAAAGAGGAGGTCGGCTCCAAGGAAAGGACCGTCATCCGCCTCGACGAACTGATCGAGGACATCGTCGCCGAACTGGACATGATCGGTCACCACGTCGAGATCAACCGCCTCGACCGCGCCGATATCGTGGGTGGACCGCTTGCGATCAAGCGGGCGATCTCCAATCTCCTCGTCAACGCCTGTACCCACGGAGAAAAGGCGTCCGTGTCCGTCATCGCGGACAACGACCAAGTGGTCTGCGGTATCCGCGACGAAGGCCCGGGCATCCCCGAAGACGTGATCCAGAACGCCTTCGAACCCTTCTTCCGAGCGGACCCGGCAAGACGCAAGTCCGTCAGCGGGGCTGGACTTGGTCTCGCCATCGTCAAGGAAATCGTGAGCCGGCACGGCGGCACCATCACGCTGGCGAACAGGAAGCCGCGCGGCCTTTATCAGGAAGTCGTGTTCCCAGCGGCGTCTGCGTTTGCGGCCGGTGGAGTCCCGAAATAGGCTCTTGGCAGCAAGGGAGAGCGCCATGGCAGACAGTGACACCACAACGGGAAGTGCCGCGGGAGCGGGCCGACGCCTGCTCGCACGTTACATAGACCTCAACTTCGCCGCTATGGTCATCGTCCTGCCGCTCACCCTGCTGGTGGCTCTCGGGCCTGCCCTTGTGGCGTCGCCCCTGATGTTTTCGCTGGTCATAGCGACAGCCTGTTACGTCGTCGTCGCCGCCCAGCAGGCACTCCTTGGCAACAGCGCAGGCAAATACGTTCTTGGCATAAAAGCGATCCCGACTGGCGGAAGGCAGTCCGATTTCGCCTTTTTCGTCGAGCGCGAATTCAGGGTCCTCATTCTCGGGCAGGCATTTGGGCTCCAGCTAGCCTCGATGGTGGCCGGCTTCGTTAGCCTCTATTACCTCAGGAAGCACGGCGAAACGCACTACGACAGGAATTTTTCGACGGTGGTCCGCTACTCCGACGACGCAAGGCGGCTCTTCTGGCTGATCCCGATGTTCGCCCTGGTCGTTCTGGCGTTCGCACTGCTTCTATCGGCCCTTCCCCAGCGAGGTTAGTACCGTGACGACGCGCAAGGACACGGCAAGGCTGGCGATGGCACCATTCCGGCGCGGAGTGGACGACGCGATACTTCTGCGGCCTCTCGTGTCGTTCTGGCGGCAGCTGCTTCGCTCCGCCTGGAAACGCGAAAGCTAACCACAATTCTTCTTCAGACTGTCGATGAGTTCGGCGAGCATGTCCTTCTGCTGGCCCATTTTCTGCGCCAGCCGATCAGCCATGCGCGCGACGATCGGCACGATCTCCTCGCACACTTTACGGCCGATTTCCTCGACTTCCCGCGCATACTCTTTGTCGAACGCCGCAAGTCTTGCGATGTCCGCATCGGTGGCGTTGTCGAGGAGCAGGTATTCGTGCTCGACATACACTTCTCGCTTGATCTCGAGACCCATCCAGTTCGTCGGATTGCCGTTGATAGACTTGGTGTCGCGGACCTTGAAGCGCTTGTCGGTCTCGCCGATGATGGTCGCGACCATGCAAGGCCGCACGACCGTCTGCCCCGGAAGTTCGAGGTGCCGAGAAAAACGAAAGCAGGCCCGCGGTGTGTGGGGGCGCGGGCCTGCTTTATAGGTGGGCGGTCGCCGATCAGGCTGCCAGCTTCACCTGTTCGTTCACCGTATACGGACGGACCGTGCGGGCTTGTGTTTCGATGCGGACCTGCGAACGGCGGTTTTCCTCGGCCAGCTGCGCCAGTCGTCCGCCACAGGAGCCGACGGACGACCTCATCGCGGTGTGGATGTCGAAACGCGAGACTCCAATATCTCGGAGCAGGTGGTCTCCGAGGGCGAGCATGTCGCGCATTCCCCGGCGGGCGCGGCGGTTCTCGATGAATTTGCGGAAGAAACGCGAGATCGCGTTTTCCTGGTTACGGCATGCATTGTCGTTCGCTACGGCGGTCATTTCTCTCAATCTCCATGGATTGAGTATAGATTGCTTCGAGGCGACGCCGCCGGCAAACGCAACTATTGCATAAGAGCAATGCAGCGCATGCACGCCATATAGGCAATCAGGTCCTGGAATTGCCCGGTTTTTGTGCTTTCCCGTCAAGCCCTAAGCTTGAGCCTCGACCTCGAGCCGGAGCGGGTGCTGCTCGACCTTCGCCCATTTCATGACTTCGGTGGCCTTTGTTTCGGCGATGTCCTTTGGGAATACCCCGCAGATGCCCTTACCCTGGGTGTGCACCTGCATCATGACGGCCGTCGCCTCGTCCAGTCCCTTGTTGAAGAACTGCATGAGAACCACGACAACGAAATCGAACGGCGTGAAGTCGTCGTTGTACATCACGACCTGGTACATCTTCGGTCGCTCGAGTTTGACGTCCTGCTTCTCAAGCAGGTCGAGATCATTGGTCGGCATCGATTTGTCCTTTAATTGATGACCCTGATTACCGCACTGTTGCTGATAATTCAAGAACTCAATTGCGTCTGTCGGCAGAGGTGCAAGATGCGTCCGCCCGGCGTATGGTGTCGCCAAGGGAGAACCGAATGCAAGTCACCTTCAATCTAGCCCATCGCAACTCGGTCAAGACGGCGTCCGCCATGGGAAGCCGCGACCTCAGCCTGATGGAAACCGTGACGCTCGAGATCGCCGAGGCTCGGGCCGAAGACGCGCCCGTCGCGGTCACGTGGCTGGACCGCGACGGCAACACGCAGTTCACGCGGTGGTACAACGGTCGCCATTTCAAATTGGCCGACACGCAACACGGCTCGAACGCCGGGTTGCTTCTCGCACTATTGCCACCGCATGGGCCGCACCCACTTAAAGGCTTCACCGGAGGCTTCTTGCACTACCCGGACCAGAGCACGCTCCCGATCGATCACCGCAGAATCGAGAACTTCGACGAGGCACGCAGACAGATGGCGCTCGACACCGCGCAGGAGTGGGCGGACAGCTGCCTGATCGTCGGCGGGAAGATGTATGTCGCCTGCGCCGAACCGCATTACCGCGTGCACCACCGAGGACTGAATGTCGAGACCGATTTCGGCGCTCGCGACAAGGGAGACTTCTGGGACTACCGACCAAACACCGTCGAGCAGGACGACTGGTTCCACACCGAGCGTTTCAGCCTCCTCAGACGAGACGAGGCAGCAGCGCTGGCCGAGACATGGCACAATGTCAGCGCGACCGACGACGCGCCCGCTGCGCCCGAAATTCAGGTTGCGTCCTCCATCGGGCAGATTGACGACCGACCACTCCTACACGAGGCGGCGGGCTACCTGATGAGGGCGATCAGCAGGTTCAATCTCGACAGCCTACCGCCCGTCATCCTGCGGGGAATACTTCCCGTCAGCGAGCTCTTGTGGGGCAAAGACCTCAACGACGTTGACCCGGACTTGCTGGCTGAGGCGATCGACACGTGCCGGACCGCAATCCAGCTCGGGGACCCCGAGATGAACATCTGCCGTCGGTACGACCGTCAATGCCTTGACGAAGCCCTGCGCCGCTGGTTCGACACCGAAATCTCGCTCGACGTGACGCAAAGGATCGGACCCAAGCCATGAGAATGACGGTCGAGGCACAGGTCTGCACTTTCGCGAAACCCCGGGGCAGCTCGGGGTCGGTACGGTATTTCCGCGATCCGGTCACGGTCGAGATACCGGAAGCGCCCGCGAGCGACGCGCCGGTTGCGATGAGATGGATCAGCAAGCAGCACGGTCCGCTCGAAACCCGGTGGTTCGACGGGTCCCACTGGTTCGCCTTTGACAGGCACTTTCAGGGAGTTTACAACCGTCAGGCTCGCTTCACCGCATCCGACGTCGCGCGCCTTGTCGCCTCGATTCAGGACCGCTCGATGAACGACTTGTTCTCGGGGTACTTCGCGAAGGCGGACGCCAGCGCCCCATACATAGATCGCGGGAAATTCGTCGAGTTCGGCGACGTGGACAGGGAAAACACCCACCACCAAGTGAGGACCTGGGCATCGGACGCCCTCGTGATCGACGGCATACTTTTCACCCGATGCCCGGAACCGAAATACAGAGCCTCGATCGGCGGACTCGAGGTGATCGTGGAGCGGTCGGTGAACGGAAAGGCGTCGCGGAGGTTCGACCGGATGTTCAACCCGTTCCATGCAACCGAAATTTTTCGGGCGGACCGCTATGATGACGCATGGTCGGCGACGACGGCGGCGGGTGGAAACCTCATCGAAGAAGAGCGGATCGAGGTCCTGGTCGGCGAAAGCGTCAGGGTGGAGGACGACTGGGAGGCACTGGTCAGCACTTGCATGGATACCCTCAACGCGCTCGGAAGGGAGCCGATCACGAATCTTCCTCCCTCGGTGATCGGGTCGCTCGCGCCGCTCTCCGCATGCTTCTGGGAGAAGGATAGGGCGGAGGTCGAAGGCGACGACGCCTACAACGCGCTCGCCGGGTTTGCGCGGGCCGTCGCCTCGTCGGGATACAAACTCGCGCAAGTCAACGTTTCCGCGGAACGTACCATTCAAACGGCCCTGAACAGATGGGACGATCGGCCCATCACGCTCTCCCCCGTTTCCGAGCCGAAGGGACCGCGGGTATGAAGATCGAGGTCAGGATCGGCTACGAGGCCATGTGCAGGTCGCATCGATCGGCCAGCTACAAGGGACAGTTCCACGAGACGGTGACACTTGAGATCGCCGAGACGGATGCAACCAGCGCGCCCGTCGCCACCGAGACACCCCACGGCAAGCAGACGCGTTGGTACGGTGGACGGCACTACCTTCCCCGGCACGACCAGGACCGGATAGAGGGGAAGCACGGCCTCACCACGGACGAAGCCCTGGAAATTCTTCAGGACGGCAGCCTGTATGGACTCAATTACGGATACGGGTGCTTCGAGCGTCGGCAGCGGCCGTCGCTTTTCGTCGCCGATAAATATGTAGAGTTCGACCATCGCGAGCGTGATCGGGCCATCGCCGAAGCGAAACTCTGCCTTGACTGTATTCTGCTGATCGACGGCGAGATATGGGTGGAGTGCGCGGAGCCCTATCTCATAGTTGAGGATTTCGGCTCCGAGGTCTCCCACGACATCCCGGGCGGAGGAAGCTCGTCGCGCCCCAACCACCGCGCCCTGGACTGGCTCTTCCATGCGAAAGTCCGGAGGGCCGACGACCCCGCCGCCGCACGTTCGATCAAGGTCCTCATTCCCGAAAGCATCACGCTGCAGCCCGAGCGCGAGACCATCATCGACGCGGCAAAGTTCCTGCTCGAGGACTATAGCTACTTCTACCTCTGGGACATCCACCCGCGGGTGTTCTCGGCCCTCCGCGACGTTCACGCAGTCTACCAGTGCCGCACCCGTGGCGAGATGGACTGCGAGGCGCTGGTGGAACCGATCCTCCGTCTCGTGGACGAAATGGAGCGCTTCGAGGGCGTCGACCGGATCAGCAGTCCCCACAGGCTCGCCGGATACCGGAAGGCGGTGGATCGCTGGCTCGACAGGGACCTGTCGGTTACCGACATCCTGCCCGCTCACACGCTGGCCCGCCGTTTGTGAATTGCCCCCGTCGGACGTAACGTCAAGATATCGAACTACGGAGAATTCACATGCTGTTCAGAGTACCGCTTGCCTACGACGTCAAAGGCATCCCAAAAGGCAAGAGAAACGAAACCAACGAACAGTTCTGGGAATACATCGAGGTTGACATCCCACTCCTGACGGACGAGGCCGCGCCCGTCGCCGTCACTTGGGACGACCGCTATCCCGCCCAGTCGATGTGGATGAAACACGAGGACGATTGGCGAAATGCGCAGAGCATTCCCGAAGACGGGATGCAGGTCATGAGGATGAAGGAAGGCGAATTCTACCTCCGACGCCATGATGCCCTGACCCCGGAGCTTCTTTCCGAAAAGCTGACCCCCAAAGGCGATTTCCGCATTTTTGGCCAGTCGTTCATCCACTACGAGAACCACGACAGGGAACACCCGCTCGATATGACGTTGTATCGACAGGACAAACCATTCTCGTCCACATTCGACGACCAGATCGCCAAGGTGCGCAAGGCGGCCGAGGACTTTTTCATTGTCGGGAACGACATCTACCAGCTGTCGTCAGAACCCGTTGTCATCAAGGTGTCGTACAACACTGAGAATGGCGGGGGCGTCGCCCCGCGTGTCATCCCCTCCCACAAGGTCAAAGCCTCGGCCGCGATCTACCGGATCGACAAGTATGCCGAGGTCGTAGCCGAACTCGACGAACTGTCACGAAGGTTCCGCGACGCCCCCCGGGTAACGATGGAGCGCGCCCCCAAGGTGCATTTGGCACAGGCGATCGGATTCAACGACCTCTTCGTGAACCTCGTGAACGCAGCACGCACCCACGTCGAAAAACAAAGCGACCACACGCGCCTGAACAGCGTCGATCCCGATTCTGGGATCGCATATCTAAGGCTCAAGAAGGCCCTAACCACGTATGACAATACAGGCGATATCAACGACTTGGAGGATGCAGCTGCAAACATCGTTCAGAACTGCCCGGAGGACGTACGCTACGGAAATCTGGCCTCGTCCTATCGCGCGTACGCCGATCGACCCGTCGATACTTTGACGGTCGGTGCATGGAGACAAAAGCGTTGACCGAACTGGCTTTCGACATCCCGTACATCTTCCACGTCCGCGGCATACCGAAACGGGGGACGAAGGAACGCACCGAGTTCGCATTCGAGACGATTCCAGCGGTCGTGCGTGTCATTCCATCCGACGACGCACCCTTAGCCGCTGTTTTTCCACCCACCCTCGGCGACAGGACCTATATCGGGGAGGGTGGCCAGGTCGCCCTCCGGCTCCACGGCGGCCGCTTGTACGCCAAGGCGCTGACCGAATACTATGATCGGTCGCTCGACGTGACCCCCGATATGCTTTCCACGTTTCTCGATCGCGGGGTCTATGCGGTGGAGAATTCCGACCGCCTCAGGACGGTCCTGCCGGACGCACCGGGGACGATCCACAGGGGGCTTTTTCCAGAGACAGAGGCGGGCAACAATCCAATCCGCCCCTTCGTGGAAGACAAGTGGCAGAGCTGGTCGTCCAAGGACCGCGTCGAGAATCGCGCCAATGCTGAACGGCTATACGACAATCTGATCGTAATCGACGGCGTCTTCTGGCGCGCCGTACCCGAGCCCGTCTACGTTCTGGGACACTACCGTGATGACCATCTGTACACGCACGTCTCCACCGCCATTGCCGCACTTCCCGAAGCCGAGAAGCGTGGCAAGGACAGTATTTTCGGGCTGACGTCCTGGGACCGCCTGACCTCGGAAGCCGCCGAACGCTATGGGATCACTCCTGAAGACACCGCCTGCGCCACCATCTTCATCGAGGATGCGTTTTCCTACGACAGCACGACCGAAATCTTTGTCGAACATATCGCCAAGGCGACGGACCATGACGGCGACCTGCTGAAGTCGTTCGACATCGAGTCGATGACCCGTTGGGCGGCGATGCGCGACGCGCTGGCGCTGGCGCGATCCGTCGAGCTCGAACCGGTCGCGCTTGACGCGCTCGCCTCCGCTGCCGAACGCTATGCGACGGGACCCAAGGCGAGCAAATGGGCGATCGACCTGATCAACAAGGCGCTCGCCGTCCATGATCGGCACACCGTCGATATCCGCCTAACACCCACGCGACGGCCGTAGGTCACGGCCGTCGGCGGTCCGTTTGTGTGTTTCAAGCGGCGGCACGATCATCTCCCCACCAACCGGGAGATGACATGATGAGCGCTCTTTCCAAGTTTCTGGACCGCCACGGCCTCGACAAGGATTTCGGGGCCAAGGCGGGCCTGTTCGCCTCTGCGACTGTCGTGGCCGCCGTGACCCTGCTCACGCCCTTCCAGGCAAAGGCAGGCGAGAGCTTCATCCCCGACCGCGACAGCCCGATCGGCGGAGCGGGGATGGCGCAGCGCATGGCCATGATCGCGGACCGCACAACCGACCGCCTCGAGGACATGAAGGTCATCCGAAACGCGCTGCACACGCATGACGACCTCGGCCGTGGACGCGACGGCTCTCTGGCCGCCGACCTCTTGATCGAGATCAACAACCGCCTCTACCAGGACACCCCGTATCCTGAACTCGCGCGCTTCGACATGACCCGTCTCGGTCTTCCGGACACCCTCGAAGAGGGCGCTTCCATGGAATACGCCGCGTCGGCGATCAACTTCCAGAAAAAGACGCTGCTCGACGCGACGAACGCATTGAACGTCCTTCTCGACGCCTACAACAGGGGATCGCGCCGCGACGCACAGCGCGCGATAGCGGCCCTGGACGAGGTCATGACCAACTACGGCCACTCGGAGAAGCAGGTCCTTCACTCGATCCGCTCGAGCCTCGACGAGATGCGTTCCGAGGATGGCTGGATTCGCGGCAAACAGGTCGATTTCTGATTTTTACAGCGCCGACGGCCGCTCGACGAGTCTCGCCTCGGCGGCCGCGACGTCGGCCGAACGAACTTCACCTTCTCGCCCGAGCATAGCCATGGCTTCGTGTTTCAACGACCGCAGCGCCAGCAATCTCTGCCGCGCCGCTCCCAGCCGCTCGACATAGCCCTCGACCTGCCCCGCGATCAACTTCTTGCGGTTTGAGGCAATCGAACGGTTGAATGCCCTCACGTCCTCGAACCGCTTGCGGATCGCTCCGGGCATGACCACCCCGATCTGATCGTACATCGACAGCAGGGCTGCCTCCGCGTCGGCATCCTGCTCCGCCTCCGGTCTCGTCGCATGGGTGATATGGCTCGAGTACATCTCGATCTTGATGAGCAGGTCCATCTTCTCGGTTTCGAGTTCACGCAGGACGTTCAGAATGCGGTCATCCTCAATGTGCATCGATAAGTCCCTTCTTGGATTGTGCGGTCAACCGGATCGTCTCTCCGTCCGCCTCCACAGCGCCGATCGCGTAGAGGAACGCGAGAACCAGTGCGACCGTGTCGAAATTGACGGGAATACGCCGCCCGTCGTTTATCCGGTCGGAAATGACACCCGGCAGGAGGGGGCCGGACGCAAGCAGGGCCAGGACTTCGCCACCGATGAATATTACGGTGCGCTCTGGCGGAAGGTACTTCGTGGGCAGGAGGATCATTGGGGCATATACCTTGGTGAGACCAAAATGATCACCCGGGAAGACACAGGAGGCAAGAAGTTCGCCAAGACTTCGCAAGTCCGGCAACCACAATTTCCGTACTTCGAAAGATTGCATCAAGAGCCCCTTGCAACCCATTGAATTTCGGATACTATCCCGCTGAAGTTGCGCCTGAGTTTTTCCTATCCGCCAACGGTAAACGACATGTATTCTTTCGTGCGAATCCTCGTTTCGATCACCTTCATACTGTGCGCAGTCGGGCTGGCACAGGCCGAACCAACGTCCGACGAACTCCTGGCGGAACGCATGGCGTTCTGGGAGTCGCAGGCCGCACTGTGCAAGGCGGGGGCGCTCACCTTCCCGACGAAGTCCACGACCGACCCCGCGCAGCCATGCGACGACGGCGACATGACCATGTTCAACGGACTTCTATGCTTCGCCGGAGACGAACGCGGATGCCAGGGCGTGATTGACGCGCAGGACCCGAATACGGGCCAGTGGTTCAGATCGCCGCGCATAAGGCTGCTCGGCCACAACGACCGCGGCGACGCCTCGTTCTCTCCCGACATGGCGCTTGGCGTCCAGCTCTACCTGGTCAAGACCGGAGACACCGAACGGGCGATGAAATGGGCGATGTGGCTTACAGGCCTACCGCACAAGGACTTCCCAATTTCATGGGTAAACAATTTCAACTGGATGACCGGCTACTCGATCGCCTGGTTCTGCACGGAGCAGGTGGGGTGCGTCGTGCGGCCCGGGGATGCCGCCTCTTTGGCGCACACATTCGACTACCTACACGACAAGAAAGGCATGCCGATACTTCCCGACGGCAGCCTCCGAGGCACCGCAGCCAGCTGGGCAAAATGGGGATGGCTGTTCACGTGGCTGAGTTCCAATCTCAACAAGCCAGGATATTCGCAGCACCTACTTGGGGTCGAAATATTACTCCAGCGAGCCATCAGCGGCGATAAGGAAGCCCTCAAAAACGAAGCCATCAACCTGGCGAGCAAGCCAGAGAACGAGGGAAACGCCTTCTTCTCCTATCTCGCTGGCAAGGACAGGGCCGAGGTCATACGGCAGACGCTCGATAGATGCCCGTCGCCGGCAAACCTTCCCACTCCGCCGCTCTTCCAGTGGCAGTGGGAACGCGACAACGAAGTTGAACCAGGCAAGCTGCCAGCATGGAAGCAGTCCTGCTATTGGGACTGCATCTTCATGGGAAAACTGCTGGGCCTTTGAATAATGCTCTGGGGGGAAGGTAAATGCGCCTGAGGTTAATTTTGCCCGCGCTGGTGTTGCTCTCGGCAACGCCCACGAACGCTGGATTACTGGACGAGGCATGGGGAGTCGTCACGGACCCACTGAAGATCGGAAAGGGAACGGACAACATCATCGCCGCCGTCGAACGCGCGATGATCCACATCGAACGCATACAGGAAAAACTTGGGAAAGACGCCAACCAGATAATGGATCGCGTCGACAAGACGATCGGAGACACCCGCAAGGACATCTTCAAGATGATCGATGCAACCGGCGGGGTCGCGGAATCCGTAACCAACAATGCGTTCGCCAAACTCACCGTGTTACAAACCAGCATGATCAAGGATGTCCGCGAACTCGTGAAGTGTTCGACCGAAGTCACCCTCTTTCAGGCACAGACAGCTCTTTCTCGCTCGCTGAACGAACTCGGTGAACGCAAGCCGAGGATAGAGATTTTCGGCTGGACAGTGCTGACTGCGAAAATCGACCCCCAGGACATCGACAATCCGATGCAAGCTTACCGCCGCATCAAGGCCCTCTATCAGACCAAACTGAACGCTGTCACCGAGAAGGCCCACCCGCAGGAAATCACGGACATCTACGGCGAGTTGCAGCGAATTTCCGACCTGACGCGCTGCCACTACAAGAGCGACACAGGACTGTTCGACGAACTTTACTGGACTGAGATCGAATACAACCGGCTCGAGAAGCCATGGAGAGGAAAGGTAGAGCTTTAAGTCATGAGGACAGGGATTTACGCAGCAGCAGTATTGGCTCTCGCGCTCACACCGCAGACATCTGCCCTAGCACAGGCACCGCAATGCACCACGGTCGCCGACTGCGCCCAGAAAGCGATGGAGGCCGCCTATCAGGCAAAGCTCGCACTTGAGATCGCCGTTCCGAAAGGAGCAGTTATGGCGTTCAACCTCGAGCAGTGTCCAAATGGATGGAGTCCGTTCTCCGCAGTATCGGGTCGCGTGATCGTGGGTTCAGGAAAGGCTGGAACGCTTAGCGAGCGCAAACTCGGAGATCAGGGTGGCGAGGAAAAACACACTCTTTCGATCGAGGAAATGCCAAGTCACAACCATTTCAATGGCGTCTACCAGTACCTGATGTCCATAAACGGTCAGATCACCGTTGGGAGCATTGATAGCAATCCGCCTTGGGAACCGAACTTGGGTTCGGCTGCCCAGATGTCTGCGGCGGGCGGCGGGCAGGCCCACAACGTGATGCAGCCCTTCCACGTCCTTACATACTGCGAGCGGAAATAGGCCGTAGGGCCTTTCGAGACTTATTTTGAAGGAGTTCGAAATGGGGAAGATGCCGTACCTGATAGGCATAGCGGTTGCGGGTTTCGCGGCCGTCGGTGCTTTCACTTGGTATTCGTACCGATCAACCGTCCTTTCACAGGAACCCGTACGGAAGGGTGTCTCCGAACCCGTGCCGGCGAGTGAAAGCACACTTGGCGTGAGGGTCGCGGTACCGTTCCAAGTTCTGAACGCAGCTATCAACGAACTTCTGCCGAGCAGTTTCTCTCAAGAGGGAACCGGTGAACAAGTCTGCGGTTGGGCTGGATGCGTTGGCACAAAGTACAGCTACACCGCGACGAGGTCTCCGGTCACCTTTTCCCGCGACGGAAACAGCGCGAGGGGGAACGTATCGATCTCAGTCAACGGAAAGGGTGGATTCCGGGGCGACATTGCGCGAGTGCTTGGCCTCGACGCCAAGAACTTCGAGGCTGCTGCCGACGTCGCGGTGGTCGCTGCGGCCACCGTTACATCCGACTGGTGTCCCGTTGTCACCGCCACGGTTTCCTACAACTGGACGAAGACGCCAAGGGTCGAAATCGTAAACGATGTCTATGTAACCTTGGGTGATCTGGTCGATAAGAAGCTGACGGAAAACATTGCCACGTTGCCGGAGAAGCTGAAGGAGGCAATCCCCTGCGACACCATCAAAGCCGCCGCCGCCAAAGCGTGGCACAACTACGCTGTCCCCGTACAGATACCTGACGGCCCACTGGTTTACGTCTCGATCCTGCCGAAACAGGTCGGAACGTCTGGATTGGTCGTGGCTGATGAGGGCCTCCGCATAGCCGTCGGCGTTGTCTCGGACGTTGCCGTTTCCACCAAGGCACCAACAGAGCAGTCCACACCCCCACTGCCGCCCCTTGGACAGGTTCCAGACAGCGCCGGAAAGCTGGACGTTTCCCTTCCGCTCCGCGCGGAATACACCCATCTCAACGAGGCCATCGTGTCGGCAGTGAAAGGCAAGGCGTTCGAATTCGCCGTCGGCAGCGGCAAGGGTACTGTCGAGGTCAAAGAAGCGGAGGTCTTCCCGAGCGATGGAAAGATCGGCCTCAAGCTGGTCTTCGCGGCAGACCTTCCCGGCCGCATCTTCAACACATCCGGCACCGTCTACGCGACCGCCAAGGTGACGCCCGACGAAACGGGACAGGTGATCCAACTCACCGATTTCAGCTACTCGCGAATTCTCGACAACGGCGTCTGGTCGGCCCTGTCGGCGGTCTTCGAAGGGCAGCTACGCCAGCAGATCGAGAACAACGGCCGCATCGACCTGAAACCGCATCTGGAGAAGGGGAGGGATGCTTTGCAGAAGGCCATCAGCGATCCGACGAAGACAAACGGCATCAAGATCGAAGTCGGGGAGCCGGATGCCAAGATCGTCGCCATAACGCCCACCGACGACCACCTGGCGATCCTGACCAGGATCACGGGAACCCTCGACACGACGGTGGTCGACCCGGCGCTCGCGAAGTAAACAGAAAGCGGAGAGAAGGATGGACATCGCCGTAATTCGGTACGCCATACTCGCAGCCACCGCGACGTTCGCCGCCGACGCAGTGGCTGCGGACTGGCGCACCGGACAGTCGAACGTGGAGTGGAGGCAGGGAACAGCGTGTGGAGAAGGCGCAACCTGTTTCGAGATTCACCAGATTGGCGCGGGACAGATAGGCCATTGGGGAACACGAGACTGCTGGCGGCCGCAGGTCTGGACAACGACCATCAGGAATGCGCCGCCGAGCATCGACAGACACGATGTCGTACAGGCTTCGGGATACTGGAATTTCGGGGTGCGATCCGTCGAGTTCAAGGACGGAACAATCAACATCCAGACGTTCGTAATCCAAGACCACGGCGGCCCCGGCAATCCGTGTCTCAAGCCCGGACGAGGTGACTTCACTTTGCGCTTCGGGACAACGAAAGAGTAACTGAGACGACGGGATTTTGGGGAGTTGTCCGTGCCACATAAAGTCCGGACTTGGCTTAATTGATTTCATTGAAGAACTTACGGATCGCCACAATTCAAGCCCGGATTCGTCGCCACATAAGCCAGGACTCGAAACAGCCATCGCCTCATAGGTCCAGACTCTCCATTTATTTCGAGTGCTTCTTCGGGAGAGCGTCGGACGGTACGGTTGCCGGGGGCGAGCCTTGCGCCGGTAGTTAGACCGCTCCACGCTAATTGCATCCGGCGAGGGCAACTGATGATCGATCCCGCAGAGTTTTCTGAAACCATTGTCGCAGCGCGTGAGCGCCATTTGAATATCGGCCAAAGCAAACTAAAGGCTTTGCTCAACGAAGGCATAGACCTCGCTCTTTTGATCGAGCGTTTTTCTCAAGCAGCCGAGTTTCCAGGGGTGTCTTTTTCCGTCACCGACAGTGAACAGATTGAACGTGCCTTTGCGCACCACAAGCTGTTCGCATGCGGCCCGACGCTTCGCTGCAAACTGTCGGATGGCTCCGAGGAGCTTTTCTGTTTGGGGGTCGACCCAGCTATCGACAAATACGAGCTTAAATTCCTTTCCGCCACCGTCCATCAAGGACAGCTGGATAATAGATTCCCAGAACACGTACGCAACACAGAGGAGTTTTTCAGGAGGCTTGCGACGGCCGTGGGCGCTCTCCAAGCCGAATCCTTGCGTTCCTCCGAACTCCCATCCGATTTCGTAGACGACGAGGCTGGGAAAGCCGATGGCTCCGATGGTGAAGCGCCGTCTGGGGAGAGCGAAGCCGAAAGTCCCAAGGGTGCTAGCGTTGTCGCAAGGATATTGCGTCGCTTCTTGCGTTCGAACACGGTGATTCCGGATTGCAGACCTCAATTCTGTCTGCCAAAGGCAGCCAACCGAGCTATTGAGTTTTAGGCCTTGAAAGGCCGAATCCAGACTTATGCGACGACGAATCCGGACTTGTGCGACGATAGTACTGACTGATGTGACGAGGGTGAAGAGTGGTAGGTCCGGCAGGACTTGAACCTGCAACATTCCGGTTATGAGCCGGAGGCTCTAACCATTGAGCTACGGACCCGTCATGTCTTAAATTAGCGTTTAAAATTGCGGATGTCAACAAACTGACCTCCAAAGTAATTCATGACTTCATTTCCCCGTCGGGTCACTCCGCCGCTCAAGCCAAAACCACACACCGAAGGGCGGGGCAGGACAGTTCACGCCACGGCCACGCGAGCGCGGTTTTCCGGGCGTCTTGCCAATTCCAATACCCGGGATATAGTTCACGCGCCAAGTAACGCGCTAGAGGGGTCTACAACGCATGGCATCGGGAACTGTAAAATTCTTCGACGCAGACAAGGGCTTCGGCTTCATAAAGCCCGACGAAGGCGGCACCGACGTGTTCATCCACGTTTCCGAGTTGCAGCGGAGCGGGATCAAGTTCGTGATGGAAGGTGATCGGCTCACCTACGAGCTGGCCCCCGGCAAGAACGGCCGCATGGCTGCATCCCAAGTAGCTACGGCGCGCTAGAGGCATCGGCGGTTGCACCGGGCATCCATCGACGGCATGATCCTCGTAGTTCGCGCTTGAGGAGTTAAATCGATGGACAAGCCAGGTCTGGTCACAATTCGCATCAACGAGACACTCACGATCGGACGGGTCGGTGACGAGATCGGGTTCGACCGCCAACTCCCGAGACAAGACCATCATCGCTCGCGATAGTTGCTCATAGTATTAATTTCTCCTAATGTACCCGATGGCGACAAGCCTTCGGGAGGGCTGAAGACTTCGCCACAGAGGGAGGTAACTATGTTGCGTAGGCTTTGTGTTTCCTTTTGCTTTTTTCTCTCCGCCGCCGCCACGGCGAGTGCGGCCCAAGACTGCTCTGCCGAGGCTATACTCAAGCCGGATGTTATTCGATACGACCAGAATATCCTGACATTTCTCGCATACTCGGCATCCATCGATCAGCTTGTAAAGCAGAACCAGTCAGCCGGCCTCGGCGCGAAATATGACGGGTTCTCACTGAACTACGACGACGCGAAAAGCCTGGCATCCATGTATAGCTCGCGTACCAATCTGGCACTTTCACAAGACGCATCCATCTCGCTCGTCTCGTCCGTCATCCCACCCGAGGCGAGGCGGGACTTCATTGAATGCATTAGACTGACAACGTCCAATATCGAGCTCGTTACCAAACCAGGCGCTCAATTCCAGGAAGCTTTCCAAGGGGAAGTCCTTTGGCACCCTACCTATTCGGTCGAAAACAAGCCAACCATAGCTGACGAGCGAGAGGTAAAACTCATCATCACCAACGGGACTATCGACTTCGGCAACGGGTCGAAATTGCGACCACAACAGGACGCCCCGTTCCGCATCAGCCGCCCCAATCTGGACAAACCGCTATACCTCACCGCCTTCATCGACAACAAGGCCAGCGATCAGCTCGAGTTTCCCGCCAGACCAAGACAGACGGTCAGAACGGAACTTAGGGAAGTAAAAACCGAGATGTTCCACAGATCAGGCCACCACGGACCGGACCCGGCAGACTGGGGTCCTTTCTGTGTGAAGCCCGAAAAGGGCGGCATTCTCTTGCCGTCAACGGCCGTCGCATCGAAGTCAGGAGGAGGACATGAATATGACGGCCGCACGTCAATAACAATCAGCTCGAGCTCACCCCTGGCGGTTTGCATCACCGTCCATTCTAAAGGCACAGGAAGCACGGAAGAGAAGCACGGCCACCAAGTCCAGGGATCGCTCACCGTCGCGGAAGCGTTTATGGAAGACATCAAGTATCAAAACTGACCACTACCCAAGTCCGAAGGCGATCTCGGTCGCCTTCGCCTTGCATCGACGCCACACTTCCGCGCTGGCGATCTCCGAGGGCATATCCCTTATACGCATCACCCTTTGCTTGGCCTGCGAATGCTCACGCCGCAGGGAAGCAGGGACGGGACTCCAGTGCTTTTGGCATATCCACTCCTCGCCGAAGTCCAGTTCTATCCCCTCGACGACGACAGGAACCGCGACGTGTTTCGTCGTACGACGGCAATGAGGAATGCAGCACTGTATCCGCATCGTCTTTCCGAGTGATTGGATAGCCCATCGTCCCGCTTTCCGGCACCGGCCGCAAACGCGCGGCGTTCGTTTGTGCCTTGTCTGGAACCTGGCGAAGATCGGTGATCACAGGACGGAGTGGCTTATGGCCCGTTTCACGATCAGCGAACTAGACGCGCTTTCCAACGATGACATCCGCTCGCTTTGCGCCATCGGGGGTCTCTCCGTGGAACTGCGTGTCAGCGTGGACCAGCGGTCGGAGATGGTCGCAGCACACGCCTCCTGGGTCATGACGATGGACGATCAGGCACTGGCGTCGGCAGACTGGAATTCGTCAATACGATCCAACTTCGACCTCTACAGCGAGCTTCGCCTCAACGGCGTGCCGTTCAACCGCATCCGGACGGAACCCCTCTTCACGATCGACGACGTCGAGGCCATGTCGGACGAACAGATCATGGCGATCTCGGAGGAAGGTGGCCTCGAACTAGAAATGAGCGACATCAGGCGGGACGTCATGCTCCGGGCGCACGCCGCATGGGTGGAGACCCTGTCGCCAGACCTTCAGGACGCCTACAGAAACGGAAACGGGTCGAGGTCTAACTGGGAGCTCTACTCCGAAATCAGGATCAACGGGGTGCCGCCCTTGAGACCGACACTGGCCGCCTCGGCCGGCATGCAACCGAAAGCCAGCGCATGACCACCATGAAGCTACCGTTCCTGCACAGGTTTGTCGGCCGCACTCCGCGAAACGACCAAATCCGAACGCTGTCTGCATGGGACACCATCGACGTCGAGATACCGGAAAGCCACTTCGCCGGTTTCGACCTCGGTGCCAACATCGGCCCCGGAGCCAGAACCTTTTCGAAGGATGGCGAACATTGGGCTTATTTCGACGACGGCCGGCTTGGGGCGAGCAAGCCGAAGCAATCCCTCTCCGACATCGATCTCGGCTCGCTCCGTTGGCTCATGCAAGAGATCGGCCCATCCCTCTTTTTCGATGAAGGCCCCATGCGCGTCAGCCCGTCGGAAACGCTCTCAAAAACACCGCCCTCCAGACTGATTGAACACAGCCAGAGGGAACGCAACGCCGATCGGATATCCCGATATGCGTCGGAAAACCTCTCCCACGTTTCAGGACACCTCATGGTCCGGGTACACGAACCATCGATCGTTCTGAATGCGTGGAATCGGCCGAAGGACAAAAAGTGCTATCTCCAGCTTCATGCTCCGAGACTCGCGCCGATGCATTCCTCGTGGCACAATTATGGACTCCATTTCTCGCTCGACGAGCTTGACGATGCCTTGGCCCTCGGCTCGTCACTCGTGGCCCCTGACAAGGATTGCGACGAGTTGATGGTCATGATGAGCAAAGAGCAGCGCGACCTTCTGGAGGCTTTCGAGCCGTCGACCGAAGACATGATCAGCCGCTCGCTACAGGCAATCGCCCTAGTATTCACAAATAGCCACTTGCGGTCGCTCAGTGCCGCCCCTGCCAAC
The DNA here is from genome assembly GCF_025846855.1 of Pararhizobium sp. BT-229. Lineage (GTDB taxonomy): Bacteria > Pseudomonadota > Alphaproteobacteria > Rhizobiales > Rhizobiaceae > Pararhizobium. The sequence goes on from NZ_JAOYTJ010000003.1 coordinate 1,010,321, forward strand.
CATCCGCTCGTGGCGATGTCCAGCCTATCGCTGAAGCCATCTTGCCAGATGACAGAAGACGACTACGCCCGCCTTCTTGAAGCAATGAAGGCCCTCAAGTCGAAGCTGGACCCGGCGGAACGCCTGCTCCTAAGGCTGGCCGAGGAGAGGTGGCACGACCGCCCCGTGAACGTCTCCCACCTGGTGATGCAGCCGGGACTTGTGCGCGGCGCTTGACATAGAGAGGTGAACAAGGCCAATAGACCCGGAAAATGGGATGCTGGATGGACCCTTCGACCACCTACCAGAGTATGCTTGTAGACTCCGATCTTATTGCGCACTCCTTCGCGCTCCGGTCGCCCTCCTTCAGCGCGGACGAAGCGGCCGACCTCGTCGGGTGGCTGGCCTCCGAGTTCACGCTCGGACGATGTTCGTGGTTCGCCAGCGCCATCGCCCACGTCAGGGGACGCGAACACCACATCTCGTTCACACACGCCGACGGCCGCCTGGCACACGCCGTCGCGTCCGTCTCACCGCAATTCAATGCTTCTGCCCTCAGGGGCGACGGCTGCGACATACTCGGCCGCCGACCGCTCGGCACCATCCTTTCCGAGATGGATGCCCTCAACAGGCACATCCAGGTCGAAATCGGATCGACCGCGTCACGATCGGATTTCGAGGCAGGAGAAATCGAAGCGATGATCGATCTCGCAACGGAGTTGCCATGGTGTTCCCGCCTTGTCGGCAAACCCCCGAGCAGCCCTGACGGACCGCGCCTGAAAAGCATCGCGCTTAGGCTCGGCATGCCGGAGCACTGAAGACGGTCGTCTCCAAGGCTTGTGCTTTGCCGCTTGCCGCGCTTCCATCAGCGGGACCACTGGAACTCTTCAATGCGCATCGAAATCCCGTTCATCTCCGATCTCGTCGGCAAACACGGCGGCGAACACGAGCACGTCTACGCACGGGCCACGACGTCGGTGGAAATCCCCGAGATCGAATCTCGGGATGCGCCCGAAGCCGTGGTGTGGCGCGTAGACGGGACCCCGTGCAACCATCGGAACGGCGAACGATCCACCATCTGGTACGACAGCCACCACTGGATGATCCTTTCCCGAGGTGTTTGCGGCTTGAGACCAGGCCTTCCACTCCTTCGCTTCCTGGCAGCGCTCCCAGGTGTCTCTGAATTGGCCGATCGCGGCTTCGTCTCACTGCTCCACGCCGGAGAACCCCGCAAGATCGCCCAATTCAAGAACGCTTCCAACCTCGACGCCGTCCGCAAACGCCTCTCCGACATCCAGCTCGACAACACGGACGAGTTTGCGACCACGGCCCGCCGCCTCGCAACGAAATGCCTCGCGACAGTCGACGGTCACCTGATAATCCGCTGCCCCGAACCGCACATCGTCATAGGCCGAAACCTAAGGGGCGGCGTACCGACCGCTCCAAGGCTGACGCTGGGCGTCTCCTTCGGTTTCAACCGCAAAAGCGCAAACGACATCGAACACCTGGTATCCCTTTCCGAACCCGACGTCGCCCAGGCGATCACGGACCGAATCCTGAGCGACTGTTTCCACCACCAGGGAGACGCGAGTACGGACGTTCCCGAGGTCCATATCGCGATCCCGGACTCGATCCGCCACCCATGGCACACCGACAGCGCGGCGCAGGCCATCGACATGATGGTGGAGGCCGGCCGCGACCGCCTCAGCCAGATGGCCACCGAGGACGTCCACCGCTGGATAGCGCTGGCGAGGATGCGCGACCGAGGTATCGACAGCGAGGAGACTGCGCTCGCAGCCATGCGGATCGCGGACGAACTCCAGCTTCAGCTGCGCGTTCCGCCCTTTCTCGTCAGGGAATTCAGGGATCGCCTGCACATGTCCGTCTACGGCGTGAGGCCAAATCTTCAGGCGGCTTCGGGAGGTCTTAGGCCATGATGTTCGAACACCAGTTCGTAAACCGGATCGTCGGCATCGCTTCGGGATTTCGCGACGTGGCCCTGAACCACGTGTTGGACAAAGCCGTTTTCGAGCTGCGGCACAGGTCCGCCGCCGACTTCCCCGTGGCGACACGGGACAGGGATTCCCTGAGACCAACCGGCTGGAAGCCGGACCTCAAGCACACGACGTTGTGGCACGACGACAGCCATTGGAAATTCGTCGGCCATGCGGTCGGTTACGACCTCCCCACCACCATCGCGAACTTGGGTACGCTTAGAACAGCCGGAGTGTCACCCGAGCAGGAATCCTTCCCCCTTGGCACCGAGTTCCGCAGCGTCGTTGAGGACCTGCGAGGCGATACCCTCCTGGCGATACAGGACGACCTCGATCGGAACGTGGCGCTCGTCCACGACGCGATCTGGCGGCGCTCCGACGAACCCTGCTACTGCCTGGCATTGAACAACGGCACGGACGCGACGAAAGTCATCGGCAAGCTACGCTCCGCCTCGGCCTTCTACGAGGGCTTCCAAGGGCAGCGCTTCCGACTTGACGATCAGGAAACCTTCCGCGACGCGGTCCTCGACTACATGGAAAGGGGCTGGACACTACAGAACAGCAACGGCGTCACCTGGGGCGTCCCCGACATGGAAATCCTGCTCCCAGAGTCGGTCACCCTCGAAGCCGAGGCGCAAACTGTCGTGGACTTCGCCTACTCACTGCATCATGACGCCCGCGAAGACATGAAAGCCATGTCATACCCGGAGCTGGAGAGCTATTGCCTCATCAAGGACGCGTTCGACGGGAGTGGCCCGACCGCCTCGTCGTTTGGCGAGAACACCATCGCCGAGCTCCTTGAATGCGCCCGTCGCCTCGCTAGATACGCCAGCCCATTCAAGGATATGGACGCCGCTTCGTTGGCACTCGTCACGGACAGATGGGAAAACCGCCCGATCGGAGACTTCCTCGCCGTCCGGGGCCAACAGCTTACGTTTTGACGTGACGCCGGATGTCATAAAAGTTTCACACTACGGGCTCTTGCCGAGACCCCCGAAGTAATCCACCATTTTAATCAGGAAACGAGATTTCCTGTAACAAACGAAAGGATACTGATTGGAAACTTTTCTTTTTACTGCCTTCCTCGTCACCGGATTTGTTCTGGCAATGGCCCTGATCGTAGGGGCAGCGAGTGGAGGAACCGCCCGGAAGCGAAGGCCTGATAGCTCCGGAAGCTCCGGTGACAGCGGCGGATACTACGGCTCGTTCGACTTCGGTGGCTGCGATGGTGGCGGAGACGGCGGCGGCGGTGGTGGAGACTAAAGCAAAATATCGTAAGACCGACCGCCTCGAGGCGGTTTTTTGTTGCCCGCCCTACAGGCCCAACCTTCCCGTCGCCATGACGCAATGCCAATCCGACGACAGCCCGACCCGGCTTTACGGTTTCCTGTGAGGAAACCGCTCCGACATCACGGCGTCGGCTTCGAAGGCGAGAACTCCACATAGACGACGCGATCCTTCCACATCTCGACAACGGCCATTTCAACCTTGTTCCGCCTGCTGAAGAAATACCCCCCGCCCTCGGCGTCCTCGTAGTCGATCGCGGCCGACGTAGCCGCTTCCAGCATGCCGAGGTCAGAGGCCCAACCCGGATTTTCAAGCGCCCGGTTCAGTTCTCGCCCGACAGCCATCGCCTCGAACGGCATCGACTTCGCCACGCTCAACGCTCCCATACCGGCGACGGTGGCGGCGAACCGCGACGCGAGGTGCTGTCCGACGATACGGTACATCCACGCATCCGCATTCATGACGAAGAATTCCGGGTGCTGACCGTCGAACTCGAAAGGAAGCCCACCGAACTCGAGTTCGAACCGGCTCGCAAGCTCGAGGGCAAAGGCAGTGGCTGCCTCCCTCTCGGCGATGCCGAATAGCCTTACGCATTTCGAGGCCGATGCAAGATAAGCAGAGGCATCTTCGATTTCGGCGGTGACCGTGACTTCCCTGTCCGTCATGCCGACGGCAATGAACGGCATAGGCTCGACGTTGTAGAGCTTGCCGTCACTAGCGACACAGGTCGCCGCGAGCTTTGCGCCAAGCGCCTCGTGCTGCCTGTCGAAGGCCTCGGCGTCAAATGACCCGATGCGATTCCGTTCCGGATCGATCTCGTCGAACTGCCTCGCAGCCGGCCTGAGATATCCCAGTGCGTACTCGGCCAGCCTGGAAGGATACCAAAGCTTCTTGATCTCGCCCTTGTCGAAATTGTTGATGCGCAACTGAAGCGCCTTGAGGGCTTCGTCGATCGCCGGGACCGTGCTGTCGACCAGGAAGGTCGCCCCGTCGAACTTTCCCAACTGGGTGAAGAGGCCGCGCCCATCCAAGGCAGCATGATACGTCCGGTCCCCGTTTGTCTGCGCGGGACGAACAAGACGCCCCGCCTGCACGATACCACCCGGATTGATTTCCGCGAGGTCGAAACGCCCGGTCCGCTTGCCGAGGATATGGCGGACGTTTCGGCCGCCGTCCGGGATTCCGGTGACGGCCATCGGCGTTTCGTATCGGCAATACATCGACCCTTTTCCCTCCATTGCCTCCGCTGAGAAGCGCGGAACGGTCCCTGGCGCAACTTGGCTTCGTCGGCGTCCGAGGCGGTCTCCGTCATAGACCATAAAGTCGTTCGCCGCCACTCTCCGCAACATCCTGGCGCGATGCGGTGCATACCGCGAGGACCTTTCCGTCCGCACGCAGAACCGATGGGCCGGGACTTCGGGATCGCCCCTTAAATCAAGACTCCGAAGAACGCCGAAGGGGTCATATATGGCCGCGTGTGTGCCGTCGCAGCAGTTAATCGGTCATATATGACCCCTTACGACTGATAAAGCATCATTTATGTTCCATTCGGGAATGTCGTTTTCACACTCCAAATCGCGGGAATATGGCGCTCGATGTTTACAAAAACGGGAGGGCCCGATATGGATGCCGCGGAAAACTGGAAAAGGAAGACCCCATGACCTCCTGGTACTCCCCGATCTCCTTCGGCAAGCAGTCGGACAGCACGATGCGCTCCCTGCACCTCCGCCTGCGGGAGTTCAGGGACGACCCCACCTATCGCAACCTGTCGGGAGACGGCCGCAACGGCGAATGGATCATGGGCTTCGCAATTCCTCCCTTCCAGCGTGGTCATGTCTGGACCGACGACCAGGCGGTGGCGTTCGTGAACTCCGCGCGCAAGGGCTTGCATCTCGGCACATACACCTTCAACACGACGGTCGGGATCAAGAAGGCGCGCCGCGTAGATGACAACGGCCGCGAATACTACTTCGCCGACCTGTGGCTGCTCGACGGAATGCAGCGCCTGACCGCGCTCCAGCGGTTCTTCGACGACGAGTTCCCGGTCGGCGGCTCCTACTGGAGCGAGATCGCGGCGGACGACAAGCGCTTCTTCCTCTCCAACGTCCACTTCCCCGCCTACGAGACGAACCTCGTGGACGAAGCCGTCATGCGCGAAATGTACGACGCCATGAACTTCGGCGGCACCGCGCACCGCGAGGAGGAGAGGGCAACTCCGCACGAGGGTGCCGCAACGCCCTGACTGTGGGGCGGCACGCCTGTTGCGCGATACGCCGCCTCGTGCCATGAACCCTCATCAGGGAGGCTTGGAAAATGGAATTCAGCGACCTCGAAGACACGATCGAGTTCTTCAAGGGCGGCCTGCACCCCGACCTCAAGCCCTTCCTGTTCGGAAACATGGTCCTCCATCCTCTGGTCACGACGCCAATGGCCAACGTCCACTTCTGCGGCCATATCAACAGGCAATACGAGGGAAAGCTGAAATACCTCGAGATCGTCCGCGCCGAGCGGAACTGGGAGGATTTCGTCTTCACCCACGAACGCCCGTATAGGGCCAAAGCCCTGGACGAGTTGATCGAAGACGGCAGTCTGCCTCTGGACGACAAAGCCTCGTGGCAGCTCGTCTCGAATGTGTGGACCGACAGCGAGAACGTCGAGGATTTCACCGAGTTCTGGGAAGCCCTGTGGAGCCACCCGAACTCGCGACTGGCGATGAGCGAGAAGGAGGCAAAGGCTTTTGCGGCTTTGCCCGATCCCGTTCCCGTATGGCACGGTCTGGAGCGAGCCGACGAGGCGCTGATCGGCATTTCGTGGACGACGTCGAGGACGGTCGGTGCCTGGTTTGCCAGAAGGTTCTCGCTGATCCACGGGCGCTCCGCCTATCTGGCGAAGGGTTCAGTCCCCAAGGACAAGGTCCGCGCCTACCTCTTGGCCCGCAAGGAATTCGAGGTCATCGTCCTCCAGGATGACATGGGGCCGTTCTCGATCTCCGAACTCAAGCCTCGCTGATCTCCCGACGGCTCCAGTCCCGACTCATGCCGCCCGGAGGCCGACGACAGGCAGGCCACCGATGACGCCCTGCCGGCAGGCTGCGCGGACCACCTCTGCGATCATCGGCACCGGCACCGAATTGCCGATCTGGCGGTATGCCGACGTCGCGCTCGCGCTGATGCGGAAGGTGTCGGGAAATCCCTGGAGTCGGTAACATTCGCGCATGGTGAGCTTGCGCACCTTGCCGTCCACCAGAATCCAGTAGCGGCCCGACGACTCCCCGGCCGCCAGGGTGGGGTGCGTCGCCGTCGAGCAATAGATGCGGTTCGGCTGCTTGTGGACGCGAGACAGGTGTTCGGTCCCCGCCCGCACGCCGACCTTGCGAAGGTTCCGGTTGCGGTATCCGACGAACCGCAGGCCGGACTGCTTCTGGACCTTGACGACGTCGGCTCCGAGAAGGGTGTACTCGCCCGGATCGACGACCTCGAACGGCCCCTCCGCCTCGAGGATCGCCGACACAGCGACGCGCTCGCTTCTCACAATGCCCGAGAAATCGAAGGCTTTGGAGAGGGAAGCGACGATAATCGTGCGGTCGCGGTTCTGCGGAAGGCCGAAATCGACGGCGTTGATCACTTCGACCGAGACCGAGTATCCGATTTCCTCCAGCGCCGCCACAACGACGCGCAGCGTGTTTCCGCCATCGTGGTTCGCGAAATGCTTGACGTTCTCCAGGACGAGGCAGGAAGGCCGCTTGGATTTGGCGATCCTCAGTATGTGGAAAAAGAGGGTTCCGCGGGTGTCGTCGAAGCCACGCTTGAAGCCACAGATGGAAAAGGGCTGGCAGGGAAATCCGCCGAAGATGACATCATGGTCGGGGATGTCCTTCTCGTCCACGAGCGTGATGTCGCCGTGCGGCCGTTCGCCGAAGTTTGCCTCGTAGGTCGCCGCCGCGTCGCGGTTGATCTCGGACGAGAAAACACAGGTTCCGCCGTTCGCCTCGGCCGCCTGTCGCATACCGCCAATACCCGCGAACAGGTCTATAAATTTGAAGGATTGCATCCGTGGACCTCGAAATCGAAGAACTCAGTTTCGTTCGGGGTCCTGATTGGGTCAACGCAAAACAAATCGGGGTCTGCATTTACGACAATATTTTCCGTGCTCGCGGATCGAAGTGTTGACAATTCCCCGCCGCAATATTTAAAGACCCGCCGGGGTTTTGTTCATGCGGCCTAGCACTACTTTGGCAGATTAACCGACGGTTAACGATGATCGGCCATCTTTGGCACTTCAACAGGGGTGCGATGGATGGTGGAGCAGGATATTGCACTGACGGATTGGCTGAAGCCGTTCGTTGAGAAGCTTGGTCACAAAAAGCGGCGGCAGATGTGCCCGGTGTATATTTCGGGTCTGATCGGACCGGGTGATCGCAAGAGTATCGAGCCGATGGCGGAACGCCTTGCGCCCGATCGCTACGACCGTCTGCATCATTTCATCTCGGATGGTATTTGGGACGCCGGTCCTCTTGAGACGGAACTGGCTCTGCAGGCTGACAGAATAGTCGGAGCTCCGGATGCCTTTCTGGTGATCGATGATACGGGTCTGCCGAAGAAGGGCGATCATTCGGTCGGGGTCGCTCCGCAATATGCTTCGATGCTAGGCAAACGCGCCAATTGTCAGACACTGGTGTCGTTGACGCTGGCACGCGATGAGGTTCCCGTTCCGGTGGGCTTGCGGCTGTTCCTGCCGGAAAGCTGGACGAGCGACCAAGATCGGATGGCGAAAGCTGGTGTTCCCGAGGAGACGCGCATAGCCCGCACCAAGCCGAAGATCGCGCTCGACGAGATCGACAGGCTGATTGCGGCGGGGGTGCGGTTTGGCACCGTGCTCGCCGATGCCGGCTATGGTTTATCGGCCGCGTTTCGCCAGGGGCTGAGTGCACGCGGCCTCACATGGGCTGTCGGCATTCCCAAACATCAGAAGGTCTACCCCCACGACGTCGCCCTGATTTTTCCGGTTTCCGGCCATGGCAGGCCGCGCAAGCATTCGATCCCCGACACCCTATCGACTCCAGCCGAAACGATCCTGGAGGCATCCACCTGGAAGAAGGTCAGTTGGCGTCGCGGTACGAAAGGTCGCCTGACAGCGCGCTTTGCTGCGCTCCGCATTCGGATCGCGGATGGCAGCCCGCAACGTATCCTCGATAAGGGACAGCAGCATATGCCGGGCGAAGAGGTGTGGCTGGTGGGCGAATGGCGCTCAAACGACGAACGCAAATACTATCTGTCCAATCTGCCGGTCGAGGCGACGTTAAAGCAGCTAGCAGCGGCCATCAAAGCCCGATGGGTCTGCGAGCAGGCGCATCAACAAATGAAAGAAGAACTTGGCCTCGATCACTTTGAAGGCCGATCATGGCAAGGTCTGCATCGACACGCGCTGATGACAATGATCGCTTATGCCTTCCTGCAACATCAGCGCCTACACAAGGCAAAGCGGGAAAAAAAGGAAGAGGCACGGCCCGCCTAAACCGACACTGCCAGCCATCCGACGCGCAGTCATAAACACCCTCCTATCAGCGTCAGCCCCAGAACGATGTCCGCACTGCCGAATCCGCTTCAGAACGCCAAAATACATTCTGCCAAAGTAGTGCTAGAAGCACATTCCGCGTGCGGCAACGGGAGCAGGGTGGTCTTCCGCGAGTTCGGGCTTGGGGAAGCCCCTCTTGGAGGCGAACGACCTGATCGGGGTCAAAGCCTTGAGGAACAGTTCTCGGGGAGGGACGTGACCCTGACCGCGGCGACTACGATCAGCTTCCTGCAAGAGGTCCATCAGGCGTTCCGCGCATTTCGAACCCGCGCGCCATGACGACCACCCGTCGCTGTTCAAGTCCACCGTTTCCTTCCAGTCGTCGAGGAAACGCGCGAAGGGAAGGATTTCTGGAAGGTCCGTCTCGCCCACCAGGACCATCCGCTCGATGTCGTCTCTGTTCATCCACATTTTGGCGTCTTTCTTTAAATTGGTGATGTGGGAGATTCGCGCAAAATCGAGCAATGCGCAAACCGCAGTAAATAAAAGACGCCAACGCGCTTTACAGGTGCATTCCTCATCTATATGGAGACCCCACGAGTTCTATAAAAGGAGTTGCAAGATGTTCTCAGCGACTGCATTGGCTTGGTGTCTGGCAGGGGCCGTCATCACCGCCCTGACGTTCGTCCTCGAGGGCGGACTGAAGAAGGTCTCTTCCGGCGGCTTCGTTTTCGCCGCCATCGTCACTGCGCTGTTCTCGTGGGTCATCGCGTGGATGTTCATGACGTCCTTCAGCCCGTGGCTGGCAAGCACCTACGTCCAGGTCGTGGTCGTCGCCGGCTTCTCCGTCGGCATGCGCGGCCTCTTCGGCGACATGAGAGGCGGGTCGATCCTCGCCTACGTGGCGGGCGTTGTCGGACTGATCGTGGTGGCGATCCTGTCTTCGGCACCGATGTTCCACGCCAGCAGCTATGCCAACCTCATGGTGCCGGAAATCAAGGAACGTGACGCCACCGTCCCGCTTGTGGACCAGTCGCAGGCCCGTATCGTCACCGACGAACTTGCCAAGAAGCGCGCCGCCGAAGTCCTCGCGTCCGCCACCGAGGAAGGTCTCGGATCGCGTGTGACGATGGGCGAGCCGTGGGGCAACAAGGTCGGCAACACGATGTACTGGCTGATCCCGCTGGAACACTCGGGCTTCTTCAAGTGGCTGTCGCACGGCACCACGCCCGGTTACATCGCCGTGTCGCAGATGAACGAAATGAACACCAAGTTCGTTCAGGACAAGCCGATCAAGATCGGCGTCGAAGGCTGGTTCGACGACAACATCTACCGCCACCTGTTTAACAATGGCTTCAAGAGCCAGATCATGGGCGAGGCGATCTTCCAGGTGGACGAAGACTGGAACCCATACTGGGTCGTTCCGATGTACCTGCCGCAGGTCGGCATCGGCGGCGACATGCCCGTCAGCTGGTCGCTGGTCAACGCCACCACGGGCGAAATCCAGACCTTCACCGACGAGGCCAAGGTCCCGGCGTGGGTTGACCGCCTCTATCACCAGAAGATGGTATCCGAACGCTTCGACGACTGGGGCTGCTGGAGCCAGGGTTGGGCTGCCTGCATGTTCTCGGGCAACGAGGTGATCGAATCGACCGCCGGCATCAACGTGACCATCGACGCCTCGCTGGACATCGTCTACTACTCGGGCACGCAGTTCCAGAACAACAAGTCCGAAGGCGCGACGTCTGGCTTCTACACGGCGAACGCACGCACCGGAAAAATCACCTTCTACCGCCGTGCGGGCATCACCGAAGAAGCCGCCAAGCAGGTCATGAACGGCGCGTTCGCCGACTTCGAGGGCTATCACGCCGCTGACTGCGTTCTGCTGACGCTGAACCGCGAGGCTGCCTACTTCTCGATCATCGTTGACGGGTCGGGGTCCCGCAAGGCGTTCGCGATCGTCTCGCAGACCAACCGCAACGTCTACGGCAAGGGCAACTCGGTTCAGGCCGCGCTCACGGACTTCAGCCGCTCGACGCAGCGGGCCGGCCGCGACGCTGCGTTCGAACCCGGAACGGACGTCGCAAGCCTGTCCTTCGAGGGTGTTGTCCTGACGCTGACGCCTGTCGTGCAGAACGAGCGCACGAGCTTCTACCTGACGCTCAACACGCTGCCCGGCAAGATCGTTGAGGTCTCGGAAGAGAAGATCGGCGAGATTGTTGTCACGAAGGTCGGCGACCGGGTCCGCTTCACGACCGACAACGCCGAAGCTGGTGTCATGTTCTCGACCGCCTTCGACAACCTCGGCTTCGAACTGGTCGAGGGGCCGGTCCAGACGCAGGTGGACAGCCGAAACGCGCAAGCCGTGAAGGAACGCGAAGAGGCCGCCCTGCTCGAAGGCGCAATGGGCAAGATCAGGGCACTCAGCCCAGAGGAATTGCGGACCCTCCGCGAGTTCCTTCGGTCGGAATAAGATCGGCGGCCCGCGACCACACAGGTTGCGGGCCGCTCCGCCCAATCCTATTCGCTAACGGTAAACCCGCTCGCCCTTAGACTGGCCTCAAGCTCGGACGTTTCCGTACCCGGTGCCAGCTCGAACCTTGCGCGACCGGTTTCGAGGACGCGCTCGACGCCACGCTTAGCCTCGACCAGCGAAATTTCACCGATCCGGTAGATCGCCTTGATGGCGTCGATCGTCTGCACTCCCACGATACCGTTGACGAGGCCGACATCGACGACGACGGGGAACAGCAACCTGCGGAGGCGCGCGGAACAATGCTCGTCGGGAACGCAAGACGCGGCAAGGCCAGGTCGGCGTATTTGTCCCTCTCGTCACCCCAGATCATAATCGACATCACCGAATCCCACAGGAACCGATGATGCGCGTAGAGCAACAAAGCACCTTCCTCCTCGACATGGTCAGGAACGCCGCAGACGGCAACCTCGGCCTCGCTCCGTTCCAGCGCCAGTACGTCTGGACAAAGGAAGACGTCGAGAAGCTGATGAAGTCGATGCTCAACAAATGGCCGATCGGCTCCTTCACCACCTGGACCCCCGAACGCGAGGAGAGGGGGCTTTATCCGACCAAGGGAAGGCTCGGCCCCGTCGAACACCCCAAGGACGTCCAGACCCTCGTCCTCGACGGACAGAACCGCCTTGCGAGCCTGATCTACGCCTCGCTCGTCCAGTCCGCCCCCACCGAACCGGCGCATCCCTACAGCGAGCGCGAGATCGACGTCTGGTTCGGCGAGGAAATCCTCGTGGCGGACTTCGAGACGAAGTCGATCACATTCATGCTGCCCGAAGAATCCTGGTCGGCGACACGGGTGCCGTTCGGCGAGATCATGGACGGCACGATCTTCAACCGCAAACGTCAGATGGGGATTTTCCGGAGGGCGCTCGACCTCGGAATGACCGACGAGGCATTCAACTGGCTTCTGGACAAGATTCCCAACAGGGTCAGGGAGGCGAGGGTAACCGTCACCAATCTTAGGGATGCCACCCTGGAAGAGGCGAGGGAGTGCTACATGACGATCTGCAAGGCTGGCCAGCCGATCTCCGACGAGGAGTTCGACATGGCATTCAGCTACTCCATTCCGGCCGCCGCCACTTCGAAGGGACCGCGCCCATGAAATTCAAAGTCTCCCACCCCATCCTCGTGGACGCGATCCCCAAGGGGCTCAGGTCCCGCCACCTGGTCGGCTGCAACATCGAATCCGAGTTCGACATTCCAGTCCTTGAAAGGGGTGTCGACGCGCATCTCGCACTTTCCTACGAAACCCCCGGCAACTCGCGTCAGAAGCTCTCCAGAACGACCTACGAACTCTTCTCCACCGAGAACGCCTGCTACGCGCCCGTATCGGCAAAGGACGGCGCTTCGGTCGCGATGCACAACCTGACGGGGGTCGCGGCGCAGTTGGCGAATGTGATCGCCGAGCACATCAACGCGCAAGCCGAAGCCGCGCCCAAGCTCGATCCCGCCCCGAAACTCCACCTCACCACGCCCAACGGCCCGGTTTCACGGGCGAGCAAGGTGGAGATCAAGGATTTGCTTCGGCAGCCGTCGGTCACCGACCTCACGCCATCGACGATCAACTACGAGGCCCTGTCAAACGCCGTCCAGGATATCCGAGAGAAGGTCGCACGCGAATTCGCGATCATCGGCGGCAAGATGTGCCGCCGCGCTCCGGAGCCGTTCTACGCGGTCGTTGGAAGCCGGTCGTTCGGATGCGAACTGAAACTTGCCCACGATGACATTCCGGACGGTATGCTGGCCGCCTTCAAGATCGGCCGCCTCGACGATGCGCTCGAGCTTCTTCAGGTCATGAACAACGGACAACCCGTCCAGCCCGCCCACTTGCCGCAGGGACTGAGCGAGGGTAACGGCATCCACTCAAGCTTCGACGATGTCGCCCTTAGCGTCGCCAATGCGGGATGGCGGGCGCTCAGGATGTTCAAGAACGGGTTTGACCACGAATACATGGGCAGGCAAAGCATCAACAGACTGATGTTCGAGACGCCGCTGGAACACATTGCCGTCGCCCGAAAACTGGACGACATCATCGACAACCGCGGCATCTTCCACCTCGCGAGCGACGCCGAGAGGATCGCTGATATCCTCGAGGAAATCGTCTCGTTCGGCGAGCATAGCGGATTCACCCCCGGCAGGAAGTGGCGGACTCCCCACGGCTTCCCGATCGATCTGATCGTCGACATGTGGAACAACCAAAGCATCGATATCGATATCGCCCCGAGGGCGGCCATGGAAGCGGGACGATGAAGGTCCGCGTGAAATGCCCCGTGGTCGTGGATGTCCTCCCCGCCAAGCTCAACACGCCGCGCAAGATCGTCCTCACGACGTGGAGGGAACACGACCTGCCGGAACCAGCCAATTCGGAAGGAGCGTACGAGGCGGCCCGTTGCGAGACCCCGATGTCAGGCACATCCATCAAAACCAAGCGGGTGTTCAAGACGGAACACGCCTTCTTCACCCAGGTCCCCGACGCGAACGGCAACTATCCAGACGGACTGAACGTCACCGTCCCCGGCCGCCTCAGCGTCGAACTGTCGAACAGGGTCGCGCAGCGCACTGAAGCCATGGTGAAGGCGATCCTCAAGGACAAGGCCGTGAAATTCACGCCGCCGCACGGGCACACATTCGACGACCTGCTCATGCTTCCGGATATCGAAAGATATGACGGCGTCCTCGTCGATCCGCAGGCATACGAAGACCAGCTCCTTGCGATCGACCAGATCATCAAGGAATACGCGGTCATCGGCGACGTCCTCTACAAGAGGACCGAGGAACCCTTTTACGCGGTCTCCCTGTCGGAATCGGTATCGTCTCCGGATGGGTCGCCCTATGTGGGAATGACGCTGGTGACGGACGGCAACCCCGGCGCTTCCACGATAGCCTGTTTCAAGGTCGGCCGCCTCGACGACGCTCTCGAATTCGTGCGCGAGATCGAGCAGACGGGCGCGCGGCAGGGCCTGCCGATCCACGGACACAGGAAGCTCGAGGAAGCGCCTGGCGCGACGTCGGAGTTTCCTGACGTAGAGACGACGGTCGCCATGGCGGCAAAGAGAACCGCCGACGCCTTCGAGGCCTCGTTCGACCTCTTCCGCCGTCCGAAAGAAAGCCTCGCCGAGGCGCTCTACGACACCCCGCTCGAGCAGATCGCCACCGCGAGGAGACTGCATGCCGCGACGAAGGGAAAGGCCGCCCGCGATCTCGTCGCGGATGCCGACCACCTGTTCGAACTCCTGGAGGAGGTCGCGTCTTACGGTGAAACCTCCAGGTTCACGAAAAAGACCATCCCGCTCAACATGATCGTTTCCCTGTGGGAAGACAGGGAGATCGACATCGACCTGCCCGCATCTTCGAAGAGGCCATCGCCGTGAACGTTGAAGTCACACATCCGGAGTTCTCGCTTGCCGCACCCGGTCAGAGCCGCAACCAGAAAGCGGTGTGGATGCAGAGGCGTGCCGCCATCGACATTCCGGGCCATGAGGCAGCCGACCTTGTTCGCGCGCTCAAATTCAAACACACGGCCAACAAGTTCGTCACCGAGTTCTTCCGGATCGGGACGCAGCACTACAGGATCGCCGAATACAGACCTGCCCACGGGGAGGACCCGAGAGCCGGCAGCGCGGAGGACATGGCATCTGCAGCCCTTTGTCACGGAGCCTGGTCGTGGTTCGAGAAAAACGTCTCCATCGACATTCCCCTCGCTTCCGACATGTTCCGCATGGCTCCGTCGCTTGTCCAACACCTCGGAAGCCTGCCTACGTACGGAGAACTGAAGCTCAGCAAGCAGGACGACGGACTGCGTGCCGCCTACGAGAACCACATGGAACTCGTCCGTGCCGGACTCATCACGATCGACGGGTACCTGTTCGAACCGTGCGGCGAGCCCGTCTACATCGTCAAATCATATGGCCATGCCACCGCGGTAGACGTCTGCATCGACGAGGAGGTCCCCGAAAACACCATCGGAGTTTTCCCGCTCGGCCGGCATGGCGACGCCGTCGAATTCGCGTGGTCTCTCGTTGACCACCGGAGGTTTTCCGGATGCGCGGCGTTCATCGACGACGTGGTCGATTGCGGCCTGCCATTGAGAGACGATCACGAAGTCCGCGCGATGCGGAGCGCCGCACGTGTTGCAGCGAAGGTTTTCGAGGCCACCTACGCGGGACTCTACACGGGTTCCCATTGGGCCAGCAAACTGCTGGACGAGGTTCCGCTCGAGGATATCTCTATCTACAGACGTTTGAAGAAATTGTCTCAAGCCACTGAAATATCGTCTGATTATCCAGAAGAACTTTTCGAAGCCCTGGAAGAGGCGAAGCACTCTCCCTACAGCAGCCAGACCTTTACGAGCCACGGCCAGTTCCCCTTGGCCGAAGTGCTCAACCTTTGGGAAAACCGCCCTATTTCCCTTTCCGGCCACCCGCAAAGCGCCACGCGACCGTAGCCGTCAGGGACGCGGTTCTGCATTCAGGACAGGCACGATCGAGATCGGCCGAGAATGCCACTTCTCCGTCTGGAAAGCGTTCTCGGACGGCTTGGCGAACAAGACGCCGTAGCCGGGATGCGCCTCGATGATGTCAGGTATCGATTCCAGCAGGGCGACCGTTTCAGCGTGGACATCCTCATCCCGCGCCTCCCTTGGGATTTCGAGGACGCGCCGGGCGCGGACGAACGCGTCGAGAACGGGCAAGGGCATCGCGGGCATCGAAAGGATGCCGCCCTGTCCTGGTGCGATCATCCGCGACGTCTCGGAGAACCGCTGGACGAGATCGACCAGCGCGAATTCGAGATCGATAGCATATCCGTCGATCGACGCCTCGTAGACGCCCATCGACGTGAACTCGTCATCCGTCGCTGGGCGCTCCGTTATTTCCGTCAGGCGCGCTTTCCAGTCAATCATCTCGTCGTACTGGTGTAGCCCGAAATGGAAGTGACGCCGATCGGAACAGACCCGCGGATCGGGATGGAAGGAAAGGGTTGTCTTCCATCCATGGTTGACACGGTAAAGGTGGAAGACCGGTTCCGGCACACGCCTCCAGAGCCAACCGTCGGCCGCGATGAAGTTGGACAGGCAGTCGTCAAACGCCTTGTCCGCAGCATCGAGGTCTGACTTGTCGATCTCTTTAAGGGCGGAGAGCTCGTATTCGTGACTACGGTAGTAGCTCTCCTCACCCCCGAAAATCTCTGAGAAGCGCTCCCGCAGCTTCTTATTCATCGGGTATGTCGGATAGTCCCGATCATGCTCGAACGTCTCGTAGCGGGCTTCTACGCGATTGCCCTTCGCATGCCTCAGGAACAGGCCGCCCGTCGAGTGGTCGTATCGCAGGTAATGAGCCGTCTTCTGCATCTGCTCCTTGAAGACGAACGCCATCGGAGCCTGCGCGTCTGAACGCTCGGCGACATCCACCTCTCTCGTGCCGACGACCTTTTGGTACTTATGCTCTCCAAACTGGTTTTTCGCACGCGCCATGAACTGGTATCGGAGGCTAAGTCGCATTGGTTTCTTCCCGGAAAATCACCCATTCTGGATATCCCGTCGAACCGCAACGGACAACCTGACTTCCGGCTTGCCGCGGCCGCGCCTACAATCGGGAAAACCGAATATCGAGACCCCCATGACACGCGACGAAAAGATCGAGGCATTCAGGAAGGCAATCATCGCGCAGGCCGACGCGATGGGCGATAGCGGATGGATGACCATCGATGTTCCGACCTCGATCCGAGAAGATGGACGCCTGCGGGTGCCGAAGGCACCGTTCGAACTCTGGGCGGTGGCGCTGTCAGGCGGCAGCCACCTGGTGGCTTCGTGGACGAATGTCAGCCCCGTCGGCGTCAAGCAGGGCGCGGACGACCCCAACCACACCGACTGGATGCTCGGAGCCGGCCTCGGCCCGCTCGACATGAAGACGGGCGGCCCGAACCCAATGGCGGAGGTGCTTTCGGCCGCCGCCTATGCGGCGCGCGCCGAAGTCGAACGCCGTGTGCTCGCTTTCGACTGCTCGGTCCTCCTTCAGGGCCATACCGTGACGGGCCGGGTCCACATCCCGGCGGTCCGCGACGATTTCCCGACCGTTTCCGACGACGGCATCCCTCCGGTGACCGTAGTCAAGAACGCAGGTCCCGACTGGCTCGAGATGGCGATCAAGACTTTCCAGCTCGGCGGAGCCGTCATCGTCGAACGGGGCGGAGAGATGGCCCATCTCGTGACCGAACTGCGTGCGACGGGCGGAGGCGCTATCATCCGCAAGGAGAAGGCGAGGGCGCTGTACCCTGCAGGATCGCTGTTGAAGGCCGAGCCGGCCGTCGGCCGCCTGACACTGGAAGAGGACCGTGCCCTGGTGTCCGAACGGGCCGCCGCAGCCTTCAACGCCGCCCCTCTCGAGGACGATCCCGTTGTCAGCGTTGAACCGCCACCGCCGCACCAACCCGGTTTCGGCATCGTCCCCCACAACCCGAACAAGCGCCACCCGTCGTCCAACACGACCCTCTACGAACCCTGTTTCAAGCTTCAGTCCGCAAACTGGGACCTCTATGCGGCATGGGAATACGACAAGGGTGGCCGCTACGACCCGCACTACGGGTACGAGATGTATCTGTCGATCTGGGCCTACCGCAACCCCCGGGATACGGATCGCGGGCCTCGGCCGCACTTCCACTCCGACAAGCGCATCTGGAAGGACGGCGAGTTGTCCCAGGCCGTCCATGACGTCCTCTACATGATCGACCCCGAGGCCAAGTTTGCAGGGCAACGTTTATCCGAAGAATTCGCGCGCCAGAGGCAGGCCGAGAAGGCAAAGATCGCCGAACTCTCAGACGACCGCATCATTCACGAAATGCGACGCCTCGGGCGCGAGGAAGACGGTCTCTGGGAGGAAAAGGAGGGAGGCGACCTGACGCAGCAGGAATACACTTCCATGCTCATCGAATACAACCGCCTGTTCCGGATTTACACCGAGATCGCCCGTGAACGCGGCATCGAACTCGACATGGGCGAAATCCGCCCCTTCATCGCCAGCCAGGACGCCAGGGACAACGAAACGCTGGAACGGATGGATGCGCAGCAGCGCGCCTTCGACGAGTACATGCGCAGCACGCCACCCTTGAACAAGCCGCTCGCACCACGCATGTAATTGAAGACCTCGTTGCAAAAAAGTTACCGCGAGTTCTTAAAATAGGTGGACAGCGACCTTCGTGCTCTGTATCGAGTTCTTGGTTTAAAATTCAAGACCCCAATTACGGAATCCAACATGGCCGACACGATCAGGAAGCATCACAAGGAACTCGTTCGAATGGTCGAGCAGTTCACGAAGGATCACGAAATCCGTGCCGCAAAAGGTGGACATATAAGCATCACGATCCGCCACAAAGGCGCGCACCGCACAGTCTTTTCGCCGCTTACGCCGAGCGATCACCGCTCGATGCTGAACGTCAAGACCAAGGTCCGTCGCGCCTTCAACGAAATGGCCGTGGCCGCCTGACCTTGCTCGACCCCGACATACGGCATCCTCTCGCGAACCTTCTGCGCCCTCCGCATGGGTGCGGCAGCCTGCTTTGCGAGGTCGGGCTGTGGGGCAACACCGTCCGGATAGACCTCGCGCGCCTGACCGCGACGAGGCTCGAAGGGTTCGAAATCAAAAGCGATGGCGACACGCTGGCGAGACTTGCCAGGCAGGCGGAAATCTACAGCCTCGTGCTCGATACGGCCACCCTTGTCGGCGCGCGACGCCACATCGACAAGGCCGCATCCATGCTCCCCGGATGGTGGGGCCTCACCGAGGCTACCCCGGCCGGGAGCGCGGTCGGGTTTTCCGTCATACGCCCCCCGCTCGACAACCCCGCACCGTCGGCCGAGCGCGTCGCCGGCCTGCTTTGGAAGGACGAGGCGCTGGCGCTTCTTCGCGACCTCGGAGAAACGCGGGGGTTGAGCCGTCTCAGGCTCGCGGAAGCACATGCGCTGATAGCCGATTGCATTCCTCTGGAACAGGTCAGAGCCGCCGTCTTCGGCCGCCTTGCCGCCCGTCGAGACTGGATCGACCGCCACGATCCGTTTTTCGCTGGCCCCTTCAGGCCGAGGGCCGGAGCAGTCTGATACTCAGAGGGAGGGGCCGCGGGCCGCGATTTCGAGGGCGAACGTGCGGCCGTCCCACATCTTCAGCCCCTGCAGGTCCAGTTCCCCGCCGTATTTGCGCTTTTCGCCGAACTGTCCGATGTCGTCGAGAAGGCCAGCCAGCCGGTCGAAATCGGCCTCGTCCCGCTCCAGCATCGACGCCGGGGTAAGCTTACCTTCCTCTCCTTGCCACAGGGCGGCGAGGTAATCCCTGACCTCGCACCACTTGGCGATGTACGGCGTCGAATTTTCCTTGGACAGGCCGTCCGCCACGACGCGATGCGCGCTCGAAACCAGGGCGATGCGGTCCGCGCGCGTCCTGAATGGGCTTTCGTCGAGCACGTCGAAGGAAAAGTCCACCTTCGCAGCCTTGGCCGACGTGTCAAACCAGTCATGAACCCTGTCGAAGTCCTTTGCGGAAACCGGATAGCCATGGTTCTTCGACAAGCCTTCCGGCGTGAAGAAATCCGGACATCCGAACGTCCACCTGACCTCGCAATACATGCTCGACCGGGAGACGAGGCATGGTTCCGCTACGCGGTGGTACAGGACGCCGTCAACGGAGATGCAATGGTTGTGCGCAAGCGTCCTGGCGCGCTGGAGGCGCTCCTCGCGCGTGGAACTGGTGACGTTGCGCGCTTTTTCGCTCTCGACGGTCACTTCGACGAACTCCGGGCCGTTCTGCCCGTTGAACATCCAGTTCCTCGCCTCGTAGGCACCGACGCCGGCCGTCCTCGTGCGGAGCATCCCAACCTTCCCGAGAAGATTGGTCGCGGCGGTCAGTTGGCTCTCCTCGTCGGCGCGCGAGAAGTGCGAAGAGGTACGCGCCTCCGGAATCTTCTGCCCGGCAACCGGCAGGTGTTGGGAAAGGAAAGGCAGATCGCCCGCGCCACGTTCGTCCTTGACCCAGAACTCGCCAGCGTAGGTGTAGACGTGTTCGATGTCGCGACCCGCGGCGTCCCTGACCACCAAGGCCAGCAAGAGGTTTTCCACATCGACGTCCGGAACGTCCACCCAAGCGTTCTCCACCATCGACATGGTCGACGGGAGCTTGTGTTTGTAGGGGGTCGCACTGACCTTGTAGCTGAACGGAACGGATATGCGCATGTCTGTCTCCTGGTATGGCGACATTCACGCACCTCGGGGCGCATGAGGCAACAGGAGGGTGAGGAGCGACCGTATTCGTTACGTCCCAGCCGCCACACATGAATAGTCGCGAGATGGTTAAAGGCGCGTTAACCCGGCGAAAGCCCCTTGATCCCAGCCCCTGTGGCGGCTCCCTTCATTCGGGGACTACGATTTGTCCGCGGAATTCCCGAAATCCAAGCATTGAAAAACTAGGACCCCATCCCCCATGTGTACTTGAAAAGCCCGGAAGTCCGGGATATTCACCCGCCTACCGAATTTCCGGAGCCGAAATGCAAGCCGCCGCGAACGACAACGAAACCCACGGATACGCTCCGCCAAGCTTCCGGGATAAGGTCTTTCTTTTTTACAGGGACACCAAGGTTCTACCGGGGTCCGCCGACCTCCTGGCCACGCACTATGTCTCGGCATTGCGCCGTCGCGAGACGTTCGACCCCGACTGCGGTCCGATCATGCCGGGCTGCGACGCCTTCGGACCTGAACCCTCGCCCCGAGAAATCGTGGCGGCGCACGTTCGCAACCACCCGGAGTCGAAGAAGTGGTGTTTCCCCGAGGTCGTCGAGGCCGGCATCGCCGCGGCCAGGCATGAAATGCTAACCCCGGCCTGCGACGTGTTCGGAGGGCGCTACAAGAGGGTCTCCTACAGATACTGACGACAGGCGTCAGGGGCGGAAGGACGGCCCCTCACCCGAGGAAAGCGACAGCGAGTGCGCCGCCTCCACCTTCGCAGACTGGACAAAGGTGGAAGCCAGAACCACCTCGCTCGCCACGGTCTGCGGATCGGGATTGCCGAAGACCTGCGGCGGCAGCATGAGGTTGTTGCGGTCGTAAACCATCGCGGCGAGCGGTCGGAATTCCTCGAAATCCTCCACGACGACAATGGCGCTGACCTCGGGGTCCGCCATGGCGAGTTCGGAAGGAAGGCCCCCCTCCCACCGCATGGCGAGCTTGTCCATGTCCGTCAGGCTGGACACCTCGTAGGCACGCCTCGGGTAGTCGTAGACGGGCAGGGCATCGAGGGTCTTGTCGAACCATTCGAGACCGATGTCGTCGCGTGCGTCCCAGTGAGCAAGGGCGTCCGTCAGCCTGTCGAGCTTCCACTTCCAGCCGCCGCCGAAGGCCTGCCGCAGATCGTAGTCATGCATGGTGTCCTGCGTCGGAGGTGCCTGGTGGTCTCCGGCAAAATAGGTTCTCAGTTCCGCCTCCATCCTCCTGACGGCGGCGAGCGCGGAAGGCGTGAGACGGTCGTGGACGGCAAGCAGGTTGGCAGCGTCGAGGACCGCCATGCCCGCGCTTTCGGTCATGTAGGCGACGGCGCTCCTCAACTGGCCGGCGACGCCTTTCGCGGCGGAGAACAGGTACTCGTGGTCACCCCTGAACCGAACCTCGGTCGGCGACGCCTGTTTCACCCTGGCGTGGACTGCGAGCGTGAGTTTGTTCTGGACCGCGAGCCGCGCGGAAACCTTCATCGCCCTGTCGAATTCGTCGAGACCGAAGCGTATCCGTTCGCCCGGCGCGCCGCGCCATTCACCCTTCTGGAATCTGGTGAGGGTCGGTGAGATCGCCTCCTCGATGTAGACCGAAAGCGATCCTCCCGGCTGCAGGACGGCTGAGACCACCGGTTCGCGGACCTTCTCGTAGAGGACACCGTCGATCACGGCGAACTGCCCCGAGAGCATGTGGATATACCTGTCCGTCATCGCCCGCTCGCTCGAGAACTTCTTCACCTCGCCTTCCTTGGCATGGAAGACGTCAAGCGAAACCGCGCGCGTCCCCTCTATCTTCGTATCGAGGGTCCTCTTGAATTCCGAGTCGCCGGTCCGCAGCCCGATCTCGACCGCGAACGGATCGAATTCCCGGTTGCCGCGCCATTTCGCTATCTCATCCACCGGGAAACGGCTGGCATAGTGCTGGTCGCCATGCTTCCTGATCAAGCAATCCCCGCCAGGGACATGAAACTTGCTCACGGTCGTCGTGGTGCTGGAATGACTGTATCCCTTCACTCCAGCGCTTTCGTCGGAAACGACATGGACGACCGGAGCGTCGGCCGCCGGTATGTCCACGATATCAACCGCGGCCGAGCAAAGGATGTCGGAATGGCTCCAGCTCGGCATCCGCGGCTTCTTGTAGTTCACCTGATATACGAAGGGGATTTCGACCTTCATTTTTCTCGTCCTCTTCGTTAGAAAATGGATATAAGCTGCTGATCCTGCGAAAGTTCCATGTCTCTTTCATCCATGGCTTCCACATGCTCTGCGACGGCCTGCAACGCAATGCCGGCCTTGGGATGGTTACCCGTCAGGACAGTCCACGAGGCGTTGGGGACCCCCGCGGGAGGCCCTATCACCAACCCCACGCCAACCGACCGCAGGACGTTCGACAGGCTGGTGGCAACCTTCACCTCCTCCGACACACGGAATATCCTCGATCCGGCACCGACGGCGCTGTCGACCACGGTATAGTCGACACCGAGTTCACGCGCCGCAAGCCGCGCCTGGGCGTCGCTTCCGATCTCGGCGACCGTGAGGCCATCGCCGCCACGGCTGGTCATGCGCTGCGTTTGGCCGTTGTCGAACGTGGACTGGGGGTGCCTGCCTTCCCACCTGTCGAGGGCGACCTCGGCGAAGTATCTCGCCCGCTTTCCGTAACCGATGACGTCCCGATAGTCCGAGACATGGGTGAGGCCGAGGACGAACGGTCCGCCTTCGTTCGGATTGCCCCCGGGAAGGGCGCGGCCCGACCTGTCCGTCATATACCGCGCGTTCGCGAGTTCCGCCATCGGTTCGTCGATGTCCGGGTCCGCGACGATATCGACGATCGACTGCGCCGCGGCGACGACCTCGGCCGATACCGAGGGGCTGCCGAGATCGACGTGCTGCAAGGCATCTCGAACCCTGTAAAAGGCCTGCAACGCCCCGGCGGGAGACGCCTTCACGATTTCCTTCAGCTTGTCTTTCGCGCGGGACAGGGCGTAGACGACGTCCGCCGACACCCCGTCATAGGAGGAGGCCGCCGGGTCGATGACCGCATATTCCACAATGGATGGGTCGACACCCGCTCGTTCCATGACGTGTCCAGCATGCACGAGCGACGACGTGTAGGCGGCGGCGTTGGCGTACTTGCCGGCGTCCAGTCTTGCCGCGAGTGATTTGTCGGCTTCCACGATGCCGTAGGCCGTAATCCTGTCGTCATCCATGACCAACGTGAGAACAGGCTCCCGGCAGCGCTCGTAGGTCACCCCGTCAACGACGAGCATTTTCGCGGCCTGGGCCGCGATCTTCGCACCCGTTTTCGCGCCACCGTCGTCGCGCGTCTTGTCCTCGCGGAGGCCGCCGATGTTCCTGTTCCAGCGGAGTTCGCTGACGGATGTGATGGTTCGGCTTACCGCCTTGTCCTCGCCGGGATTCTTATCGTACTTACCGATCCGCGACAGGAACGTCGAATTCAGTGTCGCGATGTTCGACGCCCTTTCAACGAACTCCTCGGCACCGAAACCTTCGACATAGAAATACCCGTCGCGCATGCGCACGCGCCGCGGGCTGCCATCGGGTTTCGGTAGGAAGCGCGAATACCCCCTCGAAATCGACTTGTCGACGTCCTTGTTCGCGACGGTCATGACGACAGGGGCGTCCGCCTCGCCAACTTCCGGGATTTCAACTTCGATCGCCGTCTTCGCGAACGCTTCCCGGTCGTTCTGGCAGCGCACCGGGACGTACCAGAACTGGTAGTGGAATGGGATGGTGAGTTTCATCGAGGGCGGGTCTCCGGTCGTCTAACAGACCGACCTTAGACCCGCCTGGCGAAAGTCACCAGTCACGGAGCGGGAGACGACGGGCGCGAGGCGGCCTCGGGAGCCGGACCGCGCCACGGAAAGGCCGCGACCCTGGCCGTCATGATTTCGAACGGCGACAGCTTCAAGTTCCACCCCATGGAGCGGCTGAAGGCATTGAATCGCGCATCGTACTTCCACAGGTCATGGAGCGCTGAGAGCGCCTCTTCCAGCGCGGATGATCCCCACTCACCCTTGGCCACCGCACCGTAGGCAGCCGAGGTGTGTGCCCTGACGTCGTCGTCCTGCCCGACTTCCGAGGATGACAGGTCCAGCATGACCTTCTTCACAAACAACGGGAGCAGAGACTTCATGGCAAATCGATTGACGACGGCCAGATCGACAGCCACATCGCCGGCTGCGTATCTCCGAAAGTCGATGCCGTCCGGAACGGTCCGCCCATGATTCACGCCGCAGGAGCGTACGACACGGCCTGCGACCTCGGCCTCCCACGGCTCGAACCGGAGGCCGAGGTCTTTCCAGTTCATCGACTCGAAATCCTCAGGACGGTCAATCACCACATCCGAGTACGCCGCATCGACGGGCGGTCGGCTGTCCCGGGTCACGACCTTGAAATGGGGGACGTCGGCCGCCCTGGCCATCGTTACATGACCATCCCTTCCCACCACGAGCGGAGATGCCTTCACGCCTTCACGGATGCGGTTCTCCACGAGCTGGCGGATCGCGTCGCGGGTCTGCTCCGGAGTGGGTTCGGAGATATCCCGGATTTCCCTCGAACATTGAACGACCAGCCATTCGACAAGCGAGAACGGGTCGGTCGCCATGCCTGGTACCTCCTCGCCATAGCCGACGCCGACCGACCGCAGAAGGTGGGGAACTTCCCCGTTCGATATGAAGTAGGTCGCCGTACGGAAGGGATCGGAGTGCCGATAGTCGCGCCAGCCGACATCCCCGAGGCGCGTTACCACGTCGCCTTCCGCATGGATCGAGACTTCGGCATCGACGCGCACTGGAACTTCGACAACGGCCGCGGCCGCACCGGGGATCGCGTGAGGTACGAAAAATGTCGTCTCCACGGTGATTGGCAGGACGGTAGAGACCCCGTGGCGGGCCGCCAGCTCGACGTGTGCTTCGTATTTTCTGCGTTCAGCGTTGCCGACGATCATCCGAGTTCCTCGATTAAAGAATGTTCCGATCGTGGTATGGGGAAGAGCAATCTTCAAGCCGTCACGAGCGGGAACGCAAGAATTCGAGGACGACAGCATAGGCCATGTTGGCCTCGGCAGTCGTCTGGTTGGCCTCGTCCAATTCCTCCGAACTCGCACCTGGCCCGAGACGGTCGGGATGACACTGGCGAACCTTCGCCGTCCATGCATTTCGAAGCGCCCTCTCGTCCGAAACAGCAGTCAGGCCAAGCACCGCGAGCATGGGAACCAGCGCCGCGGGAACGACGGGCGGCTGAGCGCCGATCCTGTCGAAGTCTTCGAAGCCGTCGCCTTGAGGCGGCACCCGGCCATCCGGACCTTCGCCGCGCGCGCCGGCTTGGGGTCCGTCCGCCTCCCTCCGATACTCCTGCCGCTGCGCCTCCCGTTCGCGCTCTGCCATGTCGGCCGCTTCGGCGGCCATCCACGTGTCGCCACCGGAGATGATCGCCGAGATCATCGCCGTGATCCTCGGCATCGAATAGGAAAGGAAGAGGCCAATCTCGTAGAGCGCGAAAAGCTGGCGCGCATTCAGGCGGCCGTCATGTTCGCCAAGGCGGACGAATTCCTCGAAGAGGTCGGCCGAGCGCTGCGGCTGCATCGTCCGCTCGTGATATCGCTGGATGTCCTCGAAGGATTTCTGGATGAAGGACTTTTGAATCAGCAACTTCGGCGCGCTCGCAAGGAACTGGTCGCCGACGGGCTGGAGGCCGTGGGAGACGCAAAAGGCCTGCAGCTTGGCACGCCCTGACGCGAGGTCGCCTCGGCTCAGGACGGCGGCGAGGTCGCGGATGACGGCATCGATCCTCTGCTTCGCCTTGCGCCTCAGCGCCTCGGTACCTTGGGATACCGTCTTGCGGGGAGAGGCCTTCGCCCTCTGTTCGCGCAGGCCGTAAAGGACGGAAATCGCCGCGTCACGGGCAAGGCCCGGCCGCCATTCCACGACACCGACTTTCGCCTCGTGAAGAAAACGCAGGCGCAGCACATCGCCATCTATCTCGTGGCTGAACCTGCCTTTTGCTAGGCTTCCCGAACCGCCGCAACCCGAAACCTCGCCGGATGAAGTCACGCGAACGCCGTCATGGAAAAACTCCCCGTTTTCGGCGAGCGACCGGTTGAATTCGGCCGTCCAGTGGGAGTACGCAGCTTCCAGCAGGGATATCAAAGCGCCCTCCAGCGCGGCTTCCTCGGCGGCCTTTCTCGCGCCCGCGCTCGCCACGAGGCAAACCATTTCCCGCCCGCCTTCCTCGACCAGCCTCACGCCCCACAGGAAGCCCAGCTTCGACACGCGCTCGACACCGCGGATTCTCGGCAACGGCGTCTTGAATTTTTGATGGACGAGGGTCTGGCCATCGGGGTCGAAGGATGGTAATCCACGGCAAAGCATCGGGGTCTTTCTTTGTCATATAAAGACATCTTTATATGACTTCACAATTGAAGGCTTCAATGCTATTGAAGATATACGGGCATCAGCCCGCGGCCAAGATGGAGGTTCCATGGCATACGACGTAGTCTGCATCGGCAACGCAATCGTGGACCTCATCTCCGGTGTCGGGGAGGATTTCATCGGAAGGAACGGCCTCGACAAGGGCGGCATGATGCTGGTCGATGCCGCCGAGTCCGAGCGCCGACGTTCCCTGGTTCCCGACGTGGCTATGACGCCGGGCGGCTCGGCCGCCAACACGGCCGCGTGCCTGGCCTCGCTCGGAGCAAAGGTCGCTTTCGTCGGCAAGGTCGGCAACGACGCGCTCGGCGCTTTCTTCCGCGACGGCATGCGCGAGATCGGCGTGGATTTCCTCTGCGAGGCGGACCACGAAGAAATCCCGACCGCGAACTGCCTGGCTCTGGTCACGCCCGACGGCGAGCGCACCATGTCCACCTATCTCGGTGCGTGCATCCACCTTTCGCCCGCGGATATCCCGAAGGAAGCGGTCGAGGGAGCGAAGATCGTCTTCATCGAGGGCTACCTTCTGGACTCGCCGTCTTCCTACGCAGCCGTAAGGTCGATTTTCGAGATCGCCGGCGCGGCCGGCACCCAGATCGCACTGACGCTTTCAGACTCGCGTTGCGTCGAACGTCACGTCGAACGCTTCCATCAGCTCGCCACTCATTGGGATTGCGACATCGTGATCGCCAACGAGAAGGAAATCAGGGCGCTCCATACGGCCGCCACCACAGATGACGCCATCGAAGCCGCGGCCGCCCGCATCAACTTGTCAGTCGTGACGCTGGGCGCACGCGGTGCAGTCGCCGCCGGCAAGGGGAACGTCGAACGGGTTCAGGCCGAACCCGTTGACGAGATCGTCGATCTTGTCGGCGCTGGCGACGCGTTTGCGGCTGGCTTCCTCCACGGCTACGTTAACGGCGAATATCCCCGCGATGCCCTTACCGTCGGAGCCAAGTGCGCTTCCGTCGTGATCCAGGGGCAGGGGGCGAGACCTTCGGTCAAGCTCGCGGAAGCGGTCTACGGCAAAGTGAAAAAGGAAATGGTCCACGCATGAGCGAATTCATGACCCCGGAAGAAATGCTGGCTCTGGACGGCGTGGAGCAGGAGGCCAACGTCGCCTATATCCCGCTTCCCAATACTGTCGATGTCGTGATCAGCGAAGTTCTTCCCCCGGAAGCCGTCACGCCGACGGCGTTCGCCTTCGCCTTCTTCGACAACGGCGATGTCTTGCTCGCCCACAACCGCCGCCGTCAGGTCGAAGTACCTGGCGGACACCGCGATCCGGTCGCAGGAGGGGGCAAGGAACATCCCGCCGTCGCAGCCGCGCGCGAGACGCTCGAGGAGACGGGCGCGGTCGTGTCCGATCTCGTTCCAGTCGGCTTCATGCGGTCGCACTCTGACGGCGTCCGTCCAGAGGGCTACAAGTATCCCTGGCCCAATTCCTGCCAGCAGTTCTTCGCGGCCCGCATCGATCATGTCATCGCCTTCGAGGAAACGGACGAGTGCCGTCCGCCCGTCCGGCTGACGCACGAGCAAGCGGAGCAGGCGTTCAACGGCCGCACGCTGGCCCTCTATCAGGCCGCCCGGCTGGCTCTTTTCCCGCAGGCGAAACCGCACAAGCTGCCGACGCCGTAGTTCGCCTTTCAAAAGGGGACGGCCGATATCCCCCATCGGCCATCCAAGTCTTCGCGCAATGGGTCAATGGAATACGCCAAATGATTGAATTGAATGATTTCTCTGAACGAGGCATGACCAAACACGAGCTCAATGAAGCTCGACGCAAGCTCGAGAAGATGAAGAGCGACTACGATCGTCAAGTCGCCTATGTCGATGAGCTCAAGGCCAAGCTCGAGAGACTGGGTGGCGTTGATGACGGGAAGCCTGCGTAAAGGTTTAGCCGCCTAAGCTAGTAAAACGCGCAGGAAAAGTTCCTCCAAGAGGATGTTCCACGGCAGGATGGGTGATTGGTAGACCGTTGCATCGTCCGCCGATATTGTCCCTTCATACGAGGGGACACCGCATTCCATGACCGAAAACGAATTCAACCACGCAAAATCCTATATCCGCGCCGCACTTACGACAACGAGGCTCCTCGCCGGTCGCGAGATCGTCTTCCGCGAAGACGGGATCACGGTATCCGACCCCTTCAACGGCAAGCATCACTTCGCCGCCATCGAACCGCCGCCGAGCAGCGAAATACTGGAAAGGGGCATCTGCCAGTCCACTTTCCATAGTTACTTCGGCTCCCACCGCCCCAGCGAGATGAAAATGAGCGGCCACGGGGCTTGGGACATCAGCGAGAAGGACGGAACCTTCAAGCTCAAGCCCGCCAGGAACCGCAATGCCGCCCTTGAATCGGTGACGGCGGCAAATGCGGACGACCTCGCCATGCTGCGTTCGCTCTACGACATCGCCGACGTCGACATCGTCGTCGCCTGCGAAGGCGAGGCGCGGACGAGGGAGATCGCGCTGGCCTTCGCCTCCGAACTGAACCTTTCCGGACACGCCACCGAGCTCCATCTCGAACCCGAGCATCAGTACGTGTGGAGTCTTGGCCGAAACGAAGACGCAGACGACCAGGACGGACCCGTGATGTTCTCCGTTCCCGAAAAGGTCGGACAGAAATGGGTCGTCCAGATGGCATCCAAGGAGACGCCGCCATTGCCGCCGACGCCCGGCGTCTCCAGGATCACGATCTGGGAAGACGAACACAAGGCAAGCCAATACGGGCGGGTGACCGCAGGAGCCTTTGCGCCGAGCAGGCGGCCGGCGGTCCTCGTCGGCGTAACCCTGAAGGACTCAAACCCGGTCGCCACCATCGTTCTGTCGACGGCTGCCAAATCTGTCGCCTCGATCGGCAAGAAATCGGAAAACGCTCCCTGGACCCTCTACAACGAACGCAAAGCCAAGCGGCTCAAATCACGTCCTCCCGTAGCCAAGACATGGCACCAGACCACCGACCAGGTGGCGAGGGCGTTCGTAGCCAGGGAGGCACCCCGTGGATACGTTTCGGGCAAGTCCCTCTATTTCCACGGCCCGGTGGCCTTTTCAGTCTATGACCGCAATCCTGTTGCGGCACTGGTGGACCTTCCGAACGGCAAGACCATCATGTTCACCGGACGCCAGGCAGGAATAGGCGGCACGCTCGCCGGCACGGTCAGCGGTGCTACAGGCGACATAGGCACTGCGACGAAGGACAGCGGGTTCATCGAATTCCATGTCGGCGAGTTGACGGATTTCCTAACGCTCGGCGACCTTCAGCTCGACGACATGGCAAGCAGGTTCCGCCACAAGAAGAACGAAGGCGACTATCCGAACACCTGCGCAGTGGACCCGGCCAGGCTCGAGCAATACATCCTTTCGCGCAAGAAGGCCGCCGACGAGGAACTCGCGCACCTGACCAGGAAGACATCGGTGGCCACCTATACGAAGGCGAGCTGTTGGGCGGCGCTGGAACGGATCGCGACCTTCAGGGACGCCATGGTCGCCCATCTCGGGATCGAGCTGCCCGACATGGGCGACGCGCTGGAGTTCGGAGCGAAACGCGAGGCGGAGTCCAAAGCGGCACGCCAGCGGCAGGACAATCTGAGAGCCGGCCGCGCGGCGCTCGAAGCCGAGGAGGCCGAGCGGAGGGCGGAGGAAGAGGAACGGGGCCTCTTCCTGGAACGGCAGGAAAGGGAAGCCCAGCGTCGTCGGCGTTGACGCTTTCGGAACGACGGCGCACCATTAGGACAATACGGCCCCCGACGGAGAGCTTTCCGGAAGCTCAGAATCCCGCTCGGGGGTTTTCCTTTTCGAGACACTCGTCGATCGGGGTCTTGAAATTGTCTCCCCTCCGGGATATCCCTCGCGTCTGTTATTGAAGGATTTCTGACCATGGCGAAGAACGCCTACATCGACGGCCGCATGCACGAGCTGTGGGAACGCTACGAGGCGGAGCCATGCTGGGACGACCTGTGCGCCGAGTTCCCCGTCCTCGCGCCGCTTGCGGCATGCAAGCAGGACAAACGCCATCATGGGGAAATCTTCGTCGACAAGCACACGCGCATGGTCATCCACGAACTGCTCCGCGACCCGGAATATGCGGAGCTCGACGACACCACGCGTTTCCTGATGTTCTGGACGGCCGTGTTCCACGACTCGGGAAAGCCCGAACGGACGAAGACAGAGGAGGACGGCTCGATCACGTCCCGCGGTCATTCGCGGGCGGGAGCCTCCATCGCGCGCCGTGAAATGATGGCGGCGGGAATGCCATACGCGATGCGCGAACACATGTGTTCGCTGATCCTGGCGCATCAGATTCCGTTCTGGCTGTACGAACACAGTGAGGCTGACCAGACCAAAAAAGCGATCAAGCTCGCCATGGAACTGGACCCGCGCCTCCTCATCATGCACGCGAGGGCGGATGCCCGTGGACGTATCTGCCACGATCCCGACGACATCAGGATGCGCGTCGAACTGTCCCGCGAGGTCTTCGTCGAACTCGGCATCTACGAAGGACGCTACCCGTTCGCCAACGAGGAGAGCATGCTCGCCTACGTCCGCCGCGACGACCGCCACCCAGCATACGAGGCCTACATGGACTTCGCCTGCCAAGGCACGATCATGTGCGGCATCCAGGGCGTCGGCAAGGACACCTGGATCGCGGAAAACATGCCTGGCATTCCCGTGGTCAGCCTCGACGACATGCGCGAAGAGATGGATGTCGAATGGACAGACAACCAGGGCAGGGTGGTCCAGGCCGTCCTCGAGGCCGCCAAGTCCCACCTCCGGGCAAAGCGGGATTTCGTCTGGAACGCGACGAACATCACGTCCGACCAGCGCGAGAAGGTCATCAGCCTGCTGCGTGACTACAACGCGCGCGTCCGCATCGTCTATCTCGAGGCACCGACCGACGTCCTGTTCAAGCAGAACGCCGAGCGCGCGGCGTCCGTTCCCGAGGCCGTCATCGAGCGCTTCCTCGCCAAACTCGAGCCGCCAAAGGACTGGGAGGCCCACGAGGTCGTGCGCGTGATCGCGCCCCATCCGGTCGCCAAGCGCAGGAACCTGCACCAACCGAAGCCGCCGTCGCCCTAAGGGCGCAAGGCGCGCATCGAAATCCCCGCCGAACCCGACAGGCCGATCCCGATCGGCCTGTCGTTCCAGATTTCGAGCATTTCGCGCACCTGATGGTTCGATGAGAACACCTGCCTGCCGCCGTCCGCTTCGTAGCGAAGGCAGGCAGCGACCGCCGCGTCGATCGCATCAACATCGTCCCAGGATTTCGAAAGGGCGTCGGCAAGCCCCCTGAAGGCGACGATCTCTCCCAGAGGCAGCGCCGTCAGCGCAGCCTCCACGCCGCCCGCGCGGTCGGCGACCTCGATGAACCCGGCCCGCATCCTCTCGGCGGCCGCCCTGAACGTCATCGCGTCTGCGTCCACGTAAAGGCGCAAAGGCTCGACCTCGGAAATCTTGACGCCGTCTGTCTTGACCTTGGGCCGAGGCCCCGCGACAAGCCCCGCAGCGTGGTTTCTGGCCGCCTTCGCCTCATGAAGGCCGAAGCAGGCAATCGGCATACAATTGCCATACGCAGAGATCGCGGGCCGCACGTCGGTTTCGACGCTCAGCCTGAACTGCTGGTGATCTTCGTTGCAGGAAAGGACCAGGAAGGGTTCGGGCGTGCGGCGGAACAGGTTCCCGTCCATGACTACGTATTGCGATAGGTGGGCTTCGACATGCTCACGGGCCTTTTCGACAGCGCCCATCTGGGCGGGCGTTGCCCCGGACGCCCAAGGGTCGACGCGCCCGAATTCCTCGGGGGAGGCGATTTTGGAACCGGGATGGAACTGCGCGCGCATGATGGACGGAGGAAGGCCGCGCAGACGTTGCGATACGACGAACCGATACTTTTGCAGGAACGGTAGACCTTCCGGACCGTCGGTGAAAAACCGGGGCGAGAACGGCCCCACCAACTCGAAGGCCCCTTCACCGGGCGAAGTGAAGATACGGTTGACCTGCGTTCCGTCGTGCCGCGAAAGGGTTGCCGCATGCTCGAGATCGTCAATCTCTACGATGTCCACCCGACCGGTAACAGCCGTGATCACCTGTTTCGATGTTGTGTGGCGGTGAGGGGTCGCAGTGACGAGGACAGTGACATCGTATTCCGCAATCATCGGCGCTCCGCTCCTAACAACTTCCCCGTGGCCATCTAATCCGGAGCAACTGGACAAAAGCAAGCATAAACAGCGAGTTCCTGCGTTTTCTGCGTGTTAATTCACCGCCTCGAACGAGGTCCCGCGGCAAGTCTATGGCACTGCTTTGCCCAATACCGCAAAAACCCCTATCTTTTTAAGGGTATTAATTGTTTTAGCATATTGGTATAAGCCATCGTCTCCCGCTGTACCGGGAGTGAATTGCAGAACTCGCCGTTCCGAGACCGAAATTGATGAAACACTGTTACCGCGTACTCAACGAGATCACTACCATCATTCTGGAGATGTGGAAGTCGGCGAGCCATTCCCCCGACGATTTCAGAAGGCACAACAAGGAACGCAACGAGCGTTGCCGATAATCTGAGCAGCGCGGCTTGTCACCTATGCAAGTAACGCGGCCCTCCCTTGCTCCGGCATTTATTGTGCGCTGCACAATGAAGCCGTAGATTATTCCCACAACGAGGGGATAATCGCCATGCGCCACATCATCAAGAACATATCGACATACCTGAACACGGACCACGCCAAGAGGGCCGAAGAGTCATACCTCAACGGCTCGGTCGACCGTATCGACCTCGAGTACAGGCAGCGCGAGATCGACCGCGGCATCTTCAGGAAAACGACGCATCGCGGCTTCGGCATCAACTGACCGATTGATCACGGGCGATTTCAGGGCAACCATACCGGAATGCCCTCACGCCCACGCTTCCTCCTTCCTGTCCTGACCGCGCTAGCGATAGCGGGTTCCTCCTGCGTCACCCCCGCGCATACGAGGCCCGCGCTGTCGGTGGACGTCGACAGCGGAACGGTGATCGCGTCTCACGAGATGGACCGCCCCTGGCATCCGGCATCCGTCACCAAGCTCATGACGACAGCTGTCGTTCTGGAAGCGGTGAGGGCGGGCAAGGTCTCCCTCGACACCCCCGTCGTCTTCTCCCGGCACGCCGCCAGCGCCCCACCGGCGAAACTCGGACTGAAGCCAGGCGCTCAGCTTGCACTCGGCGACGCCCTGCGCATCATGCTGACGAGAAGCATGAACGATGTCGCGGTTGCCATCGCCGAATCCACCGCCGGCGACGAAGCGACGTTCGCGCGCCTCATGAACCTAAAGGCCGCCTCGCTCGGAATGCGCGGTTCCCGCTTCGTCAACGCTTCCGGCCTCCACGACCCAAGGCAGGTCTCCACGGCGGCGGACCTGGCGATCCTCGCCCGCCACATCCTCCTCGAATTCCCCGAGAGCGCGACGCTTTTCGGCATCCCGTCGGTTACATACGCGGGCAAGACGCTGCGCAACACCAACGGTCTCGTCGGACACTACATCGGCGTGCAGGGCATGAAGACCGGATATGTATGTGCGTCGGGCTTCAACCTCGTCGGCCTCGCCTCTCGCGGCTCGCGCCGCATCCTCACCGTCGTTCTCGGCGCGCCGAGCGCCAGGACGAGGGAAAAGGAGACGACCTATTTGTTCGACCAGGCGTTCGCGACCGCCTCCAGAGGACCGACGCTCATATCGAGCGCGCCATCACCCCTGCCAGCGATTGACTTGAGAACAAAAGCTTGCGGCAAAAACCTCAGAGAAAGCTTCAAGATTGACGAGGACAATTCCCCACTCCCGCTGCCGCAACCGAAACCAGCCCGACGCTGGACGATTGCCGGCGACCTGGAGGACTACGGCGGCTGATTTGCATCTCCTTCCGCATGAACCGCCACCCGACGGCAAGCCGAGAAAGCCGAGGCCCGCGCGGCCGCCCGTCGCTTCGTACAACCAGGTATACGAGCGATCCACCGCTCGGGGCCGCATCTGTTTTAAGCCCGAGGCGGCGATTGTCACTTTCCACGGCCTCGGGTAGGTTTTCAGCACCAAGGGAGATTCAAATGGCACGCAGACCCGTACGAGTTCGCAACAGGCGCGAAGGAAACGAACTGGCACCGCTGGACGGTTTCGCCGCCGCACCGCCGGCTCGCCGTTATGACCAGGAACAGCGCCAGCAGGTGGTCGATCCGAATTCGATGGAGGCCCATTTCGGGGCCATCCTCAACAGCGACCTGGTGGACGACATCGACGACGAGACGGCGTTCGCGCGCGCGCAGGCCCACCGCGTCACGGACAACTTCGGCCTCGCGTTCGCGCAGTACCGCAACCAGGTCGAGGGCGGGCAAGTCTACGACCCACGCCAGCTTCACGACCACGGTCGCCCCGCGCAGGCCTTCCTACCGCGCCAGGCGGGCGCAGGCGCGGGACCGCAGGCCAACAATCACCGCGCCAACGTCCCGGCGCACGCCCCGCGTAACGCCCTTGTCGGCCACGACCCGAATGTCCGGATGCACGGCGGTCCGGCGGGGATGACAGGATTCGTCCAGCTCCGCAGGCTGGACCCCTTCATGCTGACGCAGATCAGGCGTCTCGGCCGCGACATCTTCGCCCAGTACGCCGGGAACATGGAACTCGAAGACATCAACATGATGGGTGCCATCGATGGCCAGCCGCAGTTCCACAGCCAGACGGAAGTCCGCGACACCATCCGCTTCATCACGCAAAACGGCAACGAGGTGACCAGCGACAACCTCGATTTCGGTCGAAACATCCCGGGTTACCGCGCCCAGACGTCGCTATGGGAAGTGGACCACTTCAACTTCCTGATCGTCAGGGACAACCATGGCGAATACGTCTACGGCTGGCCGCGCGCGCCGCGCCCGGCGATCGCCCAGGCCCCGAACGTGCCAAGGCTTCGCTGATTAGGCGAACGGATTTTCGACGGTCTCCAGGACGGGGACCGCGACGGCCCCGCTGAAAGCGCCCTCCTCGATCGCCGAGGCAAGGGCGCTTTCCAGTTCGGAGATACGCTCCCGAAGCGCCTTGAGCTGTTCGAGGGAGGCGGCGTCCGGCGACAAGGTGATGCTACCGTGGACGACCACGCTGCCGATCCCGTTCTCGATCGTGAGACCCCCGACGCCAGTAGCCTGCGTGTCGTTCTTGAACCAATCCATCGTCAACCTCTCCAAACCAACCGGACAACAGCTTCGAGTACCGCAATCAGGATGGCAAGCGCGTAATCCCACCACGTTTCCGGCGACGGGTCGGACGCCTCTCGCGGGGATTCACCCGCGTCATCCCCGACGGCTGCGGTCACGGAAAGGGTGTCCACGCCCTTGGCATCCGCCGGAAGGGGCAACCCGACGAGAGCCGACTTGGATGCCGCCGGAACCGCGGGAAAAACGTCCGCACCGATCCTGGCGGAGAGTTCGTCAATGCTGACGACTTCCATTCCACCCGTCGCGTTGTCGGCCCACCATGCGGATGACTGCCCCGTGGAGGGAACATACACGGCCTTGTAGACGGCGGTAGGGACGATGACGCGACCGCCTATCCTCGACAGTTTCGCGCCCGAAAACACCGGCCCCGAAACGACATAGACCTCGCCGTAGCCGCTAGCCAGCTTCCTGGTCGTCTCCTCGATATCGGCCCACCCCTTACGGTTCAATGACGGCTTCTGCGGGATCATGTTCGCGAGCGAAAAACTCTCGTCCTGCGACTGCTTGGTCGCCATGTCGGCGGCGGGAGCCATGTGACCGCGGTCGAACCCGCTCGAACGGTAATGGGAAAGCTCGGCGCGTTCCGATCGGGGAAGCCTGGTTTCGGTGTGGAAGACGTCGTCGCGGTCGATCCGCTTGGCCTGCGCGACAAGGTCTGCCGACAGACGCTGGGCCACGAAAAGGGGCGTTGCGGTGATCCCCGAATGGTAGACGGAGAACTGCGAATAGCAGAGTTCGCGCAGCTTGTCGCCGAGCTTCCGGTTGACGAGGTCGGGCGCGGTTCCCCCGGCGTATTCGACCGGACAGGACGTCGGAAGGACTGCGGCCGCCGCCCCGGTCGCGGCGAACGCGGCGGCTGCAAGCGCCGCTGAAAAAATACAAGACTTCATGATAAAACCCATACCAATCCGTCCACGATGGCACGGCCGGCCGAACGGAACATCAGGCTTCTCCTCAAAATGAAGGACCCCGATAGTTCACGACGTCCTCGCCTTCGGTGATGCGGGCGATGTACTTACCGTCCACCTTGTCCGCCTTGACGTATTTCGCGATGCCGTTGAACTCGCCGTTGGTCTCCAGCACCCAGACAGCGCCTTCCACGCCGTCGAGCGCGCCGTGGAAACCATTCTCCCCGAGCATGGCCATCGCCTCCTCGGGAGCGATGCCCAGCCCCTCGGACAGGACGTGGGCGCGCGGAAGTCCGTCACCGTCGCAACGGAGCCTGAATTCGTCGTACGGGATGCGATCGCGGCCCCCGAATATGGAGAAGGCGACGAGGAGTTCGTCGGAATCGACGATGTCGTAGCGGGTCCCCATGGCGGTGTGCAGCCATTCGCCCACGATGCGCTCTCCCTCACCAAGGAAAGCGTCGAACCTGGCACGGCGCGCCTCGACCCAACGGTGGAAGGCGTGATGCAATGCGAACGGCGACGTGGAGGCCGCGTATCCCGCCCTCTGCAGGGCGATGATCGACCCGTTCACCTTCGCGACGGAGACGCAAGACCCGTCAATCTTCTCGGTCACGATGATACGGTCACCCCGACGCGTCCTTTTCCCCGTGAACAGGTCGGAATGCTCGGGGGTGAGCGAGTAGTCGCCAGGGCCGAGCCTGCTGCCGACCAGGTGCGGCGTGCTTCCATAGGCCTTGAAGCCGAGGGGCTTCGGCGGCTTCACGAAATCGGGGTCGCGGGGAGGGCTGGGAATGTGCATTGAGGTTCGCCTTGACGGAGGAATTACCCCTCCAATGTCCTGGCCGGCGCTGTACCGCGCAAGGCTCCGCGGGCGTGAAGGCGTGTTTTTTAAAGCGATGTCTACGAATTTCGCGAGACGCCCCACGGGTGAATGCTTCGAAATCCGTTCATTACCTATATTTAATGACTCCAAATCTTCCCGTGACAGGCCCGAAGCCATACATTTTTGAAACGGGAACAACGATTTCCGCAATCGGGAGACATTCATGAAGAGAAAACTCATCACCGGACTCGCACTCGCGGCGGCCACCGCTTTCGCTGGCATGGCGCACGCAGAGAAACCTGCTCCGGAAGGCAAGCCGCACGGCAGGCCGGGCATCGAAAAGATCGACCTCGACAAGGATGGCAAGGTCACCCGCGAGGAATTCGGGGCAGCGGGCCGCGAGCGGGCGGAAGAAGCGTTCGCAAAGCTTGACGCGAACGGCGACGGCACAATCACCAAGGAAGAGTTCCTCGCAGCGAAGCCGGACCGCCAGGCAAAGGCCTTTGAGCGCTTCGACCGCAACGGCGACGGCGTGCTTACCAAGGAAGACCGCCCCGAACGGCCCCACAATCCAGGCGGCGACGGACCGAAGGGCGAGGCACCGCCGCCACCACCGGCCGAGTGATCCCAACCCTACAGCCCCGAGGGCGGAGGTATTCCTCCGCCCTTTTCCGTTTCCAGGAACCACGACGACAGCACAAGCGAAGGGGATTCGACGCCGAGAGGCATCAAGAACAGGATTGAAGGCGGGACGGTTCCGGGCAATCGTATTAATTGAAGACCCCGAAGGAGTTTGACCATGTACCTCGAAAAGCTTCTTAGGGAAGCTCTGCCCAACATCGACGCCGACCTGATCGAGAAGGCCGCCAAGGAGCTAGTCGGTTCCCACGCAACGGACGCGACCGCGTCGGCCGAACGGATCGCCGAACTCGAAAACGAACTCGCCGATCACCGCAAGGAGATCGCCCGCCTGCAGACCATCCTCGTCAACCAGCGCGCCGGCTGGGAGAACGCCTCTGAGGCGGCGCTCGGAGTCCTCGCGGAACGCGCCCGCCAAAAGCGCATGGAAGGCTACGACGACGTCCACGACGACGAACACACGGATTTCGAACTCTCATCGGCGGCCGCGGCTTTCCTGCTCGACGCGATCGACCGGGCCAAAGGCGGGGAGGGCTTCGCGACACCTCCCGCCATCTGGCCATGGGAAGCGAAGGACTGGCGACGCAAGCCCATCTACCGCCAACTCGAGGTCGCCGCTGCGCTCATCATCGCCGACGAGGAACGCCTCGGCCGCAACGGCCTTGCCGACATAATCTAAGACCCGAACCAACGGGCATGAAAAAAAGGGGACCCCGTCCGCGACGGTGGTCCCCTTCACATTGGCGGCCGTGGAGAACTCCGGACGCCGACGTATGACTACATGCGCATGCCGAACCCGGCCGTGGCGGGCGCATGGGCCGGACCGCGCGCGGCGAGCCTGCCCGAATTCGCGTACATGTTGTCGATGCCGTTGTGTTCGAAGATTCCGTCCATCACCTTCGCGGTGATGTCGCGAAGCGAGCCGTACTTGCCCTTGAGGACCTCGCTGGAGTATTCGCCACGCGGAGTGACCGAAAGCGGGATGTTGTAGTACTTGCCGGCGATCGTCGCACTGAGCATGACGCGGCCGTTCTGCAGGTTCTGGATTTCTTCGGGCTTCAGGTACTGCCCCATCCCCAATCCCATCGTGCTCTTGCGGATGTTGGCCTCCATGTGCAGCACAGACAGCTTCTTGGCGCGGTCGTTGCTGGTGTGCGTCGCCGGATGGGCCGTGACCTCCAGCTTGAACTCGAAGCCGTTATAGCGGTGCGTGTGCTTGGTGCTGCCCAGGGCAAGGCAGTCGTCCGGCACGTTCTGGATGGTGTCTCTCAGCATGTGGATTCCTCCTGTACTGAAGGAATCTTCCCACGCGGACCGGCAACTTCCAAACAAACCGTTAACGCCGGCGGCAAATCGCGCGGCGTCCTCGCAAATACTCGTGACGTCTACAAACTGGATTGCCTCCGCCGGCGAATTGGAAGAAGATTCGTAATCGATGACCCCACGCACTACGCTTTCGAGAGGCGACGCGACCAGCCAGCAGCGGACGATTGGACGATGGAAGACAAAATTGCGCTGTTGAGCAATCTGCCCCTGCGCACCAGACCAGGCTTTTCACTCGACGCATGCCTTTCGAAGATGAACTCCGTCATCACGAGGGCATACAGGAACGTCAAGCCGCCGTTTTTCCGCCGCCTGATGGGTGGCGTCTCCAAGGACCACGCACGCGCCGTCGTCGCGACGTGCCATGCCGACCTGACGGCCATCCTCAGGGTGACGTTGCAAATCCAGAACGTCTGCAAGGCGATGTCGGTGTCAGGAGACGAAGCGACCCGCCATGCGGGCAAAGCGCTCTCCGGCTACTGCCAGCGACTGATCGGAGCCGCACACGACTGGTCGAGCAAGGCATCGGACTTCGAGGCCAACGTGTACGGCAGCGAAAAGGAACTCCTCGAACAGTCCCATAAGCTGATCAAGCTGCACGAAACCCTGTCCAAACCGGTAGGCAACCTTTCCGAATGGTAACTGTCACGGGGCGACAGCGGGGAGGGCCGTCTGGGCGACCAGACCGTCGATAATCCTCCCGTCCTCCCCCGAGGCGGCCCCGGAACCCGACGGTGCCAGAAGGCGCATTTCCCCGTCGGCGTCGACCGCGATCCGCCTGAGCACCGTTTCGACCAGGCTCCCCTCCCGGCGGCTTGCGACCACGAGACGCCCGGGTCCGCCGACAGCCTCGTAGCGCCCGAAGGAGACCGCGTGCACGACCGAGCCGGAAGGCAGCCCCCACGGCACGTAGTCGTGTCCCCTGACCTCGAAGACCGACTGGCGGGCGACTGGATATCCGTCCACCGGAACGAACGTCCTTTCTTCCGAACGACCGCCCATTCTGAACGCGCCTTCCTCGACGACCCCAAAGCCTTTGACCCGCTCGGCATGCGGCGGGGCGGTGGCCACTGAAACCTTCTCGACGCCCACATATCCTTCCGCCCGTGCGGTCGGCCGCTCCACCCCGGCAAGTTCCCACGGATCGAGCCCGAGACGCCTTGAGGCGAGCATGAACGCAAGGACCGACACCGTCTTCTTCCGACCCGCCAGAAGGTCCACGAAGTAGGCCTTGTCCATTCCGACTTCGCGCGAAAGGTCCGAGGGCGACAATCCTTCGCGGCCGAGCGCGTCCTGGAGAATGTCCCTGAATCGATCTTCCACAGCGCCCTCCGAATCATCCGATGAGATTTCATACACGCTTACGGCGTCGGTTTCAGGTGAAAACTCATCAGGTGACCGAATGAAACGTCAGCAGTCGGGCCGATGAAATCTCACCGAGGCTCGCAAGGCTATGATGAAACTTCATATGAAATCTCATCTGTTGTGCCTTGCCCTTCGGACTTGAAGGATTGCCGCGCAAGGCGGAGGCGGCGATGAGATTTCAGATAGCATTCAGAGAAACGCGGGACACGATGGCCGACCATAGGCTTTGGATCGCCGTCGGCCTCGTCGAGATGGACCTGACACTGGCAGCGCGCTCTGCCGAGAAGTTCACGGGCGTGCGTATGGAGTTCACCCAGGACGGCGCGCCGCTGTGCGCTCTTTTCACGAACAACGTCTACGCCCCGACATATGAAGGACGCCCGATCGACGAAGACCTGAAGGCGAGCGGGGTCGAAGCCCAACTGGCCAAGCAGCTCGACCGCGTGGTTCCCGGCCCATTCAGCAATGCCGAACTGTTCATGCGCAGGACCAGGGGCGAGGCGGCCGAAGGAAGCGTCGTGATGGCTTTCAGCGGATTTGTCGGATACAAACCTCCGATCGACATCGATTGCGACGGCGTGTTCCAGCTGGCGTCGGACGCGCCCGAATCTTTCCTCAGGTACGAAGGCCGCATTGGCGGCGACATTCGGCCGGAATGGGGGAACCCAGGGATTATCGAGGCCACGCGCGGCCGCTCCGTCAGTTCATTCCTCCGGCTTCCTGTATGGGGCTTCGGCGCGGAAGCCGTCCGCATCGGCTCGACGATGCATCTCGACGTCCAGGACATGTCAAACAGGCACCGGGCGCTGCACTTCGCCGACCGTTCCCCCTCCGAAGAGGCCGAATACACGAGGCTGTCGGCCTTCATGAAACGCGAGGGCCTGAACGATTTCGGCAGGCACCCCGATTTCGAGGAGGCCCTGCGCAGGCTCATGGAGGCGGGTTATCCCACCGAGGACGGGACGCCCCTCACCAGGAGCCAGCTCTCCGAACGGTCGGAACACATGGCGGTGATCACCCGGGAGCTGGTGGCGAGACAGAGGATGGCTGACATGAGCGCGATGGCCGCCAGCGTCAGGCGCTAGATTTTGGATTAACTACGGCAGGCAATACGCTGATTTAACGCCGTTTACTCGTCGAAGAACTGTCTGTACGAGCCATTGACGACCGCGCCGGAACACTCGTCGGTCGGCAGACCAGAGATCACGACATCCTGTGTCTGGAGGTGGGCGACGCGCACCTGGTCGCCGTCGAGATCGCCGACGAGGACGTCGAAGGCGACGGGCTTCATCAGCGCGTTGAATTCGCAGACGGTCTCCTTGTCGTCCATTCCGTCGGACACACGGACTTTCATCTCGTAGCCTTCGGCGACCCGCTTGAAGTCGGCGGTACACTGGACGTCGTCGCCGCAGACGCCCGCCCACGGCCCGGAGAAGACGTCACGGTCGGCGAGAGCGGCAGTTGCCAGGAAAAGCGGCAGCGTCGCCGCGATGGATATGATTGCCCTGTTCACCCGCATTACTACCTCCGATCACGTGCGCGGATGTATACCGGGTCTTCCCCGGGAATTCCAGACCCTGGGCCGAAACCAGCCCGGATCAGCGAATACGAGGTTGACGAAACGTTTACCTCCCTTGCCGATCGGCGGCCCGCCGGGCGGAGCAATCCGCCGGCGGGAGTTTAGTAAAACCCCCGACGCATCCCAAACAACGTTGACGACGCAAGTATAAATGGGCGATTATACATCGACTTTCCATTTGCATCTTTCAACTATACATTGCCAAGATTGATTAAGTTACTTGACGGACACAGACTTTCCCTGACGCCGCAACAAATAAACAGCGGTGGAGTCTTCAAAACAAGGGGAACTGTCATGAAGAAAATCCTCACCAAGATCAGCGATACGAAGTACGCCATCGCTGCGGCGGTCACGGTTGCGGCGATGTCCGCCGAGTCGGCCATGGCCGCCGGCACCACGATCGGCGGCACGGCCGACAACGTCGGCAAACAGATCGGCCAGATCGGCAAGATGACCATCGCAGGCATGTTCCTGCTCGGCATCGTCGCCATCGGCGCTGGCCTGTCCAAGCTGAAGCAAGCCGCCGAAACTCAGGGCCAGCAGGTCAAGTATTCGGAAGGCATGTGGCGCATCGGCATCGGCGCGGCGCTCGTCGCGATCCCCGCGTTCAGCGGCATGCTGTCGGAATCGATCGGCCTTGGCTCGGTCACGATGACGGACAAGGGCGGACAGACGTTCTAAGCCAGACCGGAACTCGCTCGAAAAAGGCCCCGACCCGCTCGGGGTCTTTTTATTTGAAGGGGTGGCCCCTCCAAAGCTCGCCGGCGGGGATTTCCGCCGGCGAGCTGGTAGTTTGTCAGTCACGCCTTTAAATAAATATCGTTTACGATGCAAGAACAATTCAAGATTAATTCCGCGTTATTCTGCTGACAAGTTCAATCAATACTTTGAATGTGTTGATTCAGGTCGATCCCCGTCACAAACTTTCCTTAACGCCGCGTAAAAAACTTTTGCGGTGGAATCTTCAACAAGGGGAACTGTCATGAAGAAAATCCTCAACAAGGTCCGCGATTCGCAGTACGCGATCGGCGCAGCACTCACCGTCGCCGCCATGTCCGCGGAATCCGCCAACGCCGCCACCGTGGGCGACACCGCCACCAAGGTCGGCACGCAGATCGGCCAGGTCGGCAAGATGACCATCGCCGGCATGTTCCTGCTCGGTATCGTCGCCATCGGCGCTGGTCTTTCCAAGCTGAAGCAGGCCGCCGAAACTCAGGGCCAGCAGGTCAAGTACTCGGAAGGTATGTGGCGCATCGGTATCGGCGCGGCACTCGTCGCGATCCCCGCGTTCAGCGGCATGCTGACGTCTTCGTTCGATCTCGGCACGGTCACGATGACGGACCGCGGCGGCACCGGGTTCTGATCCATCCAAGTCTTGACTTCATCAAAAGACCCCGACATATGTTCGGGGTCTTTCTTTTTGGGGATAACGGATTGCCTCAGACATGCCATAGGCCGACCGTGGAAGAAGCGGCCCAGTTTCTTTGCCGCCTGCATGGCGGCGTCCCCTCGCGGGAATGGCTCACGTCACTACTCTACCTCTCCGATCGGCATCATGTCCTGACCTATGGCCATAGCCTAGCCGACGACCGCTTCGCCTCCCTGAACGGAATGCCGATGGGCGTCGGAACTAACCGGGTCGTCGCGGTCATGTCGGCCAATCGGTGCGGAAGCGTCTGGGAACTAAGGGAAATCGAACACCTCAGCGTCGCGATCGAGGACACCCTGAAGACCGTCCATACCGCATACGGGCACAAGACGGCCGAAGAACTGGACGGTATCCTCCGCGGTCTTCCCGAGGCGATCGAGGCGGGTCCGTTCCCGTACAGGCAACTCGGGACACACCTCGGCGATCCCGATCCGGAC
This sequence comes from Pararhizobium sp. BT-229, assembly GCF_025846855.1. GTDB lineage: Bacteria > Pseudomonadota > Alphaproteobacteria > Rhizobiales > Rhizobiaceae > Pararhizobium. Next base: position 1,055,047 of record NZ_JAOYTJ010000003.1, read on the forward strand.
AGCTTGCACGAAAGCATGGAAACAAGCAGGGACCTCACCTGGTGTTTCGACGATCTCCGTTGCCGTTTGCAGACCCCGCAGGCAGCGTAAAACCCATCAACCGGAGACATTCCCATGACGAGCTGGTACGACAAGCCCCGGGATTGGGGCAGCATCCACAACTTCAACGTCGAACACCTCCTGCTTCTAAAGCGGAAGTTCGAGAACGATCCGGCTTCGGTGACGAAGTACAGCATCGACCGGAACTGGCTGATGGGGCATGCGATCCCGCCATTCCAGCGCCCGGTCGTCTGGGACGAGGACCGGATGATCGCCTTCCTCGAGACGCTGGTCCAGAAGGGCGATCCCGGAACCTACACCTACCACACGAGCGACCGCACCGTGGTCTCCGAGGACGGCCAGGAACACTACCCACGGGACATGTGGCTGCTCGATGGCCAGCAGCGCCTGACGGCGCTCGACAGGTTCTTCGACGACACCTTCCCGGTTTTCGGTCTCTACTGGTCCGAAGTGGACGAGACGCGCAAACGCGGTTTCCTGATGGGAACGGGCTTCGCGGCCTACGAGGTCAGGAACAAGTCGGAGCTGGAACTGCGCGAGCTTTACGACCTCAAGAACTTCGGCGGCATCGCCCACGAGGAACACCAGCGGGCAATCCCGCTTCCACGCCCCTGAAAGCTACGGTAGGCGCGGCACCTCGTTGCGAAGCCGCGCCCTACGCGCCACGTCAATGACGAGGGATGGATTAAAGTTTAGGTTCGGAAAACTTCCGTAACCTCTTGGATTACATAGAATTCGCGTTTCATCGACAACATAGTCGAAGCTGTCGTGGACGTGGCCGTGCAACCAGAATTCCGGCTTGTGCCGCTCCATCAGCCATGTCAGGTCGGACGCGTAGGCTGCCGACGAGGGACGGTCGAGGAAACGCTGGTGGATCGACCTCGGGTGCGGGGCGTAATGTGTCACCACCACCGTCGGCCCGTCGAAGGGCCGTGCCAGCACCTCGTCGAGATACGCCACCGTCCTTTCATGGTAGCGGATAGTGTCGCGCGGCGTCAGCGTCCGCGACATCACGCCGTCAACCACCTCGTTGGCGTAGATTTCGACGTAGTCGGCGAGGTCGTTTCGCACCGCCTTGATGCAGTCGTCCTTCGTGTAGACGAGTGGGTCCTGCAGGCTCTCGAAAAGCCGGAAATCCGTCCACAGCGTGCCGCCTACGAAACGGACTCCGCACACCTCCGCCTCGCTGTCCTCGAGCAGGTGGATTCCGAGGTCGCGCGCGCGGGCAGGGGCCTTACGCCTGGCAGCCGGCATGTCCTGCCCATAGAGGTCGTGGTTGCCAAGCGTCATCACCACGGGCATTTTCCTGCCGACGGTCTTCGCGACCCATTCCATTCCTGAGAGCATGCGGTCGGTGACATCGCCCGCGATCACGCACACGTCGGCGTCTGGCACCTCGAAAGGCCTGGAAAGCCCAGCGGCCTCGCTGATTTTGAGGTGGATGTCGGTTGCGAAAAACAGACGTGGCGTCATCGATAAGCCCGGGGTTGCCGTCCTACATACTCCGCCGGGAAGCTCCGGCTCTTTCAACATTATCGCTAATTCACTGCGCATTGAATATAGCGATTTCACCGTATAATACTGAAATCACTTCGTTTTACTACGGCGCTCCGCAGCCTCGGCGGGTTCAAACCCCGATACGCCATGTCTGGCGAGCCATTCCCTTGCCCGCCTGTCCCGATCCGCGCATCTATCCAGGATGGCAACCACCGCCTCTTGGCCGCCCTCGACGAACTTGATGAACAGGTTCAGGCGGGCGCGGTGGCGAAGGGAAGGCGGCATACCGACGGCGGTGATCGTCCTCTCGAACAGTTCCCGTTCGGCGACCGACAGTGTCGCAAGCCCAGCATCGGAATAAGCCTCGTCCGTTACGTCGTCCAATTGTGTCATCTCGCTTCCTTTTGGAGAAAACAATACCGGATTGCTTGGAGAATGGAAAACAAAGCGTGGGCGGCGTCTTGAATTAGCCATCTGCGATGAGCATCTTGAGGACATTGTTTTCACCACGGGCCAAAAGTGAACCAGTCGACCAAATCCTCCCTCCGCTCCCTCACCCTTCCCATTCGCTTCCTGGTCGGACTGGTCATCGTCGCCGACGCCGCGGCCCGGCCGATCTACCGACCGATCATGGACTGGATCGCGTCCTGGAGGATGATGGAGGCCTTCGAGGCGTTCGTCGCGCGCTTGCCGCGGTTCGCCATCCTAGTCCTCTTCGCCGTGCCGTTCGCGGTCGCCGAACCCCTCAAGGTTTTCGCCCTACTTCTCATGGCAAGCGGAAACGTGGTCGTCGGACTACCCCTCCTGATCTTCTCCTACCTTGTCACCTTCCTTCTCGTCGAACGCATCTACCATGCGGGCCGAGAGAAGCTCCTGAGCTACGGCTGGTTCGCGTGGGCGATGGGATACGTCTCCCAGATCAGGGAACGCCTCGTCGAATTCAGGAACGACGCGCTCTCCACGATCCGCGGCATGATCTCGAGGTTAGGCTTCTAGTCTGCCGGCGGCATTGTCGTCACCCCATAGACAACGTGCTCGCTTACAGCGCCAGAGTTCCTGGGGTCATCCCTGGCGGCCAGTTTGCTCCTCGAACAAAGCCCACATACAATTCAATCCGAGACCTCGGCACGGATACCCACTATGCCCCGCAAACACATTTCAGTCCTCCTTTCGCTCTCGATCGCGGCCAACATCGCCGCGCCCGCGGCAGGCCACGCATCGAGCGAGACGTATTTCTTCCGTTACAAGACCGCGCTCAAAGAAGCCCAGCAGCCTTCGGAGGGGCAAGCGAAAGACATAGTCGCCTTTTTCGTCGGCGGCGTCGGGATCGCGTTCGACGAAAAACTCCCGATGAAACCCGAATGGGAAGACGACAACTGGGTCGTCAAGGGAACCCTGCCCACCGGGATTTCCTTCGACCCTGCCACACGCAGCTTCAAGGGGACGCCGGCGGCGGCCGTCACCGCCACCAAGGTCGAACTCGAAGGGTTCGACCGGACCGGGGCGTCCGTTGCGACCGCATCGGCCACCTTCGACATCTACTCCATACAGGGCAGCCCTTTCTCCGTGGACCTGTATGCCCACACGGGCAAATACAAGCTCGACCAGTTGCCGCTGCCAGAGAAGACGATCGAGACGTGGACGAGGGTCTACGCGCCGCCCGGCGGCATCGAAATCATCGGCCGCAACCTCGACGGCATCCCCACGAAAGCCGGTGTCTATCCCGTTTTCCTCCAGGGCAAGGACTATCTCGGCAATGTCGTCGCGACCTATTTCGGCAAGTACACGGTCGAGGACGGCCCGAGCTTCCCGTTTATCGCCGACGCCGTGTCCAAACTGCCGCAACTCGAGTACACCAGCGGCCTCGGGCCTTACAATTTCGGCGCTCCGTCCACCTATCCAGTCAACCGCGCCATAAACCCCGCCAAGAAGGTCCGCTATTTCGCCGAAATCAAGCAGGGCGATGCCCTCCCATACGGCGTCGTCCTCGACGACAATCCCTTCGACGTGCGGTTCAAAGGGCTGATCACCCGCCCGTACGACACGGTCACGGTCCGCTTCAAGGCGATCGACAGCGACGACACCGTCGGCCACTCGAACTGGTTCACCTTCGGCTCGTCCGATCCGCAACCCGGCTGCTATCCTTATCCGGTCGGCACGCTTACCACCTATACCGGCGTCCAGTCGGAGATCGGAATTCCGCGTCCATTCGGCGCGCATGGCGACCTGAAATACGACCTCGCCTCCGGCACGTTGCCACAGGGCCTCGAGCTGGAAGCCGCGACAGGCCTGATCAAGGGCATCCCCGTCAAAGCCGAGCCGCCGCGCAACATTACCGTGGACGTCAGCGTCATCAACGAGAGCGGCACCGCCAGAACTTCGTGCGCCTACTCCATAGAGTCCAGGAATGGTTCCCTTTCGGTCGCCGACACAACCCCCGGGCAGGACAGGCACGTCCGCGTCGGAGCAACCTATTCTGGCGTAGCCACGATTTCGGGCGGCATTCCGGACTGGACGACGGCGTTTGCGGACGCGCACGACGGCCTCTCGATCGTCGGCGACACCACGAACTCCACGACCGTCAAGGTCGCGGGGGCCCTGGCGACGAAGGGGCTTCCGCACGCCGTCGGCCTGACCGTGGCCAATGGCGACGGCAACAGCCAGAGCGGCCAGCTAGCCATCTACGCGCACGAGCCGCTCGCTTTCGGCGACGCTCCCGACCTCCAAGCAAAGCGACTCGCCGCGTCGACGGTCATCGGCTCCGTTCCCTATGACGGGGAAACGGTCATCAACGACTATTCCGGAGCCGTAAACTATCCGATCATCACGCTCGACCATCCAGAACGGCTTCCAGCCGGGATCGGTTTCGACGGCCGCAGTTTCGTCGGCACGACTTCCGCTCCAGCGGGGAACTACGGCCCGTTCAAGGCGACAATGCAAGACTTCACGGGGGAAACGGTCGAGTCCGGCGAATTCTCCCTGACCGTCGCCGCTCGCGACGAAATCGCCATCGCGTCCGTCACAGGACCTACGTTCGCCATCAGACACGCACGAGACGTCTCGAAGACCCCGGCCGTCGTCAAACAGCCCCCTGGAGCCGACGGACTTGCGATCACCTGGGCCGTAGCCGGTACGCTCCCAGACTGGCTGTCGTTCAACCCCGACAGCGGAGCGTTCACTGCTCGCGCCGACCTACCATTCTCGCTCAAGGGAACGTACGGCCCGTTCACGGTAACGGCGACAGACAGCGAAGGATCAACAGCCACCTCCACCCCGTTCGACGTGACGGTGACCGACCTCGCCGCGCCCGCCCTCTCGACCGCCGTTCCTCTGACAAGAGGAAACGTGTCCGGCGACCAGTCATCGGGCGAAAACGTGACGTTCGTCCAAACCCCGGCGATCCGCAACTTGATCCTTGCCGACACCGTCGTCGGCGGACAGGCAGGCGTAACGTTCACCTCCCATGACCCCGAATACCCCGCTGGCCTCGTCTTCAATCCGGCAGACGGCAGCTTCTCAGGAGAACCCGTCTCCGAATTCAACGGCGACATCGCGGTGAGCTTCGAGGACCAGGACGGCCGCACGGGAACCGCCACGGTACCTTTGCAGGTGAAGCCATACCCGAAGGTAGCCATGGAGCAGGGGGCCTACGACCTGCAACGCCTCGCGGACGCCGATTGGATCAAGGGAACGGAGCTCAGCGGCTTCTGGGGTGCCTCGGTCTGGAGCATCGACCGCGGAACCCTCCCCGAGGGCGTGACCGTCGGCGCTTCCGGCGTGCTCGCCGGCAACACCACGGCCGCCGAAGGCACCGTTTCCCAGGACATTGTCCTGAGAGCAAGGGACAGTTCGACGGGGCTGACGGCGAGAACACAGCCGTTCTCCATCACCGTAAAGGCAAAGGGAGCCTATTCGGTGACCTACGGCGGCACCTCCACGTTCTTCCTCACCGACAAGACCATCACCACCCCCTATGCGGTCGCCAGCCATACCGCCGCGATACCGACGGTTTCGGGAGCCGCGAGGACGCCTCTCAGCTACTCGATCGTCTCGTCCGACAAGGACCTGCCCGACGGCCTCACCGTCAATCCGGTTACGGGCGTCGCCTCGTTCGCTGGAACGCCTGAGCTGGGCAGATGGAACCTGAAGATCGCGGCGAAGGACAGCGACGGCCAGGCGGCGACCGATCAGGCCGACCTGTCGATCTGGTCCACGCTCGCAGGCAACATCAACCAGCCGTCGTCCGACAACGCGCCCGGTACAGGCTCCGCCAACGGCCTCGGCAGCGGCAACGCCTACGTGCTTCGAGTGGGCGAGCCGTTTCAGATACTGCCGATCAAGGCGACAAACACCGTAGGCGACGTGACGTTCAGCACATCGCCCGCCGCCCTCTATCCGGGGTTGGACTTCTCGGGCGCGACAGGAGCCTTCTCCGACGCCAGCCACTTCGAGAATCCTGGAAACTACGCGATCGCGGTCGGCGCGACGGACACCGACGGCCGCACCATGCCCGTCCTCGACTTCTCCTTCCAGGTCGTGCCGCCGCTCGACCTCAAGGCGAGCCAGACGGTTTTCCAGGGCAAGCAGTTCGATCACAACTCCGTCGACGCCCGGTTCCAGGCGGCCACGAACGGACTCGGCTCCGTTTCCTACACCGTTGCTGGCGACGCTCCAGGCACCCTGACCTATGCGGTCCATGACGACAACGGCGTACTTACGTCCTACCAATGGACGGACAAGGACGGTCGGTTCCACGATCTGACCGTAGACGCCACGGGAAAAGTGACGGGTCACAAGGAGGAGGGAGCGCCGCAGCCAGTCCTTTCGGAGGCCGTTTCCGACTACTTCGCGCTCGACGCCCTGGTATTCGACGGCAAGAACCTCACGCTGAAGGGGACGCCCTCGCAATCAGGCACGTTCGCGCTCAAGCTTATTGCCATCGACGATCACACGGACAGATACATCAAGGACGTGTCCAGCCGGACCGACAACAACAGGGCGGAGGTCGCATTCACCATCGTGTCGGCAGCAGCCGAACCCCTCTCAATCGCCACCGCGACGAAGGACGGAGCTGGCATCGCCGAGACGATCAACCTGTTCACGAGCCAGGCGACCATGGTGACGACGGTTTCCAACGCCGCATACGGAAAGCCCGTGACCTGGACGAAGATCGCAGGAACCCTGCCTGACGGCCTGTCCGCGCGTCAGGGTCCGACGACGCTCGGCTATTCCGGCTATCCCGACGCGACCGGAACCTATTCCGACATCCGCTGGCGGGCGAAGGATGCGGCCGGCCGAATGATCGACTCCTCCGCGACGACCCTGACGGTCGGACCGCGCTTGCCGCTCGCGCTCGCCGCAAGCTCCAATCCGAGAGGCCTCGTCGTCAACACGACGGACGCCGACCTGACCGTGACGGCGAAGAACACCGCCTACGGAAGCCCGATCGAAACAACGAAGTGGTCTGTCTCAGGCCAACTGCCACCTGGCGTCACCTTCAAGGCCAACGACGGCAAACTACACTTCGAGGGCATTCCGACGCTCATCGGCACTTGGTCCGGAATCGCCGTGACGGGAACCGACAGCAAGGGGGCATCCGCCAGCATCAACCTGACTATCACGGTCATCTCGCCTACCGACGCCATCGTTCTGTCCGTGCCGAACCTCTCTACAAAGGCCGGCTATCCGTTCTCGATCCAGGCGAGCGCCTCCAACACCTACGGAGCCGTCCGCTTCTATTCGAACGACATCACCACGAAGTACGCGCAGGAACTGAGCATCGCGGGGACCACAGGACTGATTTCCGGTTCGTTCGCGACCACGCAGCAGGCGAATTTCGACGTCTACGTGACGGACGAGACCAACCGCGTGACCTCGAGGCCCGTGGTCGTAGACGTCGTCCCCGTCCTGCGCATCGCGGTCCCGACGCTCGTGAGCCTGACCCAGGGATCGAACGTCACGCAATCGGTGGACACGTTCAACAAGCTTGGCACCGTGACCTTCGAAAAGGTCGGCTCGTGGCCCCAAGGCGTGACTCTAAACCCCTCGACAGGCGCTATCGGCATAACGAACGCGGCGACCGGCACATATGCCGGACTTCAGATCAGGGGAACCGACACCTTCTCCGGAACGCAGACGGACGTACAGCTTTCCAACGCTTTTTCGCTCAAAGTCGACCCGATCGACGCTCTGCCCGTGATCGCCAGCCCGACGGACAACAAGCTGCCTGCGGGAACGGTCGGAACCGCATTTCCGGCCTACACTGCCGCCGTGACGGACAACGTCAGCGGCAAGCCATGGCCCGGACCGCTGACATTCAACCTGAACCACGACATCGCCGCCGACACCGGGCTGACCTTCGACGCGGCGACGGGTACGATCAGCGGAACGCCTACGAAACCGGTCATCTACAAGGACCTCGTGATCACCGCCACGTCGGAGCGCGGAGACAAGGCATCCACCCAGCCGTTCTGGTTCGGCGTCAAGCCATCGGGAGACATCACGCCCGACCTGTCGCAGCAGACGCATTTCGTCCTGCGCATGGACACCGACTTCTCGATCGGACCGTTCAAGTTCCTGAATACCTACGGAACGCTCACCTACTCTGGCACGCCGACCGCCACCGATCCCAACACAGGAATCCTCGGCGGGAAGGCCCCGTTGCCGGCGGGCTGGTACACAGGTCCGAACGGAAAATGGACGGGCAACTACGTCACGGTCACAGACGAGTTCGGCAGGAAGGGAACGATCGAATACTCCGTGACTGACGTCTACGGCCTGACGATCACGCCGCCGGGCGGCCTCACCTTCGGCGCGGGGGAAGCTACGACCACAAGCGCCGCACCCGCCGTTGCCAACGTTTACGGAACCGCGAGCTTCACGGCCCAAGGCCTTCCGTCGTGGCTGACACTGAACGCGAACGGCTCAGTCACCGGCGCTGCCCCGTCCGGTACGGCAACAGGCACATATCCGATATCGGTCACTGTCAAGGATTCCTATGACGGAGTATCCAAGACCGTAACCTACAACGTCAAGGTGACGGATATCAAAGCCTACAAGGTCGTCTTCGACACCTGGCACCCGCATCCGACGCTTCCCACCTGCGTCGGCCTGTCCGAGTTCATGGTGTTCAACGGTGCCACGAACATCACGTCGCTGGCGAACGCGATCCCGTCTGCGGCTGCCCCCGCCTATCCCGCCCAGAACCTGACTGACGGCGTCGTTTCGACAGCATCCATGTGGTTCATCACCGAAGCCGCGTCAGAAAAGTCCATCACGTTCAGGAATGTGCCCGGGAACAAGCCGACGTCTATCCAGTGGGTCCATAGAGCGGACGGTTACACCCCGTGCAATCCGACCTCCTGGCACATCATGACGACGTCCGATAACCAGACCTGGGAGACCGTCCTGAGCGCATCGGGCGCAGGTACAGGCCTGGTACCCGTAATAACCGCGCTGCCTTGAGTTAAGGACCAGAATAAATCCGGGGGCGGCGACGCTCCCGGATTTATTCCTCAGGGGCGAGATCGTGCGCCGCCGACATCACGGCCAGCCTTTTCGCCAGCTGAATGCCCAGCAGTTCCGGCCCGTATTCGTCCGGATTGAATTGCATGAAGAGCGATCCGGGTCCCGTCGCCACCCACTCACTGCCGTAGCCACATTTGTCGAACCGACATCCGAACTCGTAGACGGCCGTCCACCGTTCGAACGCCGTCCCCTTCTGTCCAGCCGCGACCACCCAGACGAAACCTCCCATCTGGGCCGCCGCCCCCAGGACTTTCCAGCCGTCCCGAACACACGAGAGGTCCATTTCCCTGTAGAACAACGGATCGGTGTCCGGCCCCCATTTCCACTCAAGTGGAATATCCATCGAGGCCGCAAGCTCGCGCACGACGGCGAAGACCGTTGACTGGTACTCGGCCGCCAGAAGCCCGTCCCGGCGCGGCCCGACACCCGTCAGGATGGCCTCGTACTTCGCGCGGGCGAAGATCGAGGCAAGGGCAGGGGATGATGCGTCGGCCATAGGGAACTCCTTCGAGGTCATCAATTCGAAAGAGCAAGTATCGGATAGAGCGAGTTAAATCAAGACCCCGTTCGCAAGAGCCCTTCGCTTGTCGCAAGCAACCGTCGAAGGCAATGTCCAAGGAAATGAAACGGGATACACCTATGGCAAGCCTCTGGAACGCAGTCTATTTCAATGACAGCGAAATCATCACCTACCTCAACGAGACTGTCGCGCCCCACGTGCGCGGCATCGAGTTCCTGACGATCGACGCGGCGATCGAGAACGAACTTCATCTCACCGCATACCACCGTCGCTTTGACACCTTGAGGCTCGTCGCAACGCTCGAGCGCCATGCGCCCGGCGTCATGCGCGTGTCCGACCTGCGCGGGAAGGGAACCAGCATCAACCACATCGACGGCGTACGGCTTCCGGTTCTCGTGACGTCCGAGGAACGGTTTTACAACTCCCTCGGCCATGTCGAGGACGGCCACCAAAGGAAAGTCGTTGACGATCTTTACGAGCACTGGCTAGACAAGGTGCCATACCCGGGGTCCGTTTCCACGGCTGACGTCGAACATCGCGGCGAACGACTGCGTTTCAACGGACTGCGCCCGCTGGCGAAGGATGAACCCGCGCAGGCGCAAACGCCGACCGCCAAACCCTGAAGCCAGCATAACAACCCGGAACGCGACTAACATGATTATCGAACTACCCTTCAGCTATGATATGTCCGGCATCGAACCGAAGAAGAGGCTCCCGAATAGCCGGACAGGGATCGATGTTGCGCGCGTAAACATCAGGGACGTCCCCGAGGACGACTGCCCAGTAGCGTTGACGCTCCTCGACGAGCACGGTGGCCACGCGGAGGAGTTCAGGCACTTCGAGGGAAGTTTCTGGATCAAGGACTCGCGCGCTGACGACGTCGACTTCGGGAAACAGCACATCATGCTGATGGGACACTGGCCGAAGAAAAAGCAACTCCATGCCGGCATCCACCAGAATCAACGAACCTTCACGGCATACGAGCAGGAAGATGCGGATCGCGACAACGAGACAGCAGGCAAGGGACTAAGCCTCGTCGGCCTACTTCGCTACAAGCTGACGGGGCAACACTCACCGTTCACGCTCGTGGACAAGGAGTGGCAGCCGAAGCGGCCATTCTTCCAGGCGGACGACGGAACCGTTTCCTGCGCCATCTACGACCCGTCCGACACCTATCGCTTGATCGAGAGGAACTCGGTCAACGAAAAGCGGCAGCAGGCGGTCGAGTATGCCCAGGCGAACACGATCGCGATAGACGGGGTCCTCTGGCACCGCGCACCGACCCCGATGATCTACGCCACCGCCAACGCGATCACCTGGGCATTCGACGGCACCCTGAGCGGAAGGCTCCAGGAACACAGCTACGGCTCCTATGGCAGCGAGCGGGCGGACACGTCGATCTCGGGTGCCTACCAGATGTCGATGACCGAATACGACAACATCCCCGATGCGTTTCCCGACGCACTCGAGAAGCAGAGGGTGAAGTTCTACATCGAGTACATCAATCCGTCGTTCTTCGAGAAGCCGGACGCCAGGCCGTTGATCATCAAAGACATCAAGGCGGCGACGTCCAAGGTAGGCGTCCTCGACGAGAGTACGCCTTACGTCCACAAGTGGCTCCAACTCCGCGACCTGATCGAGGCAGGCGGCAAGAAGGTGGCCGAGCAGGATGACGATTTCCTCGATGCGGCCGCAGACATCTTGCTCGAACTCGACGCCATGTTGGGAAAGAACAGCTATCCGGGGGCCGTCATGTGGGTAAACCGACAGGTGGACCTCTCCTTCCCGACACCCGACACGCCATCCGGCCCTTCCTACTAGGCAGAGGGTCCGCAACTCTCCCGCATGCGACATTTTTTTCCTTGGGGCATGGCGCACGTGGGTTGAAACAAGGCACCCGAACGGCTATCCGGCACCGTCTCCCAAGACAAGCGGCGGATTCGCAAGCGTCCCCCGCAGACCGCACGCGCTCCATCCCAGGAAATGCGGCGCAAGCCGACGGACTCTAAGAGGGAGTTCGTCGGCGAGACGGCACAATGCCGTAGACGCTACGCCTTCTGCTCCGCGGGAATCGACAGCCGAAGCGCGTAAAGCATGTTCACCAGCCACTGTTCCGGACCGTCCTCGCGCAGCGACTGGGCCGCGGCCCTGATCCAGGTTTCGTCGTCCACCATTTGCGGATACCCACCGATCCCCGCGTAGACGGGATTGCAAAAGAAGGCCCTGACCTTTTCCTCGGTCCACTCTCCTCCTTCTCCCGCCCTCAGGTCCACAGTCGGAGCGGGCAGGGGCGCTTGAGAATCCTTCATCGGTTTCCTCCTCCGTTGACGTCCTATCAGGCGACGCAATATGCCACAGGAAAACGGCGCGGGCGAGGGACCAACATCCCTTGGGCCAAGGGCGACACGGTCCCATCGAAGTCATGAATTCGATTTGGCTAGACAATTCAAGACAACAGTGGCACTAGATCGCCCGGACAGCTCGGAGGTTGGACATGTGCAAGCCTATCGTCGACGGCGACTACCTGACCTCGAAGGTCAACGACACACCGCGAGCCAAATGCTGCGGCGAGTGCGCGTTCCGCCGAAACGACCCCCAAAACCTGGCCGATCTCGAGGAATGGGAGGACGAAAAGGAACAAATGCGCAAGGGCTGGCTGGCGTTCTACTGCGTCCACACCACCGACGAACAAGGCCGCAACCAGATGTGCGCGGGCTTCTGGGCGCTCTACGGACGCCACCAGGTCCTCCCGTTCTGGGAAGGGCAGCCCGCCGGCTGCCTGGACGACTGACCGCACCCCGGGCCGTTTCGAAGCCTACTTTCGGGTTCGCTTGAACGATCTGGCGACGAAGAGGATCGCCACAACGGGAGCTGCGAGCAGATAGGTGAACCAGTTCTCCTTGCGGCCCGTCCCGAGATTGAACAGGCTCACTACCTGGTAGACCAGCCACAGGACGCTTGCAGCGGTCCACACCAGCAACGCCAAGCATATCGCCAACACAAATCCCATATTCCGCTCCCGTACGTTTGCGCGTAGGCGAAGTCTCCAATAAGCTTCGCCGAGCCATCCGTCAGAGAGTGTCACGCCCAGCGCCCCGTGTGAATATAAATAAAGACGCCAAGTTGCCGGCTCATTGAAACCTGATCGTGAGCCCTTCATTATCCTATTGAAACTAAAGGAGACCGACATGAAGAAAATTCTCGCCGTCATCTGCGTTGGCGCATCCCTCGCGGCCTGCACGACCACCGAAAAGGGAGCCGGCATCGGCGCGGTCGGCGGAGCGATCCTTGGCGGCGCGATCACGGGCAACGTGCGCGGTGCGGCGGTTGGCGCGGCCATCGGCGGCGTGGGCGGCGCAGTCGTCGGCAACGCTTCGGAAGCAGAACCTGATCGCTGCTACTATCGTGACCGCTACGGCAACCGCTACCTAGACTATTGCTGATCGGCCCTGGCAGCATCAAGCAGAACTCAAACGGCTGATCCTAGATCGGCCGTTTTTTGCTAGAGGACGTACATAAATGAACAAAGGCTCAGAACTTATAATCCTCTGGCTTATGAACCAGAACGGATTCGACGACGAGTTCACTGACGCGTTTCTCGACGCCCTTTACACAGGATGTTCGAAGGGGGAGGCCGATGCCGTAGCACACCGAGACACTCTCGTCGCGCAGGCCATGACCATGGATCATGGCGACATGAAAGATGCCATCCAGGCGGCTTTCGAGTTTCACAAAATCAAGCTGGAACTCAATAGGGAACTCGCCGGGGTCAAAGCCTACAGGAAGATCGAGGACGCACTGGCCGACACTCCCACATCTCTCCTTGGCAAACGCATCATCAAAATGAAAATCAAGAATATCGTCGCTGACTACAATCGCGAGGCCGCATCGTAAGCCGCCGTAAACAACCTTGTTCCATGCGGGACAATTCGCAACCTTCAATCAGATCAAGTCAGAACACCAAGTGGATTTTAGCGATGACGACGATGGACAACTTCTTCGAGACCATGAAGAACAGCGCAAAATACGCGGTCGTCGCCGCATCGCTCACGTCCATGCTGATCACCGGGTTTCCAGGGGCGGCACAGGCCAACACGGACTTCATCGCCGCCAAAAATCCCTCCGAGATCGCGCAAATCGAAGCCAGCTATATCGCGGGCAAGGAATTGGGCCAGTTCCGCGATACGGTCAATGTCATGGTGAAAACCGATATCCTCCTTCGCGACACGATGATGAAAATGGAGAGCGCCCACTGGCGACTGCAGGACATGGACGTCGGCAAGGCGACGACATCCCACGTCCTTCAGCACGGCTACACCGCATCCCGCGATATCGACCTCTCGGCCGTCAAGGACATAGTCAAAAAAGCCAAGGACGAAAGTGGCATCAACTTCGACGGCGTCGCGAAGAACATGGAGGATCGCCTGGAATCGGTCTCCCATCTGGAACAAACCCTCGAAGAAATAGCCGACGCATATAATGCGAAAGACACTGCGGCGTTGCAGGAACTGATGACGAAGTATGACGCGCAGTTCCAGACCCTCGACGCGCTTCATTCAGATGCAGCGTTGAGCTTCCTCAGGCCGGCCCTGGACACCCCTTCGTATGATACTCGGAAACTCGATGGCGATCTGGATAGACTGACGAGAGTCGACCAACAACTCACGATGTCGGAGGGGAGGCTTGAAAAGGCAGTTCTGAGAATAGCAAGATACACCGACGAAAGCCATTCAACCGAAAGCCTGCTGACAAAGCATCAAGAGTACACGGCCAGCAAGGATTTCAACCTCGATGAAGTCCGCCAGATAGCCGAAAACGTCAAGGATTCCGTGAACGTCGACGATCTCATGCTGAACATCGAGCAGCGCGTCGAACTGATCGGGCGCATGGAAACCCGCCTGGATTCGATCATCAAGGACTACTACACCAACAACACCGAAAGCCTGTCCCAGAATCTCAACCTCTACGACATGGAGGCCATGGAATATACGAGACTGGATAAGGATTCAGTGCTCGATGCGGTTCGGCCGGAAAGCAACGCGATGCATTCGTCGGACGCCGCAGGAGCGCACCGGGGAAACAGTCATCAGAGATCGGTGCTCTCCAGATACACAAAAGTCGGGATCACCGTTAACGCTCTCAGGGGGCGGGGCCTTTAAGGTCAGGATAGGGATCGGCCGATGCGGCGGTCAGCACACAACGGATCGGAACTGAAAGGGCAGCTCTAAGTAGCCGCCCGAGGTGAGCAATGCCGATGTGGCGAAGATCGCATAAGATAGCTTATGGAACCGGGAGGGATCGGTAAACTGCGGTTTCGCCAGTGTTGCGCCACGTTTATGACGCTATATCAGTATGTTAGCTATTAAAGGTGTTGCGTGCCGCAAAAACCAGCGTTTGTTGCTTTTTCCCGCACGACATCACAATGTTATCAGACACTTGGCGGACTGAAACGCAACACTGGCGAAACCGCAGCCGATTTCGGCAGTCGCCCCGTCAATTGTCCGCGAAAACAGAAACCGCATGGTAATTGGCGCGCTGGCGGCCGCATCGATCTCCTTTTTTGAAGTCTTTATTTAGTTGACAATCTTAGATCGACGTCTTTATTTAAACCGCCACCTAACGGAGCGGATAATGTCCAAGAATACCGTCGCAGAGCATATCGATACCCACAAGCGACTGCTGTCCAACTACAGGGCTTTGAACGGGGCCCGCTACGGGAGCTTTGCGTGCGGCGGCTTGCTGGCCACGAGCCTGATGGGCTTGCCCGATCCAAATTCCGTTGCCTTGGGCCTCACGGGGCTGAGTCTGCTGCCCGTCGGATATCTGCTCGGGTTTCCAGCCCAAGCAACAGCCCATTCGATGAAAGCGAACTGGAAAAGAGCTTTCGTGGGAGCGTCATGGCGGACCGCCGGTGGCGAAATCGGCGTCGTCCAGGAGACCGACGAGTTCGGCAACGACCTCAAGCTGTCCTTCAAAGGCCTGTTGTCCAGCAAGACATTCAGCCTGGCCAGCCTGGAGCCTGCCACCGACAAGGCACGCGCGCTGGTCGCGCCACTCGCGGACGCCAATCCACATGTCAGCGGACATCCCTTTGCCAGTTTGTTTTGTCCGCTCGGGCTGGCGATCCTCGCAATGCTCCTCCTTCCTCCCGCCCTGGCCATCGGTTGTGTTTGGCTTGTGCTTTCGTGCTTCTCCTATTTCATGTGCGGAGCGTTCAGCGGAACGAGCGGCGACAACGGCCTTCTGAGCCGGGTGGCAAAGACCCGGTGGCAGGTTCTCGACGGCAGGATCGGGTTCGTAAGAGCCGCCGAGAGCCGCGGCAACGGCGACACGGGCTGGGTAGACTACCTCACCATCGGGTTCGAGGACGGCAGCGAATTTTACGGCGAAAAAAGCGAGATGGTTCCGGTCCACAATTGACCGCCGCAATCGAAGCGACCGCGAAACCTGGACAAACGAGGGCAGGGCGATCCCCTACCCTCGTTTGTGATGATTTGACCCCTTCCCGCCGACACCCGCGCGGACGTTTGTCCGCAATCGGATGACAATTGTCCTTGCGCGATTGACATTTGGCCACAGGGACAATACTCCACATGCGACAGCTTTAGACGGAGCGTCCATGACGGAATCGATTTACGACCGCATCGACCGACGCATTGCGGAACTCGACACCACGGCGCATGCCGTTTCCGTGTCTGCGGGCCTTGATCGCGGTTATCTAGCTAAGCTGGTTGGACGCCGCGGCATGCCGAACAGCGACGCGCTCGGAAAGCTCGCGAAAGCCTTGGACACAACTGTGTCCTGGCTCCTCGACGGGACGGACTCCCCGCAACCGAAGTCGGCCAGCGGCGGCGAAACTCCACCGTCGATCGAGCGGAGAACTCGAGCCGAGACCCAGGCGGTCTCCCGCGACCTTCCCCTGTTGCGGGGCGAGTTCACGCTGCGCGCCGACGGTCTGTTCCGCCTACCGGCCGAACCCTCGGACTGGCTCTACCGCACGCCAGCCCTGAAGGCCTTTCCCGAAGCCTACGGGCTTGTCATCCCGAACGCGACGCTCCGCCCGAAATTCGACCCCGGCGAGCTGGTGCTTGCGTGCCCTGGCAAGCCCCCGCGCAAAGGCGACGCCGTGATCGTGCGGCTCGGAGAGGACCGCGACAATGCGAACGCCGCCCTCGGCACGCTCGCGGACGACATCACCCACGAGGTCCTGCTCACCGTGAACGGGCAGCAGCAAACGGTCGCACATGCGACGTCGTCCTTGTCGTCGGTCGACAAACTCCTGTCACTTCAAGAAATCATGGGCCTGAGTTGAGATGTCGATCTGCCTGCTGCCAGCAAGCGACCAAACACTCCCTCCACACCAACCATCATCCAAGGAACACGAAACCTATGCGGCGAAAAGTACAGCATAGGTAGGATTTGGAATGCCCTTCCAGATTTGGTAACATCCAGCTCATTGCAGCCGAACACCCCTCACGTCACAAGGTGGTTCAACCATGCACATCGACGCCTTTGTTTTTGGGAATCGAAGTCTGCTTGAACTGAGAGCCGAACCTGTGAAGCCAGGCGTAATGCGGATCATCGAGGACATCGAGTCGGGGAAGAATTTCCGGCCCGGGCCGAAGTGGCTCCAGATATTGGAAACATCCCGTGCCGCGGGGTTGGCAAATGCCGCGCAACTGTTCGTCGACACCCTTCCAGAGTTTCGAGTGCTTTTTCTCGAGGGCCACATCTTCGACAGCCTCGCTTGCGAATTGAACAATTCCATACCTCTCGAAAACGAAGATATTCCCGGCCTCACCCAAGGGTTAGAAAGAGCCGTTGCAGAGGACGTCATGTCGCGCGTGCCAGCTTTAGGAGTACTTTCCGCTTCTGGCGATCAAGGAGCGGACATGGTCATCCTGAATGCCTTCACCCGACTACTCTGCCGGTTCCCCACGATTGCGACCGATGGCGGCGTGGGCGTCAGCCTCAGCGATGTTGACATTGTTCATGCCATCCATGACGCACTCCTGCTGTCCCTCATCGAACTCGAAAAGACCGATCTAGTAGGCGCGTCCCTATCAATGGAGCCGGAATTTCCCGAAGTCCTGGCTGTCATCGCCGAAAATCTCTCCGGACGGCAGGATGATGCAGACATGCGGGATTCCCTTATCAACCTCAGCGACCGCTTCCTGACCTATGGAGGACGCCTCAAGCACCGGAGTTCCACTTTCGCCCGCTCCCTTCCCTACGTCGTGATCCCAAACGGCCCCTCCAGGCCATGCCAGCTTTTCCACGCACTTTGCAGTGACCTTGGCGTCCAGGCGGAGACGGCGGAAGACCTGATAGCGGCAATGCATGGCTTCGACCAATGGAAGGACCTTCTGGAAAGCGCTCAGGAACCCGGTGAGATCAAAGGCGTCTTCGACGAGGATTGCTCCCCGCCAGAACTCGCCGAACGCCGGAGGCTCCAGATCGCGATACTGATCAGTTTGGAGTTCCCTGACGACCAAACCGCCTCCATCTGGGATCGGTTACGACCAACCGCCCGAAGCGGGATGCCGAGGTTGGACGGCTTCCGCAAGACCGCCGATCGCTTTTGAACACAAGAACAATTAGGGGATTGTTAAGAAGCGGAGTTAGGACCATAAGCACCGACGATCGTCGAAAGGGAATGTCAAAGGTCCACGAAGTGTCATATGTCGAAGAACGCCTGGCCGAAATCAGGGCCGCCATGGGAACGATCGGTCAAACCAAGCCACCGAAACGCACCAAGGCAGAGGCGATCCGCAGTCGGCTGAAAAACCATAGGAAGCTCGCGGCCGCTCAGTCCAACGCCGTTCTGGAACGCAAGACTACGGCACGCATCGAGCGTTTCGTCGAACTCGCCCGAAAAATAGCCAGCGTCCGTTGAATTCTTCTGTCAGCTCTTCTATCTAAGCCACTGACTTGAAGAGTGAATCCAATGGAGGCGGACGAGTTGGACAAGGCAGTGAAATCAGTCGTGGCCGAGACCCGCAAACCACGCCCCGCCACACAGGAACAGCAACCCGAACAGCCACCCTCAGGCAAGGCGCGCAAGATTTCGCCGTGCGCCTACCAGACCGAAGACGAGATCGCGGACTACTACCGAAACGCAACGACAGGCAGCGTCGCCGTAGTGCGGCAAACGCAGGGCCACATGCTCGTCTATGCCGTGACGGAAGTAGAAGGTCTCAACCCGCGGGTTGGACGGGTCTACATCAAGCAGCACGGCGCGTTCTATATGAAGAGCGGCAAGAACTGTTTCCACCCCAAGGGCCAGACGACGCTCGTCGTTCCGACCGAGGATGTCCTGAAGTGGGCGGCCGAACATCCGCGCGGCGAATTCGACTACTGGACCTTCCCGCCGGAGCGGGCGGTTTTCAGGGGGTAGGGGGGTCCCCTGCCCTCGCCCCCGTCGCTTGCATTTCACCAAAATCCCCCTATTTGTTGTGAACCGCCCCGGACGGGAGCGGATTTGGCGTCCCCTGGACAGGGATCGAAGGCACCAACGAAACGTTTGGTTCTGGAGATCGACCATGCAGGTTTGGATTCTGAAAATCGCCCAGGCGACCGCCGTCGCCGAAAACTTCCGCAACGCTATCCGGCACGCCGCTGCGCTCCTCTTCCCCGACAAGGATGGGCGGGAGCACGCCCGGCAAATGCTTCACGCACCGCTCCTAAACGACATCGGGGCAGCGGAAAGCTTTGCCCATTATCTACGCTACCACAACGAGTTGAACGGTAATCTTCGCTTCGAGATCGAAGAACATCTGGCGGGCGGAAAGCCTGGCGAACCATCCCTCGTAAGACGGATCGACTGCGACGAAGGCGTCGACCCGTCCTATTTCCTCCAGCGCGCGGTTTGGAACTTTGTCGGCGGCAGGGAGCGCAATCTGGATATGATCGCAAGCGCACTGGAGACCGACCTCGGAGACGCTCTGGCAGAACTCCGCGCCACCCGTTCCGACCGTGAATGCCTCGACGATCTGCTGGAACTGGCGTCAAGGTTTGCAGGCCGGACGTCGTGCCGCAGTTCGGCTCCCCGTCGCGTGTTCTCGACCTCGTCCCTCGCAAATGCGCTTCGGCTCTCCTCGATATCGCCGAGGCGATGAGACGACCCCTGCCCTGATGTTCCCGTTCGGGAACATCAGGTGGATTTCGGTGACGTGGAGACGGTGATGCTCCCGCTCGGGAACTTCAGTCGCGTTTCGTTGGCCGCTCGTAAGCGAGCATCGCGGCTACAATCCAGAGGGCCACGATCAGGGGTGACAAGCTTTCAACTCCACCGCCTTGGCAAGACAGCGACGACGGGAACGCCCTCACGAAGCGTCGAGGAACGTCCTCAGCGCGCGGCTGCGGCTCGGGTGCTTCAGCTTGCGGAGCGCCTTGGCTTCGATCTGCCGGATGCGCTCCCTCGTCACGGAGAACTGCTGACCGACCTCCTCCAGCGTGTGGTCGGAGTTCATACCGATGCCGAAGCGCATGCGAAGGACGCGTTCCTCGCGGGCGGTCAGGGTCGCGAGGACCTTCGTCGTGGCCGACCGCAGGTTCGACATCACGGCGGCGTCGAGCGGCAGGACCGCGTTCTTGTCCTCGATGAAGTCACCGATGCTGGAATCCTCTTCGTCGCCGACAGGCGTTTCGAGCGAAACGGGCTCCTTGGCGATCTTGATCGTCTTCTTGACCTTTTCGAGCGGCATTCCGAGCTTCTCGGCGATTTCTTCCGGCGTCGGCTCCCTGCCCGTGTCGTTCAGCATCTGTCTCGACGTACGGACGATTTTGTTGATCGTCTCGATCATATGGACGGGAATGCGGATCGTCCGAGCCTGGTCGGCGATCGAGCGCGTGATCGCCTGCCTGATCCACCATGTGGCATAGGTCGAGAATTTGTAGCCGCGGCGATACTCGAACTTGTCCACCGCCTTCATCAGGCCGATGTTGCCTTCCTGGATCAGGTCGAGGAACTGCAGCCCGCGGTTCGTGTACTTCTTGGCGATGGAGATGACGAGGCGAAGGTTCGCTTCGACCATTTCCTTCTTGGCCATGCGGTTTTCACGCTCGCCCTTCTGGACCATCGACACGATGCGACGGAACTCGGCGATGGAAATCCCGGTGTCGGATACCAGCGCGGCGATTTCCTCGCGGATCGCCCCGATACCAGAAGGTTCCTGCTCGGCGAACGACTTCCATCTTCCCGGAAGCCCTGCGATATGCGCCTGCCAGCTCGGATCGAGCTCACGCCCCCGGTAATGTTCAAGGAAGTCGTCGCGACGGACACCGTAGGACTCGGCCAGCCTCAGCAGCCGCCCCTCACTTTGCATCAGACGCTTCGAGATGTCGTACAGCTGCTCCAGCAGGCTATCGATGCGGTTCTGATGGAACGACAGCGATTTCACCGCCGTGATGAGGTCGTCCTTGATCTTCTTGTGTTTCGTGTCATCCACAGACGACACTGCGCCATCCTGCATCCTGACAAGTTTTCCGTATGTTTCGGCGATCAGGTCGAGGGTTGCCGTCACCTGCGGGAGAAGCTCCGCCTCCATCGCGGCGATGGAAAGGCTCGTGTCATCCTCCTCCAACTCCTCGACTACAGGGGCCTCGCCGCCGACATTCGTGATGTCGTCTTCGGCCATCCTCGCACGACGCACCCTCTCCTTCTCTTCGGCCGCCTTCCGCTCCAGTTCGATCTGTTCGGCGCTCTTGAACTCTGGCGCTGCCTTCGCCTCCGGTCCGGAGTAGGTGGCGTCGAGATCGATGATCTCGCGCAGCATGGTCGTACCCTGCTGCAATTCCTCACGCCAGATGATGATGGCCTGGAAGGTGAGCGGGCTTTCGCACAGACCGGCAATCATCGTCTCCTTGCCGGATTCGATGCGCTTGGCGATTGCGATCTCGCCAGCGCGGCTCAACAGCTCGACGCTACCCATTTCCCGCAGGTACATGCGGACGGGATCATCGGTGCGGTCCGTCGGTTCCTTTTTCTTCTTCGCCGCGAGTACGGCCTTCGAGCCCGCGACAACAACTTCGCTGTCGCTGTCGTCCTGACCGTCATCGTCATCCTGCTCGGGTTCGTCCTCGTCCGCCTCGTCGTCCTCGACGATATTGACCCCCGTGTCGGACAGCATCGTCATCACGTCTTCAATTCCCTCCGACGACAGTCCGCCGGACGACATGAGGGCGTTGATCTGTCCCGTGGTGGCAAAGCCGCGCTTCTTGGCCGACTTTATGAAGCCCTTTACGAGGCTGTCCGAATCGAGCAGGGGGCGGTCAGCGCCCGAAGTATCCCTGTCGTCTCCGTGTATTTCCAAGTCAGCCGAAATGCCCGCCATCACACAAATCCTTCCATGTCAGCTGAGGTCTCGGAATCCCATATAGAGTTCGCAGACTTCATAGTGAAGTGCATCGAGCCGTTATTTCGGTCAAAGTCGCCTTTGACGCAAACGAGCGTCCCGATCCTGCGGAAAGGTCGATGTGGCATTAACCACGCCACCTCGATCAATTGCGGAACTTGACCCGATATGGTTATTTTTCCCTTAACAGATGGCAATTCTTCGCGAGGGCGGTTTGTTTTCCACTTTCGGACCTGTCTTCATCAATCTCGCTACGGCCTACAGTGTCGTTGCTTGCTATGCACTCGCAAGGGGCCTCGTTCCGCTTGCACTTGTCGGACGGCAACGTCAGTTAATGTTCGGCCGTCTCTGCACCAGGGACTGCGGTCCCCGAAGTCTATCGTTTCTGGACGACAACCTGGACGAACGTCTGGACGGGTTCCAAAGCTGGAACCTGGTCCGCTGGGCGGACCGTTTCCTAGAAGCCTTGATCGACAGGGGGAAGGTGCCGCAATCCCCTTTCCCTGTCAGTCCCTCAGCATAGCGCTCACGGCGCGGAACCTCTCGAACGATACATCCTTGAGATTGACGAGGTCCTCCACGGACTTTTCGATATCCCCGTCGCGAATCCAGTCGCGGACCGGGCGGAGGTCACCACCGAGCCTGAGGCTTGATGCGCCGCCATCGAGAAGCCGCTCCGCAATCCGGCGGCTGTGGGTGGCGACGACGAGGCCGAGGCACTCATGTCGCCCGCGAAGTCCGCGAGGAAGCGGCCGATGGCGTTGTGATAGCCCTCCCCCACGCCGATGTCCGGCTCGTCTAGCATCAGGTAATGAAAGTTCGTGCGCTTACGCGAGGTCGACACGGCGGTCTGCATGACCTTGAGCGAGATATTGCCCGTGCTGTCGATGTTCTCGTCGCCAAAGATTAAGGCCTTCTCGATCCCCGACTTCGTCCTGCGCCCCATGCCGATGTCCATGACCTCGAGATTGACCTTATCCTGTTTGGCGAAGTTGCGGCCGAGCTGGTTGATGATCATGAAGGCGAGGCTCTTGCCCGACGCGTTTTCACCGGTGACGACGAGGATGTCACGCCGCTCTCCGCTTTCGAGCGCGGACGGGATGATCGCGTTCGCCTGGTCCTTGAACTCGTCCGTGTCGAGGAAATCGTTCCAGACATCCACCGGGGTAAGATTTTCAGGCTTCTCCATCACACCATTCCTCTGCGTACGCTGCGTCCGAATACACATCGACGTCTTCAATTTCGTCCTTCGTTACCGAACCCCAGGCATTATTTCAACCCATGCCCGCTCGAAAACCGCGCCGGCACTGGAAATATTCGAAGATTCCATCAGATTTCCATTGACGTCCACGACCGGAGTCTTTAATTCACCTCATCAGTCGAGTGTTGAGTGAAAGGACGTCCCATGTACCAGTTCGCATATGCCGAGGTGACAGAAGACTCTCTCTCCAACGCAAGGGACCGCGAACGCGAAGCATTCGACCGCTCCATCGCCCTCCTCCAGGCCGCCGCCCGCAAGCAACGCTACTCGCACGAAGCGATCGAGGCCATCCAATACACCAACCAGCTCTGGTCGGCGCTCATCGAAGACCTGAGTTCACCCGAAAACCAGCTTAGCGAACAGCTCCGCGCGAGCCTGATTTCGGTGGGCATCTGGGTTCTGGGCGAGACCGAAAAAATCCGCAGGCGCGTGTCCCTGAACTTCCAGGGCATCATCGACATCACCCGCACAATCCGCGCGGGTCTGGCCCACTAATCAGCCCACCGAACGAGTTCCGAAAGACATCGGTTGCAGTCACCGCGACCGGTCCCCCTTGACCAGCGGACCACGATCATGCTCTCTGCGTCCGACATAGCGGACTGGCGCGCGGAGACGCGATCCGTCATCTGGTGAGACGGGGCCTCCCCTACCATCTTCCCCCAGCAGAAAGGCCTCCAATGACGAACACGCCGGACCTCAACCGCCGAACGTTCCTGTCCCGCCGCGACGTCTATTCGACGATGATCGGACGTGAGCGACAGTTGAACCTGATGTTCCGGCCGAAGTACCGCGTCGTGGAGCGGCCAGGTCCGGAGAGAACGGTCTACGCCGTCGAGAAGAAAACGTTCTTCGCGTGGCGGCCCGAGATGACGATGTGGAACGAAGGCATCGTCGAGACAACGAAGGCCGCGGCTTTAGCCTTCATCACGGCATGCCTCGAGGATTTCGATAACGCGCGCTCCATGAGCGTCGGGGAAGTCCACGGCTTTCTGAGAAAGCGCTTCAAGCAGCGTCATGATACCGTGGACCGCGATTCACCGACGTTCCTCGCCGACGAATATGCAATCAGGAGCGCACTCAGTCACAAGAAGTGGAACTACAAAGAGATGCTCGGACCCGAGCGTTTCCTGGCACTCCGTTTCCCGCCGCGATTCCGCGTCAAGACGCTTGTCGAACCCGC
Source organism: Pararhizobium sp. BT-229 (assembly GCF_025846855.1). GTDB lineage: Bacteria > Pseudomonadota > Alphaproteobacteria > Rhizobiales > Rhizobiaceae > Pararhizobium. The sequence continues at coordinate 1,079,448 of NZ_JAOYTJ010000003.1, forward strand.
GCCTGGCAAGCGCCTCGGAGAGTTCGCCGTTCAGAAGCTTTATCCAGGCGGCATCTGGATGACCGTCCCCACCATCCATGGCGGTTTGTTCATCGAGTCGACGAGGCTCGATGCGGAAGGAATCATTGCCACCTTCCTCGAGGAGTTCGAGGGAGCCCGCGCAATGACCGAGACCGAGGTCAAGGAGCTGATGTGGCGCTGGCAGCACCACGAAGACGAGCCTCGCCCCGCAGGAATGCCAGCCATTCTCCTGCCCCACGAGGTCTGACCGCCGTCAGTGACCGCGCTTTTCCGTCAAATCCGTGGAACGGGTAGCCCGGAGGCGATCATCAGCTCAACAGGCCGCTCGGATGCGGCCTTCATCGCCTTCTTGAGGAATATCTGTTCGGGGTGGTTATGCTCCCGATCCTCCTCGTAGCGGGCGATGTATTCGTGGCCGAGGGTCTCGACGGTGTCCATCGCCCGATCCGACGGCATGTCGTCCAGCGCCTCGCGCAGGCCGCAATAGAGCTTCAGCTTCGCGGTGTCCGAGAGCGGCAGCATCGTCTCCCTGTCCCTCTCGATGACCGCTAGGAACTGCCTCAGCTTGATCCCGCAGTCCGAAATCGGCGCGTTCTCGGGCCGAAGGAAGTAGTCACCTGACAGGACCGGCTGCTTTTTCAGATTGAACTCGTTGACATCGTCCTTCACGCGGGTGTGCGTCGCGTTGAGGCGACGAGCCTTGCCAAGCGCCTCGCGAAAGCTATGCATCGGATACGACTCCGCGCGGGTGAACCAATAGTCATCCTGAGGCCTGTTGACGATCCTCATGACGTAACCCGTATAGCCCATCACGGTCCCCGGCCGCCACTCGAGGTCGAACGTCGCCATCGAGACGAGGATCATCGGCTCGATGCACCGCCCGTAGACGACACCGTCGACGATCAGGAGATCGGCCGCCGCCCTTTGAACAAGTGGAGCGTGCTTCCGACGGGCGCTGAAGTCTACCGTCTCGAAATACCGCTCGGGAGGAAAGAACTTGCGCCCCGTGAGTTCGAAAACGGGGAACACCGAGCGGTGCCTCCCCTCGCCCACGATCCTCGTGAACTCTCCCGCCGAAATCGGATGACCGTCTTCGGTGCCCGAGATTTCATGGTTCCTCAACGGCCGCCAGTAGGCGTCGTCGAAGAGCCGCACATGCTCGCGCTCCTCTCCGGGGCGGACGGTCCACCCGCTGCTTCTGGGAGACGTCCCGACGGGAGGCGTGTCGTCCCATTCTGCGACCACGGGCGCTTCCTCGTCGCCGACAACAGGGATGTCCACCTCGATCATCTCCTGGAAAGGCAAGGTCGAGTTGATCGAGTTCCCTTTCTTGCGACCCGATGCGTTGTATCTGATGGGGACTTCGATGATCACGACCGCCTACTCCGTCTGCTGCTCACCTGCAGAAAAGCACCCGCTCTCGCATCATTCCACAGCATCCTTTGGCCCCGTTTGTCCCAAGCCATCAGATAGGGCAATCTCCCGACATCCTGGGGAGCCAACCATGATCGCCAACATGAACTACTTGCTGAATCGTCCGCTCAAAACCACATGCCGTCAACAAAAAGAAAGACCCCAACAGCGCGTTGACAGCTTCGCCCGATGTCTTTATTTAAGTCGCAAACGCCAGACACCCCGAGGATTGCCACATGGCCACAGCGAAGCCGACACCCGCACCGAACGCTAATCGGCAAAACATCGACCTGGTGATCGACGCGATCCGCAACCCCGGCAATTTCTTCAGCATGAAGCAGTTCTGGGTCGATCCCGACTTCCTCACCTGCCTCGACGACGCGCTCTTCCTGAAGGTCTACGGCGCGGCCAAGCCGCCGGCGGCAACGCCCGCCTGCATCGCCGGCTGGGCGAACTCGATCGCCGGGAACCACCTGAAGGACGAGCGCGGAGCCGCCGAGTTCCTTGGCCTTGCCTTTCCCGCCGAATCCGAAAAGCTGTTCCGTCCCCGCCTGGAACGTTACAAGGACGTCAAATACGACCTGAGCCACGTCACGCGCGAGGAGACCATCGAAGCGCTCGAGCGCCTGGTGGCGACGGGCCAGATCGACTGGAGCGAAGACCCGCAGGCAGCCTAACTATTGCCTCGGTCGGCCGACGGCGCGGAGAACACATCCACGAAGACCGGTCGGTTCTCCGCGAGCGCCACAGCCCGTTTCAACGCCCGCTGTTCGGGATGGATATGCTCGGCATACTCCTCGTATCGCTCGAGATATGCCCGGCCAGCCGTCTCGACGATATCGAACGCCTCGGCTTCCGGAAAAAGGTCGACCGCGGCCGCCAAGTCGCAGTAAAGCCGCAAGCGCTGGTGATCGCCAGCAGGCAGAAGCTCATTCTGCTTTGCCTCCACCCTTGCGACGAAATACCGAAGGTACATCGCGCACTCCTCGGCCCTCGCGTGGAATTCGTCCGCCATGTAACCTTCCGCAAGCCTTGGCCGCCGCGCCTCGTTGTAGGCGTTGATCGCGTCCTTTTCCATGGTCGCCGAAACGCCCATCCGACGGACACGCTTGAGGGCGTCCTTGAAACTCCCGAGGGTGAACAGCAAATCGGGATGCGTGGCCGATGGAACGCGATCCATCGTCGTCACCCTGAGCACGTTATTTCTCCAGTGCCTGTAGTTCTGGTTCGTAACGCGGTTTCGGCGAAATACGTCGTCGCCTTCCGGCGCTTCGAACCTTGCCTCGGACAACAAGATGACAGGCTGTCCGCACCGTTCGTAAACAAGGCCGTCGATCACCCGAAAGCGTGACAGGTACCTCCCGACTTCTCGGACGGCAAAGTCCCTGCTCGTCTTCTCCACGCTGCTAAAATGGTCGGCGGGAACCCGGTTTTTGCGGGTGTTCGGGTTCTGCTGCTTCGAAAGCCCGATGACAGCCGATTTGGTCAACGCACGGTCAAGGTCGCGGACATCCACCATGCCGAGGGGACTTGGCAGGCCCGAGGCTATCTCGTAGGCCCTGACCGGCCGCCAATACTGCCCAGCCTGAACGCGGACGTGTTCCTTTTCCACGAAAGGCACCTCCTGGACACCACCTATATATTCCGGAGCCACATCGTCCCACTCCGCCACGACAGGGGCTTCGTCGCCTGCTATGACATTGATATCGAAAGGGACGACCTCGACAAAACCCACCGATGAACTGACCCTCGAGCCGGTTATCTTCCCATAGGCGTTGTAAACGACAGGCACATCAAAAATCATTTCGGCTCACTCCATGTGTGCGCCCAAACTAACCAGTGCCAACCGCCAGAGACAACGGGGTTCCTCGAACGCCGTTTTTCCGCTAGGCCTTGATTGACGATTCACTGCGGACCAACGATGCAAGACGATAGAAACAAAATCCTCACCCAGGCCCTCTTCCTCATGGGAAAGGACGACTTTGACCTGTCCGTATGCCAGGACCAGGAGAGTTTCCGCTCCCTGATGATGGCGCTGTTCAGGGTGATCTATCCCGACCTCAAGGCTTGGACGGTGGCCGATGACCACCGCATCCACTTCACCGACCCGACGATCAAAGGCAAGGTGACAGCGAACGGGTTTATGAACCCGGCGAGGCTGTTTGAGCAGGTCCGTCCCTTCGACCCTGACTGGAACAAGCAGTTTGTTTCCTCCGAGGTGATCCAGTTCATCCGCAACGGCGTCGAGGAACTGCGGCGGCAAGTCGCCGCCGTCGATCCGGAGAGCGGCACGTCCAACAGCCCGCACCGTTCGGTATCGAAAATCGTGCCACTCCTGAAGTCCGACGCGATGATCTCCGGGATGGAGCAGTCTTCTTCCTTCAAGGGAGGCGTCCCGGATCGCTATAGGCTCCTCAGCTGGCCCCTCGTCGGCAGGGTCAGGGTCGTCCCCGCCTTCGACACGCCTGAGAATTTCCATTTCATGCACCGCTACGATGCCGACGAGCTCGGCATCACGCCGGACGAAGCCAGAGATCACGCGCTCGCAAACTTCAGGACCATGGCGATGCGGATCAAGATGCGAAACGACTACACCAAGCCGCTCGTCGTGATCGACAGGATCGGCGGCATCGCCTCGTCATTGCTTCTGCTGCCCGAGTTCTGGGAGAAAGAGGCGATCAAGGCCCGGGATGAACTCGTCATCCACGTCGCCGAGTACGACACCCTGCTCGTCGCGAGAAAAGGAGACAGGCAGGGCATGGAGAGTCTGATCGGCATGGCCATCTCCGGGGCGGTACAGTCAGTCTTCTCTCCCCCGGTGATCTTCGTGTTCGACAAAAACGGATTGCGGTTGCTGGAACGTTCCGACGTCGCCTGAAGCCAGGGGGGTCACGACGCGACGGCCAGCGCGCCTTGCAACCTTTCCATGATGACCTTGGCGCGCTTCGACGGCCCCCTTGTCAGGAAGCCGCAGCCCTTGGACAGGCCGTACGGGACGGGTGTGTCGAATTGCAGCGCCGTTGGGTCGAGAATTTCTCCCGTGCGCTCGTGACGGATGAACCAGTGGGTTTCGCCGGGGTCCAGCCCCTCCCGCCAGGTGGAATGCGACATCACGCAGGGAAGCCAGCCCTTTGCCCGACCGCCGACCATGTGGAACAGCGCCTCGGCGGCGGCGTAGCAGTGGCCCGCGTAGCGATTGCCGGTCTCGGCCATGGCGTTGCGCCAGCGGCCCGTCAGCAGTTCCGGCGTCAGCACGTCGCCCACGCGCGCGCACAACGCGGCGCGGCGCGCCTTCGCGATGGCTCTCGACATTGAAGTCTCCAAATAAGTTGACGCACAATCGTCAACTCGGTTGGAAATTAATGCAAGACCCCATCGAACGTAATCGAAGACTTCGACCAGAAATTCCGGTCCTCGTCAGGGTGTGGCGCGGACCCCTGCCACGGGTTTTGGCGCGGCGTTCATACGGATGGCGTGATCGATTGCCTGCGTGATCGACCTCACCAATTCCGACGCATAGAAAACCTCGCCGCCTCCAAACGTAGGCACTCCCGTCACGGGCGCGGCGACCTTGTCCCTCGATGCGACGACGTGTACCAGACCGATATCGGACGCCTCGATCTCGGCGATGACCGCGGAGCGGTGCCTGTCGAGGAAGTCCCGATCGTTATAGGCGACGCTGGCATCGTCCATCGAGATATCGCCGTCGCTGACGAACACGATCGACTTGTTGGCGACCTCCAGTTCGTCAACCTTCAGCGCCGTCCAGGCGAGCGCCTCTCCGTCGATGTTCTCCTTGAACTCGCGGCTTGCGGCCAGTCCATACAGGCGGTTGTCACCGTCAACGGTCGGCTCGCCTGGTTCCTTGTAAACCGTGAAGAGAATGTCGTTCAGCCGTCCAGGTTTCATCGGCCGTCCGCTTTCGATCCACTTCACCTTTGACTTACCACCCTTCCACTGGGACGTGGTGTGTCCGACCACGGGCGTGTCGAAGCCGAAGCCGTCAAGCACCCGGCAGACCCGCGACATGGCCCGGGCGAAGACAGCGCCCATATCGCGAAGCGATCCCGAATTGTCCACGAGGAAGGCGATGACGCTGCTTGATGCCTGAACGCCCGTCTCCTCGAGCGCAGTCCTCAGGACCGCCTCAAGTTCGGCGACGGCCTCCTCGAGCGCCGCCGCGTCGTTTTCGGACGGAATGCGGTCGTATTCAGTCCGCTGGTGTGTCTCCACCTGTTGGCGGAGCTGTTCCAGCATTTCCGGGCCGAAGTCGTCCCGCACATTGCGAACCCTGTCGAATTCGGCCGTGAAAATACTGTACCCGGTCTGCCGCGCTACTTCAGCGAAATCCATGTGTCGCTCCAATTCGTCACTGACGGCCCCGGCAAGGGACCGATCCTGATTGGCGTCTTGAATTATTTGCTAAGGACGCCGTTGTCAACACTCCTCCGAAGCAGGCGGCCCCAAAAGCGATCCCGCTGGACAGCACGGCAATCCGCCCGAGAAAGTCGCACTTCGAAGTGTATTGCGCTTCCGCGCGAAGGCGTTTAAACGAAGACCTGAAAAACAGGGAACTCGTCATGACAACACCGCACAATCGCGCCAACCCTGGCGACTACGCCGAAACGATCCTCCTACCCGGCGACCTCGCAGCCGTCTGACCCCTCGGAGCTGGCCGCGGTGGACATTTGCAGCCAGCGTCCCTACCAACGAACCAAGTAAGGTAAAACAGGATACCTGAGATGACATTCGAAGAGGCGCAACGGATCACGGCTCAAGCCCTCGCCATCATGGGCATGGAACTTTACGATCCGCGCCCTTACCTCGCTCCTGAGGTCTTCGGCGAATTCATGTCCCACGCGCTGCGTATCGCCAATCCGGAGCTTGCCGTCGAGTTCATCCCTCCCGTTACGGTCACGATCGAGAGACGGGAACAAGGCGGTGCAAAGCAGACGCTGAATTGCACGCGGCCCTTCAAGGCCTTTGGGCTGGACATGGAAAACAACGCCAACCTCCTCGTCAAAACCGTCACGACCTTCCAGGACAGCGTCGCCTCCAACGCTACCAAGGAGAAGGACGAGCCGGATTTCTCGCGTGTCGTGCCGCTTTTAAAATCGGCTCCCATGCACGCCCGCTCCCTTGCGAGGAATGAAGCCTTTGCGGTTAAACACGGGAAGGACCCCGTCGGCTCCCACTTCCTGTCATGGAAGGTTTCCGAAGAGGTGGTGGCGGTACTGGCGATCAACGAACCCAACCGCTTCCTCTTTCTCACCGAGGAGATGCGGGCAGAGCGGGACATTTCCTTCGAAGAACTCAAGGCGACAGCGCTCGCGAACCTCGCAACTCATCACCGGGAGGCACGGATCGACACCGACTACGACGGTGGGATGGCGGAAATCAGCGGGACGGGTTGTGCCGCATCTTCGTACATCCTCCTCGAGGACTTCCTCAAAGGCGAAGCGGAAAAGGCGGGAGACGACGTCCTGCACATTTTCTCGAGCGAGACCGACCATCTCGTCATCATGCCGGCGGCGAACGCCCACGGTGTCGCGTCCGCCCTTGCGGGAATCAAGATCGGCGCGCTTCCTACCGGCGACATTCCTCCCATGGTCTGCGAGAACGGCTCGCTTCGTGAACTTTCGCGGGAGGACATCGAAAGGCTCATCACTTCACTTGGCGACGGTCCGCAGCCGCCGCGCCGCCGGATGTGAGTCCGAGAATTCGCGCCACCACGAGTTCGATAAATTTCGGTTCTCCGTGGACTTTCTGCTCCGGAGCCACTAAATGGCCCGGAAAAGCATGAAGGAACAACCGATGACGCGCGACGAAGCCCACAAGATCGTCACCCAGGCTTTGTTTTTGATCTCGAAGGACAAACCCGACGCGGAACTCTTCAACTCGCCTACCCTGTTTGGCGACTTCCTGTTCCACGCCCTCAGGACCATGTACTCCGCCCACGAGGTTACCAGGACCGATACGCTCGAGGTCAGGGTCAACCGGAAAGACGACGAGAACAGCGGTGCGATCATGTCCTTTGCCCGCCTATTCGAGAAACTCGGCAAGACCCCGGGAGCGGACCGCAAAGCCCAACTTGTCGAGATGGTCATGATCGTGGGATCGAACGCGGCCGGTTCGCTCTCCGAGGAATCGATCGACCTCACCAAGGTACTTCCCATTGTCCGCTCGGCCAAGGCACTGGCCGAGACGCTCGAGCGCAACCGCGCCAGGGCGGCGGAAAGGGGCCTTAATGCGGACATGAGCGAGATCATCCACTGGAAGGTCAACGACGAGCTCGCCGCTGTCCTCGCCATACCCCAGCAGGATTCCTTCCTGTTCGTGACGGAGGACATGAGGGTGGACGGAAAGGTCAGCATCGACGAACTCAGGGAGACCGCCATGACCAACCTCCGCCGGGAGTACCTTGCGGCGAGGCCCGGCTTCCACCGCATCGGCTCGATCACCGAAATCGCCAAGACCGGCGGAGCAGCTTCGTCCTTCATCCTCCTCGACGGCTTTCTCGATAAGCTGGCCCGGAAGGGAGGGGGCGACCTCCTCGTCTATTCCGGCGACACCGACCACCTTGTCATCATCCCCACCAGCAATCAGACGAGCGCGGTCAAGGCGCTGAGCGGCTATGCGACAGGAAAGCTACCCGTCGGCGAAATCCCGCAGATGATCTATTCGGACGGCGAGTTGAGGCCTGTCACACGCGACGACGTCCTGGCGCTCATGCCGCGCGTGCTCGCCCAGCACGGTTCAGGGCCCGCCAGGCACCATTGAGACAATCCCGGCATCCCGCCGCGGCCGGATGATCGCCTCGGCCGCCACCGAAGGATCGTTGAGCAGTCTCCATCGGTCGCGGCGGTCGTCGATCAGGGAGTTGTAGGCCCGCCCATATTCTTCCGCCTTGGCCATCACGTAATCCGTGCTGAACGCCACGCCGAAGTAGGTCGACGTCTCGGGCGACTGCCACGTCTGGTCCACGACCCTGCCCTCGTCGTCGATGAGCCAGGCGTGGTGGATCGGCACGCAGACGGCAAGCCCGCTCGAGCATGCGTAGCCCTCGGCGTATGTCAGCGGCTTCCGCCCGGCGGAGACCGCGGCGACGACGGCGCGCTGCGCATTCGAGAAACACCGCGTCGGCATGCGGGTCTTCAGGCGCGGCGGACGCGGTGCCGCGACATGATAGGAACCGTAATCAAGCATGAACTGGCCGAACGGTGCCTGCGCGTCCATGCCCGCGAGCAACGAGATGTAATGCTCGATGGCCATCTTCTGCAGGTCGGCCCGGTCGACTGCCATGTCAGCATCCCTTCCGGCGGAAATTCCGCGCAAAGAAACCGCCCACTCTACTCCCCCTCTTCCGCACGCGGAACCCACTTGCGGGCGACATGGTCCCACACGTCCGTGTTCGCCCTGACCTGCTCGAGGACAGGGTCGTCGGCCGGCACGCCGTTCAAGATCGCCATCTCCCGGTACGAAGGATAGACGGGGACTCCGCCATCCTCGACCTCGTCAAGGTTGATCCTCTCCCCGGAAAGGGCGAGACGCACACCGATGTTGTTTTCGCCATGACGCAGCAGGAACCCGGCGCAGGTCGCCGTCGCCGTCACCTTGTTCATGTGGCAGCCGAAGGTCTTGATCGCGCCATCGTAAGCCGTCGGGGCGCTCTCGCGGAAGGCGTCAGGGGGAAAGACGCCCGCAGGCACGTCCATCCGCCACGGACACTCCCGGCATGGCTTGCGGCGATGGGGATGGGTTCCGCGACCGCGCGTCTCGACGGTCGTCACGCCGAATTCGTCGGAACACACCCTCGTCTCGTGCACAGTGGTGACGACTTTCTTTGCCATCGGAACTCCAATCCAAGACGTCCACGTTCTCCGTTGGGGTCTTTATATTCGACTACCTGAGATTGTCAACACAACGAGGGAATAGCCCCCCGTTTTCGCTCGTATCCGAGCGTTTTCATTGACTTCGACGGCCACCGAAACAACAATAAATCCTGGAAGGAGATGCCCATGAAACCGATCGTTCTCGTTGCCCCTTTCGTCGCGATGCTTGCCGCATCCCCGGCGCTCGCCTTCGACACGGCCGACAGCGACACGATCAAGAATTTCGTCGAAACCGCGTACCCCCGCATCACATCCCTGTCCCCGATGCAGGAGCAAGAGGGCCTCGGGACATGCGTGCGTTACTTCGCGACCGAAGACGCCTTCCGCAAGTTCTCCGACGCGCTCAAGGCGGACGGCAGCATCGACTTCGTCTACCGCGACGGCGGCATGACAATCGACGACATCATCAGCAAGGTCAGCGTGATGGACAGGGGCAAGGGCGAGTGGCAGGCGGAATTCATCGCCCGCCACAGGACCCTCGGACCCGACGCAGAGAAGGCGGAGTGCCTTGCCGTCAGGATCGTCCTGCGGGAGCTTCCACTCGCCCCCGGCATGAACCCCGTGGGCATCGAAACCATCACATCGAAGCCGTCGAAGGTGAAATGCCCGGCCGACTGACGGCGCGCGACCTGAGGTCTGCGACCCAGCCGTCCAGCACCCGGTCGACGTCGGCCGCATACCATCCCGCAGAGTGGATTTTGTTGTACTCGAGCACGTAGGCGTCGCCACCCTGAAAGGCGATGTCCATGACGGCATTGTCGATCGGAAGGTAACAACCGCCAAGCTCGGCAGCGACCTTCATCACGCCCGGGTCTTCCACCCGCTCGACGACGAGTGCGCCGTCGCGCCTGTAACGGCTGGCCTCCACGAGTTCGCCAGCGACGAACCAGCACCTGACCTCTCCGTCGATCGGCTGTGCCACGCTTGCCCAGCACGTGATGTCGTCGAGCGTTACGCCAAAGCTGCTCCGCCTCTCGGCAAGCATCTCGCCCCACGTCGCCGCGTCGAAGACGCCGCCTGCGAACGCCTTGTCGTTGCGGTCCGGACGCAGATGCAGGCGGCCGCCCGATGCCAGCCGACGGGACACTTCCAGAACGGTCATGAACTCCCCTCGGCCGTTGAGCGCGCGCTCGCCGAGCAAGGGACCCCAGGTCGATGCCGCGAATGCATCTTCGTCGTAGTCGATCCAGCGCCCGAAGCGGCTCTCCTTGAACCGTTTGGCCCAGCCGACCGATCCATAGACAAGCAGACCGCCTGACTCGTCGATGTCCAGCCGATCCACGTCGAGGTCCACCGTCAGGGACCGATCCACGAATTCGAGACCATGGCGCGCGCAGTAGTCCACGCAAGGCATGACCAGGCGACCGATACGATCGAGGCTGTTGTTTTGCAGAACAAACACGGTCATGACATCTCTTCCGTTTCTCAGAGCCGACAATTTCGGCAATCGGCGTCTTCAATTAATCCAGGCGACCTTCTTGTTTTCACGTGCCGATGTCAATATCCAGCAAAGAGAATACCAGCGATAGAGAGACCCCGATGACCACAGCTTCCCCCTCCCGCGAAGACGCGTTCGAAAAAGCGATGAAATCCTTCCACGACATCGACATGCGTTTCGGCTCGGACAACCCGGACTATCCGAGCATCGACCGGATGATGGGCGGATACAGAGGCTTCGCGGAGCGGGTCGTCGGCGAGGCTTTCGTCCGCATCGACGCAAGCATCTGTCCGCTCATCGAAGCGGCCGAGGAAGGCACGGATGTCGCGATCACGGGTGCCACGCTCTCCAACATCAGGCATGTCGCCAAGACGGACGGCACCACCGAACACGTCGCAACCGTCCTCGATGCGAACGGCAACCCCGCATTCCGGCTGGAATTCAACCCGCGCGCCGGACATGGCGACCGTGAATGCGTCGTCAACGACATCAGCGTCGTCGAATGCCCAGTCGACGATCCGGAATATCCCTATTCCGACAGGATCGCATCGGCCCATGTCGGCAGGCCCGACGGGGAAGACGGCGCAAACGGCCTCGGCTACGCGGAATATTCCGGATTCGCGAAATTCGTTGTGGCCATGGACATCCTCAAGCCTTTCGTAGCCGCCAACCTCGACAAGGTCGATTACGGCAAGCCTTTCGGCAACCGCGGACTGACTTTCAGCCAGATCAACATGATCTCCTATCTTCCGGCGCTCGAATTCGACGGCGGCCTGCCGGGAAAGCTGTGCCTCGACGTTTCCGACACGATGGCGCTGTCGGGGGCCGGACGGGCGTTCCGCTTCATGTCGTCCAGGCTCGGTGACACCATTCGCGGACTGAATACGAGGGGCGCGGACTTCGGCACGAACTACCTATCCTTCAACGACATGGACTACCTCGCCTGCACTGTTCCGGGCCCCGACGGCGCACCTTCCGCCGTTCTCGTTACACAGATCAACCTCGTCTTCAACCACGACAGCTTCCTCGCCTGGAACGTCGTAGACAAGGACGGCACGCCGACCGAGACACACCTCGTCGCGCTCGAACGCGGCCGCAAGACGCTGGACGCGGTCAACGACTACATGGCCGGCGACACGCCAGAGGGACCGGCCGCCAGCTACAGCCATGCGGACGCGACGGTGAACCTACCGCGCGAGTTCATGGAGACTTCCGTTCTTTCCACGGCACCCTTCAGCGTCGGCTACACCCTCGAGACGCTCCGCAAGCGAAGGGGAAGGATCAGGGACTTCAAGGAAATGCTCGAGACCCACGAAGACATCGAGGAACCTGCGTCGCCCGGACCCAACGCGCCGTTGCTTTGAAGTCCTCGATTATTTCCCGACGTGGTCTTTACATCCCGCGCGTCAGGTCACACCATTGTGAATGCGGGACGTTTTAGACCGACCGCTCCTGGCCCAAGGCCATCGGCGAACCCGCGTAGCCAAGCTCGCGGGCCTGCCATAAATACCCGCGCCGAAAGGCGTCAAGCGACCCGTCCGCGATAATGACGGTGGCAGCGTCATGACGACGCCGCGATTACCTCGGCCCGGTATCCTTCAGTGGACCAGGCCTATGCCGCGGGTGTCGGAGTGCAGCCGACACCACGCCCCGCTGCACGGGGCGGCGACGCTTTCCGGCGTCGGGGAGGAAGACGGGCGATTTGCCCGGGCTATCCGAGGGATCATGGAGTCCCGCCTCGACGCCGGGTCCCTTTTCCCCTCATTCCTCAGGCCTGACGACTTTTGTCCTGACCCGCCGAGATCGATAATCCGGATAGGTTTCCGCCGTCGGCATCCTTGTCAATCCGTACCCGAAGTCAACGAACCTTGTCGGCGGCTTGAGACTCACCGCCTTGTCCAGCTTCCTCAACCAGCGCACCAGGTGCAGCGGTATCCTGTTCCTGCTTTTCAATCGACGATCCTCCACCCCGCCATCATGCCCGCATGTAGTCACCGGCGGCACGCGAAGTTGACCATCTCCGAGACCCGATGCTATCGATCGTGGAAGGAATGGGGAAACGATGGAAACACTTGTCAGGATCGACGAAGCACTGATCGACGCCGTGGAAAACGGCCTCTACACAGCCAGGAACAAGCTCGGCGCTTCCTACCCAAAGGCCATGGCGTTCTGCCTCTCGACCACCATCGTGGTAATGGCGTTCGCAACCTTCATTTCCTCGAGCAACTTCCTCACGGTCAAGATTCCCGTCCTTTGCCTGTATGCCGTGCTCGCATACATGATGGGACGGACATCGCTGCGCTACCTCGCCGATTTCCACGTAGTCTGGAACCCGGAGCTTGAAAGGATCACCACACGGGACGCTCTCGGCAACAGACAAAGGCTCAGACCCTTTCGCGCCCTGTTAGCCTTTGGCTCCATCGTCTTCACCACGTTCTCTCTGGCGGTATCGCTGAAGTTGCTCGGTTTCGGCGCGATCTCTCCTGTCGAGGCGGTCCGCGACGTCCTCAGCAGCCTGCTCGGCATTCCCATGCTGCTTGCCTACCAATACGTCATGTGCGCCCGCCCATCAGGCAAGCCCACCTTTACCCCCTGAACAGGTCGAGGAGCCTTGACGGAGTCGAGTTGGCGATCCCGAGCGCCTGGATCGCCAGTTGCTCCTGGGTCTCAAGCGCCCTCAGCTTAACGGCCGTGACCTCCATGTCGGCGTCCACCAGCCGGCCGATGCCCCGTGTCGCGGCGTCGATCCGCTTGTTGTTGCTCTCGTCGTACAAATCGAGCGACGACTGCACCGACCCCACATAGGCCATCTTGGAGGTCAGCTGCTGGATTTTGCTGTCGATGTTGGCGACGAGGTTGTTGTAGAGGCCCTTCCTGTCCGATCCGAAGCGGACGACATGGTTTTCGATCGACTGGAGGATGTAGGTGGGGCTGACCGGATAGGCTTCCGGGTCACCCGTGACGGGATTGGAGACCGGGATGTTGTACCAGTAGATCGCGGCGGGGGTGAACGATCCAGGCGCGTCGATGATGTCGCTGCCGTCGAACAGCGTCTGTTCGGGGTTGAACTCGCCCGGAAAGGTCGTCGGAAAGCTGCCGAAGTCGTCGTTCAGTAGCAGGGTGTCCATGGCGCTTACGTCCATCGTCTGCACCTTGCCGTCCGCGTATCCGATGACGAAGGAGAACGCCTGCTCGCTGGCCTTAACGTCCTCGTTCTTTCCGTGATAGATCATGTTCACGCCCGCGAACGACGCCGACAGCATCGCCGTCTTGGCCTGCTCCTGGAGCTGCTGTATCTGCACGTCGATCTTGTAGACGTCCGATTTGGCGTATTCCGGATCGAGACTGAAGGCAGGCTTGATCGCGTCCCTCATTCCCGGCTGCGGCATGTCGCTGGCCGTGATTGCAAGGTTCCTGATCTCGACGAAGGATTGCCTCACGTTCTCCATCGCCGCATACGCCGTATCCACGATCCCCATCGCCAGCCCGAGGCTGTCGGTGATGACGTCCATAGCCTTCACGTCGGACCGCATCGTCGTCGAGATAGACCAATAGGCGGCGTTGTCGGACGCCTTTTCGACCCGGAGGCCGGATGACATCTTCTGCGATTCGCCGTCGAGCTGCCCGCCGATCGAGCGGAGCGTACTCAACGCCGTCATCGCCGAAACGTTTGTTAGGATACTCGTCACGAAAGGCCCCCTGCCTCTTTCCACAACGGCCCGTCATGCGCCCCACGCGTCGAACTCACGCCCCGAAACCAGACAACATTTGCGTTAACAAGGTCTTACCACCGTGACGGAAATGCAACTTTTCGTCCCGGAAGTCACGCATGCACGCGGCAGGGTATAACATTCTGATTCGCTAATGGAATCAATCGCCTCGTTCAGAAATCGTTAACGACGCCGACAATTCAAGGTCGTCTCCCCCTTATGCGATGCACGCTTCTGTCGACTTGTTCAAGGAACCGGGCTATCGCTGACAGGAACAGGGAGTCCCGTCGTGAACCAGTCAGCAACGATCAGCAAAACCGAAGACCAACAGAACCCGCTGGCGAAGAAGGCGATGGAAGACATCAGCAAGGCACTCAAGCGCGCCTGCGCCTTCGCCAACGTCGAACCCCCGGTTCTCGATGGGGACGTCGCGAGCAACCGCGTCAAGACTCCGTTCGAAGCGCTTTTCTCCTTCAAGTTCGAACCAACCCATCGGTTCGTGAACGGCGACGTCAACGCTGGAACCATCCCGGTCGTCCGGCCTGACAAAGTGGCTGCGCTGAGATTGGAGTTGCGCGCCAGCATGCTCGACCGCTTCGCAAGCGAGGAAGCCCTGCGCGCTCGGACCATCAAGGCGGATTACAAGACCGCAAAACTGTTCGAGACGGACTATGCGGTATGCAAGGACACGTGTGACGGATGCGGCGGAGCCGGACGCTTTCAATGTTCGCCATGCGGCGGTGTTGGCTCCAGCCGCTGCACCAACTGCTTTAATTCCGGCCGTGTGCGATGCACCGCGTGCAGTGGTCGTGGCGGCACGGGCAACATTCCCTGCACCTACTGCAACACCAAGGGTTCCGTACTTTGCCACCAGTGCAACGGAACGCTCGAGGTACAGTGCGGTGGTTGCCGGGGACACGGAAACCAGACCTGCGGAGGCTGCGGCGGCGACGGAATCGTCTCGACGGTTTACCACGCGACGTTCTCAGTTTCCGGAAAGGTCGAAGCTGGCCCGAGCGCACTGTCGAAGGACAACCTGACCTCCTTGAGGGTCTGGGTGCTGGCCGGGTTCTCCAAACCCCTGACCTTCGGCGACGACTCGGGCGGCCATATGGAAACCGACGTCAAGTCCGCCGTGGTCTCCCGGGGAGCGAACGACCTTGAATACAAGACGTCGTTCAACTGCTATTCCACCGTCTCCCGCGTGGAGTTCCTTTTCGAAGGCAAGCGGGCCTGGGTCGAACACACGAAGACTTCGTTCCCGATCGCGAAGATCAGCTTCTCCAACTTCCTGGACGGAAAGGTGGAACCCGCCGTCGCGCTCGCGTCACAGGCCTACACCCCTTCCGCCATCCGCAAGGCGCTGAAGGACGGCGGGTATCCGAAGATCGCGGAGTGCTTCGACAAGCCCGACGACTTCGAATTCAAGGTCAAGTTCGAGACGTCGGGTGCGGTGTCCCTCAAGGCGGCAAAGCCGCTGGAGGCGCACTACTTCCAATCCGTCGAGACATTCGCGCGGGGAGCGTTGAGACGGGCATGGAAACTGCCCGTTCTCGTCGTCCTTGGGGGTTGGTGGGCGGCGTGCCGCTATGGCATCCCCCAGGCGGCGGCCGACATGGAAAGTCCGCTCTGGATGGCGGGCCTCGCCTTTGTCGCGGCGCTGGTCGCCCTTCTCGTGTCGAACTTCGAAGGGCGCTACGCGATCGTCTCCGAAGCCAACACCGTGAGAGGGTGGCGCGCGGGGCCTGCCGCCTATGCCTGCGCCATCGCCGCCGCCGCGCTGTTCTGGACAAGTTCCTATTACGGCTTCAAAATCTAACGAAAGCCGCTGAAGGAAAAGATATGAATTCGATCGCGATCATCGGGTCGGCAGGACGAGGCAAGGACGCCGAACGTCTCGACGGAAACCTCTACGACGCGATGTATCGCGAGAGCTTGGCGACGATCAGCGAGCACGGGATCGAGGAGGCCGTCTCCGGCGGCGCTGCTTTTGCAGACCACGTCGCGGTCAGGCTCTTCCTGTCGGGAGCCGTCGTATCCCTTCGCCTATACCTGCCGGCCGCCTTCGACGGTCGGGCATTCGTCCCCAACGCCAGGGTTCACTCGAACCCCGGAAAGACCGCCAACCACCACCACGCCGACTTCAAGGCTTCGTGCGGCGTGGACGGCCTGTCCGAAATCCGAGAAGCGATCGCGAGGGGCGCGAAGGTCAAGGTCTACAGCGGCTTCAAACGGCGCAACCTGGAAGTCGCGGGCAACTGCACACACATGCAGGCCTTCACCTTCGGCACCAAACCCACCTCCGCATTCCTACCTGACCACCCCGGCTTCTCCTCGGCGGAAGAGGCGGGACTGAAGGACGGCGGAACCGCACACACCTGGGGCGAGTGTTGGAAGGCCGGGTGGAAGAAACACGTCAACCTCTTCGACCTGCAGGTCGCCTGAGTAAAACCCCGCGTCGTCGATCAACGATTTCGTCGATCCAGACAGCATGGCGGTCGGCACCCGACGCCTGCCGAGGCCACCCTTCGATCCTCGATAAGCCCCTACGGCTTCGGAAGCGACTTCAGGACGTCCTGCACCAGGCTTTCCTCGATGTTCTCCTGACTGAGGAGGCCGGCGATCGAGTTCCGCAGTTCCTCCATCCTCGCCAGGATGCTGTCGATTGCCCGCCTGTTTTCGGGGGTCGCCGGAATATACGATCTCTCGGCTTGGCTGCGGTACCTGATGCCGCTGGTCAACGAGCCGCTTGCCATGGCGTCCGGGTTGTCGTCGATCCCGCTCGGACTGGGAAAGTCCGTAACGGCTCCGTTGATGATGGTGAGCTCCCTGCCCGTCGCAGGATCGATGCCGCGCTTCAGTCTGTTCACCTGGATTTTCAGGTCCGCTCCGAGGGCGGAGTGCCTGCTGTCGGCGAAGTCTGAATTGTCACCCGTCACGATGACCTCGTACCAGTCTTCCCACTCAATGTTGGTCAGCAGCGTGACCTGCTCCGTCAAGCGTACGAGGACTTCCTGCTTCAGCTTGTTGATGTCCGTGCCTTTGACACCGCCCGGCAGGTACTGCGAGCTTGCCCCGAACCAGACCTCGGTGCCATCATGGAAAGCCTTCACCTCGACAGGGATGCGGTCGCGCTTGCCTGCGACGGCGAAGTTCCAGTCGAAAACCTTCTTGCCCGACGAGTTTCCCGTGAAGTTCAGCTGGACCTTGACGAATTCCGTTTCCCAGCCGTTGGGGAAGTTCGAATTGTAGCCCCTCGTCATATCCCAGCTCCCAAACGGTCAAAACCAGACAACGTCTTCATATAGAGAAGGCGTGCTGGTTGCAAGAAATAAAGACTCCGGTCGCCCACCGAAGTTTCTTCAAATCATGTTAGACGCCAAGGATTTGGCGCTTCGGCCTAGCCGAGCTTCGGGATCATGAAGCCCGTCTTCGCGCGATAGGCGTCGTAGGCCTTGGCGAACGGTGCCGAGGACAGCGCCCTTTCTTCCTGGCGCGCGGCGCGGATGTAGATGGCGATAAAGAAAGCGACCGCCAGCGACGCCCAGACCGTCCCCGTCGCGACCGCCCATCCCGTCCAGAAGACGATGTAAGAAGAGTAGAACGGATGGCGGACGTATGCGTACGGGCCCTTCGTCGCAAGTCCCTTCGGCAAACCGCCGTCGAATGCGTAGGTCAGCTTCGCGGCCCTGGACGCCTTTACCGCCGAGACGAACAGGATCGCGGACGCCAGCTGCAGAACCAGCCCGAACGCCTGAACGAAGACGTTCTGCGCGCCGCCCCACACGGCCCATGTGAACAGGAAGGCGGTCGCCAGCACGAACGCGGACAACACCTTCACGCGACCCATGATCCGGTCCGTGGTGAAATGTCCCTTCATCGACCACGAATACATGGCGACGACCAGGAACCCGCACGCCGTCACTGCGCCATCCAGAAACAAAGACAAGTCCAACCTCCACCTTGGGTAGCCAGGATCATCGAAACCCCGAAACATACTGGCCCGGCCCGGTTCGTGTATTCAAGCGCCGGCCAAGCGTCAAGCCGCCGACTTCAGGGGCCCGAACGTCATCCGGTGGATGGGACAGGGACCGTGTTTCGCGATGGCATCGACGTGGGCTTTGGTCGGATAACCCATGTGTCCCTCGAAGCCGTAGTGCGGATACTGGACGGCGAATTCCCGCATCATGCGGTCACGGGTGACCTTGGCAATGATTGAGGCTGCCGCCACGGACAGCGACAGGGCGTCGCCGGAGATGACGGCTTTCGCGACCTTGCCGAGTCCCTGCGGCAAGGCATTGCCATCGACGATGAATGCGTCGGCTGGGACCGAAAGCCCGAGCACGGCTTCGCGCATGGCATGGAACGTCGCCTGCCGGATGTTCATCTCGTCTATCTGAGCATGCGTTGCGAGACCTACCGAAACGCTCACCGCGTTCGCCATGATCTCGGCAAACAACGCTTCGAGCGTGGCGTCGTTCAGCTTCTTCGAGTCGTTGAGCCGGAGAGGGTACGCATCCCGGTCGAGAATGACCGCCGCCGCGACCACAGGTCCCGCAAGCGGCCCACGACCCGCCTCGTCGATGCCAGCCACGAATGACTTCCCTTCGTTCCAGAAGCCCTGCTCGTGCGCGAATGTCGGCGGTCCAACCTCGATCTTCTTCTTTGCCATGTCTCGATTTCACGTTTCGCTTTTGTTGACGTCATCCATTTTGACCCCGGAACCGGACGGGCGGCAACAAAGAAAGGGATGGAAACGAAGACTTCGTCGGCATTTGACCCGCGGCTCCACAGGATCGGCGATTGGACCAGACACTCAAACAGGACCACCCATGACCACGACGGACAACACCATATTCGGATTGATGCATCCAAAATCGGCCAAGCCCGCACGCGAACTGCGGGCTTGGGACCGCCAGAGGATCATAAACATCTACCACAACCGGTTCTGTTGCATCTGTGGTTGCTGACAGCTTGCCGGGGCGCTATCGCTCCGGTAGAACAATCCAGGAACTACTGTGGGGGCCTGCGCGGCTTCATCACCACCGAGCTGCGCCGCATCCTCAACCGCTTCGTCGCGGTCAGAAAGCCAACGACGATTTTCCTCGAGCGGCTGAATTTCCAGTCGCCGGAACTGTCGCGGCGGATGAACCGCATCCTGCAGAACTGCGGCCGCGGAGTGCTACGGGCGAAGCTACAGGCCTTGAAAGAAGAATTCGGCGTCGAGGCCACCGAAGTGGTCTCCGCCTACACCAGCCAGACCTGTTCGTGCTGCGGTTACGTGGACCGCCGCAACAGGAAGAGCCAGGCGGTCTTTGCCTGCCGCTGGTGCGGAAGAAGTTTGCATGCGGACGTCAATGCCGCGCGTAACATCGGGTCGGAACGTTTCCGGTCTATCGGTTCCGCGAAGCGTGGCGTCCGGAGCAATGTCCTCGAGATGCTGGTCACCCAGCATCTCGAGCGAAATACCGGGGAGCGGGGCCTCCGGCCGACCCGAGGATGTCCAATCCGCATTTCGCGGCGTGGGCGGACGAGGCGAGGTTATCGGCGAAGGCGGCGAAAATGCCGAATTCGCATGAAGCGGATGTGGGGGCTGGCAGATGTCAGCAACCACATATGCGACAAGCCCCATCGCCAGCCAGAAGATCATGCTGATAAAGCCGAAGGACGCCAGCGGCATCGAGTACGACCTGGTCGAAACTAAAAGCCAGGCCGCTCGCCTAACGGAAGGCGGCCACCTTCGCGATGATTTCCTCGCGGTCGGCGTCCGTCCTCGCGCGGTTGACGCGGTTCGACGGCTCCTTGCCCAACGTCCCCGTGAAGTACTGGACGCGTTCGCGGTTGGCGGGACTCGGATGGAAGAAGTTGCTGATGATCCGGCTGTCGGGAACGCCGTTGGCCCGCAAAACGGGCAGGACGGCGTCGTCGACCTTCCTTCCGAGGAGGACGAACACCGCTTCCCTGAGCATGCGGGCCTCCTCGCCGAACCAGGTGTCAGCATGCTTCTTCAGCATCGCGTTGCTCGCGACCCGCGGCGTTCCGTTGTAGTTCTCGCCCTTGAAGAAGGTCGGATAGCGGAGCGCCGAAGTGAAGTGCGCAAGGCTGGAGGCCTTGCCCCACAGGTCCGCCGCCGACGAAATGCCGATCGCCTTGGGTAGCCCGATGAAATCCAGAAGGCCCACGAGCTCCTTGCGCATGTCCCCCGAGAAACTGGCGTGGACCTTGGCCCTTTCGAGGATTTCCTCCTCCGGAAGCTTCATCAGGAAGCCCGAGCGAGCGGCGTTAAGGGCGGCCTCCATCTGGGTCCGCCCCGGGGTAATGCCGACGATGACGACTTTGGCCTGCGCGTTGACATGGTCGAAGGGCGCGTAGGCGACCTCGAGCTTTCCCTGACGCGACACGTCGGCGTCCATGAGCAAAGCGCTCGGCGTCTGAACCTCCCGCAGGATATCAGATGCCGACAACGCCTCGATGCGGCGCAAGAACATCAACGGATCGATGATCATGCCGAAGCAGCAACCTTCTGCATCATAGAGCGGAGCGACGACTGGGCCGCTTCGAAGCGAGCCGCCCACGGAAGTCGGTCGATCCTGACCTCGCGTCCTGCGAGGCCCTGATAACCCGCCAAACCCGACTGATCGGTGCGATTTTCGACGGAGTGCACAAGCGAATGCGCCATCCGAACGATCTCGGCGACGCGCCCGGGGGCGATGTCCGCCGCCATCGCCGTCGCGAGGTCCTCGAAAGTTGAGACGACCGCCATCGCGACCTCGGATGCCGGCAGTCCGCGATACATCCCCACCAGCCTCGCAACTCGGCTCACAAAGCTGTTCGCGCCGATCCGCGCCTCCCACCAACCGACCGAGCATTCGTCAGACGTATCCCTCCAGACGAGGTGGGCGCGTTGTGATCGAGGAACACGGTGAGCGATCCGCGCGTATACGTTCAGCCAGATCGTCAGGTCGGCCGACCTCAGCAATTCGTCCATCGCGGGCACGATGCGGGCCATCGTCCGCTTCGCCGCCGCCACAAAGGCGTCCACGTCGACACCGCGACGCGGATCGACTGACGACGCGAGTTGGCGCAACCTGGACTCGATGTCGAGAAAGACGCAACGGCGGGAAAACAGCCCCTTGTCGGCGAGTTCACCGACCTCTGCAAGGAGCAGCCTCACGGCGTCGTCAACCGTCGATCCGGGAGACTCGCGGTCACTGTCGTCTCCGACCATGAAGTTTCCCGCCCAGCTCAAAGGGGTCTTCACAAGCAGGACCTCGTCAAACAGGATATCGTCAAGCGTCATCGGGACCCCCTTTATTTCAATGACGGCGGTATAGCGCCGAGCCTAAAATTGTCAACACTGAGGTCTTGATTTCCTTCACGATGGAAGGCATTACATCGACGTGCTTTACGCTCCGTTAATGCCGAACTCGGCAACATCATCCCCTGCCGGTATCGGCAAGGTACTCCTCTATCTCGTCCAGCGTCATCGCCGACGCCCTGTTCCACAGCGAGTATGCAAAACCGCCACGCAAGAACGAGGCGAGTGCCTTTTTCCGCTTTTCCGGGTCCTCGCCCGACGACGCGAAAGGCCCCGACTTCTTTTTGCGAAGGAAGTTCAACGCCGCCGCCAGATCATCGTAGTCCGAAAGCCCGTCCTGCGCGGTTTCACCGTCGATCCCCTTGAGCTTCAGCGACATGGCCGTCATCCGCTTCGACTTGCCCGCGCGCACGCCCGCTGCCGCCTTCCGCGACGAATAGGCGGTGTCGTCGATCATGGAATAGGATCGGCAAAGCTCCTCGACTTCCTCGACGACAGCCGCCACGACGTCTGGATCGAGTTCGAACTGGGGAGCCGGAAACCGACGGGCGAGCTTGGCGGCCATCCTCGTCCGCAACTGGTCCGAAGTCATCTCGCGCGCCGTCAGCGCGTTCTTGGCATAGGTCTTGGCGACCTCGAGCATCTTTTCCTTTGACGGCCCCTCAGACACGCGCGGCTACTCCGGGCGATACCACCTCGGCGGCCGCCGCAGCGATCCCTTCGCGGAGCGCCTGCTGCTGCCTCGGGTTCATCTGGTAAAGCGACGACTGCGAGATGTGCTTGAGTTGCTTGGGCGAGCGGTCGATGCGCGCCACCATCCCGACCAGCGCTTCGCCCGCCATGTAAGTGTCCACGCCCGTCGAATGGCGCGCGACGCCACGGAACGGGTATTCGGTGTGAACGGGATATGGCCTCGCACCCGGAAGCACGATACCCAACGCTTCGGAAACGGTGTCGAGGTTGTGCCTGCCGATTTCCTTGACCAGGTTCCTGGAGAGTCTGAACGTGTCGATCATGTAGGACGGCAGAAGCGGCGCTTCAGGCATCACGGGGGCGAGAAGCCGCATGTCGTCCCTGATGTTGTGGGCAACGATGGCGCTTCCGTCGAAAAGGGACGCGATCTCGCCCTTGATCTCGGAGAACGTCGGGGCGTCGGCCACCATCTCGTCGGTGACCCCGTGCATGACGGAGACATAGGAACTGATCGGCCGCTCGGGATTCACCAGCCAGTGAAACTCTTCCACAGGCCTGCCGCGGTTGTACCTGAGAAGGGAAATCTCGACGGGATGCTGATCGCGCTCGCCGTCACCCTCGACGTCCAGCACGAAGAAGTCGCCATCGCTGACGAGGGAAACCAGATCGAATTGCATTACCCATCCTTGCGCCCGCCCCGGAGCGTTAAATCGTCTCGGCCCAATATGGGGTCTGGAAGCGAATTGGTCAAAGCCCAGCGCCATGCTCCGCCAGGACCTTTATTTTCCGAAGCCTACTTTTGACCGTTGTCGGTTGTCCCGCCGGGCGAGACGATAATCCAGTCACTCAACGAATTCGGAGAGACCACCATGATGTCAGCGACAGCGACCACGAACGCTCCAGCCCCACGGGGCCGTTCGTACGACGACATGCCGATCACCAGGGAAGACTGCGTTTCGATCATCGAATGCAACCCCGGCCACATCCGCTTCCTGCCGAACAGAATGATCGACAACGGCCTCGTCGTCCTGGCGCTCAGGCTCGGGGCCAGACCGGACGAAATCCCGGCGATCTGACCCCATCCTCGGGCTTACGCCTCAGCGTGACGCGACCAGCGTCAGCAACTTGACGTCTTCCGCAACGCCGTCTTCGAGCTTGAGAGCCAGCCTAGTAACGTCGAAATCCTCGTAGTAGCCAAACCGGCACGACCTCGCTAAGGGAGTGTTGTAAACACCCTTTAAAGACCTCGACGAAAGGCATCGAGGTCTTTTTTTTATTCGAAGGCATTGCCATGTCGCGTCTCTTCGGGCATGAAGGCGTTCGATTGGAAAAAGGAAGACGACAATGACAACGGAAGCTGCAGAGACCTCCCTTCACGACCGCATCAAGACCGACATCGACACGGCGTTCCGCGCCGGCGACAAGGCGACCACAGGTTCCTTGAAGTCCCTGCTTGGCGACGCCGTCCGCGATGCCCGCAAGAAGGAAGTCCGCCTGCCGACAGACATCGAGATCATCGCACTCCTTCGCAAGTTCGTCGCCAACGCACAGGTTCGGGCAGCGTCCTACGAGAAGAACGGTCGCACGGCCGAGGCGGGGAAAGAGCGGGCGGAGATCACGCTGCTTTCCACCTACCTGCCCCCCGAAATCTCGGCCGACGATGTGCGCGCGTTCCTCGAGGGCCTCAAGGCTTCGGGTACCATCCCCGCAGGTCCCAAGGGCCTCGGCGATGCCGTGAAGGCGCTCAAGGAGAAGTACGGCAACAGCTTCGACGGCAATACGATGACTCCCATCGCCAAGGAAGTCGTCTCGGGTTGACACCATGCCGTCGATGAACAAGTTCTTCAGCGACCTCGGGATGGCCGCGATGCATGGCGACGAACTCAAAGTCGAGATCATGCGGGAAGCCTTCGAACGCGCCAGACGGGCGGCTGGTTGCCCGACTGGCGATCCGTTCAAAATGACCGAGGAGGAGCTGGCCAACTACCACCCCTCCCCGGAATTCGTCTGGCGGGCCGCGGCCGAACTGGTCAAGGAACGCCACGGCGGGCCATCAGAGCGCGACACGCGCACGGTCGAGGTCCTCTCCCCCTACCTACCGAAGTAAACAACGGCCGGCCCCACAAGCCGGCCGTTTTGGCTTTCGTCGAGGTGGCAAATCCTCGTTTTCAACAACGCAGCCCCGATCCGTTGATAAATCGGCTCGTCTTCATATGGCTTCATGCAGGAGGCCGTCGGACTATCGGCGGACACTTCAATGAGGGAGCATAGCCCCGCCCTTCGGGGCCGGGCCAAGGACCATATGGATCAACATAAACTCTACTGCGCCGACCACCACTTCTTCCACGAGTCCATGCTCCAGTGGTTTCCGGGAACCCGCCCGTTCGACAACATCTCGCAGATGCACGAATACATGATCGAGGCGCACAACGCGCGGGCGACAAACCAGACTGACGTCTACATCCTCGGCGACCTCGCCTATGGCAGGAAGGTAGACCCGAAACAGGTCACGAAGATTTTCGAAGCACTCAAGGGACGCAAGCACCTGATCGTCGGCAACCACGACGACAAGGTCACGCTCAATCAGCGTTGGTCATCCGAACCCAGCTTCTCCAAGACCATCAACGACAACGGCCGCCGCATCTTCCTCTGCCATTACGCCGTCCATTCCTGGCCGGGCTTCTACAACGGAACCCACCACTTCTTCGGCCACACCCACGGAAAACTCCCCACCCACGGCCGCATGATGGACGTCGGCGTGGACGCCTGGAACCTGTCGCCCGTCACGGCGAGCGAGGTCATCGCCAGGATGAAGGACTGGAACCCCGATTTCGAGACCTACACGCCAGAACGCAAATCCGTCATCACCTGCGCCGAGGAAAACGTCCCCGAAGACGAATACGTCCCCGAGATGCGCAACGCACCCGGCTACGGCGGATATCAGCCGTGAAGGGAGCCATCGCGCCGGCAGCGCCATATTATCAATAATAGATGTTTACCAGGGTCCGATGATGTTTTCCTTTAAGCACACGTTTTCTGTCGCCGCCCTTCTCGTCACCATGCAGACCAGCGCGATGGCGGCCGAAAAATGCTACGAGGAAACCCCGGTCCCCGCGTCGGTGACATGCAACGGCAGCGACAGCAAGTCAGCCGACTTCGTCTCGGGATGCAAATCCAACGCCGCCACCCTCATCAAGAAGGAAATCGATTGCCCCGCCGCCTGGATTCAACACGGACGGCAAGAGCGCACAGGCCAGCGTGTGCACGACGGCCGGCATGACGGCGACGACGATCGACGGCGCTCGATGCGCGGCCAGTGAGCGCCGCCCCTCTGGCGGAGCCAACGCTGGAAGCATTAACTACCGCTACGGCAAGTGGGGCGGCGGCGGAAGCGGCGGCTCGACGGTCGAGTTCCGCTCGCGCACCTACAGCACCGGTGACCACGACGACAATGTTGTCAGCTACTACTACTGCTGGAACCCCGGCAACAAGCGCGACCACGACGGGACCGACATCGTCGTCGCCTGCAAGCCGTAGCGGCGATCGGCGGCAGCCCGCTTTCCCTCCATTGCCGGCCGCGTCCGCCCGTGTGAACATGGACGTTCAACGCACGAAAGTTCACACATGCAACACCGCAAACTCATCATCCTCGGGTCCGGGGCCGCCGGCCTGACGGCCGCCATCTACGCTTCCCGCGCAGGCCTCTCGCCGCTTCTCCTGACCGGAAGCCAGCAGGGCGGCCAACTCACAATCGCCGGAGAAGTCGAAAACTATCCCGGCTTCGTCGAGGCCATCGACGGTGCCGACCTGACCGCCACCATGCAGGAACAGGCCGAGCGGGTCGGAACGGAGATCGAATACGACACGATCGTGGCGGTAGACCTGGAGAGCCGCCCCTTCGTCCTCAACGGAGAAAGCGGGGACTATTCCTGCGACGCCCTCATTGTATCCACAGGCGCGAAGGCCCGCTGGCTTGGTGTCGAAGGCGAATCGGAGTACATGGGAAAGGGCGTGTCCGCTTGTGCGACATGTGACGGGTTCTTCTTCAAGGGACTTGACGCGGTTGTTGTGGGAGGAGGCAACACCGCCGTCGAGGAAGCGCTCTACCTGTCGAAGATTTGCCGCACGGTGCATCTCGTACACCGCAGGGATTCGTTGCGCGCGGAGACGATCCTGCAGGAAAGACTCCGCGCCAGGGAAAACGTGGTGTTCCACTGGAACGTCCGGGTCGAAAGAATCGCAGGAAACGAAGACCTCACCAAAGTGGGTTCCGTTAAGGTCGTTTCGACTGTGAATGGAAAGGAAGACTCCATCTCCACGGATGCGGTTTTCGTGGCCATCGGACATGACCCGGTGACGCAGCTGTTCGACGGAAAACTTGAAACGTTTTCAGGTGGTTATCTAAAGACTGAAGCTGGCGGGACACGCACGAGCGTGGACGGGGTTTTCGCGGCTGGCGATGTCGCGGACCCGGTCTATCGGCAGGCCGTCACGGCTGCCGGAATGGGGTGCATGGCGGCCCTCGACGCCGACCGCTGGCTCGAAAAACGCTGATATTGCTGGCTTCCGGGCATTGCAACATTGAAAAAATCGTGCAATGGAAGACATGGACTCATTCCACAGGAGTAAAAAATGAGCAACACCAAGACCAAGTCCGACCTCGTAGACGCAGTCGCATCCAAGTCCGGCCTGACCAAGGCTGACGCAGGCAAGGCCATCGACGCCGTCATCGCATCCGTCACCGACATCCTCAAGGGCGGCGACGAACTGAACCTGGTTGGCTTCGGCAAGTTCTCGACGAAGAAGAACCCGGCCCGCAAGGGTCGCAACCCGTCGACGGGCGCGGAAATCGACATCGCCGCCAACACGGCTCCGAAGTTCGCTCCGGGCAAGGCCCTCAAGGATGCCGTCAACGTCTAATCGACGTCGGCATCCGACAATCAGCAAACCCGACAAAGGCCGCGCAAAACTGCGCGGCCTTTGTTATTTCGAGACTTCGATTCGCCGACAGGCCACACCAACCAAATCTCCGCGTCGTGAGTCAAATCCACCCCCTGCGGCAACCCACTCACCCGGCCGCCAACACCCCGGAATATTTGGCCAGTCTTCTACCGCAATAAAGCGCCGACACTCGGACAGAACGATACTTCGACGTCAAAACGCGCGGGATCGGCACGACACCTGGGAACCTCTCCAGGGACGTCACGAACGCCACTCTGAACGCAACGGTCATGTCGGACGCGATCCACGGGCCGACATCAAGGACGCTACACCGTTCTCGGTCTCAGTCGTCGGTTCCGCCAACACGACCACCACGGCGTTCAGCTGCTCGGCGACAAGCGGCACCAACGGTAGCTGCCACATCAACGTCTACGCGACGGCAGGCGGCGCTCCGGCTACGATACAGAACGAACAGGTCAAGGTGCTTTCAGGCCAAGGCCGCCGCGACAACGAACACCAACGTTGTCGTCACGTCGACGTCGATGGCGTCTTGAAAACCTTGGGCGGCTAGGACGACCGCGCAGTAGCCTACCGCGACTAAATTAAAGAAGCCCGCGCTCCCGCATGGGGTGTGGCGTCTTTACTATCGACGGCAGTTGACGGACAATCCGCTATACGAGTTCTACGTTTTCCGCAAAGGAACCAGCATGAAGACCAGCAAGGGGCTTGTCGCCCTCCTCGCACTGACCACGGCCGTCAACGTCGGCGTCGCCGTCGGGAACTACCGCATCGTATCGGCCGGCGCACCGCCCGCCGCCGTCGGAAAGCTCGATTTCGATCCGAGTGCGAAGTCCACGCTGGTCGCCCCTCCGGCGGCCGACGCCGCCCCGGCGAACCCGACGGACGCCGAGATCGACGCGCTCGTCGGCAACGTCTCCGACACGCCCAACGTCTCGCTCGCCGAAGACGAAGTCCGCCGGATCGTCCGCGACGAAATCGCCAACGATCCCAAGTTCGTGGTCGACGCGCTCAACGCCTACATGCAGAAGCAGCAGGCCGAGGAAGCCCAGAATGCGGACAAGAAGGTCGTCGAGATGGCCGCCGCCGTCACCGAGGACAAGGGATATCCATACGTCGGCAACAAGGACGGCAAGGTCGAACTCTTCTACTATTTCGACGTCAACTGTGGTTTCTGCAAGAAGATCGACTCCGATCTCCGGCGCTTCGTCGAGGGCAATCCGGACGTAAAACTCGTCCACCGCGAGATGCCGATCCTGACGCCCGCGAGCAACACCGCCGCCCATATCGGCGGCACGCTGTTCCAGCTTTACCCGGAAGGCTACTCGAAGTTCCACGACATCCTGCTTTCGCATGCACAGGCCTCAACGCCCGACACGATCGAGGCCGCGCTTGTCGAGGCAGTCGGCAAGGACAAGGCCGCCGAAATCATCTCCAAGTCGTTCAACGTCACCGAGGATGGTCCGGCGAAGGACGTGGACTTGCGGATCAGGACCACCCTCGACACCGCGACCGCCGCCGGCATCAACGGCACGCCCTTCATCTACGTCAAGGGAGCCGACACCTTCGTGCGCGGTGCCGCTCCCGACCTCTTCGACCGTCTGAGCGCGGCCGCGGCGAAGGTCCGCAAGTAAGGGCCGACGCCGGGAACCGACGACCAATGAAGATCAACAAGCTTCGGATTTCCGGCTTCAAGAGCTTCGCCGATCCCGTCGAGGTGGCCATCCTCGACGGGATCACGGGCGTCGTCGGCCCGAACGGGTGCGGCAAGTCGAACGTCACCGAGAGCCTCCGCTGGGCGATGGGAGAGATGTCGGCAAAGCGCCTGCGCGGCGCGGGAATGGACGACGTCATCTTCGCCGGAACGGAGATTAGACCGCCCAAGAATCATTGCGAAGTCACCGTTTTCCTCGAGAACCCCAGAGGACTTGGTCCTGCGGAATTGAAAGACCTCGCCACGATGGAGGTCTCGCGCCGGATCGACCGCGGCGACGGCAGCACCTACAAGGTCAACGGCAAGCCCGTCAGGGCCAAGGACGTCCAGGTCCTCTACAAGGACGCCGGCATGGGTGCCGGATCGTCCGCCCTCGTCAGCCAGGGGCATGTCGCCTCGATCATCAACGCCAAGCCCGTGGAACGCAGAAACCTTCTCGAAGAGGCCGCCGGTGTTTCCGGTCTCGCCAGTCGCCGCCACGAGGCCGAACTGCGGCTTCGGGGAACCGAGGAGAACCTCGAGAAGGCGGAGATGATCGAAAAGGGTCTAAACGACCACATGTCATCTCTGCGCAGGCAGGCGAGGCAGGCCAAGAGGCGGCGCGAGATCGACGACCTCATCAGGGCCGCCGAGGCGACGATGTTCCTCGTAAGGAGGATTGCGTCGGAAGCGAGGGTCGCGACCGCCGAGGCGGCGCAGACGGAAAACGAGGACCAGGTCAAGGCGGCCCTCATCGCGCAGACGGCGCTCGACGCCACATTGGCGGCAGCCGAGGCGCAGGCGGCCCCGCTCCTCAAGCGCAAGATCGACGCCGAGACCGCTTTCGCCCTTGCCAAGGCAAAGGTGGACAACATCCGCCGCGAAATCCAGTCGGCGCGGAACGCCATCGCGAACGCCGCGAAGACCATATCCCGCGCGGACGCCGACATCGAGCGCGACCGCGCCGAACTCCAGACACTCTCCGAAGAGGCGGACCTCCTTCGCGACGAGGTGGAAGCTGCAAAGGACGACGCCGAGTACGACATCGTCCTGATCGAGGAGAACACCGCGCTCCTCGAGGAGGCACGCATCGCGCTGGAAGCTCGCTCCGAGGAGGCAAACACCGCCGCGGACGCCCACTCGATGCTTGCTGCCGGAAGGGACGGCCTCGCCAAACGCCAGACCGACCTCACGACACGTCTTTCCAGGAGCGCCGAGCGCCTCGCCGCTGCTGAGGCGAAGGCGCTCGAGCTTTCCCGCGAGTTCGCGGAGCTGCCGGCCGAACCACCGGAGATAGAAGCCCTCGTCGCCTCCATGGAAGAGGCGGCGCAAGCCCTTGTTGCCGCCACCGAACAAAGGCAGGCATGCGACATCGCGCTCGTGGAGGCAAAGACCGCACTCGCGTCGATTTCAGCCATGCAGTCCGCGCTGCGGTCGGAACAGTCCGCCCTGTCGCGGATCGCGGCAGGAAGCGGTGCCGCAGACGCATGCAGCGCCGATCCCGGTTACGACGAAGCCCTCTCGGCAGCACTCGGGTCCGCTTTCCACGCCCCTATCGGGTCAGGAGAGACGCATTGGTGGACGTCTGGCGAGCACCCTTCGGTCGAGCATCCCGAAGGAACCATCCCCCTCTCCTCGCACGTCCGCGTGCCGCAGGAGCTGGCACGCGCCGTCGCTGCCACCGGGGTTGCGGAAAGCAGGGACGAGGCAGAAGCCCTCTCGGCGTCACTTCGCCCCGGGCAGTCTATCGTCACGACCGAAGGCCACCTCTGGAGATGGGACGGTTATCGTTCCGTGGACAGCGCCGAGGGTGCCGCCATCACGCGCCGCACGCGCAGGGCCGACGAGATCGCCGCCGAACTGTCGCGGCTTTCGCAGGCAGCCGACGCGGTGGACATCGCGAACGCGGAAGGAGCCGCAGCGCACGCGACATCGGCGGAAGGCGTCGCCAAATCGACGCTGGCCACCCTGGAGCGCGATCTCGCCCAAACCCGCCGCTTGATAGAACACACCCAGAAACGGCGGGTGGAACTCGAAGCCAAGATCGCGGGCATGGCCGAGACGATCGAGGACGCCCGCGATCAACGCGACGCGGAGGCGACCGACCTCGAGGCGGCCCGTGCCGAGTTCGAAGCCCACCCGTCGCTCACGGCGAGTGAGACGGCACTGAAATCGGCGCGCGAGGCCCAGACGAACGCGTCCAAGGCATACGACACCGCGCGTCTTTCGCTGGATCGTGTCCGGCGCGAAGCGGAGACGAGATCGGTCAGAACCGAAGCGGTCCGCAAGCAGATGGCCGAAATCGAACGGCGCTCCAAGTCGCTTTCCGAGGGGATCGTCGAACTCCAGGCGCGCAGGGCGGAGGCAGCCGAGGAGGCGAAGGCACTCGAGGAGACGGACGTCCTCCAGCCCGACGCGGAGGCGAACGCGATCGAGGACGTCGAGGAAAGGCTCGCGACACTCGTCGAAACCCAGGAAGCTTCCAGCACCCTCGAAACGACCCTCCTGGACGCGCGCACGGCCGCGAGAGACGGCGAAACAGTCATTGCGTCGCTGAAGGAAAACCGCGCTCGCCTGATCGCCGAGATGAAGGCCGCACGCGAAAGCAACGACGGATTGTCCAGGGAGATCGCGGAACGCCTGAACTGCCAGCCGCACCAGCTGGAAGCAGTATCCGGCGTGGAAAGCCCATCCGAATTGCCGGACCTCGCGGCATGCGACGCGCGCGTCCAGAGGCTCCTGCGAGAGCGCGAAACGATCGGGACGGTCAACCTCCTCGCGGAGCAGCAGCTCGAGGAAGTCGAAGGCAAAGTCGGCGAGGCGGGCAAGGTCCGCGCCGAACTGCGCGAGGCCGTGCGCCAGCTTCGCGAGACCATCGCCAAGATCAACGCCGAGTGCCGCGAACGGCTGCTGGAAGCTTTCGCCGCCGTGGACGGACACTTCCGCACCCTGTTCAAGCGCGTTTTCAATGGCGGCGAGGCGCATCTGAAGCTCTCAGGCTCCGAGGACCCGCTCGAGGCAGGTCTTGAAATCTTTGCCTCGCCTCCCGGGAAAAAGCTCCAGACCATGTCTCTCTTTTCCGGCGGGGAGCAGGCCCTCATGGCACTGTCCCTCATCTTCGCGGTCTTCCTGATCCGCCCCGCGCCAGTCTGCATCCTCGACGAGGTTGACGCCCCGTTCGATGACGCCAACGTGGACAGGATGTGCCGGCTCGTCAACGACCTCGCCGCCGAGGGAACCCGCTTCATCGTCATCACACACCACGCCCTGACAATGGCCCGATGCGACAGGCTTTACGGCGTCACGATGGCCGAACGGGGGGTCAGTAAGCTCATGACCGTGGATGTCGAACAAGCGGTTTCCTACGTCCAGTCAAGCGCCATTCGGGATTGACCATAGACAGAATTCGAATCACCCTGAGTGGTGTTGCCAATCAGGAAATAATTATGGACACCAGCGTCTTGTATAATCTGCCCGAGTTCTTCACGGCGATCTGGCGTTGGTGCGCGAACCAGGACCCGAGGGTCACCTTCGCGGTCGGCTTCGCGACAGCGATCGTCATCGGTCGGCTGTTTTCCGTATTTGCCAACCCCGTACAGAAGGCACTCGCCTTCGCGGGCTTCATCGTGGTCGCCATTATGGCGCTGGCTTTCTGGGTGTCGTTCGCCGGCGTCCTGGAGCCTGGCGAAATCCCCTTCGGGAAAGCGGCCTCAACCCCCAACGCCGACACGTTGACGGAGATACAGAAATGAGATTTTACCAACCGCCCGCCACCTCCTCCTCCAAGAAGGCCGCAGGCTGCATGATCATGGCACGCCGCACCGGACGCTTCCTGATGTGCAAGCGCTCTGGCAACACGCCATACCCTCTGACCTGGGCTAGCTTCGGCGGAAAACAGGAAGGTTTCGAGAGCGCCGAGCAGACGGCGCGGCGCGAAGCTTTTGAGGAGACCGGCCACAAGATCGACGGCCCCGTCGAACACCTCTTCCACTTCGAGCTTTCGACCTTCAGCTTCGACACCTTCATCGCGACGGTCGATGACGAGTTCGCGCCCCGTCTAAACGACGAATCGGAAGACGCCACATGGATGACTCTCGAGGAAATCCCCGAAAACATGCATGACGGGCTGCGGGCCATCCTCGAGGACAAGATGACGGTGAACCGCCTTATCAAGCACGTGGAAAGCACCTCCGGCCGCCGCTGCGATTTCGACCGAATCTATCGCAAGATGTGAATTTCACTCGCTTTCCCCCATGCCCTGCGCAACCCCGGAGCCGACGGTCCCGGGGTTTTTCTTTGCTTCGAAGTACTTTCAAAAAGGAATTTCGGGTCTGCCAATACTTGGGCTCTACAGCGAAATCGCGGATCGGTTGTGAGGGTCGCAAAAATTCGTTGACGAGTTCTACAGATACCTGAAATCAACAATGTTTACAGTGTCTTGCCAAATAAGTGATCGAGTTCTTGGTTTTCCCATTGACGCAAGAACTCGATGATTGCTAACTCGTAATTACAGACCCTGGAGAACGCCATTATGAATGCCCTCAACGTCACCCTTTCCGACGACGGTGCTTTTGAGATCACAAGCCACCTTCCCGGCAAACGGGATTTCAAGATCATCCACGACGGCGCGGACGCCTGCCACCCCTGGAGGGTGATCTCGGAAATGGGCGGAAGCGGAATCTGGCGCGACGAGGACGCCTTCCAGTCGCTTGACGAAGCCATGGACTGGGCGGTGTCCCTTTCCACCGAGACCTTCCCGGTTCCCGGCTACAGTGTCACCCTTCCTTGCGGCACCTTTTTCTCGCGCCCCGGCAAGGTGAAAATTGAAGACGTCATGGCCTCGATCGGATGGGCCTACGTCGTCTCCGTCAACGGCTGGTCTCCGATCACCTATCCCGAGGGAACATCCAAGAACGCCGTGCTGTCCTATTTCGAGGACCTCGTAGAGGACACCGCCGCGATACTCGGCAGCGTCGACCGCTGCCCGCCGACAGAGGGAGAGGACGAGCGGGGGATGGAAATGTGGGTCGCCGATATCACCATCCCCGTCTACGGCTTTATCCAGACCCACCACGCCCAGGAAACGTTCCTCGCCATTTTCGAGGAAGAAGGAGTTCCAAGCACGAACTCTTTCGATTACACGACCCGGACCAACGTCATACCCCACACCGCGACTATCATCGACCTCGAGGCCGTCCGCAAGGCGCGGGAACGCTCTCCCGCACCCCGCGCGGCAACGACGTCAGCAGAAGCCGGCCGCTAGGCCGGCACCCCCCGTTGTCTTCATGATGACGCAGGTGGACGCCTTGGCGTTCGCCATCAGGATGCCCGCCACCATGTAGACGCCGGCCATGCCGTATGAGCCGGCGTTTCGTCCCGCCTCGGCCACGCCCTTGACCATGAAAATGCCCCGGACGTACGCCCATGCGCCGAAGAAGGCGAGGATGGTGAAGCAGTATCCGATCAAGGCGCTGTAGCGGACGACGATGTCGATTTTCGATCCCGAGCTGTATTTCAGCAGCGACGAGGCGTCGTTCAAATTCCCGAATGTGCTCGATATCGTACTGTTGCTGTTTCCGAACATCGTCTGCGACATGAAGCTGAAGGCCATCGGCGCGTTCATCAGCAGCGCGCTCACCACAAGCCGCGTGATGTGACTTTTCGATTGACCTTGCTGGTCGCTGTTCTTGGCCATCTCGACCAGGGTCATCGCAAACCCCGCGAGACCCGCGAGGAACACGAGCGAGAAGAGGACCATGATCCCCATGGGGACCGCGTTGACGGCGATGTTCCTCGCCATGCAGACGGCCGGATCGTCCGCCCCGAGGCAGTTCGTGACGTCGCCCGGGGCCACCGTCCCGCCGGTCATGTTGGAGAAGTAGTCGCCCGTGATGCCGTCCTTGTAGTCAAGGCCAGCACCCGACAGCGTACTGCCGCCCCTTGCCGATCCGAAGACGGTCGACATACCCATGCCCGCGGTGTCCGGAAGCGCGATCAGCATCGCCCCGACGATGACCCAGATAAGGCCCGGCGCAAAGCCCTTTCCGCCCCTGTCGTTGGCGGCCTCGGCCAGCTTCATCAGCCCCTTTGCCATCATCCAAATGCCGCCGACGGCGGCGACGACGGCGATCAGCAGGAACAGAGGGTTCCAGACGTTGTCGATGAGACCGACCAGCTTTTCCCCGAGCGTATTGCTCGTATCCGCCCGGGCCTCGCCCGCAGCCAACAGCGCTGGGACCAGAAACCAGTTGAGCCTATTTAGTATGCGCATCGAACACCTCCATCAGCACCACGGCAGACCCTGACTGCGTTAATCATAGACCCCGAAATCTCCGCCGGTGTAATCATGTACGAATATCCAAGCAATACACCCGCTCAATTATTCGCCTTGTCCACTTTAATGCGGCTTCCGCGCCGTTCGGCACTGTAACGACAGTATAAATGGTCCCTCGACGGCGATTTTGTTTCAAGTTAACATCGGGAAATACTTCACAATCGCGAGAAGAACCGTCCAGGATGTCAGTACAGATGCGGAAAGGTCAACAAACCACGACCCCGAAGTCCACGTCTAACGGCCCGTGGCCATCGGCCGACCAGGCCGTGGCGATGATCCTTTTCGGCGAGCGGTACTCCAACGACCGCCTGCATTTCATCTCGCGGATCATGACCCTGATGACGATCGCGCTGGTGATCAGCATCATCGGAAACCTCGCCATGCTGCCGAACCCGCCGCGCTACCGCTACGTCCCGGTCAGCACGAGCGGATTGGTCCTCCCCCAGGTCCCGCTCGGCCAGCCCAACCATGACGACCAGTACGTCATCGATTGGACCATCGACGCCGTGACGAGGCTCCATTCGTTCGACTTCATGAATTACCGCCTCCAGCTTCAGGACGCGCAGAAGAACATGACCGCCACGGGATGGGACTCGTTCCAGGCATCCATGAAAGACTCGAGCAACTTCAACGCCATCCTCGGCAACAGCTTCGTCCTCACCGCCGTACCCACGGGTGCCGGCCGCATCGTCAGTAAGGAGCAGGTCGACGGCATCTACACCTGGACGGTCCAGTTCCCGATGCTGATTAGCTACCGGTCCTCCGCACCCGAAAACGAGCGACGGAAGACCGAAGGGCGCGTCATCAGCGACGCCCTCAACATGACGGTCACGGTTACCCGCGTCGGCGTCTTCCTCAATCATACGGGCCTCGGCATCAAGGCGGTCGTCGGAAAGCGGTAATGGCCTCCACCGCCTCCCTCCAGATCGAAGCCCTGCTCCTCGCTTCCCCGGCTCCGACCTCGATCGAGAAGCTCGCCAAGCATTTCGGAAGGGACGTGTCCGCGGAGATTGCCGAGATGGCGGCGTTCTGGTCCGCGCGCGGCATGAACGTGCGCATCAGGGACGGTGCGGTGTCCTTGACGCCCTCGGAGGCGGTACTGAAGGCGTTAAGCAGAAACGACGCGCGAAAGGGAAGGAAGCTCACGGACGCCGCCGTCGAAACCCTGTGTTTCATCGCCGTCCACCAGCCTGTCACCTCGAAGGACATCGAGGCAGGGCGCGGCCTCGCCCTGTACAAAGGCGTGGTGGATTCGTTGATGGACGCGGGTTTCGTCAGGGCAGCCCTGCGCAAGACCGATTCAGGCCGCGCGGTGACCTACGTGACGACCGATCTTTTCCTTGATCACTTCGGCCTGTCGTCGCTCGGCGACCTGCCCTCGAAGGACGAACTCCTCCAGATCGTGAACGAAACGCCGGATCAGACGGAAAACGAAGTTCCGCAGCCGCAGGTAGACGTCGCGTTGGGATTGGAGACCTCGAACCTCTCGCCGACGAGCGAAGAGATGTAGTCCAGCTGGCTGCCAAGGAGATATGGCAGCGACACGCGGTCCACGACGACGGAGACACCGTCAAAGTCGAAGACCTCGTCCTCAGCCCCCACTTCGACAGCCACGTCGAGGATGTACTGGAACCCCTGGCACTTTCCTCCGTCCACCCCAATACGGAACGGCGCGCCGTTGCAGATCGCCGCAATTCTGGACTTCGCGTTGTCGGTGACTGTGATGGACATCGGATCATTCCTCGTGTCGGGACCTTGAATGGAAATCCCGGTTTCAATATCATGGGATACATATACGACCGCTGCCGAGGTCTTTCAATAAGCCCTCGCACAAGACCCCGGAGTACCACAATGGCCAGCATCCTAAACATCACGCCCGCCGCCGCCGAAAGGATCAGTGAGCTTGCAGCCGCGAACGTCGGCCAGCAACTGAGGCTGTCCGTCGTCAAGTCCGGATGCTCGGGCAACAAGTACGACATGAAGTTCGTGGAGCAGTCCGGACCGGCGGACGAGAAGGTCTCCGACAACGGCGCGGACATCCTCGTCGATCCGCAGTCCCTCTTCGTCGTCTTCGGCATGACGATCGACTGGAAGGAAGACCGCTTCGGCCGTCAGTTCACCTTTGAAAACCCCCAGGAGGCAGGACGCTGCGGCTGCGGCGAATCCTTCCACGTC
The DNA here is from genome assembly GCF_025846855.1 of Pararhizobium sp. BT-229. Taxonomy (GTDB): domain Bacteria; phylum Pseudomonadota; class Alphaproteobacteria; order Rhizobiales; family Rhizobiaceae; genus Pararhizobium. Next base: position 1,117,094 of record NZ_JAOYTJ010000003.1, read on the forward strand.
TAATCGACCGGCGGGCCAGGTTTAGCCACGATCGGCCCGCCACCATGGTTGACTTCCACATTCTCCCAGCCCCGGAAACCGTCCGATGGAACCCTCTCAGATCACCGGCGGCCGCCTCGCCGCCGCACTCTCGTTCATTCTGGCTTTCGCCGCCATCTGCGGTCTCACCGAAGACATGAGGCCCAAGGCAGGCGGGCTGGCTGTCGCCATCGAGCGCAGCCTGCACTGACCATAAACCGTGTCATAGCCTTCCCATGGAGTCCGGGACCGTCGGGGCCTTCTTCTTCGCGCCCGTGCCAGCCCGGTAGTCGTCACCAACCTTCGCCAGTCCCTTGCGGAGCGCCGACGCCTCGGAGGCGCGGTAGACGATCGACAGCGTCTTGGTACCACCGTTGCCGTCGGCCTTGAAGTCCAGCGTTCCCGCCTCGTCGTTGATCGAGAACTGGCCCCTGCCGTTCGCCACGTCGAACGCCTCCATCGGATTGGACGTCGTCAGCCCCGCGTTGCGGGCGTATAGTTCCTGCCCGATGGCGACGGCCGCCGCAGTCATGTTCTCGCCTTCGGCGTCGAGCCGAACGGTGTCCACGAGCAGCGGAAGATGCACGGTTGCGACATCGGGCAGGTCGCCGCATTCGGGGAAAAACTCGGAGCACGCGGTCCTGAAGTAGTTCCCCGTCTGGAACCTCCCGGTCCACGCCTTGATCCTCACGTCCGTCGCCTTGCCCGCGAGCGCCATCGACAGGAGGCCGAGGTTCGGCTTCAGGTAGACGCTGAGGGTGAACTCCTGCCCGGCAAGCACCACGGGCTTCACGCGCAGCCCAAGAGGCTCCCACAGGACGATCTGCTTGGACGCGGGGTGGGTCGGGGCAAAGCCGAGGACCGTCCCGCCGTCCGGCGTCTTCTCCGCCCCCAGCGCCACGGCGTTGGCCAAGACGTCACCGAAGGCGACGCCGGTATCCGACACCTTCTTGGAATCGTTCACCGGAATCATGGATTGGACGATCTCGACGATCCGGCTCGCCGGGAGACCGCCGCCGAACGACGTGTCCCAACTCTGGTGAACGTTAGACACCGGCCACTGGACATTGAAGCGGACATTGCCCGGGAGCGTCTGGATGCGGCACCAGGCCGAAAGCAGATCGTCGGAGGGGTGCAGTCCGATGAACCAGTTAAGCGCGCCCTGCTGGGCGAGGTTTGGGGCAATACACGCAGACTTCGCGGGGGCAGCCTGTTGCGCCTGTGCCGGAACCGCGAGGAGGGTCGCGAAGGCAGCCAGTCCGAGCGCGGCGGAGAGCTTCTTTATGGTCATACCGGGGTCCTGAATTAAATCGTCAGAACAGCGTGACACCAAGGCTTAAATACCGCAACATCGAGGTGAATCAAGTCACCCGATACCCACGGACAGCGAAATGACGACTCCCTCCCAGGCACCCCGGCCGGCGAAGACCGCGACGCGCTCCTCCGCCAGAAACGACCTCGACCGCATCGAGGCGACCGGCACTCCCTGGTGGGCGCACGCCCCCTCGGTGGCGATGACCTGCGCAACGGTCATCGCGGCTCCTTTCAGGGCGTTGGCCCTTGTTGCCGACACCGCCGTCTCCCTTTGCTTCCTGACGGTTTTCGGCGCAGTCGGCCTTTGGTACGCGGGCTACATTCCCGACCAGACCGTCGCCCAAATCCTCGGGTCTGTCGGAGAGAGGCTTCTCGCGATCCTGGAAGGAACGGGACTCCTCTGATGGCATCCGTCCAGGCACACCTGAAGTCCTTCATCGCCGAAGTGTCAGTGGCCGGCCTGTCGGCATTGATCATGTACGCCGCGATCGTCGTGGCCGCGCGCAAGCTCGGGGTCTTCAATCCCGCCACGGACCTCCTCGCCGTCACCTTTGTCTTCCCGTTCGCCGCCGTCGTCCTCATGTTCAAGACGGTTTTCCCGCGTACTGTCCGACACCGCTCCTACTCCCTCGTCACTTACCTCCTGCTCGCCCAGTTGCTGGCGGGGCTTTTCTGCGCCGTGCTGCTCGAGGCGATGGGCGAATGCCTGGATTGCTCTGGCAATATTCATGACGTCGTCTTCTACGGCATCGCGGCGGGAACGCCGTACGGACTTCTGTACGCATTTTTCTCAAAAATATTCAGCGTCGATGTTGACACCCCCGGGCGGGGTGTTTAGAAGAATTCAAGTCTTAGAAATTAAAGACTTGGACGTGTAGCTCAGGGGAAGAGCGGCTGCATCCTAAGCAGCGGGTCGGAGGTTCAAATCCTTCCACGTTCACCACTTCAATCCCCATCGAAACCAACAGCTTCTCACACGACACAGGAACAGTGCCGTAAGGAATGAGTAGGTCTGGGCGACAGTCGTGTCGCGTCACCGCGGGAAGCGCTACAAGCTCGACTGCAACGGTACGGACATCGTCCGTGACGAGGCCGACCTCTTCCCGACAGTGCGGAACTCTTGATGTGATCACAGAAATCGTTAATCATTGACCCCGACTGCCGTCGAAGGCATCCTTACCGTCAGCCAACCCAACCGCCCGAGAGGCTCGGACTCCGGCCGTCTGGTCGGGAAAGCCGGCGAAAGCCGGTTTTCCCGTAATCCCTCTGGGGTCCTCCTGGTCGATCGAGTCAATGCAAAGGCACTGAAGAAGTAGGCTTTCCTACGCTTGCCATGCCGTCCGCCGGGACACATAGTCAGGCGGACGGAGACACGAGAACATGAATACCGGCAGTGAATGGGCAACACGGGAGGGCGGCTCCATTGATCGGCGGGGACCCGCCGGTGACCTTCATGTCCTGCTCCCCGTGATATCCGGGTGGAGACTTGAACACTATCCAGCGGAACACATCCCGACGCCCTGGCACATGGACTTCTTCTGGGAAGCTCCCAACCCCGACCTCCTTCTCGCCTTTTCCGATTTCCTTTCCGAGCAAGCCGAGCAGGATACGATGGCCCGCACCGACAAGACGGCCGTGGTCAGGGGAGAGGACGGCTATGTCGCAGTGGCGGACTGGCGCGGCACGAATTCCTTCACGGCACTCCTTGCCTCGCCCGACGGAAGGACCATCGGCAGCTACTCTGGCCGCACTAACTCACCGCTCGCCACTTTCGTTTTCGGTGAAAGAACCATCCATGGCAGCCAGAGCTTGCAAGAGACGCACATGGGCAAGGGATTGGCGAACCTACTCGTCGACGCCGCCGAGCAACTGACGGGGCTTCACGCAGCCCCGCACGGCCACATGTTCACGCCAGGAAGTTGCTCGGAGGCAGCATGGCGGTTCTGGAACAAGCGCGCCACCCACAAGCGCGTGCCGGGCCTCAACGGCGACCAGATCGTTCAAAAGAGGCATACGGCAGCGCTCGAGATGGAAGCAAAGCGACTTTCAACCCGGGTCCCCGACGAACCGGCGACGGCGGCAAGGTACGCAGGTATGACAGGCGCAGACCTCGTTATCGCGGAACGGCAGGGCGAGATCGGCTTCGCCTGGTGCGTACTCGACGGTCGCCGTGTGAGCCGCTCAAGACTCATCGACGATGCCGCGATCCTCCGGCACAATCTCGGCCTCTGGGTAACTTGGACGGACCCGCCCGTCTCTCTGGGGGAAGTGACCCTTACGACTGTTAGCAACTCCGACATCGATAGCCTGCACATTCCGCCTGCGAAGGACGCTGATATCGCCGTTCCGCCCACACAGCCCCGAAGCGCCGCGCCGACCCTGATGTTCTAAGGAAAAACGAAACCCCCGACGGCGCATGCCGTCGGGGGTTTCGTTTATTGGCCGAGGCCGAAATAACGGGGTTCTCAGAAACCAGCGCCAGCGCGGGCGACGCCGCGGATTTCCGAACGGCCGATGCCGAGATCGCTCAGTTCGCGGTCGCTCAGGCGGGCGAGCTCGTTGACGGTGCGGCGATATTCGCGGTGCTGGCGGAATTTGTTTGCGATGGTGCCGATCATGGCTTTTCTCCTGGTGTTTCCTATCGTTGTCCTCAATTTAATAGAAGACCCCGACAGTTACCAGCATCCATTGTGCATCGCAGCAATGCATGCGGCGCAGAACGGGTTAATGGTGTCTTAAAGCACCATTAAAGCCGACAATGGCACTTCAAGAGACCATCGCGCGCTACTGGCCGACTGCCTGTAGCGCCTCCTTGAGGTCGGTCGGCTCGACCGGTTTGCCGATTTCGTCCTTCAGCACATCGGTGACGACCGCGTCGTCCTTCTTTTCGCCCGCCGCTTGCACTTCGGAAGGCTTTTCCTTCTTCACCAGCGAGTTGATGTATTCCTCGGCGGCCTTCTTGCGCCCAGACGTCTCCTGGACTTCCCGGAGTTTCGCCGCGCCACCCTCGACGACATCGTTCCAGTAGGCGATCACCCGCATCGGAAGGTCTTGAACCCATGGCCCCTCGATAACGAAGGCCGGGTTCTGCGGCGTGCCACCCATGACCTGATAGGGAGCCTTGCCCTGTTGCACGACGAACGCCGCCACGCTTTCGTAGCCCTTGACGTAGCGATAGGGGCCGAAATCGATGCAGTGGTAGTACCCACCCGCCTTGACCGGGACCATTGCCAGCGAACACATCGCGCCATAGCCCTTGGAAATCGCCTTCTCGGCGTATTCAACGACGATCCTCCCGCCGCCGACCTCGGCGAGCGCCGGACCGGAAGCCGACGCCATTACGAGGACCGCAGCCAGAACCTTCCCGATTGATATCATGGCTCGGAGTCTCCAATTACTTCTTGCTTTTGGCAAAGCCGTGTCTGAGAATCCGATTTAACCACGGAGGGCGCGCTGTTGAAAGCCATTTTGATCGACGTGCGCCGCTTTATAACCAGACGGCGCGGTGACTGCTTCGGCGCGCTGCTCGCCGGATATCTCTTCATCACCCTCGCGCCGGGAACCGAAGACCCGGCAGCATTCCATATGCTGGGATTTCCGATGATGATCGCGGGGGCAATCCTATCGGCCATTGCCGTCGCATTCCCGGTCAAACAGGATACGTGAGATGATCAAGAAGGCCACCGACAATTCGTTCGAAGCGTTCAACAGCGGCGTCAACCACGAACCGCAAATCGAAAACCTCGATCGCGGGACCGTTCCGCCCTACCTTCTCGACAGCGAGCGCGTCTCGGTCTACCTGACCCTGGCCGGCCTCCTCGACGCAGGCGTCGATATCGACACGGCGCTGACGTTGTTCGAAACCGAATCCAAGGCACAGAAGCAGAAGCACAACGCCGACCGCGTCTCGGAATTCTTCAAGGCCGCCCGCGCGGCGAGGGAAGACGTCAAGTCGCGCGCCGACGGGCACCGCACCGACACCATCGGCGAGGTCGCGGAAAAATGCTTCGGGAAGAACTTCACGTCTTCCGAGGAACTCGTCCTTCTGAGGGGCCTCGCCTACACCGACAACATCCCGGCGATCCTCAGGGCCGCCGCCGACATCATCCGCAGCAGGAATTCGTCCCTCGCCGCCGTGCGCCCCGCCCTGCCCGGCCGACGCTTCAAAAGCTGAACCCAGGACTTCGTTAACCGAAGATACGCGTTGACAATAAATCTATCCGGATTACAAGACCCCACGCGCAACAACGCATGAGGGCCGCAATGATAGCCGACGATTTCATCAAGGCAGCGGGGAGCATCTTCGACGCGAAGGAACACCTCCTCGAACTGGGACTTCCTCCGAACAACAGCATCCGCAACATGGAAATAGCCCGCAAGCGCGTCGCGTCGGACGCGCACGACGAGCATACATATGGCCTGACGGTCCTCTGGTGCCTATCCAGCCTCGGCAACCGCGATGCGGCGATCCTGTATGCGGCGGCCATCGAACGGCACGTCGAAGAAGCGGAGATGCCGGAAGCGCAGGCGACGCACTACCTCGCGGTGGCGGCGAACTGGCGTAGGATTGTGGACATGACGGTGGACATCGCCGCCCTCATGAACGGCACTCCGTCCGAAGAGCCGTCCGCATCCGACGCGACGGCGCAGAACTTCGGCCGCATGGACGATCCCGCCGCGCCAAAGGAAGGCTTCGTCGTGCTTTCGTCGATCGGAGACCCGCTTTCCCAGGAAGGCCGCAGCCTCTCGTCGCGGTTCTCGCCCATCCTCAGGAAGCCCGTACCGCGACGCGGTTTAACGCCGGCCGAGGGAGCCGTCTCCGAAGCTATATCCTTCCGATATCCCTGGGCGGTCGGCGCTGCCGACATCATCGAGCGCTCGTTTGCCCTCATACGCGGAACCAGCTCGGACCGCTCCTACGCCAAGCCGTTGATGTTCGTCGGCGAAAAGGGCACGGGCAAGACGTCGCTCGCCATCTTCGTCGCCCAGCTGCTCGGGCGTCATTGGGTCAGGCTCCCCGCCGCGGGAACCGCGGACAGCGCCACGCTCGGAGCGACCCCGAGGGGCTGGAGCAACTTCAGGGTCTCCATGCCCGCGCAAGCGATCCTGGAATCGAAGTCCTGCGACCCGTGCGTGATCGTGGACGAACTGGACAAGGCATCCCGTGTCGGCTCCCAGAACGGCAGCGTCATGGGCGTCCTCATGGGGATGCTGGACCTCCCGGCCAAATACTACGACACGGCGCTGATGGCGAACATCGACCTGTCGCACACCCTGTTTATGGCGACCGCCAACAGGGTGGACACCATCGCGGAGGAACTGCTCGACCGCTTCACCATCGTGCCGGTGGCAAGACCCAAGATCGAGCACTTCGACGTGATCCTCGCGACGCTGCGCACGCAGATAGCCGAGCGGCTCGGCGTGGACGAGTTCGCCCTTCCTTCCCTCGACGAGGTGGAGTACGCCGCGCTCAGGTCTTTCTTCTCCACCAACCGGGGTTCGCTCAGGGTACTTTCGGAGGCGTTCGAGGTCACCTTGAAGTCTGCCTTTGACCGACAGCACGCCATGCCCCGCATGTAAGCGGACCGTCCACACACCGCAAGACGACAGTAGCCCGCCGGCAAAACATCCGGCGGGCTACTGTCGTCTTGCGCGTCGCGATTCCCGATTTTCCGGTATATCCAGCAGTTATACTTTCACCCCATAGCTCCAAATCCTGCCGGCGGCTTTACTACTTCAAGAAATGAGCCGCAAAATACTTCCAGGCTTATTCCAAGTACATGGACTTGTCAGCCGCAAGCCAAGGGGAACCCGTCGGGAGAGACAAACATGATTTCCAAATTCAACAGCGCATACGCAAGTAAACTCCGCAGGAGCCGCAAGCGCGGCGCGACGATGATGGAAGTCATCGCCTACCTCGCCATCGCATCCGTGATCATCGCCGGCGTGCTGGTTCTGCTCAGCGTCGCCTTCGGCCAGAGCAAGACCGCCACCGCGCTCAGCCAGCTGAACCAGATTCAGACCGCCGTCCGCAACCTCTACTCCGGCCAGCCCAACTACGCCGGTCTGAGCACGTCCGTCATCGTCAACACGAGAGCGCTCCAGCAGAGCATGATCTCTGGCGCAACGATCCGCCACGCCTTCAACGGCGCGGTGACGATCACCCCGGTGCCGACAACCGACGGCGGCGCGAACAGTGCCTTCACGGTAAGCTTCGCCAACGTCCCGCAGGACGCGTGCCAGTCGATGCTGACGAAGGACCTCGGCCGCGGTCTCTACGAGGCTGGCGCGAACGTCAAGCAGCAGCAGCCAAGCCTGCCGTTCACGCTCGCACAGGCCACCGCCTCCTGCAGCGCGACCTACAACACGGTCACCTGGACCTTCAGCTAATCAAAACGGCTCCGTGGCCGATTGGAAAACCCCGGATCATCTCCGGGGTTTTTTTTGGGGTCTATGTTTATGTTGACAATGCCTCTCTTCGGCAATATTGCTCCTTCCCAGTCCAACGGTTGCTCGACAACCGGAAAACGGGAGCCGCGGAATGAGCCTGAAGCTTTCGAACTACGTCAGAAACCGTCCAATGAAGCGCGAGGAAGCGATCACACAGCTGGCCTCCTGGCTGCACGAGAATGCCGAGATGCTCGACTTCGAAGGGGCGACACTGGATCAATCGCGCGAAATCGCCGAACAGATGTGCGATGGGACGTGGTTACCTCCATCCGTGCGGGAGGACATCGAGGCCGTCAACGCCGTCTTGCAGAAGCGGTTCAGCTGATGGCGCTCAAAATCAAGGATGGACCTGAGGTGCACGGCCTTCGATCTCGTCGTGGACGACATCCGTGCCCGTCGGCACTTCAAGCTGATGATCGAGTTCACCGAGCGAGGCTACCACAGCCCGAGGAGCGTCGGCGCAGGGGTCCCAAGTTCAGAAGCGCGTAGATTCAAGGCTCGTCTTCTCCCTCAACGAGGAGGTCGCCGACGAGTACATCACACGGATGCGCCGTCGAGTGACCAAGGCCGAAGAGGAAGCGCCGGCCCGCGGGGACTTGCTTTAATCTTCAAAGACATATATCAAGACATCGTCGCAACACCAAGGAGGCCGACATGGGAAAGAAGAATCCCGTGGCCTTCGTTCTCAGGACGCCGGTTTTCCGTCCGAGAAAGACGAAGGTCGTGAAGGGCAAGGGTGCATACACCCGCAAACCAAGACACCGCACAGTTCGAACTGACGGTGTCTTTTTTTGTGTCCGGACGACAGCGGATTTTTTCTCCCGAACCACCGCGCATTGGCAACCGATTTCCTCTTTCGAGCGAAAGGAAGTCCATTTCTTGTTCCAATTGTGGCGCTATCACCCTATATTAGAAGACGTCACAGGGAGAATTCCACCATGGACACCAAGACCCCGCGCCCCGGCGCTTCCTTCGAGGCCCTCCCGATCCTGGCGGCTTTCATGTTCGTCACGGGCATTCTCGTCGGCTCATCGACGCTCATGCTCTGCTCGGCCATCCCCCTCGCGATCCGGGCCTCCTTACACGTTGCGAACTACGCGCGCCCCGTCCCGCAGCACTTCCGCAAGCAACGTCCGTCGGTGAGGTATGCCCGCTAGATCGGGTTTTCGCATCGAGTGTTCGCAGTGGGTCATCACCCCGCAATCCGCCATCGCAGGGCCGAAACACGCCAACGCTTCGGTGATCGCCGAATAAGCGCCCCCAAGGACGAACTTGATTTCCGTTCGCACGCTCGGCGTCCATCCTGACAACCTCCCCTCCGCGTACTGACGCATCTCCTTCGCCGTCGTGAAACTCCGAGCCGGTCCGGTCGTGAAGGCCGCGCCAGCCGCCATCGGCGAGGTCACCGCATTGCAGTCAACCGCCTGGTCGAAAAACGAACCAAGGCACCTGTGCACCACCTCCTCGGTGTCGTTGATGAACGCCTCGAGAGGCTCCCTCCCGAACATCTCCTCGAATTCGTCATTGGCCGCGAAGGTCGCGTCCGCGTCTATCACACCCAATCGACCGCCCACGCCGCTAAGCTTTCTGGAAACGAACTCCGCCCGTGCCGCCCGACGCCGCCCAAGTCTGGACAGACCAGTCTCGAACGCCTTCGTCGGCATGGATAGCCTGTACACGATCGTCGCCTCGACGTCGCAGAGGCAGCGGTCGTCGAGCGCCGCGTTCCAATCGGCGATATTTCCATCCAGATACTGCCCTGCTACCATCGGAAAACGGCCCTCCGTTGACGTGAACATAACGGGAACGTTTAAAGCACAATCCAGGGGGCTGGTAAAGAAAAAGATTAAGAAAGTTTTCCTATCCATGCGCCATCATCGACGATCGAGCCACAAGCCCCGGCCACCGAAGGCCCTCTTCTTCAGCGGGGCTGGACTGAGTGCAGACAGCGGCGTTCCGACCTTCTTCGGCTCCAACGGCGCGTACGGCAGGTTCTCCAACCCCGAGGAGGTCGTCAGCGCCCGCACGCTGAAATCCGCTCCGGCCTTTCTAAACCGGTTCGTGGACGACATGCGGATCGGCCTCGGCGGAGCCGAACCCAACGAGGCGCACAAGGCCATCTCCCGCCTCGGCGCGGACTACGGCCCTTCCTTCGTCCACATCACCCAGAACATCGACGACCTGGTCGAGCGCGCAGGCTATGCAAGCTCGGTCCATGTCCACGGCTTCCTCACGCGGATGAGGCACCCTGGCAATCCGAAGATCAGGGAAGACATCGGCTACACGAGATACTGGGATGGCGACCCTTCCCTTGCCCCGCCAAAGGGCTTCCAGTTCCGCAGCAAAGACGGCGCGCGATTCAGACCCGATGTCGTGCTCTTCGAGGAACTTGCACCGCTTTATGCCGTCTTGATGGACGAAGTCGCAGACCTTCGAAGCGACGACATCGCCGTCGTCATCGGGACGAGGGGTGAAGTCGTGCGCATAGGCTTCATGCTGGCGGCCAAGAAGTGTCGCAAGGTCCTCGTCAACCTGCATCCGAGCGAGGCCCTGCCACCGGAGTTCTTCCACACCGTCATCCTGGGCAGGGCCGCCGAAGAGATCGGCCGGGTCGAGGAGATCGTGAGGAACCACCTCGGAACTCCCGCATCCGTCGATTGACTTGTCGGGATAATGTCCGCATTCGACGGCCCCATCCGCACGAAACCTCGGTAAATCACTGCGTTGGGCGGGTGGTGGCCGTTTGCAGACTTTGAAACGATGTCCAGATAATGTCCGGATATGTCCAGAAAGCAGGATTTTCTTGGAGTTTGGCGAGGATGACGGGGTTCTTACCCGCACAACCGTCGAGACGGCCATTTACTGTGACGCAGACTTAGCAGGCCTGCCGCTCTATCCTTTGGAGCTACACCCTCATATGTGTAGGATTATTGTAAGACCCCACGCCAGCCTGTCAACATGGTGACGGCAAATTGGAAGACTCCACACACGCCCTGGCCTTCGCCACCTGCTCCCTGAGAAACGGGGACGTCGAGACCACTTTCTTCTGCATGGCCTCGGCCACGCGCACGAGGAATTCGACCTCTCCAGCCACATAGAAGCGGTTGGCGTCGGCGAGGATGCCGTCCATCAGGTCCACGACCCTCCGATCGGCGCGCAGGAAAGGCGTACCGGCTTCGAACGCCATCGCCGAGCGGAAGGAATCCCTCTCCGGGAGAGCCTTCAACAGGCCCTCGCGAACCTGCTCCTCAGCCAATAGGCGTCGCGCCTCGTCCCTATTGAAAAGCTGTTCCGACCTGCAGCCGCGCGGGAGAGACCTGACGTAATCCAGGACCTCGGCGATATATCGACGGTGGCATTTCCGGTCGGACATCAGCCTCGCGTAGGTATGATGCGCGTCGGCGAACCGCTCGATCTCGTCTTCGGTTATCTCGCCCGGGCGGGACGAGAGGATGTGGATGCCGTGGTCGACGACGTTGGCGACGACGAAGCGAAATACAGCCTCTTCGCCAGCGACGACGTAGCCGTACTCCACCTTATCCCTCGCAACGATGACGCCCGAATATTTCATCAGCAACCCGACATTCCAATGATCCGATCATTCCGGCGGGGGCCGCAACGGTCAAGCTCGCCGTCAACAAGCTCGATTTGTCGCCCGCGGCCCGATCCGCCAATCTTTCGACGTGTACAGGAGTTCCTCTCATGCAGCTCACCGTCAAACTACCAACCGTCTTCGACGCACGCCTTGTCAGGCACCGCGGGATCAAGACCGTTTCCGTCCACACGGCTTTCACGCATGAGGTTCCCGAAGTCTCGGCTTCTGAAACGTCTGTCGTCTTCGAGACGACGACAGACGGGGTTTGCCACGACGCACGGCTGTTTGCCGAGTTCCCGCTTACCATCCCGCGCGGAAACACCGAGTTCGCCATTCGGGAGTACCGCGGGCGTCTGTTCCGCAAGCTTAGTGACACACGGTCGCCAGGCGAAGAGTCCGTGGACGCGGACCCCTTCCCCGACCTCCAGCATCTTTCCCCCATAGGAAAGCCCATACGTCTCCACTTCGAGCATCGCCACTTCGCCCTGGCGCGGGGCCTCATCTACAAGACCTGCCCCCCACACGCGAGACACGACGACCCGCGCAACGAAACGTCGGCCGAGGACATTGCCCACATCGTCAAGGAACGCGATCCGGAGAGTTTCCTCACCTGCCTGCGGATGCAACAACGGAGGCTGGAGAGCCTGGTGTGCATCGACGGCGACATCTGGCTCGAGACGTCCCCGCCCTGCATCATGGTGTCCGTTCCCGAGCCGCACGTTTTCGCAAACCCGCAGGACATCGTCATAAAGACCGCGCTCCTTCCCGAATGGCACGACAGGCGGATCACCACCCGCTACTTTCCGCTGGATGACCTAGACGGAGCACATGCCTACGCCGACGAGCTCGCAGCCGTTTCAGCCAATGGCAAAGCCACGGTTACGGACTATCGGTCGTTCATGGCAACGCCGTCATCCTCCGCGATGGATTTCGACCCGGACGAAGAGTTCAGAAACCGCTACCTAACCGGGCTTGCACTGAACTACGGCGTTTGCCTCGACGTCATGAAAATGGACGAGCAAGCCCGCACGGAACACCCGGTTGCTGTGGCCTTCGACGAGGCACTTCGCGACAACTTCGTCACGGGCGAACGAGCCGATATCGCCTCCGTTTCGGAAGGCCTGCTCGCCGAGATCGACAGGATCGGCCCGCTAACCTCCAGCCAGATGGTCACGAACCTCCGGACAGGACGCGCCAATCGCCTCTTCTCGGAGTACGCCCGCCGCCAACTCGACGACGACATCATCAACATCATTCCGACAAGGACACCACGATGAAAACCACGCGCCTCGTGAAGGGCCTCGACCTCACCTTCGACAACCTTCCGCTCGAGCCGACGGCCGACACCATCGAGCTCGCATCGGTTTTCGTCTTCGACATGTGGAAGGCGCGTTGGCGGGAGCAGAAGGCGGATTGGGAGGCCAAGGTCGGCAGCCCCTACCACAGGGACGAACCCACCGACCTCAGCGGCTCCTGCAAATTCTCGTCGATCTTCGCCGCGCTGGTTTTCGACGCGGACCTCGACGGCAATTACGACCACCAGTTCGCGGTGAAGAAGGGCCAGATCATCGACCTAAACGCCGGCGCGTCCGACGTCGCGGCGATGGCGAAGCCCTATACGCTCGACGCTCTCTTCTTCGGCTCCCGAGACCACGTTGCGTCTATGAAAAGCTGCATGCCCCGCGTCACGGAATGGCTCCGCGCATTCGACTTGAGCCTCTCACCGCGAATGTCCCCGGCGGAGCGCAGCGCCCTATCTCCATCAGCCTGACCCTACAGGACCTTCACGAACGTCACAGGGACCGTTACCGGACTTCCCTGCCACAGAAGGAATCCCTTACGCTCGTGGATGGCACCGGACAGCAAGCTGCCGTCCTCCAGCCGCAGATCGACGCGACCGGATTGAGGAATGTCGTTCCAATCGATCCTCTCGGACCTGATCCACTCCTCCTCACCGCCTGCCAGTTCCCTGACCCGGTCGACGACGTCCTCGATTTCCCATTCCTTTCGGCCGGTGAACCCGACCGCGAAGGCGACACTTCTGATGCCCTTCTCCCAGCGGTCCTTTCGGACGATCTTGCCATCGTCCCTGAACTCGTAGTCCTCGGCCTTCGCGTCGCGGAATTCCGGCATGCGAAAATCCAGCTCGGTAACGGCCCTGTTCGTCTTGCTCATCTACACAACTCCGTCGATCTCTGGTCGCGACACGATAGCCGCGTGTTAATCGTGTTAATTCTGGGATTTCGGTTTTTTGAACGACATGCCGTCGAAGCCGTGCTTGTCGCGCCGGACGAGGTCGCTCTCGATCTCCACCGTCGCGCGGCCAGGTCGCGAGAGAATGCCTCCCACCCACATCTCCAGCCTCTGGAACGCCTCCCACGGGGGCAGGACCCGCGCGAAGCCGAGGTCCTTCAGCCCGTCGGTATCGATCTTCCACCGACGGCTATCGTGCCATGCCCGGTGACCGTGTTCGGCCCCCATGCCGTCGCTGATGGCAATCGAAACGCCCTCCGAAACCAGCCATTCCCGTTCGGCCTTCGTCCCCGCATCGGAAAACCAGGCGTCCACGGACGAGGCGGAAATGTCGTCGCCCGACCAGAACGCCTCGGCCAGTCCGGATTCGACCGACGAAAGGAAGTCCCTCAACTCCGTCGCCGACCACGCGCACCAGTTCGTGTAGCTTTCCTCGCCCTTGTGGCGGCCACTGACCATGACACCGGCGTGCCTCACGCCCGCGAACCATACGACCAGGGGACGGAAGTCGAAGCGCCCCTTTCGGTTGTCCACCCTGTCGTCGCTTGCGTATCTGTGTCGCGAACGGTCGGGAACCAGCAGCAGTCGCGAAGCCTTGACCGGGACAAGTCCGCACTCGTCGGCCTTCAGGCCTTCCGTCTTGTCGAACGACGCACGGACGAACACACGCTCCAAATCCTGGCCAAGTGCCTGCGCGCCGTCGTAAAAGTCGTGTCCACCGATAATTCGCATACAAGTCCTCCAAGAACGGGGACTATATCACGAGGCCCGACGAAAACGAAAGACCCGGATTTCCGAGTCTCGAATTGATTTCCCGAAGAACGGGTTCGAGATGGTCGAACAGGACGTGGAATGACCCATTCCTTTCCGACACCCCGTCGGTACCCGGCGGCTGGAAGAGCAGTCGCCGACGGTTGTTTCGACACCAGTTCGCCCATTGCGATGATTGCGTCGGATCGTCACCGAACTCGGACCTGAAATAACCGACAAGGTCGGACGGCAGGTCGGCACCGCGGGATGCCGCGGTCCTCGACAGCGCATAGGCCAGCCGGTCGTAGGTCGCCTCGGATATGCCAACAGTGGGCAACGAGAGCAGCGATCCGTCCATAATTCCAGACCTCACGCTCAACACGCGCGCAGCCTCTTCGGAGGTCATGTCAGAGGGCTTCGCCAGAAGAAGGGAAAAATCCCCCAGCCGCATGCACGTCTCGAACGAAAACCAGATGTCGAAGAAATCCTTGTGCCTTATCGACGCGACGCCATCCTCGATCTTCGAAACGATCTTCTCGGCGATGGTGTTTTCGAACGGATAAAGACGGACGTCGATCGGGGCGGGCGGATTGCGGTCGTTCACCAGCACGCCGCCATGGCGATGGTCGGTCGGATCGAACGACATCTCGTTGTTGACGCCGACGTCGATGACGAAAGGCACGCGACAGGTATGGACCGACGCGGGAACCGAAACCCTGAGGCCGCCCTCGCCCTGGTGGTCGCGGCGATCGAACCGCGCGTTCGCCACGTCGATCACGATGCCGTCGCCAAGGTCGAGCGCGACCGCCCGACCGACAAGTTCCTCGCACCATGCGATAGGATCGACGATATCCGGCAGATCGAAGTTGACGTCGAGGTCCTTCGTCGGCCGAGCGGTGTTGCCGAACATGATCCCCACGGATTGACCGCCTTTGATCGTCGCCCTCCTGTCGGAATCGACCAGCGACAACCGCGCGATGAAGCGCTCGATCACGTACAGTGTCGCGAGAGCCTGGACTTCCCGCCCGTCGCGCCTGGCGGCTTCCTTGATCTTGTGGAGGACCGACGCCCCTGAAACAACCGTTGCCATCAAATCCCCCTCATCGCCATCGCACCCATGCTGACCGCCCTCACATGGGCCTCCGCACCGATCTCCCTGGCCGCCTTGATGAGGTCCTTTTCGGACCCTCCCGTCTCGAAGTAAGCCTTCATGACCTTCAACCCCTCCTCGACCATTCCCGTGCGCTCCATCCGGCGCAGGAAATCGACGACCGTCCGTTCCCTCGTCGTCATCGCCACGTGCATCGACCCGATGTCCACCCGTTCGACGCCGTGGACGAGGTAGGTCTCCGACCAACGGTATCCCTCAACGTTGATATCGGGGTGAACAGGGACCCTCTTAGACCGCGGAAACGCCATGTGGACCACGTCAGGATTGGCGTCCGTCAGGCCGTGGAAAATCGCGGCCGTCTCGAGGCAGACCACGCCCTCGGGATGGAGGCAGGAAATGACCGCCACGCTGTCCCAGGTCGTATCCCGCCCAGGTTCCGCGAAGACACCGGCGGAAATCCTCTCGACGATCCGCTCGCCCTCGAGTCTACGGATCGCGGCGTCGCCGCCCATGATCCGACGCACGTCGGCGTAACGCAGAGGCCGCTTTTCCGACCTCATGGTGTTCAAAAGCGCCGTCTTCCTGTCTTCGTAGCTTGGCACCGTGACCTCCGTGCACATTTTTCGGAGACATTGTAGCGTATCCGTCAGAAAGTGACGCCATAACCTGAATGCACACAAATTTTATTGACGTGTGCATTCAGGTTAGTCGAGTGGCGGCCGTATTTGTGACTTTCCCGTGCTGCAACGTCTACCGGGTGTCCAGCGCCAGATAGAACCCCCAACACTCGCCCGCCCGTCTATTTAATCGTCAGGCAGCCTTCAGCTCGCCTCCGGCTTCGACCTTGTCCGAAAGGAACGCCGCGACGGACTTCGCGACGACGTGAGCGAGCATCGGCGGCACGGCGTTGCCGATCATCTTGACGTTCTGGGAATTGGAATAGGGAAAGCTAAAGCTGTCGGGGAACGTCTGCAGGCGAGCGCACTCGCGGACCGTCAGACGCCGATCGAGATCGTAGTGGAACTGGATGCGCGACTTGGCGTTGGCGCGAACGGTGTATCCGGGCTGGTCCGGCTTCGAGGTCTCGTCCCCCTGGCCGTTGCCCTTCTTGGCGCGCGCCGCTTTGAAATATTGCGACTGGTTGGCAACCGTTTCGTCCGATACTCCCTTCAGGTCGTCGATTGCCCATTTGATGGATCGATGCGCATCGGCGAACAGCGCCTCCGGCTTGACCGGGAAACCCTCGATGTCGTCGCGGACGCAGACGATAAAAATGCGCGTCCTCGTCTGCGGGACACCGTAGTCCGGCGCATAGAGACGCCACATGTCGACGCGGTACCCACACCCGCGGAATTCGTTCATGATGAATTCGAGGACTTCGCCCTTCTGCATGAACTCGAGGTTCTTGACGTTCTCGGCGACGACCATTTTCGGACGGTGATGGCGCATGTATTTGGCCAGCGCGTTGTAGAGCTGGCCGCGCTCGGACCCCAGTCCGCGCTGCGGCCCGCAAGACGAGAAATCCTGGCACGGAAACCCGCCGACCAGAATGTCGGCAGCGGGAAGCGTCGACGGATCGTAAGACGAGAGATCAAGGACATCCGCCAGGTGATGGACGTTCTGACGGTAGGTCGCGATTGCCTTGTCGTCGAAATCATAGGCTCCGAGGAAGTCGAATCCGAGGTTCTGGTAACGCTCGCCCCTGAAGTCGAAGTCACCCCTGAATCCAAGGTCGAGTCCGCCACAGCCCGAGAACATCGAGACAAGTTTCATTTCACGCATCCAGTTGAGTTCTTCAATTATCCTCGATTATGAACTCGGGATGCGGAAACGCACAACCACTTTGGCAAACGATGTCTTTAATATTGTTGACTAGGCCGCGTGACCCAAATACCAAATCACCATCGTGATACCCGGAGGCACAGAAATGACTGGCGATATGTTCGCGCAACCGCACTGCTACGAGACACCGGTAATCGATTCCTTCGACCCGGCCATGGGGATGGCAGCACACGTATTCGGCACCGCAGCCAAACTCGTCGGTGCGAGCATGTTGGTAGCGACCTTCGTCATGGCATTTCCCCCTCTCGTTCCGCTGCTTGCCCTCGCGGCCGCATGGGACCCAGGGCGTCGACCGGAATGACGGAAAACGAAGGATACTCCTGAAAACGAAAACGGCGGCCTCCGAGGACCGCCGTTTTCGTTTTCAGTTCGGGCCATTCAGACCTTCTTGGCCGCCGCCCGCTGCGCGTCGCGGGTACGTCTTTCATTGACGCCCGCCATGATTTCCTTGGCCTGCTTGACCGAGGGATAGCCGCCGCGACAGTAGACCACCGCCTCCGGATGCTCCGCAACGTAGGCATGGACCTTCCACCGATCGAGAGGGCCTTCCTGCGCGTCGACCGGCGACGGCGCGCCGATGACGTTTAGGATTTCGCTGCAGAGGTCAGAAGACATGTCACCGCCCCAGTTGTCCAGGGCCTGCACAGCTTCCAGCGGGGTGCAGCCAAACATCTGCGCGATATCGGCTGCGGCGGGACCGGCGGCGTCAATCGGGAGGCCCGCCACGTGGCTTTCGATGGCCGTCAGAACCGATGAAGGCCCGACCTGCATCGGCGAAATATCGAGCCAATAAAACGTGGAGAATTCACGCTTGGACGCGACGAGGGTCATAGTGTCCACGCCGTCGGTATAAGCCAACGCGATCCAGTCACCGCGGTCGTTCCGACGATCGATTTCGACGACCTTGAGATCGGACGGCACCGCCGCCCTCAGCACCTCGATAGCGTTGAGACGCCTCGCCTCGTCGGCGAGGCCCTGGGTCCTCACGACATCGATCTGCGGCCGAAGCAATTCGTCGAACTTCCTGTTCATCGCGACATCGTCGAAGATCAGGCGGCCGTCGGTGCGTCGGCAGTGGCGCGGGTCGACGAAACGGACCTCGTCGCCGACGCGGACGAACATGGCGTTGACGTAGCCGGGAAAGTCGTATTTCGCCGGGTCGCGCACGTCGTGACCGTGTTCCTTCCCAAGGATATGCTCGACGAGGTGGTCCAGGACATGGCGCTGGGCGACTTTAAAAAGCTCCTCGTCGGTGACCATGCAGTCCTCCCCCGCATCTCCGTCCTCTCCGGCGGACATCAAAATGGCGAAGGGCTTGCCGTCGATACTCACGGACTTGATGGAGGTGCCGCGATCGTGGTCCTCGTAATAGTACAGCTTGTCGGAGACAACGATCTTCGCGTCCTCGACCGGGTAACGACCGTCGAAGGCGTTGTAGGAGAATCCGGAAACCCCGAATACCCGCTCGACCCCCTCCCTGCCGAGGGAGCGCCAGTCACGCTGGTCGGTCGATGGCAATGCGTAGATTTCGTTCGGGGTCATGAATTATCTCCGTTTTATTCCGTCTGACATAGACCGGAACGCGGAGAGGGGCAAGCGTCAGCCGTTGGCCTCGTTTTCGTAGACCTGGAAAAAAATTGGCTTGTCCACGGTGCGGAGGGCGGGAACGTTTCTGCCGCGAGCCTCCGACAAGAGCGCACGCTCCCTCTCGCCCACGAGCGCAACGCTTTCCACGGCGGCTTGAAGGAAGGGACGGCTCGCCAGCCACCATGGCCGCTGCCCGGGGAAAGACTGGAGGCCTATGAAGCGGTCCACGTCCGCGTATTCCGGGGACGACCTCAATGGCAACAACACGGTTTCCGCGGCGGCCGCGCCCTCCAGCGACCACGCGTCGGACGAAACGACCAGGGGAAGGCAGGCGGATGCAGCGTCGTCCAGTCCGCGCCTGACCAGTTCGTGGTCTCCGCCCCACACTGAGGCGAACGAGAGACCGGTCAGCTCGCGGCCGTAGAGAAGGTAGAACTCGGTGCCTGCAAGACGGAATCTCCAGACCCCGTCGTCGTTGGCGATAATAAAGACCCGGGGCAGGAGCGACGCTATGGCGCGCGGTGACACGTCCGACCGCAACGGCGCATGCGGACCCGGCGAAATCGACGCCCAGTGGCGGATCATCTCTCTCGTCCCGTCTGAACGTATCTCGGCCATTTCAAGACTTCCGGTTAACAAATCCTTACTCCATTAACACCCGGAAAAGGGTCGTCTCCAAGACCCTGGGGTCTTCGGTGAAGCCAATAACGCATTCTAGGGTTAATTCGGGAGTCGAAAAATAGCCAACGGAAGGCAACGCTTTCCCCGTCGAAAAAGCGAGACCCGGCCGAAACCTGTCAAAATCGTGGAATTCGCATCGGGCTGGCACATTCCGCCGGCAGGACGGCCGTAGCGGTGTCCAGATGTGCGACGCCCCGATGGACGACTTCCGCCGGGGTCGGGTCGGAAGGCGGCATCGGGGCGCTGGCGTCCCAAATCGAGACGACGGTCTTATTTCATCGCTATGGTTAATTCTTCGTAAGTGCGCGGCGTGAAATCGACGTCAGTAACGTCGCAACCCACATCCCTGGACAGCCCCATCGGCGGAAGCTTTCCATGCGAGTGACCGTAGAAATGAAAAGCGCCACTGTGGAATCCCTGCCATTCGCGGATGGCGTAGTGGCAAAGGACCAGCTTCTTGCCGCCGTCCTTGGTGAATTTCATCCACTTGGGTTCCTCTTCCCAGTCCAGAGAGGCGAGCGTCGGGTGGAGATTTCCGTCGTCGTCGACGTCATGATTGCCTATGATCAGGTGCTTCCTCCCCTTGAGGCGCGAGAAGTACCACCTCACCCGGTCAGCCTGACGGGAAAGCTGGAAGGCGAAATCGCCGAGGTGGTAGACGATGTCCTCGTCGCGGACGACCGAGTTCCAGTTGGATATGATGCGTTCATCATGCTCCTCGATAGACCCGAACTTACGCGGCTGCATCTGGAGCAGCCTCTCGTGGAGGAAGTGGGTGTCGGCGATGTAAAGCTTTCTCACAAATCCCATCCTAGTCCTTCCGGCCCCATTTGCGAGGCATCAGCTTCTTCATCACGACTTCCCAGTAGCTGTCCGAACGAGCCTCGAACGTCTGACCATGGCGGGCGTCGCTCTGGTAGAACTGGCCAAGGCCGATCCCTGGAGCGTATTCCTGCTCCAGCCATCCCTCGGGAGCCGAATGCGGCGACTTGTACCCGCCTCGCCCAAGCGGGGCAGCACCTACGTAGTGGGTGTCACGGAGGTGGTTCGGCACCGGCATGACGCCGTTCGCCTTTATGTATTGCTCCGCCATGTTGATGCCCCGAAAGGCGGAGTTCGATTTCGGAGCGCGGCATATGTGCAGGGCGGCGTGAGCGAGGACGATCCTGCCCTCCGGCATGCCGACGCGCTCGACCGCCGTGAAACAGGCCACGGCGGTCTGCAGCGCGCTATTGTCGGCCAGTCCGACATCCTCGCTCGCGTGGACAACCATCCTCCTGGCGATGTACCGCGGGTCCTCGCCGGCATTGATCAGGAACGCCAGCCAGTAGAGGGTCGCGTCCGCGTCTCCTCCGCGCATGGACTTCACGAACGCGGATATCGCGTCGTAGTGCATGTCGCCCTTGCGGTCGTACCTGAAGGGCGCGGCGGCGAGTTCCTCGTCTACCATCTCCTCCGTGACGAACACCTTGTTCCCACGACCGAGGACGACGCTTTCGAGCGTCGTGAGCGCCCGTCGCGCGTCTCCACCCGACTTGCGCGCCATTACCACCTTGGCGAAAGGCTCGAACTCGACCTCCCGCCCCATGGCCTTCAGACGGGCTACGCCGCGGTCGATGACCGCCAGCAGCTCGCTCTCGGTGAGCGGACGAAGCTCGTAGACGGCCGAGCGGGAACACAACGCGTCCGAGAGGTTGTGGTAAGGATTGACGCTCGTGGCGGTTATGAGGTCGAAGGTGCCCTTCTCCGCATGGTCAAGCAGATAGTCCTGCTGCGTGGCGGAAAGACGGTGGATTTCGTCGATGAAGACGAGCGTGTCCCTGACCTGCGCCTCGTCGACTATCTTCTTTATGACGTCCACCTTGAAACCGGCGGCATGCTGGGGTTCAAACCGTTTCTTGAGGGTGTTTCCGACCGCCCGCGCAATCGTGGTCTTGCCGACGCCGGGCGGTCCGTAAAGAACGATGGAACCGAGACGCCCTTCGGATATCCGTCGGCGAAGCGTCTTGCCCTCGCCGAGCAGGTGCGACTGCCCGATGATGTCGTCGATCGACGAGGGTCGGGCGGCATCGGCCAGCGGCTTGGGACCGTCGGCCCTGGCTGCGGAAAACAGGTTGTCCATCAGGGGTCCTTGGGGGAGTTCGTAGACTTCGATGCTACCGCCAATTTCAGCGCGATGGCTAGTGCCTCGGCATACGGAGTGGAGTTCTCCTTCACCCATTGGCTCTCGAGGACCTCGTGAGGGACGAGTGCGTCGTACTTGGCCACCTGGAGATCAGGCACGATCTTGACCACCGCACCCGCGAGGGGAGGTTTTGAGACCATGCCCCTGAAGGCGGCCTCTACCATGGCCGCCGAGCATCCGGCGACCGAAACCCCGATGTCGTGCGACCCGGCGTCGAGACCGAGGTATGTCAGGATCAGGGCCAGCATGCGGTTGGTTTCCGTTCCCGCCCACGTCAGGACGCTGACGCCGCCCCCTTCTTCCCAGAAAACCTTTCCGTCGAGGCCGTGGACATCGAAGGTGTTGCGCCCTTCGGTCAGCAAGGTCCGCGCGTTGTCGTCGAGGTAGGCCGGAAGATCGCGGCTCCGCAGCACCTCGAGCATCGCCTGGGCGAAGACATCGGAAACGCCCTCGCGCCCGAGCGGTTCGAAGCTCGGCATCTTCGCCGCCCTGTCCTTGACGACCTCGATCACCTTCGAATTGAGGTCGACGGTCTCGATGCGCCACCTCTGGCCCGCGAAGGCGATGTAAGAACCAGGCTTCGCCATGTTGGTCATCGGCAGCGTGCCGACCGATTTGCCGTCGGCGACCACCCGCCACTCCTCGTCGGTCTCGAAGATGGCGAAGAAGTCCTTCGAGGCGGTGATCCGCTCCCCCTTGATGCCAAGCATGACCGTTCCGTCGGGAGCCTGCTCGATCAGCTTCTCCTCGCGCATCATGTGGCGGAGAAGGGCGATGTATTCCGACTGCGAGATGACAGACAGGGGGCCGACCGAACAGATCGTCGCGTAGAGCTCCGCCACCGAAGCCCCGCCGCGCTCGGCGATCATCGAGAGCGTCTGCTGGAGTGCCACCGTAGCAGCGCCAGAAGGCGTCTTGGGCTTTTCGACATACTTGCGCCCGAGCAACGTGATCGAGGCGGCAGCGGCGACCACGTTCAGCCTCAGGCGCTCCAACGGATGGGTCTTGGCACTCACTTTCTTCTCGCGAATGAACATCCGCAGGATTGCCGCTGTACCTTCCCGACGGCCGCTGCGCCCCAGCCTCTGCCGCAGGCTCGACATGCTGCGCGGAGCGCCGACCTGGAAGACGGTACGGATCGTGCCGACGTCGATCCCCAGCTCCAGGGTCGTGGTCGCGACACCCGTCGTCGGCAGGTTTCCAGCCTTCAGCCTTTTCTCAAGCGGCTCCCGCAACTCCTTGGAAAGACTGCCGTGATGAGCAAAGAATTCATTGGGCATACGCGCCTTTTCGGCGCGTCGGCGCAGGCGGTCGGTCAAAGCTTCGACACGACGCCTGGACCCTGCGAACACGAGGTTGTTGAAGCCCTTCGCGGCGGCGAACACGTCGTCGGCGATATAGTCGAGGGCAACTTTCCCGGACCCGCTTTCCGCGCCGCCGTCCTCTTCGTTTTCGAGCTGGTCTGCGTCGAGAAGGTCTTCGGCGTCCACATAGGCCCGGATAGACAACTTCACCTCGGGATTACCGGCCGTCGATGAGACGACATCAACCGATTCTGGGCTTTCGGGATTGATCCATGCCGCCGCGATGGCCGGATCACCGATCGTCGCGGACAGGCCGATAACCCGCGGGCGCTTCTTCGAGATCATGAACACCCGCCGCAGAAGCGAACGCAGGTGCAGTCCGCGCACCGAATGAAGGAATGCGTGGACCTCGTCGATGAC
The DNA here is from genome assembly GCF_025846855.1 of Pararhizobium sp. BT-229. Lineage (GTDB taxonomy): Bacteria > Pseudomonadota > Alphaproteobacteria > Rhizobiales > Rhizobiaceae > Pararhizobium. The sequence continues at coordinate 1,140,604 of NZ_JAOYTJ010000003.1, forward strand.
GACGAAGTCGATGTCCTGGAACAGTGCCTTCGCGCGCTCGGGGCGTCGCACGAGCAGTGCCTCGATAGACTCGGGGGTGATCAGTGCGATCCCCTGCGGATTTCGCACCAGCGCCTGCTTCGCTGACTGCGGGGCGTCTCCGTGCCAGCGCACAACGTTCAGTTCCATGGCTTCGCACAGCTGTTCCGCGCGGGTGAACTGGTCGTTGATGAGCGCCTTCAACGGACTGACGTAAAGTACGGAAATACCGTCATTTGTCCTGTCGGCAACAAGGGACAGGATCGGCAGGAAGGCCGCCTCTGTCTTGCCCGAAGCGGTCCCCGCGATCACGAGCGTGTCGCCGTCCCGGTCCATGATGGACGTGATCGTCCGGTCCTGGACGTCGCGCAGCTCGCTCCACCCCTGATCGTAAATCCACCGACGGACCTTGGGATGCAGCTTGTCGAACGAGGAGACGTCAGAGACGGATGGTTGTGAGGTCGCCATCGACATCGCCACCTTCTTCGACTGCCGTGTCCGCGATGCGGCCGTTGTCCTTGGCAACCTCCACGTCGTCCAGCAGCGTGCGCCAGTCCACCGACGGGTTCTGCTCGAGGACCGAAAGAAGCTGCGCGAAGGCTTTGATCGTATTGCGCGGCGTGCGGAAATAGGCTTCGCCGACCTTCCTGAAGCAATGGGTCATGAACGCCATGATGCCCTCGTCGGAGATCACCGACGCCGTCTTGCCCGTGTCATAGACCGCCCTGACCTTGCGCAGCAGGAGCAGCAGCTCTTCCTGCGACAGCGACTGGAGCCTAATCACCGGGCCGTTGACGTCCACGATGCCGCTGCGGGCGAAGGCGTTCTCCGAGAGGCGGGAGTGAAGCGCCTCGTAGCTGTAGAGACCGCGGCGGCTGTCAGTCAGGAATTCGGGCGTGCCGCCGAAGACGAAGGCGAGGTGCTGGGCGCTTCCCTGAAGGACGTCGTTGACGATCCTGAGGATTTGCTCGTGGTTCTTCTCCCGCGAAAGGGCATGCTGGAGTTTGTAGATGTTGACCATCTCGTCGAACACCACGACGAGGCCGCTGTAACTGGCGAGCCTGACGAAAGCCGACAAGAGCTTGATGCTGTCGTAGACGTTGGAATCCTCGATGATGTTTCTGACCCCGAGCGCCTCTCTGGCCTCGGTCTTCGTCGAGTATTCGCCCCTCAGCCAACGGAGCGCCGCGCTCTTGAGAACGTCGTTTCCGGTTTCGCTACCGCGCCAGTACGCCCGAAGGACCGTGACGAAGTCGTATCCGCCCACATGCTCTTCGAGCGACACCAGACGGCGCTGGATCGCCGCCTCGGGTGAGTCACCCAGCTGCTCGGCTTCGCGCATGCACTCGCCGATGAATTTCTCGATCACGCTCTGGAGCGCTCCACCCTCGGGCTTCGTCCGTGTCGCCATGTTGCGGACCGCTTCGGTGTAAAGCGCGCGGGCATGGCCGTTTGAAGCGTGGAGGCGTCGCTCGGGCGCGAGGTCGGCGTGGATCGTCACGCACTTCTTTTCGAGCGCCACGAGACGTCCAAGATTCAGGAAGAACGTCTTGCCCGCACCGTATTCCCCGATGATGAAGCGAACGCCCGATCCACCCTCGACAACGCGCTCGATGTCGCGGACGAGAGCGGTCACCTCGACATTCCTGCCCACCTGCACGTGGGCCAAGCCCACACGCGGAACGACGCCCGCCATCAGCGCCTGGATGATGGCATCGCGGTCGCGCGCGTTAAGCCTCTGGTTCACGTTCGCATTCATGCAGTTACCCTCGTTTTTTCCAGTTCCGCCCTAAGATGGTCTTCGAAGATTACGTTTCCGTTGTCGACGAGGATGGGCTCCCCGATGACGTCGAACGCCATGTCGTTGATGGTCTCAAGCACGCCGTCGGGCATCAGGCGCTTGCTCTTGACCAACGTATCAAAGTCGCCACGCGCCATCTCGCCCGACGCCATGACGGCCTCGAGGATTTCGGAGTGTGCGTCATCCAGACCGGAGAAACCCCCAAGCCCCACTTTGTCGTCCGCAGGCGACTCCGCCACCGGGTCCCCAGCGAAGATATCGCTCAACAATCCCGTGACCATAACGGTTTCCGCTTCGATTCGCATGAGCCTATCGAGATCGATGGCCGGCGGCGAAGGTTCCTGCTTTCGGGCATTCGAAGGAGGTGTCGGAATGGCCACGCCGCGCGACGGTTCGGCGCGGATCACCGATACCAGGCCGTCCTGATCGGTCGGTTGCCGCCGATGCATGGCCGCGTGGAGGGCGCGCCTGTCGCCGCCGATCTTCTCGATGAATTTCTCGGCCGTGGCGATAGAACCGACTTCCATCTCGGGCAAGGAGGCGACGACCTGCACGACCGAGTGGGCAAGGCGTGGGAGTTCGCTTTCGTGCAACTTTCCCTGACGGAAGGACGCTCCCTTGCGGACGCCTAAATCGACGACGAGGGAGCGGGCATGCGCCGCCAGTCTGGTTCGCTCGCGGTCGTCGAGTTCGGCATCGACGCGGCGCACCTCAAAGAGCGCACGCTCCGCCGCGACCGCCTGCGTTGCCGTGGCGCATACATGGCCGATGACGAAATCCGCACAGGCGCGGTGGATCGCATAGGCACCTTCCCATTCGACAGGAAGTCCGTTCTCGCCACGGAAGAAGACGACGTTCCCCTTGGTGGTGAACCCCGCCGCCCCGAAACGCCCGTCGGGTTCGAAGGCGATGTCCATCTTGTCCATCGCCCCCGCGATCAGCTTGCGCACGCCGACGGACATCTCGGCGTCATCACGGAAAGGGAGTTCCATGAACTCAAACAGCCGCAGGACCTTCGACGCCACGACACCCTGCTTCGCCAAAGCATTATCCAAAGCGGCCTTGACGCTAGCGAAGCGGCCCGCCATCGAGGTCGCGACCAGCTGTTTGGGCAAGACATTGATCGCCTCGAGAGAACCGGCAGCGCTCGGGGTTTTACGGACAAGCCTCGAGTAGCTTGCGAGTTCGGCGACGCACTCGTCGAACAGCGCGTCGATACGCACGCAGAACGCCGTCGCCTCGCGAGGATCGGGGAGCCGCTTGCACCATTCGGGAACGGGAAGCTTGATGGCTTTGACGCCGTCTGGCATGGAGATGCCAAGCTTTAGTTTCTGTGGTGGCGGATCGACGACAATCCCGTCCGGATGACGACCCGCATAGACCCGCTTCCAGAGCAGGCGGACGCCGTCGGCGTCCACGACACCCTTTGCCCTTGCCTTGCTCCGCTCGAGCGCGAAGAGGAAGGCATCGTCCACGCCGACGGGCGCACGGTCGCCGATGAGGCTGGCAATCCGCAACGTTACCTCGGTGGCCGTGTGGATGCTCTGCCGCCACTCGGCCTTGTAGGCGGGAACCTGCCCCTTCCTGTAGTCGATGCCCGTCGCGAACACGATGAGATTGGCCATCAGGTCGCGGAACACGACGTTGTCCGCATGCAGGACCATCAGGCGGCGGGCTTCCGCGAGGACCATTTCGCTGTCCCCGCCCCTGTCAATGAAGACACGTCGGTACAGACCGCTCGCGTAAAGCCTGACGAACTGCACGGGAATGGCGGTGTCGCGACATGAACCAGAAATCCATTCGAGGTAGGCGCGACGCCCTGACGGGGGCAATGCCTCGTACGACGCGCCGAAGGGGTCCTGCCCTGGGATGTAGTCTCGCGCGCTCCTGCCGATCGGCAGTGACGGATTGACGATGTATTTGTCGTGGCCTTCGCCGTCGTCGAATGTCCGGCCGACGTAGAACAGGCCGGTGAACAGGCCCATGCCGTGGATATGGGTCGTCTCGCCCCTTGGAACCCACCGCGCCCTGTAACTGCCTGTCACGACCATCCGATATCCCGTCCGCGCGGTGTCAACACTTGCTCCACATATACATCAGTGCCTCCTTCGTCAATGTTCTGGCGTCTTTATTTCGCTGTCGGGGTCTTCATTTCGTTAACAGCCGCGCGCGCAGCAACAATTAATTAAAGAACTCGATTGACGGCACACGTTTTCCGGGAAACCATTTTCGGATGATAAAACTCCCCGATTTCAGTCACCGCAGCAGGCCGTTCAACGACCTCTTCTCCAGCATTTCCCGTACCCGGGGCCAGCGCGCCGAGCACCAAACTTCCCCGCCGCAGGTAACGACGCTAGAGTTCGTGAAAGCCGTCCTCGCCCAGACGACCTTGCCATACCCGATATTCAGGGAGGCCTGGATCAAGCGGCGAAAAAGAAGCTACCCGGCACAGGAGGTCGCAAGGCACGTCGACCAGTGCGAGTCCTTCGTCCACAAGACCCTGTACAAGCTGACCCTGAAAGAGGTTCGCGCACAGATCAAGAAATACGACGACGAGCGCATTCACGCTCTGGGTAATACCAAAGGCAAGGATTGCAGACCTTCTATTCGGACAGGACGGAAAGAGATGAACCTGTCACCGCCGTTCGCCTTCGCCTTCATCAATCACCGCTTGCTGGAGGACATGGAAAGGCTCCACGACTTCAAGGACTTCGTTCGCTTCACCAGCCGCAACCCGGAATACCTCGCCACGTTCTACTGCTACCACTACCCCGACCTCACGCTCGCGGATTTCCACGAGAACTGGGACGAGAACCCGAAGCTTCGCGGACTCCGTTTCCGCGCGGGATTGGCGTACTATAGCTTCCTCCGCGAAATCTATCTTTTCACGTATCTGAGAGAGCGGCACGGGTTCCACGTTGGATTCCATATAATTCTCGACATCGAGGCCAAGTGCGACATGGTGGTCGAGGGCATTCCCACAGCGATTTACATCGGTGAGAACCGCTTCCTGGAACGGAAAACGGATATCACAGACGTGTTCGGCGGACAGAAGACCCTCAACTGCGTGCTTAACGAACAGAAGACTTACGGCGGGTGTTGGGTTTTCTCGGAAATGGAAATGGACGGCTTTGCGGACCAGGTCCGCGCGACGAAATCGCAACCAAACATTCATTAGCCATCGGCGGATTGCGCCCCGATTTTGATACCTGCATGACAGGGAAATAAAGTCCCCGAAGATCGAAAGATCGACATCCGGGAGATACAGCCTTGTTTCCGAAAGACCAGCAGGGGGAGCAATACCCCGACCTGTACGAAGAAGTCGCGTCCAAGCACTACAGCATCGAATCCGTTTTCGGCTCCCCAGCGCCGAAGACCCAGCCATCGTTCCACGCAAACAAGGCCCGCAGGTCGGACAACAAACCGACGTTCGTGACCGAGGTCAAGAGAAAGCGTACCTTCACTCGCCCCGGCGAGACCCCGACGCTCCGGGCCGAGGGCGAGTCCATCACCAAGGACAACCTCTTCAAGCCGAGGTTCTGATTTCCACAGCGGCCTTTCCCCAACGGGCGACGCCGCCTGAAATCACGCAGACCTCGACCGAGCCGTCGTCCAACCATCCGAGAATTTCGGCGACTTCGCCGAAGCCGCTTTGCGCGGCCAACTCGCCGTCAACGATCAACTGCACGGCCGCCGGCAGGAACCGAACCGAGACTTTGCCTTCCGGCAGTTCGCCCTTCAAAGCCAGCATGACCCGCCCGTCCTCCCCGCGCGACAGGATCATCCCGGTCGGCTCTGGGCCACGCATGGAACCGGCGGTCGAGCGCGCGATGCGCGCCGCCAGCGGGGAAAGGGCTGCGTGGTGCCGCTGCGGCACGCCGATCTTCACATCCTTGTCCCAGCCCTCCTCGACCTCTCCCACGGCGGAGAAAGGCACCCTGGAACCATCCACCATCTCGCAGTTTCCGTCCGGATAGACCGACACCACGGTCGCCTTGGCGTCGTAATACGTTCCGAGCACCGTCATGCCATGCACGAAGAGCGCCATGAGGTGACGGCCGTTCGCGACCATGTGGCGGCCCCTGGCGAAATCCAACGACACCCCTTCGCCGACCACCGAGCATTCGAGCGCCCCGCCGGCGAGATAGCGCGAGCGCATGAGGGAGGCGATTTCGCCGAGGGAGGCAGCGGCTTCCACGTCCTTGATTTCGGAAAGCCGGGCGCTCAGCGCGGCCGCGACGCGGATCGGCAGGTCGGCACCCTTGGCCGCGTTGTCGAAAGGCTCCTCGGACAACGCGAGAACAACCCGCCAAGGCTCTGATTCCGCGCCGAAAAGCACGTCTCCGATGTAGCCTCCGACAGAGGTCGCCACGAACTCCATCCATTCGGCGACACCGATCCCCGGCCCACCGGTGCGGACGACCGTCGCCATAAAGGCCTGGTTCTCGAGCCTTTCCTTAACCTCGCCTTCCATCGCGCGAAAAAATCCTGTTGTGTCCGATCGAGACAGTATGTTTTGATCGGCTATCTGGTACAAGGACGCAGTCGGCATGAGCGACGAGAACGAGTGGGCACTGAGCTTCAATCCGAGAACGCAAGAAGACCTCGACGTTGACGCGTTGAAAGAGGCGCTCGCACCCTATGTCGTGTCGGTGACGCGCAAGTCCGAGCACCGCTACGAACTGATCCTCGACGACGAGCTGCCTGACTCCCCCGTGATGGGCGAGGTTATAACCAACGTCATCCTGATGCTGGGCGAACTCTACCCCGACGGCGTCGTCGTAGGCCATGTCGACAACGAACCCGAGTACTAAGGGTAATCAGACCTTCGGCCCCGGCGCAGGCGCAATAGACACCACACCGTTTTCGTCGAGCAGTTCCTGCACGGAGGCCGCGGCCTCCTCGGCGGTGTTATAGGCAATTAGCGCCTCGTCGGCCAGTTCCCGAAGCCGCTCCGCCAGCGCCCGCCCCGCCTCTATGTCGGAAAAGGTGTTTCCCGTGTCGCCCAACCGCGCGAATTCGCCATCCGTCATGCGGTTGGCAATCCGCTCGGTCACGACCGTAGACCTGGACTCGAGCGTTCTCGCGAGATTCTCGTCCCTTCCCGCGATCATCGACGCGATCTCGTCACGGTAGGCCTGCACCGACGCAAGAAGGATTTGAGGACTCCTGTTGCGCAGCCCCTCCGAAAACAGCTTCATGAACAGGAGTTCGGCGCGCTTGGCATCGACCAGTTGCTGGAGGCAAAGCGCAACGACCTTATCCCTGTCCGCCTTCTCTTCGAAGGGGATGCCCTCGAGGAGCGCTGACACCTCGCGCTTCAACCTTGGCGACTTTGACGCAAAACGAATGGCAGACATAGAAAAACCTCCAGATGACATAACCGTTGTGTCATCTGGAGGCGCATGACTCAATCCCCAACCTTCAAGGCACTTCACAGAACCTCGACCGGCCGTCGAGGCCGACATAGGTTCCGGACCTCGGGTCGAACGAACGGTATCTCGCGTCGCACCATCGGTACCACGCCGTGGACCACGGCGTGACCGACACCGGCCTGGGTTCGAACCGATCGCGCGGATAACGGACCACGGGAATGCGCCCGCCGTTGTCCAACGCCGATCCCACCGCCATTCCCCCCAGGAAACCCATGATGCCGGCGGCGTAGTCGTCGTGACGGTCCCGCTCGCGGATGACGACCCGGGGCCGCGGACGGTGGCCACGCCAGTCGTCACGACCCCAGTCGTCGCGCCAGCGCTCCCCGCGGTCGCGGCCGAATTCGCCACGGCTGTCGGAAACAAAGACGCCGTCCTGGCCGTTGATATAGACCCTTGTTTCGGCCAGCGCCGCCCCCGACTGGAAGATGACGAGTGCTGCGAGAGCGATTGAAGCAATTGCCTTGAACATGTATAGACCCCTGTTAGTAACTATACAATTACCCGATATAACATGAACACATGCTGAATACTTGGATTGTCGTCGGCATTTTAAAGTATATTTTACAAATTACTTGCTGCGGCGTCTTCCTGCGCCGTGAGAATCGAGTTCTTGATTTATATCACAAACGGTGTGATACAGGCCTCGATGCAAGGAGTCCAGCATGGCAAATATCAAAGACCCCAAGCCCGTCGTCCTGTTTCCCGCGGATATTCTGCGGGCCAGAAGCGAAGCCTTCGATGGCGTATCCGAAGACTCCAGGGGCCTCGCCGCCGAACTGAGGGCGACGCTGTCGGCAACGACGGGAATCGGTCTCGCCGCGCCCCAGATCGGGGTCTCGAAACGGATGATCCTGCTTCGATGCGATCCGAAGACCCGAGCGGGCGGAGGACTGATCATGATCGACCCGGTGATCGTCGAGACCTCGGACACCCGCACGCCGATGATGGAAGGTTGCCTGTCGCTCCCCGGCGAGCGTTTTTCCGTGATCCGTCCTGAAAAGGTGATGGTGGAGTACCTGTCAGAAACGGGAAGGATCAGGACGGTCGAACTCGAAGGCCTGGCGGCGAAATGCGTCCAGCACGAGATCGACCATCTCGACGGCATCCTGATCCTTGACAGGGCCGCCCAGGCGGCTGAGATCGCCTATCCGAGGATCGGCGCGATGGAGGCGGCGACCGTCTCGCATTTTCCGAGGTCCAGGTAGCCATCGGTCCTGATCCGGTTTTCCATGTCGATCCAGACGCTTTCCGCCCCGATCACGGCTTGGATTGCCGTGGCGCGATCGACTGCGTTCTCCGGCCCTATACCGCCCGCATAGCCCGTGTATTTCCCCGCGAAAGGCCTTGCGTAGCCGTCGGCGACGACGCCCCGCCCGCCTGACGCGTCATAGAGCACGTGATGGTTCGGCGCGGTTATCCCGCAAGTGACGGCGTTGTTGGACGGGAAGTGCTGCGTGATCACGTGGGCTTGCGTCCTGCGGATCGCCGCGTCGAGTTCCCCCAGCGAAAGCCCGGCGCGCTCGAAATTGAAATTGAGCTGCACCCTGCCGATCCCCGCCTCGATGAGGGCCTCTATATCCCGCCCCGCGAACGCGGTTCCCGCCTCGGGCTCGCGCACGAATTCCCCGACTGCCCGCCCGCAGACGTGAAGCGCCAATTTCGATTTGCCCGCCAGGATTTCGACGATGCGTTCGATCTCGCTGAAGACAGGGTAGCGCGGGTCCTTGTCCTCGGGCGTGCGGGACAGGAGGACACCGAATTCGAGGAACGGATAGGCTGCGGAAAGCTCGGCGACGCGCCCGAGATCGGTTCTCGAATCGACACCTGTAAAAGTGCATAGGTTGATCATGCGAAGTCTCCCAATATCCCCTCAATGAGGACAGGAATGACGCGCGCAGTCAACGCTTGCGCTACCGCCCCACCAGTCGCGGCACCCAGGCGTCGCGTGCGGACCTGCTCGAGTTCCGCAATTCGTAGCCGTCCACCATCTTCTCGACGGTCACCACCTTCGAGAAGATGTACCCCTGGATCATGTCCACGCCGGGCACGGCACGGACGTACTCCAACTGGTCCGCAGCCTCGACCCCTTCTACGATGATCTCGAATTCGAGTTCCTTCGCAAGGCTCACGGTACCCCTGAACAGCCGCTGCACCTTGGGGTCCTTCACAATGTCCAGGACGAACGACCTGTCGATCTTCACCCGGCTGACGGGAAGCCGCCCCAGATAGCTCAGAGACGAATACCCCGTCCCGAAATCGTCGAGCGACGTCTTCACGCCCATCCCCTTCAGGGTCCGGAGCGTGGCCGCCGTCTTGGCGAAATCCTTGACGAAGACGGTTTCCGTCACCTCGATGCAGAGGCATGAAGCGGGAAGGTCGAAATCGTCCAACGCCTTCCTGATCATCCCGACGATGTCGTCCCTCGCCAGGTCGAGCGCCGAAAGATTGACCGAAACCGCCACGTCAGCGCCCCAGGCGCTGCAGTCGCGGCACGCCGTTCTCAGGACATATTCGGTGAGCTTCCCGATAACCCCGATCTCCTCGGCCATGGCGACAAACTGGGACGGGGGGATGTACCCGGCCTCATAGTGCTTCCAGCGGCAAAGAGCCTCAGTCGACACCATGCGGTCCCCCGAAACGTCGAAAATCGGCTGGTAAACAACCTCCAGCGTCCCCTGCGCTATCGCGTCCTTGAGATCGTGCTTTATCCGGCTCGTCGAGATGTATTCCTCTTCCATCGCCTCGTCGAAAAGCATCCATGCCTGGTTCGGGTTTCTCTTCACCTTGTAGAGGGCCATGTCCGCGCGGCTCATGTCGGCGTGGAGATTGAACTCCTGCCTCTCCCTGACAATCACCCCGCCGCTGCACCGCACGTCGATATTGTGTCCATCGATCTCGTACGTGGACGAGATGAGGCCGAAGACCCTGTCGTGGAGGTCGTTCGCCTCGGCCCTGGTAGCCAGACCGCCGAACAGTACGACGAACTCGTCGCCGCCCAGCCGACCGACGACCATTCGCCGATCCCCGATGGAGTTGAGCCTGGCGGCGACACCTGCGATCACCTCGTCGCCAATGTGGTGGCCAAGCGTGTCGTTGATCAGCTTGAACCGGTCGACATCGAGAATGCAGAGGGAAACGATCCCTTTCGGCGGAAGGAGTCCCACCATTTCCTTGGTGAGGGTCTCCCACCATGATCGGTTCGGTATCCCAGTCAGTTTGTCGAAGCGGGCGGCAAGTTCGAGGTCGTTCTTGCTTCTCACCTTGTCGGTGATGTCCTGAATGATGAGGATTGCCGCGCCATCGTGTTTGCCGCCCGTGTCCTCGTCGAAAATGATGTCGTCCGTCGCGTCGAGCTTCCTGAACTCGAGTTGCAGCCAGCGGCCGTCTATGGTCTCGACCTCGAACTCGTGGACGCCTTCGTATTCGTTCTCTGTGACCGAGATCGCCAGTTCGAGCGAAATGAGGGCCACATCCCCTTCGTCGAAGCGCGTTCTCAACGCGTCTTCGAGCAGGCCGCAATAGGACGTGGAAATGCCGAGCGCTTCCGAAGCCCTTGCGTTGACGACCACGACCCTTCCGTCACCGTCTACCATTATCAGCCCGTTCGGCATGCTGGAGATCGCGATGTTGAACCGCTTCGAGGTGATCTCCGATGCCCTGGCGGCGGTCAGCGCCTTCATGAGCAGGGACCGCAGGTATCTGGCGAGCTGCATCGAGGTCGCATAGACAGACACCAGCAACAGCGCGGCCAGGAAGAGGTACGCTTGGGCCGTGAGGACGCCGCCCCAGACAAAGCCGATCATCATGGGCGCGCAGCAGGCGATCGCCATATAGCGGACGTTGCGGATCGATCCGAAGTTGCGGCCGACGACGGTAAGCATGGTCCCGATAACGACGCCGAGGCAGATCGTCGTCGCTATCGAGTTCGGATAAAAGAGGGCGCTGTAGCCGCCCATGAAGCCGAGTCCCAGCGTCGCGCCGACCGAACCATGGATATAGTGGTTCTCCCAACCGCCAACCTCCTCTGTGGAGGCGATTTCATGCTTCGCAGCCGCATAGGCACGGAAAATATAGAGCCTGTAGACGAAGACGACGAAAAGGAAGACGGGAAACGCCAGAAACCCGCGGTCCTGGGTCACCATGAAGTTGATGAGCGAGGCGAGTATGTACGTCGCCATCCCGATGTGAAGGACGATCTCCCTTCCGAAAACGGAGTCCAAGAGTTCTTTCTGGATATGGAGGGGCATGCTCCGCATATGAAGTAGTTCCCGGGGGGCTCGTAGTGCCTTCTTTCCACCCCCCTATAGTAGGGGTCAAGGCCACGGGCAAGCGGAATCGCGATAAGCGCCCCTCCTTTTCGGGAAGTATGGTTTACGCCTGTGAATCCACGCTACTTGGCGATCTTCACGCGGTTCTTCGGCCACGTCACCACCGCGCGCCCGATCGCCTCCTCGATCGGGATGGTCCGGTCGTGCCTGACCCATGTCCTCACGCAGTCGTCCACGAAGACCGACGTCTCCGCGAAATTCTCCGCCTCGAGCTGGTAGGCCAGGATACGCAGGTCCAGTTTCGGGGCGAGCTTGAAGGTCCCGAATTTCATCGTCAGGTATTTCACGAACTCGTCGATCGTCGGGTTCGGCAGGTTGACGCGGATGTGGAAGCGCCGCCACATGGCCTTGTCGATCATTTCCGGGTGGTTCGTCGCCCCGAGAACCATGACATGCGGCGGAACATCTTCAAGCTGGACCAGCAAGGTCGAAACGACAGACTGCATCTCGCCGGTCTGGCTCTCGTCGCCGCGGTCCTTTCCGATGGCGTCGATTTCGTCAAAAAACAACAGACACCGATGCGTCTTGGCGAAGTTGAAGACCCGGTTGAGGCGCTTTTGGGTTTCACCCGGCTGCTTCGACACGAGTTCGTCGTAGCGCACGTAGTAGAGCGGAATCCCCATGAAGTTGGCGATCGCCTTGGTGCTCTCGGTCTTTCCGTTTCCGGGAGGTCCGATGAGCATGCACTTGTTGCGCGGCTCGAGGCCGGCGTCGATGTATTTCTCGTTGTACTGCTGCTCTTCGAGGAACTCCGAAATGACCAGCTTCACGTTGGCCGGCAGGATCACTTCGTCCATCGTCACGTTCGTCTTGAGCATCATGATGCCGGGCGGAATGTCGTCTATGCTTCCGAGCGTCCTGTTGAAGGCCGCCTTCTTGTCGTTCGCGTCAGTGCGATCCTCGACCCAACCCCTCTCCGCCGTCTGCGACACCTTGTCGAGAAGGTCGGCGACCTGTCGGTCGCCCAACTCAGCCGCGCGCTTCGCCATGAGTTCAAGGTTGGCGCGAAACGCGTCCCGGTCGCCGGCGAAGCCGAGTGAAAGCAAGGACTCTAATATCGGATAGTCTTTAAGCATGGGGAGCCACAACAGGTCATGATCCATAGATCATGACCGCCGGCCGACTTCGGCTCAACCTCCGACCGCGTCGCCAGCCTCTACGGCGCGTGGCTCGACCAGAGGGCCAGAGCCGCGACGTCTTCAAAAAGGACCTCATCCGGAAGGTCGTTGTGAACCGCCGGGTTGTCGCAGACGGCCACGATGCCTCCGTCGCCACGGACCCGCAGGCGTCTCAGGACATACCCGCCGCGCAGCTGGAGTACGTAGACCTTGCCGTCTTCGACCTGCGAGAACGAGCGGGTTGCGAGGACTTCCGCCCCTTTCGGAATGCCGGGAGCCATGAGGGTCCCCTGGACGGCGAGGCAGCAGAAACTCTCGTACGGTCCGCCGAACATGTCGAGCAGACCTGCCGGAAAGGTGAGCGCCTTCGCTGAATCGTCCACGAATGGGACCTGCACGACCTTCTCGCCCTGCGCCTTCTCCTCCGCCGGAACTTCTCCGTTAAGGTACCAGCGGATATCGACCGCGAGGGCGTCGCACATCCTGAGGCAGACGTCGGCCTGGGGAACCTTCCCCTTGAGATATCCGTTGATGGACGAAGTCGCGACACCGATCTGCTCGGCGAGCCACGCCTGCGTCTTACCGCGCATGGCGCGGCGCAAACGGTCAGCCCTGGCTTCTGTCGCGTCCATCTTCTTCCATTCGGAATCTCGAAATCGGGATTCGAAATATCGAACGCCGACGACACTGTCAACATATTCAAGACCCCAATCCATTCGAGAACTCGAATTTTCGCCGTTCGGGATTCAATATTCCGAATTTCATGACCCCAACGCTAGGTTTCGACCAGCGAACGGGCCATGTCGGGAAGTTCCCTGGGATTCGGAATCTCGAATGCGGCGTTCGGAATCGCGAATTCTAGTAAAGTGCCTAAACGATAAACTCGCCGCTATTTTAGACAAACTCCCTCAAAATCATGCCATTCCGCCCCTCAGATTCGTTTTCCCGAACACGGATTCAGAATCTTGAACGTGCCGTTTCACATGGAATCAATGACTTGGTCAAAACCTCACCTCACGGATTCACGATTCCGAACGAGCTGATTCAGAATCCCGAACGCGCCATCTCCGGAAGATTCGGAATCTCGAACGCAGATTCGGCAAAGCGAATTTCGCCGGCGGATACCGGGCCTCGCCACCGCTCACGGTCCGGCGGCGACACTCTCGATTCCCGCCGCGAAAGCGAGTCAAATCAGGGACATGACGTCTCGAACGGGACGGCCCGAGCCTCGATCCGGAGACGGGTTTGCCCGCACGGCAAGACGGTGTGAAAATCGTCCCAAGGCCCTGAAAACTTGGAACAACGCCATGATCCGAAAGACATTCATCGTTGCCGCAACGCTGGTGACGGCGCTGGCATCGAACGCCACCGCGCAGGAGGTGCAGCCCGGTTTCGACCCGTCCAGCTCCCTGCCGACGGTTTCCCTACCTCAACGGGCGCTCTCCGCGCCCTCGCAGCCCGCCATCCAAAAGCCCGCGCCGGAGGTTTCCACGGCCGTCACGCGCAATGGAACGACACGCACCTCCAACGACCTCCAACGCGCTCCAGAAGGCGCTCTGAAAGCCGCAGCGGCCGCATCCAACACAGCTCAAGCCGCGGCGGGCTCGTCGGCCAGCGCGGAAAGGAAGTACAGGGCGGGTATGTCCCTATATGGCAAAGCGCGCGCGTATGACGGACACACCCTTCTCATTGACGGCCATCCCGTGCGCCTGAACGGCATTGAAGCTCCGGGGCTTCGGCAACTCTGCTCGACGGCGTCGCGTACGTCTTGGAGGTGCGGACAGAAGGCTTTCGAGCGTTTGGCGGCTCTGGTCGGGACGGGCAAGGTCCGTTGCACGGTGGTTGCCCCTGCGGGTCATGGCGCGGCGGCTACGTGTTCGGCTTCGCAGACGAAGGACATCGGTGCTATGCTTGTGGCGGAGGGACTGGCTCTTCCAAACCGTCAATCGGTCGGATCGTATAACGCACAGGCCGTTTCGGCGATGAAGGCAAGGCGCGGTCTCTGGATGGGACCCTTCACGGACCCGGCGAAGTGGCGTCTTGAGAATCGGTGATGGATCGGTTCTTGGAATCTTGGTTCAACCCGGAATCCGCCATTCCTGGATATGTTCTTATATTCAGGGAAGTCGAACGCCCCTCAACATGATGGAATCATTGGTCAATCGGGATCGCAGAAAGCCGAAGTTTACTAACCCGGCGACGATACTCCCTGGAAACCGGTCCCGTTCTCCCTAAAAAAAGGACTCTGGTGGGGTCTTGTTAAATTCAAGAATTCACACCCCTGTCTCAGGACTAGACTTTACTATGAGTTCTTACCATGCTTAGTAATGTCCATTGGTAAACACAGGCTTCGGAGTTAGAGCATGAGCGTCCCGGCGGCGTATGACGATATCAACGTCTTGAAAAAGGCGAGCCACGTAATCACCGCCACCCATCGCGGCGACGTCGCTCTGACGCGGCAGGACCGTGTCCTCATGGACTATCTCCTGTTCCGCGCATACGACGACCTCACGCCGCAGGGCATCTACCGTCTCGCGACGAAGGAGGTCATGGAATACACCCGCATCACCCGGCACAAGGACCTGGTCGAATCCATTCAGCGTCTTTGCCGGATCGTCCTTGAGATCGACTACCAGGACGAGAGCGGAGAAGCGCGCTACATCACCGCCCACTTCCTTTCCACGGATATGTCGCAGTCCGAGAACGGGAACCTGAAATACGCCTTCGACCCGATCCTCTACCATTTCATCGCGCATCCGCAGGTCTACGCCAACATCTACATCGACCGCAAACGGGACATGACGAGTTTCGCCGCCGACCTCTACGACATCATGGCGCTCCAGTACCGCAAGAAATCGCCGGTGTTCCGCACGACGCCGGACGACCTGCGCCGTCTCCTCAAGGTCGGGGACAAGCACAACCGACCGGACAATTTCCGCAAGAACGTCATCGAGAAGACGGTCGAGGAGGTCAACGCCATCGCCGAGTTCGACATCGTCTACGACTTCGTCAAGGGCGGCAAAGGCGGAGGCATCGTCGAGATCGTCTTCGAGGCGAAGTCCAAGTCGCACGCCCGCCTGGTCGAGGCCGCCAGCACGTCGAAGGTCGTCGGCCGACAGTCCTCTCCCAAGACCGACCGCAAGACGATCGACATGTACGACGGCATGAACTACGAGGAACGCGGCGCGCCGGCCACGTTGACAGACCGCAGCATCGAAGGCGCGCGCGAAATGATGCCGGCAGACGGCAACGTCGACGAATACATCAGCGAATGGCGCTCGCTGAACAAGAACAAGGTCTTCAGCGACCCCGACACGGCATTCCTCGCCTGGCTGAAAGTTCGCCTCGAGAAGGATGCGGACCCCGTTTTGAAAGACCTCGACAACGACGTCTTCGGCGACCTGATCGGCTAAGGAGCGGGTGCAATGGTAGACATCGACCGAAAGATGGACATGCTGAGGGAACGCGTGGCGTCTCTCGGCGTCAAACCGGAAACCATCGAGGCCGCCGAGCGCGTGGTCAAGGCGAACCGCATGGTCGCCAAGATCGTCGAACCGCTGCGCAAGGAATGGCTGAACGACATGATCACGCATCCGAACGCGGGCGAGTTCCGTCTCGCCGCCGTTGACCCGGACGCGCATTTCCTCAAGTGGATCGAAACCAGGTCCCGACACCCGTACCACGTCACGAGGCGGACGGTGGCGGCCGTGGGCGATAAGTACGGCACGGACACCGCGACGAAGCTCTCTATCGTGGTCTGGCCGCAGGAAATCGCGTGGGCGCAGAGGATGCGGCTCGATCCCAACCCCTTCACGGCCACGAAAGCCGCGCTCTTCCTGCGCGAGACCGTCGGAAACCCGTCCAAGACGTTCTCGGCGATCGCCGACATGTACAGCGACGCCATCATGCGCGTCGGCTACCTCGACAGCCCCGTTCAGGAAATGTCGGCGGTCGAGATCAGGTTCGCGTCCGACCTTCCCGAGTTCGCTCCGCTCTTCCAGAGATATGCGGCGCGCGCCTATGCGGAAACGCTGAAAGACATGACCCGCGACCAGGTTGAGAAACTGGCCCAGCGAGCGGCCGCCGAGGAGAACGAAGAGCGCCGACTGGTGGCAGCAGGCGGGATCGCGCGGGGTGCCGCCCGGTCGCCGATGCGCCGTTCGGTTTCGACCATCAGGACAGCGATCTCTTTCAAACTGGATTCCAACAGCACCTACCTCCTCGAGACGGCCTTCATCCGCAAGGTAGAGGCTGGCGAAGTGGACATCGATCCCGGCCAGCGGACGGCGGACGGCGGCTTCCTGCGGCTGATCGCGGACCTCGAACAGCGCAAAGTCGTACTCGACATGGAGCCGTTGCCTTCACCTGCGCAATACATGGACACTTGGGAGATCGCCAATCTCAACGGGTCTTTCCTCGACCAGCTTCCGCCGTCCTACAAGCCGCTCGGTTGCACGAAGGCGCAACTCGAGAGCTGGCAGGAAGCCGTAGTCCTCGGAAAACGCCCCCGTCCGTTCGACGCCGTGAGCGACCTCGGCT
Source organism: Pararhizobium sp. BT-229 (assembly GCF_025846855.1). GTDB lineage: Bacteria > Pseudomonadota > Alphaproteobacteria > Rhizobiales > Rhizobiaceae > Pararhizobium. Next base: position 1,157,843 of record NZ_JAOYTJ010000003.1, read on the forward strand.
TCTTCCTTCTCGGAGCGTGAACATGACATCGGCCTACGGAAACACAGGCGACATGCTGTCGCGACTTCTGGAGAAGGGCCGCGATGTCGCCGCTCGAACGACCGAACTCGCGTCCGAATTTTCCCGCCAGCGGAGCATGGTGCGCAAGAAGCTCGAGGACGAGGAAATGGTCCATGAGGTGGACGAGTCCATCTTCGCAGACATTTCCATGCCTTCCCTCTCTGCCGTCGACGGCGCTCATATCGTTGACTCGCGTGCGATTGGCGACATTTGCGCAGCGGTCGCGGTGGCCGCAGGCCCCGGGGACGAACCGCGCAACGAGGTCTGGATGGACTGCGTGCCGCGCAACGCCCGCAACAAGGAAATCGTCACGGGCATCATGTCGGCGATGGAAATCCGTCTGGCAGCATCGTCGGACGCCGAAATCGTGATGGTGGACGGCTCCTTGACCTCGGCGTTGATCAACATCAGCAAGGCGATCATGCATGCAAGCAGGGGCAAGACCGAGCTCGAACGCATGGCGCTTGACCTCAAGACGCGGGAAATGCGCGATGCGGCGATGGAAGTGCTGACTTCGAAGCGGTTCGTCGCGGTTCCCAAATACACGACGACAAACGACGAATTCCAAGGAAAGCTCCCTGAAAGCCTCAAGGACTTCGACGGTCGCACTGTCGCCACCATGGCTCTCCGGCCTGGTGAGATGATGCGACTCTTCAAGCCCGACGACGTCAGGGCACGGAGCTACGAGGACAAGAAGAAGCAGGTCAGCAACACGCTCGGTTTCTCTGAAGCCGAATACGCGGAGTTCGTGAAGGCATCCACTTCGGTCGTGTGGTCCTACTACCGCCCCCACGCCTGGACCCCTGCCTTCCGGTTCGACGTACCCCCCGTCCTCTACGATGATCCCGATCAAGGTCGGCGCGTCTTGAAGGCGATCCACGAGACGACGCTCTCCCCTGGCATCAGGGAACCCCTGCCCCTCTACATCGCCGATACCTTCGCAAAGCAGATTTCCGTCGGCGTTTCGCCAATCATGGATATGGCCGCGGTAAACTACCATGAAGACGACGAAGCCCTGATCCTGATGATCATGGGATACAGGACTTGAACGAAAGACATCGCATGACGCAATCGAACGCCCCGATCGCCTCCCTCGGCAGCCCCTCGTCCACGACCGAGATGAGCCTCGACATCCTCCAGAAGGCGAGCGACCGCAAGCTCGTCGGCTCGCTCTTCTACTGCGACCTCGTCCAGGAGGGACGGGAGTTGCGCGTTACATCCCAGGTCACGGGGCTTGAGATGAGGAACTCCTATCACGAGCAGACGTCCGTCAAGAACGCGATCAAGACCCGTGGATCGATCGCCGGCATTTCAGGCATCCTCGACATCCTGACGGCATCGACCGCGCCAGGAGCCGTCTTCGGCCGCGACGATCCGAAAGACATGTGGAGCTTCGATGTCCTTGCGAGCGTCCCTTCCTCCGGCACCCCCTTCTACAGGATGACGCAGGAAATCCTCGACGAGCTCGTCGAGGCGGAGAAGGACGACATCTTCCAGATGGGCCGCGCGTACGGCGACGACTCCGTTTCGCTGCCCATGCTGGTCAAGCATTTCGGGAATTCGAGCGGCGGGCTTGGCGAAGCCATCCACAGCCTGCTCGTCGGGAAGACCGGGGCTGGAAAGTCCACACTCGCGAAGATGATCCTGATGGGATACGCGCGCCACGAGGACATGGCGATCCTCATCATCGACCCCAAAGGCGAGTTCGCAGACGAGATCGATGGCTACGAAGTCGGCTCATCAGGCCTCCAGATGCGGGGTATCCTCAAGGGAATGAACCGCGCCACCCGCCGCTTCGGCATCACCCAGATCAAGCTCGAGGGCTACGAGCTCTTCGAAGAGGTGATGAACGCGCTCGGCTTCGACCGCGACCTCAACATCCGCGGCCAGGACAACAAGGAAGAACTCGCGAAGGCGATCGTCGAAATCATCAAGAAGACCGAAGGAATGAAACTCGAGGACCTGCGCGGCCGCGAGAAGCTGATTTCCATCCTCGAGGCGATACGCGGTTCCGAAGTGGAAGACGAGGACGACGACGGCTACCTGTCGCAAATCTACAAGTCGAAGGAGCCCAAGGACGCGCTACGCAAGCAGATCAACCGGATCGTGGAGAGCGACGACCACCGTATCTTCGGGACGTGGGACTTCCTCGGCTACCTGTTCGAAAAGGGAGACGGTTCGCGCCCGACGATTTCCCAACTCGTGCGACAGGTCATGGCGAGCAAGGTCGGCGAACGTCCGCTGGCCGTTATCGACCTCTCCGTGCCTGGCAACCGCCGCGACTTCAACGACCTCGGCGACGAGTTCGAATCCCTGAAGGACGCCAACGAGGAGCGGGAGCTGTTCACGGACGCGATCCAGAAGAAAATCCTCTACAAGATCGCTTCCGACCTGCGCCGCACCTGCGAGAACATCGTCGCCGAACGGGTCAGGGAAGGCAACCGTGACAACGTCAACACGGTCGTTGTCTTCGAGGAGGCACACAGGTTCGCCCCGCGCCACATCGCGTCCGACGACGAGGACGGCAAGAAGCTCAAGTCCAAGCTGATCGAAGCCGTTCGCGAAACCCGTAAATTCGGACTCGGCTGGTTCTTCATCGACCAGACGGTCGGCGGCCTCGACAAGGAAATCACCCAACAGGTCAGGAGCTTCTATTGCGGCTTCGGGCTATCGATGGGAGAGGAGCTGGCGGCGGTGAAGGACCTGATCGGCGGCGATCCGCGCGACTTGGCACTCTATCGCTCGTTCCGTGACCCTGCCAGCTTCGGCAAGGGTGGGCGAAGGAAATTCCCTTGGATGTGCTGCGGTCCTGTTAGCCCGATGGCCGCCAACCGCCCGCTTTTCTTCAACGCGTTCGGAGGAGAGGAGTTCGTGGAACGAAACAACCTCTACGTCGACCAGTCGGACCGTCCGATGCGGCTCGCGCGACTGACCACGAAAGCGTCCCGTGCAAAGGCCACCAATATCAAGTCCGTGAGCCTTGATGAACTCGAGGACAATTTCCTCGGGTGATGTCTCCTGGCGCTTAAGGCAAGCGCCAGGAGTTCTTCCATCCGTCCGTGTCGATGGTTTCGACCTTGCCCTGGTTCCTCAGCCGCGACAGGATCGCCGAGATACGCGACACCACCACCTGAAGAGGCTCCCGGTCGAGAGGCGTGCCCTTCAACTCGACATAGGCGTCGGCGATTTCGGCCGAAGACATCGGTCTGGCCGCATCGGACATGATCCTTTTGACGACCATGGTCCGTTGGTCCGAACCAAAGAAGGTCTCCACGGCGGCGAGGTGGTCCTCGCGTGAGTTGGATGGACCCGCGGACGTAGCGGATGCCAAGTCAGGCTCCTCCGCCACCGTCTTCCATGGCGCGTGCGAGGGATCGTACATCGCCATGACCGCATCGATCTTGGCGATGGATTCCTCGAGTTCACCAATTGCCGCGATGGCTGTTTGCCTCTTCGCCGCAAGGGCTTCCAGAAGGCCTAAGCCTTCCGGAACCTCGGAGATCGTGTGCTCGCTGTCACCTGTCCGCGACGCCGCGAGCGGCGGCAAGGACCTCGTCCTCCTCCGCTCTCGGCGCGCCCGTGTCCCGGCGAGCGTGCTTGCGGCCTTGCCGCGGTTCTCTCTGGATCGCCCTGGCATAGCTTAGACGGCCGCCGAAGCTTCGGCTCCGGTCGCCGCATGGCCGCCATTGCCGTTCTTCGGTGCGCGTGTGTGTAGCCAGACGTTCTCCTTGCCGGTCTCACCCTGGCGCTCGCCGCGCTGCACGATCGACTGCTGGGACAGTCCCCAGAGGAGTGCCGAAAGCCTGTCGCTGAAGACCTTCTTGATTTCCGGTTTCGAGGTGTCGATCGGATGGCGCTCGGCGAACTTCTCGCAGATTTCACGGAACGGAACTCCGTCCGCCGACGACTTCACGATGTCCTCGAGGGTCTTGAGCTTGTCGATGTCGCCGAAGTAGTCCTTGACGACATCCCGTGCCGCCGCGAGCTTTTTCTTCTTCTTGTCCTCGTGCCGTGCCTTCAGCTTCGCCTGGTCGGCGATGGCGTCGCCAATGGCGCTCTCGGCCTTTGCAGCAGGCTTTACGGGTTCCGCGTTGCTTGCGGCAGCGGCCTTTGCCTGACGACCTGGCTTCTGGTCCGCCTTGGCACCCTTGGCATCTGCCTTGGCTGGCGCTTTCGCTTCAGGAGCCGCCGACGCCGCCTGCGCGACGACTTCAGACAAGACCGGCTGTGCTTGCAGTGTCAGCAACGGCGCAGTCTGTGCGGCCATGCGAATGTCCAACGGAACGTGCTTTGGATCGAACATCGTGATGACGCTATCGAGGGACTCGATGCCAACGTTGAGTTCCATCAATTTCGCCAGCACGCCATCGCGTTCCGAAACGAGTCCTTCGCGCTTTTGCAGCAACTGCTCGACCATGGTCAGCGGCTTTTCGGCCGCGGTGGATTTGGATTTCATTTTTGACCTCTCAACCATTCGGTATTGCCTGGAAGCGCCGAAGTTTGGAGTGAAAGACGCCCCCTGATTCGTGCAACTTGGACAACCGGGAGTCTAAAGTCAAATGGAGTTGACAAAATTGAACAAGAGGGAGTGAGGGGGGATAAATGGCACCATCCCCTTACGGAAAATTAACCTTGAGCGTTCACTTTCCAGGCTTTGAGTAGGACGCTTCTCCGACCCGTCTTTGCTATCTTGGTCGTGGTCCCATGCGAACACAGGCGACGGTCACGTCGGCTCCCTCGCCTGTGTTCGCATACGTCGCCTATGGCGTGCATCTTTGAGCTTTTTTAGAGAGCCGTTATCCGTCCGGTCTCCCTCATAACGCGAGGTGGCCACTCAGATGCGATGAGCGCTGCGCCGTTATCTTTTCCCGACGGGCGCGCGCGCCGGCTTCCTTAACACCAGCTCGGCGACAGGCCTGTTGTTCCAGTCCTCGACGACCCGCTCGATGACCGCCGCGTTTTGGCCGTGCCTCCCTCTCCTGCCAGTTCCCGGTTGAAACTTCGCGAAATAGGGAAGGATGTCCGCGATCGTCTCACGGTCGTCCCTCCGCATGGCGTTTTCCAGTCCTCTGTAGGCGAGGAAGTCGTCTGCCGGCAGCGAGAGGAGGAACTCCGCCAGCTTTTTGTGATTGAACGGCATCAGGGGCATCGCGGTGTCGTAGACGAACCCGGCTAGCGCGCTCCTGGCAACCAGCCTCATGTTGCTTCCTTCGGCGTCGAAGGAGAGGCAGCTATCGTCGAAGACGTGGATGCGGCCCGAGGGGGCAATCTCGCGCGGTTGCTCGTCACCGAAGAGGCGGCCAAGTTTTCGTATTTCGTTACTTATTTCCTCAAGGCCGGCGTCTGCCCGGAAGAGCATGTGGCCGGATGAAATATGGAAGTCTTCGTCGGGAAATTCGCCCCACGGCAACGGCGTCGAGTAGACAGTCGCCCTCCGGTGGGCGTCAGGCACCGTGACGACGTATATCGGTTCACCTTCCGCCATCTGCATTTCGCCGTCGATCATCACGAAGCGGGCGATGTGTTTTTCGAATTTCGCCACCCGCGCCGCGACCGCTTCCTCGTCGTACTCCTTCAGTTGCAAATCCTCCAGCCTCGGAAGCTCGACGCCGTCTTCCGATCGGTGGGCGTCATGGGCGAGTTTCATCTCTCCCAGCAGCGACGGAATGATGGCGGAGACGATCCCGGTGGAGTGCCGGTCTTTCAGCGTCGCGAGAAGCATGGATATCTCGCTGTTCAATGCCCCGTGGATGTCGTAGTTCTCCGTCGTGTCTCCGGAGGGCGAGAGCCTATGTCGGATTTTGCCGTCTTCGACATTGACGTGCCGCGAACGCACGTAGAACCTTCCGTCCAGCATCCTATAAGGGGTTCCCCCCGTCCGTGGATCGCCGTTCCAATCGCGCGTGGTCACCAGGGCGACGGGGGCGTCGGAGGAGGAGAGTTCGGGGATGTCCACCTTGATCGACTGCCGCGCGACAACGGGCTTCTTGCCGCGGGACCTGGCGGCAATGCCCTGGCTGATGACTGGAAAATCGACTTCGACCTTCATGCGGGGTTCCTTTAGAACATCAGCCCGTAATTGCGCCTTGCCTCCCGGCGTTCCCAGCGTCCGAGGGCTACCTCGAGCATTGCCGCCTCCGCGCCCTTCACGAAGCGATCACCCTCGGTTCCCGAAATGCAGTCCCTGATCCTGGCGCAGAGATCGTCGGTGTTACCTCCGTCCACGGCCGTCTTCAACGCCGCCTCGAGGTGCTTGTAGTTGACGAGAGCCTCGAGACTGGTGTTTTCGAAGTTGGCCGCCACCCTCTCCAGGACATAGGTCGCGCTCCCGATGGCGGAGGGTACGATGGAACTCATGAAGTTCCGCCTCACGGCCTCGGCCGCCCTGAGCGCCGACACCCTTTCTCCGTCAAACCTGAGTGCCGACGGGTCCACGACCTCGTAGGCATCGCCGGACAGGGCCGCGTCGTAGTCGTTGTCGTCGCCTTTTCTGATCCGCCACATCTCGGCGGCGTAGGCGATCGCGCCCTCGAGATCGTCGGCCGCGAAGTATGCGGTGCTGAGGTCGATTTTCTCCGCGCCAAGCATTTCCTCCTCCGAGATTCTTGCCTGCGTCGAAACGAAGGGGTCGCGGACATGCACGCTGGCGTTCGCCAGATAGACCGGTTCGGGCTGCTTTATATAGAAGCGTCCGTCGACCAGAATGAGGTTCGCGATCTTCTTGTTGATCACGCTCCGCGCCCGTTCGACGCCGCCCTCTTCGATGTTCGAGAGTTTGATCTCGCCAAGCATGGGGAGTTTCGTCCTGACCGTCATGAGCGGTTCGCCGCGATACCTCCTTTCCCAGCGTTCCACATACGCGTCCAAAACGTCCTGGTTGAAGATGTGCTTATGGTAGTTCGATTTGTGCAGCCTTTTTAATCCGCCGATCTTCTCCTGAACTTCACCATGCATGTCATTGTGGAAGATCGGGCTGATGACCTGTGTCTTCTCGTATCCGAACTCATAAGGGACTTTTCCGGCTTCGATCGTCGGCTTCCTGGCAGCGATGAACAGACCTTCATTCGCATGAAGGTAGTCTTGAACCCAGGGCTTGTGGGTGTTCGGATCGACTCTCCGACGCCGGAGCGCGACTGGAGCTTCGGAGGCCGAATATTCCGGGATGTCGGCCACGGCGACATCCTTGACGATAACGGTCTTGGACAGCGTCGAGCGTGGCGGTACCGCCTGAAGTATCACCGGGTATTCGATTTCGAGCTTCATTTCGGTTCTCCGTTTAGACCCATCTAAAGCGCATGCCTGGAAAGGCACAAGGCGGGGACACGCGGAAGCAATTTACCTTTCCTGCGATTTCGCCGCCCCTCCGGGTTCGCAGGTCTTACGCGGGACTCGGGATTGTTATATAAATCCCGCGGATTTATGCCATTTGGGGGTCGCATGGAATTTGAGGACGTCACGCCGATCATGATCCTCGGGGAAACGCGGGTGATCAGCGAAGGGAAGCTCCTCGTTTTTGTCGGCTCCGAAGCGGGGGTTCCTGTTTCCCGCGCTCCGGACATCGCGCTTGTTCTCCTCGACCGCGACAAGAAACCCCTGATGATGGGATCGGCGGTCTCGCCTGCGACGCCCGTTAGGCGCGACCGCGCCGCACGCCACCTTTGCGAAACGATCCACGGCGACCGCTGGTACGGGAGCCTTTTCGAAATCTCGACCCTGCTCATGCCCGCTGCCGCGGCAGCTGTCTCGGTGGTGGCTGACGGGATCGATCAGGTCAAAGGGCCGCTTATCGCCACGGTCGAAGACGGGCTTTCACGCCAGCACCTGTTTACCATGGCCGTGTCTGCTGGGCATCAGACAGCCGTGATCACCAGCATCTACCGGCACGGCGACGACTGGAAGGTACGGGCATACGGTCACGCTTACGCGACGGACCGCCACGCGCTATGTCGCCAACTCGGTATCGGCGAAGCATGGCCCCGACCGCATCGTCCTTCAGAACCGCGATCGGTCCCGCCGCCCCGCGCCCCGCTACCTGCCACGTCCGCCCCCCGCGCGCCCCGCTCGGTTCCTCCAGTATCAGCGCGCGGCGGCAGTGTCCCTCCATCTCCCAGAGGGGCCTCTCCCGCGACCCCTCCTCCGATCGACCTCGCGCGGCTCTCCGCCATCGAGAAGGACACTGCGGCGGTTTCGTCGTTGCTGTCGGACATCTTCTCCGACGTGAAGGACGCGCCTCCACCGCCCCCACGGCCCGTCTCCGGCATCGCGGGGCTGGACGAAGCCCACGCGTCGGTGCTCGCCGAGCTTATGGCGAGGGGCGAAATGGAAACGGACGCCTTCGCGGCGCTCGCCCGAAAACACGGGTTGATGCCTTCCGGCGCGGCCGAGGCGATCAACGACTGGGCGTTCGACAAGGTGGGCGACATCGTCGTGGCGGAGGAGCCTTCCGGGTATATCTTCGTCAACGAGCACCGCGCCGCGTTGGAGGCGTAAGTCCTCCGGGGTCGTTGCGCCACCGGAACGGGCATCTCACCGTTCTTCACGCCCGGGGCGGGCATGAAGATTGGAGTGGCGGTCTCCCGAGCGCCGGAACGGTCCGACAAGGCCGTCAGGGAAATCGTCACTGGAAGCTGACGGTCTGGCAGGAAACGGCCAATCCTTGATGTGGACAGCTGGTCCGCTTCGCCCTTAGCCTTGAATTCAAGACCTCATTGAATTCAAGGCTCCAATGGATATCGAAGACATCCGCCGGAGGGTTTCCGCCTCCCTTGACCCGTCTCGCCGTAGCGAGTTCGGGCAGTTCTTCACGCCGTCCGATATCGCATCCTACATGGCCGGCCTGTTCACCCCCACGACGCGCGCCGTCAGGCTTCTGGACGCTGGCGCTGGGGTCGGCTGCCTGCTTCATGCCGCGGCGTCAATGATGACCGTCGAACGCGTCGACGCATGGGAAATAGACGGCAGCCTCGTCGATCCGCTCGCCTCCACGCTGGCAGATATCGGCGCGCCGTTCGAAATCCACCATTCTGATTTCATTCTCGATGCCCGCGATCTGGTTGCCAGCGGCGTCACGTTCGACAGGGTCATCCTCAACCCTCCCTATCGCAAGGTCTCCAATTCCTCCCCGCACCGCAAGGCCGTCGAAGAACTGGGCGTGCGAACAGTCAACCTCTACACCGCCTTCGTCGCCGCGGCCCTTCTCGCCATGCGGGAGGGGGGCGAAATCGTGGCCATCGTCCCGAGGTCGTTCCTCAACGGCCTCTACCATCGGCCGTTCCGCAAGTTCATGCTTTCCATCGCCTCCCTGGACGCTATCCATGTCTTCAATTCCCGGCGATCCGCTTTTTCTGACGATGCCGTTCTGCAGGAGAATGTCATCGTCAAGCTCACCCGCGGCAACTGTCAGGGCGACGTCTCCGTTTCAAGCTGCGACGACGGCAGGTTCATCGATGTCTCGTCGTTCAGCGCCCCGTTCGACAGCGTCGTGGTTCCCGGCGATCCCAACGCCTTCATCCGCATTCCCTCGTCTTCGAATCCGGCTCCCGACGCGGTCAGCCTCTTCGCGCTGGGTATAGAGGTCAGCACTGGACCGATCGTCGAGTTCAGGGTGCGGTCTTCGGCGGTCGAGCGCGAAGACGGTATCCTGGTGGTCACTCCCAAGCATCTTTCCCCCGCGGGCTTTTCACATCCGTCTGCGCTGGCCAAAATCAACCACCTCGCCCGTGATCCGTCGGTTGCCAAGCATGTGTGGCCAGCGGGGGACTATGTCGTCGTAAAGCGTATTTCCTCCAAGGAATCGAAGCGGCGGCTCCTCGCATACCATCTTCGCCGGGAGGATTTCTCCGATGGTGATGTCGCGTTCGAAAACCATCTCAACGTCTTCCATTCCGGAAAGTCTGGCCTCGCTCCCGCGGTCGCGGCGCGCCTGTGCGACTATCTCAACTCCGACATCGCGGACCTCGAATTCCGCTCGATTTCGGGCAGCACGCAGGTAAACGCCACCGATCTCCGGGCCATGTCGTACCCTGGAAGCATCTCCCCGGGCTGCCTTTGAAGCTTGCCTGCCCGCATGCCAGAGTTTCGGCATTTGGAGCGGATGCCGAGATGGAATTCCAGTTTGAAGTCCCGGTCACGGCCGTCGGACGGCCCGAGAAGTACAAGACGGATCGGCTTGTGTTGGCGACCGTTCCCGTCAGTGTGGATATCGAGGAGGTTTCGAGGGGCGAACTCAGGCCGGCCGTTTCGGTAGCCTTCGACATCAACTCCGCCACCCGTCTCGACTTTCGCTGCCACGCCGGCCGTCTGTATCTTCCGCTCGCCCCCGTGGTCATGCTGGAGCGGACCATTCCGCTCTTCGAGCTCCCCGCCGTCCCGTTCCACTTCAAACACACCTCGTCTCTGGTGGAAAAGAAGCTCACCGACGACGGAGGTTGGAACAACCAGTCGAGGATATATCCGCCCTCCCATCGGGAAAACATCAGGCGTTCGCGCGCCGTCCAGCCCACGCCCCTTGCCGGAATGGCGTTCGAAACCCTCGAACTACCCTCCATCGACGAGCAGGTCGCAATGTTCGAGCAGCGTGTCGGCCGCCTTCTCTGCTCGGACGGAATGGTTCATGTGCAGGTCGCCGAGCCTTGCATCTCGGTGACAAGGTCAGTCAACAACAGGTCCGTCTTCCTGGTCCGTCCTGTCCACCGACCGTTCCTTGGAATTCGTCGGGACAAGAGCTTCCCCGACGCGGTCTTCAGGATCGACGAAAGCGAGCAGGCGCGCGAGTTCTGCCTGGCCCTCGGCGCGGAGAATGAACCACTCCTTAACTTCCACCAGTTCTGGCTCGACGTTTACGATTCCGACGCCCTCTCGCTCCATTCTGACCGGGCAAGCGCCTATGCTTCGGCCCGCAACCTCGTCCAATCGATCGGAAACGGTTCGGCTATCGACAACCATGCCTGCGCCAGCCAGCTGCGGCCGTTGTCCAGGCTGGTGGGTCGCCATAACGAGGCCAACTGCCCCGACGAACTCTGCGATCTCCTTTCGTCCCTCGTGGATGTCGAGAAATCGGGAACCGGAGTTTTCCCCTCTAGGTCCGCCTTCGAAGCCGCGGAACTCGTGTCCACCAAATGGGACAACCGCGAGATCACCTTTTCCTCGTCGAAATTCGCAAGCAAGGGAGTGCAGCCGTGAGCGCGAACGCAAAATCCAGGGTCTCATCCGCCTCATCCGTCGACGAGACCGCGGCTTTGAACGCCGGGCTCGCCCAAGACGTCATCGCCCTTGCTCCCCGCATGCAGTCGCTTCTTGACAGCCTGCATATTGGCGACTCCATGGAATTCCACGCCGCCCTCCAGAAGGAATTGGATGACCCGGCGTTCGACCCGGCGTTCAAAGCCGCATGCGCGAAGAACCCCCATCTCGCGGATGCCGCCCTGCGCGAAGCCCTCCGAGGCGCGGCGGTTATTTCGAAGCATGGCAGCGAAAATGGTTGCGAGCGCATTACGGACATCTTCGTCCTCCCGGTCACCGGACCTGTCGAGCGAATCCTCGAGCTGGCGGGTGACGCATCCGCGATGGCGGCGCTCGAGCGCTCGTTTCGAGACGCCGGGCTTCTCGCCCCTGACGGCAGGGTCGCGCTGTCGGACACGCCGCTTCGCCCCGATCTCGTGGTCAACGCCACTCCAGGGGTGCTTCGCCGTCTGCACCGGGCGTTCGAACGCTTCGCCGGCTCAAAGGGAGCGGCGGCGGACAGGGCGATCCTGGAAATGGAAGTGGACGACTTCGAAACCGCCTGCCACCCCGAAAGCCGCGTGAACGCGGCCCGTGGGACCGCGACATTTCTGTTCGTCGGATTTTATTCCCGCGAATACAGGCTGACGTCCTTTATCGAACTCGACGCCATGACCTCGCAGATCAACAACGCCGATGCCCACGGGGAGCATGACGAGTGTCTCGAAGCCTTCGAGGAACTCGCTCGGGACGTGACTGGACTGGATGTCTCCCTGCCTCATTGGCCGGGCCGTGGTTGTGCCGCGGCGGCGCTCGAGACAGTGCGCGCCCATATGGAGGCCGAAGCCTTGTGCTATGGCAAGGACCTCGCCGTTTCGGGACTTGATGCCATCGCCTGTGCCAGACGTGGCGATGTCACGCTCGTGGAGGGAGAGATCGACGGCAACATCCTCGGGCCTTTCGCGTTTCCCGCCTCTCTCGTGAAGTTCGAACCCGAATGGGCCAGCGAGAGCCTCGAGGAGATGGCACGTGCCGTCCTTCCGTCGGGACGTCTTGAATACGGTCGCAGCGCCAGCTTGAACTGATCGGCCGAGTTCTTGAATTCGTTTCCGCCACATGTTCCAATTTCATGAGTATCCGGGAAGGGACCCCATGACACCTGCAAGCGAAATCATCGTCCGTTGGTACTTCGAACAGCAAGAAGCCGAAGACGCCTTTATCGACGACCTCGTCGCGACGCTTTACGAGGGGTGTGGCAAGGGAGAGGCGGACTCCGAGGAGTTGCTTGCACGAGTGATCACGACGGCGCTCCAGACCGAGAAGGAAGAACCGTGGAATTCGGTGATCGAAATGGCAGCGCGCCTCCACGCGGAGCTTTCCGGGGTGGACAGGGCGATCCACAACCTCCAGCAGCTCGCCCTGATATCGGACGCGGTCGAGAAGATGCCGGATTCCCCGATCGCCCGACGTATCACCCTGATGAAAATCAAGGAATGCGTGCAGAAGCTGAAGGCCTGACCTTCAAGCGACCGAACGGAACACCGCCCAGTCGCTAAATGGCGATCTGCGTGTTGGCAAGCTGGAAGCGCTCCCGCATCTCCGAAACGGCGATCCTTCCCGTCTCCCCCATGAGGCCATTGTCCCATCCGATGAAACGGATCGTCACGTCGTCGCGCAGGACTTCGAACGGCACGTTGTTGACGATCGACACCCACGTGACGGTTTCCACGTTGACCGTGCCGTCCTCTCCGTATTTGCCTGTTTCCGCGAGGAATTTCTCGACGTGTTCAGCGTCGCGGCTGTTCGCGAACGAGGCGTAGTGCGTTTCCGTGGCAAACACGGCACCGTATTCCATCCAGATGATGTTGTAGGCGTAGACCTCCGCGCTGTTTTCCAGTGGTGCGTCGCTCTGTTCGCTGCACGCCCGCGAGCTCTCCAGGAACAGCTCCGCTGCCTTTCGTAGCTCGTCTTGGTTTTCCTCGTCGCTCCGCTTCGGAACATACGCGCCGACAAGGGCTTGCGACAACTCCCACCGACGCTCGGGGTTGGCCAGCTCCGGGTACTTTGCCGCGAGGCGTTTGATGAGGTTTTCGCTCATGGTCGTATAGCGGAGACTGTGCATCGATTTTCCTTGCGCAGGTGATTGAGTTGTCATCGGGAATGACCCAGCTTTCGGGCCATGCTTTCGTGGCCACGGTCGCAAGGGAGCCTTCCTGCCTTTTCCCGCCCAGCCGTCACGCCATCAGTAGCCGTTCCCCCTGTCCCATGCGAGACGGAACACATGCGTATCCTTCTCGTCAAAGAAGATATGGGCACGCTCGTCGCCGCGCCAGAACGCAAAGCCCTCCCAGATCGGGTCCATCACATCGATCTGGTAGAAGAGCGCCATTTTCCTGCCCTCGTTCTCGGGCCATCGGCGGCCGCCGTCCCAGGCTGGCCAACCGCCAAGCTTGTCACCTGCCGCGCAGAACATGTCGATGCAGTCGGCGGCCGCTTCGGCGTCGCATGCGTCCGCTCCCCAAAGGTCTTCCGCACGACGAATGTAGTTTGGAACATCGTCTTCAGCGGGTGGCATGCCCCGCCTGCGGTATCCCGTGTCCCCCGGTTCGAATCCCGTGTCGATCATGAACTTCTGCACTTCGATCCCGATCTCGGAACCCGCCGTGACATCTTCGAGATCGGGATAATCGGTCGCCGCGCGCCAGGAAGCGATCCTCTGGAGCTTACCCTCCAGTTTGCGGCCCTTGCGGATATCTCCGTCGAGCGCGGTGTCATAGCGATGGAATACGGCCGCGATCTCGTAGTCTTCGGGTTGAGTGTAGTCGGGGTCCCACTCGACATCGACATCGTAGAACATCGCCACCATGCCCTCATTCCCGAGGCGGCTGCGCATCGCGCTTGGAAGATCGGCGATATTGATCTGCATGACGAAGGCCAACGGAACGCCCTGTTCGTTCACGGGCCAGACCGCGTCGTGCGGCATCCATGGCAGGCCGAAATACCGCGACGACATGCGTTCTGATGGGTCGCCCGGTTCGACGGCGGGTGTCCATGATTGGCGTCCGAGTTTCCGGTATTCGGAGATGACGTCGGCGAGTGGCGGATATTCCGCTGCCCGCTTCTCAGCGGCAAGCCTCAAGGACTCGTTGCGCTCGGCGACCATGCGGACGTGGGCGTCTTTGTGGTAGGTGATCGTCACCTGCGCGCCGTCGGTTCCCAGCCATTCGACTTCCAGATTGAGGACGTCGGAGCTGCCGAACTGTTCGCCGAGCATGGCGATCGACGGGATTTCGGGGAAGAAGCTGTCACGGAGCCCGTCTGCGCCGCAAAGTTCGTCGAGAACAGCGAAACTGCCCCAGTTCTCCCACCGGGACAGGACATGCCGGACCGTCCGATCTACGTGGAGCGGATAGTTTGGATTGTCTTTTTCGAAGACGACGGCGCGCATCAGCTCGGGCATCAACTCGATCTGGCGGTTTTCGTCGGCTGGCATCATGAAAGGCATGTCTTTATTCCGGCCCGGTTAATTCAAGACCCCAGTTCTAACGAACACCCGACACAAGTCAACCCATGCATGGCGCGGTCAGTTTATCCCATGCGCTCTCGGTCGGTACGGTCGATCGCATCGAAGCCCATTTCCAGTTGGTTCCAGGGGACTAACGTCTCGCGGTTGACGTCCGGGTGCCATAATTCTTACGCGTCTGATCGCATCCGTTGGAGTTCGCGAATCCGCCGCTCGCATCCTGCGGCTTCCTTTTCCGCTGCCACTGACAGGCTTTCGAGCCAGTCTGCATCCAGACAAGGGTGGTCTGAGACCTTCAGGCCCAGGTTACGCTTGAACTGGTAAATCGCCATGTCGAGGCCCTCCATGCGGACGACATCCTTGTGGAGGCGTTCCTCATAGAGCCGGAACTCCGGGTCATCGGACATGCCTCCGAGCGGTTCGTCGACGCGAGCCAGGATGTCGGCCTTCAGGGTAGCGATGTATTCCCTGACGCCGATCTCGTCAGCCTTCGCGCGCATATGGCAGCAGACCCTGAAAATCTCGTCGCCGTGGTCCGAAAGTCCGTAGGCCCATCGATCCTCGGCGGTGGCCTTGTATCCGCCTTCCTCATCACCCTCGACGAGGCCCCCTGCGACGAGAAACGCGATCGCGTCACGCACCATTTCCTCCCTGAAGCGAAATGCTCCCGCCCGTCCCTCTCCCCTGTTCTGGAGGCTGGTCTTGTAGCCCACATCCTCCCCGTATACGGCGAGGTGTTCAATGACACGGATGTCCTCGACCGAAAGCCGATGAGGGAAGAAACATTCGAAGAGGACGATCGATCTCGCCGCGTGTTCGATGAGGCCGTTGTAAAGGTCGAGCTTTGGCGGGTTCATGCGGGGTCACTGTATCCTGGTTTGTCTCAAGCCTAACCGATGCTTTGCAGTTCCGGCAATCAGTCCACTTGGCTCCGCCGCCGTTTGGGCTCTCCCTCGGCAACATCGTGATCGATGGGGTCTCCTGCGATTTCGAGACGCTGTTCACCGTTGCGAAGCCACCCGGCCAGGGTCTTCAGCGTCGCGTCTCTTGCGGCGGGCCTGACAGCGCATTCCCAGACGACGGCGATCCGCCATCCGAGTTCCAGCATCTCTTCCTCGTTGCGTCTGTCTCGGGCGGCGTTCCCTTCGATTTTCGAAGACCAGAACTCGACGTTGCTCTTGGGTATCCTGGAATTGCGGCATGCTAAGTGTCCGTGCCAGAAACATCCATGGATGAAGACCGCCGCCGAGTATTTCGGCAGGAGCATGTCGGGTCTCGCCTTGCCGACCTTTTTGTGGATGCGGTAGCGGAACCCCATGCCATGCAGCATTTTCCGCACGGCCATCTCCAGGCTGGTATCGCGGCTTCGGATCGCCGCCATCATGCGCGACCTGACTTCCGCCGTAACCGTGTCGGTCATGGCTGTCCTCCGGCGTGGCGCTCAGTGGACGACGGTCACCCGCCTGAACGCCAGTTGGTACCTTTTGACGGTCAACACCGAGGATGCGTCGTCCGTTCCGTCGTCCTCGAGTTTTTCGACTTCGATGTCGCGGTAACCCATCTCTTCGAGGATGATCCGGATGGCCCGCGGTATCCGGTCTTCCATCTCGGTCACGTTGCGGCCGTGGACGAAAAGCCCCCTGAGGACAGGACACACCCCAAGGAGCATGCCTGTACTCGGCAAGCGCGCAATCTCCACCCTGACAAGGTCTCTTGCCAGCTCCATAGCCATCGTTTCCGGCTCTCCAATGCCGCCGATCCTAGATCGCCTGTCGGTCGGCGGCAAGGCGAGATTGTTTCTTGCCGATCACATTGTCACTGTTTGCGGACACGAGACAACGGAGCACCAGCCATGACCGCCTTGGGACGTTTCAACGAACGGCAAAAAAGAAACCCGGGCCGGACCGCACTCATCATAGGGGGTGTCGCCGTCGTCGTAGGCACGCTGGCCGGCTATGCCGCCGGGTCCCTTGTGGACCGAGGATACGGCAGGGTGGCTGAACTTCAGGCTGACATCCTCTCCCGGGTCAACGACCCGGCTGGTTCCAGGAACGACGCTGCCTCCGTGAAGGCGTTGGCCGATATGGAGAAGGCGACGCTTGCAAAGAAGGAATCGATGGTTGCCGCCACCGATGCGCTTCGCCGCATGGCGGAGGCGGCCGATCCAAAGTCGAAGGCCTACCCCGCTGGCCACGCAGGGATCGAGGCAAGGGAACGCGACTTTGTCACCGCCAGCAACGACTATGCCGCCGCCGTAGCCAAACTCGAGCCGAAGGACGAGGCGGAAATCCTTTCGGACCGCAAGGCCGGCCCCAACACGTCCTTCAAGGTGGACGAGCTTTCATTTTCCCTCGATGCGCTCGAGGCGCTCGGCGGCGACGTGGACCGCGCCCGTGCAGAGGGATCGTTCAGGCCCTGAAACGCAAAAGACCCGATCGAGGCGACCGGGTCTTGGATTTCCTACATCTTCCCCGCGGGGTCAGATGCTGCGGACATTCGGGAACGAGGCCGGATCAATTCCGAGCTTGCGCAGGTCCGCAGCCTTCGGCGTGCGGCGTCCGTCAACGGCCGCCGATGCGTTGATGGCCGCGCCAACGATGTCGAAGATGTTTCCGAGGTAGCCCCGGCGGCTCTGTGTCGTGGTCATGTTGATAATCCCCTTTTTCATGACCTCAATGTAGGTGCCCATTCCGCGGGCAACCAGACCTCGGGGGTCAGGTCAGCCATGCGCTCCCGGCATACCGCCGTGCTTCAGGCCGGAGTCTTCGATGCTGCGGAACAGCCTCCATACGGGGTTTGCGGCCTTTCCCCTGATGTCGGCCTCCCTTTCTCCCGTGAGCGTCCTGTAGGTATGTCCCATGAGGTCAGGCAATATGTCGCAGGCGAATTCGGACCGTCCGATTGCCTCGAGCGGCCACGACCGCTCATCGACGCCGCCCTTGTCCGTTCCCCAGCTTAGCGACAGGTCTTCGGGAGTGAAGTCGAAGGAGAGTATCCTCGATCCGTCGTCTCCTCGGCCCACGGGCAGCGGTGACGTGTCCTTCAACTTGACGCAGAGGTTCATGCCCGTTTCCGTTTTGGTGAACATGAATGCCGAGACGTCGCGATGTTTGCCGACGGCCTCGAGATCGCTCCAGTCAAGCCTGACGGAAGGGGCGCGCGGCATGTCCGCCGGCATGGTCCCCTGCCACCTGGTGGCTAGCGACATGTGGTCCTGCGTAATCGTCGCGAGCGCGCCCAGCGGGTAGTTCAGGAAGCCTATCATGTTGTCGATGCCCGGCCCCCCGATTGACTCGGGCGACATCGCGAAGCGCCACCCTTTTCCGTCGCGGCCAATCCAGGTTATGGTCAAGCTCGTCTCGTCGTAGTCGAAGTTGACGTCCCTTGAGCCGACCGGGATCGGAGTCCTCTCGATGAGGTCCTCCCTGAACCTGATCGAAAGCCTGGTGAACCCGGGGAACACGTCGAAGGAGTACGCCTCGACGAGGTGGCTCGGCCTCCATTTCGCCATCCCCTCGAACAGAATGGTCGAATAGTTGACCTCGGGGTCCAAGTGCCTTCTCATCGCTACCTATCCGTTTGCCGGGCCGCCACGCTGCGGATCGGCATGCCGCCGGGTTTCAAGTCCCAGAGACCCGTGCGACCACACCGCCTTCTCGAACAGTGGCCCGTGGACGAACTGGCGTGATTTCTCGCGCCTCACGCCATCGGCAATCGCTTCGATCATCGGGGTCTCTATTTCCCTGGCTTTCAATAGATAGTGCTCGTCGTAGATGAACAGGCCAACCGGAATTTCGAAATCCATCCCGTGGGTCTCGGCGATCCTGAACATCCGGTGCCGTCCCTCGTGGCCGAAAGCCGCCGTTTGGGCCGTCTCAGTGCCTAGTTTCAGGAGGAGGAAGGGACTTCCCAGCGGCTGCTTGTTCTGTTTGAGGTACTCGTGGGTCTTGGGGCGCTCGTCTTCGGACAGAGACGGCGTCAGCGAGAAGAAGGTCCGGGGCGTCATTGCGACCAAAACGCCCTTCCAGAAGACGTCCGCCATGTTCGGGACCGCCCCCACGCCGTCCACGTTGTCAAAAGCCAGGTCTCCGACTTTGAAGGTTTTGCATTCAAGGAGGTCGGAACCGATCGCCAGTGTGCCGTGTTCGAGTATCTGTCTCATCTGCCTGCCCGTGTATTTAGCCTACAATCTGGCAGCGGACGGAATGGAACAAGGTTTTCAGTCCCCGTTTTCCTCGTTGATCTCGTAGCCGAGGCTTTCGATGAACTCGCGGCACCGTTGCTCGTCGTATCCGACCGGGATGCGCCCGATCCTCGCGAGGATTGCCATGAAGACGTCCAGCCGCGAATGCGAGACGCCGTCATAACACCCGGCGGACGGCGCGAGCTCGATCGGACCGCGACCCTCTATATCGACGCGCGCGCCGTCCGCGAAGCTCGGACCACAGTCGTCGCAGTCGTGGTCGTCTGTCGTCCAGATGATGTGGATGTTCGGCATGGCGTTGTTCCTGTTCCGACTACAGCGTCCACTGCATCCGCCGGCGGGTCAAACCCGTTCGGAGAGCGACGAAAATATTTCGACACCGGATGTGGGGTCATTGTTGTTGACTGTCCGACCACCTGCCTGCCGTCGTCAATTTGACATGACGTATTCGTGACACCGGGGGTGGATCGGGCATTCTCCGACGATCGATGAGAGCCTGGTTGGACGCGGTCTAGGCGGCCAGAGTCGAGGACGTCAAAACGAAGAGGAAAACGATGATGTTTGACGTAATCGACGTCCAGAAATGCCGTGATGCCGCCATCGACAGGTTCGATGGCCTGCTTGCCGCCGTCGCCAAAGGCGCGGTCAACGACGCCACGGGTGGCCGCATGGCCGCCGTCACGATGGAAGAGGCCTATGGCCTTACCCGCACCACGATCCAGGAAAGCGTCCGGTACGACGCCTCGCTCGCGCATCGCTACATCGCACAGTTCCCCGAAATCCTGTCGATGGAACTGGTCGGGGCCAACGTTTCCGACAGCGTCGAACAGGGTTTGCGCCGCGCTGTTTTCGGACGGATCGAAGCCGAGGTCAGGCAGGCGGTCGCCGCCCAGTTCGCCGACTACGGCATTGACGACCTCACCCGTGCCGTGTCTACCGGTCTTGCCATGTTCGAGCGATACCTGACGACCGACCCGTTCGCGCCGCTGCGCATCAAGCCAGAGAAGGTCCTTGCCCAGTTGTCGTCCGTGATGGCCGATCCAGGCGAGACGGAACTGAAGCTCCTGATGGGGCAGCTCGGCAACCTGGTCAGCGAACTGAGGACCCGCGCCTCGGATGCGCGGCATGCCGCCCGCGCGCTGAAGGAGGCCAATCAGTATTGCGCCCTTCTCATCTCCGCCGAGCTGGCACCGGAACACGGCGCGAAGACGACCGCGGCTTACGCCCTCGCCTGCTGACCTTGGTTATCCGCCGGGGGCGCTTTCGATGTCCCCGGCAACTTCGCGTGCGCCCTGCACCGTCCAGGGCCACACGATGGGTTCGCGGGGTGGCGAGCACACCACTCTCGACCTTGGACGGAGGTCGCCCTCTACCCGTTCCCCGTCCTTCCAAACCCTGATTTCAAAGAGGGCTTCGCTTCCTTCGGTGATGTGCGATTCCATCCTTGCTTCGCGTTCAAGCGCTTCCGCCTCGGTTGCGACCGCCTCAAACCTCATGGTTTCGGTGATCGCGCCGCCTTCTCGAAAATGCAGCCACAATTCCACGGGCTGACCTGGAACCTCAAGGCTTTCGTCACCGATTGCGATCCACCAGTGGTCCCCATGGTCCGGGTAGACGGTCGGGGATTTGATATCCGGCCATAGGATGGAAACGACATCGGCGCAGGAAAGCGCCGTGAAGCGGGAAGGAAGGTTGGCGACCTCGCAGAAATCGACGTCGCACATGATTCTCACGCATCCTTCGGGCGCGTCGGTATTCGCACCGGGGTTGACGATTTCGCGGTTAAAGTCGTGGCCCGGCAGCCTCTCGTGATCCTGAAAATACCAGTGGTCGACCTCGGCGTCGTCCGGCAACCCGTCATACTCGAGCGCGAATTCCCTTAGTTCCGCGAGCAGGGACTCTCTGGTTTGGTCGGCAGTAAGGTCTGGCATTCAACTCCCCGAATTCGGCATTCGGAGATGATCGCCCGGACCGCACTGGCTGTCCACCTCAACGGGGGACGTCGATCCGCCTACTTGGCATGTCCACCTCGATCCGCTTCCTCTCGAGTTCGACATGCTGCCGGAGATCGCGGAATCCGACTGCGCATGGAACAATTTCAGAGCGCCCCTTCGATCCATCCCGCGAGGACTGCCTTGGCGGCCGCGCCCACCTTGATGTCCGCGACGGAACCGTTCTTGACGATCGCGAGAGTTGGGATCGACCGCACACCGTACTTGGCGGCGATCTCCGGGTTTTCGTCTACGTTGATCTTCGCGATCGTGACACGCCCCGTGTAGACGTTGGACAGCTCCTCCAGCGCGGGGCCGATCATCTTGCAGGGGCCACACCATTCCGCCCAGAAATCGAGGACGACGGGAACGTCGGATTTGAGGACTTCGCTTTCGAAATTTGATGCGTCAATCTTCACAGTGGTCATCGTCGGTCTCCGTTGGGTCGAAAACCGTAGATGGGGATCGGCGACCGGGCCGTCAAATCACGCCGGCGAAATTGGCGGTATCGAAAAGCCCCGGCGTGCGGCTTCTGCCTCGGGGTTGGCTTGCACAGCCTCGATTTCGGAAATCTCTCCGAAGTAGAGCTTTTCCTCGAACCATCTTTTTGGAAACAGTTCGGGCTTTTCCTCCACCACGATCTTCAGGCTCTCCTCGGGGTGAGGCTTCAGGAACGGTCCGTCCGTTTCCAAGCGACGTCGCCTGTAATCGGGCGCGTCCGGATGGAGTGGCATGTTCGATATGCCGAATACCTTGAGGTTTGGGACCTGGGTGCCGTTCCTGGTCAAACCGTCGGACCGACCATCGAAAATCACGGAACTCCAAATGGTTGACCTTTCACCTTGCCTTCTACACGATTGATGGGAACCCACTCGAAGGAGCAATTCCGAATGACAGTCCTGACACCCGGCGCGAACGCGTCGGTACCGTCCCAGCAACTTTCCGCTATCATCACCCTCCAACCTGTCTCTGGCGTCGATGTCGACGTCTCCGCCTTCCTGCTCAAAGCCGACGGCAAGGTCCGCAGCGACGAGGACATGTGCTTCTACGGCCAGCCATCGTCTGGGGCGGGCAAGGTCTCCTTCGTCGGCAGTCACAACGGTCGCTCCGAATTCCGCCTCGACCTCGCGGGTCTCGACGCCTCGATCGAAAAGATCGCGCTGACGGCGACGATCCATGAGAACAAGACCCGCTTCGCCTCGTTCAAGGACATCGAACTCGACCTCGGCGGTCTCAAGGCAACCGTCCCGACCGCTGGCAAGACCGAAACCGCCCTCATCCTCGGCGAATTTTACCGTCGCAACGGCGAGTGGAAGTTCCGCTGCCTTGGACAGGGCTTTGAAGGCGGTCTCGCGCCTCTGGCCACGAATTTCGGGGTCGTCGTGGAAGAACCCGCCGCGCCTGCTCCCGCGGCACCGCCCGCGCCGGCGCGTATCTCCCTCGAAAAGAAGGTCGAAGCCAAAGCTCCGCAGCTCGTCAGCCTCGCTAAGAAGGTCCAGGTCACGCTCGAGAAGAAGAAGCTTACCGACGTGGTGGCGCAGGTCGCGCTGGTTCTCGACGCCTCCGGTTCGATGAACGGCCAGTACACCAAGGGCCGCGTCCAGGAACTCCTCAACCGCGTCGTGCCACTCGCCGTGCATTTCGACAAGAACGAGGAACTGGAATGCTGGGCCTTCGCGGAAAAGCCCCAGCAGCTGAGCAGCGTCACCCTCGACAATTTCAACGGTTTCATCGACCGCGACAGCAGGGGCTGGCGCTCCTGGGACGTCGGCAGCCGTTACAACGAGGAGCCGGCCGTCATCCGCAAGGTGATCGATTTCTACAAGAAGTCGGGCGACCGAACCCCGGTCTACGTCCTCTTCATCAGCGACGGCGGCGTCCACAAGAACGCCGAGATCACCAAGCTGATGAAGGAAGCGGCGTCGCTTCCGATCTTCTGGCAGTTCGTCGGCATCGACGGGCGCAGCTACGGCATCCTCGAAAAGCTCGACACGATGACGGGCCGCGTCGTGGACAACTGCGGTTTCTTCGCAATCGACGACCTGCATTCGGTGACGGAGGAGGCCCTCTACGATCGCTTGATGGAAGAATTCCCGCTCTGGCTCAAGGCGGCACGCGCGGCGGGCATCATCGACTGACACCACAACGCGCCGTCGTTCGGCGGCGCGTTGTCCACCTTCGACCGTGGGTTGGCGTTTACCTTCCGAAAACTCCGGTGTTTCCCGACCGTTGACCTTTTTCCGCCGCTTCGACACAGTGGCCGCGTTTCAACCTCAGGAGCAACCTGGAATGTCGATATTGACGCCCGGAGCGAACGCACCGGTACCATCATCCAACATCACCGCCACCGTGACCCTCCACCCCATACCGGGAGTGGATGTCGACGTTTCGGCCTTCCTGCTCAAAGCGGACGGCAAGGTAAGAAACGACGACGACATGTGCTTCTATGGCCAGCCTTCGGTCTGTGGCGGGAACGTCGTGCTTGTCGGCAGCGAGGAAGGGCGCACCGTGTTCCGCCTGAACCTCTCTTCGATCGACGCGGGCATTGAAAAGGTGTCTCTGACAGCGACGATCCACGAGAACAAGGTCCGGTTCGCTTCTTTCTTCGACATTCAGCTCGACCTCGGCGGCTTGAAAGCCACGGTTCCCACGGACGGGAAGACGGAGACCGCGCTGATCCTCGGCGAATTCTACCGCCGCAACGGCGAATGGAAGTTTCGATGCGTCGGTCAGGGCTTCGAAGGCGGGCTTGCCCCGCTCGCCACCCACTTCGGGGTCGTGGTGGACGATGCCACTCCCGCCGCCACCCCGGTTCCTGCCACCCCTCCTCCTTCCGCCCCAGCCCCGACAAAGGTTTCCCTCGAGAAGCGCGTCGCTGACAAGGCTCCCCACCTGGTCAGCCTCGCCAAGAAGGTCCAGGTCACTCTCGAGAAGAAGAACCTCGCTGACGTCGTTGCCACGGTGGCTCTGGTGCTCGATAAGTCGGGATCGATGGCCTTCCAGTATAGCAACGGCCGGGTCCAGGAAGTGGTGGACCGCATCGTCCCGTTGGCCGTCCACTTCGACGACAATGAGGAACTCGACTGCTGGACCTTCGCGGACAAGCAGAAACGCCTCCCGAACGTGACCCTCGGTAACGTCAGGGATTACGTGAAGAAGGAAGTCGAGAAATTCGGGGTGTTCAAGATCGGGGTCGGGAACAACGAACCTGTCGTCATCAAGGAAATCGTCGATTTCTACCGACACCAGGGAGGCAAGACCCCCGTCTTCGTGATCTTCATCAGCGACGGCGGCATATACAAAAACGCCGAAATCAAGAAGCTCATCAAGGACGCGTCGGGCTTGCCGATCTTCTGGCAGTTCGTCGGCATCGGCGGCAGAGGGTACGGCGCGCTCGCCGAACTGGACACGATGTCGGGCCGGGTCGTGGACAACGCCGGTTTCTTCGCCATCGACGACCTGCGCAAGGTCAGCGAAGAGGAACTCTACGATCGCTTGATGAGCGAGTTTCCGGTCTGGCTCAAGGCCGCCAAGGCCAAGGGTATCATCGCCTGAGTTCAACCGGAGAAGGCTGCTCCATCGCGAGAAGCCTTCTCCATTGGCGTCTTCGATTACTTCTCTCAAAATCCGTTAACGAGGTCTTGAATTTATTCCTCTGTGCCGCTATAAATCCCAGAAACTTCGAAGAGGGGTCGACAATGCTGCAGATGAGAAGGCATCAGGGTCTTGAAATCGCGGGTATCCGCAAGCTCGTTTCGGAATCCCGCGGCATGGAAACGACGGACGAAGTCCTGACTTCCACCATGTCCGCGATGGAAAAGCTCGTGGGGGAGCGGTTTTCCAAGGGCAAGAAGCTCGACGGCGGACGCCTGAAGAACCTTCTCAAATCCTGCGACGACATCTTTCACGACCGCATCCGTCCTATCCGCGCGCACGTCAACAGCGTGGCCCCGACCAGGGTCCATCCGAAGGCCGACGCTCACGAGGTCTGCTATGTCGGCGTAAAGCGCCAGTCCAAGCCCGTTCCAGGTTTCGACACCCTCTTCCAGCTGTTTTCCTTCCGCCTCTACGCCACGCGTAAGAGCGTATCGATGTCGCTGCAAAGCCTTCCCTACGCCTTCCAGTACCATGCCGCCGAACGGCTCATGGAGCGCGCGGAGAACGTAGACACTGCTTTCTGGCAGATCGCGGCCGATCTCGCCGAATGGTCGAGCTTCATCCGCCGCGCCGAGTATTTCGCCAAGAACGTCAACGGCGGGGCGCTCTCGATCCCGGTCATGGGGACGGCCGGCATGTTGATCGGCCAGTTCGCGCCTCTGGTCGCCTCGCCGTCGGACAGGCTCGTCTTCGCCGACGGCACACGGCTGTTGACCGGCGTTCCATCGCGGGCTGACGACGCGCAACGCCAGATGTTCGTTGGCGTGACATTCATCAACCGCTTCATCATGCGCCCGAACCAGGCCTATGCTATGAGTCTCCTGACCGATTGGCGTGCCAGGTTCTCCGACACCTACACGCCAAGCATCGCTGACTCCGTCTGGGACCGCCGCGTCCTGACGTCGCAAAGTCCCCTATGCGAGGAATCCAAGGCGTCGCTTTCCACGATCCTCGACGACCCGACGGTGCGCCGCGCGCTCCATCCTGACTGGAAGGTCAACAAGATCATCGACAGCGACTGGGGCCTTCCGCTTGGCGACTGGGCGCACGAACGGTACAAGGACGACACTCGGGACCGACAGTCCGCCTCGGCGGCGTGACGGCGGTCGGCGTTGTGGATTGCCCGTGGCCGGGCCATATTGGCGGGATCGATAGAGACCCGCCGCCATGACCCTGAGATTCGAACTGCCCATCGTCTACATGAACATCGGTACACCCCCGAAGTGCCGCACGCGGCAGGACTACAAGGTCCACGACAAAGCCTGGTTCGAATTCCCCGTCGCCGACGCCTCCGAGCTGGAACCCGCGCTGACATTCCGCCTGCGCTACCGTCTGGAGGAAGGCGGCGAACTTAAAACCTCGGACACGGTTTTCCATCAGTACCGCGGCCATCTGATGCGCGAACCCAACGCTTCCCGCCGTCTTCTCAACGACCGGAAGCTGGACGTCGAAGTCCTGGCGCGACTGGCGGGCGAAGGTATCCACTCCCTGCCGGAAATTTTCAAGGTGCCGTCCTCCCGGTTCTGGTACGGCCACGGCACGGGCTACATGGCTGAAACCCTGAAGGAAAAGCACGTCGGGGTATCACGGCGCGACGAAGCGATCACCGAACTCCAGGCGCTCATCTCGGACAACCTCGTGATCGTGGACGGCATCGTCTACGAAAAAATCCACGATCCCAAGATCAATGTTAGCGTCAGCAGCAAAGACTATTCGGTCGATCCCAGCCTGATCGCCTCGGGGAATTATTCCTTCCCCTTCGACCGCATGGACCTGGTGGACGAGTTCACATCCTGGCTCGAGAGCGAACACGGGATCGCCCGCAAGCGCGAAGACGACAACTGGGCCCGCGACCGGAGGTTCATCGTCGACGCGCCGGAGGTTCCGCTTTCGGCAAATCCCGTCATCGAGGCGGCCCTCAAGCTTGCCGACATGGCGCAACTCAATATCATCAACGTCGATTACTGGGGTCCTGAAACCAAGCGACTGGGCCTCGCACTGCGGGAGAACCCCACCGTCGAGAACGCTTTCGCCTTTGCCGACACCTTCGAGGCGGCCGCCATGCTGCCAGGCGCGCACAAGGTCGGCTACGGGATGGAGGACCCGGCCCTTCTCTTCTCGTCCTTCCGGAAGTTCGTCGAGTTGATGCCGGACGAATACAAACCCGGTTTCACGGATACGATCGACATTCCGCTATCGTTTTCCGCAATGCACCCGTCGGCCCGCCCTTAGTAGCGATTGGAATAATTATGCCCGCCAAACAACACGACGATGGAAAGTTTCCCAATTTCGCCAGCTATCTTCTTGCAGCCGCCGATGATCCCGGCGTCCGCAAGAAACTCGTTTCGCGGATCGCCTCCGAATTCCGTCGATCTCTGGCGTCGATCCTCACCGAAAGCCAGCTTATCGGCATCGACTACGCCAACACCTACGGCGTGCTGTTCACCGGAAAGACGTCATGCGCGAGCCACGACTACCATGACACCACGCCCGTCTTCTGGAACGCGATGACAAACGCGCTGTCCGAGCGCACGGGCGGCCAGGGGAACCGCGCCCACCCCATGCACGAGTCGGGCCGCGACCTGTACGACATCATCGCCACCCAGGACAACGAACTCGGCCGCGCTGGTGCGGCGGTGTGGAACGAAGCGTGGAACGCCGCTGCGGCACAGGGCTACTCCGCCCTCTGGGCAGTCAAGGAGAGGGTTCTTGCCGAGGCCACCTTCCAGACTCTCGCAGAGATCGTCATGACGCCGCCCGATCGCGTCGGCCCCAACGACCAGCGCTTTCCGGGTTTCCCCATGGTCACGGACGAGGAAGACGAGATCAGGGCGGCCGGACGCTCGTTCCTCGAACACGTCACGCCGATTTCGGCCGACGTCGCCGTCGAGGCGGCGACGCTCGTCCATCACTACGCCGACGAGGACGACGCGGCCGCGATTATCGAGTTTTTCCACTCTTTCGCTCCTGCGACGGCCCAGCGGCCGCCGCAGCCTTGACGTTGTCAAGGCCGTGAGAGTCGCGTAGGTCTTTGGGCAAACACGAGGTAGAACGATGCCCTTTCCAGAATACGAACGCTTCCCGTCGAAAAACCGCCGTCCCACGGGGATCGAGTTCCCATGGATCGAGATCGAGGACGCGACCTTCAAATCCTTCAAGACGGACCCCAATGCCCTTGTCGGCTGCGTGATCTGGGGCGCGTCGGGCGAACAGCCGACGGACCGGAACGGAAACGCGATCGGGGCCCTGGACAACGGCGCTGTGGTTTTCAATCCACTGGAGCTCGTCCCTCGGGGGAACGTGCCGTCGATCCTGTCAGGAGAGCCGTCTGTCGCCTTCAGGCATGACGATATGGTCGTCGATCTCACCCCGGAGGAGCTTCTCCGCTTCATTGCGCGTGTGCTGCGGGTCGACGAGTTCATGGCGCTGCGCGAACACTTCGGGATGTTCTTCGACATCCACGCCGACTTCTACGATCAGGGGACCGGCCGTTCCTACAACACGATGGCGAGCCTTATCGGAAACAACCCGCCGCCCGCCCTGCGCCGTCCCGGTATGCATTAAGAACGGACTGTCATTCGGTGCCATTTAAGTTCGGATGTTAAGCTTGGCGATCCGCGCTTCTTCCGCAGCCCGGATCGCTTGTTCGGGTATGGCGGTCTCGTCAAGCCCCATCTCCCGCATTCTCGCGTTCACCGTCTCCATTCCGTGCTGGATCGCCAGCGGAACAAGCGCCTGACGCCACCTGTTGAGGCCGTCACCGCGATCTTCGGAGGGCCAGAAAGGTTCGTCGCGGCGTGCCTTTCCGATAATGTCCTCGACCTGATCCAGGGAGACCTCCATGTTGTCGGTGGCGGCTTCTACCGCTTCCTCCTCCGACATACCCGTTTCTAGGAAATCGTCCACGACGGTGCTGAAAAGGGCGAACTTGCCGTCTGGCTGCTTGACGAAGAATTTTGGCACGCGGAATCTCCATGCTGGTTGTCGGAGATACTACCCGCATTGCCTATTCGGGCCAAGCGGGTTCGGCGCAGGGGGCCTGCCTGACGAGGCGCAAGACCGCCCTGGCGGGATCGCGTCCGTTCTCGACATCCCGCCTCGTGGCCTCCATCTCCTCGAGCAGGTAGCTTTCCATCGCCAGTTCGAACGGAGTCAGGCCAAGCCGCCTGGCAACGGCCAGCATCCAACCTTCCGGGTCGCAAGCCGCCCCGCCGTCGAGGTGGCGCATGATAGCCCGGTAGTGTTCCTGGATCATCCTCCGGCGGTAGTCGAGAAGTCCTTGCCGTGCGAGTTGTTCCGCCAGCCCCGGTCTCCCGCCGCGGCGGATTTTCGGGTTTTTCTCGTAGGTGGCCAGGTCCGCCGTTCCGATCCATTTACCATCGCAGTCGCGGCGCACCAGGCCGAGGGATGTCATATGGGCGAGGAAAGTGTCCACTATCTCCTCGAGGGTGAAGACACGCCCGCCGAGGGCGTCCCTGGCGTATTTCGCGACCTTCGGCTTCAGGATGGCCTCGTGTTTTCCCACCCACCCGTTGCCCCTGAAGGCACCGACCAGTTCTGCCGTCGACGGCGGGTTGTCCGGACGCCTCAGGACCGTCCATAGTATCCATGACTGCCACTCGGGATCGGCGATCTCGAAGAGCTTCAGGCCGTCCGAGAACTCGGTTGCGAAAGGCGACCTCAAGGTGCGGTGGAGCCGGTTCGAAAACAGGACTTCCCTCGATCTCGTCGGAGCGAACGCGTTCATCCGTTCGACGACTTCCACGGCCGTGTCTGCCACCCGCCGATCGAGCAACGCCTGCCCTCGTTCGAACAGGGGGCTGAGCAGCATCGTCCTCGGGGCTTCATCGAGGATGACGAACTCCAGTTCTTTGAGCTTGAAGTGTCGGTATTCGGAGAGGTCGACCTCCATGACGGCGACCCCCAGCCCCGATAATTTCGAGAGCTTTTCGGCGGTACAGCCATGCGTGACCTTGAACTCCACGTGCAGTTTTCGCCCGCCCGCCGAACAGACCACGTCGGGGACGACCTCTCCCATCCGCTTTTCGAGTTCGACGCCGTCGAAGCCCACGGTCCTGCCCGCGGCGATGACCAGCGGCCCGAGTTCGTCGGAAACCACGGTGTCCGCCACCCTGATCTCCCGTTTGCGGTCGATCATCATCTTCGCCAGCCGATGGAGGATCGACTCCGCGGCGTGTGCGCAACCGAAGCCGTGGCCGTCAGCCTGGTGGGCGAAGCTGTGCTTTCGCACCGTTCCCTTCCTCGCGACCAGATCGCCGAAGCAGACGGGGCAAACACACCCGCATTTCATTCCGGAGGACACAGCGGAGATGGGGACGGGATCAAGGCTCGCGGCGTCGAGCGCGACGAGCATCATGCCGTCGAAACACCTGGAAAACAGCTCGTCTAGCGTAACGTCCATGCGGGTCCGGTCCGTGAAGCCGCAGACTTGCAGAGACAGCGTTGTTTGTAAACGCGGGGTCGCCTCAGTGGCGTTCTTCGCTGACCGCCTCGCGGTGGTACCATGCCGCGCTGTCGGCCGCGTCGCAGTATTGCGGTTTGGGCTGCTCAAGCCTTTGGCCGGTTTTCGCCAGCCTGTAGGCCGCAAGGTCGACCACCGTGGATTTCCTTGCTTCGACAACTTGCATCGTGCATGTCTCCCTCACTCGGCTTGCGTGAACGATACCACGTTTACACACCAAACGCTCACGTTGTGCCTAGAATCGCGCCAAGATGTTGAGAATAAAGGCACGCTAGCCTCTCTGCTTCCGCCGGCGGCGCTCTGGTTCGGTGCTTTCCGGTCCGTCATGATCGCCGGAAAGGAGATTTTCATGACAGGCACCCCAGGCACCATTCCCGACGCAATCAAGGACGTCGTCATCACCGCCCTGAACGAGCTTCCCGACGGAGCGGTCGCTTGGCGAACGGTCAGCGACCCTATCTCCAAGGAGAGGCTGATCGGCGAAGTGAGTGCGTCTTCCGCGCTGGGGCAGCAGTTCTGCTCCGAACTACTCCGCGTCTCCCGCGACTTGATCGCGAGGAAAGCGGCGGACGAAGCGAGGTTCGAGCCCGTCACGGCGGTATCTCCCGACGCCACCACCTTGGAATGGCTTCAGGCCCTGAAGGTACTGATATGGGAAGGCGAATGGGGCCAGGTCGCGGACGAATTCGCGCCGCTGCTCACCGACGAGGACATCGCTGACTACCGGAAGACCGGCAGGACCCCGACGCTGGAGGAGGTCATCGAATCCACACAGGGAACCGGAGACCGCGTTCTCGAGATCAGGACTGCCGACGGCGAACTCGTCTACAACGGCCGCCGCGCGTTCGAAGCTGAACAGAAGGCGTTCAGGAACGACTGGAAGCCCTGAGGCTTACGGCTTCGGCGATGCTCCCGGCGTGGGTACATCATCGGTATCGCGCTTGATGGAGACACCGGCTTCGGCGCAGACTTCGGCGTATTCTACCGCGAGTTCTTTCAGAGGCTCGATGTCATTGGCACCCTCCGCGATCCTGACGGCTTCGGCGGCGATCCGCTCGCGAAGGTCGGCGATGCGGTTTCCGAGTTCGTAAGCGCGCTTGTGCTCGGCTTGCGCCCGGTCCATCCTCGTCCACCTCTCGATGTGGGATGACCAGTCGAGACTTTCGAGCTTTTCCCTGAACGCCCTCTCCAGAAACGCGCTCGCGGTCTGCCCGGATTCCTTGTTCCAGTAAAACACCGACATGTGGTGGTTCAGGATTTCGCGGCGTCTGCCGTAGTCCATCTGAGCATCCAGCTCTTCCACGACCATCGTCTTCTTGCCGGTCGCGAACTGCTCCATGATCCGGTCGATGAGGTCGCGCTCCGCAATGGGCAGTGTGACATACCGATGGCTGGCCTTGTTTCCACGGATATCGGAGAACCTACCTCCGGCAGCCTTCACCTTCGCCCCGAACATGGCGGGGAACTCTACAGAGGAATTAGAGATGTGAAGCGTCACGTTCTTGATGGAAACATCGGGAGTCATCTTTTCACCTTTCGACAGTGTCACCCATGAATGCGCGACGCACGCGCATGACACCAGACATCAGGCCCCCGCAAGCGCCCGCTCAAGTTTGTCCAGGTGACGCTGATCATGGCGGCGATTGCGGTATTCGGCGTCGGAACGAGCGGCAAGGCGACGGCCTTCCTGCTGTTTGCGCATCCACGCCCGGTGTTCGGCATACTCGCCGAGTACAATCGCGGCGATGCTGAGGACCGAGACGACCGAGAACGTCGCCGTGATGGCAACCATGACGGTCGGCACCGTATCGCCGACCGCAATCACGCAAGTTGTCACAACCGACGTGCATGCGGCGATGACCGACGAGAAAATGTTCACGGCAAGCGCTTTCGACATCTGCAATTCCTCACGCAAAACAAGACTTCGCCCTTGTTATTGAAGACCCCAACGGAAGTCAACAATTCGCCAGTAATTCATGACCTCGCCATCCCGAGTTGACATTGCCATCCGCCGCTCGTAACAATGACGGCATGAAAGCGCACGCGAACCAGTTCCCGACCACAACGACGACCGCCATCGGCGGGTCGTCTTTCTGTGTTCGGTAGCATTCCGACAGTTTTCACCAGAAAGGGCCTCGCCGCAAAACGGACGGGGCCTTTTTCTTATGTGCGGAAATCGCGTCCCGTGTCCCCTCCCAACCCGAAGAAGGAACACGACAATGGACGATCTCGATCACCGCAGGCTCGGTCAAAGCCTCGAATTCTACCACATCCAGGAGAACGCTCCCGGCATGCCGTTCTGGCACCCGCGAGGCTATGCGGTCTACCGCGTGCTGGAAGACTACATCCGCGGCCACATGCGCCGCATGGGCTTCAAGGAAGTCAGGACCCCGCAGCTGCTTCCCCGCGAACTCTGGGAGAAGAGCGGACACTGGGACAAGTTCGGGGCGAACATGTTCTGCGTCGAGGACGACGACGGGCGCGAGTTCGCGTTGAAGCCGATGTCCTGCCCGTGCCACCTGCAGATTTTCAACCAGGGCCGCAAGTCCTGGCGCGATCTGCCGATCCGCTACGCCGAGTTCGGGGCATGCCACCGCAACGAGCCTTCAGGATCGATGCACGGGCTGATGCGGACCCGCTCCTTCGAACAGGACGACGCGCATATCATCTGCCGGATGGAGGACGTCCAGCGCGAGGTCGCCCGCTTTATCGGGCTGCTTGACAGGGTGTACTCCGAGCTTGGCTTCGCAGGCTACGAAGTGGCGCTTTCCACCCGCCCGGCCGTCCGCGCCGGTTCCGATGAACTGTGGGACCTCGCCGAGGCGCAGCTGGCGGCAGCGGCTTCGGAACGCGGCATCGACTACCGCCTCCAGCCCGGCGAAGGCGCGTTCTACGGTCCCAAGCTCGAGTTCGTGCTGCGCGACCGTCAGGGCCGTGACTGGCAGTGCGGCACCGTGCAGCTCGACATGGTGCTGCCGGGTCGGCTCGGGGCGGTCTATATCGACGAGGACGACAAGGACGCCGTACCGCTGATGATCCACCATGCGGTTTTCGGATCGATGGGGCGCTTCCTCGCGATGCTAATCGAACACCACGGCGGCGACCTGCCCTACTGGCTGTCTCCAGACCAGGTGGCCGTGGTCCCGATCTCGCAGGCGCAGGCGGGATATGCGGAGAAGGTCCATGCCGACCTCTGCGAGGCGGGTGTGCGGGCGGTGCTATACGACAGGAACGACACCCTGTCGCGCAAGCTCGTGGACGTCCATGCGGCGAGGATTCCGGTCGCCTTCGTCGTCGGCGGGCGCGAGGCGGAGGCTGGAACCGTGGCGATCAGGGAGCGGGACGGCTCACAAAGAGTGGTGTCGCTCGGAGACGCGGTTTCGGATGCCGCCGCCCGTCGGTGACTACTTGAGGCTTGCCACCCTCCGGTCTCCAATCGTGGTCGGCAACAAGGAGAATGGAAATGTCGATTTACAGAATGATGCGCAAGGGTATCGAGTTCGATGCGGACCGCGCGTTCCATGCGGCGGTCCAGGCAATGAGCTACATCAATGCCTCCGGACTGATCGCCGTGCTCGAAGACGCCGATCGCAAGTTCGTTTTCGTGACGGGGGACGAACCGGACATCGAGGAAATCGCCGCGGAGCGTGTGCGGCTTGCGGAAGCGCTCATGGAGAGGGCCTACAGTTTCTTGGGGGCCGACCCTGGCGACAAGGGTTTTACCCGAATCACTGAGGCGGCCCGCGCGATCATCCTGGATGCCCGTCGGTCCGCTGCGCCGGCTCCTTGAATGGGTCTCCCGCCGACGGTAGTGTGGGATCATGACTAGGCCGACTTCGCAAAGACCACCGATCACGCGCGTGCGCCACAGGGGCGCACCGTCGCTGTTACGGAGGTCAGAATGCATCACAAGAGAAAGCGCCCGAAGAACCGTCGGGCAGGCTGCCTGATGTGCAAACCGCACAAGGCGAACGGCAACTGCCCGCGGCATAAGGATATGCGCATCGGCAACCGCCGCCGCTACGAAGCTGCGACCGATAAAATCCGCTGCGAGACGGCTGACTGACTTTGACACTCGCCATGGCGGGTCCGATCCTTGGACATCCAAGGGATCGCCCGCCATGAACCTCTCCAGCCTGCTGTCATCGATCCGGCGTCGCCTGACGCCTCCCGACCCCGAGGTCTGCCATTTCAGGGAGACCGTACTCGTCGCCTGGGTCGAGCGCGGCCGGATCGACGACGCGTTGGCGGCGATGGAGTGGAACTACGCCCAGCTCGTCAAGGGAAAGGCGATTTACGACGCCTACGGCTCGCGGCCGCCGCTGGTGGTCACGGGGTCAGGCGAGCACGCCATCGTGTTTTCGGCTCCGACCGGCCTGAGGTCGGACGTCTACTACGAGCAGATGCGCGACTGCGTCGGGGCGATGCAGGAAGCCGCGATTCCTTACAGCGACGCGACGTTCGTCCTGTCCTTCGGTGCGGGACACGAGATGTCACTCGTCGAAGTGATATCGATGACAGGAGAACGCGACGAAACCCGCCCGGCGCTGGCCCTTGCGCTCACCGAATGGGCTGTCGAACAACCGCGCGCGCTCGCCACGTTCAAGACGCTCGGGCCGGCCTGGCGTCCTCAATTCGGACTGTCCTACAGGACCTTCGGCAAAGGGGTCTGCCTGCACGCGTGCGCGGACGACATGGATTCCGCCGCTTCCCTCGTCGAGAACGATGCCGTCGCGCTGGTGCAGGGTGAGTATGGCCGCCTGATCCCGCTCGGCGACCATCCGGCGAACACGGTCGTCCTGAACCTCGCGGATGGCTGCGCCTACGACATGCTTGGCGGCATGGCGGTTCCGCTGAACATGATCGCGCGGTCTTCTCCGGCAGCATTCGTCTGAACGCCATCAAGGCCGATAAAACTCTCACGGCCTCGTTAACAGGGTGTTCACAACGCCCGGATTGCCGAGATTGACTGGTCACGGACGATGAAATAATGAACTCGTATGTTGCCCCGAGTTTCAGAGTTCGAATCCAGACATGGCGTCTTGCGTTTCCGCGACAGCGGCGGCGACGGGTGCGCGCTCGTGCTTCTGCACGGTTCGTCCTACTCCATGAGCGTGTTTTCGCATCTCTTCGCGAATGAACTCGGCCGGTCTTTCAGGTTGATCGCGCTCGATTTGCCCGGCCATGGTCTCTCCGAGGATGCCCTGGACCCCATGGCAAGTTACTCGGTGACCGGTTTCGCGGATTGCGTGGAAGACCTCTCCACCCATCTCGGATTGACGTCGTATTCGGTCTTCGGCTGGTCGCTCGGCGGCCACGTGGCGATCGAAGTCGCGGCAAGGGGCGCACCCGTCAACGGCCTCGTGCTGTCCGGAACGCCTCCCGTCTCGCCCGGCATGTTCGGCGCGCTGAGCGGCTTCAAGCTTTCCAGCGGCCTGACGCTGGCCTCCAAGAGGCACTTCGCGTTGAGGGATGCGGGAAAGTTCGAGTCCATCTGCATCGGACAGGGGTCAAGGCGCTATGTCGGCGACCTCATGAGGGCCGACGGCCGTGTCAGGCAGAACTTCGCGAAAACCCTGATGCGCGGCGAATGCCATGAACAGAAGCGCTTCGTGGAAACAACGTCCGTTCCCGTCTGCCTGCTCAACGGCGCGCATGATCCGTTCGTTCGATCGTCCCATCTCGACAGGCTCAAACTAGGGTCACCTGCCGCCACGCACATCGTGGTCGAAAACGCCGGCCACGCCGTCTTCCATGAGCAGCCCGCCATCTTCACGCGGATCGTGTGCGACTTCCTCAACCCGAAGGCGAAGTCTTTTCAAGCCGCCTGAAGCTTTTCTTTTTTGCCCACGATTTTTGATCAGCCGGCTTTCGGCCGATGAAGTTTTGTTCTGTAATTCTTGAGCGGACATAATAAAAAGGGTCACAAATGCCGTTCTACCTCTATACAGCCATCATCTTCGTCGGGGTTCTCGCCGCTCTCCTCGTCTACCTCATTCCATCATTCGTGGCCGTCCATCGTGAGCATGAAAACAAGACGGGCGTCCTGCTCGTCAATTTCCTCGCGGGCTGGACCATTATCGGTTGGATTTGGTGCCTGATCTGGTCCTTGCGGGACTGAAACCCCTCGAGAGCTTTCAAAAAGGACGCTGAACGCCCCGGCTTCGGCGTCCTTTTTGTTTGATGCGGTGCGATCTGTTCTGAATTCGAGACTGATGGAATACGGGAGGAAGTCCATGCACCTCGGCATCAAGAAGACCACGCTCGAATTCGAACGCTGGATCGGTTATGGCGAAGAAGAGCACAAGGAGCTGCTCGCCGAAATCAGCGAGCTTTTCGACGAACACACGGCCCTGCCCTACAACGACTATTTCATTGATGCCGCGAACGACTTTCAGGTCGGCATTCTCGACAGGGCGGTTCCCGGCTGGCGCGACCAGGCGAGCACCTGGGGATGGCACGAGGTCTCCCAGTGGTATCACGACCAGCTCAAGGTCCACGGAACCAAGCTCCTGCTTCTGGGCATCATCCGCGACAAGGGGCCGGACCATCTGCGCGATACCCTGCTCGCGTTTACGCCTACCCAGCCAGGTGCCACGGCGTCGATTTCTCCCTGAGGCCGCTTGAAGCCCCGCGGAGTCCGGACTACGTGTTGTCTTGAATTGTGGCCCCGGAGGCATGGCATGAGTTACATCGTAAGCGGAATGGTCAGCATGCTGAGGCACGGCGTCGCCAACCCCGGCATGTCCATCGGGGACCTGTTGAAGGTCTGCGACGAACCCGACCTGCACGAATACGACGGCGACGAGGAACTGGAAGTCCTCTGGGAACGCGCGAAAGCCGAATTCGCGTCGGGAGACAAATAGCCACTTCGCCGTGGACACCGCCTTCTGTCCGGATTAATCCTAGACTCCGTATCAACGTGGAGACCTCACATGAACGTCCGGTTGTCGAGACGCTCGTTCCTCGGAAGTTTCGCGGGCCTCGCCGCCCTGCCGCTCGCGGCCTCCGCGAAGGCGGCATCGCTGGCCTCCGCGCCGGCGGCAGACATCATCGCTTCCGCTCCTCCTCTCACGCCCATGTGGGCGGCCGGCACGCCAGGCGAATTCGACTGGCAGCCGTTCAGCGCGAATTCCGCGGAGGAAGCCTTTTCGAAATGGTGCGACCACGTCGGCTACACAGCTGAAAACCGCCCCGTTTTTTCGAGTGCCGCCGTCCAGCGCGTCAAGGCATGGGACGGGCGGACCCCCGACCAGATCAGTCCCGCTGACTGGATCAGGGGCGGCCTCGGTCACGGTTGCGAGCGTTGCCAAAGCGAAGTCATGGCCGATTGCGCCACGGTCATCGAGGGGGAAGTCGTCTGCCACGAATGCATGACGTACGGCGAGAAGCTGGACGACGACGAGGATTTCGGAATTGAGAGCCTTGCCGATCTGATCGATGACATGGGCGAGGTGGAGGCTAAGGCGTATCTCGTCCAGCACGAGGACTTCGACCTCATTGGCGAGGAACGATGGCTGAAGGCGGCCGCGGAAGCCGCCCTTCTGGCTGCCTGAACTAGAGTTTCGGCGCGGCGGGCGATGGGGCTGCTGGCTTCGCCTCTTCGAGGATGGCCGGCGTCCGCCCGCGATTCGTGACCTCGTAGCCGAGGTTTTCGAGGTTCTGGATCAACGTGGCCGGCGCGGTCTCGATCGACTTTTTGGCAATCCACGTCTGGCGATTGAAGTTGAGTTCGAATCCGGCGTTCCTGTACGCCCGCACGATCTTCTTTTTTTCTGTCTCGGACGGAAGGGGGGCTCCCATCGCGCGGAAG
Source organism: Pararhizobium sp. BT-229 (assembly GCF_025846855.1). GTDB lineage: Bacteria > Pseudomonadota > Alphaproteobacteria > Rhizobiales > Rhizobiaceae > Pararhizobium. Next base: position 1,195,793 of record NZ_JAOYTJ010000003.1, read on the forward strand.
GCTACGGAATGGCTGACCGAGCCGTAGTTTTCGTCGCGCCAGGTGATCGTGATCGTCTTTTCGGTGTTGCTCATCGGTTTCTCTCCCTTTGGTACGCAAGCTATCGCGGGCTGCTGCATGGAAGAAGCTCAGGGGCGCGGACCGTTTCCGCCGAGGCGGTGCAGATCGACGGGTCGCGATTCCCAGAGGTCCACATGCTGTTGGATTGCGGACTTGGGCACGTCGCCGAAGATGCCGAACCTCCGATCGTCTTCAATCAGCACCGTCACGAGGTGATCGACGGCATCGATATCGATTTCGGGTACCGGAATCTCTTTCACCTGGCTCCGCAGAGCCGTGATCCGATCGGCGATTGGCCCCTTTTTCCCGCTGTAGAAGCCTATGCTCTCTGTGAGGCAGCGGGCGAACCCCACGAGATTGACGGGCGCATAGTCTGTTGTGAAGGCTTCGGGCATGCGGACCTCGACCTCCGGCAGGCTGTCTCCGGAGCCGCCGTGGTACTTCCTGAACGTTTCCAGCGCGAGGTCACGGTCCAGCAGCGAAAAGTGCGCGTTGCCTGCGAACTTCCCCGCTCTCATCAATACCGGGCCGCTGACGTCGTCGGTGACGATCGAGAGCGTCCCGTCAGTGACGGCCAGCTTGTAAGCGGGTTCGGGCGACCTCTCCCATACCTGTCCGTCGATGATGAGGAAATGGCCGAACATTCTCCCGGCTTTCTCGTCCTGGTTCAGGATGTAGTCTTCCTGGTTTGGAGCGAGTTCGATCAGGTGCGAATCCCTGACGCAAAGGTCTCCGGCAGACATCGGCATGTGGGGAGTATCGAACTGCTCGATGATTCCTTTCGGCCAGCAATCGCTTTCCCTCGCCATCCTACTAGCTTCCGAAACGACGGAGTTGCCGATGCCGATAGAGGCGAAGGGAGAGGCGAACACCCCGCCGATATCGCGAGGAGCGATCTGGGATTGGGTGTAGAACGCGCCCTCGTGATGCCGGAAGTCCATCGTCACCAGCGTCTTCCTGCCCATGAGATCGATCTGGGTTTTGATCGTGACGGCGACGGGAGCGTCCATGCCGGTGACCGCCTCGACGTCGATCTGCGTCTTCCTGACGATGACGGCCCCACGGAAGTTCTTGTTCCGGGGATGGCGGCCCTGCACGAACACGGGATATCGGTACGGGAAAGACAGCGCGGTCACAGATGTGGTCCCCTGTTTGCGAATGTTGGCAGCTTGATCTCGGGCGGGTTGTTCCTGACGCCTACCATGTTGTGCAGGAAATCGACGAACCGTTGGTCGAGCATGCTTGGCTGGTTTCCTATGATCCGCTCCGCTTCGGCCAACATCGTCTCGACATCGTCCGCGTCCTGATCGACGGTGTAGGCAAAGTACCGATCCCTCAGGTCGAGGAATTCTCTCAGGTCCCATTGCCGGGTCCACTTGTGAAGCGGCTCATATCCGTATTCGTGGATGACATGACCAAGGGTCCGTGCAGCGGCGTTCTCGGCCGGAGCGAACGTGAACACGGATGGATCGATGACGACAACCTCGTCGAACAGCGAAAGCGGCGGCCGCCCCGCTCCCGCGGCCACGCGCCGTTGGTATTCCTGGCCGAACTCGTCAGTCTGGTCGATCCTGTAAAGAAGCGTCTTCTTCGGAGAGCCGACCCCCGTGAAGTCCTGCCTGCGTTGCCTGTCGAAATGAGGCGACTTGAGGTGGACCTCGCCCTGCAGGTAGCCCAATCCGACGTCCATTTTCAGGACAGGTTCGTAGACGCGGTTGTAGACAAAACCATCGACGATAACCAGGCCGTTGGCGTTGCGCTCGGCTTCGGCCTGCATCTCGTCGTATGAACCGCCAAGGAACGCCTGCACGCGGTGCGCGTCGGGAGGCGTCTGTTCCTTGCCGTCCACGAGGTACTGCATCGTCGGTCCGTAGTACCTGCCGAGGTCCCAGTGGTTGAAGAGACCGAAGATGTCTTCCGCGGCGTCGCGCTTGGCGGTACCGCGCCCCGGCAGATCGTTGGCGCTGAACCCCTGCTCGAGCCGCTGCTTGCGGGCGACGGTCGGGGTGATGAATTGACCGTCGAAATAGCGGACGTGGGTCGGCACCCTCGTCGGTCCGGCGTCGGTCAGCATCCATGTGGCGACGACCGGTGCCTCCGCGCCCGTGATCTCCGGGATATCGACGGCGACGTGGCTCATCGGATATCGGCTGGCGGGCTTCTGGCCGCCGTTGACGAGATAGTCGATACGGTAGGCGAACGGATAGTTGAATTTCATCGCTGGACCTCGGGGCTTTCGGCGCAAGATGCGGCAAAGTCCTGCCTTTGACAACCGCGCATCGAGTTCAGTAATTCACCTTCGCCTAATAAAAGGATTCACTGATTTACCAGCACCGGAAGTCGAATATCGAGTTCTTCGATGGGGACTTTCCAATAAAAAGAACTCGCACCTGTGGGAATGACGTCAATATCGCACTCATCGTTAAAATTGGAACGATCGATTTAGCATTCGGTTAGAATCCGGCGTGCGAAATGAGGTCTTAGAATACCCTAACTTGGTTGACAAACGATGGCATTAGCACAGCTCGCAATACCTTCCGCGTCTTCTGCGGAATCCCGCCGCGCACCCCGCACACGCACGAGAATCAACATCGTGGTGGACCTCAAGGGGCGCGCGGACAATGGCACCATCCGTGACCTTTCCGAGTCGGGAATGTGCATCGACCTCGAACACACCTTCTTCGGCAGCCCCGGCTGCATGATTACCATCATAAGTAAAGAGCTCGGCAACCTGGACGCCGTCGTTCGCTGGGTCGGAAACCGTAGAATTGGCGTATCCTTCGTCAGCAGCTCGGCTGCGGCGGCCCAGGTTCGGGCCTACCACAGGTTCTATCACACCAGAAAGTAAGAACTCAGAGCCTCGGAGCAGCAACCGCCGAAGCGGGAGCGGCCTCCGATCTCGGCGTCATCTGTTTCGGGCTTTCGGCGACCACTTCCGTGGCCGGCGTCAGCCGATCCTCGGGCAGCTCGTACTCGGCTATGATCTCGAGCGCCATGGCGTTGGCCATCTCCATCATTTCATCGACCGTCTTGGCTCCAGGCGTCCCCACGGGGACCGGGGGCCGTTTTGCTTGCCAGTCGCGATAAAGGCCTGTTTCGTCGGGGTTGTTGTACCGATCGAAATGCATCCCCCTGTCGCCGTACATGTCGTAGCCGACGACGCCGAAGCCCGTCGGGGTCACATAAGCCTCGAAGCTTTTGATCGAGTAGCGGTTCGGATAGTCGTTTGTGACGGTCCTCTCGCCCCACGGAGCGTCCGGTCCTTCGGGGTCCGCGCTGTTCTGGAAGCTCCACTCCGCCTTCCGGATGTTCAGTGCCAGCAGTTCGTATGCGTTCGCCAGCGCTTTACCGCCGTCGACGGCCGAAGTGTCCGTTTCGTGGAATTTGACGACCATGTTCCCGAACGAGGCCTCCAGCCTCGTCTGCAGGCCCCTCGGAGGGAAATTCATGGTTCTGTACGAAAATGCCGCGCGGACGAGTCTCGGCATTTCGCCGTCGATGTATGCCTTGAGTGTACGGACCCTCTGTTCGAGGTCCTTGATGTCGCTGAAAATGGTTGCCATTCGGTTTGCGCCCCCGTTGATGCCTTATGATATGCGGCAACGATGAAAGCGGAAAGCAAGGTTCCGCGCGGCAAGCGCCGGGAAAAGGAGGACTTCGCTTTCGGGAGGGTGACCGGACGGCGACCCGCTCGGGGTCGTTGGGGCTGCTTCCTTCCGGACCTGACCCGATTGGCGACTGGACACGTCCGCCGCCGGCCTGATTTTGATATGGGGCTCGCCGCGGCTCCGTTCAAGGAATTCGCCCCTGTTATTGCCTTCAGAGCTTGGAAAGCGCGCCAAGGCATCGTCGGTTGGTTTCTCAATGTGTCGCTCGTCATGGATCACGAGCGACAGGCCCTCGAGGACGCTCATGTCGAGACGGCCTCGGGCTGCGCATGAGGTCAAGCGCCTGCCTTCCTCGCGGTTGCCTTCCTCGCGGCTGTCTTGGATGCCTTGGAGCGCGCCTTTCGTTCGGCGAGATTGTCCTGTGCTGCCTTGGCCTGCTCTTCCGTCACCTCTCCCGCTAGGTCGCCATGCAGGTCTAGGCGCGGCGTTCCCGCGACGCTTGCAGCTTCGAGGTACTTGCGAGACCGCGTGTGCCACGACATCAGGCTGCGGACGGTCCGCTTGGGGATGTCGGGGTAGAGGGCGTAGATGTCGAAGTGGATGCCGATTTTGAGGACGGTTGACGTCTGACCGGGCTTGCCCGATGGGAACGCCTTTGGGTGACGTTCCGCCAGCGTGGCCGCGAACACCAAAATCCTCGCGACCTTTTCTTCGCTGAATTTACCCATGCGAACTTCCCCTGAATTGTCCCGGCCGCCGATATAGGAGGCCATTCACAAGGTGACAATCCCCGGAAGTCTGCCCTGCGTGGTTTCGGTGTAGGTTACCTACGGCAGTGAACCCCGAGGTGTCGCAGGTTCTGGTCGCAGTTCGCTGAGGATTTCCGCATGCCCCTGCTCCGCTTCTTCCCATGTCGAATACCGGCGCTCGACATGTACCTCGCCGTCGGCATCGCAGATCAGCGTTTCGAAAAGCTTGGGAGATCGGTTCGGATCGCCAGCCATGGAGAAACCGTCAAAAAAGACCGTCGAGACAGTCTTGTCGCCGATATCGTCGAGGCCCACCTGGATCGAAATCCCGCCGACCTTTTCGACCCATTCGATAAAGCCCGCGAGGTCTGTTTTAACAGGGGTACGTCCATCCTCGCCAAGAATCCACGGCGTTATTCGTGGAAATCGGCTCGAGATGGCTTCCAGATGTCTTCTGAGGTCATAGTCCATGTTCGCTCCGGGAACCCCTCTGCACGCTATCGATTCCAACGGGGAGTGTCAAAAGCGAGGTTGTCTTTACTCCCTGTCCGGGATACCAAAATCCTCGGATTTAAAGGGGGGCGAATGGAGATCAGCACGAACAGGAAGGCCATCTTGAAGACCATGGAGAAGAAGGCCTTCGAGGATACACAACTCGAGATCGTCGCGGTGAAATCGGCTCCCTGGGCGTCCGCCGACACCAAGTTCGGTTATGTGCGTCCCTCCGGGTACAGGTCGGGTTCGTTTTCGGTGCATCTGCACGACGGCGGAAGCGTAGAATACCCTACGCTCGACGCAATGCTAGACGAATGGATCGGCGACTAGGGACTTTTGCTGGCTTCCTGTAATTTTCGCAGGCTTGGGTGACAGCCTCCGGCAGGCGCGACAGCAATACCTCCATGGATGCGGGAGTTTCGGCCGCGGCGTCGCGCAGCAGGTCGACGACTTCGTTGGCGACGAATGCGGTATCTGCCGGAAACCCCGCGAACAGCGGAATGATGTACGCGTCCGAACCTTCGAGGAAAGATGCTCCCTCGACCTGCTTGCGCCATTCCGAGGCGCATGTTTCCGCCTCGTCCTGTGATGAAATGATCCGGCTACGCCGCCATCTGATGCCGGGCCACGGTTGGTCGCGGCGAAGCTCCACGACATAACCGAAAGGACGCCTTGCGGTCTGCTCGGCCGTCTTTCGGGTTTCCTCGACTTTCCGGTTGGCGGCGGCGAGTTGCTGTTCGAGGTCCGCGACGCGGTCGCGCAGCGCTTCGACATCGCCTTCAACGTTCTGTGGCAGCGACATGGCCCCATCCTTTCGGCATCGTCTCCGTTCTCGGAGCATTGTCACCGAAATCCCAAGGTCCGGGAAGTGTTTACTGATTGACCGCGAACAGGGGTGCGGACGCGATCTCGATCGCCCTGTTCTCCCAGCGCCCGAAGGCGTAGTCCACGGCTTCACGCAGCGATGGCGAGACCAGCGTCGGGCCGTACACGGCGGCCATGCCGTCTACTTCCGCTATGAAATCCGAGAAATTCGGCTCCAGTTCGTCGGGAACGCCTTCGAGGGGATTGTAGGACTTCACGAAATCACGCAGTTTTCCCCATGCCACGACCAACGAGGTTGGCGCGACTTCGAGAAATGTCTCCCCGCCGCCCGGCTTGACCTGGGAGAGCGATTTTCCGACTTGCCCGACCAAGGCCCGAGCCATCCTGTCCATCTCCAGCCGATCCACATCCAGTTGGAACGCTTCGGGCAGTACGGTTTCAACCGAATCCAGTATTCCTGTCCAGGCGGCTGGGTCGGGTTCCATGGTTTCCAGCAACGCAGCCATGGCGTCGTATTCGTGGATCGAGAACACCCTGATGCGGGTGGCGTTCTCATCGGTGGCGTAGTGCCTTTTGCCGAACTCGTCCCTCTTGTCGGAAAAGCACGAAGCATGTTCGAGGATGGCCTGTGGCTCCCTTAGGCTCACGCTCCAGACAGGCTCGGCCGTCTTGATCCACGTCTTTCCGCCTGCAAGAACGATGCGATCGAGTTGCTGCTTGAAACGCTCTTTCCAGTAGGCGAGGTCGGCCTCTCCTTCGGGCAGCAGGCGCACCCCGCTTTTCTCTATGTTTCTTGTGCCGTTCTGCCTGTTGGCCGCGGCATTCTTGGGCCAGATTTTGACCGTGCCGGATTTCATGATGTCGATGATTTCGTCCGCGAGTTCACGGTAGACATAGGTATGCCCCGCAGCCATCGTGTCCAGGCAATCGTGTTCGATTTCAATGACCTCGTCGCTTTGGTCGATCAACTTGTAGAGCTGCCCGTTGAGGAGCCTGTATTCGACTTTTTCGGGTTCGCAGTGGACCGTCGCCGTCATCACCAACGGCATCGAGGTTAGATCGACCTCCTTGATTTCGAACTCATCGTCCTTGGAAACGAGGCAAACCCGTTCTTCCTTGGGGTTCGGCGGTATTGCCCTGACGAGTGCGGGGAAGCTCCAGATGGCTTTCATGTTGATGCTGTCCAAATGCGTTTCGAACAACATGCCGCCGCGCGCCGAAAGGCACCACTGGCGCGCCGAAACAAAAAAGGCCCCCGTAGAGGCCTTTCCCATGGCTTGCGCCGAACCGGTGCCCCTTACCGTGGTATGCTGGCCTCAAGGGCGGGCTTGCGGTGGCGTCCTGTTGGAAGCCCGGTTGTCCACCGCTTCAAGTAGATTGCATCCGCAGACGGCACCCGTCAACGAGCCGATCGTCAGGGACGCGGGGCGGATGACGCTTTGAGGTCCGGTTCCGCGCTCCGAATCCGGGTCTTCGATTTTTGCCGTTGCGTTCTCGGTCGCTCCGTTCAATGATCATCCCGTAGTTCCCAAGACCTCGAATAGAAACGAAGATAGGAAAGCAGAATGAGCGAAGTTGAAAGCCGGGTTAAGAATATCATCGTTGACCACCTCGGCGTATCCGAAGACAACGTCAAGAACGAGGCGAGCTTCATCGACGATCTCGGCGCGGACTCCCTCGACACCGTCGAGCTGATCATGGCGTTCGAAGAAGAATTCGACATCGAGATCACCGACGACCAGGCGGACTCGATCGGCACCGTCGGCGAAGCCATCGCATACATCACCAAGGCGATCGCCTAACCACGACGCCTCCGAACCGACGAGGGCCAAAATGCACGACGACAGTCTCGACCCAGGCCCTCACTCGGCGGGCGATCCCGTGAGCTTCAGGCTCATGTCAAACCTGATGGATATCGCTTCGGCCGCCGGAGAATGCGCCGAAGCGATGCGTACCGACTTCGAGTGCGACACGGATGCCACCGTCGCGGCGCTCCGACTGGTCGACAGGGTCAAGACCCACCGAAGGATCGTCCACGACAGTTGCAACGAAAGCCACGGGAAGGGCGACCACTCGAGGGACAGGTGGGCCTCGATCCACGCTGACGTCCTCTCCGAAGGCTTCTCCGTCTACGCGCGGCTGCGTGAATATTCGGCGGTCACGCTCGGCAACGCCCATTCCGAACCGCTGACCCGCCTGGCGGCCAAGATTTCCGTCGGCTTCAAGTTGAAAGGCCTTCCTCTGGAGCGCGTGGGGCTGGCGGCATAGCCGCCTATATCGCCAAGGCTATGGGCGCTTCGTCATATCGCTCTAGGAACAGTTCCCAGGCCAACCTGTCTTCGAGGTCGGCGAGCCTCACCACCCTGGACATGACGTTCACGATCCTGTCGGTGACACCTTGCTGGTGCGCCTGGTGTTCGAAAAGCTCGTAGAGCCTTCCCACGTCCGCCTTGCAGTTCTCCGGGATGGTCCTTGCGAACATCCCCCTGTACGCCTGCTGGGCCAGCGACCTGGCGCTATAGGCAAGGTAATCCACGGAGGCCGGCCCCGCGTTGAACGCCTCCGGTAGCCGGACATCGAATTGCAGCGCGTCCTCGGAAAATACCGCGTCCGGCGCGATCCTCCTGAAACTGCGTTGCGCGGACACGAAACCTTCCCAGTCCAGAGCGGGAAACATATGACCCATGTCGAGCCGACGGCTGGTTTTGGGTTCCAGCCATCCTTGCAAGGGGGATACCCTGATCAACGGGTTTTTCTTGGTCTCGCGGTTGTGTATCCATAGCTGGTAGCCGGGTTCGGCGACCTTGACCATCAGCGCGCCGCCGACCACGCGGAGGTTGTCGGCTATCATGGGTCGCATCCCGGCCAGCACGTGTTCCCGGAAATTTTCCACGATCCGCTTTTGCTGGGGCATCGGTTCGTCGCCGTGGAACCCGACGAAGCTACCCGATGGGTAGTGGCTGAACAAAAAGTTCTCCGGCCCGATGATCGACGCGAACCAGTGCCATGCGAACGAGTCAAATCTCGATAGCTGCGCCTCCTTGGCGTCCACGCCGCCAACACCGCCCCAGAAGTAGCACCAGAAGTCTCCGTCCTTCCAATAGATCGACGACGGTCCGCGGTTGCCTGTCCGCTGCGTTCGGATGGCGGCCAGCAGGAACTCGTCGGGGTCCGCCTCCTGGATTTCGAAGACGCCGCTGTCCCTCACGATCGCGCTCGACGGGGTCTTGTCCCTCGGCATAAGCGCGACGATCTGGCTGATGAAGGGGAGTTCGATCAGCATCAGGCGTTCCGCGCCTCGAGTTCTTTCAGGACCTCGTTCAGCGCCGCGCGTTTCACGTCACCAGGACGGCTGTCGCCGAACAAGCTCAACGCCGCGCGCACCGCCGCGATCTTTTCGTCTTCCGTTATGGGATAGATGGTGAGGTTTCGCATGCCCTGATGCCCTTCTCTCTGGCTGTTCTCTAAATCAGGATTTGGCTAATGCCCGTCGGCGTCAAACCCGTCCTCCCGCATGGTCGGTGGTGTCTTTCGTTGTCCTCGCTGAACCTCTTGGCAACAGGGAGCGTCATTCATGCGGAACACATCGCCATCGGAGTATCTCGCCGAAGTCAGGTCCAGGCTTGGCCGCATCAGGCAGTCGGCGGCTACGCAGGACGATTACGACCCGACCGCGGAACTCCGCAGGACTTTCCCCTATCTGGCCCACTACTCGTCTGGGCAGGCTATGTTCCCGCCGAGGGTCAAATCTGCCGATGGCTACGGCATAGAGAGCTTCGTGCGCTTCCTCGCCAGCCAGTGCGACGGTGCGATCGCGCGGGACAACCGCGGCTTCGACCAGGGAGACGCCCCGGAGGGCCATCGGCTTGCCGCGAAACTCGGGAATTCATCCCGTCTGGCCCTGACCGCATCCGAACGGGAGTGGGCGATCGAGCGCGCCAAGAAATACAGGGAGCAGCTTTCCTCGCGCTACGGGTCCGATTACCAGTCCGTCATGAACGAGCTGACGTTCATCTTCCCGCCTGCTCCCGACGAGCAGGATGCCTTCGTCCAGCATATCCGCTACAACGAGGCCTCGCGTTCCATTGCCTTCAGCCTTCCATCGCTTGCCGACGCGAAGCCGCAGTCCGCCATCATGTCCGAGATGTGGGCGCTGGTCCGCGCGACCAACGTCTCCCTGACGCCGTCGCTGAGCGACATGGCCGCAAAGCTCCGCCGGAACTGGGACAGGAACCGCGCCGGCATGACCTTTCTTCAGGCGGAGCGCGGCGCGCGCGATCTGGTCGAAATCCTCGAAAAGCTCGGATACACGAAGGACGAACGGATCGACGCCGCGCTTGACTGCGACGCGACCGCCTACATCCGCGTCCGGCCCGAGACGGGGCCCGGCTACAGCGGCAAGTACCTTGTCGGCTTCCTTTACAGGATCGCCCCCAACGAGGCCCTCCGCCGCGAGGTCGAGCAACTCTACGAGGGGTTCTGCCGGGCGGAGATCAGGGCGCACGACGCGGTCAACCTCAGCAAGAAGCACAAGTATCCGGTTCAGCGGTTCTTCGTCGGCGACGCCGTAATCGACGACCTCGAGGACATCCTCCTGCGTCATGGCGTCCAGAATTACGATCTCGCGCGGCTTGCCCTGGAAGACCCGCGCCGCCGTGCGTTCCAGCACCCGTCGCTCGCGCATGGCCCCGCTGCGACCGTCGAAACCTCCGCGCCGACTCCCCGCTTCTGACTCGCCGGCAGCCGAATAGTTCGGACACAACGAAATAAGTTTGTTCTGTAGAAAATGCAGGACCTTAGCTCCCGACCGGCGTGACGGCGGCGCGTCGGTCAACTTGACCGCCATACGGGCTAAAACGTAATGTGTTTAACACTTTAGCGCCCGTTGTGGATGTGAATAATGCTCAGAAAAATCGTCTCCGGTTTGGCCGCCTTCTCGATCCTGGCAAGCTCGGTCAGTCCCGCCTTTTCCGCTGACATCGTCGGTGCGGACGGTACTTTCTTCTATCGGTACAAGACCACGCTGCCTACGGTTGATCTTCCGAACCAGCAGGAAAAGGATGTCGTTGCCTACTACGTGGGCGGCGTCGGTTTCGATTTCTCCGAGCTCCTTCCCCTCAAATCCGAATGGGAGGACGACAGCTGGAGGGTGACATCGGGGACGCTGCCCGAAGGCATAACCTTCAATCCGGCTATCCGCACGTTCGAAGGAAAGCCGGTGACCGCGGCAAGTGGAACCGTCGTCTACCTCGCGGGCACCGACATCAATGGAAACCAGGTCGCCGAGGCGAAGGTGACTTTCGACGTCTACGAAATCAGCGGCACCCCTCGCTCCGTCGATCTTTACGCGCACACGGGCAAATACAAGGTCGATGAACTCACCATTCCTGCGGGCATCGCCGTCGACAGCTGGCGCTATATCTACAAGTCGCCGACGGGCGTGACGGTCAACGGCCCCTTCTTCGAGGGCGTCCCCACGACGGCCGGGGTGTATCCCGTTCTCATCCAGGGCCAGAACTACATGGGCGAGACGGTGTTGACCTTCTTCGGAAAGTACACGGTCGAAGACGGACCCACCTTCCCGTTCATTCCTGACGCGATTTCCAAGCTCCCGCAGCTGGAATGGGGCTATTCGCTCGGCCCCTACAATTTCGGCGCTCCCTCGCCGCACAGCATCAACCGCGCCATCGATCCGTCCAAGGCCGTCCGCTATTTCCTGGAGGTTGATCCGACGAAATCGGACGGCCTTCCTGGCAGCGTCTCGTCCGACGACAACGCCAAGAACCTCAGGCTCTACGGTTACGTGACCCAGCCGTACGACACGGCGACGATCCGCTTCCGCGCGCTAGACAGCGACGGAACCGTCGGCTACTCGAACTGGTTCACCTTCGGGTCTTCCGATCCGCAGCCGGGATGCGCCCCCTACTCGCAGCTGTATCCGATCGTGGTCGAGACCGGCCGGGTCACCAAGGTGAGCGTTCCGCGGCCCTTCGGCAGCCAGGGGCGTCTGGAATACTTCGTCGAAACGGGCAAGCTTCCCCAGGGGCTTTCGCTCGACAAGGACACGGGCGTCATCGGCGGCACGGCGCTCGCGGCCGGTGATAACCAGACCGTGGATTTCCGGGTGGACGTGATCAACGGCTCCAACACCGTTTCGACCTCCTGCGCCTACCGGTTCGAAGTCCGTCCGGGCGGTGTTTCCGTGAGCGACACCACCGACCCGCAGGCGAAGCACGTTCGCACGGGAGACGTCTACACCGGCACCGCGAACATAACGGGCGGGATACCCCAGTACGACCTGGCGTTCGCAAATCCTTCCGCCCTTCCGCTTTCCTTCATCACACCCACGAAGAACGCGGCAACGGTCGGCGTTTCGGGCGTCATCCCCACCGCCGGCACGAAGTCGATCGGACTGGTGCTGTCGAACGGCGACGGAAGCTCCAAGACGGGTTCGCTGACCGTTACCGCGCATGACGAGCTCGCCGTCGGCACCGTGCCGACCGTCCACATCAAGCGTCTCGACGCATCCAAGGTGTGGGGATCGATCCCGTATGACAGCGCCACGGTCATTCCCGACGTGAAGCTCGGCAACCAGCCGGGGTTCGTCCTTTCGAACCTGGGGAACCTGCCGGAAGACATCGAGTTCTCCGGCGACGGCGGCTTCACGGGCCTGACCAGGTCCGAGCCGAAGTCTTACGGCATGTTCACCGCGACCATGTCCGACTACTCGGGCGACACCGTTACGACGGCTCCGTTCGAAGTCGTCGTCGATCCGCGCGAGCCGATCGCCATCGACACGTTCGTTCCCGTTTCCTTCCGTGTCGAAGACCCCAAGGGGCAGTCTCTCATTCCGATGAGCGTTCTGCAGCCGCCGGGCGCGAAGGACTTCGACGTGACCTGGACGCTGAACAACGTCAACGGGATCGCGCTCCCCGCATGGCTGCATTTCGATCCCGACCTCGGCAAGATTTCGGTGGACGCCGAGATTCCCTATTCCGATCTCAAGGACTACGGCCCGTTCACGCTGACCGCCACGGACGATGAGGGTTCGACCGTCACGTCACAGCAGTTCCAAATCTCGATCACCGACTGGTATCCTCCAGGCGGCACGGTCAGCGCGCACTACCGCGGAACGGTCAGCGGCGACACCTCGGCAGGCGAAGTGAACACTTTCGTCTCGATACCGAGTGTGAGGAACTGGATCGACGAGGGGACGGTCATCGGTGGCCGCGCGGGCGTCACGTTCCTGTCCGCCGAACCGTCCAAACCGGCCGGCCTCGACTTCTATCCGGCGGACGGCTCCTTCGCGGGTGTCCCGACCGAGGAGTTCAACGGCAACGTGGCCGTTCGCTTCAAGGACGCGAGAAACCGCGAGGGCGCGCTTCTCGTACCTCTCGAGGTCCGTGACTATCCGAGCGTGAGGATGGATCAGCAGGCATACACCGTTCCGAGGTTGTCCGATGCGGCGCAGCTCAATCCAACGATCGCAGGCCAGAAAATCAACGGCTTCTGGAACAATCCGCAATGGACCCTGGACACGTCGGGTGGCCGTCCCGCCCTTCCCTCCGGCCTCGACGTCGACTCCAACTCGGGCAAGATTGTGGGCCGCCCCAAGGCACCGGTTGACACGGTCGTATCGAACCTTCGGCTGAAGGCAATCTCCAAGGGCGCGAACGGCGAGACCCTGGAGTCCTACACCCAGTCCTTCTCGCTCACGGTCGGCGATCCGATTCCGATGACACTGTCCTATGCGCCCGCGACCGCGAAATTCCTTCTCAAGGAAAACAACGGCGCTTACGACCTCGCGCAGCCCTATGCCGCATCGATCCCCGTGCCCGGCGGGTCGTACGTCGATCCCCTGTCCTATACGATGGACCGCTCGCAGGCGAATGCCGACGGCATGACGGGCAACCTCGACGTCAACGCGAAGACGGGCAACCTTTCCGGCTATCCGTCGACGCTCGGCCGATGGAACGTCACCGTCAACGCGAAGGACATCGAAGGCCGCGAACCCGAGACGCCGTTCACCCTCGACGTATGGGCAACGCTCGCCGGCAACATCGAGCGTTCGAACGGCGGCGACATCTCCTTCAGTCTGCGCCAGGGCGAACCCTTCAAAACAGACCCAATCTCGGTCAGCAACAATGTCGGCCCCGTGATCTTTTCGACTTTCCCGGCGGCCTTGCCGCAAAGTGCCGCTGTCGGCTTCGGCGCGACCGACGGTTCGTTCTCCGACGAAAGCTCGATCGACTACGCGACCAGCGGCTACGTGGTCGAGATACAGGCGACCGACCGCGACGGCCGCACGTTTGCCAGCCCGCTACCGAAGCTGACATTCACGGTGATCCCGCCACTCGAAGCTTCGATCCCGGCGGCGCAGACGAAGATCGACACCAGGCAGTATTCGGCCGCCGCCGATGACGTCATCGACCGTTCGTTCGCTGTCACCGTCAAGCAGGGCATGGACACGATCCGCTACAGCCTCGTCGGCGACGTTCCAGGCACGCTCGTCAATAAGGTCTATGACCTCGAAGGCAACTTCCTCGGTTACCACTGGCTCGACGAGGACGGTGTCGTTCACGACCTCCCGGCATCCACCCCCGCCAAGGACCTTCCCGACCTCCTGCCCCTCGACGCCCTCGTCTTCGACACGATGACGCCGTCGCTCAAAGGCATTCCGTCCAAGGAAGGTGATTTCGTCGTCCGGATCAGGGCGTTCGACCACCACGCTGACGACTACATCAAGGATGTCGCGTCCAAGGTGCCGAACAACTCCGCCCTGACCGATCCGATCACCATCTCGGTCAAGTCCGCCAACGCGCTTGAAGTGGCCAACACGGCCGACAGCGAGACCATCTATCAGTTCACGACGCAGCCGACGCTGCGCTCGGTGGTCAGCAACGCCGCCTATGGCCGCAAGGTCGCGTGGACGGCAGTAGGCCCGAACAGCCTTCCGCAGGGCGTCAGCTTCGCGAAGGGCGACTTCGTGCTCTCCTACGGCGGATATCCGGAACAGACCGGCACGTTCGGCGGTCTCGTCTGGACCGCGAAGGATGCCGCTGGCCGCACCGTCACGTCCGATCCGGCCGAGATCAAGGTCGGCCCGCGCAAGCCTCTCGAGTTGATCGCGTCGGATGATCCGGCGGTCCGCCTCGTCAACGTCGCCGATGCGAGCCTTACCGTCACGCCGCGGTTCTCGGCCTACGGGAAGGCGATCCCGGACAAGGACTGGACGGTCACCGGCACCGATAGGCTGCCTCCTGGTGTTTCCTACGCGGTCGGTAACAACGCCGTCACCTTCAGCGGCATCCCGACCGTCATCGGCAGGTACGAGGGCTTCACGATCTCGGCCGTGGACTCGCTCGGTTCGTCCAAGACGATCCAGGTCACCTTCGTCGTGATCGAGCCGACGGACGAAATCCGTCTCGAAGTGTCGAACATCACGACGAAGAAGAACGTCCCTTTCCAGATGCAGCCGTCCGCCACGAACACCTACGGCAAGGTCCAGTTCTATTCCTACGACATCGACGGGGACTTGCGGAGCCACGTGAAGGGGCAATATGCGGCCGACCTGGATATCGACGTGGGCACGGGTCTCGTGTCGGGCGCGTTCGCGACCGTCGGCGACCGCGACTTCGACGTGTGGGTGACGGACTCGACCAAGCGCGTGACGTCCAAGCCCGTCATGATATCGGTGATTCCCGACCTTCGCGTCACGGTCCCCACGCTGGTCCAGTCGCAGCAGGCCGTCAAGTTGGAGCGCGCGGTCGACACTACCTATGCGCTCGGCACCGTCGCATATGAAAAGGGTGCCGGAAACTGGCCGATAGGTGTCGAAGTCGACCCGGCGACCGGGACGATCCGTTCCAAGTACACCGATCCCATGACGGGAGAGGTGATCGACAGGATGCAGGCGGCGTCTGGAACCTACTCCGGTCTCACCATCGTGGCGACGGACACTTTCCAGGTGAGCGGCGTGACCTACACGGATCGCCAGCCTTCCAACCAGTTCTCGATCTTCGTGGACGAGGCCGATGTCCTCCCGGTCATCACCACGCCCGCCAAGACGATCCTCGGAACGCAGAACACCGCGATCGCTTCGTGGCGGCCCGTGGTCAAGGACAATGTCGAGAAGAAGACCTGGAACTACGCCGGCACCAAGTACAAGCTGAGCACCGATCTCACGCAGTACGGCCTGTCGTTCGACGAGAACACCGGGGTCATCTCAGGTACGGCGCACACGCCGTTCATCGTCCGTGACATGGTGATCACCGTGACCTCGCAGCGCGGAGACAGTTCAAAGACGAATCCTTTCTGGATCGGCGTCGCTCCCGAACTTCCGTTGCAGGTCGTCTCGACCCAAAAGAAGGACTACGTCTATCGCCTCAACACGGCGGTCGCGACCGACCCGATCGTGATGAAGCAGCAGCTTGGCAACATGACTTTCACCAAGGTCACGAACACCTCGCTGAACATGGATACGACGACCGGGGTGTTCAGCTATCCCGCCACGGGACAGACGGTCGCATGGGTGGCCAAGTGGACCTACGACGTCACCATCAAGGACGAGTTCGACCGTACGGCGTCGTGGCAATTCACGGGTACCTGGCTCAATCCGTTCACCATCACGACGGTTGCGTCGGGTAACATCCCGAGGGGCCGCGACCTGGTTGACCTCTATCCGCCGACGGTCGCCGGCAAGTACGGCAACGTGACCTACACGGCGACGGGGCTTCCTCCAGGCATGAGCATCAACAGTCTCACGGGCGCGCTCTCAGGCAAGGTTCCGGACACGGAGGCGTTCGGCACGGTCTACAACGTGACAGTGACGGCCAGCGACGACTATGCCGCCTCCCCGAAGACCGCGTCGGCGAGCTATCCGCTGACGCTCTACGACCCCACGAAGGGACACCGTTACTGGAAGTTGACCTGGACCGTCGACGGCACCACCTACCCTGCCCGCCTCGAAGACCTCCAGTTCCTCGACGCGAACGGAACGACGAACTACTCGCTGTGGTACGGCCAGGGCAAGGCGACCGTGATGAGCGCGGGCATCTATGCCGGATGGGGGAACTACGCCGGCATGTTCGACGGCAACCCCGGATCAGCTGGCGGCCACCTGCTCGGCAAGTACGTCGGACTGGATTTTGGGGCCAACGCCCCACCGATCAAGATGATCAAATGGTGGTGGTATGGGGGTACCGAATCCAATGCCGCCAACATTTCCGCCCACTTCTCCGATGACGGCGTAAAATGGACGACGGTCTACGACGGAACCGGAAAGGGTCGAGAAATCACCAAGACGCTCTCCGGCGACTGGTAAGAACCAAGCCGACGGCTTCCAAGCGGAGGCCGTCGGCTTCTATCCGTCATCTGCGGGGGGCGAGGCGCACTACATTGCTCGGTTTGCAGGTCGCGACGAAATCCTCGACTTCGCTCCAGCCGTCGGTCGAAAGCAGCTGGCGCAGCATCAATCCTTGACGACAAACCAGCGGTCTACGCCCTCGGGCGGCTGCGGCGCATCGGGCATCGCGGAGTGATGTACCGCCCTGCCTCCTTCCTTTCTCGCGACCTTCGCCACATGGACCTCGACGGCGGATTTGGTGGCCAGGGTGTGAGTACTGACAGCCTGCCCGTAACCACTGAATTCTTTCGGCAACTCTCCCCTCATGCTGCCTTCGAAATCGGCGTGGACGCTGTCGATCCAGCGGCCCAATGGAGGAACTTCGCCGCCTTTGCTAAGACGCGTGTATTCGGTTTTGTACGGGCCGTATCCGTCGGGCCTGCGGATCGCAAGGAATTGGTCGATCGCGCTTGCGCCAGACTCCGCGAGGTCGGCCGAAAAATGGGCGGCCCTTGCCGTTTCCATGGCCTTGGCGGTTGCCGCTCCGATCAGCGGGTCTACGTCACTCACCTTTGCCATGGCCTTGTAGTCGTGCTTCCAGCCGTCGAAGTATGCGACGTCGTCCGCCTTCAGGTCCTTCACGTCGAACCCGTAGACCCGCCATCGGATAGCGCCGCCGACGGTGTTGTTGAAGACATCCCGCGCGTGGGCTTTGTGACCGTACCCGTCGAGATAGGTCTTTTTGATCCGTTCCTTGTCTTCCTCGGACGGCGCGACGGCAAAGAGCAGCGCGTGGAGGTGTTCCACTCCGACGGCGAGCATCTTCACGACGCGGTCCTTGTCCCTTACGAGGGCGAACGGGTAGGCGACCCCCGTGCTGACCGTGCGGCCTTCGGCTGCGGACAGCGTGTCCCGCGCCGACGTCCAGCCGTCGAAAAGGGCTTCGAACTCCGCGCTTTCCAGTTTCCCCGCGAACTTCTCGATCCTCGGTCGAAGCTCGGTCAGCGGCGCGAGCGCGGCCTGCTTGGCGGCGAGCGTCAGGAAGCTCGATTCGATGCCGAACCACTCCCGCGCGCCGTCCCATTCCTTCAGGACGATTTCGGTCGCGTCTGCGCGCTGGAGGCGGACCCACCGACGGCCACGCTCCTTCACTGCCCCGTTCTTGAAGTCGAGCGCGATGCGGTGGACGGAGCAGTGTGGTTCGAAGCGGTCGTCGCTTTCTTCGGCCTTGGGCGAGACATAGACGACGAAGCGGCCCTCACCCGTTACCGAGAGCCTCAGCGGGCTGTATCCCAGCGCAGTGACGAATTCTTCCGCCTTTTCGGCGCGTCCGTCACTGCCGCGCGCGATGGCGAACATCTGGTCCAGGATGTTCTTCCACTGGGCGGGGGCCTTACTTCCGTCGAAGGTAGGCAACGGCTTGCCCCTGTTGGCCGCGCGCCATGCGCCGACGGCGGTGTCGACGATCATGTCGCACTCGGCCTCGTCCGCGATCCTGCCGTCGACAAGGGCCTGCTTCATGCGGGAACGGGTGTCCGCCTCGGCGGCGCGTTCGGCCTTGAGCATCTTCGCCGCCACCTTGAAAAGGCGGATGTAGGTGATGTGGTCCGCCCGGCTTCCGCGATTGTGGATGTACCACTCGACCTCTTCCGGCGACACCTTGTCGAGGCACAGGAACGGGACTTCCTCCGAATTGCCCCATCGGGTGTCGTACGCGCTGATATGCACCTTCGCGTTGAATGTGCGGCGCTCGAAGTTGGTCCGGTTTTCACCCGAAAGCTCGACATCTACGCAAAGGGACTTTCCGTCGCGGTAGGCGATGGCCGTTCCGACCCGCTCCGCCGGGGCGTACTGGAGGGAGTAGCGCCGCCGTTCGTAGGTGTTGCAGGCGGTCGGTGCCGTGTCGGGTGTGATCAGCGTGTACCAATTGCAGGCGAGGCGCGATCCCGACTGGAGATAGCCGTTCTTTTCGGCGATCCACTCTGCGACCGGCTGTCGCGTGGTTGTCGGCAGCGATGCCGACGCGTCGCCGTCGCGGATGAAACGGCAGTAGCGCTCCTGGAATTCCATGGTGACGAACTGCATGGCGTCGCGTTCGTCGTAGAATTCGCCGAAGAGCTTGAGCCGGTGGTCGAGGCCGGCGCAAAGGATGAGGAAGCGCTTGTAGTGCAGGGTCGTGCTCGCCTGTTTCGCGGTCTTCTCCGAAAACGCGATGTCGTCGAACTTGACGGCACTGCCGTCGATGCCGCGGAACATGGCGTCGCCGTCGCTCCTCGACGGGAACAGCTTGCTTGCCCCGAGGTGGCTTTCGACGGGCGAGATGACCTGGTGGATATTCCATCCGTCGCGCACGAGGAGGAAGACCTGCTTGTTGGCCTTGTTGATGAGATAGTTCGCGAGGCCGTCGCCGTAGTCGATATTACGGCGCGTTGTTGCCACCGCCACGACGCAGCGCTCCGTCGGGAAAATCTGGCGGACAAGGTCGTCGTTGGTCTGGAGGACCTCGAAGAACTTCTCCTCATTCCTGAAGTCGAACCATTCCTGCACGTCGTAGTGGACGGCGAGTTCCTCGTCCACGCAGAGCTTCGACTGGACGAAGGTCAACGGTTCGCCCTTCGGAGCGGGTTCGCCCGTGCGGATAGTTTCCACGTAGACATCCTTGCCGACGTAGAGGTCGAGCGTCGCCACGCCGCTCATGATCTTCGCGACGTAGTTCCTGACGTCTTCGGTCTGGGCAAGCGCGGCCGCTGCTTTCTCGTGGTAGAACGGCGTCATCTTGCCGATGGTGTCGGAGATCGCCTTCGAATGTTCCGCGATCCAGTTCGACTTGATGGTCGCGATCAGGTGTTCGCGCCCGGCGGCCGCCTTCAACATTTCGATCTTCTGCTCGGTCATGCCGGTCATCAGGGCATTTCCGACGCTTCCCGTCGCCACGGCGGCGGCGGCCCGCGATGCCTCGGGCGAGAGCGCGGGAAGATTGGTGCCGCCGTTTTCCGACGGTTCCTTCTCGGCCGCCTTCCGCAGGCCGTCCTCGATCACGCGCGCCATGGTCTCGGGGTTCGAACTGAAGTCCATCATCTCGGCCTGCTTGGCGTCAACGGCCGCCTGCACCGACGCGAGTTCCCGGATACGGACGGCTTCCGCATCCGGCTCGAATTCGAACTTGTCGAGGAAATCCGCCAGGATGAAAGAGTGCTGTCCCCAGTGCATCCATCGCACCAGGGTGCCGCCCTTGCCGTCGGGGTATTCGTATTGTGCGTTTGTGCCGTATTTCAGGGGGTGGGCGCGCAACACGATCGTGTGCGCGGCACCGTCCACCCATTTGATGGACTCGAGGAGAAGCACTTCGTCCTTGTCGATCCCCTCGTGACCGATCTGCTCTTTGGCGCGCCAGTACTGGCCCGCCTGCAGGGACTGGAAGCGTTCGATGCGCTCGACGTCGGCGTGATGCTTGTCGATTTCCATGCGATGCTCCTGTGACGCCCTTCAAGTGTTGACAATCCTGTAAAGCATCGGGGTCTTGAATTCAAGAGAAATCAACTGTCGGCCAGTCGCCATTTCCTGACCCACATCTGTGTTTATGAGATGGATGCGGTCCCCCTTATTTCAAGACACGAGTTGCCATCACCCTTGGTGTGCTTGCGAATGACCTCAGGTATTTGAGCGGTCAGTTCTCTAACGTCACTTGAAGACACGCGAGTAGGCACATCGCCCGCAAGCAACGAGCAAATCCGTCCCCTGGAAACATGCGTGGGAGCAGGCGAAGCTTGGGATCATGCAACAGCGGAAATTTGCCATGGAACTGGTCAACAAGGTAATTCTGGATTCGATGGTGAGGCTCGTGCGCCAAGTGCCGTGGGGGCCGAGCCGTGACAAGCTCCTTTCGATGTCCGACAAGTTTGAGGCCGAGGGTAGACTCGAACACGGATGGGACAACTACTCGACGGCCGCTGGCCTCTGGTGGGAAGCAGGCCTCTACAAGCTCGCCGCCGAGGCCCGTTTCCCGCGCGAGGGCGACAACCAGGTCGCGGCGATGAGGGACGCCCTCCTCCACAGGCTCGTCCGCGAGGTGTCGATGCACGAAGACGACGACGATGTCGGGGAGGTTACCCGGAAGAACCGTTGGTCGCTCTCGATGGCGCTTGCTCCTTCCGTCGGCGAGGATACCATCGAAGTCCTGGTGGACGAACTGGCAGAGGCAGGTCTACTCGATGACAGTCCTGAATACCTGAAGTCCCTCCATGCGGCGGAAGCCGCGGAGAATGCCCAACCAACGCAGCCTTCCGCCCAGTTGCGGCTCTGAAACACCATCCCAAGGAAACGCCGATGATCACGACCAGTAAACTCGCGCGCGAGTTTTTCAGGGAAGACCTCGAGGCGGCACGGTCCCGTGGGCCTGAAGACTATACCTTACGGCGCATCGGGCAGGTCGGAGGTCGTCACCCTGGAGGAACACACCGCCCGGCGGAAATCGCCGACAGTGCCACCGTCAGCTCCTGGAGCATGAAATTAGTGTCGGAGCGACGCGGGAAATTAGTGCGCCGATCCGACCAACAAGTTCTGATTACCTGAGTCCCAGCACGTTTCTGTCGCGGCTGCGCGCAATGTTCTCATGGACAAAGGTGTGGGCGGCGTCGCCTTTTGCGATGCGTTCGGCGACATGCCGCTCTTCGTCGTACACCGGCTGGTATTTGGCACCGATCTCTTCGGCGAACTTCGCGTACAACGCCTCGGCCTCCTCGAAGACATGCCGCAGTTCCGGCATCTCCCTGGCGGCGACGAAGGCGGTCTGCCTCGCGACCTTGAGGGCGTCGAGCACTTCGACGACCCGCATCCGTTCGTTTATCCCCAGCGCGTAGACGTCCACGGTATTCTCCCTTTTCCGGCCGCTCACACGATACCGTCCGCGCGGGCCTGGTTCAACGGGCGTCCGCGCGGGCCTGCTTCGCCTTCTTCCGAGCTAGCTTCGCCCTGATCAGGGCCTCTTCGTAGCGGGCCAGATTGCGGGCTTCCTTCTGTCCGACGATGTTGCATCCCGCCGCGTCGTTCTTGGCTTGGTCGGCGACAATCTGACGCCAGTCCGCGGGAAGCTTGAGGCATAGCGCCACCGCCATGCCGATAGACGCCGCACCGGCGAGGGTCAGGATGGTGGTGAACTCATCCCCCCGTCCGATTTCGATGAAGGCAGGTCGGACCTGCCTCCACATGATGACGTTGAGTGCCAGCGTCGCCGTGCCCAGCAAATAGGAATGTGCCAATCGTGCGCTGGCGTCGGTGGGACGGCGCAGGGCCTTCATCAGTGTCTTCAAGACGCTTCATCCTTTCAAACGAGGTCTTGAATTGTGTGGCCGCCACGCGAATCCCGTCAAGGCATCGACGCGTCTTCGCCTATGCAGCGAGCGAAGCGTATGTGCGTCGTAAATCGGACCTGAAATTGAGCATCCCGCGCCTGTCGGACGGCGTGGATGGCGCAATAAGCTTGGCCTTCCGCCCCGAGCGGCAGATCGTGATCCGGAGGTGGCTGTTGTTCGTCGTCTCGATTTCGAACTCGTCCGTCATTGCGCTGACCATGACACTGAGTTCCCTAATAAGCTTCTTGGTGGACATCCCGTCGCCCCTGTTTTTGACAGGAGCTTTTTCGCAAGAATTCATAACCAAA
Organism: Pararhizobium sp. BT-229; assembly: GCF_025846855.1. Taxonomy (GTDB): domain Bacteria; phylum Pseudomonadota; class Alphaproteobacteria; order Rhizobiales; family Rhizobiaceae; genus Pararhizobium. The sequence goes on from NZ_JAOYTJ010000003.1 coordinate 1,218,533, forward strand.
GAACTAACGCAGACCGCTGGTTTTCCAGCATTCCGGACGGTCTGCGTTTCAGCGTTAACAACCGGTTTCAACTTACTCGCCTGCCCATGTGGGACGCCGCGCCGCGTCCTTCACGATCTGGCGCTGCGCCTCCATTAGCGGCTCCAGGTCGATGTCGGGATGGTCCTTTCTCAACTGTTTGTAGACCTCGGCCACCCGCTCGTATGCCTCCATGCCCTGTTCGGCGCGTTTGACGGCATAGGAAAGGTCGTTTACCACCGGAAACCAGCCAAAGGCGCTGATCGAGACGACTATCGCGACCGCCAGCGCGAAAATTTCCGGCGACTTGGCCCTTCCCGAACGCCGTCCGTAGGCCATCACGAGTTCGCATAGGTAGTTGCTGAGCACAAGCCCGGCGAAGGCAATTACCGCCGTTCCAGGAAGCGACCCTGCTTTGAAGCTGGGATCGGGAACCGCGATCGCCAGTCCGACGGCCATGGCGACGAAAAGCACGGACATCGAGGCGATATGAAGGCATGCCTGGACTGGCGTCGCCTTGGAAGCAGCTCTGTGCGCCCAGATCATCATTCCCAGGAGTGATACAAGGAACGACGCCGTCAGGACCGGCACGATGGACATCGGCCGCATGGTGACGGCGGCTAGGGCGGCCGTGAGGCCTGCTCCGAAAAACGCCATCGTCGCTGTCGGCGTGAACTCGTTGGTCAGTTTTCGCATCGTCTTCTCGAACAGGACCTCGACCTTGTTCATCGGTCGGCCTGTCGCTGTCACGAAGGCGGGTTGGGCGTCAGTGGCCGGGGCTTCGTCGGCGCGCCTGTTGATCTCGGCCTCGACATAGTCGTTGAGACCGCGTTCGTACCAGTTTTGCTCGCGGAATTTGCGCCGCAGACGATCTACGTTCGACCCCGCCTCCTCGTCGAGGACGGCTTTCGCCGCCTCGTCTACGGACGCGAACCGACGGGTGATGATCCCGTCGGCCATTTCCTTGAGGTACGGGCTATCGTCGTAGCCGCGCAGTGAAATCGTCTTGTCTGTCATTGTCGTCCCTCCGATGTCTTGACTGGTTCAAGCTCACCGTTGGGCAAATTCTAGGGCAAGGATTTCATCGCTGTCCAACGTGGACACGTGTTTTATCCGCGCCGGACGAGACCTCGGAGCCGTTACTTCCTGTTCTGTCCAGGACGCCACCTGTCAAGCGAGCACCGAATAATTCATGACTTCGACCAACCGCGCCTGACGTTCACTTGACCGTATCCCGCGCGGGCTTCTACTCTTGACGAAGGTCGCCGACGACCGTGGCAGCTTCCGCCAGCGATGGCACGCTGAATGTCGGCACAACGAAGAACTCGATTTCCATTTCCTTTCCGGATTTCGGGCGACGGAAGCAACCTGGACCATCGCCGGAAAACGGAGAACGGAATGACAGACATCCTCGTCACGAAGGCCGCCGTGCGCAAACTCGCGGCCTCCCTATCGAAAATCGACAGCTCGTCGCTCAGGCACACGGATCGCCTCGACGTTATTGCTGACGCCTTCGGGTGGAGAACCGATGCATTCATGCATGCGCTGAAAGGCAACTCCACTGCGGGCGGAAAAGCGCGGGTGGCCCCCTCGACGCTGCTGGCAGGCGCAACCCTCGACCAGCTCGGCATCAGGCTGCTCGACAGCTGGATGCGTGCCATCTCGTCCCCTTCCGGACTGTGCCTTGCCTGCGGCGCGACCGGTTCCGGCAGAACGACGACCCTGGCGGCCTCTGCGCGCCATCTGGAAGCTTCCGGTCGGCGGGTCTATACGCAGGACAACTTCCCCACGGCATCGCACGGTGACGGGGATGTCGTTCTTTTCGGCGATCTTAGGGACAGGACGACCGCCGAGCGGGCGTTTGGCTACGCGGATAGCGGCTATCTTGTGCTGGCGGTGTCGCCCCTCTTCACCGTCGAGAGGACCGTCGAGGTCCTCTCCGGCTACGGCATGGACGAAACCAGGTTCGGCGTCATCAGAGGCGCGATCTCGCAGCACCTCGTGCGGTTGGTGTGCCGTTCATGCGGGACTGCCGGTTGCGACGTTTGCTCTCACCGAGGCTACAAAGGCAGGACGCTGGCGTCGCACGTCGTGCGTTTCCACGGACCTGACGACGTCTCGGAGTACCTGCGGGCCGGCGACGGTGTCTGGCACGGTTTGGCCGGAGACGTTGCTCGAAAACTGGCCGATGGGCAGATCGATATCAAGGAGATCGACCGTAAGGAAGGATGTTCCGGATGCTGTCCGACCGCTACGATCTTCTCCCCAAGGATATCCTGGCGGGCGTGAGGGCGGCCGGATCGGAGGATTTGGCTACCGGATAGAAATCCCTCGGTCTGATTGTCCCGCCAGGTTTCTCCCTTCAGGCGCGCATTGGTCTTGCTTGCCACCCATTTGCCACAATTGATTCGCCACAGTCCATGGAACAATCCCGCGCGAACCCTATTTCGACTCGCAGTGGTTGTTAAGGAGCATCGCCATGGCAGGGCCTCGGGCCAACTGGAAAGGCTTCATACGGTTCGGCGAGGTTTCGGCCCCGGTGGCCCTTTACAGCGCCTCGACCGCGACCGACCGCATGTCCTTCAACATCCTCAACAAGAAAACCGGCAACAGGGTCAGGCGCGAGTATTTCGACAGCGAGACCGAAAAGCCGATAGAAAAGGATGACCAGATCAAGGGCTACGAGATCGAGAACGGTCGGTTCGTCACGCTGGAGCCGTCAGAGGTCGCCGCGGCCGTTCCAGAGAGCGACAAGACGATCACGGTCCTCTCCTTCATCCCGCACGGCGAAATCGATACGGTCTACTTCGACAAGCCCTACTACCTTGCCCCCGACAAGTTTGGCGATGCCGCCTTTTCGGTGTTTCGGGACGGCATGCGGCGGGCGGGCGTCTCCGCCATTGGCCGAACAGTCCTCTTTCGTAGGATGAGGACGTTGCTCATCAGCCCTGAAGACGAAGGCCTGCTCGCGACCACCCTGAATTTCGATTACGAGGTTCGCTCGGCGGAGGAAGCGTTCGAGGACATCCCGTCGCTCAACATAGAGGGAGAGATGCTCGATCTCGCGAAGCACATCATCCGCACCAAGATCGGCGTGTTCCGGCCGGAGGAGTTCACGGACCGCTACGAAGCCGCCCTGTCCGATCTCGTCAAGGCGAAGATGGAGGGCCGCACAGTCGCCAAGCCCGCCGCGCCTGCTGTTTCGAAGCCGAGCGACTTGCTGGTGGCCTTGCGTGAGAGCGCGGACCTCCTCGGGAAGGCAAGCCAGTCCCGGCGAAAGATCACTCCCTCGCCTTCGCCGTCCGTCGGGGGCGAGGCCAAGCGCAAGCCGTCGTCCAGACGCAAAACAGGATAAAGGTTCCACATGGCTCCCGCTCCCCATTGGAAAGGCTATCTGAAGCTCAGTCTGGTCACCTGCCCTGTGCAGATGCTTCCGGCGACGACCGAGAACGAGAAGGTCCGTTTCCGCACCCTGAACCGGGAGACGGGAAATCCGGTGGTGAGCCAATACGTGGATTCCGTCACGGGCAAACGGGTCCGTTCGGAAGACGAGGTGAAAGGCTACGAGATCGGCGAAGGCCACTATGTCATGCTCGAAGACGGGGAACTGTCGAACGTCGCGCTGGAAACCACGAGGACGATAGATATTGAGATGTTCGTACCGCGCAGCTCCATTCCGTGGATTTGGCTTGATAGCCCCTACTACCTCTCGGTCGAAAACCCCGTCGGGCTGGATGCGTTTTCGGTCATACGCGACGCGATGGCGGCTGAGGAGATGATCGGCATCTCCCGCCTCGTAATATCCCGCCGCGAGCGGGCGGTGATGATCGAGCCGCGTGGCAAGGGCATCGTCCTGTGGACATTACGATACGGGGACGAGGTGCGTGACAAGGCGGAGTATTTTTCTGGCATCGGCACCGAAGAGGTCGGCGATGACATAGTTCCTCTCGTCGATCAGTTCATCAAACAGGAAACGCAGCACTGGTCGCCGGCCATGGTCGCCGATCCGATCCAGAAAAAGCTTCTGAAGCTCGTGGAGATGAAACGCAAGCTGCAGCACCCGACGCCGATCAAGACGAAGCCGACAGCGCCCGGTGTCCCGCGTCCCAAGGTCGTCAACCTCATGGACGCGCTGCGGAAGTCGATGGAAGCGGATGCCAAGAAATCCAAAACGAGGCCCCCTGGCCAGACCCATTGAAATCTTTCGAGGATTTGACCATCTCGGTTCCGCCGCCCCACTATTCAGCGTGCGCCGCGCGATACGATGACTACGGCACTTGTCGGGGCCGCCACATCCCGCACGTCCTCCTGTCTCCCGAGGACGGCAATCCAAAGGAAGCAGCGCGGAGATAGGGGAGCTGACGGCCGCCTAGTGCGGCCGTTTTCCGTTCGGTGGCATCGTTGACTTAGGGTGTCTCGCCCCGGAGAATTGCGGTATCGGCGGGCGCGAGGACGAGTGGGATGCCATCACAAACGGAAGCGGAAAAGAAGGTCCGCGATTTCATGACCAGGAAGGTTCCGCTGACGAAAGACAACGCGCTGGAGGCGCTCCGCGCGATGATGGATGCCGGCCGTGTCCGCGCGCCGTCGTCGGGAAGGAACGGCGCGGATATGCCTATCTCAGGGGATGACCGGACGGACTGGAAGCCAGCCGCTGGCCGATAAGTGGAGTTATCGGCCTGACAGGCTAGGACATGCGGTTTGCTGATAGGGCCGCCGAATTCAAATGTAGCTACGTGCGCGCTGGCCGAAAATGCTCTTTGTCGGCCAGCGCTATCTCCTCTTCGCCCAGCGATTACCGTGGCGAATACCAGGGGATGCTCCGCTCAGACCACGCCTTCTGGAGACCCTCGAAATAGGAATGGTCAAACTGCTCGGCGACTTCGATGCAGATTGCGGCTTCGGCCTCGAGCCGACACGATGCGCAGGCTTCCGCTCTCTTCTCCCAGAGGTAATGGTGGTGCTTCATGACATCGAATTCGTTGAATCCTTCCCTAAAATCGCTCATCGCGTCGATGTAAGTCTCCAAATGACGCAAGACCCATGCGCGGGTGAACATGACCCCCCAGGGGGCCTTAATGTTCTCTTCATCGATAGCCGGAAAATTTTCAGCCAGTTCCGGTGCTTGAGCCACCGCCTCCCTTGTCTTTCCGAGTTGCGCCAACGCAGCCTCCATCCCCTTGGTGGGGGTATATTTGCTCAGGCCTATGTCCGAGCGGTATTCCCTTAGGGACTGGTCGAGTGCGACGATACTCTCGTTAAGACGCTTCACCGTTTCGTATCTGTCTTTCACGCGAAGAATGTCCGCCGACAACCCGCCGGAAGCCGCGATACGTTTGTCGATAGCGTCCCCGATAGCGGCCGAACTCCGCAATTGCGCAGCTTCGGTGCCTAATATGTCCGGGGATTTGAAGATGTTCCTTAAAGCGTAACCCGCGTAGGCCATGAGATTTCTCGGAGCAGGCAGCCCGTCTTCCCCGGGGAGCACTGCGACGGCGTTCCTAACTCGATGGAGCTCCACCGCCGCCCTATACTCGGCGGTTTTCTCAAAGAAATCGCCAGCCAGTTCCTCGAGTGTCTTGGCAGGCGGGACATTCACGGAAGCATGCCGCCTTATCCGATACTGAACTGCCTGAAGGTACTGGGCACTTCTACTCGCTGAGACTGTTCCGTTGTCATAGGTGCGCATCGTCGACCGCCTGTTAGTTCTTTAGGTCATTCTAGGTGTTTCGAGCGCATCAGACCAAAAGTCCGGCGCTCAGTGGCCGAGAATGCGTGTTATCGGCCATACCTTCGGGGTGGCGCAATCTTCATCGGAAGCCTTTAAATGGCGGGAGAACCGGGCGTGCGCGCGTTTTGCGCGGCCGCCTGAAGTGTGACCCGCCTGACAGCAACAGCTTCGCGGATGCGATCAGCACGTTGCCCGGTGATCAAGACAGATACACCGGCCCTGTCATCGCTGATGGCTTCCTGGATCGCCTCTTCTGCCTCGACAATCGGGTGGCTACGCAGGTCGTGGACGCGTCCTGCGTCTCCGATCCTGACGCCAAGAATGTATCCTTTGGACTCGTCGCGTGCTTCCAGCCATTGCTCGACAAGCTCGACGCCCTCCATGTCCAGCATGTCCACGCCCTCGTCGAGGCGAGCTTCAAATTCCCGGAGTTCCGCGCCTGGCATGTGGCCGATCTGGCTGCCGTGGATCATCGCCCGCGCATCCTCGATCTGATAGCTTCCGGCGGCGAAGTAAACCAAAAATCCGCCTTTCGGCCCGTTATCGAAAACGCCGTTTTCGTTCTGGAACTCGACTTCTGTCGTGACGTGGTCACCGTAGTTGACGAAGCCCCGACGTACGATCCTGACAGGCGCACCGAAGTCGTAACGGTCAAAAGCCATCTGCGCCTGAGCGATCTGAAGCTGTGCGAGCGAGAGGGTGGCAGGTGTCTGGGTCTGAGTAGCGGTCATGTCTGATTGCCCCTGTGATTGCGTGACACTTTGCCGATGGTTGACGCGATACACAACTGTGACCAGTCGCACTTTTCTAGTCGCAATCTGAATATGGTGTCCAGGTTAACAACATCGATCAGGGTTGTGCACGCTCTGTGGGTTACGCCGTTTCATCCTTCTCGACTCGGTTTTCCGTGGCTATTCCTTGCTGGCAAAGGGAGATTCGGCTGTGGCCACGGAAGTCCGTTTTTATCCTGCAAATCCGCTCCCAGGCGTGTCCTGGTACAAGAACGCCCGCAGAGACGAGCGCCGCGCCGTCGGCCATCGCTGTCACAACGACCGGATGGAGCTCGACGGCAGCTACCGAACGAGGGCGACCTGGAACGGGTTCGGTCCTGTCCGGTTTCCAAACCCCAACATCAAGCTCCTGATGCCCGTCGCCGGCCGACGGTTCGCAAACTTCGAGGAACTCGGCGACGCCCTGCGGGCCGCGGGCTATCTCGTTACGGACCTGAGGAAGACCCTCGGCAGGATCGCTGATCCGTACACTGCGATGGCCGCTACTGGCAGACCGCGTGGTCGAGACTTTAAACGGAGAGATCATCATACTCAGGAGGTTTCCGGGCGGCACGCACGAAGGCGTGTGGCAGCTGGACGAGGACGTCTTCGGTATTCTGCGTCGGTCGAAGCTCGTCAGCCGATGCAAGACAGCCAAATACGGCAACTGTGGCAGGCAGGTCTTCGAGTGGGGGCCGAGGACGTTCGAAACGATCTCCGACTACCATCGGTACCTGTTGGCCCGCACGATGGAGCAGGTGCGGGAAAAACAACGCCTGGCGGTGGAAACTCCGCCAGCGGCTCCCAACCAACCATCCGCCTCGAGGGCTGCGGCACCGTTGGATGCAAGCATACGCAGGACCAACGTATTCCCCTTCCCCGCGCCAACGCCAGAGGGCGGCACAAAGGCGTTTGCTCCACCACTCGTTCCATGGTCCGGGCGGACCCATCGACGACTGAAAAATCCCGTCGATCCGTCGTCCGTGGCCGCTTATGACGACGATGGGAAACCGATCCTCGAAAGCGAGGTGGCACGCGAACGAACCCGGACCGTTCCCCGCAACATGCCGACCAACCTGATACCCGATGCTCCCGACGGCTGTTCCGACGACGAATGGGAAAGGCTGATGTTGATCGAGCAGATTAAGTACAGACGGCGCGTGTCCGCCAAGCTGGCCTCTGGGGGGAAGGCTTACTGATGTTCGAAGTCAGATTCTATCCGGGGGCTCCGTCCGTCCAAGGCGTGAACTTCGAAATCAACCGGTTCCTTGGGCGCGAGGAGCCACGGCCTGACCGCGTAGAGTGCAACGGTTCCACCAGCACGCAGGCGAGGTGGATTGATCCCGGCCCCGTCCGGTTCGGCTTTGCCTTCAAAATCCTTCAGCCCTTCGCAGAAAGGCACTATCGCACCCTCGACGAACTGGGGGCAGACCTCGTCCGTGCCGGGATACCGCTCATCGACCTTCGCAAGACGGCCGGGTTCGTCAGAGACGGAGACCATTTCATGGAATTGCTCGAAACACACTCGCTCGAGCAATTCCGGGACGAGATCACGTTCATCAGAAGGAATGCCGACGGCACGCACGACGACATCTGGCTGCTGCGGGAAGCGGTGTTCAACCCTCTCCGCTGGTACAAGCTTATCAGGCGCGCGACGCATAGGACCAAGCGTCAGGTCTGGATCAGGGGTGCCGTGTCTCTGGGTGATTTGAAAGGCTTCCCGTCGGAGTGGATAAGGGGAGAATTCGGTCCGCCGCCCGTTCCCCGTCCTTCGCCTACTCCGAGCGCCCCGCCGATCGTCGTGGAATCAGTCCCAGAGAAGGCAACTGAGCAAGCTGACATGCGGCCGCCCCCGTTCCTGTCGGTGGTCGAACCGTCTCCCAAGCGGAGGCGAACTCCTGTCGTTGACGTTTCTCCGGTGGTCGCAGAGGACGACGATGGCAATCCGATCACGGAACTCGAAATCATGCGGGAGGGCAACCGGACGGTACCGCGCAACATGCCAAGGAACCTCATTCCGGCCGCTCCCAAGGGTTCATCCGACAGGAAGTGGGAGAGGCTCATGCTGATCGAGCAGATACGGTACCGCCGCCGTGTGGCACCGAAGAAGGCGGCTGGCTAGGGCGAAGAGCCTACGGATTGGCGGTGATCAGGATTCTCCGCGCAAATGGCCATGTTCGATGAAATGTTCGACAGTATGCGGTCCGAGGCAGAGGCGCGCGAAGCCGCGTCCCGATCGGCGACGCCATCTTTTTGAGTTTGCTTTCACGGCGCGTATCCTTCTAGGACGGGCAGGAGACAGCGACCATGCGCATGAGCCAGCAGGCATACGAGACCATTCTCGAGGAAACCCGGACCATCATCGCGAAGCTCGAAGAGACGGGTGCCGTCCTTCATCCCGGCCGCGAGTTCGACGCCGACAACCTGACGATCCGCGACATGTGGGACATCAAGCTCGTGGCCGACATGGATCGCGCGAACGCCACCCATCCACGTCACACGTATCCGGGGCTTCTTCCAAGATGCCTCGAGTTCACCGACAGGTCGCCATACTACCTGTACGACCGTGACGGCGAAAACCTCGACGACTCGCATATCGAGACCGCGCTGAAGAAGGCGATGGCGACGATCCGAGAAGAGCGCATCGAAGCCGCCGCCACGAAGACCGCGGCAGCCAGCCCTGCCCCCCGCTTCTGACGCACTCCGTCAACGTACCCTTTCATGCGATCGAGCTTGCGAAACAGGACGCGACCGGGCCGGATGGGCAATCGACAGCGTAACGCTGTGGATCGACGAGGGCATCGACGTCGAACTTTTGCCGCCGCGCCGAGCGCGCCGGGCATGGCCCCCTGAAAACGACGAGCGGAGGCCTATTAGGGCTTCCGCTCGATCCCCGGCTTTGCCTGGGCAGCGGCCACTGGTTCGCATTCCTGGTAGAGCGAGGCCCCTGTCACCTTGACCACTTTGGGATCGCCGTAGCCAACCCACGAAGAGAACCCCGGCCTCCCCCGTGTGTGGACGCCCATATCCCAGAATTTCGCATGAGCAAGGTTCCTATAGTGTTCCTTGGTCCAGTAGGCGGCGTTCTCGTCGCCATTTCCGTCCAGCGGCTTATCCGGATCGAGTGGAACGTATACATCGACCGTGTCGGTGATTGCTGGATGTACGGAAAAGCAGGTGCTGTGGAAATTGTAAACCACCAGGTGGCGGGGTTCCTTCAACACCCACTCCCCGTCCTCGTGCCAGATGTCGTAGTGCCTGACGAAATCGTGGTCTTCGCCGTTGCGGCGGCTTGGCGGCACGTCGAGTTCCTGGAGAATCTCGAGGAATTCCTCGGGTTCCAGCTTCCTTGTCTTCGAGAACGACGGCAGCGCGATCTCGAACCCCCGCTCGCGGTTCGGGTTGTTCAGCACCCGGAGGATCGCGATCGGTTCCTTGCGTTCCCTATCAACGATGCCGAAGCGCGCCATGCGCCACGAGGCACTCGTGTCGTCATAGGGATCGGTGTGTGGGTCGCCCATCGCCTTGTAGGCGTCTGCGAGACGCCGCGAGTTCAGGCGGTAACGGACGAGATCGGCGGTGGCGAAGCTCTTGATGAGCTCGGGTTCCGGTTCTTCCGGGTACGGTTTGCCGTTCTTGTAGGCTATGGCCTCTTCGACGATATCGTCGATCGACCGCTTTACCGGGGCGAACTCATCGAAGCGGTTAAGGTGGCCATTGCGGTCGTACGAGTTCATATGAAGTCTCCCATTTCTCTCGTAACGAAACGCGCAAGGTCCGCAATAATCCAGACTCTACGGCTGGCGTGTCTCCGTGATCCGGAGTTACCCTGTTGTTAAACAGGAGCTAGTGAACGTGTCCGACATCGAAGTTCTCGATAAGATCACCTCGGCGGTGGCCGCCGTCATCTCGGAGAAGAAGGGTGGGGTCCCTCTGACGTTCGCCGGGGCATACGAGGTTGCCCACTCCGCCGCCCTCGAGCATTTCAAGGCTGGCGGGTTCTCCGGCGACGACAAGGAGCTTGCCCGCGTATCCCATTCGGCAACGCTCGAATGCTACCATTCTGCCCGCCGCCTGATCGCCGGGCAGTTCGTCGGCTCGACGATCACGTCCCTGATCGAGGACGTTGCATCGGCCGCCAGCAGGTTTCCGACATCATCGAAAGCGGATGCCACGCCCGATCTGGAAGTCCTCGCGAAACATCCCGACAACATCGACCTCTGGGGCCTTCTCTCCTACGCGATAGCGATCCGTCACGTCGCCTACCGGGAACTCGAACAGGCTGACGCCGACCTCGACGGTGAGTTGGAACTCGTGGGGATCGAGCGGGCCGTGCAGCTCCTGCATTTGCTGACACAGGAGGATATCCTGGTTGGCGATTTGGTGGACGGGCCGTTCAACGGCGCGGTACGGGACAATCCCCGCAAGGCACCGCCGCTACTCGCCGCAGTGCCTTCTGCGCAGATTTAGCCATTCGTGATAACGGCGGGACGACGTTCTCGTCACCGCCGATCACCAATGTGCGTTGTATCGTTCGTTTGCGAGCGCGAAGCAGGCGCGGGCAAGGTTGGTCGAATACCAAAGGAAAAGGGCGGCAATCAGCACCTGCAGAACGTCGCCGCCAAGGAAGAGTTGCCAGAAGCTCAGCTTGAAGGAGACGAGCGCGACGATCTCGAGAACGCAACCGCCCGCTCTCGTTCCAAGAAGGCTCACAAACACTCCAACGAAGGCGATAGTTGCGAGGTGCGGTGCATAGGCGAGCGCCACCCATGTTTCCGTGGCATTCACCAGCACGACGGCCACTGCCGCATAGTAGGCGAAAAGCGGGACGAACAAGCCGAGCGACCATAGCAGGTACCGCGACAGGTCCTGCCCGTTGTACACCCGGAAATCCGGCCATGCGAAGTCATAAATTCGATCGAACGAGATACCCATTTTAAAGACCCCAGAATTGAAAGATGAGATCGATGATGGGAGCCACTCGTTGTCTTGGCAATTACCAAGACAACGAGTGAGCGATTTTAGAAGGACGAACCGGCTGCGCGCTGAACCAGGGCGTTGTTTCGGGGATAGGCGTGCCTGGCTTGCCGCAAAGGTAGACATCGGCAACAGATATCGGCAATTCTAGTGGAGAAATCGCACTAAACACCTGCATTCACAACGAAACAGGGCTTCGGCAGATCGGCAAAAAAATGGAAGAAGTTCCGACCCGCATTGAACCTTGCCTGTTCGAGGAGGGTATCCCTCCCGTGCTTGCCAGGCTCGTGGACGAAATCCGCGCCTCCTCCGCGCGACTGCGCCACGGGCTTCCGGCTGGACTCGTCGCGGAGTTGGCCGATGTCCTTCGGATCGCCAACAGTTTCCACTCCAATCTGATCGAAGGCCACAGGGCCACTCCGGCATCCATCGAACTGGCACTCATGGATGGTGAGGCCAGTGCGCTGGCCGCCGAAGGTGCTGCCCATGTCGCCGTTCAAAGGGAGGTGGACGACCTGTTTTCAAGGAACGAGCTTCCCGTTCCAACGTCTCGGGACTTCGTCTTGCAACTGCACCGAGGCCTCTACGACAGGATGCCGTCCGAGTTCGCGCATGTCGCCGGACCATCCGGGGAGGAAATAGCGATCCGTTCTGGTATGTTCCGCGCTGACGGCGATCCCGACGTCGTGGTCGGACGGCATCATCCACCTTCGTCTTCGCGCGTCTCGGCCTTCATGGATCATTTCTCCCGGCGTTACAGGGCGGCCGACGCGGGGTCGGTCAACGGCGTGATAGCCATTGCCGCCGCGCATCACCGGTTCAACTACATCCACCCGTTTCCGGATGGCAACGGCCGCGTGAGCAGACTGATGTCTCACGCGATGGCGCTACGGGCGGGGATCGGCGGCAACGGCCTTTGGTCCGTCTCCCGAGGCCTGTACTTCGGCCTCAAGGAAAGGGACGAGTACAAGAGGCTAATGGACCATGCCGACCATCCGAGGATGGGAGACATAGATGGACGGGGCAACCTCTCCCTTCGGGCACTCACGACCTTCTGCGAGTGGTTCCTGTCGACCATATTCGAGCAAATCAGGTTTTCCGAGGCGTTGTTCGCTCCAAACGCGCTCGACGCTCGCTATCGAAAGCTCGTCGCGTCGCTGGTGGCCGAACACAGCGCGCCAGACGTCGTTTCCTCGCTTCTGGCCGGGAAGCAGACCGTCTCCCACCCTCAACTTGTCGAAGAACTGGTCTCCAGAGGGTTCGTGTCGCCCGGTTCCGCAGGCCTATGTATCCGCTTTCCGCTGGAGCATCATGGGGCGCTTTTCCCAGGCCTGTTCGCCGAAACGTCAACCGAAAACCGCCTGATTTTCAGGCGTGGCCGACGGAATGCCGATGCGGGGTGAGCGATAGAGTGGCCATCGCCTCCTTGTTGGTCCAGAGGATATCCCCCTCGTCCGACCAGCTGACACGTGGCGTCCATGTCCGTCGTTCTGAGACCTCATTCGTTGCCGAGCCGAGGAGGTATTCGCTGATCTCGGTCACCGGAACCAGCCAACCTCGGTCGCATCCCTCATGGGCGAGGAAGAGCATTCCGCTTTCCAGATGGTCCAGGCCGATATTGAACATGGCCTGCCCTGTCCTGCCCGAAGACAGGCAGAACCTGATCCTATCTCCGCTCGGGGTCAGGAAGGTGTTCCGCGCATTCTCGAGCGGTGCTAGCGGGCCGCCGATCGAACGCTCGACGAGCGTGACGTATTTCCGGAAGCCCGGTGAGTTCAGGCTTGCCCGGCGGGTTCTCTTCTGCTTGCCTCGTGCCTTGCGGGACTGAGGTGTCGGTTTCGATATCCTCAGATCGCCCGCCATCGCCCTGGCTTTGCTCCAGAACCCGAAGAAGCCCGCGGCTTCATCCGCAGTGCATTTCCTGAGGTCGATCCGACGGACCAGTTTGTCCATCGGCCTCCCCTTCATGAACGTGGCGTATATGGCCCAGATCAGCCCGTCGGTCAGGACCGCGAACGGCGCGCCTGCGCCGAAGGCGTACGTGCAGGCCTGGGTTACGACCTTTTCGTCCCTGAGGTTCACGCCGAGGTTCTTGCATTCGACGGTGACCTTCACCTCGTCGCCTACGAGGCACGCGAAGTCCGCCTGTCCGTTCGGAAGCGCGTATTCACGCCAAAGGCTGTCAGGGTCGTCACGTGTACCCCATCCGATGAGGTTCAGGATCGGCTGCACCATGACCATCGCCACCTGCGGTTCGTTCAACTGCCTTCGTTTGCGTGGCCTCGAGCGCCTGGCGGCTCTGGCCTTGCCGTTCATATGTCCGGCGGCGTATGCCCGCACAGCGCCGATCTCGGCAGCAAGAGCGGCCGGATCGATGTTGGCGGTCGGTGTACTGTGTCTGATGCTATCCATCCATACATGGTGGGGACAGGTGACGGCCGGCTCAACCGCGCGTTCATGACGGAGGCTGCCGCTAATTGTTCGGTCCGGTGATTTTGCCTGTTGACATCGGATTGCAAAATGCAATATCAATGGATGCAGACGAGATCAATCGCTTTGGGTTATCCTGCAATGATACCCCCCATCGCAACACCTTCGCACTCGTCTACCGCAGTTCGCTGGTGATGCCGAAATCCAGATTTTGGTTATCTCACGCAGTGGGTCGCAGGTTCGAATCCTGCTTTGATTGCAAAATCAAATAGCTCAGTTGGTAGAGCAACCGCCCTAAACACCGATTTCGCCCCTCGCATTCGGCATCACCAGCGAAACTGCCCCTTCCCCCGTACCTTTCGACGTGCTTTTGACCCGCCTCCGTCGGCAGTTCGAAAAAATCTCGAAAATTTTCAAACCTGGGGGTTGTCATTCATTGCAAAATGCAAGATAGTCAAAATGTAGTTTGGTGAAACGAACTCCCCGTGTTGGGTTATCCTCGTAAGATACCCCCCATCACATCCATCCCGCGTTCGTTTCGTCACTTTATGAAGTCCGCGAAATCCCCGGATTCGGTTATCGCTTTGGGAGCCGGTATACGCAGGTTCGAGTCCTGCCCCGCATTCTTAGAATGTGGGTAGCCAAGAGGTAAGGCACCGTAAAACATCGATCCACCCCCGCATTCGCGGACTTCATAATCTGACGGACGGCGCAAGAATTCTACGAAAGGAAGACTGCAATGTCCTATACTTCGCTCATCGACCCGAAGAACGTCTCCCAGATGGAGCGCCTCAACGACCGCCAGGTGGTCAACAACGCCGGCGGCTACGTGTTCGCGCTCGACATCTGGGCGCGTCTCGACCGTTTCCTGGTGCTCGGCTCCGATGCTCCGACCTACTACCAGTCCGCCCGTAAGCTGACGCGTGAGAACGCGAAGTCCGTCGAGGCGTGCTGGAAGGCGGACCACCGTCGCACGGCAGACAGGATCGTCGAAATCTCGAAGGCCGGCCGTGCGCCGAAGAACTCTCCGGCGATCTTCGCGCTCGCGCTCGGCACCCTGAGCGACGATGTCGCGGCGCGCCGCGCGGCACTCGATGCCGTTACTTCGGTCTGCCGTACGGCGTCCCACCTGTTCGAGTTCGCAGCGCTCATCGACGCCCTCGGGCGCGGATGGGGCCGCTCGGTCTCCCGTGCAATCTCTGGATGGTACGAGAACCGTTCGCCGGACAAGCTGGCCTACCAGATGACCAAGTACCGTTCGCGTAACGGCTACACGCACGAGCGTGTGATCCAGCGCGTCCATCCGAAGGCGGCCGACGGTGACGCACAGCGTATCGCGCTGTACCGCTGGGCGTGCGAGGGAAACCTCGACGGCCATGTGCTGCCGGAGCTGGTGCTTGCGCATCTCGCTGCGATGAAGACGGAAAAGGCTTCCGAGCTGATCCCGTTGATCGAGAAGCACGAGCTGACCTGGGAGCAGATTCCGACGTGGGCGCTGACCGACGCGAAGGTGTGGGAGGCCCTCTTGCCAAACCTCGGCATGACGGCGCTTCTGCGCAACCTCGGCACGTTGACGGACCTTGGCGTGGTGAAGCCGCTCGGCGGCCGCACGTCGGAGGTCGCCGACAAGCTCACGGATGCGGAAGCGGTGCGCCAGTCGCGCCTGCACCCGTACTCCATCCTCAATGCCCTGGCGGTCTACCGCTCGGGCAAGTCCGTCAAGGGCGAGAGGACGTGGGGCCCGGTGTCCAACGTGATCGACGCGCTCGATGACGCCTTCTACCTCGCGTTCGGCAACGTCGAACCGACGGGCAAGCGTCACCTGCTGTCGCTCGACGTGTCGGGATCGATGGGTACGGCGATGATCGGCGGCGTGCTTTCCGCGAGGGAGGCGTCAGCTGCGATGTCCATGGCGACGGCTCGTTCGGAGAAGCATCACCACTTCGTTGGATTCGGTCACTCGATCCACAAGCTGGGCATCTCTTCGAAGATGAGCCTGCCGGAAGTCATCCGGTCGATCTCCGACCTGCCGTTCGGCAGAACGGACTGCTCCGCTCCGATGCTCCACGCATTGAAGGCGGGTCTGGAAGTCGATGCGTTCGTCGTCTACACGGACAACGAGACTTACATGGGATCGATGCATCCCTCGGAGGCTTTGAAGAAGTACCGTCGCGAGACGGGTATTCCGGCAAAGCTGATCGTCGCGGGAATGACCTCCACAGGCTTCTCGATCGCCGATCCCAATGATGCCGGCATGTTCGACATCGTTGGCTTCGACTCGGATGCGGTCTCGCTCATGGCGGACTTCGTACGAGCATGACACCGATCGAACTCCAACGCGCGGCTGGCGAACTCTTCCCTGAAAACGGGAAGGGAACGCTCGCCGATGCGTTGGGGGTCGATTACTCGACGTCGTGGAGATATTACCAACGGGAAACAGTCCCCGGCCCAGTCGCCGCCGCGGTCACGGCATGGCTCCGGCTTAGTCTGGACTTCGACCTGACCCCGCCGTCGAAACCATGTGAAATGCGCGATCTTGACGAAATGGTCGAACTAGCCAGCCCAGGCATAAGAAAACAAAGCGGTTTGTCCGGTATCGAGGCAGCCGCTTTTCTCGTTTTCGGTGACGGGTGGAAGCGGAGCCTGGCTCAGTGCCTTTCCATCGACGCCAGCACCCTTTGGCGGCAGATCGTCCACGACAACGTCAGCGGCCCGGTCGCGGCCGCCGTCAGGGCATGGCTGTTGATCTGGAGACTGACTGGTGAACGGCCGGTGGTTCCAAGCAAACCCGAGAAGCCTTCCAAGAAGAAGGTCCCGACATACGCCCGTCTCCTTCTCGATTGATCCCTCAAGCAGCTTCGTATTCTTGGATTTCCCGTCTCAGCGTTTCCAGCAGACTTTCCATACCCTCCAGACTGGCTTTCCAGATGACCGGGTCGACGTCGTCGGGGCACGTCTTCGTCCGGTGCGCGGAAATGGCCTCTTCAAACCGGTTCGCTTCTCTCTTCGTGATCGCAAGCTGGTGGTCGTTCTCGATCATGGCATCAGGTCTTTGTGATTTTGGCGTCGTCGCGCGGGGGAGAGGCTAGTCGCACGCGACCGTGTTCAGTTCTTCGTTACGGAAGGTGTGCAGTTTTCCACTGCCGTCCTTGAGGACGACCTTCTCGTCGTCCATCGCGACCATGGTTCCCTTGACCTGACCCGCCTCGAAGCAGAAGGCGGTTTTCTTGGCGGGAGCCGCTGCCTGTTGCGCCACGACGGCAACGACAGGCGTCGGCTCGTTCGGTCCGGAGAAATAGTAATAGCCGCCGCCGACGACCGCCAGAAGCGCGATCGCGAGCAGGTATGGCCGCTTGCGACTGGTTTCGACCGCCCCACCGCCCAGCAATCCGAGGAAACCGAAAATGAGTCCGATGGCGAGGATAAAGCCAATGGCGTCTGTGAAATCACCGTCCGATTTCTTCGTAAGCATGCGTCTCTCCCGGCATCAAATGAGGTCTTCCTTTAGATGCTGTCCCGGATTTTCGGCGGCTTCCAGTGTTTTTTCGATCAGTGATCAAAATTCTTGAAATGTGCTCAATTGCACATCGGTGAGCGTGGGGAGACCGACTGCCCGCTTTCCTCCGAGATGACGCATGCCCAGCCGGGCGAGCCTCCTGGCAACGGGACGCCTGTCGAGAGCAGGAATTTGGGTTGCATGCCGCCGGTTAGACCTGTCGGGAACCTCGGGAAGGTTTTCACGATCCTGTATTCGTCACTGTTTCCGTTTGGAATGCTCTCGATGTATCCGCTATCGAGGAGTTGTTGGATTCCCGCTTTCCCGGGCATGATGTCCCAGCGCTTCACGGGAACAGCCGCAACGACGTCGTCAGGATCGACATCGACCATTGGGAGGTTGTCCCAACTGCCCCTCTCGGCGGCATCTAGTGTCATTGACGGGATGCGCAGCGTGCTCGTTAACTGCGCTCCGCCCTTGATGTCCGGCTGCCTACCGAGGATGTCGAAGAGCCTTCCCCTGACCTGTGCTTCATCTACTCCGCCAAGTCCCCTGAACTCCATGAGGCAGTTCCATGACCCGAGAAAGGAAACCCTGTCGCGCGGAATCCCGGTTACGCCCGACCCGCCAAGCCCTTCCCCGGAGTTGTCTTCCCGGCGGACGGAGGTGGCGGCGACCCGCGAAATACGTTCGACGGCCCCAGTAAACCGCCAAAGGGTTGCCTCGTAGCTGGTGAGGACGACATAGAGGGAATCGGCCCCTGGTTCCACGACCACATCGACAAGGTGAGTGTGATCTCCGTTGTCTCCCCCGAGGGTCACGCTCGCCTGTCTGGTTCCGGCCCCGTTTCCAAACAGGACGAGCTTTTCGTTGGCTCCGACACCCGGCAGCGCGCACTCGGGTCTTGCATTGTGGTGTCTTTCGGCTACCGGGACCGGTAGCGTCGGTAATTCTGTGGCGATCACGTTTGGGGCCGTGGCGATTGTTGGAATTCGGTTGGCCGTGCGAGTTCCACTCTGGATCGCGGCGATTGCCTCGCGCCTGAGTTCGTCCGTAAGCCCGGCGTCGATTATTCCGTCTTCGTTCCGGTCCTTGCCGCCAAATTCGGCCTCTGCCCATACCCGCATTTCGTCGACCTGGACCTTGTGGTCGCCATCGAGGTCAAGCTGGAGGAGACCTCGAATAACCTCCGGAGACACGACGTCCCTTCCCGGTCGTGTTGCCAAACGCTGCATATCCTCGAAGTCGAAAACCCGGTCATGACCTGCGAGCGTATTGAACGACGCCATCGTTCGCAAAACCAGCTTTTTGACGCCGAACTCGTTCGTACTTTGCTCGGTTTTGTACGCAAGGCGGTAGATGGTTTTGGAGTCATTTGAGGTGTCCGCAAATGCGGGTGTCGAGGCATTCATCCCCATGATGAACAAGGCAATGAGAGTGGATCGCACGATTTTCTCCGTCGGGTCTTCTGCCCAGATTATACGCGCGATCCTCGGGCGGCGTGTAGCCGCCGACAGACCGTCCAACTATTCCGTATGCCCCAAGCAGCCGGTGGTTTGGGAGCGTATTGTACTAAAAAATGGAGACCCCACGTGAAAGCCAGACTTTTCGCCCTGATGATGTTGCTGGTCCCTTCGCCGTTCATTGCCGCACCATTTGCTTATGCGGATGTGTATTCGGTTCACCGCCGGGTGGGTGTCGAAGTGGCGCAAGAGAACGAACGGCGACGGCTTCTCCTCGAAAAATTGCATCGATCGCGCGTCGAGCAAGCCCGTCCAACTGTTCCAAACGGCGAAATCATACCGTCTTCGGTTAGGGCATTTGTCACACCCCCAGTCAGGCCGTCGCGAACAGTGAATTATGTCGGCGTCATAATCTTCGTGGCCTCCGTCGTCGCGGTTCTCGCGCTGATGAGTGCCATAACGAAAAACAACCAAAAAAAACGGAGACCCGAAATGACTGATACCCCATCCAGTTCCCCAGAGACCTCGCAGGAGGGCATCCAGCCTTCGTCAACGACCTCCTATGGTTCGTCCGACAAGGGACTGGAGAAATGGCGTGACGCCGCCTTGTTCTTCGCGATCTCCGCCTCGTCGTGCTTCGTCTTCTCGAAACTCGGCTTCAAGGCGGTCAGTCTTTGTGCGCCGATCGGCCAGGCGCTGGCGAGGTCCAGTTTCGACGCCTTCTGGATCGTTCGCGTTCTGGCCGCCCTCTTTGTCGGCAGCCTTGCGGTCTACCTGTTCCAGCGCCTCGCCAGGGACGTCGAGCGCGACCTCAAGAATTCTTTGGCGGGGAATGTGGCGCTCGCGTTCGTTTGCCTTGCGCTTCTGGTCAGCCATGCGGAAGGTCTCTACATCGTCTCTGTGACTCCGTGCGTCGATAGAGGCGGTCCGACGTTCTGACTCGGCGTCTGCGCCAAGACTACTGCTCGTGCGAAGCTCCAGGCAGGAGCTTCGCCTGCAGGCGGACCGCAGCGTAGGCAAGCGGGAAGAACAGGATCGCGATGAGCGCTACGCACATGTGTCCCAAGTCCGTCTTTAATCCCGTGACCCGTGCCCGCAAGCCGACCCTTTTCGCTTCCTTTCCTCTCGCGAAAGTTTCGCCGATCGTTGCCAGCAACAAGATTGCGCACCATCCGGCAACGACGACCGTTCCTGCCGTGGCCCAGCCGACGAAGTGTGCGAGTACGGAGATCAGCATACAGTTCAGAATCCAGAGAAGAAACGCGATATCGACGAGGGGCAAGTTACGCTCCGATGTTGGGGCCAGTTCTGGAAATTGTGGCCCCGCTCGCCACGAGCATCAATCGAAATCGATGACCCCGCCGCCTACATTTGGCTCCCCCTCAGGTCTCGCGCGCCGACGGTGGACGGCCCTCCTGACAACCTGGACGACAGGTGCCAGCCGGTGTCGTGGGGCCAATCGACACCGAGGCCGGCATATTCGACGAGCCTCATCACGTCTTCCCTCGGTTCGGAAGGCAATAGCAGGGTCGCCTCGCCCGCACCCGTTACCCGCTTGATGTCCATTGCCTCGCCGATGGCGTTGCGGACCGCCGCGCGTGAACTGGAAGCGCAGGGGCAATAGACGTGGCCGCTTGCCTCGTCGTACAGCGGTACCTTAACCGCTTGGTACTCGTCGTCGGGGGTGACCGACATGGCCCTGAGATCAAACCCCAGCCTCGCCATCCAGAGCGCGTAGGAAGCTGCGAGAGCAACATCCAGCCTGCTTGCCTTGCCATCGGGCAGCGTCAGTGTCTCCGCCCCCGTCTTCTGGACAGTACCGTCCCCGGGGAGAGACACGAGGACCGACCTCGGAATAGCCCCGACCGGGCCATCTGGTTGGAGGCGGAACACGATCCCGTCGCGGATGACGTCGGGAGAAGTTTCGGACGGCATGTCCACCCGGTAAAACGGTGCACCGGGCGCGATCCTGAACCGCCCGGCGTATCGGAAGCGACCCTTTTCGACCTTTGTCAGGACGTGCAAGGCCTTCCCCTCTTCGGCATGCTTCAGGAGTGACAGGTTCCCTGACTTCATGACCTGATCGCGGCTAAGGCCTTCGCCCGCGACGTGGAGGCAGCCGTCGGCCGCCATTCCCGACGGACATCCTGCGGCCTCCTCTCCGATCGGGTCGATGAAGAGGAAAAGGTAACGCGCGTCGCCAGCGGGGCTGATCCGCGGTTGGGTCCTCCCCCCGTAGACGGCATGGATGGCGG
This sequence comes from Pararhizobium sp. BT-229, assembly GCF_025846855.1. Classification (GTDB taxonomy): domain Bacteria; phylum Pseudomonadota; class Alphaproteobacteria; order Rhizobiales; family Rhizobiaceae; genus Pararhizobium. Next base: position 1,239,673 of record NZ_JAOYTJ010000003.1, read on the forward strand.
AGCGGTCGATGATGTCGCCGATGTTGGCTGAAAAGTCCTTCATCCGCTTGACCTCACGGCTTCGGCAGGTTGGGTTGACGGCGCGCGAGGAATGCGGCGATCGCATCGGGATCGTAGTTCTCGTCCCACACCCTATCTGCCTGGCTCCTGAAGACGGCTGCCGCTGTAATCGCCTCATGGAGAGTCGATAGTTCCTCTCCACCCCCCGCCACTGTTTCCGAACCACGGGGGTCTTGGTAGTTCATTCCGGCGAACCAGACACGGTCGTTCGGCCCAGCGTAGAGCGAAGTACCGCCCTCAGTGGTGATCATGACGTCTAGCGTTGCCGTGTCCCCTCCCGGGAGATCGACCTCCTTCAGCATCCTTCCGAAAACCAAGGTTCCCCCACCGGCGTTCCAGATTTTGAAGCCGTTCGCCTCGGCAAGGTCGCGGGCCTGAGATACGGGAGAAGGCACCTTGTTCTCAAGAGCGACGGCTCCAGTCGACGGGTATCCGTAATTCGCCAACCCCTGCATCACCAGTGCGGCATCGTAGTCGGTCCTCGGATCGATGCCCCGCATAAACGCGAAGGCGGCGGCCGTCCGCAGGACGTTTGGAACCATCCACCCCCCTTTGTCGGCAATGATGGTTCGGATGTCGGGATCGTCCGAAAGCATGTCTTCATAACCCGAGATCAGCGCGAGGGCTGATTTCCGAACGGCCATACTGGAGATGTGATCGAAGTTGCTGCGCGGGTCGTGCGGGAACTCGAATGGAGAGTCCTTGCGTGATGTGTCGGACGCTGCTTCTAGTTTGAGTTCGTGCATCATCGCATCGGGTCGGCGGCCGAGCGCTTCGGCGATCGCGGCGAGGATGGCGGTGGACTTGATGTCGCGTCCCGTGAGTTCACGGAGCTTCTTGGTGAGATCGCGGACGTTCTGGTGGGTGAGTTCTACTGGCATACGAGCCTCCGTCTACGGTCGTGTAGCGGTTAGTCCTCGTTGACCCGCCCGCGACCTTTCGACAAAGGTTCGTGGTGTTCAGTGCATTCATCAAACCAGCGTTTAGCAAACCCATAAGGGCGAGGACTGCCGGAGGCTGCTGGCGGCTCCTGAATGAGTAGATAGACGCAACCATTTGAAAGAACAAGGGCCCCGTGCTCTTATTTGCTTTCGTTGTCGTGTGCGTTGCCTGGCGATAGATTAACAGCCAACGTGCAATTCGAGAGGACGACATGCCGAGACATACAATTGCTCCAGAGATTCCAGGATTGGTCGCTAGCCCCGTGACGGCAGGTACGTGGTGCGCGGGTCCGGCCAGAAGCTGGGACTACCATCACCCATCGGATTGCCGCCAGTTCTCCAAAAGGATCGCGATATTCATGAAGGGTGACGGGATCGGGTCAACGGTCCGGCTCATCGAGGGAGACGGCAGGCGTCCTTCCTTTATCGAGCACGCAAGGCGCGTTCTTCCCGATGGCGCTTCGGACGACATCGCGGTGACTGTGGCATCCGAGATGGCCGCAAGCCTGGCACCTTCTGCCGCTGCCACTCCAGAGGAGATGGATGAGAGGGTCGTATCGGGGATTCTAGTCGCCAACGGTTTCCAACTCGATGACTTTTACGGACAGACGGCGTGGCTAAGAGAGAGCAATATCGAAGGCTTCACGTTCTACATCCGTGGCGCGCCCGATCCCCATTTCATCAACATCAAAGGGCAGGATATTGTCGTCCCTCTGACTGATCGCCTCGCGCCTGAAATGCCTGTCGAGGTCGGCATCTCCAACGACTACGATAAGGGCAACACCTCCTGCATCGCCCCCTGCCTTGAAGAAGGCGTGCGTGTTATCCTCGAAGGGATGCTGCCCCATCCATCCGAAGACGAAGTCGTGGTGTTCGAATACGAGAAGCTGTTCGTACCGAAGGCGTTTGCCGCTCCACGACCATAGCCACGTTCCGGTGCGGCTTGGCAGTTAGCGCGGAGACGGCGCAGCGGCGGGTTGCACCTGCGGCTTGCCTTCCTCGAACGCGTCCTGCCAGTCTCCTTGCACGAGGAACTCGACTGCCGGCTCCCACCGCGCCCGGTTGTTAGCATAGGGGTATCGCCGCATGATCTCGCCATCGGGCTTGAGGATGTAGCTGAAGGGACCGAGTTTGAAGCTGAGGTTGCCGTTGGCTGTCCTCGCCGCGGAAACCGTATGTTCGCGGTTCGTCGGTGTCTCGAGGATGGACAGGTCTACGCGATTGGAATCGGGCATCGGGGATTCCTCAGTTCAAAGTCGGTGGAATGACCGGATCGGTTGGCCTTGGCCAAACCACGTCTTCCAGCGCCCTATCGAAATCGATTTCGACGTTGATCCCGCCGGGTTCTGCCTTGCATTGCCCGCAGACGATCCTTACCGGCCCGTGTCCAGAGACCCGACCGATAAACGACATCATCGCTCCATCGACGTGTGCCCATATGATGCTGAGCTTCACGTTGCCCTGCGGTCCCGCGACAGCTCGTCCGATCTCGACCATCCAGTCGCGTCCTTCTGCTTCCCCTATCTGGCAGTCCACGATCTCGAGTCCGCTGGCCGACAGTTCTCCGCCGATGCTGATGGCGACAATACCACCAGCATCGAAAGCTCGATAAATTCGGAACGCCGGGTCGTTGGGATCGTCCATGACCCGCTCGAGGACGATCATCGTCATGCACCCGTCGTCGTGCGATTGGATGTTGGTCCACAGCGTCTGACCGGGGTCGGAAAAATCGATACCCCAGTCTTCCAGCTTGGCGCGCAGGCGGTCTTCCACATTCACTAGCATTCTCCTCGAGGCAAATGAGCGCCTGACTGGTGCATCTTAGACACGCCATTTGCAAGCCGGAACTGCCTTGGCTTTCCGGTCCGTTTGTTGGCCTACGAGAGCGATACGCCCTGCAATCTGAAATGCGATCTTAAGGATTCTTGGCGGCACCCGCATCGGTGCGGTATAAGGGAACTATGAAGCACGTTGCAGCACTGGTCGTTTTCGGCCTTCTGATCGCCTCGACCGTAGCTCTTGCGGAGACAGCTGTCGTCGACACGTCTACGTCCCGCGGTGTCGGCGACACCGAAGCGGACAAGCCTGATTGCTGGCCGACAAGGAACGTCGGGATAGCCGAAACCGCCGAGCATTACCGGAACTCCTGCGTCCCGGCGTCGTCAGGACACGATCGGCCCGACGGGGCGAAGCAATAGCCGTCAGCGCGGCTTTGGCGCGCTGGGGAAATCCTTCGTCATTTGCGGCTCCGCCTGTTGGGACTCCACCCAGGCCTGGCCGTCGGTCGATCGGTCGTCGTCGAACTCGATTGCCTCAAAGACCTCCCGCGCCGCCTCCAATAGTTCCGTAGCGTGCCCCTTCCTTCTCCATTCGGGATGGCAGTAGACGTTGGCTACAATCCCGTCATGGCCCGATAACGACATCACTTGGAGACCGGCGACGATCTGCCCGTCAACGAACCTGACGAAGCGGTAGGAACCGCCCTTTGCGTAAGGATAGTTCGGGTTGAACGTACGGCGTGATTGGAAGAATAGGGCCACGCCGTCGTGGACTTCCGTACCGACTTCCTTGCCGATCATCGGACTTTCCCCTCGCGGCAGGATCAGTCCCGTGAGTTGGGTCACCGCTTCGGTCATGAGTTCTCACCTGCTTCCCGAGTATGTGGCAGCGTTGACGTCATGGTCGGCAACCCGCCGATCCGAGCGTGTTCGCGATCTCGATCGGTCTTTCGAACCAGTCGTCGCAGACCTTCCGGTAGGAGGACATCCCGATCTGTTGTGCGATGTGAACGTTGACGGCGGCGGCAAGCTGGTCGCCGAGCGCGTCAATGTCGAGCTGGTCGTCGGGCGTGTTCCAGAGTACACGGTTAACGTTGACCAGGGCCTGGCCGATGTCGGGGTGTACTTCGACGATGTCCTTCTTGCTCCATGCCCGCAGGAGGAGCTTTGCCGCCATCACGACATTCTCCTCGCGCCTTTTCCATTTTATGGAATCCGGAGCGTGAAGCAGAATTTCTGGAGCGGCATGCCCCACATGCCCGGCAGCCGCTGCGAGTTCCTCGACTTCGTCGGCCCGGAACGATGCCGCGATCAGGCCTATCCCGGCATTTGTCTGATTCATGTTGTTGGCTCCGCCGCCGAGAAGCCGATGTTTCGTGTCCACGTAGATGCGGCGCTCCCCGATGACCAGTTTAGGCTCGGCGCAGGCGACCCAGAATTTGTCGTCTACGATGATGCAGTCATTTGCGAACGCCTTCGCGCCCCCTACCTGCTTCACGCGGTTTGGTTCCTCGATCAGTTCGGGGTATCGCTTTTCCGAGAACTTCCTGTCCTTGCTTTCTTCGCGCTGCTCGAAATACCCGTTCGCGAGGTATCCGTCCTGGGGGTTCTTCGGGTCGGGGTAGCCGTTGGTGGTGTATCCTTGCGCGTGCGGTTCCGGGCGGTTTTCCAGGAAGTCCACGATGGCCTTGGCGTCGGTCACGTTCCGGAACTCCGGATCACGGGAGGCAAAAAGGGTGTAGGCGCGGTAGTGGCGGCCCTCGAACCACCGGGTGGTCGCATCCGTGCTTTCAAACGCGAGGGGAGCGTCTTCCTCTGACGGCTCCCTGAACTCGACTTCGACCTTTTCCTCCCAGCGCTCGATCATGCTTCTGCCCTGGTTGAAATGCACCCGCAGTTTTGCCTTCATGACCGCTCACCCTCAATTTGCCGACAGGATGGTCGCAGGCGCGCGTGCATGGCTCAAGGGCTGATCCATGGTTCCGATCCTTCGGTGGTCGAAGTCGGTAAATATCATACTGCGGAGCGGCCGATAATTGCCGTTATCGGTCGAATGCTATGGATGCCGCGCAGATATCTTTAACCACCGTCCGAAAGAAGCTTCGTCGAAGCATTTACAATCAACGACGACGAGTTCATCCGTCCCGAGACTTTTGTGCTCTTCGCATGATGCGTTCGAGACCGATCCAAACGACATGATCGTCAACAGCACCGATCCGCGCCCCGGCCGCGCGGCGGGCCTGATTTTGGATGTTGGTGGCAACGGAGATGCGGCGATGACGAATTGGAATTCCACGGTGAAGCGGATTGGCGCACTCGGTGTAAAAGTCGCGGGGCTTTCCATCGCGGCCGGCATGACCTGGTGGGGCATCGTCGAAGGAATTCGGTTGGCCGCACGGTACATGGAGGCAACAGGGGTTTCATCATGGGCGGTTTTGACGCCTCTATGCGTTGCAGCCGTTCTGGCGTTCCTCTGGTGGCTTTCAGCAGAGGTCTTGCTGGTGGTCCGGCCCCGGACGCCCGATTGCCCGCAGAAGGCCGACGGTTGGCGCTTGATCCCGCCTCGTCACCTTGGGCGAAGTCACACTTCTGGCTGACATGTCAGATGATTGGTACCGATGGTGAAACCGGAACATGAACTGTGCGGGCCTCGTATCGAGCCAGCTGGTGTTCAAGCGCGGCGACCATCCATCGCTGTTTTTCCGGAACCATGGACAGGACGTGGTCCATCTCGTCGTGTAGGAACTCCTCCGTCCAGTTCGCCTCATCCGCCAAGAATTTTCGAAGGCGTTTCGTCAGCGCTTCGGGGAGTCGGGACAGCCTGCTGCAATCGTCGAGTTGTCTGACGATGCCGGCGATCGGCAGATCGGTCGAAAAAACCTCTGGTGCGACGAAATCAAGTTCGAAGTCTTTGCTCGGCCAGGGCGCTGACGGATCGAACGATCTGTCCGCCAGCGCTCGCGCGTCGTCATAGGCTGTCACAGGGAATAGCACCTCGCTGGACGAGGCACTTTCCCCCATGATCTTAGCCTTCGTAGGCATTCTTGGCGAAATACACCTGATACATCCCGGCCTGTTTCCTACATCGACCGCTAGAATTGGCTCTGGACATTCCACCCACACCTCGCCGTCGATCATGACAAAGGTCTGGCATGCCCTGTTGAAGGCTTCGCTCGCTTCCACGACAGCCGCCCCCGCGGTATCGGGAACGACGATGCCTTTGCCTCTTCCGTCGTAAAAGAATTGGTAGGTATGCGACAGAGAGTCTGTGCCGAGAATATGGCTTACGAGCCCTTCCGGCAGGGTCCGCTTGGCCAATGCCTTCGCCCTCGAGGCCTGCGCGTAAACTTCCATACCCACCTGGCCGATCCGGTTAAACGGCCTTTCGAGGACACTTTCGACGAGCCAATCAGGCCGTGCGCTGAACAATCGATAAAACTGTCCTCCCCGGTGTCTGAAATCGGAAATTGCCGCAGGTTTGCCATCGGCCCTTTTCATACGCGTGCGCAGGACTATCGGGAGGTCGGCTTCGGAGGCCTCGGCGATGTCCACCACAGTGTCGAAGACCTGGATTACCGGTCGCGGCAACCGGTACCGCGGGATCGTTGCGTTCTCGATAAAAACCGGAAACTTCGCATTCAGCAGCATGACAAACTCTTCGATCCGCTATCTCTGGATATTGCACCTGGGTAAGGCAAGCTACGAGTTCGCGTCGTTCGGCTGTTTGAATGTCGCGGACTGACGGCATAGATTGCCTTTCAAACACGCGAGGCGCGATCCATGAATGCCGAACTCCTTATTCACTACGATATTCACGCCATGCCCGGAGGGACCCGTCGGTACGCCGAAACCGTCGCCCTCGATATCCGTGAACCCAGTGAGGAGGAAGCTCCCATCGCCATTGAGTGGGACTACGGAGCTACGCGCTGGTTTGAAGGCGTGCACTACCGCCGTGTCGACAAGGTTTTCGAAGAAGGACTGACGGCCGCCGAACGTGGGGCGGCACTGTCCTCCTACCTCAACGCCGACGGCGCGACATCCTATTCAAACACGCGATCTTATGCCGACACGAAGCCGCTTTCTTCGGACCGGAAGTTTTCCGAGCGCCGACATCCCGATGTGGCCAATGATTTTCGCCGCCTGAAGGCGATCGAAAAGGCGGAAGCCCTTGCCCGCGATTGCATCGTTGTGGATGGGGCCATCTGGCTGCGCTGCGGTGAGCCGCGCCTTGTCTATCATCCGGCTACCCGGGCGTTCGCGGCCTCAATCCAGATCGAAACGACTGACTGGACGGTCGGCAAGGGGCGCTACCGCTTCGGGAAGGACGTGCAGCGGCCGTCTCTCGAGATCGCGGCCTACAGTACCCGTCTGGATTCCATCGACAACCTTCAGCAGGTTATGGCGCAATGGGCGATTATCCCCGATGCGCCGGCGTTCACGCTGCACATTCCCGAAAGCATCAACCGTGACGAATTTCCGGCTATGTTGAGGGAGGCAGTCGAGGGCCTTGTCAGCGCGAAGCAGGATGGGCAATTGTCCCGCATGTCTGGCGACCTGGTTCTCCACGTGATCTTCGACGTCGGCGAGTACTTGGACGAGACCGCAGACGAAGAGATCGATCACGAATACCTCGCCGCTACCCTGGAACGCGTGCGCCTTTTGCTTCCAGGAGCGGATCGCAAAAAGAAGGCTCTGTTGTCGACGGTAGTCCGAAGATGGGAGGACAGGCCGATCGATGTCGATCTGTCCGTGCGCCAGACGTCAGTTCCCCGCCGCCTTTAACAATATCAGACTCCCGGCATCAAGCGGCAGGGGGAGCTGATCGGCGGTAACCTTGGTGCCATCGCCAATCAGCGACAACACGAACAGGCCGCATCCTGAACTGAAAACGTCACAAGGCGAGGAACCTCGCCCAGATTCCTCGCCTTGTGAAAGGCCAGCCGGCTGTGCATTGTCGGCCATGACCTTAACGCAGGCATCCCGATGACCTCACTCTCGAAATTCCTACTTCGCCGCTCAGATGACGACATCAAGCTCATTGTCGGCGTAGCTGCGATCGCCATTGTCGGCGGTATGTGGACCGCCAGTGCTTTCATGCAGGCAAGCCTCCATAACCAACCTTCCATCGGCGCGCCGCTTTACGGTCACTCCCTTCAGGCGTTTCTCGATACGCTTGACACCAAGCCTGACGGAAAGGTCGACTCTCTTCGCCTGAACAAGGCTGCGGACCGCTTCATGGCAGATGTCGTCCAAGCATCACTGAAGGCCGCAAGGCTCGAAGACGGGGCAGTCCACCTTGCTGACGACAAGGAACAGGCGGCTTACCATCTCGACCCCCGCAGGTATGACCCGGTGAGCGAACTCGAGTACACGATCCGTACTTCCGGCAAATTCCGCATCGGGGTCCGCAGGTACGGTCCGCAGGCGGCCGAGAAGCTCGCGTCCCTCAAGGAAACGGTCGCGCACTTCGAGAAGATGACATCCGCCATCAAACGCGACGACGTTGAAGTGGCCAAATCGGAGCTCCAGACCATCCAACATGCACTCGAAGCCTACCTCGCGAAGTATCATGCCAAGGAGGAGGATATGGATCGCTCCAGCACCGATCTGCGGTTCCTGGGCCGCAAGCTGGACGCATTGAACGATAGTCTGTCGTCTGTTCCCAAGGCTCATGTCTCGGCCCCGAAGGTCGGCTGACTACGGTCTCGAACTCGATGAGGTCATGAATTCCGTTGCAAGTTCGGCGGGCTTCGTCGAACCTTGTTGGTAACGGAGAGACAGCAAATGTATGAAATACCCGTCGGCCGGACCCCCGAACTTCACCTCACCTCCTTCGAAGCTAGAGACCTCATCAACGTCCTCCGGTTCCGTCTGCGATGCAGGGCCGAGAAAAAGGTCGGCATTATCGCGATGGGGTTCGGCCAGGCGTTCTGGGTCGATGCGAATGGTGAATACATGGACGACAAGGTTCCCGCCTGGGAAAACGAACTGGCCGATCTTCTCGGGCAGTTGCGGGACGCTGGTCAGCGGACCTGACTCTTCGCCGCAGGCGCATCGAAGACCGCCACAGGCCCTGATGATCAATTCCGGGTAACAAGACCTGGCCTCAATTGTCATCCGCAATCTTCACCCATCGCGCGCTGTGCGTCGGGTCCTGGCGCTTGATGAACTTGTATGGGACTTTTCCCCACGACAGGATTTCGTTTGTCTCGTCATCCAGGATGAAATCGCCCTCGCTCGTACTTATGGTGAGAAGCGCATGTCCGTCGCCATTCGGCTTAATGGCCACCGTGAGGAGGAGCGACGAGGACGGTATGCCACGCTCCGTCAACTGCCGTTGCTTCAGGAGAGCGAAGTCCTCCGTATCTCCTGCCGTCTCCGGAAAGGCCCAAACCTCCTCGCGCCCGTACAGGTCCTGATCCGTAGCGTGTTGGATCGTGTCGTTGACCGCGCGATTGATTCTTCGGACCTCCTGCCATTGCTCTGTAGAAAGGCTCACGGGGTCTGTCGCCTTCGACTGAACCTCGCATACCTTCGGGTGTTCCTTGCAGAGTTCGAAATAGCCTCTGGGAGGCGTTGTCCTGCCGCCCGTCACCATGCGTGGCTGTTCTCCCTCGTCGCCGCGCAACGGGGGAGCAATGGCGAGCCCGATCAGCGCTGCGAGCGAGATCGCTAACTTGCGGTGAACCATTGGTGCCTCCAGAATAGAATGCAGGACCTTGGCAGATGCGTCTCGCACGGTCAATGTCGCTCCATTCGTACTCAGCGGCGGATGGATTGTTGGCCCCCGCGAACTGCGATGCTTCTGCGTTACGAATTGCGAGATTATCGCGGGCTCTGTTTGCTGTGCGCCAAGCCGTGGCTTTCCTCCGAACGAGTTAGCGGGAAACCGCTACGCGCCGCTAGGCCGCCTCCCGTTCATCTTCCTTCTCACGGGATGCTCGTTCCAGCCAGTAGGGGATGTTCGCGTCAAACCGTGCGTAACTCTCGGCAACGTAAGGAAACTTTCTAACCCAAGTCCTTAAAGAGTCCCATGCCTTGCTACCAACAAAGGTAGAGGTGTTATTTCCGATGCGGATGCCGAACTCGGCTCCGAGTCGTGCAATTTCTTCGCAGGTAAAGTCTTTGAGCGAGAGCCGCAGTTCCCCGTCGTCGCTTTTGAAGACTCCCCAATTGGCGGCTCCATCCTTGTCAATGAAGGTCGCCCATCCGAGGGAAACACCTTTCCCAGAATACATCGAGTCCTTGTCCAACATCTTGAGATACGGACCTTCCATCGACAATCTGGCGATGAAAGTCCTGCCACCGATCTCTGCCGTATGGAAAGTATTGAGTTTCGCGTCCATCCAATCCGCCGCAGTGAACATTTCATTTTCTCCGTGTCTTTTGTCATGCCTATAGGCATCTAATCCCGTTATTTCCACTTGAAAATGCGACAACTCACAATGTGGTTAAGGCCGGGCGGATAACCTGGCAACGAAACGAAGTCGTGACTGTAAGTCGCCCTCAAAAATTGGAAATGTGGAACCCGTATGCGGTGGCCGATTGCGAGTTCGTTGAAAAGACCGGAAAGGTAGCAAATGCCACAAATTTCAGATGCTGTGATTGACACTTAATTGGGTAGGTTCCAACATCTTGAAAACAACAGCAGGCTCATTCCGTATGGATACATGTAAAGTCTTCGACATTGCCTTTCACTCATTCATTTTATCGGTGGCATTGGTCCTTGGCTCTGCATGCGCCATCCCTGCTTTTTGGACCATCTACCTTCACGAGCCGTGGATGCAGTGGGTGACAACACGTTCATTTATGGCGATATTTTTAGTAAGCCACACCGCGCTTTTTGTCTCGCTTGGCACCATGGTCACCCTCGGTTTTATTTACGCCCGTCGTAAGTGGTTACCCCGCAAATAGTCCGGCCAGCACTGGCAACCTCTTTCGCATATCACCAAGGGTTCGCGGGTGAACAGCGCAGCGCCAACGGATTACGTACCGCCACCAAGACGCGAGATCGTTGAGTTCGGACGCAGGTTTGGCGTTCAGTTGGTTACGGTCCTTGCCTCTGACGGACGGGCAACAAGCTCATCGATCTGTCTCTTGGGGAGTGGTTTTGAAAACAGGTATCCTTGAAGGTCGTCGCAGCCGAGCTTTTTGAGGATGTCATTTTGCTCCGGAGTCTCGATACCCTCTGCCGTTGTCGAGAGGCCCTTCGCATGTGCGATGCCGATCATCGCTTTCACGATATCCTCGTTCCCGCCTGGCTTGCCGAACCCTGCAACGAAGCACTTGTCGATCTTGATCCGGTCGACGTCCAGTCGTTGGAGACGACCGAAGGACGAGAACCCTGTGCCGAAATCATCGAGCGCAAATCTCACCCCGATCGCGCGCAGCGCTCCGATGTTTTTCTCGCAATGCCCGGAGTTGTCGGCGAGCGCCGTCTCGGTGATCTCTATCTCAAGCCTCTTGGGGTCAAATCCAAGCTGGCCGAGGATGGAGACGACGCGCATCGCATAGGTTTCGCTTCGCAATTCGATCGCGGAAGCATTTACGGCAACTTCAAGGCTGCCCCATTCGAGAGCTGCAGCGCACGCCTCCCGCAGAACTTTTTCCCCAAGAGACTCGATCATGCGAGTCTCTTCTGCGACAGGTATGAACTGGTCTGGTGAAACGAGTCCCTTGATGGGGTGCCTCCATCGAACCAACGCTTCCACGCCTTTCATGGCGTGATCGGCGGCGCTGAAAACAGGCTGGTAGTGGACCTCGATCTGGTCCTTGCTCTCGATAGCATCACGCAGGTCCCGCTCGAGGTCCCGCTTCGACCTTACCAGCTCGTCCATGTGAGTCCCGAAAATCGCAAACCGGTTCCGTCCAGCTGCCTTTGCATGGTACAGCGCTATATCGGCTTTGCGAGTAAGCTCATCTGCATCGATTTCGTTGCCATGACCAAGCGCCACACCGATGCTTAGGCCAATCAGGATTGGCTGGCCATCGACGGCGAACGGTTGCCTTATCGCCGTGATGAACTGATCACAAAGCCGTTCGACATCCTCTTGCGAGGTGCCGCTGATGGCTGACGTGAATTCGTCGCCGCCAAGCCGCGCCACGGTCGTGTCTGTGCCCGCTACTTCCCGAAGCCGGGCCGCCACCTGGATGAGCAACTGATCGCCGACGGGGTGTCCGAGCGTATCATTGACCTGTTTGAAGCGATCGAGGTCGAGATAGAGCACGGCGGTCGTCTGGGTCTCGTCCGAGGCATCGAGCATTTTCGCCAGACGCCTGGCGAAGGTAGCCCGGTTGGGGAGACCCGTCAGGATGTCATTGTGGGCTAAATGCGCGAGCTGAGCCTGACTTGCCTTCAGATGGGCGGATCGCCTCCAGATTACGACACCTAAAAGCGCCATGATTACGAGCAACGAGAGGGCAACGCCGGCCAGCACAGGCGTGGTGGCCTGCATCACCGCGGAACCGGGTTCGAACGGCTTCCAGGTGAAGTACCCCACAGTAGCGCCGGATGCTGCCTTCAGCTCGGCGTAGCTCCTGGCATCATCCTGAACTTTGACCTTCGAGAACCGCAAATCGTCAAATTGGTAATCGTCAGCAAGTTCATGTAGGAAATCTCCGTCGAGATATCGGACGGCGATATGCAGGAATTCCTGCCCCGCTGTCAGTTCGATCTCGCCCGTGTCGGAAACGATAGGTTTGACGCTGATGATCGCAGGATGCCCTTCGATGGAGGTGAAATCGCTTTCCCCAATACTCAAAACCTGGTCGTCGATCCCCGTCGTATCACCTGCATTGAGCCTTTTCTGGATTTCCCGGACCAACGGATCGGCGAACGGTTTGACATGAAGGTAGGCCGATTTCTTGTCCGCTACGCCAGCGAGGAATGCATAGACCACCTCCCGCTTCGGATTGAGAACGAAGGCTCCATCATGTTGGAAGTAAGTGTGCATCCACTCACCCAGGTTCATGTCGAGCCACGCCGTGTCCGCAGCTTGAACCGCGTTCACCGCGTCGTCCCAAACAGTCGAGCTTTCCTGGTCGTGCGCGATTCTCGCCTGCAATCGCGAGACGATAAGCCCGACCAGTTGTTCCTGCCGTGCCGAAGAGACCAGGTCGGACTGCCGGGAAGACCATCTTATGGTCAGATAAAGAGAGATGCTGAGGCCGACAGCAAGTAGGATGGGAAGTACGACCTGTAGGAAGAGGAAATTCTGGCGGGGCTGTTGTGTCATCGATAACGCTCTTGATGCTCTCTAACGATCAAATAGCGCCTCGAAGTTAAGAGGTTGCGAATATCACATAGCAATAAATTGTCCGTGGTCGGCTCACAGCCGTCGGCACCGTGCTGAAGGGACACGACCTGGCGTTTGCCCGTTGGAGAAAAGCCTCGGCAGCGAGGGAGCAAACTGTTTCCGTGACTTCAAGTTTCCCTTGACGGGCCATGTCGTCCCTCGACATGGCCCGTCTGCCGATGTCCGTCAGCTTGGGGCGGGAGCGTTCTGCGCGACGGGCCTTGGGTCAGCTTGATCCTCGTAGGGGGCGACTGGAGTTAACACCAGTTCGCGTCCCACGATCTCCGCAAGTGCCTTCGCCTGCTTGCGGAGTGGTCTGGCGTGGTCGTCGGCGCATTCCAGCTCCAGCTTGTCGCCGCCGTAGGTGCCAATTCTGCCCCATCCTGAGTCATAGGCGATCCATGTGAACCGTGCGATGACGTTCTCGCCTGGCTCGAAGGCATAGTGGTATTCGAACCTATGCCATTCGGGGTGTTCGTCGCCGGCATCTTCTTCCCACCGCCTTGCGGCCTCATCGTAGTCTTTGCTTTCAAGATCGAAGAGCTCCTGAATGCCTTTGGGTTTGTCGGCGAGGTGATAGAACTTGAAGAAATCGAGGTGTCTGTATTGCGTTACCTGGTGGATTTCTCCAGCTGGGCTGATCCATCCGAACGTATTGTCGGAAAGGAAGGGGGCGAGCTTTTTGGTGTTCCATGTGGTGGCGGTGACGGGCCGCAATTTTTTCGGAGTGCTCCAGTCGATTTCGCGTTTGAACATGTTCCACCTTCGGATTTTCAGGGTCGTGTCGACATAACCGCCGCTGACCGCACGGGACAAATTTGCCGCCATCGACAGCTTGTTGCTGTCGGCAGACCGAGATGCGCGGAAGTGATCAGGGTTTGATTGTCGCCGATGCGGGCGCATCGTTATCGTAGCGTCCTTCGGCTTCGATCCAGCGGTGGCCCATGCTGATGTGGTATCGCCCCTGGGTCTCGTTGAACACCGAAATCTGCGGGTGCCTCATCTGGAGACCGTCGAGGAATGCTTCCCAGGCCGGTTGATCCGAGTAGTCGCCGAACAATCCGTGGAAGGTCACCACGGTATTTCCATTTCTATCCGAGACCACGCTGTCGCCGTCACGTTCTACGACAGTGAGTTCTCCAAGACCGTCCCTATCCACCAACGACATCGTCGCACTCCTTTGTTGCTTCAACCTATCACGACACTATGAATGTAAGGCTCCTAGAATACAGCGTTGTCGAATGCCGCCAGCCCTGAGACCTTCAGCGGGCAGTTTTGCAACGAAAGGGCATCCCTGTGACGCCGCCGGGTTTACAGCTGGGGATGGGATCGTATGGTGCCTTGCTGGTCAGACGACTAGGTTCGCCAGAGCAACCAACAAGGATACCCTCGTGAAGTACCTGATACCTTTCGTCTATCCCGCTCAGGTCGTGCTGAAGCGTCAACGGCATTTCCGGAACGAGGTGTACCTTTCGTCGGTTGAAGTAGAAATCCCCGTCGTGCCAGGGGCCGACGTTCCGGTTGCCGCAACCGTCACTGACAGCCGCGACACCCGCGTGTTCAGGCACCATAACGGCAAGTTCTACGTCAACAACCTCGAAGGCATGACCATCGACGATATCATTTCCGGCGAGCAGGCTGATCGATTTGCAGGGTACCTCCCGCATGCTCACAACGATAGGCGCTACGTGGAACTCGTCCAGTTCTGGCGGGAAAAACCCGACCGAAAGGAAAGCGATGTCGTTGGCGCGGAGAACGTCCGCGGATGGGGCCATTCATCAAAGGAAGAGTGGAGTCAGAGGGTTCGAGAAAATCTTTCCAAAATCGCCATTATCGATGGCGCGGTCTGGCATCGGGTTCCGGAGCCTCGGCTCGTCGTCAACACGTCATTCGTCAATCCTGCCCCGCATCTCACTACCGACGATTTCGAACTTGATCGTCAATGGCGCAAGGATTCCCCGGCGGGCAACCTGCATCTCCTTTATGCTTCCAACTTCAACCTCGGCGACATGGACCTCGCGGAAGATTGGCTCCGTTCGCATTCCAAAGACGTCTGGAAGCCGGTCAGTGTCGAGGTCTTCGATCCATCCGTGTTCCTCTTCGACCGAGCACAGGACCTCTCCATCCGCCTCGCCTCGTCTTTCCTGAACGGCGTCGCATCCGAACTCGTCACGAAGTCCGACTCCTTTGTCGAAACGTGGAAGGATATCCGCATCGCCGCGCGGTCTGCGGGGGATCGGGAAACGCAAACCTATTTGGCGGAGCGGATATCGTCCTGTCTTCACGAGATCGAATACGCCCCGCTGCGGGAGAGGCTCGAACAGGTTCTTGACGACTGGAGCCAAGCCGCGCCGCCAAAGGCTCGGCCGACCGCAGGCAATGGGTTGCATCGTTGAAAGTACCGCTGGCCGATAACGCGCATTATCGGCCAGCGGTACTACGTTCTTGCATTCATCGCGGCGTGATAGCTTCAACGAAATAGCGGGGGAATCGGACGACAAATGGCAAATGAACCACTCACGGCAGAAGAACAGGCATGGGCAAATGCAAACGCCGACGCCGTGCGATCATTGATGACGCAAACGGACAAGAAGGGTACGCGTCCGAGCCGACAGCCCGAGGTAGCCGACCCAGTTTCTGCGGCCGCCCGCGATCTCACGATGTCTATTACCAGACTTGAATCGAAAATCAGGAAGACGGCTGAACGTGCGCAGGTGTCGCTTGATCGGTATAAGAAGATCGCGGCCGACGCCACGATGAGAGCCGACGACCAAGAATACCGTGGCCTGATAAACGAGGAGATAGCAGACCTCGAAGCGAACATCGTCAAGATGGATCGTCACCGGGCGGCCCTGCAACGGAAGATCGCGTTGTTGGCGGAGAACCCGGAAGAAGCCTTTCTGCCTCTCGGCACTGTCGTGCGATTCGTAGGGGTTCCAGAGCATCAAAACAGCCTCGGGCTGACCGACGACAGGAAGAGCTATCCCGTGCCAGGATCGATCGGCGTGGTTACGAGGCTCAACCGAGATGGCGAGTGTTCGATCAGCGTCAGTATGCGTGAGACATTCCGCATCGGATGGGGAGACGAGCTGTACCCAAGCGACGACCGCCTCCCGACCTACTTCGTGGAGCGAGAAATGCTCGAAGTCGAGGAGTACGCCAAGCTACCCGACGGCACCGAATATCTCGGATACGGCTTTCAGCCGACGCACATCAGGACGCCCGAGAAAGACGAAAAACAGGGCGTCGAAATGGTACTCGAGGCAAGGGGACATTTCTGGCGCTTCCATGACTTCGGCGGAAAGCAGGGCATAGAAGCGCTGCAGGCGTACGAACACATGGACGCAATGAGCTGGATCGAAGGTCCGCTCGAACAGTACGGGACGAAGCGGCCGTCCCCGACGTCCGTCATGGTACCGTAGCGGCTCAAGCTGCCTCGCGTCTGTCTCGAAATGTGGACGAGAGGGCGAGGTTTTTCTCTTCTTCGGCGCATGAGATGATGCGGCGGCCACCGTCTGTGTCAAACACGGAGGCGGGATAGGCCGAGATTTCTGGTCAAGGCTGAAGTGTGCACTCGCCGCCGCGGTTCTGCGCATGGGCCACCGACCCTCGCAAAGCCGATGAACGGCGCTGGCCGATCTTATTGTCGCCTGCTGACCAGGTCGTTGGTGTCGGCTCGGGTTTGTTGAATGCATGACCGTGAAAGACCCTCGAATCTTCGGAGCTTCAAAGGGTTAGATCAGTGCGTAGAACACAAAGCCAAATGGTCGCAGAACTGCGGAACCACGTCCTTCAATTTTCAGACTGGTTCAACGAAGCTGCCGCGAAGCAGAGGCTTGGCATCACGCTCGATCCAACCGCCGTCGTGAGACACATTGAGAACACCCTGCCTGACCACGTTACGAAGCTCTATGGCCAAATGACCGAACACATGGTCCACAAGGAGCAAGTCCAGACGGCCATCGACGCCATTGCGAGGACCATAGCGGAGCCAGGCAAATCGGGGATCGTGCTCGGGGCCTTGCAATCCGGCAAGACAGGCACGGCCTTCATGACGCTGTTCGCCGCGCCGGTCCATTATCTGAAGTCCAGGGTGACATTCGTCCCGCTCTTCATGACAACCAACCAGAACAGCCACCTGATGCAGACGCAGAAAGCGATGCGCGGCTTCTTCGATCTCTACGGCGGCATCAACATCGTTTCCGATGGCAAGACCCACAGCCTGATTGATTATTACCAGCAATCGGGCGCTGACCTTGTCGAAACCCAGGAGGGGGAAACCGAGATTACCCTGCGCGGATACCACACCCGACTGGGGGAGGAGATGTATCCTGGAAGCGACCCGGTCGAAGCCCTCGTAAAGGGCATGACCGTGAAACGTGTTCCGGGCGGCATCTCCAAAAAGGTCAGGTCATACTGCGAGCGCGCGCGTGACAGGGGCCACGGCGTTATGCTCATCGTCGACGAACCCCAGTACGGCGCAAGCAATCAAATAAAAAAGAATGGCGACGAAGTCGAGTGCCTTCTCTCGCGCTTGTTCGCGGAGGTCGACGAGGATTTCTTCTCGCCCGACACGCCGAATTTCATGATCGGACTTTCCGCGACGCCGTTTGACACGGCCTATCTGTCGAACCTCTGGCGCGTAAACCAGAGGCTTAACAGGTCCTATGTCGGCCCCAACGTATTCGGTGGGATGCGGATCGACGACAGCGTCATCACCAAGGCACCCAAGGTGGCCTCCTTCAAGGAAGTCGCGCGGGTCAAAGGACTCGATTGGTTTGGGGAGATTTCATACCTCATCGGAGCTGCGAAGAAGCCGGAGCGATCTTCATTCAAAGCGACGACCGTTGGAGAAGACGGCGAACGGCGCGAGATGAAGTTCTTCGAGCGAAAGCAGAAGGGAGCCGATCTCGTGCGCGCCCTTTTCGATTCCCACCTGCTAAAGCGACAGGCAAATTCAGGTGAACCCGTCGGAGCTCTGCTCCGCATCGCAAACAACAAAAGGCTGACCGAGGAAATCGTCGAGGCGATGGCTATCGCCGGCCCTGACTCACCCTACAACGTAATCCGCTTCTACGGCGCGAACGGCGACATCAAGCAGCTCATCTGGGAAGCGACCAGAAACGACAAAAGGCCTTACATCGTTGTGACCGTCGGAAAGGGCCGTATGGGAGATGCCTTCCCGGCTTCGACAGTCATGGCTACCGACCTTACGAACTCGCCTACCGACGCGAACGCGTTCCTCCAAGGCGTGTATGGGCGCATGTGCGGGTACGGCAAGCGTGACCCTGTCGTCTTCGTCTCAGACAAATCGAAGGAACTCCACGCTCAGTATATGGAAAACCTTGGGGCCACCCCTGAGTTCGACCTGAGCAAGCATGTGAAGACCACAGTGCTTTCGAAGGGTCGCAACCATCGTGAGAGCTACTTCATGATCACCGACGAGATGATCGATTCCGATCACGAAAACAGCCCGCTTCGCTCATTTCGCGCGGACATCATTGCATATCTTGAGCAACAGGAACTGTCCAAGGAGACCCTTAACCAGAACGTTCCCAAGCGCGAAAACCAGTTTATGAACCTTCCGGAACTGATGGCTCGCCACGGTCTCATCAACTACGTCGCCGAAAATTCGCGACGTTTGGACCCCGAGCTTCAGGACCCTGCCAGGATCGTGGAACCAGCACGCACGTACGGCGCGACGGCTCGACGCTCCCGATCGGGTACAACAAGCTCGGAGACGACGTCAAAGTCCTTATCAGCAAGGTCGCCTACAACAGCGTCGACACGACGTATGAAGCTGGCGTAAGCCATAGTCGCAGGTCAAGCCAGGGACTTGCGTCTGGTGGACGTCGAGACCCCGCGAAGCACGTCAACCGCGGCCGTCGCAACGACAGCATCATGCCCGTCATCACCGTCAAGAAAGTCGATTCGAACGGAGCCGTCGTTGCGCTCCATGAAAAGGGTCGGTACGTCTTCGACGGAATGGTTTTCCATCTCGAAGAGAAAGTCCGGCGCTACAGCCCGACCGTAAACAGGATTGCGCTGGTCCGGGGCCACGCTTTCGCACCAGCCTTGACCAACAACGAGAAAGCGATCCGCGTTGGCATGTACGTGAGCGGGCATATGTATGGCCAGAAGGCGTACTCGTTCATGGAATCGTTGGGAATGGCGGATGTGCAGCGCGTGTTGGACGACGTCTATGACCGCGATACACATACCTACGAAGTCATGGATCAAACGCTCATTTTCAGGGATTTGGCGACTGGCGACGTCGGCAACCCCCGCGGTCCGGCGACGATCGACATGTCAGACCCCAAAAACGTCATCGCACACGATGTGGTGCGGGAGCCGGCGGTTAACCGAACTGGCTATTTGGCTGCGAACGATGACGAAGGTCTCGAGGACGAAATCGAACTGGCGAATATGCCGCGCCAGGAATATCGGCAGTTCGGCATGTGATGCGAATGGCTGGCCGATAACACTGGTTATCGGCCACAATGCCGTCAAGGAAGGGTACGAATGTTCGTGAACCCGTTTAACTGGCATTTCAATACTGACTGTTTTGGTTGGAACGCAGCATGAGTGGCCCGAGATACCTCACGATTGTCGCAGGTTTGACAGCGGTTCATCTATTGTTGGCGTTGAGTTCTCTTCTCGTCAGTTTTTCCTTGGGAATGGGGCGCTTCGACTCTGGTGGCGATATGGGTCAAGTCGAAAGTTTGGCCACGGCGCTTTCAGACACGCTCCTTTCGCCTATCTCACATGTACAAACCAAGGGGTTTTCGTCCCCACTCCAGTGGGCGGTCGTTCTTGGAAACAGCGTTCTTTGGGGTGCTGTCCTTGCGGTGCCAGTATGGGCAGCAGCGCGACTAGTGAGGGGTAAACGTCCTACGTTCTGACAACGCAATATCGAGCGGACCCATCCCAGCGATGCCCGCGAGCATTCATCAACGGCGAAGCGCGCCAGCGCCGTGGGCCAGGCGGTCGGGTTCATGGTTCGCCTGCGTTGTGTGTTGCGGAGTCAAGCAGCACTATCGCAGGCACAATCAGGAGAGACATCGTCATGAACATGTTCCGACAGACCTGGGATGGCCGACTCGATCGCCAGTACCTTCGCGTTTGCGCCACCTTCAAGCTGCTCAAGCTTTGCAAGATCGATGCTGCGCGCGCCGTCGAACTCCTGGCCGAGCGTCGGATTCACAACGCAGAGAATGTCGTTGGCAACTGGGTCAACACGCTTCAGAGGAACGAGTGGTCGGAAGGAGCCTTTGGCCAGAGAACGGTCTTGGGCCAAGCGTATGTGGGACCCCGTCCGTAACGCCAGCGTTCCACAACCCGTAAAGCCTAGCGATACGTGATCTGTCCAGACACATGAGGTTCATGTATGCAACGGCGGCAGGCACAGTAGAATGCATTATCAATTCGGAGTTCGCCTATGCCACCGATTTATTTCGTCTTCGAGCGTCTGATTGGTGAAGTCGAGCGCCGGGTCGGCCGCGCGATCGCGAGGGATGAAATCGAGGCAGACCCTGTCAACGGACCGGCCATCGTCGGAAAGACCGTAAATGAGGTGTTTGGCAAGCCCACCACCCGCGAAGCCCTCGTTATCATGTCATCGATCGAGAACATCAACGAATACACGATGGACACCCGTCCGCTGGAAGTCGAAAACGAGATTTCGGTCGTCATGAAGGACTGTTTGGCCGCCGTCATCGATCAACGCTTGTTGGAACTTCGCAATGGTGTCGCCGCGATATCCTTCGCGGCCGGCTTTGCTCCCGTCGCGGAGAAACTCGTTTCCCTCGCGGAGTCAGCCATCGAAACTTTCCCGGCGTCAAAATGGGTGTCCGGTGTCGTTGTGGCCGAAACACGCGATGCCCTCGAGAGGGTGCTGGATAAGTGCGGAAGCCGCTCGGACCTCGAAACGGTCCTGCGCGCAACCGAACTGATGCGCGGTCTGCTCATGTCCCCGAAAGACAAGGTCAGCTGGCAACGCCATGGCCTGGATTTCGAAACTGTTCAGGAGGCAACGAACGAGTTCAAGCCCTACAAGGAAATGCTGGGCCTCGGAGTGGCTCTTGCCGACGACGCGCTGACTGCCATCTCGAACCGCGCGGCTTCCGAGCTGCGCCCTGGAAAAACGCACCTGGCATCTGCTCCGACCCTTTGAGTAGCTTGCGTCGCGAGTGTTGCTGACGACCCTGCGGGCGCAGGAAGAGCGAGTTTCCCCTCCTCGTACCTAAGCCACTGCCTACCACCCAGCCGCGAAAGTCTTCGGACAGGTCCCGCTGGCGTAAAGCCCGTTATGTCAGGCAAGGACTGCCTCAGAGCGGCGGAGGGGCAGAGTGGGCATCGGTTGTGTCTTTTCTGCTTCCGTGGCGGTCATGCTGGCCCTCGCCGCTCTCTCGCGCCCGACCCGCCGTTTCAGTCCGGTCAGATAGGCGGTGTCGACTTCGGTTATCCGCCCCGTTCTGCACTCGGCGAGTGCCTTGACGACATGGGGCCGCTCGAGGAGCCAGCGGAACATCTCCTCGTTGCGTGCGTCGAGAACCAGTCCGCTGTCTGGGTTCCATTCGCCGTCGTCGCGTTCCTGTCCCTCGTCCGCGAGCGCCGTCGCAGCATCCCGCATCATACCCACGAAGGTCCATTGCGCGTTGCGTGAAGCGAGGGCGATAACCTGGTTGTCAGAAAGCGGCGTCGCGCGTGCATGCACCCCGCATACCTGATTGAGCAGCACCGTCTCTAGCTGCCCGTCGTCAGCTTTCGAGATGCAGGGACCGGTTCCGTGTTCCCGCCCCTCCCCGCCGAACCCGAGGATCGCGTCGGTGATCGAAACCTCGAAACCAAGGGCATCGAGATAAACCAGGCGCTCGGTGATCTGCTTCCCGAACGCGATGTCACGGTCGATCCGGATTGCCGTGACGTCTGGATCGAGTGCAAGAAACGTTTCGACGCCCAGAAGTTCGCTCTCGGCCACGACGGTCCGCGACGGTCCACCGCCGACGTCTCTTCGGCTACTGCCCGCGCTTACCGCCGCACGCATTTCCTTTCGATGGATGCCCGCCGATATGTCATGTATCGAGCCGTCAAGGGACACCCTCTTCTCGTCCCAGTGCCGTCGCAAGCCTGCACAGTCACCTTCGGCGAACGGACGGACGAGCGCCTGGTCTACCTTGTAGTGCCACCATCCCGCATTGCAGTAGCGCAGATATTCGCACTGATGGCACTCTGGGTGTTTCAACCCGAGCTTGCCCGCCGCCTCGCGTGCGTTTTCATAAACGACCTTTCGGGCCCAGTCAGGATCGTCAATCCGTATCTCCAGACCGCCCGTAGCGGCCTCCTCGGCCGTCTGATTGGCATTAAAATGCGTGAAACCGTCTGGCTCGATCGAGAGATCGTAGTAGAAGTTGCCGTTGCACTGGAAGGAAGAACCGCGGAAGAGGGACGAGAGCATCTCATCCCCGGGCGTGTAGCTAACGTGGGCGGGCTTGGCTGCCGCCAGTTCCCCGAGGAATTTACTCATGGCCTCGAACGAGGTCATGTTCGGCGCGAAGAAAGCCTTCCCCGATCCGTAGGGTGAAAGCATCTTGCAGGAGAAATCCGTGATCCCGTGCGGCACGAACGTGTCGATTACCCACGCGCCGCCGAGCTCCATAACGGCCTGCGTCAGGATAACGTCGAGCGTAATGGAGCGCACGTCGAGACGATCTAGGTTTTCGAGGAACTTCGGGAAAAGCTTGTTGCGCGCGCCGAAGCGGCGGGTATCGGGTTCCCATGAAGTGTAGAGTGAAAAGGCGGGATGCTTGCCGTACTTGTTGAAGAGGTCGAAGTACCGGCTGTCCTGGATCATCATGTTACTGATGAAATTCAGAGACCCCGGGTTCTTCAGTCGTTGATTGAAGGCCTCGACCCTGTCGAGCATGTAGGGCAGTACTTCCTCCCACCACTCGAAAGGCATCAAGGTCGTTTCGCCGCCTAGCACCTCCCATTCGACTTCGTGCAGGTTGCCGTCGAGTTCGTAGAGTTTCTCGACCTGATCGAAGACCTGGCGGACGGTATCGAAGGACATCCGACGCGGGTCCTTGAAGACATGCGGCATGATATAGCAGTGCTCGCAACGCAGGTTGCATCCGCGGTTCGTGGTAATGGAGACGTTCAACTGATTGATGAAACGGTGCATCAACGTACTCCAGAGGTAATGGAAGACACTAAACGCTCCGCCAGAGTCGGACACACGCTCCGCGGCGGAGCGGGAGCGACTGGCGTGAACGGTTCGACCATGGCGGTGTCTTTCGATATCTCTGCGGTTCTGGGGATGATAAGAATTGATTGCAATCAAAGCAAGACGAGTAAGTCGGGACACATCGCGACTTAGGCGGAGCGTTTCGTATTCATGCCGCATGTTATGACGACACGCAACCCTTACTTGGGTCGAGTGTCGTGTCATAAGCTGCCTTGTCTTTCGGTGTGCGCTGGTCGTGTGCCGGTCAACGAATTAAAAGACATCGGAAGTGACTTTGGGCACATTATCCCGAGGGGATTGCCTCACCGTATTTCAGACCGCCGCCAAGTCTTTAGATTTCGATGGAGCCTACGAAAGCGCTACGCGCAACAGGCCGTAAGCCAACATTCCGCCGCTAAGTGACGCGCCGCAGATTGCACCGAGGCAAAAATACTTCGCAAGCAATGCCGACCAGGAAAGGAGATGGTCTTCAGCGGTATTTCACGCCTGTCCCATGTTCTATCCTGTCACGGTCCCTGCATCCACACGAAGGCTCATAAGCACCGCGAGTGACAAAGCGCGCGCTGACCGACCGCTCAGGGAATGCGAGGCGCTGGTGCGGATGTCTGCTTGTTGGCGACAAATTCGTCTGACAGCCATTCGACCCAAGGCGCGGGAATGAAGCCATCAGGGAGGTGGTGAGCGATCTTCTCCATTTTCTGGGCATCATCCAGTTCATGGAACGCCGTCCGGACGTCGCCAGGAGTTGCCGGCCATGCATGGGCTGGAACGAAATGATCGACGATCCACGATACCCAGTGCGATGGGACGGGGTGGCCGCCCGCGATGTGCTGATCGAGCTTCGCGAGTTTGCCTTCGGCGCTTAGATCGTTGAACGAGACGGTCATTGGAGGTCCCCATGCGGATGGCCACATTATTCCAACCCCGCTCGCCAAAGTCAAAACAGGAACCAGACCGACGTTGGCCGATAAAGCCCGTTATGGGCCACCGAGCGATGGTCACCCCAATGATCGAAGTCGCGCGAATACGCGCAGGCAATGCGCGATCGGAGTGCCGGCCTAGCTCCCCGAGCCGATCTTTTCTACGGTCAGCGAAGCAACCTTATTGCCTTCACACTGCGGCAATCAGATGCCTTAACTGACGCGCTAGGGTAATGTGACGAAGTTGATTCGGAACGAGAGGACCAATTCCGATGATCCCTGAGGATATTTTCTACGGGCTTGTAGACACTAAAAAAGAGTTCAAGATCGTCAATGCCCCGGCTGCGATTAATGCTTTGGTAGACCGTCCTCCGCACGTCTTTTATGTATCCCGCGCAAGCGACGGTAAAATACGTCTGTCCACGGATAAGCACCAAGTGGTTGACTTCGCACATCGAATATTGGGGCGGCTCAATATCCTGCTGTACCAAGGTTGGGACTGGGACGGTCCAAAACTCTCATATGACCGCGAGTTTCATATATCGGATGGCCGCTGGGCCGAGTTTGAAATTGTCGTTGATTCAAGTCGGCGCGTTAAGTCGAAAAGCACCAAAATCTATTGTTCGTGGCTTGCCTACGATCGCGACCGAGAAACGGCGATAGTCGAGGTCACAGTAAACGAAAGGGACGTCCGGCTTTATACAATGCTTCTTCGGGACGATCCTGAATTAGTGGAGTTGGGTCGCCACTCGGTCGTTTCTATCCCTCCGCCTGTTCATGCCGCACTAGCGGCGTTTGACTGTTACCGCGAAAGCTTTGTGGAACTTCATGGAGAACCGCAGCTTCAAAAAGCGATCCGCCGTAAGCAACGTGCCGATGAAGCGTGGGAGGATGCCACTACGGCCTGATGCGCAACTAATGGAGATTTGTATCAATCGATGTCAGATATCGACTGCATAGCAGCCCGACACACAAGCGGGTCTATACGACAATCCCCTGCCCCGAGTTACGGAGCAGGGTGAACAGGCTTGGTAGCGCCATAGTCGTTATCGAGCGACCGCATGGTGTCGAGCCGTTCTCCGGTGACCCGAAGGTCGCAATCGATGTAGAGTAGAAGCTTATTCTGAAGATGATTTGTCTTCATCTTCGCCTCTCTCAGGATATCTCCGAACTCTCCGAACTTCTCCAGAGCGGTCGAGCTGTCCACAATCAACCGGCCGTCGCGGGAAATAGCATCCCGCATCACCACGAAGGCGACTTTCGACTTGAGATCGAACTCGCTCAGGCATTGGTTTGCTAGCGACAGACCGTCTTCGATAACCTTGCGGGTGGCAGGCTCCACGAGCGTCGCCGAAAACGCTTCCGGGATCAATATTTCCAGTCCTTCTACAGGTCGGGGCCGGGACACGGGATCGCTCACCCCTGCGGCGGCTACCAGAGCATCCACGCCTTCGGCATGCTCATGCAGGCTTAGGCCGTATTTGTGATACCACCGACGATGTTCGACAGTCGCCCTCGGCGTGGTTGTGAGATGTGCTTGGAACGGTGGTGTTCCGCTCAGGTCATGGACTGAGAACTGTAGAGATGGCTCCAGGACCCGGAACGCGAATTTGCCGCCGATGACGGCCGTGTTTTCGGTGAAATGCTTCACGGCCTTCTCATATGCCGCCTCGGCATCGTCCGAAACGACCCGGAACCACTTTTTGTCTCGATCTACGAACCCGTGGATCGCACCGCCATGGCTTATGTTGTCTCCGGACTTCACTAGGTCGCCATACATCAGATCGTAGTCCGGGATGCCGACTACCATGCCGGTTCCGTCTGTCGGGGGCACGCTTTCGGTAACGTGCCAATGGCTGCCGTTGAACCAGCGGGTTTCTGCCAAGACTTTGCCATCCTGGCCCAGCTCGCGATATGCGACAGGCGCGTCTTGATCGTCGAACTCCGGGATTTGGAATCTGCCTGTCTCGCGAACTTTCTTCGTCGTTTCTGATTTCGAGTTCGCGGCTAGAAGGCCCGTGATCCGTCGGATGTAGTGAAACTCGATTTCCATGCTGGCGCTCCGGGTCTGTCTAAGGTCATATTCCATATGACCTTACCTCGATGCTTGAAACCATAAATCTGTGATGGTCGTTATGGGATACCTGTTCGACGTCGATTTCTCTCAAGGTTCTGCGACACGCAGAATCCCACCCGAAGGATCGGATTTCAACGGTTTTGAAACAGCCATCCTTATCCATAGAACCGAAGACAGGCTGGATATGGTCGCTTAGAAGCCGTTCGACGGAAAGATGTCGCTTCTCCAGGCCTAGTTGTCGGGAACTGGCCTCGGAAGGTGCGCCTCGAGATCGTTAAGCAGCGCGGCCAGTCCGCCACGTTGCATTTTCCTGGGCAGTGTCGCCTTGCAGGCCTCGATCTGGGCGACGACCTCTTCCCTGACCCCGACCGGCGCTTCCGCCACGGGTGCGAGCTCCGTCAGCCACTGAAGGTCGAGACGGAACGGCCTGTCGGGTCCGTTCGCCGTCTGCTCGAACCACCACACTGCTTCCTTGGCGCGGTCGTCGGGATCGCGGTTCGCGAGGCCCCTGTGTTCGACGATGGCGATCCTGCTGCCGTCGGTCGAAAAGCTGAAGGTGGAGAGGATGTCTTCTCCTTTTTCCGACGGCCAGCGTACGGATGCGACGCGCAGGTTGCCGTCCGCGCAGTTCCAGCTCTTGCTCGACACGCAGTGATGCTGGGAGCGGCCCTCTTCGGAGAGGAGTTCGGCCGTGTCGAGTGGCACGATGTGGAGGCCGTTCGGTGCAGCGATCCTGTCGATGGCGGAATTCCAGGACCTGGCTCGGCGCGAGGGGCGATCCCATCGTTCGGCCAGGCGGCCTGTTGCCGGGTCGATATGCTGCCCATTTATCTGCATTTGCTCGTGCCACTCCCGGCTGGCCTGCATGATGCGGCCGGGGGAATTGCCGAACAGGGCGATCGATCCGGCGACCAGCATGTCATGTGACGCGGTCTGGATTCCGAGAAGCCTGAAAGTCTCCTGGAGGATGGTGCGGTAGAGGAACGAGACGTAGTCGCCCGCATGCTTGAACTCGAGACGATGGTCACCGCGCCAGTTCCGCCCTTCGGCCACGGCGGACGCTTTCAGGCGCTCGCGAACGGCGGCGGGAAATTCGAGGAACGCGACCGAGTAGAAGTCGACGATGTTCACCAGTGCCTGCGCCTCGTTGGCCGAGGCAGGTCGTTGACCGCCTGCCGGGATGTACCTGCAGGCTTCGACGAGCTTGGGAATGAACTGCCCCGTCGAAAGTCCGGCCGGAACCCAAGACGCCGCGAAGCCCTTCAGCTTTTTCATCTCCGAGATTGTGTCGGGATCGTAGTCTTCGGGAATGAGGTCCCAAAGCGACTCGCCCGCGACGGCCCTGTCGAGGATGTCAGGCCGCTCCGCGAACACCGAGACCAGCCAAGCCCAACGCATTACGAGGCGGGCATGGTCCTTCTTTCCCTGGGACACGTAGTCGAGGGCCATGTTGATGGGCCTGAATTCGCCCGGAAGCGCGGCGGAGGTCACCACGTCCAGTCCTATGGTCTCGGCCAACTGCTGCCTGAGGGTGCCGATCGCCTCCCGGACCGAAGCGCTGTATTTCACGTCGGCAGGTACGCGATGGTTGGACTGGTGGTCGAAATTGAGCGAGCCGACCATTCCGACATGTCCGTACGTCTTGGAACCCGCCTTCGCGAGTTTGCTCCCCGACATCCTGTACGTGTCTGGGCTGAACGTGAGCCTCGAGCGGTCGGTCTTGAGCCCCACCACGTAGAAGGGGCCATCTGGTACCCCAGATACGGGAATGCCGACGCACCCCGGCGCGAAACCGATTCTGGCCGCATCTGCATGCGAGATGGCCACTGGGGAAACATTCGAAGCCATGGGGTTTTCCGTTGCGGTGTCTACATTTTTGATTGTGTCATCGGCTCGGAGACGGGCGCAAGGCAAGCGGCCATAAAAAACGCCTCTGAGGCTGTACGAACATTCGCTGTTTTCTCCGAGGGCTTGTTGCCGCCACCCCCGCCCGAACTGCTCTCGCAAGCCTTCTCGGCACTACGCTGCAGTCGGTAAACCGGTCGGAGATCGGCACGGCCCATCCGAGCACGGGGAAGGTCATGAAGCCGTGTTGGCCGCCTGAACACAGAGGACATCGTGACTTGAGACGGGCTGGCGCTTCTCCGCTAACCGGTAAAGCTGCTTATCACCCCCACGCAGGTTCTCTGGCCGATAATGGCATTTATCGGCCACGTTGATCCGTCCTCGTTTCGGGTATTCGTAGTCAGTGCTGAATACACCACTTCCGGATCGCGTCAGCCCGAACCGCATTCCACTACAGGATGAAAAAGTCTTTCGACATGGCGATGGAATCGTCGAAGTGAATCGAGAAATCAGCCTTTCCGTCTCCATCAATGTCGCCATAGACCACGGTCTGTTCCGCCATCTTGTCGTAGCGGAGTTCCCCTGACTTCTTCGAAAACCCGGCCGTTCCGGTGAACGCGAACCCCTGGTCTCCGACCATGCCGAGCTTTGCGTCGATCCTGGAGAGGTCGATACGGTCGCCCGCCTTTCCATCGAAATCGGTGATCGTATCACGTCCTGAAACTGCGAGTGTGCTGTCCTTCGCGGAGGCGAAGACGAACGTGTCCCGACCAACCCCACCGGTTAGGATGTCTGCGCCAACACCCCCTTCAATACGATCATCCCCGTTTCCGCCTGTCAGCGTATCTGCTCCGCCCTTACCGTTGATCGTGTCGTTCTCGGCGGTTCCCAATAGTTTCTCGGCCGAACTGGTCCCGTTTACAACCTTTCCTTTGACGTCGGTCACAGTGATGGTCAGT
Source organism: Pararhizobium sp. BT-229 (assembly GCF_025846855.1). Classification (GTDB taxonomy): domain Bacteria; phylum Pseudomonadota; class Alphaproteobacteria; order Rhizobiales; family Rhizobiaceae; genus Pararhizobium. The sequence continues at coordinate 1,268,794 of NZ_JAOYTJ010000003.1, forward strand.
GACTGCGTGTCGGCGAGCTTTCCGTCGCTCGCCTCAACGGTCACCTGATACGAATTGTTCTTGTCCGCATCCTTTGGAGCTTCGTAGTCAGGAGCCTCCTTGAACGTCAGCTTTCCCGTCTTGGCATCGATTGCAAAAAGCTTCGCGTCCGCGCCCGACAATGACCACGTGAGCGCGTTCTTGTCTGCGTCGGATGCCTGCATCACGGCCACCTCACTGACATTCTCGGCAATCCTGATGGTCGCCGCCGCTGCCCCGCCGCTGTTGGCGATAACCGGAGCTTCGTTGATGTTCGTGACGGTCACGGCAATCGCCTGTTCGTCCGACTTCCCGCCGTTGTCGGTGACCCGCACGACGACATCGTAGATGTTGTTACGGCCGCTGTCAGTCGGCTCCTCGAAATCCGTGGCGCTCTTGAAGGCGAGGACGCCAGTCGTGGCGTTGATCACGAACTTGCCAGAATCCGCACCGCCGACGATCGCATATTTCAGCGTCGCCCCGACATTCGCATCGGTGGCCTTGAGGGTGGTCACTGGAGTCTTGCCCTCGGCGACGTTTACGGATGCTTTCGCGCCTCCTCCGTTCGAAGTAATCACCGGAGCCTTGTTTAACTGGGGAAGTTGGGATAGTTCGGCGACATCCCATACGGTACCGTCGTGGAAGCGAACTTCGTCGATTTGGTAAGACGAACCTACGTAGTGCGCTTTCACCGTGATGGTGTCGCCATTCCTGTGGTCCAGCACCATGTCGAGGCCGACCTGCCGGACAGCGACGTCGGCAGCGTTGACGCTAGAGCCAAAGACGATGAAGTCTTGGAAGCCACCGTTCTCCGCATTGCTTATGATGTCTTTTCCCCACCCGAGGTCGAACTTGTAGATGTCGGACCCTTCGCTGCCGTCCAGGAAGTCGTTCCCGACACCGCCCACGAGGGTTTCGTTACCGTCTCCCCCGACGATGGTATCGTTCCCTTCACGGCCGTTCATCGTCGCGTTAGAGGCATCGCCTACAAGATAGTCGTTATACTTCGACCCTCCGCCGACCATCGAAGTGATCTTTTTGACGTCCCAGACCGTCCCGTCAACGAAACGCACCTCATCGACGTTGTTGTTTCGGAGGAACTCGTAGGCGACCACGATCTGGTCTTTCTCGTTGGCGTGGGAAAACACAAGGTCGTTGGTTTCATTTCGCCAGACGGTTATGTCGGAGGGAGCGATACCTTCGGCGAAGGAAATGATGTCCTTCTTCGTGACACCCAGCTTCTCGAACGAATTGTCGTTGATGGTGTCTTTGCCCCAACCGATAGCGAAGCTGTAGGTGTCGGAACCTATGCCGCCCATGAGGTAGTCGTCACCAACGCCACCCACCAGCGTGTCGTTGCCGTCTCCGCCCCACAGGCTGTCGTCGCCCTTGCCACCCTCGAGAGTGTCGTTGCCCGCTTCTCCGTAGACAACGTCGTCACCGTCGCCGCCGTCGATGTTGTCGTTGCCGCCCAGCCCATGCACCTCGTCGTTGCCTGCAAGGGCGTTGATGGTATCGGCAGAGCCGATCCCGACCAGATAGTCGGCGAAGATCGATGGTCCGCCCACCAAGCCGACGATCTTCTGGATATTCCACACCGTGCCGTCGGCGAACTTGATGCCTTCGATCGCGTTGGCGTCTGTACCGCCCTTGACGAGGAAATCCGCGATGCGCACCTCATCGCTTGTACCCTTGATTTTAAGCACCACATCGAAGCCGTCGCGAGCAACATCAATGTCGCTCGCGCTGATGCCCTTTCCGAATTCAAGGGTGTCCTTGTTAGTCCCTACGGCGTCGTTGTCCAGATTGCGGATCGTGTCCTTTCCCTCACCGCGGCTGAATACGTAGGTATCCGCACCGTCGTTGCCCGAGAGGATGTCGTTGCCGCTGCCGCCGATGATGCGGTCGTTTCCGTCGCCGGCATTGATGCCGTCACTTCCGCCGAAGCCGAGAACGATGTCAGCCCCGTCGGTGCCGGTCACCGTATCAGCGCCGTCAGTACCGATAGTCGAACCGTCAAGACCTACATTCGCCAGGATCGCCGAAAAGCCGCTGGAACCCGGATTTCCCTTCGAGCGAAGCTGTGCCACGACATCCTCGCCAAACGCATTGGCGTTCTTGAGCGTGGCGACAAGCCTGCCGAGGTCTACGAGAGCGCTTTGGCGATCTGTAGCGTAACGCGCTGTCAACGACGCCACGACAGCGCTCACGTCTGTCTCCATCGACGTCGTCGCATCGTTCCATTTCAGCTTGATGAGATCGACATAGTCGCCAACGCGAGTTTCCATCGCGAGCGTTGTTGAGACGAAGCTCGCGAGTTTGTCGAACGTAGAGACGATCGCTTGAGATGCGGGGCCATTTGGCATCTCGCCGAACTGTCCAGTGAAGTCTTCACCGAGAAATGCCTCGAGAGCTTCGAGCTTCCGGGCATCACCGAGATAGTTTGCTCCTCGGGAGTTGTACGTGTAGCGGCTCTCCGGATCAATGTCGTAGACGCCCGCCCAGCGATAGATGATCTCGATTACAAGACCTGACGTGTCACTGCCAGAGTCAGTCATCGAGAGAAACTTCTCGACTGCTTCCACGAGTTTGCCGGACGAATCCTTGGCCATTGCCTGCTGAAGGCTCGAGACATTGCCCGTGCCGACGATGTCGGGCAATTTGGCAATCTCGGCCGACACGGAAACGGTGTTCTTGTCGACGGTCTTCGTGGTGTTCACGTCGAACCATACGTCCGTCATTTCGCGCGTCTTGCCGTCGGTCGTCGTGTACTTCCCGATCTGGAGGTGTTGGTTGCCGTTTTTGTCTACCGTGGTCCCTTCCACGTACGATGTCGAAAGGCTCTTGACCCCAGCCTGCGTCAGGGTCATCAATTCCCCGGCATCGACGACACCGTCGCTATCGGCATCGCGCCATACCTTGAGCTTCGAGAAGTCCTTGTCGGCGGCGGTGATGCTTTTGTCCTTATTGCTGTCGAGCTGGCCCAAGGCGACAAAGCCGTTTTGCGCCTTGCCGTTACCGACCACGCTGTAGTTGCCGAAAAGCTCGCCGCCGTTGTCAATCTTGCCATTGCCGCTGCGGTCGAAGACAAGAAGGCCGTCATCAGGCGCAACCCATCCCGACAGTTCGGCGAAACCGTTCCCATCGTGATCGAAGTGGACGTCCGCCGCATGGCCCAGCGTCTCGATCCCGTCGCCATCGAGGTCAAGGACGATTGGACAACGGGCTTGTTCGGCGTCTTGGAACAGACCTTTCACGACATCTATGAGATTTGCGAAGTTAGACGCAATCAAGTCCCGCGGGTCGAGATGCTGCAGAACATTACCTATGCTGTTGGCGAGATTGGTACCCAGGCTATCAAGTCCGCCCAATGATTTCCCGAAAAGGCCAAGGAAGTCGCCATCGAAGTCCTTGAGGTTTTCCTTTACCTCTCCGAATGCGCCCTTTGTCCAATCAACAAGACCATTCCAAAGTTCGTTTCCAGCCTGCTTCGCGTCATCAGCGAACTCAGACAGTTGATCTAGGGCCGCATTGGCGGCGTCCTGAACAGCGCTTCGCGCTTCGTCCCAGAACTTGACGATCTCGGGGCCAAGCTCGCCTGCGTGTTGCTTTGCGTACTCCGCCGCATCGTTTACGAATTTGATCTTTTCATCGAGCCACTTGCTAATTGTGGCTGTTGCCGCATCGATGTTTGCTGACACGTTCTCGCGTTGTTCGATCGCCCATTCTTTGAACTCAAGAGCGTATCCGTCGATAGCGGTTTCAGCTTGGGCTAACTTCTGCGGCGTCCATTTCTCGAGACCTTGCCAGTAATCTCCGCCCTCGTCACCGTCCCAGGCAAAATTAACCGCAGCGGCGGTCAAAGTAGCCACCAGCGCCCCGGCGAGAACTGGCACTGTAACGGGTGCGCCTGCAGCTACCAAACCGGCTGTCGCCAATGAACCGAGATATCCAGCGGCACCAAAGCTAACTGCTTGCTTGACAAGTTCAGATACCCAGTTTTCGCCGTCTCGGTAGTCTTTGTAGACTGCGGCTGATGCAAGGACGGCGTCGAACACCGAGAATTGCAGAATTCCTTTCCCCACAGACAGGTGATCCAAAGCTTCAGTAAGAAGTCTTCCTTCACCCCTCACGAAGTTCTGAACGGAAGGCAGCCAGACGTCGGCGTTTGTGCCTTGTGACGCTACATAACTGACAGGAATGTTTACAAGATTTTGAAATCTTACATGTTCGGCTTTTGCGAGTGCCGTGACCGCATCCTTCATATAACCAGTGTAGTCATCGGCAAAAATGTCTACGAGTATGTCTTTGGCGAGTGTTGTTGCGCCTTGGGTATTAGCTTCCGACATTTTGAGCCTTATGGATACGTTGACCTACTGACGACACTGTTGCGTCATCACGGTTGTAGTGTCCACAAATGAACCGCATTCCGCGTATGTTTCCTGAGGCGTGGTGTTGCAGAAGTTAACGTCGACTGGCTTGTTCTATTTTGAGACAAGAGCCTTTTGATCGGCTGGCCTATAATGGCCCTTATCGGCGAGCAGGCCAAAGCGTTTGTTGAAACTATCGACATGTGCTATATAGAAACACGGTATTTCTATAGGAGTTCGCAATGGCTTCCACGATCTCAGCAAATGTCGATAACGGCACCGCGATGAAACTGAAGGTAGTGGCATCGCTTGAGAACAGGTCTGTATCGAACGCAGTCTCGAGCGCGATTACGGTATTCGTCGGCTTGCCGAAAGGTGTGCGCGATTTTCTCCTCGAGTTGAATGCCCAGAACGATGAGGAAACAATCAACAAACTGGGTCGGGAAATGATGGCAGCCGCCGCTCGGGTCCGTTTCGAAAAGGCTACTGCAGACATTGCCTCGGAACAGCGCTTTGGTAGCCCGGCCGCCCAGTCGAGCGAAATCGATCTAATGGAAGAAGCCACCGCCCTAACGCGATCAGCGCTTGGGCGGTCGTAAATGGATCGGCCTCTGCGGGTTCTGCTCGATGTCAACATCTGGGTCAGCAATGTTATGGCCGCCGACCGCGCCCATAAGGGTACAGCAAGCCAGACGCTCGTATCTATGGTAAGCAACAATAGATGGGGTATCAGTGACAAGTCGCAGTTGATCGTCTCGTTTGAGATGATCAACACACTCGAGACCGTTCTCCGCCGCCGCGGAGTGCGGCCTGACCGCATCGCCGCCTACTGCGAATCCATCATGGATTTCATGCGGTATGGTCCAGAGGCGCTTGACCCGTATCTGATTTTAGGTGGCGAGGAACGTTTCCCGATGTCGGACTCGGAAGATGCCGGTGTCTTGGCCACAGCAGTCGGAGGCCGCGCTGATATAATCATTACGGACAACCTTCGAGATTTCGTAACGAAAGACGCTGATGTCGTAGAGACGCAAGTCATATCAACCGCCGCTTCTGGTGCTCGAACGCTGATGGCACTGAGATATTCGCTGCCAGGCACAGACCTCATCGTCGCTCATCCATTCGACGTTATGAACTGGATGCGGCTCGGCCTTGATTTCACTCCTGACAAACTCTGGAGTTCCGTCCAGGACCAGCCCGCTCCGCCAAAGCCATGACGTTCCCTCTGGCCGATAAGGCACGTTATCGACCATCGAACCAATCAAGGAAGGTGTCGGGACTGTGGCCACTTCTACCCGATTTTGAAGATGCCATCGAGACTTGCCAGGGCTTATGCTAAAAACCGGATACTCGGGAGATTGTTTGGCAATGAGATTTTTCGGCAAATCAAAACGAGCCGAAGACGCGGCCTCAAAGGCAAGGTCAGACGGATACCGCGCGACGGTCTGTGAGAGCATTTTCGTTGCATACACGCGCTCACACGACCTGATCGAGGTCACCCAGATGCTAGAGTCTGCGGACCTGGAAGTCAGAATGACGTTCGACCCCATGACCGACATCGCGGTGGGCGGCGCGCACCTGACAATCATCAAAGACGGTCAAGACGGCGCGCTGATTTTCTCAGCTCCGCGAGGTTGTAATAGTGATTCGTATCCCATGGCGACCGCGCGCAACGTTGCGCTCTTGAACGCGGCCGCCGAGAAGGTCGAGGCGGGCTTTGTCTTCAAGTTCGGCAGAGCGAACCCTGGCGGTGCCGTCGAAATGCTGGAAGGTGTAGTAAACGTCCGCGCCGCGAGACCCCGGCTGGTCCTGGCGCTCAGCGAGTATACTTCGGAATGGCCATCTATCGATCGCCTAGCGCCATTGGGCAACAGCTGGGGAACCATTCAACGTCCGGCCCTTGGTTATTGCAGAATGACCGTCGGTGGCACCGTGGCAATCCACGCAATCGGAGATACCGATGCGGAGACGATGGAAGCGCTTGATCAATCCGTCAGGTTGGTCGAGCGCGACTTCGCACCGTTTAGCCCAATCGAAGAGTTCCCAGAGAACGTGGCAATGATAGACTTGACCGACGGACGGTTGTGGAGCCTGTCAGGTGTGACGTCGAAGTCGAATCTTGGGCAAGCTATTGGAAATGATAGTGGCTTCAAATGTAGCCGATAATGAAAAGCGGACGTTCAGGCGGTGCAGGGAGGCCATCAGTGCGTGCTGTTATCGAGCCACTGCATGTCCACGTCCGAGAACCACTCCCGCTGGAGGACAGTATCGGCCACGCCGTATTCTGGCCCACGTTTTGGAAACAGGCCGATGCCTTTGAGAACGGGGCGCTCGCAGCCGTCCTGACCTATCGAAGCCCATGGCCGATAAGCGTGATTTATCGGCCATGCGTGCAGCGAAGAACCGAAGTCGACAGCGCGGCTTAGGGATGAGCCTTTATAGCGGAGGACGTGCGGGTCGCGGCGAAGCTTTCGACGAACCAGTCAGCAATCTCCTGGTGGCTCTGCTTCAGCCGCGGAACCTGCCCGCTCCCGTAGTCGAACAGATCGGTCAACACCCCATGGAAGAATCCGTCTACGGTCATCCGGTCCTGTTCGGACGGAGGCAGCAATGCGAAAACCGCATCCGCTTCCTTCGCCATCTCGATCATGGCGTAGCGAGCATTGGACTCCGTGTAAGCAGTGAGAAAGTTTTCCGCGGCTGGGTCCTTGGCGGCGGCCTCGAGAAACTTCTCCCAGAGGATCATTGCCGTCACAGCTTGGTCTTTCGAGATGGCTTCGGTCACTTCGTGCGTCTCCTATATGACTATTCGAAGACTTCACGAAGGTACCGCAATGGTCAACGGATGTTCTCGTAGACCCGTGATGAAGGTGCGTCTTGGCCTTCTTCCGGGTCGTCAGGTGTCTCGGGTTTAACGCTGCCCGATAACACCCATTATCGGCCAGCGGGGCGAGTTAGAGGGGCGCTTGTCGGTGACCGGGCGCGCGCCCCCGCGACGGCGCGACCTCAAGTCAATAGCTTGAAAGATGCGGCTCGGATCGCGAGAGTGCAACGAGTACGGAGATATCACATGACAACGATCGATTTCGACTTCCCGGTGTGGTTCAACGCAACCCCGTTGAAACATAGGACGCCGAAAATGGTGCGCGGTATCTTCCGCGAGTCCTTCGAGGTTCATGAAGTCGAGGATGATGCTGTCAAACCGGCGATGAGCCTCGTGGTAGGCGATGTGACCAAGGAGTACGTCGAGATTGACGGCCGCTTCTACGTCGCTATCGGCGAATCCAAGTCCGACGCCGTCAAGCAGAAATACTCGGCCGAGAACAGCCCGATCCCTGGAGTGTCTACAGAACACATGGAGTTCGAGAAACTTGCCCTCGAAAAAGCTAGGGATTCACAACTCGTGCTCTTCCCGAAGCAGGCTCCGAACTCCAAGGGAAACTACCCCAGGCTTTCCAAGGATTGGTTCTCGGAAACCGACCTTCAATGGCTCGAGAAGCGGAAAGAACGTGCACTGGCGTTCCTCGGAAACCTGCGATGTGCAGGCGGACAGATATACGAACCTCTCCCAGAGCCTATGTATGTCGTCAACCTGGCGACAGACCGTAATGACAACGCCCAGTCCGTATCGATGGAGTTCAGATCGTCTACGGCCCCGCCATTCTGTCTCGGCTATCCCGTTGCCTTCTTCAGGGCCGACCAGGGTGATGAGGCGGTCGCCTACGCAGCTGAACTGGCGGAAAGACACTCTGTACCCGTCGAACGCGCGGAAAAGCGAGACATCGTTATTCACGACAGCTCGAGCCTATCATTTAGCCCGTATCGCCAGCAAATCCTCGAGGCCGCATCACTGATTATGATCCACAATCAGAGGCACGCGGCTGGCGACAAAGCCCTCTCATCGGCGATCGGGTCAATTATCGGATACGACGTCAATGTTTGGCGGGACGCGGACCAAGGCTCATTCGAGGAGGATGCTCTCGTACAGCTGGAAGAATTGGTGAGGAAGGGCCTTCGCAACAACAGGACCGAAGTTCCATCGATTCTTATCGAGGCTCTGCTGGAGCGATGGGACGAAAGACCAATAAGCCTTTCATCCTCGAGTCCATTGTGGTCGCTTGGGCATTCCACATTCAGGTAAATACAGTGGATTGAAAATGAACATGTTCGTCGAGGGCGCGCTTATCCCCATTGTCACCGACGACATCGATTTCAGCGACTTCCCTGACTGCGGCTTCGGCGAAGTTGAACTGGAAGAGGCCGTCACTCGTACGTCACCGCTCGGCGGCCGATAACCCCCATTATCGGCCAGTGAAAGACGGACCTTCGATTGCCGTTACGGTCTTGGGCCAACTCCGGCTTTGGCGGTGCGGAGCTTCTCCAGTTCACTCCTTTTGCGTTCAAGGAACCCATGCGTGGTGATGATGTCCACGCCGTCCGGAGTGATGAACGCCGCGCCGCCACCGAAGTTGCCGTGTGCCGGCTTTCTGTCGCCGTAGCCCCATGCGACCTCGATGTAAGGGATTTCTTCCGGGAAACGCTCGCAGAGCGAATGAAGCACATGGTCAACCTCGATGGTGCTTCCGTCTCCGGCGACGTTGACGTCCTGGCTGAACTCAAACATGTCGATGAAGACGAAAGGCTTCTTTTCGGCAGAAACCCGCTCAAGCAACCTTTCCAGCGGTCCGACAATTTGCTCGATGAACGTCGAGCCACCTTCCCTCGCCTTCTTGACTATCTCCGCCACCTTCGAGACGGCCACGGCGGAGGACGGACTGTGATCGTCGTGCCAAACGGGGCCGCCAAAGCTCACGCCTTCCGAGTCAACGAAGACCGGTATCATAAGCGTGAGTAGGTCGTACTCCAGGGTCTCCTGGACCCAGATTGGAAGAACGGGTGAAACGGTCGTCGTGGCCATGTGAAACTCCTGTTGTGGCTCGACCGTAGGGAGTTCTGGGGCAATGGACAACGCAGCGGCTGGGCGTGGCTGGCATACTTGATACATGCGCCGTCGGGAACGAGTATTCTTCAGCTAAATTTGGGCCTCAAGAAATGCAAAGCCTCGGCAAACACCTCGTACGGACGCACTATCGCCACATCGTGGGAGGGGAACGCGACCAGACGATGGACAGCGTCAACGAGAGCCGCCAAACCGTCTATCAACGGGCTGACGGCGCATTCCTGATCAATTACATGAGTGGGAAACGTCAGGTGACCCCGACCGCGGATGGTGCGTATGAATGCATCCAAACTGTTCAGGTTGGCGTCTCTATGCAATCTTTGACGGGCGTAATCGACGAGGTTATGTCACCGATGCTCAGAACGGTGCTAGAACTCGAGTCTGGTGACCGCTGGATCGAGATCGACAGCGATGTGAGCGCGCGATACGTCGGCAACCTGACCCGAACTGCCATCGGCCTGTTCTATCACCAGGAAGGAACTCTGGAAGGCCGCCATCCGAGGAGATGGTTCGCTCTCGTCGGCAAAGACGACGCAGGTGAGACGGTCGGGAAAGTCGGTCTGTGCGTACTCCCCGAGAACGAATCAACTCTGCATCCCGATTTCGTCGCTGAATGCCACATCACGGGTCATGCGAATAGTAATCCCTACCCTGAGTTCGCGGCCGAGATCGAGGCGCTCGCAGATGTGACGGAACTCCCAATTACCCCGAATTATCAGGGCCGCCCGATCGTAGACACTCCTCCTCCTCGTCGACCGGGAATGTAATCGGGGCGTCCGCCTTCTAGCGCTTGAGCACGCCTCAAAACGAAGTCATGATTTCCTGAAGTCAGATTTCGGAAGGCATTCAAAATGGCAGAACAGAACAAAACTTTCGGCGAGGCGCTTGATGCCCTTATGCAGGGTCGGTGCGTCCGTCGCGCGGGTTGGAATGGCAAGGGCATGTTTGTCTACCGTCATGTGTTCGCGCCGGCATCGGTCCCCGGGGTGGTCCGTGACGGCAGCGTCGTGACCTTCGCTTCCAACTTCGTGCTGTTTACAGCCCAGAAGGTTCATCAGCCGGGCTGGAATGCATCGCAACCGGACATGCACGCTACCGACTGGGAAATCCTCTCGGAGGAGGATATCCTCGCCTCGCAGCACTGAGTTTGCGACTGGGCGGCCGACCTGTCATGTGATTGACTCGGGGAGCCATATCGTCGGTTTCGATGTAACAAACGACAGTGTCGGTGAAAGCGATTCATGGGAGTTCGCAAAATCGACTGCCTTGCCCCATTGGTTCAGTTCGAAGACCGCTGTTCCGTACCCGCGGGCATGATGAGATGCCTCGATCCCGATATCAAAGACCCTACCACGATCCATCGAAATACTGATGAAGGGCTCGAGGCATTTCCTGTACAGGGTGTTTTCGATGCAGATCAAGTTGGCAGCCGCGACCTCAACCTCTTGAATTGCCGAAGTACGGCTTTCCTTTGAGATCGTGCGAAAGCTTTGGCGCGGGTCTTCGTCGACACATATCCTCTTCTCGGGTTCATATCGCGGTTCGTCCAGCCCAACGGCATACAATGCAGCTTCCCTTCGGACCGGTGAACTCGTCGTCAGGCGGCGCTCTAGCATCTGGATGTCTACCAATTGGGTATTCAGCTTCTGAACGCCTGGGTGGGGAATCAAATGCCCCTCGCATAGACGTTGCCAATGTCTCCCGGAATACCATCGGGTGATCTGCGTGCCATCGGGACCGGAGATGTCGCAATCCGTGTTCCACGGGCGATGATATGATAGTTCTCCCGACGGGACCCATTCCACGGCGATCGGCGCATCGCCAACCGCAACCACTCGAATGTCCGCAGGGACGGTTTCGAGGAAGCAATAGGAAGCGGCTGTCAGTCGATTGTACCGCTTCCCGCGAACCCCATACTTGATGGGCCATAGCATACGCATGCATACCCCCTTCAACGTGACTATCGACTTGGATGTGGAAGCCAAACACGTCGGGGCCGAGATTGCTAGTGATGGTTGCTAAATTAAAAAAAATCCAACTTACTCAATTTCCGTCGCGATCAGCGTCAATCGGAACCCCTAAACCACGATGGATGGCCGAGCTATGTTTAATCGGTTGCCCATTCCTCGGCGGCTTCGAGTTCACGATTTGCTCTGGCAATGGTGTCCTGTCTTTCCTGCTTGAAGAGTTCGTTGGTGACTCGCTTACCGTCTACGACGGCCCCGATGATGTTCTCATCGTGGAGGTAGTCGTCGTTTGGCATGTGATAATATCCCTGACGGACGAGCCAGATTTCGTCTTCGACGACCTTTTGGGTATGGGTATCGACGTAAGCGATTTTGGTTCCTGCCTGGTACTTGCTTGCGGACATGTTGCCTCTCTGATGGTCGTGATCGCTAATGATCGTCGCTCGATCCCTCTATGTCAGGCAAGCAAAAAGGGAGCGCTTGCGTGGCGCTCCCTTCGTCCCCTGAACAATGTCTTGTTTCATCCCCGGGTAAGGGACGGAAAGGGTCGAACCCTTCGCTTCGGTAGAAGGCTTTCGCCTTCCTGGTCCTTGCGGTCGCCCACGCAGGCACTTGCTCGGACGGATTAGACTCCAACGCCGTCCCCGAAGCTAACGGCGGTATTCCCCAAAGGTCCTTCAACGTCGGAGTCCTTCTATCATCACCCAGTACGTGGCGTCGTCAATACATAGAGCTAGGTCTATTGATATGACTTGCCAGATAACCGACCGTTCCCGAGTTTCCAAGTTTAGGAACGCTAATTGGTGGTTACCCTCGTTTTGCCTCTCGTCCCTAGCGCGGCCTGCCGAAAATCAGGCGCGCATCGTATGTCGGCCATGCCCTACAATGTGGTCGGCGCTGCCAATGGCCGATAACGGCCCTTATAGGCCAGTGGAAATTAGATTCCCAATCTCGACATTGCTGGAGCCAGATCGACATCGACTGACATGCCGTCTTCGATTTCCTCGACCTCTCGCATCAAGTCGTTCTTGGCCGCATCAGACAGGGCTGCACCCGGTGCGTACAGAATCTCTTCGAGAAGGGCTCTACGTTGATTGGACGGTGCGTCGAAGAACGCCTTTACGCGCGGCTTCACGCCTGGAAAGACTGGAAACATGAACAGCGTTTTCTTTACTAGCGTGTCCACCGCCCGTCGTGCGTCAATATCGGAACTGAGGCTCTCGGGAATGTAAACTTCGGGACGGACAAGGTGACTCTCAGGACCAGGCGCTCCAGAATCAAGCGCCTGGTCGTATACCATCCTCCAGACTTTGTCCCAGTCTCCTATCGGATAAGACATCATGCCCATCCTGTAGCCGGCACTGCGGTCGAGATACTTGGCTCGCATTTCGACCGCTATATTCTCAGCGAATCCTCGATAGCTTCTCATCTTGCCCGAGTCGGTCACGCGAATGGCTGGCTGGGCGCAAGCGACGTGAAGCACCCCGCCGACCGAAATATAGTTATCACTGATGGCAGAGACTGCTTCCAAGGCCAGGCTACGTTCGTCTCGCGCGACCTCGTCGAAAGTTCCTAGCGGGTTCGAATGCGTTTTCGCCGATCTTGGATCGTAGTCCCTCAGTCCAAGCATCCCGAACACTTCGGTCCGGTTCTCACTGGCCGCTTGGGCAGCTACGGCCGGTGTCAGTTCCCTTACGGAAGCTGCCCCCGTCTGTCCGCAATTTCGTTCGACGAGGCGCAGCCAGTGACGTCCACCGTACCATCTTGTCATCATCTGGTCGTTCACGTCACCGCAGGCAAGTTCTTCGTCGTAGCCTCTCCAGCGGGCCTCAACGGCTTTTCTGGCCGTCCATACGATCGCGACAGGGGCTTCATTTGGATGCACTTCGGGGATTTCGGCCGACACAGTCTCCCTGAAGCGATAGGCGATGTTCAGTCTTTTGCCCGGCCGCCTGCCTCGTATGTCGTACCCGATATCCAGAACTATTTTCATGAGCCACCCGAACTGCTGTCTCTGTGGATGGAACGATTAACCGAGGCTTCCAACAACACCCCGTCGGTTTTTGGCACAACCCGATGGCCTATAATAGCCCTTATCGGCCAGGCTCCCTTGGTCCCCACGTTTCCGAAGGCGATACGACGCTGATGGCACGCATCTCTCTAGCCTCGTTTCTCAGAGTTTCGAACGATGCGACGTCTCTTTTTGTGCGGTCAGCAGCCACGTGTCTTTCAAGCGTACTCATCGCGCCGAGGAACCTAAAGCTACTTTTGATCTGGTTGATGACCTTCTGAGTATCTATTCGTTCTTTGTCACGCAGGAAGGGCATGAGTTCGGCCTTGTCGACTTCATATTGCCCCGAGACACCGCGCCGATCGAGTTCGCCGAAGAAATTTCCACCGGAGAATGGGTCATTGTGGCGAGGGGCCTCCCACATTTTCAAAATGGCTATTTTACGAACTAAATCGCCGTCGAAATCGTGTTCAGCCAGTGACGCCAGATCGTATAGGTCGCGCACACGAATCCTTTGATAGGCCGCTCTGATTTTTTCACCAACCACTTCTTCTATTTGAAGACATTGCAGGGAAATGTTTGGAGATTCAGGACTGACATTGAAGTCCTGCTTTTGGTCCAGGAATACCGGGTCCAATATCGGCTCCGCCCTATGGTCAATCTCGATCTTGATCGGTTTCTTCTGGCCATTCGGGAGTGTGCAGATAATCGTGAGTTCGTGGGTGTTGCCGTGCAATGGAACTTTAACCCCGCTCACGGGGTCGATATCGATCTTCAAGCCAGAAATCATACCAGGGAGCGCTGCAACTACCCTATCCACGGCCGATTTGGATTCTGCCAACCCTTCTCCCGTCAGCGAGAAATCAAGGTCCCCTGAGAACCGCGATTGGTGTCCAAAGACGGCTCGACGAAGCATCGAACCACCCTTGAATACAAGGTGTTCGAGAGCGCCTGCCTGCGACATGTGATGGATGACGTGGGTCAGTATCAGGTCTTGCAGCGCAATGTCCGTGGACTTGGCCTTCAGCGTTCTCTGCTGGATACGGAGCTTTAGTGTGAGATCGCCTTCAAAAAAATTCATTTATTCTCCAAATCGGTCCACCTCTGAAAGGAATGAGTTCCTGTTAAGGTTGACCTGCAATTTCCAGTCCTTCAGATAACCGAAGTCTCCATCGCGATATTCTGGATTGCCCATTTTCCCGCGCGACGTCTCTCCGATCGCCCCTAGAAGCCTCGATCTTGATACCGCGTCAAACAAATTGGGGCGTACCGTGTCTAGGAAGAATCCGAGTCTTTGTACTGTAGAAACCGAATCATTTTGGATCGCGCAGTCTACGAGTTTACCCGCGGCAATCTTCTCGAGCGCATTGCCGAGAATGATGCCTACTTCAGCATGGCCCCCAGCGTATCGCGGCTTGTCGACGCAATCGACGACGGTCTTCTCAATGGACGACACAGTAATGCCCGTCAAACTATCATGTGCAAACCCGAAGAATTTGGCATCGGCCAAGGACACGAATTCGATCCTGTACCCCTCGTGTTCGATTGCCCTCTGCTGTTTACGGGAGGCAACCCGGATAAGTGTCGGATGTTGCCACGTAAGCCCGTGGTGTTCCGCCGCTGCCCACCAGCCGACGTAGCTCTCGGACAGTACGGCGCTCGCAAACTTGAGCGGAGACATCACACGGACATCAAGATGCCCAGTGTTTGATGAGTGCAGCGCGTACCTGCCTCTGCCAACGCGTTCAAGCCAGCCTTTCCTATGAAGACGGGCAAGCGTATCCATCGCTTGTCTGCGATGTCCAACAATCTCGGCCGCCGTCGACGTGTCAACAGCGGAGAGCCGCCGTTCTTCCATCGATAGGACGAGCTTTGCCTCGAGGGGGCCAAGCGTCCGAACGTTGAAGTCGAAACCCTGAAAACTTTCTGTTGCCATGTGTAAAATCTATGCACAAAAACGCACATCACGTCAATCAGTGATTAGTTTTTACACTAACCCACATTACCACTTGAGGGGCGGCGAAGAATGCGGCCTGGGAACTACCTGGTAGCGGCATGCTGCGTAAGAGCCTCGTCAGTGGGCCGGTCAAGACCTCTATGCGCCCTATAGCCTTACCGCCCTCACTGGCCGATAACAGCCCTTATCGACCATGGCTCGATACAAAAGAAGCCTCCAGTCGCCAAACTGGAGGCTTCGAGGGATCGATGAACGATTTTGACAATTCCAGTCTCGACGTCGGCTGTCCTCACGTCAACTGCGGTCGATAGCAGCCCTTATCGGCCATCCCGTGTCAGGTCTGACCATTCAAGATCGAAGAATGCCATAGACTTCAGGCGACATCTCATAATGCATGCTGGATTGCTGAGAGTAGCCGATCTCTGGACCAGCGGGCATTTGCATCGACGGAAAGATGCTTGGCGATTAACACCAGTTTGGCTTTCGCAATGCCCACTGCCTCCTCATGGAAGTTCCCATCGGATTTCGACGCACGGAGAGAAGATATCCTCGAAGGAATCGAAACTTTCTCTTCAGTCGACGCACCGTAACCAGTCCCGGCCTCATACCGTTCGAGCCACTGCCTTGCGGCTTCATTCATGATGTCGGTGACCGCAACTCTCTGTTCGACGCTAACGATCTTCAAACGGCGGTGCAACTCCGCAGAAATCCGGTGATGGATGGAAACTGTCTCGACCATGCACGTGCCTCGTCAATTGGGTCCTGCGCTGTATATAGGATTTTTGCAACCACCATTGAAGTGCCCTGTTAGACCAGCCTCCTCGGCTGATGCCGGCGTTCACTGGGTTGCCCAGTAGGGAGTTACGATCTGGCTTCGAACTCAGTCGGAGAGCAGGAAAAATGGAAGAACCCAAGACCTTAGCGCAAACTATTGCTCAGGAGTTTCTCGAAGCGGGACGTCGGAGTCCTAAGCCATCCTCACCAACAGGTGACGGCTGGCCGATTTTGGAGAAAACAATTCCCATGCCAGAAATGGGAATTGGCGTCTCCGAGCATATGTCCGACGTTCGCGATAAACGAGAAGCGCGAGAAAGAGTATCGGCCGAAGGCGAGCAAAAGCAACGTGACACAGAGGAAGCCGCTAGGAAGGCCATTGATGCCGAATCGTTCAGACGGAACTCTGAAGGCTGGGGCCTCTTCATGAAGATGTCGGAGCGCGCTCGAAAGGCTGCCATCAATAACGTGGAGGCGGTGCAGACCCTGGCACGGAAAGAGGCAGAACGGGACCAAGGATTCTCCATGTGACACAGGTCTACCCGCTGTTCCGATAACTAGCCTTATCGGCCAGGCGACAATGACAAAGTGCAGGAGCCAATCGGTCCCCCGTGAGCGGTGTTGCGGGCCTGCGATCAACGCCGATCCCAACATGTATGCCTTATCGTCCTTCCACGGCCTTTCGACCCGCCATCAGGGCCGTTGCGAAGACTTTGTTTACCTTGCCTGCAACCTGTGGGCGCTGGGGGAAATTTTACAGCGCTTTTTAGGCGCGAAGGTATTAGATGGGCGTAGCGCGCAAAAGGGCGCGGAGGGAAAAATGATCCGAAACTTTCTTTTTGCGGCGGCCATCTACGCGATCACTCTCGGCGGATTGGTTTGGTACAACTACGAACCAGACCAACTTACGGAAAGCGAGCGTCTCGCGGCCAGACACGAGATGAAAGACGAATACAAGGCTGCGATACGCGATCAACTAGAACGTTACCGTACCGGTCGCCTCACCAAGGAGGAAAAAGCCGAGGTGGCGGCGGCCCAGGAAAAATTCCTGCGCGTGTTCGAAAATTCGATGAAAGACTTAACAGTCCAAATCGACCAAACGATCACGGATACGTCAGACAATGATGAGAACTTTCCGTAATGGCTTGAAGTCATTGAAGACCCGGATCACCTTATTGCAGGCTGATGAGCCTTATCGGCGGATGCCATTGTCAGAACCTGCGTTTGCATGTTGCGAGGCTGCGGGGTATCGCTGGAGCTGAATAACGGCCGAGGTCTTCATGCCATTCGTACACAGCATCTTCACCTTCCGCAAACCGTCCAATACGGCCAAGTTAAACGATGTTCTCCAGCGGCTGGAAGTCCGACCAGGATCGTCAGCTGCCGGGGAGCCGATAGGACGTGACTACCTCGACCAGTTCAAAACAGGTGCTGAAGTCTCTTTTTCCTTGATCTCTCCGACTGGGGTTGCGGCCAGAGTTCACTCGGTACTGCTCACCGGTTTGATCGAGGCGGCGGGTGAAACTGTGGAGGTCAGTTCGGCCGTCATTGTCGAGCCGGACCAGCAGCCCGAAGCAGGAGCGGCGGCGAATTCCATGATGTCTCGCATCCAAATGTGGGGACGCACCAATCGAGTTGGAAATCAGCGGGTAGCGCTGTTCGAACTCGCGCCTCCGCAGGACATCGCAGCGGCCGGAGTCATCTTCGACGAAGAGACGGTAATCAAGGCCGAGGATGCAAACGCTCCGCCGCCGTCAGGGCCAAAATTCTAGCCACCAGCTTTCACACGGAGGCTATCCTGCGCGGTGGCCCATAACTAGGCTTATCGGCCAGCCATAGGCTTCGTGTCGGACGCTTCCTCTTGATCGAGCGTATCGCGTCCTACAGTATGTTTCCACGAACCGTAAGGAATGCGGATGTCTGTAGATCATTTTTCTGACTTGGACTTCAACGAAGATTCTCCCATCACCCTGCAGGAGGCGGGCTGGATGGTTGATCGTCTGACCGAGGACTTGAAGCTCACCGATCCACACGACCCAAGATACGAATCTCTAGGACACGCGCGCTTCCTGTGGTCTGAGGTGCGTCGACGTTTGGAAGAAGGTGATATTGTGACCGAGCGACCGACACAGCGACCAGAGTTCATTTGACGGATCGGCCGGACCCGGATTGACCGGCCATCTAATCTCGGTGATTCTGTAATTGGAGATGCCGGCGCTTCAGCGATGTTGTCGTCCTCGAGGGATATTGGGAATAGGCCCTCAACACTATTCGCAACGCCGGTCCCACGGTAACTGCGACATCTCCAATCATTTCCCTAATGTTCGCTGATCGGCAACTTCGCCCCATGGAGACAATATGCCTCTTGTTTACGAGAATCCGCCTACCGACGCTTAGAAGCATGTCCGCGCCGCCCTCGCCAACATTCGGGTCAAGGGTTTTCGCTTTCCCATGCTGCCGATATCCGTCTACTGCCTTTCAGGTGACGAGTGCGCCGAAACTGTAATCGCCTCCGCGGAACGCAGCCTTTGGCGCTTCTTCGACGAGCGCGGTTCATGCGCGGCCGAGTTCGAGGCTGAAATTGATGCGCTGGCGGAAGCCACCGACTTGCCGATCACGCCAAACTACATGGGTGATCCGATCCGCAGGAACCCGACGCCTGGACGAGGTCCTAGCTTATAAAGGTCGGACCTCGTCATGCCTCTGGTCTGGCCGATAACTAGGGTTATCGGCCAGCGGGGAAATGATGGTTGGTTTGCCGTCCGAATGCGGGGTTGCGACGCAGCGGAAACCGTGGTCCCATCGTAAATGGCTGCCGTGCCATCCACCCCCGTCCGAGAGGACATCGGTAAAACGGCGCGGAACTTTTCGTCAACATCATCCAATTCGGCGATGGCGATCGAAGCAATGGGGGTCCTTTCACTGCTGCCTGCCGATATCGGAGAATGACATGACGAAACTCGGAAACGAGAACCTGTGCGCTGCCACCGAGACGACAAAAAGGCGCGCCCATGCGATCAAAGCCAGACTCGAAGCGATGGGTTACAGCGCGTCCCTTTCTCACGCTTACGAGGTCCTTGCCACTGCATCCGGTTACCGAAACTGGCCTACAATGAAGGCAGCGGCCGCTAGGGGTGCAGAGACTGTCACCCATGGCGTGCCTATCTCGGCGATGCCCGAAACAGGCAAGAACGTCTTGGGGTCAACTAATTCGAAGGTTCTCCTTGAAAGGAACCCTCCCGATATCTCCATTTATGAGCGCTTCGATGAAGGCTCGGGGGCGGACCTTGCTGCTTGGATCGCAAGGAGGGTCGAAGAGGAGGGTACCTGGGGTGTCGAATGGAAAGCGCGTGTGGTCGTCCTGCTTCACAGCATCATGCGCGCGCTTGTGTACCTCCGCGACCACAAAGGCAGGAAAATCGATGTCGAGAGCATCCGCAACATTCTGCCCTTCGATCGATACGTTGAGTTCGCTTCGGAGATGCAGAAAAGCGACGCTCCGGAAGACGTTCGAGAGATAATCTCTGATTATCTGGACTTCATAGGTTATGTTGCAGGGGATGCTGTGGTCCAGACGGAAATCGTCGTCGAAACGCATGGTTATCTTGAGGCAATCATTTCAGACGCCCTATCCATGATCGAGACGAGCCTGAGATGGCAATCGTTTCAGGTGAAGTGGCGTAGCCGGCAACGCAGCCTGAAGTCGGAGCAGCCGCATCGGAACACTCGACCTGACGGTTTCAATCATTCGTTCCCTGATCGACAGCGATAGGCATTCGAAGAGGGCGTTATAATGTTTTCGCGAAAACATTATAACGCCCAATCTGGCGGCGAGTTTTCCCAATGAGCTAACCGTCGAGGGACTGTCAGACCACGATCGGTCGATCCAGCCAACGCTGGCAGACTCTCCTGATTTCGTCCGTCTTAGCGATGTCGAGCATGATCTCGGCCGCTTCGTCGAGGACTGCATCCGTCATCGCTAGGCAATTTGACTGCCACAGCGTGTGAAGGGCGTCAAACACCTCCGACGTCTTCGGTTCTTTCGCCTTTATCGTGAGCCATGGCGACTGCCCGAAGAGGCACAGAAAATGGGCGCGGACGGCTCGGCGCGCCAGATCGTGATTGTAGTCCTCGATTGGTGAAAAGAAGGGGAGCCGGTCCTTCTTTTTGGCCTTCGCCAACTCGCTCGGGTCGGCAACGGCCAACGCCGCGGCATAAGCCTTGTCGTAGTCAATCAATGGATCGCCCATGCCGCCGAAAGGTGTGAACACTCGCTGTTCCCGCGATATCCGGAATAACTCAAAGTCTTCGCGTTCTCCGATACACGGCGGGTCGATGCGGCAGTACACGGTGTCCCCAGCCACGAGAAGGTTCTCCTGGTAATAGCTTGCCGCTCTGGGCTCGATCGTCGAGCGATCATCCCACTTCACCTTCTTGCCAGGCTTAAAGTATCGAAAGTTGTCAGGGTTGGCCGCGCGGAAGCCTTTTGACGGAATGCGAGGCATGAGGCGGAACTCGAATGCTCGCCAAGCGAACCCGCGCTGTTCATCCTGGCGAAAGTTGACGATCCCGTTTTCATCGGGTTTCTCGCGATCTGGCGGCACATACCAGGCGGTAAGGCGATGATATTTCGTGTTGTTGGTGGCCTCTACTACGGCCCAGTAGTGTCCGTCGAAGGACCACACCCGATCGAAATCGAGTTGCTCTCTATCGCCACGCCCTTCCAGGAAGGCCAGTTCCATATTTTTGGCGTCTGTCCACTGAACCTCCACTTCGGTTTCAGCCCATGCCATCCGTTCCCGGACCTCGAGGTGGTTTTTCGTGTCGCCGCAGTAGTGGTTGAGGAACTGAACTTTGAGTGTGATGGACATTGCGCGATCCCGTTGATGACCAATTGTCGAACGGGATCGCGGCCGGCGACAGTCTGCCATCGCCGATAAGGAGGGTTTTCGGCCAGCCCCTTCCCTTCAGAGTGCTGGTGCGCTCCAAGGCCTCGGTGTGATTGTGACGTCGGCCATGTCTTCTCTAGTCTTGAATGCTTTGACCTGATCGAGAAGGTCGAATTTGTTGATCTTCCGGTTCCCCTCCTCCCATCGGATCATTTCCACGAGAAGGTCCTCGAAGGGCGCAGCAAGGCGGTCTGTTCCGTTTCTGTCTGCCTGCCAGCCAAGGATGGCCCGCCGCAGGTCTTCCAGAGTTGCTTCCATCACCGTCTTGTCTATCGGCCGACCGGAGTAATGCTCGACATCATCCACCCGCCGGATATGGCTGACCATGAGGCTTGCCCTGTCGTGAAGGATGCGTGCGTGGCGGACGGTCTCCAGTTCCATGAAATCGGTGGACGCCGCTCCGTCATGGTGGACGACGATCGTTTCGCCTCCCTTGTCGTTCAACCCCCACCCGCTCTCCTCAGCAAACTGTGCAAGACCATCGCGGTCATTGGCGGAGAAGTACTGGTCGCCGAGAACAAGTCCCAGTTGGCCAAGCTTCTCAAATCCGGTTTTCGGATCGATGGTTCGGCCATTCAGGTCCTCGCCATAGACAGCGACAGTGGAACTCAACAACTGCGCCGGTCCCGGTCGATTTGGAAACGCCGTGCTACTGGCATTGAGGCGATAGCAGGGTTCGTATGCAAGGGCGTACGGGTGTCCCCCCACCACAATGAACCTGCTGAAAATCTCCGCTGTCCGGTTCCGCCAGTCGTCCACCTCGGCGTCTACATCATGGCCCAGCCACCGCCATCCCTTGAGCAAAGGGGCTTTCATGAGCGCGACCGCGCGCGAATCCAGCCCGAGGCGAGCTTCCCTTTTCATGGGCTGCCGCTCGATATTCTCGATGTCGCGGTATTGGGAAACCTTACGGACCTTGGCGACTTCCGCCTTCAGGACGTCCGTCAGCCCGGAAAAGTCCAGTTGGTGTCCAGTGTAGACGGCGTTCAGGATATTGGAGTCCGGGCTGAAGACGTTCTGAAGCTGGTCGAGGTCCCATCTCTTGTAGTGGCGGCCACCAATGGTCCTGTATTTCCGCATGGTGGCACCGGACCCGTCGTCGACGACGGTGAAGGACCTCGGTGCGTCATCGTCGGAAAGCTCTGTTATCTCGAACTCGGCCGGTACACGCACCAGTTCCCTTCTGACATGGCCGCTTTCCCATGTCCCTGTAACGACCGCCGGATGGTCAAACTTGATGCGCATCTGTGTCTCCCTGTCCTCCGACTATGGGGATAGGAATGCGCAACATTCAATAAAACTGCGCTGGCCGATAAAGGCGGTTATCGGACATGGCAACGTCGCTACGGCAGCATGGATTCGCGGCGAACTGGACTTCAGGGCCTTGGTGACCTACGTTCGTTGACCCAGGCGTCATCGGCCCATAAGACTGGGAAATCAACCGTGCGAGTCGACAGGCTATGACGGACTTTAACTTCTCGACAACAATCGTCGCTCCCCTTCTCTATACCGTCCGTGGCATCCCGCGGCGTGGCAGGGTGGAACAGGATGTTCCAGTCGTCGACCTTGTCGAATGGGAAATCGGCGACCTGTCTACGACGGTTGCGGACGAAGTCATAGAGACAGAAAGCTGGGGCAGTGGCGAACAGGTCCACCCCTTCCACTTTCTGGTTCTCGCAGGAAAGTTCCTGCGTCCCGCCAGAAACCTGACGGACCCCAGGCCACCCCGTATAGACGAACTCGTCAAGCCTAGTGGCGGGTGGTTCACTTATGGCAACCTTCATGCTCTTTGTGAGCAAGCGGGATACGATTCGGCCGACGTCGATTTCTACGGAAAAGCGATAAGTCTTCTGAAGGGACCGGTGACGAGCCTCGGCAAGGTGGCTGACCCATCTTCCTTTATGAGGTCTGTCGTATCGAACAATCGGGATCGTGAACTCGACAGATTGAAGAATTCGCTCGGTCAATTGGTTAGTCTTGGCGGTGTTCTCTACCGCTGGACGCATGAACCGCTGATCAAGCTAAGCATCCTCCCGGACCGCGTCGAGGCAGCTCTTTACTTCGATGACGGCGCAATCCGCCGCCAGCCTAGAACACCCATTACCAACTCGGTTCTGATGCCCCTAAGGGCGAGCAAGTTGCTGCGTGAGATTGCCGACAACCTTTCCAAACCGCTCCATAGCGGCGTCGATGTCGTTTCGCTGTCTCCTAACAGTGTGTTGGCGGAAGACGTTCCATTGTGGGCTTCGCGCCGGGCGGCGGTGTTGGCAATCACCAGTGCAGAGTCTGAGGTCGGCGCGATGCCGACAGATATCGTCGGACAGTGGCTCGCGTTAAGGGATGCATTGCAAAGCACCGACGTCGAAGCTAGCGCCCTTGCCGATCTCGTGACCCCACTTGAAACATGGCTCGAATGCAGGGGACACGACGTTACGGAATCGCGGCTGACCCTTCAGATACTGGGACCGACAGCCCCGGCGTCGGCACCTTCACCGCGCGTTGGCTTTTAATCTGCGGCTGGACGTCGGTATGGCTGGCTGCGTTGCCTTCCCCGAGGGGCGGTTGAAGAATGCTTTCATCGAACTGATCCTGCTTCCATGATTTCAAGGATTGGATTTATGGGATACGTCGCTGACTTCGTAACAGGCCGCTCGATCTCCGAAGGCGAACCGGCCGTCGGGATTGTCATTGTCCCGCGAACTGGAGGCTGGCCAGACCCGATAAAGGCTGCGGCGGTCGATCCAGTGCATGCCCATGACAGATTTAGCCCTCTGTCGCTTCCGTTGGACGGCTTCATCAACGACCAGGGCTATTTCGAACCAAAGGGCAGCCAGCTCGCCCTTCAACTGCTTCTGGACACCGTCGGCTTCGATACATGGGCTTCCTATTTCGAGAAGGCGTATGCATTCGGTGAGGAGAATGGCGGGATCAAACTCGATGGCGAAAGGGTGATCGCCGGCGTCGCCGTCATGAGGCCCGAGACATACAGGTCCGTGATTTCGACTGGCAGAAGAGGGCAGCGGACCGCAGACAGTGCTATCGACGCGGCTCGTATTCTCATCGACGCGCAGAAGCGCTGGAACGACGATCACGACAACAGCTGCTTCTTCGTCGCCCTTATGGCCAACCCTCCTCGGGGCGGCGTCTGGAAAACCAAGGACGGTGCCGAGATCGAAATCCCACATTGCTCTCTGGGTCTGGCGGACGGCTATTGCTGGGACCTGAATGCAGTTTCGAAGGAACACATCCGGCAAACCTACGCGAACGCGTACCGCCGATCACCGGAGGAACTAGCACCCCTTTTCGGCCTTTTCTCTGACTTCCAGAATCTGTCGCGCGGCCTCGCGGACCTCGGGAAATACTTCGCTCCCGCTGGGTTCATGAGGCATGACAACCTCAACGCCGTGACAAGCCTCCAGCTTGATGCGTTGGAGGGTGCGATCTTGAACGCCGCGGAGCGTAGACGAACGGGTGTCGAGAGCCGCGAAGACCGTCTCGTTGCCGACATGGTCGGCCTCCAGAAGAAGCTGTCGAACCTTCAAAGGTTGGTCCACGCGGAAATCGTCAAGGCAAACCAATACCTCGGAGCGGATTCCGAACCAGAGGCGGAACGAGTTCCAGAGGCACCGAAGCCACGCCAGTTTTAGCAGGGTCTCGGATAGGCGCTTGGATCGATGGCCGATAACCAGCTTTATCGGCCATGACGTCGGTCACGTGCAGACGTCTGCCGTTCGGCTCTGGTTGCAGACTGCAAATACAATGGAAAGCGCTACGCGTATCAGACCTCGATAAGGGCGATTGGCATTGTGGGTTGCCATGCTTTAGGAAAAGCTTGGCCGCGAAACTCGGAGATAACACCATGAGAATAGGTCACGGACATCAATTTGCACTGGTCATTCACCATGGCACCGCAAAAGTCGGCCAGGTCCGCAAGAACCGTGGTCCGGGACATTCGGTACTCCTTGCTCATGGAACTCTGGATTGCACCGAGTATCAGGACAATCTCGACGTGTTCGAGGATGGAACGGAAGACGGCACCTATCTTGATACCGTCCATGTCGTCGCTTCCGCGCCGAGAGCTGAAGAGCTACCCCTTATGACAAGTCTTGTGATTCCCGACCGCGGGATACTCGACGCCGCCCTTCCGGCTATAAGGAGCGAAATCAACAGCGCCCGGCTTTCCAAGCAGATGAAGGATTACCTGAACTTGATGCTGGCAGAGCATAACCGGGTCACGGTTGCCTTTCCTTTCATGGCGCAAACCAAGGACAGCGTCCTAGCCCTCAAGATGGCAATGCAAAAAATGGCTGCGTGGGAGGCTAGCTTGTTTAGCGGGATGGAGACCCGCATAAAAGAAACCCTCGGATCGACGCCGGAGCAAGGTGGCCGCCAGGCGGCCGAATTCGCGGCACGGGTCCAGGGTGCCGCCCGCTCGGCCGCCGATGTTGAAAATCCAAGGTCACACGAAGACAGTCAGCAGCAGTGCAAGGATGACCTTAAAAAGCTCCTCGCTGAGACGAGGCAGAAAATCGCCGACATCGATCGGCGTCTGCTTGCGTGCGGCCCTGCGCCGCACTGGAGGGATTCGATGAACGAAGTGTTCTACGCCGCGACGCAGGTCAGCCGCACGCTCGACTACATCCCCGACGAACCGAGGCCGGCAGGCCCAAGGCGTCGTTGACCTCGCTCTGAGACCTAGATGCAGCGGTGACCGATAAGGAGCCTTATCGGTCACCGAGACTTTGAACATGCTACGATACCGCCTCCGCCGACTGGCACAAAAGTCCAATTGGGGTCTCGCAATCTCTTGCATCTCCAAAAACGCGCCCGTATCCTCGCAGGATCAAGCAACGGGATTTGAAGATGACATCAACTGCGGTCAACAAAGAAGATTCGGCAATCAAGACTCTCATGCGGATCGTTTGGTCGTCGGTCGAGGCTTCTTTGGTTTGTCTCGTACTTCTGCTGGCGATGCAGGGGGTTGGCGTCTCTGGCGTCTTTCATATCTTTCTGCCATTCGTGATCCTCTGCATTGCCGTTCGCCTGACCGGCTATCTTTTCAGATCGCGTCAGTATCTGACGTTGACGATGTGGAGGGTGCTGACAACAGACGGGACCAGCGCATAGTTCGACGGGGCGTGTTCGTCGTTCCTCGTCGCGCTGGAGATAGCCCTCGTAGAATCTCGCGATGCCTTCAAGCTCGTCAAGGCTGTCTGCGATCCAGTAGAAACTGGGGGACTGTACCGAGCGCCGATGGATCGGCGTGTTCGAGTCGGCGGCCGATAACTACCTTTATCGGCCGCCTTTGCGGACCTTTGATTTTGCGGACGTCCGGACAACGATGGTCCGACAACGAAGGAACGCACCCAGATGACCGACGACAAGTTTATCAGCCCGACCATGGACTGGGCTTATGCCCGCGACCCAAACTGGGTTACGGACCCAGAGGCCCTCTACAAAATGGGCTTCTCGAAACGCACCATGGTCGACGCCTATGGGTTTGACGCCTACGGGTTCAACGAGCATGGCATCGATAGGCTCGGCTGTACCGAGGCCGACTATCGCGATCCCTTGATTTTGGCGTTAGGCAAGACCAGCGGCGAGTGGATGTCCCTTTCCCAGAAGCTGCCGATCCCGCTGCCGCGCTTCTGGAAACTGGCACCCATGATGGAACGCCTCTGCACGTCTCGCTGGGATGTCGAGCAGAAGTGGGTTGCGGGCGTCGAGAACCTCCCGCGCGACGGAGCGGTCAGGCTGTACACAAACATGGGGCCCGATTTTTCGATCGGGCTGCACTGGTACGATCTCGACGACCGCAAGGACAACTATCTCACCCTGAAAACCGACGTCATCGCCAAGCTAGACGTCACGGACGATGAGCGCGACATCTATTTCCGCATCGTCTCCTGCGGACAGGGTTCGGGATACCAACTGGTGGAAAACCCGCTATGCGTCAGCTCGATTTCAGATGCTTTCCAAGCCGTCAAGAAGCACATCGATGAGCACATGCAGCCGCTTCATGCATGGCATATCCGCGTCGTGGACACTCCTGATGGTCCGGCGTTGGCAGCCTACTCGACGGCCGAAAAGGATGACACCGTCGGCGACGCCTTCGCGGAAGCCGTCGTGGCGCGAACCAAGGAAGACGCACTCCAGATCGTTCTGGACAACGCGAAGACATCCTCGGTCGCGAGCATGGCGTCTGCCGGCATCTCCAAGCTGATCGGGCATCCTGCCGTCGTGCGCGGCCCGAGGCGCTGACGATGTCACGGCAGGAAGAACACCGCATCGCCTATCTCACCCACCTCGCGCGGACGTTCCAGCGTAACAACGAGGTCGGGTGGATGAGGCCGGACGGGACCATCCACCCGACCGAACTCTGGTATCACTGCCAATTTTTCATCGAATGCGAATGGGCGCTTCCCGCTGCCACGGAGTTTCTTAGGCCTTTCTGGGAAGCGTTCGAGGAACCTCGGCTTGAAGAGCACCGCAACAGTGGCCGCCAATGGCACGAGTATGTCGAAATCCCTATGACGGTCGAGGCCGAGGTGGCCAACGAGGTCAGGAGGATCGCCTACGAAGCGGGATGGGGCCGCATTGGTTCTTACGGCAACGACAAGATCGAGCTGGAATGTTTCGCCAGCCACCAACGGTCTCTGCGTCGGCATGCCAAGGAGTTCGCGGAACTCGTCGGGAGGGAGTTGACCATGTCGATCATTCCCGATCCCGAACCTGCGCCAACCACGGCCCCCACTCGCGGATTTACGCCCTAAAGGCTTGGGCGGACGGCCGGTGCCGCTGCGTCGGATGATGCGGTCCACCGCGGAAGGACATCCGAATAGTCCGCCAGCACTTCGTCTGGGACGTCGAGGCCCGCACGTACCGCGCGTTCCACAGCGATCCGGTGCGCGGCCGCCCGGTTGGCGCGTCCCGCTGTCGTCAGCAGGTTGCTCTTGTTCATCGTGTCCGGGTGCAGCACGCCGGTCTCGAATGCCCTGATGACAATCTCGGCACCGAGGCCCTTCCCGCGGTGATCTGGCAACACGAGTATGCTTTTGAGGGATATTCCGCCGACGACCGCGCCCGCCCCGTCATATACGGCAAGCATTTGGGTGCTGCGGTCGGTAGCCATGGTGTATCCGTCGATCTCGCAGAACACGGGTACCATGCGGTATCGGAATTCCTCTTCCCGCTGCCAGAGATTGACGATCGGGTTCTTGGGTATCGCTCGGTGCTTGTAGCTCGGATCGGAGCAGGCGCGTGTGATTACTGCCTCGAACGCCTTCGTATGGGAGGCGGCCGCCATAAGGTCCGACAGTTTGATCCGATAGAGCGGAACTGGTGGCGTTGGATCGGTAATGAAGAAGACACGCTACTCCGGTTGTTCATGCGGAACATATGCCCTCTCCGAGCAAGTGTCATCTCGGCCGCCGCTTCGCCAACGGCAGTCGAAACCGGCCAGTTCGACAAACGTATGGGCAATCCGCGTCACAACAGTCAGGTCGAGCTCCATTTCCTCGATGAAGGCTAGCTGAAGTCAGGAATCGAGGTCCGACAAGAAGCTGAACGCGGAGGCATCTAATGCGGCAGGGGTCGCCGGATCGCAAATCCTGGCCGCCAGCTCGTCGGCGGTGAGGTTCGTGTCGTACGGCGCGTTTACGAGACATTCGGGACCGTAAGTTTTAGTTTTGCAGTCCCGCTCGCATTCAACCAACCCTTCGCCGTCACGCGGTTTTCTATGGTTGCCAATGCTTTCCTTTGTTTTTCGATGCCATCATGCGTTTCGCGAGATTAACCTGTCATTCGATTTTCTATTGATTCCTGTTTTGTCATGCGCTTTTTGATGCTATCATCCGTTAATCGATGGAGTGCCATTATTTTGACCCGCATAACCGACCTCAAGGACCTTCCGATCCTACCTCAAACGTCCCCGGTCGGTATTGCCGCGCTGGTGGCTCAATACGGGCTCGCGGTGCCTGTCGCCGATCCCTGCGCCGTCTCCGAGAAATCGGTCTTCAACTCTGTCCGCACCGAGGACGGCTGGCGGGTCTTTGATCGCAAGTACGCCCCTGAGCACAACTTCAAGGGACACCTGACATTTGCCCTGCGGCACGAGACGCTCGATCTCCTGTTTCTGAAGAAGCTCTTCGCAGCCGTCGGGCCGGAGCCGATTGCCGAGATGGTTCGCAACGAGCCGGCAGGCCAGATTGGCCGCCGCGCATGGTATCTGTACGAGATGCTCCTCGACCAGAGAATCGACCTCGAGGACTCGACATCGAAGGTCTATGTCGATGTCCTGGATTCCAAGCGGTATTTCACCACCCCCGGTTCGGTTTCCGGCCGTCACCGCGTGCGCGACAACCTGCTCGGAACACGGGACTTCTGCCCCATCATCCGTCGGACGCCCGAACTGGAGGAGTTCGTCGGCTCGAAGTGGGACGAGCAGGCGCGTCAGTGCGTCGGGCGCATCAATCCGGCCATCGTCGCGCGCGCCGCGAGCTTCATGCTTCTGGCCGACAGCCAGGCCTCCTACCAGATCGAAGGCGAGCGCCCTCCCCGCAACCGCCTCGAACGCTGGATGCGGGTCGTCTCCCAGGCGGGTAACCGCCCGATCGACATCGAGGAGTTGGTTCGACTTCAGGCGATTGTCGTCGAGGGCGATCATTTCATCACGCCTGGCCTCCGCCAGGAGGGCGGGTTCATCGGCGAGCGCGACTGGGACAACAACCCGGTTCCGGAATTCGTGTCGGCGCGACACGAGGACGTTCCCGCTCTCCTGCAGGGAATGCTCGAGGCAAGCGAACGGATGGGTGAGGCAGGCGTCGATCCTGTTCTTCAGGCGACGGCGCTTTCGTTCGGTTTCGTATTCACCCATCCGTTCGAGGATGGCAACGGGAGACTTCACCGTCTCCTGATGCACGCGGTGCTGGCTGAACGCAGGTTCACGCCGCCAGGCGTAACCTTCCCGATCTCGACGGTGTTGCTCGACAAGCAGGACGAATATGCGCAGAGGCTGCGCGCGTTTTCGCGGCCCCTGTTGCCGTTCATCGACTGGGTGCCGACCGAGAAGAAGAACGTCAGGGTCACGAACGACACCGCCGACCTCTACCGCTACGGGGACTACACGGAGTTGGCCGGGTTCCTCTATCGCTGCGTCGTCAAGACGATCTCGCACGATCTCCCGCGGGAGATCGCCTACCTCAAGGCATACGACGCCGCTAAGGAGGCGATCTCGTCGAACATCGAGATGCCGGACAACACCCTGTCGCTCCTCATCAACTTTGTTCGTCAGAACGGTGGGAAACTCTCCAAACGCCGTCGGGAGAACGAGTTCGCCCCACTGAGCGACCACGATGTGACCTTCGTGGAGGATGTGATCGCGGATGCCTTTGCCGACCATGACGACACGTTCCCGGCGAACGCCTTGGCTCCGTAGGAGGTTGCGATGACGATGCATTATTCGCTGCGGTTTCGCGGCCAACTGACTGACCCTTCGATCCTGACGGCCGATGATTTTCTGGATTTCGTCCGTAGAAACGACCTCTGCCTACACATCGACGCTGGACCTTGTGAGTACTATGGGGTCGAACCGTCCTTCGGTCGGGACATGGAATTCTCCGGCGAGCCGTTTGGTTCGTTGAGCGGTTTCCACGTTTCCGACGGCATCCTGGAATTCGGTTGCTCGGCCGCGAACCTGACTTGGGAGCAGTTCGATGAGGATGCCGACGGCATCCATCCCCGCCCTGACTTCACCCGTCTTGAGGCGATCCTCGTTGCCCTGTCTAAGATCACGGCAGGCGATGACGGCGAAGTGCATGGGGTAATGGGATACGACGAACACGAGGAACCGAACGGTTGGCCCGTCATCAGGTGTTCGGACGGCATCTTGCGGATCGCGATGACGCCATCCTCCGGCGAGGGTTGGCAACAGGATGGCTGGAACCGCGTCGCGGTCCCGTCCGTTCTTCCCTCGGGTTATGTCACGGCTTCGGCAAACAGGCCGTACGAAGTTGACCTGGACCTCGACGGCTTGAAGGAGCGGTTGGCACCCGTCGATCATGTCCGCCCGACGATGGTATCCAGTCGCTTCTGAGGTCGCTTACAGACCTGGAATGCGCGTTTGCGGGACGTTGATCGAGACTGGTCGCGCGTCGAGGATTTCGAGCGCTTCGTTTGCCAGCTTTGCCAGATGGACCGTCGCGTTGTCGTTGCACGCGGCTGTGATTGCCGCGAAAGCCTCCCCCATCGTGTCGAAACGCGCCTCGGCCTCAACAGTGTGCATGGTCTTGTGAAGCTTTGAGTAAGCTCCGAATAGTTCGTCCGATATCGAGCTGACGGTCTGTGTCCCGACCCATCGTGCGATGGCGAGCGCTCTCCTGTTGACCTGCCTCATCCACGCTGTGTCGGCGGCGTAGATGCTTTCCATCTGGTCTATGACGGGGGCCATGTCTTCGTTTACCCGGGTGACCAAGTCCCGGTGACGGCGTTTGGAATTTGCGTGCTTTGCCTTGAGGCGCGCGGATTCGTAATCCTCGACCTGATAGTACTCACACCGCTTGTCTATCCGACCGATCAGGAGAGGATCGGTGGTCACCAGCGCGAAGGTCCCCATGTCCCTGACGTGACAACCGTCCTCGATCTCCGTGGTGAACACTGAAACGGTTGGCTCTGGACAGCGCTCGTAGAAGACACCGTCAACGAGCATGAACGTGGCGAGGCGATCCCGAATGGCGGCAACTTTTCGGTCGAGATCATCGTGGTCCACGCTCGCGCTCGCAAAATCCGCGAGCCCGTTGCCGCCGTTCTTGCGAAGCCGTCTCTGGAAGGTTTCTCCAGGGACGGTCGTTGCAAAAACCCCGACGTCTTCGAAGCGGGTGAGCATTTCGGCGACGCTCTGCCCGGTCAGGAATTCGGCGTCCTCGCCGTGACGGCTAACCCGCACGGCATTGATGTTCCGAACCCGCATGACAGGCCTGAGGAAGGTCTCCCCGAACCTGCGAACGTGCATCGGCTTGTCGGATGGAGAAGGCCCGATCGCGTTCTGCACCGAACTCGCCGGGAATGTCACCTCCTGGAAATTCTGTTTCCATTCAAGAACGACCGGGACATCTTCGTCCGCCATGTCGGGCATATCGAATTCGACAAGGCTCCACGCCTGCGTGGACTGTTTCCTTTCGCCTCCTATCCTGGTGGCGGTGAGATTGAAATGAACCGGTACGGAAAACAGCATCGGATGTCCTTGGGATTGCATCGCTTGAGCGGTTCTATAGGCTGGATCGGCGCGAGATACCAACGGCCGCTACGACCATCGCCAGCCGTAGCTCGGGTGTTGGAACGGGATTTCACTGAGGGACGGCTCGCATCGAAATGAGCGCCCTATGCATTACCTGTGGGATATCGCTCACTTTGAGTAAATCGCACGAATTCCTCAAATATATATCGAGTTAAGCATTGCCTTATACGCAAACGTTACTGTAGGTTGCAAAACATTAAGAATCTTTTACTAACATAATCACATAGTGTTGATTTAGTATCCGCCGAAGCTGAATACTCATTGATCGTATACTTGTCCAATGGGTAGTGTTCCATGTTCGGCAGACTTTTCCTCACGGTAGCAATTACCCTTCAATCGATACTGCCCGCTAATGCGGCAGACGGACGGTTTATCTACCGCACAACGAATTCCGGTCTCCTGGCGCTGCCTTCCCAAAGCACGGCTACCCCAGACATCGCGGATCAGTCGGATATCATGTTCGGCACAGTGGGGTCCACCATTCCCCGATGGTCTCCGATGGCCGGGATCGGCTGGCCGAGCTCAGTTGTCGATGCACAGACCCGTGCCACCTGGACCGCTCCAGGTACGACTTACTCGGCCAACTACGATCTATCGCGATTTGGCCTTTCCTTCGACAGCCTGTCTGGAGCGATCTCCGGAACATTGCTGGAACCATTCGACCTCAATGACTTTGCCATCACCGTCAAAGCGAACGGGCGCAGTGACACGACGGCCCCTTTCCGCATTTCGGCTGTCGGCGTCGGTCCGTCGGACTTGTCCGTGGCCGCTCTTGCGCCGATCACTCTGGTTGGAAACATTGCCTACGACGGCTCCACCACCATTCGCAAGCCGATCGTAACGGGTTTGGTCGGAACCCCAAGCTGGTACGTCGGCGATCTGCCCGCGGGCCTGAGTTACAGCCCGTCGACCGGTGTCGTTTCGGGATCGGTTACCGACAGTTCGCTGCAAGGGCGACAGGATATCCCGCTGACGGTGTCGGACTCGTCGAACGGCAAAATGGCCTCCACCACTCTGACGATCGATGTCGAGCCGCCCTTCAGGCCGCTCGACTACACTGGATCGTCCCTGCAAGAAGGCGTTCCGATGCTGCCTTCCGGCTTCAACATTCGCGAGGTCCCCTCAAACCTCGCATATGATTCCCACGGCCTCGCGTGGTCCATGGTTTCTGGCAGCATTCCCGCGGGCCTCACGACAACCGTGGACGGCGAACTCTTCACTTTCTCAGGCGTCCCCACCGCTCAAGGCGAGTTTACGAGCGTCTGGCAAGCCACCGATGCGAATGGCTGGTCGTTTACCCTGAACCCGATCACGTTCACCGTCGCGGCAAGGGACGCGCTTGCGGTCAACGCAATCCCAGCGACATCTGCTGTCGGCAACAGGGTCTACTCAACCCAAGCTCCCGTCATCACCGCCACGGCCACCAATCTTGCGGGCAGCCCCACCTGGTCCGCGACTGGCCTCCCCTCCGGCCTGACCATCAACCCGACGACAGGCGCTGTGACGGGGAAGGTGAGTGATGGCGCGTTGCAGGGCGACCATGACGTCGCGATCACAGTCACGGACGCCGCCAACGGCAAGTCAGGTTCGACATCGTTCAAGCTTTCTCTGGCCGCTCCGTTCACCTATCTTCCGTACGCTGGGGCAACCTTGACCCAGCAGGTTGCGATGACAACAGGAGGCTTCGACCTCCGCGAGATCGCCGCTGACGGCACTCTGGACGTGCCTTACAAGGACAAGGGCGTTGCTGCGACACTGGTGACAGGCAACCTCCCGACGGGGATCAGCGCAACGGTCGTCAACCAGTTCCTCCAGTTCTCAGGAGCGGCGGCCGATGCGGGAAGCTTCTCCAGCACATGGAAAGTGGTGGATGGCAACGGCTGGTCCGTCACGCTCCCGGAGATCACCTTCAAGGTGAACCCGCGCGTCTCTCTCTCCGTCGGCTTGGCCGATGAGTTCGATGCCCGCGGTGAGCGCCTCTACGACGAAGGAACGCCTGTAGGAAGCGCGTCGGCAGACGGCCTTATCGGAACCGCCACATGGTCGGCTACGGGCTTGCCGGCCGGCCTGACCATGGATGCCACCACGGGCAACATCATAGGGGCGGTAACAGACAGTTCCCTTCAGGATGTCGCCCACGATGTCACGGTTACCGTGATCGACTCGGCAGACGGTGCAACGGCATCGAAGTCCGTCATTCTGAATGTCACGAGCGCCCTGTCTCTCCTTTCGATCCCATACACGGGCGGAACTCTGACGAAAGACGTCGCTGTACCAACACAAGGTTTCAACATCCGTCTTCCAGGCAACTTCAGCGCCACCAACCGGGGTCTGACGGTCTCCCTCGTCAGCGGCAGCCTTCCTCCTGGCATGGCACTTTCGCCCAGAACCGCGACCAGCAATTCGCTGGACTTCAACGGAATTCCCACCGCCCTCGGAACCTACACAAGTGTGTGGAAGGTGACCGACATGTACGGGTGGGAGCTGACAACGAACTCTGTCACCTTCACGGTCGATCCACGATCCGTGGCTTTGGCTGCAAACATTGCCGCATCCTCGAACGTTCGTGGTGATTGGCCCTACACCACAACGTCACCTGCCCTCACGGCAACAGCCAGCGGCCTTCTCGGAGCCGCAAGCTGGACTGCGACGGGCCTGCCAGTCGGCCTGACCATGGATGCCACAACGGGCAAGATCATCGGCACCGTGTCCAATCCTTCCCTCGTCGGCGACTACAATATCACCGTCACAGTGTCTGACTCGGCCGACGGTGCCACGACGTCAAAGGCGGGGACCCTAACGGTCCTGTCTCCGATGACAAATCTGTTCGCTTACACTGGCGCGTCTGTGACGAAGGACGTGGCTATTTCGGCGCAGGGATTCGACATTCGTCACCCCATCTCCAACGCGGGCTACACCAACAAGGGTCTGATCGTCTCCCTCGTCAGCGGTAGCCTTCCGCCGGGCATAGCTTTCTCTGCCAGAACTACGACCAGCAACATGCTGGACTTCACCGGCACACCCACCACTATCGGCACGTACACGAGCGTGTGGAAAGTCACGGATGTCAATGGATGGCAGTTTACGCTTCCGAGCGTCACGTTCACGGTTGTTCCGCGGTCGACCACGTTGACATCCACTGTCCCTGCCTCGACCACTGCCCGTGGTGACACCGCTTATAGCACAACGACGCCTGCCCTGACGGCCACCGCGAGCGGTCTCATCGGGGCCGCCGGTTGGACCGCGACGGGGCTACCCGCTGGCCTTACCATGGGTGCGACAACGGGCAAGATCACCGGAACCGTATCCAACCCGTCTCTCGTCGGGACTTACGACATCACGGTCACGGTGACAGACTCGGCGGACGGTGTGTCGGTATCGAAATCGGCCACTCTAATCATCACGTCCCCGATGACGCTGTCTGGAACATATACAGGCGCGACCATGACAAGGGACGTTCCTATCACGGCACAGGGCTTCAACGTCCGCTACGCAGCGTCTGGCAGTGCCTATACCAGCAAGGGACTGACGGTCTCCTTGATCAGCGGCAGCCTTCCTCCGGGTATCGCCTTTGGGCCCGCCAGCGCGACGAGCGAACTGTTGAACTTTAGCGGAACCCCCACGACCCTCGGAACCTACACGAGCGCCTGGAAGGTTACAGACTCAAATGGATGGGAACTTGCCCTTCCGTCGGTCACCTTCACGGTCAATCCCCGGTCAACCGCCTTGACGGTCAACTTGACTGCCTCGTTTAACGCACGCGGTGAACAGGTCTATGTCGAGGGGAGTTCTGTTAGGCAGGCAACGGCCGGCGGTCTCATCGGAACCGCCACTTGGTCCGCGACTGGCTTGCCAGACGGCCTGACCATATCCTCTACGACGGGAAGCATCACCGGAACGATCACAAGCCCCTCCGCGGTCGGCGTCTATAGCCCCACGGTGACCGTCAGGGATTCTTCCGACGGAGCAACTGCGTCCAAAACCGTGACGCTCACCGTGACGAGCGCCCTGACTATCATTGCAAGCAGCTTTACGGGGGCGACCGTACCAAAGGGCGTGGCTATCACGGCACAGGGCTACAATGTCCGCCTTCCCGGTAACTTCGCGGCGAACAACCGTGGTCTTGTATTGACGCTCATGAGCGGAAGCATTGCTCCCGGACTCACGTTTGCGCCGACGACGCCTACCAACAGCAACGTCGTATTTAGCGGAACGCCGACGACGGCGGGAACCTATACCGGCACTTGGAAGGTCACCGACATGTACGGTTGGGAGTACGTTCTTCCGACGGTAACGTACGTTGTCACTCCGTAACCGATACCGCGGGGTCGGCCATACGGTCGGCCCCGCGGCTGATAACCGGGCTTGTCGGCCAGCGCCCCGGCCGTTAAGCTCAGGCGTTCTCGAAAACGCGTCGTGGACTTTGGCTTGCGTGGAATGCCGCTCACTTCGAAACCGACCGTCGATCTGACGTGGCGTTTCCTAATATCCGCAACGAGTTCAATCCCTTCTTGCTAGTGGCCGCGATGAGTCGCCGCAAGCGGTCGTTATCTTGTCGCCTGGACCAGGCCATCCCTGATCCGTTCGATGATTGACCGCCTCTCTGCATCATCCGGTTCGCGTGGGCTGGTGATCGGCCATGGCGGGCCACCCCAGTTCACGTCGCCCTCGTATCGGGGAATGATGTGCCAATGGAGTTGGCCGACGACATTCCCCAGCGACGCATAATTCATACGGTCTGCTTTGAATGCTTCCTTGATGACCCGTCCAACGGTCGCGACCTCGAGCATAAGAGGACCGATGTCTTCGTCCCCTACACTCTCGAGATCGGGCTTTTCGGCTTTCGGAACCAGGATCGCGCGCCCCGGATAGGTCTGGTCGAAGTTCAGCACCAGGTACGAGAGCGGGGTCTCGGCGATGAACCATGGGTTTTCGGGATGGAAGATCGACTGCTCGAATTTCATGTCTTTCGGTCCGGAAATTGATGACCCTGCCCATCACATAGTGACATCGCCCCTCGCTCTCAAGCTCAGCGCGTCATGTAGCCCACTTTGACTTCTATCAGCGAATCGAAATAAAAAGCGTTTGCCATCTGGTTCTGGACCCCTAGCTCAGTGGTTAGAGCGCCTGACTCATAATCGGGATGTCGCCGGTTCAAGTCCGGCGGGGTCTACCAAACCTCCGAGCATAGGATTTGTAGATCGTATCGGGGTCGGTTACCTTCTCGAAAGAGAGTTGCCCCGGGAACAGCCATGCAAGTCAAGTGGAACCAAATCATCGAAGAGATCAAGGCATCTGCGGATGCCTACCTGCTCGCTGTCAGCGGTGGGGTCGATTCCATCTTCATGCTCCGGTTCATGGCGAAGAACTCCGGAAAGCCGTTGAGGGTCGCGCACTTCAATCACGGACTTCGAGACCAGTCTGTTCTCGAGGAGGACCTCGTCGTGCGGCTTTGCGATGAACTGGGTCTTGAATGCCATGTGGGTTTTGGAGACGTCGGGCGTATGCGCGCCGCCGCAAGCCTCGAGGCCGAAGCCCGCCGCCAGCGGTACGACTTCTTCGCGGCCGTCAAGCGCCCGGACGAACTCCTGATGACCGGCCATCATGCCAACGACCAGCTGGAGACCATCATCCTTCGCCTGATGCGCGGCTACCCCCACGACCAACTCCGCATCCAGAAATATGCGGGGGATCGCTACCGTCCGTTTCTCGATGTTCCCAAGGCGGTGATCGTCGAACAGGCGACCAGACGTGGTTACAAGTGGCTTGAAGACGCAAGCAACGCCGATCCAAAGCACGAACGCAACTGGGTACGAAACGAACTCATTCCTGAGATGTCCAAGCGACGAAACGTGCTGCGGTCGATCGTCCACACCTCGGCAGCCGTCGGCGACCTGCCTGCCGACGACGATCTCTCCGACATCGTTCCCGATACGAGAAGCACTCCCCGCTTCTAAGCACGCCGCTCCCACACTACCCGGAAAGGCCACGGATTTAGCAGATTGCTATTCGATCACGAGCCGTTAACCTCCGTCCGATCATATGGCGTTGAATGATTCGACTTGGCAAGCTCACGGGGACCGGAATGAAATTTTCCAAAGCCGCAATGAGAACGCGTCACGTTCAACTCGGGCACATGACCATGATGCAGCCCGCCCCGAATACCGCCGACGAACGTCAATCAGCGCCGGCGCGAACCTACTCTACCGAGCGCTACGCTCCGACTAAATCACACAACGGCATTGCCATCCCTCAACAGTTCAGGGACAGGATCGAGGCTTCGATGAGCAAGGTCGAGGAAGAAGAACCTCCGCTGACGTTTCTTTCGGGCGGCAGGGGCTTCTTTTAAGTCCACTGTTCCACATGAGCGGGGTTAGGGGCCTCCCTCGCCGTCGACTTGATCGGTTTCGATGAACGTCGTCTGGCAGACCGATCGAACAGCGCGCGGCGCTCCCCTCGGTCGAGCGAAAGAAGATGTGTGCGCATAGAGCTTGTAACACATCGACACCAGTGGCCCGACAGGTTCACCGCGGGCGCGCCGTACTCGGTGTCCGCACGGGTCTGGGCTCGAAATCGTGTTCGCTGAAGTACACGTACCCTGGATCGAATGCCTCGGCCGCCTTCTTGGCGTCCTCGTAGAGTTTCGGGTTGGCGGGGTACTTTTCCCGGTAGTCGTCGGGCGTGAATTCGGTCGTGGCCTGCTGCCTGAACGCCTCAAGCGCAGCGGCGTCATCGACACGGCCGTGAAAGCGCCAGCCTGTTTCGTAGTCCCAGAATGATTTGGTCACGACGCAACGGACGCCATCATGCTCGAGGATCGTGGTCCCACCGACGTTGTTGGTGTTGCAAAGGGTTCCGGTGACCAGGACGGTATCTCCGACTTCTGCCGGGCTTGGATATTCAGGGGGTTGATCGTCGTCGATCAGGATGATTTCCATGGCGGTCTCCTCAACTTCAAGGCCTGTTATGGGCGGAGAGCCAGAAAATCTCAAGCCTTCCCGTTATCCATGGATCAATTCCCAATCGCCTTCGTCGAACTCCTCGATAAAGCTGGTGTCGCGCACGATTTCGAAGCCGATCTCGGCATAGACCCGCTGACGAGCCTTCCACATGTTCACCAGCCTCCGCACCCTGTAATCGACGTAGTCGTAGACCTCGATCCCTTCCTTGCCCTCGTGCTTGCGCTGGAGCCGCCCAGTGTACTGCCTCAGCCAGCCTTCGGTGGAGATCGGCATCGTGAGGAACAGGGACTCGAGGCGGCTGTCGTCGAATCCCTCGCCCAGGAACCCCCCTGTTGCAAGGATGAGCCTCTGCTCGCCCAGTGGCGCGGCCAGCGCCGCTTCGGCCGTTTGCCTTGCGGCCTTCTTCATCTGCCCGTGCATGACCGCGAGGTGGTCTACGTGGCCTTTGAAACGCGCCGCCAGCATTTCGAGGTGGTCGCGGCGCTCCGAAATCACGATCGGTGATCGCCCTCTCGAAAGGGAGACGATAACGTCCTCGCATATCTGGTCGTTCCTCTCCTCGTCATCGGCCAGCGCCTTGTAGATGGCCTGGAGCGCGTTCGGATCGTCGACCGGGACTTCGGGTGGGAGGATCGCCTTTGTTCGCCTCTGAAAAACCTTCTGGCTGATGCCGCGTTCGGCCGCCTGCTCCGCCGCCGTGGTCCTGTGACGGATCGGTCCGCACTGCATGAAGACGACAGGCTCCTGACCGTCGCTGCGCTTTGTGGTGGCACTGAACGCCGAGACCCACATCGCCCGCGAGCGCCTGAGGACAGCTTCGTAGGTCGGTGCAGCCATGTGGTGGCATTCGTCGACGATGACGTTCCCGTAGCCAGCGACAAAATCGTCCGACAGGTCGTCGAGCGCCAGGCCTCCTTCTGTCCTCTCCTCTCCCGTGACGCCCTGGATGATGACGATGTCGATGACGCCCCTGTTGTTCCACTTTCCGCTGGCGATCGTGCCGATCAGGTCTGGATCGATATTGAGGAAGCGTCGCAGCGACGTCTGCCACTGCGTGAGGAGGATGCTGCGGTTGACAAGCACCAGCGCGTTCACTCCGCGCCCTGCGACCATCGCGGCTCCGAGAACCGTCTTCCCGAACGATGGAGGTCCCTCTACGACGCCGATCTCGTGCGCCATGAGGGCTTCGTAGGCGCGCTGCTGCGATGGCTCCAGCGTCCCGGAGAACGTGCATCCTTGTGGGAGCGGGGTTCCTCGGTGCCTTCGGTCGTCGATCAGCGGACGTGCTCCGTAGTGGTCAAGATATCGCAGAACGTCCGGGAGGCAACCGCGCGGCAACGTTACGAACCGATCGTCGATGCCACCACGGGAGATGATGACGGATTTGCCGCGAGTGTCCCGCTTGGCGGCCTGTGCGGAGATGTAGGCCGGGTTCTGAAATGCCCCGAGGCTCAACAGGCGCGCCGCATGTTGGGTCGGAATCTGGGATCGATCGAGGAAGACCTGGTTCGAGATGACGACGTCCACCCTGTTGGGCAATGGGACTGAAACCGGCCGCACGCCGACGGGACCGACGGAGGGCGTCCCCTTGGTGGTGTCGAAATCCGCTTCTCCGACGAGCCTCACCCCGAGGATTCGGTCCGACCTCTTCATGTTGCCAAGCAGGGCGTCCACCTGCGCCAGCGACATTCGCTTGATCTCGGCCAGCCTAGCCCACTGATCTGCCGCCGGAGCCATGTTGTCCTCAAGAAAAACGGTTCGGTCGGCGGCGACCTGCCTGAACTGCAGCGGTAGTGGAATGGGCTTCGCATTGACCGGTGAAATCGCCGTGTCTTCTCCCGGCCATACACGGTCATAGATGGAGAAGTCGATCTCCGGTCTCTTTTCCATGGTCTCGGTGACAAGCGAGTTGGCTAGCGTGCGCGCTTTCCTGGCTGGGATGTTCCCCTCGAAGAACACCCATACCCTCGCGGTCATTTCCTCCCGTCCCGCCTCCACCACGGCCGGGATGCGCCAGATGCGCGTGGTTTCCAGAAACGCCCGAACGTCCTCCCGCCAGTTCGCCGATGCGAACCCGATGCAGAAGAACCGGGCGGTGCCGTCGGCCGCCACCGGAAAAACGCCGGCTACGAACTCTTTGTCCCTTTCCCATTGAGCGAACTTCCCCCACTGGCGGCTTCCCGCGAGGTGGCTCCGGACTGTCATTTCG
Organism: Pararhizobium sp. BT-229; assembly: GCF_025846855.1. Lineage (GTDB taxonomy): Bacteria > Pseudomonadota > Alphaproteobacteria > Rhizobiales > Rhizobiaceae > Pararhizobium. The sequence goes on from NZ_JAOYTJ010000003.1 coordinate 1,310,264, forward strand.
CCGTTGGTGACAAAGCTCTTGTTGGGACAGGAAGCGCACCTTGCGAGACCACCTTTGTCCTTCAGGCAGAGTTCCTTGTCCCACTCGTTGTCGCAAAGGATCGCGTATCCTTCTCGTCCGTCCCTCGTTTCCCACCGATAGGGAATGTGGAGGTCGTGTCCCCCGAACAGATCGAGAAGCAGATTGACCTTGGCGCTCGGGGATGAATTTCGGTCTATCCTCGCAGCTATCGAAGGAGCGTCGAGGCCGAACAGCGGAAGATCGGAGTGTTGGTCGCGGCCGCCCCTCTTCACGCGAGCGCTATCCGATGGCGGCCCGATGGCGGCATTTCTCATAATCGAAATCGGCATTTCCCATGCCAAATCCCCCGTTGAGATTGAGCCCTTTTATAGGAAATAAGCATAAAATTCAATTTACTCGCACAATAGACAGTCAAGCATGGTTAATTGACGTCCGGATTTACCTGACATGGGCCAGTATCCCGGCATGTAGTATTTCGAAGGCTCGCCCACGTCCACGCCGATGCGGAGCCTACCAATAACCAGAACAGGCGCGAAGCCACCGCAACCGACGGCACCATTATTTAAAGACTCCAGTGTTGACAATTCTGTCGGAATATCCTATCTCATGCGCAGATGAAGAAGGAGACGGCCATGTTCAAGGACCCTGCGAAGGAAGCGATCCGCCAGCACTACGTTGAGCGTCAGGCCGCCCGCGAAGCTGCCGTCCTGGCTGAGCGTCAGGCCGAGGTCGAAGCGGCTATCGCCAACACCGTGGTCGAAACCCGGATGCCGATCGAGGAAGGCCTGGCTTTCCTGCGAGCTGGCGGAGAGCGTGAAGACGCCGCTTGATCCTGCGTCGTTCTGGCTTGCGTAAGAGGTCGGTATCATCGAGGTCTTGAAAGGGACTTCGATGGCCGACCTCAAATTCATTTCGATAACGCAGCTTTTCTGGGACACCATTGAGAAGCACCGCGGACACTCTCGCTATCCCGAAATCCGGGCCAAGATCGCGTGGAGCGTCGAACGCAAGATCGAGAACAGGTCGTTCAGAAGCAATTCCGACTATCCCTTCACGTCGAACAACAAGAACCTCGAGGGAATCTGGCACAGCAAGCTGTCGACCAATCCCGACGTCGTGATGTTCTACACGATCGACGGCGACACGCTGAACCTTGCTATGGTCGGCTCGCACCACGACTACCCCCACCAAGGCAAGCATCTGCAGAAGGCGTTGACGTTCGGTCGCAAGATCAGGACGTCAGTGGAGTCCGGTCACGTCCCGACGCCCGGTTGGGATAGGATCAAGTGGAACGCTCCTTCCGACATCGCCAATAGTTTCGAGCTCGAGGAGACGACGCTCGATCATCTCGTCGAAATCCAGGAAGAGCTGAAACTCGAGCACCAGAATGCGCCGATTTTCGAACGGGTCCACGGATACCGCCTCGAGGATGCGGATATGGACACCCTTACGGCGTGGCTGGACGAGACTGACCGCGCCCTCGAGGCGGTCAGGCAGGCGCAAACACGGGTCAGGGCCATAGAACGCGGCAGGGAGAATGACCGTACGCCCATTGCGGCCTTCGCTCCGAAGGTGGGGTGAGCGCCCTGCGTGGCCCTCCATCTGCTTGGTCCCCAAATAATTCAAGAACTCGCTTGCGAAATTAGAAATTCACGACCCCAATATACGGTATGCGTAATTGGCGTCTTTAATTTTGAATCGCTTCCGGCTTCATCCCGAGATTTGCTGCACCGACGGCTGGCACGACGCGATCGACCGCATCGATCCCGAGTTCATGCCTAATCTCGAGCGGGCCGTCGCCACGATGGATTTCTGGAAGTGCTTCGACAAGGATTCGTCGGAGAAGACCAAGAAGGGCAAAAAGGTCCTTTCCCCGATCATCATGAACCAGCATATCGAGACTGAGTTGAAGCCGCTCGGATACGGCAAGCTGACGTCCGACAACTATTACCCGGAGACGTTCGCCGACGCCAAGCGCCTGCGCGACATACCCCACAAGGACCGGAAGGACTTCCTTGCCCGCGAGGCCATCCCGCATACGAGCGGCTTCATCGAGGGGGACTTCTTCCGTAGCGGACTGCTGCTTGAGGTGCAATTCGGGAAGTATCCATTCGTGGATTGGGACATAGACAAGTCGATCGAGTTTTTCAAACGCCGCATGATCAGAGGCGGGTGCGTTCTCGTCCCGATGCGCTCGACGCAATCGCTGATGTCCACGGGGCCGGCGAACTGGCAGACCGCGATGGGGATGTTTGCCGAAAAGCGCCTAGACGAGACCCTCGACTTTCCGTTCGCCCTGATCGGACTTGAAACCGACCTAACGGGCGAGCTGCCGAAAGGGGTCAAGCGCCCCAAGCCGCAAAACGTTATCGATCAGTTTTCGCTACCGCTGTGACGTCGTCCGTCGGCCGAGCGGTCCGGGCCGCCTCGCTTCCCTGTCTGACCACCCCATGGCCGATAACCTCCATTATCAGCCATTGTGGTGGGCGTTGTGATGCCGCACATTCATAGGACACAGAGCTGCCGAAGGATGTGCTATGACGGACCGCTACTCACTGGAAACGATATCGCGCGAGATACGCGACGCAGTCGCACGCAAGCTCGGACCAGACAAGGTTTGGTCTATGGCCGAGTTGAGGCGGGAGCTTAACGCCGTGGCAGCGGAATGGATCGCCCGGATCGATCCAGTGGAACTCCTCAGAACGAACCCGCGGCTCATGGAAGCCGAGCCACTTCCTACACGTGCCGGCAGCCTGAAACAGGTCATCAACGAATGCGCGGTGGATCGCATCGGGATCATCAGCGGCCCTGGCCTGCGCGACATTCTGGTGGACCAGTTCAAGGGTCAAGCTGTTGAGGCAGCCGAAGCGGCTTTCAATGACGGCATTGCCACACTCAAGCTTTTGGTGGACTACAATTTCATAGACACAGACACGCGGTCATTACAGGAGACTCTCGATAACTGGAAGTCCGGCGAGATCGGATCATCGGTCATGCTGGAACGCTTCAACGACTTGAACGTGAAGATCGAACGCGGTCTAGCATACGGCACCAAAGTATATGCCACCTCATCAACGATCGACCGTGTTTGGGAGACTGCAAGGGCATATCTCGAAAATTCGAAGCCACTTGCCGACGCTATATTGATCGCTCGTAGCGAGATCATCGAGGTCCTTACCACGGAACGGAGCTTGAAGAGTAGGCGAAACGACGCTGTCCGAGTAGCGAAGCCGTAGAAGCCGTCCGGCCGAAATGGTGACTTCACCTTCCTTCGAACTGGTTAACGCCTAGCGTGACAAATCACCGTCCTGCGCCCGGCCGTTGCTCCTGGTCAGAACAGCGGCAGCGCGTCGAGCTTCAATACCGCAGAATAACTGCTTTCTCCTGAAGTGGCCGCCTGGCGCATTCCAGCCACACGCTCGAATTCCGTGGGATCGCGCAGTGCGTCGCGCGTCATCGCGGAGAGACGCCTGAACCGATCGAAGCACTTTGATTGAAACGCCTCGCCATTGGTCGTCACAAGCTTGACGATGGCTGCCAGTGGGCGAAGCGCATAGACGTGATAGTCTAGGGCTTTCTTGCCTCGCGCCAGTTCCGCAGGAAGGAAGCCACGGTGATCCACCTGACATGCACCGATCTCGAAACTCCCTTTGCCCCATGCCTTGAACCCGGGGTCATCGAGAAGATAGCCGATGACCCCGACTGACAGGCCTGCCCAATAGCGGTGGTTGTTTGTCTTGGACGTCGGGCCGAGACGGAACGAATAGGCTTCGATGGTATCCCGGGCGAGGCCACCGAACCATTTCGAGTAAAGCGCCTTGCGCTCCTTTGAGAGTTCGACACGCCCGCTGGCTGACCGAACGGCAAGTGCGATCTCGGCCACCCAGCGGTCTCGGCTAAGGTAGGCGTCGGCGGTGCGCATTTCGCTCAACGCTTTCGCGGCCGCCCAGTGATCGATATTATGCAGCACGCATTCCGCCCGTGCCTTAGACACCAGCGAACTGCTCGAATCCGCATAGGCAATGTCGGTCAGCATGCGGATAGAATTGCGGATCGGCTGTACGGTTTCGTCGCGTGCCGCCATGGCGTCTTCATCGATCGAAGACTTCGATTTGTCGTCGGCACTGTATTTTGATTTTGTCTGAAGCGTCGCAGGCGGCGCGGGAACTCTGACACAAAACGGAATCTGTTCGGGATCGGCTGCTCTGCTAGCCGAAACACTGCCCGTTTGGATGGAATCGTCCGTTTGGAAAGTCTCCGCTGGCTGACCAATCATGGGCAGTGGCAAATTCGAGAGGTCGTGTGGGGCGGCCATCGGATGGATCGCAGGCGACTCAGTCACAGACCCCACATCCTGGGAATTGCAGACGTTCGGCGAGACGAAGGCGACCGCAATTGTTAGGACGAAATTGCAAGCGATTAATTTCATCGTTGCCTCACAAGTCTACGCGCGCTCTAACTTCGGGTTCCGCCGATTTATGTTCCCATAATTCTGGACATCGAAATACCCGTTCAAGGATGAAATTGCAAGACATCGCACAGCGGCGCAAATTAGTTGACGAGGCAGCATCCTCTCCCCCACACTGGGGTCCAGAATATTGTATTGGAGAGCGACATGCGCCCGTTGCTGGAATCTCAGCGTCTTCCTCTGGTCTATTTGGCAGGCCCAATGGTCTTTTACGAAGACCCCGCCGCAGTGTTTGCTCGAATGAAGGGGATTTGTGCGGCCGCTGGACTGGAGGGCGTCGCCCCCGTCGACGGGCAGCTTGACCTTCAGGGTGTCGAGCCAGGGCGACCGCTCTACTGCAAGATCGTTAATGCCGACTTCGAGTTGATGGACGCCTGTGATGGCGCATTGATCTGCCTCGATCCGTTTCACGGTGCTGTCGAGATGGATGCGGGGACAGCCGTTGAAGTCGGATATCTCCACGCGAGGCGGAAGCCTATGGCGGGGTGGACGTCCGATACCAAGTCATTCCGTGACAAGGTGTTGGTTCATTCGGGAGGCGTCCTGAAAGAAACAGGAGCCAACGACATAGGAGCGACCTCGGGTGTCGAGCGCGACCGGGACGGTATGCTGATCCATTCCGCCGAACTGGCGCAACACGGGATGGTTCAGATGCCCATTGAGATGAGCGGCGGCGGGGTTTTCGCCCGAGACGATTGGGAAAGCGCGTTCAGGCTTGCGGCTGACAGTCTCAAAGCCGTTCTCGCCCGTCAATCTAGCAAAACAACGCTTGCCTTTTCCGCCGCTGGCCTGGACCCCCGTCAAGCACCGGACGGGGACCGACTGCCACCTGACTTGTCCGCTGTAAATGATGTCGTTTCCGAGATCGAAGTGCTGAAAGGGTTACAGCCAGGCTTCGGCCTGATGGATTACAAGGCGGCGCTGAAACATGCATCGAGCGTTGCCGAGGCTTCCGAGTTGCTTGGCTTCAAGCGTAAGGCCATCATCTAGCTGCGATACGCTGTCCTATCGGCTAGCTTGGTTTCCGCTCGGAGTCCGCTTTTGGGGTTCGCAATACAAGCTGCGCAGATCGCATGACGTCGTTGACCTTTGTCGCGCATTCAAGCGACCATGGTCGCCAACCCGAACGACGGAGAACCAATGACCAACTTGAACGTTGAGAACGTTTCGGTGACGGAACTGGAGAAAGGGATCACCGGCATCTTCTCGTCCTTCCTCGCAGAGGAAAAGAAGAAGGCGCTGGCGAGCCTATCCAAGCACGAGGACGAACCTGAGGTGCAGGAAGCGGCCGAAGCTCTCCATCGCCTTGACTACCAGAAATTCCGCGGTTCTCTTCTTCGTCATCATCAACGCATCTCGGAGACGCTGGTCGAGAAGGTTCTAGGTGACAACCCGCGCCTTGCCTTCCTGCTGATCAACCAGGTTTTTGTAAGCAGACACGTGCGTAACCTGTTCGTCGACATCGAGGGTAGCGCCTGCTGCGCCGACAAGGAACGCACCGTTATGCGCGCACTCCTCAGGCACTATCACAAGGGCGCGCGGATCGAGTTCAACTACGATGGCGAGTACACTTATCACCTGCCTCAGATCGTGCTGCGCGACCATGAAAGCGTCGTCGCGTACTTCGAGGCCCTGTACGGCCTCTACTACGGCAATCCCAAGGCGTACATGCAGGAGATGCTGAAAATCGCCCAAGCAGCGCAGGCGGCTCGTTCTGCGCGGGAAACAGAGGACTCCTGATCAAAGCGCTGGCCGATAAGCGTGATTATCGGCCAGCGCTTTGATCCAATCAGTGCAAGTCCCGACGAGCGGCCGCGGCCCTCACTGCGCGCAGGTAGATATCGCCAACCACAAACATTCGCGCTCCCTTGCAGGCGGTGTCTTGAATTCCGCATCACCCCACAGTAGAACTGCCTGCGAGATATAGGAGTTTGACATGGTTTATCGCTGGCCTGAACACGACACGTTCACCGCTTATTTCCCCGACAAGACGGCGCTCATCGATGTTGTCGATGTCGTGCTCGAAGAAGTCCGCAGGTATCGGCCCACCGCTCAGGTTCGCTTTACCGAAGAGCGAAGCGCCGATCTCTGCCATCTCGAGGTATGGGAAGAAGGCATTGAGCCTTTGATCGAGGAGATGACGTTCAACTTCTTTGAATCCCCACACCGGAAGGCTAATGAAGCCTCCGGTATGAAAAGGTGCGAAGGGAAGCTGACGGAAGCCAGTCGGGCGGGACTCGATGCGGCGTTGACATTCTTCGGCGGGCAGCTCACGGCTAGGGGGCCACGGGGTGCAAACTCGACAGAGACGAATTTCCCCGTCACTGGAAACACCCGGCCGCTCTCGCCCTTTTTCGAGGGTGTTCGAGAGCTTTGCGAGTTCATGCCGCTCCATGGCGCTGCCGAGGTGATGAAATCGGCCGAAATTCCCGAGGAGCGTTCTCGCCTTCTGGAAATCGTCGAGAACTTCGCTGTGGCTTCGGCTCTCAAGATGTCGGACAACCGTGGCCCCGGCCTATAGGCGACTCGCGGGGGTGGTCGGCCGCCTTCGCAGCGGGCTTCTGGCTTGCGTGAACACGTATGGCGAGAAATCACCCTCTCCTTATGCTAGCCTCGTGGAAGTGAGTCTGACGGAGGGGTCTGTGAAGTTATTCTCTCGCATCGCCTTGGGCACCTTATTGGCATTGGGCGTCGCTCTCCCATGCCGCGCTGGTGAGGAGTACGTATACAAGGACAGCCAGGAAGGGGTCGCGTCGCATCTCTGCTATGGCGTCTATTGCGCTGCGACCATCTGCGTGGAGATAAGGAACGCCTCGGACGGCCAACCTGGAACGGCACGCTTCTTCTATGAAGGGGGCATTTTCGGTGACCTCGAGGACGTTGGCGAGCACACCGGGAAGCACTGCATCGATGATTGGGCAGTGGGTGTCCTCACGATGCGGATCGAGATCAAGGCGATCTCGGACAATCTAATCGCGAAGGTCGCCGACCCGTTCGACAACTGACCGGCCTCTCATTACCGGCAGCTTTTAGTGGTGACCGTCGGTTTCTCCGTGCCACTTTGCCTTATGGGTCCTGTGACGGTTCAGCTGGATCGGACCCCTTCGATCAATGCCGTCGCTGGAATGGGTTGAGACTGCGAAGGGACGGTTCCCAATTAACCATGGTCGGCCGAACCAGATCGATGACCGTTTTTGCGGATTTCGGCTCTGCCCCCGCTAATCGCACAAGTATATTTGCTTGCATCGCCCTGCGGCGCAGTATCACGTCTGGGGGACATTCGTCGTCTGGAGCATAGCCCACTGTTCTGTCCCAATATGCCTCCCGCGCGAAATAGTAGTTCGTAAAGCCAAACAGAGCCGCCGTGATCATGTTCGCGTCTTCCCAAGACAACTTGAACTTTCTCCGAATTATCGCGCGTACGAGCTTCAGCTTTTCTAGTGTTGGTACAACGGCGTCAGGGAGTTCGATGTCCTCCCGGAGGCTCGGGCCATACATTCTTTGCATGAGGCGCATTTCCGTAACTTCGTCAATGTCGAGCATATGGGACATGGCGCGTCTCTCCTTTCATTAGAATTTACTACAATTCCTCGGAACTTGAAGTTCGGCGTAGTCTAATGGTCGTGGACCTGGCAGGCGGGACAAAACTGCGAACCCGGGGGACCCGCGTCTAGGGCATCGAACGGGCATCACCCCTGGCTGATAACTCGTGTTATCGGCCACGCCCATCTCCACGGCTGTCCATTGTCCATTGCCGATCGTTTGCATAGGGTGTCGTAACGACGGGAGACCAGAAATGACCGATTACACGAGCAAGGCGTTCCTACAGCAGTTCGGATTGACCTGTGATAGCTGTCATCAGGTGGCCGCCTCCGAGATCGCATCGGGCGGCGCGCTGGTGCTCCTGAAGGTTGAAGGTTTCTGGCATCTTTATGTCGATGACCCGTTCGACGCCTACGTCCTGTTCGTCAACCACGGAGACATGAACTATGGCACCGAGTGGTTTGGTACCGAAGAGACCGCCGAAGCCGAAGATGCCTTCAAGTCACGCCTTGGGAACAACCCGAATAGAGCATTCCGTGGAACCATCGCTCATGATATCGGCGCAGCGGCAAATGCATCCGCCCGCCCGTCTACCGCGCCAGCAATCCGGCCTTGACGGCCTGGTTGCTCCGTCCCCCGTTCGGCCACAATATTGCCTTCTCGCGTCCTGATCCTGTTGTGAACAGGAGGGTAAAAGATGGACTTCACTTGGATTGAAACTGCTGGAAACGTAGCGCTCAAAGGCATGTTCTGGGTGGCAATGTGGCTTCTGTGGGGCGGCCCGACGCCTTCCCAAATCATCAAGGATTTCTCCAGCAACCCCGATGAACGACGGTACTATGAACGTTATCACTCCAATCTCGAGAGGATCGAGGCACTGAGGGCGAGTCTGACCAAGAAGACCGTCGCTGGCCGGTAATATTCAACCCTTCTCTGGTTGGAGGTAGTCATGCGCCGCTCCTCGAATCTCCCGCGCCGCGCGCTGGATTGCTGAGAGCTGGGCTTCCAGTTCGGTCTCGTCGAGTTCGACGCCACCGATCAAGTCCACGGCATCCTCGATCGTCTGAAGACCTTGGACGATCATCTTCCACGTTTCGAGACGGTCGGCCATTCTCAGCTTCCTTCTCTAGGCAGAGCGAAATCCGCAACACATAGGTTCTTAGGTGCACCGCGGATTTGCGATTTCAAGGGCCCCTCGCGACCCGTGCGAAGGCTCTGGCGGGGGCAAGGCTGTGCCTCACCTCAGGCTGGGCCAACCTGTGCTTGAAAGCCGCGTGCCGTAAGAAGCCTCGCAAGCTGCGAGTAGTCTGTCTTATTGGCGAAACCAACGGCAACCACGGACTGAGTGATGCCAGACGATGTCACAGATGCGACCTTGAAGCGTCCGCCTGGCACGAACTCCCTGACGGCACCAAGCATTGCCGCTACAGACATTCCTTTGGCATTGTTCTCAACAGATAGGGTCACAACGGTGTCTGGCGATGCCCAGATGGAAGCGATCCCAACCAAAGGGCATCCTACGAGGAACATAAGGACGCCGAGAGATGCAATCGCGGCTTGGAAGTTCGTTTCTAGGTTCATTATTCTGTGGACGTCAAAATGGTAGGCGGCCGCACCAACGAGTGACGTTGCAAGAACGAACACGAACACAGCAACAAAGAAGGCAGCGATGGGCGAACGCGCCTTCGTATCAAGCGGAGCGCCGTCGGCAACGGCGGGGCAATCGCTAGAGATGGCCGGCGAGATGCCGAGGGCATTGCATACAGCGCGGTAGGATTCCGGCGACACGTTCTCGCCCTTCTCGATTTTGCGCAACGTTCTTGCGTCAATGCCCGCCAGCAGCGCGAGCCTCTTCTGGCTCATCGATTGGCGGGTGCGTTCGGTTTTAATCTGTGTCACTGGCTTGCGCCTCCGGTTTCGTTTCACCCACCATCACAAGGTCCCGGCTGGTTTGGAAGCGGCCCCAGGTGGCTTTCCGCTCCTTTTCCGTCGGCATTCCGCTTTTTTCGAGGAACGACGTCTATAAATATCTGGCAAGCCGACAAGTCAAGGCGCTGTTTTCTCAAGACACCGCTCGCGCCTGAGTGCGGTAATGCAATGGCAGGCCGGCGGCGGGGCTTGGCGGCCGCCACGGTTCAATGCATATCTATCGGCTATCGTTGGAAAACGACGAGATGGCATCGGAGCAACCAGATGATCTACACCGACGAGACATGGACCGCTCACTGGGATAAAGCTGAAAGCATCCTGGAGGAAGCGCGGTTTCTCCGAAATGCGGGTTTTTTCGACGGTGCATACATTCGTGCTCTGGGTTCGTGCCTCCAGGCTGCGATGGCTGTATCGCTCAGATTGAAACGCGAACGCGATCCGACAGACTACGTTCCGCGGCTGAGGCAATTCTTCAAAGACGGCCGCCTGCCAGATACCCTTTCGCATCCGTTCGCGGAAATTATGAACGCACATGCAAACGAACTGACGACGTCCCTACCGCGTGACGCGGATCGCGCAATGGAGGCTATCCAACTTGCCGAAACCTTCCAGCGGGCGATGAGTTCGGCCGCCGACCTCACGGCCTCCCACTACTCGCCTGAGGTCATGCAGGCCGCCGCCGCGCGAGGGATCAGTATGCCGCCTGCCCCGTTCAGGTAAACGTCCCCAAAACGCGTGCTATTTCGACTTGCTGGAGAGCCCAATAGAAAGGGGGTGGACAAAAAGGAAGGGACTCGATGAAAATCGCCAGAAACTTGACCAAACGGGACATCGCCAGGGAATTGGGTGTTACACCACACCATAGGTTTGTTACGGGCCCCTGGTCGCAGATCGAAGCCGAAGCGGCTAAGGGTGCCAAAAGCGGCGAGATCGAAGTGATGGGCATCAAGGTGCCGTTCCAGATTACATCTTACAGCAAGAGGTTCCTCGCGGCTATTGTCCCAGCCGAATCCCTTGAGGCATTCAAAGCTCAAGCGACGAGTTTTATTGGCAGAGGTACCCTTGCAAAGGAACTTGGCATCTACATCGATCACCCGATCATCGAGGCCGCTTGGAGGCAGATTGGCCTGCAACTGAACTCAGGAGCGGAAAATGGAACAATCGTTGTCGAGGGCAAGCTAGTAGAGTGGAATTGTTCCTACTCGCCACTCCCAAAGTGTGCTTACGTGTCACGGGCCTCGATCGATGCTTTCCGCGCTGCGGTTAACAAGCTTCCCGGAAAGGCGGATGCCAATAGTCTGTCCGTGAGTCACCTCGTCGAGAAGCTTGGGGTCAAGCGTTACCATCCGGTCATCGTAGATGTTTGTGAGCGTATTGACGCTGCCATCAAGAGTGGCAAAACGTCCGGCGAAGTATATGTCGCTGATGGCAAAGTTGAATGGTCCTTGCTCCGGGGAGCAAGGGGTAAGCCCTCGCATTCGCATTGGGGAGCAGCGAAGCCACATTTTCCCACTTCCTCCCTGCCACTGCTCGAGGAGGCGATCCGGCGCGCGAACGGCTTGGACAACCAACGCAAAATCCTTCGATCCATTTGTCACGCCACCGTTCGGGACACGGTTGCCCCGCCTGGGAGTACCGAGATCGATGTAGAGGACGAAATCGAGATCGGGCTTGTCTTCAGCAAGCCAGGCAGTCACCTTTCGGTTCCTTTGACGGTGCTCGCCGTACCCACAGCCAATGAAAATTATCTCTTCGAGGTGTTCGGCATTAGGCACGTAGTAACCTCTGACCGCAAGGTGATGCAACGCATGGAGATCGATGGCGGCGTGGGATGGAGGCCATCACTTTTTCTCTCTGTCGACCCTGAGTTTAATTTTGGCAATTCGTCCAATATGGCCCCGCTCCGACCTCGGGTACTATGACTACAAATCGTGGTTGTCGCCGAAGCCTTCCAGCGCGCGTTGCGTTCGTCCGCCGACCTGATGACATCCCGCTACTCGCATGAGGTCATGCATACCTCCGCCGCGCCTGGCATCAGCACCATTCAGGTAACGAGAACGTCGCGCTTAGCGACCACTGACCGATAAAGCCTGTTATCGGCCTCGGAGCGTTCATCAGCTAGACGATATTCTCGAGAGTTCGTCATGAAGGTTGCCAACGCTCGGGTATTCTAGCCTTCCGACTGCGGACGGTCAGGGACTGGGGGCGTTGGTCGTCACATTGACCTTTGGAGAGGATACTTCGTCGTCGGCGAGGGTGAGGTCTGTACTGAGGGACGTCAGCATGATGTCGCGGAAACGGGGAGAAGCACCGTCCGCATATTCGACCGTGGCCATTTCGATTTCCACGCCCCGGTCATCTTCGCTGAAGAGATCGACGATGACTCCAATTCTTCCGTCGAGGAGATCGATGACCTCAGCACCGCGCTCGACGTCGGAGCGCCTGAGTAGGCCAGCTTCCGCGCCCTTTTGGAACCCTTCGACGTACGCGTCGCGGAGACCCCTAGTAATTGTGCCGAGTTCATCCCGGTTGCCGCGCACGCAGCTCAGGATGGCATCCGAGAAGCCACGGAGCCGCTGCTTGAGGCGGTTTTTCTCGATGTCGGCAGGATGGGTTTCGTATTGGAACTGCATGATAGGCCCTAGCTCGTTTCTCATCCTATCGATGCGGATCGGGACTGCATCAGACAAGGCCAACGCTTCTTGTTTTGATCGGCTACGAGCGCACAGGTGCGTAGGCAGCCGGCTACTTGTTATACGACGACTGGAGATTGATGATTACGGATGCAATGAGTGAAAGTCCGGATCATGAACACGGAGAACGAGGATTACGAGGGTCCAGCCGAAAAGAGGCGTTTTACATTTGCGCTCGCTTTCGTCGGCTTTGCTGCTATCTGCCTGATCGGGGTTTGGCATCAGTTCGGTAGCTCCCGTTCGCTTCAGTCAAAACCCCAAGGAACAGTGGTATATGAACTTGAAAAGCCCAAACTATTCGACTGTGTGAGCGTCTATATCAGTCCGCAGTTGGATCAGGCCTACAGAATGAAGGCTATTGGGTCTCCGTGGGACAATAGAGGGTTCAGCTCGCGACGTGATCGCTACAGGGGCTGCCCATATGGAATGAGGCGGCCGACACTATTTGAAGTCATGGGTAGATTGTTCGACTGACGTCGTACATTTTACGCTCGCCAGGATGTGAAAGTGAGTGCGGGAACTAGAAAGCGGTAGCTGCCCTATAACACCTGTTATCGGTCAGTGGATGAGGGTGTCGCTTGGCCTTGCGGTATTGACTATTGTCGAAGGCTGTCGATTGAAATCTCGGATTCCACACCGAACTTTATGATCTCGCATCGCGGGGGCCTGACAGTCGGTTATCCGGATTGACGGCCGTTTAGGCTCTCATGTTCCCGTCAGAACTGGAGATCGGAAATTTCTTTGCCACACGACGGCTGGAATAGGCAAACGTGGCTCGGGTTTGGTTTACCAGATAGAGAATGAAATAGCTCAATAGAATACTGCCCAACGACGGGACCGGAAACAGAGTCATCAGAATCGGCGGTGCGAAGAGTGCCAAAATAATGCTGGCCCAGACCCTGCTCTTGCAATAGCTGATCAATGCAATATTCAGGCCCAAGAAGACACCCATCACAAATGAATTGAGCGCCCAGTAGATGTTGATGTGACCGAGCATCGCGAGGGCGAAGACCAGAATTTCGATGCCCAACATGATGCCGAAGCACCATCTGGAGCGCAAAATGTAGGCTTCGATTTCTTCTACCGAGAGGTCGTTGAAGTTAGGCCAAAAGTGACGCATTGCGTTCTCCGTCGCTCCATTATTCTCTCCACAAAACCTGCCGGCGTAACAGCTAATCTTTTTGGTGCGCGCCTCATTTGCGCCTTTTGGGCAGGGATCGGGCCATTGAGTGTGTTACTGACCCTAATCGGCACTAGCCGCTTCGAACACGTCTCTGATAAGTTCAGTAAGATGCACCCTGACGACCTCCCACGCCTACCGACGTTGATCTTGGGTATCTGCTAGCCGTTGGTGCGCCCCTGTTGTTATCGGCCATCCACCACGGTTATCGCGACCTTTGTCCAACGCGTCACGCAGCGTCAATGTCCCTGAGCTCAATCTGGTGAATTCAGCAATGCCGACAAGAAAGATGAGATTTCCATTCTTGACGCGCGGTCGTCCTCCGCGGTGCGCCGATGTTCGCGATATCTACCTTGCATGCACCCTCGATCATGAAATCGAAGAGGTTTCGCGAAGCGAAATGGAGACGGCCTTTGTCGTTTCTCAGCGTGTGCGCTCGGAGTTCCATGCCGGCTATGCGAAATACAAGCATACAAAGTACGAGGACAAAACTGAACTTTTAGCGTTCGACGGACGGCTTTACCGCCGTATCCCCGTCGACGGTCCATGGTCGCGGCTCCTCGGCAACGCATTTGACGGTCACGAATACGCCGGCCGCCCAGAACCGGGGCTGAACCTTACTGTCACGCAGGACGGTAAGGCTAGCACGGTCATGTCGCCGTTGGCCCGCCAGTTCGAGTGGCAGCTAGACCGGGAAAGCGCGCTGGACAGCCGGGTTGTCACCGCCTGGCCGCACGGCTCCCACACCTATGACCGCGCGGATCGAAGAGAATTAGTGGATTTCCGAGAAATCCACGACTCAATAGAAGATATCGACATCGCCATCCAGCATGAAACACAGCGGACGATCGAGGCATTCGTCGGACGAATGCTGGTGGTGGACGGAAGTCATCTCTGGATGGAGTGCGGCGCGCCAACGTGGCGTGTTTCCCATCAGGAAGCTCAGCAGCATGTTGCCGTCAAGATCGAGCTCGCCCACGGCTTTGACGGCTTCGATTGCGATCTATCGCGGCGATACTTCGCTCTCGACGATCTCGAGGGTGCCGAGCAACATGCAGCGCAAGTCTCGCGGAAGCGGAAAGGCGACAAAAACCCTTACATCATGTCGAAGGCTATCCCGGAATTCGAGGTCCTCGACGCCTCAGCCGAGACAAAGGACGTGATGGACGGAGAGCTATCCCGCATCGGATACGCACTCGCCACTGAATGCTTCAGGTACGCCCGAAAACACGTCGGCTGGGTAGATCAGTTTTCCCCGCAGCAACGGAACAGCCTCCTGATGGCATACCATGAGACACTGGCCACGAATTACGTTTCCGGCAAGATGGGGAACGTCCGGGGCCACGTTCTCGATCTCTGCGATATCTGGGAACAGACGCCCTACGCTATGACCTATTGCACTGCGGGCCTCTCGAAGTATCGCGATGGCAAGATACTTCTGCAGAGCGCACGAGAAATCGGGACGGCCAACGCCGACCAGGCGTTCAGGGATGAGCTTGCGCGGCCGGTTGGTCCGCGCGCTCAAAACCGAGCCTGCACAAGAGAAAACAAGACTCTGGCCACCAACGGCCGCCTCTGGCCGATAACCCGCGTTATCGGGCATTCGTCTGTGGCTTCAACGAAATATCCGCCGGCGGCTCGATGCCGCAGATGTTCTATAAGCGACAACTGTAGAGATCGCGCTACGTCTGTTCTATTTACGACGTATTTTCCCCGTCTCTGGCACCAACTCCGAGGATGTGTTTCAATACCCTCGCGGCCAAATACATTTCAAGAACGAGCCGCTGGAGGTTTTTTATGAGCGTATCCAAGGCCTTCGATTTGGCTGATGATGAGCGTATGTTGCAAAGTGCTAGAATGTCGATTTGGGAAGAACTCCCTGTCGGACTTCTCGCGGTATTGGTCGCCTTTGAGCTATTTGCTTTCGCTTATGGAATGTATGAATTCGGCCTGCTACTCGCGATCCCCATCTTGCTACTGGTGCTCAACGCATATCTGGTCGCGAAGTCATCGATTCTAATATTGTCAGACAAAAGGCTTTTTGTCCGCTCCGGCTGGCTAAAAAGACTGACCGTAGAACGACACGTGCAAAGCTTAACGGAAGTCACTTGCAGCGAGGATATTTCAGGGTCTGTATTTTCGTACGGGACATTGCTGATCGGCGTGCGTGACGGCCACGACATTCTAGTCAGGGGAGTGAAGGGAGCCATGAGGGTTACTGAGGTACTGAACGCATCGATTGCTCGGTCCTCTGAACGGTCGAAGTAGCCAGAGACATTCGCTATAGTTGGCTGAGTTCTTGTATCGCGAATTCGGCCAGCCCGCTGCTGTGGCCGATAGCTACTGTTATCGGGCAATCCCTTTGAAGTTCGGCCCATCATCGGGGAAGCTTCTTTTTCGAACTATTACCCCTGTGCATACAGCAAGCATTGGTTAGTACTTCCCTTTATCCTCGTGGTGCCTGGAACGCCTACCATACCACTTGTGGAATTGGCTGGACGACTCTCGCTCCAAGCGTGGGGAGGAACTCGTCTTTTGCTGCTTGCCAGCTTTGATGGTTTGCTTGCGGAGATTTTTTCGAGGTCTCCAGATGGCAAAAACACCGACAACCAACAATCGCGCAAGCCTGCTCCGCATAGCCGCCCACACTTTCTTTGGAGTGGGCTTTTCCGAGGAAAAGGCGAAAGTCGCCGAGATGCGCGCGCGCGCGGTTGCCATACCACCGTTCGACTGGAAGCCGATCGACGTGTCGACCGTCAAAGCCTTGGCCGATGTGGAGGTCATCCTCAAGTCATCGCCACCCGCGGCGCTAAGTGCAGTTGAAGCGATGGAGCAACTCACGCGGACGCTTATACCATTCGTGGCAAACGAAATCAAAATGTACAACCGTGCCACTTCGATCCCCGGCTACCGCGGATTGATCAAGGACAAGAATTGGCAAGAGGACAAACGCCTTATTGGTTCCTATGTCTCCGGCCTCCGAGAATCCTGCAAAGAGCTTCTCGCCAATCTTGCGATCTGCAACGCGGCCCCGTTGCTCATAGACATCGAGCGCGTCAGGAACATCCACCTATTCGCAAGGGAAGCCGCCAGGCATGGATGGCCGGGAGCTGATGCGGTGGAGTCTTTGGCACATTTGTTCGCAACACAGTTGGCGGACAATCTGCCAAGCGCCGATGCTATCGTCCCGGCGTACTTCGACGGTTTCGGTCCGCACAGGAAGATGGAATTCGTGCTATCGAGCCCCGAGGAGGCCGTCTCCAGTCTCTTTCGACGCGTCGGTTCGGAGATGCGGACAGAACACCGCGACGCGTCCTCTTTTGAAGAACTTGCCCATGACTGCAGGCACGCTCCAAGAGTCAATAATAGAACGTCGTTCGGCGACCAGTTGCTCACGTTGGCCCGCCGCGAGGTGCTGCGTGTGATGTCGGAACTTCCGCGTGACCGCCACGCGGACCTCGCGACATATGCAACAATGGTGCACGCGAAAGCTCAAGAAATAGATGCGGAACACCGTTCGGACATCGACAGGGTGAGCGCCTTGGATATTTCTAGCGATGCGTCGATCAGCGGGGCCGTTAACGCCCTCCAGAGGATCAGGGAGAGATGCTCGTACGAATTCGGGAAGGTCGCGCCTGAATTCCTGGAGAAATACATTTGCTTCCGAACCGCCCGCGACGCTCGCCCAAATGATGCGCCGCCCGTCGAGAAGATTACCGCAGATCAAATACTTAAATTAATGCCTGAAATCAGAGACAGCGACATTGAGATGCCGTTAGACGTTTTCGTAGGCATCGTGCGCAACGATCTCGCTCGCGCCGCCGATTTTCCCATGGCCACGCCCTTGGCCCACGGCGGCGGCGATCACCACTATATGGAAGCCATCGGAAAAGAGAACTCCTACACGAGGCTCGGAGCCGACCTTCTCGCGAAATTGAAGGCACAGGAGAAAGAATTCGATGCCGATCATTTCCGAAGGCCTTTTATCGCCAAGACGTGGCGGGCTTTGACAACGAACGTCGTGGAGTCACGCCTGAGAGAATTCGAGAAGTTGCGCGAAGCCCTTTTTCGAGACATCGAGAGCATGATGAAGAACCCGATGTTCATCACCGACGCGAAATTCAGCGGAACCGTCGCCCTTATGGAAAAGGTCCGGTCGGCCTCTCCTGAAATGCACTTCCATTTCGCGAACGCATTCCATCGCGCCTACAAAAAGATACCGGCGATGGTCCATGAGAAGGTTTTTGACCCTGTCGGAGACGCAATACTACTCAAGGCATCTTCAAGAGAGGCGGAGAGGGAGCGGGCAAGGGCAATGGAACAGGAGCGGGGGATGTCGCGTTGAGCGCAATTCTCCCCTCAACGTCCATTCGTAGCGGCGTCGAGGCGGCTCGAGTCAACGCGACTACGTTGCGCCGGCTACACTGTTGTAGGAAGCTTGTCGAAAGCTGCCCCTTCCCGCCGAAAACCCCGGTTCTGGTGTCTTTAATTACGCAATTCCTTGCGGATACCATTTCGAATAAATGGAGTCTCCAAATGAAGTTCTCGACTATTGCTCTCGCGCTCCTCGGCCTTTGCGTCGCTGTTCCATCTCAAGCGAGCGATTTCATGTGGCGCACCAGCAGGAGCGGCCTCTTGAGCGTCAACCCGCTCGCTGCACCGACAGCACCTGTGGTCACGCCGCCCACGCCGCCTAGCGCGCCTCTGGTGCTGGACGTTGCGAGCACCCATAATTTGCAGGTGGGCAAGGCTGTAAATATCATTGTGGGACTTTCTGGCGGCAGCGGCGCTAAATCCCTGTCCCTTGCAAGTCCCTTGCCTCAGGGACTTTCGCTTGTGCCGGGAAATGGTGTCATCGGCGGCTATATAACTGGAAAACCCACCAATATATACACGCCAGGATGGGACGTGATGCTTCGCGCGCAAGACACTAGCGGCAACGTCGTTTCGCGAGGCATTACGCTCTATATCCTTCCTTGATTTCCAGTATCCTCGGCGTTGCTTTAGCATCCCGCGACAGTTGAAACGCTTGCCGACACCGAGTGGCCGATAATTGCCATTATCGGCCAGAGGGTAACGCCATTCGATAGACCCCGGTGGCGCTTCCCGTTCCTTTTTCTGATCACCCTCGGGAAGCTTGATCGGTGTATTGAGTTTAGGTGACTGGGGTAGTTCTCGCTCGTCGTCGGGTCATTAAAATCGATCGCATCCGGTTAATTGGTCATAAAGTGACACCGTGTAGAAGGGCCGCGAAGAACAAAATGGAGTTCGCGTATGATGAAGATTGCCTCCTTCGCCCTTGCCGCCGTTCTTGGCCTCGTTTCAACCGCGTATGCGCGCGACGACGGCTTCGACATCCCGAAAACGGTTGATCTGCCCATGCCGCATTTTGACGGCCGCGATATTGACATCGTTGGCGTGAAGCCTGGCCAGCCTGGTGACGAAGCGGTGAGCATCCTCAAGGCGCGGTTCCCGAAGGAGGACATCAGCTTCCACAACACGGACATCGGCACCGACCAGGTCCATAGCCAGACATTCAACACCTTCTATACGGTCGGGGGTGACATCTCCGAGAAAATGCAGCTTTTCCTGTCCTCGCCGAGTGCCGGTAGCCAGGTGATCGGAGCCATGCGGGACAAGTACTTCCCGAAGGCGGATGGTCAGCCAACGATGGACACCATCATGACCGAACTGACCAAGAAGTACGGTAAGCCGGACCGGGATATCATTCAGGGCAACAGCCCGTGGCGGACGGTTTCGTGGTATATCGGCGGTGACGGAAAATGCGCGAAGCAGTGGTTCTGCGAGTGGCCGTATTATGATCACAACTACAGCCACCACGCGGCCGAATACAATCCCGCCTACCTCAAGGAATACGAGAAAGACATGGAGGTGGGCACGGATTACGTCGTGACCGCTGAAATCCGCCCGGAAGACCCGGACATGAGCCGTGTTTCCTCGCTCACCGTATCTTTCGTTGACCTCAAGCGCCGGGGACTGTCAGCACGCGAGGATTTCAATCTTGTTATGTCCAAGCAGGCAGAATTCGACAAGAAGCCCGTGGCCGCTCCTGAACTTTGACCGCTGCCATCACACGGCCGATAATTGCCATTGCCGGCCGTGTTGTCCTCAGTGCCAAGGCGGCGTCCACTACCAGCACCATATTGGCCAATCGACTTCAGAACCTGCATCTCCAATCAACGCCCAACACACTGATTGACCGTTTTTGGCACTTTTGACGTCTTTCGTTACGTCATAAGTGCCAAAATTACTCCAGATTTGACCGTTGGTTAAAACTGGTTCTTAATCCCTTTTCTAGCGGAAGTTTACGACCTCTTTCCGCGAGTAAGGCGACGACTATGGAACCTCATCCCTCCCTGTCGGCATCGCGCTATGCCTCTATTTGTCGCGCACAGACCGACAAAATGAGGGCGCAAATGTTCCATGTAGTTCAGGTTGAAAAGAATAGCCCGAACGCCATCTGGTCGCCGGATGGTCGCCACTCACTCCGCTGGAAGAAAAGTCGTTTCCAGAGCATCGATTGTGATTATACGGAGACAAAGCGAAGGCGATGGCAAAGTGCTGTGTTTGACGCTTCCGGGACGCGGATCGCTGTCGCCGACGTCGAAGAATTTTCACTCCGCAAGTTCCCTCGACACAACGAGTGGTCGGTTTGCATGGACGATGTAGACGCGCGCTACGGAGAGATCGCTGATGCGTTTTCCGAGGGCTGGGACTGGCCCGAGTGCAGTTTGCTGGATTACGGCAACTTGGCGGTACTGGAACACGTTGCCGCGAGCAAAACGGCTGGCAGTCCGATGAACTGGACACCGCTACTAAATGAGTTCATCGAACGCTACGTGTTCCGCGAAGCATTTGTAGTGATTGGAGAGGTGTATCCATACGATGTGGAGCGGGCGGCCAAGCAATTGATCGACATGCAGTATCCTGACCAGGAACGGGATGTGCGCAAATGCGAAAAACGGTGGGATGCCAAGTTGAAATTCTTCGGAGACAATATTGGGCTCATCCCGTTTGCTGCAATTGACGGCCGACCACGGTGGATGTACCGCCTGCGGGAACCGGACGACCTCGATCAGCAACCACGATTTGGTCAGACTGAAAAACATGAAAGAGAAGACGCATAAAGTGCGTCTATCGGTGCGCGGCCTGACCCTACCGCGCATTTGCCGTTTGCTGCCATTGACCCGATCTTGGACTCCGAATGGCACGGAAGAAATACCGGATTTACGGCTCCCGCGAGCCTGCATCGAGGACACGGTTCGACGAACACATGGAGCTTATGACCGGTCCTGGCGGTTCATGGCGGGAGTTCAGGACTCAGGAAGTCCTGCCAACCGTGGCCTACGCCACCCACTACTTCGTCGACGCCGCAGGACCTGCTTTTGCGCGAAGGTAAGGACAATCCTGTCGATATCGAGCTGGCATCGGGATGGCGCGTGAAAACGCTCGACCTCGGTATGCCTTGGAAGCGCCATCTCGAACTGGTGGATGTCCGCGATCCGGAGGTTGGCTTCATCCTCGAGGCCAAGCTGGAGTGCAACAGGAAGCAGGACGAGACCTGACGGGGAAGGAACTTCTTCGCACCATGTTCTGTGCGGCCTTGGCCGATAATTGTCATTACCGACCACAGAAAACGTGGACTTCATAGTCGAAGTCCACGTTTTCTCATTCTGCGCCATCTTCCATTCAGCATTAGGTTTGCTCGTCCCCGTGCTAGTCTGACGGTGGAAACCGCGTAAACGGGGGCACCTTGGTCCACATCGGCTCCGGAGCCGGTAGGTCATCAGGCGGTTCGTAAGAGTACCATCTTCCGTCCTCAGACCATTTCTTGTATTGCGGGTCGTCGTCTGGATATTTCTTCAGGTTGATGGAGATTGGCTTTCCTTCGACATACACCGAACCACCGACGACCAGGTCATGGCGGGCGTCAATGGCCGCCAGCAGCAATCCGAAACCATGCAGATCGACCCTGAGGTTTTTCCCGACATGTAGCGTCTTCGGAAGCGCTCTCAGGTGGCCGCCGCCAAGGTAGAGATGCCCTGGCACAACTAGGCGCTCGGGCAGGTGTTCGATCTTGGTACCATCGATGTTGAGCGATTTCCTGATTTTCAAGTCGGCTGGAAAGGTTTGCAACTCGCGGCAACCGTCCAAGTAGATGTCCCCGCCAATGTACACCGACGACGGGATATCGGTAAGGCCGTCGCAGAACTCGTCTTCTAACTCTAGGTCGCCGAACATGTCATGCCAACGGGTGTAGAGGTTTGCTTCGACGTGTAAATCAGCAGGTAGCGCTGTCAGTGATTGGCAGCCGCCAATGCAGAGGTTTCCACCGACAGTCACTCGCTCGCCGAAACTCGATAGCCTGCGCGACCGTTCAACGTCGAGGCTCCCGCCAGCCTGGATGTCGTCCGGTACTTTCAGCAACCCCGACCCGTAGATCGTCAACGAACCAATCGTTGACATACCGTTCGGCAGTGAGGTGAGATCGCGGTGATGGTAGGCGTAAACCTGGCTGGCCCTGAAGTTCTCTGGGAGGTCATAGATGCTGTGTAGCTGTCCGTCTTCAGCTTCCACAATTCCGTCGACAGTTTTCTTCGGTTGAACCTTTAGCCCGCGTGACCTGAGTACCGGGGCCAGCATATTTAGGTAAGGTGGGAGGGGCGGCCTGTTCTGTTTTCCTTTCAGTTGCAGGATGTCTCCATCGACCACCTCGATGGTGGCGTGTGCCTTGCCCATCCGATCCCGGAGCGAGAGAAACTCCACACCCGGCTGGGTCAATGCGATATCGTAGGCTCCGAGGCCGATGCAATGCTGCATCATAAAGCCTTCGCGCTTTAGCGCAGCTTCTGCGAGGAGGCGAACGAGCGTATAGCCTTCGTCGAGATGGGCGATGATTTCCTCTTCCCCGTAAATCGGTGTCGCGAATTCATACTTCTGCAACGCCAGGCGCAACGCCTTGTTTGCTTCGTGGGTCAGCATGTCGAGCGTGTGGCACTTCGCGAGCTTGAGGGGAACGTTGTTGCTGTTGACCCTCCCCAGCCATGGGGCCTTGTTGCGGATCGCGGCCGTTATCCAATCGGAGATATGCTGAGCGACGTCCTCGATATCCATCGGCGCTCGAGACATGGTGCAACCGTTCCGGATAAGTACGGCACCCACGGAGGCGTCGAGCAATCGGACGACCTCTGGATCGTCGGACAGGGTTTCGAAAAAAGGGGTGAATTCTGGCATGACGTACTCCTGAAGTACGTCAATTGTGTTGCCGGCACTCGCCTCGGTCAAAGGAAAGGCTTCGCGCAAACCGATAACCTATCGGCCATCGTAGCCATCAATGTGTGCGGCTTTGCTTCTTGCTGTCCACTGGCCGAGCATGGAGACATCCCCAACAAGGAGCGATGGTCGGTGCCGAAGCAAAGCCAATCCAACAAGAAATTAGCGGAACTCGAGACTCTGGAGACTTCGGTCGGGCATGTCAGGGACCTTATGGCCGGTAACAAAGCTCTCGGGCTGGATTTTGCGCTCTCATCCAGTCTTGCGAAATTCGAAACGGCATTCTCGTTGGCAGCCGCCCAGAAAGACCAGGCTGGGATCAGGGAGCTGACCCGTCTCGGCCAACCTTCTGTGGAGGTTTGTTCTGCACTTTCCGTCGGCTTCAAGGAGATGCAGGGCGCAGTCCTCCGCAAGGATCAGGACAAGGTCAACGAGATCACGGCGTTGTTCGAACGGTCTAACGTCGTTGGGACGCTCGAGGGCTATTTGTCCTCGATCAGGGTGGGCATCGACGCTCAGAAGCAGGCCGAGGACAGATTGGCCAAGGCTAATCGCGAAAAGGCCATCCACTTGCCACGGGCAAGGCCGGATATGGCTGACGTCCCGGCAGATAGGTTCAAGCACGGTTTCGGCTTTGCAGAGGTTGACGAGTGGCAGCCCCGCCTCGATGCCGTCGGTGGAGTCGTCGCCCTCTTGGAAAGCCCATCCCTTCCTCCACCAGAGAGCAGTGAAGGCCTGAGAAGGGTCGCCCGTATTTTCGCGACGGTGTCGGCAGCCGACAGGCCTGACTGGTATTCGCTCGCACGGTTCCTCGGGCATCCCTCATCGGTTCACTGCCGTGATATGACGAATGCTCTGTTCAGCCTTGCGGCGGCCGTGGACATTGGTCACGCCGAAGCGTTCAACGATTACCGATCGATCTGCAACAAGGGCTATGTGTGCGACATGCTCGACAACTACCTCTCGCTCGCTGGCGGCGGAGAATATGTTCCGGAAGTCGGTGCCGTTTACATCGCATGGTCGAGTGCTGATCGCTCAACCCTTCAGATTGGCGTGGCATACGATCAGATCGAGGAGGAAATCCGTAGGCTCGACCGCGAACTGGAATTGCCCCACCGTCACGGGGTCCTCGCGTCGTGGCTTGTCCATGACGTCGACGAGGCGACAGCTACGATTTCCTCGAAGCTGTCCGACAGGCATCAAGCCGACCGCGGATACCAAATTCGCCTGATTGATGCGAAGTCCGAGATACAGGCAGTTCTGGACGCCACTGCAAATACCGTCTTGTCTCCCTGGCACGGCGAAGAACTGGAACCGGTGGCCGCCCCATCTCTGAAGGTGGGTTGATCCGCAATTCCGACATCGCTCGCGAGGCTACGGCGCTGGCCGATGGTTGTCACTATCGGCCAGCGGACAGTTTTTCCGGGTCTGACGCGTGGCCGATTTTCCTTGGTTTCGGCTGAATCCCTCTGGCGTGGAACTTTAAGCCTTGGATGGCGCACGCCCTATCGAGGGTCGGCATCAGAATCAATCGGAGTCTTCAATTATCCGCCATCGGCGCAATCTTCTGCAGCAAAATCAAAGACTTCGATCGCAAAAGTTGTTGACAAGGTTGAACGCCCGGGTGAATTGTATTCGGTAAATTCAAGAACTCGAAGGAATTGCGATGTCGTACAAGCGCCGAGAGACCCCGAAGCAGAACAAGGAAATGCGGACCCTAAGCCTCTTCGATCTCTTGGCTGACATAAAGCGCTCAGAGGTGCAGCTCGCGAACCTTCAGCGCGAGTGGTGCTGGCCGATCGAAAACATTTTGGCCCTCGTCGAGTCCATCATTGAGAACCAACTGTTCGGCAATCCTGTTTTCTATGAAACGGCTGGCCGTCCGAAAATCGCGTATCGCACCCTCGAAGGAGTGGACCCCGATCCTAGTGGGTTGGTCCCATCATACCTGATCCTAGACGGTCAGCAGAGACTGACTGCCGCCTACCAAGCGCTGGCCTCGGAACGCCCGATTAAGATCGTGAAGAAAACGGGTGGAAGGGCGCACTACTGCCGTCTCTTCATCGACGTGATAAAGGTGGTGCGCGCAGACATCCCCGTCCTGGAGTCGATTATAGTCGTGGCTACCGACCATACTGGGCGGCCGTTGAATCGCAATGGGCCTGACTACGACTCACTCGAGTACCAATATCGTCACGGCGTCTTCCCTCTGAACAAAATCAGCGAGTTCCCGGCCTGGCAGCGAGGCGCGCAGGAATTCTGGACCCAGAATTTCACGGATGACAACCGCGCGCTGGTCTTGACGTCTATGTCCGACTTCGGAGAGGTCGTCTACCAGGCATTCAGGTCCTGCACGATCTTCGTCAACATCATGAAGCATACTGTGACGCTCGCCGAGATCGCCAAGTACTACGAGAAGAGCAATAGCATTGCCCTTCGGCTGACCTCATTCCATCTTCTCATCGCCCGATACTTCCCCAGCGGCTACGATTTGGCCAAGGATTGGGCGGCGTTCAAGGAGCGAATGAAGAAGGACACCCACGGCCTGCTATCGACCATCACCGACAAGCAGATGATGCACGCGAACATGGTCGTCAGCAATCTTCGTGACGGCCACTCCTTCAAGGACATCCTCGATCTCCCTCTGGAAAACTACCAGGCGACCAAGTCGGCGGTTGTCGATGGATTCATCGAGGCGTCTCGCCTTCTTATCGAACTGTGCGTGTACAAGAACCGTCTGCTTCCACAGACGATCCTCGTGACTGGCGTCGCCGCTATTTTCGCGGTTCTCGGGCAGCGTTCCAAAGATGTCACGACCCGCAGAAAGGTGTCTCGTTGGCTCCACTGCTGCATGATCGGGGCTGTCCATAGGAAGAACGGCGGCACCGGCGTCGCCGCCGAGTTGCCCGATCTTCTTGACTGGATCAATGGCGGCCGCGCGCCCGCATCCGTCCGCGACTTCGTTATCTCGAAGGGGGCGATCGCTTCGACCAAGTCCGGGCCGCTCCTCGACTATCTCATGGCAGCCAATCTTCGCGCCCGGGCAAGGGATTTTGGTACCGACAACGAGATGACGGTCCAGTTGCTCTTGGACGGCAAGTTCGACATCCACCATGTCGTTCCCAAGGCCTACTGCGTGAAGGAGGGGATTCCCGAAGAGAAGTATGACAGCGTTCTGAACAAGACGATCCTCTCGACGAAGACCAACGGCATCATCTCTGGAAACGCACCGAGTTCCTACCTGGTGAACCTCGAGCAAAGATTCGGCACTTCTGCGGCCGAAGTTGACGCCACAATTGCTTCCCACGGCTTCGACCCCGCCCTTCTGCGCGCCGACGATTTCGAGGGCAGCATGGATGCCCGTCTCGACTATTACTGCAAGATCATCGAGGCTGAAACCGGCGGACTGGTCGTCGAGGCCATCGCCGAAGATGAGGTGGACTCATCTCAGTTCGGCGATGCTATCGACGCGCCGGAGGGGACCCAGTTCATCGCGGCCGCGAGAGGCGCTGTCGCGTACATGAAGCGAGACGGCGATCAGTTTTTCGTCCTCAAGGGTTCCATCGCCTCGTCTGATTGCCAGCCCTCAACGGATACCTGCTATCTTCAGCGCAGGGAGGAACTGATTGATAACGGCGTGTTCGTCCAGATGACGGATGACCGCTGGTGCTTGGAGCAGGACATTGACGTTGCTTCACCATCGGCGGCCTTTTCGATCTTCGCCGGGCAAAAGCCTAACGGCAAAGGCTGGAAAGATATCGATGGCACGCAAGTTAATCCATTGACGGCAAAGGCTGCCTGACACGGCTTCAGCCATATTCAAATTGCGCCCCGTCGGCCGATAAAGGTCATTATCGGCCACGGCCGTTCCCAACGGTTGCTCCCTGCAGCGATAGTGTAAATACTCCCCACAACCATTGGGGATACAAGCAATGCAAATCAGGTTTCCTTTCGCATATGAGGCGGAGGTCAGGGTAGGTCGGAATCGTCAAAAGAGCATCCTTGGCGAGTGGGCGACCGTCGAAATCAGGGAGATCGGGGCGGAAGACGCGCCGCTGCTCGCCGAGTTCGAAAGGGCGAACATCGTTGGTGAGGTCGTCACCGCGGGCATCCGGGAATTCGATGGCCGTTGTTACCGACCGATGCGCGATGTTCCGCATGGGAAGCCGTACGACATCTTCGCTCCCCAGGTTGGCGTTGACGCTCTCGGCCAAGCAAACCCGATCGTCAAGACGTTCTTCCGCCACGGTTGGGGCGACGTTACATCGCGGGGGACGGACGGCATCGAGCCTGACGATCTTGCCACCATTCTCGCGGCGGCCAACAACGGCACCGACGGCTTCGACGTCGTTGGGAGTTGCAGGGACGCCGTTCTCCGTAGGAACCAAAATGCCGCGGCGAACCTCATCGTGATCGAGGGGGAGGTCTGGGAACAGTGTCTCGCTCCCCATCTTCTCCTCAGCCTGAGCAGTCGGCCGCCGGAAGTGAGGGTTTCTTTCGAAGCTCCGGACTTCAGCCGTGTGCTTAGGGATGACCTCATCGCGCCGATCTCGGAAATGTCTTCCCTGGTCGAGGCCGTGAATGCGTTCCATGCGATCGACGAACGAAGGGAACTCACGGACGAACGCGGTCGCCCTTACCGCGAGCGCGCGTGGACGCCGGCCGAGGTCGTCTATCCCACCGTGACGTCGTTCGGACCTAGTCCGCTCGAGTCCGAAATTCCCTACATTGTCGGCCGCGCCGAGCACTATCTAACCGCCCACTTCGGTCATATGGTCGGCGATTTGCAGCATAGGAGCGTCGCCTTGGTTAGAAGCTGGGCCGACCTCAAGGAGGCTGTCGAGGAAACAAAGGCGAATCCCGGGTCTGATACCGTCGACCGCCTTCTCGCCGCGTTGGGCGCATATGCCGAGAGGTGCAAGTTCGAAGCGCCGCGACACGACAAAGTCCTCGACAAACCCATGTTCGGGACCGAGAGGGAAAAGGCTCGAACCGACCTTCGCCTCTCATGCGAGGTGGCGGCGTGGACTGCCTTTGCAGGCAGGGTGCGGGACCTCGATCATCAGGTTACGGCATCGCCGTCAGCGCCCGCTCCACGCTGAGCCCATCGCAGCGCGTCCCTCTCGTGGCGCGCTGCTTTCGTTCCGTCCCCTGTGGGTATGAAGGTTGCTTCATGCTGGCATTCGCTCGATCTTGGCCACAAGGGATTGGAGAACGGCATGAAAATCGAGAAGTACAGGATTTACGGCTCACGCGAACCCGCCTCCAGGAAGTTGTTCGACGAACACTTGGACGGCGTTCCTGGCGTGTCACGGCGCGAGTTTCGGACCGAAGAAGTGATCCCAGCCGTGACCTACGCTGCCCACTACTTCGTGGATGCCGTACAGGACCTGCTCTACGAGACCATGCGGGAGGGCAAATCCAAACCCGTCGACATCGAGCTTGCGTCGGGCTGGCGCGTGAGGACGCTCGACCTCGGACTCCATTGGAAACGGCATATCGAACTGGTGAACACCCTCGATCCAGAGGTTGGCTTTATCCTCGAGGGCGAGCTGGATTGTAATAGGAAGCAAGCCGAAAACCTCACCGGCATGGACCTTGTTCGCAGCATTTTCGCCGATCTCGATGCTGCACAGCTCGCAGTCAAGAACAATCAGGTGACGGACCTGTTCGACCCGGCGAACAGCAAGCGTTTCACCGAGATCGGCGTCTATCCCTACCATACGGACGAGGGCGGCTACCATAAGCGCGCCCGTATCGTCAAACGCCTTAGGACCAACGATTACGTTCGTGAAGCATTCGAACACCGCCCTCACCGCATGATCGACCCCCGAAGCGTGCCGCCAGAACTGCGCAGCGAGTATTCGATGGTGGGGATCGAAACCACGGGGCGACCGGTAACGCCCGGCGCAGTCATGCGCGTCCTTCCGATCCTCTCGGAGTTCCTTTCCGCCGTGGACAAGAAAGGACTTGAGGCGGCCTACGAGGCCCAGATTGATCGGGTTCACTATACGCTCCACCACGACCTGTGGCACATCCTTGCCGCGACCCGTTCCTGTCTCAACACCGCCTCCGCGGACGCCTCCTATCCGCCCCCTCAGTTCGTCGCAATGGTCGAGGAGCTATGGAGCCGTACGGTCTGCGTGGACGTGCTTCAATTCCTCTCCCAGATCAACGAGGCGACCGCAGAATTGATCAATCTCGGCCACAACTCTGCCGAAGAGACCTTCGACTGCAATGACGGCAGAACTCGCGTCTACGCCACAACGGACGGCGATGGGTGCAAGGTCTTCGTGGACAGGGATGACTTCGGAGTCTGCGTATCTGTTCGCAACGACCGCATCGTCGTCTCGACCGGCAACTACGAGGCAGGCACCGAGGAACGTGTCCTGTTCGATTTCACGGCCGAGGATGACGTCGTCACGGGCGTGAATGAGATCGTTCCTTATGACGATCTAGCCGCAGGCATCCTGAGGCGCGCCCTGGTGGACCTTTCCAGTGTCCACTGCCACATCGTGTCCGATCCGAAGCTCAGGGCAGCAGCCTCGCCAAAGAAGCGCTGATTGATCGGTTCACCCCCTAATGCAGCGACGGCAAATGTCGCGGTCGACATTTGCCGTCGCTTTCTCCACTGCATCCACTGCCGCTCCGTTCATTTCGAGAGGTCTTGCCAGAGGAAAAATTCCAGACTTCAATATCGTATATATTGATTTCCACCTCGGAGATGTTGGAATGAATTTTCTCAAACGCGGACGCAAGAAGGTCTTCGGAAGCCGCATCCTCCTGCCTCTCACCGACGCCATGCTGGAGGAGATTGATGCCCGTCTGGAGCGCCCGGAAACCCGCGTGGATTTCATCAGACGCGCCATCGAAGCCAAGCTCGCTCAAGCCGCTGACGTGACTGAGACAGTGGAGCAGATCGCTGACTATATGGACAGCATGCGCCATATCCGCGCTTCGATAACGCGCAACAGCAACGGGCTATTCCATTACATTTGCAAGCTTCACTACTGGGGCGACGACGTACCCACCATGACTGGCATTGCCCCGACCCTGAAAGAAGCACGGAAGGAGATACTGGCGATCGCTGCTGGGTACGACATATGGGCGGATGTGGTGGTTTGCTGCGAGTTCATACATCCAGCGTCGTCTGACGATCCAGCGGTTAGCAGGTGTCATGCGTATCTCGCTTATGGTGGCTATGACTTCAAGCATGTCGAAGAAGGGTCAGCGAGCGAGGCAAAGGAAGTGCTGAAACGCGCCATCGGCATACGTATACGGGAAAACGGCGTCCAGCAAGCCGAAGCGAAACAGCGTGAAAAGCAACACGCAGAAGCCTTTAATTTCTGACCCACCGCCTCTGAAACATACGCCGGACTACTTGCCCTTCACCCTGCGGGCATCTGCATCCGCATCGGCTGAAGAACCAGCCCGACTCGCACAGGCCGCCCCGCTCGCCACCGTGACGAGAAGCCTTGCCTGCTGGCGCTGGAGATCGAAGTGGACGTTCCCGAGGCAAACACGGATGCAGCACCCGTGGCGATGGCGCTTGAGGACGGGTGCTCCACTGGTGCAATCGAGTTGAGGCGGTTCGAGGGGCAGCTTTACCGATCTCTCGGCATCATGTCTGAAGACCTCACGCGATATTCCAAATCGTATGCGTTTGACACGAGGAACGATGTGTTCGGCAGTCTGGCGCACGAAGCGTTGCGCTACTATTTTACGGTCCGCTTCGATAGCATCGATCGCATGAAGCCTGTCCCCTCGAGCGTTGCCATGAGGGATAACCAGTTCTTGATCGAAGGCGACGCTGCCGCGAAAATTTTCCGAATGGGTCGGGACTTTACGGTCACGCAGAAGGACCTGGCTCGGGCGGCAGAACTCGAGCGCAAGGCGCGAGACCAACTCGGCCGATTCCTCGTGATCGACGGTGCGGTCTGGTTCCTGGCGTTCGAGTTAGTCTACAGTGCCACCGCTCCGGACGGCACCAAGCCTGGAACGGTGTCCATTGCCGACAGCGCCTCGCATTACGCCGACCCATACGCGCCGCATACCGTGCGGCATCCCAGTTGGTCCGATCCTCGAACACGGTTCTTCAGCGCGCTCTCGGCGGATGCAGCGGCAGAGTACGCCGGCGTCCGGTTGGATGATTTTCCCATGATCGAAGTCTTGGAAACCGAATCTGTTGCCGGCGACTTCGAAGCCATGGAGCTGAAACGGTGTGGACGCAATGTGATGTCCGAGTTCGACGGTGCCGTTTCCAGTCCACGTCTCCAGAAGCTACGCATGGCCCTTTTTCAGCTACTGGACGAGTCTGGCCGTCCGGATTGGTCCCCCGACGCACTTGCGGATGTACTCGCCGAGTTATCCGCAAGTGCGTCGGGCGTATCGACAAGAATGCGTTGAAGCAGTTTACGCCCGATCAGATCGACGACTTCGTCAGCAGATGGAACAGCCGTACGATTGACACGCTGAGGATCGGCGGTACTTCGTTCACGCTCTGACAGGGCGATCAATCTGTCCGCTCTCCACCAAGAACATCCTAGTGGAGAGCGGTGTTGGTCTGTTAGTTAGGCACCGCGCAGGTGATCTCGGTTACCCGGTCGCATGTGGGCAGGTTGCACATCTGCCCACTGGTAATGATCTTCGTCGGAGGCGCGTCCATGACCACCTTGACGTCGATCGCCTCTCCAAGTTGTCTGTTGTTGCACCATAGCGTGGCGGCAGCCTTGCCGTTGACTCCGCCCGGGCTGCAATTGTTCGCCCAGCTTGGGCACATGTCGAGGGCGACCATTTCCACCTGCGGCCCGTAGAACTTGAAGCTCGTAGCCGGCGGGGACTTTGGCTTCCAGCCTGGAAGGGTGACGGATTCGGTGTTTACCTGTCCCCTTTCGGACACGACCGTTATAACGACCGGGTCTTCCTTCTTCCTCGTGCAGGACAGCGGCAGAGTGGTCGAAATCTTGTAGCGTTTCAGTTCGCCGTCGCGGATCGGTTTGGTGATCTGAGGAGACGTGCATGTAGCTCCCTCGATGCGAACCCTGATGCGGTCGGTGGCGACTTCGCCGAAGCGTGTGTAGCTCATTTCGACAGTGAAGCGCTCTGGGTTGTCCGTGGTCTTCACATAGTAGGTGATGCCTGGATTGGCCGTCTTGAGGCACTGCGTGAAGCCGTTGACGATATCGGAATTGATGACCTGGGCGCTTCGCTGCAGGAAGTAGGATTGGTACTTCGTGCTGTCTGAATTGCCGCACGCTGCGTCTTTGAACGACGCGTTCCCTTCAACGGGAATCCCCTCTATTGGGATCGTTACACCCCAATCCGATTCACTTGAATTGCAGTATGCCTGCTTGGTTCTCTCGAAGATTTCTGTGGAATCGACGACGTTGTATCGGTCGTGGATGCCGTATTGCAGGAGAACGCCGCATTGGCTGGGCGGGAACGCAAGAGCGTACCCAGCCCACAGAAAATGTATTGCGAAAAGGATAAGTCGTTTCATCTATTTCCCCTTGGCTTGCCAAATTTGACTGAACCAGCCTTTGATAGCAAATGCGTTAGCAATCACAAGGTGCACAGGCGGAAATTCTATTCGAACACGAACGATGAAGGTCTTGTTTTCCAACAAGTAATTGAGTATCGGTTGCGTGTATTGGAGGCCCCTGGGTATTGAAGGCAAAACCAAGGGGGGCCGGCCGATAAACACCATTCTCGGCCAGCGTTTACAGCCCCGGCTTGGGGTGGCTACCGGCCTTTGTTGCGTCTCCTTGATGAACGCCGCGGTAAATAGGCGTGTGACGCCGCTTCTGGAACCCTTTTGTGGTTCCAAATGACGCGATGCACAGCCTGTCCAATTCCTCGGCGGAAATGTCATCGGCAAACAGCTCGTCAAGCTTAACCGCTCTTCCAGCCTTTTTTAGATCGTCGGCAAAACCGGGTTTCGCGGCGACCTCCAGCAGTCCCTTCGAATCCATTAACATCTGCAAAATGGTCTCGATGTAGGCCCTGTTGTGAGCCTTGAACGCTTGTATGTAGGAGAGTATCTCAGCCGCCGATATGCCCGCGCTCTCCTCGAACCGAGTCCGAAATTCGTGGTTGTCGCGTGCTACCCTCAGGGCGTCCTCGGCGGCCTGCCTAACCCGCTCGTTGGTCGCTTCTTGTTTTTTTGCTTCTGCCGCTGCCTTTTCAACTTGCGTCTCCGCGGCCACGTCTTCACGGGAAACCAGTTCGTACGAAGCAAGATGCCAACCATGTGCATGCCAATTGAGCCGCGGCCGATCTCCTAGTTCCACGTCACAACTGGAAGCCACCCGACGGACGACATACTCGAAGAGGCTCATGGCCTGGTGAAGGTGAAAACCGCCTTCGCTAACGCCGCCCCCAGACATGAGTTCTTCTGCGTAGTCCTGTATTCCGTCAATGCGAAGAAGTTTCACCTCATGCAGGCCTGCGCCAGCGAAATCATTCTCGTAGCCTTCAACGGCTGTAGCTTTGAGTTCGAGATTGCCGCGCCTTGCGGGGAAGGTGTCAAAACTGAAATCGAGCCGAACCTTCGGCTTTCTGAAATACCTGTTCTGTCCCTGGGCGAAGATGGGTTCGCCGCGGGACAGGGCCTGTATGTTCCACCTCGCCGGTCCGATTGACGAATCGAGTGCATGGTCGAGCTTTTGGAATGAAGCGATCGCGCTTCGTCCGATCGTCGCAATGCATGGCCTGACGTCGCGCGATTTAGCGAGTGCGGCCATGTGGGTGAGAAGTGATGGCAAATCGTTTGCTACGCTCTGCCGATCAAGGTCCTCGTCTAGTATGGTCCACATGATTTGCCTCTCCTTGTGGTGATTTAGGGACGACGACTGGGAGCTGCCACAACCTGCTTGTCCTCCGTCGTTCTTTCGATCAATTGGCCGCCGATAGTCGACCTTATCCGACCCTGCATGCCGCTATATTCAGCTTCGGCACGCTCGGCAGCCCTGGCTGCATAAGAGAGGCTTGGATTCTGGCTGCGGAACAATGTCCGCAGTTTACGGGCGTCCTCGAGAGAAAGCGCCGATGTGTCAATTGGCGTACCGACAGTCCTGAGCTGTTTAGACATGGCTCGGATATCAGTCTGGAACTCCAAGAGGCTTCCAGGTCTCGTCATCTCAAACTCGGTGACCATTATTTCTATGCGCTCGGCCAATGAGACGTCCGCTTGCTTGAATATCTCATTCATCCCGAGCAGCCGGCCAGCTGCCATACCGTATTTATGCTCGGTCGCAATGTGTCGGTTCGTCTTTTCCTGTGACCGCATGGCTACCAGGTCGTCGGCGGCGCGTGCTTTCGCTGCGTCCTGAGACTTTCTCCTTGTCTCTGCTTCGATCCTGGTGGCTTCTTCCTGTCGCATTGCTTCCTCCCTGGACATCGGCCTGCAGGATGCAATCAGGCCGTCCTGATAGACGACCTGGAGTCGGTTGCCCTGAACTACTTGGCAAGTACCACATAGGTCACGCACGACCTCGTCCGCAGCATTTAGCGCAGCCTCCACGATCTGGGAATAGATGCTCTTCCACCACGGATCGTTCATGTCTGTCAGCCCGATAAGCCGATCCTCGAAGTCCCTAATAAAAAGAAGCTCGCCTAGCTCCCGATGCGGGGGCCTGAAGTTAAAATCGCTGTCGCTGTATTTGAAGTCTTTTTCGAAGCCTGATTCAGGTCTCCATTTCACCCGTAGATTGCCCTTTGAGGTTAGGTCGTAGTCGATCCTGATCCTTGGCTTGCGGAGTGTGGGCACGCCAGTGGCGTCGTCAATTGCGACAAGGTTTTCGGCTTCCCATCGCAGGGGGTTCGCCACTTTATGCTTGTTCTCCTGATATTCTCCGTATGCCCTGACCAAAGGCTCAAGCAGCTTCTCGCCCGCACCTTTGGGTCCATGGCGCTCCAGGAACTGCATCAAGGCGACAAGCCGTTCCGTTGTGGTATGGCCGCCCAATGCGTTTTTGAAGGACAGAAAGTAGTTCCTGTCCTCGAGTTCCCATTCCCGCATGCTTCTACCTCCGCAGCCACCAGTCTTCAGAAATTGTGCCGCATCGGCTTATGAAGATCGCGTATTTCGAAATCCCTGAACTCCGGCGCGAGAAGGCAACCCTCGAATTTCGATGCCTTGCTCATTTGATATGTCCAATCGGGGTCCCTCGCTTGGTCCCCGAACTTGTTCATTCCGAGATGGTTCTTGCAAAACTTGATGTTGGCATCGTGCCGGACCCTGGCATATGCCTGCATGGCGTCGTCTTCATGTCCCTCGTTGATAATGTGGACGACATCGTACGGGAACGGTTTCGCAATCAGAACAAAAGCGTTCTTCAGAATGTGCGTGTTGACGAATTTCTGGAACAGCGATGTCCATTCCCTCGCCGGCACAACGCCGGTCGAGGCGACGTGTTCGAGGACGGCTAGGTTGCCGTCGTCGAGGTCTGCGGCATCCCAACCGGAGAGATATGCGAGCGCGATTCCCCCCAACTCGGCGGTCTCGTCATCCATGTGTTGGAAGAATGCCTTGTTGCCATAGGTCGCCGTGGTTTTGAATTCGAGAAAATCGGCGGCGACCACCTTTTCCCCGTCCTTGAAAATCGCGCAGTCGATCCGTCGCTCATAAATTGCGGTATCGTAGTGCAGGTAGAAAGGCTGGTAATTCCAGATCAGCCTCAGTTTGCCGTCTTCGGACGTTATCGCCAGCTCTCGCGACCCCTCAACCTCGTTGCGTTCCATGATGCCGCTTCGCAGTGACTCGTGGGCGCTACGGACAAGGTGGATTCGGTCGCGGACTTTGGCCAGGAAATCAGAAGACATTGGTACTCTCATATTTTTTCTCATAGTCACTGCTTGTCATGCGAGGCACCAGACGTGCATCCCGACCTGTTGTGATTCTTAGGATGTGGCGGTTAGCTATCTCTTCGGACCCGAGAAATTCTTAGGTCCGTCCGCTCATCGAGTTGCCCCATGCTTCCTGTTGTGGACTGTATCAATAGAAGTGCCTGACAGTTTCAAGGAACACCACGAATGTTCAACACCCGCGACCGCACCACAGATGAAAGGATTGCCGAACCCGCAGTGGTTGTTTCCGATCTTATGGAGCGCCTCCGCATCGGAGGTGGCCAAGGTACACGACTGACTTCAGATGACTGCCGTTCTCATGAGATTGATCTTGTGGACGCGCAACGTGAGGGGCTTCGGATCGAGATCGTCACAACGCTCGGACACGCGCGCAAGGAGTGGTGGACCTTCGACAAGTTCGAACGCTTTCTGAGTGGCGGATTCCTTGCGATAAATGGCGGCGAGACCTATGCGAAGTGGGTGGAAAATTCCCGCCCAAGGCCGCCCAGCAAGGAAACGGTTGCTGCCCTTAACAGGTTTTGTCGGGAACTCGGGTTCAAGTGGCCGATTCTCCCTCTCCCTTCCAAGACCTTGGGTGGAGATGACATAGTCGATATCCAGCCTGATCAGATCGGATCGGATTGGGAGCTTCAGTATGTGGCAAGCGATGGGGATAAAACGGTCCATCTATGGTGCCTTGTGGGTGAGGACGGAACGGAGGCATTCGTGCCAACGAGAGGAAACGTTCCGAAAGGTCGCCGTGGGTTCGCGGATATTCATGGCTTGGTTACGACAATGAGATATGAACACCTCCAATTTCTTCCCCCACCAAAAGACGCTCCGAGCTCGTCACCAATGCTCAGGTGATTGGGGGCGTCACCATGACAACGTAGCCGTGATCGGCGATGAAGCGGGCGGCGGCGTTCTGGACGAGCTGGTGCCAGAAGGGCGCATTGCTAGGCGTGGGATTGGGACGGAGGTCTTCTTTTCCCATTTCGCGGCATGCGCGGATCGACGCGCGGATATCCTCGACACTCCCCTGTCGCTTGGGAGCCGTGGAGGGGAACCTGAGCGACAGGAACCAGGCTTCCTCTTAGGTGAGCTTGGGAACGAACATCGCGACCTCCGGGTGGAAAGAATGAGATATCCAGCGGAGAGGTTTCGCCAAAGTCCTCGCCCGACCAGTTTCCGAACACAAAGCGCAGTCGGTGCGCTTTGTGTTCGGAATTGGCTCAGACTTCGTTGATGGCGTCGAGCAGCACCTTGCGGTCCTGTTCGCTGGGCTTCAGCCGCTTGAGGGCGGCCTTCATTCGGTTCGCAGGGCCGGAGCCGACGAAGAACTTGACCTTGGGCGTGCCATACTGCGAGGAGAACACCGCATCCTCGTCCTTCGCGCGCTTGTCCATGCTTGCGCAGGCTGCGATACCGTCGAGGGTTGGGCCGAACTTCTGGTCCTCGTAGCAGGCCGTGACCGCCTCCTGGACGCCCGCCATTCCCGTTTCGCGGTACGTGCTGAGGAAGCGCCCGAGACCCTTGGATACCCCGACCTCGACCGCTTGGCGCGTTCCGTTGTCGGCGGCCGCCGCATCCGACGCCGTCAAGGCAACGAGGAGCAAGAGGGCTTTCAGCTTCATGCGCGTGGTCTCCGTTTGATTGGGGACTGTTTATCGGGTCCGAGCTCCAATCGGATTAAAGCGAAACCTAAAACTTTAGCGATGCCGAGCGACGTGTCGGGTCTCGAATTCCGCCGGCCGAAGCCGCGCGCGTGGTTGCCATTCTGTTGACCGGCCACGGTCCATCGGCGCTCGTCCATTGCTCCCGATGTCCCCATCGCCGCCAACAGGGAAAGGATTTGCCCCGCCCCCGTATTTGACCTGATCATTAGTTATTGGCGCTAAATACATGATCCCCCTTGCAGAAATCCGAAATCGAAAACGAGATCAGAGCGATCCGCAAGCGTCATGCCGACGCAGTCCAGAAGGGATTTGCAAAGGTTCAGGAGCGCCTCGCGACGAGCAGCCGCGAACATGCCAGGGTCTATCGCGCACTCGGGATCGACGACAAGACGGGGCTGGAGCTGGATGAGCGCCACATGGAGGCTCGCTTCGTTTATACCCATGCCGGTAGGCTGATGGAAAGCATCTCGAGAACCTGCATTGTTTCCACGCGCAATGCGAAATCGAAGGTAAAGGTCCCCAACATTTGCGGTCCCAAGCCCAAGTCTTTCGAAATCGACGTCCTTGCTGATGAGACTGACGGGATCGAGGTCAAATGGAGGGACGCCACCACGGACGGGGACCACATCACTAAGGAACACTGGCGGGTGTCCTCCGTGAAAGAGGCGGGCTACAAGCCGATACGCCTGATGTTCTTCGAACCGACGGGCAAGGAAGCCGTGAAAATCCAGGACCAGCTGGCGGCGGAGTATCCGTTGATTGGCGGCGAATTCCACCGAGGGCCGGCAGCCTTCGATTTTCTCAAGGATTACACCGGCATCGACGTACTCGCGCTGCTCCCATGACCCCTGTGACCGCGTTTGCATAATGCATCGGCCGGCCGCTAGAAATGGCGGTGATCCGGAGAATTGCAATGCTCTACATGGGAGTTGGCGGAACATGGTCGCCCGACTGTCCGCTCATCGACGTCCTGATCAGCCAGCGTCTCAAGGCGCGCGGTTTCGTCGGCACACGCGACGAGAAAATCTGTCTCTACGCATCCACCAGCAAGGAACAGGCGCTCGACTACGCCCGCGACGGCGACGAGGCCTATCTGAAGGTCCTCGAGCCTCAGGTCGGATGTGTCGTCTCCTGGGTTCCCTCCATGGGTGACATGTTGCTGAAGTTCGGCACCCACCTCGACCATCTCCGCTGGCGGGACATCACCCAGTACCGCGGAGTGAAGTTCGGGGCGCTTGTCCGCGACATTTCGGGGGACCTCGGCGTCGCCGAGACATACTTGAGGTATGGCCGCCAGAAGCGGGCGATCGGGGCGATGATCGACAGCTTCCTCGAGCCGCTCGAAATCAGGGAGCACACCGTGGACGCTGATACCGACATCGACGAGGTCATCGACGGCCACACGGGCGAATTGTGGATTACGGGTCCCTGCCTGGTTCACGATTTCGACCCTCTTGTACACCATCCGCGTCCGGCCGTCGTGGCGGCTCCCTCCCCGCGGCCCTAGTCCGCAACCGACGTCTGTCCGCTGTCCCGGGACAGCGGACAGACGTCGGGGGTTCAAGCGATTTCGGTGGCATTC
Organism: Pararhizobium sp. BT-229; assembly: GCF_025846855.1. GTDB lineage: Bacteria > Pseudomonadota > Alphaproteobacteria > Rhizobiales > Rhizobiaceae > Pararhizobium. The sequence continues at coordinate 1,349,496 of NZ_JAOYTJ010000003.1, forward strand.
AGGCGGGTGTCCCGGTAGCGCGTGAGCCATTCGTGCGCCTCCTCCGCCTGCTTTTTCCACGTCGCGACATTCGCGTCGAACTGCTCTTGCGGCAGCTCCAGCCATGCCCCGCTGCGAACAGGGACGTGGTCGGCCAGGCTCTGGATGGCTTCGTCGATCGACCGCTCGTCCTTCCTGCCGAACGCGCCGTCCACGTAGTGCGCTGCGTGCTTCCTCAGTCCATCTATCGTGTCAATGCCGAGAAGCGACTCGGCGTGGCACTTGGCGCATGAGGTGGGCACGCAGGTGCAGTCACCGAAGTGATATCCGCTCTCGAGTTCATGGAGGAGGTCGGCACAGTACTCGTCGTCCGGGTCGTCCTTTTGGACGCGCTGGAGGTGGGCCATCGCCTTCTCCGGCCTGAAGTACTTGCGGCGCTTCCCGTCCTCTTCGAGGTGAAGCGCCGCCATGCCGACGGCGTCCTCGAGTTGCTCTATCCTGACCTTGAGGCGGAACACTTCCTTCTCGCCATCGGTGAGTTCCACGGTCGTCCGCAGCGGGTTTTTGTTCCAGTTTATCTTCATGCGGCTCTCGACGTGGTCCAGCTTTCCAAGACAGTGTTGGTCGGGTTGGACAGCCTGTCAAACCGCCTTCAGCATTGCTGGGATCGATCTGATCCGGGAAAATACGCGACGGCATCGGCTCCGGAAGGTGACAGGACCGGCTTCGATCGCTTCCCTACAACGCCTTGTTTTCGAGAGTATCGCTTCGACCGCCGCGTTGAACTCCTGCGCTGTCGGCGGCCGAGGTGGCGAGATGGTCCGCCGTCTCGCGTTGAATTCCACAAGCAGTTCCCTCGCCTCCTGTGGCAGCCGCCTGAACACATGTTCCTGCATATCGTGGGGGATCGGATGATAGACCTCGGCGATCCCTCCTGCGACGGCCGCGATCGTGTCGGCATCGCCTCCCATCGAGATAGCAAGACGCATGACGTCCTCGAAATCTTCCCCCTCGAGAACGGCGCGGATCGCAACGGGGGCCGTCTCCGACGCCAGAAGCCGGAAACCGTAGTCGGGTCTGATGTCGTCGAGCGGCGTCGTCAGGTCGTACCCTATCGCCGCCTCGATCGCCTCGCGGACCCTGTCCTTCGGCCATCCTTCCATGGCGAGCCATGCCGCCGCAGTCGCCGCGCATGCCGCATCAACCGAGGACGGATGGCGGTGCGAGGTCATGGCGCTCGCCGCCGCCCATTCGAGGGTCTGCTCAAGACTGTTGGCCAACCACGGTATCGCCGCCACGCGGGAAACGGAGCCATTGCCGGCCGAATTGTTGGAGGGCGCATCCGACCAAATCCAGGCTTCGAACAGGTTGCCGTAGGGAGCCTGGAAGTGCCTGCCCCATCTGCGCAGCGAGTCGGCGAAATCGAACGTGCCGTCGAGGATGCTTTTGGCGACCGCGATGGTGCAGACCGTGTCGTCGGTGAACTTGGAGTTGTCCGCCAGCAAGATGAAATTCTTGAAGGTAACGGTGTTGACCTCGTATGGCGCTCCCAACACGTCGCCGCAAAACGCTCCGAACATCACCTCTCCTCTGGTCCGCGATAACAAGGAAGGATCACATGCATTCCGGACCGCGTCCAAATGCCGGCGGCGGCACATGCCTCAACGACTCCAAATTGCATTGTGTCCCGTGCATATTCATCCGGTAGGCTTTCCTAAAGGACGGGGAAGGCCAGGTGAACGACATGCCCACCAGGGACAGAATTGCAGACATGCACGTCAAGAAAGCGGAGTTGGCGCTGGCCGAGGCGGACCTTCTTTTTGGTGCCGGTTTCTTCGACGGCGCGATCAGCCGCGCCTCCGTGTCGTCCATCCAGATCATGAAAGCTGCGATCACCCTCCAGGGTCGGCCCGACGATCCGCTGGACGTCGGCGAGTGCGTCAAGGCGTGGGCGATGGACGGCAGGCTTCCCGCTGCGATCCACGTCTTTTTCGGGGTTGCCATGATGGTCCGCCGCGATGCCGACGAGACCGTGCGGTACACGACACAGGGCAGCGCCGAAAAGGCCATCGAGGCCGCCCGCCAGTTCTCCGAGATCGTGAGACAAACGGTCGGTATGAATTCCGCGCCGCCCACGTCTATAAATTCACAGACCTTCAGGTCAATATGACCATGGCAACGACCGCCATCGGGGGATACCGCCATGAAGATTGATTTCCAACTCCCCGTCGTGACAAGCGGCGTCGTCCGGGGACAGAAGAAGACGCGTCAGGTGCTGGGGACCGTGCCGGTCTCGATCGACATCCGAGAGGTTCGAACGGAAGACCTCGCGCATGTCGCGTCCGTCTTCTTCCCTCCCGGAACGCCCGACGAGATGACCGAGTATTTCCATGCCGATGGCGGCATGTTCATGCGGATCGGCCCGGTGTCGGAGTTCTCCACGTCATTCGTTCCCTACGGAGAGGACTATCCTAACTTTGCATTTTCGGACGCCGCGCGGCTTGTGCGTCGCCATGTGGACAACTACGCCTACAACGGCCAGGGCCTCTACCCCCTGAAACTGCTGGACGACAGGCGGGCCAATCAGCCGCTGATCCTCTCTGGTCTTTCCGAGATCAAGCTCGAATCCTGGTACGAAGAAGGGGTCGCGGGTCAGGTAACCCGGTTCGAGGAACGGTGCGAACGGCTGATCGTTTCGGACGGGTGCCTGTATGTGAGGGTGCCTGAGCCCGTGCTCGCGCTTGATTTCATGAGACGCGACGGCGGCGTCGCAACTTCGGTCCGGCCAATCATGCGGCCCTCGCTCGGAATGGGAAAAGGGAAGTCGAACGCGGAACCGCCGCACGCGGTGTTCCGTCTCGACGAACTGCCCCGCCTTTTCGACTTCTGCCGCGCGTCGGGAATGTCGGAGGATCGTCTCGCGCGGTGGACATCGGGTCGCGTTGTCGTACACGACAGGATCAGGCTCTCTCTCGAGAGCGACAGGGCAAGCCTGTACTGCGCCGCGTCGCGTCTGACCAGGCGCATCTACGGGGCCAAGTGGGTGCCCGATCATCCTTTGGTGGACGACGTGTACCGACTGGTGAAGGATTTCACCGAAAATGACGTACCCGACGAACTAGGTGACGTATTGGGTGACCTCGTCGCGCTTCATCGCTCCGGAACCCGTATTTTTGACATGGATTTCGAGGCGGACGCCACGGACCACGTCGTTCAGATGTGGGACAATCGCGAGATCGTCATGGCTCCGGGCAATCCGCCGGCGACTTCGCTTTCCACCCCTTAGGGCTGAGGGCTAGCGGGGCCTCCAGGCTTCGCGCCTGGTTCCCGTTCGGCGTCGTAGATGTCAAGCAAGGTCGTGGCCTCTTGCATGTGATCGCGCGCACGGTCGTCGGGGATGTGCGGCGTGAACCGCCTGATGGTTTCGCCGAGGTCGTCAGGCAAGGTCCTGACCGCCCCGCATACGTGGCTTTCGTATGCGTCGCGGATGGCGAGCCAGTCCCTGACGGCGTCGGGTGTCATGTCGCCAACGTCGTCCATTGTTTTGCGCACGGCATACCGGGCGCACCTGAGAAGGAACTCTTCTTCGCTAGCGATTTCCGGCGCGGAATATTGCGACACAAGGTTCTTGAAAGTGAACCACAGCTTGCTTCCGCTGGCGTGTTCGCGCACCCTTTCCATCTCGCGCAGGCCGAACCGCCTGAGGCTGCCCGGGGCCTGGAACAGCTTCGCCGCCAGGTCCGTTCCCGGATTGTCGAAGCCCGTATCGCCGACGGCCACTTCGAGCTTCAGATCGCCCATAAAACTGGACAGCTCCAGCCCGATCCATGGCACCTTCCGCCATACCTGGCCGTCGGCGAAGATAAGCGAGGTCACGCATTGCTTCGCGATGGCCTCGTTGCGCTTTTGGTTGCTGTCGGCAATGCCTGCCAATCCGAACCTTGAGACGCCCTTCGCATCACTCGTGAAGGCGCTACGCAGAAGGTTTTCCTCTGCCCGCGAGAGCATGTTCTTGCCGAGGATGTCGGAACCGAAGGACGGATCGCTCATCGGGTCCCCGGCGAACTTCGGCAGCCTTGAAAGCGTGTGTCCCGCATCGTTGCGCACGCTGACGTAAAGTCCGCCCTCATAGGATATGCAACGGTGTCGGGTGTCGGGCGTGCCTGCGCCGCCGTTTTTGGTCCATTCCGCAACCGGCGCAACCTCGTGCCACGCGAGGTCCGGTACCTCGGCGCTCACATATCCGACCATGTGGGTCGTTGACGAACTTGTCCTGCCCGGCTGCATATAGCGAACCGTGAACGCATAAGGGAGCGAGGTTTTCATTTGTGGCTGCTCTGTTCCAATCCCACATGTCTAACGGCCGGACCCACAAGAAGCAACGCGGCGTTGACATCGGCGTCCATATATTGCATTCCGTTTCAGTAATTGAAGACTTCGACACGCAACGGAGATGATCTCATGTGCAACGAACGCGAAACGAAGTGGCTCCGTATCGGCGATGCTGACGTATGCCTGCTCCACGACGTTTGTGGTTTCGAGTCAGAAATCGAGGTGACGTTCGACGACGGCAAGTCGGTCGGTTTTCCCGTTCCAGTGATCGACAAGGCGGGGCTTCCGTCCGATGCCGGAGAGCCACCTACCCTTGCCGAACTCGAGCGTCTGGGAACGTTGCTTGCTACCTATTCGCGGCCGCTCGGGGAGTTGGGCGTCGACGGCAAGTGCCGGATCGCACTCGAGATGAATTCCGACCTCGTCGCGGACAGCCCTGGCTTCGCATGGCTGGCGTTGCTCAAGGAAGCCGAGGACTGCGGCATCCACATCGGGTTTGATCGGTCGCCCGCGCCGTGCGTGTCCATGAAGGCATAGCACGGTACGGTCGTCGAGCGGGGCCTTTTGAGGTCGGGACAGCCCGTTAACGACCGAAATTCGTCGGCAACCGAGTTCAACATTCGGCAACCTCAATCCCTTTGACCCGAGGCGGATCGCCTCGTCACCCTTGTTGGCATGGAAACCGCAAGGGGTGAGCAATGAGCGTGATCGTGCCGGGGCCAAACATCGATGTCCGTAAATCTGTGGGGCGGCTGGCTCCGTTTCTGCTTTCCATCGGAGCTGGGGTCGCCACCTCGCCGGCGTTCACCTTTGGGTCATTGATGACGACCAGGAAGAGCGTCGCGCTGGCGGGCGTTCTGACGCTCGCTTGGGCTATCCTGCTGTGGCGCTTTCTCTGGGCCGACTATTTCTGGAACCCCGATATCGGGGAAATGGCCAAGGCCATTGACGGACGGGTCCACGATCCGGCGGCATCCTACGTCTTCGCTGCGGCCTTCGTGCAGACCGCGTGCTGTCTGGCGGCCGGCCGTATCGCCAGGTGGCTCTATGATCACCACAGGCAATCGGTCGCGCCGCTGGCGTTGGCCTCGGTCGCTTTCGCCCTCGTTCTGTTCGGGCAGTGGAACTCTTCTTCGTCAGAGGTCGAGTACGCCCGCAGCCAGGGCGGTGAAAGCGGTCGGATCGAAGTTATCGCGCAGAGTTGGAAGGTGGCGAACGCGATCATCACCGACCTTGCTCAGACTGATCGCGAGAAGCTGCTGGTCGGATACGCGCAGCGGCTCACCGTCAAGCGCGGTGCCGGAGTGGAAGGCCGTACTCTCAGGCTTGACGAGTACATCGCGGGGCTTGCCGCTGCCTGCGCCGACAATAACGGCAAGGATGCCATTTGCGCTAACAAGACGCTCGACGAAATCAGGTCTTCCAAGAAACTCCTCAATTTCAGTCGGTAGTTCGCCCGCAATCGCGTTAAAAGTGGATGCAAGCACCCCTTGAGCGGCTCTGATTGTCAAAAGACAGGCATTTCGAGGACATTCGGCAACAATTGCGAAAAACCTACTTCATTAGAAGTCCCTAAAGTCCCTTCACGCCTTGTCAATCGAGGTCTGCTGATCTACAGGCTGCCAAAAGGGGAAATTTGTGAACCCAACCGACAAGCGCGCCAGCCGCGAACAGATAACCGCCGAATGCATCGACCGCGCGCTTCACACCCTGAGGCAGTTCCTCGGTCTGGACGTGGCCTTCATTTCGGAGTTCGATAACGAGAACCGGGTCATCAGGCATCTCGACGTCGAGGGGGATCAGTCGCTGCTCTCCGTTGGGCAGGCGATACCGTTGGACGAGGGCTACTGCCTCGACGTGGTCGAAGGACGCCTTCCCGAACTGATTCCAGACACCAGTCTCGTCTCCCGCGCCGCCGCCAAGCAGGAGACGGAATCCTTTCCCATCGGAGCGCATGTGAGCGTCCCCATCCCGCTCAAGGAAGGCGGGATATACGGCACGCTGTGCTGCCTTGGCATGAAGCCCGTTCCAGGCCTCGGAGAACGCGATCTCCAGGTGATGCGTGCCGTCGCCGAGCTGATCGGCTTCCACCTCGATATCCTGTTGGCGGCCCACCGCAAGAATGACGTGCGACGGCTCGTAATCGAGACCGCCATGGCCGCGGGTTTGCCGGATATCGCATACCAGCCGGTCTTCCGTCTCGCCACGGGGCAGATCGTCGGTGCGGAGGCCCTGTCCCGTTTCCCAATCGAGCCTGTCAGGTCTCCGGACAAGTGGTTCGCCGAGGCCGCCAATGTCGGACTTGAGAGCGCGCTCTCCGAGCTTGCGATCCGCCATGCCCTGACACGTTTCACGGCCGGGTTCGAGGCCGGCGTTGTCCTCGGCCTCAACATCTCGCCCTCCCTGGTTTGCCAGGTCGATCTCGTCCACCTTTTCGAAGGGTTTCCTTGCGGCCAGATATTGCTGGAAATCACGGAACACGAGATCGTCGAGGATTACGAGGCGCTTGCCGAAGCCCTTGTTCCCATCCGCGCGCTCGGCGTCCGGGTGGCGATCGACGATATGGGGTCCGGCTACGCGAATATCCGGCACGTCCTCAAGATGAAGCCCGACACCATCAAGATCGACGCGAGCCTGATCAACGACATCGACAAGGACCCGATGAAGGAAGCCTGGCTTGCAGGCATCATGGAGTTCGCCCGCCTCTCATCCTGCGAGGTGCTTGCCGAGGGGGTTGAGACGAAGGAGGAGCTGGCGGTCTTGCATCGGCTCGGCGTGCATCTCGGACAGGGCTTCTTGCTCGGACGTCCGATGCCCGTCGACGAGGTGATTGAAGCTGCCATTGCTTCTCGGCCTGAAGCGCAGGCCTCCCCCGTCGGATAGGCTTATTGCGACCTCAGGCGGCCCGTTATGCGGCTTGCGAGTTGATCAGGTTGGAGCCGCGTGGCTTTTCAGTGTCCGATCGGCAACTCCGCCCAGTTGCCCTCAACCCGATAATCCCTGTCTGGTGGATGCTTGCAGATGTCCAGGCCACCGTAGACGCATGAGATAGCGTCGGCGGATGACAGATGAGAAACAACACATTGGCGATCAGATCACAGCTTGGCCGTCAAACGATCGACGTCACCGTATTCCACGGGGGCGACCGTCTGTTCACAGAATTCGAACCTGGGCATTCCCGGTTGAAGAGGGACGTGGGGTTTTGGTTTGCCGCTGACGAAGGCTACTGCAATTCGCACGGCGGGTTTGTCTATGAATGCCGCATCCGGGCCGAAGGGGTAAGTTGGCTTGACGGGCCTGATTTCCTCGAGATCGAGCCGGCTCGGGCGAAAGGCATCTGCTGCCAGATCGGCATCTACGAGGAGCCGATCCTTGACGCGCTGGTGACCTGCAACGATCCGACCAAGATCGAAATTCTCCGGGTCTTCGATCCTGAACTCGGAGAATATATCGAGGCAGCCGACATCGAGGACCGGATCGCAGAACTGAATGCGATGCGGCACCAACCGAACGCTGCGTCATCGGTTGGTCAGCTGCTCGCGGGCAGGCCTTGACTACTTTTTGGCTCGGGCTTTCGTGAAGCGGTCAACGATGTGTACGAAGACGTCTTCTGGTTCCCTCCCGGTCAGAGATTGGAGCTTCTGTAGTTTTTCGATGATAGGACCCATTTCCGCCAGTTCCTCGTCCTCGTAGTAGCCGTCGAGCTCGGTCGACATTTCCTCGATCAACTCGATGGCGAGGTCGATGACGTCTTTTCTGACTGCGTCAGTTGGCATGGCGTCCTCAGTTCAGTTGGCGCTTGTAGCGCTTGAGGAGCGTAAACGCCTCTGGGCATGGCTCGTGCTTTGCTTCCTGGAGGACGGCTACGGCCCTCTCGATCCGGGAAATCGCCTTTGCGGCGGCCGGCAACTCATCGTCGGTGTACCACTCGTGAATTTCCTCGGCGAGTACCCGGACAACGTCGTTCATCGCGACGGCGAACTCGAGTGTCATTACCTGGTTTTCGGACAAAACGGTCTCCTGCGTCTTCGGGCTGAGCTAGCGTCTTCTCCCTGCGAGTTCAAGCCCGAAGCCGTTTTCTCTTGTTACCCACTGGCCGATAACCTGCGTTATAGGCCAGGGGCTGAAGAGCCTTCGCGAAATCACGTGTCCGAGGCAGCTTGACGAGTCGGTGATTTTATCGGATGTTCCGCGAATGCGGTGATAGCTGTCGTCCCATTGGCAACGGCGAACCAACACCGTAGCCGGAAGGCAAAGTTGCAGTCGCTTCATTGGTTCTTTTTGTGTGAATTGGACTTCGCTGGTGTGCGAGGACGATTCCTTTTGACCTGGTACCGGGTCCGGAGAGAACTATGTTTATAGTGAGCAACGCCGATCACGCGAAGCGTGTTGGAAAGAAACTAGCTGAAGCCCTCAAGAAATACGGCGTGTCCGTAACGCGTGTCGCCAGCCTCGATCTGATCGCCCGGATGTGGGGCTACCGCAATTTCGCGGAAATCAAGCAGGGCAGTTCGGAACTCCCGTCCCCGTATGATGAAGACTGCAGCGATGCGATCCGCAACGAACGCATGCTCATGCAGGCAAAAGCATTGCGTGAGTACGGAGTGAAAGAGGCTGCAATTATGCCCATCTTGGCTGAGGTTAGGCCTACGTCCAGGCAAATCCGAGAGGGCGCAGTCAGAGAAAGATTGGGAGCTGATGCTACCATCGCAGCAGTGGAAAAGGCGCGCAGGTTGGTCGCCATGGGTGAGGCGGACAACGCCATTTATGGACTGACGGACGCCTTGCAATCGGCGTCCCAGAAGGATCGATCGGAAATTGTCTCCGAGCTTGATAGACTCTCCGAGGATTACGATCTTGCCTGTTACAACATCGGCATGGCTTACATCATCGGTGATGCCGGCTCCAGGGACCTCAACAAGGCCAAGGCTTACATGGAACGCGGCGCATCCATGCGAACGGGAAGCGCTGCCGGCGCGCTGATACTTTCAGTCCTTGGTGATTTCGCCTCAGGCAATCATGGGGGTCCAGCCAATCCCGACTTGGCTATGAGCTACTACAAGAAGGCGGCGTTGACGAAAAAGGCACCTCAAGCAGCCTTCAACTGTGGACTAAGGTACGACAGCGCTGGCGACCATGAATTAGCGGCCGAGTTCTACAAACTTGGGATGGAAGGAGGGCACGCGCCCAGCATGACCAACTGGGCGCTGATGCTCATGGACGGTAGGCTTCCCAAAAATCTCAAGGTGGCTAGGATGTTGTTGGATATGGCAGAGCGGCTCGGAGACTCGAAGGCCTCAAACGTGCTTCGGATGTTTGAAGCGATTTCGAGACCAAAGGAGCCGAGCTCTTTTGCCGAAATAAGAGATATAATGGGCAACTACGTCCCGCCCGTTGTGGCGGAGATCATTCCCGCAAGACTGTGGGCAAAAATTCTGACGCAGCATGACTGGAAGCTTTCCAGCATAAACACGAGCCTCCGGTTCGAGTGGGACGTGCTCGCCATAGCAACGACAAGCGACGGACGAGACTTTCCCATCCACGCAACTCACGAAATGCATGTTCCAGGAGCACCTACGGACAAAGTCCTTGAGAGATTCGAGAGGCATTTTGGCGGGCGGGATGCTGTTCTCCTGTTCAGTCATGTTGTCGCAATATCGGACGGAAATGACAGCACGTACCAATATGTCTGCTTAGGAATGGTCCGTGTCGACGGTGAATGGTCGGATGCCTATCTCGAGCCGGGAGGTTTGGATGCCGTACTTCGGCAACCGTTGGCGTTGAAGACGAACCCCCAGCTTGTAAAAAGTGTGGCGTTTCGTTGCCCTGGAGGAGACGTCATCGCTGCCTCTGTAGATGCCGCGACTAAACGACTGATCGACAAAGTATGAAGGTGCTACATGGGTAATCTTAGTCGCTACGACGGTGGTCTTTTTCTGGCTGCTTCTGTTGCTGAAAGGGTGGCTTGTCAGGCAGCGCAAGCGGCCACTGTGGCGTATCAAATGCCAGGCCTCGCCTGCACGCCAAGTGTTCAGCGGTACAAACTTCTGCACATCCTGCGAAAGGCCGCCCGTCGATGCCCGTATGCAATGTTCAGCTTGGGAACCATCCTAGCCGAGGAAGCGACCACGGCAGCCCGGGACAAGCTCACCACCTCGCTATTTCAAAAGGCTGCGAACATTGGCCTTTCCAGGCTGAAAAATCCTGAAGACCCCTGTCATGCAGCTCCTGACCGCGAATACTTTCTACGGGATATCGTTAGCCGTTGCATAACAAACATCGGAGGCAGAATGGCCAACCGAGGGAACCCGGCAGAGGCGGTTCCGCTTTTTAGGCAGGCGATTACGCTGTTCCCAGAAAACGCAAATGCCCACGTATGTCTCGGGCAAATGGGAATAAATCGATCGGGACTTACAGAGGTGACGGCGATGGAGGCACTTCAGGCCTGGAAGACCGCCACGACCTTGGTGGACTACTGTAAGCATTCCACCCGTGGTCGCTGCGCATGCCGATGCAATGTGGTTTCGATAGGAGAAAACATAAGGAGCTTGTACGGAGAAAAGCAGGCCACCTATTGGCTAACGAAGCGATACGCACGGATGTCCGGCTACAAAGAAGGGACCGAGTTCAGTCCTGTCGCCTCTACTCCAAGGGATATAGCGAAGCTTGGCATGGCACCTTGGAGTGAAGCGGCGGTGTCGGCAAGCGAGGCTCTGTCAAGCCTTGAAGCGAGGTTCGGCAGGAATGTCCCAATCGAGGTGAAAGTCACGTTGGCGGCGACGATCTTAGCTAGTCTTTCTGTGCTGGATGACCGGGATGTGGGCGATGCCGCTATGATCAAGCGCGCAAAGGATCGGATTACCACGGAGCCCCTTGCCCCATTCATCGGTGACGACGAATGGGAAAACGTCGCGCCTCCCCGTACTAATTTCCTCGGCGAGCGGGAAACGATCATCGAAACGATGGAAACCGCCTTGTTCGCGGTGCGTCTCATCTTGGCGGACGCACCTGACCTCGATCCAGAAGAGGCCATTATGGCGTTTCTGTTTCATCTGGACAGTCGGTTCAGGGATGGTGTCACGACGATGGTTATACAGAAGATCGAAAATGACTGGAAACCAGACAGCCTAGTATATGTTCCGGCCTTTTATATAGGAGACCCTGCCGAGTTAGGCGTGGAACCTTGGCGAGGTCATAGTCAAGACTGACTCACTGAAGTGTTGGTGCTTTCCAGGAAACGCCAACGGCACTAAAAACACTCTGCATTCTTATTTTCTGAGGTCGTTATGCTTGCAAACTCCCGAGACATTAATTTCCTCTGCACCGCTTGCGGTAAGTGTTGCGATAGCCAACCCCAGATATCGGTTAGAGAGATGTACTCCCTCCTCGACGATTTCGTAATGGAGGCGAGCCTTATTTGTCAGCCCACCACGGTTCCGGAAGCATTCCGTCGCAGACACACGCCAGCGCACGCGGCGATGGGGCAGATGGTTGCCAATCGGGCGGTTGAGCTTGGTGGTCTGAAAACACACTCCATAGGCGGCGTGTTTGGATATGGAAAGGAACTCGTGGTCACTCTAGCTGGAAATGCGCTTGGCTATCCCCATAAGAGGCGGTGTCCGGTCCTAACCAGCGACAATAAGTGCGGCATCTACGATCGGCGTCCTGCGACCTGCCGGTACATCCCTGGGCAACATCTTGTTCCTATGGACCAACAACACCTTGCGGTTGGTAAGTTTCGGGAATTGCATGGGAAGGAAAGATGCGACTGGTCATCTTCTGCCCCCGCCCTCGTACGAGATGGTGTAATAGTTGAGCCGACAATGACCGAAGCGTTCAGGGTTGCTGAATCCGACGAGAGAGGAGACGGTCTGCTCCTACAGTCGCTATTGGACGAAGACCTTTGCCTAACGAGCAGTGAGGGGGAGATTTCGATCTCAGATTTTGTCACCCAGTGCCTTCAAACGCATGAAGCCACGATTCCGGTCGCGATATTTACGATGTTCCTCGACGATCTCAGGAGTCATGGAAGGCTGCCAAAGGGGTATGATGTTCCATATTTCAAAGAGGTAGCCCAACGCCAGATCACTCTCTGCCTCGCTCTCATTGAGACGAATCTGCGGGAGAAAGACAAAGCCGCCAGGAGCCACACCGAGATGCTTCGCGAACATCTGCGAGTGAACAAGGCGCTTCTGGATTTTCACTGAAGCCGACCACTGGCCGATAGCCATTATCGGCCAGTGGTCGGCCATGCGCCATTCGGCTTGATAGTCCTTGCGAATTCCCGAACCCCGTCGCACCGCACTTGCCTGGGCTAGATTGTGGGTCTGTTTTCACCAGACTAAAGACCCACTTGGGTCCTCGGCTTCCTCGCCATCCTGTACAAGCGGACTTTTGTATCGACTATAGATTGCGCGTTACGTAACGCCGCCTGGGGTTTCTTGTTTGCATTTCCGAATGAACAAGGGATCATCAAGGCGTCGAAACTGTCGGCGTTTTCTTGGGACAAGGCTGGTTGGGTCTCACCCTGGACGGCAACCACCGTCAGCCAGGGTGCCGCCTCCCCGTTTTGGGTAGGACGATACCTGTTTTTGGTAAAACACGCAAAAGACTTGACTTTCTGGCAATGGCAAATGCAATTACCAGCCGTGGGTATGATCTTACCAAAAATGGGTACGCATATGTCGTCAATTGACTTCCTGCTTTCGCAACGGCAGCAGAAAGTGTTGCGGGCACTTATCCTGCAAGGCGAAGCGTCGTTCAGCGTCTCGGACTTGATCCGCATCGCCGGACCTGGAAACGGGGCGACGCAGCGAGTTCTCGATAGTTTCGAGGCTGCTGGAATCGTCAAAAAACGGGCTCAGGGCAATCAGCGAATCTACAGTATCAATCTCGAGCATCCAATTTACCCCGAGCTTCGCTCCATTTGCATCAAAACATTCGGTGTTGCCGACGTCATTGCTAAGGAGCTTGAGCCGTTTGAATCCAGGATTGAAACGGCATTCGTGTTCGGTTCGATGGCCAAGGGGGAGGAGCGGCCTGGCAGCGATGTCGATCTCATGGTTGTCGGTGACATCGACTATTTCGAACTGGGGGAGGCACTGGAGCGGATGCAGGCAGAACTCGGCCGGGATATTGACCTCAATCTGCACTCGCCCAAGGAATGGCAGGCGCTTCAAGGTGACAGGGTAATTCAGGCGATCGAGAGCGATCAGAAAATCATGGTGTCTGGCCGATGACGTGGCAAACCAATGTGGCCAATCTGGTCAAGATCGGAAGTCTGAAGCAGACGCCATATATCGAAGAAGACGTGCGTCAGCATATGGAAGATGCAAAGACCTTCTTGCAAGACGCCGAGAAGCTGGACGTGCCTCGATCGCGGTTCTTACTTGCTTACGAGGGAATGCACTCACTCAGCATGGCGATCCTGAACAAGGCCGAGGTGTAGACCTTCGTCGCAAGCCGACAAAACCCTCCAGCGCAGGAGATTGCGCTTTCTAAGTCCATGGGGCGTTACGTAACGCCTCTATTCGTAGTCACTGCCCCTGGCCGTCGGCAACGGTGGTTATGTCATTCTTCGGAATACGGTTCACTCGTTTCGGCTTCTGCAACCGTAAAGCCTAAACGCTTGAATACCGAGGCTCTTGCTACCGCCTTCTTGACCAGGCTTGGCTCATCGTCCGTGTAGTCCGTTATTTCAACGCTGGATTTCCCGACGTACTGGCGCTGTAGTCGACCGGAATATTGCTCAAGCGTACCTTCCCAAACAGTCGGCATTGTCATGAAGAGGGCGTCAAGGCGAGGATCGTCAAACCCTTCTCCAAGAAATGCACCGGTAGCGAGTATGAGGCGTTCCTCATTCTCTGGCCGTGACATGAGTTCCTCAGCGGCTCGCTTTTCGGAGGCTTTCATGGCTCCTTTCAGGACCACGACGTTCTTCGCGAAAGGCTTGAATCGTTCGTAGAGGTTGTCGAGATGGTCCTTCCGGGAAGTTAGGACAATTGGACACCTTCCACGGTCCATAGCTCGCAAGACGTCGTCGAAGATCATATAGTTTCTGTCTTCATTCTCCCCTAGCGCCCGCAGTATCTCCTGCGAATTGGCGTCTCCAGCCCTAATCCTCTCCGCGAGATCAGGGCTGAACCTGAACTTGGTTTTCCGTTGGCGATAAATGTGGGCCATCCCGGATTCGGCGATCATCTGCTTGGGATCGACCTGATATCGAACGGGTCCAAGATGCATGAACAGCACGGGATGCCGCCCGTCCTTTCGCTTGGGGGTAGCGCTGGCTCCGAGAAAGAATTTGGCTTTCGCCCTTCTCACAATTGGCTCGTAGGTGGGGGCAGCAATATGGTGGGCCTCGTCGACCACAATATGTCCGTACTCGGCAACGATATCCGAGACGTAGCTGATTATATCCGCTCGCGCCGCCGGATTTCTCGACAAGGTTTGTATGAGGACCACGTCAATGATCCCTGTCCGGCGGTCCTTTCCGCCGCCGATCCAGCCGATGCGATCAGGGGATATGTTAAGAAAGGTCTTGAGGCGCTTCCGCCATTGATCGAAGACAATTTTAGTGAAAACGATAATCAAGGTGTTACGGCGACGCCGAGCGATTGCTGCAATGGAAACGACGGTCTTTCCGAACGCCGGCGGTGCTTTAAGGACTCCGATGTCATGGGCCATCAGGCTTTCGAGCGCCAGTACCTGACGGGGGTAAAGCTCGCCCTTGAAAGTAATGTCGTCCGGTAACGAGATGCCATCCTGGCGAACATCCTCGAAATCGACCACCGCATCGTACTGGCGCGCGAGCGACATTGCATCGTCGAGACAACCTCTGGGCAGCGAGACGTGCTTCGGGAAAATTTCCGAAACTGCAATTATCCGAGGTATGTCTTCCGTCCACAGGCCGAGGCCTTGCGCCTGGTAGAAAGCCGGGTTTTGAAACGCACCAAGTCGAGCAAATTGTGAGATCGCCGGTGTCGGCAGGGCTGACCGCTCGATATAGAGCTGGTCACCGAGTGTCATTTTGATCGTTTTTCCCGCGAGTCCGACCGTCGGCGGGGATGTAATCGGCCGCGACGGCTTCATTTTCCATGGCTCATCGGCATATACCTCGGCCATGGGTGTCTGGATGCCAAAAATCGCGCCAGAGCCAGTCCCCGTCTGCGATATCCGCTCGACCTTTTCTGCATCCATAAACTTGATGGTGGACAGAAACTCCCACTGGTCCTCGTGTGGGACCCAATCATCGTCTACGAAGACAGTGCAGTCGTTTGCCCGCACGCGCTTTTGCAACGGAAGTCCTACCAGGCTACCTAGACCGCCTTTGGGCATTCGATCTTGGTTTGGTATCAGACGATCGTACGAGTCGAAGCCCATATCAGGCCTAGTTTCCATGGCCTTCGTTAAGGCTGCGGACATCATCCTGCGGGCTGATCGCGCGGCGACAGGGGTTTCGAAGAACACCCAGGCGTGGCAGCCGTTACCCGATCTCGAGCGTTCAAGGTAAACTGGAATTCCCATCCGACGGCATTCGTCACGGAAGGTCTCAGCGTCTTCCCGATATCCACTCTTGTCGAAATCCGCGACGATGTAGCGACAGGTTTCATCCTGCAGGAGAACATAGGCCCCAACAGCAAACTCCTTGGCCGTTTTGGACTGTCCCGTGGTACCCGTCAGGTGATTGCGTGCGACCGTACTATCGAACGGGAGATACTCGCGGATCGAACACCCCTCGCATTTGCCGCCCTTCTTGTTTTTGGCGCAGCCTGGCTTCCAAAGATTTGCGCAGGCAAATGAATATCCCTTCTTTCCTTCTCCGGGTTGCACCCAACGAACCGCATAGACATCTGGGCGACCCCTGAAAAGGTCGGTAAAAAGCCTTATCTTCTCGCTCGGGTCAGAGCGATTTGTCACTCGACTCCTCGGCCTCGCATCGGTGTCGAAAAGCGGCAGTCCTCGTAGTTGTTGCGGTTTTGTGGCTTCTTGGGTTTCGGCAAGTAGCTCTTGCAACGCGATCCGCCGTTCCTCCGGTGTCAGCGCGGCGAGCCGGAGTAAGCGTTTCTCTAGTTCCGCCCTATCGCTATTCGACACGGCAAACTCTGTTCCAAAGATAAACCACGGGGCGCACTCCACACACGGTGACAGAGGAGTTCGAGACCGGATTTATTGTTTTGTCAACCGAGGGTCCGTATGACCCATTTCTACAGCGTATCGGTTAGAAAACTGGTCAAAAATGACGTATTTTCAGTTATTCCGAACCCTGGCCCTTCGTTCTGGCAAGCTCCAAAGCGAATCAGAGCAAGCTACCGAAGCTCCACAATGAGATATCATGACGCCGTGACCGCTAAGTACTGTTATCGGCCGCGGAAGGCTATAACAGCCTTGTTCTCGCACGCTTCACGTTTTATTTTGTTGTCGGCAACTAGGAGCGCTACTATGGCCTACCAGCCCGTCACGTCGTTCGTGAAATCCGTCAGGATCATAGTCTCCAAGAAGCTTATTGAGTTGGAATTCGAGAATGGTGCGTCCCTTCGGGTTCCACCGGCGATTCTTGGCCTCGGACGGTACAGCTCCCATCGGTTGGCAGACGTTGAAATTGTTGACGGCAACCGCCTTCACTGGAGCGAACTCGCCGTTGACTGGTCTATCGATAATTTGCTGTACAGCACGTTCGGGCTATTCCCGGAGAGCTTCATCCCGGACATTGAGACCTATTCCCCGCCGACTGACTTCCTTGCAAAGTGGTCAGGATTCAAGAGTGATCCTATCGACGAGCTACAAGAAGGTCCGGTGTCTCGGTTCATAAGCAGAGTGGCACGACAGCAAGAGTTGCTGCGGGTGTACGAACGTGACCCCCTCGGTTTTGACCAATGGGGATCGGCTTGGTTTAAAATGCGACGTGGCAAACTACGCGTTCAGCTTGGCCGATCCCCCATCGAGTTTGCTCCTGAACTCCGGTTCGTGACGCTGGATAGCGTAGCGCAGGTTCGGGAATTTTTTGACGATGTATCCCACCGTGCCAAGACCAGTGAGACGTTTCAGGCGGAAATAGAGGCAGACAGCAAAAGAATAGCCGACCAACATCGCGCAGCCGCTGATTGACTCGACTCCTCTTTCCGGAAACCTTGATTGCTTGGCAAGTGCTGCTCCCGTTCCCGGCCACCTGGCATGCAATACAGTGCATCTATAAACCCGTCCCATAGGGTCGCTTGTCAAGCGGGCTGGTATATCTCTGGAGACATAGGAATGATCGCCACGGCCAGCTCGTCACCGCGGGCGGAGAGCGCGGTCGTTCTTCGGGGCGGCCGGTCCGAACAGGTCTTCGAAAATGGGATCGGAGCCGTTGAAGCCTTCACTGTACCAGCCCGAGTCGCCAATTCCCTTCGCATACCCCTTGCCGATTTCCGCCTTGTTGACCGAAATGCTGTCCCGGTAGCGGGAGATGAGGTCAACGTCCACGCGTTCGCGGGCTGCCAGTTCGCTCCACGCTGCAAGCAGCGCCTTCATGGCCTCGACCGGACTTGTACCGAACGCATGGACATCGTGGTCGCCGAGGTCCGCGTTGGCGAACCAAATGGCCGGTGTCTGGGGAGGTGCTGAGACACGCTCCTTTGCCGCGGCGATAACCCGGTCACGCAGCGACGGGTTTGCTGGCCTAAGGGTCGGTATCGCATCGGCTGTCCTATCGAGAATGATCTCCATGGTCGGGACTGTCCGGTCAACCTTGGCGTCCTCGAAAACATTGCGATAGTCGCCGGGTTGGAACGAATAGTCAGGGTTCATCCACTCGTCGCCGACCCTTTCGAAGCCAAGCTTGGCCAATTCGGCTGGCTTTGCGTCCCCGCCCTCCATCACCAACGCCCTGCCGTCCTTATAGACGGCCAACCGCAATTTCATGTCGTAGGCGTCGAGGTTCATCCACCGGACGTGGGTCGGCACGCCGAACTTTTTTGCGAAGTCTTTTGCTGGATTTGGCATGATGAAAGCTCCCGTTGTTGGGTGATAACTACGCCATCCACGGGCAAACGACAAAGGACTTAAGGTATTTGTGGCATGGGTTCTGGATTGTCTTTCTGGCAGGATTATTTGTCCCGAATCGGATACCCGAAATGGAGCGATCTTTTGCGGAGGGAGTTCAATGGCCGTGATCGACGAGTTCCGAGCATTGGTTCGGCACCGTGAGGTAATCGATGCCTGCGAGCGGGCAATGCTTATCATGCAGGTCATGGGCAAGGAAACTCCGCCTGAAGTCTTCGCGTTCCTGGATCGGAACGCCCAGAAGTCACAGTTCGCGGCGCTCGTATGCGCGAGCAGTTTCTTCCACAGGGACATGCCTCAGCCCGGCTATCGAATGAAATTGCTGAAGCGGGCCACGCGCGGCAACGACGAGGATGTCGCCGCCGACGCTTACTTCGCGATAGCGGGCGAATGCCTCTCCGACGATCGAACCATTCGAAAGGCCATGGATGCCCTCGAGCGGGCGGCGGAACTCGGCCACGGTGAGGCGCACATCAAGCTCGCGAAAGGCTACGAGACCGGCATATTCAATAACCGCGTCAACTTCGACAAGGCGTGGGCGACCCTCTGCGACGGAGTCCATGAGCTGGACTACGGCCCAGCGAAAGTCGCTTTGGCCGACTTCATGCTCCGTTACGAGTTGCTATCCGACCAATTCAACCCGATTCAGTTGCTTCATGAAGCTGTCGCGGAAGGTGTGGACGGCGCGGAGGAAAGGCTGATCGCCCTGGGCGAACTGGTCGACGAGCTTCAGCCCAGGCTGCCGTATTTGATCGTCCCGAAAGACATGGATCGCGCCAATCTCGCGCGGAACGCCATCATCAACGAACTCCACGTCGGCGACGAAGAGGCGGCCGTGCTGGTTGCGAGGCTTTTCGGGTTCGCCTCCTGGGAAACGATGGAGGAAACGGTCGAGAGCGGTGGCCACGGAGGCAGCGATTTCGACGAGGATTGCTCGCAGGAAGACCTGGCGCTGCGCAAGGCGGCACAGATCGAGATCATCGAGGACGAACTGGACGTGCCAGAGGAATTTGCCGAGGCGGTCTGGAGCCTTCTCAGGCCAACCGCTCGGGATGGAATACCGTCCCTGCGGGCGCTGGAGAGGGTCTACAAAGGACGCGGCGGCCGATAAGCGTAGTTATCGGTCACCCTAACCATCTGAAAACGTTTCAATTGTCCCGCAGAATTGGATTTTTTGGTTTTTGCGGGACAATTGGTTAACGGCACCTGCCTCCCGCTCTCGCCAACGGACCGCTCATCACTTGATGCGCTCGCGCGACTAGCCTGTCTATAAAGCGGTACGTCACCAACAATGAGGACGTACCAATGACCAATTCCGTCGCCTGCCGCATCGAAACCGCTCTTCACACCTACGTCGGCACGAAGTCGCAGACCGAGATCGCCAAGGCGGTCGGCTTCAACAGCCCCAACATGCTGAGCATGGTAAAGAGCGGCAAGGTCAAGCTTCCGCTGAAGCGGGTCCCCGCGCTCTGCCGCGAACTTGGCATTCCGCTCGAGGAGCTGCTCCTGCTCGCCATGAGCGAAGAGTATCCTGAACCCGAGGCCAATCCTCTCTGGATCGCGTTCGGCGGTCGCATGCCGGATGCCGACGAACTCCGCGACCTCATGGGGCGGCGGCCCTGAAGGGAAATGTGCCCTCGCCTTTCCAGATCGATCGGGGGCTTTCCGTCCGGTTTTTTGCAACATTGCGAAATCGAAAAGCCATCGACGGCTTCTGGCGCGGGGGTCATGATTCAAGTCATCGGTATCCATCTGGCTCGGAAACATCGACAAATGACAGCAACGCCTTCCTTCGGAACTCGCTATCTCTCTTGGAGGAAAGCGCCGCCTGCCACTGCGCGGTGCATCTCGGGAAAGGTTCAGACGATCACGATCGTCCTCTGGTCGCTCGTCACACTGTCCACGGGTATCATGGGCCACCAGGACTTCGATCTGGCACAGTTGGTCGAGTTGCACATCAAGCAGACCCTGTTCTTCCTCGGCCCAGCTGCGTTGGCAGCGCTTATTGTGCCGACCCGTTCGATCACCCGCTTCATGCTCCAGACCTGGACGATTTCATTCTTTGGCACCCTGGGATTCCTGGCGACGGCCACTTTCGCGTCCGTCTGATCCCCACCATTTGCGTTGAAAACCACCGGATTTCCGGCAGGTGGGATGGCTATCGCGTCGACAGTCATCGAACGATTGGTTAAAAAACTCCAGTCTGCGTTAACGAATCACGGCTGGGAGATGCAACACTACCACCCGATCAGGATCGCTCTAGTCGAGCGCCTCGAAGCCCAACGGAAGGAAGCCAATGTGGCCTCCCTCCAGGCCGCGATGCTGGCCAGCCTTTCGACGAAATCGACATCGGTACGCGCGCTCAAGAACGATCGGTCTTTCGTTGATCGACAACGGGAGGAAGAGGGGTTCGACGCCGAGAGTTCCGCAACGTGGCGGCTGTCCATGATCGACGAACTCGCCAAAGCGAGGTCGGGTTTCGAGGAAATAGGCAAGAACATCTTCGATGTCTCGAGAGTTTGCCCGTTGTTCCGCGAAGTCGATGTGGATGACGTCGTACTGGAAGACACGCCACTTCCCTACCGGAGCCTCTACCTGCATTTCGGCGCGTCGGCGCAACTGTCGGTCTCCACCGATCTTTGGATAGACGGCGTTTACGTCAGGGAGGTCGAGGACGACGACGGGCAGATCGTCCTCACCTTCGTCTGCAACCATCCGGGATGGAAGTCCACCGCCGAAATCCCACTTGGGCAGACGTTCAAGCGAAATTCGACGGCGGCCTGCCTCCATATCTCCAGAAATCATTCGGTGGCGTGGGCGATTGAACACCGCCCATTCACGGGCGCGCCCGATCTCCTCGCTGCCGTCGACACACTTGTCGAAGCTTTGCGCATGGCTATCAATGGCCTTCTCTACCTCAACCTGGCCAAAGCCGATCTCGACTTCGGATTCCCGCCCGCCGCGCCGAAGGACCTCGTCTTCTCCGCCCTCAACAATACCGGCGACAAGAGAATGACCGCTGTCAGGAGGCTCGATGCCCTCGGTTATGTAAGGGTGAATTTCGTTGGCCGGAACATGGTGACCTATATCAGCCCGCCCTCTGACGATCACGGATCGAAGAAGCACCGCGCCGCGCATTGGAGGCGCGGACACTGGAGGCGGGTCGCCGTCGGAGAGGGGCGCAAGGGGCGGGAATGGCGGCTGTTCGAGGGAACCGTCGTCAACGGCGCATCAGGGCCGCCTACCGACAAAGGACGCATCCACATCGTCAAGCCGTTCGGCCAAGCTGGAGGATCAACCCGATGATTTCCGCACTGTTGATGCCCGGTCATAATGATGAGGACGACACTGAAGAAACTGGCTGCGTTTCCGTTCCCGACAAACGCGCGCTGAAGAAGCTGAGGGATTCTCTCAAATCGTCAAAATACGGGAAACCGAAGTGGCAAAAACTTCGCTTTCTTAGCGAAGCGCAAATTTCGGAGCGCGGCGACATCGTCATGCTGTACTGGGCCGGACACCCCTCGGAAAACGAGGTTGTGTTCGTGAAATACAGGGAGAACTTGGGCAGCACCGCGAACGTCTTTGTTCAGCCTGTCTTCGGCGTCAGGCTGAACAACCGTTCCGACGACGATCTCGAGGCATTGCGGGAGACGGCAATCCTGGTGATGGATCGCCTTACCGAAATCCACGGGGTCGTCACGGCGTCGGGTGGAACGGCGGTCAATGTCCAGCTCGCGGGGCCTCGCAGCCTGACGGAAGGCCTGCGGCCTACGCTGATGACGGGTCTCACCGTCCTTTCAGGCGTACCGATTTCCCTCAATGGCGAGGTTATAAACGACCTTGAACAGCGCCTCGAAAAGGAAAAAGTCGAGCGAGGGTACTCGGTTTCAGAGACGATGTCGGACCTTGGCAGACTTTTCCAATGGCCGCCGATCGACGCTGACGCCGAGGCCAAACTGGAAGCGCATCGCCCGAAATTGCGCCTCGCCCCTCCCGACGACTGGGTTTGGGCCTTCGAAGACTCACTGGAAGAAAGAACTGAAAGGGCCTCGGACGACTACATCGTTGTCTCGGGTTCTGACGCCCGTCTCCGTGATCGCCTCGCAACGGCCGACATAGGAGAACGTGCCGCACTCTCGCTGGAGAAGTTCATCGCCGTGCACAAAGCCACGAACATGAGCCTGATCGGGGCCTGGAAAGGAGAACGCGCTCTCAAGCTGCTTCTCTCGCTGGGACTTGGCGTGCAGTTCAGGGAAGCCACTTCCGATCACTGGCACGTGGGCGTCGAGATAAACGCCAGGTATTTCAGGATCGGCAAGGAGCGCAACCTCGACGCTGCGCAAGCTCTATCTGGCGCACTGAAGAAACAGGTACTCCTGCATCTACTCGCCCTTTCGCAGTCTTGCCTCGAAAACACGAAGAGCGTCCGGATCGATATCCTTTGTCCGTTCCCTGGGAAAGACGAAGCGGAAACGAACACCGCTCTCGACGCCGTCGAAGAGGCGATCGAGGAAGCGGACTTTCATACCGATGATTGCGTCCTGTTTGGATCGCAGATCATATTGGGCTTCGACGAGCAGGGATTGAGAGAGGAATTGGAAGATGAGGGTCGCCTCCCCCGAAGCGGGTCCGATCGCAGGCGAACAGAGGAACCCGACCATTTTGGAGGATACGAAGCCGAGAAAAGGATCGCGCGATGGGTAAGCGAGAATCTCGACATCGGCCGTCGCGACAAACCTTCATTCCTGACGAGCATCCTCAACTGATCGACCCCTGCTGGGCATCCGACCCCCACGGGGTTGGCGATGGCCTTTTGGTGACAATGTAGATCGGACGGTCCTGCCATCGGCGGATGTGCAGGTCCACGGCCCCGCGCAGCTGGCGCAACGGGGCTGATTTGGGCCGCAGCAAATCCGGCTCTGCGTAAGCAATCTCTCCGTTCTCGTCCGCACGGCAAAGGCCATCGACGGTGGCAACGATGGCGTCCACCTCGTCGTCGTCGATGTCTGCGGGCGGCGTTTCAAGGAAGCGCTTGAGGTCCGAGAACGCCATGATGACGCCCGGGCGCTGGTCCGCGAGGTTGTCTCCTGCGCGGGCGACCTTCTCGGCGACATGGCGCGCCAGGTGACGGATGTCTTCGAGGCCGCCTCTCGTTACCGCCTTGAACTGGGGATGAACCACGATGGCCGGCTGCGTTCTCGTTCGCTGTTTTACCTCGGCATCCAGGGTGTCGATCCATTCGCATGCGGCATCGAACTCATCGACCGAAAAATAGTAGGTGTGCCAATCCCTCGAATAGAAATCGTGGTTGCCGATGTTCACGCCCCAGGCGTCGTTCCCCCGACTGACCTTGAGCGTCGGCTCCCGGCACGGCTGCCAGATCGCGCCGTTGATGACGCGATAATGCGAGAGATGGATGCGGGTCTCCTCGTGACACCGACGCGTGTCGTCTTTGTTCACCTTGGCCAGCCCCTCAGCGAACTTGTATCGGCTAGGTACGAGCCTTCTTTCCGGCTCCAGTTCCGGAATGACAGGCTGCCCCGCCTTGCGCAGGAACTCGTACTGCTTGTCCTGCGCGCGGTACAGATCGTCTAAGGACGGTTCCCCGTCGTAAACCGGAGCAAGGCTTCCGGTTTTCAATGCGCTGGTCACCGACCCCATGTAGCGAAGCACCTGCCCCGTCTCGATGTCGAAGCGGTAGCGCTGCGGGGTTTCCACTTTGCCAGACCTGAACTCGATGGCCATGGGGTGGCTCTCATCCGCGGCATCGGGAATTTCAAAACTCCCTGTCAAGACGCCGAAAGCATGGACCTTACGGCCTTGATCGTCTTCTGCTCGCGCGGTTACCGGATAGGAGAGATTGATCTTCATTGCATCATTCCAAAACTATGGGCAGAGGATAACAGCACGATGTGCAACAGACGTCTTGATCGAAACGGTCCTTGACCTGACCTTTTGCGGCGGGCATTGCTGCCGATGAACCAACTGGAGATTCGATTGACCGCTTATAGCTGGACCCTGACCTCGCCCGCCGGAACGAGTTCCGCAAGTGGCGATGTCGATGCCCTGACCCGTTTCGTTCGTGGTGCGCGCCTTTCCGGCCTGATGGCGGCGGACTGGGTTGTCGATTTGCTCTTGGCGGACGGTTTCGAGAACGGCGAGGCTGTCCACCGTCACGAGGGGAGCGATGGCTGGACGCTAGCAGTCCGGCCTCTTGGCAACAGCGAGCGCCATTGAATCTGGCATCGGATTCGAGCATCGTTCGGACGTCACAGAGGCCAGCCGATGAAACTCGATCTCCCGTTTATCTCGTATACCGTTTGTGACGGGAAGGGCGACTACGTCCTGAGGTCGACCGAGATCGAGATTCCCGAGATCGACAGCGGGGAATATTCGGGCGGCCAGAGGCTCATCGATCATATCCACTACTACGGTGACGGCGGTCATTGGTATGTCCCGCGCCTGAATGAGATCAACATCCGCAAACCGTGGACTGGCCTGTTGCCCGTTTTCGAGGGGGATCAATCGAAGTCGGCCGATCCCGATGTCCAGCGCGCCTTTCTCATGAGGAAGCTTTCCGAGCATATTTTCGGGGCAAGGATGATCGACTTCGACACCATCGCGAACTCGGAAGGTTTCTCCCCTAACCGGACCGCCGGGATGTTGATCGGGCGCGGTCCGTTTCATTCCAGTCTCGGCCGGGGAGGTCGGAAACCGTCTCTCGACCTCACTGCTGACACCGCCGCGAAAATCCGGAACTACGCCTTGCGGAACATGAGGCTGGTGGACGGCAAAATCATCGTCCGAGGCCACGATCCCGTGATTGCTGTCGGCATCGACGATTGCCTCGGAAACCATGCCGTGCTGACCGTCGAGGACGGCGTTCTGTGGGGAACACAATCACGGTCCCATTTCAACTTTTCCGCAGCCGAACTGGAACCTGCTCGGGAATTCAAGGAAGCGATCCACGAATGCGCCGACGTACGTCGACGGGTGTGGCGAGGTAGGGACGAACCGTTGGCGCTGGTACAGGACAAGGTCTCCAGGCTTTTTGACCTTGACCTCACGGAAGACACGTTCGAGAGAACGCTTTCGGCGACGGTTCCAGTGTGCGAGTTCGGAAAAGATTGGCTCGCAATCCCCGAGCGGACGAAGTTTTCGGCGGCGAAAACCGTGGCGTCGTTCTCCATCCAACCGGAAGAACGGGATTACACATTCTACGATGGGTTGGCCTCGTATCTCGAGAACCTCCCGGCGGCGGTTCCTTTGACAGAAACCATGGTGCACTGGGCGCTCGAGCGCTGGGATCAACGCCCGGTGTCATTCAACCTCGCTCCGTCTGACCTGAGGATCACGTAGGTCTCGCCACCAAGAACCTCGCGTAGCGTGAATTGCGTTGGCGCGGCGAACCGATCGCGCATAAGCTGTGTTAGCAAGAGGGGATAAGCTGGTGAAACGAAAGCGTGTTCTTGTTCTCGGCGGCTACGGCCTGATCGGGCAGTCCATCGTCCGAAACCTGATCGACGCCGGCCACTCCGTGGTCGCACTCGGTCGCGACGCCGACCATGGCAGGCGACAGGAGCCGAGATGCGATTGGATCGCCGCCGACATCTCGTGGCTGACATCGCCCGATCAGTGGACATCGATGCTGCATGGCGTCGATGCCGTAGTGAACGCTTCGGGCGCGCTTCAATCGGGCCTCCGAGACCGCCTTGACGACCTCCAGAACCGCTCGATCGTGGCGTTGATAGAGGCCTGCCGAGCCTCGCAGGCACGGACGTTCGTGCAGGTTTCGGCACCTGGCGCGACCGGCGACGCCTCTACCGAATTCATGCGGACGAAGTCGGTCGCGGACGACCGCCTCCGCGAAAGTGGGCTGGCGTGGGTGATCCTCAAACCGGGTCTCGTGATTTCTCCAAACGCCTATGGAGGGACGGCGCTCCTGCGCATGCTCGCGGCGTTTCCCTTCGTTCTGCCGCTTGTCCATGGGCAGGTCCCCGTAGGCACCGTTGACATCGACGACGTCGCGGCGGCCGCCGTGATGGGGGTCGAGGGGACGATCCTGCCCGGCACCGAAATGGACATCATCGAGACCGCCCCAGGCTCCCTCGAAGAAGTCGCTCTCGCATTCAGGAAGTGGCTGGGGCTACCAGCGCTCGTCGCCGTGCTCCGCCTACCCCCGTGGCTTGGAACCTGCGTAGGGAAGGCGGCAGACATGCTGGGGCGCATGGGCTGGCGCTCCCCGTTGAGATCGACGGCGCTCGAGGTCATCAAGGGTGGAGTGACCGCCGACAACTCAGAATTCGTCCGCCAGCTTGGTCGTGCGCCTCGCTCCCTCCAGGAGACACTGCATCGCATCCCGGCGACCGTGCAGGAACGTTGGTTCGCACAGCTTTATCTTGCGATACCTGTCGTCATCGCAACCCTTTCCCTCTTCTGGCTCGTTTCAGGTCTAGTGGGGTTCGCAAATCTGGGGCAGGCGGCCGCGCATCTGACGGATGCGGGATTCGGAGCTGGTTCTGCGAAGGCAATTGTCGCCGCCGGTGCCGCTGTGGACATCACACTCGCGATCGCAGTTCTCTTCCGTCCCCTTGCCTCGAAAGCGCTTGTTGGTATGGCTGCGGTGACGGCTGGATATCTTCTTGCCGGGACGGTTCTGTCCCCTTCGCTCTGGGCTGACCCGCTCGGTCCATACGTAAAGACGGTCCCCGCGGCGGTGCTTGCTCTCGTCGCCTCGAGTTTCACAGGATCACGCTAATCATGGACGTCGACTTCTTCATCCGCTGGCTTCACATCATCGGGGCATGCGTGCTGTTCGGCACCGGCTCTGGCATCGCGTTTTTCATGGTCATGGCGCACAGGACAAGAAACGCCGTCGTCATTGCCCACACGGCCGGCATCGTGGTCCTGGCCGATCTCCTCTTCACCGCGACGGCGGTGGTGGCTCAACCAATCACCGGGGCCATCCTCGCACACCGCATCGGTTGGTCGCTCACCGAGGGCTGGGTGGCCGCATCCCTCGGGTTTTATGTACTCACGGGGCTGTTCTGGCTGCCCGTCGTCTGGATACAGGCGGAAATGAGGAAGATCGCCCGCCTCGCCGTTTCGCTCGGCCATACCGATCTGCCGGACCGCTACTACCGCCTCTACCGGATTTGGTTCGCGTGCGGCTTCCCCGCGTTCGGTGCGGTCATGGCCATCATCTGGCTCATGATCGCCAAGCCATCGTTCTAATTGCCTTTTGCGGACGAAAGATGGAATGTAGGCGGAACACGAGGGAGATTTGAAATGGGTGATTTGAGACAGGCGCTGGCTGCCACGAAATATGGCTACGAGGCCGAGGGCAAGTCCATGCACGACGAGGACATGATCGATCATGCGGAGACGATCACCGCCGCGCACGACGAGATCATCACGGCGCTTGCCAAGGCCGCAGTGCTGGACAAGATCGTAAAGCTGGCGACCGAGAAAGAACTCGTCATCGATGCCAACTTCGCCGCTTCACTGAGCGTGAGCGTCGGCAAGGAAGTCGGCCTCATCCTGAAGCATGAACTGGAAACGCGGCCGACGGTTTCGGCTTCATCGGCACCTCGAATTTGACGTCCTGAATTCGGTTTACAAGTCTGCTTGTTGAGGTCACGATTTCCTTCTCACCGATTGAAGGAAATCAGGACATG
Source organism: Pararhizobium sp. BT-229 (assembly GCF_025846855.1). GTDB lineage: Bacteria > Pseudomonadota > Alphaproteobacteria > Rhizobiales > Rhizobiaceae > Pararhizobium. Next base: position 1,377,527 of record NZ_JAOYTJ010000003.1, read on the forward strand.
CAACATCTTGTCATCGCGGACGATCTCGTCGCGCCGACCAAGGCCGGCCTCAAGAAGAACACGATCCGCGCGGGGATGCGCGACATCCAGCACGGTCCCCTCGAACTAAAGTCTTCGAGCGACCTGCACCCTGTCATCGTCGTGGACGTCGTCGAGGTCGGACACAAGCTTGCTCACCAGGTGACGGAACAGGAGATCGCAGCGAACGGCTTCCGCGATCTCGATGACATGCTTGCCGGAATGAAGCGGTTCTATCCTGATTTCGGGCCGCTCTCCGTGGTTACGGTGGTTACCTGGCGTTAAGGACAGTCGAACGGCTGGGTTTCGGGCTTCGGCAGGAACTCTGCTTCGAGGTCGGCGTATACCGCGGCCAGCCGCTCGGCGAAGGCGTCGAGGCGTTCTCCCGGCCGCTACGACCTCGTCGCCGCCGACCTTCTCCGTCCCCCGCAGGTAGCCTCGGGGTCTTTGAAATCGATTGACATCGGATTGCCCGCGCAGGCTATCATTTGATGACAACCCCTCTGAAAACAGGACATCCACGCAAATGAAGAAGATACTTGAAGCGGCCGCCGAAGTCGCTAAATCGACCGTTCTGGACGGCAACGTTTCCGCCGCGGACCTGCGAGACAACAAGAAGAAGGTGGCCATCGGCCTCGCTAAGTCGGTCGCTTGGACCTTCGTCCAGAACCACCCGCTCTACATCGCGGCGAAGCTCGCTCTCTGGGGCCTCGCAGCCCTGGCCGTGCTGATCCTCGGCCTCGTCGCCTACTTCATGGTATTCTGAGCAGGAACCACGCCGTTCACGAGCGGACGGCGTGGTTCCTGACGGCATGTAAAGCTGTCGGTGTCAGTCGAATTCCCGCTCGCCGTCACCCACGAGATCGGCAAGATCGCGCTCCCCATCGAGCCTGCGCCCCTCCATTGCCCAGTGCTTGAGGTCGCGAAGTCCACGCGCCGCCCGTTCCAGCGCCGTGTCAGGACATGGACATGTGTAGGTCGCGTCGAGGTCTGTCTTTTCCAGGGGCCGTCCCGAGTAGTCGAACTCCTGGTCATCCCAGGCGACGAGTTCCTTGATAATCGCTACGAGCCTCGGGTCCATCTTTTCGCTGGGTTCCGACATCTGGGAGGTCCTCTCGTGGTTTTCACCATTCGATGTTCTCGCACCTTGCGGTGCCGGTCAACGATCGTAACCTAGAAGCGTGGGGCGCGGATCGCAGTTGGCATCGGCCGCCATTCCGTGTCGTCGCAATAGTCTGGATGGTGCTCCCTCATCCACCGCCGATATTCATCCCGATCAAATGGTAGGACGTCTTCCATTTTGCGCCAATCGCGCTCGGAAAACGAAGATGGAGGCGCGACCGATCTCACCCGGTTGCGGTTAAATTGAAGTTCGACACCATACGAGTGACGTTCGGCCATCCCAATCGTTTCGTCGCTTTCCGGGCGCAATTCGGCGGCCTCTCGAAGCTGTCGATAGAGGCTGCGTTTGACCGCCAGTCCGCCTGCGACGGTCATGTTGGCGGTTATCGTCGGGAAAACGGCGAGTTTGTCGCGTCGATCCGCCAGCCTCAGGATGTCGGCGGCGTATATCGTTCCCACAATCATGGTCAGTCGGTCTTCCTGGCGGGAGGTGATGGCCGCGGCGTTTTCAAGCGTAGAGGCCAGGCTCACCTCGCAATCGTAGTGCCAGGTCCCGGCTTCGAGGCTCACCTTCCTCGTGACCTGGACGGTCACTGACGTCGTTCCATCCTCGCTGTCTAGTGAAACAGCGAATCGATGCCGTCCGTCGAGGTCAGTGGTGTCCGTGATCAAGTCGTCTCCACCATGCCCGCCGTGCAAGAACCGACGGGACAGGATTTCGGCGTGCGTAAGGGAGAACGACTCCGTCGCCTCCGACAGATTGGGCATCACGAGACGGTTCCTTGTCTTATCGGACCGCCCCTTTGAATCGGGATGGTGGGAATAATGTTGCGGCGGAATGATGCCACCCCGCTGTCGGTCGAAAACAAGTGCGCACGGGCGATGAAGTCCCTGCATGACGTGGAAGCTGCAAGGTGACACAAGGGGGTGCTTCCTTGTCCCGTAGACCATTCTCCTGAGAAAATGGTCGTCAGCATCTATGATGTCGACGCTGTCCGGCACGATGCCCGGGTAATGCCGGTCGATGTGCCTCGCCATGTCCGGGACGGACATTTCACGGAACCCATCCTTCCGTCTCTCCGTGATGGCGACGTCAAGGTCTCCGACGTCGGGCTTGTCGGGGTCAACGAACGAGCCGAAGACCCATATCTGCTCGACTTCCATGGGAGCCTTCTTGTCTTTCAGCAAACACTGGGCGTTCCTCAGGATGTCGTCCAGAACCACGGCGGCCGCCTGCTTGCTTGACCGCTTTCTCGCGGACGCCGAGGCAACGGCTTCTCCCGCATCCGTGAGCGCGGGACGAATCCAAGCGGCGGGGCCGTTTTCCGCGCCTCTGGGCATCCGCATCTCAATCAGTCCGCGCTCGCGCGATTCGCCGACCATGGCTGCCACCAGACCCGGTGTCATCTGTATTTTTGACGTCTGTCCTATCGCCGCCGGATGGCGTTTGCCTTTCTCGAAGGCGTTCAGAACCGCCTTGAGTTTGGTCGTCGGAAGTCCCAGGAAGAGATCGCCCTTGTTTATCTGCGTCGTCAAGCTCTAACTCCCTCAGATCAAACGGGGTTGCGCTGCCGAGCCAGCCCCGTAGCCCGACCACGGCCCCATCATCCGCCTATGCGCGTCTTCGAGAATCCCGACGGCTTTCGTTTCCATCATCGCCAGCGTCTTCGCCGCCTTTCCCTCCCCGGTCTCGAAATATCCGGGGAGCGGCATGAGGGCCGACGCGAATTGACGGCCGACATCCTTCGAAACGTGCCTGGCGAGTTCGAGCGCGGCGGCGTTGTTGACCTCGTGCCCGATGGTCGACTTCCATGTCCGGATATCGACGGCCAGTTTCGCCCGCGCCTCGTCGAGCGAGACGCCGTCGGCTACATCGCATACGGCCTGCTGGAGCGCGCAGGATGGCGTGAAGCAGTGGTCGAGGGTCAGTCTGGTCCTCGCGGTGGTATGGTCCATGACGCTGATCTCGAGTCGGTGTCCCGCGCGGCGAAGGGCTAGCATCATTCGGTCGTAGTCATTGCCTTCCAGGCCGTGATCGAGCAGGTAGTGCGATGGTTCCGGCAGGCCCTCCATATCGTTCGTCCCCGTTCTAAAGAACCTCCTCAAGGATTCCGCGAGGGTCTCCGTTTCTCCAAAGTTTACGTAGCCGCTAAACGCGAGGTATCTGAATGTCATCGCCGAATCCGTTCGTTTTCATGGCCGACAATGACCCGTCGGGCCGAATGAAACAATCTTGCCGCTTGCAGGCGGGCGGGAGACCTTTGAGCCATCCAGACTGGAGCTTCCGCGATGACCACCGAACGTTACCGTATTTCCCCGAGCGATTCCGGAACGCACGTCGGCGAGTCCTTCGAGCAGCACTACGAGATGAGGGCGGACTACTGGAGGCAGGAGCGCATAAACGACCTCGTGAAGCCCATCACGTTTGCGACGCACTACCTTGTGGACGCGATGGCACCGATCCTTTCCGACGCCGTCCTCGCCGGCCCGGTCGACCTCAAGCTCCCGTCGGGCTGGCACGTGCAGACCCTCGATCTCGACCGCATTTGGCAGAAATACCTGCTCTTCACCAATCCCGCCGATCCCGCCGACGGATACATCCTCGCCTGCGATCTGGCGATGGAAGAATCCGAGGCGGCGAAGGCCGCGCGCGGGGAGGTCAAGGAATCCATCCAGGAGTTGTTCAAGCGTCTCCGTACCGCGGGGGACGAACGGAGGAAGCTGTTCAACGAGAACCGGTCCTCCGACGTGTATCTCCCCGGAAACAGCAAAGGCATCGAAAACGTCACGTTGTTCAGGTTCGAACCCCATCCGGACTGGTCGTCACACACGCGCCGTAAGCTTGAGGACGCGCTTCGCAAAGCCGACTATGTCGATGAGGTCTTCGGCCACCGTCCGCAGCGGGTCCGCACGGAAAACGCGCTTGACTTCAGCGCCGTCGGCCGGGGCCTCAATGCGAAGCATAGCCTGGCGGCGATGCCGCTTTTGGCCGAGTTCGCATCGCAGTTCGATCCGGAGAGGTTCGCGAAACGGATGTACGACCACGCCAACGGGATGTATGCCACGATCGAATTCAAGGACTGGCCTATCCTCCAGTCCGCGCGCCGCACCTTTCAGCACACCGCACAGTTTCCAGGCCCGGCCTTCACGAAAATGATCGAGGAGATGTGGAAACGCGGCGCGGCGATCGACGTCGCTTCCCGCATGGACTACATCACCGAACTGACCGACCGCCTGATCGAGCTTGGTCACGTGTCCTCCGAACTCGAGTACGACTGTAACGACGGACGGACGCGCGTCTACGCCCGCGAGCTCAACGGCATCCGCGGGCTTTTCGTCGAATACGAAGGCGAGGCAACGGGGATTTGGACCAAAGACGGAGACGGACGGGTTATCGTCGACAACTCGGAATATGCCTTCGGAACGACGAAATCCACGGCTCTCGACATGATCGTCGACGGCCGTAAGGTCGAAGGCGTCACTGCGGCCTGCTGCTATGACAACAAGGTCGCGGGCGTCTTGTACAGGGCGCTTGTCGATGTCGAGAGCGCGCACTGCCACCTTGTTCCCGACCGGAAGGAGCGATCGGCACCGAAAGCCCCGGAGAAGAGATGAAAAGCAAAACGGCGACCTGTATAGGGTCGCCGTTTTCTCTTGGTCGCGTCACGCCGCCTTCCGACTGGTCCCCTTCGCGGACCTGGACGCGGCGGCGGCCTTCTTCGCCAGCGTCGCCTTGGTCCTGCGCCGCGTCGCCGCCGTGGCCTTGATTTTCGGTTTGCGGGTCCGTGACGTCGCGGATTTCGTGTTCGCCGCTTTCGTAACTCTCGTAGACGGTTGCAATGCTTTTGCCGATTTTGCGGCTTTCGTAGCCCGTTTCGCTTTCGTAGCTTTCTTAGCTCTCGTAGACTTCGGTTTTCCGTCCTTCTTGGAGTTGGCGGTCTTGTCGGTCGAGTTGCGGCTTTCGGCCTTCTTCGCAGTCTTGGGCAGGCGTCGCGTCCGCCCCTCTCCCTCGTGGAGCCATGCCTCCGCGCCGATGATCATCTTGAGCGACTTCTCTCCGTCGCCGAGCGGAGCGACGAGGAAGCGGTTCCAGTCCTTCGTGAGGCCGAGCTGCGCCAGGCATTTGACGAGCCGCGCCATCGTGCCGTCGGAAACCCACTTCGCGAACTTGGCGTAGGCGACCGACCACTTGCCGGCCTTGCTGTCCATGTAGGCCCAGCCCTTGTTGGTGCGCATGACGTCGATCAGTTCCTCGACCTGACGTCGCGTCGCGTTCATGCTCTCGGCCAGCAGGTCGGGAATGCGGGAGGCGATGATCTCCCAGTCCTCGTCGGCGAGCCTGCCGTTCACCAGACCCTTGCGGGCTTTAACGGCCGCCTTGACCTTCTTGGCGTATGCCTTCGTCTTCTCGCGGTAGGTGTTGCCCTCCGGAGGGGGAAGCTTCGCCGCGGCGGGCCTGCCGCGCTTCTTGGGGGCGTCGCGGTGCTTGCGCAGTTCCCTGGCGATCTGCGCCATCAGGGGCCTGATCTGCGGACCCGATACGGCGCTCGGTCCATGGGAGAATTCCGTGTAGGTGTCGCGCCACGTTTCGGTCAGGCCGACCTTGAAAAGGGCCATGACGATCCCGTGCAGGATGCCCGTTTCGAACCAGCGCACGAATTTGGAGTGGACGGCGTTCCACGGCCCGTAGCGGAAGTCTAGGTCGCGCCACGCGCGGCGGGTTTGCATGAGGTCGAGGACGGCGTCCACGTGCAGACGGTTGCCGTCGGTCACCTTTCCTCCCGCCGCCCTGATGGCCTGGCTGACGGTCTTCCACTGGTTGTCGTCGAGATATCGGTTCAGTTCGGGTATACCGGTGATCATGGGGTCGAATCCATTTTGGGGTCTTCGTTTTTTTTGATGCGGCATTTGTATCGAGTTCTTGAATTACGTCAACACAATTTTAGAACTGGAGCGATTTTCCGTTGACTGCGTTCGCGAAGGAATTTAAGAACTCGCCATCTCAACTCCTGAATTTCCAGACTCCGACCACAGGAAGCCGCCCATGTTTTCCACAGCCACACAGTCTTTCGACACACCGATCTCCAAGCGCGCCGTCTCCACCCACGCCCGCCGGGGCAGGCCCGTGAAGGGATCGCTGCGCGCGGACGGGACCGAATGGGTCGGGGCTGTCGAAGCCATTCAGAAATTTTCCCCTTCCTATTTCGCCGAGCTTGCGGCCGCGACCTCCAACGTCATCAATAAGGCACGCTATACGGCTCTCCAGCGGCTCACCGAGGGCGCTACGCTGGCGGTTGTCGCCGCCGAGTACTCGGTTTCCACACAGACAGTCTCCTCCTGGGCCGGCCGGTTCAGGGACGGCGGTTCCGCCCTGCTCGAGGCGATGCAGGGGTCTGTCTCCATCGTGCGGCGGCAGGGCGAGGCAGCGGCGCTCCGCGAGATGGCGGCGGCGGCCGAGGACATGGTTCGCAAGACCGCGCTTGTGGCGCTTGCCGAGGTCGTGGAAGGAAAATCGGTCAAGGACGCTTCCGGAGACCATCGTTTTGTCCACACCCAGTTCGTGGACTGGGTCGAACGCTTCAATTCTTTCGGTCTCGACGGGATCGACGAGAGCACCGTCGCACCCGCATTTCGCCTCCCTCCGATCGTGATGCGCCACGACTACGACATGGACGCGGTGACGGGTGCACTGGATGGCTGCGACGACCCCGTCCTGCAAGCCCGCATCATGATCATCGCCATGCTGTACGAAGGCCGTGAACCTGGCGACATCTGCTCCGAGACCGGCGTTTCAACGACCGCCATCCGGTACTGGGCGGACCGCTTCAACCGCGACGGCCTCGCGGCGCTCGCTCCATCCGTGCCGGGAAGCGAACTCCGGGACGACTTCGACGCCTCTCGGGTGGAAGAGATCGGCGCGGGATCGGACGACTCCGATGTCAAGCGTAGGTGCCGGGCGATCGCCGACATCTACGGAGGCCGACGCAAGCTCGACATCGCGGAAGAGGCGGGGATCACGCGCGCCGCGCTCCATCTCTGGTGCAAGCGGTTCAACGAGCGGGGAGAGAAGTGGCTTCTGGGCGATGTCGTGAAACCATGGTCCTACCAGAAGGCTGACGCCGCCGAAGGCTTGGACCTGACGCCCGCTGTGCTCCTGAAGACTGAAATTAACGACGACGACGTGGTCCGCATTTCCGAATGCCTCGCGCGTTGCCTGCGGCACTCCGAACCGCTTGCTCCCGGCATGGTGAAGACATGGATTAGGATGGAACTCGATGTCCTGCTGGATGGCGTGGCCCTGGAGGCCGCACTCGCGCGTTCCGGGTACGGCGTCCTGCGCGGCAAGGTCGTCGAAAAAGCCGTGAGCGACCGCTACACAACCCGAAAAGCGGCCCGGGAATCAAAAAAAGGCCACCTTGTAATTGAATAGTCGCGGGTGCTTTTTGTAAGTGTTTACCAATAGTGGAAAGAAATAACGACCGAAGGTGTCCCGTTTTAGCGCGCCTCGGCACGAAAAACCTGAGTCCTCTGGATTATTCGCATCCGCGCAGATGCGAGCCTCTGGATTCCCGCCCTTGCGACCGGGAGCGAGTTCTTATATAGGCCATCGAAATCCCGCAAACGCGCAGTCCGGAATTTCGATGTATGAGTGACAAGTCCGTGGTTTCGACCCTGCTGCCGATCGAGGTCCGCCGTGAAATGGTGGACAGCCTTTTCGGCAAACGCCAGGTTCTGGTGATGGGGTTTGTCGCGCACGCCGTGTCTTCAGTCGTCGCATGGGCGGCGACCCATGACCTCGCCTACCTCGCCTTCGTTCCCTACTTCGCTGCCATTGTCGCCTATCGCATGTTTTCGTTCCGCGAATACTTTCGCTCGCGCAAAGACATCGATTCGCATGCAAGTCTCGACGGGTGGGAGCAGAACTACATAACAGGGGTGTCGGGCGTCGCGCTCGGCATCGGCGTGTTTGCGGCCTATGCGATCTTCATGCACCCCGACACCATCGCGCCTGCGATCGGGATGGGTCTCGTCGGCGGAACGATGATCTCGGTGGTCGGCCGAAACTTCGGCTCCCTACGGGTGACCAAGATCATGACGTACTCGTGCTGCCTTCCGGTCATTGTCTCCGCAGTCGCATCGTCCTTCCTGCAGCAAAACCACCTGGTCGGGCTGACGGCGTTGCCGATCGGGGTGATCATCCTGACCTCGCTCGACATGTCTGGCTACCTGTACGGCCTCCTTGTCGGCGCGCTGAAATCGGGCAGACAGTCCGAGATCGCCTCGCACAAGTTCAACGTCGCCATCTCCAGCATGCCGAACGGTCTGGTGATGGTCGACGGCGACAAGAGGATGGTTGTGATCAACCAGCAGGCCTCGAACATGCTGTCCATCGACGTGAAGGCCGGCGTGATGCTGGCCTCCGCCATCCGCGCGCAGCTGAAGCAGCCGTCGACGGTCCTCGAGGCCATATCCCGGTCGTCCTCCTCCCATGATCACGAAGACATGACGTACGAGACCGTGGACGGCCGCTGGCTCAGGTTCCGTGTCCGAGACCTCGACGTGACCGACAAGAAGTTCCTCGACGAGGAATGGGGCGGGAAACAGGAAGGCGCTTTCGTCCTGACGATCCTTGACGTCAGCCGCAAAGTGGCCTCGGACCGGGAAATGGAACACCTCGCCCGATACGACGGCCTGACCCAGCTGGCCAACCGTCGTTATTGGGAGGAGTCCACGCAAAGGCTGGTCCGAGAACTCCCGCCGGGCGGCCTTGTGGGCCTCGCGGTGCTCGACGTGGACCGTTTCAAGCTCATCAACGACACGCTCGGACACCATATCGGCGACGAGGTCATCAGGGGCGTCGCTGACAGGATCAGGTCGATCGGGGATGCCCGCATGCTCGCCGGTCGTCTCGGCGGCGACGAGTTCGTGGTCCTGTTCCCCGGCATCACCGGGGTCGACGAGGCAAAACAGCTATACGACCGCGTGTTCGGGGCGATTTCGACGACCTATGTGATCGACAGCCACAACGTCGAGGTCAGGTGCAGCGGCGGGGTGATCGTCAGGGGGAAAGAGGAATTCAACCTCCATGCCGACATGAGCCGCGCGGACATGGCGCTGTACAAGGTGAAGCGCAACCCCAACCAGGCGTGGATGCTCTTCGACGAGGCGCTCGAGGAAGAATACCAGACGGCCAACCGCATCAAACTCGATCTGCGCGACGCCATCGACAAGGGATTGCTGGAGGTTGTCTACCAGCCGATCTACGACGCCAAGGGCGAGCGGATCGTGTCGGCCGAGGCGCTCTGCCGCTGGGAACACTACGAAGCGGGCTACATCCCGCCCGAGAAATTCATCGCCATGGCCGAAGAGATCGGTGTCATCGGCAAGCTCACCGAATACGTACTCAGGGCCGCCTGCCGTGACTGCATGTCGTGGAACTCCGATGTCGGCGTGGCGGTCAACCTTTCCGCCATCGACCTCGCGAGGGACGGTATCGTGGACATGATCTCCAACGCGCTCGCCGCGCACGAGATGCCCGCCTCGCGCCTTTGCATCGAGGTGACGGAGACGGTGTTCGTGAAGGACTTCGAAAAGACCGCGAACACGCTGAAGACCCTCAGGAACATGGGAGTCAAAACGTCGCTCGACGATTTCGGAACCGGATACTCGTCGTTGAGCTACATGCACCGCCTGCCGCTCAACCGGGTCAAGATCGACCGTTCGTTCGTTGTTCCGATCGTCAACGACCCCAAGACGCAGCAGCTCTTCAGGGTCGTCGTCGGCCTGGCCAAGGGCCTCGGCTTCGAAGTCGTGGTCGAGGGCGTCGAGGAACGGGAGCAGCTGGAATACGTGGTCTCGGTTCCCGGCGTCGACATGATCCAGGGCTACATCTTCTCACGCGGCCTGACCAACGCCGAGATGGCGGCGATGGTGGAGGTGCGCAGACCCGGTTGGAAGGGGGGCAAGGTTATCCGCCTCGTCGCGGAAAGCGCTAAGTCCTCCTGATCGGCCCCCGGCGGGCGGTCATGTATTCGCGGGCCAGCGCGTCGCACTGCTTGTTGACCCAGCTTCGCGCCGTCTTCGACTTCGTGTCGTGGCCCTTCACGTGCTTCAGCCATATGCGGACCGAGGGGGTCATGGCGCGCACGACTGCCACCGCCGTAGACATCGCCTTCGGATAGGTTTTCGGGGGCGGCGGTATTTCGTGGGTTCCGTGGTGTTCGCCGACGGCGGCCGCGTTCGGGTGGAATTCCCTCATCCAGCTGAGCGCGGCGATGTTGTCGCACTGGAGGACGACCGTCGTCGCCTTGTCGCCGAGGAGCTTGAAAACATGCCTGATGGCGAGACAACAGCCCCAGAATTCCGCGTCATTGCTGCTGCGACACGCGACGGGGACCGACTCCCCGAAGAATTCGCCCTTTTCCATGTCGTCGGTTCTGTACCACGCGCCGTATCCGGCCGCGCCCGTGTTCGGACAAAACGAGACGTCGCAGAACAACGTGACGAGGCCCGGCGTGAATTTCTGCTTGGAGTCCGTCATCAGCCGGTCCAAGCCGTTTTGCTTTCGGGAGGAAGGATGCCCGCCGCTTCATAGGCCCGCGCATGGTCAACGTCCCGCAGAATTCCGCCGGGGTTTTTGCCTTGCGTGATGAAGCTCCTGGCGGCCATGATTTCGCGAGTCCGCAGGTCGATCTTGATCTCGAAACCGCCGATCTCGGATGGGTAGTCCTGTTCGTCGTCACGCATCCACTCGGGCCAGTCGTAGTCGAATTCACATCCGACGGTCAGGAAGTCGCCGTCGCGTTTCCAGACCTCCATTCGCTTCCGGTCCCCGACCTCGATGTTTTCGGTGTGGCTGTAGACGTCGTACGCCGCAGCGGCCAGCCTCAACGCGTCATCATCGCTTATCGGGTGGGACGATGTCGTTGATGTTGGCTCGTTGCCGCCGTCCTGCCCTTCCCGGTCTGCCCTCTTTTCCAGCTGCCAGCCGAATTCGAGCATGGGATCGCAACTGTTTTCGCTCCACCAGTAATTCTCGTGGTCGGCCGGGGTCTTTTCGCCCCATTGCGCATACTTCCAGCTGTATCCCGTGGGTCTGACGTCGACTATTTCCCTACGTGTTCCGGGCGCATACGGGCTGACAATGACATCTCCACGCTTCCATTTCATCGATCCGTCCATCTCCGCGCATGTGTTCTGGCCGCCTTGGTTCCGGCCTTTGAAAAAGCGTAGGTCGACAATCGACGTCTTGCAATAATGTTCACATGTCCGGTCAGCGTCTTGATTTAAATGTTGACAGTGCCGCGATGGTGTCGCAATAGACATCGACGTCAATCGGAACCCTGGAGTACCCGCTTGTTCCTATCCCTTTCAGTCTCGGGCGAACACGCCCCCGACCTCGGCTTCGTCCTTTACAAGCACCCCGACCGGGTCTTCGAGAAGTCGAACTCCAAGGCGCGCGTCACCGGATTTTTCCCCGAGAACCGCGACGACCATGCGGAGTTCTGCCTTGCGGTCGAGGTCGATCCCGTCGAGCGCGTTCGCGGCGTCAATTGGGACCGCGGGATCGCGTCCTATGTCGAGCCGATGCCCTTCCTGGCGGCTTCCCACATGTCGCAGGCGATTTCCCAGGCGCTTGGATCGGCGCTGAACGGTACCCTTGCGTCGAAGGACCCCGTCATCGACGCCAGGGTGAAGGCCGCCGGGGTAAAGCCGTGGCCGCTCACCATCAAGGTCGGCCCCGTCCGCTGCAGCCCGTTCATGATCGAGCGGCTGTTCGTGGAACTGGGTTGGAAGGTGGAAATCGAATCCCATGCCCTCGACGTCCCGGGAGTGGACCATGACGACGACCGTCCTCTGCACGTCTTCACGCTGACAGGCGAAGCGACCGTGTCGGCCGCCCTGTCGCAGTTGTACGTCCTCCTGCCCGTCCTCGACCCGAACCGCCATTACTTCTACGACGAAAGCGAAGCACGCAAGCTCTTCGACAAGGGCGGCGATTGGCTACGCAACCACTCCGACAAGGGCCTTATCATCAGCCGATACCTGTCCAAGAGCCGGGAACTGCGCGACTACGCGCACCAGCTCTTCGGTTCCTTCCAGGAAAAGAAGGGCACCGAGGAACTTATTGCCGAGATCGAGGAAGAGATGCGCGACTGGGAGGACCCTGACGACAACTCTCCGCATCGCCAGCGTCACACCCGCATCATCCGGGACATCTCGGCATGGAGCGCACGCAAGGTCATCGACCTCGGCTGCGGCGAAGGTCGCCTGCTGGAGCGACTGGTCGTACTGGCACCCGACATGCGCGTCGTCGGTATCGAGCCGTCGGTCCGCGAGATCGACCGCGCCCGCAAGCGCATGTCCAATAATCCCGGACGAACGCTCGACCCTCGGGTGGAACTCGTCCACGGTTCGGCTTCCTACGGCGACGAACGCTTCAAGGATTTCGACGCGGCGATCCTCTCCGAGGTCATCGAACATGTCGATCCTGACCGTCTTCCCAACCTCGCGCGGAGCGTGTTCGGGATTATGGCACCGAGGCGCGTCATCGTGACGACCCCGAACGGCGACTACAACCGCGTATTCGCTCTGCGCCCCGGTGAATTCCGGCACGATGACCACCGTTTCGAGTGGACGCTGGAAGAGTGCCGCGAGTGGGTTTCCAACGTTGCCGCCACCTATGGCTACGACGCCGAAATCACGCCCGTCGGCGGACGCTCCGCGGATGCGGACGAGAGCTACGGCGAAATTTCCCATTACATCGTCTTCACGAAGAAGGACGCCTGATCCATGACCGAGATCACCCTGAACGAACTGGGCCTCGTCCTTCTGGTCGGCCCCACCGGCTCCGGCAAGACCACGTTTGGCGCGCGGCTCTTCGACGCGAACGAATGCGTGTCTCTGGACGCCTGCCGCGCGCTGGTAAGCGGCGACCCCGAGGACCAGTCCGCCACCCGTGACGCCTCCGACGTCGCGGAGCGCATCATCGAGGCGCGGTTGCGCCGCCGTCTCCTGACGGTCGTGGACGCCACCAACGTGCGTCACGAGGACCGCCAGCGCTGGATCGCGGCCGCGGAGAGGACCCATTCGCTTGTCTCGGCCATCGTCCTCGATCCTGGCATGTCGTTCTGCCACAAGCATGCGCGCAAGCGCGAGGGGACCCGTTACAATCCGAAGGCCGTGGAGCAGCACCACACCCTCCTTTTCCGGGACAAGCGCAAGCTCGGCAAGGCCTTCGGTATCCGCAACGCCGTCTGGCTTTCATCGGCCGAGGAAATCGAGGCTGCCTCGATCGTCCGCCGCCGCAGCTTCAACGACCTGCGCGACGTCACGGGACCTTTCGACGTGATCGGCGACATCCATGGCATGACGGAGGAACTCGAGGCCCTGCTCGCGAAACTCGGCTGGTCTTTGTCGTGGAGCGGCGAAGGCGAGGAACGCCGCGCGGCGCTATCCCATCCCGATGGACGCAAGCTTGTCTTCGTGGGCGACGCCGTGGATCGCGGCCCACGCTCGCTGGACGCCCTGCGCATCATGCGCTCCGCCGTGGAATCCGGCGTCGGCTACGCCGTGGCGAGCAACCACGACGCCCGCATCTCGCGCTGGCTGCGTGGTCAGGCGGTTTCGGAGGGCGGCGGCATCGAGACGACGCAGGCGGAATTCGAGGGCCTGTCGGAAGCCTTCCGCGTCTCCATGGGCGAGTTCATCGACGGCCTTCCCGCACACTACGTCTTCGACGGCGGGGCGCTTGCAGTCGCCCATGCCGGCATCGAAGAAGGGATGATCCTCGGCGCTTCCAAGGCCATGCGCGAATTCGCGGTCTACGGCCCCAAGACGCCGCCGGACGCGACAGGCAAAAGCGAGCGTGTGGACTGGGCCAAGGGCTACCGTGGCAAAACCGCCGTGGTCTACGGACATGTGGCGTGCGACGAGGCGGTCTGGCTGAACAACACCATATGCATCGACACGGCCGCCGTTTACGGCGTCGCCTTGACCGCCCTGCGTTGGCCCGAGAAGGAACTGGTCTCCGTCGCGGCTTCGCGCGCCTATGCCGAACTCGACAAGCCGCTGTTCTCGCGCAAGGACAACCGCGGGTTCCTCGAACTGTCGCATGCGGACGTCACGGGCAAGAAGCATATCGAGACCTCGCTGGCCCCTCGGGTCACCGTCGAGGCGGACCAGATGGCGGCCGCCATGGAAACGCTGTCCCGGTTCACCATCGATCCGAGGCTGCTGGTCTACCTGCCGCCCACCATGTCGCCGGTCGAGTCCTCCAAGCGCCCCGGCATCCTGGAGCATCCGGAACAGGCCTTCGAGTACTACCGCAACGTCGGCCTTGACGAGGTCGTCGTGGAGACCAAGCACATGGGCAGCCGCGCGCACATTCTCGTGTGCCGAGACGCCGACGCCGCCCGCGCCCGGTTCCATACGGAAGACGACCATGTCGGCCATATCTGGACCCGCAACGGCAACGCCTTCTTCAAGGACGACGACCGTCGGCAGGTGCTAAGGCGCATCTCGAGCGCCGCCGTGCCGCTCTTCGACGAACTCGGTACGGACTGGCTGCTGCTCGACGCGGAAATCATGCCGTGGAACACCAAGGCCGCGACGCTGATCCGCGACCAGTACGCGCCATCCGGAAAGGCGGCGATGATCGGGGCCGGCCTCGCCTGGGACGCCTTCCGTCGTTTTGCCTCCCGAGGCATCGATCCGGTGTTCGAGGAATCCCGCCGCTTCAAATTGCGCCAGCGCAACGCGGACCGTTTCGACAAGGTGTGGCGTGGCTACAGCTGGGAAACCCCCACGCTCGACGATGTCAGGATCGCGCCGTTCCATGTCCTCGCCAGCGAGGGCCGGGTTCATTCGAACGAGCGGCATTCGCAGCACATGAGATGGATCGACAAGCTTCTCGGCCGCGATCCCATTTTCACTTCGACGGATTTCGCCGAGGTATCGCTTCATTCGCCCGCCGCGCTCGAGGCGGTCGTCGATAAGTGGATGGATGACACGGCTCGGGGCGCGGAAGGTATCGTCGTGAAGCCATTCGTCTTTTCGATCATGGGCGAACGCGGTCTGGTTCAACCCGCCCTCAAGGTGCGTGGCATCGACTATCTGCGCATCATCTACGGCGTGGACTACGACATGCCCGAAAACATCGAACGACTGCGCGAGCGCGCGACCAAGTCAAAGCGGGCGAGGGCCGTCAAGGAGCATGCGCTCGGCGTCGAGGCTCTCGACCGTCTCGTTGCAAGGGAACCGCTCCGCCGCGTCCACGAGTGTGTCGCGGCGATCATCGGGCTCGAATCCGACCCCTCCGACCCGAGGCTCTAGGGGACTGGCGGAGTGGCTCCGACCGGCGGTGGAACATACTCCACCGCCTTCTTCCTCATGCGCTTGAGGAACTCCACGAGATCGGGAGCGGCATCGGTTTCGATCCGGTGGAAGGTGCCGCCGGTACTGACCCTGAGTTCCCCTCCCCGCAGCGACAGCGACGACACAGGCGACGGCGAGCGGTTCGCGCCGTACAGGACGACCTCAATCACGTCGTCACTCCTGTTCGAGGTGATCACCTGAAGGTACTCGTCCTCCGGCGTGACGTGGTAGTATTGCCCGAGGTATCCCTCCCCATGCTCCCTGTCGTCAAAACGCAGGTCCATGGCGTCCACGATTTCGGCGAACTTCGCCGCCCATGCGTACCAGAGTGTGTCGATCGTTCTTTTCAAAGCCGCGCTCCTGCCCAAGTATCCATTCCAGCCCGCAATGTCGCTTATGTCCACCATGCGACGTCACCGTTTCAGGCGCGCCTCCTCGGCGATTTCCTCCTTGACCTTGTCGAAGAGGGTGCCGTTGGTAACGGTCTCGATCTCCCTCGGCGTAAGCCAGCGTATGTCGTCGGCCTTGTTGCGCTCGAGGTTGCGGGATTTCCCTCCCTCCGCCTTACACAGGAAGTAGGTGATCGTTCGGCCCGTCACCGGATGAACCCGCTCCCCGATCCGCCTCACGACATGGCAACGCAGGCCGATTTCCTCCTGCAATTCGCGAACGACGGCCTCCTCGCGGGTCTCCCCGTCTTCCACCTTGCCGCCCGGGAAGGTCCACATGGTCCCAGCCTCCCCGATCCGGCGCAACATGACGGCACGCCGCCGCCTGAGGACGACCCCGACCACGACGTCCGGATACGTTACGGGAGAGGAGCTTCCGGTGACCTGCCCCGTCGCTTCCTTTCCCTCAAGTTCGATCCTTATGCTTCCGCTGGGAACCGGTTCGCCGCGCGCTGTAGTCGCGACGGGCAAGAACCCCTTCATCACAGCCGCGATCCTGCCGAACAACTTGCTCTCCGTGTCATTTCGTCAAAGCAGAATTCTGGACCCCGAAAAGGTGTTCGGCAACCCGGCCTCGGGTCTACGATTATTTGATCAAAGCCCATTTCCTTCATGCCGCGTTCAGGTACCCGCCTTCATGATCGGTACATTCCCGTGAGTCACTGAAATGAGAAATGCCAGTCTGCGCCGTATCCACCGCAAAGAAGGAGCCTTCAACGTCTTCGCCGGGCTCCTGGTGGAGGCGATCTTCGTCTTCTTCCCCATGGCCTGCATGGCGGTCGTGCTTTACGACATCAGCCTCAACGGGATGCATTCCGTCTTCGCGGTCATCGGCGTTGGCATCGTGTCCACATGGGCGGTGTTCCGCTCCGTTACCTTCTGCATGGGAAAGTACGACGGCCTGATCGACAGGCTCCACGAGCGACGGAGGGCGCGACGTCACGCGCCTTGAGATCAGGTGTGCATCCCGGGCCGCCGACCTCTCCGCCTGATGGTGCATCGGATCGCGTGGATCATGATCATCACGTAAAAGAGAGCGCCGCCGACCAATGGGAACGATATAGAAAGCAACGGTGCTTCGAGCAGCAGGTGTGCGGTCAGTGACAGTCCGACCGCGATGGCAATCATGCCGACCAACGTACCTGTTCTGACTACGTCCATGTCGGCCTCTTGCCCCTAGTGCGAACGTTATTGCCAGGCACCCCTCCCGGACTGGAATTGCGTACCATGACATCTATCGGTTGTATATCCCCCATTTGGGTGATCCAATCTGAGTATTGTCAAATCCATCGTCTCGCTTCCGCTGGAACCGTCGAATTCTTCGTCGGAGTATCATTGACGATACTTGCGGGATACTTCCAACATATTGATTCCGTTACGTCACTGGCTTTAAATGACGGTCGTCATCAAGAGTTGACGTCTGTTAATGCTTTTGCCGACTATTTTTGAAAGCACCCAAAATTGGTCACCTCGGGTATTTGGGAAGATTCGCAAGACCCGGGTTCGCGTGGCCAATGGCCATGAGGTTATCGACGATCGACGCCGCCCTCGTGGTGTTGCGCGCGCAAAGGTTCAGTTCCGCCACGGTTTCCGGAGAAACGGGAAACCTGATGATGGTGACGTCAATGCCGGCCGCTTTCTTCTCGACCCAGGCCTCCACGGCGGCGGCGCTGCCGTGCTTCAGCATGGTGTCGTCGAGCAACGCGATCGCGAGGTCTTCCGTTCCGTCGCAGACGTGCGTTCTGTTGGGCATCAGGAGGGGAGAGTTGATGGAGTTCTCCGGGACGCTCCAGACGTCGCCGTGTTCGATCACATAAGGTCCCGTCATGTCTTTGCCTCCGTCTCCCATGGAATCATGATTGCAGGTGGTCGCGGCATACCACAAGCCAAGCCCCGCCACTTGTGGTATGCCGTCGGGGCAAGCCTGATGGGGGACGCCCCAGCAGTTTCACCCCGTCTGTAAGGACCGCCATGCTTTTCAAGGCTACCCTCCCCGTCATGGTCACAGCGCGGCCGCCACGTCGCCCCGCGCTCACCAAATGCGTGTTCCGCACGGAGACCGATATGGAGTTTGCCGATGTACCCGCCGAGAGCGCCCCGGTTGTCATGACGGTTCGGGGGCAGTACCTCCTGGAAGTCGAGAACTGGGGAGGTCCCGTCCCCATCAGGATGATCGGAGACCGCCACTTCCTGCCGCTGATGTCGACGGAAAGGTTCGCGGCCGCGCTCCGCGACCCCTTTCCGTCCCACGCTTACAGCACGATCCCGCATTTCCAGTTCATCAAGGACATCTACAACCCGATCCGCAGACGCCTTTACGACGACCTCGCGAACTACGGCGGCATGATGGCCCGCCCTTGGCCGAGCGCGATCGAACACCTCATTCGGGAGGGGTCCAGCCGCCACATTTTCGATGCGGAAGCGAAAGCGTTCGACGGTTCGGGCGGCAAGATAGCGCTGGACGACGACGCGGTCGCGGAAAGCGAAAGGTACAGAGACTATTTCGCCAAGGGGTTCGAGGGATATGTCGTCGTTGACGGCGTCGTCTTCCGGCCGATCCCCGAGCCCTGCTACCAGGTGGACGTGGACAGCGGGATCATTTCGGCGGTTATCCCCTTCGGCCTGTTCCCGAATCCCTACAATCCGTCGGAGGCCCAGCTATTCTCGAGCGCCACCCATTTCTTCGCCGCCGACCAGCTGGACGAGGCGAAGGAACTCAGCAGGACGAGAGGCAAGGACAGGTTTGCCCTCGAATTGCTGGAGATGACGGGATGCGCCGTCGACGTCCTTGATCCCCGCGCCCTCCTCGGCCATGACTACGCCGCCGCCGGTCTGCACCGCACCGCGAGGGAAATCCGCCAGCTGTTCACGGATGATGCTCCGCCCGCGGAGGTCGCCCAGACCGTCTTGGAGCTCAATCAGGCGCTCGAGGCGTCGGAGGACGCCTACAACGTCTCGCCCGACCTGGAACGCGCTGTCCGCGCCGCCGTCGCCCTCGAGGATGTCGCTCCCGACTGGTACAACCGCCGCGTCGACGTCGAGACCGGCCGCCGCATCGCGTTCCAGCTTGAACGGCAGGACAGCCGCCCGATCGAGTTCTCCCTGCGCCAGCCGAAGCTCTGAGCCGTGAAACGGAACGGTTTCCTGTGAGGAAACCGTTCCGTCCGGACGTGGCGTTGACGTCCAACCGACTCGGCGTCGTCCTTTGCCTACGCTTCGAAGAGGTCGATGGGAATGGCGATGCGCTCGATTTCCTTCGGCTCGAACTTCCTCAGGCCGCCGCCGTATGTCTTGCCTCCCGCACCGACCGGGTTTTCGTTCAGCCACCGCGACACCCTGTCCAGGGTCCCGGCCGTCATTTCCGCCCTCGGATACAGGCCGTGCGCGATGTTGACGTGCGCGACCCCAGCTAGGTTCCTCACGAACACCGGCGGGCGACGCCCCATGTAGGTGCACAGGATCGGCGCTGGTTGCTTGAAGGCCACGCTCCACCATGGTTTGCGCGTCCTCGCCGTGTAGCTGTCCGCCCCGCCCCGCGCCTTCGCCCATTCCAGAAACCCGTCCACCAGCGACCGGTCGGCGGCGCACAGCCCCTCGATGTCGGCGGGCAGCGTTACCACCCGCTTCAGGCCGACGGTGTCCCCGATCTCCGGTCCCGCCGCGATGAGGTCTGTCGCTTTCGTCACGCAGGCGGTCAGGCAATGGTCGGGCAAGGACGGAGTTCCCGTTCCTGCGATCCAGACGTCGTTTCCTCCAGTGACCTGGCCGCGATGGACCGAGAAGTACGCACCAAGTCTTGCCCAGCCGGGGGCGAGTTCTTCCCGGTCATTCGGGTTCGTCCAGTTCCTGAGACGGGTCAAGGCATTCCTCGCGAGGACGGTCTTTTCGGCCTCCGGGTCACCAAGTCCCGAAATCCGCGGGATCGAGACGATGGTGACGTCCTTGGTTTCGGTACCGACTTCGAATTCCGTGATCGCCGACGACACCTGCGCGTCTTCGAACAGTTGCGTCTTCGGATCGACCGCGAAGACGTGGGTGCATCCGAGCGGGCCGGCGAGCATGTCGCGCAGGGTCTTGCCATAGGCCGACTCCATCCATTCGGCGGACGTGATAAGCAGTCCCGCGTCACCCTTCACGGCGAGTTGGAGAATCTTCACGAAAAAGTGGACATGCAACCCCGACAACCTGTTCGCCTTCAGGCCCAAGACTTCACAAGCACCGGAGAGCCAATCCTTGTCCTGTGCCGGAATGTCGTGGTGCCGGACATAGGGCGGGTTGCCGACGAAGAGCGTCTGGCCGCCGACAGATGGCAGTTCCAGCTTTCTGAAGTCCAGGTTTTCGATCCGGACCCGCGATCCCAGCCCTGCCGCCTCGATGTTGGCCGAAAGGACCATGCAGGCGAGCGGGTCGGCTTCGACGGCCACGACCTCCGCTTCGGGGAATTCCCAGGCGAGAGCGATGGCGAACCTGCCCGAGCCAGCGCCGCAGTCAACGATCCTTCTGGCGTCGGGATGGCGCTCGGCGATCCGGCGAACCATCGCGGCGACCACGGCCGACGGCGTGTACGTCGCGCCCGACAGCCGTCGTGTCGCGGGGTTCCTGATGCGCGAGAACGCCTCTCCGAGTGGGTCGCCGCCGCGGGCGATTGCAGCAGCCAGCGCGTAGCGCACGCCGTCCTCGCCCGCGCAGGCGGCCATCAGCTGTTCTTCGGTGGAGATCGCGCGCCATATCGCGTCGCGGCGCGGCGAGGAGAATGCGTCCATTGGAGCCGGGGTCTTCTATTTCGGATATTACAAGTATCCGTCAAAAAGACCCCGCCGCAACGTCCGCGTCGCGTCGGGTGACCGAATTTAGAGGGGTAGGTTCCCAGGTTGTTTGGAGACGTCGGCCTTCTCCAGCTTTTCGACGATTTCTTCAATGCCCGCGAGATAGGGCTGGAGCATCTTGCGTGCCTCGGCGCTCGCGATGGACGTCAGCTTCTGCACCAGGGCCTCCCCTTGGGCGAAAGTCAGTGCGTTGGCCACTACCTGCTCGTCGCGGAGGGCGAAACGGATGGATGACCTGACGTTGTCGCTAAACTGGTCATAGTCGAAGTGCTCGAGTTCGGTGGCCATGGTCGATCCTGTTTGGTGCCTGCAAGCGTGGTAGCCGAAACCTGGAATTATTTCAAGACGTCACGCGTTGAAATTGCAGTCTTCGGAAGCTCTAAACAACGTTGACATGCGTCGTGCGGCGAACACAATTGAAGAACTCAATATGAAAATGGGCGGAAGCATGTTCGACGGAATCGGAGACAATACAGACCTTTGGCGCGGGCGCGCCGCGTTTCTGGCGGGTCCACAGCCAGTGCAAGACAAGGAATCCGCCGCCAAGGGCAAAGAGCCGTCCGCCCGACCGCCAGGGCCATCATTCCGCGAAACGGACGGACACTACCTCAGGTACGAAACCCACCTCCCACTGATCCCGGGTAGGATGCTCGCTTCGAGCGTCGCCGCTAAGCGTCCGGAATTCGCCGACCTGATCTCGAAGGCCCTTCCCCATTGGGACAGCCTCCGTCTTCTCGGAGCCACGACACGAGAGCTTCTGGCCACCGATGGCGAGGTTCTCTCGGGCTTGATGTGTGACATGGGCCGCGAGTTCACATCCCTTCTGGCGGGCGGCTTCAAGAAGGAAGCCGGGAGCCTGTCCGATCTGTTGGACGCTGCCGAGGCGATTTCCGCAGACCTCGGCAGCTACCCATCGCTGGAGGACTGCGTCATCGAGGCGGCGAAAAGGACCGTCGCCTTCATGAAAAACGCATCCGTGGGAATCGATTTGCTGAAGGCTGGCGGCATTGTTGCCTCCCGGTCGACGCGCCCCTACGGCAGGTACCCTTTCGAACATGCCGAGGAATCCCGCGAGAGTAGAGGCATCGCCGCGTTCGCTTGCCATCCGTTCCTCGGGCCGCGTGTCTCTGAAACGATCAAGCCTCTGACCACCAGCGGGATCGACCCCGAAACCGGTGAGCAGACCATGACGGCGACCAGCGGCAGAGAGCTCGGTCTCCTGCTGGCCGACCTATGCGCCGACAAAGCCGTCACGGTCTACGTGAAGGAAATCGCACGGCAGACGAATGCGGTTCATCGGCTGGGGCTTCGGACGAAGTTGGGGACCAGGCTCCGACTGTCTTCGGTCAGCGAACTGGAACTTCCGCAGGGGCTGTCTCCGCAAGACGCGCTGGTTGCCTATTCGACGCGCAACGGGGAACTGGCGTTCCCGCATTCCGATACCATCTTCGCCGTCACGGTGTCCTCCGACTACACATACGTGCAGGATTTCATCGTCGAAGGCGGCACCATCCTGTTCTCCTACGCTCCAGGCTGGTCTGAGGGAACGGACGGCCGCGCCAGGTTGGACGTCCGGGCACTGCGCATTTCATCGCCGTTGGTCGCCATGCAGGATGTAGCCGTATCGGGTGAACCCGTCCAAGACAGGTCGGTCGCGGCAAGGCTCGCACGCCGGGCGCGTTGGCACGCAGGCAGTGAATGGGCGAAAGGCGCGCCGGTTCACCGGGTCCGCGTCGCCTGTGGGGAGAGTGGTCGCGCGGTTGTCACTGGAGTGCATGTATGCGGCTCGGAATCCCACTTCGGCATTCCTTACGACAGGGTCATCCGTGAACTGAAGGCGAAACGCGAGCGCCGGCTTTCGTATCTCCACAAACACCCCGATACGGAACGCTTCATGAACTACGACCTTTATGGTTCCGAGACCGCGAAAGTCCCGGATTTCCCCCTATTTGCAGTTGCGGCCCGTAGCGTGCTCTCACGTCGGATCAAGGACTACAAGATTTCCCACAGGAGACAATTCCTGAGTGAGGTCTGCACCGAATGCCGCAGTCACGGGCAGGTTCGCGCGCCTTCCAGATCGTATCGTGGCGAACCTGATTTCGACGTGCTGCTAGAGGATTGATACCATGTCTCCATTGCATTTTCCCGACCGTAACGAACGCCGCCGCCTCCTGATGGCCGCCTCCGAAAATCCGCAGTCCGCCGTCCTGTCCGTTACGCCTCCCGAACGTCGGGGGCCGTCGCCGGACCTTCGCTTGTCCTCCAGCTGCCTCGATCTCGACGATGTTCTGATCGTCGGCATGCACAACATACCGACGCCCGAAGAACTCGAGATCGTAAAGGCGTCCTTCCCTGCCGCCACATCGACCCTCGACCGCTGGATGACCAACTGGACGCGCATGCTGGAGGCAAACCCTTCGGCAGCCAAGGAGGTGAAACAGCGGACAGGGGGCGAGGGTCGCCTGTACAAGACCGAAATCCAGTGGAATACCAATCGCCACAAGCTGTTTGCCGGGCTGATCGACGGCGAGCATCCTGGCAGGTACGGCATGCAGAGACTTCGCAACGCCGACTACTACGGCCGCCATCTGCGTGGCCGGCAGCGCAATTTCCTCCACCATTACGTGGACGACTCGTTTTCCTTCCTGTCGTTCGCCGCGGCTGAACCCGGTATGGCGGTCCTCTGGACATCGGTGGACGAGTTGATGCTGCTCTATACGGGCATCGACGCCGACGGCTACCTCACTTTCTCGCACCTCAATCACGAGGAGCGCACCAAGATTTCCAAGGCTGTTAAGGAACGGCACGAGGACGACGGTAAGTACTGGAACTGGAAGCCGATCTCGACGGGCATGCGGCGCGAGTCGGTCGAGGCTAAGGATCATATCCAGGCGGCGGATATCCTGCTCGATATGGCGAGCCGGGGACATGACCGTGCCTTCGTCAAGGCGATCAAGTCCAAGTGCGGGACGTGGACCGTCAATCTGACGGATGTCGTCACGAGGGAGGATGCGATGCGCAATCTGGTGAGGGACGGCTTCGACAGCTCCGACAGCTTCACGTCCGGCCTGCTCGTGCAGGAACACCTGCCCACCACCCGCGAGCAGCGCTTCTTCGTCACCAACGGCCGTATCGTCGCGTCCGTCTGTTCCGACCGTAACCTCAACGGGACGAACAGGCGCGAGGGGCGTTTCTTCGACGAACGCGTCGCGGTGATCGAGCGTCCCGAGGTCACCGGTGGCGAGTTCGAGCGCGGCCAGACCGCCCACGAGGTCAACCGGCCTCTGGCGGCCGCTTTCGCCCGCGCCGCCCGCAAGATCGTCAGGGAAATGCGCGCGGAAGGACGGCTCCACTTCGTCGTGGACATGGGGCTGACAGAACGCGGCGTGGTCGTGATCGAAATCAACTCCTTCTTCCGCTCCGGTCCGTATTGTCTCGACCGCCGCCGGGTCACGGCCACACACCGTCGCGCGCTCACGGAGGCACAGAAGGACCGGGCCGCGGAGAACATGGGACTCGTGGCAAGGAGGAGAGCTGCGGTGGCGCAACGCGCCGAGATGCAACGCCGCCGGGAGATGGAATGGACCAAAGAGGTGACGAACGCCGAGGAGGAGAGCGACGCGCCCTTCGAGTTCGATTTCTCGTTCGAGCCTGAACCAGTGCTGGCTATGCCACAGGTGGACCCATCCCTCCTGCCTTCGGACCACGTCCATGGATTGGCGGACAGGATCGCCAACAACAAAGCCGTGATGAAAACGTTGCAGGCGCTGGAGTTCGAGCCGCCCGAGGCGCGTGGCAATTCCGTTGAGTCCCCTTCGATGGTGGCCAGCCGTCCCCGTATGGCGATCCGCCGTCGCGTCCCTGCCATGGCGATACAGCCCATGGATCACGAGGGGTAGGAATGGAAGACAACGCTTTCTTCACCGACACCGACCCGCCCGAGGAACGTGTGGCGTCCGCCCTCGAGTGGGCGGCGTCTCGCCTCGCCAACTCCTTGGGAGTGGGATGGTACCTCTTGCCGCCCGACGGAGAGGGAGTGGTGCGCACGATGTTCGGGGAGGCTCCCCTCTCGCGGGAGTCGCTTCGGTCGGCGGTGAAGCGGATTTATTCGGTTTCGGTGGAAGCCGGTGTCGTTCCCGGCATGTGCGCCGCAACACTGGAGCAAGCGGAGGCGCTGGCTCCCGACGATCCGCCGTTCTTACTGACACAAGAGGTGTTGGATGGACTTGGGCCGATCTGGTCCTACCTGTCTCCCGGCCTGCTAGACCACGACAAGGGGCTGGCGGCGGGCCGAACACTTGTCGGTGTCCTGCCTTTCGAGGTTCCGCGCCCATTCCTGGCGAACGCGGCCTGGGCTACGTTCGACTGCCTGATGGCAGGTCTTGGCGGCGGACTGCCGCGCCGCTACTTCCTTTTCATGATGAATGCCGAGTTCGAGGTGTTGCCCACACCGATCAAGGCGGCCGAGGTGACCGCCCTGAAGGAAGCGTGTGCCTCCCTTCCCGAATACGGGCGGGCCATTGAACGCATCCTGCGCGCCGAGGTCGTCACGGAGCAGGAGTAGCAGTCTCCTTGCGCGTGGCGGCCTTCTCGAGCTGTCCGGCGAGGCAATCGATGGCGGAGATGACGCCGTTCATCCCTCGGATGTTGCTCGTCGTCATCTCCCCGATTTCGTAGATCGAGAAATCGGCCCCTTCGTCCTCGCGGACGAACTCTCCGAGATAGCCTCGGTCTTCGGGTGTGGGCTTCGCGCCCGGTCCCTTGTCCCCGTTGACCATCGCCACCGACAACTCGCGGATAGTCCCGTTGTCAGCGTCCCGCTTGATGTCGATGCGGTACGTGGTCTGCTGTGTTTCGAGCCACACCATGAACTCGCCGTCGGTTGTCTTGCCGACAAATGCGGACCTGTCCATGTCCTGCCACTCGAAGGCGTTCACGGCGTCCGTGAAGCCGTCATCTTCCAGCTTGTCGATCGAAGCCGCCAGGCGGTTGGCCAGCCGTTCGAAATCGAGTGCGGCCGCCTGCGCCCAGAAGTGGTGGCTAGTGCCGACCATCTGTTCGCTGATAAATCCACCCCGGCACGCGCCCGCTCCCATCTCGATCAGCTGCGCGTCAGCGACTCCCGCCTTGAAATGGTCGATTACGAGTTTGCCGAGCTCTTCGGCCCGTGCGTCGATTTCGGGTTCGTAGTCGAGCTCCGTAAAGGCGTCGCCGACGATGTTGATCGCCTGGAGCGCCATGTCCGGGTCGCTAACAGGGCTTGAGGATGGCATCAGAAACCTTCCGAAGGACGGCCCGATGAGTTGCAGGTGAATCGACGGCTTGTAGTTGAACAGTTGACCGACCTGGTACTTGTCGAAGCCCGTCTCCAGCGTTTCGTCCAGTTCGTTGCCCAACCCCGAGTATCCCGGGGGAAACAGGCCGTCCGCGCGGTACGCGCAGCACATGACCTGCGATACGATCTCCAGCTCGCGGCCATCCACCTTCTCGGGCCGAACCCGGCAATTGAACAGGAACCCGCCCGGGGTGTCCTCGTGTTCCATGACGAAGGTGCTGTCATGGGCGTCGGAAGTCCTCACCGACCTGACGGACCATCCGTCGGAAAGGACGATGTCCCCCGATTGCGCCTGCCGCGAGAGCTTGAGGATGCTTGGCCAGAGCACTTCAACGGACATCGCGACGGCGGAATCGATCACGAGACCGAGGTCCAGCCCGTTGGCGCTGCGCTCCCGCGCCGGTCCGTCGAAGTAATCCTTGTAAGCCCTGGACGGATCGAGGGCGGAGATGGGTCCGAGTTCTCTGGTCGTCATTTCAATCCCTTTTCACGTCTGTATTTCAGGGTTCCAAGCTAGGACTCTGCCGCGCATGCCACCACCTGGTGGTCGCACCGCTCGTATCGACACCACCTCCAATATCGAAGTCTTTGTTTGTTGACAACACATCGTGATCATGTATTTTCGCGGCGACAGAAAAGGAAAGAACTCGATGTCGTCTCAAAATCGTTTGTTCAACCGCAACAGGGCGCTCAAGGTGGCACAGATCGTACACGCGCCGAACGGGATGTATTACGACTGCCGCATATCCGACCTCACCTCGGTCGGCGCGCGCGTCAAGTTCGACAAGGTCGAGTTGCTTGGCGACGAGGTCGAACTCCTGATCAAGCCGGAAGGGGTGAAAGTCCTCGGTCGGATCGCCTGGAAGGGCGACGGCGAATTCGGCGTCGATTTCAACAAGGAACTGGTCTGGCTGAAGAAGCACGACGTCCGCCTGAAGGCGGCAAGGGCTTGAGCGACGCGCTCCTCGCCTTTTTCTGCGGCGTGTCGGGGCTGACGCTCCTGCGCGCCGCCTGGTGGCTCCGGACCGCCGACACGAGACAGCACAGACGCGACTATCCGCATCGTCGCGCGGTTCTTATGGGCAGGCGATCCCCCGACGGCCGCCGCCGTTCAATGTTTCTCAACCGGCGTCGTGGCCGGATCGAATTTCACTGACGAAGCCGCCCTCCCGCGGGCTTCCTTCCTCGCCTCGTTGACGAGCATCCACAGGAACACCGCGAACCCGATCGCTGCGCACACGATGTCGCGCTTCAGCGACGGCCCCAATGACGTGGACGATCCAAGGACGTTCGACCCGAGCGATCCGAACATCGCGCCGCCGAGCGAAAGCCGGGTCCAGTCGAGTGCCTTTGCGATCTTCCCGCCCACAGTCATTGGCGTCCTCCATTTCTCCTCCGATTGTGGTCCATAATTACGCCTTCCGGTAGTGGTTATTGTGTTGACAACGAATGACTCGGTGTATATCAAGACCCGAAAAGAATTGGAGACCCGGATGCATATCGACCACGCCAACCGCGCCTACATCCACACCTTCCGCATCGACCCCGTCATCCGTTCGCTCCTCGACACGGATTTCTACAAGCTGCTGATGCAGCAGATGGTCTTCGAGCGTTTCCCCGACACCAAAGTCAAGTTCCGGTTGTTCAACCGCAACCCTTCCATCCGACTGGCGGACATCATCGACCCGAACGAACTGCGCGCGCAGCTCGACCACGCCCGCACGCTCCGTTTCGACAAGAGCGAGCTGATCTGGCTTGCGGGTAACACCTTCTACGGCACCGACCAGATGTTCAAGCCGGCCTTCATCGAATGGCTGCGGACCTACCAGCTTCCCGAATACGAACTCCGGGTCGAGGACGGACAGTTCTACCTCGAGTTCGACGGCCTCTGGAAGGAGTCGATGGGCTGGGAAATCCCGGCGCTCGCGATCATCAACGAACTCAAGGCCCGCGCGGGCTTCGCCGACATGTCGCGCTTCGAAATCGACGTCCTCTATTCGCGCGCCAAGTCGCGCCTTTGGTCGAAGGTGGAACGCCTGCGCACGCTGAAGGCGGAAGACCCGGAATGCCTCAAGGTTTCGGACTTCGGCACGCGCCGCCGTCACGGCTTCCTGTGGCAGCGCTGGTGCATCGAGGCGATGCGCGAGGGCATCGGCGAGTGCTTCACGGGCACGTCGAACGTCAAGCACGCCATGGACCTCGGCCTCGAGGCCATCGGCACCAACGCCCACGAACTGCCGATGGTCTACGCGGCGCTCGCCAACTCGGACGAGGAACTCAAGGCCTCCCGCTACAAGGTCTGCCAAGACTGGGCTGAAATGTATGGTAGCCGCCTTCTGATCATGCTCCCCGATGCGTTCGGCACGACCCCCTTCCTGCTGGACGCGCCGGAGTGGCTGGCCGACTGGAAGGGCATCCGCCCGGACTCCAAGGAACCCGTCGAAGGCGTCGAGGAATACATCAACTGGCTGCGCATGCGCGGACGTAATCCCCTCGACAAGGTGGCGATCCTGTCCGACGGCATGGATATCGACTCCATCGAGAACTGCGTGCGGCGCTTCCGCAACCGCATCGGCGGCGTGCCGATCGGTTGGGGGACGAACCTCACCAACGACTTCAAGGACTGCTCGCCACGCGGCGGCGACGAGCGCTTCAAGTCGCTGTCGCTCGTCTGCAAGGTCGTGGAAGCGGACGGACGCCCGGCCGTGAAGCTGTCGGACAATCCGACCAAGGCCATCGGCGTCCCGTCCGAGGTCGAGCGCTACAAGCGCGTCTTCGGCGTGGCTGGGCAGACCAAGCGCGAAGTCCTCGTCTAAGGGAAGGGAAACACAGGCCGCCAGCGCGAGAGCCTAAAAAACGCGAAATCGGTAAAATTGTCGGTTTCGCATCAACGGGTTACGCGGTTGCCTTCATGTATGTGGGGGCACCGCAAACGGAGATCGCACATGAAACTCGCCGCCATCCTCACGACCCTCGCCCTCGCCCTTTCCGCCACGGCCGTGTCCGCACAGCAGCCCGACGATCAGGACGGCGACCTGTTCAACCACAACGGCTCGATCATCGTCGCCCAGTATCGGTACGGCAATCTGCGCTACCTGCAGGTCAAGCCTTCCCTCCGCGGATTGGTGGACCAGGGCATGGCCGCCTTTTCCGGTGAGATCGAGCGCCGCGGCAAGGTCCATGGCACGGCGTATGTGTTCAAGAAGGGCTGCCCGTTCGTGCCATACGAGGTCAATGGCGCATACGATCCGTCCATTCCCGGCTACGTGATGACGGGTGCCTACCCGGTCCGCGAGAAGAACGGCTGCAAGGTCGTCGGCTACTCTGACAAGGGCAAGAACGCGCGTCTGGTCTTCGTCGATATCGGCGAGAGCGAACGCCGCGAGGCGAAGGCCAAGAAGGCTGCCGAGGACGCCTATGTCGAGCAGGTCTACGAGACCGAGAGCGACCCCAACTGGATGGACGGCTTCATCAGCTCGGAGGAACTCGAGCGCCGCAACCGCAAGGGCAACAAATGAGCGGCGAACGCCCGCCGCTTTACGGCATCCGCTACAAGGAGGGGGACCGCGAGCAGTTCTCCCTTCTCGCCGAGGCGGAACTGTCGACTGACGGAAGCGAGCGCGACTCCCGCATCTTCCAGACTATCACCGCGACCATCGCGGTCGGTGCGTTCGGCCGGTCGGCGCTGTTCCTGACGCGCGATTTCGAGTTGGTCGGATCGCTGGTGCTATTTGGCGTCGGGACGGACTTCAAGGAAAGCTTCTATATCCCGCGCTTCGCGGAGGCGTTTCGCTGTGAGAGCGGCTGGCCGGAAATCAGGGAAATCGAGGTCTTCGACCTGCTGTCTGGAGAGTCCGTTGACGTCAGCTCGACGACCCGCGCCTTGCGGATGTCGTCAGGACCAGGACCCTTGATGGCTGACGGCGGCGCGTCTGTCCACCCGCTCGCATGCGTGGTACGGGCCTATTCTGATATCGCTAAATCAGTCCGGAGCGCGCATGACCATTTCCTGCCAGATACCCATGTCGTACGTGATCAAGGGGATTGCCGGTGGCCGCAAGGGCGTGCGGAGCTACCTGTTTGGCGAAACCTCGACGATCGAGATCGACGAGGTCGGCACCGAGGACGCGCCCGTTGCGGTAAGCTGGCGGGTTCCCGGCGTTCCCGCTGACACCCGGTTCGACTATTTCAACCACGTCGAGGCGAGGACCTCTGACGCCTCGGGTCGCAACCACACCGTATTTTACCGAGACCGCCATTGGCTGAGGCTGCTGCACGGTTTCGTCGCCGGCGCGAAGCGGGGCCACGAATGGGAGACTTCGGAGGGCATCACCCTCGGCGAGTTCCTCTCCTTCGTTGACCTCGGGCGATACAATGCCCTTTTCGGCCTCTCTCCAATCTGGGACTTCATGAAGCTCGAGGCCGTCGGTGGCGACCCGTCCCTGATGTTCGAAAGGGTGGCGGAGAGCGAGCGGCCGCGATCAGTGCGGTCGCTTGCGCGCTTGGAACTCCTGTCGGTGGACGGGATCGTCTATGTGGCGGGAGACCAGCCCTCCTACGCCCTTCCCTGCGCGGACAAGCACATGACACGCTTCCGCTATCCCTACGTGACCGCGATGAAAGGGGTTCTGGCCGACAATCCGCGCATCGACGAAACGAGCTTCCTACCGTTTTCGATGCGTGACGAACTCGAACGGAGAAAGGCGGAAGCTCCCGACGACGTCGTGTTCCCCGATCTCGACGTCGAAGTTCATCTGGCCCAGTCGATTTCGCGAGACGAAGACCTGCGGGTGGGAGCCGATTACCACGTGCGGGTCCTGATGGATGCCAGAAAACGCGCTCGCAGCAGGCAGTATCCCGAACTCGCGCCGTATTTCGGAATGACGGACATCGAGGAGAAGGCGGATTTCATAGCGAGCGTGAGGTCTCGGTGGCCGGCACATTCCGGAGGGCTGTCGCCCGCCCCGCTGGATGCGGCGCTGTCGTTGCTGGACGAGCGGTCCATTTCGCTTCCGGTTCGGGGCGGCCCCTCCATCCCGGCCGCCTGACGGCCGCGAACGGGATTGACGCGTCGGCGACCGCTAGTCTCCACGACATAAACGGAGCGACGACAATGTTCACCGACAGACAGGACCAGGACGTCATCACGGTTGTGATGAAATCGGGCGAGACGTTCACCGGGTCCTACATGACCCAGGCGGGAATGCACTTCGTAGGGACAAAGGCGGGCAAGGGCGACCTGATAGGCAAGGTCGAGGGCCCGATCGATCCCTCGGAGGTCGAACGCGTCGAAGTCCTGAAATCCAGGGACGACGTTCTGGAGGACCGTCGCGACCGGGCGCTCGGCGAACGCCTGCCTGGCCGCGAGCCCGTCACCCGCGACGACTTCGAGTACCGCCTGGAGCGCCTCGCCAAGGCCATGGTTTCGGCGGAGGGGATGCGCCGGACCCAGCTTTCGCGCCAATTCGATGAACTCGCCGACACAATCGCGCTCGCAAAGCCGAAGCGCGCGTGGATGATCGCCGCCGCCCACTGGAGCTTGCGATCCAACGAACCGCCGAGGCTCGTGGACCTTTGGTCCAGCGACGTCGCCTCTCCCTCGTTGATGCGCCGACCGTCACCGAAGGACTTCGATCCGGACCCGATTGTCCGCAAGACGCGCGACAGGCTGCCACCGGAAATCGTCGCCGATCCATCCTCCGTCCCGAACATGCTGCGCCGCTTGCGCGCCGCGGACCTCAAAGCCGTCATCGCCCTTGCGGGCGACCCGCCGTGGGAGCGCGCGATCATCCAGGTCGATCTCGCGCCCGGTCGGTCCGGCCGTTTTTCGGTTGACGGACGGCGCGTGGACGGCGAGATGGAATGGACCCTCAAGTGGGCAGGCAACGATTCCAATGCCGGTCGCAAACACCAACGTCGCGCCTTGGGTATTCCCGAATACGCGGTCCTGAAATCGCTTGTGGCGGAGATAAAACCAAATCCGACGCCAGTGGCCAGGTTCGCCCCGTAGCCCTCCGCCACGGGGCAGTCATTGCTATCTGCCCATGCCGCCGACGGCCATGCGCGGTCGCTGGTTGAAGCGCGTCTCCACCTCGGCCCATCCGTCTGCAATGTCTTCGACGTATCTGAGCAGGGTCGCCTGATCCAGCTTGGTGATCGCGCCAACTTCGCGAAGGGATTTGCCCTCCGCCACGTAACCGACGCTCCGGAGCTTGGAAATCCAGCCCCTCGGGCAGTCGTTGGATACCTTGCGGACCTTGTCGGGCGTGATGCCCGCTTCCCAGATCAGCCTCTTGGCGCGCTCTTCAGCATAGGCCGCCAGCGTTGGGGCGAGGTTTGCCGAGAGGGCGGCGATGCTTTCCGGATTTACATGGAACTGGCTGGCGGCCTGAACCGCGGCCGCGCCATCGAGGTGGGCGAGCATCGCCATCGCGAGGTTTTTCCCCGCAAAGTTTTCGTCCCGGGCCATCGAGCGTATCAGGTTCCTCTGGGCTGGGCTCACGAACGGCAGGACCGGGCGTGCGGCTGCTTCGGTGGCGGCGACGGCTTCGCGGATGCGGGCAGCAAGGTTTTCCCTCGGCTTGTCGAGTTCAGCCGGGGCTGCCGCTTTCTTTTCGGATTTTTTCGTTGACCGCACCGAGGCTACGAAAGTCTCGGCGGGAGCATGCGCCTTCGGCTTCTCCGGCACAGAGAGGGTTGCCCTGCCGTCGGGAATGGCGTCCACGCCGTACTTTTCAAGGCGGGTCATCCAGCTGCGGAGCATCGCGCGCGTAGCGCCCGTGTCTTCCGCCACGCTTTCGAACGTTTCTCCGCGAACGATGCGGGCGAGTGCGAACAGCTTCGCCGCCGCCGTCCTGTCGCGGTATTCACGTGCGGCCTCGTCGATCTTGTCTGCGTTCAGCTGCAAGTAGGTCGCGTCGCTGACGAAAGCTTCGATGCCGCCAGCCCTCAGCTTGCCTATAAGGGCCGTGATCCTGCTCTCCGAGGCTCCCGTCACCTCGGCCGCCTCTTTCCTGTTCTTGTAGAGATACACCTTCGATAGGATCGTCAGGTCTTCCTTCGCCCTGCCTTCCAGGCGCGCGGCGGCGTCCATCAGGGTCTTGGCGGTAATTCCCCGGATCAGCTTCACCGTGCCGGCGGGTGTCGATACGTTCTGACGTCCGTGGTTGCGAATGCCGAAGAGGTCCTGCGTGCCGCCGAAGTTGAAGGACTTGATGGTCGCGACCACCCAGTTGCGCGGTCGGCCGAACGCTTCGGCGATCCTGGCGACGGAGACGTCGCGCGACGACATGAGGATCGCCTCCGCCTTTTCACGGGCTTCGCCGTCCAGCTTGCCTACGATCTCCGCGACCGTCTTGATTTCGGTTCTGCTCGATGCGCTGATGTCTGCGTCTAGCCTGACGGAGGCGCTGGACGGCAGGTCGGCTCCCTTGCGGTTGAAATCGTCCCTCCACCTCGTGATGACGGCGGGAGAAACGCCGAACGCCGCCGAAATGCTTGCGACCGTTTCGCCTTCGTAGAACCCGGCGAGCGCCGTCAGTCTCATCCTGGTTTCCGGGAAATCAGCGACGGCCGCCAGCTTCATTAGCCTGTTCGCGTCGTAGTCAGCATGCATGTCAACGGACACTCCGACCTTCACGGTGGCGAGACCCTCGAATCCGCCCTCGTTGAAAGCCCTGATCCACCTCAGGAGAGCGACGTGTTCGACACCGATCTCGACGGCGTGTTCGCGGGGGTTCGTTCCCTTGGAAACCTCGATGACGGCCTCCACGCGCCGCTTGACCGCCTCGCTCGCTCCGGCGGCCTTCGCCCTGAGGTCGGCTTCGTTGAATTCGGTGACGTCGATATGCTTGCCTGCCATGTCAAACCCCGTCTGGAATACGAGACCAAGGCTACTGGCGGCGGATGCATGTCACGACAGATTCGAGGCGGGAATCGTCGGCACCGTCTGGATTTCTGTCCACGTCCAACCCGATCGTCCCGCGGGAATGGAAGGTGCCTCCCCGAATTCGCGGCGTTTGCTTTACAAGACCCCATAGGCACAACATCATTCCTCAATGAGCAGAGAGATAATCAGGACCACAAGGAACTTGTTGATCACGTTCGCCCTCGTCTACGCGGGCCTCGTGGGCATCCTGTGGGCCGTGCAGGATCGCTTCATCTATCCCGGCGTCTATCAATCCGTCCCTTCATGGGTGGCGATGTCGCGCCCGGCTTCGGTCGAGCGGGTGACAGTTCCCGTTGCCGACGAGGTTGACCTCGCCGTGCTGTATCGCGCTCCCGATCCCGGGCGGCCGACGATTATCGTGTTCCATGGGAACGCGGGTTACCCCGAGGACTACGGCTTCCTCTACAAATCCTGGGCGGGCAGCGGATTCGGTATCGTAGCCCCGGTCTATCGGGGCTATCCGCGCTCGACAGGAACCGTCAGCGCCGAAGGCATCCTTCGCGACGCGCTTGCGATCCATGACTGGGCGGCCCGTCGCCATCCCTCCTCGCCCCTGATCGTCTTCGGGCAGTCGCTCGGGACGGCTTCGGCTGTCCACGTCGCCGCCAACCGCCCCGTGAACGCGGCGGTGCTTGTGTCTCCGTTCAAATCCATGCTGTCGGTCGTTTCGGACAAGATGCCGTATCTCCCCGTTTCGCTCGCGCTTCGGTCGCCGCTACGAAACGACCTCGAGATGGCGAAGGTCAGGTCTCCGGTAATCGTATTCCACGGCGACCGCGACGACCTCGTGCCTCTTTCCTCGGGTCAAGCGCTCGCGGCCCTCGCTCCGACAAACCCCCGCTTCGTCATCGTGAAGGACGCCGGCCACATCGATGGGCTGTTCGGCGGCTTCATGGTGATGGCGATCAATCGGTTCATCGTCGAGAATTCTCAGATTGGCGTCTTGAATTAATCGTTGCCAACTTAGCTCTAAGTCTTTAATAACGACTTCGAGCTAGGGGTGCCGAGTACATGAGCCAGCATGAAATCGCCAAGCAGATCGACAAGTACCTTGAAGACAACGCGACCGACGAGGCCGTCCTTCCATTATTGAAGCTTTGCCTGGGACGCGTTCTCAAGCGTCTTGGCGGGGCCTGGAAGGACGCCGTCACGCGCGACGACTTCCGCCATATCTGTGACTGGCTTTCGGCCGCCCTTCTCGACAAAAGCCCGTGGCTGTCGCGGATCGACGACCTCGGCCGCCCCAAAAAGCTCATGAAGTTTTCGACGGTAAAGGGCATCCTCGCCGAGGCCGACAAGGCAATGCTCGTGTTCGCGCAGAAGCACGGAAACCTCAAGCTCGCGGAGGGTGAAGAGGTAGTCTGGCTCGACCTGGAAAACGGCTACGTGCTCGTCCGCCTGCTGACCCCCGCCGCGCTCGACCGCGAGTCATCCGTTATGCAGCATTGCATCGGCGGCGGTGGATACGACCGATATCTCGAGAGCGGCGAACGCCTGCTCCTGTCCCTTCGGGATGCCTACGGAAAGGCGCACGCGACGATCGAGGTCAGGGTATCCGACGGCCACATCGTGCAGCTACAGGGCAAGCAGAACGCCCTTCCCGACCGCCGCTACCTGGCTGCCATGCGCACCGCATTCCTCCGCCCCGACTTCAACCCGTCCGAAATCATGGAACGGCTCGGGTTCGTTCTTTCGTCGGCTGGCGAGATGCTAGACAAGTACAACCTTCCGCCGGATGTGGAGATCGTGGGCGATCTTTCGTTCCGCTGGCCCAAGGACGGATTTGACCTGCCGGAGGGACTTACCGTCCTCGGAACGCTCAAAATCCATGACTACCGCCATCGTGGCCTGCCCTCGGGCCTGACCGTACACGGGGCGTTCGTCTTGGCAGAATCCGACGTCGAGAGGCTTCCCGCCGATCTGACCGTTCTCGGCAACATCGACATCAGCGGCCCTCTCCGCGGCCTGCCGCACGGCTTCGCCGCACCCGCGGACCTCAAGCTTCGGTCGGTCTCGTTCTCGTATTTTCCGAACGATGTTTCGGTTGTCGGCGCACTCGTCGTCGAGGAATCTAGTTTCCCCTACCTTCCAGCGTCCCTCAATGTCGGCGGCACCGCGACGTTTACCGATTGCGTGTTCTCGGAAGTGGAGGATGGGCTGGCTCTTCCCGGTGACCTCACCTTCTCTCAGTGCCGTATCGGCACCCTTGGCGATGGTATCTCGGTGGGCGGCGATCTCGACCTGACAAACAGTTCGGTGGTTGACGTACCAAAAACGCTTGCCGTCGGTGGCAGTCTCAGGATGCATTTCACCCGGATCGCCGAAATCCCCCAAGGATGGACGGTCGGCGGCAGCATCGAGGCCGGTGGCTCGTCCCTTTCCGCCTTGCCTGGGCGGGATGTCGTCCATGGGGACCTTTACCTCGACGACGCGAAGGTCGAGGAACTCGACGACCTTCGTTTCGTGGCGGGAAAACTTCAACTCGCCCACACGAGGATCGCGGCGCTCCCCGACGGACTAACCGTAAAAGGAGACCTCGATGGAACCCACTCATCGCTTGTCGGATTGCCGGGAGACCTTGAAGTCGGCGGCCGGCTTCTTCTGTCCGCCTCGAAGATCAGATCGCTGCCGCGCGGCCTTTCCCTGGCGGGTGCCTGCGACTTGTCGAATACCCCGATCGACGAGTTGCCTGAAGGGTTCTCTTGCGGGAGGTATCTCGACGTCATGATGACGGGTATCAGACGGGTTCCGAGGGGAACCAAGGTCGATCGGTTGATGTGCGACGAATCCATTGTCGAGATCGAGGAGGATGTCGTCATTCCTCACGGGATCATCCTCCCCCAGAGTGTCGAAATCCTGTCGGTCGAGGCGATGCGCGAGCGTCTGGGGACGAAGAAGGCCGCCTGACGCTTCAGGGCCTGTAGTTCCCGTACGCAACGCTGTCGAGCGATATCTCCCTGTCATGCCAACGAGACAGCAGGGCCTCGACGTCTTCGTCGCGAAGGCACCCTTGGGGCCGCGCGTTAAACGGTGCCATCTGCGCCACGAGGGCCATGACAGCTTCTTCCGTCCGGTCATGGCCGCCGGGCAGATCGAAGCCAAGCTCCGCATTGCGGACGTCGTTCCATGCCGCGATGAGTGCGACTGGGAAGCGGTCGCTCCATTTGGTGGTCCTGTTCTTCGTGGCGTCGGCCATCTCCCGTTCCACGTCCTCGATGAGAAGCCTGGCAAGGCGGCGCATCTCGCCCTCCGCCGACTGGTACTGGACCGCCTGAGGAACGAAGACTTCGATGAAGTCCGAGTCCTCCTTGCAACCAGGTTTCTTGTATTCCTTTGCCGTCGCTTTGGCGTCCAGCGCGAGTTCGTACTCGAGCGCGTTGAACAGACGGTCGTCGGGATCGGTGTCTGCGAGGATGGGGACGCGCTTCGTGGCGGCGATCGGACGTCCGCCGATGACATCGACGCCTGGAGATGCTCTCGTGGCGATCTTGTAGACCGGTTCCTCGCACCGCTCCCACAACGTTCCGTCTACGAGCAGCAAGCACCCCGCGGCCTGCTCGGCGAGTGCGCGCCAGTACTCCGCCTCGACCATGCCGTCATCGTCGAAGACGAAGTATCCGTCGGGTCTTGTCCAGTTTTCACCCAACTTGCAATTGCCGTTCTGAAGGTCGTTGACGATATGCGACGAGGCGATGCCGTCTGGGTAGTAAGATTGCCGTGATCGGCCGTTGATGATTTCCTCCTGCATCCTGTTTCCGAGGAACCGTTCCAGCCGTCTTGTCAGCCCTATGACCCTAAGTCCGCCATCCGCTTCCCGCACGATGCCCTCGCCAGTCGGGAACGCCCTGTAGAGAGCTCCGTCATGCCAGCGGATTCCGTATGTCGGCTTGCCGTCCGGACAGACATAGAGGGCAACCGGGGCATCTTCAGTGGTCGCCTCGGGGACTTCCACGGTCCAGTCGCCGATTACAAGGCCCATCTTTTCCGTGCGGCCTTGCCTGGTCCGTCCGGTTCCCATCATGGGGTAGTAGAAGCTGGCTTTCATGTGCTGTCTTGTCCTCGCAAACCTTGTCTTCCGATAGCATGGGTCCGTGCAAAACCGAACCGCGACCCCCTCGATGAAGTCTTGGCTTCCCGTTTGCCGGTTTCCGCTCCATCATGGACAGCACAACTGAGGACTGGACATGAACCTTTCGAAATTCTCCATGCGGACGACCGCGACACACGTTTATTTCTGGGGCGGCCCGTTCAGTCAGTGGTTCAAGTCCTCTTTCGAAGCCGAGCTGCCCGTGTTCGCGCCCGCCGCCGACGGCAAACCCCGCCGCTTGCTCCGTTCCGGCGTCAAGCTCCGTTTCTCGTCTTGCGAACAGTACATGATGGCCTCAAAGGCATCGGTGTTCGGCGATACCGGAAAGGGATCGGTCCTCGAGAAGATTCTGGGCAGCGAGGTTCTCTTCGGCGAAACCAACGAAAAGGCCGATGGATACGAGAAAGGCACCCACGACGTCGCCGAGA
Source organism: Pararhizobium sp. BT-229 (assembly GCF_025846855.1). Classification (GTDB taxonomy): domain Bacteria; phylum Pseudomonadota; class Alphaproteobacteria; order Rhizobiales; family Rhizobiaceae; genus Pararhizobium. The sequence continues at coordinate 1,416,116 of NZ_JAOYTJ010000003.1, forward strand.
TCAAGGCGCTGGGTCGGAAAGTACCTGGCTTCAAGGGCGGCAAATGGGATGCCGAAGACATCGCCTTCTGGGACACGGTCTCCATTCCGATCGTGACGATCGGCAACCTGTCGAAATTCACACAGTCGGACGAACTTTACGAAGTCATGGTCAGCATGGGCGACCGCGAATACGTGGAAGGATCACCGAAGGACGACCAATGGGGGGTGAAGCTCGCCTGGGACGATCCGAAAATCGAAAATCCCGCCAACTGGCGCGGCAAGAACAAGCTTGGCATCGTCCTCAACACCACGAGCCGCATCATCTCCCAGATGGGCCGCGAGATCGATCCGTGGAAGGCGCTTTCGTCGGTCGGCCGCCGCCCCGAAACTCAGGCGGCGGCACTCGCGCCCTGAGCAGTCGTCAGCATTTGTGGATTTCTTGGGACATTGGCAACATCGGTCCATTGCCGGAGAACCCACCATGCGCATGCAAATCGCTTTCCGCGAGACCGACGAGACACGATCGGGATATCGGGTCGCCATTGCGGGCGGCGTTATCGAAACCTCGCCTGAAAACCGCCTGAATTACGACGAATGCCGTATGGGGTTCCGCCTGTCGTTCAGGGAGGACGGCGTTCCGTCTTCTGTATTCTGCGACCGCACTCCCGTACGTCTGCCGTCCGATGTCCCTCTGGTTCTGGACGCCTGCACGCTCGAAGACCTCCTTGCCTGCCAGATGGATCGTTACCGGCCGAGCGACTTCATCAACGCGGAGTTCGCGATGCGCGAGACGGCGCTGGAAGCCTCAGGGCCTGGTTCCACCGTCTACGCCTTCTCGGGTTTCGTCTATCTGGATCGCGGCGAGACCCTGTCGTATTCCGAAGCGTGCCAGCTCGCATCGAGACCTGGTCTGGGGGACGACGCCATGTTTTTCAGCGGAATCCTCGGGCAGGATTTCAGGCCCGAAATCGGTGAGATCGATGTCGTCGAGGAGATGCACGGCGTGCCTATGGGCGGACTACTCCAGAAGCCATGGTGGGGTTTCGGAGAAGAGGCCCATAGCCTTCCCGGAACGATGCGACGCGGGAACTACGAGCAGATCGAGCGGTTCGAGCAGCTGCACTTCGCCGACCGCGATCCCGCCGAGGACCTTGAGTACAACCGCCTGCTGGACCGCATGCGCTATCTCGGCACGGCCAACATGCTGAACGATCCGATCCTCGAGCGATACATCCAAACCCGGCGGTCCGCGCCGGATTTCCGCTCTCCCTATCTTCCCGTCCCGTATAGCGCGATGTTCACGCGTCAGGACGCGCTCGATACGCTCGTGACCGGCCTAATTGGGGCGACACCAAAGTTTTAGTCGCGTTTCGCGTATGAGGCTTGTCGCGCCACGCTTTTTCCACACGACAGGTCGAGGTAGGATCACGGTCGTAAGGTGATGTCTCTAGGGTCTCCTTGGCGTCATTGGCGACGAACGCAGCCCACGCGGATGTGGGATGCGTGTCGCGACCGCCTTACGCCGCCGATCTGTCCGGCCCAGGCTTTAGGGAACGATGGAAAACGGAGTACGGTCATGAAGAACGGCTTAGCGAAGATGTTCCCTGCCAAGGGAGTGGCGGTCATCGGCCCGACGGCGCTGCTACTGTTTCTGGCGCAAAACAGCTCCTTTTGGTCGGAGTCTTGATATACAGCGCGGAGCAAGCCGTCAACGGTCGGTTGCGACGTCTTTCAAAAATGACTTCGCCTTGCCGTCCGCGAGGACCGCCGAAATGACGCGGCCGAAGATGGTCGTCGTCCAGCCGTTGTGGTGACCATGGTTGTTGGAGATCAGGTAGCGGCTGCCCTGGATCGCGGTGATCTTGTGGGCGTCGATGTAACGGCCCTTGACCTTGCAGAACACGATGTCGCCGACCTTGTAGGTCTCTTCGCGACGATATTTGCAGGTGGATGGATTGGTGAGGATGGGGAGCATGGAGTTTCCGAAGCACTTCATGCTGGCTTCTTCGCCCTTATCAAGTCGGGCTTTGAGGTTATCGTACTTATTCATTGACCTCGATATGCCACTTTTGCGGGCTCATGGCAAGATGGGGTCATCAATTCGTTCTGACGGGGATCGATTTGAGAGATGCGTCAGGCTGGAGGATCGTCGTCAGACGAAATGCTCGCGGAGACCACCCATGACAAAGCTGCCGATGATACTGACCACCGTTCATCAGGAAATCCTGTTGGCCATCGATGGCGGGATGACGGTATTCCAGAACTCCTTCCCGCCCGCCGCCGATCTGGTGGCGGAAGGCTACTGCGAGTGGATGGGAGGCAACCCGATGAGCTGGAACCTCGAACTGACGAACTTCGGCGTACGTGCCGTGTGTATGATCCAGCACCCCGAGGCCGTCGATGATATCCGCCTCGAAAAGATCGACGAAACCGTCTGCCGCATTGTCGACCGCGACGGCCTGCTCGGGTTTGCCGTGAAATACGGTGATGACATGTGGAAGCCTTTCGACAGCTCGTCGCGACCGTTGCCGAGTGGAACAATGTCCTCGCCCGAGTCGGTGCTGCTGATGTTCAAGATGGAGCAGGCGCGTATCGCGGACGAATGCACGCAGGCGCTCGATATCCAGCAGCTGCGGATGGTCGGATAACGGCTTCGGCCCTTCGGATGTGCCGGAACACCCGACTGACTGGCAGCCGGTGTTCCTTTATTCCCGCTCGGTCAGTCCGCGGGCAGTTCTTCCAGCGTTCCAAACATGGTGAGTTCGAAGAACTGCTCGTCACAGCGGTAGGGGTCGTTCACGGCGTTGAGCAACTGGATCGCCGCGTCGAGCGCCCTCTCCCGCTGGATTTTCACGCGCACCAGCGCAGGCCAGTGGCTCTTGCCGTCATCACCGATGACCTCGCCGGCGTTCTGTTCAAACACGTAGTCCTTGAAGCCTGGCAACATCCTATGTCTCCTTTCTCTCGGTTTGCTCGTCGGGCGCTTACAACCAGTTGGCGATCTTGTCGGCGGTGTCCCGCTCCACTTCCTCGAGGAAGATTTTCGGATCGCCGCTTTTGATCACGCCGATCAGGAACACCCGCTTGTAGGAAAGCACGATGTTGGTGATCCGGTAGCGGCGGACGGTGCCGCGCGATTCGAGCTCGATTTCGTTTCCGATGTGGAGCATGTGGTCGTCAGAAACGCCGTCTGAAAACAGCTTGTCGCCGGTCTTTCGGTCGATGAAGTCTGCCATTGCATTCTCTCCTGTTCTATAGTTTTGTTGACAAACATATCCATAAATGAAGACACCGCAAGACTGTCTCCTTGCGTGCCGTCTTTATTTTTGTGAGAGTGGCAGCGCGACCAGCAGGACCCGTTTATGAATGAAGCGACGCCAGACCTGATCGAGAAAGCCGCCCTGGGTGACCGGGATGCGTTCTCGCGCCTTGTCGAGCACGAATACGATTTCGTCTTCAAGGTCGCCTGGAAATGGACCCGGAACCGCACGGACGCCGAGGATATCGCCCAGGAGGTCTGTTTGCGCCTTGCCCAGTCAATATCCAGGTTCAAGGGAAGCGGCCGGTTCAGGACCTGGCTCTATTCGCTCGTACTCAACGTGGTCCGTGACGCGGCCCGAAAGGCCTCACGGGAAAAACGCCGGGTCGAGGAATGGTCTCGGGACATGGCTCCAGAGTCTGACGACGAGGACGGCACTGGCGAATTGTGGCAAGCGGTTCAGACCCTGCCCAACAAGCAGAAGGATGCAGTGCTGTTGGTCTACGGCGAGGGCATGTCGCATTCGCAGGCCTCGGAGGTCCTGGGGGTCGCCGAGGCCACGATCAGCTGGCATCTTCACGAGGCACGCAAACGCCTCAAGCAAATCATGACGTCGGAGGTGGCATATGGCTGACCTGTTTGAAACGGAACTGAACAAGCTCGGAAGGGGGCCGGGGGCGAAACCCGACGCCGCCGCGAAGGCCCGCGCGCTCGCTCTGGCGGTGGTTGCGTTCGACGACGAGCAAAAAAAATCGGCCGGCACCCAAGGATCGGAAAACAGGCGGCGTTACACAAATGCACTCAAGCATTTGTGGAGTCTACCAATGAACAAGAAATACCTCGCCGCTTCCGTCGCAGCTGCTCTCGTTTTGCCAGCTGCCGGCCTCACCATCCATCTCATGTCAGACCGACCGGCCTACTACATGGCGGCGGACCGCGGTGGCGTGTCCTTCGACAACACCCCGGGCGGAACGGCTGGAGACGTGGCCATGAAAGTTTCTCCGACGACCGACTACCTTTACAGGAACGACATCGGCGTTCCCGAAGCCAATCACATGGAAACCGACATCCTGGCCCAGGAAACGTCGGCCCAGTTCCGCGAAAGGATGGCAGCCGTCGACTTGGCCGTAATCGAGTCCCTGCGCCTGAGCAGCGGCCAGATGTCGGGCGATGTCCGCGAGGCCTCGCCACGTCTGCAGGCTATCGCGATGGAGCAAACGGCCATGGAGCAAATCCCGTCGGTCTCGAGGGCGCGCTTCGCCGCGGGTTCGGCCAACACCTTCCATGACGTTGCCGTCGAGCCTGTTTCGACCTTCTCGGCGGATGTTGATACGACGTCATACTCCTATGCGCGCCGTGAAATCCTGGCGGGCAGGCATCCTGACGCAGACAGCGTCCGAGTGGAAGAAATGCTGAACTACTTCCCTTATGACTTGGCTGGTCCTGAATCGCGCGAGACGCCTTTCAAGCCCAACGTCACCGTCATGACGACGCCGTGGAACAAGGACACGAAGCTCGTCCACGTGGGGATCAAGGGCTTCGACGTCCCGGTCGCCGCGCAGGCACCCTCCAATCTGGTATTCCTGATCGACGTGTCCGGCTCGATGGAATCCGCCGACAAGCTACCGCTCCTGAAAACGTCCTTCAGGATGCTCGTGAACAAGCTCAAGCCGGAAGACACGGTGTCGATCGTGACCTATGCGGGAACCTCCGGCGTCGCGCTCGAACCGACGAAGGTAGCCGACAAGGAGCGTATCCTCTCGGTGATCGACGGCCTTGAGGCAGGCGGGAGCACCGCCGGAGCCGATGGGCTGGCGGAAGCCTACCGCCTTGCGGAACGGTCATTCGTCAAGGACGGCGTGAACCGGATCATGCTCGCCACGGACGGCGACTTCAACATCGGCCCGTCCAGCGACGAGGAGATGAAGAAGCTCGTCGAGACGAAGCGGAAGTCCGGGGTTTTCCTTTCGGTTCTGGGCTTCGGTTCCGATTTCTACAACGACGCTCTGATGCAGACGCTCGCCCAGAACGGCAACGGCGTGGCTGCCTACATCGACACCCTGTCGGAGGCGCAGAAGGCGCTTGTGCAGGAAGCTTCCGCGTCGTTGTTCACCATCGCCAAGGACGTCAAGCTCCAGGTCGAGTTCAATCCCGACAAGGTTTCCGAATACCGCCTGATCGGCTACGAGACCCGCGCGCTTGAGCAGAAGGACTTCAACAACGACAAGGTTGACGCCGGCGAGATCGGCTCCGGTCACACGGTGACTGCGATCTACGAAATCGTTCCCAAGGGAAGCCACGCGCGGTCCGTGGACGACCTGCGCTACTCCAAGCCGGAAACCCTCAAGGAGGCTGGAACCGGCTCCGACGAACTGGCCTTCGTGAAAATTCGCTACAAGGAGCCGGATGGCGGCACGAGCAAGCTCATCTCCGTCCCCGTGACGGCCGCCGATGCCGATCGACTTTCATTCGACGTCAAGTTCTCGGTCGCGGTCGCTGCTTTTGGACAGAAGCTGAAGGGCGAAGCCTATGTCGCGGACTTCAGCTGGAGCGCCGTTCGGTCTCTGGCCGAGGAAGGTCTCGGAGACGATCCGTTCGGATACCGTGCGGAGTTCCTGAAGCTGGTCGACGTCGCTGGCAGCCTGCCCGGAGTCACGCACACGGAGGCACCCGGCAACATGGACGACCGCATCCGCACGCTGCGGTAAGCCGCCCAGGCCTAAACGATGGTTCTCCTAGCCTTGCGGGGCTGGGGGACCTCTCGTTTTTTTGGACGATTGCTTAGGGCTTGGGTCCTACCTCTGGCTGCGGCGTTTCCTGGGCCTGATATTCCTCGACCAACGACAGGACGTACTCGTCGTGACGGCGTTGGCAAGCTACCTTCTCCGCCTCGATGTCCGTCCCGAAGGTGCTGATCTCGTACACCTGCTTTCCCGATTCAGCCCGCAGCCACGCGCCACCGTGGGTTTCCACCCATTCCAGCGGTTTGACGCGGTACTCCCTGCCCGAAATGGCGACCCAATGAAAATCAGCGTGCAGTTCCTCACCCTCTCAAGCAGGTATCAACCCACTTTGGGGGCGGCGACGATCGGCGCGCCAGGCAGCTCGTCGTCGAACCCAAGCGCATCCATCTCCGCCTTGTTGCGGTAAGCTTCGTCGATCTTTGCCTGCCAAACGCCAAGATCGTCCGGCGAGAGCAGGCCGCGGCCGGTCAGATAGTCGCGAACCTCCTCGAGGCCTTCGATGTCGTAATCATGGAATGACGTGTTCCAGGAAGGATAGGAGACTGTGAACGAACGGCTGGGGCCGCCGATCTCGTAGTAAAGCATTTCCGGGTTTGCCTTCAGTTCGCTGGCGTCCTTGAACGGCTCGATCTCCACATATTCCATCTTCTGCTCGAAGGTGTTCCACTCGTGTAGATGTGTGATCATCCTAGCGAGACCGTCCGCCCCTGCCTTGCCGCCACGCTTGAAGAATTCGGCCTGCGCGATCTCAGCGCCGATGATCGTCTCGAAATTGGTGAACCGTTGGGCGGCGACGAAATTGCCTTCGCGGAGATCGACCAACACGTAGCCGTAATCGGACGGCACGTTGCCTGTCCGCCCGAAGCCCTCGCCGAAGATGTCATTCTCGTACTTGTCCAGAAACTCGCGAAGTTCGCTGACGTCGCCCGTCTTGGCGAAGGCTTCGTTGATGATGGCACCGGGCATGAACTTCGTGTGCGCCTCGATCGTCTTCAGCGATCCGTCGTTTTCGATGATACCGATTGAAATCCTGCCGCCCATGGTCATGTCTTCCTTCAAGATGATGGTTTGAAAACTACGATAGGGGTTCGCATAGGGCAACGCCGTCCCTCTTCATGTGATGGATTTCCGGTATGTTGAAGGGACTGGCGATGTCGGCGGCCCAGGGAAAACATCATCACTGCGATCTCCCCCTGACTATCCCAAGAGGACGTTTGATCCAAGTGCCGAAGAACTTGCGGACCTCGACGTCGCTAATGCTCGCGAATTGGTAAATCTGATGAACGAAAGGCTAATCGCCATTGGGCAGTTCCCGATCACGGCGGGCGACTACCCAACAAACAAGGCAAAGTTTCTAAAGCTAGCCAAGAGGTGGAAGCAAATTAAAGTCGACGCAAGTGGATGATCGAAAAGTGAGTTGGCCTCGCCCCAAAACCAGTGCGGCTCAGGGAATCCTCAAACCACTGGCCGATAAAGGGCGTTATTTGACACCGGAGAAGTCACATCAACTAGCGATCGGCATAGATGAATGCGGCTCGCGTTTGATTTATCAGGTACAAGAGAATGAAGGCTCCTACGATTGCGCCCTTTTGCATGTAAATCAGGTCAGCGATAACGAAGGACGCATGAATGGCGGTCACTATTGAAGCGTAAATCCTGTTTTTGCCGTAGCTTATCAGAACGATGCACAGGGCCCAACCGACCGTAATAATCAATGCCAAGGCGACAAGAAGTAAGTTGTGTAGATAGATTCCAAAACCTAGAAAAACCAAACCTGGAACGAGCATTGCAATAAAAAACCATCTTGATCGCAGCATATACTGCTCAAGCTGCTCTTTTTCGCATTCATCAAAGTTCGGCCAAAAATGGAACACTGCCATCCTCCGATTAGTTCTATTGAAAAATTATTTACACTATAAAACGGTGACATTTTACTGACACGCACGCAAGCTTTAGTTGACGGTTGTTTGTTATCTTCTTCGCGCGACGAGGTCCTGTAGATTCATCAGTTGCAATCCCGCTGGCCGATAAAGGCCATTATCGGTCACGCCGTCGTCCCCGCATCCGACGGTGAGGCTGGCTGATAACAGCCATGGTACCGCCTGTTGAAGGTTGCTGGTTGAGAACCTAAAACCTCGTATCAGTGGACGGGAATCAAAGGGGCCAGAATGTCCGACTTTATCACGCTTGGCATCTTGAAGCTCGACGGCAGCTTCGCGTCAACACTGACGCGACGCGAGTTCCTACAGCCCCGCATGCTGAACCCGGCGTTTTTGAACGGGGATATGTCTCCGATTTTCCGTCTCCTTCCGGATGAGGGGTCACGGGGATGGCACAACCAGCCGTCCGAGGACGGCTACGTTCTGATCGACAGCATCGAGAAGAAGGTGTTCGCTTGGCATGACGGCGCGCCTCTTACAGAGATCGAGGCAAAGCACCTTGGGTTCGGTCGCAATGCGGAACGGTATGGACCCAAGCTGAGAGAATCCCTCCGCCCGTTCATTGTGGCGGCCGAATATGTCGGTTGGGACAGTATGGAATCGGTGAGGCACGAGTTCGACCCCTGTAGAACTGACCGCGAGCTGAAAGGCTTGATGAACAAAATCGCTTATGAGGGTCTCCGGAAAAGCCTGTTCTTCAAACCAGCGCTCTGCAATCTCGTCAGCTACGAGGTCGCGGCTCCTGGATGGGAGTTCACGACGCTGCCTTTCCGTGATCCTAAAGGCCTGCAGCGTATCAATCATGAAGTCGAGGCGAGGGTGGAACTATCGGAAAGAGATGCCGAGGCTTGGGCCGAAGCCATGTCGGCGATGACAGAGACATCGTCGCTTCCTGAGGCGTGGCACGCCATCGAAACCCTTCTGTCTCCAAAACCGCCCCAAGCATAGCCCTCCTACGGCCGAAAGGCCATTATCGGCCATAGACGGATCGCGGTCCCACATCGCCGTCCTTTGTCTCCTGCGATCGACGAATCCAGCGGACACGAAACCCGACGCTCGGCTATATCGCTTGCCAAAAACCGCGTCTTGAGCCAAGTTGCGCCCGTATTTGCCAGCTATGAGAGGACTTACGTTTGGCTACAGGTACTGTAAAATGGTTCAACTCTGAAAAGGGATTTGGCTTCATCGCTCCCGATAACGGCGGCCCGGACGTATTCGTCCATGTCTCCGCGGTGCAGCGCTCGGGTCTTGGCGGTTTGAACGACGGCCAGAAGATCAGCTATGAAATCACCCAGGACCGCCGTTCCGGCAAGTCGTCCGCAGACGACCTCAGGGTTCTCTGATCGCTTGACGGCGACAACCTGTCAGTCTCGGTTGTCGCCGTCTTCGAGGGCATCACGCTATAGGCGTTCCCTCAGCTTCCTGTCGATGTAGCGCTCCCGTTCGTCGGCGATCTGTTCGCCCCGCTGGTGCAGCATCATGGCGAAATTCGCCACGTCGACCGGGTCTCCCTTGTCCACGTGTTCGACCAGCAGGCGCGACAGGAACGCACCAGTGCAGAATTCTTTGTCTTCCCAGCCTCCTCGCCCCTGCCCCCGTTTCCTGGCGAGCTTGGCCTTCATGACGGCCGCGAAACGGTCCACCGCGATATCGTCCGGATGGACGTCCTCGCCGACGGGTCTGAACAGTGCGCGGAAGACTGGATTGGCTACGACGTGGCGATCTCCGAACTGGTCGGTGACGATCCAGTCGCCGGCGCGGACCACTTGACCACCGCCGTCGGGGACGGCGAGCCACGGGATCGGTCCACCATGGTTGGCGAGATCGCCAAGCGGCGCACGAAGCACTACTGCATCATGGTCACCCGTATTGAACCACTGGATGGCGTCCACGATTTCCTGGTTCCTAAGAAACGTTCCCATAACGTCAGCACGCCTCCTCGAAGTGGACCGCCATCCACGCAAGGACCGTCGCCAAGCCCGCGTACACGACAAAGCTGATCTGGACGTCCTCCAGTTCCAGCCATCCGTTGTTGCGAGCCAACGTGTAGCCGATCACGCCTGCAAGAAGGCAGACTGCCCAGGTAATCCTGGACCATTTCCTGTGAACGGGTTTGAACGCGAGCGATAGGGCCGACGCGAAGAGCGTCACGCCCCAGAACGCCGGGGTCAGGCCGAGTAGGCTGACGTTCGCGAGCACCGCCACGGCCGAAACGGTGGCTATGCAGAACGCTAGCGCGAAATTGGGGGAAAGCGATATCTGGATTGTTTTCTGCACGGGCATCTCCTGCTTAATTCAAGAACAGGATTGCCTTCATACGACTTGGTGTCAATAAATTTGCGTCGCTGGTGTCTTCAATTTAATCAGGACGCGCACGCGGCCAGCAATGCGTCGAGACCGCCTTTCTGGAGTTTCTTGGGAAACGTCGCCTTGCAGTCTTCGAAGCGCCTGAGGATCGTATCCCTCAGATCGGGGTCGGCCCCCGGTGTCGGGGCTGAACATGACCTTGATTCTGTCGCTCGAAAGCCCGATCAGGACGAAAGCCCCCTCCGATACCGTCGGCACGCCGATGCAGCCGGGGAAAAAGCCGAGCTTCAGGGCTTCCACGTCGTCGATGGCCACTGCCTGCACGCTGCTCGTCATACCGACCACCTTCGGATTTAATGTCTACATTTTTTTTGTGGATGATTGCATCGCCGCCCCACGCTGGGCAAGACGTGGCACCCGGATTTGCGGCTTTCGAGCGGACTATACGGGTTCCTTCGCCGCCCGGATCGCCCTCGCCTCTTCAATGGCCGCCCGAGTTTCGGCATTCGGCGTCTTTGGTTCCACCTTGCGCCGTCGCGCCACCTGCTCGATCACCTCAAGGACCGCGGAAAAGGATTCCATATGGATCGGGAATTCGTTGAACGGCTCGAAGACCTCGCCGCGGCGCGCATACGTACGCCCGGCGTCGTAAGGCAGGGCTTCCTCGGCGTCCCGCGGATTGACGGCACCCGGCAGGGTCCCGATGACAACAACCGCATCGACGCCGAATTCGGCACCGCGATCAAGGATCGCCGCGAGCGCTTCGTCACCGGAGGCCCTGTAGTCGTTGCTTTCGAAAATGACAACGTCGCGGCCTCTCAGTTCCGTCCTGAAGAAAACCTTGCCGTTGATCGCCTCGCTGACGGTCGCCCGGACAAAGTATCCTTCCTTGACAGACGAACGCCGCGACAGCTCCCTGCGGATCGCCTCCCTGACGAACGACAGTCTCGCCTCGCCGCGGTCGAGGCTGGCGTCTATGTCGCCGAGCATGTCCTCCGACAGCGGAAGGGTGATCCTTTCGCCGAAGAGCTTCCTGCGGCCGCGCGCGATAATGTCCATGTATGACGTCTCCAATTTCCTATGTACGAAATGTAGCGCCGTATTTACGGAACAGGCAAGGAGGCCAGCTCTCGCCGCGATCCAATCAAGTGCCTCCTCCCCGGCGACCTGATTCCCGCCTGACACCAGGATATGACAGCAACGGGCGTGTGGTAGCCCTTGCCGTTCCAGACCGCTCCAAGGAATACACCCCGCGTGACTCTGCGCGTGTGACGGGATAAGACATGCGGTAGATACGGGGCAAGGAGTGGCACATGCCCAAGGGCGACTTGAAGAAAATTCTCGCACGGGACCGGGGAACGTTCGACAGGGCCACCCGTCGCAACGCGCAGCGCTACGTAAAGGACGAGGCGCAGCGGATCGAGCGGATGCGCTCCGCCGACCAGATGTCGGGCGTCGGCTTCCACATCGACCAGCAAACCCGCCAGTTCCTCGACACCTGCAACAAGGACGTCCTGAACGGTGTTGAGACCCCCTACTTCAAGGTATGGGACGTCGTGTCCGGGTTCTTCAGGCCCGAGCCGAGCGAGATCGTCGATTTCCTGAGGCTGCGTCCGGAGAAGGACCATGCGTTCAGCGCGCAGGACTTCTTCGCCTACGGGACCGACCCCGCCATCCGCGACCAGGCCCTCGAAAAACTCATGGAACTGCCCGAGGGCATCGTTCACAACTACTCCGTAAAGGGCGGCGTCAGGAGCATCGTCTTCCAGGAAGAGGGCGGCGACCCCATCGCCCTATCCGGTATCGCGATGGTCAGGTCGGGAGACCTGCTCTACTGGCAGACCGTCGGCGGCATCGTGAAGGACGTCGCGGCGGTAACGGCCGAAAGGCGCGCCATCCTCGCGGCGGACGAAGCGAGGATCAGGTCGGATAATCCCCATGCGCCCGAGGCGATGATAAGGGAAATCCTCAATCCAACGGCGGTCCCGCTCAAAGGGGAGGACGGAATCTGGCGGGCGGCCGCGCTTGGCCTGTTCAACCTTCGCACGCTCAAGCACGACATCCGCATGACCACGCGGGAATGGGAAGCCACCCAGGCGGTGTTCTCCGACCAATTCGAACAGAAGCTCGCGTCGGTCTACGACACCGACGACGCCGCCCGGCGGCTCGTGGACCGGGCGATGGCGCAGATCGATGCCGACCACCTGTTTTTCGAGATCGCCGAGACTGCGTTCGCCCTTCCATCGTATTTCGCCGCCAGGGTGGAATTCGTCCAAGGAGAGGAGGTGAGGACGGCGCTCGGCGACCCGAACGGAGGTTCAGCGCGCAAGTACGCTCTGAAGGCACCACTGGACATGCGCGTGCTCACCCGGAATGTCGCAACCCTCGACTTCAACGCGCGGAGCGAATTCGGCCACTCGTACACGCCGCCCCGTTTCATGGTCGAGGTCGACGGCTTCTGGCGTCGCCTGCCGCTCGGCACCGCGGGCAAGGACCCCGAAGGGCGTCCGACGGAGGGAAAGACATGGGTCCAGGCCCACGCCCGCTGGAAGGACAAGCCGAGGAAAGCGGGCGTCGTCCACGTCAAGACGCCGATCGGCGCGGCGATCGAGCGGGGACAGAAGCTCGCCGGCAAGGGCGGGGCTTTCCACATAACGGTGAGATAGGAATGCGGAAGTAACAGCTTGTCGTAGGCGCTTCCCGTCCTCATGATCCAGCCAATGCGAGGCGGGAGCAATGGCTATGGAATGTGTTGGGTGGGAACGGTACGGAACCGTCGGCGACTATGTCGTTTGGCGGGACGAAGACGTCTACAACATCACGGCTGGCGACGCGCCCCTGTCCGACAGCGGCTACTACGATCTCGAAGCGCTCCTGAAGCTCAAGGGGCTGAGGATGGCCGACGTCGACCTTGACAGGGGGACTTCAGCCCCCGCTGTCACGTCTCCACGCTTCTGACGGACTTCATCCATGCCAAGATTGACGCTGCCCTACCTGTCGAGTTCGCTCACGTCGAGGGGACGGACCGGCAAGTTGAAATTCGGCTGGTCGGATACGCAGGTGGACGTGAAAGAGGCCGACCCGTCTGAGTTCAGGCTGGCGGCGTGCCGTGTTCTGAACGGGCAGAATTCCTTCAGCGTCTACGAGTGCCGCGGGGCGTTCTGGGCAAGCGCCATGTATCCGGTCCGTGGCGTCCTGTTCAACGCTGACGGCATTCACGGAGAGGAGCGTTTCTGCGTCGAATCCGATACCGACGTCATGTGGGTACGGTCTCTCGCGCAGGAAGTCCTCACCAGGCGATTGGTGGCCCGCGGACGCAAGGAAGGGAACCGCCCCGGAAAGGACGTGTATGGATGCCTCAAGATCAATTCGTCGCTGAGGCCAGGCGACGGCCACGAGGCCGATCGCGAAACCTTCGCAGCGTGGGCGCAACAGAACCTGGTGATGGCAGACGGCCGTCTCATGAAGCGCATCCATTCCCCGAGCGTCCACGTAGGCTGGTCGTTCCAGGGTCAAAGCATGACGACAACCTGCCGCCCGGTCAGGGGATCGTACTACATCCGCTGCTTCGGCTATCACAAGTTCGACCCAGGCCTGCATTTCCGTCTCGGAGACCCGGCTTTCGCCGAGGCGTGGGCGGAAGCGGAGGCGATGTTCGGCGTGGCGGTCCCCGAACACGAACTCGCGCACAACAGGTTCTACGCCCATGCGATCCGGGACGAACTCGCGGCCAAAGGCTTGTCGGACAGGATGGCGCTCCACGACAACATCGCCTTCGACCCCTCGGTACTCGCTGAGGTGGGCGATTGCGGATGGGAAGACATGGGTCAACGTTCCGCGGTCAGCATCGCCGAATCCATTGTCTCCACGTCATCTCCGCACCTCCATCAACAGGGACCAAAGCGCGAGGCTCTGGAAGAACTCAAGCGTCTCGTCGATATCGTTCCCGAAGACCGCCCTTACGATTTCCAGGAAAGGCTCGATAGCGCGCTCGCGTCGTTGCCGATAGGCGGAGAACCCGCCCGCGCGTGGTTCGTGGACAGGGCGCTGGATCAGTGGAACGATCGTGAGATCGCCCTGTCGCCCGCTCCGCATCCCGGCCTTCGAAAGTGACCCCCCATGACGACGTTGACGCTACCATTCCTGACCAGTTCCGTCATGACGGTTGGAAAATCCGGAAAGACGAAGTTCGGCTGGGCGGAGGCTGACGTCACGGTCCGTGACGCCGATCCGTCGGAATTCAGCCTCGCGTATTGCCGCGCGAGTACCAAGCACGACTCCTACAATATCTACGTACACGACGGCATGTTTTGGGCGAACGCGGTCGAGCCGTCCCGCAAGGGCTTCGATCTGACGGGCGTTCTAGCTGAACAACCGATGCCCGGCGGAACCGACGCGCGGCAGGATTGGCAGCGCATGATCGGTGCGGAACCGTTCTCCCATCGCCTCATGGCTCGCGGCCGCTCCAAGGGTTCCCGTCCCGCTCGGGATTGGTTTGGAGAATTCAAGACGAACATCCGACTGGCACCAGGCGACGGCCACGAGGAGGACCGCGCGAACTTCGGCGAGTGGACCGGAGAGAACCTGGTGCTGATCGAAGGACGGCTGTTGAAGCGCATTCACGCGCCAAGCTTCGTCATCTCGTGGGAGTACCCCAGCAGAAAGTTGGCGGAGGACTGCGCCCCTATCCGCGACCGCAGCTACGTCGGTTCTTTCGGGAAGAGATCGTTCAACCCAGGTCTTCATTTTAGGCTCGGGGACCCTGCATTCCTGTCCACCTGGAGCGAAGCCGCCGCGGAATTCAAGGTCTCTCAGAATTTTGTGCGAGAAAGCTACGCGCGGGAGATGTTGCAGTCTCTTAGCGACGCGCTTGCGGAACATCGGCTCTCGGAACGAATGACGATCGTGGACAACATCGCCTTCTCCCTGTCGGCCCTCGCAGACGTTACGGAAACCGGGTGGGAAGACATGGGCGAACGTTCGGTTGTCAGTATCGCCGAATCCATCGTGTCCACATCCTCCCCTCACCTCCACAGACCGGGACCCAAACGTGCCGCGCTGGAGGAGATCAAGAGGCTTGTCGACATCCTTCACGACGATAGACCCGAAGATTTCAGAGAGCTGCTCGAAGACGCGCTCTTTTCGCTTCCGACCGTCGGAGAGGGCGCTCGCCGATGGTTCATAGACAAGGCTCTCGACATGTGGGCGGACCGCGAGATTTCGCTCAGGCCGACGGTCGCCTTTCTCCCCCGATAAAGACGAGTTGACGTCTATAATTTGTTGACTTCGAAACACGCCAGCATTAGCGTCGCGTCGAATAATCGGAGACTTCAATCAATGGATGATAAATCACTCGACGTCCTCACGGACGTGAACGCCGGGCTTTCCAGCATTGCCTCGAGAATTCGCACTATCGCGAAGCACGAGGGGGTCGGAAAGGACCAGGCGCTCGCGCTCGCCGAACAAGCGGACGAGCTTAGCTCGGCGATCAAGCGGATCATGCACGTCACCGGCTGGAACGGCCGCGATTTCAGTGGCAACGGCGACCGTGTAACCGCCAGCTACGACGTCCCCGGACTTCACGAGGTCAGCAAGCGCATCATCGAGAAGGTCTCCGGCGCTCCCGTCACCGACATCGCGCACGTCGTTCCGCAAATCCTCGAGATCGTATTCCCCCAGCTCGCGCCGAGGGTCGAGAAAAACCGAAGACTGACCTCGTCGTGAGGTCTTGAAATAGCGCGGGGGTCGTGATCTCATGGTCATCGGCAGCCGCGCCTTCCACCCCCGGTCCGCAAGGATCACGGAAAATCGGCATCTTCGATCATCGTCACCACATCAACTCCATTTTCGACGACGGCGACATGAAGCAACGGGGGTCCTTGAAAGCCACATTCGTCGAGTTCGGAGCATGTAATGACGAACCTCGGAAACGAGAACCTGCGCGCTGACGACGAAACGACCAAGCGCCGCGCTTACTCCATCAAGGAACGCCTTCAGGAGCTGGGCCACAAGGTCCCCCTCACCCACGCCTACGAAATCCTCGCCACCTCCTGTGGCTTCCGTAACTGGCCTACGATGAAGGCGGCGCTTGAATCGTCAACGACGGCATCCTCCTGGCAATGGGAAGACCTGCCGCAGACGGGCGCGCCGCCCTCGCCCAATAATCCCCCGCTCCCAGGTCGATACCTCGCGACGGTCGGTCAATCGGAGTTCCGTCTCGCGGACGGCACCGAGGTGTCCTACCGCTCCATACTGTCTTCCGGACCCGGCGCTGCTGAACTGGTGTACGCGCCTCCGGGATGCGGCAAGAGCTTCCTTCTCAACGCCCTCAATGTGGCGGCCGTGAACGAAAACGTCGCGTTCAAGGGGTGGGACGGCCTGCCCGAGATCGGGATCGTGGACATCGGCCCGTCGTCGAAAGGGTTGGTCGAGTTGGTCAGGGAACGCCTCCCTCCCGAGATCGCCAACAAGGCCGCATACCACAGACTGCGCGTGAGGGCGTCGGACGCGATAAACCCGTTCGACACTCCACTTGGCTTGCGTAGGCCACCACGGAAGCATCTCGACTTCTTGGTCAACTTCCTTCTGACCATGGTCCATGGCGTGACGTCGGACCCGCTGAAAAAACACTCGCCCGAATACTACGGGTCTTTCCGCCTTTCCATCGCATCAGCTGTGGGGCATCTCTACGAAGAACACGCTGACGGAGGCAAAAACCCGAAGCTCTTCACCTTCGGCCGCCTCGCGGAAGTAGACCGCGAGGTTGAGCGCCTTGGCATCGAAGTCAAACTGGGCGAGACAACCTGGTGGCGTGTCGTGGACGGACTTTACGATGCCGGCCGCTACGCGCATGCCAGGATGGCCCAGAGACATGCAGTTCCGCTTCTTTCCGACATCCTGCCTGTTCTCGCTGATCGCCACGAACTACTATCCTCGTCCATCGGGCGGTGGCTCGCGGACCTCCCCGTATTGGCTGTTCCGACCAGGATCGAGAAAGGGGAGTCACTGATCACCGTCGTCGACCTTTCCGATGTCGCCCCGGTCGGAGGCGGCGATGCGGATACGCAGACTGCCCTGATGTACATGCTTGCGAGGCACTTCCTCTGCTCGTCCATGTTCCTGACGAAGGCCGACCTTGCTGTCGGCAAGTATCGTTTGTTCCACATGGACCGCGTCAGACGCGCGGAGAAGCGCGTACGGATCGTGGAATTCGACGAATTGCACCGCGTCTCGTCCATCCCGCCGGTCATGCACCAGGTTGGAGAGGACTTGGTGAACGCCAAGGATCGGGGTATCCGCATTCGGCTGGCCTCGCAGGCGCTGTCGAGCTTCGACAGCGCGATGGTTCACGCCGCGACCAACATCTTCGTTGCGGGCGTTTCCATTCGCGACGCAGCGACGATCGGGGAGCAGTTCGGTCTGTCAGCGGCGAGTGTCGCGGCGGTCACCGATATGCCCCTTCCGTCCAAAAACGGAATGTCCTTCCTGGCTGTTGTGCGCGAAAGCGGTATACACGAACACCTCGTAAGCCATTCGCAGAAGGCAGACGGCCTGTGGGCGCTGACGACCAACACGGTCGATACGCTGCTACGTCAGCGCGTCCAGGAGCTGGTGGGTCTCGCACAGGCCCTTCGAGCACTTGGGCGGCATTATCCGACGGGAAGTGCCGCCCGCGAAGTCGAAACGAGGATGCGGAACATTGTTGGTGGTCGGAGCCTGCTCGACCCGGCCTTCAACAATCTGGAGACCGAAATCATCGAGCAGTTGGCAACCGAACTTGCGACCCTTTCGGCTTCGGAGAACGTGGACTGATACCCGAACTAGATAGCGGGGCCTTTGGAAACGGGCCTCGCGGAGACGGTCGGCATCTCAATCGAGCCAAGGGACCCCGTCCTTCAGGTCGGGGGTGAATTGGCGCTTGCTTTGTGGTCGGCCGCTTGATGTTGCTGTTTCGTTCCGGTAGGGCTTGATGCATGAAGATCAACCGTGGATACAGGTTCAAGCTACGACCGACGGAGGAACAGGCGAAGATGCTGTTCCAGCATGTCGGGGTCTGCCGACTGATCTACAACCTCGCGCTGGAACAGCGCCGTGACCATCACCGTCAGTATCGAGCCGCGACCGGCAAGCACATCTCGTACGTCAGCCAGGCGGCCGAACTGACCGCGCTGCGCGCCGAGTTCGACTGGATCAGGGCGGTAACGCAGACCGCCCAGCAGCAGGCGCTGCGCGACCTCGACAGGGCGTACCAGAACTTCTTCTCCGGCATTGCCGCATATCCCTCACCCCGCAAGAAGGGCGTAAACGACAGCTTCCGCCTGCAGGGCCGTGAGGTGGCGTTCCGCCGTCTCAACAAGTCTTGGGGCATTGCAAAACTTCCCAAGATCGGCGAGGTCCGCTTCCGCTGGACCCGCGACATTCCGGGCAAGTTGAAGAACGCCACGATCAGCATCGATCCTCTCGGATGGCATATCAGTTTCTCCACCGAGGTGGAGGTCGAGGTCGATCGCAACTTCGGTCCGACGGTCGGCGTCGACCGCGGCGTCGTCGAGGCTGTCGCCTATTCCGACGGCACGTTTGCCGACTTCCCCAAGGCGCGGATCAAGGGCCTCGACAAGAAGGCCAGACGCGCCGCACGGACACTGTCGCGCTGTCGCAAGGGATCGAACCGCCGCAAGGTGGCGAAGGCGCGCGTCGCGGCGCTACGGGCCAAGGCTGCCCGTGTGCGCAAGCACTTCAACCATGTCGAGACGGCGCGCCTCGCGCGCATCTTCGGCGTGGTGTGCATCGAGGCATTGAAGACCCGAAACATGACGGCATCGGCGAAGGGTACGGTCGAGGAACCCGGCGTCAACGTCCGCCAGAAGGCGGGGCTGAACCGTTCGATCCTCGAGATCGGCTGGTTCCAGTTCCACCAGTTCCTCACCTACAAGCTCGCCGCCGCAGGCGGGGAATTGCGGCTGGTCGATGCAGCCTACACCAGCATCACCTGTTCGTGCTGCGGGATCATCGAAAAGACAAACCGCAAGAGCCAAGCGGTTTATGAATGTGCGGACTGCGGACTGTCGGCGAATGCCGACACCAACGCCGCGATCAACATTCTACAGGCCGGAACGCGGCCTGCGTGGAGGGAGCGGGTTGCCGCCCCGGCGAAGCGTAAATCTCATCTGGAGGCAGACGGCCTTGCGGCCTGACGCCAGACAGGAAATCCCCGTCCTTCAGGGCGGGGAAGACGTTAACCAGACGACGGCATTCCTGACGTTCCTGCACCGTGGCGGCGTTCCCCTGATGAGGGCCGGGTACTTGTAGGAAAAACGCATCGGGGTCTCTGTCATTGGCTGTGAATTTCAGTGATATGCCTTGACCCGGCTTCTTACAACAGCGACGTGGTCGGTTGCAGTTGGCAGGCGCAGTATCTGGTAAACGGAGACTTCAGAAATGACGGAAATTATCCCCGGCAAGACCAGCTTCAGGCACACCCACGCCGACTCGAACGCGCTTTGGATTGTCCAGCGCTCCCGCGGCAAAGGGGTTTGGGAATGCACCATCAGCGAGGAAGACCTCGACTATGCCGGCACCGCCCGCGTGTTCACCACCGAAGACATCGATCGGGCCGTCAGGTCCGGCCAGTTCTGGGACCAGATGCGCAACGATACCGTCGATTTCTGGAAGGCACGGAAACCCGGAGAGATTTTTCACTACCTGCACTCCACCAAGCAGTTTGTCCGCGCGGAGGTTGTCACCACCGAAAAGGGGTTCGAACTCCGCCCGCTCGCCCTCGTCGGAAACTGGCACGTCTCCGAGCTTCCCCGTTGGTGGGACAGCGGCCATTACAACGACGGCGGCTACTGGGTTAAGAAGATCAGGGACGGCGAGCCCTTCCAGCCTCACGAGGGCAATCTGTGGGAGGTGAGCCCGCGCGACGCCGACCCGAGGGACATGGAGCCGATCGACATTGCGCGGCCTACACCGACGGCGGCCCAGCGCGATGCGGCCGACATGCTCACCGTCATCGCGGAGGTCCAGGCACTTCTCGAGATGCCGAGGCAGTCGCATGACTTCGCCGGGACGTACAGGAACCGGCTGGCTGCCGTCGCCGCGCTGATCGCCGACAAGGTTGATCTGGAGGCTACGCCATCCGCGGCGACGCCCGGCCCACGGATGGGCTGACCCGCCCGATTTTAACTCATTTTCGACAACCGAATTTTCAAGGACAAGCAATGACCCCGCACCAGACCCTCGCCGACGCCATCCAGGAGATCAAGCTCGGCGCTTCACAGAAAGTCATGGATACGATCGAGGACGCTCCGCAGGACGCACTCGGCCACCTGAGGGATGCCACACGCGCGATGTTCGCGGAACTGACCACCAGCGACAAGCTGCGCCTGCTCGCGGGAGCTGGAGACATTGGTGATCTCGGGGTGGATTTGAGGGGATTCGACAGCTATGGGGACATAGCGGAAATGGCCGACGTCATGTTCGCCGCCTGCGTCGAGTATCAACTCACCTCGACGCGCAACGGCATTGCCGCGGCTGCGTTCGCCGTCGGCTTCCTTCCGGCAGCACTCGAACTTCTTGAAACCGCCGAAGCGGCGGCAGGCACAAAATGGGTGCCGCTGGAGAAGGTGGAGGCCGTCCGTTCCGCCTATGACAAGCTGGCTTCCGCAGAGGGTACAAAGGAAGACCTGGAAACGCTGGTCGGCGGGGTCTATCTGTTCGCACGTCTCATGGAGAGCCCCAAGGACAAGGTTCTGCACCGCCGACACAACACGGACATGGAAACGATGAGGAAAGTCACTTCCGCCGTGAAATTCTACCGCGACATGCTCGGACCCGGCTGGCCGCTAGCCCCAGAGGCGCTAGACTTGCTTGCCAGCCGCCAGCGCAACATGCCGATCATCGAAGCGGAGAATGCGCGGAAGCGGGCCTCCCGCGCAGCGCTTGGTCGTTAAGCCGCTTTGCGTCCGACGAGATGGCCGAGCCCAGCGGCGATAAAGCTGCTGACGAAGGTCCAGACGGCGTAGACGCATCCGGCGGTCACGATCTGCGTGGTCGTCGGCAACGGCAGCTCGATGTCGAGCAGACCCGGCGCGAGGACGTAGACCAGGGTCAGGGCCAGAAGCCCGCCGCTGAGCGTGCGCCATGAATTAACGAGGATTTGGGGAAGGTCCATCTTCAAGGTTAGGGTCTCCATTTTTGTCCTCCATCAAGGAGAGTGCCGTTTTCTCCGCTCGTCAACGTGTCTTCACGGAGAAAGCTCCTAGATGCGGGCGGCAACCGTATCTTCGCCCGGGGTCGGATCGGTTGTCGGCCTGTTCTCGATGACGGCCATCAGGTCATCCTCGTCGATATCCGGCAGCAGCACTTGGCATGCGGTGGCGGCCGCAGCGTCAACGGCCGACCTCCCCTCCTCGTTCATCCACCGCATCAGGTCGCAGGAGATGCCGATCAGCCTGTCGAAACGGTCCCTGTCGCTCTCTGCCCCGTCCGGTCGGCTCTCGAGCTCGCGTCTGGCGAACTCACGGGTTTCCGCAAGCCGCCGTGCGGAACGGTTCAGCCTCGTCGCGAAGTCGGGTCTCGCGGCGACGATTTCCCCGTTCGTGACCGCGAGCGCCCGTTCGGCGCACTCGAACGCTTCCGATCGGCCCTCGTCAAGAATTTCGCGCCAGACCTCCCGCCTCCGTTCCCATTCCTCCCTGCTGACGCCCTCAGGCCTGTAGTCGGTGCCGTTCCAGTAGGCGAACTCATCGACGAAGTCCGTTTGCATGAACTCTTCGAACCAGTCGTCCCGCTCTGTCCTGACGTACCCGTATATCCCCGTGTCGTGGACGAAGACGGATATCCTGAAATCCGGATCGATTTTGGGGTCCCTGCAACTGCTGGCGTCCATTTTCGCCTGTCGGTCGAGAATCGAGTTGCGGACCGCGTCCAGAGGCACCTTGCCCTCGTGTCTGCCAGGCGATGTCGCCGCCTCGTCCAGCAGGGATACCGCCATGTCGGCATGCAGCCTCGCAAGCCACTTACGTTGCAGGTCTGCCAGTTTTGGCTTCCATCCCTCGATCAACGACAGCGCGTCGGCCATGTCCGCCGTCATGAATTTGAAGCCGTTGTAAATCTTGTAGCTCATCGAGGTGCCCACGTTTCCGGTTGCTCCCAAAACGGTATCCCCACATGCGGCACAAGTCACCCGGTTGATCAATGCCGTCGGCGGGCGTAGGTTTCGCGCAAAGGCAGGAGACAGGCATGGCAGTTGTAAAGGAAGACGCCGAAGGCATTTTCGTGATCGCGGGCGGGTACAAGGCGCGCCCCGGGAACGTGGCGGGATACGACCACGCCTACCGCATGGACGACGCCGGTCTCAAGGCAGGCGACAGGGTCAAGGCGGCGCATCGAGGCGGAACCCCCACGACCAAGGTGAGGCTTGAGTCGGGACAGGTCCTGATCTGGCACCATGACTACCTTCCGGGCTTCCAGAAGCGTACGTTCGACTACGAACCCGAGAAGTTCAACAAGAAGGGCATGAGGGACTACAGCCTGGTCGACGTCGATCTCGGGCCACGCCCCAAACGGCAGAAATCCGAACAGGCCGAACCCGAGATCATCGCCCCGAGGCCGATCCCGGTCCATCGGGTTCGATAACCCGCATCCGTACTCAATACACATCGGACACCAAGCAGATGGCAAAGTTCACAAAGACGATCAAACACGACTACATGCGCTTTGGCGCGACCTTCCCGGACGGGAACGTCCTGAAGGGCAACTACAGCCGAAACGGACACAGCGTCACGCTCGAGCCCTACGAACCCGAACTGGCGCGCCGGGTGGCGACGGTGTTCTGGAACGTGGACCACACGGGCGTCAAGGGTTTCGACCTCGGCCGCATGTTCGAGCTGCTTGAAGCCCCCGCGCAGAAGGCCAAAACCGTCGACCAGTTACTCGCTGATTTCGCGGTCGCCGTCAACGACAGCATCGGCGTTGATATTTCCCGACCGCGCGACCTGCCGATCCGCGAGGGGACGACAGCGACCATCGGCAAGCGCGGCCGCAGCGTCGAGGTCGCGATCAATTTCGAGAACGGCGAGGAATTCACCATCTCGTTCGCGGGAAAATCGGTCGGCTACGTCATGAAGCCGGACCTCTCCATTTTCTCAGGCCGCTTTTCGAGCATGCTGTTCGGCATGCTGAGCATGTTCACGCCCGCCGAGTTGGCAGAGAAGGTCAAGGCCGCCGCCGAGGCCTCTCCCGACATCGAGACGATGATCGAAAACTTCAAGAACGGCTTCAACCCGTCGAACACACCGTCGGCGGCACCGCGCCCCTAGCCTTCTCCCCATCGGGGTCTTGCAATTCGCCCCCGGAAATGCATTGTATCCGCACGTGTAAATTCGAGGATGCGATGCAAAGTTCCGCCGTTTTGTATGACCCCAAGACGGAGTTGTTCCGTCGCCCGACAATGCATCGGCTGTTTCTCGCCGTCGGCGGCGACATGGAGGCGGGAAAGCCCGATATCCGTTTCCTCGAACGTTTTCTCGACGGGCCGGCTTGGATGCCCTGGAATGTGGGACACACCCTACACTGGCACCCCTTCAAGCTCCGCCTGAACAACACGCCGCGTGCAGGCCTCCATGTCACGACCGAGTGGAGGGACGACGACGGCGAGATGCGCTACGGCTCCAATTTCAAGATCAGGGAAGCGGGCGTCTTCGTCCTCAACCCGTCCAACGTCATGTCGTCGGCCGAGGAAATCGGTGCGGCGACATGGGACCTCACCGAGGAGCGCCTGATCAACCGGGTGCTGTCCGAGCGGTTCGGCGTGAAGGGCGGATACCATTCCGCGCTCGCCATGTCCCTGCCGCGCGGCGCGCTCGTCGATCCCTCGCGGTTCTTCCTGGGAGCTGCTTGACCGATCTCGCGACGGCTCCTACCTTTAACTGACCAACAACAGACATGCCGCCATAAAACGGCGGCGGCCGCCCTCCACACAACAGAGGGGTGTCCTTCACCGAAGGACAAGACATGTTCGAACGACTTGGGCACACGCCCTCCCTTTTCATCGACGTTACCACCACGACCTGCTCCGAGAGCGGCGCAGCTCGCCACACCATCACCGCTGAGCGCCGCAGTCCCGCAGCCTACAGCGTCTACGTGGGGCATCCGATCTCCGGCATCAGGGTCGGCCGCATCCTCGAAATGCAGGACCTCGTTGTGCGGTCTTTCGCCGAACTCAACCGGGGAACCGAACAGGCGGTCCACTGTCTGTTTCCGATGCGCACCACGCACCTCACGGCGGCCGAGGTCGGGGACAACGAATATTCCGGTGCCAAGGCGCTGTTCTCGGACACCCGTCACTTCACCCTCCAAAACCGTATGGACGCGATAATGGCTTCAGATGCCGTGCTTGTGAACTTCGACCTGAAAGACGACGACGGCAACTACCGCATCTCGAAGGGCATTCCGTTCGACTACGGGTGGGCCTCCGCGAGCGGTCGTCCCGTCTCTGTCGCCATTCCCGACGGCAATCCGAACGACTGCCACGCACTTTCCAGGGTGGCTTCGCGCCATGCCCGCATCGAAGACGCGATAGTCGGTCTCAACGCCCTGCTTCCGCACACGCCGAAAGGTCCGGCGAAGCGGGTGGTCGCAGACGTTTTCGATTTCACGGGGGCCGGGAACGCTCTTTCGATGATCGCGTCGCTCGCAAGGGCGGATGCGGAGAAACACCGCGATGGTGGCAGGGCAATCATTTCGATTATCCCCGAAGGCCGCTCCGCCGCATGCTGGCACGGACAGATCGCTCAGGTCTCCGACTGGGTGGTGGAGGATGCTTCGACCGCGGTCGATATCGTCAGGCAGCTGGTGGCCGCCTGACGGCGATGGCGGCTTATGGAGCGGGTGATGTTGGGACCGCCGGCTTGGCAGGTTCCAGCTCGGCCTCGATATCGTCCAGCCTTTCGCGGATGGCCGGGAGGTACTTCCTTGAAAAGCCGCCGAGGATCGTCGCGTACCTGCTGGAAAGCCTTGTCTGAAGGTTGACTTCGCCTTCCGTGGCTTTGACGACGTTCCTGTAGAAGTCGGTGACGGACATGTCGCCGACTTTGCCGATCGCGGCCACTGCGTCCTCGTCGAACTCGCTCATGAGGGTGAGATAATACTTTCTCTCGATCTCGAGCAATTCCCGGCTGTCCGGAGCTTCGTACGCAACGGCGGCGCTTTCCCATTTCACGACGATCCGTCGGGCGATGTAGCTGAGTGACCGTGCGACGAGGTTGTAGATTTTGCGGCTGTCCACGTCATCCGTCTCGCCGATGAGGCTTCTCTCGGCCGTGATCAGCCCGCGCAGGTCGCGGAACATGCGCTCGCCCAGTTCCGACTGTTTGTAGTCGGTGCTCGGCCGCACATATCTGCCGTCAACAAAATACGACCTGGCAGGCTCGTTGCGGAAATCGATGCTGTATTCGCGTTCGTCGATCATCTGTTCATTCATCCCCGTGGCCGGCAGATTAGTGTGTTCCAACCGGAATCACAACCGCGGCCACTCCAGCGCGGAGCGGCGGAACTAATTCCCCTTTCATTGTTCGTCGCATCATCGGCCTCGACGACGCAATATCAATGGTTGTCGGCGACCTTCCGCTATTCCTGGACGCCGAACGTCCGCTCGTATTGCGCAAGGGGCATGGCGCGGGCGACATCCGTGTCCCTGGCCCCGCGACGGTCGATGACCCTGCCCCTAGCGCGGAACCGCCGCGACTTGGTGGTGAAGCTCGAGCTGTGGCAGTAGAAGTTGCCGCCGATCTCGAGGACCTTGGCCCCGGAGGCGATCTCGGTCCTCTCCAGGAACATCGCCCGCTCGACGGTAAGGTGGTCAGGCAGGTGTACCCGTCCGCAGTCGCTGAGCATCAGGCAGCCGCCGACGTAGAGGGTCTTTGCCTCGAACCTCCGCACGCCACTTCCCGACAGGGAAAGGTTGAGGCCGATCACGGCGCTCGCCGGGAACACCGGAACGTCGGTGGACTCCATCTTGAGATGTCCCGTCACGACGAGGTCTTCGGGGAGCCGCTTCAGCATGGTATCCGAGACGTCGAGATCGCCGTCGACCTCGATTCCGTCGGGAAGTTCGGTGATCCTCGTGGACGAGACGTCGATGGAGCGCGCGATGCCGTGTTCCACGGGCAGTCGCTCGAGACGGCTTTTCGCGGCCAAAAGGCTGCCCGTGACGCGCAGGCCCCTCGGCAGCTCGCGGATGGCGGAGCCGCCGATCTTGAGGTCTCCCCTGACTTCGAGGAACTCGGGCAGTTCGGTGAGCGCGTAGTCGGTCAGGTCGAGGTTGCCCTTGATCGCCAGCCCGACTGGCAGGTTGTCGATATTGTGCGGCTTGCCCATCTCGTCCATCACGATGCCGATCTCGATCGGGCGGTAGATGGAATCGAAATCCCTGTCGCGGATGAACTGGCGAACGCGCCTTGCGTATTCGGCCTTCGGCTTGGCGTTCTGCTTGCCCCTGATCTGGACGATCGAGTTCGTGCGGGCGTCCACTTCGATCGTCACGTGCGGCCTGTTGTGCGGATCGCGCAACGACAGGATGACGACCTGTCCTTCCGCCACCCTCGTGTCATAGGTCCCGTGGCCGACGCAGTGCTGCATCTCGGCCGACTCGTTGTCGAGGGCGCGGGGCGTCAGCAACCGAACCATGTACCAACCGGAATCCAGCACCTGCTCGAGGACCTCCTCGCCGTCCTCGATCTTGATAACGGGCGTGTGCATGGCCCGCTTGATCATCGCCTTGTTGGCTTCCTTCAGGACGCCGTCGAGGTCCGGGAATTTGAGGAGCTTCTTCGGTCGCCCCTGGTCGTCTACGTTGAGGAGCCAGTCCTCGTTGTGCAACAGCGAGACTTCCAGCCAGTCGGCCGCGTCCTTGAGGTCGACTGCAAGCCCCGCCTCGCGCCAGTTCCGCTTGGAGTTCTTTATCTTGAGGAGGATGCGGCCAACGCAGAAATACATCAGCCGACGCACTTCCTCGTGGTCTGTAAACGTCGCTAGAAAATCGACGATCTCGCTGTCCTGTTCGACGGCCATCTGCTCTTCCGGTTTCGGGGTCTTCCAATACTGCCGCGGCTTCACTGCGATGTCAGCAATTTTTCGTGCGCGGATGTTTTTCGGCCGGCGTCTTCGTTAAGACCAGGTTCAGGCCGCATTGCTTAGTGTTCGAACAGTTCCCAACTTGATGGCCTCTGATGTCCCTTACCCGTGTCTACTTCCGCTCCCTCGCATATCTCGGCGTCTACCGCTGGCGCGTCAGCGCCGTCGTCCTCGCCAACGTGGCGCTGGCCTGTGTCGCCATCCTCGAGCCGATCCTGTTCGGCCGGATCATCGACGCGGTCTCCGGCAAGGGAGGGATCGAGCTCAACCTCGCCCTGTGGGGCGGTCTCGCCGTCTTCAACATCGTCGCCTATGTCCTCGTGGCGAGACAGGCCGACCGGCTCGCCCACGCGCGCCGTGCCGCTCTCCTCTCGGCGTCCTATTCGAGGCTGATCTCCATGCCGCTCTCTTGGCACAACGCGCGCGGCAACTCCAATGTCCTGCACACGCTGCTCCGGGCAAGCGACACCCTCTTCTCGCTGTGGCTCGACTTCATGCGCAGCCACCTCGCGACCGCCGTGGCCCTTGCCATGCTGGTCCCCACCGCGCTCGCCATGGACCTGAGGCTGAGCGCGGTTCTGTTCGTCCTCGGTGCCGTCTACTGGCTCGTGCAGTCCGTCGTCATGAAGAAGACCAGGGGCGGACAGGCATCGGTGGAGAAGCACTACCACGACCTCTTCTCGCACATATCCGACACCATTTCCGGCGTATCGGTCGTCCAGAGCTACAACCGCGCCAAGGCGGAGTCTGAGACACTGGGGAGGCTTTCGTCCGGCCTCCTGAAGGCGCAGTTTCCGGTCCTTGACTGGTGGGCGCTCGCCTCGGCGCTCAACCGCATGGCCTCGACTATCTCGATGATGGTCATTCTCGTCATCGGCACGGCCCTCGTGATGCGGGGCGAGATGACGGTCGGCGAGATCATCGCGTTCATCGGATTCGCGAACCTCCTGATCGGCAAGCTGGAGACCATCCGCGGCTTCGTCTCCCAGATTTTCGAGGCCCGGTCGAAGCTGGAGGACTTCCTCGCTCTCGAGGCGGACGCCCGTCCCGACGAGGACTCGGTCGGCGAAACCTCGCTCGGAACCGTAGAGGGACGGGTGGAGTTCAAGAACGTCTCCTTCGACTTCGCAGGCACCACGCAAGGCATCCGCGACGTCTCCTTCGCGGTGGAACCAGGCCAGACGGTTGCCATCGTCGGCGCGACGGGTGCCGGCAAGACGACGCTCGTCAACCTTCTTCAACGTGTCCACGAGCCGCAGGCGGGCCGGATACTGGTGGACGGCAAGGATATCTCGACGGTCGCCCGCACGGAGCTGCGCGCCAACATCGCGACGGTCTTCCAGGACGCGGGCCTTCTCAACCGCACCATCGGAGAAAACGTCGGTCTCGGCCGCGAGGGTGCTTCGGCGGCCGATATCTCGGAGGCGATCGCTTCGGCAGCTGCCACCGACTTCGTCGCCTCCAGGCCCGACGGCGTGGAGACGGTCGTCGGAGACCGCGGAAACAGGCTTTCCGGCGGCGAGCGCCAGCGCCTTGCCATCGCGAGGGCGATCCTGAAGTCGGCACCGATACTCGTTCTCGACGAAGCGACGAGCGCGCTCGACGTGGAGACGGAGCGGCAGGTGCAGTCCGCTCTGGATACCCTGACGAAGGACCGGACGACATTCGTCATCGCCCACAGGCTATCCACGATCCGCAACGCCGACCTTGTCATCCTGATGGATCACGGGCGGATCGCCGAAATCGGTGCCTACGACGAACTGGCCACCCGAGGCGGCCGGTTCACGCATCTGCTGTTCGAGAGCGGAATCCTCGGCGCGCCGAGGGCAGCGTAAGACCGACGGGGTTGATGGACAACGCAACCGGGGTCATGATTTTCCAAAAGAGGTGCCGCCGTGTCGAAATCTAGCAAATTCCGGGAGATCGCGCGCGTTGTCGCGGCGGCATGCGTCGTGGCGGCTTTCGCCTTCACACTGTGGACTCAGGCCGCCTTCGTCGTGGCGTTTTTCGACGGCGGGCTTCTCGACGAAAGGCTCGACGCGACGGCCGAGACGATCATTTCCCTCCACGCAGACGTGCTGACCAGCGCCCTCCTGCTGATCTTCGTCATGCTGTTCCGGCGCTCGCTCACCGTTTTCGGCCTTGCCGCGGCCGTCGTCGGTGCGTTTGGCTTCGGCGTCTACGACTTCATGGACAATGTCGTCCACCCCGCACTGGTGGACATCGGCGTCTACGACTTCGTCACGCGGGGCGGTCAGGCAGGCGTCACCCCGCAGGTCAGCCGCAGCTTCGCGCTTCTCGGATCGACGCTCGCGCTCTTCGTTCTTTGCCTTCTTCCCAAGACGAGAACGAGGGACCGGTTTTTTGTCCTCCTGATCGCGGGGGCCGTCATCGTCACGACGTTCATCTTCCACCTGGCGCTCCCGATGGGGGTCCTCCGTTTTGAGAAGGACAGGGTGGCGTTGATGATGCTGACGGAGGCACGCTACGTTCCGACGGAGGTCTTCTGTTCGGAACGCACCTGCGTTTTCCTCGACCGCGAGTTCCGCGAAATCGAGTCGAAAAGGATAGCCGCCCACCCCCTGCCGCCGTCGGAATTCGTCGCTCGTTCGGCGGAGGCCGTGATCAACGGCGGCCATTCGACGAAATACGTCCGTAGCACGTCGTTCAACGGAACGACCTTCGCCATCGACGGATGCCTCGCCCGCCACGACGAAAGGCTGCCCGTCACGGACTACATGTGTTTCAGCGATGCCCGCCTGCTCGACGGCCTCGGAAGGACCACGGCGGCATGGATGGGGTTCCTGTCGAGCGTGGCGCACGGCACCTGGTATTTCGGAGGGGCCTTCCTTCTGTGGCTGCACAAGCGGAGGTTCCGGATCAAACGGCCGGCAACCGCCCGTTAACCGGGGAGTCACGATTGCTGGAGTATCTGTGGGGGCGCGGGGGCAGACAAGAAGCCTCCCGAGTACGGAGACGGCATGAAGATTCCCGAGCGAAACGACAGAGCGAGTTCTCCGAAGCCCGCGGTCGGGATTCCATCGCCCCACAACGAAGGCCGGAAATGTCTGATATTCGCCAAAAGTACAACGCCTCGCTCCGGATGGTCCGGACGGTCGAAGGCAGCGTTACACACGAGCGCATCTATTGCCTGCTGGACGACAAGCCGGTGATCAACCTCAGGAAACACCTGCTCGTGAACTACAACATGCCGTTCGAGGACTACCTCGAGTTCTGCGGTTTGCCTTCCGACTATCCGTCGGTTCCCGAGCGCACCCGCCAGATAAAGGAGCAGGCGGCCCAGAGAATGGCCGAACTCGGCGTCGAGGACGTCACTCCGCCGCCCATGTCGCTGGCGGACTGGCCGAAACGCACCCGCCGCCGCCCCGAGGGACCGAGGGCGCAATAGCGCCCTCGCACGCGACCGTTACTCGCCGAGGAATTCGAGGACCGTCGAAAC
Source organism: Pararhizobium sp. BT-229 (assembly GCF_025846855.1). Lineage (GTDB taxonomy): Bacteria > Pseudomonadota > Alphaproteobacteria > Rhizobiales > Rhizobiaceae > Pararhizobium. The sequence continues at coordinate 1,446,943 of NZ_JAOYTJ010000003.1, forward strand.
GATCGCCGACCTGACGATTTCGCCGCGGTCGAACCTGACGATGTCCACTCCGGGGGCAGCCCGCAGCGCGTTGGAACACGGCACCAGGCCCGACAGCTTGGGATCGAGGTCGCTCTGGTTCGGGTCGCCTGTGATGATCGCCTTCGTCCCCTCGCCGATACGGGTCAACGCCATTTTGATCTGGTTTTGGGTACTATTTTGCATCTCGTCCAGGACCAGGACTGCGTTGGTGAAGGTGCGTCCGCGCATGAACGCCAGCGGGCATAGCTCGATCTGGCCGTTCGCCATCATGGAGGTCAGGGTCTGCTGTCCCAGCGCCTCCTTGAGGATGTCGTAGATGGGCAGCATGTAGGGGTGGAGCTTCTCCTCCATGGAACCCGGAAGGAAGCCGAGCTTTTCGCCCTCGGCCTCCATGGCGGGGCGGGATAGCACGATCTTGTTGACCTGGTTCGTCGCCAGCATCTCGAGCGCCTTGCGCACGGCGATGTAGGTCTTGCCGGTGCCGGCGGGGCCGACGCCGAAGATGATGGTGGCGTTGTCGATCGCCTCCATGAACTCCGCCTGCTTCGGGGTCTTGGCTTTTATCCTCTTCTTGAAGCTGCTGTCTGGATTGGCGCGTCGGTGCTTGATGTCGAGAGTGCGCGGATCGGCGTCGAAATCCATGACGAGCGTGGCGAGCGCCTGCTGGGCGATACGCTGGTTCTTGGTGCTCGTGCGCGATGTCTTCCTACCCATGATGCTTCTCCTGGAGGTTGTCGGGGTGTCGGCGGACATGAAAAAAGGGCGCGGCACCAAGTGCCACGCCCTTCCATCCGGTATGCCGCCAGCGCCGAATTCCGACCTCGCTCCGCCTCCTCCTCCGGAGGGGTGAAGTCCTGTCCTATCCAGCATTCCTGTGTCCATTAAAAGACCCCGTGGCGGCATGTCTGCCACCTAGATCGTGCCTATCGGCGGAACCTGGCACAATGTGAAAACACGAGGTCTTGAATTTATCTTGAGTTCGCCGAATCGATGCTATACTTGTCGCCATAATCGTAGACGCGGAGCGTGCAAATGAGCGAAAACCAGGCAGACGAAGTCATCCATAACGGCTGGCTGAAGTTCATCGGGCAGCAAACGGAGCGGCCCGGCGACGATCTCGTCTTCTGGGGGTTCAGGCTTTCCGACCGCGCGGTCTTGCCTGTCCTTTACGACCGCTCCGCGACCTATCCATGGAAGCTCGCGCAAACGGGTGTCTCGATCATTGGCTACGAGGTGGACTACATTCTCCCGTTCTCCGCTTTCAGGCCTCCGCTGCCCGACCATCCCGTTTTCCGCAATCCCCTTCCCGTCGTGGTCATGCTGGTGATGTCGAACAAGGGGCTGATCGTCATTCGCCGCGCCCTTGCGGACGGCTACGGCAAGCTCGCCATGCCCGGCGGCTTCCACAACCTCGGGGAAACGTGGCAGGAGGCGGGATGTCGCGAACTGGCTGAGGAGACGGGCGTCGTCATCGATCCGGCGCGGGTCAAGGTCTACGACGTCGTGACTGTGCAGAACGGCGGCGTGAACCTGATCTTCGGCGTCTACGACGGGATCGTGGTCGATCCGGTGTTTGCGCACGACTCCGAGATCATGGAAGTGCTGGAACTCGACGCACCCGTCGACACGGCGTTCCCCGCGCATACGGAGATGATGGCGCGCTATTTCGCTTCGGTCGGCGGCGCGGCTTGCGGTTTGCAGGTGGTCGAACACTAATCGACGGAACGTCCACCCAACGGAGGCCCGTCTTATGAACCAGCATGCCACAATCGAGCAAAACCTGCCCGCCATCGACGCGGAGACGGCGATGCGCGTCGACCAGGAGGAAGTGCGTTCGCTGGCGCTGACCACTGCGAAGCTCTTCAGCGAGGGCAACAGGATCGGTGCGAACGCGACCATCGAGAAGATGTTCGATGTCTACCTCGTTCAGATGCGGATGCCGCTTTCGAAAGCGTGGTCCTCGCTTCCATCGCTTGGCAGCTTGAAGAAGCTCATGGTCGAGGAATACGCGTCTTTCGAAGGCATCAGCGAGCGTCAGGCGGCCGACTTCGACGGGGCGGTCGACGCGCGGGCGCGCCAGGTCTTCGAACGCCACATCCCGAGGCTCAAGGAAATCAACAACAATCCAGCCGTCACGCTCGACACGATGCAAGACTGCGTCGGAAACATCATGTATGAACGCGACAAGAAGGTGGAAGAACTCGCGGCCTCCGCCTCGGGCGTGCTGGGGCGCATACGCTCGCGGTTCATGGCCCAGAAGGGCGGCGACTGGAACGAAGGCTTCATGAAGGGTTTGGACAGCGACACTTTCGCCAGGGCCGTGGCTCACAGTGCGAGGAACGCATCCCTGCGCGCCGCGCGTGCCGAACGCAGCGACCCGGACAGCCTCAAGGAGATCGGTTTCCTCGCCAACCTGGCCGAGCAGCACGCCGGGCAGAACCAGCACGTGACGCTGGCGATGGTGTCGGATGTCCGTTACACCGTGGCAAACATCGAAGCCTCGAGCACGTTCAGCCGCCCGTTCGGCCAGTGATCAGGGCGTCAGCGAAGTACTCGCCACGGCAGCCGCGAGGACTTCGCGCAGACCCGCGTACACGGGAATTCCGCACTCGCGGGCAAGCGCGTTGAGATAGCTCATCTTCGGCGTCCCCGCGGGCGATCCGATCAGGCACTTCCCCGACCGCGCGTACAGGCCGAACTCCACGTTCGTCGTGAAGGCCGGCATCTTTTGCTGCCCCTCGCTGTTGAGCGTCAGATCGCGGGGAACCCAGAACACGATGGCGGACGAAACCGAGAGCGCCTCCCACTCCCAGACAATCTGGTCGTCGTAGCGATCGTGTTTCGACCAGCTTTCGTTCTCGGGAACATAGACTGTCCCCTTGAACCCAAGCTCGCTTAGGATACCGAGCGCTTCCGGTCGCCATGTCGGCGTCTCATCGTCGCGGGGCGTGGGGCCGGCGAGGAAGATCGATTTCGGGATGGGCTGCAAGGCGTGGATGACGTTCATGGAAAACCTCAGATGCCGGGGGCCGAAACGGCGGGAGTGGGGGTCCGTCGGTTGTCGTTGGACAGTTCGACCACCTGCTCGACGAGGGGCGCGAGGCGTTCCAGTTCCTGCCATGCGAGTGCGACGTCGGCGCGGTCCTCCCCGTCGTCGATCCCGAACACCTTGAGGAAATCCTCGTATCCGGAGCATCCCCGATAGGCCTTGATGTCCTTGACGAGGACGTCGACCATGTCTGTGTCCGTCGGCTCGATCTCCGGCGTGCAGGAAACGTAGAACTCGAAATGCGCGATGGCCGGACCCGAAAGCGTGCAGAACCAGTGGTACATGTCGTCCTTCTCGCCCGGCATGAACGGATTGTTTTCGGTCCGGGTCTTCGTTAGGACGAGGCTGTTCTCATCGAGCAGCCGTTCTATTTCTTCGGGTGTCATTCTGCGCTTTCTTTCGTTACCAAAGCAGCGATGCCGGCGACACCGGCAACGCCCTGCAATGCGTGTTTGACGACGACCTTCGCACCGGTCGCAAGGCTCCGGGTTTCCACGTGCCAAAGGCTGCCGTCGAAGTGGGTCTCGGCTCTCAGGCCACGACGGTGGGCCAATGTGGACAGGGCCTCGTTCCCGGCCGTGAATGGGGGAACCTGGTCGCGCAGCCAGAAGCCCGCCCTGACGCGCGCTTCGTCGATCACCTTCTGCGGTGCCTTTCCGCCGAGCATCGCATCCACGAGCAGGTCCACGTCCCGGTCGGGAGCGGTCAACGACAGGAGAATCGAGACGAGATCGGCGAGGTCGATCGTCGGCCTGGAAGAAGGCGACCTGACGTTCGGGAACACGGCCGTCTCTTGGGTTTGCGTTGCTGTTTCCATCTGCGGATCACCCGTCGGATCGGTGGGTTGAACTCTTGCGTGAAGTCTTTTCTTCATGCGATAAAATCAAGAAGACGCTACCGTCTGCTCCTGAACCTGTCAACATATAGACGGCGTTTTAAAGGACTCCGATGCAGCACACGCCGACAAAAGGAAGACCTCATGGATTATGTCAACGCCTTCAAGGCATTTGCGCCCGAGACCGTCACGGTGGTCACGAGGATACCCGCTTTCCATGGCCTTCCGTTCCCGACCAAATCGTCCATCGAGGTCGCTAATTTTGCCATCACCTGGGTGCGCTCGGTGCGGGGCGACGTGGTCATCTCACTCCATGACAGGCCGCTGCGGAGGATTAGCACCTTTGGCGACCGCGGCTCCTTCCTCGATCTGCTTGCGGACGAGCGCATCAGGGAGATCGCCCTCGCGACCGTCGAGGACTGGAAGATCGCGCCGGAGAACGATGTCGAGGTCTGTGTGCGGGCATGGATCGAGGATACCCCAACCCTTGGCATCGCGCCTGCCGTCCCCGGTCTCTCCGTGTCCCGGTACTACGCGCTGTCGAATATGCAGGCTCCCGTCATCCGCTGGTACGAGGGTATCGATCCGCTGACGGCGCTCAACACCGAACTACCGATCATGGAAGATACGCATTCCATCACCAGGCTGTGGTCGAACCGCTGGTCAAGGGAGGAAGCCGCCGCTGCACGGGAGGCGTTCAGGGCACGTGCCGACGAAGCCCACAGGACGATTGGGGAGCCTGCTTGGATGACGGAAGCTGCATGACGATAACCGCCGCCGCCCTCAAACGGTTGTTGCTCATCAAGACGCCTGTCATCAAGCAGGCGGCCGAGGACGCGCGCCTTGCCATGGGCATGGATCATTCGGCTATTTCGGATGTCGAACTCGCTTTTCGGTTCACGTCACTCGATCCGTCGGCAGCCGACCACGCCGCGCGGGCGGCTTCCCTCTATTCCGAGGCCTGCCGACGGAAGACGGGACTTTCGCCTCGTGCCAGCCAGATCGCATGCGGCCTGGTGATGGCGGGCGGCGTGATCGCGGAGATGGACACCGGAGAGGGAAAGACGCTGGCGGCAGGCCTTGCTTCGAGCATTCTCGCCCTCGACGGCCGCGGCGTGCATTCGGTCACGGTCAACCCGTATCTCGCCGCCCGCGACCATGCCTTCCTCTCGCCTGTGTACCGCCTGCTCGGGCTGACCTCTTCGTTCCTCGATCCCGCGATGACGACCGAGGAACGAAGGGCCGCGTACCTCTGCGACATCGTCCACGGTTCGAACGCGGAGTTCGTCTTCGACCGTTTGCGTGACGGGATCGCGCTGACGGACGCCGGGATCGTCCAACGCGGCCATGCGCACGTGGTCGTTGACGAGGCTGATTCGGTCCTGCTCGACGAGGCCTCCACGCCGCTGGTGCTGTCGGACGGCTCTGGCGGGGTTTCGCCCTGCGCGGTCTTCTGCGACACGCTGGCGGCGTCGATGATCGAAGGGGCGGACTACGAAATCGACATCGAGGATGGCGGGGTCCACCTGACCCCATGCGGCACCGACAAGGCCGAGGCCGCCCTTAGACGCGAGGGACACCTCTCTGCCGCCCACACCCTCTACGACGGCCGCTCCGACGCGATAGGCCATCTGGACGCCGCGCTCAAAGCCCGCTTCCGGCTAGCAAGGGACCATGACTACATCATCCGCGACGGCAAGGTCGAGATCGTAGACGCGAACACGGGCCGGGTCCTCGACGGCCGCCGCTATGCTGACGGTTTGCACGAGGCGGTCGAAATCAAGGAGGGGGTTCCCCATTCGGGTTCAGGAGACACGGTATCGTCCACGACCTACATGAACTATTTCGGCCTCTACGGGCTTCTCTGCGGGGCGACGGGCACGGCCCTGTCGTCCGCCTCCGAGATCGAACGCCTCTATCGGGTCCCAGTGGTCAGGGTTCCACCCGAAGCGGCCTCGCGCCGATATGATCTGCCGGACCGCATCCACGCGACCAGGGAAGAGCGAGACCGCGCGGTCGTGGAAGAGGCGATCGCCGTTCACGCGACCGGACGTCCAGTCCTCGTAGGCACTTCCTCCGTATCGGAGTCCCTCGCCCTCGCTGCCCTGCTGGCCGCGCGCGGCTTCGCCGAACGCACCGACGCGGTGCCATCGCCTCTAACTTATGTCCTCCTGAACGCCTCGCGCGCCGACCACGAAGCCGTCGTTGTAGCGCAAGCGGGCCGCCTGCATGCCGTCACCATCGCCACCAACATGGCGGGGCGGGGAACGGACATCCTGCTCGGCGGCGGCGATGTCTCCGAGCGGACCACGATTTCCGCGAAGGGCGGACTGCACGTCATTGGAGCCGGACGGCACGGATCGCGGAGGATCGACGACCAGCTGCGCGGACGTGCGGGCCGTCGCGGAGAACCGGGATCGACGGTGTTCCACGTTGCACTGGCGGACCCTCTCGTGTCCAGGCATTCGACAGTTACGCCCGATAGGCTCCTTGCGCTGCTCGGGAAGGAGGGCGAGGAGGCTGTCCGCCCGTTGGTCGACCACGCGCAACGGGTGGCGGACGCAATTGGGTCGGACACGAGGGAGACGTTACGACAGTTCTCGGCGGTGGACACCATCCAGATCGAGGCGTTCCACGCGCTGCGGCGCGAATTCATGTCCGCCGCCGATCCTTTCGCTGCCTTCGAGGCCATGCGCGTGGCGGCGGTTTCCCGTGCGGTTGGCGACCACATGCAGGAGCATTCCTATCCCGAATCCTGGGACGTTGCCGCCCTGAAGGCGAGGATCGTGGCCGCAACGGGAGTGGACCTGCCCATCTCGCAGTGGGCCGCGGAAGACGGCACCGACGCCGCAGAAATTCTCCGCAGGACACTCTCGAGCATCCCGGCTCCTTCGCTCGGTGCCGAGGACATCCGCGCTACCGTCCTTTCCGCGCTCGACGATTGTTGGCGCGAACATGTCGCCAGGCTCGATAGCCTGCGTCGGGCCGTGGCTTTCCGCACCTACGCGCTGCTGCAACCGCTGACGGAATACAGGGTTGAGTCGTTCCCGCTGTTCGCGAGGCTTCTCGATACGATCAACGACCGGGCGGCGGCGGCTGTGTCGTGGACTGCGAGGGCGTAGCCTCCCGCTCCCTTACGGCGGCGGCTTCCTCTGCCGTATAGACGAACTCTCGGCCGATTACCCTCGCGCAGTCGGGTCCGACCGGAAGCAGCCCGAAATTGTCGTGTTCGACCACCATCGCGTTGGCGATCTCGCGGTCTTCCGGATGGACGGCCTCGAAGCAGCCATGGATCATATGGGCGTAGAAGCGCGGCTCACCCTTGATGTCCTTCTGGCAAAGAGCGCAGTAGCAGCCGGTCTTGGGGTCACGGCGGAAGTCGGGATCGAGGGGTTTGGTGCGGAAGCCTTGGCTCTCGTTCATATCGATCTCCCGTTCAGCGGCCTGTAAGGTGATATCGCCTGGCGTGGAATTCCTCGCTCTGGAGATACTCCGAGGCGAGCCTTTTCCATTTTTTGCGCGGCTCGATGCCGTCCACGTCTTCCGTGTTCATCACCCTCAGTTGCGGCACGCCGAGGTGCAGGCGCACGACGTCCAGCGCCCACGCTTTCGGGTTGTCCTCGAGTAATACTTCAGGCCTCGCGTCTCCGACAAGCCGCTGGAGGCGCGCCTGAAGGAAATTCACGAACTCCGCGTCACGTGAGAATGTGTAAGCCTGTTTGAGTTCGGACTGCTGGTGCAACGGCGTGGTCTTGGGCGCGGCCTTTTTGGAAATCGGAGCCTCGTCGTCGTCGAGGGCGACGAAACTGACATAAAGGTCCATGCCTTCCATCGGCCCGGTCGGCATGCCCTCAAACGGGTGCTTTCCGTTAACGCCGTCCGGACCACTGTCGATCATCACCTTGACGGTGACGCCCTTGTTGCAGGTGTCGCCGTAGTGGATGAGCTGTGACTCGCCGGCGTAGACACTTTCGAGTTCGTCGAATTGCGAGAGTTCGGCCAGCTCGCTATAGGGGCCGACCCAGGTCCTGAACCGCTGTCCTTGGCTTTTGCCGTATTTCAGGCCCTTGAACGGGTTGACCTCGCGGGGGCCGACATCCTTCAGCATGATCTCGACGGTCATGCCGCTGCTTGCCGTGTTGGCCCAGTTGAGGAGGCGCGCGCCGCCGAGATAGACGGGAGGCACCGTGGCGGGTGCGGGCGTTTCCAATGGCGAAACATTGTCCCCGGGTTGCGGTTCCTGGTTACCGTCTTCAAGGACATCGTCGAAATCGGGGACCTGGATGCTTGTCTGCATCGCCCTGCGCACCGGAGGCGTCGAGAAATCGGGACCTCCCCGGCGCAAAAATGAGGGCATTGCAGACATTGAAAGACTCCGATTTCCAATTCGTCAGTTGTGATACACTTCGAATGTTGACAAATCAAGACTTTAAAACAGGAACTCTCCCTGTTTCAGTCCGTTGCCGGACCCCGGGAACGTTTCCTCCACGAGACGTCGCCCCGTGGGGGTCTTCTCGATGTATCCCTTCCTGATGAGATACGGTTCGACCGACTCCTCGAGATTTTCGATCGACTCGTTAAGGGCCGCGGCGAGCGTCTTCACGCCGACGGCGCGGTTGCGGTAGTTCTTCCGCATCAGCGTCAGGTATCGGCGGTCGGTGTCGTCGAGGCCGTCGGCGTCGATCCCGAGCCGCTTGAGGTAGGCGCGCGCGTCCTCCCTGCCTACCCTCGGACCGCCCGAAGTGACGGCGAAGTCACGAATTCGATTCAGCATCCTAAGGCCGATACGGGGCGTTCCCCGTGCCCTCTTGCCGATCTCGAGCGCCGCTCCCTCGACCAGCGACAGTCCGAGCTGTGGTGCGGCGCGCATGAGGACGATCTCCATTTCCTCGTCCGTATAGGGTTCGAGCCTGATCTGGATGCCGAAACGGTCGCGGAGCGGCTTGGACAGCTTGCCGGGATTGGTCGTCGCGCCGATCAGCGTGTATTTCGGCAGTGGCAGCGGCAGGGCTCTCGCTTCCGCACCCTCCCCGACGATGAGGTCCATGCGGAAATCCTCCATGGCGATGTAGAGCATTTCCTCGATCTTGGTCGGTAGCCTGTGGATTTCGTCGATGAAGACCACGTCGCGCTCGTCGAGCGTCCCGAGAAGAGCGACGAGATCGGAGGTTTTCTCGATGGCTGGCGCGCCTACCTGGCGGAAGCCGACCCCGAGTTCGCCGGCGACGATCTGCGCAAGCGTCGTCTTGCCGAGGCCGGGCGGCCCGAAGAACAGGGTGTGGTCGAGGTGGCTCTGCCTCTGCCGCGCGGAATCCAGGAATGTCTGGAGGTTTTCCTTGGCAGCGCCCTGCCCGTTGAACTCCGACAGCGACGCCGGGCGCGAAACGCCTTCGTCGGTATTGGTTTGAATCGATGTCGTTTCCGGTTCTTCAGACATACCGCCAGCTATTCCCACAGTATTTTAGGTGTTTTTACTTGTGCACATTGACACTGATTCCGCCCTCGGGAACCCTTGTACTTAGAAAGTATCGCAACGCTTTCATCGCAAGACAAGAAAAACACGAGGATTTACTATGAATAGAACGGAACTCGAGGCGACGATCTGCGAAAGCACCAAGGTCAACAAGGACGTCGTGGCGGATGTCGTCCAGTCGCTCATCGACACCATTTCGGACACGCTCCGTTCCGGCAACGACGTCAAGCTGACCGGCTTTGCCACCATCAAGGTGAAGGACTGTGCGTCGCGCGTCGGCAAGAACCCGAAGACCGGCGAAGCCATCGACATCCCGGAACGCCGCAAGGTGACGATCAAGGCGGGCAAGCGCCTCGAATCCTACATCAACGGCTGACGGTCAACATCGCTCGCCTCGAACCCCGCTTCCTACGGAGCGGGGTTTTTCTTTTGCCGCTCCACGAACGCATCGACGGATTCGGCCGCGATGCGCCTTCCGCGCGCGGTCCACGGGGCAACCATGGAGAACCCGGAGAAATCCGATGTCGCCATCGGCCGCTGATCGTGGTCGGCATAGAGCGGAAGGTCGGCCAGCACGGTCCACGCTTCGCCGACATGCTCACAGAACGCCTGCAGCACCTTCGACGACATCGCGCGTTCCGTGGCGCGGACATCGCCGGTCTGAGGATCGAAAGTCAGCGCCGGCACCCCGCCCGAACGGAGGAATTCCACGATGTCGTCCATCGAACCCTCCTCGGCGGGGGTGATGCAAACTCTGCCTCCCGCCTCGCGCCAGACGATATAGGTTTCGGTCTCGATGTTCGGTTGCGCGTCCCTGAAGAGCATCGCGACCGAGTTGCGGTCGGGATGCTGGAGAAGGCAGCTCAACGTGGTGGGATTGCGGAAATCCGGGAACCTGCTTTCGGCCAGCATCGACCACTGCGCTGCTTCGGCTCCCCACCAAAAGCCTTCCTGCGCATAGAGCTTCGTCAGCCTCTCGAACAGGGGAGCGGCCCACTCCATCGCCCTGCGGGTCGCGTCCTCGTAGAGCATCCGGTGAAGGCGTCGCGCATGCTCGCCGGGGACGCCGCCATCCAGCGCCAGGACAGGAGCAACGGGATCGGATAGCAAGCCGCTCCTATCGCGCCTGACCCTACCCGCCCACAAGGCGGTCGCCAGCCTCGTCAGATCGCGGAAGTCGGCGGGGTCGTGGTTGACGGACAGCACCCTGTTCGGTCGGGAGTTTCTGGTTGGAACCAAAACGCCCGAAACGAGGATGCGGGACAGGTCGCGGTTCCTCTGCCTGACGGTGAAGTAGTGCCGTCCGATATGCGCCGAGCGCTCGAGCGACCACGCCCCGCTCCCCTGTACGTCCTCGATCGATACCGAGGCATATCCGTCGTTGCTGTTCGCGCTGAGCGTATATCTGAAGCCTGAAACGGTGACGGCGGTCCCTGGTTTCAACGTCGCCGTCGCGTCGGCGACCGTCTCGAGGACGACCTCCGCGGCGCGTTGCGACATCGGCGCGATGGCCCACAATCCCCTGAAGAGGGATTCCCTGTCGCGCCACGAGCGTCCGCTACCTTCTTTTGGCCTCAATAGACCGAAGCTGGTTTCGACGACCTCTGTTGTTTGGACCTTGGAGTCCGACATGCGCTTCCCCTTCGTTGGCAGAGCGATAGCACAGAGGATGGCCATAAACCAGCTTTCGTTCTGGCGTCTTATATTATCTTGCGTTCCCGCGCGTTGCGTGCAATGAAGCGACGTCTTTGTTTATTGGAGTGTGCGATGAACCTGAAATCCGCAATTCTGATCGGTGGCGCGCTCGTCGTTGCCGGAATCGGTACTTACGGGATCACGGAGGCGCTCCATACGTCTTCATCGGGCCGTATCGACTGGGTCGAGAAGAACGCCTACGAAGCCTTTCCCGAGACCGTGTGGGACAAGGTGGGCGATCTCGTCCACCTCCAGGGCCATATTTCCACCGATCCCGTCGTCGATCCCGACACCGGCCTCGTGTTCGACGCCCTTGTCGTTTCCCGCGATATCCAGATTTACCAGTGGGTCGAGGACTATGACGACGAACCCTATACGGACAGGAACGGCGACAAGCGCACCCGCCGTGTCTACAGCTACGCGCGGCGCTGGGTCTCCAAGCCGGTGAGGTCCACCAATTTCCACGATCCGAGGTACGTTAACCGTGGCGAACTGCCGTTCCGCGATGCGACGTTCAGGTCCAACGACGTGGACCTCGACGGCGTCCCGCTCTCCGTCGAAGTCGTCGACATGACGGTTTCGGAACTCGGTCGGCAGCGGCTGGACGCCGAGGCCGTGGACCTTTCGTCCCTTTCGTCCCGTTGGTCTGGCGTGTTGCGTCCCGAACGGGGCTATCTGGCGACCGCCCGCGACCCGAATATCGGGGACATCCGGGTTTCCTATTCGGCCGTCCTGCCCGCGCGTGTGTCGGTCGTCGCGCAATATGCCGAGGGAGTGTTGCGGCCATACGCGACGGGTGCCGGTTCCGAAATCGCGGGCAACGGGTTCTCGGACGTGGCCCGGGGCGACAAATCGCTGTCGGAAATGCTCGGTGCGTCACGTTCGCGCAGCGGGGTGTGGGCCTGGGTGTTCAGGGTGCTTGCCGCCGCCATGGTCGCAGGCGGCGTGGCGCTTCTTTGGCTCAATCGCCCGAGGAAGATCGCCACGACAGGGGCAGCGGCCTGAGATCAGACTTTCGGCACTGGGGGTAAGGGCACGAGTTCGTCCTCGTCCTCATCCTCAGGTTCGAAGACGCTGAAATCCGTGCACAGCCTGCCGTTCGGAACCGCGAAATGCACGTCCTTCGTGAACCACAGGAGGAATCCGTTCCTTGCCTCCTCGCCACGCTTGGGTACATGGAACGTTTCGACGCCATGCTCCAGGTCGAAGGTGAAGGCGGGTTTGGCGCGCCGCTCGACGAAGGCTTGGACGATTTCGGCGGCCGACTCGTCCTGCCCCATCGGATAGACCGAAATTCCCGACGGCTGACCGTCCTTGCGGTCGAACTTCATGATGCATGAGCGTTCCTCCGCGGTCGTCGACGAGTTGTCGTGAAACAGCGCGACGCTGCCGTCCGTGGTAGGAACCACGCAAGTGCTGTCGTATCCGTGTTCCAGCATGGCCTCGCCCCAGACGACGCCCTTCTCCTTCATCGCATCGGCGAGACCGTCCACCTTCGAGAAGGCCCACTGTGCGTATGCGTGGAGAGCGACAGAGTTGACGACCGACACATAGGCCCGCGATATGGGGCCTGGCATTCCGCCATCGGCGGCGAGGATTTCGCGGACACGGCCGAGTTGGGCGAAGTCTTCCTTTTGCATTCCCGACTTCCAGTCCGATCTGAAGTCCTCCGGCATGGCCCTCGCCATCAATTGCGACAGGGCGAAGAGGGCGTCGAAGCCGTCGCTCTTGGCATAGGCGGTCACGTCGCCAGCGGGACCCGGATTTCGGACGGCGTTCTTCCGGTCGACCTGAGCGCGCGCGATGAAGCGGAAGGAACCGTCCGCTTCCTTGGTCTCCACCGTGACGGACGGGACCTTGTAGACGTTTTCCCAGGCCAGCCTCCAGGACATGCCTGTGTTGCGATCGGTCACGGTGCATTTGCGCACGCCTTCCTCTGTCTGCTCACGGCTGATCTCGACGTTCCGGTCCCCGTTCCACGGCTCGCGAACCTGGCGCTTGATCACGAGGCCCTTCGCCTCCCCCTCGAGCCACGTCGCTGTTCTGTTGATCGCGAACGCGACGAACGGGCTTGCAAACCTGTCGATGGTGTCCCCGACGAGACGGACCTTGTCGACGTCGAATTCGTCGGCCGTGAAATCGGGATAGATGGGCCGGTTGAGGAGATCGATTTGGCTGGGAGTAAGTCCGGAGAATAGCGACATGGTGAATTCCTCTCTGAAGTCTTTTTGAATTATGCGGTTGGCTTGGCGGTCTGGCCGGGAAGATTGGGTGCCGCCCAGTATCCGTCCCTGGTGTTCAGCTTTCCGTCTTGGAGCGCGAAGGTGTTGTCGGCGAGGAATTGCCAGAACAGCATCACGAGCGCCGCATGGCCCATGTGGGTGTCCTGGAATTTGGGGAAACGGCCGGCGAAGTCGTAGCGGAAATCCGGGGCCACTTCCTCGGCCACGACCTTCGGCATCGTTTCGTGGATTTCCTCGTCCTTGCGAAACACGTAGGACGACAGGGCAGTCACGCCGTTTTCATCCTTGTCGAACCAGGCGAGGTAGGCGCTGACGTCCGCGCAGCTGGCCGTGTTGTCGTTGAAGAAGCCGGTCTTGCCGTCGGCCATGTCCACCACGCAGCAATGGTAGTCGCTGTCGTTGTAGGAGAGGTAGCCTTCTCCCCACACTGCCCCGGCCGCCCGCAGCCCGTCCGCGAGCGCCTCCTGCTTGGACCTGATCCAAGTCGCTCCGACGCCCGTTCCGTAGGCGCTGATGATGCTGTGCCTTGCGAAGCATAGTTCGCCCGGCAACCCGCCGTCCTTGATCAGCAGGGGTTCCAGGCTTTCAAGCAGGTAGTGGTGTTCCCAGGTGACCGTCCCCTTGGTCACGGACTTCAATTCGGCGGGCATCGAGGGCGAAACCGCCTGGGCGAAGTCGCAGGCATCCTCGAAAGCGCCGAGCGCGGTGTAGGCGTGGACCGACCCGATCGTCGTCGGGACATCGGTCACGACGGTCATCCGGCTGCGCTCGACGCGCTTTCCGTCTTCCACCTTGCCTTGTGCGACCTCCGCGAATGATCCGTCCTCCAGATGTCGCTCGAGGTGTATCTCCGGGTCGCGGTATTTGACGAACCAGGAAACGCTCCATGCCGATCCGTCGTCCCGGTTCGAAAGGATGCAGGTCTTTTTCTTTCCGTCGTCTGTCCAGGTTGCGCCGAACCGGTCGTCGCCCTGCCATGGCTCGCCCTCCGGGGACAGCCAGACGTGGACGCGGTTGAGCAGGTGCGACGTCAGCGGGTCGGAACACCCGACGATGCCGTCGATCACGCGCTGCATGTTGCCGACCTCGATGTCCTTCGGGAACCCCGGCTGCCAGCCGCCCATGATCAGTTCGATTTCCTCGTCGGTCAGCTTCTTGTTGAGCATCTTTCTCTCCGCATGTCCTTCGACGGAAGCACGGTCGGCCACTTGACACAAACAAGTCGCCGCCAATCGTGGGGCTAGGTCACAACTTCATGCCTGGTCGGTCAGGGGACACGCCAAGTCCGATGCTGATGGGCGCGTTGTCCGACAGCGTCTTCGCGCGTTTGAGCAACAGGTCTCCGAAACGCCGACCGGAGACGCCGGACTCGCAGTAGCTGATCGGCCTGCTGAGCTTTTTCCAGATGGCGCAGAGATCGTCGACGTGAGGCGTGATGTCGCCCATTTCTCCGAGGACGTAGTTGGTTTCCATGGTGACGTCGAACGCTTCGTCGAGGACACGTCTGAGGTCTCCGAGTTCGGCGACCTTCTCGTGTTCCCGGTAGCTGGCGCGCTTGATCTCCATCGCCAGCGCGTAGCCGATACGGGCGAGGTCCTCGCCGTCGGCGTCGAAGTTCATCAATTCCGTCACTCCGACCTCGTAGTCCACGACGTAGTCCCGCCGCCTGTAGCGCATGTGTCGGTCGGTCGAGTTGGAGGCCAGGCATCTGTCTGCATAGGCACTCGCCTCGTCCAGACGTTCGAGTGGGAAGTGTCGGCGCGCCAGCATCGGGTCGAACCCTTCGATCGCGACGGCGAGATCGAGTCTGACGTCCACGTCTTGCCATGACCCCGGCTCGAGCGCGACCTGCACGCGCCACGAAGGTGGCCGCGACCCCATCCAGAGTTCGTCGCCAATCACGAGCAGTCGCCCTGCCTGGACGTCGATCATCCGCCTCGACATCTCGACGAGTTCCTCGTCCATGTCCTGAACTGTCGGAGCGATTTTCTGGAAATCGTTCATGCTGCGGAGGAATTCGCGCGCGTTAACCGCTCCCTGTGGCCATGCGCCGAGGACGTTGCTGGGACCCGAACTCTGCTTTTCGAGATGCCATTCGTGCTGCCGCCGTATCGCGCTCGTAATCGGGTTGCCATGCTGCGTCGGATACACGGAAATGTCCGTCTCGGGGTCGTTCATCTTGGCAGCGTCCGGGAATATGAACGCCTTGTTGAAACGATCCTGTCCGAGTTCATCTAATCGGCCGAGACGCCTGTAAAGCGCGCCGTCGTATTCCCGCAGCTGGAAGGACTGTGTCTGCCGCCGGCTTTCGGTTTGCCCGAGGTTCCGGACCACTGAAAAACTCTCGCGGGTTTCGAATGCGATTTCTGTATCGCGGACCGCGACCTCTGGGACGACGAGCGTGACCGGGAGCGAAATCAGGATGTCGCGCCGTGTAGTGCATCTTGGCGGCGTCCCCTTCGTCAGCAGTGGAAAAGAGGTCCCGAATCTCATGGTCTCATCCCTTGTGGTCGCTCCACCGCAATGCCGCTGCCGAGCGTGATGGGCGCGTTTTCCGCAAGAGCGCGCGCGCGCTTGATCAGCATGTCTCCGAACCGCGCGCGTGCGGTGCCGAGTTCGCACCAGGAGGTGGGGCGGTGGAACCTCCTCCAGACGGTGCAAAGGTCTTCTACGTATTGACCGACCTCGCCCATCTGGCCGCGCAGATAATCGGTTTCCATCGTCTCCTCGTAGGCCGAGAAAAGGCTGCTCTTCAGTGCGCCATCCAGGTTATCCAGCCATCCATGGTTCCTTCGTGCGTAACGCATACTTTCGAATGCCAGCGCATATCCTATCCGCGAGAGTTCCTCCGCATCGGCGTCGAATTCCAGCAGTTCCGGAAGGTGGGCGTCGTAATCGACGACGTATTCGGAAACGGTGTATTCGATGTCCTCGGACGCCCTTGGCGTGGCACACTGGCGGGCGTATTCACGCGCCTCGTCGAGGCGGTCTATGGGGAAATGCCGTCTGGACAGGATCGGGTCGAACCCTTCGATGGCGGTCGCTAGATGGAGGCTGATTTTGTTGTCCACAACGGTGACGCGCCAGCTCGGCGGGCGGCTTTCGACCCACAGGTCGCCGCCGATCACCAGAAGCCGAGACACCTGCTTCTCGATCCTGTGCATGGACTTCTCGCACAGTGGTCCGTCTATATTCTCGATGGAAGGGCCGACGATGGTGAATTCCGTCGCGTTCCTGGCGCGGTCCCTGGCGATGTTTCCCTGCCCGCCCGGCCACGCGATCACGACGTTGCTGTCGCTGAGGCTGGTTTTTTCGAGGTCGAATTCCACCTGGCGTCGGATCGCGCTGGCGAGGGGGTTGGTGCCGTAGTAGCCGAAGCCCGTCGAAATTGAGCTGCCGGGGTCCTCCGCTTTGGCGGCGGTCGTGTCGTCGAACGCGATATGGAAAGCGGCGTCCCCGATCGCGGTGACGTCGAAGAGTTTCCTGTAGAGACGGCCATCATATGCCCGCATCTCCCATTCGGCCTCGACCTTCAGGATATCGTGTTCTTCGGTATGGGGATCGGCGAACAGGGCGTAACGCTCGTAAGTTTCGAACGCGACCTCCGTGTCTCCGACGGGGACTTCTGGCACTTCGACCGTCACCGGCATCGTGACATAGACATGCCGATCCGAATTGCAGCGCTTGGGTTTGCCCCTCGTGAGGAACGGGAGGGAGATTTCGACTTTCAAGGTGAGGGACTCCATGGGGCGACGGGTACCGATATCGTGGCACTCTCGACGGCAAGAATCGCGCGGTTCGCGGGCAGCTTCATCAACGCCGCCTTCGGCGCGGGAACCTCGGCCGACCTCGTGCGGTATCCGATGGCCTTCCAGGCTTCCAGAACGGTTCCGAGGTGTTCCATGACCGAGACGCGCGTTCCGAGCAGATGGTTCGTTTCCCTCGATGCCATGTAAACGGCTTCCGCCGACGCCAGCTGCTCGGTCGTCAGGTATCCGGCGTTTTCCATCATGCGTGAAAGCGCCAGGACCTCGGTTCCGATCACCTCCGTCAGCCTTTCGGCCTCCCATTCGTCGGCGTCGAAGGACGTTTCCGCTCGGGCCTCGAATTCGTATTCGGGCATTCTGTCGAGGAAGTTGTTGCTTCCCAATTCATGCGTCAGCGCCGCCCGGTACAGTTTCGCGTCCTCGATTTGGTTGAGGGCGAAGTAGGCGTTGCTGAACCCCGTATCCGTCCACATTGGAAGCGTCGATATGCCGATCGAAGCCATCCTGCGTGCGTTGTCGTGGGCGCGGACGACGATGCACGGCTTGCCGCATTCCGCCCAGAGCTCGCCGTTGATGTAGATCAGCCCCTCAAGCGCCCTGTCCTGGAGAGCCATGGAGTCGTCCATGCCCGTCACCTCGTCGAGGCGGAGTCGGCTGGAATATGTCTCGAAGTCGAAAAGGTCACGCTGGATCATCTGCGGTGGTTGTCGCGGCCACAGTTTTTCCGCCGGCGTGTCGAGCATGTCGAGAAACATCGATCGTGCCTGGTACTCCATAACCGACCGGGAGACCGCAAAGCTTCGCATTACGTCGTCTTGTCCGATATAGCTTGGCCGACTTCCGATCCTTGGGCTTGTGAAGGCGAAGAGATCGTGTTGATCCCCCAGCCTGGTGTAGGTTACGCCGTCCCGGGCGACGATCCGGTCCTTGCGGAAGAACGAACTCCCAGCGGTTTCCAGCACCGTTTCCACCTCGATCTCGGAAATCTCGGGAACGTCCACCGAACGCATGATCCTGAGCCAGATGTAGCGTTCGCCGTCGCAGCGCGCGGGCCGCCCTTTCAGGAGAAGCGGCATGGGAACGTCGATCCTCATGGCCTGTTCTCCCCCGTGAGTGTTGCGAAGACCGAAATCTTCCCGACGTCGGCAGCCCTTTCGCAGATCATCGAACCGAAGGCGTGGCGGTTCGCCGGAATGTTCGCCCAGCCCGGTTTCCGCCCGGTCATCTTCCACGCTTCGGTCACGTCATGCACCAGATCGGACATGTCGGGCCACTGCGATATGTCGGTGCCGATGGCTTTTGCCGTGTCCCGTGCGAGCATGGCCGAGCGCGCGCGGTCGTCGCCGACCTTTTCGGCCAGTCCATCGGTGTAGGTTATCCAGCGCGCCACGTCGCCGCCGAGGACGAGGGTCGTCCTGGTGCAGGAATAGCCGTCCCCATCGAACGAGAGAAGATGGCTGGCTTCGGTCCTGAACGGCCGCTCGTGGGTGTAGTCCTCGAAGGGTTCGGTGCCGGTGTGGGTCAGTTTCGTCGCCCGCTCCGCATATTCCAGCGCCCCCGCATGGTCCGAAAGCGGGAAATACTGGCGGTCAAGATCGGCGTCCAGCCAGTTCGGGAGGTGCGTCAATTCCATGACCATGCGGGCCGTGCTTGCGTGGCCCTGCAGGCTGACGCTGATCGCGGGCGGCGGCGTCTCGATCCAGAGGTCGCCCTCCACGACGAGGAGCTTCGCCGCCTCCGCCGCATGTTCGGCCCTGCCCTTCGCGAATTCAACACCGTCGATGTCGACGAGTTTCCCGACGAGGTCCTCGAACCTGAACTCGTTCCTGCTGACCCGTCTTCCGCGCATTCCCGTTATCACGGGGATGAACGGCCATGCCTCCAGTTCCTTGGCGCGGTTATCTCCCTCCAGATAGAAACGGTGGGACAGGTGGTTCCGCAGGGGCTGGGACACGGGTCTCGGGCTGGCCCCGCCGCTCTCGAAGGTGAAGGGCCACGGGCTGTTGCGTTCCTCCTCCCGCTGGAACGCCCGATCCAGAAGCCTGGACGTGTTCTCGTCAGGGAAGCGTCCGAGCTTTCGGAACAGCCTGCCGTCGTATTCCACCAGGCGATATGGCGTTTCCGTGGCGGCTTCGAACAGCGTCGATACCTCGCGGGCCGATATTTCTGGAACGTCGGCCGTGTGAAGGAAAGACACGAAAAGGTCCTTGCGACCCGAGCATCTGGGAGGCAGGGCGCTGAAGCGGAAAGGATAGCGGATATCAATCTTCATCGGGCGGGTGTCCATGCGGTGTTGGCGGGAACGACTATCGGCAGCGCGTCGGTCATGGCGGCCGCCCGCTCGCAGATCATCGTTCCGAACTCGTGCCGCTTCTTGGGGATTTCCGCCCATCCCGGTTTCCGGCCCGTCATTGTCCACGCCTCGGTGACGTCGTGGACAAGATCGGCCGCATCGGGCCACGCCCTGTAGTCGGTGCCGCACGATCTGGCCGCACTCCTCGCCTGAAGGACAGCCCGTGCCCTCGTCGGTCCCATGCTCTCTTCGAGGGACGGGCTACCGGCCATCGCCCGCGCCAGATCGCCGCCGAGCAGGAACGTGGTCCTCTTGACGGAGTAGGCGGCATGGTCGAACGAAAAAAGCGGATTGTCTTCGAACGTGAACTCCGAAGCGGCCACTAAATCATGGATTGGTCTATACTTGTATTCGGTCATGCCCTGCGCCCGGCGGGCGTATTCGAGCGCCTCTTCCTTGGCGTTCAGCGGGAAGTATTGCCGTGCGAGGTCGCGGTCGAGCCAGTTCGGCAGATGGGAGAGTTCCACGACCATCCGGCCCGCATGGCCCACGCAGAGCGCGGGAGGCGTCGTTTCGATCCAGTAGGACCCGTCCACGACGATCAGGCGGTCGGCTTCGGCCGCATGCTGGTTGCGTGCCTCGTGGAACTGGTCCGCGTCGATGTCCCTGATCTTGGTTTGAAGTCCCTGGAACGTGAATTCGTTGCGGTTCATCGGACCGCCCTGGTGGCTGCGATACTCCGGCGTAAGCGCGGGCCACAGCATGGTTTCGCGCGCCTTTTCGCCGCCGTCGAGGTAAAGGCGGTAGTAGAACAGGTTGTCGAGCGGCTGGCCTGCGTACCTGACGTACGCCTTGTCCGCGGCCCTCGTCGGTATCCACCACGGCCGCCGACGAAGGTCCTCGCTTCCGAAGGCGTGGCCGAAGCAGGCGTCGGCCGACGGGCTTCCGGGCTTGCCGACGTGGGAGAACAGTCGTCCGTCATATTCCCGGAGCGTGTATTTCCGCGATTTGAAAGCGACTGCGGTCTCCGACCTGGACACTTCCGGAACGTCGTGTTCATGCAGGTATGGAACGAGGACGTCCTTGGGGCCAGCCGTGCGGCCGGGGTGCGCCCTGAACAGTATGGGAAACTTGATGACCGTCTTCATGGGGCGAAACCACGTCTGGCGGTCGGGATCATGACAGGGACCGTGTCGAGTTGGTCGATCGCCCTCTCGCAGATCATGTTGGCGAAGTTCGTCCGGTTGGACGGGAACTGGCTCCATCCCGGCGGGCGTCTGGTAACCTGCCAAGCATCAACGACATCGCCTGCGAGATGCGCCGCAGCCCACTCGGACGTGTTCCAACCGATCGTCGCAATATAGTCCTTAGCCTCTTCGATCGCGGCGTGATGGGATGTCGTGAGTCCGCGCGAATTGTCTGGGTACTTGGCGATGTTCACTGAAACGTCTCCCGCCATCAGCATGGCGGCCCGGCTCAGCGAGTATGCATCGGGATCGAAGTCGAGCAAGGGGTCGGCGACGTCGAGGCCTGCCATGTCCTTCGTGGCGTCATGGACGATATCGGTTCTCCTGACAAGACGCCTGTTGGCCTCCATCGCGTAGGAGAGCGCGTCCGCCTTCGCCGAGAGCGGGAAATACTGGCGGTCGAGATTGTGGTCCAACCAGTCCGGAAGGAAGGCGAGCTGGACGCAGAACTCCTTGGTAAGGCCGCCACCGCCACTCCTATAGTCCTGGTGGTCGTAGAGGAAGTTCGGGTTCCTCTCGAATGCATAATGGCCTACCTCGTAGACGAGCGGCGGCGTCTCCACCCAGAGCTCGTCGCCGATCCAGAGCAGCCGCTCCGCCTCCCGTCGTGCCTCTTCCACGGACCTCTCGAACCCGTCCACGTCATACTGCCCGAGTTTCTTCGACCATTTCTCGAAGGTGAATTCGTTCCTTGTCCAGTGTCTTGCCGTTCCCGTGTTGAAAGGCTGGTTCGGCCAGGCGATCCGCTCCTGCTCACGGCCGTTGCCGGCGACGTAGACGCGGTGGGCGATGCGGTTCCACATTCCCGCGCCGAGCGGGCGCGGCGTCGCCTCCCAGAGCGACGCCGGATGATGCGGCTTGTTCCGGTCGTTGCTGCTTTCGAACGAGAGTTTCAGCGACGCGTGATCGGCGGCCTCCGTCCTGTCGCAGACCTTCTTGAACAGCCGCCCGTCATGTTCGAACAGCTTGATGTCCCGTACCACCGGGGCATTGTCGTCGGCCGTCGGAAAGAACGAGGCCGTCTCGATGACGGTTCTCGCTTCCCCCGCTCCGATCTCCGGCACGTCCACCGAAAGCGGAAAGGAACACAGGACCACCTTGTAGCGGTCTGTCGTCGTCGGCTGGCCGCCGAAATGGATCGGGTATCGGATGTCTGTGAGCATGGCTGTCCTCCGCATACATATAGCGCCTCGGGGTTGCCATCGACAACCTCGAGGCGCGTGTGGAGGGAGGCACGGTATGCATGAACCTCGGTCGGCCGCGACCGGTATCTTGCGGGGATTCGAGGTCCTGGCCTCGATGACCACCAAGGAAACCCATATCGCCAGAAAGCGGGGCGGAGTTGGCGGCGGCGCTGGCAATGGACGGGGGAGCAGCGTGATTAGAGAGCCAATGAGAGTATAGAGGGACCTTTGCCTTCCCGGGGAGAGTGGCGCGGAGGTCGAGTATCCGGGGTGCGCGGGATTTGCCGATGCGAGCATTGACGCTTTGGCGCTCGTCATCACGGTCGGCTTCTCGTAGGCTTCGCAATATCGCGTCGGCGTCTATATTTATTTCCTGCGACTGGGTGCCGAGGATCGCCGGCGAAGTCCACTAATAGTGGCCGTTTGGCCGAATATGGTTAAAATTGTCAAGATGTTGGAATTTCAGCGGATTGCACTAATCGCCGGTCCGCAAGCTTCTGACGCGTGGAAGATCAAAAATATTTTTATTCGTTTACGGGGTCTTCCAATAGGTTGAAGTTGTCCACCGAATTTGGATAGCATGGAAAATATCGGCGTTGACCCGCGCATCCGGCGAGCCGAACCTAGTTGAACTTTGGCCCGTCCCGATCCCGGGCAGCCATTCAAGACATCGAGATGGTAACGGATTTGACCGTGTTTCCACGGCGCTATTCCGTGTCTTCGGAATGCTGGTTCAAACATCTGTTGGAGTAAGAAAATGGAAGTCACCGTCTACAGCACCCCGTCCTGCGTCCAGTGCAAGCAGACCTACAAGGAACTCGACAAGAAGGGCATCGCCTACACCGTCGTGGACCTTGCGGCCGACGAGGCGGCAATGAGCCGCGTGCGCGGCCTCGGCTTCAGCCAGGCTCCGGTCGTGGAAGCGGGCGAGGAAATGTGGGCGGGCTTCCGCCCCGACCTGATCAAGAAGCTGGCCGCCTGAGGACGGCTCGATGGGCGGCCTCGTCTACTATTCGAGCGAGTCGGGCAACACCCGCCGCTTCGTCGAGAGGCTCGGACTGCCCGCGACCCGCATCCCGATCAGCCCCAAGGACGGTCCCGTCAGCGTTGACCGTCCCTACGTCCTCATCGTTCCGAGCTACGCCGACGGCGACGGCCGGGGCGCGGTTCCTAAGGGGATCATCCGGTTCCTCAACGACCCGGAAAACAGGAAGAACATCCGCGGCGTCATCGGCGCGGGAAACACGAATTTCGGGGAGATGTATTGCCGAGGGGCAAAGATCGTCGCCGAGAAATGCGCAGTGCGGATGCTCTACCGGTTCGAGCTTCTCGGCACGAACGAGGATGTCCTCGCGGTGAGAACCGGACTTGAGAAATTTTGGAGAGAAACACAATGACCATCGCAGCCTCCGTCGGTGCCGACATCGAGAAGATCGACTACCACGGCCTTAACGCCATGCTGAACCTCTATGACGACAACGGCAAAATCCAGTTCGGAGCCGACCGCGAGGCGGCCCGCCAGTATTTCCTCCAGCACGTGAACATGAACACCGTGTTCTTCCATTCGCTGGAAGAAAAGCTCGATCACCTCGTCGAGAAGAACTACTACGAAAAGACGGTCCTCGACGCCTACGACTTCGAGTTCGTCAAGCGCCTGTTCAAGCGCGCCTACGGCAAGAAGTACCGCTTCCCGACCTTCATGGGAGCCTACAAGTACTACACCTCCTATACGCTGAAGACCTTCGACGGCAAGCGTTACCTCGAGCGCTACGAGGACCGCGTGTGCCTGGTATCGCTTGCGCTTGCGGCAGGCGACTGCGGCCTCGCCGAAGCCCTGGTGGACGAAATCCTCGCCGCCCGCTTCCAGCCCGCCACCCCGACCTTCCTCAACGCCGGCAAGGCCCAGCGCGGCGAGCTCGTTTCCTGCTTCCTGCTTCGCATGGAAGACAGCCGCGAATCGATTTCGAGGGGCATCGCCTCCGCCTTCCAGCTGTCAGCCAAAGGCGGCGGCGTCGCGTTCCTGCTGACGAACCTCCGCGAGAGCGGCGCGCCGATCAAGCTGATCGAGAACCAAGCGTCCGGCGTCATCCCGGTCATGAAGCTTCTCGAGGACATGTTCTCCTACGCCAACCAGCTGGGAGCGCGCCAGGGAGCCGGTGCCGTATATCTCAACGTCCACCACCCCGACATTCTGAAGTTCCTCGACACCAAGCGCGAAAACGCCGACGAGAAGATAAGGATCAAGACCCTGTCGCTCGGCGTCGTCATTCCCGACATCACCTTCGAACTCGCCCGCGACAACAAGGACATGTACCTGTTCTCGCCCTATGACGTGGAACGTGTCTACGGCGTGCCGTTCTCCGACATCTCCGTCACCGAAAAGTACCACGAGATGGTCGCCAACCCGGCGATCCGGAAGAAGACGATCAACGCCCGCGAACTGTTCAAGACCATCGCCGAAATCCAGTTCGAGTCTGGCTATCCGTACGTCATGTACGAAGACACCGTCAACCGCGCGAACCCGATCAAGGGCCGCGTGAACATGTCCAACCTCTGCTCGGAAATCCTGCAGGTGAACACCCCGAGCACGATGGAAGAGGACATGACCTACATCGATATCGGCAAGGACATCTCCTGCAACCTCGGCTCCATGAACGTCGCCATGCAGATGGATTCTCCCGACTTCGGCCGTTCGGTCGAGATCGCGATCCGCGCCTTGACGGCGGTTTCAGACATGAGCTCGATCTCCGCCGTCCCGACCGTCAAGCAGGGCAACGACGACAGCCACGCCATCGGCCTCGGCCAGATGAACCTGCACGGCTACTTCGCCCGCGAACGGATGTTCTACGGCGACGACGAGTCGGTCGACTTCACCGACGTCTATTTCATGACGGTGACCTATCACGCGATCCGCGCCTCGAACATGATCGCCCGGGAACGCGGCGTCTCGTTCAAGGGATTCGAAGACTCCAAGTACAAGACCGGCGAGTACTTCGACTACTACGTCAACGAGGACATCGCTCCCAAGACCGCCAAGGTCCGTGAACTGTTCGAGAAGGCCGGCCACCACGTTCCGACCAACGCCGACTGGGCCGAATTGCGCGAACTGGTGAAGACCGACGGCCTCTACAACCAGAACCTCCAGGCGGTTCCGCCGACGGGTTCGATCTCGTACATCAACTACGCCACGTCGTCGATCCACCCGATCGCCGCCAAGATCGAAATCCGCAAGGAGGGTAAGGTAGGCCGCGTCTACTACCCGGCTCCGTTTATGACCAACGACAACCTGGAATACTACCAGGATGCCTACGAGATCGGCTGGAAGAAGATCATCGACGTCTACGCGGCCGCCACCAGGCACGTCGACCAGGGTCTTTCATTGACGCTGTTCTTCCCCGACACGGCGACCACCCGCGACATCAACCAGGCGCAGATTTACGCCTGGAAGAAGGGGATCAAGACCATCTACTACATCCGCATCCGCCAGCAGGCCCTCGAAGGCACCGAGGTCCAGGGCTGCGTCTCCTGCGCGCTCTAAATCCAGAAGGAAATAAAAGACATGACAATAGTACAACGACCCCTTCGCGTGCCGAACGCCATCAACTGGAACAAAATCGAGGACCCCAAGGACCTCGAGGTCTGGCAGCGCCTGATCAACAACTTCTGGGTCCCGGAGCGCATTGCCGTTTCGAACGACCTGCCCACATGGGCCAGTCTCTCGCCGGACGAGAAGCTCGCCACGACCCGCGTGTTCACGGGCCTGACGCTGCTCGATACGGTCCAGGCCCGCAAGGGCGCGCCGACGCTCGCCGACGATGCCGTCACCCCGCATGAAGGCGCGGTGTTCAACAACATCGCCTTCATGGAAGACGTCCATGCGAAGTCCTACTCCAGCATTTTCTCGACGCTCTGCTCGCTGAAGGAGATCGACGACGCCTTCGCATGGAGCGAGGAAAACGAGCATCTTCAGAAGAAGGCCGCGCTCGTCGTCGAACACTACGCCGGCGAATGCCCCCTGAAGCGGAAGATCGCCAGTGTGTTCCTGGAATCCTTCCTGTTCTATTCGGGCTTCTACCTTCCGATGCGCTTCTCGAGCCGCGCGAAGCTGACGAACACGGCCGACATCATCCGCCTGATCATCCGCGACGAGGCCGTCCACGGCTACTATATCGGTTACAAGTTCCAGCAGGCGCTCTCCAAGCTCGACGAGGATGCCCGCATCGAGATCAAGAACTTCGCCTACGACTTCCTGATGGACCTCTACGACGTCGAAAGCGAATACACGGAATCGCTCTACGACGGCATCGGCTGGACGAACGACGTCAAGGCTTTCCTCCACTACAACGCCAACAAGGCCCTGATGAACCTCGGCTTCGACCCGATCTTCCCGGCCGACATTTGCAAGGTCGATCCGGCGATCCTGTCGGCGCTGTCGCCGGGCGGTGACGAGAACCACGACTTCTTCTCCGGTTCCGGCTCATCCTACGTCATCGGCAAGGCCGTCAACACGGTGGATGAAGACTGGGATTTCTGATCCATCCCAACCGACCATGAGGGCAAAGGGGACGCTGTGCGTCCCCTTTTTCGTTCCCCTTGCCGCCTGCGGCCGACGACTTTAAGGTCTGCCCAAGGAGACGACATGGACATCCGCGACATAGCCGAGCATTTCTACGTGAGCTGCTGCCTCGACGAGGACCCGTCGATCGATCCCGACGACGCACTCGGCGTGATCGACGCCGCCTTCCTCACCTCCGACTGCGACGACTTCGCCTGGGTCCTGGCGCGGATCACTGGCTGGCCTGCCAGGACGCTGATCTGGAACATGGGCGATTGCCTGACCGGGCATCACTCCGTCGTCGAAGCACCCGACGGCAGATACCTCGACGTCAGCGGTTGGACGGATCGCGTCGCGGTCGCCGCCAGGGCCGGGAAGGAGGAGCGCCTCGTCACGGCCCACGAGTTCCGCCACTACCCCTTCAATTTCACGGAACTGAACGGCGACGAAGGTTTTGACATGATCGTCGCGGTGTTCGGCGCGGTCGGCCGCGAGCCGTTCACCGAGGATTGGTTTAAGGCGGCAATTGAGAGATACCTTGGAGGGGTTGGCAACGTCCCGCCAGACAGCGTCGATTTCGCACCCTGAACGAGGCCGATGACAACTGGATGATCGTCAAGGGGTCCCTGCCCGCCGATATTACCTTCAACGCCGCGACCCTGACCTTCGAGGGGAATCCGGGGGCCGAGGCATCTGGGTTCGTGGCGGAACTGGCGGGTTACGACGCGCAGGGCCAGGAAGTCGCCACGGCCGTCGCGACGTTCGACGTCGTCACCGTCAAGGGCGCGTCCATCAAGGTGGACATCTACAACCCGACGGAGGCCACATCACAAAGGACGCCAACGGGGCGTTCACGGGGTCGGACCTCATCAAAACAACTCGTTGACGATGCACTACGTGACTTCTCTCTGCCCTTCAGGGCAGAGCTTCTGGTCTTGATCCGTCCGCATTCGCGGACTAACTGCTACCTTCTTCTTCCTGCTTCCGACCTCCAACGAGGTTCGATTCACAGGCAAGCCCCGGATGTCCTCCGGTTCGAGCCTTTCGGCCCAGGTATAGTATGTTTCGCGACGCGTTGTCGTCGGCGCAGGCGGCATGGCCGCAGGAGAGGCACAGGAACGTGTCTCTGTCGGGACGGTTATCCGCCTCGGTGTGACCGCAGACCGAACACCTCTGCGAGGTGTAGGCAGGGTTCACGTAATAGACGCCGCCGCCCGAGCGGCGCATCTTGTATTCGATCTGCACCCGCGTCTCGCCTGGCGAGACGTCGAGGATCGAGTGGTTCAACCCGGCCTTCTGGGCGACGTTTGAACCGGGCTCCTCGACGGTCCCACGTGCCGACGCCGTCATGTTCCTCACCTTGAGGTCTTCCAGGTAAATGACGTCGCAGCGTCTCGCGACGTCGGTTGTCATCTTGTGCTTGGCGTCCTTGCGGCGGCGAACGATCTTCGCCTTGAAGGCACGCAGCGCCCTCAGCGCCTTGGCGCGGTTGCGCGATCCCTTCCTGCGGCGGGAGATGGTCCTCTGGAGGTTCGCCTCCTTCTTCTTCTCCTTTTCGGTCATGCGCGGCAGGTCGTAGACCGTGCCGTCCGAGAGGACGAGGCCATGGACGACGCCGAGGTCGCCTCCGACATCGATAGCGTCGCGAACGGCGGGTTCTTCGACTTCGCGCTCGACTTGGATGGAAGCGTGCCAGTGGTTGCCGCTCAACGAGACCGTGACGTTCTTCACCGTTCCGACGATCTCGCGGTGCGCGACGATCTTCACCCATCGGGCCTTCGGCAGGAAAATCTCGCCGTCGCGGAACATGATCTGCTTCGGGTCGGGGTATCTAAAACTGTCGTTCTGGTATTTCCGCCGCGGCTTCGGGTACGCGGCGCGGCCTTCGAAGAAGTTGGAGAAAGCTCTGTGCAGGTCGACCACCGCTTGTTGCAGGCAGTGATGCGGAACCTCCTTCAGCCACGGCAGCGCTGCCTTGAGGTCTCCGATTTGATTATTCTGCTCGACGGCGGTGAGCCGCCTCGGTTCGGATCGGTGACGTTCCAGTCGCTTCTGCTCGAGGCAGGTGTTGTAGACGACGCGGCAGCATCCGATCGTACGGCGGAACAGTCGGGCTTGCGCCTCGTCCGGGTAGATGCGGAATTTGTATGCCATGCGATCTTTCATCGAGGACGACGCTACCGGGTTCCCGTTATGTTCGCAAGGGGTCCCCCATCCCGGACCTGAAGGACCGGGTTTGCTGCGATCAACGGCTAGACCGCCACGAATACGGTTTTCGCCCATGCCGATCGTGCAGTCATCGAGCGACGGCATCACGTCCAAGCCAGCGGACCTGAACTGGGTGGTATCGCGCTAACCCAAACAAAGAAGGCCCCGATTTGATCGGGGCCTTTCGCATTTAGAGGGTTAGTTGTTCAAATGCGGCCTGTAGGCCTCCATGAAGGTGGCGTGGACCCTTCCGATCCATTGCTTTCGCTCCGCCTGCAACGCGATGGCGTGCTTGTAATGCGGTTCGTCCAGAACGCCGAGCCGTCTGCCTTCCTCTTCCAGGGTCTCGATTTCCCTGTCTACGGACGGAAGCAGTTCGTTGACGACCAAGTCGTCCCAGGCGCTGAGGTCGGCCGATGTCATCTTGGCGTCGCCCGCCTTCGAGAGCTTCGCGGCCCTCAGGCCCGGATGCCCGCTTTCGGCCATGGCTTCGAAAAAGCCCTGGTTCGAGGTTCGGATGTCGTCGATCACCATGAAGGAACTCGACGGCTCCCAGTCCGGCGATTTCGGATCGTCGTAGAAGTAAGTCTGCATCTGCATTGGATGGGGTCTCCTCGATTGGACGGTCGGGATGCTCCCATTCTACCGCGCGTTTCGGCGATGTTGAGCGAGCCCGCCAAAAATAGTAGGAAGGCGTTGAGTTTCAAGCTTGGCGAGGGGATAGATGTCCGGAAACCGTGGCGGCAAGGTCCGAATCAAAACATGGCGGGTGCCGAGGCCGGCACCCGAGCCGCCCGCCCTGTGGGCTTTGCGCCGGAAAGGCGTCGAAATAGACAGCCTGACGCAGGTGGATGCGTGGGTCGGAGAATGGGGATCGGCGCGCGGGGCGCTCGAGGCGTTGACCGGAAGGGAATTGAGAGGCCGAAGACCCGAGTTTGTGAAAATCCTGGAAGCCGCGGCCGACGACGAGGAGCGTCGGGAAGTCGATGAACTCATCGAGGCGGGCGAATACAAGTTCTCCGACATACCGCGCACTCCCGTTGCCCCGATCGACGGGTCCGTGACGGACGACTACATCGTCTGCCTGGTGGACGGGAGCAGAAGGACGATGCTGAGCCGCTACCTAAAGGCCAAATTCGACATGACCCCGAGGGAATACATCATCCATTACGGGCTGCCCTCCGACTACCCGATGACCGCCACCAGATACAGGGATACCAAGAGTGACCTGGCGGTACATCAAGGACTCGGAAGAAAGGGCAAGGTCCGCGAATAGGCCGCCCGGATAAGGTCGCGGGCGTCGGGCGGCAGTCGGCCCCGTTCTCCCGACTGCCGGACTTGTGTGCAACGGCGGTCGAGACATGGAACCCCGTCCCGCGCAGACGGCGTTGTAGTCGCATCCGACGCAGGCACCCTTGGCACGCTGCTGGACGACGCTCCGGATCATGGTCGGCATGGTCGCACCAGCAGTTCGTCCACCGATCCTTTGGAGGAGCACGGGCAGTCCTGCATTTTGGCGGGCGATGTTGAGCGAGCGTCCGAAAAATAGTAATGAAAATCAGAAAAATCAAACGTGGCCGTCAGGGAGCCCATGGGACGCGTTCGCAAATGGCCGAGGCCTTCGCTGTTAAACCGCCACCGCGACCGTCGCTCACGACGGTCTGTCCATCCGCCTGATCGTCCCCTCGATTCACGGGAACGGGACATCGTCCACAACACGCTCGCGTCCCTCGTGGTGGACGGCCTCCTCACCGAAGCCGATCTGGTCGGCTTGGCCGACAAGGCGGTCCAAGCCGTGTCAACACGGATGGCACCACCGCCTCCGTCGCCTCCACCGCGGCCCGAGGCACCGTCTCAGACCGTGCGGCCGCCGCGGTATGCAAAGAAACGATCTTCCATTCCTGGAGAATGGTTGGGACCGTCTGAGTTTCACATCGTGGCTGGGGAGATAGCGCAAGGGCTGGCCAATAAATGGGGGTCCGCGCGCGCGGCTCTGGACAGGGCGTCGGTCTATGGGGAGAAGTCGGGACGAAAGGCGAAATGGCTGAGAGTACTCGAGGCGATGGCCGCCGAGGAAGAACGCGCCGAGTCTTCGGACGGCTCCATTTCCAAATCCTTCTCCCATATCCCGCGGACGCCCAAGGTTCCAGTAGAGCAATCCGTCACGGACGACTTCATCGTCTGCTTGGTGGACGGAGCGCCACGAAGACACCTGTCGGGTTATATCCACGCGAAATACGGGATGTCACCCGACGATTACCGCAGACACTTCGATCTGCCAAAGAACTACCCGATGGTTGCGCGGAAATCGAAGCGCAGTCCGCCCACCGATCCCGGCGATCTGTCGAATCCCATATCGATATCCGACTACTCGTCCCCCTTCGACATACCCAAACGTACCCCCGCCATGGACGACGAGGAAGCGCGGTCATGGATCGTGGAATGGGGGTCCGCCCGTGCTGCGCTGCGCAAGGCCATGGTCGGCAGGGACGGACCGGGCCGCAAGGCCGGGTGGTTGAAAAGGCTGGAACAGCTGGCGGACGAAGAGCAGCGAAAGGAGATCGCCAAGCTTCCTCCAATCAGTACGCATTCGCCCACATCTCGCGCATCCCTGCGGTTCCGATCAAGAAATCCCTTACCGACAAACATATCGTCTGCCTTGTGGACGGAGCCAGGAAGACGTTCCTGACTCGGTATCTCCTGGCGAGGTTCGGAATGACACCGCAGGACTACCGGATACATTTCGGCCTTCCGTCCGACTATCCGATGACCGCGTCCGGCTACAGGCAAACAAAAAGCGAGCTGGCGGTCCAATGGGGACTAGGCACAGACATCCGGACCCGGCGGCCGTCCCACGCGCGAGCCGCGGACACTCACAAAGAGCAGGAGTCGGTTATGTCGAGCGAGCCTTTCAAAAAGAGTGTGGAACGGGAAAGTTCAGAATCCTCGCGAACAGGTGCTTGGGCGAACGGAGGACGTCGGACGCGAACCAGTGGTTTCAAACCATGGTGGCGAAGCGAGAACGAGGCGACGGAGCCTGCCGCGCTCGCGGCCCTGCGAAAGAAGGGTCTCGAGATCGATGTCGTCACGCAAGTGGATGCCTGGATGGAGGAATGGGGATCGGCCGTCGAAGCGGTCAAAGCCGCCTTGGGCTCGGGTTTTCGGGGGCCGAAGCCCGAATGGCTGACGGCCCTGGAAGAAGCGGCCGAGGACGAGAGACGCCGTGATGCCGAGGAAACCGCTGACGGCACAACCGCTGCCAACCACCCATCCGACGATAGGCAACTCGCCCATGATCAAGGGCTGGAATTCGTGGTCCCGAAGTTTCTCAAAGTCCGAAGGTAGGCCGCTTCGATGAGCGGGCGCGCGACATGGGGACATTCGCCGGCGGCCTCCTGCTTTCCGGCCCTACGCGCGACGCCCGTCGAGACATGGAACCCCGTGACGGCGCAGACCGCGTTGTATTCGCAGGCAAGACAAGCGCCCCGCGCGTGCTGGACCATGACATTTCTCAGCATCGCGGGCTGACCCCGCGCGAGGATTTCGTCGACGCTCCCCTCTGAGATGTGGCCGAGCGGCCGCAGGCCATGGCGAGGCGCATGCGGGATGTCCCCCACCGCCTCGAACTTTGCGAGCAGGTTGCCGTGGTGGTCCACCTCCACGGACTTGCGGATCGTCTCCGGCACCAGCGCCTTGACGTATTCAGCCATCCCCGACGCGCCGTCCCCGCCCCTGTCCCGGATCGCGTTCTCCACCACCCGGTCGAGATATTGGCCGTATCCGGTCGTGATGTCTCCACGCGCCCTGACGAGTTCGTCGAACTCGAGCAGCCACAAAGACATGGCGCGGTTGTCGGAGAGCGTGGCATTGGCGTTCGCCAGCGTCGGCGTCCAGTTGACGGTCACGTCATCGAAACCGTTGTCGGCCGCGAACAACATGAGTTCCGCCGGAGACATCGAACCACACGCCTCCACCGACAGGTTTGTGTTGAGGTCCACCTTCCCGAACAGCGCCTTCGCGTAGAGGACCATTTCCTTCCACTGCGCTCCGAACTTCGTCGCGTTCACCACGCGTCCGTCGAGGACGACGAGGGGAATGAACGGCACGTCGTCTTCGATGCCTTCGCGCACGTCCTTCAGCAGTTCCATCACCTTCGCGGGTTTTCCGACGAGGGACGTGGTGAAGAAGACGCCGCTGTATTCCATCGAGGAAGGAGCGCCCGCCCTGACGATCCTGGCACCGAGCGCGTGGATTCGTTTCATGTAATCGCCGCCCATGAGGATGTGATCGGCGATCGCGAAGGTGACGTTGACGCGTTTCAGCGGCCGCATGGCGGCGGCGTGGTCGGTTAGCCGGGATATGGCGAGGTCGAGGACGTCGTCCGGCATGTCGGGAGACTTGCCCCGCCGCTCGTCGGGCGTCAGGACGCATCCCGCGCACAGTCCGAGGCAGGCGTAGACGTCGTCGATCTGCACCTGCAGCTCCGTCGCCATGCCGTTCTCGGACGTGTGGTTCAGCATCCCGCGTGGCCTCCCGCGAATTCCAGCGACTTCGGCCTGACGCCGTCCTCGTGCAGGTGGCGGACGTGGTTTATGAAGCCCTTGAAACCCGGGCAGTCGGGGTCTTTTTCGGGGTCCCAATACTTGGCCAACACGCCGCAACCCGAGCGGCAGAACTGGTAGGCGTCGCAGCCAATGCAGCCCTTGTGGGGCCTGCGCGCGTTGATGACGTCGCGCTTGAAGGACGCCGTCTGCGAGACTTCGTCCACGGATGTCTCGTAGACGTTGCCCGACCACGGCACCTCGGTGTTCCCGCCAGCCTCGATGCAGGAGATAGCGTTACCGTCCCAGTTGATGTCCATCGATCCCGCAATGATCGGGCACACGATGTCGTCGACGGGCTGGTTGGTGTGGATGGCCTGGAGCAGACTCTCGGCGGGATTGACGTAGAGATCGGGGTCTTCGAGACGCCGCTCGCGGTACCAGTTGGCGACATCGATGAGGAAAGCGGAAGTCTCGTGGAACTTCGGGAAGATTTCGTCCATGTGTTCCAGCCCGTCCCCGGAGGGGATGAAAAAGCCGAAATGCATGTTCTTGATGCCCTCCTCGTAGTAGAGCTTCTGCATCATCGCCTCGACGCCCATCTTGATCAGCGGCTTGGTCACGGCGGTCGTGCAGCCGAACTTGATGCCGGCGTCCCTCAGGCGCTGCATGCTCTTGCGCCACATCTCCTCGAGTTTCGCCTTGGGGAACCTCGTTTCCGGCTCCCATGAAGTCGCCACCTGGTCGAACAGGCGGGCGATACGCACGATCTCGGGATGGATCAGGTTGCTGACGAGACATAGCTTGTACTGGAAACCGCGCCCGTCGAGGATTTTCCGCATCTCCGGGATCACGTATTCGAAGAAATCCACGCCGAGCTGTGTCGGCTCGCCGCCGATCAGGTGGATTTCGGCGAGGTCGTAGCCGATCCGCTCCATGTGCTTGACGATGCCATTGGCGATATTGATGACGTTCTCGCGCTCCATCTCGCCCGAGTGCTTCTTCACGATCGAAGAGATGTAGCAGTGGGTGCAGCGCAGATTGCAGTCGCGCGTGACGTTGACGTGGTAAAGGAAGGTTCTGTGTGTCATTGCGCTGCCGTTGGTTCGAGTTCTGTGAATTGTATGACCCCGCCGGCGGATTGGCAACGGAAACACCGTACACCCCGACCCACAACTTTGCGGCGTCTCGGTTTCTTTGCGCGGAAATATTTAAGGCCTACCCCGTTCGCACAGGTCCACGCCATTAATACGTTGACAAGTCGCAGATTGGCGTCTTGAATTTATTGAAACAGCAAGAGGACCAGAAAATGACCACCGTCTCCGCTTACGACAAAATCGGACCCTTCAAGTACGTCCCCGAGAACGTGCGCGCACGCGTCGCATCCCTCGCCAACCTCGCCTCCAGCCGTTCGCTCGACGAGGCGCTGCATGCGTCCGAGGCGAGTGGCGGCGGCTACAGCATCAACGCCTACCGCCCCGCTACGGCCGCGGTGACGTCGTCGTGGGCCGAAGAAGAACACGTGGCGCGTGTCCGCGGGGGTGTCCGCAGGGATACCGTTGCGGTGGCGCTCTTCTCCTCGATCTTCCCGATCCTGTCCGCACTTTTTGCCATCGACGTCGCACAAGGAAGTTCCTTCGGACTCTTCCTGGCGCTGGTCATGGGCGGCGCTGGAACGATCATCATGGCGGGCGGCCTCTATTTCGCGGGCTACAAGGAAACCCTTCGCAGTAGGCGCGAACTCAAGACCCAGGGTTTCCGCGGCGATGCCCTGATCGACGTCGCCGTTCACGCTGCAGGTCAAACATGGCTTCTCGGCGAAGCGGCGCTTGTCATCGCCAAGGCCGATCACAAGGAGACTTCCTCGACCCGGACGGTGTTCTACGACGCCATCGGCACTGTCACCGTGACTGTCGAGGACGGTCTTGAAGGCGTTACCGTCACCGGACGCGACGGCCTCGTCATCGACCGCATCGCAAAGCCGGTGGGATATCAGAGCGACACGGCGGAAGTACTCGCATCCGCTATCAGGCAACGCGCCGAAAATGCTCGCAAGGGCGTCTGATTCCATGCGATTAACTACCTCGGCCGAGGACAATATTCTTCGGCCGAGGTCCCTGGCCCCAGCAAGCCGTCAGTACCTGCAATTCCGTGCGTTGTACTCCCTGACGACGATGAAGCGGCCGTCACCCCCCCCGAAGTCACGATCTGCACGTAGTTCATCCCGGCTGTGACGCCAGCTTGTCGAGCCGCTTGTTGCGCTTGATGATGCTCCCGGCACGGTCCATGTCGGTTTGGGCCGCACGAATTGACGTGGGTGTTCAGTTCCGGCCTCGATAGTATGACTGGCTGGACCTGCTGGCAACGAAAACCCACTGGGCTCTTTTATAAATCAGGTCGCAATTCCGTTGACAGCCTTTCTTTTCGGCGTCTTGAATTGGAGTGCCGTATATACAAAGGAAACAAGATGACCACGCATCCCTACTCCAACATCGGGCCATTCAAAGGCGTCCCCGAAGACGCGCGTGCGCTCGCCGCTTTTCGCGCCAACGCAGCCTCCGACCGCGCGATGGATGCATCCGTTCGCGCCGCCAGCGAAGTCGGCGATGATGTCCATCGCGAGTATTCCGTCCATCCCTCGCCACGAGCCGCTACAAGCGTCTGGGACAGTGGAAAGGCGAATTCCGCGCGGAGGGAGGCACGGTTTCTTTTCGCGGTAACCGTGGGTTCATGTGCAGTACCTGCTGCGTTTAGCGTCTTTTCGCTGTGCGCCTATGTCTTCGGTTGGACCGGGTTCATGGACAGCCCGCCAGGCCGTGAATGGGTTGACGCCGTCGGCTTTGGTGTCATGGCGTGTTTTGTGCTCGCGGTTACCTGGATGCCCGGACGCCGCGCCGCCGCAGACCTCCGGGAAATCCGCCAGCAAGGTTTTGTCGGTGATACACTGCCGCGTCCCGTCATGAGGGTGGCCGGCGTGCAATGGCTGTTCGGCAGCGCGGCCGTTCATATCGGCCAGGCCGACGACGACCTGTACTCGGAATCGAGATCGATCTACTACGACGCCATCGGGAAGACCACGATCGTCGAAAAAAAGGGTATCCGGTACGTCGTCCTGATCGGACGTGACGGACTTGAGTTGGCCCGGATTGCAGACCCGCGCGGCGGCGCTTTCCAGTCGCCCGAGGCCGTCGCCGCGAAAATCACCGGACTTGCCGCTGCCGCTCGCAAGGCAGCCTGATTTCCGCACGGAAGAGGCCGTCAACGGTCGGCCTCTTCGCCATTGCCAGCCACAAGCAAAAAACATCCCGTCACTTGCAATTCGCCGGCCTAATGTTGACGAACACCTATACCGCTCACTTCGTCATCCAAGATTGCCGGAACAATGCATACCGTCTGCGACGTCAGAAACCTGAACCTGTATAAGGACCTCGCGCCCGCCGAAATCTGGCGGTCCTACAGGCGCGCCCTTAACCAGGCGCTCGACAACGGCGACAAGACCCGCGCGTTCAATCCCGATTTCGGCCGCCAGCCCGACTTCGCCGGGGCCTGACGGCCCCTCAACCGGACTTCCTTCGCAAATTCAGTGCCTTGAGGCACAATGTTGACATCGCGCCGATATACTTCGCGAAGTCATGAATTTTACTGGAACTATACTGTTGACGGCCGTCAGTTCCCGCGATTACCTTTAACTTATTAGAGCCGCATCCGGCCCGGTGATTTCCAATGTCTGTCCACGCTACCGATCCGCGCCCGGCGGTTCCGGGCGGAATCTTGTATTTAGTGGACGACCATATGACCGACACGTTCGACAAGAAGGACTTCTTCGCCTGGTGCGCGTCGAAGGGCCTGACCAAGCCGGAAGAGATCAAGGACTATTTCAGGCTTTCCGGCCAGACCATCCGCAACTGGGAAAAGGACGTGAAGTCCGGAAATCCCGAAGACCTCGAGATCGCATTCTGGGTGCGTCTCGCCATTGCCTACTATGACCGTTCCGCCGGCAAGGATGGCAAAATTGCACCTGCCACCTTGGAAACCATGACGTTCGCCGACCTCAAGAAGTGGCAGAACGAACACGGCTTCAAGACGTACGAAAGTACTGCCGAAGTATTCAACATCAAGCGTCAGGCTGTTCACCTGTGGCACAAGCGCCAAAAGATACCCGCATGGGTGGCTCTTGCTTGCGCCGGCTATGACTTCTGGGTTCAATCGAAGAACAAATAAAAGTTCAACACGCATCTTGACCTGATTGTGGCGGCACCTGACCATCGAATACAGGCAAGCAGCAAAGTCAATTTGCAGGAATACTTAGGGGAACCACATGAAATCTCTGCGCAGCACCTTGATCCTCGGGAGCCTTGTTGTGGGCCTCGGCGTCTTGAATTCCGGAGCGGCCAATGCCGCCTTCGACAGCTTCGGCTCCGACATTCCGCTCGAGAGCGCCGCCAAACAGATCGTTCCGGAAGGCTTCACGGTCGATTACGGCGCTGGCGTGGATCGTGCGACGTCGGTTTCCTGGGGATCGGCACCCGACTGGCAGAGCGCCCTTTCGTCGGCCGTGGCCAAGAAGGGCCTGAAGGCCGAGATCGGCTCCGGCACGGTCGTCATCGTCAAGGCCCCGGCGTCCTCGGCACGTCCGTATTCCTCCACGCCCTCCAAGGACATCGTCCAGAAGAAGAGCGGCGGCGAGCGCAAGTCCAAGCCGCGTGCCGAACGCGCCGAGCCCCGTGACCCGCCTGCCCGCGAAACCGCTTCGATCGGTGGCGGCGGCTTCACGATCCGTCCGTACCGCGACAGCGCGAAACCGGGCGAGGGTCTGAAGGACAAGGACTTCGCCGACACCAAGAAGGACGGCTGGCAGAAGTACGACGGCAAGGGCCAGTTCATCGTCGAAGAGGGCTACATGCTCCACGGCACGCTGAGCACCTGGGCCGACGCCACCGGCTGGAAGGTCATCTGGAACAGCGAACACGACTACCTGATCGAAGCGAACGCCACGTTCTCCGGCGACTTCGTGAAGGCCTCCTCCGACCTCATCAAGGCGATGGCCGACGCCCGTCCGCAGATCACGGTCGACTACTACCAGGGCAACAAGGTGATCGTCATCAGCAACAAGCTGTCCGACGAAGTCAACCGCTAACACATCGGGTCAAGGAGCCTCCTCCCATGAAATTCACGAAAACACTCCTGGCCGTCCTCGCCGCCACCACGGCTTCCGGCTGCGTCAACCAGCGTGCCGCCAACGACATCCGCAGCAACAGCTCGGAGTCTTCCAATCTCCTGTCCGAGGCGAAGGCTCCGCTGCCGCCCGCGCAGAAGAACGTCATCAACAACCACGGCGACGTCTTCGTCGGCACCAAGTCGGTCGTCAACGAACACGGCGAACCGCTCCCGCAGCGCGTCGAAAAGGCCAACGGCGTCACGATCAAGAACGGCGCGTCCTCGATCAGCCTGAAGGAAGTCGCGACCATCATCACCACGGAAACCAAGATTCCGGTGGTTGTCGCCGCCAACGTTCCGGTCGCCTCCTCGGCACCTCAGCAACAGGATCAGCAGGCTCCGACGCAGGACTTCGCGTCTGGTCCGATCCCGCAGGGCTTCCCTCTCGACCAGGCGCTGGAGGAGCTGTCTCAGAATTCGGCCCCGTCCACGATTTCCGCCTCGTCCGGCTCTTCTTCCAACGGCTCCATGGTCCTGAATTTCCATGGTCGCCTTTCTGACCTGCTCGACCTCGTCGCCGCGAACTTCAACGTTTCGTGGAAGTACGAGCGCGGCAAGATCGTCATCGACTCGACCATCACCCGTAGCTTCGACGTGCCAGCGCTTCCGATGGTCACCAGCCTCGGCTTCGCGCTCGGTGAAATGGGCGAGACAGCCGCCGGCGCGCACGCCAAGACCGACGTCACGGTCAACGTCTACGAGGAACTGACCGCCGCCCTCGGCAAGCTCGCAGGCGACAGCTTCTCGATCAACCGCTCGACGGGCGTCGTCACCGTGACCGGCTCCCCGGCGGTGGTCGACCGCGCTCGCGACTACATCGACAACCTCAACGCCCGCCTCAAGGACCAGGTCGCCCTGTCGGTCAAAGTCTACTCGGTGACGGTGAAGGACAACGAGGACTTCGCCCTCAACCTCGAAGGCGTCTTCAGGGGCGCGAAGGACAGCATCACGCTCGGCGGCGCAGGCACGGCAGGAGCGCTCGCAGGCGGCGGTTCCCTCGGCTGGGCGCTGATCGACGGCACGTCGCAGTACAACGGCTCCAACGCCGCCGTGAAGGCGCTCTCGGAGCGCGGAGACGTGTCGGTCGTGACGACGGCGTCGCTCACCACCGTGAACGGCCAGCCGGTTCCGCTCCAGGTCGGACAGGACCGCGACTACGTCAAGCAGATCACCGTCGAGACGGACACCGAGGCCGGAACCGAAAACACCACGTTCGAGACCGACAGCGTCTCGACGGGCTTCGCCCTCCAGCTTATGCCGCGCATTCAGCGCAACGGCGACGTGCTTCTCCAGTACGGCGTCAACATCAAGGAACTGGTCGGCACGAACGACGGCTTCGACGAGCGCACGATCGGCGACAACACCGTCCAGCTGAAGCGCCTCAACCAGAGGAACTTCATCCAGAACGCGAACATCCCGTACGGCCAGACGCTGGTGCTGGCGGGCTTCGAGCAGGTCCGTTCGTCCACCAACAACAGCGGCACAGGGCATCCGCTCTTCTCGCTGCTGGGCGGTAGCGCCTCTGCTTCGAAGGAACGCGAAGTCATCGTCATCATGATCACCCCGACCGTGCTGAAGTAAGGCCAAGGACAGAGATCGGAACGACCGCATGAGCAACAACGAAGACCACTTCAACCTCGACGACTTCGGCGACAGCCCTGCCGCCGGCTTCGGCGCTGCCGCGCCGTCCGCGATCCGCGGATCGGTGAGGATCGGCAAGGTCGAGTATGCGGTCGACCTCCAGTGGGAAACCCCGCAGGACCCCAACAAGGTCGTCAAGGAGGCTCGCGACTACGCCGCGGGCCAGACCGACCGCCCGGATTTCTTCTGCGTCCGCAAGGGCGTCAGGACGCAGTTCGGCCTCGGCTACGCGGCACAGGGACACAAGACCAACCTGCCCTCGCTCGCCGCGCACATCTGTCAGTCGAAGGGGCATAGTTTCGTCGCCCTCTTCGAGGTCGAGGGCGGATACTACCTGCTCGCGGTGCGCGACGACACGATCCTGTCTGACGCCGAGCGCTTCATCGACAACCTCGGTGAGGCGGCCGAGCAGCTCAACAGGCTTACGGCCCAGTACGACTTCCCCGAGGTCATCGCGCCCGACGGCCTTGAGATCGAGGGTTCCCGCGAGCAGTCCATCGAAAGCGTGCTTTCGGGACGCACCTCCGTCCGCCTCAAGGACATCAAGCGTTCGTCGAGCTACATCAAGTACGCGCTGGCCGGCGGCGTCGCGATCATCGTGATCTTCGGCGCGCGCTACTACTGGGACCAGATCGAGCAGGAACGCATCCAGGCCGAGGCGCAGGCCGCTCTCGAAAACGCCAAGCTGACCATCGGCCTCCAGGAAGAAAAGGTCATCGTCCCGCCGATGCCATGGGACGGCCAGCTCATTGGCGTCCGCGTCCTCGAGCGTTGCGTCCAGGAGATCAAGAAGTTCCCGCTGGACCTTCCCGGCTGGACCGTCAACAGCCTTTCTTGCGGCCCAAGCGGCGAGAACGCGGACATCGCTGCCTACGTCACCCGCGACAAGGGGCTGGAGGAAGGCGGAATGCCGATCACCGGTGCCATGCGGATGGTCAAGCACAACGGCCTCGAGCCTGCGCTCGACTTCGGCACTGGCAACGGATCGGCGGGACCGTTCGCCTTCACCTGGGCGGTCGGCGGAATTCCGAAAATCCCCGTGGACATCAAGACGGAGAAAAAACAGGTCATCACGACTTCGGTTCTCCAGATCATGGAATCTCGTCGGACCGAAGTGTCTTTTTCGCCGGCCGATTCCAATGAGTTCTGGACCGGGGTTAACATCGAATTCAAGACTTCGTTAAGCCCTTTGAGCTTCGCGGACGTCCTGGGAGCGGTGCCGGGCTTCATGCTCGACAGTCTGGAATACCAGGTCGAAGACAACGTTTACACCATCAAGGGGAAAGCCTATGAACAACTACCACTCCCGGAAAACGCCGATGTTCAGCGTTAAGGCGGCCCTTGCCGTTCTCATCGCGTCGTGCGCAATTTCCTCGGCAAACGCTCAGGACGCCGGTGGCCAGGGCGAACTGGTCATTCCCGGTGCCGAACAGGCAACCGACGGAAGCCTGACCGCCAAGCAGCCCGATTTCAAGCTGCCTGAAGGCGCTTCGGTCGGCGACGCCAACGACAAGATCAAGAAGCTGTCCAGCGACGGTGCCAAGAGCCTTCAGGACCTCGTCGGCGCGTCGATCGACAACGCCCGCGAAAACGTGGACGTCGAGGCCCGCTCCGGCGACAAGCGCGAGATCGAAGCCCTGAAGACGCAGGTGGAGAAGGCGAAGCTCGCCAAGGAACTCTACCAGATCATCAACGGCGAGGACGACAAGAACAAGGCCGAACTCGAGACGGTCAAGGCCGAGCGCGACGAACTCTCCGTCCAGGTCAAGTCGCTCGAGGAGCAGCTCGTCGAGACGAGCAAGCAGGTCCAGTCGCAGGCCAAGAACAGCGACGAGCCGAACCCCGTGATCGTCAGCGTCACCGGTTCGGGCGGCAACCTCAACGCCAAGCTTCTGGTCCCCTACTACGGCGAAACCACCGTCCGCAAGGGCGACGTGCTCGCCAACGGCCAGACCGTCGCCTCCATCACCCCGAACGGCGTGACCGTCGTCAGGGACGGCGAGACGGCAAAGCTTGGCTTCGGAACGAGCGTTCCGGCGGCACCCCGTCGATAAAGCAAGACTTCGCGCGCGGGGACTGAACCTCGCGCGCCCGTAACCGGGATACGCAAGGCATGTTCAAGAACCTGTTCGGCTCGAAAGACGCGAAGAAGGTGCAGCCAGCAGCGGCTGCTACGGCGAGCGCCAAGCCCGCCGAGCGCCCGCCAGCGCCGACGAGGCCCGTCTCCGCCGTCAGGAACGCGCCGGCGGCCCCCACGAGCGTCAGACCACAGCAGCAAAGAACACAGCCGATGCAGGATGCAGCTCCGACCGCACTCGCGAAGAAGGCCGAACCGACGCGAAACCGCGAACTGTCGGACGACGCCAAGTTCAAGCTTGTCCAGCGCGACTGGACCCTCCTGTCGGCACCGGGGGGCATCGCGGAGATATCCGCGAACCAGGCCCAGTACGTGGCGCTCCTGCGCACGGAAAGCGACACCCCCGAGAAGCGGCAGATCAACGTCTTCGTGGTGGCGAAGGACTACCTCGTCCATCCCGACACCTCGACGGTCCGCAACATCGTCCGCCGCAAGGGGATCGCCATCCACAGCGAAGTTCTGGTGGACATGGCGACGATCCACGCGATCTACGAGAAAGCTTCGATCCTCAATCCGGAAGCGGCCTTTGCGACGCTGTCGCGCGGTACCGACGTCGCCGAAAAGCAGGCCGAGTTCGTCCGCCTCCTCGACGCGGTCTGCAAGACCGGCACATCGGACATCCACTTCGTCGTCGACAAGCACACCGCGATCATCAAGATCAGGACCGACGGCGTGATGATGAAGCTGAAGGAGATGCCTTCGGGTGCCGCCCTCGAGCTTTGCAACGCCGTCTTCAACATGACGGAAACGTCCGAAGCGACATACAAGCCGCTCGACTACCAGCAGGCCCGCGTCACCGAGTCCTCGCTCAAGGGACTGAAATTCCCGCCGGGCGTCCAGGCGGTCCGTCTCCAGTTCAACCCCTACGCATCCGGAAGCGGCCGCTTTCTCGTGGCCCGTATCCTCTACGCCCAGAAGGTTGGATCGACGGCCGACATCGACGAACTCGGCTACACGCCGAACCAGATCGCCGACATCCGCAAGATGCGCCGCAAGACCATCGGGATCAACATCATCTGCGGACCGACCGGCTCGGGCAAGTCCACGACGCTCCAGCGCTCGCTGACGGCGATGATGCGCGAACGCCCCGGCATCAACGGCATCACGATCGAAGACCCGCCAGAATACATCATCGAAGGCTGGGTGCAGCTGTCGATCGCCTCGGCGACCACGGCCGAGGAACGCACGAAGAACTTCGGCCTCGCCATGAACGCCGTGTTGCGTGACGACCCCGACGCGATCATGATCGGCGAAATCCGCGACCTCATTTCGGCCAACCTCGCCTACGGCGCGGCCGAGACGGGTCACACGGTCTGGGCCTCTCTCCACGCCAACAGCGCGATCGGCATCCTGGACCGCCTGCGCGACCTCGGCCTCGAACTGTTCAAACTTGGCGACGCATCCAAGTTCACGGGCCTCGTCTCCCAGCGCCTTGTCCGCAAAATCCATCCCGACCACAAGTGCGGATGGGAGGAGGCGCGCGCCAACAAGCTCGTGCCGGACGACGTGTTCGAGACACTGGAAAGGCTCGCGGGCGACCGTATCAAGGACATCCGCTTCGCCGCGACGCACCGGGTCACCAACCCGAACGACGCCTACAAGGGCCGTTCGGTGGCCGCCGAGACCATCATCCCCGACCAGAAGTTC
Source organism: Pararhizobium sp. BT-229 (assembly GCF_025846855.1). Lineage (GTDB taxonomy): Bacteria > Pseudomonadota > Alphaproteobacteria > Rhizobiales > Rhizobiaceae > Pararhizobium. Next base: position 1,490,696 of record NZ_JAOYTJ010000003.1, read on the forward strand.
CTCGACCTCTACATCAAGGAGACGAAGTCCGAGGCGCTTGCCTACTGGAAGGAAAAACTGGGCGGCATGGACATGCTGGAACACGGTCTCGCCATGATCCTCATGGGCTTCGCGGACGTGCGCGCCGTCGAGGATGTCGTCGGCCTCATCGAAGACATCGATCCGGCCCGCGTGCCGAAAATCGTGGAACTCGTCGGCCTTTGATCCGCCGGCGGATTCCCGGACGACGAAATGGGGATACGATTCTAGGTAATGCAAGACACCGAACTGGGGGCCGCCTGGAATGCTGGCAAATCTTGAACTCAAATTCGCGAAATTCCAGTTCTCGGGAAAGAAGCGGAACCGCATCTACAGGAAACTTAACCGCTTCCTGAACAACGGCGTTCCGATGACCCGCGCGCTGGACATCCTGTGGAACCACGCCTCGGACGACGGCCGCAAGCCCAAGGAATCTCAGGCCGTCGTCATCGACCACTGGCGTCGGCAGGTGGCCGAAGGCCGCAAGCTCGGGCAGGCGATCAAGGGATGGGTGCCGGACTCCGACCGTCTCGTCATCGAGGGCGGCGAGGCTGCGGGCAACCTCACCGTCGCCATCGAAAAGGCCATGGCCATCAACGAATCGGCGGGCAAGATCAAGACGACGCTCATCAAGGGACTGTCGTACCCGTTCATGCTGGTCGGTGCCGCGATCGCCCTTCTCGTCCTCATCGTCAGGCAGGTGGTTCCCGCTTTCGACGCCGTCCTCCCGAAGGAACAGTGGGAGGGCCTCGGCGCGCAGATGGCGTTCGTCGCGAGGGTCATCGACAGCTATCTCTTCCTCGGCCTCGGCTTCCTCGCCGTCCTCATGACCCTCGTCGTCTGGTCCATGCCCAGGTGGACGGGCCGCATGCGCACAAAGCTCGACAAGTTTCCGCCGTGGTCGCTCTACCGACTGGTGCTCGGGTCCGGCTTCATGCTCACCGTCGGCGGCATGATCAAGGCCGGCATCCCCCTTCCGACGGTGCTCGACATGCTGCGCCGGGACGCCAGCCCCTGGTACAAGGAGCGCATCTCCGCGACGTCGCGCTGGGTGAACGAGGGTTTCAACCTCGGCGAAGCGCTCCACAAGGCGGGCCACAGCTTTCCCGACAAGGAAAGCGTCATGGACCTGCGCGCATACGCCGGTTTGCACAAGTTCGACGAGGCCCTCGAAAAGCTCGGAACGGAATGGCTGGAAGAGTCGGTCCAGAAGATCGAGATGCAGACCGCGGTGATGCGCAACCTCGGCTTCCTGGCTCTCGGCCTGACCTTCATGTGGATTTACGGCGGCATCTTCTCGCTCCAGCAGCAGATCACCGCGGCCCTCCAGTAACCGAACAGGCATGACCAGGGTCTTCCATTCGACCCCGTAAGAGATGTGTGACCGCAGATGACGAAAATTATCCCAACGGCTAGAGGTACGGTGCCCGCTTCGGCGGGAGGAGCCTCGGGCGGTCCGCCCGGGCCGCCGCAAATGGTGCGCCTCGCCGACATCGAATTCACGGACCTCATCATGTCGGCCAACGGCGCGTGCATGATGCGCGGCGTCGACACTCCGGATAACGGCCCTCTCGTTTCGGTCAACGACGACTATATCGAAGACATCAACGACCTGCGTCTCGCCTGCATTCAGAAGGGGCAGCACGGAAACGAGTTCCACGTCGACCATGACGGCGTCCGCTACCGCATCGCCGTCATCAACGACCTCGACGGCACCTGGTACGCCGTGCGCAAGTCGAAGACCGTCATTCCGCCGATCAACACCCTCGGCTTCCCCCGCCCGATCGTCACACATCTCGCCAAGCTCGCCTCGCGCAAGGGCCTGATCATCCTCGCCGGGGCGACCGGACAGGGCAAGACGACGACTGCCTATTCCATCCTCAACGCCTACCTGCATTCCTTCGGCAACATCGCGGTCACCATCGAGGACCCGCCTGAGATGATGCTGAACGGTCCGAGGGGCAAGTTCGGTCACTGTTTCCAGCTGAAGCTCGGCGACGACGAGACTTTCGGGGACGCGCTCGAGCGCGCGATGCGCTACACCCCGAAATACATCCTGCTCGGAGAAATACGCCGCGCGCACGACGCCAGCCAGGCGCTCCGCGCCGCGATCTCGGGCCACCTCGTCATGACGACGATCCACGCGGGCAACGTCATCGAAGCCATCAATTCGCTCCTGACGCTGACGGCGCGCGCCGACGACAACATCGGCTTCGCGCGCGAGCAACTTGCGAACGGCCTCGCGGGGGTCATACATCAGACTCTGCTGACACAGCGGGACAAGACCGGAAAGTCGAAGAAGGTGCTCAAGACCGAAATGCTCTTCGTCGGCGACGATCCTGGCATCCGTTCGATGATCAGGGAAGGCGACACCAGCCAGCTCGGAACGTTCATCGAGCAGCAGAAAAGCAGGGTGGCGCTCGACAAGGAACCCGTGAAGCTGGACAACAATTGAGGAGAGGGAAATGCAGGTCATATACTTCACCGTCTGCATGCTTAGCCTGATCCTGTATCTGGTGCTCGGGCTTCCGCCGCAGGAACAGCAGTTCAAGATGGACAGTCAGGTGATCGCCACGCATATGACGGCCTGGCACAAGGGCGCGGTCAGGCGCTGCCTCAACACGACCTGCACGGCCGTGGTTGATCCCACGTCCTACATGTTCCCGGCGATGATCGACGGCCCCGCCTTCTCGAAGAGCCGTTTCACGACGAGGTTCGATCCGACGACCAAAGTCCTCATGACGAGCGTCAACGCCAACGTTCCCGCCAGTACGGGTGTTTCCTACGGGGTCATCATGTCGGCCCTGAACGAGGGCGTGGGCGGCGAGTCGTCCATGATCGGCGTCTTCGACAAGGCGACCTCGAAGCTAAACCTCACGGCGCTCACGGGCATCTACGACAAGAAGGTCGTCGACGTTCCTGCGGGCATCGCCGCCGCCATGACGGATGGAACCCCGGTCATCGTTTCCAACATGTGACCGTCCCACCGGCGAAAATGAAGAATTCGGCCGGCGGGAACATTCTAATAATATCATTGTACCAACGTTCCCGCCGGAGACCGAGATGAAGACGCCAAACACCAATTTCAGGAAAAGGGTTCAGTCCCGCCGCCTCCGCGGATCGAACTTGATGGATACGGTCGCGACCTTGGCTGTCGTCGCTGTGTTGATGGTCCTGTTCCTGAGCATGCAGCAGGGGGAAACAGACCGCATCGCGGCAAAGAACACCGCCGACAAGCTCACGACGATCGGCGAGGCGGCGAAGCGATACCTGTCGGCCAACTATTCCACTCTTTTGGCTTCCACGGCCGGTGGTCCGGTGGCGATCGAGGTCGGGCGCACCAGCATCACGGACCCCGTCCCCGCGAACAGCCTGCAGGGCAAGAATTTCCTGCCCGCCGGCTTCATCGACGTCAACGGCTTTCAGCAGAACACGGCGCTTCTGGTTCGTAGAGCCAACGCCACCACGCTTGACGCGATGCTGACGACCTACGGCGGCCGCGAAATCCCCGACCGGATGCTCGGCACCATGGCGAAGCTGATCGGTCCCGCAGGTGGCTACGTGCCTTCCCAGTATCCTCTGGCCGCCGACGCGGGCAACATCCTCGGCATCGGTGGCGGCTGGCGTTCGGCCACCGCCGCCTGGGGCGCTGCGGCGACGAGGCCCGACACAGGCACGATCCAGATGACGATGAACTTCGAGGACGGCTCACTCCTCAAGGATTACCTGTATCGCAACAACGTCGGTGATCCGGAAGCAAACCGGATGAGAACCGACATCGACATGTACAAGAACGGCATTAAAACCATAGGAAAGCTAAGCGGCGTTGCCGACCCAACGAGCGGCGGCGGCAACGCCGTCATCATCGGCGACGCCGCGTCTCCGGAAACGCTTCGCGCCACCCGCGACATCTGGGCGGACCGGAACGTTCGTGCTACTGGCTACGTTCGAGCTGACAGCGTACGATCGGACACCTATGTCGAGGCACAGAGCTACGTGAAGGCTGGAACCGACGTTATTGCCGACCGTAACGTCACCGCGGCAAACAACGTAACCGCAGGCAACAACGTGGTCGCTCAAAACCGCGTTCAGGGCAAGACCGTGGTCGCCAGAAAGGCAGCAGACGGATCGGGAGGGGATATAACTGCCGATGGGGACGCGACCGTCGCCGGCGACCTCACGGCCGGACGCATCGACCTCGACGCGAAGGTCTTCGGAAGCAACGTCGACGGCAGCAACCGCCAGTTCAGGGCCCCCGTCACGCTCGGCGACCTGCTTCCCCGTTCGGTGGCGCAGTACTCCTATGTCGTCTCCGAAGCGTCTCCGAAGCCGGTTCCGAAGCCCACGTGCCGCGGCGGATACGCCAACTCGCGTATCATGGTCTACCGCCAGGTGGACTCTTCGAAGACCCGCCCGAACATTCCCTTGCAAGTCACGATGGCCACGGCGAACGGCATGACCTTCGTCGGCGGCGTTGACGTGGACAAGACCAACACCTGGATACAGCTCACCCAGGGCGTGGTCGCCAAGTCGAACAGCCTCACATGGCAAATCCAGTGGGTCGGCGACGCGAAGGCGGACAACACGCCCCGCCAGGTCATCGCGCAGACCTTCTGCTACTACGGCGAAGATTGATCTCCGCCATTCCACGAAACCCCCGCCCCGCAGGCGGGGTTTTTTGTTTACGGCCACCTGCGTAGTGGAGTCTTTCATTTATTCGCGAGCGCCGTCTTCGATCCTTGCCATCGCCTCCACCCGGGCATACCATCCTTGGACCTGAGTTCTTGGATTTACGAAATGGCGAACAGCTTCGGAATATCGACAGTCATCGCGAAGCCGACGAAGTTCTGCAACGCCAGCTGCACCTACTGTTCCGCGCCTCCCGAGGTCAACGGAGCGCCGAAGTGGTCGCTCGACGACTGGAAATTCTATTTCGACCGCCTCCATCCCTACATGGCAGACCAGGCGATGATCCTGTGGCACGGCGGGGAGCCAATGCTGATGGGGGCCGACTGGTACCGCAAGGCCTGCGCCTATGGGCGTTCCGTCAAGCCTGGCATCGTCTTTTCGATGCAGACCAACATCCTCGCCTACGAGACCGGCCGCTGGAAGGACGTGTTCGCCGAGGAGTTCGGCGGGTCGATCTCCACCAGCTTCGATCCCGACGAAATCCACCGCGAGTTCAAGGGGTCCGCCTCCCTCTATTCGAAAATCTTCAACAAGCGCCTCGACGCCATGCTGAAGGACGGCTTCCGGCCCAAGGTCATCGGCACCTATACGGAGGAGACGATCGACCTCGCCATGACGATGTACGACCGGTCTGCGGCACTCGGCGACAGCGCCTTCGACCTGCGCATCAACTACCGCTATCCGGCGGGCCGCGACAGCGGGCGCGGCGAGATGCTGATGCCCGTCACCTACGGCCGCAAGCTGATCGAAATCTACGACCGCTGGATTTCCGAGACCCCGTCCTTCGTCATCACGCCGCTCGACGAGATGCTGAAGAAGGTCATGGGCCTCGAGGCGATGCGCTGTCCGTGGACCCGCCATTGCGGCGGCCAGTTCCTCGGCCTCGAGCCGAACGGCGACGTCTACAATTGCTCGGAATTCGCCGACCTCGGCGACGAGGATTACCGCTTCGGCAACCTGCGCGAACAGACGGTTCCGCAGCTCCTGATGGCCAAGGTCGCGGTGGCGACGCGCCGCCGCAGGTTCGATGTCCCCGAGGACTGCAAGTCGTGCCGACACTTCGCCGAATGCGAGGGCGGCTGCATGCGCGACGCGGTGCTGTACGGCAAGGGGCTGGGCGGCAAATTCCACTACTGCCAGTCATGGAAGATGGTGTTCGACCGGATCAAGCAGAGCGTGGTCTCGGGCGAGGCCGACCGCGCCATCGAGAAGTACGGTCTCGATCCCGACAACGTGCGCAAGCGGCTCGGTCCGTTTCCGGCGGCCGCGTGAGGTGACCCGATGATCCTCGTCTACATGAAAGCCACCAACCGCTGCAACGTCGGCTGCACGCACTGCTACCTTCCCCTCGAGGTGCGCGCGGACAAGACCCGCATGACCGACGAGGTCCTCACGGCCTCGGCCGCGTTCCTTTCGGACATGCGCAATTTCGGCCGTCACGACGGCATCCAGGTGCTGTGGCACGGCGGGGAACCGCTTGTGCTTTCCGCCGACTGGTACTGGAAGGCCGGCGAACTGCTCGACCGCGAGCTGCCGGGGCATGTCGAGAGCATGCAGACCTCACTCATCCCGCTGCGTCCCGAGCATGTCCCCCTGATGCGCGAGCGTTTCGGCGGCCTCGTCGGCACCTCGGTGGACTTCTCTCAGCGCATGATCGGCGGCTCTGTCGAGGCCTACCACAAGCTCTGGCAGAAGAAGGTGGACATGGCGCGCGACGGCGGGATCGAGATCATCCCCGGCATCGTTCCGACAACCAACGAACTCGGTCGCGAGGAATGGATCGTGGACTGGATGGTCGAGCGTCGGTTCGCCGCGTTCAACGTGGACCGCTACAACGCCTATGGCACGTCCTTCCCCGACCGTCCGACGAACCTCCAGCATTCGTACTTCCTCATGGGCCTCTTCGAGGCGCTCATGGCACGGATGGAGAAGACGGGCTTCGCCCCGATCAACGGCGCGATCAGGGCTTCGATCACGGGCGTCCTCTATGGCGTCGGCGGCGACCGCTGGGGCGGAACCTGCATGAACGACTTCGTCGTGGTGGAACCCGACGGCTCGCTCAACAACTGCCCCGACAAGTCCTCGTTCGAGGAGAGCTACGGCAATGTGCGTGACGGCTACAAGGCGTTCGCCGGCAACAAGTTCCGTCGCAAGTGGGTGCGCCATCAGGGACTCACGCACAAGGAAAGCCACTGCTTCACCTGCGAGAACCAGCACTTCTGCGGCTCGGGCTGCCCGATCACGCCGAACGGCGCGGCCCACGGCGAGGACGAGTGCTCGGGCTATCGCACCTACCTTTCCGCCGTCAGGCGCTTCTCCGAACGGCCGGGCGGCCGCGAGACCATGATCGCCTACCTCGATCAGATGAAAAAGGATTCCACGCTGGACAGGGCGACCCGTTACGGCGGCGGCGACAACCAGGGAGCTTGCGCGGCATGAGCGCCAAAGTACCATTCGCACCCGGCTTCGACCACCTCGTCTACATGCGGGTCTTCGAAGGCTGTAACCTGCACTGCGAGCATTGCTTCATCCCCAAGAACCCGAAAAGGATGAGCCTCGACACCGTGGCCGCCTCGGTGGAGGACATCCGCCGCTTCGCCAGGGAAGGCCAGACCGTGCTGATGCAGTGGCACGGCGGCGAGCCGACGATGTTCGGAGCCGAATGGCTGGACGAGGCGATCGGACGCGTCGAGGCGGCCGCGCCCGAGCTGAAATTCGTCCACGGCATCCAGACCAACCTGATGACCTACTCGCCCGAATGGGCGGACGTCTACCGCCGTCGGTTCGAAGGCAACGTCGGGGTTTCGTACGATCCCAAGATCAGGCTTCTCCGCCGCGACAGGCCCGAGTCGAACGCGGTCTACGAGGAACGCTTCTGGCCGGCCCTCGACCAGCTCGTGGCCGACGGCCTCGAACCCTATGTCGTCATGACCGCGACGAAGGTCTTCTTCGAGGAGTTCCGCAACCCGACGAAACTGTTCGACCTCCTGGTCTCACATGGCGTCCGCAAGGCCCATATCGAACGGCTGACGGAAACGGGCTACGCGCGCGGAAACTGGGACCGCCTCGGCGTGGACAACATGGCCTATTCGAAGGGCATGTCGCGCATCCTCAAGGCCTACAGGTTGTGGAAGTCGATCGACGGAAACGGCGACAAGCTGCACCTTTCCCCCTTCGACGGCCTGATGATCTCGGTGGAAAACCTCGCCAACGGCGCGGTCGGCTACGGGTGCTGGTCCGGCCACTGCGACACAAGGTTCCATACGGTGGACTCGTCCGGCTACAAGATGGGCTGTACGGCGCTGACGAGCGAGGTGGACAACAAGGGGGCCGACGAGTTCCTCTCGTTCGAGAGGGGCTACGCCGAGGCCCGCAAGGAGCGCCAGATCGTCAACTGCACGCAGTGCCCGTTCAGGACGATCTGCTCGAGCGGCTGCCTCGCGGTCTCGATGGACGACGGTTCGGGAGAATGCTCCGGCGGCCGGACGCTTTTCGCGACGGCGTCGAAAATTCACGAGATGGACGTACTTCGCAATTGACGACTTGGATTTTCCAGACTTCGATAACATAATTCCCGTATCGAAGTCTTGAATTATAATAACGGCGAGGCGATCATGAGCAACGGCAAGAAGAAAAGCATCGTAATTTCGGCGTCCATGGCGATCCTCGCCGTCCACGCCATGAACGTGGTCGCGAAAAACGCAGACGGCATCATCAACATTCCGGAGGCGAAGACGACCGACGAACTCGCCGCCAAGATCGACGCCGCCGTCTCGCGGCCGAACGTCCAGGAGGCGGTAAGCGCGTCCTTCGCGCTGCTGGCGACGAAGTTCGGTCACGGGGACATTTCGCTCGGCGAGAAGTATTTCCCCGGCGCTTCCGACCAAATCCTCCTGGCCGCGACGACCACGCGGTCCAGGGACTTCACGACCGGCGGATGCTATTCGCCGCCGACCTACACAACCACCTGCCACGCAGCCTGCCACGGCGCTTGCCACAGCGCTTGCCATGGTTCGCGCAGCTGGCGCTGATCCCCACACCCCTTTAACGAACTGGAAAACGTCATGAAGCTGTCCGAACTCATTGCCCAACGCGAGGAAGCCGTCAGGAAGGACGCCAAGGCGGTCCTTCCGACGATGGCGTTCGGCATCGAGGTGGACGAGGGCTACATGGAGTTCGATCCGCCGCCCGGCATCTCGGAAATCGGACTCATCGGCCGTTTCAAAGACGACGGCGACTTTGCGGATGAAATCCTCGACCTCGCGATCTCCTACCAGATGTCTCCTGTCCCCGTTTCCGTTCTGATCGAGATTCCGGCCGAGGCCGAATTCAAGGACGCCAACCACATCGTCTCGACGATCGAGGCGGTGAACGCGGGCGTGTCCTTCCTGCCTCCCGAGGTTCTCGACGACGCCTCCTTCGAGCGCTATTGCCAGCGGATCGAGGCCGTCACCGAGGCATGGTGCGGCAAGGTCAACTTCTCAAACGTCCTCCTTCCCGTCAGCAGCTACTTCCAGCACATGGTCGTCGAACTGCTCAATCCGGGTTTCGCCGCGTCCTTCGTCCCCGAAGACGAATACATCCTCGAACGTTTCCATAACCCCGTTCCCGTCGAGCGGTCCGACGCCCTCAAGGCGCGCATCCGCGCCGTCGTCAAAAATGCGTTTACAGACGAAGACGGTGTCGAAAGATTCGAAGAAGTCATGATTGCCCTTTGTGCGAAAGCGATCGATCATGTGGAGGACGAAACCAAAGAAATGGCCAAGTTCCAGGTTATCGAGCCTGAAGACCCCAACGACCCCGCCGTCGGCTTCGAAGTCATCGAACCGGAAGCAGCCACGGCGGAGACCGACGTGAGGGAGACTGTCGTTGAGGTCGTTCCGGAAACTCCGGTGAAGACCGTCCGCAAGGCGAGGAAGCCCTCCAAATCGGGCGCGTCCTCGAAAGGGAAGGCTTCGCAGAAGGCGGCTTCCACGGTCAAAAAACCGAGCGTGAAGAAGCCGGTACGGAAGCGCAAGGCAAAGTCCGCGAAGCCGAAGAAGGCGGCAAAGACGACGACCGCCAGGGAATAGGCCAGTGAACCGGAAGAATTATCATGATGGGTGGCCATCTGACCTTGCATCTCAGGCTGGTGAAGGCCTGTAACGCCGACTGTTCCTACTGCTCCTCGTGGCAGGAAAACCCGCATACGAGAATGTCCCCGGAAGACTTCAGGAGGGCCATCCGCTTCATCCGCGACGTGGTCGTTCCCGTCATGGGCTGCGGAGGGCCGCGCTCGACCGTGAGCCTCCAATATGTCGGCGGGGAAATCCTGCTCGTCCCCAAGGCGCAACTGCGCGAGATGGTCTACATCGGCAGGGAGGAGATGACCCATGCGTTCGGAAATGTCATCGACGGCGTACAGTCCAACCTCATCGGCTCCGAAAGGCGGGTCCTCGAACTCGACACCCTTTTCGCCGGACGGGTCGGAACCTCCGTCGACGGCCGCGGCACCCAGCGCACGATCAAGGGCAATCCCGACGCTTACCGCAAGATCGTCGAGCGTTCGATGGAGGCGATCTCGCGTCGCCGCCGCAAGCGCCCGGGTGCCGTCTTCGTCGTCGACGGCCAGGGCACTTCGAATGCCTCCCACGAAGTCGCGACGGCCGATAGGCTCGGCTATCCGCTCGTGCTTCGGGCGATCTTCCAGGGCGGACGCGACATCGCGAACGGCACGCAGGACCAGTTGGTCAGCGCCTTCACCGAGGCGTTCGATCTCTGGGCGATGAAGGCGCGCGTTCCCGTGGAGCCATTCACGCATCTGCTGCGCAAGCGTCTGGGGGCCGACGAGGTCTACGGCTCGGTCTGCCCGTTCCAGCGCAACTGCGCGGAGAACTCCATCAACCTCGAACCCGACGGTTCGCTGTTCACATGCTTCGAAATGGCCGACTCGGGCCACTTCGGATTCGGCAACGCGCTCGAGGAGCGCTTCGATCGCGACGTATGGGAGACGCTCCGCGCCCGCCGCGACCACGTCGACGCGAAGTGCCGGAGCTGCCCGTGGTTCGACGCCTGCCAAGGCGGCTGCATGAACGAGGCCGTCCACGACACGGGGTCACTTTACGGACGTCCAGACCTGTGCGCGGTCTGGACGGCCCTGTTCCGTCGTATCGACGCTCTCTTCGAAGAATTCGGAAAGGAAAGGGTCAGGTCATGGCTGTCCACATGCATCAACTAACCGACCTGCAAGAACGCCAGCGCCGAGAAGCCGTCCGTCACGCGACTTTGTATCGCCCCCCATCATTCGTCGAGCGCCTCTTTCCGTCCAAGCTCGATTTCTGGCGCGCGCCTGATGTTTCAACCGACACGGTGATTACCGCCCACAATCCGGTTCTTGCCATCATCCTTCTCAAGCAAGCCCTCGCAATGGACCTGGATTGCGTTCTGACCGGAGACGGCGGTGCCGACGACTGGCCCTATGACCTCGCCATGCATCCGCATACCACCATGGTCGTCGCTTCGGCATTGGGAGTGCCTGCGGACAGATACGGCAAGAAGGAGCGGTTCCTGGCCGGACTTGCGGAGGAGTTCATCGCACCCTCGGCGGCGCGCGTGAGGAAACTCCCCCCAGGCATCATGCTGACGGCTCACTCGCGGCAGCTCGACGGGGAAATCGCCCTGACGACCAAAGCGGCCGCGGCCGCCTCCGTCCGGGACGCCCATGGAGAGGCTGCGTGGGGAATACTCGGCGCGGCGCTCGTGGACGCCCCCGTCCTCAAGCTCAATAAAAAACGCCGCACCGTGGTGTTCGCGCCGCGGGCTGTCGTCACCGGCCGCGCTGACGGTTTTGCACCGTCCACTTCCGACGGAACGGTGATCGCCTACCACAACGTTCATATCCACGCGGTCGGCACCGCGGCCCGTGTCGCCGTCACCAATGTCCAGAAAGCGGAGATGATGGTGGACGATATCGTCCGCTGCTCCCGCTTCGAGTTCTAGGGGCCATCATGGAAGCCACCACCATCGAGAACGGCTATTTCGTCCTGACGCTTATGCCGAGCCTCTTCTGCCACCTGCGGTGTCCGCATTGCTACCTCAGCCTCGCCGAGCGCAAGGACCGCACGACACTGTCTCCCGAGATGATCGAGGCCGCCTGCCGGAAGGTCGATGCCTACTGGGACGCCCGCGGCATCACGAAGCGCACCGTCATCTGCTACTGGTACGGGGGCGAGCCGACCTCGATGGGCATCCCGATGTTCTCGGACATGGCGGACCGCATCAACCAGGTCTTCGATCCGGCCAAGGGCTACGACGTGCGCCACACGGTGCTGACGTCCCTCGTTTCGATGAAGGACGATTGGTACGACGTCTTCCGCAAGTACGGCGGAAACCATTTCCAGACCTCCTATGACGGCGACATGCGCGGCGGCTCGTACGTCAAGAAGTGGGACCGCCGTGTCCGTGAATCGGTGGCGGCCGGCCTCGACGTCTCGACCATCAGCGTCGTCAACCGCGAAATCCTCGAACAGGGTCCCGTCAGGACGGTGGACTACCTCTCCGACCTCGGCGTGGTGGAGACATCGTGGCTCCCGTTCATGTGGAACGACCAGAACGCGACCGGTGCCTATGATCGGTACGCGCCGACCATGAACGCCTGGTCGGACTTCATGATCGCGCTTTCCGAACGCTGGATGGAGAGGAAGGCGCAGGGACTGCACGCGCCCGAGATCGGACAGATGCGGTTCATCCTCGCACAGGGAGGCAGGGGGCTGTTCGCCAACATCGCCGGACAGACCATGTTCCTGATGCCGAACGGGGATTTCGTGCTTCCCGACTACCGGACGGGCTGGAAGGAATTCATGCGGCCGTTCGGCAACATCGTCACCCAGGAGTTCGCGGAAATCCTGGGTTCGCCGGCGCGTCGCGCCTACATCAGGCGTCAGATGACCCGCAACGGCAACGCAGACTGCCTGTCGTGCGGACACGCCGACAAATGCGTCATGGAGTTCTGGAAGGAGAACCGCGAAGGCGACGACTGCTTCGGCGGGAAGCGCTATGTCGAATGGCTTCTTTCGAGAAAGTCCGAGGTGGAAAGCGTCCTCGGACCTTCGGCTTCGGTCAGCTTCTATTGACAACGAAGGGAAGACCCTGAATCCCAAACGCGACATCGGGGTCTTCTTTTAAATGTTGCGCCGTCCAAAAAATCGACACACCATTCTCTTTGTCACTTGCATCCGCCGGCGCAATGCTTTCGGGGCAAGGCAGTGCTCGACCTTCTTTTTCGAATGGGTCCACGAACAAGTGCGACATCCAGTAGATAAAAGAAGACAGCAACCTTAAATTTTGAACAACCCAAGTCCCCGAGAGGGACCGGAAAATCGAAAGGTCGAGAATTATGTCAGGATTTAATTTCGAGGGAATGGACGACCTCAAGAAGCGCACGGGCCGCGGCGGCGGCAACTTCAAGCCGTCCTTCAACGTCCCCGTCCGTATCCACCAGGTACACGTCTCCAACGAGAAGGGCGCGACGCGCGGCGTCGACTTCCTCGAAGGCTCGCTGATGGCTCCGGCCTTCGGCCTCGAGGCCGACGCGGTCGTCAAGGTCCGCATCAAGGACCGCGGCGTTCCGAGGGACAAGGACCGCACGCCGATGGAAATCTACGATCTCCAGCCCGGCAAGAAGAAGGGAACCGGCGCGCGCATGGGCACCCACGGTGCTATCGTCGCCGAAAACGCCCAGCTTCTCGACGACGGCACCATCGAGTGCGGCTGGGTCAAGGTCGTGGAACACGAATACAAGGAAAAGCCCGCCGGTGAATGGATGCACGTCGGCCACGTTTCCGTCGGCTTCCTGCGCATCAACGAGAACGACCCGACGACCGCCCGCCAGGATCGCTTCATCCATTTCCCGACCGCTGCCCGCGTGATCTCCGGTCAGGGCGAAGCAGCACTCGCATCGTTCAGGGAAACCGTCATCGGCCTCCTCGCCGACCGTTCGGAACAGGCAGGCGGCCGCCCGACCGTCGTCGTGCGTCTGGTCAACCAGCGTGCGATCGGCACCCCCGGTTCCGTCGCGACCGCCACGATCTGGCTCGGTTGGGACCGTGACAACAAGGTCTCCATTTCGCCGGAAGCCACGGTCGACACATGGCTGGCCAACCCGGATAACGGCAAGTGGCTGAACTTCATCCAGAACGCCGACGCGATCGCCTCTTCGGACGGCGTCCTCGAAGTCTGGCCGTCCTGGCACTTCAACACCGGTCTGAAGACGGCCGAGCGCGAAGTGAAGAACAAGGAAGCTGGCAAGGTCCACACGGCCGAACAGTACGCGGCTCCGATGATCAACGACGCCGGCGAAGCGCTCTTCACCGAAGGCGGCAAGCGTCGCACGCACTACGGCCTGATCGCCGAAGGCATGCACATGGTCGTCGTTCCGGAGAACTTCACCGACTGGATCGCGAACCAGACCTGGACGCTGGAAAGCTTCCCGCAGAAGCTCTTCTCCATCGACGACCTGCCGACGGAGAATCTGTCGCCGGAAGTCAAGAAGGTCTTCGAAGAGAACGCCGTCAAGCGCGTCGCCGACAAGCGCGCCGCCCGCAACGCGAGCCGCGACAACGAGTCTTCGCAGGAGCAGGAACAGGAACAGGGTCAGGACTTCGGTTCCGAAGGAGCCGCTCCCGATCCGGCCGCCGGCCAGTTCCGCCCGCGTGGCTAAGGGTTGAGACCCCACTTTCCGAAATGATTAGGCGGGCCGCGAGGTCCGCCTTTTCTTTTGGTGTCTCGCTATGGAACCTTTCCCATTCGGGGTCTATCATTTTCGGTATCACGCCATATCCGGAATAGAGCCTCATGCTAATTGAAGACAACGCCACGACCTGGGTGAACCTGAAGCACGGAAACTTCGAGGTCATCGCAGCCGACTTCGCACAGTCCGAAGGCGAGTGGGCCATCGTCGTGCGCGGCGACGGCCAGCTCTCAAAGAGACAGGCCTACGCCCTCTCGCAAGCGGGTTTCGTCCGGATAGCGGGTCCGAGGACCGTCTGGGCGCGTCGTGGCGGAAACTACATGCCGTCCGAACTTGTCCACGCCTTCCCCAACCTCCGCAAGGTGCGCCTCCCCCGCCACCAGACAAGGGTGAGGTTCCGCGGCGTCTCCCCGTTCCTTCCGGCGGTCGAAGTCAAGGCAGCCGTTGAAGAACCACGCGCGGCGGCGGTCGAAGCAGCTGCGGGACCGGACGGAGGCCGCAAGGACAACGCCTTCCAGTCCGTCTACATTCCGGCGAGCAAGCTCGGCACCCCGATCGCCATGGTGCCGGTTAACATGAAGAAGCCGACGGCGGCCGCGCTGGCGCGCATCGAGGAAGAACACGGCCCGATCGACGACTTCTTGGCGACGCGCCTCGGATACGACCTCGAGAAGCTCGAGAAGGTCCTGTCGCCCGAGCAGGTCGACGCCGCCGCGATGGCGATTGCAGCCACATACCGCAACCGCGAGATGCTGCTCGCCGACCAGACCGGCCTCGGCAAGGGGCGCGTCCTCGCCTCCGTCATGCTGGCGGCGGCCCGTGAAGGCAAGACCGTCGTCTTCATCACGGAAAAGGCGAACCTGTTCTCCGACATCTACCGCGACCTCGGGGACATCGAGGCAGTCGACGCGCTCGGCAAGCCCTTCCTGCTCAATTCCGGGTCGAGCATCATCGACCTGACCTCGCTCAACGGCGACAAGCTCTACGAGGCGCTGCCCGATCCCGAACTCAGGAAAATGATCAAGGGCGGGAAGCTTCCGGAAGGCTGCCGTTTCCTGATGTGCACCTACAGCCAGTTCAACCGCATGGGGTCGGCAAAGGAGAAGTTCCTGACCGAGGTGGCGAAGGACGCCTATGTCGTCGTGGACGAGGCCCACAACGCCGCCGGTGCCGATTCCAACACCTCGGCTTCGCTCGAGAACGGGCTTGCTGGAGCCTGGGGCGTCATCCGCTCGTCGGCGACCTTTGCCCGCGACGGCGAGGCGCTGCTCAAGTATCCGCGCGTCCTTCCGCCCGGGCTGCGGTCCGAGGACGTCCGCATCGCCCTCCAGGCTGGCGGCAACAGCATGGCGGAGGCGGTCGCCCAGTATCTGGCGGAGGACGGGGTTCTCATCCGCCGCGAACACGACCTGTCCGGCATCAGGATCGACGTCGTGGTGGACGACGAGCGCAAGGCGCTCAACATGGAATACTCGGACGCGCTCGCCCCTATCCTGTCCCGTCTCGCCCAGCTCCAGCGCATGGTGGACGACGAGATCGAGACCAGGAACGAAGACGCCCAGAAGGAAGGCGGCAAGGCGGCCGGCGACAAGTGGTACAGCGCCAACTTCGGTTCCCGACGCGCGCCGCTGCTGCGCCAGTTCCTTACCGCGCTGTCGGTGGATTTCTGCATCGACCGATGTGTGAAGGCGCTGCTCGACGGCGAAAAGCCGGTCGTCGTGATCGAGCAGACCATGGAAAGCCTGATGCGCGAGCTGGCGGGCCTTTCCACCCAGGAACCCGATCCAGACCAGGAAACGACGCCGGAGGCGGAGGAACAGGCGCTCGCGCTCCAGGGGACGCAGGCTCCCGACTTCAGGGCGGCGCTTCTCATGATGATGGACCGCATCCTCCACATGACGGTCAGGCGCGGCAAGGAAGACCCCGAGAAGATTCCGGTCGACGATCCCTATACCCTCGCGGAGGCCGAAAACATCAAGGCGATGATCGAGAGGTTCCCGCCGCTCTCGCTGTCGCCGATCGACGACATCCGCGACCGCATCGAGGCGATCTCCCACAAGCTCCTCGCGGGGGGACTTGTCACCGCGCCGTGGAAGGCCGACGAGATTTCCGCCCGCAACCTCCGGGTCACCGACGGCCTCTACACGCCGATGAAGAAGGCCAACCGCAACGACACGATCGTCGCCTTCAACAACGGCGGCATCGACGCGCTGGTCATAACGAGGGCGGCCTCGACGGGTCTTTCCCTGCACGCGTCCGAAAAGGTCCGCGACCAGCGACGCCGCCGCATGATCGAACTCCAGATTCCGGCCAACGTCGTCGAGCGCGTCCAGTTCTGGGGCCGCGTCAACCGCCGTGGCCAGGTATCGTCTCCGGGCTTCGAGACCCTGTCCACCGGCCTTCCCTCGCAGATGCGCTCGCTCGCCATGAACAACCGCAAGGTCGAGAAGCTGTCGGCGACGGTTTCGGCGAACGCGGCGACCGCGACGGCGATGGACGTACCCGACATGATCGACAGCGTCGGCAACATGGTGGCGATGCGCATCCTGTCCGACCAGCCGAGCATCGCCGAGCGCATGTTCATCGCCATGAAGAACATCGACCCGGAAATGGCCGAGCAGGAACTCTACTACATCAACAAGTACCTGCAGGGCTTCCCGTACCTCAAATCGGAGGAGAGCGAGGAACTCTTCGCCCGGCTGCTCAAGGACTACAACGACGCCGTCGAGGGCATGAAGGCGCAGGGCAAGACCCCGCGCGGCGTGCGCGAGCTAGAGGGCACGTGGCGCGAGGTCTCGCGCGAACGCTACGAGGAAGGCTCGGATGCGGACGGCCCCGTGTTCGGCCGCCCCGTGGACGTCGTCGTCATGGAAGGCCTGGTCGAACGCGATCCGATCAGCGCGGCCAAGGTCCACCAGACGATCTCGGCGGCCCGCACGAGGCTCGGGCAACTGTCGGGCAAGGTGGCGGGACCCTATTTCGACGCCGAGATCAAGCAGATCGGCAGGAACCGCCGTTCCGTCCTCAAGTCGGCGCTCGGCGGGCGTTACATCTCCGAGGACGCCGCGCTGAAGGACCGTGAACCGAATGCGGTCAAGTCGGCCAGCGAAAGGCTCGCCCGCCTGGTCGATATCCTGTCGGCGGTGTCTCCCGGCCTCGGCCTCGACGTCCCAGGCCCCGACGACACGCGCCGCTACGGCATCATCGTGGACGTCCGCCTCAGAAGCCCCGATCTCCCGCACCAGCCCGGAGAATGGACGGTTCGCTATGCGGTTCCCGGCGACGCCGCGATCTCGGAAATCTCGATCGCGACCTTGATGCGCGAAAAGGGCTATCGACTCCATACCGGCGGCGGACGCGAAGCGCTCGATCCGGACCTCAGGAACTTCGACCGCGCGCCGAGGGGGTTGGTCCCGGAAAGGAAGACGTTCCTCGACGGAAACTTCGTCCGCGCGATGCTGATCGCGACGGAAATTTCGGCGGGATCGATGGTGTCGTTCGTCGGAGACGACGGCGAACGCAGACGCTCCGTCCTCATCAGCGAACGCGGCCACAGGGCTCTTGCCGACAGGAAATCGCGCATTGTCAACTCCGACGAAGCAATGCGCTTCCTTGCCAACGGCCAGGCCGTCTATTCCGAGTACCGTTCGCGTTCGGAGGGCCTGATCCTGCGCCGCGACGACTACGGATTCGCCGTCATCGTGCCGAGGAGCAAGGACTGGGAAAAGTTCAGGAAGGCGGGGCCTGGCCAGATAGCGGGTGCCTTCAAGCCTGATAGGGGCGGCGGCGTTTCCGCGCGCATCGCCGACAACAAGGTGAAGCCGTTCCTCGACGCCGTCTTCGGTTTCGGACTCCCGCTCTACTTCGACAACCGGACGATCAAGGCCAAGCAGAACTCGTTTGCGGGCGGCCCGCGGCAGGCTTCGGGTCCGTCGTTCGGTGGTCCCCGGCAACAGTCCGCACCATCATTCCAGGGTGGCCCCAGACGGTAAAAGGAGACGACAATGACGGCACTGGATGGACTGAAACAAAGACATGGCGGCGCATTCTCCCGCCTCACCGCCGACCTCGGGCGCATCGTCGGCGGCGCGCTTGTCGGATCGGTGGTCACGGCGGGTGTCTACACGGGAGCGATCCAGCCTTCGAAGTTCGTGGACATGGTTCCGTTCGGCAAGGGCGCAGTCGTCTCCAGCCTGACCGTGAGCACGGCCGTCAGGGATAACGGCGCTGCGGTGCTTGGCGTGTCTGGTGAACTACCCAAGCTGTCTGATGGACGTCCCAAGAAACTCGATATCGACCAGGATTTGTTCGAGGAGGAGAAGGTCCTCTTCGTAGACGCCTCCACCTTGATCCTCGCCGATTCCATCAATGACCGAGCCAACGACGAGCTCGACGCGATCAACCTGATCAGAAAGGCGATCGACGAGGGGGAGGGTTTCCAGGACGACAGGATCAAGGGCGAAGTGAAGGCTGACGCCATCATCGAGGCGCTCAGCCTCGCCAGGGTGGCGAAGGACATGGATGCGGTGGCTTATGACAACCACGTCTTCAAGCTCGCCAGCGGCCTGCCACGGACCGTGGTGTTCACCGAGATCGTGGAGACCCTGAACTGGAAGCGGCAGACGGTACGCAACGCCGTCGATATCACGACGCAACTCGCCGATGCGATCAGGACCGAGGATGCGGAGGCCGGCGTTCTCCTCATGCAGAACCTGACCGAAATCATGGCAAACTACGAGATGGCCACGACCATCGAGAAGACCGCCGAAAAGCTCGCCGAGGAACTCGAAAGCCAGACGGGAGACAGCGCCCCTTCGTTGGGAGGAAGCATCCTTTCGGTTCCGAGTCTGAGGGATGCAGCCGCGCCGCTGGAAAACCTCCGCAACCACTTCGACAGCGTATCGTCGCCCGCCAAGGCGATAGCCGCGAAGGGCGTGTCACTCTAAAGAAAAAGGGCGGCTCCCGATGGTGCCGCCCTTTTCGTATCCCGGTTAGGGGAGCAACCTGTCGAAACCCCGTCGGCTGTCGATCGACTTCGCCACGCCCTGCATGTCCTGCTCCATCCGTTCATTCGCGGTTTGCATGTGCCGACCGATGGTTTCCGCCCACACCGTCGAGCCGAATGTGGGGAAGCCACCGACATACCGGTCTTGCCGCACCCATTCGGAGACGATGTCGGAAAGCCTTTCCTTGCCTTCCTCGGTCATTCGGGTGTCACCCGTCAGAAGTCCGGTCCTGATCTCGACGAGGGAGAGAGCGCCGCGGCCGAGTTCCGCACGCTTCCCGTTCAGCTGATTGATACGCTTCTGAACGTCGGGCATCGCCGCCGCACCCGTCGCCTCGAGGCGAAGCGCGTCGTACCTCTGGGCTTCGTCCCCCATGGCGATGGCGGATGCCTCGAACACCGCTTCCATGAGGTCGGCCCGCCGCCTCACTCCGTCCGCGCCGTCCGCGTCGAAGACCTCGTTCTCGATCGCCCTCTGCAACGACGTGATCGCGACCTTCCAGTTCTCGGCACGCCGCTCCATGACGTCCAGCCCCTGCGCTTGCGGATTGTCGATCAGCAGGGTGCTGCCGACCTGGGTCGGGTTCCTTTGCACCGTATCGTAGACGACGTATCCGCAGAGACCTGCGAACAACACCGCGAAGGCTGAAACTCCGGTCATACCGATTGAAGGGGTTTTCAGTCCGTGGCGGGTGGCGAATTGGGTTAGCGATGACATCGGCGTGATTCCTGTTTTCCCGCGAGTTCTAACAAATTCGCGCGCGAGGTTCAAACGTCAATTAATTAAAGACCCCACAGGCCCCGTCCTTGACTAGGTCATCATACGGCCGCAAGCTTTTTGGGTAATTCTAGGAGTCGAATCTTGCCCAGACGTCTATTCATCGCGGAGAAGCCCAGCCTTGCCAAGGCGATAGCCGAAGGTCTGGGAAAAATGAGCGGCAAGCGGCCGTCTCGCGGGCAGACGCACTGGGAAGTGGGTGACGATGTCGTCCTTTGGCTGTTCGGCCACGTGATCGAGCTGGTGGAACCTCACGATTACGATCCCAACTGGAAGAAATGGCACATCGACTACCTGCCCATGTATCCCAAGGAATGGCGGCACGAGCCGACGACCGCCTACACCGACGGCAAGGTGGACAAGGAAAAGACGAAAGCCATCCTCGGCCAGGTCAACGCCTGCAAAGCTTTGCTCAGGCAGGCCGATATCGTCGTCAACGCGGGCGACCCCGAGCGCGAGGGACAGCTCCTCGTCGACGAACTTCTGCGTTTCCACAATTGGGACCCCTTCAACGACCGCACGATGCGGTTCTGGTGCCAGTCGCTGACCGAAAACGAAGTCATCAAAAACATCACCAACATGTTCCCGAACGCTAAGAAGCGGAACCTTTACATGGCGGCGTTCGCGCGCCAGAAGGCCGACTGGCTTCACGGCCTGAACATGACCCGCCTCTTTACGATCCTCGCCCGCCGCTCGGGTGCGGACATGACGCTTTCGGTCGGACGGGTGCAGACGCCGACGCTCTGGCTGGTCGTCGCCCGCGACCGCGAGATCGCCAATTTCAAACCCGTCAAGCACTACATGCCGAGCGGCTGGTTCAACCACCAGAACGGCAAGTTCAAGGCGAAGTGGATCATTCCCGCCGACCATCCCGGACTCAATCCCGACGGCTACCTGATCGACAAGGCCATCGCGGATGGCGTACTGGCCAAGATCGCTGGCAAGCAAGGCGTGATCTCGGAGTTCGAAACCAAGAACAACTCGAAGGGACCACCGCTTCCCTACAAGCTTTCGACCCTCCAGCAGGTCTGCTCCGCGAAGTTCGGTTTGACGGCCGAGCAGACGCTTCAGGTCGCGCAGTCGCTGTACGAGAAGCACAAGGCGACGTCCTACCCCAGAACCGACAGCCAGCATCTCCCGGTCTCGGTGCTGAAGGAGCAGGCTCCCGCGATCATGGCGGCGATGACGGCCACTCCCGGTGTGAACAAGGCGGCGCAGAACGCCACCATGACCATCAAGTCCAAGGCCTGGGACGATTCCAAGGTCAGCGACCACCACGGCATCATCCCGACCACCGAATTCCATGCGGGCAAGCTGGCTGACATGTCGCCGATCGAGCGCAGCGTTTTCATGCTGATCGCGAAGTCCTTCGTCGCCCAGTTCCACCCCGACCAGACCTGGAAGTCCATGACCGCGATCGTGAAGTGCGAGGGCCTCGAGTTCCGCGCCTCCGGCCGCATCCCTGGCAGCGAGGGCTGGCGGGTCGTCTTCGACGGCGAAACCGAGGAGGAGGACGATGGCAAGGAGGAAAACCAGACCGTTCCGCCGATGAAGAAAGGCGACGGCGTCACCGCGGAAAAGGGGGAACTCAAGGACAGCACGACCAAGCCCCCGGCGCATTTCACCGACGGTACGCTCATCGCCGCGATGACGGACATCCACAAGTTCGTCCCCGACCCCGAAATCAAGAAGCGTCTCAAGGAGAACGCCGGTATCGGAACGGAGGCGACGCGCGCCGCGATCCTCGAAAACCTGATCAGGTCCCGCAAGTTCCTCAAGCGCGACGGCAAGGGCAAGGTCAAGAACATCATTTCCACCGAGGCCGGACGCTCCGTCATCGACGCGCTGCCGAACGAGATGACGTCGCCCGGCCTCACCGCCGTGTGGGAAGCCCAGCTCGAGAAGATCGAGAAGGGCGAGTTCCCCGAAGAGCAGTTCATGCAGGTCCTGCACGACACCCTGCGTAAGCGCGTCGCCAACTCGAAGAACCTGACGATCAAGATCAAGGGCCAGTCGGTCGAACCCATGAAGGGCGACGGCGAGCCCTGCAAATGCGGCAAGGGAACCATGCGGACCGGTGTCCGCTTCGTGGGCGAAAAGAAGGAGCGGACGATCGTTCTGGCTTGCGACTCCTACAACAAGGACGATCCGAACACCTGCCGCAACATCGTCTGGCCGGACCGCCCCAAGGCGGACCCCGTCCCTCCCGCCAAGGGCCACGGCGAGACCTGCAAGAAGTGCGGAAAAGGCCAGATGATTACCATGAAGAGCGCCAAGTCGGGGGCGATCTATCTGAAGTGCAACAACTGGAAGAAGGACGCCCCGAACAACTGCGACAATTTCGCTTTCCCGGAAGAGAAAACCGGCCCGAAATGCGAAAAGTGCGGCAAGGGCCACATGCGTTCGATCCCGATCAAGAACGGGCCGAACGCCGGAAAGTCATTCTTCTCGTGTTCGGAATATCCGGCCTGCGACAACAAGAGCTTCCCCGACGACGTGAAGAAGGGCGGCGGAGGCAAAGGCGGCTCGGGCTCGGACAAGGGGGCCAGCAAAGGCGGGTCCAAGTCGCCGTCCGGCTCGAAATCGAAGACCCCGTTCACGCCGGGTACCCGCACGAACCCTTTCGGGAAAAAATGACCAGGTAAATGCCCCATCGAGGTCTTTTAAAAGGTTGACGGGGCATTGGCGTTCGACAATCATTTAAAGAACTCATCGGGAGACACCCATATGCGAATTCTTCGAAACCTGCTCGTCGCGTCGACGATGCTCATGGCCGGTTCCGCCGTCGCCCAGAACGCGGCGTCCGTGGACACGCTGATGCGCCGTGACACGCTTTTGCCGCCCGTCCTCGCGTGGCTCCAGCAGCAGGGTAACAAGCTGACGCTGATCGGCGAAGAGGCGGGCCTGAAGGGCTATCTCCTCGAATCGCCGACCGGCAAGCTGCAGTCCGTCTACGTCGCTCCCGACGGCAAACACGTCATCCTCGGCCTGCTTTACGAGCAGGGCGGGAAGAACGTCACCGGCGTCCAGCTGGGCGAGATGCGCCAGCGCTTCGACAGCGCAGCCAAGGCGCTCGTCGCCAAGACCGAAAGCACCAGCGCGGCCGACGCCGCCGACGCGATGAAACAGGGGCACCTGGAAACCGCGCCGTCCGAAGACAAGGCGGGCATTGCGGCGGCGGCATCTCCCGCTGAGGAAAAACCGGACGCCAAGGCTGACGCCGCCGCCGACACAACGCCAGCAGCCGAGTTGGCCCCCGCTGTCGTTACCGCAAAGCCACCTGTCGATCAGACCCCCGAAGCGAACGCCGCCGCCCCTGCGCTCGCCGTGCCGTCGGTCTCCGAGGCCGCTCCCATTGCGCTGCCCGAGGCGACGTCCGCCGTCGACGGCGCGGACGGCAACCCCTCGGACGTCTGGGCAAGCAAGATCGACAAAGACCAGTTCCTGAAGGCCGCCGAGGCCACGCCCTATTTTCCGGTCGGCTCGCAACTCGCTCCCGTGACGCTGTGGATGGTCGCGGACCCGAAATGCCCTTATTGCCATGCGGCTTGGGACCAACTCCAGCCATTGGTCTTCGCCAAAAAGCTCAGGGTCAAAATCATCCTGATCAACGCACTTGAGGGCAGCGAGCCGTTCGCCCGCGAAATCCTCGCTTCGCCCGCTCCCGGCCGCCGCTGGCTCGAAAGCAAGGCAGGCACCAACCTCGAGCCGAAGATCGACCCGAATTCCAAGGAATGGAAGGACACGGAAAAGTTCCTCGCCATGAACATGGACTTCGCCACGTCCTTCGGCATCAACAAGACGCCGTTCCTCGCCTACGTCTCGCCCGAAGGCCGCTTCTACTCCGTTCTCGGCCTGCCTTCGGACCTCGATTCCTTCCTCGCCGCTTCCGGTGCGAAGTCCAAGTAACGGTTGACCAATGAGCCAGTCGCAGAAAACACCAGTCTCGGAGGTCATCGGAAACACCGAGTCCTTCATCCACCGCGTGATCGACATCCGTCGGCGCGCGGCGGAGCTTTCCGAGCAGGCTGCGCGGCTCCAGGAAGAAGCATATCTCGCCGCCGTGCGCGACCTCGGCACCGAGGACGGACCCATGGCGTTCGCCCTCGCCTGCCGTGGTCTCGGCGTCGACCCCGCGCTGCGTTGGGGCTTTAAGGCTCCGGCCACGGGCTCCGTCGAGCAGGCTCCCCCGGCTGCGACCCCTGTCGCCCCGGCCGTCGTCGTTCCGGCAGCGGTCGCGCCCGTGGTGACGCCGCATCAGGCTGTTGCGCCCGTTTCCGACCCCGCTCCGTCACGCGCTGCCGCAGCGCCGAGGGCGGCCGCTGTTGAACGCCCCGCCGTTTCCGCCGTGGTCACGGCACCCGTCTCCCATCAATCTCCGTCCACAACCATGGCCGAGCAGGACGATCCTTCGCGTCTCATTCGCTACGGCGTCGCCATCAAGAGGTCGAAGCTCGCCGAGGCGGAAGAGGTCATAGACCAGGCGCGCCGCACGGCCGCCCAGAACCGCAAGGCCAATCCCTATTCCGACGACCGTGGCCGGAACGCCTGGCGCAATACCCTCTTCGCGGCGGTTCTTGCGGCCGAGTCAGGACACGACGACGAGGAGCCTCCCGTGGTCAGGAATTCCGACACGCCGGTTGCCGCGGACACCGAAGCCTGGCTCTCCGAAGAAGAAATTCATGACTCCGATGAGGTCTCCATCGGCACCTCTCCGGTCGAAGACGCGTTTCCGCCGCAGGCCGAGCTATCGGACGGGAACGACGGAGAAGACGACGACACGGCCGACGAAGACGACGTCCTGGATGACAGCGCCCCACACGCGGAGCCTGTCGCGCCGTCGGTCGTCCTGCCATCGCGCGCCGTTGCGTTCACCAATAACCCCGTTCAATCGGCACCGAAATCCGATGAGCGAGCGCCTGCCCATCCCCCGATGGGACGACAGACAAGCCCGTTCTCCCGCGCCGTCCCCGCGCCCGCCCCCTCCACGCCGGAGGTCCATGTGGACCGTCCCGTTCAGAACAGGACCGTGGCCCACGGGCAGGCCGTCCCGATGCCCAAGAGCCTGAAGGATGTGATCCGGAAGATCGACGGCGAAACGCCTTCGACGCCAACCATCACCCCGCCTCCGCTGCGCAGGGCCCCATCATTCGTTCCAAGATCGTAACTGCAAGGACAGAACATGACCGCAATCATCCTCCCATTCCTGCCGAAACTCATCCTGGTCCACGGCCTCAAGGAATCGGGCAAGAGCACGCTCGCCGACCACCTGTGCTCGACCTATCACTACACGCGCGTCAAGATGGCCGGCCCGCTCAAGAACATGCTGCGCTCGCTGCTGCGCGACGGCGGCGTGGACGAACCCCTGATCGAGCGCTACGTCGAGGGTGACCTCAAGGAAGTGCCGATCCCGCAGATGTCGGGCCGCACCAGCCGCCAGCTGATGCAGACGCTCGGCGACGAGTGGCGTCGGATGCAGGCCGTCGATTTCTGGATCGACATCGCCGACGGCAAGCTGAACCAGATTTTCGCGGAGGGCGGCCGCGTCGTGATCGACGACATCCGCTACGTCAACGAGTTCTGCCGTTTCTCGGTCTACAATCCGCTCACGCTGGTCACGACACGTGGCGACCGCCATTTCGCTCCGATCGATCCGAACACCCATCCGGGCGAGCGCGGTCTCCCGGTCTCCATGTTCCACGCGCACCTCGCGAACGATTTCGAGACCAAGCAGGAGCTTTGGGACGTCGCCGACGGCGTGTTGACTGCATGGACGTCCTATCGCTCGTCTCTGGCCTCCGTTGGGGCAGCCCCTGATCAGGGCGCGCAGCGGGCCGACCGTCTCGCGGCCTGATCGATGATCACCAGCGTGTTCAGCTACAAGCTGTCCAAGCTAACGGTCAAGCGGGACGCGGCCATGGCGGCTGGCGCGACGGCGGCCGCGCTTCGGCTCACCGACGAGATTCTCGATCTCATCGCGGCCGAGAAGAAATTGCGTGCCGCTTGATTGAAGCCACCGCCGCGGTCGCCGCGGCGGTGGCTTTTTTGTTCGGTTAGTCCGCCCGTGGCCCGTTTTTGTTGTCGTATTCCGACGTCACCGCTAGGTTCGACACAAATAACGGAGCCTGCCGATGACTGACGTGCAATCTTATGAAATCGAGTTCGATGCATCCGCTTCGACCGCTGCCCTTGTGGCGGCCAGCCAGGCCACGCCTTCGCACAGGACGGAGCGGTTCACCTGGTTCGCCGCGGCTCGATCTTTCGCCGTCCAGGTCACCCTCGACACCTTGCGTCCCGTTCTCCTTGAACTGGTCGACGGTCCGGAAGGAACCTTCGAAGGCATCTCCGGCGTCCGCGCCACCGTGACGAACGCCGGCGGACGTAAAAAGACGGTCGTTTTCGACGATCCCCGGGGCCAATACAGCATGGCCGTCGGAATTGGTCCCACCAGGACCTCCGCGGTCTTTTTTGGACAAAACGGGATTTCAGCCGAACAGGCTGTCGAGGCGGTGCATCGCCGCCACCACAACCTCCCTTGCATCGAGACCCTTCCGGCATTCGGAAACGAGGTGATCGTCGGTGACACGTCGCCGGCGGCCCATGATCTCGCCGTCCATGCCGCGAGCGCGTTGGCGGGATATCTCAAGGAAATCCGTCCCGCCACCATGGAGGCCGCGATCACGTCCGCAAAAACGGGATGCCGCAAAACCTACATCACGCCAGAGGCAGACACGCCGTTTCTCCGCGCCACCGCCGCCGCCCTCGCGGTCGACGGCCACGTCGCCTGGGGTTGCGTCAACACCACGCTGGACGTCCTCTGGAGCGACGTCCTGACGGCCGAGTTCGCTAGCCGCTCGGGAAAGGCCGACGAGCTCGCAAGAGCCATCCTGACGGCCGATGGCCCGGGCTACCAGGAAGACGAAGCCTCGTGGGCCGAAGAAACGCCCGACGGGGCGGCGCTGGTCCTGTTGGCCCGCGACGAAGTCGGTATACGTATCGAAACGCGCGGAGACACACTGAGTGCAACGCTTGTGGATTACGAAAGCGGTTCCCCCGTCGAGAGCATTGCCGTCGTTGACAGGGTCTCGTCCGAAGCTCCGAAGCTCCGGTCAAACGCCGCCTACAGCGCCAGGCTGGCGACCAATCTCGGAAACTTCGCTTTCCTGTATCTCGACGACCACCACGAAACCCTGTGCATAAACGCGAAAAGGGCGACGTCGCCGTCGCCCTGAAGTCCCGAATTCCTCAATCCCGCCGGCGGAACGGCTACCAGTCGTAGCCGTCGGCCCCCGCCTCTTCCTTCTTGCACGGCTGGCAAATGCGGTTTCCCCAGCCTTCCGACCAGAACGGCCGGCGGCACGTCATGCAGTCGCGGGTGCCCGGTTCGTTCTTGCGCTTCGCCGGCTTCAGCGGATTTGCCTTCGAAACGACAGACCCCGTTTCCGCCGTGACCTTGTATTTCGGGAAAATCTCTTCCTCGGGACCGAGGATTTCGACCAGCTTCGCACTGACGGCGTCGATCGAACGTTTCATGTCTTCGGCGATCTCGCAGATGTAGATGTCGCCGTTGCGGTTGGTGTGCTTGTCCAGCGTCACCTCGAGCAGCCTGAGGTCTTCCGGCGTCCATTTCCGCCGATGTCTTTCATTTGCCTCGTTGCGGCGGGGAAGCCCGCGCCTGCTGGCCTGCGTCTGGACGGACGAGGTCGTGCGGTTGAGTTCCAAAGCGATGAGAACGATGCTCGACACGCGCGGCCACATCTCGATGAGCGCGTTCGTGGCCTCTTCGTTCCACAGTCTTCGGCGTGAATCCGACATGTTATTCATTGTTCTCCGGCCTGTTCGGGTCATGGGCGCGCAAGACGGATGCAACGGGTTCGGGGCGATGGCTCCGCAGGGGCGTGAGCGTCTCTTCCAGCACGATGAAATCCTTTACGGTCCACAGTCCTCGGCGGGAATCCGACATGGTTTGCATTATGGTCTCGGGCGGTTGACTTCCATTGATTGTTCGGGACAATTGATAGTGTCGTCAATAAGAACAAAGAACTCAATTCTTTCTTTTTACTTGAGATGTACTTCCAGGGAAAAGTAATGGCCAAGAAACCCGTGATGCTTCAGAAAGACGCCGCCGCGACGGCTAAACCCGCCCGACAGACCGCAAGCGGCGTCGTGTCCCACACGGAGATGGCCGCCGGCACGCAGCTTGCGCGCGACGCCCTTTCCCGGGAGAGACACCTCCTGAATCTCAGGGTGACCCTGCTGATCGCGGGTCTCCTGCTGATCTCGGTCCTGTGCAACGTGTATCTCGGCCTCAGGCCGATCGAGTACCGCTATTTCGTCACCGACCCGTCGGGCCGGGTCACGGAAATCCAGGCGATCAACCGCCCGATCCAGAGCCAGGAATCGGTGCTTAACTGGGCTACCCAGTCGATCACCAAGGCGTATTCGATGAACTTTGCCAACTACGCCCAGCAGCTCAAGGACATCGAGCCGAACTTCAACGAGGCCGGCTGGCGCGGCTACCAGGAGGCGCTGAAGACATCCGGCTACCTCGAGAAGATGCTGTCCAACCAGTATTCGACGTCCGCCGTTCCGAAGTCCGCGCCCGTCGTCGTGGCGCAGGGCGACCTCAACGGGGTCTGGGCATGGCGTCTTCAAATACCGATCATCGTTTCTTACAAAAGTGCTAGCGTTTCCCAAACTCAGGAGATTACAGTTGATGCTGTAGTCGTCAGAAGACCAGAAACGGAAAACCCCAGCGGTCTCGCGATCGCTCAGATCATCTCGCAGTGAGGTCAGTATCATGAACACGAAATTCAAGTCCCTGCTGGCCACCGCGATGGTTTGGGTGCTCTCGTCGGCCGCCTTCGCCCAGGAAGGCGGCAACCTCCTCCTTCCGCCGGCGACCTATCCCGCCGGTCAGACGGCGCAGCAGCCGGTCGGCGGCATGCCGATCACCGCGCCGACGGCCGCCCCGACCCAGGAAGAACTGAACGACAAGGCCTTCAAGGCAGCGATACAGACGATGTATCCGCTTACTCCGGAGCAGCAGAAGATCGTCCGCGAGAAAGGCGACAAGATCGACCGCGCAATCGGCGAACCGCTGGCCCCCGTCACTCCCGTTTCTCGCTCCGTCCGGGTCTCCCTGCGTTCCGGCGACGCGCCGCCGTCGATCAAGACGTCGCCCGGCTGGATTTCGACCATCACCTTCGCGGACGTCACCGGCCAGTCGTGGCCCGTGCTCAGCGTCACCAACGGCAATCCCGACGCGTACGACGTCAAGAATTCCGGTGCCGAGGGAACGTCCAACATCGTGACCATCAGCTCCAAGCAGGCCTACGTGCCGTCGAACATCGCTGTCACGCTGCTGGGCGCGAAGGTTCCGGTCATGATCACGCTGTCGCCCTCCACGGGTGCCGTGGATTTCCGCGTCGACGCGCAGCTCGACCAGCGCGGCCCGAACGCCTCCCTTGACGTGATTTCCTCCGACAGCCTGCCCGCCACCTCCGACAGCGTCATGCTCGGCTTCCTCGACGGCGTTCCGCCGAGCGAGGCCTCGAAGCTCAGGACCTCGGACGCGAACACGCAGGCATGGCGCTACAACGACCTGCTCTACATCCGCACGACCAAGAGCCTCCTGTCCCCTGCGTATCTGTCGAAGCAGTCGAACGTCGTCGGCGTCAACGTCTATGTCCTCAACGAAGCTCCCGTCATGGTGATGTCCGGTTCCGGCGACGGTCCCGACGCCGGCCGTCTCGAGAGCGTTACCATCAACCGCTAAGGTGATCCTATGAAACAGATTATTTCGAACCTCAAGGGGACGGTCACCAAGAGCAAGGGCATGCTGGTCTTCGCCGGTGTCGCCATCCTCGGCGTCTCCGGTTGGTACTACACGCGCACGCCCGAGGTTCCGGTCACCCCGTCGCTCGTCAGCGGCGGCGTCATGAATGAAACCACGGTCCACGGCGGCACGGAGCCGATCAGCCCCGACTACAAGGAGCAGCTCCACACGGCGGACGACCGCCGCGCCGAGGAAGCTCTCGACAAGGGCGGCTCGGCCATTCCGACCGTCATCGGCAACACGATCGAGAGCGAAGCGCCGTTGCTCGTCATCCAGGACGACAAGCCGAAGACGCCGGAAATCGAAGAACCCGTGGCCGAGATCATGCAGCAGCCGATCGCGCTCAACGCGCCGAACACCGAAACCGTTCCGCTTGTCACCGCGCCGCCGCCGGCGGTCGCCGTCCCGCAGGAACAGATCAACGGCATGCTGAACGCGATGACCCGCCGGGTTCCGCCGGTCGCGGAAGTCGTCGCCTTCGGAGCGGTGATGCCCGCCGCACCCGCCGCTGAACAGTCGGCCCCGTCGGTGTCCTCGGCCGCCGCCGACGCCGCGGCCTCCAAGGTGAAGCTGCCGCTTGCCGGCACGATCCTCTACGCGCAGATGGTCGGCCGCGCCAATTCGGACCACCCGGGTCCCGTACTGGCGAAAATCCTCCAGGGCGAATACACCGGCGCTACCCTGATCGGCACCTTCCAGGTCGCGCAGAACGCACTTGTCATCAACTTCGACCGCATGACGGTTGCGACCACCCGCGACGGCGAGGAGATCAACGAGACGGTCCCGATCCAGGCGACCGCCGTCGATACGACCTATATCGGCTCGGG
Organism: Pararhizobium sp. BT-229; assembly: GCF_025846855.1. Classification (GTDB taxonomy): domain Bacteria; phylum Pseudomonadota; class Alphaproteobacteria; order Rhizobiales; family Rhizobiaceae; genus Pararhizobium. The sequence goes on from NZ_JAOYTJ010000003.1 coordinate 1,521,578, forward strand.
TCTCGCCACCAAGGTCGACCGGCACATGTTCCAGAAGCTCGCCATCGCGTTTACGGCCGGGTTCGCACAGGGTTTCGGCGAGGCCATCAGCGACACCGGCGAAACGACGATCGACACCGGCAACGGAACCATCACCACGGGCGGCAAGGACCTCGATACGAAGGAAGAACTTCTCGCGGCGGGTGGACAGGCGGTCTCAGAAGCCGGTAGCATACTCCAACAGGAATTCGGCAACAGGCCCACAACGGTCATCGTCGAAGCCGGCACGCCCATCGGCGTACTCTTCCTTCAGTAAAAACGGACACCGGGGACAAGCAAAATGCCTGACAACAACAAAGACCAATTCGACCTCGGGTCCGATTTCGATTTCGCCGCCATCGCGGAGTTCGAATCCGACGGCAAGGGTTCCAAACCGTCCGAAGCCGATGATGACGCCTCGCCGGAGTTCGCCGAATTCGAGACGGCGGGCTCCGAGCCTGACTTCGCCTCGTTCGGCGGCGAGCAGGAATTCGAAGACTCCACCCCGACCGTCGACTTCGGCTCCGAGGAATTCGAGCCCACCGAGGAATTCGCCGGCGGCGCGGATTTCGATTTCGGAGGTCCTCCGTCGCCGCAGAGCGTGGAACTCGAGTCCCTGTCGGGCAATCCGGACGAGGAATTCGGAGACTTCGGAGCCGATGGCGGCTTCGGTGACGACGACATTCCTGCCGATCCCTACGCTGAAGACGACGAGGCTCCGGCCAAGACGGCCTCCCGCGGCGGTTCGGTCGATCCTTTCGCCGACGACGAGCAGGACGCCGACCAGACCGAGGAAGTGGCCGACGCCGCCGTCAAGGACAACACCAAGCCGGGCATCAAGCACTACGCCGGTATCGCCGCGGTCGTGGCCGTGGTCGGCTACATCGGGTATAGCCAGGTCCTGCCGATGTTCGTGTCCACGGAAGAAGGCCAGGTCGTCGCCGACACCAAACCCTTGATCGAGAGCGGTTCGCTTCCAGCGGGCTTGCCTCCGGCTTCTCAGCCTTCGGACGAGACCGCTGGCCTCCCGCAGCAGTTGCCCGTCAAGGAGCCTGTTGCGGAGCCTGTCGCCGCGCCGGTAGACGGTTCGGCTCCGGCGTCGCTTCCTTCGCTCGAGCTTCCCGGCACGACCCCGGTCGCCGTCGATACGCCCGTCACCGTCGACGCCAAAAACCCGATCGAGATAACGCCGATCGTGGCTCCGTCGGTGGAAACCGCGGTCAAAATCGACGCGCCGGTCAAGGTGGACCCGCTGGACGAGATGGTCGGCGGCAGCGACCGCGGCGGTCTCGCGTCCATGAAGGACGACGCTCAGGAAGCCGCCCCCGTGAAGGAGGCTCCCGTCGTCGCCAGCGCCGACATCGCCGCTTTGGCTAGCCGTCTGGACGAGGTCGTGAAGCGTATCGAGACCATCGAACAGAAGGTGGCCTCGTTCGGCGCTTCCTTCGAGGGCAACGGCGAAATCAAGACCCCGGTCACGAGCGAAAAGCCCGCGGTCCTTCCGGCGGCCGCGGACGGTGGTGTTTCCGCTCCGTTGAAGCCGCCGATCATCGAGAACGTCGTGCTGCGCGGCGTCTCCCGCGACATTGCCTGGATCGCGACGGGCAAGGGCGTCGTCGAGGTCAAGGTCGGCGACAGCATCGAGGACGCCGGCGTCGTCGAGTCCTTCCAGAACTACCGTGGCCGCTGGATAGCGGTGACGGACAAGGGTATCATTCTGCCGAGGTAAGGAGACAACATGTCCAAGGCTCTCCTTCCCCTGTTCCTGAGCGTCAAGGCGCTCAACTGGCGAATGAACGATAAGAACTCGATGGACGCCGACATGGAGTTCCAGCGCGTCCGCAAGAAGGCGCTGGAACGCGACAATCACACCTGTCGCTTCTGCGGGTTCAAGAACAACAAGTGGCAGGAAGTTCACCACCTGAACGACGACCACCACGACAACCGCCTCGAAAACCTGATCACCTGCTGCCCGTTTTGTCATATGTGCCAGCACATCGGGCTTGCCGGGGCAAACCGGGAGGCGATCCTGATCTACCGTCCGGAGATCACACAGGTCCAGCTCCACCATCTGGTGAGGACGTCGCTGGTCGCGGACGCGCACTACGAGAGCCTCAAGGCGGAGGACCAGACCGGCGCGCCCAAGCGAAGCCCCAACCTCAAGCTCGCCGCCGAGGCCGCCGAGATGGGCAAGTCCCTGATGGCGGCATTGAAGTCTTCGGCAGACGGCGCGAGGCAGTTGCTGGACACCTCCGATCCTGTCGATCTGGCGAACGCCATGATGCTTCTCCCGGACGAAGCGTATGCCAGACGGCGTGAGTCCCTTGCGGGCATCCGCCTGCTGCCGCTCGGGGTGCGGAACAAGGGTTCGGAGAATATCATGACCTCGATGGTCGACAGCTGGCGTACGGGCGGCGCTCCCTACTCCAATCTGTTGCCGAATACATGGAAAACGCTGATCAGCCAGTTCAGTTGACGGTTCCGTGCTTGACCTACGCCGGGTCTTCGCCTGATTCTATTGACTGAATGGCGGTTTCCGCCGCTGAACGGAGTAGCTGATGGCCGAAGACAGAGCCATAAACAAGAATTTCGGGGTCGTGCTTTTCGATGACCCCAAACAGCCGACGGCAGGCTGGAAGGCGACGGCCGGCGTCTCGAAAACAGAGCGCATCCAGTCGGCCGACGAGCTGTCGACCGGAACCATCTGGTTGACCAACATCGGCTATGACGACTTCTTCAGGGCATCCGAAATCTGGCGCAGGTCGAACCTCCGCCACGAGGGCTACCTCGTGGTCAAAATCGCCAACATCCTCAAGGAATGGAACTACGATCCCGGCCGCGCCGGGCAGTCGAGCCAGCTCGCGCCGGGCTTCATCTGTCAGTTCGTGAGCCAGTGCTTCCACCGCATCATGCACGCCGCCTTCCGGCTGATCCGCCAGATCGACCCGCGCCTGACAATGGACCGTGCCTTCGTCGGGCAAACCCTGCGCGACGACATCCGGGTCGTGTTGCCACCGCTCGACTACCCGAAATCGGAAGCTGCTTCGTTCATGAAGTCTGGAAGCAGCTGGCAGGAATTTACGCAATGCACGACCAGACCGATACGCGACGCAGTGTCGATCATGGTTCGCCGTCCACGCACATTGCATGCCATGGACATGCTCCAAACGCCCGTCCCGCTCGGGCCGTTCGAACCCGTGTCGCGCAGGAATTTCCGCCATCATGGGAACGATATCGTCGACTTCCTCAAAAACACGGACAATCCGTGCATGATCGAGCTTGACGTCGAGGGCATAGACCCCGAGATCGGCCCCGTCTACGGCTTCTCCAACAGCACCAACAAGCAGGCGAAGCAGTCGCGCAGCTGGGTGGCCCACAACGAGTTCCATGCGCTTTCGCGCTACGCCAACCTGTCGATCCGCTCCTTCTACATGGGCAGGGAATACGGCTCGCTGGTGAGCAAGCTTCCCGACGCGGTCCAGGAATTCCTGACCGACAAGACGCTGGACAGTTCCTGGACGGCGGGCGTTATCGCCGAGACGCTCTGGCGCGCCGCGACGCTCAAGGAAGCCTCCGACCAGGCGGGCAAGCCGACGGACGGCGAAGACCGCGCCGGCACCAGCTGGGAAGGCGCGTGGATCAGGGGGCAGGACAAGATTTCGATGTTCATGCCCGCGCTGGAACTCCACAAGCGCAACTACGTGATCTCGAGCTACGGCCTCGGATGGGTGCAGGCGCGCGTCACCGAGGAGATGAAGACCGACTTCCTGAACGACGCACTCTCGCTCGGGCTGGTACCCGCGATGAACGATATCCCCGACGGCCTTTTCCAGACGCAGGTTCCCATCCAGTGGGGCGGCGACAAGCGTTCCAAGGTCTTCGCGCAATACCAGGCGACGAAGAACATCAAGATGCTCTGGAACCTCGACAAGCTCCCGACGCTGCCGCCCGGCGAGCGCAAGAAGTTCATCATCCAGCTGATGCAGATCGCCGCCAAGGACGACGCGGAAAACTGAGACCCCGACATCGGGGTCTTGCTTTAGGGCGCATCGGAGTCTATGGATATCCTCAAACAAAGGAGCCTCCGATGCACGAAGAACGCGCGACGATCATTTCAAAGACCCTCTCCCGCATTCTGAGGCACAACCCGGGCACGAACGGCGGCGTCGTCATCGACATGCAGGGCTTCACTGACCTTGCGACGTTCGTGCCCTATCTCAACGCGCTGAGGCCATTCGATTCCGAGCCGCTGACGCTCTCCGAGATCGAGGAGGTCGTTGTCTCCGACTTCAAGCAGCGTTTCCAGATCGCGGGCGGACGCATCAGGGCCTATTCGGGCCACTCCTTCCCGGTCGAGATCGGCGGCGAACCGTTCTATCCGGCGGGTCCCCTCTATTTCGGAACGACCGAGAAGTCCCGTCGCGTGTTCGAAGAAGGTCTGACGGTCAGCAAGAAGCTCAAGGTCAGGCTCTCGTATTCCTACCAGGAAGCCCTCGCCATCGCGAACGCGAGGCCTGACGCCACGCCGCTTGTCATCGAGGTTGACGCCGAGCGCCTCGCTGCCGACGGCGCGTCGTTCGAGCTGCTCCCGAACGGGGAGATCGTCGCCGACCCCGTCGGTGCCGACTACCTGACGGAAGCGCACCCTCCGAAAGCCTCTCCCTCGCCTTCTTCCAGACACTAGACGGCGTGCAAGTAGTCCCAGCGGAAGCCTGTCGTTTCGTGGCCGTACCCTCTCGGATTGCATGCGACCTTGGTCTTCCCGATCATGCGCTCGAAGACATGGTGGATGTGCCCGAACAGCCACATGTCGGGCTGGTGCCGTTCTATGAGTTCGAGCTGGTCCGAGGTGTAGGACGGGTGCGTCATGCTGGTCTCGAAACCCGGCTGACTGACGTCTGCAAGCGGCCCGTAGTGGGTTAACACCGCGGTGGGGCCGTTGAACTTCCTGGACAGCGTCCTCGAGATCAGCCCCTTCGTGCGGTCGTGGATCGCGGCCGTGTGCCAAGGCCTCAGGAGCTCCCGGTTCGCCTCGCAGTTCATAATGCGCCTGTAGTCGGCCTTGCCGAGCGCGTTGGCCATGTTCCTGCGGATGTTGTCTTCGCCCGCAAGCCCGTCTCCGACGATGTCGACCCCGTAGTCCGACCAGAACGTTCCGCCGACGAACCTGATGCCGCCGACGACCACCGCATCCCCGTCGAGATAGTGGATGCCCAGTTTTCTCGCCAGATGCCGCCCCTCGGCGCTAGCCTGAATGATGCCCCTCCAGTGGAAGTCGTGGTTGCCGGGCACATAGACCACGGGCATGTGGGGGCGGACGACCCTCGCGCACCAGTGGAGGTTTGCCTTCATGTCGCTCGATAGGTCGCCGAGGACGACCGCCAAGTCCGCCTTGGGGATGTCGCCAAAAACCGCGTCGGTCTCGATCTCCCGTTTCGACAGGTGCAGGTCGGAAATTTGCCAGATGTCCATGAATGTCCTCCGTGCATCGAGGAGGACCCGACCGGCTGACAGGGACAACTTGCGTGCGGCGGTGATAGGTTCGGTTATCGGATCGAAAAACCAGGACGTCCCATGCGCTACAACGCCCAATCCCTGCGACGCGACTACACCTTCGACGTTACCAACGAGGAGCTTCTCGCCCTCATGAAGGTCGAGGATATGAGCTGCCAGCTCGACGAACACACGTCGCTCGTAACCTATCTCAACAAGCTCCCTGGCATCAGCAGAATCGAGTACGACGGTCATTTCGGCCCGCACGTCTTCGCGTCGGTGGATACGGACGAAGACGAATGGGAATGGCGCGTGGAAATGCTCGATCGTGCGATCGGCTGGTTCATGGACGACGCCCGCCGCCTGTGCAGGTTTTTCCCGACTGTCGTCGAGGGCGATTACGAGACCGAGACGGGTCTCGACATGGTCTACTCGGACGAGGATTTCGTGATCCTGAAGGCAGACAAGGGGACGGTTCTGGTCGGCCACGCCGGCGGCATCAAAAAGCTCAAGAAGGCGGATTTCGTTCTCGAGACGATCACCGCCGACGTGGACGAGCGCAGGCATCTGGAAGACGAGAACATCTGGCTTCCCGTCAATCCGTCTCGCGAACTGGCAGAGGTCCGCAAATGGGTGGCGAGCTTCGTCACGCTGCCTGAAGTCTCCGAACTTCCGACTGTTTCCGTCGAATCGCGCTGGCTGTCGCTCCATATGCCCCAGGACAGCCGTCCGGTATGGGCGAACGACGACTTCATCGTCGCCGACAAGAACGGATCGCTTTCCGTCACGTTCAAGACCAGGGACTCTACTGGTACGAAGTTCTACATCGAAGCGGCCCGCGATCAGATCATGTCTATGGTCAGGGATGCGAACGCAAACGCCTCCAGTGGATATAGGCTGGCTAAATACCTCGAAAACCAGGTCGGCTCCGATCTCGCCCGCGCGCCGAAGTTTAGATGACGTTCCCGGCTGACCTCATCGAAGAGTTCACCTTTGGCAAGTGCTATGCGCTTGCAGCCGCGCTCCACGAAGAGACCGGCTGGCCGATCGGCGCGCTTGTGGCCGACTGGAAGGCAACTCCTGGTTCCGCAACCGTCCGCCGCCGTGTTGTCCACGCGTTTGTCCGTGCGCCTGACGGTTCGGTCCTCGACGCAAGGGGCCACAGCGAGGAACGCGACCTTGGGAAGACCTTCTTCGGCCCGGAACGCGTCATCGTGAAATCCTGGGTCGAGGACTTCGATGACCTCGAGGCGTTCAGGAACTGTCTTGTATCGACTGAAATCCATGTCGTTCCCGAGTATCGGCTTCGGCAGGAAATCGACGACTTCTTCGCGCGGACCATGCCGTCAGCACGGGCCGCATGCGCGGCGCTGAACTTGGTCGCCACGGCACGAAACCGGGTTTGCCGCCCTGTCACGCCGTCGTTCGCGGTCTGCTAGTCTGGTCTTGCGGCGTACGGCCTGAGATCGACAAGATGCCCGCCACCTCTGACGAAACCCTGAAGGTCGCCGTTGCGGAGCGCGGCGACCGGGTTCTGTTCCGCACGTCCAACCCCAGAGCGTCCGAGGTTGCGGAAGTGGTCCTGTATCTCCTCCGCCGAGAGCCAAAGAGGCTCGGTGATATCGGCTTTTCGCTTTCGGAAAAACCCGAACACCGTCAGGCAGCCATCGAGCGGGCTGCAGGATTGACGTCCTCCGCCACCGACACGACACCGTCCATGGCCTTGATGGCGTTCTCGGCGGCCATGTCCACCAGATAGCGCCCTGGCAGCGCCACCGTCGTCGTATCCGTACCCAGCACAAGCTGGATCGAGATCGGGATGGCGTTGCGGTCGTCGTCGGCGCGCATCGACTGGAGGAGCGCGCTGATTTCGCGCGCCTTGCGCTGGAGGGCAAGCGTCTTCATCTTGACCTCGGCCGCATCCACCGCTTGCTTCGTGCCACGCCCCTGTCGCAGGTCCTCCAGCGCGGCGCGGTGGAGCGACTTCTCCTCGGGAGACGGATAGACGTCATCGCGGTCCACGACGATGTGGATGTTGCCGCGGTGGTCGGCGATCAGTTCGTCGGCGTCAAAGACCTCGCGGCCCCACATGGTCAGGTCGTCCCGTTCGACGTCGAGCGCGAGGTCGGCGACCACGACGACCGGCCGACGGCCGATCCTGGCGCTGGTGAGCTTCTGCTCGATCTCGTCAACCCTGTCAGGCTCGCCGAAGAACATGCACTGGAACGAGTCGGCCTTTTCCACGAACTTGGCGTAGACGTAGTACTTGCCCGAGTTCTTCGACTGCCGCTTCTCGACGATCTCGCAAAGCCCGGCGAGCCTCTTGTTCTTGAGGCTTTCCTGTCCCTTTTCCTGCATCCACGCACGAAGGGAGGCCTTCCGCTTGACGTTCACCTTGATCAGCTTGCCAAGGTAGCTGTCGAGCGGATGGTCGGCGAAATAGAACCCGACCGCCATGAACTGGCGATCGACCTTGTTGCCCCACTCCGGGACCTCCTTGAGCTTGACGCGCTCGCCCTTCGACTTGTCGACGACCTCGTCGGGAACCTGCACGGCGAGCATGCCGCCGAAGAGGTCCGTCTGGTCCTTGGCCTTCTTGTCCGCCTTGGAAGTGAGGTAGTTGAGGATGTTGAAGGTGGCGTGCCGGTTCTTGTGGATACCGTCGAACGAACCCGCCTCCACGAGCTTTTCGAGTTGCCCCTTGTTGAAGTGGCTGCCGCAACGGGTCCAGAACTCCTCGACTTCCTTGAATTCGCCGCGCTTGCGCTCGGCAAGGAAATCCACCATGTCGCCCGAAATGCCCTTGATGGCGGTGAAGCCGAAGCGGACCCCGAGCTTGCCGTTATCCATCCGCTCGGGCTTGAAGCGCGGGAAGGACTTGTTCATGTCTGGCGGCAGCATCGGGATGCCGAGGATGTCCATATCTTCCTTGAACTTCGCCATGCGGTCGGGATCGTCGGTTTCATAGGTCAGCATCGCCGCCATGAACTCGGCTGGATAATTATGCTTGAGCCACGCCGTGTGATAGGCGATCAGGGCGTATGCGGCTGCGTGGGATTTGTTGAATCCGTACCCAGCGAAATCGGCAATTTTATCGAACAGGGCTTCGGCGACTTCCTTCGGCATGCCGTTGTTGAGCGGCGTCACAGAAGTGACCTTGAGGCTGCCTGCCTTGAGGGTATAGCCCTTCTCCATGATGTCTTCGACGGTCAGGAGTTCCTGGGCTTCCTCGACGGGATAGCGCATGCCCCTGTGGACGTTTCCGGTGCTGCCGTCGCCGTATACCACGTCGACGAAGCCCTTCGCAGCGCCGATGACGAACCCTTCGCGCTGCCTGACCATTTCAGCCGGGTCCTTCTTGCCCATGGCTCGGCGCAGAAGGTCGGCACCGCCCAGCGTGTAGCCGCCGACGTTCTGTGCCACGAGCATGACCTGCTCCTGATACACCATGATGCCGAAGGTCTCCTCTAGGAACGGCTTGGTCCTCTCGACCGGCTCCGGATATTCGGGCGTCGCCTTGCCGTTCTTGCAGTCAGCGTAATGCGGGATCATTTCCATCGGACCCGGGCGATAGAGCGATACCACGGCGATGAGGTCTTCGATAAGTGTTGGCTTGATGTCCCTGAGAACGCGCTTCATTCCCTCCGATTCAATCTGGAAGACGCCGTTCGAGAAACCCGTGGCCAGCATCTCGAACGTCCCCCTGTCATCCAGCGGGACAATGTCGAGGTCGATGGTCTCGCCGGTGGTCTCCTTGATGTGGAGGAGCGTCTCGCGGATGACCGAAAGGGTCTTGAGGCCGAGGAAGTCGAACTTCACGAGACCCGAGGCTTCCGTGAACTTCATATTGAATTGCGAGATCGGCAGCTGCTTCTTGTCGTCCCACGCCATCGGAACGAGCGTGTGCAGAGGCACGCCACCGATGACGACGCCGGCGGCGTGCGTCGACAGGTTGCGGTAGCGCCCTTCGACCTTGCGCGCGTTGTCGTAGAGGATGCGGTATTTCGCCTCGGACTCGATCTCCTTGCGGAAAAGCGGGTTGTCCTTGTCGTTGTAGGAGAACTCGAGGGTCGCCGGGACCGCGCCATCCATCGAAATGAGCTTGGTGATGCGCTTGATCTCGCCGAAGGCGTAGCCACCGTGTTCTTCCGAAAGCAAGACGCGGCCGACGTCGGAGACGGCACCCTTCGACTTGAGTTCGCCGTAGGCGGCGATCAGCGAGACGAGGTCAACGCCGTACTTCTCGACGACATACTGGATCACCTCGTCGCGACGGTCCTGGCAGAAGTCGACGTCGAAGTCCGGCATCGAGACGCGTTCCGGGTTCAGGAAGCGTTCGAACAGCAGGCCGAAGCGGAGCGGATCGAGGTTGGTGATCTTGAGAGAGTAGGCGACCAGCGATCCCGCGCCCGAGCCGCGTCCCGGGCCGACCGGTATGCCGTTGCGCTTGGCCCACTTGATGAAGTCCGAAACGATCAGGAAGTAGCCGGGGAAGCCCATCTTCACGATGATGCCGAGTTCGAACTCCAGCCGCTCCTCGTAGGGTTTTCTTGCGTCACCCTTGATGCCTGCCTGCGCGAGGCGCTCGTCAAGTCCTTCGAGGGACTGCGCGCGCAGTTCCTCGGCTTCGGAACGCCCGCCGACCGTCGTGAACGGCGGCAGGATCGGATCGCGCCCCGGCACCAGGAAGTGCATGCGCTTCGGTAGCTGGCAGGCGTTCTCGAACGCTTCGGGAAGGTCGGCGAAGAGCGCGCGCATCTCCTCGCTCGAACGCATGTGGTAGCGGCGGTTGTCCTTGCAGATGATGCCGTCGTTGCTCGTGGTGATCTGCGTCTTGCTGTTGACCGCCTGGAGGATTTCGAAGGCGTCGTGTTCGGACTGCTTCGCGTACCAGACTTCCGTCGAGCCGATCAGTGGAACGCCCGTGCGGCTCACGCCGTCAGTGCCTTCCACGGCGGGCGCGTTGTAGGCGATGTCGATGAGGAGCTGCTCGACCTCGATCTCGGCCTTCGTCTCGTCGCCGAAACGGGTGATTTCGAGGTAGATGCGGTCGTCGAACATCGTTCGGAACCAGTTGAGGAGTTCCTCTCCCTCCGACTTGCGGCCGTTCGCCACCATTCGGCGGAGGAAGCCGTCGGTGCCGCCTGTCAGCATGACCACGCCCGAGAAATCCGTCGTCTCGAAAATCTGGAGCGGAACGTTGGCGGTGATGCCAGACTGGCCGTTGTGCGGACGGTGCGTCATCGAGACGAGCGTGCAGATGGTCGCGTAGCCGACTTCGTTCTGCGCGAGCAGGATCATGCTGCCTCGGATCGGCTTGTCGTTCTCGCCCTTGCCGCAGTCGAGCCACACCTTGACGCCGGGGATCGGCTGGAGACCGTCGTCCGCCGCCTTCTTGGAGAATTCCATGACCCCGAACATCGCGTTGTCGTCGGTGAGCGCCATGGCGGGCATCCCGAGATCGACCGCTCGCTTAATGAGGTCTATCAATTTGCTCGCCCCACGAGCCAGGGTATAGTCCGAGTGGACGTGCAGATGGGCAAAAGGAAAGACCTCGGACATGACTTGCTCCAGCAATTTTCGATGTAATTCAAGAATACGATTGCCATAGGAAACCGTCCATCGAATTCATTTCTTGACACGAGTTCTATAATTATGTCAACCAAATTGGCCAAGGAGATTGACATGGACATCCTCGAAAATTTGAGTCCCGAACAGAAAGACGCCGCGACGTCTTCGGTTGTCTGCAGCGTGGTTTCCGCCGGTGCCGGCACGGGCAAAACGACGACCCTGACCGCCCGTCTGGCCCATCTCCTCGTGAACGAAAACATCCCCGCCAACAACGTCATGGCGGTCACCTTCACGAAGAAGGCGGCCATGGAAATCACCGAGCGCGTCGCCCATCATGTCGGGGACCGCGCCAAGGGATTGAGGATCGGCACGTTCCACAGCCTCTCCAACCGCATCCTGCGCCGCCACGCCGCGATGTGCGGCCTCGTGGACTCCTCCTATGGCATCCTGGACGAGGACGACCAGCGCGATCTCCTCCGCATCGCGGCTGCCGCGCCCGCCGCCTACGGAGCGTTCGAGCGCGCGCCCGAGATGACGGACGAGCAGGCCAAGGCGGCGTCGAAGGAATGGCTTGAAGGCCTCGCGGGCTTCGCCGACCGGGCGCGCCGCCAGATTTCGCTTTGGAAATCGTGGGGCCTGACCGCGGACATGATATCGGACCGCGAACGTCCGGACCTCGACGAGTTCACCGAGAAGCTCGCCGCCTGCTACGTCGCCTACCAATACGAGCTGGAGAGTCGCAATCTCTGCGATTTCGGAGACCTGATCCTCAAAGTGGTCGTGCTTTTCGACAGGCACCCCGACATCCTGCGCCAGGAAGCCGCTCGCGTGCGCCACATCCTCGTGGACGAGGCGCAGGATGCCAACCAGGTCCAGATCAGGTTCGTCCGGCATCTCGCGTCCGTTCACGGCCGCATGACGGTCGTCGGCGACGAGGACCAGAACATCTACGGGTTCCAGGGTGGTTACGCGGGCGCGATGCGGGATATGGCGGGACCTACCGCCAAAGCCTACGCGCTCACCCTCAACCGCCGCTGCACGAAGGAAATCCTCAAGCCGGCCAACCAGATCGTCGACTACAACAATCGCCGTTCGCCCAAGGTCCTGAATTCGGATCGAAGCGGCAGCCCGGTGCGGGTGACCGGACATCCGACGGACGCCAGCGAGGCGGCATGGATCGCCGCCCGGATCAAGGAACTGGTCGAAGGCGGTGCCGATCCATCCGAAATCGCCATCCTGTTCCGATCGTCTTTCCTGATGCAGCCCTTCGAAGAGGCGCTTGCGCGCAAGGGCGTGGCGGCCGCCATGACGACGGGAACCTCGATGCTCGAGCGCGAGGAGATCAAGGACGTGCTGGCGATGGTGCGCCTCGCGGTGAACCCTCGTGACGACCTCGCCTTCGTGCGCGTGGCCAACAAGCCCTCGCGCAACCTCGGGACGTCGGCATGCGAGGGGATCATCAACATCGCCCGGCATCAGGACGTCGAACTCCATGAGGCATGCCGCATCGCATGCGAGGAAGGCAACGGTGTCGCCCTCAACAAGACCGCCAAGGCGGGAGCGGTCAGGCTCGCGCGCGCCCTCCACCTTCTGTCGGAGGATGGACGGTGGGGACGGCCTGTCTTCGACATCATCTCGACCGGTCTGACGGAACTTGACTACGACAAATACGTCGCCAAGCACGACAACGCGGACAACCGCCGCCTGAACATCGAGGCCCTCCACCGCCTGTCGGAGACATACGAGGAAGCGTCCCTGTTCCTTCAGGACATGTCGTTGATCACCGACGGAGAACCCGTCGCGGGCGATCTCGCGAAGGTCCGCCTCCTCACCATCCACTCATCCAAGGGTCTCGAGTTCGACCACGTCTTCTGCCCCGGCTTCGACTACGGCGTCATGCCCAATCCGAGGGCGGCGGACGAAGGCGGCCAGGGCAAGCCCGGAGACGTCTGGTTCGGCCCGGCCGGCGGCGGTCTGGAGGAAGAACGCCGCCTGGCGCACGTTGCCTTCACCCGCGCCCGCAAGACGCTCGACGTGAGCTTCCCGTGGCGTCGCGGCCGCATGAAGAAGAAGCAGTCCAAGCTCGCAGGCCCGTCGTTCTTCATCGAGGAATGCGACCTGCGCTACGAGGACATGGAAAGCGTTTCCACCGCCGAGCTGGGCAAGGTGCGGGATGCCAACGAACTCCAGGGCCGTCTCGGCTTCGACAGGGTTTGAGGACAAGATATGAAGGAAAACCTCGAGAGGACGCTCTTCATCGGCATGCTCGAAACGTTCGTCAACACCATGAACGGACTGACACTCGGGTTCCGGCAGGACAGGGAGCAGACGACAGCGGAAGAGACCTGCATCACCGCGAAGCTGGACAGCGGAGACGTTATCTGGCTCTGGTTCCGTCCTGACGACCCGTCCAAAATCCAGCTGACCTCCGTGCCGTTCGGCAGCGACTACAGCCGCTTTGGCATCCACCTGAAAGGCGACAGGGCCGAAGTCGGCTTTTTCGGCCGCGGTACGCACATCCCGGCGTCTGCCATTCCGACGGCGGTTGCGCTACTCAAGCGATGGAGGGACCTCGCCATCGCCGCCCAGGGGCAAGCGCTCATCGTTTTTCCGACGCGCTAGCGAGTCAAGGCTGGGTCCCGACGGAGGCCAGACGCCTGACAAAGCGGGCAGCGGACGGTCAAACCGAGGGCAGTCCCGATTTCCACTTCCCGGCGGTCCGGTTTCGGCCCGAGAATCATCCTGGTATTTGGCAGGAAACACAGAACATGAAGCAAAACATAAAGGCACTTAGGCTTGCGCGGTCGATGTCGCAGAAGCGGCTCGCACATGAAGCCGGTATCGACGTCAGGACGCTACGGCGCATCGAAAGTGGCATAGCCGTGTCGCCGGAGAGTTTTCGCGCGGTGTGCATCGCCTTGAGGATCGAGCCGTCCATTCCCTCGGAGACGACCCCTCCGGACCCGTCACCGTTAGCCCATCGCCTCGATGCTCTGCTTCGTACGTCGGTTGCCTTGTCACGCAGCCGCAAGGTGAGGGTGATTGCGGCCGCGGCTTGCATCCTGTCCGTCAGCCTGGCTGTCTATTTCTACACGACACGGCCGAACGTGAGCATTTCGATCGCTTTCGACCGTGCCTGCGACGAACGTGGTGTCTTTGAAAAAGCCTTCATGGCCATGGATCGCGAATTCCCGCGCGGCTACGTCGTCACCGACCGTATAAACGGAGCCAAGGACTGCGCTTACCGCTTCGATGCCTATCTCAACAGGACAGGTTCGTTGCGAAGAGACATGTTCGTCCTTCTGCGAAATCTCGAGCATGTGGGAACGAAGACAACCGTCTCGGTTATTTCGTCGCCGAGCGAAGTCGTTCCACGCTCGAAAGAAAGCTGGGACGATCTGCAGCGCACGACCCCTACCCCTTGGTCTGTCTCCTATTTCGCGAGGCGCAGCTACAAGGAGGTTTTCACCCTCAATCACGTCGGCCTCGAAGGAGATGTCGCATATGCCCGCAGTTTGTTCGCAGACCAAGCGTCATATGACAGCCACCTGGAATCACTGAAGGTGTCTCGCAATCTCGAAGCTATCGCCCGTTCCGGGTTCACGACATCCGTCTCATTGCCGGACACGCCAGGCATCACCGCAGCGAAGGACACTGGCGGCGTCTGGACCGTCAGATTTCCTGCGCGGATCACCTATTCGGCGCAGAGTATACTCGAGCAATGCCTTGACGTTACCATGCGCGTCAAGGACTCGAGCGGACAGCTAGGTATCCTCAACATCATCTCCAAGGGAGGAGAATGCTCCGATTGATGTATCGCGGCGAGTTTCGAGCACTGCGACATCATCAACAGGCACGACAAAGGGTGGCCAACAACAAAAAACAGACACCAAACTCGTTTCGGCGTCTGTTTTTTTGACAAACCGTTGCCGCGCCTGTTGAATTTCCGGTCATTTCGGCTATGTTTTCATCGCTTACTTCACGGAAGGCGCGGCCATGACATCCCAGCACGTCTCAGTACACAACGGCGAGGAAATCCTCTGGACCGAGCGCGACGGCGTGCTGAACGCCTTCTACGACGGATACCACATCCTGATAGAGCGGGTGATCCCGACGCCCGTCGCCATAACCCCCGACCGGGTCGTCATTTCAATCAGCCCCCGTCGGTTCAGGGCTTTTGTGGACGGATCGCTGCCGATCCCGGATAACGAGTTTTTCGAGACCCTGGAGGCGGCCAAGAGCGTTGCCACGGACCTCATTTTCAACACCTTCCAGTCGCTTGTGACCGCCCGTCGCGAGCGGTCGGCGCTGCTTGCCGAGAAGCCGGTCCGATACGAGGACTGGCTCTGACGCGCTGACGAAATCCGGCGCTAACTGGATTACGGTTCCACCGCCGGCGGCGTTTTTTACTTTGAACCTTGCCGCCGGGCCGGGGATTCTGTGATGCATCGCAACATATGTATCCGGAACCCAATAATGCTCGACTACAACGTCGCCCGCTCCATGTGCATTTCGCCCATCATGAGCGCCCTCAAATCGAACGGCATCGGTTTCGACGAGGCATCCTTCCTTAGTGGTCTCGGCAAAGGGCGTCTTCTTGAAATCGGAATGGGCATTGGTCAGGAAGCGAACATCGAGGAGGCCGCGCGCCTCGCCTCGCTGGTCGGCATGGAACTGTCGATCGTTCCTGAGACGGCGGCGATATATGCGTTCACCGAGATCGCGGTCCATCGTACCGCCAAGGCGGACATGACCGGCTACGCGCGCCGCGTGGTCGAGATGACCGAAAAGGTGTCAGACCTCTGCATCGATCTCAGGCTCGCCACCGAATTGCCCACAGGCGTTTTCGAGAGGCACTACGGCATCGAGGAGGGTTTCATGGCCCGTCTCGCGGACGTGACCAGGTCTGCTTCCACCAATCTGCAGGAAATCTTCAATTACCTGAACGCTTTCGGCGCGACGCTTACTTCCTTCCCCAGGAAATCCGAGTACGTCAACTACTACCGCGCGATGAGGGCGACCGAAGGCGAATTGTCCGTTCTCGCAGCAGCTGGCCTCAAGGTAGCATAGACCGTCTCGAGACCGGGCTGACCTTCACGATCAGGCGCGGCTTCTCGCCACAGGATTTGGTGCGGATGCTCCGCACGACAAGGCGGTCGTCGGCGTAGACGACCTTGTTCAGCGCGTCGAGGACCGCTTTTTCCAGGTTGTCGGCGTCACCGTCGCCGGGGGAAGTCGGCCAGGTGTCGGGATTGCCCTTGAAGACAAGGTGGACGTGGGTCTTCACGGGACACTCGAACGGCTTCATCCTGGCGGTCGCCATCGCGACCGTTGCGTGGTTCAAAATGAGGTCTTCGTAATCCGCGGTGTTCTTGGGCGTGTAGGTGTGGGAGATCGGAATCCGCTTCTTCTTTTCCCCGGGGTTCCCGTGACCCTCGTCTTTTGACCTTCCGAGCAGCTCTTTGAACTTCGCGACGCTTCCCCTGGCCTCGACGAAGGCGGCAATCAGGCCACCCACGTTTACGACGGTGCGAGGTCTTTCTTTAGGCTGTGGATCGTCGGGCAGGTCGATCTCGAAACGGATCGCGCTGTTGCCGTAGTCGGCGACGGCCGCGCGGTTCTTGCCCTTCGGCCTGGCAACCACGGGCTCGCCCTCCGCCTTGGGCTTGCGGGCCGGTTTCTTCGCGCCCGGTATCTGTATGCCGAGGGCCTTTGCCTGTTGAACGGATATTCTCATCGGTCAGTCCAATTCCGCCTTGGCGATGCGGTTTCGACGATCGATGTTGGCGATCTGCGATGTCCCGTAGGCGATCCCGACAAGCGCGGCCGTCGGGCATCTCGCCGCCTCCCAGGCCGAGGCCGCCTTGTCTTCCTTGCCTTCCCACAGGCCCCGTGTCGGCCGCAACTCCGTCATCTTGCGGCTTACGGCGGTCTCCGCCAGCCGGCGGCCGACCGCCTTGCAAAGCTGCGTCATGGAAGTGGCACGGGACACTTCGTCCACGACGGCGGCGATTTCCTCGTCGTGCGCCCCTCCCGCAGAGGTCGATCCGCTCCATGCGGTGGCGCAGGCGGCGAGCATCGTCAAAGCCACCATAGTGGCCGGAAGGTTTACAAAATTGGAGACCCTGGAAGTCGTTGACAACGATTTCGATCCTTGCGCTTAATCATGGGACAAAGGTTTACACCGTTCTACCAGATAATTGAAGACCCTGAAAGGCATCATCCCGATGAAGGACCGCGTCATTGCAATGGACACCGAAACCACGGGACTCAAGCACGTGGACGGCGACAGGGTCATTGAAATCGGCTGCGTGGAAATCGTCGGCAACATGGTCACCGGCAACTACTTCCACATGTTCGTCAATCCCGGCCGCCGAAAGGTGGACCCCGAGGCATTCAGGGTTCACGGGATCAGCGACGAATTCCTGCGGGACAAGCCTCCGATGTCCAAGGTCATGCCCAAATTCATCGAGTTTATCGGTGACTCCCCGATGGTCATCCACAACGCGCCGTTCGACATGGGCTTCATCAACGCCGAACTCGCGCAGCTCAAGATGGATCAACTCCCCAACCAGATCATCGATTCGCTGACTATCGCCCGGAAGCAGTATCCCAACGCCAGAAACACCCTCGACGGGCTCTGCGGGCGCTTCGGCATCGACACCTCGAAGCGCGTGACCCACGGTGCCCATATCGACGCCGAGTTGCTCGCGAACGTGTATATCCACTTGCTGGAACTGAACCAGCTCAACTTTGGCGGCAAGTCCGGAGATAGCCAGCCCATCAACACGGCCGTCGCCGCGCTGGTGTCGAATTCCCTCTACCGCCCGGTCCGCCCGGCGCGTCCGGCACTGCTGCCGACCGCCGCCGAACTCGCCGCCCATGCGGCGTTCCTGGCGAAGAAAATCAAGTCCCCGGTCTGGGCAAAATTCTCCTGACAAAGATGTTGACGAGTTCTTGGATTTCCTGTCTCATCGTTATGTCAGAAATTCAAGAACTCAGAGGAACATCGATATGGAGCATGACGTCGAGGCTTCCGGCGGCGACCCGTCTGTCGCCGATCTCCAGGACCTTTACCTCAATTCCGAGGGCCGTGCCGCGATCGCCCGCGATCGCCTTTCGGAGATGATGGAAACGCAACGCAAGCAGGGTGAAGCCGTCGTCGCCGTCATCCAGTCGCTTCGCGACGCACTCCGGGTTTCCGAGACCGCGCGCATTTCGCTCGAAGACGAGACCCGGCGTCAGGCTTCGCGTATCGTGGACATGGAACGCCAGCTGAAGCTCGTCCACACCAACTACGCACGCCTCTCCGAAAGCTACTCGTCGATGATGAGCATCGTCGAGAACACGCATTCGGACAGCCTCGGCCTGAACCAGCGTATCGACGCGATGCTGCTCCAGAACGACCTCGGTCTCCACCGTCATGCGCCGCCGGCCCCGGCGCGCCGCGTCACCGAGTTCCGCGACGGCGTCTTCTCCCATCCGGCGGTGCGCCAGGCGCATCCGGAACCCCGTCCGGCGCAGATGCATCACGACGCGTACTACGCCGCGCCCCATAACGAATCCGAATTCACCACATACGGACACGACACCTATGCCACCCGGCCGATGTCCGCGCACATGAACAAAAGGTAAGCGACCATGACCAGCCAGAACCAGCCTGCATCCAACGACGCCCGCGGCCATTCCGCTCCGCTCGGCTTCGCCGTGCCGAACTCTCTCAAGCTCCTGACCGAAACCCTGGAGAAGTTCGAGACCTTCAAGCGCGAACAGGGCGAACGCCTCAAGGCCTGCAAGGAAATGATCACGCGACTCCACAAGCGCGTGGAGACCACCGACCTCGAAAACCGCCGTCTCAAGGCGCAGGTCCTTTCGCTTCAGTCCGACAACTCCCGCCTGGCGAACGAAAACGCAGTGTACCTGCGCACCCAGCAGACCATGGACACGGCGATCCATCTCGCCTGCGCGACGTCGCACGAGACGATGCAGTTCATCTCCGACGCCACCCGCATGACGATGCCGTCCATGCCGACGTCGCTCGGCGCGGAAGAACCCGTCATCCGCCAGCCGCAGGCGCAGCCCGAACTGGCGCTCGTCCGCAAGCAGCCGATGGCGACGTTCCAGGCGGCCGCCGAACATGAAGCCGATGGCGACCTCGCACCGCTCGAACTGGTGAAGCCGCTGCCGCCGTCCATCCAGCCGGAAGCGCCGGCCGCCGTCGCGGACCTTTCCTCCATCGACAGTATCGAGGCCATGTCCAACGAAATCGACGCGATGATCGCGCTCGAGTTCCGCGAGGGCTTCACTCTGGACGATCCTGCCACCGAAGCGTCCGCCGAGGAAGCCAACGAAGAATCGAAGGCGGCCTAACGGCCGTCCTCGAGAGGATCGCATATGAGCTCTGAGGTTAACCTCGAAAAGCCGACCCCGGATGGGGACGGCAACGTGCGCACGCCCATGCGTGACTTGGCGTTCGTGGCATCCGCGATCATATTCGGCGGTGCATTTGTTTCGGCGTGGATGGATGACAGCGATGACACCCTAAGGCGAGAATGGACCGCCGCTTGTGTCACGACGGTCGGCGGCGCATCGGGGAAGGTCGGAGAACTGACCGACAGGGGTGCCTACGTCGCTTTCGCAGACGGAGCCCGCATATGGTATCCTCTGGGAGAACTGTCGAAGTCGGAGTGCGTGGAGTTGTTCCCCGCTCTGCCAGAACCCACACCGTCTCCGGCTACCGTCGAGGACGTCGCGCGCTCGAACCGCGAGATCGAAAAGGCTCGTAAGGAACTCGAGTTGATGATGCTGAAGCTCGAACAGGCACGGGTGGCGCGTGATCTCTACAACACGCTGAATTCCGGCTCCCGAGCAGCAAAACCCTGACATCGGCTCCGAACGAGAAGGACCCCGGCGCGCAGCCGGGGTCCTTCTTTTTATCGCTCGAGTTCGCTCTCCCAGTACAGGAAGTCGATCCACTCGCTGGGCGTCGGCCCGAAGCCTCCAAGACGTCGTGCCTTCGACGCGATCTCGTAGACGGTCGGCACATGCGGCGTCACGTGCAGGGTCAAACCCGCCTTCTGGGCCTCTTTCAGCGTCTTGGACGCCTTCTTCCCGTTGCACGGCTGGCAGGCGCAGACGATGTTGGTCCACTCCGTAATGCCACCGTGCGTCTGGGCCTTGACGTGGTCGAAGGTGAATTCGTTCATCTTGAGCGGATCGCGGCAGTAGGCACACTTGCCCTCGTCCCTGATCCAGATGTTGTGCCTGTTGAACGGCACTCCGTTCTTGACCTGGACGTAGTCCTTCATCGCGATGACGCTCGGGAACACGTATTCCTGCGTCCTCGTCTTGATCGACGCCTCGTAGTCCACCACGCGCACGTACTTCCCGAGGAACACGCCTTTGGCCGCGTCCTGCCAGTTCAGCGTGGACAGCGGAAAGACGGACTTCGGGGTGAAGTCGGCGTTCAGAACAAGAGCTGGGTACTGGTTCAGGTGGATCGTCATGGCCTGTTCTCACTTGTGAAAAGCCGGACAAATCCCCTTTCTTTGAACCCGTCCGGTAGTACCGATACGGATTCGTCATCGCGTATCAGGTGGTATGCGCCCCGATTGCAAACAGGGGATATGCGACGCCCGTCGCACGGATCGTATCCGTTGCGCGGAGGCATTCGCCTGTCCACATGTTCGACTTCGATTGCGACATTTCCCTCGCCTTTCTGCGATTACGCCCCATTGATAACCAGGGCTGGCGATTATTTCAAGGCTCCGTTCATGAATTCAGCGAATGAAACCCATCAACGGAGCTTATGTGTTGCCAAAACGACAGACCTTGGTGTCAGCGCTGGGTCTTGGCGGCGAGGCTGCGAGCGGCCGGGTACGGTTCCACCGCCTTTGCGAGGTTGTCGTAGGAACCGTTCTTGATGGTGTCGATGATCTGCTGGCGCTCGGTGTCGTTGAGGCTGGCGCTTCCCGGCAGGATGCATTTGATCTCCGGGCCGTCGGCGGTCATCGTCTGGTGGACGGCGGCGAGCAACCTGTCGGCCAGGCTTTCCCGCGCGACCTTGCCCAGCTTGTGTTCGGCGAGCTGCATGAGCGCGGCGATCGTGTCCGAAACCTGGCCGGCGTGGATCGTCGCGACGACCAGATGTCCGCTGGTGAGGGTCTTGAGTAGGTTTTCTGCCGCTTCCGGCGTCCTTATTTCCCCGAACAGGATGTAGTCCGGCCTCGAGCGCATCGCCGATTTGGCTGCCTTGGTCCAGTCCTCGTTGTCCTTGATTTCGTACTGGAGGCAGAAAGCCTTCTCGCTAACGGAGCCTTGAATTGCGTATTCCGGCGGGTCCTCTATGGTGAACAAGAACCCGCCGTGGCGGTCCAGGAAATTCTTGAGGAGCGAAACGCAAGACGTCGTCTTGCCGTCGCCGGTCTTGCCGCCGACGATGATGAGGCCCTTTTTCTTGGCCATGGACTTCATCTTGCGGACGAATTCGGGGTGAAGGCCGAGTTTCTCGAATTCCGGGACGTCAAGCGGGATGGAACGCAGCGAAGCCCACTCTTCCCCTTCGGACGAAATCTTCACATACCGCATCCTGAGCCCCTGGTAGGTGATCGTCCCCTCGTCCGTCAGGGTTTCGTTGACGAGCTGCCGGATCGCGTCCATGTGCTCTTCGTACTTTTCCGGAACCTCGAAATTGCCCTCCTTGAACCGATCCTTCGGAATCCTGGTGATGTCGGGCCTGAAGCGGGACGGCACACCGACCATGTCGAGTCGGACATAGAGGTCCGTGAACGGGAAATTGTTGAGGTAGACCTCGGTGGGGCGAGCCTCGACGATTGAATCTTGCATGTGGGTTCCTAGCGCTGCCGGAAAGCGTTAACCCTTACAGGGTGGACTCTTATTTTATCCGTGCCAAACGCCGGCGGAGTCCTTGCAAGTTTTCGAGGACTCTGGCATGACAGCGAAACCCGAAACTATTTAGGGAGCGCTAATCCATGACCCAGGCCGTCCTTTACGTGAACGAATCCGGCAGAGCTTCCATCAACGCCGCCGCGATCATGGAAAGCGCGATCGCGCTGGTGTTCAACACAACCGATCCGGACGACATCGACAGCCTGACGATTCCCGAGCGGATCGACAGCGCCCACGTCGCCATCCTCGGCATCGCCGCCAAGCTTCTCGCCAACGGGATGACCGGGCCCGCACCAAGGGCTTTACCGGAGACTCCGGTCGCCGAAGCCCAGCCGGCCGGCGTGGTCGAGCAAAAGGAAGTCGTGGTAGCCTTCACGCCAGCTCCCGCTGCCGCAGCTGCGGTCCCCGTCGCGGTCGAACCGACTTTACCACAGCCGACGGCACGGATACTCGAACTCCCCCTCGAGCGCCCCGTCCAGCCGCGCAAGCAGCCGACGGCCAAGGCAACGCCGCAGGCAAAGCGTCAAGCGGAAACCCCTGCGGCGCGCATCAAGCCTGCGCAGGAGACCTTCCCGCTTGGTGAGGTCGCCCCCTTCAAGGCCAAGGAACGGCCCGCGCCCAAGCGCCGCCGAGCCGACGTCGAGCCGCCGAAGGCGAAACTGCCGCGCCGCCTCTCGAAGAAAGAGGACGCGCTGAAAATGGATACCATCGTCTGCCTCGAGGACGGCCAGAAGGTCGTCGATCTCGGCAAACATCTGGAAGGTCTCGGCATGACGCCGGAACAGTACCAGCGCAAATGGGAGCTTTCGGACAGCTATCCGATGAAGGCCCCGTCCGTTATCCAGAAGCGCGGCATCGAATACGAGTACGACCCGATCCACAAACGCTTGGTCAAGACGGTCTAAGGGCGGCGATACCCCTTTGATTTATTCGTGATTGCGGGGCCATACTCGTGGGACGAGTTCCCGGAGTATGGCCATGCTTTCCCAGACACACGCAGCCGCCCTTGCACAGACCGAGCAGTACGATCTCGGGATGGACCTGCTGTCGCGGCTGCAGAGGGTGACATCCTATTCCGAGCGGCTCGACATCCTCGAACAGGCCGAGGAGCAGTTCGGACAACTCGAGGTCCGCGCCCACGCCCTGCGCGTCGCCGACGCGGCTCGCGCCCTGTCCCTGCATTGCGGGTTCGACGAGACCTACGCCAACCGCCTCTACAACGCGACGCGCCTTCACGACATCGGCAAGCTGTTCATGCCGACGCAAATCCTCGAGAAGGACGGCCGGCCGACGGACGACGAATACGCCCTCATCAGGGAACACGCACGGCACGGCGGTGACCTGCTCGGACCGAGCGCGCCGGAGTTCGTCAGGAACGTCGCCCGCTTCCATCACGAGCGCTACGACGGGAAGGGCTACAACAACCTCGTGGGGGAGAACATCCCGATCGAGGCGCGCCTTGTCCAGGTCGCGGACGTCTACGATGCCCTGCGGTCCAAGCGGTCTTACAAGCCGGGTCTGTCCGAGGAAGGAACGCTTGAAAGCATGATCAGGATGCAGGGCTACGGCGTGATGTTCGACCCGTACCTGCTGCGCCGCTTCGTCGAGATGCGGCTTGCCGCCGACCACGACCGTCAAATCTCCCCGGAGAAGGCGGAGGAATTCGCGGCCTTCGCGAAGAGCCGCCCGATGGACGACCTCGCGAAGGCCGCCGACCCGGCGGTGTTCCAGGGATGGCAGATTTCAGCCGACGGCCAGCGCCGCCGCAAGGTCTTCGACGAGACCATCAAGTACGACGTCCTCGTCGAGAAGCGCGACGCCTTGGGCGAGGTGAAGTTCAGGCTCGAGGACCGGAAGCCGTCCTCGGACATGGCACGCGAGGCCGACAACTCCAACATTCCCGCTCCCCGCGGACCCCGGTTCTGAACCTCCCGTCGAAACGAGAAAGGGCGGCCCCAGCCGCCCTTGTCTTCAGTTCCTTACGTCCCTGAAATCATCCGTGGGCGACCAGGAACAGATTCACGCCTGTGGGATCGCTCGTGACCTCGAGGCGCGAAGCGGCGAAGCCGGCGGCCTCGGCTATGCGCTTTAGGTCGTCGCCTGTCCTGTGAATCAGGGGCCAGTCACCGATGACCTCGCTATACGCGCGCGACGCATTCCCGACGGCGAAGTTGCCAATGACCATGACGCCGCCAGGCGACAGCACTTCCTTCAGGCGCTTGATGAGGAAGGACGCCGTCTTGTCCACCAGATAGTCGAACAGTCCCGACGACCAGACGATATCGAACTGCCGGTCCGACCGCCACCTCATGGCGTTCCGGCATTCGAAGCCGAGCTGGATGTCAGCGATCCTGCCAGCGCGTGCGAGGTTCGCCCTTCCCCTCGCTATGGCATTCGGGTCGTTGTCGAGAAGCACGATCTCCCTCGGAGGCGTACGAGACAGGGCCACGGTTCGCAGGTCCAGCGCCGGGCCACCACCCACGGAGAGAAGCGACCCTGGCGAACGTTCCCCGCAGATGCCCGCTAGGACGTCGGCACGGTTTCTCACCGCGTTCACCCCATCCGAAAGATGGAAGAACGTGTCCCACTTCACGAGGTCGGGCGACGAGGAAATCTGCCCGTTGTAGATGCGTTCGATGATCTCGAAATCGCCTGCGTAGCCATGGGGTTTTACACGGGCAAATCCCTGCATCGTCGCGGTTGACCAGAACGCCCGCCAGTGTTCCTCCATGATACGGGCGGAGTCCGCGTTGGTGGCACAGCGCCGTGCGAGGCCGTCTTCGATTACAAATTCCTCCGAATGCAAGACGTCGAGAGCGCGGATGACATCGACGTAGTCATCTGGGTCTGGACCGCCCTTTTCCGCGACGGATTTCATGCATTCGATTGCTTGCTTGATGTTCACGCTACCACTCCGAACTTTGTCTGTTCGAAAATGGTATCCGTCAATTTCAGGTCATGGTTTTCGCCGACGAAAAAATCGCATGGAAAAACCATGACCCCAGATGGGGACCGCCGATCCTCCGTGGCCGCCCGAGTCGATCGGGTCCGAAAGACGGCAGGTGGTGTGTCGGGTATGCTTCTAAACTTCGTCAGGTTGGCGAACGAGAAGTTCCATGTCTGTTGTTGGATGACCCGACCGATACAGGCCGACCGCCTTTTCGATGAAGACCAATGCCTCGTCCTCCGACATCCAGCCAGCATCAAACGGACCCGTGCCGTAAAGTTCGCCGTATCCCCACATCGGGTTCATCACGCGGTCCCCACCGATACCAATCCGCCAGCGCCGTCCTCGGGCGCGGAAGTAGAACGGCAACCCGTCGATCGTTCCTTCCGCCTGAACGGGGCAGAACCCGGCTAGCCAGTCGATGTTTACATTTTCCATGTTCGCCTATCCCTGCATGCCGATGATCTTGCCGTCACGGACGATGATCGTCTTCCTCCCGGGACCGCCGCCGCCGACAGGCTCGACGATCACCTGGTGGGAAGGTTCAGCCGCTTCGGCTGCGTCGCCGTCCGCCCCCTGCCCGAACCATTTTGCCTTGAGGGCCTCGTTTGTCGACGCGAGGGAGTCTTCCTTTCGGGGGCGTGGCAAGGCAGTCCTTGGCTCGGGGACAACGACCCGCCAGCCAGGCATCGCGTCCTCTACGACCCGCTTGAGGTCGTCGTATACCTTCGCCGCGCCTTCAGTTTCGCCGACAAGATAGTTCCTGATGGCGGAAACGGTGGCTGCTGCCCGTTGCTTTGAAGACTCCGTTGAACCGAGGCCCATGTTGTCGCGCTCGATGGCGACGAGGTAGGACACCAGCGAATTGTCATCGTCGCCCGCGACAACGCGGTCGGCCACATGAACCAGATAATGATCGTATTCGTCCTGAAAGCGCTGGCCGACCCAGGACTCGCGGTTCCTGAGTAGTTCTATGGGGTCCCATTTTGTCCAACCGATTTCACGCAAGCACATTAGGTCAACTGTCATCACGATCTGCCTTGGCGAGGTTTCAGAAATTATGTCAGGTACCAATTCGATCCGCAATGCGAAGACGCAGTGAAGCTATCGAGACGAGAAATGCATGACGCCGACATTACGTCGCCTTAATGCAAAGGTTAGGGGCATCTTGAACACCGACCCGCATCTGGCTTTCTTATGCCAACCTGATCGGGAAGTTTGATTTCGTCTTGTCGCAGATCGAAACCCTAAGATGCCAGTTCGCCAACGCCGGCGTTGCGCGCGAGACCTGGACATCTCGACCAGGAGAAGCAGCGAAAAATGCAGTTGTAATCCGGGAGGATGCCGGATTACATGTCATGCGGGCATTCGGGGGAAACAAAATGGCATCTTGGCATTACGTCATGGGACAAGAACGTCTAGGTCCTGTCAGCGACGAAGAACTGAGGGAACTCATCCGGTCTGGTACGGTTACGCGCGACACCCTAGTATGGAAGCAGGGTTTCGATGGCTGGAAGGCGGCTGGCGACGTCCTGGGTGCGGCGATTGACGAAACTCCGCCACCTATACCGACTCCACCACCTGTTCCGTCAGCGGTTCGATTGAGCAAAGATGAACCGGTCGCCTCGTCGCTCCCCGTGGAGCGGCCTTCAACGCCAGGCGATCTTTCGGGGCAGGGTTTCCAACTGGCAGGACCCTGGCCGCGCTTCTGGGCGAGGGCCATCGACGTATGGCTCCTGGGTCCTCTCCTGGCATTCCTTATCGCACTCGCCGCCGCTTTCTATTCGCCTGCGACCTATGTGAAGATCATGGCAACCAATGCCACACTCTGGGGCCTCCTGTTGATGCCGTTGGTCGCCATCCTCCTCGCATTCCTCATGGCAACGATTGGAACCACGCCTGGAAAGGCTATCCTCGGTGTTCGCGTCAATGCGGTCGTCGACGGCAATAGGCTCATCTTCTTCCTGATCCGGGAGGTGAAGGTCTGGGTGTACGGCCTCGGGCTTGGCATCCCCTTCGTGGCACTGTTCACCCAGATTTACCAATGCAGGCGCGTTGCCGTCGGTAAACCGGCCGGATACGACGAAGGATTCGCAATGGTCGAAGGAGCGCCCTCCACCTTCCGAGTGACTTTGGGCGCTCTTTTCGCCATCATATTGCTGGTGGTGTTGACGGCCTTAAACGGGATCGACCAGTCGGCGCAGCGAGACATTGAGACAACTCAGAGCTGGAAAAATCCAGTAACCAACAGATTTGCAGAGATCGCCAGAACGTGGACCGCAAGCGAACTCAAGACGAACAGCGGGCGCGCATTCTATTTCACGTCCCCCACCCTCGTTGCGGAAGCCGTCTTTGGCTATGAGCAAATTGGCTTCGACGGCGTCGACGTCAAACAATACGCCAACGCGATCAAGGGAGCGATATCCGCCAACGTCCAGCTGACGACCGAATGGTCGCCGACTATCGTCAATGGGCAACAAGCACTACGGGCAACCGGCACCGCACTGAAACAGGCTGACACGAATGTCGAGGTCATTGTCGCTTTAAAAGGCCGTGATGCCTGGAGAGCTTTGATCTTTTCTGTCGGTCGGCAACCGGAGGCGCTGCCAGGGAGAGATAGGCTGCTCAACGCGTTGTTCAGGACTGCATACTGATACTGATTGAGAGGGCCGCCCCTCGGCCCTCTCAATCAGCCCCTATTCAGCGTCCAATTCACGGCTTCCCCAAGCCTGAACGCTATATGCGTTGTAACAAATATTAAGTTCTGTACAAGCTACGATCGCATTTAAAGATGACATTTATTTCCGGTAGTGGAGGAAGGGAAGACGATGGCTGGGGAAACCGTAAAGAGCGTAGGAGACGATTGGACCTGGTTCACAGAGTACGTGTACCTCTACTCTACGTGGACACTAAACTGCCCACCAGACAGACGCTGCCAAGTGGGCATGGGGGTTATGGCGTTTGGCGAACCCCGCGGCGAAAAAATCCGTTTCTCGGGTTCCCAGAAGATCGTCACAGTCGGCATCGGCTCGATCCATGTCCGGGTCGATGACGGCAAAGGGCCATGCAACGTCCGCCTCGATCAAGGAGACGTAGGCCTGATACCGATCCTCTGAACGGCGGACAGAGCGACACATAGCACCAGAGACCGCTTGTCCTGGTGCTATGGTTCAGGAACAACGTCAGGCTGCTTCAGCGTGCCAACGAGATCAATCGTCATCATCTGGTTCCTACGAAGCATTCTGAAGAAGGCCAAAACAAGACCCGATAAGCAAACGACGATTCCATTAGGGTCTCGAATTATCCGGCTTCGCGAAACGACTTGCCTGCCTGGCGTCCGCTTGCAACTTTACGTGGCTTGTGTAGATTGTCCCCGCTACGAGGTTTTCTCATCGGGCTTGAGTGTGGCTAATGCCGTCTGCTTTCTCCTTGTGTCCTTAAATCGGCTTTCGTCCCACCAAAAAATGCAGACTTCCGGTCCCAATGGAACGGGCTGGCAATTAACGCGAACGCACCAAAGGGGGGAACAGAGATGAGTACAGAGGGAAAAGGAACTGCCGAGCCAAAAAGTTCGCTTGGCCGAAAAGCCATTGTCTATTCATTCGTGCTTTTGTTGGTCGGGTGCCTGGCCTGGATATCGATCCCTTTGGCTACGAAGGCGGTCCTCGAGTATAGGCTCGGACATCTCCCCTTCGCCAAAATAATAGCGGATGCAGAAGCCCGGAACACTAAGTCCATTTCGTCGATCTCCGAGCCGCGTCTTATCATTGACATACCATCCGCCGCTGCCGTTCCCGCGCTGAAAGCACATCTCGTCAAAGCGATCGACGACGCCGATGTCCCGAAGGAATGGAAGTTGTCGAGATTGGGCGACCCGACGGTCACCTTTATCCCGGAGGGTATTCGAGTATTCCAGAAGGTGGCTGTGAAAAACGAGGAATGGGGCCAGGCTGAGATCGGCCTAACCGCCGTCGCTGTTCCAAGCTATCTGGACGGTAAGTTATCCGTGCAACCCACCCTTGAGGGTGCAAGTGTCTCCTCGATGGATATAAAGGGGTTCTCCGTCCCCTGGATCATCACTTCATCGCTCGAAGCTGCTGTCCTCGGGAGTGTCTCGAACATCAACCAGACACTGAAAAGCTTTTCGCTTGATGTGCCGGTTCCCGAGCAGCTCGTACAGAAAGGGCTCACAGACAGCGTTATTCTGGTTGGTGAAAGCGGCATCTCGGTCATGGTTGGCACGCACGGGGCCAATCCCACATCCTCGGGCAAGTTCGCCGATGCGTTTCTTGCTACAGCCCGTCGAGCCTATCCCGAGTACAAGCCAGGCGCAGGCGTAATTGCCGTGGCCAACACCGGAAGGGATTTCAAATCCGACACCGAGAAACTGAGGGCGGATTCCATCGCAGCCAATCTCGCCGCCGCCATCGGCATTCTCGGCGTGCCTGCGGACATCGACCCGACCAAGATCGATCTGCCTTCTGTCTCTAGCCTGGCACTTGTGTCGGCATCACCGCAATGGTTGGAGGCGACCGCCCGAAATGCGATCATCGACGCGATCAAAAACATCAAGGGGGACATCGTACTCGACATCCCCGACGCGAACGTTACCGCGAAAGTCGTCGAGGGCGCGATTGAAGTGGCCGCATCGGGCAGCGCGCAGTTCATGGACGGCCAGTTCAGCGCCGATTTCTCGGTCACCGCATGGGGTGCGACCTTCCCGTCTGCAACGGGCATCCAGGCGCGGTACGCGCTGCGGGAGTTGAAGATAAGCCGTGTGTCAGTCAAATGGGAAGGTATGGACGCCAAACTGACGGTCCCATACGAACAGGCTCTTGGCGAATTGGCCTCCTCGTTCATCGCAACGAAGCCGAGCGATATCGTCGTTCCCAAAATTCCGCTGAAGGTCGACACCTCTCAGGATGGCGCGTTCAAGATAGTCACCGACGCGACCGATGCCACCGTCGAGTTGCGAGGCCGCTCCCTGCTTCTCTCACCTCGCCGCATCGGGATTTTGGTTGCCCCAAAGATTGGTGGGGACACCCCGTTCGCCGACATACAGTCAGTGAATTCTGTTGACGCGTTCCAGCGGTTTGATGCCTTGATGGCCCGTGTGGAGGCCCTGCTGAACGACGGCCCGGTGAGCGGGGATGCATCCGTGCTTGTCGCGAAGCCTGCGCTGTCTTCCCTGATCCAGACAGCGTTCGCCAAGCTTAACCCTCGTGTGGAGGGGAACCTGAAAACGTCGGATACGTCGCCATCCAAGGAGATCGAAGCGATTCCTGGTGACGCATCCTGCGGCAATCCATGTGGTGCGGTATCGTCCTGTGGGGATATCGGTTCCTGCACGATCAGTGTGTGTGAGGACGTAATCGTGGGACAAACCTGCGCCAGGGTATGCCCCCGGTTTGTCCCGGGTTGCGACAGACTGTGCAAGAATGTCACCAAGCAAGTTTGCGGTTCGCAAACTGACAGTTCCTGCACGAGTCGGATCAATTCGTGCACATCCGGGATCACAGAATGTGCGGCAAAGTGGACGTCCGGCCTGCAGGCGACGTGTGAAGTGGCAATGGCTGCGATCAAGGGCACCGACTTCCGTGGTGTGGCGAACGTGGGCGCGACGGTTTCCGTTGATGCCTCCGGAAAGACGGCCAAGGACGCGCGGCTCGTTATCTCGCCGGCCCTCGACGCAGTTGACCTCACGATGACACTTTCTGGCAGCGCCACCGTGGATGCGAGCGTTGACATTACATGGACTGACTGGGGGAACCTCTTCCTTTGCCCGAGCGGTCAACTGAGCAGCAAGTTCACGTTCTCGATCCCGGAGACGGCGAAGACCTTGCATGCCGACCTTTCCTGGCATGGGGGAACCGACACACCTCTCGTTGCTACGATTGCCCCAGCAAAACTCGGGTTCACCGTGGCGGCCGACGAGCCACCGCTACAGACCCTGGTGAAGAGCAATCCGGGCTTGATGACGTGCAGCCTCGGTCGGGTGATCACGGGGCTTGGCGTGGCGACCATGCCAAAGATCACGGGAGACCTTATCGCTAACGCGCTTCGAGGGGCAATCAGGGGTGACAATGGGAAGTTGGCCGCCGCGCTCATCGACGGCAAGTACAGCAGGGAGGAGGAACTGAAACCCTTCGACGTGACGGTTCCTGACACCACGGTTAACCTCTTGGGTGACACCCGTGTCCTTCGACCGTCAATGGGTACGAATGCGTTGAGGTTCGCGATGCAGTGATGCGGTAACCCTGCTCTCGGTCATGATCGCCCCTGACTGCAATGTGCCACCCGATGGTACGTGAAAGTCAGGGGCAAATAAATGGAGCAGGCGGTGTACGACGTTGATGGCGAACCAGTGCCTCGGTTTTCAGAGGCAAACCTGTGATGTGGGCCAAAGACACACCATGCCACAGTGAAGACAGTCCCGGCTGACATCTGAAAAATGCCGAATTGCTGATAATAATAATGTCTTCGATTTATGGTGCTGCCGACGCGGATCGAACGCGTGACCTCCGCTTTACCAAAGCGGTGCTCTACCACTGAGCCACGGCAGCATCTAAAGACATCGCTCGAACGTGTTTATGGCGTATTCTGGTGGCAATGGTCGGGATCGAACCGACGACCTCATCATTATGAGTGATGCGCTCTAACCATCTGAGCTACACGGCCAATTCTTGTATTCCTTTTTGCCCATCGTGCTAAACTGGTGGCAGAACAGGCACTTGGTCTCAGCGAATGATCAGTCCGTGATCTTTGACCAGTACGCCGACTCCAGCGAATGTTACCCGGGGTACGCCAGGGCTCTGCCATTTTTCGAAGACGCCGAAATCGACGTCGATCCGTGGTGCCTGCTGCAAGATTTGAACTTGCGACCTAACGCTTATCAAGCGTTTGCTCTACCAACTGAGCTAAGCGGGCATGTACTTTTGAGACGGTGGCCGTGCAGGCACGACGTCTTTTAATTCGTGGTGCGTCCAAATGGCTTCGAACCAATGGCCTCCTGCGTGTCGAGCAGGCGCTCTACCCCTGAGCTATGGACGCGGGTGACGTCTTCGGCAAGTGCCGCCCGACGTCGGGGAACGGAATGAATGGTGGACGTCGATGGGATCGAACCATCGGCCGCTCGCTTATCAAGCGAGTGCTCTACCTCTGAGCTAGACGTCCAATTGGAGTCCTTCTTTCGAAGGGAATTCGTGGACGAGCGTTGCTCGCCCTGGCCGCGGCGGTCCCGTCTTCAGGTGTTGTGAAGCGGGATGCCAGCGGCTGGACCGACCCGGGGGTCGGTGAGATCACCGTTTGTCGCGCCAGTACATCCGTGGCCGCGCCGGACGGTAATCCAAGGACCGCATGGAGCGGTCTTAACGGTGACTTTGTTTCGCCGGCGTATCGAAGTCAAGTCTGTTGACCTCTACCCATTTTGGTGGACCTGCCGAGAATTGAACTCGGTGGGGAAGCGATCCCCGTCTCCGTAGCGTCAACGCAAGCCCAGCGTTCGCCCCCAGGATGATGGACGAGACGGGATTTGAACCCGCCTGCATCAGGCCCTTGATTGGTGGAACCGGACGTTTGCGACACGCCGACCTCTCCGTATGGCCGGCCATACGGGCGCTCTCGCTTCTGAGCTACGGTCCCATTTGCCGACGGTATGTCGCCGCCGGCCGTCTTTCAGTGACGTCTCTCGATCGATCCGAACGGATCGCGGTCACGGGCCTGCTTTTCTCGAAGCGCCCGCTCGTCGATACCCTTGTCGGCGACCTGCTCGACCTTCCAGAGGCCGTCGAAACCGTCGTCCTTGATCTCGATCATCTTTCCGACACCCGCACCCCTCTCGGGAATGTATGCCTGCGTCCGAGCGCTGCCCTGGGATAGAGAACACTGGAAATACATCATCTTTCTATCCTTTCTTTGAGATGGTTGACGTTTCCGGTGGAATGGTGGAGCCAATCGGGATCGAACCGACGACCTCTTGCATGCCATGCAAGCGCTCTCCCAGCTGAGCTATGGCCCCAAATGCTGCTGGCGTCCGGCCTTGGCCGACCCTTCCCCTCTTCCGAGGGTTTATCCATCACTGGACCAATTAGAAATATCTGCCGCCGCCGAGGCGGTCTGGCATGGTCGGCTTGCTCCTTCGACTACCGAGCCCGGAAGGACCTAAGCATTGCTCGGCTGGACCACCAACTCTACCGACCAGGGTGGCGTTTGCTCGTGTTGCCGCAATCGCGGCGGAAATGTGCGACCCCGGGGCGTCCTCCAGTGGGGAGAGCCTTCAGTCTATCCGCATGGCAAAGCCTGGCGCGGTCCCTTGGGGGTCGTGTTTCGCGGTGGCCCTCGTTGGAAGGGCGTCGCCCCGGAGACGTCGCGTTCACCGCAGGACCGGGGACCAGAGCGACACCCGCGGCGTGTCCGCAGGCCTCGCGACATCCCCTCCCGACGGCTGCGGCGTGTCCGCACCCCTCAGGATGTCCCTTGTTTCTTCATTTACTCTGTCGGCGGGATTTGAACACCGCGTCTCCATCGTACTATCGATGGGCTTTGGACCGCTAAGCTACGACATTTCGTTTTCCCCGAACGGGGGAATTTCGTGGCGGGCATACGGGAACCGAGGCTCCTGTATTCTGTCCTTTCCGCCACCCTTGGCGAGGTGATGACACGGTCGGTGCCTAACCATGGACTCGCACCGATTGGCTTTACGCTTAATGTCCGCCGACCCCGCCACCGGGATGACGATCGGCGAAGCCTCCCGTCAACCGACACTCTGGGAAGCGCTGCCAGATCGCGTTGTCGCGCTCGATGACGGCGTCTTCCGTTGAAATGGAGCTGGCGAGGGGATTCGAACCCAGGTCTGCGCAGACCTTTCTTCACTTCCGTCGCGACGGCGTTCTGCCACTAAACTACGACCAGCATTTTAACTCAACAATTGAAAGACGGGGCGGGTCGCCCTCAGGACGCCCGCCTTCGATCCTTTCAGCCACCACGCATACCGCCTGGTGATAACACTGGCCTGCCCCATACCACGGACCTCTGGACAGGTTGGCTGTGCGCTTTTCTGGCCCGCCGGCCCCGTCTCTTCCGGCACGGATGACCCCTGCCGTGTCTTTGCCGACGAATGACCCTAAAAGTGCCATTCGTCGCGTGGAATCCTCTTTCGAAGACCCATATTCTCCGTCGATTTTGATCGACGGAACTGGTTGCGGAGGTGCGATTCGAACGCACGACCTCAAGGTTATGAACCTTGCGAGCTACCAGGCTGCTCCACCCCGCGATATTGGTGAGCGTTCCTCTCAACACTCAAAGTCTAAACGATCGACCACGAGGGGATCGTTCCGGAATTGGCGTATGCCAATTGGTACCTGTTGCGGAGCCGTTCCCATGGGAGGATTCGAACCACCGTCCTCCAGACTGGCAAGCCTGGCGCTCTCCCGCTGAGCTACACGAAAGCAACTCCGCAACAGTATCTGCTCGACCGCCTTGCTGCGGTCCTGGGCCAGTGGCTTGCCTTTAGCGCCCTGCTCAACGTGGCGTCTTCGATACCTCCCGTAGGCGCGATGCCGAACCGGGTGCGTTCTCCAACCCATGTGCTGTTGCAGCTCGTCGCCCATTCGGGCGTAACTGATGGGCGTTTCTCTCAACGCCCTAAGTCTGGCGGTACAGCCGCCGAGGAGACCCCTGCTTCGCCCTGCGAGGGTGCATTCGGTCCGGATCGATCATCGTCGGCTTACTGGGCCAACTCCCGATACGTCCCTAGCTGGGTCATCTCGGAATTCCTTTCGGAACCCGGAACCGTTCGGCATGCATGCTGCCGAACTACCCGCCGCCTAAAGGCGACGTATTCATTGACTTCGATGGAGACGTGACGTCTTCAAATATCAAGAAGCCACAGCACCTAAGTGCCTGAAATGGTTGCGAGAGGTTGGATTTGAACCAACGACCTTCGGCTTATGAGGCCGACGAGCTACCGGGCTGCTCCACTCCGCCTGCGCATCGGCAATCTCGACGAGAAGGGCAGCGTAGGTCGCGCCGAATCTCGGAAATCCGATGACTTAATTCCGTAAAAAATGGACTTCGCCATCCTTTGTAAACATCGTCGGGAGCGTTGTGCCGCAAAAGAGTAAGCGGCGTCGCTCTACCGACGAATTCGTTACTCCATTCGGAGAAAACTGGAGCGGGTGGAGGGAATCGAACCCTCGTAGTAAGCTTGGAAGGCTTCCGCTCTACCATTGAGCTACACCCGCATTTGAATCAGGCCCGACCCTCGTCCGGGAAGGCGGCTCGTTTTTGCCCCTTATGTGCCCCGGCCTTTCCGCCATGATCCGTGGAGACCGCGATCCGAAGCCCGATCTCCCCCTGCCTCGCGCTGTTTCCGCAGCCAGACACCTGGACCCTTGGAGAGGGTATCCAGCCTATCACCGTTCGCTGCGCCGTCTTTCGATGTCGCGCTCTCGACGCATTCATCAGACCCCGTATGAGAGGCCGTGTCAACGAAAATAGAAGACTTCGATGACAATATTTTGGAGCGGGCGATGGGGATCGAACCCACGGCCCCAACCTTGGCAAGGTTGTGCTCTACCGCTGAGCTACGCCCGCGCTCCGTTTTCCGGCCCTTCCTGCCGAACCGCGCCTTCCATCGTGCCAGTACATCCGTGGTCACGACGCTTGGCGTCAAAGGAACCGTCAAAGGCGGCCCTATTCCGAATTCCCGGCAGGACTTGCACCTGCATACTCTCCCGTCGAGGGGAGCGCTTTCGGCCTTCTGTCCGGTTTTGCGTCTAGGCCTTTGAGATCGGTTGCCGGACACCGGAGCCGTACAAGCTACGGAAAAGACTGGTGGAATTGGAGGGGCGATCGAACCCTCGGCCTCCGCATTGCGAACGCGGCGCTCTCCCAGCTGAGCTACAACCCCATTTCCTAACCCCTAGCGGAGCCGTATTCCGTGGTG
The DNA here is from genome assembly GCF_025846855.1 of Pararhizobium sp. BT-229. GTDB lineage: Bacteria > Pseudomonadota > Alphaproteobacteria > Rhizobiales > Rhizobiaceae > Pararhizobium. The sequence goes on from NZ_JAOYTJ010000003.1 coordinate 1,557,460, forward strand.
CTTCGGGACGGGTTCGAACCGCCGACTTCCTCGATGTGAACGAGGCACTCTACCGCTGAGTTACCGAAGCATCAGCACCATTCGGTGCTGCGGGCGACGTCGTGATCGACTGCCTCCCTTATGTATATGGACATCGCTGTCCGAAACTCCTCCCGCCGCGACGACCGTCCGCGGGATTTCGGCAGCCTCGAAGGCACCGAAGTGTAAAAACTGGCTCCCAGGGCCAGATTCGAACTGGCGACAACTCGATTAACAGTCGAGGGCTCTACCGCTGAGCTACCTGGGACCACGGGGCTTCCGCCCATGTGAATTCCGTCCCGCCGCGACCATATCGTCCGCGGGAGTTCGCCTCTAATCCAAGACGCGAAGTTGCCGACACTGCCGTGTCGAAATTGGCTGGAATGTCCGGATTCGAACCGGAATTGACCGATTAACAGTCGGGCGTCCTACCGTTGAACGACATACCAACACTTTGTGTGTGCGTTTGATTGGTGGAGACGATCGGGTTCGAACCGACGACCCCCTGCTTGCAAAGCAGGTGCTCTCCCAGCTGAGCTACATCCCCAACCACGCATAAACACGTTCTCACGATGTCAAAAAACCGTTCCTCCCGAGAGAGGACCGAGGAAGTCGTTTCCGTCTTCCATGTTCTCGAAGTTAGCACCCCGAATTTCATACGTCAACAGCTAAAATCAAAAAAAGATAATTATTTCAATGGCTTAGCGTCAGGCAAGGTCGTCCCGTTCACCCGCTTTGCGGATGTCCGAGTTTGGCTTCGATGTGGTCCCTGCGCCGGCCTGTGCCGGCATGGCGTTACCGTCGTCGTCCATTTGTTCACCGATCCTGGAGGCAATAAAAAAGGCCCCGCTCCGTCGCCGGAGGGGGCCTTTTGTGATTACCGAGTCCAGGAGTTTTATTTTCCCTTCATCCCACCGTCCCCCTCGTCGACAAGGCACATACCATTGACGCCCCCTGCCACATTCGCGGCAGCGACGTTAATGGTTGCGGTCTTGGCGACGAAACGAGACATGCGAAAGTTAGACTCCAATTGTTCTTCCAAGATATACGTCGACGTCGTTGCCTGTGTCAACTGGCTCTCATCCGCGACGCCAATGAAAATCCAGAATGCGAGACATAGGAATTCGTGATGCCAGCGCTTCTTGCCTGACAAGCGGCATCGCGGAAGCCTCATCGAGGCTCACGTGAGCAACAGGGCGTAGCCATATCTCACTTAACGCGGCGACAAACCACGTTTACGATTTCTGCAACGTAGCTCGCGTCTGGATTCGTGAGGTTGTTACCCTCGAAGCTGTACCGAGCTTCGCATCCGTTGTCCGATGTCTCCTTGACGCTGTAGGACCCTATGTCGTGGAATGGAGGGAACCTGGTTATCACCGTGAAGGCGATCCCGTTTTCGTCGCCCTCAGTGAAGTATTCTTTAGAACTGTGTTCCGTTGTTTGGACAAAATGACTATCGGGGACGACCACAATTGTCCCAGTCTCCGGTACGGACCACTTGTCCTGCACATTGATCGCTACGGAGTGTTTCGAGCAGTTGCGTAGTTCTGAATCGCCCACACATGACTCAATTTCCAACGCATAGGCCTTAGTGACGACAGGAGTTTGGGGAGAAGGACCGTTCTTCTCTGGGGTCGATCCCAGGGTGGATGATGCTTGTCCTCCTCGCCAGCCGGCGGTGGCCGCGGCCCCCGCCACGCCGAGTGCGAATGCTCCGGCAAGCAACAGGATATGTGAACTGCGTACCATGGGAGCCTCTTTTCGGCGGGTGCTGAAATGCACGAGAGTTTTGGTTACCGGGTGCCACTGATGTCACTCTGTCCCTGTGGTGGCCGCGGAGTGACGCCTCCGCTGCCACCCGAATTGAGTCCATTGGAAATCTGGATGCCCAGCAGCGCCCCGGCGGCGAGTCCGTTAATAATGTCGCCTGCGACGTTGTCATTCCCTGAGGATACCTCCGGGTAGCGGGGCGCAGGACCACTCTGTAGTGTGAATTCGACCGGCCCCGCTCCGCACCGATAGCAGCAGTCGGTGCAACCCTGTTTGCCATCTATATTCCTGCCCCAGTAAGAGATGTCGCCGAGGTTGCGATTGGCTCCGAAGCATATCCACTCACCTTGTTGGCAGGCCAACGAAATGGTTCGCGTCTCCCCGGATGGGATTACATAAGACTTCGAAGGAGAAGGCCAGACCCGGGTCCTGTTATGGTCTCTGAAATTAATGACGGCCTGGTAGTCGTCGCCGTTGGTGACCGTGAACTTGAGCTTGTTCCTGTTCTCGGCTGCGATGCGTTCTGCCACCTGGCGCTCTCTTTCCTGCTCAGCCGCTATGCGAGCAGCCTCGTCTCCGGAGTCTTGGTCAGTTCCGGAGCGGTCGGTCTCGTTCGCAACGTTCTGGGACTCGTCATCCCGGCGTGGCAGGTCGCAGGGATTGAGTTCGTTCCACTCGACGGTGTGTCCGCGCCGCCTTTGTTCGTCACAAGTCAAATATTCGCAGCCGAAGCGATCATTTGTGTCGCAGAAGGGGTCTTTGGACCCTGTCCCTGTTTTGCGTGATCGATCGTTCCGCCTCAGCGAATTCAGGATCGGCTCGTAGACAGCCAGGAATTCGTTTCTATCGCCGTCGTCGTACGCAAAGTGCAGCGCCGCGAAACACAAGCAATCCTGAATCCAGGTGTAAAACGAAGATTTCCGCTCGCCGGTGTCATCATTGACCATTCCGACCGAGCAATCTTTGCTTCCGACATCCTGGGACACGCGACGAAAGCCGTGCTTTCTCCAGTTTTCTGCGCGCTCATCTACAAGCGGAAGGCAGGAGGTGAATTTGTCCTGGATGAGGCGGAGGTTGCCTGTTACAGCTCCGAGATTGAACTTCCTGTCGATCCCATCCGCAGAGAATTTGGAGCCGCCAGGCAGTTCGACGTTCAGCCTGTAGGGCGTGCTGTTGCGGTATATCTCGACGGCATAACCTGCCGTAGGCCAAATCGATAGCCATGCTACGCAAGTCCCGACAATCGAAACCATTCTCATGTTAACGCCCCCAAAGCCAACAAGCCGTGATCGTTTCGTCGCCCGGGTCGATCACGCCGGTGATTTAAGAACATGCGAATGTTCGTCAGCTCTGGCCACTCCCATATGGGGGGCTCCGCACCGTGGGTGCGGGTTCCGGGAAAAAGGAGCGGCCGATCCACTAAGTCGACCCGGTTTGCAGGAGACCAACCATCGGTTATTGTCTCGCGGGCAGATCAACTCTGTCCAAAGGGGGTCGATATGGATGTGAGGGGCAATGGGGCGGCGGTCAAACGATGTATATGATGAGGCACGGATAGCGGCAATCAGCACCGAGGTTGCGGCCGCGGTTGACGCCGCCACTTTCGGCAGTGGCGCGTGGGACGATGTACCCGCTGCTCTCAGTCAAGCATTTCCAGGGTCTTTCGCAGGCCTGTGGAATATGAACTTCGGCCAGAGCAGGCTTAATTTTCAGTCGTGGGTTAATACCGATCCTGCGTTTGTCGCCTCTTATGCCGAGCACTTCGCCCACATCAATCCGTGGACACCTTACTGGTCGGCGGCCAAAAGCGGGTTTGTCGCTCTTTCTGAAGAGGTGTGTCCTGCGCGGCTATTCGCGAACACCGAATTCTATAACGACTGGCTCCGTCCACAGAAGGATGCGGAGGCAGCCGCCGGCCTGAAACTCCTGGGCGGCGACGGGGAGACCATCCAGTTCGTCATCCATTTCCCGATTTCCGGTTCCGAGACCTTCGGGCATGCCACCGCCGAAGTCCTGAGGCAAGTCCGCGGAAACCTGGGGCGATCCATCAGCATAGCCCGACTCATGCGCGCTGGCACCGAAGGAGCGGTGGCTGCCGCAGCCCTCGTGGAACGCAGCCGATGTGCGGCCTTCGTGGTTGACTACACCAGATCGGTCCGCGAGGCGAACCAGCGAGCTGTGCAATCGTTCTCGTCGGGGCGGTGCGTCAATATCCGCAACAACCGCTGTTTTTTGGCTAACGGTGACGCCGATGCTCGCTTTGGGTCAGCGCTGGAGAGCCTTTCGCGCGGATTTCCGACAGATGGTGCAAGCTTCTCCTTCCTTACCACGGAGGGGCCAATGCAGGTGACGATGGCTGCCCTCCCCGCAACTGCCTCGTCCAATAGCTTTGCCGCGCTGCTTTCGCATCGTCAGCTCGTGCTGGTACTCGTCACAGAGCTATTTTCTACGGCCAACGATGCTGTCGATCTTACAACGCTGCGAACCGCGCTTGGCCTGACACCGTCAGAAATCACGTTTTGCCAGCGGCTGCTTCTCGGCGAGTCGGTTTCCGATGCGGCCGATCGGCTCGGCATCTCTGTGGAGACGGCGAGGACGAGATTGAAAGCCATTTTCCAGAAAACCGGGACCTCCAGGCAAGGGCAACTGATGCTGCTTCTCTCGAAGCTTCGATAGCGTATGGGAAACGTCTGCTAACCCCCATTTGGGAGTGGCCTCCGATCGATCGCCTTCATACGTTGCAGGCGATTTTGCTTCGATGGGCGTTCGAGGCGGCTGTTTTCGTGAGGTCGGGGGTTAGATGAGAAGGACTATTTTGGCTTTGGTGCTGTTTTCCGTTCCGACAATTGCGGTCGCGGGCGACCCGTTCGGGCAATGGTCAATCAAAGTGAGGTGCAGCTATGGCAGCGGAAGCTACCTCTTCAATATCGACGAGAACGGCCGATTCAAGGGCAGTATCAATGGCAGGATCACCGCCGGAAGCATATCTGGCGGCAGCGTTCAATTCACCACTTCGAACTTCCTGAACTCGGTCAGCTTCTCGGGGACTATATCGCCTGATGGGAATTCTATGTCGGGACAATATAGTCAGTCGACCTGGAGCGCGCCCTGCACATGGGCCGCTTCAAAGGTCGTGGCCTACCGTCAGGAGCCAAGGACCTCCGACAACGAATATCGAAAGGACGCCGCCGAGGCGATCCAGATCGCGAAGGAGATGGCGAAGAGGTGCACCTACGCTGACCAGATGGCTGCCGCCGATCAACTACAGAGAGCGGCCTCGGCATACCGGAGCATAGGCGACCAGAGAAGACTGACGCAGGTGAACGCCGCGATCACGAAAATAACCAAAGACGGAGGCACCGCCGATCAATGTCGCCAAAAATCCACCTCGTCACGGAACAAGGTTGCCAGCTCGCCGAAGTCGAACAAGGGGTCCACGTCAGCCCAATGCAAGAAGGCGAACGACTGGGCCCTTCAGTTAATCAGGTCGCATCCCGATCAGACCAAATTCGCCAAGGACAGCGTCGAGCAGCTTGGCTGTAAGCCAGCATTCTCTGCCATGCCGACTTCATGCAAACTCAAGGACCAAATTAGATGGCAGCGCCAGGGATTCACCGAGGCCCAGATCGCTCGGGAAAAGCGCAGACTGAAATGTTCGGGCTAACAAGGAGGACCAGGAGTGACGAACGCGATCTGCGTCCGGTGTGGCGAGGTGAAATGGGGAGCGTTTACGAGATGCCGGTCCTGTGGCTGGCAGCCGGATAGCGAACTTGACGTGGCCTATTCTCTTGCCCTGTCCGACCATTACCTCTCCGAGGAGGAAATGGAGAAATATGCCAAAAGCGTCAAATCGGGGTCCAGTCTTCACATGAGCCAGGAAGACGAGACGTATTTCTTGCAAATAGTGCGCAATCAGAGGGCTGTTGAACTAATTAAGAGGGCGCGCGGCGTGAAGCGGAAGGCGAACCGATCCGACGAGAGCGATCAAGATTCAAGCCGCGGGGACTCCGATCCCGACTAGCCGTTTCGGGGCGGGTAAGACGTTAATCCACCCGCATTAGCATCAGTTCTAGCACTGCGGCAAACTTCGGGTCGGGAGAGTTCACGACGAAAGTTTTCGGGCTGCCCGTTCGCTTCGCGATCCGAAAACCATCGACCATCAATTCCACGTCAGCGATCTGACCCCACGTGATGCGGTCATTCTTCTCAGGACTCTCGAAGACGACCGCCTTATCGGTGATCAGCAATCGGCCAGTCGCAGTTACTTGCCAGGATTTTTCAGAAGCGATCCGACCAGCTCCGACGCGATATCGGACACCTTTGACGATCGGTATCGAAATCGATGCACCAGATGTACGGTAGTTGCCGGAACTCTTTAACTCGAACGCAGAAGCATTCTCCTGGATGGCGATCAGGTTCTCTTTCCCGACCGGCCTGTAGCGATAATCACCGGGGTCGAGCGGTTGCAACGTCATGCGGTCCGGTGCGGACAGCAAGGCTTGCCGTTCGAAGTTGATCAGAGAGTTGTACTGCTCGGCCTTTTCCTTCTGTTCCTTTTGTTTCTTGAGTTCGGCCTGCACGCCGACAACCATAACGAAAACTAAGATACCCCCGATAACAATCCATTCCATGCCGAAACAGCCCCCAGTTGTTACCGTCGGTTTATAGCCGCAAGCCCGTCAACCCGCCAGTGGGCGCTCGCCGCGGCCTCCGCTGCGTCCTACCCCGACGAACCTCGAAGAGTGATTTTGGTCCGCCTACCCGGTAGAGATCGCGACCACAGTGGCTCAGTCGCGATCTACCACAGCCGTCCGGACCGCCAGAAGGGTTCCCTTCTCCCTGAGCAAGTGCCCCTTGCCAATGCCCTCGGCCGCCATGTTTCTTATTGTGACCAGAGCCACGTTATCCCCCTCCACATACAACGCGGACGCTTTGTGGCGATCAGCCATCAACGCGATGTCGTAGAGGATGTCCTCGAGCCGTTCGATGCGCTCGTCCCTGTGATCCTTAACGACAACGTCGGCAGCCTCGTCTCCGGATGCAACGCCGTACTGAGCGTTCATGATCTGCTCGAACAACTCTTCGTCGATATCCTCGACGCGCAGCACTTGCACTCGAGATTTGGTTTCCTGGTCGCTCATGCAGCCTCCATCGCCGGCAGAGACCTGCGGTGGACCGACAACACGATGCTCTTCACGTAGTCGTTCGTGTTGTCGCGCTTGAATTTGGCTTGAATGTCTTCCATCAGGATCGAGCCGTCCTGTGTCTTGCCCATCTCCATGGACGAATTCACCTGCAGGAGGTTTACGAAGGCGCTTTCGCCCTGTTCCTCGGCCGGCGCGTCCTTGGGGATTTCCCCGGGAGAGATGCTGTCGATCAGCTTGCCCGTCAGGTCGAAGACGGCCTTTTCATGTGGGATGACGACCTTCTTGAGGCGGCCTTCTTCAGTGAGGACAGTGATGGCCGGCTCATGCTCGATCGCGTCCACCGCCTGGCGGACGATGTTTCCTGGATTGAACCAGGTCGTGCCGCCGACCGGCCGCAGGGGCTTTGCGATGTGCATGTGGCCGTTGACCGCCAGACGGCATCCCTTGATGCCGTGCAGGTCCTGCGACCCCGGATAGGCACCCTCGAACGCGAGGTCGTGATGGGTGAGCCAGATGACGGTGTCGGCGTTCGGGAAGTACTGGCGCGCGTCCGTCGGGATTTCCTGACCGTAGGGCGTCGCACCGACGGCGACCGTCTTGCCGCCGATCACGAAGGTATCGAGCGCTCCCGAGTAGACGGCCACGCGAAGCCCTCCCCCCTCTTCGAGATACTTTAGGGAATCGCCGTCGGTGAGGATTTGGTTCTTGATGTCGTGGTTGCCCACGTTCGAGATCGGCTGCGTCCAGCTCGACTTGAGCAGGCGAAGCAGGCGTGTCTTGAGCGCTTCATCGGGTTCGACCGAGTTGTCGTACATGTCCCCGAGGAACACGGGAACGAGCCGGTGTTCGTTGCAGTGACCGATGACGAACCTGAGCTTTCCGAGGATCGTTTCCGGGTAGTCCTTGTCCGTGCGGCGGCCAAAGCGGTAGCCGGGCTTGAGCGAGCAGACATGGGGATCGCCGATGAATGCAAGTCCAGCGCATTCCCGCATGGTCATTACCAGTGGTTCGACTTCATGCATGGGCGTGGTCCTGGACATGGTGGTGGGTATGGGCATGAGCGCCGTGGATGAAGACAGAGGCGTCCTCCACATGGCCGCCGCACAGCGGGCATGAATGCTCCATGTCCTCGACCAGTTCGTTCATCTCGGTCTTGATACGATCGGCTTCGAGTTTGGCCGCCGCCTGCCGCCTTCTCGTTTCCGAGATCGCGGCGACCGTTCGCTCGATGTCGGCCAGCAACCTCTCTGCGCCGCTGACGTCGTCGAGCCTCGGAACATCGCGCGGGATGGCGTTGAGGACGGCGATTTTCGCCCGCAGGCCATCGTTCGCGATCATCGTGTCCTTGATGGCCTTGCCGACACGGATCAGTTCGTCGCTTGGCGTCAGCACAGGCAGTTCGCGGGGAAGTCCCTCGAGGACCGCCTGACGCTTGCGGTTCGCCGCAACCTCGGATGCCGTCCGCTCGAAACGATCGACGATCGCGGCCAGTTCGGCAGACCGCCTTACGTCGCGCTCGAGTTTCGTAAGCTCGTTCTGGTCAGGCAGGCGGGATAGAATGCCGGCGGCTTCCCGCAGGCGAGCATTGTCCTTCGATACCTCGTCGATCTTCTTGACCAGGGCTTCGCCCCTTGCGGTCTCGTCCTTCATCCCCTCGAGCTGGTTGAGCGCCGCGCGCAACTCATCGATCATCGGCTCGTTTGCGAGTGCCGCGTTCAGGCGCACCTCGCGCTGCATGATCCTGCCCATCTCGGCTTCGCCGGTCTTGATGATCTGGCCGTCCTCGTCGCACATCTTCTTATAAGTGCGGACCATTTCGCGGATGTGGCTGGATTCCTGACCGATGGAAAGGACCGCCGCGCGTGTGGGGCCTGTCTTGTTGAGAAGGAAGATTGGCTCCTTCTGCTTGATGATGTGCGGGTCGAGACCGGCGATCGGACCGACACCGATATCCTTGAGGACCCATTCGGGAACGGCACCCTTGGACTTGGGCGTGGTGTCGTAATCGTCCGAGAACACTGCGCGGTTCGGTGCGAGTAACCGCCACGTCGGGTTCTTCTTGAGGTGGCGGGTCCACTGGAGGATATACCCCTCGCGCAGGCCGATCTCGACGGTGCAAGAGGTCTGGCCACGCCGGATCAGCGTGTCCCTCGACTCGCCGTAGAAGATGGCGCGCAGCGCGCGGACGAAACAGCTCTTGCCGATGTTGTTGTCGCCGATCAGCGCGTTGACACCGGGATGCAGGCGCAGGGTCTCGTCCACGTAACCCTGGAAGTTGATCAGCCTGATGTAGCGGAAGCCTTCTTCCTCGTCGCTCCAGCGATGCGGGCGCGGATTGTTCTCGATCTGCACGCCGTCATTGTTCTCCGGGTGTCCCGAGACGCGCGCGACCGAAATGCCTTCCGCGAACTTGCTGGTGTTGTGGTGAGAGATCGCGAAGCACTGCATGCCGAGCTTGCGAGCCGCGTCCTTGATGACCGAGTAGAAGAGAGGAACGCGGTCGTCCTTGATCCAGCAGTCGCCCTCGTCGAGGACGACGAAACGGCGCATGCCGGAACGGACGATGGCGATCAGGCGCAGTCCGAGGACGATGATGTTTGTCTTGGCTCCGCCCTCGTCTTCGAAGATGTCCTCGCTGAGGTCAGCGGCGATCCTGGACACGATGTCGAGGGACGGCTGTCCGCGCTCGATCTCGAGATCGAGTCCGATGGGTTTCTCCGCCGAACCGAGGACTTCGAAGACGAGCGCGGAGAGCAGCTTTTCGAAATCGGCCACGCGCTTGCGGTGCGCGTCCGCCTGGAGGTCCTCGATGAATTGCTCGACGTCTTTCTTTTTATCAAGACGTCCCTTGGCGAGGCCCACGCTCGTTTCGAGTTCGGCCTTCCGCGACGCCAGCGCGTTGTGTTCGCCGCGGGCAAGAGCCATCCGACGGCTTGCGTCGTCGAGGTCCCGGCGCATCGATTGGCTTGTCAGGTCGATCATGGGATCAGACCTTGGCTTCGAGCGCTGCCAGTCCGTCGGTCACGGCCGTCAGTCCGGCGACCCACTCGTCGACCTTCTCGGAGTTGCTGGCGTAGTTCTGCCTGATGATGTCGCGCACCTTGTCGAGGTCGCGGGTTCCCCAACCCTGCTCCAGCTGCGCGAGCAGTTCCTCGAGGTCGCGTTCGCCGCGGTCGAGTTCGGCTTCGAGCCGGATCAGCTTGTTCAGTTCGGCCGAATGCTTGGGCTTGAGGCGTTCGATGATCGCGAGGTTTTCGGAGTCTTTGCGAACGGCGGTGGGAGTACTCATGTCAGCCGGAACCTTTCATTAATGTGGAACACACATAGAACGCGGTGTCTTCATTGTCAACACAATGGCCACTTGGAGTCTTTAATTATAAACAGACCGCAGGGCTTTGAAAAGAGATGGGGGCCTTGCAGGCCCCCATCTTACCTTGGTTGTCAATCTACTGCTGTGGTTGCTGCCTCCGACGTTCCCTTTCTCGCTTCTTTTCGGGGTCTTCCTTGTTCATGAGCGGCGCTTTGCCAATGGCTTGGCTTGCTGCGATAATCGCGCCGATGTTTGCCGTGGTTTCCTGTGCGTCGCCGTAACCCGAAGTGGAGCTGATGCCCATCCAGTGTCCAACCCTGTCCGCGATCGTCGGGATCAGGCCGGTGATGCGCAGGGTGAGCGTCCATTGCATCCAGCAGAACATAACTATCTGCGCCACCTGTTGCCAGATTGATATGAGGCTGATCCCGTGGTTGCCGGATTGCAGCGAGAACGCCGTAAGCCAGACTTGGTTGAGTGCGTTCAGCAATGCGGGAAGCAGTACCAGCATTCCGCAGAAAGCAAGCATTCCGAGCGCAGGCCGCAGAAGGAGGTTGAAGAGGAGTCCAACCCCCGGAGACTGCTTCTGGTCAAAGAATTCCTGGCCATCCATGCGGATGAAGACGAACGCCCAGAGAACGCCGGCGACCGCCCCTTCGAGGAACATGATCAACCACGAGACACCCATGGTGAAGATCATGATCATCGGCAACATCGGCAGAACGAAGGAGTGCATCAACCCGACAATGATCATGATCATGATCACCCACGAAATCCAACTCGCGAGGTAGTCTAGTATAACTGCAAGACCGGCTCCCAATCCCGACGCCTTGGCCGCCAAGCCGAGCGGCGACCAGTTGTTGCCAATGACTGCCGCAGCTACTTTCGCAGCGCCAAGTGCTAGTAGCGAATAGCTTGCCATCGCCAAAAGGTTATTTCCAAACATGATCATGTCGCCGACAGGATCGCTCGAAGTCTTCCCTGCGTACATGTTGGAAAGGTTTGAAGGAGCGATCGTCGCAAGGATGCTCGTCGTTGCATCGCTGTTGCCGTCCGCAACCGAACTTCCATCGCCAGGATTGTCGGCGGCTCGGCTCGACACGATAGCGCCTTGTGCGAAGTTGATTTTTTTCGTTGTCTCCTCGTCAAGGTCGGGCAAGATGCCTCCCAACGTAGTGTTGGAGATGCCAGAAATCATACCAGACAGCGCTGACAGAGACCGCTCGTAACCACCTGCTGCCATAAAACCGTAATCTGGCAGGTGGTTCAAAGCTCCGTTGCGCGCCCCCGCTGTCATTTCTTGGAATATTTGGGATGCAGCATCACTAACATCCCTGTCCCACTTGGCTGCCGCGGCATCAAGCTTGTCTTGAATTCCGACTGGGACCGTTCCGTCCGATCTGAACTTGCGTATCAGCGCTGCGGAAGACGATTCTACCGAATCCAGGTTCTCGTTTATGGCTGTGCCAAGTTTCTGATACCCGGTAACCCCTTCCTTCTCACCCGATAGCCCCTTGATGGTCTGAAATAGTTCTTCTGTCGCGGCGTATCGACGCTCATTGAAGTTCAACAGCATCTTTGCAGCGACGTCCGTGCTCAGAATGCCGTTGTTTTCATCTGAAGTGGAGAAGAACCCGTTGTCGATCTTATCGACGGTCATGTCCTTCAGGGTCAGCACGCCACAGTCGCCGTACTTCCAGGTGTGACCTGTTCCATCGTCCAAAGGAACGCCCTTCCCCGGACTCGCGGCATCGTATGCGAAGACAGAGAAGAGGCCGCTTGGCGTCGTCGAAATTACTCCGGCGCAAACCTCCTTCTCAAAGAATTTATTGGCGTAGTCCTTTCCCGCCAACGTCGCAACTCTGGCTGTCGAAGTGGCAGCATCTTTGAATGCTGTGGCAACGTATGTGCTGATCACACCGTTGCCGAGTTGGACCGCCGCTACGCCCACCACATCGCGGAGGATGTAATGAATCGAGCTGAACCCTCCTCCGACTGGAATGAGGAGGCCGAACCCCAGAACGATGCGGAGTGGTGCCCAAATCTGGTGCCACCGTTCTCCCAGAACCTTTCCGGAGTATGCCGAGCTTACGATACCTGCCACTACATGGTACGACATAAACAAAGACCCCAAGAACGCAAGTGCAGACGTGAAGACTGCAAAGGCGTTAGCGTAGGGGGTGTTCGTGTTCGCAGCTCCAACAATCGAGCATTGGGTTCCTTCGGTGCCAAAAAGCACGAGAATCCAACTCCATGCGATGTCCGTGCACTTTGGATCGGCGAGGAGGTCGATCATATACACCACTCCTTAATACTGTTTGCAAAAATGATATGGAGCGGCGATGAAACAAGCAATCGATATCTTATGAAAAGTGTTGACATCTCGAATTCGGAGTCTTATTTAAGTCTTGTAATGATGCGGACTGAAAGGATGCGGAGATGGAAAAGACGGTAGACAACGCCACTAAGTTCATACGTGGCATCATAGCCCTCATAGTCATAGGACTGGTCGGCGCGCTCATAGTGTTCAACCCGCTGGTTTCCGGCGTTGTTGGCGGTCTGGTTGCCACCTCCGATCTTCACGCTCGCGCTTCGGACGAGGTGAACGAGCGGATATATAGCACTGCTTGCGTGCGATATAAGGATGCCAGCACCTGGGATCGCTGGACTAACCCGGGCTACTGGAAGCTGGGCTGGTGCGAGGACTACATAGATCGCATGTAATATGCGACCGCTGGAACAAAAATAGGGGCCACTTGGCCCCTATTTTTTTGGGAGCCAGTCCAGCGATTTGAGGAATATGTTTGGATTCACAAGGGTTTGCTTTCTGAATGTCCAATTGGTGAAGGCCGCTTTGAACGTGTATGCACCGAGAATTGGGATCGGCGCGATGTGCAAAACCAATGTGGTGAGCGCCATCTTATCTTTCAGTCCCATATCCACAATTAACCAAGCAACGGCCGCCAGCGTCAGAGAGCCATAAAAATAGAACGAACGCCAGGTGTTCGAAATCGCTCGCGCCATGTCTTTTTCTTTTACTCGGTGAAGATGCATGGCCGCACGGAAGCGCAAGCGTCCGTCGTATTGATCTTCGTCCACCTCGGGTAGCGATGGGAGGCTGTCTTCCCTCGTCATGATCTTGAAGACCAGTCCTGTCCGACCAAATGACTCTGATATGGAACCCGCAAAGTTCGAAGCTATGCGACCTACAGACGAAAGGCCGGACAAATAGCCAACCTTGCTTTCTTTCCACTCGGACGCCCCAAGCAAATCCTCGGTGACAATCGCCTTGAGGTCATTCTTTTCCTCTTCGGCCTTGCGCTTCTTCGACTTCCAAAGTCCCAGCATCTTGAAATCCTATTTCCGATGGGGAAATGTTGTCTTCATTTCATGGATTTATCAAGACCTCATAGGATCGTCTATGCCTGAATCGGCACCCGCGCCAAGCCGGTGGGATTTGAACGCCACCCTCCGGGAGACCCGGGTGCTCAGCCACTACACCACGGCGGCGCGAGTCTTGTTGATAATAGTGGCGATTGCGACGGGCTGCAAACCCTGCGGCCTTCAAGGAGACACTCTGAGCTACGCGAAAGGAGATGGTACTGCCAACATGGCGGCTCGGGAACGCAGGTGTCCGTGGCCCTCTTCGGCCTTACCCTTCTTCGACTTCCATAATCCCAACATCTTGAACTCCTCTTCCCAATGTGGGGCAAGGTGGTTTCTTTTTTAATTATCAAGACGCCACCGACGCAACGCACATGCCTTGGCGTTTTGCCACGTGGGAGTGCTGACCACCCCCGCGTCCCGTCTCTGCGCAGTGGGCTATTCGGATTGTCGTGTGGAATCACACGTGGTCCGAGATTCAGTTCGCCGGTGGTGCCGACGGCCCGGGACAAGCCCCTGTCCCGGAACTTCACGGTCTTATCCGGGAGCGCCCCGAACCTGACCGACGGGCGAAGGAGGGCAATTCCTCCGTCGCGGGGCAGAGCCGAGCCCTTTTGGAAGGGGGTCGGTTGCCGGGGATCGGGACTTTCGCCCCGTCCGCCCGCGCGCTGCAAGCGCCGTTTTCCATCCAATGTTCAGCCTGCGCCACGACGTCCATACATGTCCGCCGACGATCCTTGCAGGCCGGGGCAGAGTGACATGGCCGCCGCCGTCGAGCGGGAGCTTCAGCTCTCCGCCGACAGGCGCTGGCATCCTTTCGGAAGCTCCCATCGCGCGTCTAGCGATGGAAAGGGCGGCGGCGGCGTGGACGCTCAACCCGTAACGGGGAGCGAACTTCACGCGGCCGATCAATGACGTGAAGGCGGGATTGATCCGCTTGAGCCACACGCCCGAGCGGCAGCAGGCCGAAGCCAGCGCCGCGTCGAAGGACGAGTAGGCTAACGACGATAGCATGCGCGCGTAAGCGGGGCCGTGGTCGTCCCTGAGCCGCTGCTTCTTCGCGGTGAAGTCGAGGTTCTCGGACGCGACGGGAACGTCGTACTCGATGGCGATCGCGGCGAGCTCGGCGGCCGCCTTACGGGCGGCGTCGAGCGTCTGGTCAGACGTTTTTCCGTAGGTGACCAGCGGTATTGTCCAGGTCCGGACGGGATTGCCGAAGCGATCCGCAAGGGTCGCGGCCACGTGGTCGGCGTTAAAGTCGACGCCGAGGCACCCCATGCGGTCGTCGAACTTGGGCTCCGGCTGCACCTCGTCGATCACCACGTGGATACGCCAGCTGCGGCCATCACGGCAGAATCGGAACGAGATCGGTTGCTTCCGTGCCATTGCCTCGACGACAGCGTCGTGGCCGTGGTTGAAGGAGAGACGGCGGAAATCGATCGCGTAAACCTTATTCCCACCCGTAACAAAACAGCGCTCGGCCATGTGTTTCAGTGCAGGCGGCAGCCTCAGCTCCAAGTTGAACAGCCCATCGCCACGCAGCTTCAGTCGCGCCATCTCGTTGCCCGATGGAACGGCCGACGCGCCGACGAGGCCAAAGCCAGACGACCGCGCCGCACGCCACTCCTTGCGCCACTCGTCGATCGAGGCATATCCGTTCGCCTCGAGTTCGAACTGCTTGAGGAACAGGTCCTTCGTGCCGAAGCAGATCGACGGGTCGGATACGGCGGACTTCGCCAGCTCGCGCTTGTATTCGAGGCTGTCGGTCTTCCGGGTGTGCTGGTGGATGTCGAACCAGAGTTTCTCGATCCGCGCCGCCAGCGCCTCGGTTTCCTCGACGTGGTCCCGCCGCTTGTCGAGTTGCTGTTTCAGCGACACGATTGCCCGCTGTCGCGCCGCGTCCGTCTTCGAGGTCCGGATTTTCTCCTTCAGCACGAAGACTTTCGTATCACATGCGGCGATCTTCGGAGCCAGAGCCTTGATGCGGTTCTTCGCCTTGGTGATCCCGCCCTTCTTCGAGGCTATCTGGCGCGTCTTGTGGCTGATCCTGTCGTCGAGATCGGTGACGCGTAGTTTCGCAGCTTCCGAAACGCTTTTGAGCTTCCCGTCGAGCGAGGCCCTGGCCATGCGAAAGTAGGCGGACGACAGGCCGAGGTCCCGGTAAACAGGCGCGTACGACTCGGCGGTCCAGTCCTTCTCCGCCTTCAGCCAGGCGAGAATTTTCCGTTCGGCCTTGGTCATCAACCCCGCACAAGCATCGAGAACCGCTGCATGACGGTCGTCTTCCCTCGTTAGCCTGGTGCCGAACGTTCTGATCATGCGTACTCTGTATGTTCCCTCGCGACGAGGAATCCGGATTAGGAAAGCCATGTCAAGAAGTTTCTGATGTCACACAAAAGTCTCTCTTTTACGTGTTCGCTCGCATCAATAGTTGCGGCATAAGACCAGCGAGAGAGGTGATGGTGCGCCCAGGGGGAGTCGAACCCCTCGTTACCTGATTGAAAATCAGGCGTCCTAACCATTAGACGATGGGCGCACTTGAAGTCTTCATTTATGGCGGAAACGAGGGGACTCGAACCCCCGACCTCTGACGTGACAGGCCAGCGCTCTAACCAACTGAGCTACGCTTCCATCCGAACCAAGTCGTGTCACCGACAAGGGCATTCAACGCTTCCAGAGTGGCGGTCCCGGCAGGTTTCGATCCTGCGACCTCCAGGTGAACCACCTGGCACTCTCCCGCTGAGCTACGGGAACCGTTCTGGTACCAGTACGGGGAATCGAACCCCGCTTTCCGCGCTGAGAACGCAGCGTCCTAACCGATAGACGATACTGGCATGCGCATGATCAGGAAGGCCGTCCTGGCCAGGAAAACGACTGCGGGTTTCCGAAGAAACCGTGGAAGCTCTCGGCCTCCCTGATCATGTATCTTTTATCTCACATCCGATTTTCGGCGTCAACAGCTAAAATTAAAAAAATGCAATTATTTCAATGGCTTAGTTCGATGGACGCGAGGTGTCGTTCACGCGCTTCGGCGTGTTCGAAAGTCACAGCAATAAGGGTCATCGGCGTCTTCTTCGTCGCCGTCGTCGCTTTCGTCGCAATCGCCGTCTTCAGGCATTTCCGTTCTCCGTTCTGGTCTTGGGGTTGGTCGAAAAAGAAAAGGGGCCGCTCGAGAGCGACCCCTTTTGATTGGACTTAAGTCCCTGACAAAGAGTGGCCGCCTTCAGGAGCGGCCACCGCATGCGCGGTCACCGCCTGGGGGTATCGTCCTCCAGACGTTCTTCGCGTGCGGTCATGATAAACAATGCGGACATTGTCAGTTCCTTGCCATTTCTTCAGGTCTTCAATTACCGGAGCGGCGCGCCCAAGTCAAATCCGTGGCGATCCAGCGGCCGCGCGCTTGTCCTGCTCCTGAGCCACGAGGTCAGCTAGGCGGTCCAACGTTGCGTCGTCGAGGGCGGCTACCAGTACCGCGACGATTGCTCCGTCCCCTTCCATCGCTTGGATACCCATCGCGGATTGACGACCGCTTCGTCGGAACGGTTGGCCGCTTGTGAACACCGGATCGTTCGAAATGACTCTCGCTCCCGACGAGCGGATGCAGGAATGCACCGTCTCGACCACGAATGCTGCCACTTCGCCGGCGAGGCGGCGCAGATTGTCGTTCCGCGCTGCTTCCAGGCCAATCGCCTGGACCAAGGGCTGGGAGAGTGCCGTCACGGGCTTCTCGCCCCGATCAATGCGATGGAGCATGTCCTGTTGGACATCCTGCCGGCTTGCGATGTCGAGTACTGTCTCACCATGATCGAGTTTCATAGCGCGGGCCTTGATACGTGGAGAAAATTGCATTGAGGTTGCCTCTAACAGATGTATTTACAAACATAACTGTAGGCGCTCATCGGCCGATCGTCAACAGTTATCATTGTAGATATATCTGAAAGCTTTTCACGGGATCGTGCCAGCCAGACCCAGATGGCACGATCCCCTTGTGCAAGGCTCCCAAGCAGGCGAACCTGTTTCCATGGATCACCAAAGGGTTGCCTAATGAGAATCACCGTCCCCTGCCGACACACCGTCGAGATCGGCCGACTTTTTGCATTGATCGGCGAGCCTGTGCGTTTCGTCGGCGGCTGCGTCCGCGACACGCTCAAGGGCAATCAGGTCAAGGATATCGATCTGGCCTCGCCCGCACGCCCCGAGGTCGTTCTCGAAGCGGCCGAGGCCGCCGGCTACCGGGTCATCCCGACTGGCCTTCAGCACGGCACAGTCACCGTCGTCATCGACGGAGAGGGCTACGAGATCACGACGCTGCGCGCCGACGTAGAAACCGACGGTCGGCATGCGACGGTCGCGTTTGTCCGCGATTTCGAGACCGACGCCGCGCGTCGCGACTTCACGTTCAACGCGATGTCGGCCGACCTCGACGGCACGGTCCACGATTACTTCGGCGGAATGAAGGACCTCTTTCACAGTCGCGTGGCCTTCGTCGGGAACATGGACGACCGGATTACCGAGGACTACCTCCGCATCCTGCGCTTCTACCGTTTCCGGGCACGATACGGCGGTATGGAACCCGACGGCTACGTGGAAGCCATCGGCAAGCACGTGAACGGCCTGCACCGGATTTCCGGCGAACGCATCTGGAGCGAGCTGTCGCGCATCCTCGTCTCTGACGGCGCGCGCAAGTCCGTCGCTGACATGGAGCGGACCGGGGTCCTGGCGACGGCCGGTCTGAACATCATGGAGAAGGCAGGTAGCACCGCGCTTGCGCTTGGGTTGAACAAGTTCGCCCACGGCCAGGCCGCGGTGATCCTCGGACTGATCACCAAGGACGCCATGAGCCTTGCCGTGACGGCGGACCGCTGGAGGATGTCCACTTCGGACCGTGAACTTGCAAGACTGGCCCTCGGCGTCCGCCAGACCATCGCCGAGGAGAACGCCAGGGGTTCGAGGGACATGTACGACGAGCACTTCTGGATCGATCGCGCACTCGAAGGGGAATCCATCGAAGGCACACGGACGGCTCTGAACGTGCTCGGATACCAGTCCGTAGCGGATCATCTGCCTTCTGAACTTCCCGTCTTCCCGGTAAAGGGGCAAGACCTCCTGGATCGCGGCATGAAGCCCGGAAAGGAAGTCGGACTGAAGCTCAGGGAACTCAAGGATGCATGGAAGGCGTCGCGTTACACGTTGGATGCGGATGACCTGCTTTCGGAACCTGCGCCGACCGTAGCCGGAGGACCCCGCCCATGAATTTCGACTGGTCGATGGTCAAGGGAATGCCGACGAGCCGGGACAGCAACCGCGCCTCGGCTCCCATGCCGGCGGAAAAGCCACGTTTCGACATCCCTGCCAACAGCTACCTGGTTAAGCTCGAGCAGACCGTTCCTTTGATTGACTTCATCGAATGGTGCGTCCCCGACGACGGGAGTACGGAATTGGGCGCTATTGGAAGGCTCTACGATAGTCTCGTGAACGAAGAATTGTCACCGCGCAACCCTGCTCCTCGCGGACAGGGCACATTCTGAAAATTTGAACCAGGACGTTTACGGATTCCGCGTACGTTTTTGATAGACCTGCTCCCGCTCGGGAGAATTGATCACACGAAGTGGCGGCCTGTCGGGCAAACTGGAGAATTCCAATAATGTCCGACGGGATTCAGATGCGTCAATATTTCCCGATCTCACTCCTCGGCTTTGTGGTGACCGGGGTAGTCTTCGTGCTTCAGGCCATTCCGGTCACGGGCATCTTCCTGATGTTCGCGTTTGCCATGTTCTGGTCGGCTGTGCTCATCAATGCCAGTATGATCGGGGTGGTGATCGAGGTTATTGTCGGGCGAGTTTCGCGCCTATGGCTTGTGCTGCCGCTGGTTTTTTATGGAGGATACTGGATCGCTGCGACGCTCGATCATTTCGCGTTGCGCGAGCTCTCCAGCCGCTACGATGTCGCCAATGCGCGGGTCGTGACCGGATTTGATCCCGTTCGCCAGGCGCTTGTTTTCGAAGGTGACGGCGACGGGGCATGGCTCACGCGGAACTTCGCACTGCCAGTCGCTTACTCCGTCAATCCCAACTTTCCCGAGGGATATTTATCCAATCGGATGATCGAAATCACGGTCTGCACGAAAGTGCGCGGAAGCCGCGCGTTGCAGGCTGCCTTCGTGCATGGGTTCGGTTTCCATGATGGCGATGCGATCCGCTCTAGGCGCTTGGAGGAGCGTTTCTGCAATTTATCGATGCCGGAGAGGCCCGATCTGCCCATGGTCGTCGTGGGACGGGAGGAGACGAAGGATTTCGAGAAAAGCCTGCCAATCAAGCGGATCACGACGACGATTGCCATGCCCGACGGCCGACGTTTCGAACTCTTCGGGGGAGTCGCCTCGCCGCTCAGCTGGATACCTATGCCGATCATGGGATGCGCCCTCAATTCCGGACCGCCAAGCTGGGATTGCACCGCTGGGTTCTGGCGAAATGGCTTTACCCCCATCGTTTCAGGCAATACGCGATACAGCCGTGATTCGACGGTTCTCGCCAAGGCTCTCGGCCTCAAACCCATGGCGATCGACGATCGCGTGGGGGGCGATAGCACCGTCGTATTGGCAAAGATCGCAGAGATAGAGGAAGCGACACTGCCGCGCCAACAGTCCCATAACTAGCCCGAGGGTTGAACTACTGCCGACAAAATTTTACTGGAGCTGCATACCGAATGAGCATCAAGGCCACTGTTTTACAACTTCTCCGACGACAGACACGTGAGCAGTATCAAATTATCGAGGCAGTCGACGTTTTCGGTCGGTCCGTGACAGCGAACTCTCAGGATGAGCAAATCTCGCTTCGCGAAGCTCTATCCGCCGGCCGCTTTGTAGTCGCTCGCAATTCGAATCCGTCTCGTCAACTCCTGGTCGACATGGGGTGGTCACCGCTCGATGCCGCGGCGCTCTTTATTCTGCAATGGTGCAGACGGGAGCTGCAATCTGGTCGCCATCATGTATATCGCGGTGTCCTCATGGGGAAGGGAGAGGGCTATCGGATGATTTTTGATGCCTGCCTCGACTGTTTGTCGAAGGCAGGCCGTTATGATGAGGCTCGTGTGAAGCACGAACAAGACGCTTTGGCTGAGGCCATTCAGCAGGCAGGCGGATTGCTGTGTGATTGGTCGCTACCGTCATCAAAGACCCCATCACCATTCAGCCCTCGTTGACACGTCCTCTCCCTGCCTCCCTAATTGGTGGGGTCAGGAGTTAATCAAATGAGCAATCCCAACCGCATATCCAGTCGCTATTCTTTCTATGACGTCGAGGCGAGCGGCCTGATGCGAGGCTCGTTCCCGGTCAACATCGGTTGGTCCATGCACGGAGCCACGTTCTCCGTTCTCATCAAGCCGGCAGACATGTGGAATGAAGACAAGTGGGATGCCGTCGCCCAGTCAATCCACGGGATGTCCATCCTCTATCTCCGTCGCCACGGCAAGGACGTAAGGCAGGTGGCACGTATCCTCAACGACCGCCTGCGTGGCGAGGCCGTCTACTGCGACTCCTCCGAGCGCGATACCGAATGGACGGACATGGTGTTTTCGGCCGCCGGTGTCCGCCGCGAATTCGATATCCGCAGCATCGGCCCGTTGCTAGGTGGCATGGGCGTCCCGGCCAAGGACGCATACGCATCGTTCGAAGCATCCCGCGAAACGCACCCTCCGGACGGCATCGCCATCCACGGCGTCATGCACCTCCATGCGGTCGTCGACCGCCTAGAGCAGCAGGGGATCATCCGGTCATGAAAGAGGCGCTCTTCACGTTATGGTTTCTCGCGGCCAGCGCGGGCGCGGCGGGCGCTGTCGATCTGACTTTGCAGCGGATATCGTCGATCGCGCCAATTCCCGTCGGGCATGTCACCAAGGAGGAAATGGCTCCCCCTCCTGGCGTCACGGCAACGCCCATCAAGGAACGGCCGGCCTACGAGGTCGTCGGCGCAAGGCAGGCAGAAACGGGAAGCCTCCCGAGAACTGTCCCCGTTCCCGTCTTCAATCCGGTCAGCGTCAGTTTCTGCCTTTCCGATAGCCGTTGACCGCATCCTTGTAAATCCGGAGTCCCGTTCCAGATTTGCAAGGATGAGCCGACAGGTTGCTGTTACGTCAATTCCTCATCGACGTCTTTAATTAACCCGTTAACACCTCGTTAGGCACACCCCTCGAAAGCCATCGGGGTCTTCGTTTTTTTGAGACTCGCTATTGCCTTGCACGCGCGTGCCCGCTATCGGCTGGTGGAGGATGAACGAGGACGGTACATGAGACTGAAAGTTCCCACGTACATGATCGCGATGCTGGCCATCACGGGATTGTATCTCACCGTCGAAATACCGTTCTCGATCTACCTGGTCCGCATCCTCGGCGGCTCCGCGACCGAAGCCGACATCGACACGGTCGAGAAGTTCGGCCGCCTGCTGACAGGCATCGCGATCGCGCTTGCTTACGTCGGCATCCGCATCTACCCGCGCTACCACGCCTATGGCTATTCGTTCGGCGCATCCACCCGTCAGGCCCTGTTCCGCGCTGTCCCGATCATCGTCCTCACCTATGTCGGACTGCACATATACGGCGAGGTCCGCGGCATGTTCTCCACGGGCGACGCGCGCAAGGAAGCGTTCATATCCAATCTGGCAAAGCGCACTATCTCCGAGGATGGTCTCGCTGGTGTTTCTCCGTCTCTCGACCCGAGCTGGCTTGCAGCCGTTTCCGGGATGCCCGCGCTCCTGAATTCCGACGACCTCGTATCGCTGAGTGGACAGTCTCTCGATGAACTTGCCCGTCGCGAGGCCATGCGCTCTGTGGGCGACGCAGAGACGGCACGCGATGCATTCGCTACCGAACTAGACGCCAGCATGGCACCGGCGTTCAAGCAGTTCTCCAGCGCGGTCGGCCAGTACCGCGCCGCCGTCAACAACCGGGAATACACGGCCGAGCGCGAGTGGTACGACTTCCGCGACCGCCTTCGCACCTACTTCGGCAGCAACGTGCCTCGCCCCGGGTCGTCGGAACATGCCCGCGTCATACGCAAGATGCGCGAGGACGGTCTTCCCGTGTCCGGCCGGTTCCGTCTGGACGACAAGGCGGGCTTCATGGCCATGGTCATGAAGAAGGTGGTCCGCGAGGCCGGCAGCGAGTTTTCCAAGGGCGTCGCCCTCGACGTCGGCAAAGGCTCGCGTCTGACACCCGATTCGGGCAAGGGTGACTTCTACGGCGACCCGGCGGTCCAGCGTCTGGTGCGGGAGCGTCTTTCGATGAAGCTGCCGTCAGGTCTGATACTGTCTCCGGACATCGAGCTTGAATCGTTCCGCGACGGCGTCTATCCCGCCCTCCTGAAGCGTGCCGCTTCCGAAATCCTCGAGACCGCCAACATGAGGGGCGCGTCTTTCACCTCGCAGGTGAACCGGGAAACGGGAGAGGCCGCCGTCAAGGCGGCTACCCTGCCCTCGACGGCTCTCCTGCTCTCGCTGGCGGGCGCGCTGTTCCACATACACAAGTTCTCTGGCTACCTGATGCTGATATTCGGCACGGCGCTCCGCTCGCGCGTACTGGCTTCGAAGCCTTCGCGACATGCCTTCGCGGCCGCCGCCCTCGCGCTCGCCGTCATAGGAATGCGCCCCGCCATCCCGTCGCACATAGAGGGCGTCCTTTCGAAGTCGGAGGCTGGCGTTTACGGACATGTGGTCGCTGGTGCGATCAGCCTGCAACCCGGCATGTTCCTCATAGGTGACACGATGGCTTCCTTCGGCCCGTGGCAGCTCATAGGTAGCCAGCTGCCCGCACCGCGGCACTCGGAAGCTTCCATGGCGTCCGTGGTCCCGTCCGTGTCGGACGAGCAGACGGCGTCGGTGGTTCCGCTCCCCGAGGCGAAGCCTGTCCAGGTCGCAGAGGCTGACTTTGTCGTGCCTATACCTCTTCCACGCCCGTAATAGTCCGACAGTTGCGCAGGCCACTACGATTTACAATTCCCGGTATTCGCATAGTATGCCCGCCGCGGGTTCACTTCCGCGCGGGCACGCGCGGTGTTTACATCCAGCAGGATTTTTGAGGGCGGGGGAAGGAGCGGGCAGGAGGACCACCTGCCCGCTCCCAGCGTGATTAGAAAGTCCGGATGATATCGTCCACGCGGGACGTGAACTTCGAAAGGGTCTCGCGCATCTGCGTCTGCGCCGCCTCGTTCTGCTCGATCTTCTTCTCGATATCGGAGAGCTTCTCGACGTATTCCTTCTGCTGGTCGCTACCGGCCGGCATGACCTTGAGGTTCTCGCGGGTCCGCTCCTGGCTCGCCTGCAGGGCGTTGTGTTCCTCCCCTGCCCGTTCGAGCTGACGTCTCGTCTCGTACTCGTCCTTCTTCGCCCTGGACAGTTCGCTGAGCTTGTCCTTGATCACAGGATCGAGCGAGGTCGAAGACCACTGTGCGAGATCGGCGGCGTTGAGGTCGGCAAGCTGGTAGGACTCGCCGCCCGAACGGGTGAACATCGCCTTCACCTCGCGCGTCTCGCCTTTCCCGACCTTGACCTTGAGCCTGTAGTCGGTGGCGCTTTCACCCTTGATGTCGGGCGAGGTGAACTCCCATCCGTCCCGCTTTGGGTGTTCGATCAGAACGGTCCGCTCTGAGTCGGCCGCGCCGTGCACGACGTACACAGTCTCTTCGCGCATCACGTTCTTGGTGACGAGCACGCCGTCCACGACCTTGATTTCGACTGTCTTGATGCCGCTGTCGGACTTCGTCTCGACGGTGACCTTCTTGTCGAGGGCGAAGCTCGACATGCGGGTGTCGCCGTTCGGCAGTCCGAGCAGGCTGGAATCGCCGATGTAGGCCCCCTTGCTGTCGTAGACCGTCAGGATACCGCCAGGCAGGCTGACGCCCGTGGTGTTCTCCAGCGATACGGCCGAAATCGGATGACTGTCGCCGCGGTCGGGCCTGAACAGAGAGACCAGTTCGGCCGCGACTTCCTTGTCCACGATCGGAACCGAGACGGTGTCGCCGTTGCGGATGTCGTAGGTCCCGTCCAGCTTGAACGTGGCCGAGATGTCGCCTTCCGAGGCCGTCGCGGATTGTGCGTAGGCCATTTCCGGAGAAGGAGCTGCTGCTACCGCATCGGCGAACCCGATGCCCGCCTCGGCTGCCATTTCCTGGATGGCCGGCGCGAAGCCGCCCTTTGCCAGCGCGCGGTTGCCCGTGTCCGCATGCGGGATACCGACATTGTCCGAGACAATCGGCAGTTCGTCGCGGTGCTTCCAATAGCGGTCGTGGAGACGCTGTGTCAGGGTGACCGGGGAGCTGGAGTTCAGGACGATGCCCACGTTCTTCCAGTCCTCGCCTGTCGCGTTTTCCAGCACGGCCCATGCCTGTAGCCTTGCCTTACCGTCATCGCCGACCACGACCCGGTAGGAAGTCTTCCAGATGGGCGCGGCGACGACGTAGGAGAAATCGACAGGGCGTTTGCCCTTGCCGTCGATCTTGACGACGACGCTGCGGGCGGTGTCCGTGACGTTGTTTCCGACAACCCCGATCGCGGAGGCGATCTTGGCGCGGACCGCTGGGTCGTCAAACTTCACCGTGGACGATCCGTCAAGCTCGTACCGCGAGATCAGGCCGTCGTCAGCCAGCAGGTTGAGGAACGCCGTTTCGGCACCTTCCGCCTTCTTCTCGGTTTCGACGCCGAGGATCGTGCCTGCTCCCTTGTTCTTGCCCTCGATCGTCACCTTCGATCCCTTCAGGGACATCAGGAGCTTTGGCAGCGACGTCAGGTCGTCAGGCGTGAACGGCAGGTTCTTGAAGGTCTCCTCGAGCGGGTTGGGGCCTGCGAGAGACAGGTCCTTCACGGTACCCTTGGGATCGAACACGACCAGGCTCTTGAGCAGATCGTTGACCTGGTCCAGCGGGACTTCGATCCTGATCTCGCCGTTGCCGTCGAGGGATGCGGTGCGTCTGATTTCGGCGAGGCCGCCGGAGGAAAGGGTCACGGACTTCACCGGAGAATTGGCAAAGCCGTCGGCCATGGCTGAAAGGGGCTGGAGCATCGCAAGCGCGGCGACGGTCGAAAGCAGGATTTTTTTGGTCATTTAAGCTCCTCTTCAAATAAAAAAGGGGAGGCTTGGTGGCCTCCCCTTGTCACTGGCCCTGCCCTCAATTGTAGACGGGGTTCAGGATGCGGGTCCACTGTCCGCCCTGCACCTTGACGGACTGGGTGTACTGCCTCGTTCCGGCGTAGAACAGCGGGGTGTTGTCGCTGGCGTTGGCCGTGGCGTAGACGGCGAAGCTGTAGGGGAACTTCGCGTTCGATGCGGCGGCCCTGAAGGCGACCGAGCCGATGCGGGTTGCGGCCGAGAAGACGAGGGTCACGGCACGCGGGCGGCTGACGCTGTCGTTGGACGGAGTGATGAACGTCTCCGTGGTGCTACCGTTGAAGTCGATCAGGCTCGTGCTGGGCGTGTTGCCCGAGTCGGACTTCAGCGTCGAGGAGATGATGTCGATCTGGTTGCCGGCGATGTCGAACAGGTCGATGTCCGCGATCTGGGATTCGCCGTCTGCCGTGGCTTCGGGCGTGAACCTGATGGTGACGGTCGAGGTCAAAGGCATGTCGATACCGCCGGCCGCGATTTCCGTCGCGACCAGGTTGCCTGGCAGAGTGGCCGGGCTTCCGTATCCGGTGTCGGCGACCGTGATGTAGTCCACGCTCTTGTAGGCGATCCTCGGGATCGTCGGAACGTTCGAGTTGGCCTTCCAGTGCGCGTAGTCAACGCCCGTCGTAGCCGAAAGCGAGTAGGCGCTGATGAACGCGTCGAAGTCGTTGTAACCGGCCGACTTGAGCGTGCTGACCCACTTCTGCATGGTCTGGCCTTCGCCCATCAGGGAGACGCCGTTGTCGGAAATGGTGACCTGCGGAATCTGGAATGTGCAGACGCCGATGGATGCCATCTCGACCTCCGGACCGGCCGGCAGGTAGTGCAGGGAGTCGTTCTTGAGGCGGCCGCAGGAAAGGTTGGTCTGCGGCAGGCAGGACGCGCCGTCCTGGAATTCGCTGTTGTTGCAGGGAGAGATCGCGGTCGAACAGGTGATCTCGGAGATGCCCGGCATCTGGAACGAGCTCGAAATCATCTGCGTTCCGGTTCCCCGGATCGAGCGGGTCGCAGGCGAGCCGTCCTTGGTGATCATGGCGATGCGCCCGCCACCGTTCATCGTCGATGCGCAGAATGCCTCGGCCGTGGTGTAGTCGAAGCCGATTGCGCGGCTGCCGACCTTGGGCGAGGCGAACACGCAGTTTCCGTTCGCGTCGAGCGTCTGGCTGGAGGCGGCAAAACCGTTGGTGATTTCGAAAGTGCCGCATGCCGGCGGCGGGGTTTCTGGTTCCTCGGGTTCTTCCGGTTCCTCCGGATCGTCAGGTGTGACAGGGCCGCCTTGGTCCACGAAATAGGTCTTCGTATAGCGGTAGGTGAAGCCCTTGATTCCATCCGCGGCAAAAGCCAGCGACGAGGTGGAAGAAAGTGCCAAGAGCAGAACGGCGGCGGCCTTGATTTTCATTGAGTTCCCGGTCCTTTGTTTATTCAACGCGAGTCCTTCAATTCCCGCATCGTTGCTTCCTGAGACATTAGCATCTGCACAGTCGCGAGAAAACAAGCCGCCGGCAGAGGTTAGCGCCGACGGCTCATGTAATTCAGGACTTCGTCATCCCAACGAACGGGTCATGACAGGCGAGGCTGTCCTGTCGGCGACATACATGCTTCTCGCCTTGATGATGTCGTCTCCGAGCGTCTCTGGCGTGCGCTCGAGCATCCAGCCGTTGAAGTCGAGCGCCGTCTCGCGCATTTCCTCCGTCATCCAGTGCCAGCCGCCGATCGCCGTCGCCGCGTCGCGCGGCATCTGACTGTTCTCGAGCATTTTCCGGACGCGGTTATGCTGCGTGCGCATCTGCTTCCAGAACTTGTAGTACGGAGCCTTCCATTTGGTCATGTAGCCAGCTGCATCCTCGATGACGAACCCCTCGATCGGCTTGCGGTTGAAGGTGTGGCCAAGCCCGTCTTTCTCTGCCTTGCGGTACCAGGCGAGGAACTGGATTTTGCTCTCGAAGCGCATGGCGCGCTGCTTGACGTCGATGCCGAAGTACTCTCCGACCTCCTTGACCGTGTCGTAGGATGCCTTGCGGAAGTCCGTGGCGCGGCGCACGACGTCGAGAAGGACGATGTTCGCCTCGTCGTACTCGATGATGTGCGGGTCGTTGACCGGATCGATCACCTCGAAGGTCATCGAAGACTCCGTGTCGCGTAGATAGCGGCGCAGGCGCTCGAAGTTCTGCGGGGAGACCTTGTCGGCCAGGATTTCTCGGAACCAGCCGGCGAAGTCGCCGTCCGGCGTCGACTTGGAAGCGACCATCGGGACGTCATTGCGGGCGTCGTAGCCGAGGTTTCCGAGGTATCCGTTCTCCTTGAGGTAGAGCGTGACCGGGAACTGGAGGGTCTCCGCCAGCACTTCGATCTGGGTGGACGGCAGCTCCCCGATGTTGAAGAACTTGTCGTAGCCCCGGGCGACGATCTCGGAGGTCTCTCCGTCGAGGAACAGGCCGCGGGCCTTCACGACCACGTCGTCCCATGCCTTGTCGAAGAAGACGTTGCGGGTGAAGTTCAGCGAGAAGACGTGCGGGAACGCCATGCTGGTCTTTTCCATCACGCCGGAATGCTGCTTCATCTGCTCGAGCAGGCCTGGGTCGAAGAACTTCTGCGAAGACTCCTGCTTCGTGATCCAGTCGGGGTAGCGCTTGCGGACCTTGATCCGGTTGTCGGCCGGGTTGTTGATCGTTTCGAGGGCCAGCCGCGCCGCGAGCGGGCGGAACACCTTGTTCTTGAACGCCTTCGCCGACCATCCGTCCCTGGTCAGGGTGCATGTGCGCAGGTTCCCGCCGAACTCCACGGAGTCCTCGAGGTTGAACGAAAGCGAGGTCGCGCGGATCGGAACGCCCTTCTCGTTGCGGTGGCCGTGGACCTGGAACACATCGTGGACATTGGCGGCGTACTGGCTGTCGACGTCGTCGCTCCAGTTGCCCGTCCCGCGCGAATACTGATCGAGCGAAACCCTCCATGGCTCCGACGGGAGCGTGGAGAGGCCGGCGTGGTTCACGAAGACCTTGCGGCCGTCATGGGTGTAGAGGAAGAACTCGCGCGCCATGTCGCACACCTTGTCGGCGTCGGCAGGCGTCAGGCCTTCAGCCTCCAGCTGCGGAAGCGTCCTGTAGGCGAACTCGTTGCTGACCGGGTCGTAGCCGCGGCTCCAGCGATGGAGGTGGTCTTCGTGGTTGCCGTGCATGAGCGCCACGTTGTCACGGCCGACCGCGTTGTCCACGAACCAGCGCAGGACCTTGCCGTTCTCGATTCCGCGATCGAGCAGGTCGCCCACGAAAACGTAGAAGGTGTCGTCGCGGAAACCGTTGGCCAGCGGGCCATCCGCCCCCGCCAGCACCGAATAGCACCCCTGGATGTCGCCGATGTGGACGACGGAGGAGTACCTGGAGAGATCGACCGCAGGAACCTCGAGCCACGACTTCAGCGCCGCGATTTGCGATCCCGCCTCGTCGCCCTTGATCAGGGTTTCGCGGGACGGGTCTTCGACCGTCAGCGGGTTATCCTTCATGATCTTGAGGAAACGTTCGAGCGAGGCGCGCGGGACCTTCCGCAGGTCGTGCCTGCCTTCCTGTCGTGCCAGCGCCGTCTCGAGCGAAACGCCGCTGAGGTCAACGAACGCCACCTGGTAACGGTGTTCACGCGCCAGCTCCCGCCACGTCGCGAAGTCGGAAATCAGCATGCCCGTCGTATCGATGACGAGTGTTTCGCCACGGCGCATCCGCTTGCCGGCGAGGTCATACAGCATGGCGAAAACCTGCTGGTTGACGTCCTGGTTTATGATCATTCGCCCGTCGCTCGTCAGCATGGGGGATGCCACTACGCTTCGGATAGCGTCCGAGGACAGCGTCCATTCACCAAGTCCCAGCGATTCGATGGTATAGCTCTTCCCCGATCCCTGGTGACCGCGGAAGACGACGAGCTTTCTCATTTCAGGTTCTTTCCTTCTATCATTCGTGCGCATCTACCCATCTTCGGGGGCAAAATTCAAGCCCGGAGTCCTTCTTTTCCGTCGAACTGAGTTCTTCTTTTTCCCGCGCTTGGTGTTGCCAATTCCATCGTCTCGATGAAGACTTCCATTATTCCCAATTCACCTGGAGTGGACCTTGTCTCATCCCGAACAGCAATATCTCGACCTCATCCGAAGAATCGTGGAAAAAGGTTCGCACCGTATCGACCGGACCAAGGTCGGCACCCGCGCCCTGTTCGGCGTCCAGTGCCGCTTCGACCTGTCCGACGGCACCCTGCCGATCCTCACGACCAAGAAGGTCCTCTGGCAGGCGGCCCTCAAGGAATTGCTCTGGTTCCTCAAAGGCGAGACCAACATCCGCCCCCTTCTGCAGGAAGGCGTGACCATCTGGACCGACTGGCCGCTGGCGAAGTACCGCAAGGCAACCGGCTCTGACATCGGGCAGAAGGACTTCGAAGCCCGCATCGTCGAAGACGAGGCTTTCGCAGCCGACTGGGGCGATCTCGGTCCCGTCTACGGCAAGCAGTGGCGTCGCTGGCGCGACTACGAAGGCGGCGAGATCGACCAGGTCGCGGGCGCTCTCAACCTGATCGGCCACGATCCCTATTCCCGCCGCATCATCATCGAAGGCTGGAACGTCGCCGAGCTTTCGAAAATGGCCTTAACTCCTTGTCATAAATCCTATCAGTTCTTCGTGACGCCGTCCCACGAGATGTATGGCGAAAATGGAGACCTTGGTATCTTGAATTCCAAGCACCTCTTTGGCGAGCGCAAACGCCTGCATCTCCTGATGAGTCAGCGTTCAACAGATACAATCTTGGGTTGCCCATTCAATTGGACCACAAGCGCCTTCCTTCTGCACATGATGGCGCATCAGGCGGACATGGACGTCGGAGAACTCGTCTGGCAAAGCGCCGACACCCACATCTACGACAACCACCACGACGCCGTCGCAACCCAGTTGTCGCGCCAACCCAAGGCCCGGTTCCCGAGGATCGCCTTCAAGCGCAAGCCGGAAGACATCTTCTCCTACCGCTTCGAAGACTTCGAGGTCCTGGGTTACGACCACCACCCCTTCATCAAGGCGGACGTCGCGGTATGATCCTTACCCTGATGGCGGCGGCTGACCTCGAGTGGGGCATCGGCGTGAACGGCAAGCTTCCGTGGCATCTTCCCGAGGACCTCAAGAGGTTCAAGGCGCGGACCATGGGCAAGGCTGTCGTCATGGGGCGCAAGACGGTGGAAACGCTTCCGTCGTCGCTTCCAGGCCGCCGCATCCTCACGCTGACCCGCCACCCGCTCGGCTTCGGGCAGCATGACCTCGCCAGCCTTCTCACCACCCTCGCCTCCGAAACCGACGAAATCATCGTCGCGGGCGGCGGCGAGGTCTACCGCGCGCTGCTTCCCTACTGCAACCGCGCCGAAATCACGAGGGTCAAGGGCGTCTACACGGCCGACACCCGGTTGATCGACCTCTCCGAACACGGCTGGACGCTTCTGAGCAGCGACCCGCTTTCCGAAATCTCAGACATCGAACAATGGACACGAGCATGAACAACCACGACCTCTTCTCCCGTCACCTCGACATCGAATTCAAGCTGTTCTCGGACAAAACACCGTGGCTCAAGGCAAACCCTGACCTCGCCAACGGCGAGTTCCCCCTTCCGCAATACGAATCCGAGGAAGCGGCCGCCATGGATATCCGCGCGTTCATGGACGAGGAAACGGTCGAGCTGCATTCGGGCCAGAAATTCAAGTTCCGCACCGGCTTCGGCTTCCACATCAACAACCCGTGGATCGCCGCCCATGTCCTGCCACGCTCTGGTACCGGCGTGCGCGGCACCAACCTCAAGAATACGCTCGGTCTCATCGATAGCGATTACCAGGGCGAGCTGTCCTGCACCGCGATCAACACCAACGAGCCAGGCGAGCCGCCTATCGTCATCACCCGCGGCGACCGCATCTTCCAGCTGGTGTTCGTCCCGATCATCCGCGCTACGCCGAAGTGGGTGGATGCGTTCTCGGCCACAACGAAGCGCGGCACGGGCGGCTTCGGTTCGACAGGCAAGAAGTGAGACCAAGATGAAGACCGGACCCGACAAGGCCATGCCCCGGGATATTCCCTGGCAGGAAATCGGCAAGGCGCTTTCAAAATACGATAAGCGCCTCGAGTTCCTGAACGTCCTACTGACGGCGCTTCTCGCGGCGGCCGTCGGTCTCGTCTTCGTCCGGATACCCCAGCATGAAGCCACGCTCGGCGGACTCATGATCGCCGCTCTCTGCCTCGCATCGATACTGGTGGCAACCCAAGAACTGATGGGATTCGTAAAGGAGGTGCGCGCACTTCTCGACACAGACACCATGTGGCGCTTGCCAAGCGGTGCATCCGCGAAGTTCCTGAGGGTGGAAAGCGCCAGCATTCAATTCGACATGCAGCCTGGAACTGTCGTCATTTCGTACAAGACCATCCGAGACCTTGCGACACTGGCCGCAACGGCTGACGAAACCAAGAAGGACGGCGATGAGCGAGCCTAATGAAATCCGAGATGTTCCGTGGACCGAGATCGCCTCGCGGTTTGCCGAGTACGAAAAGAAGGTCAACCGCACGGGATGGCTGATGCTGGCGGGATGCGTTGCCTCCGGCCTGATTGGTTATGCCGCCTTCGACATCGATCCGACGTTTTTCAGCTTCGCTGGTGTGGCCTTCCTCTGTTTTTTCCTCGGCCACACCAGAACTATCTTCATCGACAAGGCAAGACAAGATACGGTCTCGGCCATCCTTGAGGACCGGAACTGGCTGCTTCCAGGCGGCGGTTGCGGTACTCTCTACAACGTCAATCGGGATGGCCTTCAATTCAGCCTGTCGCCTGGAAAGGCGACGTTCAACGCACTCGACATCCAGAGGCTGGCGGGCAACCGCTAGCCTCTGGATGTGACAGCCGACCGGTTAAAAGGGGTCAGCTATCGAAAAACAGATCGCCGCAGACACCTGCGGCGACGAGAGCGACCTTGAGTTTCTCCATCGCGATCGCCTCGATCTGGCGAATGCGCTCCCGCGTGACCCCGAAGTCTTCCGATATCTCTTCGAGCGTGTCGGGGGTGTCCTGGAGCTTGCGGCGAAGTATGACGCTCGCTTCCCGTTCGCTGAGGGTCGCGAGTGCTTCCGCGATCACCCGACGCATCGTGGCCTGGAGGTCATCCTCCGCGAGAATCGTTTCCGGCGTGACCTCGTCCATGACGTGGAGGTCCATCTGCGACGTGACGTTTTCGTCTCCGATCGGCGCGTCGAGCATGATGAACGGCATCGCGGCGAAGACGGCGCTGTCGTTGCGCCCCGGTTGGATGCGGCCCATCCTGGCGTCTATGAATGCGCGCGCCGGGACGGTGATGTCGTTCAGGACCGAGGCGGCCGCCATCGCGACGTAGTTCTGAATCCACAGGCGGGAATAGGTGGAGAACTTCGTCCCCTTTTCGGGGTCGTATTTCTCCACGGCTTTGCGGATGCCGAACGAACCCTCCTGTGCGAGGTCTTCGAGCCTGTTTTCGTCGTTCGTGAAATGTGAGGCAATGCTGTAGCAAAGACGGGCGTACGACCGAGAAATGGCTTCCAGTGCCTTCTCGTCTTTGTTTTCTTTGTAGGCCCTAATGAGTTTGAGCTCAACATCAGGGGCCAAAATCGGTTGCCTGAGCGCCGCTCCCCTCGTGAGAACCACTGTTACCTGCCCTTCGCCGGGATTTCCCTTTGTAATAGGAGGAATGCCGGCCAGGTTTTAGTCAAGGCATTTCCGGCAGAATAGCGGCGAAGGCGAACGGAACGTTTCTTACTGTATACTCTCTATTGCAAGTTTTATTTTGGAAACAACTTCCATTTTCCGAGTCACGAAGAGGTCTACGAGGACTTCCCTTTCCCGGTCCTCTGCGTCCAACGGAATTGACAAGACCTGACGGAGCTGGCCGATCGACGCGCGATTTGCCAGCGACCTGATGTAGTCTTCGATTACGTCATCCGGCGCGCCAAAGTAGGGAGACAAGTCGATATCCTCCAGATCGCCGTATGCGATATCTGGCGCGATGTCGTGAAGCGGATTTTCTTCTTCAATTTGCATGGGTGGGTTCCTCGGTCCTGACTATTTCGACAACATCGCCCTTTTCGTTGGGCAATCCGGTGGCCCTGTCGGCGACCACCGTCTCCGTTCCATCCGGCAACTCGAATGGATCGAACTGGAAGTCGGCCGAGCCGTGATCGAGGATACCACGGGCGATACGCCCAGCGGTAACGCCGCCGGCGGCACCTTTTGCCAGTGGCTTGGAATCGTCACGGCCGACCCAGACGACGAGGACGAAACGCGGCCCGTAGGAAGCGAACCATGCGTCCTTCGACTGGTCCGTCGTTCCGGTCTTCGCCGAGATCGGCTTGTCGAATCCGTCGAACGCGTTCCTCGCCGTTCCGGCGTAGGTCACGCCCTCAAGGATGGACGAGAGTTGCGCGACCGCGATCGGGTCGAACTCGGACGGCCTTCCCTCCAGAGACACGGGTCCTTCCGCCGGAACGAACGTCGGCTGGATATGGTGGCCGCCGTTGGCGAGCGTCGCATAGGCCTCGGCGACATTGAGGGGCGTCGTCTCCGCCGTTCCGAGCGCCATCGAGTATGTGAGTTTTTCGGGCAGCCTGATCCCAGCCCTCCTGGCCGTCTCGGCGACCTGGTCGAGGCCGAGGTCGTAGACGAGCCTCACCGTGGACTCGTTGCGCGACAGCTCGAGCGAGCGGCGGAGCGTGATCAGGCCGAGGCCGGCGTCGTGGCTGGTCGGCCGCCAGTCCGCGAGACCCGGCCCCTGCTCGATCGCGATCGGCCTGTCGAGGATCGGGGACATGGCGTCGAAACCCATCTCGAGTGCCGAAAGGTAGACGAAGGATTTGAAGACCGAGCCGGTCTGGCGTTTGGCCTGGGTGGCACGGTTGAATTCGCTCTCTTCGGCGCTGAAGCCGCCGTCCATCGCGCGGATCGCACCCGTTGCAGGGTCGAGAACCACGACGGCCCCCTGGACCCTTGGGATCGAAACGATCTCGGGTCCGTTTCCGAGGTCGCCGATCAGGACGACGTCGCCCTTCTCGAGGAGGGACGAGGCCTTCTTGCGCGACGTCCACGCAAGGGAGGCCGCGGTGACGGTTACCTGCCCGTCCCTCGTCTCGACGATCGCGTCGCGTCCGGCCTCGGCAACGACGCCGACCTTCCAGTCTTCGGCACCGGGCGGCGGCGCGAGGGCCTCGTCGTCCCAGTTCACAGGGAAACCCACGCCATCGGCGAGCGGCCCTTGCCATCCGCTGCGGCGGTCCTCGTGGACAAGCCCGATGCGGAGTTCACGGTGGGAAATCCGCTGCAGGTCGGGATCGACGGTCGTCCTGACAGTCCCCCCGTCCTTGTACACCCTCTCGCTTCCCAGCGACGAGACCAGCGCGCGCCTGACTGCCTCTTCGGGCGAGCGGAAGGCGTATTCGGTCTCCCTCGCCGCTTCCTTGCCTCCACGCGTCACCACAACGGGTTCGGTCACGGCTTGGCCATAGGTGGCGTTGTCGATGTATCCCTCGGCCAGCATCCGACCGAGCACGTAGTTGCGACGCTCGAGCGTCCTTGTCATGTTCTTGACCGGATTGACGACGCTTGGTGCCTGCGGGAGCGCCGCCAGCACCGCCGCCTCCGAGACGGTCAGTTGGGAGACGTCCTTGCCGAAATAGGTCTTCGCAGCGGCGGCAACGCCGTAAGCGCCTTCGCCTAGATAGCTTTCGTTGAGATAGATTTCGACGATCTTCTGTTTCCCGATGGCCTTGTCCACCTTGATCGCCAGCAGTACTTCCTTGATCTTGCGGTCGATGGTGCGCTCAGGGGTGAGCAGGATGTTCTTGACGACCTGCTGGGATATCGTCGATGCCCCGAGGACGCGGCCGCCCTTGAGGTTGCTCAGAAGCGCCCTGGCCATGGCCACCGGATTGACGCCCTTGTGGGTCCAGAATTGCCCGTCCTCGGCCGCGACGAAGGCGTTGACGACGACGGGCGGAATTTCGCCGTACGGAACATATTTGCGGAACTCGCTCGCGTGAACGCCGAGAACCGTGCCGTCCACCGCCAGGATCGTCGTTCCTTCCTTGGGTCTCCAGTCAATGACCGACTGGATGTCGGGAAGCGTCGGTTCGATCTTGCGGACATAGGCTATCCCGGTTCCGACGGCGGCGAAGCCGACGAAAAGCGTCAGGATGGCTGTCCCCGCAAGGAACGTGCGGGCGAAATTCATTACTCGGTCTCGCGTTAGGAGGCCCTGAACATGGGCGGCAATGAAGATGCTAACGCCAGGAGAAAAGCCTTGTCACCTTTTTTGTTGGGTACGGGAGGAATGACTTCGACGTCGTATGTCTTGCCGTAGATGCTCATCAAGCGTACCGCCTCGCGGGCATACGGAATGGACTGGCCGAGGACCTCCCATATGGCTCTGGCGGCTTGCCGAGCGTCTTTGCTCAGCGCCGCGCCCGCGGTCACCATGACCGCCTGCGAACCGAGCAGTTCCCACTTGTATGCGGATATGGCCGGATCGTGGGAGGCCCTGTTGTTCACGCTTTCGATGGCATCCTCGATTTGCCTTCGGTAGGCCCCGAAGTCCATGACGGCCTTGACGGCGAGCTCGGGCTTCATCTGCATCGGCGCATGGGCAATTTCCCGACCGTACTCGACCTTCCCCGCCAGCAGGGCCGCGTTTGCCCAGGCGAGCGCGGCGGCCCGCTCGGTCGGCGTCAGTTGCTGGACGAAGTCCATGATATTTGCCGCAGCGTTCCCAAGAAGCGCTTCGGCCTTCCGTTCCTTGACGAAGGCGAATTCGAACATTCACGTTATCCGGTTTCGTAATCCATGGCCTCCATACTACAGCCGGCGTAAGGCTACGGAAGTTCGCCGGCTGAATTGACAACACTGCGTATCAATACAACCTCTAATATTGTAGTGGGGAACTCCTAGTATGCGTGTAAAAGTGGACGATAGGTTCGGTGATAATCTGGTCAGGTATATGCCTGATCTCTATAGATATGCCCTCAGTCTGAGCGGAAAAACGATCGACGCCGAGGAGCTTGTTCAGGAAACCATGCGCAAGGCGCTCGACCTGAGGTCCCAATACAAGGAAGGGACCGACATCAGGTCCTGGTTGTTCTCCCTTCAGTTCAACGCCCACCGCTCCATGGTCAAGCAGGCGTTCCGGCGACGGAACCGGGAAACGTTCGACCCCGATGCGGCAGAGGCGTTCCCGACGCCGGCGAACCAGTACGACTATCTGCTTTACATGCAGGCCGAAGAACTCATCGAGCAGCTGCCCCGCGACCAGAAGCAGGCGCTCTACTGTGTGGTATTCGAAGGTCTCAGTTACCAGCAGACGGCGGAAAAGCTTGCCTGCAGCGAAGGAACTGTTAAAAGTAGGATTGCGAGGGCAAGGGCGTTCCTGATAGAGATGACCGCCGAGCCCGCGCCGCAACGGCAGCTGGCCGCTGCGCCGAGAATGTAAAAGGACGACGACGATGCGCGCTATGTCGCGGAACGCAATGCAGAAACGAAAAACCCGGCACCGGGGGTGCTAGGCTCGGATTTCTGCGTCCTTTTTGAAGATTTCAAAGGCCGGGAGAAATCCCGGCCTTTTTGCATGCCCGGTGCCGCCGATCCAGATCAAATGGAAGACGTGACACTGCGGTGAAAGCCAGCATTGGCTCTTTGCGCGCCATTATCTAACTATTTGATTTTATTTGC
Source organism: Pararhizobium sp. BT-229 (assembly GCF_025846855.1). Taxonomy (GTDB): domain Bacteria; phylum Pseudomonadota; class Alphaproteobacteria; order Rhizobiales; family Rhizobiaceae; genus Pararhizobium. Next base: position 1,594,975 of record NZ_JAOYTJ010000003.1, read on the forward strand.
GATTTTGTATTTTTGCTATTGACGTCGGTTTCGGTGCCCGGCATATTCAAATCATCGAAGGGGCGCTTAGCTCAGCCGGTAGCAGCACCTGCCTTTTAAGCAGGGGGTCGTGGGTTCGAACCCCACAGCGCCCACCATCGATATGGACGTATAACTCAGTCGGTAGAGTGCCTGGCTCTTAACCAGGAAGTCGGGAGTTCGAGCCTCCCTGCGTCCACCATTCCTTACTCTGGAAAAATCAAGACCTCATTCGAAAGGCGACTACGCAATAGTCTGACCGGCGGAACTCAACGTCTTTGCCACAGCGCGGGACGCACGCTACCTTGTTCCAGTATAATGGATATCGGGGGACGCTCATGCGAATAAGAAATGGTCTGGCACTGTGCATCCTCTCACTTGCTTGCGCTTCCGTTCAGGCCGAGGCTGCTCCTGGGTGCACCGAGAGCCGCTTTGTTCCGGCACATATCGAATGCAACGGCGACAGGAAATCACGGTCCGCCGACTTCGTTCAGGGTTGCGGCGTCGTTCCCGACCATTACGAGGATGTCGAAGTTCAATGTCCGCCTCGATGGATCAACGTTCTGAAGACTTCGAAAATGAAGGACCACGCTTCGTTCTGCACGAGCAAGGGCATGAAGACAGCGTTTATCGATGGCGCTAATTGTGCGTCTGGCCGGCACGTTCCGCAGACCGGGATCGGACACGAAGGATTCAAGTTCCCCTACGGAACTGACAGCGGGGCATTGAACACATGGCTTGGCGGGACAGCCATTCCCGACAACGGAGTGTTGCCGAGGGACGGCACCTATTTCTTTTGCTGGGAGTTCGAAGACGGAAAACAGTACCGGGACAAGGACATTGTCGTAGCCTACTCATGCGAAGGCCTGCCCCTCGAGGAATGAGGCTAGGAAGCAAGCCTTGATCGATGCGGTTCGGTCGAGCACAATGATGATGTCGGGGGTGCCGGACCATTCGTTACCCGGACGCGACACGAAAAGGGCGGCCCTCTCTCGAGCGGCCGCCCTTTTCGTGTGTGGTCGACGATCGTTCAAATCCCGATCGTTATCGGAGACGGCTGGCTGAACCCCTTTATGCCCAGCCGCGGCCAGTCGCACTTCTTGTCGTAGACGTCCTTCGGAACCGTGCGTTGGCAGTCGGGATCGGTCTTGTAGGCGTAACCTGGAAGGGTCACATATCGGGTTCCTGTGGCGCATATCGCCAACGCCAAGCACATCGTGAATGCGGCACAAGCAGGCTTCATCGGCACCTCCTTCGCAACAGAAAGAGCGCATTGTCGCACAGAGCCTGCTCCCCGCCCACTTATCCAAAGGAGGGGCATCGTCATCGGACGCCCGTCCCCGAACCCGAATAGGCTTACACCACCCTCCGTAGCTTGTACGGCTTGAACGGATGAACGATGGCCGTGGCGTAAAGGGCCGTCGGGAAGGCCCATGCCGCGCACTGGAGTATCATCGAGGCGATCTGCAGATCGGCCTTCTCTTCTCCGTCTCCCGCCGGGCTGAACTGCAACACGAATTTCGACAACCAGGTG
>NZ_JAOYTJ010000004.1 GCF_025846855.1 Pararhizobium sp. BT-229
CACGCAAATGCCTCGGCTACAAAACCCCCGCCGAAGTCTTCCGCCAGAAACTCCTCGCCCAGATCAGGCGCACCGGGTAACCTGTCCAAGCCCAAGTCGCGCTTCGGCGTGAACTCACACCAATGTTGGAACATACTGTTTCTGCAGAGTAAGACTGTCACTCTCCCCGCGTTTGAATGACGTGGAAGAATCATTTCGACCGCTTGATTTGGAGGAGACGCAGCATGGACCGATTCACCGGTGGTTGCCTGTGCGGTAACGTCCGAATAGTGGCGTCCGGCCCCCCATACCGGGTCGGCCTTTGTCACTGTCTCGACTGCCGCAAGCATCATGGCGCCGTTTTTCACGCTTCCGCGATTTTCCCTCAGGATGCGGTGACGATCGATGGCGAAACACGCGACTACGCCGGGCGTTTTTTCTGTCCCCGCTGCGGCTCGTCTGTTTTCGCCCGCACCGCAGACGAAATCGAAGTGAGCCTAGGATCCCTGGATGCCCCTGACCAGCTGAGGCCAACCTACGAACTCTGGACCATGCGTCGCGAGGCTTGGTTGCCGCCGTTTCCGCTCACGAGACGATACGACCGCGATCGTGACGTCACGGGTCGCTTTGAGGAGTAGGTCGCACGAACGGTTGCGAAGGCGCCGTTACGAGGTGACGGAGATGTATGCCTTGATCGACAGCTCGAACCGGATGCTCGAGCACAGCGCCTTCGACATGGAAGGCGAAATCCGCGACGAGGCGACCGAGCAGTTCGCTGTAAAGAAAGGCAGGTCACTCGGAAGGTCGCGGACATCACGGGCTGCCATTGTCCCTTGCCCGCTGTCGGCGACAGATCGAGGAGTTGAGCGAAGGACAGTTGCTTGAACTGGGTATCAACCGCGTTTCACGGAGCGCGGGGTGGGTATTCCAACGGCTTCCCCGCTCTTGTCGCTGGCAGCATTTCACGCCGCCAGCGACAAGCAGTTGTTCCTCAGCTTTCCGGCGACGCCAGCGTCGATTTTGCGACCGCCAGGATTTTGGAGAACAGCGCGATGTCTTCCCTCGAATCCGATGGTGGCGTGCGGTTTGGTGCGCCGTTGACGATCGTGTCGTGGAAGCCTTCGAGTTCGATCTGGAACGCGTCCTTGTGGAACGGTCCGAGCGTGCGCACGAGATTGCTGTCGGCGGTGCTTTCCTGGACTTCCAGCGTCATTGGCAGGTTGCGCAGATACGGCGTGTTGTACCGGAACTGCAGGCGCTTGGTTTTCGACAGCACCTCGATGCCCGCGTCGAAACGTGCGATGTCGTCGATCAGGCATTCGTAGATGGCAGTGAAGCTGCCATAGTCGAACATGGCTGTGAGCTGTTCGCCGTTCTGCGACAGCTGTGCGCCGATCACGCGCTTCGGCGAGCCGCCCAGCAGATCGCGCATGGCCGACAGCGAGTGCGAGCACAGGCCCGTCATGACTTCATAGCCGCGCTTGACGATCGCCGGAGCATCGGCGCCGCACATGGCATCCATCATTTCCTTGCGGAGCGCCCGGCTCTCATCGATCAGTTCTGCCGGAATGTCTCCCTTCGGCGTGACGACCTTGTCCGTCTGGTTGAAGAACCAAGGCCCCTCGCAGATCACGTCGCGGACGCGGACATAGGAAATCGGTCCGAAATTGGCCAGTTCCTGCTTGGCGGCCATGAAGGCCGGCGCAAAGCGGCGCATGTAGCCGACCATGACGACGCGGTTGGACGCGGCCTCGGCAGCCACCAGCGTTTCCAGGTCCGCCGCGGTGAGGCATGCCGGCTTTTCGATGAAGACGTGTTTTCCGGCAGCAATCGCCGCCCTTGCCTGCTCGCCATGATGCTGGTCGGGGCTGAGGATCAATACGGCATCGATATCGGGATCGGCAAACAGCGCGTCCGCCGTATCATAACGCTTTGCGATCTTCCAATGATCAGCCACCTCACCCAGCACCGACGGAGAAACGTCGTGGACGGCGGCCAGCTCGAATTGCTGCTGCAATTTGTGCAGCGTTGGAATGTGCATCAGCTGGGCCACTTCCCCAAGGCCGATCAGGCCAACTCTCAATCGCATATTCCACTCCTCGTGTTGCGCAATGCATCGTGCATTAAATTCGAATTCTGAATTTAAATACCGAATGCCTGCCGTCGGCTCAAGCGTGAAAATGAAATTGGCATTCGATTTTTCGCACTGCACAACGAAATTTTCCATTTACAGCCGAAAACTTCCCATTATTATGATCCATAATTTGGATTTAATAAAAGGGGAGTACATCATGACCATCAGCAAGGTAGTCGCTTTCAGTATCGCCGCTCTCGGCCTCTCGGCCGCCTACCCGGCCGTTTCGCAGGCTGAAACCATCAACATCTTCTGCTCGTCCTCCGGCATTGAGTTGCAATTGTGCAAGGAAGGTTCGGAGGCCTGGGGCAAGGAAAGCGGCAACGAGGTGAAGATCACCACCATGCCGGCCAACTGGGACGACGTGCTGTCGCTGTATCAGCAACTGCTCTCTGCCCAATCGACCGATGTCGACGTGATGATCCTCGACGGCGTCTGGGTTGGACCGCTGAAGAGCCACCTGCTCGATCTCACGGAAGCCCTGCCCGCCGGTACAGTCGACAATTATTTCCCGTCCGCCGTCGCGGCAGGCACCGTCGGCGGCAAGTTCGTCGCCATGCCCTGGTACATGGATACCGGCCTGCTCTTCTACCGCAAGGATCTGCTGGACAAGTACGGCGCAAAGGTTCCCGAAACCTGGGCTGATTTGACGACGACGGCGCAGCTTGTCCAGGATGGCGAACGCAAGGCCGGCAACGACAAGATGTGGGGTTACGTCTGGCAGGGCCGCGCCTATGAAGGCCTCGTCTGCAACGCCACCGAATGGTTTGCCAGCAGCGGTGCCGGCACCTTCATCGACGCCGAGGGCAAGATCACCATCGCCTCACCTGAAGCCAAGGACATGCTGAAGACGGCCGCCGGTTGGGTCGGCACGATCTCCCCGGAAGGCGTCTTGAACTATGACGAGGAAGGCTCGCGCGGCGTCTTCCAGAACGGCGATGCCGTCTTCATGCGCAACTGGGCCTATGCCTGGTCGCTGGCCAATGGCGCCGACAGCGCCATCAAGGACAAGGTCGGCGTGGCGCCGCTGCCGAAGGGCGCGAACGGCCAGCATGTGGGCATCGATGGCGCTGCCTATCTTGGCGTGTCGAAATACTCCGCGCATCCGAAGGAAGCTGCGGCACTGGTTGCCTATCTCGCAGGAGAGAAGGAAGAGAAGCGCCGGGCCTTGGCAGGTTCCTACATCCCGAGCGTATCGTCGCTGTTTTCCGATGCCGATATCCTGAAGGCCATTCCATTCCTGACGACTGCCAAGGCAGCCTTCGAGAACGTTGTCACACGGCCGACCAGCATCACCGGCAGCGACTATCCGCGTGTCTCGACGGAGATTTCCAACAATCTCCACTCCGGTCTCTCGAACCCTTCGGCGACCGATGCTGCCATCGACGATCTGGCCTCCAAGCTCGATGGCCTGAAGACACGCGGCGGCTGGTAACACTTTCCCGCAACAAGTCCGCGCCGCGCGACAGCGGCGCGGACCTCTTATCCCAAGTGCAAGGTAACAGAAAATGACGATCAAAGTGGCGACCGCGCCGGACTCCTGGGGTGTCTGGTATCCGGAGGACGAAAAGCAGGTCGGGTGGGAACGCTATCTCGACGAGGTGCAGAAGGCCGGCTATGGCTGGACCGAACTCGGGCCCTGGGGCTACCTGCCGACCGATCCGCAGACGCTGCTTGCAGAACTCGGTCGCCGCAACATCAAGCTCTGCGGCACGGGTGTCGTCCACCCGCTTTCGCTCGCCGATTCCGCCGAAACCCTTGCTGCCCGCGTCGGACCGATCTGCGCGCTGTTGAAGGCCGCAGGCGCCGAATGGTTCGTGCTGATGGACGAATCGGAGTCCTACGCCGCTCCCGGCGACCGCCTGCTCGATGACAAGGCCTGGGCGCAGATGATCGCCATCGTCAGCGCCACGGCCAAGCGCGTCGTTGAAGAGTACGGCATGAAATTCGTCTTCCATCCGCATGTCGGCACCTGCATCGAAACCGAAGCGGAGATCGAGCGGCTTTTGGCCGATACCCGGCCGGAGCATGTCGGGCTTTGCTTCGACCTCGGGCATCACATCTATACGGGCGCCGATCCTCTCGCCTTCATGGCCCGGCATGCCGACCGCATCCCCTACTATCATTTCAAGAACATGGACGGAGCGCTGCGCAAGCGCATTACCGACGAGAACATCCCGTTTATGGACGCGTTCCAGATGGGCGTCATGTGCGAACTGGACAAGGGTGTCATCGATTTCGCCGAAGTGGTGAAACTCCTCGAAGCCCGTAACTATGATGGCTTTGCCGTGGTCGAGCAGGACATGTACCCCTGCCCGCCGGAAAAGCCCTATCCGATCGCCAAGCACAATCGCGACTATCTGAAGACGCTCGGCCTTTGACGTTCAAAGGCCGGCACGACAGGCTGCCGGCCCCAATCGATTGACTGGAGACTGTATTTGCCCGCGCATTCCATTGAAATCCTGAAGACACCGGCCGCTATCGGCGATGTCCTGGCTGCCGATATTCTTGCGGGCGTCGCCGCCGCGCGCACCGATGGCCGGCAGTACCTGCTGGGCTGCCCGAGCGGGCGATCGCCGAAGCCCATCTATGACGCCATGGCCGAAAAGGCCGCCGCCGGCAATCTCGACCTGTCCAACCTCATTCTGGTGATGATGGACGAATATCTCGGCGGCGGCGAAGATGGTCTTGGCCTTTGCCCGCCCGACGCACACAATAGCTGCCGCCGTTTCGCCGAATACGATATCCGCCAGCGGCTGAACGCCGGGATTGATCCGGCTTATCAGGTTCCGAAGGAGCATGTCTGGTTTCCGGATGCCACGGCTCCCGGCGCCTATGATGCCCGCATCACGGCGGCAGGTGATGTCGACCTTTTCATCCTCGCGTCCGGCGCCACGGACGGCCATGTCGCCTTCAATCCGCCGGGCAGCCCGGCCGACGGGCCAAGCTGTATCGTCAAGCTCGCCGAAGAGACGCGCCGCGACAATCTTGGCACTTTCCCGGATTTCCCCTCGCTCGATGCCGTACCACATCATGGCCTGACTGTCGGTCTCGGCACGATCGCCAACCTGTCGAAGGCTGTTGCCATGGTCATCCACGGCGCCCACAAGCAGATGGCCGTCGAGCGGCTGACACAAAGCGAGGGTTTCGATCCGCAATGGCCGGCGACCATCATTCACCGTTGCAAGCAGGTGCGTATCCTGCTCGACACGGCAGCGGCGGGCCGGGCATGACAGGCGCCGGTATAGCAGAATCCGGAGTTCCGGCGCTCAAGGACGGTGACTATCGCGTTGGCATCGATCTCGGTGGCACCAAGATAGCCGCCGGTCTGGTCGATATCCGTACCGGCGCTTTGACCCATTTTCGGCGCAGGCCGACGCCGGTCGCCGAAGGCCCGGCTGCAATCATTCGTGATGTCGCCAAAATCGCCGGTGAGGTCATCGCGTTGGCAAGAGCCGAGGACAGAGCGCCAGCGTCGGTCGGTATTGCCGTACCGGAACTTGTCGATCTCGAAGGGCGTGTCTGCAGCGACTGGAATTTCTCGATCGAGGCCATCGGCGCGGAGATCGAAGGATTGCTCGGCATTCCGGCCATGGCGGACAGCGACGTGCGCGCGGCGGCCCATGCCGAAGCCCGCTTCGGCGCAGGCAGGCCGCACCAGAGCTTTGTCTATGTGTCGCTTGGCACAGGCATGAGCTATTCGCTCGTCATCAATGGCCGGCCATGGTCCGGCGCCAACGGTTTTGCCATCCATTTTGCCAGCTCCGCACTGGCGCTTCCGAAAGAAGACGACAGTGGTCTGACGATTGCCAATGCCGAGGATTTCGCCTCGGGCAAGGGCATGCAGCGAACCTTCGCCCACCGCCACGGGAACACTCTCGAAGACGGTGTACGGACGCTGGAAGCGATGCGCACCGAAGGCGATCCTGCCGGCACGCGCATCCTCGACGAGGCCGCCGAAGTGACCGGACGGCTGATCGCCCAGATGATCAACATGATCGATCCCGAAGCGGTGGTTCTCGGCGGCGGGCTCGGTTGCTCGACCGGGCGTTATCGCGAAAAGCTGGAACAGCACATGCGTGAAAACATCTGGGCGGAACGGTGCCGGTCCATTCCGCTGTTGCTCGCAGCGCTCGGCGAAGGTGCCGGCGTGGTTGGCGCAGCCCTTGCAAAACCGCTTGGCAATCTCCGGCAGGCAATCAAGGTCGGGTCATGATGGCGCAAACGGCACTTCAATCCAGCTGGATCAAGCGCGTCGAACCATGGCTTTTGCTCGCACCGATGCTCATCGTGCTTGCGACGGTCACCGCCTGGCCGCTTGCACGAACTGCGTATCTCTCCTTCATGCACGCATCGCTCGACGATGGCGACCTGCCGCGGTTCATCGGCTTCGGCAATTATCTGGCGCTGATGAAGGATGGAGACTGGTGGCATGCCGTGCGCAACACGGCGTTCTTCGCGGTGATTTCGGTGACACTTGAAACGCTCGCTGGTGTCGCCATCGCGCTATTGATCGACAGTCAGATCAAGGGCCGCGGCGCGCTGCGTGCCGTCATGCTGATCCCGTGGGCGATCCCGACCGTCGTGTCCGCGCAGATGTGGCAATGGATGCTGCATGACCAGTATGGCGTCGTCAACGCACTGCTGATCAAGCTCGGCTTCATCAGCCACGGCATTGCGTGGACGGCGGGTGCCGGAACGGCAATGGCGGCGATCATCGCCGTCGACGTCTGGCAGACGACGCCGTTCATGGTGCTGCTCATCCTCGCCGGCCTGCAGATCATTCCACGCGACCTCTACGAGGCCGCAAAGGTGGATGGCGCGCCGGGCTGGGCGCAGTTCTTCTATATCACCCTGCCCCTGCTCTGGCCGACGCTTGCGGTTGCCATCCTCTTTCGCCTGCTCGATGCGGTGCGGATGTTCGACCTTGCCTATGTGCTGAGCTCGAAGAGCCGCGAAACCGCGACCATCTCGATCTACGCACGCCAGCAGCTGGTCGATTTCCAGGATGTCGGCTACGGCTCGGCGGTGGCGATGCTGGTCTTCCTGATGATCTCGCTGGTGGCGGCCGTCTATATCCAGCTGACCAAGATCCGATTGATCAGCGAGTGAGGATGCCGATGAAACGCCTTGCAAAAACCATCGCGCTGACGCTGCTCAAGATCGTCGTCGTGTTCTACACGATCTTTCCATTCTACTGGGCGATCGTCTCGTCGTTCAAATCGGGCTCAGCTCTGTTCTCGGTCGACTTTTTCCCGGCAATCGACCTCACCAACTACCGAGACCTGCTGACCAACGGCAACTTCCTGCGCAACATCCTGAACTCGGCCATCGTCGCAGTCTGCGTCGTGACGCTGTCGCTGATCTTCGCCATCACCTCGGCCTATGCGCTTGGGAAAATGAGGTTTCGCGGCCGCGGCATCGTGCTGGCAGGCATCCTCGGCGCCTCGATGTTTCCGCAGATCGTCGTTCTCTCCGGCCTGTTCGGGACGATCCGCTGGCTCGGGCTCTACAACAGCCTCGGCAGCCTTGTGCTTTCCTACATGATCTTCAGCCTGCCCTTTACCGTCTGGGTGATGACCAGCTTCATCCGCCAGATCCCGGCGGAACTGGAGGACGCGGCGCGCATGGACGGCTGCTCTACCTGGGCTATGATCTGGCAGATCTATTTCCCGCTGCTGGCGCCGGCGCTGGCAAGCACGGGTCTGCTCGCCTTCATCGCCTCGTGGAACGAGTTCCTCTTCGCCCTCACCTTTACGCTCAGCGATACAGTGCGCACCGTTCCCGTCGGCCTGGCGCTGATTTCCGGATCGAGCCGTTTCGAATTGCCTTTCGGCACGATCATGGCAGCCTCGGTCATCGTCACCGTTCCGCTGATCTTGCTCGTCTTGATCTTCCAGCGCCGCATCGTCTCCGGCCTGACTGCGGGAGCCGTTAAATGATGCTTGTTGCTACCAAGGAAAGAAAAAACCATGGCTGACCTGTCCCTGACCAATGTGCGCAAGGCCTTCGGGGCTTTCACGGTGCTGCACGGGATCGACCTTCAGATCGAGGATGGCGAATTTGTCGTCTTCGTCGGCCCTTCCGGCTGCGGCAAGTCCACGCTGCTGCGGGCAATCGCCGGGCTGGAAGAGATCAGCGGTGGTGAAATCCGCATCGGCGGGCAAGTGGTCAACCACATTGCGCCGGCCGAACGGCAGATCGCCATGGTGTTCCAGTCCTATGCGCTCTACCCGCACATGGACGTCTACCGGAACATGGCCTTCGGCCTGAAATTCGCCAAGGTCCCCAAGGACGAGATCGATCGGCGCGTGCGCAAGGCGGCCGCGATCCTGAAGCTCGATGCCGTGCTCGATCGTAAGCCCGGCGCCCTTTCCGGCGGCCAGCGCCAGCGCGTCGCCATCGGCCGTGCTATCGTCCGCCAGCCGAAGGTCTTCCTGTTCGACGAACCACTGTCGAACCTCGACGCAGCACTCAGGGTCAACACCCGCATCGAGATCGCCAAGTTGCACCGCGAACTCGGCGCGACGATGATCTACGTGACGCACGACCAGGTCGAAGCGATGACATTGGCCGACAAGATCGTCGTTCTCAACGCCGGGCGCATTGAGCAGGTCGGCACGCCGCTCGACCTCTATCACGCACCCGCCAACCTGTTTGTCGCCGGTTTCATCGGATCTCCGGCGATGAACCTGATCGAGACAAGTGTCGATGCCGCTGGCGGCGGAAATCTCCAGCTGTCGGCGGGCAATCAGAAGGTGACCCTGCCCTATTCCGGTCCCGCTGTCGCTGCGGGCGCGACCGTCACCGTCGGCATCCGGCCCGAACACTGGATCCCCGGCGACGGACCTTCGGTGAAGATCGAGGGCACGGTTGACCTTGTCGAACATCTCGGCGAAACCAGCATCGTCTATCTGCGACTCGCCGATGGGCAGATGATCACCGTCCGCTACCCCGGCGATATCTTCTGCACGGCCGGCGATCGCTTCATCGCCGAAGCGCCGGTGGCCGCAGCGCATCTCTTCGACAATGCCGGACAGGCGATGCTCGGGCGTCGCTCCGGGCCTGCCTATGGCATCCTTGGCCAGGAATTTCGGGCACGCTGATTGGAAACGGAATGACCGATACGCCGACGACAGCCGCTGCCTCGCGCAAACTGACCAAGCTCGCCGAAGGGCGGCAAAGGCTGCCTGACGTTACCGGCACCAATCTCGAGCACTCGCGGATTTTCAACCGGCGGCTCATTTTCGAAGCGCTGCACCAGTCCGGCCCGCTCAGTCGGATCGACATCGCCAAGCGCGTCGGGCTGACACCGCAAACCATCTCCGGCATCACCCGGGAACTGTTGGACCAGCAGTTCATCATCGAAACCGGACGCTCGCAGGGACAGCGCGGCCAGCCGCAGATCTATCTCGGCCCCAACCCTGTCGCGGGATTCTCCATCGGCATCCATCTCGACCGCAACCGCGTCGCCATGGTCGTCTGCAATCTGCTGTTGGAAGTCATCGGCCAGAAGACTTGGACCGGCGATACGCGCGACCCGGAATCGACACTGAAGCGCATCGCCGATCTCGTCGATGAACTGATCGCGGAGGCCTCCGTTCCGCGTGAAAAAATCTGGAGCATCGGCCTGGTTCTGCCGACGCTTGACGACGACATCTATGATTTTGCCACCAAACAGCCCGGATGGGATGCATGGGCCAATGTGCAGGTGGCGGAACGCTTGAAGCAACTTTGCGGACTGACGGTGCTCGTCGAGAACGACGCGACTGCCGCGGCGATCGGCGAACATTTCGCCCGCAGCGACAAGGACAAGCGCAACTTCGCGTATCTCTATATCGGCTACGGTGTCGGCGCCGGCATGATCGTCGACGGCATGCCCCTGAAAGGCGCCTGGGGCAACGCCGGCGAACTGGGCCTGTTGCCCTTCCAGCCGAAGCGGATGCGCGATGGCGGTGATCCGCCGATCATCGATGCGGTCCTGTCGTTGAACGGGATAGCAACGGCGCTCGAATGGAGCATCGAGGACGCCGACGCAGCCGTCGCCGACCTGTCGATCCTTGCCGATATTCACGCCCGGCGCGACACCCAGCTCTCTGCTTGGATGGAGGAAGCCGGTCTCTGTCTCCGCTTCCTCACCGCCATTCTCGAAAGCACCATAGATCCAGAATTCATCACCGTCGGCGGCTCCCTTCCGCCGTCGATCATCACGGCCTTGGTGGAGCGCGCCTACCCACTGCACCGCTCCTTGAGCGAACGCAAGGACCGGCAATGGCCGCGGCTCGTCGTCGGCCAATTGACGGATGATGCGCCGGTCATCGGAGCCGCCAGCCTGCCGATCTTCGTCAACACCAATCCGAATTTCCGGCACCTGTATATCCGTCAACTCGGTGACGATCAGCGCCCCTTCGACCGGCCGGAAGGCGTCGAGACGGACTAGCGAAACGCTGGGCTGCGAACGAAGATCAATCGTCCACCAGTCAAATCCGGTCCGCACCGCTTTTCCCTTCTCAAACAAGGATTCCCGTGCAGAATGAATGTTTTGATCCTGATGAAGGCAAAGCATGTCCGCCGCCCCCTTGCCGACCAGCCTCTATACTGAAACCGCCCATCCCGCCCCGCTGACGCCGTCGCTTGATGTCGACCGGGCCGCATCTGTCGCGATCATCGGCGCCGGTTTCGCCGGATTGTCCGCCGCCCTGCACCTCGCCGAATTGGGGGTTGATGTCTGTGTGCTGGAAGCCAATGAGCCTGGATGGGGGGCCTCCGGGCGCAACGGCGGTCAGGTAAATCCCGGACTGAAATTCAACCCCGACGAACTGCTCGCCCGATTTGGCGACGATCTCGGCCGGCGCATGATCGAGATGTCCTGGGGCGCGCCGGATTTCACCTTCGATCTCATTCGCCGTCTGGAGATCGATTGCGACGCACGCCAGAACGGCACGCTGCGCGCGGCGACGAACGCACTGACCGTCAAGGCTGTCAGCGCCACGGCAGCTCAATGCGCCGCCCACGGCATGCCGACGCGCCTCCTCAATGCCGACGAAATGAAGATTGCAACGGGGACGGGCCGTTATCCGGCGGCCCTGCTCGACCCACGCGGCGGCGATCTGCATCCGCTGAACTATGCGCGCGGCCTTGCCGGGGCGGCTCAGAAGGCCGGTGCGGCACTCCATGGCAACAGCCGGGTCCTTTCCGCTCGAAAGCAGTCGGGCAGATGGCTTCTGCGCACCGGAAAAGCCACGGTGACAACAGAAAAATTACTTGTTGTTACAAATGCCTATGCCGATGGGCTCTGGCCCGACTTGAGGAAGTCTCTGGTTCCCGTCTACAGTTCCATCGCGGCGACGGAACCATTGCCTGCCGAGCTGGCGGCCCGCATACTGCCGCATCGCCCGGTCCTCTATGAAAGCGGCCATATCACCGTCTACTATCGTCTGGACAAACAGAACCGGCTGCTGATGGGCGGACGCGGACCGCAGCGGGCGCTTGGCGGTCGGACAGGCGTGCTGGACTATCTGAAGCGCTACGCCGAAAGCCTGTGGCCAGCGTTGAAGCGAACTCGCTGGACGCATGCCTGGAACGGCCAGCTTGCGATTACGCCGGACCACCTGCCGCACGTCCATGAGCCGAGTGAAGATGCGCTGATCTATCTGGGCTGCAATGGCCGTGGCGTGGCGCTGGCGACGGCCATGGGCAAGCAACTGGCCGAACGTCTGGCGGGCGGACAATCCACGCGGATCGACCTGCCGGTAACCGGCATCAAACCAATGCGCTTTCACGCGTTCTGGCCCATCGGCGTGCATTCCGCCATGCTCTGGGGCCGAATGAGGGATCGGCTGGGCATCTAAACACGGGGGAATATCGGCTCTACGTAAGATATCACGTATATTTTACCGCTTCATTTTCAGTTTAATTTATTCTAACAACACATTGAATTAATGATATTATGTATAATTTAAGCAGTAAATTGACAAACCAGACGGGAAACCGCCTCTGCATGATTGGCGTACCATAGTCATTCTCACGACCAGCAAGGAGACGGGGCAATGATCCGGACGCTTAGAGCTTGCGCATGCGTTGCAATCCTGATGTTTCCGGCGCCGCCGACCTTCGCGGCGGAACCCGTGGACACGGCGCAATCGATCATCCAGAACCAGATCGAAGCCTTTCTCAACGACGATGCCGAGACCGCCTATTCGTTTGCCTCGCCGCAGATCAAGGGTAAGTTTCCCGACAAGAGCATCTTCTTCGACATGGTCAAGCGCGGCTACACGCCGGTCTATCGACCCGGCAATTTTGCCTTCGGGCGCAGCAAGGTCGAGGGCGACACGGTGGTCCAGGAAGTGCTGATTTCGGGTCCGGACGGCAAGGACTGGACGGCGCTGTATTTTCTCGTCAAGCAGCCTGATGGCACCTACAAGATCAACGGCGTGCAGATGTTGCAGCAGGCGCCCGGCCCTGAAATCTGATCGGAAATCCGCTCACAGCGGCGCGAGATCGCCCTGCCGCCACATTTCCTGCGTTTCTTCCATGAAGGCAGTGTAGCGGCCTTCCTCGATCGCGTTGCGGATGCCGGCCATCAGTTCCTGGTAGTAGGCAAGATTGTTCCAGGTCAGCAGCATGCCGCCCAGGCTCTCATCCGCGCGTACCAAATGGTGCAGATAGGCTCGTGAATAATCGCGCGTAGCGGGGCAAGCGGATTGATCATCCAGCGGGCGCGTGTCTTCGGCATGACGGGCATTGCGCAGGTTGACGCGGCCGCGCCGGGTGAAAGCGAGGCCGTGGCGGCCGGCGCGCGTCGGCATGACGCAATCGAACATATCGATGCCCCGTGCCACGGATTTCAGGATATCGTCCGGCGTGCCGACGCCCATCAGGTAGCGCGGCTTTTCCACGGGCAGTTCCGGGCAGGTAGTGTCGAGCATGTCGAGCATCACCTCCTGCGGTTCGCCGACAGCGAGGCCGCCGATCGCATAGCCCTTCAGATCGAGCGAGGACAGCGCTTGGGCCGAACGCACACGAAGAGCCGGCACATCGCCGCCTTGGACGATGCCGAACATGGCCTTGCCCGGCTGGTCGCCGAACGCCGTCTTGCAGCGGTCTGCCCAGCGCAGCGACATTTCCATTGCGCGTTCAATATCAGATGGTTCGGCCGGAAGCCTCACACATTCGTCGAGCTGCATCTGGATGTCGCTGTCGAGCAGACCCTGGATTTCGATCGAACGTTCCGGCGACATGTGATGCAAGGCCCCGTCGACGTGGCTCTTAAAGGTGACGCCCTTCTCGTTGAGCTTGCGCAGCCCAGCCAGCGACATGACCTGGAAGCCGCCGCTGTCCGTCAGGATCGGATAAGGCCAGCGGATCAGTTCATGCAGGCCACCGAGCCTTGACACGCGCTCCGGGCCGGGGCGCAGCATCAGGTGATAGGTATTGCCGAGGATGATGTCGGCGCCGAGATCACGCACCTGGTCGAGATACATTGCCTTGACCGTGCCGACCGTGCCAACCGGCATGAAGGCCGGCGTGCGGATCTCTCCGCGCGGCATCGACACTGTACCACGACGTGCCTTGCCGTCGGTTGCCTTGATGTTGAACTGGAATGTCTCGGTCATCTGGTATCCCGGAAAAGCAGGCTGGAATCGCCGTAGGAATAGAAGCGGTAGCCGGTTTCGATCGCGTGCGCGTAGGCGCGCCTCATCGTCTCCAGACCGCTGAAGGCTGAGACGAGCATGAACAGCGTCGATTTCGGCAGGTGGAAATTGGTCATCAGCATATCCACAGCGCGGAATCGATAGCCGGGTGTGATGAAGATTCCGGTCGGGCCGGACCAGGCGTGGATCTTGCCATTCTCCCCGGCAGCACTTTCGATCAGCCGCAGTGATGTCGTGCCGACGCAAACGATGCGCCCGCCCCTCGCCTTCACCGCGTTCAGGCGTGCGGCGACGTCAGCACTGACCTGGCCGATTTCCTCGTGCATGACATGGTCGTCGGTATCATCAACCTTCATAGGCAGGAAGGTGCCGGCGCCGACGTGCAAGGTCACGAAATGGCGTTCGACACCGAGCACATCCAGTGCTTCGAAAAGGCGATCGGTGAAGTGGAGGCCTGCGGTGGGTGCCGCGACTGCCCCATGCTCGCGCGCGTAAACCGTCTGGTAGTCGGTCCGGTCCTTCTCGTCCTCCGGTCGTTTGGAAGCGATATAGGGCGGCAGCGGGATATGACCGACGGCAAGGATCGCTTCGTCAAGCGCCGGGCCTGAAAGATCAAACCGCAAGGTCACCTCGCCTGCCTCGCCCTTTTCCTCGACCGTGGCATCGAGAGTGCCGAGCAGGCATATGTTCGAGCCGTGGCCGAATTCGATACGATCGCCGGGCTTGAGACGCTTTGCCGGACGAGCGAAGGCCTTCCAGCGATCCGGGGCCACGCGCATATGCAGGGTCAGGGAGACTTCGGTGACGATATCCTCGCCCCGTCGCCGCAGGCCTTCGAGCTGGGCTGGAATGACCTTCGTATCGTTGAAGACAAGAGCATCGCCGGGACGCAGGAAGTGCGGCAGGTCCATGACGCCATGGTCCGACAGCGGCTCGCTTTCGTGCGGTTGAACGACGAGCATGCGTGCGCTGTCGCGCGGGCTTGCGGGCCTGAGCGCAATATTGTCTTCGGGGAGATCGAAATCGAACAGATCGACGCGCATTGAAAAATCTTCTTTAAAACGGCAAACCCGCCCCGGCGCCTTTGCGGGCGATCCGGGACGGGTTTTGGCAATAGCCTGAATTAGGCGTTGGCAGCAAGTTTCATCGAAACGATGCTGTCGGGATCCTTGACGGGTTCGCCCTTCTTGATCTTGTCGACATTGTCCATGCCGGAGATGACCTGGCCCCAGACGGAATACTGCTTGTTGAGCCACGGGCTGTCCGTGAAGCAGATGAAGAACTGCGAATTGGCCGAGTTCGGCATCTGGCTGCGGGCCATGGAGCAGGTGCCGCGCACATGGCTCATATTGGAGAATTCGGCCTTGAGATCGGGCTTGGAAGAACCGCCCATGCCGGCGCGGGCCGGATTGAACTCAGCGCCGCCCTTCTTGCCGAACTGCACGTCGCCGGTCTGCGCCATGAAGTCGTCGATGACGCGGTGGAACACGACGCCGTCATAGGCACCTTCCGCGCACAGTTCCTTGATGCGGGCGACGTGGCCCGGCGCCAGGTCCGGCAGAAGCTGGATGACGACCTGCCCCTTGGTGGTTTCCATGATGATGGTGTTTTCCGGATCCTTGATCTCGGCCATGGCTTTTCTCCTTGTTGGAATTCAGTTTACTTGCCGACCTTGACGCTGATCATGCGGTCGGGATCGGTGACGGAGCCGTTGTTGGCCTCGTCGCCCATCTTGATCTTGTCGACATTCTCCATGCCTTCGACGACCTGGCCGACGACCGTATACTGGCCGTTCAGGAACGAGCCGGGCGCGAACATGATGAAGAACTGCGAATTGGCGGAGTTCGGGTCCTGGCTGCGCGCCATGCCGACAGTCCCGCGTTCAAAGGGGACTTTCGAGAATTCAGCTTCGACATCCGGCTTGGACGAACCGCCCATGCCGGCCATCTCGGCCTTGAAATCCTTTTCCATGTTGCCGTACTGGACGTCGCCGGTCTGGGCCATGAAACCCGGGATCACGCGATGGAAGGCGACATTGTTGTATTCACCGGCCTCCGACAGCTCCTTGATCCGGGCAACGTGCTTCGGTGCGACGTCGGGCAGAAGCTCGATGACGACCGGGCCGTCCTTGAGCGTGATGGTGATATATTCCTTGGACTGCGCATAGGCACTGCCGGTCAACGATGCGAGGGCAACGGCGCCTGCGAAAGCGAGGTGGAGGATTTTCATGATAGCTCCCGTGAAGATGAAATGAACGCGTCAGGACTTGCGTTTTGCGCTGAGTGCCCGGTGAACCGCCTTTGGCACGAAGGCGCTGACATCACCGCCCATCGCCGCGATCTGGCGGACCAATGTGGCGGTTATGGGCCGCGATGCCGTTCCAGCCGGTAGAAACAGGGTCTGGATATCGGGCGCCATCTGCCGGTTCATGCCCGCCATCTGCATTTCGTAATCGAGGTCGGTTCCGTCGCGCAGGCCGCGCACGAGAAGCGAAGCGCCGTGCATGCGGGCCGCATCGACCACCAGATTGTCGAAAGAGACGATCGAGATGTCGGCTGCTCTGTCGGGCAGGAATTCGCTCAGCGACTGGCGGATCAGTTCCGCACGCTCCTCGAAGGAAAACAGCGGCGCTTTGCCCGGATGGATACCAATCGCGACGATGACGTTCGGTGCCACGTTCAGCGACTGGACCAGGACGTCGAGGTGCCCGTTGGTCATGGGATCGAAGGAGCCGGGATAAAAAGCAGTGGTCATTGCGCCTGTTCCGTTTCGAGAGCCTTTTGTCACGGACGGGCGGCAACCGCAAGGGAGCCGCCCCGCCTGCGCCGATGTTCCCACGGAAACAGCAGCGCGCTCAGATGAACGCTAAATGAATGTAGCGTTCAAGATCGTTTCAAAGAGAATTGGCTATCTTGAAGAAATAAAGCACGGAACTTTTTTCAAACGCGGTCGTTACTGGGCTGAAAGGATTACCATCATGGGACTTATTCTTCTTTCGATGACCATGTTTTTTGTCATGCTGTTTGCAACCGCACAGGCGATCAGAAATGAAGCACGCGACGACCGCAGCGGCCTGACGCGCGATCGTCTGATCAAGTAAGGGGATACTGCAGTGGCTATCTCAATGATGCTCGTATCCGCCGCAATCAGCGTTGTTTTCCTGATCGATTTTGCACAGACCATTCTGGACCTTCAGCGCGATCGCGTCGCGATGAAGATTCGCAGCAAGGACACAGGCGGCTTTTCCGTCTGATCGTTCCATACAAAAGTTTCAAAACGGCGGCAGCATCCTCCAGTGCCCGCCGAAACGAAAACCGGATGGTTCCCTGCCAGTCCGGTTTTTCTTTGTCCGGATGCGCTCATCGTTCTGCGCGGTAACTGATGCAGCCACTGTTTCTTGCGGGAAAAACCAGAGGAACGCCCGCATCGTAGAGCTCGCCGACATAGCCTGCATCGCCAGCGAGAACGGCGAAGTAACGGTTCCATTTGAGAATTGCGACGCCGTCGGGCAGATGGTGCGCGGACAGGTAACGATCCGGAAAAATCACCATCGCCCCCGGAGCCTGTTCGGTGACGCGAAACAAGGCTGCCATCGCGCCATACCACAGGGTGACGATGGCAAGTGCCGTCGCCAGAACCCGAGCGATGCTAATAGTCGAAGACATGTTCTAGACCGGGATCGGCCAAGGGGATTGTTCTGAGCAAGGTCGAAAGTTCGCTCGTCTTCACCGCGATCAGAAGCCGGCTGCCCTCGAAACCGTCGCGGTTAACCCGCGCAATGACGGTGCCCGGCGGCGTTGACTGATCCGGCCTTTCGGTGACCGACACCATAATATCATCATTGCCGGCAATCTCTCGGATCGTGCCGCCCTTTTGCGCGATCTCCACCAGGATCCGGGTAAACAGGTCGTAGCGCGGCGTTTCGATTTCGACACCGTCGCCATTCTCGCCGATCACAGTGACGCCGGTGATGCCCGACAGCTCGCTTGCCGGCAAACCGCTGATGACGCTGCGGATTTCGAGTTGCGCCGCACCTGTGGTTCCCGCAACGGCATTGGCGATCATTCCGGCATAAACCGTCTTGCCCCACCATTCCGTACCGAGCGCAAACCGGCGCTCCCAGCCTCTGACCGGATCGGTGATCGGAGCCCCCTCCAGCTTTACGATATCGGTGTCGAACGGATATTTGTACCAGGGTGTCTGGCGCAGGAAAGCGGCGTAGTCCACCGCCATGCCGGCAGCGACCTGATCCTGCGGGGTTTTCTTCTCGCCACGCAACATCGCGGTCAGGCGGCCAAAGGTCTCCTCGTAGGACGCTTTCAGGATCATTTCGAGCGTGAAGCTGACGCCGATCGTGTGAATGGTCATGCGCGTCGCGGAATCGGCGCCACCATGGGCGTCGGCAATCTCCGTCAAAGCACAGGTGGAGGACCAGAAGCCGCGGATGCTGGAAAGATAGTCGAAAGCGTATTCGTCGCCGGTCTTCAACGTCTCCGCCAGCCCGTCATAGGCATAGACGATATGCCATTCCGGGTAGGTGAGGAACGTGTTGGCCTCGCGCCGATGGAAGGCCGCATCCTTGATCAGCGGCGCATAGGGATCCTGCTTCCGTTCGCCATGGCAAAATGCCTCGATATAGGCAACGGGGCTGAGAAGCATGAGGACAACGAGCAGGATCGCGGCAAGGCTCCATTTGAGGAGCTTCCAGACAATTCGCATCACGCCGTCGCCTCTTTGCCGAAGACGAGCGCGCAGAACACGGCAAAGCCCCCGAGCGCCAGATGAGGCAGGTTCGCGAGAATCTTGAAGCCGAACGGCAGATCCTGAATGCCGTAGTTGATGATGCCGAGATCGAGATAGCCGGAACCGGTGATCAGGCCGAGCAATCCATCTGCGAAATAAAGCACGCCGAAATAGAGGAGAAAACTGCGCGCCGCACGGTTCGACAGAAAAGCGGCGATCGCAGCCCAGGCCGCGGAGGCCACATGCAGGCCGTCGTCATAGATATCGAGCGCGAAGATACCGAAGGCCCTGCCCTGATCATCAGTCAGTCCGGGGATGTAGTTCAGTGACGCCGCCGCCAGAAGCACGATGGCGTAGCCGGCCGCGATGATACGCAATTTCCCCACGAAAGATCCTTTCATAGCTTGCCGAGATAGGCGTCCCACAAATGATTGCGGAAAAGAAGGCCCTTGTCGAACTCCCGCTTGCGCGCAACGAACTCACCCGCCCGTGGATAAGCGCGGACCAGCTGATCGACCGATGCGTGTGGCCGATAGGGCAGATAGTATGTGCCGCCGATCGCCAGCACGCCCTCGATCAGCTCCCGCGTCATGCGCGCCATGTCCGCCTCGCCCCGCACGGTCTTTTCCTGCGAAAACAGCATGACGGCCGCAATGCGCGGCTCGGCGGCATAGGCCAGCACGCTGTCGCGATCGGCGTCGACATAGCGCAACGTCACATTCAGTAACTGCTGGAAGGAGGCCGGGATGACATTGCGGCACAGAGCGACGAACTCCGCGAAGCGATCCGGTGCCACGAAATATTCATGCAGAATATCGGTGCGCAGCGGATCGAGGTCATCCAGCGTTACCACCGGTTCATTCATCAGGCTGTTGCGCGTGGATTGCCCGGCGATCGACGGACCGAGCGAGGTTTCCGTCCACCAGCGCATGTGTTTCATTCCGTCCGAGCCGACCTGCCGGCGGAAAATTTCACGGGAGACGCGACTGATGATGCCAGAGCCGGTTGCGGCGGGAATATCCGACTGATCCGCAGCCGGTCGATAGGAAATCAACAGGCCGTCCTCGAAAAACCGGTCGAGCGAGACGTCGAGCCGGCCATAGGCCATCTGCACCGATCCATCGGCATCGAGCATCTGCGCGAACCGCTTGCCGAGGTCCGCACCGGCAACACGCTCGAAACGCGGCTCCAGGCGGCCGTTCGCCACCATGTCCAGTTCCAGCTCGGTGATCACGCCGAACAGGCCGTAGCCGCCCATGGCATGCTGAAAAAGCTCGACATTTTCAGTGCGGGAACACGTCACATGCGTTCCATCGGCCAAAAGCATTTTCAACGACCGCACGGTGCTGCCACAGCCGCTGAAGCGAACAGGCCAACCATGGGCATTGACGGAATAGGTGCTGGCGACGCCGAAATCATTGTTCGACTGCATCACCGCCGGCGAAAAGCCGATCGCATCGAGCTTGGCAATTACCGTCGACCAGCGCGTACCCGCCGCAACACGGTAGGTCTTGGCCGCCGGATCGGCCTGCAGCCATTGCTGGTCCAGCGTCAGCACCGAGCCGTCCTTTGCCAGGCTCTGGCCACCCATGGAATGGCGGGCAGCACTGGCCAGGAAGGGCCTTCCGGCGCTCTGTGCCTCCGCCATCAGCGCGCGGATGGTATCGACAATTTTCGCATCCGGATCGGCGGTGACGGTCACATGCTTCGCGACGGACACCGGTGAAAGTTCGCTGGCGTCATTGAGAAGAATACCGCCATTCTGCGGTTCGGTAACGGCGGGAAAAACAGGACCGGTGGCGCTTGTCGGCGCAAGCAGAGTGCGTCCGGCATAGAGCCCGGCGCCTGCGGATACTCCAGCCAACAGCGCCCGCCGTGTCAAACGTCCCATGAAACCCCGTCCCCGCCCCAGTGCACCGATTTCCCATTCGGGAATCATGTCGGTAACGGTGCAGTAACAGGATTAATTCGCTGGCCGGCGATTTCAACTACAAAGAGAAAGCCGGGCGACAGGATCGCCCGGCTTTCAAAAGTTTCGATGGAAGCTTACTCTTCCGTTGCGGTTGGCGGTTCGCCATTCGGCAGTTCCGCCTCGCCTGCGCTTTCCTCGTCGTCTTCGGGTTCCGGTTCGCTGATCCGCTCGACCGAAACGACCTTTTCGTCCTTGGCCGTCGAGAAGATCGTCACGCCCTTGGTGGCGCGACTTGCAAGCCGGATGCCGCCAACGGGAACGCGGATGAGCTGGCCGCCATCGGAGACGAGCATGATCTGGTCGTTGTCTTCCACCGGGAAGGCCGCGACGAGCTCGCCGATTTCGCCGGTCTTTGAGGTGTCCGTCGCCCGAATGCCCTTGCCGCCGCGACCCGAAGTGCGGAAGTCGTAGGTGGAAGACCGCTTGCCGAAGCCCTTGACCGAAACCGTCAGCACGAACTGTTCGCGCGCCTTCAATTCCTCGTAGCGGGCGTCGTCGAGTTGGCCGTCCTCGGCCACCTCTTCGCCAACCAGCGTGATTTCCTCGTCCTCACCGGTCGCAGCACGCCGTTCGGTTGCGGCGCGTTTCAGATAGGCGGCACGCTCCCACGGCTCCGCATCGACGTGACCGACAATGGTCATCGAGATGATCCGGTCGTTTTCGCCCAGGGAGATGCCACGGACGCCAATCGAGTTGCGGCCGGCAAAGACGCGGACGTCGTCGACCGGGAAGCGGATGCACTGGCCAAGTGCCGTCGTCAGCAGTACGTCGCACTGATCGGTGCAGGTCTCGACGGAGAGGATTTCATCGCCCTCTTCCTCGAGCTTCATGGCGATCTTGCCGTTGCGATTGACCTGGACGAAATCCGACAGCTTGTTGCGCCGAACCGTGCCGCGGGTCGTTGAGAACATGACGTCGAGGTTTTCCCACGTCGCCTCGTCCTCGGGCAGCGGCATGATCGTGGTGATTCGTTCGCCGGCTTCGAGCGGCAGCATGTTGATCAACGCCTTGCCGCGCGATTGCGGCGTGCCGATCGGCAGGCGCCAGACCTTCTCCTTGTAGACGATGCCACGCGAGGAGAAGAACAGGATCGGCGTATGCGTGTTGGCAACGAATAGCCGGGTAACGAAATCCTCGTCGCGCGTCGCCATGCCGGAGCGGCCCTTGCCACCGCGGCGCTGCGCCCGGTAGGTCGTCAGCGGCACGCGCTTGATGTAGCCGAGATGCGACACGGTGATGACCATGTCTTCCTGGGCAATCAGGTCCTCGTCGTCCATGTCCGGACCGCCCTCGACGATCTCGGTGCGGCGCGGCGTGCCGAATTCGTCGCGAACGGCAACAAGCTCGTCCTTGACGATCGTCATGATGCGCACGCGCGAGGAGAGAATGTCGAGGTAATCGGTGATTTCAGCGCCGATCTTGTTCAGTTCGTCGCCGATTTCGTCGCGGCCGAGAGCCGTGAGGCGGGCAAGGCGCAGTTCGAGGATCGCCCTCGCCTGCTCTTCCGACAGGTTGTAGGTCAGGTCCTCGTTGATCCGGTGGCGCGGGTCGTCGATCAGCCGGATCAGGCTTTCAACGTCGGCTGCCGGCCAGCGGCGGGTCATCAACTGCTCGCGGGCCGTCTGCGGATCCGGTGCCTCGCGGATCAGCTTGATGATCTCATCGATGTTTGCGACGGCGATGGCAAGGCCGACCAGGACGTGAGCGCGCTCGCGCGCCTTGCGCAGCAGATATTTCGTGCGCCGGCTAATGACCTCCTCGCGGAAGGCGACGAAGGCACGCAGCATGTCGAGCAGCGTCATCTGTTCCGGCTTGCCACCGTTCAGCGCCACCATGTTGCAGCCAAACGAGGTCTGCAGCGGCGTGTAGCGATAGAGCTGGTTGAGGATGACTTCGGCATTGGCGTCGCGCTTCAATTCGACGACAACCCGGTAGCCCTGGCGGTCGGACTCGTCGCGCAGGTCGGAAATACCTTCGATACGTTTGTCCTTGACCAGTTCGGCCATCTTCTCGATCATCGTCGCCTTGTTCACCTGATAGGGAACTTCGGTGATGATGATCTGCTCGCGGTCACCGCGCATCGGCTCGATGGTGGCGCGGCCACGCATGATGACGGAACCGCGGCCGGTCTCATAGGCAGAGCGGATGCCGGAGCGGCCGAGAATGAAGGCGCCGGTGGGGAAGTCCGGGCCGGGAATGATCTCCATCAACTGATGCAGCTCAAGCGCCGGCTCATCAATCAGCGCGATGCAGCCGTTGATGACTTCGATCAGGTTATGCGGCGGGATGTTGGTCGCCATGCCGACGGCGATGCCGCCTGCGCCGTTGACCAGAAGGTTCGGGAATTTCGCCGGAACCACCGACGGCTCGCTTAGCGTGCCGTCGTAGTTTTCGCGAAAATCGACCGTTTCCTTGTCGAGGTCGTCGAGCAGCGCGTGCGCCGCCTTCTCCAGCCGGCACTCGGTATAGCGTTCGGCCGCCGGCGGGTCGCCGTCGATGGAGCCGAAGTTACCCTGACCGTCGATCAGCGGCAGGCGCAGCGACCAGGGCTGCGCCATGCGGGCCAACGCGTCGTAGATCGCCGAGTTGCCGTGCGGATGGAATTTACCCATCACATCCCCGGTGACGCGGGCGCACTTTACGTATTTCTTATTCCAGTCGATGCCGAGTTCGCTCATCCCGAAGAGGATGCGGCGGTGCACCGGCTTCAGACCATCGCGGACATCGGGAAGTGCACGGCTGACGATAACGCTCATCGCGTAATCGAGGTACGACCGCTGCATTTCCTCCATGATGGAAATAGGCTCGATGCCTGGTGGATTCTTGCCGCCGCCGGGTGTGGTTTGTTCAGTCAATTTCGATCACGATCTTTGTTCAGAATCAGACAGATTTTTATAGCCGAATGCATTGGCGAGCGCCAATTTCGGGGCCGGGTTTTGAACAGCCTTTTAGGCTCTTCGGCGCTCTGCATGGCATTTGCAAGGCAAAAGCGAAGGAACGGTCCGAAACGGGTCTTTCCTTCGTTGATCCAGTCGCCTAACAATCCATAAGACGGCTATCATAACAAGGCCGCGAGGGGAAATCGGATGTCTCACATCGACCTTCTGATCAATGCGCTGACCACCATTCTGGTCACCATCGATCCGCCTGGCCTTGCGCCGATCTTCCTCAGCCTGACAGTCGGCATGAGCCGGCAGGAGCGGTTCCTGGTGGCGCGGCGCGGCACTCTCATCGCCTTCTTCATCCTCTCAGCCTTCGCCCTGTTCGGAAACGGCATCCTGGGGCTTCTCGGCATTTCGATCGGCGCGTTCCGCATCGCCGGCGGCCTTCTGCTCTTCTGGATCGCTTTCGAAATGATCTTCGAGAAGCGAAACGAGAGGAAGGAAAAGACCGGCGAAGCGGCCATCACCCGCGATCACATTCACAATATCGCGGTGTTTCCGCTGGCGTTGCCGCTGATCGCCGGTCCCGGCGCAATCTCGGCGACGATCCTCTTGTCCGGATCCTTCTCCGCCACTATCGACCGGGCGCAGCTCATCCTCGTTATCGCCTTCTGTCTCGCCGTGCTGTTTGCATCACTTGTGATTGCCGAACGCATCGATCGGTTTCTCGGCGTCACCGGCCGCGCTATCCTCACACGGCTGCTCGGGGTGATCCTTGCTGCTCTCGCGGTCCAGTTCGTTGTCGATGGCGTGAGATCGTCCTTACCGTTGTAATCAACCCGCCTTGGCGGACGATCATCAGTCACAAAAAAGAAAAGCCCGGTTTCCCGGGCTTTTTTAGGTTCAGAACGGAATATCGTCGTCCATATCGCGCGAAAAGTTTCCGCCGCCGCTGGAGCGGCCTGCGGGCGCCGACGAAGGACGGTCGTAGTCGCCGCCGTAATTGTCCGAGCTTCCGCCACCGATATTGCCGCCGCCGTAATCCGAACCGCCGCGGCCGCCGCCTGCGCCCTGCCCTTCACCGCGACCGCCCAGCATGGTGAGCGTCGAGTTGAACCCTTGAAGAACGACCTCCGTCGAGTAGCGATCCTGACCGTCCTTGTCCTGCCACTTGCGGGTCTGCAGCTGGCCTTCGACATAGACCGTCGAGCCCTTCTTCAGATACTGCTCGGCAACCTTGCAAAGGCCCTCGTTGAAGATCACCACGCGGTGCCATTCGGTTTTTTCCTTGCGCTCGCCGGAATTGCGGTCGCGCCAGGTTTCCGACGTCGCGATGTTCAGGTTGGCGATCGGCCGGCCGTCCTGCGTGCGCCGGATTTCCGGGTCCGCCCCGAGGTTCCCGATCAAAATCACCTTGTTGACACTACCCGCCATCTTGCTTTTCCTGTTATCCCGCCCGGCCTTCCAGCCCGGTCACCAAAATTCAGAGCGCGTATCTTAACGGCTGACGGCCGACCATACGCCCCTTCGCATTGTGTCATCCACAACAGTTTTCGAAAAACGTTCTTTATTTGTTCTAATAAATCCGTAATATCCTGTCAACCGACTCGGCAAAGCCTGCCTGTTTTTCGGATTGCGCCTCGACATGCGCTGTGCCGTACTTAAATAGGAGCTTTCCAATGCATATACAAAGCTGGGCACGATGAGCAAACTCGAGACCATTTCCATCCGCGGCGCGCGCGAACACAATCTGAAGGGCATCGACCTCGATCTGCCGCGCAATAAGCTGATCGTCATGACCGGCCTGTCCGGTTCCGGAAAATCGTCACTTGCATTCGACACGATCTATGCGGAAGGCCAGCGCCGCTATGTCGAGAGCCTCTCGGCCTACGCCCGCCAGTTCCTCGAAATGATGCAGAAGCCGGATGTCGACCAGATCGACGGCCTGTCGCCGGCGATCTCGATCGAGCAGAAGACCACGTCGCGCAACCCGCGCTCGACGGTCGGCACTGTCACCGAAATCTACGACTATATGCGCCTCCTGTTTGCCCGTGTCGGCGTGCCCTATTCGCCGGCGACAGGCCTGCCGATCGAAAGCCAGACGGTCAGCCAGATGGTCGATCGCATCGTCGATTTCGGCGAAGGAACGCGTCTCTACATTCTCGCGCCGATCGTGCGCGGCCGCAAGGGCGAGTACAAGAAGGAACTCGCCGAACTGATGAAGAAGGGCTTTCAGCGCGTCAAGATCGATGGACAGTTCTACGAAATCGCCGAGGCGCCAACGCTCGACAAGAAATACAAGCATGACATCGATGTCGTCGTCGACCGCGTGGTCGTGCGTGCCGACCTGACGACGCGGCTGGCCGATAGCCTGGAGACCTGCCTGACGCTCGCCGACGGGTTGGCGATTGCCGAATTCGCCGACAAGCCGCTGCCGCCGGAAGAAACCTCGGCCGGCGGTTCGGCCAACAAGTCACTGAACGAGACGCATGAGCGCGTTCTCTTTTCCGAAAAATTCGCCTGCCCCGTGTCCGGTTTCACCATTTCGGAGATCGAGCCGCGGCTCTTCTCGTTCAACAACCCCTTCGGCGCCTGCCCGACCTGCGACGGCCTCGGCAGCCAGCAGAAGATCGATGAGGCGCTGATCGTTCCGGAACCCGACCGCACGCTGAAGAACGGCGCGATCGCGCCCTGGGCAAAATCGTCGTCGCCCTATTACAACCAGACCCTCGAAGCGCTCGGCAAGGCCTTTGGCTTCAAGCTGTCCAACAAATGGACCGACCTCTCTGACGACGCCAAGCACGCCATCCTTCAGGGCACCGAGGAAAAGATCAGCTTTCACTACGAAGACGGTGCGCGGTCCTACAACACCACCAAGAATTTCGAAGGCATCGTGCCCAATCTGGAGCGGCGCTGGAAGGAGACGGACAGCGCCTGGGCGCGCGAGGAAATCGAGCGCTACATGTCGGCCGCCCCTTGCCCGGCTTGCGACGGTTTTCGCCTGAAGCCGGAAGCGCTGGCGGTCAAGATCAACAAACTCCAAATCGGCGAAGTCACGCAGATGTCGATCCGCGTTGCGCGCGACTGGTTCGAGACGCTGCCGAGCCATATGAATGCCAAACAGAACGAGATCGCGGTCCGCATCCTCAAGGAAATCCGCGAGCGTCTTCGGTTCCTCAATGATGTCGGGCTCGAATATCTGAGCCTGTCGCGCAATTCCGGCACGCTGTCGGGCGGCGAAAGCCAGCGCATCCGGCTGGCCTCGCAGATCGGCTCCGGCCTGACCGGGGTGCTCTATGTTCTCGACGAGCCGTCGATCGGCCTGCATCAGCGCGACAATGCCCGGCTGCTCGATACGCTCCGGCATCTACGCGACATCGGCAATACGGTGATCGTCGTGGAGCACGACGAGGACGCCATCATGACCTCGGACTACGTCGTGGATATCGGACCCGCTGCCGGTATTCATGGCGGCCAGGTGGTTGCTGAAGGCCTGCCGGCCGACATCATGGCTAATCCGAACTCGCTGACCGGCAAATATCTGTCCGGAGAGCTTGCGGTTGCCGTGCCACCGGAGCGGCGTAAGCTGAAGAAGAAAAAGGAAATCACTGTTGTCGGCGCCCGCGCCAACAATCTGAAGAACGTCACGGCTTCGATCCCGCTCGGCGTCTTCACGGCCGTGACCGGCGTGTCGGGTGGCGGCAAGTCGACCTTCCTGATCGAGACGCTGTACAAGGCCGCCGCTCGCCGCATCATGGGCGCACGTGAAAATCCGGCCGAGCACGACCGCATCGACGGCTTCGAGCATATCGACAAGGTGATCGACATCGACCAGTCACCGATCGGCCGCACGCCGCGCTCGAACCCGGCCACCTATACCGGCGCCTTCACGCCGATCCGCGACTGGTTCGCCGGTCTGCCGGAGGCAAAGACGCGCGGTTATCAGCCTGGCCGGTTCTCCTTCAACGTCAAGGGCGGCCGTTGCGAGGCCTGCCAGGGCGACGGCGTCATCAAGATCGAGATGCACTTCCTGCCGGATGTCTACGTCACCTGCGACGTCTGCCACGGCAAGCGCTACAACCGCGAAACGCTCGACGTGCATTTCAAGGGCAAGTCGATCGCCGACGTCCTCGACATGACGGTCGAGGAAGGTGTCGAATTCTTTGCTGCAGTCCCTGCC
This sequence comes from Pararhizobium sp. BT-229, assembly GCF_025846855.1. GTDB lineage: Bacteria > Pseudomonadota > Alphaproteobacteria > Rhizobiales > Rhizobiaceae > Pararhizobium. Next base: position 27,545 of record NZ_JAOYTJ010000004.1, read on the forward strand.
GTGCGCGACAAACTGCAGGCCTTGCAGGGCGTGGGCCTCGGTTACATCAAGGTCGGCCAGCAGGCCAACACGCTTTCGGGCGGCGAGGCGCAGCGCGTCAAGCTTGCCAAGGAACTGTCGAAGCGCTCGACCGGCCGCACGCTCTATATCCTCGACGAGCCGACCACCGGCCTGCATTTCCATGACGTCGCCAAGTTGCTCGAAGTGCTGCATGAACTGGTCAACCAGGGCAATTCGGTCGTCGTCATCGAACACAATCTCGAAGTCATCAAGACCGCCGACTGGGTGATCGATTTCGGCCCCGAGGGCGGCGATGGCGGCGGCGAAGTGATCGCTGCGGGAACACCGGAAGACATCGTCAAGGAAAAGCGGTCCCACACCGGGGCGTTCCTGAAGGAGCTTCTGGAAAGGCGGCCAATCCGCAAGATGGCCGCGGCGGAATAGTGTAGCTATGATCCTGATCGGCCAGTATGATTCTTCGTTCGTGCGTCGTGTCGGGATCGCGCTGCGAATTTACGAGTTGCCCTTCGAGCATCGCCCGTGGTCGGTTTTCAGCGACGGAGAGCGTGTTCGTGCATTCAATCCGCTGATGCGGGTTCCAGCTCTCGTTCTCGATGATGGAGACGTTCTCGTCGACAGCCACTCCATCCTGGACTATCTGGATGGCCTCGTTGCACCGGGGCGGCGGCTTTTTCCGCAAGAGGAGCCCGAGCGGCGGCGTGCGATCAAGGTGGCCGCTCTTGCCACGGGTCTTGCAGACAAGGGCGTGAGCCTTTTTTACGAAACCCGGCTGCATCAACCGATCTCGGAGGCATGGGCGGGGCGGCTTCGATCCCAGATAGACGCGACTTTAACGGCGCTGGAGCACAGCCGGGCCCTTTCAGACAGCCCTTGGTTCGGCGAGCGTATCGGCCACGGCGATATCGCCGCCGCATGCGCTTGGCGGCATCTAAGCGAAGCGCATCCCGGCTTGATCGATCCCGAGAATTACCCTTCGCTCTCTGCTCATTGCCAGCATATGGAAGGCCTCCCGGTCTTTCAGGACATCTCGCAGCCCTTTATCCCGCCGGCCTGACCTGACAATGGGCCTAAACTGACAATGGGAGGAGTTGAAACATGAGCAAATCAGGCACAATCCGCTGCGGTATAGGCGGTTGGACTTTCGATCCTTGGGAGGGAACGTTCTACCCCGATGATCTCGCGAAGAAACGACAGCTGGAATATGCCAGCAAGCAATTGAAGGTCATCGAGGTCAACGGCACCTATTACGGGTCGCAGAAGCCCGAAACCTTTGCCAAATGGGCGTCCGAAGTGCCCGAAGACTTTGTCTTCTCGCTGAAGGCCAGCCGCTTTGCGACCAACAAGAAGGTGCTGGCCGAGGCCGGCGACTCGATCGAGAAATTCCTCGGTCAGGGCCTGACGGAGCTTGGACCCCATCTTGGACCGATCCTCTGGCAGTTCATGCCGACCAAGAAGTTCGATGCGGACGATTTTGGCGCTTTCCTTGCCCTGCTGCCGGAGAAGCAGGACGGGCTGACGCTGCGCCATGTCGTCGAGGTGCGCCATCCGTCGTTCCGCACGCCGGAGTTCGTGGCACTCCTTGCCAAATACAATGTTGCGGTGGTCTGCGCCGATCACGCCGAATACCCGATGATCGCCGACGTTACCTCGGACTTCGTCTATGCGCGCCTGCAGACCGGCAGCGACGACGTCAAGACCTGCTACGACGAGAAGAGGCTCGATCTCTGGGCGAAACGCCTGAAGACATTGGCGGCGGGCGGTGCGGTGGATGAACTGGATCTTGGCGATCCTTCGCGGACACCGGAAAAGAAGCCGCGCGATGTCTTCGCCTTCTTCATCACCGAGGGCAAGGTCAATGCGCCGAACGGCGCACGGGCGCTGCAGAAGCGGGTGGACTGATCAGGCGGGCAGCGGTTCGATCGCAGCGGCAAGGTCCTCCGCCGTCAGCCCCTCGCCTGCCTTGTTTCCTGCCCGGCCATGGCGCCAAACGCCCGCTGCCGCCGCCTCGAAGGCCGGCATGCCCTGTGCCAGATGCGCGCCGATGATGCCGGCGAGCGTATCGCCCGAGCCTGCCGTGGCGAGCCAGGGCGGCGCGTTGGCGTTTATTGCGGCGCGCCCGTCCGGTGCGGCGATCACGGTGTCGGCACCTTTATAGACGATTACTGCATGGCTGCGTTTTGCGGCGGCGACAGCGCGATCGACTTTGGAGAGCGTCTCGTCCGCCTCGATATCCGGAAACAACCGCGCGAACTCGCCGTCGTGCGGCGTCATTACCAGCCGCGTCTCGCCTTCGCTGTAAGCCTCGAAAAGCGGCGCCGGATCGTCCTTGAAAGCCGTGATGCCGTCCGCGTCGAGCACCAGTCTTCGCTCGCGAAGCAACAGGGCATAGCGGCGGGCGCGGTCGAGATCGCCGAAACCAGGACCGAGCACGAAGGCATTGATGCGCTTGTCGGAAAGCCAGTGGGACAATGCCTCGCCGCCAGTGATTTCCTTCAACATGACCGCGGTCAGGTGTGCTGCATTGGCATTCAACGCAGCAGTGTCCGAGGCAATCGTCACCAGCCCGGCGCCCGCCCTCAATCCGGCCACCGCCGACAGACGGGCAGCCCCTGTCGAAAGCGGGCCGCCCGAGAAAACAACGAGGTGACCGCGTTTGAATTTGTGGGCCGACGGGTCGAGCGCCTGCGCGTGTCCAACCCAGAGATGCGGGCCATTTTCGCGTAGCGTTCCCGCTGAGAGGCGCAGAATCCGCTCAGGGATACCGATATCGACCGTTTCCACCGTACCGCACAGCGCCCTGCCCGGCATCAGCAGGTGTCCGGGCTTTCGCGCCATGAACGTGATGGTGTGGCTTGCGCGAAAACTGTGGCCGAGCACATGCCCGGTGCGGCCATCGACGCCGGACGGCAGGTCCACAGCGACGACCGGCAGCCGCTGATCGCCAACGGCCTGCATAGTGGCTGCGGCCTCGGGCGGTGCCGGGCGCGATAGGCCTGCTCCGAACAGAGCATCGATGACGACGTCTCCGGGCCTTGGCGCGTAGCTGCCAAGCGGTCCCACCTTGAGAGCGCAGGTTTTATGGGCGCGGGCCGCATCGCCCTTCAATCGAGCCGGATTGCCCAGGGCGTAGACCTCGACATCGGCGCCGCAATCGCCCAATGCGGACGCTGCGACATAACCGTCGCCACCATTGCTGCCCGGTCCGCACAGGACAACAAAACGCAGCGCTTCCGGATAGAGCCGCAGCGCCGCAGCCGAGACGGCCATTCCCGCCGATTTCATCAGCGCAAAACTGTCTATTCCGGATAGCGCCGCAGCGGTGTCGATCGCGGCCATTTCGGCGGGCGTGATGAGGGATGTGGAACGATCAAACGGCATGGCTTCAAAATGCCCGCAAGCCACCGAGCCGACAAGTGCTAAATAGCGGGTCTATTTGTATATTTTTTATGCATTTGCACAGATTTAGCGCTTAAATATGACGCTTAATGAATCGTCAATTGCAATATGCGGTGGGCAATGGCCGCTACTGCATAAAAATTCATAAAAAATAGGCAAAAGGCGCTGTTTATTCCGAATAAACGGCTATGATCGTCTTCAGTGGAGGAATTTTCATCCAAAACGGCATCGCGTTTGCCATATCTGGCATATAAAATGCATATTGAGGGCGTGCGGGCATAAGCCTGCCATAACGGGAGAAGCGGAGAGACATTTTCTCATGAAAAAGATCGAAGCGATCATAAAGCCTTTCAAGCTTGACGAAGTGAAGGAAGCCCTTCAGGAAGTTGGCCTGCAGGGGATCACCGTCACGGAAGCGAAGGGTTTTGGACGCCAGAAGGGCCACACGGAACTGTATCGTGGGGCAGAATACGTTGTTGATTTTCTCCCGAAGGTGAAAGTCGAAGTCGTGCTGGCGGACGAGAACGCGGAGGCCGTGATCGAAGCCATCCGGAACGCGGCCCAGACCGGACGCATTGGCGATGGAAAGATTTTCGTCTCCAATATCGAAGAGGTCATCCGGATCCGTACCGGTGAAACAGGCATCGACGCCATCTAATCCGCCTGGCCGTTCGGTCCGGGCTCTACCTCGTCATCTCAAAGAGGGACTTTCAAAAAATGACGACTGCAAATGATATCCTCAAGCAAATCAAGGATAACGACGTCAAGTTCGTTGACCTGCGCTTCACCGACCCCAAGGGCAAGCTGCAGCACGTGACGATGGACGTCGGCTGTGTTGACGAGGACATGTTCGCCGATGGTGTCATGTTCGATGGCTCGTCGATCGGTGGCTGGAAGGCCATCAACGAGTCCGACATGGTGCTGATGCCGGATCCGGCAACCGTGCACATGGATCCTTTCTTCGCACAGTCGACGATGGTTATCGTTTGCGACATTCTCGACCCGGTCTCCGGCGAAGCCTACAACCGCGATCCGCGCGGCATCGCCAAGAAGGCCGAAGCCTATCTCAAGGCGTCCGGCATCGGCGACACCGTTTTCGTTGGCCCGGAACCGGAATTCTTCGTGTTCGATGACGTGAAGTACAAGGCCGACCCCTACAACACAGGTTTCAAGCTGGACTCGTCCGAACTGCCGTCGAACGACGACACCGACTACGAGACCGGCAACCTCGGTCACCGTCCGCGCGTCAAGGGCGGCTACTTCCCGGTTCCGCCGATCGACAGCTGCCAGGACATGCGCTCCGAAATGCTGACGGTCCTGACCGAAATGGGCGTCACCGTCGAAAAGCAGCACCATGAAGTGGCCGCGGCGCAGCACGAACTCGGCGTCAAGTTCGACACCCTGGTTCGCAACGCCGACAAGATCCAGATCTACAAATACGTCGTCCACCAGGTCGCCAATGCCTATGGCAAGACGGCAACCTTCATGCCGAAGCCGATCTTCGGCGACAACGGCTCGGGCATGCATGTGCACCAGTCGATCTGGAAGGACGGCAAGCCGACCTTCGCCGGCGACGAATATGCCGGCCTGTCGGAAACCTGCCTGTTCTACATCGGCGGCATCATCAAGCATGCCAAGGCGATCAACGCCTTCACCAACCCGACGACCAACTCCTACAAGCGTCTGGTCCCGGGTTACGAAGCACCGGTTCTGCTGGCCTATTCGGCCCGCAACCGCTCCGCCTCGTGCCGTATCCCGTTCGGTACCGGTCCGAAGTCGAAGCGTGTCGAAGTTCGCTTCCCCGATCCGTTGGCAAACCCCTATCTCGCCTTCGCCGCGATGTTGATGGCCGGCCTCGACGGCATCAAGAACAAGATCCATCCTGGCAAGGCCATGGACAAGGACCTCTACGACCTGCCGCCGAAGGAACTGAAGAAGATCCCGACCGTCTGCGGCTCGCTGCGCGAAGCGCTGGAAAGCCTCGACAAGGACCGCAAGTTCCTGACTGCCGGCGGCGTATTCGACGACGACCAGATCGATGCCTATATCGAACTGAAGATGGTCGAAGTAATGCGTTACGAAATGACGCCGCACCCGGTCGAATTCGACATGTACTACTCGGCTTGATAGCCAGTTTCGGACCCGCCTTGGCGGGTCCGCCTCAAAACAAAAGGCCGGCCCCTCGCGAAGCCGGCCTTTTGCTTTTGGAATGTGTCGCCTTACTTCTTTTTCAGACGCTCTTTCAACAGATTGAGATATTCCTCATTGCCGTCAGGCTGCTGGGTGGCTGTTTCCGGCGCCTTGCATGCGGGGTTGTAGTCGAGCGCCATTCCGGCCTTCACGCAAACGCCAACCTGCCAGCCGGGCGGCAATGCCGTCAGGTCGACGTCCTTCCATTTCGGATGTCCGGTCGCCTGGAGCTTGTCGAGATTGTTGAGAATGAGGCTCGAGAACTCCGAGACGGCCTTGCAGCTTTCGCGCTGATAGGCGTTGCGCTTGGTATCGTAGTCATAGGTCATCATGACAGCCTTGACGGCAATCAGATCGACAGGCTCTTTCTGGAAGGAATAGGTTCCACCGTCGATGCGCGACGGCGTATAGGTTGCAAGCAGCGGCGCTTCGGTGATCGGCAGAAGATGGAATTTTGCGCCGTCGATCGGATTGTTCTTGAACAGGGCTGCCGGGGCGCCGGCCACGTAGAAGAAGGCGTCGATCTCGCCGGCCAGCAGTTTGGGGAGAGCCGCATCAGGATTGAGTGGCACGCGTTCGCCGGTCTTCACCTGCAGAATGTCAAGGATCAGCGACGATGTCAGGAACGTGCCGCTGTCCTTGACGCCGACGGCGACCTTCTTGCCATCCAGTCCTTCCATGTCCTTGATATCCGCGCGGGCGAGGACGTGGATTTCCTCATTGTAAAGCGGAAACATGATGCGCACGCCGCGCACCGCCTGCTGCACCTCCGGATCGTTTGCCTCGAACGTCTTCAGATATTCGAGCACGTCGCTCTGGACGATGCCGAACTGGGTGTTCCGGCGGTTGCGGACGCCGACAAAATTTTCGAGCGAACCTGCGGATTGTTGAACGTTGAGGGTCAGCCCACAGCTCTTTCCAAGGGCTGCGACGTCGCGGCCGATCTGGATATAGGTGCCTTGCGGCCCGCCCGTCATGATGTTCTTTTCAAAGTCGGCGGCCGATACAGTATCGAATGAAAGGGCTGCGACGATCGCGGCGGCAACAAGACCCGGTCGGAACATGTGTTTTCTCCCCAAATTCCGCTTGCCCCGGCAAGCGGACACGTGTCATCAGCAGTCGCTTTTCAAATCGCGCATGAGATTGCGCATCAGGACCAGCGGCACCTTGTCGAAGACGCTCTCAAGCGCATCCGTCACGCACGCGCCGGCTATGAGTTTATCCTTCAGGCGCTGCGTCTTTTCATCATCCAGAAAGCCCAGGCCGCGGGTCGCGCCGAGGACAGTTTCGACCAGCGCGCCGTCACGCTGCGTCGAATCGACTGCGGATACGGTCTCGCCCGTATCTGTGGAACCGTTGTCGGCTGGAGTATCAGCGGGCGTGGTGTCCGAACGCTTGGCAAGCGCTGCGGCTGCGGCCTGGTCGGCAAGCTGCTTTTCCAGCGCTGCGACTTTCCGGCGTTCTTCGCCAAGGCTTTGCTCCAATGTCTGGATCTGCACGTCGCGCGCCAGGTCAAGCGCCGATTTGAAGGTGGGCTGCTTCTTTTCAGCTTCCGCCTGCTTCTGCTCCAGCGCCTTGCGGGCCGCCACGGTATCCGCCATGGCCCGCTCGACGGCCGAGCGCAAGCTGGCGATCTGCTTGTTCAATGCCACCTTGTCGGCGGCAAGATCCTGAGCCTGCTTGCGGGCATCGGCAGTGTCCGACTTCGCAGCGTTCAACTGTTCCTGGATTTTTGCCAGTGTCGCGGTGAAATCGTCGGAGGCAGATTTCGCCGCTGCTTTTTCGGTCGAAAGCAATTTTTCCAGCGTGGAGATGTCGGCGTCACGCTTGTCGAGCAGCCGGTTGAGCTTCGGCACTTCGTTGAGTTTCAGTTCGGCATATTCCTGTTCCAGCTCGCCGGCCCAGTTTCCGGAGTTCTTGCGGAATTCCGCCAGATCATTGTTCGCCTTGTCCTTTTCGGCGATCGCGCTGCTCAGGTCCTGGCTCAGTGAGGCCGTTTGCGCGGTCAAAGCGGCGATTTCCGCCTGCAGCGCCTGACGGGCGAACCAGAAGTAGACACCAGCGCCGACGAGCGCCAGGCACAAGACGATCGGCAGCAGCGCACCCGACGAACCGCCGCCGCGTGTCACCTGATGGTCTCTGCCCCACTGATTGCTCATGCCATATCCGCCACCGGAAACTCCTCTGCAAATGAGGTACGACGAATCCCCAAGGGAGGCAAGCAACGGCATTGTGGACGATAGCCGGCTGTGGTTTCGAGTTTTCGCCTGCCCGCTGTCTCCCCGACTTTCGCTATTGATGTTTGTTGAAAAACCCCCACATATTATTGCGAAAGGAACCTAACATGATGAAACAAAGAGACGCAAAATTTCAGATTGGACAGGTTGTTCGCCATCGCGTGTTTCCCTTCCGCGGCGTCATTTTCGACGTCGACCCGGAATATGCAAACACCGAGGAATGGTGGAATTCAATTCCCGCTGAAGTCCGCCCGAGCAAGGACCAGCCGTTTTACCATCTGCTCGCAGAGAATGATGAAACGGAATATGTCGCCTATGTCTCCGAACAGAACCTCGTTTCGGATGAAAGCGGACGCCCCATGCGGCATTCGCAGGTGAACGCCTTCTTCGATCCACAGTCTGTCGGCCAGTACAAGCCCAAGGCTGTCGTCCAGCACTGACGTCATGGCCGTATAGCGCCACCCTGAAACGAAAAAGCCCGGACGAAAGTCCGGGCCTTTTTTGTCTCGTCGATGCGGCGATCAGTTCGCCTTGGCAGCCTTCTGGGCTTCTTCCAGCTTCTTGCGGGCGTCTTCGGCCTTCTTCTGCATTTCTTCCTGCAGCAGGCGCTGGCGCTCTTCGAGCTTGGACTGTTCGATCGGCTCGCCGTCGAATACGCCGGTGAAGCCACCAAGCGAGATCTTGATCGGGTTCGGCGCACGCTGGAAGTTGACCGACGTGAAGATCACTTCGCCGCCCTTCTTCAGGCTAGCGAGAACGGCGTCGCTGAGCGGCACTTCGGCCACGCACTTGTCCGGCATGCAGATGGCGTAGTCGAGCTTGGCGCCCTTGCCGCCGTCGATCTGCATCGTGATGCCCGGCGGGATCAGGCGTGCCGAAGGAACCGAAACCTGCATCACCTTGCGGTTGACCTTGCCCTGAACGCTGATGAGGCCAACGGCCGTGATCAGCTGGCCGTTGCCGGCCGTCAGAAGGTTCTGGACGATGCAGACATCATTGTCTTCCTGCTTGGTGCAGACCTTGAACCAGCCCTGCGGCGGACGGCCGGCAGCCTGTTCCTGCGCGAAGGACGCAACAGGCATCGCAGCAACGGCAACAGCGCCGGCAAATGCCGAAAGTGCGGCCTTCTTGGTGAAGTTCGGCTTGAAGATCATAACGATATCCGTCTCCTGAATTCCGGTGTCTGAGCGACCTTGAGCCGCTTGTCATCTATGGTCAGCTGCCCGCTCTCCTGTTGGGCAAATAAGGCAATTGCATGACCCTCGTCTCCGGGAACACCTGTTACAGCGAGCGGGCGCGGATATCCAGTCTTTCCTGGATTTTTTTGCGACCATGCATGGGAAGCAGCGGTTTTTTTTGAAGTATCTGCCGGTTGGAAATACGGGTCAACGTGATAGTTTGCCGTGATTCAGTTGATTGACGACAGCAGGAGGCGGGCTTGCGCGCATTGTTCTTAGGGTTGATATCGCTACTCCCGGCGCTTGGCGCGGGGGCTGCGGCAAAGGCCGATCCCGTTCACGCCATTGCAATGCACGGACAGCCGGCCCTCCCCGCCGATTTCAAGAATTTCCCCTATGTCAAACCGGACGTTAAGAAAGGCGGCCGGATTGCCTACGGCGTCGTCGGCACCTTCGATAGCCTCAATCCGTTCATCCTCAAGAGCATGCGCACCACGGCGCGCGGCATGCTCGATCCGGAATACGGCAATCTCGTCTATGATTCCCTGATGCAGCGTTCCCGTGACGAGGCCTTCTCGCTCTACGGCCTGCTTGCCGAGAGCGTCGAATGGGACGAGGATCGGACGTTCATCCAGTTCAACATCAATCCCAAGGCCAAATGGGCGGATGGCCAGCCGGTCACGCCGGAAGACGTCATTTTCACCTTCGAGCTGTTCCGGGACAAGGGACGCGTTCCCTTCAGCACGCGGATGGCAAAGGTCGAGAAGCTGGAAAAGGTCGGCGACCGTAGCGTCCGTTTTACCTTCAACGATGAGGCTGATCGCGAATTTCCGTTGCTGATCGCCATGACACCAATCCTGCCGAAACACGCGACCGACGTGGCAACTTTCGACCAGACATCGCTCAAGCTCCCGCTCGGTTCCGGCCCATATCGCGTCGCCGACGTCAAACCGGGCGAGCGGATCGTCTACAAGCGCAATCCTGACTACTGGGCAAAGGATCTGCCCTCGAAGGTCGGTTTCGACAATTACGACGAGATTTCCGTCGAATACTTCCTCCAGGACAATTCTCTGTTCGAGGCCTTCAAGAAGGGCGAAATCGATGTTTATCCGGAAGGTAGCCCGACCAAGTGGGCGCGGAGCTACACTTTCCCGGCCGTTCAATCCGGCAAGGTGATCAAGGACACTTTCACGCCGAAGACGCCCTCGGGCATGCTCGGCTTCGTTTTCAACACCCGACGGCCAATGTTTGAGAATATCAAGCTACGCCAGGGGCTGGCCCTCGCCTTTGACTTTGAATGGGTCAACAAGAACCTGTTCGACAATGCCTATACCCGCACGCAGAGCTTCTGGCAGAACTCCACACTGTCCTATCTTGGCGTTCCGGCAGACGATCGCGAACTCGGGCTGCTTGGCGATGCCAGGAACCGCATCAATCCATCGGTGCTCGACGGCAGCTATCGCCTGCCTGTCACCGACGCATCCGGACGCGATCGGAATGTCCTGCGCGAGGCTGTTACCCTGATGCGTGAGGCCGGCTATGCCGTCAAGGACGGCAAGATGGTCAACGAGAAAGGTGTGCCGCTTGCCTTCGAGATCATGACGCAGAACGAAGGGCAGGAAAAGATGGCGCTCGCCTACCAGCGCTTCCTCGCCGCACTCGGCATCACAGCCTCGGTTCGAACCGTTGACGATTCGCAATATCAGCAGCGCAGCCAATCCTTTGACTATGACGTGATCGTCAAGTCGTTCCCGTCGACGCTTTCTCCCGGCATCGAGCAGGTCGGCCGCTGGTCTTCCGAAGCCCGCGACCGGCAAGGCAGCGAGAACTTCGCGGGTGTCGCGGACAAGGACGTCGACCGGATGATCAACAATATCCTCCAGGCCAAGACGACGGAGGATTTCATTGCCGCGGTTCGGGCTCATGACCGGATGCTGATCAACAATTCCTATCTCGTGCCACTCTATCATGTCGGTGCCCAATGGGTGGCCCGCGCCCAGCATATCGGCCGGCCGAGCGTCGTGCCACTCTACGGCTATCAGCTACCGACATGGTGGGATGAATCCGCGCAGTGATGCGGATTTGAGGCCGGTATACTTTCGGTAACGCATTGAAACCCGAAATCGGGCAGCCTATGTCGCGGGTCAACGGTTTTCCATGCGAAAGGAATGTGCCCATGGACCTCGTAAACATCGACGTTGTCTCGGATGTCGTCTGCCCCTGGTGCTATCTGGGCAAGGCGCGGCTCGATCAGGCGATTGCCAACGTCGCAGGCGATATCCATGTCACCGTGAACTGGCGCCCCTACCAGCTCAACCCCGATCTGCCGCCCGAGGGGGTGGATCACAAGCAACATCTCGCCGCCAAGCTCGGTGGCCAGGCCGCCGTCGATCGGGCGCATGAGATGCTGACGGGGCTTGGCCATGCGGACGGCATCGCCTTTGATTTCGAGGCAGTGAAAATCAGCCCCAACACATTCGATGCACACCGGCTGATCCGCTGGGCGCTGACCGAAGGCCAGGAGACGCAGGGCAAAGTCGCAGCACTGCTGTTCAAGGCCAATTTCGAACGGGGCCTCAACGTCGGCGACCACGCGGTTCTGCTCGACATCGCCGCCGAGGCAGGACTTGATCGCGCCGTTATCGCAGCTCTACTCGCCTCCGACGCCGACAAAGATACGATCAGCGAGGAAATCGAGATGGCGCGCGGCATGGGCGTTACCGGAGTGCCGTGCTTCGTCATAGACGGCAAATATGCCGTCATGGGTGCCCAATCCGTTGACGTGCTGACCGGCGCGCTGCGCGATATCGCCAAGATGAAGGATCAGTCGCAAATCAACTGACCGATAGACCCGCTTGCCTTCCAAGCCGCGCGAAGCTCCGCGCGGCTTTTCCGTTTGGCGCCTAGGCGCTCTTGGCCAGACCTGCAAGTTGCGTCATGACCACCGCAGCACCCGCCAAGCGCTTTTCCGGTGTCGGGAAATCGCGCTGGAAGAAGATACTGTGGTCGGGGCGGATCTTCGCCATGATGCCCTGCTTGGCGATATAGCCAACGAGTGCGCCTGGATTGGGGAATTCCCGGTTGCGGAACTGCACGACGACGCCCTTTGGCCCGGCATCGAGCTTTTCGACGTTGGCCGTGCGGCAGAGCGATTTGATATAGACGATTTTCAGGAGATGCTGGACTTCGAGCGGTAGCGGACCGAACCGGTCGATCAGCTCCGCGCCGAAGGCGTCGATATCGCCAAGCTCGGTGATCTCGCCCAGACGCCGGTAGAGCCCGAGGCGCAGGTGCAGATCCGGAACATAGTCGTCCGGGATCATGACGGGCGTGCCAACCGAAATCTGCGGCGACCAGCCGCTGTCGGCGATCTCCTCGTCTCCCTTCAGTTCGGCAACCGCCTCTTCCAGCATCTGCTGGTAGAGTTCGAAACCGACTTCCTTGATATGGCCGGACTGCTCGTCGCCGAGCAGGTTGCCGGCGCCGCGAATATCGAGATCGTGACTTGCCAGCTGGAAGCCCGCCCCCAGCGTGTCGAGCGACTGCAGGACCTTGAGGCGCCGTTCGGCCATGCCCGTCAGCGTCCGATTGACCGGCAGCGTGAACAGTGCAAAGGCGCGCACCTTGGAACGGCCGACCCGGCCCCGCAGCTGATAGAGCTGCGCAAGACCAAACATATCGGCGCGATGCACGATCAATGTATTGGCGGTCGGCACATCGAGACCGGATTCGACGATGGTGGTCGAGAGCAGGACGTCATAGCGGCCTTCGTAGAAGGCATTCATGATGTCCTCGAGTTCCGTTGCCGGCATCTGGCCGTGCGCCACGGCGACCTTCAGTTCCGGAACATCCGATTTCAGGAAATCATGGATTTCGGAGAGATCGGCAAGGCGCGGGCAGACGTAAAAGCTCTGGCCGCCGCGATAATGCTCTCGCATCAGCGTTTCGCGGATCACCAGCGCGTCGAAGGGCGAGATGAAGGTGCGGACAGCCATGCGGTCCACAGGTGCCGTGGTGATAAGCGACAGTTCGCGCACGCCTGTCAGCGCCAGCTGCAGCGTGCGCGGGATCGGCGTTGCCGACAGCGTGAGCACGTGCACGTCGGATTTCAGCTCTTTCAGCCGCTCCTTGTGCTTGACGCCGAAATGCTGTTCCTCGTCGATGATCAGAAGACCGAGATTGGCGAAGTTGATCGAGGCTCCCAGCAGCGCATGCGTGCCGACGACGATATCCGTCTTGCCTTCCGCCACTTCCTTCTTGGTGAGCGCCAGCTCCTTGGAACCGACGAGACGCGAGGCCTGGGCAATCCGAACCGGCAGACCGCGGAAGCGGTCGGTGAAGGACTTGAAATGCTGGCGGGCAAGCAGCGTGGTGGGGACAACAACCGCCACCTGGACGCCGTTCATGGCCGCCACGAATGCAGCGCGCAGTGCCACTTCCGTCTTGCCGAAGCCGACGTCGCCGCAGACAAGCCGGTCCATCGGCCGGCCGGCGCCGAGATCCTCGCGAACCGCCTCGATTGAGGTCATCTGATCTTCGGTCTCGTCATAGGGGAAACGGGCCGCAAATTCGTCGTAAAGCCCTTCCGGGGTCGTCAGCACCGGCGCATGGCGCGTCAGCCGCTCGGCAGCGATGCGGATGAGACCACCGGCCATATCCAGCAGGCGCTTCTTCAGCTTGGCCTTGCGCGCCTGCCAGGCGACACCGCCGAGCTTGTCGAGCACGGCGTCGCTGCCCTCCGAGCCGTAGCGCGACAGCAGTTCGATGTTTTCCACGGGCAGGAACAGCTTTGCCTCGTCGGCATAGACGAGTTCAAGGCACGCATGCGGCGCGCCGGCAGCCTCGATCGTGCGAAGGCCTACGAACCTGCCGATGCCATGTTCCGCATGGACGACAATGCTGCCTTCGTCGAGGCCCGCGACTTCGGCGATGAAATCCGCGCCGCGCTTGCGGCGTTTGGAGCGGCGCACCATGCGGTCGCCGAGAATGTCCTGCTCGCCGATGACGACGAGATTACCGGTTTCGAAACCGCTCTCGAGGCTGAGCACGGCCGAGGCCGCCTCGCCTGGCTTGAGGGCGTTTACCTCTGACAGGGCCTTCACCGGCCGGATATTCATCAGCCCATGCTCGGCAAGCACCTGCAGCAGGCGATCGAGCGACCCCTCCGACCAGCCCGATATGAGAACCTTGGCCCCATTGGCGCGGCGGTCAGCGATGTATTTGACGGCCTGATCGAAGACGTTGACCCGTTCGGCGTCGCTCGTTGCCTCGGTCGCGTTCTTTGCCCAGCGCACACCGAGCCGCGCATCGACCGTCATGACCTGCCGTGCTTCGCCTTCATGCTCGCTGAACGGCGAAAGACGAACGGCATTGCGCGCGGTCAGTGCTGCGCCGAATGCCTCGGCATTCAGGTAAAGCAGTTCCGGCGCAACAGGCTTGTAGGGCGTACCTTGCGATATCTGCGACTTGCCCGGCGCAGCGGAGGACTGGCGTGCCTCGTAATAATCCTCAACGAGCTTCGACCGCTCGGCCGCCGCCTCGCGGGCGACATGATCGGTCACGATATGAAACCCGGCGAGATAGTCGAACACGGTATCCAGCCGGTCATAAAACAACGGCAGCCAATGCTCCATGCCGGCATAACGCCGGCCCTCGGACACCGCCTGATAGAGCACGTCGTCGCGCGTCGCCGCGCCGAACATCGACAGATATTGCGTGCGAAAATGGCTGATCGTCTCCGGCGTCAGCGACACCTCGCTCATTGGGTTGAGATCGAGCGAGCGGGCCTGGCCGGTGGTGCGCTGGCTGGCGGGATCGAAGGAGCGGATCGATTCGAGCGTGTCGCCGAAGAAATCGAGACGGACAGGTTCGTCACTGCCGGGAACAAAGACATCGAGGATGCCACCACGCACCGCATATTCGCCGACTTCGCGAACCGTGGCGACGCGCTCGAAACCGTTGCGCTCGAGCCGGGCGGCCACGTCGTCCATGCGGATCGTGTTGCCCGGCCGGGCGGAGAAAGCGAGGCTCTCGATAACCTCCTGCGGCGCCATCTTCTGGAGAGCGGCGTTGACCGTAACGAGAACGATGGCCGGATGCGGCTTTTTCGCGTGCGCGATCAGGCCGCTCAGCGTTGCCAGCCGCCGCGCCGAGATATCGGCGCTGGGGGAAACCCGGTCATAGGGCAGGCAGTCCCAGCCCGGCAATGTCAGAACGGGAATGTCAGGCGCGGCAAAACCCAGCATCTGCTCGACATCGGCGATGCGTTGGCCGTCCGACAGGATATAGGCGACGGGACCGTTGGCACGGGCAAGTTCGGCAAGGATCAGCGGTTCGACGCCGGCAGGCACCGGGCCGATGGTCAGTTCGCGGCTCGCGCGCGCGACTTTCTGTGGGTCAAATCCGGCAATCATCGATCGTCTGTGTTCCCGCCGGTAAAAGGCTTGTCGAAGTCTGGACGATAGGAGGCGATACGTTTGAAAAGCGGGGTCCGGTAGTGTTCAGGCACGGGCTTTTCGCCGACGATCCACTTGACCAGATCGTTGTCCTCTTCGGCCATGATGGTTTCGAGTTCGTCGAGATCAGCCTCCGCAAGGCCGGCAAGCTCATTGTCTGCGAACTGCCCGAAGACGAGATCCATCTCGCGGATGCCGCGATGCCAGGCACGAAAAAGAATCCGTCTGCGGCGCGGATCAAGATCGGCGCTCGTGCGTGTGATGCCCGTCATCGAAAAGTCCTTCCTGCCGCCGCATCGTTGGAGGCAGCGTGTTGCAATGGCTCTATAAACGCTGAAAAGACGATTGTCAGCCTTGCCAAAGACCTAATCCTCGTTTCAGTCTGGCCGGCATGCGCCCGGCCCTTCTCGATCCCCTGTTTGCTCCCCTGAATTCGCTTCCCGGCATCGGCCCGAAGGCGGGCGAACTTTATGCGCGGCTGCTGGGACGCGAAAGCATCGACGATTGCCGGGTGATAGACCTTGTTTTTCATGCACCGCATTCGCTGATCGACCGGCGGCACCAGCCGGGCATCGCGCGGGCGCCACAGGGCACCATCGTGACGATCACAGGCAGGGTCGATCGTCATCAGCCACCGGCTCCGAGAACCAATCAACCCTACCGCGTCTTCCTCCACGACGAGACCGGCGAATTGGCGCTAACTTTTTTTCGGGTCAAGGGAAACTGGCTGGAGAAGGCCCTGCCTATCGACGAGACCGTGACTGTCAGCGGCAAGGTGGACTGGTTCAACGGCCGCCCGTCGATGGTGCATCCGGACTATATGGTGCGAGCGCTGGAGGCGGAAAACCTGCCGCTGGTCGAGCCCGTCTATCCTCTGACGGCGGGTCTTTCGGCACGTATCCTGCGCAAATCGATCGAAGCGGCCCTGCCTCGAATCCCTGATTTTCCCGAGTGGCTCGACGAGGCTCTGCTTGAGAAGCAAAGCTTCGCCTCAACACGCGACTGTTTCCTGACGCTTCACGATCCGCGCGACGAGACCGATATCGATCCACAGGCACCGGCCCGCCGGAGGCTCGCCTATGACGAGTTCCTTGCCGGACAGCTTTCCCTGTCGCTGGTGCGTCAACGTCTGCGCAAGGTCGCGGGCACGCCGGTGCACGCGACGGCGACCTTGAGCAAGCCGGTGCTCGATGCCCTGCCCTTTTCGCTGACCGCCAGCCAGGTCACGGCCATCGGCGAGGTGCTGAAGGACATGGCCGGAACCGAGCGCATGCTGCGCCTGCTGCAGGGCGATGTCGGCTCGGGAAAGACGGCGGTAGCTCTGATGTCGATGCTGGCAGCGGTCGAGGCCGGCGGCCAGGCGGTGCTGATGGCGCCGACGGAAATCCTTGCCCGCCAGCATTTCGCCACGCTCTCGAAGATGGCAGCACCGGCCGGCGTCACCATCGATGTTCTAACCGGCCGCACCAAGGGACGCGAGCGCGAGGCCATCCTCGAACGCATCGCCTTGGGCGAAACGCAGATTGTCATCGGCACGCATGCGCTGTTCCAAGATACGGTCGGCTATGCCAACCTGCTTTTGGCCGTCGTCGATGAACAGCACCGCTTCGGTGTGCACCAGCGGCTGCGGCTGACGGCCAAGGGGATTTCGCCACATATGCTTGTCATGACCGCGACGCCGATCCCGCGAACGCTGGTGCTTGCCGCCTTCGGGGACATGGACGTTTCGAAGCTGACCGAAAAACCGGCCGGCAGAAAGCCGATCCAGACCGTGACGGTCTCGACCGAGCGGACAGGCGAAATCGTCTCAAGGCTGCATACGGCCCTCGGTGAAGGCAAGAAAGCCTACTGGATCTGCCCGCTTGTGGAAGAATCGGACGCTTCCGACCTGATGTCGGTCGATGAACGCTTCCAGACGCTGAAGAGCCATTTTGGCGCTCAGGTCGGCCTTGTGCATGGCCGCATGAACGGTGCGGAAAAGGACACCGTCATGCTTGCCTTCAAGACCGGCGAGATTCGGCTCCTTGTGGCAACCACTGTCGTCGAGGTCGGCGTCGATGTGCCGGATGCGACGATCATGGTGATCGAGCATGCGGAGCGTTTCGGGCTTGCCCAACTCCATCAGTTGCGCGGCCGTGTCGGGCGCGGCGACGAGGCCTCGACGTGCATCCTGCTCTACAAGGGACCGCTCAGCGAAAACGGCAGGGCCCGGCTTTCCATTCTCAGGGAAACCGAAGACGGTTTTCTCATCGCGGAGGAGGACCTGAAACTCAGAGGCGAAGGCGAACTGCTCGGAACGCGGCAGTCCGGTACCCCCGGCTTCCGCATCGCCAGCCTTGAGGCGCATGGCGACCTGCTCGAGATTGCCCGCAAGGATGCGGCCTATATCATCGAGCGCGATCCCGAACTGACATCCGACCGCGGCGAGGCGCTGAGGACACTGCTCTACCTCTACCGGCGCGACGAAGCGATCCGCTTTCTCAGAGCCGGCTGAAGAACTTCCCGCGTTTTGTGGCGACCGGTACGGTCTGGCCGGGTGCCGACAGCACCCTCGGCAGATAGTCAGGGGCCACCAGTCCGCCCGAGAGCAACAGCTTGGCGGCATCTTCGGGGCTCATGTCGAGCGGGACGATCTTTTCGCGCGGCACGAAAATCAGGAACCCGGCAGTCGGAACCGGTGTCGGCGGCAGGAAGACCGTGACCATGTCGAGGCCGCGTTCCCTGAACTTGACGGCGATCTCGCCCTTGGCGTCCGTGGCGATAAAGACAAGCGACCACAGGCCAGGGCTCGGATATTCGATCAAGCCCGCCTTCTTGAAGGAGTTCGACTGATCCTGCAGAACCGTCTGGAAGATTTGCTTCAACCCCTTGTAGATCGAGCGAACCAGGGGCGTTCGGACCAAAAGCGACTCGCCGAAACCGACGATGCTGCGGCCGATCAGATTGGCAGTAAAGAATCCGACCAGCGTGATCAGCAGCAAGGCCGTCAGCAGGCCGAAACCGGGAACCGGATAGGGCAGGAAATTATCCGGATTGTAGTCGAAGGGCAGATAAGGTTTCACCCAGCTGTCGGCCCAGAGAATGAAGGACCAGGTGATCCAGGCGGTGATAGCAAGCGGCGCACAGATAATCAGCCCGGTCAGGAAATAATTCCTCAACCGCGTGGCCAAAAACCCACGTGCCGGTTTGTCCGTCATGCCGCTCCGTCTATCCGTCTACGCCGCCGTAAAAGGCCGCGTGAAACGTCACCATGCCGGACGCCGGAGTGGACGACAAGGGCTGCGCCAAAAAATACTGCGGCGCACAATCCGCATAGGTCATCCGGGCGTCGTTCTCGAACCCGAACTGGCGATACAGCGCGGGATCACCCACCACGACGCACCCTGCCGCTGCCCGATCCCTGAGGATATCCAGCCCCTTGCGGATCAAGGCACTGCCGATGCCCTGCCCCTGGAATGCCGGCCGGACCGACACGGGGCCGAGCCCGAACCATTGCTCCGAGCCATCAGACAATTCGACAGGCGAAAACGCGATATGGCCGACTACCTCGCCTTCAACCTCGGCTACCAGCGAAAGGCTGAGCGCCCCCGCCTCGCGCAGCCGACCGACAATCAGATGTTCCGTCCCGTCGCTGTACGGATGGTCCTTGAAGGCCTCCAGCGTTATGTCGTGAATGGCCACGACATCAGCGGCGTTTTCAGTACGGACAATCATTCGACGGTGACTGATTTTGCGAGGTTACGCGGCTGATCGACGTCGGTCCCCATGAAAACCGCCGTGTGATAGGCAAGCAGCTGGATCGGCAGCGAGAAAATCATCGGCGCGATGATCTCGTCGACATTCGGCAGGATAATCGTGCTCATCGTTTCCAGCTTGGAGGCGGCTGCGCCCTTCTCGTCGGTGATGAAGATGATCCGGCCGCCGCGGGCTGCGACTTCCTGCATGTTCGACACCGTCTTTTCAAAGAAGCGGTCATGCGGCGCAATCACGATGACCGGCATGTTCTCGTCGATCAGCGCGATCGGGCCGTGCTTCAGTTCGCCGGCCGCGTAGCCTTCAGCATGGATATAGGAGATTTCCTTGAGCTTCAGCGCGCCTTCCATGGCGAGCGGATAGCTGGTGCCGCGGCCGAGATAGAGCACGTCCTTGCATTTCGACAGTTCGCGCGACAGGCTCTCGATCGTCGGCTGGATGCTGTTCAGCACCTTGCCCATGATGCGCGGCATTTCAGCGAGGTGACGGACCAGTGCCTTCTCCTCGGCCTCCGATACGGTTCCGCGGGCGCGGCCGGCACCAATGGCAAGAGCTGCAAGAACGGAAAGTTGGCAGGTGAAGGCCTTGGTCGAGGCGACGCCGATTTCCGGACCTGCCATGATCGGGAAGACCGCATCGGATTCGCGCGCAATCGTCGATTCCTTGACGTTGACGACGGCGCCGATCTTCAGGCCGTGTTCCTTGCAGTACCGCAACGACGCCAGCGTGTCGGCCGTCTCGCCGGATTGCGAGATGAACAGCGCTGCAGATTGCGGAGACAGTGGAATTTCGCGGTAGCGGAATTCCGATGCCACGTCGATTTCGACCGGCAGGCGGGCGTAGCGCTCGAACCAGTACTTGCCGACGAGGCCGGCAAGATAGGCGGTACCGCAAGCGGAGATGGCAAGGCTCGGAACCTTGGCGAAATCGATCGCCGAGGCCAGCGGGTTCACCTTGTTTTCGATAAAGTCGATATAGTGGCCGAGCGCATGCGAAATCACTTCCGGCTGCTCGTAGATTTCCTTTTCCATGAAATGACGATGGTTGCCCTTGTCGACCATGTAGGCGGCGGCGACCGAGACTTGACGCGGCCGGGAGACCCGGTTGCCGTCATGGTCGAGAATTTCGACGCCATTCGCTGTCAGGACCGCCCAGTCGCCGTCGATCAGATAGGTGATCTCATTGGTGAAGGGCGACAGCGCGATCGCGTCGGAGCCGAGGAACATCTCCCCCTTGCCGAAGCCGACGGCGAGCGGCGGGCCGCTGCGGGCAGCCATGATGGTGTCCGGGGCGTCCTGGAAAATGACCGCCAGCGCGTAGGCACCAGTCACCCGGCGCAGCATGGCCTGCATCGCATCCTTCTGGCTCATGCCGTCACGGATCAGCTTGGCGAGCAGTTGCGCCACGACCTCGGTGTCGGTCTGCGTCTTGAATGTCGCGCCGGCATCGGCGAGTTCGTCCCTCAACTCCGAGAAATTCTCGATAATGCCGTTGTGGACGACGGCAACGCCGTCGGTGAAATGCGGATGCGCGTTGTTTTCGGTCGGCGCGCCATGCGTCGCCCAGCGCGTATGCGCAATGCCGACCCGGCCTGCCAGCGGCTCGCCTCGCAGCTTGGTCTCGAGATTGACCAGCTTGCCCTCGGCACGGCGGCGATCAAGAACGCCCTCGTGGATCGTTGCGACGCCGGCGGAATCATAACCGCGATATTCAAGCCGCTTCAGGGCATCGACGAGGCGCTCGGAGACAGGCTGATTTCCAACGATACCAACAATGCCGCACATATGTGTTCTTCTCCGCAATTTCTTCGTGAAACCGCCGCCTAGCAGGAAGAGCGCCGGTCGTGATCATTTTTCAGATGCCGCTTTGGTATCGAATTCCCAAAAATGCGCAATCAGCCGTAAACTCACTTTCGGTTTCAGGCTTTAACCGTCGCGCGGCAACCGGTTATTTCTTTCGGGCGGCCTTTTCGGCCTGGTAGCGCTCGCGCAGGATTTTCGCCCGGCCTTGCTTGATCTCCTGACGCGCCCGCCCGAAGGCCACCGCATCGGCGGGCACATCTTCGGTGATGACGCTGCCGGATGCAACCAGTGCGCCATCTCCCACCGACACCGGCGCAACGAGAGACGAATTCGAGCCGATGAAGGCATTCGCACCAATGCGGGTCACGTGCTTGTTGACGCCGTCATAGTTGCAGGTGATCGTGCCGGCACCGATATTGGTCTTTTCGCCGACATACGCATCGCCGATATAGGTCAGGTGGTTGACCTTGGCGCCGGCGCCGATCTCGGCTTTCTTCACCTCACAGAAATTGCCGACCTTGGAATCAGCCCCGAGATTGGCGCCCGGACGCAAGCGGGCGTAGGGGCCGACCGTTGCGCCAGAGCTGACATGGGCGCCTTCAAGGTGGGAAAATGCGTGGATGACCGCACCACTTTCGACAGTAACGCCCGGTCCGAAAACGACGTTCGGCTCGATCATTACGTCCTGGCCGAGCTGCGTGTCGAAGGCGAGAAAGACCGTTTCGGGGGCGATCATCGAAACGCCGGAGACCATCAGCTCGTGGCGGCGGCGCTTTTGCCAGGCCGCCTCGATCAAGGCCAGTTCGGCGCGGTTGTTGCAGCCCATCAGCTCGGCTTCCGGCGCCTCGACGGCAATGGCCCTGCCCCCGTGCGCCCGGACGATCTCGACGATGTCGGTCAGGTAATATTCGCCCTTGACGTTGGCATTGCCGATCTTGAGGAGCAGGTCCAGTGCCCTCTCGCCCCTGATCGCCATCAGGCCGCCATTGCAATAGGTGATCCGTTTTTCGTCCTCGGAGGCATCCTTCTGCTCGCGGATCGCCAGAAGCTCGCCGTTCTCGACGATCAGCCGGCCATAGCCGGTCGGGTCGGCCGTCCGGAAGCCGATGACGACCACATCATTGCCGTCGGTCAACGCCTGCCGGGCCGCCATCAGCGGTGCAGCAGTGATCAGCGGCGTGTCGCCGAAGACGACGAGAATATCGTCGTAGCCTTTGGCGATAGCGTCCTTCGCGGCGAGAACGGCGTGCCCGGTGCCGAGGCGTTCGGTCTGCAGGAAAGCCGAAATGTCGATGTCGCTGCGATCGGCAGCCGAGGTGACATGGTCCGCATCACGCCCGACGACAAGAGCAACCGACGAGATGGAGGCGGCGACAAGCGATTCGACGACATGCGCGATCATCGGCCGGCCGGCCACGGGATGCAGCACCTTCGACATGGAGGATTTCATCCGGGTGCTTTCCCCCGCTGCCAAAATCACTGCCAGGCATGTTCGTGTCATGCAAATTCTCCCGCTTTTATGGCTTCCCGCTTCGCAGCCGGGTCGATTCTGCCCGTTACATAGCAGAAGATACTGAAAGGAACATAATCCGGCAGCGACGTTGCCGTTAACCCGGATAAAACCCGATCCTGTCATAAGCGGAAGATGATCGTGTTTGACGGCTCCGGTGGCCGGGAATGATACCGACGATGCAGGCTTCGACCGACACAGCCCCTTCCGGCAGGCGACAGGGTTTTGGTGCGCTCCTTGGCCGCCAACCGCTGCTCGTTCTGGCCCTCGCCGTTGCCGCTCTGCCGCTGTTTCTCATCAAAACAGTCGTGATGCCGATCGGTCCGATGTACTGGGACCACTACATTTATCTCGACGCCGCAAATCGCATCCATGACGGCCAGGTGCCTTCCGTCGATTTTTTCGCTCCGGTCGGCGGCCTCGGCTACTATCTCTTTGCCGGATCGCTTTACCTCTTTCCAAATGGCCATCCGCTTCTGTTGTCGAGCTGGTCGCTGATGTGGGTCACCGCACCGGTGATGGCCCTGGTCATCCTGGACGTGCAGAAACGGTCTTCTGCCACCGCCTACGCGTTGCTCCTGCCCTTCCTGCTGTTTTCGCTGCTGCCCTTCAATACCGGCGATTTCTATCCCTATCCGGGCTCGGACGGATTCGGGATCTACAACCGACAGATATGCCAGCTGCTCTATGTACTGGCGGCAGCTCTGGTGTTCGTGCGCGGATGGAAGACACTCGCGGCTGTCACCGCGTTGACGATGCTCGCCCTGCTGTTCACCAAGATTACCGGCTTTGCCGCCGGCGGCATTCTCTGCCTCATGGCGTTTCTGGCGGGGCGTTTGCCGCTGCGCGCAGCCCTCCCGGCGGGCGCCTTCTTTCTTGCCGCAACCGGCGTTCTCGAACTGACGACCAGCATTGTGTCCGCCTATGCCGGAGACATCCTGGCGCTGCTCGCTATCAACGATACCAGCCTGTTGCCGCGGCTGCTGCAGGCTGCGTCGATCAATTTCGGCATTGTGCTGGCCTGCTCTATCCTCGGTCTCCTGTTGTTTTTCAATGCGTTCACAGGGTTTCTTGAGACGATACGGGCCTTCGCCACAACCCCCGGCTTTGCAAAATTCGGCAAAGTGGCCGACCAGCCGTTTTTCTGGCTGGCGAGTTTCCTAGCCGCGGGCCTGCTTTTCGAAAGTCAGAACACCGGCAGCCAGGCTTTCATTTTCCTGTGGCCGCTGCTCCTCTACATTCTCCTTGAAAGCTACCACCATAAAGGTCCCTCGGCCGCCTTCGCAACGGTCGCCATCTTGGTATTGTGCGCCGCCTTGCCTCTGGCGGTGGTGATCGTGCAAAAATCGGCGCGCGCCTGGATCGGCGCCGTCAACAACAGTCCGCTCGAAAACCGCAACCTGAAAAGCATGGGGGCGGCTGGCGTCCGCGATATGCTCAGCCTTCGCGCCACGCGCCTTGAGGCGAACTATGTCGGCTACCGAACAACCTATGACGCGCTCGCAAAGTCGGGTGAACTGCCCTCGTTCCTGCTCTACAGTGATTTTGATTTTCAAGCGCTCTGGCTGCAAAATGCCGATGACGCCGTCTCGGCGATCCGCGACTACGAGGCCGCCAACAAGATCCGCTTCGAGACGATCATGGCGATCGATTTCACCAATCCCTTCCCTTGGCTGATGGACCGCCATGCACCGAAATACATCGCCATCGGCGCCGACCCCTATCGCGCCGTGCCGCCGCCGGACCAGCGCGTGCGCGACGCGGTCGCCGCCGTCGATCTCGCGCTCTATCCGACCTGCCCGCCAACGACCGCGCGACTGAAACTCCTGGAACTCTACGAGCCGATGCTGGCTGCCGGCCACAGCCGCATCACCCTGACACCCTGCTTCGACGCCTTCGTGCGCAACGGGCTTGTGGCGAGACCCTGACCTCTATCGGGGCAGCCGCAGCCGGCTTTCCGTCAGCAGACCGCTCTCGTCGAGAATGGGATGGGCGACGGAAACGATATGCGCATTGATGCGCTTGAGGTCACGCAGGATATCGAGATGCAGCGAACTCGTCTGCAGGCTGTCGGCGCGGCCATCCCGCAGCCGCTCCAGATGACGCTCCGAAGAGCGTTTCTCCATGTGACGGACATCGACCTTCACCTCCATCAGATGACGGGCGAGATCGGCATCCCGGGTGACGAAGATGGTCTGGGCGATGCGCAGATTGTCGATAGTCAGATTGAAGAGCGTCTTCAGCTCCTGATAGCCATCCTCGGAAAACTTCAGCCCGTTGTTGATCTTCTTCTTCACCTGCTCGGTCAGGCTCTTTTCGATGATATCGCCCATATGTTCGAGGTTGATCGCGTAGTCGATGATGACGATCGAGCGGCGGCCGTGTTCATCGCTCAAGCCGCTGCGTCCAAGCCGGGAAAGGTAGAGCTTGACCTCCTGCTGCAGCATGTCCACCTGTTTTTCGAGCTTGCCGATGTCCTTGAGTTCGGCAAGATCGTTGCGATTAAATCCATCCATGGTGGCGATCAGCATCGCTTCGATCAGATCGCCGACGCGCAGCACCTCCCGCGTTGCTCCCGAAAGCGCAATGACCGGCGTAGCGAGCGCACGGCCGTCAAGATAGAGCGGACCGACCTCGCTCTTCGGTTCATCCGGAATGAGCCGAAGCATGGCAGACGACAGCAACGACGCAAAGGGCCAGGCGACAATGGCGAGCGCTACGTTGAACAGAAGGTGGATATCGACCGGCAGTTTTTCAGGCGAGAGAGGCAGCGTCTGGAGGAAGTCCGCCGCAGGTGCTGCGAGCGGCAAGGCGATAAGGCAGCCGACGGCGCGAACGGCGAGATTGCCCGCGGTGACCCGGCGCGCGGATGCCGAGGCCGAGAGCGTCGCCACAAACGGCGGAACGGCGCCACCCAGATTTGCACCAAGTACAAGCGCGATCGTCAAACCCGAAGACAGGATACCGGTTGCCGAGAGCGACAGGATGAGGACGACAACGGCAAGGCTTGAGGACGAGACGAAGGCAAGCACGGCGGTGAAAATCAAGGCTACCGGCCAGGCGCTGTCGAGCATGGTGAGGAACGCCGCAAGCGCCGGCGATTGCCGAATCGGCTCTGTTGCCAACCCCAGCAGATGCAGCGACAAAAGCATCAAACCGACGCCCACCAGTGCTGTGCCCGCTCCCTGCCTGGCGCTCGAACGTCCTGCCCGGTAAAGCAGCACGCCGCAGAGAATAAGTAGCGGCGAAAGCCAGTCGATACCGGTTGCGACGATCCAGGCCGTGACCGCCGTTCCGACATTGGCGCCAAGCAGGACGATTTGCGCCATCCTGGCCCGTACCAGCCCCTTTTCCACGAAAGAAGCAATCATTAGCGCCGTCGCAGTCGAGCTCTGGAGGAGGACCGTTGCCACGAAGCCCGCCAGAAACGAGCGCCCCTGACCGCTGGTGCCCTGCGCCAGCCCTGTCCTCAGCTTGATACCGAAGGCTCGCGTTGCGCCCTCCTTGACCTGCGACAGGCCGAAAAGCAGCAGCGCGACGGCGCCAAACAGGTTGATCATGACGATGATGGATTCCACGATGGTACTCCGGCTTCCCTCGCCTTGGCTTTGCAACGGACGAGTCGGCATGCGCTTGGCAGATCAACATTAACAGTTTAGGGCGCGCGTTCATGTTTTCGACAGGCGATAGTGACAGATATTTTTCGATCGCCGGCTAATGATTCCGACACGTGCAGGTCTCGAAGCGGCAAGCCGCGCGGCGATCACATGCCGGTCTGATCCCGGCCGGCCGGGCAACCGGAACAGATGCCGCTATTGCAGGGCGGACAGGGCCGACGTCATCAGGTTTGCGTGATTTTTTGCACGCTGCAGCCCCTTCAATTCCGGATCGGATTGCTCTAAGGAACGAAACCGGTTGCCGTCCGGCGGCCATGAATTGCGACGAGGTATGCAGTCCCATGCTTGAAATCCTGAGAAAAGGCTCCCAGACCTGGGTTGTCAAAGGACTGATGGTCCTTCTTGTTCTTTCCTTCGGTGTTTGGGGTGTGTCTACGTCGCTTGTAACCGGCTCGTCGGACGCGGTCGTGACGGTCGGCGACGTCAAGGTGTCGCCCAGCGATTTTCGCCTTGCCTATGAGCGTCAGGTCGCACAGCTCTCCCGCCAGTTCGGCACGCGGTTGAGCCGCGAGCAGGCCAAGGCCTTCGGCGTCGAAGCCCAAGTCTATTCGCAGCTGGTTGCCGGTGCGACGCTCGACCAGCTCTCCAACGATATGAACCTTGGCCTGTCGCAGGATCGTCTGGCAACACTGATCAGCGAAGACCCGGCCTTTCGCGGCGTCAACGGCCAGTTCGACCGGTTGACCTTCTCGAGCGTGCTGCGCAACGCCGGGCTGCGCGAACAGGATTACATCAACAACCGCAGCCAGGTCGCCGTCCGGTCACAGATCGTCGAAGCGCTGTCTGACGGCTACACGCCGCCGAAGGTGCTTGGCGATGCGCTACGCCAATACCGCAACCAGACACGCACGATCGAGTATCTCCTGCTTTCGAACGCCAATGTCGATCCGATCAAAGCGCCGTCCGACGACGTGCTCAAGCCCTGGTTCGAAAGCCACAAGGCCGAGTATCGCGCACCGGAATTCCGCAAGATCAGCTACGTGAAGCTGGAGCCGGCGGACATCGTCGATCCTGCTTCTGTGACCGAAGAAGAAATCCGCGCCGAATACGACAAGCGCAAGGACAGCTTCCTGACCCCGGAAACGCGGACAGTCGAGCAGCTTTCCTTCCCGTCACGTGCGGAAGCTGACGCGGCGTCAGTCAGGATCGCTGCCGGCACGAGCTTTGACGAACTGGTATCGGGCTCAGGCAAGACCGCCAGCGACGTTCTGCTCGGCGATTTCACCCGCGACCGCATGCCCGACGCAAAACTTGCCGATGCGGCATTCGCCGTTACGGCAGATGGCCAGACCACACCCGTCGTCGACGGTGCTTTCGGTGCAGTCATCCTGCGCGTCACCAATATCAAGCCTGAAACCGTTCGTAGTTACGACGAGGTCAAGGAAGAGCTTCGCCAGGAGCTGGCGCTCTCCAACGCCGGCGGCGAGATCATGGCCATCCATGACAAGTTCGAGGAAGCCCGGGTTTCCGGCACCCCGATGAAGGAAGCCGCCGACCAGACCAACCTCAAGCTCGTCGTCCTGAACGCCGTCGATGCACGCGGCAATGATACAGAAGGCGAGCAAATCGCAGGGATCCCCGAGGCGAAGACCTTGCTGGAAGAGGCCTTCAAGGCTGAAGTCGGTGCCGAAACGTTGCCCGTCAATCTCGGCCGCGACGGTTACGTCTGGTTCGACGTCGAAGGGATTACGCCCTCGCGCGACCGGACGCTCGATGAAGCCCGTGAAAAGGTCGTTGTTGACTGGACGGCGGAACAGCAGCGCAATGAGCTGGCTGCAAAGGCCGTCGAGCTGAAGGGCCGCGCCGAAAAGGGCGAAACGCTGGCAGCGATTGCCGCCGAGCTCGGCATCGCCGTCGAAACCAAATCGGGATTGCGCCGTTCCGTCGAGGATGCGGCCCTGAGCCCCGCAGCCGTGATTGCGGCCTTCGGCGGTGCAAACGGCCTGGTCGCCAATGCGCCCGGCGTCGGTGGCGAGGGCCAGATCCTGTTGAAGGTCACGGAAGTGGACGACAACAACCCCGGCGACGCGCTCGACAACGATGACCGCCAGATCAACGCCATCGCCCAGGCCAGCGGCGATGACATTCTCGATCAGATGGTCAGCGAGCTCCAGAAGGGCTACGGTGTCGCGATCAATCAGCAGCTCGCCGATCTCGCCTTGTCGCAGCAGCCGTAACGCAAAGGGATAAGCATGCCGGACTTGAAGCCTTTTGTCGCCAAGGCCGCAGCGGGCGAAGCGCTCAACCGCGAGGATGCGCGCGCAGCCTTTGAAATCATCATGTCCGGCGAAGCAACGCCTTCGCAGATCGGCGGCTTCCTCATGGCGCTGCGCGTGCGCGGCGAGACCGTCGATGAAATCGTCGGCGCGGTCGGCGCAATGCGGGCGCGCATGCTGACGGTCGACGCACCGGCCGATGCCATCGACATCGTCGGTACGGGCGGCGACGGCGCGGGCACCTACAATATCTCGACACTGGCGGCGCTGATCGTCGCTGGTGCCGGTGTGCCCGTCGCAAAACACGGCAATCGTGCCCTAAGCTCCAAATCGGGCACGGCGGACGCCCTCTCCTGCCTCGGTGTGAAACTCGATATCGGACCAGAGGCCATCTCGCGCTGCATTGCGCAAGCCGGTCTCGGCTTCATGTTCGCCCAGCAGCATCATTCGGCGATGCGCCATGTCGGCCCGACACGGGTCGAACTCGGAACGCGGACGATCTTCAACCTGCTCGGCCCCCTTTCGAACCCGGCCGGTGTCACCCGCCAGTTAGTCGGCGTCTTTGCCCCGCAATGGCTTGTACCGGTCGCTGAAGTGCTGCGCGACCTTGGTTCGAAAAGTGTCTGGGTTGTGCATGGCGAAGGATTGGACGAGATGACGACCACGGGTGTCACGCAGGTAGCGGCGCTGGAGAACGGTGCGATTCGCACTTTCGAACTAACGCCTGGCGATTTCGGACTGGAAACGGTTCTGCTTGCCGATCTCAAGGGTGGCGATGGCGCCCATAATGCGGCCGCCCTCAAGGGCGTCCTCGAGGGAGATGCCACGCCTTACCGCGATATCTCGCTTGCCAATGCAGCCGCGTCTCTGGTGATTGCCGGACGCGCAGCCGATCTTGCCGAAGGCATGGCGCTCGCCCGTCAATCGCTGGCGAGCGGTGCTGCCAATGCGACGCTGGAGCGGCTCATCCGCGTTTCCAACGCGGCTTAGGGAGAAGTTCGATGGCCGATATCCTGCAGAAGATCGAAATCTACAAGCGCGAGGAAATTGCAGCGGCCAAGGCCAGCGTCAGTCTTGCCGATCTCAAATCGATGGCCGCTGACCAGGAGGCCCCGCGGGGTTTTTTGACCGCCCTGAAGGACAAGCGATCGCAAGGCGGCTTCGGCCTGATCGCCGAGATCAAGAAGGCAAGCCCCTCCAAGGGGCTCATCCGTCCGGATTTCGATCCGCCGGCGCTCGCAAAAGCCTATCAGGCGGGTGGTGCTGCCTGCCTGTCGGTACTGACCGACGGCCCGAGCTTTCAGGGCGCGCCCGCGTTCCTGACGAACGCGCGCAATGCCTGTTCGCTCCCTGCCCTGCGCAAGGATTTCATGTTCGACACCTATCAGGTTCACGAGGCGCGCGCTTGGGGTGCCGACTGCATTCTTCTCATCATGGCGTCGCTCGATGACAGCGATGCGCAAAGGCTCGAGGACGAGGCGTTTTCGCTCGGCATGGATGTGCTTGTCGAAGTGCATGACGAAGAGGAACTCGAGCGCGCGCTGAAACTCGGTTCTCCGCTTGTCGGCATCAACAATCGCAACCTGAAGACATTCGAGGTCGATATCGCCTTGTCGGAAAAGCTGGCGCCGCTGGTGCCTGCAGAGCGCCTGCTTGTCGGGGAAAGCGGCATCTTTACCCACGATGACTGCGTCCGGCTGGCAAAAACCGGCATTTCGACGTTCCTCGTCGGCGAGAGCCTGATGCGCAAGGACGACGTGACCGCCGCAACCCGCGCGCTTCTCACCGGCTCCGCCGATATCCTGGCAGCCGAATGATGGCCGCTCCCTCGCTCACCCATATCGGTTCCGGCGGCGAGGCCAGCATGGTCGATGTCGGCGACAAGGAAGAGACCGTCCGCATCGCAGTTGCCGAGGGGTATGTCCGGATGCGACCGGAAACGCTGGACCTCATTCTCAAAGGCAATGCCAAGAAAGGCGATGTGATCGCCACGGCGCGCCTCGCCGGCATCATGGCAGCCAAGCAGACGGCCAATCTCATTCCGCTCTGCCACCCGCTGATGCTCTCCAAGGTTTCGGTCGATATCACCGCCGATGAAACCCTTCCCGGCCTTCGGGTTGAAACCATGGCCAAGCTGACCGGACGCACCGGCGTTGAAATGGAAGCCCTGACCGCTGCCAGCGTCACATGCCTGACGATCTACGACATGGCCAAGGCGGCCGATCGCGAGATGGAGATCGGCGGTATCCGTCTTGTTCAGAAATCCGGCGGCCGGTCCGGCGACTATGTCCGCGACGAAAGGCAGGGCTGATGGCTTTGCTGCCTGTTGCCGACGCGCTTGACAGGTTGCTCCGCGGTGCAGCACCGATACGGCGTGTTGAGACGGTTGGCCTGCATGCGGCCTTGGGCCGTGCTTTGGCCGAAGATATCAAAGCGAGGCTGACACATCCCGCCTTCGACAATTCGGCCATGGATGGTTATGCTGGCCACTACCAAGACTTTGCGAACGTTGGGACGGAGTTGACCGTTATCGGTCAATCGGCTGCGGGGCATGGGTTCGCAGGCCATGTGGGACCTGGCGAAACCGTGCGGATATTCACCGGCGCGCCAATTCCTTCGGGCGCCGATACGGTGCTTATCCAGGAAGATGCCGAGGTCATCGCCGACGGGCGCATCCGCACCACCTTCGCTCCGGGAAAAGGCCGGCATATTCGTCCCAAGGGACAGGACTTCACAGTCGGCGACGTGGTGCTGCGGGCGGGCGATCTGCTCGACGCCGGAAGGCTGACCGTCGCGGCGGGAATGAATTGCTCTGAACTGCCTGTTTTCGCCCGTCCCAGGGTCGCAATCCTTGCCACCGGCGACGAACTTCTGCCGCCCGGCAGTGTTCCGGGCGCGGACCAGATCATCGCCTCGAACACATATGGCGTGGCAGCGATCGCCCGTGACAACGGCGCTGAGGTCATCGACCTCGGGATCGTTGGCGACGACAAGGCCGCCATTGCTGCGGCGGTCGCCGAGGCGAAGGCTGGAGGGGCCGACGTGCTGGTGACCCTTGGCGGAGCTTCGGTCGGAGATCACGATCTCGTCCAATCGACGCTCGTCGCAAGCGGCATGACGCTGGATTTCTGGCAGATCGCCATGCGGCCGGGCAAACCGCTGATGGTCGGCAGGCTTGACGGCATGACCGTGCTCGGCCTGCCGGGAAACCCAGTGTCCAGCCTCGTCTGCGCCCTGCTCTTCCTTGAACCTTTGTTGCGTCATCTCGGATCCCTGCCCCGGCGCGACCGCAGCGGCAACGCAAGAATCGGATCAGCGCTTCCAGCCAACGACAAGCGCCAGGACTATGTTCGTGCTCGGCTGACGCGCGACAACGACGGAACATTGCGGGCGGAAACTTTCTCGCGGCAGGATTCCTCGATGATGCAGGTCTTTGCGCAATCCGATTGCCTGATCATCCGCGCTCCCTTTGCGCCGGAGGCCGAAGCAGGCTCGATCTGCGATATCATGGTTCTGCGGCAACCCGGCGCCTAGCAGGCGTCTGCGCGCGCGTTCCTCTTTCCGAATGCCGTCTTCCGCCTATTTATTGGCAGAGGATGACACGCATGGAAGGAACTGCCATGAATCGGAATGCGCTCTACATGATCATCGGAGGCCTCGTCGTTCTCGTCGTCGTTCTTGGCGTCTATGTCTACGACAAGGAAACCAGGCCGGAGGGCGTCGAGCTCAAGATTGGCGAGGGCGGCATTTCCATTCAGGAGAACTAAAAGCCCAGCAAACCGTCACAGCGCCGACATGTTAAGTATTTATTAACCGAAGCAACGGAATAATTCGTCCAGTTGATCTGACTACGGATGTACTAGCAGGTCATACGCAAGGCGAGTTGAGGAAAGGTCGGGTTTGTCCCGGCCTTTTTGTTTTCAACCACTGCCCTGGATTCAGTGCGACGCGCGCGAGACAAGGATCTTGTCGATGCGGCGGCCGTCCATGTCGATGACCTCGAAGCGATATCCGAACGCCTCGGTCACATCACCCTCTTCCGGGTTCTTGCGCAATTGCTGAACCAGAAATCCCGAGATCGTCTCGTAGTTTCCGTCCGAATCGATTTCGTCGATCCCGATCGTCAGATGGATCTCGTCGATCGGTGTGCGGCCATCGACCAGATAGGATCCATCTTCGCGCGAGCGAATCAGCGCGTGTTCGATATCGTCATAGTTGGACGGCAGGACGCCGACGATCGCCTCGAGAATATCGGCGATGGTGATAATGCCTTCGATGCTGCCATATTCATCGACGATCATCGCCATGTTGATGTGCGACGACTTGAAGGCCTCGAGCGCTTTCAGACAGGAGGCCGTTTCCGGCAATGTATGGATATCCTTGATAAAGCTGCGAACACTGAAGCTGCCCCTGCCCGGCGCGTTCAGCATTTCCTTCACAAGAACCGCCCCCAGCACCTCGCCGCTTGCATCCATGACCGGATAGCGGGAATGCGAGGACTGCTCGACCTTGGCGCGGATTGTTTCAAGGCTATCGTTCACGTCGATGAAACTGACTTCGGTGCGGTGCGTCATGATCGATTTGACGTTGCGGTCGCCAAGCCGGATGATCCGCCGCAGCATCTCGTGCTCCGACTTTTCGATCGCGCCGCTTTCGACGCCTTCGGCCATGATCGCCTGAACTTCCTCTTCGGTCACATGGTCGCTGTCGCTAGACACGCCGAAAATTCGCATGAACAGCCAAGCTGACATCTCGAACAGATAGACGATAGGCGCCGCCAGGCGCGAAAGGAAAGACATCGGGCCGGCGACGAACATCGCCACACCTTCCGAGTTCTTCAAGGACAGCTGCTTCGGGATAAGCTCACCGATCACCACTGACAGATAGGTGATGAACGTGACGACAACAGCAACGGCAACCGTGCTGCCATAGGGATTGATCCAGCTGATTGTGTCGAGCGTCGGTGCGAGCTTGTCAGCGATTGTGGCGCCACCATAGGCACCGGCCAGCGTGCCGACGAGCGTGATGCCGACCTGGACGGTGGAGAGGAACTTGCCGGGATCCTCGGCGAGCCGCAGCGCCAATTCGGCGCGGCTGTTACCCTGTTTTGCCATCTGCCGCAGCATTGGCCGGCTTGCCGATACAATTGCCATTTCCGAAAGCGCGAAAAACGCATTGATCAATAAGAGCACGAAAATAACAATCAGTTCGGACATAACCCTCGGACACCGTTGATGGAGATACGCGCGTCAGAGGCGACGCGCGTCAGCTATAGTCCTATCAAATAAGCGGAAGACGCAGTGGCAGCAAGGCGATAACGCGCGAATTGCCTATTTTCGGCGAAAGGCTGCGACCCTCACCGGTGAACCCGCAAGTTGGCGGCACCCCAAAACACTTGCCCGTCAGTTATCACCCCTGCGGAGTTTTTGCTTCGGCACGTTCGCGAAGGGCAACGCGAACGCGCTCGCGCCCGACACGGATGACATTTTCCATCGCAGCCCTGGCGCCCGCCTCGTCGCGGCGGCTGATCTGCTCGACGATACGAATATGGGTACGGGCAACGTCGTCGAT
Organism: Pararhizobium sp. BT-229; assembly: GCF_025846855.1. GTDB lineage: Bacteria > Pseudomonadota > Alphaproteobacteria > Rhizobiales > Rhizobiaceae > Pararhizobium. Next base: position 61,551 of record NZ_JAOYTJ010000004.1, read on the forward strand.
GCGATCGCGGCCGGATGCAGGAGAACTGAGCTTGAAGATGCCGACGAGGGCCGCCTCGATCAGGCTGCCGACGGTGCGCATGAAAGGATTTCCGGATGCTTCGACCACCGCGAGATGAAAGCGCAAGTCGGCGACGGCGAGCGTCTCGGCGGTGTGCTCGGGATCGCCCATGGCAACGGCCAGCCGCATCATGTTGCTGATTTCCGCCTCCGTCGCGTTGACCGCCGCAAGCGCCGCCCCATGCGGTTCGAACGCCAGCCGGATCTCGCTCAGGTGATAAAGGAACTCTTCGTCGACACCGCGGTGGAAATGCCAGGTCAGCACATCGCTGTCGAACAGGTTCCACTGGTTCTTGGCCGTCACCCGTGTGCCGATCCGGGCGCGCGGCACGATCAGGCCTTTCGCTGCGAGAGTCTTCATCGCTTCGCGCAGCACGGTGCGCGATACCTTGAAGCGCATGGCAAGCTCCGGATCGCCCGGCAGGATGGAACCGACCGGGAACTCGCCCGAAACGATCGCCTTGCCCAGTTCGTCCACCACCTGTGCATGGCTTGTGCGCGTGTTCACACCGGTCATGACGGTTTCGAGCATACCCTTACGCAAGCAACTCCCCCCTCAGGAATACTTTCTGTTCTGACGCGACAAAAACAGGATGGTCTTCTGCATCAGAATGAATGCAAACAGCAAAGCACCGATCAGAATTTTCGTCCACCAACTCGATAGCGAACCATCGAAGGTGATGTAGGTCTGAATCAGTCCCTGGATCAAAACGCCGACGAGTGTTCCTCCAACAAACCCGGCACCTCCTGTCAGAAGCGTCCCTCCGATTACAACCGCAGCAATCGCATCCAACTCGACACCGACGGTGGCGAGCGAATAACCTGCTGATGTGTAGAGGGAATAAACGATTCCCGAAAGCCCGGCGAGAAAGCCCGAAAGGCCGTAGATCAAGATTGTCGTGCGCCCGACGGGAACGCCCATCAAGGCTGACGTCTGCGTGCCCCCGCCAAGCGCATAGACATTGGTGCCGAAGCGTGTCCGTTGCGCGATCAGGATGCCCGCCGCAAAGACCAGGAGCATCAGCCCACCGATCAGCGTGATCCGGCCGCCGCCGGGCAGCTTGTAGTAGAAGCTCTTCGTCGTCGCGTAGAACGGATGCTTGATCGGGATGGAATCGATCGACAGGACGAAAGCCATGCCGCGCGCCAAAAACATGCCGGCGAGCGTGACGATGAAGGCCGGCATTTCCAGGTAGTGGATGATGGCGCCCATTATCGCCCCGAACAGCGACGTGATCGCCAGAACGAGAACAAAGGCCGCGAGCGGGTGAATGCTGGTGCTTTCCAGCATGACAGCAAGAAAGATGCCGGTGAAGGCGATGACCGAGCCGATAGACAGGTCGATGCCACCAGAGAGAATGACGAAGGTCATGCCGACTGCGGCTATGCCGAGGAACGCGTTGTCGGTCAGAAGGTTGCCAACGACCCGCGTCGACAGGATGTTCGGATACTGTGCCGCGCAAGCCGCATAGGAAACGATGAAGATGACGATGGTCGCAATCAGCGGAAGGTATTTCTGGTTCATCGGATGGATTTTCGGCTGAGAAAGGTCACGCCCGCCTGCACACGCGGCGACTGGATGACGAGGATGATGACGATGATGGCGGCCTTGATGATCAGGTTGAATTCCGGCGGAAAGCCCGAGAGCAAAATGCCGGTGTTCACCGCCTGAATGATCATCGCCCCGACCAGCGATGCTATGATGCTGAAGCGGCCGCCGAGCAGCGACGTGCCGCCGACCACGACGGCGAGGATCGCGTCAAGTTCGAGCCACAGACCCGCATTGTTGGCATCGGCACCCCTGATGTCGGCAGTGACGATCAGCCCGGCGATGGCAGCGCAGAGACCCGAGAGCATATAGGCCGCCATCAAGAGCAGAGGCGTCTGGATACCCGACAGCGTGCTGGCGCGGCGGTTGATGCCGACGGCCTCGATCAGCATGCCGAGCGCCGTTCGCCGTACCAGAAGCGCAACCGCGATGCCGAATACCAGCCAGATGACCACCGGCATCGGCAGGCCTGCAAACGCGCCGCTGCCGATGAAGATCAGACCCGGATCGTTGAAGGTCAGGATAGCGCCCTCCGTCACAAGCTGGGCGATACCACGCCCAGCGACCATCAGCACCAGCGTGGCGATGATCGGCTGGATATTGAGGACGGAGACCAGAAAGCCGTTCCAGGCGCCGCAGATGAGGCCCGTGCCAACGGCGAGCACAAGGGTGACGATCAACGGATCGCCCCGCACGCTGGAGGCAGCGGCAACGGCGCCGCAAATGGCCACGACTGCGCCGACGGACAGGTCTATGCCCTTGGTGGCAATGACGACGGTCATGCCGACCGCGAGAAGGGCGACGGGCGCGCCGCGATTGAGAATGTCGATCAGACTGCCGTAGAGCCGGCCATTCTGGATCGTGATCGAAAAGAAGCCCGGAAAGACCAGCCAGATCAGCACAAGGATGATCGCCAGCGCGACGATCTGCGGCAGAAGGCGGTGGCCGAGGCGTTTCGCGCTGGCGATCATGGGTGGCCTCCTGCATCGGTCGAACTGGCGATCGCGTTGACGATGTGTTCTGTGGTGATCTCGCTGCCCGTCAACTCCGCCACGTGCTGGCGATCCCTGAGCACGATGACCCGCGAACTGTAAGCCACGAGTTCCTCAAGCTCCGACGAGATGACGATCAGCGACATGCCCTCGGCGCAGAGTTCGCCGATCAGCCGTATGATTTCCGCATGCGCTCCGACATCGATACCGCGCGTAGGCTCGTCGAGAATGAGGAATTCCGGGTTGGTCGCCAGCCAGCGCGCCAGGATGGCCTTCTGCTGGTTGCCGCCGGACAGGAGCCGTATCGGCTTTTCGCGGTCGCTTGTGCGGATATCGAGCGCCTTGATGTAGCGGTCGGCAAGGGCGTTTTGTTCAGCGCTCGACAAAGGACGGGCCCAGCCCCGCCGCGCCTGCAGCGCCAAGGCGATATTTTCGCGCACCGACAGTTCGCCGATGATGCCGTCCGCCTTGCGATCCTCGGGGCAGAAGCCGAAACGCGCGGCGATCGCAGCCCGCGGTGAGGAAAGATTGGCCGGCTTGCCGGCGATTTCCGCCGTGCCGCTATCGGCCCTGTGGACGCCGAACAGCAGTTCCGCCGTTTCGGTGCGCCCCGAGCCCAGCAGCCCGGCAATGCCGACGACCTCGCCCTTGCGCACGTCGAGATCGAAAGGTTTTATCCTTCCGGTCTTGCCAAAATTCGAAAACCGGAACTGCACGGGGCCGCCCGAAGTCTCGGCGGCCGCCACCTCCTTTTCCGCGGACTGAAGCTCATGACCGAGCATCATCGTCACAAGTTCGCGCTGCGGCAGCGAGGCGGTTTCGCGCGTTCCGACCAGCTTACCGTTCCGCAACACGGTGATGCGGTCGGAGAGGTCGTAGACCTGCTCAAGGAAATGGGTGATGAAAACGATGCCCAGTCCCCGCGCCTTCAGGCTGCGGACGATGCGAAACAGCATCTCCACCTCCTGCGCATCGAGACTGGCGGTCGGCTCGTCGAGAATCAGCACCTTGCCCGACAGATCGACGGCCCGGGCGATCGCCACGACCTGCTGGATTGCCACCGAATAGCTTTCAAGAGCAGCGGAAACATTGATGTCGATGCCATATTGCGCAAGCAGCGCGTTGGCGCGCTTTTTCATTTCGCCGGTGTTGATGAGACCGAACCGCCGCGGTTGGCGCCCGAGAAAGAGATTTTCGGCAACGCTCAAGTTTCCGAGCAGGTTGACCTCCTGGTAGACCGTTCCAATCCCCAGCTTTTGGGCCTCGAGCGTATCGCGTGGATCGATCTCCGCACCGTCGAGCGTCATCACGCCTGCGTCGCGACGATAGGCGCCGGTCATGCATTTGATCAGAGTTGATTTACCCGCGCCGTTCTCGCCGAGAAGAGCATGGACCTCGCCGCGCCGTAGAGAGAAATCGACCTTGTCGAGCGCGACTGCGCCGGGAAAGGTTTTGACGATCCCCGAGGCGACCAGAATATCGTTGGTGTTGTTGCGCATAAAACCGGCTTCTGAAGGAAACGTAAGTTACTCTCGGCTTACGGACCGCCGCGAATGAGGGCCGCGCGCCGCAATGAATGGCGATGCGCGGACGGAAAATGATGATGCCGGCATCGCGGTTGCCGCGCCCGCAGTCCTCAGACCGAGAGTGCTGGTCGCACGATGCCGGCACTCAATCAGTAGCCGAGGCCCTTCTTCTCCTCGTAGACCTTCTGCGGATCGTCAGCCTGGGTGTAGAGCTTCGATTCGGTCTGGATCCACTTGGCCGGCTTGGTGCCGTCCTTCAGGAAGGCATCGAGCGCGTCGAGTGCCGGGCCTGCCATGTTCGGGGTCAGCTCGACGGTGGCGTTCGCTTCGCCGGCAGCCATCGCCTGGAAGATATCCGGAACGGCGTCGATCGAGACGACGAGGATATCCGTGCCCGGCTTCAGGCCGGCTTCCTTGATTGCCTGGATGGCGCCGACGGCCATGTCGTCATTGTGGGCATAGAGCGCGCAGATGTTCTTGCCGCCGTCTTCCGCCTTCAGGAAGCTCTCCATGACTTCCTTGCCCTTGGTGCGGGTGAAGTCGCCGGTCTGGCTGCGGACGATCTTCAGGTTGTCGTGGCCTTTCAGCGCTTCCTCAAACCCCTTCTTGCGGTCGATCGCCGGCGACGAACCGGTCGTGCCCTGAAGCTCGACGACGTTGCAGGGCTTGCCAGCGACCGTATCGGCCAGCCACTTGCCGGCAACGTTGCCTTCGTGGACGAGGTCGGACGTGACGGCGGTCAGATAAAGATCGTCCTTCGAATCGACCGTGCGGTCGAGCAGGATCACCGGAATCTCGGCGTCCTTGGCTTCCGTCAGTACTTCATCCCATCCGGTCGCCACAACCGGCGCGATCAAAATGGCATCGACGCCCTGAGCGATGAAGGAGCGGAGCGCCTTGATCTGGTTTTCCTGTTTCTGCTGAGCATCGGCAAATTTCAGGTCGATGCCACGCTTTTCAGCCTGCTGCTTGGTCAGTGTGGTTTCAGCGGCGCGCCAGCCGGATTCGGAACCGATCTGCGAAAAACCGATCGTCAGATCGGCTGCAGAGGCTGAACCAAACATGCAGGCAGCCAGAATCGTGGCACTCATGAGTGCGGTCTTGATTTTCATGATTTCCTCCCAAAGAAACTGCTCCTCAGCAGCGAGAGTAAAAAATCATACTATATGATTTATGTAAACAGGATTTCACGCGATACGCGCAAATTTTCCCAAGCCGGAATCGAAAGAGGGCGGCCTTGCGGCCACCCTCCCTGATTGCTATCGAATTAACTCCGAAGATTACTGTGGCAGCTTGTCGTCAACGCCTTCGACGTAGAAATTCATGCCGAGCAGCGTGGCGTCATCCGAGGAGGCGCCGGCTGCAAGCCATTCGGAACCGTCCTGCTTCTTCAGCGGGCCGGTGAACGGCTTCAGTTCGCCCGATTCGATCTTCGCTTGCGTCGCTTCGGCCATCGCCTTCACGTCATCCGGCATGTTGGTGTAGGGCGCCATCGTCAGGATGCCGTCCTTGAGGCCGTCCCAGCTCGATGTTGTCTCCCACTTGCCATCAAGGAAGGCCTGCGTGCGCTTGATGTAATAGGCGCCCCAGGTATCGACGATCGCCGTCAGCTGCGTTTCCGGGCCGGCCTTGATCATGTCGGAGGCCTGACCGAAGGCCTTGATGCCGCGCTCTGCTGCGACTTGCATCGGAGCCGTGGTGTCGGTGTGCTGGGTGAGCACGTCGACGCCCTGGTCGATCAGGGCCTTCGCAGCATCGGCTTCCTTGCCTGGGTCAAACCAGGTGTTTGCCCAGACGACCTTGATCTTGAAGTCGGGGTTGATGGTGCGAGCGCCGGTGACGAAGGAGTTGATACCCATCACCACTTCCGGGATCGGGAAGGAGGCAATGTAACCGGCGACACCTTTCTGCGAGATCTTGGCGGCGATCTGGCCCTGGATATAACGGCCTTCATAGAAGCGGCTGTTGTATGTCGCAAGGTTCGGCGCCGTCTTGTAGCCGGTCGCGTGTTCGAACTTCACGTCCGGGAATTTTGCAGCGATCTTGACGGTGGCGTCCATGAAGCCGAAGGAAGTCGTGAAGATCAGGCCGCAGCCCGAGCGGGCCAGACGCTCGATGGCGCGCTCGGCGTCCGGGCCTTCAGGAACGTTTTCGAGGAACTGGGTCTCGATCTTGCCTTCGAGCGCCTTTTCGAGTTCGAGGCGGCCGATGTCATGGGCCTGCGTCCAGCCGCCATCGGTCTTGGAACCGACATAGACGAAGCAGACCTTTGCCTTTTCCTGGGCGCTTGCCGCGGCTGAAAAGCCGAGAACGGCAGCGGTGGTTGCAAGTGCGAAGAGAATTTTTTTCATTGTAACCCCTGTAGATTTTAGCGTTTTGCGTTGTTGTTCTTGTTTAGCGGTCCGGCACAAAGGACTTGCCGAGCGATGCCGGCGTATTGATCAATGTCGTGCGCCGATTGTGCGAGATAAGAATTAGTACGACGATTGTCGCCAGATAGGGAAGAGAAGAAAGAAACTGCGAGGGTATTCCAATTCCGAAGGCCTGAGCGTGCAGCTGGCTGATCGAAACGGCGCCGAAAAGATAACCGCCGGCAACCACCCGCCACGGGCGCCACGACGCAAAGACGACCAGCGCGAGCGCGATCCAGCCACGGCCGGCCGACATGTTTTCCACCCACTGCGGCGTGTAGACCAGCGACAGCTGCGCACCCGCCAGGCCCGCGCAGGCGCCGCCGAACATGACGGCAAGGTAGCGGGTGCGGATGACGTTGATGCCCAGCGCATGGGCCGAAGCGTGGCTATCGCCGACGGAGCGCAGCTTCAGCCCGGCCCGGCTTCTGAACAGGAACCAGTGAACGCCGGCGACCACAGCGATCGAGAGATAGAAGATCAGGTCCTGCTTGAACAAAAGCGGGCCGAGGAACGGGATATCCGACAAAACCGGAAAGACGATCTGCGGCAGCTTGATGCCGGATTGGCCGACATAGGCCTCGCCGATCATGCCGGATACGCCGAGACCGAGGATGGTCAGCGCAAGGCCCGTGGCGACCTGATTGGCAACCAGCGTCAAGGTCAGGAAACCGAAGAGCAGAGAGAATACGGCCCCGGAGGCGATACCGGCAAGGATGCCTACATAGGGCGAGCCGGTCATCTGCGTGGCGATGAAGGCGCAGGCTGCCCCCATGACCATCATGCCTTCGACACCCAGGTTCAAGACGCCGGACCGTTCGGTCACGAGTTCGCCGACAGCCGCCAGAACCAGCGGGGTCGCTGCGGTGATGACGGTCAAAAGGATGGCTTCGACGATACCCATCAGCGCGCGCCCTCTGCAGTCGTGCCTGTCAGGTCCGACCATACGAGCCTGATCTTGTAGCGGATGAGCGTATCGCAGGAGAGCACGAAAAAGAGCAGAAGCCCTTGAAAGACGCGCGTCACCTTGTCGGAAACACCAAGCGACAATTGTGCTGCTTCGCCGCCAAGATAGGTCAGCGCCAGAACGAGGCCGGCGACGACGATCCCCAAAGGATTGAGCCGCCCGAGGAAAGCGACGATGATGGCGGTAAAGCCGTAGCCGGGCGAAATGACCGGCCGCAACTGCTGGATCGCACCGCTGACCTCGGCGACGCCGGCAAGGCCCGCGAGAGCGCCGGAGAGCAGCATCGAGAACCAGATCATCTTGCGCGACGAAAATCCGGCAAATCGCCCTGCCCGCTCGGATTGGCCAAGCACGGTGATTTCGAAGCCCTTCAGCGTGTAGCGCATCATGAACCAGATCGCGATGGCCGCCAGGATGGCGAAGCCGAACCCCCAATGTGTCCGGCCAGAGGCGATCATTTCCGGCAGGACAGCGACCGGATCGAAGGTCCGCGTCTCCGGGAAATTCATGCCGCCCGGATTGCGCCACGGTCCGCGCACCAGCCAGTCGAGAAAGAGCTGTGCGACATAGACGAGCATCAGGCTTGTCAGGATTTCGTTGGTGTTCAGATGCGCCTTGAGGAATGCCGGAATTCCGGCAAACAGCGCGCCGCCCAGCATGCCGAGCAACATCATCAGCGGCAGGACCAGCGGCGAGTGCCATTCGTAGAACACCACCGGCAGGATCGATCCGGCGATCGCGCCGGCAATGAACTGGCCTTCTGCGCCGATGTTCCAGTTGTTCGAGCGGAAACAGACGGAAAGACCGACGCCGATCAGGATCAGGGGAGCGGCCTTGATTGCAAGCTCGTGCAGCGACCAGACCTCCATCAGCGGTTCGATGAAGAAGCTGTAGAGAGCCGTGACCGGGTTCTTGCCCAGCAGCATGAACATGATGCCGCCGAAAATCATCGTCAGCGCCAGCGCGATGAAGGGCGACAGGATCGAAAACAGTTTGGAGACGTCGGGTCGTCTTTCCAGTTCAATGCGCATGCGCCGTCTCCGCAGTTCCGGTCTTGCCGTACATGCCACCCATCAGCAGGCCGATCTTTTCCCGCGAGAGTTCGGCTGCCGGATAGATATCCGACAGTTTGCCTTCGCTGATCACCGCGATCTCGGTCGCCACCTCGAAAATCTCGTCCAGATCCTGACTGATGACGAGCACGGCGGAGCCGGATTTTGCGAGATCGACGAGCGCCTGGCGGATGCGACTGGCCGCCCCCGCATCGACACCCCAGGTTGGCTGGTTGACCACCAGCACCGCCGGCTGGCGGTCCAGTTCGCGGCCGACGATGAACTTCTGCAGATTACCACCCGACAGGGATCCGGCCGGCGGGTTTTCGCCGCTCTTGCGAACGTCCATGGCTTCGGAAATCCGCTTTGTGGCCCGTTTCACCGCATCCTGACGGATAAGGCCAAGCACACCCCCACCGAGGAAGGCGCGGCGATCAGACTGGCTGCGGGCAAGGACGAGATTGTCGGACAGCGAAAGGGCGGAAACGGCCGCGTGGCCGTGACGCTCTTCCGGCACGAAGCCGGCGCCCATCAGGCGGCGGGCGTTGATGCCGCGTGTTCCGACCGGCTTGTCACCAATCCGGACGACCTCGTCGGTGCCCGCCGGATATTCGCCGGACAGCGCGTCGAAAAGTTCGCCCTGCCCGTTACCCGCAACGCCGGCGATCGCCAGCACCTCGCCTGCATGGACCTTGAGACAGATGTTCTTGAGCGAAACTGCAAAAGGCGTTCTGGCGGACGCAGAGAGATGCCGGGCTTCCAGCTTGACTGCGCCTTTCGTGTTCGTTCCCTCGGCGGTCACATGCGCGACGTCACTGCCGACCATCATCCGAGCCAGCGAGGACGGTGTTTCCCTGCGCGGATCGCAGGCGCCGGTGACCTTGCCGTGGCGCAATACCGTGGCGCGGTCGCAGATGCGCTGCACCTCCTCAAGCCGATGGCTGATATAGAGGACCGAGCGGCCTTCCGCCTTCAGCTTGTCCAGTGTTTCGAACAGCCGGTCGGCCTCCTGCGGCGTCAAGACCGAGGTCGGCTCGTCAAGGATGATCAGCTTTGGGTTTTGCAGGAGCGCACGGACGATCTCGATGCGCTGGCGTTCGCCGACGGACAGGTCCGCCACATGGGCATTCGGGTCGAGCGGCAGGCCATAGGCATGCGACAGATCGGACGCTTCCCTGGCTATTCTGGATAGGGAAACGCCCGGAGCCATCGAGAGCGCGATGTTTTCGGCGACGGTCAATGCCTCGAACAGTGAAAAATGCTGGAACACCATGCCGATGCCGAGCTTGCGCGCGGCACTCGGGCTTACGATCCGCACGGGCTTACCCTGCCAGATTATCTCGCCGCTCGTCGGGGCCAAAACACCGAAGAGCATCTTAACGAGCGTCGACTTTCCCGCGCCGTTCTCGCCGAGAAGCGCGTGGATTTCACCCGGTCTGATATCGAGATCGATGCCGTTGCAGGCAGCGAATGTGCCGAACAGTTTCGTCAGTTGGCCAACAGCCAGCAATGGACCGTTGGCGGGTTGTCCCTCAGCCGACACGCCGCCCCTCATTTCCTGTATCTTACTGCCCCGTTTGCCTTTTCGGCTTTTCTCAGGGAATCAGCAACGTTGTTCCACTCGTTTTTCTTGCTTCGAGATCCGCATGCGCCTGACTTGCATCGGCAAGCGCATAGGTCTGGTTGATATTGATACGCACTTTGTTGCTTTGCACAATATCAAACAGGGAGTTTGCACATGCCTCCAGCGCTGGCCGCGTCGAAACGTGGCTGAACAAGGTCGGGCGCGTTGCAAACAGCGATCCCTTTTGCGCCAGGATGCCGATATTGACGCCCTCGACCGGACCGGAGGAATTGCCGAAGCTTACCCACAGGCCGCGCGGCTTGATGCAATCGAGCGACGCCGGGAAGGTATCGCGGCCGACGGAATCGTAGACGACGTCGACACCCTTGCCGCCGGTGATTTCCTTGACCTGGGCGACGAAATTATCCGTGCTGTAATTGATGACGTGGTCATAGCCATGGGCGAGAGCCAGGTCGATCTTCGCCTGCGAGCCCGCTGTGCCGATCACCGTCGCGCCGAGCGCCTTGGCCCATTGTCCGGCGATCAGTCCGACGCCGCCAGCGGCAGCGTGAAACAAAAGCGTGGTGTCCGGACCGACCTTGAAAGTCTGGTTGAGCAGATACTGCGCCGTCATGCCCTTCAGCATCATCGCCGCCGCCGTTTCCAACGTGATGCCGTCGGGGACCTTGACGAGCTGTGATATCTCGATGTTGCGCTCGCTCGCATACGCACCGTCGGAGGAGGCATAGGCGACGCGGTCGCCGACGGCGAACGTGCTGACGCCGTCACCAACTGCCGTGACGATGCCAGCCCCTTCCTTGCCGGGGATGAACGGAACTCCATCGGCGGATTTATAGAGGCCGGTGCGGAAATAGACGTCGATGAAATTTACACCGACTGCAACCTGCCGGATCTGGACTTCGCCTGGCCCCGGAGGCGTCAGCGTAATGCCTTCGATTTTGAGAACCTCCGGCCCGCCGAGCGCGCGCACCATGATGGCCTGTGCCATGAAACCTCCTCAGCCCCGTCCGAGACGGGGAAATATCTGCAAGATGAACCCGATAACGTAGAGATAAAGGCCGGTGCCGACAACGCCGGCGACCACCCAGCCGGGCGTGTTGAAATGCAGCAACAGTGCATAGCCGCTGAGAACCGCCCAGACCGCAAAGACTGCAAGATTGAGCGATCGCAATCGCTGCACACGCACCGGGTGAAGAAAGTTGATGGGCATGAACGTGAGCAGGACCGAGACGAAGACGACGATCGAAGCGGCGATCTCGCTGGCGTCGATGACGAACAGCGTGAACACCACCATGTTCCAAACGACGGGGAAGCCCGAGAAGAAATATTCGTCCGTCTTCATGCCCATGTCGGCATAGTAGATCGCGCTCGACACGACGATGGCGCCGGCGGCAAGAAACGACCAGGGCTCGCCGATCATACCGCTCTGATAGAGCGCAAATGCGGGCAGAAGGACGTAGGTGACGTAGTCGATGACATTGTCGAGCGTATCGCCGGACCAGTTCGGCAACACCTCCTTGACGCGCACCTTTCGGGCGATGGGCCCGTCGATGCCATCGACGGCCAGCGCCAAGCCAAGCCACCAAAACATGTCGACAAACCGGTGTTCGGCGGCGGCCACCACGCCGAGAAAGGCGAGAAACGAGCCCGATGCGGTCAGGATATGGACGGAAAATGCTCGGATTTCGGCGTAGGGGACGCGCTTGTAATTGAAAAACTTCATTGGCAGACGCACCCTGTCCTTACTCTGCGCTTCCCCCGAAGCATGCTGAACCGGCCGCTTTTCAGGACCTACGCTCCCATACCCGCCTTGTCGCGCGGTGTTGGCGGTAATATGCACCGTTTGAGTTCGGCTTCCAGCAAAATTCATCGGCCTTTCGAAAAGCGCGGGAATCAGCTGTGGACGCAACCGGAGTGGCCTGCGCCACTTCACCCCATTTCCTTAACCGCCGGCGGCGGGTAATATTATTGAACATCATCAAGCATAAGCAGGAAGCTGATATCGTGGATCACTTCGAAATCGCAGTTGTCGGCGCCGGGCTTGCCGGATCGCTCGCCGCCCTCGCCTTCACCGATTCAGGGCGCAGCGTCGCGCTGATCGCGCCGGCACCCGGCCGTCCCGACGGGCGCACGACAGCGCTGATGGACCGGTCGCTCGATCTCGTGCGCGAACTCGGTCTCTGGGACGCGATCGCGCCTTTGACTGCACCGCTCTCCGCCATGCGCATTATCGATGGAAGCAACCGGCTGCTGCGCGCGCCGACAGTCACGTTTCATGCCGCCGAAGTCGGCCTGGAGGCGTTCGGGCATAACATTCCCAATGCGCCCTTTCTGGCACTCCTTGAAAAGGAAGCGGAAAAGCGCCCGTCGCTGAACCGCATGGTCGCCAGCCTGGCGCAGATCGCGTTCGACGCGAAACAGGCCATCCTGACCCTCGAGGACGGCCGTAGCGTCACTGCCGATCTCGTCGTCGGCGCCGATGGACGCAAATCCGCCGTGCGGGGTGCTGCCGGCATCGATGTCCGCACCTGGTCCTATCCGCAAAGCGCCGTGGTGCTCAACTTTTCCCATCAGGTGCCGCACCAGAATATATCGACGGAGTTCCACACGCCGGACGGGCCTTTCACGCAGGTGCCCCTGCCCGGCCGGCGCTCGAGCCTCGTCTGGGTACAGAAGCCGGAGGATGCCGCATCGGTGCTGGCGCTCTCGCCCGACGCACTGTCGCTGGCCATCGAACACCGCATGCAGTCGATGCTGGGAAAAGTGACCGTCGAGGGCGAAGCGCAATCCTTTCCGTTGTCCGGCATGGCCGCCTCGGTTTTCGGCAAGGACCGGGCCATCCTGATCGGCGAAGCCGCGCACGCATTCCCGCCGATCGGTGCGCAGGGTTTAAATCTCAGTCTTCGCGACATCATGGCTGCGCTATCGCTGCTTTCCGACCTGCCGGCCATACCGGATGATTTTGGCGCGCGTTATGATCGCAGGAGACGGGCCGATATCGTGACCCGCACCATCGGCGTCGACCTGCTCAACCGGTCGCTGCTGTCGGATTTCCTGCCGGTGCAGATGCTGCGTGCCGCCGGGCTGCAGGCGCTCGCGAGCGTTACCCCCTTGCGCAATTTCATGATGCGCGAGGGGCTCAATCCCGGCAGTGCCTTGCAATCGCTTCGGACCACCTTACGGGAAAAGATCGGCCGGCAGCGCGCCTGAGCCGATGAGGTAGAGCAGCGCCGTCACCGTCGCGACCGACAGCACCGTGGTGATCAGGATCGTCGCAGAAGCCCGCTCCTGCCAGACGCCATATTGCTGGCCGATGACGAAGACGTTGGTGGCCGTCGGCAGCGAGGCGAGCAGCACGGCGGTTTGCACCCAAGCCGGTTCGAAATTGCCGACAAAACTCAAGACCAGATACATCAGCACCGGATGCAGGATCAGCTTCGCCGGAACGATATAGCCGATTTCCGCCGGAATGCGTTTCAACGGCCGCAGCGCCAGCGTCACACCCATGGCAAACAGCGCACACGGGGCGGCGGCCTGCGCCAGATAGTCGATCAGCCTCTGGACCGGCAAAGGCGGCTGGAACGATACCGAGGCAGCGATAACGCCGGCAATCGTCGACAGGATGAACGGATGCAGCAAGATTTTCCGAGCGATGCCGAGAACAAGTTTTCCGGCTGAGCTTTTCTCGCCGCCTGCCACAGCCATCATCGCCGGCGCCACCATGAAATGCAGCACGTTCTCGAAGCAGAAGATCAGCGCGACCGGAACCGCTGCCGGTTCACCGAGCGCCAGCAGCGCGAGACCGGGTCCCATGTAGCCGATATTGCCATAGGCTCCGGCCAGCCCCTGAACCGTCGATTCGGCCAGCGAATTGCGGCGGATGAAATAGCCTGCGCTGAAAACCAGCACGAAGATCGTATAGGTCGCGCAGATGGAGGCGAAGACGAAGTCGAACCGGGTGAGCTGCTCGATCGGCGTTCTGGAAACCAGCTTGAAGAACAAGGCAGGCAGCGCCAGGTAGATGATGAAGGTATTGAGCCAGCCCATGGCATCGCCGGCGCCGTCGCCTGCCGGATTGCGTGAGAATCTTGCTGTCAGGTAGCCAAGGAAGATCAGGCCGAAGAACGGCAGTACCAATCCGGATATTTCGGCCATGCGGGTGGAGCCTCTTTGTGGACGCCCTGCTTAACCGATTTGCATCAGGACGGGAAAGGTCTCCTGGAACCAGATCGCCATCGAACTGATGAAGCCGAAGACGAAGGCAAGGCCAGCAAGGATCAGGAACACGCCCATCAGTTTCTCGACCAGGCCGAGATGGCGGCGGAAACGCGACAGGAACCGCATGAAGGCGCTGGAGAAACCCGCGGCGATCCAGAAGGGAATTGCCAGTCCAAGCGAATAGACCGCAAGCAGCATCGCCCCGTCTCCGACCGTATCGCGTGCGGCCGCTACACCGAGGATCGTTCCGAGTACCGGGCCGATGCAGGGTGTCCAGCCGAAGGCGAAGGCAAGCCCCATGATATAGGCGCCGGACAGCGTCGCCGGCTTTCCGCCCCCCTGAAAGCGCGCTTCGCGGCCCAGCAGGCCGATGCGGAAGACGCCGAGGAAATGCAGGCCCATGATGATGATGACGATGCCGCCGAGGCGCGACAGGATATCGATATGCTGGCGCAGCACGAGGCCGATGGTGGACGCCCCCGCCCCGAGCGCTACGAACACGGTGGCAAAGCCGAGCGTGAAGAAGAATGCCGCCGAAAACACCGCACGGCGCGTGCCGGCGACGGCAACCTCACCCTCGCCGCCGCGAAACTGGTCGACCGAAACCCCGGCCATGTAGCAGAGATAGGGGGGCACCAGAGGCAAGACACAGGGTGACAGAAAGGAAAGCGCGCCGGCCAGAACGGCGGTCCAGATGGAAATATCAGCGATCGACACCAGTTTAAGAACTCCAGCCTGCAACGAGCGTGCGCCGTCTTAACGCCGATACCACCGCCAAACCAATCACCTTTTGGCGATCTGTTTGCAAAACATCGAATTTGCACTTTCGTCCGTTTTTTGGGTTGACCAAAACAAGGCCGCTGTGCATATGTCCGCCCACTTCCGCCGGGCAAGCCAGACCGGTCTTGGGAGAGCGTAGCTCAGCCGGTAGAGCAACTGACTTTTAATCAGTAGGTCCAGGGTTCGAATCCCTGCGCTCTCACCACAGAAGACCAATGATTTCAACTTATTGACGATAGAAACTCCGGCAAAACATTACCCGGTATTACTCAGATTTATGGCACATATCGGGCTTTTACGGCACGTGGCACACGGGTGATCCATGTTTTGAGCGGATTCGCGCGCGCAACTCCTACATCTTCTGCTGCTAGGCACTCGACCGCTAAGGAGAAGACGCCCCCACCTAAGGTTCGCTATCCGGATGACGAGGAACAGACACCAGCCCCTTAGCACCCCAGTGCCCACAACGGTTGAACCCCGCGCGCAATGCGTGCCGCTTTCGTCGCCCGCCATGCAAACAGCGCTATCTACTAGGGCAGCTTACTGGTAGCACCACGAAAACCGAACGGAGTGCCACCATGACCCTCGACGAAAAATACCAGATCATCGTCAATGCCTTCCATAATACCCGCTGGGGCGTTTCGCCGACAGCAACGCGCGGCGCGGTGGAAAGTCATGCCAGAAAGTATGGGCTCGAAGGGACGGAATACACCGAAGCTC
The DNA here is from genome assembly GCF_025846855.1 of Pararhizobium sp. BT-229. Taxonomy (GTDB): domain Bacteria; phylum Pseudomonadota; class Alphaproteobacteria; order Rhizobiales; family Rhizobiaceae; genus Pararhizobium. The sequence continues at coordinate 77,410 of NZ_JAOYTJ010000004.1, forward strand.
TCAACGGAGCGATGGCATCTGGGCTTGTTGCGCAAATGGCGGATTCAGCTTTAACGATCAGGAACGCCGGCAGGAATATGCTGCCTAAGCGATAGCATGAGCTTGGATCCTGTCGCCTCCCACAACGGCGCCACACCCCGCGCAGGTCGTACCGGCCGTCGCCCGCCAACCGAACGCGGACTTCGTGTCACATTACAGCCCGCGGGCAAGCCGGTCGTTCGACCGGGGCTCAGTCCTTTGCGCCGGCTGCTGCCAGCAGGGCCGCAATCTCGGAGAGCCCGCGGGCACGGGCATGGGCCAGTGCGCTTCGTCCATCGAAGTCCTTGATCGTCACGTCTGCCCCGGCCGCCAGCAGGGAGCGGACGATGCGTTGCGGGATCGGGCCGCCATCGGTCAGGATCGCGACTTCAAGCAGCGCAGTCCAGCCCAGTTTGTTGACATGATCGACATCGACACCCGCAGCGATCAGCAGGTCCACGGCTTCCGGGTGGCCCTTCTCGGCGGCGGGAATCAGGGCGGTGCCACCAAAGCGGTTGGTGCTGGTCAGATCAGCCCCATGGGCGAGGATCATGCGCAGGATTTCCGTCCGGCCATGGGCTCCGGCCACGAGAAAGGGGCTGTCGTGAATACTGTCCTTGGCGTTTACATCCGCCCCCGCCGCAATGAGATGGCGCGCGGAGGCGACATCGTTCTTCCAGACCGCCAACAGAAGCGGTGTCTGGCCCTGTGCGTTCCGCCCATCCACCGGGTCGCCGGCGGCAAGCGCCTGTTCCAGCATCCGCTGGTCGCCGGTCTCAACCGCGCTCAGAACCGACGCCTGCGCATTGCCGCCCATTGCCATCATCAGCACTCCTACCAGAAGAGAAAGTCGCATCGTCACCTCGTGAACGGTATGCCTGCGCACCGGATGGGGTGCGCAGGCAAGAAATTATTTCAGACGTTCGGCCTGGGCTTCAAGCGCCTTCATCGCGCAGGCCTCGTCCAGATGGCCCCCCGGAGCGCCGCCGACACCGATAGAGCCGATGGTTGCCTTGCCTACCTTCACCGGCACACCGCCTGCGAGGACCAGAAAGCCGGGAATATCGACCAGGCCGGCTGCAGCCGGGTTTTCTGTCACTGTCTTGGCCATCGCGCTGGTCGGGTTGCGCGAGGATGCGGAGGTATAGGCCTTTGCGGTCGCCGCGTTGGCGGTATGGGCACCGGCATTTTCTGCACGAACCAGCGCCAGCAGGATGCCCGAGCGGTCGGTGACCGCAGCTGCAACATTGTAGCCCTCGGCCGCGCAGGCAGCGACGGTGGCCTGCGCCAGATCCACCGCAAGCTCCGTGCCGAGGCTCGGCAGCGCGACCTTGTCTTCGGCAAGGGCCGGCGCAGCGATCAGGGCAAGAACAGTGGCGAGAACAGCATGCTTCATTTGAACCTCCAGAACGGAACCATTTCCTGAAAGCCAAACTAGAAAGGCGCCGCCCTAAACGGTATTCGCAGGACAACCGACAGGTATCGGTAGGATTACCGATGTGCGGCCAGCCAGAGCCGGGTCTGCTCTGCCACCGATGGTGTTCCGAGCTTCGCGGCAATGCTCGCCCGGTGGCTGTCGATCGTGCGCACCGAAATGGTCAGCGCCGCCGCAATCTCCTTGCTGCCAAGGCCCTTCGACACCAGTTCCATGACCTCGGCCTCGCGGCCGGTCAACTGCGCGAGAAGGGCGGCGGTTTCGGCCCGCGCGAGATGTTCGGCGAGCTGCCCCTCGCAGGTCGCGATCGCTTCCATTAGCACATGCTCGTCAACCGGCTTTGAAAGGAAGTCGGTCACGCCCGAGCGAAAAGCACGGCGGCAGGCTTCGACATCACCATGGCCGCTGATCATGATCATCGGCCAGGAGATGCCCCTTGCCGAAAGTTGCGTCATCAGCTGAAGGCCGCTGATGGTGGGAAGCCTGAGATCGAGGATGAGGACGCCGGGTCTGGCCCAATCCATATGCGCCATGAGATGCGCCGCATCGGAAAAGGTCACGACCTCCTTGCCATAGGTCGCAAGCAGCATCGCCAGCGCCTCCCGCACGGCGGCATCGTCATCGACCAGATAGATCATTGCGACACCTCCAATGGCAAGCGGACCGTGAAGCGGGCGCCGCCGGCATTGGTCGCCTCGATGCTGCCGTCCATCTTCTCGATCAGACGCGCGCAAAGCGGCAAGCCCAGCCCCATGCCATCGGATTTGGTGGTGAAGAAGGGCTCGAAAATATGGGGCAGTGCCGAGGAGGGAATCCCAGGGCCATTGTCGGCAATCGTGAACACGGCCTGCCCGTTCGAACCTTCAGCCCGGATCGAAATCCGGGGATCATCCTGTCCGGCGAGGGACTCTGCAGCATTGCGCAGGATGTTGTGGATCACCTGCTGAAAACCGATCATGTCGATGCGCAACATGCAATCGCCGGACGCAACGACGGTATCAACCGTAATGCCGCGTCGTGCGAGATCGGGCTCGGCAAGACGCATCGCCTCGGCCAGCGCGCGCTCAATCGGCACGGTTTCGATCTGCGACGTTCCGCCGGCGATATAGGCACGCATCCGGCCCAGAATATCCCCGGCGCGCTTGGCCTCGCGCACATTGGCATCCAGCGCCTGTTCGAGAATATCGCGCCTCTCAAGCGTTATCGCCCGGCGCGCCGCTTGGCTCTGGCTGAGAAGGGCTGCGACAGGCTGCGCGAGTTCATGCGCAATGCCCGACGCCATTTCCCCCAGTGCATTGACCCGTCCGGCATGGGCGAGCTTCGTCTCCTGCTCCAAAAGGGCGGCGCGACGTTCCTGTTGCCGCCCTGCCCTAATCACCCGGCGATATTCGGCAAGCAGGCAGATGGCGACCGCCAGCAGCAGAACAAGCGGAAGGATCACCAGCGGCGGCAACAGTTCCATGGCGCGAAAGCCCCGGCTCACCTCCAGCCGCAAAGGCTGGGTGGCACTGTTGACGTCAAGGCTGCGGGTCGCATCGAGCAACGCCTTGGCAGCGGAAGGACGCTCGACCAGCCGGTTCTCCCCCAGCCACAGCCGATAGCCGTAATCCTCAGGAAGAAGCCCGTCAGCGATCAGACCGCCCGCGTCGATCGTCATCAGCAGATAAAACCCGGGCGCGACCAGCTTGTAGATCTCATACTGCTTTTCACCCGGCTGGCTGCGGACAGCAGTGCTGCCTAGTGCTGCGAGAGCAGGCAGCCCGGCAGAGCCGAGCCCTTCTGCCTCAGGTCCCGCGGGCCGATCATAGCGGACCTTTGCCGCCTGCTGCCCATCCACGCGGATGGTCGCGATTTCGGTGATGCGCGGATAAAAGGCGCCAATCGCCTCTGCAAGCCCATGCACGCTTTTGGAAGGCTCCTGCTCGCCCATGCGAACCACGGCCGCAAGTGCGGTGAGATGCGCCTCATGCTGTGCGAGCTTCTCTGCAAGCCGGGTCCCCGCCTCGGACAGACTGCGGGACAGATCGTTGACGCCGGACCGATAGTTGAATGCCGCGACCAGAACGAAGACAACCAGCACAGTGAAGAGGCCGGCCAGAATCACCAATAGGGGACGATGTTCGCGTTTCATCTTCATTCTGCGGATGCGGCTGCCTGTACTCGCGTCCAACCTCGTTTATCCCGCGCACCTGGTCAATCCACATCCGCCTTGTTAGAAACTGCGCACAATCAATGCCCGTTCAATAGCTTTGATCCTGTCGATTGCTGCGGTAGTAGCCGGGCCGCTCCTCGCTATACTCGCGCACAGCGCAACGCCGCTCATCGACACAACGCGGGCGTTCGTCCCTTCGATAGTCCCTGTCCCGCCGCTCGACACGGCGTCGATCGTCATCGTCGCGATCCCAACGGCGATTGTAATCGTTGCGGCCGTCGTAGACGTAGCGTGGGCCGTAGCTGTAGCGTGGACCGTAGCTATAGCCTGGGCCGTAATTGTAGCCGCTATCGTAGCCGACTTCGCTGACACAGCCTGCCAGAGTGAGACCAAGAAGCCCTACGCCAGCAGCCAGAACCAAAGATTTCATTGCCATCACGCTCTCCATCGAAACGAGGAATAGGGCTGCCGCAGCGATGTCGGCACCGTCGTTCGGCGCAATCCTCGCTTTGTCTGCATGAATGGAGGCTGAACGTTCGCTTGGCTGTCCGGTTGTACAAACGAGGTGAAGATCAAGGTCAGCGGCCTGGGTGAGGCTGACAGCTCTTGTATCAAACCGTGTGTTTTGGAGGACGGGATGCTAAAGCCCATATCTCATTGACGGCCCCGGCGCAGTTTCAAAGGGCTTTCGCCATATTGATGTTTGAAGGCGCGGGAAAAGGACGACAGGCTGTCGAAGCCGCAGCGAAGCGCGATATCGCGAACGCTCAATTCGGTATCGCCGACAAGACGCTGTGCCGCCTGAAGGCGCAACCGCAGATAATAGCTGCCGGGGCTGATGCCGAGCGCCCTGGCGAAGCGCATTTCGAGCTTGCGGCGGGATTGCCCGGCGCGAAGCGCAAGTGCCGCGATCGACAGCGGCCGGTCCAGCGTGCGCTCCATCAGCCGGATCGCTCGCGCAAGTTCCGGATCCAGTGCCTCCATGCGGCCAAGCGAGACCAGCGGCTGGGCATCCGACGCCGCATGGGTTTCGTCATAAACGAAGATGCTCGCCACATCGAGCGCAACGGCTGAGCCGAACCGCTGCCGGATCATATGCAGCATCATGTCGAAGGTTGGCGACGCTCCGCCGGAAGTCCAGAATTTTCCATCCGTGACGAAACGGTCTGCCCGGACAGAAACATCCGGAAAAGTCAGCGCAAAATCCTCCAATTCCTCCCAATGCGCCGTTGCCGACCGTCCGTTGACGAGACCGGATCGCGCCAGCAGCCAGCATCCGGATTCGATACCGGCGACGACGGAGAAATGTCGCGCGCAGCTCTGCAGGCCGGTAACGAAGGCCTTGCCTGCATGCCGTTCCAGATTGAACCCGCCGATGACGAGCAGGATATCGCCCTGCGCCCGCGCCGAAAAAACACCATCGACGGCAATCGAGACGCCACAGGTCAGAAGAACCGGCTCGCCGTCTGGAGAAAGAATTCTCCAGCGAAACAGCGCCCGCCCGGCAACGCGGTTTGCAGCGCGCATTGGATCCAGTACCGAGGCGAGCGACATGATCGACGATTCAGGCAGGATAACGATGACGACGGAAACGCCGTGTTCGGAAAGCTCGTTTTGAGGCATTGGAAAAATGTCAAATCTTCTGCGCTTTATGTCAAATGAAATATCGCCGTTCGGGCATGATGAGGCGGTAAGAGACCTCCCGTTCGCAGCGCTGCTCGGTGTTGCGAATGTCTGGAAATTCCCCCTATCCGAACTTTACCGGACGGGCCGAACGGCAGAGATGCCTTCGGTCCGTTTTTTTATCCGGATTTGGCCTGCCGGTTTTTTTCCTTGCCGTGCATCGCCTTCGGCTCGGCGGCAACCACCTTCGACTTGTAGGCATTTTCCAGTTTTCCCACGGCGTAAAGCACCGTCAGCCCGGCGGCCAGCGCGAAGGCTGCGATCAGCCAGTGACCGAAACCGAGCGCAAGGCCGATCGCGCCGGCCAGCCACATGCCGGCACCCGTTGTCAGCCCGCGCACCTCGCCCCTGGACAAGACGATCGTTCCCGCCGCGAGAAAGGCGACCCCCGCAGTCACTGCCTCGACGACGCGCAGCGGATCGATGCGCACCTGATCGTCGGAAAGACCGGGCATATGCACGCTTTCGATCGAGATGATAGCAAAAAGCGCCGCGGCAAGGCTGATGAGAATATGCGTGCGAAGGCCGGCTGCCTTGTCCTGCGCCTCCCGTTCGAAGCCGATCAGCCCGCCGAAGAAAATCGCCCCGCAGAAACGGGCGAAGATGACAGGATAGGGAATTTGCGTGGTTGGGAAGATATCGGCGAAAATCTGATCCATGCCGGCTGAACGCGCAAGCAGAACCATAGTTCCAGCGGCTTAAGCCTCTAACGGAACGAAACCGGGTACCGCGCGTTACTGCAGCGGTTCAACGGAGGAAATTCGTCATGCTACGCGCTGGTCTTCTCTGGTTCATGGGCGTTCCGCTCGTCGTCGTCATCCTGATCTGGATGCTCTATTTCTAGAGCGGGAGGCTTTCTTGACCATTCCACCCGCCCCTCCTCGCCAGGAGACCGCTCAATCGGAATATCGACAGTTCATGTTGCGCGAACTGCTGATATGGCTGGTCGGCGTTCCCGTTCCGATTGCCGCGATCATCGGCTTCTTTGTTTTTTAGGCACGGCGACCGCGTTTGCTCGAATCAATGTGCGAACGATCGGTAATGGTGCTGCCGCGATACACCATTGAAAGTTTCTGAAAAAAATCTCCTGATACCGGCAATACCAGTATTGAAAAGCCTGCCGCAATGACGAGCCTTCTGCTTCGGACTGTCGGCATTTACGGGCCTGTTACGTCGGGAGACCCACTTGTTACCGTAACGTACTTCCGTGCGCGCCCTTTTGCGTCGAAGGTTGCCCCGTCAAAGCGACCATCACGTCAGGGCAGTCCTCCGGCCTGTCCCATCAACAGGAGAGCGGAATGTTGAACACCTTTACACGGCATATGAGGGGGCCATTGTCATGAGTGCTACCCTTTCCCGCAGGCTGCTAAGCGCCACCGCTGCGGTTGCGATGACGCTGGTATCGGTGCCGTTCGCCGCGACGGCGGCGCGTGCGCAGGACGCCGCCAAGCCGAACATTCTCGTCATCTTCGGTGATGATATCGGCCAGACCAACATCTCGGCCTATTCGTTCGGTCTTGTGGGCTACAAGACGCCGAACATCGACCGCATCGCCAAGGAAGGCATGATGTTCACGGACTACTATGCCGAGAACAGCTGCACGGCGGGGCGTTCGACCTTCATAACGGGCCAGACCTGCCTACGCACCGGGCTATGCAAGGTCGGAGCTCCGGGCGCACCGGTCGGCTTGCAGGACGGTGACATCACCATTGCCCAAGCACTCAAGCCGCTCGGCTACGCAACGGGACAGTTCGGCAAGAACCACCTCGGCGACAAGGACGAGTATCTCCCGACCAAACACGGCTTCGACGAATTCTTCGGCAATCTCTACCACCTCAACGCCGAGGAGGAGCCGGAAGCCCCCTATTGGCCGCAGGACGATCAGGAGTTCCTCAAGGCCTATTCGCCGCGTGGCGTGATCAAGGCTTCGGCCGACGGCAAGGTCGAAGATACAGGTCCGCTGACGAAGAAGCGCATGGAGACGATCGACGACGAAACGACCGCCGCCGCCATCGACTTCATCGACCGGCAGGCCAAGGCCAAGAAGCCGTTCTTCACCTGGATGAACACGACGCGCATGCATCTGTTCACCCATGTGCGGGAATCCATGCGTGGACAGAGCGGCATGCCGGGCAACGAATATGGCGACGGCATGGTCGAGCATGACGGTGACGTCGGTAAACTCCTGAACAAGCTCGACGAGCTCGGCATCGCCGACAACACCATCGTCGTCTACGCGACCGACAATGGTCCGAACCAGTTCTCCTGGCCGGATGCGGCGACGACCGGCTTCCGCAGCGAAAAGGACACCAACTGGGAGGGAGCGTTCCGCGTCCCGGCCATGGTTCGCTGGCCAGGCAAGATCCAGCCGGGTCAGGTCTCCAACGGTATCATTTCCGGCCTCGACTGGTTCCCGACCCTGCTTGCCGCCGCGGGAGATCCAGACGTCAAAGGCCGCCTTCTCAGCGGCTGGAAGCCCGAAGGGGCCACAACCAGCTACAGAAACCATCTCGATGGCTACAACCAGCTCGACTATATCACCGGCAAATCAGACAAGAGCGCGCGCAGTGAGTTCTATTATTTCGACGATGACGGCGCTCTCGTGTCCATTCGCTACGACGACTGGAAGGTGGTTTTCCACGAGCAGCGGGTATCGGGCGGGTTCGGCGTCTGGCAGGAACCGCTGGTCACGCTACGCCTGCCCAAGCTGTTCAATCTGCGTATGGACCCCTATGAGCGTGCAGATACAGTTTCCGACCAATACAACGATTGGGTGGTGAGGAACGACTATCTTCTCGTCAAGGGGCAATTGAAGGCCGCCGCCTTCCTCGAAACCTTCGTGAAGTATCCGCCCAGCCAGCGCGTTGCCAGCTTCAATATCGAAGGCGTGCGCGAGCAGGTGGACAAGGCGATCGACCAATCCTTCAAGAACCGCGGTATCGAGAAGTGACATTTCCCCCTCTGTCCTGAACAGAGATCGAACCGAACGGCCGCACCGCAAAAGCGTGCGTCCGTTTATCATGGAAATGGAGTTCAGCATGACCGCACACGACGAAATCCTCGCTCTCGGCCAGCGCATCGGCCAGTCCATCATCGGCCAGGAGGAAATGGTCGAACGGCTGCTGCTTGGTCTGCTCGCCAACGGTCACCTGCTCGTCGAAGGTCTGCCTGGTCTCGCAAAGACCAGAGCAATCAAGAGCCTGGCGAAGAATCTGAATGCGGAACTTTCGCGTGTCCAGTTCACGCCGGACCTTCTTCCGGCCGATATCACCGGCTCGGAAATCTATTTCAGCGAGGGTGGCAAGGGCGAGTTCAAGTTCCAGCAGGGACCGATTTTCGCAAACCTGATCCTCGCCGACGAAATCAACCGCGCGCCCGCCAAGGTGCAGTCGGCGCTTCTCGAAGCCATGGAGGAACGACAGGTCACGGTTGGCGGCAAGAGCTATCCGCTGCCGGAGCTTTTCATGGTGATGGCGACGCAGAACCCGATCGAGCAGGAAGGCACCTATCCGCTGCCGGAGGCCCAGCTCGACCGTTTCCTGATGCATGTCGAAGTCGGTTATCCCGACGAAGCCTCCGAGGGGGAGATCATGCGGCTGGTGCGCGGCGAGGAGAATGCCGCCGAGCACAAGACCAAATCCGCGACAGCCGAAAGGCTGGATCCGCAGGCCGTCTTCGATGCTCGCAGCGAGATCGGCACTGTAACCGTATCGGACCCTGTCGAGAAATACATCGTCGCCCTGGTCTTCGCCACGCGCTATCCCGAGCGCTATGACAAGGATCTTGCCAAGCTCCTGCAGGTCGGCGTCAGCCCGCGCGGTGTGATCGGGCTCGACAAGGTCTCGCGCTCCTATGCCTGGCTCAAGGGGCGCGACTACGTGACACCGGACGACGTCAAGGCGATCGTCCACGACGTCTTCCGCCACAGGCTGATCCTGTCCTACGAGGCGCATGCGTCGAACGCCACGCCGGACAAGGTCATCGACCGGATCGTCGAACTCGTGGCGGTTTCGTGAGGGGGTGAAATGGCCTCAGCCGAAAATCTCGAAGGCGTCTATGTCTCGACAGACCAGCTCGTGGCGCTGGAGGCGCGTGCCCGTGACCTCAGTTTTGTACAGAAATACCGAATCCATCAGCAGCTTGCAGGAAGGATGCAATCCTCCATGCGCGGCCGGGGCCTGACCTTCGAAGAGCTGCGGGACTATCTGCCCGGCGACGACATCCGCTCGATCGATTGGCGGGTGACGGCGCGGACGAACAAGCCCGTGGTTCGCGTCTATAGCGAAGAGAAGGAGCGCCCTGCCCTCATCGTCGTCGATCAGCGCATCAACATGTTCTTCGGCAGCCGGCGCGCCATGAAGTCGGTGACCGCAGCGGAGGCGGCGATGCTGTGCGCCTGGCGCATTCTCGGCTCCGGCGACCGGGTCGGCGGCTGTGTCTTCAACGATTCCGATATCGACGAATTGCGTCCACATCGCAGTCGCGAAGCGGTGATCACCTTTGCGGACAAAATCGCCCAGCAAAACAGAAGTCTTGATGCAGCATTTTCGGGCAAGCCGTCGCCCTCCTCACTCGACACAGCGCTCGAGCGGATCGCAGGCATCGCCCACCACGATCATCTCGTCGTCGTGATCAGCGACTTCGATGGTCACAGCGATACTACCCGCAACATCCTGCTCAGGCTTTCGGGCCGCAATGACGTCATCTGCATCCTCGTCTATGATCCCTTTCTTCTCGACCTGCCCATATCCGGAAGCATGGTCGTCAGCGGTGGCGGACTGCAGGCCGAACTGCCGCTGCGGCGGGCCGATGTCCGGCACGCGATCGACAGTTTCGCGCGCGATCGGGGCCGGGAACTGCGTGCCTGGCAACGTGAACTGGGGCTGCCGATGCTTCCGGTGTCCGCGGCAGAAGAGACGGCGCCGCAGCTCAGGCGGCTCCTCGAGCAGGCCGCCTGGCGGCAACGGAGGCGGTAATGGCAGCGCAACAAACCGCGCCTGATCCCCTGACAGAAACCGCACTTCGGTCGCTCAAGGACATCGCCGTTCCGCAGCCGGTTTCCTGGATGCCGCAGACATGGGGCTGGGCGCTGCTCGCGATCCTGTTGCTGGCCGCTGCGACGGCGGTGTTCATCCTCTGGCTCCGACGCTACCGGGCCAACGCCTATAGACGCGAGGCGCTTGGGCTTCTCGATGGCATTGAGCAGGATCTGCAGAACCCTGCGACACGCGAACAGGCAATCCACCAACTCGCAGAAGTCCTTAAGCGTGCTGCTCTTGCAGGCTGCGGCCGGACCGAAGTCGCCTCCCTTTCGGGTGCCGCGTGGGTCCGCTTTCTCGATGATCACGGCGGCAGCGATGCGGGGCATGCTCTGAATGCCCTCCTCGATGACGTGGAGTATCAAGGCGGGGCGCACGTCGACGCCGTGGCAGCGACGCTCGTACCGGCCGCGCGAATATGGATCAGGCGTCATCATGTATCAGCTTGACCACCCGTGGCTGCTGCTCCTAGTTCTCGCGCCGCTGCTCCTCTGGTGGCTGCTGCCAGCCCATCGCGAGACATCAGCGTCCGTCCGGCTTCCATTCTTCGCGCAGGTGGCGGATGCGGCGGGCATACGGCCAACGGAAGGATCGGTTATTGCCCGCAGGACATGGCCCCAATTTCTCTGCGAGACCCTGGCCTGGTGCCTGATGATCCTTGCGCTCGCCCGTCCGCAATTCGTCGAGCCGACGATCGAAAAGATCGAGCCGCAGCGCGACCTCATGCTGGCAATCGACCTGTCGCAGTCGATGGATACCAAGGATTTCCCCTCATCCGACGGGACTGTGGAGGCCCGGGTGGTAGCGTTGCGGCAAGTCGTGGCCGATTTCGTCGCGAAACGTCCGGGCGATCGCATCGGCCTGATTGCGTTCGGCGACGCGCCCTATCCGCTGGTGCCCTTCACCATGGATCACAAGACCGTCCAAGCGGTAATTGCGGACACGCTGCCGGGGATTGCCGGACCGAGGACATCGTTCGGTGACGCCATCGGGCTTGCCATCAAGATGTTCGATAAGACCACCGTGCCTGAACGGGTCCTGATCGCCCTGACCGACGGCAACGACACGGCCAGCAAGATGCCTCCGGCCAAGGCGGCGCAAATCGCCAAGCAGAAGAACGTCGTGATCCACACGGTCGGCATCGGCGATCCAACGGCGACGGGCGAGGACAAGCTCGATACAGCCACCCTCCAGAAGGTCGCGACGGAGACGGGAGGCCGGTACTTCTTTGGCGGCGACCAGACGCAACTCACCGCGATCTACGATACCCTGGACAGGATCACGCCGCATGATCAGAAGAACCTGTCCTGGCGGCCGCGGGTCGAATTGTTCCACTGGCCACTTGGTGCGGCGATCGCGGTACTCTCGGCCTACTATGTCTTCAGCGGTCTGCTGGGTCTTCTCCGCAGGAGGGCCGCAGCATGATCGAGCAGTTCCATTTCCTCAGACCTCTTTGGCTGCTGGCGCTCTTGGTTCCGGTGCTGGTTATCTGGTTGTCGTCGCGGTCGACGGATGTGCGCAAGCAGTGGAAAGGCATGATCGAGCCGCATCTGCTCGACAGGCTGATTGTCGATGGTGCGTCCGGTTCCCGCGTTCACCCGTCATGGGTGCTGGCGGCGGCGCTGTTTCTGTCGATTATCGCGGCATCCGGCCCGACCTGGCAGCGGGAATTGCCGCCATTCGTGGAGGACACGGCACCGCTCGTGATTGCCGTGGATCTGTCGCCGACGATGGACGCGATAGATGTCAGTCCTTCACGGCTCGAACGGGCCAAGCTGAAGATCAAGGACATCATTACGGATCGCTCGGGCGGGCGGACGGCCGTGATCGCCTATGCAGGTTCCCCCCACCTCGTCCTGCCGCTGACCGAGGACGTGTCGCTGATCGAAACCTACACGGATGCGCTTGCGACCCGCATCATGCCTGTCGAAGGAAAGGACAGCGCCAAGGCGCTGCAGCTTGCCGAACTTACGCTGGCGCCGGAAGACGCGTCGGGAACGATCCTGTTCCTGACCGACGGCATCGAGCAGAAGGCGTTCGACGTTTTCAAGCGGAACACGAAGCATGGCATCGTCGTACTCGGCTTTGGCACGGCGGAGGGCGGCCCCGTGAAAACGGCAGACGGCGGCTTCCTTACCGACGCAGCCGGCAGCCGTGTCTTTGCCAAGATGGACCTCGAAGGATTGAAGAACCTGCACGCGCTGACGGGCGCGGACGTTGCGACGATGACGGACGACGACACCGATGCACGATGGGTTCTGCAAAGGATCCGCACCAATTTCGCGCAGAAGCAGGCGAGCGAAGGCGATCGCTGGCGGGATATGGGCTGGTGGGCGCTCGTGCCCCTCGTCATCGTCTTTGCGTTGTCATTCAGGCGGGGGTGGGTTGTCCGTACCGGAATGGTTCTTCTGGCTTTGCGGATGGTTCTGCCGGCGGAGGCTCGGGCGGCCGACTTCGCCGACATGTGGCTCACGCCCGATCAGCAGGGCCGGATCGCCTATGAAAGAGGCGACTACGACAGGGCTGCTGCGCACTTCATCGATCCCATGTGGAAGGGGACTTCTCTCTACAGAGCCGGGAAATACCAGGAGGCCATCGACGCCTTCGCCGCCGTCGACACGCCGGAGAGTTGGTACGACCAGGGAAACGCCCTCCTCCACGCCGGAAAGCTGGAGGATGCAGTGACGGCCTACAGGAGGGCGATCGAGAAGCGACCGAACTGGCCGGAAGCAACGGCCAACCTGGCGATCGCGGAAAACCTTGTGAAACGGAAGAAGGACGACGAACAGGAACAAGAGCAGGATCCGAACCAGTCGCCGGATCAGATCCAATTCGACGACAAGGGCAAGCAGGGCAAGGCAGGCCAGATGAACATCGCCGAGCAGACGTCGGAACTGTGGATGAAGAATATCCAGATCAGCCCGGCCGACCTGATGGCGAGGAAGTTCGCGATCGAAGTGCAGGAGAAGAAGCCATGAAGATGGTGCCCACCAGCATATCGGTCTGGCTTGCCGTTGCGTCGGGGGCTCTGTGTGCGGAACCTTTCGCGCGCGTCACCATAGACGACGACGGCAGGATCGTGCCCGGCCAGCAGGTGCATGTGACGGTCGACGTCTTCGTTCCGGACTTCTTCACCTCGCCGCCGCAGTTTCCGCTCTTCGACCTGCCGAATGCGATCGTCACTTTGCCCGGTGAACGCGCGCAGAACATCGTGCAAACCATCGACGGCGTGCAGTATTCGGGTATCAGCCGGACATATGCGGTTGTCCCGGAAACTTCGGGAACGTTCACCCTGCCCCCTGCCATCATAGAGCTCGGTTTCTCGCAGGACGGAAAATCGGTTTCCGGCGAGACCAGGCTGCCGCCGACAAGTTTTACCGTCACGGAGCCCTCGGGCGTTCTTTCGACATCGCTTACGTTTGCCGCCCGCGGGTTGACGATCACGCAGTCCTTCGACCGTGATCCGGCAACGCTGAAAGTCGGAGATGCCGTGGTCCGGACAATCGCGATCTTTGCAGAGAATACACAGGCGATGATGATTCCGGCGATCTCCGCAACGCCCCCGGACGGCCTGAAGGCTTACGCCAAACCGCCCAGGATTGAAGACGGCGTGGAGGCGGATGATGGCTCGACGGGCAGTTCACGGACGGAGACGATCACCTATGTGGCGGAGAGAGCCGGCACCTTCGAAATTCCCGAAGTTTCCTATCCCTGGTTCGACGTCGACGCACATGAGCAAGAGACGGCCCGGCTGCCCTCCACAGCTGTCGAGGTAGGCGCGGCCGTTACGCCAGACACGGGCATCGCGCCGGAGATCCGTGAGGCCGATGATGCCAGTTCTGATCGATTGTCCAGGAAGACGATGTTCATCGCCGCGGCAGTCATTGTCATCACTCTCGTGGCCTGCTGGATGATCTGGCGCTTGCTCCCGCTGGCGCGGGAAAGGTTGCGATCTCTGCAGAACGCCCAGCGAAATTCCGAGAGTCGTCTATTCAAGCGGCTGATCGCCTCCATACATGTTGACGACCCGACGACTGTCTACCGCAACCTCGAAAGCTGGGCACGCAGCGCCGGGTTCGGATCGATCGGCCAATGGGTCTCAGCCACACGGGACGCCGACGTCATGCGCGAGACAGGAAAACTCGAGAGGGAGCTATTTGGCCGCGCAACCGGTCAAACCGGTATAAACCGTGAGGCGTTGGCTACGGCCGTTCGAAAAGGTCGCACTCTGGCCCGAGCCACGCCCCACCCGCGTCACAGAGCAGATCTGCCGGAGCTCAATCCAAACGGTTAGATCGTCGCAGCCTGAAAGTTCGAGGAAATTTACACCCTCGTTGCGTGGCGCTCAGCACCTTGTTACCGTAACGTACTTCCGTTGACGCCCCTTCTTTGAGACTATTCGGCATGGAAATTCGGAGGCGGCGTTGACACTGGCATTCGAGACGGACGCGGCACAGCCGGCACCAGCGGAAGACATGGTCTGGATACCGGGCCGTACATTCACGATGGGCTCGGACAGCCATTATCCGGAAGAGGCTCCGGCCCACCCTGTGATGGTCGATGGATTCTGGATTCAGACGAGCCCGGTCACAAACCGGAAGTTTTCCGAATTCGTTAAGGCGACGGGATATGTAACGCTCGCAGAAAAGGCTCCCGACCCGAGAGATTATCCGGGCGCGCTGCCGAAAATGCTGAGAGCGGGATCGCTGGTCTTTACACCCCCGAAGACCGTGAGTGGGCCGGACATCAGCCAGTGGTGGACCTTCAAGTTCGGTGCCAATTGGAGGCGGCCCTATGGCGGGTTGAGTGATCTAAAGGGCAAGCTCGATCATCCCGTGGTTCACGTCGCCTTCTGCGATGCGGTCGCGTATGCCGAGTGGGCAGGCCTTAACCTTCCAACCGAGGCCGAATGGGAGCTGGCGGCCCGTGGAGGTCTGGAAGACACGGAGTTCGCCTGGGGCGACGAGCTGACACCCGGCGGTGTCGCGATGGCCAATACCTGGGCAGGCACCTTTCCGACCCACAGCACGAAACCGGCCGGCAAGGACAGGACGACGCCTGTCCGTTCATTTCCCGCCAACGGCTACGGCCTGTACGACATGATCGGCAATGTGTGGGAATGGACGTCCGACTACTGGTCGACGCGCCATCCCGAGCCGGCCGCCAAGTCATGCTGCATCCCGCAGAACCCGCGTGGTGCGGCGATCGACGGGAGCTACGACCTGCAACAGCCCGAAATCAGGATTCCCAGACGGGTGCTGAAGGGCGGCTCCCATCTCTGCGCGCCGAACTATTGCAGACGATACCGCCCCGCCGCGCGACATGCGGAGCCGGAAGACACGTCGACCAGCCATGTCGGCTTCCGCTGCATCAAGAGAGCCGCCGGCTGAACGAGGAGAAGATCATGGCCATACTCATTCGGGCGATCGCTTTGCTGCTTCTCTTTCCGTTCGCGGCGATGGCGCAGGATCTGCCGTCCTGGAACGAGGGAACGTCGAAGCAGGCGATCGTCGATTTCGTAAAGAAGGTCACCGACCAGTCCAACGCGGATTTCGTCAAGCAGGAAGACCGCATCGCGGTCTTCGACAACGATGGCACGCTCTGGTCGGAGCAGCCTTTCTATTTCCAGCTCGGCTTCATACTCGACCGGGTAAAGGCGCTCGCGCCGCAACATCCTGAATGGGCCGAGAAGGAACCTTTCAAGTCCGTTCTCGCGGGCGATCTGAAGGGCATGGCAAAGGGAGGTGAAAAGGGCATCGTCGAACTCGGCATGGCGACCCATGCCGGCATGACCACCGACGAATTTACCAAGATCGTCATCGATTGGTACGCGTCCTCCAAGCATCCCAAGACAGGCAAGCCCTACAACGAGATGACATTCCTGCCGATGCGCGAATTGCTCGACTATCTGCGTGCCAACGGCTTCAAGACCTACATCGTCTCCGGCGGCGGCATCGAGTTCATGCGGCCGATCACGGAGAAGGCCTACGGCATTCCACCCGAGCAGGTGATCGGCAGCACGATCGCCACCGAATATGCGCTCGATGGGGACGTACCCGTGTTGAACAGGCTGCCGAAGATCGACTTCATCGACGACGGTGCGGGCAAGCCCGTGGGTATCAACAAATTCATAGGCCGCCGCCCGATCTTCGTGGCCGGAAACTCCGATGGCGACTACGAGATGCTGCGTTGGGTGACGGGCGGCCCGCAAAAAGGTTTTGGATTGATCGTGCATCACACCGATGCCGAACGCGAATACGCCTATGACCGCAAGTCGGATTTCGGCAGGCTGGATAAGGCGCTGACAGAAGCGGAAAGCCGGAACTGGCTGCTCGTGGATATGAAGCAGGATTGGAAGAAGATCTACGCTTTTGACTAACTGCTGAGGGCAACTACCGTATTCTTTGGAACGCAGGCGACCTTCGCCTGCGTTCACGATTTACCTGAACGAGCCTGGCGCGAAAGTGCGTGGCGGGCTACTGGGCCGCGACGTTCGTCGGTTGCGTGATGGCCAGCGGCATCGATACGGTCAGAAATACCGCGTCGCCTTCTGCCCGGTTCGTAACCTCGAACTCGTGGAAGTATTTGATACGGGTCGAGATCGGAACGTCGCCAGCTTTGAAATTCCAACCGATCGTCGCACCTATCGCGGCAACCTCACCCTTGAACGGTCGCGCCGCGCCTGCGCCGCTGTCGCCCGTCGTCTGGTTGTAGTAGTAGCCTACCAGGCCCGCGTCGAACTGTTCGCTGAAGTGCTGCACCGCAGCCCATTCGAAATGGAATTCGTTTCCCGTCTTGTAGTCGGTCGCCGGGTTCTCAGCATTGAAAGTCATGCCGATCACGCCCGAAAGGTCGAGGCCGATGCTCGGGTCTAACCATGTCGCCGCGGCGAACACGTCGGCACCCCAGTGATGGAAGGCGATGTTGGAGATCTCGCCATCCTGGTAGTCGCCGATCGGAACGTTGACCATCGTCCCCACCTGGTAGTGGAAGTTCCCGACTTCCCAGCCGACGAAGGCACTGACGATGGGATCACCCACCGTGAAGACCGCGTCGGTCGTCGATCCCGTCGCCACGCCACCGAGCGGGCCGGAAAGCGTCAGGTCGGCGGATGTTTCCTTCCACCCGAGCGGAAGCGATGCCGAAAGCCCGAGATGGCCACCCATCACTTCCTCGGGCAGCACCCAGATGACCGTCGGAATCTCAATGGCCGCCTTGCCCTCGACACCAACGGCGAGTTTGCCGCCGGTCGGGAGTTGACCATTGCCACCGAGTTCGCCGGAGTAGATGTAAAGGTCGTTCTGGAAGAACACGCCCGGCGGCGGCAGGATGGCGGCCGCCGGCCCCTTCGATCCGAGCAGATAGAAACCCGCCCCGCCTTCGGCCGCCATCGCCATGCCTGGCAGCAGGATTGCCGCGGCGGTTGCAAGCGCGCGTTTCCATTGTCCGGTTGTCTTCATCGATCCCACTCCAGTCCTGCTATTATCAACGCCTCCGGAAGTGTCCGCCGCCTCCATGGAAGCCACCGCCCATCCCGCCGCCGCGAAACTCTTGCGCCCGGAAACTGCCGCCGCCGTGACGGAATTCTCCACCGCCGAACTGGCCGACGTCCTGCCGTCCGAAATCATGCCGCAGTTCGCGCTGACTACCAATCTGCCGCGCCGCACGGTCGAGGCCAAGATGCTCCGGAGCCCTTTCCTGAACCTGACGTGACGGCCGTTGGAGGTGGTTACGCGGAAGATCGTTTATCCTGCCCGCCGCATCCGGGTGATTCTCCTTGAAATCCTGGCCGTGCTGCTTCAGGCCTTCGCTGTTCGGACGATCGACCGGCTTCCATCCATCGGGCGTGTGCTTCTGCCACTGCCCATCATCGTTGCGGTAGACGTTGCCATCGCGCCCGGCATAGATGTCGCCGCCCTTGCCGCCGGCAACGAAGCCGTGATTGCCATCGGAGGTCCGCCAGTGTGCCCCGGCCGCATTGTCCGTCGCACCGCCCGAGATGCGGGCAAAGTCGGAGCCGTGCTTCACGCCGGCGGTGCCCCAGGATCCGTAGACATTGGTTCCACCACGCGCAAAGGCGGCATTGCCCGTTCGCGGATTATAGGCCGCGATGAAGCCGCGCGAGCCATTCGGTCCGGCAACGGCGCCGCCACGCACATAGGTTCCGGTCCGTGGATTGTAGGCTGCGCCGCCGGCGATGCCGCGATAGGGGCCGTAGGCGTAACCGTAGCGGCCGAAGGTTCCGTATGCAGGATTGTAGAAGGCTCCGACGCCGTAGGTCACCGGACGCGGGTAATAAGGCCAGTAACCGCCGCCTGCCCATCCGAAGTCCCAGTATGGCGGATAGGCCCAGCCCGTTCCGTAGACGAACGTGTCCCACGCTAGATAGGCACCGAGATAACCCATCGTGTAGCCATACCAGACCGCGTCCGGCTCGGTCTGGTACACCCTGACATAGGTGGCGTTATAGACCGGCGATGACGGCGGAATGGAGTAGATCTCCTCGGCCACCTTCGTGGCGACTGTCCAGGGGCCGGTCGGGGACGTGCCGGTGAACCAGACGCCATCCTTCAGCACGAAATAGGCATCGCCGACCTTGATGACCGTCTCGTTCGAGTTGACCGCATAGGAGAGCTCGGTGCCCTCTATCGGTTCGAACTTCGGCTCACCGCTATAGGTAACGTCGACTGTGACGGAGCCATCGGTCGAGACCCGCGCCATCTGCGGTATGCTGGCCTTCAGGCGGGCCTCGGCACTCTCGGATGTGCCCGGCACGGAAGCACGCACATGATAATACGGCACGTCGTCAGGAATGTTCTGGAAATCGGCCGGCAGGTTTGGCGTTGCGAAGGTCCATGGCCCGTCGAGGCTTGCGGCCGAGAACCAGCGGCCCGAAAGAAGCACATACCAGGTGGCACCTTCGCGGAACACATCACTGGTCGTATTGGAAGCCCACTGCAGCCCTGTATTGGGCACCGCTTCGAACGTAGGCTCGCCGTCGAAAACGATCATTTCGGATGGAGTGTCGGAATAGACGACCTTCGGAACCTTGCCCGCCTCGAACACGGCAGGCGGCATCGCGGCTTTCGCATCCTTCCAGCTCTCGTCGTCCGGCAGCTTCGAGAGCACGTCCGGCAACGTCTTTGCCTCGCTCCACTCCCCATCAAGTGTCTTGGAGTTCAACCAGCTCTTTTCGTCCCGGAGGAAATACGCGCCGTCCGGATCCCCGGTCTTGAAGAGATCCCAGTTGGTATTCACCGCGAACTGCAAGCCTTCGACGCCCTTGACGGGTGACAGGACTTCCTTGCCGTCGGTCATCACGAGGATGGTCGGCGCCCGTCCGACGAGGATCTTCGGCGGATCGGACTTGATGCCGCTGACGTCGCCAAGCCGCTTGTAGTCGGCAAGGCTTGCCGTCAGCCGCTCCTGCGACAAGGTGATCGGTCCTGTCGGCATGATCTTGCCGACTTCGAGCGCGAGATCGGCAAGTTCCTTGCGTTCGAGCGTCGAGAAGTCGAGCTGTGTTGCCCTCACATCCGTAAGGACAACCTCGTCCGTTGCGTCGTCGGCAACCGTCGTGCCGGACACGCCGACCACGCCATAGATCGGCTTGGCGTCGGCGGTCGCCTTGAATTCGGCAGCGATCAGCGCGTCGATCTCCGTGAAGCCCGGCCAATCGACGATCTGCGGCTGGAAGAAAGTCAGCGTCGCGCCCTGATCGGTGGTGAAGCTGCGTGGCCAGCCCGGCTTCTGTGGGTCCGTCTGGCTGACATATTTTCCGGATATGAAACCTTGCTGGCCCTCGTACTTGGCGGCGCACCACGCGCCACTTCCGTCGCATTCGGTGACCTCGATTGTACTGCCCTCGGCGATCGTGCCTAGGCTTGCATAGCCCGTACCGGGGCCGGAGCGGAAGTTGACGGAAGCGGTGGTGACCGCAGGTGCCGCGGCCGCGGAGGTGGTCGCGATGGAAGCCGCCGCGAGTAACGATGCCAGTCTTTTCATTTGGAAGTCCTTCCACGCTAACATGGTCGGAAGACTGGCAGGCGCGCGCATTCGAACAAGTACGTTACGGTAAATGTCGACGCGCGGAACGTAACAGGACGGCTTCAGAACCCTGCCACCGAGTTGCTCGCCTCGATATGCGCGCCAGCCTTGTTCAGGCCTTCGGCGATCGAACCTGTGAGGATGGGCGGCAAGCGCCTCAATGCCATGTCGTTTGAGAAGGTGGTCTCGAAGTCCGGGTTCTGTTTGCGGACCTCCGAAAGCCTTCTTTCGGTCTGGCCCGAGCCGAGCTGAGCAAGCGACGCGGCCCGCAGCGCCCTGACAACGAAGTCGCTGCAGTTGATCTGCTCTGCCAGCAGCGACGCCTCGGACCATTCGCTCCTGCGATACGCATCCAGCGCAAGCACAAGGGTAGCGTCGCGGGGAACGGCATCGACGGATCGGCCCGCCTCTTGCGCAAGGGAGACGCCCGCATCCCAGAACCCGGATGAGAAAAGCACCATTGCGGCCTTAGCAGCGACGTCAGGATTGTTCGCATTCAGAGCGAGCGCGCGGTTACCGGAGCGGATTGCCGCCTCGATCCGCCCGCTGTTGAACTGCGCCGTCATCAGCGCGATATGTGCCCGGTCGGACATCGGCGCGAGCGACACAGCCCTGTTGGCGAGCGCAAGAGACCGGGCCATCGCTTCCGGATTGGTGCGGCCTTCCGTTGTGGCTGCAATCACTCTTGAAAGAGTCGCATTGGCGTCGGGGTTGCTCGGCTGGATCGCTATCGTTTTTTCCAGGCAGGCCGCCACGGCTGCAAGGTCGTCTTCACCGCCATCGTCCAGCTCGTATTCGGCTCGCAGCACGCACGCATTTCCAAGCGCGCCGTCGGCACTGGAACGCGTCTCGATGTTGTTGATCAATGCCCTGGTTGCCGCGAAACGTCGCGACATATCCGAAACGAGTTCTTCTCGCACAGAAACGGCTGTCTTTCCTTCCGTCATGACACGCTCGAGGCCGGACCTGGCAAGGTCTCCGGATTTCGTGTCGACGATCTGCCACCAGACACTCCTTTCGCCCCCATCACCGTAGTATTTGAGGTCGATCTGATAGGCATTGGTGCTTGGCGGGCGCAATGAGCGCACAAGGGAGGGCCCTTGGAGGGGCTGGCCGGCAATGGTAAGCGTCTGGAACTGCGTCAATGCCGTAAGCAGCAGATCGCGCGTAAGGCTCGCCTCGCCTGCCAAGCGATTGTCTGCCGCCGACATGGTAATCGCGACGACCGGCTTATCGGTGAAATCCGGGCGGGTGACATACCATGACACAGCACCGACAAGCGCGACGCCCGCCAGTATTGCGAAAGTCGCCGGCAACCATGCCGGCTTGTATCCGCCTTTTTCATTGTGAAGAAGCGGTATCAGTTCGGGAATAGAGGCAAGCTGTGGAGTTTCGTCTTCAAAGGCGGGGCCAGCGCCGTCCATACGGTCGAAGACGGCGACATAGCGCCCTTTGGGGATGGAGATCGAGACATTGCAATCGCTACCGAACGCCTCGTAATATTGGGCCAGCGAAGCCCTCAATCTGCTCATCTCGATGCGCACGATCGGATCAAGAGTGGAATCGAAGTCGCTCGCCCTTCCAAGGATATCGAGCGCCAGAGTATAGGCCTTGACGCTGTCACCATCACCATCAAACCGTCGTTCGGCCAGATAGCTCAGCAGGCTTCGCGTCCGCTCGGTGCCGTGGAACCTGGCATCAGAGAGGAGTCGTTCGAGCTCGGCCTTTGCTTCGGCGACCGAAACCTCGTCCGGCCTTTGTGCCTGTTTTCCAGCAATCATCGCCACCGCCCCACCATGCTGTCCAAGTATACTCGAACAGATGGAGTTATCGCGCAGATGACAAGCGGTTGCAACTTTGAAAGTCAATAAAACCGGAGCATTAACAACCTCCGGCGGTAGCGATGATCTATTCCGGTACACTTGGATGCGGTTGAAGACAGTAGTGGATTATTTCGGCTTCGATCTCCGAACAGATCATTTCGTATTCGCCGACCATGGCTGGGTTGCCGGTGTGAGGGTTGCTACGCAGTTGCTGAAGCACCACGCTCGCATCCTCGTAGGCTTCGCAAAGACTGGTCAGCGCCTCCGTCCTGGCGGCAAGGATTTGAAGACGCCCGCGCAACGCGGGGAGTTTCAGCATCAGCCTCCACAGCCCCCGCTGGCCGGCCCCCCGTGGCGACAGTTCGCCCATGTTCCCGCTGCCCATAGGACCTTCCAGCCTCCAGTCAGGTGCGATGGCGTCACTCTAGGGGGACTGAAGAGGTCGCGGAAGTACGTTACGGTAACAGAACGGCGTTAACGCCCGGAAGCGGCTCCCGGGGCAAGATCACGGCGTACAGCATGTGCCGGAATTAATCTGCCTTATTCAAGGCTGTGCGACGTCTTGTCGGCTTGCAAGCGGGGCAGTCCGACAAACGCGCAGGCCGGTGGGTGATATTGCTGGCGACCCCTGCAGGGCTCGAACCTGCGACAACCTGCTTAGAAGGCAGGTGCTCTATCCAGCTGAGCTAAGGGGCCGCTTGAAGGAGGCATCGGCCTCCGGAACTTTCAAAGCTGGTATCAGTGCGTCCAGGGCTGCGTGCGGCTGAAGCGGAAATTGTCGCTGTAGGAAACGCTCTTGCGGGTTGCTTCCTTCGGCGCAATGACACGGTATTCGATACCATTGCGCTCGGCATAGGCAACAGCCAGTTCGGCGGTCTCGAAGGTCAGCTTGACCTGCTGGCGGGTATCGGCCGAACTCGTATATCCCATGATCGGGTCGATCGTGCGCGGCTTTTCCTGATCGAACTCAAGAACCCACAAATGCGTCTTGGCTTTGCCGGACTGCATGGCGGTCTTTGCGGGTCGATAGATTTTCGCGGACATGTCTAGAGCGGTCTCCACCTTGGTTCCGTCACACCGGATCACTGCTGCCGGTCGCTGCGCATTGCCATAGCGCAGAATGGATTAAAACGGAATGACTTTCGGGCGATATATCTGCCGATTTTACGCCTGTACAGTCCCGCACAGTCTCACCGCGCAAAGTTTCGCGCAGGCCGGAAACAGCCCCGCGCTCAAGCGACAGAACACCGTAGTGGCTTATGTGATGATCTCGAGGAGAAACGATGGTCGGAGTGGAGAGATTCGAACTCCCGACCCTCTGGTCCCAAACCAGATGCGCTACCAGGCTGCGCTACACTCCGTGACCCGTCGATGGCGGGGAGATACACGCTTCCCCCTGCCCCTGCAATAGCGAAATTGCACAATTCCGCCGAAGCGGAATACGCCTCAGGGTTTCGTGCGCGAAATGGGCGGGCTATCGACGACATCGCCCGGCGCAATGCCGAGACGGCTTGCGGTGCCGGCGTTCAATTCAAGAACGAAGGCAACCGGCACGCGGGAATCGATGATGGCTTCGGACAAGGGCACCGCATTTTCGCGCACCGTCTCGATCCGGCCGTCGCGCGCGATAAACAGCATGTCGAGCGGCAGATAGGTATCTTTCATCCACATCATCACCTGCCGCGTCTGGCCGAAATCGAACAGCATGCCGCGATCCCGCGGCATGTGGCGGCGATTCATCAAACCTTGCGCCCGTTGCTCGCTATCGAGTGCCAGTTCGACGGTAAACTTGTGAACCTTGCCGCCGGCGGTGATGATCTGGAGCGGCGCCGTGTCGAAGGTGATGTCGGCTGCTGCAAGATGAAATGGAACAAGCCATAAAAAAAGCGCCACGAGGGCGCTTCCGGCACGGCGCGGAAAACGCGCCAGCATCAATGCGCCCGTCCGGCTGGTGCCGGTACGTCCGGATGGATTTCCGCTGCCATCAAGCCCTTGTCGCCATCGCCGAAGCGAACGAGAACGGTCTGGCCTGGACGCAGTTCGGTAAGTCCGAAGCGACGAAGGGTTTCCATATGGATGAAGATATCCTCGGTACCGTCGCCGCGCGTCAGGAAGCCGAAGCCCTTGGTGCGGTTGAACCACTTGACCAGGCATCGCTCCAGTCCGCTGGTCGGCGTCACCTGGACATGGGTCTTTACCGGCGGCAGCTGCGACGGGTGGATCGCGGTCGACTGATCCATGGAGAGGATACGGAAGGCCTGGTAGCCGCGGTCACGCTTCTGGATCAACGCAACCACTCGGGCGCCCTCCAGAACGGTCTGATAACCGTCGCGGCGCAGGCAAGTAACGTGAACGAGGACGTCCTGCATGCCATTGTCGGGCACGATGAAGCCGAACCCCTTGGCGACGTCAAACCATTTGATCACGCCGGTGATTTCGATCAGATCCAGCGCGTCATTGCCAAAGTCGCCATCAAGCGTGACGCCCTTCGGTGAAATCCTGTCCGCCATTGCCTGCCAGCCCCTCGATTACGCGTCACAATCATTACGGTTAACTGATTCTTGACAATCAGAATAACATCGTCCCGCCGCAATTGCGCAAGCCCTCGGATGAAATTTGCCGTCGATCAAGACTAGCTTGCGAGCCTTGCCTCTGGCTGGCCGTCCGTTAAATATAACCCATCCTCAGCAAAACAGGGACATTACAATGCGTTATCTGCACACGATGGTTCGCGTCAAAGATCTGGACGCCTCACTGCACTTCTGGAGCAAGCTTTTCGGGCTTGTGGAAATCCGCCGCTACGAGAACGAAAAGGGTCGTTTCACCCTGGTTTTCCTCGCAGCAGCAGGTGATCTCGACCGCGCAAAGGCGGAGTTGTCGCCGTGCCTGGAACTCACCTATAACTGGGACACCGAAGACTACACCGGCGGGCGCAATTTCGGCCACCTCGCCTACGAGGTCGATGACATCTATGCGACCTGCCAACACCTGATGGACAATGGCGTGACCATCAACCGGCCGCCGCGCGACGGTCACATGGCCTTCGTTCGCTCGCCGGACGGCATCTCGATCGAAATCCTGCAGAAGGGCGAAAACCTGCCATCACAGGAACCCTGGGCCTCGATGGGCAATACCGGCGCCTGGTAAGCTCCGCACAATGAGGCCGGGCGATAACCGCGCTGAAATGCGGAGATCGCCCGGTCCGTTTCGGCACGATTTTGAAGATGTAGCAAAATGGGATCGCGGACGACCGGAGACAACCGCCGCCTGCGTCAGTGCAGGTTTACAAACGACGGCGCGTTCACTAATGTGTGACCGAAACGTTAAGGGGATCAGGAGTCCGAAGGCCGCTTAAGGCCTGCAGCCATCCTGCTTCCGGCTGAACCGGCCAAACCGCAGGAGCGGCGTTGATACCCCTGCCGGGGATCGCGCCGACGGCATGCTGTTTGCGACTTCTAAATGATCGGCCATGACGGCACTTGCATGTCGCCCCGGCCCGCATTGAGTGGGGATCCGACTTTGCGTGATGTTTTGCAAAAATCGGCGACGATTCGTGGCTTGGGCTGTGCTCTCGCGCTGACTATTTCGGTGTTGGCGCTTTCCGGCTGCGTGACGGCTGCCAAGGAAACGGCGGAAGCCGCTGATCAGGCGGTTCCGGAAATCGCAGCGGCTGATGCGGAACAGGCAGCACCCGGCGCCTATCAAGACCAGCAGGTGGCTGCCGTCGGTTCCGCTGGGCAGCAGCAAGCCGCAAACCCGGTCCAGGCAAATGCGATGGTCCCAGCTACTGACGCTCAACCGGCATCGCTGACCATGCAGAGCACCGGCCTCAACGCGACGTCGAGCAGCATCTTTGCCGTCCAACCTGCAAATGCAGCCGGCGTCCAGCCGCAGAATGCCACAGCAGGCCAAGGTGTGGTGCCGCTGCCGACCGGACAGACCGGAGTGAGCCCTGCCACCAACAGCCTTTTCAACAGCGGCCAGCAACCGGCGACCAATCCGGCGCTGCTGCCTGTTGAAGGCGCAAACAACACCGATGGCGCGGCGCCCGCGACCCAGGAAGTGGCGGCCAACCAAGCGAGTGATGAAACAAACTCCCTTCCGGTCGCCGTCCCTCTCCCTTCCAGCGCTGACATCATGCGCAACGGTGAGGCCGCACAACAGCCTGCCGCAGCGCAATCCGCCTCTGCGGATGCCATAAATGTTGTCGCGCCCAGCTCCACAGAGCAGGACAAGGATGAACCTGACGCGGCAGAAAAACCGATGACGCTGCCGGGATTGTTTGCCGCTGCCGCCGCCAAACGCAAGAACAAGAATCAGTTCAATGGTGATCGTTTCGCCAAGGCTCCGGCAAAGAAGACGCTTGTTGCGGCCAATATGAATCAGCAACAGATCGCGGCACTCGGTTTTACCGATCTGCCCGGTGTCCGGCCGACCTCGATGTTTGCGACCGTTGACGATTCACAGCCGGGTCATGACGATGAAAGCGCCACGATCGAGGTCGCCGCCCTGCCCGGTTTGGCGCGTCTTGCGCCGAATGGCCTCTGGCTGCAGACAGAGAGAGTGGAAACCGGCTGTTTCCAGCCCGAGCTGCTGCAGGTACTGAAGGTTGTCGAAACCCATTATGGCCGCAAGGTCATGGTGACCTCGGGCTTGCGGGATCTCAAACACAATAGAAGAGCCGGCGGCAGGCGGTATTCGCTTCACACGACCTGCCAGGCGGCCGACATCCAGGTACCCGGCGTCAGCAAGTGGGATCTGGCCGACTATCTGCGCAGCATTCCGGGCCGCGGCGGTGTCGGAACCTATTGCCACACGGAATCGGTTCACGTCGATATCGGCCAGGCCCGTGACTGGAACTGGCGCTGCCGCCGCCGCAAAAGCTGACAGCAAGCAATTGTTTCAATTGGCTATTTTCTAGTTTTCCGAAAAACTGCGCTTTATCAGGACTTTTTTACAGGAAAATGAAAATTGCCGCTTGCGGTATTCAAAACCCCTGACTATAAGACGCCCACACAACGGCTGCGCCCTTCGTCTATCGGTTAGGACACCAGATTTTCATTCTGGGAAGAGGGGTTCGACTCCCCTAGGGCGTACCATTGTGAACTTCCCCGCAGTGTAGAAATCCACACGTTTCTGGCAAGAATCGCTTGCTAGAGCGCGTTTCCGCATGACCTATGCTCCCTTTCTCTTGCCCCTGTTTTTGTTGCAAAAAATCCCTGAAAAAATGCGATTTAGCGCTTGCAGCATCCAATGCGTCTGACTATAAGACGCCCACACCACTGATGCGCCCTTCGTCTATCGGTTAGGACACCAGATTTTCATTCTGGGAAGAGGGGTTCGACTCCCCTAGGGCGTACCATGGTTCTCTGATTTCCCATGAAATTGATAGACGCCCGCCACGCGTTTCCGCCTGGCTCAAAGCGCCTTTGCGGCGTCGATCACCCGCAACTGCACACGCCGCGTGCCCTGCCACAGATCAGCGGAGATCGTCGCCGCCACATGGATCGACGTGCCGCGTCCGGAAAGCAGGAGGTCGCCAAGTGGCGTTTCAAAGGCACGGAAGGCTATGCCCTCGACGCGAGAGCCATCCTGCCCCTCCAGCGTGATCTTCACATGATTGGCGCCGACCTGCCGCGAATCGCGCAATCGGTGCGCCGGCAGGGCAAAGACCGGTTGCGGGTGCCCTGCCCCATACGGGCCTGCCTGTTCGAGCTGATCGATCAGCGCCAGGTTGGCACCAGCGGCACCCAACGCCCCGTCGATCTTCACCGTCTCGGCCGAGACGAGATCCTTGATGGCATTCTCGGCCTTTTCCTCGAAGAAATGCCGCAGCCTGCCGAGATTGGCGCGCTCGATCGTCAAGCCCGCCGCCATGGCATGACCGCCCCCCTTGACCAGAAGTCCGCCATCGACTGCCGCTCGAACGATCTTGCCGATATCGAAGCCGCTGATCGATCGTCCCGACCCCGTTCCCTTGCCGTTCGGATCGAAGGCAATGGCGAAAGCGGGTCGGCGGAATTTCTCCTTCAGCCGCGCCGCCAGCAGGCCGACAATGCCGGGATGCCAATTTTCATGCGCCGTGACGATGACGGAGGCGGATTCGCCGGTGCCGTATTCCGCCAGAGCCTCGGCTTCCGCCTCGGCCAGCATGGCGATTTCCATCGCCTGGCGTTCGCGGTTGAGCTCATCGAGCCTTGCGGCGATCTGCTCGGCCGCATTTTCCTCGTCAAGCGTAAGCAAACGGCTACCGAGTGCCGCGTCGCCGATGCGGCCGCCGGCATTGATTCGGGGGCCGATCAGGAAGCCGAAATGATAGGGCGTCACCGGCCCGCCAAGCCCTGCCTTTCGAAAGAGCGCCGACAGTCCAGGATTCTGCATGTGTCGCGCGGCAACCAGGCCTTTCACCACATAGGCCCTGTTCAGCCCTTTGAGCGGCACCACGTCGCAAACAGTCGCGAGGGCCACGAGATCGAGCAACGCAAGCAGATCGAAGGAAGAAACCCTGCCGTCGCCGTTTTCGCGCAACTGACGCACAGTGTTGACCAGAACGAGAAAGACGACGCCGGCGGCGCAGAGATGCCCCTGCCCCGAAAGATCGTCTTCCCGGTTCGGATTGACCAGCGCTACACAGGGCGGCAATTGCGCCCCGACCTGGTGGTGGTCGATCACTACGACATCGATCCCGCGCGCCTCAGCCGCTGCCAGTGATTCATGGCTAGTCGAGCCGCAATCCACTGTCACGATCAACCGGGCACCGTTGTCGATCAACTGGTTGATCGCCGCCGGATTGGGGCCGTAGCCCTCGAAAATGCGGTCGGGAATATAGATCTCGGCTTCGACGCCGAAATGGCGCAGAAAACGGAACATCAGCGCCGACGATGCGGCCCCATCGACGTCGTAATCGCCAAAAATCGCGACCTTTTCGCGATTCGCGATGGCGGAAACGATGCGGGCAGCAGCCGTGCTGCAATCGGTGAGCGTGTCCGGATCGGGCATCAGCGAGCGGATGGTCGGATCGAGGAACGCGACGGCATCATCCATCGTCACGCCGCGGCCAGCCAGCACGCGGGCAATGAGATCGGAGAAGCCGTGCACCTGACTGATGGCGAGCGCGCGGTTCTGCCCGGCCTGATCGAGCCGCGACACCCAGCGCTGTCCGCTCACCGAGCGTTCGACCCCCAGAAAAGCCCGCGGGACCGGATCTGCCAATTCGCTCATCGTGCACCTATCAATTCAACGCTGTTCGTAGCCGTGTTTTGCCCTGTTCGCAAACCTGAAACGGCTGCGGCCCCACCCGGAACTGAAACCGGATGGGGCCGCAAAAAGAAACAAAGCGGGTATCAGGCCGCCTTCGGCCGCTCGATGCGGATCACCTGCGGATCGCCGACGAGATAGCCCTCGCTCTTGATCGAGGCGACCGCCTTGCGCACCGATTGCTCGGTTGTCGCGTGGGTCACGAGAATGATCGTCTGTGGTTCGCCGGTCTCGACCGGATGTTTCGAATGCTGGACGATCGATTCGAGCGAGATATGGTTTTCCGCCATGTGCGTCGCGATTTTTGCGAAAACACCGGTTTTGTCGTCGACTTTCAGGCGAATGAAATAACCGCCCTCGTGGCTCTGGATCTGCGCCTGCTTGTAGGCGAGAAGCGCTGAAACCGGACGGCCGAAGGCTGGTACATGCTGAGCGCCCGGCAGGCTCTTGGCGATGTCGGTGATATCACCGAGCACGGCCGATGCCGTCGCGTTACCGCCGGCGCCGGGGCCGACCATCAGCAGTTCGCCAAGGATATCCGATTCGATCGCCACCGCGTTGGTGACGCCATCGACCTGCGCGATCACCGAATCGAGCGGCACCATGGTCGGATGGACGCGCTGCTCGATACCGCTATCGGTGCGCTGCGCAACGCCAAGCAGCTTGATGCGGTAACCGAGGTCGGCTGCCGCATGGATATCATCGATCGAGATGTTGGTGATGCCTTCGAGATAGATGTCATCAGCAGCGATCGCCGTGCCATAGGCAAGGCTGGTCAGGATGGCGAGCTTGTGGGCGGTGTCGTTGCCCTCGATGTCAAAGGCCGGATCGGCTTCCGCATAGCCGAGGCGCTGCGCTTCCTTGAGGCAGACCTCGAAGGAAAGCCCCTCCTTCTCCATCTTGGTGAGGATGTAATTGCAGGTACCGTTCATGATGCCGTAGATGCGGGAAATCGTGTTGCCGGTCAAAGATTCCCGGAGCGCCTTGATCACCGGAATGCCACCGGCGACGGCCGCTTCGTAGTTGAGAAGCGCGCCATGCTCTTCGGCAAGCCCGGCAAGCTCGATGCCGTGTGCAGCGAGCAACGCCTTGTTGGCAGTGACCACATGCAATCCACGGGACAGCGCTGCCTTGACGGCGGAATAGGCCGGCTCGCCTGCTCCACCCATCAGTTCGACGAAGACGTCGATATCGGCCGTCTTGGCCAGCGAAAGGGCATCGTCGTGCCATTGCATGGCGGAAAGATCGACGCCACGATCGCGGTTCCTGTCGCGTGCCGTCACGGCAGTGATCTCGATGGCCCGGCCGCATGTCGTCGCCAGCGCCTCGTGACGCTCCTGGAGAATACGCACGAGCGAGGCACCAACGGTTCCCAGGCCCGCAATGCCGATTTTAAGGGCATCTGACATTCATTGTTCCTAACATATCGAGAGCGCTCCGCCTGATGCGGCAGAGCGGATTTTTGAGGTACGCCGGGGCGCCTCAGCGATGGGCATTCAGCGAAATGACGTTGTGCAACGTATCAT
Organism: Pararhizobium sp. BT-229; assembly: GCF_025846855.1. GTDB lineage: Bacteria > Pseudomonadota > Alphaproteobacteria > Rhizobiales > Rhizobiaceae > Pararhizobium. The sequence continues at coordinate 108,390 of NZ_JAOYTJ010000004.1, forward strand.
CCGCCGTCGAGAGGAACTTCTTCAGGCTGCGGGCCGCCTGGCGGATGCGGTGTTCGTTTTCGACCAGCGCAATGCGGATATAGTCGTCGCCCTGCTCGCCGAAACCGATGCCGGGGGCGACCGCAATGTCAGCCTTCTCCACCAGCAGCTTGGAGAATTCGAGCGAGCCGAGATGACGGAACTTTTCCGGAATCTTGGCCCAGGCGAACATCGTTGCTGCCGGCGGCGGCACATCCCACCCGGCCTTCCCGAAGCTTTCGACCAGAACGTCGCGGCGGCGCTTGTAGATATTGCGCACCTCGGCGATATCGGAGCCGTCGCCGTTCAGGGCGTGCGTCGCCGCCACCTGGATCGGCGTGAAGGCGCCATAATCAAGATAGGACTTGACGCGCGTCAAAGCGGCGATCAGCCGTTCGTTGCCGACGGCAAAACCCATGCGCCAGCCGGGCATGGAGAACGTCTTCGACATCGAGGTGAACTCGACCGTGTTGTCCATTGCGCCCGGAACTTCCAGAACGGACGGCGGCAAGACGTCGTCGAAATAGATCTCCGAATAGGCGAGATCCGACAGGATGACGATGTCGTGCTTCTTCGCAAACGCTACAACTTCCGTATAGAAATCAAGCGTCGCTACGTGCGCCGTCGGGTTGGAGGGATAGTTGATCACCAGCGCGATGGGCTTCGGGATCGAATGGCGGATGGCGCGCTCGAGCGGCGGGAAGAACGTGTCGTCCGGCTCGACCGAAATCGAGCGGATCACGCCGCCGGTCATCAGGAATCCGAAAGCATGGATCGGGTACGTCGGGTTCGGGCACAGAATCACGTCGCCGGGCGCGGTGATCGCCTGCGCCATGTTGGCAAAGCCCTCCTTGGATCCGAGCGTCGCGACGACCTGGGTATCCGGGTTCAGCTTGACGCCGAAACGGCGGGCATAGTAGGCGGCCTGCGCCCGGCGAAGGCCGGGAATGCCCTTGGAGGACGAATAACGGTGCGTGCGAGGGTCCTGGACGACTTCGCACAGCTTGTCGACGACGGATTTCGGCGTCGGCAGATCGGGGTTGCCCATGCCGAGGTCGATGATGTCAGCTCCACCCGCTCGCGCGCTTGCTTTCAAACGGTTGACCTGTTCGAAAACGTAAGGCGGCAGACGCCGGACTTTGTGAAACTCTTCCATCTCTAACCTCGTCTTGCGCGGTCCCCGTTGCTGGATTCATGCGTGCAAGGAGACGTGCGCGGTGTAATCAGGCCCACGCGGCCATGAAACGCTTTGCGTCCAAATCAGCCGAAACGCAAGCGCTAATTCTGTATCTGCTTCAGCGTGTCGGTGCCGTGATTGGCGGCCAGCAGCTGCAGCTCCTTCAGGCGGCGCTGGTATTCCGCTTCGGAGATCTTGCCGGACGAACGGGCGGCCCCAAGCGCCGTCAGCCGCGCTGACTGGCTTGCGGCCTCTTCATTGCTCATCTGGGCGCTTGCCGCCGGCAGCTTGCCTTCGATGACAGGATAGACATCGGAGGCAACTGGCTTGGCCATGGTGGCCGAATAGATGGACGGCTGCTCTTCGGCCGTCGTGGAACTGCAGCCGGCAAGCATAAGCGCCAAACCTGCGCATCCAAAGGCCGTCACCATCCGCGTCATCGCTGCTTTCCCCGACTTGTTCATCTCGCCCTGCCCAGTCCGTATCATTGACTCCCTGACCGAAGCCAGCGCATGCGACGAGTGTCCCTTGAGTCCAACATGCGCTGGCACTTGTAATCATTTTAAGGCAGAATGTAAAAAGACAAAACAAACAAACATCTGTGGAGGAAACGGGGTGGCAGAAGACAGGAAGACCGCAAGCCATGCCGGCCCCAGCACGGATGGTTTTACCGGTTTCGACCCGAAATCCGTCGATCCCTACATCGTCAAGGACCCGGAAGCCTTCGCGATCAATCTCGCACGCACAGTCGAGCAACTCGGCAAGGCCGCGTCCGCCTGGCTGGCGCCTCGCGAGAGCGGACAGAAGATTGATGCGATGGCCGATCCCGTCGTCGACATGGTCAAGACCCTCTCCAAAGTATCCGAATACTGGCTCTCCGATCCACGGCGCACTCTGGAAGCGCAGACTTACCTGATGGGGAGCTTTTTCTCCATGTGGACGCGCACGATGCAGAAGATGAGCGGAGAGACCGTCACCGATCCCGACGACATACCGCGCGACGACAAACGCTTTTCGGATGCGGATTGGGTCGCAAATCCGTTCTTCGATTTCCTGCGGCAGGGCTATTTCATAACCTCCAACTGGGCGGACCGGATGGTGCGCGATGCCGAGGGCCTCGATGATCATACGAAACACAAGGCCGCCTTTTATGTGCGGCAGATTTCCAGTGCCCTTTCGCCCGCGAATTTTGTGACGACCAACCCGCAACTGTATCGTGAGACAGTGGCCTCCAGCGGTGCCAACCTCGTCAAGGGCATGCAGATGCTTGCCGAGGATATCGTCGCCGGCAAGGGCGATCTCAAGCTGCGCCAGACCGACATCAGCAAGTTCGCGGTCGGTGAGAACATCGCCATCACCCCCGGCAAGGTGGTTGCCCAAAGCGATGTCTGCCAGGTCCTGCAATATGATGCCTCAACCGAGACGGTGCTGAAGCGGCCTCTCCTGATCTGCCCGCCCTGGATCAACAAATTTTATGTTCTCGACCTCAACCCGCAAAAGTCCTTCATCAAATGGGCCGTGGATCAGGGGCATACCGTCTTCGTGATCTCTTGGGTCAATCCGGACGAGCGCCACGCCAACAAGGATTGGGAATCCTATGCCCGCGAGGGTATCGGCTTTGCACTCGACACCATTCATCAGGCAACCGGTGAGGAGGATGTCAACGCGATCGGCTATTGTGTCGGCGGAACCCTGCTTGCAGCCACCCTCGCCCTGCATGCGCGGGAAGGTGACAACCGTATCCGCTCGGCGACTTTGTTTACCACACAGGTCGACTTCACCCACGCCGGCGACCTCAAGGTTTTCGCCGATGAGGAACAGATCACCCAGATGGAAGAACGGATGAAGGAAACCGGCTACCTGGACGGTTCCAAGATGGCCATGGCCTTCAACATGCTGCGGGCGTCGGATCTGATCTGGCCCTATTTCGTCAACAACTACCTGAAGGGCCAGGAACCGTCCGCTTTCGACCTGCTCTACTGGAACTCCGATTCGACCCGCATGCCGGCGGCCAATCACTCCTACTACCTGCGCAATTGCTATCTCGACAACAATCTGACCAAGGGAAAGATGGTTCTGGCGGGGAAAAAGATCTCACTCGGCGATGTGAAAATCCCGATCTACAATCTTGCAGCCAAGGAAGACCATATCGCCCCGGCAAAGTCCGTATTCGTTGGAAGCGAGTTCTTCGGCGGCAAGGTGACCTATGTCATGGCAGGATCGGGACATATCGCCGGCGTCGTCAATCCGCCGGACAAGGGCAAGTACCAGTTCTGGACTGGCGGTCCCGCCACGGGCGATTTCGACGACTGGGTGAAGGATGCGGAGGAAACGCCCGGCTCCTGGTGGCCGCATTGGCATGCCTGGATCGAGACGCTGGACGACACACGGGTACCTGCGCGCAAGACCGGCGGAATGTTGAACACGCTGGAACAAGCGCCCGGCTCTTATGTTCGCGCTCGCGCCTGACCACGCCGGACTTCCAGAAGCATGATCTTCGACCGGCCACTGGTGCCCGCCGTCCTTGTCCAGCGTTATAAACGGTTTCTCTTCGACGCCGTGCTTGAAGACGGGCGCGCGATTACCGGCTCCTGCCCCAATACAGGCTCGATGCGCGGACTGACGACGCCGGGCTCGCGCATCTGGCTTTCCGAGCATGACAGCCCGACACGCAAGTATCGGCACATGCTGGAAATGGTGGAGGTCGACGGCACCGCCGTCGGGATCAACACCGGCCTGCCGAACAGGTTGGCCGAGGAAGCCATCAAAGCCGGACAGATCGCCGATCTTCACCTTTACGCGACATTGCAGCGTGAACAGAAATACGGCCGCAACTCACGCATCGACCTGCTTCTGACGGACCCTCAGCGCGGCCGTGCCTACATCGAGGTCAAGAACGTGCATTTCAGCCGGACGTCCGGCCTCGCTGAATTTCCCGACAGCCCAACGGCCCGCGGTGCAAAACATCTGGAGGAATTGGGCGACATGGTCGAGGCGGGTCATCGCGCCGTCATGATCTACCTGATCCAGCGCGACGACTGCGAGACGTTCCGGATCTGCGATGATCTCGATCCGCTCTATGCCAAGGCGTTTCTGCGCGCGATGCAGCGCGGGGTCGAGGCCTTTGCCGTCAAATGCCGGGTTTCGCCGCAGCAAATTGCGCCCGACGGCCTGATCCCGATGGACGAACCCGCCTGTGCTGATCTATGACATTTAAGAAAGACAACTGAAAGAAGTGTAATGGTCACTTATATCGAGGCAGCGTCCGCGCCCTACAAGAATACCGGCGTCATCCGTCTCTATACGCCCGAGGATTTTGCCGGGATCAAACGCGCCTGCCAGGTTACCGCACGCTGCCTTGATGAACTCGCAAGCCGCGTCAAACCGGGAGTGACGACAGACGAGATCGATCGCTTCGTGTTCGAATTCGGCATGGATTACAACGCCCTGCCCGCGACGCTGAACTATCGCGGCTATACCAAGTCGTCCTGCACATCGATCAACCATGTCGTCTGTCACGGCATTCCCAACGAGAAGCCGCTACGCGAAGGCGATATCGTCAACATCGACGTCACCTATATCATCGACGGCTGGCACGGTGATTCCAGCCGCATGTATCCGGTGGGCGAGATCAAGCGCGCGGCACAGCGTCTGCTTGAAGTCACCCATGAATGCCTGATGCGCGGCATCGCCGCGGTGAAGCCAGGCGCGCGCACCGGCGCTATCGGTGAAGCCATCCAGACCTTTGCCGAAGCCGAGCGCTGCTCGGTGGTGCGCGATTTCTGCGGCCACGGCGTCGGCCGCCTGTTTCACGACGCGCCGAATATCCTGCATTACGGTCGGGCGAACGAAGGTCCGGAAATGCGCGAAGGCATGATCTTCACCATCGAGCCGATGATCAATCTCGGCCGCCCGCATGTGAAGGTTCTGGCCGATGGCTGGACGGCAGTCACCCGCGACCGGTCGCTATCGGCACAATATGAGCATGCGGTTGGCGTCACGGCGACCGGTTGCGAGATTTTCACCCTGTCACCGGCCGGCCTCGACCGCCCGGGCCTTCCAGCTTAGGGTCTCCAATGACAAAGCCGCCTTCTTTCGACAGCGAGATTTCGCAACCGGCTGACGAAAGGGGCTTTTTCGCCGAACAGCCGCCAAAACGCGCAGGTCTTGGCCTGGTGGCTGCCCAGCCGGAAGACGCGCATTATCACGGCCATCGCGATCGGTTGCGGACGCGCTACAAGGACCACGGCGACACGGCGCTGGCCGATTACGAAATCCTCGAACTGCTGCTCTTTCGCCTGATCCCGCGCCGCGACACCAAACCGATTGCCAAGGCTCTGCTCGAACGTTTCGGTACGCTTGCCGGCGTGTTCGGCGCATCGCCTGCCCTGTTGCAGGAAGTGAAGGGCATCGGCGAGGCCGTGGCTTTCGATCTGAAACTCATTTCGACCGTCGCCCACCGGACGCTGAAGAGCGAGCTCAAGGGCAAGCAGGTTCTCGCCTCCTGGTCATCGGTGATCGAATACTGCCACGCCGCGATGGCGCATGAGACCCGCGAGCAGTTCCGTATTCTCTTCCTCGACAAGCGCAATGCGCTGATCGCCGACGAAGTGCAGCAGACGGGCACGGTCGATCACACGCCAGTCTATCCGCGCGAGGTCGTGAAGCGCGCCCTGGAACTCTCGGCCACCGCGCTGATCCTCGTGCACAACCATCCGTCCGGCGACCCAACACCGTCACGTGCCGATATCGAAATGACCAAGATGATCGTCGATACGGCCAAGCCTCTCGGGATCACCGTTCACGATCACATCATCATCGGCAAGGACGGCCATGCCAGCCTTAAAGGTCTGCGCCTGATCTGACTGCCTCAGAGCCACTTCGCGCGGCGGAACATGCGATAGAGCATGCTGCAGACGAAGAGGATGAGCCCCAGGATAACGAAATAGCCATACTTGAACTTCAGTTCGGGCATTTCGTCGAAATTCATCCCGTAGATGCCGGCAATCGCCGTGGGCACGGCGAGGATTGCAGCCCAGGAGGCGAGCTTTCGCGAAATCTCGGTCTGCTCTGACTGGCCGATCATCAGGCTGGCCTCGAAGGTGAAGGCAAGTACTTCGCGCAGGGTGTCGATATCCTCCTGCACCCGGCGGACATGGTCGGTGACGTCGCGAAACAGCGCGTGCAACGTTGCGTCCATGCCCGGGAGATCGAGATGCTCGTGCCGCCTGCAGACATCGACCAACGGCACGACGGCATTGCGCAGGCGAAGCAGGCTTCGGCGCAGGAAATAGAGCCGTTCGATGTCCTTCTTGTCCAGCCGCTCACGCAGCAGCCGCTCTTCCAGTTCTTCGACCTCCGCGTGAATACCCTCGAGGACGGGCATGTAGTTGTCGACGATGAAATCGAGGATGGAATAAAGGATGTAATTCTCACCGTGCGCCAGCGCCGCCGGTGAAGCCTCGCACCGCTGCCGCACGGTATTGTAAGAAGTCGACGGTCCATGGCGCACTGAGACGACATACCCGCGGCCAACAAACAGATGGGTCTCGCCGAAAACGATCTCCTCGCCGCTCATATGAGCGGTGCGCGCCACGACAAAGATCGCGTCGCCATAGATTTCCAGCTTGGGACGCTGGTGGGCATGGCCGGCGTCTTCGATCGCCAACTCATGCAGACCGAACTCCGCCTGGACCTCGCGCAACAGCGCCTCGTCCGGCTCGTGCAGACCAATCCAGACTACCGCCTTGTCCCGGCCTCTCCACGTGTGAGCATCCTTGATCTCAATATCGAGAATGCGCTGGCCATGTTCATAGACCGCGGCGGCAATGACCCCGGGCCGGCTTTTCGGCTTTGCCGGCGGTGTCGACGGTTCGCTTTCCGGCGGCATGGTTGTCTCGCGTTCACCGACATGCGCGTCATTGCTTGCTTGCCAGACCATGGCCACACCTCCCATTGCAGAACCAGACGCGTCCAGACGAACCGTTGCAAACCCGGCTCTCCTTGCGGACCATGCTCGATACCGTCTACACTCTCGGTCCGTTTCCGGCCAATATAATCGCTTTTCTTCAAATACGCATCTTCGGCCCGGAACGGTTCATAAGGCTTTATTAAACTGTAAGATTGACGTTATAGACGCATGCGAGTGAAATTTGCCGCAATGCACAATGATTCTCTCTCCATCACCGGAAACGCGTCATGAACCAGTACGATCTCGTGGTTGTCGGCAGCGGACCTGCAGGGCGCAGAGCCGCCATTCAGGCCGCCAAACTGGGCAAGAAAGTCCTTGTCATCGAACAGGGAAAACGCGTCGGCGGCGTCTCGGTGCACACGGGTACCATTCCCTCCAAGACCCTGCGTGAAACGGCGCTGAACCTGAGCGGCTGGCGCGAACGCGGTTTTTATGGACGCGCGTACCGTGTCAAGCAGGAGATCAGCGCCGAGGATCTGCGCCGCCGCCTCTTGATCACGCTCGACCACGAAGTCGAGGTACTCGAGCATCAGTTTGCCCGCAATCGCGTCCAGCATATCCGTGGCAAAGCAAGTTTCATCGATCCACAGACACTGCAGGTCGTCAAGGATGATGGAGAAATCATCCAGGTCGCCGGAACGAGCATCCTGCTTGCCGTCGGCACGAAACCGTTCCGTCCGGACTACATCCCGTTCGACGGCAAGACTGTGCTCGACAGCGACGAACTGCTCGAAATCGAGGACCTTCCGCGTTCGATGGCTGTCATCGGCGCCGGGGTCATCGGCATCGAATATGCGACGATCTTCAGTGCGCTCGACACACAGGTCACGGTGATCGATCCGAAGACGACCATGCTCGATTTCATCGACAAGGAAATCGTCGAGGACTTCACCTATCAGCTGCGCGACCGCAACATGAAGCTGCATCTCGGACAGAAAGCGGAAAAAGTCGAGCGGACAACGGACGGCAAATGTTCGATCACGCTCGACAGTGGCCGCGTCATCACCTGCGAGATGGTGCTGTTTGCCGCCGGCCGCATGGGCGCCACCGATACACTGAACTTGCCAGCGGCTGGGCTCGAAGCCGATAGTCGCGGTCGGCTGAGTGTCAATCCGGAAACGTTCCAGACATCGGTTCCGAATATCTATGCCGCGGGCGACGTCGTCGGCTTCCCGAGCCTTGCCTCGACCTCGATGGAACAGGGTCGCATCGCCGCGCGTGTCGCCGTCGGCGCGATCGCCAAGGAGCCGCCGAAATTTTTCCCCTACGGCATCTACGCCGTGCCGGAAATTTCAACGTGCGGCCTGACAGAGGAAGAGGTCAAGGAGCGCGGCATTCCCTATGAATGCGGCATCGCCCGCTTCAGGGAGACGTCACGCGGCCACATCATGGGGCTTGATGCCGGCCTCCTGAAGCTGATCTTCTCGCTGAAAACCCGGCGCCTGCTGGGTGTCCATATCGTCGGCGAAGGCGCGACCGAACTCGTCCACATCGGCCAGGCCGTGCTCAATCTCAAGGGCACCGTCGAGTATTTCGTCGAAAACACCTTCAACTACCCTACCCTGGCTGAGGCCTACAAGATTGCCGGCCTCGATGCCGGCAACCGCATGGGCGAGGCTCCGGCAAAGGCGTGATCGGCACTACGTGCGTCCGAAATTGAAGCATCGGCGGCAAGACGCGGCAAACTTTGATAACGAGATAAAAAAGTCGGCTGATACCACGAGCACCAGTATTTCTCAGTCGCCGCGCAGCCGTTTCAACTTTTGTCGCGCGTCATCCGCGAGGGGATGGCTCGGGTGACGCTCAATGAAGAGCTCATAGGCTTCAACCGTTCCGCGTGCCATCAGCAGCTTGTATTCAGTCAATACGGCCTTCTCCGGATCCGGTGGTGTATCCATCATTTCAGAGCCTTCACCAGGTTGGTTCGCAGACGCGGACGCCGACACGGCCATCGACGCCGCGACACATGCGATTGCAACTGTCACTAGCACTTGAAGTCGACTATCCATCGTCCGCTTACGCCTTTCAAAAAGGCAATTTCAAACGGCAGTTGAAACCCTGGAAGACACATCTTCCGCCACTCGTTTCGGGCCAGCAAGCGCCGGGATCCTCCGTCTTTATTACATTAGCCTTGTCACATAATCTAAATGAGCGTAGACTAAAGTCTATCGGTAATGGGGCGCGAATGAGGCGAAACCAAACACCAATTCGTGATTTTTGCTAACTGGTCTTCATCACGTGAAGTCCAGCGTTTGGGTTTTGCAATATTCGTGAAAATTCCATTGCAGGCAATTCCATAAAGCGAACCAGAAGCCCCAAGTTATTTAGACGTATGTACTAAATGATCGCTCGTTGCTTAGGCAACGCGGCGCATATGGCTGATTTTGTCGTGAATATGCTGATCCCGCATTTAGCGGTTTTCGGCATGGAGGACATTCGAATTAAATACCAAACTTCAACGAGCGTTGCACCCGTCGAACAATGCTTGGTGCGACCAGGGAGGCATCATGAACGCCAGGATACGAACAAATTCCCTCCTCTTCGATCCGACAGGTCTGGACCAGGACCGGATCGCGTGGTCTTCGGCACTTAACGCAGGCGCGCCTTCAACCCGTCTGTTCAATATCACTGTTCCAGATTGGACCGGAGATTGGAGCCCCGCCAAAACGATCATTGCGCCGACAATCGGCTCCTCCGATGCAATCGGCGCTCCGGACTTCAGTTCAACAGGCGGCGATGACGCACAGGTACCCGAGGAAAACGGCGACCTATCCGTGACCATCGCGGTCGGGGCAACCGGCAATGCAATCATCGACGGTGTTCTGAGCGGTGTGCGTTGGAACGAAACCTTTATCACCTACAGCGACACCGACTCGTCGGCCGACTATCAGGCCGGCTACACTTCCGATCAGAACGGCAACGGGACCAGCGCCCAGTTCGAAGCCTTCTCACAATTTACCGCCCAGCAAACGCTGGCAATGCATGCCGCGCTTAACAGCGCGACTTTCACCCAGCTTTCCGGTGCGGCCGGCTTTTCGGTCGAGGGCTTCACCAATCTCACCATCGACTACGGCGGTTCAGGCAGCGGCGCTTCGACAATCCGCGCGGCCAATTCCGGCGATGCCGGAACCGCCTATGCCTTCTATCCGAACAACGGCTTCACCGGTGGTGACACGTTCTTTGGCAACACCTATGACGGTACCAGCAACAGCCTGAAAAACCCGATCGCCGGCAATTATGCCTGGCACACCATGATTCATGAGCTTGGCCATTCGCTTGGCCTGAAACATGGCCATGAACTGGGCGGGCCCGGCAACACCGCGGTACCGGCTGCTTACAATTCTATCGAATTCACTGTGATGACCTATTCGAGCTACATCGGCGACGTCACCGGTGGCTATGATTATGAACAATTCGGCGCCCCGCAGACCTATATGATGATCGACATTCTGGCCCTCCAGACAATGTATGGCGCAGATTTCACCATCAACAGCGGCAACACCGTCTACACGTGGGATCCGACCAACGGCAACTCCTTCGTTGGCGGCGTATTGGCAATCGATCCCGGTGCCAACCGCATCTTCTCCACCATCTGGGACGGTAACGGCATCGACACCTATGACCTGTCGAACTATACGACGAACCTCAGGCTCGACCTGCGCCCCGGTGAAAGCTCGACATTCTCCTCGGCGCAGTTGGCCTTTCTCGGCGGCGGCCCGAATGGCGGCTTTGCCCGAGGCAACGTCTTCAATGCTTTCCAGTTCAACGGTGATGCACGCTCGCTGATCGAGAACGCCAATGGCGGTTCCGGCAATGACATCATCACCGGCAACAGCGCCGCAAATGTGCTGAACGGCAACGGCGGCAACGATACCATCGATGGCAATGGCGGCGTGGATACCGTGAACGGGAATGCCGGAGACGACACTTTCCTCATGGATTCCGGCGATGGGATCGACAATTTCAACGGCGGCACGGACACCGACACCATTAACTTTGCGGGGCTTGGCACAAATTTCGTCGTCGTTGATCTGGTTGCGGATACTTGGGATTTCCTGGGCGGCGGCGGTCTCCTCGGAACCGCCATCGCAATCGAAAACATCATCGGTACAGCCGGAAACGACACGTTGATTGGCGACACCAGCGCCAACAATCTGTCTGGACAGTCCGGTGACGACTCGATCGATGGCGGCGACGGAAACGATGCGTTGAACGGCAACGGCGGCGTGGACTCAATTCAGGGCGGCGGCGGCAATGACGCCATCGATGGCGGCGATGGAAACGACACCATCCAGGGCGGCGATGGCGACGATGTCATCGTTGGCGGCTCGGGCGTCGATCTGATGTACGGAAATTCCGGCAACGACACATTCCGGATTTTTGCGGGCTGGACGGGCGGCATAGGCGAGGCGATGTTTGGCGCTGCTGGCTATGACACCTTCGATACATCAGGAGTTCTCCTCGACGCGACCATCAACCTGCAGGACGGTACCTTCACTTACCTGCCCGGCGGATCCGGCCCGATTTCCCTTTCGAGCATTGAAAAGGCTGTTACCGGCGGCGGTACCGACAACCTCACAGGTTCTGGTGAAGCAAATGCCCTGCTGGCCGGCGGTGGCGACGACCGGCTCTATGGTCTGGACGGCAACGACACCCTGGGTGGCGGTGACGGCAACGATCGCCTCGATGGCGGTGGAGGCATCGACTATCTGAGTGGCGGTACCGGCAGCGATATCGCTGATTATTCCAGTTCCGCCATCGGCTTGATCGTCAGCCTGTTCAATCCTGCGATCAATACGGGCGATGCTGCCGGCGACACCTACAACTCGATCGAGAATCTGACCGGAACTGACTTCGATGATGGTTTGAACGGCAATTTGAGCGCCAACATCATCAGGGGTCTCGATGGCGATGACGGCCTGAAGGGTTATGACGGTATCGACACGCTCTACGGCGACGGCGGTAACGATATACTTATCGGCGGAGAAGATGGAGACGCCCTGCTTGGCGGCGCCGGCTCCGATACAGCGTCCTACAAGGGCGCCACGGTCGGTGTGGTTGCAAGCCTTTCCAACACGGCAATCAATACCGGCGACGCCCTGGGAGACACCTATACGTCGATCGAAAACCTCAATGGTTCGGATTTTGACGACTCCGTCTTCGGCAACAGCAGTAACAATGCCATCTACGCGGGCGCTGGAGATGACATCCTCAAGGGTTATGCTGGAAACGATACGCTCACGGGCGCGTCGGGAGATGATCAATTCTATTTCAACACGGCACTCAATGCCGCCACCAATGTCGATTTGATCACCGATTTCAACGTCGCAGACGACACCATCGCTTTGGACGACGCGATCTTCACTGCGATTGGAGCACTTGGCACGCTCGCCGCAGCAGCGTTCCGGGCAAATACCACCGGCAATGCAGCCGATGCCAGCGATCGCATTATCTACGAAACTGACCTCGGCAGGCTGTTTTATGATGCCGATGGGACAGGTGCCGGCGCGCGCATACAGTTCGCCAGTCTCGACCCGGCACTCGCACTGACGAACCTGGACTTCCTGGTGGTCTGAGTTCCCGAAACACGGAGAGCCGCCTTGGCGTAATGCCGAGGCGGCTCTCTTCTGCCCATTTCCTGGACGTTCACTGATACGTTGCGAGAACGTCCGTCCGCTCTTTGCCACAACGAAAAGGCCGCCCCTTGCGGGACGGCCTCTCCAAAATCATGAAATGATGCGCGACCTTATTCGGCGCTGTCGTCAGTGGCCTTTTTCTTGGCCGGGGCCTTCTTCTTCGGAGCAGCTGCTTCTTCGCCTTCGGCAGCTTCAGCCTTGGCAGCGGCCTTCTTCTTCGGGGCAGCCTTCTTCGTTTCCGAAGCGCCTTCCTCGTCGTCAGCCAGCAGTTCTTCCTTGCTGACGGTCTTGTCGGTGACCTTCACTTCGGAGAGCAGGTGATCGACAACCTTTTCTTCGAAGATCGGTGCGCGCAGCGAAGCGGCGGCGCCCGGGGTCTTCTGGAAGTAGTCGATGATCTGCTTTTCCTGGCCCGGGAACTGGCGCAGCTGTTCGAACAGCGAGCGCTGCATTTCCTCGTCGCTGACCTGAACGCCGGCCTTTTCGCCGATTTCCGAGAGAACGAGGCCAAGGCGCACGCGGCGTTCAGCGAGCTTGCGGTATTCGGCGCGGGCTTCTTCTTCCGTCGTGTCTTCGTCGGCGAAGGTCTTGCCGGCCTGCTCGAGGTCGGTGTTGATCTGGCGCCAGATATTGTCGAACTCGGCATCGACGAGGCGCGAGGGCGTGTCGAACTGGTAGAGTTCGTCCAGCTGATCGAGGATCTGGCGCTTGACCTTCTGGCGGGTCATCGAGCCATACTGGCTTTCGATCTGGCCGCGGACGACTTCCTTCAGCTTGTCGGCCGATTCGAGGCCGAGCTTGGTGGCGAGATCGTCGTTGATTTCGACTTCGGCGGCAGCGGCAACGTCCTTGACGGTGATGTCGAAGGTGGCTTCCTTGCCAGCAAGGTTTGCAGCCGGGTATTCAGCCGGGAAGGTCACGGTGATGACCTTCTCGTCGCCAGCCTTCAGGCCGACGAGCTGCTCTTCGAAGCCCGGGATGAAACGGTTGGAGCCGAGAACCAGCTCAGCGTCTTCGTCCTTACCGCCGTCGAAGGCTTCGCCGTCGACCTTGCCGAGGTAATCGATCGTCACGCGGTCGCCGTTTTCGGCCTTGCCCTTCTTGGTTTCGTAAGTGCGGGCGTTTTCAGCGATCTTGAGGATCTGCTCGGTGACTTCGGCTTCGTCGATGTCGACGACTTCGCGCGTCACCTTGATGCCGCTGACGTCCTTCAGCTCGATCGCCGGAATGATTTCGTAAGCGAGCGTGAATTCGAAATCGACTTCGGCGTTGAGGATCTTGTCGGCTTCGGCTTCGTTCTCCGTCATCGCGATTTCCGGCTGGGTCGCCGACTTTTCGCCGCGCTCCGACAGGATCTCGGTCGGCTTTTCGCGGACGAGTTCGTTGACCAGTTCAGCCATGATCGACTTGCCGTACATCTTCTTCAGATGTGCGAAAGGCACCTTGCCCGGACGGAAGCCGTTGATCTTGACCTTGCCCTTGGCATCTTCAAGACGCTCGTTCATACGAGCTTCCATGTCCTTGGCCGGGATAACGACCTTGAGTTCGCGCTTCAGCCCTTCAGCGAGCGTTTCGATAACCTGCATGTTCAAACCTTCATTTCACGTTGACAGGGCTCTGTCGGTGTTCTTGTACACGAGCACTTGAGCCGATCCATTTGCCGGGAGTGGCTTTACGCAAATCAGTCACCGTTTTGCAAGCAAAATGGCGCCGTCTTCTCGATCGACGCCAAGGCCAGCCTTGGACGTCCTTCATTCTGGTGCGGGTAGAGAGACTTGAACTCCCACGCCTTGCGGCACCAGAACCTAAATCTGGCGTGTCTACCAATTTCACCATACCCGCGTTCAGAAAACCGCAGCGCCTGCTCGCATCGGCACAGAAGAAATCACAGACATAAGGCCGCAATACATTCTGCGCCGGGTTCAGGGCGTTCCCGAGCGCGGCGTCTCTATATCACCCGTTTGCAATGGATCAAAGGAAAAATGCGGTTATTGTCGTGTTCTTGTCACTTGGCCGGTAAACCTGCCCGTCACGGTCAATAAAGCGGCTCTTCATAAAGCGGTTTTCCATCAATCGAGATCAACCGGATCTGCATCCGGCCATCGTCGTCGACGCGGGCGGTCACGGCAAGAGCGCTGGCATTGCGCGCCTCTTCCAGCACCCTGCCCTCGCCTTCCGGCACGTAGTAGCGTTCAATGCCATAGTCGACCGTCAGCGCTGACTGCGGACTGCCGGACGTTGGATAGAAGTAGAATGGCGCGCTACGCGTGATCACGCTTCCGTCCTTCGGCACAAGCGAGCCGAAGGATGCTTCCGATACACCCCAGAAACCATCGGCTTGCTTCTCCAGGCGCACGGATAGCTGCGCGTCGGTCGCTTCGCCTGGAAAACCACCGCTGATCTTCTCGGGGGGAATGGTCGAGATATTATAGGAAAGAATGACATAGTCGCCCCGTAGCAGGTCGCGCGGATCGACCGGTACGGTCTTCAGCACAACATCGACGCCATTGCGCAAAATGGAGGCGCGGCTTTCGATCATGTAGCCGAGGAATGCCGTCTGCAGCAGCGCGACCACGATGGCCGCGACCAAAGGGCGAAAGGCCGGATTCGTGCTCATCTTATATGCCCTCCGCAACAGGCTTTACCGATAGCCGTTTCTCAAGCCGGATCACCAGCCACGCGATCAGGGCGACGACCACACCGGAAATCAGGAAGAAGCCGGATGTACCGAGCATGGTGCCCAGCGTCTCGAACGCCAGATAGAGGGTTTCAGCGGCGAAAACAGCATAACCGAGGAACCGCACGGCGCCATTCAGCCGGCCCGCGATGGCAATACCGCCGAGAGCGACGGCGAGTGTCGTTGCGCCGATTGCGACCTCCTGCCCAAGGCCGTCCACTTCGGTATGCAACGCTGCGAGCCCCATGACGGCAAGCGCGAAGCTGTAGAACGCGGGTGCTGCGCCCGCATCGCGCGCAACCCGATGGAGCGGCGATACCGGCAGGCTGGCGATCAGGAATGCCAGCAGGCCAAGGCCGAACAGAGCGCCGGCAAGCCAGGGTTCGGGCAGTTCGACATAGAGCCAGCCGAGCCAGGCCAGGGCGAGCAGGTAGGCCAGATGACGGGCCACGCCGGCATTGGTATAGCGGACCAGCGCTATGACGATGACAATCAGTCCCGGAACGAGATAGATGTAGCCATTGCCTTCGAAGGTCGCCTCATTGTCCATGACGAGCTGACCGAATACAGCCCAGGCCAGAAAGCCGGACATGACCGAGAGCGCGGCGGAGCGGAAAGCCACCGCCGCGACACAGGCGGCCGCGAACCAGACCAGCAGCGCGTCGGCTGCATCTCCCGACAGATGATACATCTGGCCCACCAGCGCGATGGCGCCGCCAAAGGTCATGGTCCCCAGCACGAGAAGTGCGGCACCGATACCGCGCATGCCGCGCCCCAGGCTGAGAGCCGCCGAAAGATAGAAGAACCAGATAAGGGTGATGATACCACAGACGCGGGCAATGCGGGGGATAGCCTCCCAGCTGGCCGCGACAAGAAGCAGGATTGCAGCCGACAGAAGGACGGCCGCCAGCACCAGGAGAACCCTGCCCGTGCTGAAAACCGTTTCGCGCGCATCATATTCGGCAAGCATCGCCTTTGCTGCATCCGTGGTGAGCATTCCCTTGGAGATCCAGGTGTTGAAGTCTTTCTCTATTCGCCCCCGGTACATGGTCTACTCTCCTTGCATGCGCGCCACGCACAACACATATCATAGAGGCTGCCAAATCCTAGCCGAGCAACGGGCCACCGCGCAGGTCTCGGGATCCGGTGGCGAGACGCTCATCGTTAACGGAACATGAAGACTTTGGTGCGAAACTGCCATCTTCGGAAGCATTGGTAGTAGCCGAGTCCGGCTCTGCAGAATTCGCATGGCATCCATGATGATATTGCACTGCACAAATTACGGCTAACGACCTATATTGAATTCAAGAAGACGGAACGAGATCAGCGAAAGCGATCGGGACCGTCAGCGGCTAGGCCAGCCGCTTCCGCTCAGAAGTGGAAAAGGCCAAGCGAACCAAAGGAGGTTCGCTTCATAGAATTCGAAGTGGCGCACTCCTCCTCCCAGCGCCGCTTCGATCCGACGGGCAACACTCCTCCTCCCAAGTTGCCTGTCACCATAAATGACGCCCGCTGGACCTCCTCCCCCAGCGGGCGTTATTCGTTTCAAGGCAGCTAAAAAACGTTAGATTTCCGTTGATTGCCGCTCTCTCCCCGCGCAAATGATGAAATATCCGCCAGCGCGGTGCCGCAAGAACGAGCCAGCCATGCGCCGCCTACATAGGTGCCATTCGTGATTGGCTCTACACATCTCCGATCGGCGGATTTATCTTAAGGACAACTTCGGGGCAGCGCACTCCTCCTCCCAGCGCGCCTCGATGGGATCGGCAACACTCCTCCTCCCGGTTGTCGATCAGAACAAGCAACGCCCGTCGGACCTCCTCCCCCGACGGGCGTTGTTTTTTGTCCAAATCCCCTCCGGAAGCATCAGCACATCCTCTTTTAGCGCACATGCGCTCGCACAGAATTTGGTCAAACCATGGCCGCCGCAGCATGGAGGCTTGCAGGAACTGCATGGGTGCGATGCAGCATTGTCTCTGTAATTTCAGGGATCGACGGCGTATATTCCAACCATCAGATGAGGGCCAGCAAACGGTGCTGGCAAACCTAGAAAGGACCAGCATCATGAACATCGCTCGCTCGTTCAACAATTGGCGCAAGTACCGTCAGACCTGCAACGAACTCGGCCGCATGAGCGACCGCGAACTGAATGACCTCGGCATCGGCCGCGGCGACATCCAGTACGTTGCCCGCCAGGCAGTCAAGTAATTCACGCAGCCGGCCGGTTTTTCCGGCCTGATGCGCAGCTGCCAAACGCCCTCCGGTTCATTCCGGCGGGCGTTTTTTTTCGTCCAAATCCGCGGCGACCATCGCATTGCACGAGGTTACCGGCTTGCCTTCGGCACAGCCCTTCCGTAGCCGGTCGCTACCGCAGCGCAGCATCGCATGGATGCCTATTTTCCTCGCAAGTGATCCGAACCGGCTTCGCATTGGGCAACCGCCCAAACAAGTCCATAAGGCAACTTCGGCCTTTTCCGAAAAATCTCTGAGAAACAGATAGTTGACGGGCACCCGGAGTGCTTGGCACTTCCGTTAACCCATGGCTTCTTTTTCACCACTTGGGCTGAATGCTCAGAGAAGCAGCATCGCAATGCACAAATGCATAGCAGATGCATTTTCTTTGCACTCCATCTTTTCCCGCACAAGGCATATAAAGATCCCAACGAAGCAGGCAATCACTGCACTGCTCATTTTCTTCCCAAGGAAAAGATCATGAACCCGATTCGTATCGCAAAAAGCTGGATCAACTATCGCCGTACCGTTGCCGAACTCGGCAACCTGTCCAACCACGCCCTGACAGACATCGGTATCACCCGCTTCGACATCCGCAATATCGCTTCGCGTTCCTTCCGTTAATCGGATCCGGAATGTCGAGGGGCTAAAAACGGCACCACAGGGTGCCGTTTTTGATTCCAGGACCGAGCAGAACCGGTTCCCTTCGCGCCCGCCTTGCTCTAAATAACGGCGCATGACAGACACATCTTCCCACTCTCCCATTCATATCATCGGCGGCGGTCTCGCCGGATCGGAAGCCGCCTGGCAAATTGCCAAGGCCGGCATCCCGGTGATCCTGCACGAAATGCGCGGCGTGCGCGGCACGGACGCCCACAAGACCGACGGCCTTGCCGAACTGGTCTGCTCGAACTCCTTCCGCTCGGATGACGCCACGAGCAACGCGGTGGGCGTTCTGCACGCCGAGATGCGGCTTGCCGGCTCGCTGATCATGTCGTGCGCCGACAAGAACCAGGTTCCCGCCGGTGGCGCACTTGCCGTCGATCGCGACGGCTTCTCGGATGCGGTGACGCAGACGATCGAAAGCCATCCGCTGATCACAATCGTGCGCGAGGAAGTGTCCGGCCTGCCGCCGAAGGAATGGGACCTCGCAATCATCGCCACCGGACCGCTGACGGCGCCTTCTCTGGCAAGCGCCATCCAGGCGGAAACCGGAGCCGATGCATTGGCCTTCTTCGATGCCATCGCACCGATCATCCATACGGACAGCATCGATATGGACATCTGCTGGTTCCAATCGCGTTACGACAAGGTCGGCCCCGGCGGAACGGGCAAGGACTACATCAACTGTCCGATGGACGAAGAACAATACAATGCCTTCGTCGATGCGTTGATCGCCGGCGACAAGACCGGCTTCAAGGAATGGGAAGGCACGCCCTATTTCGACGGCTGCCTGCCGATCGAGGTCATGGCTGAGCGCGGGCGCGAAACGTTGCGCCATGGCCCCATGAAGCCTATGGGCCTTACCAACGCCCATAACCCGACCGTCAAGGCCTATGCAGTCGTACAGCTTCGCCAGGACAATGCGCTTGGTACGCTCTACAACATGGTCGGCTTCCAGACGAAACTGAAATACGGAGCGCAGGCGGAAGTCATCCGGATGATCCCGGGGCTTGAAAATGCCGAGTTCGCCCGTCTCGGCGGATTGCACCGCAACACCTATATCAACTCGCCTGTCTTGCTCGACCCGTCGCTGACATTGAAATCGCGACCGGGGCTGCGGTTCGCAGGCCAGATCACCGGCTGCGAAGGCTATGTCGAAAGTGCCAGCATCGGGCTGCTTGCCGGCCGGTTTGCGGCCGCCGAGCGCAAGGGCGAGCCGCTACCGCTGCCGCCAGCCACGACGGCTTTCGGCTCGCTGCTCAATCACATCACCGGCGGGCACATCGTTTCGGACGACGAGCCGGGAAAACGCTCGTTTCAGCCGATGAACATCAATTTCGGGCTGTTCCCGCTGCTCGAACCCGGTGCGATCACCAAGCCGGAGGGCGTCAAACGCTTCCGGGGCAAGGACAAGACGGTGATGAAGAAGCAGCTCGTCGCTGCCCGGGCGCTTGAGGACTGTGCGTTCTGGCTTCAGAACGGCCGTTAGCTCGCGGAAATTGCCTTGAGGCTCGACTGCGGACTGAAGCTGCCGAGCAGCCAAAGGGAGACCTCGGCTGCAACTTCGGCGCTTGAAAATTCGAAGACGCCATTGAGATAGGCAAAGTCGGCGAAATGCACGGTCAGGCCGCGGCCGCTCGGTGCATTGCCGACGTTCACCCTGCCCGCTTGGATCAGATGGCAGACGAAATGCGTTCCGTGTGCCGCCATAAAACCGGCCTTGCCATCGTGAAGGCGAACGAAATAGGCCTTCTCATCCGCTGTTGCGTGAATGGCCCGGATCGCCTCGTCGGGGAAAGCCCGCCCGAAATCGAGGATGGCAAGCCCCGCGTCCGGTTTCTGCCGATCCTTGTCGGCGCGCTCTTTCATCCGCACGTAGAAGATACCTGCGAGCAGAATGCAGATGATGACGATCGGCCAGATCATTGCGCCGGTTTCCTTTTCGCGTCTTTACGACATAGCACAAGCGCGACCCTAAAGGACGAAACTTGCGCCAATGTGCCGCCGCTGCCGAAAACAGCGTTTGGGATGGTTGGCTGGCACTTACCTACCACTTGCCGCTGCGGGCCGCTCTCCACATCCACCATTGCCGGCGCCACTGCGACGGCACGATCGAATGTTCGAAGAGTTTCGCGCCGGCTCGCTCGGCGCGGTCGAAAACCGGCTCCGCCAGAGCCAGCATCGCAAAGGCGCAGCGGTTGTCCCGGGAAATCTCGGAGGATACCGCACGGGCCTTTGTCAGGTGATCACGGCCAAGACCCGAAAAGGCGCGGATCGCCCGGGTAACGGCGTCCTCGTCCTTGCCGGCAAGGAAAGTATCGCGATCAAGCCCGGTCGCTGCCAGCAGTTCGTCCGGCAAATAGACCTGACCACGCCGCCGGTGCAGCGGCAAAAGCAGCAGCAAGCCCGCTATCGTCTGTGCGACGCCCGCATGACCGGCAGCGGATGCCGATTGCGGCGCGTGGACAGGATCGAGAATGAGGCTCGCAAGCTGGATCAGCGCCGAGGCCGTCTCACCGGCATAGCCCTCGAGCGAAGAGCGGCTTTCCATCGGGTCGTCATAGAGATCGAAGATGCGCGCATCGATCATGTCCTGCAACACGGTGACGGGCAGGTTATGGGACTTGATGCAGGCCAGCAACGCTTCGGCCAGAGGATTTCCCTCGCCGCCTGTTCCATTCGGATCATCGAGCACGTCGCGCCACCATTGCAGGCGGATCTCACCCGGCAACGGTTCCCGCACCAGGTCCCGGACCCGGGCAATTTCCGCATGGAACGCATACAGGGCCGACAGAGGGCCGCGCTTGTCCCCGGGCGACAACAGGCAGGCAAGATAGCGGTCGCGGTCGCTGTCACGCAGAGCCGTGAGAGTGAACTCGTAAGGGGCCGCGGCGGCCAGCGTTGAATGTTCTGGAAATGTCATCGTTCAGACAGCGATGAAGGCGGCAGCGACGGCGCGCTCTTCTGCCAGCATGATGTTGTAGGTGCGGACGGCAGCACCCGTGCTCATCGGGTCAGATGAGATAGCATGTTCCTTGAACAAGGCCTTCAGCGCCGCCGGTAGCGGCCGGATGTCCTTGCCCGTTCCGACCAGCAGAACCTCGATCGCGGCCGCCTCGTCGATCACGCGCTGGAAATTTTCAGCCGTCAGCGGATCGCCTTCCGCCATGTCCCAGCCATAGATTCCGGATGGCAGCATCAAGAGAGAACCGCGATGCGACATCTCCGCGAAACGGAAGCCGCCATTGCCGTAGCTGTCGATCGGCGCGCGGCCGGGAAAATGCGCCTGGCGGATTTCGATTGGCTTGCGCATGACTATTGCGCTCCCTTGATGGGATGCAGGCCGGTGCCGCCGGTTTTCTCCGCATCGCCGTCCGGCTTGCCGTGCCTCAGCTTGAAGAGAATGAGAACCGGCCCCGCGACATAGATCGACGAGAAGGTACCGATGGCGACGCCGAACAGCATCACAAAGGCAAAGGACTGGATCGCCTCGCCGCCGAAGATGCAGAGCGCTGCCAGAGCCAGCATCGTGGTTGCACCCGTCAGCACCGTTCGGGAAAGCGTCTGGTTGATCGAAGTGTCGATCACGATCGGCAACGGCATGCGTGGATAGTGCCTGAGATTTTCACGAACCCGGTCGTACACAACCACCGTGTCGTTCAGCGAATAGCCGACGATGGTCAAAAGCGCTGCGACGCTCGTCAGGTTGAACTCCATGCCGGTCACGACGAACAGGCCGATGGTCAGAAGCACGTCATGCAGCGTGGCGACGATGGCGCCGGCGGCAAACTGCCATTCGAAGCGAACCCAGATGTAGATCAGGATTGCCAGAAGCGAGGCAAGGACGCCGATCGTCGCCGCCAATGTCAGATCACCGGAAACGGAGGGACCGACAACTTCGACGCGGCGGAAATCATAGGCGTCTTCGAGTTCGCCACGGATCAGGATCACCGAGGTTTGCTCGGCATTTTCGCCGCCTTCGCGGGAATGCACGCGAACCACCACATCCTGCGGCGAACCGAACGGTTTCACGGTGATTTCACCGAGATTCAACTCATCGAGCCGCGCGCTGATGTCCTCGATGTCGGCGTTGCCCTCGCGCGCCTTCAACTCGATGACCGAACCGCCGGAAAAATCGATGCCGAGGTTGATGCCGAGCGCTCCGAACAGCAGCATGCTGACGACGGAAAGGATGGCCGTCAGCGAAAAGACGAAATTGCGGATGGCCATGAACCGGAATGCGGCGCCATCGAATACGCCGGTCCGGATCCCCTCCGGCAGTGCAGTCGGGTGGCGGCGATCAACCCAGATTTCCAGCATCACCAGCGTCAACGTGAAAGCGGTGAACAATGTCGTGACGATGCCGACGGCCAATGTGACAGCAAAGCCGCGGACAGATCCGCTTCCCAGGAAAAGCAGGATGATGGCGGCAATCAGCATCGTTATATTGGCGTCGACGATCGCCGCGAAAGCGCGCGAAAAGCCAAGCTGGATGGCGTCACGCACGGACTTTCCGTGGCGCACCTCTTCCCGGATACGCTCGTAGATGAGCACGTTGGAATCGACCGCCATGCCGATCGTCAGCACGATCCCGGCGATACCCGGCAAAGTAAGCGCCAGACCGGTCGCCGACAGCACCGCGATAATCATCACGACATTGAGCGCGACAGCCAGGCTCGCGACCGCGCCGAAGAAGCCGTAGAACGCCAGCATGAAGGCAACGACGAGCACCGCACCGATGGCGCCGGCCGCGACGATGGAATGAATGGAATCCGCGCCACGTCCTGCGCCTATCGAGCGTTCCTCGACAACGGTGAGCGGGCTCGGCAAGGTGCCGGCGCGCAGAAGCAGCGCCAGGTCGTCGGCACCTTCGGGGCTCATTTCGGCGGCAAGCTGCACGGTGCCGTCGGTAATTGCCTTGCGTACCAAAGGCGTTGCGATCACCGCGCCGTCAAGCACCACGGCAACCGTCGTTCCCGCCGTATCGGCCGTCGCCTTGGCAAACCGCACTGTGCCGTCAGGTGCGAGACGTAGATTGACCACCGGATTGCCGGATTGCGCATTGATCGCCGATCGGGCGTCGAGGATATCCGCATTTGCGATGATCGGCTGCTTGCGAAGGAGGTAACCAATCGGTGGATCGTCTGCGGAGTAGAGAATTTCGGAATTGGCCGGAGGCTGGCCGTTGACCGCGTCCTGCACGGCCATCGACATGTCGATGCTGCGGAACGAAAGCATTCCCGCCTGGCTCAGAATATATTTGACCTGTTCGGGATCGTAGCGCCCCGGGATCTGCACGATGATGCGGTCGGCACCCTGCCTACGGATCTTCGGCTGCAGGGAACCGAGTTCCGCCAGGCGGCGGTGAAGCACCGCAATGGCATCACCGATCATCGAGGAGAGACGATGGTCGATGCCCTGGTCGGTTATCCTCACCTGCAACGAACCGTCCGGCTCACCACTGATGGTCACTTCGCTCACGGGGTCTTTCGTCAGGCCACCCGGCTTTACCGGTGCGGCCAACGGCTTCAACACCGTTTGCGCGGCATCGATTTGTGCGGGGTTGCCAAGACGAAGCTGAATATCCTGGCCGGTCCCCGAAAGGCCGGTATAGGCTATGTCGGCAGACCGAAGCCTGGCTCCGATCACTTCGATAACGGCCTCGAGGCGAGACTTGACGACGTCGTCCCGCTCGATCTTCAGGGTAATCTGCGATCCACCCTGGAGATCGAGGCCGAGCATCAACTGTTTCTTCGGGAGCCAGTCCGGCAGTCCATCCAGCGCCGTATTCGGGAGCGCATTCGGCAAGGCCACCACGATGCTGAGAAGCACGACGAGCCAGACGATGATGGTTTTCCAGCGGGAAGAATTCGGCATGAAGCTCTCGAAGATGTTTCGTGACAAGGCGACCGGTTCGATCCGGCCTCCCTGCGAGCTTATTCCTTGACGGGTTCGCCCTTCACACGGACTTCGGATACACCACTGCGTACCACACGAATCTTCACGCCGTCAGCAATTTCGACTTCGAGTTCGTTGTCGTCGATGACCTTTGTCACCTTGCCGACAATACCGCCGCCGGTGACGATCTGATCGCCGCGGCGAATGTTCTTCAGGAGCTCCTCGCGGCGCTTCATGTTGGCGCGCTGCGGACGGATGATCAGAAAGTACATTACGACGAAGATCAGCAGGAACGGCAGGATCGACATGAGAATATCAGCGCCGCCGCCGGCTGCGCCGGGGACCGTCTGGGCGAATGCTTCGGTAATGAACATCAATCACTCCTTGATTGCAGCTTTGCGGGCGGATCGCCCCTGTTTCGGACCGCCGGAATATAGGAATGGTTGATGCTTTTGCAACAACGCACCAACCGGCGTCTAACCTGAGCCTCATACAGGAAATCAGGCGCAGGAGAAGCTCTTTCTACCGGATTTCCCGCCTTTTACCGTAACAGTAGCCGTGCTACCGGACAGTTGGCCAAACGACATAACCCGTTGGGATGCTTTTCATGCAGGATACGAAAATCGACCTACTGATCGCCGAAATGCGCAAGCTCTCGACAGCCATCGACCGGATCGCGGGGCCGGCCCCCGCCATCAACGACTGGGAGGCGGCTGAGTGTTTCGTGTGGTCCCCACAGCGCCTGCATCTCCAACCGGTCGTCAAGCCGAACCGGATCGATCTCACACTCATCCGCGGCGTCGATCATGTTCGCGATATCCTGTTCGACAACACGCTCAGATTCGCGGAAGGATTTCCGGCAAACAACGTGCTGCTCTGGGGTGCGCGTGGCATGGGCAAGTCCTCGCTCGTCAAGGCGGTCCATGCAAGCGTTGCAACTGATTCCGGCATTCGGCTGAAACTGGTCGAGGTCCATCGCGAGGACATAGCCACGCTGCCGACGCTGATGGAAATCCTGAAGACTGCGCCGGTACCGGTCATCGTTTTCTGTGACGACCTGTCGTTCGACCACGACGATACGTCCTACAAATCGCTGAAGGCCGTACTCGACGGCGGCATCGAAGGCCGGCCGGCCAATGTGCTGCTCTATGCGACCTCCAATCGCCGGCATCTTTTGCCGCGCCACATGATGGAAAACGAGCAGTCGACGGCCATCAATCCCTCGGAAGCCGTCGAGGAAAAGGTTTCGCTGTCCGATCGCTTCGGCCTTTGGCTCGGCTTTTACAAATGCAGCCAGGAGGACTATCTGTCGATGATCGACAGCTATGCCGCCTATTACGGCCTGGAGGCCGATCCCGCGAAACTGCACCCCGAAGCGCTCGAATGGAGCACGACGCGTGGCGCGCGCTCCGGCCGTGTCGCCTGGCAGTTCATCCAGGACCTCGCCGGCCGGCTGAAGAAGAAGATCGATCTCGCTTGAACGCAAAAGAAAAGCCCCGAAATGGGGCTTTTCTTTTGATGTCGACCGGCAGGACGGCATGACTATTCCAGGAACGTCGCCGGGTTGACGGCACTTGCGTTCTTGCGCACCTCGAAGTGCACCTGCGGCTGGGTTGCCGTGCCGCTCATGCCCGATGCCGCCAGCGTCTGGCCGCGCTGGATCTTCTGACCGCGTTGCACCTTCAGTTCGGACGCATTGCCGTACACGGTAACCGTGCCGTCGTCGTGGCGCACCAGAACAGCATTGCCGAGTTCCTTCAGGCTGCTGCCGGAGTAGATGACCACACCGTTTTCGGCGGCCTTGATCGGGGTGCCTTCCGGAACCGAGATATTGATGCCGTCGTTGCGGTTGCCTTCTACATTGGCGCCGTAGCCGGCAATGACCGCACCGCGAACCGGCCAGCGATACTTGCTGATGCCCGTTGCCTTCGGCGAAGCGTCGGAGCCGTCATCCTTGGATGCCACTTCCGTGACCGAGTCCTTGGCGACCGGAGCCGTATATTGCGCGGGCTTGGCCTCTTCCGTCTTGACCAGCTTCGTTTCCGGCTTGGCGTCGATCTTCTTGGCAGGAACCGAGGCTGTGACGACCTGGTCAGCGGCGGAAGCGCCGGCACCCGGAACCTTCAAGGTCTGGCCGATGCGGATTGCAGCGGAGGTCAGGCCGTTGGCCTTGCGCAGTTCCTCGACCGAGACGCCGTTTGCCTTGGCAATGCGGTTCAGCGAGTCGCCCGCCTTGACGGTGTAGGTTCCGCCCTTACCGCCCTCGCCGGCGACCGGCTGCTTGCCTGCAGCCATGTCGGTGCGGTTCGTGCCTTTTTCGCGGGACTGAGACTGACCCGGCAGGATCGCGACTTCGCGATTGTCCGGCTGCAGCGGAATGTTCTTCTGCTTGTCGACATCAAGGCTCGCAGCCGCATCCGAGGCGGCCGCCTTGGCAGCGCTTCCGGCAATACCGTAGGTCGGGATGAGGATACGCTGGCCGGGCTCGGCGTCAGAGCCGGACTTCAGGCCATTGGCTTTCAGGATTTCCTTTTCCGGAACACCGAACCGCTTGGAGAGCGTCGCGACCGTATCGCCCTGGCGCAACAGGACTGCAGGCGCGTTCGCCGTCGACCAGCCGCCCTTTGTGGTGGTGCTGGTCGCAATCGGATCGGCCTTGATCTTCTGCTCGGTGGCCTTCGCCGTTTCACGAGCGGCCGGGAGAGGCTGGGCAAGCGAGTTGTCGCGCGCCCTGGCAGCGGGCTCGGCAAGTGCCGTGCGCTGGACATCGATCGGCGTCGAGGCCTCGCGAGCCCGGGATACCGGGGTCGTCGCCGTATTCACCGGATCAGGGAAAGGCTGCCCCATCGCTTGATCGCGGCTGCTGTCCGCAGCTGGCACAACCGCCATGCCACCACCGCCCTGGATGTCACCGCGGGGAACCGGGACATTGCTGCCGGCGATCGAGTTCGTGGTGAAATTATCGGATTTGGAGAAGAGCCCCCCAAATCGGGTCGCATCCGAGCTGCAACCCGTTGCGGCGCTTGCCAACAACACCGCCGCAACAAGACGAACGACGGACTTTCCTGCACTCGACGAAACTCTAACACGCATGACGCTTACCCGCTTGGAACACAACTCAGTGTAGGATGATTAAAGCGCATTAGAGTTACCGCGCGGTTAAAACCGGCGACCGTGAGAATGGTTTTTGATGAATTGATAACCATGATCGGCAACGAGGGTCGAAGACAGCGAAGGCACCCCTGCGCTATCGGCTCTCACGACGACATTTCCTGATTGAGGCAGGCTTGCGCGCCGCCCCCGCAGCTTCAGAAGTTTTCCTGGTAGAACTTTTCAATTTCAGAAAGAGGGTTCCGGGTCTGCGACACATCCTCATAACTGATCGTGCCCGTATCCCAGCCGAACATATCGCCGGTAATCATGCCGCCGGTACCCTGCACGGTTGCGAATTCGGACTGGGCCTTGTCGGTATCGAGCAGCACGCTGACGAGCGTTTGAAAAGTTGCGCCGCTATCGACGCCGCTTTCGTCGCTGTATTCCACCGACCGCGCTCCGGCGATCGCCGCATCGCGGGTGCCGAAATAGCGAAGGCTGTTCTGATCCTCGGGGCGCAGATTATCGTAATATTCGATGAAGGCGCGGTAGTAGGCCTTGTGGTCGCCTGTCTCGCTGTATTTCCCGAAGGCCTGATATTCGCGCGCGGCCAGTTGCGGCGAGAGCTTGTTGCTCCATTCGTCCCGCGTCAATGCCGGGTATTTTTCCTGCACGCGCTTTGTGCGGCCGAGAAAAAGCAGTGCCTCGGCAGACAGGGAAACGCGCGAGGATGGATCGTAACCGCCGGCCGGCAGCACTGTGGCGCCACCATCTTCGCGATTGCCCGAGGCTGACTGCGTCGCAGCACGGCCGGCAAAGTTGCTCAGGCCATCGCCGCTGGCCGCCGAGGTCAATCTGTTCGCGATCTGCATCTGCCGTCTCCCGCGTTTCAACGCCTGAAGTGGAACTGACAAACGCGCATCAAGTCCGGAGTCAGTCCAGAGATATGACTTTTGTGCGCAGAGTTCGGTTAGGCTCCGAAACTTGCGTGAGACTGACCATTGTTAACGGAAAGTTAACGCGCTGATTTTGCGCAGTTAAATTGGCGACAAATGAAAGGCTTCCTCAACTCCGTGCTGCGATGCAGCACAAAAGAGTGGAATCAGCAGGCGTCAACAATGAACGCGACGAACAGATACGCCGATTACGTTCAAAGAAATGAGGCGAGTTGGGGCACGATCGGCAAATACGGGGCCTCGAACAGGTCCTCGCGATCGAACCGGCTGCCGGTCCGGGTCAACCGGACGATCCGGCACTCGGTCTCGTTCATCATGATCGGCACGATGAGAACGCCACCGGAAACGAGGTGATCGGAAAAGACGCGCGGCAGGCTGGAAAAGGCCGTGGTGACGAGGATGCGGTCGAAGGTCCCCTCGCCCGCCGGCCCGATACTGCCATCCGCCTGGCGAACGACCACATTACGGATGCCTGCTTTTTCGAGGCTCTTCTGTGCGCCGGTCACAAGCGTCTTGTAGCGGTCGATCGTCAATACCCGCTCGGCGATCCGGCCCATGACACCAGCCGTAAAGCCGCTGCCGGTGCCAACCTCGAGAACACGCTGCCCGGGCTTGATGTTGAGGTTGTGAAGCAGCCGCACCGCAAAATCGAACCCTTCCATGAAGGCGCCGCAGTCGAGCGGCACCAGCCGGGAGGAATAGGCGTTATCCTGGTAATGCGGCGGCACGAACAGCGTGCGGGGCGTTTGCTCGACGGCGTTGAGCAATTCCTTGTTGGAAATGCCTTCCGCACGCAGGCGCAGCACCAGGGCGGCGAAGCCCTCCTGCTCGACGACGCGGGGGCTCAATCGGCGTCTCCGTCAAGAAGCGCGCGCGCGACGCGGTCCTGAACCGTGTAATCCGTCAAATCGAGTTTCAGCGGCGTCACCGAAATCTTGTGTTCGCGCACGGCGTGGATATCGGTCCCGGCACGGAAATCACCAAAGCGTTCGCCGAACCGAAGCCAGAAATACGGATGGCCGCGGCCGTCGGAACGCTCGTCGATCGTCAGGCCGAAATCGAGCTTGCCCTGCGAAGTGACTTCGATCCCGGCGACGGCGCTTGCCGCGCAGTTCGGGAAATTGAGGTTGAGGAACGTCCCGTCCGGCAGGTCGAGCGTCATCAGCTTACGCAAAAGAGCAGGTGCGTGAGTTTCGACCACATCCCAGGGAACGGCCCCGCCGTCCGCATGACGATAGGCCTGGCTCAGCGCAAAGGAACGAATCCCCTGCAGCGTACCTTCGATCGCGCCGGCAATGGTGCCGGAATAGGTGACGTCATCAGCCATGTTGGCGCCGACATTGACGCCAGAGAGGACGAGGTCCGGCTTGACGTCGAGCACCTTGCGAACTGCCATGATGACGCAGTCGGTCGGCGTGCCGCGCAGGGCAAAATGCCTCTTCGAGACCTGCCGCAGCCGCAGCGGCTCCGACAGCGTCAACGAATGGGCAAGGCCGCTCTGGTCGGTTTCCGGTGCCACGACCCAGACATCGTCCGAGATCGTCCGGGCGATCCGCTCAAGAACGGCAAGGCCCTCGGCATGGATGCCATCGTCATTGGTCAGCAGAATACGCATCTCTACCTCTGCCGCAGGACGCGGCTCAACCGGCCTTTTCAATCTTGGTGAGGCCGCCCATATAGGGCAACAATACAGTCGGGATGGTTACCGATCCGTCTTCATTCAGATAGTTTTCAATGACGGCGATGAGCGCGCGGCCGACGGCGGTGCCGGAACCATTCAGCGTGTGAACGAATTTCAGGTTCTTGTCGTCCTTCGTGCGGTAGCGCGCATTCATGCGCCGCGCCTGGAAATCGCCGCAGACCGAGCAGGACGAGATTTCGCGATAGGCGTCCTGCCCCGGCAGCCAGACTTCGAGATCGTAGGTCTTGCGGGCGCCGAAACCCATGTCGCCGGTGCAGAGCGTCATGACGCGGTAATGCAGATCAAGGCGCTTCAACACCTCCTCGGCGCAGGCTGTCATGCGCTCATGCTCGGCGATCGAGCTGTCGGCGTCGGTGATCGAAACGAGTTCGACCTTGTTGAACTGATGCTGGCGCAGCATGCCGCGTGTATCACGGCCGGCAGAACCTGCCTCCGAGCGGAAGCACGGCGTCAATGCCGTGAAGCGCAGCGGCAACACGTCTGCTTCGAGGATCTGTTCGCGCACCATGTTGGTCAGCGGAACCTCAGCCGTCGGGATCAGCCAGCGGCCATCCGTGGTCTTGAAAAGATCCTCGGCAAATTTAGGCAGCTGCCCGGTGCCATACATGGCATCGTCCCGGGTCATCAACGGCGGCTGGACTTCGAGATAGCCGTGTTCGCTGGTGTGCAGATCGAGCATGAACTGCCCGAGCGCCCGCTCCAGGCGTGCAAGCTGGCCCTTGACGATAGTGAAGCGCGAACCGGCGATCTTCGCCGCACCTTCGAAATCGAGCCAGCCTAGCTCTTCGCCGATTTCGAAATGCTCTTTCGGTTTGTGATTCCAGCCGGGCTTCTGGCCGTGGCTGTGCTTCACCAAGTTGCCATGTTCGTCGCTGCCAACCGGCACGTCATC
This sequence comes from Pararhizobium sp. BT-229, assembly GCF_025846855.1. Taxonomy (GTDB): domain Bacteria; phylum Pseudomonadota; class Alphaproteobacteria; order Rhizobiales; family Rhizobiaceae; genus Pararhizobium. The sequence goes on from NZ_JAOYTJ010000004.1 coordinate 139,305, forward strand.
GAGCGGAATATTCGGAATGCCCGAGAGCGCATCGGCAAGGGCAGCATCCGCCTGACGGCTTTCTTCTTCGAGCGCCGGCATCGTGGTCTTGAGCTCGGCCACTTCCGCCTTCAGCGTCTCGGCAAGCTCGCTGTTTTTCTGGGCCATCGCAGCGCCGATCTCCTTGGAGGCGGCGTTGCGGCGCGACTGCATGTCCTGCAGCGACTGAACGATGGAACGACGCTTTTCATCGAGTGCAATCAGCGCGGCCGAAAGGGGCTCGGCACCGCGCTTGGCAAGCGCTGCATCCAGGGCCTCGGCGTTATCCCTTATCCATCTGATATCAAGCATGTCGTTCAGGTCCTGATCGGTCTTGTCGAAAACTGAAACCCGAACACGTCGCGCTGACACGAAACCCGTATCAGCCGGCGTTTTCTTCCGCTTCGGCAACTTCGCGCGCAGCTGAATCGCGCGCCCTTTGCCGCTCGACGAGTCGGGCCGTATAGATCGAAATCTCGTAGAGAAGGATGGCCGGGAGGGCAAGGCCGATCTGGGAGACCGGATCCGGCGGCGTCAGAATGGCGGCAGCGATAAAGGCGATGACGATCGCGTATTTGCGCTTGTCCTTCAGCCCCTGCGAAGTGACGAAACCGACGCGTGCCAGCAATGTCGTGACTACCGGCAACTGGAACACCAGGCCGAAGGCGAAGATCAGCGACATGATCAGGCTCAGATATTCCGACACCTTCGGCAAAAGCTGGATCGACACCTGCCCCTCGCCGCCCGGCTGCTCCATTGCCAGGAAGAACCACATGACCATCGGCGTGAAGAAGAAATAAACCAGCGCCGCGCCCAGAAGGAAGAGGAGCGGCGAGGCGACCAGGAAGGGCAGGAAAGCCGCGCGCTCGTTCTTGTAGAGGCCGGGGGCGACGAATTTATAGACCTGCGCGGCAATGACCGGGAAAGCAATCACCAGCGCGCCGAACATCGCGACCTTGATCTGCGTGAAGAAGAATTCCTGAGGGGCCGTGTAGATCAGCTCGACCGTGCGATGATCGAGCCCGGCCCATTGGACCGCCCATTTGAATGGCTGCACAAGCGCGTCGAACAGCGCCTTGGCGAAATAGAAGCAGACGAGGAACGCCACAAAAAACGCGCCGACCGCCCAGATCAGCCGGGAGCGCAGCTCGATCAGATGTTCCATCAGCGGCTGAGGCTTGTCTTCGATATCGCCGCTCATGCGTCACCTTTTTTCTTGGTCGTCTTGGCAGCGGCCTTGCGGCCCGGCTGCTTGCCGGTGTCGCCGGGCGCTGTCTTTGCCTTTTTCGCGGCAGCCTTCACCGGTGTGGAAACGGCTGCTTCGGCCACAATGGCCTTCGGCTTCGAAACACGCTTCACCTTCGGCTCAGCAACCGGGGTTGCTGCGGCGGCGCGATCCAGCTGCTTGGCAGCGGAAGCGATCGCAGCGGCAGCAACGGGATCGGCCTTCGGCTGTTCCTGCGGAACGACCGCCTCCGCCGAAACTTCCGGCACCACCGGTTCCGCAGGCTTCGTCTCGACCGTCGTCGCCTTCTGCAGATCGGCCTTGATCTCGTTGCCCATCTGCCGCAGCGGGTTCATGGCTTCGCGAAGGCTGTGCGCGGGATTGAGCTTCTGCGCTTCGCTCAGCGTCTTGCGCACATCGTCGAGATCAGCCTCTTTCAGCGCTTCGTCGAATTGCTGGCGAAAATCACTCGCCATGCCGCGCATCTTCGTCATCATCTTGCCAAACGTGCGCAGCATCGGCGGCAGGTCCTTCGGACCCACCACGATGATCATGACGATGGCAATAACGACGAGCTCGGTCCAGCCGACATCAAGCATTCTCTAGGACTCCACAACACCGAAAGGCGGCAGGACCTGCCCTGACGGGCCAGGCCCAATGCATGATCAGCGGACTTCGTCGGATTTGTGTTCGACCGTCTTTGCATCGACGCCCTTGTCGGCCGTCGTCGTGTCTTCTTCGGTCATGCCCTTTTTGAAGCTCTTGATGCCCTTGGCAACGTCGCCCATCAGTTCCGGGATCTTGCCGCGGCCGAACAGCAGCAGAACAACGACCAGAACGATCAGCCAATGCCAGATACTAAAGGAACCCATATCCTTACTCCCTTGAAGCCTGTAACCCCGATTTAGGATGTTCAACCATCTTTTTCAAACGGCAATCTACCCCGCTCGTTAACGGAAAGCGGCACGCCACGCAATGCTTACGCCAAGAGTTCGGCGGCGATAGGGACGCCAACACGATTGTTGGCCGCTATCACCCTGCCAAACCGCAACCCACAAGCGCGCAGTGGCGACCTGCAACGTCTCTTGGCCCGCATGGCGTTGAAAGCGCGGCGATTGCGCGCACCCGAAAAAAATCCGATGATTTCAACGAAAAGCGCGGCAACCGCCCGGTTTTACTCCCCGTCGCCACCACCCGGCGTCAACAGACCAAGCTCTTCGAGATCAAGCTGGGTGATCGGATCTTCGTCCTCGCCGATGCTGTCGTCGCCGAGCGGAACGGGTATCTGGAAGTTCGAGGGGATGCGGCCGGACAGAAGTCCCGCTCCCTTCAATTCTTCGAGACCGGGCAGATCGCGCAGTTCTTCCAGGCCGAAATGGTCGAGGAAATCCCGCGTCGTGCCGAAGGTCACCGGCCGACCGGGGGTGCGGCGGCGGCCGCGGAAGCGAATCCAGCCCGCTTCCATCAAAACGTCCAGCGTTCCCTTCGACGTCTGCACGCCGCGGATGTCCTCGATCTCGGCGCGGGTCACCGGCTGATGATAGGCGATGATTGCCAGGACTTCGAGTGCTGCCCGCGACAGTTTCCGCACCTCGTTCTCGTCCGTCTGGACGACGAAGGAAAGATCTGCCGCGGTGCGGAACGCCCAGTGATCGGCGACCTGCACGAGATTGACGCCGCGCCCGGCATAGATGGATTTCAGCCGCATCATGATGCGTGGAACGTCTGCGCCGCGCGGCAGGCGCGCTGCGATATAGCCCTCCGACACCGGCTGGGCAGACGCAAAGACGAGCGCTTCGGCGATGCGTTCGGCTTCCAGCTCGATCCGCGGATCAAGCGTGCTTGGCGGCACATCGCCCGTTTCGTCCTGCTCTTCCATCACGCTGATGAGTTGCTTCTGCGGGTCAATCACGCCCCGCCTCCATGTCGGCCAAGACCTCGGCCGTTACCTTGTTTGGCCCCTGGCGCAGATAGATCGGCGAGAATGCACCGTCCTGGCGAATTTCAAGCCGTCCTTCGCGCACCATTTCGAGCGAGGCGGCAAAGGAGCTGGCAATGGCCGTTGCTCTCTCCTTCGGGCTCGTCATATAGCGGAGCAGAAAATGATCGAGCGCCGTCCAGTCGACCATGTCGCCGATCAGCCGGGCAAGCACGAGGCGCGCGTCGGCGAGCGACCAGACCTGCCGCTTCTCGATCGTCACCTGCATGACCGCTTCACGCTGGCGCAGCGACGCGTAAGCGCTCAGCAGGTCATAGAGCGACGCTTCGAAAGCCGATTTCTTTTCGACGGGAATATGCTCGGGCGCGCCACGTGCAAAGACATCGCGGCCGAGCCGGTTGCGGTTGATCAGCCGGGTCGCCGCTTCGCGCATGGCTTCCAGCCGCTTGAGACGGAAGGCCAGAGCCGAGGCCATCTCTTCGCCCGATGGCCCCTCGTCCTTGGTCTGCTGCGGAATGAGCAGGCGTGACTTGAGGAAGGCGAGCCAGGCCGCCATGACGAGATAGTCGGCGGCAAGCTCAAGCCGGATGCTGCGTGCGCGCTCGATGAAGGCGATATACTGCTCAGCAAGCGCCAGCACGGAAATCCGGGAAAGGTCGACGCGCTGGTTGCGGGCCAGATGCAGGAGGAGATCGAGCGGGCCTTCAAAGCCGGCAATATCGACGACGAGCTCTTCCTCATGCAGGCCGCGGTCCGAGGCATCCTCCTGCCACAGCGGATCCATCGGTGCCTTGGCCGCCGGTTTCCTCTGCATGTCGCCGGCGTTGCTCACGAATACGCTGCCTCTGGTTGCCGTTGATATTCCCTATGCGATGGCCAGCATGCCGTTGAACTCGTCCCGCAATGCGGCTTCATCCGATGCATCCGGCTTTGCGAAACCGGCCTCCACCGCTTTCACCCGCCTGAGTGTTTCGCCGGAAATGACCGGCACGACACGCGCCACCTGCAGCATTTCATCCATAATGCCATGGCAATGCAACACCATATCGAGCCCGGCAGCCACGATACCGCGGGCACGCGCCTCGATATCGCCGGCAAGCGCATTCATCGAGACGTCGTCCGACATAAGCAGGCCATCAAAACCGATATGGCCGCGGATAACGTCGCGCACGACCTTGGCGGAGGTCGTCGCGGGATTGTCAGGGTCGATGGCCGTGAAGACGATATGGGCCGACATGCCCATCAACTCGTCCTTCATGGCAACGAACGGCAGGAAATCGCTCCTGGTGAGCTCCTCGAAGGAGACATCCACCACCGGCAGCTTGTGATGCGAATCGACGAAGGCGCGGCCATGCCCCGGCATGTGCTTCATCACGGGCAGCATGCCGCCCGCCTTGAGGCCCGCTGCCGCTGCCGCGCCGATTTCAGCCACAGCCTGCGGATCATAACCATAGGCGCGGTTACCGATGACGTCACTGCTGCCTTCGATCGGTACATCCAGCACCGGCAGGCAATCGATCGTGATACCGAAGCGCATGAGGTCGAAGGCATGCAGCCTCGACATTAGCCACGCCGCGCGCAGTCCCTGTTCGCGGTCGCGGCGATAGATCTCCCCGATCGCGGCGCCATTTGGATATTGGGCAACAAGCGGCGGGCGAATGCGCTGGACGCGTCCGCCCTCCTGGTCGATCAGCACCGGCGCCTCGGGATTGCCGATACTATCGCGCAGAGATGCCACCAGCTCCGAAATCTGCTCCGGTTCGCCGATGTTGCGTCCGAAGAGAATGAAGCCCCAAGGGCGCTCTCCCGCAAAGAAGGTTTTCTCGTCGGGGGTGATGCTCAGGCCCTTGCAGCCCGAAATGAATGCTTTTGATTCGGTCATATGGCCATGATAGTGGCTGCCGCGGGCAAGGCGAGTGCCCGTTTTTCCTTTAAATCCGGTCATTCACAGCTATTCGCAGCAAAGTCGCTTGAACGCGAAAAAGGCGCGGCCGTTTCGCCGCGCCTTTTCCAATTTTGACGTTCGCCCGGACTACTTGGTCACGAGGCAGCTACCGCCAGCACTCTTGTAGCGCGAGCAGAGGGCGTTTGCTTCTTCCCTGGAGCCTGCAGGAATGCGAACCCGGAAATAGGTTCCCTTGCCGGCAATCTCCGCCTTCTTGATGTCGACGCCCTTGCCGCCGATGACACTTCCGAACTTGCTGGAAAGCGTGTTGTACGACTTCCGGGCTTCGGCTTCGGAAGGCAGAGACGCGATCTGGATCACGTAGGTTCCGGGCGCGATCGAGGCCGTTTCGACCGGCTTCGCCTCAGCCGCCGGCTTGGCCTCGACTACAGGCTTGGCTTCGGCTACCGGCTGGGCTTGATCGGTTGTCTTGAAAGTATCGACGACCTTAGCCTGCTCTTCGACTGGGCGGGTCTGCGGAACCGGGTTGTCGGCGACCGCCGTTGTCTTGACGGAACGAACCGGCGCGGTTTCATCCACGGTCGCATCAGCGGCTTCGGCGAGTGCGCTCTTCTGCTGCTGAGCGACGGCCTGATCGGCAACCGGCACTGATTTCGGCGTGGAGCCCGTTTCCGTCGGCGAAGTAATCGCCGTCGTCTTGACCGTCTTCACCTGCGGATCGCCCTGATTTGCAGCGTTTTCCGTCGAAGCGACATTGGTTTCGGGCTGCGGTTCCTCCCGGGCAACAAGCGTGCCGTCCGGCTTGACGATCATGGTGCGGACCTTGCGCGGCGACACGGCGGGCGAATCGTTCTCACCGGCAGCCGCGTTCTCGGCAGTCTGGTCATCCGGCAGAAGCCGGTCGCTACCGTCGTCATCCGCTGGCGCCACACCGGGAAGCTCATCGCCAGCGCCTTCGAGCGGCATGTCTTCCGGCGTCAAGGTCCGTTGAACGACATCGACCGGTTCTTCCGTCGATGAAACCAGTGCACCCTGCTGAGGCGTGGCGTCCTGCGCGCCGGCAACGCGGTCATAGACCGCCTTGTCCTGATTGGGGACCGTCTTCCCGCCCTTCTCCACCGGCACCACTTTTACCGGCGACTTGTCAGCCAGAATGATTTTCGGCTCACCACCGGACAGCGCCGACCCGTTGCCCATGAAGGCATAGACGCCAACGCCGCCGAAGATCGCAAGGCCGGCGACGGCGGCGGCCAGCAGCACCAGGCGGCGCTTACCCGAACCGCTGCCTTCTTCGTCATAGTCGTTGTTTGCCGCATAGCCCGAACCGACGGCCAGCCGATCCGCCGACGGATCGGCTTCCTGCCGCTGGCTCAGCGAGAGGCGAAAATCCTCTTCCATGGCCTTTTCGAATTCGTCAAAGTCGTCCTCGACGCGGGCACCGCCGGAAACGGCGGCTGCAGCACTGGCCTGGGCCACTGTACCGAAACCGAGTTCGGCATCGGCGCTGCGCTCAGCGCCCCGGCCGCCACGGCTCGGCGTTCCGAACAACTGCGCCATTTCAGCATCGATATCGAGATCGTAGTCCGGCTGTTGGACGGGCGGGCGTTCCTGCTCGACCACCGGCAATTGCGGCACGTTGAGATCGGTAATCGCGGTAACGCTTTCTTCGGTCTCCGCAATCATCGAAGGGTCGAACGGCAGAACGCTCTCCGGCTCTTCGGCGACCGGCTCTTCCATCTCCTGAACTTCATATGCCGGCGCGACCGCAGCGACAGCGACCGGTTCGGCGACGGGCTCACGTGCCGGCGCAAGAGCCGCTTCCTGAGCAACGGTATCGAATTCCGATGGATCGATATCCAGATCGATCCCGGACAAATCGAGCTCGAACGTCTCGAGGTCGAAATCAGCCTCCTGCTCTACCGCTGTCTTCAGAACAGGCGCAGCTTCGACCACGACGGGCTCGACAGGAGTTTCCGCCGGTTGATACGCGGTTTCCGTGACGGCGGCGACCACAGGAACTGTGGCGGCCGGGAGCGGCGTCGCAAAAGCCTTCTGCGACAGCACGCCACTATTCGACGCAACGGGGGTCGCGCGGCTGAAGGTCGGCGTGAAGGGATAATTGACCTTTCGCGCCACATCTGCCTGCGTCGTTGCCTTGACGGGAGCCTTGGCGGGGACGGGAAACCGCTCGATATCGGCAAGCAGAGCGTCGATCCCGTGCGGGTCTGCCGGAGAAATCACGACATCGCCGGAGTTCTGGCCCGAACTCGGGACAGCGGCCTGTACCGGCTCAGGCTGCCACTCGGGCAGTTCATCCTGTGCCTGACCATCCGGCAAAACCGCTGCCGCGGGCTGTTCGAACTCCGCTTGAAAATCTTCCGCAGCCTCGAATGTAACCGGTTCTTCGATAGCCGACTGCACAACAGCATCTGCAAGGAATTGTTGAGGAACATCGACCTCGGCGCTGAGCTCCGGCTCAAATCGCTGTATCTGCTGCTCAACGGAGTGTGCTTCGTTTTCCGGCGCGACGGTGGTTTCGTCGTAGCCGATCGACAATTCAAGCTCGCGCTCGAGGTCAACACCATCAAAGACCGGCTCGTCCCAGGGCTCGACCGCCCAACCATTCCCTGAGTCCGGAGCCATCTGGTCCGACAAGGGTTCGACAATGGGCTGTTCCGACATATGGGACGAAATGGCTTCGTCGCTTGTGGGAGAATGTTCCTCGACGAAAACCGGCTCGCTTTCGGCTACCGGAGGCTCAGCATCCTGAGACGGCTCAAAGACGGGGGCTTCCGCTTCGGGTGCAATCAACTCCGGCTCGACGAACTCGACCGGAGACTGCTCTTCGTGAACAGGCGGCGCGAAGGCGGCAGCCTCAACCGAGGCATCAGGAGCATCGACCGCCGGGCCGACCGGCGGCGCGTCATAAGCATCGAACTCCCGAAGGAGTTCGTCCTCCAGATTGAGCACGGGCTCCCGGCGAACCGCTTCGCGGTGTCTTTCGAGTTCCTGTAACTGCTGAATCGCGGGCCGATTGTCATAGCCGACAATGCGGGCGAGTTCGGCCAGTGGATCATCATCCGCCAAAACGTTGAAATCCGCAGTCCCGCTTCGTGCCAATTGTTTGTCTGCCATGCGCTCCACTCACAACTACTAGCCAGTTTTTGCCAGTGCATTGTGGGTAAATGGTGACAATACTATCGCATCTCATCCGGTGCGGCGGTGCCTGTAATAGACAGACCCGACTTCAATACCGAAGCGACAGCATGCACCAGCCCGAGTCTGGCAATGGTTAATTCTCCATTTTTATCGTTAACAAAACGTAATTCTGGAGATTCTTTACCTTTGTTCCAATGCGCATGGAAGGTGCTGGCAAGATCATACAGGTAAAACGCGATCCTATGAGGCTCCTGAGACAGTGCCGAAGCCTCGATCACACGGGGATATTCAGCGAGCTTGGCGACAAGCTGGAGTTCGTTCGGATCAGCGATGTTGCCCGCGACGGCGCCGGCCAGGTCGAGGGTCGCGAAGTCAACACCCGGGAACGCTTCGGCCGCCTGGCGGAAGACCGACATGCAGCGCGCATGCGCGTACTGGACGTAAAAGACCGGATTATCCTTCGACTGTTCTGTGACCTTGGCAAAATCAAAGTCGAGCGGTTCGGAACTCTTGCGGTAGATCATCATGAACCGCACCGAATCGCGGCCGACTTCTTCGACCACGTCCCTGAGCGTGACGAAATCGCCGGAGCGCTTGGACATTTTGACGGGTTCGCCATCGCGATAGAGCTTGACCAACTGGCAGAGCAGCACAGTCAGCTTCGACGTGCCGCCGGATACAGCGCGCGCCAAGGCTTCCAGCCGCTTGACGTAACCGCCATGGTCGGCGCCGAGCACATAGATCATCTCGTTGAAGCCGCGGTCGAACTTGTCCTTGAAATAGGCAACGTCGGCGGCGAAGTAAGTATAGGACCCGTCCGACTTGATCAGCGGCCGGTCGATATCGTCGCCGACCTCGGTCGAGCGGAACAGGGTCTGCTCCCTGTCTTCCCAGTCTTCCGGCAACTGTCCCTTCGGCGGGGGAAGCGCCCCCTTGTAGACATGCCCCTTGAAGGTCAGGTCGTTGATGGCGTTGCGAATCCGTCCGGCGCCATCGGCATGCAGCGTGCGCTCCGAGAAGAAGACGTCGTGATGAACGTTGAGGGCTGCCAGATCCTCGCGGATCATCACCATCATCGCATCGATCGTCCGGTCCTTGACCAGCGGCATCCACTTGTCTTCCGGCATGATCCGCAGGCTGGTGCCGAATTCATCGGCCAGCGCCTGGCCGACCGGAACGAGATAGTCGCCCGGATACAGACCCGACGGGATATCGCCGATCTTTTCGCCGAGTGCCTCGCGGTAACGCAGGAAGGCGGACCGGGCGAGCGTATCGATCTGCGAGCCTGCGTCGTTGATGTAATATTCCTTGGTAACCTCGTAGCCGGCAAATTCGAGGAGGTTGGCGAGCGTGTCGCCGACCACGGCACCACGGCAATGGCCGACATGCATCGGGCCGGTCGGGTTGGCAGAGACATACTCGACATTGACCTTGCGTCCGGCGCCGACGGCACTCTTGCCGTAGCTGGTACCGTCGGCGATGACGACGGCCAAAAGCTTCTGCCAGTAGGCAACGGAAAGCTTGACATTGATGAAGCCGGGTCCGGCCACCGAGACGTCGGCAACTTCCGGATCTTGCCTCAGCTTGGCAACGATCTCATCGGCAAGCGCGCGCGGATTGGTGCCGAGCGGCTTGGCCAGCACCATGGCGGCATTGGTCGCCACGTCACCGTGGCTGGCGTCGCGCGGGGATTCGATGCTCACGCGTCCGAAATCAAGTTCAGATCGCTTTTCACGCACGATATCAATCGTTTCCAGAACGTTTTTAATTCTTGATTCGAAGTCTGTGAAAAGATTCATGTCACCCATCCGCTCTGCTCGCCATGAAGGCGCGAGACCGCATTGTTATCGTTCATTCAGCCTGACAGCAGGAACGCTGCCGTCAACCGGCGCGGTGACTACCGCAATTCAGGGGTATGGTCAAACAAGCGCCTGTGTACGGCGATTGCATAAGTGTCCGTCATTCCGGCCAGATAGTCGCCAACATGGCGTGCCTTGGCGGGCTCGGCCATGCCGGCGATCTGATCGATCCAGTAGTGCTTCTGCATCTCGCGAGGATCGGCCATGAAGGCGTTGTAGAGATCAGTGACGATTGCGGCCGCGTTTGCGCGCACGCGCATGACGTCCGGATGACGATAAATCCTCGTCATCAACATCTTCTTGATCTGTCGGTCCGTCTCAAACATCGCATCGGAGAAGGTCGCCATGACCCTGCCCGCATTGCGAACGTCAGCGGCGCTCTGCGGGCAAACTGCCTTAAGATTGTTCTGCGCAACGGTGATCACGTCCTCGACCATGGCAGTGATCTGCCGGCGCATGATCTCGTGGGTAAAGCGGCTCGCCTCCAGGCCCGGATAACGATCACCGACCTCACGCATGAGCCCGGCAAGGAAGGGAATTTCCTCCAGCATGTCGAATGTCAGATAGCCCGACCGCAGCCCGTCATCGATGTCGTGCGTGTTGTAGGCGATATCGTCGGCAATCGCCGCAACCTGCGCTTCAAGGCTTGCAAAGCTCGCCAGTTCCAGATCGTGCAGGGCGCAATAGTCCACAATGGGCTGAGGAACCGGGCCGCGGGTACCCTCGTCGTTCCGGTCCACCAAGGGCCCGTTGTGCTTGACAAGCCCCTCAAGGCTTTCCCAGGTGAGGTTCAGACCATCGAACTCGGCATAACGCCGTTCCAGCTTGGTGACGATGCGCAGGGACTGGGCGTTGTGGTCGAAGCCGCCATACGGCTTGAGCATCTCATGCAGCGCGTCCTCGCCGGTATGGCCGAAGGGAGTGTGGCCGAAATCATGGACAAGGGCCACGCCCTCGGCGAGGTCCTCGTCCAGTTTCAATGCCCGCGCCAGGGCACGCGCGATCTGCGCCACCTCGATCGTGTGGGTGAGCCGCGTGCGATAATGGTCGCCGTCCGCGGCGATGAAGACCTGGGTCTTGTGTTTCAGGCGGCGAAAGGCGGTGGTGTGGACGATACGGTCGCGGTCGCGCTGGAAATCGGAGCGCGTCGGGCTGTCGGTCTCGGGGTAAAATCGTCCCCTGCTCGCCCACGGATCAGACGCGAAAATCGCACGTTCACCAGAACCGAAACCAAGCGCATGTCTGTCCAATGTCATTTCTCACTCTGCATCCCATTGACGCGGTCTTAAAGCCTTCATACCTATAGTGTGCGTTGCAGGAAAGCGCCGAGTGAAGGTCACCGAGACCCTCAATGAAAAACGGAGCTTCACTGCACAACCGAACCAATCCGACCGCCAGGCAATACGATGCCGCGGAAGGGGTAGCACTTAAATCTCTCCGGTTCTTGACCCCGGCAGGAGGTAGATATGACTGCAGAAACTGTAACTCTTTCGGACTCGGCGGCCAAGCGTATCGGCGTCATTCTGAAATCCGACGCTGAAAAAAAGGCCATGCGCGTTTCCGTCGAAGGCGGCGGCTGCTCCGGCTTTTCCTACAAATTCGATCTGGTCGACGATGCCGACGCCGATGACCTGGTCCTTGAGAAGGGCGATGCCAAGGTGCTGATCGACAGCATGTCGCTCGTCTACATGAGCGGCTCCGAGATCGATTTCGTCGACAATCTGCTCGGCCAGTCTTTTCAGATCAAGAACCCGAATGCGGTCGCAAGTTGCGGATGCGGTACGAGTTTTTCGGTCTGAGGCAGCAACGCTTCCCGCAGCATCTCTTCAAAGATAAGGCGATCCAAGCCAGAAGATCTTGTTGATCAAACGCGTTGCAAACGGTTTTGCGCGCAGATCGGCAAGCGTCACTGGCCATGCCTGTTTCATCGTTGCCTGTATTCTCTGCCCGACGGCGCTGGCGAAGCCGGCGTCGAGCACTTCCAGGTCGATCTCGAAGTTCAGCCGCAACGAACGCGGGTCGAGGTTCGACGAACCGACATAGGCCCAGCGATCATCGACAGTCATCAGCTTTGAGTGGTTGAATGCGCCGGTGGCTCGCCAGATGCGGCAACCGCCTTTCAGCGTCTGATCGAACTGTGCCGTCATCGCCCGATCGACGAGCAGAAGGTTGTTGACCGCCGGCACGATGATATCGACCTCGACACCGCGCATCGCCGCCGTCACAAGGGCGCCGATCAGTTCCCTGTCCGGCAGGAAATAGGGCGACATGATGCGAATATTGCGCCTGGCGATGGAAAACGCCCCCATCATCATCTTGTGATTGGATTCGTTTGCCCTGTCAGGACCGGATGGTACCGCGCGCATGAGCATGGCGGGCTTCTGCTGTGCCACCGGCGAGATCCGCCAGGCCTCGTCGCGCAGGGGCTCCCTACTGGAAAATTGCCAATCCTCGGAGGCAACCTGAAAGAGATCGGCGACGACCGGCCCGGAGACGCGAAAATGCGTGTCGCGAGCCCGCGCATCGCCGGCGAATTCCGACGTGAAGCCCGACCGGATATTCATGCCGCCAGTAAAGGCGACGGCGCCATCGACGATCAGGATCTTCCGGTGGGTCCGCAGGTTGGCATAGGGAAGCCGTAGCCCCATGATGATGTTGCCGTTGAAGACCTTGACGGTGACGCCGCCATCCTCAAGGTGGCCGACAATGCTGGGCACCGAATATCGCGCACCGACGGCATCGATCAACACCCGCACCGCAACGCCGCGCTTGACGGCAGCGATCAGCGCATCGGCGAAACGCAGGCCGATGTCGTCGCGATCGAATATATAGGTCTCGAGCAGGATGGCACGACTCGCACTGGCAATCTCCTGCAGCATGGCGGCATAGGCAGCGTCGCCACCCTCCAACAGCGTGATGCTGTTTCCGGTGCACATGCGATGCCGGCTAACGCGATCTCCCAGCATCTTCATGGCGCCGAATCGCTGGCCGAACCGGTCGGAAATCACCGCGGCAGAAACATCGAACTGCCCCATGGCGTCCGGTCCGCGCTCCCTGAACTGCGACCGCTGCTGCTCGATCGACGAGCGGCGGATCCGGTTGATGCCGGCAATTGCGTAAAGGAGGGCACCCAGTACCGGCGACAGCAGGATGATACCGACCCAGCCGAGCGCAGAACGCACCTCGTCCTTGGTCATGGCTGCATGGATGGCGGCCGGCACGCCGAGAGCGACCGAGAGCACGGCCAGAATGTGCGGCCAATAGGTGGTGAGCATGACAATCATGCCCCGGACTATAACGACCAAAAGTCAGGAAGCAATTGATGGCGCTGTCCATACAGTCCCCGTTCAGCATCAGATTTGTCAAAAAAAATCAGCGACGCTAAAAGGATGGCAAGGCCGTAGAACGCCAATCAAAAAGGACACCATCGCATGAAGATCGCCACCTGGAATATCAACGGCGTCAGGGCCCGCATCGACGTCCTCGTGGCCTGGCTGAAGGAATCACAGCCGGATATCGTTTGTCTCCAGGAAATCAAAACGGTCGACGAAGGTTTTCCTCGCCTCGAGATCGAGGCGCTTGGCTATCACGTCGAGACACATGGCCAGAAAGGCTTCAACGGCGTCGCCATTCTGTCGAAGCTCCGGCCGGACGAGGTCAATCGCGGATTGGTGGGCGACGATACCGACGAACAGTCGCGGTTCATCGAAGCCGTGTTTTCCGTCAACAGTGGCGCCATACGCGTCTGCTCGATCTACTTGCCGAACGGCAATCCGGTCGAAACCGAAAAATACCCCTACAAGCTGTCTTGGATGGAGCGGCTCAATGCCTTCGCGCAACAGCGGCTTGCTCTGGAGGAACCGCTCATTCTGGCTGGCGACTACAACGTGATTGCCGAACCGCACGATTGCTGGGACGTCAAGGTCTGGCAGAACGACGCGTTGTTTCAGCCGCGCACGCGCCATGCGTTTCGCCGCCTCGAAAACCTTGGATTTACCGATGCCGTCCGGGCAACATCAGATACAGCGCCGCTCTATACGTTCTGGGATTATCAGGCCGGATGCTGGCCCAAGAATTTCGGCATCCGCATCGATCACTTGATGCTCTCGCCGGAGGCCGCAGACAAGCTGGTGTCGACCGGTATTGAAAAGCACGTGCGGGCCTGGGAAAAGCCGTCTGACCATGTGCCGGTAGCTGCGGAGTTCAATTTCGCCGCTTGAAGCGCTTGCCCGGCGCGGCTCAGTCGCTGTCGAGATGGATGCTGTGCGACATGGCGACCGCGGTGCGGCGGTCGTCTTCATTGGCAAGAGAGAAGGCCTGCTCCTGCAGGGACTGGAGCCACGGCCGGTCCTTCGGCGAACACTGGTCGAGCGCTGCGGTCATATAGGCAAGCCCCCGCGCCGTCTGGCCTTCCTGGAAGATCACATTGCCGAAAACGCCCATCGCCCCGGCATGACCGTTCTTGCGGGCGCGGTTGAGCCATTTCTTGGCCTGCTGGACGTTGACGCTGCCGCCATCGCCGGCAAGCAGCATCTTTGCCAGTTGGAACTGCGCCTCGGCCACGCCGAAGGTCGAAGCGGCCTGAAAATAAAGCTGCCGCGCCTGGCTCAAGTCGCTCTTGACGGGGCTGTCGGGAATACCGCGGCGATAATAGCCGGCAAGCGAAATCAATGCGTTGACGAAATAGCCGGTATCTTCGGATCCCGGCTCGACGCCCTTCTCGGCAATTTCGCTATAAATCTTGAAGGCTTCCAGATCGTTTTCCGCGACGCCATCACCATAGGCGTACATATTGGCGAGCGCCCAACGGGAGCCCGTATGACCTTTTTCGGCGGCATAGCGATAGGCTTCGACCGCCTCGTCCTTGCGGCCGTCCTTGTAAGCGGAAAAACCAAACTTGAAGAGCGCGAACGGACCGGATTCCTTGGTGACACCGGCGTTCGGATCAAAGGCGTGGGCCGCACGACCTTGCGCGGCAAGCGTCAGCGCAACACCCAGGGCAAGAAACGTCAACGACCGGTAACCGCGTATCAACATGATAGTCTATTTCTTCCGTTCAGCCTCAAGGGCCGGTCAGTACAAGTCCAAATCAGTTCCCTGCCGTCAGGCTTGCGAAGAGGTATTGGAAGAGAACCTTCCGCCGCTCTTGCAGCCTTCATTCCGTCAGTTTTCCAACAGTAATCGGCGTTTTCGGCAAGAGTGCGGCCTATCGTCACTGTACCGGCCTTGGCACGTCGGGCCACTCCCTCAAACAGCGCTAGGAAGCCGTCCGAAAGCCGATCAACGTTACCGGAAGCCAGGATTTTCTCGAAACCGCGATGACTCATCTTACCTCAAACGCCGCATGCTCAAAACTTCTTTGCAGGTTTGTCAAGCTTATCGGTGCTCCTAGTTTGTGGCGGGAAATAGACACAATCGCCCCCTACCCGGCCGCCGCAAATTATAGAAAGAATGTGTTGCTGAATCGTCACAAAACGTGATGCCGGAAACCCGAAAAATCCAAGTTGTGCCGTTGAAATTCTTCGACGCGAAACCAAGCAGTAGGCGGGAATTTCCGTTGGTCCACAATGCAACAATACTCATGCATGTTGAGTCAGGCCCAGGCTCGCGACGGATCGTTTGTTACGAACACAATGGCAATCAAGAAGGCACAAAAAAGCCCGGTGCGAGCACCGGGCTTTTTGCTTCGATTAAATTCTTAGAACTTGACCTTCAGCGATGTGGAAATGGCACTGACGACGTCGTTGCCAAAATCGTAGGTCACGTCGTCACCCACCACTACACCATCGACCGTTTGCGGCCCGGAGCTGCCGCTCGTCAACAGGCCGATTGCGCCGGCAAGCCGAATCTCGACATTTTCCGTCGGGAGGTAGGAAACACCCGTGCCAAGCGTCCAGGTGTCCGTCTGGCTGCCGTAGCCATGGCTTGTACCACGATCCCAGGTCAGGCTGACTGCGCCACTCCACTGATCGTTGAATTTGTGGCCAACGCCGCCGGAGACCGTCCAGCCGTCGCGATAAAGCAGATCGAGACTGGTGGGAAGATTACGAGGATCGAGCGTGCTGTTCGGCGTAACCTGGATGATCTGCAACTGGCTCCAGTCCGTCCACTTGACCGAGCCGAAGACCAGCCAGCCGGGCGCGACACCGGTCTGGACCTTGAGCTCCAGCGAATCCGGCATCGACGCAAAGCTCGACACATCATATTTTGTTCCGGGAACGAAACCGCCAGCACCATTCGGCAGAAGTACATGGCTCAGATCGATGGTACCATCGAGGTTATCGAGATCAACAGCACTGTTGTAGACCAGACTTGCGCGAAACGCATATTCCGGAATTTCATACGCCACGCCAGTGCGCCACCCCCAGCCACTGCCCTCAAGATCGAGCCGGCCGACACCATCAAATCCCGGCGCCAGAACGGGCGTCACAAGCCGTTCCTTGAATCCACCGACTTCTTGATAGAAGCCGCCGCCGATCACGCGAAACTGGCCCTTTCCGACATCCCACTTATAGGAACAGGTCGCAGCGTAGTTATCGCTTTCGATCTTCGTTTCGATATTGTCGTTTGCGCCCATCCAGTTCGCGCCCGGATTGGTATGCGCGCCCCAAGGCTGCGAGTAATCAGCCATGCAGTCGATACTATCGCCAATGCCAGCTTTAACGCCGACGCGCGGAACCCAATAGCCTTCCGAATCGTCGACGCCATTCGTTGCGCCGCCGCCGATGCCATTGGATCCGATGCCGTTGAGCGGATTGATATCAACGACATTGTCGAGTTCGCGTTGCGGGTTGACATAGGTTGCCGCGGCTTCCGCAGCATAGGTCGACGGATCGAACAGCAGGTCGATATTGTAGCCGCCCCGTTCGAGACCACCCGCGCTTGCCGCCGTGGTGCTGAGCAAGACAGCAATTGCCGCCGTCGTCGCCGCCTTGATTTTGTTGTGAACCATCCGTTCCTCCCCTGAACACAGAACAGTGGTCGGCGCGCACGCCAACCGCTCGGAGGCAAGTATCGGGTGCGAACGGTTAATGGCAAATACCTAGTTTTAGCGATCAGCGGCGACGGATCACGGAAAATTTACGTAAGAAAATCTGAACTCTCGAAAAATTCGCCGAAATTAGGAAGGATTTCTCCTTATTCGCGATCAATGGAGACATGTTGGAATATTTTTTCATAAATGTAACGAAGTGTCACATCGACACAACAATGCCGCTTTTTGACGCCTTGGCGCCTTGATAGCGAAATATGTGACACAGATGCTGAGTAGCGGGCCTTCTGAAGGCGTTGCCCGCGTCATTTCCAGCAATAGAATCATACGCTACGGAAAAAGGCGGCCGAAGCCGCCTTTTCAATCGTAGGAGGGCGGGACATTCCGCCGGGGCTCAGCCGGCGTCGGAGACCCGTGTCAGCGCCACCCCAAGCGATGCCTTCTGGCCATCCAATTCTGCCAGGCGCTCGCGTTCCGCATCGACGACATCGGGCCGTGCATTGGCAACGAACTTCTCGTTCGACAGCTTGCCGAGGATGCGCTCGCGCTCCTGGTCAACCTTGCCGATGGCCTTTTCAAGCCGTGCCTTCTCCGCCGCAAGATCAATCAGGCTGCCGAGCGGCAGACAAACAGTCGCCTCGCCGACAACGATCTGGGCGCTGCCCTTCGGTGCTGCCGCCGCAAGGTCGATCGCATCGACACGGGCGAGGCGGCGGATAGCCGCTGCGTGGCTCTGCAGCCGCTCCCTGGTCAGCGTGCTGGCTCCAACAACCACCAGCGGCGCGATGGCGGCCGGCGGAACGTTCATTTCCGAGCGGACCGAGCGGATGCCGGAGACCAGATCGATCAGCCAGTTGATCTCACCTGCGGCGGCATCGTCGGCATAGGAAGCGGCCGGCCACTCGGCGTGGCAGAGCAACTCGGCGCGCGTCTTGCCCTCGCCTGCGGTTTGCGCCCAGAGTTCTTCCGTCATGAACGGCATGAACGGATGCAGCAGCTTGTAGATTTCATCGAGCACGTAAGCCACACAGGCCTGCGATTCCGCCTTTGCCGCCTCGTCATCGCTGCCGAAGACGGGCTTCAGCAGTTCCAGATACCAATCGCAGAACTGGTTCCAGACGAAGCGATAGAGGTCGCCGGCCGCTTCATTGAACCGGTAGCCTTCGATCGCCTCGGAGACGTCGCGGATCGTGCGGGAGAGTTCCGTCAGTATCCAGCGGTTGATGGTCAGCGAGCAGGTTTCCGGCACGAAATGCGGATCATTGGCGACCCCGTTCATGCCGGCAAAGCGCGTTGCGTTCCAGAGCTTGGTGCCGAAGTTGCGGTAGCCGGCGATGCGGGCCGGGTCGAGCTTCACGTCGCGCCCCTGCGCCGCCATGATCGCCAGTGTGAAACGCAGCGAGTCGGCGCCGTATTCGTCGATGAGCTCCAGGGGGTCGATGACGTTGCCCTTCGACTTCGACATCTTGGCGCCGTTCTTGTCGCGGACAAGCGCGTGTACATAGACCGTGTGGAAAGGCTCGACCGGCGTGCCGTCGGCGTCCCTCATGAAGTGCAGGCCCATCATCATCATCCGGGCGACCCAGAAGAAGATAATGTCAAAGCCGGTCACCAGAACATCGGTCTGATAATACTTGTCGAGTTCCGGCGTCTTGTCCGGCCAGCCGAGCGTGGAGAACGGCCAGAGCGCCGAGGAGAACCAGGTGTCGAGCACGTCCTCGTCGCGGACGAGGATTTCGCCCGGTCTGAAGTTTTCGAGCAAATCCTCGACATAGGCCTTCATCGGACCTTCATGCGACAGGTAATGCTGGATCGCGGCGTGAAGCGCCTCTTCCTCGGTCTTCTCGACGAAGACCTGACCATCCGGACCGTACCATGCCGGGATCTGGTGTCCCCACCAGAGCTGCCGCGAAACGCACCAGGGCTGGATGTTTTCCATCCACTCGAAATAGGTCTTTTCCCAGTTCTTCGGCACAAAGTTCGTGCGGCCCTCGCGAACCGCGGCAATCGCAGGCTTGGCCAGCGTCTTGGCATCGACGTACCACTGTTCCGTCAGGCGCGGCTCTATCGGAACCCCGCCCCGGTCGCCGTGCGGCACCGTATGCTTGTGCGGTTCGATCTTGTCGAGCAGCCCCTGTTCCTCGAACAGCGAAACGATCACCTTGCGCGCAGCAAAGCGCTCGACGCCGTCGAGCTTGGAAACCAGCGCTTCGAGATCGTGACCCGCCGGCAGTTCGTGAAGGAAGTCTTCATTGCCGGCGAGCGTCAGATGACCGTCGATGGTCAGGACGTTTACCTGGCGCAGATGGCGCCGCTTGCCGACCTCGAAGTCGTTGAAATCGTGCGCCGGCGTCATCTTGACGGCACCGGTACCGGCTGTCGGGTCCGGATATTCGTCAGCGACGATCGGGATCCGCCGGCCGATCAGCGGCAACACGACATGCTTGCCGACAATCGACTTGTAGCGTTCATCGCTCGGATGCACCGCGACACCGGTGTCGCCGAGCATCGTCTCGGGCCTGGTGGTCGCGACGACCAGATAATCACGTGTTTCCCATTCCGTCGCCTTGCCGTCTTCATCGAAAGCGATCGGATGCTGATAGGTGACGCCTTCTTCCAGCGGATAACGCAGATGCCAGAGGCTGCCCGTGACTTCGACCTGTTCGACCTCGAGATCGGAAATCGCCGTCAGGAGCTTCGGGTCCCAGTTGACCAGTCGCTTGTCCTTGTAGATGAGGCCGTCCTTGTAGAGCGAGACGAAGACTTCGAGGACGGCCTTCGAAAGCCCCTCGTCCATCGTGAAGCGTTCACGCGACCAGTCGCAGGACGCGCCAAGCCGCTTCAATTGATTGAAGATCAGGCCGCCGGATTCCGCCTTCCACTCCCAGACCTTGTCGATGAAGGCGTCGCGGCCCATCTCGCGGCGGTGCTGCTGGCGTTCCATCAACTGGCGCTCGACGACCATCTGCGTGGCGATGCCCGCATGGTCCATGCCGGGCTGCCAGAGCACGTCCTTGCCGCGCATGCGCTCGAAGCGCACCATGATGTCCTGCAGCGTGTTGTTCAGCGCATGCCCCATATGCAGCGAGCCGGTGACGTTCGGCGGCGGAATAACGATGCAGAAAGTCTCGGCGCCCGGTTTTGCACCCGCGCCGGCGCGGAACGCATCCTCCTCATCCCATAGCTGGGCGATGCGGGGTTCGACAGCGGCGGAATCATAGGTTTTTTCAAGCATTCTGGAGCCAAACTTGCTGATTGATATCGGTGGTTTGTAAATCGGAACGGGGCATTGGTGTCAACAATAACAGCAAAAAAGCCGCCAGTGTGATTGCTGGCGGCTTTGTGTGAGACAAAAGCGTATTTTACCGCCGAGGGCCTCGCGCAACGCGTTCGATTTCTTCGCGCACGAGCCGTTCGACGAGCGTTGGCAAATTGTCGTCCAGCCACTCCTGCAGCATCGGCCGCAGCATGTCTTCGGCAATTTCATCGAAGGAACGGCGCGGGCTGCTGTCCAGCGCGATAGCCAGATCTCCGAACGAGCGGGCAACCTGTTCGCCCACCGCCGGAGAAACAATCCCTTCCACGCCCTTTTCCGCAACGACGGCAAGCGGTTGACTTGGTGCTGCGGTCTCGAAAGCCTGCGATACCTGCGGTTCAGGCTTCGCAGGCACGTCCTCCACCAAGGAGACTGCGGCAACGGGTTCCTGTCTGGCCTCGGCTTCCTTCGGCAAGGATG
Source organism: Pararhizobium sp. BT-229 (assembly GCF_025846855.1). Taxonomy (GTDB): domain Bacteria; phylum Pseudomonadota; class Alphaproteobacteria; order Rhizobiales; family Rhizobiaceae; genus Pararhizobium. The sequence goes on from NZ_JAOYTJ010000004.1 coordinate 160,138, forward strand.
CCGGTGCCATGCGCGACGTCACCATCGGATTATCGGTTTTGGCACGCACTACGGTCGTATTCTCCGGCTCGCGCTGCGGAGCTGAGTGGCGCTCCGAAGCGGCGCGAACGCGGGCTGCGACATCTGCCAGCGAGAGCGGCGGCGTTGCGGCGACGATGGCAGGCTTTACCGCCTCCGGCTGCAGTTCGACGGAAGCGGCATTCTGCGGCTCTTTCGCTTCAAATTCTGAAACCAGCACCTCGTCGTCAATCGTCAGGTGGATGTCTTCGGCGCTATCATCGTCATAGGAGCGATCGGCGCGATAGGTATCGTCATGTGCCGGGCCTAGATCATTTGCCGGGAAGCCGGGAATGCCGGGTTCATTGCTTTCGATGATCTTTCGAATGGAGGCGAGAATCTCGTCCATCGAAGGTTCACGCGCTACATTGGGTTGTGCCATAATTATCCCCGTTTCCTGCCGTCGCGCTTGATCGAAACATTGCCGCGCAGTCATTGGCCCGGACTGTATGCGAGTCCGGCGCGGAACAAAACGCCGCGAATCACCTGGAAAGAATCTTGCACAGATTTGTTCGCCGCGTCACCTGCGCGCCACAGGGTACGGGGAGACCCACCCGCTTTTTGAGGCAGGTGAAATTCAAGCTATGGCATGAAATGACGCAGCGGGATCAGCGGCCGTCGACGGTGCGCAGACCGAACCACTTGTCCTTGACCGCCTCGTAGTGTTCCTCGGGACGATATTCGGCGACCTGCAGGCCCTGGCTCTTGATCGTCAGGCGCCCCATCGACGCCAGAAGCGAATAGCTGGCGACGACGGCATTGCGCTGGGAGGTAACGAGGCTCTCCTCGGCGACAAGCACTGTCTGTTGCGCATCGAGCACGTCGAGCGTCGTGCGCTGGCCGACCTTGCGCTCTTCGATGACGCCCGCCAGGGCCATGTTTGCAGCGCTGACCTGCGATTTATTGGCGGTAATGGCGGCGAGCGCTGCCTCGAGCTGCGCATGGGCGGAAACGATCGTCTGCTGGACTTCCAAACGGGCGGAATCGACCAGGATACGCTGCTGGCCCATCCGCTCCTTGGCCTGCCGGATCTGGCCGTACTCGGCACCGCCCTGATAGAGCGGCACTTCGAGCCTGGCGGTAATGGAAGCGTTCGAGGTGTCACTGCTGCCATCACGATCGGTCGTGTTGCGAGTCAATGCCCCCTGCACCACCACGCCCGGCAACATTGTCCCTTCGGCGGACTTGACCCGGTATCCGGCGGCATCGACGTTGTATTGTGCAGCAGCGATGGTCGGGTTTTCCCGAAGCCCGGTAGCAACGGCCTGATCCAGGTTTTTCGGCAAGGCCTTCGATGCCGGCGACGGCTGCTTGACCCCCTTGGGCGCATCCCCGACGATCTGGACATAGACCGCTTCGCTCTGCTTCAACTGTGAAACAGCGTTGACGAGGAGCGCCTGCGCGCCGGCAAGTTCTGCCTCCGCCTGGCTGACGTCCGTGCGGGTGCCCTCGCCGACGTCAAGACGCGACTTGGCCGCACTCAACTGCTCCTTGAGGAAGGCGAGGTTCTGCTTGCGGATGGCAACGATCCGCTGATCGCGGGCGATATTCGCATAGGATTGGGCAGCGGCCAGCAGGATGGAAATTTCGTTGGCCTTCAGCGTTTCCCGGCTTGAGAATACGTTCGCTTCGGCAGCCCGGACGTTGTTCAACGTCTGGAAGCCGTCGAAAATCTGTTGGGTAATGGTAATGCTGGCCGATGAGGTGACAAAATCGTTCTGCACCAAGGGCGTGGCGGGAAAAATCGGACTAATTCTCTCTGTGCCAAGGCGCGTCGCCGTTCCGCTGACGGCCGCCGATATCTGCGGGCGGTAGCCGGACTTGGCGATTGGCACCCCTTCGTCGGTTGCTCGCAAGCCGGCGCGAACGGCGTTTAGGTCGGGGTTGTTGACATAGGCTTTGGACATCGCGCCAAAAATGGTCTCGGCGGAAACACCGGCCGGCATTAGCCACAAGGCGGTCGAGAGAGCGGCTGCCACAGCCACTTTATGAGAAATCGGCACCAATTTTTACTCCAGTACGGAAGGCGCGACAGGAACTTCTCAAGTCCAATCGGCCGCAATCTTCTCTTTCAAACTCGCATTTGGAATGCCGACAACGTCCGCCCGTACCAATGCCGCAAATGAACGAGAAACGGAATTCACGTTGCTATATCGCAACATTCTAAAATTCCGTGGCAAAAATCAGGTGCTGAGCCCTCAAAATACAAATTCTCGTGCGATCCGGAAACCCGGCAGCGGTTTTACCGCGGTATTGAACGCCAATCGCTCCGATGTCCTGCCATTTTCGTGAAGGAAGAGCTGGGCCCGCGACGCATTGCCAAGGCCGACGACTGCGACAAGACGACCGCCATCGTTGAGCTGGGAAAGCAGGGCGGCCGGGATCGTCTCGACAGCACCATGGACGAAAATAACATCATAGGGAGCGTCGGTGGCATGTCCTTTTTCGAGATCGCCGCCAACGACCGAAACATTGGCATAACCAAGACGGGCGAGTGTCGCGGTAGATTCCGATGCCAGTGTCGCATCGCTCTCCAGCGCAACAACCGAAGCCGCGAGCAGCGAAAGGATTGCTGACGCATAACCCGTGCCGCAACCGATCTCGAGAACCTTGTCGGTCTTTGAAATCGATGCCAGTTGCAGGAGTTTTGCCAGCGGCGACGGCTCCATGAGGTAGCGCCGTCCGGTGGCGGGATCTGCGGCAAGCTCGATATCGCTGTCGATATAGGCAAGCGGTTTCATTCCGGCGGGCACAAATTCCTCGCGCGGAACGGACAGGAATGCCGAAAGAACGGGATGCGACGTCACGTCGGTCGTGCGGATCTGGTTATCGACCATCTTGATGCGTGCTGCTTCGAAATTCATCTTGCCTGCCCTCATGATCCGGATCGTCTTCCGGCGTTTGCGCGCTGCGCGCAGATAAACCAACCGGCAGCACGTCAGCCACCGGGCATGGCGACGCTCATAAATCCGCGCATCCGCCGTTTCAAGCTATGGAATGCAGTTCTTGCAAAAAAGCAAGCTTCGCGAAAGCGCCGGGCCATAATCTGGCTTTCCTGCGCTAGGGAAATCGAGCACATTTTCCCTGCGTGATTTTCGATTCGCTGCGAGCGGAGGTTCTAGAAAAGTGCAAATGCGTTTCAAGCAGCCACGACTTGCCACCGCATCATTTGGATTTCTGACCGCAGCTCTGCTTTCTTTATCACTCGATGTGCACGGCGCATGGGCCGCGGAACCGCTTTTCGACGAATTGCGTTTTGGAGCAAGCGCTTCGATCAATGGCAACGACACACATGAATCTGGCATCTTTCCTTCTGCAACGATCTACTTCGATCCGCTTTCGAGCGGTGATGCCGCCACATGGCAGCAATCGATTCTGGAGCCTCGAATCTATCTCGGCGCCTCCGTCGGAACGGGTGATGGTGTCGATCAGGCCTATGCCGGCCTCGCCTGGACTGCGAATCTGACCGACAAACTCTTTGTGGAACTCGGTCTCGGCGGCACGGTCCACAACGGCGACTTGAACGACGATGGCACTCAGGGGCCGAAGCTCGGATGCCGTTTCCTGTTTCGTGAACAGATCGCCGTCGGGTATCGTGTGACGGAGAATTGGCAGGTTCTGGCAACCGCGGATCATTCGTCGCACGCCAATCTCTGCGACGGGCCAAACAATGGCCTCACCCATGCGGGCCTTGCCATCGGCTATAAATTCTAGGCGCCCAACTCAGCCGGCAGGCGCTGCTTCCAGTCCGACCAATCCGATCTTGGTATAGCCAGCGCGCTGGATGAGGTTCATGACCGTCATCAACTCGCCGTAGTCGACCGCCTTGTCTGCCCGCAGCAGGATGCGCGTCTGCGTATTGCCTTCGGTCATGCGGTTGAGCTCCGCAACGAAATTGTCGCGTCCCGTTTCGTCATTGCCGAGCGCCAGGGTGAGGTCGGCCTTCAGGGTGACGAAAACCGGCTTGTCATCCCGTTTCGCCGGTTGCGCCGCCGACTGCGGCAGGTCGACCTTCATGTCCACGGTGGCAAGCGGCGCCGCCACCATGAAGATGATCAACAGAACGAGCATGACGTCGATGAAGGGGGTAACATTGATCTCGCTGTTTTCCTCGAGATCGCCGGCACCTTCGCTGATCTTGCTGGCCATGACTTATCCGATCCGCGCGATGCCGTTTTCCGAATGCGCATGGCTTTCGGCTTTGCGCGGCGTAAGGCGGCGCGCCTGACGGAAGTCAAGATCGCGGCTGACGAGGCGTTCGACCGCCGCTGAGGCGTCGGCGAGGATCAGGCGATAGCCGCTGATCGAGCGGGCGAAATAGTTGTAGATGACGACGGCCGGGATGGCCGCGACGAGGCCGATGGCGGTTGCCAGAAGCGCCTCGGCGATGCCCGGCGCAACGATGGCAAGGTTGGTCGTCTGCGCCTGGCTGATGCCGATGAACGAATTCATGATGCCCCAGACCGTGCCGAAAAGCCCGACGAACGGCGAGATCGAGCCAATCGTCGCCAGCACACCCGTGCCGCCGGCAATGCGCTTGCCGGCTCCGGCCTCGATGCGGGACAACTGCGAGGCGACGCGTTCCTTGACCCCCTGGGTCGACACGAGATCGAGGACGGCCTCCGATTTCGACAGTTCGTCGCCCGCCGCGGCAATCATCTGCGCCGCCGGTCCTTTCCTGACCGTCCCGGTCTCGCGCACATCGCGCAGCACCACGGCTTCGGACAAGGTACGCACCGCACGCTTTGCCGTTCCCTTTGCGGCGGCGAGCTCGAAAGACTTGAAAAGCAGGATCGCCCAGGTGGCGACCGAGGCGAGCGCAAGCGCGCCCATGACGCCTTTGACGACGATGTCTGCGGCGAGGAACATGCCGAGCGGCGAGAGATCATGCGGCAGCGCCGGATTGGACGCCAGCGCTTGCGGCTCTTCGCCCTGATCGAGGGCATCGGCAGGCGGGGCCAGATCCGCAGGCGCAGCCTCAAGGGCTTCCGCTGACGGCGTCATCTCAACAGGCTGCTGCGTTTCGGTCGCCGCGGGGGCCGGGTTTTCCTGAGCATGAAGTGCTCCGGCGTTCGAGAATGCCAGCAGTACGGCCGCCAGCATCATCCATTTCGGCATTACCCGGTTCGGCATGACTTATCCTTACCTAACAAATGCCCGCCAATCCCTGGGAGGACGGGACGGCGGGAACACGCAATCCATCGTTCCAACGGCAAGCACCGAAGGCACCCGCGTCATTTTCGGCTTCATACGACACACTATGACCGAAAGGCAAGTATTTGTGGAGTTATTTAATCAAGAATAAACGGGCGAAAAACCGAATGATCTGTTCCGGCCCTTTCAAATCCGGCGGCAAGCCTCATTCGGTCGGGACAATTTCATCGGATTCACCGGTTCGCCAATCGTAGGTTCTGTGGCGCGCCCATGGGCGCTGCAATTGCTCCTGGGCAAAAACGACCCGCATATCGGCTTGTCCGTCCTTGCCGATCGAAGGGCTGCCGTAGATCTCGACCGCGCCTGTCCGCCGCAAGCTCCGGCCACTGAGCAACAGCGCACCGGACCGACACGTGGAAAAACGCAGCATGACCGGCGTGACGACGATATCGGCCTCCTCGCAGGCAATGCCGGTAAAGCGCGCATCATCGACGGTGACGATGCGCCAACCCTGGCTGGCTTTTGCGGCACACCACTGTTTCGGCACGCAGGCAAAACGGCCGGGCTGCGCCTCTGCCAGAAGCGTCCGGATGGCAGACCGTGCCTCATCCTTATCGATCGGCGGCTTGTTTTTCCGGATGCCGCCGGGTTCTGCCGCAACGGTTGCCGGCACCTCCGCATCCTTGACCGTGAGATCAGCGCGTTCCACCGGCTTGTGGTGATCTTTCAGGCGCAAAGCCCGCTGCCACTGCGAAAAGACGAAGTCGGGTGGCTTGGCGCGGTTGCTCGCTCCCGCATCCTGTTCGACCAGCGCGACGAGGCGCCCGTCTTCGGCAACGATGAGATCCGGCCGGGCAAGGCTTGCCGCCGCTCCCGTCACCAGCCCGGCTGCGATCAGCAGCATGCCGGAAATGGCAAGCCATGACCGGAGCAGGCAGGCAAGGATGCCGCCGGCGGCAATGAACATGAAGGCACCATCCGGAACCCGGCCGGTCGTCACCTCGCCGCCCCAGGACGAAACCATCGTGGCGATGGAAATCATCCAGTCCAGCCCCTGCCCCATGATCAACAGCGGATAGCGGTCGAGGCCGAACGGCATCAGCAGCATGGCAAGCAAGGCGAACGGCATCACCAGAATGCTGATGACCGGCATAGCCAGCACGTTTCCAACAAGCCCATAGGCGGCAAGTCGATGGAAATGACCGGCCGAGTAGATCATCGTCGACATCCCGCCAATGAAGGAGCTGAGTAGCAAGCCACCGAAAAAGCCGCCCGCCGCCCTCAGAGGAGGACGCCTTGACCCTCCGGCCATGTCCTTTCGACCCGGCCGATCCCGCCAATGGCTATATCCCGCCACCAGAGCCAGCGTCGCGGCAAAGGACATCTGAAAGCCGGGGCCGGTCACGGCGGAGGGTGTGATCACCAGAATGACCAGTGCCGAGAGCGCCACGTTGCGCAGGCTGATCGATGGCCTGTCGAAGAAGACGGCAACCAGCATGATCGAGATCATGATCCAGGACCGGACCGCCGACACCGCACCGCCTGAAATGAGGATATAGAGGAAGACCATGACGAGGGCGCCGGCGGCGGCCAGTTTTTTGATCGCAAACCGGTGCGCCAGCCCCGGGACGAAGCTAAGCAGCGTCCTTGCACCGATCAGGAACGTGCCTGCCGCCAGCACCATGTTCAGGCCGGAAATCGCCAGCACATGCGCCAGCCCCGCCTCCCGCAGGGCCTCGATCGTCGGCCGGCTGATGGCGCGCTCTTCCGCCGTTACCAGGGCAGCCGCGATTGCGCCGGCGTCGCCGCCGATCGTACTGCGAATACGCGTGCCAACCGCCTCGCGCCACCGCGCGATCGCCTCCTCAGTGCGCGCACGCCAGATTGCGACCCCGCCATTGGCGTTCTCTTTTGTAATGGCAACCGCATTCGGCTTGCCATAAAAATAACCGACGGCGCCGATGCCCTTGAAATAGCTGTCGAAGGCAAAGTCGTTCAGCCCGGCTAGAGCCGCGCCTGAAGGGGGCGAGAGCCGTGCCCTGCCCTCGATCCCGCCGCCGATTTCGATTGGTGCTTCCCTGTTGCGCGATAGAAGCGTCACCTTGGCGGGAGCACGCTTCAACTGCGGATCCGCAGTCTGCGCTACCGCGACGGTGTAGCGCCAGTATCCCCGGTCGGTCGTCTCGCGTGCCGTTACCGTCCCGCGCACGTTTGTCGTGACCGGCGTATCGAGCAACACGGTGTCCAGACGCGCCGTTTCCCACGCGGCGAGCACCATGCCGCCGACGAACACGGCTGCAAGGAGTGCAATGGCGCGCCACACACCCGGAGAATGCCGCAGGATCAGCGCTGCCATACCAAAAACGCACATCAGCAGTGCAAGTTTGAGAAAGCCGGGCGTTTCCGACAGCGAAAACCAGGTCAGAGAACCCAGCCCAAGGAAGACCGGCAAGAACAGAAAACCGTGGCCGAAGGCTTGCTCCTGCGCGACAGCACGCTGGAACTCGCCACGCCAATGAAACCTTCGAGCCCTGTTGCGAAGCCGCGACAGACCGTCACGATCGATGCGCGGCGCAAGATTTGTCTCCGGCTGTTCAGTTATTTCAATATCATGCCGCGGGACATTAAAGGTATCTGGAAAGGCACCGCCAGGTTGCGTGCGCAGTGCCACCCTCGGCTCTTGCCCCTCGTTCATGGATGCCGTCCCACTCGCCCCTGCCCACACGCAATGTGCAACCACGGCGAACGAAATGCAACCGGCAAGGATTTGCCTAAAAATGAAGCAGCACGTTCCTGCGTCGGAAGGGTCGGCTAGTTTCCAATCAACTAAGGCATTGGACATACGGTCGGAACATGCAATTATTGCGTCGCCATATGCCTATTTTTGCATCGCACAATTTGCCTTTCGTTCAACTTGGCAGCCGTGATTAAATCGGATAGCACATGGTCGGCGTTAATATGTGCGGCATAATTGTGTGCCAGTTTGCTGCAAACGGAGGATCCCCCATGACAGGAAAAAGCGCAGTCGTCACAGTCGACAACAAAACGGTGGAGCTACCAGTGCGATCGGGGTCGATCGGTCCGGATGTGGTCGATATCGGGACGCTTTACAAGCAGACCGGCCAATTCACCTACGATCCCGGCTTTACCTCGACGGCATCGTGCGAATCCAAGATCACATACATTGACGGGGACGCGGGTGTCCTGCTGCATCGCGGCTATCCAATTGATCAGCTTGCCGAACATGGCGACTTCCTCGAAGTCTGCTACCTCCTGCTCTACGGTGAACTGCCGACGGCTGCGCAGAAGAAAGACTTCGACTACCGCGTCACGCACCACACCATGGTGCACGAACAGATGTCGCGCTTCTTCACCGGCTTCCGTCGCGACGCCCATCCGATGGCTGTCATGTGCGGCTGTGTCGGCGCCCTGTCGGCGTTCTATCATGACTCGACCGACATCACCGATCCGCACCAGCGCATGGTCGCGAGCCTTCGCATGATCGCCAAGATGCCGACGCTCGCGGCGATGGCCTACAAGTATCACGTCGGCCAGCCCTTCGTTTATCCGAAGAACGATCTCGACTACGCGTCGAACTTCCTGCGCATGTGCTTTGCCGTTCCTTGTGAAGAATACGTCGTCAATCCGGTGCTCGCCCGCGCCATGGACCGTATCTTCATCCTGCATGCCGACCACGAGCAGAACGCTTCGACCTCGACCGTTCGTCTCGCCGGCTCTTCGGGCGCCAACCCGTTCGCTTGCATCGCCGCCGGCATCGCCTGCCTCTGGGGCCCGGCGCATGGTGGCGCGAACGAGGCCGCGCTCAACATGCTGGCTGAAATCGGCACGGTCGACCGTATTCCGGAATTTGTCGCACGCGCCAAGGACAAGAACGATCCGTTCCGCCTGATGGGCTTCGGCCACCGCGTCTACAAGAACTACGATCCGCGCGCCAAGATCATGCAGAAGACGACGCATGAAGTCCTGGCCGAACTCGGTCACAAGGACGATCCGCTGCTTGAAGTGGCGATGGAACTCGAGCGTATCGCTCTGACGGACAGCTACTTCATCGAGAAGAAGCTCTATCCGAACATCGACTTCTACTCCGGCATCACGCTGAAGGCGTTGGGATTCCCCACGACCATGTTCACGGTGCTGTTCGCGCTTGCCCGCACGGTCGGCTGGATCGCTCAGTGGAACGAAATGATCGAGGATCCGGAACAGCGCATCGGCCGTCCGCGCCAGCTTTACATCGGCGAACCGGAACGCGACTACGTCCCGGTTTCCAAGCGCTAAGCGCAGGAAGAACAAATGAAAAAGCCCGGTCAGAAATGGCCGGGCTTTTTTTCATTGAGAACGTCAAGCACGATTTGTGCGGCGGCCTCGCCCGGAGGCCTTTCCGTCGCCATGCGGTGCCAAACGGTCTGGAAACCGGAAAGCATGGCCTCGCGCTCAGGCGTGATGTCCGTGAGACGCTCGACCCAGCGCGCCAGCGCACCAGGCCGGATGGCTTCATTCAGATATTCCGGGACAAGCGGATAGTCTGCCACAAGATTGGGGATGGCCGCCGTCCATATCTTGATACGCTTGTGCATCAAGCGAACGATCCAGTCGGCTTTATAGTTCGAAATCACCGGGATACCTGCCAGTGCCAGTTCCAGGATGACCGTTCCGGATGCGGCGATCGCCGCATCGGCTTCGGCAAAAGCCCGCCATTTGGCTTCAGGTCCAACGGAAATTTCCGGCTTGATCGCCCAGGAATCGGTAATCTGGCGCACCAAATTTTCCTGACGCGGCACGGTCGGCAGCAGGAACCGCATTCCGGGATGACGGCGGCGAAGGTCCTGCACCGTGTCCCCGAAGTCAGGCAACAGACGGGTGATTTCGCTAGCTCGCGATCCGGGCAAAAGCAGGCAGGTGGCAGCTGCCGTATTCGTCCCGATGCTGCGTTTCTCGACCTGCTGAGCTCGCACAGAAAGCACGTTGGCATCATTTGCGAGCCGATGCCCCACATAGGTGGTCGGCGGGCCGCCGAGTTGCTTCATCACCTCCGGTTCGAAAGGAAGCACCGCAAGAACATGGTCGACATAGGGTCGCATGTTGACGGCGCGTTCCGGCTTCCATGCCCAGACGCTTGGGCAGACGTAATTGACGATCGGCACGTCCGGTAGAGTCTTACGAACGATCCGCGCCACACGATGGGTGAAATCCGGGCTGTCGATGATCACAAGGATATCCGGTCTGGCCGCGATGATCGCCCTGGCGGTCTGGCGGATGCGCAGGATGAGCTTCGGCAGCCTCGCCAGCACCTGCGAGATGCCCATGATGGACAGCTCGGAATAGTCGAAAAGGGATACGAGCCCCTCCGCCTCCAGCCCCTCACCACCGACGCCAACGAGCGACAGATCGCCACCGACCAGCGGACGCAGCGAACGGACGAGATCGGCGCCGAGCAGGTCGCCCGAAACTTCGCCGGCAATGACGGCGAGCTTGAGGCTCTTCCCGTTCATTTCAAGCCTCGCAAAAACGCACGGTCGATCCCTGTCAAAAAGATTCCAGTCTCCTCGGCCAGCGGGATCATTTCTTTTCGCTCGAGGACGAGCGCGCGGCCGGCCTCGACTGCGATGCCGGCAAGCCCGGCAGCCTGCGCGCCCATGACGGTCGAGGCTCCGATCGACGGCAGATCGGCGCGCAAATCCTGTTGCGGCTTGCAGAGCTTGACCAGAACGCCGCGGCGGCGCGCCGAGATGCGGCCTTCCGCCCTCAGCGCAGCAACGCGCGCAAGCATCGCGTCCGTTCCCTCCGGGCCCTCGAGAGCGACAACGCGCCCTCCGACGGCAACCGCGCCCTGCCCGACATCGAGCTTTCCGAGAGCGATGGCCGCAGTGGCCGCGACCTTGATGTCTCTCCAGTCATCCGCGTCGGGCGCCCTTGCGCCGAGAGGACCGGTTTCGGCCAGAAGATCGGGAATGATGTCCTGCACGCCGATGACCCGGGCACCGCTTGCCTCGATCAGTTCGATGGCCATTTTCAGCACTGCGTCATCGCCACCCGACAGCAACGTCTTCAGCACGCCCGGCACCTTAGTCAACGTCTTGAACGTCGGCTTGATATCGCGCCACTCCGGACGGCGGCGAACGGCCCCGGACAGCACGACACGATCGATCCCTTGAGTGCGGAAGACTGCGCTGATCGCCTTGAAATTGCCTATTGCCAGCGTCTCATGATCGAAATCGGACCAGTCCAGTCCGTTTTCGTTGCTCAGAGCAATGATATAGGGATTCTCACCCCGCGCCTGCGCCGCTTCGGCCACATGATGCGGCAGCATCCCGCCACCGGCGATGATGGCCAGCCTTCCGCGGTTTTCCGGCCGGCTGTCGATGGACATGAGGCTCAGCCTTTTTTACTCCGGCTCGGCGAAGACAAGGCGCGATCGCTCTCGGCAGCAATGAAATCGAGAATTTCGACGGCCGGCGAGCATTCAAGATAGTCAGCACGAATTGCGGCTGCATTGGCGCGAATGGATTCCGGGCCTTCGAAAATCTGCTTGTAGGCGCGGCGCACCGCGTGAATCATCGGCTTTTCAATTCCCGCCCGCGCCATGCCGACAACGTTGAGACCGCTCAGGACGCCGGGATTGCCGTTCAACATACCATAGGGAATGACATCGTAGCTGACAGCAGAAAGGCCGCCGATAAAGGCCTGGCGCCCGATGCGCGTAAATTGGTGGACCGCCGATCCGCCGCCGAGAATGGCGCGGTCCTCGACCGTCACGTGCCCTGCCAGCATCACGTTGTTGGACAGGATGATGTTGTTGCCCAGCCGGCAGTCATGCGCCACGTGGGCATAGGCGAGGAAAAGATTGTTGTTGCCGATGACCGTTGCACCGCCATGCTCGACGGTGCCGGTGTTCATCGTCACGCCTTCGCGGATTGTACAATTCTCGCCGATCGTCAGCGTCGTGTCGACAGCACTGTGATGCACACTCTGCGAATCGCCGCCGATCACCGCGGACGGAAAAATCTTCGATCCCTTGCCGACTGTCGTGCGCCCAAGCACCACGACGTGGCTGATCAGTTCGACATTGTCTGCGAGCACCACCTTCGAGCCGACGTGGCAGAACGGTCCGACTATGACGTTGTCACCGATCACCGCCCCGTCCTCGATAACCGACAACGGGTGAATCTTCGCAGTGGCTGCAATCATGTTCAGGCGTCTTCCTTGCTGATAATCATCGCGCCGATATCAGCTTCTGCAACAAGTTGCCCGTCAACTTTTGCATCACAATGAAATTTCCAGATATTGCCGCGCTGCTTCTGCTTCACGACATGGAATTCGACCCGGTCGCCCGGAACGACCGGCTTGCGGAAGCGGGCATTGTCGATGGTCATGAAGTAGACGAGATTGCTGCCGTCTCCGGTCTTGCGGGCGCATATAGCGCCGGCGGTCTGGGCCATGCCTTCGATCAGGAGAACACCCGGCATGATCGGCTGCTCGGGGAAATGCCCGGTGAAGTGCGGCTCATTGGCCGTCACATTCTTGATACCGATCGCCGAATTGTCACCGTCGATCTCGATGATGCGGTCGACAAGCAGGAACGGATAGCGGTGGGGAAGCAGCTTCAAGATTTCCCGAATATCGGCCGTGCCGAGAACGGTGGTTCCTGCTTCACTCATCGTTGCCTCCCGATTTCTTTTGCCTGTTGTGTGCTCGCGCCGTCATTTCCGCAATATCACGAAGGAAGTCACGCATGGGGCGAGCCGGTATGCCGCCGTAGCGTTGCCCTGCGGGAACATCCGCCGCAACACCGCTCATTGCGGCGATCTGGGCCCTGTCACCGATTTTGATATGTCCGTTGATGGCGGCCGCGCCGCCGATCAGGACGCCATCGCCGATATGCGTGCTGCCGGCAATGCCAACTTGTGCGGCAATACCGCAATGCCGGCCAATACGCACATTGTGTCCGAGTTGAACGAGATTATCGATCTTCGTGCCTTCGCCGACCACCGTATCGTCCATTGCTCCGCGGTCAATCGTCGTATTAGCGCCGATTTCGACTCTGTCCTGCAAGATGACGCGGCCAATCTGGACGATCTTGATCATGCCACCTTTGGGTCCGGGAGCATTGCCGAAGCCGTCCTGCCCAATCCGGGCACCAGGGTGGATGATGACATCGTTTCCCACAAGCGCGCAAAGAATGCTCGCCCCCGCGGAAATCGTGCAGTCGCGACCGATACGCACGCCCGGGCCGATAACGGCACCAGCGGCGATCCGTGTACCCGAGCCGATATGCGCACCAGCGCCGATGACCGCCGTCGCTTCGATATCGACATTTTCCTCAATCTGCGCAGACGGGTCTACGAACGCCGATGGGGATACGCCGCTTGCTCCAGACAGATTTTGTGCGGGACGCATCGCCTGCGGATGCAGAATTGCGCCAGCCACAGCAAACGCTGTATGCGGATACGCCGTCAAAAGAACAGGAATATGAGACGGGACGAGAGGCGCTATTGCCTTGTCACAAACGATCGCGGTCGCTTGACAGGTTTCAAGCTCTTCGCGGTTTTTGCGGGACAACATATAACAGATGTCGCCGTCTTTCGCTCGGTAGACCGGCGATACCGACCGGACAATCCGGTCGGCGAAGGCCTTGTCTTCGAGCGTCGCACCAATCTGGTCCGCCAGATCACTCAGGCGAACCCCCTCATGCGGCGGGAAGAACCAATTGTATTCCATGGCCAACACTCCAGAACAGTTTTGGCAGGCAGTTCTGGACTGCGGGGATCAGAAGGACGACGAGATACCGAACTTGAGGTTCTGAACCCTGTCGAAATCTTCCTTGGCGATCGGGAACGCATAATCCACGCGCAACGGGCCAAAGGGCGATGCCCAGATCAGACCAAGACCGACAGACGCACGCAACGAGGCGTCCGTTCCTTCAACACGATCGGCCGGCGACACGTCCACATCGTTGCCATAGAGCGTACCTGCATCAGCAAAGATCGCACCCCGGAAACCGGCATCGCGAGAAACGAAGGGCAACGGGAACGTTGCCTCGGCCGACGCCGTGAAATAGGTCGTACCGCCGATAGAGTCACCATATTCCCGGCTGCGCGGTCCAAGACCGTTACGCTCGAAACCACGGATGTCGTTCTGACCCAACTGGAACTGGTCAAAGACTTCCATATTGCCGCCCGTGTTGAACACGTGCCCGGCGCCACCGGAAAGCGACGCGATGATATCGGCATCGTCATTCACGGTATAATACCACTTGGCCTTCGCCGTCAGCTTGTAGAAGTCCGAAGTCCCGCCGAGACCGGCATATTCCTGCGTAGCAGATGCAAGAATACCTTCATGCGGCAGCTGCGCATCATCCAGCGAGTTATACGTGACGGTCTGCGAGATCGAAGACCGCGTCCACGGCGATCCATTGATCACGCGATCGTATGGCGTGGAAAGGTCATCCGTATCACCTGAGTAATCCATCTGCGTCAGGTTGTAGCGGAAGGTCGTCGACAGCCTCTCGGTGATCGGCGCGGTTACGCGCAGGCTGAAGCCTTCATCCTCATAGCTGTAGTTGTCGTCATCGTAGTCGTTTTCGTTCTTGAAGACATCGAAGCCCGCAGCCAGGCGATAGCCGAGGAAATAAGGCTCCGTGAACGAAACATTGTATGTACGGCTGTCTTCACCGCGACCGGCGGCAAGACGGATATACTGGCCACGGCCAAGGAAGTTCTTTTCCTCGATCGAGGCTTCCAGAAGGAAGCCGCCGCCGCTGCCGGCGGAATAGCCAGCACCGATACCGAACGAACCGGTCGACTGATCCTGTACATCGACAATAATGACGACACGGTCGGCAGCACTACCGGGCTGGGTCGAGATGTTGACGGTGGAGAAATAGCCAAGTGCTTCGAGGCGACGCTTCGCCGTCGCGATCATTTCCTGGTTGAAGGCATCGCCTTCGCTCATGTCGAATTCGCGGCGAATGACATAATCACGAGTACGCGTGTTGCCGCGGACTTCGATACGCTCGATGTAGGCGCGCTCACCCTGGTCAACGAGATAATCGACAGCGATCGTCCGGTTACCGAAGTCACGGTTGCCGCGCGGTGTGACGCGGGCGAAGGGATAGCCCTGAGCAGCAACGCGCTTGGAAATTGCCGAAATGCTCTCCTGAACGTCCTTGGCCTTATAGATCGAACCTTCAGAGGTCTGAACGAGACCCTTCAGCTCTTCCGGATCCACGCCTTCGACGGTCGACTCGACGTTTACCGCACCGAAATCGTAGCGCTCACCTTCTTCTACCGTGATCGTCACGGTATATTCATTCGAGGACTCGTCCAGAACAGCGTCGGATGAAACGACGCGGAAATCCGCATAACCACGATTGTAGTAGAACTGGCGCAGCAACTCCTCGTCGGCGCGCAGCTTATCGGCGTTGTAGACGTCCTTACGGTTCAGGAACGAGAAGATGCCCGATTCCTTCGTCGCTATAACGGCCTGAAGACGGCCATTGCTATAGGCATTATTGCCGACGAAGTTGATGGCCGTAATCTTCGTGCGGTCGCCTTCATTGATGACGAAGGCCAGATTGACGCGACCTTCGGCGATTGGAACGACCTGCGTGGTGACCGTCACGTCTTCACGACCGATCGCCGAATAGGCATCCTTGATCGCCTGAATATCGTATTCGGCCGTCGATTCGCTGTAGGGGCCAAGCGAACGGGTGCGAACGACTGCCTGAAGCTTGTCGTCCTTGATCTTACGGTTGCCGTTGAAGACAACCTGGTTGACCAGCTGGTTCTCGCTCACGGTGACAACAAGCGTGCCGCCGGAGACATTGATGCTGACATCAGAGAAATAGCCGGTGGAATAGAGACGCTTCACGGAAGAATCGATATCAGCGTTGCTGAAGCTCTTGCCGGGCACGATGGTGATGTTTGCACGAACGGTTTCCGGGCTGACGCGGGTGGCGCCCCGAACTTCGACGCGGCTGATCGTTGCGGCTTCAGCGACAGATGCACTTGCAAGCGTTACAATGCCAGTCCCCGATGCGACCATACTAGCAGACAGCGCAACCGCCGACACCGCGTTCAAAAATCTTGAACCAGCTTTCATAAATCTTACCTTCTTCCCAATGCCCCGCAGCGAACTCGTGCCGACTCCGGTCACGGCTGCCGTTTTAACCGCTTTTCCTATACAAGCAAGGGAGCTAGTTAAATTCTGTTTACTTCAATTGAAACCGTGTCCTAACGGCCACTACGGAATTGCTTTATCGTAAACAATTCCTTTCAATCAACCCATTGAAATCCCAAGAAGGTTAATCACCTCCCCAAGGCGCGCACCACCGGTTCGCGCCTAAAAACCCTAGCCAATGAGCGCGCTTATGTCGTTCCAGGTGGCAAAGACCATCAACATCAAAACCATGGCAAAACCGATGCGGAAAGCGATGTCCTGCGTCCCCGGCCCCACCGGTTTTCCCCGTATGGCTTCTACCGCATAAAACATCAGATGCCCGCCATCAAGTATGGGAACGGGCATAAGATTGAGAAGTCCAATGGAAACTGACAGCACAGCGGCCAGTTGCAGGACTGCTGCAATACCGATGGTCGCCATCTGGCCGGAGGCCTGGGCCACACGGATGGGACCGCCAAGCTGATCGGCTTTCATCCGGCCAGTGACGAGATTTGCCAGATAGTTGAACGTGCCGGTGACGATGTGCCAGCTTTCGATCGCCCCCTGCCCGACGGCCTCGATCGGACCAAAAGTCTCCAGGCGGAAGTTGCCGGTTTCCTGGTTCGTCAGGATGCCGATGATGCCGAGTTCCATCTTGTTGCCGAACTGGTCGGTGATCTCGGTGCGCTGGGGTACCATCGGCAGGTCGAGCAATTCGCCCTTGCGCTTGATCTGGATGGTGATCGGTGTCTCCGGGCGAACGCTGACGTAGCGGCGCACATCATCGAAGGTCACGACCGGCGTGCCGTCGATGGAAACAAGCAGGTCACCCGGCAGCACGCCTGCCTGGGCGGCTGCGCTGTTTTCCTTCACTTCCGCGACGACCGGATCGGCCACTGGCTTGCCGTAGATGGAAAAGAGTACGGCGAAGATGGCGATGGCCAGGATGAAATTGGCGATCGGACCGGCGGCAACAGTGACGGCACGTTTCCACAATTTTGCGCCAAGGAAGGTACGACCACGGTCGTCCGCTGAATATTGCTCAAGACGACCGTAGTCGGGAACGCTCGCAGCATCCTCGTCGCCGAAGAACTTGACGTAGCCGCCGAGCGGAATGGCGCAAACCTTCCAGCGTGTCCCGTGTTTGTCGGTATAGCCGAGCAATTCCGGGCCGAAACCGACCGAGAAAGCGAGAATGCGGATGCCGGACCAGCGGCCAGCCAGGTAGTGCCCCATCTCGTGCACGAAGACGATCAGCGTCAGCACCAGCAGGAACGGCACGATATAGCCGAGAATAAACTGAAGCGTGTCGGCCAGATAAGCCATGTCGTTCCTCAATCAGCTTTGCGGCGACATCTACGGCGCCAGCAGGATCGCCCCCATGGGCGCACTTTGTCCACCGAGCACCATAACTTGCACCAGCGCAATTAAAAGCGCGGCAAAGCAGGCAAAAACAAGTCCGTCGACGCGGTCCATGACGCCGCCATGTCCCGGAATGAGCCGGCTCGAATCCTTCACGCCGAACCGACGTTTGATATAGGATTCGAAGAGGTCGCCGATCTGGCTGGAGACGGAGAGTGCAAGGGCGAGTAGCGGGATGCGGGCATCATCGAGCGAGAAGTAGGTCAGGAACACGCAGATGCCCGCAATCACACCAGCCACCGCGCCGCCGATCGCACCCGACCAGGTCTTTCCGGGCGAAATGCGCGGCGCCAGTTTCGGACCGCCAATCGCCCGGCCGGTGAAATAGGCAAGAATATCCGTTGCCCAGACCACTGCGAAGACGAAAATCATCGCAACCAAGCCAATGTCGCTGTCACCGCGGATTGCCGAGAGCGAGATCCCCGTCAGTCCGGCGTAGACGATTCCGCCCGGCAGCCACCAACTTCCTGCGCGCAGGAAAACCCAGATTGCCGCGCCAACGGTAAAGGCTCCCAAAGCTGCCAATGTCGCATGGGCACCGTCGAAAAGGATGAGAGCCGCGATCACCGCCTGCGCCAGCCAGCCGAATGCATTGCCCTGAAAGTCCCGTTCGGACAGCCGGGTGATCGTCGACCACTCATAATAGACCAGCAGCGCGATCGCGACCGACAGCAATTGGAAGACGGTTCCGCCGGCCCAGGTCGCGCCAAGCGCGATGGCAGCCAGGAC
The DNA here is from genome assembly GCF_025846855.1 of Pararhizobium sp. BT-229. GTDB lineage: Bacteria > Pseudomonadota > Alphaproteobacteria > Rhizobiales > Rhizobiaceae > Pararhizobium. The sequence goes on from NZ_JAOYTJ010000004.1 coordinate 178,675, forward strand.
GATGCCGGAAACGATGCGCAGCTGCAGTTCTTTCTGCATCAGGAGCCAACCGCCAGCGTCGGCTGCGACAGGCCGCCAAAACGGCGCTCCCGTCCGGCGTAGGTCTTCAAGGCGTCAAGGAAGACCTCGCGATTGAAATCCGGCCAGAGTTCGGGAACGAACAGAAGCTCGGAATAGGCCGCCTGCCACAACAGGAAATTCGACAGCCGCTCTTCGCCGCTGGTGCGAAGAACAAGATCCGGGTCCGGAATTCCGGCCGTGTCGAGCTTGCTGGCGATACGCTCCGGCGTGATCTGATCCGCCGACAGCCGCCCCTGGGCGACGTCGACCGCCAAGGCCTGCATGGCCCGGGTCATTTCATCGCGCGAACCGTAATTGAAAGCGATGACCAGCGTGATGCCGGTATTGCCGCGCGTTGTATCCTCGGCCTCCAGAAGCAGAGGCAGGATGTCACCGCGAAGATTGGTCTTGTCGCCGATCACCCGGATGCGGACATTCTGGCGGTGCAGGTCTGCCAGATCCCGCCGGATGAAGGCTTTCAGCAATCCCATCAGATCGGAGACCTCTGCCTCGGGCCGGCTCCAGTTTTCCGACGAGAATGCAAAAAGCGTCAGGTAGCGGATGCCGACTTCGCCAGCGGTACGGACCGCCTCGCGCACGGCCTCCACGCCCTTGCGATGCCCCATCGTGCGCGGCAGGCCGCGCGCATTGGCCCAACGCCCGTTGCCATCCATGATGATGGCAACATGCGTGGGGACATTTCTAGGCAATGGGTTTGACATCGGTGGCCCGAAAAACAGAGACTCGAAATAATGCAGACTATACCTGCATGATTTCCTTTTCCTTATCGGCGAGCAAGCGGTCGATGTCGGAAATCATCTCATCGGTCATTTTCTGAACTCTTTCCGACTGGCTGCGGCTCTCGTCCTGGCCGATGTCGCCGTCTTTTTCGGCTTTTTTCAGGCTGTCCATCCCATCGCGGCGAACGTTGCGCACGGCGATCTTGGCCTTTTCGGAATAATCATGGGCGACCTTCACCAGTGACTTGCGGCGCTCTTCGTTCAGTTCCGGCAGCGGAATGCGAAGATTTTGCCCGTCGACGATCGGATTGAGGCCGAGATTCGATTCGCGAATGGCCCGATCGACGGCGCCGACCATCGACTTGTCCCAGATCTGCACACCGAGCATGCGCGACTCCGGAACGGTGATGTTGGCGACCTGGTTTAGCGGCACGCGCGAACCATAGGCCTCGACCATCACCGGATCGAGCACGTTGGCCGATGCGCGGCCGGTACGCAACGATGCGATATCGTGCTTGAACGCGGCAATGGCGCCATCCATGCGGCGCTTCAGGTCATTCAGGTCAACACCTTCACTCATGGATCAAACTCCCGTTTTAGAACAGCGGCATTGCGGCCGCCCTTTGACTGCTCAATTGTCTGTTACGATGGTCGCACGGCCGCCGCCGGTCAAGATTTCCGCGAACCCGCCCTTCTCGTGAATCGAAAAAACGATGATCGGAATGCTGTTTTCACGTGCCAAAGCCACCGCGGCGACGTCCATGACGGCCAGTCCCTTTTCCAGAACTTCGCTGTGCGTCAGGTGATCGAAGCGCGTGGCAGTGGGATCCTTCTTCGGATCGGCGGTATAGATCCCGTCGACCTGCGTGCCCTTGAAGATGGCTTCCGCACCCATTTCTGCCGCGCGCAATGCAGCGGCGGAATCGGTGGTGAAAAACGGATTGCCGGTGCCGCCGGCAAAGATCACGACGCGGCCAAGAGAAAGATGGAAGAGCGTGGCGCGCTGCGAAAAGCTTTCGCAGATTTCCGGCATGGCGATGGCGGAGAGGACGACGGTATCGACATCGAGCTTGCGCAGCGATGTCGCCAGCGCCAGCGCGTTGATGATGGTCGCCAGCATGCCCATGTGGTCGCCGGTCACCCGGTCGCCGCCCTTGGAGGCAACCGCGACACCGCGAAAGATGTTGCCGCCGCCGACGACGACACCGACTTCCACTCCCATGGCCCGCGCTTCGGCGATATCGGAGGCAATCCGGTCAGCGACCGCCACATCGATGCCGAAGCCCTGGTTTCCCATGAGAGCTTCGCCCGAAGCCTTCAACAGCACACGTTTATAGAGAGGTTTGGCCGACATCGTCACTCCTGTCCAAGAAGGCACACATGCGAGATGGTGCGTGGAATTGATTTTTCATCCTCGCGCGGCCGATATCACCCCGGATGATCCCGAAGGAGCCTGCGCCAATGTGATGATGATGCCGGATACACGAAGGGCACCGCGTTGTCACGCGATGCCCCGGATGTTTCCCGACAAGGATGGCGGTTTTCCCAATCAGGATGAAGAAATCAACCCTTGGCGACAGCCGCCACTTCGGCTGCGAAGTCGGTTTCTTCCTTCTCGACGCCTTCGCCGAGGAGAAGACGAGCCATGCCAACGACTTCGATCGGCGCGCCGACCGTCTTTTCGGCTTCCTTGACGGCAGCTTCGACAGTGAGGTCCGGGTTCATGACGAAAGCCTGCGACAGAAGGGCGACTTCTTCGAAGAACTTGCGCATGCGGCCATCGACCATCTTTTCGATGATGTTGTCCGGCTTGCCCGAAGCGCGCGACTGCTCGATGAAGATCGAGCGCTCGCGCTCGGCAACGGCGGCATCGACTTCGGTCGAACGGATGGCCAGCGGGTTGGTCGCAGCAATATGCATGGCGACCTGGCGGCCGATGGCGTTCAGCGCGCCCTTGTCGCCGGTCGACTTCAGCGCGACGAGAACGCCGAGCTTGCCGAGACCGTCTGCAACGGAGTTGTGGACGTAGCTGGCGACGACGCCATCTTCGACCGACAGCAGGGCTGCACGGCGGAGCGCCATGTTTTCGCCGATCGTGGCGATCGCGTCAGTGACGCTTTCAGCAACGGACTTGCCGGTGGCCGGATAGTTGGCGGCGGCAATCGCCTCGACCGAACCATCGGTGCCGACAGCAACGCCGGCGATGCCGCGGACCAGGTCCTGGAAGGCATCGTTGCGGGCAACGAAGTCGGTTTCGGAGTTGAGTTCGACAACGACAGCCTTGGTGCCGTTGCTGGCAATGCCGATCAGACCTTCCGCGGCGGCACGGCCGGACTTCTTGTCGGCCTTGGCAATGCCCTTGGCGCGCAGCCAGTCGATCGCGGCTTCCATGTCGCCATTGGTTTCGCCAAGCGCCTTCTTGCAATCCATCATGCCTGCGCCGGTCATTTCGCGCAGTTCCTTCACCATTGCTGCAGTAATAGTGCTCATCTTTTTTGCCTCTTCGTTTGTTCGGCTGGTGCGCAGCCAGAAAGCCGGCGCGATACCAGGAGGATGTGGCAGGGCATGACCCCTGAATGTGACATCGTGATGAAAGATTTCATCCCGACGATAGCATCGTCAAAATCAGCGCTCGATGGGCTGATCCGATGCAAAAGAACGAGGCCGTTCACTTTTTCAGTCGTAAACGGCCTCGTCCTGATCGTGTCTAAAGGAGCGGCGGGTTGGCCCGCCGTCCCGCCCTATCAGGCTTCAGCGGCTTCTTCGAGAGCCGGCTCGATCGGCAGTTCGGCGGAGGCGCCGAGGTCACGGCCGGACGAGCTCTGCTGACGGGCGATGCCGTCGAGCGCTGCACGGGAGATCAGATCGCAATAGAGCGAGATCGCGCGCGAAGCGTCATCGTTGCCGGGGATCGGGAAGTCGATCTGGTCCGGGTCGCAGTTCGAATCGATGATCGCAACGACCGGGATGCCGAGACGCTTTGCTTCGTCGATGGCAATCGATTCCTTGTTGGTGTCGATGATGAACATCAGGTCCGGAACGCCGCCCATATCGCGGATACCGCCGAGGGCGCGGTTCAGCTTTTCGCGTTCGCGCTCAAGGTTCAGACGTTCCTTCTTGGTGAAGCCCGAAGCTTCCGAGCTAAGGATTTCGTCGAGCTTGCGCAGGCGCTGGATCGAGTTCGAAATCGTCTTCCAGTTGGTCATCATGCCGCCGAGCCAGCGAGCGTTGACGTAGTACTGGGCCGAACGCTTGGCAGCGTCAGCGATGATTTCGGATGCCTGGCGCTTGGTGCCGACGAACAGAACGCGGCCGCCCTTGGCAACCGTGTCGCTGACGACCTGCAGGGCGCGCGACAGCATCGGCACGGTCTGTGCAAGGTCGATGATGTGAACGTTCGAACGATCGCCGAAGATGTACGGCTTCATTTTCGGGTTCCAGCGATGAGTCTGGTGACCGAAGTGAACGCCAGCTTCCAGAAGCTGACGCATGCTAAAATCAGGCAATGCCATGCCTTTTTCTCCTTTTCCGGTTGAACCTCCGCAAGGCAAACAGCACCTTCTTTGAAAGTGCCACCGGGTGGAACTGCCCGGATTTTTCCCGGACGGTCCCAAACCTTACGTGTGGAATGCGGTGCCCTTACCCCCTGTCGCCCGATAAATCAAGGGCGGAAGCGGAAAATAACGGCGGGCTGTGTCAGGCGTCTATTTGCAATCGCCTTGCTTGAACACTTCCAGATCAGCAAGCTTGCCGCTGAGAACGAAGTCGCCATAGTCCATGGTCAGATCGCGGGTGATACCGTTTTCATAGAGCTTGAACTCCATGCGGTAGATCGGCAACGCATCGCCGGTCGCACTATCGTTGAAATAGGAGATCGTCACCGGCCAATAGGGCTTTGCCGCCATGGCGCCCGCCTTCTGAGCATCGCCATCGTCGGCAGCGGGCGTTTTCTCCTTGCCGACCATGGTCGTCGTGATCAGCGTCTTGTCGCCCGAATCGGAGCCGTCGAAGATGCGGGATTCGAACAGTTTTTCCCCCTTCTTCGCCCGATCGATGACTTCAAGCATATGCTCGGTCGGAAAGAGCCCCTGGGCGAGATCGACCTGGCGCTTGTCCGGTGAGGTCAGATCGACGGTCAGGCCCTTTTGCGCTTCATGTGCCGAACCGCGGACTTCCTTGTCGAGTTTCTCGTCGGTGAAGGACCGTGTCAGGAAGCGGAAGTTGCCGTTCTTCAGGTCCTCGTAGGTCGTCGTCTGCTGGTCCGTCAGCCGGACCTCGTCGCCGGTATCGACCTTGGTCATGAAACGGAAGCTGACGGTATAGCCCTCGCAGGCGGAGCCATTGAATTCATAGACCATCCGGCCGTACATTCCGGAAATTCCGGAGCGCTCGGATGCGTCTTTCAACTCGAGATCGTAAACGGCACGGTGAGGCACCAGGATATTGGCGGAAGCGGCAGAAGCGCCGCCGACCGTCACGCCTGAGAAACACGCCCATGCCAGAATGACAGAGGCAAAGCCTGAACGAAACATCCGTTTCCTCCTGTTGGACTCGCCGCCGATGCTATAAGAACACATCCGGCGAAAGCGAGGCATCGATGATCGTGAAGCGGTATTTTATCACTTCGTGAATCACGCTTTGCATGCAGCATTTGACGACAAAACACAACAATGACCGGAGTTATCCATGTCCGCAGACATCGAAGCACGCATCAGGGAACTGGGAATTACCCTGCCGCAGGCCGCAGCGCCCGCCGCCAATTATGTTCCGTTCGTCATAAGCGGATCGCATCTTTATATCTCCGGCCAGTTGCCGATCGAAAACGGCAAGATCGCCATCACCGGACATCTGGGTGACGGCATCGATGTCGCAACGGGCCAGCGCGCGGCCGAACTCTGCGCCATCAACATTCTCGCCCAGGCGAAGGCAGCGCTCGGCGGCGATCTCTCGCGCATCCGCCGCGTCGTCAAGCTCAACGGCTTCATCGCGTCCATACCCACCTTCATCGAGCAGCACCTGGTCATGAACGGCGCGTCGAACCTGATCGCCAAGGTTCTCGGCGATGCCGGCATCCATGCACGCGCCGCCGTCGGCATGTCCGCCTTGCCGTTCAATGCGGCCGTCGAAATCGACGCCGTGATCGAAATCGCTTAAGCGGACAGTATATCATGAAAGACCTGTCCTGGCTGACGGCGCAACCGGTCGCTCATCGCGGCTATCATGACATGAACCATGCTATTTGGGAAAACACGCTTTCTGCCTTTTCCCGCGCGGCGGAACACGGATTCGCCATCGAATGCGATCTCCAATACACCGCCGACAGCGTTCCCGTTGTTTTCCACGATGACGATATGCAGCGGCTTTGCGGCATCAAGGGTGATATCCGCGAAAAGACCGCCGGCGAACTAGGGCTCGTCGCAATCGGCGGCACCGCCGACAAGGTCCCCACACTCGGGCAGCTTCTGCGGCTGGTGAAAGGCCGCGTGCCGATCATCCTCGAGCTGAAGGGCCGAAAGGGTGACGACGAGGGTTTTGCCGATGCGGTGATCGAGACACTGGAAAACTACGAGGGCCATGTCGCGCTGATGAGCTTCGACCATTGGCTGCTCAAGGACCTGAAAGCGCTCGACCCGTCCTACCCGATCGGTCTGACGGCAGGCGGCAACCAGCCGGAGCAGTTCTTCGTTCACGACGAAGCGATGCAGCTCGGTCTTGATTTCATTTCCTATTTCTACGGAGATTTGCCAAATTCGTTCATCACCAAGGAACGTTCCCTTGGCCGGCCAATTCTCACCTGGACCGTCAGGGACCAGGCTGGCGTCGCTCATACGTACAGCCATGCGGACCAGATGACGTTCGAGGGCTTCGATCCCAATGAAAGGCTCATCGCTTAGAGGATGACAGGCGAAGTCAAAATCCGCATCGAAACTTCCTTTCAGGATATTTCGAAGGAAAGCTGGAACGGGTTGTCCGGAGCGGCCAAGGGGCAACCCGGCGGCCTCTACAATCCGTTCGTTTCTCATGCCTATCTGTCGTCGTTGGAAGAATCGGGTTCCGCCACCGTGGACACCGGCTGGCTCGGACAGCACCTTTTGATGGAAGATGGCAGTGGCGGGCTGGCCGGGGGGCTCGTCTGCTATCTGAAAAACCACAGTCAGGGCGAATATGTCTTCGACCACGGCTGGGCCGACGCGCTGGAGCGGGCCGGCGGGCGCTATTATCCGAAGCTGCAATGCTCGATACCCTTTACGCCGGCGACCGGGCCGCGGCTGCTGAGCAAGACTGACGCAGACGCGCGCGTGGTTCGCGATTCGCTTGCCGCCGGACTGCAGGAACTCGCCCGCCGCCACAAGGTTTCGTCAGCGCACGTCACCTTCGTGCCGGAAGAGGAAATCCCGACATTCGAAAGCGCCGGCTTCCTGCACCGGACCGACCAGCAGTTTCATTTCGTCAACGACGGCTACGGATCGCATGACGATTTCCTTGAAACGCTGGCGTCGCGCAAGCGCAAGGCCCTGAAGAAGGAGCGCCGGGCAGCACTCGAACACGGTATCAGTATCGACTGGCTGACAGGAAAAGACCTGACGGAAACCATCTGGGACCAGTTCTTCGCCTTCTACATGGATACCGGCAGCCGCAAATGGGGACGGCCCTATCTCACCCGCAAGTTCTATTCGCTGATCGGCGAGCGCATGGCAGACGACATCCTGCTCGTCATGGCCAGGCGCAACGGCAAATACATTGCCGGCGCGATCAACTTCATCGGCAGCGATGCACTCTACGGGCGACACTGGGGCGCGGTCGAGGACCATCCGTTCCTGCATTTCGAGGTCTGTTACCACCAGGCGATCGACTTTGCGATTTCCAAGGGATTGCAGCGCGTGGAGGCAGGGGCGCAAGGCGAACACAAGCTGGCGCGCGGCTATCTGCCGGTGACGACCCACTCGGCCCACTTCATCGCGCATCCGGGTTTGAAACGGGCCGTCGCGGATTATCTTGAGCGTGAGCGGCGAGAGGTCGAGCAGATCGGCGATATGCTTGCCGACCACAGCCCGTTTCGCAAAGGCGCGCGGCAGGATATGGACGACTAGGCATGTCGCGCAAAAGTGTGCAGCTGTTTTGCGATAACGACATGCGTAAAGTCAAAGACCTGAAGCGCGGGAAGCTCACCTGAAAGATCGCGACGTGCTTTAACAAAACACTGAGGAAGGAAGAGGCAGATGAACAGCGGCGGCTATGACAGCAACAATATCTTCGGCAAGATCCTGCGCGGCGAAATTCCCGCCCACGAGGTCTACGAAGACGAAAACACCCTTGTCTTCATGGATGTGATGCCGCAGGCGGAGGGCCATGTCCTGGTCGTGCCGAAAGCAGCTTCACGCAATATACTTGACGCCGATCCGGCGACGCTTGGGCCCTTGATTGCCATCGTCCAGAAAGTGGCGATCGCGGTGCAGGAGGCCTTCGATGCCGACGGCGTGACGATCATGCAGTTCAACGAAGCGCCTGCCGGTCAATCGGTGTTTCACCTGCATTTCCATGTCATTCCCCGTCGCGAGGGTCTGCCGTTGCGGCCGCATTCCGGGATGATGGAAGACGGCGCGATTCTCGCTGCGAATGCCGCGAAAATCAAGGAAGCGCTCGCAGGCTGAAACCTCAAAATCCCAGCACGTACAATCCCACGGCCAGAACCCCGATGGCCGTGGCTATCCCGACCGCCGGTTTCTGGCGGGCGACGAAGAAGGCGACGGTACCTGCAGCCACCGCGCCGAGACGCAGCCAAAGCGGCGATTGCTCCAGAACGCCGGTCGGGTAGAGAATGAGTTTGGCGATGACCGCCGCCACCAGCGCGGTCGCGACCGCCCTCACCCAGTTCAACGCCTCCGAATCCTCACGCAGGCGCTTTCCAGCGAGCACGCCAAGCCAGCGCCAGATATCCGTCGCGATCCAGCCGGCGATCGCGATGAAGGCATAGGCCCACCAGCCGTCGAGAACGGTCATGTCCGTGCCTCCTTGCGCCCGCGCCAGATACGCTCAGCCAACCACGCGACGGTTCCGCCGCCGACGCCTGCCAGCAGAATGTCGAACTCGGGCGCGATCCAGTAGAATACCGGCCCGCCGACAAGCCCAACCACCAGCGCCACGTAAATGACCGGATGGCGTGCCGAGCTCCAGATCGAGGCAAGGAAATAAACGGGCGTCAGGAAGAAAAGGCAACCGGCAACCACGGGCGGAAATTCCGCGACGAACTGGTAGACGACCAATACGAGCAGCATGTTGGCAAGCACCAGCGTGATGCCGAAGCCGGCGAAAAATGCGATCCGCCTTTCGTGCGGCACGCCCTGCACTCTCTCCATCGCAAACACCCAAGCGGTGATCGCCACGAAATGCGAGAGGAAGAGCAAAAGCCAGGTTGGCGTCTTCTCCGTGCGGATTTCCGGCACGAGGGCTGCGACCATCGGCATCAGCCGGATGGACGACAGCGTCACCGCAATGAACGCCGTCACGACATTGGCGCCGCTGAGGATCGAGCTGACGAGGATGACCTTGGCGGGCAGCGCCCAGACCATGCCGGTCATGAACACCACCTGCTCGACCGGAATGCCGGCCTGGGCAGTAAAGGCGCAGAAACCGACGAAGGACAGCATCAGGATGATGGCCGGCAGGCTGAAAATGCCCTTCATTCCGGTGAGGAACCAGTCCCGCCCGGAGCCGATCGCCTGGCCCTCGTCCATCACAACATCCGCTTGTTCATGCCACAAAAAAACAGTGCCGGACGACCCCGCCCGGCACTGCATGTCTATTTCGGCTCAGCCTATTTCTTGCGCGGTACCTTCGGCACCGTGCGTCCCTTGCGCGGCGCCTCGGGAGCAGCGGCCGAGCTGGTCGGCTCTTCGACCTTGCCGGCCGCCTTCGAAACCTTCTTCGGCTTGGCTTGGCCTTCCGGCTCTGCTCCAACGGTTTCCATTTCCTTCGGCTTTGCGGCCTTGGAGGATTTGCGCGCGGGAGCGACGACCTCGGCCTTGGGCTTGATCCGCGCCGTTTCGGGCACGGAGTCGAGAATGAGGCCCTTGGTTCCATCCGCCTTCAAGCCGACGGTGACCTTGACGACGCCGCCCTTCTTCAGCTTGCCGAAGAGGATTTCGTCGGCCAGCGGCTTCTTGATGCTTTCCTGGATGACACGCGCCAGCGGCCGTGCGCCCATCTTTTCATCATAGCCTTTGTCGGCAAGCCAGGCGATCGCGTCCTGATGCAGGTCGAAGGTGACGTTGCGTTCGGCAAGCTGCGTTTCGAGCTGCATGACAAACTTCTGCACGACCTGGTGGATGACCGGCGTCGGCAGCGAGCCGAACGGGATCACCGCATCGAGACGGTTGCGGAACTCCGGCGTGAACAGCCGGTTCAGCGCCTCGACATCCTCGCCCTCACGCTTCGACGAACCGAAGCCGATGGCGGCCTTGGCCATGTCGGAAGCGCCCGCGTTGGTCGTCATGATCAGGATGACGTTGCGGAAGTCGATCTTCTTGCCGTTATGGTCCGTCAGCGCACCATGATCCATGACCTGCAACAGGATGTTGAACAGGTCCGGATGCGCCTTCTCGATTTCGTCAAGCAGCAGCACCGAATGTGGATGCTGGTCGATTCCATCGGTCAAAAGGCCGCCCTGGTCGAAGCCGACATAGCCGGGAGGTGCCCCGAGCAGGCGCGAAACGGTGTGGCGCTCCATATATTCCGACATGTCGAAGCGGAGAAGCTCCACCCCGAGCGAGGCTGCAAGCTGCTTGGCGACTTCCGTCTTGCCGACGCCGGTCGGACCGGAGAAGACATAGGAGCCGATCGGCTTGTTCGGTTCGCGCAGGCCCGCACGCGCCAGCTTGATCGCCGAAGCAAGGGCTTCGATCGCCAGATCCTGGCCATAGACAACCGAGCGCAGTTCCTTCTCCAGATTGGCGAGAACGGTCTCGTCGTCCTTGGAAACGGTCTTCGGCGGAATGCGGGCCATCGTTGCGATGGTCGCTTCGATTTCCTTCTCCGTGATCAGCTTGCGCCGCTTGTTCAGGGGCAGCAGCATCTGGGCCGCACCGGTCTCGTCGATCACGTCGATCGCCTTGTCCGGCAGCTTGCGGTCATTGATGTAGCGGGCCGAAAGCTCGACCGCAGACTTGATCGCCTCGTTCGAGTATTTCAGCTTGTGGTAATCCTCGAAGTAGGGCTTCAGGCCCTTCATGATCTCGATCGTGTCGTCGATCGTCGGCTCGTTGACGTCGATCTTCTGGAATCGGCGGACGAGTGCCCGGTCCTTCTCGAAGAACTGGCGATATTCCTTGTAGGTGGTCGAACCGATGCAGCGGATCGCGCCCGAAGACAGCGCCGGCTTCAACAGGTTGGACGCGTCCATGGCACCGCCGGACGTCGCCCCCGCACCGATGACGGTGTGGATCTCGTCGATGAACAGCACGGCGCCCGGATACTCTTCCAGTTCCTTGACGACCTGCTTCAGGCGCTCTTCGAAATCACCGCGATAGCGGGTGCCAGCCAGCAGCGTGCCCATGTCGAGCGAGAAGATGGTCGCGTCCTGCAACGCTTCCGGCACCTTCTTCTCGACGATGCGCTTGGCCAGGCCCTCAGCGATCGCCGTCTTGCCGACGCCGGGATCGCCGACATAAAGCGGATTGTTCTTCGAACGGCGGCACAGCACCTGGATGGTACGGTTGACCTCGGCATGGCGACCGATCAGCGGATCTATCTTGCCGATCTTGGCCTTTTCGTTGAGGTTGACGCAATAGGCCGTCAGCGCGTCCTGCTGCTTCTTCGGACCGCTCTCGTCCTGCTCGCGCGATGCCTTCTGTTCGGATTCCGGCTCGTCGGCGCCGCGCGGCGGGCGCGTCTCAGAGGTTCCGGGCCGCTTGCCGATGCCATGCGATATGAAATTGACGGCGTCGTAACGCGTCATCTCCTGCTCCTGCAGGAAATAGGCGGCATGGCTCTCACGCTCGGCGAAGATGGCGACGAGCACGTTGGCGCCCGTCACTTCCTCGCGTCCGGAAGACTGGACATGGATGACCGCTCGCTGGATCACGCGCTGGAAGCCGGCCGTCGGCTTGGAATCTTCGTCATACCCCGTCACCAGGTTGCCGAGTTCGTTATCGACATAGTCGGAGACGGTCTTGCGCAGGCTGTCGAGATTGACGTTGCACGCACCCATGACCGCTGCGGCGTCGGCATCGTCGATCAACGCCAACAGGAGGTGCTCCAGGGTCGCATATTCGTGGTGGCGCTCGTTGGCCAGCGTCAGAGCCTGGTGCAACGCCTTTTCAAGGCTTGTTGAAAATGTTGGCACGTCAGTTCCTCATTTCTTTTCCATGACGCATTGCAGCGGGTGCTGATGTTCGCGGGCGAAATCCATCACCTGCGTCACTTTGGTTTCGGCAACTTCGTAGGTGAAAACACCGCATTCACCCACGCCGTGATTGTGAACGTGCAGCATGATCAGAGTTGCCGCTTCGCGGTCCTTCTGGAAAAAACGCTCCAGGATGTGGATCACGAATTCCATCGGCGTGTAGTCGTCGTTCAAAAGCAGGACTCGGTACAGGCTCGGCTTCTTGGTCTTCGGCTTCGTCCGTGTGATGACAGACGTGCCACGGTTGGCGTTGCCCCCATCCCCGTCGCTGTCTTTTTGCATCCGGACCGGCATGGCGATCATTCTACTTCATTCCCTTGTCCGGCCGCAAATGCTTGGGAGTTCTTCGCGACCTGTTCGTGACACATAATCTAGTGGTTCTTTTCCAGATTTTAAGGCTGTTCGTCCGCACTGCAATCACATTTGCATGGTGAGGCACAAGATTGACCAACTTTCTTCGGCTTCCATCGACCAATATTCCGCCAGGACAACAAAAAACCGGCCGCGGAGTCCGCGGCCGGTTTTTCATGTCCGAATTGTAGGTAGCGGTCTTAGGCTGCAGCAGCAGTCTTGACGGCAGCCGTCGCCTTGGCGACCGGCGCTTCGTAGGGCTTGTAGGCGTCCTTGGCGAGCTCGGCATACATTTCGCCGATCTTGGTCGCTTCAGCGACATAGCCTTCGTAGGCGGACTTCACGAAGTTGGTCTGGAGTTCGAAAGCAGCCTCGACGCTCTTGACGGAGCTGATCTTTTCGAGGTGAGCAACGCTGTCTTCAAAAGACTTCTTGGAGTAGTCGGCGGCTTCGGTGGCGATTGCCTGGTAAGCCTTCGTCAGCGACGCATAGCTCTTCAGCAGCGTGTCCAACGTTTCCTTGCTCTTCTTATTCGCATCTTCGAAATTGAACATCAGGCTGCTCCTTTGTTGACGCTCGCAATGGCAACAATTTATGTGCGCTGCACAATAAAGTCAATGTATACGTGCACTGCAATAAAACACTGTCATTGCAACAGCTTGATGAAAAACAGCCGAATACGTCCGTTTGCGACAAAAAAATAAATAAAAAGTATGATTTATCAAAAAACCCGGCCTGAGCGAGTCAGAACCGGGTTAGAATGATCTTCTCAACCGGAGCGTGCAATTACAGATCGATATCGAGGATCGCCATCGAGAAATTGTAGGACAGTTCGCCATCTTCCTCGTCGCGGAAGACCACGCCCAGAAACTCGTCGCCGAGATAAACTTCAGCGGATTCATCCTTCTTGGGTCGTGCCTTGATGACCATCGACTGGTTGAACGTGCGCTTGAAATACGCTTCGAGCTTTCTGATTTCTTCGGGCTTCAAATCTTTTCTCCATGGCGTTTGATTTGCGCCGCTTCTCGCACAGAGCCTCAATCGGTGTAAACCCCCGGTGCGCCGCGGCAGCCGACAAATCCCGGGAGATCGGATCTCGCCCGGAAGATCAGATCTCGAAGGAAACGAGCAGTTGATCCATCGATCGCGACGGCTCGGAGCAACCGGCCTCGCCGACGACGCGTGCGGGAACGCCCGCAACCGTGGTCTTCGACGGAACCTCCTTGAGCACGACCGAACCGGCGGCAACGCGGGAGCAATTGCCGATGTGGATATTGCCCAGAATCTTTGCCCCGGCGCCGATCAGAACGCCATTGCCGATCTTCGGATGACGATCGCTGCCCTCCTTGCCGGTACCGCCGAGCGTCACACCATGCAGGATGGAGACGTTGTCGCCGACAACTGCGGTTTCACCGACCACCAGGCCTGTCGCATGATCGAGGAAAATTCCCTTGCCGATACGGGCGGCGGGGTTGATGTCGGTCTGGAATACCGAGGAGGACCGGCTTTGCAGGTAGAGCGCAAAGTCGCGGCGACCGCGGTTCAGCAGCCAGTGCGCCAGCCGATGCGTCTGGATCGCATGGAAACCCTTGAAGTAGAGGATCGCCTCCAGAAACCGCGTGCAGGCAGGATCGCGATCATAGACAGCCTGGATGTCGACACGCAGGATCGTGCCCCATTCCGGCCAGTCTTCCAGCATTTCAGCGAAGGTCTGGCGCAGCAAATTGGCCTGCAGATCAGGATGATCGAGCCGTTCGCAGATCCTGTAGATGACGCTGTCTTCCAGCGAGCGCTGGTTGATGATGGTCGAATAGAGGAAAGCCGCCAGCAGAGGGTCCTGCTGGGCGGCGACGCGCGCCTCTTCCTGCAGGCTGTCCCAGATCGGATCCATGACCTTTACGGTCTCGGTCGGGCGTATATCAGTCCTGGCGACCATCGCCGCTCTCCTTCGTAGTCCGTCGGTGCATCACATATAGGTCAAATCGCATCGGATATAAATGGCAGGTCCGAAAATCGGCCTAAACGCCTGCCCGGTTTGCCGGGCGGGCGTCAGACTTGCCCGACCCTGGCCAAAAATTCAAGCACGGCCTTCTTGAAGACCCGGTCGCCGACGGCAAGCATATGGTCGCGACCGGGAATATCCAGCGCCAGGCCATGCGGAATGAGGGTAGCAAGCTCCTGTGGCGAACCGGCGATGTCGTCCTTGGTACCGACGGCGACGAGAACCGGCACGTCGATCCGCCCGATATCGTCGACCGACAGAAGGTCGCGGGAGGTCGAGATGCAGGCCGCAAGTGCCTTCCGGTCACTTTTGGTCTGATCTGCAAAGGCTCGAAACATCCGCCCCCTTTCATGGGTCACGACGTCGAGAGACGGTGCGTTGAGCGCGTCTGCAATTGGATCCCAGTCACCGACACCGGTGACCATGCCGATGCCAAGGCCGCCAAGAACGAGAGAGCGGACGCGATGCGGATTGGCGAGCGTCAGAAAGGCGGAAATACGCGCGCCCATGGAGTAGCCCATGAGGTGGGTCTCGGCGATCCCGAGGTGATCGAGAAGCGCTACCGCATCGCCGGCCATTGCCGGCGGGTGGTACACTGCCGGGTCATGCGGCTTGTCGCTGGCGCCGTGGCCGCGATTGTCGAGCGCAATCACCCGGTATCCGGCATCACCGAGCGTCTTCAGCCAGCCGGGGTAAACCCAGTTCACATTTGCGCTGGAGGCAAACCCGTGAATCAACAGGATCGGATCACCGGAAGGATCGCCTTCGTCGAAATAGGCAATCTTCAACCCGTCATGGGCGAATGTCGAAAAGGGTGGCGGGTTCAAATCCATGGCACTGTCCTGTTTTCAAACGAGCCTATGATACCGGCTTGACCACGAAAACCCCGGGGCCGTCAAAAAACGCACTGCCGCGGCATCTTTGCCGCTACACTTTTGACGCAAAGCTTTCTATGGTGCGGCCAAATTCGACTATTCTTTCAGACGGAGCATGACATGGCCGGGCACGGTATTCCTCACTTTCAGAATGACGGCGGCCACGCGGTGATCGAGGTCGGCGTGAAGGAATTCATGTGCACCGGCGCCTCCGTGCCGTTCGATCATCCGCACATCTATATCGACATGGGTGACGACAACGAAAAGGTCTGCTCCTACTGTTCGACGCTCTACCGCCACAACGCAAAACTCCATGCCGATCAGACGGTGCCAGACGGCTGCACCTTCCATACGAAGGCCGCCTGAAGCCATCCGGCGAGACATTCTCCCATGACTGAGGGCTCCCATGAGGGCCGGCCTGTCGCCATCGTCGGAGCCGGTATTGCCGGCCTCACGGCAGCCCTGTCGTTCGCCCGCAAGGGCATCGCCACAGACATCCTTGAACAGTCCTCGGTTCTCAGCGAGACCGGCGCCGGGGTGCAACTCTCCCCCAACGCCACGCGCATCCTTTCAAAACTCGGGCTCGGTCACCAACTTGAAAAAGTCTGGAGCGAACCGTCGGCGATCTGCCTCGTCAGCGGAACCTCGCTGCGAACGCTCGCCTCCGTACCGTCGGGCGCTTTCGCAAGGGATCGCTGGGGATCACCCTATGGCGTCTTGCACAGGGCGGACCTGCAGATGATTCTGACTGCAGCAGTCGAAGCAGAACCGTTATGTCGCCTGCATCTTGGCGCGCGGATCGACGATCCATCACGCGGTTCGGTGGCGACGCTGACCGGGAGAGAACCAGGTCTCGTTGTCGGTGCCGACGGCGTCTGGTCGAAAATCAGGACGCACGTCCAAGGAGCTGGGAAACCACGATTTTCCGGAAATGTCGCATGGCGGTTGACGCTCGGTGAGGCGGATGCCCCGGCCGTTTTCGACACCACCAAGGTCACGGCCTTTCTCGGTGGAGGCTCCCATCTCGTTGCCTATCCCCTGCCGAAAATACGCAGCTTCAACGTGATCGCCATCACCGGCGGGCAGGACCCGCATGCAGCGCCTGATCGCACAATGCCGCTCGGCGATGTGCGAAAACAGCTGATCGCCGCATTTGCCGGCTGGCATCCCCAGATAGCCAACATGCTGCAGAATGCGCAGGACCCGACGATCTGGCCGCTTTACGAGGTGAACGAGGGCGCCTGGAATGAGCGTGAGAACATCGTTCTGATCGGCGATGCCGCCCATGCGATGATGCCGTTTGCCGCCCAGGGCGCGGCGATGGCCATCGAAGATGCTTTCGAACTGGCGTCCTTCGTTGCCGATGGAAAGCCCCTCGCCGCCTTTGTCGATCAGCGGAAAACCCGCGTTGCCCGCGTGCGCTCACGCGGCGCCTTCAACCGCTTTGCCTATCACGCCCGCGGCCCGATCCGGCTCGGGCGTGATCTGGTTCTGTCGATGCGGCGGCCGGAGAGCCTGGCCGCCGATTTCGACTGGCTCTATGGATATCAGCCGCGCGACTGAGGATCAGACGGCCTTTGCCGCTGCAAGACCCGCCTCGATATCCTTGCGAATATCCGCCACGTCCTCCAGCCCGATCTGCAGGCGCAGGACCGGGCCTTCACTAGGCGCCTTGCAGATCTTGCGATCCGACAAGCCGACGTTAAGTGCGAGACTTTCGTATCCGCCCCAGGAATACCCGAGCCCGAACAGCGACAGCGCATTCAGGAAGGCATGCGCCTTCGCCTTGAACCGGTCCTGGCTTTCGGCCTTCAGGACGAAGGAGAAAATGCCGCTCGAACCGGTGAAGTCCCGCTTCCAGAGTTCGTGTCCCGGAAAGCTCGGCAGCGCCGGATGCAGGACACGCGCGACGTCTTCATGCTCCTCGAGCCAGCGGGCAATGTTCAGTGCGTTTTCCTGATGCCTGTGGAGACGAACGCCCATGGTGCGCAGGCCGCGCAGGATCTGGTAGCTATCATCCGGCGATCCGCAGAGGCCGAGCGCGCCATTGGTTGCCTTGAGTTGTTCCCAATGCGCGGCGTTAGCCGACACCGTGCCAAGCAGGATGTCGGAATGCCCGGACGGATATTTCGTCGAAGCATGGATCGAGATATCGACGCCGTGGTCGAGCGGCTTGAAATAGAGCGGTGTCGCCCATGTGTTGTCCATGCTCACGACGCAGCCATGACGGTGGGCGACAGCGGAAATCGCGCGGATATCCTGCATTTCGAACGTGTTCGAACCCGGCGCTTCCGTGTGTACGAGCCTGGTGTTCGGCTTGATCAGGCTTTCGATGCCGGCCCCTATCATCGGGTCGTAATATTCGACGGTGACGCCAAGCCTTTTCAGCATCGTGTCGCAGAAATGCCGGGTAGGGAAATAGACCGAATCAACGATCAGCGCATGATCGCCGGGCGACAGGAAAGCCAAGAGCGGGATCGTGACGGCGGCAAGACCGGAGGGAACGAGGATCGTTCCGGCGGAACCTTCCAAAGCGTCGATCGCCTCGCAGAGTGCGTCGGTGGTCGGTGTCCCGCGCGTGCCATAGGTGTATTTCTGCGCGTGCGTCTCCATGGTCCTTGCATCGGAAAACAGGACGGTCGATGCACGAACGACGGGCGGGTTGACGAAACCATGGTAGTCCAAGGGATCGTTGCCAATATGAGCCAGGCGCGTATTGGCGCCCGCACCGGCGAGAAAATTCTTCTTGTCAATCATGGGAGAATCCGTCTGAGGTCCATCGTGTTATCGCACTTGTCGGCCCGCTGTCCGGATGGGTCAAGAGCCCCTAGTGTCCACAGACCATGCAATTGGCAAAAACGCCGATTCTGGCGGTTTTTTATACAAAAAACTGCTTTCGATCGCTAAAAATTGCCCAAACATGTGGCGTAGTTAACGTTTTTTGCAGAGCGGCCCAGAAAAACGGCAACGTGTCTTGACCGTGCGATGTTTTGGGAATGAGATAGACGACACTCGCGCCAGGAGGGTGGCGGGGGCCGCGCCGAGCGCTCGAATGCGAGCAGCAAATGCGGGACAAGAACAAAGACAACAGAAAAAGGTTCTAAAAATGGCAAAAAGAATTCTGACAGCGCTGATCGGTGCTGCCGTCATGGGAATTGGCGCCCAGGCCGCGTCGGCAACGACGCTTGGCGACGTCAAGGCAAAGGGCTTCCTGCAATGCGGCGTCAACACCGGTCTGACCGGCTTTGCGTCTCCTGACGCGTCCGGCAACTGGAGCGGTTTCGACGTCGATTACTGCAAGGCCATTGCCGCCGCCATTTTCGGTGACGCGACGAAGGTGAAATACACCCCGACCTCCGCCAAGGACCGTTTCCCGGCGCTTCAGTCGGGTGAAGTCGACGTGCTGGCCCGTAACACCACCTGGACGATCAACCGTGACACCGCGCTCGGCTTCAACTTCCGCGCCGTCAACTACTATGACGGTCAGGGTTTCATGGTTCGCAAGTCGCTAAACGTGAAATCGGCTCTTGAGCTCTCCGGCGCAGCCGTCTGCGTCCAGACCGGCACCACGACCGAACTGAACCTTGCCGACTACTTCAAGGCCAACAACCTGCAGTACAATCCGGTCGTCTTCGAAAAGCTCGACGAAGTGAATGCTGCCTATGACGCCGGCCGTTGCGACGTCTACACGACCGACCAGTCGGGCCTGTACTCGCTGCGTCTGACGCTGGCTGCTCCGGACGATCACATGATCCTGCCGGAAATCATTTCCAAGGAGCCGCTCGGACCGGCCGTTCGCCAGGGCGACGACCAGTGGTTCGACATCGTCAGCTGGGTGCACTATGCGCTTGTCGGTGCTGAAGACTTCGGCATCACCCAGGCAAACGTCGAGGAAATGAAGAAGTCGGCGAACCCGGACATCCAGCGCTTCCTCGGTGTTGAAGCCGACACCAAGATCGGCACCGATCTCGGCCTCGACAACGACTGGGCCGTGAAGGTCATCAAGGGTGTAGGCAACTACGGCGAAATCTTCGACCGCAACATCGGCGCCGGCAGCCCGCTGAAGATCGAGCGTGGCCTGAACGCCCTGTGGAGCAAGGGTGGCATCCAGTACGCACCGCCGGTCCGTTAAGACCGTCTGGCGATTTGAGAAAGCGGCTCCGGCCGCTTTCTCTTCCCAAAAATAAAAATCGCTCGATACAGGGCGAACAGGGGAAGTAAGAGGCTCTGAATGACAATTGACGCCACGATTCCGCCCGGAAAACACAAATCGACCGATTCGATAAAATCGACCGGCTCCATTTTGAACGATCCGAAAGTCCGCGGTTTGATATACCAGGGCATTACGCTGCTTTTGCTCGTCTTGCTCGTTTACTGGGTGACCACCAACACCATCGAGAACCTCAGGCGCGCCAACATCGCATCCGGCTACGGCTTCCTGAATGGACGCGCGGGCTTCGACGTCGGCCAGTCGCTGATCGCGTTCACGAGCGACTCGACCTATGGCAGGGCGCTTGTCGTCGGCTTTCTGAACACGATCCTTGTCGCCATCACCGGCATCATCACCGCAACGATCATCGGCTTTCTGGTCGGCATCGGTCGGCTGTCGAAGAACTGGCTGATCGCCAAGCTGTCGATGGTCTATGTCGAGGTGTTCCGCAACATCCCGCCCCTGCTCGTCATCTTCTTCTGGTATTCGGGCGTTCTGGCCGTTCTGCCGCAGCCGCGGGAATCGGTGGCGCTGCCGCTCGACATGTACATCAACAATCGCGGTCTTGCCTTTCCGCGGCCCGTCTTCGATAGCGGCGCACAGTTCACCTTTTATGCTTTGGTGATCGCGGTGATCGCCAGCATCGTCTTCGCGCGACATGCAAGTAAGAAGCAGATGGAGACAGGCAAGCGCCTGCCAGTGCTCTGGACGGTGCTTGGCCTCGTGATCGGCCTGCCGCTTCTGACCTTCTTTGCCACCGGCATGCCGATCACGTTCGACGTTCCGGTTGCCGGCAAGTTCAACCTGACAGGCGGATCGGTCATCGGACCGGAATTCCTGTCGCTGTTCCTCGCCCTTTCGTTCTACACGGCCTCCTTCATCGCGGAAATCGTCCGCGCCGGCATTCGCGGCGTCAGCCATGGCCAGTCCGAGGCTGCACATGCGCTCGGCGTGCGGCCGGGCCTGACCACGCGTCTGGTCGTCGTGCCGCAGGCGATGCGGATCATCATTCCGCCGCTGACCAGCCAGTATCTCAACCTGACGAAAAACTCGTCTCTCGCCATCGCCATCGGTTACGCCGATCTCGTCGCCGTCGGCGGCACGATCCTCAACCAGACCGGCCAGGCCGTCGAAATCGTCAGCATCTGGATGATCGTCTACCTGACGCTCAGCCTGTCGACATCGCTGTTCATGAACTGGTTCAACGCCAAGATGGCATTGGTGGAGAGATAAGATCATGAACACACATCAGTCTACTTTTGTTCGCACCAGCATGCTTGCCCCGTCGACACCGCCGGTGCTTGAAAAAGGTTACATCGCCTGGTTCCGCAAGAACCTCTTCGCAACACCGATGGATTCGGTGTTGACGATCGTCGCCATCCTGACGCTCGCCTGGCTCCTGCCGCCGATGGTCAAATGGCTGTTCATCGATGCCTCCTGGACGGGCGGCGGCCGCGGCGTGTGCGCCACGGTCGCACAAGGCGGCTCGCAGCCGGAAGGCTGGACCGGTGCCTGCTGGGCATTCGTCGGCGCCAAGTTCGACCAGTTCCTCTTCGGCCGCTATCCGATCGATGAGCGCTGGCGCCCGGCGCTGGTTGGCATCCTGTTCGTGGCACTGCTCGTACCGATGCTCATTCCGAAGATCCCCTACAAGGGATTGAATGCCATCCTTCTGTTCGCAGCACTGCCGATCCTGGCGTTCTTCCTGCTACTTGGCGGGGTCTTCGGCCTCGAGTATGTGGAGACCCCGCTCTGGGGTGGCCTGATGGTCACGCTGATCCTGTCCTTCGTCGGGATTGCCGTCTCGCTGCCGTTCGGCATCCTTCTGGCGCTCGGCCGGCGATCGAAGATGCCGGTCATCCGGATGATCTGCACGATCTTCATCGAAATCGTCCGCGGCATTCCGCTGATCACCGTTCTGTTCATGGCAAGCGTCATGCTGCCGCTGTTCCTGCCGCAGGGCATGACGGTCGACAAGTTCCTGCGGGCGCTGATCGGTGTGTCGTTCTTCGCCTCCGCCTACATGGCAGAAGTCGTGCGTGGCGGCCTGCAGGCGATCCCGAAAGGACAGGCTGAAGGTGCGGATTCGCTTGGTCTTGGCTACTGGCAGAAGATGCGGCTGATCATCCTGCCGCAGGCGCTGAAACTCGTCATCCCGGGGATCGTCAACACCTTCATCGGCCTGTTCAAGGACACGTCGCTGGTGTCGATCATCGGCATGTTCGACCTGCTCGGCATCGTCCGCCAGAACTTCTCGGACGCCAACTGGGCATCGCCGGTCACGCCGCTGTCGGGTCTGGTTTTCGCCGGATTCACTTTCTGGCTTTTCTGCTTCGGCATGTCGCGCTATTCAGGCTTCATGGAAAGAAGGCTCGACAAGGGCCATAAACGATAACAATCAAGGGGAAACGTCATGGCGAATGAAGCTCTGGCATCGAAACTCACAGTCTCGTCCACCGATGTCGCCGTCGAAATCGTCGGCATGAACAAGTGGTACGGGGACTTCCACGTCCTGCGCGACATCAATCTGAAGGTCATGCGCGGCGAGCGCATCGTCGTTGCCGGCCCGTCCGGCTCCGGCAAATCGACGATGATCCGCTGCATCAACCGGCTGGAAGAACACCAGAAGGGCAAGATCGTCGTCGACGGCATCGAGCTCACCAACGACCTGAAGAAGATCGACGAAGTGCGCCGCGAAGTCGGCATGGTGTTCCAGCACTTCAACCTCTTCCCGCACCTGACCATCCTTGAAAACTGCACGCTGGCGCCGATCTGGGTGCGCAAGATGCCGAAGAAGCAGGCCGAAGAAATCGCCATGCACTTCCTCAAGCGCGTCAAGATCCCCGAGCAGGCCAACAAGTATCCGGGTCAGCTTTCCGGCGGTCAGCAGCAGCGCGTGGCGATTGCCCGTTCGCTCTGCATGAACCCGCGCGTCATGCTGTTCGACGAGCCGACGTCGGCGCTCGATCCGGAAATGATCAAGGAAGTGCTCGACACCATGGTCGGTCTCGCCGAAGAAGGCATGACGATGATCTGCGTCACCCATGAAATGGGCTTTGCCCGTCAGGTCGCCAACCGCGTCATCTTCATGGACCAGGGCCAGATCGTCGAACAGAACGAGCCGGCCGCCTTCTTCGACAATCCGCAGCACGAGCGCACCAAGCTGTTCCTCAGCCAGATCCTGCACTAGGTCCTGCGGCAGTTCATCCAAAAATCGAAAGGCCCGCGGCTTTCGCCGCGGGCCTTTCGATTTCAGCAGGCACCCCACCCTAGTCTACGGTGTATTTCAGCGTTCCCAGCGACCAGCGGACACCGCGGTTCTCTGCGTCGCCTGTCCAGGTCTTTTGAAGCCGGGAGACGATCTCACTCAGGCTTTTTCGCGCATCGAGCTCTGCATTCAGGCCCTGCGCCGGCGGTGCTACGTCTTTCAGATCGAGATCGTCGCTGACCACGATCGCCACCAGCATGCTCTCGCCGCTTCCCTCGGCCTCGAAGTCGAAGCCGTAGTAGTCGTCCGGGATGGTCAACGTCGAACCAGCCGAAAGAGGCGTGATCTTCTGTGCCAGCGTATTGGGGAAAATCTGTGTTGCCACGCCCTCGCGGTTCACGTCGAGCAGCACGAGGTGGCCGTCATATTTGCTGGTGACGGAAATCTTGAAAGGCTGTCCTTTCCTCAGCGCCGGTCCGGTGTCCAACGAGACCATGACATCACCGGTGTCCGCCTTGCCGACGATGTCGCCGATGGCTGCGACGGGATTGGCGTCGACATAGGCCGGCGTCGTGCCGGATTCGGCTTTCGCTTCCTGATATACGGGCTCAGTCTTGTCGGCTGCCGTTGCCGGCTGTTCGTAGGGTTCCGGTTTTGCGACGCTGGTTCCGAGCGCATCGGGCACGCTTTCCAACTGCGGATCGAGATTGTCGCAATTTTCCTGTGCCGAACAATAGTCCTTGGATTTCTCCGTCACATACTGGAAAAGCTCAGCATTGCTGACGAGACCATTGGAATTCCCATCCGACTCAGATGGTTTGTAGCCGGCTACATAAGCTGAAGTAAAAACCCCGTGACGATCCTCGATCGGCAGGCGGACATCGTCCCAGGCAACCTGATAGGGCGCGGCCGCGCTCCAGGCCGTGACGCCGCCTTCCGTCAGCTTTGCCGGTTTGTCGACGACGCCGAGATCGATGCGCAGGCCTCTGGTCACTTTGTTTTTCAAGGCCGTGGCGAACGGGCGCGGCAAATAGCGGGCGCCCTTCATGCCTGATAGTTGCTCGGCGGAAAGAGAGCGGGATATCGTGCCGGAATGGCAGGCATCGACCACCAGTGTCACCGCCCTTCCCTTCATCCTCTCCAGTAGCGCCTCGAGATCGTCATCGAGGATGACATTCGTCCAGTCCGTCTCGCCGGCCTTTATGTCATAGGTCGAGAGCGCCTCGTCCATGCCGTCCTCTTCGTCCTTGCTGACATCCTTCACCTGCAGGCCATGGCCGGAAAAATACAGGTAGATACGGTCGCCCGGCTCGGTTCCAGAAATCAGCCAATCGTCAATCGTTGAGAGGATCGTGGTGCGGCGTGCCTTGTCGTCAGTCAGGATTCGAATTGATTCCGGCTTGAAAGACAAAGTCCCGGTCAGCAGCGCCTCGATCGCCTTCACGTCGTTCTTCGGCCCATGCAGGAACATATCCTCCGGCAGGCTTTCGTAAGTACCAATACCGACCAAAAGCGCACGATCTTCTGCCTTCGCTGCAGTTGGTTGCGCCAGCGACAGGGCCAGCATGGCGAACAGCAATCCCGGGGCAGTGCGCAACGCGGTCATCATAGCTTTTCCCGCGTATAGAGCGGCTGAATCGCAACGCTCGTGTCGGTGCCGTCGATGCGCGTCACCAACAGTTGCTGCACGGTCGAGGCATCGACATTTTTGCTCGCCAGCGCTGCGCCGATAGCATCGATCGGCTCATTGGTTGAAATGGCGATGAGATGATCGGCGCCGAAAGGCTCGACCACCTGCAGATCGGTCAGCTTGAATTCATGGCTTTGCGTGCCCTCGGCCTGAACGTCGAGCAATTGCACCTCTCCGGTATTTGCAAGGTTGAAGACGACCATGTTTTTGTAGTTCGACGCCGGGGCATCGAAAGAAATGCGGTCGCCGGCCGCATAGATATCCTTCTGCGGCTTCAGCGAGACCGTGCCTGGATTCTGGCTGGCCATCGCCTTTAGAAAATCCAGCAGGATGAACTTGTTCACGACAGCCTGGACATTGCTTTCACCGATGTTTTCGCCCGCCACGTCGCCATTCGGCGTATAGAAAACGCCGCTCGCCGCATCCCAGCGATAGGCAACACCTTTACCGCCGGTGTTGTCCGGAACCATCTGGGAGCCACTGACCGTCAGCGCCAGTTTGCCGTCCCAGCCCATTTCTCTCGCAGGCTTGCGTGTTTTCTGCACGTCCGCGTCCGCCGATACTGCGATGCTGCGGGTAAGGGGCATCACCACCTCGTTCTCCGAGCGCGGCACCTGGGGAATGAAGTTCGGAACCTGCAACGCCTCGGACTGGTGCTTCACATTGGCAAAGACGTAGTCCTCCAGTTCGACCCGCGAGATACGGCCATCCTGATTTCTATCTGCCAATCCTTCGACGGCGCGCGCAAAGCTCCAGCTCAAAGCACCGCGCGCTTCGCCACCGATGATCACCTCCGGCGATGGCTGGCTTTCCAGGGACGCAGCCAGCACCGTCACCTGTCGGAATTGCGCCTCCTTGACTTTCGCCCCGGAGATCGCCTCTTGCGATGGCGGCGCCAGCTTGACGGTCACTGCACTTGCCAGACGCGTCTTGCCGGAAAAGGCACGGCTCATGCCGCCGGAATGGCAGCTGTCAGAGACGAACAACACCTGCACGCCCTTGGCCTCGGCTTCGGAAAACCAGGCATTCAGCTCATTGTCGACGATGATCTCGTGATCAGTCTCTTCTGCGCGGCTGCGGTCGAAGCCCGGCAATTGCAGAAATTCATCGAGACCGTCGGCCTCATCCCCGGCAACGAGTTCCGGCATCTGCGCGCCGTGGCCGGCATAGGTGAAAATGATGGTATCGTCCTTGCCGGCAGCATCGACAAAGCCGGTCCATGCTGCCCGGATATCATCCTTGCGGGCTGCGGCATCGAAGAACGTGGTGATCCTATCGACGCCCACACGCTGCAATGCACCCTCGACGTCCCTCGCATCCTTGACCGCGCCGTCGAGACTGACTTCATAAGGATATGCATCGACGCCGACCACCAGCGCAAAGGTCCTTGCGGATGCAGCGCTGACCGGCGCGGCGGAAACCAGAAGGGCAAGAAAGAGGCCGCGCAACATCGTCAGTTCTCCACATCGACTTCGACGCGCCGGTGCATCTGGTTGAGCGTATCCTCGTCATAGGCCTTGGCATCGTCCGGCTTGAACGGCTCGTCCTCTCCCTTGCCCATGGTCTTCCATTCACCGGCATAGCCCTCGGCAACGAGATATTGCGCCAAAGCCTCGGCGCGCGCCATCGACAGCGCCCTGTTGGCCTCGGCACCGCCGACCGGGTCGGTATGGCCGATCAGCGTGATCATCGTCGGTTTGACGGATTTGAGGCATTCCGACAGGTCCCCGGCAGCTTCCAGCCCTTCCGGCGTAAACTCGGCCGTTCCGAAGACATACCGTACCGGCGTGGATTTCTTCTTCAGCGCAACGCCGCGATAGCTGACCTTGCAGGCGCCGCGCAGGGCAAGTTTCACCGGCCTCGGTGCAGCCAGCCGCATCTCGGTCGCCATATGATCGAGCCGGACGATGTATTTCTCGTCCGGCGCCATCCAGCCTGGCGTCAGCACCTCGTTCGAAGCATCCTCCAGTGCCAGCTGGTAGAAGCGCGCTGCGGTCTCATAATCCCGACGGTCGCGGTTGATATCGCCCAGCGCATCGAAGACCTGCCAGGGAGCAGCATTGTTCTTGCGGATGGTTTCAAGCTCCTGCTCGAAATCCGCCAGATCAGCCCCCTGCCCGACTGCCGCGACGATGCGGTTGAACGACGCAAGTGCCGCGACGCGATTGATCATGGCCTTGTCGTCTGCCGTGCAGCCCGGAACGTCGCCGCCGGCGATCTCTCTGGCAAGCGCCTCGTTTCCCGCGTTGGTCGCATCGGCAACCTTCCCCAACGCATCACATGCCGCCGAAGCGGAGCCGGCGGACAACAATGCCAGCGATGCCACAACCAGGATCTTCATGACGTCGTCTTCTCCATACATTCCATGCTGCTGAAGATATCGGCCGGCCGCCAATGACGGCCGATCGCCCCTTCGCTACCTGATTTCGAACGTCACCACTTGCAGTCCGCTGGCGCCCTTGTCTGCCTCGGCCTTCTTTGCCAGGTTGATCGCGAGCCCGCGTGTCGGCGGCAGATGCGAATCCGCCACGAGCTGGCGCGCCCGCTCCACCGTCAGCTTCTGGTCGCCAAGGCCGCCTTCACGGCAATAGGCGATCATCGTCTCGGCGGGGGCCGGCGTATCGAAGGTGAGGTTGCCGGTGCCCGGTTGCGGGATCAGGCGTTTCTCGCCCGCCTGCAACGTCGTGTTGCCGATCATCGCATCTGGAATGACCTCGACATTGCCGGTCTCCTCGACATAGAGCACCTGCAATTCGCAGGCCTTGTTGGAACTCAGCTCGAAAGAGAGCTGGTCGCCGACCTTGGCCGTCGTCGAGGCGACCTGGAGCGCAAGTTCCAGTTTGCCTTCGGCCGGTTTTTCCTGGCGATAGGCCGGTGTTGCCTGCGCAATCGTCTCCGCTTTGACTGGTGTCTGCTGGGCGGTTTGTCCGGCGACCTCCTGGGTTTGAGCCGTCGCGGCCACCTTGACAGTCGTCGTATCAAGCGCTTTCAACTGCATCAGCGGCGACAGAAGCAGCGGGAATTGCTGCTCCACTTCGGCCCGCGGAATGGTCCCGCCCGCCTCCAGTGTTGTCACCCAGTCGATGCCAAGTCTCAGAGCATCGATATCTTCAACCCGCCTGATCGTCGCGGAGAACTCCTCCGGTTTCATGTCGAATTCCGCCGCCAGAGCTTCGAAGTCGAGTTCGTCCTCATACTTGTCACCGAAGTACGTGACGAGTTCCGCATTGCCCGGCGCCAGCATGCTCTGGGCGCTGCCATCCGGCGTCGGCTCCGTCACGCCGAGCTTGACCAAAGCCTCCACGAAGCGCTGGCGATCCTTGTTATAGGCGGCGTCAAGCTCTTCCTGCGGCACGTACATATCGAGCAGGACCGCTTGCTGATCCTTACTGAACAGCGTCGAGGTCTCGATGTGCTCGCGTAGCTGGTCGCGCTTCGACAGGATGCCGTTGGCATGGCAATCAAAGCAGGAGCGGGCATTGGTGATCTCGACCCCCTTGCCGATCGGCCTCTCGCGGAACGAGACGATGCTGGTCGGGCCGACATCGAGCTGCTTTCCTTCCGCGGTCGACAGGTAGTAGCCCTGCAAGCCGTTGGGCAGCGAGAAGATCATTTCTCCGCCGTCATGCTGGAAGGAGCTCAGGCCGGCATCGAGCGGTTCGATTTCCTTCGGGCCATGCGGGAAGCGCTTCAACACCTGCTTGCCGACATCACCGCCGAAATCGTAGGATTTCCAGTAGTAGCCGCCGAACGGCATGTCATGGCGTTCCAACATACGGTTGTGATCCGACACGCCTGACGAACCATCGGCAAATCCGGCCCTGAGCACCTGACGGCGGCGGATGTTCTCATCCACATCGATCTGGAAACGCTTTTCAAGGTCCCGAATCTGGGCCGGCAGTCTCATCAGCTGGTTGTAGATCTTCGGCTTGGCGGCATTGGCCATGAACCAGTCGATGCGCATGATCGGCAGGACCGTATCGGTCTCCTTGGTCAGTGCCAGCAGCGAGGCATCACTTGCCGGATCGACGCCGTAGAAATATTGCGAGATCAGGAAGTTATAGTCTTCAGCCGACCATTGCAGGTCGCGAACGTCGATCCGCACCATCAGGCCGTTGGTCCCCTCGACCTCCTGTGGCAGCACCAGCTTCGGGCCGTAGGACAGCGAGTTCAGAAGCTTCTTGAAGCCGCCGGCCAGCACGTCCATGCGTTTCATGAAGGTCTTGTCCTCCTCGCAGCCCATCATGCCGTTGTACTGGTTGCGATAGGAGAAATAGCGCATGAATTTCCGGTCGAGTTCACCAACCGTGGAAATATCCTTCAATCCGGCTTCGATGAAGTCGCGATAGGAGAGCATCGGCCGGGTGCGCTCGGGCTTGCTCGCCGCCGTCTGCGGCAGATCGGACTGATTGAGCGAATTGATCCAGTCCTCGAGGCTTTTCACCTCCTCGGCGGTCGGCCGCTTGCCGAGCGGCATGCGGCCGCTGGTGACGGACGTGAAAAGCCGGGATTTCGAAGCATCGCCAGGAACAACGAAGGCGGCGTCCGCAGCGATCGATTTCAGATCGCCAGCCGAATAGCTACCTTGCGAGCTTTCGCCCGGCCCGTGGCAGTTGCGGCAATATTTGCCGATGAAGGCGTCGGCCTGCGTTGCAACGGCAGCATTGTCCCCTGCCAGGGCAGCGGCCGGCGTGCTTTCCTTGCAGATGGCGGTCGCCGATTGCGCCACCGGCTCCGGCGGTTTGACTTCACGATCCGACAGGAAGGCATAAATCGCCGTGCGGTCCTTTTCCGTCAGGGCGGAAAGGCCGCGGGCAATCTCGCGCATGACCGGATCGGTCAGCGGCGCGCCCGACAGCTTCTTGCCTTCGTCGATCAGGCC
Organism: Pararhizobium sp. BT-229; assembly: GCF_025846855.1. Lineage (GTDB taxonomy): Bacteria > Pseudomonadota > Alphaproteobacteria > Rhizobiales > Rhizobiaceae > Pararhizobium. Next base: position 208,094 of record NZ_JAOYTJ010000004.1, read on the forward strand.
GACGGTGAAGACCTCGGGAGAGGCAAGCCCGGCCATGCGCGCCTTGGTGATGTCGGGGGCGACGGCGCCCGTCAGGCCCTTTTCACCGGCATAGGCGTTTTCCATGTCGAGGCCGTAGGTGGTGGTGCGTGGCGTGTGGCAATCGCCGCAGCCACCAACGTTTTCGACGAGGTAGCGGCCGCGCTCGAGCTGCGTTTCTTCACGCGACTGGTAGACCGGAACGTTGAAATGGCTGCGCTTCCAGAGCGTGATCGTCGTCTGGCGGCTGTAGGGGAAAGCGATCTCGTGCTCCTGCGACACGGCGTCGGACTGGACCAGCGTATCGATATAGGCCTTGATGTCGAGCACGTCCTCCGGCTTCATGCCGCCATAGGAAGTATAGGGCATGACCGGATAGAGGTTGTTGCCGTCGCGATCGATGCCTTGCATCACCGCGTTGAGAAACTGGGCGTTGGACCAGCCACCGATCCCGTTCGTGTGAGGCGAAATGTTCGGCGCGTAGAATTTGCCGATCGCCGTGTCCATCTGCATGCCGCCAGAGAGCAGCTGCGTGTTGCTGCCGGACCCATGGCAGGCGCCGCAGCCTGCGGCATTGAACAGATATTTGCCGTTGTCCGCATTGGCCTTGTAGGTCGCATAAGCGTCGTCGGCAAAAGCGTCACGAGCGGACGCGCTCCCCGGACAGTGCGCCACCGCCATGACGGCGGCCGCCATCGACAGCACATACCGCGGCAGGCGTAGACGACGGATCATTTTTCCAGACACTCGATCGAACATGCGCATGGCTTGTTCCCCTTGCTTTCTCAAACGGCAAAATAGGCAATGCGTATTATCGGAACTCGAACTGTTCGAACTCGACCCTTCTGGGTCTCTTGCCGAGCTCTTTCAGCCCTTTTTCAATCGCTTTTCGTAAAGGCGGCGGCCCGCAGAACCAGAGGTCGGCCCCGGCCGGATCGACTGCGCTGGCTGCCGCGAGCTTTGCCGCATCCAGACGTCCGTCGGTTTTTGAATCATGCAAAGTAAAACTGAAATTCGGAAGTTTTTCCGCCTGCGTCTCGAACGTCTCGAGGCCGATCGCCTCGCTACGGTCACGCACGCAATATACCATATGAATGTTTTGGCCTTCATCACCCTTTAGACGTGCCGCCATAGCGAGGAAAGGTGTCACGCCGATACCACCGGCAAGCCAGATCTGCTTCTTGCCGCCGCGACGGTGATTGAAGTGGCCGTAGCCGCCTTCGAGCTTAAGGCGATCACCGACGGCGATATTGTCCCGCAGCGCCTTGGTAAAGTCGCCGAGCGGCTTGATGGCGAACCGCACGATGCCGCCCTCTTCCATGCCGGCAATCGTGAAGGGGTGCGGCTCGCGCAGCCCCGGCTTGTTGACCCGGAAAAAGCCGAACTGGCCGGGCTTCGCCTTCAACGGCCGGCCGGTCGGGCGAGCGGAAATGATGGTTGCGCCTTCATGCCGCTTTACGTCGAAGACTTCATACGTCCGGGTCCGCAGCCACGGAAAGAGCTGTGTGTAGATATAGCTAGCCGTACCGATCATCGCGAAAACATTGAGATAGGTCGCGAGGATCGCGGTGCCGTCATACGGCCTCTTGATGAACGTCTGGTGGAAGGCGACCATGACGAACAGAAGCCCGATGAAACGATGCGTCAGGCGCCAGTAGTGATAGGGGATCTCGATCTTGGTCTTCGGAATGATCTTGACGATGCTGAGGATCAGCAGCACGACCAGACCGTAGAACGCGTATTCCCCCATCGATGCCGCCAGCTTGTTCAACCCGCTCGTCAGCGACAGGCCCTTGAAATCCGGCGTGATGAAATAGTGGACGAAGATCAGGATCAGCACCGTAATGCCGATCCGGCGATGCGTCCGGTAGATCCGATCGAGGCCGCCGAAAAGGCGCTCCACCAATGGCGGGCGGGTGGCCATGAACTGGGCGATCCCCATGGCGGTGAATGCCATGGAGGAGGCCATCAGCGAGAAGGTGGTGCCGGCATTGGTGTGACTGACCGCGGGTACGGCCAGAAGCCCCGCAAATCCGATCAACGACCACACAAGAATGGCGCCCGCGCTCACAGAATATCCCTCACAATTCCCGCAGCAGCCGGAAAATCCCCGAGGCAAGACTGGCAAGCCCCTCAGGCTTCGTCAACTGCTATTGTAGAGCATACGATTTTCGGCCGGGCTTTATTCGGTGCACTCAAGGTTTTGTGATTGCGGGGAAATTCCGCCGTGAACGCCGACGGGCGCGAAGTCGCATCCGCAGGTTACTTCAACCCGCCCTTTGCAAGCGCTTCGCGCGCTTCTTGCGCCAGCGGATGATCCGGATGACGGCGAATGAAGCGCTCATAGGCTTCACGCGTGCCTTTCCTGACGACACCGTCATATTCGGATCGCATCGCGGCCTCGATGTCGGGGCCTGGCGCCATGATGCCTCCGGTTCCTTTTGATATCTCGGCAGCGAGAACCGATCCATCGAAGGAGCCAGTCCAGACACATGCGCCTAGCGCCCAGCATATGCGGAAATTACCTCGCATTTACGGTCTCTTCAGCCTTTGGCAAAGTTTGTTGTGCAACCGGCTATCGCAAGCCTGTTGTATTTGCTTCTTTAAGGTAGTACTCGGCGATTCGGTTCAGATATGGACTGATCCTCTATTTTTTCAGCACGAAAGCCAAATGATGACGGGTATCAATACCATCTCCAAGACCGTTGATGACAGCGGCATTGAATTGATTGACGGCGTGATTTCAGGGCGGGCCTGGGGTGGGACCACGATCACATATAGCTTCCCCGAAGCGCCCGGCCAATATCAGTATTTTGAATCCGAAGAACCAAACAACAACTTCGCCGCCGTTTCGTCTGCCCAGATTAAGGCTGCCAAGTTTGCAATGGAACTAACGGACGGAAATTCGGCCAATGACGGTTTTTCGGTCGAAGGTTTCACCGCGCTGAATTTCCGCCCGGGCGCCGCATCAACGGCCACTTTACGTTTCGCACAGTCGGACGAAGCAAAACCGACCGCCTACGCTTATTATCCCGGCGCGTATGACTCAGCTGGTGATATCTGGTTCAGCAGCGAATATGCAGGGACAAGCAACGACTACCGCAAGCCCGTTGCCGGCAATTATGCGTGGCATACCCTGATCCATGAGCTTGGCCATGCGCTCGGGCTCAAACATGGCCACGAAGCCAATATATACGGGGCCCTTCCGGCGGCGTACAATTCTGTCGAATATAGCGTCATGACCTATCACAGCTTCGTTGGCGATACAGGTGAAGGCTATGGCTACGAGCAATTCGGTGCACCGCAGACCTTCATGGTGGCCGACATCGCGGCGCTCCAGCATATGTATGGCGCGGACTTCGAGACCAACAGCGGCAACACCGTTTACAAGTGGAGTCCGACCAGCGGCCAGACCATCATCGATGGCGAAGTGGCGATCACGCCGGGCGCGAACCGCATCTTCGCCACCCTGTGGGACGGCAACGGCAACGACACCTTCGACCTCACCGCCTATCGCACCGGCGTCAAGGTTGATCTTCGTCCCGGCAAGGCCTCGATCTTCGATCAAGACCAGCTCGCCTACCTGGGCGGAGGTCCCAATGACGGCTACGCCAGGGGCAATATTTTCAACGCCCTGCTCTATAACGACGATACCCGGTCGTTGATCGAAAACGTCAAGGGCGGATCGGGCAACGACCAGATCACGGGCAACCAGGTCGCGAACTACCTGCGCGGCTATGGCGGCAATGATACGCTGATGGGAGACGCCGGAAACGACGTGTTGTTCGGCGGCGCCGGGGCTGACCGGTTGTTCGGCGGAAGCGGCAGCGACACCGCGTCCTATGCGGACGCGAGCAAAGGCGTGCGAGCAAATTTGGCCGACCCTTCCCTCAACAGCAATGAAGCGGCAGGGGACGTATTTACGTCGATCGAAAACCTGAAGGGTACCCGCTACGCCGACACGCTCTACGGCGATAGCGGCGCAAACGTGCTGACGGGCGATGCCGGCAACGACATTCTCAGCGGCGTCAATGGCGCGGATGCCCTATCCGGCGGCGCGGGCACGGACACCCTGTATGGCGGCGCCGGCGCCGACGATCTTACCGGCGGCGCCGATGCCGACATCTTCCTGTTCAAGGCTCTGTCGCATTCCACGCTATCGCTGGCCGGCCGGGACAGTATTCTTGATTTTAACGGCTCGCAGGGCGATAGAATCGACCTCTCCGGTATCGATGCCAATCTTGGTGCGTCGGGCAATCAGGCATTCAGCTTCATCGGAACCGCTGCCTTCAGCGGCACGGCCGGTGAATTGCGATACATAAAGGGATCGTCGGACACCTATATCTATGGCGACGTGAACGGCGACCGCAAAGTCGATTTCGCCATTCACCTGGACGATGCCGTCTCGTTGCAAAAAGGATATTTTGTCGTCTAGCATGCATGCATATCAAAGAAAAAGCGGCCGGATCATCGCGATCCGGCCGCTTTTTTACGCTCCGCGAAAGGCATCGTTTCAGCCGACGAACGCCCGCTCGATGACGAATTCGCCAGGCTTGTTGTTGGCGCCTTCCTCGAGACCGGCTGCCTCCAGAAGCGCCTTGGTCTCCTTGAGCATTTCCGTCGAGCCGCAGATCATGCCGCGATCGACGGCCGGATCGAATGCCGGCAGGCCGAGATCGGAGAAGAACTTGCCGTCCCGGATGAGATTGGTGATGCGGCCCTTGAACGGATAGTCCTCGCGGGTCACCGTCGCGTAGTGGCGCAGCTTGTCGCCGACGAGTTCGGCCAGGAACTCGTGGTTGCGGATTTCCTCGACCAGGTCGAAGCCGTATTGCAATTCGGCAACGTCGCGGGTCGTGTGAGTGAGGATGACCTCTTCGAACTTTTCGAAGGTTTCGGGCTCGCGGATGAGGCTCGCGAATGGCGCGATGCCGGTGCCGGTCGAAAACATGTAGAGGCGCTTGCCGGGCGTCAGTGCATCAAGCACCAGCGTGCCGGTTGGCTTCTTGCGCATCAACACCTGGTCGCCGGGCTTGATGCCCTGCAAATGCGATGTCAGCGGGCCGTCCGGAACCTTGATCGAGAAGAATTCGAGCTCCTCGTCCCAGGCCGGGCTTGCAATCGAATAGGCGCGGTAGATAGGCTTGCCATCGACCATCAGGCCGATCATGGCGAATTCGCCCGAGCGGAAACGGAACTCGGCCGGACGCGTCATCCGGAAGCTGAACAGCCGGTCCGTATAGTGCTTGACGGCCGTTACCGTCTCGGCAAACACGCCGGCGGGCACAGCAGTTGCGGCAAATTCTTCGATCTTGGCAGGAGCATTCATCTCGGCATCAGGTCCTGTAATGATGACTGGTTCTTTCAGGTATCAGCGGATATTCCAAACGATAACGATTTGGAAGCAATTCCATTCCAATTATAGCGCCTTTTGCGGATTGATGCGTGCTTCAGTGTGTCGCGGCTCTCAGGAGACCCGCCGCCAGCTGTAGGACTTCGCGTCCGTCGAGGGTTTGGCCGTCGGCTGGTAGTGATTGTCGATCCCCGGCAGCCGCCCTTCAGACAAACGCTTGAGAGCGGTTTCGTTGGTGACGGCAAAGCTGTCGATGCCACAGCGCAGCATCAGCGGTACCTGGTCGATCAGCACATCGCCGACGGCGCGGATTTCTTTGCCGTAACCAAGGCGGGCCCTGAGCAGCGAGGCATGACTGAAAGCCCGGCCGTCATTGAAGGCCGGAAAGGCCACCGCGATCAGCGACACCTGCTCGATAAACGGCTGAAGCCGCCTCACGTCGTCAGCCGGGTTGATCAGCACGCCCAGCCCGCTGTCGCCCGACGACGCCTTCTCGATGAACGCATCAAGGCCAAGAATGGCCTTTTCGTTCGAGCCGGCCTTGGTTTCCTCGGTCTCGACGACCCACGGATCGTCGGTTACGAAGCCGGTTTCTTTCCAGATTTTCGTCATATCTTTATCCTTGCGCCTCAAGCGGCTTCCTGGGCGCTGCCGCCGTATAGTGCATCCTTGAAGGGCTGTGGCCCGACACGGCGATAGGCGTCGAGGAAGATCTCCGAGGCATCCTTGCGCAGGCTGAGATAGGTGTTGACGATGGTCTCGACCGCATCCGTCACCTTCTCCGGCTCGAAACCACGCCCGATGATCTCACCGATCGATGTATTCTCGTCGCCGGAACCGCCAAGCGTGATCTGATAAAGCTCGGCGCCCTTCTTTTCCACGCCAAGCAAGCCGATATGGCCGACATGGTGATGGCCGCAGGCGTTGATGCAGCCGGAAATCTTGATCTTCAGCTCGCCGATCTCGGCCTGCCGGTCCGGATTGCCGAAACGGGTCGAGATTTCCTGGGCGAGCGGAATCGAGCGCGCATTGGCCAGCGCGCAGTAGTCCAAGCCGGGACAGGCAATGATATCCGTGATCAGCCCGGCATTGGCAGTTGCCAGACCGATGGCAACGAGCCCGCGATAGAGCGCTTCGAGGTCGGCCAGCGCCACATGCGGCAGGATGATATTCTGCTCGTGGCTGATGCGGATTTCGTCGAAGGCGTATTCCTCGGCAAGATCGGCGATCGCATCCATCTGGCTGTCGCTGGCATCGCCCGGAATGCCGCCGATCGGCTTCAGCGATACCGTCACCATGCCGTAGTCCGGATGCGTGTGCGGCTGGACGTTCTGCTGTACCCAGCGAGCAAAATCCGGATCGGCCTTCTTCCACCCGGCCAGATTGGCCCAGCCTTCCGGCCGCTCGGCAAGCGGCGGCAGGGCGAAATAGGTCGTGATCGCCTGGATGTCTGATTCCGGCAGCTTCAGCTCGGTGTTCTTCAGTTCGGCGAATTCCGCGTCGACCTGCCGGGCCAATTCCTCGGCACCCGTCTCGTGAACGAGGATCTTGATGCGGGCTTTGTACTTGTTGTCGCGACGGCCATGCAGATTGTACACGCGCATGATCGCGGTCGTGTAGGAAAGCAGATCCTCTTCCGGCAGAAAGTCGCGGATCTTCTTGGCGATCATCGGGGTGCGCCCCTGCCCGCCGCCGACATAGACGGCAAAGCCGATCTCGCCCTTGTCGTTCTTCTTCAGATGCAGACCGATATCGTGCACCTGGATTGCCGCACGATCACGCTCGGCGCCGGTGACGGCGATCTTGAACTTGCGCGGCAGGAAGGAGAATTCCGGATGAACGGACGACCACTGGCGCAGGATTTCGGCGTAGGGGCGCGGATCGGCGACCTCATCGGCGGCGGCACCAGCGAAATGGTCTGCCGTGACGTTGCGGATGCAGTTGCCCGACGTCTGGATCGCGTGCATCTCGACGGATGCGAGATCCGCCAGGATATCCGGCGTGTCCGAGAGCTTCGGCCAGTTGTACTGGATGTTCTGGCGGGTGGTGAAGTGACCATAGCCACGATCATATTTGCGCGCGATATGGGCGAGCATGCGCATCTGCTTGCTGTTCAGCGTTCCATAGGGGATCGCGACGCGCAACATATAGGCGTGAAGCTGCAGATAAACGCCGTTCATCAGCCTGAGCGGCTTGAAGGCATCTTCGGCAAGTTCGCCGGAAAGACGGCGCGCCACCTGATCGCGGAACTGCTCGACACGGTCGGCAACAAAGGCATGGTCGAATTCGTCGTAACGGTACATCGGTCTTCTTTTCCTTAAGCGGCCTGCACGGGGCCGGTCAGGCCCTTATATCCCGGCGCATAGTCGATCGTCGGGCCTTCGGCGCGAACACGCTCGCGCAGACGCAGCGGCCGGAGTAAGCCCGCCACTTCTTCAATATCTATGACATTGACGTCAACCACCTTGTTGTCAGCAAACGCCGCTTTTCCGGTTGCTTCCAGCGCGGTGACGGCCTCCGCATGCCGGGCGACAAAGGCGTCCTGCAGCGATTCCACCCAGTTGCCGGAGGCATCGAGCCAGACGGAAATTCCGTCCGACAGGCGGTTTGCGGTCAGCACTTTATCGGCCATGTCAGTTCCTCGCTTCGTCTTTATGTTTGCGCGGCACGTCCGCGCTGCGCACAGGCGCGGTCCCGCCAGCGGCTTTCGCCCTGACAAGCGGCTCCGAGCGCTCGAAATTCGCGCCGGCGACGGCATCGCCGATGATCACCATCACCGGTCCGTCGAGTTCATCGCGGTGCTGCAAGTCCGGCAGATCCTTCAACGTGCCATGCAGCAGCCGGCGTTCGGCGCGGCTGGCGTTTTCAACCACTGCAACAGTGGTTTCAGCGGGAAGTCCGGCCTGCATCAGACGGGCCGCGACGGATGCTGCAACGGTACGGCCCATATAGACGGCGATCGTCGCGCCGGAAATGGCAAGGCGCGCCCAATCGGGCAGAACATCGCCGGTCAGGTCGTGGCCGGTCGTGAAAATCAGCGACGAGGCAACGCCGCGCAATGTCAGCGGCAGTTCGAAATCGGCGGCCGCGGCAAAAGCCGAGGTAATGCCGGGCACGATCTCATAGGTGACCCCCGCCTCGCGCAACGCGGCCATCTCCTCGCCGGCGCGGCCATAGACCAGCGGATCGCCCGATTTCAGGCGCACGACACGCTTGCCGTCCCGACCGAGGCGCACCAGCAACTGGTTGATTTCTTCCTGGGACTTCGAATGGCAGCCTTTGCGCTTGCCGACCGACAGGCGTTCCGCGTCGCGGCGGCCCATATCGACGATCGCCTGCGGCACCAGCGCATCATAGACGATCACGTCGGCTTCCATCATGACCCGCTGCGCACGCAGCGTCAGCAGGTCCTCGGCACCCGGACCGGCACCGACCAGCCAGACGTGGCCGGGAACGCGATCCACCGACTGCAGCAGTCGCGACGCCTCGCGGCGGGCTTCGGCGACATTGCCGAGTGCGATCTGGTCCGCGACAGCACCGGAAAAGAAGCGGCGCCAGAAGACGCGGCGCGAAACACCGCGGGGCAGGATGCGGTCCGCCGCATCCCGATAGGCCTGCGCCAGCGAGGCAAGCGCGCCGAGCGAGGGGGACAGAAGCTGATCGATCTGGGCGCGGATCATCTGTGCCAGCACCGGGCCGGCACCTTCTGTACCGATCGCTACCGCGACGGGCGCGCGATTGACCAGTGCAGGCGTCAGGAAATCGCAGAATTCAGGCTGATCGACCGCATTGGCGGGAATTTTCTGCTCGCGGGCAGCCGCGACAATCATCCGATCCTGCGCAGCATCACCGGTCGCAGCGAAGACCAGTATTGCGCCGTTGACCTGCGCTGGCGCAAACGGCGCGCGCACTATCTCGATAGCGTTGGCGGAAAGGAAAGCAGCAAAATCCGATTCCGGCTCATCCGCATAGGCGACGATCCGGGCCTGCGTGTTCAGCAGCAGCCTGACCTTGGCAAAAGCCTCGTCGCCATTGCCAAACACCGCCACGCTTTTTAGCGCAACGCGAAAGAAGGCCGGGAATACGGTCAACTGCTCGGTCATGACGTTAGGAATCTGATCCTGTTACAGGTTCTGGGGAATATCGCTTTTATAGGAAGGAAATTGAAGAAACAGAAATTCGCAGGCTTTTGAAGCTACGTATTCTTTTGCTCGACTTCAGCACAAATTGAGCAAATATCTCCGGCTATCGCATGGCGACCACACCGGGGTGAGGCATCCGTGTGGCATTGCGTATTGCCCTCCATAGCCTTTAAATGCGCAACGAATCCATCCGGGAGCCGCAAACCATGACGAATGCCGATCTCGCCGCACGTCTCCTCACCGTCATCGAAGCGGATATTCTTCCGCTGACCGAAATGGGCGTTGCCGCCGGCAACAAGGTCTTCGGCGCCGCCATCCTGCGCAAATCGGACCTGTCGCTGGTGATCGCAGAGACGAACAACGAAACCGAAAACCCGTTGTGGCACGGCGAAGTCCATACGCTGAAGCGCTTTTACGAGAAAACCGAGAAGCCGGAGACCAAGGACCTGATTTTCCTGTCCACTCACGAACCCTGTTCCATGTGCCTGTCGGCCATCACCTGGGCCGGTTTCGATAATTTCTACTATTTCTTCAGCCATGAGGACTCGCGCGATGCTTTTTCCATCCCGCACGACCTGAAGATCCTGAAAGAGGTTTTCCGGCTCGATCCCGGCGGCTACGCGAAGAACAATGCCTTCTGGCGATCCGCGTCGATCGCCGATCTGGTCGCGACAGCCGACGAGACCGCAAAAGCGGCGCTGCGAGCCCAGGACAAGCGCATTCGTGAAAGATACCAGTCGCTATCCGATGCCTACCAGTCCGGCAAGAACGACAACGCCATTCCGCTGAATTGAGCCCCATGCAGCCCTCCAAGGATATCACCCGCCTGCTCGATATCATGGCAGCCCTGCGCCAGCCGGAAACCGGCTGCCCCTGGGATGTCGTCCAGACCTTCGAGACCATAAAGCCCTATACGCTGGAAGAGGCCTATGAGGTTGCCGACGCCATCGAGCGCGGCGACATGGACGACCTCTGCGACGAACTGGGCGACCTCCTGCTGCAGGTGGTCTTTCACGCCCGCATGGCTGAGGAAGCCGGCGACTTCGCCTTCGGCGACGTCGTCGAGGCGATCACCCGAAAAATGATCCGCCGGCATCCGCATGTCTTTGCCCGTTCGGACGCCGATACGCCCGAAGCGGTCAAGCTGCAGTGGAGCGAGATCAAACAGGCTGAAAAGGCAGAGCGCCGTGAACGCCGCGCCAGGCACGGGCTGCCGGAGGATGCAAACAAAGGCCATCTCGGCACGGTCCAGCGCAGTTTCCCGGCTCTGGTCGAAGCACTGAAGCTGCAGGAACGCGCGGCAAAAGTCGGTTTCGACTGGTCTTCGCCGGAACCGATCCTCGACAAGATCGAAGAAGAGATTGCCGAATTGCGCGAGGCACTGGCGTCCGACAACAAGGCCAAGGTGGCCGACGAACTCGGAGACCTGGTCTTCGCCGTGGTCAACATCGGCCGCCATGTCGGCACTGACCCGGAAATGGCCCTGCGCGGCACCAATACCAAGTTCCGCCGCCGCTTTTCGCATATCGAGACCGCATTGGAAGCCGGCGGCGAAAGTCTGGAAGGGGCGACGCTGGAGCGCATGGAAGAGCTCTGGCAGGCGGCGAAGGCAATCGAGCGGCAATTGACGTAACGGAATGAAGCCGGTCAGTGAAATTCAACAGTTGTCTCTATGACCTTGTTCGCGTGGCGAAATAGCTCTCGGAGAGCTTCCGCCCACAACCTTTTTGCTAGTCATCGTCAACTCCTGTCCAGGCTGAAGAATCATAGCCTGGACCGCCTTGGGCAGGTTGTGGTCCGAATTTCCGATGATAAACCCTGATCGTGTCGAATAACTGCCTCGCGGAGATGCCTGCAATTTGGCTGAGGCTGAACGTCTCCTTGCCGCCACCCGCCATATGAAAGACGAACGTCTTGGTTTGGCGAAGCTGTCCACTCTCGTAAAATTTGATTTTCGATATTGAGGTCCATGGCAGCATCTTGGTGCGGGTCTCCGAGAAAATCACAGCGTTCGGCTCAATGGTAACCACCGGCTTCTCAAAATCCATTCTCGAAAGCAGTTTCGTCAGCACGATAAGGCATCCGGCCACCATCAAGCACCATGCAACCAAACCGACGAAAGGGCTGGACGAGAAAACAGGCGGCAAGATTGCACTTACGATTTTAATGACAATCAACGGCAGGATCATGCTCGCGGCATACGCGGCCAGTTGATATGGCAGCTTCGACTGCCTGAATTCCTGCCGAGGGAATTCTTCTGGAATATCCGCGCCCATTTAACGCCATCGCTCTGCAATTGGTTTCCACCGCCAGCCTAGTTGCAATGCTCCGACGATGATAGCGAGAGGGAGGATGCAGACAGATCCCTTAACAGAGATTTCAGAATATGAAATTCGTTGGGATAGAGGCGGTCGTTACCAGTCCTGTACAGCGGCTTTCGGACCATTACCCATCCGGCGCTCCAGCTCCTCCGCTTCTGCTGCCGTCAGCCGCAGATCGAGGCTGACCGAACCGTCTTCCATGTCCTCGCGACCGTCGACGATCGCATGTTCGTAGACCCAGGACAGCAATTGCAGTTTCTGGGCGGTCAGCACCACGGTGCATTCCGTCATGACGCCGGAAAGCCTGCTGCCGATCTCGTTGAGCAGATGATCGACGCCTTCGCCGGTAATTGCCGAAACCGCAGCCGTGTTGCTCGTGTTCTCCGCCTTCTGCACGAGGCTCTCACGGGCCTCGGTTTCAAGCAGATCGATCTTGTTCCAGACCTCGATGATGCGCTCAGACCTTGCCTTCTCGTCAATGCCGAGATCGGTGAGGATGCGCAGTACGTCCTGCGCCTGCACCTGATTGTCCGGATCCGAGAGATCGCGAACATGCAGGATGAGGTCGGCTTCCAAAACCTCTTCCAGCGTTGCCCGGAAGGCAGCGACCAGATGAGTCGGCAGGTCAGAGATGAACCCGACAGTGTCGGACAGGATCACCATGCGCCCATGCGGCAGCTTCATGCGGCGCAGCGTCGGGTCGAGCGTCGCAAACAGCATGTCCTCGGCCAGAACGCCGGCGCCGGTGATGCGGTTGAACAGAGTCGACTTGCCAGCGTTGGTGTAGCCAACGAGGGCGACGATCGGATGCGGCACCTTCTTGCGCTTGGCACGGTGGAGCTGGCGGGTGCGGCGCACCTGCTCCAGTTCCTTCTCCAGCTTGACGATCTTTTCCTGCAGCAGCCGACGGTCGGCTTCGATCTGCGTTTCACCCGGACCACCCATGAATCCAGCGCCACCGCGCTGGCGTTCAAGGTGGGTCCAGCTGCGGACCAACCGGCCCTTCTGATAGTTCAGATGCGCAAGATCGACCTGCAGCGTGCCTTCCCGGGTAGAGGCGCGGCGACCGAAGATTTCCAGGATGAGACCGGTCCGGTCGATGACCTTGCAGTTCCATTCCTTTTCGAGATTGCGCTGCTGCACGGGGGTCAGCGGATGATCGACAATGACCAGACCCGCATTGCGCTCGGCAAGCAGGTGCCCGATTTCCTCGATCTTGCCGGTTCCGAGCAACGTGCCGGGCTTCGGCTGGGCGATTGGAACAATGGCGCCATGCACCACCTCGAGGTCGATCGCGAGCGCCAGCCCGATCGTTTCCTCAAGCCGGCTTTCGTCGCTGCGCGTCGATGTCGCGGCAATGATTTCAGCATTCTGCCTGCCGGTCTTTTTCAGGACCGGGACGATGACGACGGCGCGCATGTCATCGCGCAGCTTGTCAAGCTCCGGGATGATCGACGCCGATTTTGTATCACGTTTGGTAATGTGCCTTGTATCCCGTCAGGACGCGGATTCTTCGCTCTCGAACATCTGCATCGGCTGGCCCGGCATGATCGTCGAGATCGCGTGCTTGTATACGAGCTGGGAATGCCCGTCACGCCGCAAGAGGACACAAAAGTTGTCGAAGGACGTAACAACGCCCGTGAGTTTCACACCATTGATAAGAAATATCGTCAGAGATATCTTCTGCTTGCGGACGGTGTTGAGAAAAAGATCCTGCAAGTTCTGAGAACGTTCCGCCATAGCGCCGCTTCTTTCTTATTTGCCGGTTCAATTTAACCGGTTGATTATTCGATCTGTTTATCCCGAACGCCTTCAGAAGTGCTCTTCATGACGTCCCCCAGGATTTTGGTATCAAATCGCAGTCTTTTCCGCAACGTCGAAAAAGGCTTCACGAATTTTCTGTGACATGCTGCCGGGATGACCATTTGCGATGGTTTTACCGTTAACTGCCACCACCGGAAAACAGATGCTTGTCGCCGCTGTGATGAAGACTTCGCGCGCGGCGAGCATTTCTTCCACCGAAAAGGCACGCTCCTCGATATCGATGCCGGCAGCGGCGACAACGTCCATCAGGGTCGTGCGGGTAATGCCTTTGAGAATGCCGTGATCCGCATGACGGGTCCGCAGCTTGCCTTGCCCGTCGACGATCCAGACATTGGTCGCCGCCCCTTCCTTCACCGTACCGTCGGGGTCGACGAAGATCGCCTCCTGGGCGCCCTCCTCCCTCGCCGCCTGCCGCGCGAGAACGTTCGGCAGGAGCCCGACGGTCTTCACGTCGACGCGATCCCAGCGGTTTTCCGGCACGGTGATTGCCCGGATTCCGACTGTGTTCTTCCTAGCAATGAGCGAAGCGTCGGTTCTCTTCGCCGTCACGACGATCGTCGATGGCGTGCCGTCCAATGGAAAGACATGATCCCGCCGGGCAGAACCGCGCGTCACCTGCAAGTAGAACAGGCCGTTGCGGACGCGGTTGCGCCGCAGGACCTCGCGAACGATGATGACGAGGGCTGCCCGCGTCATCGGCCAGCCGATCCGGATTTCCGCAAGCGATCGGTCGAGCCGGTCGAGATGCCGCGTCAGGTCGATGATGAAGCCGTGACGCACTTCGCAGACTTCATAGACCCCATCGGCGAATTGAAAGCCCCGATCCTCAATATGGACACCGGCATCGGCGTGGCGCTGGTAGACGCCGTTGACATAGGCAATTCTCGTCATGGGTGACTTGTCTCAGGAGATGCGATGGGGCGATTTCAGACGCCGAGCGATTTCAGTTTCCGGTGCAGAGCCGAGCGCTCCATGCCGACAAACTCAGCCGTCCGCGAAATATTGCCGCCGAAACGGTTGATCTGGGCGATCAGATAGTCCCGCTCGAACATTTCACGCGCCTCACGCAGCGGCAGCGTCATGATGTGCTGGTCTCCCTGCGCCGAGATCTTCGGCAGGCTGTCGCCGACTTCGCTTGGCAGCATATCCGCCGAGATCGCCGTGTCCGGGCCGTCGCTGCGGGCAAGAATCATCAGCCGTTCGATGTTGTTGCGCAATTGGCGGATATTCCCCGGCCAGTCGTGCGACTGCAGCACGGCGAGCGCATCATCGCCGATCTTGCGGGTGCGGATGCCCGCCTGCTCGCTGATCTGGCGCATGAACATATCGACCAGAAACGGAATGTCCTCGCGCCGCTCGGCAAGCGCCGGCACCCTGACCGGAATGACGGCGAGACGATGGTAGAGATCCTCTCGGAAGGCACCTTCGGCGATCTGGCTTTCGAGATTGTAGGCAGTCGAGGAGATGATACGGACGTCGACCTTGACGCGCTTGGAGCCGCCGACGCGCTCGAACTGCTGGTCGACCAGCACGCGCAGGATCTTGTTCTGCGTCTCGCGCGGCATTTCGCCGACTTCATCGAGATAGAGAATGCCGCCGTGGGCCTCTTCCAAAGCGCCGGTCTTGCGCTGCTGGCCCGGCGTTCCCTCGGTGCCGAAAAGCGCCATTTCCATCCGGTCCGGCGTGATCGCGGCGGCATTCAGCGCCACGAAGGGGCCGCCGGCCCGCGAGGACTTGCGGTGGATCATGCGGGCGACCAGTTCCTTGCCGGAACCGGACGGGCCGTGGATCATGATGCGGCTGTTGGTCGGGGCCACTTTCTCGATCGTCTGGCGCAGCTGCGAAACCGCTACCGACGTTCCGATCAGCTCGACGGGATCGCCGGACCGCTTCTTCAACTCGGTGACTTCCCGCTTCAGCTTGGAGTTTTCCAGTGCCCGCTCGGCGATGAGAATCAGCCGGTCGGCCTTGAACGGTTTTTCGATGAAATCATAGGCGCCGCGGCGGATCGCCGAAACGGCGGTCTCAATATTGCCGTGCCCCGAAATCATCACCACAGGCAGGTCCGGATAACGGCTCTTGATCTCGTCGAGCAGCGCCAGGCCATCGAGCCGGCTGCCCTGCATCCAGATATCAAGAAAGACGAGCCGCGGCACGCGATCGCTGATGGCCTGCAACGCGCTGTCGCTGTCGAACGCGGTCCGTGTTTCGTGGCCCTCGTCGGACAGGATGCCGGAGACGATCTCGCGAATGTCCTCCTCGTCGTCCACAACCAGAATGTCAGCCGCCATGGGAAGTATCCTTGTTCTGTCTGTCTTCGGTGCCGCCGCCGTGTCCGGCCGGAGGCAAAATTATACGAATCATGGCGCCCTGCCCGTGATCGAAATCGGCGGGCGCATCATGCAGTTCCAGTTGTCCGCCATGATCCTCGATGATCTTCTTGACGATCGCCAGACCAAGGCCGGTGCCCTTTTCGCGCATCGTCATGTAGGGCTCGAGAATGCGATGACGATTTTCCGTGGGCAGTCCCTTGCCGTTGTCTATGATATCGACAACGAACTGGCCGCTCGTTTCATTCTTCCGCGAGCGCACCATCACCGTACGGTCGCCGCGCACGGCATCCGCCGGCAGGGCCTCGATCGCCTCGACTGCATTCTTGATGACGTTGCCGAAGGCCTGGCCCAGCATGCGGCTGTCGAAGGTGCCTTCGAGCGGCTCGTCGCCGAGGTCACGGATGAACGTCACGTGGGTATTTCCCATTTCGCGCAGGAAGATCGCATCCTTGAGAATGCCGCGGAGATCCGCCTGCTCCTTCGTCGGCTTGGGCATGCGCGCGAATCCGGAGAATTCGTCGACCATCCGGCCGATATCCTCGACCTGACGCACGATCGTGTCGGTGCACTGGTCGAACACGGTGCGATCGTCCTGATTGATCTGCTTGCCGTAGCGACGCTTCAGCCGCTCGGCCGAAAGCTGGATGGGTGTCAGCGGGTTCTTGATCTCATGGGCGATGCGCCTTGCGACGTCGGCCCAGGCGGTCGAACGCTGCGCGATGACCAGATCGGTGATGTCGTCGACGGTGATGACGTAGGATTCCTTGGCGTCGTGCGATTCTTCGCGCGTCACCTGGACGTTCAGCGTCCGCTCCGTACCGCCGCGCATGATGTTGATCTGCTTGCGATAGTCATTGCGGTGACGGCTCGCCGCCTCGTTCAGTACCTGCTCGATTTCAGGCGCCACATCGGCAAGCCTTTCGCCGACGAGTTCGATCGTCGTCCGCGACAGGAAATGCTCCGACGACGGGTTGGCGATGGTGATGCGCCGGTCGTCCTCGACGCCGATCACGGCGGCTGTCACCCCGGAGAGCACGGCCTCGATGAACCGCCGCCGGTCGTCCATCTCGTCCTTTGCTTCAAGGATCTGGTCCCGCTGCGTGCGGATTTCGGCGATCATCTTGTTGAAGGTGCGCGACAGGCTGCCGACGTCGCCATCGACCGCATGGACCGGCACCACGACATTCAAATTGCCCGACGCGACGCTGTCGGCCGCACCGATCAACAGCCGGATCGGCCTGACGATCCGGTCGGCGACCGCGATCGCGGTCCAGATCGCAGCCAGCAGAACGATCAGAGCGAAGCCCAGATAGAGCACCCCGAAAGCCACCTGAAGCGACGTGCGGCCGGCCTCGAGGTTCTTGTATTCGGCCGTGTTCTCCTCCATCAGCCGCATGGAGCGCATGACCTTCGGATCAACGCTGCGCACGGTGTAGAGATAGGCGCCGTCGATGTTGTCGATCGGAATGATCGCCCCGACGAGGTTCGTCACCCCCGGCGGAATGAGGGTCGGCTGCCCCGAAACGGTGCTGAGCAGCGCGTCCTTCGGAATGGCCGGCAGCGGCCGTTCGGTCGGAATGTTCGCCTGCAGGATCGGCGACCCGTCCCCGCGCACCAGAAAGGCGCCGAGCATGCCGCGCCCGCGGGCCTGCCGCGTCATCAGCTCGATGAAGCCGGTGCGGTCGAGGCTGTAAAGCTGGCGATTGCGCTCCAGGTCATTGGCCATGGACACCGTCTGGCCCTGCAGATAGCTGGCATTTTCCAGCACATAGGCCTGCGCCACATCAAGTGAGGAACTGACGATCGACTGGGTGCGCAGCGAAAACCAGCGATCGAGGCCGACATCGAGCGTGATGCTGGCAAAGATCGCCACCAGAATGGCCGGCGTGATGGCAACGATCGAGAACAGGGCAACAATGCGCACATGCAGCCGGGCTGCTGCCCTACCTCGGTTGCGGGCTTTCAAAAGACGCAGGATTTCACGGCCGATCAGGAAAAGCAGTCCGATAACGAACAGCGCGTTGATCGCGGCCGAACCAATGATAATGTTGGTTTCCGGCCTGATCGGCGTCAATCCGAGAAGAACAAGCAGCGATATGATCGCGCAGATCAGCGCACCGGTTGCGAGTAGCAGGCCGGGGAACGCAAAGGACGCGCGCCGGTCATGGCCGATCACCGCGACTTCTTCTTTTGCCAGTGGCACAATCAGCCCTTCGGCCATCAGTCACGCTTCCCCCAACCCGGCGGCGCTCCTGATGGGACAGCGGCGGGCATTTTACGCTCGGTGGTCAGAAATTGACCGCACGGACCTGGAGACCCGCATATCGTCAAACATCCAGATTCTTCGGACGAGTCGTCCAAAGAATCGACCGTCGTCCGTGTGCTTTCTAAGCAACATATTGTGGCGAAAATGCAACGCTTATAGGCGCCAAGTCAAGCGCTGCGCGAACTGCGATACACCGAAACCCCAAGCTCGCGAATTTTCTTGCGCAGGGTGTTCCGGTTCAGGCCAAGCAGATCGGCGGCCTTGATCTGGTTGCCGCGCGTTGCGGTCAGGGCAGCCAGAATCAACGGATATTCCATCTCCGCCAGCACCCGGTCGTAAAGCCCCGCCGGTGGCAGGCCGTCGCCGAAACCGGCAAAATATTGCCGCATGTTCTCTTCCACGGCCTGCGAAATCGACATCGAGCCGGGACGGCTGGATGTCTTCTCGATGGGACTGTCGGGAATATCCGAGCGCAATTCGCTCTCGATGATCTCACGGGTGATCACATCCTGCGGGTAAAGCGCCGTCAGGCGGCGGACGACATTTTCAAGCTCGCGGACGTTGCCGGGCCAGGGATGGGCCTTCATCAGCTCCAGTGCCTCCTGGTCGAAACGCTTGACGTCCAGCCCCTCCTTTTCCGCCTGCTGTACGAAATGGCGAACGAGATCGGGAATATCCTCCGCCCTGTCGCGCAGCGGCGGCAGGCGCAACGGCACGACGTTCAGGCGGTAGTAGAGATCCTCGCGGAACAGACCCTGATTGATCGACTGCTTCAGGTCCTTGTTGGTCGCCGCGACGATGCGCACGTCTGAGCGGATCGGCGTGCGTCCGCCAACGGTCGTATATTCGCCCTGCTGCAGCACGCGCAGCAGCCGTGTCTGCGCATCCATCGGCATGTCGCCGATTTCATCGAGGAACAGCGTGCCGCCCTCGGCCTGCTCGAAGCGGCCCGTGGAACGGTTCTGCGCGCCGGTAAAGGCGCCCTTCTCGTGGCCGAACAGTTCCGATTCGATCAGGTCGCGCGGGATCGCCGCCATGTTGATCGCAACGAAGGGACCGTTGCGGCGCTTGCCGTAGTCATGAAGCGCGCGGGCCACCAGTTCCTTGCCTGTTCCGGATTCGCCGGTGATCATCAGGGTCAGGTCGGTCTGCATCAGCCGCGCCAGAACGCGGTAGATTTCCTGCATCGCGGCGGAGCGGCCGACCAGCGGCATGCCGTCCTGCGTGTCGTCGTCCATTTTCACCGGCTTGCGCTTCGGCTCGGCCAGCGCCCGGCCGATGATGGCGATCAGTTCTGTGAGGTCGAAGGGCTTGGGCAGATAGTCGTAGGCGCCCTTCTCCGACGCCTTGATCGCCGTCATGAAGGTGTTTTGGGCACTCATGACCAGCACCGGCAGATCGGGACGCGCCTTCTTGATGCGCGGTAACAGGTCGAAGGCGTTTTCATCCGGCATGACCACGTCGGTGACGACGAGATCACCATCGCCTGCCGATATCCACCGCCACAGCGTCGCCGCGTTCGAAGTGATGCGCACGTCGTAACCGGCGCGGCTGAGCGCCTGGTTGAGCACGGTGCGGATGGCAGCGTCGTCGTCGGCGACGAGGATAGTGGCGCCTGTCATCGGGATTGTCCTTTTACTGCTGTCAGTGGTTCGCTGTCTTCTGCCGTCGGCCCTTTCGACGCGGGCATCAGAACGCGAAATGTCGTGCGGTGGCCCTGGCTGTCGCATTCGACGATGCCGCCATGGCCACCGATGATCTTGGCGACCAGCGCAAGGCCGAGACCGGAGCCGTTGGTCTTCGTGGTGATGAACGGGTCAAACAAGTGCGGCACCAGATCGGCGGGAACGCCCGGCCCGTTGTCGTGGACGCAGAACTCGAGCGGCAGCGAGATCTTCTCGCGCGTCCCGGCAACCGAGAGGCGGATACCCGGCCGATAGGCGGTCGTCAGCATGATCTCGCCATCCGGCTTGTCGGCGACGGCTTCTGCAGCATTCTTGATCAGGTTGAGGAACACCTGAATCAACTGGTCGCGGTTGGCGTAGACCGGCGGCAGCGACGGGTCGTAGTTTTCCGTGATCCGGATCTTGCGGGCAAAGCCGGCCTTGGCCACGGCCTTCACATGATCCAGCACGGAATGGATATTGACCGGGTGACGATCGACCGGGCGCTCGTCGGAAAACACTTCCATGCGATCGACCAGCGAGACGATGCGGTCGGTCTCGTCGCAGATCAGCCGCGTCAGCGCCCGGTCATCGTCATTGACGGATGTTTCCAGAAGCTGGGCAGCGCCCCTGATGCCCGACAGCGGGTTCTTGATCTCGTGAGCCAGCATCGAGGCAAGCCCGGTCACCGAGCGGGCCGCCGCGCGATGGGTCAACTGCCGGTCGATCTTGTCCGCCATCGACCGCTCTTGAAACACGATGACGACCGAACCCGGTTCGGACAGGACCGGCGCGACATAGAGATCGACGAGCTTGTCGGCACCGAGCCGCGGGGAACTCAGATCGACGCGATATTCGTTGACGGCGGCGCGGCGCTCGCGCACTTGCTCTATCAGCGTCAGCAGCGGGCTTCCGAACGGAATGAAGGCACTGATGTCATGACGGGCGAGATAATTGGCGCTGGCGCCGAAGAAAACCTCCGCCTCCCAATTGGCAAAAGCCACGAGACCTTTTTCGTCGACGAGGATTACAGGATTCTGGATGGCGTTGAGCACGGCCATCGGCAAGGAATCGGCAACCTTGCTGTCCTCGTCGCGCATTTTCTCGGTCATGCCGCATCCTTTTCTTCTTCGCGCCCGGCCGCGGCTTCAATCGCCGCAACAACGCGCGAAAGGACGGTCTGCGCATCCGTCGCGGTCATGATCGCCGCCTTCTCCGGCAACGACAGATGCGGCGCAAAGCGATCGAGATACCAGCCGATATGCTTTCGGGCATGTCTCAGACCAATATCGGCGCCGTAGAAGTCGAGCATCATGCCGTAATGTTCGGCGACAATGTCCTGGATTTCGCCAATGGCCGGATGCTCCACCGCACCGGCAAGCACGCCGGCATGCCAGGGTCGTCCCTGGCTGGAGCGACCGATCATCACGGCATCGGCACCGGAGCGCTTCAGAATGTCCTTAGCATCCGCCGTGGTCGCCACATCGCCATTGGCGACCAGCGGGACCGAAATGACGTCGCGAACGGCGTGGATCGCATCCCAATCAGCCTTGCCGTTGTAGAACTGCATGCGCGTGCGCCCATGAATGGTGATCATCTGGACACCCGCCTCTTGCGCCCGCCTGGCGATCAAAGGCGCATTGATGGAGTTCTCGTCCCAGCCAAGTCGCATCTTCAGCGTCACGGGCACGTCCACCGCATTGACCGTCGCCTCGATGAGCGACAGCGCATGGTCAGGATCGCGCATAAGCGCCGAACCGGAATAACCGCCGGTCACCTTCTTGGCGGGGCAGCCCATATTGATGTCGATGACGTCGGCGCCGTTATCCGCAGCGATCTTCGCAGCCTCCGCCATCCAGTGAGCCTCTCGTCCGGCAAGCTGGACCATGTGCGGATCGATGCCGGAGCTCCTGAGGCGTGCCCAGCTTTCCGATGCGTTGCCGACGAGTTCGCGACTCGCCACCATCTCTGTGACGACGAGGCCGGCGCCGAAGCGCCAGGCCAACTGCCGGAAGGGCAAGTCCGTCACGCCCGACATCGGCGCAAGCACGACGCGGTTTCGGAAGGAGAGCCGCCCAACCCGGAACGGGGATGACAAATCCGGTATCTGCAAATGATTATCTTTCGGGCACATCTTTATTCTGCACTATTTTTAGACATACTTGACAGGATTGCCAAGGGGTTTCAGAGCGGTCCGACAAAATTCCCGGGACAACTGGTAAAGCCCCCACCTTCGCGGTAAATCACCACGGCGTTTGAAGTGACGCGCGCCGAAACGGCCCTGATGCGGGGCTTGGGCGGCTCTGACGGGCACAGTGACGCCGATTGTAAAATCGGCTTCGGGCCAGACGGTGAAGCATTCGCGGGAAGCCATATAGAAAATGCGGGCAAAAGAACAGTTTTCCTGTGGTATCGTCATTGTCGCTGCAGGACGCGGTGAGCGCGCCGGTTCGCCGCAGGATGGTCCAAAACAGTACCGCCCGATCGGTGGACGGCCGGTTATCTCCCATACGCTTGATGTTTTTGCGACATGGCCGCGGGAAAAGACAATCGTCGTCGTCATTCATCCGGACGACGAGGCCTTGTTCGAGCAGGCGCTTGACTGCGTATCCGGCGACACGACGGCCATCTCATGGGTTCATGGCGGAGCAACACGCCAGCTTTCGGTGCTTGCCGGCCTGAAGGCGCTGGAGACGTCCGGCATTACCCAGGTGATGATCCAGGATGCGGTACGCCCCTTTATCGACCACGCCCTGCTCGACCGCTGCCTTTCCGCTTTGATCGACGGTGCCGACGCGGCTCTGCCCGCCATTGCCGTTGCCGACACGCTGAAGCGCGGATCGGCGGACGGCAGGGTAATCGAAACCGTGTCGAGGGCCGGCCTCTTTGCGGCACAGACACCCCAGTGTTTCCGATTTGAGCCGATTCTAGTTGCCCATACACAAGCTGCGGCTTCCAGCCGCTCCGATTTCACCGACGACGCCTCGATCGCGGAATGGGCCGGATTGCCCGTGACGCTGGTCGAGGGTTCCGTCGACAATATCAAACTGACGCTCAAACGGGATATCGCCATGGCCGATGAAAAACTGAGCCGGAACAGCCTTCCCGATGTGCGCACCGGCAACGGCTATGATGTTCACCAGTTGATCGACGGCGACGGCGTGACGCTTTGCGGCGTCTTCATTCCGCATGACCAGAAGCTGCTCGGCCATTCCGATGCCGATGTCGCGTTGCATGCCTTGACCGATGCGCTGCTCGCAACCTGCGGCGCCGGCGATATCGGCGATCATTTCCCGCCATCCGACCCGCAGTGGAAAGGGGCTGCCTCGCGCATCTTCCTCGAACATGCGGCAAGGATCGTTCGCGCCCACGGCGGCACGATCATGAACGCCGATGTTTCACTGATCGCCGAAGCGCCGAAGGTCGGACCGCACCGCCTGGCGATGCGCGAAAATCTCGCCTCCATGCTCGGCATTTCGCTCGATCGCTGCTCGGTGAAGGCGACAACGAACGAAAAGATCGGCTTTGTCGGCCGGCGCGAGGGCATTGCCGCCATTGCGACAGCGACGGTCGTCTATGCGGGAGGCGGAAAATGAGCGGCTGGCCGCAGGACATTGAAAACAAGGCGCAGTCCCTGATCGCGGCGTTCTCAAAACGCGGCCTGATGGTCGCAACCGCAGAATCCTGCACCGGCGGATTGATCGTCGGCGCGCTCACCGAAGTCTCCGGTTCCTCCATGGTCGTCGATCGCGGCTTCGTCACCTATTCCAACGATGCCAAGATACAGATGCTCGGCGTCGATCTGGCGACGCTTGCGGCGCACGGTGCCGTGTCGCGCCAAACGGCCATCGAGATGGTGCGCGGCGCCCTCACCCATTCGAAGGCGGACCTGGCCGTCGCGGTAACGGGCATTGCCGGTCCGGGCGGCGGGTCGGTCGAGAAGCCGGTCGGGCTCGTGCATCTGGCAGCTGCAAGCCGGGGCGGCAACGTGATTCACCGGGAAATGCGGTATGGCGATATCGGCCGCGACTCCGTGCGGCTCGCAACGGTGCGCACCGCGCTCGACATGCTGGAGGAAGCAGCAGGCGGCTGAACCAGACTTCAGCCGCCCGTGAATGTTTCACGCAGTCGCGTAGATCGTATCGGCGCGCTTCTCGAAGGCCTCGGAAAACATCCGGAAGGCCCGATCGAACATCGACCCCATTAAGGCGCCGAGAATGCGGCTCTTGAACTCATAGTCGATGAAGAAATTGACCGAGCAGCCGCCTTCGCCCGTCTCTTCAAAGCTCCAGCGATTGTCGAGATATTTGAACGGCCCGTCGAGATATTTGACATCGATGACACGCTCGGCCTTGTTCAGGAGCACCTGCGTCGTGAATGTCTCGCGGATCGCCTTGTAGCCGACCGTCATGTCGGCCACCAGCAGCTCCCTGCCGTCCCGCTCCTTGCGTGAACGAACGGTCAAGGCTTCGCAAAGAGGCAGGAATTCGGGATATTTCTCTACATCGGCAATCAGATCGAACATCTGGTCGGGCGTATGCTTGACTGGCCGGCGGGTTTCGAATTGTGGCATGGCGTTCAGATATTCAATGATTTCCGGAAAAACAAGATGGCATGACGCCCCATTCCGGATGGTCTGTAGAAGGTTGACGTAACGTCAAGCCGGGCCGTTTTCCTGCCAGACGTTACGGTAGGCTTCTATCACGGCGCGCGCGGCGATTTCGGCCCGTCGTGCATCCGTCAGATAATTGGTGAGCGACATCCGCATCACCAACCTCTGCCGCCAGAGTGCGCCCGCGGCAAATGCCATGCCGTCCCGCTGAAGCCGCGCAATGGTGCTCCTGGTCATGTTGTCGGCTTCATCGGCTCCCCTATCGGTGCCGAACCGGACAATAACCTGATTGAGAACGACGTCGTTGACGACGTCGATGCCAGGCTCGCCCCTGAGATGTTCCGCCATGACCCGTGCCGCATCGCAGTTGCGATCGACCAGGGCGGCTATTCCGTCGCGCCCCAGATGCTTGATCATCGACCACGTCGCAAATCCCCGCGCCCGACGGGAAAGTTCTGGAACATAGTGCGACGGATCGCGCTCCCCCTCCGCTGCCAGCGGCAGGTAACTTGCCGAAATCGTCATCGCCCTGCGGTGCGCCAGTTCATCGCGGACGATGGCATAACCGCAATCGTAGGGCGTCTGCAGCCATTTGTGACCGTCGGTTGCCCAACTGTCCGCCGAGCCGATCCCCGTTGTCAGGATGCATTTTTCCTGAGAGGCCTGCGCCCACAAGCCGAACGCTCCATCGACGTGGACCCAGGCGCCATGCGCTTTTGCGATGGGAATGAGTTTTGCGAAGTCATCGCAGGCACCGGTGTTGATCTGCCCGGCCTGCAGGATCGCGATTGAAGGGCCGTTTATGGATCGGAAAACATCCGCAAAGGCATCTGGCAGCATCCGGCCCTGATCGTCCGTTGCCACCCGCAGGACGCGATCATGACCGAGACCCAGAAACTGCAATGCCGAAAAAATCGTCGTGTGCGCATCATCACCGATGACCACCGTAATCTGCGGCGCACCAAAGAGACCCTGTGTATCCGCATCCCAATCGACTGCGCGCAGCACCGCGCCGCGAGCAGCGGCAAGACAGGTAAAATTGGCCATCGTCGCGCCTGTCGCGAAGCCAACGGAACTCTCGTGCGGCAGATCGAGCAAATCGAGCAACCAGCGCGCAGCGACCGTCTCGACTGCGGCGGCGGAGGGAGCAACCACGTGGTTCCCCGTGTTTTGTCCCCAGGCCGACGTCAGGAAATCAGCGGCAACGCCGGCGGGATGCGATCCGCCCATGACCCAGCCGAAAAATCGCGGCCCCGTCGGCATGTGCAATCCAGGCTCAGCCTTGGCGACGAGAGCATCGAGCACCTCGTCAACCGGAGATCCATGTTCCGGCAGTTCCTCCGAAAACGCAGCGAACGCCCGGGAATAATCATCGGTTGGCCGCTGCGGTCGGTCGCCGACCGAGCGCCGAAACTCCGCTGCATAGGCGGCAGCCTTCAGGAAAAGTGCACCAACATCCATGCCCGCCTCCCGGAACGCCGGCCTCAAAGCCAGCGGCGGCAGAGTAGATTGAACCGGAGATCACTTCAATGGCGAGCCAGCCGCTCTAGCAGACTTCGCGTTTCGGAATGCGATTTCAGGACGAGCACCGGAACATCGGGACCGTAGTCTGCGAGTTTCTGCTCGATCTCCGGACTTTCCGTCTTTTCGAAATTCCAGATGTAAGACAGAAATTCACCTGAGAGGCGCTCGGGGCAATTTTCGGCCATTTCGGGCCGCGTCCTGCCACGAAATCTCAGCCAGCGGCTGACGACACCATAAAGAGAAACATAGCGCGGCGGACGCATCCATAAGACAATGTCCGTGCGCGGCAGCCGCAGCGGCAAAGTGCCGGGGCTCGTTCCATCCATGACCCATCGCGGCTGCGCCACCGCCCGCTCGACGATGTCGAGTGCATCGGCCCTCGGCCGCTGGGTCCAGCCCGGCAGCCAGAAGACGTCGCGATCCATCGAAATGTAAGGAAGCTGGAACATCTCCGAAAGTTTACGCGCCAGCGTGCTCTTGCCGCTGCCCGAGCAGCCGATGATCAGCACACGGTCGGCTGCGCGAAGAGATGACGCCGCCTGCTCCAGACCCAAAAGCTTATTTGACATTCACCGTTTCCTGCAAACTCTCGGTGAGAGTACCGCGACGGCCGGAAATATGACGCTCCATACTTGGAGCCGCGCGACCATACAATTCGAATCCGGCTTTTCAACCGGCGGAAGATGACTTGGACGCCAGCAGCTTCTTTTTCCGCGCCGCTCTAGGGGCGATCGACAAGATTCTCGCGGGCGGAGACCTCACCAACGGACCGCCAGATCAGCCGCCGAAGGCCGAGCCGCGCCAGCCAGTCCTCGAAATACCAACTGATGACCTCCTTGCGGCCACTGACAAAGGGCAGCCAGGCGGCGTCAAGATTGATGAAGGGCAGGAACGGGTTCGGCCGCTGCGATGCATAGAGCTCGACGCGTACCGACCTGCGTACAGAAAGGCCACGCGCATGGAAGCCAAATGTGTCTCCAACAACCAGCGTATTGGCCGGGACCGAAAATTTCGTCGGTTCGGGAAGGTGAAGGCGCTTCAGCGAGGCTGCCGGAATACGGAACGCCCCGCCGCCGCGCCGCTGCGACGCCAGAACGCTCATGCGCTTCTGCCAAGCGAGCCGGCGTTTCGTCAGTTTGTGCGACCCGGCAACATAGGTGAACGGCCCCTCGTCTTCCGCTACGTCATAGAGAAAGAACCAGGCCTTGGCCGTCGAGTGAAACGTGTCCATATGCAGGTCGGTCTGTGGATCCTTCTCGCTGGGGTTAGCCGTCGGCTCGCCGACGATCGTCTGGATGCTCAGAAAAGGCTCCACGTTAAAGCCGCCCGCATAGCGGATTGGCGCGGTCCATCTCTCGCTCCGGAGAAAGGATCGCAGCATCGGGGAATGGGCCAGAACGTCCGGCGTCAGCGGAATACGGCGCGTCAGGGCGCGGCCCTCCCGCATCTCGCGCGCCGGCGCCTTTAACGCCTCCACCTCAGCTACCAACGCCCTGAAATCCGCCTCCGCCAGAAGATCACGGCGCTCTATGTAGCCGTTTTCTGCAAAGAAGACTCGCTCGGCATCAGAGACGAGGTGCCTTAGCTTTCGGCGGCGCCATTCCGTGATGCGCGCAGTCGTCTTCACGCGCCAAACATGCAGGCCCTTGCGGTTAAGCCGCTCACTGCCCAGCACCGGATCGCGGAAATCCTTCCTGCCGGTCAACACTCGAAAAAGGCTATACGGCAATAAAAATGCCGCCTTCGCCCAGCCTATCACACTGTCTTCCATGGCAACTGGCCTCAATGTACCACCTGCGGGCTTCTCCCCGCAAAGCTTCAAGAGAGGATCAAAACAGTCTCGGTCGCTCACGCTGCCAAAGCGTACTTCCTATTCAGCCGCAGCCAGCAGCTTCTTTTCCCGTGCTGCCCGCAACCGTGCGAAATCATCGCCGGCATGGTGCGACGAGCGGGTCAGCGGGCTCGAAGCCACCATCAGGAAGCCCTTGGTATAGGCGACGGTCTCGTAGGACTTGAACTCCTCCGGCGTCACGAATTTTTCGACCTTGTGGTGCTTGCGGGTGGGCTGCAGGTACTGGCCGATGGTCAGGAAGTCGACATCCGCCGTCCTGAGGTCGTCCATAAGCTGCAGCACTTCGTTGCGCTCCTCGCCGAGGCCAACCATGATGCCAGACTTGGTGAACATGGTCGGATCGAGTTCCTTGACCCGCTGCAGCAGCCGGATGGAATGGAAGTAGCGCGCACCAGGGCGCACCGTCAGATAGTTGCCCGGCACGGTTTCCATGTTGTGGTTGAAGACGTCGGGCTTGGCGGCAACGACGCGCTCCAGTGCGCCGGGCTTCTTCAGGAAGTCGGGCGTCAGGATTTCGATGGTCGTTGCCGGCGACGCGGCACGGATCGCCCAGATCACCTTTTCGAAATGCTCGGCGCCACCGTCGGCCAGATCATCGCGGTCGACCGAGGTGATGACGACGTGGCTGAGGCCCATCTGCTTGACGGCCTTGGCGACGTTTTCCGGCTCGGCCATGTCGAGAGCATTCGGCTTGCCGGTCGAGACGTTGCAGAAGGCGCAGGCTCGGGTACAGATCTCGCCCATGATCATGAAGGTGGCGTGCTTCTTGTCCCAGCACTCGCCGATATTCGGGCAGCCGGCCTCCTCGCAGACGGTGACGAGCTTGTGCTCCTTCACGATCGAACGGGTTTCCTGGTAGCCCTTCGACACCGGCGCCTTGACGCGGATCCATTCCGGCTTGCGCAGCATCTCCGTGTCCGGCTTGTGGGCCTTTTCCGGATGACGGATGCGTTTGGCGTCGATCTCGATATTGGTACGGTCGAGAATGGTGACCATCGTGACTTCAACTTTCCTTCAGGCCAGACATACGGCCCGTCTCTCACATGGAGGCGGGCCATAGCACAATCAAGCGTTCAGTGCACGCCCATAGGCATCGAGCACGCTTTCCTTCAACGTTTCCGAAATCGTCGGATGCGGGAAGATGGTGTGCATCAGGTCTTCCTCGGTCGTCTCGAGGTTCATCGCGACGACGAAACCCTGGATCAGTTCGGTGACTTCCGCACCGACCAGATGCGCGCCGAGGAGTTCGCCCGTCTTCTTGTCGAAGATGGTCTTGACCATGCCTTGGTCTTCGCCGAGCGCGATCGCCTTGCCGTTGGCGACGAAAGGGAAGCGACCGACGCGGATGTCGCGACCTTCCGCCTTGGCTTTGGCTTCTGTCAGGCCGACAGAGGCAACCTGTGGGTTGCAGTAGGTGCAGCCCGGGATCTTCAGCTTGTCCATCGGATGGACGTTCGGCAGGCCGGCGATCTTCTCGACGCAGATGACGGCTTCGTGCTCGGCCTTGTGGGCGAGCATCGGCGGGCCGGCAACGTCGCCGATGGCGTAAACGCCCGGCACATTGGTCTTGCCGTAGCCGTCGATGACGATGCAGCCGCGATCGGTCTTCACACCGAGCGCTTCAAGGCCGAGGTTCTCGATATTGCCCTGTACGCCAACGGCCGAGATCAGCCGGTCGGCGGTGATTTTCTCGATCGAGCCGTCCTTCTTCTCGACATGGGCGGTTACCGAATCGGCAGATTTCTCGACCTTCGTCACCTTGGCGTCGAGAATGATCTTCATGCCCTGCTTGTCGAACTGCTTCTTGGCGAAGGCGGAGATTTCCGCGTCCTCGACCGGCATGACCTGCGGCAGTAGTTCCACGACAGTCACGTCGACGCCGAGCGTGCGGTAGAAGGAGGCGAATTCGATGCCGATGGCGCCGGAGCCCATGACCAGCAGCGACTTCGGCATGCGGTCCGGATTCATCGCCTCGAAATAGGTCCAGATCAGCTTGCCATCCGGCTCGATGCCCGGCAGAGCGCGCGGACGGGCGCCGGTGGCGATGATAATGTGCTTGGCGGTATAGGTGCCCTCGCCCAGCGTATTCTTCGGCAGCGGCGCCTGCGGCTGAACGATCGTCTTGGTGGTCTTCGCAACCACGATTTCGTTCGGCTTGGTGAGCTTGGCCTCGCCCCAGATCACGTCGACCTTGTTCTTCTTCATCAGGAAGCCGACGCCGCCATTCATGCGCTCGGCAATACCGCGCGAGCGCTTGACGATGGCTGCCAAGTCCGGCGTAATCTTGCCTTCGAGCGTCAGGCCGTAGTTCTTGGCGTGCTCGGCGAGATGCAACACTTCGGCGGACCGCAACAACGCCTTGGTCGGGATGCAGCCCCAGTTGGAGCAGATGCCGGCCAGATGCTCGCGCTCCACCACGGCGACCTTCAGCCCCAGCTGTGCTGCTCGGATCGCCGCAATGTAACCGCCGGGACCGGAACCGATAACGATGACGTCGTAGGAATTTGCCATTCTTGTTTCCTGCCTCTTGATTAGGTCATGTTCCGGGCCAGCAGGACCCACTCATGCCTCTTGCTGTCCTCAAAGAGCGGCACGGCGGCGAGCCTTGCCTTCTCCGCAAATCCGCTGGCCGCATAGAGCGCCAGCGCCGTTTCATTATGGCTTTCGGTGATCAGGCTGACCTGCCTGCCCTTGGCCTTCTCGATCTCTTGGGCGAGCAGCGCCCGTCCGATACCCTTGCCGCGATGGTGCCGGTAGACACCGAGGCTGTCGATGAACCGGCTGCCGATCACCTCGACCTGCAGGTCCAGCAGCGGCTTGATCACCGGATGGGGTGCTACGATATCGCGAACACTCTCATCCAGATCGTAACCGATCGCCACGCCTGCAATCTCACCGTCCCATTCAGCCAGCGTCGCATCCCTCCAGGCGCCGGGCTCATGGTCGTCGCGCATTCTCGACCGCCCCTGCTCCATGGCGGTGTCCCTGGTCCCGCGCATCACCGCTCCGTACCAGAGCCAGGTCGCAAAACCGTGCGAGGCGATATCGACCAGCACCGCCAGTTCCGCCGCATCCCGCCGCTCCGCCGCCCGCAGGACAAGAGCCGTCGTCATTCAGAGCCCGAGCATCATCCGGACCATCGGCTCGAGGCCGCGTCCGATGGCGCGCGTATTTTCCGCATCCAGATGCACGCCATCGAGCGGCGTCGTCCTTGCCACCGAACCGGCGTCGAAGAACCCGCAGCCCATGTCGTCGGCGAGATCCGCGTAGAGCGATGCGAGCATCGACGACTGTTCGACAGCGCCGGCATACATTGCCGCAAAATTTGCATTTGCCGTCTCGCAGATCACCGGCGGCGCAACGATCAGAATCTCCGGCGCCTCCGCCTGCACACCCGGCCAGCTGTGATGCCATACCAGCTTAGCCAGCCTCTCGATGCCCTTCACCGCGCCGAAAGCGGTTCCGTGCACCACAGGCTTCATGTCATTTGTGCCAAGCAGAATGATCACAAGATCGATCGGCGCATGGCTTTGCAGGATGGTCGGGAGGATACGCACGCCATTGCGGTCACAGTCAGCCAGGTGATCGTCGTAACCGGTGGTGCGGCCGTTCAAGCCTTCGGCGATCAAATGAACGCCATCGCCCAACGCCTTTTGCAGAACTGATGGCCAGCGATCTTCGAGCGCGTGCCGACCGCCGGTCTCCGCGTCATATCCCCAGGTCAGACTGTCACCGTAGCAGAGGACTGTTTTCATAGCCGAGCTCAAAGTTCCCCTCCCCCTTGCGGGGAGGGTTAGGGGGAGGGAAAGTTCACCTACACCAACATGCCCATCGGGTTTTCGATGTAGCGCCTGAAAGCGCCAAGCAGCTCGGCACCGAGCGCACCGTCAACGGCGCGGTGGTCGGTCGAGAGCGTCACGGTCATGACGTTGGCGACGACCATCTGGCCCTTCTTCACCACGACGCGCTCCTCGCCGGCGCCGATCGCAAGAATCGTCGCATGCGGCGGATTGACGACGGCGGCGAAGTTCTTGACGCCCATCATGCCCATGTTCGACACGGCCGTCGTGCCGCCCTGATACTCTTCCGGCTTCAGCTTGCGGCTCTTGGCGCGGGCACCGAGATCCTTCATCTCGTTGGAGATGGCCGACAGGCTCTTGAGTTCCGCACTGCGGATGATCGGGGTGATCAGGCCGCCCGGGATCGACACGGCAACACCGACATCGGCGTGCTTGTGCTTGACCATGTTGCTGTCCGTCCAGGAGACGTTGGCGTCCGGAACGTCACGCAGGGCCAAGGCGAGTGCCTTGATGACCATGTCGTTGACCGAGAGCTTGTAGACCGGCTTGCCATCCTTCTCCGGTGCCGAGGCGTTAAGTTGGGCGCGCAGCGCCAGCAGCGCGTCGAGCTCGCAATCCACGGAAACGTAGAAATGCGGGATCGTCTGCTTGGACTCCTGCAGGCGCTTGGCGATCGTCTTGCGCATGCCGTCATGCGGCACGAGTTCGTAGGAACCTTCGGCGAAGTTCTTGAGAACAGCTTCGTCGGACCGACCCTTTGCCGGCGGCGCGGCAGCGGGTGCCGGAGCGGCGGCGGACGGCGCAGCCGCGGCGGCCGGCTTGAGGCCGCCGCCGGCGACAGCCGTTTCGACGTCCCTCTTGACGACGCGGCCGTGCGGACCGGTGCCGGCGATGGCGGAGACATCGATGCCGGCATCCTTGGCCAGGCGGCGGGCAAGCGGTGACGAGAAGGTGCGCGTGCCGGACGAGGCTGGAGCAACTGCCTGCGCAGCAACCGGAGCCGGAGCGACGGCGGGCGCAGCTTCAGCCTTTGCCGGTGCAGCTTCAGCCTTCGGCGCTTCCGCCTTGGCGGGCGCAGCAGCGCCATTGCCCGAGGCGGCGGCAGACACATCCTCGCCTTCGGCAGCGAGCACGGCGATCACGGCATTGACCTTGACGCCTTCGGTGCCGGCGGGAACGACCAGCTTAGCAACGGTGCCCTCGTCGACCGCTTCGACTTCCATCGTCGCCTTGTCGGTTTCGATCTCGGCGATCACGTCGCCGGACGAAACCTTGTCGCCTTCCTTGACCAGCCACTTGGCGAGGTTGCCCTCTTCCATCGTGGGCGAGAGGGCCGGCATGGTGATGTTGATAGGCATCTCTTCACCCTCCCTTATTTGTAGCAGACGGTCTTCACCGCCTGGACGACTTCGCCGACATTCGGCAGGGCCAGCTTTTCAAGGTTGGCGGCGTAAGGCATCGGCACGTCCTTGCCGGCGATCGTCAGGATCGGCGCATCGAGATAGTCGAAGGCCTGCTGCATGACGCGCGTGGCGATTTCGGTACCGACGGAGGACTGCGGGAAGCCTTCCTCGACGGTGACGAGACGGCCTGTCTTCTTCACCGATTCGATCACTGTCGGCATGTCCATCGGACGGATGGTCCTCAGGTCGATGATCTCGACGTCGATGCCGTCCTTTTCCAGTTCGGCCGCGGCCTTGATCGCATAGGTCATGCCGATGCCGAAGGAAACGATCGTCGCGTCCTTGCCGGTCTTGTGGATCCGTGCCTTGCCGATCGGCAGGACGAAATCATCCAGCTTCGGCACGTCGAAGGAGTGGCCGTAGAGGATTTCGTTCTCGAGGAAGATCACCGGGTTCGGATCGCGGATTGCGGCCTTCAAGAGCCCCTTCGCGTCGGCTGCCGTGTACGGCATGACGACCTTCAAGCCCGGAATGTGGCTGTACCAGGCGGCGTAGCACTGGGAGTGCTGGGCGCCGACACGGGCAGCAGCGCCGCTCGGGCCGCGGAACACCATCGGCGCACCCATCTGGCCGCCGGACATGTAAAGCGTCTTGGCGGCCGAGTTGATGATGTGGTCGATCGCCTGCATCGCGAAGTTGAAGGTCATGAACTCGACGATCGGCTTGAGGCCAGTCATCGCCGCACCGACGCCGACGCCAGCAAAGCCGTGCTCGGTGATCGGCGTATCGACGACGCGGCGGGGACCGAATTCCTGCAGCAGCCCTTGGGTGATCTTGTAGGCGCCCTGGTATTCTGCGACTTCCTCACCCATGACGAAGACATCGTCACTGCGGCGCATTTCTTCCGCCATCGCGTCGCGAAGAGCTTCGCGAACCGTGGTCGAAACCATTTCGGTGCCGGCCGGAATATCCGGATCGGATGCGACTTCGATCTTGGGCAGGGCGGCAACCGGTGCGGCGGCAGGCGCCGGCGCGTCAGCCTTCACAGGCTCGACGGCCGGTGCAGCAGCCTTGGGTGCGGCCACGTCGCTGGCGCTTTCGCCGTCCTGCAGCAGGACCGCGATCGCGGTGTTGACCTTGACGCCTTCGGTGCCGGCGGCGATCAGGATCTTGCCGATCGTGCCTTCATCGACGGCTTCCACTTCCATGGTAGCCTTGTCGGTTTCAATCTCGGCGATCACGTCGCCGGAGGTGACCTTGTCACCTTCGTTTTTCAGCCACTTGCTGAGTGTGCCTTCTTCCATCGTCGGGGACAGAGCAGGCATCAGAATTTCGATAGGCATGATGTTTTCCTCGTCCCGGTCTTAAAGCAGAATGTCGGTGTAGAGCTCGGATACATCCGGCTCCGGATCGGCCTGGGCGAAATCGGCGCTGTCGGCGACGATGTCGCGGACATCCTTGTCGATCTGCTTCAGCTCGTCCTCGCTTGCCCATCCCTTTTCAAGGATGCGCGCCTTCACCTGCTCGATCGGATCGTGCTCGGAACGCATCTTCTGCACTTCGTCCTTGGAGCGGTACTTAGCCGGGTCGGACATGGAGTGGCCGCGATAGCGGTAGGTCTGCATTTCAAGGATGATCGGACCCTTGCCGGCGCGGCAATGTTCGACCGCCTCGTCGCCCGCAGCCTTGACCGCGCGGACGTCCATGCCGTCGACCTGGAAACCGGGAATGCCGAGCGCCACGCCGCGCTGCGAGAAATCATGACCGGCAGACGCGCGCGACACCGAGGTGCCCATGGCGTAGCGGTTGTTCTCGACGATGTAGATCACCGGCAGTTTCCAGAGAGCAGCCATGTTGAAGCTCTCATAGACCTGGCCCTGGTTAGCAGCGCCGTCGCCGAAATAGGCGAGCGAGACGTTGTCATTGCCGCGGTAACGGTTGGCAAAGGCAAGGCCCGTTCCGAGCGACACCTGCGCGCCGACGATGCCGTGACCACCGTAGAAATTCTTTTCCTTGGAGAACATGTGCATCGAGCCGCCCTTCCCTCGGGAAAGACCGCTGCGGCGACCGGTAAGCTCGGCCATGACACCGCGCGCACTCATGCCGCAGGCCAGCATATGGCCGTGGTCACGATAGGCGGTGATGACCTGATCGCCTTCCTTCAGCGCCATCTGCATGCCGACGACGACAGCTTCCTGGCCGATGTAGAGGTGACAGAAACCACCGATGAAGCCCATGCCGTACAGCTGGCCGGCTTTTTCCTCGAAACGGCGGATGAGAAGCATTTCGCGGTAGGCCTTCAGATCGGCATCGCGATCGAAGTCGGCGATGGTGCCGTTGACGAAGTCCTTCTTGGCGGGCTTCGCCGCCGTTTTCCGATTGGAAACGGACGCGGTTTTTCGCGGGGCCATTCATTCCTCCCTAATGGTTGCCTTTTGCAGACACCATAGGCAAAGAATGCCGCCACAGCAATGCCATATTTGCATGGCTTATATTCTTTATAAGTCAATGATTTTACTTATAAACTTTAGATTAACGTGATTTCGGTTAATTCGCAAATCAGTGAAAAATCACGATTTCGTCGGCGCGCGACATGTTGAGCCCAAAACGAGCCTTTTCATCCAGCATGTCCCGTTCGAGCGAGCCGTCGCTCAACAGCGCCACTTCCTTTTCCAGCGTCTGGCGCTGCGCGGTCAACTCGTCAAGCCGGGCCTGACGCTCGATCCGCTGGCGATCGAATTTCTCCGTCGCCTTCAGCCCGTAGTCGCCGTGGATGGAATGATAGCCGAAATAGGAAAGGAAAGCGATGGTGATGAGCGGCATCACAAACCGCCCGAGCTTCCGTTTCTTATGGTGTTTGGTCCACATAGATCATGCCCTGATACGCAATACCTGGGTACGCTAGCAGTCATAGATTAACCGACCGTTGACCATAACAAACCGCCACAAAAAACCCGCGTCCGTTACCAGACGCGGGTTTCGTCAGTTTAGTGCCAGCAGGTATCAGCCGCGCAGGATCGAGCGGCCGGCATATTTCGCCTGGGGGCCAAGCTGCTCTTCGATGCGGATCAGCTGGTTGTACTTGGCAAGACGGTCGGAGCGCGACAGCGATCCGGTCTTGATCTGTCCGCAGTTGGTGGCAACGGCGAGGTCGGCGATCGTCGAATCCTCGGTTTCACCGGAGCGGTGCGACATGACGGCGGTGTAGCCGGCCTTGTGGGCGGTTTCGACGGCATCGAGCGTTTCCGACAGCGAGCCGATCTGGTTGACCTTGACGAGGATCGAGTTGGCGACACCCATCTTGATGCCGTCGCGCAGGCGCGCGGAGTTGGTGACGAACAGATCGTCGCCGACCAGCTGGACCTTCTTGCCGGCGAGATCGGTCAGCGTCTTCCAGCCTTCCCAGTCATCTTCGGCCATGCCGTCTTCGATGGAGGCGATCGGGTACTTGGCAGCGAGTTCAGCCAGGTATTCGGCCATGGCGCCCGGCTCGAGCGTGCGACCCTCGCCTTCCATGACGTACTTGCCGTCCTTGAAGAATTCGGTCGAGGCGCAATCGAGACCAAGGAACATGTCTTCGCCCGGCGTGTATCCAGCCTTCTCTATCGACTTCATGATGAAGTCGAGCGCTTCCGACGCGCTGTTCAGGCCCGGCGCAAAACCACCTTCGTCGCCGACATTGGTGTTGTGGCCCTTGGCTGACAGTTCCTTCTTCAGGACGTGGAAGACTTCCGCACCCATGCGAACGGCGTCGCGCAGGTTGTCGGCGCCAACTGGCAGGATCATGAATTCCTGGAAATCGATCGGATTGTCGGCATGTGCGCCGCCGTTGATGATGTTCATCATCGGTACCGGCAGCAGGCGGGCGTTCGGGCCGCCGACGTAGCGGAAGAGCGGCAGGTTGGAGGCTTCCGAAGCGGCCTTGGCTACGGCGAGCGACACGCCGAGGATGGCGTTGGCGCCGAGACGCGACTTGTTGGCCGTGCCGTCCAGTTCGATCATCGTGGCGTCGATATGGAGCTGGTCTTCGGCATCCATGCCGCCGATGGCTTCGAAGATTTCGCCGTTGACCGCTTCGACGGCCTTCTCGACGCCCTTGCCGAGGTAGCGCTTGCCGCCGTCACGCAGTTCGACGGCTTCATGAGCGCCGGTGGAAGCGCCCGAGGGAACGGCGGCGCGGCCAAAGCTGCCGTCTTCGAGATGGACGTCGACTTCGACGGTCGGGTTGCCCCGGCTGTCGAGAATTTCGCGGCCGATGATGTCGATGATTGCAGTCATGATCTCTTCCCTGCTTCAAACATAGTGGTGGAGGATGGTCCTGTCATAATTCATGGACCGGAAATTACAATGGCGGGCGTAAGCAATTGCCGCCCGGCGCCCGCCCTTCAAAAAAAATTCACAAAGCTCGCATTCAGCGCTTGGCGACAGCATCGAAGGCAAGCAAAGTCTCCAAGAGACGCGGCATGTCCTTCAGGTGCACCATGTTCGGACCATCGGACGGCGCGTTGTCGGGATCTTCGTGCGTCTCGATGAAGACACCGGCCACACCAACGGCCACAGCCGCGCGCGCCAGGGTTTCGACGAATTCGCGCTGGCCGCCGGAGGACGAGCCCTGCCCGCCCGGCTGCTGCACGGAGTGTGTTGCATCAAACACCACCGGCGCACCAAGACTTGCCATGATAGGCAGAGAACGCATGTCGGAGACCAGCGTGTTGTAACCGAAGGATGCGCCACGCTCGCAGAGCAGCACGTTCGGATTGCCGCTCTCGGTGAACTTGGCGAGCACGTTCTTCATGTCCCAGGGAGCAAGGAACTGGCCCTTCTTGACGTTGATGACGCGTCCGGTCTTGGCTGCAGCGATCAAGAGGTCGGTCTGGCGGCAGAGGAATGCCGGGATCTGCAGGATATCGACCGTCGGCGCGACGAGGGCGCACTGTTCCTCCGTATGAATGTCCGTCAGGACCGGAAAGCCGTATTCCTTCTTGAGGTCGGCGAAGATTTCCATTGCCTTTTCAAGCCCAATGCCGCGCTTTCCGGAAATCGAGGTGCGGTTGGCCTTATCGAAGGAGGACTTGTAGACGAGGCCGATCCCAAGAGACTTGCAGAGTTCGACCATTTTGCCGGCGATCATGAAGGCATGGTCACGGCTTTCCATCTGGCAGGGGCCGGCGATCAGCGACAGCTTTTGGGTGTTGGAAAACACCACCTGGCCAGTGCCGCTGCCAGCCACAACATTTGCATTAGTCTGCATGATTATTCTCCGAATGCGAAAATGACGCCCTGTCCCAGTGCTTCCGGTACGATCAGGCGATTGTCTTTTCTGATGAAGGACACCGCATTTGCGGCAAGAAGATGCTCGGTCGCCGCAAGATCGGCAACCTTGAAGACGACGGCACGGCCGCGCAGACCGCGTGAATGGCCCGGCGTCTTGCGGTCGAAGAAACCGGCCATGCCCGCCTGGTTGAGAACGGAAATCTTGACGCCGTTGCGCGTCTCGATGTCCATGCCGAAGGAGTGGGCCGAGACTTCGCGCTCGTCGACCGCTTCC
Organism: Pararhizobium sp. BT-229; assembly: GCF_025846855.1. Classification (GTDB taxonomy): domain Bacteria; phylum Pseudomonadota; class Alphaproteobacteria; order Rhizobiales; family Rhizobiaceae; genus Pararhizobium. The sequence continues at coordinate 246,754 of NZ_JAOYTJ010000004.1, forward strand.
TGGAGGATGTACTGGAAATCGGTGGGGTTGGGTTCGGACAGAACGACTTCGGACATGCCGAGAACGCCGTTGGCGTGGGTTTCCAAAGCCGAACGGTCAGAGGGAAGCGGCATGACTCGCTGACAGCTGAAAAAGAAGAAATCCGGCGACCGCAGATCTGCGGCGAAGGCAAGGCGAAAACTGCCTGTTGCCTGCGTGCCTTCCGGCAGTAGCATCGGGCGCGAAAACTCCAGCATATCGCCGGCCGAAATGCCTTTGTCCCGGAAACGCGCGTGATCCGTATTCGCGTCGTCCGTGCTGACCACGATTGCGGAAAACCCGTCCTGCCCACGGCGGAACCGGTAGGCCTGGTCGCGGGCGACGAAGACGTTGCCGGCCAAGGCTGCCGCTTCGCACTCCTCGCGCTTGGCTATGCCAAGCGGCTCAAGATAAGTCTTGTTGGAGAAGAAGATGCAGGCGTTTTCCGTTCCGAAGGGATGAAGCGCATCCGCTGCAACGGTAAACCCGAGTTTGACATAGCGATCGCGGGCGGTCGCGAGGTCAATGACCGGCAATACGAGATGGTCGAGCAGGCGGGGGATGCGGGACGCGGTGTTCATGGACTTCCCTGAAACTGGTCGGTGGCTGGTGCTTTGCCCGTTTTGACCGTCGATTTCAAGGAAATGTTGATTTCATCAACTTTGTGTTGATTGCAAACGCATGGCCCGGCGTTGAAACACCGGGCCATGCGGACCACTATTTAGAGATTGCTCATGCCGCCGTCGATGACGAGTTCGCTGCCCACGGTGTAGGTCGATTCGTCGGAGGCGAGGAAAACGACAGCCTTGGCGATTTCGCTCGGATTGCCAAATCGGCCGACCGGTATCTTGGCCGCAGCCATGGCGTCGGTGTCCGCGGCAGACATGCCGAGCTTGCCGTAGAGGGGCGTTGCGACCGGACCGGGGCTGATGGCATTGACGCGAATGCCCCGTCCGATCAGCTCTCCGGACAACGTCTTGGCAAAGGACAGCAAGGCAGCCTTGGTCAGCGCGTAGATGCTGGTGTTCGGCATGCCGATATGGGCGTTGATCGAGGTGTTGAGCACGATCGAGGCCGGGTTGGCAAGGACCGGCAGAAGCGCCTGGATCAGGAAGAAAGGGCCTTTGACATTGATGGCAACCGAGCGGTCGAAGGCCTCTTCGTCGAACTGTTCGATCGGGCGGAAATCGGCGGTACCGGCGTTGACGAACAGGATATCGAGATGGCCGAAGGCGTTCTCGATCGCTGCGGCCACGGCCTTCTGCCCGGCGACATCGCCGGCATTGGCCTGAATGACGAGTGCCTTGTCGCCGAGTTCGGCGCGGACCGCTTCGATGGTTGCCGGGTTGGTGCCGGTGACCGCGACGCGGGCGCCTTCCGCGATGAACTGGCGGGCCGTTTCAAGGCCGATGCCGCTGGTGCCGCCGGTGATGAGAGCAGTCTTGTTCTGCAAGCGTGACATGGTGAAATTCCTTGTTGTGACTCGAGCTAGATGATGGGTTCAGGTGCGGGTGATCGATGCGCCGCCGTCGACGAGCGAAGCGGTACCGGTCACGAAGGCGGAATCATCCGAGGCGAGATAGAGCACCGACTTGGCAAGTTCCTCCGGCGCTGCGACGCGTTTCAGGGCATGCAGGTTGGTGATGAAGGACTGCGATTCCGGCGTGTTGTTCATCTCGCGGTACATCGACGTATCGACTGCCCCCGGCAGGATGGCATTGACGCGGACCCCTTGCGGGCCGAATTCGGCTGCCAGCGCCTGTGTGAGGCCAATCAAGCCGGCCTTCGAGGCAGCGTAGGCGGCCACACCAGGAAATGCGAAGCTGTAGCCGACGAAGGTCGAGGTGAAGATCACCGAGCCTGTGCCATACTTGACCATCTCGGCGATCTGGTGCTTGGCACCCAGGAACGAACCGGTCAGGTTGATGGCGATCGCATCGCTCCAGCCCTGTTCGGAAACCCCGGTCGAAGGGCCGGCTTCGCCGAGCGTCCCGGCATTGTTGAAGGCGACGTCGAGACGGCCGTATTTTTCGACGGCAAGCGCGACGAGCGCCTTGGCATAATCTTCCGAACGGACGTCACCGGCAAGCGCGACGGCATCGCCGCCTTCGGCCTTGATTTCGGCAACGAGTTCATCGAGTTCGCTCTGGCGGCGGGCACCGACGACAAGCTTTGCACCTTCGGCTGCGAACAGCTTCGCGGTGGCGCGGCCGATACCGGCGCTGGCACCAGTGACGATTGCGACTTTGTTGGACAGGCGTTCCATGATCTTTTCCTCTTTGGCAGAGCGGTTGAGACGCCGTCTTGGCCGTCTCTTCATGCCGTTTGCTTGAGGGGAATATGGCTTTATTTTATCGTTCGGATTAGTCTGCAAATCATGGAACTCGTATCCGGAAAAGCCGAACGATGATGAAGCTCGATGGCATAACAAGTTTCGTCGCGGTGGCGGAAAGCGGCTCGATCAGCGAAGCGGCCCGGCGCCTTCGATTGTCGAAATCGGTGGTCAGCGAGCGGCTGGCCGAACTCGAGCGTGGCCTTGGCGCAAGCCTCCTGCACCGCACGACGCGTAAGCTGACCCTGACAGAAGACGGCAACGCCTTTCTCGAACGCGCCAACCGCATCGTCCAGGAGATCGAGGAGGCGACAGCCGACATGGCAGAACGGCGCGGGACGATTGCAGGCCCGTTGCGGCTTTCCGTACCGGTCACGTTCGGACGTATGCATCTCGGACCGGCGCTCTATCCGTTCCTCAAGGACCATCCGAAGCTGCACCTGACGCTCGACCTCGACGACCGGCGCGTGGATGCTGCCGCCGACGGCTACGACGCCGTGGTGCGCAACGGACCGATTGCCGATTCACGCCTGATGGCCTGGCGGCTGGCCCCGAGCCGCCGGGTGCTGGTCGCCTCCCCCGCCTATATCAGGGAAAACGGCAAGCCAGGATCGATTGAGGAACTGGAGAAGCATCGGGGCATCTTCTACACCAATCGCGGCGTCGCCGACTGGCGCTTTCCCACGCCTGCGGGGACGGTGCTTGTTCGCGGCCGGATGGGGTTCGGCGTCAACAATGGCGACATGCTGCGGGACGCGACCGTCGCCGGACTGGGGATCGCGCTGGCGCCGACGTTCGCGGTCGGCGAGGCTGTCGCGTCCGGCGAGCTTGAAACCATCGACATTGGCGTTCAGCCCGAACTCGAATACATTCATATCGCCCACCCGGAAGGCAGGCGGCCTTCCGCCAAGTTGCGGGCACTTGCGGATCATTTGCGCACGGCGTTCGGTACCCCGCCCTATTGGGATCCCACGTTTTCAGTGTGAGACGTCAGTCGCAGGACCGCAATTGTTTTGCATAGGCGCTCGCCATATTGGCCGAGCGCTGGGCGGCGCGCTGCAACTGCGCATTGCCGCGCCAGGCGCCTTTGCTATAGCCGCCATGGCCCAGATAATAGGCGAGGTAAAGATTGTAGGCGTCGTTGCGGGCGATACCGTTCTTCTTGCTGCTCTGATTGTGGTACCAGGCAACGAAATGAACCGCGTCGGAAAATTTCGTGCGCCGTGCGGTCCAGTTTCCTGTCGCCTGCTTGTAATGCGACCAGGTGCCGTTCAGCGCCTGCGAGAAGCCGTAGGCCGTCGATTGGCGTTTCCATGGAATGAAGCCGAACAGTTTCGTGCGCGGCGGCCGCGCATTCGGACGAAAACCGGATTCGGTATAGATGGTCGCCATCAAGATCGGTACGGGAACGCCATATTCGCGCTCGGCGTGTTCGGCCGCGCGCTGCCAGTTGTTGAACCAGCCATCGCGCTGCTCGAAAATCGCGCAGGCATTTCTCGTTTCTCTCGGGGCGGTCGCACAGCCCGCCAGCAGCAGAAGAAGGGCGACGATAAACGCAATACGCATCGCTTGAGATCTCTCACTTTCAGAGAGATTACTAACCGGTAAACGTTAAGGAGACGTTTTTAGATAAAGTTGAAGTATTGTTTCAACGCTCAATCAGGCCGCGCGGTTCAGTTTCAGGGCGTGAATATGGGCCGAGCGGATCGCGCCGGTGCCCGAGGAAAACCGGGCCGAGCGCACCGGCTCGAAGCCCTCGATCCGCTTGGTTCCGGCCCATCTGCCGCCGTCGGCGAAGACTTCGATCGAGCCGATATCGAGAAAGATGCGCAAGTGCTGCGGCCTGGCACCGGACGCGATATAGGCCGGTCCTCCCTCCTCTTCCGGCAAGGCATATCCGATCGACAGCCCCTCCTTGGTAAGAACGACGCTGAGCGCGGCCAGCGGATGGTCAAACGCCAGTTCGAACGCCCCGCCCGACTCGGTCAGCTCGATGACGATCTCGACGGCGCCGTTGTCCAAGGACACGGCCTCCCCGGCCATCAACCGGGTCTTGTCCAGAAGGCCGGCACGCAACGTCTCCACCGCCTGGACGGGCGGCGTCAGAACGGCATTCCCCTGAAGCAGGAGGTTGCGCGGCAGGGTCATCGCCGTCGGGAAATCGATCGTATGGGAAACATCCGCCCAGTTCGCCAACCAGCCGATGCCGACGGCCCTGTCCTGATCGACAAACGCCTGGAACGCATAATTGTCGGTTCCGAAATCGAGTTCCTGCTCGAATTCGGTATGAAATCGGACGCCATCGAACTTGCCGACGGCAATGAGCGTCAGGTTCTTGCGGCCGGTCCTTTTCTCGAGGCTGTTCATCAGGCCGTAGATCAGCCCCCAACGGGTCGCTGGACCATCCGCCGGCCCATCCAGTGGGATCAGGCAGGGACATTCGATAACGGCCGTTCCGAAACGCTCCTCCAGCAGCAGCGTGCCGGCGAAACGCCATCCGCCGGCGGCCGAGGGATCGTCGGTCTCGTACAGCAGGATGACGCCGCCCTGATGGCTGAGACTGCCAAGCACCATCTTCCACAACCCATCCGGCCCCTTGACCACATAGGGATCGCGAAAATCGAGCGTCAGCCCGAGACCCGACGGTCTCATCGGCAGGATCACCTCGGCCTCGCTCGCGGTAATGATGTTGTGCGAGGTCGCCGTCAGCTGGATCTGCGTCTCCGGGATGCGTTCGCTCACCTGCTCGGTGAAGAACACACGGATGCCGGCATCGTTTTCCAGGGGGATGGCAGAACCGGAAAAGGCCCCGCCCCGCCGGTCCGGCCGCGCCGTCAGGTCCTCGGAGGGAAACAGGAAGATCGGCATATGATGCCAGTGGATGTAATCGGTGGAGATCGCATGGCCCCAATGCATCGTGTTCCAGCGCAGCCCATGCGAATAATGCTGGTAGAACAGATGCGGACGCCCGCCGAAGCGGCCAAAGCCGTTCGGGTCGTTCATCCAGCCGAATGGCGGGCGGAAATGATAGCCGTGCGGAACCGGCGCCGGCGCATTGGCGACGCTGGTGTGCATGACGGTGATGCCCTTGTCGACCACTTCCGCGGCGTTGAAGAAATAGGCGACGGAGACCGCTGTGGTCGCCGTGTCGTAAACGCAGGAAAGATCGCCGCCGCTGTTGGCGACGAAGGTCCGGAAGACGTATTCCTCGGCATTGCCGACCTCCACTTCACCGATCTTGTCGCCACCGAGAAGGAACGCCATCCTACCCGGCGCCTCGGTGCCGGTTGCCTTCAGCCAGACATGCAGCGTAGCGCTGACTGGCACCTCGGCGCGAAGTGTCCTGAGCGTCTCCTGCAAGATATCGTTCGCCATCTCTGCTCCACTCCCTCCTCCGGCGCGCAACAGCAATTCGGAATGAAAAACCGTCTCGCGCTTTTCCTGAAAGCACATCTAGCGACCTAGTGCCGAAGAGCGGGATGTAAAGAAGACGGTCCTTGCGCTAAACAGCAGGAAGGATCTCTGCGCGCTGCCGCCGTAGTTTCAACATCAGATTCGATCGGACGGACACTGGAAACGGTCTCTACTGATTAAGCTGTGGAGCACGCCCACCCCCCTGGGGACGGAGGGTATCCATTTCCCGGGGCTTTCCTTCCGGTCCGCCTGACGTTCGCCGTCTCCTTGCTGACCACGAGGCAATGCGTGGAGCGCCGGCCCTGCCTCGCCGCAAACGTCTTACGGGGCATCCGTGACAGGACGCCATGCCACGGGTTTTCAGGCCGGGGTTTGTGGGGATGAATTTCGTGCATCGCCGCTCGGCAAAAACTGCCACTCGGCGCGATGTTGCCTCAGCCGCGCCGCGCCGCTTCGATCGCCCCGACGTCGATCTTCTTCATGGTCATCATCGCATCAAAGGCACGCTTTGCTTCATCACCGCCCGCCGCCATTGCGTCGGTGAGAACGCGTGGCGTGATCTGCCAGGACACACCCCACTTGTCCTTGCACCAGCCACAGTCACTTTCCTGGCCGCCATTGCCGACAATCGCGTTCCAGTAGCGGTCAGTCTCTTCCTGATCGTCGGTTGCGATCTGAAAGGAGAAGGCCTCGTTGTGCTTGAAGGCGGTACCGCCGTTCAGGCCAATACAAGGAATACCCGCAACCGTGAACTCAACAACCAGTACGTCTCCCTGCTTACCGCTTGGATAGTTTCCAGGTGCGCGAATGACGGCGCCCACTGCGCTGTCGGGAAATGTCTCGGCGTAGAAGCGGGCGGCGGCTTCAGCATCTTTGTCGTACCATACACAGATCGTGTTCTTTGCCATTGCGTGGTCCTTTCGCTCTCGGTTTTCCACTTCCTCCGCGAAATAAGACTCAAGCCGAATTTCTCCAGCCCATGCGCGCCGTTTCCTGCTGGCCAAGCGCCGCCGAAAGCTGGGAGGAGGACTGGCGGGTGATGTGCGCCGGGCCGGACTGACGCACAGAAAGCGCTCATTGCCGACAATGGGACTACGTCGCGCGCTTCGACGCCATCGCCGACTATCTCACGCGCTGGCAGCCGCCCTCCCTGATGCTCTGGGGAAAGCACGACGCATTCTTCGATCTTGCTGAGACCCTGTCATGGATGCAGGCCATGCCGAGAATGGAAGCCCGCGTTTTCGACGCGGGCCGCCTCCTGCTCGAGACGCACGCGACTGCCGACGCGCCGGTCGCGGTGTCTGCGCCTGCGATTTCCTCAGACCAGCCGGCTCTGCTCCACAGCCGCTTCGATGAAGCTCGCAAACAGCGGATGCGGGTCGAGCGGGCGGCTCTTCAGTTCCGGGTGGTACTGGACGCCGATGAACCACGGGTGATCCGGGTATTCGACGGTTTCCGGCAGAACGCCATCCGGCGACATGCCGGAGAAATCGAGGCCGCAGGCTTCGAGGCGATCCTTGTAGTCGACATTCACTTCGTAGCGATGGCGATGGCGCTCGGAAATCTCGGTCGAGCCGTAGATATCGGCGATCTTGGTACCCTTCTTCAAACTCGCCTTGTACGCGCCTAGGCGCATGGTGCCACCGAGGTCGCCGGAGGCGGCGCGCTTCTCCAGTGCGTTGCCCTTGACCCATTCGGTCATCAGGCCAACGACAGGCTCATCGGTCTTGCCGAATTCGGTCGAGGATGCCTTCTCGATGCCGGCGAGATTGCGAGCCGCTTCGACGACTGCCATCTGCATGCCGAAACAGATGCCGAAATAGGGCACCTTGCGCTCGCGAGCGAAGCGGGCCGCCAGGATCTTGCCTTCGGAACCGCGCTCGCCAAAACCGCCGGGCACGAGAATGCCATTGACCTTCTCGAGGTAGGGCGCCGGGTCTTCCTGTTCGAAGACTTCCGATTCGATCCATTCGAGCTTGACCTTGATGCGGTTGGCGATACCGCCGTGATACAGCGCTTCGATCAGCGACTTGTAGGCATCCTTGAGGCCGGTGTACTTGCCGACGATGGCGATGGTCACCTCGCCTTCCGGCGTGCGGATGCGGTTTGCGACATCAAGCCAGTTCTCGATGCGCGGCGCCGGCGCGGGCTCGATGCCGAAGGCAGCCAGAACCTCGTTGTCGAGGCCTTCCTTGTGATAGGCGATCGGCACGTCGTAGATCGAGGCAACATCGAGCGCCTGGATGACGGCGGACGGACGGACGTTGCAGAACAGCGACAGCTTGCGGCGCTCGGCTTCCGGGATTTCGCGGTCGGCGCGCACCAGCAGGATGTCGGGATGGATGCCGAGTGCCTGCAGTTCCTTGACGGAATGCTGGGTCGGCTTGGTCTTCAGTTCGCCAGCAGCGGCGATATAGGGCATCAGCGTCAGGTGGAGATAGATCGCGGTACCGCGCGGCAGATCGTTCTTCAGCTGGCGGATCGCCTCCATGAACGGCATCGCCTCGATATCGCCGACCGTACCGCCGATTTCGCAGATGACGAAGTCGAAGTCGTCATTGCCTTCGGTGACGAAATTCTTGATCTCGTTGGTGACGTGCGGAATGACCTGGACGGTGGCGCCGAGATAATCGCCACGGCGTTCCTTGTCGATGATGTTCTTGTAGATGCGGCCGGTGGTGATGTTGTCGGTCTTGGTCGCCGAGCGGCCGGTAAAGCGCTCGTAGTGACCGAGATCGAGGTCCGTCTCGGCGCCATCGTCGGTCACGAACACTTCGCCGTGCTGTGTCGGGCTCATGGTGCCCGGATCAACGTTGAGATAGGGGTCGAGCTTGCGAAGCCGCACCCGGTAGCCCCGGGCCTGCAGCAACGCTCCGAGAGCAGCTGCGGCAATCCCTTTTCCAAGGGAAGAAACCACGCCGCCAGTGATGAATACATATCGCGCCATGGGCTTCACCGGATACCGTTTCAAAAATGATTCCGCCACCGAAAAATTCATCTTCCAGAATTTTTCCGTTCAAAAGGTTCAGGCTGCGGAATTCAAACAAAAGAAAACCGGCGGAAGACTGGCTTCCGCCGGCGGTTCAATCTTCTATCGGCCTTACTGGCCGGTCGGGACATCCGAGCCGGACGTCGCCGGCTTGGTTTCGGTCGTTGCCGGAGTCTGCGTCGCAGGCGTCTCGGTCGTCGGAGTCTGGGTGGTCGCTGGCGTCTGGTTAGTCGCCGGCGTCTGCGTGTTGGTACCGGACTGCGCAGGCGTTTCACCTGCAGGCGGGGTCGTGCCGCCACCGAGCGAATCAAGGACGCCGTTGCCGTTGTTGGTCGTGCCGGGGATCCGGTCGAGAACGTCGGTCGCATTCGGCTGGTAACGGGCGAGAATGCCCATGGCCAGCGCCAGGACGAAGAACAGGGCCGCAAGGATCGCGGTGGTGCGGGTCAGCGCATTTGCGGTACCGCGCGCCGACATGAAGCCAGAACCGCCGCCGATGCCGAGGCCGCCGCCTTCGGAGCGCTGAATGAGCACGACGCCGATCAGCGCCAGCACAACCATGAGATAGATGACAAGCAATACGGTCTGCATTTTGTCCAGTCCTGCCTTAGATCGCGTCTCGTCCGGCTTTGGGAAGCCCTGAACCGGAAACGCAATCGGATGATCGCCCTGCGTCGGTGACGCCCGGAAATTGCCAAGGCAAGTTTCAGCGCCCGCTCGACGCGGAAAAGATTAGTGTTGGCGGCTGCATATACCAAGCCACCACGCATTAAAAGCCCCCACAGCGCCGCGTGTCGAACATGACGCGCAAAAGGCGCTGTAGAACGTTGAGCTGCCGCATAATTGGTATTAGGCGGTCAATTCTTCATACGCCCGGTAGATGGCGAGGAAGTCTTCGGCTTTCAAGCTCGCTCCACCGATCAATGCGCCGTCGACATTGGCGACGCCCATCAATTCCCTGGCATTGCCCGGCTTGACCGAGCCGCCGTAGAGGATGCGCATCTTCGCGCCGGCAGCACCGAAGCGCGAAACGAGTTCCGCGCGCTGGAAGGCGTGCGCCTCCTCGACATCCTTGGCCGTCGGGGTCAGCCCCGTGCCGATCGCCCAGACCGGTTCATAGGCAATAACTGTGTTTTCGGCGGTGGCGCTATCGGGAATGGAGCCTGATAGCTGGCGTTTCAGGACATCCAGCGTCTGGCCAGCCTTGCGTTCGTCGCCCGTTTCGCCGACGCAGATGATGGCGACGAGATCGGCCGCGAAAGCAGCTTCAGCCTTTGCCCGCACCAGAGCATCCGTCTCGGCATGGTCGGTACGGCGCTCGGAATGGCCGACGATGACATGGGTGCCGAAGCAATCGGCGATCATCTCCGCCGAGACATCGCCGGTATGGGCACCCGAAACCTTTTCGTGGCAATCCTGCGCGCCGATCAGCAGCGGGCTGTCGTCGCAAAGCGCGGTCGCCACGTAAAGCAGCGTCGCCGGCGGGCAGATCAGCGTCTCGACTTTTTCGGACAGCTCGCCCTTGACGCCTTCCGCCATTGCCTTGATCTGGTCGAGCGAAGCCCGCAGACCGTTCATCTTCCAGTTTCCGGCAACAAGCGGTCGTATTTCGGGCGTCATGCGATCTCCTCACGGCAAAAGTCGTTTTCCCGGCAACGGCCCTAGCAAATATGTCGGGCAAAGGAAAGCGCCGCAGCCATCGCGAAACCGTGAAGGACTAAATGCTTGTTCAGACGCGTCCAAGCGAGAATGATTTGTTCAGGACCTACCGAGGAGACCTTCATGTTGCGCAACAGGCGGGATGCTTTTGGATGGGGCACGATCGCCCTGCACTGGACCATTGCTCTTCTCATCGTCGGACTGATCGTGCTCGGCTATGTGATGACGCGGCCGAACATCGATCCGGAACTGCAGTTCTCGCTCTACCAATGGCACAAATCCTTTGGAATGACGGCTCTCGCGCTGGCGCTCATCCGGCTTGTCTGGTGGCTTGCCAGCATCCATCCCGTGCCGGTTGCCGGCATGACACTCCTGGAAAGGCGAGGCTCCGCCATGGCTCACGGGCTTCTGCTGGCACTGACCGTCGTCGTACCGTTTGCCGGCTGGGCGGTCGCCTCGACCTCGACGCTCGGCATTCCGACCCTCCTGTTCAATCGGGTGCTCGTTCCGCACCTGCCGATGGACAGATCGGCAGCAGCCGAATCCTTTTGGACGGAGGCGCATGCGCTGCTTGCCTACGGTCTTGCCGGTCTCGTCGCCGTGCATGCGGCGGCGGCGCTCTACCATCATTTCCGGCGGCACGATGAGGTTTTGACCCGCATGCTTGGAATATTCCGTCGGCAGGTAACGTCCAACGCCCATCAGCAGCCGCAAGGACATGACAAATGACACGATATATAGGAACGCACTTCGCTGCACTGCTTGTTGTGGGCCTTGCCGCGACGAGCGCCCAGGCGCGCGCGCCATCCCTTGATGACGCCGCCGGACGATACGACATCGACGCGTCGTCGCAGATCAATTTTTCGGTAGCCCAGGCCGGCGGCGGCGGCATATCCGGAAAATTCGGCAAGTTTTCCGGCTCGTTCCAGCTGGACGGCAAGGACATCCGCCGATCGGTCGTCGAATTCGCGCTCTTTCCCGACACCGTGCAGACAGGCGAGCCACGCATCGAGAATTTTCTGAAGTCCAACGCCGTCTTCGATACCGCCAACTATCCAAAAATCGTCTTTCGATCGACAAAAATCACCCAGACCGGCGACGACACCGCCGTGATCGAGGGCAATCTGACGGCAAAGGGCACGACGAAAATCGAGCATTTCTCAGCAAAACTCACGAAATGGAACCGTCGCGTCATCAGCTTTCATATCGAAGGGGACATCTTTCGCGGCCGCTACAACATGGCTGTCGGCATTCCGATCTATTCCAACGTCGTGCAGTTCGACATGACGGTGAACGGACAAAGACGTCAGTAGGCTGGCATTCCTGGCCCGGTGGGCCGCGAAAACAGCATGCCCTGCCGCAAGAGTCTCCGAGGGAACAAGCAAAAGAGCCTGCTCCTCTTATGATTGATGCCAACAACTTCGTCTCCGAGGATTTGACGGCAGTTCAATGGGCTCGTATTCTTCAAAGATATCGAAAATTACTCATTTATTTCGTATCTCAAAAGATCCGGATAATCGGATGCCGTATCGATATTTCAAGAGTCTCATACTCGCTTTCGCTCTGCTTCCGGCAGTGGCGAACGCCCAGGACGTTCTGACCACGGCAACGCCCGACGAACTCGTGCGTTCGCTAAACCCCGCCACTGCCCAGGCGGAAAAAATACGCGGACTGAAAATTGTCGCCGCGAACGGGCCGGTAAAGATCAATAGCTATGGCGACAAGCTCACGGCAACCGTCAACCTGGCCGTCACATTCGAATTCGCGTCCGCAGTATTGACGCCGGACGCGCAGAAACTGCTCGACAGCGTCGGCGAGGCGCTTCAATCGCGAGACCTTGCAGCCTATCGCTTCCTCATCGGGGGGCATACCGATGCGACTGGTAGCGACGACGCGAACCTGCAGCTCAGCCGGGCGCGCGCCGCCTCCACAACGCGATATCTTGTCGAACGCCAAAGGGTCGATCCGAGGCGGCTGGTGATACGCGCATTCGGGGAAACTGCGCTGCTGTTCCCCGCAATACCTGAGGACGGACGCAACCGGCGGGTCGAGATTTCAACGCTGAAATAGTGCGCCGCTATGCCGGGAATGACGTTGCGACGGAAAAGGCCCGGCGTTCGCAACACCGGGCCTTTTTCGAGATCACCTGCAAGCCTCAGCCGAACTGGCTGCCGACGAAATCCTTGACGATGCGGATGATGCCGCGACCGAGAAGCGCGTCGAGCGCATCGACGAACTGATCGACATGCTGGCGCTCGCAGATCAGCGGCGGCTCCAGCCGGATGACGTTGCGATTGTACTCGGTGAAGGCGACCAGCGTATCGTAGTCCTTCAGCAGCAAGGCACCGATGAAGCCTGATAGAGAGCCTTTCAGCTTGTCGTCGAGAACGGACACGACCGGGCGAAGCACCATCGGCAGCGTCTGGCTGAAATCCTGGAATTCCAGGCCGACCATCAGGCCCTGGCCGCGAACATCCTTGATGATCTTCGGATATTTCGCCTTCAGCGCATTCAGCCGCTCAAGCAGATAGTCGCCCTGAATCGCAGCATTCTCGATCAGGTCCTCGTCATACATGATGTTGAGGCCCTCGATCGCCGTGATGCAGGCCTCACCGATGCCGCCGAAAGTGGCATGCGCATGGATCATCGCGGTATTCTTCGTGCCATAGGCCTTCATGTAGACATCGCGCTTAGCGATCATCGCGGCCATGGCCGACTTGCCGCCGCCGAGCGACTTGGCAAGCGCGGTCACGTCCGGAACGACGCCGGCATGTTCGAAGGCGAAGAAGCGACCGGAACGGCCCATGCCGCACTGGACCTCGTCGGCGACCCAGATGACGCCATGCTTGTCGCAGAGCGCGCGAACCTCGCGCCAGAACTCCGGCGATGCCTGGACAATGCCGCCGCCGCCCTGGATGGTTTCGAGAACCAGAACGCCGATCGTCGGATCACGCTCGAAGGCGTTGCGGATGGCGTCGATATCGCCGAACGGTACTTTGACGTTGTTGTCGAGCAGCTTGAATTCACCCCGATAGAGCGGACCATCGGTGATCGACAGTACGCCCTTGGTCTTTCCGTGGAAGGAGTTTTCCGCATAGACGATCCGCGGGCGCTTCGGACCGGCGGCGCGTTCGGCGACCTTCAGAGCCGCTTCCATGGCTTCAGAACCGGAGGAACCGAGGAAGACCATGTCGAGATCGCCGGGCGCGATCGCCGCAAGGTTCTTGGCCAGTGCCGCCGCATATTGCGACAGGAACGCAATCGCGATCTCGTGGCGGTTTTCGTCCTGGAATTTTTTACGCGCCGACAGGATGCGCGGGTGATTGTGACCGAAGGCGAGCGAACCGAAACCACCGAAGAAATCGAGAATCTTGCGGCCGTTCTGGTCGGTGTAGTACATGCCCTCGGCACTTTCGACCTTCACCTTGTTGAAGCCGAGCAGCTTCATGAAGTGAAGCTGGCCGGGGTTCAGGTGGTCCTTGAACAGCGTCGTCATGTCGGCGAGGCTCATTGCCTTTGCCTGTTCGACGGTGATCAGGTCGGGCTTCTTGATGGCGTCGCCCATAACGGGGGCATCAAGGGCGGGCGCGTCGATGGCGACGCGGGCTGGCTTATCGAGCATTGTGGTGATCCCCTGGTTCATTCTGCCGGCACAGCTGATGTGTGCGTGTAGAGCTTGCCCGCCTTCTTGGCGCGGTATTCGTCGTAAGCGGCGATCAGCATGGCACCGTCATTGTACTCGGCCTTCCAGCCGAGCTCCTTCTTGAGCTTGCCGGTCTCGCGAATGCACATCTCGTCGGCGATCAGGTACTGTTCCGGATCCATGATCGGCATGTTGATGAAATCGAAGGCCGCCAGCGTCGCCTTGACCGCGAAGGCTGGCGTCGGCAACAGGAACGACTTCGAGCCGGCATGAACGATCAGGTCACCGAGCAGCTTCTTCACCGATGGCGGGTTGTCGGAGCCGAGATTGTAGGCCTCGTTCGGGACGCCACCCTTCCAGGCAAGGCGCGCGGCTTCCGCGCAATCGAACACCGAAATGAACTGGTACGGGTTCTTGCCCGATCCGATCATCGGCACCGGGAGGTTGGCGTCGATCAGCTTGAACAGCTTTTCCAGGATGCCGAGACGACCGGGGCCGATGATCAGGCGCGGGCGGAAGATCGAGATGTTCATGCCCTGCTTGCGCCATTCGGCGGCAAGCTGCTCGGTCGCCCATTTCGACTTGCCGTATTCGCCGAGTGGCTTTGCCGGATGGTCTTCCGTCTGCGGCGATTGCACGGTGTGGCCATAGATCATGTCGGTGGTGAACTGCACCAGCCGAGTTGCGCCGGACTTCGCCGTCGCCTTCATGATGTTCTCGGCGCCGTAATAGTTGACCGGCCAGAAGAACTCCCAGCGCTTGGCGCGGACCTGCAACGGCGAAAGCATCTTGGCCGCCATGTTGTAGACCATGTCGTCCGGCCCGATCTCGACCTTCATCACATCGTCCGGATTGGTTACGTCGCAACGGACGAAACGGGCGCGGGCGTAGTGCGGCAGGTCGGACTTGGCGATATCGGCGACGAGAACCTCTTCGCCGTCCTGCACGAGACGTTCCGCCAGATGGCGGCCGACGAAACCGTCGCCGCCGAAAATGATATGCTTCATGATGGGCTCCCGATTTTTGCTGTTTTTGCGCCCGCGGCTTCAAGCGACGGCCGGTCCTCGTGCGAGGACATGCCAGACTGGGCGATAAGGATTGTTCCGACGCAGATGAACGCGATGCCGGCGATGCGCCAGGCATTCAGGTCCTCGTGGAAGACGAAATAGGCAAAGACGGCCACCGCCACATAGGCGAGGCTCAGGAATGGATACGCAAAGGAAAGTTCAACCTTCGACAGGACATAGAGATGCGACACCATCGAAATGACGAAGGTCGCAAGACCGGCGAAGACCCAAGGGTTGAAAACCACCTGGAAGATGCGGGCAATGAAAGTATCGGCCGTGAAACTGAGCGGCCCTAGCGACAGCATGCCCTGTTTCAGCATGACCTGTGCCGCCGCGTTGGTTAGCACGGTGAAGAGAATAAATAGGATATACTTCATATCGACGTCCCCTGTTCCCGCCTCAACCAGTACAGGCAAGAGCAATATATTCCGTGAAATTCCCGTATTTATTTAATTCAAATTGTACCTGTTCTCATTTCGGCAAAGCCAGCGCCGTTCTCTTCCAGAAATTCGAAACCATTGCGGGATCGCGCATCTCTTCCAGTTTCCGCCACTCAGGGAACGAAGAATCAAAGGTTTGCGGGCTCATCCGGGCATCCTTGTAGGGATTGATGGCACCACCGGCCTCGATTACGATGGCATCGAGCCGGTCCAGGAGCTTAAGGGTTCGTTCACCCTGATTGGCGAAATCCAACGTCAGCGTGAAGCCCGGCCTCGGGAAGGAAAAAAGCGCCGGTGACTGTTGCGCGCCGAACTTCTTCAGAACCGTCAGGAACGAGGCATGGCCGGCCTGACGCGCCGTCTCCATAAGACGGGCGGTGATCTCCGCCGCATTGTCCGCGGGATAGACGCTCTGGTGCTGGTAAAGACCTTTCGGCCCGTAGAGCCGGTTCCATTGGCCGATGGCGTCGAGCGGGTGGAAATACCCCGGCCACTTGACTGTCGTAACGGTCTCGCCGCGTTTTTCCTTGCGGAAGTAGAATTCGTTGAATGCCTTCAGCGTGACACGGTTCAGTAGATTGAACGGTGGTGAAAACGGCACTGACAGCTTCATCGAGCGTGGCATGTCCGGAAATTCGCAGGACGCATCCGCATGATCGCCAGCCAGCAGGACACCCCTGCCCGCGCGTTTTCCGGTCGCCAGTTGGTCGATCCACGCGACCGAATATTCGTGCTCGCCATCCACCTGCTCAACCATTGCGAAATAGTCGTCAAGCCGGTCGAAGCGGATCGCGTGCTGCTGGATATGGGCCGACGGCACCTTCATCAGTTGCAGATCGACCGACAGGATCAGCCCGGTCAGCCCCATGCCGCCGATGGTGGCGCGAAACAACTCGGGATTTTCCGTTGCCGAACAATTCAGGACATCGCCGGTCGAGCGCAACAATGCGAGGCGCAGGACATGCCTGCCGAACGTGCCGCGTGTGTGGTGGTTCTTGCCGTGAACGTCGTTGGCGACCGCTCCCGCAACCGTAACGGCAGCGGTTCCGGGTGTCACCGGCAGGAAGAAGCGATGCGGAATGGCCGTTTCAAGGATGGAGTGGAGCGTAACACCCGCATCGCAAGACACTACCCCGGTTCCCGGATCGAAACCGAGGATGCGGGTGCGCATGCGACTGTCAATCAGTTTGCCCTGGTCGTTGTGGCAGCTATCGCCGTAGGACCGGCCATTGCCGAAAGGCAGGAATGCACCGGATGCCGCCGTGTCCCTGAGATTCTCATAGACGTCCGGCGATACGCTCTGGCGGGGCCGGCAGTCGATCCGTCCCCAGCTGTCGAAGGTGTTGTCGGTCATTGCGGGCCGAGTGTCCCTGCAAGAATGAGCATGGCGCCGATGGCCATCGTCACCAGGCTGCGCCAGTCGCGCATGATGAACACCACCGGATCCTCATGCAACATGCCGCGGCGGGCGAGCATCCAGATCCGCAGGAGCATGTAGAGCACCAGAGGGCAGAGCGGCCACAGCGCCCAGGGCAGCGTGTACATCTCCTGCATTTCCTTGCTGTGAATGTAGAGTGCCAGAACCAGCGCCGAAGCAAAGGCCGAGGATACGCCGGCCTGTCCGACCATCTCGAAATCGACGGCCACGTAGCCGCGCCCCGGAACCTGGCTGCTGCCTTGTCCGTCATATTCGTCGAGTTCGACATAGCGCTTCACCAGCGCAAGGCTGAGGAAGAAGAAGATCGAGAAGGACAGGAGCCAGAAGGACAGTTCCGTGTCGGTGGCGGCTGAACCGGCAACGATGCGGACCGTATAGAGCCCCGCCAGCGTGAAGACGTCAACCAGCAACTTGCGCTTCAGCACGAATGTATAGGCGGTCGTCGCGACTGCGTAGAAGCCAAGCACCAGCGCGAAATCATAAGGCAGCAATGCCGTCAGAGACAGAGACGCGACGAGGAGGCAGAGCGCCAATATCAGGCCCATCGGCACGGACATCTGGCCACTGGCAAGCGGCCTGTTGCGCTTCGTCGGGTGGCGCCGGTCGTTGGTAAGGTCCGAGAGATCGTTGATGACGTAGACCGCGGAGGCGAGGAAACTGAAAGCGAAGAAGGCCAGGATGACGTTGACCACCGCATCCAGATGCAGGATGTCGTGATTGAGGATCATCGGCACGCCAATCAGCACATTCTTCGCCCATTGATGCACGCGGATCGATTTCAACGCGGCGACGCGGCTGCTGCTGCCGATATCGAGACGCTCGGCATCATGCGCGCGGCGCCATTTTTCTGCCGCCGCGTCCGGCGCGACAACGATAGCCTTGCGGGCAGCGTCGAATACCGGGACGTCGTCCCGGCTGTTGCCCATATAGTCGAAACCGCCCTCGCCGAATTGTTCGACGAGTTTTTCGCGTTTGCGGCGGCTGGTGAGATTGATGTCCGGGGAACTGTGAAGCACGGATGAAAAGACGCCGGCATGGGCTGCAACCCCGAGGGCCACGCTTTCCGCTGCCCCGGTCACGAGAATGACCTGTCGGCCGCTTTGGCGTTCGCGCGTCAGGCGCTTCAGCACCGCCTCGCGATAAGGCCAGTCGGCCGCCTGGCGTCCGGAGCGGGCCGCGACTTCATGTTTCAGCCGGGCCTTGCCCTTGGACATCCAGAAGAGAACGGCAAACAGCATCAGCGGATTGCGCAAGAGAATGATCGCCACGCCCTCCCAGAGCGTGTCGGCGGCAAGCAACGTGCCGTCGAGATCGACGCACAGCGGAATATGCCGTGGTTCAGTGCGAGCATCCATAGATCAAACCCCGAGAATACGTGCCCGGGACAGTCCCATGATCAGCTTTCAAAATAGCAAACAGGCCCTTCCACACGGGGGTCAAACTGCTGTGGTGGTTAACAAATCCGCGACAACCTGCGGTATTCAATCAAGCCCGATCCAGTTCAGCGCATCCCGCCAGTCCGTCATGCGGACCGGCGTTCCATGCGACCCGGTCTGGAACAGCACGAAGCGGCTCGGATAGTTCGCCGCCTTCAGCGAGCGGTAGAGGGCTATCTGGTCTTTTGCTGCATAGACACTGTCGGCGCTGCCGTGGCTGAAGAATATCGGCAGTTTCTTGCTGTAGGCGGCGCTCTTGCTGAAGGTCTGATCCGCGGGGCCGCCCATGATCATCATGCCCTTGAGCGCTGCTACCGCCTGGGGATTGCGGGTGATGCCCCAGCAGATCAAGCTGCCCATCGAGGCGCAGGCCAGCACCACCGGCTTTCCCGGCGATTGCTGCTCAGCATAGGCAATCAAGCCTGCGATATCGGCCACGCCGGCGTCGTCGAAGGACCGGACGCTCGGGGCGTAGTAGACGCCGCCATTTTCCACGGCAAGGTTCTTCAGCCGGTTGAAATTGCCACCGAAGGACCAGTCATTGGCGCCGAGGCGCCGGTCGCCGCCGCGGCCATGGATGAAGATCACCGAAAACGACGCACCGCGCTGCGCCCCGACACGCGTGACATCGAGCGGCCTGCCGCCCGTATCGATCGTCTCGTTGGCCTGGTCGCCTTTGACGCCGAGCGACACATAGGCACGTTTGGCGCGGCGCTCCGGGACCTGGTCGCGGCCGTTGATATCGCGCATTTCCTGATAGTCGACGACACGATAATCGCCGCCATCGGCGGTTTCGAGCACTGTCTGGTAGGAAAACAGCTCGTCCTTGAAGGGCCTCAACGACGCTGCCGCCGCCGGAACCGCCAAGGTGGACACCAGGGCGAGTACGGGAAAGACGCGAAAAATCAAATGAGCTGTGGACAGGTGCATTCGGGATGTTCCTCTTTTGGTCCAAGCCTTGCCATCGGGCCTTCCGCAACGCAACAGTTGACGCTATTGAAGGCGCAATGGGTGTAGTTGCGGGCACTCGGCCGAACGACATGACCGGTTTGGTCGCTCTGATGCCAAGAGTCTGGCAGAATTCCGGCGATTCGCGCAGATATTCATGGCGGCTTATCCGTAACTTGACCGAGCCGAAAGCCGCCACCACGGAAAGACCTCTGAACAGACCATGACCGACAGCAACGATCTCTTTTCAGCATTCCCCGAGGTACCCAAGCCCGCGACGGAGCCCGTCGTGCCGAAGCCGGTTACCTCGGCTGCCGCTCCGGCGGTCGTGGAACAGCGCAGCGGTGCCGGAACGACACTCAAGGCAGACAACGGCGACTATAACGCTTCCGCGATCGAGGTCCTCGAGGGTCTGGAGCCTGTGCGCCGCCGTCCGGGCATGTATATTGGCGGTACCGACGAGAAGGCGCTGCATCACCTGTTCGCAGAAGTCATCGACAACTCGATGGACGAAGCCGTCGCGGGCCATGCCAATTTCATCGACGTCCATCTCGATGCCGAAGGCTGCCTGTCGGTCACGGACAACGGCCGCGGCATCCCGGTCGAGAACCATCCGAAATTTCCGGGCAAATCGACGCTCGAAGTGATCATGACCATCCTGCATGCCGGCGGCAAGTTCGACAGCAAGGTCTATGAAACATCCGGCGGTCTGCACGGCGTCGGCGTCTCCGTCGTCAACGCGCTCTCGGACATTCTCGAAGTCGAGGTCGCCCGCAACCGCAAACTCTACCGCCAGCGCTTTTCGCGCGGCATTCCACAGGGCGGGCTGGAGGAACTGGGCGATATCCAGAACCGGCGCGGCACCAAGGTGCGGTTTCATCCGGATCCGGAGATCTTTGGTGCCCATGCCAAGTTCGATCCGGCGCGGCTGTTTCGCATGGCCCGCTCCAAGGCCTATCTGTTCGGCGGCGTCGAAATCCGCTGGTCCTGCGATCCCTCGCTGATCGAGGGCACGGAGACTCCGGAAAAGGCCGTCTTCCACTTCCCCGGCGGCCTGAAGGATTATCTCCAGGCGACGATGGGCAAGGAATTTACCGTCACCCGGGAAATCTTTGCCGGCAAGACCGAGAAGACCGGCGGCCACGGGGCGCTCGAATGGGCTGTCACCTGGTACGGCGGCGACAGCGTCGTTCACTCCTACTGCAACACCATTCCGACCCCCGAGGGCGGCACGCATGAGGCCGGTTTCCGCATCGCGCTGACCAAGGGCCTCAAGGCCTATGCTGAACTCACCCAGAACAAGCGGGCGGCGATCGTCACCACCGAAGACGTGATGATTTCGGCCGCCGGCATGCTGTCGGTCTTCATCCGCGAGCCGGAATTCGTCGGCCAGACCAAGGACAAGCTGGCGACCGTGGAGGCGCAGCGCATCGTCGAGAACGCGCTTCGCGATCCGTTCGATCATTTCCTTGCCGACAACCCGCAGGAAGCGGCCAAGCTGCTCGAATGGGTGATCGAGCGCGCCGACGAGCGCGTGCGCCGCCGCAAGGAAAAGGAAGTCAGCCGCAAGACCGCGGTGCGCAAGTTGCGCCTGCCGGGCAAGCTCGCCGACTGCTCGCAGAGTTCGGCCGAAGGTGCCGAGCTTTTCATCGTCGAAGGCGATTCGGCCGGCGGCTCGGCCAAGCAGGCGCGTAATCGTTCCAACCAGGCGATCCTGCCCCTGCGCGGCAAGATCCTCAACGTCGCCAGCGCCGGGCGTGAAAAGCTCGGTGCCAACCAGCAGATCGGCGATCTCGTGCAGGCGCTCGGCTGCGGCACGCGCAGCAAATACCGCGAGGAAGACCTGCGCTACGAGCGCGTCATCGTCATGACCGATGCCGACGTCGACGGTGCCCATATCGCCTCGCTGCTGATCACCTTCTTCTACCAGGAAATGCCGGAACTGATCCGCGGCGGCCATCTCTATCTGGCCGTGCCGCCGCTTTACCGCATCACGCAGGGCGCAAAAACGCTCTACGCCCGCGACGACGCCCACCGGGTGGAATTGATGGAAACGGAATTCAACGGCCGCGGCAAGGTCGAGATCGGCCGCTTCAAGGGTCTTGGCGAAATGATGCCGGCACAGCTCAAGGAAACCACGATGGATCCGGCCAAGCGCACGCTGCTCAAGGTCGCCATCGACGAGGTGGATTTCGAAGGCACGCGCGAGGCCGTCGACAATCTGATGGGTACCAAGGCGGATGCCCGGTTCCGGTTCATCCAGGAACGCGCAGTGTTTGCGGAAAACCTCGACATCTGACGCGTCGCTTCACAGCCCGATTCAACAGGCTTCTGAATTGATTCAAGTTTCCGCTCCAACTCACGGAGCGGAAACGGTTTTTCGATGAGGGGCTGACTCAGCGTCAGCCGATGGTCTTTTCCATGAACAGGCTGAGCGGATCCGGCTGGTATTCACCGAACGGTGCGATCTCCACATAGCCGGCCTTCCTGTAGAGGCCGATGGCTTCGGGCTGATAGATGCCGGTTTCGAGCCGAATGGCAGACAGACCGGCATCGCGGCCATGGCCCTCGATCGTCTCGAGCAGCTTGCGGCCGATCTTCAGGCCCCGCGCTTTCGGATCGACGAACATCCGCTTGATCTCGGCTGAGCCGTCGCCCGCATCCACCAGGGCGCAGCAGCCGACGATCTCGCCTTCATGCCGCGCCACGAAAAAAGCCACCGACGGTTTTTCCAGCGTGGAGACGTCGACCAGATGATTGCTTTCTGCGGGATAGAGCGATTGCGCGTAGGCATCGGATTGTTGCAGCAAGTCGAGCACGCCCGGCTGGCGCGGCGGTTCTTTTTGAATAGCCAGAGTCACTTGGCAGTCTTCCTTCACAGATCGATTCACACAGCTGTCGATCAACCTTAGAAGCAGTTTGCGCTGGGGAATAGATGGCAATTTACATCTGGCCGACAATGGCTGCTCACCCTGCGACACCGATGGAAACAATTTGTTTCGAACATTCTGCAGGCCTGCCTTACTTCCGGGCAAACCGGCCGCTACCTCATGCAAATCAGCATTGAGACCCGGCTGAAGTCGCAACCAATTTGGAGAAACCGCGCAATGGTTCCTGCCCTGATCGTCATGACAATTCTCGGCTGCGACGACAGCGTCAGCCAATGCCACTACGTCTCGACCGTCAACGGGACATGGCCGACCGTTGCCATGTGCGACGCCGAATCGCAGAAGCAACTGCCGAAATTCTCCAACAGCAACTATCCCGTCATCGTTGCCGTCTGCGAGACCTCGGACAAGCAGATGGCGAAAGCGCAGGACCCGGCGCCGATGCCCCAGTCCGCGCTCGACCAGGCCCATCCCGTTACAACAGATCCGGTTCCAATGCCGCCCGTGACAGTCGAGCAGCCGAGCCTGCCGCGCCGGACTTTGGCGATGGTGACGGGCGCCCTGCCCGATACCTCGAAGATCCGGCAGGTCGTGACAAAGCCGGTCCACTATATCGAGGACGGCTATTCCTGGGTTGCGCGGAAATTCACCAAGTAAGGTTTTACACCAGACCGGCGGCGATCAGACTGTCAGCGCTGGCGCGGATAGCTTCCGACTCCGTGCGCGGTTGCCAGCCCAGAATTCGCCTGGCCTTCTCGTTCGATACCCGCGCATCCCGGCCGAGCTCGCCGACGATCAGCTTGAGGCCGGGATCGAAATGGGAGGCAAGACCGGCCAGCCAGTTGGGCAACACGAATTTCGGCAGCTTGCGTGCATAGGCCGGAAAGTCCCCCTTCAGCACATTAGCAATATCCTTGATGGACAAAGCCTCTCCAGCAACAATGAACCGTTCGCCGGCGGCATCAGGCACCGTCATCGCCCGGACATGCGCGTCGGCGACGTCGCGCGCATCGACCACCGGCACGCGGAAATCCGGCATGGCCGGATACTGGCCCTTCAACAGGCTCCGCACGACGCCGACCGAGGTGCCCGTTTCCTTGCCGAGGATCGGCCCGAGAATCATGCCGGGATTGATGACGGCCAGTTCCAGTCCGTTTTCCTTGGCAAAGCTCCAGGCGGCGCGTTCCGCCAGCGTCTTCGATTTGTAGTAAGGCGTCGCCAGCGGCCCGTTGACATCCGTCCAGTCCGCCTCGGTGTACGGCGCCTTGCCGGGTCCATAGCCGATGGCAGCGATGGAAGAGGTCAGGACGACGCGGCGGATTCCAGCCTTTTTCGCGGCGCGCAATACCCGCAAGGTTCCCTCGCGGGCGGGCAGGATCAATTCGTCCTCGTTCCGCGGGACGGTTGGCGGAAAGGGAGAGGCCGTGTGGATCACGTCGGTGATGCCGGAAAACGCGGCTTCCCACCCGTCGTCCGACAGGAGATCGGCTGCGACGAAGGACAGTTTTCCGCCATCGACACCGTCGGCCGAACGGATCGCTGCCTCGACAGACTTTGCCTTGTTCAGGGACCGCAGGGTGCCGCGAACCTCGTATCCGTCGCGCAGCAACTGCGCCGCAACGTGACGGCCGAGAAATCCGCCTATTCCAGTGACGGCAACGACCCTTGCATCATCATTCATCGCTCTACCTCATCCTATCATTCTGACACTTTCAGTCTATTTTGTCAGTTTGACATTTTTAGTCCAAAGTGTCAATTCAGCGGAATGGACGAAAAGAAGCAGCATATCATGGCGGGCGCAGCGGAGGTGTTTACCCGCTACGGCTTCAAGAAGGCATCGATGCAGGACGTTGCCGATGCCGCCATGATGTCGCGTGCCGCTCTTTATCTGCATTTCAGGAACAAGGACGACTTGTTCCGCTCGCTGATGCAATGGCACTACGGCGAGGCGCTGAAGGCGGCGGAGGCGGCCTTTTCAACGGACCGGCCTTTCATACCCCGCATGGAGAGTGCGCTTGCGGCTTTCACCATGGCGATGATGGGCCCTGTCAAGGCAAGCGCTTACGGGCTGGAACTGTTCGAAGCAAACATGATGCTGGCTGGCGACATCAACGCGGCAACCGCGCTTCGCCTGCGTGCACTTATTGAAAACGCGGTGACAACGGCAGTCTCCCGGGGCGAGATTTCGCTGTCGGCAACCGGCCTTTCGGCCGAAGGATTGACCGATCTGGTCTACGTCTGCCTGGACGGCATCAAGAAAGCGCCGAACGGACTGGAGAAACTGGACAAACGGCTGGCCGCCCTGATGCGCCTGCTCGATGCCTCGACGCGGCCGGCCTGAAATGTCAGGCTGCTTCCCTGGCAGCCAGCAGCGCATAGTCGCGCGCCGTTTGCCGCTGCTCGGCGATCGTCAGTTTCTCTATGATATCGGCAAGACTGCCGGATGTCTCCGAGGCCTGGCTTCTGCCGCGCAGTTTCGACAACAACGCTGCGGAAATCGAGGTCGTCACGCCCGAGGACCGGTTTTCCCTGCGCCAGATCAGCACCGCTTCTGCGAAAAGAGCGCTCACCTCGCGGCCAAGACCGGCACTTTCAAACAGGGCGCGAATGGCATGAATGCGGCCGTCAGACAGGATCGAGCGTACCCGTTTGTCAGTCACCGCAGACAGGTTAACGATTGCGGCTGCGAAAAATTCAACTTTGCCGGAGCAAAGCGCATGCAGCAGGAAGGCCGGCGTCAGGCGCCCCGTGACGCGAAGATGCTCCACGAGTGCAGGAATCTGATCGGCCTGCACGGCCCCTGCCATCCCGACGGCGGCTCTATCGCAGGCTTCTCGGGTAATGCGTTCGACGCGGCGTTCGCCAATCGCCGCCTTGACCAGCTCGAAGCCGGACAGCGCGGCACCGACCTTCTCAACCAGCGCATGGCGGGCATCGGCCGGCAGATCCTCGCGCTCGAGCAGCCGGTTGCGGATCGACCAGAGATGGCCGAGCCGGTCGCTGAGACGCTTCAATGTCCTGCAGGAAAATCTCGCCTGCTCATTTTCAAGCAGGATCAGCACTTCCTCTTCACCGCCAATTTCGGCGATAGCCGCAGCAACAGGCCGTGACATGACTTGGCGCGCTGCAATAACCACCCTGGTCTCCGGAGTACCCTTGGCAGCGAGATCGACGAGATCCATGTCGTTCAGCACGGGCGAACGCGAAATGACTGCGTAGGCGGTTTCCGGCTGGTCTTCGGCAAGCGAAAGGATGATCGAGCGCGGAATGCGCGAACAATCGGCGATAGCCTCAGCAAGCGCCAGCCGCACCTTCGGCGACGGATCGTCCAGAAGAAAGGTCATCGCCATTTCCGCGGCATGGTGGTCGAGCGTATTCATCTCTGCCGTCACATAAGCGCGGCCCAACGCCTTCGCCGCCCGAACCCGATCACTCGTTTTTGCGGTTTCGACCCAACGAAGAAATGCTTGAATGATCACCGACGCCTCACTACACACCAACCAGCCACATCATGGTGTTGGTACGTTAGCGATCAAAGGTTTAAGATTGGTTCACCATGTCCGTTAACCGCTTCGAAAGCACGCCTTTGCTGATCTGCGCGACACCGGAAGCGCTGGCGTTGGCAGATGCCCCGACCGGTCGGCCGCTGACCGTGATCGTCGACATACGCGAAGAGTGGGGGACGGCGGGCGATGCGGTGAAAAATCTGCTCGATAGCCGAACATCACAAGGCGCCGGGCGCTCGACCCTGTTGCGCATCCGCATGCCGGACGACGATGGCGGGCAGGATGCGCTTGGCCGGCTCATAGCCTTCCGACCGGACGGTTTTGTGCTTTCAGGCTGCCGCGGCACGGCCGACATCCAGAAACTCGATGTGATGCTGGGTGTCGCGGAAGCGGAAAACGGGCTCGCGGCCCGATCGACCGCCATTCTGGCCGAGGCAGGAGAAAGCCCCGCGTTTTTTCTATCGCCCCATTCCCTTCAAAGCATCTCGGCACGTCTGGCGGGGTTGATTTTCGACGGCGCGGCGCTTGCCAACGAGACGGCGAGCCAGGCGGTCAATGTCTCCGCGGGCCGGCCTGGCGCACCGATGCTCTTCGCCCGCGCTGCCATCATCCTCAAGGGACGTCAGGCTAGCCTTCCCTGCCACGAACTGATCGCCGATGACACGCTGTCCGGCGAGGCGTTGTGGGCGGCGCGGGAAACCAGCCTTGCCGACGGTTTTTCCGGCGTGATCGCGCGCAGCGCCGTCCAGTTGGCGGCGCTCGCGGAAAACTGAGGCTGACTTTAGCGTTTGGGCCGGAACATCTCGAAGACATCGCCGGCATCGCAATAATCCATGTAGCCCATGCGGCCGATCGGCCTGACCTTGGCCATATCGAAGCGCCCCTCGCGGATCGCCTCCTCGCGGATGTGGATACCGACGACCTGTCCGATCACCACATGGCTGTCCGAGACCGAGCCATCCAGGGCTTTCGGCCGAAACATCTCCGTCACCTTGCATTCGAGCGCCGCATAGGCCTCGGCGACGAAGGGTGCCCGCACGAGCCTGCCTTCGGCCGGCGTCAATCCGGCAAGGGCGAATTCGTTCTCTCCATGGGGCACAGGCGCGGACGTCATGTTCATCGCGTCCTTGAGATCATGACTGACGAAATTGGCGGTGAATTCGCCGGTTTCCTCGATGTTGCGAACCGAATCCTTGCGGCCGGACGAGGAAAACATCACCAGCTTCGGCGTGTCGCTGATCGCGTTGAAAAAGGAATAGGGCGCCAGATTGAGGCTGCCGTCGGCAGCCCGCGAACCGATCCAGCCGATCGGCCGCGGCGAAACGATCGCCTTGAACGGATCGTGGGCAAGGCCGTGGGCGTTTTGCCCCGTCTCATAAAACATCAGGCGTCCTCACCGACCCAGGTGACGATGTCGGCCAGTTCAGGACGTGGACGTTCCGTCGGCGGCACCTGCGGCGTGCCGATATGAATGAAGCCGGCAATCCTTTCGCCGGGCTGGACGCCGAGCAACGGATAAGCCTTCTCGTCGAAAGCATACCACTCGGTCAGCCAGTTGGAGGCATAGCCATGCGCATTGGCGGCCATCAGCAGATTGAGGCAGACGGCACCGGCAGACATCAATTGTTCCCATTCAGGGACCTTGAAATGCGGGGCAGCCCTGCTGACGACCGCAACGACGACGGGAGCGCGGGTGAGCCGGGTGTTTTCGACCTTGATCATCTCTTCCGACAGATCGGGCCTGGCGGCCAGTGCCATCTTCGCAAGCTCGGCGCTCAGCCGTGCCCGTTCTTCGCCGCGATAGACGATGAAGCGCCAGGGCGCCAGCTTGCCATGGTCCGGCACGCGGGATGCGAGCTTCAGCATCTCCTCGATTTCCGCCGTTCCCGGTCCCGGGCCGCCCATCTGAAAGGCCGGAATGGACCGGCGGGTTGCCAGATAGTCACGCAGGCTGATTTCAGTTTTCATCGCTGTCCATTTCTACTAGTTTGCCACCGCACACAGGCATCGCACTTCGCCGTCACCGGTGGCAGCCACGAAATTGCCATACCGGCGCTTCAAGTGGAGCCACACACTCAGGAAGTCAACTCCCTCATGCGCATCACAGCCGGTCAGTTTCTCGGAGTTCTCGCAGCGCTTGTTTTCGTCCCTGCCGGCGGCCATGCCCAGGACCTGGTGGATCCCTTCAAGAGTTTTCCGGCGGTAGCCTCTCCGCAGAAGATGCCGAAGCTCAACAGCTTCAATCCGCTGGTTCCGGAGGCGGTGACGCAAGGGGTCACGGCAAAGGATATCCAGCTCGAGGCCCTGCTGACGGAAAAAGGCAAACCAGTCGAACAGGGACTAACCTGGCGTGTCTTCAGCCCTATTCCCGGCTCCGACGGCAAGCTGCCGCTTCTGGCGACATCGGAAGGCGGATCGACGGCATTCCAGCTCGTTCCCGGCGAATATTTCGTCAACGTCGCCTTCGGACGCGCCGGTGCGACACGCAAGATCAGGATCGCCGAAGCCGGCCCGGTCGACAAGCAGGTCCTCGTCCTCGACGCCGGCGGCGTCATGCTGAACGCCGTCTCCGGCAGCGATGTGCGTATCCCGCCTGGCGAGTTGAGTTTTTCCATTTTCTCAGCAGATGAGAAGGAGGACGGCGAGCGCGCGCTGGTCGTTGCCGACGTCAAGCCGAACACGGTAATCCGGTTGAACACGGGCACCTATCACGTCGTCTCAAACTACGGCTCGGTGAATGCGGTGATTCGCGCCGACATCCAGGTGGAGGCCGGCAAGCTGACCGAGGCAACGATCCAGCACCGGGCTGCGAAACTGACGCTGAAGCTGGTATCGGAGCCCGGCGGCGAAGCGATCGCCGATACGGCCTGGTCGATCCTGACCTCGTCCGGCGACGTGGTCAGCGAAAGCGTCGGCGCCTTCCCGACGCTGGTGCTCGCCGAAGGCGGCTACACCGCGATTGCCCGCAACAACGAGAAGATTTTCCAGCGTGATTTCACGGTAAAGGCCGGCGTCAACACCGATGTCGAAGTGCTGTTGAACGACAAGGGGGCACAGTCACCCGATTCAGCAAGCGGAGCCTCCGACGCACAGGACTGAACCGGCATCCTGCGAAACGGTCTTTACGAAACAGCCTTGCGAAGGAAACGCCGGCGCGGCGGCGCCATCGAGAAAACAGCATCGTAGATCCGCGTCAGGATATCCTTGCGATCCGCGATAAGGCTGAGCTCATCCCAGGAGATCAGCTTGCCGATGCGAGACGAAATCGTCGTGCCGGACAACCGGCGGAACTCCCGAATCAGCAGCGAAATACGCAGGGTCATCGAGACCTTGCTGGCGAGATGAAACAGCCTGCCGTTCTGGCCCTCGAAATAGATCGGGATGACGCTCGCTTTGGCGGCCTGGATCAGCTTTGCCGGAAACATCTTCCACGGCAGATCTTCGGCACGCCCGAACCCTTTCCTAGCCGTGGCGACGCCGCCGGCCGGAAAGACGATCAGCGTCACGCCTTCCTTCAAGAGGCGCACGGCCTCGTGGCGCGTCTGCATGTTGAGCGCCAAGGCCTCCTTGGTTTCCTCAAACGAGATCGGCAACGAATAAGGTGCCATCTCCGGCACCTTCAACAGTTCGTTGTTGATCAGGACCCGGAACGGGCGGCCCAGCTGTTCGGCAAGCGATAGCACCGCGATACCGTCACCGATGCCGAAGGGGTGGTTGGCGACAATGACAACCGGCGTATCCGGCAGATGGCGGGGCGGCCATTCGCCCTGAACGCGCATCCGCACATTGATCAGCTCAAGCATTTCGCCGAAAATCCGGTCGCTCTTGCCGACGATTTCGTTGCGCCACCTGTTGTAGAGCCGGGCGTAGCGGTTGCGTCCCGCCAGCCCCTCCATGGAGCGGATGAACCAACGCTTCAGCCGGCGATCGTTCTCGTTGGCGTAGGACAGCTCTTTGAACTGCACGTTGTTCCTCGTTCCATGAAAGGCGCGCCCGGAAGGACGCAGCATTGAGGCGTAATTTTATCCGGATTGGTGGTTCTGGCGGCGGATATTGTCCTCCCGCTGCTGAGCCCCAATCGGATAGTCTCCGAATGTTACAGTTTTCTGACACAAAGACGATAGGCGCGCTTCCCCGCGCACCCATGCTCAATTCACGCCCTCGCAGTGGGTCAGGCCGCAGCCTTTTTCCGCTGCTCCGCCTTGCGCTTGACGTCCGGCGGCGTTGCCTCCGACACAAGGGAGGTGATCGCCTCGTCCAATGTCATCGGCGTCTGCGCCTGCGAACCCAGCCTGCGGATATTGACGGTGCGCTCTTCCGCTTCGCGCATGCCGCAGACGATGATCACCGGCACCTTGGTCACCGAATGCTCACGGACCTTGTAGTTGATCTTCTCGTTGCGGAAATCGGTCTCGACCTGCAGCCCGGCATCGCGCAGAAGTTCAGCAACTTCCCGGCCGTAGTCGTCGGCCTCGGAGGTGATGGTGGCGACAACCACCTGCAGCGGCGAGATCCACAGCGGCATATGGCCGGCGAAGTTCTCGATCAGAATGCCGAGGAAGCGCTCCATCGAGCCGCAGATGGCGCGGTGGATCATCACCGGCTGCGTCTTTTCCGAATTGCTGTCGATGTAGAAGGCGCCAAAACGCTCCGGCAGGTTGAAGTCGACCTGCGTCGTGCCGCACTGCCATTCGCGGCCGATGGCGTCCTTCAGGGTATATTCAAACTTCGGACCGTAGAAAGCGCCCTCACCCGGCAGGATGCCGGTCTTGATGCGGCCTTCCGACTGCGCCTCGATCGTCTTCAGCACGTCCATCATGACGCTTTCGGCGCGATCCCAGAGCGCATCGTCACCGACGCGTTTTTCCGGACGGGTCGAGAGCTTGACGACAACTTCCTGGAAGCCGAAGTCCTGATAGACCGACAAAATGAGGTCGTTGATGCGCAGGCATTCGGCCGCCATCTGTTCGTCGGTACAGAACACATGTGCGTCGTCCTGCGTGAAGCCGCGCACGCGCATCAGGCCATGAAGCGCCCCCGAAGGCTCGTAGCGATGAACATTGCCGAACTCAGCCAAGCGGATCGGCAATTCGCGGTAGGATTTCAAGCCATGCTTGAAAATCTGGATGTGGCCAGGGCAGTTCATCGGTTTCAGCGCAAAGACGCGTTCGTCCTCCGTTTCATCGCCGGCGACTGTGACCTTGAACATGTTGTCGCGGTACCAGCCCCAGTGGCCGGAGGTTTCCCACAGCGACTTGTCCAGCACCTGCGGCGCGTTGACTTCCTGGTAGGTCCCGGCGAGACGCCGGCGCATGTAGGCGACCAGCGTCTGGAAGATGCGCCAGCCCTTGCCATGCCAGAAGACGACGCCCGGACCCTCTTCCTGGAAATGGAACAGGTCCATCTCGCGGCCGAGGCGGCGGTGGTCGCGCTTTTCGACTTCGGCCAGGATATGCAGGTACTGATCCAGTTCCTCCTGCGTGCGCCAAGCCGTGCCGTAGATGCGCGTCAGCATCGGATTGTTGCTGTCGCCGCGCCAATAGGCGCCGGCCACCCGCATCAGCTTGAAGGCATTGCCGATCTGGCCGGTGGAGGCCATGTGCGGCCCACGGCAGAGATCGAACCAGTCGCCCTGATAGTAGATTTTCAGGTCCTGGTTCTCGGGAATGGCATCGACCAGCTCGACTTTGTAGGCCTCACCCTTGTCGGCAAAGACCTGACGCGCCTTGTCGCGCGACCAGACCTCCTTGGTGAAAGGCTTGTTGCGTTGGATGATCTCCTTCATCCGCTTTTCGATCTTCGGCAGATCGTCGGGCGTGAAGGGCTCATTCTTGGCAAAATCGTAATAGAACCCGTTTTCGATCACCGGACCGATGGTGACCTGCGTTCCCGGCCACAATTCCTGCACGGCTTCGGCCATCACGTGGGCCGTGTCGTGGCGGATGAGTTCCAATGCGCGGGCATCTTCGCGAGTGACGATCTCGAGCTTGCCGGTGACGACCGGGTCGGACAGGTCGCGCAGCTCGCCATCCAGCGCGATCGCGATGGCCTTCTTTGCAAGCGACTTGGAGATCGATTCGGCAACGTCACGGCCCGTCGTGCCAGCGGCATAACCGCGGACGGAACCATCGGGAAATGTAAGGGAAACAGCGTCAGACATGTTTTCTTCCTTGTCCAGTCCCGCCAACGAATGCGGGTGGTGTTGATGGCCGGAAGCCCGGCAAATTGACGCGCGGGTGATAAAGCGTTTTTGCAACGGAGTAAAGAACGGGCTCGATCAGGCTTTGATCATATCCGTCAGGCCACGCACCGTATTCCAGTTGCGGAATGTGCCCGGGCCAAGGCGTTTGGTGGTCAACGCCGACAGCAATTTTGACTCGCTCGGCTTGCCTGGAAAATGGATCCAGAGGTCGCCGTTGACGAGCCGGATCTGCTCGCCGCCACTGCTACGGCGCTGGAGCGTTGATGGAATGTCGTCAGCCAGCGGTGCGCGCATCACCCGGACAACGATGTTTTGGGCCTCCGCATCGCTTGCAGCGCGAAACGGATTCCCAGCATCGAGTGCAAGCCAATCCTCCGTAGTCCGTGCGATAATATCGACAGGCTTACCGAAGTCTTCGGCAAAGGCCTGTTCGAGCGCATTTTCTACCTCCGCAGCACTGCCGTGATCGGATTCGAAGACCAGATTTCCGGTCGCAACCAAGGTTCGCGGTGATCGGAAGCCGATGCGGTCCGCTGTCGCACGCAAGTCCGCCATCACCACACGGCGTCCGGCGCCGAGGATAATGCTGTGGAGAAGAGCTATATAGACCGTCATTGCGAGGCAGCCGCAGGCCGCCAGTAACGCCATGGCGTGTACCAGTGCTTCGACGGCGGAAGTTTTTCCGGCACCGGATCCAGGCCTCCGGTCCCGCCAGGGCCGCAGCGCATCACCCGAAACAGCGTCATCAAGCCGCCCGGCCAGAAACCATGGCGGGCGATGGCCTCATAACCATATTCCGAACATGTAGGAATATGCCGGCAAGAATTGCCAATGAAGCCGGAGAGCGTCAGTTGATAAAGCCGGATGAAAGCCATACCGAAAAGCCGTCCCGGCGTCTTGCGAAACGGGCCGGCATAATTCCGGCCTGAATAGGGCCGTCTGGCGCTGGTGGCCTCATGGCCCTGGCATCCCGGCTCGCCGCACATCTCAGACAGCCGCCTTGACGAGACGGGACGCCTCGATCTGGCCGATCGCATCGACCACCGCATCGAAGGTCAGCATGGTCGAGGCATGGCGCGCCTTGTAGTCTTTCACGGGTTTCAGGAACCGCATGTCCTCGAAACGGCCGGATGGCCCCTCGCCGTCGGCCTTGAGCATGGCAAGCATGTCTTCGCGCGCCCGGCGGACTTCGGCGGCTGTGGCGCCGATCACGTGACGAGCCATGACGGACGAGGATGCCTGCCCAAGCGCGCAGGCTTTCACTTCATGGGCAAAGTCGGTGACCGTGTCTCCATCCATCTTCAGATAGACGCGGACCTTCGATCCGCAGAGCTTGGAATGGGCGCCAGCTTCCGCGTCCGCGTCCTCCAGCCTACCGCTTCTCGGTATATTCCCAGCGAACTCGAGAATCCTGCTGTTGTAGATTTCATCCATCATTTCGACGCGATCCGGTTGTTTTTGCGCGTTTTCAGGCAATCGGCGCATGATTTTCTATCGTATCTGAGAAAAAAACACAGTGTCTCCACCTGCGCCCCTTTCACATGCATCCCGGCATATTATATGGTATGTCGTGTGGAGGCGACAGGTTCGCAAGAGCGAACAGTCGCCTGTTGTTTGGGAAACCGTGCCGGATGATCCAGAGCCCTTAACCTCTGCAAATCTGAAAGCCCCGGAGCCCGCCGACGGAAACCAGGCCTGCAAGCGTCAGGTAAATGGCCAGTGGCGAGTTGTCCGAAAAGATAAACGTCAAGTAACCCGTGTTACATCAAGGGGCCATTATGGACGCCATAGTCAAGAATTTTCCTGCCCTGCCCGCCACCGACGGCCGGCCGAGCCAGAAGGAGGCTGAGGACGCCGTTCGCGTCCTCCTGCGCTGGGCCGGTGACGACCCGGAACGCGAGGGCCTGCTCGATACGCCGGCACGCGTCGCCAAGGCCTACAAGGAACTGTTTTCCGGCTACGACCTTGCCGCCGAGGACGTGCTTGGCCGCACCTTCGAGGAGGTTGGCGGCTATGACGACATCGTGCTGGTCAAGGACATACCCTTCTTCTCGCACTGCGAACACCACATGGTTCCGATCATCGGCCACGCGCATATCGCCTATCTGCCCGCCGGAAAGGTGCTCGGCCTGTCGAAGATCGCCCGTGTCGTCGATATCTACGGTCGCCGCCTGCAGACGCAGGAAACCATGACCGCCCAGATCGCCAAGGCGATCGACGATACGCTGCAGCCGCGTGGTGTCGCTGTCATGATCGAGGCGGAACATATGTGCATGGCGATGCGCGGCGTCCAGAAGCAGGGCTCGACAACGCTGACCACCACCTTTACCGGTGCCTTCAAGACCGAGCCCGCCGAACAGGCCCGCTTCATGACCATGCTCCGGGGCTTCAAGTAAGCTCCGACAAACGGAGCCTCTCCGATGACGATCCAATTCGACCAACCGCCCGCCGACAAAGCGGAACTGGAAACCGGTTCCGCTTTCACGCCCCGTTTCGACAGCAACGGACTGATCACCGCCGTCGTCACCGACGCCGATGACGGCGTTCTTTTGA
This sequence comes from Pararhizobium sp. BT-229, assembly GCF_025846855.1. Lineage (GTDB taxonomy): Bacteria > Pseudomonadota > Alphaproteobacteria > Rhizobiales > Rhizobiaceae > Pararhizobium. The sequence continues at coordinate 281,287 of NZ_JAOYTJ010000004.1, forward strand.
TGGTTGCCCATATGAATGCCGAGGCGCTGGCGTTTACCATCGAAACAGGAATTGCCCACTATTACAGCCGGTCACGCAAAAGCCTCTGGAAGAAGGGCGAAACCTCCGGTAATCTGCAGACTGTTGTGGAATTGCGCACCGATTGCGATCAGGATGCGCTGTGGCTGAAAGTACGCGTCGCCGGTCACGATGCAACATGCCATACCGGCCGTCGCTCATGTTTCTATCGCGTTATCGACGTCGAGGACGGCGTCACGACACTTAACATTGTTGATACCGAAATTCATTTCCATCCGGACGATGTCTACGGCAAAAATTAAGCATCTGACGCTTTTTGGCGCAGCTTTTTCGCGGATTCACGATTTCGCAACCAGAGTGGGAGCGTAATCTCGACAATGGCAAGTTCCGGCGGAAACAACGCCGCGGAATGGCCCGACGTAGACTGTGTCTGTCTTACCGGATGCGCTTGCAAGGCAGTAATGCGAGATGTGACGGCTTGTAAACAGAGTGCTCTGCGGCATGGAGGTGCCGGATGTTGAACTGGACATTTAATCGCAGCGGGATCACGGCAGACGCATCGGCGCCCGGCGGCCCCTCCCACGCTCTGACATCCCCTCCTCCGGAAGAGATCAAGCCGGCGAAGTCGAAGATTGCGCTGGCTCTTGGTGGCGGTGCCGCGCGCGGCTGGGCCCATATCGGTGTTCTGAAGGCGCTGGACGAGGAAGGCATCGAGGTCGGCATGATCGCCGGCACGTCCATCGGCGCACTGGTCGGCGGTTGTTACCTCGCCGGAAAGCTCGATGAGCTTGAGGTTTTCGCTCGCTCGCTCACCATGCGGCGCATTGCCGGCCTGCTCGATTTCGCCATCGGCGGTGGCGGCCTGTTCGGAGGCTTGCGCCTGACCAAGCGCATGCAGGAACATCTGCAGGACATGTCGATTGAAAATCTCGACCGGCCGTTCGTTGCCGTCGCGACCGAGGTCAACTCCGGCCACGAAGTCTGGATCGGCCAGGGCTCGCTGATCACCGCGATCCGCGCCTCCTATGCGCTGCCGGGCATCTTCGAGCCGGTCAAATGCAACAACCGCACGTTGATGGATGGTGCGCTCGTCAATCCGGTTCCGGTGTCGGTCTGCCGCGCCCACGAGCAGCAACTCGTCGTCGCCGTCAATCTCAACTACGATCTCTACGGTCGCTCCGCCGTCATCAAGCACAACGCGGGAAGCCACGCTGCCGAACAGCCGCAGATGCCGAAGCACCCGGAAGGCCAGACAGGGCGGCTGGGCATGACCAGCGTCATGGTCCAGGCCTTCAACATCATTCAGGATCGTATTTCCCGCGCCCGCCTTGCCGGTGATCCGCCGGATCTGGCGCTACACCCCAAGCTCAACGATATCGGATTGTCGGAATTTCACCGCGCCGGCGAAGCGATCGACCGCGGCTATCATGAAACCAAGTCCAGGCTCAACGAACTGAAGCGCCTGCAAGACGTGATGGTCCGCTGGTAACAGCGGGCGCATGTCGCGGGCGAAGCCTGGAGGGTCCAACGCTTCGCCGCGCGTAACGCGGTCGGCCTCTACAGGTGGACAACCTTCCCGTCCTATCCCGCAATATAGGCCTTGATGTGCTCGGCCTCGTTCTCAATCGCCCGAATGTGATGTCTCACTGCGTCGCCGATCGAGACGATACCGACGAGCCGCCCCTTCTTTTCCACCGGCAGATGGCGCGCGCGCATATTGTTCATGATTTCCATAATGCCATTGATGCTCATGTCCTCGGTGCAGCTGTAGACCTTTGACCACATCACGGCGGAAACCGGCTTGTCCAGACAGGCCGCACCGTATTTGGCCATTGCGGCCACCACGTCGCGCTCTGTCAGAATACCGGCGATCTTGTCGCCAGGCTTGACGATGACGACGGCACCGATACGGTTCTCGTGGAGCAGCCTGACGGCTTCGCGCACCAACGACTGCTGCTCGACCGTCACCACCTGACGACCTTTTTCATTCAGGATTGCTGTTACTGACATTCACGACCTCCCGTTTCAGCGACCTGCGTCTGACCGGGATATTGGCGAACCGAACAAGCGCTTTCCGCGCCTCCCCGGTTGTGGACCAATCCGCAAGACAGATGTCATTCCTGTCGCGTTTTTTGCCCATTGGCAGCTGAGCGAACTCCTTGCGATCTGCTGCCTTCGGAAAGGAATGGTGCGCTACGGCGTAGCGAAAATCAAGCACCCTCCTTGAGAGACCCGATCGTTGCAGGTCAATTCCGCGGGTCGAAAAACCCAAACAGGAAGAAGCCGAACAGAAAACCACCGATATGCGCCTCCCAGGCGATACTGGCCGCACCGCCGAAGGCAAAGACGCCGAGACCGATGAGGAAATTGGTCAGGAACCAGATGCCGGCAAAGACTACGACGGACCGATTCGACAGCGCTTCGCCGATCGGCAGGCGACGGTTCATATGGGCAAACTGGCGGCTGATGCGGCCGCTGGGCGAAAAGACGAATCGCGCGGCCGCTCCCATCAGGCCGGCAACAACGCCGGAGGCGCCGACGACAACGGCCATGTCACCCCAGTGAAACGCAATATGCAGCGCAACGGCGGCGATGGCCGACAGGCACCAGAAAACTGCAAGGCGTGCCATGCCAACCCGGCGAATGACGGGGGCACCGAAAGCCACCATCCAAAACCCGTTGAAAATCAGATGCTCCCAGGAGCCGTGCAGGAACGAATAGGTCACGGGACTCCAGAGCCAGGCAAGGCTCTGGTCAGTTAGCGGATGATCATAGCGTGCCGGCAAAAACGCGAAGTTGAAGATCAGTTCCTCATCGACAGCCTGCGGCAGCAGATAGGTTCGGACGGCATGGATGGCGACCAGCACCGCCAGAATGCCGACGAGGCCTGCAGGCAGGTTGAACGCCGGCTCATGCGCCCGCACCGGCTTTTCGGTTTCGGCATCCTGCGGCGGTACCGCACCGTCCGTTTGGTCTGTCATGCTGCTCACGATTCCTTCTGCGGCTCCGTCGTCCGCGTTCCTCGCTCTATACGATTCACGCGCGCGCCAAAAGCAGCCGACTGCGCGGCACTTGTTCGCACAGGTTTCGCCCTTTTCACATTTTATGAAGACATCCGATATTGCCGACAAAAAAAAGGCCGTCCAGTCAAAAACTGAACGGCCGGTGAGCCCCCAAACCCCGAGCTCAAGTCTGTGTGCCGAAGGCAACCCTTCGTGAAGTGATGACTTGAATGCCATTTGCGCCGCCGGCTTTCAATCTAAACCAAAAATTAACCTTAATATCCGTCTGGCACGGAATTCGCTCCTTAGTTTCTGACGGGACCATTTCCGCCAAAGGATGTGTCAAACCGGCACATAATGTTTCATGGAATGAGAGCATGCGCAGCAAAACCGCCATCGAGATCTATGCCTACTGGGACCAGTTGCGAGGCCATCGCGACGTGCCTGGTCGCAGCCAGATCGAACCTGCCCATATCCGGCACATCCTGGCGGATCTTTTCATTCTGGAGAGGACACCGCGTGGCGATATCCGCTTTCGCCTCGCCGGCACGCGCATCTGCGCGCTCTTTGCGCGCGAACTGCGCGGCACGCGGTTCGATGCGCTGTGGCTCGGCGAGCAAGTCGGCGAGCTCGAACGGATCGCTACCGATGTCATGGCGCAGAAGAAACCGGTCGTTCTCTCCGCCATGGCGCTTACCGGTGCTGCCGACCGACTTCCGATGGAGATCATCCTCCTTCCACTCAGATCGCCCGATGGCGGGGTCGACCGTATCATCGGCGCGCTGACGCCCCTGTCGCGGCCGCATTGGCTTGAAGCGACGCCCGTCAATTTCATGGATATCACCGGAACTCGCGTTCTCGATAGCGCAAAGACGAACGTGTTCCAGCAGAACCGTCCCGAGATCCCCCTGCCCGTCAAACCACACCCTGCGCCGGATGCGGGTATTGCAGGGGCGATCCGACGCGTTCTTCATTTGCGGGTGCTCGAAGGCGGACGCCGTGACTGAAGTGCTCAGATCAATCTCCAAAGGCGACAAACCTTCTGTTAACCGGATGGGGGTAAAACTGCGGTTGGATGGACATCGCACAAGTGTGGTCATGTATTCGTTTCAGCAAGCGCAGCCTGCGGGCCCCAAACAGCACGACGAAGGCGCATTTCAACGCGTCTCCGTGAACCTGACTGGCCGCTTGATGCTTGCAAACCACGATGAATTCGAATGCACCGCGATCGACATGTCGCCGGGCGACGTCCTCTTTACCTGTGATGCACGACCGCGCGCGGGCGAGCGCATCATTGCCTATGTCGACCATGTCGGCCGCCTGGAAGGCACCGTTTCCCGCCTTGCCGAGAACGCCTTCGTCATCCAGATCAATGCGACCGACCGCAAGCGCGAAAAGCTGGCGGCCCAACTGACCTGGATCGCCAACAAGCATGAACTCGGCCTGCCGGAAGACCGGCGGCACGACCGGCTTGCGCCGCGCAAGACCCGCACCGAAGTTACTCTCGATGACGGCAGCAAATATGTCTGCCGTATCATCGACCTGTCGCTTTCCGGCGCCGCGATCGACATCGAAACCCGGCTGCCGCTCGGAACCTCGGTCCTGCTCGGCAGCATGAAGGGCCGCGTCGTCCGCCATTTCCAGGAAGGCATGGCGATCGAGTTCCTCGGCATCCAATCACGCGAAGCGCTGAGAGAGTTTCTCTAGGCGCCATCAATTGACCGCTGGAGCTCGCCCGGCGCGCCAGCCTTCAAGGCAATACGCCCGAACGCGCCGTCTTTCCCCACGCCCTCGCCGCCATCTGCAAGCGCCCGCGGCCAGCCTTCTTGCTGAGGCAAAGCGCGTGCAACGCTCCAATTTGACACACATCGAGACAGCCAAGCGTCCCACTTTTTCCAACTTCGCAATTCGTCCGCATTTTTTCGCGCCAAAATAAGAAATAATTTCTTCCAGTTTTTTAGTGATTTCGCGCCGAAACCGGCGGCTATTCTGGTAAACAAAGTCTATCTTCCAAACCAGTACACCATCTTGCAACGCCTGACCGTTCAGTCCTCCCGGTGCCCGCTCGGACGCCCCGCCGCCGACATTTTCAAAAAACATCATATTTTCAGTGTATTAATTAGTTTCCAATGAACTAATTGCACTCAGGCGCGTGGGAAATGCTTCAAATTTTACATAGATTTTACTCAAATAAAACTGGAAATTTATTCAAATAAAGCTCAACTTTAATACTTATTTCAGTTGGTTTTGTACTTTATTTTACTTCCGATTTTCGCGAGCAATAAAAACCTCGATGCCATTGTCAAACCACAACGGGGAGACACGCATGACATCGAAAACATTCCTGAAGGCCGCCCTCATCGGCGCAGCATTCTCCGCCACAGCAGCACATGCCGCATTCGCCTTTCCCGCCAACATGACCACCGATGGCTCGACCAATCCTCCGGTCGGACACTACGAATTCTGCCGCAGCATGCCGCAGGAATGCCGGGCGAACCCCGGAAAATCCGCGCCGGCCGTCCTCACCCGCGAGAGCTGGAAAAAGATTCTCGAGGTCAACTACGACGTCAACGAAGTGGTCGCTCCGCTGACCGACAAGGAAATCTATGGTGTCGAGGAACACTGGGCCTATCCCGACAAGGTCGGCGATTGCGAAGATTATGTGCTCTTGAAGCGCAAGCGTCTGATGCAGGCAGGCTTTTCTCCCTCCGACCTGCTTATCACCGTCGTGCTGCAGCCCAATGGCGAAGGCCATGCCGTGCTGACGGTGCGCACCGACCGCGGTGACTTCGTTCTCGATAACATGCGCAGCAAGGTGCTGCTGTGGTCGGATACCGAATACACCTTTCTCAAGCGGCAATCGGAACAGCATTCCGGCCGCTGGGTGAAACTGCAGGATGGTCGCACCGTGGCCGTCGGCAGCGTGACCCAGTAACACAGCCCCAGGCATTTGCGATCCGGCTCAGGAGGCCGGTCGTACCTGAAAAAGGGCTTCGGTCAGTCCCCAACCCCGTCCCAGACCAAGGCCCTGATGGCCGGTTCCGCTGTCCCCGGAACCGGCCTTTTCCTTGCAAAGGCAAGCCTGCGCCACTCACAGCATGGAAAATCCAAGCAGCCCGGCGCATCGCGTTGCCACCAGACCGTAGCAACACGCCCACCCTGCGGCGACGACCGCAGCCAGAGCGCCATCCACAGGCGACAAGTCGCTTGACTTGCGCATCCGCCAAAACGCCCGCACGAACAGAGCCGGCCCCGCAAACAGCGCCAGGAAGACGGCAAAAGGCTCGAAATTGGCGCGCGCAACAGTATGCGACGATGGCCACCTGCGGCGGCCTGCGATTCGGCTGATATCGAGGACGACGAACGAGAGGCCGAAGCCGACAGCCACAAGCAAGGCGAACGTGCCAAAATTCATCAAAAATTAACCCTGTTGAAGCAGCTTTGCGGTCATATCCGTTGACCAGCAAGTTGCGTGCCGCCCAGGCTGTTTCATATCGGGACACATAGCGCCAAATTCGACACTGCCTGTTAACGAGAGCAACCGATGACAGCCTCCCCCGCAGCACAGGAAGATCACGGCCCGCTGATTTCCCCACGATTCGTCTATGGATTGACGGCTGTTGTGGTCGGCCTTGCCGCATTGACCGCAGGCATCAGCCTTGCCGGGCGCTGGTACGGCGAAAACCTTGCATTGGCCGGGCATACGACGAGCGTCGAGGCCAACGATATCTTCATCGGGCAGGATCACCTGCGCTTGCCGTCCAATGTGATCCGCTTCGAACAGCAACGCATGACCGGTACTGCCGAGCGTGCCGACCTTTATCTCACCTGGCCCGGCATGCAGGGCTATACCGACGAGACACGCGCCTTCTTCAACGACGTCAACCGGCCGGAATCGCTGATTTTTCTTGAAATCTCCCAAAGCACGATGTCGCGCGACATGTCGGGACGGGTGGAGCCCATCTACCAGCATCTTTTTCAGGGCGCGCCCCTGCCCGGACCGGCCGGGTTGGTGCGCCATGGCATGAAGGAGAATTCAGGCTACGGGCAGGAAGTCTTCTTCACGGCCAACCGCGGCAGCGGCACGCCTTATGCCGTGCGCTGCATTCTGCCTTTGACGCCGGCAGCCTCGACCAGCGCCGATTGCCAGCGCGATCTGCATGCGGGCCGCGATCTTGTTGTGCTTTACCGCTTTTCCAGCCAATTGCTGCCACAATGGCAAGCCATCGACAGCGCTGTCTTCAACTATGTGAACAGCCGACTGGTGCCATGACATCACCCTTCTTCGCCAATCCTTCACCCATTCGTTTCCGACGGGGGGCGTATCCGAGCCGAATCTGTATCGAAATGCACGCCCAAATCGCAAATTACAGAAACCAATCATTCATCATAAACCGATTGGTAACGCTATCCCGATAGAGTTTTCAGAACGGTCGTTTCTGGAGGCTGCGCCCGGACGACATCTGTGAAAAAGAATGAAGAGTAGTGTAGTGTCCAAATCCATATTCAACGGCTCCGTTCAACGCACCCTTGTCCCATTCTTTCAGAAGGCTTGCCGGGTGCTGGTGGTCTCGCTGGCCGCCTCGCTGGCGACGGTGTCTGTCGCTGCCGCAGCCGAGTACGCCGGCATCGTCGTCGATGCGAAGACCGGCAAGGTGCTGTACAGCGAAAATGCCGACAGCCTTCGCTACCCGGCCTCGCTGACCAAGATGATGACGCTCTACCTGACCTTCGAGGCTCTGGAAGCCGGCAAGATCAGCAAGAATACCCCCGTCGCCTTTTCCAAGCGTGCCTCGGCCGAGCCTCCCTCGAAGCTCGGCGTGCGTTCCGGTAACTCGATCACCGTGGAGCAGGCGATCCTCGCCCTTGTGACCCGCTCCGCCAATGACTCGGCGACCGCGCTTGCCGAACTGCTTGGCGGTTCGGAAGAACGTTTTGGCCGGATCATGACCAACAAGGCCCGCGCGCTTGGTATGACCCGCACGACCTATCGCAACGCCCACGGCCTGCCGAATAACGCGCAGATGACGACGGCGCGCGACCAGGCGCGGCTCGGCATGGCGCTTCGCCAGCATTTTCCGCAGTACTATTCCTACTTTTCCACCCGCAGCTTCCGCTTCGGCAAGCAGACGATCGGCAACCACAATCGGCTGCTCGGCAATGTCCGCGGCGTTGACGGTATCAAGACCGGTTATACCCGTGCTGCCGGCTTCAACCTGGTGACATCTGCCCAGGCCGACGGTCGCAGCATTGTCGGCGTCGTCATGGGCGGCAAGTCCGGCGGCAGCCGCGACGCCCAGATGCGCGCCCTCGTCGCCAAGTATATGCCGGTGGCCTCGCGTCGTGGCGGTGGCGACCTCATCGCCGAAACCGCAGACGCACCGACCATGCAGGCGAAGGTGATCGAACAGCCGGTGGAAGCCGTCGCTGCTGCGACCGGCGGCAGCTTCAACCTGCCGAACAACGGCCCCGTTCCGGATTTCCGCTACAGCGGCGAAACCACCAAGAGCATCGAAGTTGCCTATGCCGAACCGGCCAAGGTTGGCGCCAATCCTCTGCTGAACGACACCGTGGTGCCGGACACGCTGCAGGCCCAAAGCCGCAAGATCGCCAAGGCTGCGCCGGTTCCGGCCGCCGATGTCGACAACCAGGTTACCAATTCCGTTGCCAAGCCTGTCACTGAGACGCCGTCCACCGCCCAATCCGGACCTGCCGGATGGGTCATCCAGATCGGCGCGACGCCGGACAAGGATCAGGCGACGGCGCTGCTTGAAAACGCCAAGGACAAGGGCGGCAAGGCCCTGCGGGAAGCAACTCCATTTACCGTGGCTTTCGCCAGCGGCGACGGCCACCTGTACCGGGCTCGCTTCGGCGGCTTTGCAAATCAGGACAAGGCGGTAAACGCCTGCAAGGCGCTGAAGCGCAAGGGCTTCGCCTGCTGGGCCAGCCTGCAATAAACATGGATTGAAGTTTCGATCCCCGGCGCGTTTTTGCCGGTGATCCTCCTCGGATTTGGTTTTGCGTAACGAGGTCAGTTATGGGAATGAACGAGAATGGTCCGGGGATGACGCCCGTGCCGGACAAGAAGCGGAAGTCGCCGCGCTACGGCCTGCACCCCTTGCACGAAGCGGCCATGCGCATCGCCGAACTCGGCAGCCGCCCGAAGTCGAAAACGAAGGACCTGGTGACTTTGCTGCTCACGCATGGCGCGCGGGCCTGGCGATCGACACAGCCGGATGCCCAGATCCATGTGCATGTGACGTCGCCCTCGGGGCGCTATCCGATCAGGATCAAAATACGCTAAGGCGCGCCGTATCGAGACGGGAGCTTGCGCACCGCTCTAGACTCTTGTCACCGAACGCGCGGCTATGCGATCTGGCCGCGCCTGTCCAGGCCACTGATATCAGTCATCGTCGCTATCGTAGCGGTCATGATGCCGGCGTCGCTCACGTTCACAGCCACTGCGCCAATCGTCGCAAAACACGCGACGCTGAACGTAGCGCTCGCAGTAGCCGTCTTCGCAATAGGTTTCGACAATCCGCTCGCGAACGACGCCGTTGTTGGACGAGCTGTCCGAACTCGTATTCGACGATTGGCTTCCGGCCTGGGCAGTGGTTGTCGCCAGCGCAGCGACAGCAAACAGGATAAGCGTGATACGCATAGCTCTCTCCTTCCGTTGCTACCAGATTCAGCCATCAAACCTGAACTGTCGATGAACGAGCGTCACATCGGGACGTTCTTAGAGAAGACCGAGTTCAGCGAGTTCACGCCGCAGTTCCAGCGGCATTTCGGTCGCTCCCCCGCCCAAGGCCGTCAGATCGCGCGGCGCGTCCTTGTCTTCCAGGTAACGCCAGCCCTGGAAGGCCCGGCGCGGCTGGTAGGCCGTTTCGATCACTTCCGGACCGAGAATGAGGTTGCAGCGGCCGATGCCGTCGGCATCCTTGAACGTCTCGATGCCCGTCAGCCGCTGGCGCGCCTGCACCTGCCCCTTGATCACCCAGTAGAGCGATCCGCCATCGAGCAGTTCCTCGACGCGTTTAGGAACCATGCGGGTCGTGTGGGAGGAGTGCGGCTCGAGGCCGGCGGCAATCGCCGTCAGCGCCCGGCGCGAAACCCATTCGCGAAGGTCTTCGATCGAATCCGCGCCGACGCAGAGCTTGATGAGATGCAAGGCCATGGCCGGTGTTGAACACCCGCAAAGCCATTGCGGTCAAGCCTGTTCTTCACCGCTCCACAGTGCAAGCCGCCTCAACACTCGACGACGTTGACGGCAAGACCGCCCGTCGAGGTTTCCTTGTACTTGTCGTGCATATCGACGCCCGTCTGGCGCATCGTCTCGATGCAGGCATCGAGCGGCACGAAATGCTGGCCGTCGCCCTTGATCGCCAGCGATGCGGCGGTCACGGCCTTGACCGCACCGAGCGCATTGCGCTCGATGCAGGGAACCTGCACGAGCCCGGCGATCGGATCGCAGGTCATGCCGAGATGATGTTCCAGCGCAATTTCCGCAGCGTTCTCGATCTGCTCCGGCGTACCGCCCATGACAGCCGCAAGACCGGCTGCCGCCATCGCCGAGGCCGAGCCGACCTCGCCCTGACAGCCGACTTCGGCTCCAGAGATCGAGGCGTTGAACTTGATGATGCCGCCGATCGCCGCGGCCGTCAGGAGATAGTCGCGAATGCCGTGGTGATCCGCATCGTCATGGAAATGCAGATAGTAGCGGATGGTGGCAGGCACGACGCCTGCGGCACCGTTGGTCGGCGAGGTGACGACCCGGCCGCCGGCTGCATTCTCCTCGTTCACGGCCATCGCATAGACGCTGAGCCAATCGTTGGCGAGCAGCGGATTGACCTTGTTGGAGCGCCATTCGTCCTGCAGCTTGTCATGGATCATGGCGGCACGGCGGCGCACTTTCAGTCCGCCGGGCAGGATGCCGGCGCCCGTCAGGCCGCGGTCGATACAGCTCTTCATCGCCGCCCAGATGCGGTCGAGGCCCTCGTCGAGCTCTTCCCGCGACATCGAACATTCCTCGTTTGCCCGCTTCATTTGAGCGATCGACAGGCCGGAGCGCGCCGCCATCTCAAGCATCTGCTTGGCAGTCGAGAAGGGATAGGGAACCTTGACGCCACCCGGCTTGGTCTTGCTCGCCTTCATCGCCTCGAGTTCGGTATCGGTGACGACGAAACCGCCGCCGATGGAGTAGTAGACCCGCTTCAACAACAGGCGCCCGTCCTTGTCGAAGGCCGAGAAGGACATGCCGTTGGCGTGGCCCGGCAGGGGTACCTTCTTGTCGAAGACAAGGTCGGTCTTGGGCTGGAAATCATAGGCCGGATGTCCGGCCGGCGTGATCCGACCGGTACGCTCAACCGTTTCGATGATCTCGTCCATCCGGTCGGGATCGATCCGGTCCGGGCGCTCGCCCATCAAGCCGAGGATAACCGCCCTGCCCGTGCCGTGGCCGATGCCTGTAAAGGCGAGCGAGCCATGCAGGCTCGACTTGATGGACGCGACTACAGCATTGGCCGGCCGCGGCCAGTCGCTCGACAGGATGAGGTCGAGAAAGCGGTTCGCCGCCGACATCGGGCCCATCGTGTGCGAGCTTGAAGGGCCGATACCGATCTTGAAGACATCAAAAACCGAAAGAAACATTCGAATTCCGCCTTGGGGTGATGGCCGGAAACACACCGGACCACAATCATTCTTACGAAACTAGGCTATCCTGGAGCTGCCATCAGGCGATCAACCGACATTCGCTCCTGCGCGTGCGACACGATCCACCGTCGCATTCCGGGCGCTGTGATTCCTCAGGCCTTAAGTCGTCATGCAAAGCGGTTGATTTCAAGGGGCCTCGCCAACTTTCACGATGCCTTGCAATTTCGTCAAACCATGCCAAAAACGAGGCATGACACTGACGGATTATACTGCATTGGCGATTTTCGCGCTTCTTTGGACCGGATACAACTGGGCCACGGACGGCAAGGTGCATCTCAAGCGGATCAGCCTGACGCGGCTAATGATGGAAAACCGCCGCCGGTGGATTCTCAACTCGCTCAATCGCGACCTGAAGATGATCGATACCCAGATCGTCGCCGGTCTCCAGGCCGGCACGGCCTTCTTCGCCTCGACGACGATCTTTGCTCTCGGCGGCTGCTTTGCCCTGCTGGGGGCGACCGACCAGGTGCAGACGATCATGAACGACCTGCCTTATGTTTTCCACGGCGGCCGCAGCGCGTTCGAACTGAAGGTCGGCGGGCTTGCCTGCCTGTTCGCCTACGCCTTCTTCAAGTTTGCCTGGTCCTATCGCCTGTTCAACTACTGTTCCATTCTGATCGGCGGCATTCCGATGATGTCGGACCTGTTGCAGGATCGTGCCGGGGCTGAGCGGGCTGCCATGCGGGCAGTCAAGATGAACATTCTCGCGGCCAAGCATTTCAACGCCGGCCTGCGCAGCATCTTCCTGTCGATCGGTTATCTCGGCTGGTTCGTCAGCCCCTACGTCTTCATCGCGCTGACGGCCTTCGTCATTTTCGTCCTGACGCGGCGGCAATTCTATTCGGAAGCGCGCGAAGCCCTTCTTGACGACACAAACCTCTGAAATTCCCAAGATAGCAGGTCGTTGCGCCCAGCGCCGATTCGCTGCCCATGCCCTCACTATCGGAATATAAAATCATGTCGATAACCAGCGCAGTCACCGCAAGCGGCAACGGGACAGCGGAAAAACGCGGACGTATCTGGGCCATCGATGCCCTGCGCGGCGTCGCCCTGATCGCCATGGCGACCTATCATTTTTCCTGGGATCTCGAATTCTTCGGCTATCTCGAACCGGGTACAGTCGGCACCGGGGCCTTCAAGATGTATGCGCGGCTGATCGCCGGCAGTTTTCTGTTCCTGGCCGGTGTCAGCCTGGTGCTGGGACACTATCCCGTCCTCCGCACCCGCGCCTTCGCCATCCGGTTTGCGAAAATAGCAATTGCGGCCGTCGCTATCACCGTCGTCACCTGGTTCGTCTTCCCCGACAGCTTCATCTTCTTCGGCATCCTGCATTCGATCGCCGCGGCCAGCCTGATCGGCCTGATTTTCCTAAGACTGCCCGTTCTCCTGACATTGGCGGTGGCGGCCGCTGCTTTCGCGGCACCATTCTATCTGCGCTCACCGGTCTTCGACACGCCAGCGCTCTGGTGGGTCGGCCTGTCGGAAACATTGCCCCGTTCGAATGACTACGTGCCGCTGTTGCCATGGCTCGCACCAATCCTTGGCGGCATCGCGGCGGCGCGCATCGCGCTGAAATTCGGATGGTTCGAAAAGCTGCGCACCGACGGCACTGCAGCTTGGAAGAAGACGCTGACAACTGCCGGCCGCCACAGCCTGCTCATCTATCTGCTGCATCAGCCGCTGCTGTTCGCGCTGGTCTATCTCTTCTCGCTCGGATTTCCCGCGGCCAAAGCGGACCCGGTCGAGGCAACCCGCGCCGCCTGCGAGATGGCCTGCAGCAAGCAGGAAACGGCCACGTTCTGCGTCAATTTCTGCGGCTGTACCCTGGACAAGCTGATGGAAGAAAACCTCTTCGAGCCACTGAACGAGGGCAAGATCGACGGCGGCGACGAACGCATCGCCCGAATCGCTGGCCAATGCACCATGGACGCACAAGCAAAGAAATAGGACCGCTGTCTCGCCAGACCGCTGGCCGGGCGTTGGTCGCTTCTGTGTGACTTCGACCGCTGTCGAGGCTTCCAGCCGGTGGATCTCACCGGCTGATTGGTCGCCTCTCAACTTCCGACGACGCCGTTATCGTCGCGGGTGATCACCACCAGCGACGGGCGCGGCGGCATTCCGGCGGCGAAATCAGGCCAAGTGGTTCCGGCCTCCGTGATCGTTTCCGCGTCCTCGTTGTCAGCGAAACGCAGTTCGCCCGGATGCTGAACGGACACGAAAACACTCGTACCATCCGGCGTGAACGTGGGGGAACAGCATTCCGAACCGACCGGGGCGATGTAGAACAGCTTCGGCAAGGCACGGCCGGCGCCCTCCGTGTCCATCACATACATCGAATCGGCGATGCCCTCCGGCGGCGGTCCGTCCGTGGTGACCCAAAGACGGCCGGCCGGATCGACGGCGAGGTTGTCCGGATCGGTAAACCAGCCGGATGCCGTGGTCCCCGGATTGAACATGGCCTCGTCTTCCGGCTTGGCCGGGTCGCCGCACAGCACGAAGACATCCCACTTGAACGTGTCGGCGGCATGGTCCGGCTTGTCCGGTGCACCGGGCGGCACGAGTTCCAGGAGATGGCCATGCGGATTGGGGCCGCGCGGATTGGCGACGTTGACGGTCTCCCGCTCTTCGCCTTTTCCGGCCGCAAGGCGATCCTCGTTTTCGGTCATTGCGACATAGAGCTTGCCCGTGCCGTGATGCGGCACGAAGCCTTCGGGCGCATCCATCGGCGTTGCACCAACGAGATCGGCCGCGGCGCGGGTGTTCAACACCACGTCCGCCTGGCTGGCAAAGCCGGCTTGCGCCGTCAGCGGTACCTCGCCCGCCACCAGCGGCAGCCATGTCATCGTGCCGTCGCTTGAAAAGCGGGCGACGGACAGGGTGCCGTTGTCGAGAAGGTTCCTGTTGGCCGCACGATCGTTCGGATTCCAGGGATCGCGGGTGACGAAACGGTAGAGATACTCAAAATCGTCGTCATCGCCCATGAAAACGACGACTCGTCCGTCCGGCGCGACGGTGACCTGCGCACCCTCATGGGTCATGCGGCCGAGCGATGTCCGCTTCACCGGCCTGGCGTCCGGATCGAATGGATCGATCTCGACCACCCAGTCGAAACGCACCCATTCGTTCGGTTCTTCCTCGAACTTGAAGCGCGGATCAATGCGGCTGAGCGAATAGATGTCGTTCTCGTCCTCGTCCCAGCCCTGACGCTCGACCAGTTCCTGGTTCGGCAGGCTTTTGTAATCGCCGGCAAAGACGTCCATCGCCCCTTCTTCGCCCGACAGCATCGTGCCCCAGGGCGTGATGCCGCCATTGCAGTTGGAAATCGTGCCGAAAACCTTTGTCCCTGTCGGGTCGGCCTTGGTCTTCATCCGGTCGTCGCCGGCCGCCGGGCCGGAAATGTCCATTTCCGTGCCCATGTGGATACGGCGGTTATATTTGCTGTCGAGAACGACCTGCCAATCCCTGCCCGCCTTCCTGACCTCGAAAACGCTGACTCCAAGACAGCCCATCAGGCTGCGGATCTGCGCGTCGGTCAGCTTCTCGCGGTAATCGTCAGCCGTCAGCCCCGGAAACATCAGATAAGGCGTCGCATATTCATGGCTGACAACCATCAAACCGTGATCGGCGGTGCTCGCTCCCTGCGGCAACGACAGGAACTGGGTGAAATCATTGTTGTAGCCGAACTGACGCTCTGCCGCGTTTCCATCCAAGGTCGCGATATCGAAGGCCGCGCTATCGGGAAACAGCGCATCGCCCCAGCGCGCGAGGATCTGGCGACCATAGCCTTGCGGCCAGTGATCGGCAGTATCGCGGACGCGCTGCAATTCGGGAAAACTCAGGCTCGATGTGTCGGTCGCGAGGGCCGGCTTCGCGGAAAATCCATGGCCGATGGCCGCGATCGCTGCCGATCCGAAAAGGCCCTTGAGTACAGTGCGGCGATTGACGCCTTCGGCGAGAATTTCGCCGTAGGAAGCAGAGAAGGCGCGGCGTGGATTTGGCCGGGCACGGGTCTTCTGGCGATCTGACATGCAAGCCTCCGATTTCTGTGACGAAGGCGATATGGCATGCCGCCGTGAACCTGCTGTGACGCGCTATGGCAGCATCGGCAAGACGGAGATGACGACAGATCCGTGATAGGAAAACGCGGCCTGGCGCGTCAGGTGCCAACGCCGATTTCGGCAAGCCGTGTCAGGCAGGCTTCCTCGACATTGTTCAGCTCTTCCAGGGTTTCTTCGATATCCTTGCGCTTCTGCTGCAATTCTTCGCGCTTTTCCTCGACACGCTTCATCAGCAGGCGCAACTGGCCCGATTCGCCCGGTGGATCCTTGTAGACCTGGATAATTTCGCGGATTTCGGCGATGGTAAAGCCGATACGGCGACCGCGCAGGATTTCCATGATCAGCCTGCGATCAGCCGAGCGGAACAGACGCGTGCGGCCGCGGCGCTCCGGATGGATCAGCCCCTCATCCTCATAAAAGCGCAGCGTGCGGGTCGAAACGCCAAATTCCCGTGTCAGCTCCGTAATGGTATAATACTTGTTCACGCCTGCCTCGCCTGGAACCGCAACTAGAGAAACCCGACCGAGCGGGAATTCGTATGCAGTTGAAATGTCGCAATGCCCGCCTTGGGCTGGGTCATTGCGATCTGGGACAAGTGTGATTGACTTTGACGTAAAAGTCAAATTTTTACGGGATCGTCAACCGGCCTGGAACCACCACGTGGCAAGCCCCAGAAAGGCGAAAAAGCCGGTGACATCCGTCACGGCCGTGACGAAGACACCCGAAGAGACGGCGGGATCGGCACCGAGGCGATCGAGCAACAGCGGGATCATGATGCCGGCAATGGCTGCGGCGATCATGTTGATCAGCATGGCGGTCGCGATGATGCCGCCCAGATTGACATCCTGGAACCATGCCCCGGCCGCAAGCCCGATCAGCATGCCGAAAAGCATGCCGTTCAGCAGTCCCACGCCCGCCTCGCGGCGGATGACGCGGAAGGCATTGTGAATGTCGAGGTCGCGCGTGGCAAGCGCCCGCACGGTTACCGTCATGGTCTGCGAACCGGCATTGCCGCCCATTCCGGCGACGATCGGCATCAGCACCGCAAGCGCGACGATCTGCTGTATTGTGGCTTCGAACAGACCGATGACGGACGCGGCCAGGAATGCCGTCAGCAGGTTGACCAAGAGCCAGACGACACGCGAGCGAGATGCGCTGATGATCGAATCGGACAGCTCTTCGTCCCCGACGCCGCCGAGGCGCATCAGGTCTTCTTCGGCCTCTTCCTGAATGACGTCGACGACGTCGTCGATGGTCAGAACGCCGACCAGACGATTGTTCTCGTCGACTACTGCCGCAGACAGAAGGTCGTATTGCTCGAAGAGCTGGGCCGCTTCTTCCTGGTCCATTTCGGCCGGTATGGGGTGGTTGGTCTCGCGCATGATGGTTTCGATCTTGACCGAGCGCTTGGTGCGTAGGACGCGGTCAAGATCCAGCGCGCCGAGCAGCTTGAAGGTCGGATCGATGACGAATATCTGCGTGAAGCTTTCTGGAAGATCGTCGTCCTCACGCATGTAGTCGATGGTCTGGCCGACCGTCCAGAACGGCGGCACCGCAACGAATTCGGTCTGCATGCGGCGGCCGGCGGTGCTTTCCGGATAGTCGAGCGAACGGCGCAGCCGCACCCGTTCGGTGAAAGGCAATTTGGAGAGGATCTCCTCCTGATCCTCCTGATCGAGGTCTTCCAGAATGTAGACGGCGTCGTCGGAATCCATTTCGCCGAGCGCTGCGGCGATCTGCTCGTTTGGAAGGTGCTCGACGATATCGAGGCGAATCGCCTCGTCCACTTCGGTCAATGCCGAAAGGTCGAAATCCTCGCCGAGCAGGGAAACAAGCGCCCGGCGCTGGTCCGGCTGGATCGCCTCCAGAACGTCGCCCATTTCCGACGCGTGCAGGCGGGTGACATGCTGGCGAAGATAAAGCAGATCACGGTCGGCGATCGCAGCGCCGACATGCATCAGATAATCGGACCGAACCGAACCGTCTTCGGCATAGATGTCGGAGCCGTCGTAGACGCTCTCTTCCGCCGCATTTCGCTCTTTTTCCTGATCGCCGGTACCGTTCATGCGCCCGCCCTCGAAGAATTGCAGCCCTCCAAAACGCCGGCGCAAGGCCGGGCGGGAGCAGGAAGGCAATGTCATATACCGGTGGCCGCGGCGACCTTCATGAAAAGGAGCCGCACATCCCTGCTAACCCAACAAAGGCACAAGGTCCACCATCCGATGCATCGGCAGGCGGACCGTGCCGTTACTTTTACCCCAAGCTGTTGCAAAATCATGTGATTTGTTTAGCTCTCATGAAGCCGAGCAATCCGGAGCCAGCACAGTGCCGATACGACCGATCCTGCAATTTCCCGATGCGCGGTTGAGCATGCCGGCCGCCCCCGTCGAACGGTTCGATGCGGAACTCGCTGCCCTTGCAGGCGATCTCCTCGACACGATGCGGGCTGCTCCCGGCATAGGCATCACAGCGCCGCATATCGGCATATTGCAGCGCTTGACCGTCATCGAACTCGATCCGGCGTCCGCTCCGAAAACCTACGTAAACCCGACGATCATCTGGTCCTCGGAAGATACGATCTCGCATGTGGAAGGCAGTGTCTCGATGCCCGGGATCACCGACGACGTGATCCGACCAAAACGCGTTCGCATCCGCTATCAGACGCTGACCGGCGAGATCACCGAGGAAGAGGCCGATGGACTTCTCTCCGTCTGCCTGCAGCACGAGATCGATCAGCTCAATGGCCTCTTCTGGTTGCAGAGGCTTTCTCGCCTGAAGCGCGAGCGCGCCATCAAGCGGTTTTCTAAGCACGGGAAAGGCTAGTGGGCGTTGCCTAAATTTTGACTGAATATTACCGCCAGACAAACCGTTCCGTGAGTAAGGTCAAATATAGACGGCTGTGTTAAGTGGTTTCGCCTCGAATTTCAGGCGTCGCGAAAGGGCAAATGTTCGCGCCGCTATCTTGAAATTGACATGGGTTACACTTAGCCTGCGCCGGTTAATTAATTAGAGGTTGCATACATGTTGGATGACGACGACGGCAACGCCGCGCCCGTGGGGAACGACGTAACTCCAAAATCGGCTCCTATCCAAAAGATACAGGCTAGAGACAAGCCGAACCCACGGTGGAGTTCGCACTTCCAGAACAAGCTGTTGACGGTTCCAGTCAAGCCGATCTTCAAGAAGTCGGACATGGTGTTCACGATTGGTAGCTGCTTTGCAGAGCGAATCCGCGTGGCTCTGACTGCCGAGGGCGTCAACGTCGGACCGCCGATGCAGGAAATCCCGATGGCGCATGACCGCTATCGTATCGACAGGCTGCCCGACCGGCCGCATAGCGACTACTTCAACACCTTCACGATCAGGCAGGAATTCGAGCGCCATATCGGCGAATGGCAGCGCGATCCAGAAGACTACTGGATCACCAAGGACAAGTATTGGGGCGGAGAAACCTGCTATCAGGATCCCTATCGCCGTCTCATCCTGGCGCGCACGCCGCAGGACCTTCTCGAGGCCAATGAACTGGTCGACAAAGCGATCGACAAGGGGATTCGCCAAGCCTCAGTCTTCTTCTTCACCGTCGGTATGGCGGAAGTTTTCCGCAACAAGCGCACCGGCAAGATCGCCTGCCAGAAGCCCGGCTATGCCGGCGGCGCGGGGGAGGACGAAACCGAATTTCACATGTCCAGCTACGAGGAAAACGTTGAGAATGTTTCCAAGATCGTCGAGATCATCACACGCATTCGCCCTGATGCGCAGATCGTATGCACAGTGTCGCCTGTGGGCCTAGCACGAACGTTCGGACCGGATGACATTCTGGTTGCGAATACGGAAGGAAAAAGTATTTTGCGCGCGGCACTCGGTGCCGTTGCCCGCAAATATGACAATGTCACCTATTTTCCCTCCTATGAAATCGTCATGGCAAATTCGCCTTTCAGCTTCCGTGAAGATGATGGGCGCCACACGGCAAACTGGGTCGTCTCTCGCATCGTCGCGGCATTCAAGGCCGCTCACATGATCGCCGAAGACTAGGGTAACTGATACAAATTATAATTCCTTGAGGAGACATGAATGAACACTTTCCCTGACAAGCTTCTGATCGAAGCGCGGGATGCTTCCATCAACCTGGAAATGCTGGCGGTCGATGACCTCGACCGGAACATCGACGGTTATCTGCAGCCGAACTGGCGCACGCGCCGCATGGTCGATTCCTGGCGCAACTATGTGCTGTCGAACGGCAAGAACACAGAAGCCGACTATCTGAACCTCCGGACCGCCTACACGGAGACGGAAGGACGGAGCAACAAGGTGTTCTCCGACGTTCTCGCAACCCATATTCGCAACCTCCCCTACGACATGTCGAGCACCATGTTCTCGGCCTATGTCCAGAAGCCGGGGGAAAAGGGCGAAACGACCGTCACCATGGTGAACGGCGAGGATGGCGAAGACGATACCGCTGATGCCTGGACCAAGGTCATCAACGGTGCTGCGCGTCACTTGGAGCTTCACGGCTGGTGGAAGTCGAAGGTTCTTGTTCCGGACGTCATCGTCAAGAGCCTGAAGAAGAAGATCGAAGACCAGTTGGTCAAGGAGAACGGCGATGCCGTTCAGGCTGCCGTCGAGGGCAAGGACGGCGCGCCGTTGCAGCTCAAGGTCGGCTCGCGCCACACGCAGAACTATGAGGAGATGTACGAGATTTCGTCCGATCCCTTCCTCTTGTCCGTCGTTCAGGCCTACATGGGCGTTCCGCCGATCTTCAATACGCCGGTCGCGTTCCTCAACTCCTTCGTCAAGGCCAAGAACGCCAAGGCGCTGTCGGACACGGCACAACTCTACCATCACGACATGCACCGGCTGGGCTTCGTCAAGCTGTTCATCTACCTGACCGACGTCGAACTGCATTCCGGCCCGCACACGCTGGTCCGCGGAACGCACCGCAAGCGCCCGTCGCATCTGTGGGCCGACGGCCGCCACACGGATGAAGCAATCGCTGCAGCCGGCCTCGCCAGCGACGAAACCCGCATCACCGGCAAGGCCGGCACCGTGTTCCTCGTCGATACGAGCTGCTTGCACAAGGGCGCTCATCCGGATTCGGAATCTCGCCTGATGGCGCAGGTTCAGTACACGAACTCGCTGTTCGGCAAGCCGATTGCACAGTCGGACCACAAGGTGGAAGCTTCCCTAAGATCGAAGAATGACGAGATCCATCAGGTAGCGGCACTCGTGCGCAAATACTCCATGCGCTCTGGTGTCCGATTCATGCAGAACTTTATCTAGTGATCACACCGGGGGTGCCCTGCGCCCCCGGTACTTCCCAAAAGTCGGGAAAAGCGGCGTGCGCCGCCCACGCTTGAGCGGAAACCGCTCGCGCCGTCAGTTGCAGACCAATTCTGAAAATTTGGGATACGAAGCGCGCCGCCACAGACGGATCAGCGATTATATGCTCGCGCGCTGCGATCAATGTCCGGAAGGACGTCAATTGACTGATTTCTGGCCGGTAATTCCTGAATCAATTCAACAAAAAACCCGCCGAAGCGGGTTTTAATGGTGCGGTCGAGATGCGCCAGAACGATTTCACACCTATTGTTTTTATTGAATAATATGTAACTTTTGGTATGAAATGTGCTCTCCAAGTACTCTTTTTGTATCACGCAGATTTACCGCACTCATACCGCACCTTGGCAACCGGCTGTCCCGGGCGCCTGGCTAAAATAGCACCGCCCCCGTTTCCGGGAGCGGTTTTTGTAGGTCAATCTCCCACGTGCCACAATTGGCGGAGGGAGACCCTAAGCTTTGCGACGAATCATTACCATGCCAACGTCCACAGCGATGTCGAAGGTCCAATCTCCCCCCTCGCGTTCGGCGAGTTCTCGAGTCAGATTCGCGACCTGATCTTCCAAAGAGATTTCCAATTGCTCAACGCGAGGTGGCCCTGCCACCGCCGCAACGGCGGGAACGGCAAAGGCAGCCGGGATTGCGGAGAGCGCTTTAAGCGCGAAGCGGCGGTTGAATTTCGGCATGGCTTCGCCAGTGGCCTGAACGGTATTGTTCGGCATTGGTGTTACTCCGTTAAATTAAAGTTGCATTAATAATATAAGGTTATACGATACCCCAAGTCAACATCACAAGTGTAAGGTTTACCAAAAATGGGAATATCACCTGCACAGTGTCGAGCTGCTCGATCGTTGCTCGGATGGTCGCAAGACCAACTTTCTAGCGCATCGAAGGTCGCAAAGGCGACGATAGCCAACTTTGAAACGGGGAAGCGAGCGCCCTATGAGCGGACGCTCCTAGACATTCAGGCCGCCCTCGAGGAGGCCGGTTTAGTGTTCGTCGCTGATGGTGAGACCTCGACGGCGGGCGAAGGTGTGAGGATAAGAAATGCGTGACGATCTCGAAGCCAAGCTGCAGACAATGATTGCGTGCAGTGAGAATGTCGTCAGAAACGATATCTATCGTGCGCTTCTAAACGGCTACGCCGCCTGTCTGAGCAATGACGATCTATGCGAAGCCATCCCTCGCCTGCTGACCGGTTCAATATGGCCTCTCTCGGTCGTTAGGAATCGACTGGAGAAAAATTGGCAAGAGGCCGAACAGAAGTTCGACCTTGATAGGGTGTTTCTTGGAGTAGTCGACCTCGGCGACCTTGACGCCAAGGCGCGTCGGAGACGAGAAGATGTACTCAGCCGTTTCTACCGTACCTTTTCGCCTCCTATTCGGAGACGGGCCCTCGACCGCTGGAAAGATCAAATTGGTTCGGGATCCACGACTCGTTGGGTGCGTGCTATCGCGGACGATGAACTTATGTTCGATTTACATGCTGTGCGCGAAGAGTGGGAAGCTGGTTGGAATTTGATGGCTTTGAAAATCCTGCTCAATCGTGACGACCCAGATCTTCATGCTTCGCTGCTTCCGACGATGGTGGCGAGGCAAGTGGAAGGCTGGATGATAAGCAAGGCAGCCAGGACCGCTACAATGGTCGCGGAGGCCACGTGGGAGGCCATACGACGAGACCTTCCTGTCACATATGCATATCTTTCCTTCAAGCTGCACCGAGAGATTTCCGATGATGAAATCCTTCAGATCGTGTTGAGCACAGAGAACAGCGTTTCAGGCGGAAGGGACCTGGCCATATGGGCTGCAGGTCAACTTAAGCGATGGGAAGTTCTCGCGCAGATCGAAGGCAAGGTCCAGGAACTCCAGCGTGGGGATGCCCTTAAATACGGGATAGTTTAGGCAGTTTGTAGGCGACTTGACTCCCGCGTGCCGCCTGTCACGTTGCATGGATAACGCGTGGAGGGAGATCGATCTAAGTGAAATCAGAGCGTGGCCTTATAATCTCTTGTCCTATCGCCGTAGAGAATGGGGGCATGAACATCAAATCTCTGCTTCTCGATCCCCAGGATCTCCGCACCAGTCTACTGTTCTGGGACAAATTAGACTACCCTTCACAAAATGTTGCGACCATAGGACTACAGCCGGAAGCGAAATATCTCTCAGATGTCGGCATCCTACAACGAACTTTGGTAACGCTCCCTCTCATGAATCCGGGTGACGCAATACGCATCGCTCATACTACTGCCTTTAGGCAGCTAGAGGAAAAAGAGCCGGGGAAGTGGAGCGTTGCATCAAGCGCTAACAGCGTCACATTCGCCGACGACGAGCTGATCGCAAAACGAGGCCTACTGGTCAGGTTGTTTGGTGCGATCCCTGTCCCGGATAAAGACGTTCCCCTCAACGAAATCTTAGAATTCAAAGAAAAGCGGCATGCCGAGTTGGTTTCTCTCAGACATCATCTCGAAGCAATATACAGCAGGATTGCGAGCGCAGATGACAAGCCACTCGCAGAGTGTTCAGAGTTTGAAGCGCTCGACGTTGCGATCCGTGACCATACCCGCGTCTCGATCGAAGGCGGGCTAAAACAGAAGCTGTCGGATATTTCCGCCAACTTGAGTGTTAGCAACGCCGCTGTAGCGTCGATTGCCGCCGTAGCTGGCTATTCTCAAGGTCTACCGATTGTGAATGCGCTTCTCGCAGGACTCGCCGCATCGATTTCGGTCGATGTCGGTGTGTCGTTAAAGGGAGCCAAAGATACCTCGAATCCATTTCGGTATATAACCTCATACCATAAATGGCTGTTTTAGGCGGACGGTGATGCCGGGCAACAAGCCCTTCCCCGCGGCCTGCTTGACTCCGGCGTGCATCCTGTCACGTTGCGCGTATAGGACGAGGGGGAAACGAGATGGTGGGATTTCCGGAAGGGCACGATCGCATCTGTGCGGTGGAGTGGTTGGTTCAGAGACTTGCAGTGGAGCATTGCCTTAACTCTGCTAACCCTCTCGGCACGGCAGCTCTGTTGGCGTCGGACGCCAGCGACTACGGCATGGCAATGGTCGGTCAGGCGGCCAAGGAGGGCGTGGAAGAATATCTTGATACGGCGATCCATATTTCGGCGTCGCTGTCGCTCTTATTGGAAAATCTACCGAATGACGTAGTACGCTCCGCGATGGCTAAGCGGTAGAACATCCCAATTTGCGATTTGCATGGTAGTTACATGACAAACGAAAATATTATTTTGCTGGTGGCCGGGATATTTTTGATCGTTTGCCCCTTCCTGCTTACGTTTTTCATTTACAAATTTTTCCGAGCGAACGGGCTGCGGAAAAACGCGGAAAACTCGCTCGAGCAGACAACGGCTTCATTGAAAGAAAGTCGGGAAGCGACGGAGAAGGCAGTTGCGCATGGCAAACAGCTCGAAACTGAGAAAGCCGGTCTGATCGAATTTCTAGGCAAGGTCGAAAAACGTTATAAGCCGATCATGGATCTGGACAAGGAAGCCGACACGGTGCGCTCCTCGATCGCGTCCCTGGTCGACGAACTTTCCCTGCTTCGATCATCTTACGCCGAGAAAAAGGTCATCTACGACCGGGTGATTAAGGAGGTGGCTGTCTTTGACGAGAAGCTCGCGTTTGCGGAGATGGGAGTTTATGAGCCTCACTTCGACTACAGCGACAGTGAGGAATACAAGCGCAATATCGAGGTCGTTCGTGCCGCCCAGAAGACGATGATATCCGACAAGACCGCTGTGGTTTGCCCGACCCAGTGGCATGTTGAGGGTAGCCTTGCAAAGGGCAAGGTGATGACAAATCGCAATATCAAACTGACCCTCAGGGCCTTCAACAATGAATGCGAAGCGGCCATTGCCAACACTCGCTGGAACAACGTGAACGCCATGGAAAAGCGGATAGCCAATGCCTACACGCAGATAAACAATCTGAACGAGTCGACACATGTCTCGATCGTACTCGATTATGTGAAACTCAAATACCACGAGTTGTTTCTCACCCACGAATATCGGGAGAAGTTGAAGGCCGAGCGTGAAGAGCGCGCCGAGATGGCACGAGCTCAGAAAGAAGAGCAGAAGCTGATACGCGACATGGAGCGTGCCGAAGAGGATGAAGCCCGCTATCAGAGGCTCCTCGACAAAGCGAAGGCGGAAGCCGAGAGCGCCGTCGGTCCGAAACTTGACGCGTTCAACACACAAATTGAAATGCTGGAACGCGATTTGGCAGAAGCTCATGCCAAATTCGAGCGAGCCCAGGCAATGGCCGAGAAGACCAAGTCGGGCTACGTTTACATTATCTCGAACATCGGTTCGTTCGGCGATGACGTTGTGAAGATCGGCCTTACGCGCCGTCTGGACCCTGCCGATCGCGTTCGTGAGTTGGGCGATGCCAGCGTGCCCTTCATCTTTGACACACACGCCATCATCTACAGTGACGATGCGCCGGCGCTGGAGCGAGCGCTACACAAAGAATTCGACCCGGTGCGCATCAATGCGCAAAACTACCGCAAGGAGTTTTTCAGGGCGCGAATTGAGGATGTGGAAGCCGCAGTTTCGCGGCTGGCGCCCGATGCACCTTTCTTCAAAGATGTAGAGGCGCAGGACTACCGGGAAACACTAGCAAGGCGGAATGCGGCTCTTCTCGCTCTTGATGTTGTCAATGACTACCGGTTACCCGAGGCCATCTGATCTGCAAACGCGGACTAGCCGTCCTGAACCAACTGTCGAACCACTCAGCTCGCCCGGGGCTTGAACAATGCCCTATTTGATCTCCGCCCTCGCGGTCTTGTCGGCCGCCCTCGCCGTCCACTTCTTATCGTAATTCACCAAGGGTGGCGCTAAACCGTTCTGGCTGCTGTGACCGGCAACTTTGCGCGCCATGATCGATGGCATCATAAGATAGGTCGTTTTCTGGACATCGCGCTCGCACGCGCGAATTAGAGTTTCGAAACGAAATGCCGGGTTGCATTCATCCGCAAAGGTTGTACATTGGCACCTTTCATCCGTCGAAAATAAGCGTTGCTACGAAGATTGTTCGGCAAAAGCCTGTTTGACAGCATTTCCCTGAACGGATTTTCGAATTGGAGGCCGTAATGCGAGGGATAGCAGTAACACTGGCATTCATATCCGCATTCACCTGTACGGCCGCGGCACAGCAGTGCCCGACGTGTGAGACACCCGCAGGTCCGAGCCTAGAGTGCCCAATCAGCTGGGACGGGGAAACCCCAGGTTTGCGAATTGAACGTCAAGCAGCTTGTCGAGCATCGGTAACTGCCGGATACGGAGACAGCCGAACCGAAAAATGCCGCCGGACCTTCGGGCCGCCCTATTTGCTTGTGGACTATCAGGTTGCCGTACATTCGTCGAATAACGGTTCATTCTCCGCCAGTCGTTATGCAAGTGGAGCACAAATCAAAATCGAAGAACGTATAAACGAGTCTTATGACCGCGCTATCGATATAGCGGGAGAATATATGGACGTTGGAGGTGAATTCAGATTAAAGGAATCCAAACGACGGCATATGGATTACTTCCTTACCTATAGTACCAATCAGGACACACTTGAATTAACGGTTAACGCATCTGGGCACGGCTGGGATCTCGACCGGAAGCGGGGTTGGCAAGACACCAGTTTGATCGCTCACGTGCTGTGTATCGCCCCTGAAAACCTCACCGATCAACTCGTTGCAGAATTCCTGAAGCCTCCAGATCGGGTCATTTTTCAGAATGACTTTCCGACCAGCAAACATATTGTATGGGCAGCTGTTGATCATAATAGGCAGTGCTCTAGCGTCGCCACTCCAACAGTTACGATGATCGGCTCTGTAGGTAAGGAATCAATACTAGTGCCAAAACAAGGGGCCCTCGAGGGACGAGTTTGCGCTCGGCTCTACGACAATGCGCCGACTGGTCTCGTTGGAATAAATTTCTGCGAATACAAGGGCGGAGATCGCATCCTGCTTGCTAGTGTACCCCTCAACTGCAAGAACTAGGCAGTAGCTGTCTACCGCATGATCTCGGCATTAGGTAGCAAAAACCACCAGACCTGAAATGGCATCCCGACTACCCTCGTTTCCGGTGAAAACGGAGCATCGAATGAGTGTAGCGTCTTCTTGAAGCTCAGCTTGCGTGCATGGAAGACGGTGCCTGAGGTGATGCTGAATACGGCCTTGCAGGTCTTCTCTGAGCACTTGAAGCGATTACGGCTCATCGTGTGGCACCGTAGCGTGCCGCACTTTGGGCAATACGGCTCGCCCTCCGTCTCGTGCCAGCGCAGGCGCTTAAACCAGTTGTAGGCCGTCGTATCGCGCATCTTGGCGAGATCGAGCACCGTCAGCGTTCGGCACTCTGGCGACAGCAGGAAATGCTGGCCCTTGGGCGTGTCGTCGGGGTTCGCCATGGCTCAACCCCTCCGCAATCCGGAGTAAGGTCGGGCGTATTTCCAAGCCCCCGCCCATGGTACTGACGGCCAACATCGAAGCGTGGCAGCGGTGGGCAATGGCGGCGGTAGCGATGAGGGTCATGTTCAGGCTCCAGAGGTCGACAGCAGGCACAGCGGATCGGTGGCCGGAAATGGCCGAGGGGAGATCAGAGCTGTATGCGTATCATCCTGAACATGATCCAGGTTCTTATCTGGACTTTTCGCCGGAGTCGATCGAAGGAGGCATAAATGGTTAATTTCGATGAGAGGTCGAAAGACCTTTACTGGCGATCCGTGCGGCCCGCGACTGCTTTCGGCCCTAACCGGACGACGATCAATGAAAAGTCGCCACTGGCGCAAATACGCGGGTAAGGAAATCTCGGAGAATGGGAGTGACCTGCTCTCGGGGAAGGCGATGGCCGCCGTCTAGCGCGTGAAACCTTACAGGAACCCCTGCACGTGCAAGAGCCTCGGAAAATCGTTCAGCCTGATCGATCGATGCACGATCATCATATTTGCCGTGAAGAAGTAGGGTTTCTGATCGGATGCTATCAGCATGATAGAGTGCGGAGCGCTCCAGAAAGGCCTCGTCTGAGAGACCTGCTTCGTTCTGGATGGCCTGTTGCAAGCCTCGCGAACTGTTCCTGTACGCGTCTCTCAAGTCGTAGACGCCCCCAGTCAGGATGATCGCTTTAAGATCGGACACCTTAGTTGCTGCCATGGCAGAGGCGACAGCCCCACGGCTGTTTCCATATAGGACGATACGTTCTGGATCGACCCACGGCTGCCGCTTGAGGAAATCCAACGCCGCAATAATCGTTTGTTGAGTAGACGGTCCGCAGAAATCCGCCGGACCGTCCGATGCGCCGAAGCCGGGCTGCGATACGGCGGCCGCTGTTACGCCGAGGCGAGAGGAAAACCGGACAAGCGATCCATCATCGACCGCCTCCTTCCCACCTAAAAGAAGTCCTCCCTGATTGCCGTGGACGAACAGTATCGCTCCGCTCCGTCGATCTGACGCACGCGCCTGGAATAGCTGAACACGAGCGCCATCGCCCCGATCAATGGTGTGTTCTGTTACCTCAGACATGGCAGTCATCCCGTTGCAACTCCTGATGAGGATACGGCGGCAAGTCCTACTGTCAATGACTGCTAGTGGCGCTTTGCGGACGAAGCGCAATGACAGCTACCTCGCAACGTTGTCACTGACCCGATCAATGTCAGCGGCATTATGGAATGCTTTTTCTGTTTCAATTCAGAGGCGTAAGTCGCTTTTGGTGGTCTTTGCTACCTAATGCCGCATGATCTCGTCACATGCTACGCGCATTCACCCGATCGCCGCTGGAAACGTCCGCCATTAAACCGCTTGCACAATCCGGCCCCTCCAGGTCAATCGCCGAAGCCGCCACGGCCATGATGCAGACATTGCGCGGGCGCTTAAAAGCGATGATCAACGATGTTGTTGACGTCATCCTCTACTTGATCATCGGCGCCGCCGTCATCGCGATACCGGTGTCCCTCGCCGTCTCAATCGCGAAGCAGTCTTGACTCTCCTCTCAATGAGAACATAATAAGAACACACACGGCGATGCGGCCGCCATTCTGAAAATCTATGCACGATACATCCACTGCTCGGGCGCGGTGGAAAGGAGAACCTATGTCTACGATCAGCGCCGCGGCGCATGACATCCAATATTCAGAGCCCGCTGACGAGATCGCCGCCGCCCTGGCATTCCACAACGGCGACGTTCGGGCGACGATAGGCACGCTCATTGAGGACTGCCGGTACCTGCGTGAACAATTGGCGCTGACACAGGTCGCGATGAGCGTCGGCTTCACCCGTGGATGGACACCAAGCCATGATCGGGACTGAACATCATGCGGCACGGCCGGAGCATAGAGCTGGCGCCCAGCAGCGGCACGCAGTTCGAGACATTGAGCACGTTGCCGGAATGGTACGTGCTCGTAGCGCGGTGCGGCGCATGCGGACATCAAGCCGAGTTGAGCCGTCGGGAGATCGGCCGCCGTTTCGGCAAAAATGTCGAACTGGTTTCTCTGCCTGCTCGCCTTCGCTGTCGGCCGCCATGCGGCAATCGCGTCGGCAACAGGTTGTACCTGGGGAAGCTGGCGCGATGAAGGAACGCAAGCAAATCGGCCGCATGCACCCTGCCCTAGTGCGCCACCTGCCGACCATGTCGACTGCGGTGACACACGGCCAGTTGATCAAATTGAGCTGCACATGGTGCAAAACCACACACCGGTACGAACCGGCGGATCTGATGCAACTCCGTGGCAACGTGCCGTTCCTCAACATTGAGGTCAATTTCCGTTGTTCGGGATGCGGGAAACAGGAATATTTGAAGTCCGATCTCGAGGTGCCATCCGCGAAAGATCGCGTCGGCATGACCGTGCGCAGGCTGGTTGAGATCAAGACGGTGCAAAGGCCCGTCTGGAAAGACGTCAAGCTCTAGGGGACGAACAGCATGTGCAATCTCTATCGGGTCTACACTAACCAGGAAGAAGTCCGCGGCCTCACGCGCGCGATGATCGACAGCATCGGCAATATGGAGCCTGAGATCGAAGTCTGGCCCGACCGCGTGGCGCCGATCGTCCGCAACACGCCGGCCGGTCGCGAGCTAGCTATGGTTAGGTGGGGGTTGCCGAGTTCAAGCCAGGCGCTGTTCAAGGCTACGACCAAGCGGGCTGACAAGCTTCGAGCCAAGGGCAAGGAGTTCGATTTCGACGAACTGCTGAAGATGGAGCCTGATGGCGGTACGACCAACGTCCGCCGGTCGGAAAGCAAGCATTGGAAGCGCTGGCTTGGCGTCGAGAACCGCTGCCTCGTTCCGATATCGAGCTTCGCCGAGCCGGATTACACGAGCCACGTCTCAGGCCAGCGCGTGCCGTATGCCTGGTTCGCCAACGGCATCGATACGCCGCTGATGTTTTTCGCCGGTATCTGGGTGCCGCAGTGGGAAAGCGTCAGAAAAATCAAGGAAGGCCTGATCACGGTCGATCTCTTCGCCTTCCTGACCACAGAACCGAATTCAATCGTCGGACCAATCCACCAGGATGCAATGCCAGTCCTGCTGACTGAACCCGACGAAGTCGAAACCTGGCTGACAGCGCCATGGGAAGAGGCAAAGGCTTTGCAGCGACCCTTGCCAGAGGAGCGAATGATCCTGCTGCCAAATGGAGATTGATCATGCTTGCACGAGTTGAAGAAAAGTTAGGCCATGATGCCTACTGGGTGCCGATCCAGAAGGCGGAACTCATTGAGGTTCCACCAATCATGCTGAATTACACCGGCGGCGCCGCGGCAAGGATGGAGCCCTATGCCACCAGCGTCTCTGAGATTCCCAGCGCCGCGCCTGCCGGCGAGTTCTACTTCCTTGTCGATCGCAAACGTGACGCAACGCTCTGCTGCTACTACTTCATGGACGAAGCGTCAGAGCCGATATGCGTAGAAGGAACCAATCTGGACGAGGCCGCCGTCGAGATCAAGAACCATTGCCGGCGCACCGGCTGGAGCACCGAGCCCAATTCATGAGCGATGACAGAACCAGCACAGCGCCATCCGCACCAGTGCATTTCGAGCACTGGTGCAATCATCCCGACTGGATGAAGTGGGGATCGTTTGGGAAGGAGCGCGGCCGCGGGGTGTCAGGCTATTGGTGCCAAGAACACCTTCCGGCCGACTATTGGGATGGGCAAGCCAAAAACTAAACGCTTTACGTCAGCGGATTCTAATCTCGTTTCTCGCCTGCAGTTTTTCCAAGCGGTTTTGAGCGTATTCTCTAGCTTCTGTTTCGGTCTGAAAAGATCGGTATTCGCTATGGCCGTCAACTACAACTGAAACCTGCCAAGCGTTCTTGCTGTGACTGACGACGATTTTCGGTTTTGGTCCATCCAACCCCATTTGCAACCACCCTTCTTCTACTGGAAGAACGCACAACCATAGCACGACAATCGTAGATAAACCCAAAAACGATTCAGGACACTCTTCGACAGAACATCGAACACGATGGTCATCCCAGCTTCGTAGCGCATGCGTCCTCGCAGTTCGTCGACCATGCCATGAATGCCTGACTAGGATCATCGTTCCCCGCTATATTATTTTCGTCCTTCGGGTGAACGCATAGTCCTTCGGGCTGTGCTGAAGGTTGGTTGGCATCTCCCTGCGGAGGGACGGCCTAGTTTTTTGGTGTACGACCTTCCTCTGGTCCTACTCTCTTTTGTGTACGGTTGCAGCCGTTAGAGCTTCGATAGAGCCGATGAGATAATTTTCCCAAAACGGTAAATTGATGCACGATGACCCACTTCCGCAATACAAGTGGAAAAGGAGAGACCGGTGTCCACGAGCAATGAACCTCACCCCAAGCTCAATCAAACGCGTCGTCATTTCCTCGGCCTCGCTGCGGCAACAAGTGCCAAAGTCGCTGCCCTTGGCGGGCTGGTGGCGGGAATGTTGCCGATGAGCGCCCAGGCTAACGGGGCAAAGTGGTGGAATAAACACGGCGGTGGCAAGGGCCACATGTGCTTTCTCCGCGGGACCTCCATCATGACCCCGACAGGCGAGGTTTGCATCGAGCGCCTGAAGATCGGCGATCTGGTCGAAACGGTTCGTGGGAAAGCGATGGCTGTCAAATGGATCGGCCGTCATATGTTCAAGCGCAGCGGTCCTGCCTGGCACGACAGTGTTCTGCCGATCCGCATTGCACGGCACGCCTTCGGCCAGGGGACGCCGCATAGGGATCTCTATGTCTCTCCCGGCCACGCCTTGTTCATCGACGGCGTGCTCATCCGGGCGAAAGATCTCGTCAACGGGCGCTCCATTACACCTGCCCTGCCGGCCGGTCGGGAAATGATCGAGTATTTCCACATCGTGCTCGACAGCCACGAAGCGATCCTGGCGGAAGGAGCAGCTGCCGAGACGTTCCTCGTCGCTGCCGATAACTACGAAGGCTTCACGAACTTCGCCGAATTCAAGCGCCTCTATCCTTCCGGCCTGCCCCTTGCCATGAAGCCGTTCGCGCCCATCGTGGCGGTTGACTCCGGACGCGAACAGTTGATGGCGCTTCTGCCCTCGCGTCTGTCTCGTGGCCTTCAACTTCGCCGGCCGGCTCATACGATCCGTGAAAAGATTGCAAAGCGCTCCGAAGGATCAGTCACTTGACCTGACCCCGTGGCCCCGCTCTTGCCGGGCCACGGGGCAGCGGTTACTCGATAACTTCAACCACAGCACGGGTTTTCGGGTTAACGAGCACGCGCTTGTCGTTGAGGATAACGTAGCTGTACTCAGCCTGATCGGGGATCGTATGGATTTCGACCGTATCGGGGAGCGTAGTTCCGACGGCGATGTCACCTTCAAATTTAACGGAAGGCGTCTTCTGCTCAAGAACATAGGTTCTGACTTCGCCGGGAACCGTCACAGTCGCTGTCTGAGCAACGGCCATTCCGGAGATGGAAAGAAACAGTGCGACGGCGGGTATGAACAACTTTTTCATGCTTTCCTCCTTTAGTTTTTACACATTTGCCCGAACTCAAAGTTTGGCTTTTTGTTCCACCAGCTCATCAATCGCCTTTCGAGACGCGCGCCTGTTGACGGAGACTTCGTCAGGCGCAATAGAAAAGATGGTACGACGCCCTTCAAAACCGCCTGTCGGCCTCCATTCTGAAAAAGAAGCGCCGCTTAACAGCCGCGCCAACCGTCCGCGCGACCCTGACCAGCCCCAGCTTCCTTTTGACCCCATGCCATCGCGGATCGAACCGTGCCTGGCGCTACTCGCCTCAAAACCGCCAAAGGGGAGCGAATGGGCTTTCGAGGTGAAGTGGGATGGCTACCGTCTCGCGGTGCATGTCGAGCCGACGCAGATCCGCATACTGACGCGGGGCGGCCACGATTGGACGAAACGGTTCTCAGGGATTGCGAGAGCCGCCAAGCAACTGGGCGCTGCCACGATGATCCTGGACGGGGAAGCGGTCGTCCTCGACGAGCAGGGTCGATCGGACTTCGGCGCGTTGCAAGCGGCACTCGGTGGCCGGGGCGGCAAACGAAATGCCGAGGCGGTCGTCTTCTACGCGTTTGACCTGCTCTATTTCGACGGCCACGATCTCAGGCGGATGGAACTGTCCGAGCGTCGGCACCTGCTTGAGAGCATCCTGCCAGAGGCGCAGGGCGGGCCAATTCGGCTATCCGAAGAAGTTGATGCCGATGGCGATCGCTTTTTTCAGATCGCCTGCGAACACGGCCTTGAGGGGATCATCGCCAAGCACCGCCGGCGACCATATCGATCGGGCCGGCAGGGCGACTGGTTGAAGATCAAATGCGTCCAGAGCGAGAGTTTTGCGATTGTCGGGTATGAACCCTCGACCGATGGCGGATCGATTGCGAGCCTGCTGCTTGCTGCGATCAAAGGCGATGAATTGTTTTACGTTGGATCGGTCGGAACCGGGTTCAAAGAAAAGGTGGCACGTGACTTGAAGCAGGCGCTCGACGCACTCGCGATCCACAAGCCGACCATTAAATATCCCCGAAAGCAAGCCGTCGTTGTACGGCCTGAACTTGTCGCCGAAGTGGAGTTTAGAAACTGGACGAAGGATGGGAAGCTTCGTCACACGTCGTTCAAGGGTATTCGACTGCCTCAGGACAACCCGACCGTCTATCGAATTGAGAGCTGAGCCAAAGCAATAAGGGCCCCTTCCCGATCAGGAAGAGGCCCTTACTCGCATATGCGACCCACCGGCTACCGTATGCGACCCACCGGGGCGGTAAAGGTCGCACGCTGCTAGCAGCGGGCCGAAGGTTTACGTGCTGAAATTACCGCACTCGCATGCCGGCATATTCGGAACTTCGAAAATACACGAAGGTTCCGTGACGTGGCGGTCACTCTCGGGCCCATGATGACATCCGCCGTGACCCGGTCGATTGCCGCATTCGATGAGGGAGCGGAGATGGCGGTGGCATCGCGCGATACGAGCGTGATGGGTGGTGCGGCTTCCACAATTTCCACCTCTTGCGAAGCCGAAAAACCCTCCCAATATTTTCCCAGTGATGTGGTTTCGCTGGGGAGTGAGAACATGTTCGACTTTCTTGATTCCGAGGATATGGAGAAGTTGAGCCGCGCGATCGATGCCCGCTGCAGAGAGCTGAACATTCGTCCTGAGAGCATTGAGGCGGAGATGGTCGCGAGCCAGCTCTTGGGTGTGTTCCGAAGCGGTGTTACGGACGAAGCGGAACTGACTACGCGTCCGATCGCGATGGAGATTGCCCAACGCCAAGGGTGACGGATTAGCGTCGGGAACCAAACGCCCCGGGCTGCGTTTCGGCGACACACGCACTCTCAGAGCTTGGCCCCGCATCAACGGGGCCTTCTTTTCTGGTCGAAGTAGCCCGCAACGCTGACCCACAGCGCTGTACCACCTAATCAGCCTTCGGCCTGAAATGGCGAACCACCGCCTCGAAGATTGCGTCGGAGATCCACATGGCGCAAACCCCGAGAACGAACGCGGTGGCGTGCTCCGTTGCCTGGTCGGCTGCAGGTAATGGCCAACCGACGGCTTTGAGGTAGTGGACGACCGGAGCTGTCAAATAGGCGGCTGCCAAGGCGCCGCACACAGGTGACGCAAACATTTCCCGAACCTTGAACTGTTTGCGGGACAACCCGCGCAGGAAACCGCCGGCGAGACCGGCGACAAGAATGCTAACTTTAATGCCGAGATGGTCGAAGAATTCGGGAAGCGTCATCCTATCTCCTCACTTGACCGGAGGCTGCCGCTTGACCAGGCCCGCAAGCCCGTCACGCCCGATATTGATGGCTGTCTTCGTTACCCCAAGGATGGCGATCGCCGACGTCGTGTAGGTCGGATCGATGAACGACTTCGAGCATTCGAGATCGCCGCCGGCCAACGTCGTGCAGCCCGTCGCGAGAAGAACAGCCGTGACCACTCCCAGCAGAGCGATGACGACGTTCAGGATATTGTGGAAGAGATTGCTGTTCATGGTCGTGCTTTCGAGGGTGGGAGATCAGGCCGCAGCCTTGGCTTCAAAGATCGCCCGCAAACGAGCAACGGTGACGGGATCGAACTCGCCGGACTGAGCGAGCCCTGAGGCAAGCTGGAAGGCGCAAATGGCGGCGCGGGTCTTTTTGCCGGCGATACCGTCGATCGGGCCGAGGACGTAGCCGCCGCGCGTGAGAAGCCGCTGCAGGTAGGCAGTGCGGGTGTCTGGCCCTTCGAGTACCGGTGCGCTGTCCGGCTCCAGAATGATGGTTTTCCAGGTGCCCTTGATGTCGGCGACCGGCAGCCCCCTCTCCTTCGCCCACGGAATGACGTCGAAGCACGGGCACGCCTTGATATGTTCGAACGGCTCGATGACGCCGTTGCCGTTCTTGTCCGGCGACAGGTCGCGGTGACCACACCATTCAATGTCGGGGAAATCGTTGGTCAACTCGCCCATGCGGCGCTCAAGGGTCGCTAGCTCCGCGTCCTTGATCGTGTTGAAATCGGGCCGATTGCCGGCATTGACGCCACCGACCATCGCGAGGCCATAGGCGATCGAATTGAACCCGGCGACATGGGCACCGACCGCCATCTTGCCCCGACCCATTTCTGCCCGCCCGCCCGGGTTGATAAGCTCGTTGTAGCCGATGTCAGACCAGCCCTTCGCCTTATGGATGGCCCGGATGCCGGCGGCGCCCTTGTCCCAACCGGGAGGCGTAGCAGTAACGTGCACGACGCCGAGCGTCGTCCGCTTGCGAACGGTCATGATGTACCTCTTTTTCTGATGGATCATTGCGCGCCGAAAAGCGTTAACTTGAACTGTCGCCCCGCAGCTTCGGCCCTATGAAACTGAACGGCGGCACGAGGCCTGACCTGCGGAAACGCGATCAGGCCTCAACCATAAATCGGCGGCAGCACCGCGCGCTGCAGCGCCCTGAAAGGGCAGGACTCCGAGTTGAAGGGAGATCCTATGTGGAAAGTTGTTTCATTGACCGGCGGCAAGTCGAGCCTGGTCGATTTCTCCAAGGTCCTTTACATCGTCGGTACCGACACCGGATCGACAATCTATTTTCAACTGAAGTCCGAAAACGCGGCGGGCAAGCCCGCACCGAAATCCATCAATGTGACGGAAAGTCTGGACCAGTTGAGCATGGTTTTGAAGGCGGAGCGCCCAGCCGATGGCCGATGAGACGGACGAATAGACGCCAACGCACCGCTCACCATCGGAGGCTGGCTTCAGTTCCCAGAACTGGGCACACTTTGAAGTCGCACGATTTTAACAAATGCCCACTATCACAAACCCATGAGCTACGATTGGGACGGGAAGTGCACAAAGCGGATTAACATCCTTCAAGGCATCGCCTTTGGGACGGTGACCGTGCTTGCATGCACGTTCCTCGCGGCGGCAATCGCTGGTATCTGACTACGTTTTCTGGTCGAGTTTCATCGTCCAGGAGGATCTGATCGCTCTACTTTCTCCAGATCGGCTTTCGAGCCGATCGTCGTCTCAGCAGCATAAATTCGCTCAATATAGTAATACAATCCGTGGCATGTGGTAGTCACGATATGGCATACTATCAAAACATAAAATATTATTAGTCCGTACTTTAGAAACAAAAATGACGCTGTTAAAAAACGTCCAAATGATGTCGCTGTGTTAAAATCAATAAAACTGCTGGTATTTATGCCGGATAGCACAGTTGACACTATAGAAGATATTGAGACGAATAGAGATGCGAACGCCAAATAGCCGAACAAAGTGCAGACATACTGCCGCCTCGTCAGCGCTATAGGCTGTCCGGTTTCGGCATCTTTTTCTTTTGCATAGATAGCCCCAACCTCAATTTCCTTATCGAGGTCTCCGAGCGTCGGCGAAAGGCTTGCAACACCTACCAATGCCGCAATGTAGAAACCAGTAAGAACTGAGGCAAAACTTCCAATTCGGTCCAGAAACCCGCCCACTCCGAAAAAGTTTCCCTCGAGCAAAATGAATGGAGCCGCCAAGGCCGTAGAAAAAAGCAAAACAAAAAGCGCGTCGCGCCGATATAGTCTTCTATCTCTCTCGTCTTTCAGAACTAGATACTTTAAGGGGAAGGCTACGATATTCATATCAGCGCCCTTAATTAGATTTTGCGATTGTAAGCGCCTTCTCGATCACTTCGTCTACAACGCTATCACTGCATGACCGGAGTGCAGTCTTGAAGGAGGCCTGCTCTGATCGCACGAATAGGATCTCGCTGGCTTCATCTTCCCTATCGATTTTGACCGTTCTGCTTCGATTGTCGTCCAAGTTTATGTCGACCTTAAAATCGTCCCACCCTTTTTCTTTTGCGTTCGTCACAAGGTCAGAGAAGATCTTTTTCCAATTGCTCTGATCAACTTCCCCCTTAACGCGAAGGCGCAAAACTTCGCGTTCGGGCTTGAAGAGCCCTGCTGCATCAACGAAATCCGGCTTACCTGGGCGGGAAAGCGTGACAAACCCCAAATGCCCTTTTTTCAGCGCATTTGTCATCGTTTCAGATTTCACCCCTTGAGGACTGAAAGAACTTGAAGTCTCAATTTGTTTTTTTCCGCGGTTGAAAGGATAGGTGTATTCACCCATCGCAACGGCCACCAACCGCCTTACACAAGCCATACTGATACCGGGTATCTCTTCAAGCGCGGCAGGGCGCGCACCACTCTTAAGGGTAAGATCGGCGATAACAAGGTGGGCTGACACAGACTGCTCCTCGTCGTCCCCCTTCTCCGCATGACGCAGTTGAACTTTTTTCCCAGCAGCAGTCCTGGCCTTCTTTCGATAGGAAGGATCGGCGGCGTTGGGACTTGCCCGATGAATTAGCACTACGAGCGCTTTTTGAGCCGGTCGATATTCAACATCCATAAGCTCCACGATGTCGCCGTTCGCTTGCACTTCAAGCGCCTTCTCGGCGTCAATCTGCCGCTTAATGGCGTCGTAGACACTGAACTGTTTAGCTGGATCTTCCCATAGAGGAAGACGCGGAGCATCCCGATGGCGTGGATTAAACCCTATTTCGAACTTACGAAAAAAACGCGAATGCTTTTCTAAAAACACAACGGCCCCCGATTCTTTCGAAGCAATAAAAATCATTACTTGTTGAGAGTCGAGTCAACTAACTACCTATAGTTTAGTTCTACCTTGGAAATCTCTCCCCAATGAGAGGTAGCGCCCCGAAGGCCGCCTTTGGTCGGTAGGTAGGAGCCATGGCAATGACGCGTAGTACGAAGCGTCATCCGTTTGCCATGGTGATCTCTGTTCAGGTCAAATCGTCACGCCACGGCCGAGGCAATAATCCTTGATGTCAGCGACCTCGTCGTCTTTCTCTATCTGCGTCAACGCTCGACGCCAGCCACGGATCAGCATTTGGTCGTTCTCGCCCTGATTGGTGACAAAGCTCGACCCTATACGGAAACGGTTGCGCGTCGGAAAGCGCGCCTGTGCCGGCCCAGCCCATGTGGCGGTTGCACCAGAAGTGATGCTAGTGATTTTGTCGAGCCCCGCGTCGCCAGGCCATTCCAGCAGAAAGAGCTCATAGGCCGCGTGATTGACGACGGTAATTGCGATGCTCGATTGCAGGTCGGTTGCGACGTCGGCACCATGACCGACGTTGAGCCGCACGGCGCCGGCGCTGGTAATACGGAACTGCACGCCGAACGTGGTCGAGTTGATATTCTGATTTGCCGGCAGACCGGTCGAGGTTCCGAAGAAGGCCGGCCGATGCGCATCATCTGCCAATGTGTCGCTCGTGGCACAGACGATCATCACGGTCCCAGCGACGCTTTCCTGCCAGAACGTCTGCAGATAGTTGGCAAGCCCCTTGAAGCGAACGGAGTTTCCGTCGACGGCAAGGACAGGCGTGCCCCGCATGATGAAATTCTTCTTGCCGGGAGCAAAATTGGTGCGAACCTTTTCCAGGCTGTCATTGAAAAATCCGGAAATCTCGAGCCCGTTGCGCACAGGATTGGAATATTTGCGCGAGTCACTTTCAGCCAGGTAACCTTCGGCCTTCAGCAGCACTGAATTGATGGTCATATCTATCTCCTGATGCTAGATTTTTCCGGTAACCGCGCAGGCGACGCCGGCCGTAGCGATCCGCCAGAGTTCGGCCTCTGTCCCGCCGGTCGGATGCACAAAATCGGCGATTTCGCGAACGATCGCGCCGGTGATCGCTTCCGGCACCTCGATGGCGCCGAGCAGGTCAAAGCCACCATCAATCGTCGTTGATGCCCAGCTCGGTACAAGCACCACCGGAACGCCGTTGGCGACGGCAGTGTTGCGGGCAGCCCACATGCCGAGGATGGCCTGAATGTAGCTTTCAGCCCATTCGTAGTCGCCTTCGCTGTCGCGGGCGCAGTTCGGCAGCATCCGGACCACCGGGGCTGTCGGATAGTCCAGATGCCAGCGGCGATAGATCAGCGAATCGTTGTCGTAGAAATGCTGGTAGATCGCCTGCGATGGAAGCGTGGCGATATCGTTGCGTCCGTACTCATTGAGAAGCAGCGTCGGCGTCGTGAAGTCTGTGGCCCAGCGGGTCCTCCAGAACTCGAAATCCAACACATGGCCGTTGACGATATCCTGTGCTGCGTCACCCCCTGTGGAGGGACGCAGCATCGTGTTCTTGAACCTCTTGTTGTCAATGGTATCCGCGAGGAACGCCGCCTCGCCTCCCACAGCAAGAGGCGTGATCCGGTTGGTGAAAGCATTCGTCAGGTCACCGAGACAGTGGCCGGGCTTGCACTCTCCAAGCTGGCCGGCTTCCCCGGCATCAGCCTCTCCTGTCAGCGTGCCAATGAACGAGGGCGTGCAGCCGAACCCATTCAGATATTTCTTCAGCCAGGCCATGCCGCCCCGGTAAAGAATGCTATCGCCCACATTGCAGATGACGGGAGACGTTCCCGTAAGATCTGCTAGCAGCGCGTACTTGACCGCAACCGGCAAGTCGCCGAATTTCAAACTGTCGTCGACGATTTTGCGCAGATAGAAGTTGGCACTGACACCCAGTTTGTCGGGGCGAAAAACAATCTGGTCGCGACTGGAACGCTGGTATCCGCTCGCACCAAGCAGTGTCATCCGCAAGACCGAGGCCTTTGCACGGTCTGAAACGATGTTGGCGAGGTGGATCGACATTTCCTCGCCTTCGATGCCGTAGAGCGTCGGAGCAAGGTAAGGGATAAAGTCCTTCGAGGCCGTGGTCAGCGTAATATCGACAGCCGGCGTATCGCCATCCCCCGGCATCAAGAACCGGTCGATGCCGGCGCGCTCGATGCCAGCGCCGTCGCCCTTGAGTACTGTCATACCCGAAACCGATGACTCCGTTTCGCCAAGGGCGGCATAGGTGAAGCCGTCCTCGCCCGAGAATTCGTGTTTGTACGGCCCCGTATTGTCGATCACCGCGTCGATGAGATTCTTTCGCTCGAGCCGCTCCGCCGCCACATCGCCGGGAAAGGACGTTACCTGCCAGACGTTCGACCCCAGCGATGTCACGACCACCGATCCCTTGAGCGGTATGGTCATGTCCTCGGCGTCTGGTGTTTCGATGCTTGCCGAGGCGTTGATCGTACCGCCGTCGGGAAACCGCAGCTTCCGTTCGACGCCAGCCGGTGCCGTTCCAAGGGTGTCAAGAGGAATGGTGCCGGTTATGTTGATGTAGTCACCAGTGACGGCGTAAATATCCACGGCGGACGCTGATACGACGTCAGCCCCCTTGGCTCGCAAAGCGTCCAGCGCGCTCGGCTTTGCCGTGTTAGGCTTGTTAACGACATCGTAGACCAGGTCGTTGACGCCGACGGTCGGCAACGTCGTGTTCTGCAGACCATAGGTCTTTTCGCCGTTAGCCGTTCCACCCTTGATGAAAAACTGCTGGGCAAGAAGTTCCTCGCCAGCATTGAAGTCCGGAAGTCGCGTCCATGCGCCGGCGCCGGTGAGGTACGGGCCGTGCTGCTTCTTGTCGGCGTTCACCCACACCAGAACCTTGCTGGCAGCCGTCATCGAGCCGTCGATGGTCTGCTCGCCGGAAAGCACGACATTGGCGGTTGTTGCAAGGTCGAGAGAAACGATCGGCTTTACGCCCACTTTGATACCGTCGACGTCCGCCTGCAACCTATCAAAACCCGACTGTAGCAGATCGCCAAGCGGCAAGATCTCTTCCTTGTCCGGCTCATTCTCGCCGGTCGAAGGGATGCCGTCCGAGGCGTACTTCCGGTAAGCCTTGCGCCACGGGGTTACGATATCGACCATGCAAATTCTCCATGTGAAAGCGCTCCGCCAAGGCAGAGGTGAGAGCGCTCAGATTGGTGGGTGATGTCAGGCGACGGTGACCGTGACGGTCGTGCCCGGCCCGGCGACGCCGGATCGGTTGAAGGGAATCGCGACGTAATCCCAGACGCCTTGCGGTGCGTGAGCGGGCGCCTCTTGAAACATGAGCGCCCGGGTCACTTCACCAGCTGCGGCCGAATCCGTACCGATGTTGAATGTGTTGTTGCCGCCGTTTGCGGTCAGCTTGTCGAGGAAGACGCCGGCTGCCGCGTGATAGGTGCCATTGACCGCCGTGCCGCCTGTAAACCGGGCTCGGAACTGGCCGGCCGTCCATGCGCTCACTTCGAAGAGAACGCGCCAGACGGCAGTGGAACTGGACAGTGCCGCGACTGTTTGCCCGAGGTTCGAGGACGTCCCTGCCGACTTGACGAATTTCGTCGTCGAAAACACCCAGCCGGTGCCCTCGACCCAGTTGACCGTTCCATCCATCTCCGGCTCGAGCAGAACCTGCACCGCCGATGTGTCGCCATCCCTGACGTTGTAGGAACCGAGCGACACGGCGTAGATCGTGGAGATAGGCGTATCGAGTGCAACATTGACCGGCACGCCGGTCGCTTT
Organism: Pararhizobium sp. BT-229; assembly: GCF_025846855.1. Lineage (GTDB taxonomy): Bacteria > Pseudomonadota > Alphaproteobacteria > Rhizobiales > Rhizobiaceae > Pararhizobium. The sequence continues at coordinate 323,735 of NZ_JAOYTJ010000004.1, forward strand.
GCGATAGAGCCTCACCGACCAGATATGCTGATCATTGCCGATAGTGATGTTGAAGTCGGCACGGCCAAGATGCGGTGCAGCATCTGTGTTGGTGAAGGACGCTAAGTCGATCGGCGCAACAGGATCGGACACGGCAAGCAGTTGCGGCGCCGGAGTCGGCACCCAGTTGCCCGCCCGTCCGCGCGCGGTGATATAGCGCATCTGGAACTCGTAGGTTTCGCCATCGGCGAGAACGAAGCTCTCGACTTCATTGTCGTCGTCTTCACTGACGACAAGCGGCAGCCATTTCGGATCTCCGACCCGACGCCCCCTGATTTCGGTGAGAAGCGAAGCAATCGGCTTCGGATCAAATTCGATCAGCGCAAAGGGTACGTTGACCCCCTGGACGTTCTTGCGCTTCAGGGTCAGCGTGAAGCCTGTAGGATCGGGAATGCTGTTATCGCTCGAGGAAAGTTCCGCGACGGGCGCAACGCCCTCCTCCGTGGCCGCATTCCACGTCCCAGCTTCGAGCGGCATGGATTGCACGCCCACCGTCACACCCTGGAGAATGCCGTTCTCGCCGAGCACTATATCGAAGCTGGTGATCTCGAAGATGCCAGAGACCAGCGTCTTCCCGATGTAGTAGTTGACGGGAACCAAGCCCTCTTGAAACAACGCCAGCGCCATCGGACGGCAGAAGAACGTACCCACCCATTCCGGGTTGGCGCGGTAGCTCTCCCGCTTCATCAATCGGCGGCATTGCCCGTGTGAAGGGGCCATGTTGAACGCCCGATCGGTGACCTTCTCGCCGAAATTAGCGACATCGTCCTCGTCGATCCAAGGATCAGCTTCCGGCGTCTGCCAGTCGTGATCGACGGCGAGGAAAGTAGCCTTCACCACATTGGCGGTTTCGAGCACGCTATTGCCGCGACCGAACCCCTGGAACCCGGTTATGACCGAATTGTCGAGCACGAAGCTCGACACCTCATCTTGGTCATAGTTGCGGATATCGATCGCCAGCCCACCATCGCGCGTCACGATCGGCCGAGCATCGCAGCAAGCGAGCATGCGGCCCAGCACCGCCGCCGGCTGTTCACCCATGTGGTAGGAACCCCAAAGCCGGAACTGCTTTTCAGTGCCGCCAGCCTTGAGCGGGATGTTCACGTCGGCCCGCGCCTGCGCCTTCTGCCAGGCCGCGATGGCAAGCGGCGTCGACAGTTCGGCGACGGGCATACGGGCGCCGTCCTTGTGGCCCATGTAGTCGCGGATCACCAGGGCGGCATTGTCGCTGTGGGCCGTCAGCCCAGTGGTGACATCATAGAGTTCCTGCCATTCACCAATAAGGCCGACAACAGTGTCAGTCAGCTTCGGAAAGACAGCTATCGTGTCTTTGTAATCAATATCCTTGTGTCGAATATACATTGTCGCCATCCCGTCGCCGCGATGCGCCGTCGTCCACTCGGGGAAGTGGCCAGCAAGAGAAGCGTAGTAGGTTTCGGTTGGCAGGCCCGCGCGGGTTTCGATATGCACATGCCCGTCATATGGCGGCGTCGGCACATCGTTGTTTCCATCGAGCGTAACGATATTATCTTCGATGAAATACGACAGGGTGGCCGTCAGCTTGCCTTGGCCAAGCGTGATAACCTTGTCGAGGCCGCCGCTGTAGGTATCGCAGAATAGCCAATTCCCCGATGTCTTCATCGTGCCGTAATGGCGGAACCGGTAGCTGGTCTGGATGCGTACCGATTGCTGCACGTCCTCCGGCTTCGGCGTCTGCGGCTTGTTGAACGAAGCAGCAAGCGACGACAGGCCGAACGAAAGACCGATCTCCACCAACGCCGGCGTCAGTCCGCCAAGGCCGAAGACACCGATGCCGACGAGACCGTTGGTGATGACAGCCGGGGCGCCGAGATAGAACAGCCCAAGGGCAAGCATCTGCGGCATCAGCGAATTCTCCAGATCTTCCAGGCAGCTTCCAGCGGCGCACCGATGAACCCGCCTTCATCGCGGCTGAACCAAACGGCGCCGGTCCAGATCGCCGCCATCATCCGGCCAGCAAAGATGATCAGCCCGATATCGTCGACATGCGGCTGATCAACCTTCTTGAAGCCGGAAAGACGCATCACCCTGTTGACCGCCACCGCGATGCCGCCTGGCTCCGACAGCCACGCCCTGGCAGAGGCCTCGTCGGGATAGTCCCGCCCGAACCGTTGGAGCGGCGAGAACCCGACAATCTCTTCGACGCGACGGTCTGCCGTTGCGCAGCAGTCGGTGACCCGCCACGCGAAAGGCTTCTCCATTTCGCGGGAGATGAACGTCTCGATCGTGATGGGCATCAGACGTCCGGGTAGGAGATGGTCTTGTTGCGAAGGCCAGCCGTGAACTGGAATATCTTGTCGCCAGGCGAGCGCACCTGCTGGTCACGGTCGGTGTTGCGCCCGCCTGCAGGCAGACCCGCATTGAAGAACGCATTGAGACATTCGATCGATGCCGACTGTGTCGGACCCTGAATGTCGGTCTGGCGAACCTCCGTCCGGCTCACGCGCGGCGGCTGCATGTAACCGAAGAAGATCACCGGCGCCGCGGCGATGGGTTGCCAGTCCTCATCGAAGGTTTGCAGCAAGAGCTTCATCAGCCGCTGATCGACCTCTTCCGTTTCCGCCAGCGCCATGCCGAGCATGGTCTCGTTGACGGCCGGGATGGAGAGCGTCACCTGCTCTGCCGTCACGCCTCCGGTAAAGCTCAAGCCCTCGATCTGCGCAGCGCCGAAGGCGGGCATATAGGTCACACCGCCAACATCCAGCTCGGTCATTCCGTTCCAGACACCCATCGTCTTCGTCGCGAAGTGCAACTGACCAAGGATCGAACAACGGACCACGCCCTCGAACTTGGCGATTTCTTCCGCGGTGAAAAAGCTCATGGGGCACTCACCGTGATCAGATCCTCGACGAGTTCGACAGTCGGCATCGCCGTTTTGTTCAGGGTGAGTTTCAAATCCATCTGGGTATCCGTCAGCAGACGGCAACGGCAGACAGCAGAATCGAAGTTCAGACTTTCCCCGTCGTTCACGGCTTCCCGCAGCGGCGGACGGAACTTGATGGCCGCCCGGGTCAGCGTGACGTAATCGACCTTGCGCAGTTCGTAGAGACGCTCGCCGAAGCTGAACACTTGCCCAGGCTCTAAGGTGCCGGCCGCGAAGATATCCACCGTCGCAGTCGACGTCCGGCGCGCGAGATCACCGCGAAGCCGAACATCTGTGCCGCTGCGCTTGTATCCGGTCCCGTCTGAAAACGTCGTGCCGTCCGCATGCGGGACGGTTCCCTTCAACACGGCACCTTCCGGGATAGGTTGGAACTTGCGGCAATACGGCATCAGGATCGGTGTTGACATTCCGTCGAGAACCGCGGCGAGTGCACGAAACACCCTCACCTTGATGTCTTTGTTGACCACCACGTTGCCGTAGGTCACGCGCCAGAATGGACCGTCGCTCTGGATCGCGTCGGCGACGTTCGTTCCAGAGATCGGGCCGTGTATCGACATAGGCGTCAGCGCAAACATCGGGTCTTGCGGCGTCAGGATATGACGTGGCCAAAGTATCGCCATCACTTCCCCTTGCGCGCTGCGGCAGCGTTGATCTTGCCGATGTTGTTGCTGACGGCGGTGACCGCCGATTTCGTCGAAAGCTGGATAAGCGGCCCACTCGCCGTCTGGATCTCCTGCCGCGCAATCGTCGCCATCCGACCGCTGTCGTCCTGCAGCTGAATGTCGATAACCTCTCGAGAACCTGCACGGCCGAGTTTGGGAAGCGACGGCAAAGACAGTGACGTAAGTGGAGGTGACCCCTCCGCAAGCATGGGTACTCGGTCAGCATTGATCGCATCGAGCAATGGCCCATGCTTTTTGACCATCGCTGCTCGCGTGACATGTTCACCATCGGAAAGCCATGTCGGGATCTTGTCGCCCTTCGGCCCGCCGGGACCGCGGACACGTCCGCCGCCGGCAAGTTTCAAACCGCCACCGCCGGTGAAGATCGAAAAGAGACCTCCGAGAAGGCCGCCGCCGGATCCTGCGGCCGGGCCGTCGAAAAGCGAATTCAGGGCATTGTCGAGCAGTTTGTCCGCGAGTTTTTCCAGAGCCCCACCAAGCGCCTCGGTCGCCGATTTGCCCTCTCGCAGGTCACGAATGAAGCCGCCAAGCACGTCCTTACCAAGAGCCGACGATTCCTGCAGTCGATCCTTGAGCTGGTTTTGTGAAAAGTTCAGTTCGTTGCCGGCAGCCTCAGCCTTGCCGGTTTCTTCTGCCAAGGCCCGCATCGCCAGCGCCTGGTCGCGCGCGATCGGGGACAGCCCTGACAGATCGCCGGTCAGCAATTGCTGGACGTCCTTCAACTCGCGTCCGGCATCCGTCCCTTCACGCTGCGCGTCGGTGAAAAGCTGCTGCGCCGCCTGAAGGGTCGAAATTGCCCTGCCATAGTCATCGACAAGCGGATTGAGCGACGCCCTTAGACCGGTTTCCGCCTTCAGCGCGTCGATATAAGCCTTCTGATCCTTCAGCGTCTGATCGAAGTTCGACCGCGCATCCAGGCGCTCGGTGCCACCTGTCGTCATGCCGGCACGCTTCTGACCATAGGCGATGACGTCATCGACCGTCCGCCCGCCACCGAGAATGGTCGGATTGGCCGCAACCGCGTCCTTTGACAGAACAGAAGAAGCCAGCGTGCCAGGAGCCGCCTTCAGAACGTTGATTGCACCCTGTGGACCGAGGAAGTGAGCCAATTGCAGTGCGACTTCATCGACACTGACGCCGGCCCTTTGAAGTATCGAAGCGTTTTCGCGTGCATAGGCTTCGATCAACGCCTTCGATTTATCGCCATTCCTCCGCAATGCCAGGATTGCAGGATCAGTGAGATTTGCCGCTTCGTCCGGAAAATGCTTCTTGAACAGCGAAAGCCATGTGCTCTCGATGAATTGCCCAAGCCCGGTTGCGGTGCTGTTCGGGTTCTTGGCATTGACGTCGCCGCCGGATTCAGCGCCGACGACGCGACCTGTGAACCCGGAAATTGCCCCTTCAAACGAAGTCTGGGCCGCCTTTTTCTCAACAGTTAACCGCGCCGACGCGGCAGCCTCGGCTTCAGTGATTGCCTCACCGGCCTCTTTCGCATCCTTCAGCAGTTTCGCCGTCAGATCCGCAATTTCCTTTTCCTTGCCGGTGCGCAGTTCGAGCGCCATCTTCTCGTCGAGGAAGTCTTTCGCAGAGCGCGCGCGCTGCGCTTCCCTACCGCCTTCGGATTGAAAGCCGTTCAGATCGATTTTGCTTGCCGCGGCAAACTCCTTGAGCTTGCCCGTGGCCTTGTCGATCTCCTCACTGATACCAATGATGCGGTCCAGAACGGGGTCAAATTTGTTCGCCAGGTTCTGAAACCCCGGATCATCCGTGGCGAGTTTGTTCAGGGCGTTCTGAGCTGAAACGGCACCATCTACCGTGCCATCCAGACCTGCTGCGATAGCCTTCAGATTAGCAATTTGCGCCTGGTAGGCAGGATCGTCGCCGTAAAGGTCCTTGACGTCTTCCAACCGTGCCAAGGCATCCGCGACTGCGTCGCGAACTTCCGCCGCCGCTTCTTCGTAAGCCTGCTGATCACCCTTGAGCTGCTCTGACAGGCGGCGGTTTTCCGTCGCGAGGAAGGTTTTGCCGCTTTTTTCGACAGCCTCTCCAGCATCATCGGCGGCACCCTTTACACGTCGCAGGGCGTCGGCATAACGATCAGCCTTGCGCGATGCTTCCTCGCTGTTTTCGCCGGCCGTGAATATCTGGTCGGAGAAGGCGACGAACGTCGTTGCAACAGCCCCGATAACTGCGCCGATCGGACCGGCTACAAGACCGAACGCTGCAAGACGGAACGCTCTCGATGCAGCCGCAGCAGCAGCGATCGAGCGGGTCGCTCCGCCGAAGTTCGCAGACATGAAGCCTGCAGCCGATGCTGCGCCGGAGGCCGCCAATGAAAGCAGCTTGAACGACACGATGGCAATTGGGATTGTGGTCAACGCCCCGCCAATGGCACGGCCGACGAGCGCGCCAGAGATTACCGCCGCCAACTTCAGAACGGTATCGGCAATATTGTCGAAGTCATCAGCGAAAGCGTTGAGACCAGCAATCAACCGCTGCGACGCCCCCAGGCTCTCGTCAGTCTGGCCGATATAGCGGGTTAGCGCATTGTTGATGCGGAGAAACGCACCCTCGAAGGTGTCGGCGGATTGACCCACCCTCGCCTTCAGCTCTTCCGATCCCTTCAGAACGCCTTCGAAGAACTCCCGGCTGGCGAGATTGCCGCTCTTGGCCGCCGTGATGAGCGCACCCATGTTGCCATTGAAGCGCGAAATCCCATTTGCAGCAGCTTCAAGAAGCGACGGAGCGCCGTCGATCAGCGAATTGAACTCTTCCGCCTGGATGATCGGTGACCTGAGAGCCTGGCCGAGCTGCATGAGAGCGCCCGATGCCTCGCCTGCAGACTTGCCGTCGGCTTTCAGGCCGGCTGCAACCGCCTCAGTGAAGCGGAAGATATCTTCTCCATTGGAAGTGAGACCGGCCGCTGCGCGCGAAACCTGCCCGTAGAGCGAAACCTGTGAGTTCAATTCGACGCTATAGTCCTGCGACTGTTTGAACAACCTTTCGAGCGTCGAAGCCTGCTGATTGGCTGGCACCTTGGCGGAAACGAGAGCATTGCGGGCTTTAGTCCACGCATCAGCGTATTGGATGACCTCGCGTGCACCGAGGGCGCCAGTGATCGTCGCCACCATTGCCTTGATGTTGGAGCTGTTTGCGCGAGAAGACTCGGCAATCCGCTTGTCCATCCGACCAAAGCCGGACTCAATCTTGTCAGCCGCCTTATTAAAGATCGTCGCGGCGCCATTGATTTCGTCTTCGAAACCAGCAACCTTTGCGGTTAACTGGAAAACGAGCTGTTCAGCTGTGATTGCCAAAATTAGCCACCGATGTAGGGAGAGAAAATGAAGACGACCCAGCAGTTCAACGAAACTGGAATAAAGGGCGTGATGTTTTGGATCGCAGGTCCCCTCGTATCGGGGGCGGGATACGTCTGGGCCCTCAGCGTGATGGCTGAGGGCGGAGACTTTCCGATGTTGGCGGTGCTCATGGTCTTGGGGGGCTCGATCGGCACGCTTGCAGCGTTACCGATGATGATCGTCGGTCGGGAATTCTACAGGGAGGCTCCTCGTGATAGCGACGTAGCCCGCTGGTCTAGCTGACAACCCACTTGGAAAGTTCGTCCAGCTCGTCGTAGCTGAGTTCCTTCGCCGCATCCTCTTCACTCTGATGCGCCTTCCGGTAGCCTTCTGCCATGGCATGAAACTGCCACATGCTCGAGCGATCGATCTCGTCGGCGCTCAAGCCCATAACCGCGCCTGAACCATAGAAACCGGCAAAGGTCAGCTTGCCCCGCTCGCGACGCGGCCCGCTATCCTCGCCGGCCGCTATTTTCCCAGGCGCTCCTCCTCTACACCGTAGATTGCCGCCATCAGGACGCCGTGGGCGTTGACGATGTTGTTTGTCAGCGGAACCCCGTCGACGTGTTCGATCGTGAGTTCCAATGCCTTCTGCTGCTCGATGCCGGCGCCGATCAAACCAAGCCGCAGGGTTTCGCGGATATCGTCGATTCGCCACGACCCGTCACGCAACCGGCCGAGAATGAAGGCCGGGCCGGCGTCACACTTCTCCTGAAGTATCCGCAACTCGCCGATACGCAGTCGAAATGTATGCTCGCCGTCCCAGCACTGCAGGGTGACATCGCCACCACGGCTCATTATGCGGTAACCTCGGTATAAGCACCGTCGCTTTCCATCTGCACGGAAATCTGCACGCGATCGCCGAGATCAGCACTGATTTCGAGCGACGAAAGGTGAAAGCGCTGCGTGATCGTCGTGACTTCGGTATCCCAGTCGAATTCGATCTTGCAGTTGGTGCTTTCCGAACTCTCGTAAGCAGCCTTCCAGGCAGGATAGGCCGATTTCGCCAGGACGCCGGATCCTGAAATGGACGCCGAAAGCGATCGGGCATCGCGCGCCGTATGGGCCATCGCGTCCTCGTTGTCGCAGTCGGGAATGACGACGTCGTTGAGTTCTTTGCTTCGGTTGAACGACCGCTGGGTGAATCCGCACGGAGCGCCGAAATCTTCCGGTGAACCACCGTCGCCGAGCTTCACGCGGAACTTACCGAATTTCATTGTAACAGGCTGTGCCATGGTGGCCTCCTTGAAAGCCGCATCGGCGGCAGGTTGATAGCTGATTTACTTCCGCACTTTCTTGCGAAACGCCTGGCGGACCTTGCGACGTATCTTCGGATCGTTTTCGCGAATGGGAGGATAAAAGAATGGGTTGGCAGCCATATCCTGATTGCCGAACTCCTGCTCGACGGCATAGTCGAAGCCGCCCGGCTTCGTCGAATTGCCTTGCTTGCGGGTGGCGTCACCACCTGCGCTGATCGTCACCGTTACCTGCGATGCTGTTTCCTTGAGATCGGACCGTTTGATGGTGCTCAGGAGCGTGCCGCTCTTCCGTGGCGCCAGCGCTTTCTGCTCCGACACGATTCTGTCTGCACCATCGATAAGCGCTTTCTTCACCTCATCGGTGATCGCCTTACCGAGATTCGCCAGGCGTCGACCGACGCGGCGGACGTTCTTGGAAGCCATTATCGTTTCTCCACCATAGCGCGAAATGTCATGACCCCGTGCGAGCTCAGCCCGTCGCTGTCACGCAGTATCCTGCGACCCCCGTACTCGAGCGAAACCAGCGCGTTGTCGCCGATCTCCAGTTCCTCACCATCCAAGGCATGTTCGACGGCGCTGCAGATCCTTTTGGTCTCGGGGAAACCGACCTCGCGAGACCAGACATCGATCTGAAACACGAAATCCGAACCGGGAATGCACTCGGCATTGCGCTGGATTTCCTGTTCTGGACCGAAGGAAATGTAGGGAAACTTCGCGGTCACCTTACCAGTCGCCGGGTCGCGCGGCACATGGTCGAAAAAGCGACCCTCAATCAGAATGGTAAGCGGTCCGTCGTTCCTGACCAGTTGAACCATGAGTTTCTGCAGTTCGTAGGAGGCGTCTTCACTCATGTCGCCACCCCGCTCTGGCAGAGAAAATCGAGCCACATCCGATCATCGGACCGGGTGATTTCCCGGATATTGTAGGCCACGCCGGTTCTCAGATCCCGCGCCTGCCATTCCGTGGTTGCTTCCATCGATACCGAGGAGGCCCGAACGAAGACGATCTGCGAATGCTGCCCCTGAAGGCGGCCAGCCATGACGCTTTCGCCACCGCGGAGATTGATAACGCCGGCACGGCATCTGAATTTCTGCTGCCACTCCCCGACCGTGTTGCCATCGCCCTGGTCGATCTCGATGCGACGATCAAAGGCATAGCTGTGATAGAGGTCACCGGCCGATCGTTGCTTCGCCATCGCCGGCCCCCTTGGGTTTTCTGCCCGGCGGCTTGAGAAGCACAGCCTTGCCGGCTGCGATGGCCTGGGCGGCACAGTCTTGCTTCACAGTCTGTTCCATGCCTGCCAGATAGGCCGTGGTAACCTGTGGAACTGGCCGGTAGTCGAAATCTGCCGTGAAGCGGACGCGCGTCATGGTCAGAGCGCCACGTTCGGGAACTGGACGTCGAGCGCCAACACTGCCGTCGTCTTGGCCAAGCCGAGAAGGCAGACGTATTCACCGGATCCGACGTCAGCCAGTGGGCAGATGGCGCCGGGCGTATCGGACAGGTAATAGGCCGTCCCGGGCACAAGCGTCGCGCCGATGGTGATGTCGCCGCCCTTCTGCACATCGATCGGCTGATTGAGGCTCGCCGCGTTCAGGGCGATACCAGTTGCCTGGCGGGCCTCCGCCGTCGCCGAATTGCTGTCGGCCAGCATCCACTTCTTCGTGGTTGAAGACTTGTAGACGGCTTGTCCGGCGGTGATCGCCTCGCCAGCAGTGCCACCCTCGATCGCAGCATTCGCGCCCGCTACCACACTGGCAGCGGTAATTGTCAGATTTGCCATGGAGGTTTTCCTTTTGAAAAGTAGGCTACACGCGCAGCCAGCGATAAGGATTGATCAGCATGCGTGATGACGCCGGAAGCGCGTCCGCAGTGCCGCGATTGTTGTAAAATTCGCTGATCGCCATGAGTGCGGCGACACGAAACACCGCGTCCGCGCCATATGGAACGAGCGACAGATTGCAATATTTCAGCACCTGAGCTTCGGCAGCATCCATGTATGTTTGGATGATTGTATCGTCATCATCCTGCTCGACGAGCAGATGCTGCTTCACCTCAGCAAGCGTATAAAGCGGACCTAGTGCGGTGATGACGACGTCTGCCATTGAAACCCGAAGCCTCCATTTAGAAGAAGGCGCAGATGAAAATTATCCGCGCCTTGATGCTCTAAGCCTGGTTGGCCTGCGGATTGCTGAAGCCGTGAGCCTTGATCACATTGGCGGCTATCGGCGTGCCGGTTCCGTGCGTCCCACTGAAGTCTGCGAGGAGCTTCAGGTACCGCTTGTTGCCCTTGTAGCCGAACCGATAGGCCGCGGCCGCGGCGTGCGCCGCCACCAGGGATTTGATGATGCCACCTGTTGCGACCGTAACGCCGAGCATGTCGGCGGTGGTGACCGGCGCGTAGGTCGTATCGTCGTCGGAATGGGTGAGGACAAATTCGATTTTGTTGGTGCCGGAGAAGGTGATGCCACCGGCGCCGATCGACAATTCGATCTCAGCAGCGTCATAGCCCTGGAGATCAATAGCTACAGGCGTATTATCGGCAGCAAGAACGGCATTACCGATCGCAACCGCAAGAGTGATATGCGAATGAAGGTCTTTCATGAGACCAATCCTTCCGTGAAGTGAGAAAAGCCGGGGCATCTCCCCCGGCAGGCGGTTCGTCAAACGGTGCCGATCAGGACGTGCCGATCTTCAGGAGCTTGATCGCCTCGAAGTTCGCGACGCCACCGCCAACGCGCTTGGTGGTGTAGAAATTCACCTTCGGTTTGTTGGTGTAGGGGTCGCGCAGTACCCGGATACCCAGGCGATCGAGGATCAGATAACCGCGCTTGAAATCCCCGAACGAAACCGGGAACGTGCCGGCGGCAACGGCGGGCATGTTGTCGTCCGTCAACACCGGCTTCCCGAGGATGGTGGTGACACCGGCAGCTTCGTCGGGTGCCTTCCAGAGATAGTTCCCCTGGCCATCCTTCATCTTGCGAATGCTTCCCATGACCGGATCAGAAGTCAGGAAGGAGGCATTGTTCCGCATGCCCTGTTTCAGCGAATAGTAGAGGTTGATCAGGGCATCCGCCGGAGCGCTGCTGGCAAAGTCTGCGGCCGCCCCGGAAGGGGTGTAACCGAGTTTTCCCCAGGCGTAGCTGGAGTTTGCAACGGTCTCATAGGACAGGAACCCGCGCGGACGCTTGTTGCCGTCACCGGCAACGAAGGCAGCACCTTCCAGTTCCGCAAAGGTGGTCTGCACCTCATCCGCTAGCCAGGCGGCGATATCGACGATACCGTCGTCGAGCATGCGCTGTGTCGTTGCCGGGTTGGCATACATCTCCATGACGGTGAAGACGAGTTCGCGCAATGTCGGCGTATTCGTCTCCTGTCTTGCTTCTTCTTCACCGACCCAGCCGGCGCCAGCGCCGCCCATGCTGACGAACTTGTTGTAGGTGCTGGTACCGATCGGCATGACGGTCGCCAACTGGCGCATGACGGAGACCGTGCCAAGAACGCGGTCGATGGTCCTTTCCGTTTCCTTCGGTACCAGGAAACCACCATCCGGATCGGACTGGGATGTCAGAGAAGCCTTCACCTCGAGGTCAGAGAGGCCGTTGTCGACCCCCTTGCGAAACCACTTGTTGAAAGCGTCCGTGTGTTCCTTCTGCGCCGGATCGCCGTCATTGCCGCCAGCGCCGCCGATCTTGAGAGCGGCGATCATCGCGTTGCAATCGTCGAGCGCCTTGGTCAGCGTCGAGATCTCGGCGTTGATCTTGTTGACCTGTTCGGTCTGGACGACATCGGCGAATTTCTTGTCGATGCCCTTCAACTGCTCTTCGTGCGAAGCCTTGAAGGCTTCGACCGTTCGCTTCAGCTCCTCAAAAATTGCAGGCGCGTTGCTGCCATCTGCACGCACGCCAACGAGACCGCGCGCGCGGGTGTTCAAAAGCATGTTCATGCTCATCTCCTAGATTTTGAAAATATCCACCAGCTGCCGGGCGGCAGCCTCGTATCTGCCTGCATCGCGCGCGGCATGTTTGCGGCTTGCATCTCGCGGGGCCGCCGAAGGTTCGAGTTCGGAAAGAATCTCGGAACGCTTGTCTCTGCTGAAACCGGCACGGGCAAGTGCGGCCTCTGTCTGCCGGCGGGCCATCAGCCTCCGGTCCATATTCTTCGTTTCGCTGGACGTGCCTTCGATCCCGTCGTCGACGAGATCGGCGAACCCGTTCTTGACGGCATCGGTCGGACCCATGAAGGTTTCGGCATCCATCAGCGCGACAATGTCCTTGCGCTTTGCACCGGTGCGCGCCTCGTAGATGTCGGCGATGGCAGCATCGAACCCGTCGAAGAGGATGGCCGCTTCGCGCATATCGTGACGGTTCCCGACCACTACGCCCCAGGCATTGTGCACCATCATGAATGTGCCGAGCCCCATGCGGATCTCGTCACCCGCCATGGCGATGATCGATGCAGCCGAAGCTGCCCAGCCCAGGACCTCGATCGTCACCTTAGCCGGATGCGCCCGAAGGAGGTTGTAGATCGCGATCCCCTCGAACATGTCGCCACCCGGCGAATTGATTTTGACCGTGATGTCCTTGTCGCCAATCGATCGCAGGGCGGCTGCAATGCGCTTGGCCGTTACACCGCCGCCGGTCCACCAGTCTTCACCGATGACCTCGAACATCGTGATCGTGTTGTCCTCTTCTACAGCAGCAAGCGGGGTCTCCGCCCATCGCGCCAGCACATCGGACGGCGCATCCCACTGGAAATTCTGCGGACGCTGGAACGTCGCCGCCTCAGGCAGCTTGCGAATCGTCATCGGGCTTATCCTTGGGCTGATCGACGGTTATCATCGGGTTTTCGTAGACGTCGCCACCTTCGACGGGATTCATGTCTTCCAGCGCGCGAACGTCGTTGGCAGAAAAGACCTTCATCTGCCGGGCTTTCATGTAGGCATCGAAGCGAGTTTTGATGTCACCCTTGACCAGGGCGGCACGATTGAATCGCACATAGAGATCTGACTCTTCGTCGGCGATCAGGTCACGATGGATCGTCTCTTCCCACGTGGTCAGATCGTCTTCGAGGGAATAGGCGACAAAGCCGTTTGTCTTCTGCTCAAGGCCGGTTCCCCAGTTGGAATCGCTCCCTGAGTTATCGCCGATCATGCTCGGCGGCACGCCGAAGAACATGGCGATTTCGCTGCGGCTGAACTTTCGGCTTTCAACCCACTGCGCATCGACGGATGTCATCGCGATGCGCTCGAACTTCATCCCCTCCTCGAGGATCATAGCCTTGCCGTCGCGCTCACCTTCGGCGCGAAACTCGTCGAGGCTGGTTTTTAGATTCTCAAATTCGGCATCACCGAGCTTACCGGGATGCGTCAGAGCACCAGAGACACGGGCACCGTTCTTGAACATGGCCGCGCCATGCTGCGTCATAGCCAACGCTTCGCCGATAGCCTCGCGAGCATAGGTCAGCACGGAAACGCCTGTCACTCCATCCAGCGTCAACCCGACGAGATGGAAGACCTCTGACTGTTTGAGGTCGACGGTGCGTCCGGTGCGCGTGGTATAGGTATAAGTCAACGACAAGTCGTCGTTTTGGCAGCACTTGACCCGATCCGGGTGCATCGGGATAAGCGCGGTTACAGCCCTCCCAGGCCCAACTGAACGAACAATCATCGCGTAGGCATTGCCGCGCAGCATGAGATGCGCCTGCATCATTCGCCGGAACTGCGACGGCGTCTGCCAGCTATTCGGCTTGCGTCGCAGCAGTCGCCAAAGAGGCGTATCAGACGCGTCTTTGCGGATGCCATCCGACAGGCGGCGTTTTACGTCGAGCGGCATCGTGGCGACAGCGCCGGCTTTAAGTCGAACGCAGGCATAGACGGCTGCGGCCCGCATTGCCGACTCGGTATTGACGACCATGCCGGAATCACTTTTATTTCCGGATCGCAGAGCATCCTCCAGTTCAGACGACGTGACGATAAGTGTCCCGCCGCCGGACGGCTGATATCCGGCAGCCGACGCAGCAGGCTTCTCAGCCTTTCCGCCGAGCCATTTTGACCAGAATGCCATTCAAGCTCCTCAGGCGATCCGAAGGCCGCGGGTCTCGTATACAGAGCGCCCTGTTGCTTCAGGGTTTCTGCTCATCAGCATGATTGCGTTGAACATCGCCATCAGGGGGTCGATCTTTCCAGAGCCCGAAAGCTGCTTCGTGATCGACCGCGCGTTCGTTTTCATCTCGACTTTTGCGTTGCCCACGCACCAGGCCATGATTGCTTGACCGGCATGCCACATCGTGCCGTCCTTCAGCCGCCGTTCCGATCCAAGAATCGCCGGATTAAGGTGGCCGCCCTGTGGGATACCGGTGATAGTGCCGCCGTTCACATCGACGTCGAACCCGCGCGACAGAAGCTCCTCGAGGATGCCGGGCAGCCCCATACGGTCGACCCCGATGCCGCCTTTCTCAGGCAGCAGACCAGCGTCACGGATCTGCGTGCAAATGTCCGCAATTTCGACAATGTCCTGCGTCGGGCCTTCACAGATGACGAGATCGGCTCCCCGTTTCCGTTTCTCGTCCTTCTTCGCAAAGTCCCTCAGAACTGACGCGATATCCTTGCGGCGCGCGAGCACGTCGTCATGTGCCCATGCTTTGTTCCAAAGAAGCCAGTCGCGCGTGGTCTTGCAGCGCCCGAGGACAGCCAGGCCGCCCAAGTCGTCGAGCCCGCCGCCGTCAATTCCGATCGTAACGACTTCGCAACGGTCGATAATCGTCTCAAGGGTGATGCTTTCATCGGCAGCATCGGGCCAGTATTTCGCGCCTGGCCAGTTGTCGTTGCGCAGCTTCATGCCGATCTCGACATTGCCATGCTTCGCAAGGAAGGTGCGGAACGGCCCCTCGCCTGCTTCCTGCTTTTCCTTGAACTTGTCGTTGATCCATTCCTGGCTGACCGACCGGCCCATATTCGGGTTTGTGATGTAGAAGTTTGCCGGATCCAGATAGGCTTCGGCGTCGATCATCGCAGTTGGAAACTCGTAGATGACCGCGAGGCTCTTGTTGTCGACGATGATGCCGTCCCGCACGTTGCGGAAGTAATCAAGCTTCTCCTTGAACACGCCCGCCGGCGGTTCATCCGACTGGGTCGAAAGATAGATCACGAAACCTTCGTCACGTGAGACCAAGCCGCCCGTCGCTTCACTCAGCATCGAGTCGGCATTTGCCATTTTTCCGAAGAGCCAGAGCTCGTCGACCAGGACGAACGCCGCCTTTTTGCCACCGACGGTATTGCTGTCCGCGGCAACCACTTTCAGGATGGCGCCCGTCAGTCGATTGGTGATCTGTCGAAAGTTCTGCTGGATATGGAGGAGGTCGAGCAGCTCAGGATCAGCGTTCACCATGTCGCTGGCAGGCTTAAAAGCGTTCTTCGCAACCTCCAGAGTCGGCGCGAGGATCAACAATTCGGCAGAATGGCGCCAGTTCCGGATTAGCGCCGTTATCATAATGCCGGCGGCGATCGTCGACTTCGCGTTCTTCTTGCTGATGAGTAAGAAGAATTCGCGGATGTATCGTTTCGCCGACCTATGGTCGTAGGCGCCGAAGATGGCGCGGACAAAATCGAACACCCATTCGTCGCAAGCCTCCCCAAACGTCGGCCGCCCGGCCACGTCGACGATGCGAAGCGACTTGAACACCTCAAGCGCAGCTTCGGCCTCGTCAGGGAAAAGCGGCGCGCACGGAACCAGCGACCGCCGGGCGACAATGCGCTCCTCCCAGTCGACACACGCTGTTGACCACTCCATTAGTCGTTGCTGACCACGAGCTTAGGCGGAGATGGCGGAGCGAACTTGCCGCCGATGTTCTTGGCAGCCAACGCCTGTTGCTCTTTCTTGCCCAGTTTCGGAGCAGCAGGCGCCCGTTTGTCCCGAGCCCTAACTGCACCGACCTGTTCCAACATCTTGTTCTGCGCCGAGACGTTCCCGCCCATGGCAGACCGATATTGTGCCATCAGGATCTCAGCCGTGACCTTCGCGGCGCCGATCTCGAGGTCCAAAGAAAAATGCCTTGTTAGCGTCGGTTCGGAGACACCGAATACTTCGGCGATTGCCTCGTTCGACATGTTCCCAGCCTTGAGAACGCGCACTTTTTCGCGCTCCTCGTCGGTCGGCCTGTAAGCCTTCCTGCCGGAATTTTTGTTTCCCGCCATGGCTGAAATTCACCATTTCCAAAAAAAAATTGCGCGCGTGAGGGGGACGCGGGTGCGGGCTGACCGTCCGTTTCGGACTTTTGACCCGCCCCCCCCTGCAACCTGTCGAATGCAACTCGACACTTGATAGTCGCCGCTTTCGCTTTGGCAGGCTTTTGGTTGCTCTATCGACACGTTCAACCCGATCGTGCATTGTTGAATGCTAATTTTCGGGGATCCCTGCGATGACACTTGATAATAACAGCGGGTTAATCGGGTTCGAAAAACCTGGGGCCAAGACGGGGCGGGTGAAAAGATGGCTCTCCAACCCGGGAGTCGCTGCGGCGTTTGGATCCTTTTTGGCCTTCAGCGCAGCGCAGGTGGCTGAGTACGCAAAGGCATCAATTCAAGACAACCATATAACAGCACGAGAAGAGCTCGCAGAAGCGAGAGCATTAATGAATACCATTCCGGTGGCAAGCAACTACGCGGAAGCCATTTCAATTGTGAAGAAGCTTGAGCGGCAAGTGAACATATACACGACAGAAGAAGCTAAATCGTACATCCAGACTTTTATCCCAGGCGCGAAGGCCAACGAGGAGGAACGTCGCCTCGAGGCGGAGCAGGCCGCATTGCTTAAAAAGCAAGCTGACGATGCCGCGGCGCTTGCTGCACAAACAGCAGCAAATGACGCGGCAAAGGCACAAGCTGAAGCTGCGGCAGCAGCTGCGGCAGCAGCTGAAGCTGCGGCTGCGCGCCAGAGGCAGGCTGAACTCCAAGCGCGAATTGTTGAAGAGAGAGATCTACGATTTAACCGCTGGCTCAAATTCTGAGCGTCACTCAACCCTGATCTGCGCCTCAAGCATGGGGTTGTGCCCGTTCCTTCGCCTTGATCGGCCCATCGTGGCAAGGAATGCATACCGTCTCGATGTTCCCCTCATCCCAGAACAGAACCACGTCGCCGTGGTGCGGCTTCTTGTGGTGAGCGATCAGCTTCGAAGTGTCCGAGATGATCTTGCCGCAGTGCTGGCAGCTGAAGAGGTCTCTAAGGAATATTCGGAGCCGGAGCCTCTTCCATTGAACCGTCGCATATAGCTTGCGCCATGGTTCGCTGTCGGCTCGGAACCTGTTGCGTTCCTTCTCGTCACCTGGTGCCGGGCCAAGCATCGGCGATAGGCGACCGAGGAGTGGCCGAAGCTGCGTCAGCTTGACCATAAACTATTCCCGCCTTCTGACCTTGCGCTGGAATAGAGAATTCAGTTTTGAATTCTCTAGATTTTAGCCACCAACGGCCTGCAAAAAACAAACGCTACACGTCTACGTCTATTGACACGATTTGGAGCGAATCAATCGAACTTATTCGCAACATAAACAACTATTTGTTGATATCGCCGCAACCAGTATGCGAATTTTCACAAGAATGTTCAGTCAAGAGATTTTTTATTTTTTTTGCTTTTCGCCAGCTAACTTCCGAGCCAAAATTTAAAGCCCTTGATTGAAAAGCGATTCTTCCCGGCCCTCCCATGAGGCATGCAGGACACGCTCTCGCCGTCAACGCCCACCGCTTCTCGAGACCAAAAATTCGCGATTGATCTTGCCGCCAACGCTGTGCATCATTTGCGCATGCCGTTGTTTTCCCACGGGACTACAGCGGCCAAACGAGAAACGGCCGAGATTGGCGACAACCAATCCCAGCCGTTTATGTCAGACTAGAAAGGACGCGTTATGCAGCCTCCATAGTCAATGGTTTCCCGGAGAAAGTCGCTCCAACGACCCAATCCGGCAGTCACCGTGGGTGACACGGGTCGGTGCGCAAATGCACCGGCTCTCCAACTCCAAGATCGTAACATACGCCGGAAACTGGCGTCAAACTTTCCAGTGGTACAGCTTTTCAAGCCAGGTCTCTTCTGGGAGCACTATTAACACCGGGAACAAAGGGATGAACACCACAGTCGAAGCTCTTATAAGAGCACGCAATACAATACAGGCCTATATCGTCGAGCAGGAAACTTGCATCGCTGAACATTCAACAGACTCGCCACTAGAAGAAGCGGTAGCTCGCCAGGCTCGCCGCATCAGGCGGGATATGCGGCGGTATCTTGATCAAATCAACGTCTCGCTAAGCCGCGATCAATAACGCTGCATCATCGTTGCACACCCCAACAATTCTGCGACGAGGTAACTCGTCGCTTCTCGCAGGCTATTTGCTGTTTGGAAGTGATTCGGCTCCCTTGGGAACCGTCCGATTCGCCTATTACTTGAGTCTTGTTTTCGATAACCGTCAACAGGCACGTAAAATCTAATTTTTGTTAACTATTTGTCGTGATGGAAGAACCATCGATAAATACTGGACTTTCTCAGTATTCAACCGTCGTGAATTTTGCTGTTCTTAACCGCGCCGAACTTGGGCTTTGACCTCATTTAATCCGCACGCTTTTTTGCCGGTTTTTAACAAGAACGACGACGGAACGCAGCTCTAGCCAGGCGAGCGTCTTGGAGGAACCGGTGTTCAAGAATGATATCCAAGGCAACATACCCGTCTGGCGTTGACGATCCACGGGCTCGTGCGCAAAGGTGAGATCAATAAAACCAGTGCGACACAAGACAGACTAAGGATATTGAGCGAATGGCCACGCTGAGCAATGAAGCTGAAGAACTACACCGCATGTGCCTGCAGGTTAATGGCTTCGTCAAAAAATCAGCAACCGTCGAGGCACTAGCCAATCTTTTCGGCGTAGAGCCGGAGTCGCCCGAGTATTTTTCGTTCATTTCCGCAATCAGACTTCGCTTCAAGCGATTTCTCGATGTGGTAGAGAAATCAGTCGCGAACGAACGGCATCGATCGAACCTACGCGCAGCAGCGATGCACCTTCGTTCTTTTACTGACAACGGATATTGGCAAGCTGATTGGAATGCCACACGGACTAACGTGTTTACTGCAACACATCTCATGGCTCTCGACATGGCTGGTGGCGGGCTGTCATCCGTTGCCCCTGTGGTGGTTTTGACTGAAGATGAGCGCAACTCCTACGTGGATCAATTGTACAAAGCGCTTGGCGAGGTCGAGGCATCAGACGACTTTGTCGCGCAAATGGTCTCCGTCTCGATTAGGTCCGCAATACGGATGATCGAACTGTTTGATATTTTCGGATCGGCCGCGATTAGCGAGAAGCTTTTTGAAACGCATGCGATCACGAAGCAAGCGGCAGAAATTGCCCCGAAGGACAGGAAAGCAAGCTACGCCTCGGCTGCAGTAATCGTTGGTCTGGTTCTAAACGGGCTCGTCAATGCCGATGGTGTGTTCTCTGCGATTGAGAATTTCTACACCCGCGCGAATACTGCCATCGAAATGCTCTTGCTGGCCAATCCACCGTCTCTGAAACTTCTCTCTCCGCCGACCGCCGAGACACCAGAAACTCCCGAGGACGTGGAAGCATAAGGGGCATAAGGGGTCAGCCTACTCAATAGTTGCTGAGGGTAGCTTCACTTCCGTTTCTGCCATTTTGCCCGCGCTGGAACAGGATGGCCGGCCTTGCGAAGCGTTTCTCGCACCCGTTCCATCCTGGCTTCACGCCCCTTTGCTCGCTCAAGCTCTCGTTCCAAAAAAATTCCACCAAATCCACAACGCCTTCGGATCGTCGGCGACCATAATCTCTTGCGCTACCCGCACCAGGTATCGCTCGATCCGTTCGACCGTCACACTGTCGGGAAGACGAGGTCCTGCACTCATATCGCGCGACCTAGCATCTTCTCATGAACCCCTTTTTGCGGCGGCGGCCTTCTCGGCCAGGTATTCCGCCGGATCGATCCGACGCACCTCTGATGCCGCGCCGAATTTGCCGAGCTTATGATTGCGGAATGCGCGTTCGCCAGCCGGGTCGAATTTCACCGCGGCAACACTCCGGATCCAACCCGGCGCCTTCGCAGCGTTGACCTTCATTTTACGTTCCTCCTTGGCAGTCATCTTCTCCGGTTTCTGGCGCCCGTTGCGTGGTGTCTTTTTAGATTTCTCGGGCTTGCCCCACAGAACTTTCTTCCCGCCTTTAGCGCGCTCGGGCGGCCGGTTGCCGTTCTCATTGTCGAGGCGTTCGAGCGCCTTCCACGCCGCGGCGGTCGTGTCGAATGGACCGTCGACAACCTTGCCGCGCTGGTCGGTGATCTCGAAATGGAAATCATCTTTTCGGGTGATGTTGAGAATCCTGGTCATTATGCGTTTCCTATCGTGGTCACGAGTTCCTGTGCCGCCCCCCGGAGGATCCGGGAGCGGCGGTGTCGAGATCAGACTTCAGGAGTGCCACGATTGGCGAAAGTGCTTTTAAGGCGAGAATAGATCGCCCTGTTCCGCAACAAGCGGACGGCGTCTTCTCGAGGTAGGACGAGCAGAATGCAGTTGGCGCAGAATCCTAAAATCGTCATTGAGGCGGTCAATAAACGGCTCGTCCCGTTCGTGCTCTGACGAATCGAGCCATTGGCTAGACCACTTGAAGTGATTCCAGTCGAATCTCGCCTGCAGATCCTCCCACGATCGAACCGGTTCACTGTTGAGCATCTGTTCGATCATGCTTTTCCGTATTTCGACTTCTGCGTTTTCCCACCATCCGTATTTAGCGAAAAGGGACCGCTCCCAATTGAGGGCATACCAGCGTTTGATTTCGCAGAAAGCGTCTGCAAGGGTTTCAGGCCAGGAAAACGCATATCGGATGGCCTTACGCGCCAGCTCAGTGCCCTTCGTTAAATCACTGCAAATTTCGCCGTCGAGGATCGCAGTGTACAACCGATCTGTGCCAGAAGGATCCGTGAAAGGCATCAAAAGTGAAAACGTCTCGACCGCGCTCCGCAGCAACAACTCCCAAGGCGTTGGATCAAAAACTGCTTTCACAGAGCCACGGCGCTGCAATAGATCGCGCCGCTTTAGCTCGTTCAATCTTTCAGTTTTGTCTCTTCTTGCTTTAAACTCGGGGTCATTCTCGAACAAATCTGCGAATGTAAACGCAGGCCTCAGCTCAGCATCTGAGGCTGCTATCGCCTCATTGAGCGTAATGCCGGCCGTATTGGCCATAGCGTGTGCCCTCGACCTGGCCGCCGTTCGCTCGCCTTCGGTGGCTCCAGATTCCATCAAGCGACGGACTTTCCGAAATTTGTCAATGTCCAATGTTGGTTTCAAGCGGCCCTACCGATCGGGATAACTTTGCCCTCACCCTTAGGTCGTGGAATCTGATAGGCCTTCTCGATACGGATGCGACGAAGTAGCGCCGGCAACGCATCGATGACATTGTTCGGGCGTGTCTCAGCCCACTCGAAAAGATCAAGCTGACTCATGCGGCAATCTCCCTGATGATGTCGGCTGTGAGTTTTCCTTCGGCCAAAAGGCCAAGTGCCCATGCAATACGGGACTTATCAGTGCACTGCTGGTAGACCCAAAGCCGTGCCTGATCTGGGTCACATGGAATGACGAAAGCATCCTGTAAGGAATGCCCTTCTTCTTCAGTGCCTAAAGCCTCTACGGAGTTCTTTACGTAATTGCCTTCAGTTTCTGAAGGTCTGTCCCTGCAGTTTCTGAGGGCCCGTCCGCTGTCCCGCCCTTCAGTTTCTGAGGGGGACATTGGGCCTTCAGTTTCTGAGGGTCTATCGCGCGTGCGGGCGCGCTTTTCACGTTCCCGTTCTTTCTTTTCCGCATCGATCCTGGCGAGAGTTTCGCGGGAAATTGTCATGTGGTCGAGGACACGGTTTTCGCCTGCGTTCAGTATCTTGTAGCGGATGGCGCCTGATGAATTTTTGCCGTCGGGGACGAAGTATCCCGCTGCCTCCAACTGTCGCCGCGCCTTGATGATCGTATTTTCTGCCAAGGATGTCGCGACCCGGAGATCGATGATGGAACGGTACGGTCGTGCCGATGCAGAGCCCATCCAATCGAGATAGGCTCGAACCACCGATAGACAGGCTGGCCCCAGCAACGGATCGGCGTTGACGATATTTTCAAGGTTCAACTTCCACGTAGTAAAGTTGCTGTCCTTCTCGGGCTTCTCTGCGGTGGTCTTTCTCATTCACGTGCATCCAGAACGGGTTTACTCCTCGCGACGCGCGCGCGAACCGCGTCCATCGTCGTTCTCTGTTTTCGTCGCTCTTCGAGCTGTTCCTCAAGCCACTGGAAGAGTGGAATGTATTCCTGACCGTACTCGCTTTCGGAGATCTCAAGCGCGACGCGATCGAGGTGCTGTTCGATCTCGTCGATCGATACGTTGGGAGGGAGGGCGGA
Source organism: Pararhizobium sp. BT-229 (assembly GCF_025846855.1). Lineage (GTDB taxonomy): Bacteria > Pseudomonadota > Alphaproteobacteria > Rhizobiales > Rhizobiaceae > Pararhizobium. The sequence continues at coordinate 346,424 of NZ_JAOYTJ010000004.1, forward strand.
GATCGGCATCACACCTCCGCGTCGAGACGAGTGCGGCGGCCCGCGTTTAAGCGCGATCTCGCTTCATCGATGACGGAACGGCGCCATCGGACAGCTTTCAGGCCGACACGCTCTCCCTGCGGAAGTAGGCCGCGCCGGATCAAAGCGTATAGGGTTGGCTTGGTGAAACCGCACTCGTCGCAGATTTGACGAGCGGAAAGATAAGGATCGTTATCCAGCGAATCCGCGCTGGTCGGGGATGTGTGGTTCAGCAATGTTGTTGATCATCGTACTCGAACCTGCGGCCTCCCACGTTCTCTTGCACCATTGCAAAAAGACGTTGCACCGCTGTATCCGCAGAACGGATACCTCTCCGAAACCGGAGGAACCTAGAACCAGCTAGGGGAGGTTCATGTATGATAAAAACTTGGTAAAGTCAAGTAACAATTGAAGAATCAAATGGCAAAGCAATCCTAAGCAGTTCGTTGCGCTTCCATTCGAGTGTACCGCCTGCACCATATTTGGGTCTATCGTCTGAATGCCCCATTAAAATCTTGCGCAACTCCGTATCGAAGCCGGCGATCTTCATGCGGTCTTCGAACGAATGGCGAAAGCTGTAGATCTTGTGATCGGATGTCGGGAATAGCTTATTCTCCCGGAAAAACTTGTTTAAGGTATTACTCATGTGAGTTTCTTTGTCGCGATAGCGGGGAAAGCCGTCGCTATGTTTCTTAAAAGTTTCAAGGGCAACCCCGACCAGTGGGATAGCTCGCACGCTTGAGGCAGTCTTGATCTCACGCCGCCCCTCCCCGACAATCGGCCGTATCAAGATATGAGGAATTTCATCTTGAAGGATGATGGTATCGGACCGAAGATTGCAGATCTCGGACGGCCTGCAACCGGTCTCGATCATGGCAAGAACGACACCGCGTGCTTCCGCGTTCATTCCCGATAACACGCCCACCGCCATGATCCGATCGCGTATCCACTCGGTTGGAAATGGCGGGCGGGATTTCTTGACCTTCTCCGAGAACACCAACCCATCGAATGGATTCTTGAACCCTTCGGCGCCTACATGCTTGAAGTAATCGCTGAAGAGTACGCGCATGTTGCCGATGTCCCGATTGCCGGAAGAGGCGGAATGCGTCCGTTTGCCGGAGACACGTTCCTGCCAAAAGCGGTAAAATTTCAGAGCGTCATCGCGAGTGATCTCTTCCAAGATCTTATCACTACAGAGATCGACAAAATTTGTCACAGCGCGAAGCTTCACCTTCCGCCAAGATGCCCGCTGGTTTTCAGACTTGCCCAGCAGTTCATCGGCAACGATCTCTTCGCAGTAAACCTTGAATGCTTCGGTCACGGTTACCGTCGGACGAGCAATACCGCCAACGATAGTCGTTGCCTCCAGCGAACCTGGTTTCGTATCATGCAACGCTCTTAAACGATCCAGGATACTTTGCCCCGACTCCTCGCCCAGAATGGAACTGATATGCCGGTAGCTGAAGCCGAGAGCAGATGCCCGCGCCGCGGCGGATTTATAGCGAGCCTCAGCTTTGAGCCGGTCGCCGCCGACGACCAAAGACGCCCACAGCTCGTCATCAGCCCGTTCGTAGATATCGCGTTTCGCCCGAGCCTCGGCAACATCTCGTGTCCCCAAAGCGATGCGAATTACGCCGCGAGAATCGAGCTCGGCAAGCTTCGTCGGCACACGACGCTTATAGGTGTAATACCCGTTGCGAAGGGTAAGCCAACGGTCTGCATCGGAGGGGTCAGTTTTTTTCGCCATACCTGTTGCGATCACATTAAGATCGCATTTTGTGGCACGTTTTACGGCGTTTCCGCAAGAAAAATAATCTTTCAGCGAAAATTACGCAACGATTACAATTCGTTGCAAATTCACCTTCGGGAAGGTGTTGGTGCGGTCGAGAAGACTCGAACTTCCACGGGTTGCCCCACAGCGACCTCAACGCTGCGCGTCTACCAATTCCGCCACGACCGCATCGTGGTAGGTGCCGAATTGCTCCGGCGGGGCTGCATGTAGCAAAAGCATTTGGGGTGCACAAGGGCAGGATGACAGAAAGTTGACGGTCGCGGCAACTATTTCAACAGGCTCATTCCACACCCCTTGAGAATGCTGGACTCTTGGGCTTTTGCGTACCATTTAGAAGACAAAACAACAGGATTGTCCCGCGATGGAACGCGAAAATCTCGACAAAACATTCTTCGCCGCCGGCAGTTCTGCGCCTGTGCGCTGGAGAATCGCGCCGGAACTGGTGGATTATACCGAAGCGGTCGAAACCATGGAGCGGGAAGCGGCCGCCATTGCCGCCGGCGAAGCGGACGAGCTTGTCTGGCTTGTCGAGCATCCGCCACTTTATACCGCAGGCACCAGCGCCGATGCTGCCGACCTTGTCATGCCCGATCGCTTTCCGGTGTTCCAGACCGGCCGCGGCGGCGAATATACCTATCACGGGCCGGGACAGCGCGTCGTCTATGTCATGCTCGACCTCAAGCGGCGGCGCCAGGACGTGCGCGCCTTCGTGGCTGCACTGGAGAGCGTGATCATCGATACGCTTGCCAGCATGAACGTGAGGGGTGAGCGGCGCGAGGACCGTGTCGGCGTCTGGGTCTGTCGCCCCGAGCGCCCGTCCCTGCCCGATGGATCGATGGCGGAAGACAAGATCGCCGCCATCGGCATCCGCTTGCGCAAATGGGTGAGCTTCCACGGGCTATCTTTGAATGTCGATCCGGATCTCGATCATTTCGGCGGCATCGTGCCCTGCGGCATCCGCGGCTACGGTGTCACCAGTCTCGTCGATCTCGGATTGCCGGTAATGATGGCCGATGTCGACATCAGGCTGCGCCAGGCCTTCGAGGAGATTTTCGGCCCGACGGTCAGCGAGGACATTCCTTCCGCTCAGGAAAACAGCCGGTCCGTCGCATAGACGACCGCATAGCCATGCAGAGCCAAGGCCGCGTAAAGTCCGAGGCCACTGGCGATCCGCTGGCTGCCGGTCATCTCATCGAGCCGATGGCGTGGCTTGACGCCGCCCTTTTGCCCCATCAGGCTCAACAGCGCAAAGACGGCCACTCCCGCCAGCAGGGCCTGCGACGACAGGCCGATGCGCCAGCCGACGGCGAGGATCACCAGCGTCATAAGGAAGCTCCCGGCCATCAGGGCTGCGCGTGAACGAAACACCTGACGCAGCACCTGCCCGCCATCGAACCGGTTCATCGGCATGAGATTGAGCAGATTGAACGCGCCGAGTATCAACAGGAAGACGAGCATCGGCGGTCCCGTCATGAAAGTAGCCAACCCTTTCCCGTCCGCTTCGTGCAGCGCGATCGCTATCGGAACGAGGAATGCCGACATGCCGGCGCCCATCAGGGCGCAGATCGCCACCTCGAACAGCGAATTGTAAGGTCGGCCACCAATGGCGATGCCGCCCAGCAACGGCACGAAGATCATCCGGACCGTCTTGTGTCCGAAGGCACGATAGGCGGCCATATGGCCCAGTTCGTGCAGCACGATGACCAGCGTCAATAGCGCAGAGAGCATCAGTCCGTTGGCCGTCAGGCCGAAGAACGGCCAGAGAAGCAGCGTCGAGAGCAACGCCAGAGCGATCTGGACCAGCGGATGCTCGAACCCGCCGCGCACCGGCTTGCTTTCCCCCGTTTCGAGCCAATGGCGCAACGCAGTCATTTCGCGCCGCAATACGAAGAAGCGGAAGATCAGGAAGGCGACGCCACGATAGCGATCCGTCTGCTCGATCGTCAGATGCACCAAACCGTCATCTTCAACAACCCGGCGGCGTTCATGAAAATCCTTCCAGAACGAGACGTCGAGGGCGCTGTCTTCGACAACGCGGGCTTCATATGCGCGTTCCGCATGTTTCGCCGTCACCTCGAGGGACCGGACGATCGGCCGGCCGTGACGATCGACATGGGTGTAGGTTTGCTCCACGCGATTTCCGGTGCCCGGCAACACGCGACTGGTCAGGACGGAATGATGCCAGTCAGCCGAGGATCCGAGCGGTGAGATCGCGCTCCAGAGCCTGTCCGCATCGGTCCGGAATGTCGCGCGCACGCGCACTGTTCGCAGCCCAAGCGGTGCCGCCATCAAAAGCCAGATGAGGCCAATATTGATGATCAGAAGCACGATCACCGGTACATGCGCCGCCATACGCGTCCTCCGCTTTGCCGCGGTCGAAGGCTAGCCGCAGAGCATGAACAAATCGAGCGAAGCCGGGATCGACCTCGTCGTGTTTTCCAGGGGCGTCATGCCGCCGCCACGTGATGGTCCGGCAGTCCCGTCAGGACCCCGATCTGCTCGAGCATCCGCCGCTCACGCGGCGTCAGATGACTGCCGCGGGAGCGCGCGATCGCACTCATCACCCGGCCGATCAGCATCACATCGGATTTCAGCAGGCCATGTCGCCTGCCGCCGCGCAGTCCGGCCCAGGCACCGACATTGTCGGTGATCGCAAGGCGAAGCTGCTCCAGCGCCAGGATCGAAAGGCTGTCGGGGATTTGCGCGGAGATATCGATGACATGAAACAGCAGATCGAGTTCGATGCGTGAATTCACCACGCCCCGCGTCGAGATCATCGCGATCAGCCAATCGGCATTCCATGCGTCCATTGCTCCCCGCGGATGGGAAGAGTGAACGATGAAATCGGTCATCGCCTCGATGAAGTAGTGATGCCATTCCGGGCATTTTTCACCGCAGGAACCGTTGATGGCCAGGAGGACCTCTGCGTCCTGCGACGAGGCCAGTCCACGAACGAAGACCTGTTCGCGCAATAAGGCGATATCTTCCGCCGTCAGGCGCATCTTCCCGGCGATCGCGCAGGCCGGATAGGAAAGACGAAGTTCACCCATCTTTTCTCGCTCCCGCTTCATCATGAAACTGGAACGAGCCTAGGCCGAACCTGTTTCCAATCAGGAAAGATTAAGCGTTAGCATAGACTTGCAATATTCATTCAAGTTTTACCATTAACTCCGTCCGACGCTCCCGCCAGATCATGAAAAGCCCGGAGCCTGATAGACCGCCATATATTTGGCGATCGCATCCATGCAGGGCAGAATCATCATTGCAAACAGCATGATCGCGAGGCCTTGCATGACCGTCGTTGCGGGCGGGCTGCCGGTGCGGGATGCGGTGCTCAAGGCGAATTCCCCATTTTTTGTCAGATGATGAAAGGCGCTTTTGGCGGCATTTTTGGCGTGTAAGGGTGTCCAATCCGACTTCGGTCCCTGTACACTGACGTCTGAACCACCCGACCGCAACCCGTGCGGCCGCCCCGGAACTCGACCATCCAAGCCAGCAAGGCACAAGGAGAGACCGATGCGTTTAACAACCGATACCGTTTTAGCGATGATTCGCCGGCCGAGCGACAACGATACGCTCGGAGGCAGGATCTGGCGTGCCCGCGATGCGATGAACCTCTCGGCAAAGGATCTCGCGGACCGGCTGGGCGTTCGCGCCGATACCATTTCCGCCTGGGAACGCGACCGTGCGGAACCGCGCACCAATCGGTTGTTCCTGCTGGCAGGCGTGCTTGGGGTAAGTCCCGCCTGGCTGATCGCCGGGATCGGCGAGCCGCCGAAGGACGATCTTTCCAATTCCATATCCGGGCAGCTGCTAGATCAGCTGGCGCAGGTGAAGAAACTGCACGAGCAGACTGGAAAAGCCATTTCCGCCCTTGAGATGGAGATCACCCGCGTCCTACAGGACATGCAATAAATCACGACTCATTATGGCCGATTCCGGCTTGAGCGCCGCAAACCACTCTGCGATTGTGGCGCAATTCATACGAGGGAGAACAACCATGGACGTTCGCGCCGCTGTTGCCGTGCAGGCCGGCAAGCCTTTGGAAATCATGACGGTTCAGCTCGACGGCCCACGCGCCGGCGAAGTGCTGGTCGAGGTCAAGGCGACCGGCATCTGCCACACCGACGAGTTCACCCTGTCGGGTGCCGATCCGGAAGGTCTGTTTCCGGCCATCCTTGGCCATGAGGGCGCAGGCATCGTCGTCGATGTCGGTCCGGGCGTCACGTCCTTGAAGAAGGGCGACCACGTCATCCCACTCTACACGCCGGAATGCCGCGAGTGCTATTCCTGCCTGTCGCGCAAGACCAACTTGTGCACCTCGATCCGCGCCACCCAGGGGCAAGGCCTGATGCCGGACGGCACCTCGCGGTTTTCGATCGGCAAGGACAAGATCTTCCATTACATGGGCTGCTCGACCTTCGCCAATTTCACGGTGCTGCCGGAGATCGCGCTCGCCAAGGTCAACCCCGACGCTCCCTTCGACAAGATCTGCTATATCGGCTGCGGCGTGACGACCGGCATCGGTGCCGTTATCAACACGGCCAAGGTGGAAGTCGGCTCGACGGCGATTGTCTTCGGCCTCGGCGGCATCGGCCTCAACGTGCTGCAGGGCCTGCGGCTTGCCGGTGCCGACATGATCATCGGCGTCGACATCAACAATGACCGCAAGGCCTGGGGCGAAAAATTCGGCATGACGCATTTCGTCAATCCGAAGGACGTGGGCAACGATATCGTGCCCTATCTGGTCAACATGACCAAGCGCAACGGCGATACGATCGGCGGCGCCGACTATACCTTCGACTGCACCGGCAACACTAAGGTCATGCGCCAGGCGCTGGAATCCTCGCATCGCGGCTGGGGCAAGTCGGTGATCATCGGCGTTGCCGGCGCCGGCCAGGAGATCTCTACCCGTCCATTCCAGCTGGTGACCGGCCGCAACTGGATGGGCACCGCCTTCGGCGGCGCCCGCGGCCGCACCGACGTGCCGAAGATCGTCGAGTGGTACATGGAGGGCAAGATCCAGATCGACCCGATGATCACCCACACCATGCCGCTCGAGGACATCAACAAGGGGTTTGATCTGATGCATCGCGGCGAGAGCATCCGGAGCGTGGTGATCTATTGATCCCATGGTGCTGAACTGGCCAAAGAATTGGAAATTGCGATTGAGATACGGAAAGCTGAAAACGGCTTTCCGTCATTTCACGATTATTGCTGACGGCGAAATCGCAACATCCAATCCGGACTATGGCACCACGGCCGGAGCAGCCGCCTTTTTCTCGATGAAAGCCTGGGCGCTTGATTCAGAGCAAGCCGCTGACATGGTCGTGACCATTGGGCAGCACCTCGGCTTCGAGTCAACAGGCGAGATCCAGCTCTATGACACCGACCCTGAAGAGCCGCCGGGCGAGAAGCCGAGAGCCTACAACCTGAATTTTCACCAATACTCACGCGAAAAAGAACATCTTCAATGACAAGCAGCGCGATTCCGCGCAGGGCCACAATCTCCTGATATTACCCCAAAAATCGACTTCGATTTTCACAGCGTCAGAGCTTAACAATCATGGCAACGCCGCCTTGCAAACAGGGTCCGGCGATCCCCCATATCAAGGAGATCTGTTATGTTGATACGTTGCCTGACTGCCGCGGCTCTGCTGGCAATCACTCCGATGGCTGCATTGGCCGATCCGGTTGGAACCTATGACGTCGTCGGCACCAATCCCAACAGCGATACGGAATACAAGGGAACCGCGGAAGTCACGAGGACCGGCGAAACATATAGCGTCACTTGGACGATTGGCAACAGCACGATCAGCGGCACCGGCCTTGGCGCAAAATTCGTCAGCGAAACGCGGTTCGAAATGGGGGCCGCAACGCCGGATGACATTGCCTTGTCAGTGGGATACGTAGCACAGGATACATCCGGCATTGCCATGTATTTCGAGCAGCCGGACGGCCATTGGGAAGGTGTCTGGACCTATGGCGGCACGACCAAGGCAACGACGGAAAAATGGTATCGGAAATGACGGCAAGAGGGACGGAATGATCGAACGTAGCCCTAGGCAACGCATAGCTGTTGGCGCGGCCGTGGAACTGGTTGATCCGGTGTAGAGCCATGTCTGAAGAAACACCTCACACCAGTACCATCTATGTCGACGCTGACGCCTGCCCGGTCAAGCCGGAAATCCTCAAGGTTGCCGAGCGCCATGGCCTGCCCGTCGTGCTCGTCGCCAATTCCGGCCTGCGCCCTTCCCGCGACCCGATGGTGCGCAATGTGATCGTTTCATCTGGTTTCGACGCCGCTGACGACTGGATTGCTGAGCGGGCGGGCGATGGCGACATCGTCATCACCGCCGACGTGCCACTCGCCGGCCGCTGCGTTGCCGCAGGCGCCCAGGTGACCGGGCCGACGGGGCGGGTCTTCGACAAGACCAATATCGGCATGGCGACCGCGATGCGCGATCTCGGCGCGCACCTGCGCGAAACAGGTGAGAGCAAGGGCTACAACGCCGCCTTTTCCCCCCGCGACCGCTCCGCCTTCCTCGAAACGCTGGACCGGCTTTGCCGCCGCGTCAAACAGCGCTAGTAGAAGAACATCCTCGGGGGATTTCATGAGCAAGATCGACAGGAAGATCGCCCATCGCCGTCATGCACCGTTTTACGCGGGCGGCATCTGTGCCGTTATCACCTTCCTCGTCTGTCTTTTCGTGGAGCCGAAACTTGCCGTCGGACTGTCGGCTGTCGTCTTCTTTTCCGTCTACCTCGTTCTCATCGCGCGGCGGCTTCCAGCACTGACCGGCGCCCACCTGAAACGGAATGCGGCGGGCACCGACGAACCGGCGATCATCATCTCCGCCGTAACGTTGGCTGCCGCGGCCGTCTCGCTCGTCTCGCTGTTCCTCGCGCTCAACAAAGACGGTGCGGAAACGGTTGTCGACCTGATCATCGCCTTCTCCTCCGTGACGCTCGGGTGGCTGACCATCCACACGATGGCGGCGATGCACTACGCCCATCGCTACTGGAGCCCGGAGATGAACGGGGACGAACGCGACAATCACGGCCTCGACTTTCCCGGCACCAAGGAGCCGGGTGGCTATGATTTTCTCTATTTCGCCTTTGTCATAGGCATGACGGCGCAAACCTCGGATATTGCCATCACCTCGACCGGGATGCGAAAGGTCAATCTCCTGCACGCGGTCGTAACCTTCTTCTTCAATACGGTGCTGGTGGCGGCTGCGGTCAACGCGGCGGTGTCGCTGGCCTAGTGGCATTTCAGCTTCAAAGGAGCCCAGATTGAAAGTCCTTTCCCAAAACACCGCGTTCGGCGGCATGCAGGGCGTTTTTTCCCATGACTCGCTGGCCTGCAAGAGCGAAATGACCTTCGCGGTCTATGTTCCGCCACAGGCGATCTCGGCACCCTGCCCGGTTCTCTGGTATCTCTCCGGCCTTACCTGCACCCATGCGAACGTCATGGAGAAAGGCGAGTACCGCCGGATGGCGGCCGAACTCGGCCTGATAATCATCTGCCCGGATACGAGCCCGCGCGGCAACGATGTCCCGGACGAACTGACCAACTGGCAGATGGGCAAGGGTGCGGGCTTCTATGTCGACGCGACCGAGACTCCCTGGGCTGAAAACTACCAGATGTACACCTACATCACGCAGGAGCTGCCCGCCTTCGTCAGTCAGCACTTCCGCGTCGACATGGACCGGCAGGGCATTTTCGGACATTCGATGGGCGGCCATGGCGCCATGACGATCGCGCTGAAGAACCCGGAGCGGTTCAAGAGCTGCTCTGCCTTCGCCCCGATCGTCGAACCCTCGACGGCCGACTGGTCAACCGGCGCCTTCGAAAAATACCTTGGCGAGGACAAGGCAAGCTGGCGGCAATATGACGCCTGCGCGCTGGTGAAAGACGGTGCGCGGTTCCCGGAATTCCTGATCGATCAGGGCAAGGCCGACAATTTCCTCGAAACCGGTCTGCGTCCATGGCTGTTCGAGGACGCGATCAAAGGCACCGGCATCGGGCTGACGCTTCGCATGCACGAGCGCTACGATCATTCCTACTATTTCATTTCGTCTTTCATGGACGATCACCTGAAATGGCATGCGAAGCGGCTGGCTTGAGCTCCAGCCACTTGCTTCGCCACTGATGGCCTCAAAGGACGAAATCCGACGCAGCGAGCGTGATTCTCCCGTTTAGAATGAGCTGGAAATCGGCCGTCCCGTCTCCATTCTGGTCGAGTTGGACGGTCGTCGTCGTGCTGCCGACCGTGCTGCGGACCTCGCCGGCGTGATGACCGAAAGCGTCATCACCGATGAAGTCGAAGCGCGTGCTCGATGCGTGTAGGAAGTAGATTTGGTCGCCTTGAGCCCGACTGAAATCGGTGATCGTGTCGCGGCCGCTGGCGGCGACGGTCGAGTCACTCGCCGCCGCAAACATAAAGAGGTCGTCGCCGGCTCCGCCGGTTAGCACGTCGGCGCCCTTTCGACCAAAGAGCGCGTCGGAGCCGCTTCCGCCGGAAATCGCGTCGGATGCCACCCCACCGATCAGCGTATCAGCGCCCTTGCCTCCGTACATCACCAGTTTTCCGGTGGCGTCGCGCTGCGTCATCGTCGTCGGGTCGAAGATATAGCCTGTCGCGTCCAATCCCTCATTGGCCCCAAGTGCACGGCCGTCGATTATCAAGCCGTCCTTGGTGGCAATGCCCAATCCGGTCGACGAACCGGTGACGCGGCTTTCGACGACGATCTTGACGATCTCCATCGATGATATGCCCGCGCCCAGGCTTGCCGTCGCGCCTTCATGAATGAGGATGGTGTCCTTGCCGCCGCCGCCCGAGACGATGTCCTCGGCCCCGGCGCCGCTGTCGGAGGCGCCGGCGAAATCGAAGAAATCGTTGCCCGCGCCCCCTTTGAGAATATCTTTCCCCCTGCCGTGGATTTCGACATCGACGGCAAGCGACGTGCTAGTGATCTTTGACGCGTCAACCGAAAAACCGGTCAACCGACCATCGGTAGCCATGGAGCCGTTGACGAGGTGCAATAAACCGTTCGTGTCGTGGTTGCTGGAAAGAAACGTCTGGCTGAGCGCGATCGCGTTCTGCGCGGCGCCTGAGAACTTGACCACTTCGATACCGGTCACCGTGTTGCTTGCGAGCTCGGCGGCGGAGATGTTGACGTTTCCGCTCGCGGTGAAAGCCAAGGTGTCGGTTCCGGCTCCACCGCTGATCTTGTCCTTGTAGAATTGTGCCGCGCTGCTGCCCTGCCTGGCATCGCCGATGGTGAAAACATCCTGGCCCAAACCGCCGCTCATGGTATCAGCGCCGAGACCGCCCGCCAGCACGTCATTGCCGCTATCGCCGGAAAGCGCGTCGTTTCCCTTGGCCCCCGACAGAACATCGTTACCCGCGCCCCCCCTCAGTCGGTCGTTGCCCGCACCAGCCTCAATCCGATCCGCGGCATTCCCGCCGGTGACGTTCAGGCTTTGCGTTGAGGTGAGGCGCTCGCCGTCAACGATCAGCTTTCCTGAAATGGGAGCGGCAGCCTTGCTCGTTCCATAGTTCTTGTCGGTCGTGATCTCCACGACACCCGTTCCCATATAGCGCGCGGTCCCGACGAGATTGCCGAAGCCGATGCTTCGGGATTGCCCGGCATCAAGGTCTGTCACGACAATCTTGTCGATGTTCCTGACGTCGGCCAAATAGGTATGCCCGTCGGGCAGTTCGCGGGTGACGCCGTCCCTGACCTTGATGGTTTCGCCGGCGCCGGCGAGCACGAGGGTGTTGAAGCCCCCGCCACCGTTTATGACATCGGCAACGTCGAGGGCGTTTTTGGTATAGGCGAACGTGTCGTTGCCGGTTCCCGTCTTCAGCCTGTCGGAGGCCTTAAGAGTGCCGACGATCTCGAAGGCCATATTCGTCACAGCTGATGCTTCGACGTGAACGCCCTGGGCGAAACCAGTCATACCGCCCGCGAATATCTCGAAGTTCTTGACCTTGTTGTGCGTGAAAAACGTGTCGTCGAACGAGAGCTTGAAGCCCGCGGTGGTGGCCTGGGACATCAGAACGACGCCCTCGATGCTGGAGAGGCCGCGCCACTGGCTGGAGCTTACGCCGTCCCACAATGGGCCGGTGTTGAAAAGGGCAAGCACGTCCGTGCCGCCGCCGCCCGAGATCCTGTCGCTGGAGGCCAGGTGATCAGTATTGAAGACGAACACGTCATTGGCCGCGCCGCCGATAAAGTCGTCCTTGCCGTTGGTCCCTGTGAATTTGGTCATGACATCCTCTTTCTCCAGGGTCGACGGCGCCGCCTGCGCATTGCGCAGCCTTGCCGGCGCATCGATCTGCCTGGTCGGTTGTGCTCAGAAGTTGAGATTGCGTGGCGATCACACGAGACGCCAATGTCAGGACTCTAGCGTCGCCCGGAAAGGATGTCTGTTTCGTTGGGAACGCAGGATCGTGGGGTCGAACGATGTCACGTGACGGGCTTTCACGCTCACGTCGCCAAACAGTTGCTCGGCAGGCGTCCGCGTTGTGGCCCTCCATACGTAAGCCCCCGGCGACCAAGGCGAGTTCTACTCGTCTTGTCCCGTTCCTGCCTTATCGCGTAGGGTTTTGGTGTGGATCTTTCGGCTCTCTCAGGACGCCGACTGGAAACGGGGCGCAGCCGCGGTTTCAACAATCCGGATTTTCGATTCGCACTGGCCGTGATGACCTTCCATATCGACGACTACATGCCAGTGACCAGACTGGGGAATGACCAGTCGAATGGGGGATTTGCGGGCGACGCCACCGACGAACTGGTGCTTCATCGCTTCCTTGTAGAGCTGGAAATTGTTGTCCGTCATCAGCCGGACATTGGCGACGGCCGAGAGCGTGATCTCGATGGTAACACCGGCACGCTGCTGCTTGAGGTCGTAGTGGGTGAAGCTGAATTTCAGTTTTGTCATTTCAGTCTCGTCAAAGCCTTCTCCGGAGATCGGTATATTAGGTCTTGCGCGTTAAAGAATGGTTTTATGAGACTGTTCCAAAGCAGAACTGCAACGTTTGAAACGCGCGCGGATGCCGGACCAAGCCATACCGCAGTATGCCTGTCTTCCCTGCCCCGCCCGTTTCCGCTATGGCGTTTCCATGACACATATTCTCCTCGTTGCTGCCGGTGGCGCTCTCGGTTCCGTGTTCCGCTATCTCGTCGGGATCTGGACGCTGCGCAGTTTCGGGCCGGCCTTTCCGTGGGGTACCCTGATGGTCAATGTCACGGGTTCCTTCCTGATCGGCGTGCTGGCGGAAGCGATCGCGCGCAAATTCGGCGCTTCGCCAGAGATGCGGATCTTTCTCATAACCGGCATTCTCGGCGGCTATACGACGTTTTCCGCTTTCTCGCTCGATGCGATCACGCTGATTGAACGCGGCGAACCGGTCACAGCGGCCATTTATGTGGGCTCCAGCGTGCTTCTTTCGGCAATCGCCGTGTTTGCCGGGCTGGCCCTTATGCGTGCAATAGTCTAAAGCGTCCGTTTCAGAGCGCCGCGTGTCCTTCATCAGGACCGGCCTGCTCTGTCATATCAGTTTGCGCAGGGATTTCCGGTCGACACCCTTGTCGAGGCGCGATCGCAATTGGATGCAGGTAAGAACAGATCATGGCGGGTATTGAACACAAGCAGGTGGAAGCCGACGAAGCCGGCATGCGGCTAGACCGCTGGTTCAAGATCCACTATCCCGGCCTCGGCTTCGGCCCCCTGCAGAAATTGTTGCGCTCCGGCCAGGTTCGCGTCGATGGCGGCCGTGTCAAATCGGATACGCGCATCCAGCCGGGTCAGGTCGTCCGGGTACCGCCGATGGATGTCGATGCCAAGTCGAAGACCGGCCCGATCGCCGGTCGCGACCTGCGCCATGCCTCCGACCACGAGCTTCTGTCGCGCATGCTGCTGCACGAGGACGCCAAGGTGATCGTTCTCAACAAGCCGGCGGGCATTGCCGTTCAGGGCGGCTCTGGCGTCAACCGGCACATCGACGAGATGCTCGAGGCATGGACCAGCCCGAAGGGTGAAAAGCCGCGCCTCGTGCACCGGCTCGACCGCGACACGTCCGGCGTTCTGGTGATCGCCCGCACCCGCGGTGCAGCGCAGAAACTGACGGCAGCCTTCCGCGAACGCGACACCAAGAAGACCTACTGGGCGCTCGTCAAGGGCGTGCCGCGCAAGCGCGAGGACAAGATTTCCACCTGGCTCGTCAAGGAACAGACGCCGGACGGCGACCGGATGCGCATTGCCAAACACGGTGATGACGGCGCCGACCACGCCATCTCCTACTACAAGATCATCGAGCAGGCCGGCCAGAACTTCGCCTGGCTGCAGATGGAGCCCTATACCGGCCGCACCCACCAGCTGCGCGTCCACGCCGCCCATATCGGCCATCCGATCATCGGTGATCCCAAATATTTCGAAGCCGAGCCCAGTTGGTCGTTTCCCGGCGGCGTGCAGAACCGCCTGCATCTGCATGCGCGCCACATCGACATTCCCCACCCCGATGGCGGACGGCTGAAGATCAGTGCCCCGATGCCACAGCACATGGTCCAGAGCTGGAACCTCATCGGCTTCGACATGGCCAGCGCCGAGGAAGACGAAGACTGATGAAACTGGTTCTTTTCGATTGCGACGGCACGCTGGTCGATAGCGCCGGCCTGATCCACGAGGTCATGGCCCGCACCTTCGAGGATTTCGGCCTTGCCCGCGTCTCGCTGGAAGCCACCAAGAGCATTATCGGGCTGACGCTCGATATCGCCATCGCACGGCTGATGCACCAGCCGCATGTCGACGACCGTGCCATCGCGATGACCGCGCATTACAAGAAGATCTATGGCGGTGTGCGGGCCGAGATGGATTTCCGCGAACCGCTCTTTCCCGGTATCGCGGGCCTTCTTGCCACGCTTTCGGCACGCGACGCGCTTATCCTGGGTGCCGTAACGGGAAAGTCGCGGCGCGGACTTGATCAGATCTGTGCAAGTCATGGTTACGAAAAGACATTCTTCGTTTCGAGAACGGCCGACGACTGTCCGTCGAAACCGCATCCGGCAATGGTGACGGAATGCTGCTCTGAGGCCGGTATCGACCCGAAGGACACGATCGTCATCGGCGATGCGATCTACGACATGCAGATGGCGAAGAGTGCGGGTGCTGCCGCAATCGGCGTTGCCTGGGGCTATGCCTCGGTTTCCGAACTCGTCGAGGCCGGGGCCGATCATATCGCCCAGGCTCCGAATGATATTCTGGACTGGATGGAGACACATCATGCCTGATATTCGCGACGATCTCACGGACGCGCTCAGCGACCCGGATCCCGTGCGCCGCGCGCAGATACAGATGCTGAAGCCGTTGCCGAAGCGTTTTTACACGACCGTCAGCATCGGCCCTGCAGAAGGCGGCGGCCATACCGTGCTGCTCGACGGCCGCACCGTCCGCACGCCGGCAAAACAACCGCTGACGGTGCCGACATCGCGCGCCGCCGTATTGCTGGCAGCCGAGTGGGATGCACAGAAGGACGTGATCGACCCGGCGACGATGCCCGTTACCCGGCTTGCCAACACGGCAATCGATGGCGTTGCCAAGGATGTTCGCGCCGTCTTCGATGATATTCTGAACTTCGCCGGAACCGATCTCCTGTGCTACCGCGCCAGCGAGCCGGAAGGACTGGTCGCCCGGCAGGCCGAGCACTGGGATCCCATCATTTCCTGGGCAGCGGACGCGCTCAGTGCGCGTTTCATCCTTGCCGAGGGCGTCGTGCACCAGGCACAGCCGCGTGCGGCGATCAACGGTATCGCCGAGACATTGCGCGCCTATGCGACGCCGCTCGGCCTTGCCTGCCTGCACACCATCACGACGCTTACAGGCTCCACCCTGCTCGCCATCGCCTTTGCGGAGCAGCGGCTTTCCGCCGAAGAGGCGTGGGCTCTCGCTCATCTGGACGAGGACTGGCAGATCGAGCACTGGGGCACCGACGACGAAGCCTTCCAGCGCCGCGAGAACCGCTGGCGTGAAATGCAGGCGGCGGCGGCAACGCTCGACGCGTTGCGCTGAAAGCGCACAACACGACATCAGAACAGAATGAAAAATCCCACCGCGTTGACGCGGTGGGATTTTCGTTTCATCGGTCTGAAAACAATCAGGCGGCCAGCTTCAGGCCTGCAATACCGGCAATGATGAGCGAGATGCAGCCGAGGCGGATAGCTGTCGCCGGTTCGGCGAAAAGAACGATGCCGAGAATGACCGTGCCGACCGTACCGATGCCGGTCCAGACCGCGTAAGCCGTGCCGAGCGGCAATGTGCGGACAGCAATACCGAGCAGGACGACGCTTGCCACCATCGATCCGGCGGTCAGGACCGTGGGCATGAGCTTCGTGAAGCCTTCGGTGTATTTGAGGCCGATCGCCCAGCCGATTTCGAGGATCCCTGCGAGGAAAAGAATAATCCAGGCCATGCTTTAACTCCGTCTAATGGAGCGAGGCCGTCCCCGCGGATGTGCGGTTACCAAACAGCGGTTTGGTCCCGTGCAGCCGTCTGCATGCCCTTCTATGCCATCCCGATCCGAAGCTGGCAAGAGCCCGGGGTGCATAGCTGATCTGCCCTACTGGCCACGCTCTTTTCTCAGTTTCGCCCACCAGTCGAGGCGTTTGCGGATGTCGCGTTCGAAGCCGCGCTCGGGCGGGTCGTAGAAAATCTTGCGGCCCATTTTCTCCGGGAAATAGTCCTGCCCCGAAAACGCGTCCGGCTCGTCATGGTCGTAACGGTAGCCGTCGCCGTAGCCCTCGCCCTTCATCAGCTTGGTCGGAGCGTTGAGAATGTGCTTGGGCGGCAGCAGCGAGCCGTGTTCCTTGGCCGCCCGCATCGCAGACTTGTAGGCGGTGTAGACGGCGTTCGACTTCGGCGCGGTGGCGAGATAGACACAGGCCTGCGCCAGCGCCAGTTCCCCCTCCGGTGAGCCGAGATAGTCATAGGCATCCTTGGCGGCATTGCAGATCACCAGCGCCTGCGGATCGGCAAGCCCGATATCCTCGACCGCCATGCGCACCAGCCGCCGCCCGAGATAGAGCGGGTCCTCGCCCGCATCGAACATCCGGCAAAGATAGTAGAGGGCAGCATCCGGATCGGAACCGCGCACCGACTTGTGCAGGGCCGAGATCAGATTGTAATGGCCGTCCTGCCCCTTGTCATAGACGGGGGCGCGCCGCTGCACGATCTCCTGCAGGGCATTGGCGTCGAACACCTCTTCCTTGCGGGCTGCTCTCCAGACCTCTTCGGCCAGCGTCAGCACCGCCCGGCCGTCACCGTCAGCCATGCGCACGAGGCTGGCGCGGGCATCGGCATCGAGCGGCAGCGTTTTTCCCTCGACCTGTTCGGCGCGAGCCAGCAGTTCGACGAGGCTCGCCTCATCATGCGGCTTGAAGGTCAGGACGCGGGCACGCGACAGAAGAGCGGCGTTGAGTTCGAAGGACGGATTTTCCGTCGTGGCGCCGACGAGGATGACGGTACCGTCTTCCATGACCGGCAGAAAACTGTCCTGCTGGGCACGGTTGAAGCGGTGGATCTCGTCTACGAAAAGCAGGGTTTGGCGACCGGACATGCGGCGGGCGCGCGCTCCTTCGAAGACGCGCTTCAGGTCGGCTACACCGGAAAAGATCGCCGAAATCTGTTCAAAGGCGAGCCCAGCCTCCCCCGACAACAGCCGGGCGACTGTGGTCTTTCCCGTTCCGGGCGGCCCCCAGAAGATCATCGAGCCCAGCGATCCGGATGCGATCATGCGCGCCAGAACGCCGTCCTCGCCGGTCAGATGCGCCTGGCCGGTGACTTCGGCCAAGGTCTGCGGCCGCAGGCGATCGGCCAGCGGCCGTTTCTCGCTCATGCCTGCCGGTTCGCTGGAGGAAAACAGATCGCTCATCGGAAGAACTGGCGGATACGCTGGCCGTCGCGTTCGATCTCGACCCGCCACAGCGAGGGATCGTCCTTGGTAATCTCTTCGAGCGTGGTGGTCTTGTCGATCGGCGTGCCATTGACAGCGACGACGATATCCTTGGGCTGGAAGCCGACGCGGGCTGCGGGCGAGCCGCGATTGATCTGCGTGATCACCACACCTTGAGACGTGGCCGGCATGCGCAACTCGTCCGCAAGCCGCGGCGACAGATTGCCAACGACCGCGCCGGCAAAGGGATTACGTCCCTCGATCAGCCGCTCGTCGCGGGGAGAAGTCTCCGGCGCTTCGGCAAGCGTCAAATCGATATCGCTGCTCTTGCCGTTGTCGACGACGGTGATCTTGGCCTCATGACCGATGCCGACGGTGGTCAGGCGGTAGCCGAGCGCATCGGGGTGCTCGACCGGGATACCGTTGACGGCAACGATGACCTGGCCCGGCTTGAGGCCCGCCTTTTCGGCCGGTCCACCCTCGATCACCGAACTGACCAGCGCGCCCCGCGCCCGGTCGAGCCCGAGCGCGTCTGCGACTTCCGACGTCACCGGCTCGAAGCTCGCGCCAATGAACGGCCGCGTGAAGCTGCCATTGCCGCCTTCGGCCGATGCCACGAAGACCTTCACAAGGTTGGCAGGGATGGCGAAGCCGACCCCGTTCGAGCCGCCGCCACGCGAAAAGATCGCCGTGTTGATACCGATCAACTGCCCGTTCATGTCGATCAAGCCACCACCCGAGTTCCCCGGATTGATCGCCGCATCGGTCTGGATGAAGAAGCCGAAGTCACCCGAAACAACCTGGTTGCGCGCAAGAGCGGAAACGATGCCGCTGGTCACCGTCTGGCCGACGCCGAAGGGATTGCCGATCGCCAGCACGAGGTCGCCGACCTCGACCGCGTCGGAATCACCCAGAGGGACCGTCTCGAAAGGGCCGTCGGACTTGATCTTCAGCACCGCCAGATCCAGCCGGTCGTCCTTGAGCATGACCGTGCTCTCGAATTCCCGCCCATCGGCAAGCGCAATCTTGATATCGTCCGCATCGGCGATGACATGGTTGTTGGTGACAACGATGCCGTTCTTGCCGACGATGACGCCGGACCCGAGCGACGACTGCTTGGAAGACCGGTTCGGCATCTGCTGGCCGAAGAATTGCTCGAAGAATGGATCGTCCGCAAAGGGCGAGCGGTTCTGGACAATCTTTTCGGCATAGACATTGACCACCGCGTTGGCCGTCTGCTTGACCAGCGGCGCGAAGGAAAGCTGCATCTCCGTGCGGCTTTGCGGCAGGGTCTTCTGCGTATCCGCCTGCGCGACGATCGCACCCGTCTTTATATTCTCCACGCCGTCGGACGCATCCGCTCTGGGGACGACGAAATGCACCGCGGCGGCAAAAAGGGCGAGCCCGGTCATGGTGGACAGGACGAGAGTACGGGGCGAACGGATCATGGGAGGCATCCTGCCGAAATCAATCATGGGGAAAAGACAGATAGGACGTCAGGAGTAAAAAGCAAAGACGGCGGAAACGTGAAAACAGCCCGGCGGCTGGAACGTCGGTTTTCAATCCTGCCGATTTTCGTTGCTTCAAAGCTGCCAAGCTCACAACAAAGATAAAGAACAACGATGTCAACACCGTCGATCAAACATGCGATATGAATTGGCACTTAAGAGCTAATGACGCGCATCCAACCACGCGATGAAAGACAAATCAGAATGATGACGTCGTTAAGCGAATATCTGGGGAAACCGGTGGCAACCTTCTTGGCTTCTTCCCCGTTCAAATTCTGGCCATATGAAAGGTCAGTTGAGGAAGGTCTTCCGGAACACCCTGTCGATTACGTTTTTTCGGAACACGGGTTATCGCTGACATGTGACAGCGACGAGAAAATAGAGTCCATATTCATACAAGCGAACAGCTTTGATCACAGCTTATCAGACATTCAGTTCGCATTGCGCCGTCACGAGGTGATCAAACTTCTTGGAGTAGCCTCCAAGAGCGGCGGGCCGATGAGACACCCGATATTGGATCAATATGGCGTCTGGGATCGCTTCGATCGGGCCGACTACTCCATTCATATCGAATATCAACCTGACGAAGATCGGATAAAACTCATAACGTTGATGCGGGCCGACGTAGTGCCTTGAACGCAAAACAGCCGGGCTTTCGGCCCGGCTGTTTCAATTTTCCGATAACCGGAAAAACTTAAGCGGCGTCTGCAGCTTCTGCTTCGGCGGCAACGCGAGCGATGTCCTTGGCGCCCTTGGCCGAGGTGTCGCGGTCGACGAATTCAACGACGGCCAGAGCCGCGTTGTCGCCGTGGCGGAAGCCGGCCTTCATGATGCGCAGGTAGCCGCCGTTGCGGGTGGCGTAACGCGAAGCGATGGCATCGAACAGCTTCGAAACGACTGCAACGTCGCGAATCTGCGAGATGGCCTGACGACGGGCATGCAGGTCACCGCGCTTGCCGAGCGTGACGAGCTTCTCGACGATCGGGCGGATTTCCTTTGCCTTCGGCAGGGTGGTGACGATCTGCTCATGTTCGATGAGCGAAGCAGCCATGTTGGCGAACATTGCCTTGCGGTGGCTGGCGGTTCTGTTCAGCTTGCGGCCGGCTTTCTGATGGCGCATTGCTATTCTCCTTAAATGCAGGTGCCCTTCACTTTATGGGCCTGCCGTTTCCTGGCACATACAGGTTTAAAAACCTGCTGTTTGACGGGGAAAGGCAGAGGGTTAACCTGCCTTTTTTGTTGTTAGTATTGGTCTTCGTAGCGCTTGGCGAGATCTTCGATGTTCTCGGGCGGCCATGCCGGCACTTCCATGCCGAGGTGCAGGCCCATGGAAGCGAGAACTTCCTTGATTTCGTTCAGCGACTTGCGACCAAAGTTCGGAGTGCGAAGCATTTCGGCCTCGGTCTTCTGAATGAGATCGCCGATATAAACGATGTTGTCGTTCTTCAGGCAGTTGGCCGAACGGACGGAAAGTTCCAGTTCGTCGACCTTCTTCAAGAGTGCCGGGTTGAACGCCAGTTCGGTAACGGCTTCTTCTTCGGCTTCCTTCTGCGGCTCGTCGAAGTTGACGAAGACGCCGAGCTGATCCTGAAGGATGCGCGCCGCGAAAGCGACTGCATCTTCACCGGTGACGGAACCATCGGTTTCGATCTGCATGGACAGCTTGTCGTAGTCGAGAACCTGGCCTTCACGGGTGTTTTCCACCTTGTAGGACACTTTCTTGACCGGCGAATACAGGCTGTCGACCGGGATGAGGCCGATCGGAGCGTCTTCCGAACGGTTGCGGTCAGCCGGCACATAGCCCTTGCCGTTGTTGACGGTGAACTCCATGCGGATCTCGGCGCCCTCGTCGAGGGTGCAGATCACATGGTTCGGGTTGAGGATTTCGATATCGCCAACCGTCTGGATGTCACCGGCGGTTACAACGCCTGGACCCTGCTTGCGCACGACCATGCGCTTTGCGTCATCGCCATCCATCTTGATGGCGATTTCCTTGATGTTGAGCACGATGTCCGTCACGTCTTCCCGAACGCCCGGGATCGAGGAGAACTCGTGCAGGACGCCGTCGATCTGCACTGCGGTCACCGCAGCGCCGCGAAGCGACGACAGAAGAACGCGGCGAAGCGCGTTGCCGAGGGTCAGGCCAAAGCCACGCTCCAGCGGCTCGGCAACAAGGCTAACCTTGGTGCGGCCAGAGGAGGAGAACTCCACCTTGTTCGGCTTGATCAGTTCCTGCCAGTTTTTCTGAATCATATGTCTTGCCTTCCGTTCGTTGCCACCATCCAATCGTGGCAACCGAGCCTTGAAGCGCCGGGAGAGGTAACCCCCTCGCCGGCTTGATGAATGCGTATATTAGACGCGGCGCTTCTTGCGCGGGCGGCAACCGTTGTGCGGGATCGGGGTCACGTCACGGATCGAAGTGATCATGAAGCCGGCAGCCTGCAGGGCGCGCAGAGCCGATTCACGGCCGGAACCCGGACCGCAAACTTCGACTTCGAGCGTCTTCATGCCGTGTTCCTGGGCCTTCTTGGCCGCATCTTCAGCAGCCATCTGGGCCGCGAACGGGGTCGACTTGCGCGAGCCCTTGAAGCCCTTCGAACCAGCCGACGACCAGGCAATTGCGTTGCCCTGTGCGTCGGTGATGGTGATCATCGTGTTGTTGAACGACGAGTTGACGTGAGCGACGCCCGTGGAAATGTTTTTACGCTCGCGACGGCGAACGCGTGTGGCTTCCTTGGCCATGGTATACCTTTCGTTGATCTCTGCACCGCCGTAACACCAGCGGCTCCACCGGGAAGAGGAAATCCCCCACCCTGAATTTCATTGTGCGCGAACGGATCATCCGGTCTGCGCGGCGATATCGTCACTGCCGTAATTCCAGCAGCTCCACCGGAGGGACGCAAGGCGCGCCCTTCCGAAACCACAAAAGAGGCCGGCGCCGAGCGCCAGCCTCTGCATTTCCCAATTCAGGGAAATTACTTCTTCTTGCCTGCAATCGCCTTTGCCGGGCCCTTGCGGGTACGAGCATTGGTGTGCGTGCGCTGACCGCGAACCGGCAGCGAGCGACGATGACGCAGACCGCGGTAGCAGCCGAGGTCCATCAGACGCTTGATGTTCATCGAGGTCTCGCGGCGCAGGTCGCCTTCGACCTGGTAGTCGCGGTCGATGGTTTCGCGGATCTGAAGAACTTCAGCATCCGTCAGTTGGTGCACACGACGTTCAGCCGGGATACCGACCTTCTCAACGATTTCCTGTGCGAACTTCGCTCCGATCCCGTGAATGTAACGAAGCGCGATTACTACGCGCTTGCTCGTCGGGATGTTGACGCCAGCGATACGTGCCACGCCTATTCTCCTTGCTTCCAGTTGCCATCCGGCAATAGGTGCTTCGTTATTCAGCCCTGAAAAAAGGCCGACTGTTAAAGTGGTGTTCGGAACACGTCAAAAGAATCGCGTCCGGACTTCGTCTCGAAATCCGCGCCGATCCCTAGCATGCTGCGAGTTAGCGCGGTCTTTGAAGGAATCGACCGCAAAAGTCAACTCCCCGGCTATCCTTTTTCAAGAATTGGCCCTTTTAGGCGTCGGCCGAAGCCGTTGCCAATATCTTGTTGATTTCGGCGGTCACCGTTTCAACCGATGCCATTCCATCAACCGTTCTCAGCTGGCCCATCGCCGCGTAGTGTTGCGACAAAGGTGCCGTCTTTTCGCGATATTCGACCAGACGCTTCTTGAAGGCTTCCGGGTTGTCGTCGGAGCGAACCTTGTCGCCAGCAGCGATGGTCTCTGCTACGCGATTCTCCATCCGGCGTACAAGAGCACCTTCATCGACTTTAAGTTCGATAACTGCGTCGAGCTTCAATCCCTTGTCCGCAAGCATCTTTCCAAGCGCGACGGCCTGGGGGACGGTCCGCGGATAGCCGTCGAGGATGAAGCCTCTGGCGCAATCAGCCGAATCAATGCGGTCGGAGACGATCTCATTGACGATCTCGTCGGAAACCAGCTGTCCGGCGTCCATGACGGCCTTGGCGCGCTTTCCGACTTCAGTCTGAGCCTGGACGGCAGCACGCAGCATGTCGCCCGTGGAAAGCTGCGGAATGCCGTATTTTTCCGTCAGCAGCTTGGCCTGTGTTCCCTTGCCTGCTCCCGGCGGTCCTAGAAATATCAGTCTCATCGGCCCCTCTTCCCTCCACGCAGCTTTGATTTCTTGATCAGCCCCTCATACTGCTGAGCGATCAGGTGACCCTGTACCTGTGCTACAGTATCAAGGGTGACGCTGACAACAATCAAAAGCGACGTACCACCAAGGTAGAACGGCACGCCCGTCTGCGCGATCATGACTTCCGGCAGAATGCAGACGAACATCAGGTAGATTGCGCCGATAACGGTGATGCGGGTCAGCACGTAGTCGATATATTCGGCGGTGCGCTCGCCCGGACGAATGCCGAGGATGAAACCGCCGTGCTTCTTCAGATTGTCGGCCGTGTCCTTCGGATTGAAGACGATGGCCGTGTAGAAGAAGGCGAAGAACGCGATCATGCCGCCGTACAGCACCATGTAGAGCGGCTGGCCGTGGCCGAGCGCTGCAACCACCGTGGTTGCCCAGGACGGCAGCGACGAGGTGTTGGCAAAGCCTGCAAGCGTTGCCGGCAGAAGCAGCAGCGACGAGGCGAAGATCGCCGGGATAACGCCGGCGGTGTTCAGCTTCAGCGGCAGGTGCGACGTATCGCCCTGGAACATCTTGTTGCCGACCTGGCGCTTCGGATACTGGATCAAAAGCCGGCGCTGAGCACGTTCGACGAAGACGATCAGCGCGATCACGGCAACCACCATGACGATGATGGCGAGAATCAGCGGCGTCGACAGAGCACCGGTGCGACCGAGCTCAAGCGTACCGGCCAGAGCCGTCGGCAGGTGGGCAACGATACCAGCAAAGATGATCAGCGAAATGCCGTTGCCGATGCCCCGCGAGGTGATCTGCTCGCCGAGCCACATCAGGAACATCGTGCCGCCGAGCAGCGAAATAACCGTGGAAATGCGGAAGAACCAGCCCGGATCGCCCACAAGGCCGCTGCCGCTTTCAAGACCGACCGCGATGCCATAGGCCTGCAGCGTGCCGAGCAGCACCGTGCCGTAGCGGGTGTACTGGTTGATAACCTTGCGGCCCTGCTCGCCTTCCTTCTTCAACTGCTCGAGCGACGGAACCACGGAGGTCATCAGCTGAACGATGATGGAGGCGGAAATATAAGGCATGATGCCGAGCGCGAAGATCGCCATGCGCTCGACGGCGCCGCCCGAGAACATGTTGAAGAGGCCGAGGATACCACCGCTCTGCCCGGCGAACGCCTGAGCAAAGGCTTCCGGGTTGAGGCCGGGAAGCGGAATGTAGGTGCCGAGACGATAGACCAGAAGCGCACCGAGGGTGAACCAGAGGCGCTTTTTCAGATCTTCCGCCTTGGCGAAAGTCGAAAAATTGAGATTAGAGGCAAGTTGTTCCGCTGCCGAGGCCATGCATTTCTCCGCGTAACCATCTCCGGCGGCGGGAGCCCTGCCAACTGCGGCGATGGTCAATCCGTTGGCATAATCTTTCTCAGAGGCGCAAGTGCCTTTGAGAAAGACCATGCTAGATGTGTTGTGCCCCCCTGCCCCAAGGGCAAAGCGACGGAGAGGAGCCTAAACCGGTTGAAACGCGGATTGTCAAGCAATCTTGGCCTCACCGTGGCTTTTCTTCCAGAAGCCGACACGGCATAAAGTCCGTCTCCGGCGTGAGGCTCACATATGGGAGCAAAATCGCCCGGTGTGAAGCACACCGGGCGATCAATCAGCAGAATTATTCAGCAGCGCCCGAAAGCAGCTTGATCGAGCCGCCAGCCTTTTCGATCTTTTCGATCGCAGGCTTGGAAGCGCCGGCAACTTCGAGCGAAAGCTTCGCCTTCAGTTCACCGTCGGCCAGAACGCGGATACCGTCCTTGGCGCGGCGGATAACGCCGGCGGCCTGGAGAGCGGCAGCATCGACGGTCTTCGAAGCGTCGAGCTTCTTGGCGTCGATGGCGGTCTGGATGCGGCCGAGCGACACAACAACAAAATCCGCACGGAAAATGTTGTTGAAACCGCGCTTCGGCAGGCGGCGGTAGATTGGCATCTGGCCGCCTTCGAAGCCGTTGATGGCAACGCCCGAACGAGCCTTCTGACCCTTCACACCACGGCCGGCAGTCTTGCCGGAGCCGGAGCCGATACCGCGGCCAAGACGCTTGCGGTTCTTGGTCGAACCTTCGTTGTCTTTGATTTCATTCAGTTTCATGATGGTATCCCCCTCACTTCTCGTCGACGACGCGAACGAGGTGCTGGACGGCCCGGATCATGCCACGAACAGAAGGCGTATCTTCCAGCGTGCTGACCCGATGCATCTTGTTGAGACCGAGACCGATCAGCGTTGCACGCTGAACAGCAGGGCGGCGAATGGGGCTACCGATCTGTTCGACCGAAACCGTCTTCTTTGCAACTTCTTTCTTAGCCATTGTTCAGGCTCCCTTATTCTTCGGAAGCAACGCCGGCGGCAGCGCGACGGCCTTGAAGCGAAGCATATTTCATGCCGCGCTGTGCCGCGATGTCCTTCGGGTGCATCTGGTTCTTGAGGGCGTCGAACGTGGCGCGAATCATGTTGTACGGGTTCGACGAACCGGTCGACTTCGCAACAACGTCGTGCATGCCGAGCGTTTCGAAGACGGCGCGCATCGGACCACCGGCGATGATGCCGGTACCAGCCTTGGCGGAGCGCAAGAGAACCTTGCCGGCGCCGTGACGGCCGTGAACGTCATGATGAAGCGTGCGGCCCGAGCGCAGCGGAACGAAGATCAGTTCGCGCTTGGCGGCTTCCGTTGCCTTGCGGATGGCTTCCGGCACTTCGCGCGCCTTGCCATGACCGAAGCCAACGCGGCCCTTCTGGTCGCCGACGACGACGAGAGCAGCAAAGCCGAAACGACGGCCGCCCTTCACCACCTTGGCGACGCGGTTGATTGCTACGAGCTTGTCAACGAATTCGCTGTCGCGCTCCTCGCGGTTCTGGCGATCGTCGCGAGAACCTCTTTTTTCTTGTGCCATTGTCCTTTTCCTTTTTCTTTTCCGGGTGCAATCGGCAGATCGACAAAAGTCGCTTCGGTACAGGACCGAAGCGACCGGGTATTATCCGTGCAACTTTTATAAGTCCAGACACGAATGCCTGGAAAATTGCATCAGAAGTTCAGGCCACCCTCGCGGGCTGCCTCGGCGAGCGCCTTGACGCGGCCGTGATAGATGAAGGCGCCACGGTCAAAGACGACGTCCTTGACACCAGCCTTCGAGGCGCGCTCTGCGAGGAGCTTGCCGACGGCAGCGGCTGCTGCCGTGTCAGCGCCCGTCTTCAAAGACGAACGCAGATCCGTGTCGAGTGTCGAGGCAGACGCAACGGTCTTGCCAGCAACATCATCGATAACCTGTGCGTAGATGTTCTTCGACGAGCGATGAACGGACAGGCGCAGGCGGCCATTGGCGACTGCCTTGACTTGACGGCGCACGCGGCTGGCGCGGCGCACAAGTGTATCTTTCCTTGTAGCCATTTCGCGTGATCCTTACTTCTTCTTGCCTTCTTTGCGGACAATCCGCTCGCCGGCATACTTGACGCCCTTGCCCTTGTAGGGCTCGGGGCCACGGTATTCGCGGATTTCCGCGGCAACCTGGCCGACCTGCTGCTTGTTGATGCCGGTGACGACGATTTCCGTCGGCTTCGGCACAGCAATCGAAATGCCTTCCGGAGTCTGGTAGACCACGTCGTGGCTGAAGCCGAGCGCCAGCTGCAGGTTCTTGCCCTGCATGGACGCACGATAACCGACGCCGTTGATTTCGAGCTTGCGCTCGTAACCGTCCTTGACGCCCTTGAAGATGTTTTCGATCATCGTGCGGGACATGCCCCACTTGGAACGAGCATCCTTGGACTGGTCAACCGGGGTCACCGACACCGCATTGTTGTCTTCCAGCTTTACGACGACTTCGTCGTTAGCAACGAAGAAGAGTTCGCCTTTCGGGCCCTTTGCAGTCACCGTCTGGCCACTAACCGTGGCCGTGACACCTGCAGGAACCGGAACGGGCTTTTTACCGATACGAGACATATTTCAAACCTGTCTGTCCGTTATGGAGATCACTGCTGCCGTATTAGAATACGGAGCAGAGAACCTCGCCACCAACGTTCTGTTCGCGTGCCTGATGATCGGCCATCACACCCTTCGGGGTCGAAAGGATGGTGATGCCGAGACCGTTCGCGACCTGCGGAATGGACTTGACCGAGACATAAACTCGGCGGCCCGGCTTCGATACGCGGCCGATCTCACGGATCACCGACGCACCTTCGTAGTACTTCAATTCGATGTTGATCTCGGACTTGCCGTTACCAAATTCGACTTCAGAGTATCCACGGATGTAGCCTTCAGCCTGAAGGACATCCAGAACGCGTGCGCGCAGCTTGGAAGCCGGAGTGGAAACACTCGACTTGCGGCGTGCAGCACCGTTACGGATACGTGTGAGCATATCGCCCAGCGGATCTGTCATTGCCATGTGCCCGTCTCCTTACCAGCTCGACTTGACAATGCCCGGCACCTTGCCGAAATTGCCCAGTTCACGAAGCGCAATACGCGACATCTTGAGTTTGCGATAATATGCGCGCGGACGACCGGTCACTTCGCAACGGTTGCGAACGCGGGTCTTGGATCCATCACGCGGAAGGCTCGCCAACTTCAAGGTCGCCTTGAAGCGATCTTCGATCGGAAGAGACTGGTTCATGATGATTGCCTTCAGGGCTGCCCGCTTGGAGGCATCCTGGGCAACCGACTTACGGCGGCGATTGTTCTTTTCAATTGCGCTCGTCTTCGCCATTCAACTTAATCCTTCTGCTTGTCGTTACGGCTTACTGGCGAAACGGGAAGTTGAACTCTGTGAGCAGAGCGCGTGCTTCGTCGTCGTTCGTTGCCGTCGTGCAAACGATGATGTCCATGCCCCACATCTGATCAACCTTGTCGTAGTTGATCTCAGGGAACACAATGTGCTCCTTGACACCCATGGCGAAATTGCCACGGCCATCGAAGGACTTCGGATTCAGGCCGCGGAAGTCGCGAACGCGCGGAAGCGCGATGTTGATCAGACGGTCCAGGAATTCGTACATACGAACGCCGCGAAGGGTAACCTTTGCGCCGATCGGCATGCCTTCGCGCAGCTTGAAGCCGGCGATGGAGTTGCGGGCCTTGGTGATGACCGGCTTCTGGCCGGCGATCGCTGCCAAGTCGGCAGCAGCAACGGTCGGCTTCTTCGAGTCGCCCGTCGATTCACCAACGCCCATGTTGATGACGATCTTGTCGAGGCGTGGGATCTGCATGACGTTGGAGTAGGAGAACTTCTCCTGCATCGCCTTCGAGATACGCTCGACATATTCGGTCTTGAGCCGGGGCTCGTACTTCTTGGTGTCAGCCATCGATCGACACTCCCGAACGCTTTGCGACGCGAACCTTCTTGTCGCCTTCGATCTTGAAACCGACGCGAGTCGGCTTGCCGTCCTGCGGATCGGCGATCGCGATGTTCGACAGATGGATCGACGCTTCCTTGTTGATGATACCGGCTTCCTGGCTCTGGGTCTGGCGCTGGTGACGCTTCACCATGTTGACGCCACGCACAACAGCCCGGTCTTCCTTCGGCAGCACCTGGAGAACTTCTCCGGAGCGGCCCTTGTCCTTGCCGGTCAATACGACGACCTTGTCGCCCTTGCGAATCTTTTGCATCTCAATCGCTCCTTACAGCACTTCTGGAGCCAGCGAGATGATCTTCATGTGGTTCTTGGCGCGAAGTTCGCGCGGAACCGGTCCGAAGATACGGGTGCCGATCGGCTCTTTCTTGTTGTCGATAAGAACAGCTGCGTTGTTATCGAACCGGATGACGCTGCCGTCCGGACGACGGATGTCCTTGGCGGTGCGAACGACAACCGCCTTCATCACATCACCCTTCTTGACGCGGCCGCGCGGAATAGCTTCCTTGATCGAAACGACGATAATGTCGCCGACCGAAGCGTACTTGCGCTTGGAACCGCCCAGCACCTTGATGCACATGACACGACGTGCGCCGGAATTATCCGCCACGTCGAGGTTTGTTTGCATCTGAATCATGTCAGGTCGCCTTCTTGTTGTTACCGGACCGGTTGGGCTTAAGCCCCCTTCTCCAGCTTATGAATACGTTGTTCCGCAGCGTCGCGCGCCCAATGGACACGCGATGACGCTACAGCACTTTGAATAGCTGCACGTTTCGTCTTCAAATCGATTCCGAACACGGGAACCGTACAGTCGCGCGGGATAGGTCGTTGCCAGGGTGGTTTCCCAAACGGGACCTTCCGTGCGCTCAAAGCAAAAGAACGCTCGACACCGGAGCGTTCTGACGCTGCTTCATACAGATTTTTGCGCCCGGCGCAAGGGCCAAGCGCAAATCAATCGCAATTAGGCCTGAACGGAAACGACCGTCCAGGTCTTGTCCTTGGAGATCGGCGCGCATTCCTCGATGGAAACCTGGTCGCCGACCTTGTACTGGTTGTTCTCGTCATGCGCCTTGTACTTCTTCGACCGGCGAACGGTCTTCTGGAAGATCGGGTGCGCGAAACGACGCTCGACACGGACCACGACGGTCTTATCGTTCTTGTCGCTGACGACTGTGCCCTGCAGAATGCGTTTTGGCATATTCTTAGTTCCTTAAGCCTTGGCTTCTGCCGCCTTCTGGCGGGCAATGGTTTTGACGCGCGCAATGTCCTTGCGGACTTCATTGATGCGCGACGACTTTTCGAGCTGGCCAGTCGCCTTCTGGAAGCGCAGGTTGAACTGCTCCTTCTTCAGCTTGGCAAGCTCTTCGTTGAGCTGGTCGGCGCTGAGCGCGCGAACGGTATCGGCTTTCATGGGCTTTACTCCTTACTCTGCAATGCGCTGTACGAAGCGCGTCTTGACAGAGAGTTTCGCAGCACCAAGGCGAAGCGCCTCACGGGCGAGTTCTTCGCTGACGCCGTCGATTTCGAACATCATTCGGCCGGGCTTGACCTTGCAAGCCCAGTATTCGACCGAACCCTTACCTTTACCCATACGGACTTCGGTCGGCTTGGCCGTGACCGGAACGTCTGGGAATACGCGGATCCACACGCGGCCGGCACGTTTCATGTGACGGGTGATCGCGCGGCGGGCCGCTTCGATCTCGCGTGCGTTGACGCGGTTCGGCTCCTGAGACTTCAGGCCGAATTCACCGAAAGCAAGGTCGGAACCGCCCTTGGCAACGCCCTTGATGCGTCCCTTGAACTGCTTGCGGTACTTAGTGCGCTTTGGCTGCAACATTTTTTTACTTCTCCGATATTAGCTGCCAGGAACGACTGTTACGCGTTTTCGCGACGACGGTTGTTGCTGCTCGGACCCTGGGCATCACTCTCGGACGCACGACGCTCGGAAGCCATAGGATCGTGTTCGAGGATTTCGCCCTTGAAGATCCAGACCTTGATGCCGCAGATACCGAAAGCGGTCTTGGCTTCAGCCACACCGTAGTCGATGTCCGCGCGAAGGGTGTGCAACGGCACGCGACCTTCACGGTACCATTCGGTACGAGCGATTTCAGCACCGCCGAGACGTCCGCCGCAGGTGATCTTGATGCCTTCGGCGCCAAGACGCATGGCCGACTGAACAGCGCGCTTCATCGCACGGCGGAAAGCCACGCGGCGTTCGAGCTGCTGGGCGATCGACTGGGCGACGAGCGTCGAGTCGACTTCCGGCTTGCGCACTTCAACGATGTTAAGGTGCGTTTCCGACTTCGTCATCTCGGCGATCTTCTTGCGCAGCTTTTCGATGTCTGCGCCCTTCTTGCCGATGATGAGGCCCGGGCGAGCCGAGTGGATCGTGACGCGGCACTTCTTGTGCGGACGCTCGATGACCACCTTGGCGATACCGGCCTGCTTCAGTTCTTCCATGACGTAGGCACGGATCTTCAGGTCTTCGTGAAGAAGCTGACCGTATTCTGCGTTGTCGGCGAACCAGCGGCTATCCCAGGTGCGGTTGATGCCGAGGCGGAAGCCGACTGGATTGATCTTCTGACCCATTATGCGGCCTCCCCTTTGGCTTCGACTTCGCGAACAACGATCGTCAGATGCGCGAAAGGCTTTTCGATACGCGATGCACGGCCACGGCCACGAGCGTGGAAGCGCTTCATGACGATGGACTTGCCAACGTAGGCTTCGGCGACGATCAGGCTGTCGACGTCGAGATCATGGTTGTTCTCTGCGTTTGCGATCGCGGACTCGAGGGTCTTCTTGACCGTGTCCGAGATGCGCTTGCGCGAGAATTCCAGTTCGGCCAGAGCCCGGTCGACCTTCTTGCCGCGAATCATCGCAGCAACCAGGTTGAGCTTCTGGGGGCTGACGCGGATCGTGCGCGCAATTGCCTGCGCCTCATTATCCTTCAGCCGGCGTTCGGCTTTTGCCTTGCCCATAATTACTTCCTCTTTGCCTTCTTGTCCGCACCGTGACCGTAATAGGTCCGGGTCGGAGAGAATTCACCGAATTTATGACCGACCATGTCTTCCGACACGGAAACCGGCACATGCTTGCTGCCATTGTAGACGCCGAAGGTCAGACCGACGAACTGCGGCAGGATGGTGGAGCGACGGCTCCACATCTTGATCACTTCGTTACGACCGCCTTCACGAACCTTCTCAGCCTTCTTGAGAAGATAGCCGTCAACAAACGGACCTTTCCATACTGAACGAGCCATTGGAGACTTCCTCTCTTACTTCTTACGCTGATGACGCGAGCGCATGATGAACTTGTCGGTCGACTTGTTCGAACGGGTGCGCTTGCCCTTGGTGGGCTTGCCCCACGGGGATACCGGATGACGGCCACCCGAGGTGCGGCCTTCACCACCGCCGTGCGGATGGTCAACAGGGTTCATGACGACGCCACGAACGTGCGGACGCTTGCCGCGCCACACCGAACGGCCGGCCTTGCCGTCGTTGATGTTGCCGTGGTCGGGGTTCGATACAGCACCGACCGTTGCAAGGCAGGAGCCGTGCACCAGGCGCTGTTCGCCGGAGTTGAGGCGAAGGATCGCCATACCCTGGTCGCGACCGACGAGCTGGACGTAGGCGCCAGCCGAACGGGCGATCTGACCGCCCTTGCCCGGCTTCATCTCGACGTTGTGAACGATCGAACCAACCGGCATGTACTGAAGCGGCATGGTGTTGCCCGGCTTCACGTCAACCTGCTTTTCCGAAGCGATCACCTTGTCGCCGGCAGCGAGACGCTGCGGAGCAAGGATGTAGGCCTGCTCGCCATCGGCATAGTTGACCAGCGCGATGAACGCGGTGCGGTTCGGGTCGTATTCGATACGCTCGACCGTACCCTCGACGTCGAACTTGCGACGCTTGAAGTCGATCAGACGGTAGGTCCGCTTGTGACCGCCGCCCTGGAAGCGCACCGTGATGCGACCGGTGTTGTTACGACCGCCCTTGGAGGACAGACCTTCGGTCAGCGCCTTGACGGGCTTGCCCTTCCAGAGGCCGGACCGGTCGACGATGACCAGCTGGCGCTGGCTCGGGGTCGTCGGATTGAAACTTTTCAATGCCATTGTTCTATTCCTCAGAGTCCGGTGGAGACGTCGATGGTCTGACCGTCAGCGAGTGTGACGATAGCCTTCTTGACGTCCTTCTGCCGGCCAGCGAAGCCGCGGAAGCGCTTCAGCTTGCCCTTGCGGACCAGCGTGTTCACAGCCGTAACCTTGACGCCGAACAGTGCTTCGATCGCAGCCTTGATTTCCGGCTTCGACGCACCCTTGGCGACGTTGAAGATGATCTGGTTCTGTTCAGAAACCAGCGTCGACTTTTCGGTGATCGAGGGAGACACGATCACATCATAGTGGCGAAGGTCAGTCATTTGAACCGCTCCTCAAGAGCTTCAACTGCAGCCTTGGACAGGACGAGCTTGCCGCGGCGCAGAATGTCGTAAACGTTGATGCCCTGGACCGGCAGAACGTCCACATTCGGGATGTTCTGGGCTGCGAGCTTGAAATTGCTGTCGAGCTCGGCGCCGCCGATGAACAGCACGTTGGTCAGGCCGAGCGTCGCGAATGCGCCGGTCAGCGTCTTCGTCTTGGCTTCAGCGGCAACCAGGTTGTCGACGATGATCAGCTCTTCAGCACGAAGCTTTGCGGACAGCGCATGGCGCAGGCCGAGAGCGCGAACCTTCTTCGGCAGGTCATGGGCATGGCTGCGAACAACCGGGCCATGAGCCTTACCACCGCCGCGGAACTGCGGAGCACGAGCCGAATGGTGACGAGCGCGGCCCGTACCCTTCTGCTTGAACATCTTGGCGCCGGTGCGCGCTACTTCTGCGCGGCCCTTGGCCTTGTGCGTACCCTGTTGCTTCTTGGCAAGCTGCCAGCGAACGACGCGGGCAATGATATCTTCGCGCGGCTCAAGGCCGAAAATCGCGTCGGACAGGGAAACCTTACCGGCCTCTTTGCCCTCGAGTGTGGTGACGTTGAGATCCATGATCTGGCCCCCTTACTTGGCTGCGCGCACTGCGGCAGGACGCGGAGCGTCAGCCGGAGTGCCGGACTTGATGGCGTCGCGAACGACGATCCACGCGCCCTTGGAGCCGGGTACGGCGCCCTTGACGAGGATCAGACCGCGGTCTTCATCGGTGGAGACCACTTCCAGGTTCTGGGTGGTGATGCGCGTCTGGCCCATGTGACCAGCCATGCGCTTGCCCTTCCAGACGCGGCCAGGATCCTGGTTGGAACCCGTCGAACCATGTGAGCGGTGTGATACGGACACGCCGTGCGTTGCACGCAGACCGCCGAAGTTGTGGCGCTTCATCGCACCGGCAAAACCCTTACCGGCAGATGTACCGGTGACGTCAACCAGCTGACCGGCGACGAAATGGTTTGCAGTGAGCTCAGCGCCGACGTCGATCAGGTTGTCCGACGAAACGCGGAACTCGACGACCTTAGCCTTCGGCTCTACGCTGGCGGCAGCGAACTGACCACGCAACGGCTTGCTCGTGTTCTTGACCTTGGACTGGCCTGCACCGAGCTGAACTGCGGTGTAGCCATTCTTGTCTTCTGTGCGATGGGCTACCACTTGGCAGTTTTCCATCCGCAATACTGTCACTGGGATATGCTCACCAGCGTCGTTATAGACGCGGGTCATCCCAACTTTCTGTGCAATCACACCTGAACGCATTGGTTCATTCCTCTTGAGAGTTAGCGACGGAGAGAACCCCGTTGCACCTCTGGTTTAAGGTTTCCCTTTTTTCATCCGATCCAATTGGGATCATCCGATCGAAGGGTCGCCCGTTTTTGGAAGCCGTTGGACCGAGGTCCACGTACCTTCCTTGTTTTTAAAGCTTGATTTCTACGTCTACGCCGGCAGCCAGGTCGAGCTTCATCAGCGCGTCAACGGTCTGCGGAGTCGGATCGACGATATCGAGGAGACGCTTGTGGGTACGCATCTCGAACTGTTCACGGCTCTTCTTGTCCACGTGGGGCGAGCGGTTGACCGTGAATTTTTCAATCCGCGTCGGAAGCGGCACCGGACCACGAACCGAAGCGCCTGTGCGCTTGGCCGTCGAAACGATTTCCCGCGTGGAGGCATCAAGAATCCGGTGATCAAACGCCTTCAGGCGGATACGGATATTCTGGCCGTTCATTCGAGTTATCCTTGTTGTTGTTAAGCGAATGCCCCAGATGAGGCAGTTCGGTCATTCGTTTCCGGGTGCTGATGCTTCAAAGAGCACAAAGAGCAAATCGCTCTCTGTCCGATTCTGCAATTCGACCCGCCACATATACGTAATCGGCGTCCGATACAATGACCGAACGCCCACGCAAGCACGATTTTTCGCGCTTGCGTCATTTCGAGAGGCATACGTGTTTAAGCGCATGCTTCGACCAACAAATGATCGAGGAAGCGGCGCCGATGACGCGCCGCTTCCCAACCGAGTAAATTACTCGACGATGGACGCTACGATGCCGGCGCCGACGGTGCGGCCGCCTTCGCGGATCGCGAAGCGCAGCTTTTCTTCCATGGCGATCGGAACGATCAGCTCGACGGCAACGGTGACGTTGTCGCCAGGCATGACCATTTCCGTGCCTTCCGGAAGCGACACGATGCCGGTCACGTCCGTCGTGCGGAAGTAGAACTGCGGACGGTAGTTGGTGAAGAACGGCGTATGACGGCCGCCTTCTTCCTTCGTCAGGATGTAGGCTTCGGCCATGAACTTCTTGTGCGGCTTGACCGAACCCGGCTTGCACAGGATCTGGCCACGCTCGACGCCGTCACGGGTGACGCCGCGAACCAGCGCACCGATGTTGTCGCCGGCCTGGCCCTGGTCGAGCAGCTTGCGGAACATTTCAACGCCGGTCACCGTCGTCTTCGAGGTGGCGCGGATGCCAACGATCTCGACTTCTTCGCCGACCTTGACGATGCCACGCTCGACGCGGCCGGTCACGACCGTACCACGGCCCGAGATCGAGAACACGTCTTCGATCGGCATCAGGAACGGCTGGTCGATCGGACGCTCAGGCGTCGGGATGTAGGCGTCAACCGCTGCCATCAGTTCGCGGATCGCGTCTTCGCCGATCTTCTTGTCCGAGTCTTCAAGAGCAGCCAGAGCCGAACCCTTGATGATCGGGATGTCGTCGCCCGGGAAGTCGTAGGACGACAGAAGCTCGCGCACTTCCAGCTCGACGAGCTCGAGAAGTTCGGCGTCGTCGACCTGGTCGACCTTGTTCAGGAACACGACGATCGCCGGAACGCCGACCTGACGGGCAAGCAGGATGTGCTCGCGGGTCTGCGGCATCGGGCCGTCGGCAGCCGAGCAAACCAGGATCGCGCCGTCCATCTGGGCCGCACCGGTGATCATGTTCTTGACGTAGTCGGCGTGGCCGGGGCAGTCGACGTGGGCATAGTGACGGGCCGGCGTCTCATATTCGACATGCGCTGTCGAAATGGTGATGCCGCGCGCCTTTTCTTCCGGAGCGGCGTCGATCTGGTCATACGCCTTGTATTCGCCGAAGTACTTCGTGATCGCTGCCGTCAGCGACGTCTTGCCATGGTCGACGTGGCCGATCGTGCCAATGTTAACGTGCGGCTTGTTGCGCTCAAATTTGCTCTTTGCCATTTCCGGCTCTCCGTTTTCTGACCCCTAAAAAGGGGTAATTCTCTTGTTTCTGTCAGCTGGCGTTAAGCTCCGGTCACTTCTGACCGGAGTATTTCGCCTGGATTTCCTGCGCCACGTTCGACGGAACCGGCGAATAGTGATCGAACGTCATCGAGTACTGGGCGCGGCCCTGGCTCATCGAACGCAGGTTGTCCACGTACTTGAACATGTTCGCCAGCGGCACGTTTGCGTTGATGACAACGGCAACACCGCGCGCTTCCTGGCCCTGGATCTGGCCACGACGCGAGTTCAGGTCGCCGATAACGTCACCGACGTAGTCTTCCGGCGTTACGACTTCGACCTTCATCATCGGCTCGAGAAGCTGAGCACCAGCCTTCTTTGCCGCTTCACGGAAGCAGGCGCGGGAGGCGATTTCGAAGGCGAGAACCGACGAGTCGACATCGTGGAAGGCGCCGTCGATGAGCGTCGCCTTGACGCCGAGCATCGGGAAGCCTGCGAGCGGACCCGAAGACAGAACGCTTTCGATGCCCTTCTGCACGCCCGGGATGTATTCCTTCGGAACAGCACCACCGACGATCTTCGATTCGAACTTGAAGTCTTCGCCTTCTTCGTTCGGCTCGAACACGATCTTGACGCGCGCGAACTGACCGGTACCACCGGACTGCTTCTTGTGCGTGTAGTCTTCTTCGTGCTTCTTCGTGATGGTTTCGCGGTAGGCAACCTGCGGCGCACCGACGGTTGCTTCGACCTTGAATTCACGACGCATACGGTCGACGAGAATGTCGAGATGCAATTCACCCATGCCGGCGATGATCGTCTGGCCGGATTCTTCGTCCGTCTTGACGCGGAACGAGGGATCTTCTGCAGCCAGGCGGTTGAGCGCGAGGCCCATCTTTTCCTGGTCGCCCTTGGTCTTCGGCTCGATGGCGATCTGGATGACCGGCTCGGGGAATTCCATGCGCTCGAGGATAACCTGCTTCAGCGGATCGCAGAGCGTATCGCCAGTGGTGG
Source organism: Pararhizobium sp. BT-229 (assembly GCF_025846855.1). Lineage (GTDB taxonomy): Bacteria > Pseudomonadota > Alphaproteobacteria > Rhizobiales > Rhizobiaceae > Pararhizobium. The sequence goes on from NZ_JAOYTJ010000004.1 coordinate 383,914, forward strand.
TTTCCTTGAGGCCTGCGAGAGCAACGATGTCGCCTGCGAAGGCTTCTTCGATGTCTTCACGGGAGTTTGAATGCATCTGCAGCATGCGGCCGACGCGCTCGCGCTTTTCCTTGACCGTGTTCATGACCGACGTGCCCTTTTCGAGCTTGCCGGAGTAGATGCGGGCGAAGGTCAGCGAACCGACGAAGGGGTCGTTCATGATCTTGAAGGCGAGCATGGAAAGCGGCTCTTCGTCGGAAGCATGGCGCTCGATTTCGCCTTCGGTCTTGACGTCGATACCCTTGATCGCCGGGATATCTGCCGGGGACGGCAGGTAGTCGACAACGGCGTCGAGAAGCGGCTGAACGCCCTTGTTCTTGAACGCGGTACCGCAGAACATCGGGTGGAACTTCACGTCGATGGTGCCGCGGCGAACGAGCGCACGGATCTGCTCATTGTCGGGCATGACGCCTTCTAGGTAAGCTTCCATGGCAGCTTCGTCGATGTCGACGACGGTCTCGATGAGGAGTTCGCGGTACTGCGCGGCCTTTTCCTTCATGTCGTCCGGGATTTCGACAACGTCCCACTGTGCGCCGAGCGACTCGTCGCGCCAGATGAGAGCATTCATCTCGATCAGATCGATAACGCCCTTGAATTCAGTTTCAGCACCGATCGGCAGCTGCATGACGACCGGGATCGCACCGAGACGGGACTTGATCATGTCGACCGAGCGATAGAAATCAGCGCCGGTCTTGTCCATCTTGTTGCAGAAGATCATCCGCGGAACGTTGTACTTCTCGGCCTGGCGCCAGACGGTTTCCGTCTGCGGCTCAACACCGGCGTTGGCGTCGAGCAGAGCGATGGCACCGTCGAGAACGCGCAACGAACGCTCGACTTCGATAGTGAAGTCGACGTGGCCGGGGGTGTCGATGATGTTGAAACGGCGCATCTTGCCGTCACGGCCCTTCCAGAAGGTCGTGGTGGCAGCGGACGTGATGGTGATGCCGCGTTCCTGCTCCTGCTCCATCCAGTCCATGGTAGCAGCGCCGTCATGGACTTCACCGATCTTGTGCGACTTACCGGTATAGTAGAGAATCCGCTCAGTGGTCGTGGTCTTGCCGGCGTCGATATGCGCCATGATACCGAAATTGCGGTAGTCTTCGATTTTATATTCGCGAGCCATAATGACTGCCTTTCGAAAAATGTTCGTCGATTACCAGCGATAATGCGAGAATGCGCGGTTGGCGTCAGCCATCTTGTGCGTGTCTTCGCGCTTCTTGACGGCGCTGCCACGGTTGTTAGCAGCATCCATGAGTTCGCCGCAGAGGCGATCGATCATGGTGGTCTCGTTGCGCTTGCGGGCAGCAGCGATCAGCCAGCGAATGGCAAGAGCCTGACGGCGCTCAGGACGAACATCGACCGGAACCTGATAGGTTGCACCACCGACGCGGCGCGAACGGACTTCGACATGCGGAGCGATGTTGTCGAGAGCCGAATGGAACACGGTGACCGGCTCCTGCTTCAGCTTGCCCTGGACCAGATCGAAGGCGCCGTAAACGATGTTTTCAGCAACCGACTTTTTGCCATGAAGCATGATGGCATTCATGAACTTGGTGACGACCAGATCGCCGAACTTCGGGTCCGGATTGATCTCGCGCTTTTCTGCACTATGACGACGTGACATACTTTTGTCTCTCAACTTTGAACGGGCGCCTTAACACGCGGAGAACCTCGCGCAGCGCCTTAAATTGTGGAACCCGAATTACTTCGGACGCTTCGCACCATACTTCGAACGGCGCTGCTTGCGGTTCTTGACACCCTGGGTATCGAGAACACCACGGATGATGTGGTAGCGAACGCCCGGCAAGTCCTTGACGCGACCGCCGCGGATCATGACCACGGAGTGTTCCTGAAGGTTGTGACCTTCGCCCGGAATGTAGCCGATGACTTCGAAGCCGTTGGTCAGGCGAATCTTGGCAACCTTACGCAGAGCCGAGTTCGGCTTCTTCGGGGTCGTCGTATAAACGCGGGTGCAAACGCCGCGCTTCTGCGGGTTTTCCTGCAGAGCAGGAACCTTGTTGCGCTTTACCTGTGCCTGACGCGGCTTGCGGATCAGCTGGTTTACGGTAGGCATATAACCATCCCTTACAAATTCTGTCTCATTACCCTTGCGGGCGGATCAATGCCGTCGCCGGCGGTTTCGAACGCTTGATAAATGCGCAAAACGAGGACCGATCCGCCTTTCGGCAGATGGCCCACAAAAATGCAGAGGACGCCGTATTTCAGCGTCGTGCGTTCAGCATTTTGGTCGTCAGCGTGCGTTTTAGAGCCTTGTTTGAGGCGAACTCCAGAACGAGACGTTCCGAACCAGCCAGCCTCACATGGGCTCCGATGGGGCGGGGTGTACTGATTTCGGGGTGTCCCGTCAAGTGGAATTAACAAATATTCTTGGCCGCACAGGGCTGTCATGCCTGCAAATCAAGGCTTTGACCGGCCGACGGGGGCCGCAGGAGGTACCCTCCGGCCTGAATCGTCCGAACGCAGCGTTCAACTTAAAGAATCGTAAAGCAATTCCACAATCTGGATCAAGGAGTGGAATCACCCTCCCCCCGCCAGTGACGATTCGCCGGGAAGACAGTTTTTTAATGACCAAGCCGCTGCAATACGCTGTAAGGTCATACCATACATCTTTCGAAAGAGGACATCGCCATGACTGCCATCCCGGACAATGACAACAATCTCGACGGTCCGATGATCTTCATCATCATCGGCAAGGCCTACGAGCAAGATGGCGATGAAGGCGTGGACATTCACGTCATGCTGCGCGCGCCCGATGACGACACTGCCGTGCGCGAAGCCCTGAATGCGCTTGCCGAAGAAGGTTTCCTTGAAGCGGACCTCGACCAGATCGGTACGCTGACAGATATACCCGATGAAGAGCCGCATGCCTCCGCCTACCAGGGCGCACTGACCGGCGAAGTGGCGATCATCAAGTTCGGCTGACCCGCCGTCCATGATCGGCCAACCAGCTCCGGATGCTTTCAAGGTCCTGATCTACGCGACGCGGAACGACCAGCTTCTTGTTTTCGACGAGCCGGACTTCCCCGAGGTCGCGTTGCAAGTCCCCGGAGGCACCGTCGAATCCGGGGAAGATGTCCTGGTGGCGGCGCGGCGCGAGTTTGCCGAGGAGACCGGCCTCGACGGCCGGAGCCCTTTCACCCTGCTTACGACGGACGACTATCGCTTTGTCCGCAACGACAGGGAAATCCGGCATCGGCGCTCCTGCTTTCACGTCGAACTCGCCGGTAAACTGCCGGAGACGTGGATTCACAGTGAGATGACGCCGTTCGGCGGCGGGCCGCCGATCCGCTTCCGCTTTTTCTGGATGCCGATCGACGCCGCGGCCCGGAAACTGGGTTACGGCATGGAACAGTGTCCTTCCCTGATTTCCAGATAACAAAAAGCCGCCCGGATCGGTCCGGGCGGCTTTTCCTATGACATTCCAATTGCGTTACATCGCAGCCGGGTCGAGCGTGAACACAACGAATTGCGTGAACTGCCCGTCATTGTTGAAATTGTTATCCGATGCGATCACCAACGTGCGCTTGCCGCCGATCTCCGGGCCGAAGGTCACTGATTCAATATTGTCGATATCCAGGCCGAAATCGCCTTCGCTTATCTTCAACACATGCTGCTTCGCCAGTGGCTTGATCTCGGCACCCTTGAGCGAGTTCATGCCCTTGACGTCGGTGGTGCCGGCAAAGCTCGTGGCATAGAAATTGATCTCCGTGCCGATCCCAAGCGCAAAAGACCGCTCGACGGTCAACACAGTATTGCCGTCCAGCGCCAGCATGTCCGAGAGCCCGTTGTCGTTGTAGAACGGCGCGGTGGTCGCCTTCGCGAAGATCGGGCCGGTATCATAGGCAAACTCGCCGACCGGTGCACCGCTGGCAAGATCGAACCCGATCAGCCGCGAGCGGCTTCCCGATTCCAGCGTCGCCTTGTCGCCGTCCTGCGCCAAGGCGTTTTCCGTTCCCACCCACACTGTCTTGCCATCCGCCGAAAGGGTCAGGCCTTCGAAAGCGAGATTGTTGCGCGTGCCCTGCGTGCCTTCGGCGTTCGGTATGTAGTAGTCCGGCAGATCAAAGCTTCGCACGACTTTACCGTCGAGGCCGGCTTCATATATTGCGGGCTTGCCCGCGGCGTCGCCTTCGCTCGACCAGTAGAGCTTTTTGGTGGCCGCGTCGTAGCGCAGCGCTTCGGGGTCGATCCCCTTTTCGACAAAGGGCCTGCCGCCAGCATCCAAAAGCTGAGTGGTCGAGACGATGTCTATGCCCGCGACGCCCTTTTCCGTTATTGCCAGCTTAAGCGCGTATAAGCGTGCAGGTGCCTTCTGTGACCGGTCATCCGAAATGGCATAAAACAGGTCGTTGGCCGCGTCATAATCGAGACCTGAAATACCGCCGAACTCGACGCCGGCAATCTTCAGTCCGGTCGGCAGCACGATCTGGCCCAGGAGGCTGGCTTTGCCGATTGTGGGATTTTCGGCAAGAGCAGACGTGGCGGCGAGAAGTGTGCAAAATCCGGCTGCAAGTTTGGAGATGGTCTTCATGTCGGTTTCCGTGTTTCAGATCGCGGAAACACACGCTGCCATCGACCGATAACAGGCGCGCGAAGAATCCATGTGACTTTGATGACAGCGCGCGCCCCGAGACAGTGAAAAGCCGCCCGGATTGCTCCGAGCGGCTTTTCATTTGTGTTGGAAAGACGGAAGAACCGCCCTCACCTTCAGCCTTACTCGGCTGCAGCTTCTTCTTTGGCCGCCATGTCGGCGAGCATCGGCGTTGCGGCTTCTGCTCCCGTACCCTTGCGGCGCTCTTCGAGGATCATCTCGTCGCGCGCCGTTGCGATGCGGCGGATCTGGGTCATCGTGCCACCGGTACCGGCCGGGATAAGGCGGCCGACGATGACGTTTTCCTTCAGACCCTGCAGGCCGTCGGTCTTGCCGGCGATCGCAGCTTCCGTCAGCACCTTGGTCGTTTCCTGGAAGGAAGCGGCCGAGATGAAGGACGGCGTCTGCAGCGAGGCCTTGGTAATGCCAAGCAGGACCGGATCGCCGTAAGCCGGCTTCTTGCCCTGTTCGATCAGCTGATCGTTGACGTCTTCCAGTTCGATGCGGTCGACGCTGTCGCCAACGATATAGGTCGAGTCACCGGCGTCGGTCACTTCCACCTTCTGCAGCATCTGGCGAACGATCACCTCGATGTGCTTGTCGTTGATCACAACGCCCTGCAGACGATAGACTTCCTGGATTTCGTTCACGAGGTAGGAAGCGAGTGCCTCCACGCCCTTGATCGCCAGAATGTCGTGCGGTGCCGGGTTACCGTCGAGGATGTAGTCACCCTTTTCGATATAGTCGCCATCCTGAAGATGGAAGGGCTTGCCCTTCGGGATCAGGTATTCGACCGGCTCCACACCGTCTTCCGCAGGCTCGATCAGCACGCGGCGCTTGTTCTTGTAGTCGCGGCCGAAGCGGATCGTACCATCGATTTCGGCGATGATCGCGTGATCCTTCGGACGGCGCGCTTCGAAGAGTTCGGCAACGCGCGGCAGACCGCCGGTGATGTCCTTCGTCTTGGCGCTTTCCAGTGGCGAACGTGCAAGCACGTCACCCTGCGAGACCTTCGTGCCCGGCTCGACCGACAGAATGGCGTCAACCGAGAGCATGAAGCGGGCTTCGCCGCCGCGGGCAAGCTTGGCAACGGCGCCATTCTTGTCCTTGATGACGATCGCCGGCTTCAGATCGATACCGCGCGGGGTCGAACGCCAGTCGATAACCTGACGCTTGGTGATACCGGTCGCTTCGTCGGTTGCTTCCAGAACGGAGATACCGTCGACGATATCTTCGAAATGAACAGTACCTTCGACTTCCGTCATCATCGGGCGCGTGTAGGGGTCCCACTCGGCCAGACGCTGGCCGCGCTTCACCTTGTCGCCATCGTCGACATAGATCTTCGAACCGTAGGCAACGCGCTGCGAGGAGCGCTCGACACCGCGTTCGTCAAGGATCTGGACCGCCATGTTGCGGCCCATGGCAACGAGAACGTTGTCCGAGTTGCGCAGCATGTTGCGGTTCTTGATCTGAACCGTGCCTTCATACGATGCTTCCAGGAACGACTGGTCGACCACGGTCGCCGTACCGCCCAAGTGGAAGGTACGCATGGTGAGCTGGGTACCCGGCTCACCGATCGACTGAGCGGCGATGACGCCGACAGCTTCACCCATGTTGACAGGCGTTCCGCGTGCAAGGTCACGGCCGTAGCAGACGCCGCAGACGCCCGTCTGGATTTCGCAGGTCAGCGCCGAGCGGATACGGATCGACTGGATGCCGGCCTTCTCGATTTCGACGACGTCGGCTTCGAGGATCATCTTGCCGGCATCGACGATACGATCGCCCGTGACCGGATGATCGATGTTGTCGAGCGCCGTGCGGCCGAGAACGCGGGCGCCGAGCGAGGCAACGACCTGACCGGCATCGACGATGGCGGTCATGGTGAGGCCCGCTTCGGTACCGCAATCCACCGAGTTGACGATGCAATCCTGCGCGACGTCGACGAGACGGCGCGTCAGGTAACCGGAGTTCGCGGTCTTCAAGGCGGTGTCTGCGAGACCCTTACGGGCACCGTGGGTCGAGTTGAAGTACTCGTTAACGGTCAGGCCTTCCTTGAAGTTCGAGATGATCGGCGTCTCGATGATTTCGCCCGAGGGCTTGGCCATCAGGCCGCGCATGCCGCCCAGCTGACGCATCTGGTTCGGAGAACCACGGGCGCCGGAGTGCGACATCATGTAGATCGAGTTCATCGGCTTCTGACGGCCGTTGTCATCGAATTCCACCGCCTTGATGCGGGCCATCATCTCGTCGGCGACCTTTTCGGTCGCCTTGCCCCAGGCGTCGACAACCTTGTTGTACTTTTCGCCCTGGGTGATGAGGCCGTCATTGTACTGCTGCTCGTATTCCTTCACCAGGCTTTCTGTGTCACCGACGATCTTGGCCTTGGTGTCCGGAATGACCATGTCGTCCTTGCCGAACGAAATGCCGGCGCGGCAGGCATGGGCAAAGCCGAGCTGCATGATGCGGTCACAGAAAATGACCGTGTCCTTCTGGCCGCAGTGACGGTAGACCGTGTCGATCATCTTGGAGATGTTCTTCTTGGTCAGTTCCTGGTTGCAGACGTCGAACGGCACGTTGGCGTTCTTCGGCAGAAGTTCGCCGATGAGCATGCGGCCCGGTGTCGTTTCATAGATCTTCGAAACCGGCTTGCCTTCGGCATCGACGGTCTTGAAGCGGCCGCGGATCTTGGCGTGCAGCGTCACGGACTTGGTTTCAAGCGCATGATGCAGTTCGCCGAGGTCGGAGAAGGCCATGCCTTCACCCGGCTCGTTCTGGTTCAGGATCGACAGATAGTAGAGACCGAGAACCATGTCCTGCGAGGGAACGATGATCGGTGCGCCGTTTGCCGGGTGCAGGATGTTGTTGGTCGACATCATCAGGACGCGGGCTTCCAACTGCGCTTCGAGCGACAGCGGGACGTGAACGGCCATCTGGTCACCGTCGAAGTCGGCGTTGAAGGCCGTGCAGACGAGCGGGTGCAGCTGGATCGCCTTGCCTTCGACCAGGGTAGGTTCGAAGGCCTGGATGCCCAGGCGGTGCAGCGTCGGTGCACGGTTCAGGAGAACCGGATGCTCGCGGATAACCTCGTCGAGGATATCCCAGACTTCCGGCTTTTCCTTTTCAACCAGCTTCTTCGCCTGCTTGACGGTCGAGGAATAACCCTTGGCATCTAGACGGGCGTAGATGAACGGCTTGAACAGTTCGAGCGCCATCTTCTTCGGCAGGCCGCACTGGTGCAGCTTCAGTTCCGGACCGGTCACGATGACAGAGCGGCCGGAATAGTCGACGCGCTTGCCGAGAAGGTTCTGGCGGAAGCGACCCTGCTTGCCCTTCAGCATATCGGACAGCGACTTCAGCGGACGCTTGTTGGCACCCGTGATGACGCGGCCGCGGCGGCCGTTGTCGAACAGGGCGTCAACGGATTCCTGCAGCATGCGCTTTTCGTTGCGGATGATGATGCCCGGCGCACGCAGCTCGATCAGGCGCTTCAAACGGTTGTTCCGGTTGATGACGCGGCGATAGAGGTCGTTCAGGTCGGACGTCGCGAAACGGCCGCCATCCAGCGGAACCAGCGGGCGCAGGTCTGGCGGGATGACCGGAACGACCTTCATGATCATCCATTCCGGGCGGTTGCCGGATTCCATGAAGTTCTCGACGATCTTCAGGCGCTTCATCAGCTTCTTCTGCTTCAGCTCGGACGTGGTGTCAGCCATTTCCGCACGCAGGTCGCCGGCGATCTTTTCGAGGTTCATCGATGCCAGCATCTCGTAGATGGCTTCAGCACCGATCATCGCCGTGAACTGATCTTCGCCGAACTCGTCGACGGCGATCATGTATTCTTCTTCCGAAAGGAGCTGATTTTCCTTCAGGGAAGTCAGGCCCGGCTCGGTGACGATGTAGTTTTCGAAATAGAGGACGCGCTCGATATCCTTCAGCGTCATGTCAAGCAGCGTCGCGATGCGGCTCGGCAGGGACTTCAGGAACCAGATGTGGGCAACGGGAGCGGCGAGCTCGATATGGCCCATGCGCTCGCGGCGAACGCGCGACAGCGTGACTTCGACGCCGCACTTTTCGCAGATGATGCCTTTGTACTTCATGCGCTTGTACTTGCCGCACAAGCATTCGTAGTCCTTGATCGGTCCAAAGATGCGCGCGCAGAACAGACCGTCGCGTTCCGGTTTGAACGTGCGGTAGTTGATCGTCTCCGGCTTCTTGATTTCACCGTAGGACCAGGAGAGAATCTTCTCCGGCGAGGCGATCGAGATCCGGATGGAATCGAAAGTCTGTGCAGGCACCTGCGGATTGAAAAGATTCATGACCTCTTGGTTCATGCCTGTCTCCTTTGTGGGCGGGAACGCCCTAAGCTTGGCAGGGGTGCCGGCAAATCCCGGGCGCCAGCCCCATGCTTGAAACGGATAAAACCGCATAAAATGCGGCCGCATTTCCTACCCTGTCTCGTCGATGCGAGAGCTGGGCGGAAACGGTGCGCGCCGCTTAAGCGGCACGCACCTCGATGTTTTTACTCGGCCGCGTCCGGCAGCTGCGTCGGCTGCATTTCCTCGAGCTTGGAATTCTCCAGCTCGACGGACAGACCCAGCGAACGCATTTCCTTGACGAGAACGTTGAAGCTCTCCGGAATACCGGCTTCGAAGGTGTCGTCGCCACGGACGATCGCCTCGTAGACCTTGGTACGGCCAGCCACGTCGTCCGACTTCACCGTCAGCATTTCCTGCAGGGTGTAGGCGGCGCCGTAGGCTTCCAGCGCCCAGACTTCCATTTCCCCGAAGCGCTGACCGCCGAACTGCGCCTTGCCGCCCAGCGGCTGCTGGGTAACGAGCGAGTAAGGACCGATCGAACGGGCGTGGATCTTGTCGTCGACAAGGTGGTTCAGCTTCAGCATGTAGATGTAGCCGACGGTGACCTGGCGGTCGAACTGATCGCCGGTACGGCCGTCATACAGCGTCGACTGACCGGTGACCTTCAGGCCTGCCTGCTCCAGCATCTCGTTGACGTCGGCTTCCACCGCGCCGTCGAAGACCGGCGTTGCGATCGACACGCCGCGGCGGGTCTGCTCGGCCAGGCGGACGATCGATTCATCGTCGTACTGCTTGATCGGCTCGCCCTTCGGACCGGATCCGATGACGCTGTCGATGGTATCGCGCAGCGGCTGAATGTCAGCGCCCGCCTTATAGGCATCGAGCATCGCGCCGATCTTCTTGCCCATGCCGGCGCAAGCCCAGCCGAGATGGGTTTCAAGGATCTGGCCGACGTTCATGCGCGAGGGCACGCCGAGCGGGTTCAGAACGACGTCGACATGCGTGCCGTCTTCGAGGAACGGCATGTCTTCGATCGGCACGATACGCGACACGACACCCTTGTTGCCGTGACGGCCGGCCATCTTGTCGCCCGGCTGGATCTTGCGCTTCACAGCGACGAAGACCTTGACCATCTTCATGACGCCCGGAGGCATTTCATCGCCGCGCTGGACCTTTTCGACCTTGTCCATGAAGCGATGCTCGAGCAGCGACTTGGATTCGTCGTACTGGCCACGCAGGGCTTCGACTTCGCCCTGAGCCTTTTCGTCTTCAACGGCGAACATCCACCACTGCGAGCGGGGATATTCGGAGATGACGGCGTTCGAAAGCTCGGTGCCCTTCTTGAAGCCCTTCGGACCTGCAACCGCGACGTGGCCGCGCAGCATGTCGAGAAGACGCGAGTAGACGTTGCGGTCGAGGATCGCCTGTTCGTCGTCGCGGTCCTTTGCGAGACGTTCGATCTCTTCCCGCTCGATCGCCATCGCGCGCTCGTCTTTTTCCACACCGTGGCGGTTGAAGACGCGAACTTCGACGATGGTGCCGAAGGTGCCCGGAGGCATGCGCATGGAGGTGTCGCGAACGTCGGAGGCCTTTTCACCGAAGATGGCGCGCAGAAGCTTTTCTTCCGGCGTCATCGGGCTTTCGCCCTTCGGCGTGATCTTGCCGACCAGAATGTCGCCCGGCTGAACTTCCGCACCGATGTAGACGATACCGGCTTCATCGAGGTTCTTCAGCGCTTCTTCCGAAACGTTCGGAATGTCGCGGGTGATTTCTTCCGGACCGAGCTTGGTGTCGCGCGCCATCACTTCGAATTCTTCGATGTGGATGGAGGTGAACACGTCATCGCGAACGATGCGCTCGGAAAGCAGGATCGAGTCTTCGTAGTTGTAGCCGTTCCAGGGCATGAACGCGACGAGCGCGTTGCGGCCGAGCGCCAGATCGCCGAGATCGGTCGACGGACCATCAGCGATGATGTCGCCCTTGTTCAGGATATCACCGACGGTGACCAGCGGGCGCTGGTTGACGCAGGTGTTCTGGTTGGAACGCTGGAACTTCTGCAGGCGGTAGATATCGACACCGGACTTGCCGGCTTCGAGGTCTTCCGTCGCGCGGATAACGATACGGGTCGCGTCGACCTGGTCGACCACACCGCCACGGCGAGCTGCGATGGCGGCACCGGAATCGCGGGCAACCACAGGCTCCATGCCGGTACCGACGAACGGTGCTTCGGCACGCAGCAGAGGCACGGCCTGACGCTGCATGTTCGAGCCCATGAGAGCGCGGTTGGCGTCGTCGTTTTCGAGGAACGGGATGAGAGCCGCCGCAACAGACACGAGCTGCTTCGGCGAAACGTCCATCAGGTTCACGATGTCGCGCGGCGCAAGCATAACGTCACCGGCATGACGGCAGACGACGAATTCTTCTTCGAACTCGTTGTCGGCATTCAGCACCGAGTTGGCCTGGGCCACGTGATACTTGGCTTCTTCCATCGCTGACAGATAGACGACGTCCTTCGTCACCTTGCCGTCAACGATCTTGCGGTACGGGCTTTCGATGAAGCCGTACTTGTTGACGCGGGCGAAGGTCGCGAGCGAGTTGATCAGACCGATGTTCGGGCCTTCCGGCGTTTCGATCGGGCAGATACGGCCGTAATGGGTCGGGTGAACGTCGCGGACTTCGAAGCCCGCGCGTTCGCGCGTCAGACCGCCCGGGCCAAGTGCCGAAAGACGGCGCTTGTGGGTGATTTCCGACAGCGGGTTGACTTGGTCCATGAACTGCGAAAGCTGCGAGGAACCGAAGAACTCGCGAACGGCTGCAGCAGCCGGCTTGGCGTTGATCAGGTCCTGCGGCATGACGGTGTCGATCTCGATCGACGACATGCGTTCCTTGATGGCGCGCTCCATGCGCAACAGACCCAGGCGATACTGGTTCTCCATCAATTCACCGACCGAACGAACGCGGCGGTTGCCGAGGTTGTCGATGTCGTCGATTTCGCCCTTGCCGTCGCGCAGGTCGACCAGCATCTTGACCACGGCCAGGATGTCTTCCTTGCGCAGGATGCGGACGGTATCGGCGGCATCGAGGTCGAGACGCATGTTCATCTTGACGCGGCCGACGGCGGAGAGGTCGTAACGCTCCGCATCGAAGAACAGCGTGTTGAACATGGCTTCGGCCGAATCCATGGTCGGCGGCTCGCCCGGACGCATGACGCGGTAGATATCGAACAGAGCGTCCTGACGGTTCTCGTTCTTGTCCACGGCCAGCGTGTTGCGGATGTAGGCACCGACATTGATGTGGTCGATGTCGAGGACCGGGATTTCGTCGAAACCGGCAGCAAGGATAACGCCGAGCGTCTTCTCGTCGATTTCGTCGCCGGCTTCGAGGAAGATTTCACCCGTCGACATGTTGACGAGATCTTCGGCCAGGAAGTTGCCGTAGAGATCGTCGTCGGAGGCCTTGATGGCCTTCAGGCCCTTTTCCTTCAGCGTCTTCAACAGGCGCGGCGTCAGCTTCTTGCCGGACTCGACCACGACTTCGCCGGTGTCGGCGTCGATCAGGTCGGAGAGAGCCTTCTGGCCCTTAAGCGTGTCAGGCTGGAACGGAATGCGCCAGCCCTTGCCGTCGCGCTGGTAGTCCGACTTCGTGTAGAAGGTCTCGAGGATTTCCTCGCCGTCCATGCCGAGCGCCATCAGGAGCGACGTGACAGGGATTTTGCGACGGCGGTCGATACGCGCATGGACCACGTCCTTGGCGTCGAACTCGATGTCGAGCCAGGAGCCGCGATACGGGATGACGCGGGCAGCAAACAACAGCTTGCCCGAGGAATGGCTCTTGCCCTTGTCGTGGTCGAAGAACACGCCCGGCGAGCGGTGCATCTGGGAGACGATGACGCGCTCGGTGCCGTTGACGATGAACGTACCGTTGTTGGTCATGAGCGGCATGTCGCCCATGTAGACGTTCTGTTCCTTGATGTCCTTGATGGACTTCGCGCCCGTATCCTCGTCAATATCGAACACGATGAGGCGCAGCGTCACCTTGAGCGGCGCTGCGTAGGTCAGATCGCGCTGACGGCATTCCTCGACGTCGAACTTCGGCTGTTCGAATTCGTAGGACACGAACTCGAGCATCGATGCGCCGGAGAAATCCGTGATCGGGAAAACGGACTTGAAAACAGACTGGAGCCCCTCGTCCGGACGGCCGCCCTGCGGCTCGTCGACCATAAGGAACTGGTCGTAGGATGCCTTCTGGACCTCGATGAGGTTCGGCATTTCTGCGACTTCGGGAATTTTACCAAAAAACTTGCGTACGCGCCTACGACCATTGAAAGAAAGGGTCTGAGCCATCGTCGCTCCTTCAAATTTTGCATCCGGGCCTGCAACGGACGGGAACCGATGGCCAGTCGATCCCGTCAATCAATGGGTTGTTCAATCTCGTCCAACCTCCAAAAACGCTCAGCGCGGATTGCTGTGCTGTTCCTGGATCGAGACCATCCTTTTGAAGAACCCATTACCCAAAAGCCGTTTTCAATGGGCTTTTGGGTAATATGTTCATAAAAGCGGTCAAAGAGAGGCGACCCTTTCGGGCCACCTCCCTTCGGAATCAGGCACGATTACTTGACGTCAACCTTGGCGCCAGCGTCTTCGAGCTTCTTCTTGAGATCAGCGGCTTCAGCCTTGGAAACGCCTTCCTTGACAGCCTTCGGAGCGGCTTCAACGAGGTCCTTGGCTTCCTTCAGGCCGAGGCCTGTGATCGCGCGGACTTCCTTGATGACGTTGATCTTGTTTGCGCCGGCCTCAGCGAGGATGACGTCGAACTCAGTCTTTTCTTCTTCAACAACAGCAGCAGCGCCAGCGCCGCCGGCAGCAGCAACTGCTACCGGAGCAGCAGCCGAAACGCCCCACTTTTCTTCGAGCATCTTGGAAAGCTCAGCAGCTTCCAGGACGGTCAGCGAGGACAGGTCTTCAACGATCTTAGAGAGATCAGCCATTTTTCAGTTCCTTTTGTTCGGTTCGAACTTGGTTAGATATAAACAACGAAAAACCGCCTTATGCGGCTTCGTCCTTCTTGGCGTAAGCCGAGAACACGCGGGCAAGCTGGCTTGCCGGTGCTGCAACAACGCCTGCGATGCGGGTTGCCGGGGTCTGAATCATACCCAGCAGCTTTGCACGCAGTTCGTCCAGGGAAGGCAGGGTCGCAAGCGACTTGACTGCATCCGCATTGAGCGTCGTTGCGCCCATGGCGCCGCCCAGAACAACGATCTTGTCGTTGGTCTTGGCGAAATCCATGACGACTTTCGGAGCCGTGATCGGGTCGGCGCTGAATGCAACCAGCGTCTGACCCTTGAAGAGATTGGACATCCCTTCGGCTTCCGTACCCTGAAGGGCGATCTTGGCCAGGCGGTTCTTCGCGACTTTGACGGTGCCGCCAGCAGCGCGCATCTTCGAACGAAAGTCGTTCATCTGTGCGACTGTGGCACCAGCATAGTGGGCCACGACAACCGAACCAGCGCCCTTGAAGGCGTCGTTCAGCTCCGTGACGAATTCGCGTTTTTCCGCTCTTTCCACTGCCTATCTCCAGTTGACTGGACCGCAAAATACAGCCCAGTCGGTTTGCCTTTGCCACATGGGATCAGAATTGATCCCAAGCGACGCTCGAGGATCCTGTCCCCTGCGCGTTCCCGTTTGAGCGGGTCCGGCACAAGGCAAGCCGAGGTTCGAACCGAATCTCCACGCTTTCGCGCGTCAAATGAAATTCGGGACTCACCCGTCTCATGCAGGCTGAAGTGATTAAGGGATAACCACCTGCAATCTCGGACAGGAGTTCCGGGTTTGATCCCGGAATTTCCGGCCCCGAAAGGCCGGAAATCTGTGACCGGGCCAGAGGCCCGGATAAATTTGATTAAGCGGCGACCGTCGACGGGTCGATCTTGACGCCCGGGCCCATGGTCGACGAAATCGCTACGCGCTTGACGTAGTTGCCCTTGGCGCCAGCCGGCTTTGCCTTGATGACCGCATCAGCGAAAGCGCGGATGTTTTCTTCAAGAGCAGCAGCATCGAACGATGCCTTGCCGATGCCGGCGTGAACGATACCGGCCTTTTCGACGCGGAACTCGACGGCGCCGCCTTTTGATGCCTTGACAGCACCGGCGACGTCCATGGTGACGGTTCCGACCTTCGGGTTCGGCATCATGCCGCGGGGGCCGAGAACCTTACCGAGACGGCCGACGAGCGGCATCATGTCCGGGGTTGCGATGCAACGATCGAAATCGATCTTGCCGCCCTGAACGATATCGACCAGGTCTTCCGCGCCAACGATGTCAGCACCCGCAGCCTTGGCTTCATCAGCCTTGGCACCACGTGCGAACACGGCGACACGAACCGTGCGGCCGGTGCCGTTCGGCAGGTTGACGACGCCACGGACCATCTGGTCGGCGTGACGCGGATCAACACCGAGGTTCATTGCAACTTCGATGGTTTCGTCGAACTTGGCGATGGCACGTGCCTTCACCAGGGTGATGGCCTCGGACAGAGCAACGAGCTTCGTCGGGTCGATGCCTTCGCGAGTCTTCTGTACACGCTTTGCAAGCTTTGCCATGATCTTAGCCCACCACTTCCAGACCCATGGCGCGGGCGGAGCCCTCGATCATGGTCATTGCGCCTTCGATATCGGCTGCGTTCAGGTCCTTCATCTTGGCCTTGGCGATCGTCTCGATCTGAGCCTTGGTGAGCTTGCCTGCGGTCGCACCCTTGCCCGGTGTCTTCGAGCCGGACGAGATCTTTGCTTCCTTCTTCAGGAAGTAGCTGACCGGCGGCTGCTTCATGATGAAGGTGAAGGACTTGTCCTGGTAATAGGTGATGACGACCGGGATCGGCATGCCCTTTTCCAGTTCCTGCGTGGCGGCATTAAACGCCTTACAGAATTCCATGATGTTTACGCCACGCTGACCAAGCGCCGGGCCGATCGGCGGGGACGGGTTTGCCGATCCTGCCTTGACCTGAAGCTTGAGCTGGCCTGCAACTTTCTTAGCCATTTCTCTCTGCCTTTATGGTTTCCCCGGTATCCTTGCTCGCCACATGCGAACCGGAACCAGAAACGTTACAACCGGTTTCCCGGCCTCTCATGCCACCCCTCAAAAGGGTGGCGGCTGCGGTTGCGTGGTGCGGATTGGCCGATCCGGCTAAGACCGGTTTCCTTCCACGCGATTTGCGGGCTTGCCCGCATTTGCCGAATGCATCGATCCGGCAAAACCAAAAGAAAGCTGCGCAGCCGAAAAGAATTCGGCGCTGCAGCCTTCAGAAATCAGACTTTCTCGACCTGAGCGTACTCAAGGTCTACCGGCGTCGCACGGCCGAAGATCGAAACTTCAACCTTGAGGCGCGACCGCTCCTCATCCACGTCCTGCACGATGCCGTTGAACGAGGCAAACGGGCCGTCGGAAACCCGCACCTGCTCGCCGATCTCGAACGAGATCGAAGGCTTCGGACGATCGACACCGTCCTGGACCTGACCGAGAATGCGCTCGGCCTCGAAATCCGGAATCGGCACTGGCTTATTGTCGGAACCGAGGAAGCCGGTCACCTTCGGCGTGTTCTTGATGAGGTGATAGGCCTCATCCGTCAGGTTGGCACGCACCAGCACGTAGCCCGGAAAGAACTTGCGCTCGGCATCGACCTTGCGGCCACGGCGAACCTCGACGACCTTTTCGGTCGGAACGAGAATCTTTTCAAACAGATGGCTCAGGCCCTTCTGCTTGGCTTTCTCCTCGATCGATTCAGCCACCTTCTTCTCGAAATTCGAGTAGGCGTGAACGATATACCAACGCGCTGCCATATTCATACCCACCCGCTCAAATGCCAGCATTCAGGACGAGGCCGATCACCCAGCCCATCAGTTGGTCCGCAGCAAAAAAGAAGAGTGCCGCAAAGAAAACCATGACGAACACCATCAGCGTCGAGATCATCGTCTCGCGCCGGGAAGGCCATGTCACTTTCGACGTCTCGGAGCGCACCTGCTGCAGAAACGTAAACGGATTTGTTTTGGATGCCATTGAATGCTCACGCCTTAACGGCCCGTAAAGCTGACGATCAGCCCCACGCGCCGCGTGTCTGTTTGAACCCTACATAAAGACCGATTCTAGAAATCACAAGAGGTCAACGGTCTTTTTACGAAATTAGCGGGAAAAGGCAAGCCCTCTCCATGTATACCTGGCCATGATGCTGCTGCATATTTGCGCTGTATCGAATGGCAGGGGCAGCAGGGCTCGAACCTGCGACCTGCGGTTTTGGAGACCGCCGCTCTACCAACTGAGCTATACCCCTTGACCGGCGGCGCCCTGTGCCTGAAGCCGTGCGCCGCGAGAAGTCTGCGGCTTATTATTCAGTTTGCCCGGCGATGACAAGCGTCTTTACGGGAAAAAGAGAAAGAATTCCGGGATACCGGCGTTTCTTTTTCCCGTCGAACGGTGACCGCTCACACATTCACATACTTGCGCCAGTCATGCTCCTCCTTAAACCCGAGGACCTCGCGAATCTTGCGGTTGGAGAGCAATCCCTCGAATTCGCCGATCTCCCGGGTGAACGGCACGTTCGGAAAATAGCGGGCCGCAAGCTCTTTCGACGGCGTATTGGCCGAGACGGTGTCGTTGGCGGCATTGAAAACCTGAAAGCCAAGTCCATCCTTCTCGATGCAGAGCTTGACGATCTGGCCGAGATCGCGGGCATCGATATAGCTCCAGGCGATGCGCTTGCGGATCTGCGGGTTGGCGAAAAAGCCAGGGAACCGCTCATATTCGTGCGGTTCGATCACGTTACCGATTCGCAGTGCGTAGATATCGAAGCCCGAGCGTTCGGCAAAAGCGCGGGCGGTCTTCTCGTTGATCACCTTCGACAGGCCATAGCTGTCCATTGGATTGACGTCATAGTCCTCTTCGAGCGGAAACTGATGGAAGTCGCGATGCCCCTCGGCGAAGCAGACCCCATAGGTGGTCTCGCTGGAAGCGACAATGATCTTGCGGATGCCGAGCTTCACCGCTGCTTCGATGACGTTGTAGGTGCCCATCGTGTTGATGCGGAAGGTTTCGTTGTCCGGCTTGATCAGGATGCGCGGCACGGCGGCGAAGTGAACCACCGCGTCGAAGGGCTGCGGCCCCTGCCCCTGTTCCATATCCGGGAAATCCCGGTGCATCGACAGGGCGTTGAACATTTGGCCACTGTCGGTGATATCGGCAATCAGATTGGTGACGCCGGGGCTGTCGAGCGGTGTCAGGTCGATGTTGTGGACCTCGTAACCGGCCTCGACCAGATAGGGAACTGCATGGCGACCGGCCTTGCCTGCACCGCCGGTGAACAGAATACGCTTGCCCATGATAACCTCCGCTTGGCGGCCGTGCGATCAGCCGGCAGCTCTCCTCGTCCAATTCGATATGCCCTGTCCGTTCCCCAACTGCCAACAGTATTTCTGTGCGACAAGGGATGACACAAGGTCCAGTGTTCGCTTTTCGGGAACGCCCAACAAATCAGTCCGGATAGTCCTGACCATGTCGGCGCACGCCGAAGATTTCGAAACGTTCCTCTCAGATTATGAGATGGTCACTCTGATCGCCAACAGCGAAAGCGTCGAGTGCTCTTCTAAGCGTTACCAGGTGAACGCATAGCTGGCGGTCAATGTACCCCGCGGAGCCGATGCCGGCTGCGTGACCGCCGCGCCCAGATTGAGCTTGCCGACCTTCTGCTCGACGCCGACGCGATCCAGTGCGTTGATCAGCCCGTTCTCCAACGCGCCTTGGGCAACGAGAGCCGTGCCGGTTTCGACCGCGACAAGGCGCGCCGATTGCGAAACCCGAGCCTTGCCGCAATGTGCCTCATAGGCATTGCACTGGATGGAGAGTGAACGTCGGGTTTCCAGATCGAGCCGGCGCGTCACGATCCAGCGCCTGGAACTGACGACGGCAAGGCTGCCGGCACCACTCACCGCACTGAACTGGATGTTCATGTCTCCGATGCGCTCCGGGCCGTGCCGATACCTCTTTTTCTGGAGAGAAGGTCCCAAAAGCCCGCAGGCGAAACCTGATCGACCCTGCCCGCCTTCGTCGCGGAAACGGAAACTTCTGCACCGCCACTCGTCTCGCAGCGCCCGGAGAACCGGGCGCCCATCCTCAGCTTGTAGGCATTGTCACCCGTCTTGCTCGGTGCCCAGATCAGGCGATCATTGTCCGCCGCCCGCATCGGCGTGGCGGCGGACAGAACGAGAATCGACAGAAGGCATGCGCCAGCGCACGCTTTGACAGTTCTTTTCATGTGGAAATCCGATCCGGCCTCACGCCGTTGCCACGGGGCAAATCATCTAGATCGGAGATTATCAGGAAAGCGGCGGGTCGCAGAGCCTTAAATTCGGCGCCGGCGGATACTGGAGACCGCTGTTGCAAACATCACACGGCGCTTTGGCGCCCATTGAAGTAGTTGCCGTCAATAAGGAAAGCCAACGCAAAAAGGCCCCGCCGTTTCCAGCGGGACCTTTCGAAAACCCGGTAATCTCAGCGATTACTCAACGATGGAGGCTACGATGCCGGCGCCGCCAGCGAATTCGCGCTTGCGCGCCAACTCGCCATAGTTAAGTGCCGTCGGCTCGCAACGGCACAACGCTATCGATTGTTATTCAACAATCGAAGCTACGATGCCGGCGCCGACGGTGCGGCCGCCTTCGCGGATCGCGAAGCGCAGCTTTTCTTCCATGGCGATCGGAACGATCAGCTCGACGGCAACGGTGACGTTGTCGCCAGGCATGACCATTTCCGTGCCTTCCGGAAGCGACACGATGCCGGTCACGTCCGTCGTGCGGAAGTAGAACTGCGGACGGTAGTTGGTGAAGAACGGCGTATGACGGCCGCCTTCTTCCTTCGTCAGGATGTAGGCTTCGGCCATGAACTTCTTGTGCGGCTTGACCGAACCCGGCTTGCACAGGATCTGGCCACGCTCGACGCCGTCACGGGTGACGCCGCGAACCAGCGCACCGATGTTGTCGCCGGCCTGGCCCTGGTCGAGCAGCTTGCGGAACATTTCAACGCCGGTCACCGTCGTCTTCGAGGTGGCGCGGATGCCAACGATCTCGACTTCTTCGCCGACCTTGACGATGCCACGCTCGACGCGGCCGGTCACGACCGTACCACGGCCCGAGATCGAGAACACGTCTTCGATCGGCATCAGGAACGGCTGGTCGATCGGACGCTCAGGCGTCGGGATGTAGGCGTCAACCGCTGCCATCAGTTCGCGGATCGCGTCTTCGCCGATCTTCTTGTCCGAGTCTTCAAGAGCAGCCAGAGCCGAACCCTTGATGATCGGGATGTCGTCGCCCGGGAAGTCGTAGGACGACAGAAGCTCGCGCACTTCCAGCTCGACGAGCTCGAGAAGTTCGGCGTCGTCGACCTGGTCGACCTTGTTCAGGAACACGACGATCGCCGGAACGCCGACCTGACGGGCAAGCAGGATGTGCTCGCGGGTCTGCGGCATCGGGCCGTCGGCAGCCGAGCAAACCAGGATCGCGCCGTCCATCTGGGCCGCACCGGTGATCATGTTCTTGACGTAGTCGGCGTGGCCGGGGCAGTCGACGTGGGCATAGTGACGGGCCGGCGTCTCATATTCGACATGCGCTGTCGAAATGGTGATGCCGCGCGCCTTTTCTTCCGGAGCGGCGTCGATCTGGTCATACGCCTTGTATTCGCCGAAGTACTTCGTGATCGCTGCCGTCAGCGACGTCTTGCCATGGTCGACGTGGCCGATCGTGCCAATGTTAACGTGCGGCTTGTTGCGCTCAAATTTGCTCTTTGCCATGGGGTCAAGTTTCCTGTGATCAATGAGAATGCACCATACCGGCGGCGCCGGTTTGGGGAGGCGTTTAAGGGTTTCGGACGGATTGCGCAAGACTTTATTATTTTGTGCTCCGCCAAGCCTTTGGGCCTTGGATGGTGCTTATGTAGGGATGCTCACGTACAATTCCAATGCCAATCGCACCGAGCGCGGAAGCGGCCGTAAATCAACGAGTTATGGAAATATCTTGAAGTGACACGAAAGGCAGGGAGAAATCTGGAGGCTTTTGCTGGAGCGGGTAGCGGGAATCGAACCCGCGTATTCAGCTTGGAAGGCTGCTGCTCTACCATTGAGCTATACCCGCGGGTCATGATCCGTGCAACAGAATGGTGGAGGGAGTTGGATTTGAACCAACGTAGGCTGAGCCAACGGATTTACAGTCCGTCCCCTTTAACCACTCGGGCATCCCTCCATTATTCTGTCGGGATCAAAGCGACCAGGCATTTCAGATCAAAGCGGTTCCGGCCGAAGCAAAGCGCCCCTTCGATCTGCGCCGGGTATATGACGGTCCCGTTTCATCCTGTCAACACGATCAATCAGAAAAAGTTGCGAAATTCGCCATAAAGATTGCCGGTAGCCGATTTCGTTAAAAATGGTTCCAAGCCTGCCTCATCGTCAGTATAAGGCAGGCATGAGCAAAGATAATCCGGGCGACAAGAACGCCAAAGACACCCACTACGCCACTCTGCGCCGCGCCCACCGCGATGCGCGGCGCGAACGCGGCGAAATCCCCACGCCCGCGCAGGACAAGCGCAAGAAGAGCGCCAATGCCGATTGGAAGGCGCCGCAGCTGGCGCCCGATCAGGTGCTGCTCTACGGCATCCATACCGTGCGCGCCGCCCTCGACAACCCGGAGCGCAAGATCACCAAGCTTTTGGTGACGCAGAATGCGCTGGTTCGACTTGAGGCAGGCCCGGTCGAATCGCTCGGATTTCCCGTCGAGATCGTCACGCCGCAGGATCTCGACAAGATCCTCGGACCGGACGCGATCCATCAGGGTGCGATGCTGGAAACGGCGCCCCTGCCCGTCCGCCGCCTCTCGGCGCTGAAGGACAGTCCGCTGATCCTGGTGCTCGACCAGGTCACCGATCCGCACAATGTCGGCGCCATCATGCGCTCCGCCGTTGCCTTCAATGCCGGCGCCCTGATCACCACGCAGCGGCACAGCCCGACGGAATCGGGTGTGATGGCGAAATCCGCCTCCGGTGCGCTGGAAATGATCCCCTATATCCAGATCACCAATCTGGCCGATGCACTGGAAGAGTTGCACAAGCTCGGCTTCGTCTCCATCGGGCTTGATTCGGAAGGTCCGGCGCCGCTGGAGCAGACGCTATCGGGCGAGAAGATTGCTCTTGTACTTGGGGCCGAAGGCAAGGGATTGCGACAGAAGACCCGTCAGACCGTCAATGCGCTGGCGCGCCTCGACATGCCGGGCGCCATCAAGTCGTTGAACGTCTCCAACGCAGCCGCGATCGCGATGTATGCGGCACGCAGCCATCTGAAGGCCTGATCCGGGCTATTGCAGCAAAGGCAATGTGGCGACCGATAATCTGGCTTCGGGACAACCATCCCGGAGCTTGCGCCATGTGGTGACGTTGAGGTCCATTTCGCAACGCGCCAGATAGCTGACGTCGCCCACCCGGATACACACCGTCTGACCGAGTTCGAGCTTTGACCCGTCACGATTTCTGCAGGTGCAGCGCGCATCCGGCGGCGCCGCGAAAGACGCGCCGGGAAATGTTCCGGCAATGGCCGAAACAAGCGTGATCGCCACAAATGTCCGAACGCTTTTCATAAGCAGAGTGTAATACAAAAATGCCCGGTGTCCAGATTTGTGGAGGACACCGGCGGTATCTCGTCGCAAAGCGGCAAGCCTTCGTCAGGCCTTTTTCAGGAACTCGGTGCGCAGCACAAGCCCCTTGATCTTGGCGTGGCGGCATTCGACCTCATCGGGGTCGCCGGTCAGGTGGATGCCCTTGATCATCGTGCCGCGCTTCAATGTCTCGGAGGTCCCCTTGACCTTCAGGTCCTTGATCAAGGTGACGTTGTCACCCTCGACGAGGATCGTACCGTTGCTGTCCCTGACATCCGTCATGGCTGTTCCTGTCCGTGCGCTACAGGCCCCTAGGCCCTCGGTTTGCGCTCTATCGCCTCGGAACGCCCCTGTCCAGCCCGAGTCATAATGACGGCAGGCGTTCGGACGCGAAAAGCCGGACACGCTCCGTGCCCGGCTTTTTAGATTTTCAGTCGCCTTGATGATCAGGCGGCGATGTCGAAATGACCGCGGTCGGCAATGGCCTTTTCAGCCTCGACAATGGCGGCTTCCTTTGAATCCGGGCTGATGGCGAGGCCTTCGGCACGAACGAATTCGATATCGGTGATGCCGATGAAGCCGAACACCGTGCTGAGATAGGTTTCCTGGTGATCCATGGCGCTGATCGGGGAAGCGCCGGAATAGTGGCCGCCACGGGTCGAGGCAACGATGACCTTCTTGCCCTTGGCCAGGCCTTCGACACCGGCTTCGGTGTAGCGGAAGGTGGTGCCGGCAACGAGAATGCGGTCGATCCAGGTCTTCAACTGGCTCGGAATGGCAAAATTGTACATCGGCGCGCCGACAACGACGACGTCGGCAGCAAGGAATTCGGCGAGCGAGGCGCGGCCGGCATCAAGCTCGGAAACCAGCGTCGCATCGAGGCCTTCCGGATTGGCCGAGACAGCCATCAAGTGCGAGCCGTTCAGATGGGCAAGCGGAGCAGCAGCGAGATCGCGGTAGGTGACGGTGTCGCCGGGACGCTCTGCCTTGATGCGGGCGACGATCGAGGCCGTCAGGCGGCGGGATACGGAATGATCTCCGAGGATACCGGAGTCGATATGGAGAATGTTCATGTTGGCACCTTCGTGTCTTGTGGGGCGTTTGGGTGCATCACATATGAATTTAAAACAATGAACCGATAAGCCCGCCCTTTTTCGACAGCCCGTTTCCTGATAGAAACAATGAAGTGCCGGTTTGGATCTATAGGAAGGTATGACATGCAGGACCTGAACGATCTCGCGCTGTTTGCCGCCGTGGTGAAGCATAAGGGCTTTTCCGCGGCTGCGCGTGTCCTCAACATTCCGAAATCCAAACTCAGCAAACACGTGGCACGTCTTGAGCAGCAGCTCGACGTTCGCCTTCTTGAACGCTCGACCCGCAAGCTCCGGGTCACCGAGATCGGCCAGGCCTTCTACGAGCGCTGCGAAACGATTCTCTCCGGCGTCGAGGCCGCCGAGGCCGTGGTTGCGGCGGCCAAGAGCGAGCCGACCGGGATCGTTCGGCTTGCCTGCCCGATCGGCTTCACGCCGATGGTCGCCGCCATTCTTCCCGCCTTCCACCGGCGTTATCCCGGCGTCCGGCTGCTGATCACAACGACCAACCGGCGCATCGACCTGGTCGAAGAGCGCATCGACATCGCGCTTCGGGCCCGCGCTCAGCTGGACACAGACAACAACCTCATCGTGCGCAAGCTTGGCGAGGCGCGCCAGTTCCTGGCCGCCAGCCCGGCGCTGATGGCCCGGATCGGCAATGTGACGATCGATACACTCGCCACCATGCCGACGCTGTCGATGAACGAGCAACATCTTTCCGATACATGGCAGCTGAACCATATCGATGGAACGAAGCGGGAGATCACCCATCAGCCCATCATCGGCTGCGGCGATTTCGGCATCCTCGAGCGCGCCGCGATCGAAGGTGTCGGCATTGCGCTTCTGCCTGATCATCTCTGCGGCCGCGGATTTCGGACCGGCGTCCTGGTGCCCGTGCTGCCGGAATGGTCCTCGAACGCCACCATCGCCCATCTGGTCTTTACGTCGCGCCACGGCCTGCTGCCTTCGGTTCGCGCGCTTATAGATTTTCTCGCCGACAATCTGCCCGGCGCAATGTCGCGCTGCACGGAAATCGACCCGTCGCCGGCGATGCTCGACGCAGCGGAATGATATGGCCGCGGTTCGCCGCACCTGTTCAGACGGTTCTGGAGCGAGCAATCTGACATCACCAGCGAATCGGTGGCGTCGGGGAGCAGCAGGTCATGACGATAGAACGACGGCGGCGCATCATCCGCAGGCGCAGAACTGCAACCGGCACCGTTCTCGTCGCCGGGATCTCGTTTCTCGCCGGCATGACGGATGCCGCCGGCCTGCTGATCTCAGGCAGTTTCGTGTCCTTCATGAGCGGCAACACGACCCGAGCCGCCGTAGCGCTTGCCGGGGGGGAAGCTGGCTATGCCCTTGTGCTGCTGGGCGCACTCTTTGTGTTTGTGGCCGGCAACGCGCTCGGCATCATCGTCGCCCACAACGCTGCCCGGCGCACCTTCCGCGTCCTTTTGGGCGCTGCCCTCATCCTCGGCCTTGCTGCGATGGCCACCGGTCCGGCCCTTGCAACGCTCCAGTTCTACGGAATCGTGCTCGCCATGGGCCTCGTCAATGCTGCCGTCGAACACATCGAAGGATTGCCCATAGGGCTTACCTACGTGACCGGCGCCCTTTCGCGCTTCGGCCGCGGCATCGGCGGCTGGATCGTTGGGTCGCCGCGGCGCGACTGGGCGGTGCAGATCGTTCCGTGGCTCGGAATGGCCACCGGCGGCATATGCGGCGCGTTTCTGGAAAGGGCGCTCGGCACCGGTGTGCTTTGGCTTGCCTGCACCCTTGCCGCCGTGCTCGCCGCCTTCACCTTCTTCATTCCGCCCCGAATGCAGCAGCGACTTGCCCACCGCTCGATGCCTCAGAAAACAACTATCCAGCCGCGGCCAGACGCATAACTCCGGCGCGCTTCAGGCACAGGAGGCAGCAGGCGGCGACGCAACCGCCTTCCCCAAACGCTCGAAAAGCAACGGGAGAACTGCATTTTCCCTTTACACAGGATCAGAATATGCTAACTCCCTGCCGCACATGCTGCCCTTATAGCTCAGTTGGTAGAGCACCTGATTTGTAATCAGGGGGTCCCGGGTTCGAGTCCTGGTGGGGGCACCATTTTTTCTCTTTAATATCAAATACTTGTAGCTGACTTGGAATTTGCTGCGCGCAATTTCACGCGTCATCCCATTCGTAACAGTTTCAACGACTTACCGGCGATTACAGATTTTACAGGACAGAGAACTTCGCTCTGCTCCGTAGCACGCTTGGTTGGGTGAACGGTCCTGTTCCTCCTAACCAGCGAAGCGCTCCGTCACGAATCCGTCAGGTGCAGTGTTGCTGATCAAGCGACCCGTCTTGCCCAGTTGTGCTTCGCGCGAGGGAGGCGAATTTACAGCCGAAATCAGAACGACTGCTACTAAAAAGCCCAGTGCCATATACGATATTTTTGAGATCATCGTCCGAAGCCCTTTCTGCCAATCCGAGGAACACTGCAGATAGTTCCGAAAATTACCGGCCTGCTCTAGCTGGCTTTTAGGAGGACCAACCCAGTACCTATGGCGGCTCCGACGGTTTGACGTAAGCGTACCCCTGTCAGCTGCGTATAGGCCAGTGGGTCGGATCGTCTAACCTCTGCCATTTGTGCCGGTTTTCTGGAAAAGGCGCTCCGCCGCCAAGCTGAGAAACCCAAAATGGCCCTCCCGTGGCATTGAAAGGCTAATGGTTTCTTCATGACTCCCGACCAGACCAAGCGGTCGAGATGGCTAGACACCCCGCCATTGTTATCATGTCGACCTATCTCAATTGACTAGGAGCGCCGCTGTCCTCGTTGCTGTAATGCGCCGGTGCGCGATGAACTAGGCTTAACCGTTCCAGAGCTTAGTTCTTCAAGTCTGGCTGCCCCGTACTTTCTCGCCTCAGCCTCTGAGCGAAACGACCGGTGTTCGCTTTGATCGTCGCTGAAAATAGTGACGACCCACGCGCCTCTTACGCAGCATACGTCAAGTCTGACCTTGAGTGGCCCATGAGAACTCACAGAATATCCTCCTCTCAAGCGTAGGTTTCGATTCATTCTAACGCCTGACTTCATTGATGGTTTCAATCCTGTCCGAAACCGCACCGATGGAGCGACGGTTGCGGTCGTTCGAGCTAGCTCAGAGCGGGAAAGGGGTGTTTGCATCGGGTGCATTGCCACATTCAAGGTGAAGGACGAATGGTCGCTGACATACGCGAAGGTGGACCACACGGTAGGCAAACCGCGTCGCCAAACGCCGATGGTTCAATCGTGATTGGACATATTCCCTGCTCGGAGTCACGCTTGTGATGGCAGTAGGGCCGGAGCATCAATCGTCTCAATGGAGGGCGAAATGAAGCACCATAAATTCGATCAACTGCAAATTCTCGCCAAGATCAAACAGGACTACCCTCATCAAGTCATGCCCCGCCGTGCGCGTTTCCAGCGTTGGGTGGAACTTCTTGAGCAGGATCCGCATCGGGTCCTCTCGACGCTGCACGAAACTGAATATCTGCCGGCAGCGGCGCGCGCCGTCTTACGCAGCGACAATTCGGCGATCACAGTCGCCTTCAACGATCCCGTCCTTCGGGCAGCCGGGATGGAAAACGATACTTACGGAGAAGCTAAACGGTTTTTCGAGTTGTCCGACAGGCAGTTGCATAGAATGATCTGCTACTGCCATTTCGGCGCAACAGTAAGCGCGCAGACGACCGCGAGCTACATCCGTGCAAAGTATGTGGACAGGCAAGAGGGCATTTGGGCTCGTCTGCGCGGCATGTTCACTGGATAAGGCAGCAGAGGAATTGTCGCGTCCTCGAAACCATTGCGTAGGCAACCGAAGGGCGGCCAGTTATTTCTGTGCGCGGAGTGCGCCCTTGCGCTGGAGAAAGAGCGCCGAGTGGACTGACGGCCTTTGAATTTCGAGCGTTTTAATCAGGGTCCCATGTTCAGGCCCCGGCGGGCACTATTCCTGTCGGACAGACGCAGGCCCGCCTTGACTCTCTCTTTCAATATGCCACCTTGCGCCGATGACGGTCTCGAGCGGTCGCAAACGAACCAGGAATCGTCCCCTGTGCCGTTGCGCCGCCGCTGAGCGAACCCCCAGGTCGAAGCCAAGCGCATTGTCGACCAGATGTTTTCCCGGAGCAGAAGTGCAGGCGTTGATTGAGAGTGAAAAGGTCCCGGACTATCCCGGCGCACGTTCTGGCCCCAGTTTTCGCTTTATCCCGCGAGCCCGCTCTACCAAGCTGGTGATCTACTTCTCCGGAACGGGCAAGGACAACGGCAAGTTCGACTTCTGGAACAGCGGCCGGGAGATTCGGGAAAATCTCCTGTTCGTCAGCGACGGTCGGAACCACTGGTATCAGGATGGCGTGCCGGGCCTGGGAGAGACTGTGGATGAAACAGCTCGCACGATTGCTGCCTGGTGTCGGTTCCTCGAAGTCAAGGAAGTCATCACGATCGGCGCCAGCATGGGCGGCTACGGTGCCATTCTCTTTGCGCACAAGCTTGGCGGAAGAGCATTTTCCTTCGGAAATGATACCATCCTGAAATTGCCCATGAGCCGGAGCAAGCAACTCATGCCACGCGATGCCAAAACCCCGGTGAACGATCTCGCGCCGCTCATCGAGGAGACCGCCACACCCGTGCAGATCTACGCGGGAGAAATGGACCCGATGGATATGGTGGGGGCACGGCGCATCGCCCACCTTCCGAGCGTCAGAATCGTCACATTGCGCGGTGTCACCCACTGGTGCGCCAGATATCTCAACGAGGCCATCGGCCTTGTCGACCTTTTGACCCGTTATGTTCGCGGGCGGGCGATCCCCAAGCTTGACGAGGCCGGAAACTACATCGAATCCCCTGAATTCGTCGACCTGATGTACAGGGCAAACCAGGCTTTCCAGGCGCGCGAATTCGAAACCTGCCTTGATCTTTGCGAGCGAGCTACGACGATCTCACCGCTCAACGAGGCAGCGCTCCATCTCAAGGGGCTTGCCCTGATCAAGCTCAGGCGCCCCAAAGAGGCGCTGCTTCCCATGTCGATCGTGGCTGCGGCGGTTCCCCATTTCGAGGATGGGCAGGTAAATTTCGCGATCCTGATGCGGCTGCTTGGCGATCTTCCGAAGGCGATCCACCTTTCCCACAAGGTGCTCAAACAATGGCCCGACTGCGACAAGGCGCACCATAACCTCGCCCTTGCCTACCTCGCCGCCGGCGACAAGCGGAAAGCGTATACGCACGCAGTGGAGGCTTCAAAACTACTACCCAAAAGCACGCAATATGCAAAGCTGCAGGAGAAGCTCAAACCGCTATTTCCCAGATTGGCTGCACGCCCGGGGAAATGAACCCGGCCGGCAAATGCCGGTGGCCATTGTTTTCCTTCCCCGTCGCAATCTTTTATGCATGATATCGCTGGCTGCGGGTGCATCGCCGGGTTACTCGCGGCGCCCGTGCTGCGCCGCTCGTTTTTATACAACATATGCAACATACAGGCATTTCATGGCTCGGACGTTCAAAACCATCGCCTTCGCCGCTTCTGAAACGGACGAAGCCAAGAGGGCGGCAGAGGAATTGATCGCTCTCTACGGGCAGCATGATCCGGCTGAGGCCGATGTGATCGTGGCACTGGGCGGCGATGGCTTCATGCTGCACACGCTGCATCGGACGATGAATTCCGGCAAGCTGGTCTACGGCATGAACCGCGGCTCGATCGGCTTCCTGATGAACCGTTACAGCACCGAGAACCTGCACGAGCGCCTGGCCGAAGCCGTGGAGAATACCTTTCGGCCGCTGGAAATGCAGACCGTCGACAGCGACGGCAACCGCTTCCGGGCGCTCGCCATCAACGAGGTCTATCTTTTTCGCCAATCCTATCAGGCGGCAAAGCTGCGGGTCGTCGTCGATGGCCGGGTGCGGCTGGAGGAGTTGATCTGCGACGGCGTACTGCTCTCCACGCCCGCGGGCTCAACCGCCTACAATCTTTCCGCCCACGGTCCCATCCTGCCGCTTGAAGCACCGCTTCT
Organism: Pararhizobium sp. BT-229; assembly: GCF_025846855.1. Lineage (GTDB taxonomy): Bacteria > Pseudomonadota > Alphaproteobacteria > Rhizobiales > Rhizobiaceae > Pararhizobium. The sequence goes on from NZ_JAOYTJ010000004.1 coordinate 413,673, forward strand.
GGCGCTGACCCCCGTCAGCCCTTTCCGGCCACGGCGCTGGCGCGGGGCGCTGCTGCCCAACAAGGTTACCGTCGATATCGCCATTCTCGAGCCGGAGAAACGCCCGGTCAACGCGGTCGCGGACCACATCGAGGTCAAGTCGGTGGTGACTGTGCGCATTGCCGAATCGGAAAACATTACGGCGCACATTCTCTCGGATCCGGACTATTCCTGGTCGGACCGCATTCTCGCCGAGCAGTTCTCGAATTGATACGAGGCGGTCTCTGGCCTTCCGGCAAATGCTTGAATGGGAATCGATTTCGGCTGAAAGTTGTGCCAGAGTTCAGCGCGCCCTGCTATCCGCAGGGATGCGGGCGCCAGGGCATCCTGCTTTTCAAGTGAGCGCACCAAGGGCGAGGACGATGCTCCACACGAGACGATACAAGGCAGCCGGCGCGCGTTCGCCCGGATATGACAACACATTGTCAGCGGTCATCCGCCGCCGGTTTGCAATGACATCCCTTTCCATCTGTTGCGCCGCCATCTTGCTCGCTACATCGGCTCCCGCCACCGCGGCCGACGATGTCCTCATGCCCGACAACATCATTTTCGTCACCAGTACCGGATACTGGGAGGAAAGCGGTGATGCGCTCGGCGCGCTCGATCTGAACGGCAAGACGGCGGAAAAGCAGCCGGCTACGGGAACACCGGCGCAACGCGGCTACTACAAGCTGGTGGCGGTCCGCCAACCCGAGGGAAACACCCACATCTTCCTGCAGCAGATTGCGCTCGATGCCGCAGGCCCCAAAGTGGTCTCATCGGCGGAACTCGAGGAATTTTCAGCGATGAAGGCGTATGTGACCGACATCCGGCCGGAAGCCTCCGATGGCGTCGCCCGGCAGCCGGGACTGTTTGCGACGGTCTATCTGAAAACGGACCCGGCCGCGACCGATCCGGAAACCTGGACGGTGCTGATCGACGATATCGGCGATATCAAGGTCGAACGGGAAACCAACTGACAGACGGGCAGCGCGAAAACAAAAAGCCGGGCGATCGATGCGCCCGGCTTTTTGTTTGTCATCATGTTTTCGCCTCAGGCGAGATCGTCGACCACGGCATCGGCGCCGCCGTTGACGCGGTGGGCAAGGGCCGCTTCCATGAATTGGTTGAGGTCACCGTCGAGCACGTCGTCGGGCGCGGTGCTGGCTACACCGGTGCGCAGGTCCTTGACCAACTGATAAGGCTGCATGACGTAAGAGCGGATCTGGTGTCCCCAGCCTATGTCGCTCTTCGACGCCGCTTCGGCATTGGCCGCATCTTCGCGCTTCTTCAGTTCCGCTTCATAGAGACGGGCACGCAGCATGTCCCAGGCCTTGGCCTTGTTCTTGTGCTGCGAGCGTTCCTGCTGGCACTGCACGACGATGCCGGACGGCATATGCGTGATACGCACGGCCGAATCGGTAGTATTGACGTGCTGGCCGCCAGCGCCGGAGGAGCGGTAGGTATCGATGCGGCAATCGCTCTCGTTAATGTCGATCTGGATCGAATCGTCGATCACCGGATAGACCCAGATGGACGAGAACGACGTGTGGCGGCGAGCGTTGCTGTCGAACGGCGAAATCCGCACCAGACGATGAACGCCCGATTCGGTCTTCAGCCAGCCATAGGCGTTATGTCCCTTGACGAGAAGCGTCGCGGACTTGATGCCGGCTTCTTCGCCGTCATGGACTTCCATGAGTTCCACCTTGTAGCCCTGACGTTCGGCCCAGCGGGTGTACATGCGCAGCAGGATGTTCGCCCAGTCCTGGCTCTCGGTGCCGCCGGCGCCGGAATGCACTTCCAGATAGGTGTCGTTGCCGTCGGCTTCGCCCGACAGCATGGCTTCCACCTGGCGGCGGGCCGCTTCTGTCCGCAGCACGCGCAATGCATCTTCGGCTTCCTTGACGATGTCCGCGTCGCCCTCTTCCTCACCGAGCTCGATGAGGTCGATGGCGTCCTGCATCTGTCGCTCGAAAGCCCTGACGCCGTTGATGCCGTCATCGAGCTGCTGGCGCTCACGCATCAGCTTCTGCGCTTCGGCCGCATCGTTCCAGAGGTTGGGATCCTCCGATTTATTATTCAACCAGTCCAGTCGTCTTACCGCCTGATCCCAGTCAAAGATGCCTCCTCAGCAGGCTTATGGCCTGCTTGATTTCGTCGACGATGTTCTCGATTTCGGTGCGCATTGTCCTGCTCTTGCAATCGGGTGAAAGTGGGCCGTGAATAGCGACGCCCGCCGCTCCTGTAAAGCGGCGGGCGTCGCGAAAGACGGCAGATGGGTCAAAACAGACCGCTCGAACCGCGGTTGATGGCGTCATTCGCCTGCGGCGAGGCCTTCAGGATTTCTTCCGGAGGAACATACATGTCTGCACCGCCAATGACCGAGAAGCTGTCGGCCGGACCGGTACCGGGCTTGAAGGCCTCCATGATCGTGTCGGGATCGCCTTCATTGGCTGCCATGCCGGTCTTGCGGTTGACGGGGATCAGGCTCATGCCATCCGGCACGACGAACTTGACCGGGCGTGCGCCCTGCATCGCAGCCTGCATGAATTCGTTGAACACCGGAGACGCCAGACCGCCACCCGTCGCGCCGCGGCCAAGCGGAGCCGGGTCGTCGAAGCCAAGATAGAGGCCGGCCACCATATCGGGGGTATAACCGACGAACCAGGCGTCCTTCTCGTCATTGGTCGTACCAGTCTTGCCGGCAACCGGGCGATCGAGCTTGATCTTGCCGGCCGCGGTGCCCCGCGTGACCACGCCTTCCATCATCGACGTGATCTGGTAGGCGGTCATGGGATCAAGCACCTGCTCGCGATTGTCGGTGAGCACCGGCTCTTCCTGATTGTCCCAATCGGCAGCATTGCAGTTGTCGCAGGTGCGCTCCTCATGACGGAAGATCGTCTTGCCGTAGCGGTCCTGGATGCGGTCGATCATCGACGGCTTGATCTGCTTGCCGCCATTGGCAAGCACGGCATAGGCGGAGACCATGCGCAGCACCGTCGTTTCGCCGGAACCGAGTGACATGGCGAGCACCGGCAGCATCTTGTCGTAGATGCCAAATCGCTCGGCATATTCGGCAACAAGGTTCATGCCCATGTCGTTGGCGAGGCGCACCGTCATCAGGTTACGCGACTTTTCGATGCCGAGACGCAGGGTCGAGGGACCAGCCGAACCGCCGCCATAGTTCTGCGGCCGCCAGACCTGCCCACCGGTGACGAGCTCGAACGGCGCATCGAGAATGACGGATGCCGGCGTATAGCCGTTGTCGAGGGCTGCCGCATAGACAAACGGCTTGAAGGACGAGCCGGGCTGGCGCATCGCCTGCGTCGCACGGTTGAATTCGGATTGGCCATAGGAGAAGCCGCCGACCATGGCCAGAACGCGGCCCGTCTGCGGATCCATGGCAACCAGGCCGCCCTGTACCTTCGGCGGCTGGCGCAGACGGTACTCGCCGTTCACGTCCGTCGCTTCAACATAGACGACATCACCTGGACCAAGAACGCCTTCCGGCGATTTTGCCGACTTGCGATCGCCGGTGGACGAGCGATAGGCCCACTGCATGTTCTCGGCCGCGATGCGGCCCGTGACACGGTCCGCCCCGATCTTGCCTGCGCCATCCTTGGTCGGCTGAACGCCGATATCTGCGCCGCCTTCATCGACGGAGAGCACCACCGCCAACTTCCACTCGGGCACGTCGGAAAGCGCCTCCAGCTTGCCCAGCGGTTCACCCCAGTCGCCACCGATCTCGATCGATTTCAGGGCGCCGTGGAAGCCGCGCCGCTCGTCATAGGTCACAAGAGCATTCTGCAGCGACTTGCGGGCTTCCACCTGCAGCTTCGGATCGAGCGAGGTGCGGACGGACAGGCCGCCTTCGTAGAGCGCATTGTCGCCATAGCGCTGGATGATCTGGCGGCGGACTTCCTCGGCGAAATAGTCCGAGGCGAACAGATGCGAACCGCCACGGCGGACGCTGACGCCGAGCGGCTGCTTCTTGGCGTCGTCGCCATCGCTCTTGGTGACGTAGCCGTTCTCGACCATGCGGTCGATGACCCAGTCACGGCGCTCGATCGCTGCTTTTTCGCGGCGGAACGGATGGTAGTTGGACGGTCCCTTGGGGAGAGCCGCCAGGTAGGCCGTCTCGGCAATGGTGAGTTCCGTCACCGACTTGTCGAAATAGGTGAGTGCCGCACCGGCGATGCCGTAGGAATTCAGGCCGAAGAAGATCTCGTTGAGATAGAGCTCGAGAATGCGATCCTTGCTGTAGGCCTGTTCGATACGGAACGACAGGATCGCTTCCTTGACCTTGCGGTCGATCGTCTGGTCGGCGGAGAGAAGGAAGTTTTTCGCAACCTGCTGGGTGATCGTCGATGCACCGACCGGGCGGCGACCGGAACCGAAGTTCTGCAGGTTGACCGTAATAGCGCGCGCAAGGCCGGTGATGTCGACGCCCGGATGCTGATAGAAATTCTTGTCTTCTGCGGAAATGAAGGCTGCCTTGACCCGGTCGGGAATGGCCTGGATCGGCAGGTAGAGGCGGCGCTCGCGGGCATACTCAGCCATCAGGGCGCCATTGCCGGCATGGACGCGCGTCGTCACCGGTGGCGCATAGCTGTTGAGCACCTCATAATCCGGCAGGTCCTTGGTGACATGGCCGAGATAGATGGCGGCCGCGGCGGCAACGCCAAGCACCAGAAATGCGCCAATGCCGAAGAAATATCCAATCAGTCTGATCATCAGCCAGATACCGGTACCCTGTTGTCGTTTCTCTGTGCGGAGCACGCGAACCCGCTGGGCCTACCCCGCACCTTGTCCGAATGCAATCGCGCCGACGAATTAAACAGCGGAAGAAGACGGCCGCCGGATATCCGGCTGGACCTTTTCCGCATTCCACTTGCGACTGGCCACCGTCTTGCCGATCACCAATTGCACACTTGAGCTTTCCGGATAGCGACCGGATTGTGAGTAAAATAGGGCTTTGGATGCATTAAACTCGCGGCATCCTCTTGAAAACGATATCGCTGTTACTTCCGCGACACAAATCACATCAAACGTTATTGCCGTCAAACAACTTGAAAACGCAGGCCCGCAGAACCCTGCATTCACATATCAGCCGCCGTTTGCAACCGATCCGCCCCGGTAAGTGCGGACAGCTCCCGCAAGAAGGCCAGCGACCTTCTTGCGCCAGACGGGATCGACAAGCAGTTTCTCGTCCTGCTTGTTGGACAGAAATCCCAGTTCGAGCAAGATCGACGGGACGTCGGGCGCCTGCAACACCCTGAAGCCCGCATGGCGATGCGGGTTGTTGATCAGATTGATCTGTCCTTCGAAGGACGAGACGACGGAGCGGGCGAGATTGACGGAAAATGCCTGGGTCTCGCGCCGCGTCAGATCGATGAGAATGTCGGCGACCTCAGCCGGTTCGCTCTTGAAGGTGACGCCGGCGATCTCGTCGGAGAGATTTTCGCGCTCGGCAAGGTTGGCGGCAAGATGGTCGGACGCCTTGTCGGAAATGGTGTAGACGGTCGCGCCGCGAATGTCGCGCTGCCTCAGCGTATCGGCGTGAATGGAAATGAACAGGTTTGCGCCATGCTGGCGCGCGATCTGGACGCGCTCGGGCAGCGAGAGAAACTCGTCCTTGTCCCGCGTCAGGAATGCCTTGACACCGGCTTCCTTGTTGAGCGTCTCGACCAGTTCACCGGCGAAGGCGAGCGTCACGCTCTTTTCCTCCATCTTGGTCTCGCTGCCGATGGCACCGGTATCGATGCCGCCATGTCCGGCATCGATGGCGACGACGAAAGACCCGGCCTCGGCTTTCTCGACAACCCGATCGGTTTTGGTGGCCGCGACGGTGCCCGTCCACTTCTGATCCTCGAGCAGAGCCGAAAACCGCTCCTCGGTCACCCGCTCGGCGTCGAGCACCAGCCGGAAGCCCCTGCCCTCTTCATCCGCTTTCACGTCCGCGACCGTAATCGCGACCGGTTTTTTCGCCGTCAGCACGACCCGCGAACTGCCGGCGCCCATGGCGCCATAGCGGATTTCGGTGAACAGCCCCCGCGCCGTCAGATCCTCGGGCTTCAATCCGAACGATGTCTCCGGCAGATCGACGATCACGCGCGCAGGGTTTGCAACATAGTGGACGAAGAAAACCGGTTTCCTGTCAAACTCGATCACCACCCTGGTGCGGGCATCGTCGCCGGCGATCCGTGCGGCATAGGCGAGCAAAGGCGCATCGGCGGCGTGGGCGCTGAGCGTCGAGCACAGCAGACACAGGCCGAGTAGAGATTGCCGCAATATCGCAGATAGGATCAAACCCGCTTTCCCTTGTCGCCGTTCCATCATCCCGATGGATGCATTGCCATCACCCGACATGATATCGAGTTTCACGGTGTTGCCGGCCCGCGAGCCGGCTACCGGTTCCTACCATCCATGACGCCATATGGTTAACCGAACCTTGCTTGCCGCGATCCGGCCTGTACCGTTTTCGTCCATCGAAGCCAAAAAACAGCTTCGGCACGGCCGAAAACCGGCATCCCGGCAGTGCATACCCCGACAAGCGAATCAATCAATATTATGACCATTCCGGCTTTTCCCTTGCCATTGTGACATAGAAAACATAAAAGCTTCACAGGGAGAAAGTGTTGACGGGATAGAATCGACGACCGGCAGCCAAAGGTTTTTTCAAGCCCTGGCGCCAGAGCATGATCGGGACGGGTAAAACCGCTTCAACGCAGATCATGTCTCGGACAAGCAGTCGCGCTTCATCCGCCGTCGCTCCACTTTTTCCACGTATGCTGAATCGAGAAATTCCGGCGGTGGCCGGATCGTTTATGGTGACGATCACCGAATTGCCCGTAACCGGGCGCATTCATCGGGCCTCTAGGCCTAATACATTAGCATTCTTGTTTGGTAATTGACGTTGTCCCAGCAGTATCGGTCAGAAGTAAACAGGCCCCGGAACGAGACCGTTTCGGCTGCCGTCTGGCTGTTGGACCATCTCCCCGACCATACAGGAACATTCACATCCGGCGAAAAACCTGAGCTGTATGGAACGTCTCCTCCGGGACGCGACCTTCCTGCCGTTTTGCGGTTGCGCCGAGGAGCACCACTTACATGGCAGAGAAAATGCTTATCGATGCGTCTCACGCTGAAGAGACGCGCGTCGTCGTCGTTCGCGGAAACCGCATAGAAGAATTCGACTTCGAATCCGAGCACAAGAAACAAATTCGCGGCAACATCTATCTCGCGAAAGTCACGCGCGTAGAACCGTCGCTGCAGGCGGCATTCGTCGACTACGGCGGCAATCGCCACGGCTTCCTGGCCTTCGCCGAAATCCACCCCGACTACTACCAGATTCCGCTCGCCGACAGGCAGGCCCTTCTCAAGGCGGAAGCCGAGGAAGCGCGCCGCGACGACGACATCGAGCATGTCGAGACCGGTACGGATCTTGGCCCCGATTCCGACGAGGAAACGGTAGAGACGACGGAAGAAACCGTTGTCGAGGTTGTCGAAACCGCTCCCCAGCCGGTCGAGGCAGTTGAAGCTGCTGTCGAGGCGGAGGAAAAGCCGAAAGCAAAGGCCAAGCGCCCTCGCCGCACCAAGAAGGCTGCCGCCGCAGAGGCCGAAGCCGAGGCGCCGGCAGCCGACGCGGATGGCGAAGAAAGCTCCAGCGGCGAAATGGCCGCAATGGTCGATACCGACAGCATCTCGGAAGACACACGCGGCCGTCGCCGCAACTCCGACGACGATGATGACGACGATGGCCATCACGAAGAGAAGGAAGTCATCGAATCCGTCGGCGCCGAAGACGCCATGGAAGAAGTGCCGGATCGCCAGGTCAGCCGTCGTCCCCGCAAGCAGTACCGCATCCAGGAAGTCATCAAGCGGCGGCAGATCCTGCTGGTGCAGGTGGCCAAGGAAGAACGCGGCAACAAGGGCGCGGCCCTCACCACCTACCTGTCGCTGGCAGGCCGCTATTCGGTTCTGATGCCGAACACGGCGCGTGGTGGCGGTATTTCCCGCAAGATCACCAACCTGCCGGACCGCAAGCGCCTGAAGGAAATCGCCCGCGCGCTCGACGTGCCGCAGGGTATGGGCGTCATCCTGCGCACCGCCGGTGCCAACCGCACCAAGGTCGAAGTCAAGCGCGACTTCGAATATCTGATGCGCCTGTGGGAAAACGTCCGCACGCTGACGCTCTCCTCGACCGCGCCCTGCCTCGTCTATGAGGAAGGCAGCCTGATCAAGCGCTCGATCCGCGACCTTTACAACAAGGACATCAGCGAGATCATCGTTGCCGGCGAGGAAGGCTACAAGGAAGCCAAGGGCTTCATGAAGATGCTGATGCCGAGCCACGCCAAGGTGGTTCAGCCATACCGCGACGTGCACCCGATCTTCTCGCGCTCGGGCATCGAAGCCCAGCTCGACCGCATGCTCGTGCCGCAGGTGACGCTGAAGTCCGGCGGCTACATCATCATCAACCAGACCGAAGCACTGGTGGCGATCGACGTCAACTCCGGCCGTTCGACCCGCGAACATTCGATCGAGGATACGGCTCTCCAGACAAACCTCGAAGCCGCTGAAGAAGTCGCCCGCCAGCTTCGACTGCGCGACCTTGCCGGTCTCGTGGTCGTCGACTTCATCGACATGGAAGAGAAGCGCAACAATCGCGCTGTCGAAAAGCGTCTCAAAGATCATCTGAAGAACGACCGCGCCCGTATCCAGGTCGGCCGCATCTCGCATTTCGGCCTGCTCGAAATGTCGCGCCAGCGCATCCGCGCATCGGTTCTTGAATCGACGATGCAGACCTGCCCGCATTGCAACGGCACGGGCCATGTCCGCTCGCAGTCTTCCGTTGCCCTGCATGTCCTGCGCGGCATCGAGGAATACCTGCTGAAGAACACGACGCACAACATCACCGTGCGCACGACGCCGGACATTGCGCTCTACCTCCTCAACCACAAGCGCGGCACGATCGTCGATTACGAAGAGCGTTTCGGCGTGCAGATCATCGTCGAGGCGGACGCCCATGTCGGCGCCCAGCATTTCGCCATCGATCGTGGCGAAGCCGTCGAGAACCCGGTCAAGATCGAGCAGATCATCCAGTTCGAGCCTGAGATCGACGAAGATGACGATGTCATCATCGAAGAGGATATCGAGGACGACGAAGAAGTCGTGGTCGAGGCCAAGGCCGAGCGCGTCGAGCGCGTCGAGCGCGAACCGGCGGCACAGGGCGACGACCAGGGCAACCGTAAGCGCAAGCGCCGCCGCAGGCGTCGTGGTGGCCGCGGCACCGGTCCGAACGGCGAGCAGACAGCCGCTGAAGCGGCCGCCTCCAACGACGATCTGTCGGACGAGGATGGCGACGAGGACGAAGGCGACGAAGTCGCTGCACAGGCTGGCGCCGACGACGCCCAGGATGCAGGGCTGAGCGAGGAAGAGCGCCAGAAGCGCAAGCGCCGTCGCCGCGGCAAGCGTGGTGGCCGCCGCAATCGTCCGGATGAGGCCGAAGGTGAAAATCTTTCCGCTGAAGGCAGCGAGACGGACGGTGACGAAGGCCAGGAAGGCTCCGTGAAGGCTGAAGCGGCCATCGAGACCGTAGCGTCCGCACCGGTTGCGGCTGAAGCTGTATTCGAAGCACCTGCGATCGAAGCCGTCGTGGTTGCCGAAGAAGAGGCAAAACCTGCCAAGCCGAAGCGCAGCCGAAGCAAGAAGGCTGCTGCCGCTGTCGAGGAGGCTCCTGCCGAAGAAGCTCCTGCCGCAACTGCCGATGCAGATGCCCAGGCTGCCGTCGAAGCGCAGCCGGAACAGGTGGTCGTCGCTGAGGAACCTGTGGTCGAAACGGCTGCGGCTTCGCTTGACGAGACCAAGCCCGTTCGTGCCAATCGCGACATCGATGCCATCGCCAGCGAGCCCGTGGTCAAATCGTCCACAGTCAAGCAGGACGCTGATGGCGAGCCGCCGAAGCCCAAGAAGGGCGGATGGTGGCAGAAACGCGGCTTTTTCTGAGCCACGCTTGGCAACAACAATCCTATGAAAACCGGCCAAGCAATTGGCCGGTTTTTTCGTTTGAGGCTTGTTCCATGAGGAACAGCAAGAATACGTCTTCCATGGGATCGTGCTCGAATGGGCGGGATGGGCTCGCCCTGTGCCAACCAGAGGAGACAATCATGCGACGTTTTGCGATCGCCGCAGCCCTTGCCGCCGTTCCGGTGGTTTCCTTTGCAGCCACATCCCATGCCGACAGCGCCAGCCGTCAACGCCACAATGACTATTATTACAAGAGTTACGACACCGCCTACCGGCCGATTTGCGTAACCCGGAAAATCCACACGACGGGTGAAGAAGGAAATGCCGCCGTCAAGACGGTCCGCATTTGCCGCTAATCGGCGGGGTATGTTTATCACTCCGGTGTTTGCGCGTCCGCTGGACGCGCATCCGGTCTCGGAGGCGCAAACCCAGGATCAACACCTTACAATCGGATTCAACATCGTCAGAGACTGATTCCGCCAAACCGCGCAATCGCCTGATATCGTTTAAAATCAAGCCAGCCAGCGAGCGATGCGATCCATCGCCTCGACCATGTCGGCTTCAGCGCCGGCATAGGAAAACCGCATGGCGCGGTTCCCTTCGAGCGGGTCGAAATCCAGCCCCGGCGTCGCTGCGACATTGATTTCCGCCAGCATCTTCCTGGCGAAATCCATGCTGTCATTGGTGAAGCGGCTGACATCGGCATAGGCGTAGAAGGCCCCGTCCATCGGCGAGGCGATGGAAAAGCCGATCTCCGGCAGACGCTTCAACAACAGTTCGCGATTGGCGGCATAGGATGCCTTGTAGACATCAAGCTCGGTCTCGCAGCCAAGTGCAGCTTCCGCCGCGATCTGCGACAGTTCCGGGGGCGAGATGTAGAGGCTCTGGGCGATGCGCTCGAAGGCGCGCACCTGCGTTTCCGGCAGTACCATCCAGCCGATCCGCCAGCCGGTCATGCAATAATATTTGGAGAAGGAATTGATGATCACGGCCTCGTCGGTAACGCTGAGGGCTGTGGTCTCTTCACCTGCAAATGTCAGGCCGTGATAGATCTCATCGGAGATGAAGGCGATGCCGCGATCATGGCAATAGTCGGCCAAGGCCTTCAGCCCGGCCCTGCCCGTTACCGTCCCCGTCGGGTTGGCGGGACTTGCGAGCAGAACGCCGTTCAACGGTTTGCCGGCTTTTACAGCAGCGGTCTCAAGACTTTCCGGTGTCAGCGTGAAACCACTCTCGGCGTCCGCTTCGACTTCCACGACCGTCAGGCCGAGCGCCGCCAGGATATTGCGATAGGCCGGATAGCCCGGCCGGGCGATGGCAACGCAATCGCCGGGATCAAACAATGCCAGGAAGGCCAGATTGAACCCCGCGGAAGACCCGGTCGTCACTGCGACGCGCTGCGGATCGACCTCGACGCCGTAGCGTGTGCGGTAGTGCCTGGCGATAGCGATCCTGAGTGACGCGGTTCCAAGCGCATCCGTATAGCCCAACCGCCCATGCTCGAGTGCGGTGCGCGCAGCTTCCAACGCCGCCTTCGGTGCGGGATGGCTCGGTTGCCCGACGGCCATGGAAATGACCGGATATCCGGCTTCGCGGCGTTTGTTGGCCTCGGCCAGAACATCCATGGCATGGAAGGGTTCAACGGAACTGCGGGTGGAAAGCGGCTTCAACAGCACATCCTCGACGTTTTTGACCTCTGCAGCCATGTGCCTGATCGCAAAGGGCTTCACAAGTGCGCGAGCGCCGCATTTCCGCCGATTTTGCGGTTTCGTTTGGCGCCGCCCGCCCCTATGCTGGGCGCAGAACTTCTGTTGTCTTTCAAACAAGCCTGTTGACCCGGCCTCGACAATTGAACGACAGACCGAACACAGAGAAAAGGCAACGAGGACTAAATGGCATTCAACGCTCGAAAAACAATCGCTGCAACGCTCATCCTGCTTTCGGCCGCCGTTGCGCTGCCTCAAGGCGCCAACGCGCTGGATGACAAGCAGAAGCAGGAGATGGGCGATTTCATCCGCGAATACCTCGTCGCCAATCCAGAAATCCTGCTGGAAGCCCAGCAGGCGCTGAAGAAGAAACAGGCCGACGAGCAGCTTCAGCAGGCGGAAACAGCGATCAACGACAACGAGAAGGCGATTTTCCAGTCGAAGTATGACGTCACGCTCGGCAATCCGAATGGCGACGTGACCATCGTCGAGTTCTACGACTACAATTGCGGTTACTGCAAACGCGCCCTGTCCGATATGGAAGCCATCCTCGAGAAGGACAAGAACGTCCGTTTCGTGCTGAAGGAACTGCCGATCCTCGGGCCTGATTCGATGGCCGCGCACAAGGTAAGTGCCGCCTTCCGTGACGTTGCGCCGGAAAAATACGGCGATTTCCACCGGGCGCTGCTTGGCGGCGAGGAACGTGCAACGGAGGAGACCGCGATCGCCGTTGCCGGCAAGCTCGGCGTCAAGGAAGCCGATCTTCGCAAGAAGATGGACGAAAACACCAGTGACGAAGGCGTCAAGGAAGCCTATACGCTCGCCAACGAACTCGGCATCACCGGCACCCCTTCCTATGTCGTCGGCCGGGAGGCCGTCTTCGGTGCCGTCGGCGCGGAGGAACTGGAAGCAAAGGTCGCCAATGTCCGCGCGTGCGGCAAGACAATCTGCTGAAGGTCGGTATTACCGACGGGACCGGGCGTTATCGCTTGTGGACAAAGGCCGCGAGGGGCCGTAGGGCTTTTCCTCGCGGAACCATCCGTCTATAGGTAACGCTCGATTATCGGACCTGATCCCTTATGCCATCGACAATCTTCGTGCTGAACGGCCCCAACCTCAACGCGCTCGGCAAACGCGAGCCTGGCATCTACGGCGGGCAGACGCTGGCAGATATCGAAGCGATGTGCGTGGAGCATGGCAAGACGCTTGGTCTTGATGTCGTCTGCCGCCAGAGCAACCATGAAGGCGACCTCGTAGACTGGTTTCATGAGGCCGGCAGCGTCGCTCAGGGCATCGCCATCAACGCCGGCGCTTATACCCATACGTCGATCGCGCTCCACGACGCCGCAAAGGCCATCGGCATTCCGGTCGTCGAAGTGCATCTTTCCAATGTCCACGCGCGCGAAGAATTCCGGCACAAATCCATGCTTGCTCCGGCAGCAAAGGGCGTGATCTGCGGTTTCGGCGCCGACAGTTACATTCTTGCGCTCAATGCGCTAAAGACACTCACCCAACAGACGAAATAAAAAGAACACGAGGCTCACATCCATGGCTGACAAGAAACCCGGCATCGACCAGACGCTGATCCGCGATCTCGCCAATATCCTGAACGAAACCGATCTTACGGAAATCGAAGTGGAACAGGACGACCTGCGTATCCGCGTTTCGCGCGCCGGGACGCCGCAATATGTGTCGGCTCCGGTTCCGGCCATGGCCGCTCCTATCCAGGCAGCCTCGGCCGCCGGTACGCAAGCCGCAGCGGCAGAGACCGCAAGAGCATCGAAGAATGCCGTCACCGCGCCGATGGTGGGCACCGCCTATCTTTCGCCGGCTCCCGGTTCGCGTCCCTTCATCGAAGCCGGCGCCACGGTCAAGGAAGGCCAGACCATCCTGATCATCGAAGCCATGAAGACGATGAACCAGATTCCGGCGCCTCGCTCCGGCCGTGTGGTCGAAATCCTCGTTGAAGACGGCGCACCGGTCGAGTACGGCGAAGCGCTTGTTGTCATCGAATAGGCCGGGCATATGATTTCCAAGATCCTCATCGCCAATCGCGGCGAAATCGCCCTTAGGGTTCTGCGTGCCTGCAAGGAGCTTGGCATCGCAACGGTTGCCGTTCACTCCACCGCAGACGCCGATGCCATGCACGTTCGCCTTGCCGACGAAAGCGTGTGCATCGGACCGCCGCCATCGCGCGACAGCTACCTGAACATCCACCAGATCGTTGCTGCCTGCGAAATCACCGGTGCCGACGCCGTGCATCCGGGCTACGGCTTCCTGTCGGAAAACGCCAAGTTCGCCGATATTCTTGACGCGCACGGTATTACCTTCATCGGGCCGACCGCCGATCACATCCGCATCATGGGTGACAAGATTACGGCGAAGGAGACGGCCAAGTCGCTCGGCATTCCCGTGGTTCCCGGCTCCGCCGGTGAGGTAAAGCCTGAGAACGCGCTCGAAATCGCCCGCGAGATCGGCTTCCCGGTTCTGATCAAGGCGACGGCCGGCGGCGGTGGCCGCGGCATGAAGGTGGCAAGGAACGAGGACGAACTGTCCGAGGCTGTTTCCACGGCCCGGTCCGAGGCGCTCGCCGCCTTCGGCAACGATGCCGTCTACATGGAAAAATACCTCGGCAAGCCGCGTCATATCGAAATCCAGGTTGTCGGCGATGGTGAAGGCAATGCCATTCATCTCGGCGAGCGCGACTGCTCGCTGCAGCGCCGTCACCAGAAGGTCTGGGAAGAGGCCAATTCGCCGGCACTCAACGTCGAGCAGCGGATGAAGATCGGCGAAGTCTGTGCCGACGCCATGCGTAAGCTGAAATATCGCGGTGCCGGAACCATCGAGTTCCTCTACGAAAACGGCGAGTTCTATTTCATCGAAATGAACACCCGCCTGCAGGTCGAGCATCCGATCACCGAAGCCATCACCGGCATCGACCTCGTGCACGAGCAGATTCGTGTTGCCTCCGGCGCCGGCCTGTCGGTCACGCAGGACGAGGTCGTCTTCTCCGGTCATGCTATCGAGTGCCGTATCAATGCCGAGGACCCGCGCACCTTCGTGCCCTCGCCCGGCACGATCACGCATTTCCATGCACCCGGCGGTCTCGGCGTGCGCGTCGATTCCGGCGCCTATCAGGGCTACCGGATCCCGCCATACTACGACAGCCTGATCGGCAAGCTGATCGTGCATGGGCGCACCCGCGTCGAATGCATGATGCGCCTGCGCCGCGTGCTGGACGAGTTCGTCATCGACGGCATCAAGACGACGCTGCCGCTGTTCCAGGACCTGATCAACAATCAGGACATCGCCAACGGCGACTATGATATACACTGGCTGGAGCACTATCTGGCCCAGCCGGCCGAATGAGGTCTTGAATGAAGGGAACCCGCAGCAGGCAGCCGGAGGTCACACCGGATTTGCTGTTGCGGGCCTATTCCATCGGTCTCTTCCCGATGGCCGACAGCGCCGATGACCCCGAGCTTTTCTGGGTCGAGCCGGAACTGCGCGGCATCATCCCGCTCGACAATTTCCATGTTTCCAAAAGTCTCGCAAAAACGGTAAGGCGGGCGCCCTTCGACATCCGCTACGACACCGCTTTCGAAGAGGTGATGAAGGGCTGCGCCGCCCCTGCCCCCGACCGGCTGACGACCTGGATCAATGCCAAGATTCTCTCGCTCTATGCGACGCTGCACGGCATGGGCCACGCGCACTCGGTGGAAGCCTGGGATGGCGACGACCTCGTCGGAGGACTCTACGGCGTCTCGCTCGGCTCGGCCTTCTTCGGCGAAAGCATGTTCTCGCGCCGCACGGACGCCTCGAAAATCTGCCTCGTCCATCTGGTCGAGCGCCTGCGCAAACGCGGCTTCACGCTGCTCGACACGCAGTTCACGACCGAGCACCTGAAAAGCTTCGGCGCCGTCGACGTGCCGAAGGCGCGCTACGAAAAGATGCTGGCTCGCGCGATCGCCCCGCCGCACCTCAAATTCTGAAAATTGGAAATTTGGCTACTGCTTGGCCGCAGAGTCAGGCGGCGGCAGGTCGGACTTTGCCTTGCAGCTGTTCAGCCATACGTCATAGACGGGATGCTCGACGGCGTTGAGACCGGGGCTGTCGGCAAACATCCAGCCGGTGAAGATGCGGCGGATCTTGCGGTCGAGGGTGATCTCGTCGACCTCGACGAAGGTGTCTGTCTTCGGCGCCTCGGTGTCGTCGCGGCTGTAGCAGACGCGCGGCGTCACCTGCAGCGCGCCGAACTGGACGGTCTCGCCGATATAGACGTCGAAGGTGGTGATGCGGCCGGTAATCTTGTCGATGCCGGAAAAGACCGCGACCGGATTGGTGATCCGCGCGGCGTGCGCAGCAGCGGCCATGGAAAGAAGCGAGGTGCCGGCAATCGCGAACAGGACAGTCGCCGCAAACAAACGGCGCGTCTGATTTCGCTGATTTGAAACTACCATTAACGCCCGTCTCCCGCGCGATCCCGATCAAAGTGCCGGTATCAGGCGCTAAACATCAAATGTGGCCGAGGCATGATGCCCGGCGTGCAATCAACAATCAGGAAGCCCTGTTCCAAAAATCAGGCTCAGGAGCGCGGCGTCCACGCATCGTAGTCGCCGGTGACGCGCGGGCGCTCGCCGGTGCTGCTGATCGACCCCGGCGGCCGGTAGGCCTGTGCGGAGCCGGTGCCGTTCGGCTGGTGCGGCTTCTGCCACTCACGCGGCTTGTAGCTTTCGTCCGCCGGCGACACGTCGGTGCGGTGATGCATCCAGCCGTGCCAGCCTGGCGGAATGGCGGAGGCGTCGGCATAGCCGTTGTAGATCACCCAGCGGCGGGTGCGGCCTTCGGAATCCTTGCCGCCCTGGTAGTAGACGTTGCCGGCCGCATCCTCGCCCACGCGCTTGCCGAAGCGCCAGGTGTGAAAGCGGGTGCCGATCGTCTGTCCATTCCACCAGGTAAAAATCTGCAGCAGAGACTTCATGATGTCCGTCCTTGACCGCGCCAAACAACCGCGCGGGATATCCTAGAGTGCTGCTCCGCTTATGCCGCGCAGCCTCGTCAATGTCCAGTGATTCCGTTGCAGCGCCTTCATTTCAACCGAATCTTGAAGCCAAGGTGGGAGGGTTCAAAGCCGACGCGTTCATAGAATCGGTGCGCATCCTTGCGGTCCCTGTTGGAGGTCAGTTGCACCTTGGAAAGACCCAGGCGGCTGGCCTCTTCGAGAGCAAAGCGCATCATCGCCTCGCCGATCCCCCTGCCGCGCATATCCTCGCGCGTTTGCACGGCCTCGATCATCAGATTGGAGCTGCCACGGCCAACAAGCGTCGTCAGGATCGTGGTCTGGAAAGTGCCGACGACCTCTCCATCCAAAACAGCTGCATACAACGTCTCGTTGGGCGTTGCCGTGATGCGCTCAAATGCCGCGAGGTAGTCGGGGAAGGCGTCCGGATCGGTCGTATCGCCGTGACCGCCGACAGTGTCGGATGCGAACAGGGCAATGATGGTAGGCAGGTCCTCCCGATCGGCTTTCCTGATCGACAGTTTCAGTTTTGTTTGATGCATTTCATCAGATTCCCGTTGTCTTCCCGAGGCTTGACAGCGGATAAAGAAGGAAATGTGACAACGGCGCGGATCACGTCTTTCAACGCTCAGCCGAGCGGCTTTTCCATGATAATCGCCGGGATACCCGACTGGCCGTCACCGCAGTTGGCGGTCTCGCCGATTTTCACGAAACCATGCGCCTCATAGAAAGCGACGGCCGCACGGTTTTCCGGCTCGACCTCGAGCTGCATGAACTCGGCATCGGGAAAACAGGTTTCGAGCTCGGCGAACATCTCGCGCCCGATGCCCTGCCGCTGGAATTTCGGCAGGACATAGAGCTGATGCAGGATGGCGCCCTTCTTGTGGGTCTCGGACATGGCGGCAAATCCCATGCCGCCGATGTCCTTGCCGTTGTCCGCCACGACGAACTCGGCGTTCTTGCGGGCAATACGGGCCTTCAGCGCCGGTACCGAATGCCATTTCGCCGTCAGCTCCGCGACCTTATCGGCACCATAGAGCGCGTCGTAGGTCGCGTGCCACGTTTCGCCAAGAAGCGCGCTCACCTTGGCGAGATCGCGCTCCGACGCTGTGCGGACGAAGAACACCGGTTAGTCCTCGATGCCGAGCTTGGCCTTGACCAAAGCCTGAACGGCCTGCGGATTGGCCTTGCCGCCGGTCGACTTCATCACCTGACCAACGAACCAGCCGGCAAGCGAGGGCTTGGCCTGCACCTTGGCCACTTGGTCCGGATTTGCGGCAATGATCTCGTCCACGGCCTTCTCGATGGCGCCGGTATCGGTCACCTGCTTCATGCCGCGCGATTCGACCAGTTCGGCCGGATCGCCACCTTCGGTCCAGACGATTTCGAACAGGTCCTTGGCGATCTTGCCAGAAATGACTTCCGACTTGATAAGATCCAGAATACCGCCGAGCTGGGCGGGCGAAACCGGAGTCTCTTCAATGCCTTTGCCGGCTTTGTTCAAGGCGCCGAGCAAGTCGTTGATCACCCAGTTTGCGGCGATCTTGCCGTCACGACCGGCAGCGACGGCCTCGAAATAATCGGCGATCGCCTTTTCGGAGACAAGCACGGAAGCATCATAGATAGACAGGCCGAGGTCGCGCACGAGGCGCTCCTTCTTGTCATCCGGCAATTCGGGCAGATGCGCCCTCAGGTCCTCGATGAAGGCGTCGTCGAATTCCAGCGGCAAGAGGTCCGGATCGGGGAAATAGCGGTAGTCGTGTGCATCTTCCTTGGAGCGCATCGAGCGGGTCTCGCCCTTGTTCGGATCGAACAGGCGGGTTTCCTGATCGATCGTGCCGCCATCTTCCAGAATGCCGATCTGGCGGCGAGCTTCGTATTCGATCGCCTGGCCGATGAACCGGATGGAGTTGACGTTCTTGATCTCGCAGCGCGTGCCGAAATCTTCGCCGGGACGGCGCACGGAGACGTTGACGTCGGCGCGCATCGAGCCCTCGTCCATGTTGCCGTCGCAAGTGCCGAGATAGCGCACGATCGAGCGCAGCTTGGTCATGTAGGCCTTGGCCTCGTCGGACGAGCGCATGTCGGGCTTGGAGACGATTTCCATCAGCGCCACGCCGGAGCGGTTGAGATCGACATAGGACATGGTCGGGTTCTGGTCGTGCATCGACTTGCCGGCATCCTGTTCCAGATGCAGCCGCTCGATGCCGATCTCGACATCCTCGAACTGGCCCTGGCGGTCCGGGCCGACCGAAATGACGATCTTGCCCTCGCCGACGATCGGGTCCTTGAACTGCGAGATCTGGTAGCCCTGCGGCAGGTCCGGATAGAAATAGTTCTTGCGGTCGAAGATCGAGCGCTTGTTGATCTGGGCCTTCAGCCCGAGCCCGGTGCGCACGGCCTGCTTTACGCATTCCTCGTTGATCACGGGCAACATGCCGGGCATCGCCGCATCGACCAGCGAGACGTTGGAGTTCGGCGCATTGCCGAAGGTCGTCGACGCACCCGAAAACAGCTTCGAATTGCTGGTCACCTGGGCATGGACTTCCATGCCGATGATGACCTCCCAGTCGCCAGTGGCGCCCGGAATATAGCGTTTCGGTTCGGAGATGCGGACGTCGACGAGTGTCATGGAATGCTCTTCTGTAAGCTTAAATTCTTGTGTCACTGGGTAGAACAATTGGCTTGGGGGTGCAAGGCTTGTCACATCCGGCGCAACGTATTGCAGTCCGCGAAAGCGTTTGCGATCTGTTCAATTTTTTCCGGCACTCTGTCTCAATGACCATCCTCCTGTCGCTCATAGTTCTGTTTCTTATCTCGAACATCGTGACGTTCTGCGTTTTCTGGTGGGACAAGTCGGCTGCGCGCGGTGGAAAGTGGCGCGTCTCGGAAGACAAGCTTCTGAGTCTTGCGCTTTTCGGCGGCAGTCTTGGCGCCTTGGCCGCTCAAAGGCTTTTGCGGCACAAGACGCGCAAGGAACCGTTCCGCACCCGGCTGACAGCGATCCTCGTCCTGCACGCCGCCATTCTTTCCATTGGGCTTCTGGCATTGCCATGGATATTGGCTGGCCACGTTTTCAATTCGTAGTCCGCAACGCATAACCGGTTCCCCCAATTCGGCAGGGATGGCTTGACGTGCGCACCTATTCGTAACTATTGTTATTACATGAAAAGAAACAGCCGTCTTTCCGCAGTGCTGCACGCGCTGCTGCACATGGCAGAACGCGATCGACCGATGACATCGGAAGAGCTCGCCGCCTGCCTTCACACCAACCCTGTCGTCGTCCGGCGCACCATGGCCGGACTGCGCGAGGCCGGGCTCGTCACCTCCGGCCGTGGCCATGGCGGCGGGTGGACGCTCGCCCGTCCGCTTGCGGACGTCACCATGCGCGACATCTACGCCGCGCTTGGCGAACCCATGCTGTTCCAGATGGGCAATGCCACCGAAAGCCCGGGCTGCCTTGTCGAGCAGGCGGTCAACCATGCACTGGACGATGCTTTTCGCGATGCCGAGGCCATGCTGATCGCAAGATTGGGTGAAGTGACGCTTGCCACGCTCGCAGACGATTTCAAGCGGCGCTTTGCCGAACACAGGGCCGCGCTGAAACAGCCCGGCTGACAGTCACCATCTCCGTTTGCGCTCTCCGGTTTCCCTCTCGGGCTTCCGGCCGGCGAAGCCATGAAAGGAAAGACCATGCAACAGGACGCAATCATCATCGGCGGCGGTTTTGCCGGATTGTCGGCCGCCTACATTCTCGCCCGTGCGCGGCGGCATGTGACGATCATCGACAGCAGAACGCCGCGCAACCGCTTCGCATCGCATTCGCATGGCGTGCTGGCACTCGACGGCAAATCGGGGCTGGATATTTTGTCCGACGCTCGGAAGCAGCTTGCCGCCTACCCTACGGTGACCTTCGTCGAAGGCGAGGCTCACGCGGCGGAAGGCGAGATCGATGATTTCCATGTCAGCGTCAACGGGCATGGCACGATTGCAGCCAGGCGGCTCCTTCTGGCGAGCGGCATCGAAGATCGCCTGCCCGATATTCCGGGGCTGGCCGAGCGCTGGGGCAAGACGGTTCTTCATTGCCCCTATTGCCACGGTTATGAAATCGGTGGCGGCCCGATCGGTGTTCTGGCAACGCACCCGATGTCGGCGCATCAGGCAACCGTGGTTGCCGACTGGGGCGATGTCACCCTGTTCACCAACGGCATGCCGGAACCGGACGAAGCAACGCTTGCCCTTCTCGAAAGGCGCAATGTGACCCTTCAGCCGGGCGCGGTCCTCGTGATCGAAGCAGGCACCTGCGATAGGCAGCGGGTGCGACTGGAGAACGGCCGGACCTTCGACGTCAAGGCACTGTTCGTCGCCGCCGATCTGCATATCCGCGGCCCCTTCGCCGAAGCCCTCGGCTGCCGGCTGGAGGAAACGCCGGCGGGCAAGATCATCGCCACCGACGCCTTCAAGGCGACCAGCGTTGCCGGCGTCTACGCCGCAGGAGACATTGCCCGCGCCTTTGGCAACATCACGCTTTCTTCTGCCGATGGAGTCATGGCAGGGCTCGGAGTTCATCAATCCCTGATGTTCACGGCACATCCTTGACGGATTGGCCGTTTTCCGCTTAAAAAACGGCCGTCCTTACGGAGTTTTGATGTTCTCCCTGTCTGAGATTGCCTGAGGGCCCTGCCCGCAAAATTGCTTTGCGCGCAAGGGCCGGAAAACGAAGCCCTGACGTTCGACCGAACGCCAGACCCGTTTTCATGCGTTCAACCGAACGCCTTTCGGATCTCACCATCAATGGACATTTCACGCGACGAACAGCGTATTCTTCACCTCATGGCACAAGGCGGCCGCATCGAAATCATTCGCTCGGACGGTAAATCGATCGACGCCGCCCGATGCTTCACCCGCGACGGCTGGCTTTATCCCGGCTTTGGCCTCGACATGTTTCGCAAGCTGAAGCGGAAGAAAGCGATCTCTTCGTCCGGCGGCAAGCCCTACCGGATCACCCAACGCGGCCTCGTCCTCGTGCGCTCGCAGTTGAACAACCGCTGACAAGGAAATCCGGCGAGAGCGAATGAACGGTCTCGCCGGATTTCTAGACAAGACGACGCGCTGCCGTTCGGGCTCAAAACCACTGCTGCCCGGATTGGGCGACAGGCTCCTCCAGCGATTTGCTCATACCGACTGACTCGACGTCCCTGTCGAGCTTGGGTGCATAGGCGGTCGAAAGCCAGCTGATCGTGTATCCGTGCTTGCGGAAGAAACCGATCGCCGGGGCATTTTGCGCATGGGTCTTGATGACGGCAGCCTCGAACCCTTCCGCAGCGATCCTGGCCTCCAGTTCGGCAAGCAGGATGGAGCCGAAGCCGCTCCGCTGGACTGCAGGTCTTACCCAGAGATCGGAAATATGGCCGTCGTTGTCCTCGCGGGCGGCCCAGCCAATAACTTGCCCTTCGAACTCGACGACACTGACCGAAAACCATTTCGACCGCAGGAAGGACAGGAACGCCACTTCCGCCACATGGCGCATCGCCCGTGCGTCGGCAACGCCGGACACGGCCCTTTCCCATGCCTGCAGACCTATATCGACAAGCACGGGTACATCGTCTTGACGGGCATGACGGGTGGCAATCATGAAGCACCTCTCTCAACCCATGAAACCATCCGAATTGAGTCTTGGCGAGTCATCGACACGTTCTGGTTCCATTCGAAAGGCGCTATGCGGACGGCATCGACGCTCCCGCAATCGACCAATCTGACGCCTCAGATTTTTTCGCAGTTCGTTATCAGTACGGCTTTCTCCATTTGGTTCATCCGAAAACTACGCACTTTTGACCGATAAGGCTCATCAATTCAGATGAAATTCCATCCAAATGAGAACCATTGCACTGCTGGAAACCGCCGTTGCTTTAGGCGATGCTTCGTTCATCGGCCTGCCTGCGCCCCGCGCTAACTATCCCGGCCCCACCCCTGCCAGAGACACGATCGTGCCCGCGGAGGCTCAAGACGTGTTTGCGGTACTGGCGACATCGCCAAGACGGAGAAGAAGATGGTTTTAAGCGAAACGAAAAGCCAGTCAGCTCAACGGGCAACGAGTACCAACAAGCTTCTTGCGGATCTTGCGACGATTGAGTGGCTTTCCCTGATCGATCCAAGCAATCTGATCGTTGGCACCCATCGCAACGACACGCTCCGCGCAAAAGCCGAGGGCGACATTGTCTTCGGGTTTGCCGGCAACGATGCGCTGAGCAGCACGTTCAACCGAACGGCGCTGGTCGGCGGCAGCGGTAAGGACACACTGACGACCAAAATCATTGTCCCGCTACAATGCGATGAACCCGTTCATGGGCTCGCAGTCCAGTTCGGCGGAGCAGGCAACGATATTCTCAGCGCTACCATACGCCTTCAGGGCGGGGACGTGACCGTCGAGGACAGGAATCTGACCGCGAAAGTCTTGCTCCATGGCGGCCAGGGCAACGACATTATCACCGCAAAGGCGAATGTAGCGCTTCCCGTATTCGGAACGGTGACCATAGCGAACAGCGTTCTTGGTGGAAGCGGCAACGACACGATCAATGCCGTTGCCGACACACGTGGCGCGCTCGACGGCAACTTCGCGAAGAACGCCATCGATGGCGGTTCCGGCAATGACCACATTACAGCTCACGCCAAGACAGAGTTCGGCGGATTCACCGCAAAAGCGATAAATGTTCTCAAGGGTGGCAACGGTAACGATGTCCTGGATGCCTCAGCCAAGGGGGTGTCCAATGACACCGTGCTGGTGTCGAATACCCTTCACGGCGGTCGGGGCGACGACGTGCTGCGAGCCTACAATCTGACAGATTCCAACGCGCGGGCACCGGTCGGCATCAACGAGCTTTGGGGTGATAATGGCAATGACATCCTGAAGGCAACACATTTCACCGACGGTGAGAACACCATAACGGATGTCACCAACCGCTTGGATGGCGGCAACGGAGATGACTGTCTCAAGGCGGTTTCCACAGCGCACGGGGGATTTGTGGAGGCGCTAAACCAGCTGAAGGGCGGCAATGGAAAGGACGTTCTGACAGCATGCCTCGATGTCGAAGCTAGTGGCGGGCGCAGCATTCCCGGCGTTGATTTGTACGACGTTTCGAATGTGTTGGACGGTGGATTGGGCAACGATCATCTCAAGGCCTTCCTCTCCGTGACGGCGTTTCCCTTCGGGACCGACGATTCCCGAGCAGAGAACTGCCTGAATGGTGGCTCTGGCAACGACACACTTTGGGCCACCGTCGCATGCGGCTCCGTTGGCGCGAGCTTTCTGAGTGGCGGTTCGGGGAATGATCGGCTCACCGTCTTCGGCGGCTCGGAGAACGTCCTCAAGGGGGGACACGGAAAGGACACGCTGACGGGCGGCGTTGGCGATGACACTCTGTGCGGGGGAAGCGGTGCCGACCGGTTCGTTTTCGCTCTGCTAAATGGGCAGGACGACATCACTGACTTTCAAAAGGGCAAAGATGTAATCGACCTAACGGCCCTTGCCACAATTCATGATTTTGCCGATCTGGATATAGAATCATCGGGGGGAAGCACCATCATTCATTTCGATGCCGATAATGATCTCACCATCGCCGGCGTGAACAACTTGTGTGCGAGCGATTTCTGGTTTGCGTAGCTGCACAGCTCGGACATCGCTGCCGTTGGTCTCAAGACTTTCGGGAAATTCGCTACGACCGCCGCAGCGCTGAAACGACGAAGGGTCGTGTTACAAATCCCAACACGACCCTTCGATGCGAAATCAAGCCAGTGTGACGCGAGTATTATCCGGCAATCACCACCACTTTGCAGGAGAGAACTTGCCGGCCGCCTGCTCTATGACGTGCGCCGTCTTGAACAGGGTTTCTTCCTCGAACGGCTTGCCGATCAGTTGCAGACCGAGCGGCAGGCCCTTGTGGTCGAGGCCGGCGGGAACGGCGATGCCCGGAAGGCCGGCCATGTTCACCGTCACGGTGAAGATGTCGTTCAGGTACATCTTGACGGGATCGGACGCCAGGTCCTCGTCGGCGATGCCGAAGGCGGAGGACGGCGTGGCAGGCGTCAGGATCGCATCGACGCCGGCATGGAAGGCGAGTTCGAAGTCGCGCTTGATAAGCGTGCGGACCTTCTGGGCCTGCAGGTAATAGGCGTCGTAGTAACCGGCAGAGAGCACGTAAGTGCCGATCATGATACGGCGCTTGACCTCGGTGCCGAAGCCGGCAGCGCGGGTCTTTTCATACATGTCGGCAATGTCCTTGCCGTCGACGCGCAGGCCGTAGCGGACGCCGTCATAGCGGGCAAGGTTGGACGAGGCCTCGGCCGGAGCGACGATGTAGTAGGCCGGCAGCGCGTATTTGGTGTGCGGCAGGCTGATATCGACGATCTCGGCACCGGCGTCCTTCAGCCAGGCGATACCCTGCTGCCACAGCGTCTCGATTTCCTCCGGCATGCCATCGACACGGTATTCCTTCGGAATGCCGATCTTCATGCCCTTCAGCGACTGGCCGAGCGAGGCCTCGTAATCCGGCACCGGCAGATCGACGGACGTGGTGTCCTTGGAATCGACACTTGCCATCGACTTGAGCAGGATCGCCGCGTCACGAACGTCGCGGGCGATCGGGCCGGCCTGGTCGAGCGACGAGGCAAAAGCGACGATGCCCCAGCGCGAGCAGCGGCCATAGGTCGGCTTGATACCGACCGTGCCGGTGAAGGCGGCCGGCTGGCGGATCGAGCCGCCAGTGTCAGTGGCGGTAGCACCAGCGCAGAGGAAGGCAGCGACGGCGGCGGCGGAACCGCCGGAGGAGCCGCCCGGCACCAGATCGAGGTTCGAGTTCTTGGCACGCCAGGGGTTTTTCACCGGGCCGTAGTAGGAAGACTCGTTCGACGAGCCCATGGCGAACTCGTCCATGTTGAGCTTGCCGAGCATGACGGCGCCATCGTTCCAGAGGTTCTGGGTGACGGTCGATTCATATTTCGGCTTGAAGCCGTCGAGGATATGGCTGCAGGCTTGGGTGTGGATACCCTCGGTACCGAACAGATCCTTGATCCCGAGCGGAATACCTTCAAGCGCCCCTGCTTTGCCGGCGGCGATACGCGCGTCCGAGGCCTTCGCCATATCGCGGGCCTTGTCCGACGTCACCGTCACATAGGCGTTCAGTGCGCCATTGGCTGCCTCGATCGCGCCAATATAGGCCTCCGTCAGTTCAACGGCGGAAAATTCCTTGGCGGCGAGCTTCGTGCGCGCTTCAGCGATGGTCAGGCGGGTCAGGTCGGTCATGGCAGGCTTTCAAAATCAGGGGCGTTCGGGCGACGGCGACGTAGGACTTATTCGACCACTTTCGGGACGAGGAAGAAATTCCGGTCCTCGTTCGGTGCATTGGCGACGATATCGTCGGCCTTGTCGCCGTCGGTCACTACATCGGCCCGCTTCTTCATTTCCATAGGCGTGACCGAGGTCATCGGCTCGACGCCATCGACATTCACTTCGGAGAGCTGCTCGACAAAACCCAGGATGCCGTTCAGCTCGCCGGTCATGCGCTGCGCATCCTCTTCGGTAACGGCAATGCGGGCAAGGCGCGCGACGCGCTTCACAGTGGCGAGATCAACTGACATGGATAGTCTCCGAGTACGAAATTTCCTACCCGCTATAATGACCAAGCCCGGAGCACGCAACGGGGGAATCACCGCGTTGCGTGCCTCTTCGAGCATTTGCGGCGTCAGAAAGAGACAATGCCGCCGACGGCAGGCACCTCGACCGTCGTCGATATGCCGTCCATTCCGGAGATGAACAATTCGGGCGTCTGGTCAATGATACCGAACGAACCATAGTGGCAGGGAATGACCGTGCCGAAATTGAAGAAGCGCTGACAGGCGAGTGCGGCTACGGCACCGCCCATGGTGAAGCGATCGCCGATCGGCACCAGGCCGATTTCCGGCTCGTGCAGTTCATGGATCAGGGCCATGTCGGAAAAGATGTCGGTATCGCCCATATGGTAGAGCGTCGGCTCGTCCTCGAAATGCAGGACGAGGCCGTTGGCATTGCCCAGCGAATGCGACACGCCGTTTTCCGTCAGCTGCGCCGATGAATGAAGTGCGTTGACGAAGGTGGTCGAGAAACCGCCGAGATGAATGGTGCCGCCGGTGTTGCCCATTTCCAGCGCCTTGACACCCTTCGACCCAAGCCATGCCGCAAGATCGGCATTGGCAACGACAGTGGCGCCCGTTTCCTTTGCCAGCGCGATCGTATCGCCGACGTGGTCGCCGTGGCCGTGGGTCAGGAGAATATGGGTCAGTCCTGCTGCAGCATCCTTGCGGGTGGACTCGTCGAAAGACGGATTGCCGGTGAAGAACGGATCGATCAGGATTTTCGCCTTGGCAGTTTCGAGATGAAAGGCGGAATGCCCAAGCCATTTGATCTTCATGAAAATACTCCTTGGTGATTTGTCTATAGGATGCGGATATGGGTTACCCGGCTAGCCTCTTAAAGATCGAATCGGTAAATCACATGACTGTTCTTGCCATTGAAGACCTGGCATCCACCCTTGGCTCCGGTCAGGCAATCGCCGGGCTCGATCTCGGCACCAAGACGATCGGCATTTCCGTCTCCGATCTCGGACGGCGGTTTGCCACGCCGCGCGAAGTGATCAAGCGGGTGAAGTTCGGCATCGATGCCGAGGCCCTGCTTGCCATGGCGGCGAAGGAGAAGATCGCCGCCTTCGTCATCGGCCTGCCGATCAACATGGATGGTTCGGAAGGCCCCCGCGCCCAGGCAACGAAAGCCTTCGTGCGCAACATGGCGCAAAAGACCGATATCCCATTCGTCTATTGGGACGAGCGTCTGTCGACGGTCGCAGCAGAGCGCGTGCTGATCGAAATGGACGTATCGCGCAAGAAACGGGCCGATCGCATCGATTCGGCTGCCGCCTCCTTCATCCTTCAGGGCGCGCTCGACAGATTGGCGTCCTTGGCAAAGGACGCGCCTGCGGATTCGGCGGACTGAGCCATTGGGAAGCGCCTGTTATACCAGGCACGGATTTCACGCCGCTTGCGGTAGGCGATGATCGCAAAGACGATCAGGCTGTCGAAGGCGATGGCGCGGGCAACGAGCGGCGGGATGGTTTCCGGTGGCAGGCCGAGCGCCTGGCCATAGACGGCGAAGACGAGATCATGGACCTGGCGGGTCAGCATGAAGATGCCGAAGTTCATGTCGTAATAGGAAAGCCCATACCAGCCCGTGAGAAAGATAACCGGGCAAGCCCAGAGGATCAGGAACCACTTCATGCCGCTCTCCTCTCGCCCGCCATGCCACGCTTGAGCTGCAACGATGCCCAGTCGAGCGCGAGCGCGCCCACAAGAATAACGGCGGGTATCGTCAGATCGAGCGCCAGGCTCGCAAAAAACATCATCATGATGATCGTCAAGCCAGTTCTCACCGAACCTGCTCCATTCCGAATTCGTTAATTTTGTGTTCACGCTCACTCTTGCCCCTTAACCGGAGCTGCGCAATGCAAACCATTTGTTAAGGTTAATTTCCGGACGTGCGCGGTTGCCGTCCTGTGGACAAGGGTCTATCGAAGGATCTTCCCCTCCTTCAGGCCCCTTCATGACGATCATCTTCGAAAGCATCCTGCCGATCTTCCTGCTCGTCTCCTTGGGCGTCTGGCTGAAGCGTTCGCCGCTGATCGACATTTCTTTCTGGGAGGGACTTGAGCAGCTCGGCTATTATGTCCTGTTTCCTGCACTCCTCTTCTCGACGCTGGCGACGGCCGACTTCGCCGGCATGAAAACCGACGCGACGGCTCTGGCGACGATCGGCAGCATCACGCTGATGTCCGCCGCCCTCTTCCTCCTCTGGCCGCTCTTGCGCGCCCGCCATGTCTCGTCGGCCGCCTTTACATCCATCTTCCAGACCGCGACACGCTGGAACGGCTTCATGGCGCTCGCCATCACGCAGAAGCTGTATGGCCCGCTCGGGCTCAGCCTGACGGCATTGGTGATGACGCTCGTCATCATCCCCATCAATCTCTACAATATTGGCGTTCTCATCGGCTTCAACGGCGGCCCGAAGGGGCTCAAATTCTTCGCCTTCAAGATCGCCACCAATCCACTGATTGTCGCTTCTGCGTTGGGTATCGTGCTGAACGTCTTGGGTGTCCCGATCTACGGGCCGGTGCTGAACGCCATCGAGATGCTGGCCGGTGCATCGCTGAGCCTCGGCCTCGTCATGGTTGGTGCGGGATTGAAGGTGTCGGACGCGCTGAAACCGAGCCTCGTCGCCCTTCTCGCCGTCTTCCTGAAGCTGATCATCATGCCGGTCTTCATGGTCGGCACCGCCTACCTGCTCGGTATTCGCGGCGATGCCTTGCTGGTCATCGCCCTTGGCGCCAGCGTGCCCACCGCGATGAACGGCTATCTGCTTGCCAAACAGATGGGCGGCGACGCGCCGCTCTATGCGGCTGTGGCGACCGTGCAGACGGTCGTCTCGTTCTTCACGATCCCGCTGGTGCTGACCGTGACCGGCTATATCGCCGCCGGATAAAGCAGATCGACGATATAGGCGGAATCGAAGCGCGAATCGAGCATGCCGTAGGTTGAGCGCCAGCCGGCAGCCAGCCGGGATTCGAGGAAGGCATCGGCGATCCGCCCCGCCCCAAGCCGGTAGAGTTCGGCTGCGGCGGCAGCAAGCGCCAGTTGCTCGACGAGCATGCGCGCCGCGCCCTCGTCGCGCTCGCACAGCGACATGGCCGCACGCAGCACATCGACGGTCTTCTTGGCGGACGGGCCGAGGTCGCGGCTGATCACCTGGAACAGCAGCTCGAACAGATCCTTGCCGCGTGTCAGCACCCTGAGCACGTCGAGCGCCATGACATTGCCGGAGCCTTCCCAGATCGCATTGACCGGGGCTTCGCGATAATGTCGGGCGATCGGCCGCTCCTCGACATAGCCGCTGCCGCCGAGGCATTCCATCGCCTCGTAGATCAGCGCCGGCGCAATCTTGCAGCTCCAGTATTTGGCAACCGGCGTCATGATCCGCGCATAGGCGGCATCCTCGGCGCTGTCGCGGGCCTTGTCGAAAGCCTCTGCAAGCCGGAAGGACAACGCACTTGCCGCTGCGACATCGAGCGCCATGTCGGCCAAGACCCTGGTCATCATCGGCTGGGCGACCAGCGGCTTGCCGGCGACCTTGCGGCCGCGCACATGATGCACGGCTTCGGCCAGCGAGGCGCGCATCATGCCGGCGGATGCCAAGGCGCAGTCGAGCCGCGTCAGCGTGACCATGTCGAGAATGGTGCGGATGCCCGCATCGGGCGTGCCGAGCAGGAAGCCGAAGGTGTCTGCGAACTCCACCTCGGACGAGGCGTTCGACCGATTGCCGAGCTTGTCCTTCAACCGCTGGAAGCGCAGGCCGTTGGCCGAACCGTCTTCCAGAAGACGCGGCACCAGGAAACAGCCGAGCCCATCGCGGGTCTGCGCCAGCATCACGAAGGCGTCGCTCATCGGCGCCGACATGAACCACTTGTGGCCGTTGAGACGGTAGATCCCCTCGCCCACCCGCTCGGCGGTCGAGGTGTTGGCGCGCACGTCGGTGCCGCCCTGCTTTTCCGTCATGCCCATGCCGATGGTCACCGACGATTTCTGCATCCAGGGACGGTTGGACGAATCATACTTCCGCGACAGGATTTTGGGTGCCCATTCCTTCTGTACCACCGGAGAGGCGGAGATCGCCGCGACGGACGCGCTGGTCATGGTCAGCGGGCAGAGATGGCCGCATTCGAGCTGTGCCGTCAGGTAAAAGCGGATGGCGCGGGCCTTATGCGAGCGGCCGCGCTCATCGGCGATGTTTTCCCAGGCCGAGGCATGCAGTCCCGACGTCATCGATCGGCGCATCAAAGCGTGCCAGGCGGGATGGAATTCGACCACGTCGAGGCGCTCGCCGCGCGGCCCATGGGTGCGCAGCTTCGGCACGCCTTCATTGGCCATGCGCGCCAGGTCCTGCGCTTCCGGCGACGTCGCATAACGGCCGAGCGCCTCGAAGTCGTCGCGCAAGGGGCGCGGCATCGACGCGGCGATGTCGACCACGAGCGGATCGGACCTGAAAGCATTGATTCCCGACCAGGGCTTCGGCTGGTTCAGTTCGGCGAGTTTCTGTTCATTTCGGTTCAGAGTCATGCCGCGTTTCTAACCCAAGTCCCGATGCTTAGGAACAGCACCCCGGCGGGATAAACGCCGCTTCCCGCAACAATTTACGCGGCGTGCGTAAACCGCCACAAAAGCATGGGAATGCTGCCTGTTTGCGCAGCCTCTGCCTTGCCGGGTTGCCCGACAATCATTATAGACCCACGCAACTTCACTATATGAGGCGGCTCCCCATGGATTTTTTTCCGCATCGCCACCTGCTCGGCATCAAGGGCCTGAGCGAACAGGACATCACGCTTCTGCTCGATCGGGCAGACGAAGCCGTCAAGATTTCCCGCCAGAGAGAGAAGAAGACTTCGACACTGCGCGGCCTGACGCAGATCAATCTCTTTTTCGAAGCCTCGACCCGCACTCAATCCTCCTTCGAGCTTGCCGGAAAGCGCCTTGGTGCCGACGTCATGAACATGTCGGTCAGCAATTCGTCGGTAAAGAAGGGCGAGACGCTGATCGATACGGCTATGACGCTGAACGCCATGCACCCTGACGTGCTGGTCGTGCGCCATTCCTCGGCCGGGGCCGCCGCACTGCTCGCTCAAAAAGTCTCCTGTTCCGTCGTCAATGCCGGTGACGGCCAGCATGAGCATCCGACCCAGGCGCTGCTCGACGCGCTGACGATCCGCCGCGCCAAGGGCAAGCTGTCGCGCATCATCGTCGCGATCTGCGGCGACGTGCTGCATTCGCGCGTCGCGCGCTCCAACATCCTGCTCCTCAACCAGATGGGAGCCCGCGTCCGCGTCGTCGCTCCCGCGACACTCCTGCCCTCCGGCATCGCCGACATGGGCGCCGAGGTCTATCACTCGATGGAAGAGGGCTTGAAGGATGCCGATGTGGTGATGATGCTGCGCCTGCAGCGCGAGCGCATGGCCGGTTCCTTCGTGCCTTCGGTGCGCGAATATTTCCGCTATTACGGGCTTGATGCCGAAAAGCTGAAAGCCGCCAAGGAGGATGCGCTCGTCATGCATCCCGGCCCGATGAACCGGGGCGTCGAGATTGCCTCCGAGATCGCCGATGGACCGCAGAGCGTCATCGAGCAACAGGTCGAAATGGGGGTCGCCGTGCGCATGGCGGTGATGGAAACGCTTCTTCTCTCGCAGAACCAGGGACCGCGCGCATGACCAATTCCCTCGTCCTGAAGAACCTCCGCATCATCGACCCGTCACGCAACCTCGACGAGACCGGAACCATCATCGTCGAAAACGGCGTTATCCTCGCTGCCGGCAAGAGCACGCAGGGCGCTCCGAAAGGTGCCGAAGTCAAGGATTGTAGCGGCCTCGTCGCAGTGCCTGGCCTTGTCGATGCCCGCGTCTTCGTCGGCGAACCAGGCGGCGAATATCGGGAAACCATCGAATCCGCCTCACGCGCCGCGGCGGCGGGCGGCGTGACTTCGATCATCACCATGCCGGATACCGATCCGGTCATCGACGACATCGCGCTGGTCCAGTTCGTCCAGAAGACGGCGCGCGACAAGGCGCTGGTCAATGTCTATCCGGCGGCTGCGCTGACCAAGCATCTCGACGGCGAAGAGATGACCGAGTTCGGCCTGCTGCGCGAAGCCGGCGCGGTCTGCTTCACCAACGGCCGACGCCCGGTGCACGACACGCTCGTGCTGCGCCGTGCGATGACCTACGCCCGCGAATTCGGCGCGGTCATTTCGCTCGAAACCCGCGACAAGTATCTAGGCGCCGATGGCGTCATGAACGAAGGGCTGCTGGCAAGCTGGCTCGGTCTCTCCGGGGTGCCCCGCGAAGCCGAGATCATCCCGCTCGAGCGCGATCTGCGCATCGCCGGACTGACCAAGGGCGCCTATCACGCGGCAAAGATCTCCCTACCCGAATCGGCGGAAGCCATCGCCACGGCCCGCAAGCGCGGCGCCAACGTCACCTGCGGCATCTCGATCAACCATCTGACGCTGAACGAGAACGACATCGGCGAATACCGCACCTTCTTCAAGCTCTCGCCACCCTTGCGCGGCGAGGACGATCGCGTCGCAATGGTCCAGGCGCTTGCCGACGGCACGATCGACATCATCGTCTCCTCGCATGATCCGCAGGATGTCGACACCAAGCGGCTGCCGTTTGCCGATGCCGCCGACGGGGCGATCGGTCTGGAGACGATGCTGGCTGCTGCCCTGCGCCTGTACCACAGCGGCGAAGTGCCGTTGATGCGCCTGATCGATGCCCTGTCGACACGCCCTGCGCAGATCTTCGGGCTCGACGCCGGAACGCTGAAGCCGGGCGCCAAGGCCGATATCACGTTGATCGATCTCGACGAGCCCTGGCTTTTCGGGAAGGACGCGATCGGTTCCCGTTCGAAAAACACGCCCTTCGAAAATGCCCGCTTTACCGGCCGGGCGGTTCAAACCTATGTTGCGGGAAAACTGGTCCACTCCATTTAAGCGACGTGGACCACGGGAGGGGAACCGGTGGAAATTTTTGTCTGGCAACTCGGGCTGGCGTTGACGCTCGGCAGCATCATCTTCGGCTACCTGCTCGGCTCCATCCCCTTCGGGCTCATCCTCACCCGCATGGCCGGGCTTGGTGACGTCCGCAAGATCGGCTCCGGCAATATCGGCGCGACCAATGTCCTGCGCACCGGCAACAAGAAATTGGCCGCCGCGACTCTGCTGCTCGATGCCCTGAAGGGAACTGCCGCGGCGGCAATTGCCTCACGCTGGGGGATCGAAGCGGGTATCGCCGCTGGTTTCGCTGCCTTCCTCGGCCATCTCTATCCCGTCTGGCTTGGGTTCAAGGGGGGCAAGGGCATCGCGACCTATATCGGCGTGCTGCTCGGGCTTGCTCCGATCATGGTTCTGCTGTTTGCGGCGATCTGGCTCGGCATGGCCAAGCTCACCCGTTACTCCTCCCTTTCGGCACTGGTTGCAACGCTCGTCGTTCCGGTTGTACTGTTGGTTTCGGGATATGGAAAAATCGGCCTTCTCTTCGTGGTGATGAGCATCATCACCTGGATCAAGCACCGGGCCAACATTCAGCGACTTTTGGCCGGCACCGAAAGCCGGATTGGGGAAAAGGGATAAGAATGTCGGCTGGCAGCGCAGGACGGAACGGGATTGCGCTGACGGAACGACAGAGGATTGCCTGGCTGAGGCTGATCCGCAGCGACAATGTCGGCCCCGCCACCTTTCGCGATCTCATCAATCATTTCGGCTCGGCCGAAACGGCGCTCGAAATGCTGCCCGAGCTTTCACGCCGTGGCGGCTCCACCCGCGCGATCCGTGTCGCCTCCGTTGCCGAGGCCGAAAAGGAACTTGCCGCCGCCCATCGGTTCGGCGCCCGCTTCCTCGGCATCGGCGAACCCGACTATCCGCCGGCCTTGCGCCAGATCGACGGCGCGCCGCCGCTTCTCGCGGTCAAGGGTAACCCGGCCATCGGCACCGTTCCTTCGCTCGGCATTGTCGGATCGCGCAACGCCTCGATCAGCGGTACCAAGTTCGCCGCGATGATCGCGCGCGATGTCGGCCGCGCGGGCTACTCCATCATATCGGGGCTTGCGCGCGGCATCGATACGGCGGCACACCGGGCCAGCCTCGACACGGGCACGATCGCAGCGCTTGCCGGTGGTCTCGACCAGCCCTACCCGCCGGAAAATATCGGCCTGCTGGAGGAGATCACCGAAGGAAATGGTCTGGCGATCAGCGAAATGCCTTTCGGCTGGGAGCCGCGTGCGCGGGACTTTCCCCGCCGCAACCGCCTGATTGCCGGCGTCAGCCTTGGACTTGCCGTCGTCGAGGCAGCGTCCCGCTCCGGGTCTCTGATCACCGCGCGTTATGCCGCCGATTTCGGCCGGCTGGTCTTTGCCGTGCCCGGCTCGCCGCTCGATCCGCGCTGTCATGGGACCAACGGGCTTTTGAAGGATGGGGCGATCGTGACGACGGAAGCGCAGGATATCCTGCAGGCCCTGGCGCCGCTCAGCCGTATCGACCTCTTCACGCCGCCACAGGCGGAGGAGCCGGGCGAACATGATGCCGGGCCGATGGCGCCGCCGCCGAATGAGAACGATCGCGTGGGGATCACCGATGCGCTTGGGCCTACACCCGTCGAGATCGACGACATCATCCGCCATACCGGCCTTTCCGCGTCGGCCGTCTATCTCGTGCTTTTAGAACTGGACCTTGCCGGCCGGCTTCACAGGCATCCCGGCGGCCTTGTTTCCCTCAGCATTGGCGAATGACAGCTGCCGTTTTCCCGACAGGATGTCGCCGGCCTCCACGAAGGCCATCTCGATCAGGTAACACAGCATATCCGCGCCCTCGTTGCTGGAGACGCCGCGAAGCTCTCCCAGCATCTGCCGGATATAGGCGATCTTTTCGTGCGCCTGAGCGTCCCTTTTGCCGGCCCCGGGTAAATTCGGATTCATCGGTCTTCCCTGTTGTGCATTCAAACTGCCTTCAAACAGGCACACATGTCCGAGCGGAACCCAATACAACGCCTTTCGGTTGTGTCGTCGCTCCGGCCTGCATCGGGAGGCTGAACGCTCTCCTTCCGGCCACTTCTCGCCGGAGATGACTACACTTCAAAGACGATAACGCATTTATCTTTAATTGCAATACACACGTAATCCCTTATAGGTTGCATCGCGTTGTATGGGCTTATTTTCAACCCGGCACTTGACCGCAGACGAATCCCTGTCCATGTCGGGGCTTCGATATTTCCCAATGTGCCGCCTCTTCCCGGCGTGGCACAGCTTTGAACGGTTGCTCTAAGAATATGACCATGAATGTTGTCGTCGTGGAATCGCCCGCTAAGGCGAAGACCATCAACAAGTATCTTGGACCTGGCTACAAGGTGCTTGCCTCCTTCGGTCACGTCCGCGACTTGCCGGCCAAGGATGGTTCGGTCCTGCCGGATGACGACTTCGCCATGCTGTGGGAAGTGGACACCGCGTCCGCCAAACGCATGAAAGACATCGGCGATGCCTTGAAGTCCTCGGACGGCCTTATTCTCGCAACCGACCCGGATCGCGAAGGGGAAGCAATTTCCTGGCACGTGCTCGATCTTCTGAGGAAGAAGAAGCTCATCGGCGACAAGCCGGTCAGCCGCGTGGTCTTCAACGCCATTACCAAGAAGGCCGTGCTCGATGCGATGGCCAACCCGCGCGACATCGACGTGCCGCTGGTCGATGCCTATCTCGCACGCCGGGCGCTCGACTATCTCGTCGGCTTCAACCTGTCGCCGGTGCTATGGCGCAAGCTGCCCGGCGCCCGTTCGGCCGGCCGGGTGCAATCGGTGACCCTTCGCCTCGTCTGCGACCGGGAAGCAGAAATCGAGCGCTTCGTTTCCGAAGAATACTGGAACCTTTCCGCGCTGCTCAAAACTCCGCGCGGCGATGAGTTCGAGGCAAGGCTGGTGTCTGCCGACGGCAAGCGCCTGCAACCTCGCGCGGTCACCAACGCGGAAGAAGCCGGCAAGCTGAAGGCGCTGCTCGAGGGGGCCGCCTATACGGTCGAAAGCATCGAGGCGAAACCGGTCAAGCGCAATCCGTCGCCGCCTTTCACCACCTCGACGCTGCAGCAGGCCGCCTCGTCCAAGCTCGGCTTTTCCGCCTCTCGCACCATGCAGGTTGCGCAGAAACTCTATGAAGGCGTCGATCTCGGCGGCGAGACCGTCGGTCTGATCACCTATATGCGTACAGACGGCGTCCAGATGGCGGCGGAAGCGATCGACGCGGCCCGCAGCGCGATCGGCAGCCAGTTCGGCAGCCGCTATGTGCCGGAAAAAGCCCGCCTCTATTCGACCAAGGCCAAGAACGCCCAGGAAGCGCACGAGGCCGTGCGGCCGACCGACTTCAACCGCACGCCCGACCAGGTGAAGCGCTTCCTCGATGCCGACCAGTTGCGTCTTTACGACCTGATCTGGAAGCGCGGCATCGCCAGCCAGATGGCTTCGGCCGAAATCGAACGTACCACTGCCGAGATCCTCGCCGACAACAACGGCCAGAAAGCCGGCCTTCGGGCCGTCGGCTCTGTCATCCGTTTCGACGGCTTTATCGCTGCCTACACGGACGCTAAAGAAGACGGCGAGCAGAGCGACGACGGCGACGAGGACGGCCGCCTCCCCGAGATCAATGCGCGCGAAAACCTCGCCAAGCAGAAGATCAATTCGACCCAGCATTTCACCGAACCGCCGCCGCGCTATTCGGAAGCGTCTCTGATCAAGAAGATGGAAGAACTCGGCATCGGTCGTCCTTCGACCTATGCCGCGACCGTCACAACGTTGCTGGATCGGGAATATATTACCAACGACAAACGCAAGCTGGTGCCCGAGGCCAAGGGCCGGCTGGTCACGGCGTTCCTCGAGAGCTTCTTTGCGCGTTACGTCGAATATGATTTCACGGCATCGCTGGAAGAAAAGCTCGACCAGATCTCCGCCGGCGAATTGAACTGGAAGGACGTGCTTCGCGATTTCTGGAAGGACTTCTTCGCCCAGATCGAGGATACCAAGGAACTCCGCGTCACCAACGTGCTCGATGCGCTGAACGAGGAACTGGCGCCGCTAGTCTTCCCGAAGCGCGAGGACGGCAGCGACCCGCGCATCTGCCAAGTCTGCGGCACCGGCAAATTGTCGCTGAAGCTCGGCAAATACGGCGCGTTCGTCGGCTGCTCGAACTATCCGGAATGTAACTTCACCCGCCAGCTGTCCTCCGACAGCAATGGTGGCGACGAAGCTGCCGTCTCCAATGAGCCGCTGGCACTCGGCAAGGATCCGCATACGGGTGAGGAAATCACCCTTCGCTCCGGCCGGTTCGGCCCTTATGTCCAGCGCGGTGACGGCAAGGACGCCAAGCGCTCGAGCCTGCCCAAGGGCTGGACGCCGGCAACCGTCGATCACGAGAAGGCATTGGCGCTTCTGTCCTTGCCGCGCGATATCGGTGCCCATCCCGAAACCGGCAAGATGATCTCGTCCGGCCTTGGCCGCTACGGACCGTTCATCCTGCATGACGGAAAATATGCCAATGTCGAAAGCATCGAGGATGTCTTTTCGATCGGCCTCAACCGCGCCGTTTCCGTTCTTGCCGACAAGCAGGCGAAGGGACCGGGCGGCCGTGGCGCTTCTGCCGCCCCCTTGAAGGAAATCGGCGACCATCCGGATGGTGGCCCGATTACGGTCAAGGATGGCAAGTATGGTCCCTATGTAAACTGGGGCAAGGTCAATGCGACCCTTCCCAAGGGCAAGGACCCGGCGTCGGTGACGCTGGAGGAATCACTTCTGCTGATTGCCGAGCGCATCGCCAAGGGCGGCATCAAGCCTGCCAAGGGCAAAGCGGCCAAAACGGCAAAACCGAAGACGGCAAAAGCCGAAGGCACCACTGCAGCCAAATCGGCCAAGCCGAAGGCCGCAGCCAAACCGAAGACGGCTGCCAAGCCAAAGGCAGCAGCAAAAGCCAAGAAGGCCTGAACGTGACCCGAATCCCGCGCGATCCAACCGAACGGCCCGGCAAACCCGCAGTCCGGATCGGACGCGCGGGAAAGAAGGCGATTTCCCCCGCGGATGATGTCGTGATCATCCACGGCGCCGTGCCGCCGCGCGACGTTTTGATGCGCTTCATCTCGGATAACCCGGACAAGGCCTCGAAGCGGGAGATCTACAAGGCTTTCGGCCTGAAGGGCGAAAGCCGCGTCGAACTCAAGCAGCTGCTGCGAGACATGGAACAGGACGGGCTTCTGGAGAAGAAGCGCAATTCGCTTGTGCGCCCCGGTGCCCTGCCCCCGGTTACCGTGCTCGATATCACCACACGCGACAAGGACGGCGAACTGATCGGCCGCCCGGCCGAATGGCCCGAAGACGCAGGCGTCGCGCCTGCCGTTGCAATCCGCCAGTCGACGGTCGGCAAGGCCAAGGGCAAGACGCCGGTCGGAGGACTTGGCGACCGGGTCCTGGCGAAAATCTTCCCATCCAAGGATCGTGCGGGCCCTGCCTATACCGCCCGCATCGTCAAGGTTCTCGACCGCAAGCGCAACAATAACGCAGCCCTTGGCGTCTTCCGCGCATCGCCGGATGGCGGCGGCCGGATCATGCCGATCGAAAAGCGCGGCGAGGAATTGCAGGTTGATGCCGGCCACGAAGGCAAGGCGCAGGACGGCGATCTGGTCGAGGTGGAAATCGCTCGTATCGGCCGTTTCGGCCTGCCGCGCGCCCAGGTGAAGTCGATCGTCGGCTCGGTGGCCACGGAAAAGGCGATCTCGATGATCGCGATCCACGCGCACGGCATTCCCTATGTCTTCCCCGACAGCGTCATCAAGGAAGCGGACGCCGCCGGTCCCGCCACCATGTCGCACCGCGAGGACTGGCGCTCGCTGCCGCTTATTACAATCGACCCGGCCGACGCCAAGGACCACGATGATGCCGTGCATGCCGAGCCGGACACATCGCCCGACAATCCCGGCGGCGTGATCGTCACGGTGGCGATTGCCGACGTCTCCTGGTACGTGCGCCCGAAATCGGCACTCGACCAGGAAGCATTGAAGCGCGGCAATTCCGTCTATTTCCCCGATCGCGTCGTGCCGATGCTGCCCGAGCGGATCTCCAACGAACTCTGCTCGCTGAAACAGGGCGTCGACCGGCCGGCACTAGCCGT
The DNA here is from genome assembly GCF_025846855.1 of Pararhizobium sp. BT-229. Classification (GTDB taxonomy): domain Bacteria; phylum Pseudomonadota; class Alphaproteobacteria; order Rhizobiales; family Rhizobiaceae; genus Pararhizobium. Next base: position 453,252 of record NZ_JAOYTJ010000004.1, read on the forward strand.
GCGCATGCGCTTCTCGAAAGAAGGCCGAAAAGCCGGCCACACCTTCCACCGCATCATGATGAAGAGCGCCGCCAAGCTCTCCTATCAGCAGGCTCAAGCGGCAATCGACGGCAATCCGGACGATCAGACCGGCCCCCTGCTCGAACCGATCCTGAAGCCGCTCTGGGACGCCTATGCGACCCTGACGCGCGGCCGCGAACGCCGCCAGCCGCTCGAACTCAACATGCCCGAGCGAAAGATCATCCTGAAACCCGACGGCACCGTCGATCGGGTCTTCGTGCCGGACCGTCTCGACGCCCACAAGCTGATCGAGGAGATGATGATCCAGGCGAACGTCGCGGCGGCTGAGACGCTGGAAATCAAGCGCCAGCCGCTGGTCTACCGCGTCCACGACGCGCCTTCGCTTGCCAAGCAGGAAACCCTGCGCGAGTTTCTGGCCACGCTTGACCTCTCCCTCGTCAAGGGCGGCAATCTTCGCTCCAACCATTTCAACGGCATCCTGTCGAAGGCCGTGGACCAGCCCTATGAGACCATGGTCAACGAAATGGTGCTGCGCTCGCAGAGCCAGGCAGTCTACAGCCCGGAGAACATCGGCCATTTCGGCCTCAACCTGATGAAATATGCCCATTTCACCTCGCCAATCCGCCGCTATGCCGACCTGATCGTACATCGCGCGCTCGTCGGCACACTGGGGCTCGGCGAAGGCGGCATCACGCAGGCCGAGGAAGCCGCGCTCAATGATATCGCCGCTGAAATTTCGACCTTCGAGCGCCGGGCGATGGCAGCAGAGCGCGATACCGTCGACCGGCTGATTGCCCACCACCTAAGCGGTCGCGTCAACGAGGAATTCGACGGCCGCATATCAGGCGTGACCAAATCGGGACTATTTGTCACCCTTTCGGACTATGGCGCGGACGGCTTCGTGCCTATATCTACGCTGGGACGCGACTATTTCATCTATGACGAGGCCCATCAGGCCCTGTCCGGCGAAAAAACCGGGCTTGGCTATCGTCTCGGGGATCAGATTCGCGTCAAACTGGTGGAAGCCGTTCCGCTCGCCGGCGCGCTCCGCTTCGAAATGCTCAGCGAAGGACGCAAGATGCCGACGGCAACCCGCTCCTTCCACAAATCCGGCCGCCGGGATCGCAGCGGCGCTCGCAAGATGCCGGGGACGCGACCACCGCGCGGCAGGCGATAGAGGACGTGAAGGCAAGCCTCGCGTCCGCAGATTGAGGATATGGACATGCAGGCAACTGGCAGCACTCCGGAAACAGTCCGCTTCGAGCAGACGCGCGAGACCGATCGTCCCGTCGGACGGTCGATCAAGCGTGGTCTTCTGAACACCTGCCCAGCCTGTGGCAGCGGCAGGCTGTTCGGCCGCTTCCTGAAGGCCGTCCACACCTGTGAAGCCTGCGGCGAGCAGCTCGACCAGCACCGCGCCGACGACTTCCCGCCCTATATCGTCGTCACGATCATGGGCCATATCGTTCTCGGCGGCTTCATGATGACCGAAATGATCCTGCCGCTCTCCAACTGGGGTCACCTCGCCATCTGGGTACCGATCACCATCCTCGGCTCGCTGGGATTGATGCAGCCCGTCAAGGGCGGCGTCATCGGGCTGCAATGGGCGCTGCGCATGCATGGCTTCGGCGATCACGACGATGCGCCGGAAGACGTCCTTCCCACGACGGACCGCACTGCGTGACGGGCAACGGTGGCGGGCCGGTCGAAGGTCCGCTCTCCGAAGCGCCAGGACCGCGCTCGCCGCGGCCGCGCGATGCCGCCTCGATCATGCTGCTGGATCGTTCGCAGGCTCATGTGCGCGTCCTCGTTGGCAAGCGCAACAAGGCGCATGTCTTCATGCCGGACCTGCATGTTTTCCCCGGCGGACGGAGGGACACCTCCGACCGTCGACTTCCCTGGGACGGCGACATGCACCCGGCAGTCCTGGAACGCCTGAAAAACTGTCACGGGCAACGCGCGCCCGAAAGCCGGCTGCGCGCGATTGCCCTGGCTGCCCTGCGTGAGCTTCATGAAGAAGCAGGCATTGCCGTCGGCCGCAAAAACAGCGGAAACACAACGTTACCTTTCCTTCCCGATCTGACAAACTTGCGCTATATGGCACGGGCGATTACCCCTCCGGGACATCCGCGCCGGTTCGACACGCACTTCTTCGCTCTTTTCACGGACGAGGCGGGCGTGGAGCCGGCGGATGTCCGCGACAGCCGGGAGCTCGAAGATTTGAGATGGATTGATGTGAACGATGTTTCGGCCGTGCGGATGCCCGACATCACGGAGATCATACTCGGTGATTTGAGGGCGAGCCTTGAATCCGACGCATCTCTACCCTTTGGAAGGCCGGTGCCGTTCTACTACACACGTCATGGGCGCTTCGTCCGCGACCTCCTTTAAGGAATTTCATTGCATGTCACAGCCGTCGTCCGGCACGCCAGCGCCGGTTGAGGAGATACACTGGCCTTCGCTGATTGCTGCGATCGCCTCCATCACGGCCGTGGGGATCGCGATCGGTCTTGGCCTGCCGCTGCTCAGCATCATCATGGAAAAGCGCGGCATTTCCTCGACACTGATCGGCCTGAACTCGGCAATGGCCGGGCTTGCCTCGATGGCGGCGGCGGCCGTTACGGCAAAGATCGCCCACAACTACGGCGTCGCCAACACGATGCTGCTTGCAGTCGTGTTTGCGGCAATCAGTGCGCTCGGCTTCTACTATATCGAGAATTTCTGGCTCTGGTTTCCTTTGCGCGTCGTCTTCCACGGCGCCATCACCGTTCTTTTCGTCCTGTCCGAGTTCTGGATCAACGCAACGGCGCCACCGAGCCGCCGTGGGCTGGTGCTGGGCATCTACGGCACCGTCCTGTCGCTCGGATTTGCTGCGGGTCCCCTACTCTTCTCAATTCTCGGCAGCGAGGGCATCCTGCCATTCGCTTTCGGAGCCAGCGTGATTCTACTCGCAGCCATACCGATCTTTCTTGCCCGCAACGAAAGCCCGGCACTCGACGAAAAGCCGGAACTGCATTTCATGCGCTACGTCTTCCTGGTGCCGACGGCGACCGCGGCTGTCTTCATTTTCGGCGCGGTCGAATCAGGCGGCCTGTCGCTGTTTCCGATCTACGGAACCCGCAACGGCTTCACCGAAGCGCAGGCAGCGCTGCTTCTGACCGTCATGGGAATCGGCAACGTGATTTTCCAGATTCCGCTTGGCATGTTGTCGGATCGCATGAAGGACCGGCGCAATCTTCTTGCCATGATGACTGTCGTCGGGTTGGCCGGGGCACTGTGTCTGCCGCTGCTGCAGGGCAACTGGTGGCTGATGGCGGTCGTGCTCCTGTTCTGGGGCGGAAGCGTCTCCGGCCTTTATACCGTGGGCCTCAGCCACCTCGGCTCGCGTCTCACCGGCGCCGACCTTGCAGCTGCCAATGCCGCCTTCATCTTCTCCTACGCCGTGGGCACAGTGGCTGGCCCGCAAGCCATCGGAGCAGCCATGGACATTGCAGGCAATGACGGTTTTGCCTGGTCGATTGCCGGTTTCTTCGGGTTTTATGTGGCACTTTCCGTGGTCAGGATCGTTTTCAATCCAAAACGGACTTGACTTTTCGGGCGCGATTTGTAGTTTCGCGCCAAGTTTGCCGGGACCTCATCCTTGGATGTCCGCGGCTTTGTTTTTTTATAAAGGCAGGACGACCATGGCGAAAGCTGCAAAAATCAAGATCAAGCTGCTGTCGACGGCCGACACAGGTACTTTCTACGTGACCTCGAAGAACAGCCGCACCAAGACGGACAAGATGTCCTTTACGAAGTACGACCCGGTCGTCCGTAAGCACGTCGAATTCAAGGAAACCAAGATCAAGTAAGATCGGTTTCCTCTGGAATGCGAAGGCGCCCGACTGAAAAGTCCGGCGCCTTTTTTGTTTCCGATGCAGGCCGTCGCATGACCTGTCAATTTCCCGGCCACCCTTTCCGGGAGCAGCTGAGAATCAAAAACGCCGCCCCCTGACGAGGACGGCGTTTGATGGGTGTCGGCTGACAGTAGCCGCGGCACGAGGAACCGCAATGGCTACAATCAGCCGACAAACCCCACGACCCAGGAGATGCGGCGGACCTGAGCATCATGGGGTAATCGATGCTGGTGGGAGTTCTTTCTCCCTTGCCTATAAGAATTGACTGAAACTAAAAAAAAATCAATGAATTCTTAACTACGGCACAAGTCCGCAGGCAGACATGGTTAATTTTACCATTGCCTTATAGACGTCCAGCGCGATTGCAGGTTGAGAAGATCCCCCAAAATGCTGTTTCTTCAAAACAATATTACAATTCCATAAAATTTCGAAATAGCAATGCGGAAGAAGCCGGCAAAACGTAATCAATCTCTAATTATATGAAATTATTATATTATTTTTACAACTTAAGCGTCATTCGACATTTTCCTGCGATTTCGTGACAAAACCCGCTTGAGGACAGTACTACTGTCGCGCGATCACGATGAAAAAGACACGTTTCGCAGACGGCGAAACGCGATCGACGGAGGCGCTTTTGTTTTCCTGTGGAAAAGGGCACGATTGTCAAAAAAGTTGTGTCAATTGGTTTAGGCGGCCGCCGCCACCACCTGGTTCCTGCCGTTGTTCTTGGCCTGGTAAAGTGCCATGTCGGCACGCTTCAGCAGCGCTTCCGGGGTATCGCCCGCGGGATTGAGCGTGGCGATGCCGAGAGACGCCGTTATCGACAGAAGCATATCGGAATTAGGCAGGGGAAACGGCCTCCCCTCAACGATGGTGCGAAGACGCTCGGCAATCGCGGCAGCCGCATCAGCCGGCGTGTCAGGCATCACCACGACGAACTCCTCGCCGCCGAAGCGGCAGGCAAGATCGGCGCCGCGCACGGTGGCGCGAACGCGATGGGCGAATTCGCGCAGCACCTCGTCGCCAGCATCGTGGCCATGCGTGTCGTTGACGGTCTTGAAACGATCGATGTCGGTGATGCAGATCGACAGTGTCCGGCCACGCGCCAGCGCGCGGTCGATCAGAAGTTTAAGATGATTGTCTAGATAGCGACGATTGTGCAGCCCCGTCAGGCCGTCGGTAACGGCAAGCTCGATGGTCTGCTTGACGCTGGCGCGCAGTTGGTCATTGCAATGCTTGCGGCGGATCTGCGTCAGGCTTCGGGCAACAAGCTCGTTGGGATCGACCGGCCGCATCAAATAGTCCGTGACACCCAGGTCCAGCGCCCGCACGACCAGTTCCTCATGGCCCTGTTCGGCAACGAGCAAGATCGGGATGTAGCGCGTGCGCTCCAGCGAGCGAAGCTGGGAGCAGAGGCGCAAGGGATCGTAGTCGTCGAAATTCGAGTTGACGATGACGAGATCGAAACTGTTTTCGGCAGCCTCGAAAAGGGCTGCCTGCGGATCCGACATCGCCGTGACTTCCGCGACCGGCTTCAACGCGCGCGTCATGCGCTCTTGCGAACTGCCCCGGCCATCGACGAGTAATACATTGCCGAACTCGTCCGGACGATCGGTCACCGGCAGGCCGAAGCTATGGGCCGTTTCGGCACGAAGGCGCAGTTCGTCGCTGACGTTCTTCAGTCGCACCAGGCTTTTGACGCGCGACATCAATTGAAGGTCATTGACCGGCTTGGTCAGGAAATCGTCGGCACCAGCCTTCAATCCTCTCACCCGATCGGACGGCTGGTCGAGCGCCGTCACCATGACTACGGGGATATGTGCTGTGCGCGGGTTCGACTTCAAACGCTCGCAGACCTCGAACCCGTCGATGCCCGGCATCATGATATCAAGCAGGATGAGATCGACCGACTGCTTTTCGCAGATCGCCAGCGCCTCATAGCCGTCGGCCGCCGTCAGCACGTCGAAATACTCGGCCACGAGCCGCGCTTCCAGCAGCTTCACGTTGGCCGGTATATCGTCGACGACAAGAATACGCGCGGTCATGTAGTCTTTCCTGCCAATGAGCGCCTGGAACGGAGAGCTGATCTCAAATTTGTTTCATGCGCAAGACGATCTTAGGGCAGCGCCGCTTCATGCGTCGCCCAGATATGTCTTGATCGTTTCAATAAATTTCGGAACCGAGATCGGCTTGGAAACATAGGCCTCGCAGCCGCCCTGCCTGATCCGCTCCTCATCACCTTTCATCGCGAATGCCGTCACCGCAATCACCGGGATGACGTGCAACTCGTCATCTTCCTTCAGCCATTTGGTCACCTCGAGCCCGGAAACCTCCGGCAGCTGGATGTCCATCAGAATCAGGTCCGGCCGGTGTTTTCGCGCAAGATCAAGGGCTTCCATACCGTTGCGGGTCTGGATTGTCGTGTAGCCCGACGCCTCGATCAGGTCACGAAAGAGCTTCATATTCAGCTCGTTGTCTTCAACAATCATCACCTGCTTGGGCATTTCGATCCCTTGTTTTACCGTTCCGGCTTGCAAGCCCGCTGCATCCAGATAAGTTGCGCGCGGTAGATTGCACCTGTTGCCGGAAGCCTGAACCTAAAGCTATTTGGTTGAAAAACAGGTAATATTCCGCGAAAAAATTACCTGAATGCGATAAGGACGAACTCACGTGAATCCCGCCGAAGAAACAGCGATCGCCATCCTTTCATGGCTGGCAAACGAACCGGAGTTGCTGGGGCGCTTCCTGGCCCTGACCGGTACCGAAGCGTCGTCGCTGCGCCATGCCGCGGCCGATCCCGGCTTTCTGGCGGGCGTTGTCGACTTCCTGATGGGCCACGAGCCGACGCTGCTTGCCTTCTGCGCGGCGACCGGCACCCGGCCCGAAGACGTCGTGCGCGCCCACATGGTTCTGTCCGGCCCCGACAATCCGGGAGATTTCTGAAAGTGGAGGACGTGCTTTCCCTGGATCATGTCCGGCTGACGAACCGGCCGCTGATCGTCTGCGACATCGACGAGGTGGTGCTCGAATTCCTGACGCCGTTCCGCAATTTCCTGCGCGCGTCGGGCCGTGACCTGTTGCCGCGATCGTTCCGCCTCACCGGCAACATCGTGCAGCTGGACAGCGGCCTGCCGGTCGCCGACGACTTTACCAAGGACCTGCTGGAGGAATTTTTCAGGCTGCAGGACCAATGGCAGACACCTGCCGACCTCGTTGTCGAGACATTGGCCAGACTTTCCGCCGAGGCCGATATCGTTTTCCTGACGGCCATGCCGCCGCGGCATGCCGCCGTGCGCCGCGCGCTGCTCGACCGACACGGCCTGCACTATCCGCTGCTCGCCAGCGAGGAGCCCAAGGGCCCGATCATCAAGCGGCTGCACGATGCCCGGGACATGCCGCTCGTCTTCATCGACGATATCCTGCGCAATCTTCAATCGGTGCGCACCCATGCGCCGGAATGTCTCCTGGTCAACCTCATGGCCAACGCGGAGTTCCGGGCGATGGCGCCGGATCCGGGCGACGGCATCTTGAAGGCCGACAGCTGGGCGGAAGCAGCCGTCCTCATCCGCACGCATTTCCTGCGTTGATCGCCGGTCGGCATCAGGGGATCGGGCAAGGCTTCTGATCACACTCTGCCTTTCTCAGGCGGCCACTCGATTGCCTGTTGCGCATCTTGAGACTCGTCATCATAGGGGGTAACGTGAAAACGTTCAACTTTTGTTCCGACCGATGCAAACAGACGCGCAGCAATTTCCGGGCTTTTGCCGAGACTGCCTGACAGGCCAGCTGGCCGGCATCCGCCGTTGCCGGGCCTGCGGCAGCCCGCGCCTGCTCTATCATTCCGAACTCTATCATCTGACACTTGCCCATATCGACTGCGATGCCTTCTACGCATCGGTGGAAAAGCGCGACAACCCCGACCTTGCCGACAAACCGGTGATCATTGGCGGCGGCAAGCGCGGCGTGGTATCCACCGCCTGCTACATCGCCCGCATCCATGGGGTCCGCTCCGCCATGCCGATGTTCAAGGCGCTGGAGGCCTGTCCGCAGGCTGTTGTCATCAAGCCGGACATGGAAAAGTATGTTCGGGTCGGCCGACAGGTGCGTATGCTGATGCAGGAACTGACGCCGCTGGTCCAACCGCTGTCGATCGACGAGGCCTTCCTTGAACTGAAAGGAACGGAGCGCCTGCACCATGCCCCCCCCGCCCGGACGCTGGCAAAATTTGCCCGTCGCGTCGAACAGGAGATCGGCATTACGGTGTCCGTCGGCCTCTCCTATTGCAAGTTCCTCGCCAAGGTCGCCTCCGATCTGCAGAAGCCGCGCGGCTTCTCCGTCATCGGTGCCGCCGAGGCTCTGGATTTCCTGAAGGACAGGCCGGTCACGCTGATCTGGGGCGTCGGCAAGGCCTTTTCCGCCACACTGGAGCGCGATGGCATCCGCACCATCGGCCAGTTGCAGACGATGGAAGAAACCGACCTGATGAAGCGTTACGGCGTGATGGGTCGACGCCTCTATCACCTGTCACGCGGCGAGGACGAGCGCACCGTGGACATCAATGGCGAAGCCAAAAGCGTGTCTTCGGAGACGACCTTCAACGATGATCTCTGCGACTATGACGATCTGGTCTCGCATCTGCGGCGGCTCAGCGAACAGGTGGCGCACCGGCTGCGCAAAGCCGACATTGCCGGCCAGACCGTCGTCCTCAAGCTGAAAACGGCGGATTTCAAGACCCGGACCCGCAATCGTCGCCTCGACAGCCCGACGCGGCTGGCCGACCGTATCTTCCGCACAGGCATGCAGTTGCTCGACCGGGAAACCGACGGCACCAAATTCCGCCTGATCGGCATCGGCGTCAGCGATCTCTCCGATACGGGTCTTGCCGACCCGCCCGATCTGGTCGATACGCAGGCAACCCGGCGCGCCGCGGCGGAGGCCGCGATCAATGTGTTGCGCGACAAGTTCGGCAATGCGACAGTCGAGACCGGCTACACGTTCGGCAAAGGCCGGCGCGACAAATAGCCAGCATGGCACGGATTGTTCCGGCCGGAACAGCAAAGTTTCCTTAAATCTCTCAGGTTACGCTCATCTTTCGTTTCCCGCGTCCGGATGTGCTCATGGTTTTGCGTCTCGCATTTGGTTTCGGCCTTGCCCTTGCCCTTTCCGCCAGCACGGCGCTTGGCGCCGGCAATCAGGCGCCACTGCAGATCGTTGTCTCCAAAGACCAGCAATCGCTGGTCGTCTATGACGGCGACACGGTCGTCGCCACCTCCAATGTCTCGACCGGAAAGGCCGGCCATTCGACGCCGACCGGCATTTTCTCCATTCTGGAAAAACGCCGCTTCCACAAGTCGAACATCTATTCGAACGCACCGATGCCCTTCATGCAACGGCTGACCTGGTCGGGCATTGCGCTGCATGCGTCAAACCACGTTCCCGACTACCCGGCATCGCATGGCTGCGTGCGCTTGCCGACCGATTTTGCCAAACAGCTCTTCAAGATGACTGGGCGCGGCTTGCATGTGCTCGTGTCGGATCGCCAGCTGACGCCGGTTGCCATTTCGGATTTGTTCCTGTTCCAGCCGGCGGTGGAAGAGCCGGTGCTTCTTTCTGACGCGATCTTGCGGCCAAGCGTTTCGCAGGTTCACACAAAAACCGTCGAAGTTGCCACAGTTGAGTCGGCCTCGGCCAAAGCGACGGCCGTCGAAACCGAAAGCGAACCTCCGATCCGCATACTGATCACCCATCGCGGCCAGCGTGAAATCACCCTCGATATCCAGACGCTGCTCAACCAGCTCGGTTATGCCGCAGGCATCGCCGACGGATATAGCGGTGCCCAGACCGTGGACGCCATCAAGGCGTTCCAGGCCGCGGAACACCTGGCCGTCGACGGCCGGATGACGCCCGGCTTCGTGGAGGCGCTCTATGCCAAGGCGGGCAAGGGCAAGCCGCCGAATGGGCAGCTTCTTGTTCGCCGCAATTTCGAGCCGATCTTCGAGACACCCGTCGTGATCGCGCAGCCGGAGATCGCGCTCGGCACGCATTTCCTGCAGTTCCAGAACATCGATGCTTCGACCGGCAAGGGCGAATGGTTCGGCATGACGCTCGACAACACCCTGCCCGGCCCGATGAAGAAGCGGCTGGGAATCACCGCGGATGCGGATGCGATGGCGTTCAACGCCATCCAGCGCAGCATGAGCCGCATCACCATTCCGGACGACGCGCGCCGGAGGATCAGCGAAGTGCTCAGCGAGGGATCGTCATTGACCATCTCCGACATGGGCCTCGGCCAGGAAACCGGCGATGGCACCGACTTCGTGACGATCACGCATACGACGCCGAAGTCTTAGAGCCGGGCTTGCGCTATACCAGTTCTACGTCGATGACGCCGGGCGCCGTGCGTAGCGCTGCGGCGATCTCGGCCGTGATGCGGTATTTCTCGTTAAGCTCCACCTCGATCTCGCGCTGGCCGTTGTCCTTGATGACGATGAAGGACACCAGGCCATCGCCACGGGTGTTGAGATGCGTGGCGACCGAGCGCAACGGGCCGGAATCGCGGACATAGACGCGCAGCGCCTTCTGCATCTGCAGCGAACGCTCTTCCAGAGACTGCAGCGTCTGGATACGTAGCCCGATACCTTCCGGACGCTCTTCCGCCTGCACCGTCATGACCAGCGATTTGCCGGGTTCGAGTAGATCGCGAAACTGGTTGAGTGCTTCCGAAAACAGTACCGCCTCGAACTGGCCGGTCGAATCCGAGAACGCGATGATGCCCATCTTGTTGCCGGTGCGGGTCTTTCGTTCCTGCTTCGACGTTACCGTGCCGGCGAGACGCCCGGCCGTTGCTCCCTTCTTCACGGAAGCGGCGAAATCGGCGAAGGTCTGGACGCGGATCTTGGCGAGCAGCTCGTTATAGGTGTCGAGCGGATGGGCGGAGAGATAGAAGCCCAGCACCTGGAACTCGCGATGCAGCTTTTCTGACGCCAGCCACGGCGCATAGGCCGGCAGGCTGATCTTTTCCGGTCCGGTGGCAGCCCCTGCCCCGAACATGTCGCTCTGGCCACTCACCTTGTTGGCCTGGGCGATCTGCGCAAAGCCAAGGATGCGGTCCAGCCCACCCACCAGTTCGGCCCGGTCATAGCCGAAGCAATCGAAGGCGCCGGCGCAGATCAGGCTTTCAAAGACGCGGCGGTTCAGGAGTTTCGGATCGATCCTCAGGCAGAAATCCTCAAGGCTGGCGAAGGCTTCCTCGCCGCGAACCTCGACGATATGATCGACCGCCGCCTCGCCGACGCCCTTGATGGCGGCCAGCGAGTAGTAGATGCGGTTGTCACCCGTCTCGAAGCGGCGGAACGACGTCTGCACCGACGGCGGGATGACCTCGATGCCGAGCCGCATCGCGTCCTGGCGGAAATCGTTGATCTTGTCGGTGTTCGACATGTCGAGGGTCATCGACGCGGCGAGGAACTCGACCGGGTAATGCGCCTTGAGATAGGCCGTCTGGTAGGAGACGATGGCGTAGGCCGCGGCGTGCGACTTGTTGAAGCCGTAGTTGGCGAACTTCGCCAAGAGATCGAAGATCAGGTCGGACTGCGGCTTCGACACACCATTGTCGACGGCGCCGGTGACGAAACGGGCGCGCTGCTTGTCCATTTCCTCCTTGATCTTCTTGCCCATGGCGCGGCGCAGAAGGTCGGCTTCGCCGAGCGAATAGCCCGACAGAACCTGGGCAATCTGCATCACCTGTTCCTGGTAGACGATAACGCCCTGGGTTTCCTTCAACAGGTAGTCGATCTTCGGATGGATCGATTCGATCTCCTCCTCGCCATGCTTGCGGGCGTTGTAGACCGGAATGTTCTCCATCGGACCCGGGCGATAGAGCGCCACCAGCGCGATGATGTCCTCGATGCAGTCCGGCCGCATGCCGATCAGCGCCTTGCGCATGCCGGCACTTTCCACCTGGAACACGCCGACGGTGTCGCCCTTGGACAGCATTTCGTAGGTTTTCTGGTCATCAAGCGGCAGCGCTTCGAGCTTGACCTCGATGTTGCGCTTCTTGATGAAATCGACGGCGACCTTCAGCACGGTCAGCGTCTTCAGGCCGAGGAAGTCGAACTTGACGAGACCGGCCTGCTCGACCCATTTCATGTTGAACTGCGTGACCGGCATGTCGGAGCGCGGATCGCGGTACATCGGCACCAGTTGCGACAGCGGCCGATCGCCGATGACGATGCCGGCAGCGTGGGTCGAGGCGTGGCGGTAGAGCCCCTCGATTTTCTGGGCGATATCAAGCAACCGGCCGATCACCGGCTCCTTGTCGACCTCTTCCTGGAAGCGCGGCTCCTCCTCGATCGCCTTCGACAGCGGCGTCGGATTGGCCGGATTGTTCGGCACCAGCTTGCAGATCTTGTCGACCTGGCCATAGGGCATTTCAAGCACGCGGCCGACGTCGCGCAAAGCGGCGCGCGCCTGCAGCGATCCGAAGGTGATAATCTGCGCCACCTGTTCGCGGCCATACTTGCGCTGCACGTAGCGGATCACTTCTTCGCGCCGGTCCTGGCAGAAGTCGATGTCGAAGTCGGGCATCGAGACGCGGTCCGGATTGAGGAAGCGCTCGAATAGCAAGGAGAATCGCAATGGATCGACGTCGGTAATGGTCAGCGCATAGGCGACCAGCGATCCCGCACCCGAGCCGCGGCCCGGACCGACGGGAATATCCTGAAGTTTCGCCCATTTGATGAAATCGGCAACGATCAGGAAGTAGCCCGGAAATTTCATCTTCTCGATGACGCTGAGCTCGAAATCCAGCCGCTCGCGATAGTCGGTTTCCGTATAGCCGGGCGAAAGCCCGAGCTTCTCAAGCCGGTCGTCCAGGCCTTCCACAGCCTGCCGGCGCAACTCGAGCGCTTCGGCACGCTCCGCCTCGCCGGGGTCGCCGGAAGCACCGGTGAAGCGCGGCAGGATCGGCCCGCGCGTCTTCAAAACGAAGGAGCAACGCCGGGCGATCTCGATCGTATTGTCCAGCGCCTCCGGCAGATCGGCAAACAGCGCAGCCATATCCTTGCGGCTTTTCAGGTAGTGGTCCGGTGTCAGGCGGAAACGGCTGTCGTCGGAGACCATGGCATTGTGCGCCACGGCCATCAGCGCGTCATGCGCCTCGAATTCCGCCGGCGACGGGAAGAAAGGCTCATTGGTCGCCACCAGCGGCAATTCGAGCTTGTATGCAAGATCGACGAGCCTGTTTTCATGGCGGCGATCGTATTTGCCGTGACGCTGCAGCTCGACATAGAGCCGGTCGCCGAACAGCGAAGCCAGCGACGTCAGGCGCGTCTCTGCAAGGGCCAGATGACCGGACTTCAAGGCCATGTCGACCGGGCCGCCAGCCGCCCCTGTAAGCGCAATCAGCCCCTCTGTTCCGCCCTCCCTCAGCCAGGACAGCGCGATGCGCACCGACTGGTTGCCCTCGCCTCCCAGGTAGGCGCGGCTGACAATATCGACGAGACGGACATAGCCGGCGTCCGTTGCGGCGATCAGGACGATGGCCGGAAGCTTTGCCAGGTGCTGTGCGTGCCCGCGCTTCTCGCCCTCGGCTTCATCTTCCATGTCGATCGACAACTGGCAGCCGATCAACGGCTGCAGGCCGTCATCCATGCATTTCTGCGAGAACTCGAGCGCGGCAAAGAGATTGTTGGTATCGGCGATGCCGATCGCCGGCTGACCGTCGGCCACGGCCTTGCCGATGATCTTCTTGATCGGCAAGGCGCCTTCGAGCAGCGAGAAGGCAGAGTGCACCCGCAGATGAACGAACTGTACGGATGCATCGCCAGCGCCGCCGCTATCCTGTCGCCCGTCGTTTGCCGCATCTGCCATAACACACCCCGATTCCCGTAAGGGCACCAGGATATCCCGTTTCCGTCCGGGGATGTCCAGTTTTCATCCGCCGCACCGCGCGTTTTTCACGCACTCACGGGATTGTCCACAGCCGGGCATTCTACGCGACGCGCCCGGTGGGATTGCAACCCGAAAAACTTGGATGGCTACATGCCCAGAGCGATGATCGAGAGGCTGGCGACGAACATGGCGATTGAGGTGAAGGCGGCGAGGTCACGAATAAAGTCAGTCATTGCAAGGCTCCCTTTTCCGTTATGTTCTTATATTGTTCCATTTATGTTCACTCGTCAAGCAGCAACTCCCAATCTCCCGCTTTCCGGCTTGGGGCATGGTTAAACAATCTTCAACAAGGCCATCCGCCAGGAGAAATGGTGTATGGACGCCTGCGGGCGAGCCGAATAGTCTCACGTCGATGACAATCGAGGGGCGAAGAAATGAGGATGTCACTGGCCGTCATGACGGCGTTTATTGGCCTTTGCGCAACGACGGCGCTGGCGGCCGAAGCGATCGATCCGCAACGCATCGTATCCGCCGCCACCGGCGACTGGGACAAGGACGGCAGCCTGGACCTGGCGATGCTGGTTTCGGCGCCTGAGGGCAGCGACGAGGACCATGCGGTCTATATTTATCTCGAAGACGGGGATTCAGCGCAGCTGAAATTGAAAACCGTGGCGCCGAACAAGGTCTGGGGAGACTGGACCATGGCCGGTCGAGCCCCCTTTATCGCTGCCTTGCCGAACGGTTCGATCCTGATCACGTCGCACAACGACTCCATCGGACGCGACCGCTGGGAACAGAAGCTGACCGTCGCCTATCGCAACTTCGATTTCGTGGTCGCGGGATACACCTACTCGTCCTACGACACGCTCGATCTCGACAACACCTCGAAATGCGATTTCAATGTGCTGACCGGCAAGGGCAAACTTAACGGCAATCCGGTCGCGGTTGCCGGAAAGATGATTTTCCTCAAGGACTGGAACGACGAAACCGGTCAGAAAGTCTGCCAGGAACAATAACAAGATTGTTCTCTTTTTGTTCCTTACAAGAATCAGCACATCGCGTCATTCTTCGACTTCAACCGCGGAGAAAGATGGCATGTGCGATATCGATGAACTCACGGCCTTCATCCTTGAGGCCAAGGCGAAGACTTATGTCGGCGGTGGCACTGCACTGCCCTCTTGCCGGCAAGCCTCGCATGACATCGGATATGCGCGCGGCGGATGGTCCTATCTCGACAGCTATTTCGGCGGAACGGATTTTTCCGGGCAGGAAGTCGTCTGGGATGCGGGGACGCCGGTCTGGGCCATGACCTATTTCGGTCGGATCATCCTTCCGGACCTGATCGATGGCAATCGCGCCGGAGTAGTCATCAAGGCAGCCCTGGCAACGATGTATGCGCAGCACGCCCGGTTTCTCGGTGGCATGCGATATGCCCACGAACATGGACTCTACATCGATGAAAGCGAGGGCGACACCCAGCGCTTTCGCGGGCGAGAGGTCATCGTCGTTGGCGGGCGAGAATCCTACGAACTGGACTATCGCGGCGGCCTCATCCGCCCATGACCGGCGGGCCGGTCCAGTTACAGCTCGACGACCTTGCCGTCCTCGATGGTGACGCGGCGATCCATGCGCGAGGCCAGTTCGTAATTGTGCGTGGCGATCATGGCCGCCAGCCCTGACTGGCGCACCAGTGCCTCAAGCGCCTCGAACACATAGCCGGCAGTTTCCGGATCAAGATTGCCCGTCGGCTCGTCTGCCAGGAGCACCAGCGGCGCGTTGGCCACGGCACGCGCGATCGCGACCCGCTGCTGTTCGCCGCCCGACAGTTCCGACGGGCGATGCTCGGCGCGGTGGCCGATGCGCATGTAATCGAGCAGTGCAGCCGCCCGTTCGCGCGCTTCCGCCTTTGCAAGCCCTGCGATCAACTGCGGCATCATGATGTTTTCGATCGCCGTGAATTCCGGCAACAGGTGGTGGAACTGGTAGACGAAGCCGATATCGTTGCGGCGGATCGCCGTGCGCTGCTCGTCGCCAAGCGCGCCACAGGACTGGCCGTTGATCCGGACTTCGCCCGCGTCCGGCCGCTCCAAAAGTCCCGCCAGATGCAGGAGCGTCGACTTGCCGGTGCCCGACGGCGCTACGAGCGCGACTGTCTGACCACCGTGCAGCGAAAAATCCGCGCCCTTGAGGATCGACAGGACGCCCTCGCCCTGGGTGTAATGACGTTCGACGCCGGAAAGCTGCAATGCCACGCGCGCATTCATCGTGTCTGTAATCCTTATCTATTCGTAGCGCAGAGCCTGAACCGGATCGAGGCGCGAGGCGCGCCAGGCCGGAAAGATCGTGGCGAGGAAGGACAGGCCGATGGCCATGACGACCACCGACGTGGTTTCGCCCAGGTTCATATCGGCCGGAAGCTGGCTGAGGAAATAGAGTTCGGGATTGAACAGCGTCGTACCCGAGATCCACGAAAAGAACTGGCGGATAGACTCGACGTTGAGACAGACGATAACCCCGAGCAACACGCCGGCAAAGGTGCCGACGATACCGATGGCAGCCCCGGTCATGAAGAAGATGCGCATGATCGCCCCGGAGGACGCGCCCATGGTGCGCAGGATGGCGATGTCGCTGCCCTTGTCCTTGACCAGCATGATCAGGCCCGAGACGATGTTAAGCGCTGCGACCAGCACGATCAGCGTCAGAATCATGAACATGACGTTGCGCTCGACCTGAAGGGCGGAGAAGAACGTCTTGTTGCGGTCGCGCCAGTCGGTGATCATCACCTGACGGCCCGCCGCATCCTCGATCGGTTGGCGAAGCTGATCGACCAGGTCCGGATTGGTGACGAACAGCTCGATCGACTGCGCGATACCCTCGGCATTGAAATAGAGCTGGGCTTCCTCGAGCGGCATGAAGATGATCGAGGCGTCATATTCCGACATGCCGATCTCGAAGATCGCCGACACCGTATAGGACTTTACGCGCGGGTTGACGCCCATCGGCGTGACGTCGCCTTCGGGCGCCACCAGCGTGATGGTGCCTCCGGCGGTGATGCCAAGCTGTTCGGCCATGCGCGCGCCGATTGCCACGCCCGTTCCAGCGGCAAAACCGACGAGGTCGCCGGACTGGATATGGTCGGAGATGGATTTCATCTTGGCCAGATCATCGGCGCGCACGCCGCGAACAAGGGCCCCGGTGCCAGCCCCGCCCGGCCCCGACGCGAGCGTCTGTCCCTCGATCATCGGGATCGCCATGGTCACGCCGGTAACGCCGGAAAATTTCGTTGCCAGATCAGCGTAGTTGTTGAGCGGTCCGTCGAGCGGCTGGACGATCATGTGGCCGTTGATGCCGAGAATGCGCGAGATCAGTTCGGTGCGGAAACCGTTCATGACAGCCATGACGATGATCAGCGTCGCGACGCCAAGCATGATGCCGATGAAGGAAAAGCCGGCGATCACCGAGATGAACGCTTCCTTGCGCCGCGAGCGCAGATAGCGCCAGGCCACCATGCGCTCGAACGTCGAAAAGGGACGGCTCGACGGCGGCTGAACCGCAGCCGGTGCCTTGTCCTGCTCTAGCGTGGTGGCGCTCATCCTGGCTCCTTATTTCGAAGCGGTCAGCTTGTTGATGGCAGCTTCGATGGTCAGCGTCTCGCGGGCACCCGTCTTGCGGTCCTTGAGCTCGACCTCGCCGGTTGCGACGGAACGCGGACCGGCAATGACCTGCACCGGCACGCCGATCAGATCGGCGGTGGCGAACTTGGTGCCGGCGCGGTCGTCCTTGTCGTCATAGAGCGGATCGAGGCCCGCATTGTTGAGCGCGCCATAGATGGTTTCGCAGGCGGTATCGCAGGCCGTATCGCCGGATTTCATGTTGATCACGACCGCATCGAAGGGCGCGATCGACGCCGGCCAGATGATGCCGTTCTCGTCATGCGAGGCTTCGATGATCGCCGGCACGAGCCTGGTCGGGCCGATGCCGTAGGAGCCCATATGCACGGTATGTTCCTTGCCATCCGGCCCCTGCACCTTGGCGCCCATGGCCTCGGAATATTTCGTGCCGAAATAGAAGATGTGGCCGACTTCGATGCCGCGTGCGGACACCTTCGAAGCATCGTCGACCGCGTTGAAGGCGGCCTCGTCGTGCATTTCCGAGGTGGCGGCATAGAGCGACGTCCACTTGTCGAAGATCGCCTTCATGGCAGCCGCATCCCAGAAATTCGTGTCTTCGGCCGGAATGTCGAAGTCGAGGAAGTCCTTGTGGCAGAACACCTCAGATTCACCGGTATCGGCAAGGATGATGAATTCGTGGCTGAGGTCACCGCCGATGGGACCGGTGTCGGCACGCATCGGAATGGCGCGCAGACCCATGCGCGAGAAGGTGCGCAGATAGGCGGCAAACATGCGGTTATAGCTGTCCACCGCGCCTTCGCGGTTGAGATCGAAGGAATAGGCATCCTTCATCAGGAATTCGCGCGAGCGCATGGTGCCGAAGCGCGGACGGATCTCGTCGCGGAACTTCAGCTGGATATGATAGAGGTTGAGCGGCAGGTCCTTGTAGGACTTCACATAGGAGCGGAACACATCCGTGATCATCTCCTCGTTGGTCGGACCGTAGAGCATCGGCCGGTCCTGCCGGTCCTTGATGCGCAGCATTTCCTTGCCATACGCATCGTAGCGGCCGCTTTCCTGCCAGAGTTCGGCCGATTGCAGCGTCGGCATCAGAAGCTCGACGGCGCCGGCGCGGTTCTGTTCTTCACGGATGATAGCGTTGACCTTGTCCAGCACCCGCTTGCCGAGCGGCAGCCAGGTATAGATGCCGGCCGACTGCTGCCGAACCATGCCGGCACGCAGCATCAGCCGGTGCGAGACGATCTCCGCTTCCTTCGGGTTTTCCTTCAGAATGGGCATGAAAAAGCGGGACAGGCGCATGAACAGGTTCCGGAACTTGAGGCACTTCGCACTATCGTTGGATTCGGGCGAAATAAGGTTGAGCTTGCAGCCCCTAAGCGCGCGTCACGCGCGCAAACCGGGCACTGCCGTTTGACTGTCTGTCGCGACGATCCCGTCTGCTGATTCCATGAGGAGGACGCGCCGCGCTCAAGCGTTCATAGACGCTTCGCAGCAGGAAGAAAACCCGTCATCTGCGATAGCATGGCGACGTGCGGAACAGCTATTTCGGACTCGGAAAGATGGCCGGCAGTGCGGCAAAAAAGCACGGTAGTAACAATATTTTGATTGGCCTTGTCAATGGGGAAAATTTTACCTGAGTGTAGCAAAAATGCAAAAAAATCAGATGACAACGCATAATGTTTGAGCTAGTTTTGGCTCACAAAAGAGGCAGGGAGATTAAATTCTTGTCGATTTCGCGGTCAAGTCTTGGGAGGATAAGATCTTAGGCGCGGTAACACGCAGCCACCGGCAACGGATAAGGATCACGCGATACTTTAAAGAACAAGGCTTTTAGCCTTGTTTTTTTTTGACTTTTCCCCGGATGACTCTCGAAAAAGAGGAATGCCTCAGCTGAGTCGTGACACTTTTGTGACGCACGCATCAAATATTATTACCCGACTCTCGGTAAGCCGTCGCTATCGCACCAGCAAATGTCGCGTGAACGACACGCGCACGATCTGACGTCAATAGAACTTCGGCGCGAATTGCGGGATTGCATCAAGGCCGTAGCCGAGACGGACGGAGAGAATATACCAGGCGAAGTGAATAGCGGCCGCGAGTACAGAGGTCATCAGGAAGACCCGAAGCGGCCTGAAGCGCGCCGGTGCACTTTCCACGCTGCCCTTCACGACCTCATTCTCTTCCGCCTGCGTCCGCAAGCCGATCGGCAGGACGATGAACAGCGTCAGCCACCAGATGATGAAATAGATCGCGAAGATGGAAAAGATCGGCATGGTGGTCTCTCGGTGCGGAAGGATCGCTCCCTTGCGCAGTGTGCATCGGGCGCCGTTATAGCGCTTTCCGACCGGCGCGACAAATATCCGGCTCGCGCCTTTCTGTCACACCTGCTCCAGCTCGATCAGCGTGCCGAAAAAATCCTTCGGGTGAAGGAAGAGAACCGGCTTTCCGTGCGCCCCGATCTTCGGCTGGCCGTCGCCAAGAACCCGGCCGCCGGCGGCAACAAGGCTGTCGCGTGCCGCGACGATGTCATCGACCTCGTAGCAGATATGGTGCATGCCGCCGGCGGGGTTCTTGGCAAGGAAGGCAGCAATCGGCGAGCCTTCGCCGAGCGGCTCCAGCAGTTCCACCTTGGTGTTATCAAGCGTAACGAACACCACGGTGACGCCATGCTCTGGCAAAGCGTCCGCCTCGGTGACCGAAGCGCCGAGCACCGACCGATACTTCTCCGCCGCTTCGGCAAGATCGGGCACGGCCAGAGCGATATGGTTGACACGTCCGAGCATCGTTTTAGCCTTTCGCCCAATCGGCTCCGCCGTCAGAGCTTGTTGATGAAGACGGTGACGACCGGCTTCTTGCCCCAGACCTCGTTGGCCGTGCCGCGAACAGCCCGCCGCACCGCTTCCTGCACCATGGCAAGGTCCTTGCGCTTGCCGCGCGGGATGCTTTCGACAGCGCCGAGAACGGCATCATAAAGCGTGTCGTTCATGTCCTCGCCCTCGTCATCGAACTCGGGCAGGCCGATGGCGACGACGTCCGGATCGGCGTTGAAATCATAGCGCTCGTCGAGCACGACATTGACAGAGACGTGCCCGGCAAAGGAGAGCTTGCGGCGTTCGCCGATCCCCATCTCCTCGAAATCGCCGATCAGACCACCATCCTTGTAAATGCGGCCATGCGGTGCCGTGCCGATGACCGTTGCCGGTCCCGGCGCCAGCCGCAGGATGTCGCCATTGCGCACGCGCGGAACGGTCTTGATGCCGGCCTGAAGCCCGAGCTCGGCCTGCGCCGTCAGATGCGCCGCCTCGCCGTGAACCGGAACGAGGATCTGCGGCCGCGTCCATTCGTACATCTGCTGCAGCTCATGGCGGCGAGGATGGCCGGAGACATGAACCAGCGCTTCCGTATCGGTGACGATATGGATACCCTGCTCGACAAGGCCGTTCTTGATGTCGTTGATCGCCTTTTCGTTGCCGGGAATGGCGCGCGAGGAAAACACCACCGTATCGCCGGCCGTAAAGGCGACGTTGCGCATTTCGTCGCGGGAGATCTTTGCAAGGGCTGCACGGGACTCTCCCTGGCTGCCTGTCAGGATGACCACGACCTTGTCGCGCGGGATATAGCCGAACTCGTCCTCGGCGATGAACGGGTTCAGCCCCTCCATCAACCCGACATCGCGGGCGACGTCGCAGACACGCTTCATCGAACTGCCGAGCAAGAGGACTTCGCGGCCGGCAGCAGCCGATGCCTTGGCGATCGAACGGATACGGCCGACATTGGACGAAAAGGTGGTGATCGCGACGCGGCCCGTGGCGTTCTCGATGATCTTGGTGAGGCTCGCCGAAACCTCCTCTTCCTGGGGCGAGACGCCATCGCGCATCGCATTGGTGCTGTCGCACATCAGCGCCAGCACGCCTTCATCACCGATCGCGCGGAACCGCGCCTCGTCCGTCAGCGGGCCGAGTGAAGGCGCATGATCAATCTTCCAGTCACCGGTGTGAACGATATTGCCGAGCGGCGTGCGGATGACCAGCGACATAGGCTCGGGGATCGAGTGGTTGACGCCGACCGCTTCGATCTCGAACGGACCGACATTGATCCGGTCACCCTGCTTGAAGATGGTGATCGGCACATCGGCGCGCGACCGTTCGAAATTGCGCTTGGCGTCGAGCATGCCATCCGTGAAGGGCGACGCGTAGACCGGCACGTTGAGGCCGGGCCAGAGATCGGCGAGCGCGCCATAGTGGTCTTCATGGGCATGCGTGATGATGATGCCCTTCAGGTTCTTGCGCTCCTCCGCCAGAAAGCGGATGTCGGGCAAAACCAGATCGACGCCCGGCAGGTCCAGTCCCGGAAAGGTCACGCCGCAATCGACCATGATCCACTGGCGGCTGGACGGCGTGCCGTAGCCGTAGAGGGCCAGGTTCATGCCGATTTCCCCAACTCCGCCAAGCGGCAGGAAGACGAGTTCGTCTTGTTTGCTCATTTACTGATTGCGCCTTGTTTCATCCAAAAAATACATCGCCAGCGGCGATGCGGTGGACCGTGCCATCGCCCATGTCGAGCATCAGCCGGCCGTCTTCATCTATGCCTTCGAAACGTCCGGAAAGCGAGCGGTCCGGAAGGTTGACCGTGATCTTCTGTCCTATTCCACCGGCGGCAGACCGCCATTGTGCAATAATCTCGGCGACGCCTTCGCCGCGGTTCCAGACATTCAATACCTCGCCCATGCTGGCAAACAGATGGGCAAACAATTCGTCGGGCGAAACGGCGGCACCTTCCGCCCGCAAACTGGTCACGGGATAGAGACCGTGGTCTGGCGCCAGCGCGACATTGATGCCACAGCCGATCACCAGCGCATGCCTGCCGTCGGCCAACCCCTCGCCTTCGAGCAAGATACCGCAGCACTTTTTACCAGCAATCAGAATGTCGTTCGGCCACTTAATCGAAACCGGATTGGCACCGGGCGGCATGACCGCCTGGATCGCGCGATGCACGGCAACGGCAACAGCCAGCGGCAACGAATGCAATTTCCCCATCGGCGCCGGATCGATCAACAGCAGCGAGGCGTAGAGATTGCCCGGCTCCGATGCCCAGGAGCGGCCACGCCTTCCCCGTCCCTCGATCTGCCGTATCGCGGTGATCCAGTGCAGTCCCGGATCACCGGCGCGAGCCCGGATCAGGCATTCGGTGTTCGTCGATCCGACATCGCCAAGGGCGGTGTGCCGGAATTCATCGAGCGAAAACCTGCCGATCCGGTGCTCGCTGATCAAAAGAAAGTCCGCGCGGCAACTTCGGCCGCAGTCCCGACAGGCCCGCCGATCAGCACGTAGGCGGCCACGAACAGACCGGAGAGGCCATAGACCAGCCGCAGCACACCGGAGGGGCGGGCAAACTCGTCCTTGGCATCATCGAACCACATCAGCTTGATGACGCGCAGATAGTAGTAGGCGCCGACGACAGAGGCGAGAACGCCGATGACTGCCAGCGCGTAAAGATGCGCCTCGATCGCTGCCATGAACACGAAATACTTGGCGAAGAAGCCCGCCAGCGGCGGAATGCCGGCCAGCGAGAACATCATCACCGTCAGCACGGTCGCCATCAAGGGGTTGGTCTGTGACAGGCCGGCGAGATCATCGACTGCTTCGACGTGATTGCCGTCCTTGCGCTTCATCGCCATGATGCAGGCAAAGGTGCCGAGCGTCATGACCATATAGACCAGCATGTAGATCAGCACGCCGCGCACACCGGCCATCGAGCCGCTGGCAAGGCCGACGAGCGCATAGCCCATGTGACCGATCGAGGAATAGGCCATCAGTCGCTTGATGTTTTTCTGGCCGATGGCTGCGAAGGAGCCGAGCAGCATCGACGCGATCGAAATGAAGACGATGATCTGGCGCCAGTCGGCCACGATCGGCTCGAACGGCATGATCACCAGACGGATCAGCATCGCCATTGCCGCAATCTTCGGCGCGGCGGCAAAGAATGCCGTCACCGGTGTCGGAGCGCCTTCGTAGACGTCCGGCGTCCACATGTGGAACGGGACCGCCGAAATCTTGAAGGCAGCGCCGGCAAGGATGAAGACGAGGCCAAAGACCAGGCCGAGCGAACGGCCTTCCGCCGACAGAGCCGACGCGATGGCCTCGAAGCCGGTATGGCCGGTGAAGCCGTAAACCAGCGACATGCCGTAGAGCAGCATGCCGGACGACAAGGCGCCAAGAACGAAATATTTAAGACCGGCTTCCGTCGAACGGAGATTGTCGCGATGCATCGCCGCTACGACATAGAGCGACAGCGACTGCAGCTCGAGCGCCAGATAGACCGAGATGAGATCGTTGGCCGAAATCATCAGCAGCATGCCGAGCGTTGCCAGCACCACCAGCACCGGAAATTCGAAGCGGTCGATACCGGCCGAACGCGCTTCGCCCGCCGACATGATCAGCGTGACGATCGAGCCCGCCAGCGTCAGCACCTTCATGAACTTGGCAAATGGGTCGGACAGGAACACGCCGCCGTAGGCCTGACCATCACCGGTCTGCCAGATCAGCCAGGCGCCGGATACGGCGAGCAGCCCGACGGCAAGGCCGGTGACCAGACCGGACGACTTCTCTCCCGAGAAGACACCGATCATCAACAGGACCATGGCGCCGACAGCAAGGATCAACTCCGGTGTCGACAGGTGCAGGCTAGCGAGGAATGTTTCAGCAGTCATTTCAATCCCGTCCTGTCGTCATTTCGCCGAAAGCGCAACGTCTTGCGCTGCCTGCACGGCCGCAGTGTAGTTGTTTACCAGTACATCCACCGAGGCTGCCGTTATATCGAACACCGGAGCCGGATAGACGCCGAAGAAGATGGTCAGCACGACCAGCGGATAGAGAAGCGCCTTTTCCCGGCCGGAGAGGTCGAGCAGAGATTTCAGGCTGTCCTTCTCCAAGGCACCGAAGATGACCCGGCGATAGAGCCAGAGCGCGTAGCAGGCGGAGAGAATGACGCCCGTCGTCGCGAAGAAGGCAACCCAGGTGTTGACCCGGAAGGCACCGAGCAGCGTGGTGATTTCACCGACGAAGCCCGAGGTACCGGGAAGACCGACATTGGCCATGGTGAAGACCATGAAGGCGACTGCATATTTCGGCATGTTGTTGACGAGACCGCCATAGGCGCTGATTTCGCGCGTGTGGGTCCGGTCATAGACGACGCCGACGCAAAGGAAGAGCGCGCCGGAGACGATGCCGTGCGACAGCATCTGGAAGATCGCGCCCTGCACCCCTTGGGTATTGGCCGCAAAGATCCCCATCGTCACATAGCCCATGTGGGCAACGGACGAATAGGCGATCAGCTTCTTGATATCGGTCTGCATCATTGCCACCAGCGAGGTGTAGATGATGGCGATGACCGACAGCGAGAAAACGAAGGGCGCGAAATATTCCGACGCCAGCGGGAACATCGGCAGCGAGAAGCGCAGGAAGCCGTAACCGCCAAGCTTCAGCAGGATACCGGCCAGGATGACCGAACCCGCCGTCGGCGCCTGGACGTGCGCATCGGGAAGCCAGGTATGGACCGGCCACATCGGCATCTTCACCGCAAAGGAGGCGAAGAAGGCGAGCCATAGCCACGTCTGCATCTGGCGCGGGAAGTTGTAGGCAAGCAGTTCGACAATATCCGTCGTACCGGCTTGCCAGTACATCGCCATGATCGCGAGCAACATGAGGACCGAGCCGAGCAGCGTATAGAGGAAGAACTTGTAGGACGCGTAGACGCGGTCCTTACCGCCCCAGACACCGATGATGATGAACATCGGGATGAGGCCGGCTTCGAAGAACACGTAGAACAGCACGATATCGAGCGACACGAAGACGCCGACCATGAACACTTCCAGAAGCAGGAAGGCGATCATGTACGCCTTCAGGCGCTTTTCGATCGTGACCCAGCTTGCCAGGATGCAGAAGGGCATGAGGAATGCCGACAGCACGACGAAGAGCACGGAAATGCCGTCAATCCCGAGATGGTAGGAAATGCCGGTGCCGAGCCATGCATGCTTCTCGACCATCTGGAAGCCCGGATTGGAGTTATCAAAGCTCCACCAGATCCACAGCGACAGGACGAAGGTGACGATCGTCGTCAGGAGCGAGATGTTCAGGATATTACGGCGGCCGGAGGCGCTGTCCTCCCGTGTGAGGAGCAGCAGAACAACGCCGGCCAGCGGCAGGAAGGTGACCGCGGAAAGAATGGGCCAATCGGTCATCAGAAGGAGCTCCCGAGCATCATCCAGGTAACGAGCGCCGCAATGCCGATGAGCATCACGAAGGCATAGTGATAGAGGTAACCGGTCTGCAGGCGCACGACGCGATCGGTGACGTCCATGACGCGCGCGGCAATGCCGTTCGGGCCGTAGCCGTCGATGACGCGACCGTCACCTTCCTTCCAGAGGAACGTGCCGAGGCGCTTGGCCGGACGGACGAACAGGAAGTCGTAAATTTCGTCGAAATACCACTTGTTGAGCAGGAACTGGTAAAGAACGCGATGCTGATCGGCCAGGTATTTCGGCGTTTCAGGCGAACGGATGTACATGTACCAGGCGGTGATCAGGCCAAGCGCCATAGCGCAGAAGGGGCTCCATTTCACCCACAGCGGAACGTGATGGTATTCCTCGAGCAGTTCGTTTTCCGGCAGCGTGAACAGGGCGCCCTGCCAGAAGTGGGCATAGTCATGACCGAAGAAGTATTCGTGGGCCAGAACGCCTGCGAGCAGCGCGCCGATCGCAAGAATGATAAGCGGCACCAACATCACCTTCGGCGATTCATGCACATGATGCATGACCTCGTGGGACGCGCGCGGCTCGCCGTGGAAGGTCATGAACGTCAGGCGCCAGGAATAGAAGCTGGTGAACAGCGCAGCAACGACGAGAAGCGTGAAAGCCAAACCGGAAAGTACGTTGTGCGAGGCGAAGGTCGATTCGATGATCGCATCCTTCGAGAAGAAGCCCGCGGTGCCGATGATCGTGCCCGGAACGCCGACGCCGGTCAGCGCAATCGTGCCGACGAACATCAGCCCGTAGGTCCAGGGGATATGCTTGCGCAGACCGCCCATGAACCGCATGTCCTGTTCGCCATCGACGGCATGGATGACCGAGCCGGCGCCGAGGAACAGGAGTGCCTTGAAGAAGGCGTGCGTGAACAGGTGGAAGATCGCCGCGCCATAGGCGCCGACGCCGAGCGCCACGAACATATAGCCGAGCTGCGAGCAAGTCGAATAGGCGATGACGCGCTTGATGTCGTTCTGAACGAGACCGACGGTCGCCGCAAAGAAAGCGGTGATCGCGCCGATCAGCACGACGACGGTGCGGGCGTCCTCGGTCAGTTCGAACAGCGGTGACATGCGGGCGACGAGGAAGACGCCGGCGGTGACCATGGTTGCGGCATGGATGAGCGCCGACACGGGTGTCGGGCCTTCCATGGCGTCCGGCAGCCAGGTGTGCAGCAGGAACTGCGCCGACTTGCCCATAGCGCCCATGAACAGCAGCAGGCAGATGGCGGTGACAGCATGAGCCTTGTCGAGATGCATGCCGAACAGGTTGATGACGGCTTCGCCGCCCCCATGGGCGCCCTCGGCCGGCAGATAGCTGGCAGCAGCCGCAAAGATCGTTTCGAGATTGATCGATCCGAACAGCACGAAGACACCGAAGATGCCGAGCGCAAAACCGAAGTCGCCGACGCGGTTGACGACGAAGGCCTTGATGGCGGCAGCGTTCGCCGACGGCTTCTTGTACCAGAAGCCGATCAGCAGATAGGACGCGAGACCGACGCCCTCCCAGCCGAAGAACATCTGCAGCAAGTTGTCAGACGTGATCAGCATCAGCATGGCGAAGGTGAACAGCGACAGATAGGCAAAGAAGCGCGGCCGGTTCGGATCGTGGTGCATGTAGCCGATCGAGTAGATATGAACCAGGCACGACACCGTGTTGACGACGACGAACATGACGGCCGTCAGCGTGTCGACGCGGAAGGCCCATTCGGCGTCGAAGCTGCCGGACTGGATCCAGCGCATGACGGAGACCTTGATCATCTCCGTCTCGCCGATCGCGACGTTGAAGAAGACGATCCACGACAGCACGGCGACGATGATCATGAAGCCGCAGGTGACGTATTCCGAAGCCTTGGCGCCGATCGAGGTGCCGAACAGGCCCGCGATCAGGAAGCCGATCAGCGGCAGGAAGACGATAGCTTGAATAATCGTATTCATTGGCCGCTCAGCCCTTCATCATGTTGACGTCTTCCACGGCGATGGAGCCGCGGTTGCGATAGAAGACGACGAGAATTGCAAGACCGATGGCGGCTTCCGCGGCCGCGACGGTCAGAATGAACAAGGCGAACACCTGGCCGGTGATGTCGTTCAGGAACGACGAGAAGGCGACCATGTTGATGTTCACCGCAAGCAGGATGAGTTCCACCGACATCAGGATGATGATGACGTTCTTCCGGTTGAGGAAGATGCCGAAGACACCCAGCGTGAACAGGATGGCGCTGACGGTCAGATAGTGGGAAATACCGATTTCCATGATGTTTGTTCCTTGACCTCGCGTCCGTCTTAAAGGCCCTGCCCCGACTTCACCTTGACCACTTCGACAGCGGTCTTCGGCGTGCGGGCAACCTGTGTGGGAATATCCTGGCGCTTGATGTTCTCGCGGTGACGCAATGTCAGCACGATGGCGCCGATCATCGCGACCAGAAGAACAAGGCCAGCGATCTGGAAGAAGTAGACATAGTGCGTGTAGAGCACGTCGCCGAGCGCGGCCGTGTTGGTACGGTCGGTGACGGCCGGGATCGGCATCGAGATCGTCTTGGCGATTTCCGGGGAGAACGAGCTGCCGCCGACCACGATGATCAGTTCAGCGGCAAGCACCAGCCCGATCAAGGCGCCGACCGGCGCATATTCGAGAACGCCTGCCCTCAGTTCCGTGAAGTCGATGTCGAGCATCATCACGACGAAGAGGAAGAGAACCGCAACCGCGCCGATATAGACGACCAGCAGGATCATCGCGAGGAACTCGGCGCCGGTCAGAAGAAACAGACCGGCCGCGTTGAAGAACGTCAGGATCAGGAACAGCACGGAATAAACCGGGTTGCGCGCAGAAATCACCATGAACGCCGACGCCACAGCGACGAATGAAAAAAGATAGAAAAAAAGAGCCTGCAGACCCATGATCGGTGCCTTTTTCGTCTTCCCCGGGCAGGCATGGCCAAATGGCCATCCTTCCCACTGGCGCACCGGCGATGCCGGCCACGCCCAAGATCAGTGTAACGCCCGCCTCAAACGGCAGGCGCAGTCCCCACGCAAAGTCTCAGCGGTAAGGCGAGTCCATTGCGATGTTGCGGGCAATTTCCCGTTCCCAACGGTCGCCGTTGGCGAGCAGCCGGTCCTTGTCATAGTACAGCTCTTCGCGCGTCTCGGTGGCGAACTCGAAGTTCGGGCCCTCGACGATCGCGTCTACCGGACAGGCTTCCTGGCAGAAACCGCAATAGATGCACTTCACCATGTCGATGTCGTAACGCACCGTGCGGCGCGTGCCATCGTTGCGGCGTGGGCCGGCTTCGATGGTGATCGCCTGGGCAGGACAGATCGCCTCGCACAACTTGCAGGCAATGCAACGCTCTTCCCCGTTGGGGTAACGACGCAATGCGTGCTCGCCACGGAAACGCGGGCTGACCGGACCTTTTTCGAACGGATAGTTCAGCGTCGCCTTCGGCGCGAAGAAATAGCGCATCGAAAGAAAGAACGCGCCGACGAATTCCTTGAGGAACAGCGAACTGACGGCTTGCGACAGACTTGCCATCATCAACCTCCAAACAGGCCGGCCTGGGAGGCGCCGGCGAATATTGCGAAACGGGAAACGGACATCAGGCCCACACCACCAGTTTCAGCACGACTGCAACAATGAAGACCATGGCGAGCGACAGCGGAAGGAAGACCTTCCAGCCGAGACGCATCAGCTGGTCGTAGCGGTAGCGCGGCACGAAGGCCTTCACCATGGCGAACATGAAGAACACCATCGAGGCTTTCAGGATGAACCAGATGATGCCGGGAACCCAATTGAGGAACCAGACGTCGACCGGAGGCAGCCAGCCACCGAGAAACAGGATCGTCGTCAGCGCGCACATCAGGCAGATGGCGGCATATTCGCCGAGCATGAACATCATGTACGGGGTCGAGCCGTATTCGACCATGAAGCCGGCGACCAGTTCCGATTCCGCTTCGACGAGGTCGAAGGGCGGACGGTTGGTTTCAGCCAGCGCCGAGATGAAGAAGACGATGAACATCGGGAACAGCGGCAGCCAGTACCAGTCGAGGAACGAGCCGGGTAGACCGATCATCGTGCCAAGGCCGTCGCGCTGAGAATCAACGATATCCGTCAGGTTCAGCGAGCCGGCGCAGAGCAGCACGGTGACGATGACAAAGCCGATCGAGACTTCGTAGGAAACCATCTGTGCCGCCGAGCGCAGCGCCGAGAGGAATGGATATTTCGAGTTCGATGCCCAGCCGCCGATGATGACGCCGTAGACCTCAAGCGAGGAAATGGCGAAAACATAGAGGATGCCGACGTTGATATTGGCCATCACCCAGTTCGCATTGAGCGGGATAACGGCCCATGCAGCCAGGGCCAGCGTCACCGAAACCAGTGGCGCCAAGAGGAACAGTATCTTGTTCGAACCGGCCGGAATGACCGGCTCCTTGAAGACGAACTTCAAAAGATCGGCGAAGGACTGGAAAAGGCCCCAGGGACCCACCACATTCGGTCCACGGCGCAATTGCACCGCCGCCCAGATCTTGCGGTCCGCAAGCAGGATATAGGCGATGAAGATCAGGAGCGCGACCAGCAGCAGCAGCGACTGGCCGATCATGATGGCCGTTGGCCAGACATAGGTCGAAATGAAAGCGTCCATTTTGTCTTATTCCCTCGCGCTCATTCCGCCGCAGCTTTGAAATTGTTGCGTGCCAAAGCCGAACATTCGGCCATGACGGCGGACGCGCGTGCTATCGGGTTCGTCAAATAGAAGTCTTTGACCGGAGACGCAAACGCCGATTTGGCCATCTCACCGGCTTTTTGAGCAAGTGCGGCAATTTCACCGCTACCAACCGGCGCAATCACGTCGACATCCGCGAAATGCGGGTGCGCCGCATAGAGCTTGCCGCGCAAATCACCAAGCGAATCAAACGGCAGGCGCTTGCCAAGCACGTCCGACAGGGCGCGAATGATCGCCCAGTCCTCGCGCGCTTCGCCCGGCGCGAACCCGGCGCGGTTGCCCATCTGGACGCGGCCTTCGGTGTTGACCCAAGTGCCGGATTTTTCCGTGTAGGTCGCGCCCGGCAGGATGACGTCGGCACCATGCGCACCCTCGTCGCCGTGCGAACCGATATAGACTGTGAAGCCCGCGGTCTTGCCGGAGAAATCCATTTCGTCGGCGCCAAGCAGGAACAGGACGTCCGTGGCGGTCAACATCTCGGCGGCCGTCTTGCCCCCCTCACCCGGCACGAAGCCGAGATCGAGACCACCAACGCGGGCGGCGGCCGTGTGCAGGACAGCGAAACCGTTCCAATCGGCAGTGACTGCACCGACAGCGCCTGCGAGCTTTGCCGCCGCGGCCAGAACCGAAGCACCATTGCCACCGGAGATCGCGCCTTGGCCGACAATGATCATCGGACGCTGCGCCTTCTTCAAAACGCTCAGGAACTTGCCCTTACCGCCGACCAATTCGGCCAGCGAGTCCGTGCCGGCGCCGAGGTATTCGTAGGAATAACGCAGTTCAGCCTGCTCGCCGATGACGCCGATCGGGAAGTTGGCCATCCGGAAACGCTTGCGGATGCGGGCGTTCAGAACGGAGGCTTCGAAGCGCGGGTTCGAGCCGATGATCAGCAGCGCATCGGCGCTTTCGATGCCCTGGATCGTCGGGTTGAAGAGATAGCTCGACCGACCGAATGAAGGATCGAGCGCTGCGCCATCCTGGCGGCAGTCGATGTTCTTCGAGCCGAGCGAGGACATCAGTTCCTTGAGCGCATACATTTCCTCGACCGAGGCGAGATCGCCGGCAATCGCACCGATCTTGTCGCCGCTGGTCTTGGCAACCGCGGTCTTGATCGCGGCAAAAGCCTCGTTCCAAGTGGCGGGCTGCAGACGACCGTCCTTCTTGACGTAGGGGCGGTCGAGACGCTGGGTCTTCAGGCCATCCCAGATGAAACGGGTCTTGTCGGAAATCCACTCTTCGTTGATCTCTTCGTTGACGCGCGGCATGACGCGCATGACTTCGCGGCCGCGCGTATCGACGCGGATCGCAGAGCCGACGGCGTCCATGACGTCGATCGATTCGGTCTTGCCGAGTTCCCACGGACGGGCGTTGAAGGCGTAGGGCTTGGAGGTCAGCGCACCGACCGGGCAGAGATCGACGACGTTGCCCTGAAGCTCCGACGTCATCGCCTGTTCGAGATAGGTGGTGATTTCGGCATCCTCGCCACGGCCGATCAGGCCGAGCTCCGCGATGCCGGCAACTTCGGTGGTGAAGCGGACGCAGCGCGTGCAGTGGATGCAGCGGTTCATCACGGTCTTGACCAGCGGGCCGATATATTTGTCTTCGACGGCGCGCTTGTTCTCATTGTAGCGGGTCGAATCGACGCCGAAGGCCATGGCCTGGTCCTGCAGGTCGCATTCGCCGCCCTGGTCGCAGATCGGGCAATCCAGCGGATGATTGATCAGCAGGAATTCCATGACGCCTTCGCGGGCCTTCTTGACCATCGGCGTGGTCGTGAAGACTTCCGGCGCTTCGCCGTTCGGGCCGGGACGAAGATCGCGCACGCCCATGGCGCAGGAGGCTGCCGGCTTCGGCGGCCCGCCCTTCACCTCGATCAGACACATGCGGCAGTTTCCGGCGACCGACAGCCGCTCATGGAAACAGAAGCGCGGAACCTCGGCGCCGGCTTCCTCGCACGCCTGCAGCAGCGTGAAATGATCCGGGACCTCGATCTCTTTTCCGTCGACTTTCAGCTTTGCCATCTTCGCACTCAATCCTGTCCTTCATTCGCCAGCCAGAGCGGCGAACAGATATTATAAAGGCACTCTACAGCGCCGCGCGTCATTCATGACGCGCAAAGGTCGCTGTAGCACTTTAAATTTGCTGCATAATTTCTCCCTAAATCGATGCCGATTTAAGGAAATATGCAGCAGCCTCTTGAACGGAAACCAAAACGGCCTCCGTTCGAAACTCAATCTCAACCCTTCATCAGGGCCTTTGCCTGTTCGACCCAGCCGTCACGCGCGATGCGCCCGGAAAAGCCGAGCTGCGCGTCGATACGCTGCACGTCCTTATCGCTCCACAACGCGACATCCGCGTAACGCCGGACGCCCATGCCGTGCAGCACCTGCTCCAGCTTCGGACCGATGCCCGAAATCCGCTTCAGGTCGTCGGCCTGCGTTTCGACAACGCGGGCCGCAGCCTTCTGTCGCTTCGGCTTTTCAGCCGTTGCCGGGGCAGTCACCACCGGCACGGTCTTTTCTGGCTCAGTCTTCGCAGGTGCAGACCTTGCCGGTGTAGACTTTACCGGGACAGCCGCGACCGGTTCAGCCTCTACAGGCTTCGCAGTCTCCGCCACCGGCGCCGTATCTGCGGCCTTGGCAGTGCTTGCTACCAGTTCGACGGGCTTCGCCGCGGGTTTTTCGTCCGCTACGGCGCCGGTTTTCTGCGCCGTCCCGGCCATTCCCTGCATCGCTCCGAACATGAAGCCGGCGATATGGCTGGTGACACCGAGACCGATCGCGGTTGCCGCCGCCATCGCCGCCGCCGGATGCTGCATCAACGGATGCAGCGGCACCTTCGGCATGTCCTTCAGCCACTCGGTCATGCCGAACGGGTCGTTTCTTCCGGCCGGGGAGCCGATGGATGGACCGGCAGATCCTGCCTGTGTACCCTTGTCTGCTTCCTGTTCCGGCCTGTTCATATCGCTTACTCCGCTGCTTGAAGCACCGCCCCATGCGATGTCGAATTCCGCGTGTATTCGTCGATGCGCTTTTCCATCTCAGGACGGAAATTGCGGATCAAGCCCTGGATCGGCCATGCCGCCGCGTCGCCGAGCGCACAGATCGTGTGACCTTCGACCTGCTTCGTCACATCGAACAGCATGTCGATTTCGCGCTTCTGGGCGCGGCCCTGAACCATGCGTTCCATGACGCGCATCATCCAGCCGGTGCCTTCGCGGCATGGCGTGCACTGGCCGCAGCTCTCGTGCTTGTAGAAGGCAGCCAGCCGCCAGATGGCCTTGATGATGTCGGTGGAGCGATCCATGACGATGACGGCGGCGGTCCCGAACGACGACTTGACGTCGCGCATGCCGTCGAAATCCATCGGCGCGTCGATGATGTCCTCGGCCTTGACCACCGGACAGGACGAACCGCCCGGAATGACTGCCAGAAGATTGTCCCAGCCGCCACGGATGCCGCCGCAGTGGCGCTCGATCATCTCGCGGAACGGCACACCCATCGCATCTTCGAAGGTGCACGGGCGGTTGACGTGGCCGGAGACCATGAACAGCTTGGTGCCGACATTGTTCGGACGGCCGATCGAGGAGAACCAGGCGGCGCCGCGGCGCAGGATGGTCGGGGCGACCGCAATCGACTCGACGTTGTTGACCGTCGTCGGGCAGCCGTAGAGACCCATGTTTGCCGGGAACGGGGGTTTCAGGCGCGGCTGGCCCTTCTTGCCTTCAAGGCTTTCGAGCAGCGCGGTTTCCTCGCCGCAGATATAGGCGCCGGCGCCGTGATGGACGTAGATGTCCATGTCCCAGCCATGCTTGTTGTTGATGCCGAGAAGACCGGCGTCATAGCATTCGTCGATCGCCGCCTGCAGCGCCTCGCGTTCGCGGATATATTCGCCGCGCACGTAGATGTAGGCGACATGCGCACCCATGGCGAAGCTTGCGACAAGGCAGCCTTCGATCAGCGTGTGCGGATCGTGGCGCATGATGTCGCGGTCCTTGCAGGTACCGGGCTCGGATTCGTCAGCGTTAACGACCAGATAATGCGGCCGGCCGTCGCTTTCCTTCGGCATGAAGGACCATTTGAGACCAGTCGGGAAGCCCGCACCACCACGACCACGAAGACCCGAGGCCTTCATCTCGTTGATGATCCAGTCGCGACCCTTTTCCAGGATCTGCTTGGTGCCATCCCAATGGCCACGGCTCATGGCTCCCTTCAGGGACTTGTCATGGATGCCGTAGATATTGGTAAAAATGCGATCTTTATCGTCGAGCATGGTTCACCTGTCTATCGCGGCTTCTTGCCGAAAACTTTGATGTATTCGGCTTCGCCGCCCTTGGCCAGCGCCTTGGCCTGCTTGACCCAGTCGTCACGGTCGATGCGACCCTTGAAATTCAGATAGCCGTCCACCCAATCGCGCTCGGCCTTCTTCCAGCCCGCGACCTGCGCGAAGGTGAAGATGCCGAGTTCATGCAGGGTACCCTCGATCTTCGGACCGACGCCCGAGATCAGCTTGAGATCGTCCGGGGTCGCCGGTTTTGCGATGCCGGCGGGACGATTCTTGTCTTCGAGCGACGGCTTTGCGGTAGCAGCAGGCTTGCCGACGAGAGCAGCAGGTGTTGCAGCAACTGTCTCTGGCTTGGCAGTCTTGCCGCCTTCCGCCTTGGTTTCACCGGCGACCTTGTCGTTCGCCGCCGATTCAGCCTTCGCCGTAGCCGGCGTCTTCAACGTCGGGTCGGTTTCCGGTGTATCCGTCTTTGCACGCGCGGCATTCGATGGCGGCACGCTGACGGCGGCGCCATCGCTTACCTTCTTCGCGCGCGGCGCTGCCGGCTTCTTCTCAGGCGTCAGGAGCGTCGTCAGGCCACCGACGGGAGCGGAGAAAATACGGTCGATCTGCGTGCCCGGCTTGACGTCGGAGCCCTTGCCTGCGTCGAAACGGTCGATGATGTATTCCAGCTGCGGAACCGTGAGGTCTTCATAGGTATCCTTGAAGATCATCACCATCGGTGCGTTCACGCAGGTCCCCTGACACTCGACCTCTTCCCAGGACAGCGTACCGGCCTCGTTCGGCGTCAGCGGATCGGGATGAATGCGCTTCTTGCAGAGGTTGATGAGGTCTTCGGACCCGCGCAGCATGCAGGGCGTCGTACCGCAGACCTGCACATGGGCGCGCGTGCCGACCGGCTTCAGCTGAAACTGCGTGTAGAAGGTCGCGACTTCAAGCACACGAATGTAGGGCATGGCGAGCATGTCGGCGACGCTTTCGATCGCCGCCTTGGTGACCCAGCCATCCTGTTCCTGCGCCCGCATCAACAGCGGAATGACCGCAGATTGCTCGCGGCCCTTCGGGTATTTCTTGATCGTTGCCTTGGCCCACACGGCATTGTCCTTGCTGAAGGCAAAGCTCGCTGGCTGGACATTTTCCTCGGCTAGTCGACGAACGGACATTCTTCCCGCACCTTATCAGTTAATCGAACCACACCGCGAACTCGTCAGGGAGACGAATTCACAGGCATAGGCTGACTGGTCTTTCTGCAAAAATACAATGTAGCGCGTGCCATTCGGCACTGCGGCCCTGATCTCATAGCCCTGGCTCAAGAGCCGGCTCATGCCGCTGCCCGACGAACTGCTCATCGCCGGATCATCCGACTTCGGCGCAGTTTCCTGCGCAAAAGTCGGAGTGGCAGCAAGCGTCAATCCGGAAAGCATCAGGGCTGGCAATCGCATCAACGGTCCACCTCACCGAATACGATATCGAGCGAACCAAGGATCGCCGACACGTCGGCCAACTGGTGGCCGCGACAGATGTAGTCCATTGCCTGCAGATGCGCGTAACCCGGCGCACGGATCTTGCAGCGATACGGCTTGTTGGTACCGTCGGAGACGAGATAGACGCCGAATTCGCCCTTCGGCGCTTCGACGGCCGCGTAAACCTCGCCCTCGGGGACGTGATAGCCTTCGGTATAGAGCTTGAAATGGTGGATCAGCGCTTCCATCGAACGCTTCATCTCGCCCCGCTTCGGCGGCACGATCTTGCCGTCGAGGGACGAAACCGGTCCGATCTTGGCGTCACCGAGCAGACGATTGACACACTGGCGCATGATCTTTGCGGATTCGCGCATTTCGATCATGCGGATCAGGTAACGGTCGAAGCAGTCGCCGTTCTTGCCGATCGGAATGTCAAAATCCATGTCGGCATAGCACTCGTAAGGTTGGGCCTTGCGCAGGTCCCAGGCGGCACCCGAACCACGCACCATGACGCCGGAGAAACCCCAGGCCCAGGCGTCGTCCAGCGACACCACGCCGATGTCGACGTTACGCTGCTTGAAGATACGGTTGCCGGTCAGTAGTTCGTCGATATCGTCGCAGGTCTTCAGGAACGGATCGATCCACTTGCCGATGTCTTCGACCAGCTCATGCGGCAGATCCTGATGAACGCCACCGGGACGGAAATAGGCCGAGTGCATGCGCGCGCCGCAGGCCCGCTCATAAAACACCATCAGCTTTTCGCGCTCTTCGAAACCCCAGAGCGGCGGCGTCAGCGCGCCGACGTCCATCGCCTGCGTCGTGACGTTCAGGAGATGCGACAGGATACGGCCGATTTCCGAATAGAGGACGCGGATCAACTGACCGCGGATCGGCACTTCCGTGCCGGTCAGCTTTTCGACCGCCAGCGCATAGGCATGCTCCTGGTTCATCGGCGCGACGTAGTCGAGGCGGTCGAAATAGGGCACGGCCTGCAGATAGGTCTTGGTCTCGATCAGCTTTTCGGTGCCGCGATGAAGCAGGCCGATATGCGGATCGACGCGCTCGACGATTTCGCCGTCGAGTTCGAGAACAAGCCGCAAGACGCCGTGCGCCGCAGGGTGTTGTGGTCCGAAATTGATATTGAAATTGCGGACGTTATGTTCGTTCATTGCCGCTTGCTCCAAGCCAGACAAGCCCGCATCTTCGCGGGCCCTCGGCCTTCATTGTCACTTCGCGTTTGCTTTTTCATCGCCCGGCAGAACGTAGTCCGTTCCTTCCCAGGGCGACATGAAATCGAAATTGCGGAATTCCTGCTTCAGCTCCACCGGCTCGTAAACGACCCGCTTGGCTTCGTCGTCATAGCGAACCTCGACGAAACCGGTCGTCGGGAAGTCCTTGCGCAGCGGATAGCCTTCGAAACCATAGTCGGTCAGGATGCGGCGCAGGTCCGGATGGCCGGTGAAGAGGATTCCGTACATGTCGTAGGCTTCCCGTTCGAACCAGTCGGCGCCCGGATAGACGGCGCAGGCCGACGGCACCGGCTGATCTTCGCCGGTTGCGACCTTGATGCGGATGCGCAGATTCTGCTTCGGCGACAGGAGATGATAGACCACGTCAAAACGGTCCGGGCGCTGCGGCCAGTCGACGCCGCAGATATCCGTGAAATTGACGAAGCCACAACGGGTGTCGTCACGCAGGAACGTCAGCAGTGCGATCAGATTGTCTGATGTCGCCGTCAGCGTCAGTTCGCCGAAGCTGATGACAGCGTCGGAAATCAGCGCGCCGCGGGTTTCGCGGATGTAGGTGGCAAGTCCGTTCAGGGCTTCACTCATTGTTCAGGTCCCCTGCCCTTACCGTTCGATCGTGCCTGTGCGGCGGATCTTCTTCTGCAGCAGAAGCACACCGTAAAGGAGCGCTTCTGCCGTGGGAGGACAGCCCGGCACATAGATATCGACCGGCACGACGCGGTCACAGCCGCGCACCACCGAATAGGAATAGTGATAGTAGCCGCCGCCATTGGCGCAGGAGCCCATCGAGATGACGTAGCGCGGCTCGGGCATCTGGTCATAGACCTTGCGCAGAGCCGGAGCCATCTTGTTGGTCAGCGTACCGGCGACGATCATCACGTCCGACTGGCGCGGTGAGGCGCGCGGCGCAAAACCGAAACGCTCGGCGTCGTAACGCGGCATCGACATCTGCATCATTTCGACCGCGCAGCAGGCTAGGCCGAAGGTCATCCACATCAGCGAGCCGGTTCTGGCCCAGTTGATCAGCTCGTCGGTCGAGGTGACCAGAAAGCCCTTGTCGGCAAGCTCATTGTTGATCTCGCCGAAATATTTGTCATTGCTGCCGATCGGCTTGCCGGTCGAGGGATCGACGATCCCCTTGGCCTTTGGCGCAACGAGCGTGGTGCTGGAGGTCAGTTCCATTCCAGCGCTCCCTTCTTCCATTCATAGATAAAGCCGATAGTCAGCACACCGAGGAACGTCATCATCGACCAGAAACCGAACCAGCCCATTTCCTTGAACGACACGGCCCAGGGAAACAGGAACGCGACTTCGAGGTCGAAGATGATGAAGAGAATCGACACGAGATAGAATCGGATGTCGAACTTCATGCGGGCGTCGTCGAATGCGTTGAACCCGCATTCATATGCCGACAGCTTTTCGTCGTCAGGAGCCTTGTAGGCAACGGCGAACGGCGCGATCAGAAGCGCCAGGCCGATAACCAGCGAAATACCGATGAAAATCGCAATCGGAATGTAGGAGCCGAGAAGGTCTGTCATTGTATCCGTCCCTGCCTGCGAGGCGCGCTGGAGAAGCGCAAAACAAAGGCTCACAGGCCGAAAAATATGTTGCAACGCCAAAGTCGTTAGCGCAGCCAGCGCCGCTGTGCAAGCCTTCCGAACGGTTTTCATCCCCTTCTACGGGCGGAATAAAGACCGGGCAAAAGCTAGCATCTCCGGCAACCCCGCGCAAATCCAGCAAAACCCGCGCCGAACCGGGCATACCGGACTGTACCCCTAGGGCAGACAGCCTTAGAGACATATGGTCGCGTGGAATAGAATCGATTGAAATCGGCGGCGGCGCAGCCGCAATTACAAGGGTGAGAACCTGGCCACGTGAGCCTCAAGATGCGGCAGGACTGCATAGCCGATGGCCGCGATTTGCATGGGTCGCGCCGCCAACCGACCACGCTCACCCACAACTCGGCTCGCAAGCCTGTTCCCCGTAACAGCGATCAGTATAGGGTGAACGCTTGACGCTCCCTGGAATGCAGACCGCCATGTGGCGATCGACTTCGGAGTCGTTCTCTACTGATTGGACTACTGGGAAAAATGGCGCGAGTGACGGGGCTCGAACCCGCGACCTCCGGCGTGACAGGCCGGCACTCTAACCGACTGAGCTACACCCGCGCACTATGGACGAAAACCACCGGATCGAAGCAAAGAATGCTATTCTTGAAATGGCGCGAGTGACGGGGCTCGAACCCGCGACCTCCGGCGTGACAGGCCGGCACTCTAACCAACTGAGCTACACCCGCGCATTTCATTTCAAGTGATCCAGATGCTTTGACATCCGCTCGAACCGGACTGGCCGCTTCGATGAGCGGCTAACTACGGGGTTCGTCTTTTAGTGTCAAGCAGGTTTGGAGACAAAACGATGACAGCTGGCAAATTGTTTCCACAACCTGGAAAAAGCGTAATCGAAAATGCTTTGAATGCGCCAGCGCCGCTCCCGGTGTCGCGCTTCCACCAGTCGGCGCTCCGCGCTTGACCGCACAGCAGTGCGCCAATTTTCCACAACGCCTTCATCGTTATTCTGCCGGGTTTCCGCGACAGCACCCGTAAAAAAATCAAAAAATCTTTCCAAACGCTCTTGCGGTTTTTCGCCGATACGCATAGATCACGCCCACCGACGCGGCGGACATTGCTTCTGCTTCGCGAAGGGCGATTAGCTCAGTTGGTAGAGCGCCTCGTTTACACCGAGGATGTCGGGAGTTCGAGTCTCTCATCGCCCACCATTATGTCTTCCCTTAGCTCTCCATTTTCCTGACACCTGGGTTTGCGCCTTATTTTTGCAGGAATACGCAGGATTTTTCCGACGTGAGGCGACCCACTTGCCATCCGGCATCGATGTCGCCATTTCTTGCGGACGAAAATAGGACTCGATCCCATGCACAGGAACAAGGTGATCGCCCGCGGCCGCGGATAAAAGGGGACACAGATGAGACATGTAATCCTGGCAGCTGCACTTGCAACAGGCCTTGCAGCCTGCACTGCCATGCCAGAGCTCGAGCCTATTCGCGGCAGCATTACCTACGGCGGCCAACCATCGACCAAATTGACCAAGGCTCCTGCCGGCAGCGTGCTGCATCACCGGCTGGATGACGAATACGGTCACGCCGCCGAAGAAACCTATGTGGTCCAGCCCGACCGGTCTCTCCGGCTGGTGCGCAGAACCAGGCTCGTCGACAGGCCCTGAACAGAAAGCGCCGGCGCGCGCCCGAAAAGGCTGCTCCCCCCTTCCACGGAAACTTCTTGTCTCGGCTGCGACTGAAGAGAACCCGTCCAGCGTGCCGGGCGTAAAGACCGTCAGACGGTTTCCTTTTCCTTCGCCGGGGTCTTGCGCTTCGGCTCTTCCGGGGCGTCCGGCATATAGGGCTTCTCGCCCTTCGGGGTTGGAGCAAGCAGGTTTTTCAGCGCCGACAGCCGGTCTTTCAACAAGGGGCGGAAGCGCGTCGCACGATAGGGCATGTCCGCAGCCCCATAGCCTTCCGGGCCATCGTCATCGCCGCGATGGATCTCCGCCAGCTTGACCCCGATGAACTCGCCGTCGATGTAGTGCTTGTAAGGGCCGACCCAGCGGATGGTGTAGATCTGCCCCTTGCGGATGCCCTGGTCGATCGAGACGTTCTTGAACGTGTCGTTGATGCAGACAACCTTCTGTCCAACATGAAAATTGTACATCGGCAAACCCCTTCAACATGCCACCGGCGACGCTCAAATAGCGCTGCCCGCCCCATCAATGCAACATCGAAGCTCATTTTCCCTGATACTGGCTGTCGCTCACATGCTCCAGCCAATCGACCGCCTTGCCATCCAGCGCTTCCTGTACCGCAATATGGGTCATGGCCGTTGTCGGAGCCGCACCGTGCCAGTGCTTTTCACCCGGCGCAAACCACACGACATCGCCTGGCTTGATCTCGCGGATCGGCTCGCCCCAGCTTTGGGCAAGGCCGCTGCCGGCCGTCACGATCAGCGTCTGGCCGAGCGGGTGCGTATGCCAGGCCGTGCGTGCGCCAGGCTCGAAGGTGACGGACGCGCTGCGCACACGCGCAGGATCGGGTGCGTCGTGGATTGGGTCAAGCCGGACGCTGCCGGTGAAATATTCCGCCGACGGGCGAACCGATGGCCGCGATCCGCAGGTTTTGATCTCCATGGTGATGTCTCCTTCAGATGAGAGCCCGGTGCGAGTGGCAGCCGACGCGAATGAATGATGGAACATAGTGCATTTCGGCGCGATGTCCGGCATGCGATCCGAGATTTTACGCCTGTCCGTAAAGATCACAGCGTGTGGATTGTCACATCCGGGCATGCGTTTCTGGCGATGTCACACAGATGTTGATGATGGGTGAGGTAGATCACCTGCCCGACCCGCGCCATGTCAGCCATCAGCGAAAAGGCGTGCTGCGCGCGACCGTCATCAAAGGTTTCCATGATGTCGTCGGCGATGAAGGGCAACGATTCGCGCGTGGCGGCAATCTCATGGTACCCGGCCATGCGCAGCGCCAGGTAGAGCTGGAAACGCGTGCCCTTGGAAAGATCCCGCGCCAGTTTCGATCCGCCGCCGGCCGCCTTGGCGATCAGAAACTCCTCGCCTTTCTCCGCTTGCGTCGTCAACCCCTCGTAGTCGCCGCCGCTGATGGCGCTGAAGGCAGTCGACGCCCGCTGCAGCATCGCGCTGCGATGGCGCTCACGATAGAGCCTAAGGGCCGTTTCGCCAGCAAGGATACCGAGACGCAGCCGCAGATAGCTGGTGGCGCGCTCCTCGATTTCGGCAAGCACAGTGCGGCGGCGCTCGTCGATATGAGCTGCGGCATCGCCGCCGCTGATCGCAGCAAGCGTCCGTTCCGCATCCCGTCGCTCGGCATGCAATTCGCTGGCGTCCCGGTCGCATTGCTCCCACCGCGACTGTAGCTCCGCCATCTCCAACTGCAGGCCGTCCTTGTCGACGGAACTTAGAATCATTTCTGCTTCGTCAGCGCGACCGACATTCAGGCGGGTGGCCAGCGCGGCTTCGGCTTCGGCAATGTGTTCCAGCAGCCGCCCCCGCGCCTTGGCCGCCTCCAGATGTACACCAACGTCGGCAAGTGTGGTGCAGTCAAACAGATCGAGCATGCTGCGCTTCTGCGCATCGTGGCGTTGCCGCGATTCAGTCAGAGCGCGCCGCTCGGAAATACGCACATCATTCTCGTCGGAGAGACGCCGGAAAAGCGTCTCGCGCTTTTCGGCATCCGCAAGCCGTTCGCGAATCGACTGAAAAGCAGCCAGTGATTCATCGGATACCGGCAGGGAAAGTCGTTCGGAAAGCGTCTTGACGCTCGCCGCAAACGACGCCTGATCCCTGCGCATGCCATCGATACGATGATCCAGATCGGCCTTGCGCTGGATCAGTTTATCAAGATCCTGAAGGACGGCGAGCACCGGAGCGATCTCCTGCGCTGTCCAGGTCTTTCCGTTTTCCGACAGCCACGTTGTAGCAGCCGTCTGCTGCCACTGCGCATTCCAGTCCGACATTTCAGCATCTGCCGAGGCCCATGCGGCATCCCGCATTCGCAGAGCCGATTGCGTCCGGTCTACCGTCTCCGCGGCAGCGGCATGAGCATGTCGGGCCGACTGCAGGGCACTCATGGTACGCTCCGCGAACGCCATCGCATCTTCCAGGCGATCCGGCACGTCCCCCTTCAGACCACGCTCCCTGAACGCGCGCGTCAGCCGCTCCAGCGCCTTTTGCGCGTCCACTGTTGCAAGACGCAGGTCCTGCTGCGCCGCGCGAAGCTGATCACGCACCTCGCGCGCGGCGGCAAACCGGGCAAGCCACGCGACCAGTTGGTTCAGCTTCGTGTCTTCGGGGAGACCACAGCGGCGGGCTGCTGCAGAAATCTCGGCCCTGAGCTCGGTGATCGCCACATGCGCAGCCTGATGCTGCTGCCGGAATGCCGAAAGCCTGCCGCTGCGCTCGGCAATGGATAGCGAAAGCCCTCTTGCCTGGGCAAGATCCTGCGCGCGCGCCAGCCGCAGCGCCGCCGCCTCGTCATCGTTGCGGAGTGCGGTTTCGAATGCACGCGCAGTCTCGGCGTCCAATCGGCCTTCATGGGTCCGCCAAGCAAGATCCCTCTCCTGCCGCAACGTCAGCGCTGCGTCATCTCCGGCAAAGCCCCCGGCTCGCGTCAATTCTCCAAGCCGGGCTTCCTCTGCCGCGATCGCGGCAGTCTCTTCAGCGATCCGCTCATCGAGCCGTTTCACCTGTTCCGTCAGCGCTGTTCGCCGCGCCGTCCACTCGGCGATATCGGCATCTTCAGGGATGGCAATTGCCGCCAGCTTCTCTGCATCCAGTAGTGAGGGGGCCAGCGCCGCAAGCCTGTCGGCCAACGTGTCCTCCAA
Source organism: Pararhizobium sp. BT-229 (assembly GCF_025846855.1). Lineage (GTDB taxonomy): Bacteria > Pseudomonadota > Alphaproteobacteria > Rhizobiales > Rhizobiaceae > Pararhizobium. Next base: position 497,121 of record NZ_JAOYTJ010000004.1, read on the forward strand.
CGCGGCAATTTGACGGTTTGCTGCCTGCTGGCGCAGCAGGCAATCGTTCTGCCGGAGGGTTTGCAGGACATCGGCGAGATGCGCCGGATCGCCGGTCGTGCCGGCGGGGTCCGATTCCATCAGCGCTGTCTGCGCCCTGATGGCCTCATTGTTCGCTTCAACGGCAAGCTGCCGCTCGCGCACGGCCGTGACCAGCCGTTCGCTTAACGCCGAATGTTTCTGCGCCAGATCCTGGATGCGTCCGGTAACCGCCGCAGGCAGAATGAGCGCCGCCGTGTCCGCCGTACCGGCGCGGTCCAGCCGCGCGAGGCATACGGCGATGTCGGTGGCGATCTTGCCGCGCTCATCAAGGCGATTGGGCATATCGCTCGCAGCCGTTCTGTGCCGCGCCTCCAGCCCGGAATGTTCGAGGTCACGAATATCTGCGGCAACGGCGAGTACCGCACCGTCCCGCTCAATCGCGGCAATCTCGGCTGCCCTTCGTTCGATATCGTCTTCCAACTGTTCCAGCCGGGCACCGATGTCCGCTTCATCCCGCTGCAACAGCGGCAGCAGACTGTGCCAGGCCGATGGTGGTTCGGGCATGTCACCGAAATCCGCGAGTTCGGATCGCAATCCGCGCAGCCGGGCAAGCAGCGGCAGCCCTTCTATACGGTTGCGGGCGAGATCGCGTGCGACGTGCAGTTCGGCGCGGGCTTTAAACGCCGCCTCATGCCGATCGGCTGCGGCATCGCGCGCCTTGCGCCGGTTTGCAAATTCACGCGCATTGACGTCGATGGCGTTCTTTTCGTCCTTCAGGACATCAAGTTCGGCCTTGAGTTCGGCCAGCCGGTGCTTTCTGCCCAGCGGTTTGTAGAAGGTATCAGCCTGCGCCTTGAGGCCCGAGAGCATGACGCTTGCGTCCGGCAGGCCGGAGCTTGCGGAAAACAGGAGGGCGCCAAGCTCCCCCTCGCTTTTCAGGATGCTCTCGCCGCCCTTCTCGATGCTGTCGTCGTCGAGCGAAAACATCATCTGATAGGTCGCCCGGTCGATCGAACCAAGGGCAGCCGAAAACAGATTGTCCGGCAGCGGCTGCTCATCCGGCCCCAGAAGCGAATTCTGGTTGCGCTTGACTCGAAAGACCGAATGCGTCCCGCCGCCGGTCTCGATCACGCCACCGACCCGCATTGTCTGATAGGGATGCAGGAACCCATAGCTGCTTAGCCGCTCGATGCCGAACAGGAGATCGAGAAAGGCGGAAAACATCGTGGACTTGCCGGCCTCGTTCGGGCCGTAGACCAGATGGAAATCCGGCGACCCGGGTCGGGCTGCGCCAAAATCGAGACTGCGCCCGGTGAACTTGCCGTAGCGAACGAGATCGAGACAGTTGAGGCGCATCAGCGGTTCGCCTCCGCGTCACCGCCATGCAGATGGGCAAGCACATCATCGCTGCCGGCAACGGCAATCGCTTCCAGCAGCCGGGAGGCCGCCTCTTCATCGACGGCCAGGCTCTCTCGCAGTTCACGCGGCAGCTGCAACAACAGTTCGTCGAGCATTGCGCCCGCTTCCTGGCGAAAGGCATGCGACGGCAGGACATCCGACCGGATGAGAACGGCAAGCTCCTCGACGGGATCGGGACCTGACATCGACGCTTGCACATCGACGGCGCGGCACTCGATATCGACCTTCTCTATCCAGCAGTTACCCAGCCCCGCGGCGACGTTGGAAAGTTCGGCAACCAGGAAATCGGGATCGCGCCTGAGCTTCCAGGCGAGCGGTGTGGATCCAGTCAGGGTAATACGGAGAATGAAGTGATCCGCACTGCTACCATGGCGCAGTGCCGACAGCATTTCCGCAGATCTCTCCAGCATCTGCCGCCAGTCCTGTACACCGGTCAGGTCGATCGCGACGCGCTCGAACACCGCCTGCCCGATCGAGCGCTCCTGATGGTCGAGGGAACCGTCGTCGCCGACCGTGACCAGAGTCACGGTCTTCGGTCCGGCTTCGTTGATATCCCGCCCCTGCGGCATGCCCGGCATGACAATCAGCGGTTTTTCGGAATGCACCTGCCGCAGATGGACATGGCCCAGCGCCCAATAGTCGAAACCATGCCGCGCGAGCTCCGCGACGCTGCATGGCCCGTAGAGATCGTGGCCGGGAGTGCCGGCAAGGCTCGTATGCAGCATGCCGATATTGACGGCATCGGCGACAGGCGGTTGAAACAGTGGCAACAGGCTGTCGGCCGCATGCGGATTGGCAAAACTCACTCCATGGACATGGACCTCGCGGCCGCTTGCAAGCGTCTTTGCATGGACGGGCTTTGCCCGCCCGCCAAAGACGTGGACATTCCCTGGAAAGGTCAGCTCGCGTGTCATGGTCGACTGGGAATCGTGATTGCCGCGGATCAGGAAGACATGGATTCCGGCCGCCTCCAGGCGACGCAACTCGCTGGCCAGATAGAGCGCCGTGTTCATCGAGGTCTGCGACCCGTCGTAGAGGTCGCCCGCAACCAGCAGGGCATCGACATTTTCAGCCAGGCACAGGTCGACGATCCGCGCGAGCGCCGTGCGGGTCGCGCCGCGCACCAGTTCGGCCAGCTCCGAATTTTTCAGGGCCAGGCTGCGCAAGGGAGAATCGAGATGAAGATCGGCGGTGTGGACGAAACGGAACGGCATGGCCGACCATTGCCTGTGGTCCGGGGGCACGTCAATGCCGGGAGACGCGCCCGCTTCGACTATTCAGGGCTTTCACTTTGGAGAACATTATTGGGGAGATACAAGAGCTGAGACCAACTGCCGAAGAATGGGCTTGACTATGAGCGGAAGCGCCGCCATTTGACATGGCACCTCATAATATCCATATAAAACTCATGAAATCCACATTCGAAGTCTCCGACAAGCTCTTTGAGCTCTACCATCGCGTCCACCGGCTCATCAACGAATCGATGACCGAGGAAGGCGTGTCCCTGGCGCGCAGCAAGTTCCTGTTTTTCCTGAGCAGGCTCGGTCCCTGTCGGTCGACCGATATCGCCGGCGCACTCAATTTCGCGCCGCGCACCGTGACGGAAGCGATCGACGGGCTGGAGCGCGACAAGCTGGTCATGCGCAAGCCCGATCCGGAAGACCGCCGGGCGAAGATCGTCTCGATCACCGATGTCGGCCGCGTCGTGCTGGAAGCCGCCGAACATCCGCGAAAACAGCTGATCGAGGAGATTTTTTCGGCGCTCAATGACGAGCAGCTCGACCAGATGCACGATATCGTCAGCCGCCTGGTCGCCAAGGCCGACGAGATCCGCAAGCGCAAGGAAGAAGGCGCGGACGAAACCGCCGCCAGCTAGCTGCATTCTCTTAAACGACATCAACGTTAAAATAGAAAAGGCCAGGACATCATGTCCCGGCCTTTTCCGTTACCAGCACAGACGCAACTACATCGCGTTCATCGTGCCGATCTGGAAGAACAGCGTTTCGCCGGAGGAGTCGTCCACGCCGTCATTGTCCGTGACGACATAGCCGCTACCGGCGGCATCGACGGTGAAGCCTTCGACCTTGTCGACGACGTAGCCGCCGAGCGCCTTCAGGTCCGGAATGAGGTCGCGGACCTCTTCCTTCTTGACGACAGGCAGTTCGCCGCCGAGCTTGGCAGGCTTCAGGTCGGCAAGCGCCACGCGGTAGATCTTCTTCAGCTTGGCCGCGTTGCCGATCAGGTTATCGCGCTCGATGATATAGGCATGATCGCCGTGGACGGTGATTTCGGAGAGACCGACCCAGCCTTCCTCGGTTTTTTCGAGCGGGTAGCGCACGGCGCCCCATTCCTCAGAGGCCAGATTGTAGGAAACGAGCTTGACGAAGCCCTTCTCGTCATCCTTCCACTCGCGTTGCACGGCCATCCACAGCGTCTGGTCATCGCCTTCGCCGACGATGGTGATGCCTTCGAAACCCGAGCGGATTTCATTGGCACGCAGTTCTTCCGGCAGGGCGATTTCCTTCTTGACCTCACCCTTGGCGTTCACATGGATGAGCGCGTTTGCGTAGAGCTTGGCGGCATCGCCTTCCGAAGCCAGCCAGAAGCCGTCTTTGCCATCAGTCACGATGCCTTCGATGTCGAGCTTCTGTGCCGGGGCGCCATCACGGGTGATCGTGAGCGCGTCGGTGATCACAGCCGGCTTCTGCGTGGCGTCAATCGTGAAGATGCGCGGCTGAGAGGAATAGACGGAGTCGCTCACCGCATAGAGCTTGCCGGGCTGGTCCTTGATCGCGGCGAGACCCGAAAGAGCACCGAAGCCGAGCGGCACGCCGTCCTTTTCGGCAGACGTGATCTGCGGATAGGCAGCGGTGCCTTCGGCGCGCTCATAGATCATCACATGCGAGCGTGCGCCGCCGTCTTCCACCAGGTCGACCTCGTTGGCCGTTGCGAGCAGGTTGCGGCCGGGAATGGCAACGGCGCCTTCCGGCGAAACGCCTGAGGGAAGAATCTGCTTGAGTTCCGGATCGGCGCCTGTGTCCTTATAGACACCAACCACCGAAGCGCGTTCGGCGAGCACGAAGAACAGTTTGTCTTCGCCGTAGGTCGCAGCTTCCAGGCCTTCCGGCTCGATGCCCTTGGCCGAAGAGCGCTTGTCCGGATAGTGACCGATTGCAGCTGCGGCATGCTCGAAGCTCGAGCCCGATTCGAACAGGACCTTGCCGGTCTTGTCGAAGATGGTGAAGCCGCGTGAGCCGCCTTCATAGTCGCCTTCATTGGCAACGACGAGGCGGCTGTCGTCGAGCCATTTCACGGCATCCGGCTCGCGCTTGACGTCCTTCAAGTCCGACGTGAAGGACAGCTTGCCATCGCGCTTGTCGTCAACAGCGGAGAGATTGGTGGTGCCGGCCGAGAAATGGGTCTTCACGGTGCCGGTCGTACCGTCGATGATGACGATGTGGTTGTTTTCCTGCAGCGTCAGCGCGATCTCGTTCAGACCGTTGAAGGCAACGAATTCCGGCTCCGGGTCGTCACCGGCAATGTCGGCAAGACCGGTCAGCGTCACGTGCTTGATCGAGGCGCAATCGGCAGCGCCATCCTTCAGCGAGACGATGACGAGGTCGCCGGCCGGCATTTGCGGGATCTGGCCGTCATTGACGTCTTCGTCACGCTCGTTCTCGATGGCGATGGCTGCCAGCGTCTTATCCTTGTTGATCGCAACCGAATCGGGCTGACCACCCAGATCGCACTGCGCATCCAGCTTCTTCGTTGCCAGGTCGACAGTCGCCAGGAACCCGGACGGCTTGACGAAACTTTCCCGCGTGTTGACGGCGACCAACGCCTTCTGTCCGGCGATCGCGACCGAAGTCGGCTCGCCTTCGAAGGACAGGATGCCGGCGGCCTTCGGCGCCTTCGCATCGGTGATGTCGATAAAGCCGATCGCCTTCAACGGGCTGTCGGAATAGACGAGCGTGTTGCCGTCTTCGCTGGCGGTGATGATTTCAGCCGATGTCACGGACTTCTTGTCAGCGTCTGCCGGAAGATTGTCGGCGACGGCAAAAGAGGCGATGCGATTGAAAACCGGCTCTGCACTAACGCCGGACGCAGTCGAGGCGGCAAGCACTGCAGCAAGCGCTGCTGTGAGTGAAAATGTCTTCACGGGGGACCCTCCAGATGAATTAAATACCGGTGGGTTGTGATCGCGCTCTGTAACAGCCGCATGACAGCCGGAACATATTAGAAAACCGCTCTCGGGCGAAGGCGTACAGCGCAAAAAGCGGGGGGACGCAAAACGAAAAGAGGCCCGGGAAAACCCCGGGCCTCCAGTCAACCTGCTATCGAACCGAGGGCATTTTTTGCCACGGTGCTGCAGATGAAACATGAAACTCTTAGTTCACGGAGTCCTTCAGACCCTTGCCGGCAGAGAACTTCGGCACGTTGCGTGCCGGAATGTCGACTTCTGCGCCGGTGGACGGGTTGCGACCCTTCGATGCTTCGCGACGGCTGACCGAGAAATTGCCAAAGCCGACGAGACGAACGTCGCCGCCGTTCTTCAGTTCAACCTGGATAACGTCGAAGATAGCATCAACTGCAGAAGATGCGTCCGTCTTCGAAAGTCCGGCCTTCTCGGCAACTGCTGACACGAGCTCATTCTTGTTCATGTTTCCACCCCTTTCAATACTGGTTCGAAACGACTCAAATTTTAAGCCGGGGGCAGCATACGCAAGACCCCCGCCTTGGCAAACCCAATCGCTCCGAATCCCTAGGAATGCAAGGCTTTGCGGGAGGTTTTACATAAAAAAGACCGGCAAAAATGCCGGTCTTCCACTATTTATGTTCCAAATCGACCCCTGCCATGTGACAGGCATCAATTGACGTTCACGTCAAGTGCCTAATGCGCAATCGATGCGGAGGCATCGTCTGCCGGATCAACCGCAGCGATTGGCACCGGCTGCTTGGTCGGATCCCACTCGATCGCAACCGGAACCCGCACCAGCGCGTGCTTCAACACTTCGCCAATATGGGAGACCGGAATGATCTCCATGCTGTTCTTCACGTTGTCCGGAATATCCGCCAGATCCTTGGCGTTTTCTTCCGGGATCAGCACCTTCTTGATGCCGCCCCGAAGCGCTGCAAGCAGTTTTTCCTTCAGGCCACCGATCGGCAGGACGCGCCCACGCAGCGTGATCTCACCCGTCATCGCGACATTCCTGTCGACTTCGATGCCCGTCATGATCGACACGATCGCCGTTGCCATGGCAACACCAGCAGACGGACCATCCTTCGGTGTTGCGCCTTCCGGCACGTGCACGTGGATGTCGCTCCGGTCGAACAGCGGCGGCTCGATGCCGAAATCGATGGCGCGCGAGCGGACATAGGATGCCGCAGCCGAAATCGATTCCTTCATCACATCGCGCAGGTTGCCGGTGACCGTCATGCGGCCCTTGCCGGGCATCATGACGCCTTCGATCGTCAGCAGTTCGCCGCCGACTTCGGTCCAGGCAAGACCTGTGACGACACCCACCTGGTCAGTGCGCTCGGCTTCGCCGTGGCGGAAGCGCGGAACACCGAGGTAGTCGTGGATGTTTTCAGCCGTGACTTCCACCTTGCTGGTCTTGCCCTTGAGGATTTCCGTCACCGCCTTGCGGGCGAGCTTCATCAGCTCACGCTCAAGACTGCGCACACCGGCCTCACGCGTATAGGTCTGGATGACCGCTCTCAGGGCACCATCAGTGACCGAGAACTCCTTGGCCTGCAGCGCATGGTCGGCAATCGCCTTCGGCAACAGGTGCCGCTTGGAGATTTCCAGCTTTTCCTCTTCGGTATAGCCGGCGATGCGGATCACTTCCATGCGGTCCATCAGGGGCGCCGGAATGTTCAGCGTATTCGCCGTGGTGATGAACATCACGTTCGACAGGTCATATTCCACTTCGAGATAGTGGTCCATGAACGTCGAGTTCTGTTCCGGATCCAGCACCTCAAGCAGAGCCGAGGACGGGTCGCCACGGAAGTCCTGGCCCATCTTGTCGATCTCGTCGAGCAGGAAGAGCGGGTTGGACTTCTTCGCCTTCTTCATCGACTGGATGACCTTGCCGGGCATCGAGCCGATATAGGTGCGGCGGTGACCGCGGATTTCGGCTTCGTCACGAACGCCACCGAGAGCCATGCGGATATACTCGCGGCCGGTCGCCTTGGCGATCGACTTTGCAAGCGAGGTCTTACCGACGCCCGGAGGGCCGACGAGGCACAGAATCGGGCCCTTGATCTTCTGCGAGCGCGCCTGGACAGCCAGATACTCGATGATCCGTTCCTTGACCTTGTCGAGGCCGAAGTGATCGAGCTCGAGCACCTTTTCCGCATGATTGAGGTCGGTCTTGACCTTCGACTTCTTGCTCCACGGAATACCGAGCAGCCAATCGAGATAGTTGCGCACGACGGTGGCTTCCGCCGACATCGGGCTCATCTGGCGCAGCTTCTTGACTTCCGCGTCAGCCTTTTCACGGGCTTCCTTGGAGAGCTTGGTCTTGGCGATGCGGTCTTCGAGTTCCGCCATCTCGTCGCGGCCTTCCTCGCCGTCGCCGAGTTCCTTCTGGATCGCCTTCATCTGCTCGTTCAGGTAATACTCGCGCTGGGTCTTTTCCATCTGGCGCTTGACGCGCGAGCGGATGCGCTTTTCGACCTGGAGGACGGAGATTTCGCCTTCCATGAAGCCGAGTGCCTTTTCAAGACGCAGCTTGACGCTCGTCGTCTCCAGCATTTCCTGCTTTTCGACGATCTTGATGGAGAGATGCGAAGCAACCGTATCGGCGAGCTTCGAATAGTCTTCGATCTGGCTGGCGGCGCCGACGACTTCCGGCGAAATCTTCTTGTTGAGCTTCACGTAGCTCTCGAATTCCGACACCACGGAGCGGCTGAGCGCCTCGACCTCGACCGGATCTTCTTCCGGCTCGGCAAGCGCATGCGCCATTGCTTCGTAGAACTCTTCGCGCTGCGTGTAGCCGTCGATTTCGGCGCGCGAACGGCCTTCGACCAGAACCTTGACGGTACCGTCGGGCAGCTTCAACAGCTGAAGCACGTTGGCGATTGTGCCGATCTGGTAGATAGCGGAGGCTTCCGGATCGTCATCGCTCGCATTGATCTGGGTCGCAAGCATGATCTGCTTGTCGGTACCCATGACCTCTTCCAGCGCGCGGATAGACTTCTCACGGCCGACAAACAGAGGCACGATCATGTGCGGGAACACCACGATGTCGCGCAGCGGCAGCACCGGATAGGTCGCACTCTCAATTGCCGGAGACGTTTTGTTCGTCATGTCATTTCCTTTCCGTCCCGTTTCCGGGCCCGTTACCCGAAGCGTTCAAGAGCGCTTCCGGCCATCATTCTTTCCACTGTCAGGTGGAGTGTGTGACGCCTGTTTTCAACCCTTTGCCGACTACCGACCTGGGAGGTGGCGTAGTCGGATATTAAATGGCATCTGACTGTCGCGGACCTTGCCGCGAGACCGAACGCACACGATTAGCATCATGAATAAGTCAATGCGGAATCATAGCATAATCGCGTTGTTGGTCGCGTTTAGCAATCGCGGATTCTACCCATTTCAGTTCCGCCAGCGATATCCACCGCCCCGCCTTGCGCGCATCGCAGCCGTGCATCATTTGCAATGCTCAGGAGACCGCCACATCCCACCCTCAAAGAGCAATGCTAAAGTGCAGCATAAGTCTTTGCGCCATAAAAAAGGCCCGCACGTGGCGGGCCTCTTCAACTTAAGTCGGATGGCAATCAGGCCGAAACATTGGCCTTTTCTTCCGCGCGCTCCGAATAGATGTAGAGCGGACGGGCCGATCCCTTGACCACTTCGTCGGAGATGACCACTTCGCGGACCCCTTCCAGGGTCGGCAGCTCGAACATGGTGTCGAGCAAGATCTTCTCCATGATCGAGCGTAGACCGCGGGCGCCGGTCTTGCGGATGATGGCGCGCTTGGCGATTTCGCGCAGCGCGTCCTCGTGGAAGGTCAACTCGACGTCTTCCATCTCGAACAGGCGCTGGTACTGCTTGATCAGGGCGTTCTTCGGTTCCGACAGGATCTGGATCAGGGCCGGCTCGTCGAGGTCTTCGAGCGTCGCCAGCACCGGCAGACGGCCGATGAATTCCGGGATGAGACCGAACTTCACCAGATCTTCCGGCTCCAGTTCACGCAGGACTTCGCCGACGCGGCGATCTTCCGGCGCGCGCACGGCAGCACCGAAGCCGATCGAGGTCTTTTCGCCACGGGCCGAGATGATCTTGTCGAGGCCGGCAAAAGCGCCGCCGCAGATGAACAGGATGTTAGTCGTATCCACCTGCAGGAATTCCTGCTGCGGATGCTTGCGGCCGCCCTGGGGCGGGACCGAAGCGACCGTGCCTTCCATGATCTTCAGAAGCGCCTGCTGCACGCCCTCGCCCGAAACGTCCCTCGTGATCGACGGATTGTCGGATTTGCGCGAGATCTTGTCGACTTCGTCGATGTAGACGATGCCGCGCTGTGCCCGCTCGACATTGTAGTCGGCCGACTGCAGCAGCTTCAGGATGATGTTCTCGACGTCCTCGCCGACATAACCGGCTTCGGTGAGCGTCGTGGCATCAGCCATCGTGAACGGCACATCGATGATGCGCGCCAGCGTCTGCGCCAGATAGGTCTTGCCGCAACCGGTCGGGCCGACGAGCATGATGTTGGATTTCGCCAACTCAACGTCGGTGCCCTTGGCGGCATGGGCCAGGCGCTTGTAATGATTGTGGACGGCAACCGACAGGATGCGCTTGGCCTGCTGCTGGCCGATCACATATTCGTCGAGAACCTTGATGATCTCCTGCGGCGTCGGAACGCCATCGCGGGACTTGACCATCGATGTCTTGTTCTCTTCGCGGATGATGTCCATGCAGAGTTCGACGCATTCATCGCAGATGAACACCGTCGGTCCGGCAATCAGCTTGCGGACCTCATGCTGGCTCTTGCCGCAGAAGGAGCAGTATAGGGTATTCTTCGAGTCACCGCCGTTGCTACCGCTGACTTTGCTCATATCACTTTCCTTCCAGCACGCCGGACACCTTGAGACAAGGTGAAACGGACTACTCAACCCGCTCCGCTATTCCCTGCCCACTCACGCGCAAGGAGACGGCGCTTTCGGGAGTACGAACCGGCTTCAAACAACTTTGCTTGACGTCCGGCAGCAACGAATTCTCCCACCGAAAACCGAATGCTAGGACTTCAAACTTCAACATAGCATTAACGGTCGATATTAACGGCTTTGGCCTGCGGATAAAGCCCCATGACAGATACAAATGTGTCACAATTGCATCTATCCGCACACAAAAGCTTGAAAACTACGCCTGCTCGGCCGTTTCCATGGCTTCACGCGAGGTGATGACCTTGTCGACGACACCCCAGCTTAGTGCCTCGTCAGCCGTCATGAAGTGGTCACGATCAAGCGTTTGTTCAACCTCTTCATAGGTCCGGCCAGTGTGCTTGACGTAGACTTCGTTCAGGCGGCGCTTCATTTTCAGGATATCGCGGGCATGCCGTTCGATGTCGGATGCCTGCCCCTGGAAGCCGCCGGACGGCTGGTGAACCATGATGCGGGCATTCGGCGTCGCAAAGCGCATGTCCTTGTGGCCGGCGGCCAGAAGCAGCGAGCCCATCGAGGCGGCCTGGCCGATGCAAAGCGTCGAAACCGCAGGCTTGATGAACTGCATCGTATCGTAGATCGCCATGCCGGCCGTGACGACGCCGCCCGGCGAATTGATGTAGAGCGCGATTTCCTTCTTCGGGTTCTCGGCTTCGAGAAACAGCAACTGAGCGCAGATCAGCGTTGCCATGTGGTCTTCCACGGCACCCGTCAAAAAGATGATGCGCTCCTTCAGCAGGCGCGAGAAGATGTCGTAGGAACGTTCGCCGCGATTGGTCTGTTCAACGACCATCGGCACAAGGGCCATGGCGGTATCAACGGGATTTCTCATGTCAAACCTTTGTCTAGCTGGCGCGTAAAACCTCTTGCGCGCCGGGAATCATCAGGAATATCTCGTCTCATACATAGAGTGTCCAAGTACCCCACTTCAAGTCGCGAACTCTGCATAACGTTAATACCGGGCAGAGCCCACATCGCAGTCGCGGCACGTCCTGAAATGATCCTTTAGCGATTCCTAAGGAGCACGATATGGGCGCGGACGCTTTTTAGGCGTTTTCACACAGGCATTCGGGGCTTCAGGGTGAAAAATCGGTAAATCGGGATCAGAGCTGCGATTCGATCGGCAGGATGCCGATGATCCCGGACGTCAGGCGCCGCCAAAAACCGGCTTCAGGTTCCCGCCGAAGTACACGCGGCTGGTTGTCCTCGCGGTCATGCCAGCGAAGGCGGCCGTCATCGAGGGACAGACGGAAGCTATTTGCCGGACGTGTCTCCTCGTCGAAAACTGCCTCGACCTCCTCGACGAGCGCCTGATGGGTAAACAGGACGCCCATTTCCGTGTTGAGCGATGCCGAACGGGGATCGAAGTTCAGCGAGCCAACGAAGGCCGTTTTCCCGTCGACGGTGAAGGCCTTGGTATGCAGGCTTGCGCCGCGCGATCCGAACAGCGACATGCGCTGCGGATCGCCGAATTCGTGCATGGCCTTCAGTTCGAACAGCACGATGCCGCTTTTCAAAAGTGCCTTTCGATAATTGGCATAGGCTCCGTGAACGGCGGCGACATCGGTTGCTGCAAGCGAGTTCGTCAGCACAGCCACTTTCACCCGTCGCTGGACGAGTTTTGCGATCTCCGTTGTGCCCAGTGTTCCCGGAATGAAATAGGGGGAGATGATCTGGACGTCGCGTTGCGCGGAGGTCAGAACCGGCATCAATTCGCGCATGATCCAGTTGCTGCGTTTCTGCAGAAATGCCTTCTCCGGCGGATCTGAGACGAGTTTGACGTCGCTTGCCCAATGGAGCTTCGCGGAGGCCGGCGGCAAGGCATTCCTTTTCACCACCGCCTCGACATGGGTCAGATAGTGCTGCCCGCCCGCCGTTGCCGCAATCTTTTCCAGCTTGGTGCGCAGCGCCGGCAGATAGTGCTTGCGCGGTGTGCGCAGCGAGCCGATCGGCAGGACCACCTGGCTGTTCCAGTAGCGATCGAAGACCGTGGCCGCTTCCATCGCCACAGGCCCGAGCATCCAGACATCGAGATCGCGAAAATTGGCCTGCTCGGCCGCGTCAAAATAAGCGTCGCCGATGTTGCGGCCGCCGGCGATCACCAGGCGGCCGTCGGCGATCCATTGCTTGTTGTGCATGCGCCGTGTGGCGCGAAACGGCCGCAACATCATTTCAAGCCCGCGCCTGAAACGGTCGGTACGGGCCCGGCTCGGGTTGAACAGACGGACCTCGATGTTCGGATGGGCGTCGAGCGAAAGGCACATGCGGTCATGCAGCCCGGCATTGATATCGTCGAGAAGTAGGCGCACGCGCACCCCGCGGTCAGCCGCCGCCAGCACTTCGCGGGTCAGCAGCCTGCCCGTCAGATCGCTCTTCCAATAATAATACTGCAGGTCGAGGCTTCGGCCTGCCCTGCGCGCCGACATGGCCCGCTCCGCAAAGGCAGCCATGTTGTCGGAAAGAAGAGAAACGGCATTGAGACCCGGATGTTCGGCAAGCAGCGGCATCGCCAGGCGGTCGAGCTCCGTCGCCCCATCTTCCGGCTCGAGCGTGTTCGACGGCGGCCCGTGCAGTCGCCGGCCAAACCGGCCATAGGTATAAACGACGACCAGTGCAAACAGGCCGATCACGAAAGCGGACAAGGCGACGATCGAGGCGCGCATCATACGATCCCCGTCCGTCAGAATTGAGAGGCGGAAGACGCTTCGGTTGCCTTTTCAGCCCCATCGCCGAGCGCCGCCTTGAGGTCGATGAACGCCTTGACCGGCAGGTGATCGGACGCGACGCGGGCAAGCGGCGTATTGTGCACTTCGACGGCGGTGACCAGATTATGCGGACTGCCCATCACCCGGTCGAGCGCCAAGAGCGGAAACCGTGAGGGAAAGCTCGGCACTGCCGTTGCGGCATGATCGAAGACGGGACTGAGATAACTCAGCGCCGACCGGCGCCCCGTCCGCCATTCGTTGAGATCGCCGATCAAAAGCGTCGGCCGTTCCTCTGCTTCGCTGATGGCGGCGATGATGGCCTCCGCCTGACGGGCGCGCGAATGCCTCAGAAGACCGAAATGGGCGGCGATGATCCGGAGCGGCCCTGCCTTCAGATCGAGATCGACGACGAGCGCGCCGCGCGGCTCGACGCCCGGCAATTTCAGCTGGTGCACCTTGGCGACGGCGCCCTCGCGCAGCAAAAGCACGTTGCCGTGCCAGCCATGCCCCTTGGACGAGAAGGCCGCTATCGGCACCGAAATCAGATGGCATTCGCGGTGCAGCCGTTCGAGATCAAGCAATCCTGCCCGCTCGCCGAAACGCTGGTCGGCTTCCTGGAGAGCAATGATATCGGCGCCGATTTCACTGATCACTTCGGTGGTGCGCCCGGGATCGAACCGGTTGTCGGTGCCGACACATTTGTGAATATTGTAGGAGGCTATGACGGTATCGCCGCGCTCGCCCGCCGGATCCCGGCCTGCAAGCGAAACACGCTTTCCCCTGATCGCGGCCAAGATGCCCGCTGAAAGGCTGGTATTCGACGATGCCATGGGTTCTCTCGGGTTCTTGCCGTCCACCGCCCAAGAGATAGACATGTCGCGCCGCAAGGCAAGCCGGGCATTCGGCAAATGCGCCGTTTTGAATGTCTTCAAGCCCACTTTCGACGTCGTAATATCTGGGTATCCCCCCGAAAATCTTCTTGTCGAGCCGACAGCTTGCACCGTAGATCAACGGCACGTCCCAGTTTCATCCACCGAGAATGCCCATAATGTCAGTCCCCTCTCCTGTTTCCATCAATCCCGCGAACCGTCAGGTCAGCATCGACGTGCGCAATCCGGCCTTCTATCAGGACCCGCTCGCCACCTACGCCGCACTACACGCCCAATGTCCGGCCTTTTTCTGGGAAGAACGGCAGCAATGGTACTTTGCAGGCTACGACCGGGTGAACGGTCTTCTGCGCGACCGGCGCTTTGGCCGGCAGATCCTGCATGTCGCGACGCGGGAAGAGCTTTCGCTGCCCGAACCCAAGCAGCATCTTGAGGATTTCGATCGGCTGGAAGCCCATTCGCTGCTGGAACTCGAGCCGCCGGCGCATACGCGGCTTCGCACGCTGGTCAACCGCGCCTTCGTCTCGCGCCAGATCGAGCAGCTGAAACCGGAAATCGCCGCTCTCGCCCATTCCATCATCGACAGCTTCGAAAAAGACGGCGAGGTCGAGCTTCTGAAAACCTATGCCGAGATCATTCCGGTAACGGTGATCGCACGGATGCTGGGGGTGCCGGTGGACATGGCGCCGAGCCTGCTGGATTGGTCGCACCGCATGGTGCGCATGTACATGTTTAACCCGACGCTCGAAACCGAGCTTGACGCCAATGCGGCATCGGCCGAGTTCAGCGCCTATCTGAAACGCATCATCTACTGGAAGCGGGACAACCCGGCGGACGACCTTCTCACCCACATGATCACCACCGAGAAGGATGGCGAGCGGCTGTCCGACGACGAACTGATTTCGACGGCCGTTCTCCTGCTCAATGCAGGACACGAGGCGACGGTGCACCAGCTGGGCAACGCCGTGCACGTGTTGCTCGAAACCGGTACACCTATAGAAGAGGCTTTTTCCAGTGATCTCGCCACCGAGCGGACGATCGAGGAATGTATGCGCTACGCGGCGCCGCTTCATATCTTCCAGCGCTACGCTCTCTCCGACATCGAACTCGACGACGGCATCCAGCTCAAAAAGGGTGACAAGATCGGCCTGCTGCTGGCCGCTGCCAATGTCGATCCGGCAAAGTTCTCCGATCCCATGACCTTTCGGCCCGACCGCAACGAAGGCGCTCACGTCTCCTTCGGCGCCGGCGTGCACTTCTGCATCGGCGCGCCACTCGCCCGGCTGGAACTGAAGCTTTCGCTACCGATCCTGTTCGAACGGCTTCCCGGCCTGCGTCTCAAAAGCGAGCCACAGGTGAAGGACAGCTATCATTTCCATGGGCTGGAGCGGCTGGAACTGGCGTGGTAGGGCCGCCGCGTCGCCAGTTAGTGGCTTGGAGCCAAAACATGGGCCTGCACGGGATGCTCGATGCCCTTGAGCACGAGTAGCCGCGTAGCGGCAGGGGCCACAAGATCCTGCGCCTGCGCTGCTGCTTCATCGGAGACCAAAATCTCGCCTCCTGCCGCCTGGGATTCAAGCCGGGCGGTCAGGTTTACGGTGCCGCCAATCGCCGTGAAGTCGCTGCGGAAGGTTGAGAACTCCCCAATTTCGACCTGGCCGGTGTGGACGCCGACGCCGACGCCGAGTGCATCGATCGGAAATGCTGCTCCATGCGCTTTCATGTCCTCAAGCACCGAAGCGCAGCGCCGCTGAATGTCGATGGCCGCCGTTATAGCCGCCGCAGCGTGGCGCTCGTTCTTGATCGGAAAATTGAAGATCGCCATCAGGCCATCGCCCATCTGCTTGTTGACGATCCCGTCATGAGCCCAGATGGCCTGAGCGCACTGGTCCTGAAAGGCGCTGACAATGTCGCTCAGGGTGACGGCGTCCATCCGCTCGGACAAATGGGTATAGCCGCGGATGTCGGCAAAAAGGATCGTGGCGTTGGCGGAGATGTGCCGCTGCTTTTTGACATAGCGGAAAGACCGTTCGCAGATCGTGCAGATGTTCGGGTTCATCTTGCTGCGCGTAATGCCGCAGACGCGAAAAGGAACCGCCAGCGGCCCCCGGATGGGGATCGGCATGTGCATCTGATCCCAGCAGCCCCGGCAGATGAGCGCGTGGTCGCGAGCGGCCGATTGCATCTGACACGACCCTCCCGGTTTGTCCGGCGATCCAGCCGGCCGGCATCTGCCGGATAGCAGCCTCACTCACGCCAGACTGAGCCTTTCGGCAGTTTTTGGCAAGCCTCGGCGCTTCGCCTAAAGCCGGATGACATAGTCCTTGCGAGTCGTTTCAATCACTTCCCAGCTTCCCTTGAAGCCGGGTCTGAGGATCATGCTGTCGCCGGCTTTCAGATGCGTCTCGCCACCGCCGTCTTCGGTGACGACGGAGACACCGGAGAGAATATGAAAATACTCCCACTCGTCATAGACGATCCGCCACTTGCCCGGCGTCGCCTCCCAGATGCCGGCATAAATGCCGCCCTCGGCTTCCTCGAAATTCCAGGTCCGGAATTCCGGGTTGCCGGAGATCAGACGGTCGGGCGCCGGAGCGCCGCGTTCCGGCTCGAGGGACGACAGATCGAATTTCAGGCTCTTTGTCATGGTGTCTCCGAAGGCAAGGACGGTATCAGGCCTTCGCCAGCGATTGTTCGAGATCCGCGATGATGTCGGCGGCGTCCTCGATGCCGACCGACAGGCGAACAACCTCTGGCCCGGCGCCGGCCGCCGTCTGCTGCTCCGCCGTCAACTGCCGGTGCGTGGTGGACGCCGGATGGATGACGAGCGAGCGGGTGTCGCCGATATTGGCGAGATGCGAGAACATTTCCAGTCCTTCGACAAAGCGCTTCCCCGCCTCGTATCCGCCCTTGAGGCCGAAGGTGAAGACGGCACCCGCCCCTTTCGGTGAATATTGCCGCTGCAGCGCATTGTTGGCGTTGCCTTCCAGGCCCGCATAATTAACCCAGGCGACCTTGTCGTGGGTGCTGAGCCAGGTGGCCACCGCAAGAGCGTTGTCGCAATGGCGCTGCATCCTCAGCGGCAGCGTCTCGATGCCCGTCAGCAGAAGAAAGGCGTTGAACGGTGAAATGGCGGGACCGAAATCGCGCAGGCCCAGCACGCGGCAGGCGATGGCAAAGGCGAAGTTGCCGAAGGTCGCGTGCAGCACCATGCCGGCATATTCCGGGCGCGGTTCGGAAAGGATTGGATATTTGCCGGATTTCGACCAGTCGAACGTGCCGCCATCAACGATCACGCCGCCCATCGAATTGCCGTGACCGCCCATGAACTTGGTCAGCGAATGGACGATGATATCGGCGCCGTGTTCGATCGGCCGGATCAGGTAGGGCGTTGCCATGGTGTTGTCGACGATCAGCGGCAGGCCATGTTTCTTCGCGACCTCCGAAATCGCAGCGATATCGACGAAAGTGCCGCCGGGATTGGCGAGGCTCTCGATGAAGATCGCCTTGGTGCGATCGTCGACCTGGCTTTCGAAAGAGGAAATATCGGCCGTGTCGACCCAGCGGACCTGCCAGTCGAAGGATTTGAAGGCGTTGCCGAACTGGTTGACAGAGCCGCCATAGAGTTGGCGGGCGGCGAGGAAATTGTCGCCGGGGCTCATGATGGCGTGGAACACCAGCAGTTGCGCCGCATGGCCGGAGGCGACGGCGAGCGCCGCCGTGCCGCCTTCAAGAGCCGCCACCCGTTCTTCCAGTACTGCCTGCGTCGGGTTCATGATGCGGGTGTAGATATTGCCGAAGGCCTGCAGGCCGAACAGTGAGGCTGCATGATCGGCGTCGTTGAAGACAAAACTCGTCGTCTGGTAAATCGGCGTCGCCCGCGCACCGGTGGTCGGATCGGGCTGGGCGCCGGCGTGAATGGCAAGTGTATTGAAACCTGGATTGTTCTTCACGGACGTGTCCTCCCTTGATCAATTTCGCCGCACTATTTCAGAGGTAACACCGTGCGGTCAAAGACTGATTTGCCCGATTTGCACGCCAAGCGGGTAAGGATTTCCAAACTGGTTTTTTGGCCGATCAGCCGACCAGCCGCGGGTATTCGATCGCCGGGCAGCGATCCATCACCACCTGGATGCCGTTCTCCTCGGCCTTTGCCGCCGCGTCATCGTCGCGGACCGACAATTGTCCCCAGATCACTTTCGGGCGGACCTTCAGCGCAAGAATTTCTTCGACGAGTGCGGGAAGCGCGTTCGCCGCGCGGAAGACATCGACCATGTCGACCGGTTCGGGGATATCGGCGATCCGGGCATAGACTTTCTGCCCCTGGATTTCCTTGCCGGTCTGGCCCGGATTGACGGGAAAAACCGTGTAGCCCTTGCGCAATAGGAAGGCCATGACGCGATGGCTCGGTCGCTCGGGATTGGGCGATGCGCCGACCAGGGCAATTGTCTTCGTCGACTTGAGAATATCGGAGAGGTAATAATCGGGATACGCGTCATGGTTCATTGTCAAAATCCGCCCAATACAATGTCAGCGGATAATTGGGATGGCGCCCGCGCCTGTCAACAGACTGCTTTCCGGTTCGCATGTAAATCCGGCACGGGCGACAGTTGCGCTGTGTCGTCAAATTTGGCCTTTCAAGCAAAATCGTGTTGCTTTTAGCCTCGGCCCGCTTCAGACATCAACCATCAACCGCCGTTTTCTCGCATTCCCTGAAGGTTCATCTTGCCCCTCGACGTCATCGCCCTCGTTCTCTTCGGGGCGTTATTGCATGCGACATGGAATGCGCTGGTCAAGGCAGGTTCCGAGAAATCGCTCGATGCGGCGATGGTCGCGCTGGGTGCTGCGGTCGTTGCCCTGCCTTTCCTGCCCTTCATGCCACTGCCGCATCCCGATGCGTGGCCGTTTATCCTTGTTTCGGCGCTGTTCCAGTTCGCCTATTTCCAGCTTGTCGCCGCGGCCTACCGCGCCGGTGACATCGGCCTCGTCTACCCGCTGATGCGCGGCGTTGCCCCTCTGTTGGTCGCGGCAACCAGCGGCGCGATCATCGGCGAGAACCTCTCTACCGGTGCCTTGGCCGGCGTGCTGACGATCTCCACGGGCGTGCTGACGCTTGCCTTCGAAGCGCGCAAGGGCGGCAAACACGCGATCCTGCTCGCGCTCGCCAACGCCGTGGTGATCGCCAGCTATACCTATGTCGACGGCATCGGCGCGCGTATCGCGCTCAACCCGATCTCCTACACGCTCTGGATGGCCCTGCTGCCGCCGGTGCTGCTGTTTTTCTGGGCGTTCGTCACACGCGGCGTCAAGCCCGTCCTGCGCCACGTCCGCCATCAATGGTGGCGCGGCCTGATCGGCGGCGGCGGCTCGATCGGCGCCTATGGCCTGGCGCTCTGGGCGATGACGAAAGCACCGGTCGCAACGGTCGCGGCGCTCCGCGAAACCTCGATCCTCTTCGCCATCGTCATTTCCATCGTCTTCCTCAAGGAGCGCGTCAGCATCTTCCGCATCGCCGCCGCCTGCCTGATCGCGCTCGGGGCGCTGATGCTGAAGCTGGCTTGAAAAAATCACCGAAATGAAATATGTACAAGATCCTGTACAGAGGATCTGCCATGAACGTCATCAGCTTTTCCGAACTTCGCGCCAATATGGCAAAGCACTTCGACCGGGTCGAAGAGGATCACGACGAACTGATCGTGACGCGGCAGAACCGCGAGCCGATGGTCGTCATGTCGCTCAGCGATTTCGAAGGGTGGAAGGAGACGATGTATCTTCTCGCGAATCCGGCGAATGCGAAGATGCTGCGCGAATCGATCGCAGAACTCGATGCAGGTCACGGTGTTGAGCATGAGCTGATTGAACCGTGAAGGTCCTTTTCTCAAGCAAAGGCTGGGAACACTATCTGTATTGGGTCGAGACGGATAGATCGACGCTTCTGCGGCTAAATAAACTTATCGAAGAATGTCGCCGCACGCCCTTTTCTGGGCTTGGAAAGCCCGAGCCCCTTCGCGGAGAGTTCAAAGGGTTTTGGTCGCGGCGTATCAACGAAGAAGACCGATTGGTGTATCGAATCATGGGAACTGCCGAAACGCAAACAATCGAGATTGTCGCTTGCCGCTATCACTATAAGTAGTTGTCAATCCTCCTTCCACTCCGGCATCCGCTTGCCGAGAACCGCATCAATCCCCTCTTTCGCATCGGACTTGAGCATATTCTCCACCATCACACCCGTGGCAAAGTCATAGGCTTGCGCAATGCTCATTTCTGCCTGCTCGTAGAACGCCCGCTTGCCGATCCGCAGCGCCTGCGGCGATTTCGAGGCGATGACGGCGGCGTATTTGTTGACCACCTGCTGCAGATACTGCTTCGGCACGATGCGGTTGACGAGGCCGAAATCCTTGGCGGTCGAGGCGTCGATGGTTTCTCCCGTCAACAGCATTTCCATCGCCTGCTTGGGATGTGCGGCGCGCGATACGGCCACCATCGGCGTCGAGCAGAACAGGCCGATATTGACGCCGGGCGTGCAGAAGGTCGAACTATCCGTGCAGATCGCCAGATCGCAGCTCGCCACCAGCTGACAGCCCGCCGCAGTCGCCAGTCCGTCGATCTCGGCGATGACCGGTTGCGGCAGTTGGTTGATCTTCAGCATCAGATCCGCACAGAGCCGCACGGATTTTTCAAAGAATCCCCTGCCCTGGTCTTCATCGGCGCGATGCGCCGTCAGTTCCTTCAGATCGTGACCCGCCGAGAAAAGCGCGCCGGAAGCCGCAAGAATGACAACGCGAATATCACCGGATCTGGCAACGGCATCAAGTTCAGTGGACAGCGCTTCCATCAACGCGATCGAAAGCGTGTTTGCCGGAGGATTGTTCAGCGTCAGCCGCAGCACGTTGCCGGAAACTTCGCGCAGCACCAGGCCGCGGGGCTCCTCCTTGTGCAAGGGAACTACGTCCGCCATGTCTTTTCTCCTCTGTCTCATTTCTTGTCGTGCTTATCCGGATCAGCGCTTGGTACGCCGCTGCAACCACGGTTTCAAGCGCCGGCTGAGGTCCTTAAGACTTTCTTCCGGCTTGCCCTCGTCGACCGCCGGCCTGTAAAGCTGACACGCATTCTGGGAGTGAGCCATGCCGCTGGAACCGATCCTGACCGTCGAGGACCTCAACCGTTTCCTCGAAACGGATTTTTCCGAGGTGCATACGGACGGCAAGATTTTCGAGGTGATTGCCACCGGCCCGGGTTTTGCCACGATGCGGCTCGACCCGCAGGAAAAGCACCTGCGCCCCGGCGGCACCGTTTCCGGGCCGACGCTGTTCGCGCTGGCCGACGTCACGGCCTATATCACGCTGCTTGCCCATATCGGCCCGGTGGCGCTCGCGGTCACCACCAATCTCAACATCAATTTCCTGCGGAAGCCCAAGCTCGGGCCGCTGCAATGCACCTGCCGAATCCTGAAACTCGGCAAGCGGCTGGCCGTGCTCGATGCCGCGATTTCAGAGCTTGATAGCGACGATCTGGTCGCTCACGCCACGGCCACCTATTCGATTCCGCCGCGATAAATTGTGGTATCGAAATACCCCATATCTAACTAACTGTTTTATATGTATATTTTTTCAGACGGTATAAAACCGTGATCTTGACGGCATTTCATCACTTGCGTATAAGCCCCACCAGATCGCGGTCCCTTGGGGCCGCTTTCGTTTTTGGCTGGCTTCAAGCCCGTCAATTCAAGCAACAAGAAACGCCCGGGCGGCAACGCGTCGGGTTCCAAACGAAAGAGTTTAACATGTCAACCTTCGTTCAGAAGCCTGCAGAGGTGGAGAAGAAGTGGATCCTCATCGATGCCGAAGGCCTCGTTGTCGGCCGCGTCGCCACTATCATCGCCAACATCCTGCGTGGCAAGCACAAGGCAACCTACACTCCTCACGTTGACGATGGTGACAATGTCATCGTGATCAACGCCGAGAAGGCAGTCCTGACCGGCAAGAAGTACACCGACAAGAAGTACTACTGGCACACCGGTTACCCGGGCGGCATCAAGGAGCGCACCGCGCGCCAGATCATCGAAGGCCGCTTCCCGGAGCGCGTTCTCGAGAAGGCTGTCGAGCGCATGGTTCCGCGTGGCCCGCTTGGCCGTCGCCAGATGAAGAACCTGCGCGTATACGCCGGCACCAACCATCCGCATGAAGCACAGCAGCCGACCGTCCTCGACGTCGCCAAGCTGAACAGCAAGAACGTAAGGAGCGCCTAATCGTGGCTGATCTCTCTTCCCTGAAAGACCTCGGCACGGCCACGGAAGCTTCGGCTCCGGTTCATGTCAAGAAAGTTGACGCCCAGGGCCGCTCCTATGCGACCGGCAAGCGCAAGAACGCCGTCGCCCGCGTCTGGGTCAAGCCGGGCTCCGGCAAGATCACCGTCAACGGCAAGGAATTCGCAAACTACTTCGCCCGTCCGGTTCTGCAGATGATCCTGCGCCAGCCGATCGTCGCTGCTGCCCGTGACGGCCAGTTCGACATCGATGCAACGGTTGCTGGCGGCGGTCTTTCCGGCCAGGCCGGTGCCGTTCGTCACGGCATCTCGAAGGCCCTCACCTACTTCGAACCGGGCCTGCGCTCGGTCCTGAAGAAGGGTGGCTTCCTGACCCGCGACAGCCGCGTCGTCGAGCGTAAGAAGTACGGTAAGGCCAAGGCCCGCCGTTCGTTCCAGTTCTCGAAGCGTTAATCGTTTCCGGAATATCGATTTGGAAAAGGCGGGCTTGTCCCGCCTTTTTCTTTGCCTGTCAGATGGGCAACTCCGTGGAGAATTTCAGCTCCCGCAGCACGAAGCTCGACACTACTGTGCGCACATGCGGATTGCGCATGAGATAGCGCGTCATGAACGCCTCGTAGCTCTCGACATCGCTCGCCCGGATCTTCAGCATGTAGTCGAAGGCGCCTGATAGCGCGTAGCACTCCATGATCTCCGGCCGCTCCAGCACCACCGAGGCAAACGAGGCGACCGCCTCCTCGTGGTGATCCTCCAGCGTCACATGCGCAATGACGCAGAGCTTGAGACCAAGTTTACCGGGATCGAGCAGCGTTACACGCTTGCGGATGACCCCATCGGCCTCCAGTTCCTGGATCTTCCGCCAAGCCGAACTCTGCGACATGCCGGCCCTTTCCGCGAGTTCTGCCAGTGACAGGCTGCCGTCGGCTTGGACGAGCTGCAAAAGCTTGCGATGAAAGCTCCCGGATTCTTTCATTTTCTACACAATCTCCGAAAATTCCTGCCAAGATTATGGCAATAACCAGCAGGAAAGAAAGAAAAATCCGCTGTTTCGGGAGTATAGTTGCGAAGAACGTCGCAGTGCCTGGGAGGATCAGAGCATGACCAAGGAAAGCACCTACACCGCCAAATTGCCCGGTCCGGACGGTTTGTACGATTACACACCGGAAGAGGATGCGATCTGGGGCGAGCTCTACGAGCGCCAGATGAAATTGCTCGCCAATATGGCCTGCCTAGAATATCTGGACGGTGTCAAAACCCTCGGTCTCAAGTCGGACAAGGTTCCGCAGCTTCTCGACGTCAACCGCCGGCTGAACGAGACAACCGGTTTCGGCGTTGAAGGCGTGCCCGCCCTCATCCCCCCGTCGCAGTTCTACGAACTCCTGTCACAAGGCAAGTTTCCGCTCGCAACCTTCCTGCGCCGCCGCGAACATATCGACTATATCGAGGAGCCGGACCTCTTCCATGAGGTGTTCGGCCATTGCCCGCTGCTGACCAACCAGAGCTACGCCAACTTCGTCCGCCGTTTCGGCGAAACCGCTGTCCGCCTCGGCAAGGGCTATTCCTGGCACCTGTTCCGCATCTTCTGGTTCACCGTAGAATTTGGCCTGATCAACACGCCGGAAGGCCGCCGTTGCTACGGTGCGGGGATCGTCTCCTCGCCGAGCGAAGCGAAAGCCGCCATGAAGGGCACAGAGTGCGAATTCCGGCCGTTCGACCTGTTGAGCGTGCTCAGGACGCCTTACCGCATCGATATCGTCCAGCCGATTTACTATGTCATCGACAGCTTTGCCTACCTCGAAGCAATCGTCGAACAGGATATCGAGGGCATGATCCTGAAGGCGAAGTCGCTGGGTGATTTCGCGCCAACCTTCGAAGCCAAGGCCTCGTGAAAGACCGATTATCCGGCAACGGTCATAATCGAGGTCTTGCCTTCCTTCGGCCGATTGTCCAACGTCTCGTCACGCAACTGACGAGACGATCATGGCCAACAAAACGATAGACCACGCGATCACCGCCACATCTCTGAAGAGCGCTGCGACCGACCCGACCCATGCTGGCATCCTGTCCTTCATGCGGCGGAAATATACAAAGAGCCTGAAGGGCGTCGATGCGGTCGTCTGGGGCATACCCTTCGATGCGGCGACGTCCAACCGCCCCGGCGCGCGCTTCGGGCCACAGGCCATTCGCCGCGCATCGGCAATCTTCGACAATGATCCTCAGTATCCGTTCGACCGCGACCTGTTCGAGGACATGGCAACGATCGACTATGGCGATTGCCTGCTCGACTATGGCAACCATGGCAAGACGCCGGTGACCATCGAGCGCGAAGCGGCAAAGATCCTGAAGAGCGGCGCCTTCCTGCTCACCCTTGGCGGCGACCACTTCATCACCCTGCCGCTGCTGCGCGCCCATGCCGCCGTCCACGGCCCCCTCTCCCTTGTCCAGTTCGATGCGCATCAGGATACCTGGGCCGACGAGAAGGGCCGTATCGACCATGGCTCTTTCGTCGGGCGCGCCGCCCGCGAGGGGTTGATCGACACGGCAAGTTCCATCCAGCTCGGCATCCGCACCCATGCGCCCGACGACTGCGGCATTCGCATTCTCTACGGCTACGATATCGAGGAGATGAGCGCGGGCGAGATCGCCGGTGCCATTCTTCGCCATGTCGGCGACCGCCCCGCCTACCTCACCTTCGATATCGATTGCCTCGACCCGGCCTATGCGCCCGGCACCGGCACGCCGGTTTCCGGCGGGCCGTCCTCGGCGAAAATCCTGTCGGTGATCCGCAAGCTCGGAGCACTGGTCATCAAGGGTGCCGATGTGGTCGAGGTGGCGCCCGCCTATGACCATGCCGATATCACCGCCATTGCGGGCGCTACGATCGCGATGTATATGCTCGGCCTTCATGCCGAACAGCTGGCGGAGCGACGTGGATGACGGCCGTTGCCGCCCTGTTGTCAAACTGATTCAATTTCATGCCAAAGTGATTCCGGAAGACCCGATAATCCATTGGCAGGACAGGATAAAATCATGAAACCGAAGATCTTCATCGATGGCGAACACGGCACCACCGGGCTGCAGATTCGCAGCCGCATGGCGGGACGTTCCGATGTGGAATTGCTCTCCATTCCGGAAGCCGAGCGCCGCAACGCCGCCATCCGCGAAGATCTCCTGAACAGCGCCGATGTCGCCATCCTCTGCCTGCCAGACGATGCCTCGAAACAGGCCGTCGCCATGCTGGAAGGCAACAACAAGGTACGCATCATCGACACCTCGACGGCACACCGCATCGCGCCCGACTGGGCCTATGGGTTCGCCGAGATGGACGCCGCGCAGGCGGGCAAGATCCGAGACGCCCGTCTCGTCGCCAATCCGGGCTGCTATCCGACCGGCGCCATCGGCCTGATCCGGCCGCTACGGCAGGCCGGCATCCTGCCGGAAAGCTATCCTGTGACGGTCAACGCGGTCTCCGGCTATACCGGCGGCGGCAAGCAGATGATCGCGCAGATGGAAGACCCGGCCAACCCGGATCATATCGACTCGCCGAATTTCCTCTACGGCCTGACGCTCAAGCACAAGCACGTACCGGAGATGAAGACACATGGCCTGCTCGACCGCGCGCCGATCTTCTCCCCCTCGGTCGGCCGTTTCCCGCAGGGCATGATCGTCCAGGTGCCGCTGTTCCTCGATCAGTTGAACGACGGAGCAACGCTTGAAACCATCCACGCGGCCCTTGTTGCCCACTATGCCGGCCAGTCGATCGTTGAAGTCGTTCCGTTGGAAGAAAGCGCGAAGATGGCCCGTGTCGATGCCGTTGAACTCGCCGGCAAGGACACGATGAAGCTCTTCGTTTTCGGCTCCGAGGGCGGCGAACAGGTCAATCTCGTTGCCCTGCTCGACAATCTCGGCAAGGGTGCCTCGGGTGCGGCCGTGCAGAACATGGACCTCATGCTCTCGGCCTGAAACAGCAATCCTTCCAAGGGGCGCCTGCCGCCGCCCTGGAACCCGACCGCCGCGGCGGAGAGGCACTGACCTGACATGGGCGATACCGGTTTCTTCGCAACCCTGATTGCAAGGGTTGCAGCCTCATTGCCCGAGCACGGCCTCTACCCGCTGCTGATCTGTACCTTCATCGCCGGCATGGCGCGCGGCTTCTCCGGTTTCGGCGCCGCTCTCATCCTCATTCCGGTCGGCGGTTCCATCGTCGGCCCGAAGATCATTTCGCCGGTACTGCTGGTAATCGACACGATTGCGGCGGCCGGCATGCTGCCGGCGGCATGGCGTGCCGCCAACAGGCGCGAGGTCTTCACCATGGCATCCGGCGCCCTGATCGGCGTGCCACTTGGCACGGCGGCGCTGGCACTCGCCGATCCGCTCATCCTGCGCTGGGCGATCACCATCGTCGCCACGCTGCTTCTCATGCTACTGGTTTCCGGCTGGCGCTATCACGGCCAGCCGCGTGCGCCGCTGACGGCGGGGGTCGGCGGCATTGCCGGCATTTTCAGTGGTGCCGCACAACTCGGCGGTCCGCCGGTGGTCGCCTACTGGCTGAGCGGCGTCAACGATGCGCCCGTTATCCGCTCGAACCTCATGCTCTATTTTGCGATCTCGTCGGCGCTGACGGCCGTCACCTACCTGGTCGGCGGCCTGTTCGTGGAAACCGTGTTCGCGCTGACGCTGGTCATCCTGCCGCTCTATGCCGGCGGCCTCTGCATCGGTTCGCGCCTCTTCGGGCTGGCCAAACCGTCCACGTTCCGGATCATCTGCTACATGCTGATCGGCGCATCCGCTGTGCTCGGCATGCCCGCACTCGACGCGCTTCTGCGCTGATCAGTCCCGCACTTCGATCGCCAGCGGCTGCGGATACTCGCCGATGAAGGCGCGCCAGTGGGCGACGGCGAAACCGAGGACGATCAGCGCCCCACCCTGATGCGCCACGCCCCAGCCGACCGGCACCTGCAGCAGCAGCGTCATGATGCCGATGACCGCCTGGATCGTTACCAGCACGAAGAGCAGAACCGATCGCCGCGCATGTGTCGTGTCCGGTGCGTTCCGCAGCGAGGCGATCATGTGCATCAGCACGAAGGCGAAGAGGACGTAGGCGCCGATCCGGTGGACGAATTGCACTGTCTTCGGGTTCTCGAACAGATTGAGCCAAGCGGGCTGCTGGATGAAGAGGTCTGCCGGAACGAAGGAACCGTCCATCAGCGGCCAGGTATTGTAGCTGAGGCCCGCATCGAGACCGGCCACCAGCGCGCCGAGATAGATCTGGAACAGCGCCATGCAGGCGATGATGGCAGCCATCTTCCTCGATCTTTTCGTCGGCGCCGGGTCGTCTGCGTGCGGCGCCAGACCACGGCCGATCCAAATGCACGAGATGAAGATCAGACAGGCGATGACGAGATGGGTTGCCAGCCGGTACTGGCTGACCTCGGTGCGGTCGGCGAGACCCGATGAGACCATCCACCAGCCGATGAAGCCCTGAAATCCGCCGAGCGCCAGAAGGCCGATCAGCGGCAATTTCAAACGCGGTTCGATCTGCCCCCGGATCCAGAAAAAGGCGAGCGGCAGGGCGAAGATGAGTCCGATCGAGCGGGCCAGCAGGCGGTGCGCCCATTCCCACCAGAAGATCGTCTTGAAACCTTCGACAGTCATGTCGCTGTTGAGCTGCTCATATTGCGGAATCTGCTTGTAGCGCTCGAACTCCTCCTGCCACTCGGCATCGGTGAGTGGCGGGATGACCCCGTGGATCGGCTTCCACTGCGTAATCGAAAGGCCGGATTCAGTGAGCCGCGTCGCGCCGCCGACGAGCACCAGCGCAAACAGCGCCAGCACGACGACACCCAGCCAGATCCTGATCTGCGTCCGGTTACGGCTGACCGTATCGATCTCGCTCAGAAGACGTTGTTCCGTTGCCAAATCCGTGCTCGCCATCAGGCACTCCAGTCTGAAACGGCATGGCCCTTGCCCGCAAGGAGGCGATTTGTCATGGGGCACATGCATCAAAGCCGTTGATTTGCACCAGAGCAGCATGCAAAACAAGGCTTATCCCTTTGCGGCATGCCGTCGCGGCCCCATGCGCGGTAAACCTGCCAACCGGAAAGACGTCAATGCCAGTACGCCTCAGAAAACTGATCGGCACCGTCCTGATCATCATCCTCGTCATCGTCTATGCGCTGGCCGCCACCACCTTTGCGTCGCTGCTGCTGGGTGCGGCCCCCTGGTGGGTGCACCTGCTCTATTTCTTTTTCACCGGCATGCTGTGGGTGCTTCCCGCCATGCTGATCATCAAGTGGATGGAAAAGCCCGCCAAGCCGCGCTGAAACCAAGGATAACTCCGCATGAAAATCGCCGTGATCGCCGATATCCACGGCAACGACCTGGCACTTGAGGCCGTGCTTGCCGATATCGCCGCGCAGGCGATCGAGGAAGTGGTCAATCTCGGCGATCACCTGAGCGGCCCGCTCAATGCCGCCCGTACCGCCGATATCCTGATGGCGCGCAACTTCCCCTCGATCCGGGGCAACCACGATCGCTGGCTGGTCTCCATGGAGCCGGCCCATATGGGCAACTCGGATAGCATGGCGCATGCGGAATTGCAGCCGCACCATCTCGACTGGCTGCGCACCCTGCCCGCGACGCTCGTTCACCGGCGCGAGCTCTTTCTCTGCCACGCTACGCCGCAGGACGATCTCACCTATTGGCTGGAAGACCTGACGGCCGATGGCGTGGTGCACATGTCCGGCCGCCAGCGGATCGAAGGTTTCGCCGAAGGCGATCGATTTCCCCGTCATCCTCTGCGGCCATACCCATATTCCGCGCGCTGTCCGGCTTGCCGATGGCCGGTTGGTCATCAATCCCGGCAGCGTCGGCTGTCCCGGCTATGACGACGATGAACCGGTGTTGCACAAGGTGGAAACCGGCTCGCCCGACGCATCCTATGCCATCCTGGAAAAGATGAACGGCCACTGGGGCGTCACCTTCCGGCGCGTTTCCTACGATCACGTGGCGATGTCGAACCTTGCCCGCGAACGCGGCCGTAACGAATGGGCCAACGCGCTCGCCAGCGGCTGGCTCGACGCCTGAAGCTCGCTTCCAGCGTATCCCGAATTGCCAGCCACAATGCATTGGGCCTTCGCAACGCCCGCACGGACACGCACGCCGCTTTTATCCATTCGGTAACCGCATTTGACAAAATCACCGGCGAGCGCCCGCCGCGCCGTCCAAATTAAATGAAAATGAGAGCATGCTTGCGCTAGATGAAGCGGTCATCCCCTTCCCGGAACAGCAGCGCCCATGGCCGACGTGGACTTCAATATCATGCCTGTTACCGAGGCTCGCCGCCGCGTCTGGCACGCGCGCCGCGAAGGGACGCAGGATATTGCTGCCGCCCGCGACCTGAAGCTGACGATCCATGTCAGCATGGAAGCGCTGGAAGCCGATTGGCGCATGCTGGAGGCCTCATCGGCGGTCTCGCTGCATCAGGGCTTCGACTGGTGTGCCGCCTGGGCTGCGACCCATGGCAATCAATTGCTGCTTGTGCGCGGCAGCATCGGTCAGAAAACGATGTTCATCCTGCCGCTCGAACTCGTTCGTGGCCGGCTCTTCCGCACGGCCCGCTTCATCGGCTCGCCCCACAGCAATATGAATACCGGACTTTTCGCCGCCGATTTCGATCCGATCACCTGCGAGCAGTTGGCAGCCGGCCTGATCGCCGACCTCTCGGCGAAGCTGTCGCGCGTGGCAGATATTGTCACGCTCGAGAAGATGCCTTTCGACTGGCATGGCACGCGTCATCCGCTCGCGTCGCTACCGGCGGTGCGTAACCAAAATGCCTCCTTCCAGCTGCCGCTTCTGGCAAACTTCGAGGCGACCCTTGCGCAGATCAATGCCAAGCGGCGGCGCAAGAAGTTCCGGATCTCTGAGCGGCGGCTTGAAGCACTTGGCGGCTACGACTACGTCGTCGCGGCATCGACGGATGAACGCCTTGCGATGCTGGACCTTTTCTTCGAGCAGAAGGCCGCCCGGTTCAAGGCGCTTGGCCTGCCAAACGTCTTCCAGGACGGCGAGACACAGGCCTTCTTCCGCACGCTGGCCGCGATCGGGCCGATCGCTGACGGGCAACCTCTCGAGCTCCACGGAATCCGCCTGCGCGGCGAACACGAAGGCCGCATCGTCGCGATCGCCGCATTGTCGCGCAAGGGCGATCACGTCATCTGCCAGTTCGGATCGATCGACGAGACGATCGCAGCCGACGCGAGCCCCGGCGAACTTCTCTTCTATCACCTGATCCGCAACAGCCATGGCGGCGGCAGCGCCCTGTTCGATTTCGGCATCGGCGACCAAGCCTACAAGCGCTCCTGGTGTACGGTCGAGACCCCCCTGCGCGACATCGTGCTGCCGCTGACCCTGCGTGGCCGTCTGGCGGCATGGAGCCATCGCTCGGCAGTCTGGCTCAAGGCGGAAATCAAGAAGAACAAGCAGGCCTACGCCTTCCTGCAGCGCTTGCGCCAACGCCGGCAAACGCCGGGCGGCCAGAGCGAAAGCGGCGAAGACTAAAGCGGGACGCGATCTTTCAGATTCGCTTCCCGCGCTTTAGGCCTTTGATCCTACGCATGTCGTTGTCG
The DNA here is from genome assembly GCF_025846855.1 of Pararhizobium sp. BT-229. Classification (GTDB taxonomy): domain Bacteria; phylum Pseudomonadota; class Alphaproteobacteria; order Rhizobiales; family Rhizobiaceae; genus Pararhizobium. Next base: position 528,207 of record NZ_JAOYTJ010000004.1, read on the forward strand.
CAAAACCGCTGCACACTTTTGCGCGACATGCTTCAAGCCGCGCGGCGTCCGGAATTTCCAGACTGCGGGTAGCCGGTCCCCGTCATCAGCACGATCTCGCCAAACCCGGCCTCGCCGAAACCGGTAATGATTTCGATGATCTCTTCGTTGCCGACACGCGGCGCCGAGATGATGATCTCGGTGTCGGTGGAACGCGTCACCCTGCGGATGGCGTTGACGTCGGTGGGGCCGCATTCGACCAGCACCGTGTCATAGGCATTCGACAAGGCGTCGATGATCATCTGCAGCCGTTCGATGCCGCGCATGGCAAGGGCCGGTTCGGCGTCGCCCTGCGGAATGATATGCGCATCGGACAGCCGGTCGGCATGGATCGTTTCGGTGAACGGCACCTCTCCCACCAGCAGATTGGTGATACCGGCGAGATCCGTTGCCTGTGCCATCAGGCGTGTCGGGCATGCAGAGCCGGTCAGGTCGATGAGGACGATCTTGCGCCCCTCTTCGGCAACCAGCCGCGTCAGCATCACCGCATTGACGGAGCCCTCGTCTCCCGCGGGCGAGACTGAAATGGCAATTCGGACGTCGTCGTCGCAAAGATGTGCGGCAACGGATTCGATCGAGAAGTCATCCTCTTGCACATCGGCCACGTCCATTGGCAGCACGTCAACTGGCGCCGTTTCGGCCGGCAAGGGCCGGGCAACGACCGGCGTCGGCTCGACCACGGGCGCTTTTTTTACAGCAACCGGCTGCGCGGCAACTTCACGGACGGGCGGCGTTTCCAGAGGCTCTTCTTCAAGTTCCGGCTCCGCTTCCTGGCCGACCGGGCGCAGGGCGCGGCCGCTGAACAGTTCGGAGAGCATGATGATCACACAGCTGATCAGGAAGGTCGCGAAAGCGGCGACGATGGTGATCGGCAGGACCTTCGGGAAGCTCACCTCGGTCGGTTCAACCGCCTGGGATATGATCCGCGCATCAGCGGGGGCCGCATCCGCACCGCTGCGCGAAGTCGCCTCGCGGTAGCGGGCAAGATAGGTTTCGAGCAGCTGCCGCTGCGCGGTGGCTTCCCGCTCCAGAGCCCGAAGGCCGACTTCATCCTCGCCTGCCTTGGCCGACGTCGCCTTCAGCGTATTGAGCTGCGCCACCAGTTGCCGCTCGCGCAATTGCGAGACATTTGCCTCGTTTTCGAGGCTGCCGAGGATCTTCTTCGTTTCGGTAAGTATCTGTGTGCGGATGCCCTGCAGCTGGGATTTCAGCCCCTTCAGCCGCGGATGTCCGTCGAGCAGGGTGGTCGAGAGATCGGCGATCTGGCCCTGAACATTGGACTCGGTTTCCTTGAGCCGCTGGATCATCGGCGAGGCGACGACGTCGTTCAGCGTATCGACGGCACGGCCGTTCGCAAGTGCCGTTCGCACGTTTTCGGCGCGCGCCTCGGCATTGGCGCGCTCTCCGCGCACGCGGGCAAGCTCGGTGGAAATGTCGTTCAGTTGCTTGGTCGCGAAGGTGCCGCCGGTTTCGCCGGTGAGCAAAAGGTCTGAGGACGACCGGTAATTGGCAACCTTCTCCTCGGCCTCGCGGACCTTTTCGCGCAGGTTGGCGATCTCCGGCTCCAGCCAGCGGCTGGCCTCGGAATTGGAATCGAGCTTGGCGCCGCTCTGCAGCGACAGGAAGACTTTTGCCATCGCGTTCGGAATGGCAGCCGCCAGCCGCGGATCCTTGGAGGTGAACTGGATCGCGATCACCCGCGATTTTTCCACCTGATAGACCTGCAGCTTCTCCTGGAACTCCTTGAGAACCCGTTCCTCCGGCGGCAGGTCGAGCGGGTTCTTCTTGATCCCGAGCATGACCAGAATGTCGGAAATCGCCGACGGATTTGCCGTCGGGTCGAATTCCGGCAGTTCGTAGAGCTTCATTTCCCGCGAGACCTGCTTGATCAGGTCGACCGAGCGCAGTAGCTGCACTTGGCTCGAAATGCCGGATTCATCGAACGGGCTGTCGTTCGTCTGTGGCGCGCCCTGGTTCGCTCCGCTGAATGCGGGCTGGCGCGATTCAATCAGCAGTCGCGCCTCGCTCTCATATTCGGGAGACATCAGACTGGCGCCGGTAAAGGCAAGGCCGGCAAAGACGACGGTGGCCGCAAGCACCCTTCCCCGCCGCCGCCAGATGGCGCGGAAAAGACCACCGAGATCGATGTCTACATCCTGATGACCGTCGTTGACGCCCGACATGCGCTTTACCCCGAACCTGCACAACTCGACGGCACCGTAAACAAACATGGTAACGCAAGGGTTAATGAAACCGGCGAATGCAACCTGTCAAACAACCAGCCGATGTAGAGCAAACCCGCCGCCGGGCATGAAATTGCGCTCCGCCTTTACCGCCTATTAACCCTAACGGATTGATAACATCAGGCCATGAACCGGTTTCTGGAGCGTGAGAGCCCAATGACGTCCGCACGATTGCAATCTGGCCTTGCCCTGGCGGCACTCTCTCTGTGCCTTGCGGTGTCGGGGTGCAGCAGCTACCAGCCTGCGCCGAAGGCGTTTCACGAGGCGACGATCCAGCCCTACCGGGTCGATAGCGGTGACAGGCTGCGCATCAGCGTTTTCGAGCAGGCGGGCCTCACCGGCAGCTACACGGTCGACCAGGCCGGCTACGTCGCCTTCCCGCTGATCGGCGCCGTGCCGTCGCGCGGGCATACGTTGCCCGAAATGGAAAAAATGATCGCCAGCAAGCTGCGCGAGGGCTACCTGCGCGATCCGGACGTGACGATCGAGGTCGATCGCTACCGCTCCGTCTTCATCATGGGCGAAGTCGGCCAGGCCGGGCAATATTCCTACGTTCCGGGCATGACGGTGCAGAACGCCATCGCGGTCGCCGGCGGTTATTCGCCGCGCGCCAACCAGGCGAATGTCGACGTCACCCGCAAGATCAACGGGCGCATCCTGACGGGGCGAGTCTCGATTTCCGACCCGATCATGGCCGGCGACACCATCTATGTTCGTGAGCGGCTGTTCTGACAGCTATGCCGGATCCCCGCCCGCTGCGCATCATCCATTGCTTCAGGTCGCCCATCGGCGGGATTTTCCGCCATGTGCGCGATCTCGCCGAAGCGCATGCGCGGCAGGGACACGAGGTCGGTATCGTCTGCGACAGCACTACGGGAGGCAGTTACGAAGACGCTCTTTTCGACGAGATAAGGCCATTTCTGGCGCTCGGTCTCGTCCGCCTGCCGATCCGCCGGTCCATCGGTCCCGGCGATCTCGCGGCTCTCTGGAGCAGCTACAAGGAAATCAGAAGTTTGCAGCCGGATATCCTGCACGGTCATGGCGCCAAAGGCGGCGCGCTGGCCCGGATCATCGGCTCAGCCTTGCGGGTGAACAGGTATTGCGTTGCCCGCCTCTACTCGCCGCACGGCGGCAGCCTGCACTACAGCAGGACGACGATGTCCGGGAGGATGGTGTTTCTTCTCGAACGCCTGCAGGAATATCTGACCGATGCCATCGTCTTCGTCTGCGATTTCGAGCGCAAGACCTACGAAGCCAAGGTTGGCAAGCCGAGGACACGCAGCGAACTCATCTACAACGGCATCGACGATCGCGATTTCGAAACCGTCTATGCCCGCCCGGATGCCGTGGATTTCCTCTATATCGGCATGCTGCGTGACCTGAAGGGTCCGGACCTGTTCGTCGATGCCTTTGCAAGAACCGAACGGACCATCGGCAAACCGCTTTCGGCCATGATGATCGGTGACGGCCCGCAAAAGGCCGAATACGAGCAGATGATGCTGGAACGGGGCCTTGGCCGTCGCATCGAAATGCTGCCGGCGATGAAGGCGCGGGATGCCTTTGCCTTCGCCCGCAATGTCGTCGTCCCCTCGCGCGCGGAATCGATGCCCTACATCGTTCTGGAGGCGCTCGCCGCCCGAAAGCCGGTGATCGCTTCCAGGGTCGGCGGTATCCCCGAAGTCCTCGGCGCAAACAGCGCCGCACTTGCCGTTCCAAACGACGCGCAGGCACTTGCAAACGTCATGACGGCCGCGATGACCGAGCAAGGCTGGGCAGCCAACGTGATGCCCGAGGCGGGAGCCTTCAAGGCCGCCTTCTCGACATCGACGATGGCCGGCAGCATCATGCGGCTCTACCGCCAGCTTGTGCCGGAATCGGTCGCCGCCCGGGACGCCGCTGTCAGCCGCTCGTAAACGTTTCTTAGGGGCTTTCTGCTATCCCCAACGGATATAAACGGCCGGGCGGATATCATGAACCAGATCGATAAACCGGAATCCTTCGACACCGACGCGCTGCGCAAGAAGGTGAGCGAGATCCGGACCACCGAACGCGGTGAAAAGCGCGACGGCGAACCGAAGCGCGAACTCAATCCGCTGGCGCGCCGTATTGCCCTGCAGTTCCGCAGCGACACCTATTCCCCGAACATGATCATCGGCCTGATGCGGCTGTTCGAATTCACCGCGCTGTTTGCCATCGGCTACGCCATTCACATGCTTTACGTCGCGCCGCCGCTCGACGAATGGCTCGGCTATTGCGGCATGATCGCCGGCGGTTCGGCATTGACGGTCGCCTTCCTGCAGCTTTGCGACGGATACCAGGTCCCGACGCTGCGCTCTTCCGCCCGGGCCGTTCCGCGGCTGATCGGCTGCTGGACGCTGGCGTTCGCCTCGATGACGCTCGTGCTTTTCCTGCTGAAGACCGGCGGCACTTACTCGCGGCTCTCCTTTGGCGGCTGGTACGTCATCGGCGGCATCTTCCTCATTGCCGAACGCGCCTTCATCGCCTTTTCGATCCGCCGCTGGGCGCGCAACGGCACGATGGAGCGCCGGGCCGTCATCGTCGGCGGCGGCCAGCCTGCCAAGGACCTGATCCGCTCGCTGGAACAGCAGACCGACAACGATATCCGCATCTGCGGCATCTTCGACGACCGCGACGAACGCCGCTCGCCCAGCATCATCGCCGGCTACCCCAAGCTCGGCACCGTTGCCGAACTGGTGGACTTTGCCCGCCTTACGCGCATCGACATGCTGATCATCGCCCTGCCGCTGTCGGCGGAAGAGCGCATCCTCGAACTTCTGAAGAAACTCTGGATCCTGCCGGCCGACATCCGCCTTGCCGCACATGCCAACAATCTGCGGTTCCGACCGCGCAGCTATTCGCATGTCGGCCAGGTGCCGATGCTCGACATCTTCGACAAACCGATCGCCGACTGGGATTCCGTCGCCAAGCGCATCTTCGACATCTTCTTCAGCCTGGTGGCGCTTGCCCTTCTCTGGCCGGTGTTCGTCGGCGCGGCGATTGCGGTCAAGGTAAGCTCGCCCGGCCCGATCATCTTCAAGCAGAAGCGCCATGGCTTCAACAACGAGGCGATCGACGTCTACAAGTTCCGCTCGATGTATACCAACATGAGCGATCCGACGGCGCGCAACGCCGTCACGAAAGGCGATCCGCGCGTGACACCGGTCGGACGCTTCCTTCGCAAATCGTCCATCGACGAACTGCCGCAGATCTTCAACGTGCTGCGGGGGCAACTCTCGCTTGTCGGACCACGCCCGCATGCCGTACTGGCACAAACCGCCGACCGTACCTATTCGGACGTCGTCGAGGGATATTTCGCCCGCCACCGCGTCAAGCCGGGCGTCACCGGCTGGGCGCAGATCAACGGCTGGCGCGGCGAGATCGACAATGACGAGAAGATCAAGTTCCGGACTGCCTTCGATCTCTACTATATCGAGAACTGGTCGCTGTGGTTTGACTTGAAGATCCTGTTCCTGACGCCGCTCAGGCTCCTCAATACGGAAAACGCCTATTGAGCACGTCCGTCGCCACGTCTGCCGCGGGCTTTCGCCCGCAGCTTGCCGCCGTGGCGATCCTCGGCTCGGCAATGGTGACGTTCGGCGTCTTCCTGTCGGGTTTCGTCATTGCCGAACCGGCACCCTACGAAGTCTTCATGGTCGCGCTGATCGGCCTCTGGTTCATCTTCGGCCTGAAGATTTCGCGTTCGGTAGCACCGTTGCTCGCCCTCCTGATCCTGTTCATGACCGGCGGCATCCTGTCTCTGACCGTCATGAGCGACCTTGCCACCGCGCCGATGTACATGGCCGTGTCCGGCTTCCTTGCGCTTTCGGCCGTTTTCTACGCAGCGATCATCGAAGGCCGTCATGATCGTTTGAAGCTGATCTTCGATGCCTGGGTGGCGGCCGGCGTCATCACCTCTCTGCTCGGCATTCTCGGCTATTTCGGCGCGATACCGGGGGCTGCGAACTTCACCCTCTACGATCGCGCCAAGGGTGCCTTCCAGGACCCAAACGTCTTCGGGCCGTTCCTGGTCGCACCGTCGCTCTATCTCATGTACCGGCTGCTCACCGAGCGGATCACGACCGCACCGATCAAGGCGATCGCCATTCTGATCATGGCGCTTGGCCTGTTTCTCTCCTTTTCGCGTGCCGCCTGGGCGCTTTATCTATTCTGCGCCTACGCGCTCGTGCTCGTTATGCTCCTGAAGGAACGAACCGGCGCTTTCCGGTTGAAAATCCTCGTGCTTGCTCTGGGCGGCGCACTGCTGATGATCGCAGCACTTGCCATCGCCCTGCAGATCCCGCAGGTCGCCGATCTCTTCTCCAATCGCACCCAACTCGTTCAGGACTACGACAGCGGCCATCTCGGCCGCTTCGACCGGCACAAGATCGGCTTCCTGATGTCGATGGAAAAACCGCTCGGCATCGGCCCGATGGTCTTCAGCACCATGTTTCCGGAGGATGAGCACAATATCTGGCTGAAATCGCTGACCTCCTACGGCTGGCTGGGCTTCGTCTCCTACGTCACGCTCATCGTCTGGACGCTGACGATCGGCTTCCGTTTCCTTTTGCTCGACCGGCCCTGGCAACCTTATCTGATGATTGCCTGGATCGCGCTGATCGGACACACCGCAATCGGCAACGTCATCGATACCGACCACTGGCGGCATTTCTATCTGCTGCTCGGCGTGGTCTGGGGCTGCGGTGCGCTCGAGCACCGGCATCGGCGCAGGGCGGCAGCCGCACAGGCCGGCCGCCTTACACCCGCGCCAACGCTGCGTTAACATCAACAGTGTACATAGGGCACGGATCGGTTCCGCATCGGGACCGGCGGCGGATCGTCAGCATGAGCATCAACCCTACCGACATTGGCGGCGGCCTGCGTATCCTCCAGGTGCTCGAACCGAGCGGTGGCGGCTCGGGGCGCCATTTCCTCGATCTCTGCCGCGGCCTCAAGGAACGCGGCCATCACGTCGAGGCGGTCTATTCGCCGGTGCGGGCCGAGGACGCCTTTGTCCGCGAACTGAAATCACTCGATCTTCCCGCCGTCCACGCCGTTGCCATGAAACGGTCCCCGGGTCCGTCGGACATTGCCGCCTTTCGCGCACTGCGCGGCATCATCAACCGCGCTCTCCCCTTCCACATCGTCCACGGCCATAGCTCCAAGGCCGGCGCACTGACCCGCTTTCGCCTGCCCGGCCGGCATGCTCCGCGCGTCTATACCCCGCATGCGTTTCGAACCATGGACCCCACGCTCGGCAAGGCCGGCCGGCTGGTCTTCGGTACGATCGAAACCATTCTGGCCAAGATGTTCACCGACCATCTCGTCTGCGTTTCCGAAGACGAATATGCCCATGCGCGTTCGCTCGGCGTGCCCGAGCGCAAACTCTCCGTCATCGTCAACGGCGTGGCGCCGCCTCTGCCCGACATGGCAAAGACCGTCCGCGCCAGCTTCGGCATTCCCATGGACGCCTTCGTCTTCGGCTTCGTCGGCAGGCTATCGCCACAAAAGGCGCCCGAACGGCTGATCGAAGCATTCCGCAACGCGGCCTCCCGCCTGCCCGGCGCGCAACTGATCATGGTCGGCGCGGGCGAGCTCGAACCGAAGATCCGCTCTGCTATTGCCGAGAGCGGCCTGCAGAAACGCATTCGCCTCACCTCCGCCTTCACCGGTCCGCAGGCCGTTGCCGCTTTCGACGTGCTGGTCATGCCGAGCCGCTATGAGGCGATGTCCTATGTCATGCTGGAAGCGGCGGCCGCCGGAAAGCCGATCGTCTCGACCGATGTCGGCGGTGCATCGACGGCGATCGACAAGGACAGAAGTGGCCTGATCGTGCCGAACGACGGCGACATTGCCAAGCTGGCCAATGCCATGGTCGAAAGTGCCGATCCCGAACGCTACCGACACCTTTCAGCCGCGGCACAGGAGAGAATGTCGGATTTCTCCATGGAGCAGATGATCGACAAGACCGAGGCTCTCTACCGCCGGCTTGTCGCACGGCCGTAGCCCAACCATCTTCAGGCGCCCCGCGGGCACCGTTCACTTCCGTTCAACCGATTTGCAGCGAGAGACGCTCCACGCGCTCAGCCTTCGGCGCACCAGCCCTGCTTGCCGTCTGCCCTCTTCCGGGCAAGACCTTCCGAGACCAGCATGTCGCCGACCGATCGCCCCTGCCCGACCATGACCCGCGCGGTCTGACCGGAAGTGCCATCCACTGCGGCCAGTTGAACCTCGCCGGCATTCAGGAGTTCCCACAACCGCCGTTTCGCCAGAGACCCGATCTTGCGCTCGTTGTCGCACTTGGCCTGCTTGATGCGCGGCGCCCGGATATCCGCGATCTGGATTTTGCGGCGGCCATACCAGAAGGTGCCACCATCGACGACACAGTTTTCCAAGGTTTCGGTACAGAAGTAGAAACTTCCCGGTTTTCTTCCGCTTGGCTGCAAGCCTACCTGTTCGAGCGGCCGCGTGTCCGGTTTCGGCATCGCCAGAGCCGGTTTCGGCTTCTCCGACTTCAGCTTCTCGGACTTCAGCGTTTCTGGCCGCTTCTCGGCACGTTTTTCCACGGGCTGGTGTCGTTCCACCGGCTCGTGCCTGGCAATCGACGCCGTGTAGAACGGCGCGGCCACCGGCAGGATCTCCGAGCGATGGTCATAAGCGAGTGCCGCACCGATCGACAGAACGCCCGTCAGATACCAAGGCCACATGCCGCCCTTTGACTGCTTCCGGCTTGTCCGCCGTTTCTGGGCTTTTCTGCCCGCTGCTTTTGCCATGCTCATGTCCCTTTTCTGCCCGGGCAATTATCGCGGCAACGGGTTGCTGAAAGGTTGCTGCGCGCCGTATCGCAGCGACGACACCCATTGTTTTCAACAGTCCGAATGCGACCTCATTCTATGAACCCAAGACAGATGGTCGGACGGCTAGAACAGGCGCTTGCTTTTGAGCACCTTGGCGCGGCGTCCGCACTTTCGCGGAGATGGAGGCCCCCCGGAACCCCTCGTATCGGGGCCGGTGATGGACGATGCTACGCACTTCCGCTGTGCACAAAACAGTGGATAAGCTGTGGAAACAGTGTTGATGAACCAGTGGCATTGGCGCAATGTTCGCTTTACGTTCCAAAAGACTGGCGAGTCCGGGAACGATCAGAAGCTTGGCGATGGGTAGGGCAATCGAGGCGGCGGCGGCGCACTCTCCCGGCCGGAATTCCGATAAACTTCATGGACTTGCGCCTTCCGGCCATCCCACATTGATATACGACAAGGACACACCGGCCGGACGGGTGGCGACCAACTGCGCAGACTTTGCTCAGGTTCAGTGTTCTCTTTTGAACACGGCTGCCATTTTGTTCTACTTTCCGGTCTTTTTCACCTCTAGACCTATTGCGCTCCGCCAGCGAAACGACTAGTTGAAACAGGCCTTCACGGCAGGTCGGAGTGTAGCGCAGCCCGGTAGCGCACTTGACTGGGGGTCAAGGGGTCGTGGGTTCGAATCCCGCCACTCCGACCATTAAATTCAATCACTTAGCCCCAGATGAGTGATTTGATTATAAAATTTATAGCCGTCTTGTAGCCAACAGGGTTTGAGCCACGAACCTCGCCCCTACAAGCACAATTATTTTTTGCGATTATTGACGCGTGCAATCAACTTTTTGCCGCCCGATTCGCGGTTCTCGCGATCAGGTCGCCGACCATGAAAAAAGCCCCGCTTTCGCGAGGCTTCGTTGTTTTATTCTGTGAGTTCCAGTTTACGGCTGCTGGCTGTACCAGTCATCAACGTCGCGTGTCACCCGATCCTTCTCGATTCCATAGCGCTCTTGGATCTTGCCTTCCAGCTGATCACGCTTGCCAGCAATCTGATCGAGGTCGTCGTCAGTGAGTTTGCCCCACTGCTCTTTGACGTTTCCCTTGAACTGCTTCCAGTTTCCTTCAACACGATTCCAGTCCATCGAGGCTCTCCTTTTGTTAGGTGGATGTGTGGAAGTGAAACGCACGGCCGACCAATTTGTTCGACAGGATAACGGGCCATTTCTGATGGGGCGGATTCGGGAGAGTGAGTATCCGTGCGTCTTCTTGAAACGTTTACATTCAAATGCAATCATATACGCGGATGATCCCTGAACAAGATATCCCACTTTCCACACCGCGACCTCAAAACCGCGGTGTGGTCTCTTTTTTGGTGACAGCTAGCGCCCGCACCGGCCAATGGCTAGCTCACTTTGGCGTCAGCGCTTTCCAAAAAGTTTATTGTTTTTAGACAAGCCTTGCCGATGTAACGGCATTGTGAGCATGAGAATCTCATAATTACCGGGTACGCGCAAAATTTTCAGGAACATCCTTCCTTTCTGCAAGTTGACAGGGCGTGATCCGCCGCAATTCTGTGGCCGGTCCGGAGGAGACAAACATGTTGAAATTTACGCTAGCCGCCGCCCTGCTTGGCACTGTCCTGTCTGGCGCGGCGATCGCTCAGGACGCGACGATGAAGTGCGATGAGGCTTCCATGATGAAGCTGGAGACTGACACCACCGCCATGACCGACGCGGCCAAGAAGGAAACGGCGATGAAGGAGATGGCCCTGGCCAAGGAAGCTATGGCTGCCAAGAACATGGAAAAGTGCACGACGCACATGAACAATGCCATGCTAGGCAAGTCTTCGATGTAAACATGCGCTTGCTGAGGAACCAAAACCTTGGCTCTTGAGTTTTATTGCGTCGGGCGACCGTTTGCGCTCGATGGTGCGAGGTCCCCACACTAAGCACCGCAAAGGGCCAGCGCTCAACTGTCACTGAGCGCTGGCTTTTCAGTGGCTGCCCAATCTTGATCCTTCATTTTACAACCGCAGTCGGTCCTGCGCGACGGGCTTACGCGCGCGTTTTGACACGTTGCATTGAAAGGAACCCGCAATGAACCAGATAGTTTATATTGTTGGACTCGTTGTCGTCGTCCTCGTCGTCCTCGCTTTCTTTGGCCTTCGTTGACAAATCGGCCACGTCTTAGCAGCGCGAAGCGCACCAAACAAACTGTTCAATCCTTGACAGTGTCGTACTTGTGAGAGGTATCCCCGATGAAGACCGTTTCAACTATCGTAGCGGCGTGCTGCGTATTGCTCGCCGTCTCCTCTTGCGGCAATACGATTCGAGGGATGGGCCAAGATACGGCAAACACGGTCGACGCAACACAGAACGCGGGGAAACGCGTCGATAACGCGGCGGCAAACTAATCCTGGGAGAGCCGATATGATGTCGAAGCCGCCACCCTGTCGAGGTGACGGCGTATTATAAAATATGAAATGGCTCGCAATAGTTATCGATGAAAAGCGCCTCTTTGAAAGCGTTTATAAGACACTACTTTTTTAGGGGTTTTTCAAGTACTATTTAAGGTGGCGTTACATATTTTTACACTAAACGCCGCAACCATGAAAAAAGCCTGCCGGCTGCTCGCCCCTGCCGTCTCAATGCCTTTCGACCGCACTGCTCCAAGTGCTGTCCTCTGCATTTTCGTTAGACGTGCATGGTTTGCCACGTGACAGTTCCAGAACTTCCTGGACCTGCATGCCCACCGTCACGTCCGTCGTAACCCGAACGAGCTTGCAGAGGAGGTCCGACGGTCCAAATCAGATTGCACTGATCGATGGTCTGTCCGACCGGGCCCTCCCATCCACCTTGCCCGCCGCGTCCCGCTAACCCCGGCTGACCAGCGTCGCCACCCTGCAGCACGAACTGCAGGCGCCCGGCCTCTTCGGCCAGTTTCATATCGACTGCCAGTTGCTGGGAAACAACAAAGATAATGCTCCCGCCATTACCGCCACCGCCTGCATTCCCGCCGCTTCCACCGTGTCCACCATCGCCACCGCTGCCTCCGGGACCTTGTGCGATCGCGCAATATACTGGTTGTTTGTTTGGGTCCGACAGTTCGCAAGGCATTCCTCTTTGTCCGTGTCCGCCATGCCCACCTCCGCCGCCATGCCCTCCATTTCCTCCGTCCGGGCCTGTAAGATCAAAACGCAGTTTCGTAGTACCAAGTTCGGCGATAGTTTTTATGGTCACTTTCAGATTGATGGAATTACAGACCTTGCCATCCTCTCCATCGGCGCCTGGCGAGCCTTTGCCTCCAGGACGCCCCGTCGCCTCACCATCGCCTGCAAATGATTTGCCGGTCTCGCCTGGATTCCCATGCGCTCCATCAAGTGACGAGTAATAGCGACTCGCGATGGTATTCGTATCTCCTGCTAACGACATCTTGTCGCAATCGATTTCCAGATCGACGCCCGATCCATCGTTTTCAAGAATGAGCATCGCATCCGGTTCAAACACAATTTCGCGGGCCGATATTGAGCCCGTGAGGCAAATTGCGGGGGCGAACACAACAAACTTCTCGAATTCGTACTGGGGGACGGGCATGTCTTTGAATCCCGTTACGGTAGGTTAAAATAGTGATTAATAGTAGCGAGCGACAGGTTCGTATCTCTACGTTCTTCGTGTGGTCCCAACGCGATGCTTTCTGGTCTCACAACTACTGGGCCATTAGGCCCTCTCGTTGGCGTGCCAATGTCGTCACCGTCCTTGCCCGGGTATGGTTGACCGAGAAGACCGCACATACGCTCATGCCCAGGACCGCCACCAAGGCCTCCTAGGCCAGGATTCCCCCCAACCGCTGGATCCGGATTTCGCCCCTTCGGTCTGTGGATCGTCATTGCATCGAACCAATCCTTTGAAAGCGAAGATCCAATTAGCCAAACATCTGCGGGGCGGCCCCCTACTGTACCTTTTCCGCCAGGCCCTCCATCGCCCCCGATGCCCCCATTGCCACCGTCGCCTGCTGCTCTCCTGCAAATCGGGATTGGCGATCCGAAAAGTATCGGCCACCACCAAACTAGGGCATCACGGCCGTTAGCTCCCTTCCCGCCCGTACCACCACGCTGACCTTGACCACCTCTGCCACCTCTGGGACCCTCGATGTCCAAGTGGACAACATGAAAGTTTCCCTCGATGGGGTTATTGATCTGCGTTACCTCTCTGATGAAAAGTACGAATGGCGGAGCATCAAAACCCGCCGCCGGATCCCCCTCCAGACCGCGAGTTCCACTTGCACCGTTCTCTCCATCGGATCGTCCAGGGCGGGCCACGGGAGGCACATCACCCCACCCCCAATTAAAGGCGAGGCCATCTATAAGGCGATGCCCAAGAGATAACGTCCCCTCCTTGTTTTCGATAAGTTTGTACTCGTACTTGATAGTAGCGTTGCCTTGCAAAATAAGTCTCTCAATCATTAAGATACAAATCGCCATGCTAGGGTGCGCCGCGCTCGTAAATATAAGCTGCGAATTTGGCTCGAGTGTGTATTCTTTGACTCGATAGATGTTTCCCGCAAATCTGTCCGGAACAATTGATTGAGCTCTTCCGCTCGGAAATTTTTGCTTCCCCAAAATATAGGCGTCTAAATCAGACATTGCTGCGGGAAGCAGACTCATAGTGTAATCCTAACTAAAAAGAATTGGACAACAGTGTAACTGAAGACTGTCATTATACCAGCTTCTGCCTAGGAGTCTGCAATATTTTTGTTCAGGGGCCGAACGGCGTACCTCGCACGTCGGCTTCTGGCAGATTGAGGTCGCGAAAGGCGGGTCTGGGCGTGGGTTACGGACCTTATGTTGGTCATTGGCGCCCCTGGGGAGATTCGAACTCCCATGGTCCGTTACGTCTGTCAGGATAGAAGGCCTGCGACGGTACAAGGGCGAATTCTCAGTGGCGCTCGAGGCCCTTCAGCGCGGTACGCAGCTCTTTGTGGCCGGCGTAGTATTCGAGGCGCCAAGCGTCGATGTCGACCCCAGCGACATTCTCGATCCCGCAGACCGCGCGCCGGAGGAGTTGTTCAACGAGATTGATTTCGTTTTCGACATCGAGACCGCGCGTCGCGCGATCGTAAATCCGGTCGAGTTGGCCGAGTGCGGCGCAAATTCGGTGGGCGACATTGGGCATATCCTCTGCGGGCATGTCGGCTGAATTCTTGCCGATCGCCTCGATGATATCGGCATGCAGATTCTTTGCTGCCTCATCGCGGGCTTGGTCGGCGACGTCATGCAGGACTACAGCTGCGTGAAACATCGCAAGGGGTGTCGTCGGTGATGAGTTATTAACTACATGCTGCGTCATTTCGGTGCTCTCCATTGCGCTTCAAATCGTCTGATGTTAGTCATAATGAACAAGGCGAGACGATGTGTCAAGCAATATGAATAAGGTTATTCAAATTGTCGTTATCACCAGAACAATCGCGTGGGGCCAGAGGTTTGTTGAATTGGTCGCAGGGTAAGCTGTCAGAGGTCGCTGGAGTTGCAAGAGCAACTATCGCCGAGTTCGAAGGTGGCAAAAGAACGCCGATCGCCAATAACCTGACCGCCATCCGCACCGCTCTCGAAGCCGCCGGCGTGATTTTCATCGACGCTAACGGCAACGGCCCTGGCGTTCGCCTGCGGGATCGGTAGTTGTGACGGACCTCCTTTCGAAACTTCCCATGTTCGCAACCGACAAAGAGATTGCCGTGGCAATCGTCGGGAAGGAACGCGCGCAAATGTGGATAAAGACCGTGATTCCAGTTCTGGAGCGAAAAGGCTTTCCACGTGTTGATCCGCTGCATGACGGGCGCCCCGTCCCCTTGGTGAAGAGATTCTACGAGGGATACATGGGGATCACCGCGGGATTTGCGGTTGCTGCGCCGGATGGTGAAGAAAACCTAGACGTCTGGCGACCGAAGCGCGATAAGCGAAATGAGCGAAAGCCGCAGATGGGCTTGAATTCACGCTGTCTATCAACCCTGCAGTATATGGTCGAGCGTCCCCACGTAAGCACTAGCGTCGAAATTGTCGGGGCGCGCGATTTTACAATGGCTGGCCGAGAAAGGCGCTCTCAAGGAAGGGCTTCGCGATAGTCAGGGCGATCGAACATGGACGGTCACCGACGCAGGCCGCGAAGAGATTTCGCGATACAATGATTGGCACAGAGGCAAGCCGCGCGTGCGATAGTAAAGGGGGCGCGAAAAGCCCTAGATCGGACCCGCGTTAATGGCGGCACCCAACTCTCTGGATAGGTAGCGATGACGGACGTTCCGGTGCGAATTTACACAGTTGGACCTGATGCCAATTTGGAACTTCTCCTTGCGGCTGACGTTGGCTATTTCGGCGGTAGTTGCCCCGTTGTCGGTGACATCATCAGTCTTTTTTCTGACAATCGACACTTTCGCGTTGGAAGTCGCCATTTTTTGCCATCTAAAGAGCGAGACCGAGGCTGGGCAGTCCTTTGTGGCGAGGAAATGGAGGCAATGCACACGAATGTTGCTGTCACGTGGGCGCTAGATAGCGAATGGGCGACAGAATTCGATCTAAAGATCATCGAGGACCGCGTGCGCCTTGCTCGAAAGGAGATCAAGGCTTCCAAGAAGAAGCAACCTTGATAAGCCGCCCTCGCCGTTCACTGCAATCAATATGGAAAGTACGCCGATGTCAGACGAAGATATGCTCGACGTTGCGCGGGCGCGCGAAATAAAGAGCCGCGGCGAAGAAACATTTCCCAGTTCTGTAGTGGAAGCCCTGATCGCTGGCGAAAACCCCGTTCGCGTTTACCGGCAGCATCGCGGCCTGACGACCGCGCAGTTGGCCGAGAAGTCCGGCGTTTCTCAGTCCCACATTGAAGAGATGGAAGACGGAAAGATCCAAGGCCAAGTTGCTTCCATGGAGGCCGTCGCGCTGGCATTGGGTGTCGACCTCGACGACCTGGTTTTGCACCGAAAAGGACAACCCACATGACCGACGCCGAACGTATCGAACAACTCGAGGCCAAAATCGGCCAAGCATATCAAGTCATCGGCGTGCTGCTATCCGGCCCGGACGGTGATGGACCTGATTTCAGCTTACCGGCCGGCCAGCGGGCGTTGGATTACTTTGCGCACGAAGACTACGACGACAACTTCCTGCCTTACGTCCATCCGCGCGCATGACGGCCGGTTATCTCATCTCCGCCCTAGCCGTCCTATCAGCCGCCCTCGCCTTCCATAGGCGGGCCGTAACCTCCGCCCCGAGGTCAAATTCTTGGTCATCGTGTTTCTCGCCACTGGCGTCACGCTGATGGCGCTGATTGGGCTGCTTCTTGGGCTACACTGGTAGGTTGCCACATCGTTTAAGTATGCACGTTCTCTCCCCGCCTGATTTCCGCGTGTGTTCTGCCACCCGGAGCCAATGAATTAGATGCCACAGGCGTAAGTATCGGGCTTTCCTTTTCTCGAAATGGGGCGCATCCTGTCGCCCGTCAAAAGACATAGTTGGGGCGAAGGCAAACCTTGCACACGCGAAGGAGTGAAAGTTATGCCTCCTGATTCTGCACCACATAAATATTATTGGATCTCATTGTATTTCTCGCCTGACCAAGATTTTGTTGGCTACGAAGACGAGCGAATGATCGGCAGAGTGACGCTAGAGGGACGACTGGAAACCAAAGGGGCGTGGAGGTGGTCCAATGTCGGTGGGCCACAGTTTGACGTCCAACAGGGCTATGCGGAGTCCAAGGAACTTGCCGTTACGGCAGTCGAAAATCGTGATCAAGAAATGATGGACGGAAGTTTCAACCGTCTCGGTATCGCCCCAGGGATGTAGCGCCCCAATCGGAAAGTGGCCGGATTGAGCGAGCGGGCGGTGAGCGGTGGGATGGAACGCCAAAATCAATGAGAGTGGTTGGCGGAGGTGGATGCGTCGCTCGGAATCGCGGCCGAGTAACCGCTTCTAATCGGAACATTCGTCTCACATCCCAGTTTAGACAGTGATCGTGGCCCTACGCACACTCGTAATCAGCGCCGATCACTCCTCGAGAAAATGGCCCTTCAAGGCACGGGGTCTTTTTTCGAGGAGGTTGAAAGGATTGACTCTGTCGCCCTCGCCCGTCACGTTCGGATAATGGCCACAGTCTCCGTCAACCGCTACGACCTCCGTAAAGACGCCGACGGCTCATGGGCCGTCTACGACATTTTCACCGGTCAGACGGTGGAAGTGAACGGCACCCCGCAAGACGGTCTCGACATACCGACCGCGGACGACCTCGTGGATTTGCTGAACCTGGAATACATCAACCGTCGCAAGGGATCGACGCATTGACCGCAACTACGGACTTCATTGCGGAACTGTTCCGAGCGGCCAATGAGGTCGGCAAGCTGCGGGACTTTGAGAAACAACGATTGATAGAGCGCGGCGTGCGAACGGTCAGGGAGATGCGATCGGATGCCGGGATTCGCCCGAGCCGATCGACTAGAGATCCTCTTGTGGCGATCGAGATCGCAAATATCCGCTCCGAAATCCACAGTGATGAAAGCGCCCAGGCCGCGCTACTTGACCTCGCCGATATGATCCGGAACGCTAAAGATCGTGCTGGATGCGAAGGCGGATGTTTGAAGAGCGATCAATGAACCCGCCTCATCCGGCAGGGATTTCTTTATCGGAACAAACATTCGAGAGAGAAGTTGTGTCACTGATCAGGAGCCTACCTTGCTTCCCCCCGCAACGGCACCTGACATTGACCTCGCTTCGGCGGGGTCTTTTTTTGACCAGGCGCATCTTCTGCGCGAAGCAGTGTCGGCGCCAGGAGTACGCCGTTCTCTGTGCTACAGAGCAGCCGCAGCTCCGCTATGGGAGGATTTGCCATAAGGGAGCGGAGCAGCCATCACTGCCGGCATGCCAGCTTCAAGGCAGGCCGCCACAAACGCTTCACGCGCGACGGCCGGAGGCGTCATGCGCTTGAGCGCTCGCTGACAGCAGACAACAGCACGGTCGTAGCGCTCGCCTCGTTTAAGCGGCCATTCATTCTCAAGAAAATCGAGGGCTTCGTACACGGTGCTGAACGTCCGTTCCAGACCGGAGCACAGCGTTACTTTGAGGGGATGGGTCCACGGAATATCACGGATAGTCATGTCTTTTTCCTCCTTTGTTTGACTACCTCTTCGCGGGTATGGAAGGAAATATTGGGAACGAAATCCGATCATTCAATAGTGGCGCGGCGTCCCAATTAGCGAAGGCAATGAGGATGGAGTTGACCCTGCGAGCGACGAGAACACAATAAGAACAATCACGGCGCGGATGTAGCGAAAACTTGGGGTAGAATATATCAGCTTGCTTCTCTTGGACAATAAGCGCACGAGATATCCTTCGGTAGCATTTGATGCCGGCGCTGCCGCTTAAGGGTTCTCAAACCCTGGCCTCAACAAATGAGGACGTCATGTTTTCCAATTTTACAATAACAAGATGATTGTGTTGTGCTGCTGGGGATACCTGCAGCCTTGCTTTTTTGCGCTTCATGACCTTCAAGAGACCGGACACGCCGATAAGTTTTGCTTTTCTAAATGCAGCCGAAGCTAGGATAAATGCGCGTGCTCGCAATATACGTGCTAATATCCTTCAGGATCAGTTTTCTCCCGAATTGATCTACGTCCATGCCGGGGATGGCTTTCGCACCGCGAGCCTCTGGCCCAAAGGACACATCAATGACAGCCATCACGCCTCTCCATCCCGAAGCATCGCTCAGCCTTGCCCTCGCGGTCATTGCATCCTCCAGCGCGCCAATCGTGCTTCTCGACGGCAATCTCTGCGTGATCGCGGCAAGCAACTCGTTCTACCAGGCATTTCTGATCGACTCCAAGACGACTGAGGCAAAACAGTTTTCGCAAATCGGCGAAGGCGAGTGGAATGTCGCGCAGCTATCGGCCTTGCTTCAGGCAACGGCAGCGGGAATGGCGGATG
Organism: Pararhizobium sp. BT-229; assembly: GCF_025846855.1. Lineage (GTDB taxonomy): Bacteria > Pseudomonadota > Alphaproteobacteria > Rhizobiales > Rhizobiaceae > Pararhizobium. The sequence goes on from NZ_JAOYTJ010000004.1 coordinate 547,274, forward strand.
TCCATGGTTACGAGATGGATTTGAAACGCCCCGGCCACGATACCAGACGTTTGGTTCTCAGTGCTCAGAAGCTTGACTATGCGGACGCGTCGGTCCGGCTGCTTTTGACGGTGGCCGACGTCACGGATGCGCGGATAGCCGAAAAATTAAAGGACGACCTGCTGCGGGACAAGGCGATCCTCCTGCAGGAAGTTCAGCATCGAGTGGCCAACAGCCTGCAGATCATCGCAAGCATTCTCTTGCAGAGTGCTCGAAAGGTTCAATCCGAAGAGACCCGCACGCATTTGACGTCCGCACACAGCCGGGTGATGTCAATCGCTGCGGTCCAGCAGCAGCTGGCGGCATCCAGTGTCGGTGAGGTCGAGCTGCGCAGCTATTTCGAGCAGCTCTGCAGAAGCCTCGGGGCGTCCATGATCCACGATCCCGAACAGCTTTCCATCGACGTCAACGTGGACAAAACCGTTACCGAAGCGAACATTTCCGTAAGCCTCGGTCTCATCGTCACCGAGCTCGTGATCAACGCGCTCAAGCACGCGTTCCCGAACCAGCGCAAAGGCAAGATCACCGTCGACTATCACACCAACGGAAAAGACTGGACCCTTCAGGTGGGCGATGACGGTATAGGGATGCCGACGAACGCAGATGACGCAAAACCGGGCCTGGGCACGGGTATAGTCGAAGCGCTCAGCAACCAATTGGAGGCCGAAATCACCGTCACAGACGCCATGCCCGGAACCAAGGTTTCAATTACGCACCGAGACGAGATCGTCATTGCCGACAAGCAAAAAGCTGCGTGATCTCCGACAAAGGCTGCCCCTAGTTACTCGTCATGGGTTGAGCAGGCTCATGAGGATCAATTGATCCTCCTGGGAGTTGTACGTGCTGTACTGCCAAGGCAGGCGAGAATTTCCAGAAACTCGATGTCGAAAGACCGGAAAAGCGGCCTGAGACCAGCAAGAGAATGAACGCCTCATGGAAAATCCGCGAATCGCGGTTCTTGTCGTCGAAGATGAGGCCCTCATCCGAATGAGTATTGTCGAGGAACTTGAGGATGCCGGGTTCGAGGTGTTCGAGGCGTCCAATGCGACGCAAGCGATCGAGGTTCTCATTGCCAACAGCAGGATCGAGGTGATGTTCACCGACGTCGATATGCCCGGCGGCGTCGATGGGCTGAAACTTGCCGCATCGGTTCGTGACCGGTGGCCGCCGATAAAGATCATCGTGACGTCCGGACATCGCAAAATAGATGTCGATGCCCTACCGGTCGAAGCTCGGTTTATGATGAAGCCATACGATCCAAATGCGGTCATCCGCTCCATTCGAGAGATGACTTTGCTGTTCTAGGAAGGGCTAGGACACGCGCGCGTTAGCCAGACTTGATCGCGAAAAGGGCCCATCACCATTTGGGTGACGGGCCAGTTTGTTATGAACAGAGCCGCGGAGGGGCACACCACGGCACGCTCCCAACCCCGGCTACACAGCTTAGTTCCGTCTGGATCAGCGAACTGGACCTCAGTCTGATGTACCTTGGGACTTTGGTCCCAGACAGGAGCAGGCGCCTTGCGAAGTCAAAAAACACTCCCAATATTTTCCCAGTGATGTAGTTCGCTGGGGAGTGAGAACATGTTCGACTTTCTTGATTCGGAGGATATGGAGAGATTGAGCCGCGCGATCGATGCCCGCTGCAGAGAGCTGAACATTCGTCCTGAGAGCATTGAGGCGGAGATGGTCGCCAGCCAGCTCTTGGGGATGTTCCGAAGCGGAGTAACGGACGAAGCGGAACTGACTACGCGCCCAATCGCGATGGAAATTGTCCAACGCCCTGGGTGATGGGGAAACAGCGATGTGGTTCTGGTTGCCGGTGTTGATGGCCGGACAAAGCCGACTTGACTCCTATCGAGACGAGAACACCACGGCGATGCGGCCGCCATTCTGAAAATCTATGCGCGATACATCCACTGCTCGGGCGCGGTGGAAAGGAATATCTATGTCTACGATCAGTGCCGCAATGCAGGACAGTCCCCCATCTGAAGCGATCCGCCAAGCGGTCGGCATTCACATAAGCATGCTGAGCCGCCAGACCCGCAGGGACTATGCTGGCTTCGCCGTCGGCAAGCGGCGCAAGATGGAGATCGTGCCATTCATCGCAAAAGAAATAGCAAAGAAGATCCTGCTGCAGGTCGTTCTCGACGATGCGGGCATGGCGGCGGATGCCGTGGTTGTGGCGAAGCGGATTGAAGAGGTGCTGACAGCCTACCCGGAGACGGATGCATTTCTCATCGCCAGCCACAGCTTAGAGGAATCTGAACCCGCACGCGATGAGCTGACAAGGCAGATCACGCTTGACCTGCTGCAGGCCTATACGCCCGTGACGATTGAGCACGAGCGGGAGTGCGCGGCGCCCTTGTCAAATGGCTGGAAGATGTGGGAGGTGATCCCGGCCGGCGAGGAGCCGGCATACCGATGGCAGCGCACGTGGTCCGGTAAAGTCGATGATGACTTCATCGGCTTCGACAATGACCTATCAATCGGCCGCATCTTCCACATTGATCACATTCAACAGAGCGACAAATGGTTCTGGCTGCTCGGCTATCCCGGCACCAGGATGCGGCGCGAAGTGCCGGCCAGCGGCTGGGAAGACACGATGCGCCAGGCGGCATGTCGCGTCGAACGGTGCTATAAGTCTGTGGTGGAGTTGAACCGCGCGAGCAAGGATATCTGATCGTGAGTGACGAGACGCCGACAAAGCATCTCGATGGACCTTACGTGCACCTGTGCCAACACCCAGGCTGCACAAGATGGGGTTCATTCGGTTACGACAGGGGCAAGTGGCGCACAGACTGGTATTGCCGAGAGCATCGTCCCGACGCTACAGCCGAGTCCAGCGCGGGAACAAATTAGAGACTTGCGATGTTCTCCGCGAAACGGAGGCCGCCATGACGATCCAAGGACCGAAACTCGCAACCGGTCATCCTGACCGTGACGTCCATTGTCAGGAGAGCATCCAGGCAACCATGCAGCAGATTCTCGCCGAGGCCAACCAGCAAGGCTGGGGTACGATCGAGACGATCACGGCGATGGAAGAGGTGCTGAGAAACCTACGCCACGCGTATGACGAAGATCCAGACCCCGCAGAGGACAAAGCTGGCGAAGGCGAAGTCGATTCCGGCGCCTCGGGTGAATTTCCATCAACTGACGAACTGGTCGAAGCTCTGGACAAGGGACGTGGAGTGCCATGACCCACTATGCATGGACACTCACAGCGCACGGTCGCCAGGACATTCAGAAAGTCACCACGCTGGCGGAGCTGGAAGACATCCTGCGGATCTTGGATCTGCCCGGGCTTGCTCCACCGGATTGGGTCATCGCGAACGGATGGGCGCATGACGTCCCCGGTCATGGTCATTACACGCACAACGAAGGCAGTAAGGACGAGTGGTCGCTGACTTGGACCAAGGTGGATGACGCCCCGGAGGCCTGACACCGCAGCCGTCTTCACGGTTCGGGAGACCACCCCAATTTCCGGCAATGTTCTTCGGCTGCGGCGATGGCTGCCTTTTTGTCCTGAAACGGGCCGGGCAGGATCGTGATCTTTCCTCTGAATACGATAAGGACGCTCTTCGACAGGACGTCGAATACGATGGTCATCCCAGCTTCGTAACGCATGCGTCCTCGCCACATTGGTGGGCCTCGCCCGCCAACGCCTAATGAAGCTGATCGTTCCCTAGACGTAGAGCTTTGCAACCCGCCTATTAGGTGCTGCTGATTTAAATAGTTAATAGCCAGCTTGCGGATAACGCGTATACTAACGGATACCAGTTCCACTATGCATGCACTCGGCTGTGACTGTTTGAGAGATATTGTGCTCTTGCCCAACCAATGGAGCAGAGCTTTATGTCTCTTCGTGATTTGCGCTACCTCGACGAATCCCAAGCGGACACCGTAACTGCGGCCGTCCACCAACGGTGCGCTGAAAACGAGTCCGAAATCAGCAGCCACGACGGCGAGACAGCGAGCGCTGACAGATTGGCCCAATCCGCCGACACTAGCGGTCCCGATCTGTTAAGGGCATCCTCTCAGGAAATAGCCACAACGACGCAGCCGTCTATCGTTCATTCTGTCCTCGTGCTCGAAGCTGAGCCGTTCATCGCACTCGACATCGAGGTGACGCTGGAAGAAGTAGGATTGCCAGTCCAAGCTTGCTTCACCCGAACCGAGGCCCTGCAATGGCTTACTTCCAACACGCCGTCGGCTGCCGTATTGGACTATCAGCTAAGAGATGGGGTCTGCACGGACGTGGCATCGCTTTTGAAAACGCGAGGCGTCCCGATCATATTTTGCTCAGGTGCAAATCCACGCGAGGTGGTGTCGGTTTTTGGCGAAGCATCCTGGCTCCCCAAGCCGTTCGACTATCAGCAACTGACTGACCTCGTCAGGCAGGCTCTGGAGATGCGCGACGTTCCGCAACAACTGGAGAAAGAGGCATGACGCAACCCGATAAGCCCGACCGGCGGCCGCGTGGTCCGTCCTCGTTCGGCACCTTCGACCAGACCAAAACCCTTGCGGCCGCTAGCGAGGAAGCTCGCATCGCGGCAGACAAGAGAAAAACCGCCGCTTTGAGGGAGGCGAGGCTCCGGAGGAGGCCTCGGTGCAGCGCAGAGCCGAAGCATCTCCTTCACCGCGTTGATCGTCGTGAAGTCCTTGCCAGCAATCCTCATCAAGACAAGGCGGCCTCTAACAGCCTCCTTGCGTAATCCGGCAGATGTGATGCCACCCAAGGGAAACATGATCGGGATGACGTCCGCCAGGCGGATGGGCAAGTCGGGGTCGATCTCGGTGGTCATCGGTGCCTCTCCGTCGCAAATAAACCCTTGATACAGTCACACAACCACGGCATGTTCTCGATGCAGACGACTGAATAACTTAGCGCCTTTGGGCGCTTTTTTCTTAGCTGTGGTGCTGCCCATTTGGTCAAACCCTGTGGACGGCCGCGAAATTTGTTGCTCTCCCGCAGTCAAACGGGATTATTTGAAGAAGATTTAGCCGGAAAATGCCTTCATGAAACCTCGCCTGTTTATTGGCTCGTCCACTGAAAATTTAGAAATTGCATATGCTCTTCAGGAATCTCTGGAGCACGATGCTGAGCCAACGGTATGGAGCCAAGGGGTTTTCGACGCTTCGAAATACACGATGGAGGCACTGAATGATCTGCTCGATGAGACTGATTTCGCGGTTTTTGTTTTCGCCCCCGATGACGTCACCAATATTCGGAAGGCCGAGAAGCAGACAGTAAGAGACAATGTGATTTTTGAATTGGGATTGTTCATAGGGCGGATCGGCCGAGAACGTTGTTTTATTGTTATACCAAGAGGCGTCGACGACTTTCATTTGCCGAGCGACCTCCTAGGCCTGACGCCCGCTACCTACGATCCGGAGCGACAGGATGCTAACGTCGTCGCGGCGCTTGGTCCGGCGGTCAATCGCATAAGAAAGGCAATGGCTCGAGCCGGATCGAAACCACTCGAAAATAAAAATATCGATGAGGAGGAACTAGTTTCATCCCATTTGATTAGCGATCAGAACGACTGCATTTCTCTAATCGAATCTTGGATGGGGAGAAGATCAACTTCCTCGAACATGGCCGCCATAAAATTTCGGGACGTGGATATGGAACTCGGGCTCGCTACCGGTTCTGCTGAAAAGTATATCGAAATAGCAGCGAGACGGTGGGAATATAAGGTGTCGCGAAGAGGTGAACAAACGATCATCTTTAGAGATTAAGCTAGCGGCCGCCACCCTTTCGAGGTGACGGCCGCCGTGGTGGTGGTGGCCGGTTTAGACCGAAGACCAATGCTCTTGGCGTAGCTTTTCCAGACGCGCCAGTTCGAACAGGAATCCCATCGCATACTCGTCTCCGACACTCTTCTGAAGCTCGGCATCAAATTCATCTTTGCGAGCGGTGTTGTCGTGGAGCCCCATATTGACGAAGTACGCTCCCGCGAGAGCATTTGAGGGAATCCCGCATTCCTTAATCGCCCTACACAGTTCGGCAACTGCGGTCACCGTTGGCCGGTAGCCAAGGCTAGCGCCCTCAAGCTCTTGGTCAAATTTGTATAGGAGCGCATGAGCGACCAAGCTTTGCGTCTCTTCTGATATTGCTTTCTTCTTCATATCAGTCTCCTCTTGCAACGCGGCACAAGGCGCGCGTGATTGATGGTCCGCGGGCTCGGCATGAGCGCGCGGTTTTCCGATGCCCGCACATGCGGGTTCATTCGTTGCGTTGAAGAGTCTCGCGATTTGGGCTGGCCTTGCGGCTGCGAGTCGAGACTTGGCCACAAGGCCTTGGGCTGGGAGCTAAGCTCCTGCTATCGGAGTTGTAACGTCTTCCCTTCGCAAGTGTCAATAGCGGCCAGCCGGCTGCGCGTATGGGGGCAGTTGGTGCCCGGCTGGCCTGTGGTGATAAATTCCCGCGCTGGAAATGAGGCGACACAGCGACGGGTGGCAGCCACGAAGGCGCCAGGAAGTTTGCCCGTCGCCTGAAACGGCACCAGCGACGGGCGCGACACCCGAAGGCGCCGGTAACTAAACCCGCCACCGAAGTGACGGGCCGGCGAGCCCCGTGTTCACGCGAGGCTCCCCTCTCGCGACGCCGCACGCAGCGCCGGATAAAAGGCCGCTCTCTACGCCAATGCGAGGCGGAAAGCGGCAAACTTCTAGTTTGTGGCGGCCGGCGGCTCATCGACGAGCGCGTAGAATTTGAGCCTGCTTTTCTCTGGGTCGATGCCGGCGGCGCGAGCCAGCCCGACCAGAGCTCGCCTCAACAGCTTCTCGGCGAATTCGGGCTCGCCGCGGTCCAGTTCTGTAATAGCCCCGGCAACGCGAAGGTAGACGTCGGTCAAATCGACGGCGTCGATGGAAGCCGAACGCGCGTGGATGTTGTCGATGACGTCATACTGAGGTTCCATGGAGTCCGCGTCGCCACGGGTTCTTTCGTCGATCTCATCCAGCACATCGATCGCGGCTCGCCAGTCATCGTATATCCGCGGGCTGGCCTGGGCCGCCACGATGTAGTGGCCGAGCATATGGCGCACGCATCCATTCGGTGCCTCCACGGTGTAGAGCTCGCGCCCCATGGCCGTAGTGTCGCATTCGGTGACAACGCCCAAGTGAGCGCCCGAGATGTGGTCGACCGCCTGGCCGATGGCAAATCGTCTGCCGACCAGTCTTCTTGGCAAGGCAATTCTGTGGGTTTCTTTCGGTTGGATATGGACGTGCATGGTCATGTCGGGCTCCTCGTGTTGCTATGTCGCTGAAAAAGCGGTATGTCAGTAAAAAACACCAACTTACGGACAATGTCAACATAAAATAATGACATTATCGTTTTTTAATGAGGATACCTGATGAATCCCGCACAGTGCCGCGCTGCCCGCGCCCTTGTGAACTGGACGCAGCCACATCTAGCGGAAGCAGCAGGTGTTTCGCCGTCAACGCTTCGTGACTTCGAATCCGGCAAGCGAGTGCCGATCGCGAATAACCTCGCCGCAATTCGGACCGCGTTGGAAGCTGCCGGTATCACGTTTCTAGATAACGGTGATGTGGCATCCGGGCCTGGCGTTGCGCTGCACCCAACGAGTTGAATGACAGAGTGGAGGCACGCCCCCCGTTGACAATTTTGTAAATATAGCCAATGGTAATTTTGTAAATATAAACTATTGTAAATATTGATTTTTCTGCGTCAAAATGTCGCTCTTGATAGCGGTCCCTGACTGGCTATCCTCCGGGTCCAATTCACCGGAGCAAGCATGCCATCACCTCGCCGAATCGTTCCAAATGCCCCCCAAGAAATACCGACCGTCCGCCGATGAAGCGAGGCCAAAGACTAAAAGCGAGCGCTCTTCCTCGTCGGATTGCGGTATTTTGCGAAATCCGGATTACACCCCTGACCGGGGCGGATTTAGGAGGCAGGGTATCGTCCTACCTTATTGGCCTGGTCGTATTCAGATCATCTCCTCCGGCCGTGAAGGGGCGGTGGAACTGGGTTGCAATCGAAGCTGCTTGCGAAGCGCCATCGCCGTTCTCGACCAATCTTCGACGGAACCTCCAGCCCGCGCTTGATCTCATAAATCGTTGGGCGAACGACCACCAACGTTCGGAAGCGAAACGGGTTTTTGAGCCGGCCAAGGAACTGGTTCCGAAAGTATCGAAGTCGAAAACCAAGCAACGGTGCTCTGGTCGACCACGCGGCTATCAACCTCGCGCTATCGAAACATTCCCTGAGCCGTTGTTCGACCTCGATTATGACCCGCCCGACTTTCACGACGCGCTCACTGTCCAAATGGAAAGGCACGGTGACACGGCTTGGCATCTCCATCGAGCGGTTGTCGACCCCGATGAGACCTTTGATCGGAAAACACTCTACACTTGGCTGAAAGGAGAGAAGGCACCTCGCAGCGTTGCGAGTCTTGAAGTCCTCCACCGTATCGAACGACGATACCGACTGCCGGAAAGCTATTTCAAAAGAAAGTTGCCACACAGAATGCGCGCTGCAAGCGGACACGACCCGGGCATAGAGATAGGTCCGGCGGAGAGGCGTCGGCTGGCTTGGCACTTGCCCGACGATTTCAATTCACTGACGGCATCGAAACGCGAAGAGATCCTAGAATGGGTACGTCGCGTGATAATCACGGGTTCCACCGAATATCGCCGTTATCAAGCCGCCACCACAAGACAACACTTCGGAATAAAGTTCCCATTCTCCGAGCGCTTTCAAGCCCAGACTGCGCCAGACAAAGACGAAGACGACGAAAACGACGCGATCGAAAGCGACCGTTCGCTCAATCGCAAAATCGATTCGCCGATGCGGCTAGCAGAGGAGATGGCGGAACTCATCCGATTCAAGACCGCCACACTCACCGCAATCGGTTTTCACCGCAACAAGGTATGGGGAGAAGAAACAACAGCTCAAAAAATTGAGCACTTTGGATTAATGTTCGGCGCCCTTGCAGCCTCCCCGTCAGGATCTATCCGCGGCCGCGGCATCCCACTCAACGATCTTACCTTCGGCCTGCTGGTCTTTCCGGGCGTCTGGGACTGGTATGTCCAGTGGCGCGAACGGCGTCGAGGTTTCTACACCAGTTGGGAAGTGAACATGCTCAGTTCAGGCTTGGAACTCACGCGTTACAAGACTGGGTGGCTGAGGCAGAATCCTAGGCTGCTAGATCGGGTAAAACCGATCGCCGGCCTAATTTCGGCCGCCGAGATCGAAAGCGCACAAGAGCAGTGGAACGAGACGTGCGATGGCTTTTATCAACATGCAATCAACAGGCTCAAAGAAATACAACGAGTGGCAAGAATTCATACGGACAGAGCGGCAACTAAGTGATCTAAAACGCGGTGAGATCAGGTGGAGCGATCGGGATTCAGGCTGGGAGGTTTTTATTCCTGCAATCGCCTTCAAGAACTCGACTTCCTCATTTTTCGGATCGAAGCCGTTCAGGCTGGTCTTAAAGGATCTGGGTGGGCTCTACAGTCAGATAGAAGATTATCTGAATAGGCATCGCGCCAGGCTTTTGCGAGGGAAGACGGATCCAGGAACATTGTTTGTCAAGACGATGAAGACCACGACCAGCGTTGCCGAATACAATGGCACGACATTTTACGAAGCCTGGCGCCTCACGATTGCGCGCTATGGAATCTACAATCCCTATACGGGCCGTGGAGCGATAGCTGGACTGCTGCCACACGGTCCCCATAATGTCCGGGACGTTTTAGCAACGCACGTATTGAAGAAAACGGGCTCCTACGAACAGGCGAGTTATGCGATACAAGACACGCCAGAGATGGTCCGAAAGCACTACGGCCGATTTCTTCCTGAAGACAAGGCTGAACTCGCTGCACGGATTCTAAATCAGGTGTGGGAGAGCGATGAGATGGGGGGATCCTGAATGGAGTTGCTCTGTAAGGAGTGCAGTAAGTACAAACCCGACAGCCAGGTCAAACTGGGCATTTGCGATGATTGCTTCAACTATGGTTCGCCTCGTACAGAAGCGCCAAACCGCTATCAGGCGGAGCGCGCATCTGCAGCCGACCTAAAGCGCAAGCACGAGAGCGTAATACTGACAACGGCGTTCGAGATCCCCAATCGCAAAATCGAGGCCGTCATTTCTATCGTCGCCTCGGAAGCCGCGCTCGGCATGAACTTGTTTCGTGATATAGCCAACAGTTGGCGGGACGTCGTCGGCGGTAGGGCAAACTCGGCACAAGCCTCATTGAAGGAGGCACGGAGCTCCTGTCTTGCCGAACTGAGAAAGGAGGCGTTTGAGCTGGGTGCGGACGCCGTGATTGCGGTCGACCTCGACTACAACGAGCTGTCAACCGGGGGCGCCGGCGGAATCCTGTTTGTGGCAGCGACCGGAACAGCGGTTAAACTCGCACCATGACCTACGTCCTCTCCGCCCTAGCTGTCCTGTCAGCCGCCCTCGCCTATCACCGGCCAACGGTCGCGCCCTGCTTTGCAGCGTGCTTGCTAAACGCCGGCGCGGTCTATTTTTGGTGGGAGCCAGTTTTGGCATCCCTCAACGCACATTAGGAGCACACATGGCAATCAACTCGACACCTGAAGAACACGAAGAGTTTCGGCTGGAACGTCTTGCGAAAGCGATCGACGACCGCGACTATACCGCCACCGAAATTGACAAGAAATTTGCGCCTGGCACCCACGGCTGCCACGAGGCCATGCACGTGGCCTGCATCATTAACGATCTCGTCGACGAGCGCCTGTGCAGCCATCCCGCGATCCTGCGCAATGCCGAATGGTATCGACTAGCCGCGGAGGCGCAAGAGGCGCTGTGGAACCTGTATCAGGCGATTGGTGAGAAGCATATGGATGCTTGAGCGGGAGAGATTTCATTGTGAACAAACTATACTATGATCGGCGAAACTCCATGAACGGGGGCCGGTCGTATGGAACAAAAAGACATTGAAATTCTGACCAACGTAGCCATACCCGAAGCTATAAGAATAGCTCTAGCGAACTCAATTCTGGGCTCGCAAGCAACTCAGTCTGAACGTGACTTTAAGTATGAGCAGCTCCGTTTAGAACGTAAGAAATTTATCTGGAATACACCTCTAGTGGCAGCCGTGGCCGGTTTGATCACACTGTCCGCGACATTCTTTTTCGATCGTATCACCAATCGGGATACCACGAATAATACAATAACCTTGGAGCAAGTGCGGCAAGAACTGAAAGACAGCGAAGCTCGTTTGCGGCAACAACTAGAAGCGGAGACCACAAAGACCGTCGCGGAGATCGAATCTCTCGCCAAGGAACGCGAGTTTCAGTACGAAATCGTAAAATCAGAATTGACCAATAGAGAAAAGACGAATGCCGAACGAGCGGCGGTCCTCCTGTTCCTGGTAAAGGCGGGCGTTCTGAGTACGTTAGATCGCAACGAACTCCAGACTATGGCGGAAGATCAGCTTCAAAATCCACATAAAGACATCATACCGCAACTAACACCTAACTCTGATTTCATGCCTGCGATCGTGGGAGCGGATGATGCGCGACCAATCACTGCTTTCAATGAGAGTGCGCCCGTGCGAATGTTAGCCCGCTCGGTTGGCCTGCTGACATGGAAAAGCGGAGGCGAAGCTTTTAATTGTACAGCGTTTTTGGTGGCGCGTGATCAAATAGCTACTGCCGGGTACTGCATGAAGGACAATGTTGAGGGGGCGATTTTCAGCCTCCTGCCGATGGGTAAATTTTCCAATCCCATCCATTTGAAAGTCGACTTGTCGCGGAGGCAGGAATTCCAGGTGGGCGAGGACGGTAGCTATATACATATAGGATTGCAGGAACCGGCCGATGAAAGCTTTAAACCATTGGTTATCGGTAAGAATTTGCTCAAAGAGAATAGTCCATTGGGAGTAATTTATTTTCGAAATGGCGTGTTGTTTAGCGCCGTTTGGGGAGCCTCAGATTGTCGGGTGGTCAAACTCGAACCGAGCGTGTTTGAGCACCTGTGCGACACGGGCGTAGGGACGAGCGGCAGCCCAATCTTTGACATCGCCACGAACTCTGTAGTGGGTATGCATATTCGCCGCAGCCAGCTTGGCGGTATGGCCTATCGACTTGACGTTCCCTACCGCCAGCCAACTGATAACAAATCAAGCCAGGGATCAGCTTCAACTTCTCTTCCCGGCAAGTGAGCTCACTAACGTGATTCCCAGGCTCTCCTAGCCATTCATTACGAGGCTATTGACTCCCCCCTCAATTAGAACATAATAAGAACAAAGCCGGCACTGATGTAGCCAAATCTTATGATCAATCCACAGGATATCCACTGGCTCATGCACAGTGGAAAGGAGAACCTATGCCTACGATCGGCGCCGCCGCGCACGACATTCAATACTCCGGGCCGGTCGATGACATCGCTGCCGCCCTAGCGTTTCACAATGGCGACGTTCGCGCCACGATCATAGACTTCGACCGTATGCCGCAGAACGTCGTCACTCAGCGGTACAGCGGGCATTGGTCACACCTCGTTGAACGGATCAGGAGCGCGAGAGCGCGCGCCGAAACAGCCGCGCTCGTTGGAGCCGGCCGATAGAGAAATCAAAAATCAGATGTGTGTCAGGCCGCTTCGGTCTGTCCGGCCTCATACCGTTCCTTGGCGATGACCGCCCGAACGGCAAGAATAGAAACCACAGCGACCATTGCGCCGGCTATGACATCGGTCAGATGATGCCCGCCCTCTGGTATGGTACCAACGATCATCGTGGCATTCAGAAGCGCAACCGGAGCCATGGCAAGTCGGACGTGTCGCAAGGAATAAACGACCATGATGCCGACGGCCGTGTGGTAGGAGGGAAAGGTGACTAGACCCTCGGCTTCCGCCACAAACAGGTTGAAATGTTCCCCCGACCGAAGCTGCAACAGTTCCGAATAGTGCCACATCCCGGCTTTGTCGGTGAACGCGTCGAAGGCCTCAACAGACGGCTGAAAATAAGCATAGGCCCCCGCCGTGGGGAACAACGCCATCAGCGAACCGGTGAACACCGACGATACTGCCAGCAGTGCCACGAACTCCAGCAACCTGTCCGCACGCTGCGCCGCACTATATGCGATAAGCAGCAGAACGATCTGGGGTGTGAGGCTATGGTAGGCAATCACGAGTGCGCTGGCGAACGCCGGATAACCGTTGGCCGCCTGTAGAAAGGAAAGCCAGTCGAAGCCGATCGCCGCATCCAGCGCCGCAAGTTTGCCATCGATCAGCGGAGCGTCGGTCGCAGAAGCCAGATACATGAAGACGGCACTGACAAAGCCGAGTGGCAGGAACAGCGCAGATACCCCCACCATGATGAGCAGGCTATTGGCGATCCGCCGCAGGAAGCCCCCTGATCGAGAGGGATCGTTGCCCACCCGGTAGATGACGAAACTTGCGACCAGGTACGAGATCAACAGTCCGCCCGCGATTTTCGCGAGTTGAGAGACATTGCGCGGATCAAGGCTGACCGTCGAAAATGGCAGCCATGCAACATCGATGACCGTGAACAACGCAGCCACGGCGACGATGAGCAAGATCAATCGGCGATTATCCCCCATGCTTTATGCAACCATATTGTGCCGCCGACGGCAATCCCCGGTTATAAAGCTCACGGTTTAAGACCGCGGTTAGGCTGCCGTAGGCACGGTGAACCCGCCGTCCGATGCATAGCGGGCAACGCCCTTGGTGATGCGGACCTCGTCGACCCATCCGTTGAGTTCGTTGCTTGCCAGACCGGAGCGCCGGCCAACATGCAGGTCCACTGTGGTGCTGTTGAGCAGCGAGCCGGAAAGCGTGCCGGTTGCTTCCATGACACCGTCGACATAGAGCCGCACCGTCGTTGAAACTCGTTCAAGGCAGACGTGATGCCAGTCGGCGTTGGTGATGCCCGTGGTTCCGGTCATCGAGATCGAATCCGACGATCCGAGCGTGCTGAGTACCGCCTGTATCTTCGGTGTCGCGGTCGCGTCGAAGAGGATTCGGAACGACCGGTTTGCTGCTACTACTTCATGGACGAAGCGTCAGAGCCTATATGCGTAGAAGGAACCGACTTGGACACCGCCGCCGTCGAGATCAAGAACCACTGCCGGCGCACTGGCTGGAGCAACGAGCCCAATTCATGAGCGATGACAGAACCAGCACAGCGCCATCCGCACCAGTGCATTTCGAGCACTGGTGCAATCATCCCGACTGCATGAAGTGGGGATCGTTCGGAAAAGAGCGCGGCGGCGGGAGAACCGAATGGCGCTGCAGGGACCATCTGGCAGCTGACTATTGGGACGGGCGGCCCAACTGGAAAAACTTCCACTCTGTCCAATAACGGCGCATACTGTCGCTGTCGCCGGCCGTTAAATTGGGCAACCGACGCTTGGGAGATCATCGCGCTTTCGCCCCAGTGGGAGGGAAAGCTATGTTCCTCTATTCGCAAGTTGTTTGTGATGCATCGCTAGCCATGATGGAACGCGTGCATAAGCACGAGTGCTACCATCGAAGAACCAGACCCAACAGCATCGAAGGAGAGGAACTTGCCCGCGTCATCATGCATGCTTTTCTCAGCGGCATGACCGATGAAGGCGACTTGGCCGTCCTGGCACGCAATCTGTCCGCTGAACGACCGCTCGATGCACTCCATGCCCGAAAATTGAGGGGCCACCCCCAAAAGGAACAAATAGGCCATTCAGTTCTACGGCGAAGACCGTCCGGTTCATGAAATCAATTCATCAACCCGGTAGATCGCAGCGTTGTCCTGATGATCGAGAAGGCCCTTATAGGCTGGGTGGCGAAGTTTGCCATCGGCAGTCCAAGCCCGATACTCGACCTCGATAATGAGCGTTGGCTGAGAAAACATGACCGTGATTGGAGCTTGCAAAAATATTGCCAGTGGCTGTTCACACGGCCACTGGCAAAACACATCTCAGGCCCGAGGTATTTCCCAGCCCAAGTTTGCCGTTGCAACTCACTGAGTAGCCAAGGCCGGAAGCTGCACCTTCCTGACGGGCGGCGGATTCCATTTTCCGATCAGTGCTTCGGATTTTGGAGCGTACATGCGCATCGTCAGAGTGAACGCTCCCTTCGGCGCAGGCAGCCAGTTCGCCTCCTTATCCTGACCCGGGGACTCGTTTTGAATGTAGAGATCGAGCGAGCCATCGGCGTTGTGTGTGAACGGCATCCAGCTACTGACTGCAAAACGTTCGAGGCTGTTACCAACCTGAAATCCGGCTGCATCGTAGAGCGTGATCGACCAGAAAGCGTTGACGGGCGGCATGGCATTCTTTTCGAATGCTATGGTGTACTTATTCGCGCCATCGAGAGGCTGTCCTGACTCGTCTGCGAGATTGAGAGGGTAGATGGCATCCTCCGGTAGATTCGCGCCAAGGCCTTGCTGCGCAACAATGGCCCGCTTCAAATAGTAGTTGCCGTATACTCCCATTGTATCGGTATTCATCGACCAGCCGTTTTCTACCCTTGCCAACGTCGCCAGCTTCCATTCCATCAGTCTCTGGGCGACTTGCGGCGCGCTTTCCAAGGCTTTCTGCACGGCCGGATCGAGCTTGCTCATGTCAAAGCTCTTGCCGGGTTCAATGCCGATCTTCTTCATCTCTGCGAGGATCGGTTGATCGGTCAGGTGGGGCGGCTCGACCTTGAGCAGTTCGGCGGCATATGCGAAATATTTGCCAGCGTCCATCGTGTCGACCTGGGTCTTTGGCGGTGTCTTCATGTCGACGCTGGGGTCGATTTTAGCTTCAACCGGCTTCGCTGACTTACCCCAGTCTGAGAGAAGCGTAACCTTATATCCCGCTTGGATCTTGTGCACGGCATCGTAGTCAGCCGGGCCGTCGGTCTTTGTCCGGCCGATAACCCAGACATGTGTCGTCGGCGCTTCAATTCGCTGGGTGTTCTCGGGGAGCTTGAACTCTTCAATGAACTTGTCGCGCAAGTCGGGCCTCCAGCCCGGCGGCGTAACAAGGAATGTCCCTGCGCTTGTGCCCGTCGTCCGCCAACCCGGCGACGCAAAGACATCCGTCCACATGTCCAGCATCGGAAGCAGGTAATAGCGTCCGCCGGTATCCGGAGCACTGATCACCACCGGCTCCTTCGACATGTCGAGCCACGCGGAGGAATACAGCGTGTCGAAGTTGGGCCGAACCACGCCCTTGAAACCCGCCGGGGGATACTCGCGAACGTTGGTGAAGGCGTTCATCGGACCCTTCCCGAATTCCTTGCCGGATTCGACGTTGGTGAATGTCTTCCGGCTGATGTCCATGGACAACAGCGGGTAGAAATACACATAGGCGTCAACTGCAATGGAGTGCGCCTCTGCCTCAGTAAGAGCGGGCTGCGCGGATTGTGACAGCGCTGCCTGCCCGAGGCCCGAGCATAAAAGAAGTCCTAAAGACAGCCCGACCACGTACCTGTTCATGATGTTCTCCCGTTGCTTTAATCTGATGGCTCATGCCAACGCCGGATAACCTTCTCGTAAAGGTCCGTAATAGCAAGTACGTTACTGTAACATACGGCGATCGACTGCCTCCTGAGTGGCCCGTCCTCTTGCGCGGCAGAAGTATCATGGAATGCCGGTGCCGTCTGCGCGCGTAACGAGCGGTCGAGGATTCCATGGAAGAAAGATTTGTGTTGGTTCAGGTCGGGCTTTTTGCTTTTGGTGACGCTGGCCACGCAAAGGCAGATCTTCATCCATGCAGAAGGCCGACAGAACGCGGTTTCTTCGGTGGTTTGATCATGAGCCCATTTGCGCCAGACAACTTAATAAGCGGTATCAGGGAACAATTAAGTATGGGCTAAAGTTCCTTGGGATCAAGGAGGCCCCGATGATCACTGGAAATCACCACTAGGACCATCAAGCCTCCTGCACGACCAGACATTCGCAGGGTCACGTCGCTGGACGGACTCCACGAGGTCATTCGCATATTAGACCTCCCCGGCGACTTGCCTGCGGAATGGCTAACAATGGACCCCGCAAGGGGATCTCCTCAGCCATGACCGCTATACCCATAACGGTGGCGGCAGGGATGAATGGTCGCTGACGTGGACCAAGATCGACGATACGCCCATAGCGGATTGAACACGCTGATGCCCCCCGATCCCATGCCACAAAGGATAGAGCCCTGCCTGGCGCTACTGGCCGCCAAGCCGCCAAAAGGCGCTGACTGGGCTTTCGAGGTGAAATGGGATGGCTACCGCCTCGCGGTGCATGTCGAGCCCGCGCAGATCCGCATATTGACACGTGGCGGCCACGACTGGACGAAGCGGTTCTCAGGGATCGAGAGAGCCGTCATGCATCTCGGCGCTGCCACGATGATCATTGATGGGGAAGCGGTGGTCCTCGACGATCAGGGTCGGTCAGACTTCGGAGCGCTACAAGCGGCACTCGGCGGCCGGGGTGGCAAACGAAATGCTGAGGCGGTCGTCTTCTACGCGTTTGACCTGCTCTACTTCGACGGCCACGATCTCAGGCGGATGGAACTGTCCGAGCGTCGGCATCTGCTTGAGAACATCCTTCCAGAGGCGCAGGACGAGCCAATCCGGCTATCCGAAGAAGTTGATGCCGATGGCGATCGCTTTTTTCAGATCGCCTGCGAATACGGCTTGGAAGGGATCATCGCCAAGCACCGCCGGCGACCATATCGATCCGGCCGGCTGGGCGACTGGTTGAAGATCAAATGCGTCCAGAGCGAGAGTTTTGCGATTGTCGGGTATGAACCCTCGACCGATGGCGGATCGATCGCAAGCCTGTTGCTTGCTGCCTGGAAAGGCAAGGAATTGGTTTATGTCGGATCAGTCGGGACCGGGTTCAAAGAAAAGGTCGCACGTGACCTCAAGCTGACGCTGGACGCGCTCGCGATCCACAAGCCGACCCGTGAAACACCCAAAGCAGGCGGTCGTTGTACGGCCGGAACTTGTCGCCGACGTGGAGTTTCGCGCATGGACGAAGGATGGGAAGCTCCGACATACGTCGTTCAAAGGTATTCGAGTGCCGCAGGACAACCCGAGCGTCTATCGAATTGAGAGCTGAGCCAAAGCAAAAGGGCCTCTTCCTGATCGGGAAGAGGCCCTTACTCGCTTATGCGACCCAGCGGCTACCGTATGCGACCCACCGGGGCGGTAAAGGTCGCACGCTGCTAGCAACGGGCCGAAGGTTTAGGTGCTGAAATTACCGCACTCGCATACGGCATATTCGGAACTTCGAAAATACTCGAAGGTTCCGTTACACGGCGGTAACTCTCAGGCCCATGATGACATCTGCTGTGATATCCCGGGGTGACATTGCGCGATCCGAGTGTGATGGGTAGCGCGGCTTCCACAATTTACCAACTTCTTGAGGATGATCACGTAATGACCGTTGAATTTGTGAAGAATGTCGGCTTTCGGCTCTTCAATAAGGGAAAGTCGATGATTATGGAGACTGCTTCCGTTGGGAGGCCGGGTGCAACCCTAACAGACAAAGAAATTTTGCAATACGGGATAGCGGTTTCAATCTACCTAGATGGTGCTTCTGGAAGAGGCGAACTGTCGTATAGGTCAACAAGAATAACACCCGCGCAAGCACCTCATTCACTTGCCGACGACGTGGCCTTCAAATTTACCGATGATGATGGCTTACGATACTGGGTCAACGGCAACATAAAACTGTCCCCGCCGTCAACATATCTCACGATCGAGAATCAACACGCTATGGACAAGCGGGAAGGCATGGCGCATGTCCACCTTCGTGGACCTGAGAGATTTATGACGATGAGCGCTACGTCAGGCTTCAACTCCGCTATAATCTGCACATCTTCCGATGCGCGTAAAAGCGAGCGCTCGCTACGTCATCAGAAATTTGGTTCCAGATTACTGAAAATAAACGGGGTTTCAGAGTTCGCTGCCAAGGTTGCGGAAATGTCCGGAGCGGAAAGATACGCCGTTCGCGATGTAGTTTACTCCGACGTCAAGGTAGTTACCGGCGATAGCGACTTTCCAGAGAAATTTGCATCGATTAATGGTGTCGGCGACCTTCGCGACAACACCATGGAGATAATTGCCCACGAGCATTTGGACGAGCTCATTGTAGCCAGCGAGGCCGCTGCCTTGTTCACCAAGCCTATCCAGTACTGGCTTGAGCGTGAGCGAAGATTACAATTCGTCTTTGGCGCAGATGTCATGGGCCCGATCTTCTGCAAAGATGCTACTCTTGCCAAGCATGTAGAGGTAGTCACTTAGCTTGACGATGGCGTCTGCCGGCCTCGACTACGTGCCGGGGATGGCTAGTTCGGTGGCCATTTTTGCCTCCTGAATTTTAATAAGAATGGCGACGGGCCGTTTTATTAACGGCTGGCGTTAACAGTGTGCGACGGTTTACGTGGCGCGCGGCCTTGGTTTAGCCGCTTGATTCTCGACGATGCGATCAACGCGGACGGTCATGTGGTCGACGGCCTGCTTTACACCGTGAATAGCGTCCATGATCTGCTCGGTGGTTTCCCGCATACCGGCCTTGGTGATGTAGTGCTCGGCCACATGAAGGCGGTGAGCGGCAAGGTCGGCGCGCACGCTGGCAGCTTCTGCGGCCGCCTCCGTTGCCTTGAGGACCGCTTCAGACTTTGCTTTATCGACCTTGCCTTCGATCCGCCACCAAACGCCGGCCACTGTGCCGAGTAAGCCGACGAAAAACAGTATCTGCTCCCACGTAATCGCGCCGGTCAAGGCTTCACCCAGCACAACTTCGCCAGCTTTTCGTTCTCAGCCAGGATTTGGCGTTTCGTCTCTGTCGTCAATTGATCGACAATCGACGGCCGGATAGCGCGCGCAACATCGCAATAGCTACCCCCTGCGGTCGTCACGCATCCAGCCACTAAGCCGGTCCCGCACAGCAAGATCATCAAGACCGTTGATTTCATTTTCGACTTCTTTCGATTGTGTTCGCGCGCGGGCGTTGGCTTTATCGGCTGTCCTCTGGGCGTCAGCCCGACCGTCGGCGCGTCCGTACAGGAAGGCGGCAAGGATGACGGTGAGCGCCACCCCCGCCGTAGCCAGCCAACCCTGCACCCTGCTCCATAGTCCAAGGAAGAACGCGGTCAAACCACCGCCTCCTTGCCGCGCCAGGTATTCCAGCGGCGAACAATCAAGTCGCGATTGCGGTAAGCCACCCACGCCACAACGGCGACAGCCACACCCGCGGCCACCCAGCCCCAAGGAAGACCGGCAGCAAACGCCAGAGCGCCGGAGCCAGCGGCAGAGCCGGCGCCTTTCGTGACGGCTTCCTTGACGGCTGCAGCATCACGTCGAAGTTGCGTCAGTGTTGCCGGACCAAGAATGCCGTCCGCCTCGAGATGCGGATGCGCCTTTTGGTAAGCCACGATAGCATCGCGCGTCTTCTCACCCATCCAGCCGTCGATGGCGCCGGGATTGAAGCCCTTGCTGGTCAGAATCTCCTGCGCTTCTTTGACGACGGGATCCGATTTCGTCTTTTCAGGAGATGCTTCGCGCGGCACGCCTTCTGGCTTTGCGGTCCCACCGTAAATGCCGAGGCGAAACAGGTTCGCCTCCTCCAAGCGGCGACGCACGAGACCCTTCAACTTCTTGCCGCCGGCCGTGTTGTAATGCGTGCCGAGGTAATCAGCAGCAGCCTTGACCTGGCCAGAGCGCCAGAGATTCGCCCATTGCCAATCCATCGCACCCGTGCCGAGATTATAAATTGCGCTAGCCGAAGCATCCATCTGCCATTGCGTGCGGTTCGCAGGCGACTTGGCAACGACGGCAGGCTCAAACTCGCTAGCCAGAACAGCGGCGAAGATCGCATCGGACTGCGCCGCGGTAATCTTGGTCTTACCAGGGACCAGCTTCGTGATGCCAATCTTGGCCAGTTCGCGCCGCACAGCAGCGGAGCGCATCGTGAAGCCAGTTCCGATCGTCGGAACCTTGACCGGGTCAAGATAGCAAGTGAGCGGATTGCCCTCGTGCCCACGCACAAAAGCCCGCCCACGCGAGGACGTGGTGGTGATGGTCATTCGGGATTCCTTGTGAAGAGAGGACAACCGGCTGGGCGACGGGAAGAGTTTCCCGAGCCATGTGGGTCTCCTGATTGGTGGGGAGGGGGTGGGCTACCTGTAGCCGTCAGTAGGAGTTAGTAGCCAAGTGCTGTCTGCATCCGAACGGTCATGATGTACCTCTTTTTCTGATGGATCGTTTCGCCCC
The DNA here is from genome assembly GCF_025846855.1 of Pararhizobium sp. BT-229. GTDB lineage: Bacteria > Pseudomonadota > Alphaproteobacteria > Rhizobiales > Rhizobiaceae > Pararhizobium. The sequence continues at coordinate 568,507 of NZ_JAOYTJ010000004.1, forward strand.
GAAAAGCGTTAACTTGAAGTGGTCGCCTGAGCTTCGGCCCTATGAAACTGAACGGCGACACGAGGCCTGACCTGCGTGTGCGGAAGCGCGATCAGGCCTCAACCATGATCGGCGGCAGTACCGCGCACTGCAGCGCCCTGAAGGGGCAGGACTCCGAGTTGAAGGGAGATCCTATGTGGAATGTTGTTACATTGACCGACGGCAAGGCGAGCCTGGTTGATTTCTCCAAGGTCCTTTACATCGTCGGTACCGACACCGGATCGACCATCTATTTTCAACTGAAGTCCGAAAATGCGGCGGGTAAGCCCGCACCGAAATCCATCAATGTGACGGAAAGTCTGGACCAGTTGGGCATGGTTTTGAAGGCGGAGCACCAAGCCGATGGCCGATGAGACGAACGACTAGTATGCCAACGCACCGCTCACCATCGTAGGACTGGCTTCAGTTCCCCAAACTGGGCACACTTCGCATCCTTGGGGTGGTGATCGTGCTTGTGTGCGCGTTCCGCGGCAATCGTTGGCATCTGATTAGATCGAGGTGCCTATTAAGCTTCGTACATCACGCGAACAATCGCCGCATGTCTTTTGATATTGCCGCAATACAAGGTACTGCTAAAATTAAATGGCCGGCCAAAAAGTCCCCCGCAACAGCCGGCTGCAGGCTTTGTCTTTCCCCAGGACAAAAGCCTCAATGGGTCGCCGCCACGAAATGTGGAGCGACCAGAGGTCCGGGCGGATGCGCGCGCCGCTCGGGTCTCGGGGACTGGTCGGAGGCGTGTTCTTGGGAATGTAGCCAGCAGAGGGGTTCAGCCATGGCCGCTTATTTGATCGCAGACGTCGATGTGACAGATGCCGAAGTTTTCAAAGAGTACACACGGGAAGTGCCAGCCACCGAGAGTCGGTATGGTGGTCGCTATCTAGGACGCGGTGGAGCGACAAAGGTGCTCGAAGGTGACTGGGAGCCGCACCGCCTGGTCATAGTCGAATTTCCGGATATGGAAGCGCTCATGGGTTGGTACAATTCCCCGGAGTACAGTCGGCTTAAAGCCATTCGCGAGCGCTCCGCAAAGACAAGGATTATCGCGCTGGAAGGTGTCGCACTTTAATGGCCCTCGATTATCGTCAAACAATAATCGAGGGTTATGAGGGAACCGCCCCTTTCGATCGGCACCCCCGTCACGTTAAACCGCCAACTCCGTCAGCACCGTGAGAGACAACTGGTTCCGCAGCTGCGTGACGATCGCCGTCTCGTCGGCGCCAGTTCCAACCGCACTCTCCACCAACAGAAGCGCCGCAATATCGCAATGGCCGATATAGGTGGACGGGGCGCCGCTTTCCAACCGGGCGCCGACAGCAAACTTCTGTGCGCCAGGGATTTTGTCATCGGGCAATGATGTTGCGGTGGGTTCATTGGTCGTGCTGTCACCGGATGCGTTCTTGAGGCGCATTGACGATTCGGCCGCCCACATCCGGTAGATGCGCCATTTGTTGATGGAGCTTGAAGGAACAGTCAGATCGGCGGTTGCGATGGCTGGTGTCCCGGGGTTCTGGTAAGTGATTCCACGAACAACAGTCATTGACTGGAAAATCATGGAAGACCCGTGGTTTGCCGTGTTGCCAAACCATCCGCCGATTTGAGCGCGCTCATTCGACGTCGATCCCATCGTCGCGTAGGTCGAGCGGGCAACAGCGTACATTGTCCATGCAGTCGGCTCGCTGATCTGCGTCAGGATCGCTGCCGTCGATGGAAAGCGGAAGCAGTCATCAAAGACAGTCGGCGTGCCAATGACAACGCGGTCTTCTGGATAGTTGCGCGCACCAACGGCACGATTGCGAGAGCATCGCCGGATAGCGTCGGCGTCTGCCTCTCCCGTCTTTTTATTGAACAACCAGAAGCCGAGAACGTTCACATCGGCATCAATCACCGTGTCGCCGTTCGCTGCTTTGCGCACGTCATTGCCGCCCACGACGAGGCGTTGAAGAGAATTAGCCATGTGATGAGATTCCTTAAACGGCAGGCATTGCTTGCGTGGTCAGAATGTGGCGCATCGCGCGACAACCGAGATCGACATCAGGGCCAACCCATTCAGGGACATCCTGAACGAAATAGCCGAGATCGTTGTTCGTGACGTTTTCGGTCACGCTTCCGAAGGAGATCGTCTGGTTTGCGCTGAATGGAAATTCCAGCGCCATCGGCAGTTTGAAGCTGTCGCGGAAATTATTCAGGCCGCAATGCAGGTCGTCCTCTTCGCCGTTGCGGTCTCCGAGTTTGAACGTCGGAGTGCCCCCAATAGCCCGCTCGCATTCGACCTCAACCAGATAGTCGTAGCCTTCAACGATTTCAGCCGACAAGACGGTGTTGTAGTTTCCGTCTGCGTCCTCAAACGAGATGCCCTTGTTGTCGAGCATCCGCATGATGTGGCCGTCTGCAACCAGACCGGTGCGCAGCTTCCCGAATTTGCACGGGATCGAAAGCAGCGCCTTTTTCCCGCCCTTTTCGAAAACCTCGTAGGGGAATGGCATCCACCAGTATTCCCCGCGCACCAGCATGTAGAACGCCGCTGCTGCAGCCATGATCCCGAGCTTGCCGCTGTAAGACATGAACGGGTGCCAATTGCCGGCATCGGGATTGTTATTGGTCAGGCGCCCCGGTGACAGGCCGTCCCACATATCGGAAGCGATCGTCTTGTTGAAGTTTGCCGACGCCGGATTGACGTCAAGCATCATTTCAACCGCCTGCGACGAGGCATACATCAGCGTCGAGCCGTAGTTCCGGCCGCCGGTCTGGAAGAGGAACATTGGCGGCTGGCCGGTCTGCGTCCATTGAGCGGCGACAGCGGTGTCGATGTCCTCGTCGTAGTCGTTGACCAGAGTCGGCCAATCGCTTTCCGAGCTGTCGCTTGCTTGGCCCTGAACAAGGAACTTTGCGGCCATGTTGAGGCTTTCGCCGCCCGACAGACCGGGCTCCGTCGATCCGGTCTGCGCCTGAACGGCAGTCTTGAACTTGGCTATGCCGTCGAGAGCGCGGTCCAGTTCCGGCGACGTGCCGATTTCGGTCATGGTGCCGCCGCCCTTGGCGGAACTCATGTGGACCTGATAGCGAGTGGCGTCGTCAACCGTGAGGGCAAGCCAACGACGGCGCAGTTCCGCAAACACGTAGGCGCACAGCGGGCCAGGCGTACCGCCGCGCTCGCTGCTGGTGTAGTTGCCTTCCGCCACGTCGCCCGCAGAGACGATGGCCGAAGGCGTGATGAAGTTTTCAACCAGCGGGAAGAAACCAGAGCCGCCTGGATAGTAGGTGTATGTCGAGCCTGTTCCCATCGTGCGATATTCAGGGCTGATCGACCAGCCGTTGAACTGCCACCCCATCAGCGAGATGTACGAGGCGCTTGCCCAAAGACGTGCAACATTGTCGCCGGCCGCGAACGACTGCCCAAGCCAATAGAACAGGTTGGCGCCGGTCGTATAGGTGGCGAGTCCGCTTACATCGACAGCGTTTAGTTCATCGCGCTTGGCAATTGCCCGCGCTTCGACATAGGCATATTCGGCAGGCGTGAAACCATTGTCGACGGGTGGCGAGTAGATAACGCGCCTGTTGCCGGCGACGTCAACAATGGCGACATCATCGGAGTCGTCACCACTGAACTCGATGTGAAAGTCTTCGGTCTCGATGCGCCGATTGACCGGATCGTATTCTACACCACCATCGGGGAACATGCGGTTACCCGCAATGTCCGTGCCGAAAAGCGCAACGTCTTCTTCGGGGTTGAGCAGCGCGGCAGGTGCGCCACTCACAAGAACCCAACTACCGGATCCGAGCGAGCGGAAGACAAGGACATCGCCCGTCTTAGTCACGATATCAAAGCCACCAGGGAGGATAAGGCTCGTCGCGTTGTGCGTAATCGTGCAGATACCGGTAAAGCGGAGCGTGAACTCTGTTCCAGCCGTGACCGTGCCAAGAGCCGTGACAGTTGCCTCGCCAGTCACGTCGACAAGTTCGCCTGTGGCGGTGGCGAGATTGATCGTGCCCGTCGCCGCGATATCGGCGCCTTTTATGTTAATCGTTGTCAGCGTGTTGATGAAGACTTCGATGTCATCGACCTGATCCTGTAGGTCGGTTACATCAGCACCGGGAAGATCGCCGATCTTTGCCCAAGAGCCCGCGCCTGACGCGCCTGATTTCTTGTAGACGCCAATAAAAGCCGTGGTCGGGTCGCCAAAAACGCGAGCAATTGAGTCTGCTTCCCAATCCAAGTCGGCAAACAATTGGGAGCGCAATTCGTAGTCAACGTCATAACCGGCGCTGTGTCCGTTGATGACATCTTCAACCGTTCCAAAGAGCGCGCGAATCTCTGACTTTTCCGGCTCCTTCGCCCCTCCGACTGGACCATCCTCGTAGACCGAGTTGGCTTCATTTCTGATAGTCGCCATACCTGGCCTCCAAATAAAAAGCCCCGCCTTTCGGCAGGGCTGCAAAAACAAAGATGGCGAATGGGTTAGATGACCGTGACCGTGACCGGCGCAGACGCAGGACCGGCGACACCGGAAGCGTTCAATGGGATCGCGTGATAATCCCAAGCGCCCGCAGGCTCTTGATCTGCCGTCTGCTTAAAGGCTGTGACATCGTCGATTTGGACAACGGCATTGGTGCTTGCCAGAAAACCGAACGTGTTGTTGCCAGAGACCGCCGTGAGCGACCCCGACTTGAACCCTGACGTGGTTAGCGCCGTGCCGGTAACCGTCGTGCCGCCTGTTAGGCGAGGCGTCAGCGCAGCGGAAGCGCCGGATATACTGTTGATCGTAAGACCGAAGCGAACGATATCAGCAACCGCAAGCGACAGACTGCCCCAAGAAATAGACCCGCCCGTACCTGCCGAATGGTCGGCATGGCCCGCACTAATGGTCCAGTTTGAACCGAGTGTCGGCGGGGGGCCGGCAAGCGCAAAGTCGCCGTTAGTGGAGAACGCCGTCGGCGCATCGCCTACCGTGTAAGAGAACGTCGTACCCGGAGACACGCCGATAGTCTCGACAAGGTCGGTTGCGGGGTTGATCGCAACACCAACGGCTGTCCGATAGATCGCCACCCGCGCTAGGTGCAGGTCGTTCTTGGTCGTGAAGCTAAACGGCGCTACGCCATAGTGAGTGCCAGCCACTTCCGTAAACGCTGTGAGCGAGAGCGGAGCGACCGTGTCTACCGTCGACGTGACGTTCGAAGAGATAGACCAGTCGCCATCGCCCTGCGGCGTGCGGAAGGCCACTTGAACCTCAATCGCCTTATCGCTTGGCACGACGGTCGTGTTTAGTTCGATGAAATCTGGCATCGGAATGCCAGGCTCCGCATCGGGAAACACCTGCTCAACCCACGCACCGTCCGTTCCAGCCCCGTCCGTATCGGTCAGCCGATATCGAACGACAGGCGTCAGGCTGTCGTCATCGGGGTCTTGAATAACCACGCGAATATAGACGGTGTTTCCGTTAGGCTTGGCCTGCACCAGATTGATGACGGGCGTAACGATGTCTTCGGCGTTCGGCGCTGGCGGAACCGGTGGCTGTTCGCCCTCGTCCGTGTCAGGATTCCAATCGTCGATGTTCTCAGGATGCTTGATGATTTCCATCTGGAAACCACCGCGAGTAAGCGAAAGCACTGATCGGCGGTTTTCGATAACCGCCCCATCCAACGAAGGAATTCGATTGGGCGTCGTTAGGCGCACCCACCGCGAATAGACCGCGTTAATGCCGGAAAGCCTGATATCGAGCGTGCCGCGCTTCTTCTGCAGGATTCGAAGCCAATCGCGCTTGCCGAGACGCCTAGCCTGCCGCCATTGGTGGCAGAAACTATAGTCGGCCTCTTCGGCGAGCACCCTGCCAGCGCTTACCTGTGCGGCAATGTCCTCGAAATAATCGGTGTCGCTGGTCGTGTAGCCAGTGTCAGGATACGTGAACCGCGGAACGAGTCGATTGACTTCGTCTTCCGGCAGAACGTCATGCTGAATCTGGTGGCCAACTATATCGGCATCAGTCAGCGCGCCACATCGGCTTTCGCGAAACTTGCCAACGGTAAACAACAGTGCGCCGTCGCCGCGTTCGCAAATCCACCCGTCGCACGCCGACAGAATGGCGTTGGTTCCAGCCTTCGGGCCGTTCTCCGCGCTGTCCCAGCCGTTGCACTCGTAGCGCTTCTCTGTGCCGCCACCGGCGAGAGGAATGTCCTCGTCGCAGATGTCCGCCTCTTCCTTCCACATATCAATGACGGGAAGGATCGCGCGGGTATAATCCCGCTTATGGCCGAACTCGTTGAAGCACTGGTGCCAGCACATGATGAGCGCGGCGTTGCGCGTCCATTCCCATGTCTCCGGGTCTTCTGGATCCTGTAGAGGATCGCGAAAATCCCAGCACAGCGCACCATCGATCTCGACCGAGAGTGCAGGCGCGCCGTAAGGGAAGCGCTTTGCCTGGTTCTGCGGATCAACCGACTTGACCAGCATAGCCATGGAGGCTTGCCCGTCGCCACGGTGATCGTCTGTCCAGATATCTTCAGCGTCGAGTAGATCGACGATAGGCTCGTAAGCAGTCTCTGTTGGAATACCCAACCGCGTCTGGATTTGGACGTTGTTGCCGTACCGATCGCCCTCGTCGTAGGTGGTGAAGCCATTGACGTCTAGATCGCCGAGGTCAACCCGGTCGTCATGCAGCCAGAAGCCCTGAACCGCTGAAATCCTGTGTCCGGTGATCGCCTGGACAGACATCAGGTTGCGGCCCTTGGCCTCCCAAAGCATGTAGGCGCCGCCCATGCGGACGCGCCCCACGGCCCAATTTCGATAGGGAATTGCCTGTGTTTTCGGAACCTTGCCGTCTTCAGGCTTGGGTGGCTTGGGGGCCATCAAAGCCTGAATGCCGATCGACAAAGCCGTCGTGGCGATGGCCGACGCAATCGAGGCGTAGGAGATGGTCGTGGCACCGATGGTAAAGCCGCCGGAGCCAATGATTGCCGTAAAAATCGGGGTGAAGATGGGGTCGAAAACTACAGGGGAATAAAGGAAAGTCGAATGCTCTAGGCCGTACCGCTGCGTCATCAGCCGTCGGTGGATGCTCATACTGGAAACCTCCACGCAGCCACGAGGTCAGCCCTCTTCGCGACCACGCGGCCGGGAGAAAGCATCGCCCACGTCTTGCTGAAATTGATTGCTGCGCTCTGGGTGGTGCCTGTTGGCGTGGTAGTGGAAACCACCCCGACGTCGCCAACTTTGGGCGAGTCCGTGCGGGTGAAGCCAAGCGGCAGGAGTTGCGAGTCTGCGTAGGCAACAAGGCCGCCACGACTGGCTAGAAGCCGGTGGGCGCCCTCTTCAGTTGAATAGGTGCCCCTAACCGCTGCGGCTGGATCGACGCCGATGCACTCGCGGATCCACGAGGCGCACCACGTCATGCAGTCGTCGCCGTCCACCCCACCCCATCGAAAACGATGCGGCAGAGCGAGAAAATCTCGCAATTCCATGATGTTTCCTTGGTGGCGTGTGGGCGGTGGCCTAGTAGTTCGGCCAGACCGGCGACACGCCACGCGCTAGGCGGGCTGTCGCGTCACAGAAGCGGTCGGTCGGCGACAGTGCTTTCTGGTGCGCAGACGACCACACGGAGCGAGCCGCGCGCGAACGCGTATTCTCGCCAGCAACGACTGCCAGAGAGAGCGTGAGCGTCGCGCTTGCCGTCCCCTGCGCCACAGAGCCCGTCTCGCCGATGTGGCTTGCCGAACCATTCCAGATCGGAATGATTGCCGACATCGGCTGGAAGTAGTCGTCGAGCGTCGTCAGGCCCATCTGCACCGCGCAGCCGCGAACGGCCGGCAGACTGTCGATCATCTTGGCGCCGGTGGCAGGATCGATTCCCGATATGGAAAATTCAACGCTGTCAGACGTGCCGTTTACCAACACCTCGAGCGTGGGAACACCCTGAAGACGCCCGCCACCGAGATAGACAGTGCCGTCGGGGTCGATGCTATCGAACCCCAGCGGAATGTCGTTGACGCCGAAGTACATATGCAGCGCCGGGTCGGTGTCGATGCGCAGAAAAAGGCCAAGCTGATGGCTTTGCCGCAAGGCGGCGATGACGTTATCTGGCACCCAGCCCATGGCTAAAAAGCCTCCACAAACTGGATTGATTGCTGCGTGACGAAGAACGCCTCAACAACGGATGGCAGGGTAAAGCCAGTCGGAAACTTCGCCACAAAACGCGGCCGAGCGAACTCCAACCGCGTGCCGACCGCGCACGCTTCGCGAATGGGTGGAGCAACAGCCAGCCGGTATTCTTTGTATGCGCGCGATGCACCGCTAACGGTCTGCGTGCCCTCGCCCAGTTTTTCGCTTTCCCAATAGCGGTAGGCGCGCCAACCCTTGACGGGGTGATAGATCGAAAACCAGTCCGACATCCGAAGCTCGCGCGAAGAGTCGTAAATCCGCATCTGGATTTGGCCTGCGTTCAGGCTTGCCGCAGCAGTCAACTGGCCAAAAACCGTCGCCTGCGAATAGCCCGCGCCATCCGAGAACAGCGAGCCATCCGAATGCGTAATGCCACCTATAATCGGTGTTGGGAGCCCGCCAATGGTCGGGAATGGCCCGAACCAGTCGGTAATAATCGGCACGTTGATGTAGCGGAACGAGCCATTCAGCCGCGCGCCGAGCATGTTGATGTATTCGTACTGTTCCTTGTCGCGGATCAGGCAGTCTTCGTAGGTGGCGGTCACTATGCCGCCACCCGTCATTTCCATGCTGATGGATTCGCCGTTCCCGTTCCTGCCGCCTTCCAGTGAACTTCCCTGGACGTCAAAGATCGTCTTAACGGGATGCAGGAAGTTGGCTTCAAGGGTCGGGACGCTGATGTAACCGGCCATGTTAGCCCTTCTGGGACGCGGCCCGCTGCTGCATACTTGCGAAACCGCCGCGGCGATCGTTGTCGTTCTTGGCCGCCAACGCCTCCGCCACGCCTTGGCGCACGAGTTCGCGCACGTGCGGGTCGCCGGAAGCGCCATTGATTTGCACGGTTAGCGTAGACGGGCCGTTCTGGTTCGATGCAGATGGTCGGCGCGCGTTGAGACGAGGGGCGACAGGTGCGCCGACAAGTCCACCGTTGGCATAGCCTCGGAGTTTTTCGAGCGTCGGAACGCCAAGCCTTGCAACCGTCTCTGCGTCAAAGACGTACTCGCCTTTGTGCACGATACCGGCGGGCGTCATCTTGCCGCCGGGGCCGGTGTAGCCGCCCTTATCGAACAGACCGATGCCGCCGGATGCCGCCAACTGGCCAGAGCCCGCGAACGGGGAGCCTGCGAGGAAGGAAAGCCATCCTCCACCACCGCCACCTGCTCCGCCTGAAGCAAGGTTGGTGGCTAGATTGCTAAGGCCCTTGGTGCTTTCATTGGAGGCACCTGCGAGTTTTTCGAGAGCGGCACCGGCCGACTTGGACTGGGCGATTTCGAAGTGCATCGCGTCTTTTTTGGACTTCCAGTCGCCGCCCCAACTAAAGCCGTTGCGGCTGGCAATCTCACTAACGCTTGCCGGCATGTCGGTAATAAGCGCGCCACCACGACCAGTGTCTGGATTTGCCATCGGATTGATGTCGATGGCGTTGCCGTAAGCGTGGTTCGATAGCTTACTTGTCCCGGCAATATTGCGGTGGCTGTAGCCGCCGATCGATTTGATGTTGTAGCCTGTCGCCTCAAGGTCTTTGACGAGACTCTGAAACTGCGAGGCGTACTTGGCGTTCACGTCCGCGGTCAGGCCGCTTGCCGTGCTGATCGTCGAAAGCCCGATGCCCGTTCTCGTCGCGCCGGCCGCCGGCAAGGCGGCCCGAGACACAGCACCGACGGGAGCCGCAAAGGTGCCAGATGGCGCTGCTGGGAAATACGAAAGAGCCGATGTTGCCGCACCAACCGGCGAGGCCCCGCCAGAGGGGCTTATTACAGCCTTGAAAATCTGCTTGAGGATGCTCGATACCTGCTCTTGAGCAGAGTCCAGCAACGAGTTCAGCAGAACATCGGCGAGTTTCTTGCCGATGTCATCGCCACCGCTCAAAAGAGCGCCGGACAGGTCATCGATAAAAGCATCTGCCGCGCCGGACAGTTCGTCGACTTGCAACTGCTTGCGGATTTTGGAAGCGTTCTCGCCGCCTAGGTCTTCCGACAGCCCGTACTGCCGCAATCGCTGCGTTATTTCCTGATCGCGGTTGGACATTCCCGACAAGCGGGCCTCATCCAGCATGTCCTGATTGAACTTGGCTTGCGCCAATGCCTTCGAGTATTTCTCGTAAGCGGCAACCTTGCCTTCAATTTCGGCTTTTTGGGCTTCCGACAGGGAGCGCCCCTTGTCTTCCGACTGCTGAAGCAAATCGAGCCGGAAGCGCGCTGCATCGGTAGCCGAGCCGTATTGGCCGAGCAGTTCCGTTTCCAGTCGCAACTGGCCGATGCGGTCGTCTGCGGATTTGAGCAGTTCGCGGTAGGCGTTGGCAGCGCGTGAGGCGGCTGCTCCGGCTTTCTTGTTTGGCTCTTCGCCCAACTGATTAGGCTTTTGGCCTGGAGTCGGAACGCCCATCATTCGGCCGTTAGACTCAATCAGCGGGTTCTTGTTGGCTTCCTGCTGCGCGCGGTAAGTCTGAATCTCGTTGGCGTCGGTCATGAACTTGCCGTCGCCACTGATAATTGGCGACAACTGACCAAGCGGTCCTAGCTTTTGAACGATATCAACCAACGCCGATGCGGAGCCGACTAGTTTTTCTGCGTTGGTGTGTGCCTTATCCAGAGACGGCACCAGATCATCGATTACCTTCTTCAGGCCGTCAATTGCAGGTGTCGAGCCATCCTTGATGATGGCCGCAAGGTCGGACTGAACCTTCTTGGCCATTTCGGAAGTGGCCGTTCCATCCTCGACGCCCTTGGCGAGATCGTTGAACGAACGGTGCAGATCACCGACCTGGCCTTGTTCTTTGCCAAGTTGCTGCATTTGCGAGACAATATCGACGAACTCGATATTTACGTCAGCAAGCGATTTGCGAAGGTCTGTCCATTGGTTGTCTGCCTCTAGGGCGGCAGCCTGCTTGATGTCCTGATTTTCAGCTAACCGTTTACGCTCGTCATTGTACGCCTTGAGTTCCGGAAGAGCCTCGCCCCACTTCTGCGTTACCGCGTCAATGAGTTCGGCCTCTTTCTTCAAAGTCTCTTCAGACTTTCCGCCACCCCACTCCATCGTGCTGAAGTACTGGATGGCAGCGGCCGAAGCCGCTATCACACCAATAGTCACCAACGACATTGGGTTCAATATCTGTGCGAAAGCGCCGGCGACAGCGGGACCAACGGCCTGCCCGCTCGCCCTTATGTCATTGAATACCTGCGCAACCTGCGGCCCCTGCTGCAGGGCAACAGTGTACCACGGCATAAATGGTGCCGTAGTAATAGTATCGAAGCCCTGCGCCGCAAGATTGGACGCGTTAAACGATCCACCTCCACGCTGCGCCGGCGTATCCTTCAGAGCCGCATTACGCCCCTTAATTGCCGCCGTAGACGCCAGAGCGGCCTGCCGCTCCTTCGTGATGGCGGCCGTCATCTCCGTCGCGGAAATAGCGCCGAGGGCGTGAGCGCGCTTGATATCGTTTACGGCGGTCTTGTAGTTCGTAATCGTAGCGAACAGCGGACTATAGCGAGCGCGTAGGCGCTCAAGCTCTTTCCCCTGGTCTGCGAGTGCGCCGGTCCATTCCTTGGCGCCCTGCGTACCAATGCCCACCATCTTGTCGATGCGCGTCTGCAAAGCCGTGGCCATCGAATTATCGATGCCCTTGCCCATCTTGTCGAACTGCTTGACCACATTGCCGGAAGTAGCGGCGATGTCGCCTTCCAGCCTCTTCAGGCTGCGTCGTACAGTTGCAAGGTCAGTGCTGATGGAAATAATCAGGTCGTCGGACTTATCAGCCATCAACAATGTTCCTAGAATGCGAAAAACCCGCGTGGTGGCGGGCTTCGGAGGTTGGGATGGATGGCTGGCTAAAGCCCTGATTGCCGCCGCATGCGTTGTTGTGATCGCAGGCGGCGGATATTACGCGTGGAAAGAGAATGGCGCGGCTAACGCGGCCGGCGCTGCCGACAAAGAGGCAACGATGATGGCTGCGTGCGCGAAAGCAGAACCAGCCGACAGTGGGCTGCCCGCAATGCGTGAGCACTGCAAGGCGAAAGGCTACTATTAGCCGCCGCCCAACCTCGCAAATGCCGCTGCGACTTCGTCTTGTGACACGCCTGCGGACTCAGTTTCGCCTTGCGCCTCGTTATGCGCGTCAATGCAGTCGAAGAACTCAACAAGGGTGGAGCGCCAGAAATCCGGTATCCTCCACCCTATCTTGTGTGCCGTCTGCATCCATTGACGAAGCGTTCGGTCAATAGTTACTTCTTGGCCGTCTTGGTTGTCTTTTCCTCGACGGCGGCTTCGTTTCCCTCGACGTCCAGATGCGCGGCGATCGCCTGGTTAAAGGCTACCGAGCATGCGGCGAAGTGCTTTAGCTGAATCTTTTTGATCGCAGCAGCCCAGTCACCCTTGATCGTCAGGAATTCGAGAGCGGCAAGCGTTGCAGCCACCTCGACACCGGCTAGCCTCTGCCACAGGTCAGACAGGGACTTACAGCGGAGCGCTTGCGACATTGCCGCAAGACCGCTCATGGTGGCCGCGATCACCAGTTCAACGTCATCTATCTTGAGCGAGACTTCACCCCGCGCGCCGTTTACAGGTTCCGCCATCCGTTACACCTCTGCCGTGAAGGTCAGTTCGCCTGCCGGTACAAAGGTGGCGCTGAACTCCATGTTCGGCTCCATTTCGCCGGTGAAGGAGAACGAAGTGACAAACCAGGATCCGGTAAAAACACCAAGACCAGGCACACTCACCTTGGCATTGAATGCCGTGGTGTTGATGACGTGCGTCATGAATGCCTTGATGATCGTGCTCGACACAAATGCGCCGGAGCCCTGAAACGTGCGGCTGGCAATGCCAGGGCGGGAAGTCTTCTGGACTTCGTCGCCGGGATTGGTGCACGACGGGACGGTCGTGTCGATTTCGTTCGCCGACATATCGAAGCTGCTGGACTTGACGCCACACAGGTTCGTGAAGACTTCCGGAGTGGCGCCATCGCCGAGCTGAATCAGCAAAAGTCTGCCGAGCTGTTGACCGTCTGCCATGTGATAGGTTCCTTCATATGAAAAAACCGGCACATGGCCGGTCGTGGTGTTTGGTGGTGGCTTTGGGTGGGGTTGCCGTCCCAGGACAGCGGACGCCTACGCCGGCCTGTCGAAGTTCGCGACGAACTCTATGACTGCATGACTGGTCTTGCCGTCCGTGTCTCGAAACGTCCGTGTCTGCCGGTGCATCAAGGAAATGAACCGATGCGTTGGCATCGTTAAGGGCGCCAAGTGCAGCGCATCGACAACGGCACTAGCCATAGTCTTGACTGCGGGGTAGCCAACTTTTCGCGACCAAGCATGAAGCGTGAGGTATACCTGCCCGCCGTAGACGCACGCAGCGTCATCGCGGATGGTATCGGCCTCTCCGATCGTCACGTATCCCGCTTTGGGAATTGCCCAACACGTAGCCGGTGGCTCGTCGTAAATGCCGTTTACCAGCGCCAAGAGGGGTGCGTCAGCCTTCAGGCGCGCCAGAACAGCGTCCTGCAATTCAGTCTCAGGACTGGCCATTTACTTTCCCTTGACTTCGCGAACAGCCTTGTTAATGGCGGCTGCAACCATTTTCTTTATCTTTGGCTTGGCCGATCGCCAGGCTGGAAAGATGTGTGGTTGCGCTCTGGTGCCGGGATGCATTTTGACGCCGCTCGTTGCGGCAGCCTTCTTGCCGGCGACAGTCCCGCCACCCTTGGCGGTGCTGTGTGGGGCAGTACCAAATTCCAAAAAGCGCCAAATAAAGGAAGCGAACAACCCGACCGCATCTGGATCCTTGCTGGCGCGAATGCCAACCTGCTCTTGCGCCGGACGATTACGAACGTAATCCGCTTCAAAACTGTGCATGTATTCCAGCGTGGCGCCGGTTGGCGCTTTCGCTTCCATCTGCTCGGCGAAGTCGGTCATCGCCCTCATTTTGGCTTCAGCCGCGTATTTTTCCGCGAGAGGAGCAAGTTCACGCAACCTGGCTGTTAGAGCTTCACGCCCTAGAACCTTGGCTTTCAGCGCCATTGGCACCTCCCGTAACGCTACGAAGCAACGCCATCCGTGACCATGATGTCCAGCCGGGCGTTCTTCTGATCGGTATTTACGGGCGGCGCTGTTATCGCCAGAACACGGCCAGAGCGCGCGTCGACAAGTTGCCAGTCGGCCGTCACGTCACGCGCGCGTATGCTGCTGCGAACGCGAACAATATAGGGCTGCAGGCCAGTTAATCTGGCGCCATGCACGCCCTCGCCGCCTCGCAACGGGATAAATTCCGCAGCGTCGGTGAAGACCGTTTCGAAGTCGCCAGACACTTCATTGCCGTGGTCGTCGTCTTGCGGTGTACGGCGCTGGAAGTGGACTTTCTGCCGCATAGCGCCCGCGCTAGGTGCTCTTGCCATCTTCACCCCTCCGTGGTGCCGCCGCCTTCACCGCGACACCCTTGCTCAAGGCCTCGTCAGCACATATCCGACGGACGTTCAGCGTTTGGCCAGACTTGTAATCGATGGTGAAGGCCGGCTGACGCCAAGAAAAATCAGCAGTAAACCGGACCCAGGCCATCAGATCGCAACGCCAGCCGACTGGAAGTCTACGGCGAGCACCGTGGTCGACTTGGCAATGCCGATAACCTGCGTGTAATCGCCGGTGGTCAGGTCGCCAACAGGGACGATCGTGCCCGCCGCGGCTCCACCCAAGTAATAAGCGACGCCGGCCGTAAGCACCGCGTTCATGGTCAGGTCACCAGACTTGTGAAGCGAAACCGGCTGATTCAGAGACGCCGAATTAAGCGCAATCGCAGAAGCGGCGCGTGCGGCAGCCGTTGCCGAATTGGTGTCGGCCAAATTCCACTTAGCAGTGGTGGAGTCATAATACAGGGGCTGGCCTGCCGTGATTGTAGCGCCCGCCGTGCCGACGTCACGAACGGCATTCGAGCCGGCGACTACGGCGGAGGCGGTAATGGATAGTGCGGTCATGAGTTTGTCCTATTCAAGAGAGGGTGAATAGGCTGGCCGAAGCCAGCCACTCATGATCACTGCGGCGGATTGGCAGTCGGGCCAGTGGCCGGGTGGCCAAGGACAGCGATGCCGGAAATGAAGATGTTGCCGGAGTCGTTGCCAGACGGTGTAACTGTCACGCGCACATAGCGCTTCGTGCCAATGTAACCGATCTTGCGGCACTCGACGTCATCGGCGAACGTGAAGCTCGCGAGTGCAAGCGTGCCGACCAACTGGCTTGTCGCTACCGCAGCGGCGTCGGACAGCGCAGAATTGTCACCTTCGTCGACCGTAACAGCGAAGGTGGCATTCGCATCGGTGTTCGTGCCGGTGACGAGCACGAACTCAGCGGCGTTGTAGCCAAGCGTGTCGATGATCGAGGAGACGATAGCGGTGTTGTCGGTGCGAGCGGCAATCGGCGCGATAAGCGGTACGAAATGCAGTTCGTTATGAATTTCACGATTCGGCATTGTGTTTTCCTTCTGGGTCAGGCCACGGCGTCGCTTACGCAACCCTGCCGACGCGATATCTTTCGAGAATGGATGAGACGCCCATCGGCAATTCTATTGCCTTGAGGTCAGTAGTCACCGCCTCGCGGTGCTCATAGAAATGGCCGACGATAAGTAGGATTGCCCACTTCAGATCGACGGGAATGTCGGTGTATCCGCAGACGAACGTGACCTTTACCGCGCCAGGCTCGCAGACGATTGCCGGCCAACTGGTATCGCGCGCTGGCCATATGCGAAGCGGGCTTGAATCAATGTCGGCTCGCCAAGTGGCGACAGTCGCAGGGTCGCCAGCGCTGTCCGTGTAACCAATCGACGTCACGGAAATCACGGGGCCAAGCGGCGCGATAATTTCGCACGGGAAGTGGTCAAGCGACAGGCGCCAAGTCTGCGAGCCAAGTGCGATACCGATTCCGTTCGGGCCCTCGATCGCTGCGGTAGCCGCAGCAACCATCATTTCGATTTCAGCGTTGTCATCCTCGTGAAAGACACGGAGATGACGCCTCGCTTCTGCCAGTGTCACGACCGGAGATGCCGGCGGGACCGTCCTTACCAGCCGTGTCCACTCATTCATCGACGGCGGCCTCGCTTTACAGCGAACTCGACAGGGGCGGGCTTGGTGGCCACTTCGATGGCTGGCTCGACGACGACGGCAAAGGCCACCGGCTCGTCTGCAGTCTCGACTGGATCGCACAACGACTCCCAGCCGTTGCCGACTCTTGAAGAGAAATCATCCGCCTCAACCAAGGCACCGAAATTGTACGAGAAGTCAGCACCCGCAAGGCTTGTATTCACTTTGACGAGCATGCCGCCCTCCTATGTGGAAAGGCGCCGCCATTTCTGACGGCGCCAATTCGATTACGGATGCAGAAGGGTCTTGACTGCGGCAGTATCGAGCAGTTCGCCGTCGAGACGGGTAAAGCCGATCAGACCAACCTGGCCGTAGTCCGCATAGCGCTCAACGAGGCGCTTGATCGCGAATTCCTTGACCATGCGGACGATGTATTTGTTCATCGCGCCGAAGACGACCGACTTGTTGGTCGTGCCGATGTCCGCAACCGCCTGGTTGATGACGTAACCGTAGGTAAGGATCGTCGCCGGAGCGCCACCCTTAACGTCCGCGGGCTGCCAGATGTAGTTGCCTTCAAGATCCTTGAGCTTCCGGAGAGCCTTCAGCGTGGCATCGTTGAACATCCACTTGATCGACGGATCGGAGCGATACGCCGGGTCGACGGAATGCTCGAGGTTGATCAGGTCGTCGAAGGTGATCGCGGCAGCGCCAGCGGCGGCAGTGGTGCCAGCCGCGGTTACAATGCCGTTCGGCTTCGACGCGCCGTCGCCGGTCGTCAGATGCGTGTTGGCAATTCGTCCGATACGCTCACCCATGGCGTCGCGAACGATGCCTTCGACGTCCATAACTGCGTCCTGCAGAAGTTCGTCGGATACGAGAACAACGCCGGAGGTGTACTTGTAGGCGTCGATCGACTTGGTGCCGAATGCGATTTCAGCGACGGAGACCTGCTGGTTTTCACCGATGAGCGCACCGACATTGGCCGTGTCGTTCATTGTTGGCATGGTGATCGTGGCGCCTGTGCTGGTCGGCAGCATGCGAGTAACGCCAGGATCAAGCATCGGACCCCAAGCCTTCAGAGACTTGACGAGTTCCGCCTGGAACACGCCGGGGACGAGGTAGCCACCCTGCGTCTGCGTACCGACCGACTGGCCGCGCTCTTCAACTGTCTTGATGATCGCGCGCTGTTCGGCGGAGAGGTTTGCAACGCCACCGCGAAGGAAGGAGCGGAACGCATCCTGGTACTTCTCGTCAGCGGTCTTTTCGGCGACCTTCTCGCCGCGGGTATCGGCAACCGGACGGCGCTCGTCAGCGGTATTGAGGTCACGCTCGCGCGCTTCAAGGTCTTCTTCGCGCTTGATGCGGGCTTCGAGCTTGTCGAACTCCGCCATGGCAGCGTCATGCTGGCCTTCGAGTTCGGCGACGCGCGCTTCTGCGGTGTCGTCCTTGATGTCAGCCAGGAGAGCGCGGGCGTCTGCAACAAGTTTCTGCTGCTTTTCGCGCATTTCAAGAATGGTAGGCATGGATGCTCCAATGCAAAAAGCCCCGCTTCCGCGAGGCTTGGTGGTGTTTTTGGTGGGTGACAGCGCTGGTCAGCGCGTGCTGCGGACCTTTAGGTCAAGGCCCATTTTCAGGCGCGCTTTGGTTTGCGCAGCCCGAGTTACCGGCGCTGCCGCCGGATCTGGAATTTCTTCTGGTGCTGGCTCGGCTTCTGCTGGTGGCTCGGGAGGATTGGCCGACCGCCATTCATCCAGCGAGCGAACCGCTGCTGACGTGTCTTGGTAGGCAGGCGCAGCAACTAGCGACACCTCAGAGACATCGATATCCAAGAGAGTGCGATAATCCTTGTCGCCTCGTCGCTCCCAATGGTCATCGCGCGTGTTAAAACCGAACGACATTTGCATATCGCCATCGCGAACAGCGGCAAGCTGCTCCCTGGTTAGGCGCTCCGAGTCGATGCGGAACCGCAGACCCTTGGAGTCCTTATTGAGGACTAGCTTGCCGCTCTTTG
Source organism: Pararhizobium sp. BT-229 (assembly GCF_025846855.1). Taxonomy (GTDB): domain Bacteria; phylum Pseudomonadota; class Alphaproteobacteria; order Rhizobiales; family Rhizobiaceae; genus Pararhizobium. Next base: position 586,762 of record NZ_JAOYTJ010000004.1, read on the forward strand.
TGGAGCCAAGCGGGATTGCCCGATTATGGCTCCACAAGGCGTGGATGTTGGTTTCACCCGCCGCGGCCTCTCGGAGAGACCTGTCTACAGCCGACGGCGCGACCCGCTCAATGAACCCCATGTCAACGGAGTCGGAATCGAAGACGATGGCGTAGCCCTCAACGAACTTGCCTTCATCCTCGGAAAAACGAAGCTCTGTAATTTCGAAGTTTCGGAACTCAGTGTTCTTCCTCATGCGGCTTGTGTCCCGTCAGCAGTATTGTTGTCATTGGCAGCATTATCAGCCGCGGCCGGCGCGGCAGACATTGCCTGCATGCCGAGCGGCACGGTCGCGCCTTGAATGTGCAGCTTTTCAGCCTCGCCGCCGTATGCCGGCCAGTTCTCCATCGCGCGCACCTCGTCGGGCGTGTTGATGGCGTTCTGGATCGCCTTGGCGTAGCCCTCGAACCGCGTCTTGAAATCGCCTCTCAAGAGGCCGTCGACGTTGAATTCGACGAATTTCGTGCGGTTGCGCGCCGAGAACAGTTTCAGGTTCAGTTCCTGCTCGATCGCCTTGACCCACTGGCCAATGAGATGCTTCACGAGATGAAGATCCTGCTGCTCTGTATTTGAGAACGTGCCGTGCGTCAGATCCTGCAAAAAGACAGGAGGCAGGCCGTAGATGCGTGCGATTTCCTCGACCTGGAAGCGCCGAGCCTCTTCCATCTGCGAGTCTTTTGGGTTTACGCCTACCGGCTTGATCTCGTGGCCTGCCGGCATGATCATAACGTTTCGACGCTCGGCGTTCGCGTCTCGAACGGCCTTCTCAACGTCTTGCGACGCTCTCGCTGCGGCTGCGGGCGATGGCATCGGGCCGTAGAGCGCCAGGGGGGGGACGCCGCCGTTTGCAAAGAACTTGCGGGCGTATTCGTCAAGCGCCAAAGCCAGACCGACAACGCCCTTGAGCTTGTTAACCGGGTCAACACACGCGACGCCGTCAGGCTTCAGCATGAACGTTAGGTCAATAACCTCGTTGGCCTTGTAGACAACCTTCCGGCTGCCGTCCTCGTAGGTGTAGAACTTGCGCCCATCCTTGCGCTCAACCGTCACCTTGTCGGCATCAAGCGGCCACAGGTTCATTACCCTGCCAGCTTTGTTGCGCTCGATGAAGGAAACGCCGCGACCGCGCAGAAGAACGCTGATCATCATGCCCTTGCGCCACATGAACGACGTCAATTCGTCATTCGGCGCATCGTGCAGGATGCCGTAGAGAGGGTCAGCCTCGACGGTTTCCCGCCCCTTCTCGCCCTTCTTGAAAACCTGCAAAGGCAAGCTAGCCAGCGTGCCAGCAATAAAGTTGACAGCACACCAGATGGCAGGCACCTCAAGCGCCGTCTCGTAGGTGACGGTTACACCGGCGACGTTATGCCACTCACCCATCAGCGTGCGCCAAGCGCCAACATCAGAAAGCGGAACCGTCGGACTCTCGAGCGACGCGCGCATTTCGGCAGCCGCCTGCGCAGCCTGCCTTTCAGCAGCGCGGGTCGTTGTCAGTCCAAACATGCAATTTCCTTGCCGCCGTCAAACGACGGCAATCTTGAATTCAGGGTCTTCCCATGGGGAAATCGCCGGAGCCTTCTCGACCGCACCATCCACCGCAGCGCCGACCGCCATGCAAAGCGCAATAACCGGGTCGATCTTCTGGGTAGATTTGAGCTTCGAAAGCCACTGATTGCCCATGAGCGGGTCAGTCTCGACATGAGCCGCCATGATGGCACCCATTAGAATCGGACTTTTGCGAAGCCGAATTCGACCTTCAAGAATCAAGGTCTCCAGCGCCGACATGCTGCCTGGCATCCAAAGCCCAAGCGGGACTTCCTCGCCTGCCGCCTTCGCCGCCTCGACTTTTTCCTTGTCAGGTTTTGCTCGCTTCTTGCCACCCTGCGGATGAGCAACGCTGTTGATCGCCACCCCATACGCGTCAAGCTCATCTGCGAACTTATCGTAGACGTACTTGTCGTAGGCAAGGACACCAATGCCGTGCTCGGCGTTCAACCTGGCGAACAGAGCCGCCACATGGTCATACCGGATTCTGGCACCTTCAGGCGCTTGGAGGTATCCCTGATCGAACCAGACACGATATGGAAGATGGTCAACCTTTGACCGCTCATCCATGGTGTCTTTTGGCGTCCAAGCCTCAATCCACGCATCGTATGTTGGCAGGTCCGCTTCGGTCCCGTCCTCGCGCGTAATCCGCTTGGTGCCGGTTTCGATAACGAATGCTGCAGCGGTCAAATCCTTAGCGCCGGACAAGTCAAGGCCAGCCGCATTGATGGGCTTGCCCTTGTGCTCGATATACGGATCGAAATCGGCCATCACCGTTTCGATTATCGGCCTTGGTATCCACGACGTGTCGGCCTCGGTCCACACGCAAAAGTGCAACCGAAGAATACCGTTTCGCTTCGAAGGAATGTCCTTCGCCTGATTGACGACGCCAGCCAGGTAATCGTGCTTCAGCGTCACGCCGAATAGCGGATTAGCCTTCTGCCAGCACGACGGGTCAGTAAACGGATCGTCGTCTTTATCTAGAGCGCAGACATACGAAAACGTCGTGTCGTCGATCACCTCGCCGACATATGTGAAATCTTCGTCTGGCGTCGGCGTTCCAGCCGCAACCTTTACCGCATGCTGATGCTCATCCCAGCAGATAGAATGCCTATCCGAACCGGAGTTCGTGATCATGAACAAAAGCGGCTGCCGGCGAAACTTGAAACCGCGCTCGAGCATTTCGATGACCTTGCCATCGGGATGCTCGTGGATTTCATCGCAGAGCGCTACATAAGGCCGTGGGCCCGAGTGTGCACCTTCGCGCGAGATTGGCCGAAAGAACGACCGCTTTTTGAGATACGACAGGTTCCAGACAGGGTTGCCGCCGGACGGCGTCAGCTTCGACTTGAGCGAAGGCGATTGCTCATACATCGCGACAGCGTCGCGGAACAGAACGAAAGCCTGGTCTTTGTTGGCCGCCGCAGCGTAGATTTCAGCAGCAGCCTCGCCGTCTGAGGTCAGGCAGTAATGCCCAATACCAGCCGCAAGCGGAGACTTGCCATTGCCCTTGCCTTCTTCGATGTAGGCACGACGGAATCGGCGCAACAGGGCTCCATCCGATTCAACGCGCTTCCATCCAAAAATGGAGCCGATCTTGAACTGCTGCGACAAGTGAGGGCGAAATGGGCGCCCTTCGAACTGGCCGCCATTCAAGCGAAGTACGGCCGGAAAGAACCGCAGCACTCTATCAGCAGCCTGCGGATCCCAGTGGATGCCGCGCGATGGGCCATTCAGCCGATCGTCTCGGTGCCTACGGCATGCATTCCGTACATGGGGGCCAGCGATAATGTCGCCATTGATGACCGCTTCCGCATACTCGTCAACGGCACCCGTCGGGTATAGCGGATTGAAGTGTGCCGGTACGCTAGTCGAAGAACTCGTCGGCCGGGTCTTTGCTTTCGCCATCCGGTTTAGCTCCAGCCTTGCTGGCATCAGCCGGCGTCGCGCCCATTTGCCCGTAGCACTGGCGGAGAAGGTTCATGGCTTGAACGCCAACATCGTCATCCTTCATCATCCTGCCGCGAATATTCGCGGCGATCGCCAGATGCCCGCGGTGGCTCCAATTGAGCCATGGCACCTCAGATGCAATTTCTTCCCACGCCCTTCGGGCATGCTCATTAAGCCATTCGAACGGCTCGCCGACTGTCTCGATGACGGTAGGCTCGTTGCGGGCTTCAAACTTGGTTTTGTCTTTGTAAGCGTGGCCGGTAATTTCGGCCTTAGCCTTCGGCGTTCTTGGGCGCGCCATGGTATTTCCTTGACAATCTCGGTGGGCGCTATAGGGTCAGATTATCGACCGTCGAGCGCCGCTCCGGAGAACCTGCGGGTTCAATCGAGATTCCCGACCCCAACATTTCAATCGAAAAAATGTGTATGTTTGGGGGCCGCCGGTAGGCAGGCCGAGCGGGTCGAGCGATCCGACCCACCCCTCCCCTTTGAATTCCATTAAGCAGTTGAAATCGGCCATCCATCGGCACCATATCGAATGACGTTCTGGCCTCGCTCCATGCGCTGCTTCGATCCGTCATGATGGGGCTTGCAAAGGGATTGTAGATTGGATGGGTCGTGAAACATATCAACGTCGCCCTTATGGGGCTTGATGTGGTCACATATCGACGCTGCCGTCACTTCCTCTGCTTCTAGACAGAAGCGACAAAGCGGCTCTAGCGATAGCTGCGCATGGCGTAGGCGCTTCCACCTGGCAGTGTCATAGAGGTGATGCCATGCGCTGTTGTTGGCCATGGTGTGCCATCCATGAAAAGACGAAAGCGGCCCGCTCAACCCAATACAGGGGAGCAGGCCGCAGGACCGTTGCGACAGCCGAGGAGACGGAGCCTGCAACGATGGGGTTGCCCTGTGTTGGGTTTGAACCAACGACATGCGCTTTATCTTGCGCCGCTCTATCGCTGAGCTAACAGGGCCATGTGGGGCAACAACACGACGCCGAACACAGCGCCCTAGCCAATGTGGCATGCGCATGGGTCTAGCGGTGAATGTCGTGTTGTGTGGGGTAACAGCAAGGAACGGCCAGCGCGTTGCGCTGGGTGCCTTCTCAGGGTGTACAAAGTCCTGCCTTGCTGTGTGGGTGTTGGGGCTGACCGGCATCGCCGCGAGGTCAAAGCGTCCGCGCGAATTCAGAGCCCCAATAAAAAAAGGCCGCCGAAGGCGACCTCGAGGTTTAACCTCTCATAATAATACGCCCCCAAACCTCCGTTGACCGGACGTTACGCCGCAAGTTTTTCCTGCGGCGGGTCTATTTCCAATCGCGCCGTCTCATCGATCTGGATCAGCGCATCAATCGCAGCGTCGATCAGAGCTGGACCGCGTTTCTCGGCATACGCCGGTCCCTGCCCCATCTCGATCCCGATCTGTTTCGCAGTCGCATCGCCAATCGCCAAATCGAGCACCAGTGCATGCTTCCCAAGATGATGGCGCAAAAACTCAACGAACATGACGTTTTCGACCTGCCGTACCACATCCGGCTCACGACCTGCTGCTGCCGATATCTCACCCATCGGCTTCGGCTTCTTGACTCCGCCGACCCACTGAGGGCCGGTCACGATGCCATCCGGGCAACGGGTCGCCGGAACTTGCAACTGGTCAAAAGGAGTTGACCCATCCACGCCAAGCGACTTCAGCACGGCGCGTGCTTGTTCCACACCGAAGCGGCCATGTTTGTTTTTTGCGTTGGGTTCTTCACGAGGAAGGGGTTCATAGGTGGTGGCAATTGCTGCCTCGCCGGATAGAGGCCTCGAATATGGCGTCGCCGCCAACGGCGAAGTAGCACCTTTCAATCGGAGGTAAGACCAAATCGCAGAGGTGGACCGTTCGGAAGATGGGCCGCCCTTGGGTCCACCAGGCCGTTCGACAGGACGGAGGGCGACGCCCTTGGCCGTGTGGCCCCATACGATTAACTTGCCATCACGGAAGAGCAGTTCGCCAAGTCCGGTGTCCTCACCGCCATTTTGGTTTGTGGTCCTTTTGGCGGCGGCTTCCACGGGCGCATACACGTTCACCATTCTACCAGTCCAGTGCCAGCGCTCGCGTCCGGTGACAGTCCAACCGACGGCCGCAAGTAGCTCACCTTCGCTGGGTCGGATTTCGGCTCGAGTATCAGCATCCAGGCTGTCAGGTTCCGGAGGAGTGGGTTCAGAGCCCGGAAAGCAGACGTTTCTCCAATGCCGCAGAGCATGGAGCCTCCGCATGTCGCCACGGTACGCAAGGCGTTCAAACGTCGGCCATGCGAGTAATTCTCGTGCGGGTTTATTGTCGTTGGCCGGTTTGACGGCCCTCGCCTTAGTGGGCTGGGTTTTCTTCTCGGTGGGGTGGGTATGCGTTGCCAGGAGTTCGCTGAGCTTTGAAAGGTCGCGGTTTGGTGCGGTCTGGGTCATGCAGCGTCCTTTTTGGCGGAGGGCGTATTGTCGTTCGAAGCTCGTGGAGCGCCTGGGTGGGAGATCCGGACTTCCTCTCGTCTCCATCGTGCTCGTTCGAATAACGTGTCGTGCACCTTGCCTTGTCGGCTTGTAGTCCTCTCACCAGTGCCACTCCCGGCGGCGATCGACTGGGCAACGACGCTGTCGGCGAGATCCATGGCCTCGCCGTAGGAGAGCCGGTAAAAGGTCTTCAACGATGGAACGGTGGGGCGGCCAACAGGTGGAGCTGCGTCGATGGCCACATGCCGGTCGCTAGTGTTGAAGTGTTCAAAAGAAGCCGGCTGGCCGTTCAGCGTTTTGTTATGGAGCATGTCGGGCGCCGAAGTTGCGCCGTAGCGGGCCGGCGCGCCGATGGCGCGGATGCTGGATCTAGTGAGCATGGTGTCCTCCTATTTTTGCTGGTCTTAGATTTTGATGATCAACAAGTCTTTGCTGGCTCTCGTGATGGCGGTGTAAAGCCAGCGTAGACGGTGCTCTCGGAAAACGTCGCTTTCATCGAACACGCAGACTGTCGGCCACTCGGATCCTTGTGAAGCGTGCGCCGTCATCGCCCATGACCAGGTTGCTTGCATCAACTGCTTTGCGGCCCTCTCCTCCGACTTCCTCCTCGAGTAGTATTCTTCCTCACCTTCGAAGGGGAGCTTCCACAAGGACGCTCCGGGAACGTTTGTCGGGCGCCCATCTATAGACGTGACGGTCACAGGGTGGTCGATCGCATAATCATGTCCCCATACGGTGACTTCTCCCCTCCTCTTCCGGTCCTCCCTGACGGAAATGCTCGCGCCGTTCGCTATGAAGTGATCGCCGATGAATATGTTTTTGGTCGAAACCAGCTTTTCGTTCTTCTCACCTACGGGGAGCTCTCCGGTTATGCCGTGAGCCTTCCTCATGTAGTCATTGAGCGCCGACCTGGTCTTATTCCTACCGCAGATGATCTGGTCGAAGTACGACAGGTCGACGTCCAGCTTGTCGCAGATCTTCCCGATGTCGCCTCGGCAGCCCCTGCCATCCATGTAGGCGACGTGGTCTTCCTCCGAGGCGCCGAAATCGAACATTTGGCCATCCCTGATGGATGATGCCAGCCGCAGGATCGTAGAATCGCCATCCTGCCTCACCACCTCGTTGAGCATCACGTCAGGGGTCGATCCAGTAAGGGCAAGTGATGGAGTCTTGTCGTCGCGATCAACGGGGGGCAACTGTCCAGGATCCCCAACTAGGAGAATCGGCAACTCCAGAGACAAGAGGTCCCTGAACATGTCGTTCTTCACCATCGAGCACTCATCAATGATAATGATCTTGACGCGTGGAGAGATTGCGGTCGTCCCCCTGAATGAGAACTCCGGCTTCGATCTGGCCTCACCGCTCCGCATCTGGGTCTCTACCGCGGCCAGCCTGCGAACGTAGGCGCCCCTGTTCTCGAGTGAATTAAGCCGCAGCTTTGCCATGATAGTTTCGCGCTCTGCCGAAAGCGCCTCGTAGAGGTCGTCATTCTCTCCAGTCTGCGTGTAAAGCGCGCGGTGAATTGTCTGTGCATGGTGGCCCTTGTCGACGAGAACGGCTGCCGCCTTCCCTGTCGGCGCTAGGAAGAGGACATCGTCTGGAGAGACGCCAAGCTCGTCCAGCATGACGCGCTGCACGGTCGACTTCCCGGTACCTGCGTAACCGAACAGGCGAAACACCTGCTGCCTCTCACGGCCGCGCTTATACCATGCCGCAGCCTTGTCGATGGCTTCCCTCTGAGGTGGTGACAAAACTATACCGATGCGCATGAATGCTCTCCCTTCGTTCACGTCAGTTCCCGAGTTCCCAATTTCCCGAGTTCCCATAGAAAGGGACGGCGGGAGAGGGAAAAAGGGGGTGAAAATCAGATATTTGAAGAAATGGGAAATTGGGAACTGGTATATATAGGTGTAGTTATATACTTGATTTATATATATAAATACAGTTCCCAAAATCTCGGAACAGATTGGGAAATTGGGAAATGAATTGGCCAATCTCGCATTGGAAACCGCGATTCAGTTCCCGAATTCCCGTCAGTCTTCTGTATTTTGGGAACTGAGCATTAGCTTGGATCCGTCGCCGTCCTTGGAGATGTCGACAACCTCTCCAGACATGTAAAGCCAGCTGATCGCCGACAGGAAGTCCTGCGTTCCTCCGCTCGCTTCCTTAACGTCTGAAAGCCGCAGCAGGCGGCTCCGATACATAACTCCACCCTTTGCTTTCCGCAGGCACGCCAAGATCACGTTGCGAAGCTTTTCCTGATCCGATCCGGCCATGGTCTCAACGCCCGCGTCGATAATCTTGATCGAGCGGTAAATCAAAGACCAGCCCCACTGAATGTCCTCTAAGGTGACGAACGGCTTTGTTGGGTTCCGACTGATTGCCCTGATGGTTGCCAGCCGTGCGGTGTTCTCCGACGCGCGCCCACGTATCTTCTTTTCGATCTCGTTCCATGACGTGTCGTGCTGCCAATAGAAGATCTTTTCCCACTCTTTATGGGCAGCACTGTTCAGCCCTCCATAAAATGGAACGCGGTGCTTCACCTTCGCCGACTTGCCAGGATCGGTGACCTTGACAGGAAAGTGCGTCACAGCCTTCCGGAGCCGTTCAACCAGTCCCTCTGGCGGAGAATTATCCGCGGTAAGGTCCGGCGGGTGTACCCCGTCTGGGTGCGGCGAAGACTCCACGAAGCAGAATCGGTTCAAAAAACCGTCTGCGACACTCTCGCGGGAGATTCCCTTGTAAAGCGTTTCCGGCGTAGTCATCCCAAGAACTGTGAGGGCCGGCCCGTCGATCGGCGATTCATCCTTCTTTGTGTCTGCCGATGCGTAGGCCCTGCCGTCAAAGACGCCATTGCCCTGGTCGTACACGGCAAGAAGAAATTTGCGAATCGAACTTGCGACCGGATCCGGCTTCTTTGAGTTGACGCCCTGAAGCGTGATACCGAACTCGTCCATCACGGCCACAACTGAAGAGTTGCGGCGCAAGATGCGCTCGAATGCTGCGTATGATGTCGGATCAGAATTGCTGACGACCCCGTGCGGGAATGCCTTGTCTGCAAGCGCGCGGATTGCGGATGGTGGACGGCCCTTTCCGCCGGCTGTCTGTACCATAGTAGTCAAGTACATGTTGATACCTGCTCGAGTCGGTGTCAGCGCCCTGCTACCAAAGAAGCCTGCGATTAGCGCCACCGACGCCGCTAACGAAAGCTCGTCGACCTTGATAATTGCCGTCGTGGTAATCCATCTCGAAATGTCAGCAAGAAGCCCGCCTGCCGCTTCCGGATTGTACGGGTCAGGATGCATATCTGGAGGCGCTGGCCGTGCCGGGTTGTTGTCATTGGCCGCGATGATATCCTTCGCCGGTTCCGCATCTTCGGCTTGCGGCTGGCGGTGCTTCCCCCCGGAGAGATACTTCGCAATCATCCCCTGACAGGCTGACTGATCTGCGGCCGGTCGCTCGTCTCCAATTCGACCGCGCAACCAGTCCGCAGCCTCGCTTGGCGAGATGCCAAGAGCTACTGCTGTGATATCGATTGGATTGTAGCCGAGGTTTCCGTCGGCATAGTCAACGATTCCATCAGGAGAAAAGCAGACGGAAAGACCCCGCTTGACCCCGCTCAGGCCCTTCGATGATGTGGAGGCGCGGAAGTCGGCGCGCGCAAGGAAACCTCGCTCGTAAGGCTTGGTGCCCGACAGGCCGAGCGCTGGAACCCAAGCGCCAAGGTTCGCCATAGCCCTTGACTTGAGTTCCGCCCAAATCCCGTTACCCGCGACGGCGCCCTGCTGTGAAGGCTGGTATTCAGGCTGCGGCTTTGAGGTGCGTACCGGCACGATTGTCACCCCCTGGGCGGAAAGGTATGCCTCGGCATCCGCAACGAAGGAGTCGATCGTCTCCGGTGATATGGCCGGAAGATCAGCAAGCGCCACGTCTAGCGGAGACGGACCAATCCATTCGTAGGGGAGCCCTGTGTCGGGATGCTCGCCGAAACCAATGATCTGCTGGCCATCGCCCATGATTTCCAACTGGCACTTGAGCCCGTTGACCATGTATGCCTTCGTTGCCGTTTTTTTGCGCACGATTTCGGCGCGGAAGACGAAGGTGATTTTCGGAGCCTTACCGACACGACGGAGCGCACGTGACGAGCCGGGAAGCTTTTCGACCATTGCAACCAGCGCGGCCGCAGTATCTGGATCCAGCGCGTCAATGTCCACGCCAACCAGTTCGCCGCAGAGAAGGCCAGTGTTAACGTAGTCGGGGTGGTCACTGGATAGCTTGATGACCTGTTCGCAGGTTTCGACGGGGGTTCTCCAGCCGGCGACATCAGAGATTTTGCCGCGCGCTAACACGGGCTTATAGCCGTTCTCGAAAAGAGCGAGCCGGATTTCAAGGGGAGACAATGCTGTCTCCTTATTCAGGCTGGCGATTTTCATTGGGGGCGATCTCTCCGAGTTTCATGAAGGCGGTCGCCGCGATTTCGGCTGCCAGTGAGCGGTCGAATGTGGCGGTCGCAGAGCCCAAGGCGGATGGCGCGAATACTCGCAGACCGTTACCGCTGTCCGAGAGCTTCAGGTTGAAAAGTCGGATGCCGCCTGGCATCTCAACGTCGAACCTTGCGAGCGCATTGCCAGATCCGGGTGGCGCCGGTCTCAGTTCAATAATTCTCACGTTGTTCCCTCCATAGGCGCAAAACTCTCCTCCGCCGGCGGGTAGCCGGACGTTTTGTTGATGGGTGTTGACGGGTGCCAGGATCTCCGGCGGAACTTCAAACTGCGGCGAACGTTTTTCCTCCAAGGAGGAAATTGCGATGTCACATGCGTCGAATAACCGGCAGATTCGTATACCCGGCCCAAACGACCACTGCGTTTCAAGTCATTGCAAAAAGCTCGGAATTGGTCCGGCCGAAGAGCGAAAGCTGCTGAAGATCCTCGGCAAGCACGCGCCACTACATGAGATCAAATCGAACGCGCCGCCACGACCTCCCCGTTTTCGGTGAGGGTGGCGCTGGCAAAATGGTTTGGTGTTGATCGGTCAGGTGGATATGCCGTTATCTTGTGCTGAATTGCGGACGAAACACTAAATAGCATTTCCGTGAATTCACGCCGGCGGTTGGTGAAACCATTAACGGCATCGACGTCGAAATCGTCAAGGGCTGTGCGAGGGGTTGCTTAGGCAGCGGCCACCCGCGCTTCGAGAAGCAAAATCTCGTGCTGGTCCTCAGCTATGCGCGCCTCGACTAATTCGATACCGATTGCGATCCCCCGTTCAACGGCTTCGCGTCCTAGGTGACCGAACCGTTTAAGAACCTCTGGCATGAGGTCGTCGAAGTTGTTAGCCTCTTCGACGATGAATGCCGCCAGATCGAGCGCCGGGTCTTCTGCTGCGTGGCTCATGCTGCGGCCCTCGCGGAAACGACTTTATTATCGTTGACGGCGGTTTCCACACGGTGGGCTGCTACCCACGCGTCCAAGTCGGCCGTATTGTAGACTACTGTTGTGCCAAGTTTTGCAAAGACAGGGCCGCCGCCGTAGCATCGCGCCTTGTCCAAGAAGGATTTCGACAGGCCCAGGTACTCGGCCGCAGTTTTTACCCTTAGATTTTTTGTCATTCATTCCCTCCGTTGCTGTTGTTGCATGAAGGTACATAGAATTTTACGGCTTATAAATCAGCCGAACGAACTTCGAACTTCGTTCGGCTACTCGTCCTCCCACCGAGTCCGCGAGACCTCGTTCCATTCGGCAACGCAATTTTGAACGTGCCGATCGCTGCATCCAAAGTGCTTAGCAGCCTGATCAACGGCCGCAGCATAAGTTTTACCCTCTCCCTGAAGATTGGTGACCATTTCGGAAATGCCCAGCCAATCTTCGTGAAGCTTCTTATTCCCTTTCCGCAACGCTTTGGCGGCGCCGGGGGGCAGCCCAATTCTCTCGATCCAATCGGCAGCGACCCTTCGCATTGCCTTGTCGTCGCCACCATTGCGAAGCGCGTGAATCAGTTTGTGCATCGCCTCTTCAGCGCGGCCCTCGGAGATAGCCGCCTCGATGGCTGTCGCGGCTCGGCTGAATGGAAACGGGAGCGGCGCCATTATTTGCCCCCCATGGCGGCCGCGATCTGCGACGCTATTGCATCGGCAGCCCGCCTGGAAGAGTCAGCGTCCACGTGCGCGTAACGCTGAGTCGTCTTTGCATCAGCATGCCCCAGAAGCTTCCCGATGACGGGAAGCCCGAGGCCGGACCATGCCCCGACGGAGGCAAAACTGTGGCGCAAGTCATGGATCCTGAGACCAGGAAGACCCGCATGCTTTGTGATCGTTGCCCAAGGCCGCTTGAGGTCGGCCCGTGGCTTCTCGTCTGGCAAACCTGCAGTCTCACCCGCAATGACGTAGACACCGATCTTGGGAAGGTCAGCGAGAACGTCAACTGCCGCGGCCGAAAGCACGACGGTCTTTCTCCCCGTTTTCGAATCAGGGAGAAACAGCAGGCCGCGTTGTAGATCCACCTCGTCCCATCGCAAGTGAAGCACTTCTCGCAACCTCATTCCGGTGAGCATATAGAGTCGAACAGCACCCGTAATGCAGGGGTGCATTTTATTCCTCTGGCCTTTCGGGGCGTGCTTTGCATCGCTAACGACCGCTTCGAAGCCGATCGTCTCCGCGGTTCGCATGGCTTCGCCGAGGGCAGCCATTTCATCGAGCGACAAAAATCGCTCCCTTCCCTCTTCCTTGTTCAGATCAACGCCTTTGGCGGGATTGAAGCCATCGGGAACAAAGCCATTCTTTGCGCCCCATACAAACGCCGCGGCGAGCAATTTCATGGAACGATTGGCCGATATCCGTGCTTCCTTGGACATTGACGCGTGCGCCCTCTGAACGTCAACGCGAGTCAGTGCCACTGCCTTCGTCGATCCGAGCCGGGGTTCGATATGTTTCCGCAGCATCGTCCTGTAAAACTCGGCAGAGGAGGCTTTTTTGTTCGTCGCCACAAACTCTTCGACGTAGTTTGATACAAGTGTCTTCACTGTCACGCTGGCGCGCTCGTCGCTCCGATCCTTCGCAAGATCCTTCCCCAAGCCTGCGTGGGCGATGACTTTTCGAGCAGCCTCCCTCGCCTCGTTCGCTTTCAACGTTCCAACGCGTCCAAGCTTGATTCTCTTTTTCGGGCCGCCCGCGATCGGTCGATATTCCGCGAAAAAAGTGCCAGTCCCTGCTGTCGTTCGATAGAAGCCGAACCCAGTGAGGTCTGCATCAAAATAGAAGGTCGTCTTGTTGGGAGACGCAGCGCCCATCACCTCAGTGACAGCGGCAGCCGTTATCTTGATAATTGCCATGGATCGCCTTTATAGCCACACTGTAGCCAGCATATTGGCGCCATCCAGAAATTAGTCAAGCGGGCATCGGTTTGCCAAGGTTGGAAAATAGCCGTTTCGAGGCGAAGCGTCCAACGTCAGGAATGGCTATAAAACGGCTGCTTTTAGACTGGGGGTCAAGGGGTCGTGGGTTCGAATCCCGCCACTCCGACCATTTTCTCCTTGCAGCCCTAGTCCATTTCTTCGTCGCCGAGGCGACGTCGATGCATCAATGCACCGACGCTTCCGGTTCCGGATCTTCAAGAAACGAGTGAATGCCGTCGCGTTCCACGGTGGCGAGGAATTCCTCGAAGGCTTCCTTGTCGGTGGGGAACGGCTCTTCCCAGACGGTCAACCCCTCCTCCTGGTCGATTACTTCCATCGTCCAGCCATCGGTGCTGCCTTCCTTGCGGAAGATATCGACAAGAACCGTGACGCCGTCGTCGGTGAATTCGCCGGCAAAATCGGAGTGCTCGAGCTTCTGCTTCTTCGTCATGGTCATCATGCCTGTTTCGTGTTGGTAGCGGTGGCGTTGAGCCGGCCCCTGGAACGCTCGCGGGTCGCGCTGCCCTCAAGACGTTTGGCCGCCTCCTTGATTTCGAGTGGCGTAAACAGCGGGCGGTATTCTGCCCTTCCCATCGCCGCCTCCATCGACAGTTCGGTTTTTCCGGCCTCCGTCAGACGCTCGAGGCCGGTCGTGCCAGGCTTGAACACCAGTTCCCTGGCCGCATCGACGCCGCCCTTGAGAATGACGAGCCGGCGGAACAGCACCGGCCGGAAACCGATGCGTGCGCAATGATCGTAAAGGGCCAGCATGTCTGCGTGAAACTTCGCCTGAAGGGACTTCGTCATGTCGCTCTTTTCTGTATCCAGGCTTTCTCTATCCGGGTGGCAGGCATATGGAGATGCGGGATGCCGGAACCAAGGGGTCTCACTCCTGAATGTGGATCTCCGCCTCGGCTGCGGCGGCAATGAACGCCTTGCGCGCATCTTCCACCGGCATCTTCCCCTCGACCACCGCCGCGCAGATATCCAGCGCACGGTTCAGGGCGGGAGCGTCGTCCAACGGCCAATCCTCGATCATCGCCCAGGAGGCCTCGGTGGTGTTGGCGATCGTCACGTACTTGCCCGGCCCTTCCAGAGCAAGAGTTACGCTTTTCGTCCAAGGTTTTTCCATCCGCAGCCATCCTGCCATCACACCGATGGGCGTTCGTATCATGAAGTTTCATCGTGGCACGAGATGAAACTCGCGTCGTCCAGATCAAAAAAGAGCCCGCCCCGCCAGCGACGCCGTCACCTGTGCGCGGATGGCAACTGCGTTCACCCTTGAAAAATGCCTCAGCGAACCTGATCGAGCAAACGCTTGCACTCAAGAAGATCGTAGAGCGCTTCCTGCAACAAAGCGCGATCCTCCTTGCCGACGGATGTCTTGCCGACCGAAATTTCCGGCGCTTCGTCATTGCCGCCAACGAAGGAGAAGAACCGGCGGCTCGCCGGCGCCTTGGCGCGGCCGACGATCTGGTCTTCTTCCGGGTTACCGAGTTTCGGCTGCACCTGCTCCTCGATATTGGCGGCAGCGAGCGCCTCGACGGTGGCGAGATCGCCGCTGGCAATTGCCGCGACGAACTTGTTGCCGTTCATCTTCAGGAGTTTCTGCACGCCCTTGATCGTATAGCCGTGATCGTAGAGCAGATGGCGGATGCCCTTGAGCAGGTCGACATCCTCCGGCCGGTAGTAGCGCCGGCCGCCGCCGCGCTTCATCGGCTTGATCTGCAGAAAGCGCGTCTCCCAGAATCTGAGAACATGCTGCGGCAGATCGAGATCGTCGGCCACTTCACTGATGGTGCGGAACGCGTCCGGGCTCTTGTCCATATCTTCCCCCATCGAACACGGCTGGTTGGATGCGGGCACGACGATTGTCGTGCGTCAAACCTGCCAGCGATACGCATGATTACACGAATCATGAGTATTTCAACGGCTTATGGACGTGTTTTCAACTACTTTAATGGTGAGGCGGGAATTACGAAGCCGGCGATTGCGGTTTCAGCTTGGCCTTGCGCGACAGATGCGCCTTGAGAACGCGCTGTTTCAGCACGTTGGAGGCCTTGAAGGTCATGACGCGGCGGGGCGAGATCGGCACTTCCTCGCCGGTTTTCGGATTGCGACCGATTCGTTCATTCTTGTCGCGCACCTGGAAGGTCGCGAAGGAGGAGAGCTTGACGCTTTCGCCACGCACGATGGCGTTGCAGATTTCGTCGATCACGGTCTCGACCAGTTCAGCCGATTCCGTTCGGGAAAGACCGACCTTGCGGAAAACCGATTCGGCCAGGTCTGCTCGTGTCACCGTTTTTCCGCTCATCTTCCCCCACCGATTTTCTTTAAATATCGATTAGCCCGGAAGAGTATTGCCCTTGTCCATTCCGGTCAAGCGTTTGCGTTCTATTGCGATTTTCTTTACCAGCGCAATAGCACGGAGCCCCAGGTGAAGCCGCCTCCCATGGCCTCAAGCAGAACCAGATCGCCCTTTTTGATCCGCCCGTCGGAAGCCGCGACATTGAGCGCCAGCGGAATGGAGGCTGCCGAGGTGTTGCCGTGAAGATCAACGGTCACCACAACCTTTTCGAGCGGGATGCCGAGCTTGCGGGCCGAGCCGTCGATGATGCGGCGGTTGGCCTGGTGCGGCACCAGCCAGTCAAGATCATCGGCCGTAGTGCCGGTGGCCTCGAAGGCTGCCTCGATGACGTCCGTGATCATGCCGACCGCATGTTTGAAGACCTCGCGGCCCTCCATGCGCAGATGGCCGACCGTCCCCGTGGTTGACGGGCCGCCATCGACATAGAGCTTTTCCTTGTGCGCGCCGTCGGAACGCAACTGCGCGGTCAGGATGCCGCGGTCGGCGGTGGTTCCGCTGCTTTCCTGGCCCTCCAGAATGATTGCGCCGGCGCCGTCGCCGAAGAGTACGCAGGTGGTGCGGTCGCTCCAGTCGAGAATGCGCGAAAAGGTTTCCGCCCCGATCACCAGCACGCGCTTGGCAAGACCGCCGCGGATATAGGCGTCTGCCGTCGCGACTGCATAGATGAAGCCGGAACAGACCGCCTGCATGTCGAAGGCGGCACCGTGATGCATGCCGAGACGGTTCTGGATGTTGACGGCGGTAGCCGGAAAGGTGTTGTCCGGCGTCGAGGTCGCAACGATGATGACGTCGAGATCGGCGGCCGTCAGGCCTGCTTTGTCGAGTGCCGCGCGCGCCGCGGCCTCGCCGAGCGACGCCGTAGTCTCGCCCTCGCCGGCGATGTAGCGCTGGCGAATCCCGGTACGCTGCACGATCCATTCGTCGGACGTGTCGACCTTCTCTTCCAATTCGCTATTGGTCATCACCCGTTTCGGAAGCGATGCCCCGAAGCCGCGAACCACAGAACGGATCATACTTTTCAAACCTCGTCGGCCATGCCGCTCGCTGCACCTTCGGAAGGGAGCGAGGCATGGTACTTTTTCAAATCATTTTCGATCTTGGCCTTCAGCCCGTTACGGACCATGTCGTAGCCGACGTCGATCGCCGCTGCGAAACCTTCCGCGTCCGTTCCTCCATGGCTCTTGATCACGACACCATTAAGGCCGAGGAACACACCGCCGTTGACCTTACGCGGATCCATCTTCTCGCGCAGGCGGTCGAAGGCGCCCTTGGCAAGAATATAGCCGATTTTGGCAAGAAGCGTTCGCGACATCGCCGCGCGCAGATATTCGGCGATCTGCCGGGCGGTTCCCTCGGACGCCTTCAGCGCGATATTGCCGGAGAAGCCTTCGGTCACGACGACATCGACGGTGCCGCGGCCGATATCGTCACCTTCGACGAAACCGAAGTAGTCGATGCTGTCGGGAGAGGCTTCACGGATCAGCCGGCCGGCCTCCTTGACCTCCTCCTGGCCCTTGATCTCCTCGACGCCGACATTGAGCAGGCCAAGCGTCGGGCGCTCGATCTCGAACAGGGCGCGCGCCATCGCGCCCCCCATCAGCGCGAAATCCATCAACTGCTGCGCATCCGCGCCGATCGTGGCACCAACATCGAGCACGATGCTCTCGCCTTTCAGCGTCGGCCAGATCGCGGCGATCGCGGGGCGCTGGATGCCGGCCATCATGCGAAGGCAGAACACCGACATCGCCATCAGAGCGCCGGTATTGCCGGCAGAGACGATGACGTCCGCCTCACCCTTGCTGACGGCCTCGATCGCCTGCCACATGCTGGCCTTGCCGCGGCCGCGCCGGAGTGCCTGGCTCGGCTTCTCGTCCATGGCGATCGCCAGCTCGGATGCGTAAAAGGTGCTGCTTGCCTTCAGCTTGGGGTACTTGTCCAGGAGGGGAACGCACTGATCCTCAAGGCCGTAAAGCACGAAACGGATATCGGGATGCCTTTCGAGCGCTCTTGCGGCACCCGGAATGACGACCTGCGGACCGAAGTCGCCGCCCATCACATCAAGAGAAATTCTGACCACGCGTGCCTTATCCTTTATTCCTGCCACACTGCATGTTTCGTCCCGGCGCAATCAGTGTGAGCGATGGAGACACACGTGTTTTCATGACGTTTGAGACGCAACAGCCCCGCTTGCGAGGCAAACGACCCAACGGGCTGGATTTCGGCCAAAATACCGTTTTTCGCTGATGAGACAACCGATTTGTGCCGCATCGATTTCCCGACTCAGTCCTTTTTCCAATCCTTGAGCACGGCAAAGGGATTTGGACGGGTATCGTCCTTCTCGCTGCTTTCGATCCGTTCGCCGAAGCTCGCGCCCTGCTTGCGCGGATAGGGATCGATTGCCAGCGCCGCGTGTTCCGCGACGGTTACGCCCACATCAATGGTATCGCCGGTGAACATGTCGGGAAGGTCAGGACCATCCGGATCGAGAATCATCTCGCCTGACTCATTGGTCGCAATCCGCGCCAGCCGCGAGCCTTCCGGCACGAAGATCGCTTCCACCGGTTCGTCAATTTCCGACTCCACCGGCTCAAGCGTCACGACGCAAGCCTGGACGATCTTCGCCTTGACGCGGCCCTTGATCTTGACGCCATCCTTCTTCCAGCGGGCGATCTGGAGATCGGAGGAAAGTGACAGAACATCGGAGACATCCCACAGGTCGCGCAGCGCTTTGCGCTCGGCTTCATTCGCCTCAAGATGAACCGTCACGGCGTTGGCGGAGATATGGCCGACCTTGACCGGATAGGAAAATGCAGGTTTTTCGTCATGGTTCATCGTCAAGTCCTTTCGGGCCGCACCGCCGCCCAAGATAGTGCCACCGGCCAGCCTGGCGCCTCGGGGCCGCGGCCGAAGAGCCGGGCCTCAGGCTACCGCTTCGGGCAGGTCGATGCGGCCGGTTTCTACGACATCCTCCGCCTGCACTGCAAGCTGGCTTTCGGTTTGCAGCAGATAGTCGGCAAGCCCGAGCATGGAGACGGCCGGGTCTTCGGTCTGCGGATGGAAATTGCGCTTCAGTGCAGCCGCCAATTCATCACGATCCCTGTGGTCCAGCGCCGCTGCATAGCTTTCGAGCCGGCCGTAGAACATCGATGCGAACTTCTTCATCTTTTTCGGCACGCTGACATCGCCGACGCCCAGCTCGCGGATCGAATGATCGACATCCTCGAAGAAGGCGTCGATGATTTCCTGGGCGATCTGCTGTCCTGCCCGCTGCGAGCCGCGCGTGCGCCGGAAATAGAGGATCAGCGTCGCCGACAACATCTCGAAGCGCCCCATCACCGTGTCGGGAACGTCGAGGTCGGTATAGAGATAGGGGCGGCGGGCAGCCGCGGTCAAAAGCTCATACTGGCGCGCAACAATGGCCGCGTTGCTGTTTTTTTTGCCGAACAGTCCGAATATCATCATAAAGCCCAAGTTTGACCGTTTCAAAATGCGCCGGCCCGCGCATCCTGTTATTGCATGATCGCCGAAGCTGGTTTACCGAAGCAGGCACGAAATGCAATGGCGCATCTGCCAGCGTTACCTTGAGGGAGATGTCGTTGACGAAGCGGTATTTCAAGTCAGACATGAAATTTCTGAACAACGTCATTTTCACAGTGGCAATTTGCGCAACGACCCTTTCAGGCTGCAAGACGGCGGAAGTGCTGAACACCAGCCAGACCATCAATCAAGGCTATGTCGTCGATCAGGAAACGCTGGCGCTGGCGCCGGTCGGCTCCAGCCGCGAGCAGGTGCTCCTGTCGCTCGGTACGCCTTCGACAACGGCGACCTTCGACAATGAAGTGTTCTACTACATTTCGCAGAAGCGCCAGCGCCCGGTTGCCTTCATGAAGCCGAAGCTGGTCGACCAGAGCATCCTTGCCGTCTATTTCGACAAGGACGGCGTCGTCTCTCAGCTGGCACACTACACCCTGCAGGACGGCAAGGTCTTCGACATGATTTCCCGCACGACACCGACCGGCGGCAAGGAAATGACCTTCCTCGGCCAGCTGCTGACCGGCAACGGCATCGGCAAGAGCATGGCGAAATCCGTGCTGGGCAACGCCAACAACAACTAAAGGGAACGCAAGCCCGCTCCTGCCGCGAATTGAAAAACCCGCTGACAATCGCCAGCGGGTTTTTTCTTGTCCGGACTTTCCTTGCCCCGCAGCGTCACCAGGAACGCCGCAGGGCCGGTTCCTACTGTAGTCAGGCAAGAACCGCCAGAAGCAGGAGGGCAACGATATTGGTGATCTTGATCGCCGGGTTGACGGCGGGGCCTGCCGTATCCTTGTAGGGATCGCCGACCGTATCACCGGTGACGGAGGCCTTGTGGGCTTCCGATCCCTTCATGTGCCGCGTGCCATCCTTGTCGACGAAGCCGTCCTCGAAGCTCTTCTTGGCATTGTCCCAGGCACCACCGCCCGAGGTCATCGAGATGGCCACGAAGATACCGTTGACGATGACGCCGAGAAGTGAAGCGCCGAGCGCTGCGAAAGCGGACGCCTTCGAGCCGGAGATCAGTAGAACGCCGAAATAGACGACGATCGGTGCCAGCACCGGCAGCAGCGACGGCACGATCATTTCGCGGATGGCAGCCTTGGTCAGCATATCGACGGCACGGCCATAATCCGGTTTGTCCGTGCCTGCCATGATGCCCGGCTTTTCCTTGAATTGGCGACGCACTTCCTCCACCACCGAACCGGCGGCACGGCCGACGGCGGTCATGGCGATGCCGCCAAACAGGTAGGGGATGAGCCCGCCGAAGATCAGGCCGGCGACGACGTAAGGATTGGACAGATCGAACGAGATCGTCCCGACATCGGCGTAGTAGGGATACTTGTCGCCATTGGCAGCGAAATATTTGAGATCGTTCGAATAGGCAGCGAACAGCACGAGAGCGCCGAGACCGGCCGAGCCAATGGCATAGCCCTTGGTGACCGCCTTGGTGGTGTTGCCGACCGCGTCGAGCGCATCGGTGGATTTACGCACTTCCGGTGGAAGATGCGCCATCTCGGCAATGCCACCGGCATTGTCGGTAACCGGACCAAAGGCGTCGAGCGCCACGATCATGCCGGCAATGCCAAGCATGGCGGTGACGGCGATACCGGTGCCGAACAGGCCTGCCAGCTGGTAGGTGGCGATAATACCACCGACGATGACGATGGCCGGAAGTGCGGTTGATTCCAGCGACACGGCAAGGCCCTGGATGACGTTGGTGCCGTGGCCGCTGACGGAGGCCTGCGCGATCGAGTTCACCGGCCGCTTGTTGGTGCCGGTATAATATTCAGTTATCACCACGATCAGCGCGGTAACGACGAGACCCAGAATGCCGCAGATGAAGAGGTTGGTGCCGGTGATGTCCTTGCCCTCGACGGCGCCGATCGAACCCCAGCCGATAGTGAGTGACGTTGCCGCGCCAAGACCGATGATCGACAGGAGACCGGTGACGATAAGGCCCTTGTAGAGAGCGCCCATGATCGAGCCGTTGGAGCCGAGTTTGACGAAAAAGGCGCCGATGATCGAGGTGATGATGCAGGCGCCGCAGATGGCGAGCGGATAGGACATGACCACGGCGAGGTTCGCACCGCCGGCAAAAAAGATCGCCGCAAGCACCATGGTAGCAACGATCGACACCGCATAGGTCTCGAACAGGTCGGCAGCCATGCCGGCGCAGTCGCCGACATTGTCACCGACGTTGTCGGCAATGGTTGCCGGGTTGCGCGGATCGTCCTCGGGAATGCCGGCTTCCACCTTGCCGACCAGATCGCCGCCGACGTCGGCGCCCTTGGTGAAGATGCCACCGCCGAGACGGGCGAAGATCGAGATGAGCGAAGCGCCGAAGCCGAGCGACACCAGGGCGTCGATCACCTCACGCGAGCCTTCGGCAAGACCAAGGCCTGCCGTCAGGATGAGGTAGTAGATCGTGACGCCGAGCAGCGCCAGGCCGGCGACGAGCATGCCGGTGATGGCGCCGGACTTGAAGGCAATATCAAGGCCTGCCGCGAGGCTGACCGACGAGGCCTGCGCCGTGCGCACATTGGCCCGGACCGAGACATGCATGCCGATAAAACCGGCAGCCCCCGACAGGACAGCACCGATCAGGAAGCCGATGGCGGCTGTTGCGGAGAGAAGAACCCATGCAGCGACGAAAACGACGGCGCCGACCATGGCAATGGTCATGTATTGACGTGTGAGATAGGCCTGCGCCCCCTCGCGTATGAAGCCTGCAATCTCTTGCATGCGGGCATTGCCCTGATCGGCGGATAGCACCGATTGCGTCGCCCAGATGGCATAAACCACCGAAAGCAACCCGCATGCGATAACGCCCAGTAATATGGTCATTTCGCTCTTTCCTCCGTTTAAACCTGCAGGTTCACTCCGTTCCACAGGCCCCCAAAAGCGCTGCGAACCGTGCCTCCTCTTCAAGCGACGGCAGCAGACGTGGCCGCAGAGTGCGGGGACGAATCGGTATCGTCAAGTCGCCAAAAATGGAAAAACCCACGTTTTTCGGTATGTTGGCGGCAGCTTACCGGGACGGAAGATCGCTTTCGAAGGTAAATTCTCAGGCGGAACGCCGTTTTTCGACAATAAACAGCGAAAACAGCAGCAAGAGGCAAAACGCCGTGACCGGCCAGACCGCCGCACTCAGCATATCCCAGCCATAGGCTGTCAAGACCTTGCCGGAGCCGAACGAGGCGAGAGCAACGGCCGTGAACAGGATGATATCGTGAAAGCCCTGCACCTTGTCGGCCTCCTGCGGACGATAGCTCGACGCGACGATCGCCGTCGAGCCGATGAAACCGAAGTTCCAGCCGGCGCCGAGCAAGATGAGAGCGCCCCAGAAATTCCACAGCGCGATGCCCGCATGGGCGACCAGCGCGCACAGCATCAGGATCACCAGGCCCGCAGCCACGACCCGTTCGGCGCCATGGCGGCTGACCAGCATGCCGGTGAAGAAACTGGGCGCAAACATCGCCAGCACGTGCCACTGGATGCCGAGCGTCGCCATGTCCTGAGAGAAGCCACAGCCGACGACCATGGCGATCGGCGCGCCGGTCATCATGAAGGTCATCAGCGCATAGGTGGAGATGCCGCAGATCATGCCGGTGAGGAAGCGCTGCGTGAGGACGATTTCCTTCAGCGGCCGCACCGGCCCGGCAGGGGCTGCTCCAGTGACGGGGCGCTGATCCGGCAGCCGCAGAAAGGCCAAGATGGCGATCGCTGCGAAGCACATCGGAATGAGCGCCAGGAAGGCGCCGGCGAAGAACACCGGCGCCAGCATGTCCTTGGTCAGGATCACCAGTTGCGGCCCGAGCACGGCGGAAATCATGCCGCCTGCCAGGATCCAGGAAATCGCCCGCGGCTTGTAGAACCTGGGCGACGCATCGGCGGCGGCAAAGCGCAGCTTCTGCGTAAAGCCGCCGGCGACGCCGGATACGCATAGCCCCAACGCCAACAGCCAGAAATCGTTCAGGAACAGCGCATAGGCGGCAAGCACGCCGCCGCCGGCGCCAAGGACCCCTCCCACCATGAAGGCAGCCTTGCGGCCGAGCAAACGGGACATGGCGGCGACGAAAACGGCGCCGAGCGCCACGCCGACATTGAAGCCCGTCAGTGGCGCGGTGGCGAGAGACTTGTCATCGCCGAGCAGCTGATATCCGGCGACCCCTCCGACGGAAAAGACGATCGGGCCGATGGTGCCGAGGACCGCCTGTGCGGCCGTCAGCAGATAGACGTTGCGGCGGGCCCCGCGCAGTTCATGATCCATGTCCTGCGCCGCGCCCACCTGCACCGTCATCGCATGACCCTACTTTTTGACGTCTGTTCTGATCGTGCGGGCGATCCGGTCCAGTACCGCGTTGACGAGCTTCGGCTCGTCGTCTTCAAAGAATGCCTTGGCGATCTCGACATATTCGGTGACGATGACGGCGACGGGCACATCCTTGCGCTCGCGAAGCTCGAACGTGCCGGCACGCAGGATGGCGCGGACGGTCGAGTCCAGGCGAGACAACGCCCAGTCGTCCTGAAGGGCGGTGCCGATCAGCGGATCGAGCAGGCGCTGGTCGCGCACGACACCCGAAACGATCGAGCGGAACCAGGAGGCATCAGCCTTGAGATAGGTATCGCCGTCCAGTTCCTGGCCAAGCCGATGG
Source organism: Pararhizobium sp. BT-229 (assembly GCF_025846855.1). Taxonomy (GTDB): domain Bacteria; phylum Pseudomonadota; class Alphaproteobacteria; order Rhizobiales; family Rhizobiaceae; genus Pararhizobium. The sequence continues at coordinate 610,731 of NZ_JAOYTJ010000004.1, forward strand.
GCCTCGTATTCGGCAACGATCTCGAGCACGCCGGTGCCGCCGACATCCATCTGGTAGAGCGCCTGCACGGCAGCAAGACGGGCAGCACCGCGCTGGTTGGCCTGCTTGATCGGCGGATCGGAAGGAATATCGCTCACAGTTCGCCGCCCAGCCTGGTCTTCAGGTCGATCATGGTGAGCGCCGCGCGGGCGGCAAAACCACCCTTGTCGCCTTCGCCCTTCCTGGCACGCGCCCAGGCCTGGTCGTCGTTCTCGACGGTCAGGATGCCGTTGCCGATGGCAAGGCTCTCGCTGACAGCGAGATCCATCAGCGCACGCGAGGATTCGTTGGAGACGATATCGAAGTGATAGGTCTCGCCGCGGATGACCATGCCGAGCGCGACGAAACCGTCATACTCGGTGCCGCCATTGTCAATGCCATCAAGCGCCATGGCGATGGCGGCCGGGATTTCGAGCGCGCCGGGGACGGTCACGACATCATAGGTCGCACCGGCCTCTTTCAGCGCCGAGGTCGCGCCGTCGAGCAGCGCATCGGCCATATCGTCATAGAAACGCGCTTCCACAATGAGGATATGTGGTTTCTCGGTATCGGACATTTGTCACCTGTCTGAAATTGGGGGCCGGACATCTCCAGCGCAGGCGGCGGTCAAATCATGCCAAAGCCCGGTTGGCAAGCATTTTTCACTGAAAGCGCAGATTTGACGAGGCCCTTGAGCCCAGTGAATGGGAAAATACTGAAATTGCCGCCGTCTTTTCAACCCCATGGCACGTCTGTAAAACTTTAGCCGGAATGGAGAAAAACATGACCCAACCGTCAAAACCTATCATCAACCCTGCCGAACTTGACCTGGAGCATTGGCAGGAAGGAACATTCTTCGAGTCCCGCGACGCGTCTTTCGGCGCGCGACTGGGCCTGATGGATCTCGGCATCGGCTATGGCGAAGTCCCTCCCGGAAAATCCGGCTGCCCGTTCCACAACCACCATATTCAGGAGGAACTGTTCGTCATCATCAGCGGCGAAGGTGAATATCGCTTCGGCCCGGATCGCTATCCGGTCAAAGCGGGCGACGTGCGTGGCGCTCCCGCCGGCGGCCCCGAGACGGCGCACCATCTGATCAATACCGGCACGGTCCCGCTCAAATACCTGTCGATCTCCGCCAACTCCAAAGCCGAGATCGTCGAATATCCGGATTCCGGCAAGTTCCTGGCAACATCGCGCGAAGCGACGGGCGGCAAGCGTCGCTTCCGCTTCCTCGGGCGGGAAGCAAGCGCCGTCGATTATTGGGACGGGGAGTCGGGAATCTGATCGAATGGCGGAATCATATTCTCAAACGGACTGAACAGCATCATGCATAGCGTCCCTACCATCGAAACCGAACGCCTGATCCTTCGTCCCTATCGCCGCGACGACTTTGCCGCCTACAGCACGCTCTTTGCCGATGCCGAGGTGACGCGGTTCATCGGTGGCGTGCCGTTTTCGCGCGAGCAGGCCTGGACGCGGTTCCTGCGCCAGGTCGGCATGTGGCAGTATTTCGGCTTCGGCTTCTTTGCCCTGCAGGATCGCGAGACCGGCCAATTCATCGGTGAAGCCGGCTTCCATGATCTGCATCGCGTGATCACCCCGTCACTCGAAGGCACGATGGAGACCGGCTGGGCGCTCTCGCCCCACTCTCACGGCCATGGCCTTGCCACCGAAGCCGTCCGCGCTGTGCTCGGCTGGGGCGATCAGCATTTCCCCGCGCAGAAGAAGACCTGCATCATCGACACCGCCAACCTCGCCTCACTCAGGGTGGCATCGAAACTCCAGTTCAAGGAAACCGGACGGACGACCTATCACAGGGCGCATGTGATTTTGCTGGAGCGATAAGCCGCCAGTTCTCAAGGGTCCCAGATCGGCTGGCGAACGAGCCATTCGCCTCCTTTGGCGACCTCATCCTGCGCGCGGAGGGACGTGCCTTTGCGCAAATACCGAACTTTGCCGCCGCATCAATTGTACCGGATTGCACGCGGGCTTAGCGCCCAAAAAGAGGGGCTAAGATACTGAAGAATAGGTAGGAGGGGTGAAGTTCCATCCATTCTGTATGTGCTATTCTCGAGGGTCTTGGGGACCAGCCCGGCGCTTTGCCGGGGACGTCAGTTCGCAGGATGATGCAAGAGACACGGATTGCCTACGCCATCTGACAAGACGCGAGGGGCGACGTCCAGTTCCCTGCATTCCGGAAGTGCCGTGGGTCTTTTATAGCAGCCCAAGGGGAGGGCAAAATGGCGAACATCACCGTAAACAGCGGCTTTGGCTTCGATATCCGCGACTTTGATTTCAGTGAAATTCTGCAGGCGGTTTCTTACACCCGCAGCACGACCAAATTCGTTGCCCAGTACGTGATGGGGAAAGAGGAGTTCGGCGGCACCAACTTTACCTACGACGGAATGGGCGCGCCGACTGGCGGTACAGTGACGAGTCACGCCACCTGGCACCAGGCAACGCGGGCATATCTCGTTGACGGGTTCAGCATCCAAATGACCAGCATTTGGGCGGCTGTGCAGACGACCAGCACCAGCGACGACCTTGCACTCATTGCGAGCGTGCTGACGGGAGCCGACGTCTTCAAGGGCGGAAACGGCGCTGACTACATGAAGCTCTACGGAGGCAACGATACTGCTACGGGCAACGGCGGCAACGACACGATTTTCGGCGGTACCGGCAACGACACGATCGCAGGCGGCGATGGATCCGACAAGCTCTATGGCGATGCCGGCGCCGACAAGCTGGATGGCGGGGCTGGGACTGACACGGCTTACTATGCCGGCGCCAAGGCCGGTGTGACAGCAAGCCTCTTCAATACTGCCATCAATACCGGCGATGCCCAGGGCGACACTTACGTTTCGATCGAACGGCTGGCCGGCTCGAGCCATGCCGACAAGCTCTACGGCAATGGCAGTGCCAACCTGCTCGCCGGCGGCTCCGGCAACGATCTCCTGAATGGCGCCAGCGGCAACGACACGATCAATGGTGGGCTCGGCGCAGACGACTTGTGGGGGGCTGCAGGTGCCGATACCTTCGACTTTAATGCGCTGACGGATACGACCGTTGCCCTCGCCGGCCGCGACACGATCTTCGACTTCTCGGGCAGCGGTGGTGACAGGCTCGACCTGTCGACAATCGATGCAAACTCGGGGGCTGCCGGCGACCAGGCATTCACGTACCTGGGAACGGCCGCCTTTACCGGCACGGCCGGAGAACTGCGCTATATCAAGCAGGCTTCCGACACTTACATCTATGGCGATGTCAACGGCGACAGGAAGGTCGATTTCGCCATCCACCTGGATGACGCGATCTCGCTGTCGAAGGGATATTTCATCCTCTGAGAGCTGAGGCCAATTGCTGTGCGGCAGTTCCGGTCGGGTGAACGCACACCCTCAAATCACCTGAGGACGCTGCCGCCCTTTCACGCCTCTGCCTTCGGTGTAGGAAACTCCGCCAGCCGCGCCGCGTAACGGGCCATCGTATCGACTTCGAAATTGACGAAATCGCCGGCCTTGCGGTCGCCCCAGGTCGTCACTTCCAGCGAATGGCGGATGAGCAGCACGTCGAAATCGGCGCCGTCGACGGCATTGACGGTCAGCGAGGTGCCATCGAGCGCCACCGAGCCCTTCGGCGCCACGAATTTCGCTAGATGTTCCGGCGCGCGCAGGCGAAAGCGGGTTGCTTCGCCTTCCGTCTCCACAGAAAGGATTTCCGCCTTGCCATCGACATGGCCGGAAACCAGATGACCGCCGAGTTCGTCGCCGATCTTCAGCGAGCGTTCGAGATTGATCGGCTGGCCCGCCTTCCAGGACGAAATCGTCGTCAGCCGCAGCGCCTCTTCCCAGGCCTCGACTTCGAACCAGCGGCCGTTGGCGCCCTCTTCCGGCAAAGTCGTCACCGTCAGGCAGACGCCGGAACAAGCAATCGAGGCGCCGATATCGATGCCCTTTGGGTCGTATGCAGTCGCGATCTTCAACTTGATGCCCTCGTCGAGGGGCGTGATCGTTTCGACGGTGCCGATATCGGTGATAATGCCGGTGAACATCAGGGGGTTCTTTCGTATTCGTAGGTATCGAGAAGGTCGTCGCCGAAGGTATCCGTCCGCCTGTGGACAAAGCCCACCGGGATCAGGTTCCGGTCAAGTGGGGATGGCACCCCCTCCTCGCCAAGGGTTGCCGGTCCGGTAAACAGCAAAATTCTGTCGATCAGCCCGGCATTGAGGAACATCTGAGCAGTCCTTGCGCCGCCTTCGACGAGAAGCGAGGAAATGCCGCGCGTCGCCAGCGCCGCAAGCAGATCGCCCGGCTGGGCTGGGTCGCAGACGACCACCTCGATGCCGGCCGATTCCAGGGCCTCCCGCCGCCCTGAAAAGGCAACCGACCCGTCGCTCTGGGCTGTGACGACCAGCACTGGAACGGTCCGCGCGGTCTGCACGAGGTTGGAAATGAGCGGCAAATCAAGGTCGCCATCGATGACGATGCGCAGCGGCGAGCGATGCTCGAGCCCTGGAAGGCGGGCGGTCAGCTCCGGATTGTCCGCGATGGCCGTGCCGATGCCAACGAGGATCGCATCCGTTTCCGCCCGCAGCCTGTGCACGAATTCGCGCGCCTGCGTACCGGTGATCGGCACCTGCCCCTGCCCCTTCACGCCGATCATCCCATCGACGGAAACTGCAAGTTTCAGGATAACATAGGGGCGGTTGTTGCGCTTGCGCATGAGGTATCCCTCAAGCTCGCGCTCGCCCTCCTCCTCCAGCACGCCGGTGACAACCTCGATGCCGGCCTCGCGCAGCATCTCAAGCCCCCGCCCGGCGACCCGCTCGTCGGGATCCGTTACCGCCACGACGACGCGGGCGACGCCGGCTGCGATCAGTGCGTCGGCGCAGGGCGGCGTCTTGCCGTGATGGGAACACGGCTCCAGCGTCACATAGGCGGTCGCACCGCGCGCTGCCTCCCCTGCATTTGCCAGGGCCTGCGTCTCCGCATGCGGCCGGCCGCCGGGTGCCGTCACGGCGCTACCGACGATCTTCGGGCCATCACCATCATCGCGAACGATGACGCAGCCGACGGAGGGGTTGGAGCCGGTCGCACCGAGATTGCGATGGGCTAGAAGCAGCGCTTCCGCCATGAACCGTTCGTCTTCCGCTCTGTCCACCATGTCGATGCCGTCCCGTTTTCCTGATCCTGCAAACGTCAAACGCCGACTCTCGGCGGCGTCAGCTCAGAGCGCGGTCAGGCGCCGGGATCGCGGGCAATCTTGGCGCTGATCTCGGCGATCACCTTCTCGAAATCCTCCGCATGGGAGAAATCGCGATAGACCGAGGCGTAGCGGACGAAGGCGACGTCGTCGAGCCCCTTCAGCGCTTCCAGCACCTGCAGGCCGATCTCTTCGGAGGGAATTTCCGTTTCGCCGGAACTTTCCAGCCGCCGGACGATGCCGGACACGGCACGCTCGATCCGGTCGCGATCGACCGGCCGCTTGCGCAGCGCAATCTCGAACGACCTGAGCAGCTTGTCGCGGTCGAACGGCGCCTTGCGGCCGGTCTTCTTGAGGATCATCAGTTCCCGGAGCTGCACCCGTTCGAAAGTCGTGAAGCGTCCGCCGCAATCCGGGCATATGCGCCGGCGGCGAATGGCGGCGCCGTCCTCTGCAGGACGGCTATCCTTCACCTGGCTGTCTTCCGATCCGCAATAGGGGCAGCGCATCCGGGCTCCTTGATGAGCGGTTGGGGATCAGAGGTACGGGTACATCGGGAAGCGGTCGGTCAGCTTGACGACCTTTTCGCGAACGCTAGCCTCGACCGCCGCATTGCCTTCATCCGAATTGGCGACTTTCAGGCCGTCGAGGACTTCGACGATCAGATTGCCGATTTCGCGGAATTCGGCTTCCTTGAAGCCGCGCGTCGTGCCGGCCGGCGTGCCGAGACGGACACCGGAGGTGACGAAAGGCTTTTCCGGGTCGAACGGGATACCGTTCTTGTTGCAGGTGACGTAGGCACGGCCGAGAGCCGCCTCGGCGCGCTTGCCGGTGGCGTTCTTCTTGCGCAGGTCGACCAGCATGAGGTGGTTGTCGGTGCCGCCCGAGACGATGTCCAAACCGCCGGCAACCAGCGTTTCGGAGAGCGCCTTGGCGTTCTTGACGATCTGGGCTGCGTAATCCTGGAATTCCGGCTGCAACGCTTCACCGAGGGCAACTGCCTTGGCGGCGATGACGTGCATCAGCGGGCCGCCCTGCAGGCCAGGGAAAACGGCCGAGTTGAACTTCTTTGCCAGATCCTCGTCATTGGTGAGGATCATGCCACCGCGGGGACCGCGGAGCGACTTATGCGTAGTGGTCGTTGCGACGTGGCAATGCGGGAACGGCGACGGATGCTGGTTGCCGGCAACGAGACCGGCGATATGGGCCATGTCGACCATCAGGTAAGCACCGATTTCGTCGGCGATTTCGCGGAACCGCTTCCAGTCCCAGATACGGGAATAGGCAGTGCCGCCGGCGATGATCAGCTTCGGCTTGTGGGTGCGCGCCTTTTCGGCAACGGCGTCCATGTCGAGCAGGTTGTCGCCTTCGCGCACGCCGTAGGAGACGACGTTGAACCACTTGCCGGACATGTTGACCGGCGAACCATGCGTCAGGTGGCCGCCCGAGTTGAGGTCGAGACCCATGAAGGTGTCGCCCGGCTGCAGCAGCGCCAGGAACACGGCCTGGTTCATCTGCGAACCGGAGTTCGGCTGAACGTTGGCGAAGTTGACGCCGAACAGCTTCTTGGCGCGCTCGATGGCAAGCTCTTCGGCGATGTCGACGAACTGGCAGCCGCCATAGTAGCGCTTGCCCGGATAGCCCTCGGCATACTTGTTGGTCATGATCGACCCTTGAGCTTCCAGAACAGCGCGCGAGACGATGTTTTCGGAAGCGATCAATTCGATTTCATGACGCTGGCGACCAAGCTCCTTCTCGATCGCGCCAAAAATATCCGGATCGCTGTCGGCGAGAGAACGGCTGAAGAAAACATCATTGGCGGCGGAAGAAACGCTCATTCTCAAAGCTCCTCAAGAGACGGTGGCACGGTGTTTACCGTCCTCGCATGGCAAGGGCAATACGGGCTGTGCGATTTGCGCCATTTCCCCCATTTGCCGCGGCGGGATTGCGACAGCTGGCAACAATGCAAAGGGCCGCGCACCCTGGGAGGATGCGCGGCCCCGCTCAAGAAATGCAGATCGGCTTATTGCGGCAGCAGGTCCTCCTCGACCGAACCCGCCGCCTGCTCGATGCCGGTCGTGGTCTGCAGCGCCAGTTCCTGCTCGCCGTCCATCTCGTAGATGTCGTCACGGAACTGCACGATGCCGTCCGTTGCCGCCCAGGCGGTGATGTACTTGAAATAGACCGGAACTTCGACCGCCAGCTTGATCGGCGAATTCTGGCCGGAGCGGATCGTCGCCTCGATCTGCTGGCGCGACCAGCCGGGCGTGTCGCGCAGAAGCCAGCTCGTCAGGTCGCGCACGTTCTGGACGCGCACGCAGCCGGACGATTCGAAACGGGCCAGTTTGTTGAACAGGCCCTGCTGCGGTGTGTCGTGCATGTACTCGTTGTTCGGATTGTGGAAATTGATCTTCGTGGATGCCATGGCATTGGTCTTGCCGGGATCCTGGCGGAAGGTCAGGTTGGGCGCCTTCTCGGCATTCCAGTCGATCGTTTCCGGTGCAACCTCGTTGCCCTGTCCGTCGATGAGGCGGATCGAATTCTTCTTCAGATATTCCGGATCCTTGCGCATCAGCGGCACGATGTCCTTCTCGACAATCGAGCGCGGAGACGTCCAATAGGGGTTGAGGATGACCTCGTAGATCTTCGAATTGATGATATGGGTCTGGCGGCTGATGCGGCCGACAACGGCCGTATGACGCGTCGCCACGCGGCCATTTTCGACCGCTTCGATATAAGCGGCCGGAATATTCACCACCACGTAGCGGCCACCAAGGTCGCCCGACATCGACTGGAGACGCACGACATTGGTGTTCAGCTGCTGAAGGCGAACATCTGCGGCAATGTTCAACGCCTTCATGGAATATTCGCCCAAAACACCGTCGGCAGGCAGCCCGTGGCGAGCCTGGAAGCGCTTGACCGCGCCATCGACATAGCTGTCGAAGGAGTTGGAAATGCCCGCCGACTGCGGCAGGTCGCCGGCAATCATCAGCCGCTGGCGCAGGGCCTGCACGGAGGGGTCGGAAACGCCCATCTCCAGGCGAACGGACGAGTTGACCTGCGGCCAGCCGCCGGCCGATACGATCTGCTGATACTGGCCGATGGCATTCTGCGTGTTGGCAAGCGTATCCATGCCAAAGATCGGCGTGTTGGAAACGACGGCGGTGGCACTGCGCGAAGCCTTGGCATCGAACTGGTCGTCCCAGACGCCGCGGCGCGGTGCATTGATGATCTCGTCGAGCGCGTCCTGCGCAAAAGCACCGCCGGCCCATGACGCGGCGCCGAAAGCGGCGGCCGAGGCCAGGAAGCTGCGGCGTGAGAAAGCATCAATTCCGTTTTTCTTCGACATGATTCCTACCATTCAATGCTGCGACGCAAAACGCAGCGTTACCATGAATACGGTTAACAAACGCAAACCAAACCTGCAGTTCACATTCGCGACAACGCCGCCAGATTTGCCTGCAGTCGCGCGGCTCGACCGGAACAACAGAGCGCGTTTGGATGCGTCTTCTCTCAGCGTCGTCGCTGTCACAGTAATATGGCCGATTCGTGTCGTCTGACGGCCGACTTCGGCAGCATTCTCCGCAACTGATTGATTGATGCGGGATTTCCACAACAGGGTCGCGACAGTCGGCTGAATTCAGTGGGGGCCAGGTTCTGCAAAGAGGACCGCAAGCCCTCTCAACCGCCTACACCAAAATACAATTATAACGATCATTAAAATTTTCTTAAAGTACTTTACGTTGAATATTTATTATGTGTAAATACACGGGAAAATGAGCAACTTGCAACCTCTGAGGGAGACAGCAAGGTGGTTCTGGCATTTCGACTCTTTGGCGATTTTCATTGGCCGCCGCATCCGGACGCAGTTCCGCTTTCGCCCGAGACGGCAAGCGGGATCATCGAGATCCATTATGGTGAAAAGGATGGGGCGTTCCGGCCCTTTCTGCGCTGGACGCCCGGCAAAATCGCCGAACCGCCCGGCCCTCTCCCTGAAATTCACGACAGCATCTTCAATGCGATGCCCGAGGACGCGGTCAAGTGGTTCAAGAAAAATGTCGCGACCGATTGCGCCATCTGGATCGACAGGGGAACGAAAACCAAGAATGTCGACTGGGTGTCGTTCCGAGGCGCTTTTCTGATCGACCAGTACAGGGCGCCAAACGCTGGCTCGCCGGAAAAACTGGATCTGCGCTGGCCACTCGTCCGCTCCTGCGAGTATATTTCCGGCAGCAAGGTTTTTTCGGCCCTGACTGTCGGTCGACGGGGCGGCCCGCGGTTCAGCCTCCACCTCCACCTTCCCTTGCCTGCCCGGCGCTCCACCCTGTTGTCAGGCAGCGCAGTCGATCCGAGCGCATTTCCGTTCTGCGCTGTCTATGAGCCAGGCTCAGGCAAGTTCGACAAAATCCTTCAATTCACGACGCTCGTCGGCGGCTGGCTCAAGGGTGACGCCGATCCGGCGCCGGCCCACGTACCGCAAACTTCGTTCGTTTTCTCCGGCAACAAATATCCCTCCGGCGCATCCCTCGGAACATTCGGGTTTGCCGCACGCGGAAAGCCATCGTCGGGTGATTTTGCCGTTTATGATGGCGAACATAAATACATTGAGGATGGGCAAGAAAAATACATTGAGATCGATGCTGCGAACTACTGGCCCGACAATTCCCGCCCTTTCACCGAAGACATCCTGAAACGCTACGGTTTCTCGGTCGACCCGGCATCGGCAAAATGGCCGCGGCTGAAGGCTGGCGCATCGGTCGCCGATCTCAGCCTTCGGTTTTCGCAGGAAGAATCGGATCGGAAAAGGCCCTCCTTCATCTACCGGATTGCCGTTTCGGCAAGCGGCACCGATCCGAAGACCGCCGATGACATCGGCAAGGACGGCAACGCCCTCAGCCTGCGGCTGCAGAAGGAGACGGGTGGCTGGGTCACGACAGCCGAAACGCTCTACGCCGATTGCAAGCTGTCCTGGAACATTCCCGATGAAAAGATCTGGGATACGCAGGACCGGCGCTGGTCGCCGAAGGTCGATGTCGGCTTTCACTGGAAAAACGACATCCCTGCCGCAGAAAATTTTGGCGACAGCCCGGCGAAACTAACTGGTCTCGACCTGGGCTTGCTTCGCCACGCCGCCCATTCGTTCAGCCAAGCCCGCAACGCCTTGAAGGCAGTGGAATCCGGACAGCCACAGTCGCTTTTCCCCAATCTTCGAAGCAGCGGAAAGCAGACGGCCCGGTTTGCTCTCTCCGGCCCGTCGTTCGATGCGCGGTATACGTCAAACGGCCTGATCGCCTGGGGCAAATCTGCAGCGACCGGGGGCCCTGCCACGCCGTTCATCCGCCCACGCCTGCGTCTCACGCTCGCCAACAGCAGCGATCTGATTGCCAACTCCGACGACACCGCGGGAATGCCGGATAACAAGCTGGTGCTGATCGCCAGCGGGCAGACCTTTTTCAGCGGCGACAGTGCAACCGATATGAAGCTCGTCCTGGCGCGCGACGGCGACTGGTCCGATGCGCAAGAAGACAAGGTCGCCGATGGCGAGCCGTTCTTTGCTTCCTATATCGTCGAGACGGCAAACGCGGCTAAAGCGTGGTCCGGGCGGCTCTCTTCGCTGAAGTTCAGTTGGGCTCCGGAAACGACGGCGCCGAAACTCCTGGAAGACCCGAAACGGCCGGAGGAACTGACCGCGACCTATCTGCGGGCCGGCGGGCCCGGGGTGCGGGAGGGCATGGCAGATGGCGCCCCGGCCATCGACCTCGAAGGCGGCCGGATCGCCGCCTCGATCCACCTGGCGCTCGCTGTCGGCGATGTCGAGCCGGTCGGCGTGGATGTCTCGCGCCTGGATCGCTCGGGCAGGCCGGCGCCGCTGCTCATTCCCGACCTTGAAAGCAGTGGTGGCGCGAAGGGCTCCCGCTACTGGCTTGGCGTGAAGGAAACAATCGCGCCAACGCAGGACCGGCTGATCGAGGCCGATATCTACGAGAGCGCGCCGGATGCCGGAGAGCAGAGCTATGTCGTGCTCTCCCAGGAGCCGTTCTCGCTCTTTCGTTATACCCACCGGCCACTCAGCGACCGGGGCGATCTCGGCTCGGCATCCGTCGCCTATTATTCCGGCGACGAGCGGATCTGGCAGTACCGCAAGGTCGCCGATCACTATCACTATGTGTTGCCGCCGCAAGCCGTCGGCGAAAGCGCCGACAAGCCCCGCCGGCTGGAAATCCATGACCTCGATGCCGGCATTGCGGATGATTCACCGGACGCGTTGCGCCCCTACGTGCATGAGGCCGACGGAGCCGACGACGGTACGCCTCAACAGAGCCTGAAACGCCGCGCGGTGGAATTCAGGCTGACGCCCTCGACCGAGTTCTGGATTCGCCCCAGTGATGTCGAGCGCGGCTATTTCATGCCGGAATCGGCGAGCTATGAAATCTTTCGCCAGCGCGGGGAATATGGGCTGGGCGCCGCCCTCGCCTTCCTTCGCGGCGAGTTCCTCTACGGCCTTTCTGTCGGGATCGACGTATCGAGGGAGAATTCGATCGCCCGCCAGGCGCGGGTCGCCGAGATCGAAGCGCTGACCGGCCGGATTACCGGGCCGGCGCGGTATGCCGATGCCGAAAAACAGGTGAATGCCCGATGGAACGCGCTTTCCCGCGCCGTCGCCCGCCGGCCGGAACGGCTGGAGATCTGCGCGATCCGGATTCGGCCATCGACTTCACCCCCGCACGGTTTGCCGATGGTGTCACCTACGCGCTGCGCGGCACAGCTTTGCACCGGCCGCCGCTGGAAAAGCTGGAGAAGACCGAGGACAGCGCGCTATGGCCGAAAATCGGCCGCACCGCTCCGGCCGACGGCGAATCAAACCACGGAAATTTGCGCACACATCCGCAAGGCCTGAGCGGCGGCGCCCTGTGGCCGGTTGAGTCCGTCAATCTGTTCAACACGCTGCTGGAAAGGCCGGAGTCGAGCGGCGGCACGATCGAATCCATCGCGCTATCACCGACGGGCGGGGACGCCGCACAAAAGGCGGCCTTCCTCGGCGGCATCGTCACCATCATCAGCGAGACCCGCAACGGCCATGTCGAACGGCAGAAGGTGGAAGTGCTCGGCCGTATCGGCGCCTTCTGGCACCGGGCAAAACATGTCGTCGTCTATGAGCGCACGGTCAATGCCTCCGCCCAGTTCGCGCCGAAGCGCGACGAAGACAAACACCACACCCGCTCGCGCCGGCCGATCCTGCGCAAGGTGAGCGAATATATCGAACTGCTCGATTGCGAGCGGGCCTATCCAGACTTTGCCGGGGTGGCTCCTCGCTGCACCGGCTTTCTCGAGCGGATGCGTTTCAATTCCAGGATCATCAACGTCGACAGCGCCTGGAGCAGCGAGGTCGGCGACTATGGCTGGAAGATACCGCTGTGGAACCTGCTGAGCGCCCGCGAGCGCCCGCAGGTCTACCCGATGCCGGACATCGCCTTTGTCAGCCTGGCCGAAGGCGACGGCGACAAGCCGGTGGTGTCACAGGAGTGCCTCGACACGGACAACCTGTTCTTCTTCGCTGATTTCAGGGCAGGCACCAGCAACACCAATGACTGGGTGTCGCGCCTCGATGTCGACTATTGCAATATGCCCGCTGCCAAGGCGATTGCCGCGCACGCCGATGCGAAGTCGGCAAAGCCGGACGACGGGGGACGGCGCCGCGCCGTCAGTCGCGTCCTTCCCGGGATGCGCCGCTTCACATGGCGCCTGGCGCCGGCCGCCCAGAAGACCGCGATCAATGCCGGCCGTGCCGGCAAGCCCGTCTATGTCGGCCTCGACAGCGTCAGTTTCATGCGCGCCGCACCCGTGGCGGAGGGTGGGGCGGCGATCCCCGAAGCATGGAGCACGCTTCTGAAAAAGGCGGCAGATGTTCCGCAAACGGGCGACGCAATCAAGGCGCTCGAAGACCTGCCCTATTGGGGAGCGGCCGGCGGCAACGACTTCCCCGCGGCGGTCTCCTATTCGAAGGCAATCGCGCAACTGGCGAACGAATTGAATAGCAAGAACAAAACGGGGATCGAGGCTGCGCTCGATGCACTGGAGGCTTTGTGGAAGACAGAGAACCTTCCGGGTCAATTGAAAAACAAATTGGAAGGTGTTGCGAAGAACGCCGGCACGATCGTAAACGACCTGCCGTCCTTCCCGGAAATCACAAAGGACGACAAATTCTGCGACAGGCTGAAGTCCGACACCGTGGGCATGATCAGGCGCAAGGAAATGCTGATCTGCACCGCCCTGTCCGACTGGGTCGCCAATATTGAGGAAAATTTCTCCGAGATTGGTCCCGGCGATCCGGCTTCGGGCCTGACGAAGAAGAAGGCCGCAATCAACGCGCTTGCCGATTCCATAATATCGCATCTGCGGCCGATCTTCGCCGACGCAAGCGCCGATATCGGCAATGCGGGCGAAGGCGCCGAGAAGGCGAAAGCCGTGATTGCAGCTACCGAGGCGGAGATCGAAGCCGTCTTTGCGCGTGCACGGCAGCGCGTCGAGCAGTTTTCGGCCGGTTACGACCGCGAAAAACCCTGGTCGGCGGAGCGGCGCAAATCGTTCCATGCGGGCCTGCGCGGCTGTGTCGCCAACATCGCTGCCGATATCGCCGCCGCCATAGGCGAGGCCCGCCAGCGTCTTGCCGTCGAACTCAACGGCGTCAGCCAGGGCGTTGCCGGACACCTGTCCAAGGCGCTGACGGCGATTTCGCAGTTCGCTGAAGAGGCCCTCGCAGATATCACTAGCGTTCAGAAGGAGCTTGGCAAACTCGTTGCGCCACTGCGCAAGGTGATCGACGACCTCTCGCCCGAAGCCGGGGGCGGCATACTGGACACATGCATCGCCAAAATTGCGACGGCGCAGGCCGCGATCGACGCAGAATCAGGCATTGCCGATCCGCTGCGCCAACAGGCCACCAGCATGCTCAAAGCCCTGACGGATGCCGTGGTACAAGCGAAAACACTGCTCGGCGAAACACGCGGCCTCCTGACAAAAATCGGCTCTTTGAACGAGGACACGCTTGGTGAACTTCGTGAGGCTGTCACCGGGCTCGCTGCCAATGCAAAATCGCTTGTTCAGACTCTGGGAGGCAAGGCAAACGATCTAGTGCAGCTTGCCGGCGATTTCACCGACGCCGGCTTCGATGCCATCTCGATTGTCGTCGGCGACGTCTGGACCGGCGTCGACGACCATCTCAACGTCCTGTCGAACGGGCTCGACGGCAAGTTGCTGAAAATCGGGGAACCCGTCGATTTTCTGGTCTCCTCGGCACTTCAGCAAATTGAGACCGTCGATATTGCCTTGATAGCAAAGATGCGCGCCGCGCATGCCGCCATCGCCTCCGTCATCGACGATATCGGAACGGCACTCTCGACCGTGCAGGAAGCGCTCGGGCCGCAGCAACTCCTCGAAACCGTCATTCGCAGGAACATCATCGAGCCGTCGCTCGAAACCCTGCTGAGCCCCCTGAACGACGATTTGTCGGAAGCGACGGATCCGCTGAAGGCTGTTCACGACCGGTTGACCGAACTGAGCGCAACCGCCGGCGCTTTGATCCGGAATGTCAGCGTCGGAGCGCTTGGAGCGCTCGATCAGGTAAGCGCCGTCTGCGGTGCCGTTTTCGAAGGCACCGAGACGACCCGCAAATATTTCGAACAGCTTGCCGGTGACTTCGAGAAATACGCAGATGCGAAACTTGCCGCCTATCAGCCGCTGGTCGATCGCATTCGCGCCGGCCTGACCGACCTCGACAAGGAGGCTGCAGGCCTCATCACCGCCATCCGGGTCTTCGACCACTCCGTCCGTGGCCTGCAGAACGATCTCTCGCGGTCGGCGGAGACGGCGCGCATGTATGGTGACCGCGTGTTCGACGCTTTCAGCCGGCTTGATGACGGCGGGACGAAGGCATTGCCGTCCAATGCCCTGAAACTCTATTCCGCTGTCAGCTCCGCGCCTGAACTTGCCGCGTTGAAGGCCGACATCGACCGGATCAGGTCCGGTTTCGACGAACTCAGCGAAACCATCGACACGACCGAGACCAGCGCGCTGTTCAACCGGCTCGGTGATGAGCTGAAGGCGCTGGGGCTCGACATGCCGTTCGACAAGATCGGAGACCGGCTTCTGCTCAAGGACCTGAAGTTCGGTAATTTCGGCGGGTTGAACTTCGAGCATCTGTTCAAGGGCCAGCCGATACCGGCAAGCGTGCGCGATGCTGTCCGCGTCAGCCACGATTTCGACAAGGCGCAGGCGCGCGCATGGGTGCAGATCGACATCGACGCACGGATGCCGGGACGCTGGACGCTTTTCTCGCTCGGCGTCTTCCAGGTCGACTTTGTCGATATGCACCTGACCGGACGGGTCCGGCTGGAGGCTTCCAAGGATCAGGACACGGTAACGCAGACCGGTTTCAGCCGCATCGGCACCACCATCGACGTGGTCGTGGCCGGCCAGTCGATGGTCAAGTTCGAGCAATTCGGGCTGAATTTCACGCGCGAGAAAGGTCTTGAGGTCGAATTCGACCCGAAGAACATCCGCCTCAACCCGTCCTTCAAGTTCATCCAGGATTTCCTCTCGACCCTGTTTCCGGACGCGGCGGGCGGCCTGAAGATCGTCAAGCAGGACAATATCCCCGTCGGCGTCGAACATGCGTTCGTCATTCCGCCGATGACGCTGAATTTCGGCACCAGCGGCGTCTCGAACATTTCCATCGAGAACCATTTCAAGCTGCTCGCCTTCCCGGACTTCATGATCGCCAACCGCTTCAACCTGTCGAGCATGGAGCGGCCCTTCATCTTCTCGATCTTCGTCATCGGCGGCACCGGCTATGTCCAGATCGACGCGGAATATCGGCCGTTCGACAGCCAGTTGATGGTTTCCGTCGAGGCCGGCGCCGGCGGGTCGGCGGCGCTCGCCTTTGCCGTCGGGCCTTTCGCCGGACAGGTCTTCATCACGCTTTCCGGCGTGATGACCTATCGCAAGATGATCGGCAAACCCGGCGGCGGTCTATCGCTCGCCGTGGTCCTGGTGATCGCCGGCCATGTCGAGGTCTGCGGCATCGTCTCCGTCGGCATCACGCTGACACTGCGGATGAGCTACCGCGACAACGGAGAGGTGGATGGTCGGGGCAGCCTGGCGGTCACCATCCGCATCTCCCAATTCTTCAAGATCAGTGCCCACGCCAACGTCAATTACAAGCTGCGCGGCGGCAAGTCGGAGACCTCCGTCAGCAGCGGCGTCAGCGGCGAGATCACCGACGAAAAACTCAAGGACAAGATCGGCAAGGCCGAGCAGGCGGTCGAGCAACTGCGGAAGGCGAGCAACTAGCCATGGCGCTGAAGACACCGATCATCCATTGCCTTCTCGACGCCGAGCCGGAAGGCTTTCATCCGGCTTCGCCATCCTCAAGAACGCTCGCGGTCAATCTCGGCTTCGAATGCCTGACGGATGTCCTGCGCAAGAAAATTACCGGAAAGGACGACCTCGCGAAAGCCAAACTGGCGGAACTCGGCGACGACGAGAAAGATGCAAAGACCCTGTTCACCGCCTTTGTCGGGACGGCGCAGCAGATCCGGCTTCACCTCTATGAGGCCAGTTCGGCCACTCCCAACGATTTCACCCTCGCAAAGACGGCCGCGATCGCGGAGCAGATCTCCGATACCGCCGCGCCGAATGCCACGGCGGATGTGACGGAATGGCTCGGCAAGGCAGCGCCAGCGAAACCAAATATCCGCCACTACTGGACGACACCCGGCGAAGGCGCTGCGGGAGAGACGACCGTGGAGGCGACGTCAGCGCCTGCCACCTACCGGCTACGCGCCGCCCAGTCCTGGAACGCCCCAGTCGCACATCGGCTCGGGCTTACTCATATCGTCCGCCTGGAAGGGATCGTCGACGGCACGCGCTACGCCGTGCTGCCCTTCCCCGCGGGAACCGCGCCACCCGCCTCTGTTGCCGGAACTATGCCGCCCACTCCCCTTCCCGGAACGCAACCGGACGCCGTCTGCGATTTCACCTATGACCCCGGCGGCGCCCTTGGCCCGATCATCTGCCGCACGGTGATCCTGACCGCGCCCGGCGATTTTGCCATCCCTCCCGAACAGACGATCGATTTCCCGACAGCCGACGGCTATCTGACCGTCGATCCGCAGGCGGAGGATCTCTGGCGTGTCACGAAATGGTTCGAGGCGCGGGCAGCATCACTAATGACGCCCACTGCCGCTCTTTCAGGCCCCGGCGCCGGCGCCGGAGCGGAGCGCAAGAAGGACGCGGATTACGACGCGTTGTTTGGCTGGCTCCCCAAATCCGATCCGCCGGGCCACGTCGCTCCAGCGGCCGACTGGCTTGCGACCACAAGCCTGTTTACGGCACTCGACAACATCATCATCGCCATCATGAAACCGGTTTCCGGCAGCAAGAGCGCCGGCGATGTCCTGGCGCCGCTGCTGCTGGAGGTTGTCGGCCGCTTCGAAAAAACGGTCGCAAACGCATTTGAACTCACCCCCCTCGCCTATGAATTGCCGCTCCTCAACACTGCGCTGCGCGAGGCGCTTTCAGCCAACAACACGCTGTTCATGAAGGCAATTCCGCTAGCGACGCCTGAGAATCGCGCGATTCTCATAAAATACCTTCGCGCGGTGCACGGGATCGCCGAGACCGGAACCGAGACCCCGCCGGAGACCGAGCTTCTCAACGTATTGCTTACCTGTTTCCAGACGGATGCGGAGACGCCGATCAGCGGCAATCTGCAGCGCGCCCTGAAGGATGGGGGACCTCTGCTCCTGCGGCGGGCATTGGCTGAAGCCGAACAACGGCTGCAGGACGAGGCCGGTGCTGAAACCGCCATCATCCGGATGATCGAACTGACGGCAGCCGGGGATAAAAAGCTCCCCCGACTCTTCGCAGAAGCCTATTTCAAGGCATTGAAAAGCATCCCCGACGCGGGTCTTGATCCCGCCGCGGAAGAAGCCCTCACCGCCGCCACGGAAAACGCCTTCGCCGAATCCTGGGGCGCCTATCGAACGCTGCTCCAGGGGCCGTTCAACGGCGCGGAAGCCGTCCGCCGCGCTGCCGGCGACGAATTCACCAAGGCGCTCCTCTTTGCCGGAAAGAACCCGCAGCACCTGATCGACGCCGTTAAGGAGGCCGACTATTACACGCAACGGATCCTGCGGCCCGGAGCGCCCGCGCCGCTTTGTTTCGACAGCATCAGCAGCAGCCTCGCGACAATCCCCTGCCCGGCAGCCATAGACCAGACCACCCTCGCGACCTTCCTGACAACAGCCTATTCGCATGCCGTCGCGCCGATGGCGCACTCGGCCGTTGCGGATTCCCGCTTCCTTCCCGATACGTCGCCCTCTCCCTTGCCGATCCAGATCGCCTCCAGCATCGACGGCGGAAAGATCGATGATTTTTCGAAATATTTCAATGGCATCGCCGTCGCCATTCGACGTATCGACACGCCCGACCGCTCTGACCCCTGGGCTCATGCAAGCCTGGCTAAGCTGAGATGGCCCGTTCCGCCTCGGAAACCGGCTAGCCCTGTGACAGTGCCTGCTGCCCTCCATCCCATGCTTCCGGCGGCCAGCGACGGGCGCGGAGCGATGTTCATCGAATATGAAGGCCTGCCTTTCGCGGCGACCGCCTTTCGCAATACCGCCGCCGATCCGATCGCCGAGACGGCGCCTGCCTTCCTGCCGTTCTACAGCCACACGGCCCATGACGCAGACGCCTCCGGCTTCGCCGCCATCCCGCGGCTAGCCTATGGCCGCACCTTCGAGACCTTCAGTTTTACCACCACCAATGCCGGGACGATGCCGCTCGCCCTTCAGGGCGCTCTGCCCTGGATGCCAAAAGCGATTTTCGAAGCGCCCGCAAAGGACGGCAAACCGGATGGGCAACTTGTCTTCACTGCTGCCTATCAGCGTCGCACGGCCATCGGCCAGATGGCCGTCAACGAGACGCCGGCCAGCAACAGACCCCCGCGGATCGGCGTACCGATCGAAGGCGTCGTGCCGCTTGCCGAGGATTATCCGCGGACCGTCCTTGCCTCGACTGCCGGGAACCCCAGCGTCCGCGATATTTTTCGGGACCGCAACGGCGCGGGAACGCTGAGCGTCCCGGCAGCCGGTGCGAACAGGACCGAGTGGTGCGTGAATGGAACCGTTTTCAGCGGTCTGCCCCGCAGGCTGGTCGTCCGGCTGTTCACCGGCGCACCCCGAAGCCCGATCGACACCGGCACGGCCAAGCTGCGGCTGAAATTTCCCGGGGCCTTCGATTTCAGCGCCATCGACAAAATCGTCTTCGGCATTGAAACCGTCGATACCGGCACCGGCCAAAGCAAACGCCAGTTCTCCGTCACCTGCGGCAGCCTGCAGGCGCGGATTGCATTGACCTCCACAGAGGATATCTCAGAGGCCTGGATCCGGCTTTCGCTGGAATCCGACACCGCGGCCTCGCTGAGCTTTCTGGTGACTGACGACATCAAGCCCTACGAGGTGGGCGCGCCGCTGCTGATGCTCGCCCCCAAGGACGGCGCCTGGAAGAGTGGCTTGTCCGAGGCCGTGACGGTGGTGGTCGATACGCCACGCATCGGCTATCTCGATTTCGAGCGCTGGTTCGCCAATTCGAGCCTTCGCGCGGCTCAGTTCGAGGACGACACGGCAAAATACCTGCAGCGGGCATTGCTGACGGCCTATGTGCTGCGCGATGCCGATGAGGGGCTTGCAAGAGCGCTCGACCGGCTTCCCGACCCGGCCTTCGAAGCCGTGCGGCTGGAGTTGGCGGTTGCCGACCAACTGGGCGACAGCCCGCTTTCCGCCATGGCCCACACCCAACCGTTCGGCTTCAAGCAGACGATGACGGAGATCATGACGGCGCTTGTCGCGCATAGCGACCGGCAATGGACACCCGCCGATCTGCACCGGATCCTGTTCAAGCCGATCGAGAAAAACTTCCGCTTCTCGATCGAGATCAAAGCCGGCGTCCTTGGCCTTTCGCCCGGAAAAACCGTTGTGGCAACCGTGCCGGAGGGCACGGTTGCGCGACTGTCGGTGGATGCGTTGGTGGCCTACCGGCATTTCCGGCCGCAGGGCGGGCATCCGGCGGTCTTCCACAAGGGCCTGAAACAGCACGCATCGCGCGTTCTCGTTGACGAGACCTCGAAGAAACTGCTGTTCGCCTTCCCGTCGGCCGCCATGCGCATCGAGACGATGCTGGACGGCATGCAGGCCATCGACATTGCAAAGGGCACGCCGGAAGCGGAAAAGCCTGCCATCCAGCTTGCCGCCGACATGGTGATGGTGCGCCCGATCGAGCGCTCGCGGCGCTACGATCTGGAAACGAGGGACAGATTGCCGGATAAAGACCCGGAGGAGAACCGCAGGCGCACGCGCCAATGGCGGCTTTTGAGCGAGATCGACGTGACCAGCCAGCGCTGGCGCCCGAGCGGCCGGCCGATCTACAATCACATCAATCCCTTCAACTTCCGCGACCCGGCTGTTCTGCCCGATACCTTTCCCGCGGATGCCGTCCATGCCGCACTTCCCGTGAAGGAAAAGGAAACCGAGAAGAGCGCGGCGGAAAAGACCGACAAGGTAGGCCCTCTCGCCCGCTTCGAAGAGGAAGCCTTTTTCGATCGCCCCAACATCGATTCCCAGACCGTGACGCAGCGGCTCCTGCCTCTCCCGGCGAAAACAGTGCTGGAACAGCATGTCTGGGACTCACCCTCCGCAACCTATTTCCGCCACCGCTTCACCCTCCGCCCCCGCTATGCCGGCGCTCTGACGCGTGTCACCGACCGCGAAGTCAAGGCCTGGATCGCTGACAGAGAACAGCGAAAGACCCTGGCGCAGGCCTGGACGCTGCGCGTCGCCATGCTCGCGGACCTTTCCCGCATGCTGCTTACCCGGCCGCAACAGCGCGCGCTTATCCCATTGACGACCGCGCCCCGCGACGATGGCGAGATGCCGAGTGCACCGCCGGTGCTCGCCGTCCTGCAGGAACCGCCATTTTCGCGCAGTGGCCTCGCCGACCGGATTGCCGCCGAGATCAAGACCGGTTTCGGTCACGGATTCGCCGCAAACGGCGACAACACGGTCGAAATCCTCGATTCCCGCAAGGAAATCGGCCCCGATCCCCGCCTCGACTATCGCGCCATGGACGAACAGGCTGCCCTTGGCATGGCGCTGAGCGCAGAGGGTCCGATCGGGCTCACCTTCGACGCCGTCAACGCGCCAGCACCGGCCTTCCCCAATTCGATGCTTTCCCTTTCGCCAATTGCGATGAGTGAAACCCGGCGCAACCTCGAGGAACATTTTCTCGGCGTGTCGATGCGACGCTATGTCGACCCGAACTGGACGGTGAAACAACCCGGCTCCGATCCGTCGGCGCTCGACGCGGAGCGATGCTGGTGGATCGGCAGCGATGCCGATCTCGCCGCGGGTACCCTGTTGAGCTATGTCGCCGGCGGCACCGAGGCGCCTTTGCTGACGCTTGAAGCCGACGGCGACGGCTTTGTCGTCAAGGCCGTGAAAGCCGCAATCGACGGGATTGCAGGCACAGTCGAGACCGTTGCGCTTGCCCGCTGGAGCCGGTCATTCGCAAACCGCCTGACCCTCCTGCACCTGCCGGTCGCGCCTGGCCGCTACTCGCTCTCGATGTTCGTTTTGCCGAACGAAAATCAGGGTGCCGTTGCGCTTGGCCGAAACAATGCACCGCTGCTTGCCTGCAGTTTCGAATGGGGTCCGCCCAAAAACAACGTGCCAGCGGAAGACGGCAAACCACCGAAGCAGGCATTGCCCGTAACCGTTACCCTCAAGTCACCGGGTGCCGTTGCGCGCCCGACCATGGCGAGCGCGCCGACCTTCCTTGCCTGGACGCGCACCGGCCGCAATTTCGACACGCTGCACTCTCCGGCCTATGGGGCTACAGCGCCGGTGCTGCATCAAGTCCCGGCAAGAGACCTTGTTGCCCGTCTGGATGGAAAATCGCCGGTGCTGACATTCGACCGCAGCGGCGTCGGCGAAAAATACTGGCTTGCTCCATCGACTTTCCTGAAACCTTTCCCGCTCCATGTGCAACGGCATCTTGCGGTGCTGACCACCGGCTATCTGAAAGAGCCTGGCCGGCCAGTCGAGGACTACCGCCGCTCGGCACTGCTTGTAGGCACGGCCTCGGCAGAACTGACAGGACTGCAGGGGCCGGAGGATTGCGCCCGTATCGTCGAATTCGAAACCCCGGCGGCGATCCTGTGCGGAACCGGCGGGTCCACCCCCGAGACATATCGCAGGGCCTATTTCGACCTCGTCTCCACCGGCTTCAAGGCCGGCAATGGCACCGCCTCCGCACGCCTCTTCTTCCGGTTCGCCGGCCCTCCGGCGCATCTGAAGACATTCAAGCACATGACGATCGGTCTCCGTTTCTCGGAAAACGATCAGGACCGCCATGACATCGTCATCAATTTGAAACCGGCGCCCAAGGACACATTCGTGACGACCGTCGAACTCTTCATCGAAAGAGCGGCGACGCCGGGCAAACTTTCCTACCGGCCGCTCCTTTTGTTTTCGAACGGCGAAACGGGAATGATTGCATCCCCGCCTGCGAAGGTGCCCAACGATCTCGGTCTCCTTGCCGTCGACAGCCCCGGCTTCTTCCTCGACATCAAGGCGGAAAGCGAAACCGGCGCCGGCGAATTCTGGGCGGATGTGTCGCTGCTCCATTCGCCCCATGCAAAATTCGGCTCGGGCTTCGACTTCAACTGGCTGTTTTCGCAGGCCGGCGGCGCAGAACCGGCGTTCGAGGTCACACCGGCCGGGCTGAATACCATGGTCGAGGCCCAGGCCCGCGTCGTCGCGGTCTCGCCGCCGATTCCGATCGAGACACCGCCGGACGGCTGATGTCGCCGTTACGTGCATGCTTCCACCGCTTCCAACCAGAGGAGAGAAACATGGCTTTTACAATCTACGTCAAAAACGAGGGCGATACCGCGACGGTCCGCATCTTCCAGCGGATCAACAACAACGAGTCTAAAAACGTCCACGAGGATATCATCGAGACCAATACTCAGGTGGCGGTGCAGGCGCTGAAAACCGAGGATGATAGCGACGATCGCGGCGAATTCATCTGGCAACATGAAGGTTCCGGATTGACGGACCAGCAATACGTCAATGCGGGTGATGAACTGCGTGTAAGATAGTTGCGGCACTTTCGCGCAAACCGATGTAGCATCCAAACGCGCGAACGGGTGCGCTCCTCACGCACCCGTCAGCAATCCATCACGATCTATCCCGCGCGTTGTCGGGCTTAGAGCTTGTAGAGCATCGTGTCGTTCCAGAAGCGGTCGAGGCGCTGCAGGAGCTTGTTCATCTGGCCGAACTCGTCGGTGCCGATGCCGCCGACCTTCTGGATCGAGCCGATATGGCGCTCATAGAGCTTGGCGACCGTCTCGGCGATCTCCTGGCCGTCTTCCGTCAGGCTGATGCGGACGGAGCGG
Source organism: Pararhizobium sp. BT-229 (assembly GCF_025846855.1). GTDB lineage: Bacteria > Pseudomonadota > Alphaproteobacteria > Rhizobiales > Rhizobiaceae > Pararhizobium. The sequence goes on from NZ_JAOYTJ010000004.1 coordinate 634,465, forward strand.
CGGTCGATGCGCGAGCGCTGGTGGTTGATGAAGCCGAGGTCAACCAGCTTTTTAACATTGTAGGATACGTTGGAGCCGAGGTAGTAACCGCGCGAGCGCAGTTCGCCGGCCGTCAGTTCCGAATTGCCGATGTTGAAGAGGAGAAGCGCCTGGACGGCGTTGACGTCGGAGCGGCCCGAACGGTCGAATTCGTCCTTGATGACGTCGAGCAGACGGCGGTGGAGACGTTCGACGAGGTGGAGGGATTCCATGTAGAGCGAACGGATCGCATCTTCGTGGGGATCTTTGACGGCAACGGCCTGCGGTTTCATTTTAGTGTTCATGATGACTGCCTCACTGTTTTGTTTGGCGGTGTATGTTTCTCTTCCCGCCTTGAGACAGACATTATCGAATACGTATAAAATTCGACTTAAACTACAGCCTTAACAGCGCCTTACCATTCACGACCCTTGTCTCAGGGTAAATCAATTCTTGCAGCCTTGGCCTGCTTGGCCCGCTGATAGAGGATGGTGAGGCGGAAAAGCACGAAGGTTGCGGCGACCACGCCATGCATGATCAGGAGCATCGGTTTGCGTCCGAAAATCTCCGGATAGAAGCCGAACATGGTGATCTCCGCCGCTGCCGCGACCACCCAGAGCACCGGCCCCCAGGAGACCAGAAGCCACAGGCCGAGTGCGGCCACCGGATAGACCACCGCAAGCGCCGTCGCCGCCACCCGCCAGGGCACCGGCAACAGATCGAACCGCCCGCTCCCCTCGAAAGAGAAGCCGATCAGCAGCGCCCAGTAATTGAGCCCGAACCAGAAACACGAGACGGAAACCAGCCGCAGCAACAACCCGAAGATCGTCTCCGTCAGCGACAGTTTCGGAACTTTTACAGAATCAGGAGCCATGGCGCGCACGATACGTGGCGCGCGCTCGCTTTGCCAGACGGAGGTTTCCGGAGAAGGCTGACGGCAAGTGACCGCACGTCGTTGACCGGGATTATCTGAAGTTCGACAGGTCCAGCAGAACCATTGCCTGCCGCCTTGCATTATAGACCCGCTTGGCCACATCCAGGATTCTTGGGCGCATCTTGTCGAAAGCGTCGAGATAATCCCGTTCAGCCGCCGCCCTGACAGCAACTCCCTTGGCGAGAACGTCGGCCGTCACGAAACATTTGATTTCGAACATGCCGTCGTAGCCGGTAAAGCGGACGCGCATCTGGGTTTCGTCATAACTGCGGGCATTATTTGGAAATGACAGTGTCATTGTACGCTTTCATTCTGAATGAGATACACACGGCTACCGTATCGTGAAGTAGGCGACGAAGATCAGCGAAAGGATCGGCGACGACTTGATCAGGAACAGCGCCATCACCGGCGCGGGGGGAAAACTGGATTTAAGCATTTTCGGGACCCGCCACCTCCATCACAGAATGTTTTGCGACCTGATGGAGTGCAACTGATCCGTTTTTCCAGCTGTAGATCGCAATTCCTGCCCTGGAAACGCACGGCGCGTTCATATCGGAGAACGGGAGACCAGAACCGTTTTCCATGGCAGGCGCATGGGGATTCCTAATTCTGACGGACAGTCTGAACCGGTTGTAGAGAAAACAGACGATCTCGGAGCGCTCGATCAGGCTCGTAGCGGACGGCTTCAAGTCCTCGCCACAGTGGCGGACCCGGTCGATGGATCTCAGTTGTATGGAATCGATAAAATCTTGCTGGATGGTGGAAGACAAGGTGTCCTCCTTCGTTGAGGCTAGGGTATGACGGCCCTCAAGCGGCAGCGCCCGCATAAAATGCTGCCGAAGTGCAAAGCATGCGCTAATTGCAGACCACATACAAGACAATCTTACCGAGCGTTGCGCACGGATACACGGGATCGAGGGCGGCGGGAAACGACGCCGCCACCCGCCAGGGCACCGCCAGGGGACCGGCCATTCCCATGGCGCGACCAACGCCTAACGCGATTTGTCGGCCAGGCCGATCAAAATGAGTTGACTTCCCGCAGTGGCAGCAAGCGCACTACACTCTGCCGGTGTTTTCGGGAGTTTGTCGTGCAGCCCTGTCATCTCGCCCGAATATTCGTGCTCTTCCTCACGCTTGCGTGTGCTTCTGCACAGGCACAGGAACGCGGCGAAAACCGGTCGGAAGCACGCAACCCAACGGGAATATTCACCCTCATCCCAGCGGATGCGACAACGCAGCATAGCATTGTGCTCGATACCGGCACGCTGTCATATTTTGCCACGGCGGGCACATTCGACATCTTTGGGCGAAACGGCGACCGCTCGGCCAAGATTTTCTACACAGCCTATGTCGCCAAGGATCAGCCAGTCGATCGTCCTGTCACTTTCGTCTTCAACGGAGGGCCAGGAGCCGCGTCCGCCTATCTCCATCTCGGTCTTGTCGGTCCGAAAATACTGACGTTCGGAGACGATCAGGTCGACGGGACACGCCCGTCGCTCAAGGATAATCCTGAAAGCTGGCTTGCCTTCACGGATCTCGTACTGATCGATCCCGTCGGTACCGGCTGGAGCCGCGCCGCTGACGAAGAGGGTGCCGGACAATTCTACAGTGTTTCCCAGGATGCGGAGAGCATAGCCAAGGTCATTGCGCTCTACATACAGAAAGGCGGCCGCTTATCGTCGCCAAAATATCTGCTTGGCGAAAGCTATGGGGGGTTTCGGGCCGCCAAGGTCGCATCGGCATTGAAAGACACGCAGGGAATCCTCGTGTCGGGCATTGTCATGGTTTCGCCGCTCATCGAAGGCCGCTTTCTCTGGGGGCCTGATGACGATCCGTTGGCGGCTGCGCTGCAGTTACCCTCGCTCGCGGCCGCCGAAATGGAGCGCAAGAACGCCTTCGACCCGGGCCTCCTGAAAGCGGCAGAGCAGTTCGCTGGAGAAGACTACCTGGTTTCGCTGGCCGGCCCGGCCGAAACGGGCGCTGCTGCGGATGCATTTTACGAGCGCATCGCAAAACTAACGGGCATTCCCGTCGATACTGTCAGGCGAACACGCGGTTTTCTGAGTGATGTCTACGCCAAACACTCGGCCGGGGAAGACAGGGTGGTGAGCCCCTATGACGCGGCATACTCGGTTGCCGACGCCTATCCTCAAGCGGCGACCGAACGCAATGATGATCCGATCCTTGACGGCTATACGCGGGCCTACGCGCCGGCCTTCACGACCTATGCACGTGACGAGCTCCGCTTCAGAACCGAGATGACCTATGTCCTGTTGAACGGAGATGCAAACCGCCGTTGGGAATGGAACGGGAGCCGCGGGCCGGGTCGGGTTGCGGCTTCCGCCACGGGCGATCTCAGGGATCTCCTGTCGGTAATCCCGCAACTCAGCGTGTTGGCCACTCACGGCTACAGTGACGCACTCACGCCCTATGGTTTTAGCCGGTACGTCGTCGATCACCTGCCGCCCGATCTTGTTTCAGGGCGCGTCACGATGAAGCTCTACCGCGGCGGACATATGTTCTACACCGCGCCCGCTTCGAGAAAGGCGTTTTTTCACGACGCGCGGTCCTTCTATGCCCGGGGCAACATGTCCGAATAATCACTGCGCTGAGGCTATGTCGGGGGGCGCTGCTCCCCTGCAGCAAGGAATAAAGGTCGCACCCTGCGGTATTTTCCTTTGCCCCTCCCGCATGATAAACCGCAACCACGCCTACGAACCGAAAGACGCCCGACATGACCGACAAGACCAATCCCGTTGACCTCATCACCGGCCACCGGCGCATGCGTCGCAACCGCAAGGCCGACTGGACGCGCCGGATGGTGCAGGAAAATCGGCTGACGGTCGATGACCTGATCTGGCCGATCTTCGTCATTCCCGGCTCCGGCATCGTCGAGCCGATCGATGCCATGCCCGGCGTCAACCGCATGAGCATCGACAAGGCCGTGGAAGCCGCAAAGGAAGCGGCAGACCTTGGCATCCCGGCGCTTGCCACCTTCCCGAATATCGATATGTCGCTTCGCGACGAGACCGGCTCCAACAGCCTTGCCGCCAACAACCTGATCAACGAGACGACGCGCGCCATCAGACAAGCCGTGCCCAATATTGGCGTCATTACCGACGTGGCGCTCGACCCCTTCACCAGCCACGGCCATGACGGCATCCTGCGCGACGGCGAGATCGTCAACGACGAGACGGTGGCGCAGATTGCCAAGGCCGCCGTCATGCAGGCCGAGGCCGGTGCCGATATCATCGCGCCCTCCGACATGATGGATGGCCGCATCGGCGCCATCCGCCAGGCGCTGGACGCGGCCGGCCACCAGAACGTCGGCATCATGGCCTACGCCACCAAATTCGCCTCCGCCTTCTACGGCCCCTACCGCGAGGCGATCGGCACCGGCGGACTGCTCAAGGGCGACAAGAAGACCTACTATATCGACCCCGCCAACGGCACCGAGGCGATGCGCGACGCCGCCCTCGACGTCGAGGAAGGTGCCGACATGCTGATGGTCAAGCCCGGCCTGCCCTATCTGGATATCTGCTGGCGCATGAAGGAGAGTTTCGGCCTGCCTGTCTTCGCCTATCAGGTCTCCGGCGAATATTCGCAGATCAAGGCCGCCGCCGCCAACGGTTGGATCGACGGCGAGCGTGTCATGCTGGAGACGCTGCTCGCTTTCAAACGCGCCGGCTGCGACGGCATCCTCAGCTATTTCGCCATGGACGTGGCGCGGATTTTGGCAAAGCGCTCGTAACACTATCCGGCTTGCCGGTCGAAAGGATAACGGTGCACAGTTTCGACGCTGAAACGCTAAGGTTCTACACAAGGGAGGCGGAAGCCTATTCCGCGCGACCGCTCCCAGCAAAGAACGAACGCCTCGATCTCTTCATTGCGACATTGCCGGCGGGCGCGAAAATTCTCGAACTGGGGTGTGGCGGCGGGCACGACAGCCGGATGATGCTGGCGCGCGGTTTCGACGTTACGCCAACCGATGGTTCACCGGAAATGGCCCGGCAAGCGGAAAAGTTGCTGGGGGGGCCCGTCGCCGTGCTTCCGTTCGATCAATTGAACGCGAGTGGCATCTATGATGCCGTCTGGGCCAATGCCTGCCTGTTGCACATCCCAAGGTGCGAACTTTCCGCGGTGCTGGCGCGCATCCACCGCGCCCTCAAGGCCGGCGGCATCTTCTATGCCAGCTTCAAGGCAGGCGAGGCTGAAGGTCGAGACCGGTTCCAGCGCTACTACAATTATCCATCCCGCGATTGGCTGTTGTCGCAATACGCGCCCCTCGGCTGGATGAGCGTGCAAATCGACGAGGGTAGTGGCGGAGGTTATGACGGCGAAAAGACGGAGTGGCTGCACGTCACCGCAGTCCGGGCGGCCTGAAACATCGACTGCTACCGTTATTTTCGTGCTCCATTTGCATTTTTGCGCGTTAATGCCCATATCCCTGCCTGTTGACTATGGAGAACGGCAATGAGCGTGCAGGATGAAAACTTAAGAATCCCCAGCAATGACTGGCGGGCCTATCAGGGCGTCTTGAGCCGCCGCGTCATCGCTTTCGTGATCGACTATGCGATCGTCGCCCTCCTGTGGATTCCCGCAGCAGTGGTGGTGTTCTTTCTCGGCATCCTGACGCTCGGCCTCGGTTTCTTCCTCTACCCCGTGCTCTTTGCCGGCCTCGCCATGCTCTATTTCGGCCTGACGGTCGGCGGCCCGAAACAGGCCTCGCCCGGCATGAACATGATGGGCCTGGCCATTGCCCGCACCGACGGCCGTCCGATGGATTTCCTGACTGCCATCGTCCATCTGGTGATTTTCTGGATCGCCAATGCGCTCTTGACGCCGCTGGTTCTCCTGATCGGCCTGTTTACCGATCGCGGTCGCCTGCTGCATGATCTCCTGATCGGCACGGTGACTGTGCGCCGCGACATCTACTGATCCCTGTATTGACAGGTGGCGACAGCGCCACCTGTCCGGCAACGCCGCAAACCAGCCGAAAACACGAGATTTATCGTATGGCGACGCGACTGCTCAAAAAGTCGCGATTGACCTTTTTCAATCTTGCGCCATGCTAATGTTTTCGACGCGGCTACGAAGAGCGACCCCCGCAGCATATGAACACGCAAACTGCACCGTCTCCACAATTCTACCTGACCGCACCGGCAACCTGCCCGTATCTGCCGCAGGAAATGGAGCGGAAGGTGTTCACCCATATGGTGGGCGAGCGAGCTCCCGAACTCAACGATCTCCTGACCCAGGGCGGCTTTCGCCGGTCGCAGAACATCGCCTACCGGCCGGCTTGCGAAACCTGCCGGGCCTGTATTTCCGTGCGCATCATCGCCGGCGAATTTTCCCCCACCCGCTCCATGCGCCGGATTCTTGCGCTCAACAGCGATGTCGTCTCCGCGGAGTATCCGGCCGAACCGTCCAGCGAACAGTACAGCCTGTTCCGCCGCTACCTAGACCACCGCCACCAGAAAGGCGGCATGTCGGACATGTCGGTGCTCGACTATGCGATGATGGTCGAGGACACCCACGTCAACACAAGGATCATCGAATACCGGCTGAAGGTCGAAGGCGACGGGATCGGCAAGGCCAAGGGTCCGCTGATCGCAGCCGCCCTCACCGACAAGATGGGCGACGGCCTGTCGATGGTCTATTCCTATTTCAACCCGGAACTCTCGGCCCGCTCGCTCGGCACCTTCATGATCCTCGACCATATCCGCAAGGCCAAGGACCGCGGCCTGCCGCACGTCTATCTCGGCTACTGGGTCAAGGGTTCGCGCAAGATGGACTATAAAACAAAGTTTCTGCCGCAGGAGCACCTTATGGCCCGCGGATGGGAACGGTATACAGGCGAAAGTGCTGTTACCGAATCGGACTGAATCTTGAGCCAAACCATCGATGCCGCCCATCATCGCCGCGGCCTTCTCATCACCGGCCTGGGCGGACTTGCCCTTTCCTTCGATATTCCGCTGATCCGCTCTTCCGAGGGCGAAGTCTGGTCTCTGCTTGCCGCCCGAAGCCTCTGCACCTTCGTCGTCGCGTTGATCGCCTGGGTGGTACTGAACAAGGTTCTAGACCGGAAGATCGCGCTGGTGCCGGGCAAGGCGGGGCTTGTCGCCGGCCTGTTCTACGGCTTCGGTTCTTTCACTTTCCTTTTGGCCGTCTTCAATACCGCAACCGCCAACGTTGTTTTCATCGTCGCCTTCACCTCGATGTTTGCGGCCGTGCTTTCCTGGATCTTCCTTAAAGAACGCCCATCCAATGCCACGCTGGTCACGATGGCGGTCATGGTCTTCGGTGTCGGGCTGATCGTTCAGGACGGGTTGAAGAGCGGTAACTTCTTCGGCGACGCCATGGCGGTGTGCTCGGCCCTGCTGCTCGCCTCGGCCATCACCGTCAGCCGCGCCAGCGGCAAGGACATGGGATTGGTGCCGCTCGCAACCGCCATTTTCCCGGGCATTATCGGCTATCTGCTATCACCGTCCGAAGGCCTTGCTATCGCCCATCCCGGCTGGATCATGTTCAGCGGCCTGGTGATGATCCCGCTCGCCTTCTTCTGCCTCGCCACTGGCCCGCGCTATCTCTCGGCGCCGGAAGTCGGCATGTTCTATCTGCTCGAAACCATCCTCGCCCCGATCTGGATCTGGATCATCTTCAAGGAAATCCCGACCATCCAGACGCTGATCGGCGGCACGATCCTGATCCTGGCGCTGGTCGGGCATTCGGTGTGGCAGATGCGGCAACGCTCAGCATCGGTCGTTGTTTCGCCGTTGCATTGACAGAGTGAATTGCAGAACCGTCTACCTAATGTTATAACGCTTGTTATAACATTAGGAGTTCTCCCATGAACGTCACCATTCGAAAGATCGGCAATTCCGAAGGCGTCATCATCCCGAAAGAGGTTCTTGACCGCTTGGGTTTGAGGGCCGGGGATGAACTCAGCCTCCAAGAGATCGACAACGGCATGCAACTGGTCGTGCAGCAAGCGGATTTGGCCGAACAGATAAGAGCCGCTCGCGCGGGTATGGAAAAGTACCGAGTTGCACTTCGTGAACTCGCGAAATGAAATCACCAAAATGGTTGACGCGTGAAGCCGTGGAGATCATGCACCGGGAACAATTGGCCGAACATGGCGGCCTCCCGGGTCTGAAAGACGAAAACGCGCTTGAGGCTGCCCTCGCGCGACCACTGCACAAGGCCGCCTATGGCGAAAATGAAGTCTTTGTTCTTGCCGCCGCCTACCTGTATGGCATCGTTCGCAACCATCCGTTTTCAGATGGCAACAAACGGACGGGCTTTCTTGCCGCGTTCACCTTCCTGTTGATCAACGGATATCTGATCGAAGCTCAGCAGGCGTCGATCATCGCATTCGTGCTCGGCGTTGCTGCGGGTGAAATCGATGAAGACGGCACAGCCCGGTTTCTTCGCGATGTCTCGGCCAAACTGGGTTAGCTGTTGCCCAACTCAGAGACCGCAATCACCCCGTAAACTTCCCGCTCCTCGGGAACCCCTTCGGCACCACCCTGCCCGCTCCGGCACGGTCGCCAAGCCATTCGATCAACTCGTCCTTGGTCTTGGTAAAACTGCGGCCGGCGCTGTCGGCCCAGGTGAGGCCGTCAACGATGGCAAAGCAGCGGATGTCGGAGACGCCGCCGTCCTTGTAGCGCTGCAGGCGCACGCCCTTGCCGCGGCCCATTTCGGGGATCTGAACAAGCGGGAAGACCAGCATCTTGCGGTTTTCGCCGACGATGGCGACATGGTCGCCTTTCACCGGGATGACGAGTTTCGCCTCGTCCGGCATCGAGACGTTCATGATCTGCTTGCCCTTGCGGGTGTTGGCGACCATGTCAGCCTCGGGCACGACGAAACCGTTGCCGGCAGCCGATGACACCAAGAGCTTGCGCGAGGGGTCATGAACGAAGGCGGTCAGAACGTCCTGGTCGTTTTCCATATCGACGATAATGCGCAGCGGTTCGCCGTGCCCGCGACCGCCCGGCAGCTTGTCGCCGCCCAGCGTATAGGCCTTGCCGCCGGTAGTGACGACGAGGATGCGGTCGGTGGTCGAGGCCGTAAACGACAGCTTCAGCCCGTCGCCTTCCTTGAACTGCAACGTCGAGACGTCGGAGATATGGCCCTTCAGCGCGCGAATCCAGCCCTTTTCCGAGATGATGACGGTGATCGGTTCCTTCTCGATCATCGCCTGCTGGATGGCTTCCAGATCGGCTTCCGGCGCATTGGAGAACAGCGTGCGGCGGCGGCCGATCTCGGTGGCCTTGGCGAATTTCTTCTTCACCTCGCCGATTTCCCAGGCGACGGTCTGCCACTGCTTTTCGTCTGATGCCAGCAAAGCCTCGATTTCGGCCTTCTCCTTCGACAGGGCGTCGAATTCGGTGCGGATCTCGAACTCTTCCAGCTTGCGCAGGGAGCGCAGGCGCATGTTGAGGATCGATTCGGCCTGCAGGTCGGTGAGCGTAAAGCGCTCCATCAACGCGGGCTTGGGCTCATCCTCCTCGCGGATGATGCGGATGACTTCATCGAGGTTCAGATAGGCGACGAGATAGCCGCCGAGAATTTCGAGGCGCCGGTCGATCGCCGCCAGCCGGAAGCGCGAACGGCGTTGCAGGACTTCACGGCGATGGTCCAGCCATTCGAGCAGGACCTCATTCAGCGCCATCACCTTGGGAACGCGGCCCATGGAGAGCACGTTCATGTTGAGCGGGATGCGGTTTTCAAGCTCCGACAGCTTGAACAGCGATTCCATAAGAATTGTCGGATCGACCGAGCGGCTCTTCGGCACCAGCACGAGCCGCACGTCTTCCGCCGATTCGTCGCGCACATCTTCGAGGAGCGGCAACTTGCGAGCTATCAGCAGCTCGGCGATCTTTTCGATCAGCCGTGACTTCTGCACCTGGAAGGGAATTTCGGTGACGACGATCTGGTAGCCACCACGGCCGGTATCCTCGACCTCCCACTTCGCACGAACGCGAAAACCACCGCGGCCGGTCTTGTAAGCCTCGATGATGCTGTCGCGGCTGTCGATGATGATGCCGCCGGTCGGAAGGTCCGGGCCTTCGATGCCGCCCCGTTCGGGGTTGTTCGGATCGAACATCAGGTCTTCGATCGTCGCATCCGGGTTCTTGATCAGGTGCAAGGCTGCGTCGCAGAGCTCATGGGCGTTGTGCGGCGGGATGGATGTTGCCATGCCGACGGCGATGCCGGAGGCGCCGTTGGCCAGAAGGTTCGGGAAGGCGCCGGGAAGCACGACCGGCTCCTGGTCTTCCTCGTTATAGGTCGGCCGGAAATCCACCGCGTCCTGGTCGATGCCTTCGAGCAAAAGGCTTGCGACATCGGTCATGCGGGCTTCGGTGTACCGATAGGCGGCGGCGCTGTCGCCGTCGATATTGCCGAAGTTGCCCTGCCCGTCGACGATCGGATAACGCTGGGAGAAATCCTGCGCCAAGCGCACCAGCGCGTCATAGACCGACTGGTCGCCATGCGGATGGAACTTACCGATGACGTCACCGACGATACGGGCGCATTTCTTGAAGGACGAATTGGAGCGCAGACCCATTTCGCTCATCGCGTGAACGATGCGGCGATGCACCGGCTTCAGGCCGTCGCGCACGTCCGGAAGAGCGCGATGCATGATAGTCGACAGCGCATAGGCAAGGTAGCGCTCTTCCAGCGCCGCCTTGAGGTCAACAGGCAGAATGTGATCGTCTCCGCCCGACGGCGGCAAAAGGCTTTGTCCCATGGCTTCTTGCTACCCCAACAGGCCCTGAACGGCAAGGATTGCAGGGCATTGCGCTGTGGAGAACCGGCTTCGCCGCATTAACTGCGTCTCGCGAAAAACTTGGGTGCTCCCTACCACACATGGTTGCAGCCGTGCTAACCGCTCGTTGGAACAATTTCATCGATTCCCAGCAAAAGGCACATATATGCGCATCCTGCCGAAATTCGCCGCCGCCGTCCTCGTCCTTCTTTCGCTTCAGACTGCCAATGCACAAGAGATCGCCGTTCCTGCCAACCGGGAGAGCACCGTCAATTTCGTGACTGGCGTCACCGAGAACTGCCACAATATCGCTAAACCGAAGATGAAGGTCGTCAGAGCGCCCGAGCACGGTACCGTTCGGTTTCAATGGGTAAAGTACAAGATCCAGAACATTTCCCGCATCTGCGACGGAAGACCCGCATGGGGCATGGCCGTGCTGTTCAAACCCACTTCCGGCTATCGCGGCAAAGACAGCTTCACCTTTGGCATGACCATGCAGAAATACGAGGGCAGCACCTTTACCCAATACAAGCAGGGCACCATGAACGTCGTCGTGAAGTAACCCGAAGCGGCCGTCGAGCAGCATTTTTCATCCCAAAAATGGACGCGGGCACGAAACATGACTCCGCGATGCAATTCGAATATATTTCGGCCTTAATCCGTATTAGAAATGCCTTCCAAATTAAACCTTTACAACAAAGGAACCACCTCATGCTGCCTAACCGCAACCTTCGTCTGATGCTGGCGAGCGCCGCGTTTATCGGCCTTTCCGGTCCGGCCTTCGCGCTCGACGGCGCGGATCTCGTCACCAAGCTGAACGCCGCGTATGCAACGAGCGGTGGATCGGTCGCCTATGAAAACGTTGCCGTCGACGGCACGACCGTGACGCTCAGTGGCGTGACCGTCAAATCCACCGCCGCCCCGGGCAAGGATTTCAAGGTCGGTGAAGTGACGTTCGAAGGCGTCGAGGAAACCGAAGGCGGCGGCTACTATGCCGAGACCGTGACGCTGCCGGACGTGGATGCCAAGGACGGCGACGTCGCCTTCACGGCCAAGGACATTGAGATGACCGGGCTCACCATCCCCGGCAACCCGACGGGCGGCACGATCAACGATCTGGTTCTCTACGAATCCGGCAGCACCGGCCCGGTCAACGTGATCGTCAAGGGCAAGCAGGTGTTTGCGATGGAAGGATCGGAAGCCAACGTGGCAAAGCAGGAGAGCGACGCCGGCTTCGATTTCGATGCGACGCTCTCCGGCATCAAGGCTGATCTCTCCAGCGTGGAGGACGCCAAAGCCAAGGACGCGATCGAAAAGCTCGGCCTGACGACGCTTGACGGCGAAGTGACGATGAAGGGCAGCTGGGAAGTTGCCAGCGGCAACATCGCACTGGAGGAATACGCCTTCGACTTTGCCAATGTCGGCCGGCTCGCGCTTGCCTTCGATATTTCCGGCTACACGCTGGAATTCATGAAGTCGATGCAGGAAGCAGTGAAGGCGCAGGAAGCCAATCCGAACAAGGAAGAAGCCAACCAGGCCATGGGCCTTGCCATGATGGGCCTCGTCCAGCAGCTGACGTTCAACAACGCCTCCATTCGTTTCGATGACGCGACGATTACCAAGCGCGTCCTCGACTATATCGGTGGCCAGCAGGGCGTTTCCGGCGATCAACTGGCCCAGTCGCTGAAGGGCATGGTGCCGCTGATGATGGCGCAGCTCAACGTTCCGGAACTGCAGAACCAGGTCTCGACCGCCGTCAACAGCTATCTCGACGCGCCGAAAAGCCTGACCATCAGTGCCGAGCCGGCCAACCCTGTTCCCTTCCCGATGATCATCGGCGCCGCCATGGGCGCACCGAACACGGTTCCGAGCGTGCTTGGCGTCAAGGTCACTGCCAACGACTGATGTTTGGCAAAGTCTGAACCGGGAAACCGGACAAACAGACCGCGGCATTCACCTCGGCAAGCCCCACCGACTGCTCGCGCGACGAAACGGCGATCGCCTCCATATGCCGGTTGATCGCCTCGACATGGTTGCCGATGCCGGTCAGGGCAGCGCCGGTATCGCGCACGAACCGCACGCCGTCCTCGACCTCCAGGCTCGAACTGTCGATCAGCGCCTTGATCTCCTTGGCCGCCGCGGCGGATCGCTGGGCAAGTTCGCGGACCTCATGCGCCACCACGGCAAATCCCCTGCCCGCATCACCTGCCCGCGCCGCCTCGATGCCAGCGTTGAGTGCCAGAAGATTGGTCTGGAACGCGATCTCGTCAATGACGCCGATGATGTTGGCGATGCGACCGGAGGAATGCTCGATCCGCTCCATCGCACTGACGGCCTGACCGACAAGCACGGCCGATTGTGCTGCACTCGCATTGGCAGCAAGCGCCACCTCGCGGGCTTCCTGCGCCCGTTTTGAGGAACTGGTGACATTGGCGGTGATCTCATCGAGCGCCGCTGCCGTTTCCTCAAGGGACGCCGCCTGCCGCTCGGTGCGCTGCGCCAGATCGCCGGCGCTCTGGCTAATTTCCCGGCTGCCGCTGTCGATGGAACCGGTCGATTGCGAAATCTCGCCCATCACTTCGCCCAACTGCTTCAGCGTCTTGTTGAGGTCGTGGCGCAACGCCTCGAAATCCGGGGAGAAAGGATCAGAAAGTTCGAACGACAGGTCGCCCGCCGCCAGGCGCTGCAGGCCCGCGGCCAAGCCGCCTGTCGCCTGTATCAGGCGTTCGCGGGCATTCGCTTCGGCTTCCTCCTGCATCCGCAACCGTTCGCTTTCAGCACGCACACGCGTCGCCTCTGCCTCTTCTTCCAGCCGCTTGTTGGCAAGCGCGGACTGACGGAAAACGTCGAGTGCCTCGGCCATGGCCCCGAACTCGTCGCGGCGGCCAAGGCCGGGAATGGCGATTTCCGTCCTGCCGCCGGCAAGGACCCGCATCGCCGACGTGATCGTCACGACCGGACGGCTGATCGACCGGCCAATGAGCCAGACGCCTGCGAGAAGGATGACAATCGCGGCTCCGATCAACCCGACCACGATGGCGATGTTGCGCTGCGCGACACCCTGATTTTCCGCGATCGTCGCGGACTTCTCAGCGCTGTAGCCGGCCAGAACGCGCTCGATGACCGGTTCGATCGCCGTGTAGGCCGTCGAAACGGACTTGCGCGCCTCGGCCTCCTTCAGGCTCGCCTCGGCATAGAAGCGGAACGAACTCTTGTAGACGTCCAGCGCCTCCGTCACCCGCATGCGCTGCACGCCGGGGCGGAAGGCCTTTTTCACCAGCCCGGTGAACAAGGCTGATTCTTCCGCATGTTTCTCGATGTATTTGGCATCACGGCGCAGGATGAAATCCTTCTCGTGGCGGCGCATCATCAGCATGCTCGCGCGGATTTCTGCGTCCTCGGCGGCTTCGAGCTGTTTCTCGATCGAATGGACCGCCTCGCGCATCGCACCTTCCAGGCCCTTGGACGCATCTAGGCCAAGCTCCTCGTTGCGCTTCACAAGCACGGAGAAAGCAGCGGCATAGGCGTCGAGACCGGCTATTGCAGCGTCGAGATCGGCCAGACGCTCGGGAGTGGCCGTTGTGCCCAACGCGTCCACCGCCGCCTTGGCATCCTGGTGCGAGGCAGCGAATTTCGCCACCGAGGCTGTGTCCTTGTTCAGCAGGAAATCCTGCTCCCAGAGCAGCGTGTCGCGGAAATCGGCCATCATTCCGGCGATGTCGGCCTGCCTCTGCGTCAGCTGGTCGGCCGCGGCTCGATAGCCGGCCTCCACCTTCCGCTGGACAAGGAATATCGCCGAAATCGCTAGGATACCGGCGAGCGCGACGACAGCGAGCAGCATCACGCGCTGGGAAATTTTGAGATGAGAAAGCAAGGACAAGAACCGGCTCCGGCAAAACTGAAACTGGCCCGGTTAAACACCTCCAAGGATTAAACAAAGCTCAACCCAACGCGAAATTTTCGTGACGGTTTGGTGACGGCATTCTAAGGCACGAAACGAAAAACGGCGGCTCGAGGCCGCCGTTTCACGATGAGGTGCTTTGCCTCAGTATCGGTTCCGCTCAGTCCTTCTTCGGGGCCGTCGGCATCACGCGCAGTGCCAGTTCGCGAAGTTGCGCGGGCGTTGCCGGCGACGGAGCGCCCATCAGGAGGTCCTGCGCCTGCTGGTTCATCGGGAACAGCGTGACTTCGCGCAGGTTCTTGGCGCCGACGAGCAGCATGATGACGCGGTCGATGCCGGCCGCCATGCCGCCATGCGGCGGGGCACCGTACTGGAAGGCGCGGTAGAGGCCGCCGAACTGCTCCTCGACCTCCGCGGCCGACTTGCCGGTCAGCTCGAAGGCCTTGACCATGACTTCCGGCAGCTGGTTACGGATCGAGCCCGAGGCGATTTCGAAGCCGTTGCAGACGAGGTCGTACTGGTAGGCCTTGAGCGACAGCGGGTCCTGCGTGTTCAAGGCTTCCAGGCCGCCCTGCGGCATCGAGAAGGGGTTGTGGGCGAAATCGATCTTCTTTTCGTCTTCCAGCCATTCATAGAACGGGAAGTCGATGATCCAGCACAGCTCGAACCGCTCGCGGTCGACGAGGTTCAGTT
The DNA here is from genome assembly GCF_025846855.1 of Pararhizobium sp. BT-229. Lineage (GTDB taxonomy): Bacteria > Pseudomonadota > Alphaproteobacteria > Rhizobiales > Rhizobiaceae > Pararhizobium. The sequence continues at coordinate 649,789 of NZ_JAOYTJ010000004.1, forward strand.
CCTCGCCGGCGCGGGTGCGGGCTTCGCCTGCAAACTTGTAGAATTTTGCGGGATCGCCAGCCACGAAGAAGCAGGCATCGCCGGCCTCAAGGCCGAGCTGTACACGCAGCGCTTCGGTGCGCTCGTCGCCGATGTTCTTGGCAAGCGGGCCGGAGCCGGCGGTCGAGCCGTCTTCTTCCTTGCGCCAGAAGATATAGCCGAGGCCCGGCTGGCCGGTCGACTGTGCCCAGGCGTTCATGCGGTCGCAGAAAGCGCGCGAACCGCCGGTCTTGGCCGGGATCGCCCAGACTTCGACCTTCGGGTTGGAGGCGATCATGTTGGCGAACACCTTGAAGCCTGAACCGGCGAAATGCTCGGTGACGGCCTGCATCTCGATCGGGTTGCGCAGGTCCGGCTTGTCGGAGCCGTAGGTGCGGATCGCGGTGTCATAGGGAATGCGGCGGAACTGCTGCGTCACCGGCTTGCCTTCGGCGAACTGCTCGAAGACGCCGCGCATGACGGGTTCCATCGTGTTCCAGACGTCTTCCTGGGTGACGAAGCTCATTTCGAGGTCGAGCTGGTAGAACTCGCCCGGCAGGCGGTCAGCGCGCGGGTCTTCGTCGCGGAAGCACGGCGCGATCTGGAAATAGCGGTCGAAGCCGGCAACCATCAAAAGCTGCTTGTACTGCTGCGGCGCCTGCGGCAGGGCGAAGAACTTGCCTTCATGGATGCGGGAAGGAACGAGGAAGTCACGCGCGCCTTCCGGCGACGACGCAGTCAGGATCGGCGTCGAATATTCGGCGAAACCGATCTCGTTCATGCGGCGGCGCATGTCGGCGATGATCTGGGTGCGCTTGACGATATTTCTGTGCAGCGTCTCGCGGCGCAGGTCGAGGAAGCGGTATTTCAGGCGCACGTCTTCGGGGTATTCCGGCTCGCCGAACACCGGCAGCGGCAGTTCCTTGGCAGCGGAGAGCACTTCGATCTCCTGCGCATAAAGCTCGATCTCGCCGGTCGCCATGTGCTTGTTGACGGTCTCGTCCGAGCGCGCCTTGACGGTGCCGTCGATGCGGACGACCCACTCGCCGCGCACGGTTTCCGCCGTCTTGAACGCCGGAGAATCAGGATCGACGACGATCTGCGTCATGCCGTAGTGATCGCGAAGGTCGATGAACAGCAGGCCGCCATGGTCGCGAACGCGGTGGACCCAGCCGGACAGGCGGACGGTCTGGCCGACATCGGATTTGCTAAGAGCGGCACAAGTGTGGCTGCGGTAACGATGCATCATATTATCCTGGAACCAAGGGTGGCGCGCAGCCACGCCAAAGCGCGCTGCGACAGCGTCAAAATCGGGCGGAAAAGCGCATGGTGAGGCCGATTTGTCAAGGCCGGGGCTGTCCCGGAAGGACCTTGCCATGGCTCCACGGCGATCTTTCACCACCTTTGGGGCACGCCTGTCAAATGCCTGTGGTCCAAGCAATCATTTGCAGTCGTGTCCCTTGCGCCGCCGCAAGGCCGGTCCTATTGCCTGTGGAGAGACTGATCCACCGGTTGTCCGCAAGGCGAGACGCCGGATGCAAGATTGCATACTGCCGCAAGGCAATGGCTGCAGATATCCCTCTTTCAATTCGGCGTGTATAGAGTCGACCTATGCGTATTAACGAGATCACAAACTGGGCCTATGCAGTCACGGTCGCGCTGACCGTGTTTTCGGGCGGCGCCTTCATCCTGTCGACGGAGAGCGCCAATCAGGAGCGCGTCGCCGTCGAGCAGCACCTGACGCTGGACACGCTTGCCGAGGAACTGGCGCTCGGGGCAGAAGAGCGCAGCGACGAAGCGCGCCTCTATGTCATGCGGGGCGAGGAGCGCCATCTTGAGGCGTTCCATGCCAAGGAGATCGAGGAGCGTCGCCGCGAGGCCGCCATCAGGAACGTCCGGTCGCTGGGGGTAACGCCGGCTGAACTTGCCGCGCTCGAAGAAATCGAACGCGACGCCGAGGCCCTGGACAAGATCGAGGTTGCGGCCGTTGAAGCCTATCGCAAGGGCGACCAAGCGGCGGCGCAGGTCATGCTGTTTGGACCGGAACACGAGCGCTTCCAGACGGATCTGCTCGAAACCGTCGCACGCTTTCGCGAGTTGACAGAGGTCCGTACCGGCGCCGCCCTGAACGATGCGCGCATCCGCAGCGACTGGTTCGGTTTTGCTGCCAAGACCATGCTCGCCATCACGGCAGCCCTTTTCCTAGGTGTTCTCTATTTCGTGCTCAAGCGCCGCGTCGCCATGCCGCTCACCCGCATGACCGGCATCGTCACCCGGCTCGCAAAGCAGGATTATGAAGTGGAGGTTCCGCTCGACCGTCGGCGCGATGAAATCGGCGAGATGAACGAAGCCATCCACATCTTTCGTGCAAACGGCATCGAGCGTGACCGGCTGGATGCCGAGCGGCGCTCCGACCAGCAGACCAAGGACCTGATCCTGCAGATGATGCACCGGCTGCAGGCGTGCCAGACACAGGTCGAACTGGCCGACGTCGTTGCGCGTTTTGCGCCGCAGATCTTCCCCAATCTGGCCGGGCACCTCTATGTCCTCAACGACAGTCGGTCAGCGCTGGTCACGATGGGAACGTGGCTCGATCCGGAGCATTCGCAAGCATCCTTCCCCTCCAGCGCCTGCTGGGGGTTGCGCCGCGGGCGGCCGCATCTGAGCAACCGCGGCCAGAGCGATATCGCCTGCCAGCATCTGGATAGCGGCGAGGCCACCGGTCTCTGCGTGCCTCTGACCGCCCAAGGCGATACGATCGGGCTTCTCTATTTCGAAGAGCGCTCCAATCAACAGCCGGCGGTGGAGACCTCCCGCCTCTATCTCGAACTGATCGCCGAGAATATCGGCCTCGCCGTCGCGAATCTTCAATTGCGCGAAAAGCTGACCAGCCTTGCCGTGCGCGATGCGCTGACGGGCCTGCTCAACCGGCGTTGCCTGGACGAGACGTTGAACCGGCATGCGCGCGACGAAGCCGCGAGACCGCTCGTCTGCCTGATGGTCGACATCGACCATTTCAAGCGCTTCAATGATGAATTCGGCCACGATGCCGGTGACGTCGTCATGCAATATGTCGCGCAGATCATGCTCGACACCATCGCCGAGGCGGGAACCGCCTATCGCTTCGGCGGCGAGGAGTTCACCGTGCTTTTGCCCGACATGAGCGAAACAGCGGGCTTCGAGCTCGCCGAACAACTGCGGACGCGGATCGGCACGACGCCCTTGTCCCACCGTGGCCGCATCCTCGGCGCCGTCTCCGTTTCGATCGGCATGGCGACCTCCCCGGCCAACGGCCCGGTCGCAACACTTCTCACCCGCGCCGATGCGGCCCTGTTGAACGCCAAGACCGGCGGCCGCAACACGACCGTCTCCGCATCGCGGGTGTTCGCCGATGACGGCGCGGCGCGCGGGCTGGCTCGAAAATCCGAAACGGCAACCGACGCAAAAAGCAGCCTACGGCTGCGGTAGCCCGATAGGCTCCTACATCACGGTGGCCGCCACTGATCGCTATTGCCGGATGGTCTTTCGCTATTCAGCCGCTCCGTAGCCATGCCGCGAGGCCGCCTGTACCACTACCGCGACAACGCGTTGATATACGTCTTGATTTGCGCATCTGAATGCTCTCGATTGCATCCGCAAGAATCTCCGGGGACAAATATGGATGTTGTAGAACAGAGGCGCGCGAGAATTCCCGCCGGGATATGGGCGCTTGGTTTCGTCAGCATGCTGATGGATATCTCGTCGGAGATGATCCACGCGCTGCTGCCCGTCTATATGGTGACCGTTCTCGGCACCTCGACGCTTGCTGTCGGCATCATCGAGGGTATCGCGGAGGCCACGGCCTCAGTGGTCAAAGTGTTCTCCGGCGCTCTGAGCGATTGGCTTGGCAAACGCAAATTGCTCGCGGTCGCTGGATACGGATTGGCAGCCTTCACCAAACCGATCTTCCCTTTGGCGGCGACGCTCGACTGGCTTGTTGCCGCTCGCTTCATCGATCGCATAGGCAAGGGCATCCGCGGCGCGCCTAGAGATGCTCTCGTTGCCGACATTGCACCGCCCGAGATGCGCGGCGCAAGCTTTGGCCTGCGCCAGTCGCTTGACACGATCGGGGCGTTCACCGGGCCTCTTCTGGCCATCGCCCTGATGTGGTTGTTTGCAAACGACTTCCAGGCAGTCTTCTGGATCGCGGTCATTCCCGCCGTCCTGTCCGTGGCCGTGCTCGTGATAGCCGTGAAAGAACCCGCGGCCAGCAAACACCGCCGTCCAGCAAAACTGCCCCTGCGTCGCAGTGAACTCGCGCGCCTTGAAAGACCCTACTGGGAAGTCGTCACGGTTGCCGCCGTGTTCACGCTCGCGCGTTTCAGCGAAGCATTCCTCCTTTTGAGGGCGCAGCAGTTTGAGCTGCCGTTGTTTCTGGTGCCCCTTGTCCTCGTGGTGATGAGCCTTGCCTATTCTTTGTCGTCCTATCCCGTGGGCGTATTGTCCGACAGGATGAATCGCGTAGCGCTTCTCGCCGTCGGGCTTGGGCTGTTGATTTGCGCCAATCTCGTCCTGGCCTTCGCAACGAGTCTTGCCGTTATCGGCATTGGCGTCGTTCTGTGGGGGCTTCACATGGGTTTCAGTCAAGGCCTGCTTGCGGCCCTCGTCGCAGATACGGCACCAGCGGATTTAAGAGGAACGGCCTTTGGTATGTTCAATCTTGTAACGGGGCTGGCCCTGCTGCTGGCAAGCGTCGTCGCCGGTGCACTTTGGGAGATTGCTGGTCCGGCGGCAACATTTATGGCAGGTGCTGCATTCAGCGTATTTGCGTTGAGCGGATTGTTGCTGATCAATCGCCGTTCGAACAAGACTGTTCGATAGTGCATCCATGCGCGGCACGTTCCAAGGCGCGACGCGATCAAGCCAGACTGAAGTCGCACTTCCAGCCAAAATCCGTGTAGAGCGACGAAAAAAGTCGAAAACTGCCCTGTTTCCCGCGCTCTTGCACGGCTAAAACGGACTGCGGGCCACATCTTTCTCCGAGTCGCCGCCGCAATCCGGAAATTTCCCTTCCATGTCGCAGATACGTCCGCTCATTCCCCTCCTCATCACCGCAGGCATCCTGATCGGTGGCAACGGGCTGCAGGGGACCTATATTTCCTTGCGCGCGCTTCAGGAGGGTTTTTCGACGTCGCTGATCGGGCTTGTCGGCACCGGCTACAATATCGGCTTTGCCATCGGCTGCATCTATGTGACGCGCATCCTGCGTTCGATCGGACATATCCGAACGTTTTCGGCAATGGCCGCGATCGCGTCTGCCGCCTCGATCGCGATGGTGCTGCTGATCGATCCGTGGTTCTGGTTCCTGATGCGGCTGGTCGCCGGCATCTGTTTTGCGAGCCTTTTCGCAACGGTGGAAAGCTGGCTGAATGCCCGTGTGACCAATTCCAATCGCGCCCGTACACTATCGATTTACCGCCTTGTCGATCTTGGCTCGGTCACCGCGGCGCAATACCTGATCCCGACCGTCGGTATCGAGGGATTCCAGCTTTTCGCCATCGTCTCCATGGCGCTGACCCTGTCGCTGGTGCCGATCGCCTTTGCCGACCGTTCCAGCCCCGGTGCGCCGGAGGCGATCAAGTTCGATATCAAGGCGCTGTGGAACATCTCGCCGCTCGCCACCATCGGCTGTATCGTCGTTGGTCTCACCAACTCGACCTTTCGTTCGCTCGGGCCGATCTATGCCGAGGGCATCGGGCTGTCGATCACAGCGATTGCCACCTTCATGAGCGTCGGCATCATCGGCGGCGTCGTGCTGCAGTATCCGCTCGGGCTCTATTCCGACCGGCTCGACCGGCGGCTGATCATCCTCCTTGCCACCGCCGGCTCGCTGCTGGCCGGGCTCTACCTTGCCTTCTTCGCCGGCAGCGACGAATGGCTGAACTTCATCGGCATCTTCATCTTCGGTGCCTTCGCCATGCCGCTGTATTCGCTCTGCTCAGCCCATGCCAACGACCATGCCGCCGAGGGCCAGCACGCGCTGGTGTCTGCCGGCATGCTGTTCTTCTGGTCGTGCGGCGCCATCATCGGGCCGCTGTTTGCCTCCTTCATGCTGGATATCTTCGGGCCGCAGGCGCTGTTCATCTATACGGCCGCGGTCCTTGCCGCCTTCATGCTCTACACGCTGCAGCGCATGATGGCGCGCGGTGCTGTGCCGGCCGGCGCGCGCTCGATGCGCTTCCGCAACCTTCTGCGCACCTCTTCCTTCTTCAACAAGCTGGCCGCAGCGCCCGAGGACAAGAAGAAGGTCTGAACGATGCGGGCCGTCGGTTTCCAATTGCTGAACGCGGGCGTCAAGTTTAAACGGAAGCATCGCCATTGCCGGAACCATGCTTCATGCCCACCATCAGCCGCCGAACGCTTCTGAAGGGATCGGCCGCCACGGCCGCCTCGTTCTCGCTCGGCGCAGGCTTGGCTGCCCGCAGCGGCACCGCCGCCCCCTCGCCGCTCCTGCTCAAGGCTCAGTTCATCGACGCGCGGCTTGCTGCGGATGGCGTCACGCCGAAAGTTATGACTTACGGAACGAGCGACGTCGCCGCGAGAGGCATGCCGCCGGTTCTGCGGATGAAGAAGGGCGAGCCCTTTGCCGCCCGCCTGATGAACGCGCTCGACGAGCCCACGACCGTCCACTGGCACGGCCTGCGCATCGTCAACGCCATGGATGGCGTCCCCGAGATGACTCAAAGCTATGTCTACTCCGGCGACGGTTTCGACTATGCCTTCACGCCGCCGGACGCCGGCACCTTCTGGTATCATCCGCATTGCAACACGCTGACACAAATGGGCCATGGGCTGACCGGCGTCATCGTTGTCGAGGATCCGGACGATCCGGTTTTCGACGCCGAAATCGTGCTCAATCTGCGCGACTGGCGGCTGGGAGAAGGCGGCGCGTTCATCGCGCCCTTCAAGCCCCGCGACGCGGCCCGTGGCGGGACCTATGGCACGATCCGTACAGCCAACTGGCAACAGGAACCAGCCTATGATGCACCGTCCGGCGGCCTCGTGCGCATCCGGATCGCCGCCACCGACGTGACGCGCATCTATACGCTCGGGGTAGAGGGCGGCCCCGCTGTCGTTGTCGCGCTCGATGGCAACCCGGTCGAAACGCCCTTCCGGTTGGAGCGCCTGGATTTCGGCCCCGGCCAGCGCGTCGAACTTGTCGTGCGCATGCCGGATGTTGAAGGCGCCGTCATCACGCTCGGCAATTTCCGAGGCTCCAATCCCTGGACGATCGCGACGCTGCGGGCGACCGGCACCTCGCTGAAGCGCGATGTCCGTGACGTCAAGCCGCTTGCCGCCAATCCGATTGCAGAGCCCGATCTTTCCACCGCCGAGCGCATTCCTCTCGATTTTACCGCAACGGCCGAGCATGCGCCGGCCCCAAGCATCTGCGGCACGATCGGCTATACCTTCTGGGCAATCAACAAGGTGCCGTGGCCCGGCGACACGCCCGATCCGGTGGCGCCGCTTTCCGAGCTGAAGCTCGGCAGGAGCTATGTGCTGCAGGTGCGCAACCGCACGCCGCATGCGCACCCCATCCATCTGCATGGCTTGAGCTTCCGCATCCTCAATTCCAACAAGCGCACGGTTATGCCGCCGCCAACGGATACGATCCTGCTCCTGCCGGACCGAGCAGGCGGAACTTGGCCTCGTTGCAGACAATCCCGGTGACTGGCTGCTGCATTGCCATATCATCGAGCACCAGAAGACCGGAATGTCAGCATATTTCCGTATCGTTTGAGCTTTTTCCATTGTGACACATGGCGCGAAGGGATACATCGGGTGAGTTTCAACGCCGCATTTCCGCCATAGTGATTGAAGTTTGATGATCGAGACAACAGCCGAACTTGCCGCCGCCTGCCAAACGCTGGCCGAAGGGCAATATCTGACAATTGATACGGAATTTCTCCGCGAAACCACCTTCTGGCCGCAGCTCTGCCTGATCCAGATGGCTGGACCGGATATGGCCGTGATCGTCGATCCCATGGCAAAGGACATCGATCTTGCGCCGTTCTTCGAGCTCATGGCGAACACCAACGTGATCAAGGTGTTCCATGCGGCCCGCCAGGACATCGAAATCATCTACAATCTGGGCAAGCTGATCCCGCATCCGATCTTCGACACGCAGGTCGCGGCGATGGTCTGCGGCTTCGGCGACAGCGTCTCTTATGACCAGTTGGTCAGCCGCATCAAGAACGTTCACATCGACAAGTCGTCGCGCTTCACCGACTGGAGCCGCCGGCCGCTGTCGGACAAGCAGCTTGACTATGCGCTGGCCGACGTCACCCATCTGCGCGAGGTCTATCTGCACCTCAAGGAAGAGCTGGAACGCGAAGGCCGTTCGCTGTGGCTTACCGAGGAAATGGCGATCCTCGAGGCCAAGGAAACCTACGACATCCATCCGGACGACGCCTGGCAGCGGCTGAAGATGCGGCTGAAAAAGCCGCAGGAACTCGCCGTGCTGCAGAAAGTCGCCGCCTGGCGCGAGCGCGAGGCGCGCAACCGCAACGTGCCGCGCGGCCGCATCCTCAAGGATGACGGTCTGTACGAGATCGCCCAGCAGCAGCCGAAGGACATGGAAGCGCTGTCGCGCCTGCGCACCATTCCCAAGGGCTGGGAGCGCTCCGCCGCGGGCACGGCGATCATCGAGGCCGTCAACGCGGCGCTGGAAACGCCGAAGTCCGAAATGCCGAAGCTGCCGCGTCAGAGCCCGTCGCCGGAAGGCGCTGCGGCTGCCAGCGAAATGCTCAAGGTCCTGCTGAAGCTGATCGCGGAAAAGCAGGGCGTCGCCGCCAAGATCATCGCCAATAGCGAGGATCTCGAGCGTATCGCCTCGGAAGGCGCGAAGGCCGATGTTGCCGCGCTGAAGGGCTGGCGTCGCGAATTGTTCGGCGACACCGCGCTGAAGCTGATCAACGGCGAAGTCGCCTTGCGTTTCGTCGACCGCAAGATCGAGGCCGTCGAGCTTTGAGGCATTCCATCAGGGGTGCATCTTCGCGCCCTTGGTGATCTTGTCGGTAAGTTTCTTGTCGGCATGAAGTGCAATGCCGACAACCTTTGCACTATCAGGACCGAACTGGCCGAACACCTCGCGGTTGGCCGCGTCATGGCCGGTCGAAAACATCTCTTCGACATAGAGCGAGGTCCTCACCTCGCGCTCCAGCGCCCGGCGATGGATGGCTGCGATAGTCTTTTCGTCGGCGGACAGGACGATGACCGGCTGGATGCTCAGCGGATTGTAGACGTTGCCGGCCGCGTCGCGGTATGGTTCCCCGATGATGGCGGGCTTTTCCGCAACAATGCCGCTGGTCAGGAACGCGGTGACGTTCAGCTTTTGCCAGACGGCCAGGTCCTCGCGCAGCACGATTGCAAATTTGGTATCGAACATGAATGCCAACTCCACTCTTGGAAACAGGGCGCTTGAAGCGTCCGGAAGCTCCATAGCCTGTGCCGGCAGTGGCGATCTTGAACGATCGTGCACATCAACAGTTACGGACAGCATCAAGGTCGCCCCCGTTTCCGCCGGCATCGAGCGTATCGAGGCACATTTTCACGGCGACGCCTTCGAACCGCACCGCCATGATACCTATGCGCTCGGCCTGACGCTCCAGGGCGTGCAGGCCTTCCGCTATCGCGGCATGGTGCGATACAGCCAGCCCGGCAACGTCATCGTGCTGCATCCCGACGAAGTTCATGACGGTGGGGCCGGAACGGATGAAGGCCTGCGCTACCGGATGATGTACCTGCCACCGGAAATGCTGATCGGTGCGCTCGGCGAAAAGCAGCGCGGCCTGCCCTTCGTGCCATCGCCGGTCATCGCCGACCGCGCTTTTGCGGCGAGCCTTGCCGAAGCGATGCGGGATCTGGATGGGGCGATCGACGATCTGCACCTGGATGACGTTCTAACCGGGATCGCGGACGCCCTTGTCCGGCACGGGGATAGCGGCAGACATCCGAACAGGAAATACGACCAGGCCGCGATCCGCAGAGCTTGCGACTTTCTGCAAGCGCATTCCGACCGGCTGGTGACTTCGGAAGACCTCGAAAAGGTCAGCGGGCTCGACCGGTTCACCCTTGCCCGGCAGTTCCGCTCGAGCCTCGGAACGAGCCCGCACCGATATCTCATCATGCGCCGGCTCGAGCGCGCCCGCGCCATGATCGGCAGCGGCAGGAGCCTCGTCGATATCGCGCTTGAGACCGGTTTTTCCGATCAGGCTCACTTCACCCGCCACTTCAAGAAAGCGAGCGGCATGACGCCCGGCCGCTGGGCAAACCTTTCGGGCAGAGCGTGACCGCGACAAAAGGTTACACGAAATCGCTTGACCCGACTTGTTCAAGCGGAACAATGGCTGCATGCACCGGGGGAACGGAGCTGATTCATGAGAGAAATATCCCCGACAGAGAACTGGTTGATGATCACGCTCGGCATGGCGCTGAGCGGGGTGCTCTATGCCCTTGTCGCTTATCCCGGCGAGCCCGTGATCATCGGTGCGATCTTTGCAGTCTTCATGGGCGTGCCGATGATCGCCTTCGAACGGCGGATCCTGTTTCGTCCGCTCTACAGGCGGATAGAGCGTCTTCCGACAGTTGCGTTCATCGTTTCGGCGCTGGTGATCTATGAGATCCTCATGAGCGCCGGCTACGCCCTGGCAGCCCTGCTTCTGTCGTGGCTTAAATTCCTTGAGCCGAGGTCTCTGGCAGAGATCATCGTCATGCCGTTCCACGTCTTCCTCTATGCGCTTGCCGTCTGCGCGCTGATCGTCTTCATACTCCGCGTCCGAGATCTGCTCGGACACGACGTGTTCACAAGCATGCTGATCAGTCGCTATCGCCGGCCGGTGAAGGAGGAGCGTGTCTTCCTGTTCATCGACCTTGCCGATTCGACATCGTTTGCCGAAAAGCATGGTGATCTGCGCGCTCAGGAACTTCTCAAGGCCCTGTTTGCCGCTTTCGCCGAGCCGGTCCGGCGTCACAAGGGCGCGATCGACGACTACGTGGGCGATGCTGCGATCGTCACCTGGCCGCTCAACAGAGGCGTCAAGTTCGCGCGCTGCATTCGCTGCATCTTCGATATCCTCGACGACATCGAAGCCAATGCGGACACATGGCGCAAGAATTTCGGCCAGGTTCCGCGGCTGCGCGCAGCCCTTCATGGCGGCTTCATCATCACGGCGGAAATCGGCGTCGACCATCACAAGATCGCCTATTTCGGCGACACGGTGAACACCACCGCACGGCTTGAATCGCTGTGCAAGACGCTCAACAGATCGGTGCTGATCTCAAGCGAACTGGCCCAACGCATCAAGCTGCCGGACACAATCGCCATCGAGGACCTGGGTACGCATGCCGTCAAGGGACGCGGTCAAACCCTCGGCGTCATGGCGCTGACCGAACAGGTAAAAGCGGAGGTTCTTGCCCCTTTCGAACTGCGTATTCCCGCCGAATAAACAGCCACACCACATCGTCACCAAAGGTTCATCCAGGCGTCAATTCACCGACATCAATGCCCTGCTAAGCGGAACGTCTCACTCAAACCGCTGAAATGGGGACATGATGAAAAACGCTCTTTTTGCTTCCGTGGCACTTAGCCTTCTGATGACATCAGGCGCTCTGGCCGAAGACACCGTCTTCCCGGCCAAGCTTGCGGCCCATGCCGTGCTGCCGGCTAACACCATCATCGCCGCCCCTGTCGATGCGGCAGACTATCTGAAGACCTCCGGCAAGTTCTCGACGGCGGATCGCAAGCGCACCGAGGCGCTCGGCACCGTGCCCGGCAAGGACGGCGTGCGCCTCACCGGCCTGTCGCTGCCCTTCGATGGCCAGCCGATGCAGGGTTTCTCCGGTATCAAGACCATGCCGGACGGTACCTTCTGGAGCATGTCGGACAACGGCTTCGGCTCGAAGATGAACTCTTCCGACACGATGCTGATGCTGCATAACATCAAGATCGACTGGGATGCCGGCAAGATCGAAGCGGTCAAGACCCTCTTCCTTTCCGATCCCGACAAGAAGGCGCCCTTCCCGATCGTCATGGAAGGTGCTGCCAAGCGTTACCTGACGGGTGCGGATTTCGACGTCGAATCGATCCAGCCGGTCGCCGACGGTTTCTGGGTCGGCGAAGAGTTCGGTCCCTACATCCTGAAGTTCGACCTCGAAGGTAAGCTGACGGACGTCATCGCGACCATCGTCAACGAAAAGCCTGTGATGTCGCCCGACAACCCGACGCTGACCGTTCAGGCCGATCCGTCGAAGGCAATGCCGGCGCTCAACGTCAAGCGTTCCGGTGGCTATGAAGGTCTTGCCCTGTCGAAGGACGGAACCAAGCTCTACGGCCTGCTTGAAGGCCCGCTCTGGACGGATGCCGAGCATGTCGAACAGGCAGAAGGCCGCCCGGCGCTGCGCATCATCGAGCTCGACGTTGCCTCGAAGGCCTGGACGGGCCGCAGCTGGCTCTATCCGCTCGCTGAAGGCGGCGAGGCTATCGGCGATTTCAACATGCTGGACGACAAGACGGCACTGGTGATCGAGCGCGACAACGGCGCCGGCACCGTCGACAAGGCCTGCGCCAACCCGAAGGAACCGAAGCCGGATTGCTTTGCCGTCGGCTCCAAGGTGAAGCGCGTCTACAAGATCGAGATGACCGACGAGAACGCCGGCAAGGCCGTGCGCAAGATCGGCTATATCGACCTGCTCAAGATCGCCGATCCGGACAACAAGAAGCGCCAGGGCGGCGGCGAAGGCTTCTATGACATGCCCTTCGTCACCATTGAGAATGTCGACCGCGTCGATGACACCCACATCATCGTCGGCAACGACAACAACCTGCCCTTCTCGGCCGGCCGTTCGCTCGACAAGGCCGACGACAACGAGTTCGTCCTCCTCGAAGCCAGCGAACTCCTGAACGCCAAGTAATCGTTCCAAACGATTGATCGACACGGAACACGAAGCCCCGCAGCATCAGCTGCGGGGCTTTCGATGTCTTTGCACACATCCGGCTAGACGATGAAATAGCCCTTGCTCAAGGTCACCGCGTCATCGAGATGAATGGCGAGATCAACTTTCCTGTCGCCATTGACGTCACCGTAGACGTAAGTCTCGAAAGCGCCCTTGACCGAACGCAACTCGCCCGCCTCACCTGAAAAGGCGGTCGAGCCGATATAGTCGAAGGCCTGATTGCCGGAGGTCGCGCTATTGGCATCGATGGCGGAAAGATCGATCCTGTCGCCGCCGGTACCGGAAAAATCGAAGATCGTATCGCGTCCAGCGACGGCCAGCGTCGAATCGGAAAGCGCCCGGAACAGGAAGCTATCAGCCCCCGAACCGCCCACCAGATCATCTGCGCCGAGGGCGCCGTAGAGACGATCGTTGCCCGTGCCGCTCGACAGGATGTCATTGCCCGATCCGCCGGACAGGGTATTTGCCAGACCGTTGCCATAGAGCCCGTCGGCATGGCTTGATCCGGTCAAGCCCTCGACCGAGGCGTAGATGTCGCCTTTCGCATCATTGGTGTTGCGGCTGATATCAGCGAGGCTGGCAGTCACGCCCTTCGAGGCGCCGGCATAGGAGGCGGTATCGGTGCCCTCGCCGCCGGTCAGCCGGTCGGCGCCGGTGCCGCCGGTCAGCACATCGTTGCCGCCATCGCCGGAGAGCCGGTCGTTGCCGGTCAGGCCATAGAGCCTATCGCTGCCACTGCCGCCGCTGATGGCGTTGCCGGCGGCATTGCCGTAGAGCGCTTCGGCCCCTGCAGCACCTTTCAGAGACAGCGCATTCAGACCCAGCAGCTTTGCCGAGGTGGCACCGGAAACGAGTTGCAGCGAAACCGAACTCTCGACCGAATGTCCGTCGACGAGATCGATCTTGGCATTTTCAGACAGGATCGTCGCCTTGAGTTTGACGCTGCCGAGGCTGACATCGCGGGTTCCGGCCGATGTTGCAATCCGGTATCCGCCGGCTGCCTGGCTTGTCGTCGCCGCGCTGCCGACTGTAGCGGTCAAGCCGCCCTGACCTTCGCCAACCGAATAGAAATCATTCCCGGAGGTGTCTTTGTAGACGACGCCCGTCAGGAAGACTGCCGTGCCGGTCTTGCCGAAATTCTGCGTCACCATCGAGGCGTTGTAGTTCGTGCCCGATTCCGTGAAAACGCCGGCTGCCTGGCCGATGCCGATCTCGCGGAAATCTGCACCGAGGATATTGGTGCGATGGCCCGCACTGCGGAACAGCCCCTCATGCTGGCTGGCGATCGAGGCGGTCAGATCAATTGTTCCGGTCGTGCCGGTGAACGAGATGTTTTCGCCCGTGCGCCAGGAGCCAGACAGCGTGTAGCCGGCATCCAGCATGCGATCGGTTGGCGTCGAGCCGTTGTTGCCGGTGTGACTGAACGTGTCGGAGTTCAGCATCCAGCGGCTGTGGGCAAGCGCGCTGTCCGTCAGGAGAGCATTGGCCGCAAGCGGGGCCTTGGTGGCGGCGCTGATCGTGCCGCTTGCAAGCCCCTGATTGAGATCGATACCGAGACGTTTTGCCTCCGCGGTCGGATCCATGCGCGCCCTGTTGATCAGTTCGAGCATGAATTGTTCGTTCGCCGTCAGTGCAGCCATCTATCGTCCTTTGGATTGTCGGCATTGCGGACGGAAGCGAAAACGAAAAGCCCTGCCCTACGTCACCGCATCGCCGAAGTGGATAGGATTGCAGAATCGCCCCACCATACGTGGCGGCAGAAAGCGGCATTGGCATGGCAGCCAGGCACGGTTGCCCTCAAAGAGACAGGCTTGCGCCACAGGCAGCAGCATCCGCGACCGGCCTTCGCGCAGAAGGCCGGTTTGACCTGACGGCATTGCTCGCGTCAGAGAAATATCGTGCTAGAGAACGAAATAGCCCTTGGACAGCGTCAGGGCATCATCAAGGTGGATCGCGAAATCGACTTTCCCGTCGCCGTTCACATCCCCGTAGATGTAGGTATCGGAAGAGCCTTTTATGTAGCGCAGCTCCCCGGCCTTGCCGTTAAAAGCGGCGGTGCCGATGAAGCTGAAGCCCTGGTCGCCAGATGATTTTGTGTTCGCGTCGATGGCAGAGAGATCGATCTTGTCGCCACCCGCCCCGGAGAAATCAAAGATCGTATCGCGACCTGCGAGCGCCACGGTCGACTCGCTCAACGCCTTGAACTGAAATTTGTCGAGACCTGCGCCGCCATAGAGGTCGTCCGCGCCGGCGCCACCGTAGATCGTGTCATTGCCGCCCGCGGCGTTTAAAATATCGTCGCCCGCTCCGCCTGAGAGAACGTTGACGCTGCTGTTTCCGGTCAGCTTGTCGGCATGACTGGAACCGGTGAGGTTCTCGATGGAGACATAGACATCGCCCTTTGCGTCGTTGGTGTTTGCGGACGTGCTGGCGAGCTTGGCTACCACCCCTTTGGCCGCACCGGCATAGGAGGCGGTATCAACGCCCGTACCCCCATCGAGGCGGTCGGCGCCCGCGCCGCCGACCAGCGTATCGTCGCCAGCAAGGCCGAGAAGTTTGTCGGCATATATCGTCGCGTTGATGGTGTCGTTGCCGGCAAGAAGCAACGCTGCGAACTTTGCCTCCTGGCCAGCAAACGCAGCATCCGCGAGCTTCGCCGCAGAGACGTTGAGCCCCGTTGCCACCAACACTGTCACGCCACTGTGGACAGACTTGATCGAATTGAGAGTGCCGCTGTTGATATCGAGAAGCCGGTTACCTTGCCCCGTCGTATAGGTAAAGCCCGTTCCACCGAAGAGGGTGTAGCTGGAACCCTCGTGAAGTTTGAGCGATGTCCGGGTCGCAATGTAGTGCGGATAGCCGAATAGGCCGGGAATGTTCGGAAGCGTCATGTCAACCCTGACACCAGCACCGCCATACGTGAATGTCGCCATAAAAATCCCCTCAATCCAAATCTCTGAAATCAAAAATATTAGTCAGCCGCGCCGGACTATAACTGCAAAACTTGCAACCGCAACTTGCTAGTCTTGGCTGAGACGAAAGTTGATCCGGGCAGTTTCTTCCGCCACAAAACAGGAGTGCAACGGGCAACAGGGAGGCCGCGCATCGCGCGCCCTGTTTTCAGGCGGTGAACGTGCCAAGCGCTAAAGGATAAAATAGCCCTTGGACAGTGTCAGCGCATCATCGAGATGGATGGAAAAGTCGGCTTTCCTGTCGCCGTTCACGTCCGCGTAGATATAGGTGTCGGACGCTTTCTTCTCGTAGCGCAACTCACCGGTCTTGCCGTGAAAGGCGGCGGTGCCGATGAAGGTGAAGGCCTGATTTCCCGCGACGCCGTAGCGCGCGTCGATCGAACTCAAGTCGATCCGGTCGCCGCCTGCACCGGAAAAGTCGAAGATCGTGTCGCGGCCGGCCGAAGCCACAGTTGATTCCCAGAGGTCGTTGAAGCTGAATGTATCCGCTCCGCTGCCGCCATAGAGATCGTCGGCACCGAAGTCACCGGACAGCACATCATCACCCGAGCCGCTGACGATCCGATCATTACCGAAACCGCCAGAAATCACATTCGTTTTGCCGTCGCCGGTCAATGTATCAACAAAGTTGGAACCGATGAGCCCTTCGACACCGGAATAGGTATCACCCTTTGCATCGTTGGAATTCAGCGACGGTTTGGCCAGGTTGGCAACGACACCCTTCGCCGATCCTGCATAGGAGACAATATCAAGCCCCGTTTCGCCGAGAAACTGGTCTGCCCCTGCGCCCCCCTCCATGACGTCTTCACCGCTCCCGCCTATAAGCACGTCGTCTCCGCTACCGCCGTCGAGCAGGTCGCTGCCGGCGCCACCGGAAAGTACGTTCGAAGCCGCATTTCCATAAAGGCTGTCACCATAATCCGAGCCGATGATGCCTTCGATGGAGGAAAATGTATCGCCCTTGGCATCGCCGACATTGACGGAGGCGTCGGCAAGGTTTGCCCTGACCCCGGCCGTCGCGAAAACATAAGCTACAAGGTCGTTACCGTTGCCGCCGATCAACTTGTCCGCGCCGGCGCCTCCAACGAGTACATCGTTGCCGTCCTTGCCGCTCAGTACGTCGTTTCCGTCAAGCCCGAGCAGCACGTCATCATACCGAGTCCCGTTGACGGTATCGGCACCCGCCAGGAGCAGTGACAGGAATTGCGCGTCATTTCCGGTGAAAATGGCGTCGCCGAGCTTGGCCGCCGGCATGCTGGCACCGGTCACCGACAGCGCAGTGACGCCATCGAGAACAAGCTTCATGCCGGTCACTGTGCCGGCGGTGATATCGACGATGGTGCCGGCCTCGGTCTTCACCGCCAGTTTACTGCCGGTGAACTGAACATAATTCTTCGAATCGTCGTAGAGCTTCACCGAGGTCGTGGACCAGGATCCCCTGGCGAACAGGGTCAGGTATTCGGCGAAGGGAGCGAGCATATCGGATCCGACACCGAGGTCGCCATAAGAAATTATCGCCATCCCAACACCTTGATTAAGCCTATATCCAATATATCCGGATCTGCAGGAAGAAAATTCAGGACCATACATACCGCTCCGCGAATTTCAACGAAGCGAGACGCCAAATTATTCACGGTGGACCACTCAAAGCAACCAGAGCGGTCTGCGAACAAATCTATTCGAACCGGAACGCGATCCGCTTGCCCGTCAATTTCGCGAGTTGCTGCAATCGTCCGTCAAGGCGCTCACCCGTAAATTCCGAATAGGCCGACGGCACAACGAAATCGAGATCGACGTCCGGCGCCTTTGACGGGCGGATATCGAGATTGCGCACGATGCCCGGCATCGAGGCCGAAAACAGGTAGACGACCCGGAGCAGACCGCCGAGCAGCTTGGCGAGTTCCAGCATGCGCGGGGTGGCGATCGCCGCGAGCGGCTCGGTGGCACCGTCGTCGTTCAGACCTTCGAAACGGTAGTAGTTGGCAAGCGCGATATAGGCGCGGCCGGCATGAGTGATACCGGAAAACGTGCTGTGGGCGATGATGTTGAGCGCCTGCAGGCCACGATAATCCGGATGCGCGCGCCAGCTGATATCGGCGAGCAGACAGGCTGCCTGCCGGTAACGCCCCTCTTCCTCTGTCTCGGTGATGCCGAAATGCGGCACCATCTTACCGCTCCAGTCGGCCAGTTCGCGCGCATGTTCGGGCGAGCGGGCACGCAAGATGGCGATTTCGCGTGCTGCCGTCAGCAGCGGATCGTGTCTCTTCTCGGTCTCCGAAAGAAGCGAGTACAAATAGCCCTCGCGCACGCCAAGTGCGGAAAAGGAGATCCGCGCCGGCTTCATCTGGGCGATGGCTTCCTGCATGGCGATCGCACCGAACGGCAGGAGAACGCGGCGGCTCTTGGAGATGCTGGCATAGGCCGGCGCCTTCAGGTCCTTCGGCTCGATGACCTCCGGCAGGAAGGCCATGGCTTCCTCGAAGGAGAGTTCATACCCCTGCATCATATGCAGCGGATAGTTGCGCGTCTCCATATGCAGCTTGGCGATGGACCGCCAGGTGCCACCGACGGCGTAGAACGTGCGGCCGGCAACATTCTGCAGCACCTGCGCGCCCTTCATATAGCGGCGGACATGGCTACGCGCCTTGACGATCGACCCTTCGGCATGTTCCGACAGGCGGATGCCGCCGAGCGGCAGGGTAATGCCCTTGCCGATCCTGGTGCCGGCCACATCGACGAGTTCGAGCGAACCGCCTCCCAGATCGCCGACGACGCCGTCCGGATCGTGGTAGCCGCTGACGATGCCGAGCGCGGAGAAATAGGCCTCCTCCTCGCCGGTCAGCACGCGCACCTTCTGGCCGAGAATGATCTCAGCGCGGCGGATGAAATCCGGGCCGTTCGATGCGTCGCGCGCAGCAGCGGTCGCCAGCACGAAGACTGTGGACGCACGCGCCTGCGTGGACAAGGCCCTGAACCGGTGCAGCGCCTTCAGCGCCCGCTCGACGCTCTCGGCATCCATGCGTCCGGTCGCGTCGATCCCCTTGCCGAGACCGCACATGACTTTTTCGTTGAAAAGCACGGCCGGCGACCGGCTCAGCCCCTCATAGATCACCAGGCGAATCGAGTTGGACCCGATATCCACGACGGAGACCGGGGCAATTCCAGGCAAACGCCCCTGGGCTTCAGACTCTACCATGCAATTCCAGTTTTATCTTCTGCGGCCGCTGTCCCAGCCGGCAATTACTTGGGGAGTGCTGGATTTCAAGGCCCCGCCCCGCCCGGACAGGCTGGGATTGGTCATGAAGTAGACCTGCGCGTTGAACGGTTCCGAATCACGGGCGACTTCCATGCGCCGCGACGTTCCGTCCGAAAGGATTTCGTAGCTCTGCTGGTTATCGATGAGATTGCCCAGCATGATCTGCGACAGTACCTGTTCATGCACAGTCCGGTTGATGAGAGGCACAAGGGTCTCCACCCGCCGGTCCAGATTGCGCGGCATCAAGTCCGCCGATCCGATATAGACGAGCGCATGCTCGGAGGGAAGCCCATGGCCGTTGCCGAAACAGAAGATACGCGAATGTTCGAGGAACCGGCCGACGATCGATTTGACGCGGATATTGTCTGACAGGCCCGCCACCTGTGGCCGCAGGCAGCAGATGCCGCGCACCACCAGGTCTATCTGGACCCCGGCACGGCTGGCACGGTAGAGCGCATCGATGATTTCGGGATCGACCAGCGAATTCATCTTCATCCAGATCGACGCGGGGCGCCCCGCCTCGGCATGGGCGATTTCCTCTCCGATATGCTGGAGGATGCGCGGGCGCAGCGTATGGGGCGAAATCGCCAGCTTCATGCCCGCCTCCGGCTCGCCGTAACCGGTGATGAAGTTGAAGATATTGGCCATGTCATGGGCAATCTTCGGATTGCAGGTGAAGAAGGACAGGTCGGTGTAGATCTTCGCGGTGATCGGGTGGTAGTTGCCGGTGCCGAGGTGGCAATAGGTCCTGAGCTTGCCTTCCTCGCGGCGCACCACCATCGACATCTTCGCATGTGTCTTCAGTTCGATGAAGCCGAACACCACCTGCACGCCGGCGCGTTCAAGGTCGCGCGCCCAGCGGATATTGGCCTCTTCGTCGAATCGCGCCTTGAGTTCGACCAGCGCCGTCACCGACTTTCCGGCTTCAGCCGCGTCGATCAATGCACGCACGATCGGACTGTCGTTGGAGGTGCGGTAAAGCGTCTGCTTTATCGCCAGAACGTCAGGATCGCGCGCAGCCTGGAGCAGGAACTGGACCACCACGTCGAAGCTCTCGTAGGGGTGGTGGACGACCATGTCCTTTTCGCGGATGGCGGCGAGGCAGTCTCCGGCATGTTCGCGGACGCGTTCGGGAAATCGCGCATTGTACGGCTCGAAGCGCAGGTCGTCGCGCGGCGCCTTGGTGATCTCGGACAGTGTATTGAGCGCCAGAAGGCCGGGCAGCACGGCGACGCGGTTTTCCGGAACGGCGAGTTCGCCGACGACGAAATGGCGCAGTTCCAGCGGCATTTCCGAATCGATCTCGATACGGATGACCGAACCGCGACGGCGGCGCTTCAGCGCCGTCTCGAAGAAGCGCACGAGATCTTCGGCCTCTTCCTCGACTTCGATATCGCTGTCCCGGATGATGCGGAACGTGCCGGAGCCTTTGACCTCGTAACCGGGGAACAGCCGTTCGATGAACAGGCTGACGGCATCTTCCAGCGTGATGTAGCGGATCACCGACTTGGCGTCCGGCAGGCGGATAAACCGGTCGAGCGCCACCGGCAGGCGCAGGAGCGCGGTCATAGGCTCACGCCCATGCTTGCTTGCGAGTTGCAGGCCCATGGTGAAACCAAGGTTCGGGATGAACGGGAACGGATGCGCGGGGTCGATCGACAGCGGCGTCAGCACCGGAAAGATCGCCTGCTCGAACTCTGTCGCGAGCCAGGCCCGATCCTGTGCCGACAGCGACACCGGACGGACGATGAGGATGTCTTCCTTGGCGAGGTATTGCTGCAGGACGGCAAGCGAAGCCTGTTGCTCCATCTGCAAGTTGTCGATTTCCTTGAGGATATCTTCCAGCTGCTCGGCCGGCGTCTTGCCGTCGGGGCTGCGCACCATGACGCCCTGACGGACCTGGCCTTCGAGGCCGGCAACGCGGACCATGAAGAATTCGTCGAGGTTGGCAGCCGAAATCGACAGGAAGCGCACGCGCTCCAGGAGCGGATGGGCGGTGTTGAGCGTTTCCTCGAGAACGCGGCGATTGAACTGCAGCCAGGAAAATTCGCGGTTGATGAAGCGTTCCGGGCTGGTCATCAGGTCGATTGTGTCGGCCACCGGCTCGTTAGCGATTGTCGCAGATGTTACAGTGTCCATGGCCGGATCCGCCCTTTTTTCTTCACGATGCAGCTAGCGCAGTTTGACGACCTGACTGTGACAGTCAATCGAATTCGCTTGTCTTTCCAAGGGTGTCGAGCACTTCAGATGCCAGCGCCCGGTTGATGCGCGTACCGCGTGCAAGCGCCAGATGATCAAGCCGCTCGACGACCGTCTGTGCCGATTCAAGCGACCGTTCCATTCGCGCCACGATATAGCCGATCAGCCGGTCATCGACGGCAAGCTGGCGGTCGGCGAGCAGCTTCACCAGCACCTGGGCCAGCAATTCGTCGTCCGGCTCGCCGATCTCGACCACCGTCGCCGCCTTCAACCGCGACCGGAGGTCGGGCAGCTCGACCGGCCAGGACATCGGCCAAAGCCTGCTGGTAATCAAGAGGCTGGTACCATTTTCGCGCACGCTGTTGATCACATGGAACAACGCCCGGTCGTCGAACCCCTGCCGGTCGGCATCCTCGAACAGGACGGGGCCGATAGCCGCGACATCGGCGGCGCTGCCGCCATCGACGGGATGAATGGCAACCGCCGCGCTGTTTTCGCGCCAGATCGCCGCAAGATGCGATTTGCCGGAGCCCACGGGGCCGGCAAGAATGACGACGGGCGATGGCCAGCGCGGCCAGCTGTCTATGATGGAAACGGCCGCCTTCAGGCGTTCGGACACGAGAAGATCATCACGACCCGTCTGCGGTTCGTGCTCGAAAACGAGCGGCAACTGTTCGAACTTCTGAACCATACGCAGTTTACTCTGGAAGCTTCAACTCGGGCGTCTTGCGTTCCGGCTCGACGGTCAGGATATGGCGGTGACCGTGATAAAGCGTGCTGTCAAGGTACCGCCCTATGCCGAAACGAACAAGAACACCGATAGCGGCAGCACACGGCACCGCCACCAGCAGCCCGACGAAACCGAAAAGTGCGCCGAAGGCCAGAAGCGCAAACATCAGCCAGACCGGATGCAACCCGACGCTTTTGCCGACGAGCCGCGGCTGGAGGATGTTGCCCTCGAGAAACTGGCCGAGGAAGAAGATCGCGGCAATAAGGCCGATGTGCAGATAGTCCGGCCAGAACTGGACAAGCGCCACGCCGACGGCAAGTACGAGGCCAACCAGCGAGCCGACATAGGGAACAAAGCTGATCATGCCGGCGAACAGGCCGATCAGCAGACCAAAATTGAGACCGGCGAACGACAGGGCAATACCGTAGAACAGGCCGAGAATGAGGCAAAGCGACCCTTGCCCGCGCACGAAGCCGGCAATCGTCAGGTTCATGTCGCGGGCGATCTGGCGAACGGTGACGACGTGATCGCGCGGGATCCAGCTATCGACCTTGTCGACCATCCGGTCCCAGTCGAGCAACAGATAGAAGGCGACGACCGGCGTGACCACGAACAGCGAGATGATGTCGAGCAGCGCCATGCCCGAATTCCACAATTGCTGGAACAGCGTGCCGAGGAAACCCGCCCCCTGTTCGAGCAGCTTGGCGGAGTTCTGTTTGATCGTATCCATCTGTCCGGCCACCCAATCGGGCAGCCACGAGGCATGCGGGCTGGTCAGGAATTCCTGCAGCATGGAGATGTAGCCCGGCATCTTCTGGATGAAGTCCGCTGCCTGGGTGAAGACGATCGGAATGATAAGAACAAGCGACAGCGCGAAGACGACGACGAAGCCGATCAGGATGACGACCGTTGCCATCAGGCGGTTCAAGCCCAGCCTTTCCAGCCGGTCGGCGACCGGATCGAGGAAATAGGCGAGCGCCATGCCGGCGATGAACGGCAGCAGGATCGTCGAGAAAACCGTCAGGAAGGCGATGAAGGCGACAAGGAAAAGCAGCCAGAAGATGATCTGGCGCTGCAGTCCGCTGCTGCTCAATTTGTTGACCATGCCGCTGTTCCGATTGTCCCGCGCCAGAACGGCATCCCGCCGCTTCCACCTTTGGAGATAGGATGTGCCACCGACCGCGGTCAAGCCTATGGCAGCAAACGGCCACAACAACCGGGCAAAACGGTGAAAAAGCGGAATATCAAGGGCAATATGCTTGCACTTCCCAAGTCATCATGCCAATCGCAGTGCCAAAACGACGAGCCGGCGGAGATCAAGCCATGAGCGAGCCAGGAAAGAACGGTCTGACCTACAGCGATGCGGGTGTGGATATCGACGCCGGAAACCTTTTGGTGGAAAAGATCAAGCCGCATGTGCGCTCGACGCGGCGTCCCGGCGCCGACGGCGAGATCGGTGGTTTCGGCGGCCTGTTCGACCTGAAGGCGGCCGGGTTCAAGGATCCGGTCCTGGTTGCCGCCAATGACGGCGTCGGCACCAAACTGAAGATCGCCATCGACGCCAACAAGCACGACACGGTCGGCATCGACCTCGTCGCCATGTGCGTCAACGACCTTGTCGTCCAGGGCGCCGAGCCCCTCTTCTTCCTCGACTATTTCGCCACCGGCAAGCTCGATCCCGACCAGGGTGCTGCCATCGTCGGCGGCATTGCCGCCGGCTGCCGCGAGGCGGGCTGCGCGCTCATCGGTGGCGAGACCGCCGAAATGCCGGGCATGTATGCAGGCGGCGACTACGATCTCGCAGGCTTCGCGGTCGGTGCCGCCGAACGCGGACAATTGCTGCCGGCCGGCGACATTGCCGAAGGCGACGTCATCCTCGGCCTCGCCTCTTCCGGCGTCCATTCCAACGGCTATTCGCTGGTGCGCAAGATCGTCTCGCTTTCGGGTCTTGCCTGGGACGCACCGGCACCGTTCGGCGAAGGTACGCTGGCCGACGTATTGATGACACCGACGCGCATCTACGTGAAGCCGCTGCTCAAGGCCATCCGCGAGACAGGCGCGCTGAAGGCGCTGGCCCACATCACCGGCGGCGGCTTTCCGGAAAACATTCCGCGCGTCCTGCCGAAACATCTGGCCGCCGAGATCGATCTTTCCGCCATCAAGGCGCCTGCCGTCTTCTCCTGGCTGGCCAAGACCGGCGGCGTGGCCGCCAACGAGATGCTTCGCACCTTCAACTGCGGCGTCGGCATGATCGTCGTCGTGGCAGCGGAAGATGCCGAAAAGGTAGCTTCGGTGCTGACTGCCGAAGGCGAAACGGTCTTTACGCTCGGCCGGATGGTCGCCCGCGAGGAAGGTGCCGCCGGCACGATCTACAAGGGCACGCTTGCTCTATGAACGATACGGTGAAAACGGCCCATAAACGGGTCGTGGTGTTCATTTCCGGCGGCGGCTCCAACATGCTGGCGCTGGCGAAAGCCGCCTCGGAACCGAATTTTCCGGCGACGATTGTCGGCGTGATTTCGGACAAGGCCGATGCCGGCGGGCTTACCAAGGCGGCGGCGCTCGGCATTCCGACCTTTTCTTTCGTCCGCAAGGACTACGAGAGCAAGGACGCCCATGAAGCGGCGATACTCTCGGCGCTTGAAAGCCTTTCGCCCGACATCATCTGCTTGGCCGGCTATATGCGGCTGTTGAGCGCGACCTTCATCAATGCCTATGAAGGCCGGATCATCAATATCCACCCTTCCCTGCTTCCCCTCTTCCCCGGCCTTCACACCCATCAGCGCGCGATCGATGCCGGCATGACAGAGGCCGGTTGCACCGTACATTTCGTCACTGAGGGTATGGACGAAGGGCCGGTGATTTTGCAGGCGAAAGTCCCAGTGTTGCCGGGTGATACGGCGGACAGTCTTGCCGCGCGGGTGCTGGTCGAAGAGCACAAGTCCTATCCGGCTGCCCTGCGTCTCGTTGCCGAGGACAGGGTGCGGATGATGAACGGGAAGGCGGTAGTGACTGGCGGGTGATGGCAACATAAGCTGCGCCAAGATCATCACCTCGTTGATCAGACCTCGCAGAATACGCCAAGCTCCATCTGTCGGCGCTGCTTTCCAAAGTCGAAAATGGCGACGAGGTGGTTATTTTACGAAA
Source organism: Pararhizobium sp. BT-229 (assembly GCF_025846855.1). Lineage (GTDB taxonomy): Bacteria > Pseudomonadota > Alphaproteobacteria > Rhizobiales > Rhizobiaceae > Pararhizobium. Next base: position 675,104 of record NZ_JAOYTJ010000004.1, read on the forward strand.
TGCCGTGCCAATCGCTCGCCTTGTTCGATTTGAGCAATCGACCGAGAAACTTCGTTTTCAAAAGACTGAAACTAATTGCTTGCAATGACAGCATTGTCGCAATTGAAAACGTTAAGTTTCCAACACTTTTCTCAGACTTGCCTGCGGCATTGGTTCACGGTCGCGCGCCACAAGTGATACCGCAACAAAAAGAATTTCAATCGTCATATCGTTGAATGTTATCAGCCAGAACCTTGGCTCGAGCACCTTCCACGCAGCAGCTTCCTCGCCTCCAATGACCTCATTGAAACTCCAAGCGCCGACCAGATATCGGCACTGCTTCAATCCCTCGGCATTCATTGGCGTCAGCCGGAGTTCAATGACATCGCTGAACCGAAGGACAACGTTTCCGCCTCCGCCACGCGAGGATACTTCGTAGCATATGAAAGCATCTTCCCCGTCAAAGAAAACTGCGGGATTCGAAACGGTCCCTATTTCCGGAAAATTTTCCGGCGGTTGTTGAACAAGCACCGACATGACCGATCCTTCATCCTATCGAACACTAACATCCCGGTTCAGCATCGCCCACTGCAACAGCATAATCGTCTTGCCGTCGCAGATCTCGCCACTTTCGATCATCGCCATCGCCTCAGCGAGCGGGATTTCAAGCACCTCGATATCCTCGTCTTCATGCGAGGCACCGCCGCCGTCTTCGGCGCGCACGGTGACATCGATGATCGCGGCAAAGAAGTGGATCGTCTCGGTCACCGCGCCCGGCGACATGAAGGCCTGGAAGACCGGGCGGACATCCGTCACCAGATAGCCGGTTTCCTCCATCACCTCGCGCTTGATCGCCTCGGCCGGATGATCACCGTCGAGCAGCCCGGCCGGCGTCTCCAGAAGCCAGCCGGAATGACCGTTGAGATGCGCGGGGACGCGGAACTGCCGGACGAGGATGACGCTGTCGCGCCGGGGATCGTAGAGCAGGATAGTTGCGCCGTTGCCGCGGTCGTAGACCTCGCGCTTCAGTTTCTTCGTGACGCCATTGGAGCCGGTGTAATTAAAGGTGACGTTGCGCAGGTGGTACCAGTTTTTCGAAAGCGTCTCGTCCTTGAGAATTTCGATTTTTGCATCGCGGAAGAAAGACATAGCCACAATTTTCCCTCAAATTCCGGGTTTCCATCGCACACCGGTATTCACCCGTCGAGACGCATTGCGTGTTTTTCTCGTGATCGTATGGATGTTCTGATCGTCGCACGTTTCCCGAAGGAGTTCAGATGGATTGCAAATTTCGTCACGTCGGAATGGCTTTTTTCTGTCTCCTTTCCTTTCAGCCTGCCTTCGGCGAGGAGGTGTCGGTCGGACCGGGGCCGAACGACAATGGCATTCTGTGTGGTTTTGAGATCACCCTGACAGCGAAAGCAGTTTCAGATACATGCTTTCCGGGGAAGGATGCCGAATTCAAGGCGTTTTTGACCTCGTCGCTGGCGAAATACACGGCCTTCACGGTAAGGAACACCGACCAGACTCTGAAGGAACTCAACAGTCAGGTTGAGCAGCGCATGCAAGAAATTAGCAAGCAGCCGGGTCTTTGCGCTCCCGAAGGCGGACAAGTCGAACTCTATTCTGCCATGAGGATATCATCCGCCGCAGAGCTGAAAGCGGCCGAGAAAGAGATCGACGAACTACTGGCCGTCGACCGCATCCCGACGCTCAATCCATGCCTCTGACCCCACGTCAGGACGCCGCGCCGTCCTTTTGCATCCATACATGATTGTCGTGGAAGGCAGCTCCGCCATAGGGCGCTGCGGCATCGGCACCGGTCAGCACATTGATGCCCTCGCCGTCGAGATGCGCGTCGTTCGGCCAAAGCCCCTCGGCGATCACCACCCCGCGGCGGGCGCCGCCGCCGAGCTTCGCATGCAGCCGGATTTCGCCGCGCTCGTTGCCGATCCGGACGACATCGCCCTCGGCTATGCCAAGCACCGCCGCGTCGTCCGCGTGGATCATCGCTTCCGGCCGGACTTCCTTCTGGACCGACGACGGTGTCTCGGCGAAGGTCGAGTTCAGGAAGGACCGCGCCGGCGATGTCGCCAGACGGAACGGATGCTTTTCGTCGGCCACCTCGATCAGATCGACGTGATCCGGAAACTCAGGCAATTGCGCATGGGGGCCGAAGACGCCGAGCGCCTTCGGCGGCCGGTTCGGCGCCGGCGTGCCGGTCCAGTCGGCTCTGAAGCGGAACTTGCCGTCGGGATGGCCGAAGCCCTTGATGAAATGGGCGGTCTCGAAATCCGGCTGGACATCCAGCCATTTCTCGCGCTTCAGCCCTTCATAGCCGATGCCGTAGTTCACCAGGATATAGTCGATATGTTCGCGCTCACTCAGCCCGAAGCCGGGCTTGTCCGAAACGCCGAGCCGCTTGGCCAGCTCCTCGATGACGAAGAGATTGGTGCGCACGGTCGACGGCGGCTCTACGACCTTGGGGCCGAGCAGGATGTGCTGGTGGCCGCCGCCGCGATAGAGATCGTCATGCTCGAGGAACATGCTGGCCGGCAGGACGATGTCGGCGACCTTTGCCGTGTCGGTCATGAACTGTTCGTGCACGGCGACGAACAGGTCGCCGCGGAGAAACCCCTGCTTCACCAGCCGCTGCTCCGGCGCCACGTTGACAGGATTGGTGTTCTGGATCAGCAGCGCCGTCACCGGGCCGCGATGGCGCAGTGCTTCGGCATCACCGGTCAGCACCCGGCCGATCTGTGACTGGTCGAGCATGCGGATATCCGGGTCCAGCATCGCTGAGCCCATTAGCTCGCGCTTGTCGAACTTGAAGATATCGTTGTTGGAATGAAACGCCCCGCCGCCCTCGTATTTCCACGAGCCGAGCACGGTCGGCACGGAGGCTGCGGCATGGATTGCGACCGCGCCGTTGCGCTGGCGGGTAAAGCCGTAGCCAAGGCGGAAATAGGTTTTCGGGGTCGTCCCGACGAGCTTGCCGAAGGCCTCGATTTCGTCCACCGGAAGCCCGGTGATCGCGGACGCCCATTCCGGCGTGCGGGTCTTCAGATGTTGTTCGAGACCAACAGGATCGTCGGCATATTGCGCCAGATAGGCCCGGTCTGCATAACCGTCGCGGAAGGCGATGTGCATGACGGCACAGGCGAGTGCCGCGTCGGTACCGGGCTTCAGCACCAGCCCCATGTCGGCCTGCTTGATCGTCGGGTTGTCATAGATGTCGATGACGACGATCTTTGCGCCGCGCTCCTTGCGCGCCTTCACGGCGTGGGTCATCACGTTGACCTGGGTGGATACCGCGTTGGTGCCCCAGATGACGACGCAATCGGACTTCGCCATCTCGCGCGGGTCAGGGCCGCGCAGCGACCCCGTCGCCATCGACAATCCGGTCCAGGCAAGGTTGGTGCAGATCGAGCCGAAGAAGCCTGAGTAACGCTTGGCATGACGCAGCCGCTCGATAGAGTCGCGCTGCACCTGCCCCATCGTGCCGGCATAGAAATACGGCCAGACGGCTTCGGACCCGTGTTGCTGCTCGGCTTTCACGAAGGCCCCGGCGATCTCGTCGAGCGCATCCTCCCAGCTCAGGTGCTGCCAGCCGCCTTCGCCCTTCGCGCCTTTGCGGCGCTGCGGCACCATCAGGCGGCCGGGATGATAGATGCGCTCGGAATAGCGGGCGACCTTGGCGCAGATGACGCCTGCGGTATAGGTATTGGCGCTGGCGCCGCGCACCCGGCCGATCCGGCCTTCCGGCGTCACATCGACCTCCAGCGCGCAGGCCGAGGGACAGTCGTGCGGACAGACGGTGTGGCCGACGGACTTTTCTGGTTTTATGGGGGTCGCAACGTTCATGGCTTTTCTATATTGCATCGCGGAAGGGTCTCAAAGTCCCAACCGCCATGCATTCCAACATTTCATCGGCACGATCAGGGACGCGAATGAATTACCGTCACATCTATCACGCAGGCAATTTCGCCGACGTCCTGAAGCACGCGGTGCTCGCCCGGCTGATCGTCTATATGGCGCAGAAGGACAAGGCGTTTCGCGTGCTCGACACGCATGCCGGGATTGGCCTTTATGATCTTTCCAGCGAGGAAGCGCAGAAAACCGGCGAATGGCAGGACGGCATCGGGCGCATTCTCGATACGGACATCCCCGCCAAGGCAAAGGCGCTGCTGGAGCCCTATCTCACGGCCGTTCGCGACCTCAATCCTGATGGCGGCCTGACGCTCTACCCTGGCTCGCCGAAACTCACGCGCATGCTGATGCGGCCGCAGGACCGGCTGTCGGCGATGGAATTGCATCCCGACGACTACGAAACGTTGCACCGCCTGTTCGACGGCGACTTCCAGAGCCGCATCACACAGCTCGACGGCTGGCTGGCGCTCGGCGCCCACCTGCCGCCGAAGGAAAAGCGCGGTATCGTGCTGGTCGATCCACCATTCGAGATAGCAGGTGAATACGAGCGGCTCGCGGATGGCCTGCACAAGGCCTGGCGACGCTTTTCCGGCGGCACCTTCTGCCTTTGGTACCCACTTAAGCAAGGCGCCCCGATCGCTGCCTTCCATGAAGCGCTGAAGGCGCTGGAGATCCCGAAGATGCTCTGCACCGAGCTTGTCGTGCGCAGCGACCGCGACACGACCGGTCTTTCGGGCTCGGGCCTGATCATCGTCAACCCGCCTTTCACGCTGAAGGATGAACTCGACATCCTGCTGCCCTTCCTCAAGGACCGGCTGAAGCAGGACCGGCACGCCTCCGCCCGCGCCTTCTGGCTGCGCGGCGAAGAGCTGCCCGAGCGGGATTGATCGAGACTTGACGGCCGGGGCCTTAGAGACGCAATCTCGGGCGACTTTTCGGGAGAAACGATCATGACCAGAATGCGTGCCGCAGCCCTGCTTCTCTCCCTGGCGTCCCTCTCGCTCGGTGCCATGCCGGCCAAGGCCGACAATCAGCTGAACTATGACCTTGGCCGCGTCACCGATGCCTGCCGCAGCCCGGCAATTCTCGGTTTCATCACCTCCGACTTCGGCTATCGCGCCCGCAACTATCTGAAGATGGATATCGCGATTGCCGAGATTCACGACATGCGCCAGAGCCGGCTCGAATTGCGCGATGAGACCCGCCCGATCCAGCGTGAATATTGCAGCGCCACGGCCATCATGACCGACGGACAGAGACGTGGGCTGTGGTACCTGATCGAGCGCGGCTTCGGCTTTGCCGGTATTGGCTCCAACATCGAATTCTGCCTGAGCGGCCTTGATCCCTGGTATGTCTACGGTGCCCAGTGCGCCTCTCTGCGGTGAACCTTGTGACCGGTTTCAGGAGTATCTTCCTGCCGCTGCTCGGCGTGCTCGTCCTTGCTGCCTGCAATGGCGAAAGTGAGCAGAAGACGGCTAACGCCTCGGTTTCGAGCACGCCCATCGCCAGTACCCAGACCAAAAGCAAACCTGTGCCGCTCGGCAGCGGGTTCGATTTCTATGTCCTGTCGCTTTCCTGGTCGCCGACATGGTGCATCGAAAACGATCCGTCCGGCCGCTCCGAACAATGCGACCCGGACAACAGCCACGGTTTCATCGTTCACGGTCTCTGGCCGCAGAATGAACAGGGCTATCCGGAATTCTGCCGGACGCGCGACGGTGACCGGGTGCCGGAGGCGCTGGGGCGGACGCTGTTCGATATCATGCCGTCGATGGGCCTGATCGGCCATGAATGGCGCAAGCACGGTTCCTGCTCCGGGCTCAACCAGAAAGACTATTTCGCGGTTCTGCGCGCTGCCCGGCAAAAGGTGACGATACCGCCGGTCCTGCAATCGGCGAAAGCGCATCAGCGCACCACCGCCGCCGAGATCGAAACCACGCTCATCACCGCCAATCCCGGCCTGCGCCCGGATGCGCTTGCCGTCACCTGCTCGGCCGGACGCGTCGACGAGGTGCGCATCTGCTTCAACAAGGATTTGAGTTTCCGCGCGTGCGGCGAGATCGACCGCGCCGGCTGCAAGGCCAAGAACCTCAGCCTACCGCCGGTCCCCTGATGTCCAAAAGAAAGAAAAAGCGCATGAAAATTCTCTATTCCCCCGCCTCGCCTTATTCCAACAAGGTGCGCATGGGTGCGCGCTACGCCGGCATTGCCGCCGAAAGCGTGCTGACCGACACCAACGCCAATCCGCCGGAGCTGATCTCCAGCAACCCGCTCGGCAAGATACCGACGCTGATTACCCCGGATGGAAAGGCGATCTACGATAGCCGGGCGATCATGCATTTCATCGACCGCGAGACGAAGGGCAAGCTCTATCCGCGCAATGCCGAAAGGCGGACCGAAGTGGAGATGCTGGAAGCGCTGTGCGACGGCATCTGCGACAGCCTGCTCGCCATCGTCTACGAAAAGCGCTTCCATCCGCCGGAAAAGATCCACCAGCCGTGGATCGACCGCCAGTGGGAAAAAGTCCTGCGCGGCCTCGATCACCTCAACGCCAACATGCCGAAGACCGGCGCCAAGCTGCATGCAGGTCATTTCGCGCTTGCCGCCATGCTGCGCTATATCGAGCTGCGGTTCACCGGCGAATGGCAGAAGGGGCGCCCGAAGCTGAAGAACTGGCCGCAGAAGTTCGAGAAATTCTTCCCGGACTATGCCCAGTTCAAGGCTTGAGCCGAGCTCCCTTTGATGCGCAACGCGGGAAAGCGAGGGGTGCATGTCTGAGATCATTCTGGAGACGCCGCGCCTGGTACTCGTCATGTGGGGTGCGGGCGATGCCGGCCTGATCCAATCGCTGCACTCGTCATTCGACACGACGCGATATCTGTCGGGAGCAGCACCGTGGGGCCTCGAAAAGGCAGGCGAGCGCCTGCAAACCTGGTTTGACGAGCAGAAGCGTGACGGTATCACCAAATACAAGCTGCTGCGGCGGGAGGACGGCGCCTTCGTCGGTCGGGCGGGGTTTTCCCTGCTTAACCGGAGCGGAGAGTACGAACTCGGCTATTCGATGTGCCGGGAAGCCTGGGGCAACGGCTATGCGACCGAAATCGCCGCAGCACTCGCCCGCTGGTTTTTCGAGAAGAATTTGTCGGATCGTTTCATCGCCTTCACTCATCCGGACAATCTGGCGTCACAACGGGTTCTCACAAAGATCGGCATGCAGCCGCGCCCACCGCAGACGATCGACGGCATCGTCTGCCCGACATTCGAGATGACACGATAAGGCGAAGACAAAACGCAAAAAGGCCGGATCGCTCCGGCCTTTTTGTCATGCTTGTTCCGATGGATCAGAACTTGACGCCCATACCGACGCGCACGCTGTGTTCGTCGTAACCCGACGAAACCTTGCCGCCCGACAGGTCGAAGTCCTTCGAGCCGTAGTCGGAGTAACGGTATTCGACGCGCGCCGTAACGTTGTCGGTCACGAAGGCTTCCGCACCGGCACCGGCCGTCCAGCCGAGCAGCGTGTTCGAATCCGAGCTGCTGCCCTGCGAGGCCTTGACGTTGGAGGCGGCGACACCGGCTGTACCGTAGACGAGGACCGGGTTCAGATCGACACCAACGCGGGCGCGGACCGAACCGTTGGCGCGCTGCCTCATTCCGATGGTGCCATTGCTGCTATCGTTGTCGCCGTAGTTTACATCGGCTTCACCGCCGTAGACGATCTGGCCGCTCTGCATGTTGTAGCCGCCATAGAGGCCGCCGCCGAAACCCGCGGCCGAGCGCTTGCCGTTTCCGTCAAATTCGCCGTGAGCCCAGTTGGCGGTACCACCGACATAGGCGCCCGACCAGTTCTTCGCAGCCGGCTCGGAATATTCGGCAGCCGGAGCAGCCGGAACTTCGTCGATCGCGTCAGCAGCCTGAACGGCGGAGAAGGCGATGAGGGACACGGCAGATGCCATGAGGGTGGTGATGAGAGTACGCATTAAAGTCTCCTTTCGAACCGATGCTCCGGACCCTCACGGTCCTAAACTGATACATCGGGTAATTACAATTAACCCGCCCGGTTGATGGAGAAATTGACGCTCAAATGCGGATTCACAAGAGCCAAATTGTGAAATTTTAGTGGCTGGAGCGTGGCTGAAATTCGATGTTGCTTTGTAGCCACAGGGTAATTATTAACCACACGATAAGATTAATTGAATATATACTATACCAATAGAAAACAATTCAATTTAGCGCTTTCCGGTTAATTTTTGCGAAACGAAAGGCTGGGCCGGTTTCGCAATATCCGTGCGGCTCCTATATCCTTGCAAAATGCAAAGATACGAATCGCACAGCAGGATCCGCCCTTGAGGACGCCTTTGAAAACAGCTTTGGTTACCGGCGGCGCCAAACGCATCGGCAAAGTGATCGTCGAAGATCTGGCTGCCAACGGCTTTGCCGTCGCTATCCACGCCAATACGTCGGTCGCGGAGGCTGAAGCGCTTGCGGCCGGCCTTCGCGCCAATGGCTGCAATGCGGCGGTAATCGTGGCTGATCTCACCGATACCGCTTCGGTCTCCGGCCTGATGGCAAAAGCCGTCGAGGCCCTTGGTCCGATCGGCCTGCTCGTCAACAATGCATCGCTGTTCAAGAAGGACAGTCTCGATGCGTTCGACGAGACGGTCTGGGACCGGCATTTCGCGTTGCATGTGAAAACCCCTTCCCTGCTTGCGCGCGATTTCGCGGCGCAGCTGCCGAAAGAACATTCCGGCCTGATCGTCAATCTCATCGACCAGCGGGTATGGGCTCCAAATCCGCGGTTTTATTCCTATATGTTGTCCAAATCGGCGCTACTCACGGCGACGAAGACGATGGCGCAGGCCTTGGCTCCGAATATCCGTGTCAATGGCATCGGCCCCGGCCCGACCTTGCCGAACGAGCGGCAGAACCAGAAGGATTTCCTGAAGCAGGTGGACGCGCTGATCCTGAAGACCGGGCCACAACTTGGGGAATTCGGCAGGACGATCCGCTTTCTGTTCGACACGCCCTCGATGACCGGCCAGATGATCGCGCTCGATGGCGGCCAGCATCTGGCCTGGCAGACGCCGGATATTTTGGAGATTGTGGAATGAACGGGCGCGTGCCCACCGACGGCGGCATTCTGTATGATGAAAATGCCAGCGACGAAGACGACCTGATCGAGGTTCCGGAGAGCGTCGCGCCTGCGCCGATCATCGACTGGGCCGAAACCAGTGCGATCCCGGACGGGTTGCGCGGCGCCGAACTCATCCAGGCCTTCGTCAAGCGACTGCCCAACAGCCCCGGCGTCTACCGCATGTTCAACGAGGCCGGCGACGTGCTCTATGTCGGCAAGGCGCGCAGCCTGAAGAAGCGTGTCGGCAATTATGCCCAGGGCCGCGTCCATTCCAACCGCCTCGCCAAGATGGTGCGCGAAACCGCGCATATGGAATTCGTCACGACCCGGACGGAGATCGAGGCGCTGCTGCTGGAAGCGAACCTTATCAAGCGCTTGCGCCCTCGCTTTAACGTGCTCCTGCGCGACGACAAGTCCTTTCCCTATATCCTGGTGACGGGCGATAGCAGGGCGCCTGCGCTCTACAAGCATCGCGGAGCGCGCAGCCGCAAGGGCGACTATTTCGGCCCCTTCGCCTCGGCCGGTGCCGTGGGGCGCACCATCAATTCGCTGCAGCGCGCCTTCCTGTTGCGCACCTGCACCGACAGCGTCTTCGAGACCCGCACCCGGCCCTGCCTGCTGCACCAGATCAAGCGCTGCGCAGCCCCTTGCACCCGTGAGGTCAGCGACGCCGACTATGCCGAACTGGTGAGCGAGGCCAAGGACTTCCTGTCGGGCAAGAGCCAGGCCGTGAAGGCGACCATTGCCACTGCCATGAACGAGGCTTCGGAAAACCTCGACTTCGAGCGCGCCGCGCTCTATCGCGACCGGCTGGCGGCGCTGTCGCATGTCCAGAGCCATCAGGGCATCAATCCGTCCGGCGTCGAGGAAGCGGATGTCTTTGCCATCCATCACGAGGGCGGCATTTCCTGCATCCAGGTGTTCTTCTTCCGCACCGGCCAGAACTGGGGTAACCGCGCCTATTTCCCGAAAGCCGATCCGACCCTGCCGACGGCCGAAGTGCTCAGCGCCTTCCTGGCCCAGTTCTACGACGACAAGCCCTGTCCCAGGCAGATCCTGCTCTGCGAACCTGTGGCGGAACAGGAACTGCTGGCCGAGGCCCTGACCGAAAAATCCGGTTACAAGGTTTCGATCCTGGTGCCGCAGCGCGGCGAGAAGAAGGATCTGGTCGATCACGCGGTTGCCAACGCCCGCGAGGCGCATGGCCGCAAACTCGCCGAAACAGCCTCGCAGTCGCGCCTGCTCGACGGCTTTGCCGAGACCTTCAAGCTCGAGCGCACGCCGCGCCGCATCGAGATTTACGACAACTCCCACATCATGGGCACCAATGCCGTCGGCGGCATGGTCGTGGCCGGGCCGGAAGGCTTCGTCAAAGGCCAGTACCGCAAGTTCAACATCAAATCGACCGACATCACCCCCGGCGACGACTTCGGCATGATGAAGGAAGTGATGACGCGGCGGTTCTCGCGCCTGCTCAAGGAAGAGGGCAAGCCCGACCGCGGCGCCGAGCCGCTCGAGGATGCCGGCTTTCCAGCCTGGCCCGATGTTATCCTGATCGACGGCGGCCAAGGCCAGATGACGGCCGTGCGGGCGATCCTCAAGGAATTGGATATCGAGGACTGTGTCACTGCGATCGGCGTCGCCAAGGGTGTTGATCGCGAGGCCGGCCGCGAGCGCTTCTTCCCACCGGGCGGCCGCGACGGCTTCACCCTGCCGCCGCGCGATCCCGTCCTCTATTTTATCCAGCGCATGCGCGACGAGGCCCATCGCTTTGCGATCGGCTCGCACCGGGCGCGACGCAAGAAGGAAATGGTCAAGAATCCGCTGGACGAGATCGCCGGCATCGGGCCGACGCGCAAGCGCGCCCTGCTCCAGCACTTCGGCACGGCCAAGGCCGTGTCCCGCGCCGGCATCAACGACCTGATCTCCGTCGAGGGCATTTCGGAAGCCGTGGCGCGGCTCGTCTACGACCACTTCCACGAGGATGGCACGAAATAAGTTGGGAGTCAGGTGCCTGGCAGACCGCTACTGGTACCTCGAGGCTTCATCTATAAATGCTGCCACCTCGACGGGCATCGACGCCAGCGAGGCATGGCTCGCCTTCAGGGTAATCACCTTCCTGGCGCCGAGCCGTCCGGACATCCAGCTCTGGTTGTCCGGATGAATCATCCGGTCCTCGCTGGAAATCTGGTACCAGCTGTTCTTCGTTTTCCATGCCGGGCTGGTAATCTCGTTGCCGAAGGTGCTGGCAAGGGGCGCTTTCTGGGTGACGCCCATGACAAGCCCTTCGTCTGCGCTCAGGTCCTGGCAGAAGCTCTCGTGAAACTTGTCCTGTTTCACCCAGAGATAACCGTCGCTGTCCGGCGCAAGATTGGCGGCTGCGACGGGCGGATTCTTTGCCGTTATGCCGCCAGGGCTCTCTCCCGCATCCGGCGCAAATGCCGCGATAAAGACAAGCCCGACGACATTGGGCTGGTTGCCGGCCTCGGTTATGACCGCCCCGCCATAGGAATGGCCAACAAGGAGAACAGGTCCGCTTTGCTGGGCAATCATCTTGCGCGTGCGCTCGGCATCGTCGGCCAGTGACGTGAGCGGCAGTTCCACGGCCCGAATGGATCCGTGGCCAAGACGGGCCAGTTCTACGATGACCTTGCTCCAGTGGGCAGCACCGCCCCAAAAGCCGTGAACGAGAATAATCGTCGGACCCTGCGCCATGTGGTGTTCCCCCCGGGGTTGAACGATCAGCAACGGCTGATATGCCCCTTGTTATAGGGTCGCCTCGCACCCCTTCAAGGGCTGGCTAGCATGGGCACCTCTGATCCGTCGGCCGCCGCTCAAGTTGCCAGCCGTCCGAGCCCCGAAAGCAGATGCGTCAGTTCTGCCTGCCTGCGCGTGCCGGTCTTGAAGAAGATGCGCTTCAGGTAGGTGCGCACGGTCTCAAGCGTCAGTCCGAGCGCCAGCGCCACCGTTTCGAGGCTGGCGCCGGATGCAAGCTCGCGGGCGACGCGGGCCTCTCCGGGCGTCAGGTCGAACAATCCGCTAAGGACCCGCATGTCCGGCGGCCCTGCCTGACCGACCGGCGTCGCAATCAGTACCGCGAGGCTTTTCGAAAAGATGTCGCGCGCGTTGCGGCGCAACGGCAACACATGCAGGATCAGCGCCGGCGCTTCCTCCACCGCAGGAAGCGGAATGGACTGGACATTTGCAACCCGCTCGATCCGCACTTGCTCAAGTGCTGCCAGCAACAACGCATTCGCGGCGGGATTTTCGAGCGACAGCTTGTCGGCGGCACCGGTGCGGATGCGCGGCGCGAGCGCCTCCATGTCCTCGTTGGTGGCAAGCACCCGGTTGCCGTCGCCCAGGACAGCCGCTGGCAACCCGATCATCGAGAGTGTTGCCGCAATGGTCTGCGCCTGCCGGAAGATCATGCGCGACGACACCAGTGCGGCGCGCGCAAGATCGCCTTTCAAACTGTTGATGCGCGCTAGCGCTTCCACCGAGAACGGCCCGTTGTCGGCCCAGCCGATCATGTCGAAGATCAGGGTATGCCCCGAAGGTTCCGGCAGGACCGCGCCCATGCTCCAGCCGAGGCCGAGTGGTCGCAGGAACGCGTTGTAGACCGGGTCGGCTGCGATTTCCTCGGCCGTCATCACATCGACATCCCGCGCAAAGGCCGTCGGCGACAACCGCAGGGACCGCTCGGGCCGGGGGTTCAGGAACCGCAGTTCGCTGCGCGAATAGCGCTCCATCTGTTCGTCTATGTTCGGCGAGCAGACCCATCTGACCGTCTGGCCCGTATCGATGGTCAGCAGGGCGGCGGAAAAACCGTTCACCTCGGCTGCAAGGCTGACACAGACATCCGGCCACAGCTCGGGAATAACCGCGGCCTCGTAGATCCGGTCGATCAGCGCAGGGGTTTCCGCCATGCTTCCATTCTCTGTCTGGGTTTTTCAGCCACCCTTCATTCATACCAGAGCTTAGCTGGCACTCAATCTGGCAAGCCTCATCAATCTTGGGGACCACTCCCTGATCGGTTCACCGTCCGTTCAGATGAATTCCGCCACAATTGAGGATGATCTATCAAATCAACGGTTGACGCGGCTGTCACAAAGCCGTTCATCTGTCGCCCAAGAACTCGCAGAGAACCCGAATCCATGTCCTCGACGCCGACCACCTACAGCATCCCCAATCTCCTGACCTATGGACGCATTCTGGCTGTTCCTCTGATCGTTCTGTGCTTCTTCCTCGAGGGCAAGCTGCAGAGTTCGGACTTTGCCCGCTGGACGGCGCTGGCGGTGTTTGCGATCGCCTCGATCACCGACTTCTTCGACGGTTATCTGGCCCGCATCTGGCAGCAGACCTCCAATATCGGCAAGATGCTCGACCCCATCGCCGACAAGCTGCTGGTGGCGTCCGTCCTGTTGCTCGTCGCTGCCGACGGCACGATTGCGGGCTGGTCGATCTGGGCCGCGATCATCATCCTGTGCCGCGAAATCCTCGTCTCGGGCCTGCGCGAATATCTCGCCGCGCTGAAGGTCAGCGTGCCGGTGACGCGCATCGCCAAGTGGAAGACGACGATCCAGATGGTCGCCATCGCCTTCCTGCTGGCCGGTCCCGCCGGTGACAAGATCCTGCCCTACACCACGGAAATGGGCATCCTGCTCCTGTGGGTCGCAGCCGGCATCACCCTCTACACCGGCTATGACTATTTCCGCGCCGGCCTTAAGCACATGGTCGACTGATGGCCAGCGTCGACCTCGTCTATTTCGCCTGGGTGCGCGAGCGGATCGGCAAAGCCGAGGAAACGCTGGACCTGCCCGAAACCGTCATCACGGCCGGCGATCTGCTCGTCTACCTGAAGACTCTGGGCGAGGAATACGAAACGGCGCTGGAACACGAAAACGTCATCCGCGTCGCCATCAACCAAGAACATGTCGATCATCGCGAACCGATCGCCGGTGCGCGGGAAATCGCGCTGTTCCCGCCGATGACCGGGGGCTGATAGCGTGGCCGCCGCGCCCGTCACCGTCCGCGTTCAGCGTGACGATTTCGACCTTGCCGCCGAGGTACGGGCGCTGTCCGCCGGCCGCCACGACATCGGCGCGGTCGTTACCTTCTCCGGCCTCTGCCGCGACGAGGCCGGTACGCTGAGTGCGCTGGAACTCGAGCACTATCCGGGCATGGCGCAAGCGGAGATCACCCGCATCTGCAACGAAGCCGTCGCGCGCTTCGGCCTGCAGGCGGCCACCGCCATCCATCGCTACGGCAAGATCCTGCCCGGCGAGAACATCGTGCTTGTCGTCACCGCCTCGCCGCACCGGCAGGCCGCCTTCGACGGCGCCAATTTCATCATGGATTTCCTGAAAACCTCTGCGCCCTTCTGGAAGAAGGAACATGCCGCGGATGGCATCGAGCGCGGCTGGGTCAGCGCCAAGGACGAGGACGACAGCGCACGGGATCGCTGGTCGAAGGACTGATCACGTCAAGTCGGTCAGGGCTGGAACTGTTCGCGCCGCGTCAGCACCAGGAGCAGGACCAGAAACGAGAAGATCGCAAAATCCCGCCAGAGCATCGGGCCATAGGCACTCCACAGCGTTTCGCCGAGCCCCATTGCCGCGGCTCCTAAAGCGGCCAGAAGCGGCGCCGTCTGGCCACCGATCGCGGCGATGAACAGCACTTTCACCCCAAAAACCAGCCCGGCGCCAAAATCCATATTGCCGTAGTAGGAGGTGGCGAGGATGCCCGATATTGCAGCGAGCAGCGCTGAAAATCCGTAAGCAGCGACGAATACACGGCTGCCGTCGACACCGCAGAGGGCGGCGGCACCTGCATCGTCGGACACCGCCCGCCAGGAGCGGCCCCAGGCGGAGCGCGCCAGAAACATGTGCCCTGCCCCGACCAAGGCCAGCATCAGGCCGGTGTTGACGAGCTGGATCACCGTCAGCGTCACCGGAAATCGTGGATCGGACCATAACACCAGTGGTGTATTGAGGAATGGCGGCAGCCACAGGCTGCGCGTCTCCGCAGCAATCCGAGACAGCTCCATCAGCACCAGCGCCACCCCGAGCGAAACGACCACCACCGTATTGGCGGAGTTTGCAGAAATCCGACGCATGATGGAGCGGCCGATCAGCAGCCCGGCGCCGAGCACGTAGACCAGGGCCAGGACGGCGCCCAGCGCAAGTGCTGCGGGCAGGACCAGCCAGAGGCGGTTCCAGGCGAAATCGGAAAACAAGAGGAAAATCTGGCCGGAAAAAGCGAACAGCGCGCCATAGGTGAGGTCAGCCCTTCGGGTCACCGAAAAGGAGATCGAATAGCCGAAGGCGAGCAACGCATAAAGGGCGGCGATCGGCAGGGCGCTGGCAAGCTGCTGGAGAAAATAGGCCATGGGACATCCGGCTGGTGACAAACGCATTATAACTGGTAAAATAGGTTTTACCAGTTAGGATATTGCATGGTGTTTTCCTGGACCCCGCATCGTTTCTCCGGTGGCGCGCTCGCTCTCGATGTCGCCAACTCCGTGATATTGCGCTTTGACGCCGAGCGCCGGATCGACCGCTATACCGACCCTGCAGCGCTCGAGACCTTTGCCGCGGCAGCAACCCGGTTCAGTGCCGACAGGGATCTTTTCGGGCCGCTGGAGCCGGTGGCGGAACCGAACCGGCCTGCCTTCCTCAGTCTGCGCGAGGCGACCGACCGGCATTTTCGGGCCGAGGTGCTTGGCCAGCCATCCTCCGGTCATCTGGCCGATCTGCTCGATGCCGCAGCCACGGTCATCCGCCGCCATCCGGCAAGGCCGGCGCGCACGCCGCTCGACGTCGCCACGGTGCGCTCGGCGCTGATGCTTGCCACGTTCAGTGAGCCACAACGCCTGAAAATCTGCCCCAATTGCCAGTGGCTGTTCCTCGACCGCAGCCGCAACCGCAGCCGCACCTGGTGCGACATGACCGTCTGTGGCAACCGCGCGAAGGCAAGCCGCCACTACCGGCGCCAGAAAAGGGAGTTGACCCCATGAACATCCCCCGCAACCGCCTGACGCTTGCCGTCTGCCTTCTGGCCGCCGCGGCGGGCCTCTCCGCCTGCCAACGCGAGACCGGGCCTGACCCGCTCGAACTCACCGGCAAGGTTTTCATCTTCAACTACCGCCTCGCCTATGCCACATACATGATCACGCTGATCAAGACGGAGCCGGTTCCGGAGGGCAGCACGGTTGTGGCCACATTCGAAAATCCGGCCGGCGGGCGGCCGTTGACGGTTGATCGCAAGCTGTTTGCCAAGCTCGACAAGGTCGTTCTCGAAAGCCCGGAACTAACCTGCGTGAAGAAGCAGCGATCCTATTCCGTCACCATCGAGGTCAAGGGCCCGGACGGCGCGATCCTGCAGACACTGAAGACCTCCGTGACCTCCAACCTCGATCAGGACGTCTTGCCGGCACAGGCGCTGGTCGTCGGCCCCGCCTATGACAAGAACCCGGACGTCTTCAAGAACGGCAAGACGCCCGAGCATTTCGAAACGGCAAGGTGCCCGTTTTAGGCGGCCGACCTCCGACACGCACCATAAAAAAGCCGGAGCGTTTCCGCCCCGGCTTTTTAGATAATCATTTCAAGTCGTTCGGGCTGAAACCCTCAGAGATTGATTCAGCCGACGATTTCGGTGTCGGAGAACCAGTACTTGATTTCTTCGGCAGCCGTTTCCGGAGCGTCCGAGCCGTGAACCGAATTTTCGCCGATCGACAGGGCATGGACCTTGCGAATGGTGCCTTCGTCGGCGTTTGCCGGGTTTGTGGCGCCCATGATTTCGCGGTTCTTCAGGATGGCGTTCTCGCCTTCGAGAACCTGAACGATGGTCGGGCCGGAGGTCATGGTTTCAACCAGTTCGCCGAAGAAGGGGCGTTCCTTGTGAACGGCGTAGAAGCCTTCGGCTTCGCGCTTGCTCATCCAGACGCGCTTGGAGGCGACGATGCGCAGGCCTGCATCTTCAAACATCTTGGTGATGGCGCCCGTCAGGTTGCGCTTGGTGGCGTCCGGCTTGATCATCGAAAAGGTGCGTTCAATCGCCATTGTCTCAATTCCCTTGTGTTCGCGAACTTGGAGTTTTTCCGTGAATTTGGCGGTTCAATAGCCGCCAATTCCGCGCAAAACAAGGGGCATCGGCGAAGTTTCACGCCGCTGTCACGGAGCGCCCGACACTGTCATAAAGGTCGAGGCAGCGCTCGAACCAGTCCTTGACCGGATCACCATCCTGAAGAATCGTCTTCGGCGAGGTGATCCGCGCCCATTGCAGCGCACCGAAGACGATGTAGTCGGCAAACAGCGGCGCCTCGCCGCCGATGAAGGGCTGCCGCTTCAGGCTGGTGCGCAACGGTTCGAGCTTGACGGCAAACGTCTCCAGTTCCGCCTTGGCACCCGTTTCGACGACTGCCTCAAGGGTCGTGCCGAAGCGGGCCTCCCGCGATGCTCGGAAATAGGCCTGGTCGACCGGTGCCAGCCGGTCGTGGATATCGAGCAGAATGATCCGGGTCAGCGCCATGTGCAGCGTCGTCTGCGACCAGCTCTCGATGAAGCGCGCCATCGCCTCGCCTCCCTTGCCGCCGAACAGCGACGGCCGCTCGGGATAGGTCCGCTCGAGATAGAGTGCGATGTCGAAACTGTCGCTGACCAGACGATCGCCATCACGCAGCAGCGGCACGGTCTTCGTCGCCGCGTCCTCGATCACCGGGATCTGCGTGAAGCCGATGGGTGCTGTCTTGAAATCCAGCCCCTTGTGCGCCAGCGACAGCACCGTCTTCCAGACATGCGGCGAAAAGGGCCGGCTGCGATCGGCGCCGCAGAGCGCGTAGAGTATGCGGTTCATCGCGTTTCCTTCCGAAATCAAAGGGTCCGGGCATCATTCGACCCCAGCGGCAAACAACAATCAAATCAGTAAATTTCATGGGACGCATCACCCACCCCGATGCGGTTTTGCGATAGGCTGGCGGCGACACGAGGGAGACTGCAATGCTCGATCACTACCGCATGTTCGCCGATTACAATCGCTGGGCCAACCGCCTGCTCTACGAGGCGGCCGGTCGCTTGAGCGACGCGCAATATCGCGAGAACAAGGGCGCCTTCTTCGGCTCGCTGCATGCGACGCTCAATCATGTGCTTGCCGCAGATCGCATCTGGATGAAGCGCTTCACCGGCACCGGCGACGCCCCCACCTCGCTCGACGCCATCCTGTTCGACGATCTTGCCGGCCTGTCATCGGCGCGATCAGCCGAAGACGACCGCATCGTCGCCTGGATCGCCGGTCTCACCGAAGCAGACCTTGCCGGCCGCTTCACCTATACGCCGATCACCAACCCCGTCCCGGTCACCCAGAGCCTCGCCCCGCCGCTTACCCATTTCTTCAACCACCAGACCCATCATCGCGGCCAGTGCCACATGACGCTGACGGCGCTGGGAGGCCCAAGCCTCGGGCTGGATATGAGCTATTTTCTGCGGACGCCCGAGGGAAGGCACTACGCTGATTGATCCAACCACCGGAAATCGTTTGCTTCTTCCATCCAAGGAAAACGCACCCGCAAGGCTGAAGCAAGTCAGGCGGGTCAATATCCGTTTCGATTTCCGGAGGAGGGAAATACAATGGACTGGTATCCCATCGAAGCCCTCGAGGCTGGAAAGCTCGCTGTTCTGCATTTCGAGAACCAGGATGAACAGCGTTGGGTCGGCTATATCCATGGCGACGGCATTTGCCACTGGCCGGAGAACGTCTCCGGGCAAAGGCCGGATGGCTGGCAGGACCTGTCTTCCCTGTTCGCCGCGCTGCCTGACAGTGCCAAGCAGGTGGTTTCGGCCGCGCTGTAGCTGCGAGCAGCGAAGCATTCGCCGTAATTCAGCATCCCCGTTTGAGATGAGCGCAACGAAGCTCGTGCGAGCGTCAGTCTCGCTCGTCGATCAGCAAAAGGTTACGGCGCCAACGGGCGGGATTTCCGGCGCGCGTCCTGCCGGCTTTCGTTCAAGCCGTGGCGCCGGAGACGCGTCGCAGGGCCACATATTCCCAGAGAGCCACAACCAGCAGGATAATCGTTGCGGCGATCTGGATCACATACGTGGCACTGAAGGGTATGAGGGCTGTCGTCGCGACCAGAAGAACGATGCCGGCGATGTGGGACACGGGAATTTGGCGGACCGCAGCCAGCTTCACCCAGATATTGCCCGCCAGAAACAAGGCAGGACCGCCGAGCATCGCCAGCGCGTCTTTCAGGGAACCTTGCTCCTGCGCGTGCGACAGGCTGAAATCCTCGCCAACCGCAGTCAGGATGATGCCTGCGATGATCGGGAGATGCCCGTAGGTGAAAAGGTTATGGGCCACGCTCTCGGGCCGAGAGGTGTTTTCCGCCTTGTCCGCCGCCTTCTCCTGGCCGTGGTGAAAATAAATCCACCACATGAAGCCGGTGCTGAGGAAGGCACAGCAGAAGACGGCAAAGGTCGTGTTGGAATTCATGTGTTCGCTAGCGTTCCTGCCGGTGGTCAGGATCGTTTCGCCCAGACAGATGATGACGAACAGGGCGCAGCGTTCCGCCATGTGTTCGCCGGAAATATCCAGCGTCTCGGGCGGCGATTTTCCAAGCCCCGGAACGGCATATCGAACGGCAGGCGACACGTAATCGACGAGGACGGCAAGGCTCCAGAATACGATCCGGGCTTCCAGTTCCATCATGGCCCCCGCCAGCCACAATACGGCCGAGGCGAGCGACCACAGGGTGATGCGCACGAAAGTCACGCAGGACGCATCGTCGACGCCGCGAAACGCGTAGACCGTGAAGGCGGAACGCCCGACCTGCATGGCGCAGTAGATGAGCGCGAACATGAGGCCGTATTCGCCGAAGGCTTCCGGCAGGGCAAGTGCCATGAGGACACCGCCGAACATCAGGCTAAACAGCATCAGCCTGACCGGCTCCCGTCCGGTGTGGAGCAGGTTGGTGACCCAGGTGGTGTTGATCCAGACCCACCAGATCGCAAGAACGAGAAGGACGGATTCAAACGCTGCCGCTGAGCTGAAATCCTCTGCGAGCGTATGCGAGAGCTGGACGAGCGCGAAGACAAAAACGAGATCGAAGAACAGCTCGGGAAAACTCGCGCTGGTCTGGTCGGGCTCCTCCGTGCGGATCCAGTTGGAGAGCTTAGCCGACATGCCGGACACTACTTCTGACGCCTGCCCGTGAGGGGCCGTCATCTTCCGCCCTATTGCATCCACGCATCGTGTTCCCCTCCCTCGCCCCTCGGGAATATAGGAGGCAGCGTCGTGCTGACAACTGCGCTGGTTCAATCCAGTGCGGTAGGTGTTCGGGACAATCCGTTGATCGTATGGGCCCACATCGGATAACCTGCGCTCCCGGGAACCGCATAAAATAGCCACAACCTCACCCCGCAGCGGAGATGGCAGATGAAGAGACTGATGCTCGCACTGGCAGTCGGCTTTGTGCTCGTCTCCACAGCTGAGGCGCAGTTCATGGATGCGGACGATCTGCACACATTCTGCCAGCAGAAACATCCGGTGGTCGTTGGTTATGTCGCGGGTGTGCTCGACCGCTGGTCGCGCGACCTCCATCACGCCGAAATGTCGGATGTCGTCGATACGGAAAACAAACGGCCGAAAAGCAAGGTGCCCGTGACGGACAAGATCCGCTCTAATGTCTGCGATCCCGACACCATCCCACTTGAGGAACAGGTGAACATCGTCTGCGCCTTCGTCGCGGCCAATCCGAAGGAGCACGGCCGCAGTGCCGACATGCTCGTCCAGCTTGCCATGCAGGCGAAATGGCCCTGCACCGCGCAATAGGTGAACGACCACTGCCCCCTCTTTGACAGTCTTTTAAGGCTGCTGTGCTACGAGCGGTTGATACCAATCGGCAGGACGCGCTGTCGCTTTATGAAGAGGAGCGGATATGGCGAACAGGACCCGGCAGGACGGCAATAACCATCCGGCGCAGAATGCCGCAGTGCTGCTCAAGGTCGCGCAGACGATGGCAAAGCTCGGCATTGCCCCGTTTCCGCGCAACTATGAACTGATCTACGAAGCCCTCTGCGGCCAGAATTCGGCGCTGACGCGCGATGTCGCGGCCCTTGGCGTCCACCCGGCGCAGGCCCGCATCGAAGAGATCGGTATCAAGCATCATCTTGCGGGCTTTTCAGCAGCTGCGACCGATACCATCCGCGCCGACGCAGCGCATGCGATTTCCACCGTCAATCACGGGCTGAAAAACAGCATTGCCAAGAAGGAAGCGTTCGCTGTGCTGCTCAACCGCTTCATCGCCCGACTGGAGAGCGATCCTGTCGCCGGTATGACGGATTTTGCCGATGACGCTTCAAGGCTGCGCAATGCCATTACCGCTTTCGAACGGGAGGAACGGGCCTTCGCCGTCACGATGACCGATACGGTCGCGCAACTCGGCGGTATCGGCGGCGAGATCGAGGTCATGCGCAAGGCATCGAACCGCGACCCGGTAACGGGGCTCGCCAACCGGATCGCCTTTTCTGCAAGGCTTGCCGCCCTTTACGACGATGGAGTTGCGGCCGGTCCCGCGGCGCTCGCGCTGGTGACCGTCGAGGGCCTGCGCGACCTCAGTGAAGACCACGGCGGGGCGATCGCCGAAAAGGCCTTGAAGAAGCTGGCGCCGGTATTCCGCAAATCGGTCAAGAAGAACGACTTCGTTGCCCGCGTCGGTACGGATGAGTTCGCCTTCGTGTTCCATGACGTCAGCGCCGAGAATGCCGAGGCGATCGCACAGCGCATCCGCGCAGCCGTGGAGGCCGTGCAGATCGCTCTGCCGAACCGGACCTACACGACGCAGACCCTGTCGCTGTCCACCGGCATTTCCATGGCCCTGACCGCAACCGGCAGCGCCGATCTTCTCGCCCAGGCAGAGCTCGCCCTTCAGGCCGTGCGCGCCGGCGGCAGGGCCGGCACTCTTATCTTCTCCGCTGCGATCGGTAGTCGGGCTGCGAAAACCTATTCGCCGCACGCTGCCTGACGGTATTGCGCTGCGGCAAACCCTTGCCTTATCGCAAAACTTCGGCCAAAACGCCGCCATGATTACGATCAACGAACTCTCCGCCCGCATCGCCGGGCGTCTCCTCATCGACCATGCGAACGTGGCGCTTCCGGCGGGCACGAAGGCCGGTCTCGTGGGCAAGAACGGCGCCGGCAAATCGACGCTGTTCAAGATCATCACCGGCGACATGGAAAGCGAAAGCGGTTTCGTCTCGATCCCGAAGAACACCCGCATCGGCCAGGTGGCGCAGGAAGCGCCCGGCACCGAGGAGCCGCTGATCGAGATCGTTCTCAAGGCCGACAAGGAGCGTGAGGCGCTGCTCGCCGAAGCGGAGACGGCGACCGATGCGCACCGTATCGCCGACATCCATACGCGGCTCACCGATATCGATTCCCATTCGGCGGAGGCGCGGGCCGCCAGCATCCTCTCGGGCCTCGGTTTCGACGCGGAAGCGCAATTGCGACCGGCATCGAGCTTTTCCGGCGGCTGGCGGATGCGCGTAGCGCTTGCTGCAGTCCTGTTCTCCGAGCCCGATCTTCTGTTGCTCGACGAGCCGACCAACTATCTCGATCTCGAAGGCACGCTCTGGCTGGAGGACTATGTCCGCCGCTATCCTCACACGGTGATCATCATCAGCCACGACCGCGACATGCTGAACATGGCGGTCAATTCGATCGTCCACCTCGACCAGAAGAAACTCACCTTCTATCGCGGCACCTACGATCAGTTCGAGCGCCAGCGCGCCGAGGCAAGGGAGCTGCAGACCAAGGCGAAGGCCAAGAACGACGCGGCGCGCAAGCATCTGCAGTCCTTCATCGACCGTTTCAAAGCCAAGGCAACCAAGGCACGGCAGGCACAGAGCCGCGTGAAGGCACTGGAGCGCATGGGCACGGTTTCGGCCGTCATCGAGGATCACGTCCAGCCGATCCGTTTTCCCAAGCCCGAGAAGCAGCCGGCGTCTCCGATCGTCGCGATCACCGGCGGCGCCGTCGGCTATACGCCCGGCAAGCCGATCCTCAAGGGCCTCAACCTGCGCATCGACAATGACGACCGCATCGCGCTACTCGGCTCGAACGGCAACGGCAAGTCGACCTTCGCAAAATTCATCTCCGGCCGGCTTTCCGCCGAAAGCGGCGATATCCGCGTGGCGTCCAACCTGAAGATCGGCTTCTTCGCCCAGCATCAACTCGACGACCTCAGACCTGCCGAAACCGCCGTCCAGCACGTTCGCCCGCTGATGCCGGAGGCGCCGGAAGCCAGGGTGCGCGCCCGCGTCGCCCAGATGGGGCTTGCCACCGAAAAGATGGAAACCCCTGCAAAGGATCTGTCGGGTGGAGAGAAGGCCCGCCTTTTGATGGGCCTTGCCGCCTTCGAGGCACCGAACCTGCTCATCCTCGACGAGCCGACCAACCATCTGGACATCGATAGCCGCAACGCGCTGATCGAGGCGCTGAACGAGTATGAGGGCGCGGTCATCCTGATCTCGCACGATCGCCACCTGATCGAGGCGACCGTCGACCGACTATGGCTGGTCAAGGACGGCACCGTCACCAATTACGACGGCGACCTGGAGGACTACCGCAACACCATCGTCCAGAGTTCCCGCGGCAAGGGGAACAAGAACAAGGGCAATGGCGCTGACGACAGCCGCTCCAAGGCCGAGCAGCGCAAGGCCAATGCCGACAAGCGCGCGGCCTTCGCGCCACTCAAGAAAAAGATCAACGATATCGAATCCTTGACCGGCAAACTGCAGAAACAGATTCAGGCCCTCGACAAGGAGCTTGAAGACCAGGACATCTACGAAAAATTCCCGGACAAGGCTGCCGCCAAGGTGAAGGAGCGCGCCGAGATCATGGCCAAGCTCGCCAAGGCCGAAGAACACTGGATGGACCTCTCCACCGAATATGAAGAGGCGATGGCGGGCTGATCACCGATCTCCGAACGTGAAATTGGACTGCAATCCTTGGCTTAAAGCCCTCCGTAATGCGACGTTACGGAGGGCTTTTTGGACGTATGACCACACGGCATAGTTCCCGGTGAGGCTGCGGCGAACGGCCTAAAACGCTGATGCGCTGTCGCAAATCTTCCGATTGCACGACAAGATGCCCTCACGTGCGCTTGAACCAACATCATCCACAAGCGAACGCTAAAATTTTACCAAAGGCTTTAAGGCACCATTCAAATGGAGGCTTTAAATTTCATGCCTATGAAACACCAAAGCCAAAATGTCTTCCGGTTCCGGCGCGTCAAATGGGGCAATCCCAGGCACTCGCTGAACGCGTTGCGCAACAAGGAGCCCGTTTTGATCGACGACAGCCCGGCGTCCGGCAGGCTGTTCTGGGTTCTCGTCGTGCTCCTGGTGATCAGCGTCTTTGCGACCGTGCTCCTCATCGGCGGACAGCACGATCTTCTCCCATGGGGCTGACGCCCTATCCAAGCTCGAAGGTGGTGATCCCGTAGATTTGCCCGAGCGGCAGGTCCGGCACGGGACCGCGATACATCCGTGCCGTCTCGAAAACCGGCTTCAGGTTGTAGCGGTCGCAAAGCGCCCGGGCAGCGGCATTCGGCTCGGGGATATCGAGATAGATCTGCCCGCCGCCAACGCTTGCCACCAGCTTGCGGAAGATGAGATCGGCAGCCGTCTCCGTATCGGCAAACAGCGGCCCGATCTTGTGGCCTTCCCGGCAGGCCCGGATGGTGCCGTAACCCATAACCTCGGCATTGCGGATCAGCGCAAAGCTCTCGCGCGTCGGGAGCGACTTCAGCCATTCGCGCAGGAAGGCATCGCGCCGGGCGGGCTGAACCCGTGCGTCATAATCGGTTAGCATCGGCACATGAACAGGGGAAACCGAAACCAGTTCCGTGCCCGGCGGCTCTGTGCACCGGACATCGCCGCCATAGCGGAAATTGGCATGCGCATAGGCGAAGCCTGATTTCCGGTAGTTGTCCTGCTGCGCCACGACGCCATCCAGCCCGATCGTCCGGCCGTTCACCTGCCCCAATGCCGCCTGCCAGAGCGCGAGGCCGATCCCTTGCCCGCGATAATCCGGGTGCGCCATGTAGAAGCCGAGAAAAGCATAGGCCTCGCCATACCGAACCAGCGAAAGTGCTGCCGCAACGACGCTGTCCTCCTCGGCGATCCAGTATCCTTCCGGATCCGCCGCCCAGAAGGCGGGCGCATCGTCGAGACCGGGATTCCAGCCTTCTCTCGCGGCCCAGTCGATCAGGATATCGAGATCGGCTCGGTCGGCTTTCCGGATGATAGGCGGCATGGGGACTCCTGTTTGGAATTGCAGCCTATCCAAATAGGGCGGCTTTGCTATTGTCCACCACTGGCAGCAACGAATATCTCGGCCAAGGCACCGCTTGCCCGGTTTTCGCTTTCTGCTACAAAGCCTCCCATAAAGTCATACAAATCGAGCGAAACACCATGAGCCCCATCAATATCTCGATCGTCGGCGTCGGCAAGATCGTCCGCGACCAGCATCTGCCCGCCATCGCCAGGAATGCCGATTACAAGCTGATCGCCGCCGCCAGCCGCCACGGCGTCGTCGATGGCATCGACAATTTCAAGTCGATCGAAGCCATGCTCGACGCGGTGCCTGCGATCGACGCGGTGTCGCTCTGCATGCCGCCGCAGTTCCGCTACCAGGCGGCGCGCGTGGCGCTTGAGGCCGGCAAGCATGTGTTCCTCGAAAAGCCGCCGGGCGCTACGCTGAGCGAAGTGGCCGACCTCGAATCGCTCGCCGCCGCGAAGGGCGTGTCGCTGTTTGCCAGCTGGCATTCGCGCTATGCGCCGGCCGTCGAAGCCGCGAAAGCCTTCCTCGCTTCGACGAAGATCAACGACGTCAAGGTGATCTGGAAGGAAGACGTGCGCCACTGGCATCCGAACCAGGACTGGATCTGGGCCGCCGGCGGCCTCGGCGTCTTCGATCCCGGCATCAACGCGCTGTCGATCGTCACGCATATCCTGCCAAACCCGCTGTTCATCACCTCGGCAACACTGGAATTCCCGGAAAACCGCGATGCCCCGATCGCCGCCTCGATCATCTTCAGCGATGCCAACAACCTGCCTGTCTCGGCCGATTTCGACTGGCGCCAGACCGGCCACCAGAGTTGGGATATCATCGCGGAAACCGATGCAGGCCTGATGGTTCTCGCTGAAGGCGGCGCCAAGCTCTCCATCGACGGTAAGCTCGTGCATGACGAGCCGGAACAGGAATATCCGGCCCTCTACGCCCGCTTCGCCGCGATCATCAAGGCAAAAACGTCCGACGTCGATCTTTCGCCGCTGCGGCATGTGGCCGATGCCTTCATGCTCGGACGGCGCAAGTTCGTGGATGCGTTTTTCGATTGATTGTTCCGACAGCTTCGAAGGGCCGCGTGTACGCGAATGCGCGGCTTTTCCGCTTTAAAATCCGATATGATTAAATCGTACCGGATGGTACAATCGTTGTGAACGAGGGATCACGCAATGCGAACAACACAAGCGCTCAGCATCACTCTTCCCATAGAAATGGCTGAGATGGTCAAGGCGAAAGTGTCGTCGGGTGAATACGCCAGCGAAAGCGAAGTCATTCGCGATGGATTGCGCACGCTCGCGGCCCGCGACGCGGCTATTGAAAAATGGCTGATTGAAGAGGTGGTGCCGACCATCGATGCGCTGGATAAGGATCCCAGTCGAGTCCGATCGGTCGCCGAAACCCGTGAGGAGCTGCAGCTCTACATGGATGGCGTCAAAAATGCCAACAAGGCCGCCCGATGAATTATATCGTCGGTTTTGACGCATCCGCGCGAGCCGATATCAAGGATTTATATCGCTACATCCTGACCAATGCGGGCGAGCAGGTCGCAGACGCTTACGTCGGTAGGCTTATGGACTATTGCGCCGGGTTCGAAACCTTTCCCGAGCGTGGTAGCAGACGAGACGATATTTCTCCGGGATTAAGACTGGTTGGCTATCGCCGGCAGGCAACCATCGCCTTTCGCATTCGCGGCAACACCGTCACCATCGTGCGGATATTCCACAGCGGCAAAAACGTTATTCTCTAGAAGAGCCTACGCCTTCTTCACCCACCGTCCATCCTGGTTCTGCTGCCAGTAGGTCAGCGCGTGCCCCTCGCCCTTTAGCACCTTCCAATGCGCCCGCGCGCCTTCCAGCTGCGCCTGGTCGTACCCGTCGAACATGAACACCACCCGTTCATAGCCTCCAACCGGCGGCGGCACGGCACCGTCGACCAGAAAACGCACCGTGGCGCCGTTGTCGTTGCCCTCGCCCGCCGTCAAAAGGATCGGCTGATCCACGGCGTAATCCGCCGCATCAGTCCCATGCGGCAGAAAACTATCGTCACGGTAGGTCCACAGATGCGTATCGAGCATGTCGCGCCGCTCCTCCCCCGCCGTCTGCACGACGACGCGCCAGCCGCGCTCGACGCAGCGGTCGAGCAGCGGCGGCAGCGCATCTTCGAGCTTGGATTCGGTCAGGTGGTAGAACAGGATTTCCGTCACGTCTCAGGTCAGCTCTCGTAGTTGGCGCGAATCAACTCGTCGAGCAGGCGCACACCGAATCCGGAGGCCCAAGACTGGTTGACCTCGTCGGTCGGCGAGCCCATCGCGGTTCCGGCGATATCGAGATGCGCCCAGGGCGTATCCTTGACGAAGCGCTTCAGGAACTGCGCAGCGGTGATCGAGCCGGCATAGCGGCCGCCGGTGTTCTTCATGTCGGCAAACTTGCTGTCGATCATCTTGTCGTATTCCTTGCCGAGCGGCAGGCGCCACAGCCGCTCCTGCGTCGTTTGCCCAGCAGCGGTCAGTTGCCCGGCAAGCCGGTCGTCATTGGTGAACAGGCCGGCATGATGGCTGCCGAGGGCCACCATCACGGCGCCGGTCAGCGTTGCGAGGTTGATCATCAACTGCGGCTTGAAGCGATCGTTGCAGTACCACAGCGCATCGCACAGAACGAGGCGGCCTTCGGCATCCGTGTTGATGATCTCGATCGTTTGCCCGGACATCGATGTGACGATATCGCCAGGACGCTGGGCATTGCCGTCGGGCATGTTTTCCACAAGGCCGATGATGCCGACGACATTCGCCTTCGCCTTGCGGGTGGCCAGAACATGCATCACGCCGGTGACGGCTGCGGCACCGCCCATGTCGCCCTTCATGTCCTCCATGCCGGCGCCGGGCTTGATCGAGATGCCACCACTGTCGAAGACGACGCCCTTGCCGATGAAGGCGACCGGCTTGTCTTTTGGTTTTCCACCTTTCCACTGCATGATCGCCAGCCGCGGCGGCCGCACCGACCCTTGCGCAACCCCGAGCAGCGCGCCCATGCCTAGTTTCTTCATGTCGCGTTCGGTCAGGATTTCGACCTCGACACCGAGTTTTTCCAGTTCTTTGGCCTTGGCCGCGAATTCGACGGGACCGAGTACGTTGGCCGGTTCGTTGACGAGATTGCGGGCGATGAAGACGCCCTCGGCAATTGCCTGCGAATTCGCGGCCGCCTTCTTGGCTGCGATCACGGCGCCGGTGACGATCGTTACTTTTGTCGGCTTCGGCGGCCCCTTCTGGTCGTCATCGTCCTTCTTCGTCGTCTTGTAGATATCAAAGCTGTAGGCGTTCATTTCCATGCCGAGCGCGAAGTCCGCCGCCGCCTTGCCGGAAACCTCGACGCCCGGTGCATCGAGGAATACCGTCACCTTTTCGGCACCACGGATTTTCGAGGCCGCAGCACCGCCCGCCTTCAACCAGTCATGCGCCGACAGGCTGGCGCCGTCGCCAATGCCGAGCACCACGATGCGATCGGCGGGCGAACCGTGCGGAGCAATTATATCAAGCGTTTTCAGTGATTTACCGGTAAACTTAGCAATCTTCGAAGCCTTTGCCAGCACCCCTTCGGGATCGACCAGATCCGCCCCTGCGGGCTCCCGTCCATCAAGCGTCTTGAGCAATATGGCGACACCACCGGCAACGCGAGTGGATTTTGTGAAGGCAGTCTCAAACTTGGCGGTCATTGTGTGCTTTTGTCTCCGGATGTGGTCGAAAATGCTGCGCTTCTGGGCCGCCTTGCCGGCCGACCCTCCGCTGCATGGCCGCTGATCATACAACTGTTAAACGCCCGAACTAGAAATGGAAAGGCAGTCCCTTAATATCAAGGCGGTGAACCCTGTCCTCGCACTTTCAGATTCCGCTACCGGTCCGTCGCCTTTCGGTTTCGCCCGTGGATCCGTTTACCTGGCGCCATCTCGCTATTGTTCTTTTCCTGCTCTGGCTGGCGATTCTCGCGCTGTTCCGCGTGTTTCCATCGCTGGATGTCAATCTGCAGCACCTGTTCTTTGAACCGTCGGCCTGCCATCTCTCGTCGGTGGCGAACCAAGTTTGCGGCGAATTTCCCTATGCGGACAAGACACTCTATGTCGCGCTGCGACGGCTTTTCTACTACATGCCGTTCGCCGCCGCCTTCTTCCTCCTTTGGCGTCTGGTCCTGGCGCTGCAGCATCACGGTGCGACCTATGATCGCGCTTCCGTCCACCGGATACTGATCCTGCTCGCCACACTGGCTCTTGGACCGGTTCTACTCGTCAATGTGCTGCTGAAGGCGTTTTCGGGGCGTCCGCGCCCCTATCAGACGGAGTTGTTCGGCGGCGATTCACCGTTTGTTGCCGCAGGCGATTTCAGCGGTCTATGTCGCGCCAACTGCTCCTTCGTCTCCGGCGAGGCGGCGGGCGGCAGCTGGCTGCTTTGTTTCATCCTGCTGCTGCCGCCACCGATCCGGAATGCCGTTCTTCCGGCGATCCTCGCGCTGTCGCTCGTCAGCGCTGCAATGCGTGTCGCCTTCGGGCGTCATTTCCTGTCCGACGTCATGCTCGGATGGTTGTCGACGCTGGTGATTTTCACCGTGCTGTGCGCAGCCTATGGCTGGCCCTGGTCGCGAACCGCGCCGAAGCCTTG
This sequence comes from Pararhizobium sp. BT-229, assembly GCF_025846855.1. Classification (GTDB taxonomy): domain Bacteria; phylum Pseudomonadota; class Alphaproteobacteria; order Rhizobiales; family Rhizobiaceae; genus Pararhizobium. The sequence continues at coordinate 705,133 of NZ_JAOYTJ010000004.1, forward strand.
AAAAAGCCCCGAATAAATAAATAGAAACATCTCTGTGGCAACTTCGACATTGCGGTGGCGCATGCGGTCGGCTAGAGCAACTGCTGTGACGGCCTGTTTAAATCCACGGACAAGACCGGGCCAGGCTGGCACAGCGGGCAGACTGCGTGAAGGTTGACCTTTATACATAGCGTCGGTCTGGCGAGCGCCGGAACGGGACGCCCGTGAAAACGGGATTTCGAAGACAAGGCACGATGATCATTTTCGAGAGCTATATTCTGCGGCGCGTGTTCCAGATGTTCCTGACGGCGCTGCTGCCGGTTCTCGGCATCATCTGGACGACCCAGGCTCTGCAGCGGATCAATCTCGTCACTGACACAGGGCAGTCGATCGGCGCGTTTTTAAAGCTCGCGACGCTGATCCTGCCAACCATCATCCCGCTCGTCCTGCCGTTTGCGCTGGTGATCGGCGTCGCTCAGACGCTGACGACAATGAACAACGATTCGGAATTGACGGTGATCGAGGCTGCAGGCGGATCGCGGTCGATCATCGTGAGACCGATCATGATACTGTCGATCGCGCTCAGCCTGTGTTCCTTTGCCGTCGACAATTTCGTCGAACCGGCAGTACGCCAGGCGGCAAGGCAGATGATTGCAACGGCGCGTGCTGACCTGCTGTCGTCGGTGGTGCAGGAAAACACCTTCCGCAAGATTGCCGACGGACTGTATGTCCAGGTCGCGTCGCGTCGCAACAACGGCGTCCTCGGCGGCATCTTCGTCGCCGATTCGCGCGATCCCGGTTATGAGCTGATTTATTACGCGCGCGAAGGCGCGATCGATGAAAAGAGTTCGGCCCTCGTCATGCGCGACGGCGAGGTGCATCGCAAGCTGCCGGACGGCGGAGTGTCCATTATCCGGTTCGATTCCTATGCTTTCGACCTGACCGATCTGACGAAGATGGCCAACAACGCGACGATCCGGGCCCAGGACCGCACCCTCGGATTTCTTCTGAATCCGGACGAGACCAACAGCGACTACAAAAAGAATCCAGGCTCCTATACCGCCGAACTGCACCGGCGCCTGACCGAATGGACCTTCCCCATCCTGTTTGGCCTGATCGCACTCGTGGTCAGCGCCGATGCCCGCTCCAACCGCGAAGCGCGGCTGCATCCGATGGTACGCGCGCTGCTGATCTCGCTGGTGTTTCGCTGGGCGACTTTCTACGCCGCCAACAATGCCGAGGATTCGCGGGTTTTCATTCCGCTGATGTATCTCATTCCGATCCTCACCGGCTTTCTGGCCATCCGCCAGCTTGCCGGAAACCGCAGGCTCTCAATGCCCAAAAGTTGGAATGACAAGCTGGCGGAGCTTCTAAGTCCCTTGCGCCGCTTCCTGCCATCGTCCGTTACAAACGGAGGCGGCACTCCGTGATTTTCAGCACGCTTGGGCGCTACTTCTTCCGGCGTTACGCCATGACCACGTTCTGGTTTCTGACCGGAATATTCTCGCTGATCTTCATCATCGATTTCTCGGAAGTGTCGAACCGACTGGCGGCGCTGCCGGGCTATTCGCTGGGCGCAGCTTTTCTGATGACGACTTTCAGAATCCCGATGATTCTGCAGGAGACTGTGCCGTTCGTGGCGCTGTTTTCCGGCATGGCGGCGCTGATCTCTCTCAACCGGCGCTACGAACTGGTGGTCACGCGGGCGGCAGGCATATCCGTCTGGCAATTCCTGCAACCGTTCGTCATCGGCGCTTTTCTCTTCGGCGTGCTGACAGTCATCGCCCTCAATCCGATCGCTGCATGGGGCACGAAAGCGGCCGAGGCGCTGGAAGCCGAACTCGGCGGATCGTCCTCCTCCCGGTCAGCCATGTCCATTCCGTGGCTTCGTCAGATCTATGGCGACGACGACACGATCATCGGCGCGCGTTCCGTTCAGGACAACGGCGCGACCCTCCTGAACGTCGCGGTGATCCACTTCAATCCACAGGGCGTGATCGTTTCGCGCCAGGATGCCGCATCGGCAAAACTTGAAGACGGTTACTGGCTGCTTAACAACGTGACCGAAACACGCAACGGAGAATTGCCCCGTCGCCTCGAAACAGCACAATTGCGTACCAATCTGAAACCGGAATTCGTTGAGGAAGCGTTGACGAAGGCTGATTCCATTCAGTTTTTTGACCTTCTCCACAAGATCGAAGTGGCGAAATCCTTCGGCTTTTCTACCGCCGGGATGGAGACCCAGTTTCACTCGATGCTGTCGCTGCCGCTACTGCTCGTTGCCATGACTTTGATTGCCGCAAGCGTGTCGCTAAAATTTAGCCGGTTCAACCAATCCCGTTCGGTAATTCTCGGTGGAATCCTTTCGGGGTTCGTGCTTTATGTCGTCACCGTGCTGGTAAAAGCATTCGGGAACAGCGGTGTAGTGCCTCCGTTCGTTGCAGCCTGGTTGCCAGTTGTTGTAGCGATGGCGCTGGGCTCGACGATTCTATTGCATGAGGAGGATGGCTAGTGGCGGCAGGCAACCGCAAACATATCAGGCTGCTCACGGCCATTTTGCTTTCCGGCGTTGCGTTCCAGGCGTTCACTCCGATTGCGCCCGCATGGGCGCAGGAAACCAATATCGATTCGCTCCAGCCGAAGCTCCCCGAAGACGCCAAGATGCTTCTGTCGGCGAACGAGCTCGTCTACAATCAGGATGCAGAGCGCGTGATCGTGCGCGGCGCCGTCCAGATCAATTATGGCGGCTACCAGATGGTCGCCCAGCAGGTCGAATACAGCCAGAAGACCGGGCGCATCATTGCGACCGGCGAAATCGAACTCATCGAACCCGGCGGCAACAAGATCTATGCCGACCAGATGGACGTGACGGATAATTTCGCCAATGGCTTCATCGAAACCATGCGGCTTGAAACGACCGACCTGACCAAGCTCGCGGCCGTCACCGGCGAGCGGCGCAACGGCGAGGAGATGATTCTCAACAATGCCGTCTACACCGCCTGCACCCCTTGCGCGACCAATCCGAATCATCGCTCGCTCTGGCACCTCAAGGCGCAGCGTATCGTGCAGAACGGCAAGACCCATACGGTCCGCATGGAGAACGCCAAGTTCGAGCTGTTCGGCAAGCCCATCCTTTATTTGCCGGTGCTTGAGCTTCCGGACCATACGGTGAAGCGCAAGAGCGGCTTCCTGTTCCCTAAATTCCGCTACACGCAAAAGCTCGGCGCCGGCGTCAGCATTCCCTATTACTGGGCGATCTCGCCCTATATGGATGCGACCGTCACGGCGACAGGCCTGACGCGCCAGGGCTTCCTGCTTGAGGCTGAATTCCGCCAGCGTTTTGAGAACGGCGAACATATCCTGTCCATGGCCGGCATCAGCCAGATGGACCGCGACAGCTTCACCAACGGTACGGTCGATGCCGAAGAGACGAACCGCGGCATGATCGCCTCGCAGGGCAAGTTCGAAATCAACCCGCGCTGGACGTTCGGTTGGGACGTATTGGTTCAAAGCGACAGCAACTTCGCCAAAACCTATGAACTTTCCACCTTCGACGGCACGACCTACACGAACCAAGTCTATCTGACTGGCCTCGGCAAACGCAATTATTTCGACGCCCGCGCCTTCTACTTCGATATTCAGGATGCGACCCTGGATAGCCTGGAGGAAAACAAGCAAGCCGTGGCGCAGGTGTTGGACTATTCCTACACGCACCCCGAACCGGTGTTCGGTGGTGAACTGACCGCGGATATCAACCTGACCAATGTCAATCGAAACCGTGAGGACGAACTGGTAATACCGGGCGTCGTTGACCGCTTTCGAGGCCTCGAAGGCACATATCACCGCTTGAGCGCCGACGTTGAATGGAAGCGAAACTTTATCGTTCCAGGCGGCCTGTCACTGACACCGATCTTCGCCGCCCGTGGCGACGCGATCGGCACCACGATGAACGATCCGGGCACCGGCTATACCGGCAACTACTACGACGATGACGCTGCCACCCGGCGGATGCTGACGGCCGGAATCGATGCGCGCTATCCGATCCTGATGACCACCCAATACAGCAGCCACATCATCGAGCCGATCGCCCAGGTCTTTGCCCGTCCCGATGAGGAATATGCCGGCGGCCTGCCGAACGAGGATGCACAGAGCTTCGTCTTCGACGCGACCTCGCTGTTCGATCGCGACAAGTTTTCGGGCTACGACCGGATCGAGGGCGGAACGCGGGCCAACCTCGGTTTCCGCTATACCGGTGCGCTCGGAAACGGCTATGCGCTGCGCGCCATTGCCGGCCAATCCTTCCACCTTGGCGGTCTGAATTCCTTCGCAACCGACGATCTGGTCAAGGCCGGCTCGGATTCCGGCCTTGAAACCGACCGTTCGGACTATGTGACGATGGTCGGCATCGATGCGCCGTCCGGCATCACCGCAAGCCTCAGCGGCCGTTTCGACGAAAGCAATCTCGATCTGCGCCGCGCCGACGCCTCGATCGGCTATCAGGGTATTCTCTGGCAGACGGCGCTGACCTATACCAGCATCCAGGCCCAGCCTCTTTACGGCTCGACCAGCGATCAGGACGAAATCCAGACGGCTGCGGCCTATAAATTCCACGACTACTGGTCGGTATTCGGCTCCGTCACCTACGACCTGAACAGCAATGTCATCACTCGCAACGGCATCGGCATCACATATGACGATCGCGATACGATCTTCTCGCTGGTCTACAAGGAAGAGCGCGACACCGATCAGACTGTCGCCAACGACTGGTCGATTGGTGCACGCATCAGCTTCCGCACGCTGGGCGACATCAATGTCGGGGATACGGATTTCGACGGACTGAACTAGGGGCGATACGTCGCGATACCCTTTCGGCCGCGGAAATCCGGAACTGCTGCAGGTGAAGACGGCTGAACCGCTGTTTGCGGCGGCTCTTGTCATTGTTCGGCCGCATGTATTATGCATCCTCGCTGAGAAAACGCGCAGAACGATTGCGCTTGGCACGGATCATGGCCTCCGGACACATCAAGTCCGGGGGAAAATGAAAAGGATAGAAAATGGGCGGGAAACTTTCGATCGCGCGCGCGGTTTCGGCAATAGCCATTGCCTGCAGCCTGTCATTCGCTGCAGTGCCAATGGCACAGGCCGCCAGCAAGGTCGCTGCGGTCGTCAACGGTTCGCCCATCACCAGCGGCGATATCGCCAAGCGCACCGCATTCATGCGCCTGCAGCGCCAGAGCGGCGGTGCGGATGCCGCTCGCCAACAGCTGATCGACGAAACGCTCAAGCGCGAGGAAGTGCTTAGGGTCGGCGCCTCCGTCAGCACCGCGGATGTAGAAGCAGCCGTCGCCCGCTTTGCCGCCGGCAACAAGCTGAGCGTTCCGCAACTGTCGCAGGTTCTCGATCAGGCCGGTGTCGGCATCGAGCATTTCAAGCAATATGTCGCGGTTGCCATGAGCTGGCCGCGTGTCGTCAACGCCCGCTTCGGCGGCGGCGGTGGCGGGCGCCTGTCCAACGAGGAACTCGTGCGGCGCATGCAGGAAAACGGCGGCAACAAGCCGGTCACAACGGAATATTTCCTGCAGCAGGTGATCTTCGTCGTGCCTGCCTCCAAGCGCAACGCCATCATGGGCAAGCGCCAGGCGGAAGCCAACGCGTCCCGCTCGAAATATCCAGGCTGCGAGCAGGCCAAGGTGTTTGCCGCCACGATGCGCGACGTCTCGATCCGAAGCCTCGGCCGCATGATGGCACAGGAGCTTCCCGCAGACTGGAAGCCGCTGATCGAGAAGGCCGGCGATAGCCAGACGACGGCAACGCGGGTGACCGATAGGGGCGTCGAATATCTTGCCATCTGCAAGAAGCGCGAAGTGTCCGACGACCTTGCAGCCGAAATTGTCTTCCGCGCCGAAGATCTCGGCAAGAAGACTGACGGCGAAGATCCCAACAGCAAGCGTTACATCGAGGAACTGCGCAAGCGCGCCCAGATCATCGAAAAGTAACAGACCTGTCATGACAACACGGAAAGACAGGCCGCTTGCGCTCAGCATGGGCGACCCGGCAGGCATCGGCCTCGATATCAGCCTGGCGGTCTGGCTGAACCGCAAGGAATGGCAGACGCCGCCCTTCATCCTGATCGGTGATCCTCAGGTGCTTGCCGAGCGCGCGCGCCTGCTTGGCCACAATGTGGCGATCCGCGAAACCGGCTGTGCTGAAGCGGTTGCCGCTTTCGAAGACGCCCTGCCGGTGCTTCCGGTCGTTTGCGCTGCGCCCGTGACACCGGGCCAGCCTGATTCCGCCAATGCCGCCGCCATCACTGGCGCCATCGAAACGGCCGTGCGGGCGACGATGGAAGGCGCTGCTTCCGCCGTTGTGACCAATCCGATTGCAAAATCCGTCCTCTATGACGCCGGCTTCCGATTTCCGGGCCATACGGAATTTCTCGCCGATATCGGTGAGCGCGCCACAGGTGAAGCGCTGCTGCCGATCATGATGCTGGCCGGACCGAAGCTGATGGCCGTGCCCGTGACGATCCACATTCCGCTGAAGGACGTGCCGGCGCAGTTGACCTCCGACCTGATCTACCGGACCTGCTTGATCACGGCGCATGACCTTAAAAATCGCTTCGGCCTTGCGTCCCCCCGTCTTGCCGTCGCCGGCCTCAACCCGCATGCCGGCGAGAACGGCGCGCTCGGGCTGGAAGACGATGCGATCATCCGCCCTGTCATCGAACGGCTGAAGGCCGAGGGGCTCGACATCACCGGCCCCCTGCCCGCCGACACCATGTTCCACGACCGCGCCCGCGCCACCTACGACGTGGCGATCTGCATGTATCACGACCAGGCGCTGATCCCCGCCAAGGCACTCGGTTTCGACGACAGCGTCAACGTTACGCTGGGCCTGCCCTTCATCCGGACCTCACCGGATCACGGTACTGCGTTCAGCCTGGCCGCCAAGGGCGTTGCCCGCGCCGACAGCCTGCTCGCGGCACTCAGGATGGCGCAGCAACTAGCCGACAACGCTTCCCAGGCGGCACGCTGATGGCCGCCATCGACGGTCTGCCGCCGCTGCGCGATGTCATCGCCCGCCATGGCCTCGATGCCAGGAAGGCGCTTGGCCAGAACTTCCTTCTCGATCTCAACCTCACCCAGAAGATCGCCCGCACCGCCGGGCCGCTCGACGGTGTGACTGTGATCGAGGTCGGCCCCGGACCCGGCGGCCTCACCCGTGCCATCCTTTCGCTCGGCGCGAAGAAGGTCATTGCGATCGAGCGCGATGCACGCTGCCTGCCGGCACTCGCCGAGATCGCCGATCACTACCCCGGCCGCCTTGAGGTGATCGAGGGTGATGCGCTGAAGATCGACTTCGAGAACCTCGCCGCCGATGGCCCGGTCCGGATCATCGCCAACCTGCCCTACAATGTCGGCACGCAACTGCTGGTCAACTGGCTGCTGCCGAAGGCCTGGCCGCCGTTTTACCAGTCGATGACGTTGATGTTCCAGCGCGAAGTCGGCTTGCGCATCGTGGCGGAAGCGGACGACGATCACTACGGCCGGCTTGGCGTACTCTGCGGCTGGCGGACGAATGCGCGCATGGCTTTTGACGTGCCGCCGCAGGCGTTCTCACCACCGCCGAAAGTCACGTCCTCGGTGGTTCACCTGGAGCCGATCGAGAACCCAATTCCTTGTTCGGCTGCAGCCCTCGAAAAGGTGACGATGGCCGCCTTCGGCCAGCGCCGCAAGATGCTACGCCAGAGCGTCAAATCGATCGGCGGCGAGGCACTGCTCGGCAAGGCTGGCATCGACCCGCAACGCCGCGCCGAAACCCTGTCCGTGGAAGAATTCTGCCGGATCGCCAACTGTTTGTAATCGACCGCAGGGCAATCGCCTGAGGAGAGTTTACCCCCCCTCTGTCAGCTGCGCTGACATCTCCCCCACAAGGAGGGAGATCGTTCTTTTCCCTCATACGCTCTTTCCAAAAACATAAGCTCCGTATGGATGGCACGACGGTACATGGCCAATCTCCCCCCTTGTGGGGGAGATGTCACGAAGTGACAGAGGGGGGTAAGCCACCCGACATACTCAAGCGACGGTCCTCAGAATACCGCTGCCCGAATATCAGAGCTTCGGCGTCTCGGTCAAAAGCCCGTTGACGAATTCGAACAGACCGGGGCGCCGGTCGCGGCGAAGGCGCTCGGCTTCGACGATCGCCTTGACCGAGGCGAAGGCACTGTCGAGGTCCTCGTTGACGACGATATAGTCATATTCAAGCCAGTGCTCGATCTCCGAGCGGGAATTGGCAAGCCGGGTGGCGATGACCTCTTCCGTATCCTCGGCACGGCGATGCAGCCGCGACTGCAGTTCGGCCATGGTCGGCGGCAGGATGAAGATCGATACGACATCGCCGCCCATCTTTTCCTGAAGCTGCTGTGCGCCCTGCCAGTCGATGTCGAACAGCATGTCCTGGCCTTCAGACATCGCCGCTTCGACTGCATCGCGCGGCGTGCCGTAGAAATTTCCGTGGACCTCGGCCCACTCCAGCAGCGCATCGGTCTGGCGCAGGCCCTCGAATTCGCGGATCGACTTGAAGAAATAGTGCCGCCCCTCGATCTCGCTCGGGCGGCGCTTGCGCGTCGTGACGCTGACCGAAATGCTCATATGCGGGTCGGATTCGAGCAGGTTGCGCGCAATCGTCGACTTGCCCGCGCCCGATGGCGAGGAAATCACCAGCATGAGGCCGCGGCGCTGAATGGCTTTTGAGGAAGGCTGGCTGGCGGGGCTCATGGTCACTCCAGATTTTGGACCTGTTCACGGAACTGGTCTATGACGACCTTCAGTTCGATGCCGGCGGCAGTCACCGTTGCGGCATTCGACTTGGAACAGATCGTATTTGATTCGCGGTTAAATTCCTGGGAAAGGAAATCGAGCTTGCGGCCGATCGGCCCGCCTTTGCGCAAAAGATCACGGGCAGCGGCCACATGGGCGCACAGACGGTCGATTTCCTCGCGGATATCGGCCTTGGCTGCCAGCAGCGCCACCTCGCCGTAAAGGCGGTCCTGATCGACAAGCGAGCCCCCCTCCATCACCAGCGCGACCTGGCTTGCAAGACGCGCTGTGATCGACGGCAGGCTGCGCGAGGGATCGGCGTCGATCTCCCGGGTCAGTGTCTCGATCCTGTCGATCTGGTCGAGCAGGACCTTTTGAAGGGCGACGCCTTCGCTCTCGCGCATCGACGTCATGTCGGCAAGCGCCAGCCGCAGGCCGGCCTGCAGATCGGCGTCCCGCTGAGCGCGCTCGCCCACCTGTTCCTCCGGCTCGCGGAAATCGACGATGCCGCGAATGGAGAGCAGCGTGTCAAGGCGCAGCGGTGCAGCGTCGATCACGTCCAGCAACTGCTCGCGCAGCGACAGGACGGCGGCAAGCGCACCCTGGTTGATCACGGCCTCGACACCGGTCTCGCTGGTGCTGACGGTCAGGTTGACCTGCATGTTGCCGCGCGAAAAACACTCCGCCGTCAGTCGGCGCACCTCCGTCTCCAGATGCTCGGTGCCGGTCGGCAGCCGCAGCCTGAGATCAAGGCCCTTGCCGTTGACCGAGCGGAGTTCCCATGCCCAGCGGTAGCGCCCGGAGGTTCCCTCGCGGCGGGCAAATCCTGTCATGGACTGCAGCGGCATGTCTTCTCCTCCGGTCTCTGTAGCGCCACGTCGAAACCGACGGACACGGGCGCTGCAGAATTTTGAAATAGTGCGTGAATGTGTACGGCCCCGGCACACCCGACCGCAAGGGTCAAGCGCACCGGAGCCGTATCATCCACAAGCCTGATACAGGTATCGGGCGATTATTGCTGGGCAGGCGCCTCTTCTGTCGCCTTGCCGGCTGCTGCGGCCTTTTCCGCCTCGAGTTTGCGCCAGCGCCGGACGTTGTTGTTATGCTCGTCGAGCGTGGTTGCGAACACATGCCCGCCGGTGCCGTCGGCAACGAAATAGAGGTCCGATGTCCGCGACGGATTGGCAACCGCCTCGAGCGCCGCCCGGCCCGGATTGGCGATCGGCGTCGGCGGCAGGCCCTTGATCAGGTAGGTGTTGTAGGGCGTCTGCTTGTCGAGGTCCGATTTCAGGATCGGCCGGTCGGCCGGCTTTCCGTCGCCGCCGAAGATGCCGTAAATAATCGTCGGGTCGGATTGCAGCCGCATGCCCTTTTCAAGGCGGTTGATGAAGACGGAAGCGACGCGCGAACGCTCGTCGGCAATGCCCGTTTCCTTCTCGACGATCGAGGCGAGCGTTACGAACTCGTCGCGGCTGGTGATTGGCAGGTTGTCATTGCGCCGCTCCCATATCTGGTCGACGAGCGCCTTTTGTGCCGCTGCCATCTGCGCCACGATTTCGGCCCGCTTTGTGCCGCGCGAGAACTTGTAGGTATCCGGCCGCAACGTGCCCTCCGCCGGCAGTTCTGCCGGTAGGTCGCCTTCAAGCACCGGATCCGTGCTCAGCCGCGAGAACATCTGCTTGACCGTCAGGCCTTCGGGCAGCGACACCGAGTAGAGGATCGACTTGCCGGATTTCAGCAACTGCATGATCTCCTGCATCGTGGAGCCGGCCTTGATCTCGTATTCACCGGCCTTCAGCGTGTCGTCGTCCAGATAGGCCTCCGACATGAAGCGGAAGACGCGGCCGTCGGAGACGATGTTGTTGCGTTCGAGGCTGCCCGCGATCTCCTGGATGCCGGCGCCATTGCGCACGATGAAATTGGTGTTTGCGGTCAGGGGACCTTTGGCCTCGTAGGCCGTCATGGCGTAGTAGACTGTAGCGGCTGCAGCGACCGTCAGGCAGACGACGACGGTCATGACGAAATTCAGAAAGATGACGACCTGGCTCTTGGCCTTGCGCGACCGCTTCGGTGGTTGCGGCACTTTTTCCGGACGAAGAGCTTCGCTCGCCGATTTCGGAATGATCGGACCGTTGTTTGCGGCCTCGTTGCGGCCGAAAGGCGCTGCGTTGTTTTCGTTTGCGTCGTTCACGAGAGTCCTGATTCTGGCGTTCGCAGCATGCACGTCTCAATTCCTGATGCGAACTCCAGAAGAGAAACAGGAAAGAGAATCATTTCATCACGACTATAGCGACCTAACCTTTTCGCCTTGTGTCAGCATGGTCTTGCAACCAGTTTCCGGCTTCATGATTTTCGGTCGCAAATCGTCCCTATCGCACGTTTGAACTGAGCAATACGGCAAAAGCTGGATAAGGGATGCAATTAGGGCATCGGATCGGAGAAGCCAGGCGATATTCGGGCCTTGGACCGCCATCCGGCGGCCCTGAGCTCCGTCGCGTCAGGCAAGGCGGCGCAGAACGAGGGAGGCGTTCGTGCCGCCGAAACCGAAGGAATTCGACAAGGCGACGTTGATTTCGCGCTTGCGGGCCACATGCGGCACCAGGTCGATCTTGGTTTCGACCGAAGGGTTGTCGAGATTGAGCGTCGGCGGGGCGACATTGTCGCGGATCGCCAGAGCACAGAAAATCGCTTCCACGGCACCAGCAGCGCCAAGCAGGTGACCGATCGCCGATTTGGTCGACGACATGGATACCCTGCCGGCGTGTTCGCCGAGAACGCGCTCGGCGGCGCCAAGCTCGATCGTGTCGGCCATGGTCGAGGTGCCATGGGCGTTGATGTAGTCGATATCGGCTGCCGTCAGGCCGGCGCGTTTCAGCGCCATCTGCATGCAGCGATAGGCACCGTCGCCGTCTTCGGCGGGCGCTGTGATGTGGTAGGCATCGCCCGAAAGCCCGTAGCCGACGACTTCGGCATAGATCTTGGCGCCACGCGCCCTGGCATGTTCGAGTTCTTCGAGGACAACGACGCCGGCGCCCTCGCCCATGACAAAGCCGTCCCGGTCCCTGTCATAGGGGCGCGAAGCCTTCGTCGGGTCGTCATTGTGCTGCGTGGAGAGCGCCTTGCAGGCCGCAAAGCCGGCAAGGGCAATGCGGGAAATCGGCGATTCCGTGCCGCCTGCCACCATCACGTCGGCGTCGCCGAGCGCGATCAGCCGGGCTGCGTCGCCGATCGCGTGGGCGCCGGTCGAACAGGCCGTAACGACAGAATGATTGGGGCCGCGCAGCTTGTGACGGATCGAGACCTGGCCCGAGGCCAGATTGATCAGGCGACCGGGAATGAAGAAGGGGGATACGCGGCGCGGACCCTTGTCGCGCAGCGTATAGCCGCCATCGACGATGCCCTCGAGACCGCCGATGCCGGAGCCGATCATCACGCCGGTGGCGATCTGGTCTTCGTCGGATTTCGGATGCCAGTCGGCATCGGCAAGCGCCATGTCGGCGGCTGCCATGGCATAGATGATGAAGGCATCGACCTTGCGCTGTTCCTTCAGCTCCATCCATTCATCGGGATTGTAGCCGCCATCGACTACGTTGCCGGTCGGAATACGGCAGGCGATCTTGGCAGGCAGGTCATCGACTTCGAATTCCGTCACCTTGCGGGCGGCGTTGTCTCCGGCGATGAGCCGCGACCAGGTGACCTCGGTTCCGCAACCCAATGGAGATACCATGCCGGTACCGGTGATAACGACACGTCTCATAACCCGTGATCCACCCTGCCTGTTAGTTCCAGAAAGGACCGGACCACGCGCTAAAAAACCGGACCCGTACATCCATTTCCGTGATGCTCGTTTGCGCGATCAGGTACGGAAGCCTTCAAGGCTTTCCTCGAATGCGCTTGTCGCTCCCGAAACGGGAGCCAAGCCCCGCAAGGGGACTTGAAAGAGCGGGCCGCAAAGCGCCCCGCCCTCGCACGGCCTTATATCAGGCCTGTGCCTTTTCGATGAACTTGACAGCGTCGCCGACCGTCAGGATCGAATCCGCTGCATCGTCGGGGATTTCGACGCCGAACTCTTCTTCGAATGCCATGACCAGTTCGACGGTGTCGAGCGAGTCAGCGCCCAGATCGTCGATAAAGCTTGCGCCTTCCGAAACCTTTTCGGCATCGACGCCAAGATGATCAATAACAATTTTCTTTACGCGTTCTGCTACGTCGCTCATGTCGGATTCCTCGACCTTTGTTTTTCTCAACGATGCCGTTCTGACATCGGTACCCTATTAACGCCAGAAAGATCAAGACGATCTCCCCGGCAATCTCTTCAACCGGACGAGCGGCAAACCCGCGCCATAGAAGCCGGCGCATGCCTCGTATCGTCCGATCGACTGCGCACAGTCATGGCCCGCTTAACACGGTTTATGTCTGTCGCAAAGTCCGAAAATGGCCGGGAACGGCTTGGTCAACATGCAATTCCCGGTATTTCTCTCCCGCTCCTCCGATTGGCCCGGAATCGCGGTGGCACAGGCCTTTGACGGCCTTTAGATCATCGCCATGCCGCCATTGACATGGATGGTCTGGCCGGTGACGTAACCGGCCTCGTTCGACGCCAGGTAGGCAACCGCCGAGGCGACTTCGCCGCCCGTCCCCATCCGCTTCATCGGGATGGCGCCCATGATGGCGTCCTTCTGCTTGTCATTCAGCTTGCCGGTCATGGCGCTCTCGATGAAACCGGGAGCGACGCAGTTGACCGTGACGTTGCGGGTGGCGATCTCCTGGGCGAGCGACTTCGAAAAGCCGATCATGCCGGCCTTGGCGGCGCAGTAGTTGGCCTGGCCCGGATTGCCGGTGACGCCGACGATCGAGGTGATGTTGATGATGCGGCCATGGCGGCGGCGCATCATCGGATGGGTCAGCTCGCGGGTCAGCCGGAAAACCGAGGTCAGATTGACTTCCAGAACCGCGTCCCAGTCCTCGTCGCTCATGCGCACGAACAGGCCGTCCTTGGTGATCCCGGCATTGTTGACGAGGATATCGACGCCGCCGAGTTCAGCCTCGGCCTTTTCGCCAAGCGCCTTGACGGCATCGCGGTCGGCAAGATTGGCCGGAAACAGGTGAACGCGCTCACCGAGCGAATTGGCCACCTCTTCCAGCTTTTCGACGCGGGTGCCGTGCAGGCCGACGGTGGCGCCCTGAGCGTGGAGAATGCGGGCGATCTCCTCCCCGATGCCGCCGGATGCGCCGGTGACGAGAGCCTTGCGGCCAGACAGATCGAACATGGTCTTGGGTCCTTGGTTAGATTGGGGCTCAGGCGATGAGCGTTGCCAGTGCCGTATCGATGTCGGCAGGCGAATTGATGGCGATGCCGGTCACCGTCTTGTCAATGCGGCGGGCAAGGCCGGTCAGCACCTTGCCGGAGCCGATCTCGCACAGCGTCGTGACATCGTTGGCAGCAAACCACTCGACGGTCTCGCGCCAGCGGACCTGGCCGGTGACTTGACTTACCAGAAGATTGGCAATCTCACCCGCATCGCTCACCGGGGCCGCGCGCACGTTGGCGATCAGCGGCACGACCGGATCGTTCTTCGATACTTCTGCAAGTGCCGCCCGCATGGCGTCTGCCGCCGGCGCCATCAGCGTCGAATGGAAGGGGGCGGAGACCGGCAAGAGGATGGCGCGCTTGGCACCCTTCTCGGTCGCCAGCATCGCCGCTTTTTCGACGGCTGCCTTCTCGCCGGATATCACCAACTGGCCGCCGCCATTGTCGTTGGCGATCTGGCAGGCGCCGAGCGCCGAAGCTGCCGCGCAAACGGCCTCGACATCGGCATGGTCCAACCCAATGATCGCCGCCATCGCGCCCTTGCCGACCGGAACCGCCGCCTGCATGGCATTGCCGCGGATACGCAGCAGTCGCGCGGTATCGGCAAGCGAAAATGTGCCGGCGGCACAGAGCGCCGAATACTCGCCGAGCGAATGGCCGGCGACATAGGAAACCTTGGACTTCAGGTCGAGCCCCTTGGCCTCAAGCACCCGGAGTGCTGCGATCGACACTGCCATCAGCGCCGGCTGAGCGTTGGCCGTCAGCGTCAGAGTTTCCTCCGGGCCGTTCCACATGATGTCGGAGAGTTTTTCGCCCAGCGCCTCGTCGACCTCTGCAAAGACAGCTGCTGCCTCCGGAAAGGCATCTGCCAGATCCTTGCCCATGCCGAGCGCCTGGCTGCCCTGCCCTGGAAATGTGAATGCGATTGCCATGAGGTTTTTCCCTCTGTCCTGCGCAGCCCGGCCGCGCCGTTTCATTCAGGGCCTGGCCCGCAAATACAGGGCAGGCATCGGCTTTTTCCTCTCCATTCACATTCCTTGGCCCTAAGTCAAGGCTTGAGGGACTTCTGCACCGCCAGTGCAAGCGCGACGCTTTTCTCTTGCGCCGCAGCAAACAGGCTCTACATTCGCCGCCGAACCAGATCGAGGGCTCCTCCCCATGCACTATAAGACACTCGGCCGCACCGGCATCAAGGTTTCGCAAATCTGCCTCGGCACCATGACCTGGGGCACGCAGAACTCCGAAGGCGAGGCCCACCAGCAGATGGACTATGCCGTCGAACAAGGCATCAACTTCTTCGACACCGCCGAACTCTATCCGGTTACGCCCGCCGGTCCCGAGACACGCGGCCTGACCGAAGATTATATCGGAACCTGGCTGAAGAAGTCCGGCAAGCGCAGCGATATCGTCGTCGCCACGAAGGTTGCAGGCCCCGGCCGTCCCTATATCCGCAACGGCTCGCCCGCCAGCCCGAAAACCATGCGCGAGGCACTCGAAGCCAGCCTGAAACGGCTCCAGACCGATTACGTCGATCTCTACCAGATGCACTGGCCGAATCGCGGCCACTATCATTTCCGCCAGTCCTGGACCTACGACCCTTCGCATCAGGACACGTCAGCGACGCTCGAGGATATGCTCGCCGTTCTCGAAACCCTCGGCGCCTTCGTGAAAGAAGGCAAGGTCCGCGCCATCGGCCTGTCGAACGACACGGCCTGGGGTACCCTGAAAATGCTGTCGCTTGCCGAAAAACACGGTCTGCCGCGTATCGCTTCGATCCAGAACGAATACAATTTCCTCTACCGCGCCTTCGACCTCGACCTTGCCGAAGTCAGTCACCACGAGGATATCGGGCTGCTGGCCTATTCGCCGCTCGCCGCCGGCCTGATGACCGGCAAATACCTGAACGGCGCCAGGCCCAAAGGCTCCCGCCTGTCGATCAACGGCGACCTCGGCGGCCGCTATACCGAATACCAGGAACCCGCTGTCCAGGCCTACGCTGCGCTTGCCCGCACCTACGGCCTGAACCTTGCCCAGATGCAGCTCGCCTTCAGCCTGACACGCCCCTTCATGACCTCGGTGATCATCGGGGCAACGAGCATGGAACAGCTGAAGACGGATATCGGCGCGAAGGATGTAGTACTGTCAGCGGAGGTGCTGAGGGGGATCGCGCGGTTGCACCGAGAGTTCCCGGCGCCGATTTGATGGGATTTGGAAATGCATTGCGCGAGCACCGCGCCTTAACCGGACTGACAGCCGATTTGGCTTGAGCTAGGCAATTTTGGGTCGGAGGCGGCCAAGTTCATCGATAGCCTTTAATCGCTTTCCGGGCACACCGCCGTATTCAGCTGAAGACCTTCGGCCGCGAGCATCCACGACAGTCACGGTGAAGCGATTTCCCAGGAGCTGGGCATGATAACGAACGATGACTTCACGGACGTCGGAAATCGATGCTCCATGCTTCTTAAAGAACGCGGGAACTGCGTTTATATAGAGGGCAATAGCCTTGCGAAGGCTGTCTGAAGGTTGACCTCCCGTGATTTGCCCAGTCAAGAAATCAACCGTTATATGGCCTTCGCTGCTTTGGGCTGCCTCGGCAAAAATCTCCGTTGGAAAATAGCCGACGAGGAATCCCCGTCCGCTTGCAAGCGAGTCGGCAAGATTGTGGGCAACAGCGCATAGCTCAGAATGCTTCATTCTGATGAGAATAGTTGCATCTCGACATGTCGGCAACCCGTTTTCCAGTATTTGCTTTAGCCAAACTCTTGTTTTCTTTGTAGTTGTTTGTTGGGATGATCATGTTCCGAGCAAGCACATCTATCATCATCAAGCGCGCGCAGGTTCCGTCTGCATGGTTTTAGGGAATGGCCGGAAGGTCATGGCAATCAGGAAAGCGCCGATGCCGATGCCCCAGGAGCCGATATAGAGCCAGCCGTAACTGGCGAAGGTGTCGTAGATCAGGCCTCCGGTCAGCGGACCGGTCGCCATACCGAGACTGCCGGCCATCGCCGTTCCGCCGATGACCGCGCCCATCATCCGCTGCGGAAAGTTTTCACGGGCAAGCACGGCGTAAAGCGGCATGACGCCGGCATAGATAAAGCCGAACAGCGCCGCCACGGCATAAAAGGCCGAAACATCCCGCACGAAGAAATAGGCCAAGGCACCGAACGCCTGCAGCAGCAGGCCGCAGACCAGAACATGCTTGGCGCCGAACCGGTCTCCGAGAAAACCGAAGGCGACACGTCCGCCCATGCCTGCGAGCCCTTCAACGCTGTAGATCGAAACGGCGGCAATCATAGGGATACCGCAGCTTATCGCATAGCTCACCGTGTGGAAGATCGGGCCCGAATGCGTGGCGCAGCAGAAGAAGTTCGTCAGCAACAGAATGATGAACTGCGGCGATCTCACTGCCTGCCCCAAAGTCATTGCCGACTGCGGCCCTGCATCCGCGGACGCGGAGGCGTTTTCGCTTTCCGACATTAGCGCGGGGCGCACCAGAAAGGACGCGGGGATCATAAGGGCGGCGGCGAGCGCTGCGATGATCAGGAGAGATGTCCTCCAGTCGTAGATCGAGACGAGCCATGCCGCAAAGGGGGACATGGTCATCGGCGCCATTCCCATGCCGGCGGACACCAGTGAAACAGCAAGGCTGCGATGCGTGTCGAACCAGCCGGTGACACACGCCATCATCGGCGCAAAAATTGCAGCGGTCGCGCCGCCGACCACAAGGCCGAAGACAAGCTGGAATTCCAGGAGCGATGTCGCCCGGCTTGCCAGCGCCAGGCTTGCGGCCAGGGTAACCGAGCCAATCAGCACCACGGCGCGGGGGCCCCATCGGTCGGACAGCGTGCCCCAAACCATGCTGGCCAGCGCCATGGCGAGAAAGCCGATGGTCATGGCGCTGGATACGCCGGTAACGGACCATCCAGTGTCCCGCGAAATTGGCAACAGAAAAACCGGCAGCGAAAACATGGCGCCGATCGCGACGCAGCCCAGAAGTCCACCGGCAGCGACGATGACCCAGCGATAGGTGGAATCGTTCATTCCGCGTCTCCGTTCCAAGTATCCGTTTTCATCGAAAGTTGCCGGATGTGTCATCCAGCTCCATGGGGTGCCTCACCCGATCGCCCGGCATTGTTGACTATCCGCTCCCCAGCTTACGGCGGCTTTCCATTGTCGAAAAGAGCGTCGTCCCTTTCGCCGGCGATCCGCTGTCGCGCGCAACCCACAGCCTGAACTTCCCCCAGATCGCCTTCGCGATGGCATCGATACTTCATCCGACGATCCAGTCCAGCGCCATGGCAAGTTTGCACGGCAACTGTGCATCTCCGCAATAGCGTTGTCAGCGGCCGGCCAAGTAAAAAGGGTGGCGCATATTCGTATGTCCTAATGGAACTTTTGGCATCAGGTCCGGTTCTACAATTATACATAGAAGGAGCGAATGAATGGCCCGACCCCAGAATGCAGCATCGACGAGTGGCACAGCTGCAATTCCGTCTGTCCCTCGACCCGATGAACATTTGCGTCGAGGCTTGCAGCAGATGCACGGAAGGCCGTCGCCAGTGTTGGACGAATGGTTAGTGATGTAAGGACTGCTGTCAAAGGCCTGCGATGGCTGGTGATCATGATGATTTGCGCGAGCTGTTCTGCCTGCACGACCACGCAGGCGCCGAACAAGGACCGCAGCAATGAATACATTTCCGAAAAGGTACACGCCGTGAAGGCGAGCACGCGAGCCGCCAACGGCAAGAATGTTCGCAAGGGCGGTGGCCGCTACATGGTCGGCAAGCCCTATGTGGTGAAAGGCAAGCGCTATTATCCGAAGGAAGACCCGAACTACGACAAGAAGGGGGTCGCTTCATGGTACGGCTCGGCGTTTCGCGGGCGACGGACCGCCAACGGCGAAGTTTATGACCCGGATCACCTTTCCGCCGCGCATCCGACCCTTCCCTTGCCCAGCTATGTGCGGGTGACCAATCTTAAAAACGGTTCCTCGGTTATCTTGCGTGTCAACGATCGCGGCCCCTTTCATCGGGGTCGCATCATCGACGTTTCCAGCAAGGCGGCCGACATGCTGGACCTGAAGCCCCGTGGCACGGGCACCGTTCAGGTACAGTATGTGGGCCGCGCCCGCCTCGGCGGACACGATATGCCCTATCTCATGGCCTCCTACATCAAGAAGAGTGATCGCCTCCCGGCCATCAATCCGGAGCCTCAGGTCGCAACCGGCGTGATGGTGGCCTCGAGGCAGTTGAAGGGCAACCTGTTGCGGAGCGACAGTCAGTCCCTCTGGTCGACGCAGATGAACGTTGCCGGCAACACGCCAAACACCCTCCATCAAACGGCGACCAACGCCGCGGTCGCGTTCCAGCGATTCGTGACGTTGCCTGAGATCGGCCGCGTTACCTTTGAACGGCCGTCCGAATACGCCTTGGCCGACGGCCTGGGCGGCGATGCAAATGTCAAATATTGCTTGGACGAGGATATTGATGACGGTGCGCGCGACACGTGCGAGGTTCAAGTTCTCCCACTGCCGGGCGTCAATCACAATAGGCGTCTGGCCGGCGTGATCTCCATAAGGCGACGCCGCTCTTGCCGAAGCGGCTACGGCGGGCGAACCATTCTTACGTAGTGGCCGCAAAGCGCCGATATTGCTGAGTGATGGCCGGCTTCGGGCCGCCGACAGCAGCCATTGCCGCCCCAAAACCATCCCCGCTCATCCCCGCCCCCATCACTCGTGCCATACTCCTCCCGTCCCACCACGGATACACCGGTTTGCGTTGCCGGCGAGGCGGGGCCGGTGCCCGGACGGTTTGGCGAAACGCGCGCGAAATCCCCGGGGCTGCGTGAAAGGCGGTTCTCCTCCGGTTCGTGAAAGTGGACCGGGCGTGCCGGGCCATCACGCCGTCTTTTGACGGTCCAGGATTGTGCCCCGCCCCATTGAAAGGCCTGGCGGATAAGCGGCCGGGCCGGGGCATTGGAGGCTTCTCCTCGAAAGAAGGGAGGCGCAGAAGAACCTGAGAAGCGCGGCAAAAGACACCGAAGCGGGGCACATCGTGTGTCACTTTACTATTTCACTCTGAGGCATACGTTGTGCCCCGGCCGACTTGCTCTTTGAAAACCCACGGCGGATTTTTCGCGCGTGGACGGATCGCATTGAGGGTGCGGCATCTCTACCTCCCCCTTGAGGGGGGAGGTCGCCGCGACGCGGCGGGTGGGGGTGACTGTCAGGGGCGCACCAGAAATCACCCCACCCCGGCACTGCGTGCCGACCCTCCCCCTCAAGGGGAGGGTAAAAAACCCCTCCCGGCCCTGCGGGCCACCCTCCCCACAAGGGGGAGGGAAAGACCGGCAGCCCTCTAATTTCCCGCCGCCCCTTGCCTTCCCGCCGAAAATGCGTATAAGCGCGCTGTTCGCAACACCCGGTCTTCTGGCTGGTGGCTGAACGGAGGGCCGGTTTCCCTTAAGAGACCTGTCAGGACCTAAAGGGGTCCAGCCTCCCGTGTCTCCGCTCTCGACCGTCTCGAAACAACACTTTCTTGCCGGCTGCTCGCAGCCAATAGAACAGTCGTTGAGGCTTAGCCGCCGATTTCCGGGTGACGATTAACGCAAGAAAGGCAAAGCCTCATGGCTCTTTATGAACATGTATTCCTTGCCCGGCAGGATATTTCCGCTCAGCAGGTCGACGCTCTCGTCGAACAGTACAAGGGTGTACTGGAAGCTAACGGCGGAAAAGTCGGGCGCGTCGAAAACTGGGGCCTCAAGTCCCTGACGTACCGCATCAACAAGAACCGCAAGGCTCACTACGTTCTGATGGACATCGATGCTCCGGCACCGGCCGTTCACGAGATCGAGCGCCAGATGCGCATCAACGAAGACGTTCTTCGCTACATGACCATCGCTGTCGAGAAGCATGAAGACGGCCCGTCCGCCATGATGCAGAAGCGCGACCGCGACGACCGTCCGCGCCGCGACGGCGACCGTCCTGACCGTGGCGGCTTCGGCGACCGTGGTCCGCGCCCGGACCGTGGTGATCGTGAAGACCGTCCGCGCCGTCCGCGCGAAGACCGGGCATAAGGAGAAAAGACCATGGCTGATACACTGTCCGCTCCGGCACGCCGCCCGTTCCATCGCCGTCGCAAGACCTGCCCCTTCTCCGGCGCCAACGCTCCGAAGATCGACTACAAGGACATCCGTCTCCTGCAGCGCTACATTTCCGAGCGCGGCAAGATCGTTCCTTCGCGTATCACGGCAGTTTCCCAGAAGAAGCAGCGCGAACTGGCCCAGGCCATCAAGCGCGCCCGCTTCCTCGGCCTCCTGCCCTACGTCATGTCCTAAGACTTGACTCTCCGTTGAGGCGTTGACTCGACGGAAGCTGACTCAAGGTGAGGCGAAACGCCATCCGGCATCGCCTCACCTTTCTCCCTTCCGCGTTGGGCGCGGATCGGAAACACCGGCGCAAACTGGCGCTAAAACCCATGTTGGGGCTTGGTTCTTGATTCAAGAAACGCCTCTAACTGCTTGAAAAGCAGGACAGCGACCGTGAAGACACTGAATGCAACATCGCTGATGACCGGCGCTCTCGCCGGCGTGACCGCTGCCCTGCTTCTGCTCGGCGCGAACACACAGTCGTATTTTGCCATTCTGCTCGTTGCCGCTGCAGCGCTCCCTGTTCTTATCGCCGGTCTCGGCTGGGGCAACGCAGCCGCCGCAACTGCCGTCGTGGTTGCCGGCCTCGGGCTTGCGGCCTTTTCCTCGCCGATGGCCGCTCTGTTTATCGTCATCCTCATGCTCGGGCCGGCTGCCTGGCTCAGCCACGTTGCCAATCTGGCGCGGCCGGCTTCCGAACTCGGCGGCCCGGAGGATGCGCTTGCCTGGTACCCGCTGTCGGATATCCTCAGCCACCTCGTCCTCATGGTAACGGTCGCCGCCATCATCATCGGCGCGATCACCGGGTATGATGACCGTCTTGCCAGCCTTGTGGTCGATCAGGTCGTGATCGCGATGAAGGCGCAGGATCCACAGTACAACCTGAGCCCTGACGTGGTCGAGCAGATCAAGTCCGCCTTCCATATCGGATGGCCGCTTCTGTTCGGCACTCTCTGGGTCATGATCCTGTTTTCGGCCTATTACATCGCCAGCCGCGTGGTCCAGATGTCGGGCAAGAATCTTCGCCCGCGCGAAGACATGCCTTCGACGCTGCGCATGCACCGCTATTCCATCTTCGCCTTCCTCGGCGGCCTGGTCCTCGCCTTCATGGGCGGTACGCTTGCCACGATCGGCGCAGTCATCTGCGGCACCTTCGGCGCGGGTTTCCTGCTTGCCGGGTTCGCAGTCTTCCATTTCCGCACGCGCGGCAAGTCCTGGCGGCTGCCCGTTCTGTGGCTTGGCTACATGTCGGTTTTTATCTTCACGATACCGGCATTCTTCTTTCTCCTGTCGGGTCTGATGGACACACGGCGCGCCATCGCGCTGTCGCCGGCAGGGAAAACCACTGAGACTGAAACAAAAGACCTCTGAACAGACACACGAAAGGACATATCCAATGCAAGTCATTCTTCTCGAACGCGTCAACAAGCTCGGCCAGATGGGCGAAACCGTCAAGGTTCGCGACGGCTTTGCCCGTAACTACCTCCTGCCGCTCGGCAAGGCGCTGCGCGCCAACGAAGCCAACAAGAAGCGTTTCGAAGCCGAGCGTTCGACGCTCGAAGCCCGCAACCTCGAGCGCAAGTCCGAAGCCCAGACCGTTGCCGAACAGCTGGACGGCAAGTCCTTCATCGTCGTTCGCTCGGCCGGCGAAACCGGTCAGCTCTACGGTTCGGTCGCTGCCCGCGACATCGTTGAGGTTCTGGCTGCCGAAGGCTTCAACATCGGCCGCAACCAGGTCGACCTCAACAACCCGATCAAGACCATCGGCCTGCACGACGTCGTCCTGCACCTCCACGCCGAAGTCGAAATCAAGGTTCAGATGAACGTTGCCCGTTCGGCCGAAGAAGCAGAGCGCCAGCTCAAGGGCGAAAGCCTGACCTCGGCCGACGCCATCTACGGCGTTGACGAAGACGCCCTGAAGCCGGAAGACTTCTTCAACCCGGAAGCCGAATTCGAAGGCGAAGAAGAGTAATCTTCAAATTAGGCCGGCGTCGATTGCGGCGCCCGGTTTGCCATCCGAAAAACGAAAGGCCCGCGATCCCATCGCGGGCCTTTCGCATTTCAGTGACAAAGTCGACGCTTACTTCGCAGCCTGCGGTTCGGCGGACTTGTCGATGCGTACTTCGACGGACATGCCGGGAGCAAGCGTAGCCGCCAGCGGCTGATCTGCATCGATCGAAACGCGCACGCCGATGCGCTGGGCAACCTTGGTGAAGTTGCCGGTGGCGTTGTCGGCCCGGATGACGCTGAACTCCGAACCGGCGGCCGGCGAAAAACGCTCGACGCGGCCGTTCAATTGCGCTTTCCTCAAGGCGTCGACGGTGAAGACTACCGGCTGGCCGACCTTCATGCCGTCGAGTTGGGTTTCCTTGAAATTGGCAACGATCCAGACATCCTTCGGAACGATAGCCATCAGCTGCGTGCCTGCCGTCACATATTGACCGAGACGTGCCCCCACCTCGCCCAGCGTTCCGTCTTGAGGGGCTGTGATTGTCGTGTTGTCGAGATCGATCTGCGCCAGTTGGACGGCCGCCTCGGCGCTGCGCACGCCGGCTTCGAGCCCAGCGCGCGAACCGATAGTGGTCGCGAGGGCCTGGCGGGAAACCTCAATCGCCGCCGTCGCCTGATCGACGCCCGCCTTGGCCTGTTCGAGGGTCGCTCTGGCCGTATCGACATCGCTTGTCGAGGCGACACCCTTTTGAGCCAGAGGCTGAATGCGGTCCCAGGCCTGCTTCGCACGGGTCAGCGTCGCATTGGCGCTATCGCGTTGAGCCTCGCTGGCGGCAATGCTCGCCTTGGCCGAGAGTTCCTGCTGGTAGGAGTTGGACAGTGACGCCTTCTGCGCGTCCAGGGTGCCCCTGGCCTGCGCCAGTTTCTGCGCGTAGATCCGGTCGTCGATCTTCAGCAGCACCTGACCTACCTTCACAGCTTCATAGTCTTTGACCGGCACTGCCGAGACATAGCCGGACAGTTGCGGGCTGACGACCGTAACATAACCGCGCACATAGGCATTGTCGGTCGTCTCGACGGTCGTTGCAAACGGCGGCAGGCGCCAAGCATAGAGCACGAGCAGCGTGCCGACGAGACCAGCAAGAAGCGTGATGATTGTAGCGGGAGAACGAAGGGACTTGAGCATGATGTGACTCTGGACCTGTCAGGATTGGGCGACTGCCGGAGCAGCGGTCTTCTGCGGTATCAGTCTCGCCCAGGCGAGATGTCCAAGCAGCAGGGCGAGACCGATGGCCGAGGCGATGGAAACGACGAGAAAGGCGTCGTTGTAAGCAAGGATGTTGGCTTCGCGTGTCACCTGCTGGCCGAGCAGCGCCAGACCTTCCGCATTCAGCAATGACTTGTCGGTGATGACCTTTCCATAGGACGCCGACAGTTGGGACACGCGCTGCGCGACAAAGGGATCGGTGAGCAGGATATGCTCGACCAGCACGTTCGAATGGAATTTCTCGCGGATGGTGACGAACGTGCCGAGCGCCGCCTGCGCGCAAAGCGCGCCGATGCTCTGCGTGAACAGGAAGATCACCAGGAAATTGACGATGAAAGGCACGCCTTTGGCCAAGACAGCGGCAAAGCCCTTGGCCATAACCGGCGGCAGGAACATCGCAGCGCCAGCCGCCACCATCGCCTGGCTCAGGTACATCTGCTCCGGCCGCGTCAGGCTGGTCGACTGGCTGTCGAGAAAGGCACCGGTGGCAATCAGCACCAGTGCCAGCACATGCGCCGTTTCCACATAACGCGTCATCATCAGCACCGTGCAGACCAGTCCGCCGGCGATCGAAGCCAGAAGGATGATCGCATACATCGTCTGGGTCTGATCATTGAGCAGTCCGAGTTGCATGTAGAAATTGGCGGCCGTCGTCGTCTGCTCGGAACTCACCACGCGAAACAGCAGGAGGACGCCCGCCATGTGCATGTTCTCCCGCGAAAACAGCCAGCGCAGATCGATCAGCGGCATCTTGCGGGGGAGTTCCAGCATGAACATCAGCGTCAGCGAAACGACGGCGCCAGCCAGCAGAAGGCCGAGCCACTGGGCCTCGAACCACCAGTAAAGCCGCCCCAGCGACAGGAAAACCGCAAGGCAGCCGAAGCCTATCGCGAGCAACAGGTAGCTCAGAATATCCATCCGCTGGATGACTTTCATGCGCGGCGGGGCAGTCAGCGGCAAGAGATAGACCACCGGCAGCGCAATCAGCGCCAGGCCCATCTCGAAGGTGTAAAGCGCATGCCAGCCGCCAAGGTCCATCAGCGGCGGCGAGATGATCCGGGCGATCGGCGCCGACAGCGTCGTGTTCATCAGCGCAAGGCTCAAACCCACAGACAATTTGCGGGCGGGCGGGAAGGCTTCCAGCATGTAGAGAAAGCCGAGCGTGGACAAGGGTGCCGCCGCCATGCCGCTGAGAAAGCGAACAACGGTTGCCGAATGCAGGTCGGAGACGAAAAGATTGAGGACGGAGGCAAGGACGAAACAGGCAATGCTCAGTTCGGCGAAACGGCGCAGGCCATATTGCGAGCGTATCTTGAACAGCGCGATCGACATCGAGGCATAGGGCGCCATATAGGCCGCGGAAAGCCACGCGATTTCCGTCGTCGTCGCCGACAGCGATCCCTGCAGCTGATTGGTATTGGCGTTCAGCAGGCTCATGCCGAGGCCCTGCGTCAGGAAAAGCAGAACGGATGACGCCATGTAGATAGCGGCTCTGGCAGGCCCCATCGGCGCAGGCGACGGAGCCGGCTGCTCGGGCACAGCCGCGACCGGCTCTTCCTCGTCGAGCCGATTGTCGTTCGCGACGCGCTGGACCGCGGTAGCCATGGCGCGCTCAGTCCTTGCTGATGGCAATGATGTTGCCGGCCATCAGGCTGACGACCTGAAGCGCGGTCGCCTTGTCCTTGTCGTCGACGCCGCCCAGGACATCCTTGCGGATTTCACAGGCAAGCCTGTCGATCTCGTCGGCGATGTCGCGGCCGCGCTTGGTCATGTGGATCTGCTTGGCGCGCCGGTCGCTCGCTTCGACGCGGCGCTCGATGAAGCCCTGTTTTTCCATGCCGTCGAGCAGCCGCACGATCGTCGGCGTCTCGATGCCGAGTTCGTCTGCCAGCTCGCGCTGGTTAAGGCCGTCGCGCCTGGAGAGCGCAAACAGCGCCCGGGCACGCGACAGGGTGAGACCGCGCTCCTTTACCCGCGCATCGAACAGCGACCGCAGCTTGCGGTTCACCGAGGCCAGCGCATCGAACAATTCGCGATTGACGGCAGAATCCAGCATTTCGTACCTTTTTCATATTAGTAGCATGCTAATCATTTTACTCCTATTTAGTTGAAGCTGGTTCATTTTTCAAGCCATCCGGAAGGCAATGGCAAAAAACCCTGTGAACGGTTCAAAGCAGCGATAGAATGCCACCGAAGCGGCGGACGCCAGCGATTCGGACCGAAATCCGGGTCAATAGCAAATCCCCACATCGACATAATTTTCGAGTTCCGCAGTCGAGCCCTGTGAACAACGGTGAAGGTCTGCCAGCGAACCACTTGGGGCACCGCCTGTTGCAGCCATGCACTTGACCCCGGCACTTGCCGCCCGCAAACCGATACCGCACGACGAGACCACCAGAGACAGAGACGGAACGCCATGAACGAAGCAGCGCGGAGAATTGTACCGATGGACAAGCCGACGGGAGATCTCAACTACCGCGAAGCACCGAACAACCTCGAAGCCGAACAGGCGCTGCTCGGCGCCATCCTTGTCAACAACGATGCCTTCTACCGCGTCTCCGACTTCCTGAAGCCGGTGCATCTCAATGAACCGTTGCACCGCAAGATCTTCGAGGTCGCCGGCGACATCATTCGCATGGGCAAGACTGCCAATCCGGTTACCATCAAGACGTTTCTGAAGGCCGACGAGAAGGTCGGCGACATGACCGTGGCGCAGTACCTCGCGCGCCTTGCCTCGGAAGCCGTCTCGATCATCAACGCTGAAGACTATGGCCGGGCGATCTACGATCTGGCGCTGCGCCGTTCGCTGATCACCATCGGCGAGGACATGGTCAACATCGCCTATGACGCACCGCTCGACATGCCGCCGCAGAGCCAGATCGAGGACGCCGAACGCCGGCTGTTCGAACTCGCCGAAACCGGCCGCTATGACGGCGGCTTCCAGTCGTTCAACGATGCCGTGGCGCTGGCGATCGACATGGCCGGCCAGGCTTTCGAGCGCGACGGCTCGCTGTCGGGCATTTCGACCGGCATTCAATCGCTCGACGCCCGCATGGGTGGCCTGCAGCGCTCCGACTTGATCGTGCTTGCAGGGCGCCCGGGCATGGGCAAGACCTCGCTTGCCACCAACATCGCCTACAATATCGCCGCGGCCTATGAATCCGAAATACAGGCCGACGGTTCGATGAAGGCGAAGAATGGTGGCGTCGTCGGCTTCTACTCGCTCGAAATGTCGTCCGAACAACTCGCGACCCGTATCATTTCCGAGCAGACGGAAGTCTCCTCCTCGAAGATCCGCCGCGGTGACATCTCCGAGCACGATTTCGAAAAGCTCGTCGCCTGCTCGCAGCACATGCAGAAGGTGCCGCTCTACATCGACCAGACCGGTGGTATCTCGATCGCCCAGCTTTCCGCCCGCGCCCGCCGCCTGAAGCGCCAGCGCGGTCTCGATTGCCTGGTGGTGGACTATATCCAGCTGATGACCGGCTCGGGCAAATCCAGCGACAACCGCGTGCAGGAAATCACCCAGATCACCACCGGCCTGAAGGCGCTCGGAAAGGAACTGAACGTTCCGATCATCGCGCTTTCCCAGCTCTCCCGTCAGGTGGAAAGCCGCGAAGACAAGCGCCCTCAGCTCTCCGACCTTCGCGAATCCGGCTCGATCGAGCAGGACGCCGACGTCGTGCTCTTCGTGTTCCGCGAGGAATACTACGTGAAGAACATGGAACCGCGCGACGAATTCGATCCGAAATACGAAGAGTGGAAGATGCAGTTCGAAAAGGTGAAGGGCACCGCGGACGTGATCATCGCCAAGCAGCGCCACGGGCCGACCGGCACCGTCAAGCTCGCCTTCCAGTCGGAATTCACCCGCTTCACGGATCTCGCCGATCCGTCCTTCACACAATACGAACATTGATCCGGAAAAGACCGCCATCCGGTCGATCAATGAAAGCCCTGCACATTGCAAAGTGCCGGGCTTCCGGATAAGCGAAAAGAAATTTAGCAAAGTAACCGCGGCGCCGATTGCCGTGGTAGAACGTCTTCAATCGGGGGAAATCAGTTCATGGACGCCTTTATAGCGCTGCTGCAAGTGCTTGCGATCGATCTTGTGCTTGCAGGCGACAACGCCATCGTCATCGGTCTCGCTGCAGCCGGACTTCCAAAGGAACAACGTGGCAAGGCGATCCTGATCGGCATCGCCGCGGCAACCGTGCTGCGTATCATCTTTGCCCTTCTCGCCACGCAATTGCTGCAGATCCTCGGCCTGCTGCTCGTCGGCGGCATCCTGCTCCTGTGGGTCTGCTGGAAGATGTGGCGTGAACTCAGAACCACCGCGAAGGAAGAAGCCGAGGGTCTGGAAACGCTGACAGGTGAGGATGTCGATGAAAACGGCGCGATCGGCAATCGTGCGCCGCGCAAGACGCTGAAAGAGGCCGCCATTCAGATCGTCGTTGCCGACGTCTCGATGTCGCTCGATAACGTGCTGGCGGTTGCAGGCGCGGCACGCGAACATCCCAACATCCTCATCATCGGCCTTGCGGTTTCGGTCGCGCTGATGGGTGTCGCCGCATCGTTCATCGCCAAGCTGCTGCACCGCTATCACTGGATTTCCTATGTCGGTCTCGCCATCATCCTCTTCGTCGCGCTGAAGATGATCTACGAAGGCTTCGTGGAAGTGGAGCCGATTCTGACCTCGTCGTTCATGTAATCGGCGAATGGCTGCCGGCGGCAAAGGCTGCCGGCAGCCGCTTCTTGATGGCTGCAATTGCAGTCGGCGCCTGTTGGCTGTATCCCTTTCCCCATGGCCCAGTCACATGATCACTCCTCCGCTCTTCCCGCATTCGATGCAGCCTCCAACCGCCTGATCATCGATCTCCGGGCGCTGGCCGACAACTGGCGCGCCATGGACAAACTGTCCGGCAAGGCGCGGGCAGCGGCAGTGTTGAAAGCGAACGCCTATGGCATCGGCATCGAACCCGCAGCCGAAACGCTCTATGCCGCCGGTGCCCGGGACTTCTTCGTCGCTAATGCCGAGGAAGGTGCTCAACTGCGGCCGCTGGTGCCGGATGGGCGCATCTATGTTCTGGCGGGCATGTGGCCCGGCAACGAGCAGCTTTTCTTCGACCACGGCCTTG
The DNA here is from genome assembly GCF_025846855.1 of Pararhizobium sp. BT-229. Taxonomy (GTDB): domain Bacteria; phylum Pseudomonadota; class Alphaproteobacteria; order Rhizobiales; family Rhizobiaceae; genus Pararhizobium. The sequence continues at coordinate 734,740 of NZ_JAOYTJ010000004.1, forward strand.
TTCCGATCATCAATTCGCAAGAGCAGCTTGCCTTCTTCATGTCGATCCTGTCGGAACGCGGCGATCATCCTTGCGTGCTGCATGTCGACACCGGCATGAACCGGCTGGGACTGAGCGCTCCGGAAGCGATTGCTCTCGCCAACGACCCTGCCCGTCCGGCCAGCTTTTCACCGGTTCTGGTGATGAGCCATCTGGCCTGCGCCGATGACCAGGTCCACCCGCTAAACCGCCGGCAACTCGAATCATTCCGGGCGGTTACGGCCGCTTTCGAAGGCGTCGAATCAAGCCTTGCCAATTCGGCCGGTGTTCATCTCGGTCCGGATTTCCATTTCGACCTTACCCGGCCGGGCATCGCCGTCTATGGCGGCGAAGCCGTCAATGACGTGGACAACCCGATGAAGCCGGTGGTGACGGCTGAAGCGCGTATCCTGCAAATCCGCAGCGTCAGGACAGGCGACACCGCGAGCTATGGTGCCTCGGCGCAATTTGCCCGCGACAGCCGCGTGGCCATCGTCGCCATCGGTTACGCCGACGGCTATCATCGCTCCGTATCGGGCGGCGGCGTCACCCTGCGGCAGGCGACCCCATCCGGAGCCTACGGCTTCCTCAACGGGCACAATATCCCCCATCTCGGCCGCGTGACCATGGATCTCAGCCTCTTCGACGTCACCGACCTGCCGGAAAATGCAGCCCGGCCGGGCGACTATGTCGAACTGTTCGGCAAGAATATCGCCATTGACGACGTCGCGCGGGCGGGCGGGACGATCGGCTACGAGATGCTGACGAGCCTTGGGAGACGGTACGAGCGCGCCTATATCGCGGCATAAGACGGTAGGAACTGTTCCCACCTTGTGCTAGATTGACGGCAAAGGAGTTCCCCCATGTCCAACGCAAAAAAATCCTTTGTCATCGGCGATCATTTCGACGGCTTTATCGAGGAACAGGTGAAGTCGGGCCGTTTCAACAATGCAAGTGAAGTCGTGCGCGCAGGGCTGCGGCTGCTCGAGAGGGACGAGGCGAAGTTTGCAGAGTTGAAGCGGCTCATCAAGGAAGGTCTGGACGACATCGAGAACGGCGACTTCGTCGAATTTTCGGATGATGACGATCTCCTGGCCTTTGTTCGGCAAGAGGCTGAAAAAGAACGGTGATCACGTCTCGGAACTACAGATATTCGCGCCGGGCTATTCGTGACCTCGCTCAGATTTATAACTTCATAGCTAAAAGCGACACCATCGCGGCTGACCGATTGATCGAGGGTATAAGGCGGAAAGTAGCTTCCATCGCACATACAGGCTTTACCGGAGTACCTCGCGACGACTTTGCACCCGGCTTGCGCGCTTTCATCCATAAAAACCACTGTATTTACTTCCAGGTAACGGATTCCCATCTCCTCATCGTCCGTGTCCTGCACGGTCGCCAGGACCTCTCCTCCGAAGACTTCCCCGAAAGCGAAATTTGATGGCGAAAGCCCGGACACAATTCATCTGCCAGAACTGCGGTACCGTTCACGCGCGCTGGGTGGGCAAGTGCGAAGGCTGCGGCCAGTGGAACACCATTGTCGAGGAAGACCCGATGGGTGGCATCGGCGGTGGTCCCGGCCGGACGCCGAAGAAGGGCCGTCCGGTAGCGCTGACGACGCTGTCCGGCGAGATCGAGGACGCGCCGCGCATCACGACCGGCATTTCCGAACTCGATCGCGCCACCGGTGGCGGTTTCGTGCGCGGCTCGGCCGTTCTGATCGGCGGCGATCCCGGGATCGGCAAGTCGACGGTGCTGATGCAGGCGGCGGCCGCGCTGTCGAGGCGCAAGCATCGCGTCATCTACGTCTCGGGCGAAGAGGCAGTGGCGCAGGTTCGTTTGCGGGCGCAAAGACTGGGAGCCGCCGATACTGACGTGCTTCTGGCAGCAGAAACCAATGTCGAGGACATTCTTGCGACGCTGAGCGAAGGCATGCGGCCCGATCTCGTCATCATTGATTCCATCCAGACGCTGTGGAGCGACACGGCCGATTCGGCGCCGGGTACAGTGACGCAGGTGCGCACCGGCGTGCAGGCGATGATCCGCTTTGCCAAACAGACCGGAGCAACCGTGGTGCTCGTCGGCCACGTCACCAAGGAAGGCCAGATCGCAGGCCCGCGCGTCGTCGAGCACATGGTCGATGCCGTGCTCTATTTCGAGGGCGACCGCGGCCATCACTACCGCATCTTGCGCACGGTCAAGAACCGCTTCGGCCCGACCGACGAGATCGGCGTTTTCGAAATGTCGGACAAGGGATTACGCGAAGTCAGCAATCCATCGGAGCTGTTTCTCGGCGAGCGCAATGCGAAATCTCCAGGTGCCGCTGTCTTTGCCGGCATGGAGGGGACACGACCGGTGCTGGTCGAAGTACAGGCGCTGGTGGCGGCGACATCGCTCGGCACGCCGCGTCGCGCCGTCGTCGGATGGGATAGCGCCCGCCTGTCGATGATCCTTGCTGTTCTGGAAGCGCATTGCGGCGTCCGGCTCGGACAGCACGACGTCTATCTCAATGTCGCCGGCGGATACCGGATTTCCGAGCCCGCAGCTGATCTTGCCGTCGCTTCGGCGCTGGTTTCGTCGCTTGCCGGTCTTGCCCTTCCCTCCGATTGCGTCTATTTCGGCGAAGTCAGTCTGTCCGGGGCCATCCGGCCGGTTGCCCATACAGCGCAGCGCCTTAAAGAAGCCGAAAAGCTCGGCTTTGCACAGGCCGTCCTGCCGTCTGCCTCCGCCGACCTGCCCAAGGGCAACGGCATGAGCTGGGCAGAGATGGAAAGCCTGCCGGATCTGGTGGCGCGCATTGCCGGCTCGAAGGGAGCCTTGAAGCAGGCGGACAACGATGATTGAGGAAGCCGCCGCGTAAAAGCGGCGAAATTCCGGTGAAAACAGTGTTCAACCATGGACCATCGAAAGACGCTTCCGGCGTGATGATATATGGTTCGCGGCAAATCAGCGTGGAGTCGCTTCAAGGCGGTTTCGGAGTAGGACAAAATGCCCATTACAATTCTCGACGGTATCGTTCTCGGCGTCGCGCTTTTCTCTGCCATTCTGGCCATGGTCCGCGGCTTTTCCCGGGAAGTGCTGTCGGTCGCAAGCTGGATCGGCGCTGCGGCGGCTGCCTACTTCCTTTACCCCTTTCTCCTGCCTTACGCGAAGAACTACACCAGCAGCGACACCGTCGCGATGATCGGCTCGGCCGGCGTGGTGTTTCTCCTCGCCCTGATCGTCATCTCCTTCATCACCATGCGGATCGCCGATTTCATCATCGACAGCCGCATCGGCGCGCTTGACCGGACGCTCGGCTTTCTCTTTGGTGCAGCGCGCGGCGTTCTGCTCGTCGTCGTTGCCATGCTGTTCTTCAACTGGCTGGTGGCACCGCAACAGCAGCCAGGCTGGGTAACGACGGCAAAGTCCAAGCCGCTGCTCGACAATCTCGGCGGCAAGCTGATCGCACTGCTCCCGGAAAATGCCGATGCGACGATCCTCGACCGCCTGCGCGGCAAGGATACGACCGGCGAAGGCGAAACCGAGGGCACGGCCCCGACGACGGATCAGCCTCCGGTCGAAGAAACGCCTGCGACCAATGGTGCAGCGACCAGCGGCTAGGCCGAACAATGGAAAACGCGAGCCCGCTCCGGCGGGCTCTGTCCATTTTGCAATGATGATATGCAATTCCCTCAAGTCTTAGTAGCTTGAAGGGCCGATGACCCGATACAATATGCGCTACGCGTTCCTGCCCTTAGGATAAAGGCCAACAGCGATGACCCATTTGCGATCCGAAGAGATCAACGACGAAATCGATGGCGATACGCTGCACGAGGAATGCGGCGTGTTCGGCATTCTGGGACATCCAGACGCGGCGACCCTGACGGCGCTCGGCCTGCATGCTCTCCAGCATCGCGGCCAGGAAGCAGCCGGTATCGTCACCTTCGACGGCAAGCAGTTCCATACGGAAAAGCGCATGGGCCTGGTCGGCGACCACTATACCGACCCTGCGGTGCTTGCAAAACTTCCAGGCTCCATCGCCATCGGCCATACGCGTTATTCGACCACCGGCGAAGTGGCACTGCGCAACGTCCAGCCGCTGTTTGCGGAACTGGAAGTCGGCGGCATCGCGATTGCCCACAACGGCAATTTCACCAACGGCCTGACGCTGCGCCGCCAGATCATCGCCACCGGCGCCATCTGTCAGTCGACATCGGATACCGAAGTCGTCCTCCACCTCATCGCCCGCTCGCGCCATACCTCGACGGCCGATCGTTTCATCGACGCCATCAGGCAGATGGAAGGCGGCTATTCGATGCTGGCCATGACGCGCACCAAGCTCATTGCCGCGCGTGATCCCACCGGCATCCGGCCGCTGGTCATGGGCGAACTCGACGGCAAGCCGATCTTCTGCTCGGAAACCTGCGCGCTCGATATCATCGGCGCGAAATACATTCGCGATGTCGAAAACGGCGAAGTGATCATCTGCGAAATCCAGGCCGACGGCTCGATCCAGATCGACGCCCGCAAGCCGGTCAATGCGCAGCCGGAACGCCTCTGCCTGTTCGAATATGTCTATTTCGCCCGTCCCGATTCCGTCGTCGGTGGCCGCAGCGTCTATGTGGCGCGCAAGAACATGGGCATCAACCTCGCCAAGGAAGCGCCGGTCGAGGCGGACGTCGTCGTTCCCGTGCCGGACGGCGGAACGCCGGCAGCCCTCGGCTATGCCCAGCAGAGCGGCATTCCGTTCGAATACGGCATCATCCGCAACCACTATGTCGGGCGCACCTTCATCGAGCCGACGCAGCAGATCCGCGCCTTCGGCGTCAAGCTGAAGCATTCGGCCAACCGCGCCATGATCGAGGGTAAGCGGGTCGTTCTGGTCGACGATTCGATCGTGCGCGGCACCACCTCGCTGAAGATCGTACAGATGATCCGCGATGCCGGCGCAACGGAAGTCCATATCCGCGTCGCCAGCCCGATGATCTTCTATCCCGACTTCTACGGCATCGACACGCCGAACGCCGACAAGCTGCTCGCCAACCAGTACAACGACATCAAGGCGATGGCGAAATATATCGGCGCCGATTCGCTCGAGTTCCTGACGATCGACGGGCTCTACCGCGCGGTCGGCGGCGAAGACCGCAACAATGCCCGTCCGCAGTTCACCGACCACTATTTCACCGGCGACTATCCGACCCGGCTCCTCGACAAGAACGGCGACACGACGAGCCCGAAATTGTCGATGCTCGCCAGCAACGGCTGAACGGTTTCCCCCGGATCGAAAAGGATCCGGGAAACCGCCCTTCCCGCCGCGAACCTTTAGCCCCTGTCTTGCGCCCGGGCCCGAACGTGTGGCACAGCAAGCCCGCATCAATGAATTCGGAGCCACCCAGACATGATCGATCTCAAGGGCCGCATAGCACTGGTCACCGGCGCATCGCGCGGCATCGGCTATTTTACAGCGCTTGAACTGGCCAAGGCCGGCGCGCAGGTGATCGCCTGCGCCCGCACCGTCGGCGGGCTGGAAGAACTGGACGATGCGATCAAGGCTGCAGGCGGATTGCCGGCGACGCTGGTGCCCTTCGATCTCGCCGACATGGCGGCGATCGACAAGCTCGGCGGCGCCATCCACGAGCGCTGGGGCAAGCTCGACATCCTCGTTGCCAATGCCGGCGTGCTCGGTGTCATTTCGCCGATCGGCCATGTCGAGGCCAAGGTGTTCGAAAAGGTGATGACGGTGAACGTCACGGCCACCTGGCGCCTGATCCGTTCCGTCGATCCGCTGCTGCAGCAGTCGGATGCCGGCCGCGCGCTGATCCTCTCTTCCAGCGCCGCTCACAAGTGCAAGCCCTTCTGGGGCCCCTACTCCGCCTCCAAGGCCGCCGTCGAAGCCCTTGCCCGTACATGGGCCGGCGAGACGCAACGCCTGCCGCTGCGCATCCTCAGCGTCGATCCGGGCGCCACGCGCACCGCCATGCGGGCGCAGGCCATTCCGGGCGAAGACCCGTCAACGGTGCCGCACCCGTCGGAAGTTGCCGCCAAGCTCTTGCCGCTGGTCGGCCCGGATCAGACGGAGACGGGCAAGCTGTTCGTCGTCCGGGAAAACCGGATCGTGGATTATCGTCTGCCGGATTGAACGTGAAATAGCAGAATGAAAAAAGCCGCTGCGGGTCTCTCTCGCAGCGGCTTTTTTTTATGGCAATCCTAATTCTTGTCCCCCGGCAGACCATCTTCTCCCGGCACCGGATGATCCGGATGCAGCGGCCAGCTGCCGTATTTCTTCTTCCACTTGCGGGCACCGAACGGCAGGCTGATGAGATAGCCGACGGCGGTGATCACCATGGTTTCCCAGGTGAAGCTCATCAGCGTCGCGACATAGAGCACGACGAAGAGAATGACCGGCAGGACGAGATCGCGGCGGACCCGGTTTTCGGATTTTCCCGACCAGACCGGCAGGCGGCTGACCAGCAGGAAAGCGATGAGCACCGTGTAACCGGACGCAATGATGGCAGTCGTGCGGTCCGGTACGAGCCCGAGAAGACCGAGATACATCGGCAGTAGCACCAGCATGGCCCCCGCAGGCGCCGGCACGCCGACGAAATATTCCGACTGCCAGGACGCCTTCACCTCGCGCTCCGCCATGACGTTGAAGCGGGCAAGCCGTAGGCCCGCGGCAATCACGTAGATCAGCGCTGCGATCCAGCCGAAGGAGCGGGCCTGATCGAGCACGAAGGCATAGAGCACGAGAGCCGGGGCGACACCGAAATTGACGATGTCGGCCAGCGAATCCATCTGTGCGCCGAATTTCGAGGTCGCCTTCATCAGGCGTGCCACGCGGCCGTCGATACCGTCGAGAAAGGCTGCGACCAGCACCATCGCGACGGCAAGCTCGAAACGATTTTCGAAGGCGAGCCGGACCCCTGAAAGGCCGGCGCAGATAGCGAGCACAGTGATCAGATTGGGCACGATCAGCCGCAACGGGATTTCCCTCAGCCGCGGCCCGCGCGCCTCATCGTTCGGTCCATTCGGTTCAAAGGACGGAAAGGGCGTTTCCATGTCTGGCTCGTGCTCCTGTTTCGATGAGACCATCAATCGCGACGGCTGATGACCGGACCCTTGGTCGAGCCGAATTCCGCCAGGACGGTTTCACCGGCAATGGCCGTCTGGCCGAGGCTGACGCGCGGCTGCGTACCTTCAGGCAGGAAGACGTCGAGACGCGAGCCGAACCGGATGAGGCCGAAGCGCTCGCCCGGCTGCAGTGTATCGCCCTCGCTCGACCAGCAGACGATGCGGCGGGCGACGAGACCGGCGATCTGGACGACGCCGATTTCGCCATGGGCGGTCTCGATGACGAGGCCGTTGCGCTCGTTTTCGTGGCTTGCCTTGTCGAGTTCGGCATTGACGAACTTGCCAGCGCGATACGCGATGCGGCGGATGGCGCCGCGCACGGGCGAGCGGTTCACATGGCAATTGAAGACATTCATGAAGACCGAGATGCGCAGCATCGGCGTATCGCCGAGGCCGAGTTCGGTTGGCGGCGTCACCAGCGCGATCGACGACACGCGGCCATCGGCGGGGCTGATCACCAGATCGTCATCCAGCGGTGTCATGCGCTGCGGATCGCGGAAGAAATAGGCGCACCACGCCGTCAGGATGAAGCCGATCCACATCAACGGTTCCCAGAGGAAACCGAGGACCAGCGAAACGACGAAGAAACCGGCGACGAAGCGATAGCCTTCCTTGTGCACCGGGACCAGCGCGTTGCGCACCGTATTGATCAAGCTCATGAACTCACGTCTCCAGATTTTCCTGGCCACAGCACCTACAGCGAAACGTCGAGCCGGGCAATGAGGGAGAGGAATTAGGCAGCGGGCAGTGATGATCTCTCGCTATTGGCTATTGGCTATTGGCCAACTCCCATTTCTCACACTGCCGCCGCGCCGCGTACCACGACACCCAGATCGTCGCTCTCGCGAACCTTTTTCAAGGTTTCCTCGGCTTGCGTTGCCTCGCGCTGGCGGTTCCACATGGAGGCGTAAAGGCCGTCGCGGTCGATAAGTTCCCCGTGCGTGCCGCGCTCGGCGATGCCGCCGTCCTTGAGCACGATGATTTCGTCGGCATGGATGACTGTCGAAAGGCGGTGGGCGATGACCAGCGTCGTGCGGTTCTGCGAGACGATATCGAGCGCCGTCTGGATCTCCTGCTCGGTGCGGGTATCGAGCGCCGAGGTCGCCTCGTCGAGGATGAGGATGGGCGGGCTCTTCAGCACCGTGCGGGCGATCGCCACGCGCTGCTTCTCGCCGCCGGACAGTTTCAGGCCGCGCTCGCCAACCATGGCACCGTAACCCTCCGGCAGGCTCTCGATGAACTGGCCGATCTGCGCGATGTCGGCTGCGGCCTCGACCTCGGCCTGCGTAGCCGAGGTGCGGCCATAGCGGATATTGTAGGCGATCGTGTCGTTGAACAGCACGGTGTCCTGCGGCACCATGCCGATGACGGCGCGCAAGGACTTCTGCTTCACGTCGCGCACATCCTGGCCATCGATGGTGATGGCGCCTTCCTGAACGTCGTAGAAGCGATAGAGAAGCCGCGACAGCGTCGATTTACCAGCTCCGGATGGCCCGACGACCGCAACGGTCTTGCCGGCGGGCACCTCGAACGTGATGCCTTTCAGGATCGGCCGGGCAGGATCATAGGCGAAGTGCACGTCTTTGAATGCGATGGCGCCCTTGCCGATCACCAATTCCTTCGCGTCCGGGCTATCGATGACTTCCGCCTCGACTTCGAGCAGATCGAACATCTGTTCTATATCGGTCAGGCCCTGGCGGATTTCACGATAGACGAAGCCGATGAAGTTGAGCGGGATGGCAAGCTGTATCAGCATGGCGTTGATGAAGACGAAATCGCCAAGCGTCTGCTCGCCGCGCTGCACGGCCAGAGCCGACATCACCATCATGATCGCCGTGCCGGCGCCGAAGATCAGCGCCTGGCCGAAGTTCAGCCAGCCGAGCGAGGTCCAGACCTGCGTCGCCGAACGCTCGTAGCGCGCCATCGACTGGTCGAAGCGCTTGGCCTCCATCTCCTCGTTGCCGAAATATTTGACCGTCTCGAAGTTCAAGAGCGAATCGATCGCCTTGGTGTTGGCATCCGTATCGCTGTCGTTCATCGAGCGGCGGATCGAGATGCGCCAGTCGCTCGCCTTGATGGTGAACCAGATATAGAGCCAGACGGTAATCGCGGTGACAGCCAAGTAGCTGAAGCCATAGCCCCACCAGAAAACCACAGCCGTCATCAGGAATTCGATGAGGGTCGGCACCGTGTTCAGGATGGTGAAGCGGACGATCGTCTCGATGCCCTTGGTGCCACGCTCGATGATGCGCGACAGGCCGCCGGTGCGCCGTTCCAGATGGAAGCGCAGCGACAGCTGGTGCATATGGATGAAGGTGCGGTAGGCAAGCTGTCGCACGGCATGCTGGCCGACACTGGCAAACAGCGCATCACGGAGCTGGTTGAGCCCCGCCTGCAGCAGCCGCGCCAGATTGTAGGCGAGCACCAGCATGACGGCGCCGGTAAAGACCACCGGCAGGACGCCGACGATGTCGGTCCTGCCGTTCAGCGCATCGGTCGCCCATTTGAAGAAATAAGGCACCAGCAGCAGCACGACCTTGGCGACCAGCAGGATGACCGTCGCCCAGACGACGCGCATCTTGAGGTCGATGCGATCGCTCGGCCACATGTAAGGCCAGAGGTTGATGATGGTCTGGAGCGGATTTCCCGCGTCCGCCGATACCGTCTTCTTCTGCGCTGCCACGTGTGTTTCCGCCTTCGTTCTCCGGCTGCGTTTTCAATAACAGCCGTCCTTGCGTGCTTCAGGTGTCATGCCGATGACAGACATGAAAGCACGCGCATGGAATCCCAATCAAAAACGGCGCCTTTCTCAAGGCGCCGCTTTTGGGTTCACATAGGTCTAACGATAGCCGTCCGCAATGGAGCAGCCGGCAAAAAGCGATCAACGCCGATCCTTCATACGTTTGCGGTGCATTTCCCGCGATTCGTCTTCAGACATGGCTTCGTCCGGGACGCCGAAGACCTGACCCGGCAGGATGCGGTCCGGATTGGTGATCTGGCCCTCGTTGGCGAGATAGATCGTCGTATAGCGGACACCGGCGCCATAGACACGGCGCGATATCTGCCAGAGCGTATCGCCGCGGCGGATGATCACCGAGGTCTTGCTGTGCTGAAGCGGCGCCTGCTGCACCGTTTGCGGTTCGGCGGAGGCTTGTTCCGTTGCCGGCTTTACCGCCGGCGTGGCATTGTCGCCGCCTGCCGTTGCGGCAGTACCTGACTCTGCGGAAGGTGGGACTTCCTCTGCGGCAGGCTTTTCGCCCGTTTCCGTCGCAGGCTTGGCGATATCGTTTTGTACCGGCGTTGGGGTCGTGTCCGTCGCAACTACATTGTTGCCGGTGCCGTCAGTGCGCGGCATCAGCGCCGAGCCGACCGCCGCCTCGATCTTTCCGAGCGCTGCGGAGACGCTGGCAGCATCCTTCGGCAGCGCCTTCAGCATGGTCAGCGCATCTGTTGCAGCCTTGGCGGTCTTGGCTGCCATTTCCTTGACACTGGCGTCGAGATTGTCGGCAACCTTGAAGTCGGCGAGCGATTTCAGCGCGATTTCGGTTGCCGAGCGTGCCGCCGCCAGTTGTTCGGCGCTCGGCACCTTGCCGTCGGCGAACAGTCCCTTGAGCAGGCCGAGCGCCTTCGTCGCTTCCATCCGAAGACCGTCAAAGCTGCCGCCCTCGAACGGAACGACAGTGCCCTGAGCATTGGGTTGGGCAACCGCGGCCACCTGATCGCCTACCGGGCGATCGAAGGGCACGGCAGCCCGCTGTTCCACCTTGACGCCGTCCGGCCCCATTACGTCGGCGCGGATCGTGTGGCTGCCGACCGGCAGGTCGATCGCGCCATCGATGACAAAGCGCCCCTGCTCGTCGGCCTTCATTTCGCCGATAAGCTTGTCGTCAGCATAGATGCGCACCAGCGCACCGGCCTTGGCATTACCGGCCACAAAAATCTTCTTGCCTTCGATCTCGACGGCCGAGACGGCGACGGTCGGTTGATCACCGGTTGCCGGAGCCTGTTGCGAAACGGCGGCATCGGCGGGCTTTACCGCATCCGTCGCAACGGCGGATGCGTCAGGCGCCGGGTCGGCCTTTGCAACTTCGCCCGTTGCCGTATCGGCGGGCTTTGCGTCAGCTTGGGGCTTGGTGAGGATGCGGCTTGCTTCGCCGGGTTTGGCAACCATGGCAAGCAGTTCGCCCGTCTTGTCCTTCGGGATCGACACCGTGGCAACCTCTTCCGAGGATTTTGTCGCGCCATTTTCGCCGACGCTGCGTAGCGTCAGCTGATAATCGCCTGCCGGCAGCGGCTTGTCGAAGATCGCGGCGAAATCACCTGTCGCGCCGACATCGGCAGAACCCAGGACGGTCTCGCCATTGACGATTTCGAGCTTGGTGTTGGGCTGTGCCCGCCCGGCGATAACCGTCGACCCGTCCGGCTCGACGCGCAGCACGTCGAAGCCCGGCACTGTCCAGGCGGCGGCCGGGTCGGCCGGCTTGGCATCCGTGCCGGTCGAGGCGCTTTCTGTGGCCGTCCGCGCGCCCTTCGTCTCGGCGAGTTTCGCCGGGCTATCCACCGGTGCATCGGCAGTGACCGTGTCCTTGCCTTTGTTGATATTGGGCAGAACGAAGAACACCATCAGCAGGGATGCAATTGCCAGGACGATCAGCGCCACCCAGCCAGCCTTGTTCTTCATCATGCATATCTCCAAATGGCCCGAAGCCGCCTGCGCCCGACATGGGTGCGAAAAAGACGATTCCTGCGAGCCTACTACCTGCTGCTTTCAGTTTGCCTAATCAGGCGGAATCAGAAAACACTTGTATCGTCGGCTTATCCTTGAAAATTGCTAACGATTTCCGTCGCTTTCCACAAGCATTCCCGCATGTTCGGCCGCCGACACCGCCCGGTTTTCCGTCATTTTTCTTGACGCTGCTGCGGTGCGATGTCTCTTTAGGACCATGAGTGAGAAAAATATCCCGATTCGATCCGTTTGCGTCTATTGCGGCTCCCAGCCCGGCCGCGACCAGTCCTACATCGATGCCGGCCGCATTCTCGGCAAATCCATCGCCGAGAATCATCTTCGTCTCGTCTATGGCGGCGGCACGAAGGGCATCATGGGCGCAGTCGCAAGCGGCGTTCTTTCGCACGGCGGACGCGTCACCGGTATTATACCAGAATTTCTCATGGATATGGAGGCCACGCGCCATTCGCTGGGTCAGCTGAGCGAATTGATCGTCACGCCGGACATGCATGACCGCAAGCACAAGATGTTCGAGCGCTCGGACGCCTTCGTGACATTGCCCGGTGGCATCGGCACGCTGGAAGAGATCATCGAGATCATGACCTGGGCGCAGCTCGGTCGCCACCGCAAGCCAATCGTGCTCGTCAACATCAATGGCTTCTGGGATCCGCTGATGAAGCTGATCCACCATATGGCGGACGCCGGCTTCATCCACACCGCCCATCTCGTCCAGCCGCTTGTCATCGACGCCGCAGACGAAGTCGTTCCTGCCTTGCTTGAACACTGGTCAAGCGCGGTCGACCGCGACGGCGAAGCCGAGATCATCTCAAAGCTTTGATATTTCCAGCTACCCGGCCGGTTATTCCGCCGGGTTTGGCACCGCCGCCCGCTTGGCACGGCTTTCCATGATCATTGATGTCGAATAGACCGCGAGCGCTGCCCAGATCAGGATGAAGGCGATCAGCTTCGGCGTGCCGAAGGGCTCATGGAAGACGAAGACGGCGATAATGAAGATCATCGTCGGTGCGATGTACTGCATGATGCCGATGGTGGAGAGCTTCAGAAGCTTGGCGCCGTTGGCATAGATCATCAGCGGGATTGCTGTGACGACGCCGCAGGCCATCAGCCAGGCGACATCGGCCCAACCGGTATCGATGAAATGCCCCTGCCCCGAGGCCTCCACATAGGCGATGTAGCCAAGCGCCGGGACGCTGAGCAGCAGCACCTCCAGGAAGAAGCCTTGGTTGGGACCAACCGGCAGGGTCTTGCGGAAGAAGGCATAGAGCCCCCAGGAGAGCGCAAGGCCGATGGAGACCCAGGGCAGGCCACCGGCATCAAAGGCCAATACGACAACGGCGATGGCAGCCAGCACGATCGCGACGATCTGCGCCGGATTGAGCTTTTCCTTCAGGAGCACGGCACCGAGGAAGATCGAAAACAGCGGGTTGATGTAGTAGCCGAGCGCGGTTTCGAGCGCCCGCCCTGCCCCGATTGCCCAGACGTAGATGCCCCAGTTGATGGTGATCAGGACGGCCGTCAGCATCGCCATCTTCAGCATGCGCGGCGAGCGCAGGGCGACCTTCACGTCGTCGGTGCGACCAAGCAGGATAAGCACGGCGCCGGCAAGCGGCACCGACCAGACGATACGGTGGGCGACAACTTCGAAAGCCGGAATGTGCGCGACGGCCTTCATGAAGAAGGGCAGGAAACCCCAGAGCAGATAGGCAGTCAGCGCGAAAGCGAAGCCGCGCGGTGAATCGCCGTTCTGCACCACCGGTGTTTGTTTTGCTTCAGCCATGGTGCTTCATCCCGTCAGTTTTTATCGTTTCGGTCGTCCTACTCCAAAGAGCGTTGATCAACCAATTCATTTCCGTGAACCTTGCTTGCAGGAAAGCTCACAGTGCCTGTCACGGAGGCCGCGAAAATACCTGATATTTTGCGGGGTGCATTCCGGCGCGCCGCACTCTAGGTTTCGAGCCAGGCACTGACCGGTCAGACGATAAGGACTTCATGATGTCATCCATCCTCGCGCTTCATCCGATAAGCCGCCGTTCGCTCCTGAGCGGAGCCGCAGCCACCTCCGCCCTTATCCTGCTGCATCCCTTTGCAGCCCGCGCAGCCGCCAACCAGGCGCATCTGCGCATCATGGAAACGACCGACATCCACGTCCACGTCTTCCCTTACGACTATTACGGCGACAAGCCGAACGACACGATGGGGCTTGCCCGCACCGCCTCGATCATCGACGCCATCCGTGCAGAGGCCGGCAATTCCTTCCTCGTCGACAATGGCGACTTCCTGCAGGGCAACCCGATGGGCGACTACATGGCCTATCAGCACGGCATGAAGGAAGGCGACGTGCATCCGGTCATCAAGGCGATGAACGTGCTCGGCTATGAGGCGGGCACGCTTGGAAACCACGAATTCAACTATGGCCTCGACTATATGTTCAAGGTGCTTTCCGGCGCCAACTTCCCCTTTGTCTGCGCGAACCTGACCAAGGGACAGCTTGCCTCCGACCCGAACAAAGACGACCTGTTCTTCAAACCCTATACGATCATCGAGAAGATCGTCACCGACGGCTCCGGCGCGTCGAGCCCGCTGAAGATCGGCATCATCGGTTTCGTGCCGCCGCAGATCATGCTCTGGGACATCAAGAACCTCGAGGGCAAGGCACAAACCCGCGACATCGTCGAGGCAGCGAAGGCCTGGGTTCCGGCCATGAAGGAGGAAGGCGCCGACATCATCATTGCGCTCTCCCATTCCGGCATCGACGGTTCGGGCCAGAGCGAGCGCATGGAAAACGCCTCGCTCTATCTCGCCGGCGTCGAGGGCATCGACGCGGTTTTCACGGGGCACCAGCACCTCGTCTTCCCCGGACCTAAATCTTTCGACGGCATCGAAGGCGTCGATCCCGCCAAGGGCACGCTGCTCGGCAAGCCCGCCGTGATGGGCGGATTCTGGGGCTCGCATCTCGGGTTGATCGATCTTTTGCTCGAAAAGGACGGTAACAGCTGGAGGATCGTCGATTTCACCACCGAAGCGCGGCCGATCTATCACCGCGAGGACAAGAAGGTGGTTGCCGACGTGGCGGACCGGGCGGACGTGATCAGCGCCGCCAATGCCGAGCATGAGGCGACGCTTGCCTATATCCGCACGCCTGTCGGCAAGACCTCGGCGCCGCTCTATTCCTACTTCGCGCTGGTGGCCGACGACCCGTCGGTACAGATCGTCTCCAATGCGCAGACCTGGTACATCAAGGACATGCTGAAGGACACGGAATACAAGGACCTGCCCGTGCTTTCGGCAGCAGCCCCGTTCAAGTCAGGCGGCCGCGGCGGCGCGGACTACTACACCGACGTTCCGGCCGGCGACATCGCCATCAAGAACGTTGCCGACCTCTATCTCTATCCGAACACTGTGCAAGCGGTCGTCATCACCGGCGCGCAGGTGAAGAACTGGCTGGAAATGTCGGCCGGCATGTTCAACACGGTCGAACCGGGCGCCAAGGACGTGGCGTTGCTGAACGCCACCTTCCCCTCCTACAATTTCGACATCATCGACGGCGTGACCTACCAGATCGACCTTTCACAGCCGGCCAAATACGATGCCGACGGCAACGCGGTGAACCCGGATTCCAACCGCATCCAGAACCTGTCCTTCGAAGGCAAGCCGATCGACCCGGGCCAAAAATTTGTCGTTGCCTCCAACAATTACCGCGCCGGCGGTGGTGGCAAGTTCCCCGAGATCGCCGCCGACAAGGTGGTCTTCGCCGCCCCCGACACCAACCGCGACGTCATCGTCCGCTACATCATCGCCGAAGGCACGATCAATCCGTCCGCCGATGGCAACTGGAGTTTTGCGCCGGTGGAAGGCGCGACAGCCGTGTTCGAGAGCGGCCCGAAGGCGCGTGGGCTGATTGCCGATGTGAAAGGCGTGAAGATCGAGGATGCGGGCGATGGTGCGGATGGGTTTGCGAGGTTTAGGCTGGTGTTGTGAATGTTGGATCAACGGCCGCCTCTGCCCTTTCACCCTAAGATCATTTGCGCTCTTTAGGACAAGGCAAGAAACGAACAGCATCGCCAAGGGGAGAAGAGTCCCCAGGCGGCATAGAGATGGAGGGAAGCCGATCCATAAGGATTTGTCGTTTGAGCGCTTCCACAATTTCCGGACGAAGTCCATCGCCGCGCTCCGCGGCGAGGACATGAAGTGCCAAGATGCATGACATATCGCGTTCCCCAGCTGCAGGAGTCTCCATGCTGGGACCGGAGGGCTCTGGAAGCCACCCGTTTCATGCGGATGTGGCAGCGACTGATGCCATGGTCCTCCGCCGCCAGCAATGGTGGTAGCCAGGCTACTTTTTTCTCAACCGTGGGCTTCCGCCACCATGTCTTTCAGATTGAGGGTAGTCGAGTATCCAGATCTCCCCTGTTTTTTCGTCCCTGTATTCCGTCTCCCATTTGTCTGCATCGGACTCAATCTCGATTAGATTCTTCACGTGCGAAAGAGCCGCTTCGCCGGAATACTCGTTTTTGTCGCTCATGGTTCCACGATTCATGCCGTCAAGATCTCAGATCATCGATGTTCATGTCGAGGAATACTTCAGAATCCCAAAAAGCCGCTCTACTCTGCCGCCGCCAACCCCGCCTGATCGCGGTTCTTCAGCAGCTTGAACACGATCGAATCCATCAGCGCCTGGAAAGACGCATCGATGATGTTGTCCGAAACCCCGACCGTCCACCAGCGGGCGCCGGCGGCGTCGACGGATTCGATGAGGACGCGGGTGATGGCTTCGGTGCCGCCGTTCAAGATGCGGACCTTGTAGTCCACCAGTTCGAGGTCTTCGATCTCCGACTGGTATTTTCCGAGGTCCTTGCGCAGCGCCAGATCAAGCGCGTTGACGGGCCCGTGGCCTTCGGCGACCGACATGGTGCTTTCGCCGTCGACCGAGACTTTTACCACCGCTTCCGAGACGGTCTTCAGGTTGCCGTTGGCATCGAAGCGGCGCTCAACCATGACGCGAAAACTCTCGACAAGGAAGAAATCCGGTACCGAGCCGAGGATGCGCTGGGCGAGGATGGCGAAGCTGGCGTCGGCGCCCTCATAGGCATAGCCGGTCGCCTCGCGCTCTTTCACGATGGAAATCAGCTTGTCGAGCTTCGGATCGTCCTTGGAGACGAGGATACCGCGACGCTTCAGAGCGTTGATGAAATTGGCCTTGCCGCCCTGGTCCGACACCATGACCTTGCGCAGGTTGCCGACGCTTTCGGGCGTCACATGCTCGTAGGTGCGCGGGTCCTTCAGCAACGCGGAGGCATGGATGCCGGCCTTGGTGGCAAAGGCCGAGGCGCCGACATAGGGCATCTGGTGATCCGGCGAGCGGTTCAGGAGTTCGTCGAAGGAATGGGAAAGCTGGGTCAGTTCCTGCAGCCGATCGGCATCGATCGCGGTTTCGAAGCGGCTGTTATACGCGTCCTTGAGCGCCAGCGTCGGAATCAGCGTCACCAGATTGGCATTGCCGCAGCGCTCGCCGATGCCGTTGAGCGTACCCTGGATCTGGCGCACGCCGGCCTCGACGGCAGCCAGCGAATTGGCGACCGCCTGGCCGGTGTCGTTGTGCGCGTGGATGCCGAGATTGGCGCCGGGGACGCCATGGGCGATGACGGCTGCGACGATGTCGCGGATCTCCGGCGGCTGCGTGCCGCCGTTGGTGTCGCAGAGCACGACCCACCGGGCGCCGGCGTCAAAGGCGGTTTTGGCGCAGGCGAGCGCATAGGCCGGGTTTGCCTTGTAGCCGTCGAAGAAATGCTCGCAGTCGATCATCGCCTCCTTGCCGCTGGCGACGACGGCTTCGACCGACGCCTGGATGGATTCCAGGTTTTCCTCGTTGGAACAGCCAAGCGCCACGCGGACATGATAGTCCCAGCTCTTGGCGACAAGACAGATGGCATCGCTTTGCGCCTGCAACAGGCTTGTCAGCCCCGGATCGTTGGAGGCGGAAACGCCGGCGCGCTTGGTCATGCCGAAGGCGACGAAGCGCGCGTTCTTCGTGCGCTTCTTGCTGAAGAATTCCGTATCGGTCGGGTTGGCACCGGGATAACCGCCCTCGACATAATCCATGCCGAACTCATCGAGCAATGTGGCAATGGCGATCTTGTCCTCGACGGAAAAATCGATGCCGGGGGTTTGCTGGCCATCGCGGAGCGTGGTGTCGAAGAGGTGGATGCGTTCCTTCATTGCCATTGCTCCGCTGTCGGCTCGCTCCGGGTTTGCCGCGCCTTACCCCCCTCTGTCGGCGACGCCGACATCTCCCCCTCAAGGGGGGAGATTGGCCGCATCTTCTGTGGCCGCCTTACCGGAAAGCTCGCAAGGGAAATGAATGATCTCCCCCCTTGAGGGGGAGATGTCACGCAGTGACAGAGGGGGGTGATCGCGGCAAACGCTGTCATGTCAATTCTTCCCCGCAAACCGGTCCGTCGCCCGGATCAACTTGTCGAGGATGCCGGGCTCCGAATAGGCGTGCCCTGCCCCCTCGATCAGATGGAACTCCGCCTCGGGCCAGGCCTTGTGCAGCGCCCAGGCGTATTTTGCCGGGCACGGCATGTCGTAGCGGCCGTGGACGATGACGCCGGGGATGCCGTGGAGCTTGTGGGCCTCGCTTAAGAGCTGCCCTTCCTCCAGCCAGCCGGCATTGACGAAGAAATGGTTTTCGATCCGCGCGAAAGCATAAGCGAATTCGTCTTCCTCGAACTTGTCGCTCGTGGAAGGCTCCGGCAGCAGCGTGATCGTCTCGCCCTCCCATATGCTCCAGGCCTTGGCGGCAGCAAGGCGGGTTGCCTTGTCGTCGCTGGTCAGCCGCCGGTGGTAGGCGAGCATCATTTCATGGCGTTCGTTTTCCGGGATAGGTGCTACGAACCGCTCCCACTTGTCCGGGAACATTTCCGAGACGCCGAACTGATAGTACCAGTCGAGTTCCGCCCTGGTCAGCGTATAGATGCCGCGCACGACGAGTTCGGACACGCGCTCCGGATGCTTTTCGGCATAGGCGAGCGCCAGCGTCGAGCCCCAGGAGCCGCCGAAAACCAGCCATTTCTCGACGCCGGCCAGTTCGCGCAGGCGCTCGATATCGGCCACCAGATGCCAGGTGGTGTTGGCCTCAAGTTCGGCATTCGGGGTGGATTTGCCGCAGCCGCGCTGGTCGAACAGCGTCACGTCGTAGAGCTTCGGGTCAAACAGGCGGCGATGGCTCGGCGAGATCGTGCCGCCGGGGCCGCCATGCAGGAAGACGGCGGGCTTGGCGCCGGGGGTGCCGGCCTTCTCCCAATAGATGACATGACCGTCGCCGACGTCGAGATGGCCCGACGCATAGGGTTCGATTTCCGGATAGAGCGTGCGAAGGATTTCGGTCATGCCTGCCTGCTTTCAAGTCAATTATGGATCAGGGCCAATGTTCGGCGTTTCAGCTTGGGAACTGCGGCCATATTTCCGTGTCGTGGTCCGGGTGCTGGAAAGAGATGATCTTTTCCTGCTGCATGTAGTAGTCAGGATCCTGATGCACCGGCTGATCGAAGATCGTCGTGACCCATGAGTTGCGCGCGTCAAAATTCACCTGGATCTGCGGTGCGAGATCCGAGCGGTCGTCAAAGGCGCCGATGGCGATTTCGAGACCGCCCGGGTGCCTGTAGGTCAATGGCGTGCCGCAGGCGGCGCAGAAGCCGCGGGCAATATTGACGGACGACTGGAAATAGCTGGGTTCGCCGCGCGTCCACTCCGTACCATTCTCAGGCGCGGTGACGAGCGGTCCGAAGAAGCCACCAAAGGCTTTCTGGCACATGCGGCAATGGCAGATCGATGGGCGGCCCAGCGCTCCGTGAATGCGGAAACGCACGGCGCCGCACTGGCAGCCTCCGGTTCGAATGGTCTCGCTCATGTCTCTTCCTCCGGTGGCCAATGTTCGGTGTCGTAGTCCGGGTGCTGGCGGTTCGATTCAAGGATCGCCAGATGCCGCTCGGCACCTGCCTCGTTCGCGGCATCGGTTTCCATGCTGCGCAACTCCGCCAGATGCGAGAACCACGGCACGCGCGATTCCACGCCGGACTGCTTCAGCGGCCGCACGTCATAGGGATCGTCGAGCGAGCCAAGTACGATATTGATGAAATCGGCGCCGGGCATGTCATAAAACAACGGCGTGCCGCAGGCCGCGCAAAAACCGCGCCGGGCAAAGTCGGAGGATTGAAACCAGCTCGGTTCGCCCCTGGTGATGTGGAACGATGCCAGCGGCGCGTTGGCAAGCGGCATGAAATAATTGCCGGCCGCCTTCTGGCACATGCGGCAATGGCACAGATGCGGATCGCCAAGCGTTCCCTCCGCCCGGTAGCGCACCGCGCCGCACTGGCAGCCGCCGGTATAGATGCGCGAAATGCTCATCAGCGCTCCTTCGGCGGCCACTCGGCCGTGTCGTGGTCCGGATGCTGGTAGGAAACCAGCGTGGCGAGGAATGAGGCGGCATCCTGATCCGCCATGGTATCTTCGCCCGGCAACTCGGGAATATGATCGACATAAGGCAGCTTTGCCTCGATGCCCCACTGGATCGTAGGCACGATCCCTTCCGGCCTGTCGAAGGCAGCGATCGCCAACGCCACGCCATCCGGCGCCTCATAGGTGAGCGGCGTGCCACACTCGCCGCAGAAACCGCGCGATGCCGCGTTGGACGACCGGAACCGCTTCGGCTCACCCCGCGTCCAGGTCAATTTTGCCGAGCGCACGGAGACCAGCGGCAGATAGAAATTCCCCGCCGCCTTCTGGCACATGCGGCAATGGCACACCGATGCATCGCCGAGAGGACCTTCAACGCGGAAGCGGACGGCACCGCATTGGCAACCGCCGGTGTGGAGAGGGGTGGTCATGGGTGATCCCTCCCCAAAACCTTGAGGATATGGGCGCAAACACCATCGATATCCGTGAGAACGTCATCGTTCCAGAAGCGGAGCACAGTCCAGCCATCGATTTTCAGGCGCTTGGTGCGCACGGCGTCGTAGGCGGCATTCTCTTCGACCGCGTGCTGCGATCCGTCCAGTTCGACGATCATGCGATGCGTCGGGCAGGCAAAATCGACGATATAACCGGCAATCGGGAACTGACGCCGAAAACCGATGCCCATCAGGCGGTGAGCACGGAGGGCATTCCAGAGCTTGAGTTCGGCATCCGTGAGGTTCTTGCGCGTGCGGCGCGCATTTGCCCGGGCCTTCGGCGGGATCGCAGTATGCGGCACAATACCCCCCTCTGTCACTTCGTGACATCTCCCCCACAAGGGGGGAGATTGGATGTGGCGAGCGCCCCGCCCACCAGAAACTCCAACACTCTGGGCACACGGACAGGGCAAATCAATCCAGTTTGCTGCCATCACCCGCGAAGAAAATTGTTTGGCTAAGCGGTCGCCACGGGTCCCCGATCTCCCCCCTTGTGGGGGAGATGTCACGAAGTGACAGAGGGGGGTGGCGATCGTCACCGCTTGACCTCCCACGTCGTCACCCGTTCGCCTGCCGCATCCTTGCCGTCCTTCAACTGGATACCCTTGGCAGCGAGATCTTCGCGGATCTTGTCGGCCTCGGTGAAGTTCCTGGCCTTCAGCATTTCGAGACGCATGGCCACAAGCGCGTCCACCGCTGAGGCCACGGCTTCATCCACCTCGGCTTCCTTCAAGAGAACGCCGAGCAAAGCAGCGCTTGCGCCAAAAGCCGGGAGCAGAGCCGGATCGGCATTGGCAGCCTGGGCAAGCGCGTGCAGCGCCTGCACCGCCGCGACGGTGTTGAGGTCGTCGGCAAGTGCTGCGACCACCGACGCGTCGGGCGCAGCATCGCTTTCCTTGAGCACCGGCCATTTGGCAAGCAGGCGCTCGGCCTCCTCCAGCCGCTTGATCGAAAAATCAATCGGTTCCCGATAATGCGTCATCAGCATTGCCAGACGCAGCACTTCGCCCGGCCATTTGCGGCCGCCGAATTTTTCGGTGTGGAGCAGTTCGTAGATGGTAACGAAATTGCCCTCTGACTTCGACATCTTGCGGCCTTCGACCTGCAGGAAGCCGTTGTGCATCCAGACATTGGCCATGACCGGCGTGCCGTGGGCGCAACGCGACTGCGCGATCTCGTTTTCATGATGCGGGAAGATCAGGTCGAGTCCGCCGCCATGAATATCGAAGGTCTCGCCGAGATAGCGCTCGCTCATCGCCGAGCACTCGATATGCCAGCCGGGGCGGCCCCTGCCCCATGGGCTTTCCCAGCCCGGCTCATTGTCCGAAGACAATTTCCAGAGAACGAAGTCGCCCGGGTTCTTCTTGTGCGCCTCGACGGCGACGCGGGCACCGGCCTGCTGATCGTCGAGATTGCGATTGGAGAGCCGTCCGTAGTCGGCCATCGAGCGGGTGTCGAACAGCACCTCGCCGCCAGCCGCATAGGCATGCCTCTTGGCGACCAGCTTTTCGATGATGTCGATCATCTGGGGGATATTGTCGGTGGCGCGCGGCTGGATCGTCGGGTCGAGGCAACCGAGCGCCTTGGCATCTTCGAGATACTGCGTCTCGGTCTTTTCCGTCACCAGGCGAATGGCCTCGTTCAGCGGCAGGCCGGGATGATCACGAAGCGCGCGCGCGTTGATCTTGTCATCGACGTCGGTGATGTTGCGGGCATAGGTCACATGGCTTTCGCCGTAGACATGGCGCAGCAGCCGGAACAGTACGTCGAAGACGATGGCCGGACGCGCATTGCCGATATGGGCATAGTCGTAGACGGTCGGGCCGCAGACATACATGCGGACGTTTTGAGGATCGATCGGCGCGAAAGCCACCTTCTCCCGCGTCAGCGTGTTGTACAGTTTCAATGTCGGCCGTTCATCCATTCCCAATCTCCCATTCTGCATGTCAGCGGATGCGCGCAGTCGCCCGGCTGGGCCTTTACGTTGTCATCTTGAATTTTGGGAGACGAAAACGGCCAGGCCAGCGTTGAGGCTAGCGAATAATAATCCGGCAGGTGATGCAGATAACCGTTTTCATGGGCAGCTTTATCGCGCTTCGATTGGCCTCGGTCAAGAGGTCAGCCGCGCTCAAGCATCATATGTTGGATTACTGGATTATTCGTCATTGTTTTGTCATGATTGGGCTTATCTGGAAACGCCGGACGTCCGGGGAATCAAGGCTTTCAGGCACTTGCACATTCATGCCTGTTTCCTCGGGCATAATAGGAAACGCCGTTCTGGTGCAAACCACACCAGACGAAGCGTTTCCAGCTAGGGAAAGCATCAGAGGAGAATTTGAAATGCCTGGTAAAAAGACCGACAAGAACAGCCCGCGAGCCGCGGCCAATCTTGTCGAGCAATACCGTCCACTCGGCCTGAAGGCCGTCCTTGCCGCCGCTCTCCAGATAAAGCCAAAGCCGGTCAAGAAACCCGCCCTGCCAAAGCAGCCGGCCTGATTTCTCAAAACAACGAGAGCTGGCGATCCGCCGGCGGCTCCTTCGGCTTCGCGGCAGGCCTTGCGGCAATGCTGACGGGGGTCTGAAGGTCGGCGCCGGTATTTGCCACCTTGTTCACCCGGTCGGACACGGCGATGGCTTCGAAATAGTCCTCGCCTGCCGGCACCATGAGATCCGCAACATCGCGCGGCTCCTGTGTCTTGCAGTCGAGCCAGCGGGCAAAATCCTCGGGCCTGATGACGACAGGCATGCGATCGTGAATATCGGTGATCCGCGCATTGGCGCGCGTCGTCAGGACCGCACCGGTATCGACTTCCGATCCGTCGGCGGAAGACCAGGTCTCCATGAGGCCTGCGAATGCGACGATGCCGCCCTCCCTGGGGCGGATCCAGTAGGCCTGCGACGGCTCGCCGCTCTCCTTGGGCGGGCGATGCCATTCGTAGAAGCCGGACGCCGGGATGAGGATACGCCGATGGCGCATAGCGGCCTTGAACGAGGCCTTGCCAACAGCCGTTTCGGCGCGCGCATTGATCAGCAGCGGAAAATCGCGCGGGTCCTTTACCCAGGACGGCGTAAACCCCCAGCGCACAAGCAGGGCCCTGCGTTCCGGTAGATTGCTGCCGCTCGCCTGGCGATCGCCGGCAATGACCACCAGGATGGGCTGCGTCGGGGCGATATTGAACCGCGCCGGAAAATCCTCCGTTTCCAGGAGGCCGAGAAACTCCGCCACTTCTTCCGGTGTCGCCGTCAGCGAAAATCGTCCGCACATGGCATTCAAATCGCACTTCACCTAAGGTGGGTCAAGATTTTCGATGCTTGCCTGGTTTCACAAACATGACCTCACCCTCTCCCCAACTCGCTTCCTCCGCCATTCTCGAACGGGACGGGCACTACCTGCTGGTGCGCCGCGCCAATCCGCCGTCTGCGGACATGTATGCCTTTCCGGGCGGACGGGCCGAGGTCGGGGAAACGCCGGCGGAAACGGCGGTGCGCGAATTTCATGAGGAGACGGGCATCCTGCCGCGAAACCCGCATCTGTTCGAAACCTATGACCTGCCGCCGCGCGAATCGGACGGACCGCGCGCCCGGCATTTTTTCCTGTCGGTCTTCAGGGTCGAGGCTGATCCGGATCTTGTCGCGGTGGCCGGCGACGATGCGGCCGGCATCGGATGGTTTACCGCCGACGAAATCTTCGGATTGCCGATCCCCGACAGCGTGCGGGAATGCGTGGAAAAACTCGAGGCGCTTCGCCGTCCATGAACTGCAGCCGGAGAATCAGCTTGCCTCATGCGGCGATTCGGGGCTTCAAAGGGGCATGACCCGCTTTTTGGCCCTACGATCCTTTCTTTTGGTGGCGCTTGCCAGTCTGCCGCTCGCCGCCCGGGCGCAGGAGACGCCGGCCGCCGGTGTTCCGGCCGTGACTGCCGAAAAGCCTGCGCCGTATGATGCCCGGCTTCTGCGGCTGGCGGAAATCCTGGGTTCCGTCCACTACCTGCGCACACTCTGCAAGGATAGCGCGGCAGATAGCTGGCGCCAGTCGATGCAGGACCTGCTGGACAAGGAGGCAGGCACCGAGGCCCAGCGCCGGGCCCGCATGACGGCTGCCTTCAACCGCGGCTACCGCACTTTCGCGTCGGTCTACACCGCCTGCACGCCGCCAGCCGTGGTCGCCGACGAGAGATACCGTGCCGAAGGAGCAACACTTGCTTCAGAAATAACCGCCCGGTTTGGAAATTAACGATAAATTAACCTCTTTTTTCAGGAGCCCGTGTCGTTTTGGGAAAAGGCTGCTAAGGTCGTTAAGAGAGTGGTAAGAAGTGGTGCCGGCTTGAGTTCGGTGCAGGTTATGAGCGTGAAACGGCATGGAACGAATGATGGAACCCAGTCTGAATGACATCGACGACATGATCGTTCATGAGAAGATGCAGGCAGCCCTGGAGCACCAGAATGAAGCCTGGGCGGATGGCATGGCAGACGGCATCGAGCCGGAAATCATCGCCGACGCTGCCATTGCCCTTGCCATGCGCGAGACGATCCGTCTGCATGGAGAAAACGGCGCCGAAGCCATGCTGAACTCGCTGCGCGAGCGCATGCTGGCCGGAGAATTTTCGCCGGAACGCACTCTGCAGTAGTTTCGAGGCCGTCATGATACGCGAGATATCAGCAAGCCGGTCGCTGTCGGTTCGTCTTTACACGCTTGCCGTGATCAGCCTGTTCGTATCATCGCTTTTTGCCCCCCACTCCGCCTTCGCGCTTAGCGAATTGAAGCAGATCCCCGGCCAAGTGGACGAAAGCGGCACCGACGAGGGCACGCCTGAGGAAGACGAGCCGGAACAGCAGCAGCCCCCGTGGCAAATTCCCATGCCGGATCCGCTGGTCAACAAGCCCACGCGTGATGCGAAGGATGATTCGCTCGAGGACACGACGCCGGCCGTCCCCGTCGAAGTGCTGTCGGATGTGTCGAAAATTCCACAGGCCGTTGCCCGCATGCGTGAGCTGATCGTCGAGGCGGCCGCTTCCGGCGACATCGAGCGGCTGCGGCCGCTGCTCGGCAAAGGACCGACCCAGACACAGGTGAGCGAGAACGGCGCCGATCCCGTCGAAGTGCTGAAGGGGCTGTCGGGCGATCCGGAGGGGATAGAAATCCTGGCGATCCTGCTCGATGTCCTCTCCACCGGTTTCGTGCTGGTCGACAAGGGCACGCCGGACGAGGTGTATGTCTGGCCCTATTTCACCGAAAAACCCCTCTCCTCGCTGACGGCGCCCGAACGGGTCGATCTGTTCCGGCTGGTGACCGCCGGAGACGTCGCCGGCATGGAAGAGGGCGGCAACTACAATTTCTACCGTGTCGGCATCACCCCGGACGGCGAGTGGAAATTTTTCGTCGCCGGAGACTGACCGGCCGCGCAAAGCGCTTGCCCGAACGGTTGCGAAATCCTACCTGTTTGATTTGATGAACAGGACAACACCCATGCAGCCCATTGCCCTTGCCGATCGCGCCGTCGTCACCGTGTCCGGACAGGATGCGCAGGATTTTCTGCAGGCCCTGATCACCACCGATCTCGACCAGCTGGAAGACGGCGAAGCCAGGCCCGGCGCGCTTCTGACACCGCAGGGCAAGATCCTTTTCGATTTCATTGTGACGCGCGACGGCTCGGCCATCCGGCTTGAAACCGGCGTGGATCAGGCCGAGGCGCTGGTGAAGCGGCTGACCATGTACAAGCTGCGGGCGCCGATCTCCCTCGCCTTGACCACCCCGGCTGCCGTCAGCATCCATTTCGAGGAGACCGCCGGCGGCTATCGCGATGCTCGTTTTGCCAAGGCCGATCAGGCGGTCTATCGCGTTTATGGCCAGCAGGCCGCGGCAACCGGGGGTGAGGACTACGAACGCCTGCGAATTGCAAGCGGCATCGCAGTTTCCGGTGCCGACTATGCGCTACAGGATGCGTTTCCGCATGACGTGCTGATGGACAAGAATGGCGCGCTTTCGTTCAAGAAGGGCTGCTACGTCGGACAGGAGGTCGTGTCGCGCATGCAGCATCGCGGCACGGCGCGCAAGCGCATCGTCATCGTATCGGCTGACACCGCCCTGCCCGCGACCGGCACGCCGCTCACAGTCAAGGGCCGGGCGATCGGCGCGCTTGGCAGCGTCATCGGCCGTTCGGCGCTGGCAATCGTCAGGATCGACAAGGCCGGCGAAGCCCTGGCGGCGGGCGAACCGATCCTTGCAGGTGACGTGCCGGTTGCGCTTGCCCTGCCCGCCTGGACGGGACTGGAGTTCCCGGCCGAGGCCGACGAGGCGAGCGCCTGATGTCTGCCCGCGCCTGGCAGCGCATGCTCTCCGGACGGCGGCTGGACCTGCTCGATCCGTCGCCGCTCGACGTCGAACTCTCCGACATCGCTCACGGCCTTGCCCGCGTCGCCCGCTGGAACGGCCAGACGGAAGGCGATCATGCCTTTTCCGTCGCCCAGCACAGCCTTGTGGTCGAGGAGATTTTTCGCCGGCAGTACGACGGCACGGCCGACGAATGCCAGATGGCCCTTTTGCACGATGCCCCGGAATATGTGATCGGCGACATGATCTCGCCCTTCAAGGCGGTGGTCGGCGGCGGCTACAAGGGTGTCGAGAAACGGCTGGAAAGCGCCATCCACCTGCGCTTCGGGCTTCCAGCCTCGACGCCGGCCGAGCTCAAGGCCAGGATCAAGAAGGCGGACCAGATCGCCGCCTATTTCGAGGCGACGGTGCTTGCGGGGTTTTCGCTGGGGGAAGCCCGCAAATTCTTCGGCCAGCCGCGCGGCATCACCCGTGACATGATCCTGATCGACCCGCTGCCGGCGGTCGAGGCGCAGAAACGCTTTGCCGAACGGTTCGAGGCCATCGAGGCGGAACGCCTGGCTGTCGGGGTGGCGTCCTGATGCCGCAAATCATCGTTTCCCCGCTCTCGCGCATCGCCGAAATGGCCGTCCGGCATCGCTGCCGCGAAATGGTCAGCCTGCTTGCCAAGGACCAGAGCTTTCATCGCCCGGCGGTGATCGACGCCAGCCGGCACCTGCTGCTCGGGGTCAACGACATCAGCTTTGCCGGAAATGACGGTCTTGTGGCGCCGCAGGAAACGCACGTCGCGCAGGTCATCGACTTTGCCCGGCAATGGGACCGCTCGGCGCCGCTGCTTGTCCATTGCTGGATGGGGATCTCGCGTTCGCCTGCCGCTGCCGCCATCGCCGCCTTGGCAATTGCACCCGACCAGGACGAAATGGCGCTTGCCCGACGGCTGCGCGCCGCATCGGCCTATGTCACGCCCAACTCCCGCCTGATCGAGATCGGCGATCACCTCCTGTCGCGCAACGGCCGGCTTGTGGCTGCGATCAAGGCGATCGGCCGGGGTGCCGATGCCGACGGCAACATGCCCTTTGTCTTCTCGCCCTTGCCGGAGCCTGCCGTCCATGCCGGTTGAGACGCCGGTGACGGTCGAGATCGGCCTGAATGCGGCGATCGTTGCGGTTGCCAGCCGATCCCCGCGCATCCTTGTCGTCAGCGAAGGACAGGACGGCGACCGCGACGGCCTGCCCTTCGGCCCCTTCGATCCCGCCCGTCACCGGACCTTCGAGACGAGCCTCAGGGTTAGCGTCGAAGAGCAGACGGCGCTCGACCTCGGCTATATCGAACAGCTCTATACGTTCGGCGACCGGGGCCGCCATCGGTCGCCGGGCGAAAGCGGCAAGCATATGGTGTCGGTCGGCTATCTGGCTTTGACGCGCACCGATGCGGAGAACAATGCGCGGCTGGCAGACGCCGGCGCGCATTGGCGCGACTGGTACGGCTACCTTCCCTGGGAAGACTGGCGCCAGGGGCGGCCTGCGATCATCGACCAGCTTATCCTGCCTGCACTGCTCCTTTGGGAAAAGAGCAGGCATCAGGACGAGCGCATGGGTCTGCCGCAAAGGCGCACCCGCATGCGGCTCGCCTTCGGGCTGGACGATTTCCCCTGGGACGAGGAGCGTGTGCTGGAGCGCTACGAGTTGCTCTACGAAGCCGGGCTGGTCGGCGAAGCGGTGGTCGACGGGCGGGCGGCGGTTACGGCCACGCCGCCGGTCGGCCTCACCATGCGCCACGATCACCGCCGCATCGTCGCCACCGCCGTTGCCCGGTTGCGCGGCAAGATCAAATATCGCCCGGTGATCTTCGAACTGATGCCGCCGGAATTCACGCTGACGGACTTGCAGGCGACTGTCGAGGCCATTTCCGGCCGCCATCTGCACAAGCAGAATTTCCGCCGCCTCGTCGAAGGCGCCGAACTGGTCGAGCCGACCGGCATGCTGACGGCAGCCACCGGCGGGCGACCCGCCGCCCTCTTCCGCTTCCGCCGCCAGATCCTCGACGAACGCCCGGCACCGGGCTTGAAGGTCGGCGGACGTTAATCCTCGCCATGGCAGGCTAAGCGCGGCTACTCGATCACGGCGCAGGCGAGCCGTTCGCCGGCGTCGCCGGAGGGCTGGCTGCGATTGTCGTCTGAATTTGCGTGGATCATCAGCGCCCGGCCGCGAATGCCGTTTTCGGCATTGTCGAGCACGACCAGGCTGTTGAACACCTGGGCACGCAGCACGCCGTCGCTGCCGACATATTGATTGGGCATATCGCCGGCATGCGGGCCGTTGGCGGCGAGGAAGCCATGCTCCGTCTTGCCCGGATTGAAATGCTTGCCGGCAGATTCGTGACCGTGCACAGCGTCGCACTCACCGGTTTCATGGACGTGGAACGCCACCCATTTTCCCGGCGGCAGGTCGGTCACTTCCATTTCGATGAGCACGCCACTCTTGGCCGAAGTCAGGGCTGCCCTGCCCGTTTCCTTGCCGTCCTTGCCGACGAAATTGGCAGTCGCCGTTTGCGACGACTGTTGCGCAAAGGCAGCCGTCGTCGTTGCAAGAACCAGGGCGAGCGTGGTGATCAGGCGTTTCATCCGATATTCCTCCGGGGGTGGTGGCGTCATCCGCATGCAACGTGTCATAAGCCCTGCGGTTCCGAAATAACGCGCGCTGCCCGGAAAGAACGGTGTCGCTCAAAAAATCCGGATGGCCGAGGTGACGATGATGATGAGCGCAACGGCGATCATCAGCGGCCGCACCGGCAAGCGCCTGACGACGAGCGCGCCGAGCGGAGCTGCGAGCACGCCGCCGAGAATGAGACCGATCGCCGAGCCGAGGTTCGACCAGCCGAGCGTCACGACGAACGTCGCCGAGATCGTCAGCGTCACGACGAATTCGGTAAGGTTGGTCGAGCCGATGACCTTCTTCGGCTCGTGGCCGCGGCCGATCAGCGAGGTAGTGACGATCGACCCCCAGCCGCCGCCGCCTGCCGCATCCAACGCGCCGCCGCCAAGCCCGATGAACGGCACAGCCCAATCCTTCACCTCGCGCAGCCAGAGCGGCTGGAAGGCCTTGAACAGGATATAGAGGCCGACCAGAACCAGATAGGCAGAGACGAAGGGTTCCAGCGCCTTGGCATCGACATTGGAGACACCATAGGCACCGAGCGCGCCGCCGATCATGCCGGCAGGCGCCAGGCGCAGCACAAGGCGCCAGTCGATATTACGATGGTAGATGTGGGAAACGCCGGATGCCGCGGTCGTGAAAATTTCCGTGATGTGGGTCATGGCGCTGGCCGTTGCCGGCGGCACGCCGAAGGCAAGCAGGCTTGTTGTCGACAGAAGACCGAAGGCCATGCCCAGCGCGCCATCGACCAATTGTGCAAAGAACCCGATGACAACGAAAATCCAGAAATCTGCCGACACGAACGGTCCTTCATAAATATGTTTTTCAGAACCAGGCCTGTTTGCGCCAACTGGCAGGCATTGGTAAAGTTCCTAAAGCGCGTCGCGATGCGCGATATGCTTTAGCGGCAATTCACAAATGCCGAAAGACAGCGAGGCCAGAACCGATGAAGACGATTTTCCTCCTTCTCGCCGGCTCGCTTCTGGTTTCGCCCGAGGACAAGCCGAACATTCCGGATTACTTCGATGGCAATCGCCCGGCGGACCAACCGGCGATCACCCTATGCAATCTGAATGGCGAAGACGTGAATGGTCCATTCAAGACCTGCCGCTACGACTGCGACAAGACGCTCACGGTCGGCGTCCGCTCGGTCTGCCCGTTCGTGTTGCAGCGATAGGAGCCGGAAATGAAGGCCTTCGACTGGCATGCCGATCCGATCGACCGCAACACTGTAGTGACCTCGGCCTACAAGAACACGCAGAACGTCCGGCGTTTCCTCACCGCGCAATGCGGCGAGGGCTTTGCGTTCGACCGGGCCTTCATGGCCTGGATCAAGGACAGCACCGCCAAAACCATGGGCGATGTCGCCGACGAATGGAAACGGCGGCAGGCGGGGTCGAGCCAGCTTTGACGGTCGCTATTCGATGACCACATCCAGCCCGATATCCAGCGTCGGCGCTGCCATGGTGATCTTCGAGGTCGAGATGTAATCGACGCCGGTCTCGGCAATCCCGCGGATGGTCTGGAAGTTGACGTTGCCGGAGGCCTCCAGCCGGGTGCGGCGGGGATCGGCGGCATAGGCATCGGCCGATAGCTGCCAATGGGCGGCGTTGATCGCCACGGCTTCGCACAACAGGTCCGGCCCCATATTGTCGAGCAGGATGACATCCGGGCTGGCGGTCAGGGCTTGCCGCATCTGTTCCAGTCCATCCACCTCCACCTCGATCTTGACCAGGTGGCCGCAATAGGCGCGGGCCGCATCGACGGCGGACGCCACGCCGCCGGAAACGGCGATGTGGTTGTCCTTGATCAGAACCGCATCATCGAGACCATAGCGATGATTGGAGCCGCCGCCGAGACGGACCGCGTATTTCTCAAGGGCCCGCAGGCCGGGAATAGTCTTGCGGGTGCAGCAGATCTTTGCTCGGGTATGGGCAATCTCGGCGGCGAATTTCGACGTGTAGGTGGCGACGCCGCAGAGATGCATGAGGAAGTTCAGGGCGACGCGTTCGGCCGAAAGGAGCCCGCGTGCGGGACCGGAAATGCGGGCGAGCACCGTGCCCGGAACAACCCGGTCGCCATCGGCTACCTGCGCCTCGAAGCGGATGGCCGGATCGACCAGACGGAAAGCAGTGCGGGCAAGTTCCATGCCGGCGACGACGCCGTCTTCACGGGCGTTCATTTCCGCAGTCGCGGTCATGCCGGGCGCGATCGTGGCATAGGTGGTGATGTCGCCGGCACGACCAAGATCCTCGAGCAGGGCCGAACGGACCTGTTCCTCGACCATCAGGGCGGGAAGTTCCGGGCGAAGGGCGGTGGGCGTCATGGCAAATCCTCAAAAAATGTAGTGCGAAGGCTCCAATTTTCTCAAACCAGCCCCTCCAATTGTCATCCTCGGCCTTGAGCCGAGGATCCATGCCGCCCGTCTCTGGACCCTCGGGTCAAGCCCGAGGGTGACGGAGTAAAAGCGGCCTGGCGCATAACCCTAAACGCTTTCCGTCTCCGCCACTTCCGCGACGATCCGGTCGGCTTCGGCCAGCGTCAGGAAGCTGCGGCGCTTCCATTCCGGGCGCGGCTCCGGGCAATCGGAGCGGAAATGGCCGCCGCGGCTTTCGGTGCGCTGGAGGGCCGCGGTGGAGATCAGCTTGGCCGTGGTGAGAATGTTGCTGAAACGCAGCCTGGTATTCTGGCGCTCGAGATTGGCAATGGCGCGGATGGCGCGGATCAGGCTGTCGCGTGAACGGATGACGCCGACATGGTCGCTCATGACATGCCGGAGCGCCGTCAGTGGCGGGCTGTCTTCCAGCGTCACCGGATCGTCGTTCTCGCCGGCATTGTTGCCCCAGTCGGTGATCTTCGGCTCCGGCAGCATGCCCTTGATGTTTTCGGCGATGCGAGCGGCAAAGACGACGGCTTCGAGCAGCGAATTGGACGCGAGGCGATTGGCGCCATGCACGCCGGTGGAGGTCACCTCGCCCGCCGCCCACAGTCCGTCGATCGACGTGCGGCCTTCTGCATCGGTGAGAACGCCGCCCATGTGATAGTGCACGGCCGGGACGACCGGGATCGGCTGGGTGACCGGGTCGATGCCGGCCGACATGCAGGAGGCATAGACGGTCGGGAAAGCCTCGGGAAAATGCGCGCCGACGGCCTTGGTGCAATCCAGGAAGGCGCCGCGCTTGGCCTGCACTTCGGCGAAGACACCGCGCGAGACGATATCGCGTGGCGCAAGCTCGCCGTCCGGATGGATGTCGAGCATGAAGCGGCGGCCAGCGGAATTGATCAGATGGGCGCCGTCGCCACGCAGCGCTTCCGTTGCCAACGGCGCCGGATCGCGGCCGATATTGATGGCTGTCGGGTGAAACTGGATGAATTCCGGGTCGGCGATGATCGCGCCGGCGCGGGCGGCCATGCCCACGCCCTGCCCGCAGGCTTCGGTCGGATTGGTGGTGACGGAAAAGAGATGGCCGACGCCGCCGGAGCAGAGGACGACGGCGCGCGCGGGGAACGACACCCGCTTCTTCGACTGCCCGGCATCCGGCCGCGCCACGACGCCCGAGATGAATCGGCCCTGGCGGACCAGTTCCTCGACAACATAGCCTTCGAGCACGCGGATCGACGGCGTGCTGCGCACCGCGGCAATCAGCGCTTCCATGATCGCCTTGCCGGCCATGTCGCCCTTGACGCGGACGATGCGGCGCTCGGAATGGGCGGCTTCGCGCGACAGGAGCAGCTTGCCCTCCAGATCGCGATCGAACGGCACGCCGTAGCCGAGCAGATCGTGGATGCGGGCCGGGCCTTCCGCCACCATCAGCCGCGTCATCTTTTCATCGACAATACCGGCGCCGGCCACCAGCGTGTCGGCGACATGCTTGTCGATGGTGTCACCGAGACCCATGGCTGCGGCGATGCCGCCCTGTGCCCAGGCGGAGGACGCACCGTGGCCGATCGGGGCTGCGGCCAGCACGGTGACGGGACGCGGGCTGAGCTTCAGCGCGCAGAAGAGGCCGGCAAGACCGCCGCCGACAATGACGATATCGTCAATGCCGTTGAAGGATTGCGGGCGGAAATGGTCAGTCAGCATTGAATTTCTCCTCCGGCCGTGGCTTTCCCTCCCCCTTGTGGGGAGGGTGGCCCGAAGGGCCGGGAGGGGTTTTCTGTTTAAGAGAAAGTCCCCTCCCCAACCCTCCCCACAAGGGGGAGGGCTTGCCCCTCTACTGCTTCAAATTCACCATCCGCTCGACGGCAAGCCTTGCCCGTCCGGCGATCGCCGGATCGACAAGCACTTCCTCCGTCATGAACAGCAGGCTGTCGAGGATCTTCGGCAGCGTGATGCGCTTCATGTGCGGACAGAGATTGCACGGCTTGATGAAATCGACGCCCTTGACCTCGGCTTGGATGTTCGACGCCATCGAGCATTCGGTGACGAGCAGCACGCGGGCCGGACGCTTGTCCTTGACGTAGTTGATCATGCCAGATGTGGAGCCGGCGAAATCGCAGACGGCGATGACGTCCGGGTGGCATTCCGGGTGGCCGATGATCTCGATCGACGGATCGGCTTCCTTGTAGGCCAGCAGTTCGGCCGCCGTGAAGCGCTCATGCACCTCGCAATGCCCCTTCCAGGTGAGGATCTTCTTTTTCGTCTGCTTGGCGACGTTCATCGCCAGGTATTCGTCGGGGATGCAGAGAACGGTGTCGCTTTCCAGGCTCTCGACGACGGCAAGCACGTTGGACGAGGTGCAGCAGATGTCGGTCTCGGCCTTCACGTCGGCAGACGTGTTGACGTAGGTCACGACCGGCACGCCGGGATAACGCTCCTTCAACAGGCGGACGTCGGCACCGGTGATCGATTCCGACAGCGAGCACCCGGCCTTCGCATCCGGGATGAGTACCGTCTTTTCCGGGTTCAAGAGCTTGGAGGTCTCGGCCATGAAGTGCACACCGCACTGGATGATAATCTCGGCATCGACCTTGGTGGCATCGCGGGCAAGCTGCAACGAGTCCCCGACGATATCGGCGACGCAGTGGAAGATGTCCGGCGTCTGGTAATTATGGGCGAGGATGACGGCGCCGCGCTCCTTCTTCAGCCGGTTGATTGCGTGCACATAGGGCGCATAGACCGGCCATTCGAAGGCGGGAACGAACTGTTTGACGCGCTCGTAGAGATGCGCGGTCTCGCGGGCGATCTCCGGTGTGAACGTCAGGTCCGGTCTTTCGAGGATGCCGAAGCGCTCGGCGGCGGTTTTCAATGCGCCGGAAGGCTGGGTGGCCGCATTGGTCTGTGCGATCGTCATCGAACTGCTCCTCTACCGCCCCTCCGGCGGCGAAACTATTTTGCTCAATTTGAGCATAATAGGATCAAAACAAAACCGGCAGTGCCGGTGGACCAGACTTAGAAAGTTTTGTGACAGTTTTCAAGAATGCCTCCCGCTATTTCTGCGGGAGGGCCAAGAATTTGCGGGGCCGTCAGGCCATTGCCGGCCGAGCGACCGGCTTTTCCTGGATCGGCCAATGGACGATGGCGGCAAAGACGCCGAGCGCCACGCCAAGCCACCAGACCGGATCGTAGGAGCCGAGACGGTCATAGAGATAACCGCCCATCCAGACGCCGAGGAAGGAGCCGATCTGGTGCGACAGGAAGACGATGCCGCCGAGCAGGCCGAGATGACGCGTACCGAACATGATGGCGACAAGCGCATTGGTCGGCGGCACGGTCGACAGCCAGAGCAGTCCCATGACGGCGGCGAAGATGATCACCGACGTCGGCGATTGCGGCAACAGCAGGAAGGCCGAGACGACGACCGAGCGGGCAATATAGATCAGCGACAGAAAATAGGGCTTGGAATAGCGCTGCCCGATAAAGCCGGCCGCCAGCGAGCCGATAATGTTGAAGAAACCGATCAGGGCGAGCGCGATCACCGCGTAGCGCGCATCGATGCCGATATCGCCGATATAGGCAGGGAAATGCGCGGTGATGAAGGCCACCTGATAGCCGCAGACGAAGAAGCCGGTGACAAGCAGGACATAGCTCTTGTGCCCCATCGCCTCCGTCAGCGCCTCGCCGATGGATTGCTTATAGAGCACTTCCTTCTGCGTGCCGGAGGTGGAATTGCCGCGCAGCGGGATCGCAAACAGCGGCACGAGCAGCATCAGCACGCCCATATAGACCAGACTGTCGGACCAGCTATAGGCCGAGATCAGGCCCTGGCTCAGCGGCGCAAACAGGAACATGCCGGCGGAACCCGCCGCGGTGCAGATGCCGAAGGCCATCGAGCGCTGCTGCGGCGTGACGTTGCGGGCAAAGGCCGACAGGAGAATACCGAAGGAACCGGAGCCGACACCAAGACCGACCATGACGCCGCCGCCGATATGCAGCCAGATCGGCGCGTCGGCAAAGGCCATGATCGTTAGGCCCGCGGCATAGACGAGCCCGGAAAAGGCCAGCACCCGCCATGTGCCGTATTTGTCGGCAATCGCGCCGAAGAACGGCTGACTGACGCCCCATGCGAGATTCTGGAAGGCCATGGCAAGGCCGAAGGTCGTGCGGTCCCAACCAGTATCGGCGAGCATCGGCAGTTGGAAGAACCCCATGGCCGAGCGTGGCCCGAAGGTAAGCACGGCAATGAGGGAACCGGCGATAATGATCAGCCAGGGCAAACCGGGGCTGGCGGCAGATGCGCGCGTGGCGGTGGATGAAACGGCGGACATGAACGGCTCCGTGTTATTGGAGCGCCAATCTATCCTCCGGCAATCCGCTAAAAAAGCGAATTAAAATGACCTTGCGATCAGCCATATTGATGAATGGATGTGGATCCGAGTTGGATTGGGCCGATCCGATGACAAGCGTGGTTTTTCATTTCTGAAAAACGTCCTTCGGTCCTTTGCGTTTCTCGGCCCGACGACCGCTGATAGCTTCCATCCGGAAATCACGCGGAGGCCATCATGCTCGACAAAACGAAATCCACCGGCATCACATTCTGGGACGGGCGCAGCATTCCGCGGCTCGGCATGGGCTGCTGGGCGATCGGCGGGCCATTTTACGCCGGCGACGTGCCGCTCGGATGGGGCGATGTGGACGATGCGGAATCGATCCGCGCCATCCACCGGGCGATTGATCTCGGCATTCGTTTCTTCGACACGGCGTCGAACTACGGCGCCGGGCATTCCGAAGAAGTGCTCGGTGAAGCCCTTGCCCCTCATCCCGACATCGTTGTCGCCACGAAATTCGGCTTTGCCACCGATCCGGCAACGAAACAGGCAACCGGTGCCTTCGCCTCGCCGGATTTCATCCGGGCCTCGCTGGAAACCTCGCTCAGGCGCCTGAAGCGTGAGCGGATCGACCTTCTGCAGTTCCATCTCAACGAATTCGATCCGGTCGGGGCCGATGCGGTCTTCGATACGCTCGACGCCTTGCGCGCGGACGGAAAGATCGCGGCCTATGGCTGGAGCACGGACTGGCCGGAACGGGCGGCGCGCTTTTCCGGCCGCGATGGTTTCGTTTCCGTCCAGCACACGATGAACGTGCTTGAACCGGCGCGCGAGATGATCGCCCTTGCCGAAAAGGCGGACCTGATTTCCATCAATCGCGGCCCGCTGGCGATGGGCCTCCTCTCCGGCAAGTTCAAGCCGGGCGACAGGCTGGCGGCAAACGACGTGCGCAGCGCCGATCTCGACTGGCTCAAATACTTCCGCGACGGCGTGGTCGATCCGGGATTTTCCAAAAGGCTCGATTCGATCCGCGATCTCTTGCGAAGCGATGGGCGGACGCTGACTCAAGGGGCTCTGGCCTGGCTCTGGGCACGCTCGCCGAACACGCTGCCAATCCCCGGTTTTCGCACGGTGAAACAGGTCGAGGAAAATGCCGGCGCGCTTGAGAAAGGGCCGCTGTCGGCATCGACAATGGCGGCGATCGACAAGACTTTGCAGCGCGGCTGAAGGTCCCGGCTCGGACCAGAATTCAGGCCCTGATCTTCATCGGCCAGCGCTCTTCCCGCGCCTTCACGACACGCATCTCGTCGCCAAGGCTGACTGTCCCCTCACCGCGCGGCACGGCGTTCCAGCCGAACAGGACGCCCGGCACGCGGCGGTCGGCGGACATGCGCTTTTCGGCGAGCCCCTGGATCGGGTTGCCGCCGATGCGATCGCCGGTCACCTGGTCCTGGGTCGTCATGATGCAGCGGGCGCAAGGCTTGACGAGATCGAAGACGATGCCGCCGATCTCGACGCTTTCCCACAGGTCTTCTTCCCAGGGCTCGTCATTGTCGATGAGAATATTGGTGCGGAAGCGGTCCATGCCGACCGGCTCCTGCCCTTTGGAAATCAGCGAGACGTTGAGATCGGCGAGCGAGGCTATTGTGGTGATCAGCACCTGATAGCCGTCGGCAAAGCTCATCGGGCTCTCGGCGCCTGCCCATTCCGCGTTGGCAAAGCGGCTGGCGGCTGCATCAACATGAACGAGCTTAACCGGTTGGCCGAACCAGCCAGAAAGCGTCGCGTTGGCGTGATCGCCGGCGACTGATGCGTTGACGTCGCTCGACCAGACGCGGACATCCATGCGATTGGACGGATCGAAAGGTACGGTGATCGTGCGGGTTCCCATCTTCAGGTGGACGCCGCCACTCACATGCGTCGCCTCGACCTGTGCCAGCGACTGCAACTCGCGCTGGGTTATGAATTTTCCATCGGGATCGACGAGCATGAAACGCCGGTCGCCGGCAAGACCGTCCAGGTGAACCGATACGGATGTCTGCGCGATGGCACGGCCGCTCTTCAGCGGGTGAATATTGAGACCGGTCACCTTCATGTCGTTACCCTTGCCGTTCAGATTGTGATTCATGACCATTGCAGACTGATTCCGCCAATGGCCGCAAGCCGCTGTCTTTCCTAGATTTCCTCGATCAGCATGCCAAGCACTGCACGCAATCTCTCCTGCCGTTGCCGGGCGAGCGCGCGGCCGGCAGCCGTCTGGAAACCGTCCGTCAGCTTGAACAGCTTTGTCTCGAAATGGTCAATGGCATAGGCCTTGTCATCGAGCGGACGGGCTTCCGCCAGAGGGTCGAGCGGATCGTAAAGGCCGCTACCCATACGGCCGGCGATGTAGAAGCAGCGGGCAGCACCGATCATGCCGATCGCGTCTAGCCGGTCCGCATCCTGCAGGATTTTCGCCTCGAGGCTCTCCGGCGGGATATTGGCGGAGAAACTGTGGGTGAGGATCGCATGGGCGACGGCGGTGATTTCGCCCGTGCGCCAGCCGAGTTCATCGAGCAGTTCGAAGGCCTTTTCCGCGGCAAGCCGCGATGCCTGGGCGCGATGGGGGGCGTTCTTCTCGACCGAGACGCAATCATGCAGCAGCACGGCAGCGGCGATGATGCGAAGGTCGCCGCCTTCGGATCCATGAATCCGCAGAGCGTTTTTCCAGACGCGGATGAGATGAGCGGCATCGTGCGAGCCGTCATCGCCCGAAACGGCATGTGGCAGCAGCCGTTCCGCAAGAGCTTCGTGGGGCGCAAAGGCCGCGGCGAGTGAAGATAGGTGGCTCATGCGAAATCCATCCGAAAGGAACCAGGAGAATCGAAGCGATCAGGCTGTTTGGCCCGGTTCCGCCTCGATGTCCACCTGCGGCTCCGGCGGAACATCCGCCGTGCCGGAAAGTATCTTCTGATAGAACAGGCCGATGCCGATCAGCACCCCGCCGAGACCGATAAAGGACAAGGCCCGCAGGAAGCCCTCGAGATTGGCCATGTCGATCAAGAAGACCTTCAGTACCGCGA
Source organism: Pararhizobium sp. BT-229 (assembly GCF_025846855.1). Taxonomy (GTDB): domain Bacteria; phylum Pseudomonadota; class Alphaproteobacteria; order Rhizobiales; family Rhizobiaceae; genus Pararhizobium. The sequence continues at coordinate 774,321 of NZ_JAOYTJ010000004.1, forward strand.
CAAAGACCAGGACCGCCGACGCGATGCGGATGCTCTTGGCGTTGAAGCGCGAGCCGAGCACCAAAAGCAAAACACCGAGCAGCAGCCAGACGACGGAATAGGTATAGGTCTCTCCCTGCAGGAAGTTCTTCCAGTCGGCGATGTTCTGGCCCTGCCAGAAGCGGCGCACGGACAATGTCGCCCAGGCGAAGGCCAGAATGGCACCTGCCACAGCAAGGGCCATCACGTATGGCATCGGCCGCTTGCCGCGCGCATACCAGGCGAGGCCCGCATAGCCCAGCCCCGGCAGGAGATAACCGATCAAAAGCAGGTCGAAGAATGGCACCGAGCCGAGCGGTTCGCCGCTGAAATAGGGATTGAGCCCAAGCAGATGGGCGCCGAGGATCGAGATCATCGACAGGACACCGACCGCCATGCTGCCATAGCGGAAGACCGGGCTTGGCGACTTCATGTCCAGCGTCATCAGGATGCCGGAGGCACCGATGGCAAGCAGCGTATAGATCGACTGTTCGCCGAGCGTCGGCACCGAACTGTCGAGCACACCGCCGTTCATCGCATGGCGCACGAGGATGGCGACGGTGAGCAACGCAAACAGGCTGGCCAGAGCCTGCAGCAGATTCCGGACCCGCAGATCCGGCCAGTTGCGAAGTTCGAAAGCCGAGAGGATGAGAAGCAGCGCGGGAATGCCGTAGCCGGCGAGCAGCGCATTGAACACCGGCGTCTTTCCAAGATTGAGCGGACCGACGATGGTCGGCTCCCAGGCGATACGGGCAAGCACGACGATGGTCGCGCCCACCATCATCCAAGGCAGCGCCGGCCAGGCGCGCATGCGTGTGGCAGCGACATAGGCGACGCCCAAGACAGCGATCAGGATCGTCGTCGCCAGACCATCCGTCAGCGCATGCAGCGCAATGACGAACAGACCGAAGGAACCGGCGACCCAAAACGCCTGTGGGAAATCAAAGTTTTCCGCAGAAGCATTGCTGCGCGAGGACCATTCGGCCAGGCCGATGAGCACGACGCCTGTCGCCAGCGCGAACAGGCCGTGCGGCAGGTCGAAGGTCAGGTTGCCGGTCATCAGCAGCGACATGCCGATGAGCTTGATCGGAACGATCGCCATGATCGCGGCCCAGATCGCCGCCAAAGCCGGCTCTTTCGTCAGATGCAGGTGGTTTGCCAGGGCTCCAAGCGCGATGAAGACGACGGAGAGCGCCATGCTGGCGAGCATCGCCGTGCGTCCGGAGACCGCAAGCGTGACGATGTCTCCTGGAAGCGACGGGTCGATGAATGTCAGGAGCCCGCTGAGTGCCGTGATGCTCCAAAGGCCGACGATGGACGCCAGCCCTGCCAGCAGGGCCGGATAGACCGCGTGGCTGCGCAGCGCGCCGAGGGCTGCGAGAGCAGCGGCAACAACGCAGAATTCGGTGACCGGATAGCCGGATGCAGTCGCAAGGGGGCTGATCATGGCAAGCGCGGTCAGAAGCGCGGAAATGCCTGACGTCACCGTAACGGCGGCAAAGGGCGGCGCCATCACCCGTTCCCATGAGGTGATAGGGCGAGCGAGCGGTTGGTCGTCTACGGGGTCCGCCCCGTCGGCATCACCGGCCAGCCGGCCCGGCCAGATGAAGCCGACGCCGGCGATCATCACCAGCATCACCAATGTCACCGGCAGCGTCTCGAACACGGGGGCCGCGGCGATATAGACGAGCGCCCAGAGGCAGAGGCCGATGTTGGCGACCGACGGCACGATGGTCCACTGACGGATGCGCGCCGCAAGCAACGTGGCAGCCCAGGCTATACCCAGAAAGCCAAACAGGCTCCAGGGGCTGGGGCTTTCGGACGACACCAGTGCCGGGGTGAGCAGCGAGGCAAGAAGGCCGAGCCCGGCCAGCGCCTGCCCATGCAGCAGGGACAGGCCGACGGTGGCAAGCGAAACGAGTGCAAGAAGCGTGAACGCCGCCGCCGGGCCGATAAATCCATAGATGCCATGGGCGGCATAGCAGACGCCAAACAGCGTGACAGCACCCGCAGCCGTCAAGATGCCGGGGATCATCGCATTCTGGAATTCGTCGGCGACCAGCGGCGTCGCACGGCGGCGGACGAATTCGCCGACGCAGATCAGAACGAGACCGAAGACGGCCGCCATGAACAGCCGCACCGCCGGGCTGAGAAGACCGGCGTCGATCGAATACTTGACCATGAAGACGCCGCCGAGCGCCAGCGCGATACCGCCGACCCAGACGGCCCAGCGCGCGCCAAGGCGGCTTTCGAGGCTTTCCCTCGGCCGCGGCGCGACCGCGTCGATCGTGGTTGTTCCGGCAGCCCGCGCCGCCACCGGCTCGCCGCGCGAGGCCTTTTCGACGGCATCCTGGCTCGGCGGCGGTCCGCCGAAGATCGCGTCGCCCTTCTTGATCTGGGCGCGACGCCATGGTTCCACGACCGGGGGTTCGGCCGGCTGCGGCGTGCTTTCCGCGACCTCGGACTCGTCAGGGGCTTCTGCCATCGCATCGGCGGCGGGAGCAGCGATCGGCCGCGACTCCTCGATCCGCTTCAGTTCCTCCCTCAATGCCGTAATCTCGGTTTCCAGCCGGTCTGCCGTCTTACGTCCGCTGAGAAGTGCTGCCAGCGCGATGCCAAAGGCAACGAAAGCAATGACTTCGATCATGTTTTCCCCCGGCGCCGAACCGGCGCAATTCTTGCGACCATACAGCTTTTCAGCCGCGGGCCAAATCGGAGACGGTTGAGCAGAGCAATCTCTTCACCGGATTGTCGCGAACTTGTCATTATGTGCCGGGTATGGATGCAGTGATGCGCCTTTGCGCAGTTTCCGGACCAAGAGGAGAATGACCGTGGACCATCTTGCTGACCCGAAAGCCACCCCAGAAATCGAGAACCTGACCGATCGGCGCGAAGCGCTCGAAGACGTCACTCAGAACTGTTCCACCAACCCGACCATGGGCGACATCATCAACCGCCGCTTCTCACGCCGGTCGTTCATGGCAGGGTCGCTCGCCGTGGCGGCGATCTCCACGACCGTCAGCCCGCTTGCGATCCTGACTGCAGACGATGCGCGCGCCAATGGCATGTCCAGCTTCGACTTCAAGGAAATCGAGGCAGGCGTCGACGAGACCCATCACGTCGCGGAAGGATATGACGCCAATATCCTGCTGCGCTGGGGCGACAAGCTGTTTGCCGACAGCCCGGACTTCGACCCGCTGAACCAGACGGCCGCATCGCAGGAAAAGCTGTTCGGCTACAACAACGACTATATCGGCTTCATCCCGCTCGAAGGCGAGCCGGATCACGGCCTGCTCGTCGTCAATCACGAATACACCAACGCAGAACTCATGTTTCCGAAGTTCACGTCCATCGTGAAGGAAACGAAGAACGGCAAGGAAGTCGAGAAGGTTCAGCTCGGTGAATACACCAAGGAACTGGTCGACATCGAGATGGCCGCGCATGGCGGCACGATCGTCGAAATCCGCAAGGTCGACGGCAAGTGGCAGCCGGTGCTCGACGGCAAGTACAATCGCCGCGTCACCGCCAAGACCGAGATGCAGCTTTCCGGTCCGGTTGCCGGCCATGAGCGCGTCAAGACGCCGTCCGATCCGACCGGCAAGCAGGTCTTCGGCACCATCAACAACTGCGCCGGCGGCGTCACCGCCTGGGGCACCTATCTGATGTCGGAAGAGAACTTCAACGGTTATTTCGGCGGCGAGATCGCCGAGACGCATCCGGAATTTGCCCAGCTGAAGCGCCTGGGGGCGCCGGCCGGCGAATATCAGTGGTCGAAGTTCTACGACCGCTTCGACGTTTCCAAGGAACCGACGGAAGCCAACCGTTTCGGCTGGATCGTCGAAGTCGACGTGATGGATCCGAATTCGGTTCCGAAGAAGCGCACCGCTATCGGTCGCTACAAGCATGAAGGCTGCGAATCGATCGTCAACAAGGACGGCCGTGTCGTGCTCTATTCGGGCGACGACTCGCGCTTCGACTATGTCTACAAGTTCGTGACCAAGGCCACCTTCAACGCCAACGACCGCGCCGCCAACATGGACATTCTCGACGACGGCACGCTCTACGTGGCGAAGTTCGACGCCGACGGCACTGTCCAGTGGTTGCCGCTGACCCACGGCGAAGGTCCGCTGACGGAAGCGAACGGCTTTGCATCGCAGGCCGACGTCCTGATCAACACGCGTCTTGCCGCCGACGCACTCGGCGCCACCAAGATGGACCGGCCGGAGGATATCCAGCCGAACCCGAAGACCGGCAAGGTCTACGTGATGCTGACCAACAACACCAACCGCACGGCCGACCAGCTCGACGCTGCCAACCCGCGCGCCGAAAATGCCTTCGGTCACATCATCGAGATCACCGAGACCGACGGCGACTTCGCTTCGACCAAGTCGACATGGGACGTGCTCTTGAAGTGCGGCGATCCTTCGGTGGCTGAAGTCGGCGCTTCCTTCTCGACGGCAACGACGAAGAACGGCTGGTTCGGAATGCCGGATAACTGCGCCATCGACACGGACGGCCGCCTCTGGGTCTCCACCGACGGCAACAACGAAAAGGCCACCGGCCGCACCGACGGCATCTGGGCCGTCGATACCGAGGGCGACGCCCGCGGCACATCGAAGCTGTTCTTCCGCGTGCCGGTCGGCGCCGAAATGTGCGGACCGAGCTTCAACCCGACGTCCGACACGTTCTTTGTCGCCGTCCAGCATCCGGGCGACGCAGGCCTTGCCACCTTTGAAGCTCCGGCAACACGCTGGCCGGACTTCAAGGACGACATGCCGGTGCGTCCGGCTGTCCTCACGATCACCAAACAGGGCGGCGGCAAGATCGGCTGATACCTCCCCTCGAAATGAGAAATGGCGCTGCATTTGCGGCGCCATTTTTCGTTTGTGCCCATTTACGCCTTACGGCTTCCAAACGCCGGCAACCTGCCTGGTGGCGGCATTGAGCCGGTTCCAGACGTTGATATTGGTGATGGCAAGAACGAGGGTGGCGAGCGCCGTTTCGTCGTAGTGGCGGACCGCCTCGTTCCAGATGTCGTCCGGCACCGGATCGGCGCGGTCGCTGATCCGCGTCAACGCCTCGGTCAACGCCAGCGCTGCCCGCTCCGCTGCAGTGAAATAGGGCGTGTCGCGCCAGGCAGCGACGGCAAAGAGACGTTCGTCGGTCTCGCCTGCCTTCTTGGCAAGACGCGGATGCGCATCGACACAGACGCTGCAGCCGTTGATCTGACTGGCACGCAGGTTGACCAGTTCGAGCGTCAGGTCGGGCACACCGCCCGTGCGCGTAACGGTGGCAAGAGCCATCAGCGCCTGCATGGCTTCCGGGATCATGACGGCGGGGTTGTTCATTCTCGGCTGCATCGGATATCTCCTCATCATTCGGTTTGCCGGATATCGGCATCCGGGGGCTGCTCTTGACGCCTTTGTTTCCATGGCGATTGTCTGTCACATCGCCCGGTTCTCATTCGTCAAAGGCATGACGGAGCGCAGCGGAAGAATGTGACGGATGGACGAGAAAAAAATTCTGGCTGAGAAATTCGAGGCGGATCGGGGCCGGCTGAAGGCGGCCGCCTACCGCATGCTCGGCTCCAGCGCGGAAGCGGAAGACAGGAGGCATGGTTGCGCCTTGGCCGCTCGGACACGACCGAGATCGGCAACCTTGGGGGTTGGCTGACGACCGTCGTCGCCCGCATCTGCCTCGACATGCTGCGGGCTCGAAAATCACGGCGCGAGGAGCCGTATGGTCCGCATGTCCCGGAACCGGCAACGTCTGGCGACGATGCCGAGAACGAAGCGCTGCTTGCCGATTCGGTCGGGGCCGCCCTGCTCGTCGTGCTCGAAACGCTGACACCGGCCGAACGCCTTGCCTTCGTGCTGCACGACATGTTTGCCGTGCCCTTCGATGAGATCGCCCCCATCGTCGACCGGTCGCCGGAGGCTGCGCGGCAACTGGCGAGCCGTGCCCGCCGCCGTGTTCAGGGAGCAAGAACGGCTGCGAACGCCGACCGGAGCGGCCAGCGCAGAATCGTCGAAGCCTTTCTTGCGGCGTCGCGCGGTGGCGATTTCGAGGCGCTGCTTGCGGTGCTCGATCCGGGCGTGGTGTTCCGCGCGGACGCGGCAGCCGTGAAACTCGGATCGCTCGCGGAAATCCGCGGCGCAGCGGCCGTCGCCAATACGTTCAAGGGACGCGCCATCGGTGCACAACCGGCCTTTGTGGACGATGGTTTCGGGCTGATCGTCGAGGTGGGAGGCCAGTTGCGGGTCATCCTGCGCCTGACGATCAGCGACGGCAGGATCGCGGAAGTGGCCGCGATCGCCGATCCCGACCATATCAGCCAGATCGACTTCACGCTGTTCGATCAGGTCTGAAGCTCGTCGGAGGCCAGCGGTGGCGGAACCGTTACCGCATCAGGTTCTCGATCGGGAAGATGGCGCAGGTCTCAGTCCCGTGCGCCAGCAGCTTGCCGTTCTTGTCCTTCAACCACGCTTCGGAGGTTGCCAGCGTGCGGCCGCGATGGACGATCTTTCCCTCGCAGAACACCTCGCCCATGCCGGGCAGCAGCGGGCGCACCAGGTTGACCTTGAACTCCACGGTCGTATAGGCCTCGCCCGGCCTCAACGTGGTCATGACGGCGCAGCCGAGGGCCGAATCCATGATCGTCGCCGCCCAGCCGCCATGCACCGTGCCAAGCGGATTGAGATGCTCGGCTGATGGCAGGCCCTGAAACATCACCCTGCCCTCCTCGACCTCGCTCAGGCTGAATTTCAGCGTCGCTGCCATCGGCGGTGCGGGGTGAATGCCCGCCAGAAGGTCCAGCATCGCCTTCAGGCCGCCATCGCGCGCCACCACGTCAAGCGGTACGGTGCCAATGCCGGAAACCGTCATTCCGGGATAGAGTTCGACTGTCATATGTCGGGAGTTCCTTACGTGTGGGTCACTGTTGGCGACGGCTTCAGCGCCTTCAGAGCCGCCTGAACGAAACCTTCGCGCGCCGTCGAGAGGCCGATGCCGCGTGGTTCATAGACATGGCGATGAAGGAAAAAAGCCGTCATGCGGAAGGCGGCCTGCAAACTGTCATAGTCGGCCGCCTGGCCACCCTCTTCGGTAAGAAAGGCGGGCAGCACCAGCATCTTGTCGGCATAGGGCGCGCCCGCTTCGCGGCTGACGGCGCGGCCGGATTTCGGCGACACATAGACCAGATCGGACCGCGCGCCCGTGGCCGCACATTCCGCCAGATCGAGCCCGAAGCCGAGATCGTTGAGCACGGCGATCTCGAAGCGCACGAACAGTTCACCGGCATCGCGCGGATCCTGCAGGTTTTCGAGAATGACATCGAGCGCCTCGTAGAGATGCGGATGCGGATCGCGCTCGGGCAGAAGGCGCAAAAGCGCGCCCATGGCCTGGACACCGTAGACGGAGGTTGCCGCTTCCATCAATCGTGCCGCCCGCAGGCGAACGGGCTCGATCCGGAATTCGCCCAGATGTTCGTCCAGTCGCGCCCGCCAGGTGACCTCGACCTCGTTTCCGGGCTGCAGAACCGGCTGCATCGTCCGTGAACGGCCGGAGCGCACAAGCCCGAGGTGGCGCCCGTGCGCACGCGTCATCACCTCGGCGACGACGGAGGTTTCCCCGTGCCGCTTGACGCCGATGACGATGGCCTGGTCGCTCCATTGCATGGGAGCCGTTTTACGCCCGCCGACAGATGAAAACAACGGCGAAGGATCGAGCCGCCCGAGGGCTTCGCACCGATCGCGCCATGAGGGTGGCAAGTCCAGCCCGGCGAAACTTAAGATCGCCATGTTGTCTATGCATTTTTGCCGGGTGCAAGGCGTTTTCGATCACGCAAAACTGAGCGTGAGAGGGGTTACCCTCGAAAGGCCGATCACCATTTTAGAGAAATCCATTTCTGCCGATTCACGGCGCAATCGCTTTTTAGAGGAGTAGTTTGATGAAAAAGACCAACCATCGGATCGGCATCCTTTCCTGCGCAGCACTTCTGGCCGTCTCCGCGATCGGCCTTCCGCAACAGTTGGCCCACGCCAATACGAAACGAATCGCCGACGCCGCCGAAGTCGCCTCGTCTCTCGATGTCAGGCCGCTTACGGAAGGGTTCTACTACAACAACAAGTTCTACAAGAACCACTCGGCCCAAAAGGACTATTCCATCGGCGCGCGGCGCAGCGCCAATGACAATGTGGTTCTGCGGTTTGAGGTGCGCGGCGGCGAGAATGCCTATTTCGACCCGGAACACAAGGATCGCTCCGAAGTCACGACCAGCATCCGCTTTCCGAAAGACAAGGTCGTCTGGAACGCCTATCGGGTGCGGATCGGAAGCGGCTTTCAGGTTCCGAGCGACGAGCGCTCCTGGTTCATTATCGGCCAGTGGCACGGCGACGCGAACGACCGGCGCCCGCCCTATATCGCCGTCGAGGTGCAGGGCAAGGATCTGGTGTTCCTTTCCCGCGACATCGCAAGCGGCAAGCCGGTGACCCACGAAATGTACCGGATGCACGATGTCCCCCGCCACGAATGGCTGAATATCGCTATGGAACACAAGGTGTCCGCCACGGACGGGCTGCTCAACATATGGCTGAACGGGCACCAAGTGGTAAAATTCAACGGTCCGGTCGGGTACTGGGATCACAACGACGCCGGCTACTGGAAATTCGGCATCTATCGCAGCCGCCAGGACACGGACGCCGTCGTCGAATACCGCGAAGTCGTTACCACGACCAACGACCTCACGGCTCGTGCGGAAATGACCAACTAGGGTCCGGACCCATAAAGAGGATTCCGTTGACGGCGGTTCTATGATTCACGCGGCAAGCCAAGAATCGACGACCGCCGGGTGATCAACGGCATCGTCCATGTCCTCAAATCCGGCGGCCGCTGGGTCCACCTACTGGTTATGAGTCAGGGCACGAAATCACGTCAAACAGCCAGACGAGAGCAGCATTTCTGTCGTTCTCACTTGGCGGCGCCAAGCAGGTAACCCCCGTCCCAGTGATAGATCTGCTTGTCGTCGACCGTGACCTTGACGACCGCCTGGAATCCGGCAAGCGTCCCACTGCCTGCATGGAACGCACAGGTTCCTTGCATCGGGCTGGCGGTGTCGTAGGTCACGCAATACCCGACCGCCGTGTCTCCGTTTCCGACGGTAATAACCGCCGTGCTGCTGCCGAAAAGGGGGCTGCCGGTCACCGGCCCATAGTATAAGATCTTGGTGCCCGCCGGGATCGCGGTGAGGTTCGATTCCGTAATGGTGCAGAAGCTCGGGGTCTCGCCGGTATACTGGCTGCATTCCTTAGAGATCTTAAGCGGTTGCATGGCCGGCTCAGCGGACGCCAGGGACGTTAGTGCCAGGGTGGCACCAGCCGACAGGATCAACAGTCTGCTCATTGCCTATTCCCCCTATGCTTGAAGTAACGTCTGGAATTATACTCGCTATCTCTTCTCCTAGCAATTCGTTGCTTTGAATCTTCTGGGCAAGGGGTTGTCGTCTGCCTTGCTGCCGCCGAGTCCGGACCCTAAGCCCAAGCCTTCCCCTGTTCGCACCGCTGCGACGCACGCTTCGGCAGGCGCCGCGGCGGAACGACTGTTCGGCGGATCAGGATTTTGCTTCGCGGATGAAACTCAGGAACACGCCGCGGGCCGACCAACTGAGAGGACCCGTCCTGCAGAGTTCGGCCGCATTACGCGCGCTGCAGAACTGGTTGAAAGCCCTGATCGTTGCGCCCGTCAGCACGCCGTTGAGCTTGCCGGCATAGGCGCCAGCATCCTTGAGTTCGCTCTGGACGATATAGACATAGGTGTTGCCGTTCGCGCCCGCGAGCCGGCCGACAAGGCCGGCTTTCCCGTTGGGCTGCATGTCCCTGATCTTTTCGAGAAAGGCCGCATACTGACCGATCGACGAGGCGGACGCGCCCTCAAGAAACAATTCCTCGTTGGCGCGCTGCTCGTCCGGTATCTGGCTGCCGACGCTCGCCAGCGTCGCCCTGGCTTGGACAAGATTTTTCGTGATGTCCTTTCCCTTGCCTTGCGCATAGAGCTGGATCAGCGCAGACGCAGCACCGGCATCACCGGCCGCACTTGCAGCCTTCAATATCTCGATGGCCCGGCGTGGATCTTTCGGCACGCCCACCCCGTTAAGGACGGCATTGGCCTTCGCAGACGCCATGCCGGGCGCATCTTCCGACAGCCCCTTGGCAATCAGCTCGTGTGCCTGCTTCTTCTGTGCCGCCGTTCCGGATAGAAGCGCGCTGACTGCGCTCGCCAAAGCCCCTTCGCGACCGGTGTCATAGGCCTGCTGATACAGATCTGCCGCCTTGGCCACGTTCTTCGGGATGATCGTTCCTTCACGATAAATCTTCGCAAGCGCGACCATGGCGCCGGCGTCACCGGCGGCGACCGCCTGCTCGTAATATCCGACGGCCTTTTCAGGGGCGAGGCCGACCTCCTTGCCCTTCAGGTAGAGCGCTGCCAGCGAAGACGCTGCGCCGACATTTCCGCCGGCAAGGACGTCTTCGTAGAGAGCGACTGCCTTCGGAACATCGCGGGGAACAAGCACGCCGTCCGCAAGAACGCCCGCCATGCCGGCCTTCGCTCCGGCATCGCCCGCCTTGATGCCCTCTTCGTAAAAGCCAACCGCCTTGGCCGGGTCAAGGCCAACGGATTGCCCCTGGCGGTGGAGATCGCCGAGCCGTGCCGCGGCCGTTATCTTTCCGCTCGCAAACGCCTTGGTGTAGAGCTCGACAGCTTTCGGCACATCGCGCGGAACAACGGTGCCGTCACGATAGAGGGTGGCAAGTGCCATCATCGCCCCGCCATCGCCGGCCGCAATGGCCTGTTCGTAGTAGCCAACGGCCTTGCCCGGATCGAGGCCAAGCTCTTCGCCCTTCAGATAAAGCGCTGCCAGCGACGAGGCGCCCCCGGTATTTCCGCCAGCCAGAACATCCTCATAGAGCGCAATTGCCTTCGGAATGTCACGCGGGACGATACTGCCCTCGGCATAGAGGCCGGCGAGGCCCGTCTTGGCGACAGCATCACCGGACTGGACGCCCTGTTCATAGAAGCCGATCGTCTTTGCCGGATCGAGACCGATGGCCTCGCCCTGCCGGTAAAGATCACCCAGCTTTGCGGCTGCGGCCGTCTTTCCCTTATCGAGCGCCATGGCATAAAGATCGACTGCTCTTGGAATATCTGCGGGGACGAGCTTCCCGTCGCGATAAATCCCGGCAAGGGCGATCATCGCACCGGCATCGCCCGCCTCCACCGCCTGTTCATAGTAGGCAACGGCCCGGGTCGGATCGAGACCGACCTCCGGCCCCTTCAGGTAAAGAGCTGCCAGGGGCGAGGCTGCCCATGCTCCGCCGCCGGCGATGACATCCTCATAAAGGGAAACCGCCTTCGGAATATCGCGCGTTACCACGACACCTTCCGCATAAAGCCTGGCCATGCCGGCTTTTGCGCCGGCGTCGCCGGCCTGTATGCCCTGCTCGTAAAATCCGGGCGCCTTTGCGGCATCGAGCCCCACGGCCTGACCCTGGCGATAGAGATCGCCCAGCTTGGTCGCCGCCGTCGCCTTGCCCTTCTCGAGCGCCTTCGTGTAGAGATCGACGGCCTTGGCCAAGTCTTTCGGAACGACTTTTCCGTCACGATAGAGATCGCCCATAAGCTGCATCGCCGATGGATCCTGCTGGTCTGCCATCGCCCTGACGGCAGCGATTGCGGCATTGAGTTCGTCACCCGGCTGTGCTGCCCTTATCGTCGCTTGCAGGTCCTTCAAATTCGGCTTTTGGACACTCTCCGGCGCAAGCTGCTCGGTACTTTCCCCTGTTTCCTGCGCAAACGATGGGTAACCGCTCAAAATCACGAACGTCATGACACAGTTTAAGAAAACGGATTTACGTTTCAGCATCGCGATAAACCTCGCCGATCTCGTGTGAATTCAATAAAAATTTAAATGCGATATCGTGCAATAAAACAACTATAGGTATTTTAGTGCGCCGGACCCAGCGAGCCCGGCACGCAGGCCAACGGCCCCTTCCGATCGCCGCTTTAACCATCCCATCTCGCACCTGCGAAAAGGACTATGAAATCGTATTTAATTATGTGAAAACATCCGTATCGAAACAAGTCAAAAACGATCGTTCCCTCGACATCAGAGGGTAATTTTTTAAATCGTCCCGGCTTGTTCAAACGTGCGTTTCATGCACGTATTAATGAGAATGCGCCTTTCTAACGCAGCCGTTTTTAGTGTTGCGGATAAGCTATCCTATTTGTTTCATTTCACCTTTCAAGAAATGACGCCCGAAATTGTTTTGATTACGAATTCCTAGTTTCAAGGGACATACTGCATGAAAATAGCGATTTTCGGCCTGGGCTACGTCGGGTTCACGGCGATGTGCTGCATTGCGAAAGAAGGCCACGAAGTCATCGGCTTCGACGTCAGCGAAAAAAAAGTACATCAGATCAATCAAGGCATATCACCGATCACCGAACCGGGGGTCGATGCGCTGTTGCGCGAAGGCCTCGCAGAAGGCCGGATTTCCGCTCACACCGAAATCAGAAACGCTCTTGATGAATGCGATATGGCCATCGTCTGCGTCGGCACGCCGAGCGCGCCGGATGGCTCGCACAACATGACCTATATCGCGGAAGTGACGCGCCAGATCGCCGCCGCGGTCGGCACCAGGAGGACGTCACCGCTCACCGTCGTCTACCGTTCGACCATCCGGCCGGGAACCGTCGAAGGGCTGATCGCTCCTATCCTCGCCGCCGAGTTGGGTGACGCGTTCGGGCGCAGCGTCGAACTTGTCTACAATCCCGAATTCCTGCGGGAATCCTCGGCAATCCAGGACTATTTCGATCCACCGAAGATCGTTATAGGCACGGTTGACGGCAAGCCGAACGCGCGGATGGACCTCCTCAACCAGAACATCCAGGCGCCGACCTTCTACGTGCACCTGGGTGAGTCCGAGATCACCAAATTCGTCGACAACACCTGGCATGCGGTCAAGGTCGCCTATGCCAACGAGATCGGCCGCATCTGCCTGCAACTCGGCTTGAGCGCGAAAAAGGTGCACGAGATCTTCGTTTCCGACACGAAGCTCAACATTTCGCCCTATTACACGCGGCCTGGCGGCGCGTTCGGCGGATCCTGCCTGCCCAAGGACGTGCGCGCGATGCAGTATATCGCCGCCGATTGCGGCGCGCATACCCATCTGGTCGATTCCCTGCTGCGCTCCAACGAGGCGCATAAGTACCGGCTGTTCCAGCATGTGACGGGCGGGTTGGCACCGGGCGCCAAGGTGCTGCTCGTCGGACTTGCCTTCAAGGCCGACACGGACGACCTGCGCGAGAGCCCCAACATCGATCTTGCCCGCGGTTTGCTGCGCGAGGGCTACAAGCTGTCGGTCTTCGATCCGGCCATCGACGCGACCAAACTTGTCGGCGCCAATCTGGGCTACGCCTATACCCAGATCCCGACTCTGTCGCAGTTGCTGGTCACGAAGGAAACGGCAGAGGCCACCAGCTACGACCGCGTCATCACCACCAACCTCACCTACAGAAAGCTCAACCTGGAAAAGAATGGCGATGTCGTCAATCTGAACGCCCTTTCCTGAGGATGGTCACGATGGACACAGCACTTCAAAACAGCAAGGCCGATGCCGCTCATCGAAACACCACGCTTGCAGGGGCGCTTTCGGGCAGGAAGGTTCTGATGATCGTCGAGAACCTGCCGGTGCCGTTCGATCGGCGGGTCTGGCAGGAGGCAAGAACGCTGCGCGCCGCCGGCGCCGACGTCGCCATCATCTGCCCGACGGGCAAGGGCTACACGGAGCGCTACGAACACCTGGACGGCATCCACATCTATCGCCACCCGCTGCCCCTCGATGCGGGCGGCGCGCTCGGCTATCTCCTCGAATACGGCACGGCGCTTGTCTGGGAAACGCTGCTTGCCTGGAAAATCCTGTTCCGCCACGGCTTCGATACACTGCACGGCTGCAATCCGCCGGACCTGATTTTCCTGATCGCCTGGCAGTTCAAGCTGATCGGCAAGCGCTATATCTTCGACCACCACGACATCAATCCGGAACTCTACGAGGCCAAGTTCAACAAACGCGGTTTCTTCTGGCGGCTGATGTGCCTGTTCGAATGGCTGACCTTCAAGACCGCGGACACCGTGATCTCGACCAACGAGAGCTACAAGCGGATCGCGATCGAGCGCGGCGGCAAGAAGGCAGAGGATATTTTCGTCGTCCGCAGCGGTCCGGACCTGACGCGCGTCAAGGCGGTAGCGCCGAACCCGGCGCTGAAGCACGGGCGCAAGTTTCTCGTCGGTTATGTCGGCGTCATGGGTGAGCAGGAGGGCATCGACCTGCTTCTCGAGGCGGCCCGTCACATGGTCCACGATCTGGGTCGGCAGGACATCCAGTTTGCGCTGGTTGGCGGCGGCCCCAGCCTTGCATCGCTGCAGGCGCTCTCAGAACGTCTGGGCCTTTCGGACTACGTCACCTTCACGGGCCGCGCTCCGGACCAGACGCTTTTCGAGGTTCTGTCGACGGCCGATGTATGCGTCAATCCGGACCGGGTCAATCCGATGAACGACAAATCGACGATGAACAAGATCCTCGAATACATGGCCGTCGGCAAGCCGATCGTGCAGTTCGACGTCACCGAAGGCCGCTTCAGTGCCCAGGAGGCTTCGCTCTACGCCAAGGCGAACGATCCGGTGGATTTCGCGGCCAAGATCGCCGAACTGCTGGCCGACCCGGAGCGCCGTGCAAGGATGGGTGCCTTCGGGCGCAATCGCGTCGAAACGCAGATGGCCTGGAGCTACGAGGTGCCGAAGCTGATCGACGCTTACAAGAGCGTCTAAAGCTCAGTCGTCCATCGGTAGAGGACGCACCGCCCACTCGCTGCAACATGAGAAGAGCACGTGAAAAATCTTCGCCAAAATGGCTGGAACAAGCTGCGGACGATAAAACGGCTTATCGTCGATAGTTGCCTCAGAATGGTTACTGCCGTGCGCTGGTCATCGCGCCAGAATCTTCGTCGAGAGGGGCATGGGCTCCCGGGGCAGCTTGTCGTATCGCTCACCTCGTATCCGCCGAGATTTCCAACCCTCAGCTTGACCTTGAAAACGCTCCTGACGCAGCAGATCGAACCAAATTCGGTCATCCTTTGGATTGCCCATGAAGACAGGGCGGCTTTGCCTTCCGAGGTATTGGAACTCACCAAGCATGGCCTCGAAATAAAGTTCTGTGATGATATGCGCTCATACAAGAAAATTGTTCCTCTCATGCAGGAAGATCGTGAGCTCTTTGTTGTAACCGCCGACGACGATGTTTACTATGGATCCGATTGGCTGAAAGGATTTACCAAAGCTTTTGATGCAGGCCGTTGGGAGGTTATTTGTTACAGGGCGCATCTTATACAACTCGACAAAACTGGGCTGCCGCTTGATTACAACAAATGGGACTTCAATATTGATCGGGAGACGGTGTCGGATTTGGTTTTCCCTACAGGAATCGGAGGCATTCTGTATCGCCCGGGAATCCTGCATACGGACGTCACGGATCATGAGCGCTTCACCTATCTATGCCCGAGCACCGACGACATATGGCTCTACTTCATGGCGAGAAGAACAGGCGCCACATGGCGCAAAATCGGTAGGCGGCGAAAATTCCGCCCTTGGCTGGGCACCCAAGACGTTGCCTTGATGGACATGAACCTGCACGGCGGCGAGAATGATCGCCAAATCCGGAATATGCTGAAAATAGACGGTTTCAGCCGAATCTCGCCATGAGTCTCAAACGTCAGGCTTACTCCTCAGTTCGATGGACAGCAGCGTCGATGGGTATTCGAGCTGCCATCGCCTTTGTCCAATTGGCCATCCTTGCGAGAACGCTATCGCCGGAAGATTTCGGTCTTCAGGCACTCGCAATGACGGTGATTGCAACGATGACGATCTTTTCAGACATTGGAATCGCCAGCGCGATCATCCACTATCCTGACGTCACAGACAGGCAGTTATCGAGCCTCTATTGGCTCAATATTGGGCTAGGGGTATTTCTTACAGCGTTGCTCGCTGGAGCAAGCCCTCTGATAGCCGCTTTTTACGGGGAGGCCGCGCTTACGCCCATCCTCCTTATTCTCAGCAGTGTTTTTATCGTCACGGCCAGTGGACAGCAACTGCGAGTGATGGCTGAAAAAAACCTTCAGTTCCAAAGCCTTGCGAAAGTTGAAATACTTTCAGCATCATTAGGATTTTGCACAGCGATCGTTAGCGCATTCAATAATGCGGAAGTATACGCCTTGTCGTTCGGTTACCTTGTTACCGCGATATCCTTTTCTCTGCTGTGCTGGCTGCGCCTCTCCCGAGGCTGGCGCCCGCAACTTGTATTCCATTGGCAAGAAATCTCTAAACACTTGCGATTTGGCGGCCACTTGCTTGGTGTTAATTTCGCCAATACTTTGGGTGCTCAAGCCGACATTATAGTTACTGGCCGAATATTTACAGCTGAAACGGTGGGCATGTATTTTCAGCCGCGCGAATTAGCTATGCGGACCATGATGATCATCAATCCGATCGTCACCAGGGTTGGTTTGCCGCTTATAGCCAACGTTCAGAACGACAAGGCAGCAGTTGCACGTATATACGCAAAGACCATCTTGATGACCTCGTCTATCAACTTCCCGATTTACGGCGCAATTGCGGTGTTCGCACCCGAAGTTGTGTCGATTGTACTGGGTAGCAAGTGGTTGGCCGCGTCAGAACTTATGCGCGCAGTTGCAATCTGGTGCGCTGTGCGATCGATAGGAAATCCGATCGGGAGCCTATTGGTGGGCACGGGGCACACCCGGAGGGCCTTAATTTCCTCGATTGTTATGGCGTCATCCGTCTTCGCTGTGGTCTGGTATTCGGGCGCCACCTTCGGTATCCTTGGAGTGCCTTATGGCCTCTCCGCATTCTATATCTTCGCAATCGTCCCGTTCTGGTATTTCAACGTCAACCCTGCGAGCGGGTTGGGTTTCTGGGCGTACCACAGCCAACTTGCAAGACCAGCCTTGACAACAGCGTTGGCGACCGCGGCAGGTTGGTTCGCCGCATATCCCTTCGAAGCATCGATCATTCGTTTGCTTGTTGGAGGGATCGCCGGTGGTGGTATTTATTTGGGGGCAAGTTATTGGACTAATCGTGACTGGCTTCTTTCAATCCGCGAATTGTTCAAAGTTCGCGAAAGATAGGCAAGTCGTTCGGACTTGCAATATCGTCCGAGCTTGCGCTGATTTCACGCAGCTTCGTTTGCGATCTTGATATTGCTCAGCCCATCTGCCGAATTTGTGCGCTTCAAGGCCCTCAAAGATACAACTCCCCAAAATATGCCGAGCAGATGGATCGAGGAGTAGACGCCACCGATCACTTCGGTGATGCCGACAGTGAAATGCAAAGCGCAAATGCCGGAGAGCAAGCGCGCTATCGGAAAATTCGCCCCAGTGTCGATCACCACCATTGTTGAGAGTAACCAAATAGCAAACAACAAAGTCGCGAACCAGCCGATATCGAGAGCCATGTTAAGGTATACGTTATGGACAGAGTTTGCGATCGCCCAGCCCGAATAAGCACGTATTGCTAAGATTATTTCCTCTCCGCCCGATGTACGAAAGCCATAACCAAATGGCGCAGTGAAAGTATATGGAAGCGCTCCTTCCCAAATCGCGGTGCGCCCCGTCAGTGTCAAGTCTCGGCCAATGCCTTCGACTACTAAGTCCAACGCGCTCACTGCCAGAACTGAAGTTATCGTGACTGCTCCCATCAGTGCCGCATAGGCCACTACCCGCAGTCGCTTGGACTCGATCGGGAACGATGCAAACTGCATGATGATGATGGCAGCAATTGCCGCAACGTTAGACGACGACGACTGCGCAAAGGCCAAACATACGATACAAAGCGCCGCGACCACCCATCGGAACAACCGCCCGATTTCCAAAATTTGGCTACCATAAAGGGTAATCAAGAGAATAGTCGCTACAAAGGGGGCAAATACATTCTTATGGTTGAACAAGCCGCGCCATTTTCCAGCATGAGTGGCCGACATCAACGCATGCTGGTCTCCCATAACGGCCAAAACGGACGAAAGTATTACGACGGCTACACCGAAACCCCACAGCAGTTTCAAAACTGCTTTTGGGCCAAGAATCCTAACTGAAATAAGTGTATAGCCGATGAACAAAGCGAGGTCGACAATACCGCCAGCGGTTCGCAGCGGCGCTATGGACCAAAAAAAACTGGCGCTCGCGAATCCGCATATGATCCAAATCACAACAGGTATGAGCTTCGCACCGTTCAGCAGATCCATAAAAAATGGCACCATCATCGCTAGCAGGATGAACCGCCACGGCGCGCCTAGAATCAACCCACCATATTCCCCACCGGGATACAAACGGGCGTACGCTTGATTGTCGATATCTATCCAGCGCAACTGGAGAGCGTAGGTTAGAAAAACAATGTAGGCGATCTTTACAATGGTCGTTTTTCTCATAGCGTAGTCGCGTCCATTGAGCTAACCTCGATCGCAAATTTATGAATTTTTTAACAAAACGAAATAATTCGCAGCGATTTCCTGAAATCATTTTAAACTAACATTGGGTGATTTTTTTGCGTGCATCAATCGGAAATTTTAAGAACGCCCCGACTGCTCCACTTGCTGACGGCGTAATGATTGCATGGAAAAAGGAATGCTTCCGGTCAAGCGCGACGGCAAGTACGTTCCATGTATCATTGGAGTTGATTTCAAAGGACACCGGAAAAGGCAGGATTGCAAAGGCCAGGGGCTATCTTGCAAATATGACCGAGACAATTTCAGTGCTTCGTCGCCGTCGACCACGCACTGTCATCTGCCTCAATCAGCCGCCCTTCCTTCCCATGATCTGCCATTTCTACGCCCTTTTAACGGGCGGACGCGTCATTATGGATTTTCACAGTGGCGCAATCACGAAGGGTATCTGGCGCCCCTTTCTTCCCTACTATCGCCACCTGGTTCGCGCCGCCCCTTTCACAATCTGCCATAATCGCTTCGACGGACAACATGTCAGTCGCTGGGGCGGAAGACCGTTACATCTGATAGCGTTGCCCCAAGTCAGGTTCGGCGACATAACTTACACTCCACGGAGAGAAAAGCCCCTCTTCTTCTTCGTATGCTCCTTTGCTGCCGACGAGCCTGTTGATCTGACGATCGAAGCGATGCGAAAGTGCCCGGAATTTGACTTCATCGTCTCTGGGAACTACCGGAAAAGGAAACTCGATCCGGCTGCCATGCCGAGCAATGTCAGACTTGCGGGTTTCATGGACTATAGCGAGTATCTTCAGACGATGGCTCAGGCAACCGCCATGCTGACCCTTTCAGATCGACCGCATATCATGCAGATGGCGGTCCACGAAGCCTTAACAATCGGCGTTCCGGTTGTGACGAATGAATCGCCCACACTGCGCGAAGTGTTGGGCAATGCGGGGGTCTTTACGCCAATTGCCCCGAATTCGCTGGTCGAAGCTTTTCACGAAGCGGTTAACCGACATGCCGATCTCGCTGAATCCGCTGGGTCGGCGAAATATGCAATTTGGGCACGAACTGAAGAAGAACTCGACAGCTTACGCCGAAACGCGCCAGCGAATATGTACATGAGCCCAGAGAACTGACCCATGGTGCTGTCCTGGTATTTCAATCGACTGCGGGCCATGGGTCCGGCTGAAATCGTTCACCGGTTCGGGGAAAAGGCCAAGAAGACCCGAGCCCGCCGGCGGCTGGAGGGCTGGGAGCGCTATGAACTGCCCGGTCCGCTGCCGGTGCTGCCCGGGCTGGCCGGAAACCTTGCCGCAGCGCCCGCGCCGCTCAGGCAGGAAATTGCCGAGGCCGCGCGCTTCATCCTGTCGGGTCATTTTTCGGCGCTCGGAGTCGAGTGGCCTCAGCGCGACATTTCGAACCAGTTTCTCGTGGACATCTGGCGGCTGGACCCCGTCACCGGTGGGCTCTGGGCCGGATCGGATACCTATTGCTTCGATATTCCCTATCGGCATGAACGCAAGCTCGGCGATATAAAATATGCCTGGGAATTCAATCGCCTGCAATTCCTGCAGCCGGTAGCGGCCTATGCCGGCCTGACCGGCGACCGAAACGCCCTGGATTTCATCGAGACGGCCGTGTCGAGCTGGTATCGGGCCAACCCGCCGTTTCGCGGGCTCGGCTGGAATTCCGGCATCGAACTTGGCTTGCGCGCCATCAGCCTGCTCGTCGTCGCGAGCCTTTGCGGGACTTCGCTTTCGACGGCCTGCATTACGCAGCTTCGGGCTCTCCTCCACGCGCATCAGGTCTGGATGTCGCGTTACCCCTCGCGGTTTTCCTCCGCCAACAATCATCTGGTTGCCGAGGCCGCGGGTGAATTCCTGATCGCGCTCGCGATGCCGGAGTTGCCGCTCTCTCCGAAACTTGAAGCCAAGGGTCGGAGGATCCTGGCCGAAGAAGCAAACAAGCAGATCCTGAATGACGGCGTCGGCGCCGAGCAATCGCCGACCTATGCGGCATTCACTGCGGAGTTCATCCTCCTTTGCAGCTTCGTTGCGCGGGCAACCGGAAAGCCGGTGGCTCCTCATATCGACGAGCGGCTGAAACTGCTTTCAAACTACATCGCGTGGCTATCCAACGAGGACGGGCGCGTACCCGGAATCTGCGACGACGACGAAGGGCGCGTCCTGACGCTTGCGCGGCACGAGCCGGCCTACGCGGCTTCCGTTTGCGCGGCAATAGCGGGTTATCTTGGAGAGCCGCCGGCTGGGCCGCGCCCGCCCGAGGCGGATTTGCGCGACGCGTTGTTTGGCTCGGCGGCGACCGGCGCTGCGGCACCTTCCGGGTTGAAGACGTTTGCCGATGGCGGCTACACGATCATTCGGGAAAAGAAACGCGGCCGTGATCTTGGCATCGTCTTCGATCATGCACCGCTCGGCTATCTTGCCATTGCCGCCCATGGGCATGCCGATGCCCTTTCCGTTCTCGTCACGATCGATGGCAAACCGGTATTCGTGGATCCGGGCACCTATCTCTATCACGCAGGCGCAAAATGGCGGGAGTGGTTTCGCGGAACGCGGGCCCATAACACGCTGAATATCGATGGCGCCGACCAGAGCATCATGTCCGGCCCCTTCAACTGGTCGCACAAGGCCGTAACGACACTGGAAGCCGCATCCGGCGGCGAGGCATGGTCGGTGACTGCAATGCATGACGGCTATGAAAAGCGTTTTGGAATGGTCCATCGCCGGATGTTGTTTTCGACGGAGGACGGTTTTGCGATCCGCGACGAGCTTGCCGGAACCGGCAGCCGCACGGCCGAGATCGTTTTCCAGCTTTCACCTGAATGTGATGCCCATCTGGACAATGGAAATGTCCAGGTCACGCGTGACGGCGAAACGATCGCAACCATGTCATGGCAGGAACCAGGGGACATCGCGATCAAGGCGGGCGGAGAGGTCGGCGAAGGCGGTTGGTATTCCCCAGCCTTCGGGATAAAGGTCGAGGCGAAACGCATAAGCTGGCGCGGCACGGTTCCGCCTCAGGGCGTCACCTGCAGCCTTTCAATCGGGAAGGCAAATTAGCTCTGATTTGGTTGCCGAAGATGCCGGCAACCAAATCTCCAGACGATGCAACCGCTACTTCCGCTTCATCGCTTCGGCAAGCGCTGCACCGAATGCCCCCTGTGACGGTGCCTGTGGTTTTGCCTGCGGTGCGCGGGACTGGTTCTGGCGGGCCTGATGCGCTGCCTTTGGGTCTCCCTTCGCCTCGCGGTTGCCTGACTCTGCGGCACCCTCCTTGCGCATGGTAAGGCCGATGCGCTTGCGGGGGACATCCACTTCGGTGACGCGCACCTGCACGACATCGCCGGCCTTCACCACCTCATGCGGATCCTTGACGAAGCGGTCGGCAAGCTGGGAGACGTGGACAAGCCCGTCCTGATGCACGCCGATATCGACGAAGGCGCCGAAGGCTGCGACGTTGGTAACCGTGCCTTCAAGCAGCATGCCGGGCTTCAGGTCCTTGATGTCGTCGATGCCGTCGGCGAAGGTCGCGGTCTTGAAGCTCGGGCGCGGGTCACGGCCCGGTTTTTCGAGTTCGGCGAAAATGTCCTTGACCGTCGGCAGGCCGAAGCGTTCGTCGACGAAGGTCTTCGGATCGAGCTGCTTCAGCGCGGCGCTGTCGCCCATGATGGCGCGCAGATCGCGGCCGCAGGCGGCGACGATCTTCTTGGCGACGCCATAGGCTTCGGGATGCACCGAGGAAGCGTCAAGTGGCTCCTTGCCGTCGCGGATGCGCAGGAAGCCGGCGCATTGCTCGAACGTTCGGGCGCCGAGGCGCGGCACCTTCATCAGCTCCTTGCGGCTGGTAAACGCGCCGGTCGCATCGCGGTGGGCAACAATCGCCTCGGCTGAGGATTTGCCGAGACCGGAGACGCGAGCCAGCAACGGCGCCGAGGCGGTATTGAGATCGACGCCGACGGCATTCACGGCGTCTTCAACAACGGCGTCGAGCGAGCGGTTGAGCCGACCCTGATCGACATCATGCTGGTATTGGCCAACGCCAATCGACTTCGGCTCGATCTTCACCAACTCGGCAAGCGGGTCCTGCAGGCGACGCGCAATCGAGACGGCGCCGCGCAGTGAAACGTCTAGCCCCGGGAATTCGTCGGCAGCGGCCTGCGAGGCGGAATAGACGGAGGCTCCGGCTTCCGAGACGATCACCTTGGTGGGTTTCGGTCCCGCCGGGAGTTGCGTCAGCATGTCGGCGACCAGGCGTTCGGTCTCGCGGCTGCCGGTACCGTTGCCGATGGCGATCAGTTCGATCTTGTGCTTGCGCACGAGGCTTGCGAGTTCGGCTTGCGTGCCGCGGATGTCGTTCTTCGGCGGGAACGGATAGACCGTCGTGGTCTCGAGCAGCTTGCCGGTGCCATCGACGACGGCCACCTTGACGCCGGTGCGGATGCCCGGGTCGAGGCCCATCGTTGCACGCGAGCCGGCGGGAGCGGCAAGCAGCAGGTCCTTGAGATTGCGGGCGAAGACGTGGATCGCCTCGTCCTCCGCCCGCTCGCGCATTTCGCGCATCAGGTCGAGCGATAGCGACATCGACAGTTTGACGCGCCAGGTCCAGCCGATCACCTCCATCAGCCATTTGTCACCCGGCAGCGTGCCGCCGACGCCATAGACGGCGGCGATGGTGCGCTCGACAGGCTTGACCGGCGAGGTGTCGTCCTGATCGACGACGATATCGACGGAAAGGAATTCCTCGTTCCAGCCGCGCAGCATGGCGAGTGCCCGGTGGCCGGCAACGGTTGCCCATTTTTCGGAATGATCGAAATAGTCGGAAAACTTGGCACCGGCCTCCTGCTTGCCATCGACTACCTTGGAGCGCAGGAACGCCACCTGCCGCATATAGGCGCGCAGGCGGCCGAGCAGGTCGGCATTTTCGGTGATGCCCTCGGCGATGATGTCGCGGGCGCCGTCGAGCGCGGTCTTCACGTCGGGCACGTCGGCGGTGATATAGGCGGTTGCGCGGTCCGAGGGCGCGACACTCCGGTCGGCGAGGATGGCTTCGGCAAGCGGCGCCAGCCCGCGTTCACGGGCGATCTCGGCCTTGGTCCGGCGCTTCGGCTTGTAGGGCAGATAGATATCTTCCAGTTCCGCCTTGGTGGTGACGGCGGCGATCTTGGCTTCAAGTTCGTCCGTCAACTTGTCCTGGCTGCGGATCGAATCGAGGATCGACACCCGGCGGGCTTCAAGCTCGCGCAGATAGACGAGGCGTTCGGCCAGATCACGCAACTGCGTATCGTCCAGCCCGCCGGTCACTTCCTTGCGGTAGCGCGCGATGAAGGGAACGGTCGCTCCTTCGTCCAGAAGCTCTATGGCAGCAATCGCCTGGGCGGGCGTTGCCTTGATTTCCTGGGCAATGAGGACGGCAATGGGCTTTGAAGGCAGGGGCATGGCATTCCGTGACTTGATGATACGTTGACGGGACCATAGAGGCTCATGTCATCAAGGCCAAGTGATGGCGCCCGTCCGCCCCGGGACGTCCACAGAAGGATATTGGCTATCGCGGCCGGCTCAGAATTCGACCGGTTCCAGCGGCGGACGGTTCTTTTCAAACTCCCGCAGTGCGGCTTCGCGCTCGCCGATATAGTTGCGCGTATAGGGCACGGCATCCTGCTTGTGAGAGAGCTGGATCTGGAAGATCAAAAGGTTGTCGTAGATGAAGGCCGTCTCGGAGGCAGCCAGATAGAATTCCCACATGCGGAAGAAACGCTCGTCATAGAGCCGGACCGCCTCTTGCCTGCGCGCCGTGAAGCGCTCGCGCCACGCCCGCAGCGTGTGGGCGTAATGCATCGGCAGGATCTCGATATCCCTGATCATCAACCGCGACTTCTCGATCGCAGGCACGACTTCCGACAGGGCTGGCATATAACCGCCCGGAAAGATGTATTTCTCGATCCAGGGGTTGGTCGCCCAGGGTTTTTCCGCCTGGCCGATCGAGTGCAGCAGCATCGAGCCCTTCGGCGCAAGCAGATCTGCCATCTTGCCGAAGAAATTGCCGTAATTGGCCATGCCGACATGCTCGAACATGCCGACGGAGACGATGCGGTCGAACGTCTGGCTACCCATGGTCCGGTAGTCCTGCAGTTCGAAACGCACACGGCCGGCAAGCCCGCGCTTTGCGGCCCGGCCGCGCGAAACCTTCAATTGCTCTTCGCTGAGCGTAATGCCGGTGACGTCGACATTGGAGGATTCGGCAAGATACATCGCCATGCCACCCCAGCCGGAGCCCACGTCCAGCACGCTTTGACCGGGCTCCAAAAGCAGCTTTGCCGCGATGTGACGCTTCTTCGCCGTCTGGGCCTCATCGAGACCGATGCCGGGCGGATCGAAATAGGCGCAGGAATATTGCCAGTCCTGATCGAGAAACAGGTCGAACAGCTTGCCGTCGAGATCGTAATGGTGGGCGATATTGTGCTTGTTGCGATTGACCGGCAGGCGGCTCTTGATCTGCTGCGCGGCGACATGAAGAAGGGCGATGATCGTATTGCTGATCGTCGCTGCCCTTTCGAGGCCATTGGCCTTTATCATCGATATCACGTCGAAGATGTTGCCTTCATCAAGGACAAGGCGCCCCTCGACATACATTTCCCCGAATTTCAGGCCCGGATCGAGCACGATCGCCTTTTCGGCATCCTCGTCGATGGTCCGAAGTGCTACGGGAACCCCCGATCCATCGCCAAGCATCGCCTGCTCGCCAGACGAAAGGGTAACTTTCAGATTGCCTTTTTGAACCAGTTTGCGCAGCAGTTTCAGAAATGTCGTACCCATTCCCCACCCCAACCACAGTCCATCATGCATCGGATCGGTTCGGTGGATGGTGCTGTCGGGCTGGAGAGGTTGCCGGAAAGCCCGAAAACGGGAAAACAGAGCTGGAACGCGTCGGCGCCGCCCGGAAGACGCTTGCTGGGGGCACTCATGTCATCGCCAGCGGCCTGCAGGGCAAATCGTCCGGGCGCCCCTGACCAGGAAGCATATCCATCAGAACCCTACTAACCTAGTGTTGTTTTGCCGCCGCGCAATGGCTGCGGTAGGTCCCTCAAAGATTTATTTGCTTATTAAACAAGCGAAATCAGTAGGTAACCACTCCCTCCCCGGGAAGCCGCGCCCGGTCATGGGGCCTGTCCAGGTCAAGCAGGGGACCAAGCGGCACGATCCGCGTCGGGTTGATGTGGGCGATGGAATAATAGCCGCGCTTGATTTGGTCGATCCGGGCCGTTTCGCGGATGCCGGGCCATTGATAGATCTCGCGCAGATAGTTCGAGAGGTTCGGATAGTCCTCCAGCCGCCGCAGGTTGCATTTGAAGGCACCGTGATAGGCGGCGTCGAAGCGGATCAGCGTGACGAACAAGCGGATGTCGGCCTCAGTGAAATGCGCTCCGGCGACGTAGCGGCTGCTGGCAAGGTGGGTCTCCAACCTGTCCAGCGTTTCGAAAAGGCTGGTGACGGCCTCCTCGTAGGCGCCTTGCGTCTTTGCAAAACCTGCCTGGTAGACGCCGTTGTTGACCGTCTCATAGATCGGCGCATTCCAGCGGTCGATTTCCGGGCGCAGTTTCTCAGGGTAGAAATCGAGCGCATTGCCCGCCAGGCGGTTGAAGGCCGTGTTGAGGATGCGGATGATGTCGGCAGATTCGTTGTTGACGATGCGCCCTTCCTTGCGGTCCCAGAGCACCGGGACGGAGACCTTGCCGGTATAGTGCTGGTCGGACGCGGTGTAGAGTTCGTGCTGATAGCGAATCTTGGGGACACGCGGGCCGGCATCCTGCGGTTCGGCATAGGTCCAGCCGTTTTCACCCAGTTCCGGCTCGGCGATGGAGACGGCAACGATATCCTGCAAGCCCTTCAGATTGCGCATCATCAGCGTGCGCGAGGCCCAGGGGCAGATGAAGGCGACGAAAAGCTGATAACGGCCCGCTTCGGCAGGGAGTGCCGCCTGGCCGTCCGGCCCCGGCGATCCATCGGCCGTGATCCAGTTTCGGAAGCTTGTCGGCTCGCGATGAAAGGCGCCGTTCTTCATCTCGCTGGCGGCGACATCGCCCTTTTCCCATTTTCCATCGACCAGCTGCGGCATCGTCACTGTCCCCCATCCAGGCCCGGAACCACCGGGCAACCCTGCTTCTGAAATCTCACGCGCGGGTGCAAACGGCAAGGCGATCCCTAAGCGACAGACTGTTCGATGATCGGCACCGGCAAGCCGGCGGGATGCAAATCCATCTTGACGATGTGATTTTCTGTCGATATCTCTCGACATATGGACACAACTAGCACCGTTAACGCCTTCGCCGCCCTCGCCCAGGGCACTCGCCTGGATGCCTTCCGGCTGCTCGTCACCCACGAACCAGATGGCCTGCCTGCTGGCGACATCGCCCGATTGCTCGGTGTCCCGCACAATACCATGTCGACGCATCTGGCGACGCTGCAGCGGGCGGACCTGATTACGGCTGAGCGGCAAAGCCGCTCCATTATCTACCGCGCCAGCCTCGGTAGTCTCAGGAATGTGGTAGTATTCCTTCTGAAAGACTGCTGTTCCGGCCATCCCGATCTTTGTGCACCGCTCATCGCAGACCTCGTCCCCTGCTGTACTCCAAAGGAAAAAGCCCATGCCTGACCGCATCTACAACGTGCTCTTTCTGTGCACCGGAAACTCGGCCCGCTCCATTCTCGCCGAGTCCATCCTGAACGCCGAAGGAAAAGGCCAATTCAAAGCCTATTCGGCGGGGAGCTATCCCAAAGGTACCGTTCATCCCCTCGCGCTGCAGGAATTGAAGGCGCTCGGTTATCCAACGACCGGTTTCAGCTCCAAGAGCTGGGACGTCTTTGCCGGCAAAGATGCGCCGCAGATGGATTTCATTTTTACGGTTTGCGACAATGCGGCCGGCGAAGCCTGTCCCGTCTGGATCGGTCATCCGACAACGGCGCATTGGGGCGTCGAGGACCCCGCTGCGGTCGAAGGCACCGAGTACGAGAGGGAGCGTGCCTTCTCGCAGGCCGCGCGGTTCCTGAAAAACCGTATCATGGCGTTCCTTTCCCTGCCGCATAGCTCGATCGACAAGCTGGCGATGGAAACACATCTGCGCGAGATCGGCGCCATGGAAGGCGCATCAGTCAGCCCGGCCAAGGCCGGATGATGCCGGCATTCGACCTGCAGCGCCGTCTTGTCGCCGAAGCGCTTGGAACCTGCGTGCTGGTTGCGACCGTGGTCGGTTCCGGCATCATGGCCGATACGCTGACGGACGATACGGCGCTGGCCCTGCTCGGCAACACGCTGGCAACCGGCGCCATTCTGGTGGTTCTGATCACCATTCTCGGACCGATCTCCGGCGCGCATTTCAATCCGGCCGTATCACTGGTTTTCGCACTGAAGCGCGACCTGCCGCACGGGGATCTTTGGCTCTATGTCGCAGCACAGGTTGCCGGCGGCATTGCCGGGACGATGGCGGCCCATCTGATGTTCGACCTTCCGGTGATCGAGGCTTCTGAGAAAATTCGATCCGGCGGCTCGCAATGGTTTTCCGAGTGGGTAGCAACCTTCGGCCTTGTCGGCGTGATCCTTGGCGGCATCCGCTTCGAGCAGAAGGCCATCCCGTGGCTGGTCGGGCTCTATATCACCGCCGCCTACTGGTTTACCGCGTCTACTTCCTTTGCCAACCCCGCCGTGGCGCTGGCCCGATCGTTGACCAATACCTTCTCCGGAATCCGTCCGCTCGATCTGCCGGGTTTCGTCATTGCCGAACTTCTGGGCGCGCTTTGTGCGCTTGCCCTGATGAGCTGGCTGCTGCGGCAGCCCTCCTCCACCACCTGATTACTTGAGCCAGAGGCCAATCATGATCGTCACCATCTACCACAACCCCGAGTGCGGCACGTCCCGCAACACGCTGGCCATGATCCGCAATGCCGGGATCGAACCGATCGTGATCGAATATCTTCAAAACCCGCCGAGCCGGAATGCGTTGACCGCGATGATCGCGGATGCCGGCCTTGGTGTTCGCGAGGCAATCCGTGAAAAGGGTACGCCCTTCGACGCGCTGGGTCTTGGCGATCCGGACCTCCGTGACGACCAGCTTGTGGACGCGATGCTGGAGCATCCCATCCTCATCAACCGGCCCTTCGTCATCACGCCAATCGGCACGCGGCTGTGCCGCCCGTCCGAGGTCGTGCTCGACATCCTGCCGGAAACGCAAAAGGGCGCATTTGCAAAGGAAGACGGCGAGCAGGTGCTCGATGCCGAGGGCAAGCGTCTTGTCTGATCTGCCCGCAGCCAGCCTCAACCATCTGCGGCAGCCGGACTTGGAGGCGTTGCGCGTACCGTTCTCCAGCCATCCTCCGCGCATTCTGATCCTCTATGGCTCGCTCCGGATCGTATCGTACAGCCGGCTTCTTGCCGAGGAGGTTGGCCGTCTGCTGACGCATTTCGGCGCGGAGGTGAAATTCTTTAATCCTGAAGGCCTACCGCTGCCGGATGCGGCACCGACCAGCCATCCGAAGGTGCAGGAACTGCGGGAACTATCGGCATGGTCGGAGGGCCAGGTCTGGGTCAGCCCCGAGCGGCATGGCGCCATGAGCGGCATCATGAAGGCGCAGATCGACTGGATCCCGCTGTCCGTCGGCTCGGTGCGGCCGACGCAAGGGCGGACGCTGGCGGTCATGCAGGTCTCCGGCGGTTCGCAGAGCTTCAATGCCGTCAACCAGATGCGCATTCTCGGGCGCTGGATGCGGATGATCACCATCCCCAACCAGTCCTCCGTCGCCAAGGCCTATCAGGAATTCGACGCGGATGGCCGGATGAAACCGTCCTCCTACTATGACCGCGTCGTTGACGTCACCGAGGAACTGGTGAAGTTCACGCTGTTGACACGCGATGTCTCAAGCTACCTCACCGATCGCTATAGCGAGCGCAAGGAAGAAGCCGGAAAGCTCGAACAACGCGTCAATCTCAGAAGCCTGTGAGTATCACCATGCCCACGCCGCGCAATCGCATGCTGCTGGTCTTCGGCCTGGGGCTGACGCAGATCATTGGCTACGGAACCCTCTATTACAGCTTCAGCATCCTGGCGCCGGACATGGCGGCAGACTTCGGCTGGCCTGTGGAAGTCGTCTTCGGCATCTTCTCCGCCTCTCTTCTGGCCGGCGGCCTCGTTGCGCCGCGTGTCGGACGGTGGATGGACCGCTATGGCGCAAGCCGGATCATGACGATCGGCTCGGCGGCCGCTGCCGCCATCCTGATCATCTGCGCCTCCGCCTTCAACGCGGCCACCTATGTCGCCGGCATCGTGGCGATCGAAGCCGTCTCGGCGCTGGTGCTCTATAACGCAGCGTTTGCAACGCTGGTGCAGATCATTCCCGGCAATGCCCAGCGCAGCATCACGCACCTTACGCTGATTGCCGGCTTCGCCTCGACCATTTTCTGGCCGGTCACGGTCGAACTGCACGAGCATCTGTCCTGGCGCGAAGTCTACCTGATCTTCGCGGCTCTCAACCTGGCGGTCTGCCTGCCCGTGCACCTCTGGATCACCTGGCTCGCGCGGCAGGCAAATAGTGCTGGATCGGCAAGCAAGCCTGCCAAGGCCGACGCAGCAGCCGGTGTCGTGATTGTGGAACACCGGCGCCGCGCCTTCCTGCTGACGGCGACCGGCTTTGCGTTGCAGGGCTTCGCGCTCGCCGCATTGCTGTTCCACATGGTGCCCCTGCTCGGGGCGGTAGGGCTTGGCGCAAGCGCCGTTCTCGTCGGTACACTCTTTGGGCCGGCGCAGGTGCTCAGCCGCTTCACCAACATGTTGATGGGGCGGAACATTTCGCCGCTGGCCCTGGCCATCCTGTCGGCCGCATTCATCGTCTGCGGCGCGTCGGTGCTGATCGTTTCGGGCGACTGGATCGCGGGTGCGATCCTGTTTGCGCTGCTCGTCGGCCTCGGCTCCGGTCTTGCCAGCATCGTGCAGGGTTCGCTGCCGCTGTTTCTCTTCGGCGCTTCAGGCTATGGCGAAATGCTGGGAAGGTTGGCCGCGGTGCGGCTGGCGGTCTCGGCGGCAGCACCCTTTGCCTTTGCGGTGCTCATCGAACAGGGCGGCGCGTGGGTCGCTTTGTCGTCGGTCGTTGTTCTCGGGCTTGGCGCGGTTGTGGCGTTTACGGCGATCGGTCGCTGGCCGCGACCGGCGCCAGAACTTGCAGAACCCTGCTGAGGAAAGCACCGCAGGGTTCTTCACGGCTAAAATTTATTTCGGGAATTCCAGGCCCATCTCGCGGAAGCGCTCGGGATCATCGCCCCAGTTTTCGCGAACCTTGACGAACAGGAACAGGTGCACGGGCTGTTCGAGGATTTCCGACAGTTCCTTGCGGGAGGCCATGGAGATCGCCTTGATCGCCTCGCCGTTCTTGCCGAGCGCAATCTTCTTCTGGCTGTCGCGCTCGACATAGATCACCTGTTCGATGCGCACCGAGCCATCCTTCCGCTCTTCCCATTTCTCCGTCTCGACATGCGACGAATAGGGCAGTTCCTGATGTAGACGCAGGAACAGCTTTTCGCGGGTGATTTCGGCGGCGAGCTGGCGCATCGGCAGATCGGAAATCTGGTCTTCGGGGTAGTACCAGGGGCCTTCCGGCAGCTTCATGGCGAGGTAGTCGAGCACGTCGTCGCAGCCGGAGCCGTTGAGCGCCGAAATCATGAAGGTCCGCTCGAAATCGACATATTCGTTGGCCGCTGTAGCGAGTTTCAGGAGGTCCTCGCGCGAAACCTGATCGATCTTGTTGAGGACCAGCATCTTCGGCTGTTCGACTTCCTTCAGGCCTTCCAGAATGGTTTCCGCATCACCCTTCAGCCCGCGTTCGCTGTCGATCAGCATCATGATGGCGTCGGCATCCTTGGCGCCGCCCCAGGCTGTCGTCACCATGGCGCGATCGAGACGGCGACGCGGCTTGAAGATGCCGGGCGTGTCCATGAAGACGATCTGCGCATTTTTGTGGATGGCGATGCCGCGGACGATGGCGCGCGTCGTCTGCACCTTGTGGCTGACGATCGACACTTTCGCGCCGACCAACCGGTTGACCAGCGTCGATTTGCCGGCATTGGTTGCGCCGATCAGGGCCACAAAACCCGAACGCGTCGGGCCTTTGTCGATTGCTGGTACGGTTTCGTCTGTTTCGCTCATGATGTCCATAATATCCGATTGGGCGATCGGCGCCACAAAGGCGCGCGAGACCGCATTGTTTGTCAAAAGATTGCCTGATCTTTCAGGAGGAAACGTGCCTCCGGACAGATCAGGCCGTCGTCGCTGTCTTCCAGACGCCTTCCCGCTCCAGGATTCTCGTCGCGGCCACCTGTTCGGCGGCGCGCTTGGAGCGGTCGATGCCCGTTTCCGGCGCAATACCCGGAATCTCGACCGTCACCGTGAAGCGGGGATCGTGATCCGGTCCGGACCGGTCGTCGATGCGGTAGCTTGGCGTCACGCCGAATTTGGCATGCGCCCATTCCTGCAGTTCGGTCTTTGCGTCGCGCCGCGCGCCATCCACACGGCTGGCCCGCGCCGACCAATGGCGCTGGATGAAGCCGCGGGCCGCCTCAAGCCCGCCATCGAGATAGATCGCGGCGATCAGCGACTCTACCACATCGGCCCGCACATTCAGCATGTGTTTTCCGGTGAGCTTCTTCACGTCGGCACCGGTGCGGATGAACAGGTGCAGCGACATCGCGTCGGCGACAAGTGCACAGCTGTCGGCGCTGACAAGCTGGTTCAGGCGAACGGAAAGCTCGCCCTCGTCGGCGTCCTTGAAGGTCTGGAACAGAAGCTCGGCGACGCAAAGCCCGAGAACCCGGTCGCCGAGGAATTCCAGCCGCTCATAGTTCGAGCCCTTGGCGTTGCGGGCGCTGGCATGGGTCAGCGCCCGGTCGAGCCGTTCCTTCTGGACAAAGCTGTAGCCGATCGCAGCCTCGAGCCGCTCCCGGTCCTCCGTGTTCAGCGAACGGCCCTTGCTCATTCGACGCCCTTGAAAAGACGATCGTAACGCAGGTTCGCCGGCCATTTCCAGATTTCGCGGAACGACGTGTCGTTGCCGAGCGAGAAGAAGATCATCGAGGCGCGACCGACAAGGTTCTGTGCGGGCACGAAACCGACGTCGAAGCGGCTGTCGGCCGAGTTGTCACGGTTGTCGCCCATCATGAAGTAGTGGCCTTCGGGAACGATGAATTCCCGCGTATTGTCGCCGCGCGTATCCGGATTCTGGTCGAGCGTGTCGTAGGTGACGCCGTTTTCGAGAGTTTCGCGGAAGACCGGAAAATCGCCGCTGGTATCATATTGCTGGCCATCGGCGCGGAAGACACCATCTTCGACGCGCGGAACGGCCTTGTCATTGACGTAAAGGACGCCGTCGCGAACCTGGATTCTGTCACCGGGCAGGCCGACCAGACGCTTGATATAGTCGATGTCCGGGTTTGGCGGGAAGCGGAACACCACGACATCACCACGCTTCGGCTCACTCGCAAAGATGCGGCCGCTGAACAGGTCCGGCGAAAACGGCAGGGAATATTTGGAGTAGCCGTAGGCGAATTTGTTGACGAAGATGTAGTCGCCGACCAGCAGCGTCGGCATCATCGAGCCGGAAGGGATGGTAAAGGGCTGGAAGAAGACCGTGCGGATCACCACAGCCAAGAGAAGCGCCTGAATGATGACCTTGACGTTTTCCCAAAGGCCACTCTGCTTCTTTTCCACGTTTTCTGCCACGCCATCGTTCCTTGATCTGTGATTGCCCGACCCGCTGTCGCATCGAGCGAAGATATGCTTGCGATTTCTATCCTGCCGGACATCCAAGCGGCGGCCTGATGCATATTGTGCCCGGCGCCGCTTTTTTCAAATGAACCGCGCCCGTTTTCGGGCCGACGTCATTCGGACATGCTCTAAACGCTTCCTTAATCGGGGGCAACGGGCAGAGCTTCGATTATCACGAAGGCCTGCGCCAGAGGAAAGTCGTCGGTGATGGTGAGATGAATGACCCCGCGATGGCCCGCCGGCAGCATTTCGTTCAGCCGCGCGGCAGCACCGCCGGTCAGTTGCATCGTCGGCTTGCCGCCCGGCAGGTTGACGACCCCCATGTCCTTCCAGAACACGCCCTGCGCCAGGCCCGTGCCCAATGCCTTGGAACAGGCCTCCTTTGCTGCGAAGCGCTTGGCATAGGATTCGGCGCGGTTTTTCCGGCCTTCCGATTTGCGGATCTCGATCTCGGTGAAACAGCGCTGGCTGAACCGTTCGCCGAATCGTTCGAGCGAACTTTCGATACGCCTGATGTCGATCAGGTCACTGCCTATGCCGATAATCATCGAAACGAAAATACCTTTGAAACTAGAGGCGCGCCTCGCCCGACAAGAGCAAACAGACGGTCGCCTGCCAAGTTAAAACTTCGTAAGATCAAAAGCCACTTGCAGATTCTGCCTTGGCCACCGGCATCTTTCCCAAGCGCCGGGTCTGCCGACGCGCCTGAAACAGCCTGGCGGCATAGAAGGTCACCACGTAGAATACAACGGCGCTGCCAGTGGCGACCGGCACCGAGCCGACCAACATTGGCTTCAGCACCGGCCCCCACAAATGCGAAAATTCGAGATGCCGCAGCATATGGAGGATGTCCTCGCCGGTCAGCGCGACGCGCTCGCCCGTTCCCAGCATGATGACGCCGACCTCGTAGGTCGCTGCCAGGATGAACGGAATGGTCACCGGATTGGCAAGCACCGTCGTTATGCCGGCCGCAATCAGATTGCCCGACAAAAGATAGGCGACAGCAAGGGCAATAAGAATGTGGAAGCCGATGAACGGCGTTGCGGAGGACGCAGCCCCGGCGGCAACGCCAACAGCGATCGAATGCGGCGAGGAGGAGAGCCGCAGGACGCGCATCGACAAGTACCGCAGGCCGCGGGAAAAACCCTTTCGCGGCCAAAGGAACTCACGGAGCCTTCCCGACAGGGTTGCCGGCTTCTTGCGTCTGAACAACATGGTGCACAGATAGACGATGCGGATATGGCTGTTCAATGGCGGCTACGGGAAAATCAGCGTTTTCCGGCACAGGCCATCGGGCATTCATACCCCGGCACGCCAGCCAAACTGCACCTTATGCGCAGAGAATCGAGCTGCCATGCGCTTTTTGCATAGGTCCCGGCAGCCTGCGACAACAGGCAGCCGAACGGTACATGACTGGCTTAGAACGAATTGCGGAACAGGCCGCGGTCAACCTGACGCTGACGGTATTCGAGATCGATCCGGTCGAGCGAGCCGTTGAGATAGTTCATCTCGCGCTCTTCGATGGACGGTACGCGCAGGGCGTTGGTGATTTTCTTCAGTTGCTTAAACATGGTAAACCTCTTTCGTTTACCTCCCGACGCTGAAGATAGTTGAGGCAGCGCTTAATCACCAGAGCTACAAAGAGGCGGCAGCCATGCGCAGGATGCATATCCGGCACTGTTATGCTTCTTAAAATGCACATTTGAGGAGCAATTGCCGTCCGCCTGTGCGGAAAATGTCCTTAATCGCCGACGGACAGGCTTTGCTTGTTCGGTGACGCAGCAAAGGCTGCGTCACTCGAAGACCCGCTTGACGGTGGAAACGCTCGGCAGTTCGCGGATCTGGGTGATCAGATGATTGAGCTGGCGCAGGTCCCAGACCTCCAGATCGAGCTGGAACTCACTGAAATCGGCAGCCACCCGGCCCATCGACAGGGTGCGGATATTGATGTCGCTCGTGGCTACCGACTGGGCGATCTCGGCAAGCGTGCCGGGTTCATTCAGGGCATTGATCTGGATGCGGGCCATGAACCGGGTATTGTTCGCCTCGTCCAGATCCCAGCGCACGTCGATCCAGCGCTCGGACTCCTCATCGAACTTCTGCAGGCTCGGCGACTGGATCGGGTAGATCGTGATGCCCTTGTCCTTTTCCATGATGCCGACGATGCGATCGCCCGGCACGGCGCCCGAAGCGCTGAAATGAACTTCCGCATTGCCCGAAAGCCCGCGGATCGGCAGGGCCTCCGGCCCCTCGCCTTCCAGGATGTCGAACATGTCCTTCGGTCGGCCGGGCAGCTTGAACACCATGCCGGCGGCGCTGCGCATGTTGAACCAGCCTTCGTCAGTATTCGGCTTCACGGTGACACGCTCGTCCTGATGGTCGGGATAGACCGCCCGCAGTACATCCAGAGAGGACAGCTCGCCGCGGCCAACCGCTGCGATCGCATCCTCGATTTCCTTGTGGCCAAGACGATGCAGAACCGGTTTCATCGCCTCACGGGTGAACGACTTGCCGGCCCGCTCGAACGTGCGCTCCAGAATGCGATAGCCGAGGCCGGAATATTGCTTGCGCACGGCAGCGCGGGTCGCGCGGCGGATGGCGGCGCGGGCCTTGCCCGTAACGACGATCTCTTCCCAGGCCGGTGGCGGCACCTGGATGCCGGAACGGACGATCTCGACTTCGTCGCCGTTGTTCAGTCGCGTCACCAGCGGCATGATGCGGCCGTTGATCTTCGCGCCGACGCAGGTGTCGCCGATATTGGTATGGACGGCATAGGCAAAGTCGATCGGCGTCGCACCGCGCGGCAGCGCGATCAACTGGCCCTTCGGCGTGAAACAGAAAACCTGATCCTGGAACAGTTCGAGCTTGGTGTGCTCGAGGAACTCTTCCGGGTTATCACCTTCCGCGAGCGATTCAATCGTCCGGCGCAGCCAAGAATAGGCGTTCGACTTCGGCGACAGCTTGACTTCACCGGCCGGTTCGACGCTGTCCTTGTAAAGCGTATGCGCAGCAATGCCGTATTCGGCGATCTCGTGCATCAGGCGGGTGCGGATCTGCAGTTCGATACGCTGGCGCGACGGCCCGACGATCGTCGTATGGATCGACTGATAGTCGTTCTGCTTCGGCGTCGAGATATAGTCCTTGAACCTGCCCGGCACGACGCGCCAGCGGGTGTGCACGATCCCCAGAGCGCGGTAGCAATCCGGTATGTCGGCGACGATGATGCGAAAGCCCCAGACGTCGGAAAGCTGTTCGAACGACAGTGACTTCGACTGCATCTTCTTGAAGACCGAATAGGGCTTCTTCTGCCGACCCTTGACAACGGCGCCCACCAGCCCCCGTGCCAGAATAAGCTCGCCGAGCTCGTCCTCGATCTTCTTGATCAACCCTTCATTGCGGGTCGACAGTTCATTGAGCCGCCGCGTGACCGTGTCGAAAGCCTCGGGATTGATGTGGCGGAAGGAGAGGTTTTCCAACTCCTCGCGCATGTCCTGCATACCCATGCGGCCGGCAAGCGGCGCATAGATATCCATCGTCTCTTCGGAAATCCGGGCGCGTTTTTCCGCCGACATGTGGTCGAGCGTGCGCATGTTGTGGAGGCGGTCGGCGAGCTTGACGAGAAGCACTCGCACGTCGTCGGAAATTGCGAGCAGCAGCTTGCGCAGGTTTTCGGCCTGCTTGGCCTTCTTGGTCACGAGATCGAGCTTCTTGATCTTGGTGAGCCCCTCGACGAGGGCACCGATATCCTCGCCGAAAAGATCGTCGATTTCGGCCCGGGTCGCCGTCGTGTCCTCGATCGTATCGTGCAGCAAAGCAACTGCGATGGTCGATTCATCGAGATGCATCTCAGTGAGGATCGCCGCGACTTCGAGAGGATGGGAAATATAGGGATCGCCGCTTGCCCGCTTCTGCTGGCCATGTTTCTGCATGGCGTAAACATAGGCCTTGTTCAGCAGTGCCTCGTTCACATCGGGCTTGTATTTTTGAACGCGCTCAACGAGCTCGTATTGGCGCATCATCCGCTAGCGGCTCCAGGAGATATCCGGAAAACAAAAAGTGCGCCAATCATAGGAGTGGCGCACTGCTTTGCAAATACCGGTTTCACGCGAATTCTGAATGAAAACGCGGCATTGCATCAGAGCGTTGCATCCGGCAACAAGCCGGACGCGGCATCGGCTCAATAGTCGTCGCTTTTTTCCGGCGGAACCAGGCCTTCGATGCCGGCCAGCAATTCTTCTTCCGACATGCGGTCGAAGGTGACCGGCTCCGGCTGATCATCGTCCTCAGCCGTTTCAGCGAAGGTCGCGGCAGCATCGCCAGCGATCATCGAAGCCGGATCGGGCTCGGGCTCATCGACTTCGACATGCTTCTGCAGCGAGTGGATGAGGTCTTCCTTCAGGTCGCCAGGCGAAAGCGTTTCGTCGGCGATTTCGCGAAGGGCAACGACCGGGTTCTTGTCGTTGTCGCGATCAATGGTGATCGAGGCGCCCTGCGAGATCAGGCGGGCGCGATGGCTTGCCAGAAGCACGAGCTCGAAACGGTTATCGACTTTGTCAATGCAATCTTCAACGGTGACGCGGGCCATTGCCTGTCCTTTGGGTCTCAAGAGCGCAGCTTCGATCGCAGAAAGCCTGAAACAACCCGTCGCTGCGCTGATTAACAAAACCGGCCCCCGTCCGCCGTCTGCTGACGGTATGCGTGGCTCCGATTTCAGGAATTAACCTGCCCGATACAATCAAAACCATACAAATTCAAGTTTTTCCTGCATTGCGAAAAAAGATATCCGCGTAATATCCGACGCTCGGCGTACTGACTACCCATCCAATGCCGGTTAAGCATCATCCATTGATAGGCTTTGACATCTTTGGAAATGGTGATTGAATATCATGCAGCACCATGTAGCTCTTGGGAGGGAGAACATCGGCCCCAGCACGCGTCATTGCGACGCCGCAAAAAAATCCTAAATAAAGCCACAAACTTCCCATTTTTAGCAAAAAAGTGCGAGAAATAGCTATTCCGCCCGGAATTTTCTTAGACTAAAGCGAAGACTGCCTTAGAGGGCTGGCATATGCCTAAATCTTAATGTAATCGAATTGTTCTACCGATGTTGCCCATATTTACGCGGCCAGGTTGAAAATCAAAAAACATTGAGACAACAAAAAGGATAAAACGATGTTCGACCCACGCGAAAAAATCGCTCTGTTTATCGACGGCGCCAATCTCTACGCCGCCTCGAAAAGCCTCGGTTTCGACATTGACTATCGCAAGCTGCTGAAGGCTTTTCAGAAGCGCGGCTATCTGCTTCGCGCCTATTATTACACAGCCCTTATCGAGGATCAGGAATACTCGTCCATCCGTCCGCTGATCGACTGGCTAGACTACAACGGTTACAAGGTTGTGACAAAGCCAGCCAAGGAATTCACCGATTCGCTCGGGCGGCGGAAGATCAAGGGCAACATGGACATCGAACTGGCCATCGACGCGATGGAACAGTCCGAAACGGTCGATCACCTGGTGATCTTCTCGGGAGACGGCGACTTCACGACGCTGGTGGAAGCGCTGCAGCGCAAGGGCCGCAAGGTCTCGGTCGTTTCCACCATGTCGACCCAGCCGCCGATGATTGCCGACGATCTGCGCCGACAGGCCGATCATTTCATCGAATTGGTGAGCCTGAAGGCAGAAGTCGGTCGCGACCCTTCGGAGCGCCCGGTCCGCGTTGTCGAACCGGTCAGCGACGATCTCCACGACTGAAAACGAAAAAGGACCGGCCGAATGCAGCCGGTCCTTTTCTTTTATGCGATACGCCGGATCAGTGATCCTTGAGAAGCCTGCTCTTTTGCCGGTTCCAGTCGCGTTCCTTCTCGGTTTCGCGCTTGTCGTGCAGTTTTTTACCCTTGCCGAGCGCCAACTCCAGCTTCGCCCTGCCCTGATCGTTAAAATAGATCTTGAGCGGAATGAGCGTCATGCCCTCGCGATTGATCGCGCTTTGAAGCCGGCTGGCCTCGCGTTTCGACAATAGCAGCTTGCGGCGGCGGCGGGGCTCGTGATTGAACCGGTTGGCCTGCAGATATTCCGGCAGATAGGAATTGATCAGCCACATCTCGCCGCCTTCATCGGTGGCATAGGATTCGGCGATATTGGCCTTGCCTTCGCGCAGCGACTTGACCTCGGTGCCGGTCAGAACCAGACCGGCCTCGTAGGTGTCCATGATCTCGTAATTGAAGCGGGCCTTCCGGTTTTCCGCGACAATTCTCTTGACCACGCGCTGGCTGCCTTTGGGTGCCATCAGTTCATCAGTCCCGCATGGCGAAGCGCTGCATCGATCGCGGCTTCCGTGCCCGGCTCAAGTGTCGACAGCAGCGGCGAGCGCACCGTGCGGCTCATCTGGCGCAGGCGGTTGAGCGCATATTTGGCGCCGCAGAGGCCGGGCTCCAGGAAGATCGCCTTGTGCAGCGGCATCAGCTTGTCCTGATATTCCAGCGCCTTGGCATAGTCTCCGGCAAGGGTCGCCTCCTGGAATTCGGCGCAAAGGCGCGGGGCGACATTGGCGGTCACGGAAATACAGCCGATGCCGCCGTGGGCGTTAAAACCGAGAGCGGTCGCGTCCTCACCCGAAAGCTGAACAAAGCCGTTGCCGCAGGCCATGCGCTGTTCGGAAACGCGCTCGATCTTGCCGGTCGCATCCTTGACGCCCATGATCGATGGATAGGCCTTGTGAAGTGCTGCCATCGTCTCGACGCTCATATCGACGACCGAACGGCCGGGAATGTTGTAGATGACGATCGGCAGTTTCACGCTCTCGGCAATCGCCGCATAATGCGCGAAAAGGCCCTTCTGGGTCGGCTTGTTGTAATAGGGTGTCACCACGAGAACCGCGTCGGCGCCGGCCTTTTCGGCATGCTGCGCCAGTTCGATCGCCTCGGTCGTATTGTTCGAGCCGGCGCCGGCAATCACCGGCACGCGTTTTGCCGCAGTCTCGATGCACAGTTCCACCACGCGTTTGTGCTCGGCATGCGACAGGGTCGGCGATTCACCGGTGGTGCCAACCGGCACCAAGCCGTGGCTGCCTTCGCGGATCTGCCATTCGACATGCGCGGCAAAACTGTCCGTATCGACCGCTCCGGAAGCGGCGAACGGGGTGACGAGAGCGGGAATGGATCCCTTGAACATGCACGACTCCTGACGGCGCCCGGGAAGCTTGAAACCAACCCACGCTTTGGCCGCATTTCATGGTTAGAAAACTGGCGCACCATAATCATCTGAGGTGCCTGCGGCAAGCACTCTATAGCGCCATTCATTGCGGGTTCGCGTATATCTGACCGGCAAAAGCGGCGTTTTCAATGCATATTCCGGATGAAACCGCCCGCCAGCATCGACGTGCCTATATTTATGGGATTGAATGGAAACGCGTAAGCTTTCGTTAACAATTGCATCGCCAAATGAGAGACTGTCACGGGGAAACGTGGGGTTCTTGATGCGTGGACAAAAGTCTCGCCGGATGATTGCGATGCTGTGGGCATCGGCAATTGCATTTTCGGCCGTTGCTGCCAGCGCTCAGGAAAACCAAATTCCACGACCGCGCCTCAAGCCGCAGGTTCTGGCAAAAACCAACCGGACGCCCTCACCGGAAGTCACCGGCTCCATCGCTTCGGCAAGCGCCACCGTGCCCGTCAATTCCAATCTCAAAGCGGGGCTGGATGCGCTGTCCGACAAGGACGCGCAGCGCGCGATTGCGGCGCGAGACACGATGGCCAAGGACACGCTCGATCGTCATATTCTTACCTGGGCGATCGCCGTTTCCGGTCAGAGGGGCGTTCCCTCCTATGAAATTGCCGAGGCACAACAGGAACTGAAGGGATGGCCGGGGCTCGGTGCGCTGCGTGCCAATTCCGAACGCGCGCTTTATCGGGAAAATCCACCGGCCTCCGACGTTCTCTCCGCTTTCGGTACGACGCGGCCGGAGAC
Source organism: Pararhizobium sp. BT-229 (assembly GCF_025846855.1). Lineage (GTDB taxonomy): Bacteria > Pseudomonadota > Alphaproteobacteria > Rhizobiales > Rhizobiaceae > Pararhizobium. The sequence goes on from NZ_JAOYTJ010000004.1 coordinate 815,691, forward strand.
TGCCGACGGCACGATTGTCCTTGCCCGCGCGTTCCAGGCGACTGGAGACAAGGCCGCCGCCGCGAAGCTGTTGCGTGGTCTCTGGTCGAAAGAGGCGCTGGACAAGGCGACCGAAACCAGGATTCTGGAAGAATTTCCGAGCCTTCTGACAACCGCCGACCACAAGCTGCGGATGGAGATGCTTCTCTATCGGGGCCGGTTCGACCAGGCGGTCCGCTTCAGCGATCTCGGCAAGGCCCAGTCACTCTATCGGGCCTGGGTGGGTGTCGCGAAAAAAGCCGGCAATTCCGCTGCGCTCATCGCGGCCGTCGATCCATCATGGCACAAGGAGCCGGCCTATCTGTTCATCCGCGTCGAATATCTGCGCAAGCAGGAAAAATACGAGGAGGCGGCAAAGCTGCTCGCCAGCCTGCCGAAGGACAGCGATGCCCTCGTCAATCCCGGCGAATGGTGGGTCGAACAGCGGATCATCAGCCGTGGACTGCTCGACCAAGGCAAGTTCAAGGCCGCCTACGGCGTTGCCGCGAACCATGTCGCAACCAACCCGACGGATGTCGTTGATGCTGAATTTCATGCCGGCTGGTACGCGCTGCGCGGGCTTGAAGATCCAACGACGGCAATCCAGCATTTTCAACGCATCCTGAAGGCTTCAAACCGGCCTATTTCCGTTTCGCGGGCGTGGTACTGGATGGGCCGCGCAGTCGAAGTCGGCGCTCCCGGTAACGCCAATGAGTATTTTACCAAGGCGGCCACCCTGCCCGGCACGTTTTACGGCCAGCTGGCGGCAGCCCGGCTGGGCCGCACGGCGCTGAATGTTGCCTATCCCCTGCCGAGCGCCAATGACCGCGCACGATTCGAGGGCCGCGAGGCAGTTCGCGCCATCGCCCGCCTGGAAGCGGCTGGGCACGGTTGGCGTGCGGACGCGCTCTACCGGGCGCTTGCCGAGGAACTGACGAGCCCGGGAGAACTCGCCATTCTCTCGGCCAGAGCGGAGAAGACCAGAGGCCATCAACTGTCGCTGCAGATCGGCAAGCTCGCTTTCGGCCGCGGTATCGACGTGGCGGCGCTCGCCTTCCCGATCGGCGTCATTCCGGCGACCGCCAATATCAGCGGCTCAGGAAAGGCGCTGGCCTACGCGATCGCCCGCCAGGAAAGCGCCTTCAATCCTGCCGCCATCTCGCCCGCCAATGCGCGCGGGCTATTACAAATCCTTCCCGGAACAGCAAAGGGCGTCGCCGGACGTCACGGCCTTGCCTATTCTCAGGAACGGCTGACCACCGATACCGCCTACAATGCGACGCTCGGCGCACACTACCTCGGTGAACAGATCGACGATTTCGGCGGCTCCTATATCCTCACCTTCGTCGCCTACAACGCCGGCCCCCGCCGGGTGCCGGACTGGATCAACCGCTATGGCGATCCGCGCGGCAAATCGATCGATGACGTCGTCGACTGGATCGAGCGCATTCCCTTTGCCGAGACCCGGAACTATGTGCAGCGGGTGATGGAGAACTATCAGGTCTACAAGTCCCGCCTTGGGCAGTCGGCCGATATTGTTCACGACCTGCGCATGGGGCGTTGAAGCGCATCGCGAGCGCTGCCTGACGTTTTTCCTGTGCTTCTTCCTGAGAGCCACGGCTCAATTCCGAAACGGCATGCATTGGCTCGCCGATATGCCCGAACCTTCCAAAACGTCATTCCGCAACCGCACGACGATAGAAACTCCGGCCGCCCCTTCCCGCCGCGCTCCGATTCGCTATGGTTCTTCAATCTGATACGAAGGAAGAACCCGTGACGAACATGACGAAGACAAGCTTTGCCGAACGCCATTTCCTGGCCAGCGATGGTTTGCAGCTTTACGCCCGCGACTATGGCAGCGACGATCCACGCGTCAAACAGACGGTGCCGATTGTCTGCCTGCCGGGCCTCAGCCGCAACAGCCGCGACTTTCATCTGCTGGCCGAGCAACTCTCCACACGTCCCGAAAAACCGCGCCGCGTCATTGCGCTCGATTATCGCGGCCGCGGTTTTTCTGCCTGGGATTCGGACAAAAGCAACTATCAACTGCCGGTGGAGGCGGAGGACGTGCTCGCAGCCTGCGCGGCGCTTGATGTCCAGCAGGCGATCTTCATCGGGACTTCCCGTGGCGGTTTGATACTCCACCTGCTTGCCGCTATGCGTCCGGCCCTGTTGCGCGGCGTCGTCCTCAACGACATCGGACCGGTCATCGACATCGCCGGCCTGCTTCTCATTCGCCAATATCTCGAGGCGCGGCCCGTTCTGACGTCCTGGCAAGAGGCCGTCGACAGCCTGAAGATGGTGCATGGCACTGCCTTTCCGGCGCTGGACCAGTCGGACTGGGAAGACATGGCGCAAGCGATCTACCGCGAGAAGGACGGCGTGATCGTTGCCGATTTCGACCCCGCCCTAGTCGAACCGCTCAAAGCCCTCGACGTCGATACGCCGGTGCCTGACCTTTGGCCGCTCTTTGAAGGATTGAAGCCGTTTCCGCTGATGACGATCCGGGGGGAGAACTCCAGCATCCTATCACGGGCGACATTTGCCGAGATGGCCGAACGGCACCCCTGCATGAAATCGGTGATCGCCTGGGGTCAGGGCCACGCCCCACTTTTGCATCGTTCGGACCTGCTCGACGAAATCTCGGCTTTCATCGACGGGATTTCATGACCGGACCTCGCTTTCGGACGCAGGCACACAAGACACATTAAAACGGAAAAAGCCCGGTCTTTCGACCGGGCTTTCCATCACTGACATGAAGCCAGAGATTAGAAGTCGCGCTGCAGACGGACGAAGCCGGAGACTTCGTCGCCGCCGACGGTCTTCGTCGAGCCGTCGAAACGGGTGAACTCGCCGTCGTCGATGTCCTGGTACTGAACGGTAACCAGGGACTTCAGGCCGTCGGTGATCTGGTAGCCAGCGGTGATGCCAACACGCCATGCGTCAACACCTTCATAGAAGGCGTAGTCGCCGAAGTACTGAGCAGCCGGGGTGATCGTCAGCTTGTCGGTTGCCTTGAACTCGTACGATGCTGCAACGGTCCATTCGGATTCATTGTAGTATACGTTCGGATCAGTTGCGTAGACACCAGCGAGTGCGAAGGTGCCAGGACCAACTTCAGCCGTCAAGATTGCGCGGATTGCGCCTTCTTCACGTTCCGTGTCGTAGCCGCCGAGCAGGGTAGCAGTTACGCCACCGACCGAGCCGGAAACCATGGCAGCAACGCCAACGCCGTTGTCCTTACGGGCAAAGCTGTTCGGTGCATCGCGGCCGGAAAGGCCGAAGAACGGGCTGAGCGGGTCGGTGTTCGTGTAGTCAGCGCCGCCGATGCCTTCAATTTCGTCAACCGAGATACCGGCCTTGAATGCGCCGCCATCGTAGGTGTACGAGATCGAGTTGAAGATGGTGTTGGTAGCAAGCGCGTCGGTTTCGCCAGCGATGCCATCGTCCCACCA
>NZ_JAOYTJ010000005.1 GCF_025846855.1 Pararhizobium sp. BT-229
CCCACAATCCGCACCAAACTTTCGTAAGAAACTTCAGAGCGAGTTCGTCGGTCGCCAGCAGCGCCGCCGCCCTCGTTGGTGAGCGGTTTATAGTCCGAGGCTCCAAACGAAGTCAACAGCGAGTTTTCAAAAAAATGAAGTTTCTTACAAGTGCCTGTAATCGCTATGTTATTTTGAACAACACCCAAAAACACACCGAATCCGGGTCACAATCAGAGATTCCAAGGGGCGAAATCTTGTCCAATCGGTCAAAAACGAAAAGCGGCGCGATGGGGGCGGTTTATGTGTCCTAAAGCGCCTTGACGCTCCGGCTGACCTTGAACTTCCGCTTCTCCAGTTCGGGGAAGAAATCGGCGGCAGTAAAGTACTCTTCCGGCGCCCAGACGCCGGGGCGTTTCGGGTTCTTCAAAACCAGCTGTGCGGCGATCGAAGCGCTCATCGAGGTGCCGGCATCGACATAAGGGGCATACATCGGATCGGGCGTGACGATGACATCGTAGCGAACCTCGACCGGCTTGCCATCCTTCATGCCGCGACCGATGGCGAAGTGGATCTCGGAGCTTTCCTGTTGCGGAATGCGATGCGGATTGCGGGCAATGTTGCGCTGGATCACCGCATTGAGCACATCGAGCGGCTTGAGCGACACGCCGCCGACCTCGACCGGATCGTTGAAATCGCCGAAACCGGCCTTCACCAGACCGACCCAGGCCTCGTGCTCGCGGTGCGGCAGATGCAGTTTCCAGGTAAACTCGCGAATACCTTTGTCGCGAATGCCATCGGCGAGCGGCACCGTCAGCTGCTCGGAATGCGGCGAATACATGAACTCGCAGCGCCCCCAGGGTTCCGGCAGGTCGATGACCTCCCTGCCCGTCATCGGCGCGCATTCGACATGTTTGCCATCGAAGAACTGCGTGCTCGGATGGGCATATTCGGCGAGCACCGTCGAGACGCTGTACGGCGGCATCAGGATCGGGTTCTCGTCGCCCACGAGTTCGGCCGCCCAATAGAGGTTGATCTTCTCGATCGTGTCGAGCTCATCGGCAACCGCGCGGCAGATGACGTTCGACATGCCGGGATCGGCACCGACGCCGACGACGGCAGTGACGCCCCCCGCCTTGAAGCGCTCGTGTTCGGCGATCTGCTTGACGGTAAACGTGCCGAGGCCGCCGAGATCCATATAGGCGACCTTTGCCGTCAGCGCCGCTTCGAAGATGGTCATCTGGAAACCGAGAAGCGTCGGGACGCAGTTGATGCAGAGATCTGCACCCTCGATCGCTTCCGCAAGCCGCGCCGGATCGGTGACATTGAGATCGAACAGGTCGAGCCGTGGATCACCGATGTCGGCAACCAAACTTTCCATGCGTTCGCGCGAGGTGTCGCAGATGCGGATCGATGCGATGCCGACAATGGCGCGATCGGAGACGAGGTCGCGGACGATACCGGCGCCCATCAGGCCGGCGCCACCGAGAATGGAGATTTTCATGAACAGCGTCCTTTTCGAATTCTTGCCCCGCGGGCATCATGCTTTTCCGGAGAGCTGCGCTCCCCCTCATCCGGCGCTTTGCGCCACCTTCTCCCCGCTGGGGAGAAGAGAAAATCAAACGTGCTTGCGCCCGCCCTCCTCGTAGAACCAACTGTCGGGATAGGGGTACCACCAGTCATGGATGACCGGCTTGTGATCGATGATCACCATTTTCGAACGGCGGAACGCGTCCAGCCCCTGCCGGCCGAGTTCGCGGCCCATGCCGGATGCTTTCCAGCCGCCGAAGGGCAGCGCGTCATTGTCGATCAGCGGATTGTTGACCCAGACCATTCCCGATTCGAGCCTTTCGGCCGCCTCCATCGCCTCGTCGAGACTGGTGGTGAACACCGAGGCGCCGAGGCCGAAGGGGCTATCATTGGCCCGTTCGATGGCCTCGTCGAAATCCGCGACGCGAGCGACGGCGGCGACCGGGCCGAAACATTCTTCCTGCATGATCGCCATGTCCGGCGTGCAGCCGGTGAGGATTGTCGGTTCGTAGAACCAGCCGACCGGCTCGCTTTCGGGGATTTTTCCGCCGAGAACCACCGTTGCGCCCTTGGCCCTGGCATCCTCAACAAGCCGAATGACTTTTTTACGCGCGGCTTCACTCACCAGAGGCCCGATCTCGGCCTTGGTCAGCCCATTGCCGATGCGCAAACGGCGGGCCTGTTCGGCGAATTTCTCGATGAAGGCATCATGCACGCTATCGACCACGAAAAAGCGCTCGGCCGACGTGCAGACCTGGCCGGACATGTGGAAGGCGGCGGTCACGGCACCGGCAGCGGCGACATCGAGCGGTGCATGCGCGGTGATGATCATCGGATCGCTACCGCCCGCCTCGATCACCGCCGGTTTCATCTGGCTGGCGGCGGCCGCCGCAACAGCCTTGCCCGCCGCGACCGAACCGGTGAAGGCGACCGCGTGGGTCATCGGCGATGAAATCAGATATTGCGCGACGTCGGCACCGCCCGGCATGCAGGCAATCAGGCCGTCCGGCAGAGCCTCGAAGACATTCATGAATTCCAGCGTCGACAGCGTCGTCGCAAGCGCCGGCTTGATGATGCAGGCATTGCCGGAGGCAAGCGAGGCCGCCACCGTCCAGCACATCAGCAGGATCGGGAAGTTGAACGGCATGATGTGGACGCTGGTGCCGAGCGCCTCGTAGCGCGCATACTGGAACGAGCCGGCCTGCGTCGTGCCTGCCACCTTTCCTGCCTCGTCGCGGGCCATCTCGGCGAAGTAGCGGAAGGCGCCGGCGCAATTGGCGACTTCGCCGATCGCTTCCGGATAGGGCTTGCCCATCTCGCGCGACATCAGTTCGGCGCAGGTGCGCATGTCGGTCGCCTCGATGCGGTTGGCGATTTTGTGCAGGATGGTTGCACGGCTCTTGGCGTCAAGGCGTTTCCACGCCGATTGCGCAGTTTTGGCTGCATTCAGGACGGAATCCAACTCAGCGACTGTCGATTCGGCAAATAGACCTTCCGCGTCGAGTGTCGCCGGATTGATCACCGTATGGCGCTCTCCGGCGGCACGCACGTAAACCGGATGCCGGTAGAAAACGGGTTCGGCTGGGTTGAACATGGGTTTTTCCTATTCGAAAGCTTCGAGCAAGCGGTGAAGTTTGCCCCTCACCCTAGCCCTCTCCCCGCAAGCGGGGAGAGGGGATAACGGATTTTGCCGTCTGGTCCTTCGCCCCGTTTACGGGGAGAAGGTGGCCGACAGGCCGGATGAGGGGCGGCCTTTAAGGTCGCGAGGGGCAACAACCCCAACCTCCCCACTCACCGGATCATGTAAACCTTCTTGATCGTCTCATGCACGGTGCAGACACCCTTCCAGTCTTGCGGGAAGAAAGCGGCCGTGTCCGGCACGATCTCGATCACTTCGCCACTCTCGTGCACATAAGTGCAGCGGCCTTCGAGGAAGTGGCAAAATTCGTCGCGGGTCACGTGGCAGTCCCATTTGCCGGGTGTGCAGACCCAGAGGCCGCATTCGGACTGGCCATCCGGCCCCTTGTGGATCAGCTTGCCCGTCGTGCGGCTTTCGCCCTCGATCATAGTCGGGATTACGCCCCAGTCCTTGAGGTCGGTTTCGTCGAGCGGCTTGCGCATCAGTGGGGTGGCGGTCATCGGATGTTTCCTTTCGTTTTTCTTCAAGCAGCGTCCGCGTTCTCAAGAATCGGCGGGAACCTGCAGCAGTAATTTCAAGTCCTGCCGGTCAGACCAGCATGTAGATGTTGCGCATGGTCTCGATCACATGGCACTCGCCGGTCCAGCCGCCCGGGAACATCACGACGGTGCCTGTCTCCACCTCGATAACCTCGCCCTCGTCGGAACGATAGACAGCACGCCCGGCGACGAAATGGCAGAATTCGTCGCGTGGAATGGACAGCCGCCAGCGGCCGGGGGTGCAGACCCAGATGCCGGATTCCGGCTGGTTGTTCGGCCCCTTGTGCACCAGGCGACCAGTCGATTTCGACTGACCCTCGACGCTGTCGGGCTGCAGGCCCCAGTCGACGAGATCATCATAGGTGGTGGCGTTGTAGATGTGAGGCGCGGAGGAAGGGTCAGCCATCGAACTTCCCCGTATTCGCCAGCTGATCAAGAATGGCCGCGGCCTTTTTCGGTCCGTTCTGCGATTGCATATGGGCGCTGGTCGCTGCCAGTTTCGCCTTCATCTTCGGGTCGTTGATGCAGGCATCGAGCCTGGCCGCCAGTTCCTCGTCGGTCCAGTCATAGCGCGGCATCTTGAAGCCATGGCCGGTTTCGTCGACGCGCGTCGCATTGTCGTGACCATCCCAGACATAGGGCATGATGATTGCCGGCTTACCGAAATAGAGGCACTCGGTGAACGAGTTGTTGCCGCCGTGATGGATCGCCGCATCGATCTGCGGAATGACAGACGGCTGCGGGAACCAGCTTTCCACAATGATATTGCCGGGCAGATCGCTATACTGGTCCTTATAGTCGCCGACATTGACCAGGGCGCGGTAGGGCAGTTTTCCGATTGTAGTAATCAGCCGCTTCAGGAGATCGGTATCGCCCGCTCCAAGACTGCCGAAGGATATATAAAGAAGAGGTTTGTCGGTATTCTCTGCAAAGACCGGGACTTCGTATGGCTTTTCCTTGCGCACGCAGCCTTCGAGATACTGGAACTGTCTGGGGTCGAGCGCATGTTCGCGGTCAAACTTCACCGCCTCCGGATAGAGCAGCAGGTTCATGAAAGGCGATGCCTCGAAGAACTGGCCGATCGGATAGGCCTGCTCCCCGGTCGAGGCGAGGAAGGCGTTGAAGTCGTCGTGGATCGGCTTGATCACCGCGTTGAATTTTGCGCGATAGGCGGCATGGCCGGCCAGATCGTCCTGGCGGCAGCCGGACAAGTGCGGGGGGATTTTCTCGTCCTCGATCTCGTTTTCCGAGCAGGAGATGATGCGCACCCAGGGCTTGCCGAACTGCTTGATCGCCGGAAACAGGATGACGTTGTCGACGCAGATGAGGTCCGGCTTGATCTTCGCCAGCACGCCCGGCAGATCCTTCTCTGCCCACTTCGCACTGTCGACAATCGCCTCCCAGCAATCGCGCACATAGTTGTCGATCTGGTCATAGGGGCTTTTGCGGAAGTTCGGGATGTGGCCATTGATAAAATCCTCCCAGAATTTCGCCATCTGCTCCGGCGGCATTGGCGCCGAGAGGTTCACCGGATAGGCCTCGAAACCGTAACCCTTGTAGACATCGACGAAGCCGGGATCGGACAGGAAGACGGCCTTGTGACCGAGCGCCTCCACAGCCTGCGCGATGCCGACAGAGTTCAGCGCCGGGCCGAAGGCCGCTTCGGGAAAGAATGCGATTGTTTTGGTCATGGAATCCTCTTTGATCCAATGTGCTGCATCAGGCATTCGCCGTTCATCTCGGCAGCCCCTCATCCGGCCATCCTTGCATGAGAAGAAGGGCGGCCACCTTCTCCCCGTGAACGGGGAGAAGGGACAAGCGGCAACCTCGATCGTCCCCTCTCCCCGCCTGCGGGGAGAGGGCTAGGGTGAGGGGCTTTTCCCACTTGCTCATCTCAGGCGCCCTCCTGGAAAATCCGGCAGGCCGCTGCATCAAATCCGAGCGACACCGCCGCCCCCGTCTGCGCAGCGGCCGCTCCATGCCCGGTCGCCCCCACACGGACCTGAAGCGGCCCTGGTGACAGCGCCGTCTTGACGTAAATCTGCCGGTCGAGACCGTGATAGGCGACATCGACGACGGTTCCGGCAATACCGGTGCCTTCGGGTTTCAGCACGATGTTCTCGGGCCTGATTGCCAGCACAGCCCCGGCGTTGCGCTTCAGTCCTTCGAGATCGCAGGCCAGCGGCTCGCCGCCGGCGCGAAACAGCGCGTCGCTGCCGATCTCGCCGTCAATGAAATTCATCACGCCGATGAAACCTGCAACGAAGCGGTTGGCCGGCCGTTCATAGACCTCTTCCGGCGTGCCGCATTGCAGGATGCTGCCATCCTTCAGAACCGCGACCCGGTCGGCCATGACCAGCGCCTCTTCCTGGTCGTGGGTGACGATGATGAAGGTGATGCCGACCTCATTCTGCAGCCGCTTCAACTCCAACTGCATCTTTTCGCGCAGCTTCTTGTCCAGCGCGCCGAGCGGTTCGTCGAGCAAAAGCACCTTCGGCCGTTTGATCAGGGCGCGCGCCAGCGCCACGCGCTGTTTCTGCCCGCCGGAGAGTTCGGCCGGCTTGCGATCGGCCAGCGCCTGCAGGTCGGTCGTCTTCAGCATCTCCTCGACGCGGACGAAAATCTCCGGCTTGCCGAGCCGTTCCATCTCGAGGCCATAGGCGAGGTTCTGCCGGACCGTCATATGCGGAAACAACGCATAGGACTGGAACATCAGGTTGAGCGGCCGCTTCTCCGGCGCCTGCTCGGTGATGTCGATGCCGCCGAGCCGGATGCGCCCCTCGTCCGGCACTTCGAAACCGGCGATCATCCGCAGCAACGTCGTCTTGCCGCAGCCGGACGGGCCAAGCAGCGCGAAGAATTCGTTCTCGCGGATATCGAGCGACAGGCCGTTGACGGCGACCGTCTTGCCGAAACGCTTCACGACTGTGTCGACCGCCAGAACCGGGGCTTTGAAGTCAATGTTCATCGGGTCATCTGTTCTTTGTTCAGCCATTGCGAAATGAGGAGTGCCGCAGCGCTGACGCCCATGACGATGGTGGCTAGCGCGTTGATCTCCGGTGTCACGCCGAAACGGATCATCGAATAGATCTGCATCGGCAGGGTGATCGAGGACCGTCCGGCGCCGGAGGTGAAGAAGGCAATGATGAATTCATCGACCGAGAGCGTGAAGGCCAGCAACGCACCGGCGATGATGGCAGGCAGCAGAACCGGAAAGGTGATCCGCCAGAAAGTCGTAAAGGATGACGCGCCGAGATCGCGGGAGGCTTCGACGATGGAAAAATCGAAATTCTTCAGGCGAGCCCGCACCACGGAGCAGACGAAGGCGAGATCGAAGATCACGTGGCTGATGATGATCGTATGCAGACCCATCGTCACGTTCAGCCGCGAAAACAGGGTGAGCAATGCCACCGCGAGAACGATGTCGGGAATGACCATCGGCGCAAAGGCGAGCGCCTCCAGCGGCGTGCTCCTGCGCTTGCGCGTTTCCATCCCGATCGCCAGCATCGTTCCAAGCACGGTGGCGATCAACGTCGCGAAGATCGCAACGACCAGCGTATTCCAGGCGGCATGCAGAATGTCGCTGTTGCCCGCCAGCGATACATACCAGCGCAGCGAAAAGCCCGACCAGGTTGTCGGTAGGCCACTTTCGTTGAACGATAGCAGGACCAGCACCGCGATCGGCAGATAGAGAAAACCGAAGACGAGAACGAGGATGGTTCGCCCCGCCAGCTTGATGCGCAGCGCGTCAGCCATTTGCGGCCTCCAGCGTTTCGCCGCTGTATCGCGCCGAGGCGCGGGCTTGCAGCAGCAAGAGCCCGATCATGATGACGATCAGCACCATCCCGAGGGCGGCGCCGAACGGCCAGTCATTGGCCGTCAGGAACTGGTCGTAGACGAGATTGCCGATCATCTGGAACCGACCGCCGCCGAGCAGCGCCGGCGTGACGAAATTGCCGATTGACAGCACAAAAATGAAGACGCCACCGGCAGCCACACCGGGCATGGTCAATGGCAGCGTTACCCGGAAGAATGTGCGCACTCGCCCTGCCCCGAGGTCGCGCGAGGCCTCGACCAACTCGTTGTTCAGCCGTGACAGGCTGGAATAGATCGCGAGGATTACGAAGGGCAGGTAATTGTAGACCAGGCCGGTGATAACAGCACCTTCGCTATAAAGCAGCGCCAGCGGTTCGCCTTCATAGCCGAACCAGCGCAGCAGATTGTTGAGCAACCCTTCGCGGTTCAGGAGCACAATCCAGGCATAGGTACGGATCAGATAGTTGCTCCAGAAGGGTAATACGGCGAAGAACAGGAGCAGCGGCTGCGTTCGCTTCGGCGCCAGGCAGATCGCATAGGCAGCGGGGTAGGCGATCAGGATAGCAAGCAACGTCGCAATCCCGGCGATGCGCACCGAGGTCAGGAAGATCTTGGCATAGAGCGGATCGATGACCCTCTGAAAATTCTCCGCCGTCAGCGTGTATTCGATACCGCCATAGAGGCCACGCGTCAGGAAAGCGTAGGCAAAGATGATCAGGCACGGCACGACCATGAACAGGCCGAGCCACGCGACGGCGGGCAGAGCCATGAGATTGGAACGAACCGTCTGCGACGTCAAAACAAGGAACTCCGGAAGTTTCAAAACCTCTTCTCCCCAGCGGGGAGAAGGTGGCCCACAGGGCCGGATGAGGGGGGCCGAAGGCCACCTTTCTGGCTCCGGCTTCGCCGAAGCCCCCTCATCGCCTCGCAGTCGCTCGGCACTTCTCCCCGCTGGGGAGAAGAGATCGCCTCAGTTTGCCGCCTTGATCTCGCTCACTGCACGCGAATAGTCGCGCTGGGCTTCGCCGAGATCCTGCAGTTCCTCGTACTTGACGAGCGTTTCCGGCGAGACGCCCATGGTCGGATATTTCTTGATCAGTTCCGGATCGAGGCTTTCCATGGCCGGCTTGTTCGGCACTTCGTAGAAGATGTTGGAGGCCGCCCAGGCGTGGTTCTTCGGCTCGAGAATGTAATTCAGGAACTTCAGCGCTGCTTCCTTGCGTTCCGAATTCTTCATGACGACCATGGTGTCGATCCAGAGGTCGGAGCCTTCCTTCGGCACGACGAACTTGATCTTGTCATTTTCTGCTATGCCGTAATTGCACCAGCCGTCCCAAGCCTGCACCAGCGAGGCTTCGCCGGAAACGAGCTTCGAGAAGAAGGTCGTGTCGTCATAAGCGAGCAGGCCTTTCTTGGCTTCGATCAGCGCGTTCTTCGCCTCTTCGATCTTGGCCGGATCTTTTTCGTTGACCGAATACCCCTTGTAGAGCAGACCGGCCGCCATCAGCCAACGGTCGGTCGAGAGCATGGTGATCTTGCCCTTGAGCGCTTCCGGCGGGTTCAAAAGATAAGACCAGCTGTCGGGCGTACCCTCGACGAGATCCGAGCGATAGCAGAGGCCGGTCGTGCCCCAGGCATAGGGAACGGCATAGGTATTGCCCGGATCGAAGGCGAGCTTGGTTGCCTGCGGATAGAGGTTCTTGAGGTTCGGCACCTTCTCAGACCCGAGCGGTTCGAGCAGGCCCTGGCCGTTGAGAATATGCGCAAACGGCGAGGAGACGAACACGACATCGTAGCCCTTGCCCTGGCCCGCCATCAGCTTGCCCATGATTTCTTCATTGGTGGCATGGTTGACCACCTCGATGGTAAGCCCGGTTTCCGCCTTGAAGGTCTCGGCGATATCGGGGGCCATATAGCCCGCCCAGTTGGAAATGACGAGGTCGGCCGAAAGCGCGTTTCCGGCAGACAGAAGCATGGCTGTCGATGCAAGACCTGCCAGGCGCAATTTCACTGACGTTTTCAAGGACATCTCCCGTTGCTGGCGCAGTCCGGAGGCCGGTTGAGCCCGGGCCATCGCGGTTAGCGCAAATCCATCATCCCGGAAGGTTTCGCGGTATTGCGCGTCGGCCTTGCCGAGGGTTCAACCTCTGTTCCCGAAGCAGCGCGCCGGTTAGCCGGTCTATGTCTCGCTTCATCTGGCAGTATTATTTATAAAAAAAATACGTCAATACGAAATCGTGCTGCACGCGAAATTTTAATGATTACTCTTGCGAACGCACGCCGGAAGAGGCAGCATACGCTTATCATCATGATATTCAGGGTAATGGGCGATGGATACAGAGGCGAAAAAGGTAAATCATCGCCATGTTGAACTGGCGCAAAAAATACTAGATATCGCGACCGAACGCGGGATGAGCCGGGGCGAGCGGCTACCTGAGCAGGCGCTTGCCTCGCGCTGCAACGTCTCGCGCACCCCGATCCGCAAGGCCTTGCAGTTTCTTGCCGAGAAATCGATCGTCACCGCAGAGGCGGAAGGCGGTTATCTGCTCGCCATCGATCCCGCCTCCTTCCCCGGCCTTGAAGATACCGCCCAACCGGCCGAGGAAACCGAACTTTACAACGCCATCCTGCGTGACGTCTCGGCCGGACGCATCAGCGATTCCCAGACCGTCGCCAGCCTGCAGCGCCGATACGAGGCATCGCGCAACGCTGTCCAAAATGCGCTGACGCGGCTTGCCGAGGACAATCTGGCCGAACGCGCGGCCGGTCAGCAATGGCTGATCAAGCAGTTCGCCATCAGCGGCGATGCGGTCGCCAAGAGTTTCGAATACCGCCTCTCCTGCGAGCCGCTCGCCCTGACCCTGCCCGGCTTCCGCCGTGACATCGCCGCGATCACGTCGCTCAGGCAATCCATGGAAATCCTGCGCTCGATGACGGAAAGCAGCTTCGACCAGAAGCTGTTCGAGCGCACCGATTTCGATTTCCACATGCTGATCGCCAGAAGCTGCGGCAATCCCTTCATGTCCGAGGCCCTCTTGAGCCATCACCGCCGCCGGCGATCGAGCCAGCCGCCCGTTCACGTCAACGCCTTCCGGCTGATGCAATCCAACATGGAGCACATCCAGATGCTGGAGCAGATCGAGCGCGGCCAGCTTGAGCTTGCCGCCGATCTGATGCGCGTGCATATCCAGCTTTCCCACTCGCAGCGGCCACGCCTTGCCGGGCGCGGCGTTCCGCCCGTCTTCAAGATCGTGGGCTAGAATTTGGTGCATGCATGAACCAGCCGAAGGTGATCGCCTTTTTTCCGGAAGCCAGCTACGGCGCCGCGCTGAATTGCGTGGGGATCGCGCAGGAGCTTCGGCGGATGGGTGCGCGGCCGGTCTTCATCTGCCACCCCGGCTTTCGCGGCGTCTTCAGCGAATACGGCTTTCCCGAATACCAGCTGCAGTCGGCAGGCGCGGAAAGCCAGACCGACTGGACGGGCTTCATCAACCGGCACCAGGACGCCTTTCGCCAATCGCCGCTGGAGCAGGTGAAAAGCTATGTCGCGCCGACCTGGGAGGCGATCGTCGATACGGCGATTGCCGCGGAAGAACCGCTTCGCCAGCTACTGGCGCAACTGAAACCCTCCGTGATCGTGCTCGACAACGTCGTGATGTTTCCGGCCATCGCCAATGCCGGCGTGCCCTGGGTGCGGGTCGTCTCCTGCGCCGAGACGGAACTGCCGGATCCGCAGGTTCCGCCCCATCTCTCCGGCTGTGGCGGCAACCCTGGGCCGGACTGGTCGACGTTTTCGGGGCGTTACGCCAAGGCCGTCGCACCGGCACAGAAACGCATGAATGCGTTCCTGGCCGATTGCGGCCTCAACCCGTTGCCGCCCAGCGAGTTCCTGGAGAACTCCCCCTATCTCAACCTGCTGCTGTCACCCGACATCGTTCGTTTCCAGCGAGAAAACCCGCTCGATCCGAAAAATTTCGTCTATCTCGACGGCTGCGTGCGGCAGGAGGCGCCCTATACGCTGCCGCATTTCGCGTCGCATCAGGATGCTCCGCTGGTGCTGACAAGCTTCGGCAGTCTCGGCGCCATGGATGTGTCGATGATCAAGCGGATGATCGGCGTCTTCGAAACCCTACCCTATCGCTTAATCGTCAATGTCGGGCCGTGGCGCGACGACTATAACCGCATACCCGACAACGTCTTCCTCGAAAGCTGGTTTCCGCAGCCCTCCGTCGTCGCGCAATCGAGCCTGTTCATCCACCACGGCGGCAACAACAGCTTTTGCGAGGCCCTGTATTTCGGCGTTCCTTCCCTCGTCATGCCCTTCTGCTGGGACGGGCACGACAATGCCCGCCGCGCGGAGGATGTCGGCGTCGGGCGCCGGATCGACCGCTATCGCTGGAGCGACGAGGAGTTGGCCTCCACTATTACCGGCCTGCTCGACAATCCCGCCCTGAACGATAAACTCGCAGCCAATTCCGCTGCGATGAAAAAAGCGGCCGGTGTGACAGTGGCAGCCAAGGCGATACTTGACCTGATTTAAGAAGGACGGCCACATGCAGGACAGGCTTTACATCGACGGCGAGTGGGTAAGGCCGGAAAAGGGCGGGACGCTCGATGTCATCGATCCGGCAACCGAAGAGGTCATCCATAAGGCCCCGGCCGGCACCAGTGACGATATCGACAAGGCCGTCAAAGCCGCCCGCTACGCCTTCGATTCCGGGCCCTGGCCGCACTTTACGGGCACGGAGCGCGCCGTCTATCTTCGCGCCATCGCCACGAGAATCACCGAGAAGCGCGAGTTCCTCGCCAAGCTCGAAGTCGCCGACAACGGCAAGCCGCTGCCCGAAGCGCTCTGGGATATCGATGATGTCGCCGGATGCTTCAATTATTACGCCGGCCTTGCCGAGGAGCTTGACCATAACCCGGAAGAGACGATCCCGCTCAGCGAGCCGCGGTTTTCCTCAAGGGTCGTGCGCGAACCGCTCGGCGTTGTCGGCGCCATCACGCCCTGGAACTATCCACTGCTGATGGTGTCGTGGAAGGTTGCGCCTGCCTTGGCCGCCGGCTGCACCATGGTGCTCAAGCCATCCGAACTCACCCCCCTCACCGCGCTTGAACTCGGCGTCATCGCCGACGAAGTCGATCTTCCGCCTGGCGTGCTCAACATCATTACCGGCACCGGCCCCCAAGCCGGCGAGCCGCTGACCGAACATCCGCTGGTCGACAAGCTCGCCTTCACCGGCTCCGTCTCCACCGGCCGCAAGGTGATGATGGCGGGCGCGCAGGACATCAAGAATGTCAGCCTCGAACTCGGCGGCAAATCGCCCTTCGTCATCTTCGGTGACAGCGATATCGAAAAGGCCGTCGAATGGATCATGTTCGGCATCTTCTGGAACCAGGGCCAGGTCTGTTCGGCGACCTCGCGTGTGCTGGTCGAGGCGAGCATCTACGCCGCCGTCGTCGAGCGGCTCTGCGAAGAAGCAGCCAAGATCAGGATCGGCAACGGCATGGAGGATGGCACGCTGCTCGGCCCGATCGTCTCCAAGGGTCAATACGAGAAGATCCTCCTGGCGATCGAACGCGCCCGGATCGACGGCGCCACGGTCGCCTATGGCGGCAGCCGCCCGGCCGGCCTCAACAGCGGCTATTTCCTGGAACCGACGGTACTGACCGACATGAGCGAGGACAGCTACGTCTGGAAGGAAGAAATCTTCGGCCCCGTCGTCTGCGTCAAGCCGTTCAAGGACGAGGACGAGGCCATCCGCATGGCCAATGACAGTCGCTTCGGCCTTGCCGCCGCCGTGATGTCGAAGGACGTCATGCGCGCCGAACGCGTCGCCGAAGCCTTCCGCGCCGGCATCGTCTGGGTCAACTGCTCGCAGCCGACCTTCACCGAAGCCCCCTGGGGCGGCTACAAACAATCCGGCATCGGCCGGGAACTCGGTCGCTGGGGGCTGTCGAACTATCTGGAAACCAAGCAGATCACCCGGTTCAACAGCGACGAGCCGTGGGGATGGTATATCAAGGGGTGAGGCTGGGGCTTGTGCGTCGTAGACACCGGAGGGCTTCCGCTTTGCTGGTGGAACGCCGCCGTTCTGGCGATCGTGCACCGCTCTTTCCTCCGTCATCCTCGCCCTTGTGGCGGGGATCCAGCCACCGCGCGTCGGCGCGGTGAAAAGACCTTCGATCCGGTTTAAAAGAAAGTCCCTTGCGCCGCAGACGCGGCGCGCTGGATGCCCGCCACAGGGGCGAGCATGACGGAGAGTGGGAGGCACTGGTGTCAAGCAATAGAGTCCCCACATTGGTCCATGCATTTGTCAAGGAACACGCTGAAGCGGCCGCGCCGGTGAAGATTTTGTATATCGCTCCGCATTTGCGTGGTCTTCGCCGTTTTTCGGGACTTCCGGAAATACGTTTGTCAGGTCAGGCGTTTGAACGTCCATTTGACGGTGTATTCGCCATTGCGCTTCATTTTGGTTTTTGTCCGCACCTCGACCGGGCCGCCGAGCGCAATTTCCGCATCTTCGAAGGCCTGACGGGCCTCGGCGATGGCGTGATGATAGGCGCGGTTGTCACGTTTCGGGCTTTCGGCAAGCGCCTTGAGAAGAGCGATCGTGTCCAGCTTGTCTTCGGCCATCGGGGGCATGCTCCTTTACGGCCGGCATACCGCCATGCCGTACATATCGACGTCAATACACCAAGCTGCGCCACCTTCCCAACCCAAACTCCGGCGGGGATTGGTCAAGGATGGTGTGGAACGGCATGACGGCGAGCCATCCCGAATTGCCGTTCCGACACTGATTGCACTGCGTAGGCGACCTCCCCACAACCGAAGGTTTTTTGCGAAAATCAGCCGGGGATGCGCGCGATGACCTTGATCTCGAAATCAAAGCCGGCAAGCCAGTTCACGCCGATTGCGGTCCAGTTCGGATAAGGCGGCTGGCTGAAAATCTCTTGCTTGGCGGCCATGACGGTTGCGAACTGCTTTTCGGGATCCGTGTGAAATGTCGTGACATCCACGATGTCGTCGAACGTGCAGCCTGCGGCCTTCAGCGTCGCCTTGAGATTTTCGAAAGCCAGCTGGACCTGTCGTTCGAACACGGGCTCGGGTGTCCCATCGGAGCGGCTTCCGACCTGTCCGGAGACGAACAGGAGATCGCCGGACCTGATGGCGGCAGAGTAGCCATGTTCTTCGTAAAGCGCATGCCTGTCGGCGGGAAAGATTACTTCGCGTTGAGTCATTTTTGATCTCTCTTCATTCTAATTCGGATAATACCGTTCAGCCAACCAGGTGGCATAACTTCACATCCAGCCGCCAATTTGGTATACGGTACGTATATGAAATACCGCGTATGCACTCCGTATGTCAATTCCAAATACGTTGCGTATATGAAATTAAGAGGACATGATGGCGAAACGGCGAATTGATACGATGGAGGAGAACCGCACCAAATTGATGGCGGCCGCGCGAAAAGCATTTGCCGAGAAGGGATACGCCGCTGCGTCGATGGACGAGCTGACCGCGGATGTCGGCCTGACCCGGGGTGCGCTCTACCATAATTTCGGAGACAAGCGCGGGCTGCTTGCGGCGGTCGTCAACCAGATGGATTCTGA
Organism: Pararhizobium sp. BT-229; assembly: GCF_025846855.1. Lineage (GTDB taxonomy): Bacteria > Pseudomonadota > Alphaproteobacteria > Rhizobiales > Rhizobiaceae > Pararhizobium. Next base: position 15,118 of record NZ_JAOYTJ010000005.1, read on the forward strand.
AATGGCGTTGCGCGCGCAGAAGATCGGGGCGCGCGCGGGAGACGATTGGCAACGCCTGCTTGCCGAGGCCTCGGCCTATATCGAGATGGCACTCGATCCGGAGTTCCAACGCATCGTTCTGTTGGATGGACCGGCGGTGTTGGGTGATCCCTCACAATGGCCAAGCCAAGACAGCTGCCTGCAGGTGACAAGGAGAGCGGTAGCGCGCCTGATCGCACTGGGAACAATCAAACCTGTCGATCCGGAAGCCGCGGCCCGCCTTCTTTGCGGAGCAGCACTCAACGCTGCCTTATGGATCGCCGCGAGCGACGACCCGGCGAGTGTCCTGCCCAAGGCCGTCGAGGCATTTCACTGTGTGGCCTCAGGTTTCCTGATGCAGACGGCGTGAGCTAACGCCCCCTCGGCTTGGTGTTGTCATTGTCGTCCAACCGGGTTTGCGGCGGCCTCCACCATCCTACTCCGCCGCTTCCGCCCTCGACGCCGGCACGTAATTCAGGATCGGCCCCAGCCAGCGCTCGACCTCGCCAACGGCCATGTTCTTGCGCACGGCATAGTCCTCGACCTGGTCGCGTTCGACCTTGGCGACGCCGAAATAATAGGCCTCGGGATGGCCGATATAGATGCCGGAGACAGACGAGCCCGGCCACATGGCGAAGCTCTCGGTGAGCGTCACGCCGATTTCTTCCTCGGCCTTGAGAAGATCAAACAGCGTCGCCTTCTCGGTGTGATCCGGTTGCGCCGGATAGCCGGGTGCCGGGCGGATGCCGGCATAGGGCTCGCCGATCAGGTCGGTCGGGGCGAAGGTCTCGTCCGGAGCGTAGCCCCAGAGTTCCTTGCGGACATATTCGTGCATGCGCTCGGCAAAGGCCTCGGCGAAACGGTCGGCGAGCGCCTTCACCATGATCGAGGAATAATCGTCATTGGCGCGCTCGAAGCGTTCGGCGATCGCCACTTCCTCGATGCCGGCGGTGACGACGAAGCCGCCGAGGTAATCCTGTTTGCCGCTGTCTACCGGCGCGACGAAATCGGACAGCGCGACATTCGGGCGTCCGTCGCGCTTTGCTATCTGCTGGCGCAGGGTGAAGAAGGTGGCAAGGTCGGTCGCACGGGTTTCGTTCGTGAACAGGCGGATATCATCACCGACCACGCCGGCTGGCCAGAAACCGATAACGGCCTTCGGCGCGAACCACTTTTCCGCGATGACCTTGGCAAGCATGGCTTGCGCATCGGCAAACAGCTGGCGGGCGGCTTCGCCCTGGCGCTCGTCGTCGAGGATTTTCGGATAGACGCCCTTCAGCTCCCAGGTCTGGAAGAACGGCGTCCAGTCGATATAGCGCGCCAGTTCCGCGAGGTCCCAATCCTGGAAGACGCGGGTGCCGAGGAAGGACGGTGTCTTCGGCTGATAGGCGTCCCAATCGACCTTCTGGGCGTTGGCGCGGGCCTTTGCCAGCGGCAGGCGCTGCTTTTCCAGCTCGTTGCGGGCATGGGCGTCGGCGACCTTCTTGTATTCGGCGCGCACGGTCTCGATGTAGCCATCCTTCATTTCCGGCGACAGCAGACTGGAAACCACGCCGACGGCGCGGCTGGCGTCGGTGACGTAGATCGCCTGGCCCTGATGGTAGCGCGGATGAATCTTGACAGCGGTATGCACACGGCTCGTGGTCGCGCCGCCGATCAAAAGCGGGATATCGAAGCCCTCGCGCTCCATTTCGGCGGCCACATGGGCCATTTCGTCGAGCGACGGCGTGATCAGGCCGGAGAGGCCAATGATATCGACCTTGCGCTCGCGGGCGACTTCGAGAATTTTCGTGGCGTGCACCATGACGCCGAGATCGATGATCTCGTAATTGTTGCAGGCGAGCACGACGCCGACGATGTTCTTGCCGATATCATGGACATCGCCCTTGACGGTCGCCATCAGCACCTTGCCGGCGCTCTGGCGTTCGCCCTCGCCGCCACCCGCCAGCCGTTCGGCCTCCATATAGGGCAGGAGAACCGCAACCGCCTGCTTCATCACGCGGGCGGACTTTACCACCTGCGGCAGGAACATCTTGCCCGCGCCGAAGAGGTCACCGACGACGTTCATGCCCGCCATCAGAGGGCCTTCGATGACATGCAGCGGCCGCTCGACATTTGCCCGCGCTTCCTCCGTATCGGCATCGATGAATTCGGTGATGCCATTGACCAGCGCATGTTCCAGCCGCTTTTCGACCGGCCATTCGCGCCATTTCAGGTCCCGCTCCTTGGCCTCCTTGCCGGCCGTTCCCTTGAAGCGTTCGGCAAGCTCCAGCAGCCGCTCGGTCGAATCGGCGCGGCGATTGAGGACGACATCCTCGCAGGCTTCCTTCAATTCGGGCTCGATCGATTCGTAAACCGCCAGCTGTCCGGCATTGACGATGCCCATGTCCATGCCCGCCTGGATGGCGTGGTAGAGGAACACCGCATGCATGGCTTCCCGCACCGGTTCGTTGCCGCGAAAGGAGAACGAGAGGTTCGAGACGCCGCCGGAAATATGCACATGCGGCAGGGTCTCGATGATCTCGCGGGTGGCTTCGATGAAGTCGGCACCGTAATTGTTGTGCTCCTCGATGCCGGTCGCCACCGCAAAGATGTTCGGATCGAAGATGATATCCTCGGGCGCGAAGCCCGCCTGCTCGGTCAGAAGCCTGTAGGCGCGCGTGCAGATCTCGACCTTGCGGACCTTGGTATCGGCCTGCCCCTGTTCGTCGAAGGCCATGATGACGACGGCAGCGCCATAGGCGCGGCAGAGTTTCGCGTGGTGAAGGAAGGCTTCCTCGCCTTCCTTCATCGAGATGGAATTGACCAGCGGCTTGCCCTGGACGCATTTCAGGCCGGCCTCGATGATCTCCCATTTCGACGAGTCGATCATGACGGGCACGCGGGCGATATCCGGCTCGGCGGCAATCAGGTTGAGGAACTCGACCATCGCCTGTTTCGAATCGATCAAGCCTTCGTCCATGTTGATGTCGATGATCTGGGCGCCATTCGCGACCTGATCGCGCGCGACATCCACCGCGGCCGCATAGTCTCCCGCCGTGATCAGCTTTCGGAACTTGGCCGAACCCGTGACATTGGTGCGCTCGCCGACATTGACGAAGGCAATGTCCTTGGTGAGCGTGAACGGCTCCAGCCCGGACAGCTTCATCAGCCGCGGCACTTCGGGAATGACGCGCGGGGGATGTTTCGCCACGGCCTCTGCGATCGCGCGGATGTGGGCCGGCGTCGAGCCGCAGCAACCGCCGACGATGTTGACGAGGCCTTCGCGGGCAAAATCCTCGATCTGCGCCGCCATCTCCTCCGGGCTTTCGTCGTAGCGGCCGAATTCGTTCGGCAGACCGGCATTCGGATAGGCGCAAACGAACGTATCGGCGACATCGGAGATCTCGCTCAGATGTTCGCGCATCGCATTGGCGCCGAGCGCGCAATTGAGCCCGATGGTGAACGGATCGGCATGGCGCACCGAATGCCAGAAGGCGGTCGGCGTCTGGCCGGAGAGCGTGCGGCCGGAAAGGTCGGTGATCGTGCCGGAGATCATCACCGGCAGGCGAATTCCCTTCTCGTTAAAAACCTCTTCGGTCGCAAAGATCGCCGCCTTGGCGTTCAGCGTGTCGAAGATGGTTTCGATGAGGATGATGTCCGTGCCGCCGTCGATCAGGCCACGGATCTGTTCGGCGTAAGCGATGCGCAGGTCATCGAAGGAGACGGCGCGAAACCCGGGATTGTTGACGTCGGGCGAGATCGATGCCGTGCGGTTGGTCGGCCCGAGCGCGCCGGCGACGAAGCGGCGCCTGCCGTCGACCTGCTGCGCCCTGAGCCCCGCGCGCCGGGCAAGCCGGGCGCCGTCGCGGTTCAGCTCATAGACCATCGCCTCCATGCCGTAGTCGGCCTGGGCGATGGTGGTCGAGGAGAAGGTGTTGGTTTCGAGGATGTCTGCGCCGGCGATGGCGTAGTTATAGTGGATTTCCTCGATCGCGCCGGGCTGGGTCAGCGTCAGGAGGTCGTTGTTGCCCTGGAGATGGCAATCGCAGCCGGCGAAACGGTCGCCGCGGAAATGCTCCTCGCCGAGGCCGAGCTGCTGGATCTCCGTGCCCATGGCGCCATCCATGATCAGGATGCGTTCGCGGGCCGCCGCCTTCAGAGCAGCCATGACTTCGGAGCCATCCGGCCTGGGGGAAACGGCGCCGAAAAGGGCATCGATGGCGGACATGGGAAATCTCCCGTTCTGAAAACGACAATAAATCGAAAATCAGAGATCACATAAAGATATCTTTATGTCAATATATGAGTTTGAGATTGCGGAAAATTGCGCAAAAGAAAACCGGCCCGTTTCAGGTGAGACGGGCCGGTCGGACAATGGTTCGCAGATATTTCAGAGCCGTTTCAGGCAATCGTCCAGTTCGTAGACGGCGCAGAGGATATGATAGAAGCTGCTTGCCGGCGCCGGTTCGTCGACGAAGCTGCCGTCCGCCTTCTGCTTGTCGCGCCATAGCCCCTTGACCGGCGTGTCGAGAAACCGCGCCAGCGCGGTCGCGGCGCGCACGGAGGAGCGGAGATAACGCTCGCGCTCTTCGCCTCGTGTCAGCGCGGCAAAGCGGATCGCCGCCTTCAGCCATTCCGTCTGCGGCCAGAGCCGGGCGATCGGATCGGCCACCGAGAAATCATCGAGCAGCGTCATGACTGCCACGTCGCGCGGCTGAGCGATGCCGTATTGCTCGCCGATCTCGAACAGGCGGCGCGCCTTCACCAGCGCATCGGCATTGCCGCGCCGCTCGCCCCAGCGTAAGAGCAGCCAGGCCCATTCGAACTGGTGACCCGGCTCGACGATGCGGCCCTTGTCGCCCGGCATCGGCGACCAGTCATGATCAAAGAATTCGCGCAGAGCCCCGGTTTCCGCATCGATGAAATGATCCATGCAGAGCGCCGCGATCTCATCGGCGAGATTGGTCCAGGCGACGGTATCGAACCCTTCGACCTCCTCGCTCGCGAGACAGGCCTCGAACAGATGCATATGCGGGTTGGAGCAGAGCGGCAGGCGCGGCGGATTGTCTTCCTCGAAACCGATCGAGGGATGTTTGCAATGGGCTTCCAGCTTTTCACGCAGCGCGTTGCTGCGCAGGATCATCTCTGCCTTCCGGTCCGGGAAAACCGTCGCCAGATAGGCGAAGGAGAGCAGCGCGAAGGCCTGGTTGTAGAGATCGAAGGACGGATCGATCAGATTGCCGTCCGCATCGGCCAGCGCCCCGTAAAAGCCGCTCGGCTGCAGGTAGACGCGGTCGAAATAGGCGATGCCCGCCTGCGCAACGCTCTGCCAGTCCCCCGGCCAGCCGCGGCGGCCGGCTTCCGCGAAGCAATAGACCTGGCGCGGCTGGACGCGCGAGCGGCGATTGGTCCGGGTCGGCTGCCCCACCATGTCGATCGTCTCGACGAAACCGCCACTCGAGGGGTCGAAGCCCTTGTCGCGCCAGATCGGCAGAGCCGCATGGGCGAGCCAGTCGTTCAACTTTTCGGAAAAGCCGGCAATATCCATGGTGCTGTCCGTCCGTTCCTATGCGTCGAGCTTCAGCGCGCCGATATCCTTGCCGAGAATTTTGGCAAGCGCTTCGACGACCATGGTGTGATCCTCACGCTGGGGCAAGCCGGAAACGGTAACCGCGCCGATGCAGCCGGTGCCCTTGACGACGATCGGGAAGGAGCCTCCGTGCGGCGCGAACTCGGCATCCGGCAATCCGAACTTCGCCTGCAGCGTGGTTTCCTGCTTGGCAAGGGTGAGGCCGATCGCGTAGCTGCTTTTCAGGAAGCGGAAGACGCAAGCGCGCTTGCGGCGCACCCAGTTCGGATTGTCGGGCGTCGAGCCCTCCAGCGCCGTGTAGAACACCGGCATGGAAAACAGCGTGACGTCGATGACGACGCCGAGCTTGCGCTCCAGCGCCATGCCCCGCAGCAGCGAACCGAGCGTCCAGCCGGTTTCAAGGCTGAAACTGTCGAACTGCAGTTCCCGTTCCTGCAATGCGATCCGCTCGAGATCCTTGTCGAAACTCATCAGGCCGTCTCCTTTGTGTTCAGTCTTTCCAGAGCCAGGCGGCACCGCGCACGCCGGAACTGTCGCCATGCACCGCCTTGCGGATCGGCGTCTCGAAGCTGTCGCCGAAGATGTACTTGACGATCAGGTCCGGCAATTCGTCGTAGATTTCATCGACATTCGACATGCCGCCGCCAAGCACGAAGACATCCGGATCGACGATATTGGTGAGAAGCGCCAGGCTGCGCGCAAGCCGGTCGACGAAGCGCTCGTAGACGGCCGTCGCAACCGGCTCGCCGTTGCGCTTGTCGGCGATGATGTCGCGGCCGCGTCGGTCAACGCCCGTCGTCAGGCGGTAATCGAGCTCGACGCCGGTGCCGCAGGCATACATGTCGAGGCAGCCATGTTTGCCGCACCAGCATTTGTGGCCGGGATATTCGTCAGGCGTCATCCAGGGCAGCGGATAGTGGCCAATCTCGGCGGCAATGCCCTGATAGCCGGCATGCACATGCTTGCCGATCGCAAGCCCGCCGCCATGGCCGGTGCCGACGATCACGCCAAAAACCGTGTGGGCATCCTTGCCGGCGCCATCGACCGCTTCGGAAACCGCAAGACAATTGGCATCGTTGGCAAGCCGCACCTCGCGGCCGAGCGCCGCTTGAAGATCGCGCCCGAGCGGCTGACCATTCAACAGGACCGCGTTGGAATTGCGCACGATGCCAGTGCGCGGATTGGGGCTGCCGGGAATGCCGATGCCGATCGTTCCCGTCTCGCCCGCCATCTGCTCGGCAGTGGCAACAAGCTCCTGCACCGCACGGACGCAGGCGTCATAGCCGCTGGTCGGCGTGGCGATGCGGTGCCTTGCCCGTGTCGTGCCATCGCGATCAAGCGCGATGACTTCCATTTTCGTGCCGCCCCAATCAATTCCAATGAACATGCCGGATCAAACTCTTATGGGTCTCGTTGCCGTGCAGCGCTCGTCGGCGGGTCTCCTGCCGCTGCGCCGCACCTGCTTACCATCGGAAAAGCCTTTCGCGCCAGCCCGCCGGCCCGTCACGCAACGAGAAAATCCCGTTCAGGCAAAAGTAGCTCCGACACGCTCGGAAAACACTTGGCTTCGACGCCGAGCTTTTGTAAGGGTTCTTTCCGGCTGGTCCCATAGCTCAGCAGGATAGAGCGCAGGATTCCTAATCCTGAGGCCACTGGTTCGAATCCAGTTGGGATCACCATTTAATAAGGGCGTCTCAGTCACCCGCTTTCTCACAAGAGTTCGACGAACATCCGCCGTCGTCAAACCCACTTGATCTCCCGATCCCACCAACTGTCCGTCTCGCATATTCACTGTCCAACAGTCGATCGTATACCGGCGTCAACCCCGGATCGTCCACAAAGACAATCTAAACGGACCGTTACAAACATAAGAAATTAGCTGCGACTTTGTAGGCTTTTTGTTTCATCCTTTTCAATTTAGGTTTTTTTAAACACACGTTTTAATTGTGTCTAATAAACACGATCCTTCATCATGCTGAGATGGGCGGGCGCCAATGTTTGCGTATGACCCGACACGCTTCTCAAAGATTCGATCTTCTATCCAGCCGGGAGGCTTAAATGGTTGCCGTTACAGGAACTTCAGGCAATGACACGCTCAACGGGACAACAAGTGTCGAAGAGTTCAACGGCCAAGGCGGCCTCGACACGGTCAGCTACGCCAATTCATCCTCTGCCGTATCCGTCACGCTGACAAACCATTCCGGCAGCGGCACGGCCGGTGATGCAAACGGCGATACCTACGCCAATATCGAGAAGATCATCGGCTCGAACTTCGATGATACCTTCGTGTCGGCGACCTACTATACGGGCGGGTCTCCCTACAATCTCTATGACACGCTTGCGGGCGGCCTCGGCAACGACACCTATGTTCTGGGGATTTCATATGGCCCTCTGAATGGGTCGTATGTCGAGGAGGCCGCGGGCACGGATCTGGTCCTGGTCTCTGCCTATGCTTATACGCTGACCGCCAACGTCGAGAACATGACCTATACGGGTTCGGAAAACTTCTCCGGCACAGGCAACGCCATCGACAACATCATCACCGGCGGGACGGGTAACGATACGCTGGACGGTGCGGCCGGCGCCGATACCCTGAATGCGGGGGATGGAAACGACACGCTGATCGGCGGTGCGGGAGCGGATGTTCTCAATGGCGGAGCAGGCACCGATCTCGCAAGCTATATCACCGCCACCTCTGGGGTCACCGTCAATCTGACAAACGGAGTGTACACGGGCGACGCGGCCGGCGACGTCTATAACAGCATCGAGGGGTTCGTCGGCTCGAACTACAACGACACTTTTGTCGATACGGCCGATGCACACAGCTTCAACGGCCAGGGGGGAGACCTCGACACGATCAGCTATGTCAATTCGGCATCAGCGGTAACGGTGACCCTGTCGAACCACTACGGTAGTGGTACGACTGGTGATGCCAACGGCGATACCTATTCCAATATCGAGAAGATCATCGGCTCGAACTTCGATGATACTTTCGTGTCGGCCACCTATTATGCTGGCGGCGCTCCATACAACCTCTACGACACGCTTGCAGGCGGCCTCGGCAACGACACCTATGTTGTCTATTATAACGGATCCTACATCGAGGAAAACGCCAGCTCAGGTATCGATCTGGTCCAAGCCTACAGCAGCTACACACTGACCGCCAATGTCGAGAACCTCACGTACTTGGGGACGGGCAATTTTGCCGGCACAGGCAACGCCATCGACAACATCATCACCGGCGGGATCGGCAACGACGCCCTCGACGGTGCGGCCGGCGCCGATACACTGAACGCGGGAGATGGAGACGATACGCTGATTGGCGGCGACGGAAACGATGCCCTTATCGGTGGTGCTGGAAACGATAGTCTGACAGGCGGTGCGGGGGCGGATGTTCTCAATGGCGGAGCATGTACGGACCTGGCGAGCTATATCACCGCCACCTCTGGGGTCACCGTCAATCTGACAAACGGAGTAAATACGGGCGATGCGGCAGGCGATGTCTACAACAGCATTGAAGGGTTCGTCGGCTCGAACTACAACGATACTTTCGTCGAGACGGCCGACGCACACAGCTTCAATGGCCAAGGGGGAGACCTCGACACGGTCAGCTATGTCAATTCGGCATCAGCGGTAACGGTGACCCTGTCGAACCACTACGGTAGTGGTACGACAGGTGATGCCAACGGCGATACCTATGCCAATATCGAGAAGATCATCGGCTCGAACTATAACGACACTTTGACCTCAAGCACCTATTTTACAGGTAACTATCCCTACCATGCCCAGGATACGCTGGCGGGAGGGTTGGGCAACGACACCTACATTATCGGTGTATCAGCCGGTGCGTTCGTTGAGGAAACTGCAGCTTCAGGAACGGATATTGTCTTGTCATCGGTCAACTATACCTTGACTGCAAATGTCGAGAACCTGACCTACACGGGCACGGGCAACTTCTCCGGCACAGGCAATGCCATCGACAACATCATCACCGGCGGGACGGGTAACGATACGCTGGACGGTGCAGCCGGTGCCGATACGCTCATTGGCGGCGCTGGAGTCGATACTGCAGTTTATGCCGGCTCGATGGCTGGGGTGAATGTCAGCCTGCTGGTCGGGACTGGAACAGGCGGCGACGCGCAGGGCGACGTTCTCGGGGACATTGAGAATCTGACAGGTTCGAACTTCGGTGATACCCTTACAGGAAATAGCGGCGCAAACGTGCTCACTGGAAACAATGGAGATGATGTTCTGAGCGGCGGAGCCGGCGCAGACACGCTTCTGGGCGGAGCAGGCACGGATACAGCCAGCTACGCTACGTCGTCTTCCGGGGTCAATGTGAATTTGGTCACCGGTGTTGGAACAGGCGGCGATGCGCAAGGTGACACGCTTTCCTCGATCGAAGCCGTGATAGGTTCCGCGTTTGCAGATACCTTCACGTCCTCGATTTCCGGCAATCGTCTGGAGGGCGGTGCGGGCAATGACACCTATATCGTCGGAACTACCGGGATCTCTCTGGTTGAAGCCGCTGGCGCAGGGACAGATCTCGTTCAGACAACATTGATAAGCTACGCTCTGGGCGCAAATCTCGACAATTTGACATACACGGGCGCGTTAAATTTCAGCGGCGACGGTAACGTTCTGAACAACGTGATTACCAGTGGAGCAGGCAACGATACATTGAACGGTTTCGATGGCAATGACACTTTGGTTGGTAACGGCGGCGGCGACGCTCTGAACGGTGGAAACGGCTCTGATACTGCGGTCTATGCTGGATCGAACGCCGCGGTTCAAGTGAATCTTCTGGCGGCAACAGCCGCAGGCGGTCATGCGACAGGTGACGTTCTGACATCCATAGAAAACTTAACCGGTTCCCAATACGCGGATACACTGACCGGGGACAATGCTGTCAATCGCCTCGATGGCGGTTTGGGAGCAGATACGCTTTACGGTCTCGACGGCGACGACACCTTGATTGGTGGTGCGGGCGCTGACATCATTTACGGGGGCGCCGGTACCGATACCGCGAGCTACACCACTGCTACCCAATCGATCACATTCAATCTGGAAGATAGCATCGTTACGGGTGACGCTGCAGGCGACGTCTTCGACAGTGTCGAAATTATAGAAGCCACCAACTTCAATGACGTGTTGCGCGGAGACGCATCCGGCAACAATCTCAAGGGAGCCGGTGGCAACGATTTGATCGAAGGTGGTGGCGGAGCGGACACGCTGGACGGAGGGACCGGAACAGATACGGTGAGCTATGCCGGTTCCACCAGCGCTGTGAACCTCAATTTCCAGATCGGTGTCCACACCGGTGGCGACGCACAGGACGATATATTGATCTCATTCGAGAAGGTTGTCGGTTCAGCCTACAATGACACAATTGTCGCGGCCTCAAGCGGTATGACGATGGAAGGAGGGGCCGGAGCGGACAATCTGGTTGGGGGCACTGGCAGCGATACCGCGAGCTATTCTGCGTCGGGTAGCGCTGTTAACATCAATCTGGTCAGTGGGTCTCTGAGCGGTGGTGATGCGGACGGCGACACGTTTACATCGATCGAACGTTTCATCGGTTCGTCCAGTGGAGATCATTTCAACGCGGCATCGTCCGTTATCTTGGAAGGCGGCTTAGGCGACGATATCTATGTCGTCGGCCACTCGGGGGTAAGTGTGATCGAGAGTGCAAATGGAGGTATCGATACGGTAGAAACCGATCTCCTATCGTATACGCTGTCGGCAAAAGTGGAAAATCTTATCTACTCTGGCATGACCGCAACGACATTGCGCGGAAACAGCGGCAACAATGTTCTCACGGCCGGAGACGGCAACGACGTGCTTGTCGGCGGAGGTGGGGCTGACACGCTAAACGGTGGTAACGGTGTAGATACCGTAAGTTACGCCACGGCGGTCGCGGCCGTCACCGTCGACCTTGCAATCGGGCTCCAAACAGGTGACGCGGCAGGCGACATCTTCAACGGAATCGAGGCTTTCACCGGCTCAAGTTTCAATGATGTTCTCATTGGAAGTTCTTCGGCGGACTTGTTCAATGGGGCAGCAGGGGACGATGCGCTGACCGGAAACGCCGGCGACGATGTTCTCGCCGGCGGCGCAGGCGCAGATAGAATTGCCGGCAATTTCGGGGCCGACGTCCTGAATGGAGGGGCGGATACGGACACTTTCATTTTTGAGGACATTTCGTCGTCTTCTGGAACAAATGGAATAGATACAATCGAAGATTTCTCACAATCTGATGGCGATTTGATAGATCTCTCCGAAATGTCTGGCCTGATATTTATCGGCAACTCGGACTTCAGCGGGACGGCAGGGGAGCTTCGCTTCGAATTTTCCCTGGATCACACCTCGGTTTTTGCCGATAGCGATGGCGACGGTTTGTCCGATTTCGAACTGCATCTTGCTGGAAATATATCCCTTACCAGTGCCGATTTTTTAATCTGAGTCTTTGATCCAACCAAGTCAGTGCCCGTTCCTTCAAAAATTCGTTGGTCCAGGCACTGACTGGCAGAAGCTTTTCCGACGCAAACCGGCGACGAAGGGGATTGCAGGCCTTCTCCAGCCTGATGCAAGGCTCAGTCGATAGCCTGGACAGAACAGCGTTGGAGCCCGACGCGTACAAAACTGGGCAAGGCCCCTTAATACGGCAAATCCAATGCAGAAATTTAGTAAATGCCTGAGCCAATATCAGGCTGGCGACTACAAGGCGGTCATATCGACGCTTCAGCCTCCGGCAGATCAGGGGAGGCTGAAGGACTCGATGCTGGCTGCACTGCTCGCGCAGAGCTGCTACAAACTCGATCAAATCGAAAAGGCGGCAAAGTATTACGCGCTTGCTGGCAGCGCTGGACCCAAACAGCTCGACTTTTTGCAGATCTCGCTCACCCTCTTCAAAAAACTGAACTTGGTTGAAGAAGGCTTCGCGGTTGCCAGGAAAATCCTGCGCCTTAATCCACATCATTATGACGCCGCGCTTTTCTATCGCTATCACCTCCACTATCTACTTTTAATGGGAGAGCTAAAAACCTACAACGAGCTGTCATTGAAAGCGCTGGAAGCGGGCGATGCATTCGCTGCTTCTATTGACCTGTTGCTCAACCATGTAAGTTGGTGTGCGGACGAGGCGATCAACCAACGGATCACGGCGATGCAAACGGCCGCTCCCTACGATCCCCTAAAACGCGCTGAGCGCCGGGCTCGAGACCACACGTATTCTGATCGAATCCGTGTTGGCTACCTGTCGAACGATTTTTCTGATTTTCACGCAACCATGATGTTGCTTCAAGGCGTGCTACACCAACACGATACCGAAAAGTTCGACATCAATCTTTTTTGTTACACGCCCGAGTCATTGAGAGCGGCAGACAATTTGTTTCGCGGATCAGCTGCCGGACTGATAGATATCAATGGGTTGTCGGATTTGGATGCCGCAGAGCTTATTCGCTCGTTTGAGCTCGACATTCTGGTCGACTTGAAAGGCCATACGAACGAAGCAAGAATTGCCCTCGTTAACATGGGCTTGGCGCCAATTCAGGTCGCCTACCTCGGGTTCCCTGGCAGCGCGACCGGCATCGATGTCGAATACGTCATATCGGACGCGATCGTCACGCCCGATACCAGCCGACCCTTCTATCACGAGAAGCTCTGCCGGTTGCCAGAGAGCTATCAGCCCAACGATAGCAGTCGCCCACTCCCAGCGCCGACAGCCCGGAACGAACTCGGCTTGCCTCACGACAAAATTGTCCTTGCGTCATTCAATCACATCCGCAAAATCTCAGTCGAGACATTCGAGGCCTGGACCAGAATTCTGAAGGCGCTGCCTGACAGCATCCTTTGGATGTATTGCGAAAGCTCTTTGGCTAGGAAGAATTTTCTCAAGGCTTTGGCTGACGTCGGAATATCAGGTAATCGTATTATTTTTGCGAGTCATGCGGCTCAACAAGAGCATCTTGCGCGGCTGCAGGCGGCCGATATCGGCTTGGATACCTTTCCCTACAATGGGCACACCACCACATCCGACAAGCTCTGGGTTGGATTGCCGGTGGTCACCAAACAAGGATCTCATTTTGCTTCCCGGGTATCTGAGAGTCTTCTTAGAGCACTTGATATGCCTGAATTGGTCGCAGAAGATGAGAATGATTATGTGCAAACTTGCATCGAACTCCCCCGCGATCCGGTCCGGCTTGCCGCTGTTCGCGAAAAGCTCGTTAAGCGCCGCTTTGAAGCTCCGCTCTTCAATACCGCACGGTATACCCGCCATCTCGAAAAGGCATACGAGCTGATGGTCGATCGTGCCAAAGCTGGCATGGCACCCGATCATATTGATGTCCCAAAGCGTCCTTCGGGTGCGTAAGCCCTAGCAGCAATATTTGATAGTCACTATGAGCGGAATCTCAGATCGCAATACCCCTGACGTCGGGATTCTTCAGGATAAGCTCGACCCCGACTCCAATCGAGTGCATGTCTCGCACGATTGATTCGGCAACCGCTATTCAAAGTTATACATTCCGAGCGACCAGTTTAGCGCCTTACCTTTCGAACAGCAGCACATTCGAAATGGCTGCAAAAATGGCAAATCACGCGATCCGCTCAGGACAGGCATCAAAAAGAAAAAGGCCGGGTGAAAACCCGACCTCTCCGACTCGCCTCGACAGTACTGCCAGTCCATCCGTGGTCAGCCGCTGGAAACGAATTCGATGGGCATAATATGGCGCCCGAATGTAACCGTTTCAAGACATTAGCCAAAATAAGCCCGACGCGGGATGATATTTCCGCCTCAGGCCGCGTCCAGCGCAACGGTGAGATCTGCGACCAGATCGTCCGGATGTTCGATGCCGATCGACAGGCGGATGGTGGATTGCAGCACACCGATCCGCTCGCGCACATCCACCGGCACGCCGGAGTGCGTCATGGTCGCCGGGTGGCTGGCGAGCGATTCGGTGCCGCCGAGGCTAACGGCGAGCTTGAAGATCTGCAGCGCATTGAGAAAGCGGAACGAGGCCGGCTGGCCACCGCGGATATCGAACGAAAATGTCGACCCGGCACCGGTGCATTGCGCAGCAAAGGTCTTGCCGAGCGGCGACTGCGGATCGTGGTAGGGCAGATAATGGATGCCCTCGACCTTCGGATGCTCGCGCAGGAAGTTGGCAACTTCGAGTGCATTGCTGTTGGCCTTTTCCATGCGGATCGACAATGTCTCCAGCGAGCGGCCGAGCATCCAGCAGGAATGCGGATCCAGCTGCGTGCCGATGGCGCCCCGCAGAGCCTTGACCTGTTTCATCACAGCCTTCGAGCCGAGTGCCGCACCGGCGATCAGATCGGAATGGCCGCCGACATATTTGGTCAGCGAATAGAGCGAAATATCGGCGCCATGCTCGATCGGTCGCTGGAAGACCGGACCGAGCAGCGTGTTGTCGCAGGCAACGATCGGGGTATGCCCCTGGATCTTGCCGATCCTGTCGGCGATCCGGCGCATCATTGCGACATCGACGAGGCTGTTGGTGGGATTGGCCGGCGTTTCGATGAGGATCATCGAGACCCGCCCCTTTGCCACTGCCGCATCGGCCGCGGCCTGCACCGATTCCTCATTGACCCCATCGGCAAAGCCGACGGCCGCCACGCCCATGTTGAGGAAGGTTTTTGCCAACAGCGTTTCCGTTCCGCCGTAGAGCGGCTGCGAATGCAGGATGGCGTCGCCCGGCCGCACGAACGCGAGAAGCGTGGTGGCGATCGCCGACATGCCGGAGGAAAACAGGGCGCAACTTTCGGTGCGCTCATAGACCGCCAGGCGATCCTCGACGATCTCGCTGTTGGGGTGGTTGAAGCGCGAATAGACAAGACCGGCCCCTGTGCCTGCCGGCGGCTCGCGACGCCCCGAGACGAAATCGAAGAAATCACGCCCCTCCTCCGCCGATTTGAACACGAAGGTCGATGTCAGAAAGACCGGGGGCTTGACCGCGCCTTCGGAGAGTTCCGGATCGTAGCCGTAGTTCAGCATCTGCGTTTCGGGGTGCAGTTTGTGATTGCCGATATGCGTTTTGGACGGATGGGGAGCGGTCATGACAGTCTCCGGATTTTGGCGTGGATCTGCAGTCTACATCAACTTCGGGCGCTGCTTCTTGCCAATCTGAAGCGGTTTTCGGTTAAAAATTGCGCGGCGGCGATCAAATCCGCGCAAAATCCGGAATTCTGCGGTGATGGCTTGGGGCGCCACGGCCAGCAGAAATCCGGCGGCCGCGCGCTAATCTACCGCGCCACTCTTGGCCTCCGGCACGACGTTCATCTGCCTGCGCTCGCGGGCCATGTCGCTGACGGCGGCCCGTAGCCGCGGATGCCGGGTCATGAAGAGGTTGAAGTCGCGCCGGTCGAGCCTCAGGAACTGGCAGAAATCAACCGCGATGACGTCGGCTGTCCGCAGTCCGCCGCTGAGCAGGGCCATTTCGCCGAAGAAGGCACCGTCCTCAAGGAGAATGGCCTTGCCCGGCAGGCGCACCTCGACGGCGCCGGAGGCGATGAAATACATCGCGTCGCCGCGTTCGCCCATCCGGATGACCTTGTCGCCCGGCGAGGCGGGTGCCGGCCTGAAGAGGAGGAGAAGCTCTTCGAGGGCATGCTCGTTGACCTTCGAAAACAGCGGAAAGGTATTCAACAGTTGCTGCTTTTTCAGCTGCTGCTGGCTTTCCCTTTCTTCGACTTTTGCTCTGACGATATCGAGATCCCGGTTCAGCGCGGCAAATCTGGGCTGGCCATATTGGGCAGTGAACGCAGGCATGGAACGGGCGAGTACCGTTTTCAATTTCCCCGCCGCGAAGAACACCAGCGGGTTCAGCGTGATGGACAGAATGGCGCCGGCCAGGATGAGATCGTGCCCCTCCTGCGACAAAAGCCCGAGCGAGACACCGAGCCCGGCGACGATGAACGAGAATTCGCCGATCTGGGCCAGACTTGCCGCAACCGTCAGCGCCATCGACACCGGATAGCGCAAAAGCAGCACGAAGCTGAAGGCGATCAGCGGCTTGCCGCAACTGATGAGCGCCACGATGGCGATCACGGCAAGCGGTTGATGGATCAGGACCATCGGGTTGAACAGCATGCCGACCGAGACAAAGAACAAAACGGAAAACGCATTCTGAAGCGGAAGCGAATCGGCGGCAGCCCGATGGCTGAGATTGGATTCACTCATGACGACCCCGGCGAAGAATGCGCCGAGCGCAAAGGAGACCCCGAAAAGCGTTGCCGATCCGAAGGCAATGCCGAGGGCGATCGCCAGGACCGTCAGCGTGAACAATTCACGCGACCCGGTGCGGGCGACCAGCATCAGAAGCCACGGGACCAATCTCGGCCCAAGGACGATGGCCAGCACGGCAAAGGCACCGAGCTTGACCAGGGTCAGTACGATGGTCACCGCAACCGGCGTGCCGCCGCCCGTCAGCGGGTGACCTCCCGGCTGGCCGGGAGCGCCTAAAATCTCCGCGATGATGGGCAGGAGAACGAGCGCCAGCACCATCGCCAGGTCTTCGACGATCAGCCAGCCGATAGCCACCCGCCCATTGGGCGAACTGACCAGGTTTCTTTCCTCCAATGCCTTCAGGAGAACCACCGTGCTGGCGACGGAGACACAGAGGCCGAACACAAGCCCGGCGCCGAGGTTCCAGCCCCATAGCGAACAAAGGCCGATGCCTAGCAGCGTTGCGACGATGATCTCGCCGATAGCGCCGGGGATGGCAACGCCACGAACGGCGATGAGATCTGAAGCGGAGAAATGCAGACCGACACCGAACATCAAAAGAATGACCCCGATTTCGGCCAGTTGCCCCGCAAGGGCGCTGTCCGCCGTGAAGCCGGGCGTGAACGGGCCCATCACGATGCCGGCAACCAGATATCCGACCAGAGGCGGCAATCGCAGCCGATCCGCAAGATAGCCGAAACCAGCGGCCAGTACGAAGCTGATCGCCACCGTCGCTACCAAAGCCATATCCTGATGCACACGCTACTCCCGACTGCCCAAACTGTTCCACCAACACGATGTTTTTTCACATCGTATGCTGTCCGTAGCGCTTTGATAAAGTGGCATATTAGGAAAACGACGGTTTTATCACGCGAGGCGGTTACGCATCCCGTGATTCGGTTCGAGAGGCGTCATCATCCGTCAGCTTCAGCTGGAACTGCCCATCCGGCCTCAGGATGAAATCCGCACCCATCCACGATGCGTTGCCGGACCTGTGCGACACCTTGTGAAACTGCCGGATTGCCCTTGTGACGGAGTGGTCAAGCTGCCGGACGTCTAGGTCCGTGAGCGCGCCGTTCTCTCGCAGGTACTCGCCGGTCAGACCGATCGAATTGACGATCACGTCGATATGCAGCCGAATCTCGCTCCATGGTTCGGCGACGCAATCGGCCAGAGCCTGCCCAATGCTGTGATAAAGGTCCTCGGCGTTTTCCGCCATGTCGCGTCCCCGCTGTGATATGATGCCAACTAGGCAAGTCTTGACCGGCGTAAATGGCTGCGCAGCAAAATAATCCGGTCACGCCCTGAGCACGATGCCTAAATTTTAGGCCTCCGGTATCACGCCCCTATTTTAGGCATTGCCAAGATTGCTGCACTGCGTCATCTATGCGCCATGGCTTATTTGGACCTCACAATTCTTGTCATCGATGAGAACGCGATCCGCGCTTCCATCATCGAGGAAGGATTGCGCGAGGCCGGGCATGCGAAGGTGACCGTCGTCCATGAGGTCAACGGCATTGCTCGGATCATCGAGACGCTGCAGCCGGACGTGATCTTCATCGATCTGGAAAACCCGAACCGCGACATGATGGAGCACCTGTTCCAGCTGACGCGCACGGTCGGTCGGCCGATCGCCATGTTCGTCGATCGATCGGACACCGCATCCATTGAGGCGGCGGTCGATGCGGGCGTGTCGGCCTATATCGTCGACGGGCTGAAGAAAGAGCGCGTCAAACCCATCCTCGACATGGCCGTCAGCCGTTTCAACGCCTTCAGCCGGCTGCAACGAGAACTCGCCGACGCCAAATCGGCGCTGGAGGAACGCAAGATCGTCGAGCGCGCAAAGGGTATCCTGATGAAGATGCGCGGCCTTTCCGAGGAGCAGGCCTTCGCGCTGCTGCGCCAGACGGCCATGAACGAAAAGAAGAAGATATCGGACATAGCCCAGAGCGTCGTCACTGCGGCGGGATTGCTGATGTGATGACCGCGCCTCAGTCAGATATCTTCCGATGGGAGGCATTGGAGTGAACATGATCACCAAGCTCACGCATTTAAGCGGGAATAGCGGCCTTGCCGCACCGGCGCGATTGGCCGGCGAAGGCTCGCGCACCCTGCGGGCCGGCTTCATTCCACTCGTCGATGCTTCCGTGCTGATCGCAGCGTCAGAATTCGGCTTTGCGCAGAAGGAAGGCATCGCTCTCGATCTGGTCAAGGATGTCTCCTGGGCCAATGTGCGGGATCGGCTCGCCTTCCGGCAGTTCGACATCGCCCATATGCTGTCGCCCATGCCGGTCGCCTCGATGCTGGGGCTCGGCTCCAACCCATCGCCGACGATCACGCCGTTTTCGCTCGGCCGCGGCGGCAATGCGATCACGCTTTCCACACGACTCTATGCCCGCATGCGGCAGGAGGCATCTTTGCCGGAGACGGCGAGCGCGCTGGAAAACGCACAGGCGCTGGCAAAGGTCATCCTCGGAATGAAAGCGTGCGGCGAGCCGGTGCCGACGTTGGGCGTCACCTATCCCTTCTCCTCGCACAATTACGAATTCCGCTATTGGCTGGCGGCCGGCGGCATCGATCCGGACCGCGACGTCAAGCTCGTCGTCGTGCCGCCGCCGATGACGTCGGATGCACTTGCCGCCGGCGCCATCGACGGGTTCTGCGTTGGCGCACCCTGGAACATGGTCGCCTCCGAGCGCGGCGTCGGCCGCATCGTCGCCGCCAAGCAGGACATCTGGCCGTCCGCCCCGGAAAAGGTGATCGGCATGCGGCCGGATTGGGCAGAGACACATCCGGAAACGGTCTCCCGCTTGATCGTCGCTCTCGATGCAGCAGCCCGCTGGTGCGACCGACCGGAAAATCACGACGCGTTATCGGAAGCGCTGGCCGACAGCCGTTATATTGCGGCGCCGGTCGATATCATCCGCCGAGTGCTGGCAGGCGAGTTCAATCTCGACGACCGGGGCAATCGACGCGTCATCGATGGCTATTTCAAGTTCCATGCCGGCTTTGCCAACTATCCGCGCCCAAGCCAGGCGCTGTGGATCTACAGCCAGATGATCCGCTGGGGCCAGGCCGATCTTTCCTCCAAGGGCATGACGGCCGCAGCCGCGGCCTATCGGCCCGACATCTACCGTCTGGCACTTGGGGCGAATGCGGCACCGTTGCTGGATGACGATATCCGCGTCGAAGGAAACGCGGCCGGAGATCGCTTCATGGACGGACAGGTTTTCGATCCGGCCCGGATCGCCGACTATCTCGCCGGATTTCCGGTCAAAAGCAGTGCGCTTGGCAGCGCTCCGGGCGACGAAATCTGACTTTCGCTTTTTGCGCTGCACAAAAATTCCCACCTTACCCCTGCCGATCCAAAGCAACCGCTGAATTTTTTTGCACATTTTACCTGCGGTTAAAAAATACTCATTTGGCGGATCACGGCCAAAACACGTTCAATTTCAATACGCTAATATTTTCCTTCCGAATTGGCACGGGGGTTGCATGGCATAAATCGCTCCGGTCAATGGCGATCGCAGCGAGCCGAAGCCAAATAGGCCTTCGCAAAAGACATCGACGTCGCAAGGGTTTTTGCAGTCCGGGATTCCTCCTTCCCGAAGACGCAAATCTCCGAGCGGCGTTTTTTATTGCCAAAAATCCGACCGGCCACTCTAAAGGGAACCTGTTCATGAAGACGATTTTGAGCAACGGCATCACCCGTCGCAGCCTTCTCAAGACAACCGCTACCGCGGCAATGTTCACCGCGGTCAAGACGGCCTTCCCGTCCGGCGCCTTTGCCGCCACGGCCGGCCCGGAAGTGACCGGCGTCAAGCTCGGCTACATCGCGCTGACGGATTCCGCAGCGCTCATCATCGCCAAGGAAAAGGGCTTTTTCGAAAAACACGGGCTCCCGGATGTCGAAGTCGCCAAGCAGGCCTCCTGGGGCGCGACACGCGACAATCTCGTGCTCGGTGGCGCCGCCAACGGTATCGACGGCGCGCACATCCTCTCGCCCATGCCTTACCTGATGCACACCGGCAAGGTGACGCAGAACAACGTTCCGGTTCCGATGGCGATCCTCGCCCGCCTGAACTGTGACAGCCAGGCGATCTCCGTCGCCAAGGAATACGCCGATACCGGTGTCCAGCTCGATGCCTCCAAGCTGAAAGCCGCTTTCGAGAAAAAGAAAGCCGATGGCGGCGAGGTGAAGGTCGCGATGACGTTCCCGGGCGGTACCCACGATCTCTGGATCCGCTACTGGCTGGCCGCCGGCGGCATCGACCCGGACAAGGACGTCTCGACCATCGTCGTGCCACCGCCGCAGATGGTGGCGAACATGAAGGTCGGCAACATGGACTGTTTCTGCGTCGGCGAACCCTGGAACGAGCAGCTGGTCAACCAGGGCATCGGCTTTACCGCAGCGTCCACCGGCGAACTCTGGAAGGGGCATCCGGAAAAGGCGCTTGGGCTTCGCGCCGACTGGGTCGAGAAGAACCCCAACGCCGCCAAGGCGCTGATGATGGCCGTGATGGAAGCCCAGATGTGGTGCGAAAGCATGGACAACAAGGACGAGATGGCGACGATCGTCGGCAAGCGCCAATGGTTCAACGTCCCGGTGAAAGACATCATCGGCCGACTGAAGGGCGACATCAACTACGGCAATGGCCGCGTTGTGACCGGCACCGATCTCTACATGAAGTTCTGGGCGAACGGCGCGTCCTACCCGTTCAAGAGCCACGACACCTGGTTCATGGCCGAGAACATCCGCTGGGGCAAACTCGCACCCGACACCAACATCAAGGCACTGGTCGACCAGGTGAACCGCGAAGATATCTGGCGTGCAGCCGCAGCCGATCTCGGCGTCGCAGCAGCCGACATTCCGCCCTCGACCTCCCGCGGCAAGGAAACCTTCTTCGACGGCAAGGTCTTCGATCCGGAAAATCCGTCCGCCTATCTCGATAGCCTTTCGATCAAGGCCGCGTCCTGATCTCCAAACACCTTCGGCGCAGGTTTCTGCGCCGGTTTCCCTCTTCTTTTCAGGAGTACTTCCATGCCCGCATTGGCCCGCACGGAAAAAATCGCAACGGCTGTACCGCCGAAGACAAGCGCAAGCGTCCTGCCCTTCTCCGGCCGGCCCGCCGCAAAAACGAAGCCGAAGCAAATCGCGGCGACGGTCGCGCGCAACGTCCTGCCGCCGCTCGTCGTGCTGGTCATCATTCTGGGCGTCTGGCAGATCCTCTGTTCGGGTGCGGGTGCAACGCTGCCGCCGCCATCGCAGGTCTGGCAGGAAAGCTACGACCTGATCGCCTATCCGTTCTTCAACTACGGTTCGCAGGATATCGGCCTTGGCTGGCGGGTGCTGATCTCGCTGCAGCGCGTCGCCTACGGCTTTGGCCTCGCCGCCGTCACCGGCGTGCTCATCGGCGCGGTCATCGGCCAGTCCGTCTGGGCCATGCGCGGGCTTGATCCGATCTTCCAGATTCTCCGCACCGTTCCGCCGCTTGCTTGGCTGCCGCTGTCGCTCGCCGCATTCCAGGACTCAAACCCCTCTGCGATCTTCGTGATCTTCATCACCTCGATCTGGCCGGTGATCATCAACACCGCCGTCGGCGTCCGCAACATCCCGCAGGACTACCGCAACGTCGCCAAGGTACTGTGCCTCAACCAGTTCGAGTTCTTCTTCAAGATCATGCTGCCGTCGGCAGCGCCTTACATCTTCACCGGCCTGCGCATCGGCGTCGGTCTGTCATGGCTCGCCATCGTCGCAGCCGAGATGCTCACCGGCGGCGTCGGCATCGGCTTCTTCATCTGGGACGCGTGGAACTCCTCGCGCCTGCCCGACATCATCGTCGCGCTCGCCTATATCGGCGTCGTCGGCTTCATCCTCGACAAGCTGGTCTCAGCCGTCGGCTCCATCGTCACCCGCGGCGCTTCCGCATCTTAAGGGACCCGATCATGAACGCCTATCTGAAACTCGATCATATCGACAAGCATTTCGACCGGGGCGGCCAGCGCGCCGAGGTCTTGAAGGGCATCAACCTGACGATCGACAAGGGTGAGTTCGTCTCGATCATCGGCCATTCCGGCTGCGGCAAGTCGACCCTGCTCAACCTGATCGCCGGCCTGACGCCAGTCTCGTCCGGAGCCGTGCTTCTGGAAAACCGCGAGGTCAACGCACCGGGTCCGGAACGCGCCGTCGTCTTCCAGAACCACAGCCTGCTGCCCTGGCTGACGGTCTATGAGAACGTCAATCTCGCCGTCTCCAAGGTTTTTGGCAGGACCAAGAGCAAGAAGGAACGGCACGATTGGGTCATGGCCAACCTCGATCTCGTCCAGATGGCGCATGCCAAGGACAAGCGTCCGTCCGAGATTTCCGGCGGCATGAAGCAGCGCGTCGGCATCGCCCGGGCACTCGCCATGGAGCCGAAGATCCTTTTGCTCGACGAGCCTTTCGGTGCGCTCGACGCCCTGACCCGGGCGCATCTGCAGGATGCCGTCATGGAAATCCACGCCCGCCTCGGCAACACGATGGTCATGATCACCCATGACGTCGATGAAGCAGTGCTCTTGTCCGACCGGATCGTCATGATGACCAACGGTCCGGCGGCCAGCATCGGCGAAGTGCTCGACGTCCCGATCGCCCGGCCGCGCAACCGCATCGAGCTGGCGTCCGACCGGACATATCTCAAGTGCCGCGAGGCGGTCCTGAAATTCCTCTACGAACGCCATCGCTTCGTCGAAGCCGCGGAGTAACGACATGACCCAGAAACTCGTCATCATCGGCAACGGTATGGCCCCCGGGCGCATGCTGGAGCACTTGCTGGAACAGGCGCCGGGGCAATATCAGGTCACGATCTTCAACGCCGAGCCGCGCGTCAACTACGACCGCATCATGCTCTCGCCAGTGCTTTCGGGCGAGAAGACCTACGAGCAGATCGTCATCCACGGTGACGGCTGGTACATCGAGCACGGCATCACGCTCTACAAGGGCCACAAGATAGTCTCGATCGACCGCGCCAAGAAGACCGTCACCTCTGACCACGGCGTGACGGAAAGCTACGATAAGCTCGTGATCGCCACCGGTTCCGTGCCCTTCATCATCCCCGTTCCCGGCAAGGACCTGCCCGGCGTCATCACCTATCGCGATCTCGACGACGTGCAGGCGATGCTGCTTGCCGCCCAGTCGCGCGAAAAGGCTGTCGTTATCGGTGGAGGCCTGCTCGGACTCGAAGCGGCTGCCGGCCTTGCCTCGCGCGGCATGGACGTCACTGTGCTACACGTGATGCCGACGCTGATGGAACGTCAGCTCGATCCGGCCGCCGGCTACCTCTTGCAGAAGGCCGTCGAGGAGCGCGGCATCAAGGTCATCTGCAAGGCCAACACCAAGGCGATCATCGGCGACGGCAAGGTCGAGGGCATCGAGCTCGACAACGGCACGATCATCCCCGCGACGCTTGTCGTCATGGCGGTCGGCATCCGTCCGAATGCCAATCTCGCCAAGGAAGCGGGGCTTGCCGTCAATCGCGGCATCGTCGTCGATGCCGGCATGCAGACCTCCGATGGCGATATCCTGGCGCTCGGCGAATGCGCCGAGGTCGGCGGCATGGTCTACGGCCTCGTCGCGCCGCTCTACGAAATGGCCCGCATCGCCGCTTCGCATCTCGCCGGCGATCGCACGCCCGCCTTCGTCCATTCCGACACGCCGACGAAGCTGAAAGTCACCGGCATCAATCTCTTCTCTCTCGGCGATTTCGCCGAAGGCGACGACCGTGAAGAGATCGTGCTGCGCGACGCGACGGCCGGCGTCTACAAGCGTCTGGTTCTGAAGGACAATCGCATCATCGGCACCGTGCTTTACGGCGAAACCGCAGACGGCGCCTGGTTCAACGACCTGAAAAAGAAAGCCACCGATATCTCCGAAATGCGCGAAACGCTCATTTTCGGCCAGGCCTACCAGGGAGGGTCCCCGCTGGACCCTATGGCGGCCGTTGCAGCCTTGCCGGATGATGCGGAAATCTGCGGCTGCAACGGCGTCTGCAAGGGCAAGATCACGGGTACGATCACCGGCAAGGGCTTGACCTCGCTCGACGACGTGCGAGCCCACACCAAGGCATCCGCCTCCTGCGGCTCCTGCACCGGGCTCGTCGAACAGCTGATGTCGATCACGCTCGGCGACGCCTACAATCCGGCCGCCGTCCAGCCGATGTGCAAATGCACCGAGCTTGGCCATGACGACGTCCGCCGCCTGATCAAGGCCAAGGGGCTGAAGACCATTCCGGCGGTCATGCAGGAACTGGAATGGAAGACCTCCTGCGGCTGCGCCAAATGTCGCCCGGCCCTCAACTACTACCTCGTCTGCGACTGGCCGGACGAATATGCCGACGATTACCAGTCGCGCTTCATCAACGAGCGCGTCCACGCCAACATCCAGAAGGACGGTACCTATTCGGTCGTACCGCGCATGTGGGGCGGCGTGACGAATTCGAAGGAGCTGCGCGCCATCGCCGACGTGGTCGACAAGTTCGAGGTGCCGCTGGTCAAGGTCACCGGCGGCCAGCGCATCGACCTGCTCGGCATCGAGAAGGAAGACCTGCCCGCTGTCTGGGCCGATCTCGGCAAGGCCGGCTTCGTCTCCGGCCAGGCCTATGCGAAAGGGCTTCGCACGGTCAAAACCTGCGTCGGTTCCGACTGGTGCCGCTTCGGCACGCAGGATTCGACCGGGCTCGGCATCCGCATCGAGAAGTTCATGTGGGGCTCCTGGACGCCAGCCAAGCTGAAGATGGCCGTCTCCGGCTGTCCGCGCAACTGCGCCGAGGCAACCTGCAAGGATATCGGCGTCATCTGCGTCGATTCGGGCTTCGAGATCCATTTTGCAGGGGCTGCCGGTCTCGACATCAAGGGCACTGAAGTGCTCGGCCTCGTCAAAACCGAGGACGAGGCGCTGCACTACATCGTGGCGCTGACACAGATGTACCGCGAGCAGGGCCGCTATCTCGAGCGCATCTACAAGTGGGCCAAGCGCGTCGGGCTCGACGAAATCCGCCGCCAGATCATGGGCGATGCGGACAAGCGCCAGGCCTATTACGAGCGCTTCGTCCTCTCCCAGAAATTCGCCCAGGTCGACCCCTGGTCGGAGCGCGTCTCCGGCAAGGACAAGCATGAGTTCCGACCGATGGCAACGGTCGGCTATCCGGAGGCCGCGGAGTGATGGACATGGACATGAACTGGATCGCGATCGGCGATATCTCCGACATCCCGCTGCGCGGCGCGCGCTGCGTCAAGACCCCGCAAGGCAAGATCGCTGTGTTCCGCACGGCCGAAAACGAGGTCTTCGCCATCGAGGATCACTGCCCCCACAAGGGTGGACCGCTGAGCCAGGGCATCGTTCACGGAACGGCCGTGACATGCCCGCTGCACAACTGGGTCATTTCGCTCGAAACCGGCAAGGCGCTCGGTGCTGACGAGGGCGAAGTCAAGACCATCGCGGTCCGCAACGAGGACGGCGCGCTCTCCATCGCGCTCGAAAGCCTGATGATGGCGGCGGAATAATAGCCATGGAGCAAGGAACACCCCCCTCTGTCCCTTCGCGACGTTCGGCTCTGCAATCGATTCACTGGATCGATTGCCCCGGCTTCACCGGGTCGAGCCTCACCCCCCACAAGGGGGGAGATCGGTTTGAGTTTGCCGCTGCCCGTTGCTGCAAAAAAAGCGTCTACCGCTTTCGCGCAGTCGGAGGAGACCGGAGGCCCGGCGAACTCCCGATCTCCCCCCTTGTGGGGGAGATGTCAGCAAGGCTGACAGAGGGGGGTGAAAGCCACGGATGCCGGAATAGCGGGGGGAACATCTGTGCCCACTGAAACCAAGACCACCTGCCCCTATTGCGGCGTCGGCTGCGGCGTCATCGCCAGGATCGATGATAGCGGCACAGTCAGCGTCAAAGGCGACCCGGACCATCCCGCCAATTTCGGACGCCTGTGTTCCAAGGGCTCGGCGCTCGCCGAAACCATCGATCTCGACGAACGCGTTCTTTACCCGCAGATCTACGGACAACACGCAAGCTGGGACGAGGCACTTGACCTTGTCGCCTCCCGGTTTTCCGAAACCATCGCCGAGCACGGCCCCGATTCGGTGGCCTTCTACGTCTCCGGCCAGTTGCTGACGGAGGACTATTACGTCGCCAACAAGCTGATGAAGGGTTTTGTTGGCTCGGCCAATATCGACACCAATTCGCGGCTGTGCATGTCCTCCTCCGTCGCCGGCCATCGCCGCGCTTTCGGAGCCGATACCGTTCCCGGTACTTACGAGGATATCGAGCTTGCCGATCTGGTCATCCTGACCGGCTCCAACCTCGCCTGGTGCCATCCGGTGATCTACCAGCGGCTCGCCGCCGCCAAGGCCGCCCGGCCCAGCATGAAGGTCGTCGTCATCGACCCGCGCCGCACGATGACCGCCGACATCGCCGACCTGCACCTGGCGATCCGGCCCGATGGCGACGTGGCGCTGTTCATGGGCCTGCTCGCTCATCTTGCTGGCACATCCGCGATCGACCAGAACTATATCGGCACGCACACCAATGGTTTTGCAGAGGCTTTCGCCGCAGCCTCGGCGCTCGACATCGCCGAACTGATGGAACGGACCGGCCTGCCATCGATGCAGTTGCGGCAGTTCTTCCGCCTGTTCGAGGAAACGCAGAAGGTCGTCACCTGCTACAGCCAGGGCGTCAACCAGTCCGCCTCCGGCACCGACAAGGTCAATGCCATCATCAACTGCCACCTGGCGACTGGACGCGTCGGCCGGCCCGGCATGGGGCCTTTCTCGCTCACCGGCCAGCCGAACGCCATGGGCGGACGCGAGGTCGGCGGCCTTGCCAACATGCTGGCGGCCCATATGGCCATCGAAAACCCTGAGGATTGCGACCGCGTCCGGCGCTTCTGGCAGTCGCCGGTGATTGCCCGCAAGCCCGGCCTCAAGGCCGTCGACATGTTCCGCGCCGTCGCCGACGGCCGGATCAAGGCACTCTGGATCATGGCCACCAACCCGGTCGTCTCGATGCCGGACGCCGATGCCGTCGCAGCCGCGATCGCCTACTGTCCCTTCGTCGTCGTCTCCGATATCCTGCAGGACACCGACACGACAAAGCACGCGCACGTTCTCCTCCCCTCGCTCGGTTGGGGCGAGAAGGACGGCACCGTCACCAACTCGGAACGCCGCATTTCCCGCCAGCGGACCTATCTTCCCGCCCCCGGCGAGGCGAAGGCCGACTGGTGGCAGATGGCGGAAATCGGCCGCCGCATGGGTTTCGAGGGCGCGTTCCCCTTCCGCTCCGCCGCCGCCATCTTTGCCGAGCACGCGGCTTTGTCGGCCTTCGAAAACGGCGGTAGCCGCGATTTCGATATCGGCACGCACGGGCAGATCGATGAAACGACTTACGATGCGCTGGTCCCCTTTCAATGGCCGCAGCCGGCAGGCGCGGAAACACGAACCACCCGATTCTTTGCCGATGGCGGCTTCTTCCATCCCGACCGCAAGGCCCGCTTCATTGCCGTCAGCGCTCCCGTCTCGGACCGGACCAGTGCCGATTTCCCGCTGACGCTCAACACCGGCCGCATCCGCGACCAGTGGCATACGATGACGCGGACCGGCAAAAGCGCTCGCCTTTCCGCCCATATCGCCGAGCCCTTCGCCGAAATCCATCCGCGCGACGCGATGGAGATAGGCGTAGCCAGCGCCGGCCTCGTCGAGATCGAAAGCCCCTACGGCAAGGCCGTGGTTCGGGCTCTTGTTACCGAGCGTCAGGCCCGCGGCAGTCTCTTCGTGCCGATGCACTGGAACGATCAGTTTGCCGCCAAGGCCCGCATCGACGCCGTCGTCGCGCCGGTCACCGACCCCTTCTCCGGTCAGCCGGCCTCGAAGAACGTCGCCGTCGCTGCCCGGCCGTTGAAGGTTGCAAGCTATGGTTTTGCGGTTTCGGTCGCCAAGCCACTGGATCTCGACGCCGCCTACTGGGCCATGGCCAAGGCCGAAGGCGGCTGGCGTCTGGAACTAGCATTCGATGCCGCGCCTGAAAACTGGATGCAGTGGTGCCGCACGCATCTCGGCATTCCCGACCATATCGAGCCGCTCGGCTACGCCGACGCCCAGACCAGCGACCTGCGCCTTGCCTTCTTCGACGGCGCTCGCCTGCTTGCCGCCTTCTTCCTCGCCCGCCAGCCGGTCGCCGTCGCGCGCAATTGGGCAATCGAGCAACTGACTGTCCAACATGCCGAAATGGCCAAGCGATTCGCCGTCGTTGCCGGGCGCCCGGGCGCCGGCCGCATGGACCCGGGTGCCACCGTCTGTTCCTGCTTCGGCGTCGGCGTCAACCAGATCGTCGCCGCCGTGCACGGCGGCTGCCACAGCGTCGAGGCTGTCGGCAAGGAATTGAACGCCGGAACCAATTGCGGCTCCTGCCGCGCCGAGATCAGGGGGATCATCGATGGATGCCTTGCAGCTGCTGCCGAGTGACCGGAATACCAGCCCCGCCCACATGGCGCCGCTCGCCAAATTGCCGGTCTTTTGGGCGCTCGAAGGAAAAAGCGCCATCGTCGCCGGCGGATCGGATGCGGCAGCCTGGAAAGCGGAACTGCTGGCGGCCTGCGGCGCGGAAGTCCACGTCTATGCGGAAGAGTTGAGCGGGACGTTTGCGAACCTCATCAATCAAGACGGCCGGTTCTTTCATCACAGGAAGCAATGGTCGCCTGCGTCCTTCGAAGATGCGGCAATCGCCATTGCCGATTGCGAAAACGACGAGGCCGCTGCCGCGTTCTTCCATGCGGCCTGCCGGGCCGGCGTGCCGGTCAATGTCATCGACAATCCGAAATACTGCCAGTTCCAGTTCGGCTCGATCGTCAACCGCTCGCCCGTCGTCGTCGCAATTTCCACCGATGGCGCAGCGCCCATCCTCGCCCAGGCGATCCGCCGGCGCATCGAGACGCTTTTGCCGCCGGCCCTGAAATCCTGGGCGGAGCTGGCGCATTCTATTCGTGAAAAGGTCAACGCAAAGATAAGTCCCGGCGCGGCGAGACGCGCCTTCTGGGAAGGTTTCGTCGATCGTGCGTTTGGTGCCGCACCTGAGACCCAAACCGAAGCCGAGCTTCTCGCCGATGCCGGACGGATCGTCGCGCAGGCCAAACCATCCAGCGGTCGTGTAACGCTGGTCGGCGCCGGTCCCGGCGATGCGGAGCTTTTGACGCTTAAGGCGGTGCGCGCGCTGCAGGCTGCCGATGTCATCCTGTTCGACGATCTCGTCTCCGACGAGGTGCTGGAACTCGCCCGTCGCGAGGCGAAGCGCATGCTGGTCGGCAAGCGCGGCGGCCGGACGAGCTGCAAGCAGGAGGACATCAATGCCACGATGATCGCTCTCGCCAAGGCAGGAAAGCGCGTGGTCCGGCTGAAGTCCGGCGATCCGATGATCTTCGGCCGCGCCGGGGAAGAGATTGCCTGTCTGGAGCAGGAAGGCATTCCGGTCGACATCGTGCCCGGCATCACCTCCGCCAGCGCCATGGCCGCAAGGCTCGGCGTCTCGCTGACGCATCGCGACCACGCACAGGCCGTCCGCTTCGTCACCGGCCACTCGCGCCTCGGCGATCTGCCCGAACATCTCGATTGGCAAAATCTGGCGGAACCGCGGACCACGACGATTTTCTACATGGGCGGACGCACTGCAGGACAAATCCGCGCGCGGCTTCTGGCGGCCGGAATGGCAGCCAAGACCCCGGCGGTCGTCATGAGCGCAGTCACGCGCAGCGATGAAAAACGCTGGATCGGCACGGTGAACGACCTTGCGGAAGCCGTGGAAGAAATCGGTGTCGACAACCCGATCCTGATCGGCATCGGCCAGGCGTTTTCCGTAGCGCTGTCGAAAGCCGAAACGAGGGCGCAGCAGTCGGACGAACAGGCGGCCGAAATCAGAATGCGGGCGATATGATGCCCCTGCTCGCCGCTCTCACCCTCAGTCTTGCCATCGGCTTCAGTTGGGGCCGATTCCGCAAAATCTTCTCGCAGACGACGGATCAGGCGATCCTCCTCTCGCCCGCAACCACGCTTGCCAGCGCCGTCAGCCTGTCCGCCGCCGCCATGGCCTTCAGCGCCAATACGATCGGCATCGGCGGGGTGATCGTAGCCCTTGGCCTGATGCTGGCACTGGCCGTCGACAGATCCGGTCTTGGCACACCGGTACGCCTGACATTGGCGACCGCCAGCCTGCTTGCGCATGCTGCTCTCAGTGTTTCGTTCTAGGTCTTCCTGCGCATCGTCTCGCCCCGCCAAATTAACGGGCGCTGCCGCATTGCAGGGGCCGTGACCCGAATGCGTGGACTCTGCCGTGGCCCCGCAATTGGAACAACCTGTTGATCCGGACGTTTGCACGGAAGCTAAAACAGGAAAAACCAAATGCAGATGACCATGCGAGCCGTTGTCTTCGTGATTATCGGTTCTATTCTCAGTATCCTCGTGATCAAATATGCGCAGAACGATCTGAACGCCTCCGTCCCGATGATGGACCCCGCCGTGGCAGCAGAACCGACCTGACGTCTTTTACAAGACGCAGGAGCAGGCTGCCGCGCCATCCGTCCTGAGAAATCCCCAACTGTCAGAAAACCGCCATATTCGACCGCCACCCATTCCCCTTGGACGGCGGGAGCCCCACGAGCGAGTCTTATCGCTCGCTGTGGTCTGCATCCTGTTCCGGGGCAAAGGCATAAATTCGGATCGACGACGGGAGACGGGGCATGACGAAATGGCGCAACGAGCCGATGCTTCCCGATCACGTGGAACTGTGCCAGCGCGTCTTCGATGCGGCAAGGATAGCACGCAACATAACCCCCGACAGCGACGCAAACGACCCGGTCGCGGCCCTGGTGCTGACGCTCTACCGGCACGGCGTGTGGGAAGAGGACGAACTGCTTCGCCGCGTTCTCGGGGCCTTGGACGAAAAACACTGACCCGTAGTTCTCTGTCCTGATATCGTCAAAACTCCTCTTGCTCTTGCCCCGCAAATGGGCGGAAAACATATGGGCTTGACCACCGAATAATATTGATAAAAACTATAGACTATAAGAACTGACCCGGTGGTGAGATGTCATGAACCAATTGATCGTGAATCCGATGACCTTGTCAGCCCTCAGCGAATCAAAAGCGCTGCAAGCGAAACGCCCGGTGGTCGCCATTATCGGCGGCGGCGTCTCGGGCGCCGCAACAGCTTTTCATCTGGCACAGGCGAACCGGGACCCGGCCGCGCAGATCATCGTCTTCGAGCCGCGCGACGGTCTTGGAAGGGGGCTCGCCTATGATACGGTCGAGCCCGCGCATCGCATCAACGTGCCCGCCGCGCGCATGAGCCTCATGCTCGATGAGCCCGATCATTTCCTGCGCTGGATCGATGACAATGCGGCACTCTTGGGCGACGTCGACGCGCTTCGGCCGGACGGCAATCTCTTTCCGCGACGCAGCGTGTTCGGCGATTATATCAACGCCATGCTTCAGCCGCTGGTGACCGCCGGCACTGTCCAGCACCGCCGCTGCGCCATCGCACATCTGCTGCGCGATGAGCAGACGTGGTGTCTCGTCGACGATGCCGGCACGAAGACCAGAGCGGATATCGTCGTCATCGCCACAAGCCATCCGCCGCCGGTGGCTCCGGGCGGGCTTCAAACACTTCTGAAAGATCATCCCCGCTTCGTGCCGGACCCGACCAGGCCCGGCGCCCTTGATGCCATCCGCCCTTCGGACCGGGTGCTGGTTGTCGGCAACGGCCTGACGTCTGCCGATGTCATCGCTTCCCTTGCGCTCAAGGGACATACCGGCACGATCACGGCAATCTCGCGCCGGGGCCTGCGGTCTCGCGGCCACGCGCCTGTCCCGCAGGACCCTGCCGGCGACTTCCTGACAAACCCTGCCTTCACTGCGCGAGCGCTTGTGCGCAATATCCGCCGCGCCATTCGCGAAGCAACCGCCGCCGGCTTCACGTGGCATGGCGTCATCGACCAGGTGCGAGCGCAAGGGCAGTCGATCTGGCAGATTCTGCCGCTCGCAGAACGGCAGCGCATCGTCCGGCACCTGCGCCCCTATTGGGATGTCCACCGCTTTCGCGTTGCGCCGCAGGTGGAAACGGCGCTGGATGAGGCTATCGACGCTGGACGGCTTGAGGTTCTTGCCGGGTCGGCCGCAAAAACCACCGTGGAAGGCGAGGCGATCCACTGCACGCTGCGCCTCCGCCGCGGTCCGGCGCTTGCGCGAACCTATGATGCCGTCGTGGTCACCACCGGACCTGGGCATGGCGGCATCCTCGCCAGCCAGCCGTTTCTCACAGAGCTCGCCGAGAGCGGCTATCTCGAACTCGATCCGACCGGCCTTGGGCTTTCCTGTACCCGTAGTTCCGAAGCAATCGGCTCCGGGGCCGGTGTAACGCCATCGCTGTTGATCGCCGGTCCCTTGGCACGCGGCACCTTCGGCGAACTCATGGGCCTGCCGCAGGTAACGGAACATGCGGCCTTCGTCGCTACCATCGTTGCCGAGCGCCTGGAGGTCACGGTGCTGCATCCGGCGCAAAACCCGCTATAAGGAAAGACTTTTCTTAGTCTAGCGGATCTATAGAAATTATAATCTTATCTTTCCGCCCGACTTCTTCCACCCATACTCCGTGCAAAAAACGGAGCGTGCGATGGAAACCCTCTTGCAGTATCAGCCCCATATCCGGCAGACGGCCGATCGCCTTCGCAGCGATTTCGAAGCAATCGAAACCGCCCGCACGCTTGCCGAAGGTTTCGCGGCCCGCGCTGCCGAGCGCGATGCCGATCGCATCCTGCCCTATGACGAGCTCGACGCGGTGGCCCGATCCGGCCTTCTCGCCATCACCGTCCCGGCTGAATACGGCGGGCTGGACGTCTCCAACGCCGTGCTGGCCGAAGTCACCGCCATCCTCGCAGAGGCAGACGCATCGATCGGCCAGATTCCGCAGAACCATTTCTACATTCTCGAGGCTTTGCGCGTAGATGGCAGCGAGGAACAGAAGCGCTATTTCTTCGGCCGCGCGCTGGCCGGCGACCGCTTCGGCAACGCGCTTTCCGAACGTGGAACGAAGACCGTCGGCGACTACAATACCCGCATCGTTCCCGAAGGTCCGGGCTACCGCGTCAACGGCCGGAAATTCTATTCGACCGGCGTGCTTTTCGCCGACTGGATCACCGTCTTTGCGCTCGACCCCGAGGACCGGCTGACCATGTCCTTCGTCGCCAAGGGAACCGAGGGCGTCGAGATCATCGACGACTGGGACGGCTTTGGCCAGCGCACCACCGGCAGCGGCACCACGGTCTTCAACAATGTCTACGTCAATGCCGATGCCATCGTCTTTCATCACAAGGGCTTCGAGCGGCCGACGACGATCGGCTCGGTCGGCCAGATCATCCATGCTGGCGTCGATCTCGGCATTGCGCGTGCCGCCTTCGCCGAAACTGTGAATTTCGTGAAGACCCAGAGCCGCCCGTGGATGGATGCCGGCGTCGAGCGCGCCTCGGACGACCCATTGACCATCGCCAAGGTCGGCGAGATCGCCGTGAAGATCGAGGCGGCAACGGCCATCATCGAGCGGGCGGGACGCAAGGTTGATGTCGCCCAGATGGACCCGACAGAGGCCAATGTCATCGACGCCACCCTCTCGGTCGCAACAGCAAAAGTCCTGACGACGGAGGCGGCGCTTGCCGCTTCCACCA
Source organism: Pararhizobium sp. BT-229 (assembly GCF_025846855.1). Taxonomy (GTDB): domain Bacteria; phylum Pseudomonadota; class Alphaproteobacteria; order Rhizobiales; family Rhizobiaceae; genus Pararhizobium. The sequence continues at coordinate 49,691 of NZ_JAOYTJ010000005.1, forward strand.
CCCTGTTCGAACTCGCCGGAACCTCGGCCACCCGCATCGGCCTCAATCTCGACCGCCACTGGCGCAACGCCCGTACCCATACGCTGCACGACCCGGTCAGATGGAAGTCGCATGTCGTCGGGAATTATCACCTGAACGGTGTGAAGCCGCCTAAGAACGGGGCGTTGTAAGGCCGGCCTATCGAACCACAGGCCCGTTCGCCTTCTTCCAGGCGTCGATGCCGCCCTCGATGTGACAGGCACTCGCAAGGCCCGCCTCCTGCGCGGCCTCGACCGCCATCGCCGAACGCTCGCCGAAGGCGCAATAGAAGACAATCCGCTTGCCGGTGGCCGCCGCGAGCTCATGCAACATGCCGCCCGCGCCGATATTTTCCTGCAGTTCCGGATAAGGTGCGTGCAGCGCCCCCGGAATGACTCCATGCTTTTCGCGCTCCGCCTTCTCGCGCAGGTCGATAATCGCGATGTCGGGGCGACCGCTGAGCGCCAATGCCTCTGCCGCCGAAACCGCCCAGCCTTTGCGCGCGATCTCTTCCTGGTGAAGACCGACATGGATATTGGCCGGTACGGCCACATCCATCATCTTCGGATTGGGCAGGTTTAGATTGTTCATGATGTCGACATATTCATCGACCGATCGAACCTTGAGCCGCGGGTTGAACCGTTTCTCCTCGCCGATCGTCGAAACGGTATCGCCCTTGTAATCATGGGCCGGAAAGACCAGCGTCTCGTCCGGCAGTTTGAGCAGCTTGTTGAAGATCGAATCATACTGCTGGCGTGGGTCACCGTTCTGGAAGTCGGTACGCCCGGTGCCGCGAATGAGCAGCGTGTCGCCGGTGAACACCCGGCCGCCCATGAGGAAGGAATAGGAATCATCCGTATGGCCGGGCGTGTAGAGCACATCGAGGCTCAGGCCCTCGATCGCAACCCGGTCACCTTCCGCCACGCGCATCGAGACGACGTCGGCCAGCGTCTGCTCGCCCATCACGGTGATGCAGTGTGTCTGGTCGCGCAGTGCACCAAGCCCGGTGATGTGATCGGCATGCAGATGCGTATCGACGGCCTTGACCAGCCTGAGATCAAGTTCTCGCACCAGCTGCAGGTAGCGATCGACCTTTTCCAGAACCGGGTCGATGATCAGCGCCTCTCCCCCATGCCGGCTGGCAATGAGGTAGGTATAGGTACCCGACACGCTGTCAAAGAGCTGACGGAAGATCACCGGCCGCTCCTTTGCGCGTCTTTTGCGCTGGCCCGGAGCATTGCCGTTATCCCTGCGGCTGCGGCACGATCCGGATATAGGGTTTGGGCGCGCGCCAGCCTTGCGGGTATTGCTTCCGCGCATCGTCGTCCGTGACCGAGCCGGCGATGATCACGTCGTCGCCCTGCTTCCAGTTTACCGGCGTGGCAACCTTGTGCCTGGCGGTCAGTTGCAGCGAGTCGATCACCCGCAGCACCTCGTCGAAATTGCGGCCGGTGGTCATCGGATAGACGAGGATCAGCTTGATCTTCTTGTCCGGGCCGATGACGAAGACATTGCGCACGGTTTGGTTATCGGCCGGGGTGCGCTGGGTCGGGTCGCCCGACACCGCAGCCGGCAGCATGCCGTAGAGCTTCGACACGGTGTAATCGGTGTCGGCAATCATCGGGAAGTTCGGCGCAAAGCCTTGCGTTTCCTCGATGTCCTTCACCCAACCGGAATGGCGATCAAGCGGATCGACGGACAGGCCGATGATTTTCACGCCACGCTTGTCGAATTCTGGTTTGATCCGGGCCATGTATCCCAGTTCGGTGGTGCATACCGGCGTAAAATCTTTCGGGTGCGAGAAAAGCACAGCCCAGGAATCGCCGAGCCAGTCATGAAAGCGAATGCCGCCCTCGGTGGTTTCGACCGCGAAATCCGGTGCGAGATCATTGATTGCAAGTGTCACGATACTCCCCCTTGTTCTGAGGCGGTGCTCACCAAGAGCACTGGCAGCGCGCATTTTGCGCCCTTTGTTAATTAAGGCAACGCTAAACATGAAAATGATGTTTAGCCCTTCGGCTAGGCAGCATCCCCCATCGCGCTGACAGCGAATTGGGATTCCGTTCAACCCTCTCGATCAGCTGTACAAACTCACCACCGGGATCCTGTCGTTGAGCGCGAACTCGCCGACTTCCTTGGCCTTGTAGAACACCGGATCGTGCAGCGTGTGGGTGCGGACGTTGCGCCAGAAGCGATCGAAGCGGTATTTTTCCGCCGTCGAACGGGCGCCGGTCAGTTCGAAGACGCGCGACGTGATGTCGAGCGCCACATGGGTCGCATGGACCTTGGCCGCATAGGCCTCCGCCGCAGCTTCTCCGCGTTCGCGAGCTGTCACATCCTGCCCCTTCGCCAGGGCTGTTTGCACCGCCAGGGCAGCGCTATCGGCAAGAGCCGCGGAGGCTTTCAGCGCCGCCGTGAATTCGCCGACCCGTTCGAGGATATACGGGTCGTCCGACGCCTTCTCGACGCCGGAGGTGATCCAGGGCCGTGTCGTGGTGCGGACGTAGTCCACGGCGGCGGCAAGCGCCCCTTCGGCCGCGCCGAGATAGAAGTTGACGAAGACCAGCTGAACGAGCGGCGTGTTGAAGGTTGAAAGCACCGGCGGCGGTTCATTCTCGTCGGCCGGCGGTGCGATAAAGTCTTCCTCGTAGACAGGGAAATCATGAAATTCGACGCTACCTGAATCGGAGAGCCGCTGGCCGATATTGTCCCAATCGTCATTGGCGACATAGCCGGGGCGATCGGTCGGCACGGCGAAACTGGCTACTTTGCCGTCGAACGTGGCATTGGCGTTGATATAGTCGGACACCCGCGCGGCGGTTGAGAAGGATTTGCGGCCGTTGAGCGCATAACCGCTGCCCCGGCGCGTCAGGGTGAGGCCTGGATCACGCGGATTGACCGCGGCACCCCAGTAGAGGTTTTGCGCCACGGTTTCGACGCCCAGCACCCGTGCGCGGGCTTGGTCGGCGAAGGACCAGTAGATAAACTGGCTGTTGACATAGTGGTAGCCGAGGAGCTGACCGATCGAGCTTTCGCCGCGGGCCAGAATGCGTACCAGCTTCAGCCCATCGACCCAATCGAGACCGCCGCCACCGATCTCACGCGGATGCAGCGCATTGAGCAGCCCGGCCCTCTTCAACTTGACGATCTCGCCAATCGGCGGGCGGCCTTCCCGATCGAGTTCTGCCGCGTGCCGCGACAGGTCTGCGGAGATTTCGGCGGCACTGGCAAACAGGCTATCGCGCGTCACGCCGAGACCGGCTGCATAGACGACGTTGGATTGGCTCATGGGAAACACTCCGATTTATGAAAGAGGATGCCGGCGGAACCGCAGGCGGCTCCGCCATTACAATGCGACTGGTCAGAACAGCTTGGCCGGGATCCAGCTGGCCGTTGCCGCATCGCTGGCGCTGAAGGCCGGGATCTTGGCCGCCAGTTCCTCGATCGACTTGACGCCGGCCTCGCGCAGGCTCTTCTGTGTCAGCAGCGTCGGCTCGACGGTGATCTCGCGCGGAACATCTTCCCCAGCGATCTCAAGGGCCGCGGCCCGGATCGAGACGGCACCGACCACAGCGGGGTTGGTTGCGACGGTTGCCACCCAAGGGCTTCCCTCCTCGATGATCTCCTGAATATCGGCAGTCGAAACGTCGGCCGAATAGATCTTGAGCTTGTCGGAGATGCCGAGATCGGCCGCTGCCAGCTTCACGCCGCGGGCAAATTCGTCATAGGGCGCGAAAACGACGGTGATGTCGGGATTGGCCCGGAACACAGCCTTCGCCTGGTCGGCCGTGCTGGTCGCGGTCGTATCGCTGACATTGCCGAAGCGCGCCTTCTCGACGACGCCCTTGTTCTCGGCCTTGAACTTATCCCAAACCTCATTGCGGCGATCGAGCGGCGCAAAGCCGGCGACATAGACGTATCCGGCATTGAAGCTGGTGCCGTTGTCCTTGACCGCCTGATCGAGCGCCTGTTTCGCAAGCGCGTGGTCGCTCTGCCCGACCACCGGCACTTTCGGATTGTTGAGATTAACGTCGAAGGCGACGACCTTGATGCCCTTGTCGAGCGCCTGCTGTACGACATCGCCGAGGGATTCGGGAACCCCATGATCGATGACGATGCCTTCGACGCCGAGATTGATCGCCTGCAGGATCTGCTCGCGCTGCTCGGCAGCATCTTGGCGGCCGGGAAAGACGCGCAGATCGATGCCGAGCGCCTTTGCCTGCGCCTCGGCACCTGCCTGATAGGCCTGGAAGAAATCGCCTGCGGAAATGTAGCTGACCAGCGCCAGCTTGACGCCACCCTTGTCGAAGGGCGCCGGAGCCCCGGCGATGCCATCGGCCCTAGCGGCAGAGACGAAGAGAAGAGGCATGAGAGCGGCGGTTGCCGCCAGGCGGAGAAGGGTTTTCATGGGCGCGTTCCTTCGAAGGACAATCGGCTGATGAGAATCGGGCGCGTCACCCGGCAGGCTGCCAGCCCTCCTGTGGAACGCGAGCATTTATTAGATATGTAATCCATAAATTTAATAGATTAATTCATGCCATTTTCGCGGATTGAAGAGATTCCTGTTTCGCCGGAACCGCACCGTGCCGGAAAGTTTTGCCGAAGCGAGCTGACCTCGCCCGCAGTAGACGCCCGGCTCGAACATTCCGCTCGGCCCCTGCCATCCGCAAAGAAATTGTGCGCGCTGCCGGTACTTCGCAAAGCTGTTCTCTCTCAGTGCCTGTCGCCAGTCCGCAATATATGACAAATTATATAGATAATAAGGATATTGGATCGACTCATGCCGCTGCTACATGTCGAAGCGCTCAGCCGCAGCTTTGGACCCACGCGCGCGCTTGCCAGCGCGACGCTGACGATCAGTTCTGGCGAGATCGTCGCCCTGATGGGGGCAAACGGTGCTGGCAAATCGACGCTGGTGAAAATCCTCTCCGGCGTGATGCCCGCCGATAGCGGCACGATCACCCTGAAACAGCAGCCCTATGCGCCTCGCACGCCCGCCGAGGCCGCAACGGCCGGGGTCGTCACCGTCCATCAATCGACCGATCTCGTCGGCGCTCCCGGTCTCACCGTCGCCGATACGTTGTTGCTCTCACGCTTCGCCGAGCGGGGCCGGCCTTTCTTCGTCTCCCGCGCCAGTATCCGGCGCCAGGCGCAGGCGATCCTCGACACCGCCGGCTTCGATCTGCCGCTCGATCGGGACTTTGCCGATCTTGCGGCTGCCGACCGGCAACTGGTGGCGATTGCCCGCGCACTCGCCAACAAGGCGGACCTGCTGATCCTCGACGAGCCGACCGCAAGCCTCTCGATTGCAGAGAGCCGCCGCCTCTTCGATATTCTGAAACGCCTGCGCGATGGCGGGCTTGCCATTCTCTACATCTCCCATCGCACCGCCGATCTCGAAGCGATTGCCGACCGCGCGCTGGTCATGCGCGGCGGCACGGTTGCAGGTGCATTCCAGCGCCCCATCGACTTTTCCGCCGCCATCGAAACGATGATCGGCCGCAAGCTGCACTCGGCGCGGCCCGACATCCGCATTGCCGGCGGCGCCCCGGTCTTCGAGATGCGCGGCGCACGCCTGTTGCCGGATTCCACCGCTTTCGATCTTGCCGTGCATGCGGGCGAAGTGGTGGCGATCACCGGCGTGCTCGGTGCCGGCAAGAGCCGCCTCCTGTCGGCGATCTTTGGTGCAGGGCACCTGTCTGTTGGCGAAATGTTTCTCGACGGCCATCCGCATCATCCGCAAACACCGGCTAACGCGATTGCCGCCGGTGTCGCCATGGCGGCGGAAGACCGGCACCGCTCGTCGCTGATGCCTGCCAACTGGCCGGGCAGTTCGCTCGCCGCCACCATCAGCCTGCCGCATCTCGCCAAATGGTATCCGCATGGCCTCCTGTTTGGCGGCAGCGAACAACGCGAGGCGAAAAAGGCGATTGCCCGCCTGCGCATCAAGGCATCCGGACCGCAAGCGCCGATCGCGTCGCTCTCCGGCGGCAACCAGCAGAAGGCCGTTCTTGCCCGCTGGGAAGCCGAGCCGAGCCGCCTTCTCCTGCTCGACGAACCCTTCCAGGGCGTCGATGTCGGCGCCCGCCACGACATCACCCGGGCGATCCGCAGCCGAACCGATCGCGCCACGCTGATCGCCACCTCCGACCCCGAGGAAGCCTACGAGGTCGCCGACCGCATTCTCGTCATCGACCACCACAGCCTCGCCGCCGCGCCACATCGCGTGCCTTCGGCTCTCCCCCAGGGAATCCCCGCATGACCTCGATCAACGACGAAACCTCGTCTCCGGCACCCCGGATTACGAAATCAGGCCATGGCGCCAACGACTGGCTCGCCAGCCTCAGTGCCGCGCTCAGATCCGGAGCCGTCTTCATCCTTCTTGCAGCCCTTCTCCTGGGCTTCACCGCCGCCGAGCCAGCCTTTGCCAATATCGGCAACCTAATGAGCATCCTGCAGGCGGTCGCCGTCGTCGCGATCCTCGGCGCCGGCGTGACCGTCACGCTCGCCGTCGGCGGCTTCGATCTTTCGATCGGCGCGATCGCCGCTTCGAGCGTCATGGCCGCCAGCTATGCGATGATCGTCTGGGGGCTCGGTGCCGTTGCGACCGTGCCGCTGGTGCTCGCCTTCGGTGCGCTTGTCGGCCTCATCAATGCTTTCCTCATCGTCCGGCTCAAGGTCCCGGATCTTCTCGCAACACTGTCGATGATGTTCCTCCTCTCCGGCCTACAGTTGATCCCGACCGCCGGCCGCTCCATTTCCGCCGGGCTGATCCTGCCAGATGGAACCACCGCCACCGGCGCCTACGACCCCGCATTCCTGCTAATTGGTCGCGCCAGCCTGTTCGGCATCGTTCCTGTCTCGGTCGTGCTGATGGTCCTCGTCGCCATCGTCCTGTTCGTTCTCACCGAGCGCACCCGCATCGGCCGCCTGCTCTTTGCCACCGGCGGCAACGAACTGGCAACGCGCCTCGCCGGTGCATCGACAGCCCGTCTGAAGACACTCGCCTATGTGATCTCCGGCACGCTTGCATCTCTCGGCGGTATCGTCATCGCCGCCCGCGTCGGCCGCGGCGATGTTTCTTCCGGCGGCTCGCTTTTGATGGACGCCGTGGCCGCAGCGTTGATCGGCTTTGCGGTGCTTGGGCGCCGCCGGCCGAACGTGCTCGGCACCATCGTCGGCGCCGTTTTCGTCGGTGTGCTGCTCAACGGCCTCACCATGCTCAACGCACCCTACTACACCCAGGATTTCGTCAAGGGCGCCGTGCTGGTCGGGGCGTTGGCGCTGACCTACGGGTTCGGGCGCAGCACCTCCCCGTGACGCTGCCTGTTTCGCCGGAAATTTCGCATCCCTCGGCAGATTTGCCTGCCAAGTTTTCCCGGCGTCGCCCCATCTTTGGAAATTCCTTCCTCGGCAATTCCAACAATACACATATTCTATAGAAATTATTTAATCAGGGACAAGCCATGACACAGGAAAAAGCCGGACAGGGCGTCGGACGCCGTGATCTCTTGAAATTTTCGGCCGTAGCAGGCGCAGCACTCGCCGGAGCGAGCCTCCTCGGCAGCCGGACGGCAGCGGCGGAAGATGGGCTCTCGCTGAAGGGCAAGCGCATCGCCATCAGCGCTACGGGCACCGATCATTTCTTCGATCTTCAGGCCTACAATGCCCAGATCGAGGAAGTGAAGCGCCTGGGCGGCGAGCCGATCGCGGTCGATGCCGGCCGCAACGACGGCAAGCTCGTTTCGCAGCTTCAGACGCTGATCGCCCAGAAGCCGGATGCGATCGTCCAGATCCTCGGTACGCTCAGCGTCATCGATCCCTGGCTGAAGAAGGCGCGCGACGCCGGCATTCCGGTGCTGACGGTCGATGTCGGCTCGACCAATTCGATCAACAACACCACCTCCGACAATTGGGGCATCGGCAAGGACCTGGCTCTGCAACTCGTTTCCGACATCGGCGGCGAAGGCAATATCGTTGTCTTCAACGGCTTCTACGGCGTCACGCCCTGCGCCATCCGCTACGACCAGCTCGTCAACGTCATCAAATACTTCCCGAAAGTGAAAATCCTCGAGCCGGAGCTGCGCGACGTCATTCCGAACACGGTGCAGGACGCCTTCACGCAGATCACGGCGCTGCTCAACAAATATCCGGAGAAGGGCTCGATCAAGGCGATCTGGTCGGCCTGGGATATTCCCCAGCTCGGCGCGACGCAGGCAGTGGCCGCCGCCGGGCGCAATGAGATCCGCACCTATGGCGTCGATGGCAGCCCGGAAGTGCTGCAGCTCGTTGCCGATCCGAACTCGCCGGCCGGCGCCGACGTGGCGCAGCAGCCGGCGGAAATCGGCCGCACGGCGATCCAGAACGTCGCCCGCCTGCTCGCCGGCCAGACCCTGCCGCGCGAGACCTATGTGCCGGCATTGATCGCCAACAAGGCGAACGTCAACGAGGTCAGCAAGAAGCTCGGCATCGGCTGACCTTCCACGCCTTCCGGTGATCCGGATACGCTCCGGATCGCCGCTTTGACCAGGTCGATCAGCGGGACGGACTTTCCATGAGCGCAGCTTCACCAGCCGTACACAGAAGCGGCGACGCCATTCATCTCGTAAACATCGTCAAGCGTTTCTATGGGGCGCAGGCGCTATCAGGCGCTTCGTTGCGTGTCCGGCGCGGCACGGTTCATGGCCTCGTCGGCCAGAACGGCGCCGGCAAATCGACGCTGATCAAGCTGCTCGCCGGACTTCACCAGCCCGACGAAGGTCGCATCGAGATCGACGGGCAAGTCTATGAAAAGCTCACCCCGCACCGGGTCGAGGAACTCGGCATCCATTTCATCCACCAGGACCGCCTACTCGTGCCGACCTTCACGGTCGGCGAAGCGCTGTTCCTTGGGCGCGAGCCCCGCATCGCCGGCACGCCCTTTCTCGACCGGCGGCTGATGCAGCGCCGCGCCGGCGAAATCCTCGGTGACTATTTTGGCATCAGGCTGCCCAACAGCGCCCTGATCAGCGAGCTTTCAACCGCGGAGAAACAGATCGTCCAGATCACCCGCGCCCTACTCGACCAGCCGAAGGTTCTCGTTTTCGACGAGCCGACCGCAGCCCTTGTGCGCCGCGAGGCGGATATCCTCTTCCGGTTGATCCGCCGCCTGCGCGACGAAGGCGTGACGATCATCTACATCTCGCATTATCTCAACGAGATCGAGGAGCTCTGCGACCACGTCACGGTGCTGCGCAATGGCGAGGACGTCGCAACCCTGCCCCTTGGCGAAACCTCGGCGGCGGCCATCGCCCGGCTGATGGTGGCGCGCGATATCGCCGAGATGTTTCCCAAACGAAGCGTCACGCCCGGTAAGGATATCCTGACCGTCGACCGCCTGTCGTCGCGCGGCAAATACCACGATATCTCCCTGACGCTGCGGCGCGGCGAGGTGCTCGGCCTCACGGGTCTTCTCGGCTCCGGCGCCAAGGACCTCATCCGCACGCTGTTCGGCCTGGAAACCGCAACCTCCGGACAGATCGCGATCGACGGCAAGCCGGTCCGCTCGGTCAACCCGTCGCAGGCCGTCGACCAACACCTCGCGCTTGTGCCCGAAGACCGGCGCGGCAACGGCGTGGCGCTTGATCTCAGCGTCACCGAGAACATCACGCTGTCGTCGCTGAAGCGCTTCACCCGCCTTGGTTTCCTTGATTTCAAAAGCGAACGGCACGAGGCGGACGAGCTGATCCGCCGTCTTGAGGTCAAGACATCGGGACGGAACGCCCTTGTGCGAACGCTCTCGGGCGGCAACCAGCAGAAGGTGGCGATCGCCAAATGGCTCAGTCGCCACTCCGAGGTCTACTTGCTCGACGAGCCGACCGTCGGTGTCGATATCGGCTCGAAGGTCGAGATCTACAACCTGATCGGCGACCTCGCCGCCCGCGGCGCCGGCATCATCGTGCTCTCGTCCGACTTGGCCGAACTGATCGGCATCACCGATCGCATCCTCGTCCTCTTCCGCGGCAGTATCGTGCGCGAAATCGTCTCGTCGCAGACCTCGCCGGACGAGGTACTTGCCGCATCCACCGGATCTTCGGAGACGCTCCGCCATGTCGGTTGATATCCAGCTCGCCCCCGTCATTCGCTTCGAACCGGACGAATCCGTTTTTCGTTCGGCCAAAGGCGGAAACCTTGCGGCAACGGTGCTGCGGGCAGGATCGCTGATTGCCTTTGTGGCGATCCTCATCGTCTTTTCGCTGACCGCGCCCTACTTTCTCAGCGTCGGCAATATCGGCAACGTGCTTGGTCAGTCGGCCATTTCGGGCGTGCTCGCCATCGGCCTGACCATCGTGCTGATCGCCGGCGGCTCCAACGTCGTCACCGGCGGCATCGACCTGTCGCTTGCTGCCAATATGGGTCTCAGCGCCGCCGTCTACGCGACGATCGCGCAACTCGGCTACGGCGATGCGACGGCGGTCGCAGCCGCTCTCCTCACCGGCGGCCTGATCGGCGTGGTCAACGCCATTGCCGTCGTCGGCGCCGGTATCGTGCCGCTCTTGGCAACGCTTGCCGTGATGAACATCGTCGCAGGCCTCGAACTGGTCCTGACGCAGAACACCGTCATTCCGGCCTCGACGCCGCTGCTCACGGCTCTGTCGTCATCCAGCCCTCTTGGCATTCCAGCGCTTGCCTATGTGCTGCTCGTCTTCACGCTGATCGCTGCAGCGATCGTGCAATACACGCCGACCGGGCTTCGGCTCTACGCCGTCGGCGAATTTCCCGATGCCGCACGCGCGGCCGGTCTGCCCGTCCGCCGGCTGGTCGCAGGTGCCTTCATCGCAAGCGGCCTCTGCGGCGGTTTTGCCGGCATCCTGTCCGTCTCCAATCTCAGCGGCAGCACCACCGGCTCCGGCGAAATGCTGCTGCCGGTCGTGGTCACTGCACTGCTTGGTTCCGTCTTCTCGCGGCGGCTGGTGCCGACGATTATCGGTACGCTTCTGTCCACCCTGTTCGTCGGCTTCCTCGTCAACGGCTTCCAGCTTCTGAACATTTCGAGCGTACTGGTAAGTGGCGTCCAGGGACTGCTCATCCTGCTCGTCGTTTCTGCAACGACGTTGCTGCGCAGGCAGGAGGCCTGAACCATGACCCTGCAGACCTCCCCAATCGAGGCATCCAGCCCGCCCCGTGCCATCATCGGCGTAATCGTCAACAACGCGCTGGTGCTGGCGCTCGTCGCTGTGTTTGCCGCGTTCTCCTTCGCGACGCCAACATTCCTCACCCTCGCCAACCTCCAGAGCATCCTCGTCAACAACTTCACCCTGCTCGCCATCGTCGCCATCGCCATGACCTTCGCGGTCTCGGTTGGTGGTATCGATCTTTCGGTGGGAACAGCGGTGGATTTTGCGAGCTTTGCTTTCGTCTCGCTTGTGCTTTCGGGCCAGCCCGTCGCAGTCGCGGCTTTGGCCGGGTTGGGTGCGGGAGCAGCCGTCGGCGCGTTCAACGCCATCCTGATTTCCGGCATCGGCATTTCGCCGTTTCTCGCCACGCTCGGCACGCTGTTCATCGGCCGCAGCATCCAGCAGCTCCTGACCAATGGCGGGAACCCGGTTTACCTGCCGCCGTCAGGCGTACCGGAAGCCTTCCGCTTTATCGGTCGCGGTGCGATCGCCGGTATTCCCGTTCCGCTCCTCATCGCCGCGGCAATCATCGCCGGCGCCACACTGATCCTCACCCGTGCCCGCTTCGGCCGCGTCGCTCTCGCAATAGGCATCCAGCCGAGCGTCGTGCGCTATTCCGGCATCGCTGCTCGGGCCCATGTCGCAGTCGCCTTCATTCTCGTGGGTCTGATCGCCGCCGTTGCCGGACTGATCCTGTCGGCAACGGTGACGGTCTACATTCCCTCCTCCGGCAACGCCTTCCTGCTTAATGCGATCGGCGCCACCTTCATCGGCACGACGCTCTCCCGGCTAGGCCGCCCGAACATTCCCGGTACCGTGCTTGGCGTGCTGCTGCTCGGCATCGTCGCCAACGGCCTGCTTCTGACCGGCCTGAATTTTTACTGGCAGCAGGTCGGCACCGGCCTGCTGATCTTTGCCGTGCTGGCCCTGAGCTTCATCAACAGGCGCAAGGCCACGGCCTGATACCAAGACAAGGAATTGAGACATGAGCCGCGAAATCAGGTTAAACGCCTTCGACATGAACTGCGTTGGACACCAGTCGCCGGGCCTCTGGCGGCATCCGCGCGACCAGTCGTGGAAATACAAGGATCTCGATTACTGGGTGCATCTGGCAAAGACACTGGAGCGCGGCAAGTTCGACGGCCTGTTCATCGCCGACGTGCTGGGGGTCTACGACGTGCTGAACGGCAATGTCGATGCGGCGCTCCGCCATTCCGCCCAGGTGCCGGTCAACGATCCGCTGCAACTGGTGCCGACCATGGCCTATGTCACCGAACATCTGGGCTTCGGCCTGACAGCCTCGCTCTCGTTCGAACATCCCTACACTTTCGCCCGCCGCATCTCGACGCTCGATCACCTGACCAAGGGCCGCGTCGGCTGGAACATCGTCACGTCCTATTTGAACAGCGGCGCGCAGAATATCGGGCAGGCGAGCCAGACGAAACATGACGACCGCTACGACCTCGCCGAGGAATATCTCGAGGTCTGCTACAAACTCTGGGAGGGCAGCTGGGAGGAAGACGCGGTCGTGCGCGACCGCGATAGCGGCATCTTCACCCATCCGGAAAAGGTGCATCCGATCCGCCACGCCGGCAAGCACTTCACCGTTCCCGGCATTCACCTAAGCGAACCTTCGCCGCAGCGGACACCGGTGCTCTATCAGGCCGGCGCCTCAAGCCGCGGCAAGGATTTCGCCGGCGCCCATGCCGAATGCATTTTCGTCGCCGCCCCCTCGAAACCTGTGCTGAAGCGTTACGTCGCCAATGTCCGGGAGGCGGCCGAAAAAGCTGGCCGCGATCCCCGCTCGATCCTGGCCTTCAACCTGCAGACAGTCATTCTCGGCGAGACTGATGCTGAGGCGAAGCGGAAATTTGACGACTACCGCAAGTACGTCTCCTACGAGGGCGCGCAGACACTGATCTCCGGCTGGACCGGCATCGATTTCGGCCAGTTCACGCCCGACGAACCGCTGCGCCACCGCTATACCAACGCCGTGCAATCCGCCGTCGAAACCTTCACCACAATCGATCCGGACAAGGTCTGGACGGTGCGGGAAATGGCCGACTGGGTCGGTATCGGCGGCTTCGGCCCGGTCTTCGTCGGCTCGCCGTCAACGGTCGCCGACCTGTTGCAGGAATGGGTCGAGGATACCGATGTCGACGGGTTCAATCTCGCTTACGCGGTGACGCCGGAGAGTTTCGAGGACGCAGTCGATCTCCTGGTGCCGGAATTGCAGAAACGCGGCGTCTACAAGACGGATTATGCGAAGGGCACGCTGCGTGAAAAGCTGTTCGGCGGTGGTCCGCGCCTCGCCGCGCCGCATCCCGGCGCCGGCTATCGCCACCTGTCACAGGAACCGGCAAAACTGGTGGCCCGCGGCTAGGCCAACGGAGTTTGGAGGCACTCAGACTGCAGAGCACAAAGCCGCCGGCCTCTGGCCGGCGGAACTGCATCAGTTGGTTTTCGCGCAGGCGACGCCCGGGTCGTCCTCGCCCTTCATGGTATCGAAAAGCGTCGCTTCGTTGCCCTTCGTCCACCAGACATATTGCCCACCCATATATTTCGCCCCCGATCCGGAAATCACGTTCGACGCGACGATGAACTCTTCGCCGATGGCAAGCGTCACCAGCGACACCGGACCTGCATTGATATATTCGACCGCAACCGCCTTGCCGCCGCAATCAAAAGCGGCCGTCTGCCTGTCCACCGTTTGCGCGCCGGGAATGTTGAGGATCAGTTCCGCCGAGACCGTATGCGCAGCGAGTCGCACGGCAAGGCTCGAATCAGGCTTCGCAAGCACCAGCTTGGTGTCCTCGATCTTCCAGGACAGTCCGCTCTTCAAAGCCTCGAAGAACTTCGTCTCCTGATCCATGATGGCCGGCGGACACATCTTGCGGGTGGAACCGGCAGGACCAAAAGTGATTGCAGTGCCCTCCAGGCCGAACGTACCGGTATAGCTGTTGCAGCCGGCAAAGCCCGAATAGGTGCCGTCATCGTTGATTTCGAGCGTCGTCTGCAGAAAATCGATGACCCCGCCGCCGCCGATATCCTCCGCCAGCCAGGTGCCGACGAGTTCGGCCGGAACATTTTCGGCGGCGATGCTGGATACGGAACCGGCGTCGATCAGCACGCAGGAGCAGGAAAGAAGCATGGCCAGTTTCAACATGGAGGATCCTTCCTTCGAAAAATACCGCCGCCTGCTGCAGCGAATCGCCCCGACCGCGACCATATCGCCACTTCCGCGACGGAGACTACCCTTGTTGGCGCCTGCATTCACCTGTAGAGCCTAGCGTGAAACAAGAAAAACAACGGGACTTGGCTATGGGCGCACCTGAAAAACGCCGATTGACCATTCTGGGCTCGACGGGCTCGATCGGCACCAACACCCTCGACGTCATCCGCCAACTCGGTGGGCGAGACGCTTTCGAGATCGCGGCCCTGACCGGCAACGGCAACATCGAGCTGCTGGCCGGACAGGCGAAGGCCACCGGCGCCGAACTCGCCGTCACCGCCGACGAAGGCCAGTATGAAAATCTGAAGACGGCCTTGGCAGGCACAGGCATCGAGGCTGCCGCCGGCCGCAGCGGCCTGATCGAAGCAGCCGAGCGCAATGCAGGCTGGGTCATGGCTGCCATCGTCGGCACCGCCGGGCTTGCCCCGACGCTCGCCGCCGCCCGGCGCGGGGCGGATATCGCGCTCGCCAACAAGGAATGCCTGGTCTCGGCCGGCGAACTCTTCGTCCGTGCCGTCCAAGCAGGCGGCGGCAAGCTGCTGCCTGTTGACAGCGAGCACAATGCGATCTGCCAAGTTCTCGAGGAAAACCAGCGCCATGCCGTCGAGCGCATCATCCTGACTGCATCCGGCGGCCCATTCCGTAACGCGACACTAACAGAAATGCGCGACGTCACCGCCGCGACGGCTCGCGCCCATCCCAACTGGTCGATGGGCCTGAAGATCTCGATCGACAGCGCCTCTATGTTCAACAAGGCGCTCGAAATGATCGAGGCCATGCACCTGTTCAACGTCAGGCCGGATCAGATCGAGGTCATCGTTCATCCGCAGTCGATTGTTCATTCCATGGTCGGCTACAGCGACGGCTCGGTGCTGGCGCAGCTCGGTTGCCCGGATATGCGTACCGCCATCGGCTATGCGCTGTCCTATCCGGCGCGGCCGGCGCTCGATGTCCAGCGGCTTGATTTCGCCAAGCTGTCACGGCTCGATTTCGAGGCTCCGGACGAGGAGCGGTTTCCGGCCCTGCGCCTTGCCAGGGTGGCGATGGAACGCGGCGGCGTGCAGGGTGCGGTCCTGAATGCTGCCAAGGAAGTGGCCCTCGAGGCCTTCATCGCCGGACACGTCGGCTTCCTGCAGATGGCCGAAATCACCGAAGCAGTGATGGAAGCACAGAGTGCGTTGCCCGCAGCGGAAACGATGGACGACGTCTTTCTTGCAGACCAGGAAGCCCGCCGCATCGCAAAGACACTCGTCGAGCGCAACGCCGCAGCCGCTTGAACCTGCCGAATCAAAAATGCGGACCGCCTTTCGACCATCCGCATTCGATTTTCAAACTTTCAGGCAGTCGATCAGGCGACAGCTCGTGCCAGAGCGCAGCGCGACCAGAGCTGGTGCAGCGCGCCGACCAGATGGTCGATATCCGCATCAGAATGCAGCGGCGTCGGCGTGATGCGCAGACGCTCGGTCTTCTTCGGCACCGTCGGATAATTGATCGGCTGAACGTAGACGCCGCAATTGTCGAGCAGAAGATCGGAGATCCACTTGCACTTGGACGCATCGCCGACGATCACCGGCACGATATGGCTCGGATTGTTGAGGTGCGGAATGCCGTTCTTGTCGAGCAGGTTGCGCAGCCGGCGGACCCGTTCCTGATGGGCGAAACGTTCGACCTGGCTTTCCTTGAGATGGCGGATCGAGGCAACGGCACCGGCAGCAAGCGCCGGCGGCAGCGCGGTCGTGAAGATGAAGCCGGAGGCGAAAGAGCGAATGAAATCGCACAGCGCGGCGGAGGCTGCAATGTAGCCGCCCATCACGCCAAAAGCCTTGCCGAGCGTGCCTTCGATCACCGTCAGCCGATGCATCAGGCCTTCGCGCTCCGCGATGCCGCCGCCGCGCGGGCCGTACATGCCAACGGCATGGACTTCATCGAGATAGGTCATCGCGCCGTACTTGTCGGCGAGATCGCAGATCTCCTTGATCGGCGAAATATCGCCGTCCATCGAGTAGACCGATTCGAAGGCAATGATTTTGGGCGCACGCGGGTCGGCGGCAGCCAGCTTGGCTTCGAGGTCGGTAACGGAATTGTGCTTGAAGATCACCCGCTCGCACTTGGAGTGGCGGATGCCTTCGATCATCGATGCGTGGTTCCCCGCGTCCGAAAAGACGATCACGCCGGGGATCTTCGAACAGAGCGTTCCGAGCGCTGCCCAGTTGGACACATAGCCGGAGGTGAACAGCAGCGCCGATTCCTTGCCGTGCAGATCGGCAAGCTCGCGCTCGAGAAGAACGTGGTAGTGGTTGGTGCCCGAGATATTCCGGGTGCCTCCCGCACCCGCGCCACACTGGTCGATGGCGAGTTTCATCGCCTCGGTGACCTTGGGATGCTGGCCCATGCCGAGATAGTCGTTGGAACACCAGACGGTGACGTCCTGCTTTTCGCCGGCAGCATTGTAGCGGGTCGCCTTGGGGAATTGTCCGCGCTGGCGCTCCAGATCGGCGAACACACGGTAGCGACCTTCCTGATGCAGGCCGTCCAGTTCGCCTTTGAAGAAACTCTCGAAATCCATCATTGTCTCCAGAACCTTGCCGTCTTTTTGAGCGAAAGCGGTCCGGCGTCAACCCTGAAGAAGGTCACGGCGGCCAAGTGCGGCAAAAGGCCCCTAATTTTGAACAGTTCCAAACTATCCGTCTCGAATTTCATTCCATTCAGAGCAGATTGAGTCAAGTCACAAGAAAAGGGACGGCCCATCCCGTCCCTATATTCTGTTTCAAGAAAATCAGCCGTAATCCCTCACGCGGCGGCAACCGCGCGTTTGGCCATGACTTTCACCAGATTGGCGCGATACTCAGCGCTGGCATGGATATCCGACATCAGATCCGACGGATCGACTGAAATGCCGGCGAGCGCATCCGGCGACCAGTTGAGGGCAAGGGCCGCCTCCATACCGGCATGGCGGAAGACGCCATTTCCGCCCGCGCCGGTCACCGCCACCCGCACATCACCATTGTCACGGCGAGCGACGAAGACGCCCGTCATTGCATAACGCGACGCCGGATTGCGGAACTTGACATAGGCGGCCTTTGCCGGAGCATCGAAGGTGATCGCGACGATCATCTCCGCGTCCTGCAGAGCCGTTTCGAACAGGCCGGTGAAGAAGTCCCCGGCCTTGATCTCGCGGGCGTCGGTGACGATGACCGCATCGAGCGCAAGAAGGGCGGCCGGATAGTCCGCCGCCGGGTCGTTGTTGGCAACGGAGCCGCCGATCGTGCCCATATGCCGGACATGCGGATCGCCGATCCCGTGCGCGAGGTCGCAGATCGCCGGACAGGCGGCCTTCAACTCTGTCGACGAGGCGACGTCGTAATGCGTCGTCGCAGCACCGATCCGGATCGATGTTCCGTCAACGGAAATGCCCTTCAAGCTCGGGATATGGCGGAGATCGACGAGATCGCTGGGTGCCGCCAGCCGTTGTTTCATTGTTGCAATCAGCGTCATGCCGCCGGCGAGGTACTTGCTGTCATCCGCCGATTTCATCCTGACGGCATCCTGAATCGAGGATGGGCGATGGTAATTGGTCGCGTACATATCTGCTCCTCCCTCAATTGACGGCGTTGAGCGCGGACCAGACCTTTTGCGGGGTCGCCGGCATCGTCAGGTTGTTGTTGCCGATCGCATCGGTGATGGCGTTGATCAGCGCAGGCGGCGAGCCGATCGCACCCGCCTCACCGCAGCCCTTGATTCCCAGCGGATTGGATGGGCACGGGGTGTTCTGGTGCGACAGCTTGAACGACGGCAGGTCATCGGCGCGCGGCATGGCATAGTCCATGTAACTCGCCGTAATCAGCTGGCCATTCTGAGGATCGTAGTGCACGTTTTCGAGCAACGCCTGGCCGATCCCTTGCGCGATCCCGCCATGCACCTGCCCCTCGACGATCATCGGGTTGATGATATTGCCGAAATCGTCGGCGGCGACGAACTGGATGATCTTGGTCGTGCCCGTTTCCGGATCGACCTCGACCTCGCAGATGTAACATCCGGCCGGGAAGGTGAAGTTGGAGGGATCGTAGAACGCGCCTTCCTTCAATCCCGGCTCCATGCCCGGCGGCAGGTTGTGGGCGGTGTAGGCGGCCAGCGCCACCTGGAACCAGGGCAATGTCTTGTCGGTGCCCGCCACCTTCAGTTCGCCATTCTCGATGACGATGTCGCTCTCGTCAGCCTCCATCAGATGGGCCGCGATTTTCTTCGCCTTGGCCTCCACCTTGTCGAGCGCCTTGACGACCGCCGACATGCCGACGGCGCCGGAACGCGAGCCGTAGGTACCCATGCCCATCTGCACCTTGTCGGTATCGCCATGGACGATGTTGACGTTATCGATCGGAATGCCGAACCGGTCGGCGATCAACTGGGCGAAGGTCGTCTCGTGGCCTTGGCCATGGCTGTGCGAGCCGGTCATCACCTCGATCGTGCCGACGGCGTTCACCCGGACCTCGGCCGATTCCCACAAGCCGACGCCCGCGCCGAGCGAACCGACCGCTGCCGACGGCGCGATGCCGCAGGCCTCGATGTAGCAGCTCATGCCGATGCCACGCTTCTTGCCGCGCCCGGCCGCCTCAGCCTTACGGGCAGCAAAGCCGTTCCAGTCGGCCGCCGCCATGGCAGCTTCGAGCGAAGCCTCGTAGTCACCGGCGTCGTAATTCATGATGACCGGCGTCTGGTAAGGGAAGGTCCGGACGAAATTCTTCCGCCGGAGCTCCGCCGGCGAAACGCCGAGTTCGCGCGCCGCCGTCTCCATCGTGCGCTCGAGCAGGTAGGTCGCCTCCGGACGGCCGGCGCCGCGATAGGCATCGACCGGCACGGTGTTGGTATAGACCGTGCGGACATTGGCGTGGATGGCCGGAATGGCATATTGGCCGGAGAGCAGGGTCGCATAGAGATAGGTCGGCACGGCGGACGAAAACAGCGACATGTAGGCGCCGAGATTGGCGATCGTATCGACCTTCAGCCCGGTGATGCGGTTGTCCTTGTCGAACGCCATCTTGACCGTCGAGAAGTGGTCGCGGCCATGCGCATCGGTCAGGAACGCTTCCGTGCGGTCGCATGTCCACTTGACCGGCACCCCGGTTTTCTTCGATGCCCAGAGACAGACGATCTCTTCGGGATAGATATAGATCTTCGAACCGAAGCCGCCGCCGACATCCGGCGCGATCACCCGCAGCTTGTTTTCCGGCGCGACATTGTAGAAGGCGCTCATCACCAGCCGCGCCACATGCGGATTCTGGCTGGTCGTGTAGCAGGTGTAGTGATCCTCGGCACTGTCATAGATGCCGAGGGTGGCGCGCGGTTCCATCGGGTTCGGCGCCAGCCGGTTGTTGTGGATCTTCATTTCCGTCACATGCACCGCGTCCGCGATCGCCTTGTCGGCGGCATCGGCATCACCGAGCTGCCAGTCGAAGATGAGATTGTTCGGCGCTTCCGGATGCAGCTGCGGCTGCCCCGCCTCCAGCGCCTTGACGGCCTGCGTCACCGCCGGCAGCACATCATAATCCACGACGACGGCTTCCGCCGCATCCCGCGCCTCGCCGAGGCTATCGGCAACAACGATGGCGACGGCATCGCCGACGTAACGGACGGTATCGTTTGCCAGTGGTCGCCAGGCGCCCATCTTCATCGGCGAGCCATCCTTGGAATGGATCATCCAACCGCAGATGATGTTGCCGATGGCATCGGCCTGAAGCTGCTTGCCCTCAAGAATGCCGATAACGCCGGGCATGTCCTTCGCTGCCGCCATGTCGATGCTCTTGATCCGCGCATGAGCATACGGGCTGCGCACGAAAAACGCATATTTCATGCCCGGGACGCTCATGTCATCCGTGTACCGGCCCTTGCCGGTCAAAAACCGCTTGTCTTCCTTTCGCGCAACGCTTGCGCCAATGCCTTCGACACCCATGCGTCATCTCCTCCCGAGATCACATCTTTTTAGCGAATAGCCGTTGGCCAATAGGCAGTAGCGAAGTGACAGATCTAGCTGCCGGCTACTGCCTGTTGGCTCATTCCGCGGCCTGCCGTGCACCGCCCATTTCGGCGGCAGCGGCAAGGATCGATTTGACGATATTGTGGTAGCCGGTGCATCGACAGATATTGCCGTCGAGCTCGGCCCGGACCGTTGCCTCGTCGAGATTGCCGCCATGGCGGCGGATCATGTCGATGGCGGTCATCACCATGCCGGGCGTGCAGAAACCGCACTGGAGACCATGATTGGCCTTGAAGGCAGTCTGGACCGGATGCAATTCGCCGCCACTGGAAATCCCTTCGATCGTCAGGATCGTAGAGCCCCCTGCCTGGGCTGCAAGGATGGTACAGCTTTTCACTGATCGGCCGTCCATATGGACGACGCAGGCGCCGCACTGCGTGGTGTCGCAGCCGACATGCGTTCCGGTCAGGGCCAGGTTCTCACGAAGAAAATGCACCAAAAGCGTGCGATCTTCGCAATCGCCGCCGACGTGCCGGCCATTGACCGTCATTTTCACTTTTGCCATCTCGCTCCTCCGCGGCTGGGCTTGCCAACACGAGCGGCTGTCGGGCAGGGTAATTCGTTTCCCGCGACAGAACCGCGTCAACTCTTTAGCCTTGGCCGCACGGCTTTCTCCTCAAAGCGCTACGGCACTTGCATCATTTGACTTTTTTCGAGTCACCGCAACCGCTACTTTCGATCCCGGCGAAAATTCTCGCTGGCGAGAAATTTTGCTGGAAATGTCACGAGGGGAACAGCCTTCAGCTTTCGTTCAGGTTGAATAGCATTTCTTGCGCGGAGGGGATTTTGCAGGATATCTGTAGACTTTCGCAGACGGGCAATTATCCTTTGAAGTTGCAAGTTCTACCGGAGGGGGACCTTACGTCCATCTTCCATCCCTGGGGAGAAAGGACGACGAAGATTGAGTTCTCGCGTCCAAATTTGGAGAACCAAATGAAAAAAGCCATTGTGCTTGTCATGCTTGCCCTGTCGGTCGCAAGCTGCACGCAGACCGAAAAGGGGGCCGGCATCGGCGCTGTTTCCGGCGCCATCATCGGTGGTGCCGTCACCGGCAACGTGCGTGGCGCAGCCGTCGGTGCTGCGATCGGCGGCGTGACTGGCGCGGTCATCGGCCATGTCTCAGAACAACCCGGCCAGTGCTACTATCGTGACCGCTACGGTCGCCGCTATATCGACGATTGCCCGTGATATTGCCCGGCTCCAAAGCCAAATGACACGGTAGATTTGCCGTTTGTTGTTTTGAAATACTGTCAGCCCCCGGAGAACTCCGGGGGCTTTTTGTTTCGAATGCGTCACATGTGTCGCAGTTTCTCAGCAAAATTCGCGTCTACGCCTTCATCAACGGGACTTAGCTGTGTAGGGTCATCGTTAATGAAGGGAAAACCTTGTCATGCAATGGTGCCCCTGCCATGACGGCCGGGGCGAGTGTTGGAAGTAGCCTGGAAAGCGGAATGCGGAAACAAAAGCGTCTGCCGATTGTAAGTGTTGCGTATCGGAAGGTTGGCACTGCCTTTGCGGTCGCAGCTCTTTCCGTATGCGGACCGCTATCGGTCTCCGACGCCCACGCTTTCAAGATTTTCGGCATGCGTTTCTTCGAAAGCGACGAGGAACCGGCCGAAGTCATCGATCCCGTCAACTACAATCTGACGCTGACCGAAGGCACCGGCGACGAGGACCTGAAGGAGGCGCTGGAAAACAGCTCCCGCCTCTTCCAGGACAAGGAAAAACCGGTCTCCGGCGATCTCGGCCTGGTCATCAAGGCGCGCGACGACCGCGACCGCCTGCTCGCAGCCCTGTACGAACAGGCCCGCTACGGCGGCATCGTCGGCGTCAAGGTGAACGGCCAGGACATCGATACCCTGCCGCCCGATCCTGTCTTTCCGGATGGCGCCCCCGTACCCGTCGAAATCACCGTGACCCCCGGACCCGTTTTCACGTTGGGCGATGTCGTTCTCAAGGGAGATGCCGCCGGCCGCACGCTTGAGGACTACGATCTGAAACCCGGTGCGCGGGCGGATTCCACCCTGATCATCAAAGCCGGTGAAAAGGTCGTCGAGGATCTCAAGGAGGAAGGTAGACCGCTGGCCCGG
This sequence comes from Pararhizobium sp. BT-229, assembly GCF_025846855.1. Classification (GTDB taxonomy): domain Bacteria; phylum Pseudomonadota; class Alphaproteobacteria; order Rhizobiales; family Rhizobiaceae; genus Pararhizobium. The sequence goes on from NZ_JAOYTJ010000005.1 coordinate 72,218, forward strand.
CTGACCGACCGCAGCGTCATTGCCGATCACAAGACCAACACCGTGGACGTCGTCATCGCCGCGGAAGGCGGTCCCGTCGCACCGGTCGGCGCCATTGCCGTGACCGGCACCAAGACCGTCGACCCGGCCTTCGTTGCCAGCTACTCGCGCCTGAACGGCGGCAAGCCCTATTCGCCGGAAAACCTGCGCAAGGCATCCGAACGGCTCCGTACCCTCGGTGTCTTTTCCAGCATCACGATCAAGGAAGCCAACGAGCTAGCGCCGGACGGCACCATCCCGATGACCATCGAGGTCTCCGAGGGCAAGCACCGCTATTTCGGCGCCGGCGCGCAGTACTCAACGACCGACGGGTTTGGCGTCCAGGGTTACTGGGGTCATCGCAATCTGTTCGGCCGGGCCGAATCGCTGCGCCTCGAGGGCTCCGTCAACCGCATCGGCGAGACGACCGATGTCGGCAACCTCGACTATTCGGCTGGCCTGCTCTTTGCCAAGCCCGGCGCCTTTGGCCCGGCATCCACCTTCAATGCCAGCCTGAAGGCCCAGCTGCTCGATCCGGATGCCTACAGCGCAACGATCTTCACGGCAGCGGCCGGTGCGACCTTCGAACTGTCCGATACCGATACGATTTCCGGCGGTGGCGAACTCAGCTGGGCAGATGTCGACGATGCCTTCGGCAAGAACGAATATCTGACGGCCGCGATCCCGATCGAATATGTCCGCGACACGCGCGACAACAAGCTCAATCCGACGGACGGCTACCGCGCCTCGATCAACGCCAAGCCGAGCTACGAAATCAACGGCCAGACGTTCTTCAGCTCGTTCGAAGGCTCGGCCTCCGCCTATCTCGGCCTCGGTGAGGAAAATCGTTTCGTGCTTGCCGGCAAGCTCGGCGTCGGCGTGCTGGCCGGCGGCGACGGACTTGCCTCCATTCCGGCCAACCGGCGTTTCTACCTTGGCGGCGGTGGCACCGTGCGCGGTTACTCCTACCAGGAGATCAGCCCGCGCAACGGCGACGACGACATCCTCGGCGGGCGTTCCTACGTCAACGCCTCGGTGGAAGCACGCATCAACATCACGGAAAAAATCGGCATCGTTCCCTTCATCGACGCCGGAACGGTATCGGCCAAGACCGCGCCGGATTTTTCGGATATCCGCGCGGGCGCCGGTATCGGCATCCGCTATGCAACGCCCTTCGGGCCGATCCGGCTTGATGTGGCCGTGCCTTTGAACGCCTATCCGGACGGCACCAAATACGGAATCTATGCAGGCATCGGGCAATCCTTCTGATCGCCGCGGAGGCGGAGACTGAAGCAATTTCACCGCGACGCAACTTGGACTATGGATAAACTATGAATCGTCTACTCCGTTTCCTCAAAGCCGCGTCGCGCTGGCTCATCTACTGCCTCGGCTTTGGTCTCGTCGCCATCGTGCTTCTCTTCCTGTTTGCAGGCTTCACCGCGCCCGGCGCCCGCCTTGTCGCCCTGATTATCGAGAAATACGCCTCGACCCCGGACCAGATCGTCCGCATCAACGATCCGAGCGCGCTTCTGACCGGTGACTTCACCGCCTCCAGCGTCACCCTGTTCGACAGCAAGGGCATCTATGCCGAAATCCGCGAAGTCGCGATCGACTGGTCGCCGACCGCTTTGTTCTCGACCCGCTTCGAGGCGGCAAAGCTTTCCGCTGGATCCGTGCGCCTCGAGCGGCTGCCGATCCCCTCGCAGGAAACCCGCGAAGTCCGCGAAACCTTCTCGCTGCCGCTCGACATCAAGGTCGATACCTTCAATCTGAAGGAAATCGTCGTCGGCAAGGAGATCGCCGGCGTCGACCAGTTTCTGAGTGCTCAGGGTAAGGTGAACGCCACCAATGCCAGCATTGCAGCAGCCCTTGCCGTCGCCCAGCGCGACCGTCCCGATGCCAAGGCAATCGCCGATATCGTCTTCAATCCGGCCGGCAATGAACTGAAGCTCGAAACCACGATCGAGGAGCCCAAGGGCGGGCTGCTCGCCAAGGCCATGCGCCTGCCCGGCGAGCCGGCGATCAGTGTCAGCATCACTGGAGACGGGCCGCTCACGAAATGGACCGGTACGGCAACCGCAGCCCTCGATGGCAATGAGGTGCTGAAGGTCGACGGCGAGCACACGCTGGCTCCTGATGGATTCCGCACCCTGGCACTCAAGGGCGGTGGAACCTTCAGCGACCTGCTGCCAGCCGCTTTCAGGCCGCTTTTCGAAGGCACGACTGACATCGACCTTTCCGCTGCGCTCGACGGCACGACCATGCGCATCCAGAGGGGCAATTTCTCGACCGGCGCGTTGACCTTCGCCGCCTCCGGTACCTACAGCACAGCGGGTCAAAACGACCTGCAGGCAAGCCTCACCGGCACGAACGGCCCGATCGACTTCCGCCTGCCGCTCGAAAACGGCGAGGCGCAACTGTCCATCAACAACGCCAGCGTTTCGCTGATCGGCGAGGCCCAGACGGCCGTTCTCGACATCGGCGCCGATATCGGCAAGGCGACGCTGCCACAGGGCGAGATCGAGGCGATCAGGCTGCATGCCTATAGCGACGGCTTCAACCTTTCGACCCGCACCGGTCCGCTGAAAACCACAATCGAAACCGGCGCCACCCGCTTTGTCAGCGCCGATCTCGACCGCCTGGTAAAGGGGCCTGTCAAGATCGACGGTACGATATCGCTGACGCCCGAGACCGCGTCCTTCGATCCGATCACGCTGGAAAGTCCGACCATCGGCGGCACGCTTGTCGGCTCCTACACGATCGCGGAAAACACGGTCGCGACCGGCTTCAAGCTCTTTGCCATGCCCGCCGTGCTTCCTCCGGCGCTCGCCTCGAAATTCGAGACGACAATCGCCATCACTGGCAATCTTGGAACCGGAGCCAATGGCAGCGTCAATGTCAGCGACCTCGTTCTCAAGTCCGGAACGCTGGAAGTCGCGGGTTCGGCCGCGCTCGAAACCGGCAGTCTGACGGCCGCAATCACCGGCACGGTGCCGGAAATCGGTAAGCTGCTTTCCGACGCCAAGGGAGCAGCCGCCTTCAGCGCCGACGTCACCGGACCGCTCGACGCTCTGGCGGTCAAGGCGAAAGTCACGTCGAGCGGCGCAACCCTTGCCGGGCGCTCCCTCAACGATCTCGCCGTCAACGCGGATGCGACCTTCGGCCGGGACGGGCCGACCGGGACGGTTACCGCCAGCGGCAGCCTCGACGGACAGGCGATCAACGCCAAAGCCGATATCCTGACGGCCAAGGGCACCACCAGCGTTCCTTCGATCGAGGCGGTAATCGGTGCAAACACCCTGAAAGGGTCGCTGGACCTGACCAAGGATTTCGAGCCGAACGGGGCACTCGCCTTCAATCTTCCGGATCTCGGCCTGCTCGCGGCCATGGCCGGACAGACGGCATCGGGCGATCTCGCCGGCTCGGCCAGCATCAAGACGGAAAACGGCGTCACCTCCGTCGCGGTCAAGGCCAACGGCTCCGGCATCACGCGCGGCGATCTGGTGATCTCCAAACCAGCCGCTGACATCACCATTGCCGACCTCAAGGCGCTGGCGATCAAGGGTGCGGTGACGGTGGAAGAGGTCGTTCAGGGGACCAACCGCCTGGCCGGCCTCAAGCTCGGCTTCGAACAGCAGGGTCCGAAAACGAATTTCGCCCTCGACGGCACTTATGATGCAGCCCCGCTCTTGGCGCGCGGCGACCTGCAAAGTGCTGACGGCCGCACGACGATCAACCTGCAATCCTTCTCGGCAGTGCCGAAGAAAATACCGCTGGAACTTGCAAACCCGACGACGATCGTCATCGAAAACGGCGCAGTCAACCTGCAGCAGCTGGCCGTCAAGGCCTACGGCGGAACAGTGACGCTCACCGGCAGCGCCGGTGAAAAACTCGACGTTACCGCGACCCTTGCCGGCCTCGAAACTCGCCTGCCGCTGGAGGGCGGAGAAGCGCATATCGTGCTCGACACCGGCACGGCATCAATCCGCGGCGACATGCAAACCGCCGTCCTCGATGTCGTCGCTAACGTTGCCGAAGCTGCCCTGCCGCAGGGGCGTTTCGACGCGATCAAACTGACGGCGCACAGCGACGCGTTCAACCTTTCCACCCGCTCCGGTGCAGTGGCCGCGACGATCGAGACCGGCGCGACGCAACTGACCAGCGCCGACCTCGACCGGCTGGTCAAGGGCCCGCTCAAGGTGGCAACGACGCTCGACGTGACACCGGAAGCTGTTGGTTTCAGCCCGATCACGATAACCAGCACCAATCTCGATGGCGCGCTCGCCGGCAGCTTCAACCTTGCCAGCAACAGCCTGAACACGACCTTCAAGCTCTCCGCCCGTCCCGCCGCCCTGCCCGCCGCCGTGGCGGCAAAATTCGATACGCCTGTGGAGGTCGCCGGAACGATCGCGACCGGCCCCGAAGGCGCCGTCGACATCACGAACCTCAACGTTAACTCCGGGACGGTCCAGGCTGCCGGTTCCGTCGCACTCAAGGCACAAACGCTGACGGCCGCGCTGACAGGCACCGTGCTCAATCTCGGCAAGGTGCTGGCCGACGCAGAGGGCAGCGCCAACTTCACGGTCGATGCCACCGGCCCGCTCGACAATCTCGGCGTCAAGGCGGAAGTGACCTCCCGCGGCGCGACGCTTGCCGGCCGCACCCTGAGCGATCTCCAGCTGACGGCGGACGCAACCGCAAACCCCAAGAACCCACAGGCCAAGATCACCGCCACCGGCGCGCTCGGCGGCCAGGCGATCAACGTCAAGGCAGATCTTGTTTCCAAGGATGGCCGCACCAGCGTTCCCGTTCTCGAGGCGAGGATCGGTGAAAACACGCTGAACGGCGCCATCGACTTCACGACGGATTTCCTGCCGCAGGGAACGGTCAATTTCAACTTCCCCGATGTGGGACTGCTCGCGGCGATGGCCGGGGAAAAGGCTTCGGGCGACCTCTCCGGATCGGCATCGATCAAAAGCGACGGTGGCATCACCTCGATCGCCCTGAAGGCGAACGGCTCCGGTATCAAGCGCGGCGATCTGGTCATCACCAGGCCGGCAGCCGACATCACCATCGCCGACCTCAAGGCTCTGGCGGTCAAGGGCAATCTCTCCGTCGAAACCTTTGCGCAGGGCGCCAACCGCGTCAGCGGCCTGAAGCTCGACTTCGCCCAGCAGGCCAACAGGACCAATGTGACGCTCGACGGCCAGTATGACGGCGCCCCGCTCAGCCTGCGCGCCGATATTCAGACGGCGAGCGGCAAGACCACCGTCAATCTCGCCTCCTTCGCCGCGACGCCGAAAAGGATCCCGGTCAAGCTCTCCGCCCCGACGACGATCTCGATCGAAAACGGCAGTGTCAGCCTGCAGAAGCTGACGATCGCCGCGTCCAGCGGCACGATCGCCGTCACCGGATCGGCCGGTGAAAGGCTCGACCTCGCCGTCAATCTCAGCGCCCTGCCCGCCAGTCTCGCCAACACCTTCGTGCCTTCGCTCGGGGCGGACGGCGCCATCAGCGGGACCGTCGGGGTCAAGGGGACGGCGGGGGCACCCGTCGTTGCCTATGATCTTCGCTGGGCAAATGCGGCCGTCGCCCAGGCGAAAGCCGCAGGGGTTGGCGCGCTCGACGTGACGGCCAAGGGCCAGTTCGCCAACAACACCGTAAGGCTCGACACCACGATCAGTGGGGCCGGCGGCCTTTCCTTCCGGGGCGGCGGCACTGTCGGCATCACCGGCAACAGGCCGATCGACATGAAGCTCTCCGGCAACCTGCCGTTCGGTCTTGCGGCCGGTCTCCTGGCGCAGCAGGGTTTTACCCTGACCGGCGCTGCGAACGTCGACCTCACCATCAAAGGTGCGGCGACAGCGCCGCAGATCACCGGCACGATCTCGACCTCCGGCGCGCGCCTCGTCGATGTCCGCCGCAACCTGGCGATCACCGATCTTGCCGCCAATGTCTCGCTGGACGGTAGACAGGCGACAATTTCGAGACTGACCGGTCGGCTTGCAAGCGGCGGCTCGCTCGATGTCGGCGGCACGATCGGCATAGCGCCGGGCTCCGGCTTTCCGGCCGATCTCACCATTCGCCTCGACAACGCGACCTATGTCGACGGCAGCCTGTTCAATGCCAATGTCGACGGCGCCATGACGCTCAAGGGCTCCCTCACCGCGATGCCGGTGCTGGGCGGCAAGGTCACGATCCGGAAGGCCGCGATCACCATCCCTGAAAAACTCCCGGCCTCACTGTCGGAGATCAACATCAAGCACAGAAATGCCCCGGCAAACGTCCGGCGTATGCAGGCGGACGTTCGCAGAGACACGGCAAGCAGCGGCGGCGCCAAGAGCGGTGGCATCGCCTTCGATCTTGCCGTCAGCGCGCCCAGCAAGCTGTTCGTTCGCGGCCGCGGCATCGACGCGGAACTCGGCGGCGATCTGACGATCCGCGGCACGGCTGCACAGCCGGCGGTGTCCGGTGGGTTCGAGATGCGGCGCGGCCGGCTGGAAATTCTTGGCAAGCGGCTCGACTTCTCCGAGGGCACGATCAGCTTTGGCGGCAACCTGGTCCCGACGCTCGACCTCGACGCGACCTCGAGCGCCGGCGCGACGACGATTACCGTCAACGTGGCCGGTGTTGCCGACAATCCGACCATCACCTTCTCGTCGTCGCCCGCCCTGCCGCAGGACGAGATCCTCGCGCAGTTGATCTTCAACCGCTCGCTCTCCAACCTGTCGGCCCTGCAGATCGCCCAGCTCGCAAGCGCCGTCAGCCAGCTTGCCGGCGGCGGCTCCAATTCGCTTCTCGACGGATTGCGCAACAAGCTCGGCGTCGACGACCTCGATGTCTCGACCGATGCTAACGGCGGCGCCCAGGTGACCGCCGGCAAATATCTGAACGACCGCACCTACCTGGAGCTTCAATCCGGCTCGGAAGCCGGCGGCGGCAAGGCGATCATCAATCTCGACGTCGGCCGCGGCGTCAAGCTGCGCGGCGAGGCCGGCAGCAGCGGCACGGGCGGGGGCATTTTTTACGAGAAGGAATATTGAGGATCAAATCGGGTTTCGCGAACACGTTCGCGCATGGCAAAATGCGTCACCTTTTATATGAACCCGCGGATGTTCAGAGCAGGCCGGAGTCAGCAAAGGGCTCCGCAACAATTTGGTATTCATCCTCATAAAGGACATAGCCTGGACGTGAAGTCTTTATTACCGCAATGGAATAACCGTTCTGCTCCAGAAGCGCGGCAAGCTCGAAGGACTTCTTGAGATGGTCCCGAGCTTCGGGCTTGTACCAGCTCAGACCATAGGTCACGGCCTTCCTATCGTAGCCTTTAGAGTTTGAAAGATTGAACCGCGACGGCACAGCAAGATTCTGGCCAAACCAGCCAAGCAGGTCCTCCAGCCGGCTCTGCGCATGGCTATCGACGTCGAAAGCGTTTTTCAGCTCGTAAGCAGCAGAAAAAACACCCGCACGCGCGCGCATGCCTTCGACGACTTTCAAATGGACAAAACGCAGATACATGCCGCAAAGGTATCTGCACTTGCGGAAATCAGTCAACACCACTCGTAGACGCTTTCACCCTCTGTTTCAGGGCTGAGCACCGGAAATCTTGCTCGTCTTCAGCAATATATTCGTCTCCGTCAGGTTGATCCCGTCGATCAGCCGGATGCGCCGCAACGTCTCGTCGAAGGTTCCGAGATCCTTGTCTTCCAGTTCGGCAATGAAATCCCAGCGGCCGTTGGTGGAATGAAGGGCACGCACCTGTGGCAGGCCGCGCAACTGCGTGGCAACCCGGTCGGCCATCTTGCCGTGAATTTCGATCATCACGATGGCCCTGACACCGCTGCCGGAAAGCTCGGCGCCGGTGCGGATGGTGAAGGCGGCGATGGTGCCTGACGACACCAGGCGGTCGATACGGGCGGCGACCGTCGCACGCGAGGCGCCGGTTGCCGCAGCCAGCGACGACACCGGTGTGCGAGCATTGTGGCGCAGAGCGCTGATCAGCGTATGATCGAGATCGTCAAGACTTATCATTATGCTCGTCCGTATTTGTCAAAGTGTCGATAATAGCCGTCTATCTGTCAGTTTTCCATCTATTTGCTACCATCTGAAACGGCAATAATCCGACCACAAACCGGGCGAACCGGCATCACGCAAACCTGCGGGGAAAACCATGGCTGAACTCAAGAAAAACATCGCACTAGTCGGCGCCCCACTCGAAGAGGGTTCCGGCCGCCGGGGTGCTGCAATGGGCCCGGCAGCCCTGCGCATTGCCGGCCTCGACACCATTCTTGCCGGCCTCGGCCACACCGTCACCGACGAAGGCGACCTGAAGCCGCTGCCGGCCCGCGATCTTGCCAATCATCCCGGCGCCAACAATCTGCAGATCGTTGCGGCCATGACCCGGGCGCTGGACGAGACGGTGCATCACGCCGCCCGCGCCGGCAAATTTCCGCTGATCCTCGGTGGCGACCATGCCCTGTCGATGGGCTCCGTCTCCGGCATGGCGCGCTATGCGGCGGAACAGAACCGACCACTCTTCGTGCTGTGGCTCGACGCCCATGCCGACTTCAACTCGCCGGCCACATCGCCGTCGGGCAACATGCACGGCATGCCGGTCGCCTTCTTCTGCGGCGAGGCAGAGTTCGCACCGATCCTCGACAAGGACCGCCCGCTGGTTGATCCGAAGAAGGTCTTCCAGGTCGGCATCCGTTCCGTCGACGACCGCGAACGCGAGGAAATCGCCGAGCATGGCGTCAACGTCTATGACATGCGCGCCATCGACGAGACCGGCATGGCCCATATCATGCACGAGATCATCGCCACCATCAGAGCGGCAAACGGCATGCTGCATGTGAGCCTCGACGTCGATTTCCTCGATCCCGAACTGGCCCCCGGCGTCGGCACCACCGTCCCCGGCGGTGCGACTTTCCGTGAAGCGCACCTGATCATGGAAATGCTCTGCGACAGCGGCCTCGTCTCCTCCCTCGATCTCGTCGAACTCAATCCGTTCCTCGACGATCGCGGCAAGAGCGCTCGCATCCTCGTCGAACTGACGGCAAGCCTGTTTGGCCGCCGCATCCTCGACCGCCCGACCCGCAGCGCCTGAGCCCAGAACAAAGCCACCGGAGGATCCATGAACACGACCAACGCACTGATCGAAACCGAATACCGGCTCGGCGCACACAACTACAAGCCGCTCGACGTCATCCTGTCGCGTGGCGAGGGCGTCTATGTCTGGGACATGGACGGCAATCGTTACCTCGATTGTCTTTCCGCCTATTCCGCCGTCAACCAGGGCCATTGCCATCCGAAGATCCTCGCGGCCATGATCGAGCAGGCGCAGAAGCTGACGCTGACCTCGCGTGCCTTCCGCAACGACCAGCTCGCCCATCTCTACGAGGAACTGGCAGCGCTTACCGGCAGCCACAAGATCCTGCCGATGAACTCCGGCGCCGAGGCCGTCGAGACCGCCGTCAAGGCCGTGCGCAAGTGGGGATACGAGGTCAAGGGCGTTGCGGAGAACAAGGCCGAGATCATCGTCTGCTCCAACAACTTCCACGGCCGCACCATGGGCATCGTCGGCTTCTCCACCGACCCGGATGCCCGCACCGGCTTCGGCCCCTTCGCGCCCGGCTTCGTCACCGTCCCCTTCGGTGATATCGAAGCCTTCCGCGCAGCCATCAACGAGAACACCGTTGCCTTCCTGATCGAGCCGATCCAGGGCGAAGCCGGCGTCATGATCCCACCGCCGGGCTATTTCCCCGAGGTCCGGGCGCTCTGCTCCAGGCACGGCGTCACCCTCATCCTCGACGAGATCCAGACCGGCCTTGGCCGCACCGGCAAGCTGCTGGCCGAAGAGCATGAAGGTATCGAGGCCGACGTGACCTTGATCGGGAAGGCGCTCTCCGGCGGCTTCTATCCGGTCTCCGCCGTGCTCTCCAACTCCGAAGTGCTCGGCGTCCTCAAGCCCGGCCAGCACGGCTCGACCTTCGGCGGCAACCCGCTCGCCTGCGCCATCGCTCGCGCAGCATTGAAGGCTCTGACCGAGGAAGGCATGATCGAGAACTCGGCCCGCATGGGCGACCGGTTCCAGACGGGGTTGAAGGACATCCGCTCCAACATCATCAAGGAAGTCCGGGGCCGCGGCCTGATGATCGCGGTCGAACTCGTGCCGGAAGCCGGCGGCGCCCGCAAGTATTGCGAAGCGCTGAAGGAACGCGGCATCCTTGCCAAGGACACCCATGGCGACACGATCCGCATCGCCCCGCCGCTGGTGATCACCGAAGACCAGGTCGACTGGGCCGTCGAGCAGTTCGCCGGCGTTCTGGCCTCGATCTGATCGCAATGCAGGCGTGCCGGCTGATCAGCCGGTGCGCATTCCTTTCTCACGGAAAATCATCTTTTAACGATTTTTGATATAAGGTTCTTTTCAAGGCGCGAACGGCTACCCAGCCGTGCATGACGCATCGCCCCCGACCGGATGTAACCGGCATTCCAGACAATTATCTGACGCGTCAAGCGCCAGGCGGAAAACAACTCCGCCGGCAGCATGTAGCCGAAGACTGTCCAAAAAGCTGCGCGCCAAAAATGCCAGCCGAAAGCCGCAACGGGAAGGAACCGCAGATGACGAATGCACTGAAAATGGCAGGTTTCGACGGCGAAACGCTGGAGATCATCGCCTTCCGCCTTCACGATCAGGAATTCTGCGTGAAGACGACGACAATCCGCGAAATCCGCGGCTGGGCGCCCTCGACGCCGATCCCGCATTCCCCAGCCGAAGTGCTCGGCGTGATGAACCTGCGCGGTACCGTCATCCCGATCATCGACCTTGCCCACAAGCTCGGTATGAAGTCGACAGTCGCCAACGAGCGCAGCGCCATCGTCGTTGCCGAAGTCCATAACATGGTCATCGGCCTTGTCGTCGATCGCGTCTCCGACATCCTGACCGTTCAGGGCAACCAGGTTCAGCCGGTTCCGGAAATCACCACCTCCTTCGACAAGAGCTACGCGGAAGGCATCATCGCCAACGAGACCGGCATGATCTGCTTCCTCAATCTCGCCCGCATGTTCAAGGAACGCGAGCTGGACGACGTGGCCGCCTGATCGGCCGCTTCAATCACCTTTGTTGAAAGAGCGGCTTGCGGGCCGCTCTTTTCGTTTCAGGCAACGGCTGTTTCGCCGGCATCCTCGCCGACGAAGAAGCGGCGGCGATATTCGCCGGGCGACAGGCCGAGCAGCTTGCGGAAAATCTTGCGGAAAGCACCGGGGTCCTCGTAGCCAATCTGCCAGGCGATCTGCTCGACCTTGATGCTGGAGATTTCGAGCAGTTCCCGCGCCTTGGCGATCCTGAGCTGCTGGCAATATTCCGTCGGATTGAGGCCCGTCGCCTTCTGGAAGCGGCGCAGGAAGGTGCGCTCGCCGAGCCCGGCCCGCTCGGCCATCATTTCCAGCGTGATCTTTTCGGTGTGATGCGCCTGCAGCCAGTGCTGGATCTTCAAGACCGCCTCGTCGCCGTGATGCAGCTTCGGCGCAAAAGTGCTGTAGAACGTCTGCTCGCGCCCCGAGGGATCGACCAGCATGAAGCGTGCAGTCGCAAGCTGGATGCTCGGGCTCATGAAGCGGGCAACGAGTTTCAGCCCCAGGTCGATCCAGGCCATCATCGCGCCGGCCGTGATGATATCGCCGTCGTCGATGATCAGCTTGCTGACATCCACCTTGATGCCGGGGAACCGGCCTGAGATCTGCTCCGAATGCGTCCAGTGCGTCGTCGCCACGCGTCCATCCAGCAGACCGGTTTCAGCCATCAGATAGGCGCCGCCGCAGATCGAGCAGATGGTCGTGCCCGCCCCGTGCTGTGCCCGGATCCATCCCGGGAAAGCGCCCATGCGCTTGCCGACGGGAAGATTGGTGAGGCTCGGCGGCAGGATCAGCGCGATCAGGCCCCTGTGCGGCAGGTCCGGATGACTGTCGAACGCCTTTTCCACCGATGCACCATCGGCCGAAAGCTGCCAATGACTGACGCGGATGCGCGCCGGTGTCCTACCGCCCTGCTCTTCGCTCATCATATTGGCGACGTGGAAGAGGTCGGTCAGCCCGTGGATCGCTGCGCGCTGCGCCTCCGGATAGATCACGATCCCGATCTCTGCTGGTTCACCGAGCGCCATTTGTCACTTCCGTCCCGCTTAATGTCAGTTTCGCCAATCCCGAGTTTAGGCGCCGCTTGGTATCAAAGCAACAAGACGGGCGGCGGAAACGGAAACGCCGAAACGGACCCCCTCGAAATAAAAACAACCGGATAGAACCAAAGGGAACACGACGATGAGCATCAATGCTTCGACTGAAAATGCCAATCTCACCCGCCGGAACGTCCTGATCGGTGCCTCCGGTATCGCCGGCCTTGCAGGCTTCTCGGCCGCTTTAGCATCGGCAAATTCCGCAGTCTCCACCACATCCGCAAACGAAGGGAACAGGACAATGACCAGCAGGATCATCACTCGAGACGGCGTCGAAATCTACTACAAGGATTGGGGTCCGAAGGACGGCAAGGTCGTCATCCTCAGCCACGGCTGGCCGCTGTCCGCCGATAGCTGGGAAGCCCAGGCCTTCCACCTCGCCAACAATGGTTTTCGCGTTATCACCCATGACCGCCGCGGCCATGGCCGTTCGTCGCAGCCTTGGGACGGCAACGACATGGACCATTATGCCGACGACCTCTCCGACCTGATCGAACAGCTGGACCTGAAGGACATCCTCCTTGCCGGCTTCTCAACCGGCGGCGGCGAGATCACCCGCTATATCGGTCGCCACGGGACGAGCCGCATCGCCAAGGCTGGCCTCATCTCCGCCGTGCCGCCACTGATGGTCAAGACCGATGCGAACCCGCTCGGCTTGCCGAAGGACGTCTTTGACGGCATCCAGGCCGCCAGCGTCGTCGATCGCTCGAAGCTTTACAGGGACATCGCATCGGGCCCGTTCTTCGGCTTCAACCGGCCTGGCGCCGTTGCCTCGCAGGGCATGATCGACAGCTTCTGGCTGCAGGGCATGATGGGCGGCCACAAGAACACCTATGACTCGATCGTCGCCTTCTCGCAGACAGACTTCACCGAAGACCTGAAGAAGTTCGACGTGCCGACGATCATCATCCATGGCGACGACGACCAGATCGTGCCGATCGACGCCGCCGGCCGTGCCTCGAAGAAACTGGTGCCGCACGCCATCCTCAAGGTCTATGCCGGCGCACCGCACGGCATCACCGACACGCACAAGGAGCAGCTCAACGCCGACCTGCTCGCGTTCGCCAGGTCGTGATGCCGACCTTCCGGCACGCCTCCTCCCGCGGTGCCGGACCCACATTGCCCCTAAACCCGCACAATACCGGAGTTTTGCCATGACCCGTGCCATCGTTGCCACCGAGACTATCACCGAGACCGAGACCAGCCTCCGCCAGTTCCTGGCGCTCGGTGCAGCCTTCGCCACCCTCCCCTTCTGGCCAAAGACCATGTTTGCAACAGAAACCCACCGCATCACCCAGGGCAATTTCGATATCACCGTTCTCAGCGACGGCTATCTCACGCTGCCCGCCGATATCATCATGCCGGAAGCGACGCCTGCCGAGCGCGCCGACATCCTGAAGCGCCTCGGCGGCGATGCCGACAGTGCGCCGATGCCCGCCAATATTCCCGTCATCCGCACGGGCAAGGACATCATCGTCGTCGATGTCGGCTCGGGGACGAATTTTCAAAAGACGGCCGGCACCTTCGGGGTGAATTTCGGGATGACCGGCATCGACCCGAAGGATGTGACCAAGGTCGTCTTCACCCACGCCCATCCGGACCATACCGGCGGCACGCTGACAGAGGCCGGCGAACTGCGCTTCCCGAACGCCGAATACTTCGTCAGTGAGAAGGAGTGGGCCTTCTGGACCGATCCCGATTTCGAGACGAAGATGCCGAAGGTTCTGCACGGCTTTGCCCGCGGCGCACAGCGCGACCTGTTCGCCGTCAAGGACCGGGTGAAGCTGGTGAAGGACGGCGACGATATCGTCACCGGCATGCGGGTGCTGGATACGCAGGGTCACACGCCCGGCCATATCTCGCTGGAGCTTGCCGGCAGCGACGGGATGATCATTTCGGCCGACGCCGCCACCAACCGGATCGTCTCCTTCGAACATCCCGGCTGGAAATTCGGTTTCGACACGCTGCAGGACATCGCCATCAGAAACCGCCAGGCCCTGATGGACCGCGCTGCCACTGACCACATCAAGCTGCTCGGCTACCACTGGACCTATCCCGGCATCGGCTATACCGAACGCAAGGGCACTGGCTACCGGTTCGTCGCGGCATGATGTTCCACCCTTTCCTTTCAGGGGAAGATGGAGTTCCCACTTCCCCTCACGGGGGGAAGTGCAATAGGCGGCCGACTTCGCACACTTCACCGCACTTTGCGGGCGCACCTTTGGAAAGCCCACCACGAACCCCTGCCGCACGGAACAAAGCTCCCACCAGACTGTTATCAATCGACAGCGCATTCACGGAGGGTAGTTTCCATGCAAGTGATCGGCACACAGGTTCATCCGCAACCTTCCTCCGGGATCGTCACGGTCGAATTCATCGGTGAAGGCGGCGATGTGATCTCCGTTCAGATGCACAAGAGCAGGGATGATGACCTCACGCGCCTCAACGCGATCCAGAAGGCCAAGGCGATGATGCTGCAGGTGGCGACACAGGTTTCAGACGGCAGCGCCCATGACGCTCCACGCGAAAATCCGAGCGGCGAATCGCCCGCCGTTCTGTCCTTGAAAAGCGCGCGCGCCGCACACGACAAGATCACCCTGGAAGAAGAGCTGGAGGAGGGGCTGGAAGGTACTTTCCCCGCAAGCGATCCGGTCTCTGCGACCGTAAGCTCGATACCGAGCGGCCGCACCGATCCAGAGCAAGCCAAAAAGCATTAGCGGTTCCGAACTGCTTTCGGCAGAAGGGCGACTCTTCTGGCTTTCAGACGATGAGGGCTTATTGCGGTTTGGCATTGGTAGCCAGCCTGCGGTCGAACCCGTCGAGAATGCGTTTCACCAGTGCCGGGTAGTCTCCATCGAAGTGATGCCCCCCGTCGATCGCGATAACCTCCACGCCTGTATCCTTCAGCGTCGGGCAGACGTCGTCGTCTTCATCCGTGCCGTAGAAGCATTGAACAAGCGACGGCTGGATCTTCGCAATATCGTCGGCCGGATCGCCGGCGCCATCCGGTCCGGCGGCACCCAGCCAGCCGAGCACCGAAATCTTGTAATCCACCTGATGCGATACGGCGAGCAGCGACAGCTGGGCAATCCGGTTGCGATCGGCCGGCGGTAGGAGATTGTAGGTTCGCGGCAGGACATCCGCGCCGAAGGAATAACCGATCAGCAGGACATGCCTGACGTGCCAGCGCTTGCCGTAGAACGCGATGATGCGGTGCAGATCGTCGGCGGTTTCCTGGGGCTGGCGTTCGGACCAGAAGTAGCGCAGCGAATCGACCCCGACCACCGGCATGCCCTGCTGCTGCAGGAGATCGCCAACCTGCTTGTCGATATCGCGCCAGCCGCCATCGCCGGAATAGACGATCGCCATCGTGTCTCGCGTCGGCTTGGCATCGAGCACGGTCAACGGCAAGCCGAGAGGATTGTCGTCGCCTGCGGATGCAGAGACGAGTGCGGAGAGAGCATCGGAAAAAGCCGTCCACATGTCATCATCCGTTTCGGTTATCTGGATATCGCTGTGTTTGGCGGTCAACCCCGCAACATGCACGCGGCCATCGGCCGGTGCGGCATCAGTGAACAGCACTGTCACCGGATCGGGAAGCGGCCCGTCCGTCAGCCCATAGGTCATCCGGTCACCTTTGGTTTGCTTGGCGGCCGGCGTGCACAATTGTTTGGTGAGAGCGATGCCGGCCTCGGGGTTTGCCGCAAGCGTCTGGCTAAAGGTCGCAGCCGGTGTCTGGGCGGCGATTGCCAGCGCGAGCGCCCCCCCGGCACCGACGCCGGCGACGATGGGCAGGCGATAATCGTCGTTCTTTGCGGCGCGCTGGACCTCCTGGCTCAAGGCCTCCATATCGGACACCATGTAGATGCAATCGCCATCGTCCTTCGAAAGAGACGCCAGGTACGCCGGAAGATCGATGCCGATCACCAGAGCCCCTTCGGCGTTCAGCGTTTTTGCGAGCGCCTCTTCCTTGTCCGACCAGCCGGCCTTGTCGGAAATCAGAAACACAGCCGCTGCAATGGCGCCATCCGGCGTCATGATATGCGGAGACGGAATCATGCCGGTATCGAAGCCGGAGGCATCCTGCGCCTGCGCGCCCGCAGCCGAAAAAAGCAGGCATCCGATCAATGCTGCGCGAGCCATGTTTTTCCAGGTCATTTTTTCATAATTCCCTTTACGCCGCCGCCGATGAGAAATGTTGCATCCATGAGGGCAAGCACAGGATTGATGCCGCCGCCCGCGGCCATGTAGCGCGGTTGCCATTGCGGGTGGAATTTCGATTTGAACGCCTTCAATCCCTTGAAATTGTAGAAGCGTTCTCCGTGCTCGAAGACGGTTCGACCGACCTTGTCCCAGACCGGAGAAGAGCGTCGCTCCGAAAAGCCCGCCAGCGGTGCCATGCCGAGATTGAACGTCTTGAAGCCCTGGGCGCGAAGGGCTTCGATCACGGAGACGAACAGGAAATCCATCGACCCCTTGGGCGCGTCCGGCGAAAACCGCATCAGGTCCACCGAGCCTTCCGCCAGTGTGTCGGTGACGAGGATATTGGCAAAAGCCACGATCCGGCTCTCGACCCGCAGAACCGCGACCGGCTGGCCGGCGATATATTCCGCATCGAAGGCGCCCAACGAAAAGCCCTTTTCCTTGGCCCGGTGATGAGCCAGCCAACTGTCGGAGACGGCGGCAAGTTCGCCGACGATGGCGGCGACGCCATCGGGCTCGACCATCTCGAACGTCAGCCCGTCCCTTTGTCCACGGCTGACCGTCTGGCGCAGGTTGGCCCACTTGCCGCCCTTGAGCTCGAAGGTCGAAAGATCCATCAGCGCCAATTCGCCCAGCCGGAACGCACGCAGGCCGGCATCGGCATAGTAGGAAAGGCCGGCGGGCGAAACCTGATAGAAGACCGGCCGGCAGCCGCAGGACCGGGCAGCCTCGACGAACTGCCAGATCAGGTCGGGCCAGGCATCCCGCGGCCCGATCGGATCGAAGAGGGCAATCCAGGAACGCGCCTGCCGGCCATACATGATGAAGGCGCGCCCATCCTGCGAAAACATCAGGCTCTTGTCGTTCATGCGGACCAGATTGGCGTCGGACATATCCTGTTTTTGTGCGATGGCGATGGCATTCCCGAGGGCAAGGTCGGACGGTAACTCCGCAGCCCCCCTGGCCGGACGCATCAGGCTCCACAAGGCCACCGCACCGGAAAAGATCGTCAATCCAAGCACGGCGCGAAGACCACGCGGCGCCTCGGCCGAAAGCTCGAACTGCCACCACAGGCGGTTGCTGTATTCCACGTCGCGATAGACGAACAGAAGAACGATGCCGGCAAAGAAGCAGAGCGCCAGCATCGCCGAAAGCCAGGACGGGGTCAGCCGCTCGCTGGTGAAGGTGGCCGGCCGATCGAAAATGCGGCGGGTGGCAAGAAGGCTGACGACAAAGAAAGCCAAGAGGCCCGCCTCGACCAGGGCCACCGCCTTGACGAGCGAAAAGAGCAAGGCAACGAGGGCAATCACCAGGGCCGCCCACCATGCGCTGTCGAGCCGCCGTGCGAGACCGCGCGCAGCGATGAACAGCACCAGGCCAAGCAGGCTCGCGAGAAAATGCGCACCCTCAAGGACGGGAAGCGGGACATAGCCGGACAGGAAGGCCAGGTTTTCGTCCGGCGTCGGCGTCACGCTGGAAAAAACCAGCATTGCGGAGAGAACAAGCGCCAGAGTGGCAAGCAGCGCCGGCGTCAGCCGCCCCCCGACCCGGCGCAGGCTGGAAGCGGCCGGACGATGATAGAGGCCCCGCACCTCGGTACCGATGACGAAGATGACGGCCAGAAGCAAAGGCAGGACATGATAGATCAGGCGATACAGCACCAGCGCGCCGAGCACCGCGTCGATGTTCGCCGTCTGCCCCAGTGCTGCGATGATGACCGTTTCGAAAACCCCGAGCCCCGCCGGCACATGGCTGAGCACGCCGAGGCCGACCGCGACCGAATAGACGGCGAGGAAGGCCGGCCAGCCCATGATTCCATCCGGCAAAAGCACGTAAAGCACCGTGGCGGAGGCGGCGATATCGAGAACGCAGATGAGAAACTGGCGCGACGCGGTGCGCGAGTCGGGCAACCTGACGGCGATGCGGCCGAGATGCATGACACGGCCGCCGCGGCCGGCAACCATCAGGCCGCCAAGGCCGACAAGCACCAGGATGGCAATCACACGCAGCCAGGACGGATCAAGCCCGACCAGCGGCGCGATCTCGGGCGCGATGGCCAGGAGGCTCAGCGACGCGATGCTGGCAAGTCCGAGGCCGAAGGCGAGCGTGACGAACGCAATCACCCCGGCGATCTCCTCGGGCTTTACCCCCAGCCTGGAATAGGCGCGATACCGGATCGCACCGCCGCTCAAGGGTCCGAAACCCGCGGTATTGCCCACCGCATAGGCGGCAAACGCCGTCAGGGCCACATCCACATAGGGCAGCTTCCGTTTGACGTAGAAAAGCGCGCCGAGGTCATAGAAGGTCAGGGCGAGAAAACTGAGAGCGGTGAACGCAACCGCAAAAACGATGGACTGCCAGGGTGTCGCCCGCAAGGCCAGAACAACATCGTCGTATCGGACTTCACTCGTCAACTGGAAGATCGCGAAGCCGACGACTAGCAGCACGACGGCAGTGGCACCGCCCTTCAAGAGCCATCTGTTGCGGAGCAACTGCTGAAACAGGGAGGGAGCGGCTTCGTCGCCTGGCTCGGTCGGGCCGGAAATATCTGTCATGCGGGTACCCTGCTGATGCTACTTGGAACCAGAGCATGGGCGAGGATATACATCCGCTTCGCACTGCAAAAAAGTGAACTTCCTGTAATCTGCCGGTGACGCTGGTCCACGCTCAGACCGGCGGTGCGTTACCTCGGTTACAAAAGATATCGGCCGGCGCAGGCTTGGCCCAAAGACGGGCGATCATTGACCCGCTCCGGGTTGCGGTCTATCTCGGTTCAATGGCCGAACAACGACAAAAACCGGGCGAAGCACCGTTGAGCGCGGTTCGCGACCGGCTGCGGGCGCTTTATCTCGGGACGAGCCGCAAGGCGATCCAGTTCCAGATCACCATGGCGATCGTCGATGTCGCCATCATCGCGTTCTTTCTTGTCGGCCCCTATTTCGGGGGCGGGCGGACCTACCTGATCATCGACTACGCAATCGCGGCGATCATCGCCTTCGAGCTCGGCGCGCGGGCGCTGATTGCCTCAAACCTCAAGCGCTGGTTGACCCGGCCGATGACCTGGGTCGATGTCGCCATTCTTGCAACGCTGCTGTTTCCCGCGACCTTCTCCAACTTCGCCTTCCTGCGCGCCTTCCGCATCTGGTCGCTCGGCCAGAGCAAGGTGTTCACGCTTCTGATCAGGCGGGCGGGCTACGCGGAGTGGGAAGATGTCGTCCGCGCCTGCATCAACTTCCTGACCTTCCTGTTTCTCGTCACCGGCTTCGTCTACACAGCCTTTTTCTATCACGTGGCGGGGATCGAGGGATTTGTCGACGCGCTCTATTTCACCGTCGCCACGATCACGACCACCGGCTTCGGCGATATCACATTGCCCGGCATGCTCGGCAAGCTGACCTCGATCGTCACGATGATCTTCGGCATCTCGCTGTTCGTGCGCCTCGCTCAAGCGATTGTACGGCCGCACAAAGTTGCCTTTCCCTGCCCCGAATGCGGGCTGCAGCGGCATGATGCCGACGCCGTCCACTGCAAGGCTTGCGGGCATTTGCTGAACATTCCGGATGAGGGATCGTGACAGCCGGGCTGCGCTCTTCAAATCCGGGAATGCGGCATGGTTGAACGCCGCCTGCCGGGCGCTGATTTCGTGCGGGCCGTCGCCTGTCTCATGGTGCTCGCGCATCATCTCGTCCTACGGCTGGATGTCAGCGCGGTCTCGCCCACCCTCCTGCCCGCATTGACGCTGGCTCGGTTCGGAAACTTCGGCGTCTCCGTTTTCTTCGTGCTCTCCGGTTTCCTTCTGGCGCGGCCGTTCTGGCTCGCGCTCGACAACGCCGCTCCGAGGCCGTCGATCCGTATCTACGCCCTGCGCCGGGCGGCACGCATCCTGCCCGGCTTCTGGCTTGCTCTGACTGTAGGCTTTATCCTCAGCGTCACCGTTTTCGGCGGACAACTGAACGGCGCGCTCCTGGAACGTTATGTCGCCGGAGCCATGCTGGTCAGCCAGTTTCACTGGTCGACATTCTTTCCGGTGACCGTCAACGGCCCGCTCTGGTCGATCCCGTTCGAGATCACCAGCTATATCCTGCTCCCGGTCGCCTTCGTCCTGCTTTTTCAAAGGCAATGGACGTGCCCATGGGCAACACGGCTGATTTGGGTCGCCGTGATTTTCTGCGTGCTTGGGCTGCACTGGCTGATCGTCAGGACCATCGCGATTGACGAGGCCGGCCGCGGCTGGGCGTTTGGCATGCAGGGCGGCGCCAAGGAATGGATGCCGCGTTTCAATCCGATCGGTTTCTTTGCGATCTTCGCGCTTGGCAGCCTTGCCGCCGGCATTCATACTTGGATCGCCTCGCGCCGAATACGCTTGCCTGACAGCATCGGCGTCGCCGCGCTACTCACAGCCTTCTTTGTTTTCGCTCTATCCGCACGGCAACCATTCGAAGGATATGGCCTGCTGGGCGTTCCCTACGCCTTTCCACTCTTCCCGTTGTCGGTTGCAGCCGTGCTGACGACCGTTCCGCTCACCCCTCGTCTTGGCGGACTATTGGACGGACGCGCAATCCGGTTTATCGCGACCGTCTCCTTCGGGATCTACGTCTGGCAGGACATCGTCATCCATCTGATCAAGAAGGTCGTGCCCTGGAGCTTTACAGGGCCGTTCCATGATCCGCTCATGCTCTGGCTGATATCCTGCGCCATCGCGACAGCGCTCATCATGGCCGTCGCAATGGCGAGTTTCTACCTGCTGGAAAGACCGGTCATGCGATGGGCGCGCAGGCTGGAGAAGCCTGCCACCTAGATCCGCGTCGCCCTCAGCCGGTCCTCATCCAGCACAACGCCGAGGCCCGGCGCCTCCCCAAGCTCCAGCCAGCCATCCTTGTGCTTAAGCGGCGAGACCATCGGATAGTCACGGCGTTCCTCGCTCCATTCCGGATTGTCGTAGGGATATTCGAGGAACGGTGCGTCGCCGGCGCCGGCCGTCAGATGGGCGTTGGCGAGAACGCCGATGCCGTTGGTCCAGGAATGCGGCGTGAACATCACGCCGGCTTCGCGCGCCTGGTAGGCAAGGCGCCGGCAGCCGGTGATGCCGCCGACCAGCGCCACGTCGGGCTGGATGACGTCGAAAGCACGTTCCTCGATGATGTCGCGGAATTCGTAGAGTTCGCGGGTCATCTCGCCGCCGGCGATGCGGACGCTTGTAGCATCCGACAGGCGGCGCATGCCTTCGCGATCGGAGCGGAACAGCGGCTCTTCCATCCAGTAGATATTCAGCTTCTCCAGTTCCTTCGCGACAGCCAGAGCATCCTTGAAGGTCCAGGGCAGCGTCGTATCCCACGGCATGCGCCAGCCCTGGTTACAATCGACCATCAGCTCCAGCCGATCACCGACACGGGCGCGGATGGCTTCGAGCGCCTTCACATCCGCCTTCCAACTACCGCGGCCACCGGCAGACGAAGAGAAGCGCACCTTCATCGCCGGAAAGCCTTCCTCGATATAGCGTTCCGCCTGATCGGCCATGGCCGACGGCTCGCGCAGGACGCCGGAGGAGGCATAGAGCCGAACCTTGTCGGCACGACCGCCGAGCATGCGCCAGACGGGTTCACCAGTGATCTTGCCGGAGAGATCCCACAGCGCGAGATCCATCGGCCAGCAGCGGCCATAGTGGAACGAAATATGCGACAGCACCTCGTAGTGCCGCTCCAGATGGCGCGGGTCCTGCCCGATGAACAGGTCCTCATGCCCCTCGAAACCCTTCATCAGGTCGCCGGAGCCGATGCCCTCGCGGCCCTCGTCGTCGCGAACGCGCACGATGGTCGCGTCGAAATGCTTGCGCGGGCGGCCGTCCCAGCTCGCCTTGAAGGCCGGGTCGAGCGGCAGGCGATGATGGGTGATCTCGATGGAAACGATCTTGCTCATGGGGCTCTCCTCCGAGGCTTTGGGTAGTGATGGAAATGTAACGATAGAAGTCCCCTCCCCAACCCCTCCCCACAAGGGGGAGGGGCTAAACCCGGCTGCACTTCTCTGTCCCAATCGATAGTCCTGCTGCTGCAGAGGCCACTGTGAGTCTGAAAAGGTGCGGCATCCGGAGCCCCTCCCCCTTGTGGGGAGGGGTTGGGGAGGGGTCTTTCTACCCGAAATGCTGCCAGATGGTCTTGTAGTCGCAATATTTGTCGATCGCATGCACCGAGCGGTCGCGGCCGAAGCCGGACTGCTTGAAGCCGCCGAAGGGCGTTGCGAAATTCGACATGTCGTAGGTGTTGATCCAGACCGTGCCGGCATGCAGGTTTTCGGAAAAACGATGCGCGCGATTCATATCCGTAGTGAAGACGGCACCGGCAAGGCCGTAGATCGTATCATTGGCGATCGTCAGCGCTTCCTCTTCGCTATCGAAAGGGATGGCGGCAAGCACGGGCCCGAAGATCTCCTGGCGGGCGAGGCTCATGTCGTTGGTCATGTCGACGAAGACGCCCGGAGAGACATAATAGCCGCCGGTTTCCGAGAGCACGCGCTCGGCGCCGAAGGCACGGCGCGCACCTTCCTTTTCGCCAGCCGCGATCATGCCGAGCACCTTGTTCATGTGCTCCTCCTCGATCAGCGCGCCGATCTGGGCCGATGGTTCGAAGGGATGGGCAAGCGCGATGTCGCTCTTCGTCACGGCCTCGATCTTGGCAATCAGCGCATCCTGCACGGAGCGCTCGACGATCAGCCGGGTCGAGGCATGGCAGGTTTCGCCGGAATTATAGAAGCAACCCCAGGCGACGGCGGACGCGGCAGCATCGAGATCGGCATCGGCGAAGACGACCAGCGGCGACTTGCCGCCGAGTTCGAGCGCCACGCGCTTGACGTTGGATTGCGCGGCATAACCCATGATCAGCTTGCCGACTTCGGTGGAGCCGGTAAAGGCGATCATGTCGACGTCCATGTGCAGCGCCAGCGGCTTGCCAGTCTCCTCGCCATAGCCGGTAACGACATTGAGCACGCCCGCCGGCAGGCCGGCCTCATGCCCAAGCTGCGCAAGACGGATGGCCGAGAGCGAGGACTGTTCGGCCGGTTTCAGCACCACGGAATTGCCGGCAGCAATCGCCGGGCCCAGCTTCCAGGCGTCGATGATCATCGGGTAGTTCCACGGCGTGATGGCGCCGATGACGCCTATCGGCACCTTTCGCACGATGGCCCGTTCGCTCGGAGGGGTCGGCGCGACCTCGTCATAGAGCTTGTCGATCATCTCAGCGTAGAACTGGATGCCATCGGCGCAGAGGCGCACGTCGACATTGAGCGACGCCATCACCGGCTTGCCGACATCGAGCGTTTCCAGCATCGCCAGTTCATCGCCGTGGTCGCGGATCAGTTGCGCCCATTTCAGCATGATCTTCTTCTTGTCCGTCGGGTCCTTGTGGCGCCAGACGCCGCTGGCGAAGGCCGCGCGGCCGGCTGCCACCGCCCGGTCGATGTCAGCGGCATTGCCACGGGCAAGCGTGCCACCAGGCTTGCCGTCCATCGGTCGGGTGCGGGTGAAGGTCTGGCCGGACGACGATGGTGACAACTCGCCATTGATGAAATGGCGGCCTTCCGGCTTCAGGGCGGAGAGGACATTTTCCCAATAGTCGCGGGTATATTGCTTGGTCATGATCAGGCGGCCTTTGGCAGGGACATGAGGGTGGCGGCAAAACGGGCGATATCGTCGTCGCCGATCTCGCGGATGGTCGAGCGGCGCATCGGCTGGTTTTCCGGTGCCTTCATCTCGTTAGCGAGAGCGTTGCCGTCCAGGGATTCGAAAGCCTTCGGCAGCGCACGAACGATACCGCAGCGATCCATCAGGCCGGAGACGAAAGCGGGGAGTGCAGCAGCATTGGCCAGGCCGCAGGCTTTCGCGGCGGCGTTGAGATCGGCCGTGTCGGCTTCAACGAGCCAGGCGAGCGTCGCCTCGAAACCGAGGGCAGTAGCCAGCCCATGATGAACAGGGGCAAGGCCGGCCATGGCATGACTGATATTGTGGGCGACGGCGGTGCCGCAATTGTCGATGGCGATGCCGGCATAACAGGAGCCGAGCAGCACCTTGCCGCGCGCATCCATATTGCCGGGCTCCTTGACCGCCGTTTCCAGAGCATCGGTCAGGAGACGCAAGGCTTCATGCGCATAGAACTTGCCGCCGGCATGAGCGTTACGGTTGGTGGCGGCCTCGAACGCATGGATGAAGGCATCCATGCCGCACCAGGCCGTCAGGGTCGCGGGCAGCGTCGCGGTCAGCACGGGGTCGAGGAGGACGAGATCGGCCTTGGTTTCAGCGCCCCAGATCCACAGCTTCTTGCCTTCGGGACCGGCGAAGATATTGGTGGCCGACGTCTCCGACCCGGTTCCCGCCGTCGTCGGCACCATGATCTTCTTCAAGGGGTTCTTCGGCAGCGGATTGGCGGCCAGAGCGTAGTGCATGGCATCCTCGCCGGAGGCAGCGCAGCAGGCAGCAATCTTGGCGATATCGAGTGCCGATCCGCCGCCGATGCCGATGACCACATCCGCGCCGGTCACCACCTCGGTCGCACGCCGCACATGGGCGATCTTCGGTTCGCCGGCGAAATCGGAAAACACGCTCGCCTCGATACCCTCTTCCTGAAGCTGGGCAACGATCCGGTCCGCCAGACCTGATTGCGCCAGAAAACCGTCGATGACGAGGGCCGCCTTTTTGGCGCCAAAAGCCTTGGCCGCAGCGCCGATGGTTTCGTGGAGATTCTCACCGAAACGGATTTCGGGAACGAAGGAGGTGGAGAACGGCACGGTATCTATCCTGCGATGCGTGTTTGATGCTGCTTCCACCGTGCATCACAATCTGATATTTTCAAATATGGGCATTTTTCGGCCATTTTGATAATCTGAAATCATGGAGAGCACATGCTGGACCATATCCCGCTGGAGGCCTTCCGGGTGTTCGACGCGGCTTGCCGGCAGATGAATTTTTCCCGTGCCGGGCGCGAGCTCAACATCACGCAGGCCGCCGTCAGCCGCCGCATCAAGGGGCTGGAGGATCATCTGGGGGCAGCCCTCTTCATCCGGCGCGGCAAGAACCTGGAACTGACGCCGCAGGGCGAGCGGCTGTTCCAGCGCGTGCGCGCGACGCTCGAATATCTGGAAGAGAGCCTTGAGCCGTTCCGGCCCGGTACCGGCGGCACGATCGCGATCGCGGCCAGCGGCTCGGTCTCGCATCTCTGGCTCGGACGGCGCTTGAGGGACTTCGGCAAGGAGAACCCGGCAATCTCGCTCAGGCTCCTGACCTCCGACACGCCGTCGGACCTCGCATCGGAAAACAACGACCTCGTCATTCTCTATTCGACCGGCGAGCATCCGCGCTGGAACCTGACCCTCCTCATGCCGGAACTGCTGGCACCCGTTGCCTCGCCGGATTATCTCATCAGCCGCGGGCTCGACGCAGGGACGCTGAGCTCTGCTGAGATCGCCGGTCTCGATCTGATCGACTACGAGCGCTTCAACGCCCACTGGATCTCGTTTCGCCAATGGTTCGGGCGGCTGGCAAGCCAGCCGCGGCTGAAACTGCCCAATCCGCGCTTTTCCTTCTCGACCTATATCATGGCGATCGACGCGGCCCTGCGTGGCGACGGCATTGCGCTCGGAAGCCTGGGGCTGATCGATGAGCAGATCGCCGAGGGGAGCCTCGTGCGGGTTGGAAAGGAAAGCCTTGCGACCGGCTACGGCTATTATCTCGGCCTGCCCAAATACAAGACGGTCTCGCCCGAGGCGATGCATCTGCACGCGCGCCTGCTCGATGCTCAGGCCGCCTAGATCCGGCGCGGCCGATTGTGCGGCGCGATCGAATCGTGCGATGGTGGCCGGACTTGTCATGGTGCCTTGACCGCCAGCCGGAAGCCGCACAGGCCTCCGCGGCAGAAGCCCCCGGCAAGTGCGCGTAGCCCGTTGAGTTTGTTATCCCTCCCCCGCAAGTCCGGCACCCGCGCGATGGTATGGTTTCTTTCATTTTATACCTTGATATGTCTGTTTTTTCTCGACAATACCTATCGAGAGGGTGAGACCACCGGCGAAGGCTGGGACGGGATGCGCGTTCTCGGGTTGTTTTTGTGCCTGCTCTGGCCGCTGCTCCTCGTTCATGTGATGATCCTTGCCTTCAGGGGCGACGGAGAGGCTGAGAAACGCCCATAATCCGCCCGGGAAACGCACTAGGCTGTGTCTGGTACGGGATGAAAGGGACGGCCAAGGCAAATGGAGGCCTGAAGCCGATGGGTGCGGGGGAGTTCGGATTTCGGCATGAAACGGGAGCGGAAAAGCCGGTCAGGAAAGATCTTCTTTCTCGTCGCTGTCGGCCTGGTTTTCGCCGGCATCCTGGCAACCGTGCTGCTTGCCAACGGCCACCGCAATCTCGACCTCCTGCTCACCTATCTCGGCTATCCCGATCTTCTGGCGAGGATTGAGCCGGCACCGCAAGAGGTAAAGATCACGCAAAGCAGGGGCGTGCGCCTGCCGCCCGCACGCATGATCCTGCCGGTCTATGCCTTTGCCGATCTCAAGGCGCCGGAACAGCACTTCATCCGGTTGATCCAGAGCGATCCGCGAACCCTGTGCGAACAGTTGAAGAGCGGCGGCTTCGGCAATCTCGACTGGACCGTCAGCAGCGCCAACAAGGACAATTGGGAATGCTCGTCCTTCGTTGACCTTCCGGCCAGGAGTGCGGAAGTGACGGCGCAATCCTCGGTGTTCATCTTCATCAAGGGCGACGGCGAAAACCGGGTCACCTCGTTTCGCGTCAAGCTGAACATCGAGAGCGCCGCGGATACGATCAAGGTCGCCGACCTCGCAGGCAGTGCTGCCAACATCTTCCTGCAGCAGGTACGCTGGGGGAATCCGGGCGAGATCATCCGCAAGATCCACGCGCTCGAAGCCTTCGACATCCGCAATTTCGGCAGCCGCATCCAGTTCAAGCGCGAGTTCGGCGAAACGCCGCGCTACAATTTCCTCGCAAACCAGGTCAGCAAGCCGGGCAAGAAAGCGCCGGGCGACCTGTTCTTCGACCGGGGCAAATGGTTTCCGCTGACCGGCAGCGATGGCCTGCCGATGATCGACGGCATGATGGCCGGCGAAAGTGCCGAGGGGTTGATGCTGGACCCTGCGGGCGAGCCCCGGCCGTAACCCGCTTTACGTCATGAAAATTTCAAACTCGCAAATACGGTCGCCCGCAGCGGGGGGCCTGCTTGCCCAAGCATGGCGTTTGAATGCAACCCCTTGGGGCGGCAACCATAATCAACCCAAAAATGATCCATTTCGGGGCGCTGCACATTAACCACGGATGAGAAGATTGCCGCCGCGGTGACTTGTCAAAGACAATCATCTTTAATAAATGATTAAAAAACAAAAATTGCTTTTTGCAGACCAATAAATTTTCAGGGATGACGACACTCCTCGAGGCGGCCAACCACTAGAACCTTGTCCATAAGACAGGGATTACATTTATTTTGAGAATAGAAATTTTATCGGCTTCTTCGGACAAACACAATTTTCAGCAACGGCCAACCAGAGGCCCCCGCTGTCTGTCAAAAGTGCCAGGAGTATTTAAAGCCATGACAGAAAAAATGATGTTGCAGCAAACAACGGCTATCGGGGTGGAGGATAGCATGTTGGGCAGGACTATTTCTGGGAGGTTTTCCGTTCAGGGCAAGGAACGGCGCGCAGACGAAAGCAATTTCTACATCAATCCGACCAGTGCACCGGACATGCCCGTTCAGCTGGCTCTCAAGCGGTTCATCGACATCTCGGGCTCGCTTTTCGGCCTTCTCGTTCTCGCACCGGTCATTCTTTGCATTGCAGTGCTGATCAAGATGGAAAGCAAGGGCCCGGTTTTCTTCCGGCAGCTGCGCACAGGCCTCAACGAAGCCCCGTTCGAGATCCTGAAATTCCGCTCCATGTACACCGACCTCTGCGACCTGAGCGGCGTGCGCCAGACGGTCGACAATGATCCGCGCATCACGCCGCTCGGACGTGTGCTGCGCAAGACCAATCTCGACGAACTGCCGCAACTGTGGAACGTCCTCATCGGCGACATGTCGCTGGTCGGGCCGCGTCCGCATGTTCCCGACATGCTGGCTGCCGGGCGCAGCTATAACGAACTGGTGCAGGGCTACGAATACCGGCACCTGATGCGGCCGGGCCTGACCGGCCTCGCACAGGCCCGTGGCCTGCGCGGCCCGACGGGGCATCGTTGGATGGCGATCCGCCGGATCGTCTGCGATGTCGAATATGTCCGGCAGTTCTCGCTGCTGCTGGACATCAAGATCATCATCCGCACGGTGATCAACGAACTGAAGGGTGGCACCGGCCTCTGAGCTGCAAACTGAGCCGACGGTGTTCCCAAGCGCCGTTGCCAAATGCATCCATTAATGAAAAACCGCCCGGAGATTGTCTCTCCGGGCGGTTTTGTTTTGTCCGCCAACCACTTAAAGGTCAGCTTGAATTGCTTTGAAGACCAAAGCTTCGGCGCCGGTTTTACACGGCGCCGAAGTCTCGTCTTACTGCCAGCTCTTGACCAGTTCGTCGTAGTTGATGGTCTGCGGCTTTTCCTTTTCGTTCTCGATCTTCAGCTGGGGTGCGAGGTTGCCGGCCTTGACGGCTTCCGCGTTCCAGTATTCGAGATCGTGCTCTTCGGCGAGCTTCGGACCCATTTCGCCCTGGATACCGGCACGTTCGAGGCGCTGCAGAACCTTTTCCTGCTCGGCGCACAGCGAATCCATGGCTTCCTGGGCGGTCTTTGCGCCAGAGGAAGCGTCACCGATTGCCTGCCACCACAGCTGGGCCAGCTTCGGATAGTCCGGGATGTTCGTGCCGGTCGGCGACCACTGAACGCGGGCCGGCGAACGGTAGAACTCGATCAGACCGCCGAGCTTGGGCGCACGTTCCGTGAAGCTCGGATGCTGGATGGACGATTCGCGGATCAGCGTCAGGCCGACATGGCTCTTTTTGACGTCGATCGTCTTGGAGACGACGAACTGCGCATAGAGCCATGCGGCCTTGGCGCGGTCGTCCGGGGTGGACTTCAGAAGCGTCCAGGAACCCACGTCCTGATAACCGAGCTTCATGCCGTCCTTCCAGTAGACGCCGTGCGGCGACGGGGCGAAGCGCCACTTCGGCGTGCCGTCCTCGTTGACCACCGGCAGGCCCGGCGCGACGAAGTTCGCAGTAAACGCCGTATAGGTGAACATCTGCTGGGCGACCTCGCCCTGCGACGGCACCGGCCCGGATTCGCCGAAGGTCATGCCCTGAGCGGCGGGCGGCGCATAAGCCTTCATCCAGTCGAGATACTTGCTGATCGAGTAGACCGCTGCAGGGCCGTTGGTATCGCCACCGCGAGCAACGCAGGAACCGACCGGCTGAGACTTCTCGTTGACCTTGATGCCCCATTCGTCGACCGGAAGGCCGTTCGGAAGACCCTTGTCGCCGTTGCCGGCCATCGACAGCCAGGCGTCGGTGAAGCGCCAGCCGAGCGACGGGTCCTTCTTGCCGTAGTCCATGTGGCCATAGACCTTCTTGCCGTCGATTTCACGGCCGGTGAAGAACTCGGCGATGTCCTCGTAAGCGGACCAATTGACCGGAACGCCGAGGTCGTAGCCGTACTTCGCCTTGAAGTCCGCCTTGTTCTTCTCGTCGTTGAACCAGTCGTAGCGGAACCAGTAGAGGTTCGCGAACTGCTGGTCGGGCAGCTGGTAAAGGTCGCCGTCCGGAGCGGTGGTGAACTTGGTGCCGATGAAATCGGCGAGGTCGAGACCCGGATTGGTCACGTCCTTGCCTTCATTGGCCATCCACTTGGTCAGCGAGCGAGCCTGCTGGTAGCGCCAATGGGTACCGATCAGATCCGAGTCGTTGACATAGGCGTCATAGACGTTCTCGCCCGACTGCATCTGCGTCTGCAGCTTTTCGACGACGTCGCCTTCGCCGATCAGGTCATGGGTGATCTTGATGCCGGTGATGGCGGTGAACGCCGGCGCCAGCACCTCCGATTCATATTGGTGCGTGGTGATGGTTTCGGAGACCACCTTGATGTCCATGCCGGCAAAAGGCTTTGCCGCATCGACGAACCATTGCATTTCGGCTTCCTGGGCCGCGCGGTCGAGCGACGACATGTCGCCGACTTCCTTGTCCAGGAACGTCTTGGCTTCATCCATGCCCGCGAATGCGGAGCCGGTGAAGGCCAGCAGCATAGCTGCTGTCGATGTTAGAAGGTGCCGTCGCATTGTAGTCCTCCCTTAAAGGTTTTGCGATTGCAGTGTCGGGCCGCCTGGTACCTCCCCGGCCGCCCGTTTCAGTAATCTTGCCTCAGACCAGCTTGAAGACGCCGACGGCGTATACGAAGGAAAGCGCAAGAGCCCACCACACGTTGGGACCGACAAGTCCCAGCCATGCGAGATGAATGAAGGCGCTGCCGAGCAGCGATACGAAGAGACGGTCCCCGCGCGTCGTCTCGAAGCGCAGGATGCCGACGCGCGGATTGCCGCCCGGGCTGGCGTATTCCCAAACCGCCATCAGCGAGAGAAGCGCGACAATGGTGAGAAAGAACATCGCGCCGGGGAACGACCAGGCCATCCAGCCTCCGGGGACCAGCGGAGCGAACCAGTCGCGCACGCCGTCCTTGATCGGCAGCGCCATGACAAGCACTCCGATCAAAACGGTATAGACGACGAGAACGACAGCCAGCGCCAGGGGCCAGCGGCTTTTGCGTTGGGACATTGTGGCCATTACACCCTCCCCAGGGCGAAGCCCTTGGCAATATAGTTTCGGACGAAATAGATGACGATCGCGCCCGGGATGATGGTGAGCACGCCGGCGGCCGCCAGCACGCCCCAGTCCATGCCCGCCGCCGAGACCGTGCGGGTCATTATGGCGGCGATCGGCTTGGCGTCGGTCGTCGTCAGCGTCCGGGCAATCAGGAGTTCGACCCAGGAGAACATGAAGCAGAAGAACGCAGCCACACCGATGCCGGACGCAATCAGCGGAATGTAGATCCGCAGGAAGAAGCGCGGGAAGGAATAGCCGTCGATATAGGCTGTCTCGTCGATCTCCTTCGGCACGCCCGACATGAAGCCTTCCAGGATCCAGACCGCGAGCGGCACGTTGAACAGGCAGTGCGCGAGCGCCACGGCGATATGCGTATCGATCAGGCCGAAGGCGGAATAGAGCTGGAAGAACGGCAGCGCAAAAACGGCCGGCGGCGCCATACGGTTGGTGAGCAGCCAGAAGAACAGGTGTTTGTCGCCGAGGAACCGGTAGCGCGAGAAGGCATAGGCCGCCGGCAGCGCCACCGAGACCGAAATGATCGTGTTCAAGACGACATAGATGATCGAGTTGATATAGCCCTTGTACCAGGACGGATCGGTGAAGATCACGGCATAGTTCCGGAGTGTCGGCGCATGCGGATAGAGCGAGAAGGCGCCGGTGATCTCGGTGTTCGTCTTGAAGCTCATGTTGACGAGCCAGTAGATCGGCAGGAGCAGGAAGATGATGTAGATCGTGGGGACGAGCCAGGAGAGGCTACGGTCGGATGATTGTGTCGCGGTGGTCATTGTTTTTCCTCCCTCCGGCCGTCAGCTCTGCGCATCGCTATTGGTCATCACGGTGTAGAATATCCATGAGAGCAACAGGATGATCAGGAAGTAGATGAGCGAAAGTGCTGCTGCCGGACCGAGGTCGAACTGGCCGATGGCCGTCTTGACGAGATCGATCGACAGGAATGTGGTGGCATTGCCGGGGCCACCGCCGGTAACGACGAAGGGCTCGGTATAGATCATGAAACTGTCCATGAAGCGCAGCAGGAAGGCGATCAGCAGCACGCGCTTCATCTTCGGCAGCTGGATGTAACGGAACACGGCCCAGCGCGATGCTCCATCGATTTTGGCCGCCTGGTAATAGGCGTCCGGGATCGAAACGAGGCCGGCATAGCAGAGCAGCACGACAAGGCTCGTCCAGTGCCAGATGTCCATGACGATCAGCGTCACCCAGGCATCGAAGACATTGTTGACGTAGTTGTAGGGAATGCCGAGCGCTGCCAGCGTATAGCCGAGCAGGCCGATATCGACACGGCCGAACACCTGCCAGATGGTGCCGACGACATTCCACGGAATGAGCAGCGGCAGCGACATCAGGACGAGGCAGACGGGGACGCCGAGCCCCTTCTTCGGCATATTGAGGGCGATCAGAATACCGAGCGGAATCTCGATCGCCAGGATGATGCCGGAGAAGATCAGGTTGCGCGTCAACGCGTCCCAGAAGCGGTCCGAATGCAGGACATCGGTGAACCAGTCGGTTCCCGCCCAGAAAAATTCATTGTTGCCGAAGGTGTCCTGAACCGAATAGTTGACCACCGTCATCAGCGGGATGACCGCCGAGAAGGCGACCAGCACCAGCACCGGCAGGACCATGAACCAGGCCTTGTTGTTCCAGGTCTTTTCCATGTCTTTAGGCCTCCCCGCCGATGCGCCAGGAATCGGCGTAGATATTGATTGCGGCCGGATCGAACGTGATCTTCGGTTCCGTCGGAATCTCGCCGTCCTCGTGGACGACGATGGCGATCGGACGGTTGGCGAAGGATGCGCGGACGATCTTCTGGCGGCCGATGTCCTCGACCTTGGAAATCGTCACCGGCATGCCCTCGCGGCCGAGCCGCACGAATTCAGGCCGGATACCGAGTTCGGTCTTCGCGCCTGCCGCAATCTTCGGCGCAAAGGACAGGGCGACCTTCTGGCCATCGAGATCGACGGAGGCACCGTCGATCTTCGCCGGCAGCACGTTCATGCCCGGCGAGCCGATGAAATAGCCGACGAAAGTGTGCTTGGGCTTTTCGAAAAGCTCGGCCGGCGTGCCGATCTGGACGATTTCGCCGTCATACATGACGACAACCTTGTCGGCGAAGGTGAGCGCCTCGGTCTGATCGTGCGTGACGTAAACCATGGTGAAGCCGAACTGCTTGTGCAGCCGCTTCAACTGCGAGCGCAGCACCCATTTCATATGCGGATCGATGACCGTCAGCGGTTCGTCGAACAGGATGGCGCTGACGTCGGAACGGACGAGGCCGCGGCCGAGCGAAATCTTCTGCTTCTGATCCGCCGTCAGACCTTGCGCCTTTTTCTTCGCGCGGTCCGAGAGGCCGATCATTTCGAGGATTTCATTGACGCGGCGGTCGACTTCGCCTTCCGGAACATGGCGGTTGCGCAAGGGGAAAGCCAGATTGTCGTAGACCGTCATCGTGTCGTAGATGACCGGGAACTGGAACACCTGCGCGATGTTGCGGTCCTGCGTCGACAGGTTGGTAACATCCTTGCCGTCGAACAGGATCTTGCCTTCCGACGGCTGCAGCAGCCCGGAAATGATGTTCAAAAGCGTGGTCTTGCCGCAGCCGGAGGGCCCAAGCAGCGCATAGGCGCCGCCGTCGTTCCATTCGTGATGCACTTCCTTCAGCGAATAGTCCGAAGGCTTCTTCGGGTTCGGGCCGTAGGCGTGGCGGATGTGGTCGAGATTGATGCGTGCCATGGTGTCCTCCTCACGCCGCCCGGAAGGCGGAACCGCTGGCATGACCGCCGATCGCGCGTCCGTCCGTCCCGAAGGCCATCAGGTGGCGCGTATCGACGAAAAGCTCGATCGCGGTGTCCGGCTCGATGTCGTGAATGCCATGTTCGAGCATGACCCAGCGTGAACCGGCGCAATCGACATGGATGAAACTTTCCGAGCCGGCGATTTCGGAAATGATGATGCGCGCCTTCAGCGTCGCTGCCGTTTCATGCGGACGGGCGAGCGACAGATGATGCGGATGGAAGGCCACCGTGCAGGGACCATCGGCGATACCGGACAGATGCGCCGGCACCGGCAGGACCGGGATGCCGTCTCGATCGAAACTATCGCCGGACTTCACCAGATCAATCGTGTTGAGCGGCGGATCGGCAAAGGTCTTTGCGGTGACGATATCGGCCGGCTTGCGATAGACCGAGATGGTCGGACCGAACTGGCTGATGCGGCCCTGGCTGAGCGTCGCCGTATTGCCGCCGAGAAGCAGCGCTTCCTGTGGTTCGGTCGTCGCATAGACGAAGATCGAGCCGGACGCCGCAAACAGCTTCGGCAGCTCCTCGCGCAGTTCCTCGCGCAACTTGTAGTCGAGGTTGGCAAGCGGCTCGTCGAGCAGCACGAGGCTGGCATTCTTGACGATGGCGCGGGCAAGCGCCGTGCGCTGCTGCTGACCACCAGAGAGGTTGAGCGGCGTGCGCTCCAGATAGGGCGTCAGCTTCATCAACTCGGCTGCCTTGCGGACCTCGCGGTCGATCGTTGCTTGATCCTTGCCGGAAATGCGCATCGGCGAAGCGATGTTCTCGTAGACCGTCATCGCCGGATAGTTGATGAACTGCTGATAGACCATGGCGACGGAACGGTCCTGCACGCGCACGCCCGTTACGTCCTTGCCGTCGAAGATGATTGTGCCGGTGGTCGGTTTGTCGAGGCCGGCCATCAGCCGCATCAGCGACGTCTTGCCCGACAGCGTCGGGCCGAGCAGCACGTTGAGCGAGCCGCGCTCCAGCGTCAGATCGGTCGGATGGATATGCGTATCCGCACCCACGACCTTGGTTATGTTTTTCAGTTCGAGCATTCTTAAGGCTTCCTCCCAGCCATCGGTGGCGCCATCGCGGCGCGACCCTCAGGCAACGTTGCGGATGGTCTCCCGCATGTATTCCTCCAACCCGACGGCTTCCGCCTGGGTCAATTTCAATCCGAGCTTGGTGCGGCGCCAGAGCACATCCTCGGCGCGGCGCGCCCACTCCTGGGCGATCAGCCACTGCACCTCGGCCTCATAGAGATCGGCACCGAAATGCCGTCCAAGATCTTCCGTCTTGCTGGCATTTCCAAGCAAAGCTGCAGCCGACGTTCCATAGAGCCGCACCAGGCGGCGTGCGTGACGCTCGACCAGAAACGGATAACGGCTCTTGAGCTTCGACACTTCAGCCTCGTAGCCGGTCGCCGGAAAATCACCACCCGGCAGCACGCTCTTCGCCGTCCACGGGCCGCCCTTGGCACCGATCGCGCCGGCGATCTTTTCCAGCGCATGCTCGCTGAGCCGACGATAGGTCGTCAGCTTGCCGCCGAAGACGTTGAGCAGTGGCGCATCGCCATTGTTGGCATCGATTTTCAACACATAGTCGCGGGTAGCTTCCTGCGCCTTCGATGCGCCGTCATCGTAGAGCGGGCGCACGCCGGAATAGGTCCAGACGACATCGGAAGGCTTGACGGCTTCTGAGAAATACTCGCTTGCCGCATTGCAAAGATAGCTGATTTCACCCTCGGTAATCTGGATATTTTTCGGGTCGCCGGTGAAATCGCTGTCGGTCGTGCCGATCAGGGTGAAATCGGTCTCGTAGGGGATCGCAAAGATGATGCGGTTGTCGGGATTCTGGAAGAAATAGGCGCGCGGATCGTCGAACTTCTTCTTCACGACGATATGGCTGCCCTGAACCAGGCGGACATTGTGGACATTGTTCTTGCGCACTGCATTCGACAGAACGACATCGACCCAGGGGCCGGCGGCATTGATCAGCATGCGTGACCGGAACGTATTGACGGCGCCGGTCGCGCCGTCCTCGACATCGACCGACCAGAGGCCGCCTTCGCGCTCGGCAGAGACCACGCGGCTGCGCGTCATGATGCGGGCGCCCTTGAGGGCTGCATCTTTCGCGTTGAGGACGACGAGGCGGGCATCGTCGACCCAGCCGTCGGAATACTCGAACGCCTTGGCAAAGAGCGCCTTCAGCGGCTTGGAGGCCGGATCGCGGCGCATGTCGAGCGTGCGGGTCGCGGGCAGCAGCTTGCGGCCGCCGATATGATCATAGAGAAAGAGGCCGAGACGGATCAGCCAGGCCGGGCGGATGCCGCCTTTATGGAACGGCAGGACGAACCGCATCGGCCAGATGATATGCGGGGCCATGGCCCAGAGCACTTCGCGCTCCATCAGCGATTCACGCACCAACCTGAACTCGTAGTGTTCAAGATAGCGCAGTCCGCCATGAATGAGCTTGGTGGCGCGCGAGGAGGTGCCGGAAGCGAAATCGTCCATTTCGGCCAGCGCAACCGAATATCCACGGCCAACGGCATCCCTTGCGATGCCGCATCCATTGATGCCGCCACCGATCACGAAAATGTCGAGTACGTCCTGCGCAGGCACTGCTTCCCCTCCCACATTTCGCATTGCACAATTTTGAGCATATGCGAAAGCAAAAATAATTAAAGCGAAATTATTACGAATGTCAAACGAATGTTTATGGAAAACAAGCCGCGGCTAAAATCAGAAATTTCAGCGCGCGGTCTCGATCAGCCGGACATCCTGCTCCTGGCAGATGTTCCGCACGTTTTCGATGGGACAAATATCGGTAATGAAGGTGTGGACCTGGGTGATATGGCCGATCCTGACCGGCGCAGTGCGCTCGAATTTGGTCGAATCGGAAACAAGAATGACGTGACGGGCATTGGCGATGATCGCCTGTGCCACTTTCACTTCGCGGTAATCGAAATCGAGAAGCGCGCCATCGTGGTCGATGGCAGACGCGCCGATGACGGCATAATCCACCTTGAACTGGCGGATGAAATCGACCGCCGCCTCGCCGACGATACCGCCATCGGCGCCGCGCACGACGCCGCCCGCAATCACCACCTCGATTGACGGGAATACCCGCAAGCGATTGGCAACATTGATATTATTGGTGATGACCATCAGTTCCGTATGGTCGAGCAGCGCCTCGCCGACGGCCTCGGTGGTGGTGCCGATATTGATGAACAGCGAGGAATTGTTGGGGATCATCGCCGCGGCGGCCTGGCCGATCGCCTGCTTTTCAAGTGCAGCAATCGAACGCCGCGCCTCGTATTTCACATTCTCATTGCCGCGCGGAAAAATCGCGCCGCCATGGATGCGCGTCAGCACCCTGCCGTCGCAGAGGTCGTTCAGATCCTTGCGGATGGTCTGCGGTGTCACCGAAAAACGCGCGGCGAGTTCGTCGACGAGAACCCGGCCCTCCGTCTTGGCAAGCTCAAGGATTTCCGACTGGCGTCCCGTCAGATACATGGATATTTCCTCCCCGTCGTTTTCGTTTTCTTTCATAATATGCAAAAACGAAAGCGGTGCAATTTCATAAACGCAGCGAGCGCTCGAAAATGAACCTACAACGGCATGCCGCGTTGCAATTCTGGTCGTGATGCGACAGCCTGTCCGTCGCTGAGGAGGAGTACAGATGTTTCATCCATCGCTGTTCAAGGGCATGAATGTCGTCGTCACCGGCGCCGGCCGCGGCATCGGGCTGGAAGTGGC
Organism: Pararhizobium sp. BT-229; assembly: GCF_025846855.1. Classification (GTDB taxonomy): domain Bacteria; phylum Pseudomonadota; class Alphaproteobacteria; order Rhizobiales; family Rhizobiaceae; genus Pararhizobium. The sequence goes on from NZ_JAOYTJ010000005.1 coordinate 110,012, forward strand.
GCGGCAGTTTCTCGACTGCGGCGCCATCGTCTACCTGCACGGCGGGCGCACGGCGCACGAACCGCTGCCGGATTTTCTTGACGCAGCGCTCACCGAAGGCCGGGCCTTTCTCTCCTATGCGGACTTCTCGACCGTCGGGGGTATCGAAATGCTGGCGGCAGGCATCGCGCTGCGGTTCGAGGCGATCGACGTGCTGGTCAACAATGCCGGCACGATGGTCGGCCGTTTTCCGGCTGACGAGCTGACGGACGCCGAATATGAAACCGTGGTTCAGCTCAACCAGACCGCGGTGGTCCAGATCACACGCGCGCTTTTACCGCTCCTTCGGCGCGGCACGCATCCGGCCATCGTCAACACCGTTTCGATTTCGGCGCTCACCGGCGGCAGCGCCGGTTCCTCCATCTATTCAGCGACAAAGGCTTTCGTCTCGACCTATTCCAAGGCGCTCGCCCGCGAACTGGCGCCGGCCGGAATTCGCGTCAACTGCGTTTCGCCGGGCACAATCACCACCGATTTCCACGAACGATACTCGTCGCCCGAGAAGCTGGAGGCGACCCGCAAGACAATCCCCCTGCAACGGCTCGGCACGGCGGAAGACTGTGCGCCTGCCTATCTCTTCCTCGCCTCGAACGCGCTCTCCGGCTATATCACGGGCCAGGTTCTCGAAGTGAACGGCGGGCAATTGATCTGCTGAAGCATACGGGACGGCATTCGGGAGGGTTGGGGCGTGATTGACAAGCTGGAATTCTTCATCGCGCTCGCCCAGGAGCGGCATTTCGGCCGCGCCGCCGAACTCTGCGGCATCACCCAGCCGACGCTTTCGGCCGCCATCAAACAGTTGGAAGACCAGCTCGGCGTCATGCTCGTCAATCGCGGCTCGCGTTACCAGAGCCTGACGCCGGAAGGGCAGCGGGTGCTGGAATGGGCACGCCGGATCGTCGGCGACACGCGCACAATGCATGAGGAAATGCGCGCAGCCCGGCGCGGGCTTGTCGGCCATATCCGGCTGGCAGCCGTGCCGACGACGCTTGCCATGGTGCCGCGCATAACCGGCCCGTTTCAGGAGAAGCATCCGGAGGTGACGTTCTCCGTCCTCTCCACTACATCGCTGAAGATCCTTGGCCTTCTCGAAAATCTCGAGATCGACGCCGGGCTGACATATCTCGAGAACGAACCGCTCGGACGGGTGACCAGCGTCCCCTTGCAGGTCGAACGTTACCACTTGGTGACGGCCGCCGGAACCGAGCTTTCGGATCGCGAAACCGTGACATGGAAGGAAGTTGGCGGCGTTCGGCTTTGTCTATTGACCGCCGATATGCAGAACCGGCGCATCATCAACCAGCATTTCGCCGAAGCCGGCGTGACGGTGTCGCCGACACTCGAATCCAATTCGATGATCGTGCTGTTTTCCCATGTACGCACCGGCCACTGGGCCAGCATCATGCCGTATAACGTCGCGAAATCGTTCGGGTTTCACGACGAAATCCGGCTGATCCCGATCATCGAACCGGACGCCCGGCACACCGTCGGGCTGGTCGCAACGCACCGCGAACCCTACACCCCGCTCGTCTCGGCGCTTTTGCATGAAGCACGCGTTCTGGCCGACGCCCAGGCGCTTTGATAGAAATCATCTATCGCTTAACGGAACAGGCCTATTGACCGGCCAAGCGACGGCTGACACGCTGTTTCCATAGTGCGTAGGCTGCGAGAACCGCGATTCCTGCCTTTTCGAGCAGGAGACTGAATGAAACGATGTTCTGGAGGGAGCTTCGTTTGGTTCATGCGATCGCAGACAACGACCGATTGTTCATTTCAGTTCGGGAGGTCTGAACGTTGAACCTGCATGTATCAAGCCGGGATATCGGCGAACGGACGCTGGATATCGTCAGCGGAATGAAGTCGCTCGAAGGGCCGCTTCTGCCGATCCTGCACGAGATCCAGACCGAGTTCGGCTATGTGCCGCAGGAATGTCTGCCGATCATCGCCCGCGAACTCAACCTGTCGCGGGCTGAAGTCCACGGTGTCGTCACCTTCTATCACGACTATCGCGACCACCCGGCTGGCCGGCATGTGCTGAAGCTCTGTCGCGCCGAAGCCTGCCAGTCGATGGGCGGCGACCAGCTCGCGGAGCGGGTCAAGACTTTGCTCGGCATCGACTTTCACCAGACGACGCTGGATGGGGCGGTGACGCTCGAACCCGTCTATTGTCTCGGGCTCTGTTCCGCCGCACCCGCCGCGATGCTCGACGGTGAGGTGCACGGGCGGCTCGATGCGGATGCGGTGAAAGACCTTGTTGCGGAGGTACGCGCATGACCGTCAGGATTTTCGTTCCCAGGGATGCGGCAGCATTGGCGCTCGGTGCCGAACGCGTCGCCAAGGCGCTTGTAGGCGAAATCGAAGCGCGCGGCATCGACGCCACGATCGTCCGCAACGGATCGCGCGGCCTGCACTGGCTGGAGCCGATGATCGAAGTCGAAACGGCTGAGGGCCGGATCGCCTATGGTCCGGTCAAGGCCTCCGACGTTGCCTCCCTGCTCGACGCCGGGCTGGCGACGGGCGGCAACCATGCGCTCTGTCTCGGGAAAACCGAGGAACTGCCGTTCCTGAAAAGCCAGACGCGGCTGACCTTTGCCCGCTGCGGCATCGTCGATCCGCTGTCGCTCGCCGACTACCGGGCCCACGACGGATTGAAGGGCCTGGAAAGGGCCGTGACGCTGACGCCGGCCGATATCGTCGCCCATGTGACCGAAAGCGGCCTGCGCGGCCGCGGCGGCGCGGGCTTCCCGACCGGCATCAAATGGAAGACGGTTCTCGACACAGCGGGTGCGCGAAAATACATCGTCTGCAATGCCGACGAGGGCGACAGTGGCACCTTCGCCGACCGGATGATCATGGAAGGCGATCCCTTCGTGCTCATCGAGGGCATGGCGATTGCCGGCATCGCGACCGGTGCCACCAAGGGCTTCGTCTATATCCGCTCGGAATATCCGCACGCCATCGCAACGATGACGCAAGCCGTGGAGATCGCCCACAAGGCGGGTGTGCTCGGAACTTCGGTGCTCGGATCGGCCCATGCCTTCGACATCGAGATCCGCACCGGTGCCGGCGCCTATGTCTGCGGTGAGGAAACGGCGCTCCTGAACTCGCTCGAAGGCAAGCGCGGCATCGTCCGCGCCAAGCCGCCGCTGCCGGCCCACAAGGGCCTGTTCGACTGTCCGACCGTCATCAACAACGTCATCTCGCTCGCCTCCGTGCCGATCATCCTGGACAAGGGACCGATCTACTACAAGGACTTCGGCATGGGCCGCTCGCGCGGCACGATCCCGATCCAGATCGCCGGCAACGTCAGGCATCGCGGGCTGTATGAGGCTGCCTTCGGCCTCACACTCGGCCAGATCGTCGACGACATCGGCGGCGGCACGGCATCGGGACGCCCGGTGAAGGCCGTGCAAGTCGGCGGCCCACTCGGCGCCTATTTCCCGCGCGCGCTGTTCGACACACCGTTCGACTACGAGGCCTTCGCCGCAAAAGACGGCCTGATCGGCCATGCCGGCATCGTCGTCTTCGACGACACCGCCGACATGCTGAAGCAGGCCCGTTTCGCCATGGAATTCTGCGCCGTCGAAAGCTGCGGCAAGTGCACCCCCTGCCGCATCGGCTCGACGCGCGGCGTCGAAGTAGCCGACAAGATCGCCCAAGGGATCGAGCCGGAAAAGAACCGCGAACTGCTGGCCGACCTCTGCAACACGATGAAATTCGGCTCGCTCTGCGCGCTGGGTGGGTTCACGCCTTATCCCGTCATGAGCGCTATGACCCATTTCCCGGACGATTTTTCACCGGCTCCGATGGTGGAGGCGGCGGAATGATGAAAATGACCATACCCCTCCCGCTCGCTTTGCTCGCCGCCCTCCCCACAAGGGGGAGGGCTCAACCTGCGGCAACTTTACGCGCTACTCTGATTCTCGATTCGCGGACCGTGCGGCTGGTTCAGTCCCTCCCCCTTGTGGGGAGGGGTTGGGGAGGGGTCTTCTCCTCACCTTCGGAAAGAAATATTGCCACCACATCCGCACAGGAGGCCGCCCATGCCCCTCATCTCTGAAATTGACTTCGGCACCCCAGCTTCCCGCTCGGAAAAGATGGTGACGCTCACGATCGACGGCAACGAGATCACCGTGCCCGAGGGCACCTCGATCATGCGCGCTTCGATGGAGGCCGGCATCGAGGTTCCAAAACTCTGCGCCACCGACATGATGGACTCCTTCGGTTCCTGCCGGCTCTGTCTCGTCGAGATCCAGGGCCGTGCCGGCATGCCGGCCTCCTGCACGACGCCGGTCGCGCCCGGGATGAATGTCTCCACCCAGACGCAGCGGCTGAAGGATGTCCGCCGCGGCGTCATGGAACTCTACATCTCCGACCACCCGCTCGACTGCCTGACCTGCGCCGCCAACGGCGATTGCGAGCTGCAGGACATGGCCGGCGCCGTCGGCCTGCGCGACGTGCGCTACGGCTATGACGGCGCAAACCACGTCAAGGCGCGCGACAATGGCGGCATCAACCTCAATTGGGCGCCGAAGGACGAATCCAACCCCTATTTCACCTTCGATCCGGCGAAATGCATCGTCTGTTCGCGATGCGTGCGGGCCTGCGAAGAGGTGCAGGGTACGTTCGCGCTGACGATCGAGGGACGCGGATTCGACAGCCGCGTTTCCGCCGGCATGCATGAAGCCTTCCTCGAATCCGAATGCGTCTCCTGCGGCGCCTGCGTGCAGGCCTGCCCGACGGCGACGCTCACCGAAAAATCGGTTATCGAAATCGGCCAGCCGGAACATTCGGTCGTCACCACCTGCGCCTATTGCGGCGTCGGCTGTTCGTTCAAGGCGGAAATGCGCGGCGAAGAGCTGGTGCGCATGGTGCCGTGGAAGGACGGCCAGGCCAACCGTGGCCATTCCTGCGTCAAGGGCCGCTTCGCCTACGGCTATTCGACCCACAAGGAACGCATTCTCAACCCGATGATCCGCGAGAAGATCAGCGATCCCTGGCGCGAAGTGAGCTGGGAAGAAGCTCTGGCCCATACGGCCGCCGAATTCCGCCGCCTTCAATATCAATACGGCCGCGATGCCGTCGGCGGCATCACCTCTTCGCGCTGCACCAACGAAGAGACCTATCTCGTCCAGAAGTTGGTGCGCGCCGGCTTCGGCAACAACAATGTCGATACCTGCGCCCGCGTCTGCCACTCGCCCACCGGCTACGGCCTCGGCGCCACCTTCGGCACCTCGGCCGGTACGCAGAATTTCGATTCGGTCGAACACACCGATGTCGTCATCATCATCGGTGCCAACCCGACCGACGGCCATCCGGTCTTTGCCTCGCGGCTGAAGAAGCGGCTGCGCCAGGGCGCCAAGCTGATCGTCATCGACCCGCGCCGTATCGATATGGTGTCCTCGCCGCACGTAAAGGCGTCGCACCACCTTCCACTGCGCCCCGGCACCAACGTCGCCGTCGTCACCTCGCTGGCGCATGTCATCGTCACCGAAGGCCTCTATGACGAGAAATTCATCCGCGAGCGCTGCGACTGGTCGGAGTTCGAGGACTGGGCGGCCTTCGTCGCCGAGCCGCATCACAGCCCGGAAGAAGTCGAAAAACTCTCGGGCGTGCCGGCCGAGGAAATCCGCGGCGCTGCCCGCCTGTTTGCCACTGGCGGCAATGGTTCGATCTACTACGGCCTCGGCGTCACCGAGCACAGCCAGGGCTCGACCACCGTCATGGCGATCGCCAACCTTGCCATGGCGACCGGCAATATCGGCCGCCCCGGCGTCGGCGTGAACCCGCTGCGCGGCCAGAACAACGTCCAGGGTTCCTGCGACATGGGCTCCTTCCCGCACGAACTGCCGGGCTACCGCCACGTGTCGGACGACGCGACCCGCGACATCTTCGAAAAACTCTGGGGCGTGACGATCTCCAACGAACCGGGCCTGCGCATCCCCAACATGCTGGACGCGGCCGTCGACGGCTCGTTCAAGGGCATCTACATCCAGGGCGAGGACATCCTGCAGTCCGACCCGGATACCAAGCATGTCTCGGCCGGTCTCGCCGCGATGGAATGCGTCGTCGTGCAGGACCTGTTCCTCAACGAGACGGCCAACTACGCGCATGTCTTCCTGCCCGGCTCGACCTTCCTCGAGAAGGACGGCACCTTCACCAACGCCGAGCGCCGCATCAACCGCGTCCGCAAGGTGATGACGCCGCGCAACGGCTATGCCGACTGGGAAGTGACGCAGAACCTTGCAAAGGCCATGGGGCTCGACTGGAGCTACAGCCATCCGTCTGAGATCATGGATGAGATCGCCGCGACGACGCCGAGCTTTGCCATGGTGTCCTACGATTATCTGGAAAAGATGGGCTCGGTGCAGTGGCCCTGCAACGAGAAGGCCCCGCTCGGATCGCCGATCATGCACGTCAACGGTTTCGTGCGCGGCAAGGGCAAGTTCATCCGCACGGAATATGTGGCAACCGACGAGAAGACCGGCCCGCGCTTCCCGCTGCTGCTCACCACCGGCCGCATCCTGTCCCAGTACAATGTCGGCGCCCAGACCCGGCGTACCGACAACGTCGTCTGGCACGAGGAGGACCGGCTGGAGATCCACCCGAACGATGCCGAGATGCGCGGCGTGCACGACGGCAGCTGGGTGAAGCTGATGAGCCGTTCAGGCGACACGACGCTCCGGGCCCTGATCACCGAGCGCGTCGCCCCCGGCGTCGTCTACACCACCTTCCACCACCCGACGACGCAGGCGAACGTCATCACCACCGACTTCTCCGACTGGGCAACCAACTGTCCGGAATATAAGGTGACCGCCGTACAGGTCTCGCCGTCGAACGGCCCGTCGCAATGGCAGGTCGACTACGACGACCAGGCACGCCAGTCCCGCCGGATCGCGGGCAAGATGGAGGCTGCGGAGTAATTTTCCGATGTTCGAGTTTGCCGTGTTCACCCCCCTCTGCCCTGTCGGGCATCTCCCCCTCAAGGGGGGAGATGGGGTTGCGCGTGCGCGGCACGCTCCCTCTTCTCCCCCGCGGGGAGAAGGTGCCCAAAGGGCGGATGAGGGGGGCCGCAGGCAGCTTCCGTCTGCACGGCTCACCGCGGAATTGCTCCTAAAACATCCTTTCGCCGGGAACCTCCGTCGCAAGGTGGCTTCGCCCCCCTCATCCGGCGCTGCGCGCCACCTTCTCCCCGCTGGGGAGAAGAGGGAGCAAGTCGCATGACCCCGTTCAAACTCACCCAGAAAGTCCCTGAGACCGCCCGCCGCAACGGCAAACTCGATGCCGGCTTCCGCGTCGTGCCCGAGGAAACCCCGATCGCCTTTTCCTATGGGGGCTCCACCCATGCGGTGATGATGGCGACCCCCGGTGATTTCGAGGATTTTGCCGTGGGTTTCAGCCTCACCGAGGGGATCATCACCGCTCCCTCCGAAATCGAATCGATCGAAGCTGTCCCTGACGACAAGGGCATTGACCTGCAGATCATTCTCAAGGACGAGCAAAACGACGCGCTCACAGCCCGTCGCCGCCATATGGCTGGCCCCGTTGGCTGCGGACTCTGCGGCATCGAATCGATCGAGCAGGCCGTTCGCAAGACGCCATCGGTCACCGCCTCGCCGCTACGGCTGACGCAAGAGCAGATCGTTGAGGCCGTTGCGCTATTGAACGGCCAGCAGCCGCTGCATTTCGAGACCCGTGCCGTCCATGGCGCCGGCTTTTACGTTCCCGGCAAGGGGCTGATTGCGGTGCGCGAAGACGTCGGCCGGCACAATGCGCTCGACAAGTTGGTGGGTGCCGCAGCGCGCGCCGGTTATGCCGGCACGAGCGGCGCGGTCGTCGTCACCAGCCGCGTTTCCGTCGAGATGGTGCAGAAGACCGCCATCATCGGCAGCCCGTTCATCATCGCCATTTCCGCCCCGACGGCACTTGCCATCCGCACAGCGGAGGAAGCCGGCATGACGCTGATTGCGCTGGTGCGCGGCGCGGAGTTCGAGATTTTCACCCATTCAGACCGTATCCAGTCCGGAGCCATCGCCGATGTCGCTTGATAACACCAATGGCAAACTCGTCCGCATGGCGAACCAGATCGCCACCTTCTTCAAGTCGCAGCCCGAAGCCGAGCGCGTCCAGGGCGTGGCGACCCACATCAACAAGTTCTGGGAGCCGCGCATGCGCAAGGCGTTCTTTGAACTCATCGAACAGGGTGACGCCGGCTTCGACCCCATCGTCATCTCCGCTGCCGCCATCATCAAGCGGCCCGGCGGTCCGGCGCAACCTTCCGAAGCGTCCGAACACATCGATCCGGCCATGCTGGAGGCTGGCTTCAGCGATTGATCTGCGTCGACAATCGCTTCTGTCGTTGTACTCGCTCAGCCTGTACGTTATGCAGCATTACCGAAAAAGATGGTCCGGTTGGTAATCCGGTCCCTGCGTCAGGCAGCTTATGGCCTTTGGGCTTCCACGGTACCAGTTTGATCAGCAGTGATCAGCGAGGTACGTGGTCCTGCGCCGTGTGTCCTCAATGACAAACAAGGAACATCGACATAGGCCCCTCCATCTCCCCGGATACCCAAATTCAACCGGCCAATACCCTCGAGAACCGCGAGCTTGACCGCTCTGCAATCGAACACCTCTCGAAAAGCGGACTGCCACACAAGCTGGTAGATTGCGTCCTTGAGGATGTCGATCTTTCGCGCCTGCCGCTGGACGGCTGGGTGTTCGAGGCCTGCAACGTCAAGCAAGCCAATTTCACCGGCGCGAAACTCGGGTCCAGCGTCTGGTCGAGCTGCAAAGGCGGACTTGCAGATTTCACCGGCTGCGATCTGTCCGAGAGCAGGTTCGAGGCGTGTGACTTCAACAACAGCAGTTTTCGAGGCACGACGCTCACCGCTTCGTCGTTCGAACGGTGCAAGCTGACGGGAGCAAACTTGTCGGAGGCGAAAACGCTGAACCTGTCCTTCACTGAAACACGGCTGGCCGACGCGAGATTGCCTGGCCTTTCGTTTCGAAAGTCACGCTTGAACGGGCTCGATCTTCAGATGGCGGACCTGCGAAAGTGCGACTTCCGCGACGCCATATTTCAAGACTGCAGCCTGCGAGACGCCAATCTGGTCGATTGCCGATTTGAAGGCGCCGATCTTCGCGGAGCGGACCTGGGCGGCATCCGCCTGTTGAACGCCAAGCAATTCAAGGGCGCAACCATTTCGCGCGATCAGGCAGGGCAACTGCTGGCGGAACTGGGGTTGAAGGTGCGGTAGTGTTTGAGCGGATGAAGAGGCGTCGTGAGAGCAGAGCGAACTTCGAGCCGCTCACGATCGCGGTGAGCCGTGTCCCCAGGCTCGAAGCCCGGAGGGCTGTGTCCGATACAGGCGAAGCGTATAAAAGCCTGCAACACCGGTGATCAACGGAATAACTGCGCCGGTATAAGTCCACGGTTTCGCCGCTTCCCCATCACCGTCGAAATAGGAGTTGACCAGTTCAATGACAGCAGCCGTGGCAACTACGGAAAGCGCCAAGTCGAGCAGGTAAATCCCCGCGAATACGGCAAACCTTATTCCAAAACGTGTACTGGGGGCTATAGCTGCCACAATGACAGAGACGACGAAGCCCCGGAACAATGGCGCGATTGGGAGCGCCCCTGTTGGTATTTCGTGCACGTAAACGACCTGAGAGGTCGCGATGGTCCCTATTCCCGCCGCCAGCACCAAGGCGACGATATTCAACACAAATGCCTTAAGCCAACTCATTCCTGACCCTCGCGTAAACAGGCTAGTGTCGAATACAATCAACGGTAACCAGAGGGAAGCTGTTCAGCAAGGCTGCGTCGAAATTCATACGTTGGTTAGATCGGCTATCCACTCTTCGCCGTCTTTGGACGTCCCCTTACAGCATCTTTATCCAATCGTGCTCCGGATGCACCATCTCAAGGCAGGCCCTCAACCACGCGCGCTCCGGTGCCGCCAGCTTCGGCAACGCATTTCTGAAATCAATCTCGTCCTTGGGCCGCTGGTGCTTCGCCTTGAACAGGAGTACGCCCGCCGGGCCGAGATAAGAGAGGCCATCAAGTGTCATGCGAACCATATCGGCGCGTGGTCGGCTGATCCGGGGATCGCGTTTATACACCCATGTCTGCAGCGTTCCCGGCTCGATCATCATGTCCACCCGCCAACTTTTTTCCGCCTCATCCTGACACCAGATCTGCCAGATCGCAGACGGCGGCTCCGTGTCTGGAGGTAAAAACTCGACGATGCCGCTTCCGGCCGTATAGAAATCCATTCCATGCAGCACCTGGCGGAAAACGTTGAGGTCATCGCGCAATATTGTGAATTCGAGGTCGTCGTGATCACGGGTCTGATGCCCATGCCACAAATCAAGCGCCCAGCCGCCGACAATGCACCAGGGTTTGGAAACGCCGGCCAGCCTGTTTCCCAGCTCAAGCGGATGCCAGGCGTCCCATGCGTCGTGGTCCGGCTCTGCTCGTGAATTCATCGAAATGTCCTGTCTCATACAATTTACTTGACCCGGCATCTATCAGATTGGCACCCCTGATAAATCGAAGCACTGAAAGTGCATTTCTGCTGCGCACGATTCCGCATAAACGTTTTACGGCACGAAGGAAAACTGCCTTTGTGCCCGCTCTTGAGCCTTGCTATGGTCGGCAACGTCAAAGGTGAGGGAGAGACTTTTGCAGGGAGAGGCAGCGCGAAAAACGTCCGTGCCGGAGCGCGATCCTGAGTTCGGCCCGTGGCTTGCGCAGGCCTCCATCCTGATCGTCGATGACGAGCCGGGCATGCGCAATTTCCTTGTCCGCACGCTCGGGCCGCGCTGCAAGCGGATCGAGGAGGCGGCCGATACCGACGAGGCTTCGCGCAAGCTCGACGCGCATCATTTCGACGTTGTCATCCTCGACAATATCATGCCCGGAAAGAACGGCGTCGACTGGCTGGCCGAACAGCGGGCGATCGGCTTCTTTGCCGAGGCGATCCTGATCACCGCCTTCGCCGATCTCGAAACGGCGATCCAGGCACTGCGTGCCGGCGCTGTGGATTTCGTTCTGAAACCCTTCCGCTCCAACCAGATCCTCAACTCCGTCGCCCGCTGCCTCGATCGCATGCGGCTCCAACGGGAAAATTTCGTGCTACGCTATGAGCTGAAGGCGACATCCGACCATATCCTTTTGCGCGACAGGCTGATCGGCAAATCCCGGGTCATCGGCGAGGTTCGCGATACGATCACACGCGTGGCACCGCTGCCGACCTCGGTGCTTCTGACCGGCGAATCCGGCACCGGCAAGGAAGTGGCCGCCCGCTCGCTGCACACCTTGTCCGACCGGGCGGCAAAGCCCTTCGTGCCGGTCAATTGCGCCGCCATTCCGCCGGATATGATCGAGACGGAACTGTTTGGCCACATCAAGGGCGCGTTTACCGGCGCCGGCAATGGGCGCGAAGGGCTGTTCACCCATGCGCAGGGCGGCACGCTGTTTCTCGACGAGATCGGCGAAATGCCGCTTTCGACCCAGAGCAAGCTGCTCCGGGTGATCGAGGATCGCCGCGTCCGGCCGGTCGGCTCCGAGCGCGAGGTACCGGTCGATCTGCGTTTCGTTTTCGCCACCAATGCCGATCTGCAGAAGGAGGTGGAGAAAGGGCGTTTCCGCGCCGACCTGTTCTATCGCATCAATGTCATGCAAATCCATCTGCCGCCGCTGCGCGACCGCGGCAACGACGTGCAGGAACTGGCCGATCTCTTCATGCAGAAGCTGTCGCAGCAACTCGGTATGCCACCGGTTACCATCGACGCGTCGGTGCGGACAGCACTTGCCCGCTACCCCTGGCCGGGCAACGTGCGGGAATTGCGCAACCTGATCGAACGTTCGCTGATCCTCGCCCAGTTCCCCGACGATTTCCGCGGCGACCGCGCCGCACAACCGGACGGCAACACGCTGGAAGATGTCGAGCGGCGGCATATCCTGGCCGTATTGGAGGAAACCGGCGGCAATCGCGACGAGGCGGCGCGGCGCCTTGGCATTTCGCGCAAGACCATCGACCGGAAGTGCGCCATCTGGAATGGCTGAAGCAGGCAACCCCGACGTACAGGCGCGACCCGCCCGATCTATCCGCTTTCGGCTGCTGGCCATCGCGCTGCTGCCGACGCTTGTCATCCTGCCGCTGCTGCTCGGCATCACCATTGCCCGCTGGAACACGAAATTCGACACGCTGCTGATCACCAAGGTCAACGGCGACCTGACGATCGCGCATCAGTATCTCTCGCGCATTCTGGAAAACACCGGCGAGCATATCCAGGCGCTTGCGGTTTCGGCGGCATTCCGCGACACGGTGGACTCTGGCGAAACACCAGATCTGCGGGCATTTCTGGAGAAAAGCCGCGAGACGCTCGGGCTCGATTTCCTCGTGCTCGTCGATGACACGAGACAGCCCGCGATCCCCGGCGGGCGGGATCAGCGCGATTGGCCGGTGGTGAAAGCGGCACTTGGCGGAACACCCTTAACCGCGATTGACATCTTTTCCAACGAGCAACTGGCGAATGTCTCGCCGGCACTGGCGCAACGCGCTCGGATCGACCTTGTCGAGACGACCAACGCCGTGCCGACAGACCGCACCAGCGAGACCCGCGGCATGGTCGTGCATTCGGCAAGTCCGGTAACCCTTGCCAATGGTCGCAACGCGGCGCTGGTCGGCGGCATCCTGCTCAATCAGAACCTCGTCTTCATCGATACGATCAACGATCTCGTCTATCGCGAGGCGAGCCTGCCGGAGGGAAGCAAGGGAACGGCGACGCTGTTTCTGGAGGATGTGCGCATCAGCACCAATGTCCGGCTGTTCGAGGATCGCCGCGCGCTCGGCACACGGGTCTCGAGCGCCGTGCGGGCGGCCGTACTGGATGAAGGACGGACCTGGCTCGACAGCGCTTTCGTCGTCAATGACTGGTACATTTCGGCTTACGAACCAATCGTCGACAGTTTCGGCAAGCGGGTCGGCATGCTCTATGTTGGCTTTCTGGAGACGCCCTTCCGGCAAGCGAAATATGCGACGCTGCTAACGATCATTCTTGCCTTCCTTGCCGTGGCGGCGGTCAGCGTGCCGATCTTCCTGCGCTGGGCGCGGGCGATCTTCAAGCCGTTGGAACGGATGAGCGACACCATCACCCGCGTCGAAGCCGGTAACATGGGCGCGCGCACCGAACTGAAAGCCGCAAGCGACGAGATTGGTCGCGTGGCCGTGCACCTTGATGGGCTGCTGGACCAGTTGCAGCAGCGCGACCGGGAGCTCAGGCAGTGGAACGACGAACTGAACGACCGGGTGGCCGAGCGCACCAGCGAGCTCGAGCGCGCCAACCGGCAGATCGAGGCAACGACGAAACAGCTGATCATGTCGGAGAAGCTCGCCGCGATCGGCGAGATCACCGCCGGTGTGGCGCACGAGATCAACAATCCGATCGCGGTCATCCAGGGCAATCTCGACGTTGTGCGCAGCGTTCTCGGCAGCCATGCCAGCGAGGCAAGCACCGAGTTCCGACTGATCGACGAGCAGATCCACCGTATCAGCCAGATCGTCACCAAGCTCCTGCAATTCGCCAAGCCGGAGGAATATGCCGGCTATGTCGAGCGTCATGCGCCGGCCGGCGTGATCTCCGATTGCCTGCCGCTGGTCCAGCATTTGCTGCACAAGGCCGAAATCGCCCTTGTGCGGGACGACACCGCAGCGCGGCGGGTGCTGATGAACCGCACGGAACTGCAGCAGGTGGCGATCAACCTGATCGTCAACGCCATCCATGCCATGCCGAAAGGCGGGACGCTGACGATCCGCACCTGTGATCAGGACAGGGACGGAAAGCCGGGCGTCACCATCGACATTGCCGATACGGGCGTCGGCATGACCGAGGAACTGATGGGGCGGATCTTCGATCCCTTCTTCACGACCAAGCGGGAAAAGGGAACAGGGCTCGGCCTTTCCATCAGCCAGCGGCTGATCGCCCGTCAGGGTGGCAGGATTTCCGCTGAGAGCAAGCCGGGCGAAGGCACCCGTTTCTCGATCTGGCTGCCCGAGGCAAACTGACGGCTTACGGACAAAATGTCCGAAGCCTCGAGGACAATCTGTCCGATCCACTCTCGCCATATCCCCTAACCCGTTGAAACAACAAGCTGCACGATCTGGCACGGCGGTTGCAAACCGTTTGCTGGGAACGGCAGGCAGGGCGGCACGCGATGAGGAGCGGGTGATCCACGACAATCCTTCTGTCGATCCAGCAACAACGGCAACTGGGAGACGCCCGGCGGGACCCGGGCGGACGGAGGACAGATTTCATGGTCGCAACGACAGAAACCTTTGGCGATGGAGGCTCGATCGGCCTTCTCGATCGCGAGCGCATCATCGCCAGACCCGGCTTCAACCGCTGGCTGGTGCCACCGGCAGCACTTGCCATTCATCTCTGTATCGGCATGGCCTATGGCTTCAGCGTCTTCTGGCTGCCGCTTTCCAAGGCGCTCGGCACCACCCCGGACAGCTGCACCAATCTCAATCTGGCCTCGGCGCTGTTCACCACCACCTGCAACTGGCGCGTCGCCGATCTCGGCTGGATCTATACGCTGTTCTTCGTGTTGCTCGGCTGTTCGGCCGCGATCTGGGGCGGCTGGCTTGAACGCGCCGGGCCGCGCAAGGCCGGTTTCGTCTCCGCCTGCTGCTGGTGCGGCGGCATTCTGGTTGCCGCCATCGGCGTGATGACCCATCAATTGTGGTTGATGTGGCTGGGTGCCGGCGTCATCGGCGGCGTCGGTCTCGGCCTCGGTTATATCTCGCCTGTTTCGACGCTGATCAAATGGTTCCCCGACCGGCGCGGCATGGCGACCGGCATGGCGATCATGGGCTTCGGCGGCGGCGCGATGATCGGTGCGCCGCTGGCCAACCTGCTGATGACCACGTTCCGCACCGACACCTCCGCCGGTGTCTGGCAGACCTTCGTTGTCATGGCAGCCATCTATTTCGTCTTCATGATGGGCGGCGCCTTCGGTTACCGCATCCCGCCGGCAGGCTGGCGCCCGGAAGGCTGGACGGCGCCAGCATCGAAAAGCGCGATGATCACCACCAGGCACGTCCATCTGCGCGACGCGCACAAGACCCGGCAGTTCTGGCTGATCTGGGCCGTGCTCTGCCTCAACGTCTCGGCCGGCATCGGCGTCATCGGCATGGCCTCGCCGATGCTGCAGGAAATCTTCGCAGGCTCGTTGATCGGCCAGCCGGGCATCGCCTTTGCCGATCTCGACACCACCCAGAAAGCATCGATCGCCGCCATTGCCGCCGGCTTCACCGGGCTTCTGTCGCTGTTCAACATCGGCGGGCGCTTCTTCTGGGCATCGCTCTCCGACAAGATCGGCCGCAAGAACACCTACTTCTGCTTCTTCGTCCTCGGCATCCTGCTCTATGCGCTGGCACCGACGCTTGCCGGTCTCGGCAACAAGGCACTGTTCGTTCTCGCCTTCGGCATCATCCTGTCGATGTATGGCGGCGGCTTTGCGACCATCCCGGCCTATCTCGCCGACATCTTCGGCACCCAGTTCGTCGGCGCCATCCATGGCCGGCTGCTGACCGCCTGGGCGACCGCCGGCATCGTCGGACCCGTCGTGGTCAACTACATCCGCGAGGCGCAGATCACGGCAGGCGTAGCACCTGGGCCGGCGCTCTATACCGGCACCATGTATATCCTCGCCGGCATGCTGGCGCTCGGGCTGATCGCCAATGCCTTCGTCCGGCCGCTCTCCGACAAGTGGTTCATGAGGGACGAGGAAGTGGCCGCGCTGCAGGCAAAGACGGCGGCCGCCAATGCAGGTCCGACGGGCTCCTTCGGCATCGGCACCGGCGGGCTCGACGGCAAGACGCTCGTCGCCTGGGCGCTGGTCGGTATCCCGCTGCTGTGGGGTGTGTGGAATACGCTGAAGGCGAGTTTCGCCCTCTTCGGTTGATAGAAATACCTCCCAAGGCACGAAGCCGCATTCGTGCCCGTCACGATGCGGCTTTTCCTTTTGGCGGATCAGCGATTGATCCGCGTCGACAGGATGATCGACGACAGGGTCTTCTCGACCCCATCAATCTCGCCGATCCGGTCGATGACCAGATCCAGTTCGCTGATCGAGGACGCGGCGACGATGGCGATCAGGTCGAAACTGCCACTGACTGAATGCAGGGTCCGCACGTCCTCGATGGCATGCAGGTCCTGCGTCACCCGCGCGAGCGCCTTGGGCGCGAGTGTGATCAGCACATGCGCCTTGACCAGCCCCTTCTCAAAGTCATCCGACAGCCGCACACCATAGCCGGAAATCACCCCGTCGCGCTCCAGACGCTCGATCTTCGCCTGCACGGTAGTTCGCGACAGACCGAGCTTGCGCGCCAGAAGCGCCGTCGGCATGCGGGCGTTTTCGCTGAGAATTGCGAGAAGCTGCCTGTCCTTATCCACTAACGTCATTATGCAAATCCTTGACGGCGAAATGCCGATTATAGGACGTCATTTTTATCATATTGGCGCTTCATATCAACCGTCAAAACGCCGACACTTGATGGCAGACAGATTCAGTTTCGGGGGACCAACATGAAAAACATCGTCGTCATCGGTGCCGGCAATATCGGCTCAACCATTGCCCGGCTCCTCGCCCATTCCGGCGATTATCGGGTCACGCTCGCCGACCGCAGCACCGAACAGCTCGCTCTGATCGAGAAGCATGAGGCCATCTCGGTGGTGGAAATCGACATTTCCGACAGCGCCGCCATGGTCGAACTGCTCACCGGCAAATTCGCCGTTCTGAGCGCCGCTCCGTTCCATCTGACGATCGCGATCGCCGAAGCCGCCTCCAAGGCCGGCGTCCATTATCTCGATCTCACCGAAGACGTCGAATCCACCCGCCACGTCAAGGCGATCGCCGAGACGGCCACCACCGCTTTCATCCCACAGTGCGGCCTTGCACCGGGCTTCATCTCAATCGTCGCCAACGATCTCGCCAGCCGCTTCGATACGCTCGACAGCGTTCGCATGCGCGTCGGCGCCCTGCCGCAATATCCGTCGAACGCGCTCAACTACAACCTGACCTGGAGCACGGACGGTGTCATCAACGAGTACATCGAGCCCTGCGAGGCGATCGTCGAAGGCCAGCTGATCGAAGTTCCGGCGCTCGAAGAGCGCGAAGAGTTCTCGCTCGATGGCGTCACCTACGAGGCGTTCAACACCTCGGGCGGCCTCGGCACGCTCTGCGAAACGCTGAAGGGCAAGGTTCGCACGCTGAACTACCGCACCATTCGCTATCCCGGCCATGCCGCGATCATGAAGGCGCTGCTCAACGACCTCGGCCTGCGCCATCGCCGCGAAGTGCTGAAGGATATCTTTGAAAACTCGCTGCCTTCGACCATGCAGGACGTCGTCATCATCTTCGTCACCGTGGCGGGCCGCAAGGAAGGCCGCCTGGTGCAGGAAACCTACGCCAACAAGGTCTACAGCGCCGTCGTCGCCGGCCGCATGATGAGCGCCATCCAGATCACCACGGCCTGCAGCATCTGCGCCGTTCTCGACATGCTGGCCACGGGCGAATTGCCGTCGAAGGGTTTCATCCGCCAGGAAGAAATCGGCCTTGGCGCCTTCCTCAAGAGCCGCTTCGGCCACTACTACGAACAGAAGGCCTACGCGGACAAAATGGCAAGCTGACCTGCGGGGACAAGAAGACCATGCACCGCGACGCCCGGGATTGAAAAATCCCGGGCGTTTTGTTTCGATGACTCACGAAGTTTGGCTGACACCCTTCATCCGCGCTCTTCACTTGAGGACGCGTCAATTGCATACGGACTGCAGGCGAGGGCTCCCTCTTCTCCCCAGCGGGGAGAAGTGCCGAGCGGATGCGAGGCGATGAGGGGGGCGACGGCGAAGCCGGAGCCATATGGACCTTGTCTTGAAGTTGGCCTTCGGCCCCCTCATCCGGCGCTGCGCGCCACCTTCTCCCCGCTGGGGAGAAGAGGGAGCAAGAGACCCGATCCTACGTCCGCCCGAATTCGTCATCCAGCCGGATGATATCGTCATCCTCAAGATACGACCCCGTCTGCACCTCGATCAATTCCAGCGCGATCTTGCCGGGATTGGTCAGCCGGTGCACGACACCCTGCGGGATATAAACCGATTCGTTCTCGTGCAGCAGCCGCGTCTCGTCGCCGATGGTGATTTCCGCCGTGCCGCGCACCACGATCCAGTGTTCCGAGCGGTGATGATGCTTCTGCAGCGAGATCTTGCGCCCGGGCGTGACGCGCAGCCGCTTGACCTCGAAGCGCTCGCCGCTCAACACCGATGCGACCGCGCCCCAGGGACGATAGGAGGTCGGATGGTTTTCCGTCAGACCCCTGGTCTTGGCCGACAGCGCCAGCTGCTTGACTATCTGACCGACATTCTGGCTGTCCTCCAGCCGGCCAATATAAACAGCATCCTCGCTGGCAATGACCGCGACATCATCCAGCCCCTGGACGGCGACGTGGATATCACGCGACAGGACGAGAGAATTGCGCGTGTCGTTGACGGTCGCCTTCTGACCGACGACGTTTCCCGCCTCGTCCTTCTCGCCGATCGCCCAGACCGAATCCCAGCTGCCGAGGTCCGACCAGCTGAAGGATGACGGCACCACCGCGGCATGCGGCGTGTTTTCGAACACCGCATAGTCGACCGAGATATTCGGCGCCTGCGAGAAGGTAGCCTCATCCAGGCGATCGAAATCGAGGTCGCGCTTGGCGCCCTGGATGGCGCGCTGGGCGGCGTCGTAGACCGCCGGCGCATACCGCAGGATCTCCGCCAGGAACTGTCCGACCGGCAGCATGAACATGCCGGAATTCCACAGATAGCGGCCGCTCGCCAGAAGCTCCTCGGCGCGTTCGCGGGTGGGCTTCTCGACGAAGCGGGCGACCGTCTTTGCCCCGGTCGCAAGATCGTCGCCCGTCTCGATATAGCCGTAGCCGGTCGCCGGTTCCGTCGGCCTGATGCCGAACGTCACCAGTTTTCCGGTCTTCGCCGTCTCCCGGGCAATGCGGATGCAGTCGAAGTAGTGTTCGCCGGCATCGATCTCGTGATCGGAGGCGAGCACCTGCATGATGGCCTCGTCGCCATGTTCACGCAACACGACAAAGGCTGCCGCGGCAAGCGCCGGCGCCGTATTGCGGGCGATCGGTTCGAGCAAGATGCTTGAAAGCGGCGCTTCCAGCGCGCGGGCCTGCTCGGCGACGATGAAGCGGAACTCGGCATTGGTGACGATGACGGCGGGCGTATACCGCTTGGGATCGGCAACCCGCTGCAGGGTCTTCTGGAACAGCGAATGATCGCCGAGAAACTGGAGAAACTGTTTGGGAGCCGCCGAGCGCGACAGCGGCCATAGCCGCGTTCCCTTGCCGCCGGCCATGATGACCGGCACGATCTTGGAAGACATGCGCATCCTCTTGTTTCTTGTCGGACCCACGGTCCTAAATTCTCAAAAATGTCTGCGACCAGCGCAGCCTAACGGAAAACGATAATCTATGTAAAATTGTTTCGCAGTTGCGAGAATTTATAAAATCAAAGTCTTAACACGGTGATGGCCATGCGGAACGGGCTCCGCCGGCCGGGGAGACTGTAGAGCATCCAGAACTGCAGGCAATAAAAAACCCCGCCGAAGCGGGGTTGGAAAGTCACTCGACAGCTATCAGAACGCGACGAGGATACCGTTCAACTGGGTAAGCTCAGCCAGGAACGTCTCGACCCGAGTACGATGTTCATCACTATGCACACCCTGAAGCTCGCTCTTCGCCGCCTCGATACGCTTTTCGATGGCGGCGCGATCTACATCCTCGGCCGGAACGGCGGATTCTGCAAGCAGTGTGCAGCCCGTCGGCAGGATATCGGCAAAACCGCCGAATACGACGTAGCGGCTGACCTTGCCATCGGCCGCCTTGACCTTGACCACGCCCGGCTTGATCGTCGTCATCGTCGGGGCGTGATTGGCCATGACGGTCATCTCGCCTTCCGTTGCCGGAATGACGACTTCGGTCACGCGCTCGGACAGCAGAAGACGTTCCGGAGAGACGAGTTCGAAATTGAAATCAGCCATGATCATTCGCTTCTTTTGGAGCTACCGGCTCAAACCCGCCGGCAGAGAATTCCGTTCGGCGCAGCCGGATCGTGCCAGCCACAGCGATTGACGATCGGGGCACGCCATTCGGCCACCCCGATCGAAATTCATCAAGCGGCTTCAGCAGCCAGCTTCTTGGCCTTTTCGATCGCTTCCTCGATGGAGCCGACCATGTAGAAGGCGGCTTCCGGAAGATGATCGTATTCGCCGTTGACGAGGCCCTTGAAGCCCTTGATCGTATCTTCGAGAGCAACCAGCTTGCCCGGCGAACCGGTGAAGACTTCGGCAACGAAGAACGGCTGCGACAGGAAGCGTTCGATCTTGCGGGCGCGGGCAACGGCCAGCTTGTCTTCTTCCGACAGTTCGTCCATGCCCAGGATGGCGATGATGTCCTGGAGCGACTTGTAGCGCTGCAGGGTCGTCTGGACGCGGCGCGACACTTCGTAGTGCTCTTCGCCGACAACCATCGGGTCGAGCATGCGCGAGGTCGAGTCGAGCGGGTCAACGGCCGGGTAGATACCCTTTTCAGCGATCGAGCGCGACAGAACCGTCGTTGCGTCCAGATGGGCGAACGATGTTGCCGGTGCCGGGTCGGTCAAGTCGTCGGCCGGAACGTAGATGGCCTGAACCGAGGTGATCGAGCCCTTGGTCGTCGTGGTGATGCGTTCCTGCATCTGGCCCATGTCGGTAGCAAGCGTCGGCTGATAGCCCACGGCCGAAGGAATACGGCCGAGAAGAGCCGACACTTCGGAACCTGCCTGGGTGAAGCGGAAGATGTTGTCCACGAAGAACAGAACGTCCTGGCCTTCGTCGCGGAACTGTTCGGCGATCGTCAGACCCGTCAGGGCGACGCGAGCGCGGGCGCCCGGCGGTTCGTTCATCTGGCCGTAAACGAGAGCAGCCTTCGAACCTTCGCCGCCGCCGTGCTTGTTCACGCCGGATTCGATCATTTCGTGGTAAAGGTCGTTGCCTTCGCGGGTACGTTCACCCACGCCTGCGAACACCGAGTAACCACCGTGCGCCTTGGCGACGTTGTTGATCAGTTCCATGATGAGAACGGTCTTGCCGACGCCGGCGCCGCCGAAGAGGCCGATCTTGCCGCCCTTTGCGTAAGGCGCGAGCAGGTCGACGACCTTGATGCCGGTGACGAGGATCTGGGCTTCCGTCGACTGCTCGACGTAGGACGGGGCATCCTGGTGGATGGCGCGCTTGCCGGAGGTGATCAACGGACCGGCTTCGTCAACCGGCTCGCCGATGACGTTCATGATACGACCGAGCGTTTCCAGACCAACCGGAACGGTGATCGGAGCACCCGTATCGGTAACCGATTGGCCGCGAACCAGACCTTCGGTCGCGTCCATGGCGATCGTGCGGACTGCATTTTCGCCGAGGTGCTGGGCGACTTCGAGAACAAGGCGGTTGCCGTTGTTGTCGGTTTCCAGTGCGTTCAGGATCTGCGGGAGTTGGCCTTCGTCGAAAGAGACGTCGACGACGGCGCCGATGACCTGCGTGACGCGACCAACTGCACCCGTCGATGCGATGACTGCGGATGCCTTTACAGCCGCAGGCTTGCGAGCTGCTGCGGGCTTCTTTACCGCTGCTGTATCTGTGGGGGTAGCTGCCTTAGCCATAATCCTTACCCTCTTTCCGTAACCTTAGAGCGCTTCCGCACCCGAAATGATTTCAATGAGTTCCTTGGTGATCTGAGCCTGGCGCTGACGGTTGTAGGAAAGCGTCAGCTTGTTGATCATTTCACCGGCATTGCGCGTGGCGTTGTCCATCGCGCTCATCTTGGCACCCATTTCACCGGCAACATTTTCGAGCAGAGCCCGGAAAACCTGCACCGAAATGTTGCGCGGGATGAGATCGCTGAGGATCTCGCCCGCATCTGGCTCGTATTCGTAGATCGCCGCGGCGCCGGCTTCAGTCGAAACCGCCTCTGCCGGAGCGGCAGCGGGGATCAGCTGAAGTGCTGTCGGGACTTGGCTGATGACCGACTTGAATTCCGAATAGAACAGCGTGCAGACATCGAACTCGTCCTTTTCGAACAGGCTGATGATCTTCTTGCCGATCTGGTCGGCGTTTTCGAAGCCGATCTTCTTGACTTCACGCAGGTCGACGCGGTCGATGATTAGCGAGGCGAATTCGCGACGCAGGATATCGAAGCCCTTCTTGCCGACGCAGATGATCTTCACCGTCTTGCCATCAGCCAGGAGCTTGCGCACCTGGTCGCGGGCAAAGCGGGCGATCTGGCTGTTGAAGCCGCCGCAAAGGCCGCGTTCCGCCGTGCAGACCACGAGCAGATGCGTCTGGTCGCGACCGTTGCCGATCATCAGGCGCGGCGCGCTGTCATCCGAACCCACAGCCTGGGCGATGTTCGACAGAACCGCACTCATCCGCTGCGAATAAGGCCGGGCGGCCTCGGCCGCCTCCTGGGCACGCCGAAGCTTCGCCGCGGCGACCATTTTCATCGCCTTGGTGATCTTCTGCGTCGCCTTGACGGAGGCGATCCTGTTTTTCAGATCCTTAAGTGAAGGCATCCGTTATCCGTCCTAAATGGAACCCGATCAGGCGAAGGATTTCGCGAACGTGTCGATGGCAGCCTTGAGCTTGCCCTTGACGTCGTCGCTGATTGCCTTGTCCTTGCGGATAGCTTCAAGAATGTCCTTACCTTCGGACCGCATGTACGACAGCAGACCCTGCTCGAACGCGCCAACCTTGTTGACGGCGATCTTGTCGAGGTAGCCGTTGACGCCGGCGAAGATGACCGCGACCTGCTCTTCCGTCTTCAGCGGCGAGAACTGCGGCTGCTTCAGGAGTTCGGTCAGGCGGGCGCCGCGGTTCAGCAGGCGCTGCGTCGCAGCGTCAAGGTCCGAACCGAACTGGGCGAAGGCGGCCATTTCGCGATACTGGGCGAGTTCACCCTTGATCGAGCCGGCAACCTGCTTCATCGCCTTGATCTGAGCGGCCGAACCCACGCGGGAAACCGACAGACCGACGTTCACGGCCGGACGGATGCCCTGGTAGAACAGGTCGGTTTCAAGGAAGATCTGGCCGTCAGTGATCGAGATCACGTTGGTCGGGATGAACGCCGAAACGTCGTTACCCTGCGTTTCGATGACCGGCAGAGCCGTCAGCGAACCGGCGCCCTTTTCGTCGGACAGCTTTGCAGCGCGCTCGAGGAGACGCGAATGCAGGTAGAAAACGTCGCCCGGATAGGCTTCGCGACCCGGCGGGCGGCGCAGCAGCAGCGACATCTGGCGGTAGGCGACGGCCTGCTTGGAAAGGTCGTCATAGCCGATCAGCGCATGCATGCCGTTGTCGCGGAAATATTCACCCATAGCAGCGCCGGCGAACGGTGCAAGATACTGCATCGGAGCCGGATCGGAAGCGGTCGCAGCGATGATGATCGAGTACTTCAGCGCGCCGCGCTCTTCGAGCACCTTGACGAACTGGGCAACCGTCGAACGCTTCTGGCCGATGGCGACGTAGACGCAATACAGCTTCTCAGCATCCGGACCGTTCTCGTGAATGGCCTTCTGGTTGAGGATCGTGTCGAGAATGATGGCGGTCTTGCCGGTCTGGCGGTCACCGATGACCAGTTCGCGCTGGCCGCGGCCGACCGGGATCAGGGCGTCGATGGCCTTGAGGCCGGTCGACATCGGCTCATGAACCGACTTGCGCGGAATGATCCCCGGAGCCTTGACGTCAACGCGGGCGCGCTGCTTGGCGTTGATGGGGCCCTTGCCGTCGATCGGATTGCCGAGCGCGTCGACGACGCGGCCGAGCAGTTCCGGACCGACCGGGACGTCCACGATGGCGCCGGTCCGCTTGACGATGTCGCCTTCCTTGATTTCGCGGTCGGCGCCGAAAAGAACGACACCGACGTTGTCGGCTTCAAGGTTCAGGGCCATGCCGCGAATTCCGCCCGGGAATTCAACCATCTCACCAGCCTGGACATTGTCCAGACCGTAGACGCGGGCAATACCGTCACCGACGGAAAGCACCTGGCCGACTTCGGAGACAACTGCCTCCTGGCCGAAGTTTTTGATTTGATCTTTGAGAATTGCGGAAATTTCCGCGGCGCGGATATCCATCAGCCGACCTCTTTCAGTGCAAGCTTAAGGCTAGAAAGCTTTGTGCGAAGGGAAGTGTCAATCTGGCGGGACCCGACCTTGACGATCAGACCACCGAGAAGAGAGGGTTCAACCGTGACGTTGAGCGTCACGTCTTTGCCGGTGACGCTCTTCAGCGCCGCCTTCAATTCAGTCTGCTGCGCTGCCGTCAGGGCATGAGCCGAAGTCACCTCGGCAGAAACTTCGCCACGATGACGGGCGGCGGTTTCGCGATAGGACTTGATGATGCCGGGCACTGCGAACAGGCGGCGATTGCGCGCAACCACCTTCAAGAAGTTGCCGACCAGACCCGTAATCCCGGCCTTCGCGACGATCGCGGAAATGGCCTTGAACTGGTCGTCGGCGGAAAAGACCGGGCTGACAATGAGGCGCTTCAGATCGGCACTGTCGTCGATCATGCGCTGGAATGTATCCAGATCAGACCCAACGCTCTCCACCGATCCCGCTTCCAGCGCGAGATCGAAAAGTGAAGACGCGTACCTTTCTGCAACACCGGAAATAAGCTGGGATGTGTCTGCCACGGGCACAAGCTTCTCTCATTTTAATCCAAGGGCGATGTCTGCGGAGAACCGTAAACCCAACATCTTGAATTTGTTGCTATATTTTAAAGGACGTACAGGCCGGGCGGCCTGTTTCCCCCACAAGTCGCGGTTCGTCTAGCATAGGATATCTGGACTCGCAACACGCGAACGGCACGAATGCGCTTAAGATCGGCCGGTTTGGCCAAATTTTGACAAAAATGGGGTATGAGCTGACGAGGTCCACACTGTATGGACTTCGTTGGCCGGCTCAGACAAAACCAAAGACATAGGCCAAGGGTAAGGCCGCAAGCACGATCTGCACGCTCAGAAACAGCCAGTTCACAACCGTATTGCCCGCGTCCGACAGCATCGACAGGATG
The DNA here is from genome assembly GCF_025846855.1 of Pararhizobium sp. BT-229. Lineage (GTDB taxonomy): Bacteria > Pseudomonadota > Alphaproteobacteria > Rhizobiales > Rhizobiaceae > Pararhizobium. Next base: position 135,219 of record NZ_JAOYTJ010000005.1, read on the forward strand.
CGTCCGAACGCCGCAAGCGCAAAGGCGGCGCCAAGCGCCAGATAGACCATCGGCTGCGCCAGAAGCAGGGCAGCGATTCCCAGCCCCAGATGAAAGCCGCCCATCGTCGAGCGCGCCTCGGCATAACCGCCGCGCCGACCCTGGCGCAGGTCGATGCCAACTGCGCGATAGGCGAGACCGGGAGCAAAGAGAAAGACAAGCCCGAGTAGAGACGTGACCACGGCCGCGCAGAACGCCAGGAATTCTCCCGTTTCGGTCGGAATGTAGAACTCCATCTTGCCCTCTTGAATCTCAAGCCATTGCTGCAATGAGGCAGCAATAACCTAGCACGGCGAAAAAAGGAATCGGGAGGTAGCAGTAATCCCCGGGGCGAGATTGGCATCACCTTGGAAAGCACTTGAATGCGGCGATCTCCCCCTCACGCTAGCCCTCGCCCCGTGAACGGGGAGAAGGTGGCCGCCAGGCCGGATGAGGGGCCAAGCCGCAGGCAGATCGCTAAAGAAAGCTCTGCGGATCGATGTCGAGCTGGACGCTGACCGACCCACGCACCTTCGGACCTCTCTCCATCATCGTCTTCACGAAAGCCTGCATGTCGCTGTTGCGGCGGCCGTGGACGAGGAGGCGGAAGCGGTGGCGGCCACGGATGAGGGCAAGCGGCGCTTCGGCAGGCCCCAGAATACTGATGCCGCTGACCCGGGGAGCTGCTTGCCGCAATCCGCGCGCATGTCCTTCCGCGTCGGCACGGCTATCGGCTGAAACGATGATCGAGGCGAGCCGTCCGAACGGTGGCAAAAGCGCCTTTTCCCGCTCATTGATCTCGCGCTCGTAAAAGGCCTCCGAATCGCCCGACACGATCGCCTGCATCACCGGATGCTGCGGCTGGTAGGTCTGCAGCAGACCGAGCGACTTCAGGCCGGTGCGCCCGGCCCGGCCCGTCACCTGGCTCAGAAGCTGGAACGTCCGCTCGGCGGCGCGCGGGTCGCCGTTGGCAAGGCCGATATCGGCATCGACGATGCCGACGAAGGTCATCATCGGGAAATTATGTCCCTTGGCGACAAGCTGCGTGCCGACGACGATATCCGCCTCGCCCTTGGCGATGGCGTCCAGCTCCAGCCTGAGCCGCTTGACCCCCATCAGGTCGGACGAGAGCACGATGGTGCGTGCATCGGGAAAGTGCCGGTCGACCTCCTCGGCGATGCGCTCGACGCCGGGGCCGCAGGCAACCAGATGATCGAAGGTGCCGCATTCGGGGCAACTCTCCGGCGTCTTTTCAGCATAGCCGCAGTGATGGCACTGGATCTGGCCGCGAAACCGGTGTTCGACCAGCCAGCTCGAACAATCAGGGCACTGGAAACGGTGGCCGCAGACACGGCAGAGCGTCAGCGGCGCATAGCCACGCCTGTTCAGAAAGAGCAGTGCCTGCTCGCCGCGCTCCACCGCCTTGCCGATGTAGCGCAGCAGAACAGGCGACAGGAAGCCGCCAAGCTCCGGCGGATGCTTGCGCATGTCGACGAGACCGAGATCCGGGAGAGCTGCATCGCCAAAACGCGTCGGCAGGTGGATCGGGGTGTAACGGCCAAGGTCGCCGTTGACCCTGCTTTCCACCGATGGCGTTGCCGAGACGAGGACGATGGGGAAATCGCCGATGCGGGCGCGAACAACGGCCATGTCGCGGGCATTATAAAAGACGCGGTCCTCCTGCTTGTAAGCGGGATCGTGCTCTTCATCGACGACGATCAGCCCGAGATTCTCGAACGGCAGGAACAGCGCCGAGCGGGCGCCAGCCACGACCCGCACGCCGCCTTCGGTCACCTGCCGCCAGACCTTTTCGCGGGTTCGCGGCGCAAGGTCGGAATGCCATTCGGCGGGCTTCGAGCCGAAGCGATCCTGGAAGCGCTCGAGGAAGCTCGCCGTCAGCGCGATTTCAGGCAGCAGGATCAGCACCTGCTTGCCCGCCTTCAGCGTCGCGGCGATAGCCTCGAAATAGACCTCGGTCTTGCCCGAACCGGTGATGCCATCGATCAGCGAGACCGAAAACCCGCCCGTTTCGACGCTTTCCAGCAAATCCAGCGCCGCCTGCTTCTGCGGTCCTTCGAGACGATGCTCGACATAGTCTGGATCAGGTGCTGCGACGACCGGCGGTGGTGGCATGAACACTGTTTCGAACACGCCCTGCGCCGTCAGCCCGTCGATCACGCTCGATGAAGTACCGGCAGCATGGGCAAGACCCGAGCGCGTCCAGGTAAATCCATTGTCGGCCGTTTCGATCACCCGTTCGCGCGCCGACGTCATGCGCTCCGGCCGGGTGTCGGTGAGCCGCAACCCCTCGATCATCGGCTCGGGGTCGAAGGCGGCCGGTGCCCGCAGCGCCATGCGGGCAACGAGACCGGGGGGTGAGACGGTATAGGCGGCGACCCAATCGAGGAATGCGCGCATGTCCTTCGCCAGCGGTGGGCAGTGGAAAACCTGGGTGATCGGCTTCAATTTATTCGGATCAACACTGCCGTCATCCGTTCCATCCCAGACGACGCCCACGACCTGGCGGGGACCGAGCGGCACCTGCACGATCGATCCCGGCTCGACCGCCATTCCCTCCGGTACGGCATAGGAGTATGCTTTAGGCGCAGGCATCGGCACCAGAACGGGCACGACGCGGCGGGCGAACAGGTCGTCAAACAAATCGGTCGAATCTTCAGTCATCGGCCGTGACCTTGCCTATGGATTGCGTTAAAGAAAACCCCGAAACATCAAGCGGGCCCCGCATCCCAAGGGAGAATACCCATGAAGTTTTTTGTCGATACAGCCGATGTGAACGAAATCCGGGAGTTGAACGACCTTGGGCTCGTCGATGGCGTGACGACCAACCCTTCGCTGATCCTGAAGTCCGGCCGCAACATCCTCGAAGTGACGAAGGAAATTTGCGGCATCGTCGATGGCCCGGTTTCGGCCGAGGTCGCCGCGACCGACTACGAAACGATCATGAAGGAAGCGGCTGTCATTTCGAAGATCGCCGACAATATCTGCATCAAGGTGCCGCTGACGCTCGACGGCCTGAAGGCCTGCAGGAACCTCTCCTCCGACGGCCACCTGACCAACGTGACTTTGTGCTTTTCGGCCAACCAGGCGCTGCTTGCCGCCAAGGCCGGTGCCACCTTCGTATCGCCCTTCGTCGGCCGTATGGACGACATCGCCTTTGACGGCATGGACCTGATCCGCGAAATCCGCCAGATCTTCGACAATTACGGCTACGAGACCGAAATCCTCGCCGCCTCGATCCGCACGGTCAACCACGTCAAGGAAGCCGCCCTGATCGGCGCCGACGTCATCACCGCCCCGCCGGCAACGCTGAAGGCCCTCGTCAAGCACCCGCTGACCGACAAGGGGCTGGAAACCTTCCTCGCCGACTGGGCGAAGACCGGCCAGAAGATCGCCTGATTTTTTCAAGCCCCGAATGGACGAAAGCCCCGCGAGACGATCGCGGGGCTTTTTTACGTTGTTATTCTCTTACAACCGTCAGTCCCGCCTCAATCAAAGCACCACGTATCTCCGGTATTTCCTCATTCGGCACATCCCACCGCCAACACCGTGGCGTGAGTTGTTGCAGCGTGCCAAACGCATTCCCATCAATCCAATCCCGCAGTGTTTGACCTTCTACCTGACGATCGAGATGCCCTTGGGAGAGAAAGTTGATCTCAAAAACGTCACGAAGCATATGGTCGAGGTTTCGTTTGTCGCTGTCAGTGAGGTATATTCCTCTGAACGCGTGAGATTGTTTTCTCACGTGCTCGGGCACGCCATAGAAGGTTCTGTCGACTGATGAAAAGCGAGTCGAAATCGTGCCATCTGCGAAGGCTCTCGGTCCCCAATAATAGGGCATGGTGTAGCCAATGCCGTAAATCGGCTGAAATGCATCAACCAGGCGCCTGACAATTCTCTTATTTACCTTTGAGGGATCATCGACTGCCGCCTCGTCAATATGGACGCTGACACGCCTGAACTTTCCAGGAACGAAATGAAATTCAATTGCGAAATCAGACAATACGTCTTCCTTGCGCTTCCATAGATAGCCAAACCGCACCCAGTCCTTTTGATGGATGACATCGCGCTTGACGAAGTTCTTGTAGAGGTAGTCCCTGCCCTTCTTCTCCTCCAGAACCGTGGCAATATCCGGTGGACGCCCCACCTCGCCGGCAAGCAGGTCGAAAATATCGCGGGCGCGGACCATATCGGTCGTTGTTGCCCAGGCGTACAAGACGAGTGAGCGGACTAAATTTACCTCGGAATACTGATCGTAGGTCGACATGCAATCTCAATAGGATGTTGATTTTGGAAGCTCTGCTCGTCGCTTTCCCGCTGATGCTGCAAATCAGCAGCAACCTTCACGCCGAAAAACAACCCCAGCCATCGATGTACCCGCCAAATGGCTCCGCTTCCCGTTGCAAAAGCGTTTCCATCTCAACAATCTCGTCGTAGCTCGGAAGCATGAGTCTAGTTGCCGTGACATCCCATTCCTTTTGCCCCGGCTCGTCGGTTTCGTGGTACCTCACTGTATGAAAATGCTGCTCTATCCGACCGGCAAATACAGTCACTGAAGCCTCGTCCGGAAACATGATCGAGAAATCGATGTCGCGCGGTTTGCCCAGATCGTCACCCCGCGCTTGCATTCTGCGCAGCACGTCGCCGGTGGCGTCATCGGGAAAATCCTGTGTCATGCCATCTCCATTGAAAAGGCCACAAATAGCAGCGGCTCAATCCTCATCATCCATCATCCCCGTCAGCCGCATACCCTCGATCCAGGTCGCGCCATCGTTCCTGATGACGCGCTTCGGTCGCGTGCCGCACCGTTTCTGGATTTCCGCCGCGAGAATCTCCGAATGGGTGACGATCCAGATCTGGCTGTCGGCGGAGGCGGTCGCGATCATCTCGGCCAGCGCCGGCAGCATGTCGGGATGGAGGCTGGTTTCCGGTTCGTTGAGCGCGATAAAGCGCGGCCGGCGGTAGGAGAGCAGCGCTCCGGCCAAAGCCAGGAACCGCATCTGGCCGTCCGACAACTCGCGAGGAGAGAATTGGCGTTGGGGGAAATCAGGGAAGATAAGGGAGAATTCGGCGAACTCCTGCGGACCGGGAACCACCAGCCGGGCACCGCCAAAGGCATCTGCGACAGCGCGGTCGAGATCGACCGTATCCTGCCGGGTGTGAACCAGCGTCGCAAAGACGGCTGCGAGATTGGAGCCGTCCTCATCCAGCATCGTCGCGGTAACGGCAAGGCAGGGCGAGCGCAGTGGCGAATCGCGGTCGGTTCGAAACCCGTGAAAAAAGCGCCAGCCGTCGACGGCCCGGCGGAACGTCCCTATTTCCGGATAGTGACCGGCATCACCCAGAAGCGCAATGGCCGTTTCCGATGTCAGCGCCTGCTCCGGGTATTCCTCCATCCGGCCTGCCGCGTTCCTGACCGATATCGACGGGCCTTTGCGCTTCATCATCGTCGCCCGTCGCCCGGCATCCACGCGAAGCTCTTCTTCCTTGACCTGAGGCTCGAAGACGAACCCGGCCGCAGCCTCCGGTGGCCGTAACCCGGCCTCCACCCGGTAGAGGAAACTCAGAGCCCGCTCCTCGTCCAGCAACTCGACCTCAAGCTTGATCCGCACCGGGTCACCGCTTCGGCGCTTGCCGCTCCACAGCGCCGACGCCATGCCGCCTTCGCGGGCGATCTCATGGGCAAGCCGGCCGCGGACGGCGGCCTGAACCAGTTGCAGCGCACGATAGAGATTGGACTTGCCGACGCCGTTTTCACCGATGAACAGGTTCACGCCGGCCATATCCATGCGGATGGATTTCAGCGAACGGTAATTGGCGGCGAACATGGAGCGAATCTGCATCAAGCAGATTTACCCGATCGTCTCCGGCGACGAAACCAGATTGCGGAACCGGGCATCGCCGTCGCGTGCAAGCGCATGGACCGTGTGGTACTCCAGAACGCGCGTCACCCCAGCCGGATCGCCGTCCAGTGCATCGGGCTCGATGAGGTTGCCGATAGTGAAATCGAACACGTCGCCCTTCTTGTTCAAAAGCTCGTGGAACACCGTCATGTCGCGCAGTTCGGTCGACCATTTGGCAAGCCAGTAGAACAGGCCGGAATTGCGCGCCGACATGTGGACCGGCAGGATCGGCAGGTTGTACTTGCGGGCAAAACCGACGGCCGACGTCTTCCATGGACGCTCGTTGAGCTTGCCGTCTCCCCAGTAGGCGATGCGGCCGGAGGGAAAAAGGATCGTCGCCTTGCCTTCCGAGATCGCCCGGTTGGTGATCTGCAGCGTCTCGCGCGCCTTCAGCTTGCTCTTGTAGTCCTCGCGCCATTCGACCGGAATGACCATCTCGACCAAACGCGGATTGACGCGGATCGCATCGCGATTGGCAAAGAACATCATGTCGGGGCGGCGCTGTTTCAGAAGATCGAAAACCGCAATGCCGTCGGCAATCCCGGTCGGATGATTGCTGACCAGCAGGAAGCCGCCTTTTTCCGGAATGCGTTCGGCGTTGCGAACGCGGATATCGAGCGACAGAGTTTCGCTCAGGTGCTCGAAGGCCTGGAAGCCGGGCGCGTTGGCGACGGCATCGGCAAACTCGATCGCCTTGCGATAATTCAGGAGCGTGTAGAGAAAGGGCCGCATGACCGGCCAGAGCGGATGTTTGGCGATGCGCTGCCCGCGCTCGGCAATCAGCGTATCGACGATATGGCCGGGCTGCCCTTGCGAGACCAGTGCGACCGTCTCTGCGAAGTACGTGAAACCGCTTACCGAATCGCGTCTTGCCATCTCTTTCCCGCCTCGTCTGCCGCAGCTATCGCAGTTGAATATGATCCGAGCATGACAATTTCCAAGTGCTGTTAGGAAAAACATAACGGCCTTACGAGCAGGATCGCGACAACCGAACCTCGTGGAGCCTGTGCGTGAACGAACTCTTGATCATTGGCCATCCGGAACTGATGGAAGAGCGCCAGCGCTGGCTGAACGGCCTTGGCGAGGAGCGGCGCCTTTCGGACAAGACCGTCGAAGCCTATGAGCGCGACACAAGGCAGTTCCTGCATTTCCTGACCGGCCATCTCAGCGGACCGGCGCGCCTGAGCGACATCAGTTCGCTGCGCCCCGGCGACCTTCGCGGCTTCCTTGCCGCCCGCCGGAAGGACGGCGCCGGTGCGCGAACGCTTGGCCGCGGGCTGGCCGGGCTCCGTTCCTTCCTGCGTCATCTGGAAAAGAAGGGGCTTGCCAATGCGGCGGGAGCCTCGGCCGTGCGTTCCCCGAAGCAGCCGAAATCCCTGCCGAAGCCGCTGACCGCCATTGACGCCCTGACCGTGGTCGCCAGCGAGGCGCAGCTTGCCGAGGAGCCCTGGATCGCCGCGCGCAACGCTGCGGTGCTGACCCTGCTCTACGGCTGCGGCCTGCGCATCTCCGAGGCGCTCGACCTGACACCGTCCGATTTTGCCGGAGCGCCGACGGCGCTGCGTATTCACGGCAAGGGCGGCAAGACCCGCATCGTGCCGCTGATCGGGGCGGCCGTCGATGCAGTCCGCGTTTACGAAAAACTCTGCCCCTATCATCTCGCACAGGACGGGCCGCTGTTTCGCGGCGCCAAGGGCGGCAAGCTGCAGGCGGCGATCATCCAGCGCGAAATGCAGAAACTGCGCGGCGCCCTCGGCCTGCCGGACACGGCAACGCCGCATGCGCTACGCCATTCCTTTGCCACCCATCTTCTGGCCGGCGGCGGCGACCTTCGGACCATCCAGGAACTTCTCGGCCATGCCAGCCTCTCGACGACGCAGGTCTATACCGGCGTCGATTCGGCAAGGCTGCTCGAAATCTACGACCGGGCGCATCCGCGTGCTTGAAGCCGGCGCATAAACAACCCATAAGTGCACACATCGATTTCAGATCAACTGATTGCGAGTAAAGCCTGCGATGCATCGCATTTCATTTTTCCACGTCATCCTGTCTTCCGAAACTGTCCGCACGACGCTCGCCAGGTTTCTTGGGGCCATCCTGCTGTTCCAACTGGCATTCATCCTTCCGGCGAACGCAGAAGAGCCACCGGTCTGCACCGGTAAAAACCTGCTTGCCGAAATGGAACGCAGCGACCCGCAGGCCTTGGCCGTCTTGCGCAAACAGGCTGCGGAGACGCCGAACGGACAGGGCATCTTCTGGAAGATCGAGCGGGCGGGAACCGAGCCTTCCTACCTGCTGGGCACGATGCACATTACCGATCCTCGCGTCGTCATCACACCCGAGGAAGCATGGGCTCCTTTTGACAATGCCGATACCGTCGCTCTGGAACTGGAAAGTGGGGAGCCGATGGATATCGCGCGGGCATTGTTTTCCCGTCCCGAACTGACGATGTTCACCGACGGCACGTCAATGAAGACCCTGCTCACCGCGGAGGAACTCGACCGGCTGGAGGCGCTGCTGAAACAGCGCGGAATACCTCTTTTTGCCGTTGCCAAAATGAAGCCGTGGATGCTGCTCATGCATATCAGCCTGCCCGCCTGCGAGAAGAAGCGTGCAGCGGCCGGGCTCGCACCTCTCGATCTCTCGCTGATGCGCATCGCACGTGACCTGGACAAAACGGTCGTCGGCCTTGAAACCGCAGCCGAGCAAATGGAATCCTTGAGCGCAATCGATTCCGCGCCGCTGCTTCGCACCGTCCTTCAGCAGATGGAGGCGGGCGACAAGCTGGACGACATGTTCGCGACCATGACTGATATGTACCTTGCTGGCGACACGGGAATGTTCGTTCCTCTGAGCTACCACATCCTTGGCACCACGGCAGGGAGCGACCCCGGCTTTGACGATTTCATGAAAATCGCCGTTGTCGACCGCAATATCCGCATGGCGGAACGCGCCGCGCATCTTCTTGAGGATGGTAATGCCTTCATCGCCGTCGGCGCCCTGCATCTGATTGGCGAGCAAGGGCTGGTCGAGCTGTTCCGCAAACAGGGATATACCGTCACGCGTCTGCATTGACGCGACAACGGGTTGCGAACAAGATTAGACACGCCGTTAACGGAATGGGAAAACGCCACCGCTATGGTTGCGGCAACGCCTCCAGAGAGCATGCCGATATGAACCGTCTCCTCCGCTCGACCCGTCTTTCCATCGCCGACCGGCTGGGCGACAATATCCTAAGCCTGATTGCCACGCTGCATGTGCTGTTCGCGCTCAGCCTCATCGCCATTCTTTTTTCCCTCTCGCCGGCCCACGCCGCGGAGGATGCCTGCGGCGGCAAGAACCTGATTGCCGCTATGCGGGCATCCGATCCGGTGCGGTTTGCGGCTCTTGAAAAAGAGGCGGCGGCCGTTCCCAACGGCAAGGGCACGTTCTGGAAGATCGAGAAGGACGGTATCGCCCCCTCCTATCTGCTCGGCACCATGCATGTCACCGACCCGCGCGTGCTTGCCATGCCGAAGGGCGCCAGCGAAGCCTATGAAACGGCAACAACGGTGGTCGTCGAATCCGATGAGATCGTCAATGACCGCAAGGCAGCCGCGGCTCTTCTGATGCAGCCGGGATTGACCATGTTCACCGACGGCAAGTCGATCAAGGATTTCCTCAAGCCCGAGGAAACGGAAAAACTCGCTGCGGGCCTGAAGCAGCGCGGCATTCCGCTGACGCTGGTTGCCAAGATGAAGCCCTGGATGATCGCGAGCTTCGTGGCGCTTCCCGCCTGCGAGATGAGTCGCAAGGCGGCCGGCGCGTCCTTCCTCGACAAGAAGCTGGCCGAAGACGCGCTGAAGCAGGGCAAGACGCTGAAGGGGTTGGAAACCCTGGTAGAGCAGTTAACTGCAATGGATGCGCTGCCGGTAAAATTTCATCTGGATGCGCTGATCGAGACGCTGGCGCTCGGCGACACGGTGGCCGATGTCATGGAGACGACGACCGAGCTTTATCTGAGTGAAGACATCGGTATGATCCTGCCGCTGATGAAGGTGGTATCGGACGAGAAATCACCCTCTGACGGCACCGACTATGCGGATTTCGAACAGCGCATCGTCATCGATCGCAACAGGACCATGGCGACCCGCGCCAAGCCCATCCTCGACGGCGGCGGCGTCTTCATGGCGGTCGGCGCGCTCCATCTGCCGGGCGACGAAGGCGTGATCGAACTGCTGCGCAAGGACGGCTTCAAGATTACGGCGATCAACTGACACCGGTAAGCGTGCCAGATGAAAGCCGCACGCGCTGACCGTCAGCGGCGCAGCGGCGATTGCTCACGCGGCAGTCAGAGCCACCGGCAGATCCTACAACGAAGGCGCCGGAAGGCCGGCTTACTGCAAATTGCCGTCTCCACTGCGATCGGCCGCAGTGAAATCATTCATGACACGGTCCATGAATTCGCTCCGGCCTACGACACCGTCGCGGTTGGCGTCGCTGAGGGCGAACTGCTGGGTGGTCAGGACCTTCTCCACCTCGGCGGATTGCAAACTGCCATCCTTGTTCTTGTCCAGGCTTGTGAACGCCGTCGTCATGAAGGCCTGATATTCCGAACGTTCGACGGTCCCGTTGGAGTTGCTATCAAGCTTGTCCTTGTGCCCTTGATGCATGGCGGCCGCTTGTTCCTGCGCCAACACCGGAGCGGTCTGGCACAGAAGGATTGTCGCGATCATGGCTAGCTTTTTCATGTCCGGGTCATGCCTCCATTACACACATGTCAGACGGTTGCCGAGGATACCCCCTAGCCCGATACCGCCGCCGATTGCAGCGATCTGACCGGAGCCGGCGCCGATCGTGCTCCCTATCAAACCGCCGACAATCGCGCCGCCGACCGTTCCCGCAACGCAGCCGAATTCGGCGTTGCGATCCGCGACCGCTTGGGATGTTGGCGCAGACTGGCAGGCAGACAAAGCCAGACATCCTGCACATAGGAGAGTGACTGTACGTTTGCTCATTTCTTCCTCCGCAGTTTCCACCTCAACCGTGGTTGAACCGGTGGATGTGCTGCTCTGCTGCCCGGATAAAATAAGCTTGCGGCACCTCAAATGATAAGGCGATTGTGTAAGGTCAAAATTGGCTCGCCAACTGGCATGTAAGCATCGGGGCGGCAGGGCGTGACAGTTTCACATGGCTTACGGCTAATACAGGTCCCCCAACGGACCTGACCCCACGATACTACAACTTGGCATGAATGATGACAACTCTTTGCACCCGTCAGCCATTTTGGCGCTGTTGGATACAGATACTTCGACGTGCACTGTCGTGCCCTGCTTGTGACCCCTAGTGACGGCTTTTCGCGAGCGAAACCTCGTGCGAAACCGTTGCAAATCAGCGCCTCGTTATGAAAGCAACGCGCCACATACTTGCACGCGCGCCGTCTCTCTGCCTTTTTGCGAACATAACCTGCGGTCGCCTGATTCGCGCCCGCTCCGCTTTGCATTCTTGTTGCAGCTCCGGAACGCGCTTCCATAGGGGCCGCAACTACGTCCAAGGAGACACCAGATGACAGAGATCAAGAAACCCGTGATTTCGGAGATGAGACCGAAGATCACTGTCATCGGCGTCGGCGGCGGTGGCGGCAATGCCATCAACAACATGATCACCGAGGGCCTGCAGGGCGCCGAATTCGTGGCTGCCAACACCGACGCGCAGGCGCTCACCATGTCCAAGGCGGCGCGGCTGATCCAGCTTGGCGCGCAGGTGACCGAAGGGCTTGGCGCCGGCTCGCTGCCGGAAGTCGGCCGCGCGGCGGCAGAAGAATCGATCGACGAGATCATGGACCATCTTGGCGGCACCCATATGTGCTTCGTTACCGCCGGCATGGGCGGCGGCACGGGCACCGGCGCGGCTCCGGTGATAGCGGCCGCAGCCCGCAAGGCCGGCATCCTCACCGTCGGCGTCGTCACCAAGCCCTTCAGCTTCGAGGGCAAGCGGCGCATGCAGGCAGCCGAAGAAGGCATCGAGCGGCTGCGCGAAGCGGCCGATACCGTCATCGTCATCCCCAACCAGAACCTCTTCCGCATCGCCGATGCCAAGACCACCTTTGCCGATGCCTTCGTCATCGCCGACCGGGTTCTCTATTCCGGCGTCGGCTGCATCACCGACCTTATCGTCAAGGAAGGCCTGATCAATCTCGACTTCGCCGACGTCAAATCGGTGATGAAGGGCATGGGCCGGGCCATGATGGGAACCGGCGAGGCTGCCGGTGACGGCCGTGCCTCGAAGGCAGCCGAAGCCGCGATCGCCAATCCCCTGCTCAGCGAAGTGTCGATGAAGGGCGCCAGGGGCGTGCTGATCTCGATTTCCGGCGGTTCCGACATGACCCTCTTCGAGGTCGATGAAGCAGCCACCCGCATCCGTGAGGAAGTCTACGAGGATGCCGACATCGTCGTCGGCGCCATCTTCGACAAGAGCCTCGACGGCGTCTTCCGCGTCTCGGTCGTCGCCACGGGCCTGGATTCGCAGGCGCTGACGACGGGCGACGTTACCAGTGTTGCGGCTCAGCCGGCGCAGGTGCGGACGCTGCAGTAAAATCCAGACTGTTTGCCGGGCGGGCGCCAGCGCTTCCCGCTCGGCAGCGGCACGACGTGGAAACACGAATGATCGTTGCTGCCTACCAGCGGTTCATTTCAACGCCTCGATAAAGCGGATGACATCGCCGACGGTGCTGTCGTTCCAGATATCATTGTGTCCCGAACCGTCGTCGATCAGCATCTGCTTGGGTTCGGGAGCGATGCGATACAAGGCCTCGCCCGAAGACAGGGGGATGCTGTCGTCACGCCGGCCGTGAATGAACAGCTTCGGTTGTCTCACCTTCGCTATCTTGAGATCCGAGCGGAAGGGATCCTTGATAAGAAGCGCTACGGGAATGAACGGATAACGCGCCTCCGCGACCGACAGAACCGACAGGTATGCCGATACAAGAACCAAACCGGCGGCCGGCCGCTGCCCGGCCGTGTCCACGGCGATGCCGGTGCCCAGAGATCGGCCGAGCACCACGATCTCGCTTTTGGAGCGTGCCGAAAGCCAGTCGAACGCCGCGATGCCGTCGACCAGCAGCCCCTCCTCGCTCGGCGCACCGGTCGATCCCGGATAGCCGCGATAGGAAATCGCCAGCAATCCAATTCCGCGCGCCGCCAGCGCCTGTGCGAGAAAACCGTAATTGCCGACCCGGTCACCGTTCCCGAAAAACAGCAGAACGCACGGCTTGCCGGATGTTCCCTGGTTGTACAGCCCGTGAAGCGTCTCTCCGTCGGGCGTCTTGATGGTGACGTTTTCGCCCCAGTCTGCACGCTCCGGGGCACGCTCCGCGCTTGTACCGGGATAAAGGAGGGCACGTTGTGAAAAATACACCACGCCAACAAGCGACACATACGCGATGGCCACCGTCAGCGGCAGGATCAGCAGGAGTTTTGTGGCGCTCATGCTGCATGTTCACCGGAAGGTTCGCCGGAGTCCAGAGATCTTCCGCAGCGAACTCGACCCGCTCACGAATAGAGTGGACTTGCGCCGGGCCATGCCGAAGCAGATGCCGCGAGCGCCCGCCGTCAGCTCACACGGCCGCAACAGGACGGGCAAGTCGCGACAACATCGTTTTGACGATCAGCCGATGAAACGGCGTGATGACGGCGATATAGATCTTTCCCAGCAGAATCTTGCGGCGCACGAGCGTCGTGACGCTGACCCTCTGGGCCAGCTCCCCGGCCTGGCGAACGTCGACAACGATGCGAAAATCCACATGAATGTCATCGAAGCCGAGGATGGCCTGTTCGCTTGAACGGGAAATGACGGGGAAAAAGCCGATCATCTCCGCCTTGCTATCCGGACGGGCGCCTGAGCCCTTCAGGCCGAAGGGGCTGACGATGGCGTTTCGGAGCCACATCAAAGTGCGGACCCAGGCCGGAAAATCAGCCAATGCACGTTTGGCCGCGGAGATGGCGGTGGTCGATTGGCCGGGGACCAGAAGTTCATAACAATCCGCCCAATCCGCCAGAGGCAAGGCCGGATGCGGCAGAGTGACCGGAACTGCATGGGGGCGTGGGGGCATAGGCGGCGCTCCTTGAATGCACCGATCCTAGCCCGCCCGCCGGAGGGCGGCAAAGGGGCCGATTGTCACGGCCCCTCGCATGGTTCGCTTACATATGGATCGGCTTGAAGAAGGTGGCGAGAGCTGCTTCCTTGACCGCTTCCGACATGGTCGGATGCGCATGGCAGGTGCGGCCGAGGTCTTCCGACGAGCCGCCGAAATCCATCAGCACGGCGATCTCGTGGATCATTTCGCCCGCGCCGAAGCCGACGATATGGCCGCCGAGAACGCGGTCGGTCTCCTTGTCAGCGAGGATCTTGACGAAACCGTCGGTCGCCAGCATGGCCCGGGCGCGGCCGTTGGCCGTGAACGGGAACTTGCCGACCTTGTAGGCGATACCCGCGGCCTTCAACTCTTCCTCGGTCTTGCCGACGGAGGCCACTTCCGGCTGGGTATAGACGACGCTCGGGATGACGTCGTAGTTCACGTGGCCCGCCTGGCCGGCGATGATCTCGGCAACCGCGACACCCTCGTCTTCCGCCTTGTGGGCGAGCATCGGGCCGCGCACGACGTCGCCGATCGCGTAGATGCCGGGAATGCTGGTCTGGAAATGGTTGTTGATCTCGACCCGGCCGCGCGTATCCATGACGACGCCAGCCCTGGCGAGGCCAAGGCCTTCGGTGAACGGCTTGCGGCCGGTGGCGATCAGAACGACATCGGCGTCGATCGTCGCAGCATCGCCACCCTTGACCGGCTCAAAAGTGACCTTGGCGCCCTTGCCCGACTTTTCAACACCGGTCACCTTGGCGCTGACCTTGATATCGATGTCCTGCTTGGCAAGCATGCGCTGGAACTGTTTGGCGACTTCGCCGTCCATGCCGCCGAGGATGGTGTCGAGATATTCGACCACCGTCACCTTGGCGCCAAGACGCGACCAGACCGAGCCGAGCTCGAGGCCGATGACGCCGCCGCCGACAACGACCATGGTGGCCGGAACCTTCTCCAGCGCGATGCCGCCGGTGGACGAAATGATGACCTTCTCGTCGATCTCGACCTCAACGCCCGGAATTCCGGCAACGTCGGAGCCGGTGGCGATGACGATGTTCTTGGTCTCGATGACCTGCTCTTCACCCTTGTCATTGGTAACGGAGACCTTGCCTTCGCCAAGCACCTTACCGGTACCCTGGAAGGCATCGATCTTGTTCTTCTTGAACAGGAAGGCGACGCCGTCGACGTTCGACTTCACCGTCGCGTCCTTGTGGGCGAGCATCTTCTCAAGGTTCAGCTTCGGAGCCGACACCTCGACCCCGAGCGCATCGATGCCGTGGCCGGTCTGATGGAAGACTTCCGAGGCATGCAGCAGCGCCTTGGACGGAATGCAGCCGACGTTGAGGCAGGTGCCGCCATAGGTGGCGCGCTTCTCGATGACGCCGACCTTGAGGCCGAGCTGGGCCGCCTTGATGGCGCAGACATAGCCGCCGGGGCCGGTGCCGATAACGATGAGATCATAAGCCATGAAAAGTCCTTCCTGAGAGCGGCTATCGTCCGCCGCTGACGTTGATAATCGCGCCCGTGACATAGGACGACGAAGGGGAGAGGAGATAGAGAACGGCGTCGGCAACCTCTTGCGCGGTGCCCGGCCGTTTCAATGGAATGGTCGGCGAAAGCTCGCGGGCGCGATCCGGAAGACCGCCGGAAGCGTGAAGCTCCGTGTCGATGACGCCGGGACGGACCGCGTTGACGCGGATGCCGTCGGAAGCGACCTCGCGCGACAGGCCGATGGTGAAACTATCGATCGCGCCCTTGGAGGCGGCATAATCCACATATTGCCCGGCCGAGCCGAGAACGGCGGCCATGGAGGAAATATTGACGATGACGCCGCCCTTACCGCCGTGGTGGACCGACATGCGCCGCACGGCCGCGGCCGCACAGAGAATGGAACCGGAGACATTGACGCGCAGCATGCGCTCCAGCCGGTCCGGCGTGATCTCGTCGATCCGGGCCGGCATTCCGACGATGCCGGCATTGTTGACCAGCCCGTCGAGGCGGCCGAAGGCCTTGTCCACCGCGTCGAAAATCGCAGTAATTCCCGCCTGGCTGCCGACATCGCCTTCAATTGCGATGGCCTTGCCACCAGCGTCCTCGATCGCCTTGACGACCGCATCGGCAGCAGGGCGGTTCGAGGCGTAGTTGACGGCAACGGCCCAGCCCTGTTCGGCGGCCGAGACGCAGATGGCGGCGCCGATGCCGCGGCTGCCACCGGTGACCAGAAGGACGGGTTGATCGCTGATTGTCATGGGGCGCACTCCTTGAAGGTCAGAACATCCCAGGGCGCGACGGTCGCCTTGCCCCAGATGGACGCGTTGCGCACGGCGGGGCCGAAATCCGGCAACAGCAATTGCGCTGCCGCTTCCGATCCTTCCTCGGGCAGGAGCGAGACCTTGCCATCGGAGCCGATGGCGTAGATCACACCTTCCCAGACCGTGCAGGCGGCGATGTCGTCGCCGGTCACATCGCCCTCCGGACATTTGTTCATGATCATGCCGTTCGGCCGCACGGGTTCGCCCGACTGCATGACGATGCCGTCGAGCACCAGATCGGTTTTTGCGACCTTGATCTTGAAGTGATTGCTGGTCGCCGCATTGACGGAGCCGACCGGCTCGAAACGCAATTCGTAAGCACCGTCCCTATCGCCATAGATCGCCTGTTCCTGCAGGCAATCCACAGCCACTACCGGCGATGCCGCCAGCAAGAATGCGAATAGGGATGCAGGAGCGACGAGGCGCATGCTCAGGCGGCCTTCTCGGTGGCAAGCTTCAGGCCAAGGGCGATGAAGACGAGGCCGCTGGCGCGGTCGATCCACTGGCTGGCGCGCGAGAAGGCCGCGCGCATCTTCGGCGTCGTCATGAACATGCTGACGCCGACGAACCAGAGGATGAGGCAGCCCGCCATGACGAAGCCGTAGCCGAATTTCATCGCGATCGGCGTATGGGCGCTGACCACCGTCGAAAAGATCGACAGGAAGAAGAACACCGGCTTCGGGTTGAGCGCGTTCGCAGCAAAACCGAGGCCGAAGGCCTTCAGCGCCGACTGGCGTTTTTCATGCGCGTCCGCGCCTTCTGCCTGAATGCTCATATCCGTCTTGCTGGCTTTGAGTGCCTTGATGCCGATATAGATGAGGTAAGCGACGCCGCACCATTTGACGATGTTGAACAGGTAGATCGACTGCGAGATGATCAGCCCGAGGCCAAGGATCGTGTAGGTCACATGGAACATCAGCGCCGTGCCGATGCCAAACGACGTGATGATCGCCGAGCGGCGGCCATGAACCAGGGACTGGCGCATGACCATCGCAAGATCGGCACCGGGAGAGACGATGGCGAAGGAAAAGATCGCCATCAGCGATGCCAGTTCGATGAGATATTGGTTCATGCTTGCTCCAACGCGGCGTTGAACGCCCAGATATGGCCGAAGGGATCGGTGATGCGGGCGTAACGAGCACCCCAGAACGTATCGGACGGTTCCATCAGCGGCGAAGCGCCGGCCGCCACCGCCTTTGCAAAGGCCGCATCGACGGCCTTCGGGTCGGACAAGTTCACATTGATTGCAAAGCATGTTCCGCCGATGGTGGGTGGAGCGCTAATGCTCATCCCGAATTCGGGGAATTCGTCGTGAAGCATGACCTCACCGCCATAGATGGCCAGATTGGCATGCATCACCCGTTTTCCGTCATCGGCCATCTGGTGAAAGGTATTCTTCGCCCCGAAGGCTTTCTCGTAAAAGGCGATGGCGTCAAGTCCGCCTTTGACGCAGATATGGGGTTGAAGGGCAGGAATGTTGGTGAATGCCATGCCTTCCTCCTAAACTACGATCGCACCGAACATCAGCAAAAGTCCGGCTAGGGAACCAAGCCAGACAAGCGAGCGGACATAGGGAACGCCCGCCAGATAAAGCGGAATATAGACAATCCTGAAGACGATCCAAGCCCAGGCGCCGGCAAGGCCCCAACCCGTTGGATCCCCAGCGATCTCAAGCGCGAGCGCCAGACCGATAAACGCCGGATAGGTTTCCTGGAAATTGGCCGAAGCCCGGGCAGAGCGCCCGGCCAGTTTGCCGGATGGCTTTCTCTCCACGTCGCGCGGACCGGCATTCCAGGCCGATCCGAGTTCCAGTGTCGACATCACGCCCTGCAGGCTGACATGGAAGACGAGCAGCACGACGCTCCAGGCGAGGAGCGCGATGAATGGCGATGCCGCCAGTGCTGCCACGTCCATCGTTCAGCTTTCCTTACAGATCGAGAACCAGGCGTTCCGGATCTTCCAGGCTTTCCTTGACGCGGACGAGGAAGGTTACGGCTTCCTTACCATCGACCATCCGGTGATCGTAGGACAGCGCCAGATACATCATCGGACGGATGACGATCTGGCCGCCGACGACGACCGGGCGCTCCTGGATCTTGTGCATGCCGAGGATGCCCGACTGCGGTGCGTTCAGGATCGGCGAGGACATCAGCGAGCCGTAGACGCCGCCGTTGGAGATGGTGAAGGTGCCGCCCTGCATGTCGGCCATCGACAGCGCGCCGTCACGGGCGAGCTTGCCGAGGCGGCCGATATCCTTCTCGATCTCGGCGATCGACATCTGGTCGGCATCGCGCACGACCGGAACGACGAGGCCCTTGTCGGTGCCAACAGCAACCCCGATGTGGCAGAAGTTCTTGTAGATGACGTCGGTGCCGTCGATCTCGGCGTTGACGGCCGGAATTTCCTTCAGCGCGTGTGTCACGGCCTTGGTGAAGAAGCCCATGAAGCCGAGCTTGACGCCGTGCTTCTTTTCAAAAAGGTCCTTGTAGCGGTTGCGCAGGTCCATGACGGCCGACATGTCCACCTCGTTATAGGTGGTGAGCATGGCCGCGGTGTTCTGGGCGTCCTTGAGGCGCTTGGCGATGGTCTGGCGCAGGCGGGTCATCTTGACACGCTCTTCGCGCGGCGCGTCTTCGGTCGACGACGGACCACGGGTCACGATCTTGACCGGCTCGGAAGCGGCCGGCGTCGAAAGACCCTTGGCGACAGCAGCTATGACATCGCCCTTCAGCACCTGGCCACGCTTGCCGGAGCCGTCGAGCTGATCGGCGGTGAGGTTGTTTTCGGCAAGCATCTTGGCAGCGGCCGGAGCAGCCGGCATGGCAGAGGCAACCTGCGGAGCGGCAGGCGTTGCGGCTGCAGCAGCCGGAGCGGCAGCGGCGGGTTCGGCCGCCTTCTTTTCAGCGGCAGGTGCTGCGGAAACAGCGCCGGCTGCACCGTTGGTGATCTGGCCGAGCAGTGCGCCGAGGCCGACAGTTTCACCGGCGCTGGCGACGATTTCGGCCAGTGTGCCTGCAGCGGGTGCCGGAACTTCGATCGTCACCTTGTCGGTTTCGAGTTCGAGCAGCGGCTCATCGGCCTTGACGGTGTCGCCCACCTTCTTGAACCATGTCCCGACGGTCGCTTCGCTGACGGACTCTCCGAGGGTAGGAACGCGGATTTCTGTGGTCATTTTCAGATCCTGACTTTGATCGTTATCGGTTATGCGGCAGGTGCGGCGACATGCCGGAGAATGAGTGAGGGTATAGCGGCAATTTCGAACTGGAAGCCCAGGCGGGCGGCAATGACCGGGTCGCCGTCGGCAAGAGCTTGCGCGGCCGCCTCATCGGGGACCTCCACAAGCGCCATGCCCCAGGCGCCGTCTTTGGCGAAAACGGGACCGACCGCGATCGCGCTGCCGGCATGGCCTGTTCCCGCCAATAGACGGAATGACGCTCCATCGCGGCCATTTCCTCAGACGTTGCGTCATGAGGAAATGTGCTGCGGGGTGGCACTAGTTTCAGATGAAAATAGGCCATGGAGCGCTGCCTCTCAACCGCCCAGCGCGTCTTCGAGGAAGGCGGCAAGCTGGGCGAGATGCTTGGACATCAGGCCCGTCGCCGGAGAGGCGGCGGCCGGACGGCCGGTGTAGCGAACGCGCTGGTACTTCGCATCGATATGGGCAAGCACCCATTCCAGATACGGGTCGATGAACGACCAGGCGCCCATGTTCTTCGGCTCTTCCTGGCACCAGACCATTTCCGCATGGCGGAAGCGCGAGAGCTCGTTGATGAGCGCCTTGGCCGGGAACGGATAGAGCTGTTCGACGCGCAACAGATAGATGTCGTCGATGCCTCGCTTTTCGCGCTCTTCGAGAAGGTCGTAGTAGACCTTGCCGGTGCAGAGCACGACGCGACGGATCTTGGCGTCCTTCTGCAGCTTGATCGGGCCGTCCTTGATAACCTCGGCGTCGTCCCAAAGCAGGCGGTGGAACGAGCTCTCGCCCGCCATTTCCGACAGCGAAGAGACAGCGCGCTTGTGGCGCAGCAGCGACTTCGGCGTCATCATGATCAGCGGCTTGCGGAAGTCGCGCTTCACCTGGCGGCGCAGGATGTGGAAGTAGTTCGCCGGTGTCGTGACGTTGGCGACCTGCATGTTGTCTTCGGCGCACATCTGCAGCCAGCGCTCGAGGCGGGCCGAGGAATGTTCCGGACCCTGGCCTTCATAACCATGCGGCAGCAGGCAGACGAGACCGGACATGCGCAGCCACTTGCGTTCGCCCGACGAGATGAACTGGTCGAAGACGACCTGCGCACCGTTGGCAAAGTCGCCGAACTGGGCTTCCCACAGGGTCAGCGCATTCGGGCGGGCCAGCGAATAGCCGTATTCGAAACCAAGCACCGCCTCTTCCGAGAGCATCGAGTTGATGACCTCGTAGCGGGCCTGCGTCGGGGAAAGATTGGCGAGCGGAATGTAGCGTTCCTCGGTCTCCTGATCGTAGAGAACCGTATGACGCTGCGAGAAGGTGCCGCGTTCGCAATCCTGGCCGGACAGGCGGATCTTGGTGCCTTCGACGGCGAGCGTACCGAAAGCAAGCGCTTCCGCCATCGCCCAGTCGATGCCTTCACCGGTCTGGATCATGGTCGCGCGACCGTCCATGAAGCGCTGGATGGTCCTGTGGACATTGAAGCCCGCCGGAACCTCCGACAGCTTGCGTCCGACTTCCTTCAGCGCCTTCATCGGCACCGAGGTCTTGCCGCGGCGCTGTTCGTCCTGGTTGTCGGCAGCGCGCAGGCCGGACCATACGCCGTCCAGCCAGTCGGCCTTGTTCGGCTTGTAGGACTGGCCAGCCTCGAATTCCTGTTCGAGGTGAGCGCGCCAATCGGCCCGCATCTTCTCCAGTTCGCCTTCCGAGATCAGGCCCTGGGCAATCAGCCGCTCGCCATAGAGCTGCACGACCGTCTTGTGGGCGCGGATGACCTTGTACATCTTCGGCTGCGTGAACGACGGCTCATCGCCTTCGTTATGACCGAAGCGACGATAGCAGAACATGTCGACGACGACGGGCTTGTGGAACTTCATGCGGAATTCGGTGGCGACCTTTGCGGCGTAGACAACCGCTTCCGGATCGTCGCCGTTGACGTGGAAGATCGGCGCTTCGATCATCTTGGCAACGTCGGACGGATAGGGCGACGAGCGCGAGAAGGCCGGATTGGTGGTGAAGCCGATCTGGTTGTTGATGATGAAATGCACAGTCCCGGCAACGCGGTGACCGCGCAGGCCGGAAAGCCCGAGGATTTCAGCCGTCACGCCCTGGCCGGCAAAAGCCGCGTCGCCGTGCAGCAAGAGCGGCATCACCTGCGCGCGCTCGGACAAAGGAATGACGTCGCCTTCGAAGACCTTGGCCATCTGGTCCTGCTTGGCGCGAGCCTTGCCCATGACGACCGGATTGACGATTTCGAGATGCGACGGGTTAGCCGTCAGCGACAGATGCACCTTGTTGCCGTCGAATTCGCGGTCCGAGGAGGCACCGAGATGGTACTTCACGTCGCCCGAACCTTCGACGTCATCCGGGGCGGCCGAACCGCCCTTGAACTCGTGGAACACCGCGCGGTGCGGCTTGCCCATGACGTTGGTCAAGACGTTCAGACGGCCGCGATGGGCCATGCCGAGGATGATTTCCTTCAGCCCTTCCTGGCCGCCGCGCTTGATGATCTGTTCCAGCGCCGGGATCAGCGACTCGCCGCCGTCGAGGCCGAAGCGCTTGGTGCCCTTGTAGCGAACGTCGATGAACTGCTCGAAGCCCTCCGCCTCGATCAGCTTCTGCAGGATGGCCTTCTTGCCTTCCGGCGTGAATTCGACACCCTTGTCGGGACCTTCGATGCGCTCCTGGACCCAGCCTTTGATTTCCGGATCGGAGATGTGCATGAACTCGACGCCGAGCGTCGAGCAATAGGTCCGCTCGAGGATTTCGAGCATCTCGCGGATGGTCGCATATTCGAGGCCGAGAACGTTGTCGAGGAAGATGCGGCGATCGTAGTCGCTTTCCTCGAAGCCGTAGGACTTCGGCGACAGCTCGTTATAGTCCTCGACCGGTGCTGCGATGCCGAGCGGGTCGAGCTTGGCATGCAGATGGCCGCGCATGCGATAGGCGCGGATCATCATGATGGCGCGAACCGAATCGCGGGTCTGCTGGTGAACATCCTCGGGGTTGACGACAACGCCCGTGATCACGGCCTGTTCCTCGGCCTTGGCCTTCACCTTCTTTTCGAGAACCTTCTCGACCGTGCCCCAGTCGCCATCGAGCGCCGAGACGAGATCGCCATTGGCGGCAATCGGCCAGTTCGGCTTCTTCCAGGAGGCGCCCTTGGCCGCCTTGATCACATCTTCCGGCTGGTCCTGCAGCGCCTTGAAGAACGACTGCCACTCGCCGGAGACCGACGACGGATCGCTTTGGTAGCGCGCATAAAGCTGATCGATATAGCCGGCATTCGCTCCATCGAGGAACGAGGTCAGCAGAAATTGCTCGTTGGCTTCTTGCCTTGCCATGGTGCTTCGCGGACCCGTCCGTCCGCCTCCTGACTTGTTAACTTTGCCGGCTTTGGTCCCGGTCGACCTGCATGGGAGGCATCGGCGCGCCGGGCGCCGTTGCCTTTCTTCAGATGGAGGCGACCGGGCGGCATGCAACCACCTGCCCGATCACATCCCAGTGTCTCAGCCCTTGAGGACTTCGACCAGCGTCTTGCCGAGACGAGCCGGCGACGGCGAAACGCGGATGCCCGCCTGCTCCATCGCAGCGATCTTGGATTCCGCATCGCCCTTGCCGCCGGAAACCACAGCGCCGGCATGACCCATCGTGCGGCCTTTCGGTGCAGTGCGACCAGCGATGAAGCCGGCCATCGGCTTCTTGCGGCCCTTCTTGGCTTCGTCGATCAGGAACTGCGCTGCGTCTTCCTCAGCCGAGCCGCCGATTTCGCCGATCATGATGATCGACTTGGTTTCGTCGTCGGCGAGGAACATTTCGAGCACGTCGATGAATTCCGTACCCTTGACCGGGTCGCCGCCGATACCGACAGCCGTCGTCTGGCCGAGGCCTTCGTTCGAGGTCTGGAAGACTGCTTCGTAGGTCAGCGTGCCGGAGCGCGAAACGATACCGACCGACCCCTTGCGGAAGATCGAGCCCGGCATGATGCCGATCTTGCATTCTTCCGGCGTCAGGATGCCCGGGCAGTTCGGACCCAGCAGACGGGAGTTGGAGCGGTCGAGGCGAGCCTTGACGCGCACCATGTCCATGACCGGAATGCCTTCGGTGATGCAGGTGATGAATGGGATTTCGGCTTCAATCGCCTCGATGATCGCGTCGGCAGCACCTGCCGGCGGAACGTAGATCACGGACGCGTCGGCGCCGGTGCGTTCCTTGGCTTCCGCGACGGAGGCGAAGATCGGCAGGCTTTCGCCCTTCGAGCCGGTCCAGGTTTCGCCGCCCTTCTTCGGATGGATGCCGCCGACCATCTGCGTGCCGTAGTAAGCGAGCGCCTGTTCGGTGTGGAAGGTGCCGGTCTTGCCGGTCAGGCCCTGAACGAGGACCTTGGTGTCTTTATTGACGAGAATAGACATACTTTCGGGTCCTTCAAATTAGGCGTTGATCGCCGCGACGATCTTCTTGGCCGCATCGTCCAAGTCGTCTGCCGCCGTGATCGCGAGACCCGATTCGTTCAGGATCTTCTTGCCGAGCTCGACATTGGTGCCTTCGAGGCGCACGACAAGCGGAACCTTGAGGCCGACTTCCTGCACCGCCGCGACGACGCCTTCAGCAATGACATCGCACTTCATGATGCCGCCAAAGATGTTGACGAGGATGCCCTCGACCTTCGGGTCGGCCGTGATGATCTTGAAGGCTGCCGCGACCTTCTCCTTGCCGGCGCCACCGCCGACGTCGCAGAAGTTTGCCGGCTCCTTGCCGTAGAGCTTGATGATGTCCATCGTCGCCATGGCGAGACCGGCACCGTTGACCATGCAACCGATATTGCCGTCGAGGGCGACATAGGCGAGGTCCCACTTGGAGGCCTCGATTTCCTTGGCGTCTTCCTCGGTCTCGTCGCGCAGCGCCTTGACGTCGTCGTGACGGAAGACGGCATTGCCGTCGAACGACATCTTCGCATCGAGAACGCGCAGATGACCGTTCTTCATGACGATCAGCGGATTAACCTCGAGCAGCGACATGTCCTTGTCGTTGAAGGCCTTGTAGAGCAGCGGGAAGAGCGACTTGGCGTCTTCGGCGGCGGCACCCGAAAGGGCAAGCGCCTTGGTGATCGCGGCAACATCCGCATCCGTGACGCCCGTTTCCGGATCGATGGCGATCGTCTGGATCTTCTCCGGCGTGTCATGGGCGACGGCTTCGATGTCCATGCCGCCTTCGGTGGAAACCACGAAGGCAACGCGACCGACGGAGCGATCGACCAGCAGCGAGCAATAGAGTTCGCGGTCGATATCGGCACCGTCTTCGATATAGAGGCGGTTGACCTGCTTGCCCGCTTCACCCGTTTGGGCGGTCACCAGCGTGTTGCCGAGCATGTCCTTGGCATGGGCCTTGGCTTCCTCGATCGAGAAGGCCAGGCGAACGCCACCCTTGGCATCGGGGCCGAGTTCCTTGAACTTGCCCTTGCCGCGGCCACCGGCGTGGATCTGGCTCTTGACGACGTAGAGCGGACCGGGAAGCGACTTTGCAGCCGCTTCGGCTTCTTCCGCCGAGAAGATGGCAACACCTTCCGCGACCGGAGCACCAAAGGTCTTCAGCAGAGCCTTGGCCTGATATTCATGAATGTTCATGGGGATATTTCCTGTTTAAGCCGGTAGGCGAATTACTTCAGGCTCGGAGCGATGGCGATGCAGGCTTCGCAAAGGCTGGCCACAGAAGCGACCGACTTGTCGAAGGCTTCCTGCTCTGCCTTGTTGAACTCGACTTCGATGATGCGCTCGATGCCGCCGGCACCGATGATGGTGGGAACGCCGACATACATGTCTTTCACGCCATACTGGCCGGAGAGATAGGCGGCGGCCGGCAGCACACGCTTCTTGTCCTTGAGGAAGGATTCGGCCATTTCGATCGCCGAAGCCGCCGGTGCATAATAAGCCGAACCGGTCTTCAGCAGACCGACGATTTCGGCGCCGCCGTCACGGGTGCGCTGGATGATTTCCTCGAGGCGTTCCTTGGTGACCCAGCCCATTTTTACGAGATCGGTCAGCGGGATGCCGCCGACCGTCGAGTAGCGCGCGAGCGGCACCATCGTGTCGCCGTGGCCGCCGAGAACGAACGCGGTGACGTCCTGGACGGAAACGTTGAATTCCTGGGAGAGGAACAGGCGGAAGCGCGAGCTATCGAGCACGCCGGCCATGCCGACGACCATGTTCTTCGGCAGGCCGGAGAACTTCTGCAGCGCCCAGACCATCGCGTCGAGCGGGTTGGTGATGCAGATGACGAAGGCGTTCGGGGCATACTTCTTGATGCCCGCGCCGACCTGTTCCATGACCTTGAGGTTGATGCCGAGCAGGTCGTCGCGGCTCATGCCGGGCTTGCGGGCAACGCCGGCGGTGACGATGCAGACATCGGCGCCTTCAATTGCGGAGTAGTCGCTGGCGCCGGTCAGATTGGCGTTGAAACCTTCGACGGGAGAGGACTGGGCGATATCGAGGCCCTTGCCCTGCGGGATGCCGTCGGCGATGTCGAACAGGACGATGTCGCCCAGCTCCTTCAGGCCGGCGAGATGCGCCAGCGTGCCACCAATCATTCCAGAACCAATAAGTGCGATCTTGTTGCGCGCCATGAAAGTGCTTCCTTTGCGATCCAAATCTGACAAGGCCTGACGTGGCGCCTGAAGCGCGAGCTGTGGCAAACCTTCGGCGAAAGGAATTAAACGCCAAAATCTAAAATATCAACCCATACTTTTGGGTGGAACAATTTCAATCGGTTAGATCAATAAATTCTTACGTAAACGTAAGGATTGTCGTCTTAATATTGTCACGAAGTCACTGTTTCCGCACGATGATTTCGCGCATATTCCTCGCTCTGCATCTCGATCAGCCGTGAGACCGTGCGATCGAATTCAAAGCCTTCCGTGCCTTTTTTGGCGGTCAGAAGATCGATCGGCGCGGAGGCCGCCGTGGCGAAAAGACGGGCGCCGTGATCGTAGATCGTATCGACCAGCATGATGAACCGCTTGGTCTCGTTACGGCGCTCGGGCCCCAGATGCGGGATATGATCGATAAAGATCGTCCGGTAATGCGAGAGAATGGCGAGATAGTCGGCAGCACCCAGCGGCCGCTCGCAAAGGTCCGAAAACGCAAACCGGGCGCAACCGTTGGCCGCCGCCGGAACCTTGATTTTCCTGCCCTTATGCGCAACCTCGCCGACTGCCACCGAAAGCCCCGCCGTCGCATGGATCCAGGCCCGATCGAGTGCTGCATCTGCAGCAGGCCCTGGTGGCGACAGCCAGACCGGCAGGCCCTCCATCTTTGCCAGGCGATAGTCCGTCCCGGCATCCAACGGCACGATATCGGCGTGGGCCTTCAACAGGTCGATGAACGGCAGGAACAGCCCGCGATTGAGCCCGTCCCTGTAGAGATCGCTCGGCTCGACATTGGAAGTCGCGACAAGCACGCAGCCCTTGGCGAAAAGCTCGTTGAACAGCCGCGACAGGATCATCGCATCGGCAATGTCGGTGACGGAGAATTCGTCGAAGCAGAGAAGACGGGCTTCGGCAAAGATTTCCGAGGCCACCGGCGGCATCGGATCGGCCTGCCGCGTCTCGCCGTTCTTCAGCTTCTGCCGGTGCTTGAAGATACGCTCATGCACATCGGCCATGAATTCATGGAAATGCGCCCGCCGCTTGCGCTGGATCGGCACCGTCTCGAAGAACAGGTCCATCAGCATGGTCTTGCCGCGGCCGACGCCGCCGTGGATATAAAGCCCCTTGAGCGGCGGATGCTCGTGTTTGCGCGAGGCAAACAACCAGCCGAGCGCGTTCGACTTGCGCTGCGCGCGGTTCCCGGCAAGCTCCATCAAAAGGTGATCGAAGCGTTTGGTGATGCCAAGCTGCGCCGGATCGCGCCGCACCTCGCCGGTGGCGATCATGGCCTCGAGCTTTCGCGAAATACTGTCTTCTGGGTTTGGCACGCGCTGGACCGGTTGGGCCGTAAACGGCGGATAAGAAAAAGCCCGGCTTGATGCCGGGCTGATGATTAGCGGCTGAGGCTGACCGACTGGCCGCTGTTGGTCGAGCCATCGAAGCGAGCATCGGCAGTCTTGAACAGACGCGCGAGCGGATTGCCGTTGCGGTCCTTCAGGACGACCTGCTTGCCCGCCACTTCCCAGGAGCCCATGGCTGTCAGTTCACCGGCGCAACCACGCGTGCCGCCGCGCGAACCGCTGCCGAGATTGGTGAGCGTCAGGAACATGTCGCAGGAACTGCCGGAATTCGACACGCGCCAATTGCCGACCATCGATTCCTTGGTGACATCGAGCGCATTGGTCGCGGCCGCGACATCGGTGCCCGGCGTCTGCACACCGCCGACCGTTGCCGTGCCGCTGACGGGGGCTGCCGGAAACTGCGACGTATCGCCAGAGGGAGCCGAAAGCTGGCCGGACGAGACGGTCGGCACCGGCTGGGCCTGCAGCGGCGCCGGGCTGTTATTGCTGTTGAAATCGCTCATGGACGTCCTCTGACATCCAGCCAGCGCCAGCACCACGGCCAGTCCCGCAACCGCATGTATTGTCCGCATGTTTCTGCTCCCGATCATGTCTGCCATAGCGTTGTCCATGGGAATATAGGCGGAATTAGCTTAAAACTAACTTTAAAATCAAGATGGCGCTGATTCTTTAAGACCTGTGGCATGATTGAAACGGTTGTACGCCTGCGTCGGCAGGTTGCCTATAGATTGCGAGGGCGCGCAACGATCTCCCTCTTCTCCCCAACGGGGAGAAGTGCCGCACGCAGTGAGGCGATGAGGGGGGCGAAGCCAAAACGATAGGCGATTGGGTAGTATAGGCCTTCGGCCCCCTCATCCGCCCTTCGGGCACCTTCCCCCGCTGGGGAGAAGAGGGAGCACGCCGAACCCTCCTGCAAGGCCGACCTGATAGGTCCAAGCAATCAGACGCGGCGCTCGATCATCATCTTCTTGATCTCGCCGATGGCCTTGGCCGGGTTCAGGCCCTTGGGACAGGTCTGGGCGCAGTTCATGATCGTGTGGCAGCGATAGAGGCGGAAGGGATCTTCGAGATTGTCCAGGCGCTCGCCCTTGGCCTCATCGCGGCTGTCGATCAGCCAGCGATAAGCCTGCAAGAGCACGGCCGGGCCGAGATAGCGGTCACCGTTCCACCAGTAGCTCGGGCAGGAGGCGGAACAGCAGGCGCAGAGGATGCACTCGTAGAGGCCGTCGAGTTTCTGGCGATCCTCGTGGCTCTGCTTCCATTCCTTGGCCGGCGTCGGCGAAACGGTCTTCAGCCAAGGCTCGATCGAGCGGTGCTGGGCGTAGAAATTGGTGAGATCCGGCACCAGGTCCTTGACGACAGGCATATGCGGCAGCGGATAGACCTTCACCGTGCCCTTTACCTCGTCCATGCCCTTGGTGCAGGCCAGCGTGTTGGTGCCGTCGATGTTCATGGCGCAGGAACCGCAGATGCCCTCGCGGCAGGAGCGGCGCAGCGTCAGCGTCGGGTCGATCTTGTTCTTGATGTAAAGCAGCGCGTCGAGCACCATAGGGCCGCAATCGTCGACATCGATGTAGAACGTGTCGATCGACGGGTTCTTGCCGTCATCCGGGCTCCAGCGATAGATGCGGAACTCGCGGGTATTGGTGGCCCCGGCCGGCTTCGGCCAGACCTTGCCTTCGGTCATCTGCGAATTCTTGGGGAGAGCGAGTTCAACCATGCGACCTGTCCGTTCTTTCCTTGCGCCGATCCTTGCGCCGGTCCTGGCGAATGACCAGCTTCAGCCCCGACCATATCTCGTCGATCGCGGCCACCTTGACATCCACCAGATCGAGATCGAGGGCCGCTGCACGCACGACATCCTCGGTCACGTCCGTCTTAACCTTCGAAGCCTTCTTCGGCCACGAGACCCAGATCATGCCATCCGGCGTGATCCGGTCCTGCAGCCCGGAAAGCTCATTTTCGATCTCCGCCCTCATGATCGTGAAGGCATGGATCGCATCATAAGCCTTGGTCGCCACCCGCATCGCTTCCCAGGAGGGGAACAGATCGCAAGCGGCAAAATCAGCCGAAGCCGCAAGTTTCGCCAGACTGTCCGGCAGCGCGATGAACGCTGTCGTCATTCCGGGCTTGAAACCCAGCTTCTTTGGAAGCGGCGTGCCGGAATATCCCGCGCCCGCCGCTGCCATAATCAGTATACCCGGGCCTTCGGCTCGATCTTTTTCGGATCGATGCCCTCGGCCAGCAGTTCGGTATGGACCGGGCGATAGTCGAGCTTCACTTCGCCCGCCTCGTTCACCCAGGACAGCGTATGCTTGCGCCAGTTGACGTCGTCACGGCCGGCGAACGGTCCGCTCGTATAGTCTTCGCGGGCATGCGACCCGCGGCTTTCCTTGCGAGCTTCGGCGCCGTAGACCGTGGTGATGGCGTTGGCCATCAGGTTTTCCAGTTCCAGTGTTTCCACCAGATCGGAATTCCAGATCATCGAGCGGTCGGTGACCTTGACGTCGCCCAGCTCCTGCCAGATCGCGCTCATGCGCTTGCAGCCCGATTCCAGCGATTCCTGCGTGCGGAACACGGCGGCGTCGTCCTGCATGGTACGCTGCATCTTTTCACGCAGGACCGCGGTCGGCGTGCCGCCATTGGCATGACGCAGCTTGTCGAAGCGCGTCATGATCTTTTCGGAGGCCTTTTCGTTGATTGCCGGGATCGCAGAATTGCGGTCGATGACTTCACCGGCGCGGATGGCGGCGGCGCGGCCGAAGACCACGAGGTCGATCAGCGAGTTGGAGCCGAGGCGGTTGGCGCCGTGCACCGAGGCGCAGCCGGCTTCGCCCACAGCCATCAGGCCGGGAATGATCCGCTCCGGATTGGCACCGTCGGCGTTCAGCACTTCGCCCCAGTAGTTGGTCGGAATGCCGCCCATGTTGTAGTGAACGGTCGGCAGGACCGGGATCGGCTCGCGCGTCACGTCGACGCCGGCAAAGATCTTGGCGCTCTCGGAAATGCCCGGCAGGCGCTCGTGCAGGACGGCCGGATCGAGATGGTCGAGATGCAGGTAGATGTGGTCCTTGTTCTTGCCGACGCCGCGACCCTCGCGGATTTCCAGCGTCATGCAGCGCGAAACGACGTCGCGCGAGGCAAGGTCCTTGGCCGACGGCGCATAGCGCTCCATGAAGCGCTCGCCCTCGGAATTGACGAGATAGCCGCCCTCGCCGCGCGCACCTTCGGTGATCAGACAGCCGGAGCCGTAGATGCCGGTCGGGTGGAACTGGACGAATTCCATGTCCTGAAGCGGCAGGCCCGCGCGGGCAATCATGCCGCCGCCGTCGCCGGTGCAGGTATGGGCCGATGTGGCCGAGAAATAGGCGCGGCCGTAGCCGCCGGTCGCCAGCACCACCATCTTGGCGGCGAAGCGGTGGATCGTGCCGTCATCGAGGTTCCAGGCGACGACGCCGGTGCAGCGGCTGCCGTCTTCCGACATGATCAGGTCGAGCGCGAAATATTCGATAAAGAATTCGGCGTTGTTCTTCAGCGACTGGCCATAGAGCGTGTGCAGGATGGCATGACCGGTACGGTCGGCAACGGCGCAGGTACGCTGCACCGGCGGGCCTTCGCCGTAGTTCTGCATGTGGCCGCCGAACGGCCGCTGGTAGATCTTGCCTTCCGCGTTTCGCGAGAACGGCACGCCATAATGTTCAAGCTCGTAAACGGCCTTCGGCGCTTCCATGGTGAGATACTGCATGGCATCGACGTCGCCGAGCCAGTCGGACCCCTTCACCGTATCGTAGAGGTGCCACTGCCACGAGTCCGGCGTCATGTTGGTGAGCGATGCCGCAATGCCGCCCTGTGCCGCGACCGTGTGCGAGCGAGTCGGGAAGACCTTGGTGATGCAGGCCGTCTTGAAACCCTGCTCGGCCATGCCGAGCGTGGCGCGCAGGCCGGCGCCGCCGGCCCCGACGACGATCACGTCATAGGCGTGGTCGACATATTCATAGGCGCGGCCGTTGATGAGCGGCGATGTATTGGGTGCCATTTTGAATTACCCTGCAAACGCGATCTTCAGGATGGCGAAAAGACAGAGCCCGCCAACTGCGATCGTAAAAAACGTATTGAGCATGACCAAGACGATCTTGGTACCCTCACCATGCACATAATCCTCGATGATGACCTGCATGCCGAGCTTCATGTGAATGAGGCCGGAGAGGACCACCAGCCCCATGACCACGGCCACGAACGGGTTCGACAATGCGGCGACGACGTCCGGATAGGGCGCGCCGGCATATTTGATCAGGAACAGCACGAAGAAGATGATCAGCGGCACGTTGGCGACCGCGGTCAGCCGCTGGCGCCAGAAGTGATCGGTGCCTTCCTTGGCCGAACCGAGGCCGCGAACCTTGCCGAGGGGAGTGCGCATATCCATGGAATTCTTGTCCTCTCAGCGAGCCGCGTAACCGACGATCCAGATCAGCAGCGTGACTGCGACCGAACCGATCAGATTGCCGATGGCGAGCTTGGTGGCGAAATGCTTCTCGTAACCGTAGCCCAGATCCCAGACGAAGTGGCGCAATCCACCGAACAGGTGATGCACCAGCGCCCAGGTATAGCCGAACAGGATGAGCTGGCCGATGATCGTGCCGAAGGCCCACATGACCCAGTCATAATATTCCGGACCGGTCGCGGCGGCGATCAACCACCAGGCGACGAGAATGGTGCCGAAATAAAGTGCACCGCCGGTGATGCGGTGCACAATCGACATGACCATGGTCGGAATTGGCTTGTAGATTTGCAAATGCGGCGAAAGCGGCCGGCTTTTGGTGACATTCGTCATCGGAACCCCACGGAAGAACCGGAAAGGGATGCCCAAAAACTGGACTATTTCTATCCGGTATTGCACCTGATTGTGCGCAATTCAGTCAGCCGACGTTTAATCACCATATTGATTAACGACAAGTGTGTTTGCACTGCAAAATCATTTTAATCGATTAGACGAAAATGCGGCGAAGCGATCCGGTCAAAAAGGCCGCCGCATTAACGATAAGGCGTGAAAATTCAACCTATTCCGTGACTTTTGCCGGCGCGTGCCGCACATTGCCTGTTAAGGATCTGTTAAGCGTTCTCCGGAGGGCTGCCCGAAATGCGTCCAAATATCCTGTCGAATGCGACGAAAGTCTTGATCGTGCTCGTCGCCCTGACCCTCTCGTTCGCCGATTTTGCACAAGCGCGCGACCGCTCTAGCGAGGGCCATTTCGGCCGGCGCGCGCATTTCGAGCGCCAGCATCGCGAGCCCAGCGAATTCCGGTCCGGCGTCAGGCTCGGCAGCCATCACTGGCGGCGTGCGGGCAGGGGGCGCTTCTCGGACCGCACAGTGCATCGCCGGCATTTCGAACGCAGGTACGGCCATCATCGCCGCCACGACCGCCGGGTCGTGCGCGAATATCGCGGCAGGGACAGGAGCTATCGGATGCCGGCTTACGGCGGCGACGATTTTCCGTCCGAAACACTTGGCGGCACCTATTTCGGTGGACTGTCGGCCTGGACCGATCCGGGCAACGGCACGTATTTTCGCTCCGAGCGCTACGGCTACGACTATTACGGCGGCGAGACGACCGAAGATTACTATGCGCCTCGCGCCAAGATCATCCGCGTGAACCCGTCGACCGCCGGCCGCGCCTGCTCCTGGGAATCCGGCGTCTGCGTCATCCGCCGTTGACTGACGAGCCCGGGGCGAATCGCCAGACCGTCGTCTTCTTGACCTCGCTGTCTTCCAGCGCACGGGTCACCGGTACCTGATAGGCCGCCAGCATTTCCATCCGTTCGCGCGGGCGATAGGCGCGTCCGGGATCGCCGACTAGAACGTCGGCGCCCTCCCCCGCCAATGCGGAGAACCACGGAATGAGCCGGTCAGCAAAACTTTTGTCGTAGAAGACGTCACCGGCGAGATAGACATCGGCGCTGCGCATAGTGCCGATGATGTCAGTTGCGGCAAACGCGACCTGCGTACCGTTGAGCGCCGCATTCAGTCGAACCGCGGTTTCAGCCCACGGATCGATATCGACCGCAAGCACGGACGCAGCCCCCGCCTTCATTGCGGCAATCGCCACCAGCCCCGAGCCGGAGGCAAAATCGACGACGTGTTTTCCCCGAACCAGTTCGGGATGATCGAGAATATGCCGAGCCAACCCCTGGCCGCCTGCCCAGGCAAAGGCCCAGAACGGCGGCGGCAGGCCGATCTCCTCCAGTTCCTCTTCCGTCTTCAACCAGAGATCATGCGCTTCGCTCGCCAGATGCAGCCGGATTTCCGGCACGTGCGGCGGCGTCATGATATCCGTGTTGGCACGGATGAAGGTTTCGGGATCGGTTTTCACGGGTGATCGGGGTTCCGGTTGGTTGCTTCATGCTTGAGGGCGGCAATTGCGCATAAATTTCAGCGCGCTCCCTCTTCTCCCCAGCGGGGAGAAGGTGGCCCGCAGGGCCGGATGAGGGGGGCCGAAGGCCACCGCGATATGGCTCCAGCTCCGTCGTCGCCCCCCTCATCGCCTCACTGCGTTCGGCACTTCTCCCGGCTGGGGAGAAGAGGGCGATCGTTGCATGCGCCCATGCAAAAAATCACCGCGGCGGATTCTCCAGCCCGCCAAGCCTGCAGATCTCGAGATATTCTTCCTCGGTGACCGGCTGCACGGAGAGCCGCATCGAGGTGACCAGCGCCATTTTCTCGAATTTCGGATTGGCCTTGATGTCCTTCAGCGACACCGGCACCGGCAGGTCGCAGACGGCGCGGATATCGACGCAGTCCCAGCGGGCATCGCCATCGGCGGTCGAATCCGGATGCGAAAGCGCGCAGACCTCGGTAATGCCGACGATCTCAAGACCCTCATTCGAGTGATAGAAGAAACCCTTGTCGCCGATCTGCATCGCCCGCATGTTGTTGCGCGCCAGATAGTTGCGCACGCCGGTCCATTCGGTCCCCTTCTCGCCTGCATCCTTCTGCATGGCCCAGGACCATTTGGACGGCTCGGATTTGTAAAGCCAGTAACCCACGCTCAAGCCTCCGGCTTGTTGAAGACCCAGTTCCAGGGCTTGATGTCGACGGTAGCGAAGAGGCCGGCCTTCGCATAGGGATCGGCGGCCGCGATGGCGCGCGCGTCCTCGATCGTTTCCGCCTTGATCACCACAAGACTGCCGTTCGGCTTGCCGGCATCGTCAAGGAACGGGCCGGCGAAGGCAAGCCCGCCCTTGGCATTCAGGTCGTTCAGAAATTCGACGTGCTCGGGACGGGTGTCCAT
Organism: Pararhizobium sp. BT-229; assembly: GCF_025846855.1. Lineage (GTDB taxonomy): Bacteria > Pseudomonadota > Alphaproteobacteria > Rhizobiales > Rhizobiaceae > Pararhizobium. The sequence continues at coordinate 170,057 of NZ_JAOYTJ010000005.1, forward strand.
CCGCACCTGCAGGGCATTCGGCTTGTCCGTGCACAGAACCGCAAACAGCATGGTTTTCTCCTTGAATAACTATTCCTGCGTGATCGGGCGGGACATCAATTGTTCCAGCGCCGATTTCACATCCGTTTTCCCGTCGATAATCGCCGCCACCGCCTCGGTGATCGGCATGTCGACACCCAGCGTCCGGGCGACATCCGCCGCGACGGAGGCGGCGAACGCGCCCTCGACCAATTCATCCGAATGCCCCTTCGCACTGCCGCTCGTGCCGAGCGCGATGCCGTAGCGCAGATTGCGCGACTGATGGCTGGTCGCCGTCAGCACAAGGTCACCGAGGCCCGACAGCCCCCGCACCGTATCAGCCTCGCCGCCACGCGCCGCGACGAAGCGCGACATTTCGGCAAGCCCGCGCGAAATCAGAGCCGCGCGGGCGGAATCACCAAGCCCAGCACCCTCGACGATGCCGCAGGCGATCGCCAGCACGTTCTTCAACGCGCCACCAAGTTGCACGCCGATCCGGTCGGCGGAAGGATAGAGGCGGAATGTCGCACCGGACAGCGCTTCGGCAAGAAGGGACGCGCGCTCGATGCTACCAGCCGCAATCACCATCGCGGTCGGCAGGCCCTTGGCGATATCGGCGGCAAAGCCCGGACCGGAAAGCACCGACACATTTTGCAGATGCAGCTCTTCCCCAACGATATCCGTCAGCAGACGCCCGCTTGCGCGCTCCATGCCCTTGGCGCAGATGACCACATCCGCACCCTTGCCGATAAAACCGTGCAGCGAACGCGCCGCCTCGCGCTGCGCCTGCGACGGCATGGCGAAGAGGACGATGCCCGCACCTTCCAGCACCGTCGGATCGTCGGAGACGGTCAAGGTTTCCGGCAGGTCGATACCCGGCAGCGCGCTATCATTGCGGCCGGTTTCCCTGAAATCCTCGACAATGCTTTCGCGGCGGGTGAGCAGCGTTACCGGCACCTTGCCCGATGCTGCAGCAACGGCCGCAAGCGCCGTGCCGAACGCGCCGGAACCGACAACGACGATGCGATCCTGCTGCAAGACAGCCTTGGTCATTACGCTTTCGCTCCCCGTTTGCCAAAGCCGATCAGGGCCTTCGCGTCGGCATCGAGCGGCCAGCGCGAGCGCGGCGCGACATCGAGATCATCGGCCGGCAACCCGGCAGCCATTCGCTCGGCCCCCGCCCAGGCGATCATCGCCGCGTTGTCGGTGCACAGCTGCAGCGGCGGCGCGATGAAACGGAAACCGTTCTTGTCGCACAGCTCCTGCAGTGTCGCCCGCAATGTCTGGTTTGCCGCAACTCCGCCGGCCACGACCAGCGCCGGACTGTCGACGGTGCCGCCGAACTGCTCCTTGAAGCGCGCCAGTCCCCGGCCGATGCGATCCTTCAGCGTGCGCGAAATCGCCTTCTGGAAGGAGGCGCAGATATCGGCGATGTCCTTCTCGGTCACCGGTTCGATCGACTGCGCCGCCTGCCGCACGGCCGTCTTGAGACCAGAAAAGGAGAAATCGAGCCGCGCTTCGCCGACCAGCGGCCGCGGAAAGGAAAACCGATCCGGGTTGCCGCTTTTTGCCGCACGTTCGACCGCCGGACCGCCCGGATAGGGAAGCCCCAAGAGCTTTGCCGTCTTGTCGAAGGCTTCGCCAAGCGCATCGTCGATGGTCGTGCCCCAGCGCTCATAGACGCCGACGTCCTTGACGAGGATAAGCTGGGTATGGCCGCCGGAAACGAGCAGCATCAGATAGGGAAAGGCAAGCCCGTCGGTCAGCCGCGCCGTCAGTGCATGGCCTTCGAGGTGGTTGACCGCGTAGAGCGGCTTGCCGGACGCCCGCGCCATCGCCTTGCCCGTCATCAGCCCAACGAGCAGGCCGCCGATCAGGCCCGGGCCGCTCGTGGCGGCAATCGCATCGATATCGGCAAGCGTCACGCCGGCGCGCAAAAGCGCCTCCTCGACCAGCGTATCCAGCGCCTCGACATGGGCGCGTGCGGCGATCTCCGGCACGACGCCGCCATAGACGCTATGCTCTTCCAATTGGCTCAGAACCACGTCGCCGAGGATCTCGCCGTGACCGTCGGCATCGCGCAGCACGACGGAAGCGGCGGTTTCATCGCAGCTTGTTTCGATACCGAGGATGCGCAGAGGTGAAGTCATGGGCCATTTTACTCGAATATTGCGGTCGCCGGGAAAGGCGGATACACGGAACTCCGGTAACAATGGATCGCAGTGGATGCAAACAAAACCTTTCCGGATCGGCACGCGGGGTAGCCCGCTGGCGCTGGCGCAGGCCCACGAAACGCGGGACCGGCTGATATCAGCGCATGGCCTGCCGCCCGAAACGTTCGAGATCGTCGTGCTCTCGACCATGGGCGACCGCATCACCGACCGCTCGCTTTCGCAGATCGGCGGCAAGGGGCTTTTCACCCAGGAACTGGAGGACATGCTTCTTTCCGAAGGGCTCGATTTCGCCGTGCATTCCTCCAAGGACATGCCGACCAAGCTGCCGGACGGCCTGTTCCTGTCCGCCTATCTGCCGCGCGAGGACGCCCGCGACGCCTTCATCGGGCGCACGGCGGCAAAACTCATGGACCTGCCACAGGGCGCCACCATCGGCTCGTCGTCGCTGCGCCGCCAGGCCCTGATCAAGCGGCTGCGCCCGGATATCAACGTCATCACTTTTCGCGGCCTGGTCGATACCCGGCTAAGGAAACTCGCCGAGGGCCAGGTCGATGCGACCCTGCTCGCCTTCGCCGGCCTCAAGCGATTGGGCAAGGACGACGTACCGACGGAAATCCTCGATCCCGAGATCTTCCCGCCGGCGCCAGCGCAGGGCGCGATCTGCATCGAGAGCCGCATCGGTGACGACCGGATCAACGGCTTGCTGGAAGCAATCAACGATCCAAGGACACATGAGGCCGTGACCTGCGAACGGGCATTCCTCTCTACCCTCGACGGTTCCTGCCGCACACCGATCGCCGGTTATGCCGTATCGGACGGCGACACCATCCGCTTTTCCGGCATGATCCTGACGCCGGACGGCAGCCAGCATTTCCGAGTGACGACCGAAGGCAAGGCCGTGGATGCCGAGCAATTGGGTGCGAAAGCCGGTGACGATATCCGCCTCGACGCCGGGCCGGATTTCTTTTCGAGTTGGACCTGAGCCCATGCGCGTCCTTGTCACTCGGCCTCAGCCTTCGGCGGCGGCAACGGCGGCAAGGCTTGAGGCGATGGGGCACGAGGCCATTGTCCTGCCGATGATGGAGGCGGTGCATGACTCGCAGGCAGCGCTGGATGTGTTATCCCTTCCCCATAGCGCCATCGCCATAACGAGCGCGGAGACTATCCGTGCTCTGGCTCCGATTAAAGACAATCTCCTGCCGCACCTCGCAACGCCCATCTTTTGCGTTGGCCCGGCGACAGCCGAAGCGGCACGACAATTCGGCTTTCAATCCGTCGGCACCAGCTTTGCAACAGGGCGTGCACTCGCAGGGCTCGTTGCCGAAACATTTTCGCATGAATTTCACGGTATCCCGAAGATCGGTCTAGGCAACCTTATATATCTGGCGGGTGTGCCGCGATCACCCGACTTCGAGGCAGGCCTGCAAGATTTCGGCATCCCCTGCCGTGTTGCCCAAGTCTACCGCATGTCTCCCATCCTCTATACGCCGAAAACCGTCGATACCCTACTTCAGGCGAACAAGCCGGACGTTGCCCTCTTCTATTCCCACGAAACCGCGCGGCATTTCTTTGCCTCGATTCCGCCGGAAACCAGCGACGCCCTGCGCGGCGTGCGCCTGCTCTGCCTGAGCGAACACGTCGCCGCCGCCATTCCCGCGGGTTTCGCGCGGATCGCCGTTGCCGCCGAGCCCAGCGAAGCCAGCCTTTTCGCACTGCTCTGACCGGCCGGCTTGCCACCCCTCCGCCCACCCGTCCATAAGCACCAGGTCAAGGAATTGTCGCATGGGGGCTTTCCCTATTCCCGCCGCATGTCTAGGTTTAAGACAGTACCTTCAAGTTCATGCGATAACGGAAAGAGATGATCATGGGACCGGAAAATCCTCCGCGCCGCTCGAAGCCAGATCAGGAGCCGTTGACGATCGACCTGGAAGCCAATGCGGCACCGGAGGACGACGCAAAATCCCGTGATCCGCACGCCGAACCGGAGGCGCCCGTCGAGCAGGCGGCAGTCGATGAGACAACCGCCGATGCGGCGGAAATCCGGGCAGGCGAAGCCGACGAGACGGTGCGCGCCGACATTCCCGAACCGGACGACATCCGCGAGCCCACCGACAGCTCCGAAGAGCGTGAGGAGGACGCCCGCGCCGAAGCTGCGGCTGCCGCCTTTGCCGAGGAGCCGACTTCGGCTGCCACGGCGGCGGAACAGCCGGCCCGGCCGATCCACCCTGAGCCGCGCCGCGTCTCCAACTCAGGCGCGCTTGCCGCCGGCATTCTCGGCGGCCTGATCACGCTTCTCGGCGCCGGCGGTCTGCAATACGCAGGCATTCTGCCTTCCCTTGGCCCGGGCGGCGATACGGCGGTGGAACAAAGCCTTGCCAGCGACATCGAGGCGATCAAGGCGCAGCTTGCTGCGGCACCTCAATCCTCCCCAACGGTCGACCTTGCCCCCATCGAAACCCGCATCGCAGCGCTTGAAAAGAGCGCTGCCGAAGCAGGAAGCGGCGCGTCCGCAGACGTCTCCGGCCTTGATGCCCAGATCACCAACCTGACCGGCGAGATCGCGACGCTGAAATCGGCACTGGCCGACGCCCAGCAGTCGAGCGAAGCTGCGAAGTCAGAGCTTTCCACCCGCATCGAAGCGGCCGAGAAGAAGATCGACGAGCCGGCCAGCGACGTGCAACTCGCCCGCGCCGTGGCCGTCACCGCGCTGAAGACGGCGATCGACCGCGGCGGGCCGTTCCTGGCCGAACTCGACGCGCTGAAGAGCATTGCCGCCACTGACCCGGCCGTCACCGGCCTTGCGGAGGATGCCAAGACCGGCATCGCTCCGCGTGCCGATCTGGTTCGCGACTTTCCGGCAACCGCCGATGCCATGCTCGAAGCCACCCAGCACAGCGACCCGAACCAGGGCATTTTTGCCCGCCTGATAGACAGCGCCTCCTCGGCCATCCGCATTCGCCCCGTCGGCAGCGTCGAGGGAGACGGCCCGGAGGCCATCATCGCCCGTATCGAGGACAAGCTGACCAATGGCGACCTGAAGGGCGCGAGCCTCGAATGGGGCGCCCTGCCGGAGCCGGCGAAGTCAGCAGGCGCCGCGTTCAAGACCAAGCTCGACCAGCGAATCCGTGTCGAAGGGCTGATCGACGCGACCGTTGCAGGCGCCATGACGGCCAACCAGGGCTAAGGAAGAGTTCATGATCCGTATTCTGTTCTACGTCCTCATCGTCCTTGCCCTCGGCGCAGGCTTTGCCTGGCTGGCCGACCGCCCTGGCGAACTGTCGTTAATCTGGCAGGGCCAGCGTATCGAAATGAGCCTGATGGTGGCGGCGACGCTGCTTGCTTCGTTGATCGCGGCCATCCTGATCGTCGTCTGGCTGATCCGCGTCGTCTGGCTTTCGCCCCACTCGATCTCCCGCTATTTCCGTGCCCGCAAGCGCGATCGCGGCTATCAGGCGCTGTCGACCGGCCTCATTGCCGCAGGTGCCGGGGACAGTGCTCTTGCCCGCAAGATGACGGCGCGCACGCGTGGGCTCATCAGTTCCGACCAAGAGCCGCTGATCCATCTGCTGGAAGCGCAGACGGCGCTGATCGAAGGCAAGTATGACGACGCCCGCAAGAAATTCGAGCTGATGGCCGACGACCCGGAGACCCGTGAACTCGGCCTGCGCGGCCTCTATCTCGAAGCCAAGCGCCTGGGCGCCAACGAGGCGGCCCGGCAATATGCCGAGCGCGCCGCCGACAAGGCACCGCACCTGCCCTGGGCGACGCTGGCAGCGCTGGACTATCGCAGCCAGACCGGCCAGTGGGACGAAGCCATCCGTCTCATCGACCAGAGCCGGGCTTCCCACGTCATCGACCGCAAGGAGGCCGACCGCAAGAAGGCCGTGCTTTTGACGGCCCGCGCCACCGAGAAACTGGAGGCCGATCCCAAGGGCGCGCGCGACGATGCGCTGGCCGCACTGAAACTCGCCGAAGATCTGGTGCCGGCCGGGCTGATCGCGGCCAAGGCGCTGTTTCGCGAGGACAATCTGCGCAAGGCCGCCTCCATCCTGGAAAAACTCTGGAAACAGGACCCGCATCCGGAGGTCGCCAGGCTCTACGTCCGGGCCCGCAGCGGCGATTCGGCCACCGACCGTCTGAAGCGGGCAAACAAGCTCGAAGCCCTGCGGCCGAACAATGCGGTTGCTCTCGCCACGGTCGCCGAAAGCGCGCTGGAAGCGCGCGATCTGTCCCTGGCCCGGTCCAAGGCCGAAGCTGCCGCCCGGATCCAGCAGAGCGAAGGCATCTTCCTGCTGCTTGCCGATATCGAGGAAGCCGATACCGGCGATGACGGCCGCATCCGCCACTGGATGAACCAGGCGCTGAAAAGCCCGCGCGATCCGGCCTGGACGGCCGACGGCGTCACGGCACCGGAATGGCTGCCGGTCTCGCCGGTCAGCGGCCGTCTCGACGCCTTCGAATGGAAGCAGCCCGTGGCGCAGATTGCAGGTCCCGTCGAGGAAGGTACGTTGGACGCTGCCGACGCGGCGATCCGCAGCCTGCCCCCGGTTGCCATCGCCCATCAGCGACCGGAACCCGAGCCGCAGCCCGAGCGGGTCGCAACCCCCGCCAAGCCGGCTCACGCCATAGAAACGCCGGAAAAAACCGAAGAAGTGGCCGTCAAGACCATTGCCGTGCCCGTTCCGAGCGAATCGGTAATCGTGCCACAGACGGTGAAAGCCCAGAAGAAGCCGGCGCCGGTCAAGACCGAGGAGCCGGTCGTCGAGCCCTTCTTCGGCCGTCCGCCGGATGATCCGGGCGTGCGCGACGACAGCAGCAAGCCATTGGAAAAGACAAGCTTTCGCCTGTTTTGAGAAGAAACCTCGATTTTTGACGGAAAAGCATGTTTGATCGTTTCAGAACCTTCCTCGACAGCCTGACCGGCAGCGGACCGTCCACCATCCAGCCCGGCGACCCCCGTATTGCCATCATGGCGCTCTGCATCCAGGTGATGGAGGCCGATGGCGAGATCCATGAGAAGGAGCGCCGCAAGGTGCGCTCGATGATCAAGGATCAGTACAAGCTGGACGATGCGGCGCTCGATGCGCTGATCGCCGCCGGTGAAACCGCCGAAAGCCAGGCCATCGACTTCTTCCGCTTCACCTCCGATATAAAGCGGCATTTTTCCGAGGAACAGCGGATCGACCTCGTCGGCATGCTGTGGGAGATTGTCTACGCCGACGGGAAACGCAGTGAAATGGAAGATCACGTGATCTGGCGGATCGCCGATCTGCTCGGCGTTTCCGGCAGGGACAGGATCATCAAGCGGCAGCAAGCGGCCGCCAAACTTGACGTTGCGGAGGAGGCGACTGCGCAACAGGAAGAGTGAAATGCTTTTCGACGACCGCACGTTCTACACGCGCACGACCGGCAAACCGGTCCTGATCGTGCTTCATCAGGAGCGCTCCAGCCCCGGGCGTGTCGGACATCTGCTTCTGGAAAAAGGGTTCAGCCTCGATATCCGGCGGCCCGTTCTGGGCGATCCGCTGCCTGCAACGCTTGATGATCACACCGGCGCCGTCGTCTTTGGCGGACCACTGAGCGCCAATGACGACGAGGAGCATATCAGGCGCGAGATCGACTGGCTCTCGGTGCCCCTGTCGGAAAACAAGCCCTTTCTCGGGATCTGTCTTGGCGCGCAAATGCTGGTGCGGCATCTCGGCGGCGTCGTCGCGCCGCATCAGGACGGCATGGCGGAAATCGGCTGGTATCCGCTGGAAGCAACGGACAAGGGCCGCGCGCTGATGCAATGGCCGTCGATGGTCTACCAGTTCCACCGCGAAGGCTTCGACCTGCCGGCAGGGGCCGAACTGCTTGCCACCGGCAAGACATACCCCAACCAGGCCTTCCGCTATGGCGAAAACGCCTGGGGCATCCAGTTTCACGGCGAACTGACGCGGGTGATGATGCATCGCTGGGTCGTGCATGGCGCGCACCGGTTCGACCTGCCCGGCGCACAGCTGGGCCGCGCCCATCTGGAAGGCCGCATGGACCACGACGCGCCGCTTCGCGATTGGATGGACCGGTTCCTCACCCATATCTTCCAGCGCCAGGGCGAAAAAGTCAGCGCTTAGGCAAGGTGATGCCCCCTCTTCTCCCCAGCGGGGAGAAGGTGGCCCAAAGGGCCGGATGAGGGGGGCCGAAGGCCACCTCTTTCTGGCTCCGGCTTCGCCGAAGCCCCCCTCATCGCCTCGCATCCGCTCGGCACTTCTCCCCGCTGGGGAGAAGAGGGAGATCGTTGCACGCTCCCGCAATCCATCGCTCATCCTTGAAGAGAAGATGTCGGCGTCGCCGACAGAGGGGCAGGCCTCCCCGATTTCGAACTCCGCGAACCTGATCAACCCGAAACAGCACGCTCCGGCACCTCAAGCGAATCGATCTTGCGCAATTGGGAAAAGCCGAGCGCCCAGATGACCGCGACGGCAAGCGTACCGGCACCGCCGATCACCACCGCTGGAACCGCGCCGATCACATGCGCCATGGTGCCTGCCCGGAACTCCCCGAGTTCGTTAGAGGCCCCGACGAAGACCATGTTGACGGCATTGACGCGGCCGCGCACCTCATCCGGCGTCCAGAGCGCAATCAGCGTCTCACGCACATAGACCGAGATCATGTCCGCCGCGCCCATCAGCAGCAGCGCTGCGATCGACAGCCAGGCGATTTCCGACAGGCCGAAGACCACCGTGCCGATGCCGAACAGTGCCACGCCGGCAAACATCAGCGTGCCGGCATGGTGGCGGATCGGATAGGCGGCAAGCGTAACGGCGACCAGGATCGCGCCTATGCCCGGTGCTGCCCTGAGCAGCCCGAGGCCGAGCGGACCCAGAACCAGGATTTCGCTGGCAAAGACCGGCATTAGCGCAACGGCGCCGCCGAGAAGCACGGCGAACATGTCGAGCGAAATCGCCCCCAGGACCACTTTTTCAGTGCGGATGAACCGGAAGCCGGCCAGAACCGAGGTCCAGTCGCGCGGTTCGCTGAGGCTGTGCTGCGCAGGCTTTTCGATCATGCCGACGAGAATGGCGGAAAGAACGAGGAAGGCGAGCGCAACGGAGTAGGCGACGAGTGCGCTTACGCCATAGAGCAGGCCGCCGGCGACCGGGCCGAGAATGGCGGCCGCCTGCCAGGAGGATGAATTCCAGGCGACGGCGTTCGACAGGTCATGAGCCGGCACAAGATTGGGCGCGAGCGACTGCACCGCCGGCGCCATGAAGGCGCGCTCGATGCCGAAGACGATCAGGATGGCAAACACCGGCCACGGCGAGAAGGTGTCGGTGATCGTCAGCCCGAGCAAGGCTGCTGCGCAGAGCGCGCTGATGATCATGCAGATCGAAACGATCATGCGCCTTGAATGTCTGTCGGCCACCGATCCCGTCACCAGGATGAGGAGCAGCGACGGCAGGAACTGGAAGAGGCCGATGAGCCCGAGATAGAGCGTGTTCTGCGTCTGCTCGTACATCTGCCAGCCGACAGAGACGCTGATGATCTGGATGGCGAAGGACGCCAGAAAGCGCGCGAAAAAGAAACGGGCGTAGGAGACATGCCGGAACGCGGCGAACCGGTCTGCACCGTGTATGGCGGACATGCGGCGATCTTTCGAGGAAAGGCGGCAGGCGGGGGCCGCCGAATTAATCAAGTTTTTGCGCTGCGCTCAGCGCGGACTTGCCGGTTTAGTCGTCAATGTCTACATGTCTGTCAACAACGAATTGGAGACCGGCATGCTTGCTGTCATTGCGACCCTGAATTTCATCATCAACATTGCGTGGTTCCTGGTCATCGCCTCGGCCATCTTTTCCTGGCTCTACGCTTTCAACGTGATCAACGTGAACAACAACGCGATCAACATGATCGGCCGCTCGCTCTACCAGCTTACCGAGCCGCTCTACCGGCCGATCCGCCGCATGCTGCCTGATATGGGCGGCGTCGACCTGTCGCCGCTGGTGGTTTTGGTCATCCTCTATTTCATCTGGTATTTCCTGAACACGACCGTGGCCACCGCCCTGCTCAGCTAAAACGGGGGCCAGCCGGCCTTCCGCAGACAACAAAAAACCTCCGGATCGGCGTGATCCGGAGGTTTTTTCGTGTGCTGTGCGGGCTGTTCGGCCCTTTACTTCGCTGTCTTGGCGCTTACTTTGCCGCCTTGGCGCGCTCGATGGCTTCGACGATCAGCTGCTTTGCAACGGTTGCGTCCTTCCAGCCGAAGATCTTCACCCACTTGCCGGGCTCGAGATCCTTGTAGTGCTCGAAGAAATGCTCGATCTGCTGCAGCGTGATTTCCGGCAGGTCGGTATAGTCCTTCACCTTGTCGTAACGCTTGGTGAGGTGATAGTTCGGAACGGCAATGACCTTTTCGTCCTTGCCGGAATTGTCTTCCATCATCATCACGCCGATCGGGCGGACGTTGATGACGCAGCCCGGAACCAGCGGGCGGGTCGAGGCGATCAAAACGTCGATCGGATCGCCGTCATCCGACAGCGTATGCGGGACGAAGCCGTAATTGCCCGGATAGGTCATCGGCGTATAGAGGAAGCGGTCGACGACCAGCGTGCCGGCTTCCTTGTCCATTTCGTACTTGATCGGATGTCCGCCAACCGGAACCTCGACGATCACGTTGATATCTTCAGGCGGATTCTTGCCGATCGAAATTGCATCAATACGCATGTTTTCCCCCAGGGGTCTGAGTTTGGCTGGCGTTCCCGATAAAGGGAAACATGCCGCGGCGCAACATTACTTTCGTCATGAGGGGAAAAATGCAAGGTTAGCGCGAATAATCGCGAGCGCCGCAACGTCCCCTGAACAACGAGTGCCGATGATGACCTGTGCATGTGTTTTTCCGCTCGTCCTGCTCTTGGCAGCCGCTCCCGTCGCGGCACATGCCAATGACAGCACCTATACCGATCTCGACACCGACCGGTGCAGGACGCTCTCGCAAGAGGAGGAAGGCGCCAGCATCGTGCTCGAATGCAAGGGACTGAAGGATCAGCCGGTCATCTACAAGGAAGGCGACCTGCGTCAGGCCATTCTGTATGGCAAGGCCAGCAAAGCCTATATAGACGGCACCTACGAGACCTTCGGTCCGTTCAACTATACCGGCCGACGGATCGAATGGCGGCTCGACACGGCGGGAATGCCCTTTGCCGCGATCCAGCGCTGGTATATTTCGAACTCGGGCGCCATGGAGGCCGGGCCGGCGCCGGCCGATACCGGCCAGGTTCTCGTTGTGTCGAAGGTGGCGGGTGCGGACGGCAAGAGCTGCGTCATCGGTTATGTCGATGCGCTAGCCAATCCGGACCCCAACGTGCTTGCCCGTGAAATTGCCGACACGCGAGCCGATGGCTTTCGCTGCGGAATGGATATAGCCACCTTTCACGGCATCCGCGGTCCGTATGCCGCCGATCCCATGCGTTCCTTCCAGACGCCGTGACGGCTTCAGGACTGGACGGACGCCGTCAATCCCAGATATAGCCGATCTTCTTCAGGTTCTTCTCGCCGAAATCTTCCATGCCCTCGCAGATGTCGCGGCCGCCAGCCATTCGGAAGAAGCGATCGGCATGATGGCTGTCTTCCAGGCACCAGACGACAAGACCTTGGCAGCCGAGCGATTTCAGAAGGCTCTTCGCTTCCCCGAACAGGATGCGGCCAAGACCGACGCCCTGATATTCGGGGCGCAGATAGAGTTCATAGACCTCGCCTTCCTGCGGCAGGGCGCGGGCGCGGTTGAGGCCGAGCGTGGCATAACCGGCAATCACGCCGGCAACTTCGATGACGAGCAAGGTGGAAGGACCGCGCGTAGCTTTTCGCCACCAGGCGTGGTCGCGCCGGTTGACCATCTGGATCAAGGGCCGGTGCGGGATCAGCCCCCCATAGGCCTGAAGCCAGGAAACGCGATGCACGTCCGATATGGACGCCGCATCTCTCGGTTCTCCCGGTCGCACCTCGATGGATAGTGTTTTCATAACGCGACTCTAGACCGGTGCCTTGCAAACAGGAATCCCGCCAAAGCCCTGTCTTTAACTAACTCACAGACAACTTATGGGGACAACTGTGAAAAGTTAACGCTTTTTTAACTTTTCCGGCAAGCGGCAAAAATTGCGACGCACAATAAATGGTGTGCGTACATCCCGTGTCGCGCGTACCCCGCCCGCAGAATGCACCCTGCACAGCGATGCAATGCCACCCGACCGACGAGGTAGGCACCCGGTTCGAATTCCTGAGGAAGATGCGAGCGCATAAAAACGCCTGCCGCCGCAAAATACGGCAGCGCAGCATGGAACCTTTTCTTCGGTCACGCGTTTGAACACGTCCAGTCCGGGCCTGCGCAGATGTCTTGGCGCATCGGGACTGCCGCCGCGGCCTTTTCTTTCCGGCCCGGCTTCCACGAAGAAGTAGGGCGTTTCGAATGCTGGTCAAGTTTCAGACGGCGGAATTCCCGAAAGCACCGATCGACTTATCGTTCAGCGGCACACCCTCGTGCCCGTCATGGAGTAGCCGATGAAGAATCTCTCAGCAGACAGGCGCATGATCAAGATCGCAATGGCCGCACCCTATCTGGAGCGGGACGAGGAGCATGCACTGGCGCTGGCGTGGAAGGACCACCACGATCAGGAAGCCCGCAACAAGATCGCCATGGCCCATATGCGGCTGGTGATTTCCATGGCCTCGAAATTCCGCAATTTCGGCCTGCCGATGAGCGATCTGGTGCAGGAGGGGCATATCGGCCTTTTGGAAGCCGCAGCCCGGTTCGAGCCGAGCCGCGAGGTACGCTTCTCCACCTATGCCAGCTGGTGGATCCGAGCCTCGATGCAGGATTACGTGCTGCGCAACTGGTCGATCGTGCGCGGCGGCACCTCCTCGGCACAGAAGGCCCTGTTCTTCAACCTGCGCCGCCTGCGCGCCAAACTCGCCCAAGGCGACCGGCAATTGACGGCCCGCGCCGTGCATGAGGAAATCTCCGTGGCGCTCGGCGTCAGCCTTGCCGACGTGCAGACCATGGATGCCCGGCTTTCGGGAAACGACGCCTCGCTGCAGGCGCCGATCTCGACCAGTGACGCCGACAGCGGCGAACGGCTCGATCTGCTCGCCTGCGACGCGCCGCTGCCCGACGAGCAGGTCTCCGAGATGATCGACGGCGAACGCCGGCGCACGTGGCTCAGCCACGCGCTCTGCCAACTCAACGAGCGCGAAATGAAGATCATCCGCGCCCGCCGCTTGTCGGAAGACAGCGCCACGCTGGAAGAACTCGGCGCCGATCTCGGCATTTCCAAGGAACGTGTTCGGCAAATCGAAACCCGGGCGCTGGAAAAGCTCCGGATCGCGCTCGTCGCCGAGGCCCCCGTGCTGGCGACACTGCCGCATTGAGCGACAGGCAGTCCGCAGGGTTTGTTGCCTGACTACTTACCCTTACCGTGGTGGCGCAGTGCTTCCGCGGACGATGAGCGTCACGTCGAGCATTTCCTGTCGCTCGGACGCCGTATCCTCAAGGATTGCGTCGACCGCCCTGCGGGCAATTTCCCGAAGCGGTTGCGCCACGGTGGTGAGCCCCGGCCTCACCGTCGCAGCCTCAGGCACGCCGTCGAAGCCGACCACCGACACGTCGCCGGGCACGTTAAAACCGTGTTCCGCGAGCCATTCCATTGCACGGAGGGCAACGCGGTCGGACATGGCGAGGATGGCCGTCGGCGGTGCCGGCTTCGCAAACAGCGCCTCCAGCGCCGAGGTGACGCTCCCCTTGCCATTCTCCGCCGCGTAGATCGGCACGTCGTCGCGCCCGATACCGAAATCCGCCAAGGCCTGCCAGTACCCCAGCGCCCGCTCGCGCGACGTCGATTTCAGCGCGCCAAGGGCCAGCTCGGGCGTTACCGGCTGGCCGTCCTCTCCGTCGAGCCCTATGGCAAGGATGGCAAACCGCCGGTGCCCGAGGCCCGCAAGATGTCGCGCCGCCGCCGCGGCACCGGCGATGTTGTCGATGCCGATCGCCGGGATCGTCGCATCGCCGCTGCCGAGCGCCAGGGCGATATATGGCAATTGCCGCTGCCTTGTCAGCTCGACGAGCCTTTCGCCGCCCTCGACGCACAACAGGATGAAGCCGTCGACAAGCGCGCTGTTGATGTTCCAGGCAAGTTTTTGCTGGTTCTGCGCCGACACCAGGGCGATGCCGGTGCCGGTGGCGTCGCAGACCGCACCGATCTCCGTCATCAGCGCCCGCGCCCACGGATCCTCGAAGAAATAGGCCAGCGGATCGACGGTTGCCACGCCGATGGCGTTGACCCTGCCCGCCCTGAGCAGACGCCCCTTCATGTCCGGCCCGCTATAGCCGAGCTCCCGGGCCATCGCCAGGACACGCTCGCGCACCTCTTCGCGAACCACCTCCGGCCGGCTGAAAACATTCGACGCCGTCCCCTGCGATACGCCGGCCGCCTTGGCGACATCGGCCAGCTTTACATGCCCTTTTGTCAAAACACCTCCTGCGCTATACCACCCGACATCACCGTACCAGAAACTTGTATCGATTCAAAATTCTTGACATTTCGTTGTTCAGCGACTAGATTTTGAATCGGTTCAACACATCATCGCTCAAATCTTGAATCGATTCAAGAAGGAGACTATCATGATACCGATCGCTTGCCTGTTCAGGGATATTTACAATGATCGCTGGGGAGACCCGCGCAACCCGGCACAGCGGGACCTGCCCGTCCGCGTGGGGCCTTTCCGCAGGCTTCGCCGCCCGAGCGCCTGGTCTCTCACCATTCCGATCGACGAGCATCTCCGGTAACTTGCCGAGCGCAGCCTTGGGTACCCGTCGGAAATCTTCTTCCAGATCCCCGTGCGGCCGGCTTCACCCCGGCCGCTACCCTCACTCCGAAATGATCTTGACCTTGTCGCCCGGCTTGACGGTCGAGGTGACCTGCATGGCGTTGATCAGGCGGAAGAGGTCGAGCTTGCGGTCGGTTCCCATCATCCGCGCCGACAGCGTCGCCAGCGTATCGCCGGGTCTGGCGGTAACGACGCGGATGCGAAGCGGCTTCAGCGCAGCGGCTTCCTGCGGCGTCATGCGGCGGAAGGATGCCCGCAGGATATTCGCCGTCGGCTCCAGGCTCGGCGCCCCCTTCGGCACTGCCGTCAGGAAGCGATAGATCTGCGTATCGATGCGGATCACCGTGACGTCGAAATCCCAGCGCTCGGCCGATGCGCGTGCGGTCGCAGCCTCCAGCCCGTTGACGTTGATCGCGCGGATGGTGTCGGGCTGCAGGCCGGTCACCCAGCCGCTGGCGATATAGTCCGTCAGGCTGCGCTTCTGCGTATCGGCAACCCCGTCAAAACGGATGGCGGTCTCGCCCGGACCGGTCGCCAGCACGGCTTCCGCCTTGTTGTCGATCTGGAAGCCGGTGGGCACGTCGAAGCGGATGCCGAGCTTGCCGTGCAGGAACGTCTGGCCGCGAACATAGCCCTCCTGTGGGCTGTCGCCGTAGAGCAGGCCGTCGATGCCGGCAAGATAATAGTCGCGGCCGCGATCACCGACGGTGCCTTCCGCACCGAAAGCGCGGGCATGGCGGCGGGCGAGGTCGACGCGCTGTGGCGCGCTCGGGTGGCTCGAGAGGAAGTCGAGGCTCTGGTCCGAATCGGGATCGACCGAGGAGAAACGGCTATAGGCCGCCATCGCGTCGAGGAAACGCGCCGCCGCATAGGGGTCGTAGCCCGCTTCGCCGAGCATGCGCACGCCGATCACGTCGGCCTGCAATTCCTGGTTCCGCGAAAAGGCTGCGAGCCGCAATTTTCCGCGCGCCAGCGCCTGCTTGCCGGCCAGGTCGCTCGACAGCACTTCGGACACCACGCGGCTGGCGATGACTTCCGCCTCTTCGCGCTGCTGCCGCTCGATGCCGTGATTGGCCGTCACATGCGCCATCTCGTGGGACAACACGGCCGCAACTTCCGACGCGTCGTCGGCAAGGGCGAGAAGGCCGCGCGTGACGTAGAGGTAGCCACCCGGCAGCGCAAAGGCGTTGATCGCCGGCGAATTGAGGATGGTGATGCGGTAGGACTGGTTCGGGTTTTCCGACACCGCCGTCAGCGCGCCGGTGATGCGCGCGACAAGACGTTCGGTCTTTTCATCCTCGTATTCGCCGCCATAGCTTGCGACGATGCGCGGATGTTCGCGGGCACCAACCTGGGCGCGCGGATCGTTCTTCTGCACTTCCTCGACGATCTGCGGTGTCGAGGACGGTGCAACGCTCGGCTCGTAGGTCTGCTCGATCACCGACTGGCAGCTGGATAGCAGCAATGTGCCGATGAGCGCAGACACTGCGCGCAACGGTACAGCGGAGCTTTTTCTCCGAAACTGCGGATCCGTGCCAGTCGTTCTGTTCATGCCTCAGCTCGTTTCCAGTCTTTCAGGCCAGCCCCCAAACATCTCCGTGGTCCGCCCGCACGGAAATTCGGTATTCTTTACAGCCGTATACATAGGTCTGGCGGCCGGCTCAGCAATGGCCCTGCTGTAACCTATTCGCGCCATGCGTGCCTAGGGTCATGACCTCCTTAATCGGCCTTGCCCCTATCATACACCTATAGAATTAGTTGCCCCGTGATATCCCGGCAACGAACACGCGAACGTGATGCTGCGGATTTCGCAATGAGGCCGTCGCATAGGCCAACGTTCAAATTGTGGCAAAGCATCGCAGGCGATGCTCATTTTCCGAGAAAACGCGCAACGGCCGCAATGGCGGTATGATCGAGGAACTGCGCCTTGGGCTCATGCAGGAGAATTCGGCCCTGATCGAGGAAAATCACGCTGTCGGCCAGCCTGCGCACGTCGTCCGGATGATGCGTGATGACGAGAATCGTGTTCTGCTCCTGCCGGTGAAGGTCGAGCAGAAGGTCGCTCATGCCGGACCTCAAGCCGGGATCGAGTGCTGCGAAGGGCTCATCGAGAAGAAGGATCGGCTTGCGCCGGACAAGCGCCCGGGCAAGCGCCACCCGCTGGCGCTCGCCGCCGGAAAGCGTCGGCGGCAGCCGCTTGCCGAATCCGTCCAGCCCGACCCGCATGAGCGCTGCTGCAACCTTGCCGCGTTCCTTGACGCCGAGCTTCAGCGAAGGATCGATCCCGAGCCCGACATTGGTCAAGACGTTTAGATGGGAAAACAGATTGTGTTCCTGGAAAATCACCGAGACGGGCCGTTCCGCCGGATCGCGGCCAAGGACATTCTCTCCGAGGATTTCGACCGTCCCCGCATCCGGCGTCTCGAAGCCGGCGATGACGTTGAGCAGCGTCGACTTGCCGGAGCCGGACGCGCCTGTGACCGCGACGATCCCGCCTTTCGGGATGGCACAATCGAACTGCAATTTCGCGCCTGAGAACTGCACGAGCACGTCACGAAGACGAATTGCCATATCCGTTTCAAGCGGCGGCATCGGCGCTCCTCTGGTCATTTCGCGCCACGGCGGGCGTACCGGCAATCGTCAGGACAAGGCAGACAAGGCCGAGAAACAGCGCCAGGCCCGCCGCGTCGGTGGAACGGTAGCTGCCCATCCGGCTATAGAGCAGCCAGGGCAGCGTCACCATATCCTGCGAGCCGAACAGCGCGACCGCCCCGAGATCACCGAGCGACAGGGCGCAGGCAAAGGACAGCGCCATCAGCACCGGCTTGCGCAGGACCGGCCAGTCGATGAAGCGCAGCCGATGCCAGCCACCGAGACCGAGGCTCGCCGAAAGCCGCCCGGTGCGGGCGGCATGGGTCGCCATGGCTGGCTCCAGCACCCGGTAGACGAAGGGCAGCGCCATCAGCATGTTGATCAGGATGACCAGCACCGGCGCAAAGACCGCGACATCGCCAAGCGGCCGCAAAAGCAGGAACCACCCCGCCCCAAGAACGACCGGCGGCACCAGCAGCACCAGTGACGAGCTTGCAAAAATCCCGGCGGCAAATCCGCGATGACGTTTCAAGGGGTTGCGCGGCGCGAGCGCAATCTGGCGCGCCCGGATCATGACCGCAGTCGCCGCCACGCAGAGCATGCCCGACACAAGGGCGATGACGAGGCTCGTCACGAAGGCACGCTGCGCCATCGGGTCGCGCGCAAGTCCCGGAAGGTCCGAGGCAAGCCCTGAGGCGACGACAGAACCGAGCGGCAGCGCAAGAAACAGCACGGCAAGCGCAATGGTCAGGCCATCCGCCAGCTTGCCGGTGAGCGAGCGGTCATCGAACCGCCTGACCGCGCGGCCGCCGCCATGGCCCGCCTCGACCTGCGGCGTCAGCAGGCGCATGGCAACAAGCAGTATTGCAGTGAGCGCAATCTGCAGCAGCGACAGGGCGATGACGCGCGGCGGGTCGAAATCGAACCGCAGCGCCTGATAGATCGCAACCTCGATCGTGCTTGCCGCCGGACCACCACCAAGCGTCAGCACCAGCGTAAAACTGGTGGCGCACAGCATGAAGATCAGGCCAGTGATACCGGGAAGCAGGCTGCGAATGGCCGGCCATTCGATGAAACGGAATGTCGAGAGCGGCCGCATCCCGAGATTGGCCCCGACCAGCCAGTATTCGCCGGGAATACGCTCCAGCCCGCCGAGCATCAGCCGTGCCGCCAGCGGCAGGTTGAAGAACACATGGGCAAGCAGGATGCCTGACAGCCCGTAGATGCTCACCGGCTGATCCAGCCCGAGCGATACGAACGCCGTGTTCATCAGGCCCTGCCGCCCCCAGATGCCGATCAGCCCCAGGGCCGCGACCAGCGCCGGCAGCCCGAGCGGCAGCGCCATCAGCCGGATGATCCAGACGCGCCCGGCAAAGGACGGCCGACGCGCGAGCGCCCGGGCAACGGGAATGGCGAATAGGATGGAGAGAAACGTCGAGAGCGAGGCCTGAAGCAGCGTGAACCGGGTGACGCGCCAGACATAGGCATCGAAGAGCGTGCGCTCACCGGATACCCCCGGTACGTCGAAAGCAAGAAGCGCTGCGGCCGCCAGACAGACAAACAGGACGATGCCCCCGAGGCAGAGTGCGCCGGCGGCAAGTGTCAAACGTCTCTCGATGCCGCCGGTCATGATGGCCTTATATCATTTGCGGTTGATGGATTCTCCCATCGTCCCGCCCCGGCCCCTGGCGTCTTCTGGGTCACCGAAGGGCATGTGGGCGCCGGCTCCTCCCCTCTTCTCCCCAGCGGGGAGAAGGTGGCCCGTAGGGCCGGATGAGGGGGGCCGAAGGCAATCTTTCTGGCTCCGGCTTCGCCGAAGCGCCCCTCATCGCCTCGCAGTCGCTCGGCACTTCTCCCCGCCAGGGAGAAGTGGGAAGTCTTCCCGCATAGCCAGGACGAAGCGATCATCCCCCTGCCGTATCAATTCTTGCTCATGGCAGCGAGCCATTCGTCGATCCAGGCCTTGCGATTGGCCGCAACCTCGTCCGACGACATGAGAAAGGTCTTTGCCGGATTGACCAGCCTGCCGAACGCCTCCGGCAGCGGCTCCTTGGTGGCCGCAACCGGCATCATCCAGTTGGTCGTCGGAATGATCGACTGGAACTCCGGCCCTGTGACGAAGGCGAGAAATTCCTTGGCCAGCGCCGGATCCTTGGCGCTCTTCGTCATGCCGGCCACTTCGATCTGAATATAATGGCCTTCGGAAAAGGCCGCCGCCTGATACCGGTCGGTGCTTTCCGCGACCATGTGGTAGGCCGGCGACGTCGTATAGGACAGCACCATCGGCGCCTCGCCCTTGGTGAACAGGCCATAGGCCTCCGACCAGCCGGGGGTGACGGTCAGCACGCGATCCTTGAGCTTGGCCCAGGCGGCACCCGCCTCGTTGCCGTAGACCGACTTCACCCAGAGCAGCAGGCCGAGCCCCGGCGTCGACGTGCGCGGGTCCTCGATGACGATCTTCTGGTTGGCATCGCCTTCCACCAGTTCCTTCAGGCTCTTCGGCGGCTCTTTCATCGTCTGCGTGTCGTAGATCACGGCGAAATGGCCGTAGTCATAGGGAACGAAGGTATCGTCGGTGAAATCGCCGGGAACCTTGACGGCCGACGTATCGATGCCGTGCGGCGCAAAGAACCCGGTCGCCTTGGCTTCCGAGACGAGGTTGGTATCGAGGCCAAGGACGATATCGGCCTTGGACGACGCGCCCTCGAGTTTCAACCGCGTCAAAAGCTCGACCCCATCCGCGACGCTGACATACTCTACCTTGCAGCCGCAGGTCTTCTCGAACGCTTCCGCGACCTTGGCGCCGGGACCCCATTCGCTGGTGAAACTCTCATAGGTATAGACGGTCAGCACCTTGTCTTCAGCGGAAACGGAAAACGCGGTTGTAAGCGCGGCGATGGCTGCGAAAAATGGAACGATTGTCTTGCGCATCGGCGCCTCCTTCAAATCCAAGAATTGGGAATAGGGCGCTGGCCGTCTAATCCCTCCGCCGGTGCAAACCGGATCAGGTTCCGCGGGTTGGCCTTTGAAAGCCTCTCAGCCGGAGGTCCCGAAAAGGACGAACGGCACCCCGTTAGAGCATCAGGAGATTTAGACGGGCGTGAAATGCTTGGCAAGGGGGAAGAGCGGGGCGCCTGCACGGCCGAGCCCCTCCCGACTGAAGGGTGATGGGGCTACTAACGGCCGGCTACTGCACCATCAGTTGTGCTGCGCGTTTACAACGGTTGTTACCGTAACGTACTTGTTTGCACCGCGCGCAAGGGACAATTTTCCAGCGTAGTCGGCAATGGCCCTGCGCCACCGCCTTCTGTCTGGGCTTTGCCATTTTTCGGCAGTCGAAATTTGGTTGAATCGGGCATGGCTTTGCGCGTCGGTTCTCGTTGCAGACGCGCTTCTTCTCACATCAAATTTTGCCGCAGGAAGGAACCTGACAATGATAATGGAAGCTGACCGATCAAATTCGTCACGCTACGTGTCGAAGGGTTTTCCAATGAAACTTCTGGGGTCGTGCGTTGCGGTGGTGGCCTTTGCCGCTGGCCTGTCAGCCCCCGCGAATGCGCAGCAAACGACAGCAAAGCCAAACATCCTTCTCATCGTTTCCGATGACACCGGCTACGGCGATCTCGGCCCCTATGGCGGCGGCGAAGGACGGGGAATGCCGACGCCCAATATCGACAAGATGGCCGATCAGGGGATGATCTTCTACGATTTCTACGCCCAGCCGAGCTGCACGCCAGGTCGTGCTGCCATGATCACCGGGCGTATTCCGAACCGAAGCGGCATGACAACCGTCGCATTTCAGGGTGAAGGCGGAGGCCTTCCCGCGGCCGAGTGGACGCTTGCCTCCGTCTTGAAGCTCGGTGGGTACGGCACCTATTTCACGGGCAAATGGCATCTGGGTGAGGCGGATTATGCGTTGCCGAACGCCCACGGGTTCGACGTAATGAAGTATTGCGGTCTCTACCACCTCAATGCCTACACCTACGCCGACCCGACCTGGTTCCCTGATATGGACCCGAAGCTCCGGGCCATGTTCCAGAAGGTCACCAAGGGCTCGCTATCGGGTAAAGCCGGAGAAAAGGCGGTCGAGGACTTCAAGATCAATGGTCAGTACGTCGACACGCCCACAGTCGGCGGTGCGGCAGGGGTAGTCGGCATTCCCTACTTCGACAGTTATGTTGAAAAGGCGGCTCTTGAATTTCTTGACGACGCGGCAAAATCCGACAAGCCGTTCTTCATCGACGTCAACTTCATGAAGGTGCACCAACCGAACATGCCGGCACCGGAATTCGAGCATAAGTCGATGTCGAAGTCGAAATTTGCCGACAGCATCGTCGAACTGGATACCCGCATCGGCCGCATCATGGACAAGCTTCACGAGACCGGCCTCGACAAGAATACGCTCGTCTTCTACACGACCGACAACGGCGCCTGGCAGGACGTCTATCCCGACGCCGGCTATACGCCATTTCGTGGCACCAAGGGCACGGTCCGGGAGGGTGGTAACCGCGTTCCCGCCATCGCAGTCTGGCCGGGCAAGATCAAGCCAGGCTCCAAGAATCACGACATCGTGGGTGGACTCGATCTGATGGCAACATTTGCTTCGGTTGCAGGTGTTGCTCTCCCCGACAAGGACCGCGAAGGCCAGCCGACCGTCTTCGATAGCTTCGACATGTCGCCAATCCTCTTGGGAACCGGCAAGTCGCAACGCACCTCATGGTTCTATTTCACTGAGAACGAACTATCGCCCGGAGCTGCCCGTGTCGGCAACTACAAGGCGGTGTTCAATCTGCGTGGTGACGATGGACAGCCAACTGGCGGCCTGGCGGTCGACAGCAACCTGGGCTGGAAGGGCCCGCAAAAGTATGTCGCCACGGTTCCGCAAATTTTTGACCTCTGGCAGGACCCTCAGGAGCGCTACGACATCTTCATGAACAACTACACCGAGCGCACGTGGACGATGGTGACGATCAGCGATGCCATCAAGCAATTGATGGAGACCTACATCAAATATCCACCGCGCAAACTTCAAAGCGGGACCTATACCGGTCCGATTGAAATTTCGAAATATCAGCAGTTCCAGTGGCTGCGAGATGAACTCAGCAAGGAGGGCTTCAGTCTCTCCATGCCGACTGGCAACTGAACCGGCAATGGGGAGCGGTGCTGTTTGGTTCCATCCCGACAGCGCCGCTCGAAGTACTCATCCGCTGCGGAGCAGCTTCAATCCAATGCATCCGTCGATTGCCAGCCGGATGCCGGCCTTTGGGGCTGGAAGCAGATATTCAACGTTTGACGTGAGGGGCGCGAAGCCCACTTGTGGACGTCCCCTCAATGGAAAGATCAGGCCTCGGGTTCGTGGCAAACCACTTCGATGTTGTGCCCGTCCGGACCAATGACGAAAGCTGCATAGTAGTTCGCGTGATTTGCCTCCAGCCTCCAGAGCCGCGCGATAGAAAGCTTCGACTTGCTGGCGATTCTCGGCCGTGAACGCCAAATGAAGATGCGCCGGCTTGTCCTCGGTTTGGTACAGGCACAATGAAGCCTTACCCTTTGGGCTAAGCTCGACCTGTCGATCTCTTGAACCAACATGGCGGTCCTTGCGTTTACGTCTTCGAGAATAAATGGAGAAGGATGATGACTTATCGTATTAGTACGAACCAGTTCATGCGTCGCTATGGCGAACTGATAAATGAGGGTGTTCGCTCTGGAGCCACTGATGGCGAGGCATTAGCCAAAATGTTTGCCGAATACTTCGTTGGTTCAAGTCCGTCCGGCATCATCGGAGCGCAGGCTGGACCTGATTTGGCTAAAATTCTTACAGGCGGGATCGCCAATTATAAGCGCATGGGATGCACTCGCTTCGTTATCGAGACGTTGGGGATCGACGCCATCAACGACCTTCACGACTTGGCGCGAGTGGGGTGGAAGTTTGATTACCGTCGCCCCGCTGATGCCAAAGAGGGCACCATCAGATTTGAGAACGTCTACTTCGTCAGTCATGCCGATGCTCGACCGAAAATCTTTGCGTGGGTGACACCCGACGAACAAGCCGCACTCACAGCTCACGGACTGAGTTGATACTTGAGCGTTCAGTGACGATGAGAACTGTCACTTTCAGGTGACCGTCGCTTCAGCGCTTGCGCAGATTCCGACTGAAGCGCATCTTGCCACGCTGCCCACCAGGATAGGCTTGCCGCAAGCCGAGTGTTTTCCAAAGGATCTGACCAGATCAGGTATTGCTGAGCTGATGGATGGATGTTCGAAAATGGCCGTTTTGCAGACGATGCAGTTGACGCTCAGCCCTTGCTGCCCGAATGACCGCGCTGACTTCATCGACCTTGAGCTTGATCCGGAGGTCATGCGCTTTCTGAACGGCGGACACGCCGTCGACCACGAGCAGAGCGAACCGAACGCGACGTTCCTCATGCCCAGAGGAACAGAGCCCTACGTTTGGGCGGCGCGCCGGACAGCCAACGGTGCGTTCGTCGGGTGGTTCTGTTTGTGGCCTGAGAGTGAGGGGTTGGCCGAGCTCGGATATCGCCTGCGCCGCATGGATTGGGGTCAGGGCTTGGCCTCGGAAGGGGCTTCGGCTCTCGTCAGTTGGGGGTTCAGAAGCGGTCGGTATGATAAGATCGTGGCGACCACGATGGCAGTGAACCACGCATCGCGCCGCGTGATGGAAAAGATCGGCTTGACCTACGCTCGCACAGTCTGCGTCGAATGGCCCGATCCCATTCCAGGTAGCGAGCACGGGGAAGTTTGGTACGAGTTGATGCGCTCGGAATGGAACGGCAGCTAACCACCCTGCCATGCCTTCGCAGCAGCCGTGTCGGCTTTTGGGGCTGCAAGCAGATATTCAACGTCCCCTCGATGGAAGGGAACGGTCAGGCCTCGGGTTCGTGGCAAACCACTTCGATGTTGTGCCCGTCCGGACCAATGACGAAAGCTGCATAGTAGTTCGCGTGATAGTGCGGGCGCAGACCGGGCGCACCATTGTCTTTGCCTCCAGCCTCCAGAGCCGCGCGATAGAAAGCTTCGACTTGCCGGCGGTTCTCGGCCGTGAACGCCAAATGAAGATGCGCCGGCTTCTCCTCGGTTTGGTACAGGCACAATGAAGCCTTGCCCTTTGGGCTAAGCTCGACCCCGTAGGTCGGCGCACCCTCCGCGACAACAGCTACGCCGAGCGGTTCGAGTGCCCTGAGGAAGAAGGCCTTGCTTGCTGAATAGTCGGTGACTCCGAATTTGACGTGGTCAAACATGAATTCTCCTGAAGAGTGTGGGCCTGCCTTGCTGAGAAGCAGCCGGAGAAAGCCGGCTGTTTCGCGCGATGTCTGCGCTTGCGCTGAAAAGCGATGTTTCGCGGCCGCTTTGCGCCTCGCGCTTTAATGGCATGTCTCAGCCATCAATGGCAAGGAATGGAGCGCGGGAGGGCCAGCGCTCCTTTGCGTAAGCCTGCAGGGCTCGCAGATGCGGGATTTCAGACGGGAGCGATAGGTGATTGCCGCCGGATCTCCGGTTCGATCCAAAGCGGACGACCATCACCTCTTCTGGTGACAGTCATCCCCTCAAGCCGCCGGCTTCTGCGGCAACCGCACGGCCTTCAGGCTGATAGCCGAGATGAGCGCGATCAGGGAGATGCCGACCGCCGTCAGAAACAGCGGCAGAAAAGCCGCCGTATAGCTCTGCGCGACCAGCTGGCGTGTTGCCTCCGGCAGCGTCGACAGCACCAGCGGCGTCAGCCTTTCGATGTCGGCGACGCCCGAGATCGCCGTCGTCCCCCGCGCCAGTCCGCTCGCGATGATGGCGCCATAGATGGAGATGGCGATCGAGGCACCCCCCATGCGCGACAGCGTGACGGCACCGGTGGCGGCCCCGACATCACCGCGCGACGCGATATTCTGGACGGCGACGATCGGAACCTGCTGGCCAAAACCAATGCCGATGCCATGCAGGGCCATGATCGCGCAGATGACGAAGAGCGGCGTGCCCGGCTGAATCTGCGAGAAGATCAACAAGGACAGCACCGTCAGGCTGGCGCTGACGATCGCAAACGGCTTGTAGCGGCCGCTGCGGGAAATCAGCCGTCCGGCCGTCAGCGAGCCGCAGACGATGCCGCCGGTCAGCATGATGAAGAGCAGCCCGGCAAGCGACGGGGTCAGCCCCGTCGTGGTCTGCAGGAACAGTGCGAAATAGTTGACCATGCCGATGCCGACGGCGCCGCTTGCCAGCGAAATCACCAGCATCAGGCTGAAAGTCGGGTTGCGAAACAGCGTCAAGGGCACGATCGGCTCAGGCGCCCGCCGCTCGACAAAAACCCACATCGCAGCGCACAGCGCGCCAAGCGCAACGATTGCCAGACTGCCGAGCGAAAACAGCGACCCGAACAGTTCGACACCATCGCCCAGCAGCACGACGCAGGTGACGGCGGCGGCGAGCAGCAGCGCCCCGGCATAGTCGATCTTCGGCCGGCGCGTCGGGCGGCGGTAGGGCAGGAAGACGAACAGCCCGACAAGCACGGCAATGCCGATCGGGATGTTGATGAGAAAGATCGAGCGCCAGCCGAACAGATCGCTCATCGTGCCGCCGAGCACCGGACCGACGGCGCCCGATGCCATCAGTACGAGGCTCGAATAGCTCTGGTACTTGGCCCGTTCGCGCGGCTCGAACAGGTCGGCATTGATGGAAAAGATCGACACCATGATGCCGCCGCCGCCAAGCCCCTGCAGCACGCGGGCGGCAATCAGCGTGTTCATCGAGATTGCCAACCCGCAGGCGATCGAGCCCAGCGTGAAGATCGTCACCGCCGCGACCATCACATATTTGCGGCCGAACAGGTCGCCGAGCTTGCCATAGAGCGGCATGACGGCGCAGGTGGCGAGGAGATATGCCGAGCCGATCCAGCCGAAGCGCTCCATCTCCCCGAACTCGCCAACAATGGTCGGCAGCGCGGTGGCGACGATCTGGTTGTCCAGCGTCGCCATGAACAGCGCCGTCATCAGGAAGAAGAAAAGCGTGAGGCGGAGCGCGGGGCTCGAAACGAGCGGCGCCGGCGTGACATGCATGTCCATGGGAGGGTTCCGGTTGCGTTGCGCAATTTATGTGCTGTCAGCATATAATTGTCAACAGCACGTTTGTGCAAAGCGCATATTCGAGCTTTATGAAGACCCCGAGCTTTGCTATTGTTCGCGGATGGAACATGCAATTTTACCGACAGAACCCGAAACCGGCCTGAGCCAAGCGGAAGCAAACCGCGCCTCGATCAGCCGGTCAATGGGGCGCTGGCGGCTTCTGATCGGCCGGCGCGTCATTGCCCGTCTCGCCCTAAGCAATGTCGCGCCCGGCCTCGAGATCACCCATCTCGACGTTCTCGATGCCGTCTGGCGGGCGCAGGCGGAGGGCGAGGTGACGGTCGGCACCATCGCCGATTTCATGAAGATCGACCCCTCGCGCGCCAGCCGCATCGTCGCCGACATGGTGGCGCGCGGCGCGCTCAGGCGGGAGGCCTCGCAGGCCGATGCCCGCCGCATCATCGTCGTGATGACGGAGCTTGGAAACAAGCTGATGCTCGAGGTGAAAGCGGTCAAGCGCGCCCTGATCGAAAGCATCATCGCCGACTGGCCGGAGGAAGACGTTGCCGCCTTCTCCCACCTGTTCGACAAGTTCGTCACCTCGTTCGAGAGTTTCTACCAGGCCCGCGAAAAGGAAAACGCCGAGCGGACAGGCGGACAGGCCGCGCCATAGCGCGTTGGCGGCGTGCCCCGCAGCGGTGGCTTCGCCCCCCTCATCCGCCCTTCGGGCACCTTCTCCCCGCTGGGGAGAAGATGAAGGCGGCTGCCATCCTCATTTGTGGTTGGCTCGGTGAACGACGGCAGATTGCCTAGTGCATGGGCCGCATGCCTTCTACCCTCTTCTCCCCAGCGGGGAGAAGGTGGCGCGCAGCGCCGGATGAGGGGGGCCGAAGGCCATCTGGATTTGGCTCCGGCGCTTCTCCCCGCGGGGAAACGGAAGCAACCGATGCAAATAATCACCTGCCCCTTCCCCTTGCGCCCCTGTTTACGCTATGGCCTTGCGCCATGAGCAAACAGGCTTTTGTAATCTTGATGGGCGGCCCGCTGACGCCGACGGATCGGCTGACCGGCCATCTGGAAGGCGCACGCGTCATCGCCGCCGATGGCGGCATGCGACATGCGAGCGCGCTCGGCCTGAAACCCGAGCTCTGGGTCGGCGATTTCGATTCCACGCCGCAGACGCTGATCGACGAATGGCCGGACGTGATCCGCGAGCCCTACCCGCCCGCCAAGAACGAAACAGACGGCGAGATTGCCGTCGCCGCAGCCCTTGAACGCGGCGCGAAAAAGCTCGTCTTTGCCGGCGCGCTCGGCGGCGAACGCAGCGACCATGCCTTTATGCATCTGCTTTATGCCGCCAAACTCGCAGAAGAAGGCATCGACGTGCTGCTCACCTCCGGCGAGGAGGAAGCCTATCCGTTGCTGCCGGGGTCACGCGAGATCGACCTGCCGAAGGGCAGCCTCTTCTCCATCCTCGGCCTCGACACGCTGAGCGGCCTCTCCATCGAAGGCGCCCGTTATCCGCTCAAGGATTTCCATCTGCCGTTCGGCTCCTCGCGCACCGTTTCCAATGTCGCCGAAGGCGCCGTCCGCTTCACCCTTTCCTCCGGCCGGGCGCTCATCCTTGCCCGTCCCTATGACCTTTCGGGAGCCTGACCATGGCGCCGCCCATTCTGAAACTCGACGATATCTTCCTCTCCTTCGGCGGCACGCCGCTGCTTGCTGGCGCCAACCTGCAGGTCGAGCCCGGCGATCGCATCTGCCTCGTCGGCCGCAATGGCTCGGGCAAGTCGACGCTGATGAAGATCGCCGCCGGCCTTGCCGAGCCGCAAACCGGCGAGGTCTTCCGCCATCCCTCCGTCACCATCCGCTACCTGCATCAGGCCCCGGACTTCGAAGGCTTCGACACGGTGCGCGCCTATGCCGAAGCGGGCCTCGGCCCCAGCGACGATCCCTACCGCGTCGCCTATCTGCTCGAACATCTCGGCCTCACCGGCGACGAGGACCCGACGCAGCTCTCCGGTGGCGAAGCCCGCCGCGCAGCCCTTGCCCGCGTCATGGCGCCGGAGCCGGATATCCTGCTGCTCGACGAGCCGACCAACCATCTCGACCTGCCCACAATCGAATGGCTGGAAGGCGAGCTGATCAAGAGCCGCTCGGCCCTCGTGCTCATCTCGCATGACCGCCGCTTCCTCGAAAAGGTCTCGACCGCCACCGTCTGGCTCGATCGCGGCCAGTCTCGCCGCCTCAGCCAGGGTTTCGCCTTCTTCGAAGCCTGGCGCGACAAGGTGCTGGAAGAGGAAGAGATCGAGCAGCACAAGCTCGGCAAGGAAATCGAGCGCGAGGAACACTGGCTGCGCTATGGCGTGACCGCCCGGCGCAAGCGCAACATGCGCCGCCTCGGGGCGCTTCAGGACCTGCGGGCCAAGCATCGCGGCCATGCCGGCCCGCAAGGCTCGGTGCAGGCGACGGTTTCCGACGCCCGCGAATCCGGCAAGCTGGTGATCGAAGCGGAAAAGATCACCAAGGCCTATGGTGACCGCAGCATCGTCGCCCCCTTCTCGATCCGCGTCCATCGCGGCGATTGCATCGGCCTCGTCGGCCCGAACGGCGCCGGCAAGACGACGCTGCTGAAGATGCTGACCGGCCAGATCGAGCCGGACGACGGCACGGTGAAACTCGGCACCAACCTCGAAATCGCCACGCTCGACCAGCGCCGCGAGGACCTGAACCTCGAGGACACGCTGGCCCACTACCTGACCGACGGTCGCGGCGAAAACCTGCTGGTCAACGGCGAGCAGCGCCATGTCACCGGCTATATGAAGGAATTCCTGTTCCAGCCCGAACAGGCCCGCACGCCGATCAAGAACCTCTCCGGCGGCGAACGCGCAAGACTGATGCTCGCCCGCATCCTGTCGCGCCCGACTAACCTGTTGATCCTCGACGAACCGACCAACGACCTCGACATCGAGACGCTGGACCTGCTTCAGGAAATCGTCGCCGGCTTCTCCGGCACCGTCATCCTCGTTTCCCACGACCGCGACTTCCTCGACCGCACCGTCACCTCGACCATCGCGCCTTCCAACCCCGACGCCCCCGACGGCCGCTGGATCGAATATGCCGGCGGCTATTCCGACATGATGGCGCAGCGCAAGGGTGCAGCCGACGAAAGGAAGCGCACGGAAAAAGCCGAAAAAGCCAAATCCGCCGACAATGGCTCCTCCCCGCCCAAAACCGGCAAGGGCAAACTCTCCTTCAAGCAGAAATTCGCGCTGGAAAACCTGCCGAAGGAAATGGAAAAGGCAGAAGTCGAGATCGCCAAGCGCGAGAAGGAAATGGCCGACCCGAACTTGTTTTCGAAGAACCCGGCACGGTTTTCGGCGCTGGCCGCGGAGCTCGAAAAGCTGCGGGCTTCGATCACGAAGATGGAAGAGGAATGGCTGGAGCTGGAAATGTTGCGGGAAGAGATTGAGGGGTAGAACGTTCCTCTATAGCGCCGCGCGTCATTCATGACGCGCAAAGGTCGCTGAAGCACTTCAAATTCGCAATGCGACGCCAGAATTATTGAGCGCCCAGGCGATCCAGTGCGACGGCAAGTCGTATGGACAGCCCCTCGGGCTTCCAATCACGGACGATCTCGCCGCCCAGCTGGTTTCGCACCGTCGCCTTGCCAAGCACCGTGCCAAACCCATCCCCATCGGTCTGCCGCTCGACCGGCGGCCCACCGCGCTCGGTCCATGTCAGGACAAAACGGTCTGCCTCCTCGTGGCAGGAGATATTGAGGACGCCTTCGGTAACGGACAAGGCGCCATATTTGGCGGCGTTCGTTGCAAATTCATGCAGCAGCAATGCAAAACTTGTGACGGCAGCCCCGCCGATGGAAATATCCGGACCAGCGATAGTGGCACGAGGCTGAGGATTGTCCGGGCAATCGTGATAGGGAGCAAGGATCGTTTCTATCAACCGATGCAGCGTCGTGGTCTGCTCGGTTCTCCCGGTCGCTTCGGAGGTCGATGGAACCGTCAGCGCGTGGGCTTGCGCCAGCGCGTTCAACCGGTCTCGAACGGTTGAGGCAAGCTCTGCCGGCGTGCTTGCCGAACGCGCGCTGAGGGAGACGACGCTGCCCGCCAGTGCGAACAGATTTTTGACGCGGTGGTCCATTTCCCGAATGAGAAGGTGCTGCTGCTCCTCTGCGCGCCTGCGCTCGGTGATATCACGCGCGATCTTCGAAGCACCTATAACCCTGCCATCGCGACTTCTGATCGGGGAAACCGACAGGGAAATCTCGACAAGGGTCCCGTCCTTGCGCCGCCGGATGGTCTCGTAATGGTCGATGCGTTCGCCGCGGCGAATGCGGCCCAGTATGTCCGGCTCCTCGTCGTGCCGATCCAGCGGAATCAAAATGGTAACGGACCTGCCGATGATTTCAGCCGCGGTATAGCCGAACAGACGCTCCGCACCACGGTTCCAGCTGATGATCCTGCCCTTGAGATCTTTGGCAATGATCGCATCGTCCGAGGATTCGACGATGGCCGAAAACCGTTGTGCCGTCTCATCGACGATTGTCCGTTCCGTGAGGTCGACCAGCATATTGACGGCTCCGGTGAGATTGCCGTCCGCGTCAAAGAGCGGTGTTGGAAATGCCAGGAAAGGAATGCGTGTGCCGTCAGGACGTTCGGCGACCGCTTCCAATCCTCTGTTGGCGCGCCTTTCCTTCAACGTTGCGGCCATTGGGCACTCGTCGTGAGGCAAAGGCGTGCCATCGGGCCAATACAGCTTCCATGATCCGCAGAATTCACTCCTGCCAATCTCCGGTCGAACGCCCCACATTTCGGCGGCGGCACTGTTGTAGAAGGTTATCCGGCCACTCGCATCCGTCATGTAGATCGGCTCGGGAAGGGCTTCGAGAATGTGTTGAACGCCTAAATCCGCAACAGAAGACTGCCTCAGCCTGTTGTCGGAAAGTGGTGTTTCGATGCCCCCGGCATCGTCATCTCTTGAGTCGAGCGAAAGGGAGCTCATTCGTCACTCCGTAAGTGCCTTGATCGACTTTTTGCGACCGGGAATTCATTCGCAAAGACATGGAATGATAGTCTTTCCGGGAGTTCGTGTATAGCACTGACGTGACCGTCGGAAGGCCTTCCGACTGCTGTGTCAACCGTCGCCACCGTACCACTCCCCGCAAAAATCATCCCCGCAAATCCCCGCCCTCTGCACCTGTGCCACAATCACCTCGTCCCACCACGGATACACCGGTTTGCGTTGCCGGCGAGGCGGGGTCGGTGCCCGGACGGTTTGGCGAAACGCGCGCGAAATCCCCGGGGCTGCGTGAAAGGCGGTTCTCCTCCGGTTCGAAAATGAACCGGGCGTGCCGGGCCATCACGCCGTCTTTTGACGGTCCAGGATTGTGCCCCACCGCATTGAAAGGCCTGGCGGATAAGCGGCCGGGCCGGGGCATTGGAGGCCTCTCCTCGAAAGAAGGGAGGCGCAGAAGAACCTGAGAAGCGCGGCAAAAGACACCGAAGCGGGGCACATCGCGTGTCACTACCTACTACCTACCTGAGGCACCCGATGTGCCCCGGCCGATCCTGCTCTTTGAAAACCACGGCGAATTTTTCGCGCGTGGATGGAAGGCGTTGCGGGGCGCCCCTTTGGCTGGAATGCCGGATGGGGACGCCCAATCTCTCCTCCGTCTTCCTCGCCCTTGTGGCGGGGATCCAGCGGCGCGAAGTCCTTCGCGCCAGAAAACTGGCCACCCCAACATCACGTTCTCTCACCGCGCAGACGCGCGGTGGCTGGATCCCCGCCACAAGGGCGAGGATGACGGAAATTGGGGATACCCTCGCGAACCAAAGCCATTCGGGGAGTCGCCACCGCGCGAGCGCCGACAGAAAACGTAGCTTGCTGGTTGCGGCCTCCCCTCCCTCATGAAAGCAGATGGGTGAGACGATCCTCCCAGCCGGGCCTAGGACCGCCCCACCCGCCGCTTGCCGCAATCGCTCCGCCAGGAGATCGATTGCCGCGCGCACCTTGGCGAGCCCTCAGACCCGCCTCTGGCTGAGCGCCGCCACCCGCCCGTGCCAGACGACAAGGCAGGGCACGACGACCAGCTCCATCGCCAACCCCAAAAGATGCCCGGCGGATGGCTCGCCGACGATCAGCAGCGAGGCAAACCGCGCCAGCCCACCGCAGAAAGTGAGGATCGCCAAGAGCCGGATACGCTCCGCCTTCGTCTCGATCGCCGGAATGCAACTGCACCAAGCAAGCCCGAAGGCGAGGAAAAGCCCGGAGAGAAACCGCACATGGCTGTCGAGATCGGCCGTCGGTTCATTGATCCCCAGGAATCCGGCGCCGGTCGCGACGCCGCACGCTCCTGCGAACACAGGCAGGATGGCGAGAACGGCGATGGCGACCTGCAGCAGCCGCCTCTGGCGGAAATCGGTGGGGCTGATTTGATAGGCAAGGCTCGGCATCACACATCCTCCGGCATCATCGACACATACGTCGGTTGCCGCTGTCGAGTTTCACTTGGGATTACACATCGGCGTGAGCGCCGTGGCGGCGGAAGCGCCGCTACCCGTCAGGCAGAAACGAGCCATGGTGCAATGACATTGATTTTCGCCGCCGGCGGCGTTATATCCGCGTCTTGTGGTGATTTGGCCGGCCGGCTTGCAGCCACGTTAAATAAGTCGCTAAAGGGCCGTGCATGCGCAAGCAAGCGGGCCGGTAGCGATTTCGTCGTTGCCGGTTTTTTGTTTTTGCCGGCTTGTCCGTCTGACCCGAGTGTTGCCCATGCCCATCAAGATTCCCGATACGCTGCCCGCTTTTGAGACCCTCGTCAAAGAGGGTGTGCGGGTGATGACCGAAACCGCGGCGATCCGTCAGGACATTCGCCCGCTGCAGATCGGGCTCCTCAACCTCATGCCGAACAAGATCAAGACCGAAGTGCAGATGGCGCGCCTCGTCGGCGCGACGCCGCTGCAGGTCGAGTTCTCCCTCATCCGTCTCGGCGGCCACAAGGCCAAGAACACACCGGAAGAGCACCTGCTCGCCTTCTACGAAACCTGGGAGGAAGTGAAACACCGCAAGTTCGACGGCCTGATCATCACCGGCGCGCCGGTCGAGACGCTGGACTACGAGGACGTCACCTACTGGAACGAGATGCAGCAGATCTTCGAGTGGACGCACACCCATGTCCATTCGACGCTCAACATCTGCTGGGGCGCGATGGCGGCGATCTATCATTTCCATGGCGTGCCGAAATACACGCTGAAGGAAAAGGCTTTCGGCGTCTATCGCCACCAGAACCTCAATCCGTCCTCGCCCTATCTTTCCGGCTTCTCCGACGACTTCCAGATCCCGGTATCGCGCTGGACCGAGGTGCGCCGCGCCGATATCGAGAAGGTGCCGAAGCTCGAAATCCTGATGGAATCCGACGAGATGGGCGTCTGCTTCGTGCATGAGAAGGCTGGCAACCGGCTCTATGTGTTCAACCACGTGGAGTATGATTCGACCTCGCTGTCGGACGAATATTTCCGCGATGTGAATGCCGGCGTGCCGATCAAGATGCCGCACAACCATTTCCCCCACAACGACCCGGACCTGCCGCCGCAGAACCGCTGGCGCAGCCACGCGCATCTGTTGTTCGGCAACTGGATCAACGATATCTACCAGACGACGCCCTATGATCCGGCCGATATCGGGAAGGACAGAAAATGACGGCAAGTCTGGCGATCCGGCCGCTCGAACCCGGCGATGAGCAGGACTGGCGGCGGTTGTGGAAGGCCTATCTCGCCTTCTACGAAACCACACTGCCGGAGGAGATCTACGCGCTGACTTTCTCGCGCCTGCTGAGCGGCGAGGCCCATGAATTCGCGGGCCTCCTGGCGGTACTTGACGGCAGGCCTGTCGGCCTGACGCATTTCCTCTTCCACCGCTCCTGCTGGTTCGAACATCCTATCTGCTACCTGCAGGATCTCTATGCCGATCCGGATGTGCGCGGACAGGGAAGCGGCCGCGCCCTGATCGAGGCGGTCTATGAGCGCGCTCAAGCCGCGGGCTCGCCGAAGGTCTACTGGATGACGCAGGAATTCAACGCTACCGCCCGCCTGCTCTACGACCGGATCGCGGCGAAATCGCCTTTCATCGTCTACCAGAAGATGCTGTGAGACGGCGCGGTGAATTGTATGACTTTCCGGTTGCCGCTGCGCCTGAAATGACGCAGTTTGCCGCCGGGATACAGTGGAGGAAGAATGACCGTGCAGACAGAAACTGAAGTGTTCGGCCATCTCCCGTCCGGCAAGCCGGTTCATCGCCTCGCTATTCGCGGCGGCGGCCTGACGGCCCATGTTCTCACCTGGGGATCGGTCATCCAGGACCTGCGCCTCGATGGCCATGCGGCGCCCCTGGTTCTCGGTTTCGAGAATTTCTCGGACTATCTGGCGCACTCTCCCTATTTCGGCGCGACGCCCGGCCGCAACGCCAACCGCATCGGCGGCGGGCGCTTCTCGATCGATGGCACGTCCTACCAACTCGAATGCAACGAAAAGGGCGTGACGCATCTGCACGGCGGCAGCGACGGCATTGCCAAGCGTCTATGGACGATCATTGAGGCAGCCGAAGATCGTGTCGTGCTTCAGATCGTCGATCCCGACGGCCGCGCCGGCTATCCCGGCAACTGCACCGTCACCTGCACCTATACCTTGAGCGACGGCGGCGTCTTCAACGTCGTCTACGAGAGCACCACCGACCGCGCGACGATCTGCAACGTCTGCCAGCATAGCTATTTCAATCTCGACGGCACCGCCGATGCGCTCGGTCATGACGTGATGATCGCGGCCAACACCTATCTGCCGACGAACGAACTGCAGGTCCCGACCGGCGAGATTCGCGCCGTCGACGGCACCGTCTTCGACCTGCGCGCCATGACGCCGATGCGCCGCCAGCTGGAAGGCGACAGGATCGGCTTCGACCATAATTTCTGTCTGTCGGACGCCCGCGGCCCAAAGCAATCCGTGGCCCTGGTGCGCAGCATCAATTCCGGCGTCTCGCTGGAAGTCCGCACCACCGAACCCGGCGTGCAGTTCTACACCGGCTTCAAGATGAACGTCCCGGTGCCGGGTCTCGAAGGCCGCCGCTACGGTCCCTTCGCCGGCTTCTGCCTGGAAACCCAGATCTGGCCGGATGCGATCAATCACGCCAATTTCCCGGAAGCTGTTTTGCGGCCCGGCGAAACGCTGAGGCAGGAAACCGACTACGTCTTTACCCGGAGCTGACATCCTGCTCAGATAGGACTGAAAGACAGGGAAGCGCGCAACGATATGGCGCGGTTCCTGATACCTGATCGGGGGAGGAAACCATGACAGGAACGGCAAGGGACAAGATCGCGCTCGTCACCGGCGGCGGCACCGGCGTCGGCCGGGCAATCGCCGAGGCGCTGCTGGAAAACGGCTATACCGTCGTCATCTCCGGCCGCCGCTTCGACGTTCTCCAGGCGACCGCGATAGACATGGCCAGGCATACCACCGGGACGGTCAGGGCCTTCGCTGCCGATGTCGGCGATCCGCAGTCGGTCGCCACTCTGTTTCAGACGATCGCCCATGATTTCGGCCGCCTCGACCTGCTCGTCAACAATGCCGGCATGGGCCTGCCCGCCGTGCCGATGGAAGACATCACCTTCGAACAGTGGAATGCTATCGTCGCTGCCAATCTCACCGGCGCGTTCCTGTGCACCCAGCAGGCGATGAAGCTGATGAAGGCACAGACGCCCAAGGGCGGCCGCATCATCAACAACGGCTCGATCTCCGCTTCGACGCCGCGGCCGCTCTCGGCGCCCTACACGGCGACCAAGCATGCCATCTCTGGCCTCACCAAATCCACCGCGCTCGACGGCCGGCCCTTCGACATCGCCTGCGGCCAGATCGACATCGGCAACGCCTCGACCGAAATGACGGCGAAGATGAGCGGCGGCGTGCTCCAGGCCAATGGTGAAACCGCGAGCGAGCCGACCATCCCGGCAAAACTCGTCGCCGACGCCGTCGTCTACATGGCCGGCCTGCCGCTCGACGCCAACGTTCTGACGATGACGGTCATGGCAACGAAGATGCCCTATGTGGGGCGGGGCTGATCGGAAAAACCGCCATATAGCCGGTCGCCCGGCGCCACCAAACATCTGCAAATTCAGAGCTTCCAGGCGGCGATTTTTCCGCAAAATTCGGCTGCCGGCTAAAGATATTCGGGAACAGCCAGCGGGTCTGCTGCGTTCACTGCCAGGAAGGAGAACCGACATGGCAAAGAACAGGATTCCGAAGAAGGTCGCTGGCTACAAGGTGCCGAAGACCATCCGTAAATCGTCCATGATCAGGTCGCTGCTGGCCAGCGATATCGGCCGCGACGTGCTTGCCAATGCTCTGACGGCGGGCGCAGGAGCAGCAGCCGCCGTTCTCGTCAGCGAACGGGAGGAAATAGGTGACGCGACCAAGAAGGGCGCGCGGAAGGGAGCCAGGGCCATGGGCCTTGCCGGTGAAGCCATCCGCAATGCGGCCCATGCGGCCACGGAAGTGGTCAGGGACGCAGCCCATTCGGCCTTGCCAAAAAAAGTGCGCAAGCAAGCGAAAGTGCGCAAGGACACAAACAAGGGCCCTCGCCGGGGCGCCGCCGTTCATTGAGGCCGGCGCCGCGCCCGATAAAGCAAAGACGGCTGGAGCGCTTTCTCGAAAAGCGCTTCGGTGCCTCCATCGCCGACCGCGCAGCCGCCGCAGCCGTCGCTCACATCATCCTGCGGCTCGTTCGCAAGCACCCATGGATTGCCGCCGATCTCGTCATTGCAGGCTTGGGGCGGGGCGGAAGCGTCGGCTTGCGCGAAATTGCGAAAGATTTGCGCGCAAAATTGCACGAGCGCCGGGCAATCGAGCCGATGCTGCTGGAGGCACGGGAACAGCGCGCGACCGACGCCCCGCGAGAACACCCTGCAAGATGACTTTTTTGACTGGCGGAGATTAAACAAGCGCCGGCGACGCAGGATGGCCTGGCAGGAGAAAGCAAGTGCGCGCGTCCCGCCTCACTTCCGCCCTATGGAGCCGCAAGGATTTCATTTTCCATGTTCGGGAGATACAGCGCCATGCCCACCCGGCGACATTTCCTTATCGGCTTCGTTGCCACGCCGATTGTGCTGCCGAGACTCGGCCGCGCCGCCGGCGCTCCTGCGCAACTGTCTCTGACGCCCACGTGCGATGATGACGACGATCTGACGCCAGCGCAGACCGAAGGCCCCTATTTTACCCCGGAGAGCCCCGAAAAGCAGGACTTCGCGAGCGATACACCCGGCGGTGAAAGGATGACGCTTGCCGGTTACGTGCTGACCGAGGACTGCCAGCCCGTGGCAAAAGCGTTGATCGAGTTATGGCATGCCGATGAGAGCGGCACCTACGACAATAGCGGCTACAAACTCCGCGGACATCAATTCACCGATGGTGAAGGCAAATGGTGGTTCGAGACGATCGTTCCGGGGCTATATACCGGTCGCACCCGGCATTATCACCTGAAAGTCCAACGGCCCGGCGGAAGCGTGCTGACGACGCAGCTCTATTTTCCCGGCGAGCCGCTCAATGAACGCGACCGGATATTCAACGCATCCTTGCTGCTCGACATCAGCGCGACGAGCGACGGAAAATTCGGCCGCTACGATTTCGTCGTCGCGTAACCCGAGGCTTTGAAGGTCTCTGAAGAAAATGGAGCGGGTGAGGCGATTCGAACGCCCGACCCCAACCTTGGCAAGGTTGTGCTCTACCCCTGAGCTACACCCGCTCATCAACCTCGGTCCGGGGGTAGTCGGTGGACCGTGGCGTCGCTGCGTTGTTGCTTGCGGCGACGGGCGCTATATGGCCCAGCCGTTTTTCAAATGCAACAGGGAAATGACGACTTGTGGAAGAAATTTTTGGCGAAATGTCGCAAGGTCCTGAAAACAAGGCGTTTTGCAGCCTGCATCCTGTGAATGATTGCGCTTGTTTGCCCTTCGCCGTAAGGGAAGCCGACATTTTTTCGAGCGAAGGAAGCCGTCATGAGTGAAATGCAGCCGAAGACACAGGATGATTTGTTCGCGTTTCTGGACAGCCTCGGTATCGCGCACACGACCAAGCGGCATGAGCCCGTCTTTACCGTCGCCGAATCGGTTGCCCTGCGCGACGAGATCCCCGGCGGGCACACCAAGAACCTGTTCGTGAAGGACAAGAAGGACAACTATTTCCTGCTCACGGTCGAAGAGAACGCGACCGTCGACCTGAAGACCGTGCATACGCTCATCGGCGGCGCCAGCAAGGTTTCCTTCGGCCGGCCGGAGAAGCTGATGGAATATCTCGGCGTCATTCCGGGCGCCGTCACCGCCTTCGGCGTGATCAACGACACGGACAGACAAGTGAAGATCATCGTCGACGAGGAGCTGATGAAGGACGAGATCGTCAATTGCCATCCGCTGGTGAACGATGCAACGACGTCGATCGCTTCGAAGGACCTGTTGCGCTTTATCGAGGCGACGGGACACGAACCGCTTGTCTTGAAAGTGACGTCCTGACATACGATCTTTGACGCAAGAAAGTCAGACGGACGAGGATGTCCGCGAGGAGACACGATGAGCGGCAACGACAATCCCTATGCGGGTTCCTACGGCAACCAGATGACGGCGACGGCAAGCTATGGCGGCGCACCGGCGCAGACCGCGGCAGCGACCCCGGCGGCCGCACCCGCCACCGACCTGATCAAGGAAACGACCACCGCCAATTTTGCCCGTGACGTTCTGGAAGCCTCACGCCACCAGCCGGTCCTGGTCGATTTCTGGGCGCCCTGGTGCGGTCCCTGCAAGCAGCTGACGCCGGTGATCGAAAAGGTCGTCACCGAAGCGCAAGGGCGCGTCAAGCTGGTCAAGATGAACATCGACGATCATCCCTCGATCGCCGGCCAGCTCGGCATCCAGTCGATCCCCGCAGTCATCGCCTTTTCCGGCGGCCGTCCGGTCGACGGCTTCATGGGTGCGGTGCCGGAAAGCCAGATCCGCCAGTTCATCGACAAGGTCGCCGGTCCCGTGGTCGATGACCAGGCGGCCGAGATCGAGGCAGCGCTTGCGGAAGCAAAGACGATGCTCGACCAGGGCGACCTCGAGAATGCCGGCGGGCTTTTCGGCGCCGTGCTGCAGGCGGATCCTGAAAATGCGACAGCGCTTGCCGGCCTTGCCAATTGTATGATCGCCGCCGGCGACCATGAGCAGGCGCGTGAAGTCCTGTCCGATCTTTCCGAGGCGCTGGCCAAGGATGCAGGCATCATCGCGGTCGTGAAGAAACTCGACCAGATCGAGGAAGCCCGCAAGCTCGGCGACCCCGATGCGCTGGAGCAGTCGCTTGCCGACAATCCCGACGATCATGGCGCCCGCATCAAGCTCGCCAAGATCCGCAATGTCGAGGGCGACCGCGAGGCGGCGGCCGATCATCTCCTGAAGGTGATGAAGCGCGACCGGACATTCGAGGACGACGGCGCACGGCGCGAACTGCTGCAGTTCTTCGACGTCTGGGGCCCGATGGACCCGGCGACCCTGTCGGCCCGGCGGAAATTGTCCTCGATCCTGTTCTCCTGAACGTCGTCGCCTTCGCGTCTTTGTGACAGTCTCTCTTGAGATTTCCACAGGGCGCACCATTTCTTGTCGATAAGCGACGCGGTGCCGCCGTGATTGCCAAGAAGAACGCGCGACAGCGACGGGGTATGTTCGGACATGCAGGTTGGAAATGCACGTTATCTGAGGCCGAAGGACCTGCCGGAGACGCTCCCGGTTTTTCCGCTGACGGGTGTGCTCCTGCTTCCCGGCTCACAATTGCCGCTCAACATCTTCGAACCGCGTTATCTCGCCATGTTCGACGACGCTCTGGCCGGAAACCGCCTGATCGGAATGATCCAGCCCTTCTTTGGCGAATCGCGCGAGGAAGCCGGCCAGGCGCATGTCCAGGCGCTCTGCCAGGTCGGCTGCATTGGCCGGATCACCTCCTTCGCGGAGATGGAGGACGGCCGCTACCTGACCTCGCTCACCGGCATCTGCCGCTTCCGCCTGTTCGACGAGCAGCATACGACGAAGGGCTATCGCAATTTCCGCATCGCGCCTTTCGCGGCTGATCTCGCAGGCCCGGACGACGAGGCGCAGGTCGATCGCGAAGCGCTGCTTGCCGCCTTCAAGGCCTATCTCGACGCCAACAAGCTGGAAGCGGACTGGGAAAGCGTCGAGCGCGCCAGTAATGCCACGCTGGTCAACTCCATGGCGATGATGTCGCCCTATGGTCCGGCGGAGAAGCAGGCGCTGCTGGAAGCCCCCGACCTCAAGACCCGCGCCGAAACGCTGATCGCCATCACCGAGATCGTGCTCG
The DNA here is from genome assembly GCF_025846855.1 of Pararhizobium sp. BT-229. Lineage (GTDB taxonomy): Bacteria > Pseudomonadota > Alphaproteobacteria > Rhizobiales > Rhizobiaceae > Pararhizobium. Next base: position 211,160 of record NZ_JAOYTJ010000005.1, read on the forward strand.
CCCGCAATTTCGGCGATATCGAAACCATGCTGCAATAGGGCGATAACGATGGAAGACAGAACCAGCCGGGTCGACCCCAAACTGCTCGAACTTCTCGTCTGCCCGCTGACCAAGGGCCGGCTGAGCTATCATGCCGCCGACAATGAACTGGTCTCGGAGAAGGCAAAGCTCGCCTATCCGATCCGCGACGGCATCCCGATCATGTTGATTTCCGAGGCGCGCAAGATCGAGGATTGATCCTGCAGCGATTGGTGCGAGATTCCTCTGATTTTACAGACCCTAAAGTAATTTTGGGTAAAGGCTACGGTGATATTTAAGCCATCGCCGGGAGCGCCATGATCGTCTGGTACCTTGTCGTCGCCGTTTTTACGCTTGTCCTGTTCGGCGTTGCCGTCCACGTTTTCCGGTCATCCTTCAACATCATACCCGACCGTCTGAACCCTGGCCGGGGCCTGTTTTGGCGTGAACATGCCGTCGACGACATGTTCAGCACCAATTACGGCTTTTGGGACATGGTTGCCGGCACAGAATATGATGAGGACGGCTTCTACGAATTCTTCAGCATCAAAAACCTGAGAATCGCTTGCACATGGTCTGTGGCGCTCGGCTTGGCCGTGCTTCTTTCCTATGCCGAGCTTTGGGAGAGCTTTACGTCCATCGTCGACCGAGCTCCCGGCTGGCTGTGGGAACTCATCGTCTACCGGGTGAAAAACATCAGGCTGATCTGACAGTCAAATCGGCTGCCCACCGAGCAATTTCGGCTCACTCTGGCCGCCAAGTCCCGAGGCCTGCCGGATGAAGAACGATTTGACCGACGGTATGCGGTCGACAATCCCCAGCCCAAAATCGCGCAGCGCCCGGACCGGGGTGATGTCGTTGGAAAACAGCCGGTTCAGCACGTCCGTCGTCACGCCCATGCGGAACGTGTCGAAACGCCGCCAGCTCTGGTAGCGCTCGAGTACGGCGAGCGAGCCGATGTCGAGGCCGAGCCGGTCCGCGTCGACGACGGTTTCGGCCAACGCCGCCACGTCCTTGAAACCGAGATTGAGGCCCTGGCCGGAAATCGGATGGATGCCGTGGGCGGCGTCACCGGCAAGCGCGAAGCGCGGCGCCACGAAATCGCGCGCCAGCGTCAGGCCGAGCGGAAAGGCCTGCCTTCGCCCAACCACCTTCAGCGTGCCGAGCTTGTGGCCGAAACGGCGCTCCAGTTCCTCCTCGAACACCAGGTCGTCGCTGGCGATCAGCCGGTCGGCATCGCGGGTCCGCTCCGTCCAGACCAGCGAGGAACGATTGTTCTTCAACGGCAGCGTGGCAAACGGGCCGGCCGGCAGGAAATGCTCCTCCGCCGTGCCCTCATGCGGGCGCTCGTGCTCGACGGTGGTGACGATGCCCGACTGGCCATAGTCGAAATCGACGGTATTGATGCCGGCGGCATCGCGCAGCTTCGAGCGCACGCCGTCGCAGGCAACCAGCAGCCGCGCATCGAGCACGTCGCCATTTGCCAGGTTGACGGAGACCAGATGATCGCCGCTCTTGAAATCCGTAGCCGAGGTCGACTGCCGGATATCGACGCCGAGCGCATCCGCCGCCTTGCGCAGCGCGCCGACCAGCGCCGTGTTCGGCACCATATGGGCGAAAGGCCGACCCTCGATGGTCTCGTCCTCGAAGGTGAGGAACACCGGGCGGACCGGATCGGCGGTCTTCGAATCGGTGATCACCATGCGCCTGATCGGCTCGGCCTCCGGCTCGATCTCGGTCCAGATCCCGAGCACATCGAGCATCTGCGCGGCGGCGGCGATGATTGCCGAGGCGCGCTCGTCCTTCTGCCAGGCGCCTTCCGGCGCGCCGTCGATCAGGGTCACGGCGAGGTGTGGTGCAGCCTTTTTGATGGATACGGCCAGCGACAACCCGACATAACCGCCGCCGGCAATCAGCACATCGATCATCTCTCATTCTCCCTGTCGCTCTTGAGCATTGCTTGCCTCCTATATAGATCATTGGTGTGCTCCTTCCTACCGCTGGAGCCGTCCTATCTCTGGAGATTGCCGAAATGTCGCGCCCCACCCCTGCCCCGATGGACGTCCTGCTTGAAACCCTTGATCTGGAGAAACTGGAGGAAAACCTGTTTCGCGGCCGCTCGCCGCAGGTCGGCTGGCAGCGGGTCTTCGGCGGACAGGTGATCGGCCAGGCTTTGGTGGCGGCGCAGCGCACCGTCAGCGAAGGGCGCTACGTGCATTCGCTGCATGCCTATTTCATGCGCCCCGGCGATCCCGCTGTGCCGATCATCTACGATGTCGACCGCATCCGCGACGGCTCGAGTTTCGCAACGCGGCGCGTCGTCGCCATCCAGCATGGCAAGGCGATCTTTTCGCTGTCGGCCTCCTTCCAGTTCGACGAGGAAGGCTTCGACCACCAGATCACCATGCCGGACGTGGCGGCTCCGGAAACGCTGATGGGCGAACAGGACATCAAGGAGAAGTTCCTGGCGAACGCACCCGAAGCGATCCGCCGCTACTGGGAACGCCCCAGGCCGATCGAAGTCCGGCCGGTCTCGCTCAAGCACTACTTTTCGCGCGACACGCTGGAACCGCTGCAGGACGTCTGGGTGAAGACCGTCGGCGCCGTGCCGAACGAGCGCCATATCCAGGCGGCCGTGCTGGCCTATATCTCCGACATGACCCTGCTCGATACCGCGCTCTACGCCCACGGAACCTCGGTCTTCGACCGCGACCTGCAGGTGGCGAGCCTCGACCATGCCATGTGGTTCCACCGGCCCTGCCGCATGGACGACTGGCTGCTCTATACGCAGGACAGCCCGAGTGCTTTCGGGGCGCGCGGCATGACGCGCGGCAGTCTTTTTGACCGTTCCGGCGTGCTGATTGCCTCCGTTGCCCAGGAAGGCCTGATCCGGAAAAAGGCATCTGAATAAAAAAGCGTCACTTTTTTATTTTTGCCTGTTTTTTCATCGTTTAAATTGACGATTTTTTGACATTTCGCCGCTCCCATCCGGCGAAATGTGGCATTTCCATGTCTTTTCATGAGGTTAGCACCTCTGCCCGAATCTGGCACGCCCCTTGAATAGTAGTGGGCGGACGTTGGGGGATTTGTGCTCGGCGCCAAGGTGAGACGGCCCCGAGCCGAAGATGAACAAGGATGGGAAACCAGATGAAAATTGTGATGGCCATTATCAAGCCGTTCAAGCTCGATGAGGTTCGCGAAGCCCTGACCGCTGTCGGCATCCAGGGCCTGACCGTGACCGAGGTCAAGGGTTACGGGCGCCAGAAGGGACACACGGAAATCTATCGCGGCACAGAATATGCCGTCAGCTTCCTGCCGAAGCTGAAAATCGAAATCGCCGTCGCCTCCGAAATCGTCGACAAGGCCGTCGAGGCGATCGCGACCTCGGCCAAGACCGGCCAGATCGGTGACGGCAAGATCTTCGTCTATTCCATTGATCATGCCGTGCGCATTCGTACCGGCGAAACCGACACAGAAGCGCTGTAAGTCACGGCCGTTCAGGGAGCTATATGTCAATGTCCTCAATTAAACTTTCCACCTCTCTCGGACGCGTGGGCGCTGCAGCTGCAGCCTTCTTCGCTCCGGCCATTGCCTTTGCGCAGGAAGCAGCGCCTGCCGCCACCGAAGCGGCCGTTGCCGCAGCGCCGGCGATGACCGTCGACAAGGGCGACACCACCTGGATGATGCTGTCCACCATCCTCGTGCTGCTCATGACCGTACCGGGCCTCGCCCTGTTCTACGGCGGCCTCGTGCGCACCAAGAACATGCTGTCTGTCCTGATGCAGGTGATGATGATCGCCGCCGTCGCGATGATCGTCTGGGTCACCTACGGCTACTCGCTCGCCTTCACCGATGGCGGCTCGCTGAACAGCTTCATCGGCGGTTTCTCGAAGATCTTCCTGTCCGGCGTCGACGTATCGACCATGGCGGAAAGCTTCTCGAAGGGCGTTGCCATTCCCGAACTGGTCTTCGTCATCTTCCAGATGACCTTTGCGGCCATCACCCCCGGCCTGATCATCGGCGCCTTCGCAGAACGCATCAAGTTCTCCGCTGTGATCCTCTTCACCATCCTGTGGCTCACCTTCATCTACTTCCCGATCGCCCACATGGTCTGGTTCTGGGGCGGCCCGAGCGCCTATGACGGCCCGACCGGCCTGATCTTCGGCTTCGGCGCCATCGACTTCGCAGGCGGTACCGTCGTCCACATCAATGCCGGTATCGCCGGTCTGGTAGGCGCCATCATGGTCGGCAAGCGCACCGGCTTCGGCAAGGACATGATGGCTCCGCATTCGATGACGATGACGATGATCGGCGCCTCGCTTCTGTGGGTCGGCTGGTTCGGCTTCAACGCCGGTTCCAACCTCGAAGCCAATGCCTACGCCGTTCTCGCCATGATCAACACCTTCGTTGCCACGGCTGCCGCGATCGTCTCCTGGTCGATCGTCGAAACCTTCACCCGCAGCAAGGCTTCGATGCTCGGCGCTGCTTCGGGCGCCGTCGCCGGCCTCGTGGTCATCACGCCGGCTGCCGGTTTCGTCGGCCCGATGGGCGCGATCGTCATGGGCCTCATCGTCTCCCCGGTCTGCTACTTCTTCGTCTCCACGGTGAAGAACAAGTTCGGTTATGACGATACCGCTGACGTCTTCGGCGTTCACTGCATCGGCGGCATCATCGGTGCTCTGCTCACCGGCGTCTTCGTCAACCCGGCTCTCGGCGGTGCAGGCATCGTCGACTACTCGACGGCCGATTTCGCCGCCAGCTACGCCGGCACAGCAACGCAGGTCTGGGCACAGTTCAAGGGCGTCATCGTCACGCTTCTGTGGTCGGGCATCGGCTCGGCGATCCTCTACAAGATCGTCGATGTGATCGTCGGCCTGCGGGTTCCGGTCGAAGCCGAACGCGAAGGTCTCGACCTCTCCTCGCACGGCGAAGCAGCCTACCACTCCTAAGTTCCATGGAGCCGGGAAAACCGGCTCCATATCAAGTCCCGTCGCGGCTTCGTGTTTCGCGAAGCCGCATTTGGCCCGGATCTCGTATCCGGGCTTTTTTTGTGGTCCTACCGGGGAAAACAGGCCCGGCAGTCGGCTTTCCGGTAAACGAAGCGTCAAGGTTAATAAGGCTTTAACCCTCCTCCGCTTAACGTCGAAGCAGGTGCGCAGTGCGCTTTGCAGACGAACGGGCAGCAGGTCATCATGAGCAGAAGCAATCAGGCGGTATACGACAACCGTTCCAACCGGTTTGTGCTTTCCACATTTGTCTGGCGGCAGGTTGCCGCTTTGGCAGGCTTTGCGCTGTTCGTCGCCCTTGGTCTTGCGATCGCGGCGCTCTCGACCTGGAATGTCGCCGATCCGAGCTTCTCCTTTGCCACGGCCAATGCCCCGACCAACATCCTCGGCTACACCGGTGCAGCCTTCGCCGATATCTTCATGCAGTTCTTCGGCATCGCCAGCGTCGTGGCGCTGCTGCCGGTCGTCGCCTGGGCGCTGGTGCTGATCTTCAGCAAACCATTCGATCGCATCGTCAAGCGCGCCGCCTCCTGGTTCGGCGGCTCGGTGCTTGCGTCGGCCGCACTCGGCTGCATCCCGGCACCTGTAACCTGGCCGCTGCCGAGCGGTCTCGGCGGTGTCTTCGGCGACATGATCCTGCGCTTCCCGGCGCTCTTCACCGGTGCCTTTCCGTCCGGCACCTTCGGCATGGTGCTCGGCACCCTGCTTGCCCTGCCGGCGGCCTATTTTCTGGTCTACAGCGCCGGCGTGATCGGCGTCGCCGATCCGGAGGAGGATCTCCCGGAGCCGGCGCCGGCACCGAGCAAGGCGCGGACCGTCAGCGACGAGATGGAAGACGACGAGTCGGAAGGCATCATCATGGTGTTTGCCGGCGCGCTCACCCATATGCGCTTCACCGCGCAAGCGCGCTTGCGCCGCCTGTTCGGCCTCAGCGGCCGCCGCAAGCCGGCATCGCGCCATTATGACGAGCCCTACGACTTCAATACCGACGAATTCGGCACGCTGAACGAACCGGTGCGCCCGAAGGCCGTTTCCCGCGCCGAGCGGGTCGAACCCTCGCTCGACCGCAGCGAGCGCCGCGTCGTCGCCGCACCGCCCATGTCGATCGACGATGATGATGACCTCGTCGGCCACAGGCCGGACGGCATCATGCCGGAAGACGACGATGACGGCGATATCGATGCCGCCGCCGATTGGGCGCCGGTACCCGCTCCGCGCAAGCAGCCGCCGGCTCAGCCCAGCGCACGCGTCGTTCCCGCCGCCCCGCGCCCAAAGACAGGTCAACGCGTCGAGCGCGAGGCGCAGAGCTCCTTCGTGGCCGACGACGACGATTTCATCCTGCCGCCGCTGCACTTCCTCGCCGAACCGAAGAACGTCGTGCGCGATGCGACGCTGTCTGCCGATGCGCTGGAACAGAATGCCCGCATGCTCGAAGGCGTTCTGGAGGATTTCGGCGTCAAGGGCGAGATCATCCATGTCCGCCCCGGCCCCGTCGTCACCCTCTATGAACTGGAGCCCGCCCCCGGCATCAAGTCGTCCCGCGTCATCGGCCTTGCCGATGATATCGCCCGCTCGATGAGTGCGATCGCTGCCCGCGTCGCTGTCGTACCCGGCCGCAACGCGATCGGCATCGAGCTGCCGAACAACCGCCGCGAAACCGTTTATCTCCGCGAACTGATCGGCTCGCGCGACTTCGAGACCAGCAAGACCAAGCTCGCCATGGCGCTCGGCAAGACCATCGGCGGCGAACCCGTGATCGTCGACATCGCCAAGATGCCGCATCTGCTGGTCGCCGGCACCACCGGCTCCGGTAAATCGGTCGCCATCAACACGATGATCCTGTCGATCCTCTACCGGCTGAAGCCGGAGCAGTGCCGCCTGATCATGATCGACCCGAAGATGCTCGAACTCTCCGTCTATGACGGTATTCCGCACCTGCTCTCACCCGTCGTCACCGATCCGAAGAAGGCTGTCGTCGCGCTGAAATGGACCGTGCGCGAGATGGAAGAGCGCTACAAGAAGATGTCGAAGATCGGCGTGCGCAACATCGACGGCTTCAACAGCCGCGTCGAACAGGCGCTGGCCAAGGGCGAGCAGATCAGCCGCACGGTGCAGACCGGCTTCGACCGCCAGACCGGCGAGGCCGTCTACGAGACGGAAGAGTTCGATCTGGCCCCAATGCCCTATATCGTCGTCATCATCGACGAAATGGCCGACCTGATGATGGTCGCCGGCAAGGACATCGAAGGTGCGGTCCAGCGCCTGGCGCAGATGGCCCGCGCCGCCGGCATCCACGTCATCATGGCGACGCAGCGCCCCTCGGTCGACGTCATCACCGGCACGATCAAGGCCAACTTCCCGACCCGCATCTCGTTCCAGGTCACCTCCAAGATCGACAGCCGCACGATCCTTGGTGAACAGGGCGCCGAACAGCTGCTCGGCATGGGCGACATGCTCTACATGGCCGGTGGCGGCCGCATCCAGCGCGTCCACGGCCCCTTCGTGTCGGACACCGAAGTCGAGGACGTCGTCAAATACCTGAAGACGCAAGGCGCGCCGCAATATCTCGATGCGATCACCGAGGACGACGACGATGATGGCGAAGGCGGCGGCGGTCCGGCCGGCACGTCAAACCTGTCGGAATCGGACGACCCTTACGACCAGGCGGTCGCCATCGTGCTGCGCGACGGCAAAGCCTCGACATCCTACGTCCAGCGCCGCCTCGGCATCGGCTACAACCGCGCCGCCTCGCTGATCGAGCGCATGGAACAGGAAGGCATCATCGGTGCCGCCAACCACGCCGGCAAGCGCGAGATCCTGGTGCCGACGGAAAGCGACATCACCGGCCGGTAAAGTCGCAAGCAGTCCGGTCGAGCCAACCGGATGCAGGACACTGCGGCCTCACGGGGATTTGAAGGGGGACGCTTGGAACGCCTTGAAGGCGCCCTAGTTGCGCTCCACATGAGACTGGAATTGAAGGAGAATGCCATGACAACCGCAAAATCAGGCAGACACGTACAGGAAACCGGATCTTCGTCCCTGTCACGCCGCTCCTTCGTCGGCGCTCTCGCCGTTTTCACCGCCCTGACCTTTATCGGCGTTCCCGCTGAACCCGCCCATGCTCAGGCCGCCGTCGCGCAGAAAATCGCCGATCATTTCGCGTCTGTCAAAACCATGAGCGGCGAGTTCGTGCAGTTCGGTCCCCGCGGCGAGCAGACCGGCGGCAAGTTCTATATCAGCCGCCCCGGCAAGATCCGCTTCAACTATGAGGCACCGTCGCCGATGCGCGTGATCTCCGACGGCAAGTCGGTTGTCATCGGCAACCAGAAAATGAAGACCTGGGACATCTATCCCCTATCGAAGACGCCGCTGAAGCTGCTTCTCTCCGACAATATCGACCTGACGGGCAAGATGGTGCGCGACGTCAAGGAAGAGGCCGACCTGATCACCATCGTGCTTGGCGACCGCAGCGTCTTCGGCGATGCGACGATTACGCTGATGTTCGACCCGAAGACCTACGACCTGCGCCAGTGGACGATCACCGACGCTCAGAAGAAGGACACTTCGGTGATGATCTTCAACGTCAAGAACGGCGTGCCGATGGACAACAAGGTCTTCACTATCCCCTATGACGACATCAACAACCGCGGGAAGTAACGCGGTCTGAAGCAACCGCCCGGATTGGTCCGGGCAGGTCGAGTGCCGCCACCATCACCGAGGCGGCGCCTCGCCGTCGATACGGCGCAGCATCAGGATTTCCTCGATCTCCCGGCCCTCATGGATGGTGCCGGCCTCTATGCGGCCGACCTCGACGAAGCCCTCGCGCCGGTAGAACCGGATGGCTGCCGGGTTTTCGCCACTGACGGCAAGCTCCAGCTGCCGAATGCCGGCCTCGCGCGCATGGCGGACCAACGCCTCGAGCAGTGCTTTTGCGTGACCACCGCCGCGCCGGTCCTTGCGGACATAGACCATGATGACCGTTGCGCGGTGGGCCATCTTGGATGCGCCCTGCCGAACGAGCCCCATGATGGCGACCGGCTCCTCCTCGTAAAAATCGACGAAGACGGCATTGGCGGTCAGGCGGCGGCGCCATTCGGCGTCCGGCAACGCCTCCCAGTCCTCGAGGCTGCTGGCAAAGACGGCGGGCTCGGCGCGCAGGGCTTCTAGCCGGATGCGGCGGAAGATGTCGAAATCATTGGGGCCGAGATGCCGGATCATGCGGGGACCTTTCCGGGAAAAGCTGCGCCGCGCTTGTCGCGGCAAGGGAACACAACGCAAGGGATAGCACAGCAAATCCAATGGCCAAGCCTGCAAAAAATCCTTATGACATGGCACGCGGACGGGCGTCCGTATCAACCACCCACGTCCAAGGAAATTCCCGCATGGCATTGTCGATCGCGACCTGGAACATCAACTCGGTGCGCCTGCGCATGCCGCTGGTCGAGCACCTGCTGAAAACATGGTCGCCGGACATTCTCTGCCTGCAGGAAACCAAGGTTCCGAACGACCTGTTCCCCTTTGAGCCGCTGAAGGCGCTCGGCTACGAACACATCGCCATCCACGGCCAGAAGGGCTATCACGGCGTCGCCACCATTTCCCGCCTGCCGCTGCATGAACTGACCGACCGGCGCGATTATTGCGGCGTCGGCGACGCGCGGCATCTCTCCGTCGTGTTCGAAAAGTCGGCCAAGAAAATCCGCCTGCACAATTTCTATGTCCCCGCCGGCGGCGACGAGCCGGACCGGACGATCAACCAGAAATTCGGCCACAAACTCGATTTCATCGACGAGATGAAGCTGCTGCATGCCGAAAGCGAAGCCGGTATTTCATCCATTCTCGTCGGCGACCTCAATATTGCGCCGCTGGAACACGACGTCTGGTCGCACAAGCAGCTCCTGAAGATCGTCAGCCATACGCCGATCGAAACCGAAGGACTGACGGCTGTCCTTAACGGCGGCGCCTGGGTCGACCTGATGCGCCAGCACGCACCGTCTCCCGAAAAGCTCTACACTTGGTGGAGCTACCGCGCCAAGGACTGGGAAGCCGCCGACAAGGGCCGCCGCCTCGACCACGTCTGGTCCTCCGCCGACCTTTCCCCGCTTCTGACCCGCGTCGATATCCTCAAGGAAGCCCGCGGCTGGGAGCGTCCTTCCGACCATGTGCCGGTCATTGCGCATTTCGATTTGTAGAGGGCATTTTCGCTCTCTTATCCTGCAGATTCAGTGCGAAACAAAAATATGACTCTTTGAGTCATATTTAACTTGAAGACCGATTTCAAACCGCATATCCCTTGTGCCGACGGCGGGGACACCGTCTCCAGCGGCAGGACTGCCGCTGTTTCCATTGACGATTGGCGCTTTGCTCTGGCTACGGCCGGAGGGTTTTCGTGCGCCTTGCAACAGGGGCCGAACCATGCTCGCACCAGACCTTCCATTCGCCCGAAACCTCTGGAAAAGCTCGACGGTCCTTTTCGGCCTCGTGGCCGTAGCGCTGTCGCCGCTCGCAGCATTGGCGCAGGAGACGACCGAAAAAGCCACGCGTCTTGAAAAGCTGACCGTCACCGGCGGAGCCGCCGAGACGATTGCCGAGGACAACGACACCGTCGTCCCGACCCGCAACATCTCGGCGCTGAAGACCGATACGCCATTGGTCGAAACGCCGCGCGCCGTCTCCGTCGTCACGCGCAAGGAACTGGAAGAACGCGGCGTCCAAGACATGATCCAGGCGACGCGCTACACGGCAGGCGTCACGACCGGCGCCTTCGGCTATGATCCGCGCTTCGACCAGATCTACATCCGCGGCATCTCGACAACCACCGACAGCGATTTCCGCGACGGCCTGCGCCAGCCCTATATGAACTACGGCACCTTCACGACCGAGCTCTATACGCTCGACCGCATCGAGATTCTCAAGGGTCCGGTTTCCGTGATGTACGGCGGGGCCAGCGCCGCCGGCATCGTCAACCGCATCTCGAAGATGCCGCTGGAAGAAACCCACCGTGAGGTGGAGCTGCAATATGGCACGATCGGCAGGGCGCAGGCAGCCTTCGATTTCGGCGGCCCGGCCGGTGACGGCATGTTCTACCGCGTCGTCGGCCTCGCCCGCGATGCCGAGACCAACTACGACATCGCCGACGACCGCTATCTGCTCCAGCCATCCTTCACCTGGAAGCCGGATGAGGCGACATCGCTCACCATCTACGGCCTCGCGCAGAAGGGCGAAACCGATGCGAGCCCGCGCATGTTCGAACATGACGGCGAACTGCTGCGCTACAGCGATCCCGACTATGACCACCAGAAGGTGACGCAGTATCAGGTCGGCTATCAGTTCAGCCACGAATTCGACAACGGTCTGACCTTCCGGCAGAACGCCCGCGCCAGCGACCTCGATCTTGAGGCGCGCTATATCGACACGTCGAGCAGGGTTATCCCTGTGGTCCCTGGCGATCCGCCTCGTCTCTATACGACCACCGCGGTCACGGACGCCGAGCGCGCCTACCAGATCGACAACCAGCTCGAGGCGAAATTCGACACCGGCGCCGTCTCCCATACGCTGCTTGCGGGCCTCGACTACACCTTGATCACCTCCGACTTCGGCCTCGGCTTCGGCTCCGTCGCCCCGGCCAATCTTTCCAACGCATCGACGCCGGATCGTTCGGATTTCAGCAGCCGCGATCTGCGCCAGACCGGTGTCTATGCTCAGGAGCAGGCCGAACTCGGCAATTGGCGGGCGGTCGGTGGCCTGCGCTACGACTGGGTCGACCAGACGGAGACGGACAAGGACGCCGGTACGCAGAACCGGAAGGACGATGGAGCGCTGTCCGGCCAGGCCGGTCTTCTCTACCTCTTCGACAACGGCATCGCGCCTTATGTCAGCTACGGAACCTCCTTCGTTCCCTCGACGCAGAAATCCGCTGACGGCACCGTGCTCGATCCGACGGAAGGCGAGCAGATCGAGGTCGGCGTCAAGTACCAGCCGGAGGGCGAAAACTATTCGCTGACGGCCGCAACCTATCGGCTCGTCGAATCCGGCAAGCCGCAATTCATCGCCGACGGCACGCTGCCGCTCGGTTATTATTACAAGTCATCGGGCGAAAACACCTACAAGGGCTTCGAGCTCGAAGGCCGCACCGAACTCGACAACGGCATCAGCCTGATCGCCGCCTATACCTACAGCCACGCCGAGATCACCGGCAATGTGAACACGGCGCTGATCGGCAACACGCCCTCGACCACGCCGCGCCACACCACCTCGCTCTGGGTGAACTACGCCGTCGCGGAAGACACTCAACTTGCGGGCCTTGCGCTGGGCGCCGGCATCCGGGTAACGAGCGGCTCCTTCACCTCGGACGAAAACACCGATCGCAATCCGGGTGCCGCCTATCTCGACGCCTCCCTGTCCTACGACTTCGGCAAGCGCGCGCCGCAGCTCGACGGCTTGAGCCTCGCCGTCAGCGCCACCAACCTTGCTGACCGCCGCGAACGCGTCTGCACCGAAAGCTATTGCTACTATGGCCAGGGCAGAACCGTGCTGGGCTCGTTGAAATACGAATGGTGAGACGAAGCAGGCGCTGCGCTTTACTCGAACGCCGCGTCGCACCTGATCAAAGTCGATAGCCGGCCTTACCGCCAGCCGAGCGCTGGTGCGACATGCTTCAGGATCGCCTCGATGACATGCGCGTTGTATTCGACGCCCAACTGGTTCGGGACCGTCAGGAGCAGGGTATCGGCCTCGGCGATCGCCTCGTCCCCGGCCAACTGCTTGACCAGAACCTCCGGCTCGGCGGCATAGGATCGGCCGAAGATCGCTCTGGTATTGTCGTCGATATAGCCGACCGAATCCTGTTCCTTGCTGGAGCCGAAATAGGCGCGGTCGCGATCGTCAACCAGTGCGAAGATGCTGCGGCTGACGGACACCCGTGGCGTGCGCGCATGGCCGGCTTCCTTCCATGCGTCGCGGTAGGCACGGATCTGCGCCGCCTGCTGGACGTGGAAAGGCTCGCCCGTTTCGTCGTTCTTCAGCGTCGAACTCTGCAGGTTCATGCCAAGCTTCGCCGCCCAGATGGCCGTGGCGTTCGAGCTGGCACCCCACCAGATTCGGTCGCGCAAACCCTCCGAATGCGGCTCGAGGCGCAGCAGTCCCGGCGGGTTGGGAAACATCGGGCGCGGATTCGGCTGGGCAAAACCCTCGCCTTTGAGAACCTCCAGCAGGACTTCGGCGTGTTTGCGGCCCATATCCGCATCCGTCGAGCCTTCCTGCGGCTCGAATCCGAAATAGCGCCAACCGTCGATCACCTGCTCGGGAGAACCGCGACTGATGCCAAGCTGGAGGCGTCCGTTCGAAATCAGGTCGGCGCTGCCGGCATCCTCGGCCATGTAGAGCGGGTTCTCGTAGCGCATGTCGATGACCGCCGTGCCGATCTCGATCTTCCTGGTCCTGGCACCGACGGCAGCCAGAAGGGGAAAGGGCGATGCAAGCTGCCTGGCAAAATGATGGACGCGGAAATAGGCGCCATCAGCGCCGAGTTCTTCGGCTGCAACCGCAAGATCGATCGATTGCAGAAGCGTATCGCCGGCCGAACGGGTCTGCGATTGCGGCGATGGGTTCCAGTGCCCGAAGGAGAGGAAGCCGATTTTCTTCATTGTCTTGTACCCTTAGGATGGCGATGCGTTGCCGAATAGATGGGAACGGAGCGCAACGCAGGGAAGAGCGCGACCCGGCTGCAGAGCCTGCACCATCGAAACACACTGTCTCCTGGGAGAAACGTCTAAGCGAACCGCGGCGCCAGCTTCTGCATGTTACGGATCATCGTCTGGAGATTGTCCTTGATCCGCGCTTCGACCAGAACGGCCACTTCGGGATACTCCTCCAGCATGCGGCGGAACAGCGGCCGGTTGATGCGGATCACTTCGCTGTCTTCCTCGGCGGTGGCGGTAAACTTGCGCTCGACGAAGGAGATCATCGCCAGCTCCGAGAGAAGCGTGCCACGGCCGACCGTGTCGACCACCTCGGCACTGCCGTCGACGAGATTGCGGGTCAGGCTGAACGTGCCGCTGGCAATGGCAAAGGCACAATCGGCGGGCGCGCCCTCGCGAAAGAGCTGCTGGCCGCGGGTCAGCCTGCGGCGCTCGGCCCCGAAGGCGATCAGCCGCAACTTGTCGTCGTCGATATCCGCAAACAGCGGCACGAGGGACAGAAGGGCGATGTCGTCATTCAGCGACAAAGGAAAACCTCGGAGCGGACACGATGCCGGATGACGCCATGTCCCGTGTCTTTAGGGAACGATCTTGTAACCGCCATTCTCTGTCACCAAAATCTCCGCATTGGAAGGGTCGCGTTCGATTTTCTGGCGCAGCCGGTAGACATGGGTTTCGAGCGTATGGGTCGTGACGCCGGAATTGTAGCCCCAGACCTCTTCGAGCAGCACGTCGCGGGTCACCACCTTCTGCTCGGCACGGTAGAGATAGCGGATGATCGCCGCTTCCTTTTCCGTGAGCCGGATCTTCTGGCCGTTTTCCAGCGTGAGCAGCTTCTGCCCCGGCTTGAAGGTATAGGGGCCGACGGTGAAGGTCGCGTCCTCGCTCTGCTCGTGCTGGCGCAACTGCGCCCGGATGCGGGCAAGCAGAACGGCAAAACGGAAGGGTTTCGTCACATAATCGTTGGCGCCGGCTTCCAGCCCAAGGATTGTGTCGCTATCGGTATCGTGGCCCGTCAGCATGATGATCGGCGGCTTGAAGCCGCCCTTGCGCAAAAGCTTAACCGCCTCGCGGCCGTCCATGTCCGGCAGGCCGACATCCATGACGAGAAGGGCGATCTGCTGTCCGCGCGCCGTGTGGATGCCCTTGGCGGCGGTCGCTTCCTGCAGGATGGTGAACTCCTCGTAGAGGGATAGCTGCTCGACCAACGTTTCGCGCAGGTCGTTGTCATCGTCGACGAGAAGAATGGTGCGGGTCGACATGCTGAAATCCCTCCTTGCTTCCGGTTGAAATTAACCCAATCGGTGCTTTTGACAAGCAGCGGAAGTTTTTCACCCGCTTGTTACATATTGTGTAGTGCTATGCTGCGCTTTCAGATCACGGACAACGCAAAAAACTGTGAGCAAAATGCGACGAAAACCCCGCAGGGTAGCAAATTCCGCCCGCACCATCATCGTCAGGCCCAAACCCGGAAATCGCACCAGAGCCCTCGTCACCTTCGCCGGCCGCACCGAAGAGGCGGCAATCGGCAGGTCGGGCACGACCTCGCGCAAGCGCGAAGGCGACGGCGCCACCCCGATCGCCGCCATGCGCCTCGTCGGCGGCTACATCCGCCACGACCGCGTCACGCCTCCGCCGACCGCCCTGCCGCTCCGCTTCACACCCAGGAACCTGCTCTGGTGCGACGAGCCGCGCCACGCCAGCTACAACCGCCCCGTCTCGGCCCCCTTCAAGCCAAGCCACGAAAAAATGCGCCGCGACGACGGCCTCTATGACATCTGCCTGGTGATGGACTGGAACCTGCGCACCCGGAAACGATATGGCGGCTCGGCCATCTTCTTTCACCTCGCCAAACCGGGCTACAAGCCGACCGAGGGCTGCGTGGCAGTCAGCCTGCCGGCGATGAAGCGGCTGTTGCGGTTCATGCGGCGGGGGACGGTGGTGAGGGTGACGCGATGACTGGCGGTGTCCAAACAACAACTGATGCATCCTTGCCAATACCCCTCTACATCGCTGTCGAAAAGTTTAGCCCCTCCGAAGGACAGGGATGGGACGACTACATTGCCTGGTCGGGCCTCGCACAACTCGACGAAGTCGTTACGCTCGACGGAATGATCTGCCCGTTTGTTCTTGAGGAAATTAAGGACAGCTATTGGGATCACATCGTCAAGGAAGACGGTATGCTGAACTTTTTCACGAACTTTGATTTCTTTATGAAAGAGCTGGGTACCGCGCAAAATGCCAATGTCCTCGGCGTTTTGCGCAATCCTACGCTGGAGGCGGTGCAGCAGGGCTTGGGCGATCGCTTTCGTTTTGTCGGCTATGACCTGCTGGATCAGGACCACAGTATCAGCGCGCTGACCAACTGCGGCGGCTTCCCTGAGGTTTTCGACAATGCGGAACTTTCAACCAAGGGGCTGCTGACAGACTATGACAGGGCAAAGGAAATCCAGCGCGATCTCCGCAGGCTGCATCCGGAAGAACGTCACGCGGACTGCAACATCTGGGCTATTTTTCGGATGATCTCTGCGTGAAACACTCCTCCGGGAGACACATCTGCTACCGCTGATGCGAAGGAGGGCGAAGTACCAACCCGTCGCCCGTCGGTGCCCACCTCACCCAAGCGAGCGAGGCGTCACGAACCGTTCCAGATAACCAGTGCCCGCAGCAACTTCATCCCATCCTTCGATATCGAAGTCGATGATGGCAAGGCTGGCTGTCGGGAATTTTTCCTTCATCCGGCCGGTGGCATCCGCATCGCCGTCTTTGACGAGCAGTGACGCCAGATCCTCCATGCCGGGATTGTGCCCGACCATCATCAAGGTGCGGATGCCGGGCTTGACCGTCCGGATCACCTCCAGAATGCGCCCCGCCGCTACCTCGTAGATTTCGGGCGCATCACGCTCCTTGATCTTTTTCGACAGGCCCTTGCGCACGAGTTCCCAAGTTTCCTGCGCCCGGCGGGCAGGCGAGACGAGGGCGAGATCGGGGATGAGCTTTTTGTGCGCCATATAGGCGCCTATGGCCGGTGCCGACTTGCGGCCGCGTTCCGCCAGCGGCCGTTCCTCGTCGGCGACGCCCTCGGGCCAGGCGGATTTGGCATGGCGCAGAAGGATCAGGCGGCGTTTCGGCATCATGGAGTTCCCGTTCATTGTGTCTATCTCACCTCCCCCACCCCAAAGCGCCCACCGCGATGGCCGCGTATCGGCTGCCTCAACCCTGCCAGCTCCACTCCGCCACTGGACGAGTGCTCATACGCTATGGCATGAGCGATGTGGCGCACACTTTCGGGGGCATTCGTGGGTTGGAAACTGTTTGCAATTCTGCGATTGCTGGTTACGCCCCTGATAATCTACAACGCAGCCAAGTTGGATGAAATCAATTTCCTGCTGATCACAGACTATCTCCTGTCGTTTGTCGCCACAGGCGTTGTTTGTCTCTATGCATTCGATGGGAAATTGCTATCAAAACCACTTCGGCTTTTGATAGCAATCAGCCTTTCGATCTCTCTGGCTCAGAGCGCTTTTTTTATCTCCCAATTCGTCTATTGGGCTGGGATCCGTGAATTCATTTTCACGGAATTTGCAATTCCGATGATTTCTGGCGTCTTGAGCGTAGTGGCGGCATGGCGTTACAGCGTCGGCCGCACAGTGGGCACTGTCCGGGCCTGACCCGTCGGGGTCGTCAACGCCGCGCGGCTGTTTTGTTGCCGCCTGAATTTTCGTACTGAAGCGGCTGGATCGAATCCCGGTTTTGGCCAGGCGTCCGGTCCTACCTCCCCCTTGAGGGGGGAGGTCGCAGCGAAGCTGCGGGTGGGGGTGACAACCGCGAACTCCAATGCAGACCGCATATGCCGCAGATCACCCCACCCCGGACCTGCGGTCCGACCCTCCCCCTCAAGGGGAGGGTAAAGGGCTTACTTCCAGTCGCGAATATCGACGAAGTGCCCCGATACCGCTGCCGCTGCCGCCATCGCCGGCGACACCAGATGGGTGCGGCCCTTGAAGCCCTGGCGGCCTTCGAAGTTGCGGTTGGAGGTGGAGGCGCAGCGCTCGCCCGGCTTCAGGCGGTCGTCGTTCATCGCAAGGCACATGGAGCAGCCCGGCTCCCGCCAGTCGAAACCGGCAGCCTTGAAGATCTTGTCGAGGCCCTCGGCTTCCGCCTGTTCCTTGACGAGCCCCGAGCCCGGAACGATCATCGCAGATACCGTCGACGCAACAGTGCGGCCTTCGACGACCTTGGCGACTTCGCGCAGGTCCTCGATGCGGCCATTGGTGCAGGAGCCGATGAAGACGCGGTCAATGTTGATATCGGTGATCTTCGTGCCCGGCTTCAGGCCCATATAGTCGAGCGCGCGCCACTTGGAGGTGCGCTTGTTCTCGTCCTGGATTTCGTCCGGGTTGGGAACGATGCCCTGGACGGAAATGACGTCTTCCGGCGAGGAACCCCAGGAGACGATCGGCGGCAAGGCGGCGGCATCGAGCACGACGACGCGGTCATAATGCGCGCCCTCATCCGTCTGCAGCGTCTTCCAGTAAGCGATCGCCTTTTCGAGATCTTCACCCTTCGGCGCGCGCGGCTTGCCCTTGATATATTCGAAGGTCTTTTCATCCGGCGCGATCAGGCCGGCGCGGGCGCCGCCTTCGATGGTCATGTTGCAGACCGTCATCCGGCCTTCCATCGACAGCGCACGGATGGCTTCACCGGCAAACTCGATGACGTGGCCGGTACCGCCGGCCGTGCCGATCTCGCCGATGATGGCGAGGATGATGTCCTTGGCGGTGACGTGATCGGGCAGGACGCCATCGACCCGCACCAGCATGTTCTTCGCCTTCTTCTGGATCAGCGTCTGGGTGGCGAGCACGTGCTCGACCTCGGACGTGCCGATGCCGTGCGCGAGCGCGCCGAAGGCGCCATGCGTCGAGGTGTGGCTGTCGCCGCAGACGATCGTCATGCCCGGCAGGGTAAAGCCCTGTTCCGGCCCGACGATATGGACGATACCCTGGCGCTTGTCGCTGGCCGAATAATATTCGACACCGAAATCGGCCGCGTTCTGGGCGAGCGCTTCCACCTGGATGCGGCTTTCCTCGTTCTTGATGCCGAGATGGCGATCGGGCGAGGTCGGCACGTTATGATCGACGACGGCAAGGGTCTTCTGCGGAGCCCGCACCTGACGGTTCGTCATGCGCAGGCCTTCGAACGCCTGCGGGCTCGTCACTTCGTGAACGAGATGGCGGTCGATGTAGAGAAGACAGGTTCCGTCGTCCTGTTGATCGACCAGATGGTCGTCCCAGATCTTGTCGTAGAGAGTACGCGGTGCGCTCATGGCTGTGCATCCATTATGAAGAAGAAGGTCAGGAAAATTCCGGCAAAAGGCGCCGGCGGCCGGTCGGGGTCAGGCCCCGACGGTCAGATAAGTCGGCTGCTCAGGGCGCCGGAAACGCACGCAAAAAACCGTGCCGGCAGACGCTTGTGGTCCTGCAGCACGACGATTTTCTGCTCGTAACATCCGAATTTGGATTCCATGGGCGGGATATAGCAGTTTTGCGAATAAGCGGCAATATCATCGCGACGTTAACAGGCGAGGTGCCAAACTGATATTAGACTGCTGCAGGGATGTGGCCGTAGGCCACAAACGCATCCTCCTCTCCGTCATCCTCGCCCTTGAGGCGGGGATCCAGCCGCCGCGCGTCCGCGCGGCGAGAGGATTTCAGTCCAGATGCTGATCACTCTTTTGACCCGACGGACGTCGGGTCGCTAGATCCCCGCCACAAGGGCGAGGATGACGGAGAGGAGTTGATACCCGTCAACAACGGAACCCAAGAAGTCGAGGCAACCGACTTCGCGCACGTCTTTACACCTACCCTCGATTTCCCCGCCGCAACCGCTGCTCCAGTCGCCTCAGCCCCAGCGAAAGCCCGATGGTCAGGATCAGATAAATATACGCCACGATCGAATAGGTCTCGAAGAACCGGAAGGAACCCGACGCATAGATCTTGCCCATCTGGGTGATATCGGCGACGCCGAGCACCGAGACCAGGGACGAATCCTTCACCATCGCCACGAAGTCGTTTCCGAGCGGCGGCAGGATGACGCGGATCGCCTGCGGGAAGACGACCAGCCGGAAGCGCTGGTAACGCGATAGCCCCAAGGCCTTCGCCGCCTCGATCTGCCCCTTGTCGACCGACAGGATGCCGGCGCGAAACACCTCGGCGATGAAGGCGGAATAGCCGATGGAGAGTGCGATGACCGCGCGCCACATCAGCGACAGGTCGCGCACCAGCATCGGCTCCATGGAGCCGGAAGAGATCAGCGGCGACAGGATGAGATTGATCAGCGCCACCAGCGCCGGCGCACCGACGAAGGCGATGTAGAACAGGAGCACGAGGATCGGGATGCCGCGGATCACCTCGGTATAGAATCGGGCGATCTGGCGAAGTGCTGCGCGCTCTGACAGCGCCATCAGCGCGATGCCGAGACCGAGCGCGGTGGCAAAGAAGAAGCCCAGCAAAGTGACGAGAACGGTAATGCCGATGCCGGCCGAGACGATGCCGAAGACTTGGGCGTAGATGCCGTTTGTCGCAATCACCACGGCAAGCACGACTGCGATAACGGCAAGGGCGACCAGCCACCAGGGATAGTCGCCCCTCTGAGATGTGTCCTGCGCAGGCGTCATCGGGCGGCGATCATTCGCCCATCTTGTAATCGACGAACCACTTCTGGTTCAGCTTGTCGAGCGTGCCGTCGGCTTTGAGCGCCGCAATGGCGGCGTTGACCGGAGCGACGAGATCCGATCCCTTCTTGAAGATGAAGCCGAAATCTTCCGTGCCGAGCGGCCCGCCGATCACCTTCAAGGCGCCGTTTGCGGAATCGACATAGCCCTTGGCCGCAACGCTGTCCGTCAGCACCAAGTCGACATCGCCGGCCTTGAGCGCCTGCACCGTCGCGCCGAACGTCTCGAACAGCTTTACCCGCGGATTCTGCTCGTTGCCGTCGAGGATTTCATAGATCGCCGTGTAGAACGGCGAGGTGCCCGGCTGGGCGCCGACCAGCCCGTCCGCAAACGCGCCAAACGTCTTGCCGTCGGTAAAGCGGGCCTCATCGCCGCGCACCAGCATGAACTGCTGCGAGCGCATATAGGGATCGGAGAAATCCACCTGCGTCTTGCGCTCATCCTTGATGGTGATGCCGGTCATGCCGATATCGTACTGGCCGTCCGAGACCGACTGGATCATCGCGTCCCAGCTGGTGTTCTGGATTTCCAGCTTGAAATTCAGCCGCTTGGCAATCTCTTCCATCGCATCATATTCCCAGCCGATCGCCTTGCCCGACTTCGGGTCGACGAACTGCAGCGGCGGATAGGCATTCTCGGTGACGACCACCACCGTTTTACCGGCGAGATCCGGCAGATCGGCGGCGGAAACGCTCAAAGGTGCAAGAACAAGGGCGGTCAAGCCGGCGAGAACGGTGCGGCGGGAAAACATGGTCGGCTCCTGAATTGTGCCGGGCAAGACTGTCACGAAACCTCCAGCCAAAGCAAGAAGGGATCGCCCCTTGTGGCAGTGTTTCGATGGCGGGCGCTGGCACTATCGCCGATGAAGCGGTGACGTGCAGGGCACCTGGTTCTCTTTTCAACACCATGGGCGAAAAAACTGCCGTCTTTTCTTGTCGCACCGCAACCTCTAGCGTCCTTTCAAACGGCGGCACAAGTCTGCTTGCCGCTCATCGTCAGGCTTTGTGCTGGAACAAAAGGAAAGACAATGAAAGCCGCAATAGCATCCGCCGTTCTCGCCATGTCGCTGGCTGGCGCAGCACTTTCGGCCCCGCCAGCCCGAGCACAGGAGGCCGTGGTGGCGGCCGCAGACGCCGAAGCGCTCTTCACTAACCCCGACCCGAAGCTTCATGCCAACAAGCAGGTGGTCTACGGCATCATCCGCGATCTGCTCGAGGCCAATCACTGGGACAAGGCTGGCGACTATCTGACCGAGCGCTACATCCAGCACAACCCCAATGCCGCCTCCGGCCGCGCCGGCGTGGTCGCCTATTTCACGGACGTCCTAAAACTCCAGCCTTCGCCGATCCCTGACAAGATCAAGACACCCGTCGCCTTCGTAACGGCCGAAGGCGACCTCGTCACCGTCGGCTACGTTCGCGAAATCAAGGACGAGAAGGATCCGGCCAAGACCTATACCACCACCTGGTTCGACACGTGGCGGATCAAGGACGGCAAAGCCGACGAGCATTGGGACCCTGCTACCCGGCCGTGATTGGTCTAGGCAGGCCTCCTCGCCCCGATCGAAAACGACAGCGGAATGCGCGGCAGTCCCGGCCCGAGTTCAAACTGGTCCTCGCCGGTCTCGATCATGCCCGGATAGTGCCGCCAGGTCAGGATCTCGTGCTCGTTGAGGAAATCGAGCCTCAGTCCGGCCTGCACCAGCGCATTGACGATATCGCTCAAGGGATGGAACCACTCGTACATCCGCCTGTGCGTCAACGGCCGCGGATCGCCGGTATAGGTGTGGCCCTCTTCAAACAAAAGCGGCGCATCGGCCGGCGTGCGCCAGCCATAGGCAAGCGAAAGCCCGCCATCGACGCCCTCGTACTGGAACATCTGCGGATGCCCGTCGAGCAGGTAGAGCCGGCCGCCGGGCCGCAGCAGGCGTGCGACCACCTGCGCCCAGCGCCTGATATCAGGCAGCCAGTGGATCGCCCCCCAGGTGACGAACACCATGTCATAGGTCTGGCGTTCCAGAACCGCCACCGCATCATAGACCGATGCCTCGACGAACGTCGCCTGCGTCCCCGCCCGCCCGGCAAAATCGCGCGCCGCGCTAATCGCGTTCGGCGAGAAATCGAGCCCGGTAACGCTTAAAGCACCCAGATGCTTGAGGCTCAGCGTGTCGAGCCCGATATGGCATTGCAGGTGAACGATATCCTTGCCCGTGACATCGCCGATCTCGCCGGCCTCCAGCGCGTGCAGCGACGAGCCGCCGGAAAGCACCCTGGCGATCGGGTAACGCCCCGTCATATCCGTCGCATGCAATTCCGCCCGGTCGTCCCAGTTCAGGCGGTTGGTCTCTAAATAGTCGGTCATCAGAACCCCTCAAAGGCGCCCCCGCGCCACCCCGGGCCGCGCATCGGCGCGGCCAGCACCGAGCCTGTCACAACCGGAGGAAGATTGACAAGCCGCCCGCCTAGCAAAGCGTGACTAGCAATCCAAGGCGATGCAGGCGCCTGGAGCCTCGGCGCGCCCAGTAGGTTCTCGGTACGGGCTGTCTGCGACAGCGAAGCGCGTTCTGTTGATCCAGCTACCCCAAAACGAAAAAGGCGGCCCGAAGGCCGCCTTTCGACAATCCCGAAGGATCGAACTTTATTCTGCTGCCGGCTCGGCTGCTGCTGCAGCGGCTGCTTCTTCAGCGGCCTTTGCGGCGGCAGCTTCCGCTGCTGCGGCTTCGGCTGCTGCCTTTTCGGCGGCCAGAGCCTGTGCTGCTGCGACCTTTTCAGCTTCCAGACGTGCCTTTTCGTCGGCAACGGCCTGGCGCTCGGCGTCGTTCAGCTTGCGGGCGCGAACGCCGGTGTCTTCGACGATACGGGCCGACTTGCCGCGACGATCGCGCAGGTAGTAGAGCTTGGCGCGACGGACCTTACCGCGGCGAACGATCTCGACGCTCTCGACGAGCGGAGAATAAACCGGGAATACGCGCTCGACGCCTTCGCCGTAGGAAATCTTGCGAACCGTGAAGCTCTCGTTGATGCCACCGCCGGAACGGCCGATGCAAACGCCTTCATAGGCCTGGATACGGGTACGGGTACCTTCCGTCACGCGGACGTTGACGCGAACGGTGTCGCCGGCGGAAAATTCAGGCAGGGTGCGCTTGGCTTCGATCTTGGCGGCCTGTTCGGCTTCCAACTGCTGGATGATGTTCATTGGTCTAACCTTCTCACGTTCTTCTGAAACAGCCAGAGCGCTCGATCATGCCTCTTGGACCAGACCTCGAACGAGGGGCCGCCAGGATTTGTTCCTCGCAAGGAGAAACAGGAGCGAATTCACTATTCTTTGTTTTCGAGCTGCGGGATTTTTCCCGAACCGGTCGGGCGAATACACCAAACACCGGCACTTGTCATCCCCAAGCGGCAAAAATTCTCCGGGCTGCATGCCGGCGGATGACGATTTCCGCGACTTGCCGCCGGTTGACCCTCGGGTTATGTGCATTTCTACCGCTGGAGGAGCGTCATGTCCATAACCATCGCCTGTCTTCTGTTTATCGCCGGCTTCCTGTCCGGCGCGGTCAATGCCGTGGCTGGCGGCGGTACGTTTCTCACCTTCGGCGCCATGACGCTCGCCGGCCTGCCGCCGATCGTCGCCAACGCCACCTCCTCGATCGTCCAGTTTCCCGGCTACGTCACTTCGGCATTGGCATATCGCCGCGAAATCATCGCCGACCGCCGCGAGGTGATCGTCCTCGGCATCCTTTCGCTCATCGGCGGGCTTGCCGGCGCGCTGATCCTCCTGTCCCTCTCCAATCCGTCCTTCCGGGCAATGGTCCCCTGGCTGCTGATTGCGGCCACCGCGATCTTCGCGCTCGGTCCGCTCCTGCGCCCGAATCCGAAGGAAGGCGGCACGCCCGTCGGCCCGCTCGGGCTCGTCGGCCAGTTTGTCACCGCCATCTATGGCGGCTTCTTCGGCGCCGGCATGGGCATCATGATGCTCGCCGTGCTCGGTCTCTCGACGGGCGGCGACTATCACCGTGTCAACGCGCTGAAGAATTTCCTCGCCATGGTGATCGCCGCCGTCGCCATCGTCGTCTTTGCCGGCGGCAATGTCGTCGGCTGGCTGCATGCCGCCTTCATGATCCCCGGCGGGGCGCTTGGCGGCTATGCCGGCGTCTGGCTCGCCCGCCGCGTACCACAGGCCATCATCCGTGCCCTGGTCGTCGCCGTCGGGCTATTGCTGGCGGTCTATTATTTCGTGACGGGTTGAGGCATGGCCGCCCAGGTGGCCTATCGGATGCAACGACGAAACCAACGGCCCCACGCCCAGCGTGGGCGATCTGCTGCATTGATCTCGATCGGACCGGTGCGCTGTACCGGACAGTAACCGCGGCAGCGTCATCTCAAAACAGCGCGTAGTCCGACAGATCGATTGTGACGGCGTTGAAATCGCGATCGAGAGCGCCATCCGGTTTGAGCGTGAACACGCTGCGGCGGGTCGGGTACTTCAGCCCGTCAACGTTGACGTAATCAGACGTGAAGTGCGCCGCTGGCGTGTCCGCCCATACGTCAACCGTATAGTCGTGGCGGCGCAGCAGTCCATCCGAGCCGAAGTAGAAGCGCTGTTCCCGCGTGTGGCTGTGTATGCTCGCGGGGAACCGCACCGCTACGCCGCGAAGCGTCTGACCTTCGTTCTCGACCGGGGCAATGTCGCGAGCTTCATAATCGGGCTCGCCGAAAATGAACGGCGTCGCATGGTACGTCCACATGGCATAACCGTTGAAGTAGGCGAGGTTCAGCGGGTCCCATTGTCCGTCGAAGCTGCGATCGAACGCCTCCCGTCCGTTGCTTCGCTCGGCGATAATCGAGCCATCGCCGGCGGTGATCTCCATATGCCCAGGAGTCCAGGTCATCGTCCAATCGGGTTCTCCAAAAGGAGCAACTTGGGTCCACTGGCGGAGGAACTCGCTTGTTGCACGCCGCGGCACAGGGATCAAAGGAGCACCTTTCAGCTCCCACAGCTTTCCACCGGTCCGTATGGTCGAGGAGATGCCCTTGAACTTACGCCAGCGGCTGTGCCCGCCATGCGCTTCGAGAGCCTCCTCCAGCAGCGGATGCAATTTGTCGCCCATTCCTCGTCTCCTCAATTGAGATCCATGACGATTCGTTAACGCTGCTGACCTTTGGCTCATGTCATATATATCACCATTGACGACATATTGCGCCAGTTGCCGTTCCAACAAGGTGATGGAGGCGGCGACGCTGCAGCCGCGCCGCAAGTCCACGTGCAAGCCTCTCCGGCTACATTGCTCCAGGCATTTCCCGGCTTGATCCTGCGCCTTGTGGACGGCGGGGGTCGACGTGTCGGCTTCCGGCACGCAAAACGGACACTGAGCATCGGGCAGTCAAAGGTCGACCCTAGGGACGAGCCGTGCTAAGCGCCTGTGACCACCGGAAGAGATCGTTGATCGGCGTCGGCCACCGATGGGCCAATATTGCCAGTTCGTCTATCATCGTGCACGTTCTGACCAGTAGCGGGTTTTCGCCTCAAAGCACTATTGAGAGCGCATCGCATCCAAACGGAGCTTGAGATTGAGCGTCGCCTTCACCAAGGAAGAGAGTGCCGAAACGGCTTCGGAAACCCTGCTGCCTGGCCGGCCGATTTCACCCCACTTGAACCTTGTTACGCAAGCGGGATTGAAGGCTCTGGAATTGCAGCTTCAACAAGCCCGCGAGGCATACGATGCTGCGGGCACAATCGAAGATGTGAATGAACGACGCCGGCAAGCAGCAAGCCCCTTGCGTGATCTGCACTACTTTGCGGAAAGACTTCGCACGGCACAGCTTGTTCCTGACCCGACGTCGACCGGCGCCGTCGCCTTCGGAAGCACGGTCACCTTCAGCCGTGACGATGAACGGGTGCAGAAATATCGTATCGTGGGAGAGGACGAAGCTGATCCCAGGGCCGGATCTATTTCCTACGTATCTCCCGTCGCAAGGTTGCTGATGGGCAAAGCGGTTGGGGATGTCGTGAGCCTGGACGATCGAGAACTTGAGATCATCGCCATCTCGTAGAGAGCCTTTTTAGCCATCGTGCGAACGCAACGGTCAAAAAGACAATCTTGCGTCACGACCAGGATTTTGCCTTCGAACCGAATTTGACAACGAGTACAGCAAGCG
Organism: Pararhizobium sp. BT-229; assembly: GCF_025846855.1. Classification (GTDB taxonomy): domain Bacteria; phylum Pseudomonadota; class Alphaproteobacteria; order Rhizobiales; family Rhizobiaceae; genus Pararhizobium. The sequence goes on from NZ_JAOYTJ010000005.1 coordinate 237,771, forward strand.
TTGCAACGAATAGCACGTAGGCGAGCGCCGCCTGCCAGGCCCCCGCGGGCAGACCAATCAGCAGCAGCGTGTCGTTCCCACCGGGAATGAGCACCGCACCCAATCCCATGAGCGTGCCCGCGAGCAATCTCTTGGCCATGGCCTGCACTGTCGGCCATTTCAGCATGAATCCGTGCTTCCTCAGTCTTGCGGAGACAAGGCTGCCGCCGAACATGCAGACTGAAATCATGGCGCCCGCGACAGGAAGCGAAGCGATCGGGCCGACCGATGCAGTGATCGAGAACCCGGGCGCAAGAACCGCCAGCACCGTAGAGGTGATGCCGATCGCCGCCATCACCAGCGTCAGCCGCCGGAAATTTGACTCGGACTTGCGCGACACGCCGAACCTCAGAGCCACGATGGCTGGCAACGCAAGAGCGACAAGCGCCGCCTCAAAAGACGGAGCACCTATCGGCAGCTGATCCGAAGGCAGACCAAACAGAGATTCAATGTAAAGGACCGCATAGATGCCGAGAAACGTGAATGCGAATTCGATTTCGCCATTTCCGATATGCCCAACGGACCCGAACACGCACGCGCCGTTCACGTAGTTGCCGATCCCCAGCAAAATGGCTGCGGGAACCAGGTAGCCGAGTGGCGACCAACCTTTGTTCATCATCGGCGCCGTATCCAGGAGTGCGTAGACGAGGGCCGCCCAGACGGCGCATTCGATCAGCGCGATGAAACGTGCCGGTCTCTTCTCCGATACCAGTTCCTTGGTCGCAATGACGGTGCAGATCGAAGCACGGTTCATCGCGAAACCGAGAACAAATCCCAGCGCCGCGATCAAAGCCAAACTTGCCCAGATCTCCAAGCTGGCGGCGACAGGACCCATGCCTGATATTTTAATGAGAGATTCGCTCATTCGGCAAACGTGCGTCCTGCTCCAGTTTCAGACACATCCAGGGAATTATCCGGTCACCATCGCTGCGGTTTCAGCGACCGCTTCCAGTGCCTTTCCAACACACGCAAAAGAGCCGGTGGTAGAGAAGGACCTCAACTAAGAGGCTCTCCCGCTCCATCGGGTGTACAACTGTGCCTCAAATCTTCTCGGGCGGACAGCATTTTGGTTGTCTCGATAATACCATTCGCGTTGGAAAAAGCGCGCGATGTCAACGAGTGACTCCATTTTGGATAGTTGACACTCAAACGCAGGGGAGTTTGCGGACGCGCAACGACGGCGCGTCCGCAAGGCGTTGCTGCGAGGCTATTTCTCGAGCGCGGCCACAAACATATCGTTGAACTGGTTGACGAAGCCATGCTCCTTCGGTCCCGGATTGTTCCGCTGCGGTTTGGCAACTTCGACCAGCACTTCTGTCGTCGCGGTCTCGAGCGCCTTCATCGTCTGGGCGATGAAGTCGTCGAGCGGCATCGCTCGCTCTTCCTCGCGGCTGTTCATCAGGTCGGTGCGGACCCACGGCGGTGCGATCTCGAGGACTTCCACCGAGGAGTTACGCAGCTTGTAGCGCTGCGACATAGCATACGAATGGATCGCGGCCTTGGTCGCCGAATAGACCGCGGTGATTGCCAGCGGAACGAAGGCGACCACCGATGATACATAGGCAACCGTCGCATCGGGCTGCTTCTTTAGGTGGTCGACGAAAGCCGAGGTGATGCGGATTGGAGCCAGCAAGTTCGTCGAGACGGTGGATACCAGCAGCTCATCATTGATTTCGCCCTCAGCGACGTCGGCAAGCATGATGCCGGCATTGTTGATGACGACGTTCAGCGACGGATATTTCCTGATAAGGTCGTCGACCGTCTGCTTCACCTGCTGCGGATCGTTCACGTCGAGAACCACCGAATCCATTCCGGGATTGGCGTCGAGCGTCTCCCGCAGGTTCTGCTTCCTGCGGCCGGAGATGATGACCTTGTTGCCGCGCCTGTGAAGCGCTTCAGCCAAACCGCGGCCGATGCCGGAGCCGCCGCCAGTAATGAAGATCGTGTTGCCTGTTAGTTTCATTTCAAGTCTCCTTGGATTTTTAGGATTGAACAGCTTGCGCGCGGCTGGCTTCGCGGGTTGTCGCCACCAGAAGGCCAAGAGCCACGACTTCGCAGACAGCGGCACTCCCGCCCTGGTTTTCCGCCCTCATCAGGCTGCCTCGAGCTCTTCCGGGAACTTGTCGCCGAACATCGGCAGGCCGCTCTGGGACTCGGCGCGTGTCGCTTCGTCCTGGAGGACGTCCCAGTGCTCGGCGAGCTTCCCGTTCTCGATGCGGACGACGTCGGCGGCCACCCATGCGGCAGGGCGACCATGGCCCGAGAAGCGGCCATGGACGATGACGTAGTCGTCTTCGGCGAGAATGAGGTGGTGCTCCCACTTCAATGTGTCCGGGATCGTTTTGACCAGATCGAACAGGCCCTCGCGACCCGGTTCGATGTGGGCGCTATGCTGGATGTAGGTTGGCGACCAGAACGCCCATGCAGCGTCGTAGTCGCGCCTGTTGAACAATGTGTCGAACGCCTTCAGCACGAGCGCCTTGTTCTCTGCCTGCTTGGTCACGTCAATTTCTCCTTCGATGATCAATGACAATTACGATCATAATCGTGAATGTAAAAATTCGACTTGTCAAGTATGATCGTAATTGTGATAATGGAGCATCGATCGGAGGCTGGCTGTGGGTATCTCGAAGGACGACGCACTGAAGAATCGCGGTGCGATTTTAACCTCTGCGAACGCATTGTTCCGCGAGAGGGGCCCCGACGCCGTCGGCGTGACCGAGCTGATGAAACGGGCAGGGTTCACCCAGGGCGGCTTCTACAACCACTTCCCGTCGAAGGATGCTCTCCTGAACGACGTCGTTGCCATGGCGATGGACGCGGGGCTGCAGGCGCTGCAGAAGCAGCTCGCTTCAAGTGATGATCGCTCCACGGTGACAGGGCAGGTCGAGTTCTACCTCTCGCCCGAACATCGGGACGATATCGAGCACGGCTGCCCGGTCAGCGGGCTCGCGCATGACGTCCGCAGAATGGGCGACGAAGCGCAGGCCACTTTTGCAAAGGGCCTGCGGTCAGCCATCGAAGAGATTGGGAAGCATCTCGGCGAAGATGCCGACGAGGGCAGGGCGGCAGCGATCTATAGCCAGCTCGTCGGCGGGCTGATCCTGGCGCGGGCGACGGCGACTAGCGATCCGGAGCTTTCGGAGACACTCGCCAGTGCCGCACGATCGAGTGCGATCGCTATGGTCGACATGAACAGCCGCCGGTGAATTCGCCGACCGACACGGTCAGGCGCTTGCCGGCGGCGGCTTTTACATCAGTTTATCTGCGTTTTGTAACGTTCTCGAACTGTCCTGCCATCTCCGCCTTTTAGATAGGACGTCGACATTTCACGCATCGGCATGACGTTCTCATCGCCCCTGGAAAGCAGCGCGGGCGCGAAAATCTCGTTGAACAAGTCGGATCCTATGTTGATCGCGAGGCGGAAAGCAGCCCTTTGCCGTTGTAAATTCATCGATGAACTTTGACCTGTTCTCCGCCAGCCGTCAGACCGTCCCTCAGCGATTGAACCTTTTCATTCAGATCGATCATCTGCGGAATGGTAAATCCGGAGCGGCGCAGCAGCGCATCGGTGAGGCATCCGGTCTTGGGGTGAAGATCTATGCCTTTCTGCGTCAGGAACACCTCGACCAGGCGCTCGTCCACCATGCTTCGCCGCCTCGACAGGAAACCGGCAACTTCCAGCCGCTTCACTGCCGGCGTGATCGTGCTCGGCTCAAGGCCGAGCCGGTCGGCAATGGCGGATATGCTCAGGCCATCGCGTTCCCACAGGGCGCTGAGCGCGAGGTATTGCGTATAGGTGACGCCGAGTGCGTCGAGCATGGGCTTGTACGCGCGGTTGATGGCAATCGCGGTAGAATAAATCGAGAAGCACAATTGGCTGTCGAGCGGCAGGGTTGGGGCATCGGTCATGACTGGTCTCCAAAATTATCTGCGAACGTTTTCAGCACATTATCACAAAAATGATTATTGCGATAATAAAAATGTGGACAGGCAGGGAATGGTGGCCTATAAGATGATTATCGCGATAACAATTATCGCGAAACAAACAACGGGAGTTACCAAAATGATCAAGAACGCACTGCTTGCCGCCGCCGCCTCCATCGTTCTGGCCGCCACCGGCACCTCCACCGCATCGGCGCAGGACAATGCTGCCGTCAAGAACGTCGTCCTCGTCCATGGCGGCTTCGTCGACGGCGCTGGTTGGAAGGGCGTCTACGACATCCTGAAGAAGGATGGCTACACCGTCAGCATCGTCCAGAACCCGACCACCTCGCTTGCCGATGACGTTGCCGTCACCAAGCGCGCCATCGATCAGCTTGACGGCCCGGTCGTACTCGTCGGCCATTCCTATGGCGGTGTTGTCGCCAGCGAAGCCGGCACCAACGAGAAGGTCCAGTCGGTCGTCTATATCGCCGCCTTTGCGCCCGACAAGGGCGAGTCGGTCTCGTCGCTGATCGCCAATCCACCGGAAGGTGCTGCGGTCCCGCCGATCCTGCCCCCGGTCGACGGCTTCCTGTTCCTCGACAAGACGAAATTCGCCGCATCCTTTGCAGCCGACGTCGAACCCGAAATCGCCGCCTTCATGGCCGACTCCCAGGTTCCGTGGGGCGTTGAAGCCCTCACCGGTGCAGTGACCGAACCCGCCTGGAAGGTAAAGCCGAGCTACTATCTGGTTGCAGCCGACGACCGCATGATCCCGCCGGCAGCACAGAGGCTGATGGCCAAGCGCGCCGGCGCCACGGTCGCCGAAGTCCCCGGCAGCCACGCGATCTATGTGTCGAACCCGCAAGCCGTCGCCGACCTCATCGAGAAGGCAGCTGCCGCAACCAACTGAACAGCGCTTTCCAGAGTTCCGTAAGAGCACAATGGCCGGGGGAGGGCATATCCCTCGGCCAAAATGCTTGATGTGCCGAGTACGGCAAACCGGCCAATCTTCACCTTTGCCTCCCGTAAAGTTACTGTAATGTACTTGTATTTCCCTTGAGTAGGGCCAGCATGCGCATTGCATAAGGCAAGGGAGGCCGTCATGAAGGCACTGAGTTGCACCGCCGCACTTTTGCTCGCCTTTGGCCTGGCATTGGACAGCACTTCTGTGCGTGCGCAACAGGTAAGTGATGAAGAGGTAAGCCAGGCCTACATCTATCTTCTCGGCCGCCTGCTGGTGACACGACAACAACAGCTCGACTTTCAGGATGGCTTCAAATGGAACGAGATCGTCCACCGAAAGCCTGGCGCCGTCGACTGGCCGAACCCGAACCTGGACGTTGCCTATTCCGAGGCATGGGTCGCCGTCGATGAGACGAGTTGCACCATCGTGACCGTTCCCGAGATCAAGGACCGATACTACACGGTGCAATTCCTGAACGGCTGGGGCGAGACGCTTGCCAATATCAACGAGCGGCTGTTTCCGTCGAGATCATCGGGCGATTTCGCCATGTGCCTGCGCGGTGCAAAGGTGGAGCTTCCGGGCGACACCCTGCGCATTGATCTTCCCGTGAAATATTCGCGCGTGCTTGCGCGAGTTGCGCTCGGTGGCGACCCGGACCGGGCGATCGCCCTGCAGCATGAATTCAAATTCAGCACGACCGGCAGCCCGGCGCTGCCGGTCATCCCGAAAACCCCGATCTTCGAGCTCGGGCAGTTGCCGGGCGCCGAGGCGTTCGAGGCGGCCGCTGCGGCCTTCAACAGCGAACCGGACCTGAACGCCGGCCTCGAGGGGCTGCAGGCACAGGTCCGCTCGATCGCGGCCGCAATCAAGGACAACGCTGCCGAGCGCCAGCGTGTGGACGGCATCATCAAATCGCACGCCTTTCCCGAGCTTGCCAAGGCAGGAGCCATTATCGGCCACGGCGTGGTTCACAATGGATGGGCGCGACCAAGCGTCGTCGGTGAATACGGCATGGACTACCTGACCAGAACGCTGGTGAACAATGGGGGCATCTGGGCGAACATCAAACCGGAGGTGCTCTATTATCGCGGTGCAAGCGATGCGAGCGGCGCTGAGCTCAACGGCGATCACAACTACACGCTGACCTTCCCGAAGGATGCCTTGCCGTCCCGCTTCGCGAAGTATTTCTGGTCGGTTATTGCCGTCGACAGCACTAACTTCCGGGTTTTGCCCAACCCGTTGCACCGCTTCCTACTCAACGATCAGACCCATCCGCAATATGGGTCCGACGGCTCGCTTACCCTCTACTTCGCGGCTGAAAAGCCCGCCGACGCGCCTGACGGAAACTGGCTCCCGACACCCAAGGGCCAGAAGTATCGCCTGACGTTCCGCTTCTACGGTCCGCTCGATGGGGTAGCGAACGGCACATACTGGCCGCCTGCTCTGGTGAAGGTGAATTGAGGCTGAGCGCCGAAGAACACAAATCGGAGGCGAGCAGAAGTGGTGCCTCTACGTCGATACTCGATGCAGGCGGACCTGTTCATTTCTGCGATTGGAAGGGAAATCGCCATGCTGATGGGTGCGATGCGGTTCCGGGATCACGACAGAAGCTATTTCCGCAGCAGATCCGGCCGACGCTCTTCCGTCAACCGTCGCGCCTCCGCCTGACGCCATTTCTCGATCTCGCCGTGATGGCCCGACGTGAGCACGGGGGGGATTTCCACGCCCTCGAAAACCTGCGGCCGCGTGTAGTGCGGATGCTCGAGCAATCCGCCCTCGAAGCTCTCGTGAACACCGGAGAGATCGTTGCCCATGACGCCGGGCAGGATGCGCACGATGGCATCGAGCAGCGTCAGCGCCGCCGGCTCGCCGCCGGACAGGATATAATCGCCGATCGAAACCTCTTCGAGCTGACGCCCGTCGATCACCCGCTGGTCAACACCTTCGAACCGGCCGCAGACGATGATCGCGCCGGAGCCGGCGGCGAGTTCGCGCACGCGGCCTTGAGTGAGCGGCTTGCCACGCGGGCTCATCAACAGCCGCGGACGGTCGTCGCCCATCGAGGCATGGTCGATCGCTTTTGCGAGAATGTCGGCCCGCAGCACCATGCCGGCACCGCCGCCGGCCGGCGTGTCATCGACGGTACGGTGCTTGTCCTCGGCGAAATCGCGGATCTGCACGGTATCGAGCGACCATTGCCCGCGCTCCAGCGCCTTGCCGGACAGCGAATGGCCAAGATGCCCCGGAAACATGTCCGGGTAGAGCGTCAGGATGGTGGCGCGGAAGGACAAGGCTCACTTCGCCTTGGGCTTGAACTGGCTGGTCGGATCCTCATTCTTGTCGTCGGCAAGACCGGCCGCAAGCGCATCCACCAGCATGGTGCCGGCCTCGAGGTCGATTTCCAGCACCGACCATTCTGTGAAGGGGATCAGCACCGGCCGCTTGCCGGGGCCTTTGAGTTCCAGAAGATCGCCCGCACCAAAATCGAAGACGCCTGTAACCGTGCCGTAGCTCTTGCCGTCCGCATCGAGCGCTTCCAGCCCTTCGAGGTCGGCATAGAAGAATTCGTCGTCGTCGAGGTCGTCGTCCGGCAGGTTGTCGCGCTCGACGTAGAGTTCCAGGCCGTTCAATGCCTCGGCGGCATTGCGGTCATTGATGCCGCGAAACCGCACGATGACAACGTTCTTCGCCTCGCGCACTTCCAGAACTTCGAACGAGCGGCCGTCCTCGGCATGGAGATGACCATAGTCACCGATCGCTCCCGGCTCGGCCGCAAACGACTTCACCCGCACTTCGCCGCGCAGACCCTGCGCCGCGCCGATCGTTCCCATCAGGACAGGGTTGTTCAGTTTGCTCATCGCCGGCTCGATCTCCAGATTGTGCCATTCGAATAAACGAAAACGGGCGGCATGAAAACGCCGCCCGTCTTTAAAAATACACTGTCGCGTGACTTATTCGGCAGCAGCGGCGGCTGCGTCTTCAGCCTTCTGCTTGGCTTCGGCGGCGCGTTCCTGCGCCTTCTTGCCCGGCAGGCCCTTGGTCGGGTTGGAGCGGGCTTCGCGCTGTGCGATGCCGGCTTCGTTGAGGAAGCGCAGGACGCGGTCGGTCGGCAGCGCGCCGTTCGACAGCCAATGCTGGATGCGCTCGTTGTTCAGTTCAACGCGCTTTGCGTCGTCCTTCTTCAGCATCGGGTTCCACGAGCCGACCTTTTCGAGGAAACGGCCATCGCGCGGCGAGCGGGCATCGGCAACGACGATCTGGTAGAACGGGCGCTTCTTGGAACCACCGCGGGCGAGACGAATTTTCAGTGCCATGTCATGTACTCCTTGAGATATCCAACCGCCTCTGGCGGCCTTTTTGTTTGGTTATTGAGCTGCTTTCCTCGGGGTTGATCTTTCGGGATCAATCCTTGAGATCGGCAGCGATTGCTTCATGATGCCGGATGACTTCGTGGATGATGAAGTTCAAGAACTTCTCCGCGAAATCCGGATCCAGATGTGCGTCTTCGGCAAGCTGCCGAAGGCGGGCGATCTGGTATTCCTCGCGCGCCGGGTCCGCCGGCGGCAAATCGTGTTTGGCTTTCAGCACGCCCACCGCCTTGGTGCAGCGAAACCGTTCGGCCAGCATGTGAACGAGCGCGGCGTCGATATTGTCGATCGACTGGCGGTAGCTCGACAGTTCCTGTTTGACTGCGGGATCAATCATACGGGTCCAGTCCTCACTTCTTCTTCGGCAGGCCGGGAAGCCCCGGGAATCCGCCACCGAGACCCGGCAGCTTCATGCCACCACCCAGACCCGGCAATCCGCCGCCGCCGGGCAGGCCCTTGCCGAGACCGGCCGCCTCGGCCTGCTTCTGCAAGGCTTCGAGCTGCTTGGGGTCCATCTTCGACAGGTCGGGCATGCCGCCCATGCCACCGCCCATTCCACCGAGCCCCATCTTGCCGGCGAGGCCGCCCATCATCTGCTTCATCATGCCGCCGCCCTTCTTGCCGCCCATCATTTTCATCATGTCGGCCATCTGGCGGTGCATTTTCAGGAGCTTGTTGATGTCGGAGGCATCCGTGCCGGAACCGGCCGCGATGCGCTTCTTGCGCGAATGCTTGAGCATGTCCGGATTGGCGCGCTCGGCCTTGGTCATCGACTGGATGATGGCGATCTGGCGGGCAAACAGCCTGTCGTCGAGGCCGGCCGAGGCCATCTTGTCCTTCATGCCGGACATGCCGGGCATCATGCCCATGATGCCTCCCATGCCGCCCATCTTCTTCATCTGGCCCAGCTGGTCGGCGAGGTCGTTCAGGTCGAACTTGCCGGTCTTCATCTTGGCGGCCATGGCCGCCGCCTTCTCGGCATCGATGTTCTCGGCAGCCTTCTCGACCAGCGAGACGATGTCGCCCATGCCGAGGATACGGTCGGCGACACGGCGCGGATGGAACTCTTCCAGCTCCGACATCTTCTCGCCGACACCGATCAGCTTGATCGGCTTGCCGGTAACGGCGCGCATTGAAAGGGCCGCACCGCCACGACCGTCGCCGTCCATGCGGGTCAAGACGAGGCCGGTGATGCCGACGCGCTCGTCGAAATTGCGGGCAAGATTGACGGCGTCCTGACCGGTCAGCGCATCGGCGACGAGCAGGATTTCATGCGGGTTCGAGCGGCGCTTGATCTCGGCCATCTCGATCATCAGCGGCTCGTCGATATGCGTGCGGCCGGCGGTATCGAGGATGACGATGTCATGGCCGCCGAGCTTGGCCGCCTGCACGGCGCGCGCGGCGATATCGGTCGGCGACTGGCCGGCAATGATCGGTAGCGTATCGACGCCGGTCTGGGCGCCGAGCTGGCGAAGCTGCTCCTGCGCTGCCGGACGGCGCGTGTCGAGCGACGCCATCAGGACCTTTTTCTTGTCCCGCGTCGTCATGCGAAGGGCGATCTTGCCCGTCGTGGTCGTCTTGCCCGAGCCCTGCAGACCGACCATCATGATGACGACCGGCGCCGGCGCATTGAGATCGATCGGCACGCCTTCGGAGCCGAGCATGTTGATCAGCTCGTCATGGACGATCTTGACGACCATCTGGCCAGGCTTGATCGACTTCAGGATTTCGGCGCCAACAGCCTTTTCGCGCACCTTGTCGGTGAACGAGCGCACGACCTCAAGCGCGACGTCGGCTTCCAGGAGCGCACGGCGAACCTCGCGCAGGGCCGCCGACACATCGGCTTCCGACAGCGCGCCACGGCCGGTCAACCCATTCAGGATTGACCCAAGGCGGTCCTGGAGACTTTCAAACATCGCTTCATCCTTGTCGTTTCGAGCTTTTTGTATGCGCCGAAACGTTGTGCTTTTCCTTGACGAAAACAAGACGCAAAGCCAAAAAGCACCCGAGGGCGCAACGCGCTGTCGGGTGTTGACCTCCGGGATCTCTTTATACCTTTGACGGGTCCCGGTCGGCGGCTACAAGTCTTCGTTCTTGTCGCAGATTGCGGGCGGTAAACACGATATGGGCGGCAAAGTCAAGGATTGCAGCCGATTTTGCGGCAATGCCGGCGATGTGCCCTTACAAAACACGCGCGAACATACCAGATCATGGCCTTGATTTCACCGATCGGTTCTTCATGACACAGACGCTGCCGCCCAGGAAACCACGCAACCCCTATTACAACGGTCCCGTCTCCGACCATTTCGACGGAACTTTCTTCTTCAATCCCGAAGGCGAAGCCCCGCTTGGTTTCCGAGAGCTGATGCGCTGGCAGTTCGGCGGCGGCCGGATTGCCTGGCCGAAACAGGCGCCGAGCCCCTTCCCCCCGGCAAAGCCCGATGATCGCGTCGATGGCGACGATCTGCGCATCACCATGGTCGGCCACGCCACGCTGCTGATCCAGGTCGCCGGGCTCAATATCCTGACCGATCCCGTCTGGTCGCCGCGCACCAGTCCACTTTCCTTCGCCGGCCCGAAGCGCGTGGTGAAGCCTGGTATCGCCTTCGACGACCTGCCGCCGATCGACGTCGTGCTCGTCACCCACAATCACTACGACCATCTTGATCTCGCCACCCTGAAGCAGCTGCATGAAGAGCACGGTCCCCACATCATCACCCCGCTTGGCAACGACACGATCATCCACCGCGCCATTCCCGACGCCAAGATGTCCGACATGGATTGGGGCGAGCAGGTTTCCTTCTGGGATGATGTGACCATCGACTGCGAGCCTTGCCATCACTGGTCGGCCCGCGGCACCCGCGACCGCCGCATGGCCCTCTGGGCCGCCTTCGTCATCACCACGCCGGCCGGAAAGATCTACCACATCGGCGACACCGGCTTCCACGACGGCATCAACTACAGGGCCGCGGCGGAAAAGCACGGCCCCTTCCGCCTCGCCAACCTGCCCATTGGCGCCTACGAGCCGCGCTGGTTCATGAAGGCCCAGCATCAGAACCCGGAAGAGGCGGTGAAGGGGATGCAGCTCTGCAACGCCGCCTATGTCGCCGGGCACCATTTCGCGACGGTGCAGCTGACGAACGAGGGGATCGAGGAGCCGGTGCAAGCGCTCGAAGTGGCCCTGAAGGATCGGGGCGTGGCGCCGGAGCGGTTTCGGGCACTGCGGGCGGGAGAGGTTTTCGACGTGCCGGCAAGTTAGCGTTGCCCCGCCTCTTCTCCCAGCGGGGAGAAGGTGGCCCGAAGGGCCGGATGAGGGGGGCGAAGCCACCACCTCTGGAGTCTGCCGCACCACCCCCTCATCGTCTCGCTCTGCTCGGCACTTCTCCCCGCTGGCGAGAAGAGGGAGCTCCACCTCCTACTTGAGGGGGGAGGTCGCGACGCAGTCGCGGGTGGGGGTGACCACCGCGAACACCACGGTCAATTGCATATGCCGCAGATCACCCCACCCCGGAGCTTCGCTCCGACCCTCCCCCTCAAGGGGAGGGTAATGCACCACTGGTAATTTCCCCGCATTTCCGCCATATACACGCCAACAAACGCTGGAAATGGACGTCATGAACACAACGGTCGAATTCGCAAGGATGAACGGACTTGGCAACAAGATCCTGGTCGTCGACATGCGCGGCCGCAAGGACAGGGTGACGCCGGACGCCGCGATCGCGCTCAATGCCCATCCGGATACCCGGTTCGACCAGATCATGGCGATCCACGATCCGAAGGCCGATGGCACCGACGCCTTCATCGATATCCTCAACTCCGACGGCTCCAAGGCGCAGGCCTGCGGCAACGGCACGCGCTGCGTCGTCCAGGCGCTTTCGGCTGAGACCGGCAAGAAGATCTTCACCTTCCAGACCGTCGCCGGCATCCTGAATGCGCAGGAACATGCTGATGGGACGATCTCCGTCGACATGGGCACGCCCGTGTTCGAGTGGGACAGGATCCCGCTGTCGGAGGAATTTTTCGACACCAGCCGCATCGAACTGCAGATCGGTCCGATCGACGATCCGATCCTGCATTCGCCCTCCGTCATGTCGATGGGCAATCCGCATGCGATCTTCTGGGTCGATCGCGACGTCATGTCGTTCGATCTCGAACGCTTCGGCCCGCTGCTCGAAAACCATCCGATGTTTCCCGAGCGCGCCAATATCACACTGGCGCAGGTCACCTCGCCCTCCTCGCTGACCACCCGCACATGGGAGCGCGGCGCAGGCCTGACGTTGGCCTGCGGTTCCGCCGCCTGCTCGGCCGCCGTTTCGGCTGCGCGCACGGGCCGGACTGGCCGCAACGTCTCAATCAAAGTCGCCAGCGCCACGCCACCCGGCGTCCTCACCATCGAATGGCGCGAGCGTGACGATCATGTCGTCATGACCGGACCTGCCGAATGGGAATGGTCCGGCACCGTCGATCCGGCAACCGGCCTCTGGTCGCGCGAAGAAGAGCCGGAAGCGGGAAGCGCCGCACTTTGAGCGGCGTCGACGTCATAACCTTCGGCTGTCGTCTCAACACCTACGAATCCGAAGTGATGCGGGCGGAAGCCGAGAAGGCTGGACTGAACAACGCCATCCTCATCAACACCTGCGCCGTCACCGGCGAAGCGGTGCGCCAGGCCCGCCAGGCGATCCGCCGCGCGCGGCGCGAAAACCCGCATGCCCGCATCATCGTCACCGGCTGCGCCGCCCAGACCGAAAAGCAGACCTTTGCGGAGATGCCCGAGGTCGATGCCGTGCTCGGTAATGAGGAAAAGCTGAAAAGCGCCTCCTACCGGTCGCTGCCCGATTTCGGCGTCTCGGCCGAGGAAAAGCTCCGCGTCAACGACATCATGAGCGTCCGCGAGACAGCGCCGCAGATGGTCAAGCTGATCGAAGGCCATGTGCGCGCCTTCATCCAAGTCCAGAACGGCTGCGACCACCGCTGCACCTTCTGCATCATCCCCTATGGCCGCGGCAATTCCCGCTCCGTCCCAATGGGCGCCGTCGTCGATCAGGCGCGAAAACTGGCCGAGAGCGGCTACCGCGAAATCGTGCTGACCGGCGTCGATGCGACGAGCTACGGTGCCGACCTTCCCGGAACCCCGACGCTCGGCCTGCTTGCAAAGACACTCTTGAAGCAGGTTCCCGAAATCCTGCGCCTGCGCCTCTCCTCGATCGACAGCATCGAGGCGGACAGCCATCTGCTCGACCTGATCGCCGACGAGCCGCGCTTCATGCCGCATCTGCACCTGTCGCTGCAGCATGGCGACGACATGATCCTGAAGCGCATGAAGCGCCGGCATTCCCGGGCCGATGCCCTGGCGTTCATGAAGGATGTGCGCCGCCTGCGCCCGGAAACGAGTTTTGGCGCCGATATGATCGCCGGTTTCCCGACCGAGACCGAAGAGATGTTTGCGAATGCGATGGGGCTGGCCGAGGAGGCCAATATCGCCCATCTGCACGTCTTTCCATATTCGCCGCGCGAGGGAACGCCCGCCGCCCGCATGCCGCAGATCGACCGGGCTCTGGTGAAGGAACGCGCCGCGCGGCTGCGCGCCACTGGACTTCGGCTGCATCAGGCCCATCTTGACAGCATGATCGGAACGCAGCAAAGCCTGCTCGTCGAGAACAACGGCCTGGCGCATACGGAAAATTTCACGCTTGTCGCCGTCCCCGGGCTGACGCCGCGCGCTATTGTGCAGGCTGTCATCACCGGCCACAACGGCAAGTATCTGATGCATGCCGCCTAAAAATGCGAAACGGTTTTGGGATGACGGCGTGCGTAAAAAAGAACCTGAAGTGCTGCGCGCTTCAGTCATGCAATTGATGGTCGCGGACGCGGCCTGAGTTTTTACGGATACCCAATGGCGCTCAGCTTTCTCAAAAAGGTCTTCACCTTCGGCAAAGACAAGCCGGTTGAAGCCGGGCCCGCCACCACGCCTGTGGCTGATGAGGTTTTGGAGATCACCGAATCGGCCTTCACGCCTGAAGAAACCCGGGCGATCGAATCCGAACTGGAACCGCGTTCCCGCACCGAGGACCTGCCCGTCGCCACCGATCCGGTGCTGGCGGAAGAGATGGACACGGCCGGCGGACCGTCTGCCGATAGCGCCGATGCACCGGAGTTTGGGGCGGAAGCCGCCTCCTCCGAAGACGAGGACGAGGCGCATGCCCTCCTGCCGGCCGCCGGAGAGATCGGCGATATTGGCCTGATCCCGCTGTCGCTGCTGGAGGCGGAAGCCGAAGCGTCCGAGGTTACCGACGCGGCACCCCCCTCTGTCCCTTCGGGACATCTCCCCCACAAGGGGGGAGATCAGACGGAGGCTGACGCACCTTCACCACAACCGACTGCGATTGATGAAACGCAGGAGCTTTCCGCGAGTCCAATCTCCCCCCCTGTGGGGGAGATGTCGGTGCAACCGACAGAGGGGGGTGAACCTTCCACACTCTCGGACGCCGGCTACGTAAGCGAAAAGGCACCACCAGCGATCTCCCCCCTTGAGGGGGAGATGCCCGACAGGGCAGAGGGGGGTAACGAACTCACCGCAAACGCGGAACCCGAAACGACCGCGGAAATCGCCCTCCCCAAGGGCTTTGCCACCGGTCGCGCCGCAGAGCCTGCCCCGGAAGCCCCGAAGCAGAAACTCAGCTGGTTCCAGCGCCTGCGCCAGGGTCTTGCCCGCACCTCGTCCCAACTGACGGGCCAGATCACCGCCCTCTTCACCAAGCGCAAGCTCGACGACGAGACGCTACAGGATCTCGAAGACCTGTTGATCCAAGCCGATCTCGGCGTCGAGACGGCACTGCGCGTCACCGACACGCTGGCCTCCGAGCGCTACGGCAAGGACGTGACCGGCGAGGACGTAACCCGCATCATGGCGGCCGAGATCACCAAGGTTCTCGCCCCCGTCGCCAAGCCGCTGCAGCTTGATCTTTCCCACAAGCCGCATGTCATCCTCGTCGTCGGCGTCAACGGCACCGGCAAGACGACGACCATCGGCAAGCTCGCCGCCAAGCTTTCGGGCGCCGGCCTCAAGGTCATGCTCGCCGCCGGCGACACGTTCCGGGCAGCGGCTATCGAGCAGCTGAAGATCTGGGCGGAGCGCACCAAATCCGACATCGTCTCCTCGAAGCTCGGCGCCGATGCCGCCGGCCTTGCCTACGAGGCCTTCGAACAGGCGAAGCTGAAGAAGAGTGACGTGCTGATCATCGACACCGCGGGCCGACTGCAGAACCGCACGGAACTGATGGCGGAGCTGGAAAAGATCGTCCGCGTGCTCGGCAAGCTCGATCCCGACGCGCCGCATACCGTGCTGCAGACGCTCGACGCGACCACCGGCCAGAACGCGCTGAACCAGGTCGAGATCTTCCGCAACGTCGCCGGCGTCAACGGGTTGATCATGACCAAACTCGACGGCACGGCGCGCGGCGGTATCCTTGTTGCCATCTCGGCGAAGCACAAGCTGCCGGTCTATTTCATCGGCGTCGGCGAAGGCGTGGACGATCTCGAGCCCTTCGAGGCCAAGGATTTTGCCGAGGCGATTGCCGGAATTGCCCATTGATGCCACAGATATGCCGTAGGCAGCGCCCATGGCGAGGCGAAA
This sequence comes from Pararhizobium sp. BT-229, assembly GCF_025846855.1. Taxonomy (GTDB): domain Bacteria; phylum Pseudomonadota; class Alphaproteobacteria; order Rhizobiales; family Rhizobiaceae; genus Pararhizobium. The sequence continues at coordinate 253,702 of NZ_JAOYTJ010000005.1, forward strand.
CAAACAGGTTTGACTGACGCATGAAATTCGAAAGCGACACCACGCCCACCCCCGCCGACCGGCACCACCCGATGCTCAAGCTCTCGCTGGAACTCGGCCCGCTGCTGGTGTTCTTCTTCGCCAACCTGCGCGGCGAATGGTTGGCGGCGACCTTCCCGGTGCTGTCGACGCTCGGCGGGCCGTTGTTCATCGCGAGCGGCCTGTTCATGGCGGCGACGGTGATTTCGCTCGTCGTCTCGAAGGTCGTGCTTGGCCACCTGCCGATGATGCCCTTCATATCGGGCATCGTCGTGATCGTCTTCGGCGGCCTTGGCATCTATCTGCAGGACGAGCTGTTCTTCAAGATGAAGCCGACCATCATCAACACGCTGTTCGGCGTGGTGCTGCTTGGCGGCCTCGTCTTCGGAAAATCGCTGCTCGGCTATGTCTTCAACGCCGCCTTCCAGCTCGATGACGAAGGCTGGCACAAGCTCACCCTGCGCTGGGGCGTGTTCTTCCTGTTTCTCGCAGTCCTGAACGAGATCGTCTGGCGTGGCGCCAATGCCTATTACCTGCCCGACGCCAAGGCGGCCGACGACTTCTGGGTGGCCTTCAAGGTCTGGGGCACCATGCCCATCACCCTCATCTTCACGATGTTCCAGATGCCGATCATCATGAAACACTCGATTGAACAACCTCCGGAAGAGACCGGCAAATGACAGTGGCAGAAACATCGGATGGGACCAAGCGCCAGACCGTCTGGCTTCTCGCCTGCGCCGCCGTTCTGATCCTGCAGGTCGTCATTCAATACTGGATGGGCCGCACGCCGATTTGCGAATGTGGCTATATCAAGCTGTTCGAACCCGTGGCCAACGGTCCGGGCAACTCGCAGCATCTGGCCGACTGGTACACGCCGTCGCATATCATCCACGGCTTCCTGTTCTACGGCCTTGCCCATCTCGTGCTGCGCCGCAAGCCGCTCGCCGCAAAGCTGCTCTTGGCGCTCCTCATCGAATCCGGCTGGGAGCTCCTGGAAAATTCCCCCATCATCATCGATCGCTACCGCACCGCGACGATCTCGCTCGACTATTACGGCGACAGTATCCTGAACTCGGCGATGGACACGATCTTCATGGCGCTCGGCTTCTTTTTCGCCTGGCGCGCGCCGGTCGCGCTGACGGTCGCCATCGCCCTCTTCTTCGAGATTTTCACCGGCTGGCTGATCCGCGATAATCTGACCTTGAACGTGCTGATGCTGGTTTATCCGCTGGAAGCGGTGAAGGCTTGGCAGGTTGCAATTTAGAAGTGTTGATTGGGCCCGCTCCTTCCTGTATTTTATCGTATTCTAATTTAGAAAAAATTGAGGACCGATAAATACTTTTCAGAAGGAGATACCATGCGCAATGCTTTCGCCGTACCCTTCGTAGTTCTGATTTTTTCAACGATGACGGCCCCCGTCGAAGCAGCCGACAAAGCGCTCAAGGAAGCTGATCTGAAGGCGCTTCTTGCGTCCGGAAAGACCCTCCAACTCGGCGGGAAAGGCATGGGCTATTCCGGTACGCTCGATTTGTCAGCGGATGGAGCAGGGACCGGCTCCGCCAAGACCGATGACGGGACCGTCATAAACATTTCCGGTTCGTGGAAGATCAAGGGCGACAAGTTCTGCCGGACATGGAAGGACCTGGACGGTGGAAAGGAAGTTTGCGAAACATGGCGCCTGACCTCACCGAACCATGTCGATGTTTTTCGGGGGAAGGAAAAGATAGGCGCCAACTCCTGGTAGGGTGTTGCCCTTTATCTCACCCGGTTCATCTAACGGGACGCCACAGCCTTCTCGATCGCCGGAAAGAGCCCGTCCTTCAGGCTGCGATCATCGAACGGTCCGACCCGCTTGTAGACGATGGTCCCCGACGCGTCGACGAGGTAGGATTCCGGGATACCATAGACGCCCCAGTCGATCGCCGCCTTGCCGCGCGGATCGACGCCGACCGCTGAAAAGGGATTGCCGAGTTCGCCGAGGAACCGCAGCGCATTGTCGGTCTGGTCCTTGTAGTTGATGCCGACCACCGTCAGGCGCGGGTCCTTGGCAAGCTCCAGGATGATCGGATTTTCCTCGCGGCAGGGCACGCACCACGACGCCCAGACATTGACCAGCGTCAACTTGCCCTTGATGGCCGCGTCGGTCAGTGCCGGCATGGCAGCGCCCTTGAAGGTCGCGCCTTCGAGCGGCGGCATATCGAGGGACGGCGCCTTGGTGCCGATCAGCGCGGAGGGAATTTCGCTGATGTCGCGGCCGGAATCGAGCTGGCTCCAGAAGATTGCGGCAAGGCCAGCGAAGATGACCAGCGGCAGGACTGCAAAGACGATGCGCAGCTTGCCTGGGCGGGCGTTCTGCGGCTCGACTGGCGTCTCAGCGCTCATTGTGCGTCTCCGGCCTGCGCCGAGCGGCGGCGGATGCCGGCCTGATCCAGCGCCTGCAGTTCGCGGCGGCGGGCACGTCCGTCAGCCCAGACCCAGAGGATGAGGGCAACCACGGTAACGGCGGCGATGCCGTAGCTGGCGGCGACATAAGCGGTATGGGTCATCATCGTCTCACACCTCCCGGCCGGCACTACGGGCCGCCTGGCGACGCATCGAGGTCACCCGGCGGCGCCAGATCTCGTTGCGCATCGCGGCGATGTGCAGTGTGAAGAACAGCAGCGTGAAGGCAACCGCCATCACCAGCAGCGGCCGCAGGAATTCCGGATCGATCGCCGAACCGCCAAGCCTCAAGACGCTTGCCGGCTGATGCAGTGTGTTCCACCATTCGACGGAAAACTTGATGATCGGGATATTGACGAAGCCGACGAGGGTCAAAACGGCCGAGACCTTGGCCGCCTTGCCCGGATCGTCCATCGCCCGGTTAAGCGCGATCAGTCCCAAATACATCAGGAACAGCACGAAGACCGATGTCAGCCGCGCATCCCAGACCCACCAGGTGCCCCACATCGGCTTGCCCCAGAGCGAACCGGTAACGAGCGCCAGAAAGGTGAAGCTCGCGCCAATGGGGGCTGCGGCCCGGGCGGAAACATCTGCCAGCGGATGGCGCCAGACCAGCGTGCCGAGCGCCGAGATCGCCATCACCGTGTAGCACATCATGGACAGCCAGGCGGAAGGCACATGCACATACATGATGCGCACTGTCTCGCCTTGCTGGTAATCGCCTTCCGTGGTGAAGGAGAGGTAGAGCCCGACGGCAAAGAACAGCGCGGTCAGCCCGGCCAGCCACGGCAGCACAAGCGCCGCCAGGCCAAGAAACCGGGTGGGATTGGCAAGGTCGCTGAATTTGCGGATGGCCAGGCTGTTTTCGCTCATCATGGTTCTTTAACGCCGAAGGGCTTTCTCTTCAATGATTACCGTCTGATCACATTTGCGTCAGAGCGCTACGCGTTCAAGGAAGGCGCAAAGCTCGCTCTACTTTTTCAATTCTTGAGCATTTTTTCCGCCCTTCCACCAAAAGGAGCGGAATTGCTCTAGTCGGACGACGACCGCAGCGCCAGTGCCGCCGCCAAGGGTCCGATGACCGCGAAGAACAGCGTGATCGCCACCAATATCAGCAAAGGCGGCAAAAACGGGGCGGGATCCTCAACCGCCGCATAGGCCGCGCTGACCCCGAAGATCAGGACGGGAATCGCGAGCGGAAGAACGAGGATCGACACCAGCAGCCCGCCCCGCGGCAACGTTACGGCGACCGCGGCACCCGTCGCGCCGATGAAGGTGATGGCCGGCGTTCCCACCAGCAGCGTCAGCATCGTCGCGCCGATCGCGATCTCGCTCATGTTCATGAAAAGCCCGAGCAGCGGCGAGGCGATCACCAGCGGCAGCCCGGTCGCCGTCCAGTGCGCCAGGCACTTCACCAGCACCGTCAGCACCAGCGGCGTCTCCTGCATCAGCATCAGGTCCAGCGAGCCGTCCTCACGCTCCGCCTGGAAAAGACGATCAAGGCCAAGAAGGGAGGCGAGCAGCGCGCCGATCCACAGTATTGCGGGGCCGATGCGCGAAAGCAGGTTGAGATCAGGACCGACGGCGAACGGAACCACCGCGACGACCGTCATGAAGAACAAGACGCCGATCAAGGCACCGCCGCCGGCGCGCATGGCGAGTTTGAGGTCGCGGGAGAAGAGGGAGATCATGAAGAAAAAGTCCCCTCCCCAACCCCTCCCCACAAGGGGGAGGGGCCAGCCCGGAGTATCGACCTTGCCGAACAAAGCACGCCTGTCGCGAGAGCCCCGATATTTGAACGAGGGATTTCGGCGCGGAAGTCCCTCCCCCTTGTGGGGAGGGGTTGGGGAGGGGCCTTAGTCAAACAGCAACTATTCAAACCAACTCCCCCGCACCCGCAAACCCCGTCATCCGCAATTCCCGCGCCTCAACCCCCAGCGGCTGGTGCGTCGCCGCAACGACGATGCCGCCGGCGCCAAGATGCCGCTCCACCAGCCCTGCAAACAGCCGGTCCGCCTTCGCGTCCAGCGCCGCCGTCGGCTCGTCGAGGAGCCAGACCGGGCGGTAGGCGACTAGCAGCTTTGCCATCGCCATCCGCCGCTGCTGACCGGCCGACAGATATCCGAACGGCAGGTGCGAAATTCCGCCGAGGCCGAACGCCTCGGTGGCCGCCTCGATGCCGATTCCGGAGCCGCCAGCCGAATCACCCATGAAGGATTTCCAGAAGGAGAGATTCTCCGCGACGGTAAGCTCGCGCTTCATTGCATTGCGGTGTCCGAGATAGTGGCAGAGCTCGCGCGGATGGCCGATTTCCGACACGACGCCCTCAAGCCTCACCTTGCCGGATTCCGCCGTCAGAAGCCCCGCCAGAACACGCAGCAGCGTCGACTTGCCCGACCCGTTCGGACCCGTGACGACAAGGGCTTGCCCGGCCGAAAGAACAAAGGAAATGTCGTGGAAAATCAGGTCCTCGCCGCGTTTCGCACTGAGGCCTTCGACGACGAGGCTGATCGGCATTCACATTCCTTTTACGACGTTCGTCGCAGCGCAAAAAAATTGTCTCAAATTGAGGACGGATGGTCTGGCACGTTCCGGAGAAATTATCTATAACCGCCCCAACACGCCAGCGGTCGGCGTGAATTTCATCCTAGCGCCGAACATGGAATGATTTCCACGTGCGGACAGCGGAAATGGCCGTACCCGCATCCCATATCGCGCTTAAAATGCGTTCGGGCGTTCGTGCGTCACGTTTTGGCGATCAAACGGAACGGGGTATCCAGTGTCCAAATCCCTAGACAGCTTCAATTGTCGTTCGACGCTTTCGGTCAATGGCGTAGACTATGTCTATTACAGCCTGCCGAAGGCGGAAGAAAACGGCCTCGCCGGCGTTTCCAAGCTACCCTATTCGATGAAGGTTCTGCTTGAGAACCTGCTCCGCTTCGAAGATGGCCGCTCGGTCACCAAGGAAAACATCCTCGCTGTTGCCGAATGGCTCAACAACAAGGGCCGCGAGGAAAACGAGATCGCCTATCGCCCGGCGCGCGTGCTGATGCAGGACTTCACCGGCGTTCCCGCCGTCGTCGATCTGGCCGCAATGCGCGACGCGATGGTCTCGCTCGGCGGCGACCCGGAAAAGATCAACCCGCTGGTTCCCGTCGATCTCGTCATCGACCACTCGGTCATCGTCGACGAATTCGGCACGCCGACCGCTTTTGCCCGCAACGTCGAGCTCGAATACGAGCGCAACGGCGAGCGCTACCGCTTCCTGAAATGGGGTCAGCAGGCGTTCAAGAATTTCCGCGTGGTCCCGCCCGGCACCGGTATCTGTCACCAGGTCAACCTCGAATATCTCGGCCAGACGGTCTGGACCAAGGAAGAAGACGGCGAAATCACCGCCTATCCGGATACCTGCGTCGGCACCGACAGCCACACGACCATGATCAATGGTCTCGGCGTCCTCGGCTGGGGCGTTGGCGGCATCGAAGCGGAAGCAGCCATGCTCGGCCAGCCCGTCTCCATGCTCCTGCCTGAAGTCATCGGCTTCAAGCTGACCGGCAAGCTCAAGGAAGGCGTCACCGCAACCGACCTCGTGCTGATGGTCGTGCAGATGCTGCGCAAGAAGGGCGTCGTTTCCAAGTTCGTCGAATTCTTCGGCTCGGGCCTCGACAACATGACGCTCGCCGACCGCGCGACGATCGGCAACATGGGCCCGGAATATGGCGCGACATGCGGCTTCTTCCCGGTCGATTCGGAAACCATCAACTACCTCACCATGTCCGGCCGCGAAGAACAGCGCATTGCGCTGGTCGAAGCCTATTCCAAGGCGCAAGGGATGTGGCGCGACAATGACGGTGCAGACCTGGTCTTCACCGACACGCTGGAACTCGACCTCGGCCAGGTCGTCCCGGCCATGGCCGGCCCGAAGCGTCCGGAAGGGCGCATCCCGCTGGAAAACATCGCATCGGGCTTCGCTGGCTCGCTTGAGAACGACTACAAGAAGCCAGGCCAGATCGATGTCCGCTATCCTGTAGAAGGTATGGGCTACGACATCGGCCATGGCGATGTGGCGATCGCCGCCATCACCTCTTGCACCAATACCTCGAACCCGTCGGTCCTGATCGCCGCCGGTCTTCTGGCCCGCAACGCCGTTGCCAAGGGTCTGAAGTCTGCGCCGTGGGTCAAGACCTCACTTGCACCCGGAAGCCAGGTCGTCGCCGAATATCTCGAGAAGTCCGGTCTTCAGGCCGATCTCGACAAGCTCGGCTTCAACCTCGTCGGCTTCGGCTGCACGACCTGCATCGGCAATTCCGGTCCGCTGCAGGCCCCGATCTCGAAGACGATCAACGAGAAGGGCCTGATTATGTCGGGCGTTCTCTCGGGCAACCGCAACTTCGAAGGCCGCATCTCGCCGGACGTCCAGGCGAACTACCTCGCCTCGCCGCCGCTGGTCGTGGCTTACGCGCTCGCCGGCACCGTCCAGAAGGACCTGACGACAGAGCCGCTCGGAACAGGCAGTGACGGTCAGCCGGTGTTCCTCAAGGACATCTGGCCGACTTCGCAGGAAATCCAGGAATACATCCTGAAATACGTCACCCGCGCGCTCTATGCGGCGAAATATGCCGACGTGTTCAAGGGCGATGCCAACTGGCAGGCGGTTCAGGTTCCGGCCGGCCAGACCTATGCCTGGGACGACAATTCGACCTACGTCCAGAACCCGCCCTACTTCGTCGGCATGGGCAAGACCGGTTCGGGCATCTCCGACATCAAGGGCGCCCGCGTCCTTGGCCTGTTCGGCGACAAGATCACCACCGACCACATCTCGCCGGCTGGTTCGATCAAGGCTGCATCCCCGGCCGGTGCCTACCTCATCGGCCATGGCGTCGGCGTTGCCGACTTCAACCAGTACGGCACGCGCCGTGGCAACCATGAAGTGATGATGCGCGGCACCTTCGCCAACATCCGCATCCGCAACCACATGATGGGACCGAACGGCAAGGAAGGCGGCTACACGATCCACTATCCTTCGAAGGAAGAGATGTCGATCTACGACGCCGCCATGCAGTACAAGGCAGAAGGCGTTCCGCTCGTCATCTTCGCCGGTGTCGAATACGGCAACGGTTCGTCGCGCGACTGGGCGGCCAAGGGCACCAACCTTCTCGGCGTCAAGGCCGTGGTGGCGCAGTCCTTCGAGCGCATCCACCGCTCCAACCTCGTCGGCATGGGCATCGCTCCCTTCGTTTTCGAGGAAGGCACGACCTGGGAATCGCTGGGTCTCAAGGGCGACGAGCTTGTCACCATCGACAATCTCGCCAATGTCCAGCCGCGTGAAAAGCGCGTCGCGGTCATCACCTACAGCGACGGCACGGTGAAGGAAGTTCCGCTCATCTGCCGCATCGATACGCTGGATGAAGTGACCTACATGAACAATGGCGGCATCCTGCAGACCGTTCTGCGCGATCTCGCCGCCTGATCCGATCAGGTGGAAACCGGAGCCGGGGCTGCAAAGCCCCGGCTTTTTCGTGCCCGCCTTGCCGGAACCTTTCGATGCCACGCGGCTCACTCCAACGTGACTTTCTGTTGAAAGAGGAGCGGCGTATGAAGAGGCACCCGATTACCCCGCAACTCTTCCGCATCCCCGAAATGGAACTATCGATGTCTGGACCACGCAACATTCGCCGCCTCATGCTCGCCTGTGGCTTTGGCCTGATGGCGCTGCCTGCCGCGGCCGGTGACCCGGCAGGCGTCGTGGAACTGTTCACCAGCCAGGGCTGCTCGTCCTGTCCGCCGGCGGATGCCGCGCTGAAAAGGCTGATCGACGACGGCAAGGTCGTGGCGCTTTCCTATCACGTCGATTACTGGAACTATCTCGGCTGGGCCGACACGCTCGCCACCAAGGACAACACAGCCCGGCAATATGCCTATGCCAAGATGCTTGGCCGCAGCGGCGTCTACACCCCTCAAGCCGTTCTCAACGGACGCGACCATATCAACGGCGCCGATCTCGCCGGCATCAACCGGCGGCTGACGGAGATGGATGGCAAGGGCCAGGGACTGGATGTTCCCGTCGAGGCGGCCGTGCGCAACGACGAGATCGACATCAAGGTCGGTGCCGGCAACGGCAAGGCCAATGTCGTCGTCGTCTATTTCAACCGCGAGCAGCAGGTGGACGTCACCAAGGGCGAGAACAGCGGCAAGAAAATCTCCTACTGGCACTCCGTTCGCGACATCCAGACGATCGGCATGTGGGACGGCAAGCCGGCGAACTTCGTTCTGCCCGCCTCGGTTCTCAACGAAGGCGAAAACAGCGGCTGCGCAGTGCTCCTGCAGAAGATGAAGGACAACGAGACACCCGGCGCGATCCTTGGCGCCACGACCGTGATGTCGGCCAAGGCCGCCAACTGACGGCCTGATGTTATGGTTCGGCCCGGCAGCATCGAGGGGCTGGGGCTGAGGGTTCGAAGATGCCGGACCGAACCGGCCATGTTTCTTGACAACGGGCGCTGCCAGGAAACATGGCGCTTGGAGTGGCCGCGCCCGAGGGGCGCTGAATGGCCAACCACTCCAACACTGCGCCCGCTCGAAAAAAACTCCTCGAACGGGCAAGCAGGCCAAGCACTCGGGAGGACCTCCCCAATGCCGGCGAGCGCGAGTGTCGTTTCGAAATGGGGCGCGGTTTGGGCTGAAATGCGGCACGCCGAAAAAAGTCTTCGGCAACGCGGCCCGGCTTGCGGCTTGCATTTCGGCAAAGGTCAGGCAAACTGTAACGGTCCTGTCACAATAAAAGCCGGGGTACAGATGACCGATCAGCCGGATTTGCCGCAAGGCGAGACGCGATCCGAAAGGCAGCCAAGCTCCAATGTGGTTGTCCACCTGCACGAATACCGCAGCAGCCAGGACCCGCCCCCCATCACCTTCCATCGCCGGGAACTGGACCTGATCCTGCGCGTCTACGGCCGCATGGTCGGCGAGGGCGAATGGCGCGACTATGCGCTGGACCATCTGCGCGACAAGGCGGTGTTCTCGGTGTTCAAGCGCTCAGGCGAAATGCCGCTTTTCCGGATCGAGAAAAATCCGAAACTGGCGGCGAAACAAGGCGCCTACAGCGTCGTCAACACGCACGGCATGATCCTGAAGCGCGGCCATGACCTGCAGCAGGTCCTGAAAGTCTTCAACAAGATGCTCAAGGTCATCGAGACCTGAATCAGCCGCGATACAATGTATCCGGATAGACGCCCGGCTCCGGATCGGTCGTCAGCCCCTCGCCGAGCGGCAGCTGCATGATGATCGTGTCGAGCCAGCGGCCGTGCTTGAAGCCGGTTCCCTTCATCAATCCGCCATGCTCGAAACCGGCCGCGCGATGCACCGCGACGGAAGCCGGGTGTGCGCCGCCAATCACGGCGACCATCTGGCGGAAGCCGAGCGCCGTGCAGCGCTTGATCAGTTCGGCAAGCAACGCCTTGCCGACGCCCTGCCCCCGCGCCTCGGGCGCCAGGTAGATCGAATCCTCAACCAGGAAACGATAGGCCGGCCGTGTCCGGAATGCCGAGGCATAGGCATAGCCGAGAAGAAGGCCGCCGGGATCGACCGCCGCGATATAGGGATAGCCATTGCCGACGATGGCTGAAAGCCGCGACGCCATCTCCGCTTCGCCCGGCGGGGTCACCTCATAGGAGGCAACGCCGTTCAACACCGCCTCGCGGTAGATTGCGGTGATGGCGGGAAGATCGGAGGGGGTGGCGTCGCGGAGCGTGAAGGACATGGGGAGCCTGCTGGATAAGGAGATTTTTGCCATTCCTTCATAGCGGGGCGGAGCGATCAGGCAAGCTCCAGGTTTCGAAAGCCGAACAACAACAAAAAGGCGGCCGAAGCCGCCTTTTTCATATGTTTGCCAATTCCGACTATTCGCGGTTTCCGAGGAAGCGCAGCATGAACAGGAACAGGTTGATGAAGTCGAGGTAGAGCGTCAGCGCGCCCATGATGGCCTTGCGGCCGGCGGCATCAGCACTGTCTGCTTCATAGTACATTTCCTTGATCTTCTGCGTATCGTAGGCGGTGAGGCCTGCGAAGATCAGAACGCCGATGACCGAGATCGCAAATTCCAGGGCGGACGAGCCGAGGAAGATGTTGACGATCGAGGCAATGATCAGGCCGAACAGACCCATGATCAGGAACGAGCCCATGCCCGACAGGTCACGCTTGGTGGTGTAGCCGTAGAGCGACAGACCACCGAACGAAGCCGCCGTGACGAAGAACGTCTGGACGATGCTCTGGCCGGTATAGATCAGGAAGATCGACGACAGCGAGAGACCCATCAGACCCGCATAGACCCAGAAGGTGGTCTGCGCGGCGGACACGCTCATCGAATTGATGCGGAAGCTCATGTAGAACACCAGCGCCAGCGGGGCGAGCATGACGACCCACTTCAGCGGGCTCACGTAGATCGCCTGACCGAAGGCGGTCAGCTGTCCGTCAGCGAATGCGAATTGGAAGGCGGCGAAGGCGGCAATACCGGTGATCGCCAGACCAAGGGCCATAAGGTTGTACACCTTGAGCATATAGGTGCGCAGACCTTCGTCGATTACGGCCCCCGCCTGCGCACCAGTCTGCGCCGTCCGGGTTTGGTAGTTTCTAAGATCAGCCATTGTTTCCTCTATATAAGCCCCGGTTTAGTTTACGGTGTCGGGTCGCAAGGGCGCATCATTTTCAAGATGCCAGCCACTCGTCCCAGGCGCCGCTGCGGGGCTCCAGCATGCCTGTGCTGAATATGATGTTGAAATATGACTTGCACAAGACCGCAAGGGCCTTGAATCGCTGAAAAAGCCGCTTTCGGCGGCTTTCCAGACGTAACGTTAACCGTTAACTGCCCGCTAGAGTTCCCGCAGAACGGGTGCAGCCTTTTGCCCGAGCACCCGCCACGTGCCGGCAAGGCCGAAACCGACCGTGACGACCAGGGCAACCGCCAGGGTGGCCAGGGCGACATCGGGCAGGAAGGAGGACGGCAGGGTCATGATTCTGCTGACCACGAACCAGGCCGCAACGCCGCCGGCAAAGAGGGCGAAGATGGCCGTCGACAGCCCGAGCATGGCATATTCGTAGCAGAAGGCGCGGATCAGCGTCGAACGCGTCGCCCCGAGCGTCTTCAGGACGACGGCATCATGGGTACGGGCCCGGTTGCCGGCGGCAAGCGCCCCTGCCAGCACCAGGACCGAGGCAACGAGCGCAACGGCAGCGGCAGCGCGGATCGCGGTTGCGAGCTGGTCAAGGAGCACGTTGATGATGTCGAGCGCATCCTTGACGCGGACGCTGGTGATCGTCGGATAGGTATTGGTCACCGCCTTCAGCGTCTGCGCCTCGTCGGCAGCCGTGGCATTCGGGTCGATGACCGTTGCCAGCCAGGCATGCGGAGCCCCGGCAAAGGTGTTCGGCGAAAACACCATGACGAAATTGATCGACAGGGATTCCCACTCGACCGTGCGGAAATTGGCGATCCGGGCGGTGATGTTGCGGCCAAGCACATTGACGGTCACGGTGTCGCCGATCTTCAGCCCAAGCTCGCCGGCTTCCTCCGCCGAGAAAGACACCAGCGGCTCGCCGCTGTAATCCGGTGCCCACCAGCTTCCCTCGGTCACAGACGAGTTTTCCGGCCGGTTCTTGGCGTAGGTGATGCCCCGGTCGCCGCGCAGAACCCATTGTCCGCCGGGCGGCACGGTCATCTTGGTGACGTCCTGCCCGTTGAAGGCGAGGATACGCCCGCGCAGCATCGGCACTTCGACGATCTTGCCCTCAGGCAGCGACGTCTGCAGCAGCGAGCGGAAACCGTCGACCTCGGCGCTCTGAATATCGACGAAGAAGAAATTCGGCGCCCGCTCCGGCAGGTTGCCGGTGAGTTCGCGGCGCAGATTGCCGTCGATCAGCGCCAGCGTCACGAGCAGCGCAAGCCCGAGACCGAGCGACAGCACCACCGACGGCGTCAAGGCGCCCGGGCGATGGATGTTGCCGATGGCGAGCCTGAGCGCCGGCGAGCTGACGCGCGGCGCCCGGCGGGCGAGCATGGCAACGAGAACGGCAACACCGCGCAGCACGATGAACGAGAAGGCGATGGCACCGAGGAAGGTCAGCGAAATGGTGCGGTCATAGGCCGTCAGGATGGCAAGGCCAGCGAGTGCCGCAAGGCAGATCCCGGCGGCAACAAGATAGGGCCAGGACGGCAGGCGCGACCGTTCAAAACTCTGTTCGCGGAAGAGCGCCGTCGCCGGCACCTCGCGGGCATGGCCAAGCGGCAGGATGGCAAAGGCAAGCGAGGTCAGGAGGCCGAAGACGGCGGCAAGGCCGAGCGCTGCCGGATAGAGCTGGAACGCGGTGGAGACCGGCAGCATGCCGGCCAGGAACTGCGCGGCCACAAAGGGGATAAGCGCACCGACCACGAGGCCGATGGCAATGCCGATCAGGGCGATCAGCAGGATCTGGATGAGATAGATGGTCGTGACCATCGAGGCGGGAGCGCCGACGCATTTGAACGTCGCGATGACGCCGCGCTTGGAATCGAGATAGGAACGGACCGCATTGGCAACGCCGACGCCCCCGACGATGAGAGCGGTCAGACCAACCAGCGTCAGAAACTGCGAAAAACGGGTGATATTCGCCGTCAACGCCGGAGCCGCGTTCTGGCTGGTGCGGATCGACCACCCCGCCTGCGGAAACTTTTCCTCCGCCTGTCGGCGCAGCGCCGGCACGCTGGAGGGATCAGCGACCTTCACCTTGTAGACATGCTCGACCAGACTTCCCGTCTGCACCAGTCCCGATGCAGCAAGCGCATCGGCGGACAAAAGCAGGCGCGGCGCAAAGCCGAACCCGTCCGAGAGGGCGTCGGGCTCACGGACGATCGTGCCGGCTATGCGGATGCGGGCCGTGCCGAGCAGGATTTCATCGCCGACCTTGATGCCGAGACGTTCCAAGAGCAGCGGGGCCGCCAATGCGCCATGGACGCCACCGTGATCGGCCAGCATGTCAGCGAGTGGTGCCGCCGGTTCGCTTTCGAGCTTGCCGTAGAGCGGATAGGCACCATCGACGGCCTTCAACTCGACCAGCGCCTGGTTGGAGCCGTCTGGAAGCCGTGCCATGGATCGCAGATCGGCCGACACCGCGGCCGTACCCATGTCATCGATGAACGCCTTTTCCTCAGGCGTCGCAACACGGTTGTTGAGTTCGAAGCGGATATCGCCGGCGAGCAGCTCGCGGCCCTGGGTGGCGATCGAGCCGGTGATCGACTGCGACAGCGAATTGACCCCGGCGATGGCCGCCGTTCCGAGCGCGACGCAGGCAAGGAAGATATAGAACCCCTTCAGACCGCCGCGCATTTCCCGCAGCGCCAGACGAAAGGCGAGCCCGAGACGAAAACCGCCGGCGGCGCTCATGCGGAGACGGCCTTGGACAGCGATGCGGATACTGGTGGCTCATGCTCCATGTCCACGACGATTTCGCCGGAGCGGACGCGCACCTGGCGCGAGCAGCGGGCGGCAAGCGACGCGTCGTGGGTCACCAGCACCAGCGTCATGTCGCGTTCGGCCTGTTTTGAGAAGATGAGATCGGCTACCTGTTTGCCGGTTTCGGCATCGAGATTGCCGGTCGGCTCGTCTGCGATCAGCAGTTTCGGAGCGGGCGCCAGGGCACGGGCGATCGCCACGCGCTGCTGCTCGCCGCCGGAAAGCTGGCCGGGATAATGCGACAGGCGCTCGCCGAGGCCGACGGAGACGAGCTCCTGCCGGGCGATCTCGAAGGCATTGCGGACATTGGCGAGCTCGAGCGGCACGGCGACGTTTTCGAGCGCCGTCATGTTCGGGATCAGATGGAACGACTGGAAGACGATGCCGATATTGCGGCCACGGAATTCAGCCACCCGGTCTTCGCTCAAGCCATGCAGCGGCGTACCGTCGATGGTGATTTCACCGCTGTCGAGGCGCTCCAGCCCGGCCAGAACCATCAAGAGCGTCGACTTGCCGGATCCCGAGGGGCCGACGATGCCAACCGATTCACCGGCGTCGATCATCAGGTCCATGCCCTTCAGCACATGAACAGAGGCGGCGGCCTGGCCGAGAGTCAGATCCGCATTTTTCAGGTCGATCATGGTTTTTGCCAAAGGAAACTACCCTATATGTAGGAATACGAAGATTGCCGGAACGGCTGATTTTACCGATTTAAGGGCGCATTCATGCGAATAAAAGGTTTCTGTACATTTTTGTTGGCAATCACGGCGATTGTGATGACGGCGCTGCCGGGCCATGCGGCCAGCCTCAACCTCGTCGGCTTCGGCGACAGCCTGATGGCGGGCTACCAATTACCGCCGGAAGATGCCTTTCCCGCCCGTCTCGAAAAGGCCCTGCGCGAAAAGGGTCACGACGTAACCATCAGCAATGCCGGGGTTTCCGGCGACACGACCTCGGGCGGGCTGGCGCGGATCGACTGGTCCGTGCCGGATGGCACCAAGGGCGTCATCCTTGAACTCGGCGCCAACGATGCGCTGCGCGGCATCGCGCCCGAAGAAAGCCGCAAGAACCTGATAGCCATGATCGAGAAGCTGAAATCGCGCGGCATCGCGGTCCTGCTCGTTGGCATGATGGCGCCGCCGAACATGGGTGGCGACTATGCCGGCCGGTTCAATCCGATCTATCCAGAGCTTGCAAAGACCTACGGCACCGAACTTTATCCGTTCTTTCTCGATGGTGTCGTGGAAGATGCAAAGCTCAAGATCGAGGACGGCATGCATCCGAACGGCGACGGCATCGGCGTCATGGTCGAGCGTTTCCTGCCGGTTGCGGAACGCTTCGTGCAAACGCTTTCAACAGGGGGGTGAGGCAGGAGACAAGAAAAATAAACGCTTGTTCAATGACTGTTAAAGTCGTTGGATAAATATTGCAGGTGCGAAATTGTAATTGCGTGCAGATGTCAGGCGTGATTCGCTGTCGATATCTGCAAGAGATTCGGGGAGCTCGTCATGCCGAGACTTTTCACCGCCCTCGAGATTCCGCGTAATGCCGCGATGAGCCTTTCATTGTTGCGTGGTGGTCTTCCCGGTGCCCGTTGGATCGATGTGGAGAACTACCACATCACACTCCGCTTCATTGGCGACGTCGACAACCGCACCGCGGACGAGATCGTCGACCGGCTGGACCGGATCGAACGTCCGGAATTCCAGCTGCAACTGACCGGCACCGGTGCTTTCGGATCAAAGAAACCCCATTCGGTCTGGGCCGGCGTCAGCAACCCGCCGGAGCTTTATGCCCTCCAGGCCGAGATCGAGCGCATCTGCCAGCGCCTCGGTCTTCCCGCCGATCCGCGCAAGTTCACGCCGCATGTGACGCTCGGGCGCCTGCGCTCTTCGCGCGTCGAGGATGTCGTCAGCTATCTCTCGGGCCGCGGCGGGTTCTACACCAACCCGTTCACCGTCTCGCGCTTCGTGCTTCTGTCGTCGCGCGATTCGATCGGCGGTGGCCCCTACATCACCGAAGAGGTCTTCCCGCTCTACGAGCCGCTGTCTTCCAGCTTGCCGATGAGCGACAAGCATCCTTCGGAAAGCATCCGGTAGACGGCCTCGAAGCCTTCCGGGCCTTCATGATAGGGGTCGGGCACGTCCCGCTCGACGCCCAGCGTATAGCCGAGAAAAAGATGCAGCTTCCCCTGCGCTCCCGGCGGCGCCAACGCGCGCAGGGTGGCGAGGTTGCTGCGGTCCATCGCAAGGATCAGGTCGCAGGCCGCGAAATCGCCGGCAGCGATCCTGCGGCCACGTTGACCGGTAATATCGATGCCGTGGCGCCGGGCAACAGCGATCGAGCGGCGGTCGGGCAGGTCACCTATATGCCAGCCGCCGGTCCCGGCTGAATCCACATCGATCGGACAGTCGTGCGCAAGATGCCGCAGGATGCCTTCGGCCAGCGGCGAACGGCAGATATTGCCGAGACAGACGAAGAGAATTCTGACAGGTTTCATGCTATCCAGAGGCCCGGAGAAAGGTTGAACCTATCCGGGCCTGCCGCGTTGTGAAACGACTATGTTCACAACCATTCGACAAAGGGGACCGCCATGAAACAGGAAAAGCTCACCGCAGACGCCATTGCCGAGAACCTGCACAAGATGGAGGGCTGGGTGCTTTCGGAGGACGGGCTGTCGATCTGGAAAGCCTTCCGCTTCAAGAGTTTCGTCGAGGCCTTCGGCTTCATGAGTGAATGTGCTCTGGCGGCAGAGAAGTTCGGCCATCATCCGGAATGGTTCAATGTCTACAACAAGGTGGACGTGACGCTGACCACCCATGATTCCGGCGGCCTGACCGAACTGGACTTCAAGCTCGCCGCCCGGATGGACCGCGCCGCGGCCGGGCGCATGCCTGATCATATCAAATAGCCATTTGAAATAGCCGCGCCGCTCACCATATGATTTTCCATGAGAGACGGGACAAACAAGATGGATGACGTCAAGATCGGCGAGATTTTGCTTCCTGGCGAGGAAAGCGAGCAGGAGCAGAAGGCCCGCAAGGTCGAACGCCGCTTCTGGCCGACCCTGAAGCGCGCCATACGGCAAGTGCCCTTCAGCCGCGACCTCGTTGCCGCCTATTATTGCGCCATGGACCCGACGACGCCGATGCGCACCCGCGGCATCCTGCTCGGCGCGCTCGCCTATTTCGTCCTGCCCCTGGACTTCATTCCGGACGTTCTCGCCATGGTCGGCTTCTCCGACGACATCGCCGTGCTGACGGCGGCTTTTGCCGCGATCAGCGGCCAGATCAAGGAACAGCACTATGTTCGGGCGGATGAGGCGTTGCAGGACAAGCTGCCGGACTGAACCTTGCCCAACCTCGTCAACGCCCTGTTTTCCAGCATCGTACAAGCTGTACGGCGCTTTTTTCAAAGGTCAAACTCTTGCCTGATTCTTTGTGACATAAACATGCGCCGGGCACGCTTTGGCTGATGGGCAGCCGCTCAACAAGCAAGGCGCGCAAGGCAGACGGAATTCGGCAGGTCTCGCCAGTCCGTTCTCTGGATTTTCGCACAACCGTGATCAAACAGCTTGCAGCGTTCGGGCGCGGCTTCATAGCCTGAAACCCGAGCAGGATTTGCGTCGTAATGTGTTCCGTATTAAAGCGGATGCGCGGTGAATTCAGGGAATGTTGACGGTTTGGTAACCTGAATTAAGTCAAAATAAATCAAATCGTGACCATGCGTTGCCCGGCTGATGCTGATCGGGCTTTGGCAGCAAGAAACCGGCAGGACAAGATGTTTGTAAGAAAACTTAACCTCGCACTCGCATTCCTCGTGGCATTTGCCGGCGTGGCTTCGGCACAATCGCCGACCCGTATCCAGCAGTTCAACGCCTGGGGCGCCTATTCCTATCAGGCCGGTGCCGGCAAGGTCTGCTATGTGCTGTCGGTGCCGAAGGAAAAGAGCCCGGCCAATGTCGACCATGGCGATATCTTCTTCCTCGTCTCGCAGCGCCCCGGCCAGAACATCTCCTACGAACCGCAGGCGATGATGGGCTACCAGTTGCAGGAAAATTCCAAGGTGACGGTGACGATCGACGCCAAGGACTTCGTGATGTTCACCAAGGGCAACTCCGCCTGGGTGGAGAACGCCGCCGAAGAGCCGGCGCTCGTCGCAGCGATGAAGGGCGGCAAGGCGATGTCCGTCGCTGCCAAATCGCGCAAGGGCACGCCGACCTCGTATTCCTACTCTCTGTCGGGCATCTCGGCCGCGCTGAAGCAGATCGAGACCTGCAAGTAAGTCTACTCGGCTTCCAAGAATTCCGAAAAGGCCGGTTCATCCGGCCTTTTCGCGTTGAGGCATCTGTCTTTTTGCAGATCTGCCCTGATGCACCGGAGGGTGACGTCGGGCAAAAACCGTGCTAAAGGCCCGCTCCATGATGGCTGCGCGGATCGTTGACGATCCCGATGCGCGGCAAACGAACTCTGATCTCAGCATTTTACGCGACCGGCTGCAGGCAAAACGCTTGAACGGGCCTTGCGTATCGCAACACGGGAAATGGCGAGAATGGCCGCGACTGAAGCATTCAATCTGGACCGTCCCGCCAAGACACCGGTCCGCCCGGCCATGCCGGCAGAAATGCCGTCGCTGATCGGCCTGTCGCGCGAGGACATGGGCAAGGCGCTTGCCGAGGTCGGCGTTCCGGAAAAGCAGGTGAAGATGAGGGTGAGCCAGCTCTGGCACTGGCTTTATGTCCGCGGCGTCTCCGATTTCGACCATATGACCAACGTGTCGAAGGACATGCGCGAGATGCTGAAAAAGCATTTCACCATCGCCCGCCCGGAAATCGTCGAGGAACAGATTTCCACCGACGGCACCCGCAAGTGGCTGTTGCGCTTTCCGCCGCGCGGCGCCGGACGGCCGGTAGAAATCGAAACCGTCTATATCCCCGAGGAAGGCCGCGGCACGCTCTGCATCTCGAGCCAGGTCGGCTGCACGCTGACCTGTTCCTTCTGCCACACCGGCACGCAGAAGCTGGTGCGCAACCTGACGGCGGAAGAAATCCTGGCGCAACTGCTGCTGGCCCGCGACCGGCTCGGCGATTTTCCCGACCGCGACACGCCGGCTGGCGCCATCGTTCCTGCCGAAGGCCGCAAGGTCTCCAACGTCGTCATGATGGGCATGGGCGAACCGCTCTACAATTTCGAACACGTCAAGACGGCGCTCCTGATCGCAACCGACGGCGACGGGCTTTCGCTGTCCAAGCGCCGCGTGACGCTGTCGACCTCCGGCATCGTGCCGGAAATCCACCGCACCGGAGCCGAGCTTGGCGTCATGCTGGCGATCTCGCTGCACGCGGTGAAGGACGACCTGCGTGACATGCTGGTGCCGATTAACAAGAAGTATCCGCTGAAGGAACTGCTGGACGCCTGCCGCGCCTATCCCGGCCTGTCGAACGCGCGCCGCATCACCTTCGAATATGTGATGCTCGAAGGCGTCAATGACTCGCTTGAAGACGCCAAGGAACTGGTGCGGCTCTTGAGGGGCATTCCCGCCAAGATCAACCTCATCCCGTTCAACCCCTGGCCGGGCACGAACTACCAGTGTTCCTCCTGGGAACACATCGAGAAATTCGCTGATTTCATCAATGCGGCCGGCTATGCCTCGCCGATCCGCACGCCACGCGGCCGTGACATTCTCGCTGCCTGCGGCCAGTTGAAGTCCGAATCCGAACGCATGCGCAAGGTCGATCGCATGGCCTTCGAAGCCATGATGATTTCCAATCACGGTGAGGATTGATCAGCAAATTTGATGGATGCTGGTCTCCAATTCGATTGATTTAAGCGTCCAGCCTTCCTAAGACTGCCCAAAAATCAGTCTTTGGAGGACACCATGCGCTCACTTCTCATTGCTCTTGCGGCAACTGTCGCCTTGGCCTTGCCTGCCCGGGCCGACGACGTGACCGTCGCCGTCACCGCCATCGTCGAGCATCCGGCGCTGGATGCAGTGCGCGACGGCGTCAAGGAAGCGCTGGCCGCCGCCGGCTACAAGGAAGGCGAGAACCTCACGTTCCTCTATGAGTCCGCGCAAGGCAACCCCGCAACTGCAGCGCAGATCGCCCGCCAGTTCGCCGGTGAAGGCCCGAACGTCATCGTCCCGATCTCGACGCCTTCTGCGCAGGCAGTCGTCTCCTCGACACGCGATATTCCGGTGGTCTTCACCGCGGTTTCCGATCCGCTTGGTGCCCAGTTGATCAAGGAGATGGACAAGCCGGGCGGCAACGTCACCGGCCTCTCCGACCTGTCGCCGGTTGCCGAGCATGTCGCGCTGATCAAGGAAATCCTGCCCAACACCAAGTCGATCGGCTACCTCTACAATTCCGGCGAGGCAAACTCCGTTTCGCTGCTCGCCGTTCTGAAGACGGAAGCTGAAAAGGCCGGCCTGACAGTCGTCGAATCCGCCGCCACCAAGTCGGCCGAAGTCCAGGGTGCTGCCCGCGCATTGGTCGGCCGTGCCGACGTCATCTACATCCCGACCGACAACACGATCATCTCGGCGCTCGAAGGCGCGGTTGCCGTTGCCGAGGAAGCCAAGCTGCCGCTGTTCACGGCCGACACGGACTCCGTTTCGCGCGGCGCCGTTGCCGCTCTCGGCTTCAACTATCATGATGTCGGCAAGCAGACCGGCGACATCGTCGTGCGTATCCTGAAGGGTGAAAACCCCGGCGACATCGCCGTCAAGGTTGCCGCCGGCACCGATCTCGTCATCAACAAGGCTGCCGCGGCCAAGATGGGCGTGACCTTCCCGGAAAGCGTCACCGGCCGCGCCACCCGCGTCATCGAATAATCGCGGATCTTCCCGCAAACACACAATCCGATTGATTTTGAACCGCCCCCGCATCATACGGGGGCGGTTCATCTGTAAAACAAACCCCATTTTGCCGGCCGAAACGGCCGGGACGGGTTTGGAGACTTTGAGAAGAGGACCGACAACGGTGAGCCAAATTGCCTTCTGGGGAGCGGTGGAGCTTGGGCTCGTCTATGCCTTCGTCGCCGTCGGCGTATTCCTTGCCTTCCGGGTGCTGGACTTTCCGGATCTTACCGTTGACGGCTCGTTTCCGCTTGGCGCCGCCGTTGCCGCCGTGCTGATCATCGCCGGCATCAATCCGTGGATCGCCAGTGGCGTCGCCATGGTCGCCGGGGCTGCCGCCGGCATCGTCACCGCCATC
This sequence comes from Pararhizobium sp. BT-229, assembly GCF_025846855.1. GTDB lineage: Bacteria > Pseudomonadota > Alphaproteobacteria > Rhizobiales > Rhizobiaceae > Pararhizobium. The sequence goes on from NZ_JAOYTJ010000005.1 coordinate 274,858, forward strand.
CTCAACGTGCGCTTCCGTATTCTCAATCTTCTTGCGTCGATCCTGACGATGATCGCGCTGTTTTCGGTCAACCTGCGCGTCATGGGCAAGCCCAACGTCGCGCTGATCAACGCCGATACCATGCTGTCGCCTTTCTATGGCCTCGGCCTCAGGGACTTTTACGTGCGTCCGCTTTTCGTCGGGCTGTTGGTGCTTGCCGCGGTTCTGGCCGTCTGGCGCTTCCTTGAAAGCGACGCCGGCCTTGCGATGCGGGCGACTGGCGCCAATGCGCGCATGGCAAGGGCGCAAGGCGTCGATACCAGCCGCCAGATCTATCTCGGCATGGCGCTGTCCAATGCGCTGGTCGCGCTCGGCGGCGCACTGTTTGCGCAGACCAACGGCTTTGCCGACGTGACCTCCGGTGTCGGCACCATCGTCGTCGGCCTTGCCGCCGTCATTATCGGCGAAACCCTGCTCGGCAGCCGCGGCATCCTGATCGCGCTTCTCGGCTGCGTGCTCGGCTCGATCCTCTACCGCATCGCCATCCAGCTCGCGCTGTCGACCGACATGCTGGGGCTGCAGGCCTCCGACCTCAATCTGGTCACCGCAGCCCTCGTCACCGTCGCCCTCGTCCTTCCCCGCCTGCGTCGCGGAGGTGCCGCATGATCAAGCTCGACAATATCCAGGTGATCTTCGGCAAGGGAACGCCGCTGCAGAAACAGGCGCTGAACGGCGTCAGCCTGACTATCGAGAAAGGCACGTTCGTCACCGTCATCGGCTCGAATGGCGCCGGCAAGTCGACCGTGCTCGGCGTTCTCGCCGGCGACGTCATCCCGACGGCCGGGCAGGTCACCATCGGCACCACCGACGTCACCCGCAAGGGCACGGCGGCACGTGCCGGCCTCGTCGCCCGCGTCTTTCAGGATCCGCTCGCTGGAAGCTGCGGGGCGCTATCGATCGAGGAAAACCTGGCGCTTGCCGCCCGTCGCGGCGAAAGCCGTGGCTTAACGCCGGCTCTTGGCTCCAAGCGCCGCGAACATTTTCGCGAACGCATCGCGGAACTGAACCTCGGCCTTGAAAATCGCATGAGAGACCGCATGGACCTGCTTTCGGGCGGCCAGCGGCAGGCGGTTTCGCTCGTCATGGCGACGCTGGCTGGCTCCGAAGTTCTGCTGCTCGACGAACATACGGCAGCGCTCGATCCCGGCATGGCCGAGTTCATCATGAACCTCACCCAGAAGATCGTTTCCGAGCGCAAGCTGACGGCGCTGATGGTGACGCATTCGATGCGCCAGGCGCTCGATTTCGGTCACCGCACCATCATGCTGCATGCCGGCGAAGTCGTGCTCGACGTTTCGGGCGACAGCCGCAAGACGCTGCAGGTCGAGGACCTCATCGCCATGTTCCGCCGCATCCGCGGCCAGACGCTGGATGATGACGCATTGCTGATCGGGTAACGGTCGATCAGCGAGATTGCGTGAACAGGATCTTCACCGCGAAGATCGAGAACACACCTGCGAAGGTGTAGTCGATGCCGCGCATAATACTCTTCCGCCGCTGCAGCCAGCCGGACAGCCAGTCGGCTGTCACGATGACCAGAATATTGACCGGCATCGCCGCGACGATGAAGAAGAAGCCGAAAAACAGGAGCTTCTGCGTCACGGCCGGATCGTTGGCTGTGACGAACTGCGGCAGGAAGGTCATGAAGAAGATGATGACCTTCGGATTGAGCAGGTTTACCCAGAGCCCGGTCGAGATGTTGGCCATGGCGGACGCGCCCGTGTCGTCGATCTTCTTGACGGTCAGGGTCGATCCATAGCGGATCGCCTGCACCGCCAGCCAGAACAGATAGGCGGCACCACCGGTCTTCAAGACCATGAAGGCCGTGGGCGAGGCAGTGATCAGCGCGGAAATACCGAAGGCGACCAGAAGCGTGTGCACGACACAGCCAAGGCTCGTCCCGACGACGATAAAGAAGGCGGCCGCTTTGCCCTGCGACAGCGCGCGGCTGATCGACAGCGTCATGTCCGGACCCGGCGTCGCGGCGAGAAGCAGCGTTGCGGCGGTGAAGGCGAGAAGTGTCGGCAGGCTGGGCAGAAAATCCATGACGTCGGTCCCTCAAACGGCAGACATGCGCAATGTCGAAGCATGTATCGAAAACACCACGGTATAGCCAGTACAAAAGCAGGTGCGGATGCTTCCAAGAGCAGGGCCTGCTATGGACGCACTACCGGAACGCCGTGGCACATTTTGGTGTTCTAATGTATAAAAAGGGCGAGGAGAAGGGCTGACACAGGAGAGAAGCTGATGAGAAAACTTGCGATCATTTTCGTGTCGCTGATCACTGCCTTCACAAGCATTGCACCGGCACAGGCTTCCCCGCCCGTTAATATGACTACCGCCGTCAAAAATCCGGATGTAATCAACGTCCGTGATCGGCGCGGGCGAAACTACTACCGCCATGGCGGTTACCGAGGGCACCACGGCCACAATTATGGCGGCGCGATCATCGGCGGTTTCGCGACCGGCATGATCTTTGGCGGCATGCTCGGCAGCCCGTACTACGGGTCGGGTTACTATGGCCCGGGGGCTTACTACGGCCCGGGAGCTTTTTATGGCCCCAGAGCCTACTATGGCCCGCGAGCTTACTATGGCTACGGAGGCTATTATGGCCGTAGAGCCTACTATGGTCCGCGAGGCTACTATTATTATGGCCCCAGAGCTTATTATGGCCGCAGAGGCTATTATCGCGACTGGTAAGAGGCTGTGAATAGAGTGACCTGATCAACGCCCGCCACCATCCCCGGCGGCGGGCTTTCAAGTTTTAGCGCCGGCCGATACCCCGGCCCTGTTCCCGCGCGTAGCGAAAGACGCATCGCAAGCGATTCCCTTGGCCGAAAGGCTTGCGCACCTTGGCAATCTCGCTAAAAGTGCCGCAGAATTTTTTGTGGCACGATCCCGTGCCTTTCCGACAAGACGGGCAGACAAATATGGCAAAGCAAGTGAAAAAGGTCGTTCTCGCCTATTCCGGCGGTCTCGACACGTCGATCATCCTGAAGTGGCTGCAGACCGAACTCGGCGCTGAAGTCGTCACCTTCACCGCCGATCTTGGCCAGGGCGAAGAGCTTGAGCCGGCCCGCAAGAAGGCCGAGATGATGGGTATCAAGGATATCTATATCCGCGATGTGCGAGAAGAGTTCGTGAAGGATTTCGTTTTCCCGATGTTCCGCGCCAACGCCGTCTATGAGGGCGTCTACCTGCTCGGCACCTCGATTGCCCGTCCGCTGATCTCCAAGCACCTGATCGACATCGCCCGCGAAACCGGCGCCGATGCAATTGCCCATGGCGCCACCGGCAAGGGCAACGACCAGGTCCGCTTCGAGCTTTCGGCCTATGCGCTGAACCCCGACATCAAGATCATCGCGCCCTGGCGCGACTGGTCGTTCAAGAGCCGCACCGACCTGCTGGCCTTCGCCGAAGCGCATCAGATCCCGGTTGCCAAGGACAAGAAGGGCGAGGCGCCGTTCTCCGTCGACGCCAACCTGTTGCACTCCTCCTCCGAGGGCAAGGTGCTGGAAGACCCGGCCATCGAGGCCCCGAACTACGTCTATATGCGCACCATCTCGCCGGAAGAGGCTCCGGATGTGGCAACCACCGTCAAGATCGGCTTCCGCAAGGGTGACGCCGTTTCGATCGACGGCAAGGAAATGAGCCCGGCTTCGATCCTGACGGCGCTCAACGCACTCGGCCGCGACAACGGCATCGGCCGTCTCGATCTCGTCGAAAACCGCTTCGTCGGGATGAAGTCGCGCGGCGTCTACGAGACCCCCGGCGGCACGATCCTGCTTGCCGCCCACCGCGCCATCGAATCCATCACGCTCGATCGCGGCGCCGCGCACCTGAAGGACGACATCATGCCGCGCTACGCCGAGCTGATCTATTACGGCTTCTGGTTCTCGCCGGAGCGCGAAATGCTGCAGGCGCTGATCGACAAGAGCCAGGAGCATGTCGAGGGCGAAGTGACGCTGAAGCTCTACAAGGGCAATGTCATGGTGACCGGCCGCGAGAGCGCCAAGTCGCTCTATTCGGACAAGCTGGTGACTTTCGAAGACGACCAGGGCGCCTACGACCAGAAGGACGCTGCCGGCTTCATCAAGCTCAACGCGCTGCGCCTGCGCACGCTGGCTGCCCGCAACCGCGACAAGTAAGAGCGGCAGACGTTTCCAATCGAAAGCCCGCTTCCGGACAGGAGGCGGGCTTTTTGCTATTCGCCCGGAGCTTCGGCCTCGTCCAACACCAGACGGCGCGTCGAAATGAGAAACCAGAAATAGCTGGCGACCGAGATGAACAGCATTGCCGGAATGATCATTCCGAAGGCTGTGAATGGCGTGCCGAGAAGGGCTGCAGCAAGCCCGCCGAAAAAGCCGCCCGCCATCTGGATGAAGCCCATCATTGCCGATGCCGAACCGGCGATATGCGGAAAGGATTGCAGCGCCGCCGTCGTCATATGCGGCGTCAGGAAGGCGATGCCGAAGCTGGAGAAGGCAACCGGCAGCATGACCGAGAGATAGCTCGGCTCGATGAAATAGACCGAAAGCGCAATCAGCAGCCCGCCGATGGCACAGCAGGCGAGACCGACCCGCACGGAACCTTCACCGCCGAGTTTTGCGGCCGTCAGCCGCAGGCAAACCGATCCGGAGAAATAGGAGCCGGTCTGCATCAGCATGCCCAGCCCAAAGGCGGTCGGCGTCATGCCGACCTTGTCGATCAGGATGAAGGACAGCATCGTCGATTGCGCATAGAGCGCGCCGACCGAACCGCCGAGCACAATGGCAGCAGCAACGAAACGCGGATCGCGGATCAACTCACCATAGGCCGACAGAAGCGGCCCCGGCCGGGCTCGGCGGCGGTCGGGTGTCGCGGTCTCGCGCATGAAGACGATGACGGCGAAGATGGCGAGAAGCCCGAACCCGACCAAAAGAAAGAAGATCGCCTGCCAGCCGAAAGCGGATAGCGCCAACCCGCCGAGCGTCGGCGCCATGGCCGGGCCGATGGCCAGCATGATGCCGATCAGGTTCATGATCCGCGACGCCTCGGCCCCCACGAACTGATCGCGGACGATCGCCCGCGCTACCGTGATGCCGACGGAGGCACCGATCCCCTGGATCAGCCGGCCGGCCAGCAGCCATTCGACCGACGGCGCGAAGGCGCAGATGAGGCTGCCGAGGAGATTGATGCCGACGAAGGCAAGCGTCGCGTTCTTCCGGCCGAATGCGTCCGACATCGGCCCGGCAATCAGCTGCGCAATGGAAAAGCCGCCGAAATAGACCGACAAAGTGAGCTTGATCATCGCCTCGCTGGTGGCAAACGCCTGCACCAGTTCCGGCATGGCCGGCGTATAGATCGACATGGAGATAGGCCCGAGGGTCGCAAGCAACGCGCCGAGCATGCTGGTGCGGCGTTCGCTCATCCGCAGGCTCATTCGGCGACACTCTTCCTGTCGGGGGAAATGCAGCGATCCAGCTGGTGGAGATTTTCGCGCAAGCCCTTGAGGCTCAAGCGCAACGCCTCGCGGCCATCAGCGTCGAGCCCTGCGGTCACCTGGTCCATCAGGTCGCGCACCTCCTTGCGAATATCGAGGAGCAGCGGGTCCGCTTTCCCGGTCACCACGACATTCTTGGCCCGCCGGTCGCCGGGATCGGGAACGCGCTCGACCAGCCCAAGTCCTTCAAGCCGATCGAGATAGGTGGAGAGCGTCATCGGCTCGATGCCCATGCGGATGGCAATATCGGCCTGCTTGATGCCTTCGGTGGCCGCAACCTGGATCAGCGCGCGGGCTTCCCCGGGGGTTACACCAAGGCCGGACGCGCTGATGCGGCGGTCGAAAGCGCCACGCAGCAGCCGCGAGACGTCGGTCAGCAGCATGCCGATCGTATCGGTTTCAAGTCTGACAGGCATAAGAACTCGCGGCGCCGTTTATCGTAAGCTTTGCTTATCATCTTGTGATGAACGCGACAAGTTTGGCTGACTGGAGCCCAACAGTGCATCTAATAAACCGATCACGAAAATTTCACGCCCATGCACACGCAATGACAACCGCGTGCTTCGCGGACGCGTGAATTGAACGTGTTCACGCAGCAGGTGCAGAGTCCGTCCCGGAGGCAATCATGCCCCCCCGCTGTTCACTGGGAGAGATAACATGTTCAAGACAATTCTTGCCGCCACTGCTCTGGTTTCCGTTCTGTCGGCCCCGGCCTTCGCTCAGGGCATGATGGCCTGCGACGATGCTTCCATCATGAAGACAGAGGAAATGGCCAAGGGCATGACCGATCCGATGAAGAAGGACGCGATGATGATGGCGATGCAGGAAGTCGATAGCGCCAAGATGGCGATGAAGGCGGGCGACGCCGCGAAATGCTCGACGCATCTCGACAACGCCATGAAGGCGACGGAAGCGAAGTAAGCTTCCCGTTCTCCGCGAGGCAGGGCCCTGATTGGTCCTGCCCGCATCTTGACGGAATCACCGGCGCAGGGTCGAATGCTCCTTTCACGCGCAAGGAGCTTCCATGACGCAGACCCTGCTTTTCGGCGCCTTTCTGGCCGCACTTCTCTACGTGCTCATCCCCGGCCCGGCCTTTCTCGCTCTGCTCGGCATCGGCGCCGGCCAAGGCCGCAAGGCGGGTGCGCTGTTCATGGGCGGACATCTGGCTGGCGACCTCCTCTGGTCGACACTGGCGCTGGTGGCGATCGTCGGCGCCAAGACCATCGGCAGCACGGTCTTCGACATTCTCGGGCTTCTCTGCGGCTTCTATCTTGCGTGGATCGGCTGGACGGCGCTGCGCGCCAAGCCGCGCGGCGAAAACCAGCCGTTGTTGACCGTCGAACGGCCGTATCGCCGCGGCCTGATCTTCGGGCTGACCAACCCCAAGGGTTATCCGGTGGCGCTGGCCACCTTCACGGCGCTTCTTGCCGGCTCGTCGAACGCGCTCGACTTCCAGGCCTTGCCGGCACTGCTTGCTGTTTCCTTCCTCGGCTTCCTCGCCGCCGACATCATTCTCGTCGGGATCATCGGCGCCTCCGTCGTCCGGCGCTTCTATCGCCGCCATGAACTGGCCATCGTCCGGCTTTCCGGCGTGCTGTTCATGGGCTTTGCGGTGCAGGCCATCTGGCATGCGGCACCCGGCCTTCTCGGAATGAAGAAACCTTGATCCCCAGCACGCAAGCGCCCACCTGACAATCTTGATATCTCCACAATCGCTGCCGACAACGCTGGGCAGCACCTGCCATCTGCGGATCAACTGGAATGCGAAAGGACTGCCTCATGACTTCGAGCCCCGCTCTGAACCCCGCTGTCACCGACTGGAACGGTCCGGATGGGCTGCCTCGCTTCGAGGCTGTCAGCGACGGTGACTTTGCCGCCTCTTTCGAGGCGGCCCTTGCCGAGCATGAAGCCGAGATCGAGACTATCGCGAACAACCCGGAAACACCCGCCTTCGAGAACACCGTCGTGGCGCTGGAGATAGCCGGCGACCGGCTGTCGCGCGTCTCCTCGCTGTTCTGGAACCGCGCCGGCGCCCATACCAACGATGTCATCCAGGCCCTGGAGCGCGACATCGCGCCAAAAATGTCGCGGCACTATTCGAAGATAGGGATGAACGCGGAACTTTTCGCCCGCATCGACGCATTGTGGGAAGGCCGCGAAAAGCTCGGGCTCGATCTGGAGCAGACACGCGTGCTGGAGCGCCATTGGAAGGGCTTCGTGAAATCCGGCGCCAAGCTGCCGAAGCCCGAGCAGGAACGACTGGCCGCGATCAACGAAACGCTCGCAAGCCTTGGCGCCAAGTTCGGCCAGAACGTGCTGGCCGACGAAAAGAGCTGGGCGCTCATCCTCGACAGAGATGAGGACCTTGCCGGCCTGCCGCAGTTCCTGAGAGATTCCATGGCGTCCGCCGCCCGCGACCGCGGCGAGGACGGCAAATATGCCGTTACCCTGTCGCGCTCGATCATCGAGCCGTTTCTGACCTTCTCCGAAAAGCGCGACCTGCGCGAACAGGCTTTTAAAGCCTGGGTCGCCCGTGGAGCAAACGGTGGCGAGACGGACAATCGCGACACCATTCGCGAAACGCTGGCGCTGCGCGCCGAAAAGGCAAAGCTGCTGGGTTATGAAAACTATGCTGCGCTGAAGCTCGACAATACCATGGCGAAGACGCCGGAGGCGGTGAACGGGCTTTTGATCCAGGTCTGGGAAAAGGCCGTCGTTCGGGCCCGCGAGGAAGAAGCCGATCTCGCCGTATTGATCGCGGCCGAGGGTCGTAACCATCCCGTCATGCCTTGGGATTGGCGCCACTATGCCGAAAAGCTGCGCGCGCAAAAATTCAATTTCTCCGAAAGCGAACTGAAGCCCTATCTGCAGCTCGAAAAGATCATCGACGCCTGCTTCGACGTAGCCCACCGCCTGTTCGGCATCACCGCAACGGAAAAGAAGGGCGTTGCCGGCTATCATCCGGACGTTCGCGTCTTCGATATTCGAGACCGCGATGGCAAGCTCGTCGCGCTGTTCCTCGGCGATTATTTCGCCCGCTCCTCGAAGCGCTCCGGTGCCTGGATGAGTTCGTTCCAGTCGCAGCATCGGCTGCCACTGAAGAACGGCGAAGTCGGCGAAATGCCGATCATCTATAATGTCTGCAATTTCGCCAAGCCGGCGGCTGGCAAGCCCGCACTGCTGTCGCTCGACGACGCCCGCACGCTGTTCCACGAATTCGGCCATGCGCTGCATGGCATGCTGTCGAATGTCACCTATCCCTCCGTCTCCGGCACAAGCGTTTCGCGCGACTTCGTCGAACTGCCATCGCAGCTCTACGAACACTGGCTGACCGTTCCGGCAATCCTGAAGCAATATGCGGTGCATGAAGCAACCGGCGCGCCGATGCCGCAGGACCTGCTCGACAAGGTTCTGGCTGCCCGCACCTTCAACTCCGGCTTCAACACGGTTGAATTCACCTCATCCGCCCTCGTGGATATGGCATTCCACACCCGCGGCACAGTCGGGGATCCGATGGCGGTGCAGGCCGAGGTGCTGGAAAAGATCGGCATGCCGGCCTCGATCGTCATGCGCCATGCGACCCCGCACTTCCAGCATGTGTTTTCCGGCGACGGCTATTCGGCTGGCTATTATTCCTACATGTGGTCGGAAGTGCTCGACGCCGATGCCTTCGCAGCCTTCGAGGAAACCGGCGACGCCTTCAATGCGGATACGGCGAAAAAGCTGAAGGATAATATCTATTCCGTCGGCGGCTCGGTCGACCCCGAAGACGCCTACAAGGCGTTCCGCGGCAAGCTGCCGAGCCCGGATGCGATGCTTGCCAAGAAGGGACTGGCAATCACGGAGGAACTGTCCGGCTCCGACGCCTGAACGCTTAGAGTCACGAAACTGTCGCCAAACCGTTGGAATAGATTCATCCAACTGTAAACGAACTGACATCGCTTTCGCCAAAGGTCCGCCTCGGGATTCATGTGATTCCCGAGACGGTACCGGAGGCAGATTTGGCCGATATCCAGGATACACTGACCCGCCGCTCCTTTCTGCTTTCCGCAGGCGCTGCAGGGTTTGCGGCCACATCCGTTCTTGCCACTCCCTTTTATGCGCGCAACTTCGGCCGTCCGGCCTTTACGCACGGCGTGCAATCCGGGGATGTCGACACGAAATCCGGCATGATCTGGACGCGGACGGATCGCGCGTCGCGGATCGCAATCGAATATTCGACGACGGAAAGCTTTTCGTCGCCTGTCCGGCTGCCGTCGATCGACGCGCTGCCCGGCAGCGATTTCACGGTGAAGTGTTCGCTGGATCACCTGCTGCCTGACCAGGACATCTTCTATCGTTTCACCGCCACCGATCTCTATGACAGCAACAGCGTGTCCGAACCGATCATCGGCCGGTTTCGCACCGCCCCTTTGCGCCGCCGCTCGGTGCGTTTCGTCTGGTCGGGCGACACGGCGGGACAAGGCTGGGGCATCGACGATGTCGGCATGAAGACCTATTCGACCATGCAGTTGCACGAGCCGGACTTCTTCATCCATTCCGGCGACACGGTCTATGCCGACAACCCGATCCCCGACGAGATCGCGCTTAGAGATGGAACCGTGTGGAAGAACCGGATCGTCACCACCGAGAAGCGCGAGGTGGCGCGCACGCTCGACGAATATCGCGGCCAGTGGAAATACAATCTGCTGGATGATCATGTCCGCGCCATGAACGCCGCTTGCCCGACCTTCTACCAGTGGGACGACCACGAGGTGCTGAACAACTGGTCGGCATCGACGGATCTGCGCGACGATCCGCGCTATCCGGAGAAAGACGTCTCGGTCTATGCGACCCGAGCCATGCGGGCCTTCCAGGAGATGACGCCGATCCGCGCCATTCCAGCCCAACCGGGACGCATCTTCCGCAAGATCCCCTATGGCCGGCTGCTCGACGTCTTCTTCGTCGATCTGCGCTCCTATCGTGGCGCCAACCAGGGCGATGCCAATGCCGATCTTTTCGGCTGGCGGCAGGCGGATTGGCTGAAGCGGGAGCTTGCCGCCTCCAAGGCCACATGGAAAGTGATTGCCTGCGACATGCCGCTTGGCCTCGTCGTCTGGGATGACTTCAGCCACAGGCGCGGCTCCGATGCGATCGCCAATGGCGACAACGGCCAGCCGACGGGCCGCGAAAGGGAGTTTGCCGATATCCTCACCTTCATTCGTGACAATGCCATTCAGAACATCGTCTGGCTGACGGCGGACGTGCACTATACCGCGGCCCATCACTATGACCCGGCCCGCGCCGCCTTCAAGGACTTCCTGCCCTTCTGGGAATTCGTCTCCGGTCCACTGCACTCCGGCACCTACGGTCCCAAGGAGCTGGACATGACATTTGGGCCGGAAGTACGCTTCATCAAGGCCTCCGGCGGGGGGATCGACCAGAACCTGCCACCTTCCGCGGGCCTGCAGTTTTTCGGGCTTGTCGACATCAACGGCCAGACCGAGCAGATGACGGTACGGCTGATGGACCGGGAAGACCGCGAACTCTGGCAGATCACGCTCGATCCCGCCGGAGACAGCGTATAGTGGGCTCCGCGGAAATCATCGTTGATCAAGACTTTGCCGCCTGCCCCCTTTCGCAAATGCAAAAAAACCTGTATGAGCCGCGCAATTGAAGATGCGGCGTGCCTAAGATACGCCCCGAAACCTCCGAGTATTCACACATGAAAATGCGCAACATCGCGATCATCGCACACGTTGACCATGGGAAAACCACGCTCGTCGACGAACTTCTGAAGCAGTCGGGTTCTTTCCGCGACAACCAGCGCACGACCGAGCGCATGATGGATTCGAACGACCTCGAAAAGGAGCGTGGCATCACCATTCTGGCGAAGGCCACCTCGATTGAGTGGAAGGGCGTTCGCATCAACATCGTCGACACCCCCGGCCACGCCGACTTCGGTGGTGAAGTCGAGCGTATCCTGTCGATGGTGGATGGCGCGATCGTTCTGGTCGATAGTTCGGAAGGCCCGATGCCGCAGACCAAGTTCGTCGTCTCCAAGGCGCTGAAAGTCGGCCTTCGTCCAATCGTCGCGATCAACAAGATCGACCGTCCGGACGGCCGTCACGAGGAAGTCATCAACGAAGTCTTCGACCTCTTCGCAAACCTCGACGCAACCGACGAACAGCTCGACTTCCCGATCCTCTACGGTTCGGGCCGCAACGGCTGGATGAACGTCAATCCGGAAGGTCCGAAGGAAGAAGGCCTCGCGCCGCTTCTCGACCTCGTTCTCAAGCACGTTCCAGAGCCGAGCGTCGGCGACGAAGACGGCGCGTTCCGCATGATCGGCACGATCCTGGAAGCCAACCCCTTCCTTGGCCGCATCATCACCGGCCGCATCCATTCCGGCTCGATCAAGCCGAACCAGGCCGTCAAGGTTCTTGGCCAGGACGGCAAACTGATCGAAAATGGCCGTATCTCGAAGATCCTCGCTTTCCGTGGCATCGAGCGCACGCCGATCGAAGAAGCGCATGCGGGCGACATCGTCGCGATCGCCGGCCTGTCCAAGGGCACTGTCGCCGACACGTTCTGCGATCCCTCGGTCACCGAGGCCCTGCATGCCCAGCCGATCGACCCGCCGACCGTCACCATGTCCTTCATCGTCAACGATAGCCCACTGGCCGGCACCGAAGGCGACAAGGTCACCTCGCGCGTCATCCGCGACCGCCTGTTCAAGGAAGCCGAAGGCAACGTCGCACTGAAGATTGAAGAAGCCGAAGGCAAGGATTCCTTCTACGTCTCCGGCCGTGGCGAATTGCAGCTGGCCGTTCTGATCGAAACCATGCGCCGCGAAGGCTTCGAGCTTGCCGTATCGCGTCCGCGCGTCGTCATGCACAAGGACGAAGCAACCGGCCAGATGCTGGAGCCGGTCGAAGAAGTCGTCATCGACGTCGATGAAGAACATTCCGGCGTCGTCGTCCAGAAAATGTCCGAGCGCAAGGCCGAAATGGCCGAACTGCGCCCGTCCGGCGGCAACCGCGTTCGCCTGAAGTTCTTCGCACCGACCCGCGGCCTGATCGGCTACCAGTCGGAACTTTTGACCGACACGCGCGGCACAGCGATCATGAACCGCCTGTTCCACGAATATCAGCCTTACAAGGGCGATATCGGCGGCCGCGTTCAGGGCGTTCTGCTCTCCAACGATGCCGGCGAATCCGTCGCCTACGCCATGTTCAACCTGGAAGACCGCGGCCCGATGATCATCGACGCCGGCGAGAAGGTCTATGCCGGCATGATCATCGGCATTCACACCCGCGACAACGACCTCGAAGTGAACGTGTTGAAGGGCAAGAAGCTGACCAACATGCGCGCCTCCGGCAAGGATGAAGCCGTCAAGCTGACCCCGCCGATCCGCATGACGCTCGACCGCGCGCTCTCCTGGATCCAGGACGACGAACTGGTCGAAGTGACGCCGAAGAACATTCGCCTGCGCAAGATGTACCTCGATAGCAACGACCGCAAGCGTTTTGAAAAGTCGCGCGGCGCCGCATAAGCGGACAGTCCAGACAGTATAAGAAAAGGGCGCTGCGATATCGATCGCGGCGCCCTTTTTCGTTTCGGATCAGGATTTCAGAACGCCGCTCTTCTTCGCTGTCCATGTGGCGATAACGTCCATCAGCGCGCTGTTCAGGCAATCTGACGGGGTAAGGCCGAGTTCCGTCAACCGTGCGCGGATGGCCGGCATATCGGCGGGGTCGGTGCCGGATTCGATGATGGAGGAGACAAAAGCCGCAAAGCCGGGCGGTGACCAGCCATCCGTGTCGAAGCGCTCCGGGTGGACGAAATCCAGCCCCTGGAAGGCATGATCACGCTCCACCGGTCCGTACATATGGACGCCGCAGCCCTTGCAGGCATGCCGCAGGATCAGTGCCGACTTGTCGACCACTTCGAGCTTGTCGCCATTTTCAAGCACGGTGATCTTGTCGTGCGGAACCACCGCCACGATCGAAAACGTCGCCCCGGCCGGTTTCCAGCATTTGGTGCAGCCGCAGGCATGGTTATGGGCGACGTCGCCATCGACCTTGACCCTCACAGGTCTGTCGGCACATTCGCAGACGAGAACGCCGCCAGAGAAGCCCGGTGAACCCTTTGGCACACCCCGGTCGAGCAGCGGATGTAGAGAAATGCTACCTGTCATTTTCTCCTCCCAGTGCCGGTCATGGTTTCGCCCCGTCGCGCCGGCAGATCGCCACGGGACGCCTCGCTGATCAGCATAACACGATGGCGTGCGGAGTCTCCGGGCGATCGTCGCAAGGGCCCCGTGAAGCGCGCTACGTGGTCTGGATGAACTCGAGCGGGCCACCGGCCACATCGTCGTCGAAGACGGCGCAGGTGAGCTTCCCGCTAAAGACGCAGCCGCTGTCGATATTCGTCCGGTTGCCGATGGTCTGCGGGTTGGTTCTGGACGGCGTATGACCGTGGCAGAGATGCTTGCCCCAGTAATCTGACACTGGATATGTGCGCAGCCAGAGCAGGTCACGCGGCGATTGCCGATCGAGCGGAAACTCCGGAACCACGCCGGCATGGACGAAGATGCGATGCTTGTCCACGTGGATCAACGGCAGCCGATCAGCCCATAGCAGGTCCTCCGCCGACACTCTGCCATCATAGGACAGCTCGGTTTCCAGCCCGCCATTGTCGAGCCACCAGTCCCGCTCGCTGCGGCCGGCATAGGCACCAACCATCATGTCCTCGTGGTTGCCCTTGAGCATGATCCATTGCCAGCCCGGCTTTTCCGGGCCGGCCTTGAGCAGTTCGATCACCCCGCGGCTATCGGGCCCGCGATCGATATAGTCTCCGATGAACACGACGGTACCTGACGACCAGCGGCCCTCGATCATGGCGAGAAGCGTGCGCAGAGGCGCCAGACAACCATGGATATCGCCGATTGCGAAAGTGTAGCTCATGGCAAACTCCGATCCTTGAGAAAGGGCGGTGCAACAGTATTGCTATGGAGTGAGACTACAACGATTTGCGGCGGAGAGGTATGGTGCTCCCGGACACGTTGCGCCAACAAAAAAGCCCCGTCATTGCTGACAGGGCTTTTGAATGCAGTCGCCGTTTGGGTGGCGCTTATGCGGCTTCTTCCTGGGCATCGTCTTCTTCGACGGCCTTGCCGCGCTTCGGACCCTTGGCGAGGTTGACTTCGACCAGGCGAACAGCTTCCGTTTCCGACATCTTGTTCACAGCTGCAATTTCGCGCGCCATGCGGTCAAGTGCTGCTTCATAGAGCTGACGTTCGGAATAGGACTGTTCCGGCTGGTTTTCAGCCCGGTACAGGTCACGCACGACTTCGGCGATCGAGATCAGGTCGCCGGAATTGATCTTGGCATCGTATTCCTGCGCACGACGGGACCACATGGTCCGCTTGACGCGCGCCCTGCCCTGGACAACCTTCAATGCACGCTCGACGAAATCGGTTTCGGACAGCTTGCGCATGCCGATGCTGACGGCCTTTGCAACCGGCACCTTGAGACGCATCTTGTCCTTTTCGAAATCGATCACAAACAGTTCGAGCGACATGCCCGCAACCACCTGTTCTTCGATTGCTACGATTTGTCCGACGCCATGGGCCGGATAGACGATCGATTCACCGGTCTTGAATCCATGGCGGGCTGAAGATTTTTTCTGCTGGGTCGTCATTCGTTTCAAAAACTCCCTGTTACGCTCCGGCGACAAGCCGGGGCCGGGTCAGTCAGGCCCGGGATAGACGGGGGCACCGTCGGGTGACTCCATGTTGATCCGTGCCAACGGTCGTCAAATCGATCTTCTGCGGGGCGATCACACACAAGCAACAGACGTTGCGTATTTGGGGTCAGCCGCGCCGTGGGATTGTTTTGCTTTCGTGATGGTTTCCGGGCACACGTAGTGCCGCGATGTGGATCAGTTTTTCGACCCTATCATAAAAAACTGCGGAAATCAATAATTTGGTTTGCAACGCGGCATAAGGCCAACCCGTCCAGCAAGGACATGGTTAAGCCACAATTCTCCAAATTTCGCCACTTTTTGCGACCGGAAAAATCAAACGAAAACCGGTCGCATAAACCTTCAAAAGGTCAGTCGCCCTTGCCGGGCTCTGGCGAAAAATATTTCTCGTACTTGCCTTCCTCGCCGTCCATCTCCTTGGCGCCCGGCATCTCGTCCTTCTTGACGGTGATATTGGGCCACTGTGTGGCGAACTCGGCATTCACCTTCAGCCACATGTCGAGACCCGGCTCGGTATCGGGCTTGATCGCACCTGCGGGACATTCCGGCTCGCAGACGCCGCAGTCGATGCATTCGTCGGGATGAATGACCAGGAAATTCTCGCCCTCATAGAAGCAGTCCACCGGGCACACTTCCACGCAATCGGTATATTTGCAGCGTATGCAATTGTCGGTCACGACATACGTCATGAGGTACTCCAGCGATTTCTCACGTTTGGCGGCCGACCGCCAGCCAAACTGACGCCCGCTTGTCCGCCTACATCGAACACCAGCCCCGCGACACGGCAAGACTGCTCATTTGTCCCGTGAGGTAAAGGCTTTGCCTGGGCTTTGCAAGAATAATCCATGCGCCGAAACGTCGGCCGGCGGGACAGTTTTCTAATCCTGTTTTCTATTCCTCTTGCCAACCCGACCGCAGCCTGTCCACGTCGCGGCGTTCCTTCTTGGTCGGACGGCCGCTGCCGCGCTCACGGGTCGCCTGCTCAAAGGCATTCAGCTTCTCGCCCGGCACCGGCGGCGGCGTCAGATCTTCATAGAGAAGCCGCGCTTCCTCGTAGGGACCGCGCCGATCGCCGGACTGCAGGACGCGCACCGTCACATCGCGACGATCGAGTGAAAGAACGACGATATCGCCGGTTTTCACGGCAAAGGAAGGCTGGGTGATACGGGCCTCGTTGACCCGGACATCTCCGCCCTCGATCGCCTTCTGGGCGATCGAGCGGGACTTTTGCAGTCGCGTGAAGAACAGCCATTTGTCGAGACGCTGGCGGAGAACCGGCAGGGACTGGGGCTGTTTTTCAGTCATGGCCTTATTTCTTCATCTGCTCCTTCAGGGCAGCGAGTTTGGCGAAAGGCGAATCCGGATCGATCGGCTTTTCCTTGCGCGGCGGACGGGCCTCGAACTTGGCGGCCTGCGGCTTTCCGCCGCGGTCATTGCGATCGGGACGATCCTGGCGTTCGCCCTTTTCATGGCGCGGACCGCCCTGTGGTTTGCCACCGTCTCGACCGCGATTGCGGTCCGGCCTGCCACCACCGCCATTCTTGCGATTGTCGTCGCCACGCGCTTCGCGGCGCCCATCGCCTTCACGGCGGGGCTCGCCGCCATCGCGGCGGGCTTCACCCTGCGGCGCACGGTTGTTGGCGCCACGGTGATTGCCGTGTGCGCGCCCGCCAGTGCGCTGGTTGTCGTTGCGGCCGCCGGGACGCCACAGGAGAACGGGCTTGGCTTCCACCGGCTCTGCGGCTTCCGCGACGGCGGTCTCGCCTGCGGGTTCGGCAACGGCAGCTTCCACCTCAGGAGCAGCCGTAGCGGGTGCTGCCTGTTCCGGTGCCGGCTCGGAAGCCTGGGCCTCTTCGCTCGGCGCATCCGCGTCATCATGGTCGGCCGTCTCGGCCGGCGTCTCGCCAGCGGCCGGCTCTGCCGGCGCGGTCGCATTGCCTGCCTGTGCGGTCAGGAACGCGGCGGCCTCTTCGGCCTTCACGCTGTCGGCACGGTAGCCGAGACCCTTGAGAATCTCTTCCATGTCGTCCGGTGTCGCGCCAAGAATGGAGAGCATCGCCGTCGTCGCGGTGAAGCGGCGGCCGTCATAGGCGCCGTCCGGACGCGCCGTGGTGCCTGGCTTCCACTGCAGGAGCGGACGGATCAGATCGGCGAGACGCTCGAGGATATCGATGCGCACGGCACGCTTTCCAAGGAAACGGAAGCCGGCGAGCTTGTAGAAGGTGCGTTCGAAGGTCGGATCGGTGACGACCGAGGTCCGGCCGGCGGCCAGAACCGGGATGAGGTCGCCATAGCCGGGCTTGTCCAGGCCATCGTTCTTCAAGGCCCAGAGCAGCGTGATCAGTTCCGCCGGAGCGGGCTTCAACAGTGCCGGCATGAAGATGTGATAGGCGCCGAAACGAATACCATGCCGACGGATGGAGGCGCGCGCCTCCTGATCCAGCGACTTGACGTCATCGGCAACGTCGCGGCGGAACATCACGCCGAGATTTTCAACCAGCTGGAACGCCAGGCCCTTAGCAAGGCCTTCTAGATCTTCGGCGCGCGACAGATCGTCGAGCGGCTTCAACACAGTCGAGATGTGATGATTGACGAAGCGCTCGATGCGGGCGAGCACATGCTCGCGGGCATTGCCCTGCAGCTGGTCATCAGCCAGAAGAAGCACGCGCGGACGCATGACATGGTCGCTTGCCGCAAGCCGCGCCACGGGATCGCCGAGCCAGCGCACCAGGCCGTCGGACGCCAGCGCCAGATCGGCGTTGCCGGCCGCGTGCAAACGCGCAGCCCGTGCTTCGAACTCCAGCGCCAATGCCTTCTGCGCAGCACCCTGCACTGCGCGCGCGTCCAGACCGTCGGTCACCGCCGCCAGCGTGAAACGGAACCCGGCCAATTGTCCCACATGATGACCTTCAACGAAGACATCGCCATTTACACTGATTTCAGCTTCCAGCATCGCATTCTCTCTCAGGCGCTTCATGAGCACAGATGTCCTGCGATCAACAAAGCGTTTCGTCAACCTTTCATGTAACGCGTCAGACAATCGATCTTCGATTTCCCGCGTCTTTTCTTGCCAGTGTGTCGGATCGGCAAGCCACCCCGGACGGTTGGACACATAGGTCCATGTCCTGATTTGTGCAATTCTCGCGGACAATGTGTCGATTTCACCATCCGTATGGTCAGCCCTGCGAACTTGCTCGGCCATGAAATCTTCATTCACTGTGCCACGCCGAACGAGATCGGCATAGATCGTCGAGATCAGATCGGCGTGTTGCGCCGGCGTTATACGACGATAGTCGGGAAGCGCACAGGCCTCCCAGAGTTTTTCTACACGCTCCGGTGTGGTTGCGACACTGGCAACTTCCGGATAACGCGAAAGATAGTCCAAAGCCTGCTGGTCTACCGCCGGCAGCGCCCGCGTCAACCCGTTGACCGACGGGGCCGCATCAAGGCTCTTTTTCAGCGCCTGAAGGGAAGCATAGTTGAGCGACTTCGAACGCCACTGCAGCACGCGCACCGGATCGAACTGGTGCGATTCGATACGGTGGACCAGTTCGTTGTCGAACGGCTCCACCCGCGAGGTGACGCCGAAGGTACCATCGCGCAGATGGCGACCGGCACGGCCGGCGATCTGCGCCAGCTCGCCCGGGTTCAGATTCCGGAACTGGTAGCCGTCATATTTGCGGTCCTGGGCAAAGGCAACGTGATCGACATCGAGGTTCAAGCCCATGCCGATCGCATCGGTCGCCACCAGATATTCGACATCGCCCGCCTGATAGAGGGCGACCTGCGCATTGCGCGTTCGGGGCGAAAGCGCGCCGAGCACGACCGCTGCCCCGCCACGCTGGCGCCGGATCAGTTCGGCGATTGCATAGACCTCTTCGGCAGAGAAAGCGACGATCGCCGTTCGCTGCGGCAGGCGCGTGATCTTCTTTGAGCCGGCATAGAGAAGCTGCGACAGGCGCGGCCGCTCGACGACGGTGATGCCGGGCAGCAGATGTTCGAGGATCGGCCGCATGGTCGCTGCACCGAGCAGCAGGGTCTCGCTCCTGCCGCGCAGATGCATCAGCCGGTCGGTGAAGATATGACCACGCTCGAGATCGCCCGCGAGCTGGACCTCGTCGATCGCGACGAACGCAGCCTTGGTTTCGCGCGGCATCGCCTCGACGGTACAAACGGAATAGCGCGCCATATGCGGCGTGATCTTTTCCTCCCCGGTGATCAGCGCGACATTGTGGGCACCGACCTTTTCGACAAGGCGGGTATAGACCTCGCGGGCCAGCAGCCGGAGCGGCAGACCGATCACGCCCGATTCATGCGCGACCATGCGCTCGATCGCATAATGCGTCTTGCCGGTATTGGTGGGGCCGAGCACCGCGATCACGCCGCGGCCGCTCAAGATCATGGGTTGGTCAGGCACTTTATCGATCCTGCGCACTTTCAAGTACTGCGAAGGCCATTCACGGCGGGAAGCCGTTCAACCGGCGCAGAACACATGCCCACGCGAAAGCACAAACGCAAGGGTGCACGGACATGAAAGCACGCAAATGGAGTTCTCCGCCTGCATTTCCACCCCCCATTTTCTCGAATCGGAACAGCGGTGGAACGAATCGGCGACGAATCGCTGACTCCTGCAGATTCAGGTTTTGTTCACTGCTAGATGTTGATTTTCTAAGCTGGATTCTCACCAGATGCTGAATCGCCTTTTCTGGCTCAAATCACGGTGTGCAGGCACCCCACTCGGAGACTCGTCCTTTATGAGATTCAGAATCCAAATAGCTGAAAATTCAGAAAAATTTAACCACGCTCATTTGTCGGTCCAACACGCCTGACAACGGCCACCGGCACCGCGGATCAAACGCACACCGAATCGGCCGGGATTCCGGATGAGACCGATGTCGCCACCTCGTCGCTACAAGATGTGGTATGGCGAAAGGAGAGGCAGCCTCGGTTACGAACGGCTCTTTCGCCAGATTCTCCGCCGCCTCGCCGTCGTCTCCGGCGCACTGAGACCAACCCCGGTTTCCGGCAGCCATGAGATCACCCGAGCGAGCGGACGCGCGATCATAATTCCAGGGTCAAGGCACGTTTGCGCAGCTTTTGGCGGCAACATTAACCTCTCGGTCAAAGCAGGAACGAATCAACGACGAATCACAGACACAGGACGTTTCCCGGTTTGTTCACCGCAATATATTGTGTAAAATCAATTTGTTAACCATAGAAAACGGTGGATAACCCGGACACCTGCGCGCTGGATGCCTTGTTGCATTAACCCTTTTCCCGAAACGCAAAACGGCGCCACTTGGGCGCCGTTCGCGATAAAAAGCGCGCTTCCGGTCAGACGAAGAACTGGCCGCCATTGGCGGAAATCGTCGATCCCGTGATGAAACCGGCATCGTCGGAGGCAAGGAAGACGGCGATGCGGGCAATCTCGTCCGGCTCGCCGAGACGACCGACCGGGATTTGCGGGATGATACGCTCCGCCAGCACCTTCTCAGGAATCGCACGGACCATCTCGGTGCCGATATAGCCGGGGCAGATGGCGTTGACCGTGATGCCCTTGGCCGCCCCTTCCTGCGCCAGTGCCTTGGTGAAACCAAGGTCGCCTGCCTTGGCGGCGGAATAGTTCGCCTGGCCCATCTGGCCCTTCTGGCCGTTGATGGAGGAGATATTGATGATCCGGCCGAAATTGCGGTCCCGCATGCCGGTCCAGATAGGATGCGTCATGTTGAAAAGACCGGTGAGGTTGGTGCCGATGACCTCGCCCCATTGTTCGGGCGTCATCTTGTGGAACATCGCATCCCGGGTAATGCCGGCATTGTTGACCAGGATTTCGACCGGCCCCAGATCATCTGCGACCTTGGCTATCCCCTTGGTGCATTCGGCATAATCCGAGACGTCCCATTTGTAGGTGGGAATGCCCGTGACCTCGGTAAAGGCCCGCGCCTTCTCGTCGTTGCCGGCATAGTTTGCCGCAACCTTGTATCCTGCGCCCTTCAAGGCGATGGATATGGCCGCGCCAATGCCGCGCGTTCCGCCCGTGACCAATGCTACTCTGCTCATGGTACTCCCCCCGTTTGTCGTTTCTGCTACAACATCTGCGCCCTCTGGCACAGACACCGTTCTCCCGGCACTTGCCGAAGTTGCTCCGGCCAGACAAGCCGGAGCGGTTGACTAGCGGATGATTGTCACAGCCGTTCGACACACATGGCGACACCCATGCCGCCACCGATGCAGAGCGTTGCGAGGCCCTTCGACACGCCGCGACGCTTCATTTCGAACAGAAGCGTATTGAGAACGCGGGCACCGGAGGCGCCGATCGGGTGGCCGATGGCGATGGCGCCGCCATTGACATTGACGATCGACGTATCCCAGCCGAGATCCTTGTTGACGGCGCAGGCCTGCGCCGCAAAAGCCTCATTGGCTTCGACAAGTTCGACATCGGCAACCGACCAGCCGGCCTTTTCCAAGGCCTTGCGGGATGCCGGGATCGGTCCGGTGCCCATGATCTGCGGATCGACGCCGGCGGTTGCCCAGGACGCGATGCGGGCGAGCGGCTGGATGCCGCGCCGACCGGCTTCTTCTTCCGTCATCAACAGGGTCGCGGCTGCGCCGTCGTTCAACCCGGATGCATTACCGGCCGTGACAGTGCCTTCCTTGTCGAAGGCCGGGCGGAGCTTGGCCATCGAATCCAGCGTGGCGCCGTGGCGGATATACTCGTCCTGGTCGACGGTGACGTCGCCCTTGCGGCCCTTGACGATGAAGGGAATGATCTCGTCGGCGAAGCGGCCGGCCTTCTGGGCGGCTTCCGCCTTGTTCTGCGAGCCGAGGGCGAACACGTCCTGGTCCTCGCGCGAAAGCTGCCATTTCTTCGCGACGTTCTCGGCGGTCGTGCCCATGTGATAGCCGTAGAACGCGTCGGTCAGGCCATCCTTGATCATGGTGTCGACCATCTTGAAGTCGCCCATCTTGACGCCGCCGCGCAGGTGCGCGCAATGCGGTGCCATCGACATGGACTCCATGCCGCCGGCCACGATGATCTTGGCGTCGCCTGTGGCAATTTGCTGCATGCCGAGCGCAACCGCACGCAAGCCTGAGCCGCAGAGCTGGTTCATGCCCCAGGCGGTCGCTTCCTGCGGAATACCCGCCTTCATTGCAGCCTGACGGGCCGGGTTCTGGCCTTCGCCCGCGGACAGCACCTGGCCGAGGATCACTTCATCGACTTCAGCGGCATCGACGCCGGCGCGCTCAAGCACACCCTTGATGACGGCGGCGCCGAGTTCGTGCGCGAGCGTATTGGCAAAGGAACCGTTGAAGGATCCGACCGCGGTGCGACCGGCGCTGGCGATGACGATAGAGGGAGTGCTCATCAGATGTTTCCTCGTTCTTTTTTCGCAATTGCTAAAGACTGGCAAAGGTCATCGCGCAAGTCAAACGCCATAATGTGACAGCCGCCATCGATTTGGTCCGCAATCAAAGGATGAGGCAAATTTTCGCACCTGCGTCGCCGCATTGCACAAAGAGATTGTCAGAACAGGTTTTTTACGGATACTCTGAAAAACACAATAAAGACGGGAAGATGGGGAGGAGACCCTGATGGCAAAACACGACGGCCAGATCGTTATCAAGAAATACGCCAACCGAAGGCTCTACAATACCGGAACCAGTACTTACGTCACGCTCGACGATCTCGCGGTCATGGTGAAAAAGGGAGAGGAATTCACCGTTCAGGACGCAAAATCGGGCGAGGACATCACGCATCAGGTGTTGACGCAGATCATCTTCGAGCAGGAATCCAAGACCGGCAACACGCTTCTGCCGATTTCCTTCCTGCGCCAGCTGATCTCGTTCTACGGCGACCAGATGCAGATGGTGGTGCCGAGCTATCTCGAACATTCGATGCAGGCTTTCACCGACCAGCAGGTGCAGATGCGCGAGCAGATCAACAAGGCTTTCGGCGACACGCCTCTCGGCAAGAACCTGACGGTTCCGCTGCAACTGGTGGAAGAACAGGTCAAGCGCAATACCGATCTCTTCCATCAGGCCATGCAGATGTTTTCGCCCTTCATGGCGGCAACGCCCGCCACCAAGGAGCCACGCAAGGCAGAAGCGAAAGACATCGACGAACTGAAGGAGCAACTGCGCGCGCTGCAGACGAAGCTGGAAAATCTCGGCTGAGGACGCGGTGCCAGCCTTTGTCGGTTGCTGACACCACTCTTAAACGGCAATCGCATATGGATGCGGGGGCAACAATCTTCCCACTTCTCCCCAGCGGGGAGAAGTGCCGAACGCAGTGAGGCGATGAGGGGGGCTTCGGCGAAGCCGGAGCCAGAAAGAAGGTGCATTCGGCCCCCTCATCCGGCGCTTCGCGTACTCCCTCTTCTCCCCGCTGGGGAGAAGAGGGAGTAGGCGAAAGCTCACAGCCCGATCGAGACGTCCCGCCCGGCCGTGCGCATCGACACGGAGAAGCCTGCAATCACGTCGATGAAGCTGATCGTCATCAGGATGAAGAAGACGTGCGTCGCAGCATTGGCGACCAGAAGGAATTCCACCAGGAAGACGATGAAGAGCACCATCGACAGGAGATGATCCATCAGCGCCTTGGAACTGATGCGCGTCGCCTTGAGTATCTCGACGAAAAGCAGGGCAAGCGCGATGACGATCAGGAGATCGCCGACGTTCATCGTCCAGACGGCCCCTGACAGCATGGTCAGCGACATCACCGTGCTGTCGAAGACAGCGACACCGCCGCTTCCGAGTACGCCGATCATTCCGAGATTGTAGAGAATGAAGGGCAGGACCAGCAGTGGAATGGCGGCAATCATCGGCAATAGCTCCCAATTCTCGTCCCGGCCGTCCGGCCGGCTTCGTTCGATATGTGCCTTACAGCATGGTTAGGGTCAAGAAAATGACCGTTTGACGCGGATAGACTGCGATTGGGAACGTGAGCAGAAAGCCGGAGAGCGCCACAGCGCAAAACCGGGTACCCTCAAGCAGGCAACAGAAAAGGGCCGGCGAAAGCCAGCCCTTCAAATATACAGTCAGACGGCAACGCTGATTAAGCGGAAGCCTTCGGGGTCAGAACCTGGCGACCGCGGTACATGCCGGTCTTCAGGTCGATGTGGTGCGGACGGCGCAGTTCGCCGGAGTTCTTGTCTTCGACGTAGGTCGGGGTCTTCAGCGCGTCAGCGGAACGGCGCATACCGCGCTTGGACGGGCTTGTTTTTCTTTTCGGTACAGCCATTTCATACTCCACTTATCGGGCAAAACTCTGTTGAGCGGCCAGACCGTTGGCCGGGACAAACAGATGTCAATCTCGGAATTTGCCGGGCTTATACATGCCCCATAGGCGTTTGACCAGTCCCCACAGGCATTTTTTCGCGATCGCCGGCCGGGAAACGGATCAGGCCTCGTCCTCCGGCACGATCCAGGTTTCCTTGAGCGCCGCGTCCTGCCACTTGGCGAAGGCCGGATGGGTCTTTACCGCATCCATATAGGCGAGCGAGCCGGGATTGCGGGTGAGGTCGTAGACCTCGAAGCGATTGACCACCGGCGCGAACATGGCGTCGGCGGCGGTAAAGCGGCCGAACAGGAACGGGCCACCGGAGCGGGCGACCGCCTCGCGCCAGATCGTCTCGATCCGCTCGACATCGTCCATCACCCCCTGGGGCAGGTTGATCGCGCGCCTTTCGCGACGAATGTTCATCGGGCAGGCGCCGCGCAAGGCCTTGAAACCGGAGAGCATTTCCATGGAATAGCTGCGTGCGACGGCCCGCTCGGCCGGATCTTCCGGCCAGAGCCCCGCTTGCGGAAAAAGCTCTGCGACATATTCGATGATCGCCAGCGATTCCCAGACGCGCACGTCACCATGATGCAGTACCGGAACGCGGCCGGTCGGCGAGATTTCCTTGAATTTGGGGTGTCCGTTGGCAAAATCGAAGGGGATGACGACATCCTCGAACGGGATGCCGCAGGCTTCGAGAGCCAGCCAGGGCCGGAGCGACCAGGAGGAATAATTCTTGTTGCCGACATAGAGAGTAAGCTTGGTCACCGGTCTTCTCCGATCCTTGTGAATGAGGCCCTGCTATAGAGGGAAAGCGGAGTTCAGCGCCAATGAAAAGGCCTTATCTCACTCATAAAGGCATTTGATGTATTCGCCGGATCGGCCGGCGCGGCGCTCGATCAGCGATGCGAGGCGCCGCAGACCGCGACCGGGCTTGCCGGCGTTGCGGTCGATGGGATTGGGAAGCGACACGGCCAGAAGGGCTGCCTGACGGCGCGACAACTTGGCCGCGGAAACACCGAAATGATGCTGGGCGGCGGCTTCGGCGCCATAGATCCCCGGGCCCCATTCGGCGACATTGAGATAAAGCTCCATCATCCGCCGCTTGCTCCAGAAGAAATCGGCAGCCAGCGCCAAAGGCAGCTCCATGCCCTTGCGGATGAAGGATCGGCCGTTCCATAAGAACAGGTTCTTGGCGGTCTGCATCGGGATCGTCGAGGCGCCGCGGGTGGATTCACCTTCCAGCGCGTCGGTGACGACACCGCGCATCTGCACCCAGTCGATTCCGTCATGGATGCAGAACTGTCCGTCTTCCGACATCATCACCGACTGCACCAGATTGGGCGAAATCTCGTCGAAGGAAACCCATTGGCGATCATAACCGCGCAGGAAGACGAGATCGCGCAGCATCAGCGTCGAAATGGGATGAACGAAACTCGGCATGTAGAGCAGGATCAGCACGTAGGGCAAAAGGATGATGGCGACCGCGATCATAAGCAACTGGCGCCAGCGCCGGCGCAGCCCGTTGACCCATCCCCGCGAACGGCTGGAAGACACGTCCTCTTCCTCTTCCCGAGTTTCCGGTACGATGTCTACCACCCCTGAGACGCCCGCCTGATAATCCATAAAATTCTCATAGAGCAAGAACGGGCAAAATTGAACGGTTTTCTCGGCATTGTGCACCAAGCCGGGCCTGCTCCTGCCGATATGGTAAAATCCCGTTGCCAGCGGGATCGCAGTCATGCCAAAGAGCGCCGCATGAGCGAAAACTCCGCATCCTTCAAAGCCCGCCTGAAGAACAATGCCGCTGAAGTCGAGGCCTGTCTTGTCGGCATCCTCAGTGACTGGACGCAACCCGATGAAATCGCCCGACCCGCCCCGCTGCTCGCGGCCATGCGCCATGGTGTGCTGAACGGCGGCAAGCGCCTGCGTCCGTTCCTGGTGATGGAAAGTGCTGCCCTTCTCGGCGGTGATCCGCAAGTGGCCCTGCGCATCGGCGCGGCACTCGAATGCGTTCACAGCTATTCGCTGGTGCATGACGATCTTCCCGCCATGGACGACGACGACCTCCGGCGCGGCCAGCCGACGGTGCATATAGCCCATGGCGAGGCGAACGCGATCCTCGCTGGCGACAGTCTGCTGACGCTCGCCTTCGACATCATCGCTGCGCCCGAAACAAACCTGTCCGACCGGCAGAAGACCGAGCTTGTGCTGGCTCTTGCACGCGCTTCCGGCATCGGCGGCATGGCCGGTGGCCAGGCGCTCGATCTCGCGGCAGAATCGTCCGCGCCGGACGAAGCGGCAATCGTCACCCTGCAGGCGATGAAGACCGGCGCACTGATCCGCTTTGCCTGCGAAGCGGGCGCCATCATCGCCGGAAGTCGATCAGAGGAGCGGAAGCTGATGCGGATTTATGGCGAAAAGATCGGGCTTGCCTTCCAGCTTGCCGACGATCTTCTCGACCTGACGGCGGATGCGGCAACCATGGGCAAGGCAACCGGCAAAGATGCCGCCCGCGGCAAGGGCACGCTGGTTTCCTTGCGTGGAAAAGACTGGACGGAGATCCAGCTTGCCCGGCTGGTGCAGGAAGCTGCCGCGCTGCTTGAGCCATTCGGCGATCGGGCGGACATTCTCAATGAAACCGCCCGTTTCGTCGCCGATCGCAGCCATTAACGGTTAAGCGGTTTTGCCAGCCCGCCCCAAAGGCGAAATTGTCACCGCAACAAGATTGCGCATTCTCTTTCCGCGCTCTCTGAGCATGATGGCGCCCTGCCGCACGCGAAGACGCGGTACCGGAGAACTATGCATGTCATATCTTCTGCCCTACCTGCCACAGCTCATGGTCGCCTGGGGCGCATATATCATCGCCACGGCTTCGCCCGGACCGGCGATCGTCGCCATCATCGGCACCTCGATCGGCCATGGCCGCAATGCCGGTCTTGCGCTCGCCTTCGGCGTTCTGACGGGGTCCTATACCTGGGCGATGCTGGCGGCAGCGGGGCTCTCCGCACTGATCAGAACCTATGGGAATGCCTTGTTCGTCCTGAAAATCGCAGGCGGGCTCTATCTGCTCTGGCTTGCCTTCAAGGCGTTGAAGGCTGCGATGCGGAAGGAAGCGGACAATGTGCTTCCGCTCGAGAAGCAGTCACCCTCGCTGCGCCGCCTCTACCTCAAGGGCCTCGGCATTCACCTGACGAACCCGAAGGCGATCTTTTCCTGGCTCACGCTGGTTTCGCTCGGCACACCGCAGGACGCACCGCATGTCATGCCCGTCCTGATCGGCGGCTGCATGGTGCTCGGCGTCGTCATATTCATGGGCTTTGCGCTGCTGTTTTCCATCGAGCCGGTGCATCGCGGCTACAGGAAGGCGCGCCGCGGGATCGAAGCGGCCATGGCCGGCTTCTTTGCCTTTGCGGGGTTCAAGCTTCTGACGGCACGGCTGTAGCGGCTATTCTGCCGCGGCCTGCCCTCTGCCAAAGCGCTTCTCGATATAGTCGTTGACCAGCGCCTCGAAATCGCCGGCGATATTGGTGCCGCGGATCGTCAGCGCCTTCTTACCGTCGATATAGACCGGGGCGGCCGGAAGCTCGCCGGTGCCGGGCAGCGAGATGCCGATATCGGCATGCTTGCTTTCGCCGGGACCGTTGACGATGCAGCCCATGACCGCGACCTTGAGACCCTCGACGCCCGGATACTTTTCGCGCCAGATCGGCATGTTGCGACGGATATCGCCCTCGATCTTCTGGGCGAGTTCCTGGAACACCGTCGAGGTCGTGCGGCCGCAGCCCGGACAGGCCGCGACGACGGGAATGAACTGGCGGAAACCCATGACCTGCAACAGTTCCTGTGCTACCTGCACCTCGCGGGTGCGGTCGCCGCCGGGCTCGGGCGTCAGCGAAATGCGGATCGTATCGCCGATGCCCTGCTGCATCAGGATGCCGAGTGAGGCGGCGGACGAGACGATGCCCTTGGAGCCCATACCGGCTTCGGTCAATCCCAGATGCAGCGCGTGGTTGGAGCGGGCTGACAGCATCGAATAGCAGGCGATCAGGTCCTGCACGTTCGAGACCTTGGCGGACAGGATGATGCGATTGCGCGGCAGGCCGACTTCTTCCGCAAGCTCCGCCGAGATCAGTGCCGACTGAACGATGGTTTCGCGCATCACCTGCTGCGCCGTCAGCGGAAAACCCTTGGCCTGGTTGTCATCCATCAGGCGGGTCAGCAGTTCCTGATCGAGCGAACCCCAGTTGACGCCGATCCGCACCGGCTTGTCGAACTCGATGGCGCGCTCGATGATCTCGACGAACTGCTTGTCCTTCTTGGCCTTGAAGCCGACATTGCCGGGGTTGATGCGATACTTCGCTAACGCCTCGGCGCAGGCCGGATGGTCGGCCAGCAGCTTGTGGCCAATATAATGGAAATCGCCGATCAGCGGCACGTCGAGGCCGAGGCGCTCGAGACGCTCGCGGATCTTCGGCACGGCAGCCGCGCTTTCATCGCGATCGACGGTGATGCGCACCAGTTCCGAGCCGGCCCGATGGAGGGCGGCAACTTGAGCGACCGTCGCATCGACATCCGCCGTATCGGTATTGGTCATCGACTGGACGACCACGGGCGCCGATCCTCCGACGATTACCCCACCAACATCGACGGCAACGGAGGCCCTGCGGGGTTGCGGTTCGTAATCGAAGGCGGAAGACATGAAAGCCCCTTGCACGTGCTGTTGCGGCGACTTTCCCTGAGGTGGATGAGGAAAGCCGCCTTGTCAACGGCAACATTCATGGATTGACGGCGAATTGATGACAGGTCGCCGTCAACGCAGCTCAGTCGTGCCCCTTCGGATCCGCATGCACCGCATGATGCGACAAGGCGAGGACCACGAAGAACAGGATCGGCACGCAGGTGAAGACGATGGAGAAGCCGGTGTGCTCGGCAACGAACCCGATCAGCGACGGCGCAAACAGCATGCCGGAATAGCCCATGAAAGTGGCGACCGAGAGCCCGATGCCCGGTGCCAGCCCCGGCATATTGCCGGCGGCAGAAAAGGCGATCGGCACCATGTTGGAAATCCCGACGCCGGCCAAGGCAAAGCCAAGGATTGCCAGCGGCGCATTGGGGGCAAGACCGGCGAGAACAAGCCCGACCAAGGCCGTCAACGTGCACACCCGCAGCGTCTTCACGCCGCCGAAGCGGTCGCGCACGTGATCGCCGGCAAAGCGCATGATCGCCATGGTCGCCGAGAAGGCGGCAAAGCCGAAGCCGGACATCGCGACCGAGGCGCCGAGCTCATTGCGCAGGTAAAGCGCACCCCAATCGAGAACCGTGCCTTCCGGCACCATCGAAAACAGCGCCACGAGGCCGATCAGCCAGGGCAGCGGATTGGACGGTAGCCGCAGTTTCTGCTTGGCAGTATCGGGATGCGGCTGGTCGGCAAGGATCATCGGCCAGGCGACGGCGAGCACCGCAAGGCAGACCAGCGTCACGAGAATGGCATGCGGCAGCACGCCGAAATGCGCCATGACCAAACCGCCGCTGGCGGCCCCGATCAGGCCGCCCAGGCTCCAATAGGCATGGCAGGACGACATGATCGCCCGGCGCATGGATTTCTCGACTTCGACCGCATTGGCATTCATCGCCACGTCCATGGCGCCGACGAAGCCGCCGAGCAGGAACATGCCGATGACGGCCGTCCAGACATTCGGAAGCAGTGTGAGCAGCAGGAGAAGCGGCGACAGGATGATGGCCGTGACCTTGACGACCTTCTGTGACCCCATTCGGGCGATGAAGCCGCCGGCAATCGGCATCAGCACGAGCGAGCCGATGCCGAAGGTGAGGATCAAGAGGCCGAGCACGCTTTCGCCGATACCGAGCTTTTCCTTGAACTCCGGAATCTTCGGCGCCCAGCTACCCGTGACAAAGCCGTTCATCAGGAATAGCAGCGAGACCGCGAGACGGGTTTTCGGCATATAGCCCGAGCGGACGGCCGCTTGCGGCTGGATGGTGCTACGCTGATCCATGATCTTTTTCCTGTACGATCCGTGTTCGGATTCAAACTGTGATTTCGATGAAATTGCCGTCGGGGTCCTTGAGGACCGCCTCGTAGAAGCCGTCGCCCGTCGTGCGGGCCGGTGAAACGAGCGTGCCTGCCGCCGCCGCTCGCGCCGCCATCGCATCGACGGCCTCGCGGCTGCCAAGCGACAAAGCGAGATGCGCATAGCCCTGGCGCTCCTCCGTCGCCGCCTGCGGCGTGATCCAGGGACCTTGCATGATCTCGATCGAA
Organism: Pararhizobium sp. BT-229; assembly: GCF_025846855.1. Taxonomy (GTDB): domain Bacteria; phylum Pseudomonadota; class Alphaproteobacteria; order Rhizobiales; family Rhizobiaceae; genus Pararhizobium. The sequence goes on from NZ_JAOYTJ010000005.1 coordinate 305,686, forward strand.
GGCCCGTCCTTGAGATAAACAAACCGCGAAGAGAAACCGGAGCGCCGCGCGCTTTCATAGAGATCGCCCACTGCCGCGCCAAACGTCTCGGCCCAGAAGCGGCAGAGGCGGTCGAGGTCGGCGGTCCACAGGGCGATATGGGCGATCCTCATGTCCTGACCTTTCGCGCATGCGCAATCGTAATGCCGGCGTTCTCGTAGAGACGCACGGCATCCGCGGGCGCATCGTGCTCGACGATGAGCGCCGAGCACCTGGCCGCCGCAATGACCGTATGCGGTGCCGACGTGCCGAATTTGTCGTTGGTGATCGCGGCGAGCACCGATGCGCTGCCGAGCGCCACAAGTCGCTTGAACTCGGCATCCTCGTATTCGAAGACGGTCAATCCTGCCTCGATATCGGCGCCACAGGCTCCAAGAATGCAGAGATCCGGTCGCAGCGTCTCGATATCGCGCTGCGCCTTGGCGCCAACTGCGGCACCCACACGCCTGTCGATCTTGCCGCCGATGACGATCAGATCAACTCCTGGCTTATCCATCAGCGCAGCGGCAATCAGCGGCGTGTTCGTCACCGCCGTCAGCTCCAGATCGTCCGGAAGGGCCTGGGCAATCGCCAGATTTGTGGAGCCTGCGTCGAAGAAGACGGTCATTCTCGGTTTGATGAAATCAAGGGCGGCAGCGGCAAGCGCTGCCTTGCGCTCCGGCGCCTCGCCGACACGCTGGGCAAGAGTCGTGCTGCCGGGCGAGACCGGCAGCGCGCCACCATAGACCCGCTCACAGAGCCCCGCCGCGGCAAGTTCGCGCAGGTCCCGGCGGATCGTATCCTCGGAGACGTTGAATTCCTGCGCGAGATCGACGGCCAGCACCCGGCCGGACAGGCGAAGACGGTCCTGAATCAGCCGCTGGCGCTGGGGAAGAAGCAATTCTGCCTGCATGTTTGACCACATCGTGCATGATTGAGGATTATTCGGCACAAACATGCATAAACGGAAACAGGCCGCTTTTCAATCGCTTTGTCTGACTTTCGGAAAAACGTGCCGTGAAATTCGGCAGACGCCTTGAATTCGAGCAACCCGCGCCAATTTTGCGTCGGAACGGCCGGATTTTGAGAAAAACCTTCGCTGTTGCGGCGCACAATTGAAGTTTTGTGCGCTGCCATGCGTCGGGCCGTATGCGATTGTCCCTTCACACCGGCAGACGGGCCGGACCAGAAAGATGGAAAAAGACAATGAAATGGGTTCCCACACTTCTCGCCGCTGCCGCCTTCGCCCAGCTGGTTTCATTCAGCCCTGCCGCTGCCGGTGAAAACCTCGAAGCCGTCAAGTCGGCCGGCGCCCTGAAGATCGGTACGGAAGGCACCTACGCGCCTTTCACCTACCACGACACGTCCGGCAAGCTCGTCGGCTTCGATGTCGAGATCGGCGAGGCCATTGCCAAGAAGCTGGGCGTCAAGGCCGAGTTTCTCGAAGGCAAGTGGGACGGCCTGATCGCCGGCCTCGACGCCAACCGCTACGACACCGTGATCAATCAGGTCGGCATCACCGAGGAACGCAAGAAGAAGTATGATTTCTCCGAGCCCTACATCGCATCGAAGGCCGTCCTGATCGTCAAGGCCGACAATGAGGACATCAAGGATTTCCCGGACCTCAAGGGCAAGAATTCCGCCCAGTCGCTGACCAGCAACTTCGGCAAATTGGCGCAGGCCTCCGGCGCTGAGCTTGTCGGCACCGACGGCTTCGACCAGTCGATCCAGCTCGTTCTGACCGGCCGCGCCGACGCGACGATCAACGACAGCCTGTCCTTCCTCGATTTCAAGAAGCACAAGCCGGATGCGCCGGTGAAAATAGCCGCCGAGCAGGCGAATGCCGACTATTCCGGCATCATCATCCGCAAGGGCGAGCCCGAGCTTCTCGAAGCCATCAACAAGGCGCTGGCCGAGATCAAGGCCGACGGCACCTATGAAGCGATCTCGCAGAAATATTTCGGCGCCGACGTTTCGAAATAAAACCGTATTCGGGGAAGACCCCTCCCCAACCCCTCCCCACAAGGGGGAGGGGCTTTACCCGTAGCAACATTTCTCCGCCAAGAATTAGCCTCTCTCCCGCCGCGAGTGTCCGAAAATCGAGGAATGCGCAGCATTGAAGCCCCTCCCCCTTGTGGGGAGGGGTTGGGGAGGGGTATTTGCCGATATTGAAAAAACCTTTCTAGGAAGAAGATCGTGCCCCCTTGGCTCCAACTCATGCTCGATTCGCTCCAGCCCCTTCTATGGGCCGGGTTGATCTTCACCATTCCGCTGACGCTGCTGTCCTTCACATTGGGACTGGCGCTTGGCCTTCTCACGGCCGTCGTGCGGCTGTTCGGACCAAAACCGCTGGTTCTCGTGGCGCGATTCTATGTCTGGGTCATTCGCGGCACGCCGCTTCTGGTGCAGCTGTTCGTGATCTTCTACGGACTGCCGGCCGTCGGCATCCTGCTCGATGCCTTCCCGGCGGCCCTGATCGGCTTCACGCTCAATATCGGCGCCTATACGTCCGAAATCATCCGCGCCGTGATCTCCTCGGTGCCGCGCGGCCAGTGGGAAGCTGCCTATTCGATCGGCATGAGCTGGGGCCAGGCGATGCGCCGGACCATCCTGCCGCAGGCTTCCCGCGTAGCCGTGCCGCCGCTGTCCAACACCTTCATTTCGCTGGTGAAAGATACCTCGCTTGCAGCCGCCATCACCGTGCCGGAGCTTTTCCAGACGGCGCAGCGCATCGTCGCCACGACCTATGAACCGCTGATTCTCTATATCGAGGCGGCGCTGATCTATCTGGCGCTCAGCTCCATCCTCTCGGCGCTGCAGGTGCGGCTGGAAAAGCGCTTTGCCCGCTATGGCGGCTTCCTGGAGGCGCGCACATGATCGAGCTCACCCACATCGTCAAGCAATTCGGCGACAATGTCGTCTTGAAGGACATCAGCGTCACCATCGCCGAAGGCACCGTCACCGCCCTGGTCGGCCCCTCCGGCGGTGGCAAGAGCACGCTGCTGCGCTGCGTCAACCTGCTTGAGATCCCGACCTCCGGCACGATCAAGCTGGGTGAAGAGGAGATCACCTTTGCGCCCAACAGGAAGACCGGCTGGGACAGCATTCAGCGCCTGCGCCGCCAGACCGGCATGGTCTTCCAGAATTTCCAGCTCTTCCCGCATCAGACAGCGGTGGAGAACGTCATGGAGGGACTGGTCACCGTCCTGAAATGGCCGAAGGAGAGGGCGAAGACCCGTGCGCAGGGGCTGCTTGAAAAGGTCGGCATGGCCCACAAGGCCGATGCGTGGCCGGCAACGCTGTCGGGCGGCCAGCAGCAGCGCGTGGCGATTGCCCGCGCGCTTGCCCCCTCGCCGCGCGTGCTCCTCTGCGACGAGCCGACATCCGCGCTCGACCCGGAACTGGCGGAAGAGGTTGTCGAGGTCCTCAACCGCCTTGCGGCCGAAGGCACGACGATGATCATGGCGACCCACGACCTGCGGCTAGCCTCCAAGGTCGCCGATCAGGTCCTGTTCCTCGACGGAGGGCTGATCGTCGAAAGTGGTGCACCAAGGAACATCTTCCAGACGCCGCAGCGGGAGCGCACGAAGAAGTTCATTTCGTCGCTGAACATGGGGAACGACTACGAGATTTGAGAAAAGGGACGGGAAGGCACCTTCCCATCCTTCGCCATTCCGCTTCAGCCGCGGGCGATTTCATCGATCGTCTGCTGAAGACCAATGCTGCCTTTCAGCGCATGGGCTCCCGCATCGGCAAACTCGATCCAGCCCTCGTTGAAGCCATCGAGCATCCGGATTCGCGCCTCGGGGTTGGCAGAACCCTGGGCTCGGAACAGGGCTTCCCATTGCTCCCGCGCGATCGCTTCTGCATGCACATCCCGACCCAGCGCCCTTGAAAAGGCCGCAGCGAGGTCGTTCGGCGAAACCCGGGTCGGACCTTCCAACTCGACGATGCGGATTCCCGACCATTCTTCCTGTATCAGGCGGGCAGCTTGCCGGCCGACATCCCGCGTCGCCACCATCGGAAACCGTTTGTCGAGCGGGAAAAGCAAGCTGTGGATCACGCCCTCGTCGCGGGCGGCGACAAGATCCCACTGCGCATTCTCGATGAACCAGCCGGGGCGTAGAAACGTCACAGGCATGGAAAGCGCCGATAACGCCGCCTCGATCAGGGTACGCTGGGTGAGAAGATTGTCGTGGGGCGCATCGGCACCGATCGTCGACAGGCACACCACCCTTGTCGGCCGGGACGCCGCGAGGGCGGCGGCGACCGCGTCGATCACCCGGCGCGCCTCCGGATAGCCGGGTTTGGGATCGAACTCGGACGGTGGCAGAATGAAGACCGCCTCTGTGCCGGCAAAGGCCGACGCAAGCGCCCCGGCATCCTCCATATTCGCTACGGCGATTTCGCAACCGCGCACAGCCCAGATGGCTGCCTTGCTCCTGTCGCGGACAACCGCCCGAATGGCTTTGCCCGCCGCCAGCAGCTCCTCGGCCAGAGCGCCGCCAACTTTGCCGGTGATCCCTGTGATGGCATACATTCTTCTCTCCTTGTCCTGAAGGCCGGGATCCGCGCGGTGCAACCGCGACAGATCGGTTGTTTCGTCCAAGGATTTCTAAGCGACTGACATCAATGATTGGAACGCATAAAGATCATTGCTAAGGTGACTGAAAATCACTGATCTGGAGAAGCCGCATGGGTTTTGATGCGCGTCTGCTGACCGGCGTCGGCGTGCTCGCCGCCGTCTCCGAGGCGGGAAACTTCGCCCGGGCAGCCGAGGCGCTTGGCCTTACGCCATCCGGTGTCAGCCGGGCAGTGGCGCGGCTCGAGGCGGGGGTCGGGGTTCGCCTGTTCGACCGCACGCCCCGAACGGTGACGCTGACCGAAGAGGGCCAGAGGTTTTATACGCAGGTGATGCCCTTGCTCTCGGGCATCGAGGAAGCTGCGACGGAAGCCGCGGGCGCGGCGGCCACTGTCGGCGGACGTTTGCGCGTGAACGTGGACCCATGGTTTGCGCGCATGGTGCTGGCGCCGCGCCTGCCGGCACTCCTTTCTGCCTATCCTGCCATGTCGGTCGAACTGATCGTCAGCAACCATCGGGAAGAAATGATGAAGGGCGTCGATATCGCCGTCCGGTTCGGACCGGCGGCGGGAGATACGCTCGTGGCGCGCAAGCTCCTGGAAACGCGCGTGCTGACCTGCGCCTCGCCTGCCTATCTCGAACAACGGGGCATCCCGACAACGCCGCACGACCTATCCAGCCACGATGCCATATTCTTTCGCGATCCCCAGACGGGCCGGCCGTTTCCCTGGGAGTTTTTGCGGTGCGCCGAACGGCACGAGGCGGATGTGCGCGGCCGCATCACCACGGACGACCCTTCGACGGCCATCGAGGCATGCGTAGCGGGTTACGGCCTGTTCCAGAGCCTTGAACTCGGGCTTGGTCCTTGGTTCTCTCGCGGAGATCTGGTCCAGGTGCTGCCGGAATGGTCGAACGAGATGTTTCCGCTTTACGCCTACTACCCTTCGCGCCACCTACCGCCGGCAAAAGTGCGCGCCTTCATGGATTTCGTGGCAAGTATCGCCAACCAGCCGTCTCTCGGAAAGGCTGGCGAAAAGCCGGGTAGGTGACGGGTTTAATACGGAAAGCAGGCAAGGGCGCTGAAGCCAACGCCCTTGCATCATCGATGTTTACGCCCCGTAGACGATCAGCAGATCCTTGGCGTCGATCTGGTCCCCGGTACGGACCAGCACCTCGGCGATGGTGCCGTCCTTTTCCGCATGCAGCGCCGTCTCCATCTTCATCGCCTCGATAGAGAGGATGACGTCGCCGGACTTGACGGTCTGGCCGGGGGAAACGGAAACCGTCGAGATGACGCCCGGCATCGGCGCGCCGAGATGGGCAGCGTTGCCAAGATCGGCCTTGCGGCGCGCGGCACTTGAGGCCGAACGGTTGCGGTCTGGGACCTTGATCAGGCGCGGCTGGCCGTTGAGTTCGAAGAACACCTTGACCATCGCCTGTTCGTCCGGCTCGCTCTTGGCCTGATGCAGGATGACGAGGGAGACGCCCTTTTCAAGCTCCGGCAGCAGTTCCTCGCCGGCCGAAAGCCCGTAGAAATAGGCTGATGTCGGCAGGACGGAGACGGGGCCGTAGGTATCGGCGGCCAGCGCGTAGTCGGTAAAGACCTTGGGGTACATCAGGTAGGAGGCGAATTCGAAATCGCTGACCTCGCGGCCGAGCTTCTCCTCGATGCCTTTACGCTCAACATCGAGGTCGGCATCCTCAAGCAGCGAGCCCGGACGTTCCGTATAGGCCTTCTCGCCCTTCAGCGCCTTTGCCTGCAGCGCCTTCGGCCATCCGCCCGGCGGCTGGCCGAGATCGCCCTTCAGCATCGACACGACCGAATCCGGGAAGGACACGTCCTTGGCCGGGTTCTCGACATCGGCAACCGTCAGGTCCTGGGAGACCATCATCAGCGCCATGTCGCCGACCACCTTGGAGGACGGTGTTACCTTGACGATATCGCCGAACATCTGGTTGGCATCGGCATAGGCCTGCGCCACCTGGTGCCAGCGGGTCTCCAGACCGAGCGAGCGGGCCTGTTCCTTGAGGTTGGTGAACTGGCCGCCCGGCATTTCATGCAGGTAGACTTCCGACGCCGGTCCCTTGAGGTCGCTTTCGAAGGCGGCGTACTGGTTGCGCACGGCTTCCCAATAGAAGGAGATGCGGCGGATCCATTCCGGATCGAGGCCCGGATCGCGCTCCGAGCCGCGCAAGGCTTCGACGATCGAGCCGAGACAGGGCTGCGAGGTGTTGCCCGAGAAGGCATCCATCGCCGCATCGACGACATCGACGCCGGCATCCACAGCAGCCAGTACCGTAGCCGCCGCAATGCCCGACGTATCGTGGGTATGGAAATGGATCGGCAGGTCGGTTGCCTCGCGCAGCGCCTTGAACAGCACGGTCGCGGCGGCCGGCTTCAGGAGGCCGGCCATGTCCTTCAGCGCGATCATGTGCGCGCCGGCCTTCTCCAGTTCGGTGGCAAGCGCGGTGTAATATTTCAGGTCGTATTTCGGGCGGGCGGAATTGAGGATGTCGCCGGTATAGCAGATCGCCGCTTCGCAGATCTTGTTCTCCTCCGCGACCGCGTCCATCGAGACGCGCATATTGTCGACCCAGTTCAGGCAGTCGAAGACGCGAAAGACGTCGATGCCGCCCTTGGCCGCCTGGCGGACGAAGTATTTGACGACATTGTCGGGATAGTTCTTGTAGCCGACGCCGTTGGCGCCGCGCAGAAGCATCTGCAGCAAGAGGTTCGGCGCATCCTCGCGCACCTTGGCGAGACGCTCCCACGGATCTTCCGTCAGGAAGCGCATGGAAACATCGAAGGTGGCGCCGCCCCAGCACTCGAGCGAGAACAGGTTCGGCAGGGCGCGGGCATAGGTGCCGGCAACCCGGGCGATATCATAGGTGCGCACCCGCGTTGCCAAGAGCGACTGATGGCCGTCGCGCATGGTCGTATCGGTCAAAAGCACACGCTTTTCGGCCCGCACCCACTCGGCGAACTTCTTCGGTCCCAGCGCATCGAGCTTCTGCTTGGTGCCGTCGACAATCGCCGCCTTGCTGTGCGGCACGACCGGCTTTGCGGCATCCGCGCTCGGCTTCGGGCGGCCCTTGGCTTCCGGATGGCCGTTGACCGTCACGTCGGCGAGATAGGTCAAGAGCTTGGTGGCGCGGTCCTGCCGCTTGACCTGCTGGAACAGTTCCGGCGTCGTATCGATGAAGCGGGTCGTATAGCTGTTGTCGCGGAATTTCTCGTGGGTGATGATCGCTTCGAGGAAGGTGAGGTTGGTTGCCACGCCGCGGATACGGAACTCACGCAGGGCGCGATCCATGCGGGCGATCGCTTCAGTGGGGTTCGGCGCCCAGGCGGTGACCTTTACGAGTAGCGGATCGTAAAAGCGGGTGATGACCGCACCCGGATAGGCCGTGCCGCCGTCAAGGCGAATACCGAAGCCGGAGGCCGAGCGGTAGCCGGTGATGCGCCCATAATCAGGGATGAAGTTCTGTTCCGGATCTTCCGTGGTGATGCGGCACTGCAGCGCATGGCCGTGGAGACGGATGTCCTCCTGTTTCGGCACGCCCGATTCCGGCGTGCCGATGGCAAAGCCGTCGAGGATGTGGATCTGCGCCTTGACGATGTCGATGCCGGTGACGACTTCGGTGACGGTATGCTCGACCTGGATGCGCGGATTGACTTCGATGAAGTAGAATTTTCCGGTGTCCATATCCATCAGATATTCGACGGTACCGGCACCGATGTAGTTCGTCGCCTGGGCGATCCGGGTTGAATAGCCGGCCAGCTCCTGGCGCTGCGCTTCGCTGAGATAGGGAGCCGGAGCGCGCTCGACGACCTTCTGGTTTCGGCGCTGGACCGAGCAATCGCGCTCGAACAGATGCACCACGTTGCCGTGGGTATCGCCAAGCACCTGGCTTTCGACGTGGCGGGCACGCTCGACCAGCTTTTCCAGATAGACCTCGTCCTTGCCGAAGGCGGCCATTGCCTCGCGCTTGGCTTCCGTCACCTCGCGGGCAAGATCCTTCGGATCGCGGATCGCCCGCATGCCACGGCCGCCGCCGCCCCATGACGCCTTCAGCATCACCGGATAACCGATCTCTTCGGCCATCTTGGCAACTGCCGCCACGTCGTCAGGCAGCGGTTCGGTCGCCGGCACGACGGGCACGCCGATCTCGATGGCGAGATTGCGCGCAGCAACCTTGTTGCCGAGCCGCCGCATCGTGTCGCCCGTCGGGCCGATGAAGATGATGCCGGCCGCCTTGCAGGCATCGACGAATTCCGGGCTTTCCGACAGAAGCCCGTAACCCGGATGAATGGCGTCGGCGCCCGACAGCTTGGCGACGCGGATGATCTCCTCGATCGACAGATAGCTTTCGATCGGCCCGAGATCGCGGGCAAGGTGCGCGCCCCGGCCGATCTGGTAACTCTCGTCCGCCTTGAACCGGTGGAGCGCCAGCTTGTCCTCCTCCGCCCATATCGCAACCGTTTTTATGCCGAGCTCGTTTGCCGCGCGAAACACGCGAATTGCAATTTCAGAACGGTTGGCGACAAGGATCTTCGAAATGGGCAAGTCGGACTCCTCAAGACTTGAACGCGGTCATGCTGCACCGCGAAAAGGATTATTAGCGGTTCATGACAGGAAGTTCAATTTCAGAGTCGCAAGCGAGGCCGATTCATTTTCCGTCAGGAAATCAACCCCAGGCGGAACGACAGGGCGACGGCGTGATGCCGGTTTTTCGCGCGCAGTTTTTCCTGGATACCGTTCATGTACCAGTCGACCGTATGGTTGGAGATGTCGAGGACACGGCTGATCTCGTTCGATGTCATCCCATCGGCCAGATAGTTCAACGCTTCCATCTCGCGTCGGGTCATCTGCACATCGACGGTGGAGACCATCTCGGCCAGGACCGCCGGATTGCTGAGTTCCAGAAGCCGCCAGAAGATCTTCTTGGCGATGCCGTCGAACAGGCTCATCTCGACCGGGCTCAAATCGACGACCCTGCCGCCGATCGTCATGTTGCCAAGCAGGCCTCGGCGACCATGAACCGGGAAAATATAGCCGTCGTAGAGCCCATGCCCGCGGGCTTCCACCATCATCCGCTCCATGCGTTTACGATGCGGATCGGACCGGAAAGCCACCAGCGTGTCGCGCCAGCGGAAGCCGCGCTGCGCGTGGCCGAGATAGCGGATGGTCGGATCGATGATGACGTATTTTTTCTTGATGTAGATTTGCGGCCAGCCATCGGGCCAGCGCCCGGCAAGCAGCAGGCTCAACGGATTTTCGTTCGGCTTCGGCTGACGGACGATGCCGTAAAAATCGAAGCCGTAGCGGTCCAGAACCCGTTCAAACTCCTGAACGATTTCGTCCCGGCTGCGCATCTCGTCGACGAGTGCCAAAAACTGAACCAGCAAAGTGATATTCATAGATGCCCTCTTAAAAAATTCATTCCGGCTTTCGACGCCGCCTATTGCGGCGCAGCATGAATAGCCTGTTCAGCACCCATTCATGTTGCAAACGCGATAATCCCCCACGTCAGTCATGGAACCACCACCTAAAACCACATCGACGTTCATCCGCAAGGCCCGAAAAATAGCAGACTATGAATGATGAGTTTCAAAGGTACCGGGATTTTCCGCTCGCCTTGAAGGTTTATCACAACCAAGTTTGCTCGGCGAAGTCAAAAGATGAGTTTCGGTGTTGGTGGTTCAAAAAGAGCCTGACGGAAGGATGAGATAGATCAGATTTGGAATTTTCATTCCATCAACTCCGAAGGAGGGAATGAATACTTTTTCCAGATGGATCTTTTCTTTTTCGGCCGTTTTCCCGCGATGCAAATGCCCTGTTGCTTTTTCATTGCACCGCAACCAACTGCCCAAGAGGGATAAGACAGTGTCATTGTTCCAGGTCTATGCAAGAGCGCTTCAGTATCTTGCCGTTCACAAGCTTCGCGTCTCCGCGATCGTTGTCGCCAATATCGTCCTGGCGATCATCACGATTGCAGAGCCAATCCTGTTCGGCCGTATCATCGACGCGATCTCCTCCAAACAGACCGTTACGCCGATGCTCCTGATGTGGGCCGGTCTTGGCGTCTTCAACACGGTGGCTTTCGTGCTGGTCGCCCGCGAGGCCGACCGGCTAGCACATACGCGCCGCTCGACCCTCATCACCGAGGCCTTCGGCCGCATCATTTCCATGCCCCTGTCGTGGCATACCCAGCGCGGCACATCCAACGCTCTCCACACCCTGTTGCGCGCCTGCGAAACGCTGTTCGGCCTCTGGCTGGAATTCATGCGCCAGCATCTGGCGACCGCAGTGGCACTGACGCTTCTCGTGCCCACGGCCTTTGCAATGGACGTCCGGCTTTCGCTGGTTCTCGTCGTGCTCGGCATTCTCTACGTCGTCATCGGCAAGATCGTCATGACGCGTACCAAGGAAGGCCAGGCCTCGGTCGAGGATCACTATCACACGGTGTTTTCGCACGTCTCCGACTCGATCAGCAACGTCTCGGTCGTACATAGCTACAACCGCATCGAGGCCGAAACCCGCGAACTGAAGAATTTCACCCAGAAGCTGATCTCCGCCCAGTTGCCGGTCCTCGACTGGTGGGCGCTTGCCAGCGCGCTGAACCGCATGGCATCGACCATCTCGATGATGGCCATCCTCGTCATCGGCACCTATCTCGTCCAGAAGGGCGAACTCGGCATCGGCGACGTCATCGCCTTCATCGGCTTTGCCGGCCTGCTGATCGGCCGTCTCGACCAGATGAAAGCCTTCGTGACGCAGATTTTCGAAGCCCGCGCCAAGCTCGAGGACTTCTTCACCCTGGAAGACTCGGTACGCGAACGCGAAGAGCCGGCCGATGCCGGCGAACTGAACCATGTTCGCGGCGAAGTCGAATTCCGCGACGTGTCCTTCAACTTCGCCAACTCGAACGAAGGCCTGCGTGACGTGTCCTTCACCGCCAAGGCCGGCCAGACGATCGCCATCGTCGGACCGACCGGCGCGGGCAAGACGACGCTCGTCAACCTTCTGCAGCGTGTACATGAGCCGGCAAACGGCAAGATCCTGGTCGACGGCGTCGATATCTCGACGGTCACCCGCAAGTCTCTGCGCCGCTCGATCGCCACCGTGTTCCAGGATGCAGGTCTGCTCAACCGGTCGATCTGCGACAACATCCGTCTTGGCCGCGAGGATGCCTCGCTCGTCGAAGTCATGGAAGCTGCGGAAGCCGCTGCTGCCGCTGACTTCATCGAAGGCCGCGAGGGCGGCTACGACACGCGCGTCGGCGAACGCGGCAACCGGCTGTCCGGCGGCGAACGCCAGCGCATCGCCATTGCCCGCGCGATCCTGAAGAATGCGCCGATCCTCGTCCTCGACGAGGCGACCAGCGCGCTCGACGTCGAGACCGAGAACCGCGTCAAGACGGCGATCGACAACCTGCGCAAGGATCGCACGACCTTCATCATTGCCCACCGCCTGTCGACGGTGCGCGAAGCCGATCTGGTGATCTTCATGGATCAGGGCCGGATCGTCGAGATGGGCGGCTTCAACGAGCTCAGCCAGAGCAACGGCCGATTTGCGTCGCTGCTCAGGGCCAGCGGCATCCTTACGGACGAGGACGTTCGCAAGAGCCACGCCGCGGCTTGACGGCTGTCATCTGACGAAAAATCGAAGGCCCCGCTGTGCGGGGCCTTCTTCGTTTGAGGTCAGACTTTTACGGCATCGGGGCGGGACAGACCGCCAATCCAGTCGAGATAATAGGCATAGGCGAAATGAAGGCCGATGCCGATAAGGACGAACAGCGAGCCCCATAGCGGGTCGCGCCCGGTGACGAACAGCAACACCTGGCCCGCCATGGCAAGGATCGTACCGAGGATGAAGACCGGCAGCGAATGACGGCCAACCATCACCAACGGATGATCGATGCGCAGACGCGTCATCCGGCTGAAGATCGGGAAGACGGCCAGGAGATAGGCAAGCGCAAGCACATGCAGCAGCCGCGTCAGCGACAGGAATGTTTTGTCAAAGCCTGTGAGCACCGCAGGCAGGCCATAGGAAAAATCGATGTTCCACCAGGAGAACAGCACCCAGAAGAACGACAGCGCCACATAGGCCGCGGCTATCACGATCAGCAACGGATGACGCGGCAGCTGTTTTCCCGCCCGTGACCGCATCATGCAGATCATGCCGATAACGAACAGGAACTGCCATGACCACGGATTGAGAAACCAATAACCCTCGTCGAGGAAATTGATGGGGACGATCGTGAAGATTCCTGCGGCAAGCCAGAGTACTGCCGACGCCAGGAACAGAGCCAGGGGACTGCGGCCGTAGAGCCAGAGCATGCCCGGCAGAAGCAGGAAGACGACCGCATACATCGACAGGATGTTGTTGTAGCCGAGCTGATGCCCGAGCAGCACCATGGCGACAAAGCCCTGTTCGGTATGATCGACGAGCGGGCGGATGTTGATCTCGCTGATCAGATCCTGCCGCCCGAAATAGAGCGCTCCGCCGGCAAAGATCGCCAGCGTGATGATACTGGTCATGATATGCGCGACATAGAGCGTGAAGGCCCGGCGCCATATTTTCAGGCTGAGCGCGAGGCGGTTGCCGACGGTGAACTTCCGGCCGTAGGCAAGTCCCGCCGAAAGCCCCGAGATCAGCACGAAGGCTTCGGCCGAATCCGAGAAACCGAAATTCTTCGTCGTCAGATATTCGAGATATTGCCCCGGCACGTGATTGACGAAGATGGTGATGAGGCACAGCGCGCGAAACACATCAAGCCGGGTGTCGCGCTGAGCAGGTATGGGAATGGTCGATGCCGTCTGTCCGCTATCGGCAGATGGTTCGAATTGCAGCTTTTGAAGCATTCAGCATTTCTCGTCCGAGTTCAGTGCCCCCTGCCCCCATTGACGCGATGTAGTGTCCGACGGTCAAAATGAAACCGGCTTTGCTCCTTTTGGTGCAAAGCCGGTTTCGCTTGTGACCAAGCGCCGACCGCTACAACAAAACGCCTTCATGCGCGTTTTTTATGACAGTATTATTGACGCTCACGACCGGCTCGCCGTTTTCAGCGTTTTTCGTCACTGAAATGTCATGCGGCTTGCCGTCGATCGTCAGCGTAGCGGAGAATCCATCCCAGCCTTTCGGCAAGACCGGCCGTATGACCAGCTTTTCGCCCTGCCGGCGAATGCCGAGAATACCTTCGACCGCCGCCCGATAGAGCCAGGCCGCCGAGCCGGTATACCAGGTCCAGCCACCGCGTCCGGTCAGATCGCCGTCACCATAGATGTCGGCAGCAACCACATAGGGTTCGACACGATAGTGATCGGCACTCTCGCGGTCCCTGGAATGGTTGACCGGGTTGAGCATTTCGAAGGCGCGCCAGGCGTCTTCGGCGCGGTTCTGCGCAGCAAGCGCCAGCACCACCCAGGTCGCCGCATGGGTATATTGCCCGCCGTTTTCGCGGACGCCGGGCGGATAGGATTTGATGTAGCCCGGATCCTGCGCCGTCCCGGAGAGCGGCGGCGTGAACAGGCGGATGATGCTGTGATCGGCATCGGCAAGTTCCGACAGGACGGCGTCCATCGCCTTCACCGAGCGGCCGGCATCGCCTTCGCCGGACAGAACGCTCCACGATTGAGCGATCGAATCGATCCGGCATTCCGTGCTCTTCACGGAACCGAGCGGCGTGCCGTCGTCATAATAGCCGCGGCGATAATAATCGCCATCCCACCCGGCGGTTTCCAGTGCTTGGCTGAGGCTCTCGAGATGGGCCTCCCAGGCGGAAACCCTCACGGCATCGCCGCGCTCGCGCGCGATGACGAGGAAGGAGCGCAGGGTCGTCGCAAGGAACCAGCCGAGCCAGACGCTGGTGCCCCGCCCTTCGACGCCGACGCGGTTCATGCCGTCGTTCCAGTCGCCGCCGAGGATCAGCGGCAGGCCGTTTTCGCCCTTGCGGGCAATGGCGAGATCAAGCGCCAGCGCACAATGTTCATAGAGTGTCGCCCGCCGTTCGGAGACCAGCGGCTGGAAGAAGTTGTCGTGCTGGCCGGGCTCGAGCGGAGCGCCGTCGATGAAGGCGATCTGCTCGTCGAGGATGTCCTTCGTGCCGGTGACCGCGCAATAGTGCTGGACGGCGTGGCCGAGCCAGACGACATCGTCGGAGATCAGCGTGCGCACGCCCGAGCCGTTGCCGGGCAGCCACCAGTGCAGCACATCGCCTTCCGGGAACTGCCGCGCCGCTGCGTTGAGGATCTGTGCCCTTGCAAGCTCCGGGCGATGCACGAGGAAGGCGAGCGTATCCTGCAACTGGTCGCGGAAACCGAAGGCACCGCTTGCCTGATAGAAGGCGGAGCGCGCCAGGATGCGGCAGCCGAGGCTCTGATAGGGCAGCCAGGTATTGACCATGTTGTTGAACGCCTTGTCGGGCGTATCGACCTGGAGAACACCGGTGAAGTCCTGCCAGAAGCTGTTCGATGCCTCGATAACGGTTTCGAACGCCGTGCTACGCGCCGTTTCAAGATGTTCGAGCGCCTGCTCGGCATTGTCGGCATCGCCCATGTAGAACGTGAACTCGCGGATCTCGCCCGGATTGAGGGTCATATCGAGAACGAGTGCTGCGCAGGGATCGCCATCCGCATCGATCGCGCCGGAGAGGGAGGTGCCGTCGAGCACCGCCTTCGGCGCGTAGATGCTGCCGGCGCGGCCGAGGAAGTCGCGGCGGCTTGCGGTAAAGCCTGCCGGCATTTCGCTGGCGGCGAGGAACGCCGTGCGGCCGGAAAAGTCGACGCTATACGGATTTGACGCAAACAACGCACCGCTCGCCTCGTCGCGATGCGACAGGATGAACGGCGCTGTCTTGCCGCGATTGTTGCCGAGCACCCATTCGGCATAGCCGTAAACCTTGAGGTTCCGGACTTCGCTGGAGCGATTGCCCAGACGCATCCGCCAGTATTTGACCGGCGCCTTGCGATGGACCGCGTGGGTGACCTCGATCTCCAGGTCTTCCTGAACGCTCGTGAATACGGAGTAGCCGAGGCCATGCCGTGTCTCGAACAGAACATTGTGGCGGCGCGACAAGGTGGCATAGGGTGACAGCACCGCGCCGCTCTCCATGTCCTTGATGAAGATCGCCTCGCCGGGACGGTTGATCACCGGATCGTTGGTCCAGTGCGTCAGCTGATAATCGCGCGAATTGCGGCTCCATGTGAAGGCAGAACCCTCGGCCGCGACGTGGAAACCGAAGCTCTCGTTGGAGATGACGTTGATCCAGGGCTGCGGCGTCGCTTCGCCGCCGCGCAGACGTGTCACATATTCCCGGCCGTCGCCAGAGAAGCCGCCATAGCCGTTCCAGAAATCAAGCCCTTCGCCATTGATCTCGGCCGGAGCCGCGTCAGGATCTCCGGCAACGACCGCAAGCAGCGGCACGGCCGCCCTCTCCTTTTTCGTCGCAGGCTTCGAGAACAGCGATTCCGCACGGGAAATCTGGTCCGAAATCTTGCCGTTGCGGGCATGGAAGACGGCCCGCGATGCGGAAAGCAGCGCCGACCAGGTTTGCGGCTCCATGATATCGCGGCGGACTGCGAAGATATGCTGGCGCGCGCTGTCGGACAGCCGCAAACGCAGGTTTTCGCACATCGCATCGAGCGTATGCTGCATATCCTGCGCATAGGAGGATGCCCGCTCGTTGATGACAACGAGATCGGCGGTGACACCGCGCGAACGCAGATATTCCTGCGCCTTCAGGGCCTCGCGCGCGATGCCGAGGTCGATGTCATCATTGATGCGGACGGCAAAGATCGGGAAATCGCCCGAGATCGCCAGCGGCCAAAGCGCCGACTGCGGTGCGAGCCCCGCTTGAACCGTGGCGATATCGGCACGCAACTGCATGTCGGGATAGGTCAGGTAACGGCCGAGCGTCTGGAAGCTCGCGGCCTCCTGCGAGGTTACGCCGACATGGCGCATCTGCACCTGGCTGCGGGTCCAGGCGTGGATCATCTCGTGGTTGAAGCTGTCGGGATGACGATAGCGATCGATGGCCTTGTCGATCTGCTCGCGGCCGGGTGCTGCAATGGTCCAGAAGATCACGCTGACCTTTTTGCCCGCCGGGACACGCACGGTGCGGCGAAGCGAAACGATCGGATCGAGCGTATAGCCATCCGTACCGGACAGCGTGGCGTCGGCATCGAAGGCCTGCGCTTCGGCGAGCGTCCGGCCTGCTCCGATGAAGCGGCGCCTGTCCGTCTCGGCTTCCGTATGGCGTGTGGTACCGGCATTGTCGACGACCAGATGGGCAACCTGCATGTCCGGGTCGCCGGGGCTGCGCTTGTTGCGCGTGACGCGAATGACGTCGCCCTTCGGATCGACTTCCGTGCGCAGGAACATCTTGGAAAACAGCGGATGGGCGCTGTCGGTATCGTCGGTCGTCAAAACCGGTTCGGCATAGGAAGTCACCTCGATGAAGCGGTCTTCCGTACCGGTGTTGAGCAGGATCACCCGGCGGCCTTCGGCATCGTGCTCGGTGGCGACGATGCACTCGACTTCGCTGGTGAGATCGCCGACCGTCTTGATGAATTCGGCCTTGTCGTCACCAAAGCGGATCGTTACTTTTTCGCCCTTGGCCCGGCGCGGCTCGGCCGTCGCCGACCACCAGTCGCCCGTCGCCGTATCACGCAGGAAGATGAAGGTTCCGGTATGATCCTCGGTCGGATCCGCCTTCCAGCGAGCAACGGCCTGGCCGTTCCAGCGTGAATAGCCGCTACCGGTCGCCGTCAGCATCACCGCGTAATGTCCGTTCGACAGGAAGACCGTTTCGCGGTCCTTGAGCAGCGGGTTGCTGATGACGCGGACCTCCGGACGCAGGAGATCCTCCTGCCCCTTGCCGAGCGATTCCGGTTCTTTCTTTGTGTTGATGATCGGAATGTCACGCGGGGCCTTTTCCTGCAGCAGCAGTTCGGCGGCCTCGATCACCGGATCGGCGTGGAACCACTCGCGCAGGCGCCCGTTGAAGACGACATTGGCGACGGCTGCGATCGACATGCCGTGATGGTGGGCATAGTAGTTGCGCACCACCGCACAGGTCTTGCCTTCCGGCACGCGTGTCGGGGTAAAATCGACGGCATCGTGGAAACCATAGGCGCCGAGTGCGCCGACACCGCGCAGCCGGTCCAGATTGGCGATCGCCGCCTTCGGGTCGTACATGCTGGCAAGGATCGAGGCGTAGGGCGCGATGACGGCATTCTGGCCGAGACCGCGCTTCAGGCCGAGCGTCGGCACGCCGAAGTTGGTGTACTGATAGGTCAGCTCATGGTCACGGGCGTTGAACGCCGCTTCCGAGATGCCCCATGGCGTGCCGAGGCGCCGGCCGTGGTTCATCTGCTCCTTGACGATCAGATTGTTGGTCTGGTTGAGGATGCCGCCCTGGCGCTCCTGCATGACCAGCGGCGGCATCAGATATTCGAACATCGAGCCCGACCAGGAGACCAGCGCGCCACGCGCGCCGATCGGCACGATCGGACGGCCGAGCTTGTACCAGTGCTCGGTCGGCAGGTCGCCCTTGGCGATGGCAAACAGGCTGGTGAGGCGGGCTTCCGAGGCCAGAAGATCGTAGCAGGCCTCGTCCAGCTCGTTGCTGTTGACGCGGTATCCGATCGACAGCAGCCGGCGTTCCGGACGGAACAGGAAGCTGAAATCCATCGAGAAGGCGATGTCGCGCGCCCGGTCGCGCACGACGATGAGGCGCTGGCGCAGCACCTCGATGGCGCCGAGATCGAACACGCCGTCAGCGATGTGGGACTCGCAGGTATTGACGAGAACGCCAGCCCATTTGGTCACTTCGCCGCTCTGGGCGCTCTTGACCTCGTGGTCGAGATTGGCGGTCAGTTTCTGGATATCGCGGGCGAGGACCGCGAGGTTGATGACGCGGATGGAGGCGAATTCCTGTTCGCGCTTGACCACCTGCAACGCACTGTGGAAGCCGGCGATACGCTCTTCCATCAGCCGCCGCAGCGGCCGCACGGTCTTTCGGTCGTCCGGCAGTTCGGCCAGTACTTCCGACAGGATCGAGGCAACGTCGCCGATACCGTCAAGATTGCCCTGGACATGCGCTGATGGAGCTTCTGCCCATTCGCGGCACATCGAGGAAACCGCGATCAGATGGCCGGCGAGGTTGCCAGAATCGACCGCCGAGATATACTTCGGCTCCATCGTCTCGAGCGGATTGGTCGTGTACCAGTTGTAGAGATGACCGCGGAATTTCGGCATGCGGTCGATCGTGCCGACCGTTTCCTCGAGGCGCCGTACAGTTTCCTCGAAGCCGATCCAGCCGAAATCGCGAGCCGACATGACCGACAGCAGATAGACGCCGATATTCGTCGGCGACGTCCGCTCGGCAAGAACCGGATGCGGGATTTCCTGGAAATTGTCCGGCGGCAGGAAGTTCTGCTCGGCGGTGACGAACGTCTCGAAATAAAGCCAGGTCCGCCGCGCAATCTTGCGCAGTTCTTCGACGATGTTGTCCGGAACGACCAGCTGATCTTCCGTTTCCGCGGACTGGCTGACGAACCAGGCAATGGCCGGGGACAGCGCCCAAAGCAGCGCAAAGGGAATGCCGATGAAGGGCAGGCCGGTATCGGAGACGGCGGCCAGAAGCAGCGAAATCACCGACAGGGCCGGCGCGATCCACATCGACCGGTAATAATCCCAGATACTGCCGCTTGCCGAACTCTGCACCTGCGCTGCCGTGCGCCATTCGAGCATCAGGTTGCCGCTGACGAAGGTGCGGTAAAGCGAGCGCACAATGGCATCCATCATCATGGCGGCGGAATGGGCGATGAAGACGATGCGTAGTGCGACCTGCGCGTTCGCCGCCTGGATTTCCGACAGGACCGCGTGCAGATGAGCGCGCGCGACGATGTCATTGCGGCGCGGCATGAGACCCGAGATGAGCGACAGGGTCGGCGCCACGAACAAGCTGAAAATCAGCACGAATTGCCAGACCAGAGCCTGCGTCGGCTCCATGTAGTACCAACCCATGACCGAGGCGACGAGCCAGGCGCAGGGGATCAGCGAGCGGCGCAGGTTGTCGTACATCTTCCAGCGGCCGAGCATGCTCACACCGTTGGCGAGATTGAACATGTAGGGCAGAAGCTGCCAGTCGCCGCGTGCCCAGCGATGCTGGCGCGACATCTCGACTTCGTAGCGGATCGGGAAATCCTCGACCAGTTCGACGTCGGAGACGAGCGCGCAATGGGCAAGCGAGCCTTCGAGCAGATCGTGGCTGAGGACGGCGTTCTCCTCGATCTTGCCCTTCAGGGCCGCCTCGAAGGCATCGACATGATAGAGGCCCTTGCCGGTAAACGTGCCTTCTCCGGCGATGTCCTGATAGACGTCGGAGACCGTGAAGACATAAGGGTCGATACCGCGATTAACCGAGAAGATGCGCTGGAACGCCGAGGCATCGCTGCCGGTGGTGAGTGACGGGGTGACGCGCGGCTGCAGGATGCCGTAACCGGCGGTTACCTTCTGGGTAACGGGATCGACGACCGGGCGGTTGATCGGATGGTAGAGCTTGCCGACCAGCTTGGTCACCGCATCACGCATCAGGCGCGTGTCGGAATCGAGCGTCATGACGTATTGCACGTTTTCCGGAACGGTGTTTGCCCCGGCAAGGAAGCTCGTATCCCGGTCGCCGCGCAGAAGCAGGTTCAATTCGTGCAGCTTGCCGCGCTTGCGCTCCCAGCCCATCCAGACGCCTTCCTCCTCATTGTAGAGGCGGCGGCGATGCAGAAGATAAAAGCGGGTGCGCCCGTCATGCGCATAGCGCGCACACAGCGTCTCGATCTCGTGCTTTGCATAGTCGAGAACATCGAGATCGGTCGCGGTTTCCTCGTCCTTGCTGTCGATCCAGTCGCTCACCAGAGCAAAATAGGTCTCGCCCTTCGGATTGGCGAGGTAGTGGACTTCAAGATTGCGAACGAGTTCATCGACGTGATCGCGCTTGGAAATCAGACAGGGGACGACGACGAGGGTTCGCGCGTCCTCGGGAATACCGTTGAGGAACTCGTATCCGACCAGACGGGACGGCGTGACGCAGAGCGTGACCAGCGTATTGAACAGGCCGGCGGCACCTTCCGAAGCCGGAAGCGCGAACAGGAGAAGCATGATGAGCTTCGCCCCGGTCGGAATGTCCATCGGGCTGACGAAGATGTAGACCGCGATCATCGCAAGGATGGTCAGGACGATGTTCGGACCAGCAATGGCAAGCCAGTCGAGCTTGCGGCCGACACGGATGATGTTCTGCAGGGCGGTCGGATTATAGCTGATCTTCTGTTCCAGGAGCCGCCGCTGCTTGCCGACGAGAAAACCGCCGACATTGGGCTCATGCGGAATTTCGTCGGGCGCTGCCGCCTGCTCCTTGACCATGTCGAGCGCGATCCGGGTCACTTCCAACTCGGTATAGCCGGAGCGGCGGGCCAGTTTCTCGATCGTGTTGCGATATTTGTTGCGCGATCCGAAATCGAGCGAAGAGTAGTCGGACCGTTGCCGCAGCTCTTCGTCGAGCTTGCTGACGCTCTCGAACCAGACGGCCCAGTCGTTGTCGTCGATTTCGCGGAGGCTGCGGATGATGTTGCTCATCGTCGCATTGCCGGACGAAAGCCGGTTCTGCTCGGCGACCAGAGCCTCCTCGACATTGCTGCCGCGCTTTTCCAGCTGCTCTTCGAGCCAGGTGATCACGAAGCCCGAGGTCTGCGATCCATCGCGCAGGCGATAGAGAAGCTGCGCCACGAATGTATTGTCGGCAGTAAGCGGCTTGGCTTCGGAAAGAACCGACCTGAATTTCTCCGGGTCGCCAAGACGGACGATCTGGTCGGCAACGTCATTGGCCTTCTTGCGCATGCCGCGGGAGCGATCGACGCGGATGGCGATGCGGCGCAGGTTCTCGATCAGTACGAAACGCAGAATGGACGGCAGCGCCCAGAGCTCGCCGATCTTGAAGGTCTCGTGATTCTGGAAGCCGGCCACCATGGCCGTCAGGCTTTCGCGCGATACCGTGCTGTGGGTATGGGCGACATAAAGCCAGGCCATCGCCATGGTGCGCGGGATCGTCGCGCCGGCAACGTCGAGCGTCGGAAGCTGGCGGTAGAATTTGCGCGGAAAGTCACGCCGGACTTCCTGGATGGACTCTTCGACCAGATAGTGGTTGTCGAGCAGCCATTCCGCAGCGGGCGTGATCGAGGCGCCGGCCTCGACATCCGAGGCCGTCACCTTGTAGACGCGGAAAATCTCGTTTTCATTCTCGCGGTGGCGCGCACGGAACTCGAACGGGAAAAAACCCGAAAGACTAGCCACGCCGTCGCGGGCAAGGGCTGCACCGCATTCATGAAGCTCATCGATGGTGAAATAGGTCGAGCGGATCGAATCGTTGTAATCGATCGGCTTGATCTCAGCTTCGCGCGGAGGCGTGGAAGGCATATTTTGAAGATTCATGGGTACGGGTTCTGGGTCCAGGCGGTGTTGAAGGGTCCGGTCGTCATGCCGGATGGGCTGCGGCCCTGATGTTTGGCTCTGCGCCGCCACGACCTTAAACACGCATCGGTGTCTTGCCGTCAGCCAAAAGGTCTCGCGCAGGCGAAAAACCGTTGACTTTGGCGCGGCCCGGTAGGGCCTTTAAGGTCGTGAAGGCGGTGGTCGCTTCGCTGTCAGGGCTGCGTGATGCAAGAACTGGGCATTTTTTAGCCGTAGTGCCAATGTGTTGCAAGCAGCGGGGCCTATTCTCGGGACGAATTCCATGCCGCAAAGCTAAAGAACGGCCGCTGTAGCGGTCATCCTTCGCGGCAATTGATGTGAAACCCCACAGGATCGTCTTTTCGGCACTGCTCATCCCATCGGCAACGCACAGGGTCGGGAAAGGTTCCACCTTCTATGTTGCCGCCAGCGAAGGTCTGGCACTCACCCGACCTGAGCCGTGATCCAGGCACGGAAGGCCTGGCTGACCGGATTTTCCAGCTTTCCCTCCGGCACGACAAGATAATAGTTGTTTTCCGTCTGCATCGGCCTGTCGAAGACGACGCGCAGCCTGTCGGTCGAAAGTTCCTGCTCGATCAGATAGCGGGGCAACAGCGCAAAGCCGAGACCGGCAGCGGCGGCCTCGATCACCATCGAAAACTGGTCGAAACGATTGCCGCGATAGGCCGACTTCATCTCGCCGCCGTTGCTCTCGAACCATTGAGCCCACATCTTCGGGCGGGTCGCGAGATGCAGCAGCGGCTTGCTTTCCAGCTCCCCCGGTTCTTTCATCGGATTGAGCGCAAGAAGCGCCGGGCTTGCCACCGGCACGATGATCTCGCTGCAGAGATAGCTGCAGGTCGCATGCGCCCAGACCGGCTGGCCGTAATGGATGGCGAGGTCGAAATTCTGCTCCTCGAAATCGAAGGGCTGCGAGCGCGAGGCGATGTTGATCACCGTGCCCGGGTGTTGTTTGAGGAAATCCGGCAGACGCGGTGTCAGCCAGCGGCTGCCGAAGGTCGGCAACGAGGCGATGGAGAGGGTCGATTCCGAGCGCGCCGAAGCCATGGCGCGTACCATCAGCTCCTCTGATTGGGCCAGCAGCCGGCGCACTTCCGGCAGGAATTTCTGTCCCGCGTCGGAAAGAATGACCCGCTGGCGAACGCGCTCGAACAGAAGTACGCCGATCTGGCTCTCCAGATCCTTGATCTGGCGGCTGACCGCGCTCTGCGTCAGGTTCAATTCGGCCGCTGCCTGCGTGAAGCTGCCGTGCCGCGCCGCGCATTCGAAGGCCTGTAGCGTGGTGACGTCGGGAACCAGTCTTCTGCTCAACTTCATTCCAGCCTCGCATGATCATAGTCATAACTGTCGCAATCAATGCCCATTCGACCCGTATATGATACGAAATGAGAATGATCGACCTATCCATTCAATACTGCGAGGCGCGTTGCCGTGAAAGAGAATAGTTTCGTATCCACCGACCTTATCCGCTCGGCTTTTTCCGCCGCGATGTCGGCCATGTACCGCGCCGAAGTTCCTGCCTATGGCACGTTGATGGAATTGGTGGGCAAGGTGAACGCCGAAACGCTCGCCGCCGATCCGGATATGCAGGCCCGTCTGGAAGACACGGATTCGCTGGAACGCATTTCCGAGGAGCGTCACGGCGCAATCCGGCTTGGCACACCTGCCGAGCTTTCGATGATGCGCCGCGTGTTCGCCATCATGGGCATGTTTCCCGTCGGCTATTACGACCTCTCCACCGCAGGTGTTCCGGTTCATTCGACCGCGTTCCGCCCGGTCGGTGACCTCAGCCTCAAGAAAAACCCCTTCCGGGTCTTCACGTCCCTGCTGCGGCTCGACCTGATCGCCGACGAGGCGCTGCGCAATGAGGCCGAACAGGTCCTGTCCAATCGCCAGATCTTCACGGCCGGCGCGATTGCGCTGACCGAAAAGGCGGAAAGAGAAGGCGGCCTCAACAAGGCGGATGCCGAACGTTTCGTTGCCGAGGCGCTGGAAACCTTCCGCTGGCACGACAAGGCCAATGTCAGCCCGGAGATGTATCATCGCCTGCACGACGCTCATCGGCTGATCGCCGACGTCGTTTCCTTCAAGGGCCCGCATATCAATCACCTGACGCCACGAACGCTCGATATCGACGCGGTACAGGCGCGCATGCCGGACTACGACATTTCCCCGAAGGCAACCATCGAGGGTCCCCCCACGCGCAAATGCGCCATCCTTCTGCGCCAGACCTCCTTCAAGGCCCTGGAAGAACCGGTCGCGTTCCAGGCCGAAGACGGAAGCTGGCAGGAGGGCTCGCATACCGCCCGCTTCGGCGAGATCGAGCAGCGCGGCATTGCGCTGACCCCCAAGGGTCGCGCGCTCTACGACGAGCTGCTGAACGCATCCCGCAGGATCGTTCGCCCGGCGGCCGACGGCTCGAACGCGGCAGAGTATGAAAAAGCGCTCGCCGACGCCTTCATTCCGTTCCCCGATAGCTGGGCCGGCATCCGCGCCGAAGGTCTCGGCTATTTCGCCTATTCGCTGACCGCCAAGGGCCGCAAGGCCAAGGCCGATACCACAAAGAGCCTCGATAGCCTGATCGAAGACGGCCTCGTACAGTTCGACCCGATCGTCTACGAGGACTTCTTGCCCGTCAGCGCCGCCGGCATCTTCCAGTCCAATCTCGGCGACGAGGCCGCCCAGGAGTTCGTCGCGAGCCCGAACCAGCAGCGCTTCGAACACGATCTCGGTGCCAGGGTGCTGAACGAGTTCGATCACTATGCCGGCATCGAGCACGCCTCCATCGCCGACTGCCGCCAGATGCTTTCCTCCGCCGAGGCTGCGGAGTAAAGCTGAAGTCATGATCGACAAAGGGCACATAGCGGCACTGACCGGTATTCTCGGCGACAGGGGCATTGTCACCGAACCCGCAGACATGGCCAGCTATCAGACGGGCGCACGCTACGATGAAGGCCGTGCCGCGATCGTTCTGCGGCCGCAAACGACCGAGGAGATCTCGGCGGCGGTTGCCTATTGCGTGACGAACGGCATCGCTCTTATCCCTCAATCCGGCAATACCGGCCTCGTTTCCGGCTCGACGCCTGACGCGACCGGCGCGCAGGCCGTGCTCAGCCTCGACCGGATGACCCAGCGCTTCGATCTCGATCTCGACAACCGCTCGCTACGTGCCGATGCTGGCTGCCGGCTTTCGGACGTCAACCAGAAGCTCGAAAAGCACGGTCTTTTCTTCCCCATCGATCTCGGTGCCGACCCGCGCCTCGGCGGCATGCTGGCGACCAATACCGGCGGTTCGCGCTTCCTGAAATATGGCGACGTGCGCCGCAACACGCTGGGAATCAAGGTGGTGTTGGCCGACGAGAACGGTACCGTCCTCGACCTGACCTCCGAACTGCGCAAGAACAATACCGGCATCGACTGGAAGCAGATCTTCATCGGCACGTCCGGCTCCTTCGGCATTATCACCGAATGCGTGCTGAACCTCGAACCCCTTCCGAAGCAGGTCGCGACCGCCTATCTGATACCGGCAAGCGGCGCCCATGTCGTGCCGCTGCTGCGGGCCATGGAAGATAGGCTCGGCGCCTATCTTTCCGCTTTCGAGGGCATGTCAAAAAATTCCGTTTCAGCCGCGCTCGACCATGTGTCGTCGCTGAAGAACCCTTTCCAGGGCGGCAACGTGCCTGACTATGTCATCCTCGCCGAGATCTCCCGGACTTGGGAGCCGCGCGAGGGCGAGCAATCGTTGGATGCCGTGCTGGAAGCGGTGCTTGCCGAGATATGGGAAACGGATGAAGCACCGCTGGCTGACGCCTTCGTGGGTCCAGCCCATGAAATGTGGGCGCTTCGGCATGCACTTTCGGAAGGCGTCAAGCATTCCGGAAAATTGATCGCCTTCGATCTTTCCTTCCGCAGAGGTGATATCATGGCTTTCTGCGACCGCATGAAGGCCGATATGCCGCAAGCCTTTCCGGAGGTGACGATCTGCGATTTCGGCCATATCGGCGATGGCGGTGTGCATTTCAATCTCGTCGTGCCGAAGGACAGCGCCTCGGCATCCGACACGGATTTCGAACGGCGGCTGCGCGACTGGGTGTTTGCCATCGCCGTTCAGGATTTCAACGGCAGCTTCAGCGCCGAACATGCCATCGGCCGGAAAAGCCAGGCCTATTACGACCTCTATACGCAACAGAAGATCAAGGACATGGCCCAGGGCCTCAAAGCCATCACCTCGCCGGGAGATCTCGGCGCGGTGCGCTTCGGATAGTCCTTCGAGAAAAGAAACGGGAGTTTGCTCATCATGAACATTGCAACGAAGACGGTGAATGTCGTTCAGGAAACCGCCGCCCTTCTGGAGAAGCTCGGCGTCTCCAAGGACCTCTACACAGGCGGCGACATGGCCTCCTTCTCGCCCGTCACCGGCGAACAGATTGCCAGCCTGAAGACGGTTTCCGCCGCCGAAGCAGCCGCCAAGATCGAAAAGGCCGACGCGGCATTCCGCGCCTGGCGCCTGGTGCCGGCGCCGAAGCGCGGTGAACTGATCCGCCTGCTCGGCGAAGAACTGCGTGCCAGCAAGGCCGATCTTGGCCGTCTTGTGTCGATCGAAGCCGGCAAAATCACCTCGGAAGGCCTCGGCGAAGTCCAGGAAATGATCGACATCTGCGATTTCGCCGTCGGTCTCTCCCGCCAGCTCTATGGTCTGACCATCGCAACCGAGCGTCCCGGCCACCGCATGATGGAAACCTGGCATCCGCTCGGCGTCATCGGCGTCATCTCCGCCTTCAACTTCCCGGTCGCCGTCTGGGCCTGGAATTCGGCGCTCGCACTCGTCTGCGGCAATGCCGTCGTCTGGAAGCCGTCGGAAAAGACCCCGCTCACCGCACTTGCATCGCAGGCTATCCTTGATCGCGCTATCGCCCGCTTCGGCGATGCACCGGAAGGCCTGACGCAGGTTCTGATCGGTGACCGCGCCATCGGCGAAGTGCTTGTCGACCACCCGAAGGTGCCGCTGGTCTCGGCCACCGGCTCCACCCGCATGGGCCGCGACGTCGGTCCGCGCCTTGCCAAGCGTTTCGCCCGCGCCATCCTCGAACTCGGTGGCAACAATGGCGGCATCGTCTGCCCCTCGGCCGATCTCGACATGGCTCTGCGCGCCATCGCCTTCGGTGCCATGGGGACCGCCGGCCAGCGCTGCACCACGCTGCGCCGCCTGTTCGTCCATGAAAGCGTCTACGACCAGCTCGTTCCGCGTCTGAAGAAGGCCTATTCGAGCGTTTCGGTCGGCAACCCGCTGGAATCCACCGCCCTCGTCGGTCCGCTGGTCGACAAGCCGGCCTTCGACAACATGCAGAAGGCGCTTGCCGAAGCGAAAGCCCATGGCGGCTCGATCACCGGCGGCGAACGCGTCGATCTCGGCCATGCCAACAGCTACTACGTCAAGCCGGCCCTCGTCGAAATGCCGAAGCAGGATGGCCCGGTGACCGAGGAAACCTTCGCGCCGATCCTCTACGTCATGAAGTACAGCGACTTCGACGCCGCCGTTGCCGACCACAACGCAGTCGGTGCCGGCCTCTCCTCGTCGATCTTCACGCTCGACCTGCAGGAAGCCGAACGCTTCCTGTCGCCCGACGGTTCCGACTGCGGCATCGCCAATGTCAACATCGGCACGTCCGGCGCTGAAATCGGCGGCGCTTTCGGTGGCGAAAAGGAAACCGGCGGCGGCCGCGAATCCGGCTCGGACGCATGGCGTGCCTACATGCGCCGCGCCACCAACACGATCAACTATTCGAAGGCCCTGCCGCTGGCACAGGGCGTCTCGTTCGACATCGAATAATATCGGCGACATCGAATAGGAAGTGACATGACCATCAGCACAAAGGTTGAGGAGGCGGGCTTTTCGCCCGCCTCGCGGATTTCCACGATCGGCGTTTCGGAAATCCTCAAGATCGGCGCCCGCGCGCAAGCGATGAAGCGCGACGGCAAGCCGGTTATCATTCTGGGCGCCGGCGAGCCGGATTTCGACACGCCCGACCACGTCAAGCGGGCGGCAACCGCCGCCATGCTGCGTGGCGACACCAAGTACACGGCGCTCGACGGAACGCCGGAACTGAAGGCCGCGATCCGCAAGAAATTCGCCCGCGAAAACGACCTCTCCTACGAACAGGACGAAATCACCGTTGCCACCGGCGCCAAGCAGATCCTCTTCAACGCCATGATGGCGACGCTCAACCCGGGCGACGAAGTGATCATTCCGACGCCCTACTGGACCTCCTATTCCGACATCGTCGAGATCGCCGAGGGTACACCGGTCCTGATCGCCTGCGACGCGGACGCCGGGTTCCGGCTGCAGGCCGAACAGCTTGAAGCGGCGATCACGCCGAAGACCCGTTGGGTGATGCTGAATTCGCCGTCGAACCCGTCCGGTGCTGCCTACAGCGCCGAAGACTACCGCCCGTTGTTCGACGTGCTCCTCAAACATCCGCATATCTGGCTGCTGGTGGACGATATGTACGAACACATCGTCTACGATGGATTCCGGTTCGTGACGCCGGCGGCCCTTGAGCCGCGCCTGAAGAACCGGACGTTGACGGTGAACGGTGTCTCCAAGGCCTACGCCATGACCGGCTGGCGCATCGGCTATGCCGGCGGACCGCGCGCCCTGATCAAGGCCATGGCCGTCGTGCAGAGCCAGGCAACCTCCTGCCCGTCCTCGATCAGCCAGGCAGCCGCCGTCGAGGCCCTGACCGGACCCCAGGATTTTCTCAAGGAGCGCACGGCCAGCTTCCAGCGCCGCCGCGATCTGGTGGTTGCCGCCCTGAATGCCATCGACGGCCTCGACTGCCGCGTCCCGGAAGGCGCCTTCTACACCTTCTCGGGCTGCGCCGGCATGCTGGGCAAGACGACACCCGGCGGCAAGCGGATCGAGACCGACACGGATTTCTGCGGCTATCTGCTCGAAGATGCCCATGTCGCCGTCGTGCCGGGCTCCGCCTTCGGCCTCTCGCCCTTCTTCCGCATTTCCTATGCAACATCGGAGACGGAACTGCGCGAAGCTCTGGAGCGGATAGCGAAAGCCTGTGCGGCCCTGCGCTGATTTCTCGTCACGGTCGCGAAATCAACAGCGGCCGTGAACCACCTTTATTCTCGCGCTGGCTGTGCCTTCAAAAGGATTTGCGCGACGGTAAATTGCTGCTATCCGATACATTGCAATGATGAGCGCGAGAAGCGCCGTGACCGGATAGGCAGGGGGCAACCGGAGCATGTTCTCCAGTTTACGGCAATCGACTGAGATCATCGAGAAACTCCGAAAAAGCTCGTTCGAGCCGGCCCATTCCGACTACTACAAGGGCAAGCCCGGCCGCCAGCTCCACCTTATCCTCAAGGCCCGTCACGACTTTCTGTCGGTCTGGCGCAAGGGCGACTATGCCGACCGCGTGAACTCGATGAAGATCTTCGGGCGCCAGATCGTCGTCGTCAATTCGCCGGATGCGATCCGCTATGTCGTCGCAAAGCGTCACGAGAATTTCGAGCGCAAGACGCCGCAGATGCGACGCGCGCTGGAATTCCTGCTCGGCGACGGGCTGTTCATTTCCGACGGCGAAACCTGGAAGCAACGCCGCCCGCTGGTGAACGACATCGTCCACAAGAACCGCGTGCCGGCCTTCGGCAAGATCATGGAGAACACGGCAAGCGAACTGGTCCAACGCTGGGATTCGCTGCCCGACGGTGCACCTGTCAACGCGCTGTTCGAAATGGCGGGCCTGACGGCGGAAATCATCTCCCGCTCAGTGTTCGGCAACGATCTCGGCGAAGAGGGCGCAAAGGCCGTCAGCGAAGGGTTCGAGAGCTACCAGTCGCTGATCGATTCCGTCAACATCGGCTATTTTCTCGGCTTCGACGAGGGCCTGCCGGTTCTCCGGACACCCAAATTGCGCCGGTCGGTTTCTCGCATCCACCAGATCATCGACAAGGTGGTAGAGGATCATCTGGCCGGGCGTGGCGACGACAATTCGATGGTCGAACTTCTGGTGCGGCGGCAGCAGCGAAATCCGGAACTGAAACTCGACGTGGTGGCGCTGCGCAACGAAGCCGCCACGATCTTCATGGCCGGGCATGAGACGACGGCAGCGACACTGACCTGGGCCTGGTATCTGCTGTCGCGGGCCCAATGGGTCGAAAAATCGCTGCATGAGGAAATCGCCCGCGTCTGCGGAAACCGCGTGCCGACGCTCGACGATCTCCCGCAGCTGGAATGGTGCCGTGCCGTGATCGAGGAAACGCTCAGGCTCTATCCGCCGGTTCCCATCCTCGCCCGTCAGGCGAACGAGGCCGACCGGATCGGCGATATCGACGTCAGGCCGGCCTCGCTGGTCCTCATCGTGCCGTGGCTGCTGCATCGCACCGAAGCATTTTTCAAGGACGCGCACCTGTTCAAGCCGGAACGTTTTCTGAACGATCAGAGGCCGATCCCCTACAGCTACATCCCGTTTGCCGCCGGGCCGCGCGTTTGCCCGGGCCTTCAGTTCGGCCTCAACGAGGCGATCCTGTGCCTGGCGATCCTTGCCCAGCGCTTCCGGGTCCGGGTGGCGGAGAATGCCAAAGTCGAACCGCAATGCCGCCTGACGCTGCGACCGCGCGGCGGATTGCCGGTGACGCTGCATCGGCGTGAAAGGATCTAGGCAGCATGGCCGTACCCACGAAGAAGACCGACGTGAAGAAACGCCAGGCCTGGGTTTACGAGGCGCCTCCGTCCCCGCCGATCCTCGATCTCTTTGCAGGCACGGAGCGCAGGCGGGCGGCCTATCGCTATCACGTGACCGGCAATATCCAGAATGTTCTCGATCTTGCCGTCCATTTCGGATTGAAGGCGCTGCCGATCGATGTCTGCTCAGGCATCGGCGCCTGGCTTGGCACCTTCGCCATTCCGCGCTGGCATCAGGGAGCGGTCAAGAAGGCAAGACGCAACCTGAAGCGCCTGCTGCCAAATGCCACCGAAGAGGAGCACGAGGCCATTCTCAAGCGCAACTGGCAGAACCAGGGCCGCGTGATGACCGAATTCTCGATCATCGGGCGATTGGCCAAGCCCTCCAGGCGGGTCGTCTGGCACGATCTCGAGAGGATCACCGAGCCGAAGAAAAAAGGCCCGGTCATCATGGTCGGGCTGCATCTTGGAAACTGGGAGATTCTGGGTCCGAAACTTGTGGAGCTGGGATTCGAGCCATCCGCCAACTACACGCCGCCGACCGGCCGCGCCCGCGCCTGGATCGCCGACCGTCTGCGGGTCAAGCTCGGCTATCGCCTGATGCCTCCGGGCAAGGACGGGATACGGCCGGCAATCAAAATCCTCAAGAGCGGTGGCGTCATCTCGATCTTCTGCGACGAGGGGTTTGCCGGCAAAATTCGCGGCCCCTTCTTCGACCGACCGCCGCATCTGGAAGGCAATCTGGCAATCGTGATCAGGCTCGCCCGGATGACCGGGGCAACAATCTGCCCAGGCTATATCCTGCGCAAGGACCGGGCGAACTTCGAGGCTTTCGCGCTCCCCCCGATCGTCCTGCCGCCTGAGGAAACGGCCGGCGAACGGCTGATCGACGACATCGTTCTTCTGAACTCTGTCATCGAGCCCGTCATCCGCGCCCATCTGGACCAGTGGTATTTTCTCGACAACGCACTTTGATGGTTAGCCGGCGGCAAGTGTCGTCCCGTGCAGGGCAGCGACCAAGGTGACAAACCGCGAGCCGGCAATGTCCAGCGGGCCGCTGTTGTCGATCGTGGTCACATCCGCATCGTCGAGAATATCCGGCGCCTGCCGCTGAAGGCGTTTCAGAATATCGGCCTCGCTTTCGCGCCCGCGAGCCACGAGCCGCTGGGCGAGCGCCTGCGGCGAAGCCGTGATATTGACGACCACGACCTTCGGAAAGACCTGCCGAAATTGGGCAAGTGCGCCGCGACTGCCGTTGGCGATGAGGATGCGTCCGGCACCGACCCGTTCGAGTGCCTCGCGGGGTATGCCGTACTTCAGCCCGTGTGCCTGCCAGGCGACCGCAAAATCGCCGGCGGCAATCCGGACGTCGAAATCACCTTCGGAAACGCTCTCGTGATCCTCACCTCCCGCGTCGGAGGGACGGGTGATGACGCGGCGGACGAAATCGATATCGGCGCGGCCGGCGAAATGCTGCGCGACGAAGCCGATGACGCTATCCTTGCCGGCGCCGCTGGGGCCAACCACCACGATGATCGCACCTTGCCGATGGTCTGATGGATAGCCGTGCATCAGGCGACCCGCCTGCCTTCGCGCCAAACGGACCGAACGACAGGAATGCCCTCATGGCGTTGTACCCGGACGATATCGGCGCGCAGGCCGGGAGCGATCCGGCCGCGGTCGGTGAGCCCGACGGTGCGGGCAGGCGTCGCGGTTACCATGGCAAGCGCCTGTGGCAGGCTAACGCTTTCCAGCTCGTCCGAAAGCACGAAGGGCGCATGGATCAGGCTGAACGGCACATAGTCGGAGGACAGGACGTCGAGCACACCGCGTTCGGCAAGATCCCGCGCGGCAATATTGCCGGAGTGCGACTTGCCACGCACGATGTTCGGCGCGCCCATGAGCACGCTCAAACCGGCTGCATGCGATGCCTCGGCGGCCTCGAAGCTGGTGGGGAATTCCGCAAGCCGGATGCCGAAGCCGACCGATTCCTCGACATGGGCAAGGGTCGCATCGTCGTGGCTGGCAATGGTGATACCGCGCTCGGCGCAGGCCTTGGCGATCTCGGTGCGATGCGGTCCGGCGTACTTGGCCGAAAGCGCCTGCTGGCGGGCGCAGAACGCAGCGAAGGCCTCATCGGAAAGGCCGCGCTTGTTCTTGTAGTAGAGCGTGTACTGGTCCATCGTCTGGAACTGGCGCTGGCCCGGCGCATGGTCCATCAACGAGACGAGCCCGACCTGCGGATCGTTCTCGAATTCCTCGAAATGGGCAAGCACGTTGTCGGTCGAGACCTCGCAGCGCAGGTGGATGCGATGATCGGCGCGAAGCCGGTTTTCTTTCGCCGCCTGTGCCAGCGCATCGGCCATCTCGCGCATCTCGCCCTGCTCGAAACCGCCGTCCTCGTCGGAGCCCATGCGCAGGCAGTCGAAGACGGTGGTGATGCCGGAGGTGACGACCTGCGCGTCATGCGCCTGGATCGCCGCCATTTTCAGCCAGCGAACGCCGGGGCGCGGCGAATAATGGGCCTCGAGATGGTCGGTGTGCAGTTCGACAAGGCCGGGGATCAGGTAGTCGCCTTCGAAATCCTCGCCGGAGCGGCCGGCACCTTCCGAGATATCGGCAATCTTGCCGTCGCGGATGAGAACCGAGCCGGTGACAATCTGGTCCTCGAGGACGATACGGGCGTTGGAAAGAACGGTTTCAGCGGTCATGTCATGCCATCTTTCGTTTGGACGTGCCGCCAAGCGGCAAAAGCGAGTGAACGGTGAAGGGCGCGCCGCGCGCGTGTTCCGTGAAAAGTGCCAGAGAGGTCACAGCGAGCGGCTTACCGATGAATGGTGCAAAGGTTTGCTCCAAAAGGGTCTTCATCGCGGCCTGCCGCTCAGCCGGTACCGGGCCGGTCAGCGTCATGTGGAATTGGAAGCTCTCGAACACGTAAGGGTAACCCCAGGAGAGCAGATTGCCGCGGTGCACGTCGGTCAGCGTCTCCGGCTTGCGGCGCGAGAAATCGGCAGCCGACAAAGGCGCCCGGAAGGGCTCGAAACGCCGAACCGTCTCGTCGGCGAGCGCCTGCAGCGCGGGACAGTCACCGGCCGGCACCAGCGCGAAGAATGGTCCGAGCTGCCCCAGCACCATTTCCGGTATCTCGAACGCGGTGCATTCCTCGGCAAAGCTGTCGAAAGCCGCGAGCAACTGCGCTTCGTTTCTCACCGGTGCAAGCGGAAAAGGTGCCTTCAGCGTTCCGTGAAAACCGTAACGGCGTGGATCGGCGGTCAGGGCTGCCAGTTCGGCGGCGTCGAAATCGCCGGCGGCTTGAAGCGGTCCGGTTTCGCCGGTGAACGGGTTCGCTCCGAGCCAGCGTGCCGCAGCGAGCGTCAGAGGGTGGTCTTCATCCGGCGTGATATAAAATGCGTAGCGCACGAGTCATTCCCTGCAGAGATGTCACGGGAGCGGTGATCGACGGTCCGATTTGACCCCGTCGCTACGCGCTGTTCGTGACATTATCGTGATGGCTGGCGGTGATCCGCCAACATATTCAGTGTGCTTTCTGGCCCATCAGACGCGAGCGCAGAAGATTGGAGACGCTGTCGAAAATGAAGACGACGATGAGGATGAGGATAACCATGTAGCAGACGTTTTCCCAGTCGGAATTTGTCCGCATGGCTTCCCACAATTTCAGGCCGATACCACCGGCTCCCACGGCACCGATGATCGTTGCCGACCGCGTGTTGGATTCCCAGAAGTACAGCGCCTGGCTGGCAAAGACCGGCAGGACCTGCGGCAGGACACCGAAGCGCTGGACAGCAAGCGGCGCGGCGCCGACGGATTTCACACCTTCGCGCTGCTTGTCGTCGATGTTTTCCAGCGCTTCGGCATAGAGTTTTCCGAGCGTGCCGGTATCGGTGAAGAAGATCGCCGACATGCCGGCAAGCGGGCCGGGGCCGAAGGCTCGAGTAAAGAACAGCGCCCAGATCAGCATGTCTACCGAGCGCAGGAAGTCGAAGAAACGCTTGGTAACCTGGTTGAGCACACCGTTACGGGTGATGTTGCGCGCAGCAAGGAAGCAGAGCGGGAAGGCGACGATCGAGGCAAACAGCGTGCCGACGAAAGCCATGACGATGGTCTGCAGCAGCTTTGTCCAGACGTCGAGATGCTGCCATTCGGAATTGTAAAGGATGTTGTTCCAGGCGAGCGACAGGTTGGAACGGCTCGGATCGAGACGCTCGCCGCTGAATATCAGGCTCGTCACTTCGCCGAAGGACTTGTTGAAGAAGGGCGAGTTGGTGTCGAAGATGAAATTGGCCCAGCCGGGGAAGCGGTTGTGGATGCTGATCTTTTCGACATCGACATCGGCCCAGCCGGTCATGCCGAAAGCGAGCGTGATCTTCTCGCCCGGCCGCTTCTGCGTCGCCCATTCCGGTAGCGTACCTTCTGGCTGGACGCCGCCTGTGCGATCGAGATCGATCAGCAGCGTTTCACCGGCATGCTTGGCGGTCACAATGCCGTCGATGACATCGAGGCTGGTGGTGCTGTTAAAGTTGACCGTGGCGCGGCTGACGACCTCTTCCGTGCGGGTCTCAGGTTTGGTTTCAGTCTGCGCGGTGCCGACCGCCGAATTAGGCGCCATGAAGCTGAAGCTCGAACTCTTCTTCGGTGTTTGCTGCTGTGTTGCGGCCGGAGCGTCGATGGTGCGCTCCACCATCTTCGTCTCGATCTTGACCCATTCCGGCTTCGCATCGGGTCCAAGCGGCGAATAGCGCGGGTAGACGACCTGCATGGTGCCGTCGGTGGCGATCCTGATATCCGGTCGTACCTCGTAGGAGACCCAGTCGGCCAGATAGGTGCCGGCAATCCCCCAGTTGGCGTTGACGAGAACCTGGCCGATCGAGAAGAACCACCAGCTATAGATCATGTAGAGCGCGATACCGGCAAAGATCAGGGCTGAGCGGATGCGCTTGCGCGATGAGCCAAGGACCAGTTGCGGATGGCGAGCGGCGATCGCTTCCATCTCAGCGGCGTTCATCATGGTGTTGACGGTCATGTCCCGCTCCTATTGCGCAAGCTGGAAGGCCTGGTCGCCGACGAGACGGCGGCGCAGCCATGCGGAGAACTGATCGACGGCGATGATCGTCGTGAACAGGAGGATGATGATGGCGAGCGTCTTTGCCTCATGGCCTTGCCCGATCGACAGGCGCAGGGGCTCGCCGATACCGCCGCCGCCGACGGCGCCGATGATTGTCGAGGCGCGCACGTTAATCTCGAGGCGCAGCAGGAAATAGCTCATGAAATTCGGCAGGACTTGCGGCACGATGCCGAACCAGACCCGCTCGATCCAGTTGCCCCCAGCTGCCCGAAGGCCCTCCTCCGGCTTCATATCGGCATTTTCGACGACCTCGAAGAACAGTTTGCCGAGTGCACCCACCGTATGGATCGATACGGCAATCATCGCCGGAATCGGTCCAAGTGACAGGATGGCCAGGAAGAAACCAGCGATTACCACTTCCGGAAAAGCGCGCAGCACTTCCATCAGGCGCCGGACAAGGCCCCGCACCCAC
Source organism: Pararhizobium sp. BT-229 (assembly GCF_025846855.1). GTDB lineage: Bacteria > Pseudomonadota > Alphaproteobacteria > Rhizobiales > Rhizobiaceae > Pararhizobium. Next base: position 342,067 of record NZ_JAOYTJ010000005.1, read on the forward strand.
GGGTTCGGCATCAGGTTGCGTGCCGCGAAGAAGCAGAGAATGAAGCCGAAGAACATCCCGAAGATGGTGGAGAAGATCGCGATGTTCAGCGTTTCCAGCATCTTGTAGAAATATTCCGGCACGTAGAACGTGTCCGTCAGGTACATCCGGCCTTCGGGATAATTGTATTTCAGGCTGCCGTCGTCGTAGGGCGAGGGCAGGTCGAACATGGCGCGGACGATTTCGAAGCCATCGCGCGGCATGAGGTCGCCGACGAAATCGAAAAAGTAGGGCAGGCGATCGAAGAACTTTCCGGCATTGGTCTCGTTGGCAAACCAAAGCGAACCCGAAAGCGCCACTGCGAGCAGGGCAAGTCCGATGAAAGTGTAAGTCCGGCGGCGGAGACTGAGCTCCTGCCAGTGGCGTTCGACCAGAGCACCGTTGTCGCTCAAGACCGGGGGAAGCGCGGACGTCGCCATAAAGTCTCCGGAAAAACGTAAAGGCCTCGGCGGGCATCATGCCCATGAGGCGGTCCAGACAAGGAAACGCTGGCCGGTAGAGCCGGCCAGCGTCTTGAGTATCAGTGATATCAGCCGCCGATGGTCGACTTGCGGGCGTCGATGATCGGCTTGTAGAAGTCGGCGTTGACTTCGACGAAGCCCTTGAAATCGCCACCTTCGATAGCAGCAAAGCAAGCTGCATCGGTCTTCGGCAGATCGAGCATGAACTGCTTGAACTTGGCCTTCATGTCGGCGTTGAGCGACGAGCGAACGACGATCGGGCCGTTCGGGATCAGCGGCGAGCGCCACAGTTCGACCAGGTCGTTCATGTCGACGACGCCCTTTTCGACCATCTTGCGCAGGTTGCCGGAGGTATAACCGTCCTTGAACTCGCCGATGCCCGAACCGAAGGTCGTGCCGGCATCGAAGGTGCCCTTGAGCACTTCGAGAACGAGGTTTTCATGACCGCCGCCGAAACCGGTTTCAGCGAAGAATTCCTTGACCGGCATGCCGATCGTTTCCGGCAGCGTGACGTTCGGGATCAGGTAGCCCGAGGTCGAATCCGGATCGGCGAAGCCGAGCTTCTTGCCCTTGAGGTCTTCGACCTTGGTGTAGCCTGCATCCTTGCGGGCAACCATGATCGAGTAGTAGCCGGTCGAACCGTCGGTCTGCTCGGTCGTCAGGATCGGCTCGACGGCGTCAGCCTTGGCGAGGTAGATCTTGGCATAGCCGGAAGCGCCGAGCTCTGCATAATCGAGCGTACCGCCCAGCAGGCCCTGGATAACGCCGTCATAGTCGGCAGCCGGGAAGAAGGAAACCTTCTCGACACCGATCGCCTTCGGCAGCGATTCCGACAGGCATGCGAAGTTGCGCAGGCGGTCGGCTTCGTTTTCGCCGCCGAGGATGCCGACGCGGAATTCCTTGAGGTCTTCAGCCTGAACGTGGCCGACGAGGGCAAAGAGCGCGACAGCGCTCAGAAGGGCTTTCTTCAGCATAAGGGTCTTCTCCTGTTATCCCGGCCGCGCCGGTTCACATTCGGTTGCAAGGTCTTGCCCTTGACGCGGGCTCTCGATCCTGTCGGGCGCTTAAAGGCCCGCCAGTGCCAGCGGCTTGACGCCGGCGGATTGGGTATTGTCCTGCGCTGCAGGAATTTTGATGCTGGTCGACGTCATCGATTCCTCGATTTCCGCGCCGCTTCCGTAGATCTCCGCGACCGCTGCCGCGGTCAGGTCCTGCGGCTGGCCGTCGAAAACGACACTGCCATGCGCCATGCCGATGATGCGCTCGCAGTAATTGCGCGCCGTGTCCAGCGTGTGCAGGTTGGTGACGACGGTGATGCCGTCACGCTCGTTGATGTCGCGCAGCGCATCCATGACGATCTTGGCGTTGAGCGGATCGAGCGAGGCGATCGGTTCGTCGGCAAGCAGCATCTTCGGCTGCTGCATCAGGGCGCGGGCGATGGCAACGCGCTGCTGCTGGCCGCCGGACAGGGTGCCGGCCGCCTGCAACGCGGTCTGCTCGATCCCGAGCCGCTCCAGGGCGCCGATCGCCATGATGCGCTCTTCGCGGGTGAACATGTTGAGGATGCTGAGAACCGTCGAACGGTGATTGAGGCGGCCGAGCAGGACGTTCGTCAGGACGTCGAGACGCGGCACGAGATTGAACTGCTGGAAGATCATCGCGCAATCGCGCTGCCAGTTTCGCAGTGCTGCTCCGCGCAGCGACGACACTTCGAGATCGCCGAAATGGATGGAACCGGACGACACGTCGTTGAGCCGGTTGATCATGCGCAGCAGCGTCGACTTGCCCGCGCCGGACCGGCCGATGATGCCGACCATCTGGCCCTGCGGGATGTCGAAGGTAACCGAATTGACGGCAATCTTCCTGCCGAATTGTCGGGTTACGTTCTTCAGCTGGAACATGGGCACTCGTCCTTTTTGGCGTCGTCGGTCATCGGTATGTCCTTTGCCATAGCGGCGCTTGATGAAGGGGGAATGTCAGATTGATGTAGCTTTTGTTACAGTCCACAATCCCTGCGCAGACAGGGTTTGCAGGGTAAAAAATCATGCATTGTGACGAACGAGAAACGCGTCCGCATCGAGCATTCTGAAGTCGTTCAGGGCATCGCGCAGCTGTGCGTGATCCCAGTCCCACCAGGCGAGTTTTTCGAAGCGCCTGGCAATCTCCTTGCCAAAGCGCTCACGGATCAGTTTTGCCGGAACGCCCCCGACGATCGTGTAGGGCGCGACATCCTTCGACACGACGGCACCCGCGCCGATCACGGCACCGTTGCCGACCGTGACGCCCGGCAACACCGTCGCGCCGTGGCCGATCCAGACATCGTGGCCGATGACCACGCGGTTTTCCCGGCGCCAGGCAAAGAAGTCCTGGTCCATATCGGCATCCGGCCAATAATCCTTAGCCCGGTAAGTAAAGTGATGCAGCGTCGCCCGCCAGACCGGATGGTTGGTGGCGTTGATGCGCACCGAGGAGGCAATATTGGCAAACTTGCCGATAACGGCACACCAGACAGAGCCGTCTTCCATGATGTAGGAATAATCGCCGATTTCCGTTTCAGAAATACGGCAGCGCTCGGCGATTTCCGTGTAACGGCCGATCGTGCAATCGGTGACCCGCGCCGTCTCATGAATGAGCGGCTTTTCCCACAGCTTGATGGTCATGCGGCAGCCTTTCGCGGCGAAAAGGCGGAAACGTCGAGAATGCGGTCGGCGACGGCGTCGCGCACTTCCTCGTCGTGGAAGATGCCGAGAAGCGCCACGCCTTCCGCCTTCTTGGCCGCGATCATCTCGACGACGACACGGCGGTTCTTCGCATCCAGAGAGGCCGTCGGCTCATCCAGCAGGAGGATGGCATGATCGGTGATGAAGCCGCGGGCAATATTGACACGCTGCTGCTCGCCGCCGGAGAAGGTCGCAGGCGGCAACTGCCAGAGTTCACGCGGCAGATTGAGTTTTGCCAGCAAATCGGACGCTCTCTCACGCGCCTCGTCTTGCGCTGCGCCACGTGCCAGAAGCGGTTCAGCAACGACATCAAGAGCCGATACCCGCGGAACGACGCGCAGGAACTGGCTGACATAACCAAGCGTATCGCGACGAACCTCCAGGACCGCACGGGGGGCCGCGGTGGCGAGATCCACCAGGTGCCCCTGATGCTCGATCAGGATCTGCCCGGCATCGACGGCATAGTTGCCATAGAGCATCTTCAGGATCGAGCTTTTGCCGACACCGGAAGGGCCGCCGAGCACGACGCATTCGCCTTTCTTCACGGAGAAGGAAACGCCGGACACGACCGGCAGGGTGATGCCGTCACGCAGGTGCATGGTGAAGCTCTTGGCGACTTCTGAAACTACGAGGGGAGTGGCCATTTTCACACCTGAAGAATCGAGGAAACGAGGAGCTGGGTGTAGGGCGCGCGCGGGTCGTCAAGCACCCGGTCGGTCAAGCCCTGCTCGATCACCAGCCCGTCCTTCATCACCATCATGCGATGCGAGAGAAGGCGTGCGACGGCGAGGTCATGGGTAACGATGATCGCCGACAGGCCGAGATCGTGGACGAGACCGCGCACCAGGTCGAGCAGGCGCGCCTGCACCGAGACATCGAGACCGCCAGTCGGCTCGTCCATGAAGACGAGGCGCGGAGACGTCACCAGATTGCGGGCGATCTGCAGACGCTGGCGCATGCCGCCGGAAAAAGCGCGCGGCTGGTCGTCGATCCGGTCTTCCTCGATCTCGACGCGGCGCAGCCAGTCGGTCGCGGCAGCGCGGATATTGCCGTAGTGCCGGTCGCCGACAGCCATCAGCCGCTCGCCGACATTGGCACCGGCCGATACCGTCATGCGCAGACCGTCAGCCGGGTTCTGGTGAACGAAACCCCAGTCCGTGCGCATCAGGAAGCGGCGCTCGGCCTCGCCCATCCGGGCAAGATCGCGGTACTGGCCGTCGCGCATATGATATTCGACAATGCCGGAACTCGGCATCAGCCGTGTGGAAAGACAGGACAAAAGCGTCGTCTTGCCGGAGCCGGACTCCCCGACGATCGCCAGCACTTCGCCGGGCCAGAGCTCAAACGAGACGTTGCGGCATCCGATGCGGCTACCATAGAATTTCGAGACGTCGTTGACTTTGAGAAGCGGGACGGCGCTCATTCTGCGGCCTCCTGTTGGGCGAGAAGATGACCGGCATGACCATGCTCGCGGCGGTCCTCGCAATGGTCGGTATCGGAGCAGACGAACATCCGCCCGCCCTTGTCGTCGAGAACGACTTCATCGAGATAGACGTGCTCGGCGCCGCAGAGCGCGCAGGGCTTGTCGAAATGCTGGATCTCAAACGGATGATCCTCGAAATCGAGGCTGACGACGTCGGTATAGGGCGGCACGGCGTAAATGCGCTTTTCGCGGCCCGCGCCGAACAGCTGCAGCGCTTCAGACATATGCATCTTCGGATTGTCGAATTTCGGCGTCGGCGACGGGTCCATGACATAACGACCCTCGACCTTGACCGGATAGGCATAGGTCGTGGCGATATGACCGTTACGAGCGATGTCCTCATAGAGCTTCACGTGCATGAGCCCGTATTCTTCCAGCGCATGCATCTTGCGGGTTTCGGTCTCGCGCGGCTCCAAGAACCGCAGCGGTTCGGGGATTGGCACCTGATAGACCAGCGTCTGGCCGGCCGTCAGCGTCTCTTCCGGAATGCGATGGCGCGTCTGGATGATCGTCGCCTCGCGGGTTTTGGTTGTCACGGCGACATTGGCGACTTTCTGAAAGAAGGCGCGGATGGAGACAGCATTGGTCGTGTCGTCGGCACCCTGGTCGATGACCTTCAACACATCATCCGGCCCGAGGATCGCCGCCGTCACCTGGACGCCGCCGGTGCCCCAGCCGTAAGGCATGGGCATTTCGCGCGACGCGAAGGGAACCTGATAGCCGGGTATCGATATCGCCTTCAGGATCGCCCGACGGATCATCCGCTTGGTCTGCTCATCGAGGTAAGCAAAATTGTAGGTGGCAAGGTCAGTCATTGTTGATTACCTTGAGGTGCAGGGGAACACGGGGAGAAAGGTCGAGATGGAAGCCGAACCAAGCGGACTGGGTGGATTGCCGATCGTTCTGATCGGCCTTGTCATCTTGACTATCGTCCTCCTCGGAATCCGTGCCATGAAAAGGAGGAAAAGCCAGACAGCGCGATCGGGACGCGACAGCGGCTGGGATCTCCAGAGCGACGGAGATTCCGGCGGCGGTGGAGACGGCGGCGACTGATCCACCAGACGGCAATTGAAGCATCATTCAGCCGCCTCCTCTAACCGCGAATAGGTTTTCAGCCGTTCATCAAGTGTGCCGCTGTGCAGTTCGAAGAGATGGTTGTCGGCATCGTGGAAGTAGATCGACCGCCCCTCACCTTCGACACGCGGGCGTGGCGGCATGACGTCGAGATCGAGCGAGCGGATCCGCTCCAGATAGATGTCGATGTCCTCGTCGCGGATCTTGAAGGCGACGTGGTTGTAGGTGCGCTCGCTTAGGCCCTTGCCCTGCATGATCGCGATCCAGAGGTCGCCGATGGTGAAGAACTTCTCCGGCGCATGCGAAAACCGCTTCTCGCCGCTGGCATAGACCTGCTTGGCGCCGAAGACCGTTTCGAGAATCTTCGTCATGCGATCGAGATCGCTGACGATGAAGGTGATGTGCGAGATGTCCTCGATCATTCCGCTGCCTCCCGGACATCGCCGCCCTTGTCGGCGCTGGACTTCGCGTCATATTCGGCACGCATGCGGCGAACGAGGTCGAGTTCAGCCTGGAAGTCGACATAGTGCGGCAGCTTCAGGTGCTCGACGAAGCCCGTCGCCTGAACGTTGTCGGAGTGCGAAATAACGAATTCTTCGTCCTGCGCCGGTGCGACGACATCCTCGCCGAATTCTTCCGCGCGCAGCGCCCGGTCGACCAGCGACATTGCCATCGCCTTGCGCTCGCTCTGGCCGAAGACGAGACCATAGCCGCGCGTAAACTGCGGCGGGTTCTTGGCAGAACCCTGGAACTGGTTGACCATCTGGCATTCGGTCACCTGGATGCGGCCGAGCGAGACGGCAAAACCGAGCTCCGGAATATCGAGTTCGACCTCGACCTCGCCGATACGAACTTCGCCAACGAAGGGATGGGTGCGGGCATAGCCGCGCTGGGTCGAATAGGCGAGCGCCAGCAGAAAACCCTCGTCGCCGCGCGCAAGCGCCTGAAGGCGCAGGTCGCGGTTGAGCGGGAATTCCAGCGGCTCGCGCGTCAGGTCGCCCGGCACATGATCTTCAGGCAGTTTGCCGTCAGCTTCGATCAGTCCTTCACCGGCGAGAATGTCGGACACCCGCATCATCGCGCTCTCATCCGCCGTCCGGCGCATGGGCTCGGCAACCGGTTCGTCGGTCAAAAGCGAGGGATCGAGCAGACGGTGCGTATAGTCAAATGTCGGGCCGAGCAGTTGGCCGCCGGGCAGGTCCTTGTAGGTGGCCGAGACGCGGCGCTCGATCTTCATCTTCGCGGTATCGACCGGCGCCGACATGCCGAAGCGCGGCAGCGTCGTGCGGTAGGCACGCAGGATGAAGATCGCCTCGATCATGTCGCCGCGTGCCTGGCGCACGGCAAGGGCCGCCAGTTCCCGATCATAGAGCGAGGCTTCCGCCATGACGCGGTCGACGGCAAGACCCAGCTGGGCAATGATCTGGTCGATGGAGATGGCCGGCAGCGACCGGTCACCGCGACGCCGATCGGCGAGAAGCTGATGCGCGTTGGCGATTGCGGCCTCGCCGCCCTTGACTGCAACATACATGCTCAGATCTCCCGGCGACGAAGTTTTGTGGTGCGCGGCAGGCAGAGAATGTCCGTGCCGGCTACCAGGACCAGATCGACCCCGCGCGGAAAGAGCGCGCGATTTTCCGTCCAGAGGGTCAGGAAAATATCCGGCAGGCCGGTCGGCGCGATGATTGCTTCGTCCTTGATGCCGGGGCCGGTGGCGACGAATTCGGGGCCGCCTTCAAGCGAGCCAATCTCAAGCACGAGCGTCGCCGAGCGATCCGGATATTCCTGAGTCCCAAGCGCGAACTGATTGAAACCCGGGACGATGCCGCCAGCCTCGACGAAAACGAAACGCGCTTCCGGCTTGACCTCGGTCAGCGGTGCGCCTGTGTGAAAGGACAGCCAGGCAGGCACGGACGAAGCGGCAAGGGCGGGGCTCAGCCACACCGGCGTGCCATCGTCGCAAAGGGTCAGGGCGATCGCGCCGGAACCGGCACCGAGCGGTGCAGCAGGCATCGCCGATGCGCCGAGCGGCGTTATCGTGCCGGGACGCGCCATGGCGTCCATCAATGCCCGGAACACCGCCTGCGACTGGAAAACCGGTTCGGAAAAGGCGCCGGCATAGGCGCTGGCGTGAATGTCTGTCTGAGCGCCCATCAGTTGTCTCCCCGGACCATGGTGAAGAAATCGACCCGTGTCGCTGCGGTCTGTTCCGCCTGCTTGCGATCTTCCGCGTCGATGCGGCTCTCCACCGCGTCGACGAGAGACAGGACGGCCTGCCGGTGTTCGGGCCTCTGGCGCAGCGCATCAAAGACGGCGGCGAGACGCGCCTTTTCGCGATCATTGCCCAGCAGCTGACCATGGCCGATCTCGCCGGAGCCGAGCCGGACGGTGGCACGGCTCACCGTCGCTTCGCCGAGATTGAACGCATCGCCGCCGCCGCCGATGCGACCACGCACCATGACGAGACCGCTTTCGGGACCGCGCACCGGGTGTACGTCCGGCTTCGGCTCGATCGCCTGCCAGCCCGCCTGAAGCTCAGCGATAGAGGCCTTGGCGAGCCATTCCATTGCCCGCTTGCGCTCGTTTATCGCGGCGCTATTTTGTTTGATCGCGTCCATTGCTTCCGTCCGAAATGTCTATTAATGTAGACAACTATACATCTGATGGTTTGGTTCTAAAACTTCAACATGACGGGCATGTGACATGAATGCGAAAAAGGCGGTCGAACGGCAGACCGGCGTCGCCCTGTGGCGACAGATTGCCGATCTCATCCGGCTCTCGATCAGCAATGGCGATTACGACCAGACCGGCATGGTGCCGCCGGAAATTGTGCTCGCAAGCCAGTTCGGCGTCAACAGGCACACCGTTCGCAGCGCACTGGCTGCACTCGCCGAAGAAGGGCTGGTGCAGGCGATCCAGGGACGCGGCACGATAATCCAGCGGAAGGAACGGCTGAGCTTCCCGATTTCCAGGCGCACCCGCTTTTCGCAGGGTCTTGGCGGTCAGGCAAAGGAGACGGAGGCCCGTCTGCTTGCGGAGGCAACCCTGCCGGCTGCGGGCGAAGTGGCGGTGGGTCTCGGAATCACTGCCGGAACCGCCTGTATCCGGCTGGATCTTGTCAGCATCGCCGACGGGCGGCCGGTTTCCTGCTCCACCAACTTCTTTCCGGAAGATCGTTTTCCACGGATGGCCGAGCATGTCGGAAAGCTGGGCTCAATCACCAAGGCCTTTGCCGCCGAAGGGCTGCCGGACTATGTGCGCATCTCCACCGAGCTTGTCGCCCGCCACGCCGATGCCGATGAGCTGGCTCTGCTTCGCCTCTCACCGGGCGCCATCGTCATCGAGGCGACCGCCATCAATGCCGATCCCGACGGCGTGCCGGTGCAATTTGCCCGCACGCGCTTTGCCGCGGACCGCGTCAAGCTGAAGATCGAAACCTGACGCTGCGAAAGAGGGCGCGGTACCACTGTACACGCGCCCTTCAATCTTGGTTCGATGATCAGACGTCCGCGACGAAAGTCTGCTTTTGTGTCCCCAGGCCCTCGATGCCGAGTTCGACGACGTCACCGGCCTTGAGATATTGCGGCGGCTTGAAACCCATGCCGACGCCGGGCGGCGTACCGGTCGAGATGATATCGCCGGGATGCAGCGTCATGAACTGGCTCAAGTAACTGACGACGTTGGCGACGCCATAAACCATGGTCTTCGAGGAGCCGTCCTGCTTGATGACGCCGTTGACGGTCAGCCACATCTTGAGTTTCTGCGGATCGGCGACTTCATCCTTCGTCACTAGCCATGGGCCGGTCGGGCCGAACGTGTCGCAGGACTTGCCCTTGGTCCACTGGCCGGAGCGCTTGGTCTGGAAATCGCGTTCGGAGACGTCGTTGATGACGCAGTAGCCGGCAACATGCGCCAGCGCATCCGCTTCCGACACGTACTTCGCCTTTTTGCCGATCACCACGCCGAGCTCGACTTCCCAGTCGGTCGCTTCCGAACCGCGCGGGATGATCACATCGTCGTTCGGGCCGACGATGGCCGAGGTCGCCTTCATGAAGATCACCGGTTCCGGCGGCACGGCGGCGCCGGTCTCGGCGGCGTGATCGGCATAGTTCAGGCCGATGCAGATGAATTTTCCGGTTCCGGCGACGCAGGCCCCGAGCCGCGGGCTGCCGCCGACGACCGGCAGGCTGTCGATATCGAGGCCCTCAGCCCAACCCATGTCGCTGATCGCGTCGCCGCCGACATCGGCAATGACGCCGCTCAGGTCCCTGATCTGGCCGTCCTTGTCGAGAACGCCCGGCTTTTCCGACCCAAGGGGTCCGTAACGCAAAAGTTTCATCTTGTCTCTTCCCTCAAAATCCGGATTGTCGCGCACTGACAAACCAAAGGCTGCCGGCCTTGTAAAGCGCTTTTGCCCGATGCCCCTGCGTCAGCGCGTGGGCAAATCTCGCAGTCCGGCGACCGCTTTCTCGATGATCGCGGTGAGCGGCAGATCCACATCGACAACGACGACATCGGGCTCGCCGGTCGGCGGCTCCAGCGCGGCAAACTGGCTGTCGAGCAACGACGCCGGCATGAAATGGCCGGGTCTCACCTTCAACCGCTTTTCGAAGACTTCGCGCGAGCCTTCTAGGAAAACGAAGGCAAGGCGGCCGCCGGCAGCAGTCCTCAACCGCTCGCGATAGATTTTCTTCAGCGCCGAGCAGGACACGATGATGCCCTCGCCGCGATCGACGCTTTCGCCGATCCTTCCACCGATGATATCGAGCCAGGGCCAGCGGTCCTCGTCGGTCAAGGGAATCCCGGCCGACATCTTCTCGATATTGGCGGCCGGATGCAGGCTGTCGCCTTCGAGAAAGCGGCACCCAACCGCTTCGGCCAGCCGCTCGCCAACGGAGGTCTTGCCCGACCCGCTGACACCCATGACGATCACCGGCAACGTTGAGGTTTCAGAGAGACGTGGTGATACCGCCATCGACATAGAGCGTGTGTCCATTCACAAAGGAAGATGAATTGCTCGCCAGAAACACCGCAGAACCAACGAGTTCGTCGACATTGCCCCAGCGTCCGGCCGGTGTACGCTTTTCCAGCCAGTCTGAAAACTCCGGATTATCGACCAGCGCCTGATTGAGCGGTGTCCTGAAATAGCCGGGGGCGATCGCGTTGATCTGCAGGCCGTGGCGGGCCCAGTCTGCGCACATGCCGCGCGTCAGGTTGCGCACCGCGCCCTTGGTCGCCGTATAAGGCGCGATGCCGGGGCGGGCGAGCTCGCTCTGAACCGAGGCAATATTGATGATCTTGCCCCGACCACGCCCGATCATGAAACGGGCAACGGCCTGGCTCACATAGAAGACGCTGGAAATATTCGTGGCCAGCAGCTGCTCCCATTTGTCTGCCGGAAAGTCTTCCAGCGGCGAGCGGAACTGCATGCCGGCATTGTTGACGAGAATGTCGATCGCGCCGATTTCGCTTTCGATGATGGCGACGGCCTCGGCGGCGGCGTCCCCGCTCGTCACGTCGAAGGCAGCCGCGTTGGCGACATGGCCATTATCGCGCAGTGCGGAGACTGCCGCTTCCACCTTTTCCTCATCCCGTCCGTTGACGACGATCTCGGCCCCATGCGCCGCGAGCCCTTCCGCCAGTGCAAAGCCGATGCCCTGGCTGGAACCGGTGATCAAGGCACGCCGACCGGTCAGATCAAACAGCGGAAAGCTCATGAGGTTGTCTCCCGAAGGGATGTGGCGGGATCTCGTCCCGCCACAATGCGTCTTCAGGCTGCCTTTGAATAGGCCTTTGCCATATCGGGCAGGCGCATGACGCGGATTTTTGACGCCTGGCCGGCCGCGTTGAAGGCGATGAAGCGCTCCTTGCAGACCTCGACCATGCGGGCGGTTGCGGATTTCAGGTAGTTGCGCGGATCGAAATTGTCCGGGTGCTGCAGATGATGCTTGCGGATTTCGCCGGTAAACGCGAGGCGCAGGTCGGTGTCGATATTGACCTTGCGGACGCCGAGCGGGATCGCCTTCTGGATTTCGGCGACCGGCACGCCCCAGGTCTGTTTCATCTTGCCGCCAAATTCGTTGAACAGGTCCTGCAGGTCCTGCGGCACGGTGGAGGAACCGTGCATGACCATGTGGGTATTCGGCAGGCGCTTGTTGATCTTGGCGATGGTCTCGATCGAGAGGATTTCGCCGTCCGGCGCGCGGGTGAACTTGTAGGCGCCGTGGCTGGTGCCGATGGCGACGGCGAGCGCATCGACGCCGGTCTTTTCGACGAAATCGAAAGCCTGTTCCGGGTCCGTCAGCAGTTCCTCGCGCGACAGCTTGCCTTCGAAGCCATGGCCGTCTTCCTTCTCGCCGGCACCGGTCTCCAGGTTGCCGAGACAGCCAAGTTCGCCTTCGACCGACACGCCGGCGGCATGGGCGATCTTCACGACTTCAGCGGTCACACCGACATTGTATTCATAGGAGGCGATCGACTTGCCGTCTGCAAGAAGCGATCCATCCATCATGACTGAGGTGAAACCGTTGGTGATCGCCGAAATGCAGGTGGAGGGCTGGTCGCCGTGGTCGAGATGCAGGCAAACCGGAATATGCGGATATTCTTCCGCTGCACCGAGGATCAGATGACGTAGGAAGGCGTCGCCGGCATAGGCGCGGGCGCCGCGGCTGGCCTGCAGGATGACGGGCGAATCCGTGGCATCGGCCGCACGCATGACCGCCTGGATATATTCCAGATTGTTCACGTTGAACGCAGGCAGCGCGTAATTGTTTTCAGCGGCGTGGTCCAGCAACTGCCGCAAGGTGATCAATGCCATTCAAAAGTCTCCCGTTGTCTTGGATCGCACCTCTCCTGATCAAGAGGGCGCCCCATATTCTCCGCATGAGCAGAAGTGCCCACCACAAAAGCCAACTGGTATCGTGACCAGGCCTCCTGGCAAATGTGGGGCGGATTTGCTTGGCACCATAATTGATGATCCGGGTTTGGCAACCGCCATCGGGATGGAAATAACGCCCTTTGGCGAGCGGAAACGTTGCAGATCGACCTCTGTGGACAAACTATCGCGCATTTTTTTGCCACACCGGCCAATACATCTCCTGATTGAAACATATCTGATGTACTCGGTACGTTCCGCGCCCCGGCGCGGTGACTGGTCTTGAAAGCGAAAGACAGCCAACTGCACGATCGTTTCCATGGATCTGCATGCCGCGAATACATATTACGTAAACTGCCAGAAATAATACTCAAACTTGCGCGAAGTGTTGGCAACCATACACTGGCGCAGCATTTTTGGCAGCGCAAATCCACCGGAAAGCGGCGCGATTGAAATGCAACCGAGGCGCTATAGATACCTGTCCGTCAGCGACATCGCGGCGTCTGAACCACGACAAATGGCCTTGCCTTTGCAGAAATTTTGGCATTCTCTCGCCGCTTCACAACCTAAAGAGGGGAAGGAGAACAAAAATGACATTGGCAAAAATCAACCTCCGCACAGCGATGCTGCTTGGATCTATTCTCATCGGCGCGAGCCCCGCGCTCGCAGAAACCGTTCTGCATCGCGGCAATGCCGGCGAACCGCAGACGCTCGACCAGGCCCATACCTCGATCAACATCGAAGAGTTCATCCTGAAGGATCTCTATGAAGGCCTGACCATCTATGATGCGGCCGGCAAGATCATTCCGGGTGCGGCCGAAACGTGGGACCTCTCCGACGACGGCCTCGTCTATACCTTCAAGCTTCGTGCTGACGCAAAATGGTCGGATGGCTCTCCGGTTACCGCCGAGGACTTCGTCTTCTCGCTGCGGCGCGTCGAAGACCCGAAGACTGCTGCCGGCTACGCCAACATCCTTTTCCCGATCAAGAACGCCGAAAAGGTCAACAAGGGCGAAGTGCCAGTCGATCAGCTTGGCCTGAAGGCCGTCGATGACAAGACACTTGAAATCACCCTTGAGCGCCCGACACCGTTCTTCTTGGAATTGCTGGCGCACCAGACCGCCCTGCCCGTCTCCAAGGCAAGCGTCGAAAAAAATGGCGCCGATTTCGTCAAGCCGGGCGTGATGGTGTCGAACGGCGCCTACAAGCTCGTCGCCCATACGCCGAACGACACGCTGACTGCGGAAAAGAACCCGTCCTACTGGGATGCCGCCAACGTCAAGATCGACAAGGTGATCTTCTACCCGATCGACGACCAGGCGGCGTCCGTTCGCCGGTTTGAAGCCAAGGAAATGGACCTCGCCTATAACTTCTCGGCCGATCAGATCGACCGTCTGCGGAAGTCCTACGGCGAGCAGGTTCATGTGTCGTCGGCGCTTGCCACCTATTACTACGCCTTCGACACCCGCCAGGAGCCCTATAGCGACGTGCGTGTTCGCCGCGCGCTCTCCATGGCGGTCGACCGCGACTTCCTCGCCAAGGAAATCTACTCGGGCTCACAGCTGCCGTCCTATTCCATGGTGCCTTTCGGCATGGCGGGTTACGAGCCGGGCAAGGCCGATTTCGCCGACAAGTCGCAGCTCGACCGCGAAGATGAAGCGCTCAAGCTGATGAAGGAAGCGGGCTACGGCGAGGGCGGCAAGCCACTCGATATCGAGATCCGCTACAACACCAACCCGAACCATGAGCGTGTTGCGACCGCCGTCGCAGACATGTGGAAGAATACGTTCGGCGCCAAGGTGTCGCTGGTCAATCTCGACGTCTCCTCGCACTACGCCTACCTGCAGGAAGGCGGCAAGTTCAATGTCGCCCGTGCCGGCTGGACGGCCGACTATGCCGATGCCGAAAACTTCCTGGCGCTCAGCGTCGGCTCGAACAAGACCTTCAACTATGGCCACTTCGAAAACGCCGAGTTCGACGCTCTGATGAAGAAGTCCTATGACGAAGTCGATCCGACTGCCCGTGCGAAGATCCTGCATGATGCCGAAACGCTGCTGATGAAGGAACAGCCGATCGCACCGTTCCTCAGCCAGGCCGAGCTTTGGCTGGTTTCGGATCGCGTCAAGGGCTGGCAGGACAACGCCGTCAACGCGCACCTGACCAAGTTCCTCAGCGTTTCCGAATAACGGATTTTGACGCGCGGCGGCCCGGTGTCGCCGCGCGTCACGGTCAGAGAGCAAAACCATGATCTCCTTTGTCCTGCGCCGCCTTGCGAGCGCCGTTCCGACGCTATTCATCGTCGTTACGATTTCCTTCTTCCTGATGCGGTTCGCTCCCGGCGGTCCCTTCAATCTCGAGCGTCCGCTGCCGCCGCAGACCATGGCCAACCTGATGGCGACCTACCATCTCGATCAGCCGCTCTGGAACCAGTACCTCGCCTATATCAGCAATGCAGTGACCGGCGATTTTGGTCCGAGCTACATCTACAAGGACAACACCGTCGCCGAACTGATCGGCAAGGGCCTGCCCTATTCGATGGAACTCGGTTTCTATGCCCTTCTTCTGGCTCTGGTCGGCGGCGTGCTTGCCGGCACCATCGCAGCCCTTCGGCAAAACAGCGTCCTCGATTTCCTGATCATGTCGGTCTCGACCGTCGGCGTCACGGTCCCCAATTTCGTGGTCGGCCCGGTGCTGACCCTGATTTTCGCCATCACGCTCGCCTGGCTTCCGGCCGGCAGCTGGGGCGATGGCTCCTTCCGTTTCCTCATCCTGCCGATGATCGCGCTCGCATTACCGCAGCTTGCGGTCTTTGCCCGGCTGACGCGCGGCTCGATGATCGAGGCGCTGCACACCGATCATATCCGCACCGCACGCGCCTACGGCCTACCGTCACGCACGGTTGTCGTTACCCATGCGATGCGCGCGGCCATGCTGCCGGTCGTTTCCTATCTGGCACCGGCCGCCGCAGCCCTGCTCACCGGCTCTGCCGTCGTCGAGACGATCTTCACCATTCCCGGCGTCGGCCGCTATTTCGTGCTCGGCGCGATCAACCGCGACTACACGCTGGTGATGGGAACCGTGGTGCTGATCGCCATCTTCGTCATCGTCTTCAATCTTCTGGTCGACATTCTCTACGGCCTTCTCGATCCGAGGGTCCGCCATGACTGATATCGTCACCCCTTCGTTGCCGCCTGAAACAGCAAGCCGAAGCCTGTTCCAGCTTGCGACGCTCCGCTTCCGCCGCAACCGCGCCGCCATGGCCGGCTGCGTCATGCTGGCGCTGATTGCGCTGTTTTCGTTCCTCGGCCCCTATTTCATCAGCCACACCTATGACCAGGTCTTTCCGTCCTATGTCTCGATTCCGCC
Organism: Pararhizobium sp. BT-229; assembly: GCF_025846855.1. Classification (GTDB taxonomy): domain Bacteria; phylum Pseudomonadota; class Alphaproteobacteria; order Rhizobiales; family Rhizobiaceae; genus Pararhizobium. Next base: position 358,084 of record NZ_JAOYTJ010000005.1, read on the forward strand.
GAGTTTCGAGCCCCGGCCGGATGCATCCAGCCTGCAGGAGGTGATGGAAGGCGTCGCGGGACGAGCACGCGTCGACCTGAAGGAGTTTACCGTCGAGGGACAAACGTTCACGGCCACGGTGACATCCGACACACCGATCGATCCGCGCGCCACACGCTACTTCGACCGGGCCAACGAATTCGACAGCACGCAGGTCGTGGCGACCGAAGACGACGGCAAGACGCTGAAGCTCACCGGCAGCGTCTCGCGGGAATATTTCCTGTTCGGCACCGATTCCAACGGCCGCGACCTGATGGCCCGCGTCATGCTCGGCGGCCAGATCTCGATCGCCGTCGGCTTGCTCGCCAGCCTCGTTTCGCTCAGCATCGGCGTTCTCTACGGCGCAACCTCGGGCTATATCGGCGGCCGCATCGACAACGTCATGATGCGTTTCGTCGAAATCCTCTATTCGCTGCCCTTCGTCTTCCTCGTCGTCGTGCTCGTCGTCTTCTTCGGCCGCTCCTTCATCCTGATCTTCCTCGTCATCGGCGCGGTGGAATGGCTGGATATGGCCCGCATCGTGCGCGGCCAGACGCTGGCCTTGAAGCGGCGCGAATTCATCGGCGCGGCACAGGCGCTGGGGCTCACCGACTGGCAGATCATCCGCCGCCACATCATCCCGAACACCATCGGGCCGGTGGTGGTCTTCGTCACCGTCGTCGTGCCGAAGGTCATCCTGCTCGAAAGCTTCCTGTCCTTCCTCGGCCTCGGCGTCCAGGCGCCGCTGACGAGTTGGGGGGCGCTGATCGCCGAAGGTGCCAACAACATCCAGTCGGCGCCGTGGCTTCTGATCTTCCCGGCGATCTTCTTCGTCCTCACCCTCTTCTCGCTGAACTTTGCCGGCGACGGCCTGCGCGATGCGCTCGACCCGAAGGACCGCTGACATGACTGATTCACGGGAAACAATTCTCGCCGTCCGCAACCTCAAGGTCACGTTCACGACGCCGGACGGAGACGTGGAAGCGGTCAAGGGCATCGATCTCGACATCAAGGCCGGCGAGACGCTGGCCGTGGTGGGCGAATCAGGCTCCGGCAAGAGCCAGACGATGATGGGCATCATGGGCCTGCTTGCCGGCAACGGCACGGTCTCCGGCTCCGCCAAGTATCGCGGTCAGGAGTTGGTAGGCCTGCCGCTCAAGGCGCTGAACAATGTGCGCGGCGCCAAGATCACCATGATCTTCCAGGAGCCGATGACCTCTCTCGATCCGCTCTACACCATCGGCCGGCAGATCGCCGAACCGATCGTGCATCACCGCGGCGGCAGCTTCAAACAGGCGCGGGCTCGCGTGCTCGAACTCTTGGAACTGGTCGGCATTCCCGACCCGGCACGCAGGATAGACAGCTATCCGCATGAAATGTCCGGTGGCCAGCGACAGCGCGTCATGATCGCCATGGCGCTCGCCAACGACCCGGACATCCTGATCGCCGACGAGCCGACGACGGCGCTCGACGTCACCATCCAAGCACAGATCCTCGACCTGCTCAATTCGCTGCAGGCCAAGTTCGGCATGGCCGTGGTGCTGATCACCCACGACCTCGGCATCGTCAAGCATTTCGCCAGCCGCGTCGCGGTCATGCGCCGTGGCGAGGTGGTCGAGACGGGAACGACCGCCGACATCTTCGAGCGACCACAGGCGGACTATACCAAGATGCTGCTGGCTGCCGAGCCGCATGGCCGCAAGGCTGCCCCCGGTGACACAGCGCCGATCATTCTCGAAGGCAAGAATGTCGCGGTCGACTACGCCACCGGTGGCGGCCTGTTCGGCAGTTCCGCGGGCGTGTTCCGCGCCGTCGACGGCGTCAGCATCCGGCTGCGAGAAGGCCAGACCATCGGCATTGTAGGCGAATCCGGTTCCGGCAAATCGACGCTCGGCCGCGCTCTGTTGCGGCTGATCCCGAGCAGCGGGCGTTACCAGTTCGGGGTAACCAACATCTCCGACTTCGGCCGTTCCGAGATGCGGCCATTGCGCCGGCAATTGCAGCTCGTTTTCCAGGACCCCTACGGATCGCTTTCGCCGCGCCAGACGGTTGGCGAGATCATCACCGAGGGGCTCTATGTCCACGAGCCGCAGTTGAGCCGTGCCGAACGCGACAAGCGGGCCATCGAGGCGCTCAAGGAAGTTCGTCTGGATCCGGCTGCCCGCAACCGCTATCCGCACGAATTCTCCGGCGGCCAGCGGCAGCGCATCGCCATTGCCCGCGCCATCATCCTCAAGCCCAAGGTCGTCATCCTCGATGAACCGACCTCGGCGCTCGACCGCTCGGTGCAGGGACAGGTCATCGACCTCCTGCGCGATTTGCAGAAGGCCAACGGCCTCTCTTACATCTTCATCAGCCACGACCTGTCGGTGATCAAGGCGATGTCGGACTATGTGGTCGTGATGAAGAACGGCAAGATTGTCGAGGAGGGCGATACCGATGCGATCTTCGAGGCCCCGCGAGAAAGCTACACCCAGACGTTGATGAGCGCGGCGTTTACGGCATGATATCTCGGCGCCCGGCTCCATAAAGGCCGGGCATCGACGGTGCGTGCGTGTTCTTGTGGTTTCTCTCCCGACATCCTAGGCTGGGCTTTGGGAGTCGCCTGGCGCGATAACCGTCGGGTGAAACAGAGAAAACACCATCAAGAATACGGGACGCACCATGCCCAGTTCATCGCTTTATGAAATTCATGATCCCCGTTTCCGATCCCTGATTGTCGGCAGCGCCGTCCTTGAAGAGCTCTATTCGGGCTGCCGCTGGGCCGAGGGGCCGGTCTGGTTCGATGACGCACAGCAGCTTCTGTGGAGTGACATTCCCAACCAGCGCATGTTGCGCTGGGTGCCCGACGGCGGCGTCTCGGTATACCGCACTCCCTCAAACTTCGCCAACGGCCACACCCGCGACCGGCAGGGTCGGCTGATCTCCTGCGAACACGGCACCCGCCGCGTCACGCGCACAGAAACCGATGGCTCGATCACCGTTCTCGCCGATAGCTATCAGGGCAAGCGGCTGAACTCGCCGAACGACGTCGTCGTGCGCTCAGACGGCAGCATCTGGTTCAGCGATCCGACCTACGGCATCCTGTCCGACTACGAGGGTTACAAGGCCGCGCCGGAACAGGTCGCGCGCAGCGTCTACCGGCTCGATCCGACAACGGATGAACTGACGGCCGTCGCCAGCGATTTCCTGCAGCCGAACGGCCTTGCCTTCTCACCCGACGAAGCAAAACTCTATGTTGCCGATAGCGGCACCAACCCCGACGATACGGCACCCGCCCATATCCGGGTCTACGACGTTGACGGCACGCGCCTGACCAATCCCGATGTCTTCTGCCGCCTCGATGAAGGCCGCCCCGACGGATTTCGCCTGGATACGAACGGTAATCTCTGGACCAGCGGCGGCGCGGCGGTGCACTGCTTTGCGCCGGACGGCATGCTGCTTGGCAAGATCCGCATCCCGCAGGGCGTCTCGAACCTCACCTTCGGCGGCCCGCGCCGCAACCGGCTCTTCATCACCGCGACGCAATCGGTCTACTCGATCTACGTCACCGCGACCGGCGTACAGCGACCCTAAGACTCGGAATTGCGGGATAGTGCGCGCCGCTTCAACTGCTGCTCGCGGAAGAAGATGAACAGGCCGGAGGCGATGATCAGTGCGGCGCCGAGGATCACCGTCCATCGCGGCGTATCGCCGAAGAAGATCCAGCCGAACACCACCGCCCAGAACAGCAGCGTATATTGCAGCGGCACGACGGTTGCCGCATCGGCGAGCTTGAGCGAACGGCTGACGAGAATATGGGCGAGCATGGCGACGATGCCCAGCAGGCTGAGGCAGAGCACTGCCTGCATGTCCATCGGCGCCCAGCCGCCCGGATTGGCGCCGACGCCGACCAGCGAAAAGATCAGCGCGCCGCTTAGCTGCCAGAAGATCAGCGTCGTATCCGGTGTCGAGCGCAGGGTTCGGCCGAGAAGCAGGGCAAAGGCGAATGCGGCACTGCCGACCAGCGCAATCAGCGCCGGCAGCGAAAAGCTCTCGCTGGAAGGTTCGAGCGCAATGACCACCCCGGCAAAGCCGATCAGGATCGCTGTCCAGCGCCGCCAGCCCACATGCTCTCCCAACAGCAGGGGCGAGGCAGCGGCCACATAGATCGGCGCCGCCAGCCAATAGGTCATCGTGTCGGCAAGCGGCATATAGGCGACGGCGAAATAGAAGGCGGAAGCATCGACGGCGAAGAGCAGGGACCGCAGGGCGTGCAGCCAGGGCCGATCGACCTGGACCAGGCTGCGCCAGCCCCGCTTGATGAAAAATGGCGTCAGCACGATCAGCGCGGCGACGCTGCGGATCGTCATCAGCTGGCTGACGGAATAGGTCGAGACCAGCCATTTACCCATGACGTCGTTGAGCGAGAACATCAACATGCCGAGCAGCATGATCAGCACGCCATTGCGGGCGGCATTCGACGTATGGGCGACGGGTGCTGTTTCGGCGGTCATGGCAATGGTTCCGGCAAAGATGCGTGCCAGTCGCATATTCCGGTCGGTCGATCCAGTCGCGAAAAGGCATGGGTCGATCAACATTTAGAATGCCAGCAGGTGCTGCTTTTCTCGAATCTTTTGTTGGCCTGCGCCCACGATAGGAATCTTCTATCGCTGTATGCGACAGAGGCCCTTGAATGAATGAAGAAATTCCATCAGAAGCCTCCGTAAGTCGGATTTTCACTACCGTTTCTTCTATCGGCCGCGGCCGAGGAGCTGTACGTTCATGGGCAAGACAGTTTTCATCGGCAAACGCTCGAATGCAGCAGGCGGCTGGGGCGCACTGAAAAGCTGCGGCAAGCGGCTTCTGGAAAGCGGCTCGCCGCTTTCGGGCGCGCGCGCCCTCATGAAGGCCAACCAGCCCGATGGCTTCGATTGCCCGGGCTGCGCCTGGGGCGACCCGGAGCATGGATCCTCGTTCGAATTCTGCGAGAACGGCGTCAAGGCCGTTGCCTGGGAAGCGACCGACAAACGCACGCCACCCGACTTCTTCGCGTCTCATACCGTGACCGCCCTCCAGGCCTGGAGCGACTACGAACTGGAGCAAGAGGGCCGGCTCACCCATCCCATGCGCTACGATCGCGCAACCGACACCTATGTCCGCGTGAGTTGGGATGCCGCCTTTGCCGAGATCGGCGCCATCCTCAACAGCTTCGACACGCCGGACCGGGCGGAATTCTATACCTCCGGCCGCGCCTCCAATGAAGCCGCGTTCCTCTACCAGCTATTCGTCCGGCTCTACGGTACCAACAATTTCCCCGACTGCTCCAACATGTGCCACGAAGCAAGCGGCATCGCCATGAAACAGGCCGTCGGCGTCGGCAAGGGCACCGTGCTGCTCGAGGATTTCGAGAAGGCCGACGCCATCTTCGTCATCGGCCAGAACCCCGGCACCAACCATCCACGCATGCTCGGCGACCTGCGCCGCGCCGCGCAACGTGGTGCGAAGATCGCCGTCTTCAATCCGATCCGCGAACGCGGGCTGGAACGTTTCGCCGATCCGCAGGACAAGCTGGAAATGCTGCGCGGCGGCTCGACCGAGATCGCCAGCGACTATTTCCAGCCACGCCTCGGCGGCGACATGGCGGCTGTGCGCGGCATGGCGAAAGCCGTTTTCGCAGCCGACGACGCAGCCCTTGCGGCGGGCGAGCCCTCCGTTCTGGATCTTGATTTCATCAGCCAGCATACGGCGGATTTCGAAGCCTATCGCGCTGCCGTCGATGCGACCTCGTGGGCCGAGATCGAAGATCAGTCCGGCTTGACCCGCGCCGATATCGAGCGGGCGGCGACAATCTATCTTGGCGTCGAGCGGGTGATCTGCACTTGGGCGATGGGCGTGACGCAGCACCGCCATTCGGTCATCACCATCCGCGAGATCGCCAGTTTGATGATGTTGCGCGGCAATATCGGCAAGCCCGGCGCCGGCCTCTGCCCGGTGCGCGGCCATTCCAACGTGCAGGGCGACCGCACCGTCGGCATCAACGAAAAGCCGCCCGCCGCCTTCCTCGACGCGTTGGAAAAGGAATTCGGTTTCAAGGCGCCCCGCAAGGAGGGCCACAATGTGCTCGCCGCGATCGGCGCCATGCTGGACGGCTCGGCTCAGGCCTTCATCGGCCTCGGCGGGAATTTTGCCCGCGCGACGCCAGACAGCCCGATCATCGCCAAGGCGCTAGCCACGCAAAAGCTGACGGTCAACATCGCCACCAAACTCAACCACTCGCATCTGATGCCCGGCGAAGTGAGCTTCATCCTGCCCTGCCTCGGCCGCACCGAGATCGACCGGAATTCGAAGGGCGTCAGCCAGATCGTCACGGTCGAGGATTCGATGAGCATGGTGCACGGCTCCGGCGGCATCAACAAACCCGCTTCGCCGGAACTCCGCTCCGAGGTGGCCATCATCGCCGGTATCGCGGCTGCGACCGTCGGTTCGGCCAAGGTCGACTGGGCAGCGCTTGCCGATGACTACGACCTGATCCGCGATCATATCGCCAACGTCATTCCGGGTTTCGAGAACTATAACGAGCGGGTCCGCAAGCCGCGCGGCTTCCACCTGCGCAATGCCGCCGCCAATCGCGAATGGGAAACGCCGGCGGGCCGCGCGACCTTCTGGACCGGTCCGTTGCCCGATGCCGTCGAGCATCAGGTTGCCCGCGATCAGCACGGCGTCTTCGTACTGCAGACCTTCCGTTCGCACGACCAGTACAATACGACGATCTACGGCATGGACGACCGGTACCGCGGCGTCTACGGCGAGCGCAATGTCGTCTTCATCAATCCGGCAGACCTTGCAGAGCTTGGTGCGGAGGCCGGAGACCGCGCCGATGTGATCGGCAGGCACGATGACGGCGTTTCCCGCATCGCCAGCGACTTCCGCTTCGTCCCCTACGATATCCCGCGTGGCTGCGTGGCCGGCTACTATCCGGAACTCAACGTGCTCGTGCCTCTTTCGAGCGCCGGTGAGGAAAGCGACACGCCAACCTCGAAATCGGTGCTCGTCTGCTTCCGCACAAGAGCCGCGGTCGCTGACGCCGCCTGATGCCGGGGGGCGAAGAGGACTTCCTGGCGCTCGTGGCTGCCATCCGCGCTGAGGACGCTACGCTTTCACCGCTGGGGGCAGGGATTATCGCTGCGCTCTCGCAGGGGATCGCCGATGACAGCCGGACCTTTGCCAGACTGTTCGGCATCGCCCACGCGCTCGTCCTGCGCGAGATCAATCTGCTGTCCGGGCCGGAAACGCCGATCGAGATGATCCGGCGCGATGCCCGCACGCAGCGGACATACCTGAAACTTACGGTAAAAGGCGAAGCGCTTCTTGCCCGCGCCCTTCCTCACTCTTGACCTTCTTCGAAGGATCGCTAAGTAATGGGCAACTCCGCAGTGCAGGGCATCTAACACGCCTGCGGAGAAAACCTGATACCGGGCCCCTCTGGCGAGAATCTACGGCGCTCTCGTGATGTCGGTATCACCCGCAAATAAGCCGGCGGACTATAAGCAAATGACAATCCACCTCATGCGTTCTTCGCATGCCTGTGATGGCATGCGGGATTCCTTCGTCTATTCTAACCTTGCCCTCAGCCTTGCCGGATCGCAGGTGCGGCCATGACGACCGCTCCCCAGACTTCGGCATTCGGCTATTTCAAATGGGCCTTCATCGTCACGGCCGTGGGCCTTGCGCTTGGCGCCTGGCTCGGCTGGACGACCACAGGAACGATCGGCGGCATGGCCACGGTCTTCTTCGTCTGTACGGTTCTTGCCGTACTGGAAATCTCTCTCTCCTTCGACAACGCCATCGTCAACGCCAACAAGCTCAAGGAAATGACGCCGGTCTGGCAACACCGGTTTCTGACCTGGGGCATCATCATCGCCGTCTTCGGCATGCGCATCGTCTTCCCGCTTCTGATTGTCGTGATTGCAGCGAATATCGGGCCGATTGACGCGCTCGTGCTGGCCGCGTCCCGTCCGGAAGAATATGCGCGCATCATGAACGAGGCGCACCTGCCAATTGCCGCGTTCGGCGGTACATTCCTGATGATGGTCGGCCTGAAATTCTTCTTCGACCATGAGAAAGACGTCCACTGGATCAAGATGGTGGAGCGCCGCATATCGCGTTTTGCCACGATCAAGGGCGCGGAAATCGCCTTCGTGCTGATATTGATCCTGGTGTTCTCCTCACTCCTTGAAGGAGAAGAAGCAACGACCTTTGTCTATTGCTCCATCTACGGCCTCCTGACCTTCCTTGTGGTCGAGGTGATCGGCGGGGTGCTTGACGCATCGCAGCAGACCATGAGTGCCGCGGCCAAGGGCGGTCTCGGGGCCTTCATCTATCTCGAAGTGCTCGACGCCAGCTTTTCCTTCGACGGCGTGATCGGCGCCTTCGCCTTGACGCAGAACCTCTTCGTCATCGCCATCGGCCTTGGCATCGGCGCCATGTATGTGCGCTCGATGACCATCATGCTGGTGGAAAGGGGTACGCTTGCCGAATACCGCTACCTAGAACACGGCGCCTTCTACGCCATCCTGATCCTCGCGGTGATCATGTACTGCCAGACGCTGGTGCACATCCCGGAAGTGATTACCGGCCTTGGTGGCGCAGCCCTGATCGGGATCTCGCTCTGGTCGTCGATCCGCTACAACAAGCGTGAACAACTACAACATACGCATTGACGACATGAAAAAGCCGCTCGCTTGAATGCGGGCGGCTGCCGTGCACTCATGCAACAAGGCCGCCCGTGTCGCACGGGCGGCCTTGCTTTGGGCCAATACCATCCTTCAGAGATAGATGAATCCCTGGGTAATCGTGACGGCATCGTCGAGACGAATCGAAAAGTCCGCCGTCTTGTCGCCATTGACGTCGGCATAGATATAGGTATCCGACGCGGCCTTATCGTAGCGAATTTGGCCGGCGCTGCCGCTGAAAGCGGCCGTGCCAATGAAGGAAAATGCCTGATTGCCCGAGGCCTTGGTACTGGCGTCAAGCAAACGCAGGTCAAGGCGGTCGTTGCTGGAGAAATCGTAGATGATATCCCGGCCGGTCGACGAGACGGTCGAATCGGCAAGAGTGGCGTACACGAACTTGTCCGCTCCGCCGCCACCCTGCATTCCGTCGGCGCCGACACCTCCGGTGATGATGTTATTGCCAGTATTTCCCGTCAGCTTGTCCGCGAATTTTGAACCAGCCAGATTTTCTATTGCGAAGTACGTATCGCCCAGCGCATCGCCGGTATTGCTCGAAGGAGACGAAAACGATGCCCGAACGCCTTTCGTGGCGTCCGCATAGGAAGCCGTATCCACGCCGGAACTTCCATCCAGCCGATCCGCCCCGGTTCCACCGATCAGAGTATCGTTTCCGAGATCTCCGTACAGCTTGTCGTTACCTCCGCGGCCGTAGATGATGTCGTTGCCGTCGTTGCCATGAAGCGTCTCGCCGCTGGATGTGCCATAGATGACCTCATGGATCGTATCGTCGTTGACGATCGTGGCGACGCCGGTCGATCCAAGCGTGCCATTCTTGATGTCGGCGGTCGGCGTCAGAGCCACCGAGAAAGTCTCGTTGGCTTCCAGTACCCGATCGCCATTGACAAGGACGTCGATGGTGGTGACCGTCTGCCCGGCTGCGAACTTTACCGTTCCGGTTTCCGCTACATAATCACTCCCGCTTTTCGCCGAACCGTTGACCGTCTTGTAGGCAAAGCTCAGGTCCTTCGTTGCAGGCTGCGACAGGTGCACCTCGAAGGTCGCCACCTTCTGGCCGCTGCTGCCCTCCGTCACCGTCGCACCCGACACGAACAGCGACAGGTTGGCGCCACCGCCATCGCCATCGTCATCCCGAATGATGCCGATCGAGGTCAGCGTCTTCTCGCCGCCGGAAAGAACGGCATTGGTCGGGTTGAGGAGTTCCAGCCAGAAGGCTTCGTCCACCTCGTCGAGATCGTCAGCCCTGATCCGCGGCGAAATCGTGATGCTCGTATCTCCGGCCGGAATCGTGATCGAAAAGATCTGATCGACATTGCTCGGGGTCTGGAAGTCGATGTCAATGGCCGTGCCCGGCTTGACGCGATACTGGACCGTGATGTCCTGATCGGATGCTTTCGACAGGTTCACGCGGAACGTCGCGAAGGGGCCATATGTTGCATCACCCTCGACGACGTCGACCCTGGTCAAGCGAAATGACCGGCAGCGTGCCGGTAGCCGTGTCATCCTCCAGAATGGTGCCAAGACCCGTCGAAGCGGTGGTGCCATTCTTGATGTCGGCAGTCGGCGTCACGGCCAGCGAAAAGAATTCGCTGGCTTCTACCTTCGTATCGCCGGTCACCAGGATCTCCACTGTGGCGACCGTCTGCCCGGCTGCGAACTTTACCGTTCCGGTCTCCGCGACATAGTCGCTGCCGGCCTTTGCCGATCCGTTGACCGTCTTGTAGGCAAAGCTCAGATCCTTCGTTGCGGCTTGCGACAGGTGCACTTCGAAGGTCGCGACCCTTTGGCCACTATTGCCTTCCCTGATCGTTGCGTCGGAGACGAACAGCGACAGGTTGGCGCCGCCATCATCATCCCGGATGACGCCGACCGAGGTCAGCGTGTTCTCGCCGCCCGAAAGAACGGCGTTGGTCGGATTGAAGAGTTCCAGCCAGAAGGCTTCGTCCACCTCGTCAACATCGTCGGCCCTGATCCGCGGTGAAATCGTAATACTCGTATCTCCGGCCGGGATCGTGATTGAAAAGATCTCGTCGACATTGCTCGGGGTCTGGAAGTCGGTGGCGATGGCCGTGCCCGGCTTGACGCGATACTGGATCGTGATGTCCTCGTCGGAGGCTTTCGACAGATTGATACGGAACGTCGCGAAGGGGCCGTAAGTTGCATCGCCCTCGACGACGTCGACCCGGTCAAGCGAGATGACCGGCAGCGCGCCGGTAGCCGCGTCGTCCTCCAGAATGGTGCCAAGACCGGTCGAAGCGGCCGTTCCATTCTTGATGTCGGCTGTCGGCGTCACGACAAGCGAGAAGAATTCGCTGGCTTCCACCTTCGTATCGCCGGTTACCAGGATCTCCACGGTAGCGACCTTCTCCCCGATCGCGAACTTTACCGTTCCGGTCTCCGCGACATAGTCGCTGCCGCCCTTCGCCGAGCCGTTGACCGTCTTGTAGGCGAAGCTCATCGCCTTCGTTGCGGGTTGTGACAGATGCACTTCGAACGTCGCAATTCTCTGGCCGCTGTTGCCTTCCCTTATCGTCGCATCGGAGACGAACAGCGACAGGTTGGCGCCGCCGCCATCGTCATCGCGAATGATGCCGACCGAGGTCAGCGTGTTCTCGCCGCCCGAAAGAACGGCGTTGATAGGGTTGAAAATTTCCAGCCAGAAGGCTTCGTCCACCTCGTCAACATCGTCAGCCCTGATCCGCGGCTCGATCGTGATGCTCGTGTCGCCGGCCGGGATCGTGATCGTATAGACCTGATCGACGTCGGTCGGGGTCTGGAAATCGCCGGCAATCGCCGTCCCCGGCTTGATGCGGTACTGGAATGTGATGTCCTGGTCGGAAGGCTCCGTCAGGTTGATACGGAACGTCGCGAAAGGGCCATAGGTTGCATCACCCTCAACAACATCGACGCGCTCAAACGAAAGGATCGGAGTAGCCATGGGAATATCACCTTGAAAAAGGGTTGATCGAAATAAATGCTCGGTCATGTCGAAAAATGAACCGGACAGCGACTCTCCGCTCCCGGCTGTAAGCTACACGGATCGACGATGATGTTTAATCGAGCAAATCGTAGTATCTTTTGGCGTAGTCCTTATCCGATAGGTTTAATGCACACTACTCCTCAGATATCTCTGACCTTTATTAGCGAAAAATAGCGCCTCAATGCGCTGTCTAATAAGATCCATGGGACATGGCAGACATTCTAGACGCAGAAGCGACGAAATATTTCAGATATGTTCTTATTTTTACAACAAAAAACCCGCCAATCTTGCGATTGGCGGGTTTTGCATTAAACCAAATTCCTGGCGCGATCAGCCGCGCTTCATGGAATGAAAGTTCGCGGGGTTGATGCCGAGCGTGTAGAGGTCGCGGTCCAGCGGACGGCGGTGGCCCTCGACTGCTGCGGCAGCGGCCGTGGCCGCGCCAAAGATGGCGATGGCATTACCGAAGAAGCCTCGGGCAGATTTACGGGCACTCATCTCTTTACTCACTTTCCTAGGTTGTTCATCGTGTTGTTCGATGACCGGAATATGAGGCTTCGCACCCTTGTTTACAACGCACAGGAATTCATCCCAGCCATGCAAATAGAAAGGGCCCGGTTAACCTCAGCCAACCGGGCCCTTGTCCATGACGGTCTTGGGAGGAGCGCCGGAGCGCCGCGCGTTCATTCGAACGTGCAAGCGACACTCCTTTCTAAAATGCTAGAGCATCTTATCCGCATACGAGCGATCTTCTCGATGCGGGATGCTCTAGTCTTCGCTTGCAGCAAGCTGCGACAGAACTTCGCCGCGGCCCCGCGCACGCAGGATCAGCGGGATGATCAGGGCCGCAGCGGCGATCACCAGCAGTACGGCGGCAACCGGCGACGTAAACAGAACCGTCACGTCGCCCTGGCTGATCGACAGCGCGCGGCGAAGCTGCTGCTCGGCCAGCGGACCGAGGATCAGGCCGACAACGACGGGCGCAATCGGATAACCGAAGATGCGCATGACGTAGCCAAGAACGCCGAAGGCGAGCAGCATGCCGAGTTCGAACACCGACGGATTGGCGCCGATGGTACCGAGCGTCGCAAACAACAGGATGCCGGCATAGAGCCACGGCTTCGGGATGGTCAGCAGCTTCACCCAAAGGCCAACCAGCGGCAGGTTGAGCACCAAAAGCATGAAGTTAGCGATCAGCAAGCTGGCGATCAGGCCCCAGACGAGCTGCGGATTGGTCGCAAACAACAGCGGACCGGGCTGCAGGCCGTATTGCTGGAAGCCGGCCAGCATGATCGCCGCCGTCGCCGTGGTCGGCAGGCCGAGCGTCAAAAGCGGCACGAGCGTACCGGCGGCAGACGCGTTGTTGGCAGCCTCGGGACCTGCAACGCCTTCGATGGCGCCATTGCCGAATTCTTCCGGATATTTGGTCAGCCGCTTTTCGGTGGCATAGGAGAGGAAAGTGCCGATCTCGGCGCCGCCCGCCGGCATCGCGCCGATCGGGAAACCGATCGCGGTTCCGCGCAGCCATGCCTTCCAGGAGCGCCCCCAATCCTGGGCGTTCATCCAGACGGATCCCTTGACCGCTTCGACCTTGTCCGGGCCGAGATTGCCTTGCGCCGCGATATAAAGCGATTCCCCGATAGCGAACATCGCAACCGCCAGCGTCGTCACCTCGATCCCGTCGAGCAGGTCGGGAACGCCGAAACTCATGCGCGTCTGGCCGGTCAGTTGGTCGATGCCGATGATGGCGAGCGCAAAGCCGATGAACAGTGAGGTCAGCCCGCGCAGCGTCGAATCGCCGAAGGCCGAGGAAACGGTGACGAAGGCAAGCACCATCAACGCGAAATATTCGCGCGGGCCGAAGACCAGCGCCAGCTTGACGACGAAAGGCGCAATGAAGGCGAGCGCCATGGTCGCTATCAGCCCGGCGACGAAAGAACCGATCGCCGCCGTCGCCAATGCCGGCCCGCCGCGCCCGGCCCGGGCCATCTTGTTGCCCTCGAGCGCCGTGACGATAGATGCGCTTTCCCCCGGCGTATTCAGCAGGATGGACGTGGTCGAGCCGCCATACATGCCGCCATAATAGATGCCGGCGAACATGATGAGCGAGCCGCCCGGATCGAGCTTGTAGGTCACCGGCAGCAGCAACGCCACAGTCAGCGCCGGGCCGATACCCGGCAGGACGCCCACAGCGGTGCCGAGCGTCACGCCGATCAGCGCGTAGAGGAGGTTCATCGGCTGGGCGGCAACAAGCAGGCCCTGCATCAGGAAATCGAATGTGTTCATGTCAGGGCCTTACCAAAACAGGTGTTCGAGCGGACCGGCAGGCAGCGACAATTGCAGCAGCCCGGCAAAGACCAGCCAGACGGCGAGACAGAGCGCGATGCCGACCGGGATCGTCATCCAGAGCTTGCGCTTGCCGAAGGCGGCCGCCGTTGCCGCAAAGAGCAGGCCGGTCGCAATCGAGAATCCTGCCGTTTTCAGGAGCAGCATCTGCACGGCGAGACCACCGACGATCCAGACGACCGGGCCGAATTCCTGACGGTCGCGCGCCGGGAAATCGCCCCGCAGCGCTTCGAAAACGGTCCAGGCGGCCAGAACCAGCAATCCGCCGGCAACCACAAAGGGAATGGTGGCCGGGCCGATGCCGGAGTATCCGCCCATGCTCGCAAGCCGCGACGCATCCCAGAAGATCAGGCCGCCGAGGGCCGCAAGGAAGACGGCGATGAAAAGCGCCGCCCTATCAGGGCGGCGTGTCTCCGTCGAAGGGGTGTGGCCCTTGCTCATTTAACCAGACCAATGTCCTTGAGGACGGCTTCGGTTGCCGAAACGTCCTTGGCCAACTGTTCCTTGAAGGCGTCACCGGCGAGATACGTATCCTGCCAGCCCTTGGTCTTCAGTGTTTCCTGCCAGCCGGCGGACTTGACCAGCTTCTCGATGTCGGCCGAAACTGCGGTCTTCTGCTCGTCAGTCAGCCCCGGAGCAGCAGCGATCATGCGCCAGTTTTCAACCACCACGTCAAGGCCGCCTTCCTTGATGGTCGGCGCGTCGATGCCCGGAAGGCGTTCGGCGCTCGATACGGCGAGAAGACGGAGCGTTCCAGCCTTAACCTGCGATTCGAACTCGCCGTAACCCGAAATGCCGGCCGTGACCTGGCTGCCGAGAATGGCGGCCAGCGCTTCGCCGCCGCCCGAAAACGCGATGTAGTTGATCTTGGTCGGGTCGACGCCGGCAGCCTTGGCGATCAGGCCGACTGCGATATGGTCCGTGCCGCCGGCCGAACCGCCGCCCCAGGATACCGAGCCCGGATCCTTCTTCAGCGCTTCGACGAGATCTCCCATGGTCTTCAGCGGCGAATCAGCGGGAACGACGATCGCTTCATATTCGCCGGTCAGGCGAGCGATCGGGGTCACGTCGTTCAACGTTACCGGCGACTTGTTGGTGAGAATGGCGCCGACCATGACATAACCGCCGACGATCAGGGCGTTGGCATTGCCGGCCGACTGGCTGGCGAACTGCGCAAGACCAATCGTACCGCCGGCGCCCGGCACGTTCTGCACCTGAACGTTGCCGGAAATGCCTTCCTGCTGCATCACGCTCTGGATCGAGCGTGCGGTCTGGTCCCAGCCACCGCCCGGATTGGCAGGCGCGATGATGGTGTAGTCAGCCGCAAAGGCGGGCAGCGCGAGAGCGCCGGCGAGAATGGATGCCAGAAAAAACTGTTTCAAGATTAGTCCTCCGTCAGGCGCGCTCTTTTGATCTGGCGCGCAATGTTCATCTTTGCGGACGGGGATTTGGCTCACTCTAGAATCGGGCGTGTTCGCTTCCTGGACTTAACGACGCCGGCTCTGGTGAATTTCCTCCCATACGCCTCGATCATCCGCCTCCACGGATGATGAAGAACTGCAAGGCACCACAACAAGCTGACATTTACCTGACATCGCGCAGGACCTTGCCTGAATAATCTCCGCTAATTTTTCCGCTTCGTCTACTGGAGCGTTAAAACTTCTACTGGAGCCGCAAAACTTCGTTCCAGCGCGCGATCAGCCGCGCCCGCTTGACCTGATCGAGATAGACCATCAGGCCGGGGCTGACCGGAACCGGCCGCAACTGTGCGCCCAGCATCTCCCGCATCGTATTTGCCGTGTTGGTGCCGGCGACATCCGGGCTGACGGCGGGAATCTGCAGTTCCCGCGCCATGATCGTCTGGCCTTCCTTCGACATGAAGAATTCCAGGTAGCGCCGGCCGAGATCCGGCGAGGCGGCGGCCTGCGGTACCAGCCCGATGCGCGACATGACGACGGTGTAATCCCGCGGCAGGACGATGCCGACATCCGGGTGGCGCGAGGCCCAGTCGGCGGCGTAGGAACCGAGGATATTATAGCCGAGCACGAAGCGGCCGTCGGACACGCGCTCGAGGATGGCCGAGCTGGTCGAATAGAGTTTGACGCCGGCAGCGCCCATCGTCTGGATCACCGACCAGATATCGCCAAACTGCTCCTGGTCGCGCGCCATGAACAGGAAGCCGACGCCGGAGCGCTCGATGTCGTAGGTGCCGATCTTGCCGAAAACGGCGCTGCCCTGCCGCTTCAGATAGTCGACGAACTCGGCCCGCGTTGACGGGGGCTTTTCCGTCGTAAAACTTGGCTTGTGATAGACGAAGACCGCCGGCTCGAACGTCAGCGCATAGGCGGTGTTGCGCCAGTTGGCCCAATCGGGCCAGCGAGCGCTCATCGGCAGGTCGCTGCGCTGGGCATAGCCGTCATTGCTGAGTTTGACCTGCAGATCCATGGCCGAGGAAAAGGCAAAGTCGGCGGTCTTTTCGCCCGCGTCGGTTTCCTTGACGATGCGGTCGTAGATTTCACCTGTCAGCATGTCTTCGTAACGCACCGCCACATTCGGATTGGCGGCCTGGAAACCGGTAATCATCGGCCGCGCCAAAGGCTCGTCGAGCGAGGAATAGACGATGACGGTCGGGGCTGCCGCATCGCCCGAAAGCGCCGGAAAGACGACCGGCTGGGCGGCGGCAGGCAGCGAAAATCCGCAGAAGAGACAAAGAGCTGAAAGGAAGCGCATAAAACGATATTGCCGCAGCCTCCGCCCGTTCACAAGCCGGGATACGGACGTTAGAGTGCCCGCAGGGAGACAGCGGAATTGCGGATACTACTGGTCGAAGACAACAAGGCGCTTTCGGAAGGGCTTGTCGCCATCCTGCGCGGCAGCGGCTATGCCGTCGATGTCGTCAATGACGGCGCATCGGCCGACGCCGTGATCGCGACCGAGACTTTCGACCTCGTCATCCTCGACCTGACCCTGCCGGAAATGGACGGTCTCGACGTGCTGCGCTCCATGCGCGCACGCCAGAACAAGGCAGCGGTGCTGATCCTGACGGCGCGGGGCACGCAGGAGGAGAAGATCAAGGGGCTGGACCTCGGCGCCGACGACTACATGATCAAGCCGTTCGACGTCAGCGAGTTCGAGGCGCGTGTCCGCGTCCTCTTGCGCAGGCAGGCGGGGCTTCGCTCGTCGCTGGTCAGCTACGGCAAGGTTTCCTTCGACCTCAACTCCCGCACCTTTTCCGCCGGCGGGATACCGGTCGATATCCCCGCCCGCGAACTCGGGCTGTTGGAAATCCTGTTTATGCGGGCCGGGAAGGTCGTCGCCAAGGAAGCTATCATCCAGTCGCTGACGGCCTTCGACGATGATCTGAGCACCAATGCCATCGAGCAATATGTCAGCAGGCTGCGCAAGCGGCTGGCGCCGCACGGGCTGACGGTGCGCACGGCGCGCGGCATCGGCTATTATCTCGACAAGATGGCGGACGCCTGATGGCGCGGGCCGCCTATTCGCTGCGCCGCAGGCTGCTTGCCTGGCTGCTGATCTCGACCGCCGTCATCGGTTGCCTGGCGCTGATCGACACCTATAGCGAGGCGGTGAAAACGGCGAATGTCGTCTCCGACCGTGTGCTTGCCGGCTCGGCCCTTGCAATTGCCGAACGGGTCGTGGTCGCCGAAGACGGTTCACTGGAAGTGGACATTCCCTATGTCGCGCTGGAAATGCTGACTTCGGCGGCGCAGGACCGGGTCTTCTACCGGGTCGACGGTCCACCGGGACAATTCATCACCGGCTATCAGAACCTGCCCTCGGTCACCGACATGAAAGGACAATCGGCGGCCTATGCCGACGCGCAGTTTCGCGGCGAGCCGATCCGGGTCGCAGCCCTAGAGCGATCCGCCTCCACCGGCATCAACTCCGTGCCCTTTGTCGTCACCGTCGCCGAGACGACGATCGCGCGGCGGCAGCTGACGCAGGCTATCCTGCTACGCTCGGCATTCCGGCTTTTGATGATGATCCTCGGTGCCGCAGCCATCGTCTGGGTCGCGGTGACATTTTCGCTGCGGCCGCTCTATCGCCTCGGTGACGCCATTGCCGAGCGCAGTCCCGACGACCTGCACCCGATCGAGCAATCGGTTCCGAGCGAAGTCGAGGGACTGGTCGAGACGGTCAATTCCTTCATGGTACGGCTGCAATCGGCGCTCGATGCGCTCCGGCATTTCTCCGGCAATGCCAGCCACCAGCTGCGCACGCCGCTTGCGATCATCCGCACCCAGCTTGCCCTTTCCGCCCGCGCGACAACGCTGGAGGAGGCTCAGGCCGCCGCCCGCAAGGGTGACGAGGCCGTGGCGCATGCCGAGCGCATTCTTGCGCAACTGCTGCTGATGGCAAAGATCGACGCCGCCGGCTCGACGGAGCCTCAGCCTCGCGAGGTCATCGACCTGATGGCGCTGGCGCAGCAGATCACCGGCGATCGCGTCCCCGGCGCCGGTGATGCAGGCATCGATCTCGGCTTCGAGGGTGAGGGCAGGGCATTGATCCACGCCGAACCTCTCCTGATCGGCGAACTCCTGCGCAACCTCATCGAAAACGCCATCGCCTATGCCGGCAGGGGCGCGGAAGTGACCGTTCGGGTGGGAATCGAAGACAGCAGTATCCGGCTGGACGTCGAAGACAACGGCCCGGGCATCCCGCCGGAGAGCCGGCAGGTCGTGCGCCAGCGTTTCGCGCGCGGCGGACGCGGCGAAGCACCGGGAATGGGATTGGGACTTCCGATCGTCGAAGAAATCGCCGGACTTTTCGGCGGACATCTCACGCTGGGCGAAGGGCCGGATGGCAAGGGACTGAAAGCCTCGGTGACATTCCCGGCCGCGATAGCTGGCCCGGCCGCAATACGTGGCCCGGTCGCTGCTTCTGCCTAGCGGTGGCGACCCCTCATAAGCGAGGTCGTTTCACGGGTCTGAACGAGAAGGATCGCGTTCCAGATCATCTGGACAAAACCGCGATCAGACGGGCTCGACAGCTTGCGCTGCGAAAACATGATAAGCTCCATAGGATTGTTGCGAGCGTCATCTATCATGCTCGCAGGTATTTCGCCAGAGCGGAAAAGCAATTCTGCCCTGCGTGGTAAACATGGCAGATATAACGGAGACTCCGCTTGGAATTATACGTATTTTAGAAAGTAAAGTTGCGCGATATATTTCTATACTGCATCGATAATCGCCTGCCGATTCAATGGTTTATTATGGGACGGCGAGCGCGTTCATCGATAAATCCGGCGGTCTTTTTCAGTTTCCAAAAGCCCCCCCTCAGCCGCCCGTCTTTGCCTTTGGTTCAAATGGCTTTTTGCGCCACCCCATGCCATTTTGCGGGAAACGCAAGGGAGAAAACCATGGCGGATCATTTCAGGGCGCTCGTGATCGAGGATCGTGACGGCAAACCGGTCGGCGGCTTCAAGAACCTGACATTCGCCGACCTGCCGGATCACGACGTGCTGGTCGAGGTGCAGTTTTCGACGCTGAATTACAAGGATGGCCTCGCGGTCTCCGGCAAGGGCCGCATCGCCCGGCGCCTGCCGATGGTGGCCGGCGTCGATCTTGCCGGTATCGTCGTTGAATCCCGCAATCCGGACTGGAAGCCGGGTGACAAGGTCGCGGTCAACGGCTGGGGCATGTCGGAGACGGAGTGGGGCGGCTATACCCGCTTCCAACGCCTGAAACCGGAATGGCTGACCCGCCTGCCGGACGCCTTCAGCCTCGAGCAAAGCATGGCGATCGGCACCGCCGGATATACCGCCGCCCTTGCCATTCATGCGCTCGAACTATGGGGCAAGATCAAGACTGGCGAGGTTCTCGTCACCGGAGCGGCAGGCGGCGTCGGCTCGGTGGCAATCACGCTTCTTGCCCGACGCGGCTACAAGGTCACGGCCTCGACCGGGCGCCCGCAAACCCATGACTATCTCGCATCGCTCGGCGCAACGGGCTTTGTCGATCGCACCGAGCTGTCCGAGAAAGGCGGCGCCCTGCAAAAGGAGCGCTGGGCAGGTGCGATCGATTCCGTCGGCTCCACGACCCTGGCCAACATATTGGCGCAGACGATCCAGAGCGGCGCGGTTGCGGCCTGCGGCCTCGCGGGCGGCGCAGACCTGCCGGCAACCGTGATGCCGCATATCCTGCGCGGCGTGGCATTGCTCGGCATCAATTCGGTGACCGCGCCGCACTCCGAACGCGACAAGGCCTGGGCCATCCTTTCGGAAAGCCTCGACCTTAATCATCTAACAGCGATGACGACGGTCGAACCGCTATCGAACCTGCCGCAACTGGCGCAGGATATCGTCGCCGGAAAGATCCGCGGCCGCGTCGTCATCGATGTGGCGAAATAGGCCAGTCCAGAGCCAAGAGCCTTGTTCGGGGCTCTAGCTGACTGAATACCTGTCGATCACCCAAAGCCAGGTTCCATCGCTCTGTCGCCGAGCAACCTCCGTGGTGATATCGCCGTCAGGAAGGCGCGTCGACGTGACGGCCAGATCGCCGCAAATCAGCGCTTGCCGCTGTTCCCCAAACGCGAACTTTCGCCCCGTAGCGACGGTCTCGACATAAAAATCGCGAATGGCTTCCAAGCCTCGAACGAGCCGCCCACCGCCGCAATCGATCACCGCGTCGGGCTCGAACAAGGCAACCATGCCATCGACGTCGCCGGCATTCTGCCGGGCAACCAGCAGGCGCTCCAAGTCCTGGGGATCGTATGCTGGCTCTTGGCCGATCACATCATTCATGACCGCGCCCTCCCATTCTTGTGGATCGCTGACACTCAGCCGGTCGCCGGGGCTTTGTACCGCAACCAGCCAACTGCCTCAATCAATGAGATTCCGAGCCTAGGAAGGCGGCCGCGTCCAGATCGAACACGGCCGCATTCGCTTATTTCATCGTGTAGACGTCAATGGTGAAGTACTTGTCGTTGATCGTCTTGTAGGTGCCATCGGCGCGAATATCGGCCAGTGCCTTGTTCAGCTTTTCGCGCAGGTCATTGTCATCCTGGCGCACTGCGATACCGACGCCTTCGCCAACGAACTTGGGATCGGTGATCGGCGTACCGATCATCTCGCAGCACTTGCCGTCGTCCTTCTTGGTCACCCAGTCGAGCATTGGCAGCATGTCGCCGACCTGCATGTCGAGACGGCCGTTGACCATATCGAGATTGGCTTCGTCTTGCGTCGGATAGAGCTTGATCTCGGCATCCGGATAGGTCGCGGCGATAAAATCGGCCTGCGTGGTACCGGCCTGCGCGCCGATCACCTTGCCCTTCAGCGCCTCGTTGGTGAACGTGGCGATGCCGGCCTCTTTCGGGGCCACATGGGTCATGGCGGCGAGGTAATAGGGATCCGCGAAGGCGACCTGCTTCTTGCGTTCCTCGGTGATGAACATCGAGGCGATGATCATGTCGTATTTCTTGGCGAGAAGGCCCGGAATGATCCCGTCCCAATCCTGCGCCACGACCTCGCATTCCACCTGCATCTTGGCGCAGAGCGCAAGACCGATATCGACATCGAAACCGCCGATCTTGCCGGCGGAATCAATGAAATTGAACGGAGGATAAGCACCTTCCGTGCCGATCTTCAATTTTTCGGCAGCGTCTGCAGAGGTCATGGAGAAAGCAGCGGCACAGGCGAATGCCAGTGCGATCATCTTGTGTCTCATCAGTTCGGTTCCCCTTGTTGCGCACCGCTTTTCCGGTGCTTCCCTGAAACTCTATGCCTCGAAAGCCCATAAACGAAATAGATAGAGACAATAGCCGGTATAAACCCGGTTGATTGCCTCATCATGGGGAGGAGATCAGAAAGTCGGCGGCGTGTTGATCCACAACAGCACCGTCTCGCCATCGTGCCGGTTCGACCAGGCGTGATGGCGGCGGCTCTCGAAATAGAGGGAATCGCCGGGGTTAAGATCATGGAACTGGTCGGAGTCGAGCACGAACTCCACCCGCCCCGACAGCACGTAGACGAACTCCTCGCCCTCGTGCTTGTAGGCGCCTTCGCTGGACGCGCCGGGTTCCAGCACGAAACGATGGCAATCCATCTGGTTGCGGCCTTCGGCCAGCAATTGCACCGTCACGCCCGGCGTCGTGCGCGGCCAAGTGCGCCACTCACCGGAACGGACGAGCGCGCGAACCTCCGGCTCGTCTTCGCCGGAAAGGCTGGAAACTGTCGTCCCGAAATATTCGGCGAGATTGTGCAACACCGCGACGGAGACCCCTTGCGAGGTACGCTCCAGCGTCGAGAGAACGGAGGCTGCGATGCCGATTTCGCCGGCAACCTGCTCCAGCGTCTTGCCGGCCGCGTGGCGCAGGCTCCTGAGCTTGCGCCCGACCTGCGAGGCCGGGCTTGCATCAATAACGCCATTTGCGGCATCGTCGGGATCGCCGACTTCCGCCTCGAGCGCTTCGCGAATGGCTGCCGGATTGAGGCCGCGCTCGGCACGAAACCAGGAAACCCGCTTCAACTGGGCGACATCGCTCTCGCTATACTGCCGGTGGCCGGTGGCGGAGCGTTCCGGCACCACGAGGCCCTGCGTCTCCCAGAGCCGCAAGGTCGATGCCGAGACGCCGGCAAGCCGGGCCGCCTCCGCAACCTTGTACCGAACTGGGATGGCATCGCTCATCGGCCGCCACGCAAGATCATCATGCCGTCAATGTTCCAGGTCGCGAAATAGGTCTTCGCCGCTGTCGAGACGGCGCGGACCTCGATCGCCAGACTGAGGCACATCGCCGTCCGGCACCTTCAATTCGAAGGGAAGGCGCCTTTCTTCGGCAATGCGCAGCATCAACAGCCGAATGGCGTCGGAAACCGAGAGGCCCATGGCGTCAAGCGCGGCAATGGCCTTCTGTTTGGTTGCGGAATCGATGCGGGCACGGATAATGGCATCTGCAGTCATGGCATCATTCTCCTGATTGCTACGCGCTACAATGATGCAGCCTTGCCCGGAAAAGCCTTCGTCGGGTCAGCTGCGAAATGTCTACGTGTTCAAAGTGTCAGAAAATATCGTTCAATGCTTAAGGCATCAATGTAGCCACACATGCCCGCGAGAGACAAGGAAAAGCATTACAGATGCTCACTTTCCGATCACTATAATTAATTTGCAAACCTACAGAAAAAATATAGGATTTGCATCAACAATGTTCCTCACGCTCTAGGATGATACCCGTGACCAGTTTGACCGATCGCAAGAACGCAGCCATTTCCCGCGGTGTGGGCATGACCACGCAGATCTATGCCGACCGCGCGGAGAATTCCGAAATCTGGGACAAGGAAGGCAATCGCTATATCGATTTCGCCGCCGGCATCGCCGTGGTCAACACCGGCCACCGCCATCCGCGCGTCATCGAAGCCGTCAAGGCGCAACTCGATCGTTTTACCCATACCTGCGCGCAGGTCGTCCCCTACGAAAGCTATGTGCATCTGGCCGAGCGCCTGAATGAGATCACGCCCGGAGACTTCGCCAAGAAGACGGTCTTCGTCACCACCGGCGCTGAAGCCGTGGAAAACGCCGTCAAGATCGCCCGCGCCGCGACCGGCCGCTCCGCCGTTGTCGCCTTCAGCGGCGGCTTTCACGGCCGCACCTTCATGGGCATGGCGCTCACCGGCAAGGTGGTTCCCTACAAGGTCGGCTTCGGCGCCATGCCGGGCGACGTCTTCCACGTGCCCTTCCCGATCGAGCTTCACGGCGTCAATGTCGAGCAGTCGCTTGCTGCGTTGAAGAAGCTCTTTGCCGCCGATGTCGATCCGGCGCGCGTCGCCGCGATCATCCTCGAGCCGGTGCAGGGCGAAGGCGGCTTCTATCCCGCGCCGGCCGCTCTGATGCGGGCGCTGCGTGACATCTGCGACCAGCACGGCATCCTGTTGATCGCCGACGAGGTGCAGACCGGCTTTGCCCGCACCGGCAAGATGTTTGCAATGGAACACTACGACGTGGTGCCCGATCTGATGACCATGGCAAAGAGCCTTGCCGGCGGCTTCCCCCTGGCAGCCGTGACGGGCCGCGCCGAGATCATGGACGGACCAGGCCCGGGCGGCCTTGGCGGCACCTATGGCGGCAGCCCGATGGGCATTGCCGCGGCCCACGCCGTCCTCGACGTCATCAAGGACGAAAACCTCTGCGAACGCGCCGAACAGCTCGGCGGCCGCCTCAAGCAGCGCCTCGCCGCCATTCGCGAACAGGCACCGGAAATCGTCGATATCCGCGGTCCGGGCTTCATGAACGCGGTCGAATTCAACGACGCGAAGACCAATCTGCCGAGCGCCGATTTCGCCAACCGCGTCCGCCTGATCGCACTGGAGAAGGGCCTTATCCTGCTCACCTGCGGCGTCCATGGCAACGTCATCCGCTTCCTCGCGCCGATCACCATCCAGGACGAGGTTTTCGCAGAAGCCATGGACATTCTGGAAGCGTCGATCCTGGAAGCACGGGCCTGATAAACCTTTCGACCCGTTGATCTATTCCGTCGGGCAGCCGCTTCCCGTTGCCCGATGGACCCGGCCGCTTTTATCGGCTATCGGCATTGTCCCCGCGGCGACATGCGCCGCCCTGCGGACCGCCAGAAAGGATCATCGATGATCTTTACCGAGACGCTGATTACCCACGTCAAGGAACCGGAGCTGCTCGGACTGGTCAATGCGGCCGGAACAGCGCCGGCAAAAACCTTCGACGTGCGCAATCCCGCAAACGGCGCGCTGCTCGCGACCCTGCCGGATATGGGCGTGATGGAAACCCGGACGGCGATCGATGATGCCTATGCGGCGCAGTTTCCCTGGGCCGAACGTCCGGCCGGCGATCGCAGCTCGATCCTGCGCCGCTGGCATGATCTGGTCATTGCCCATATCGATGATCTCGCCGCCATCCTGACTGCGGAAATGGGCAAGCCGCTCAACGAAGCCCGCTCTGAGGTCCAGCACGCCGCGGCCTATATCGAGTGGTACGCGGAAGAGGCCAAGCGCATCTACGGCGAAACCATCCCGGCGCCTTCGACAGACCGCCGCATGCTGGTGATCAAACAGCCCGTCGGTGTCGTAGGCACGATCACGCCCTGGAACTTCCCCGCATCGATGGTCGCGCGCAAGATTTCGCCGGCGCTTGCAGTCGGCTGCACGGTCATTCTAAAGCCTGCGGAACAAACGCCGCTGGTGGCGTTTGCCATGCATGCGCTGGCAATTCGCGCCGGTTTCCCCAAAGGCGTCTTCAATCTCATCCTCGCCTCCGAAGGCGATGCGATCGGCCGCGAACTCTGCGCCAATCCGAAGGTGCGCAAGATCAGCTTCACCGGCTCGACCGAAGTCGGCCGTATCCTGATGCGGCAATGTTCCGACCAGATCAAGAAAGTCAGCCTCGAACTCGGCGGCAGCGCACCCTTCATCGTCTTCGACGACGCCGATATCGATGCGGCCGTCGACGGCGCCATTCAGGCAAAATACCGCAATGCCGGCCAGACCTGCACCTCGGCCAACCGCATCTATGTCCAGAGCGGCGTGCATGACGAATTCGCCGGCAAATTGGCCGCCGAAGTCGCCAAGCTCAAGGTCGGCGACGGCTTTTCCAAGGGTGTCACGATCGGCCCGCTGATCGATAGCCGGGCAATCGAGAAGGTCGAAACGCATGTCAACGATGCAGTCGCGAAAGGAGCAACCCTTCTTTGCGGCGGAAACCGCGTCTCCGGCGCCTTCTTCGAGCCGACCGTGCTTTCAAATGTCGACAAGACCATGCTGGTGGCCTGCGACGAGACGTTCGGCCCGGTGGCGCCGATCATCCGTTTCGAGACGATGGAAGACGTCATCCTGCAGGCCAACGACACGATCTACGGCCTCGCCGCCTATTTCTACGCCACCGAACTGAAAAAGGTCTGGCGCGTCGCCGAGGCCCTCGAATACGGCATGATCGGCATCAACACCGGCCGCATGTCCTCCGAAGCCGCCCCCTTCGGCGGCCTCAAACAATCCGGCATCGGCCGCGAAGGCTCCCGCCACGGCGCCGAGGATTATCTGGAGATGAAATATCTCTGCATGGGGAATATTTGATCCCGATACAACCTGCTAGGGCCTCATCCCGATCTCCACCAAGACCTCGTCCGTATGCTCCCCAAGCCTTGGCGCGCCGCGATCAAGGGCGAGTTCCGCACCCGAAAACATCAGCGGCGTGCGCACGCCCGGCGCCGTTCCCGAAGCCGCGCCGGTGTGGGGCGCATCGACCCGCATGCCGCGGTGAACGATCTGCGGATCGGCGAACACATCGGCGACCGTATTGATCGGCCCGCCTGGCACACCGGCGGCTTCCAGCATGGCAAGCAGCGTGTCGCGATTGAAATTCAGCGTCCGCGCCGTCAACTCCGGCGTCAACGTTTCGCGGTGTTTGACCCGGCCGGAATTGGTCAGATAGCGCGGATCGGTCGCCAGATCGTCCAGACCCAAGAGGCTGCAGAACTTCACGAACTGCCGGTCGTTGCCGACGGCAACGATCAGGTGGCCGTCGGAGACCGGAAACACCTGATAGGGGGCGATGTTCGGATGCGCGTTGCCCAAGCGACGGGGCGACTTTCCGGAAACGAGGAAATTCAGCGCCTGATTGGCGAGAACGCCGGTCATGCTGTCGAACAACGACATGTCGACCTGCTGCCCCTCGCCAGTGCGCTCGCGCATATGCAATGCGGCCTGGACCGCAATGACACCGTAGAGCCCGGTAAAGATATCGGCAAAGGCGACGCCGATCTTCTGCGGATCGCCCTCCGGATCGCCCGTCAAGTCCATGATGCCGCTCATGCCCTGGATGATATAATCATAACCGGCGCGATGGGCATAAGGCCCGTCCTGGCCGAAGCCGGTTACCGAGCAATAGATCAGCCGCGGATTGACCTTCTTCAGGCTTTCATAGTCGAGCCCGTATTTCGCGAGGCCACCGACCTTGAAATTTTCAAGCAGCACGTCCGACTGTGCCGCCAGACGTCGCACCGCCTCCTGCCCCTCCTCGGTGGTGAAATCGAGGACGACCGACCGCTTGCCGCGATTGCAGGCGTGGAAATAGGCGGCATCGAGAGGAACGCCGTCCTCGCCTTCGACAAAGGGCGGCCCCCACGTGCGGGTATCGTCGCCGGCCGGGCTTTCCACCTTGATGACGTCGGCGCCGAGATCGGCGAGCGTCTGGCCGATCCACGGCCCGGCAAGAATGCGGGCCAGTTCGAGAACCTTGAGCCCCTTCAAAGGCGCTTCCATCGCCGCGCTCAGAAGAAGGCCTGCAGCCCGGTCTGGGCGCGGCCAAGGATCAGGGCGTGCACGTCGTGAGTGCCTTCATAGGTGTTGACGGTTTCCAGGTTCATCATGTGGCGCATCACCTGATAATCCTCGGAAATGCCGTTGCCGCCGTGCATGTCGCGGGCAGCACGGGCAATGTCCAACGCCTTGCCGCAATTGTTTCGCTTGACGATCGAGATCATTTCCGGCGCCATCCTGCCTGCATCCATCAACTGGCCGACACGGAGCGACGCCTGCAGCCCAAGCGTGATTTCGGTCTGCATGTCCGCCAGTTTCTTCTGGAAAAGCTGCGTCTGCGCCAGCGGCTTGCCGAACTGCTTGCGATCGAGCCCATATTGCCGGGCCGCATGCCAGCAGAATTCCGCTGCACCGAGCGCACCCCAGGAAATGCCGTAGCGGGCGCGGTTTAGGCAGCCGAACGGACCCTTCAGCCCCTCGACATTCGGCAACAGCGCGTCTTCGCCGACCTCGACATTATCGAGCACGATTTCACCGGTGATCGAGGCGCGCAGCGACAGCTTGCCGCCGATTTTAGGCGCCGAGAGCCCCTTCATTCCCTTTTCCAGCACGAAGCCGCGAATGGCGTTGCCATGCGCCTCGGATTTCGCCCAGACGACGAAAACATCGGCAATCGGCGCGTTGGAAATCCACATCTTCGAGCCGGTCAGCCGATAACCGCCGTCGGTCTTCACCGCCCGCGTCTTCATTCCGCCTGGATCGGAGCCGGCATCCGGTTCGGTCAGTCCAAAGCAGCCGATAAATTCGCCGCTGATCAGTTTCGGCAGGTATTTCCGGCGCTGCTCTTCCGAGCCATAGGCATGGATCGGGTAGATGACGAGGGAAGACTGGACGCTCATCATCGAGCGATAGCCCGAATCAACGCGTTCGACTTCGCGGGCAACGAGCCCGTAGGCCACGTAAGATGCGCCGACACCGCCATAGGTATCCGGGACGGTGACGCCGAGCAGGCCGAGTTCGCCCATCTCGAGGAAGATCGAGGGATCGGTCGTCTCGTTGCGATAGGCGTCGATCACGCGCGGCTGCAGCCTGTCCTGCGCATAGGCACGGGCAGTGTCGCGGATCATCCGCTCGTCCTCGGAGAGCTGCTCCTCCAGAAAAAAGGGATCGTCCCACTGGAATTCCTGTCTCGCCATGCCGTCCTCCCGTCGCTTTCCTTCTTGAAACGGTTATGGCAAGCCCCAGGGAACGATACAAACGAAAATGCGGCACTGCCTCATGCGCCCCGGGAATGGAGGGCGTTGCAAGGCGCTATCGGACGGAGGAACGGAATGGCTCATCTCGACAGGAATCGCGCCTCGCGAGCGATGCAGGCAGCAGGGCTCGATGCCCTTCTGCTCTTGTCGCCGGAGAGCTTTGCCTATGCCACCGGCGCGCCGGCCGGCGTGGCAGCGATGTGGCGGCGCTGCGGGGCCGTTGCCGCGGTCGTTCCGGCCGATACGGCCCTGACGGAAGCAGCCGTCGTCACCGATCTCTTCGAAGCGGCCTTCCGCGCTTCCAGCGCCATCGCCGATATCCGTATCAATCCCATCTGGGTAGAAACCGCTGATATCAGGGGCATGGACGCGGGCTCCCCGGAAGAACTGATCGCCGCCGCATGGGCAAGGCAGGGACGTCCGGCCGGCTTCCAGCGCCCCGAGACATTCGACGCCGCCACGGGCTTTCGCCTCGCGGCAGAGCTCCTGGCCGCCCGCGGGCTCGACAAAAGCAGGCTCGGCGTCGAATTCGACGGTCTGTCGGTGACCGATTTCCGGCTTCTTGCCAGTGCTCTGCCCGACGCGGAGCTTGTCGATGCCACCGATCTGGTCCGACGGCTGAAGATGATCAAATCCTCCACCGAAATCGGCTATCTGCGAACGGCAGTCGAGCTTTCCGAAGCTGGTATCGTGGCCCTGCGCGAAACAATCGACATTGGCATCAGCCGCGATGCGCTTGCCGCAGCTTGGGAGACAGGCGTCCGCGCCGAAGTGGCACGGCGCAATGTCCAGAACCTGACTGGGCTTTGGGAATACGTCTCCGTCGGTCAAAATCCATGGACCAAAGGTCGCGTAGTCGAACAGGGTGACTTGATCAAGGTCGATGTCGGCTGTTTGATTGCCGGCTATACATCCGACACTGGGCGCACTTTCGTCTACGGTAAACCGTCATCCCTACAGGCGCGCCTGTTCGGCGCCCTGCAGACCGCCTACGATGCCGGCCTTCCGCTCCTCAAGCCCGGTATCGCGATGAGCGAGGTCCACAAGGTCACCACCGAGGCCATGGCGAAGGCGGGCTTTCCCGGCTACACGCGCGGCCATTTCGGCCACGGTCTGGGCGCCAGTCTCGGAAGCGAGGAATGGCCGTTCCTGTCGCGCCAGTCCGATGTCATCATCGAGCCCGGCATGGTGCTCGCCTTCGAGACCCCGTGGTATGTCGACGGTGTCGGCGGCATGATCATCGAGAACCAGCTGCTGATCACCGCGGATGGCCATGAGATCATGAACCGGCTACCCTCCGGCCTCGTTTCCCTCTGATTGCGGTTTCCCATGCCTGACAATCGCCTCGAACGCTTCGCCCACAATCTCGACTGGAACCTGTTGCGCACCTTCGTCGTCCTGGTCGAGGAGGGCAGCATCACCGCGGCGGCCAACCGGCTGCTCCTGCAGCAGCCCGCTGTCAGCATGGCGTTGAAACGGCTGGAACAGACCGTCGGCCAGAAACTGATCGACCGCCGCCCCGGACGCTTCAACCTGACGGAAGCCGGCGAAAGGCTGCACCGCCAGTGCAGAGACATATTCGCCGCGGTCGTGCGGCTGCCGAATGCACTGGAAACCGCGGGCGAGGACGTGACGGGCCATGTCAGCATCCACTCCGTCAGCCATGCGCACAATCCCGCCTGGGACAGGCGGCTCGAGAGCTTCTTTCGCCTGCACCCGAAGGTGACGGTCAGCATCACGGTCGAGACGACCGTCAGCGTCATCAGCGCCGTCGAACGCAGCATCGCCACGATCGGTCTCGGTGATGGCAATATTCCGGAAGCCCTCACCAAGGCTTTCCACATTCGCGAGCAATACGCGCTCTATTGCGGTCGCGGCCACCGGCTGTTCGGTATTGAGGGTGCCGTGCTGAATGACCTTCGCGGCGACCCCTACATCGCCTTTACCGCAGATGTTCTCGGCGGCCAGCACATGAACGCCATCACCGCCGTGCGCGCCATGGGCTCCTTCGGCCACAAGGTCCGCGCGGCATCCTGCAATGTCGAAGAGGTCACGCGCCTGATCGCCGGCAATATCGGCATCGGCATGCTGCCCTGCCACCTCGCAGCTTCAGGGCTGGCGGCGGGCGAACTCTGGCAATTGCCGCCCTACGACCTTCTGCCGACGACGGATGTGTTTCGCATCTCCAACCCCAATGCCATCCTCAACCCGGCCGAGGCAGCGTTTCTCAGATACGTCGAGGACGTCGAGCCGCTGGACCACAGCAAATCACATCAACGGAACTTATAGTCACCTTTGCCACTATAAATTTGAACACAGGCAGCAGTTTCCATAAAGCTGCAGCAACTGCGCGACGAAACAGGCCGGAGACGTTCTCCCGGAACCCGCGCTGATCATGGGCGGAGAGCCGGCATGCAGACTTTCGACGTGGCGATTATCGGCGGCGGCATCGCCGGCCTCTCGCTTGCCTATTTTCTCAGCCCGCACCGGTCAGTGGTCGTGCTCGAACGGGAGACGGCGATCGGATACCATAGCACCGGCCGCTCCGCCGCCGAGTTTGTGCTGCGCTACAACGCGCCGGAAGTCTGCTCGCTCGCTACGATCGCCAAGGACTTCTTCGACAGTCCGCCGGATGGTTTTTCAGACATCCCGCTTTTGAAGCAGCGCGGCGGCGTGATGATCGCCAATGCGGAAAAGGCGGGAAGGCTGGAGGAGGTTTTTCGTGCCGAACTGGCCTTTACG
This sequence comes from Pararhizobium sp. BT-229, assembly GCF_025846855.1. GTDB lineage: Bacteria > Pseudomonadota > Alphaproteobacteria > Rhizobiales > Rhizobiaceae > Pararhizobium. The sequence goes on from NZ_JAOYTJ010000005.1 coordinate 389,395, forward strand.
CCGGAACTCGAACCGCTGGACGAAGAGGAATTGCTGCGGCGCGTGCCGATCCTGAGACCCGGCTACGCGGCGGCGGCGTTCTACGATCCCAACTTCTGGGATATCGAAGTCGAAAGCCTGCTGCAGGGTTACGTCAAGGGCGCGCACAGAAACGGTGCGGAGATCCGCGAGCGGCACAGCGTTGTCTCGGCCAGCCACGATGGCCAAGCCTGGACCATCGAAACGTCGGCAGGCCCCGTTCGCGCCAAGACCGTGGTCAATGCCGCGGGCGGATGGGCCGACCCGACGGCGGTTATCTTCGGCGTCAGGCCGCTTGGGATCGTGCCGCATCGCCGCACGGCGATAACCGTGGACCTGCCGGAAGGCATCGATGCATCGAGCATGCCGGAGATCAACGAAATCGACGAGGAATTCTATATCAAGCCTGATGCCGGCCGGCTGCTGGCTTCACCGGCCGACGCCACCCCTTGCGAACCAGGCGACGTGCAGCCCGAGGAACTCGATATCGCCTGGGCGGCACATTATGTCGAGGAAGCCACCACCGTTCCAGTCCGCCGTATCGCCAAGAGTTGGGCCGGCATGCGCAGCTTCTCTCCCGACAGGCTGCCTGTCATCGGCTTTGCCAGCGAAAGTCCCGGTTTCTTCTGGCTGGCCGGTCAGGGGGGCTACGGCATCCTGACATCGCCGGCGCTTGGAGTGTTGGCGGCCAGCCTTTTGACGGACCAGCCTGTGCCGGAAGATTTCAGGGTGCAGGCGCTCGACCCGGAAAAGTTCAGCCCGCTGCGCTTCAAGCCCTAGAGCGAAAACCGCCCGTAGCGGCCGTTGCTGTAGACCAGCGAGTGGCCATCACCGGCAACGATGGAGACCACCCGGCCGAGAATGATCGCATGGCTGTGACGCTCGATCACCTCGTCCACCTCGCAATCGATGCCGGCCAGCGCCCCGCGCAGCACCGAAGCGCCGCTGGCGAGCGTGAACCACTCGACCCCGTCATAGCGCTCGACGCCTTTCAGGCCGCCTTTTCCGGCAAACCGGTCGGCGACATGCTGTTGATCGGCAGCGAGAATATTGACGCAGAAATGGCCGTAGCGGCTGATCACCGGCCAACTGGAAGAACTGCGGTTGATATTGACGATCATCGTCGGCGGATCGACGGACAAGGCAGTGGCCGAAGTCACTGTCGCGCCTGTGCGCTCGTCGCCGACACCGGCGGTAACAACGGACACGCCGCCCGACATCCGCCGCATGGCCGATTTCAGGGCATCCTCGTCAGCCACATGCGGAAAGGATTGCTCCCGTTGCCTAGCAAGCTGGTCGATCGAATTTCTCAAAGCGACATTCATGCGGGTCCACTCTTTTGCCGTGTCGTTCATGGTGCTGGATTTACGCATGGAAAACACATCTGTCTCAAGCAAAGAACGACCGCCGACACCGCGGATGCTGGATCGGTTTTTCAATCATCATAAAATTTATAGATTATATTATTTTCCGAAAGGCTCGGCATTCTGCGACAGTGGCATGCTGCTGAAATGCGGCAATTCGCAATAAGGCATAAATTTCATAGACTATTGACAGGACGATCAATTGTGGCAGGATTGTGTTAACGTCCGTTAACGGATCCAGGGGAACAGCGGAGAACTGAATGTTTTATCACGGTGGAATGACGCTTGGTTATCTGACGCCCCCAGCCAAGCCGGAAAAGACCGTTCGCTCCGAGGCGGTACTGCGCCAGAGCCGGGAAGACGTCACCGAGTTCGAGCGGGAGCGTGACCAGGATTTGAGCCGCGCCTTCCTGACCCCCTGGCATCTCTTCTACTGATTTAAGTCACCAACGGACTTATTCAGCGGCCGAGGACGCCGCCCGGCCGTTGGTGGCGACACTTGAATACATTCCTGTTGTCCGGAATTCCGTCGGACTAGCACCGAAATAACGGCGAAAAACCTTGGCGAAATAGTTCGGGTCCTCGAAGCCGGACATGATCGCCACTTCCTTCACTGACAGATCCGCCGCCTTGGTCAGGAGCTTGGTCGCTCGCTGCAGCCTCTTGCGCAGCACGAATTCAGCCGGCGGCATGCCTTCACTGGAGGCAAAGATGCGGGAGAAGTGCGCCCGACTGAGGCCGGAAACCTCCGCAAGCCGCTCGACGGGAAGCGGATGCTCAAGATTGGCCATGATGTGATCGATGACATGCTGCATCGTCCGGTATTCCTGGCTGAACACCGGATGTGCCCCGAAGACATCGTCATAGAGCGCCATTGCCGCCTCATAGGCGATGGCGGACGCACTGCCCGGCGCATCGGCACCGCCCAGGATGAGCCGGAGACTGCAATCGGCCAAGTGCTCGACCGTCTCCGGTTTCAGGTTGAGGATCGGCCCGGTCGTCGACAGGATGGCCTTGTGGATGCGCAGCGCCTCCTCGCCATTCATCGATATCCAGAAGAATTCCCAGCGGCCGTTCTGCTCCAGCCAGTAACGATGATTGTGCGGCACGAGCACGAGCAGCGTCTCGCCCTCGCGGACCCGGTAGTTTCGCGTTTCGTAGCGCAGGTTTCCGGCGCCGGCGATCGTATGCTGCAGCACCGTGAACGGCGTCTGGCCGCGTTTGCGTCCATCCCAGTCATAGCTTGAATCGGTGCGAATCTCGTATCCCGTACTGGTTGGCATGGTGTGCAGGCTATGGCGTCCGCGCGGCAGCGAAACCGTCCGCATCACAGGTCCATTCTCGATCAGACGTTTCAGCACAGAATTACCCATGAAAGCACAATACCTCTCTGGCGACGCCAAACATTATACGCATAATGCCCCTCAACAAAGCAAGATGACCGGGTTGGAGCGGCATCGACAGGGAGAGTTGGGAGGCTAAGAGCGCGAAATCGCTCGATATCCCGTGCATTGATTTTACCCTGTCCGTTTTTCCCGGCTAAATGACCAGCGACGAGGACAGCATGAGCAGCTTCAAGATTGCCATTATTGGCGCCGGCAGCGTCGGCTTCACCAAGAAACTCTTCACCGACATTCTCTGCGTGCCGGAATTCCGCGACGTCGAGTTCGCGCTCACCGATTTGAGCGAGCACAATCTCGGCATGATCAAATCGATCCTCGACAAGATCGTCGAGGCCAACAACCTGCCGGCCAAGGTTACGGCATCGACCGACCGCCGCGAGGCAATCGCCGGTGCGCGCTATATCATCTCCTGCGTGCGCGTCGGTGGCCTCGCTGCCTATGCCGACGACATCCGCATCCCCCTGAAATACGGCGTGGATCAATGCGTGGGCGATACGATCTGCGCCGGCGGCATCCTCTACGGCCAGCGAAACATCCCGGTCATCCTCGATTTCTGCAAGGATATCCGCGAGCTTGCCGAGCCCGGCGCGAAGTTCCTCAACTACGCCAACCCGATGGCGATGAATACCTGGGCTGCGATTGAATATGGCAAGGTCGACACGATCGGTCTCTGCCACGGTGTCCAGCACGGCGCAGAACAGATCGCCGAAATCCTCGGCGCCAAGGACGGCGAACTGGATTACATCTGCTCGGGCATCAACCACCAGACCTGGTTTACCGATGTCCGCGTCAAAGGCCGCAAGATCGGCAAGGATGAACTGGTCGCGGCCTTCGAGGCGCACCCGGTATTCTCGCAGCAAGAGAAGCTGCGCATCGACGTCCTGAAGCGCTTCGGCGTCTACTCGACCGAGAGCAATGGCCACCTGTCGGAATACCTGCCCTGGTACCGCAAGCGGCCGGAGGAAATTACCCGCTGGATCGATATGTCCGATTGGATCCACGGTGAAACCGGCGGCTATCTGCGCTATTCGACCGAGACCCGCAACTGGTTCGAGACGGAATTTCCACAGTTTCTCGAAGACGCCGGCAAGCCGATCGATCCGGCCCGCCGCTCCAACGAGCATGCCAGCCATATCCTCGAAGCGCTGGAAACCGGACGCGTCTATCGCGGTCATTTCAACGTCAAGAATAATGGCGTCATCACCAACCTGCCGTCGGACGCGATCATCGAATCGCCCGGCTTCGTCGATCGCTTCGGCATCAACATGGTTGCCGGCATCACGCTGCCGGAAGCCTGCGCGGCCACCTGCATCTCGTCTATCAACGTCCAGCGCATGTCGGTTCATGCCGCCATTTCCGGCGATATCGAGCTGCTGAAGCTCGCCGTGCTTCACGATCCACTGGTCGGCGCCATCTGCACGCCGGAAGAGGTCTGGCAGATGGTCGACGAGATGGTCGTCGCCCAGGCTGAGTGGCTGCCGCAATACGCCCATGCCGTGCCCGCCGCCAAGGAGCGTCTGAGCAACGGCACCGTCAAGACCCGTGACTGGAAGGGCGTTGCCCGCCGCGAGGTTCGCTCGATCGACGAACTGCGCGCCGAGAAGGAAGCAACGAAGTTGAAAGCCGCCAGCTAACGCTCGGCTTGCAAACCATGCGAGGCCCGTTTTCCTGAGGAGGAGGCAGGTCTGGGAGTGGGCGATCCGTCGCCCGCTCTCTTCCGGCAGGCGGCATGATGCCGTCCCGCCGGGTGCTTTTAGGAGGAGAGCCGCCCATACCGGGCCGGCCTGAAGCATGAGGGAGAAACAACGACAATGAAGCGCTTTCGCCATCTGAGAACAACCACCGCCCTTCTATTGGGCGTGTCGGCATTCGCCGTCACGGCCTGGGCTTCCGAGCCCACCGTCGTGCCCGAGCAGCCACCATTCCCGGCGCAGGGCAAGATCACCTATGTCCCGCGCGATTCGATCCTCGAATACAAGGCGCTGCCGGAATACAAAGAGCCAGATTGGGTCACCGAGAAATTCGTCAAGACCGGCAAGCTGCCGCCGGTGGCCGAGCGCCTGCCGAAAGAGCCGCTGGTGTTCAAGACCGGCAATATGCCCGACGGTGTCGGCGTCTATGGTGACACGATGCGCCACGTTGTCGGCGGACGCCCGGAAGGCTGGAATTATTCGGCTGGCCAGACACAAGGCTGGGGCGGCATCGACATCGAGATGTTCGAATGCCTGACCCGCACCGCACCGCTCTATCAGGTCGAGGCCAAGGACGTCGAACCGCTGCCGAACCTTGCCAAGAGCTGGGATTGGTCTGAGGACGGCCACAAGCTGGCCATGCACCTGATCGAAGGCGCAAAATGGTCCGATGGCGTACCCTTCTCCTCCGAAGACGTGATGTTCTACTGGGAAGACAATGTTCTCGACCCTAACGTTTCACCGCTCAACGGCGCGACGCCCGAAACCTTCGGCGAAGGCACGACGCTGAAAGCCATCGACGCCAACACGGTCGAATGGACCTTCAAGGACGCCTTCCCGCGCCAGCATCTCTACGCGATGGCCTACGGCACATTTTGCCCGGGTCCGGCGCATATCCTGAAGACCAAGCATCCCAAATATAACAAGGACATGACCTACGATCAGTACAAGAACGGCTTCCCGCCGGAATACATGAACACGCCGGTCATGGGCGCCTGGGTCCCGGTCGAATACCGTTCCGACGATATCATCGTGCTGCGCCGCAACCCCTACTACTGGAAGGTCGACGAAGCCGGCAATCAGCTGCCTTACCTGAACGAGATGCACTACAAGCTGTCGACCTGGGCCGACCGCGACGTGCAGGCGATCGCCGGTTCCGGTGACTTCTCCAACCTCGAACAGCCTGAGAATTTCGTCGAGAGCCTCAAGCGCGCGGCACAGGATACCGCACCGGCCCGCCTAGCCTTCGGCGCCCGTCTGATCGGCTACAATCTTCACATGAACCTGTCCGGCAATGGCTGGGGCGAACCGGACGAGCGGGCACAGGCCGTGCGCGAGCTCAACCGCAACGAAGATTTCCGCAAGGCCGTCACCATGGCGGTCGACCGCAAGAAGATCGGCGAATCCCTCGTCAAGGGACCGTTCACGGCGATCTATCCGGGCGGCCTGTCCTCCGGCACCAGCTTCTACGATCGTCAGTCGACGGTCTATTATCCCTTCGATCTGGAAGGTGCCAAGGCGCTGCTCGAAAAGGTCGGCCTGAAGGACACCGACGGCAACGGCTTCGTCAACTATCCCGCCGACAAGCTCGGCGGCAAGGATGTGGAGATCGTGCTTCTGGTCACATCTGACTACAACACCGACAAGAACCTCGCCGAAGGTGTTGTCGGCCAGATGGAGCAGCTAGGCCTGCGCATCGTGCTCAATTCGCTCGACGGCAAGCAGCGTGACGCGACCAACTATGCCGGCAAGTTCGACTGGATGGTCCATCGCAATTCGGCCGAACTGTCGTCCGTCGTGCAGAACACGCCGCAGCTTGCTCCGACGGGTCCGCGCACCAGCTGGCACCACCGCGTGCCGGAAAGCGGAAAGCTCGATCTGTTGCCTTACGAACAGCAGCTTGTCGATATCGTCAACAAGTTCATTGCCAGCAACGACAATGACGAGCGGGCGCAGCTGATGAAAGACTATCAGAAGGTTGCCACTACCAATGTGGATACGGTCGGTCTCACCGAATATCCGGGTGCGCTGATCATCAACAAGCGCTTCTCGAACATTCCAAGCGGCGCGCCGATCTTCATGTTCAACTGGGCCGAGGATACGATCATCCGCGAACGCGTCTTCGTCGCTGCCGACAAGCAGGGGGACTACGAATTGTTCCCGCAGCAGCTGCCGGGCAAGCCGGGCGAAAGCGGCCCGATCAACTGATCCCTCGTTGAGCTTGCCCCGGCCGCTCGCGGCCGGGGCAGACCCCCGAACACACAAGAGAACCTAACAGCCATGTTCCGATTTCTGCTTGTGCGCATCGCATCCGCCATCCCTGTGCTCTTCGTGCTGAGCGTCGTGACCTTCGCGATCATCCAGGCGCCGCCGGGCGATTACAGCGACTATATCCGCTCCCAGCTGATCAACCAGGGCGGCGCATCCTTCGAGGAAGCCGACGCCCAGGCGCAGGCCTACAAGATCGCCAACGGGCTGGATAAACCGATGGTCGTCCAGTACGTCAACTGGATCACCGGCATCGTCACGCGCGGCGATTTCGGCCACAGCCTGTTCTACAACAAGCCGGTGGCCGACGTGGTCGGCGAACGCCTGCCCCGCACGCTGGCGCTGGCTCTGGTTTGCCATATCCTCGCTTCCGTGATCGGCATCACCTTCGGCATTCTCGCCGCTACGCGTCAGTATTCCTGGGTCGATAGCCTTCTATCCGGCATCTCCTTCCTCGGCATGACTGTGCCGCGCTTCCTGATGGCGCTGATCATCGTCTATATCCTGGTCTTCCATTTCAACGTCACCGAGATCAACAGCTTCCATTCCGCCAAATACGGCGGCGCGCCGTGGTCGTGGGACAAGTTCGTCGATCTGCTGAAACATGTCTGGCCGGTTATCGCCATCGCCACCTTCGGCGGCCTCGCCTACAATATGCGGGTGATGCGCGGCAATCTGCTCGATACGCTGAACGCCCAATATGTCGAGACCGCGCGGGCCAAGGGCCTGAGTGAAAGCGCCGTGATCATGCGCCATGCCGTGCCGAATGCGCTGCATCCGCTCGTCATGTATCAGGGCGTCGTCCTGCCATACATGCTGACCGGCGAGATCGAGACCGCGATCATCTTCGCGCTGCCGACCGTCGGTCCCGCCATCGTCGGCTCGATGTGGGTGGGAGACGTCTATGTCACCGCAACCTTCATGCTGGTCCTGTCGGCAACCTTGATCATCGGCAACATCATCGCCGACATGCTTTTGGCCATGCTCGATCCCCGGGTCCGCCTTGGTGGAGGAGCACACGCATGAAAGCCGACGTTCAAACAACCGTCACCGTGCCGGTCCCCGCACCCCACCATGGAAACGAGACCTATCTGGCACTGGTCTGGCGCCGCCTGAAGCGGTCCTGGACCGGCATGATCGGCCTCATCCTCGTCTGCCTGCTGATGATCATGACTGTTTTCGCCGAGTTCTTTTCGCCCGTCGATCCGAAGCTGACAGGCGTAGCCTTCGCACCGCCGCAGACGATCAGCATCACCGACCAGGAGGGCAAGCTCGTCTGGCCGCGCACCTATCAGGTCGGCGAGGGCACCGAACTCGACCCGATAACGTTCCAGCCGATCGTCGGTCCGGACTATGCCAATCCGAAGAACCTCGGCTTCTTCGTCAAGGGCTTCAGCTACCGGCTCCTCGGCCTGATCCCGACCGACCGCCACTTCTTCGGCGCCACCGACGGCACGCCCGTCAATTTCCTCGGCACCGACAAGTTCGGGCGCGACGTGCTGTCGCGCATCTTCTACGGCTCCCGCGTCTCGCTGATGATCGCACTGACGGTGGTCTTCATCGTCACCGTCGTCGGCACGACGGTCGGCATGGTCTCGGGCTATTTCGGCGGCCGTTTCGACATCTGGATGCAGCGTTTTGTCGAACTGGTGCTCGCCTTCCCGCAATTGCCGCTCTATCTGGCGCTCACCTCGCTGATCCCGGTGACGGCGCCGACCAACGTCTTCCTCGCCTTCGTCATCTTCGTCATGTCGGCGCTCGGCTGGGCGCAGATGTCGCGCGAGGTGCGCGGCAAGACGCTGGCGCTTGCCCGGATCGAATATGTGCGGGCCGCTATGGCGATTGGTGCCACCGACCGGCGCATCATCTTCCAGCACATCTTCCCCAACGTCATGAGCCACGTCATCGTCGCGGTGACGCTGGCGATCCCCAACGTGGTGCTGCTCGAATCCTTCCTAGGCTTCCTGGGTTTCGCGGTGAAACCGCCGCTGATGTCCTGGGGGCTGATGCTGCAGGACACCGCCACCTATTCCGTCATCGGGTCCTACCCCTGGATCCTTTCCCCCGTGGCCTTCGTGCTGATCACCGTCTTTGCGTTCAATGCGCTCGGCGATGGCCTGCGCGACGCCGTCGACCCGTACTGAGGAGGCGACCCATGGCACTCGTGAACATCAGCACTTTGGCGCCTGAACAACGGCACGACCATGCCGCAGCCGTCGGTACACCCATCATCGACGCCCGCCATGTGGGCGTGAAATTCAAGGTCGAGCACGGCACGGTCGACGCCGTCAAGGACGTCTCCTTCCAGCTCTATCGCGGCGAGACGATCGCGGTCGTCGGTGAATCCGGCTCAGGAAAATCAGTAACGGCGCGCACCGTCATGGGTCTGCTCACCAAGCGCGCCACGGTGTCGGATCGCTCCAGCATTTCCTACGACGGCAAGAACGTCCTGAAATTTTCCGATCGCCAGCGCCGGGCGCTGCGCGGCAACCGCATTTCGATGATCTTCCAGGAGCCTATGAGCTCGCTGAACCCGGTCTACACGATCGGCGCCCAGATCATCGAGGCAATTCGTGTGCACCAGAAGATGAGCCGCAAACAGGCGGCGGAACGCACGCTGGAACTGCTGCGCCAGGTGCAGATCCCCGATCCGGAAGCCCGCCTCAACCAGTATCCGCACCAGCTGTCCGGCGGCCAGCGCCAGCGCGTCATGATCGCCATGGCGCTCGCCAACAATCCCGACGTGCTGATCGCCGACGAACCGACGACAGCACTCGACGTCACCGTGCAGGCGCAAATCCTCAACCTTATCCGCGACCTGCAGAAAACCCTCGGCATGGCGGTGATCCTGATCACCCATGATCTCACGGTCGTGCGACAATTCTCCGATTACGTCTATGTCATGCAGAACGGCGAGGTGAAGGAACACAACACGACGACGGCGCTGTTTGAGAACCCTCAACATCCCTATACCCGCCACCTGCTGAATTCCGAACCGAAGGGCATCGCCAATCCGATGCCGGTGGATTCCGCCGCCATCCTCGAAGGCCGCAATGTTCGCGTTTCCTTCATGCTCAAGCACGGCGGCTTCTTCAAGCCGCAGCTGAAGGAACTGGTCGCGGTCGACAGCCTGTCGATCAAGCTTCACCGCCACGAGACACTGGGCATTGTCGGCGAATCCGGCTCAGGAAAGACCACCTTCGGTCAAGCGCTGGTGAAGCTGCTCACGGCAGACGGCGGCGAGATCCTTTTCGATGGCCAGTCGATCGAAAAGAAGACCCGCGACGAGATGCGGCCGCTCCGTTCACGCATGCAGATCGTCTTCCAGGATCCCTTCTCCTCGCTCAATCCGCGCATGTCGGTCGGCCAGATCATCGAGGAAGGCCTGATCGTCAACAGGCTCGGCACTACGCGCAACGAGCGGCTGGAGCGGGTCAAGGAAGCGCTGAACAGCGCCGGTCTGCCCAACAATATCCTGTCACGCTTCCCGCACGAGTTTTCCGGCGGCCAGCGCCAGCGCATCGCCATTGCCCGTGCGATCGCACTCGAACCGGAATTCATCCTGCTCGACGAGCCGACCTCGGCGCTCGATCTCTCGGTGCAGGCCCAGATCATCGAACTGCTGCGCAAGCTGCAGGACGAGAAAGGACTGAGCTATCTCTTCATCTCCCACGATCTCAAGGTCGTGCGCGCGCTCTGCCACCGGGTGGTGGTGATGCAGCACGGCAAGATCGTCGAAGAGGGTCCAGTCGCAGACGTGCTTACCCATCCCAAGACCGCCTACACCGAACGGCTCGTCCGCGCCGCCTTCGAAGTAGCCGCATAAGCAAAGAGGCCTATCCATGACGAGACAACCCAAGATCACCTTCATCGGCGCGGGCTCGACCGTGTTCATGAAAAATATCATCGGCGACGTGCTGCAGCGTCCCGCCCTATCAGGCGCAAAGATCGCGCTGATGGACATCAACCCGCAGCGGCTGGAGGAAAGCGAAGTCGTCGTCAGCAAGCTGATCTCGACGCTTGGCGCCAAGGCCACGATCGAGCTGCATTCCAATCAGCGCAAGGCGCTCGAAGGCGCCGATTTCGTCGTCGTCGCCTTCCAGATCGGCGGCTACGAACCCTGCACAGTCACCGATTTCGAGGTGCCGAAGAAATACGGCCTGCGCCAGACTATTGCCGATACGCTCGGCGTCGGCGGCATCATGCGGGGCCTGCGCACCGTGCCGCATCTCTGGTCGATCTGCGAGGACATGATGCAGGTCTGCCCCGAGGCGATCCTGCTGCAATACGTCAACCCGATGGCGATCAACACCTGGGCGATTGCCGAAAAGTACCCGAAGATCAGGCAGGTCGGCCTCTGCCACTCGGTACAAGGCACGGCGATGGAACTCGCCCACGATCTCGACATTCCCTATGAGGAAATCCGCTACCGTTCGGCCGGCATCAACCACATGGCCTTCTTCCTGAAGTTCGAGCATCGCCAGGCGGACGGTTCCTACCGTGACCTCTATCCGGATCTCCTGCGCGGCTACCGCGAAGGCCGGGCGCCAAAGCCGACCTGGAACCCGCGCTGCCCCAACAAGGTCCGTTACGAGATGCTGACCCGGCTCGGCTATTTCGTCACCGAAAGCTCCGAACACTTTGCCGAATACACGCCCTATTTCATCAAGGAAGGCCGCGAGGACCTGATCGAGAAGTTCGGCATTCCGCTCGACGAATATCCCAAACGCTGCATCGAGCAGGTCGAGAAGTGGAAGGGCCAGGCGGCCGCCTTCCGCTCGGCCGACAAGATCGAGGTCGCGCAGTCGAAGGAATATGCCTCCTCGATCATGAACTCGGTCTGGACCGGCGAGCCTTCGGTGATCTACGGTAACCTGCGCAACAATGGCTGCATCACCTCGCTGCCGGACAATTGCGCCGCCGAAGTGCCGTGCCTCGTCGATGAGAACGGCATCCAGCCAACCTTCATCGGCGACCTGCCGCCGCAGCTGACGGCGCTCATCCGCACCAACATCAACGTGCAGGAACTGACCGTAGCGGCGATGATGACCGAAAACCGCGAGCACCTCTACCACGCCGCCATGATGGATCCGCATACGGCCGCCGAGCTCGATCTCGACCAGATCTGGTCGCTGACCGACGATCTGCTCGCCGCCCACGGAACCTGGATCCCGGAATGGGCCCGTGTTTCGAAAAAGGTCCAGGCCGCGTAACGTCCCTCCCCGTTACGCGACAAGGAAACCCCGGAACCACAATTCCGGGGTTTTCCTTTTGCGTCGAGTGTGGTCGAAAGGAATGACACGCCGCCCGATTGCCGAGGAGACAAAGATGCCCGCCACCGCGACACTTGCCCGCCAACTCTCCGACGCCGACAACACCGGCGCTCGCCTTGTCTCGGCCATGCTTGCGGAACCAGCTACTGTAGCGGAAGCGTTCGCCGTGCAGCGCGAAACGCTGGCCTTGAACGGCTGGCTGACAGCCGGCTACAAGGTCGCCATCCGCACGGACGGGAGCTCGGTTTCAGCGCCCATGGCACACATCACCTATGCGAGCGAATCCGGTACTGCCGGCTTCGAACGCCCTGCTGTCGATGCACTGGAGGTGGAAATCTGCTTCGTGCTCGGCAAGGATCTGCCGCCGCCCGGCAACGAGCCTTATACCCGCGAAACGCTCCTCGACCATGTCAGCGCCATCTATTCCGGCGCCGAATTCCTCGGCCACCGTCTCGACGACGGCAGCAAGTCGCCGGCCTTGCTGTTTCTCGCCGATCGCCTCGGTAATGCCGGCTATGTGCTGGGGGAGGAGCTAAGCGAGGACGTGCTCGAGCCCGGCCGAAACTATCCGCTCACCATCACGGTCAATGGCAACACCGTCTTTTCCGGCCCGGGAAAACATCCGAACGGCGATCCGGTGACCGCCTTTCTCGCCTTTGCCAACACGCTGACGCACACCGTTGCCAAAGGCCGGATCATCACCACCGGCAGCCTCTGCGGCGCTCTTCCCCTGCCGGAAGCCCGCGCGGCAATCGCCATCAGCGGTTTTACGACACTGACGGTGACGGCGGCATCGACACGCCAAAATTGATTGCCTCCCGATAGCTGGCGGACCGGCTAACTAGACATAGGCCACGAACATGAACGTGGTGGCAAGGATGAGGATCAGGCACGGCACCGCCCACATGATCGTCACATAGGCCTGCTCCTGCACATAGGGACCAAACAGCCGGCTCACCACGTTGAAGCGGGCAAACAGGATGTTGACAAACAACGCCGAGGCAAGTGTCAGATAGTTTAGCGCAAACAACCTGTTGACCGTGTTGTCGCCTGCCGACAGCACGGCATAGCTGCTGTAGACGGTAAAGTTCAGGGCGATGACGGCGAACAGGCCGCCGATGATGATATTGACCATCTCGTAGGTATCGACATGGAAGACGCCGTCCTCCATGCGGTTCAGCCAGATTGCCAGAAGCGGAATGAGCAGCGAGGCAAACAGCGGAATGAAGATGGACGCAACCACGACACCGGGTTGACGCGCAATATCGAGCGAAGCCGCGACCCGGGCATGCGTGCCGTTGTACCAACCAGGTTGCGGCGTGTTCTTCAGATCGACAAGACCGACGCTCCAGCCGGGAAGCACGGCGTTCACCGAAGGGCGGCTATAGTCGATATCCGACTGGTCGAACCGGAGCGCCACCTCCGCGATCGTCAACCCGCTCACGGCCATATCGACAACAAGGTTCTGCCGGTCGAACGGAAACCGCGCGACATCAACATCGATGGTGAAATCGGCGGTCACCCGCCGCAGCAATTCGACCCGGCCGGTCGGATAGATACGCAGGCCATAGTCCGACAACGCTGCCTCACCACTCTGGTTGGATAGAACAACAGGCGGAACCCAGATTTCGCTCATCCGCGCTGCCGCCGCGCTGTCCCGCAACGTCTCGGGCGGCGCTGCCATCGCGGCACCGGACTTTGCAAGACGGGGATCGGTCCATCGCAGACGGACGTCGACAGTCGCCCGGAATGTGCCGGCATTCTCATCGAAGCCATCAAGGGTCAGAAAGGATGCCGCCGCCTGGACGATCACCGGCAAGCCGTTGTCCCGGGGCAAGTCGGTTGCCGCGAAAACCGGGCCGGTAAAGGCTGCAAGAATGACGGTTGCCACCAACCGGAATGCAATACGAATACCGGTCGAAACAGCCTTCATGGCGCCTTGTCCGCCTCGCCGCGACGGGACCGGACCTTGTCATACAGCCTCACGAATGACTTCATTTCGCGTGGAAATGTCTCCGCGCCGACGATCGGCGCTAACGGCTCGCCGGCGATGACGGCATCGAAACGCTGTCCGAGCACCTGCAGCGGCCGGAGCAGGAAGCCACGCAGCACGACAAGCACGAAACCCGCAAGAACCACGATGGCGATCAGCGTGATGACGGCCTGCCAGATCAGTGTGCGATTGACGGCAGCGCGCGAGGCGCTGAAATCCGCCGTGGCGGCAATGACGCCGAGCGGCGTACCGGAACTGCTATTGACCGGCAGCAGCAGCACGCCGCGCACCAGCCCCTGCGCATCGCGGACGTAGCGAACCGGCTCGTTGACCACGGCGACATCCTCCGCCCCCGCGAGCTCGGCCATCAGCTGCGCGTTGGTGGATTCAAAGCGAATGTATCGACCGAGCCTGTTCTGCTCGCCCAGGCGCTCGGGATCAACGCCCTGGGCGTACTGGCGAAGCGACGCTTCCTCGATGAACAGCGCCAGATCGATGCCGTAGGCGGTCTTCAGGCCCGCAAGCAACGGTCCGTAATCAATGCCGATCTCGACGCTGCCAATATGCTTGCCGGACGCATCGACGACCGGCGCGACACCGAAGATCGCCGGGCCGCTGCGGGCGACCGCGGCCCCTTTCAGCGGCACGCGGTCGCGATTGACGGCGACGACCATCGGACGGAAGGCGGAGAGATCGTCACCGAAGGTTTTCGGATCATGCAGTCTCAGGAAGGATATGCCCGGTGGTATGTGGAACTGCGCCTGGTCGACACCGTGCCGCGCCTTCTGATTGGCGAACATTTTGGCGAGCTCCGCCTCGAGCCCTTGCCGGTCACCGGCCGCCAGAAGCTTCTGCACCGTCGGCAGGTCGGCGAGCAGTTCGGCGCGGGCAAGCGCCTTGTTCTCCGCATCGCTGATCGCAGTCTGCACGATCGCGCCCATGACCCGGAACTGGTCCGACTCGACCGCATTGGTCATGCCGGAAAACAGGCGGCTCGAAATGAAGGCCGCCCCCGTCACCACGATGATGATCACGAGGATAATTGCGATGGGTGCACTGCGCCTGAATGTCATCTCCAGCCTGCAAATGATAAACGCTGAAATGTTCTACAACGCCTGATTTTCACTCGACAGAGGCCGGGCAGGGAATATTTTTGGGGCAATCCGTGCTCCGCCACGACCATTCGCGAGACCGTTTCCGCCGCCAAGCGCGCTCTTGACCATGCAAGCTAGGAAGACAGCCCCGCGCGTCGGGCCAGAACCCGCTCGATAGCCGACAATCCGTCATAGATCAGCACCGCCAGTGCCCCGACGATCAGCCCGCCCTGCAATACGAAGGCCATGTTGTTGGACTGCAGCCCGGCAATAATGACTTCGCCAAGCGTCTTTGCCGCAACGGTGGAGCCGATGGTCGCGGTGGCAAGGCTGATCACCACCGACAGCCGGATGCCGGCGAGGATCACCGGCATGGCGAGCGGCAACTCCACCTTGAACAGGCGCTGGCGCTCGGTCATGCCCGAGCCGCGCGCCGCTTCCATCACCGACGGCGGCAGGGTCGTCAGACCCGTCAGGGTGTTTTCGAAGATTGGCAGCAGGCCATAGAGAAACAGCGCCACCAGCGTCGGTTTTTCGCCGAAACCGAGAGCCGGCACCGCCAACGCCAGCACCGCCACCGGCGGAAACGTCTGGCCGATATTCACCAGGCTTCGCGACAACGGCAGGAATTCCGCCCCGAAAGGCCGCGTGACGAGAATGGCAAGCGTCACGGCAACCAGAATGGCGCCGATCGTGGCGACGGCAACGGTGCGCAGATGCAGCAGCGTCAGCGTCAGCAGGCTGCCCTGATTGTAGATCGCCGGCGCATTGTCCTGCACCAGTGGCTTCAAGAGCGGCGTAAACCAACCCGGCGAAACCAGAAAGGCGATCAGGATCACCAGCAGCACTGCACGCAGGATATGGGGAATCCACGCCCTCATTGCGGTTTCGCCGCCCGCCTGGACAAACCTTGCAGCGTCACCTTGCCGAGGATCCTGCCATCGGCGGCGGCCACCGGCAACGCATCGCGGCCAGTCCAGAGCAGTTCGGACAAGGCGTCACGCTGGCTTGTCGCCTCCGGCAACGGTTTTCCCTCGGCGATGCCCGGCTCAACGGCCTGACCCGCAGTCTCGATCGACAAAAGCCGGAATGGCCGCTCGCTGGCACCGATCAGCGTCTGGACGAACTCCGTCGCCGGATTTTTGACCAGTTCGGCCGGCGCGCCGTATTGAATGAGTTCGCCCTTGTCCATCACGGCGATCTTGTCGGCAAGATGAAACGCCTCGTCCATGTCGTGCGTCACCAGCACGATCGTGGTTTTCAGAAGTCTCTGGATATCGAGCAGGTCCGCCTGCGCCTTCGCGCGGATGATCGGATCGAGAGCACCGAAGGGCTCGTCCATCAAAAGCACGTTCGGCTCGGCCGCCAGCGCCCGCGCGACGCCGACGCGCTGCTGCTGCCCGCCGGACAGCTCGTGCGGGAAACGTCCGGCAAACTGAGCCGGATCGAGCTGGAACAGCGCCAGCAACTCCGCCACCTTGGCGTCGATCCGCGCCTTGGCCCAACCGAGCAGCACCGGCACCGTGGCAATATTCTGCGCGACCGTGCGATGCGGGAAAAGCCCGTGCCCCTGGATGGCATAACCGATGCGGCGCCGCAGCTCGAAGCCCGGCATCGCGCGGTTGTCCTCGCCGTCGAGACGGATCGTCCCGGCCGTCGGCTCGACCAGCCGGTTGATCATCCGCAGAAGCGTCGTCTTGCCGGAGCCGGAGGTGCCGACGATGACCGTCACCGTGCGCGGTGCAATCGCCATCGACACATCTTTGACGACCGTGTTGCCGTCGTAGCGCTTGGTGATGCCGTCGATCTCGATCATGCGGTCCTGCCTCGGTTTCGCTGAGGAGCGTTCATTTCAATGAGAGCGTCGAGCACTATGGCGGCGGCAAAGGCCAGCACTACCGTCGGCACGGCGCCGAGAAGCACCAGGTCCATCGCCGTCTGGCCGATGCCCTGGAACACGAAGACGCCGAAGCCGCCGCCGCCGATCAATGCGGCAATCGTCGCAAGGCCGATATTCTGGACAAGAACGATGCGGATGCCGGTGAGGATGACCGGCATGGCAAGCGGCAGCTCGATACCGAAAAGCCGCTGCCGATCCGTCATGCCGATGCCGCGCGCCGCCTCGTTGGCTTCGCGCGGCACGCCTGCAAGCCCGACCACGGTATTGGCGACCACCGGCAGCAGCGAATAGAGGAACAGCGCCACGAAGGCGGGCGCGGCACCGATGCCGCGAATGCCGAGCGCTGCGGCACCTGGCACATTGACGGCGATCCATCCGAGCGGCGCGATGAGGATGCCGAACAGCGCGATCGACGGGATGGTCTGGATGAGGTTCAGGGTGTTAAGCACGCCGGCGCGCAACGGCTCGACGCGATGACAGAGAATGCCGAGCGGCAAGCCGACAATGACGGACGCAGCCAATGACCCAAGGGCCAGCGTCACATGCTTGCCGGCCTCCAGCCAGAACACGTCGGCGCGGCCGGCATATTCCTTGAGGATCGACAGTCCGTCCCAGAGCCCCGACATCAGGATCGCCGCAGCCCCGCCAAGCGTCACCAGCAAAAGCAGGACCCGCACGACGGGCTGTGGCCGCAGCCGCGTGATCGAATCGGCCGCAAGCAGCGCAAAGGCAAACAGCAGGATCCAGAAACCGGAGGCCGGAGAGATACGGGCATAGGTGTTTTCCGGCGGCGTCAGCTCCGTCGCAGCCATGCCGATGAAGACGGCGATGGCGGCAAGGGCGACCGCGGCGGTCACGAGCCGAAGCAGGGTCGGTGTTTTCAGAAGAATGATGATGGCGGCGAAAACCATCAGAGCCAGCAGCGCAATTCCCGCTCCGGCGGGCAGGGCATCGAGGATCGTTTTTGCCTCTCCAGGCACGATGCGATTGGCGCGAAAGGTCGCAAATGGCGCGGCAAGCGCGCCATAGGCAACGAGAAGCGCGATGACCACGCCCAGTTTATCGAAGCGAATGCTCAAACGGCCATCCCCGTCTTACCGGCTGGGCCGGCTCCAGGCAAAGGAGCCGGCCATCTCGCGGCAGCTTATTTCAGAAAGCCGTTTTTCTTCAGGAAGTCTTCCGCCACCGCCTTGGCCGGCTCGCCGCCGACCTGCACACGGCCGTTCAGATCCTGCAGCGTGACCAGATCGAGCTTCTCGAACACGGGCTTCAGCAGTGTTTCGATGGTGGGATGCTCCTTGAGCACCGCCTCGCGGATGATCGGCGTCGGCTGGTAAACCGGCTGCACCGATTTGTCGTCTTCCAGAACGACGAGACCCGACGGCGCGATACCGCCATCCGTGCCGTAGACCATGGCGGCATTGGCGCCGTTGGTCTGGTTGGCCGCAGCCGAGATCGTCGCTGCCGTGTCACCGCCCGAGAGCGTGATCAGCTGGTCCGATTTCAGCGTGAAGCCATAGGTCGTCTGGAACGCCGGCAGCGCCGCCGCCGAGTTGACGAATTCGGAGGAGGCTGCGAGCACCACGGCGCCGCCGCCGGACACATACTTTCCGAAATCGCTGAAGGTCTTGATGCTGTTGGCGTCGGCCAGATCCTTGCGGACAGCAACGGCCCAGTTGTTGTTGGCCGGCGACGGCGTCAACCAGACGATCTTGTTGGCATCGTAATCGAGCTTCTTTGCCTCTTCGTACCCCTTGGCCGCATCCTTCCAGAGCGGATCATCGGCCTTTTCGAAGAAGAAGGCGGCGTTACCGGTATATTCCGGATAGATGTCGATCTCGCCGGCCGCGATCGCCTTGCGCACCACGGGCGTTGCCCCGAGTTGCACCCGATCGGTCGTCTCGATGTTGTTGGCCTTGAGCACGGCCAGGATGATATTGCCAAGCACGCCGCCTTCGGTATCGATCTTGGAGGATACGACGACCTGGGCATTGGCCGCTGCCGCAGAAACGAGCACTGCGAAGGCAGCGCCGATGAGTTTTGTATTAAGTCCCACGATACTTCTCCCTTGAAACTGTTCGCAATTTCTCCCATGGCGACCGACATTCGTCGGGGCATAAACTGCCATATGTGGCGAGGTTCGGAGAAAAATAGAGCGCCAGGACGGGAAATCGGTGGAACGACCGGAGCCGCCCCAAGTCGCCGCTCTAAGTCAGCGCGCGATCGAGATGCGTATAGCCGCCGTCGACGAACAGCCATTGCCCCGTCGTGTGGCTGGCGCGGGGTGACGAGGCGAAGACCACGGTATCAGCGATTTCCCGCGCCGTCGTCATGCGCTTGCCGAGCGGGATACGGCGGGTGATTTCCGCCAGCTTTTCAGCGGGGTTGTCGAAGCTCTTCAGCCATTTGTCATAGAGCGGCGTCATCACCTCGGCCGGAATGACCGCGTTGACGCGTACCCCGTCATCGCGAAGCGATGCGGCCCATTCGCGCGTCAGAGACAATTGCGCACCCTTGGCGGCCGTATAGCCGGAAGTATCGCCCTGTCCCGTCAGCGCGGTTTTCGAGGAGATGTTGACGATCGAGCCCTTCGCCGCTTTCAGAGCCGGCAGGCAAAGGTGGGCAAGCGTGTAATAATGAATGAGATTGCGCTCCAGCGAGGCGCGGAACTCCACGGATCCTGCCGTCAGCGAAACCCCGTCGTTGGCGCCGGCATTGTTGACGAGCCCGTCGATGCGACCGAAAGCATCGCGCGTTTTGCGCACGGCGTTTTCGCAGGCCGCGTCGTCGGCGAGATCCGCCTTTACAAACAGTGCACTTGGGCAAAGAGCCTTCAGCTCCCGTTCGAAATCCGGCGTCAGCGGGCTGCGCGCGACGATGACGGGGATCGCCCCCTCCTCCGCGAACGCCAGTGAGATCGCCCCGCCGATGCCGGAGCCGCCGCCAGTGACGACCATCACCTTGCCCTTCAGGCCGAGATCCATCGCATCATCCCCTGAACCGATAGGTCTCGCGCGACGCGGGCTTCATCTCGATGGAGAAGCCCGGTGCCTTCGGCGGCATATAGGCGGCACCCCGGATATCGCAGGGATATTCAAAATGCTCATGCAGGTGGTCTACATATTCGATGACCCGGCCTTCGCGCGTACCGGACACGCAGACATAGTCGATCATCGACAGGTGCTGAACATATTCGCACAGGCCGACGCCACCGGCATGCGGGCACACGGGCAGTTCATATTTGGCCGCCATCAACAACACGGCCAGAACCTCGTTGACCCCGCCGAGCCGGCAGGCGTCGATCTGCACCACATCGATTGCTCCGCGCATGATGAGCTGCTTGAAGACAATTCTGTTCTGGCACATCTCGCCGGTCGCGACCTTCACCGGCGCGACACTGGCGCGGATCTTCGCGTGTCCCTCGATATCGTCGGGGCTCGTCGGCTCTTCAATGAACCAGGGTTTGGCGAAAGCAAGATCCTTCACCCAGTCGATCGCCTCGTTGACTTCCCAGACCTGGTTGGCGTCGATCATCAGGTTGCGGTCCGGGCCTATGGCTTCGCGGGCAACCCGAAGGCGACGAATGTCATCGGCGCGGTCGCGGCCGACCTTCAGCTTGATGTAATTGAAGCCGGCATCGACGGCCTCCTTGGCGAGACGCCTGAGCTTCTCGTCATCATAGCCGAGCCAGCCGGCCGAAGTCGTATAGCAAGGGTAGCCTTCGCTCTCGAGGGTGGCGATGCGCTCCGCTTTTCCATCGGCATTGCGCTTCAGCATCGCCAGCGCTTCGTCCGGCGTGATGCAGTCGGTGATGTAACGGAAATCGACCGACCGGACGAATTCCTCCGGGCTCATATCGGCCACTAGCCTCCAGACCGGCTTGCCTTCGAGCTTGGCGTAGAGATCCCAGACCGCATTGACGACAGCGCCGGTCGCCAGATGAATGGCACCCTTGTCGGGACCGATCCACCGCAGCTGGCTGTCGGAGGTGACGTGCCGCCAGAAACGGCCCATATCCGCCTTCACCCAGTCCATGTCCAGCCCGATGACGAGGTGGCGCATGGCGGATATCGCCGCGCAGCAGATCTCGTTGCCGCGCCCGATGGTAAAGGTGAGCCCGTGCCCCTCCATGCCTTCCCGGTCGGTCGTGAGGATCACGTAAGCCGCGGAATAATCCGGGTCGGGGTTCATGGCGTCCGAACCGTCAAGATGCTGGGAAGTGGGGAACCGCAGGTCGAGAACCTGCATATCGACGATTTTCGTCATGGCGGATGTCCGATCGTGATGATTTTGAAGGTCAGGCGGCGACGCGCTGGCGCTGTTCACCAAGCCCCTCGATGCCAAGTTTCATCGTCTGGCCGGGCTTGAGATAGACCGGCGGTTTCTGGCCGAGCCCGACGCCGGGCGGCGTGCCGGTGGAGATGACGTCGCCGGGCTGCAGGCTCATGAAACGCGAGAGGTAGGAGACAATCTCGCGCACGGTGAAGACCATCGTCCTGGTGTTGCCGTCCTGGTAGCGGTGGCCATCGACCTCCAGCCAGAGCCTGAGATTCTGCGGATCGGCCACCTCGTCCGCGGTCACCAGCCATGGACCGAGCGGACCGAAGGTATCGCAGCCCTTGCCCTTGTCCCAGGTACCACCGCGCTCGATCTGATATTCGCGCTCGGACACGTCGTTGATCACGCAGTAGCCGGCAACATGATCCATCGCATCTGCCTCGTCGATATAGCGCCCGGCCTTGCCGATCACCACGCCGAGCTCGACTTCCCAATCAGTCTTTACCGAGCCGCGCGGAATTTCCACGTCGTCGTCCGGCCCGACGATGGCGCTGGTCCATTTGCTGAACACGACCGGTTCGGCCGGTATGTCCATGCCGGATTCCGCGGCATGGTCGGCATAGTTGAGGCCGATGCAGATGAACTTGCCCACGCGCCCGACGCAAGGCCCAAGCCTCAGGTCCTGTTGCGGCACGCCGTCCACCAGCGGCAGGCTGGCCGGGTCGAGTGCAGCGAGGCGGCCAAGGCCCTCCGGCGTCAGGATATCGCCTGCCAGATCATCGATGACCGCGGACAGGTCGCGGACGCGTCCTTCGTCGTCGAGCAGGCCGGGTTTTTCGACACCTGGCAAACCGTAGCGGAGAAGTTTCATGGGCAGGTTCCTTGGATGCTTGGAAATCGAACCCGCACCGGAGATGCGGGTTCGACCGGGGGTCATGGATCAATCGTAGAGGACAGCGGCGATCTTCGGATCGTCGATGTTGGTCTTGTCGTAGTAGTAGAAGCCGGTATCGATGCTCTTCTCGACCTTTTCGCCCTTCGATGCGGCGAGCGCCGCCTTGACCGTCTCGTAGCCGATGCCGACCGGGTTCTGGGTGATGGCGCCGGCAATCAGACCATCGCGGATCGCCTGCTTCTGCTGGGCGCCCGAATCGTAGCCGATGATGACGAGCGTGCGGCCGAGTTCGCGCGCACCGTTGGCGACGCCTATGGCCGAACCCTCGTTCGCCCCGAAGATGCCTTTCAGGTCCGGATTGGCCTGCAGGATCGACTTGGTGATCTCGGTCGATTGCAGGTGATCGCCGCCGCCATACTGGATCGTGACGATCTCGACCTTCGGATATTTCTCCTTGATGCGATTGACGAAGCCGTCGCGGCGGTCGACGCCGGTGCGGCTGGTCTGGTCGTGCACCACGAGAGCGACCTTGCCCTCGCCACCGATCAGCTCCGCCATCTTGTCGGCAGCCATGCCGGCAGCAGCGCTATTGTCAGTGGCGGCCGTCGCGACCGGAATGTCGGAATCCACGCCCGAGTCGAAGGCGACGACGGGAATGCCCGCATCCTTGGCCTGCTGCAGAAGCGGGATGGATGCCTGGCTGTCGAGCGCTGCAAAGCCGATCGCGACCGGTTTCTTGGCAAGTGCTGCGGCAAGCATGTCGATCTGGCGATCGACCTGGGCTTCCGTGTCGGGTCCTTCGAAGGTGACGGTGACTCCGAGCTCGGCTGCCGCCTTGTCGGCGCCGGCCTTCACGGCCTGCCAGAACTGGTGCTGGAAGCCCTTGGAGATAAGCGGGATATAAACTTCCTCGGCTCGGGCCACTCCCCCGGCCGCGGCAAAGAGAGCGAGCGCGCCGACGGCGCCAAGCAACGTGCGTTTGTTCAACATTCCATGTCCTCCTCAAGATTGGAAAATATTGTTCGGTTTCAGTCTGCGTCGGGACGTCAATTGGACGTCCGCGTGCTCCGTCGCCCGCCGGCTAGCGCCGGCGCAGCATGTCCACATAGACCGCAAGGATGATGATCCCCCCGGTTACGACCGTCTGCCACTCCTGCGCGACCGACAGAATACGAAGCCCGTTGGCAAGCACGCTCATCACGAGTGCGCCGATCAGCGTGCCGATGATGGTGCCCTTGCCGCCCGACAGCGAGGTTCCGCCGATGACGACAGCGGCGATGGCGTCGAGCTCGTAGCCCTGGCCGAGTGCCGGCTGGGCGGAGTTCAGGCGCGATGCAATCAGGATCCCGGCAATGCCGCAGATGGCGCCCGAAAGGGAGTAGATCACCACCTTCCAGCCGGCCGTATTGACGCCCGACAGCCGCGCGGCCTCCTCATTGCTCCCGAGCGCGAAGGCGTAGCGGCCAAGCGGCGTCTTCGCCAGAACGAAGCTCGCTGCGATGGCGACGAGAAAAAGGATCAGCACGCCGTTCGGCACGGGGGCCGCCGGCAGGATGCGGCCGATGAGCGAGCCTTGGGCGATATCGGTGAACCCCGGCGTGTCGTTGAAATAGATCGGCCGGGTGCCTGAAATGACGAGCGACAGGCCTTTCAGGATCAGCATCATGCCGAGCGTGGCAATGAATGGCGGAATCCGGAAGCGGGCGACAAAGGTGCCCGAGACAGCACCGCAAGCCGCACCGGCCAGTATGGCGCCGGCGACGCCAAGGAGCAGCGGCAGGCCGAGAAAGGTGAGAACCACGCCGGCAATAACGGCGCAGAAGGTCATCAACGTACCGACCGAAAGGTCGATCCCGCCGGTGATGATGACCAGCGTGGCAGCGATGGCCAGCACCCCGTTGACCGACGTCGCCTGGAGAATGGCCAAGATGTTGCTGGTCTGCAGGAAATTCGGCGAGGCGACGCTGAAGCCCGCCACGAGCACCATAAGGCTCGCAAAGGCAAGCAGCTTGTGCGCCGTGCCGGACTGGCGCAGTGCGGGCAGAAACCCGAGTGTCGAAACGGTGGTGTTCACATCAATCTCCCTGACCCGTCTGCATATGATGGCTCGCCGGCCGGCGGAGCCTGCCGCGCTGTGGCGAGCCTCATGATCTCTTCCTGCGGCGCGCCGGCCGGCAGGAAGCCGGTGAGCCGGCCCTCGCACATGACGGCGATACGGTGAGAGAGCCTGAGAATTTCCGGCAACTCGGAGGAGATGACGATGATCGCCCGGCCCTCTGCCGCCAGTCCGGTCATCAGCTTGTAGATCTCGCTCTTTGCCCCGACATCGATGCCGCGTGTCGGCTCGTCGAAAATGAGGATGTCGCAATCGCGCAGGAGCCACTTGGCAATGACCACCTTCTGCTGGTTCCCACCCGACAGGAGGCGAGCCTCCTGCGTGTCCGACGGCGTCTTGATTGCAAGCTGGCTGATATAGCCGATGGCGGTTCGCCGCATGGACTGGTCGTCGACGATCCCGCCCCGGACAAAGCGGCTGAGGCTAGCGAGCGCGATGTTGTTGCGCACGTCGAGACCGGTCGCGAGACCGAAATGCTTGCGGTCCTCGGAGAGATAGCCGATCCCTGCCCTGACGGCGTCGCGGGGCGACGAGATCGCCATCTTGCGTCCGTGGACATGGATCTCTCCGGCCTCCAGCGGATCGGCACCGAAGATCGCCCGCGCCACCTCGGTGCGCCCCGCGCCCATCAGGCCGGCAAAGCCGAGAATTTCACCGCGCCGGATCGAGAAACTGACATCGCGGATCTGCCGGCCGCGCGAAAGGCCACGCACCTCGAGCGCTACCGGGGCAGAGGAAAGATCGGGAACGACAACCTTCTCCTCTTCGAGCTTGCGGCCGACCATCATCGATATGATCGTCGTGACCGGGGTCTCGGCAGCGGGGACGGTCGCGACATACTCGCCGTCGCGCATCACCGTCACGCGGTCGGCAATGCGTTTCAGCTCGTCCATTTTGTGGGAGATGTAGACGATGCCACGGCCCTCGGCTTTCAGCCGCTCTATGATCGTGAAAAGATCGGCGATCTCGGCGTCGTTGAGTGCGGCCGTCGGCTCGTCCATGATGAGGACGCGGGAGCGATAGGAGAGCGCCTTGGCAATCTCGACCATCTGCTGGCGGGCGATCGTCAGCTCGCCGACTGGTGTGCGCGGGTCAAGCTTGAGGTGCATCGTCTCGAAGATGTCCGCCGCCTGGCGGTTCAGCGCTGCCTCGTCGAGAATGAAACCGCCGGCCTTGCGCGGCTCGCGCCCGATGAAAATGTTCTGCGCAGCCGTCAGATCCGGCATCAGGCTGAGTTCCTGATGAATGATGCCGATGCCGAGCGCCAGCGCCGAACGGGGCGTCAGATGCTCCGCGCGGGCGCCCTCGATCAGGATGTCGCCCTCGTCCGGCCGGTAGATGCCGGACAGGATTTTCATCAGCGTGGATTTCCCGGCGCCGTTCTCGCCCATCAGCGCATGAACCTCGCCAGCCTTGAGCTCGAACCGGGCCTGCTTCAGCGCATGGATGCCGGGAAAGCGCTTCTCGACGCCGCTCATGGAAACGAGCAAGGTCATGCGCGTCCTCCCGCTTTTGGGTGTCTGGCGACAACACGCTTGCCGTAAGACAGCACGGTCCCGCCATCCGGCCGACAGCGGCCCAGGCGATCGCCACAGGGGGCGAAACCAGCCATGCGTATCCGCCACATCAGATGGTCACTCCGCCGTCCACGGAAAAGGCCTGCCCCGTGACCATGCGTGATTCCGCCGACAAGAGATAAATGACCATCGGCGTGATGTCGTCGACGTCGGCAAGCCGGCCCATGGGTTGGCGGGCGATGAAATCCTTCTCGGCCTGGACCGGATCGGCGGCTGACGCAATGCGGTCGCGCAAGGACGGCGTATCGACCGTGCCGGGGCACACGGCATTGCAGCGAAGCCCGGTTCTGACGAAATCGGCGGCAATTGCCTTGGTCAGGCCGATGACCGCCGCCTTAGTGGTGCCGTAGACGAAGCGGTTGGGAAACCCTTTGATGGAGGAGGCCATCGACGCCATGTTGAGAATGGCGGCCGTGCCGCGCTCCTCGCAACGATCGAGCATGGCGGGCAGGAAGGCGCCGATCATGCGGTACATGGATTTCACGTTGAGGTCGAAGGAGAAATCCCAGTCTTTTTCGCGGCAGTCGAGGATCGTTCCGTTGTGGACGAAGCCGGCGCAATTGAAGAGGCCGTCGAGCCGACCGACGTCGCGCGCCAGGGCATCGATCGCAGCCTGATCGGTGACGTCGAGGCGCCGGGCATCGATCGCCCCGTTTGCCCGAACCAGCTCCGAAAGCGCGCCCTCGTTGATATCGGTGGCAATGACCGTGGCGCCCTCGGCAGCAAGTGCCAGCGCGCTCGCCCGGCCCATGCCTTGGCCGGCGGCCGTCACAAGAATACGGCTTCCCTCAACTCTCATGGCGGCTCTCCTCCAAGCTCCCCCAAGCCGTTGCAACGGCTCATATATAAACATACTATTCGCAAATAAACCGATTGCAACTGTTTTGTCGAGGTGACTAAAAGAGAGGGAGAAAGGGGCGCCGATATGCTCAAGACACCGAAACCGGCCGTGGAAACCCCAGCCAAGGAGGAGCTTTACCGGGCTCCGGCCCTGGACAAGGGGCTCGATATCCTCGAGCTTCTGTCGGGCGAACCCGGCGGCCTGACCCGCGCGGAAATCGTCAAGGCGATGGGGCGCTCGCCCGGAGAGGTC
The DNA here is from genome assembly GCF_025846855.1 of Pararhizobium sp. BT-229. GTDB lineage: Bacteria > Pseudomonadota > Alphaproteobacteria > Rhizobiales > Rhizobiaceae > Pararhizobium. The sequence goes on from NZ_JAOYTJ010000005.1 coordinate 416,358, forward strand.
TACCGGATGCTCGAGCGACTGGTCGTCCGCGACTACGTCAATCGCTCGCGCGAGGGCGACCGCTATTCGCTCAGCATGAAATTGTTCGTGCTCGCGCATCGCCACCCGCCCGTGCGCCGGCTGGTCGCGCGTGCCCTGCCCCTGATGGACGAGCTCTGCCGCACCGCCGGCCAATCCTGCCATCTGGTGGCGCCGGATCGCGATGCGGCCACGGTCGTCGCCCATGCCAGTCCGCCGGGAAACTGGGAGTTCGGCATCCGCATCGGCGCCCGCGTCGATCTCATCGGCTCCGGTTCCGGCCTGACGCTGCTTGCCTTCCAGTCGAGCGAGGAGCGCGAGGCGCTGGAAGAGCGATGGGCGCGAAACCCTGAGAAACTGGCAGCGCTCCGAGACGCGGAGACGGCGCTCGCGACCTTGCGCGAGACAGGCTGGCGCGTCGGAGACAGCGGCCAGATCGTCGGGGTAAAAGACATCAGCGCGCCGGTGCTCTCCCCCGACGGCCACACGATCGCAGCCCTCACCTGCCCCTACATCCAACGCCTCGACGAAGGCTCCTACCCGAATATCGAGGCAACCCTGACGCTGCTGCGCGACACAGTCAGCCGCCTGTCGCTATCTTGAGTGGCAGACCGGACCCGCATGCGAAAGGTCTCGCGGATCGTCGTCCCGACGATCAGGAAAGGACAGAAACGGGGAAAGCTGCTTTTTACGTCAATCGTAATAATTTAGCAGGTATCCCCAATGACAGGGTCGCGCATTGACCTTTCGTGACCTTCCGGGAGGTCGTGCATCAAATCCACGCCAGGGGCATGGCTACCTATCGAGAGAACCCAAGAGCCTGCAGGAAATTGGCGGAGAATGGATCAGCCAATGGCGGAGAGGGTGGGATTTGAACCCACGATACCCTTGCAGGTATGCCGCATTTCGAGTGCGGTGCGTTCGACCACTCTGCCACCTCTCCGGATATGCTGGTCGGCGCCGTTGAGCGCGAGGCGGTTCATAGCGGCAGTTTTGTAGGATGACAAGAGGGCGGATGAAGGAATATTTGACGAATTCGTGACGGCCGCCTTGACAGTTTTCGGCGCTTCCATTAATCCGCGCAATTGAAGTGGTGTGGCATGTCCTCACCGCGCGGGGTGTCTATTGTGCCCGTTCACCGGCAAGGCCGAAAGGCCCTTGTCATGTCCGACTGAAGAAAAAGACGGCCTCGCCTCGAGTGAAGAGCCGGAACGAACATGAAAGGATAAAAAATGTTCGCAGTCATCAAGACCGGCGGTAAACAGTACCGCGTGGCAGCCAACGACGTTCTGACGATTGAAAAATTGGAAGGCGCCGCAGGCGACAAGATTGAATTCACCGAGATCCTGATGGTCGGCGTCGGCGCCGATGCAACCATCGGTGCTCCGTTTGTCGAAGGTGCCGTTGTCAGCGCCGAAGTTGTGGAACACGGCCGCGCCAAGAAGGTCATCGCCTTCAAGAAGCGTCGCCGCCAGAACTCGAAGCGCACCCGCGGTCACCGCCAGCACAACACGACCGTCCGCATCCTGGACATCGCTGCTGTAGCCGGCGCGAAGGCGAAGAAGGCTTCCAAGAAGTCTGAAGACGCCGCCGCAGAAGCTGCAAACTGAGACAACGGATCAAAGGTTAAAGGAGAACACCCATGGCACACAAAAAAGCTGGCGGTTCCTCGCGCAACGGTCGCGATTCGCAGTCCAAGCGCCTCGGCGTGAAGAAGTTCGGCGGCGAAGTCGTCATTCCGGGCAACATCATTCTGCGTCAGCGCGGAACCCAGTGGCATCCGGGCGCCAATGTCGGCCTCGGCAAGGACCACACCATTTTTGCACTTACGGCGGGCAACGTGGACTACCGTACCAAGGCCAATGGCCGCGTGTACGTGTCTGTAATGCCGAAAGCCGAAGCAGCGGAATAAGCCGGTAGCGCTCTAAAACAGCCGGCGTCTCATCGACCCGGCTGACCGCATCTGGTTCAGACCAAGATAAAAAGGGGAGATGGGGCAATGCCCGATCTCCCCTTTTTCACGTCTTGGAGGACTGACCATGCAGAGCGAATTGATGAGGGAGAGCCAATCGCGGTCTCCCCGGGAAGATTCCCTGGAATCTTCTCAGGAGAGGCTGAGGCCTCAGCGGTCAAGGACCGATTGCCCGATATTGTTATCGCCCAGGCTCGTTTTGCGCGCGCCCCATGAAGACGATATCGACGCCCTTGCCCATCTTGCCAACAACGCCAATATCGCCACCATGGTTTCGCGCATGCCGCATCCGTACACGGTTGCCGATGCCGCGGATTTCGTGCGCCGCACGAAGACGGGCGCGATTGGCAAGTGCGTCTATGCGATTACCAAAGCGGATAGTGGCGTATTCTTGGGTTGTTGTGGCATCGAGCCGCATCCCGACGGCAAGACGGCAGAGCTCGGCTACTGGCTGGGCGAGCCGCACTGGAACAAGGGTTATGCCACCGAAGCAGCGCAGGCGCTGACCGACATGGCCTTCCGCACCCGCGACATCGACCAGATCGATGCGCGCTGCCGGGTCATGAACGTCGCCTCGCGGCGGGTCATCCAGAAATGCGGCTTCCAGTTCCAAGGCTCGGGCATGGTCGACAGCCTGGCGCTCGGCGGCATGATGTCGGTCGAGTGGTACCGGCTCGACCGCAAGACCTGGATGTCGTTGCGCAGTTGGGGAGGTCTGAGATGACCGCTCATCTTGTCGAACGGCCGAAGGTCGCGGCTCGTCCTGACCCCGGCCCCTGCCCCGTCATCGAAACGGACCGGCTGATCCTGCGCCCGCACCGGTTGACCGATGCGGACGCGGTGGCCGGATCGCTCAGCGACTATCAGGTCTCGCGCATGCTGGCGCGCGTGCCCGTGCCCTATCACCGGCAGGATGCGCTCGACTGGCTCATCCGCCAGGGCTCGGGGCTGATTTCCGGCTGGACGCTGGCGATCACCACCGGCGACGATGTCCATATCGGCTGTGTCGGCATCGAGCTTCGCCACGGCCAGTGGAATCTCGGCTACTGGCTGAACCGCTACTACTGGGGTCGCGGTTATGCCAGCGAAGCGACCCATGCAGCGATGGAACGCTTCTTCCGGCGCATGCCCAGCACTGTCCTGCATTCTGGCGTCTTTGCCGACAATGCGGGCTCGCTGAAGCTGCAGAAGAAACTCGGCTTCGAGATCACCGGCTGCAGCCAGATTTATGCGCTGGCCCGCAACGGCATGGTCAGCCATATCGAAACCAGGATCACGGCGGCCGATCTGCGCAAGCCTTGATTTCCGGTCAAGCAAGCCCCGCGAAAGCTGTAGCGTCCGCGGGGTTCTTGCCATCGTCGTTGCCCTCAATGGACGCCGAGAAACTGTTTGAGCTCCGGCGTCTGCGGGTTGGAAAACACTTCGCCCGGCGGCCCGATCTCGTGAACGCGGCCCTGGTGCATGAAGACGACGCGCGAGCAGACGTCGCGGGCGAACTTCATTTCATGCGTCACCATCAGCAGCGTCATGCCTTCGGCGGCAAGCTCCCGCACGACCGAAAGCACTTCGGCCACCAGTTCCGGATCGAGAGCCGAGGTGATCTCGTCGCAGAGCAGCGCGATCGGCTCCATGGCCAGCGCCCGGGCGATCGCCACGCGCTGCTGCTGCCCGCCGGACAGTTCGTCCGGATAGGCATCGAACTTGTGGCCGAGGCCGACGCGGTCCAGCATCCTGCGGGCCATGGCTTCAGCAGCCTTTGCGTCCGTTTTCTTCACCACTGTCTGCGACAGGATGACATTGCCGCCGACCGTCAGATGCGGGAAGAGATTGAACTGCTGGAAGATCATCCCGACCTTCAGCCGCAGCGTCTTCAGATGCAGCTGATCATCGAGCAGCTGGGCTCCGGCGACCGAAATCGACCCGCCGCTGATCATTTCCAGCCCGTTGATGCAGCGCAGCAGCGTCGATTTTCCCGATCCGCTCTTGCCGATGATCGCAATGACTTCGCCGGGCTCGACGTCGAGATTGATGCCCTTCAACACCTCGTTCGGGCCGAAGCTCTTGCGGACTTCAGTGATTTCGATGAGCGACATTGAGCTTCCTTTCGAGAACCTGGCTGCTCTTGGACAAGGGCCAGCAGAGCGCGAAATAGATGAGGGCGACGAGGCCGTAGACCGTGAACGGCAGGAAAGTCGCATTGGTGACGACGGTGCCGGCCTTCGACAACTCGACGAAACCGATGATCGAGGTCAGAGCTGTGCCCTTGATGACCTGCACCGAAAACCCGACCGTCGGCGGAACGGCGATCTTCATCGCCTGCGGCAGGATAACGTAGCGCATCTGCTGGAGCCGGCCCATTCCAAGGCTTGCCGAGGCTTCCCATTGCCCTTTCGCGATCGCTTCGACGCATCCGCGCCAGATTTCGGCAAGGAAGGACGCCGTCCAGAGAATGAGCGCAAGGCCAGCCGCAAGCCAGGCCGGTACGTCGATGCCGAAAAGGCCGAGACCGAAGAAGGCGATGAAGAGCTGCATCAGGAGCGGCGTTCCCTGAAAAAGCTCGATGTAGCATCGGGCAAAGGTCCGGATCGCCTTGCGGGTGCTGATTCGCAGGAACAGCAGAAGGAGGCCGACGGCACCGCCGCCGACGAAGGACACGAGCGAGAGAACGATCGTCCAGCGCGTGGCAAGCAGCAGGTTTCGAAGGATGTCCCACAGGGTGAATTCGGTCATTGCGCCGTCCTCCGCGGAAAGATGAAGCCGCCGACGGCGCCTAAAACCTGGCGCAGCAGGATCGCCAGGATGAGATAGATCGCTGTGGACACCATGTAGGCCTCGAAGGCGCGGAAGGTGCGCGACTGGATGAAATTGGCGGCGAATGTCAGGTCTTCTGCGGCGATCTGCGAGACGACCGAGGAACCGAGCATGACGATCACCACCTGGGAGGACAGCGCCGGCCAGATCCGCTGGAGCGACGGCACGAGGACGACATGGCGGAAGGTTTCGAACGGCGTCATCGCCAGGCTGGCTCCGGCTTCGAACTGCCCCTTCGGCGTCGATTGAATCCCTGCCCGGATGATCTCGCAGCTATAGGCGCCGAGATTAACGACCATGGCAATGTTGGCCGCCTGCAGTTCGCCAAGCTGCAGCCCGAGCGACGGCAGGCCGAAGAAGATGAAGAATAGCTGGATCAGGAACGGCGTGTTACGGATAAGCTCCACATAGGCCGCAACGAACGGTTTCAGCCAAGCCGGCCCAAGCGCGCGCGCCCAGGCGCAGGCAATGCCGAGCGCAATACCGAGCACTGCACCGATCAGGATCAATTGCAGCGTTATCCCGATGCCCTTGACGATCTGCGGATAGTACTGAAGCAGCCAGTTGAATTCGAAATGGTAGCTCAAGACGGTTTCCCTCTCTTTTGACCAGGGTGTCATCCCGCCTTGAATTGCGGGATGACAGGTCGCCGACGATCAGAGATCGGTAGGAATATCCGTTCCGAGCCATTTCTGAGCGATCGCGTTCAGCGTGCCGTCCGTCTTGGCGGTAGCGATGATCGCGTTGACCTTTTCCGCCAGTGCCGCCTCGTTCTTGTTGAGGCCGATGTAGCAGGGAGAGTTCTTGATCAGGAATTTCAGCTCGGGCCGCTTGGGCGGGTTCTTGGCAAGGATAGCAGCCGCGACGACGTTTCCGGTCGCCACAAGCTCCACCTGACCGGACAGGAAGGCCGAAATCGTGCCGTTGTTGTCTTCATAACGCTTGATGGTAAGATCGGCCGGCGCGATCTTGGTGAGTTCCAGATCCTCGACGGCACCGCGGGTCACGCCGACGACCTTGCCGGACAGGTCCTCGGCCTTGGCGACCGCAACGTCGGCAGGCGCGAAAACACCGTTGAAGAACGGCGCATAGGCGGTGGTGAAGTCGATGACCGCCTCCCGCTCGGCATTCTTGCCCAGGCTGGAGATGACGAGATCGACCTTGTTGGTCTGCAGATAGGGGATGCGGTTGGCGCTGGTGACGGGGACGAGTTCCGTCTTCACGCCGAGTTTTTCGGCGATGAGATTGGCCATATCGATGTCGTAGCCCATCGGCGCCATATCGGTGCCAACGCTGCCGAAGGGAGGAAAGTCCTGCGGTACTGCCACGCGCAGCGTACCCCGGGCGGTAATGTCGCTCAAGGCATCGGCATGCGATACCGAGGCAAGGCCGAGCGTGCCGGCGAACAGGGCGGCGGCGACAAATAGCTTTCTGGCAAACATTCTGATCATTCTCCTTTTGTGGTGGTGGACTTGGTCTTCGTGCCGCCATCGGGTGACGGGACGCTCCTGGGAGGAAGGGAAAGGGAGCTGCGAAGCTCCGAAAGCGGATCGGGGCGCTGTGTCAGATCCAGCCCCGTTTCCACCTCGTCGAGATGCTCGACCGACAGCTCGGCCGCCTTTGCAAAATCGCCGCTTTCCATCGCGTCGGCGATCCGGCGATGGCCGAGATGCGACTGCAGGGCGTGAAAGTCGGATTGATAGAGCATCGAGATGAGGATAGTCCGCGCGGTCAGGTCGCGGAGTATTTCGGTGAGGACCGGGTTTCCGGCGAGTTCGGCGATACGGATATGAAAATCGCCCATCAGGCAGGTCAGGCGCTGGCGGTCGCCGGCGTCCATGGCCGCCTTCTCCTCTGCCAGATGCCCCCGGATCGCCGCACGGCCCGCATCGCTCAGGACCTGCATGCTGCGCAACAAGCCGGCTTCGATGACGCGTCGTGCGCCATAGACCATCATTGCCTCTTCCGCCGAGGGCTCAACGACAAACCAGCCGCGACGCGGGCTGACATGAACGATGCAGCGCGCCTCCAGGCGCATCATCGCCTCGCGCACGCGGGTGCGGGAAACCCCGAAAAGGCCGGCAAGCTGATTTTCGCTGAGCCGGGTGCCGGGCCTGATCCGGGCGCTGAGAATCCCCGAAACGATGGCTTCTTCGATGGTGTTCTGGAGTGTGGTCGTGGCGGGGCGATCTTGCATACAAGCAAGGACAGCAAGACTTGTGCCAGCTTTAAAAAATCAGATTTTCCGGGATAGTGATCCCTGCATCTGCCTGATATTTGACCGGCCGTGCATGGCAGGGTGGTTTTTTAGGCATGGTTCTTTCGTCCAAGTATCCGGTCGCACTGCGCGAGCCGGCCGCTTGATCGGTGGAACCGCGATATTGTCTTTCGGAGAGAAGAAACGATCCGAGAGATGGAAACATTCTCGAAGATCGACGCCATGGCGGGCGCTGCGGCTCAAAATGTTGACGATATTCTTTGACCTGCGGGGTCAGCGCCTATATCGATGGCGCAAATCCTAAGCAGGCAAATACACACAACAGATGGCAGTGCGATGAAATTTCTCGACGAAGCAAAAGTCTATATCCGGTCCGGCGACGGCGGTGCTGGCGCTGTGTCGTTCCGGCGCGAGAAATTCATCGAATTCGGCGGTCCGGACGGCGGTGACGGCGGCCGTGGCGGCGATGTCTGGGTGGAGGCCGTCAACGGCCTCAACACGCTGATCGACTTCCGCTTCCAGCAGCATTTCAAGGGCGGCACTGGCATTCATGGCATGGGCCGCAACCGCACGGGCGCCGGCGGCGCCGATGTGACGCTGAAGGTACCGGTCGGCACGCAGATTTTCGAGGAAGATTCGGAAACGATGATTGTCGATATGATCGCCGAAGGCCAGCGCTTTCGCCTCGCGGCCGGCGGCAACGGCGGCTTCGGCAACACCCATTTCAAATCCTCGACCAACCAGGCCCCCAACTGGGCCAATCCTGGTCTAGAAGGCGAGGAAAAGACCATCTGGCTGCGACTGAAGCTGATCGCCGATGCCGGTCTCGTGGGCCTGCCTAATGCCGGCAAGTCGACTTTCCTTGCAACGGTCACGCGGGCGCGCCCGAAGATCGCCAACTATCCTTTCACGACGCTGCACCCCAACCTCGGTGTCGCCACCATCGACGGCCGGGAATTCATCCTTGCCGATATTCCCGGCCTGATTGAAGGCGCGCATGACGGCGTCGGCCTCGGTGACCGGTTCTTGGGGCATGTCGAGCGCACCCGCGTGCTGCTGCACCTCGTCTCCGCGCAGGAAGAGGATGTCGCCAAGGCCTACAAGACGGTGAAGCACGAGCTTGAAGCCTATGGCGGCGAGTTGCTGGACAAGCCGGAGATCGTCGCTCTGTCGCAGATCGACGTGCTCGACCCGACGGAACTGAAAAAGAAACAGAAGGCATTGGCCAAGGCCAGCGGCCAGACCCCATTGTTGCTATCGGCCGTCGTCGGCACCGGCATGACCGAGACGCTGCGGGGCCTGCGCGACATCATCGTAGCCGCACAGCCCCAGGTGGACGAAGACTGACATGGCGTCACAACGCAAACCGCTGGAAAAATACCGCCGGATTGTGATCAAGATCGGCTCGGCCTTGCTTGTCGATCGCAAGACCGGCCTGAAGAAACAATGGCTGAACGCCATGTGCGCCGATATCGCCGCTTTGAGAGCCAAGGGCGTCGACATTCTCGTCGTTTCCTCCGGCGCCATCGCGCTCGGCCGGTCGGTGCTCGACCTCGCCCCCGGCGTGCTGAAGCTCGAGGAAAGTCAGGCAGCCGCAGCCGTCGGCCAGATCGCGCTTGCCCGCGCCTGGTCGGAAAGCCTTTCGACCGACGAGATCGTCGCGGGCCAGATCCTTTTGACGCTCGGCGATACCGAAGAGCGCCGCCGTTATCTCAATGCCCGCGCGACGATCAGCCAGTTGCTCAAGATGGGTGCCGTGCCGATCATCAACGAGAACGACACCGTCGCCACCACCGAAATCCGCTATGGCGACAACGATCGGCTGGCCGCGCGGGTCGCGACCATGACCGGCGCCGATCTGCTTGTGCTTCTCTCCGATATCGATGGGCTCTACACTGCTCCGCCGCATCTCGATCCCGATGCGCGCTTCCTTGAGACCATCGCGGAAATCACCCCGGAGATCGAAGCGATGGCCGGCGGTGCCGCCTCCGAACTGTCGCGCGGCGGAATGCGCACCAAGATCGACGCCGGCAAGATCGCCACCGGCGCCGGTTGCGCCATGATCATTGCGTCCGGAAAAGTCGATCATCCGCTGTCGGCGATCGGCCAAGGCGCCCGCTCCTCCTGGTTTGCCCCATCCGGCTCGCCGGTGACGGCGCGAAAGACATGGATTGCCGGACAGCTGCTGCCGGCGGGCAGCCTTGCCATCGATGCGGGTGCGGAAACAGCGCTTCGGTCCGGCAAGAGCCTGCTGCCGGCCGGCGTTCGCCAGGTGACCGGCTCCTTCAGCCGCGGCGACACGATCGCCATCATCAGTGCCGAAGGCCGCGAGATTGCCCGCGGGCTTGCAGGCTACGACGCCGACGAGGCACGCCAGATCGCCGGCAAGAAATCGGCGGAAATCGCCGTTATTCTCGGCTATGCGGGCCGCGCCGCGATGGTCCATCGCGACGACATGGTGATGACCGCGCCCGCCAAGCGGGAAACGGATGCAATGAGGAGCGACGCTCATGCTTGACGACGTGAGGAAAAAGGAAATCCAGGAGCTGATGGCCGTGATCGGCCGCCAAGCCCGCGCCGCCAGCCGGCCGCTCGCCACCGCATCTGCCGAACGCAAACATGCCGCTCTCGTCAGCATGGCAAGCAGTATCGTCGCCCGGAAGGACGAAATCCTTGCCGCCAACGCGCTCGATCTGGACAATGCCCGCGAAACCGGCGTCGCCGCCTCCTTCCTCGACCGACTGACCCTGTCGGAAGGCCGCATTCTCGACATGGCCAACGCCATCCGCGCGATCGCCGAATTGCCCGACCCCGTCGGCGACATCATTGCCGAATGGGACCGCCCGAACGGCCTGCATATCGAACGCGTCCGCACGCCGCTCGGCGTCATCGGCGTCATTTATGAAAGCCGCCCGAATGTCACGGCGGATGCCGGTGCGCTGTGCCTCAAGGCAGGCAATGCCGTCATCCTGCGCGGCGGGTCGGACAGCCTGCATTCATCGCAGGCTATCCATGCCTGCCTGGTGCAGGGCCTGAAGGACGCCGGACTTCCAGAGCATGCGATCCAGATAGTTCCGGTCGCCGACCGCTCCGCCGTCGGCGCCATGCTGACAGGCCTCAATGGCACGATCGACGTCATCGTTCCGCGCGGCGGCAAGAGCCTGGTCGCCCGCGTCCAGAACGAGGCCCGCGTGCCGGTCTTTGCCCATCTCGAAGGCCTCTGCCACGTCTATGTCGATGCTTCGGCCGATCTGGACATGGCAAGGAAGATCGTCGTCAACGCCAAGATGCGCCGCACCGGCATTTGCGGCTCGGCCGAGACGCTGCTGATCGACCACAAGGCGAAAGACAAATTCGTCGTGCCGCTGATCGCAGCACTTCGCGATGCCGGCTGCGAAGTCCGCGCCAGCGACGATATCCGCGCCATCGTGCCGGGCCTGATCGCCGCAACGGAGGAGGACTGGGCGACCGAATATCTCGACTCGATCATCTCGGTCACCCTCGTCGACGGCATCGCCGGCGCGATCGATCATATCGCCACCTGGTCGTCGTCCCATACGGAAGCGGTGATTGCGGAGGATCCGGCCGTGGTCGAACGCTTCTTCGCCGAAGTCGATTCCGCCATTCTCCTGCACAACGCCTCGACCCAGTTTGCCGATGGCGGCGAGTTCGGCATGGGCGGCGAGATCGGCATCGCCACCGGCAAGATGCATGCGCGCGGCCCCGTCGGCGTCGAGCAGTTGACCTCGTTCAAATACAGGGTGCGCGGCACCGGTCAGGTCCGGCCGTAAGGTGCATCCAGGCGACGTCGATCCGTTCTACCTCAAGATGCCCCATGTCGAGAGCGGCATGACGGTCGGCCTGTTCGGCGGCTCCTTCAATCCGCCGCATGACGGCCATGTACTGGTTGCCGACATCGCCCTGCGCCGCCTTGGCCTCGACCAGCTCTGGTGGATGGTGACACCCGGCAACCCCCTGAAGAACCGCAACCATCTCGCGCCCCTGGCGGAACGGATCAAGCTCAGCGAGACTATCGCTGCCGATCCGCGCATCAAGGTAACCGCGTTCGAGCAATCGCTTGGGCAGAGCTATACGGCGCGCACGCTGGAAAAGATCCGCGAGCGCAACCGCGACATCCGATTCGTCTGGATCATGGGCGCCGACAACCTGAAGAGTTTCCATTTCTGGCAGGACTGGCAGAAAATCGCCCGCACCTTTCCGATCGCCGTCATCGACCGCCCGGGCGACACATTGTCCTATCTGTCCTCGAAGATGGCGAAGACTTTCGACTATGCGCGCATCGACGAAGCCCATGCCGCAAGCCTTGCCTGGCGCAAGGCGCCTGCCTGGACCTTCATCCACGGGCCGCGCTCGCCGCTCAGTTCGACCGCGCTACGCCAAAGTCATGAACAATGATTAAGCGTGATTTATTTCTCATGTCTTGAAACCGTAAGGCATTGGTGCCTACATTTAGTGTAGCGGTTCGGCCGACAACCGAATCGTAGTGCCTGTTCTGTTCAACTGGAAAGGAAAGACCCTGACAACAGTACACGCGAAGGGAAATGTCACACGCATTTTCCCGCAAAGCCCGGATCGCAGCGACGAAGCCGCTGCCCGTGCTCTTCACCTGGTTCTCGGCAGCCTCGAGGACTCGAAAGCAGAAGATATTGTCACCATCAACATTGCCGGCAAATCGGCGCTGGGAGACTACATGGTCGTTGTCTCCGGGCGGTCGAGCAGGCATGTCATGGCGATCGCCGATCACCTCACCACCGATCTCAAGGACGCAGGCTATGGCAATGCCAAGGTCGAAGGCCTGGAAACCGGTGACTGGGTGCTGATCGATGGCGGCGACGTCATCATTCACGTGTTCCGTCCGGAAATCCGCGAGTTCTACAACATCGAGAAGATGTGGGCCGCGCCGGACATGGAAGACGGCACATTGCACTAGGCTCTGGGCGTCCCTGACGACGCCGCGGATGTAAAGTGTCAAATTTGGATCCTGTGACGGTCGCGCGGGTGAACCGACCTGATTGCGGCCACCACAGAACGGGACTGCAACACCGGCGTTTCGCCGGACCGGATCGAATGCGCCTCATGCCATGGCCCCCATTCATGCCGGCAGTCGTAGGAACATCGAGGAAATGACATGCGGGTTGGTCTTTTTGCCGTCGGGCGTCTCAAGGCCGGCCCGGAGAAGGATCTTGCGGCGCGCTATCTCGACCGATTTTCCAAGGCAGGCCCCGCGATCGGTCTCGAACTGTCCCGGGTGACGGAAGTCCCCGAGAGCCGTGCCTCGAGCGCCGATACCCGCAAGCGCGAAGAAGCGGCCTTACTCGAAAAATCCCTGCCCGATGCCAGCCTTCTGATCCTGCTCGACGAGCGCGGCAAGGCGCTGGATTCGGAAGGTTTCGCCTCCCTCATCGGCTCGTTCCGCGACAGCGGCAAACGCGACCTGATGCTGGCGATCGGCGGTGCAGACGGGCTTGACCCCTCGCTGCACGGCAAGGCGGACGCCGTCATCTGCCTCGGCAAGATGACCTGGCCGCACCAGCTGGTGCGCATCCTGATCGCCGAGCAGCTCTACCGCGCCGTCACCATTCTTTCCGGTCATCCCTATCACAGGGTTTAGCCGACCTGCCTCCAAAGCGTAGGCCCTCGATTTATCAAATAATGCTCGACGGATACGCCCCTTCCGCGCCTAATCGGAACGGAACGCGTGAGCAACGTAATCAGCCATTAATCGGTGCGTCCTATCATCCTTCGGCATATGCCGGTTGCGGCATGTTTTTCATAAAACGATCAGCCCGCCGGAAGGACGACTGCACCTTGAAAAGCCTCTTGGAACTGCTGCCTCGACGGCACGCGGGTGACGGGCGCCGGACGCTCGGTTTCCTTTGGGCTGTGGTGCTGTTGACCATTCTTGCCGGGTTCACCGCGCTTTTTGCCTCCTTGCTGATGGATCAGCGCCGTCAGGACTGGAAGCAGGCAGGAGTTGCCGCACGCAATTTGGACGAATCCATCCGCCGCGATATTCTGCAGTCCTTCCGCCGGGCGGATCTGGCCCTCCTTTCGGCGCGTGAAATGATCCGCACCAATCCGGATTTCCGTTTCGACCAGCAGAAGCGGCGAGCACTGCTCGGCGGTTCGGCAACGCAGCGCGGACTTGGCGAAATCTATATTTTCGACAAGCGCGGCGATCTGGTCATGGGTTCGGAGACCAGCCCGCGGACACGCACGAATTTTGCCAACGAGCCGTTCTTCTACACCCAGGAACGTGCCCGCAACGATATGCTGTTTACGGCCAGGTCCGTGACATACTCCCCTCTCAAGGAGATCGTCGTCATTCTCAGCCGCCGCCTTCAGGATCGGGACGGCCGTTTTGCCGGTGTCGTCGCATTCTCTCTCGAACTTTCCGGATTTTCAGCCCTGTTCCAATCGCTGGAGATCGGAGAGAAGGGCGCGCTGAGCCTCTATTCGACAAACGGCAACCTTCTGCTGCGCGCGCCGGATATTCGGGGCACCGTCGGCAAGAGCTATGTCACCACGCCGATGTTCTGGCAGTTGGCAAAGACACAAGAACCTTTCACGACCGTCTCTGCCGTTGATAATGTCGAGCGTCTTTACAGCGCCAGCCATATCGACGGCCTGCCGCTAATCGTTGCCGTCGGTCTTTCGGTCGAGGAGATCTACGCCGGCTGGAACCGGCTGGCTCTGACGACCGGCATCGCCTTTGCCCTGCTGGCTGGTTGCGTCGCGGGCCTTTCGATCATGCTCGGGCTGGAGTTGCGCCAGCGGCGGAACAACGAGCAACGCTACCGGACGCTCGCCCATGTCGACGGCCTCACCGGCCTCTACAACCGCCGCCGGTTCGACACGACGCTGGAAAACGAATTCGCCAAGGCGAGAAAATCGAACGAACCGCTGTCCATCATCATGATTGACGTGGACCGGTTCAAGCTCTTCAACGATCTCTATGGCCATCAGGCCGGCGACGACTGTTTGCGATTGATCGCAAGGACGATCCAGTCCCATCTGAAACGCGCGACCGATGTTGTGGCGCGCTACGGCGGCGAAGAAATATCGGTCATTCTTCCGCATACCGATCCGGAACGCGCTGAAACCATCGCAGAGCAGATCCGTGCCGCAATCGAGGGCCTCGCTATTGCCCATGAGCGCAGCCACACCGGCTATGTCACGGCAAGCCTTGGCACCGCCACCAATGCGCTCGCCGCACAATCGCCGATGACGCCGGCCGGACTGCTTGCCGCAGCAGACGAGGCACTCTATGCCGCCAAGCGCAGCGGCCGCAACCGCGTCGTGACGCATGCCGCCATGCAAGGCGGCATCGCAGCACCTGTTCCGGCAAACGAGGCTATCCGCCTTGCCCGGACAGAGACCATCCTTGCTCGCCTCACCCCCGAGGCCAGATCGGGTCTCGACCGGATAAGCCATATGGCCGCCCAATCCTTCGGCACCGGCACGGCTTTCATCACGCTGATCGACGCAACTCACCAGCGCTTTGTCGGCAAGACAGGCATTGCAGGCGACGAAACGTCCCGCAATATCTCCTTCTGCGCCCATGCGCTTTCCGGCACGGAAACCCTCGTCGTGCTTGACACCCATCGCGATATCCGTTTTGCAGCCAACCCGCTGGTCACGGGAGAACCCGGCATCCGCTTCTATGCCGGCGCACCGCTGATCGACGCAGAAACCGAAACGGTGGTTGGGACGCTGTGCATTGCCGATCAGGCGGCACGGATCGCCTTTTCCGACAGCCAACGCGAGTTGCTGGCGGGGTTCGCCGCACTTGCGATCGAACAGCTGCGGACCGTTTTGACCGAGCCTGAACGTCCGCCGGAAGAATGGCGCGCGTCCGCATAGGGATCGCGACTTTCCATCCAATGGGTTTCGTCATGCAGATGCCGCAATTGCCGGGGATGGCTGTTGGCGGCGATGGCCAAATCAGCGTAGGGTTTTCCCTAAACAGACGGCTGACAGTGAATGGCGGAATGACGACAGGTGCGGCGAAGCGGACGGACGAGAGGCAGCCGGTGACCATCGGATGGCCGGGTTTCCGCGCGGGCCTGTTGGCCGCGGGCCTGCTTTTGAGCACCGAGGCTGCCGCACAGACCGCCGAAACGACGGACCGAAATCCGCAGGCTGCCGCCGGCGAAGCGCAAACACAGCCCCCGGCACAGGCTGATCCAACCGCCGATCTCGCCCTGAAGCGCGACAGCACGCGCAGCGAACTGGAAGCCCTGTCGAAGACCATCACCCTTTCGAACGACCGCGCCGCAGAACTCGAAGCCGGTATCGCGGAACTGGAAAAAACCAGTGAATCGCTGCGAACCGCAATCGTCAGTTCCGCCGAGAAGCGAAAGGCGCTGGAACAGCAGATTCTCGACGGTGAAGAGAAATTGACGACGCTGCGCACCAAGGAAGACGCGGTTCACACATCGCTGCGGGCGCGGCGCGGCGTGCTGGCCGAGGTGCTTGCCGCCCTGCAGCGGATGGGACGCAACCCGCCGCCCGCTCTTCTCGTCACCCCGGAGGATGCTCTCGGATCCGTCCGTAGCGCCATCCTGCTCGGCGCCGTGGTGCCCGGCATTCGGCACGAGACCGAAAACCTCGTGGCCGATCTCCAGGCCCTGTCAGGCGTGCGCAAGGAAATCACGGAGCAAAAACAAACGCTTGGTATCGACATGGCATCGCGGCTCGAGGAAGAGCGGCGGATGAACATGCTGATTGCTGAAAAACAGAAACTGAAGCAGCGCAGCGCCACGGAACTTGTCGCCGAGCGCCGCAAGGCAGAGCAGCTTGCGGCCCAGGCCACCAGCCTCGAAGGCCTGATCGGCTCGATCGAAACCGAGATCGCCTCGGTCCGCGATGCGGCCGCCGCCGCCAAGGCCGAGGAAGAAAACCGCCGGCGCATGTCGGACGAACAGCGGGCTGAGGCGCGGGAGCTTGCAAACAGCGCTACGCCCGACAAAAACCGTATTGCGCCTGCATATGCATTTTCGGACCTGCAGAAAAAGCTCGCATTTCCGGTGGCCGGATCGATCCTGCGCCGGTTCGGCGATGCCGACGGCACCGGGCATTCGCTTCAGGGCATGATGCTCGAGACCAATGCGGGAGCCTTGGTCACAGCGCCATCCGATGGCTGGATCGTCTTTGCCGGCACGTTTCGCAGCTACGGCCAGATGATCATCCTCAACCCCGGTGACGGCTATCATGTCGTCCTGTCGGGGCTTGAGAGCGTCGCGGTGCAGCAGGGGCAATTCGTCGTCGCCGGCGAGCCGCTCGGCACCATGGGTAACAAAAGAGTGGCCAGCGCGACCGCTTTGGCGCTGGAAACAGAGCGTCCAACGCTTTACATTGAATTCAGGAAAGACGGAAAACCGGTTGATTCCCGACCATGGTGGACCGCAGCAGACACCGGAAAGGCACGCAATGATTCGTAGAACGTCACTTGTTCTGGTCGGGGCACTCATGGGTGCAGCGGCTACGGGCGTTGTATATTCCTCCATCGTCCCGGCCGTCGCGGCCAACCCGTCCACTTATCGCGAGCTATCGATCTTCGGCGATGTGTTCGAACGGGTCCGCGCCCAGTATGTGACGCCGCCGCAGGACGACAAGCTGATCGAGAATGCCATCAATGGCATGCTCTCGTCGCTGGATCCGCATTCCAGCTACATGAATTCCACCGATGCGGAAGACATGCGCACCCAGACCAAGGGTGAATTCGGCGGTCTCGGCATCGAAGTCACGATGGAAGACGAACTCGTCAAGGTGACGAGCCCGATCGACGACACGCCGGCCGCCAAGGCAGGCGTTCTTGCCGGCGACTTCATTTCGAAGATCGACGGTCAGGACGTGCGCGGCCTCAAGCTTGAGGAAGCCGTCGACAAGATGCGCGGCGCCGTCGGAAAGCCGATCAAGCTGACCATCCTGCGCAAGGGTGCCGAAAAGCCGATCGAACTGACGATCATTCGCGACATCATCGCCGTTCGCGCCGTCAAGGTCCGTACCGAAGGCGACGTCGGTTATCTTCGCGTGATTTCCTTCACCGAAAAGACCTATGACGACCTGAAGGCCGGCATCGAGAAGATCAAGGCCGAGCTTCCGGGCGACAAGCTGAAGGGCTATGTGCTCGACCTGCGCCTCAACCCGGGCGGTCTGCTCGACCAGGCAATCAACGTCTCCGACGCCTTCCTGGAGCGCGGCGAGGTGGTCTCCACCCGCGGCCGCAATCCTGACGAGACCCGCCGCTTCAACGCGACGGCCGGAGACCTGACGGATGGCAAGCCGGTGATCGTGCTTGTCAACGGCGGTTCGGCTTCGGCCTCGGAAATCGTCGCCGGCGCCCTGCAGGACCTGAAGCGCGCCACCGTTCTCGGCACGCGCTCCTTCGGCAAGGGCTCGGTCCAGACCATCATCCCGCTCGGCGATGCCGGCGCGCTGCGTCTGACCACCGCGCTCTATTACACGCCGTCCGGCAAGTCGATCCAGGGCACCGGCATTTCGCCGGATATCAAGGTCGAACAGCCGCTGCCGCCGGAACTGCTCGGCAAGGTCGAAACGACGAGCGAATCCAGCTTGCGCGGCCATATCCAGGGCCAGAGCGAAACGGAAGAAGGCTCAGGCTCCGTCGCCTACGTGCCGCCGGAAGCCAAGGATGACCTGCAGCTGAACTATGCGCTCGACCTTTTGCGCGGCAAGAAGACGGACCCGGCCTTCCCGGCCAATCCGGAAAAAGCCGAGCTGAAACAGTAAACATTCGCTGACAAAGCGGATCGCATGACGACATTCGCCGCCTGGCTCCGGCCGGGCGGCGGTTTCGATTCCTGAACCTTCCTTGCAACGCAGATCGACAGAGGCCCTCTTGGGAACAGATCTCAACGCTCCTCTTGGTCAAAACCGCAAGACGCCCAAATCGCAAAAACCCGTCTTTTCGTTCGGCCGCATCCTTCTGGGAATCTGCGTCGTGGCGCTGATCGGCGTCTCCGCGTGGTCCATGCTGAGGCCAAGCGGCCTGATCGAGCCCAAGCTCGAAGTGGTGGCCGATGCCACGCAGCCGGCTGAGAAGCCGGCAGGTGATACACAAGCAGACGCCGGTAAGCCGAAGACGCCGCAGACGAGCGGCGCCCTCTCCGGCGCTCATGTCGAGGAGACGTTGACGGACAGCGGCTCGATCGTCACCAAATTCTCGCCCAAGCAGCGCGACGGCAAGGGGCCAGCCTTCATCGAAGTCGGCCGCACCAGGGGGCAGGACCCGCGCATGGCGACCTTCCCGAACGACGCCCTGCTCGAAGACACGCCCGAAGGCCGCCTACCGGTCACCGGGCCGGACGGCCTGCGGCCGATGGACCAATATGCCCGGCCCTGGTCCGGCGCCCGCGGCATTCGCATCGCGCTGGTCGTCGGCGGACTGGGCTTGAGCCAGACCGGGACGCAGAACGCGCTGCGCGTGCTGCCGCCCGAGATCACCATGGCGTTTGCGGCAAGCGGCAACAGCCTGCAACGCTGGATGCAGGAAGCGCGCCGAAACGGCCACGAGATCCTGCTGCAGGTACCGTTCGAACCCTTCGACTATCCGGACAACAATCCCGGGCCGCATACGCTGCGCGTCGATGCGGGGGCCAAGAAGAACCTGACGGAGCTGCGCGCCTCGCTCGCCCAGATCACCAACTACACCGGCATCATGAACTTCCTCGGCGGTCGGTTCCTGTCGAATGCCGACGCGCTCGAACCGGTGATGCGCGATATCGGCCGGCGCGGCCTTCTGTTTCTGGATGATGGCACCTCGGCACAGTCGCTGACCGGCACGCTTGCCGATACGATCGGCGTGCCGCACGGTTTTGCCGACATGGTCGTCGACGGCGAACTCGACCGCACCGTCATCCTGAAAAAGCTCGACGAGCTCGAGCGCATCGCTCGCCGCAACGGCAGCGCCATCGGCGTCGCTTCGGCCTTCGACGAGAGTGTAGCGGCGATCGCCGAATGGGCCGACGAAGCCGGGACGCGCGGCATCGAATTCGTCGGCGTTTCCGCGCTCGTCAAGGATTCGCAACAGCAATAGCGTAAGGCAAATCGCGCCAGTGGCGCAAAAACAGGAACGGCAGGGGCATTTCATGAGCAAGGACAAGTCGAAACCGGTCAAGGCGGAAGATCTCCCCTATCGTCCGTGCGTCGGCATCATGGTGCTGAACAGGCAAGGCCTCGTCTGGGCCGGACGACGCATCCCGGTCGGTAATTCCGAATATGACGGCTCCCCCCAGCTCTGGCAGATGCCGCAGGGCGGCATCGACAAACACGAAGACCCGCTGAAAGCCGCCTATCGCGAGCTCTACGAGGAGACCGGCATGACCACCGTCTCGCTGCTCGCCGAAGCTCCCGACTGGATCAACTACGACCTGCCCGACCACCTGATCGGTATCGGCCTCAAGGGCAAATATCGCGGCCAGACCCAGCGCTGGTTCGCCTTCCGCTTCGAAGGCGACGAAACCGAAATCGCCATCAACCCGCCCCCCGGCGACCACGCCCCGGAATTCGACGAATGGGCCTGGAAACCGATGCACGAACTACCGGGCCTGATCGTGGCCTTCAAGCGCAAGGTCTATGAAGACGTCGTGGCAGCGTTTGGGCATCTGGTGGAAGGTACACCACAGCGATAGGGCTCTTGTCTGACGCCCCGTTTGGTCACGTTTCGAAATAACGGGGCCGGTCGAGATCGGAAATCAAACCGGGTTTGCGCGGTTGCCATCCCAGCAGTTCCGCGTTTTCCGGCTGGAGGCCCGATTGTCGATCGCTGCAAAATGCGCGAACCAGCCGAATTGCTCAGCCCCTGACAACCGGCACGTTCGGGCGGCGGCCAATCACCTCCGATATCTACGACGGGATACCTTCTTCGGCAACCCCGTGATACCGGGTGCCCGCTGAACCCTTCTCGTGCACGAGCCGGCAGAGAGCGGTCCGGGCTCGTTTATGTCCCTGTCGCCCATACAAAAACGCCCGCTCCGAACCCCTCGGAGCGGGCGCCCTTTTCACACCCTTAAATCACCCTCAGATAAAGCTGAAATCGCCCGTCGAGAGCGTCTTGACGTTCTGCAGGATGGCGACAAGTTCGAGGTCGGCGTCGGTACCCTTGCCGTCGGCATCGAACCAGAGGCGGCCGTTGTCGCTTTCGAACAGGAAGGTGCCCTTGCTCGAGGTTGCCACCGGATCGGCGCCGACGACGAGCGTGACGCTGGTGTCGCCGGCAGCAATCCCGTAGTCGCTCTTGTCGATTACCAGCTTGTCCTGGCCGCGGGTGAAATCGGTGATGACATCGCCCTCGCCGTCACGGCCCCCGTACTCGAAGACGAACTTGTCGTTGCCGGCACCGCCCGTCAACCAGTCGTCGCCGGCACCGCCGGTAAGGACGTCATTGCCGTCGCGGCCGTCAAGGACGTCGTCGGAACCGTTGCCGTTCAGGATGTTGGCCTTGGCGTCGCCGCGAATATCGTCGTCATTGTAGCTGCCCTCGATGATCTCGATATTCTTGACCGTCAGGCCGAGCGCAAGCCCCTTGTTCTTGCTCTGGGTCATCAGGTCGATCACCACGGAAGTCTCGCCCTCCTCGAAGGACAGCGTGTCCGTGCCGGCGCCGCCGTCGAAGACGTCGGTGCCGGTCGGCACCGTGCGGTTCAGCGTGTCGTTCCCGGCATCGCCGAACAGCTGGTCGCTTCCGGCGCCGTCCTCCAGCGTGTCGTTGCCGCCGCCACCCCGGAGGATATCGTTGCCGCTGTTGCCATCGAGCTCGTCACCGAGGCTGCCGCCGGTAACCGTATCCTTGCCCTTGCTGCCGACATAGTCCAGCGCCTCGAAGGCATTGAAGGTGGTCGTGCCATCGACATTGACCGTGCCGGTTCCGAAGGTGAAGGCGATGTCCTTCGTCTGCTCCGACACGTCAAGCACGATGCGGTCGGTGCCCGTGCCGCCATCTGAGCGGTCGCCGATGCCGGTATGGACCAGGTCATTGCCGTCTTCGGCATAGATCTTGTCCTGGCCACCGGTCAGGCCGATGCCGTCACCATAGATGATGTCATCGCCCGCACCGCCCCGCAGGGAATCATGGCCGCGGTCGCCGGAGATGCGATCATTGCCGCCACCGCCGAGGAGCGTGTCGTTGCCAGCGCCACCACGCAGGTCGTCAATGAGGTTGCCGCCGGCAAAGACGTCATTACCGCTGCCGCCGACGAGCGACACCTGTTCGACATTTTTGACCGTGACCGGCGCATTCGTTGCGGTGACCGCGGGGGCCAGCTTGAAGGTGATCCCAGCCGTATATTTGCTGAAGTCGATCGAGGCGCTATCAGTGCCCGTGCCGCCGTCAAGCGACAGTTTCCCGGTGGACGCGGTGCGATAGAAGGAGTCGTTGCCGGTTCCCATATCGACCGTATTGTGACCGACAGCGCCGGCACCGAAGCCATCTCCCACCCGCACGGTGTCTGAGCCGTCACCGGCCTTGATGACGTTGGTGCCGCCGCCATTGTCGTTGATCTCATCCGAACCTGCCCCAGACGTCAGCGTATCGTTGCCTTCGCCGCCATCGAGCACATCCGCACCATTTGTGCCGATCAAGGTATCGTTGCCGGCATAACCGTAGAACTCTACGCTCTGCGCCGAACCGACGGACTTGATGACGTCGTTGCCCTTGCCGAAAGACACCGTGTAGTGCTCGAAATTCTTCAGGCTGGTGCCATCCGTCAGCGTCGCGGTGCTTCCGTTGACGGAGAAGGTCTGGCCAGCCGTCAGCGACCGCCGGTCTACGGTTACGCTGTCGGTGCCGGCACCGCCGTCGCCGATATCGGCACCGCCATCACCGAAGCGAACGGTATCGTTGCCAACGCTGCCATAGATCGTGTCCTTGCCAAGACCGCCGTCGAGGGTGTCGTCGCCGGCAGCACCATTGATCCAGTCGTTACCTTCGGCTGAATCAACGGTGTCGTTGCCGGTACCGGTGGTGATCTTGTTTACACCGCTGCCTGTCGCGGAAATCGTATAGTGATCCATGCCGCTGAAGGTCGTTCCGCCGGTGATCGTATTGGTCTCCGTCGCGGCCTTGGCGGTGAAATTGCCAGTGAAATCACGCAGGATCAGGCGGTCGCTGCCGCTCGAGTCGGTGATGGTATCGATGCCTTCACCGTAGTGATAGGTGATGGTGTCGTCGCCGCTGCCGCCTTCGACGATGTCATTGCCATCACCGCCATCGATGAAATCATTGCCAGAATCACCTTTGACCCGGTCGTCGCCGGCATCCCCCGAGACGCTGTCATTGCCGGTACCGCCGGAAAGATAATCGGAACCGTCGCCGCCGTAGAGCGTGTCGCTATCGTCACCGCCATAAACCTTGTCGTTGCCGCCGCCGCCATAGAGAAAGTCGAAGCTCTGATCGCCGAAAAGCGTATCGTTGCCGGCGTCGCCGGACAGATAGTCGACGCCGTATCCGCCTGTCAGCCGATCGTGGCCATCGCCGCCCATGAGCATGTCGAAGCCGCGGCCGCCCGACAGGATGTCATTGCCGGCGCCGCCGGTGAAACTGTCGGAATAGTTGCCGCCGGTCATGGTGTCGTCGAAATCCGAGCCCGTGATGGTGAAGGATTCGACATTTGTCGCCTGTATGCCGCCGGTCAGCGATTGGGGAGCGATCCAGTCCTTGATCGTGATGTTGAGTTTCGCGGCCGATGACGAATAATCGACCGTGAGCGTGTCCGTCCCTGAACCACCGTCGGCGATATCGCCAAAGGCCGTATCCAACGTTCCGACTTGGATGTTGTCACGGCCGCTGCCGCCGATGAACTTGTCCTTGCCGGTGCCGCCCTCGATAAAGTCGTTGCCGCTGTTGCCGCTCAGCGTATCGTCACCTTCGTCACCAAGGATAAAGTCCCCCTGAAACGAGCCACCGACCGTATCATTGCCTTCGCCGGCCATAATATAGTCGCCGCCCATGCCTCCGTTGATCTTGTCGTTGCCGGCAAGAGCCATGATGAAATCGTCTTCGAGATCGCTTCCGTTCAACGTATCATTGCCGGCCGTACCCGTAATATTCGCCATTCTCATCTCCTGATGGATTTTGGAAAAATGCCAAAGTCGCATCGCCGCCGCGACACATGCGCCGGACGTTGCAACACTGGTTTTCCGTATGGATTGAATTTCTCCGAATGGAGAAGTTATCTATTTATATATTTTCAGAAAAACTAATATAGACGCTGCTTCATATCTCGCTCCCAATAAACAACACTCCCGAACGTTGCTTGCGAACCTATGTATAGTTGCGAAGGTCACTCGTCCAGACAGGGAAGCATATATCGGGCGACGCAAGATCTACCGTGTTCCCGTGGGAACAGACAATGATCTCGACGACAGCAGCCAGCCAGAACCTTGCAGCAGGAGCGAGAGACGTCAGTGCCGCGGCTACGCGACTGTGCTGCTTTCGCCGACGGTGCCGTGGCAAAAAATATGGCCGCCCGAGCGACGGCATTCCATCAGGATTGGGTACGGCGCGGCTGGTTACTATCGCGATGCGAGGCGGCGCCCGGTCGTAAATATGCCCGCCTCGGAAACCGAGGCGGGCATATTCGAAAAAGCGGAGCCTTATTCGGCTTCGTCTGCAGAGGCTGCGTTGAGCTGGCCGTATTTCTCGGCGCCGATCTTGTTGAAGAGCTCGATCTGCGTTTCGAGGAAGTCGATATGACCCTCTTCATCCGACAGCAGCTCTTCAAACAGTCTCATGGAAACATAATCGCCCGCCGCGTGACAGATATCGCGGGACTGCTTGTAGGCCGTGCGGGCGTCATACTCGCCGGCAAGGTCGGCGTCGAGCACTTCCTTGACGGTCTGGCCGATGCGCAGCGGTGCGACCGTCTGCAGGTTCGGGTGGCCTTCAAGGAAGATGATGCGCGCGATCAGCTTGTCGGCGTGATGCATCTCCTCGATGGATTCGGCGCGCTCCTTCTTGGCAAGAAGCGTGTAACCCCAGTCCTCAAGGAGACGATAGTGAACCCAATACTGGTTGACCGCACCGAGTTCGAGAAAAAGGGCTTCGTTAAGCCGCTCGATGACTTTTATGTCGCCTTTCAAGATCCGCTCTCCTGTTTTCTTCATGGAATTGTTTGAGGCGGGTCATGAAATCAAATATCTTGTCATCCGTCGAGGGGCGAGCGGCGTGATATTGCTCGGTCGTGCGGATGATGATGTCGACGACATTGGGGAAACAACCGCAGCAGCGGCCGCGCTTTTCCATCGCGTGATAGACCTTCGCAGGCACGATCAACTGCCAACAGTCCTCATCAAGAAGCTCGATGATCGTGTTCTCGATGTCCTTGTCGGTGATAAAATTGCAGCTACAAACCAGCATTCTGCCTGCCCGTGATACGCAATGCACTGAATTCCATTCATAAAGCAAAAGCGGATATTTACTGTCAACAAAAATGTCGCGGCAACATTTCCGGGCAATATATTAGATTAATTCTAAACTTGATAAAAACTATCGTATTTTCATTGGCTTAATCTTGATTGCGCGAGACTGGACTGCCGTTTCCGATATTCTTCAATATTTGTTGAGTGGCAAAAATGTCGAACAAGTTTTGTTACAAGCAGGATCGGAATGGCACGTTGACCGTGCAAGACGGCTCCTGTCCGGATTTCAAGTCCTAGTGGAAGTTCCTCCCCTTCGGCATGACGCTCGCGGTCTCGACAATTTGAGGCCTGCCCCTTTCTCCAAATTCGCCGCTCCCGGAATGATCCGGCGTTGGGCGCTTCTTCAGGCGATGGTCGGCGGTCGGGCGCAAGGCTTCATCTGCCCGCTCGCACCCGCCAAAACGGCGGGCTTCGCCCTGAAGCAGGCCCAGCATCGGCGTCATATCCTCGATGTGATCAACGACGACATGGATCACCCCGCTCTCGCTCTGCAGCTTGCCCTTGATCCTTACCAACCGGGCTCCCATGACGATCGACCGGTAGCGATCGAAGACCTTGTTCCAGACGATGGCATTGGCGACGCCGGTCTCATCTTCCAGCGTCATGAAGATCACGCCCTTGGCCGAGCCCGGCCGCTGGCGCACCAGCACAAGCCCGGCAATGGTGACCCTCTGCCCGTTCGGCACCGTCAGGAGATCCCTGTTCTTGAGGATATTCTGCTTCGTGAACTGGTCACGCAGGAAGGAAACCGGATGCGCCTTCAGCGAAAGGGAAAGATAGCGGTAGTCCTCGATCACCTGTTCGCCCGGCAGCATTTCCGGCAAGCGTGTTTCCGGCTCAACCTGAAGGTCGGCCCGATCCGCACGGTCGAACAGAGGCAGTCGCTCTGCAGCATTCTTCGTATCGAGCGCCCGCACCGCCCAGAGCGCTTCGCGCCGCGACAATCCGATTGACCGGAACGCATCGGCATCCGCCAACCGCTCGATATCAGATTTCTGCAGCCCCGATCGCAGCCAAAGGTCACGCACGGAGGTGTAGCTCTGGCCACGGTTTTTGACGAGCCCTTCCATATCCGGTTCCGAAAGACCCTTGACCTGCCGGAACCCGAGGCGCACCGCTCTCTCGGTTTTGATGATATCCCGCATCGAGATATGGCGCTGGTCGATCGCATGCCTGTCGAAATCGGTGACTTCGAGAAGGCAATCCCATTCGGAATGATTGATATCGACGGGGCGCATCTCGACGCCATGCTCGCGCGCGTCGCGAACCAACTGCGCTGGCGCATAAAATCCCATCGGCTGCGAATTCAGCAATGCCGCGCAGAAAACATCGGGGTAATAGGCCTTGACCCAGGAGGAGGCGTAGACGAGCAGGGCAAAGGAGGCCGCATGGCTCTCCGGGAAACCGTATTCGCCGAAACCTTCGATCTGGCTGAAACAGCGTTCGGCAAATTCGCGGGGGTAACCGTTCCCGACCATGCCGTCGATCATGTCCTTCTTGAAGGAATTGACCTGTCCCGACCGCTTGAACGTCGCCATCGAACGGCGCAGCCTGTCAGCCTTTGCGGGCGGAAAGCCTGCCGCGGTAATGGCGATCTGCATCGCCTGCTCCTGAAAAAGCGGGACGCCCAATGTTCTTTCCAGGACCGCCTTGAGCTCCGGCTTCTGATAGTCGATGAGCCTATTGTTGCGCACGTCTTCCCGCCGCTTGAGATAGGGATGAACCATGTTTCCCTGGATGGGGCCTGGACTTGCGGAATATCCAGAACCGGTGACCGGTGTCGTCCTCGATGCGGAAATAATCCCGTGCCCGGGCATTGGCGCCATCGATCCACCATTCCATGGCGAGACGCTCCGGCCCCTGGCTGCGCAAGACGCGATGCAGCATGCGCCGCCAGCGGAAACTTTCGGGCGGTCCCTCGGGCACTTCAGCCAAGGAGACCTCCACCGATTCCGGCCTTGGGAAAAGCCTGAGCGGCCGCTCGCTGCGAGACCAGGAGAAATCGCTCGCCACCGGCTTCTTGCCGGATGACAGCATGCGGATGGCGGGAGCAGCCGTCACCGCCCGTTCCGGCACGTGGCTCTCGCGCAACTGAAACCCCTTGAGGCAATCGGCGCCGAGACGGGCCGAAACGCGATCGACAAAGCTGGCGAGCGAGACATCCTTTTGCCGGTCGCCGCCGAAATCCTCCTGTACGGCATCGAAGGCATCATGCTGCATGACGTTCAGCCGCAGGATTTCAAAACCATACCCGGCATCGAGGTCGTCATGAACGGCCTGAAGGCGCTCGGAAAAGAGAGCGGCGATCCGTTTTGGATCCCGCAACGGCTGCGAAGCGCCAGCAGTGATGCGAAAAACCCGGCCATCCACCCGGAAGAGCATGAGCTCGAAAACCCGTCCGCCGGCGCCGCGTTCCTCCAGGCTGGTTTTCAGCGACAGGGCGATCTGCCCGGTCAGATACAGAATGTCTTCTTCCGCCTGAACGGGCTCCATGAGCCGGCGCTCGGCGGAAAGGCTGGCAACGGGGCGCCGCGGCGACACGGGCTCCTCGTCATGGCCGAGCGCCTGATCGAGCCGGCGCACAAGATGCGCTCCAAAACGGCGGACCAGAGGCGCCCGCGGCGCGAGCATGAGGTCGCCGACCTGCTTCAATCCAAGCTTCTGCAGCGCGGCGACGGTGTTTTCCTCCAGCCGGAGAGAGGCGACGGGCAGGGGCGCCAGTACATGCTCCATCTCCTCGTTCATTATGACCCCGCCACTGCCGAAGCGGGAGATAGCCCAGGAAAGGCCCGGCGCCGACGAGATGGCGCCGCGGGCATCGAGCCCCATATGGAAGAGCCGCGACAGGATATCCTTGAGAAGCGCCTTTTCGCCACCGAAGAGGTGGGAACAGCCGGTAATATCGAGAAACAGCCCGTCCCGGCCGTCGAGCGCCACAAGAGGTGTGTAGCGATCGCACCAGTCGGCTATGCCATCGAGTAGGTGGCGATCGGCCACCAGGTCCTCCTCGACGACATCGAGTTTCGGACAGATGGCCCGCGCTTCCGCCACACCCTGGTTCTTCTTGAGCCCGATCGCTTCCGCCGTCTCGTCGAGCGCCGTCAGACGCATGGCATTGTTGAGCCGGCCGGAGCAGACGAGGGGATGGGCTTCAGGACGCCTAGTCGAACGCCAGGACTGGCCCCATTTCTTGCGGGCGATCCGGTCGGTTGGCAGATGCGGGAAGGCGAGGGCCAGAATGCGCTGCGAGCTTGAGCGGAGGCCGAGCATGTTCTGGCTCGCGGGCGGGGAGAAACTGACGGTCATGGGGGTTCCACTCCAGAAACAGGGAGAGGGGAGCCGGATTACGGCTCTTCTCCAGGGTGAGACGGAAAACCGGATTGCCGATGCTGCCGCCAAGCATCGAGCGGTCCGGCAGAAACCGGCTTGTTGCCGGCGCGGCCTCAGCCAGAAAGCGGAAGACGGCACTGCTTGCCTCTTCCTCTCCGGACTGCCGCAACAGGAAAAGCGGCCGCCCCGCCGACTTTGCCCGCAAGTTCAATCGCCTGCTCTCGGTCAGCCCGAAATGCGCCGGATTGCCCTTCACTTCCAATATGGTGACCGAAAAAGCGCCGCTTTCGACCGCCGTTTCGGCAAGCCAGAGGGCATCGTCCAGCTTGCACGGTGCGGCATGCAGGAAACACTCGGGCTTGAGGCCGAAATCCTGAAGACCGATCGCATAGGGGAGGCCCGCCTCCATCGAGGTGACCGTATCGCTGATCAAGAGAACCGGCGAATGGTCTTCAGCGCTCCTCCGCTGGAGCAGGGCGGCCAGCGCCAGGGCAAAGCCGGTTGCGGCTGTCGCATCCCGCATGAACTGCGACCGGATTTCCGATAGGCCGTCGAGCGGCAGGCCGCCGTCCAGAGCCTCATCCAGCACCGCCACGCCGAGCGGCAGGGCCTGCCTTTCCTTTCCCGCACCGCCCCTTTCAGCCAAGGCCTCCTGCCTGGCCGCAGCCATGGCCGGCACCGGCTTGCCTTCCAGCCTTGCAATCGTTTCGCGGAGCGCAAAAAGCCGCTCGCGCGTCATGGGCGTCTGCACCATGACGTCACTCCAATTCAAGATGTTCCTGTTATGTTCTTATTGATTCCAGAGCTTCAGCCAAGAGTCAACGACAATTTATAAGAATTTATTCCTCGACAGGATGCATTCAAATTCAACCCTCGAAAAACGCTCATGAAATGGCTATATCAAGGGGTAATAAGGAGTGCCCATGGCCCGCATAGACCAGAGCGACGATTGGCGTGAACGCCACGCGCCGACAATCAGCACATTCGAATCCCTGGCGCTGGAGGCTTACAGCCATCTGCCGGACGAATTCCGGGCGCTTGCCACCCATCTGACCATCGAGATCGACGATTTTCCGAGCGAGGACGTTTTCGAGGACATGGCGCTGGAAACGCCGTTCGACCTCTTGGGCCTGTTCGAGGGGCGCGGCATCGGCGAGCGCTTCACCATGGAAACCGGTGAGATGCCGAACCGGATCATTCTCTATCGCCGCCCGATCCTCGACTACTGGGCGGAAAACGAGGAGACGCTGGGTGACATCATCACCCATGTGCTGATCCACGAGATCGGCCATCATTTCGGCCTGTCGGACGACGACATGGAGCGGATCGAGGCAAGCGTCGAGCATGTCGGCGGCTGAGACAGCGTGAGCTTGTCCCAGCCAGCCTTGATCAATCCGGAAGGGTCAGTGTTCGGACAGCTTGGTGTCGGGGGTGTATTCCTTGCCTTCGACGTCCTTGATGACGGCCTGACCACACATCATGGTCTGGGTTTCCTGGTTCCAGGCATAGGTCGGCGAGCCATGCAGTTCCCAGCCCTTGTTGAGGGCGGCCGTGACCTTGTGGCAGAAAGTGGCATCGTCGACGGCGGTCAGCAAGCGGTAGAGTTTCAAGCGTCTGTTCCTTTTTTGCGAATGGCCTCGACCCTTGCGGCAAGCCGCAGAGCCTGTTCGAGATGCAGGCGCTCGACCATCAGGCCATTGAGATTGATGACGCCTTTATCCGCATTCTCAGAAAGCGCAAAGGCATCGATGATGGAGAGGGCTTCGGCAAGAGCGGCTTCATCGACACCGAAATGCGCGTTGGCCGGGCCGATCTGGGCCGGGTGGATCAGCATCTTGCCATCGAAGCCCATGTCGCGGCCCTGCTGGCATTCCGCCTCGAAGCCGGCCGTATCCCGAAAATCGTTGAAGACCGCGTCGATGACATCGAGGCCACAGCTGCGCGCCGCCAGCAGGATCTGCATCAGCCAAGACACGAGATAGGCGCGGCCGGGCAGGGCGGCGACGCCGGTTTCCTTGCGCAGGTCGTTCAGCCCCGGCACCAAACAATCGAGCCTGCCGCCGCGGGTGCGGCCGGTCTCGGCGATGGCAGCCGCATTGAGCACGCCGCGTGGGGTCTCGATCATCGCCCAGAGGCGCAAGGCATCCGGCGCATCGTTCTCCGACAGGACATCGACCACGGCCTGGATGTCCTGCGGGCTTTCGACCTTGGGAATGAGGATGGCATCGGGCGCAAGCGCCGTCACGAAGGCAAGATCCTTTTCGCCGAAGGCGGTCTGCATGCCGTTGATGCGGACGACCGCCTCGATATCGCTGCGCCGCTCGCGGGCGAGATGATCGGCAAGGATCTGGCGGGCGGCGACCTTGTTGTCGACGGAAACGGCGTCCTCGAGATCGTAGATCACCGCGTCGCAGGCAAGGGTGGCGACCTTGGCAAGGGCGCGGGCATTGTCGGCGGGCACGCAGAGCACCGAGCGGCGCAGGCGAACAGGGTGGCGATCATCGGGCGAATTCATGCAGCTTTTGTGCCCGGCTTTCGCCATTTTCGCAAGACAGAGATGCAATCGGGCAAACCAATCCGAAAGTATGTCTTGTAACACGAGGCAGGCAGGCCCACATTTCAGGCAACGAAAGGTGACGACCATGCAAAGCATTCGCTCTCTCCTCCTGACAGTTGTAGGCATTGCCTTCACGCTGATGGCTCTCGTTTTCACTGCATCACTTGGCCTGGCACTCGCCGGCATCGCTGCGGTCGTGGTGGTCGGCAGCGCGATTTCCGCCCGGCTTTCGCCGAAGCCGGTGCGCGCCACTGTGAACCGTACATCGGGCAACCAGACGTCGGGCCGGCCGCAACGCGAACCGCGCATCTGGAACGACGGCCGCGGCACGATCATCGATCTTTGAGAAAGGAAAGCCGACTTTCCGGCTTTCCGGGGTGAGATTTTCCTTCATTTTGGCGTAGAATTGCTCTAAACGCTGGGCGGAAATTTTCCGTCCCGTTGAAATCGAAGGCCATTGCCATGGACAAGTTCGTCAAGCTCACCGGCGTTGCCGCGCCCCTTCCCGTCGTCAACATCGACACGGACATGATCATTCCGAAGGATTACCTGAAGACGATCAAGCGCACCGGCCTTGGCACGGGACTGTTCGCCGAAGCCCGCTACAACGAGGACGGCACGCCGAACGAAACCTTTGTGCTCAACAAGCCCGCCTACCAGAACGCCAAGATCCTGGTTGCCGGCGACAATTTCGGCTGCGGCTCGTCGCGCGAACATGCGCCATGGGCGCTGCTCGACTTCGGCATCCGCTGCGTCATCTCGACCTCGTTTGCCGACATCTTCTACAACAACTGTTTCAAGAACGGCATCCTGCCGGTCGTCGTTTCCCCGGAAGACCTGGAAAAGCTGATGGATGACGCCAGCCGCGGCTCCAACGCCATCCTGACGGTGGATCTGGAATCTTGCGAAATCACCGGCCCGGACGGCGGCAAGATCACGTTCGAGCTCGACGAATTCAAGCGCCACTGCATGCTGAACGGCCTCGACGACATCGGCCTGACGCTGGAAAAGGCAACGGCCATCGACACGTTCGAGAAGGCCAACGCCGCTTCGCATCCCTGGGCGTAAAGCCCGATGGCAAGCCCGCGAAAACTCATCTCCTCCGGCTCGCCGTTTGAAAAGACGGCGGGCTATTCGCGGGCGCTGGTGCAGGGCGACTGGTGCTTCGTATCCGGCACGACCGGTTACGACTACCGGACGATGACCATGCCGGAGACAGTGGAAGAACAGACCCGCAACTGCCTGAAGACGATCGAGGCGGCGCTGGTGGATGCCGGGTTTTCGCTGAACGACGTCGTTCGCAATCATTATTACGTGACCGACGCCGCCTTTGCCGATCTCGTCTTCCCGATTCTGGGCGAGGCCTTCGGCGATATCCGTCCGGCGGCGACCATGGTGGTCTGTGACCTGATCCGTCCGGAAATGCTTGTCGAAATCGAAGTCACCGCCTTCAAGGGCTGATCATCCCTCGACAAAGGCTGGCCCTAGGGGCGCAGCCAGCCCCTCCTTTGCCAATTCACGATTAGAGAGAGGTCTGGCGCCGGAACGCGATCATCTCGCGCTTCGTCGTCGGTCTTTAACCCGACAAGCTTTGCGGCCAACAGTCACTAACTGCGACGACCGACCGGCCGACCCGGATTTTGTCGAATGCCGGCCGCCTTTTTGAACATTCCGATCAGCCTTTGGTGCAGAGCGCAATGGAAATGTACAATATCGCCGATGCCGAACATGCTAAAGCCTCCACCTTGAAGTCGCACGACTGGCAGTCCCGGGAGAAGGTTGCGCGATGACTGGATAAAGTCTCCGTGAAGGCCCAGCTTAGATTTCGACCATATCGGCTCATTGGAAGTGCCAGCTGAGAGGATGCCATTGAACTTGACTTATCGGGAAATGGGATCTGTAGCGCTCTATTTCGGAGTGCCCGAGGCGCCTTGCCTCACCACCATACCGCTGAGGTCCGCTGCATTCTCGGTGACGAGGATCAGGCGGAATCTGGAAGAGGGACGGGGGCGGGACGTGTTCGTCCCCGCCTGCGATGCCTATTTCCTGATGATCTATCTCGAAGATGCCGACCATTCGGATATCCGGCCTGATGGATCCCGAGCGCCTATCCGTCACTACAAACAGGGCTCCATCTGTCTGATAGACCTTCAAAAAGGCGCATCGATCACCCTGCACAGCTGCTTACAGTCGCTTGCGTTTGTCTTGCCGAAGGAGCTGTTTGCCGAAATTGCAGCTTTGTCTCCGCTGACCGCACGATATCGGCTGATGTGCAAACGAGGCGTTCCCGACTCCGTTCTCCGCAATCTCGGCTCCACTGTGCTCGCTCTGTTCGACGATAACTGGAACAGGTCGTCGCCGGCATTGCTTCGGCATGTGGCGCTCGCCATCTGCGCCCATCTCCTGCATCAGTATGGCGAGGACTTTTCCCCGGACGAATCGAAGCTCTCGGTCGTGCAGGCACAGCTGACGAAAGACCTCATGCGCGCCAATCCGGCCAAGGATCCTCCGCTCGACGCCATCGCCGCCGCAACTGGAATCCTGGTCGCCCATTTCCCAGACGAATTCGCCGAAGCCACTGGACTTATGCCGGACGAATGGGTTGCGCGGATGAGACACGCCAAGGAATTGCTGCGCGAACGCCGCCTGTCCTCGACGGCCGTCGCCCTCCTTTGCGGTTTCAGCGATCTTGGCGAGTTCACGGCCGCATTTCTGGCGGAAACCGGCATGACGCCGGACGTCTGGCGCGATACACGCCGTCACTAGTTCGCGACTTCACGCCTGATGGAAAAAAACCGATGCACTTTGACGGCGGAATCTTATAATCCGCTGCCACTTGCCAGTTGAGACCCGTTGGGGGTGACACAATGAACAAGCAGCTTGCAGCAGAAATGGCAGAGGAAATTCCTGCTGCACGCCGGTCGGTTCTTCACGTCCCTCCGATGACCATCATTCGGATGAGTTACGACCGGGACGATCTGGAGCCCGGCTCTCCCAACAGGCGAGAGGACGCCTTCAACATCATCACGCAGCTGAGTGATTTCCGCATGCATCGGCTGTGGCGGGACGGTACGCTTGTCCATGAGGGCGGCCACCCCAAAGGCACATTGGCGATCACCGATTTGCGTGAGGAATGGCGGTGCCACCATCTGTCGCCATTCGACAACATGCGGTTCCAGATACCGTTCTCGCTTATCCGCACCTTCGCATCGGAACTGAGCCGGCCGGATCTGTCCGGTCTCCGATGTGCACCCGGCACCAGAGACGAGGTTATGCTGGGTTTGGCGCAGGCGCTGGTGCCGGCACTCGAAAGACCGCATCAGGCAAGCCGGCTGTTCCTTGATCAGATCGGTCTCGCCATCCTGACACATCTGACGCAGACATACGGAGCGCTTTACTTTCCGGCCGCACGAAAGGGAACTCTGGCATCCTGGCAGGAAAAACGGTCCCTCGAATACCTTTCCGCCCGCATCGACGGGCAGCTTTCGCTCGCCGAACTTGCCGAAGCTTGCGGACTTTCCCGGAGCTATTTCATCAAGGCTTTTAAAGCGAGCTTCGGTTGCACGCCTTCGCGCTGGCTTACAGAATATCGCGTCGCGCGCGCCAAGGATTTGTTGTTGCAGGATCTGCCGATAGCGGAAATCGCAATCGCATGCGGGTTCGCAGACCAAAGCCATCTGACCAAGGGCTTTTCAGCAGCGACCGGTCAGACGCCGGCGCGCTTCCGGCGCGAGAACCGGATGGGCCGGAAACATTCGACATCGGATGCTTGATAGTGTGAAGGAAATACCGGTCGCAACGAGCTTGACGAGTTCGCGGTATTTCGGAGATGCAAAGACATGACAAGTGCTTCTTCCATCGCCGCTCCGCCAAAAGACAGTTTGGGATGCATGCTTTCCCAACTCGAAGAGGATCGGCGGATCGACAGCACCGGAATGACCTTCTACAGGAAGAAGGCTGCCGCCTCTCCTTCCGAACGCATCCGCACGCCGGCAACCAATCGGGGTTATCTGATCGGCGTATCGCTGGCCGCCGGGCACAGGCGGCGAATCCTTCACGAGCATCACTCAACAGTTCACGAGTTCGAGGAGAACTCGGTCTACGTGCGCAACTTCAATGAGGACTACCGGGCCGACCTGCAAGGGTCGTTCGATTTCGCCCTGCTGGAGATCAGCCGGGGCGCCATCGACAGGATGTCGGATGGCGCAGACCTCACCAATGTCAGCGAGTTGAGGACCGG
This sequence comes from Pararhizobium sp. BT-229, assembly GCF_025846855.1. Taxonomy (GTDB): domain Bacteria; phylum Pseudomonadota; class Alphaproteobacteria; order Rhizobiales; family Rhizobiaceae; genus Pararhizobium. The sequence continues at coordinate 450,967 of NZ_JAOYTJ010000005.1, forward strand.
CGGGCGACCCGACCCCGTCCTCGGCGGCCTCATGGCGGCGCTGTTTGCCAATACAGCCGATCAATCCGAGAGAAGCGCACTCTTCGTCGAGCAGATATCAGTGGCGATCAGCATCCATGTCGCCCAGCAATATGGCAATGGCCGCCCGGTTTCGGCCGCGGTGGAGAAAATAAAGGGCCGGCGGCTTTCGACGCGCAGCGTGGCGATCGTTCAGGACTTGATGCGCGACCGACTTGACGGCGACCTGTCAATCGAGGAACTGGCCCGGGCCTGCAATCTCTCCCAGGGTGCCTTTCTTGGCGCGTTTCGTGAAACCATTGGCAAGACTCCCTATCAGTGGTTCGTTCAGCAACGGGTGGAAAAGGCGCGAGACTTGCTGGCGTTCTCGCCACTTTCGCTGGGCGAAATAGCTGTCGCTTGCGGCTTTGCCGACCAGAGCCACTTCACGCGGATCTTTGCCCGCGCGACCGGGGCGGCGCCCGGCGCCTGGCGCCGTACCCACCGGACCTGACATCTGCGCGTTGGCTGACGCGGACATTGGATCGTGGCTGACGACAAAGATTTCGGCCAACCGGAACCCGCACGAAATGTTCAAAAGACCCGCATATTGCACAAGAACCAAGCAGTGCCCGCAGGCATAGTCATCATCCAAACGGCAACCAAGAAAGTGAGGATACCATGACCATTACCGCCACCCCCACCCCCGGTTCTCAGCTTGTTACTGCGAAGGATCACACGCTTGTGATGATCGACTTTCAGTCGCAGATGGCGTTTGCGACCAAGTCGATCGACGCGGTG
>NZ_JAOYTJ010000006.1 GCF_025846855.1 Pararhizobium sp. BT-229
GGGCAATCTTGCGGCGTTCATCCAGATCGATCTGGGAGTAGGTGCGCTTCATGTCTCATTCCTTGCAAGGATAAACCGTTGTTATCTATTGCAAGTCGCACTTCATCCTTGAACCCACCAGATGACCACCGACGATCGCGAAATAGTCGTTATGGAACGCGAAGAGAGGCTGCCGCTTTGGCTACTGGAAGTGAGATTTTAGGTCCTTAACGGCGGACATCTAGTTGCTAGCACTTTGATCAACTTAAATTATGGTCCACAAGGATGACAGCAGCTTCCTCTATGGAGGGGCGGGTTGTCCCCGATGGCATGTGACCGGGAAGTGCTGCCCAAGCCTTCGCGTAGTCTCCCCTCGCCTCGCCTTTGACCAGCCGCCAGAATGGCAGAAGCCACACCGGCGTCACGTTCGAGCGTTGAATTTTGGCGCGTGTCTGGAGAGCGAGATTACGCATGACAGATTGTCCCTTTGATAGGTGGTCGATGGGACGAACGTTAGCGTTATCTGCGGCGCTGTGAACGCCGAATCGGTGCAGGTAAATAGACATGAAAAATGCGCGGCCTTTCGGTCGCGCCGAGGGTGATGTCAGGATGTATCAACTCGCTTTGCGGCCAGCTCCATCCTGTCTCTCAGTGAGGCGCGCGATCACTCGATCCACGGCGCCGCGCCGAAGGCTCAAGGCTTGGGAGAGGTCCGATGGCGAAACGCCCTCGCGCATTTTTTCGAGAATGATGCGGTCGCGCAAAGACAAGGTGTCATTGGTCGCTGCCCTCTCAGTCGCAACGCCCACTTCTCGCCTAATCCTCAGTTCGATCCACGGCAGCATGCTTCCCGCCTCGAAAGCGTCGCGTGAACCGCCCAGGGCGGTCAGCAATTCGTTGTGATAGGCACTTGTCATCGTGACGATCTCACGCACCACGCCGCCCTCGTCGTCCCATGATGCGGCATCCCCTTCCGGCAATTCGCGGCCAGCATCCCGGAACACGTCAATCACAACGTTCCTCACCCTGACGAACAGTTCCGGCCAAATAGAAACCTTGCTCCCTGTAAACTGAGGCGAAGCAGCTGGCATCGGGCGCTCTTCGCGGATCACGGCCGCCAAGCCGCGCAATCTCTCTACCTCGTGGCGCAGCAGGCCTTTCATACCGGCAGCTATCGGCTTCTCGTAGACATGGGAGAACGCCAACGTCGTGAGGTAATGAAGGCTTTCCAATCGGTCAATTTCGGCATCAAGGGAAGCGAGAACGTCAAGATTTTCAGACGGCTGACGTCCGGACATGGGTATGCTATTGCTGGCTACAGCTTCGGGCATGGGGTCAACTCCTTTGCCTGCGGTTAGGCCGCGTCGGGTGTTACAGCACCTTGCGCGGCTGCTAACTTTATGACATCATAAATTCATGTAGTCAATATATGAAGTCATAAAGTGAAAATGTCAAAAATAGGTAGACCCACCGTTGACACCGAAGCGGTCACACTTCGCCTGCCTCGCGACGTTCTCGAAGCGGTTGATGCCTTCCGCAAAGACGAAAAAGACCTGCCAACTAGGCCCGAGGGCGTTCGGCGCTTGCTGGCTGGCGCTCTGAAGGCAAAAGGGTATCTGCCGAAGTGAACCCGCATAGCGCCCAGGACCGGCTCGCCGTCGTAGAGCAATGCGCCTATGAAGGGGTTGCCCGGGTGTTCCAGCACCTTTCGATCGATCAGATGCGGGAACCGCCGCGCACCATGTTTGATGCCAAGCTCGCGCGGCAAATCGCCATCCGCATTATGAATGTTGAAATGGGATTGCCCCGCAACCGCATTACGAAAATGATGGACCGGCAACGGACATCGACCAGCTTTGCTATTCAAGCTGTCGAAAGGCGGCTGACAGACGGTGTGTTTCGCAAGGCCTATGGCAGGATGGCGCGGCATGCGCTGTTGCTGTGTGAGAAACGGCTCGAAGCGGTAACGGATTAATGGTGCAACGTTTGCGCAATTAACTGCATCAAACCGACATTTCGTTCAACGCGATAATTTGATGGTTGGATAATTGGGCCAACATGGCCCTGTTTCGGTGCCGCCGGCAAAGGGGCAAAGTTTGCCCTTTTTAATTGGACAATGCTTGGCCAATTAATTGGATCAACCTGATCCAATAGCTCCCAAAGCGCGATATTCGTTCAGCTGTGATGCAAACCGTCGTCGTCTCGTAAACTTCGGCGATGATCCGGCGCTAAATCGATTTCAAACCCCATTTGAAGGCTTTGGAGCGCGATCGCGTCCTCCGCTCGCGGAACCGTCCGCAAACGGCCTTCAATGAGCGCCCTTGCCTTTCCCTGACCTTGCCCCATAATCTGCGGCTTGCAGCTCTGACAGCCGGGAAATCACAAGTCCGGTTGGGTGCTTTGCTTTCGGGCAATCCACTCTTACGGGGAAGATTGCGTCCCCTTTGGCCGCATATTGCGCGTGACACGGTGATATTCTCCCTGCCGTGGGACGGCGAGAGCCGGATCATTTTGCGGGGTTACCGGGAGGCCCCGCCGCGCCTTTTCCACACCGAATGACAATAACCACAAGGGTCTGTGACTGTTTTGAATATCAGTCGCAAGCTTATGTGGTTGCATGAAAATCACATGGAAAAATATCGACGGCACGGAGCATAGCGAGCGCATTGAAGCGGCGCTAAGACCTTACGTAGACTGCATCGGAATCGACCTTGCGGCAAAGCTGTTTCAAGCTTTGGGGGGTAGCAATGTCTACATTCCGGGGCACTCGGATAACAATCGCAGCCATTCCCTCGTCCGCGTCATAGGTGCTGAAGCGGTTCAAGCTCTGGCAACGACTTTCCGGGATGCCGGACGGACGGTGCGGCTGCCTTTGGCCAATGTTTTCTTGGCGCGCTATTTCCGGTCACAGGACCTAACCACAAACGAGATAGCCCGAGTTATCCGGGTTTCCGATGTCGCGGTGCGGGCGGCGTTGCTACCCAACCATGTCCGTCGCGCCAAGAGTGAAAAGACATCAAGAAAGCGCCACCGGGACGAACTTGAAAATATGAAGGCGATTGCGCAGGCTGAAATGAAGCCTGTGAAGCGGGTGACGGCGGTGCAAAGATGACCAACACCGCGATCCTAAATTCAATCGACCTGCCCGGCGCCATCGGGACTGATAACATTCAATGGGTCCATATTCTTCCCGCTGGAGAGAGCTACAGCCGCGACGGACGCGGACCGTGGAAGCTCGCAAATCCCCAAGCCGTACTCGCAGCGACACAGGCCTACCATCGCAACACAAAGATGGTCGTCGATTATGACCATCAGACCGTCTTCGCGGCAGTTCCGAAAGTCGGGGGCAATGCGCCGGCTGCGGGATGGGTGGTTGAAACCGAAAGCCGTGGGGACGGCATCTGGGCGAAAGTCGAATGGACGGCGGCAGCGGCCCAGAAGATCCGCGAAAAGACTTATCGCTACATTTCCCCCGTGTTTCGTCACCTCGCTTCCGGCGAGATCGTCTCGATTTTGAACGTTGCCCTTACTAACACCCCTGCACTCGAATTGACCGCACTGGCGGCGGCGGAGATTTCCATGGACCTTGAAGCACAAATGGCGGGGCTTCGTGCCCTGCTTGGCCTCCCGACGACGGCTGACTATGGCGCGATCAGCGCGGCGATCTCGGCCTTGCAGGCGGCACAGGCGGCAACCGCCAGCGTGAAGCCCGACCCGTCGCAGTTCGTGCCGATGGCGGAATTTACCCGCGTTGTCCAAGAGGCCAATTCGCTCCGCCAGGGCGTGACCCTATCGGCGGCTACGACCTATGTAGAAGAGCAAATCCGGGCCGGGAAGATCGTTCCTTACATGAAGGATTGGGCCATCGGCCTTTGCTCGGTCAACAAGCCGGAGCTTGACCGCTTCATTACGACGACAGGACCGGCCTTCAATCACCTTCTCAGTTCGCAGCTACCGACTGTCTATCCCAAGCATGGTGGCAGTACCGGCAAGCTGGACGAAAGCGAGCAAGCCGTGTGCAACACGCTCGGCCTGACGGAAGAACAATTCATCGGGGCGCGAAAGAGCGTCGAAAACGCGGCGGAGTAGCGCAACATGTTTATCAACAAGGGCAACCTTACCAACCTGTTCACCGGCTTTAGCGGTGCCTTCAAGAAGGGCATTGAGGGCGCAAAGCCCGCATGGCCTTCGGTCGCCATGAAAACGACTTCCTCGACGGGCCGCGAGGCTTACGGCTGGCTGGCACAGTTCCCCGGCATGCGGGAATGGGTTGGCGACCGGGTAATCAAGAACCTCGTGGCGAACGGCTACATTATCGAGAATAAGGACTTCGAGAGCACCATTTCCGTGCCGCGAAATTCTATCGAGGATGATCAGTACGGTCTGTTTTCTCCCATGTTCGAAGAAATGGGACGCGCGGCCGCCGAAAATCCTGACCATCTGATTTTCGACTTGCTCGCCGCTGGCTGGACCTCGCTCTGCTATGACGGCCAGTATTTCTTTGACACCGACCATCCGGTTGGACCTCCTGAAAACCCGACTTCGGTTGCCAACACAGACGGCGGTGTGGGAACGCCTTGGTTCCTTCTCGACACGTCACGCGCCTTGCGGCCGATGATCTATCAGGAGCGCAGGCCCTTCCAGCTCGTCAAGAAAGACGATGAAACCGACGACAACGTGTTCATGCGCAAGGAATACGTCTACGGCGTCGATTCGCGCGGCGCTGCCGGGTTTGGCCTCTGGCAGCTGGCATGGGGATCGAAACAGACACTCGACGCCACGCACTACGAGGCGGGCCGGGTCGCCATGTCCAACATGGTTGGAGACGAAGGCCGTAAGCTCGGAGTGCGGCCAAACCTCTTGGTTGTCCCTACCTCGCTGGAAGGCAAGGCGCGGGAGATCGTCGGCAACCAGTTGGATGCCGGTGGCGGCTCCAACAAATGGTACGGCACGGCTGAAATTCTTGTCGTGCCGTGGCTCTGATTGCCAAGACGTTTTCGTTTCTCGTCTCGGTATTCCGGCTGCGCTTCGGGCACTGGCGCAGCCGGAAACGTTTCGCTCACCTGACCATGGATGGACCGGCAGTTGACGCGGATATGCGATGCAGAGTGTAGCTCCGCTCTGCCTCGCTCAAATTCTTTTCGTGAGGCGGTCGCCCCAATTTTTTGCCTCACGATCGCAGCCCGACAGGCCCACCTGTCACCCGTTAGGGCGTCCCTTCAAACGGATTTCAACACAGGACGGAGAAGCGACTAATGATCGGTGCTAGTGGAAAAGCGTGGCTCAATTTGGAAGCCGGCAAGCATGAAAAAGAAGCAGAGCGTTTTCGGTTTAACAACCTCGAACGAACGGCGAGAATCACCGACTACCAAAATCGAATTTCAGCAAAGCGCCAAACAGTCGCATATATCCGCTCGCTAGTTGCCGGGGGCACGATAACCAACCCTGTCACTCGTGACGGAATGACTGTGGAAGCCAACACCATCGAAAAAATGGCCGATGATATGGATAAATTTTTGGTCACGGAAATTCCGGCCCTGGCCTGGCACCAATCGCAGGCCGAGACCTACGATGTCGCTGCCGCAGCGTTGCGGGCGGCGGCGGCTTCTCACGCCTGAAGATCGGTTTCAAATGACCTTCAAAGAGCCTTTCGGACGCCAATGCAACTGTCCATAATCCGCTTTTGGACGCGCTAGTAGTTCCTTCCACCCGACGTCAGAGACATTGGTGCTTGGGCGTCGTGGCCCGTCGCACTAAGCCCCAACCTCGCCGCCTTCGCCGGGTCAACAGAGGCTTTAAAAAATGTTTGAGAGGTATTTTCAACAGGCTTCCAAGCAGCCTCATCGAAACTGCGCTGCTGCAAAAGGCGGTGACAAAAATGCAAAAGGCGGCGTCACGCTACACTCGCGACCAAAAAGAAGGGCACCGCTGTCGGGTAAAATGTTGGTAGCGGGAGAGGGACTCGAACCCCCGACACGCGGATTATGATTCCGCTGCTCTAACCACCTGAGCTACCCCGCCATCGGACTTTGACTTGGGCCTTGGCCGCTGTCGTCGCCGTCAGTGGGGCGGCTTATAAGGTGCGGTTCATGCCGGTGTCAAGCCGAGCCGTTTTAAAAAATCCGAAGTTTCCAAGGGATGGTGGACAAGGAGGAGTAAAGGGCATGGGCTCAAGCACCCCTGCCCTTGTTCAGGCCGCAGCCACGCTCTGCAGCAGGTCCTTGAGGGCGGCTTCGGCCGCCGCTTCGCGCTCGGAGCGCAGGATGAAGCCGCCGCCGTAGACGCGGGCGTCTTCGCCGATGCCGGAATAGAGCGCGCAGGCCTGGCCGGGGGCAACGCCCGCCTCGCCTTCCAGAAGCTCGACCGAGATGCCGGTTTCGTCGGCGCGCAGGATGGCAGGCGCCGGCTGGCGGGTGGAGCGCACCTTGGCGAAACAGGCAAAGCCATCAGCGGCCACGTCACGAATATCGCCGTCGCCGAGCCAGTTGACGTCGCGCAGGTAGACGCGACGGGTTTCCAGCGCTTCCTTGGGGCCGACGATGACGCGGCGCGAGCGGGCGTCGAGATGGACGACATAGAGCGGCTCGCCGGTGGCGACGCCGATGCCGCGGCGCTGGCCGATCGTATAATGCAGGATGCCGTCATGGCTGCCGAGCACGCGGCCGTCGAGATGGACGATATCGCCTGCCAAGGACGCATTCGGCTTCAGCTTGTTGATGATATCGGCATATTTGCCCTGCGGCACGAAACAGATGTCCTGGCTGTCGGCCTTCTTGGCAACGACAAGGCCCATGTCTTCGGCAAGCGCGCGGGTTTCGGCCTTGGTCAGGCCGCCGAGCGGAAAGCGCAGATAGTCGATCTGCTCCTGCGTTGTCGCAAAGAGGAAATAGCTCTGGTCGCGATCGGCATCGTTCGGGCGGAACAGCGCGCGGCGGCCGGGGGCACCAGGCTGCGGGTTTGCCTTGGAGCGAATGTAGTGGCCGGTCGCCAGCGCATCAGCGCCGAGGTCGCGGGCTGTCGCCAAAAGATCGGCGAACTTGACGGTCTGGTTGCAGGCAACGCAGGGGATCGGCGTTTCACCGGCGACATAGCTTTCGGCAAAGGGATTGATCACCGTTTCGCGAAAACGCTGTTCGTAGTCGAGCACATAATGCGGAATGCCGAGCACCTCGCAGACGCGACGGGCATCGTCGATATCCTGGCCAGCGCAGCAGGAACCGGCGCGGTGCACGGCAGCACCATGATCATAGAGCTGCAGCGTAATGCCGAGAACGTCATAGCCCTCGCGCTTCAGGATACCAGCCACGACGGAGCTGTCGACGCCGCCGGACATGGCAACGACGACACGCGTATCTTCGGGCTTGCGATCAAAATCGAGACTGTTCACGGTATCCAATCCGGCGTTCCGGTCCATCGGCGGGTTTTTCGGCAATTTTGCGCGACCATACCCTGTTTCCTGCAAACGGCCAACGCCGCAGCGACGCGCGCCCGGCACTCCAGCCCGCCCGCAAGCCCGCTATATAGAAAGTCGCGCGGAATTGAACAAGAGCAAGCAGCGGCCGCCGCTCAGATCAGCTTCATCCGCATGGCACGGGCGATCGCCTGCATGCGGTTGACGGAATCGAGTTTGCGCGTCGCGGTCTTAAAATAACTGGAGACCGTATAGACGGAAATACCGAGGATGATGGCGATCTCGTCGCTGCTCTTGCCGGCTGCAGCCCAGCGCAGACATTCGATTTCCCGCGCCGACAGCTTGTCGCGGGCTGAAGCGCCCGCCTCGAAGGTGCGCTCGAGCGTTTCAAACAGCTGCAGCAGAGTCAGATAGAGATCCGCAGTCTCGCTCCTGTCGGGTTCAGCTCGGGGACCGGAAAGAAGAAGGGCAAATGGCTCGCCGTAGGTCGTGTGCAGGAGGACGGCAAAGGTATTGCGCATCGCTTGGCCTGAAAACAGCGCATCGACGCTACCCAGCGCGTTTGAGCCCCGCGCGTTGAGCAAGGTGGCCGTTTCGGCAAAAAGGGGCAGCTTGGTATGACGCAGCCGCTCGACCAGCGCACTGATGTGGAACACCGTTGCGGTATCATATTCCCGCACGAGGTCGGACGGCCAGCTGCTCAGCACAAGGCGCTCGGCAAAGCGCTGTTGCTCGCCGAAGGGGATGCGCGCGATCATGAAGTGACTGAAGCCGAACTGCGCGGCGCAGTTGCGCATCAGATGAAGCACTTCATATTCCGTCTGAACTGCGGAACTGTTCATACCGGAAAGCAAATCAGCATAAGCCTCGCTCCGCAAGGTCAGCTTGTCTGGGTCTCTCATAATTTCCACCATCAACGGGTCGGGGCGCTTCGCGCCGCTAGCTCAAAAAATTTCAGGTCCCGGAATTTTTTGCAGAGCAGCGAAGTTAAACCGGACACTGGCAAAACTCCGATGTGCCGGGTGGGACACGATCGAAGCAACGAGCCGTAGACTGGAAATAAAATGATGCAGTGAGAGCATTCCGGCGCATCAAAATAGATGCCTATGCTCGATTACCGAGCGGCTGTAGCAGCAATTTTAGGAAAATTGAATCAGTATATTTGCATGGCTCCCATGCAGATGTTTGAGACGACGCCTTATTCATCTTGCTGGCAAAAAAGACAAGGCCATCAGGGTCTTCGCTGGACGACGCGAAATCCGGTTCATACCACAGGCATCCTCGCGAACGCGAAACGTCAGTCCTTACGCACGAAGCAGGCCCCGGAAGTCTCTAAAATTATTAGCAAATTGTTACCGTGCGCTTAGGCAAATGTTAAATGTGGCAAGGTAGGTTGAACCCATATGGTCTTGAGTATGTGTAGAGAGTCCAATGACCGAAATGATACGACCCCGCGTGAAATATGTCATCGGTCCCGATGGCAGCCCTTTGACGATTGCAGACTTGCCCCCGGCCAATACCCGTCGCTGGGTTATCCGCCGCAAGGCTGAGGTTGTCGCCGCCGTGCGCGGCGGGCTTCTGAGCCTGGAAGAAGCCTGTGAACGCTATACCCTGACCGTCGAAGAATTCCTGTCCTGGCAGTCTTCCATCAACGATCATGGCCTGGCCGGACTGCGCACGACCCGCATCCAGCAGTACCGCCACTAGTTAGATCCCCATTTGCAAGACCTTACGCGGCCGCACTCAATGCGGCCGCAACCGCATTTGGAGAAGCCCCGTCAAGACCGCCGATCCTGCATAGAACCACAGGCCTGGCTGGGTGAAGGCCTCGGCCATGCCACTGGTCTTGGCCGCGAAGATGACGAGCGCCACAAGCATCACATCCATCATCGACCATTTGCCGAGAATGGGCAGAAGACGCGACACCATCCCTTTGGCTGCCTTGTCGTCCGCCGGCACTGTCGCCTCGAACGCGACTGCGATCAGTTTCGCGAAGGGAAACACGATCGAAAAAAGCGCCACGATGATCGCCAGCATCTGATTGCCCTCTCCCCAGAGCGAAGACACGATCCCGAGAAGCGATGGCGTCTCGTCGAAAAAGACGAGTTTCTCGAACCGGACGAGTGGAAGTACGAGACCGAGGGCGAGAAAAAAAGCGGAAAGAACCAGGAAAAGCGGCGTAATCAGGCGCATGAATCTAGTCTTCTGTTGCACGGGCAGGATTACATACCATCTTTCGTGATGGCGGACAGTGAAGGTGCCCAACTTCCCCATGTCCGGCAACGAAACAACAAAGCCACCGAGACGGCCCGGCATGAAACACCGCGTCAAACCGGCAAGAAATGGAGAGATGCGATGGATATTATCAGCACAGAGGACGGCTCTCATGGCCGCTACAGCACGACGGTCGAGGGCCATACCGGCGAAATGACCTATTCCCGGTCATCGCCACACCTGATCATCGTCGATCATACGGCCGTTCCGGACGCGCTGCGCGGCAAGGGCGTCGGTCAGGCACTCGCAGCCCATGCGATCGAGGAAGCGAGAAAAGGCGGCTGGAAAATCATCCCGCTCTGCCCGTTCATGCGTGCCCAGACATTGCGCCATCCGGAATGGCAGGATGTGATACAGGCCTAGAGCGACTCTGCAAGCGCTGAGGATGCCTCAAAAAAGCACAAGGCCCTTCTCACGAACTTGAGACAAGTCCGTCAGAAGGGCCTTTTGGCCTTCCGTCCATACGCCTTCAGGCGCGCATGCGAACACCGCCATCGCGTTCTTCGAGCGCGGCTGCCTTGGCGAATTCCGCCTGGACTTCTTCGAGCGCCAGTTCCGCCGCATCCTGCTGCACCTTGAGTTCCCGGACCGAGACCTGCAGGTTGTCTGCCCGCTGCCGGGCAGCCTTGGCAAAGGTCGGATAGGCAAAATGCGTGGGATCGGAGATCCCCGACTTCTTTTCCTCGAATGTGATCTGGTTTTCCAATTCCTTGGTCATCCGCTCAAATTCGGCCATCATCATTTGAAGCTGGTTCAACTGACGCTGCTTCTCCTTCACCTGAAATTCCTTCAGGCGAACAAGGCTCTCACGTGACTTCATACGCAATACTCCCGTGATACGAGACCCCGGTTACTGGATTTGGCCCGTCCAACCGACCTTACGGTGTCGGAAAATGAAAAAAAATCCAGCGATCTTAACAAAATCCTACCGCTGGTAACCTTTCGTTTACGGGCATCGTTAATCATAGGGACGATCATTTAAGGGTCAGTAAATACCGAATGTTAAATTTAATGTTCGGCATAGATTGAGTCAGATGAGTCAGTTAACGAATTTTCTTAATGTCGTTCATTAAGAATGTCGTTCTGGATTCACATGTAAAATCAGAGGACTGCAAAAAATATTTAACATTTTCGATACACCTTGCCAGAGTGAATCAGAATTTGTTAACCATTTGCTGGCAGCCTCCAAATCAGGCAACGACTGGATCCGTATCGCGTAAGGGGGCCATCAACGACCTTTCGGCGGCGGAAAAGGGGACAATTATGCGGGTTCTACTGATTGAAGACGACAGCGCGACAGCGCAGAGCATCGAACTGATGCTCAAGTCGGAAAGTTTTAACGTTTACACCACCGATCTCGGTGAAGAGGGCGTCGATCTCGGCAAGCTCTATGATTACGACATTATTCTGCTCGATCTCAACCTGCCGGACATGTCCGGTTATGAAGTTTTGAGAACGCTGCGCCTGTCCAAGGTCAAGACACCGATCCTCATCCTCTCCGGCATGGCCGGCATCGAGGACAAGGTTCGCGGCCTCGGTTTCGGCGCCGACGACTACATGACCAAGCCTTTCCACAAGGACGAGCTCGTCGCCCGCATTCATGCGATCGTCCGCCGCTCCAAGGGCCATGCACAGTCGGTCATCTCGACGGGCGAGCTCATCGTCAACCTGGATGCCAAGACTGTTGAAGTCGGCGGCCAGCGCGTTCACCTGACGGGCAAGGAATACCAGATGCTGGAGCTGCTTTCGCTCCGCAAGGGTACCACGCTCACCAAGGAGATGTTCCTCAACCACCTTTATGGCGGCATGGACGAGCCGGAACTCAAGATCATCGACGTTTTCATCTGCAAGCTGCGCAAGAAGCTGGCAAATGCTGCCGGTGGCGCAAACTATATTGAAACAGTCTGGGGCCGCGGCTACGTGTTGCGCGAGCCGGACGGCGATTTCGCAGAAAGCGCCTGATCTGAAATAAGGGCCAGTCGGCCAAAGGCGTCGCGCATTCCGCATGTGCGCCGATGCCAGGGTCGCCGACATCCTATCGAACCCGCCAGCGATGGCGGGTTTTTTCATGTCCGGCGATTGGCTTTTACAAAGGCGGGAGAATGCGCAGCAAAAAAGCCGCGGCCCGAGGGCAGCGGCTTTCGGCAGAAATAGCGTGTGAGGAGATCAGGCGGCGATCGAGAGGCTGGCGAAGACGCTGGTCAGGATCTTCCGGTCGAACGGCTTCAGCAGAAAATCGTCGGCACCGGCACGCTTGCCGGCCATCATCTTCTTCAGGTCCGCTTCGACCACGCAATAGTAGATGCGCACGGTCTTGCCGTTCGGCAGGTTGCGGATATTGGCAATGAGGTCCAGAGCGCCGTCAAGGGCTGCATCGACGATGATGATGTTGGGCAGTTCCGCTTCGCAGCGCACCAGGGCTTCGAGACCGTTTGCAGCCTCCGACACCAGAAAATTCAGGCCGGAGAGAATGCGCTTTCCGACTTTGCGCACGACATCTGAATCATCGGCAATCATCAAGCGTTGCATCTCTGGCTCCTTATCTGCACCTAAGCGGGAGTTCATTCCCTATCAACAACCGTATGCCGGTTTGGCAAAGATTCAGTTACCGAGGGAACTAAAAACCAATTATCTCCCGCTCTCAGGCTGCAACCATCTTCGCGGAGAAGATGATTTCCTCCGATGTCGAGTTGACCTCAATCTCCATGCCGGCTTCCTCGGCAAGCAGCACCGTGTAATACGGCTGGATAGTATGGGCATCGACGGCTTCTTCGAGCGTGCCGGAAAGAAGCTCGACCAGCTTCGGCGGCACGCGCATCATCCGCCCCTTGCAGATCAGCTTGAAGGCCGCATCATATTCCGGATTTTCCAGGATCACCTCGATCGAGCCGCCGCGCGGAATGGCGCCGTAGGCGATCAGGAACAGGTTGAGCAGCAGCTTGACGCGGTTCTTGGCGATGATGACGCGCGGGCCGGTCCAGGTGACCTCTGTCTTCTTTTCGACGGAAGCAAAATCCTTTGCCGCCTTCTCGGCCTCGCCGGTGTCGATCGAGGCCCCGACCGAACCGGAAGCACCGAAGGCCAGCCGGGCGAATTTCAGCCGGACAGAAGCATTGAGAGCGCTGGTGCGGATCAGGTCCATGGCGTCGGCATCCGCCCCGCCTTCATCGAGAAGTTCAAGGCCGTTGTTGATGGCGCCGACAGGAGAGATGATGTCATGGCAGACACGGCTGCACAGAAGCGCTGCGAGATCGGGACCGGTCAAGGTCAGGTTCGGGTTCTTTCCCATGTGGTATCCTCAATAGCCTCGTCCGGCTCATAAGCGTGATCAGGCGGCCTTCCGCGATCCTTTTGCCCAACTCTTTAGCCCGCGAAGATTGCGCGGACATAGCGTCAAGGGCGAAGATCATAAAGACACCACATTTGGTAAACCGATTGTTAAGATCATCGGTTCAAATTACTGACAATCAGCCCGAACCCCGCGACAGAGATGTGCGGGACAGGACAGCAGCCGCGAAGACAATCCCGGCCGCGCCTGACTTTACGGAGAAAACCATGCAGCGGATCGCCCGTGCCGTCAAAACCACCTGCTTCCACGCTTTCGTAGCCTTGATGGCCGTCTTCGGCCTCACCGCCGCGGTGCACGCGCAAAGCGCCAACACGTCACAGTATTCGATGCAGGAAATCGTCGATGCCGGTCACGGCTTCTTCGGATCGACGTCGGGCGGCCTTGCCAAGGTGGTTGAGAACGCATTCTCCAAATATGGCCTGCCGAACGGCTACATTCTCGGCCAGGAAGGCTCCGGCGCGTTCGTAGCCGGCCTCACCTATGGCGAGGGCGACCTCTATACGAAGAATGCCGGCCAGCACAACGTGTTCTGGCAGGGTCCATCGCTCGGGCTTGACTGGGGCGGCCAGGGTAGCCGCGCGATGATGCTGGTCTACAACCTGCCCGCCGTTCCCTCGCTCTACAAACGCTTCGGCGGGGTATCCGGCTCGGCCTATGTGGTCGCCGGCGTCGGCATGACGGTGCTGACCGACGACAACATCGTGGTAGTCCCGATCCGCACAGGCATCGGCGCACGGCTCGGCATCAATGTCGGTTATCTCAAGCTCACCCAGAACCCGACCTGGAACCCCTTCTGAGGCAGAAGGCCTCCGTATTATCCATTTCCTCAATTCTTCTGCGGACGTGCCTTGCAAAAAAAGCACGTTCGCGAATACTTGAAGTGATATTGTCGTTATGCTCCCGCGCTAACAAACGCACGGTAAAGCGTGTTGCCGCGTGCTTCGAATTGAAATGGCCAGCCCTTGATTGAATTCGCACTCCTGTTTGCATTGGGCTTCCTGACGGCCGCCATCCTCGGCCTCATGGCCGCGCCGGTCGTTCACAAACGCATTGTCCGTTTCGCAGAAGACCGACTGAAGGCGACCATGCCGCTGTCGCCCCAGGAAGTGCGGGCACAGAAGGATGCGGCCAGAGCCGGTTACGCGGCCGAAAACGCCCGTACCAGCCAGACGCTGAAGCGCGAGCGCGACAAGAACGTCGCGCTGATGCTGAAAAACGAGTCCATGCTGCAACAGGCCCGGCAGCTTGCCGGTGAAAACGCCGATCTTCATGCACAGATCGCCGACATGAATGTCGAGGCGGCCGACCTGCGCTCCTCGACGCGTCAATTGGAACAGAATATCGAGCGGCTGAAGTCGACTTTGGCGGAAGTCGAGCGCGACAATGTCAAGAAGGGCATAGATCTCAAGACCTTGACGCGCCAACTGGAGCATCTGAACACGGATCTGGACAGCCTGAAGATCGACTCTGCCACCTATGATACAGAAGCGGAAAACCTGAAAACCCGCATTGCCGGCTTGAGGGACGAGCGCGAAAGCCTGCGCAATGAACTGAGGGCCGAGAGCACCAAGGCGCGGGAGCTGGAAGTCCGGCTTGCACGCGACGAGACGCGCATCCGGCAGTTCGAAGCCAAGCTCGCCAGGGAAATCGCGGCCAATGCCGACAAGGACAATTTCCTCGAACGCCGGCAGCTGGAGATCGAGCGGCTGAAAGCCAAGATCAAGGACGCCAATGCCGACCTGCGCGATGCGTCCAAGGCCATGCGAGCCGCGGGCCTGCCCTTGCCGGTGCGCAAGGAAAAACCGGCCGCGGTGGAAGCTGTCGCCACCAGCAATCCCCCGGCCATCGCCGCGACGTTTGATGCTGACGGCACCCTCGCATCCAGCACGGCCGTCGACCTCATCGTCCCCGCCGAATATGCACGCAACCGCGCGGCGGCTCTGGCCGAGCGGCTGACCAATTCGAAGTCTTCCGCCCATGACGACGCGCTTCGGGAAGAGATCGCCGATATCGCGGCGACGATGGTGGCTTTGACCGCTGCCAAGGAAGGCGAGAACTCACCGATTCCGGCCCTTCTCAATCAGGCAGACGGGCAGGCCGGCAACGGCAGCAAGAGCCTGGCGAGCCGCGCCCGCGACATGCTGCCGCCGGAACACCGGCAAGAACCGGTCAGATGAATCCGTTTATCATTGCCGCCTGATGCAGCGCGATCCCCGTCGCGGTCGCGACATTAAGGCTGTCGAGGCCCGGCCGCTGGCGGATGCGGGCGGTGCGGATCGACGATAGAATATCTTCCGGCAGCCCCTCGCCTTCCGTGCCGACCAGAAGGGCAGTGCGCGGCGATGGCGGAATGTCATGCAGGTCCGTTTGTCCCCGCGGCGAGAGCCCCCAGATGGAAAATCCTGCTGCCTGCAGGCGCCCGACCAGTGCGGAAACAGACCCCTCCCGCGCGAACGGCACCGTCAGGACAGAGCCGACGGAGACGCGGATCGCCTTGCGATACATCGGATCGCAGCTGGTTTCGTCCATCAGCACCGCCTCAACGCCGAAGGCGGCAGCATTGCGAAACATCGAACCCATATTGTCGTGATTGGAAATGCCGCAGGCGGCCAGAACCAGGCCCTTCACCGGCAGGCTGCCGATCAGCGCGTCCATTCCCGGAGCGCTAGCGCGCCTTCCGAGCGCCAGCACGCCGCGATGCATGTTGAACCCGGCGATCGCGTCGAAGACCGCGGCACTGGCGACATAGACCGGAACCGACGCCGGGAACTCGGCCAGAACATCGCCAAGGCCGCTCACGCGATTTTCCAGCAACAGGATGGCTTCCGCTTCAATGCCCCGCCCAATGCGATGGGCAGCGGCAAGCAGGCGCAGCACGACGGTTCCCTCGGCGATGAAGCGGCCATGCCGGCCGGTCAGGTCACGCTCCTTGATCGACACAAAGCCGGCAATGCGCGGATCTGCCGGATCTTCGATGCGGACCAGGCTCACGAGGGTATCCGTTCAGTTTGCCTGGACGGCGATATTCGCGACGATACGGCCAGCGGCGATGTCGAAGACGATTGCGCGGCGATCACTGCCGCCGACAGCCCCGTAAAACAGGATCTGCCCCCCGGACAGCGCAACATTCGAAACCTCGAACCCTGCAGGCAGGGCGGCAACGGCCGTCAGCGGCGCGTCGCTTGGTACCGCAACTGCGGCCGTTTGTGGCGCATCCGTCTTGCCCGGACGCGTTAGCTTGTAGACAATCGCCCCAAGCACGACCATAAGCATCACCAACATGACACCGGCCGAGACAAGCTGCAGACGGATCATCTTGCGGCGCACGTTCTCCATAACCGGATCGAGCGGCTTTTCTTCCTGTTCGTCTGGTTTCTGAGTAGACATGGCTGGCCTTACCTGCGGAATGGAATGAGAATGAGCGATCCCTTTAAACAAGCCCCGGCGATTAGGAAAGTCCTCACGGCAAATGAGGATGCGAGCGGCCGGATGGACGCCTTTCTTACCGAGGCCTTGGCTGGCGAATTTTCCCGCAACAGGATCAAGAGCCTGATCGAACAGGGCGAGGTCTCGGTCAACGGCAAGACCGTCAAGGAAGCCAAGAAGAAGGTGCAGCCCGGCGATGTCTTCGAGATCGGCCTGCCGGAGGCGGAAGACCCGGAACCCAAGGGCGAGGATATCCCGCTCGACGTGCTCTATGAGGACGACGACCTGATCGTTCTCGTCAAGCCGCCTGGCCTCGTCGTGCACCCGGGCGCCGGAAACTGGACCGGCACGCTGGTCAACGCGCTGATCCACCATTGCGGCAACAGCCTTTCCGGCATCGGCGGCGTCAAGCGGCCGGGCATCGTCCACCGCCTCGACAAGGACACCAGCGGCGTCATGGTCGTTGCGAAGAACGATATCGCTCATCGGCATCTCTCCGACCAGTTCGCCGACCACGGCCGCACCGGCCCTCTGGAGCGCGCCTACATGGCCGTCGTCTGGGGCCGGCCGCGCGGCCTGAAGGGAACGATCGACGCGCCGCTCGGCCGCGCCGGCGACCGCGTCAAGCGCGCAGTCAAACAGGAAGGTGCAGACGACGCGCGCGAGGCGATCACCCACTACGAGGTCATCGAGCGCTACCACGAAAAGCCGGATTCGACGGCGCTCGCCGCGATGGTCAAGTGCAATCTCGAAACCGGCCGCACCCACCAGATCCGCGTGCACATGGCCCATATCGGCCACCCGCTGGTCGGAGATCCCGACTATGGTGCCGCCTTCAAGACAAAAGCCAATCTGCTGCCGGATGCGGCAAAGGCCGTCGTCAACCGCTTTCCCCGTCAGGCGCTCCACGCCTTCATGCTGGCCTTCGAGCACCCCTCGACCGGAAAGACCATGCATTTCGAATCGCCGGTGCCTGAGGACATGCGCGAACTGGTGGAAGCGCTGCGCGCCTGAAGCAAGGCATGGCGATCTGGTTCTTCGAGGAGTATAAGGCTCATCGACAACCCGGAGCGCCAATGAGCCAGTTTTCGGTCAGTAAAATTCTCGAAACCGAGATGGTCACCGTCCACGACGTCCTGTGCACCGGCGAATGCCGGCACAGAAGCGCCGAGGAATGCTCGCGCGTGACAAGCATGGTCTTCCCCTATCGCGGTGTCTTCCTGCGCCATGTCGGCAGCGAGGATGTGGTTGCGGAAGCAAACCAGGTGGTGTTCTTCAACAGGGACGAAGACTATCGCATCAGCCATCCCGTGGAAGGTGGCGATGCCTGCCTCAGCATGAAGGTCCATGAGGCCGCACTCGAAGAACTCGTTCCAAAGGTTCATCGCGCCGCACGCGGCACATTCGCCTTCAACAAGCAGCGCCTGCGAATAGACGCACGGGCGCAGGTGCTCGTAGCCCTCTTGCGCCACAGCCTGCTGCAGGATGCCGCAGAACCGCTGGAGGCGGAAACACTGGCGATGACCCTCGTCCGCCGCGCGGTCGGCGAGCGGACCGCACGCGCCGCGACCGCCAGTATCGGCCGCCAAAAGCTCGTGGACCGGGCCAAGATCATTCTGTCCTCCGACCTTGCCCGCCGATGGACGCTTGCGGAGATCGCCCGGGAAGCCGGCGTCTCGCCGGTCTATCTCACCCAGGTCTTCCAGCAGGTGGAGGGTACGCCGCTCTATCGCTATCACCTGCGGCTGAGATTGGCGAAGGCGCTCGACCTGCTCGGAAGCTACGACGATCTGACGGGTCTCGGCCTCGATCTCGGTTTTTCGAGCCATAGTCATTTCTCATCCTCATTCCGCCAAGCCTATGGCCGAACGCCGGCCGAATTCCAGCGTTTCGCCGGCCTGCGCTGATCCTCCTCGTCTTGTCTACGAACAAGATCGCTAAAGATTCTGACAGCGCGGCAACGCCCAAAATGGTCTTCTCTCCTGGTCGAAACAAATCAGATCGGAGGAACGATCATGCAGAACACGTGCGCTGCCTGTGACTGTGAACTCGATGCCAGCCGCATCGCTGTAAAGATCGGCGGAAAGACCGTCGAGGTCTGCTGCGAAGAATGTGCGCAGGCCCTGCGGGAAGCAGACGCCGCAATCCACACTACGCAGGCATCGAAGGGATAGGACCGGAGCGGTCCCCTACCCTGCCGCGCCGGCCCAATAACGGGCCGGCATTTCCCGGAGAACGATCATGAAGAACGAAGCCCATGTGATCGGCGATCGCGTGCCGAATGAACGCGACCTTATTTTGGAATTGAACCTTGCTCCACGGGATACCGGAGACGACGAGTTGGCCATCGTACCGGCGCCCCTCTCAGCAACGCGATTTTCGCTGGTCCGGCGGTTTCTAGGCTCCGTCGCGAGGATGTTCCGCGAACGGCACAACCGGCTGGCGCTGCTTGAACTCAACGACGATCAGCTGAAGGACATCGGCGTCTCAAGATGCGAGGTCTATTATGGTGGATACAGCCGCTATCGGCGGAGCGAGGCGGCGACCGCAAACGAAAACCCCGGCGGCGGTTCCGACACCGAAATTCATTGAGTGCCAGGCCCACCGGAAAAGCAGGTCCGGATTTTTCGAACCCATATGCATCCTTTTTGCGGGCTGGCGCGTTGTCGGGGACAGCAAAAGGAGAAACCGGATGATTGATGTCACACAGATCAGAGAACATGCCGAAGTTATCAGCGCCGACGGCCTTCATGTCGGCACGGTCGATCGCGTCGAGGGCGACCGCATCAAGCTGACCAGGAAGGACAGCGGCTCCGGCCACGAAGGTCATCATCACTTCATTGCCCTTGAACTCGTCGCAAGCGTCGACGACAATCGCATCCGCCTCAGCGCCAATGGCGATGTCGCCGTGATGTTCGAGGAAGAGAAAGACAATTTGCCGGTCCATTGATCGGAACCGCCGAAAATCGCCAGAATCGACGTTTTCCGCCCTTGATATTTCGGGGGCGGACACAATTTACACGTTGTAACCCAACTGAAGCATTCGCTTCTCCGGCATCACGTCTGTGTGAAACCGGAGTGCTTGAATCATGCTTTCGCCGCACTTATCTATGAGCATGTGGGGTCGGACAGACCCACAAGCCCGGCTTGCCAGAAGGAGGCCGGAACGCGAAAGGGGGGTGCATCATGGCCCGCAGTACGTTACCGTCCATTACCGCCGGAGAAGGCGGTCTCAATCGTTATCTCGACGAAATCCGCAAATTTCCAATGCTCGAGCCGCAGGAAGAGTACATGCTCGCCAAGCGGTATCAGGAGCATGACGACCGCAAGGCGGCCCATCAGCTCGTAACCAGCCACCTGCGCCTCGTGGCAAAGATCGCCATGGGTTACCGCGGCTACGGCCTGCCGATCGGCGAAGTCGTCTCCGAAGGCAATGTCGGCCTCATGCAGGCCGTCAAGAAATTCGATCCCGAACGCGGCTTCCGCCTGGCAACCTATGCCATGTGGTGGATCAAGGCATCGATCCAGGAATATATCCTGCGCTCGTGGTCGCTCGTGAAAATGGGCACGACCGCCAACCAGAAGCGGTTGTTCTTCAACCTGCGCCGCCTCAAGGGCAAGATCCAGGCACTCGACGAGGGTGACCTGAAGCCTGAACAGGTCGCGCAGATCGCCACGACCCTCAAGGTTTCGGAGGCCGAGGTCATTTCGATGAACCAGCGCCTGTCCGGTGACGCCTCGCTGAACGCGCCGATCAAGGCGGGCGAAGGCGAATCCGGCCAATGGCAGGATTGGCTGGTCGACGACCACGACAGCCAGGAAGACATGCTCATCGAGCAGGACGAACTGGAAAGCCGCCGCGGCCTCTTGTCGAGCGCGATGAAGGTTCTGAACGACCGCGAACGCCGGATCTTCGAGGCCCGTCGCCTGACTGAAGAGCCGGTGACGCTCGAGGACCTCTCGACCGAGTTCGACATCAGCCGCGAGCGCGTGCGCCAGATCGAGGTCCGCGCCTTCGAAAAGGTCCAGGACGCCGTCCGCAAGGCAGCGATCGAGCGCCAGAATGCGCTCCGCGTCGTCGAAAACGCCTGATCTGACGCCGAATTAGAAAACAGAAACCCGGCTGGATCGCTCCAGCCGGGTTTTTTCGTTATCCGCTTCTGCCGGTCCCTTACTGGCCGGCAGGGTTGGGCTTCGCGACAAGGCTCCAGGCCTGCATGGTCTTGGTGAAAGCCTCGGTGCCGGCCGTGCCCTTTTCGAGCGTGAGCAGCGCACGGCGCCCATTGCGGTAGGTCAGCGGGATGTCGATCCAGTTGCGGCTGCGCAGCAGTTCCATGTTCGTTGTCACCGCTTCCGGAAAATCGTTCAGCGCGATCATGTGGAAGTCGTCGGTGATCTTCGCCGGGACGGCAATCAGCGGGTCGCCACGATCCTGCTCGTTGCGCTTCATCGCTACGCGCTGGACACTCTCGATGCTGCCGCCCTCGAAATTCTCGGGCAGAGAAAAGACGAACTCGACCACATGGCTTGCAGGAAGTGACGAGTCGGCATTGCGCTTGATCGTCATCAATGCCGTCAGGCCGCGCTCGGGCACGTTGATCTGCGCCTGGACGACCGGTTCGGGCTTGGCATCGCCGCCGGGCGATTCTTCCTTGACGGACCAGACGACATTGCCTTCGATCGCCGTCGGTGCGGACTGGCCGAGCCGCTCCTCGTAGAGGAACATTTTCTGCGCACCGGCGGGCACCTCCTGGGTTGCCGGGTCGGTCGCCGTCTGCTGCCCGGCAACGGGCTGGGCGGGCTGTGCTTCAGCGGTCTGGCCGGCCTGGGTAGTCGGCGTCCCCTGCACGGTATTCTCCGGCTTTCCGGCTTCCGTCTGAGCGGCCACAGACTTGCCCTCTTCGGTCACGTTCTCGCCCGCCGGCGATGTGGCCGGTCCCTGATCGATTTCGGTGCCGTCGGCCTGCAGGCGCTGAGTGAATTTATTGCTGCTGTCGAGCGAGGCGACATCCGTACCCGGCTGCGGCTGCGCGCTCGTGTCCGGCGTTGCAACATCCTTGGCGCCGTCTTCGGTCGCCGGAACCTCCGGCGTCGTTTGTCCCGGCACTTGCGCCGTCAGAGACGAAATCGCATTGGCAACCCAGGAGTTGACCGCGTTCTGGTTCTGCCAATAGGCGTAGGCCGCGCCCCCGATAATGAGGAGCAGAACCGCCGCAAGCCCGATTGCCTTCAGGCCAAAAGACGAACGTTTCGGTTCGACCCGGTAGGAAACCGGGCGTGAAGGCACGTCCAGTTCGTCTGCCGGGAGCGCCGCTGACGTGCCGCGGCCCGCGTGCGCCGCAGCAGCGGCGGCCGAAGCGGGGCTACCATGTTCCAAAAGGTCGTCGACATCGTTCCACGCGTCGTCGGCAGGTTTTTGGTCCTGCGGTTCGGCGGCGGTTTGTTTCTCGACGGGCCAGGACCAGTCGGAAATCGACGGCTCAGACCCCTCGGCCGCGGTTGCGGCCGGTGCCGGACTCTGGGCGAAGGGATCGCTGTCGTCCCATGACCAGGAATGCGACGGCTCTGCGGTTCCGTCCTTCTCCCTCTCGCCGTCGCCGATGGGGGTAACGGTTTCGACCGGCTCATAGTCCGTCAGGTCCGGGATTTCGTCAGTAATGGCCACCGTGTCGGCAGCTTTCGTCCAACCGGGTTCGTTGTGGGCCGCCACTGGAACGGGATCGTTCCATTCGGGCAGTTCCCATTCGGAGGCTGAGGACAGGGCCGGCTTGTTTTGGGCTGGCTCTTCAGCCTGCTCGGCGGCCGGTTCGGCTTCAGCCGGTTCAGGAACACGGCCTTCGTCCCATGACGGCACCTCGTCCGGCTGCTCGGCGACAAAGGCATGCTCCGGTTCCACCGACGGGATGACATCCGGTTCGCCGGCCGCTTCGACAGGCAGGTGGTCGTCCGCTTCGGCCACATGCGCAGCCTGCTCCTCCTCCGGAGCAGCTGCGATCACCTCTTCTGGTTCAGCCTCTCTGTCAGCAACCTCTTCGACCGGCTCGGGAGCCTCGACTGGTGCGGCAGCAGTCTCTTCGTGCGGCTCTACTTGTTCGGCCACGACCTCCTGCGCGTCTTCCGCGAC
The DNA here is from genome assembly GCF_025846855.1 of Pararhizobium sp. BT-229. Taxonomy (GTDB): domain Bacteria; phylum Pseudomonadota; class Alphaproteobacteria; order Rhizobiales; family Rhizobiaceae; genus Pararhizobium. The sequence goes on from NZ_JAOYTJ010000006.1 coordinate 22,564, forward strand.
AGGTTCCGGGTGCTCGTCCTCAACAGTTTCTGCCACCGGTGGCACTTCAGCCGCCGGCGCATGTTCCTCGACATCCGTGACTTCGGGTGCCGAATCGACCTGCGGTTCGTCAAGCGAAGGAAGCGCCTCGGCGTGGTCGCTCTCGACCTCGCTGATCGCCGCCTCCAGCTTGACCATCTGGCGTTCGATCATCTCGTCCGAGGGACGAGGCTTCATGCTTTCGAGCTGACGGCGGACGGCGCCCCTGGCCTTTTCGTAGACCTTGGCCCGCATCTCGGGAACATTGTCCGACAGACCATCAACGGTCCTTCGAATAACTGCAACAAAATCCGCCATCAGAACTTTCTCATACCATCGGCGTGTTTACGCCAAACTCTTCCCTATTCGTAAACGTGAGACTAGTCCTCAAACGGGTCCGTCACAAGTATGGTGTCGTCACGCTCCGGGCTGGTCGAAAGCAGCGCAACCGGCGCCCCGATCAGCTCTTCCACCTGACGCACATACTTGATTGCCTGGGCGGGCAGATCAGCCCATTTGCGGGCGCCGACGGTCGATTCCTTCCAGCCTTCCAACGTGATGTAGACCGGCTTTGCCTGCGCCTGCTGCGCCTGGCTTGCCGGCAGGTGGTCGATCTCCACACCGTCCAGCGTATAGCCGACGCAGATCTTCAATTCATCGAGGCCATCGAGCACGTCGAGCTTGGTCAGCGCGATACCGGTGATGCCGTTAGTCGCAACCGACTGACGTACCAGTGCCGCGTCGAACCAGCCGCAACGGCGCTTGCGGCCCGTGACCGTGCCAAACTCATGGCCCTTTTCGCCCAGGAACTGGCCGATTTCGTCATGCAGTTCGGTCGGGAACGGACCTTCGCCGACGCGTGTCGTGTAGGCCTTGGTGATGCCGAGGATATAGCCAAGCGCACCGGGGCCCATCCCCGAGCCCGCTGCCGCCTGCCCTGCCACCGTGTTGGACGAAGTGACGAAAGGATAGGTGCCGTGGTCGATGTCGAGCAACGTGCCCTGCGCGCCCTCGAACAGGATCCGCGCGCCCTTGCGGCGCTGGCGGTCGAGCAGCAGCCAGATGGTTTCCATGAACGGCAGGACGCGGGCGGCGACGGAGGACAGTTCCGCCATGATCGCGTCATGGCTCACTTCCGCCTCACCAAGGCCGCGGCGCAGCGCATTGTGATGCGTGAGCAGACGGTCGACCTTGGCCGGCAGCGTATCGAGGTCGGCAAGGTCCATGACGCGGATGGCGCGGCGGCCGACCTTATCTTCGTAAGCCGGGCCGATGCCGCGGCGGGTGGTGCCGATCTTGGTGCCGCTGTTGGACGCCGCATCCTCGCGGATGCCGTCAAGCTCGCGGTGCAGCGACAGGATCAGCGTGGCATTGTCGGCGATGCGCAGGTTTTCCGGCGTAATGGTGACACCCTGCTTGTCGAGCTTCTCGATTTCGGCGATCAGCGCATGCGGGTCGATGACGACGCCGTTGCCGATGACGGCGAGCTTGCCGGGACGCACGACGCCCGAAGGCAAAAGCGAGAGCTTGTAGCTGGTACCGTCGATCACCAGGGTATGGCCGGCATTGTGACCACCCTGAAAGCGCACGACGATATCGGCACGCTCGGAGAGCCAGTCGACGATCTTGCCCTTGCCTTCATCACCCCATTGCGATCCGACCACCACGACATTCGTCATTTCAGATTTCCTGTTTCCTTGGCGCCAGTCATTGCGCTGTCTTCAAACCCGCGCATCTATACTGTTTTGTTTTTTGGAAAGCGACCCTGTTTAGGCTCGTATAAGGGGTTTTTGCATGGCAAAGACTGCATTTCGCTCTCAAGGATTGCGTTGGCGTGCTGTTCGGCAAGACAGGATGGGCAGCGGATACTGACCAAACGAACGGGAACGACCGAATATTCATGCAGCACTCAGCCACCAAAGCCTCGGGAACATGTCCAGTCGAGGCTAATAATGCGGGGTTGCCATAGGTCAGCCGGATTGGTTCAATGCCGCCCGTGAAGGCGGATCATGAAAAATCGATGTGACCGCATTATTCTGTCTGTCGCCATCGTCTATTCCACATGCTTCGCCCCAGGAACACCGTGTCCGCAAATCTCCAAGCCTATGTCATTCTTTGCATCACCACATTGATCTGGGGTGGCAATTCAGTCGCTGGAAAAATGGCGGTCGGCCATGTCAGCCCGATGATGCTGACGGGTCTGCGCTGGGTCATCGCCTGCGCCGTTCTTTTGATTTTCGCCGCGCCGCAGGTGCGCCGCGACTTGCCTGTGATCCGCAAGAACTGGCTGCTTCTGCTCGGCTACGGCACCGTCGGCTTCACGGCATTCAACGCATTTCTCTATTCAGCGCTGCAATATACCAGCGCCATCAATGCGGTCATTGAGCAGGCCGGTATTCCGATGGTCATCTTTGTCATGAACTACGTGCTGTTTCGCACGGCTTTTTCATTGGCGCAGATCGCCGGGTTCACGCTGACGCTTTTCGGCGTTGCGCTGACCGCGTCGCATGGCGACATCACGACGCTGCTCTCGCTCAAGCTCAACCAGGGCGACGCGATGATGATGGCGGCGGTGTTGGTCTATGCCGGCTATACCGTGGCGCTGCGCTGGAAGCCGAACATCCATTGGAAGAGCCTGATCGCGATTTCTGCCTTCGGCGCGTTGGTGAGCAGCGTTCCGCTGGTCATCTGGGAATTTTCCACCGGCAGCGTCATCTGGCCCGATGCTTACGGCTGGGGCATCGTCGCCTATGCCGGCCTCCTGCCCTCGCTGGTTTCGCAGATCCTTTACGTGCGCGGCGTCGAACTGATCGGCCCCAACCGCGCCGGCCTATTCATCAACACCATCCCGATCTTCGGCATGCTCCTGTCCATTGTGCTGATCGGCGAGGCTCTTGAGCCCTTCCACATCGTCGCGATGGTGCTGGTGCTCGGCGGCATCGCCGTTGCCGAGAGGGGCCGCCCGCGCCCGGCGACCAGCGAACAGACGCAGTAGGCAACCGGACAATTGCCCGGCCACGATCTTGCTACAGGTTGCGCTCCATGTAGACAGCCTGACCGCCATAGCTTTCGAGCTTGCTGGCCAGCGCATCATCCATGCGCGCCGAAAAGCCCTGCCGCTCCCAGAACCCCTGCGAGCCATTGACGGATACCAGCGCGACCGTGTGGTAGCCGGCTAGACGGGCTTGCTCGGCAAGCAGCGCCGAAACCTTTGCCCCAGCACCGGAACCGCGTGTTCCGGGCAACAGCGCCAGATCGTGAAGGTACCACGCGTCGGCCCCTTCCGGGATCGCCCCTAGCCGGGTGTCGATTGGCGGCGGCGCGCGCCGGAGCCAGGGATGGCTGAGAACATATCCCGAAATGGCGCCGTTCCTTTCCAGGACGAAACATCCCTGCGGACAAAGCTCAAGCCGCTCCAGAAGCACGCTACGCTCTTCCGGATGGTCGGCATGGGCGACGCACTGGATGTCATGGATGGCGCCGATATCCGCCAGCTCTGCAGGTCGCCACCGGTAGGCTGTGTTTTTCGCGCTCATGCCATTCGCTCTCGTCTACGACGGACGCGCCGGAGGGTAAATCCGGCGCGTCTCAATGTCAGCCTTTGAGATACGCGCTCGGAAAAGCGCGTGTCGGGATCAATCGACGTTAAACACCAGCGGCTTCGCCTGGCGGATCGCCGGGTTGGCGCGCAGCTTGTCGAGCACCTCTTCCGAAACCGCACCATCGACGTAGAGAAGCGCGATGGCATCGGAGCCGGCGCCGTGGCGACCGAGCTGGAAGTTGGCGATGTTGACGCCTGCGTCACCCAGCGTCGTGCCGATGAAGCCGATCATACCGGGAACGTCGGTGTTGGTGATGTAGACCATGTGGTTGCCGACATCGGCGTCCAGGTTGATATCCTTGATCTGGATGAAGCGCGGCTTGCCATCCGAGAAGACCGTTCCTGCAACCGAACGCGTCTGGTTGGCCGTCGTCACCGTCAGCTTGATGTAGCCGTCGAAGACGCCCGACTTGTCGCGCTTGACCTCGGACAGGATGATACCCTTTTCCTTGATCATCACCGGCGCCGAAACCATGTTGACGTCGGAGACCTGGCTGCGGATCAGACCGGCAAGGGCTGCACTCGTCAGCGCCTTGGTGTTCATTCCGGCGGTCGAGCCGTCATAGAGGATCTCGATTTCCTTGATGGCGCTTTCCGTCACCTGGCCGACAAAGGCGCCAAGCACGTCGGCAAGCTTGATGAAGGGTTTGAGGATCGGCGCTTCTTCGGCGGTGATCGACGGCATGTTGATGGCGTTGGAGACGGCACCCTTGACCAGGTAATCCGACATCTGCTCGGCCACCTGCAGGGCGACGTTCTCCTGGGCTTCGGTGGTGGAAGCGCCGAGATGCGGCGTGCAGACGACGTTCGGCAGGCCAAACAGCGGGCTTTCCGTTGCGGGCTCGACCTCGAAGACGTCGAAACCGGCACCAGCCACATGACCCGACTTGATGGCATCGGCAAGCGCATGCTCGTCAACGAGGCCGCCGCGGGCGCAGTTGATGATGCGCACGCCCGGCTTGGTCTTCGCCAGCGCTTCGCGGTTCAGGATGCCGCGCGTCTTGTCGGTCATCGGCACATGCAGGGTGATGAAATCGGCCTGGGCAAGCAGTTCGTCCAGCTCGACCTTGGTGACGCCCATTTCTTCGGCGCGTTCCTTCGAGAGGAAGGGGTCATAGGCAAGCACATGCATCTTCAGGCCGATAGCGCGGGCACAGACGATGCCACCGATATTGCCGGCGCCGATGACGCCGAGCGTCTTGCCGGTGATTTCGACACCCATGAATTTCGACTTTTCCCACTTGCCGGCCTGGGTCGAGGTATCCGCCTGCGGCAACTGCCGGGCAACGGCAAACATTAGCGCGATGGCATGTTCGGCCGTGGTGATCGAGTTGCCGAACGGCGTGTTCATGACGATGATACCACGGCGCGAGGCGGCCGGGATATCGACGTTATCGACGCCGATGCCGGCGCGGCCGATAACCTTGAGGTTGGTCGCAGCCGCAATCAGCTTTTCCGTCGCCTTGGTGGCGGAACGGATGGCAAGACCGTCGTAGTTGCCGATGATTTCGGCGAGCTTGTCCTTGTCCTTGCCGAGCTTCGGCTGGAAATCGACGTCGACACCGCGATCGCGGAAGATCTGGACGGCGGTTTCCGACAGTTCATCGGATACGAGTACGCGAGGTGCCATGAGAGGCCTCCATTGGTTTCGTCAAAATTGAAAGGATGAAGAACCGCGCCCTGTTGGCGCGGTCATAAGCCGATCAGGCCGCAGCCTGCGAAAGCGTCGCTTTCTGGGTCGCGAAAGCCCAGTCGAACCAGGGCATCAGCGCCTTGAGGTCGGCCGTCTCGATGGTCGCACCGGCCCAGATGCGGAAACCGGACGGCGCATCGCGATAGGCGCCGATATCGTGGGCCACGCCCTGCTTTTCGAGCAGCGCCACCATGCCCTTGGCAAAGGCGTCCTGACCGGCAGCGTCAAGCGCTGCGACGTCCCCGTCGACGATCTTCAGGCAGACCGACGTATTGGACTGCGTTGCTTCCACGGCAGCCAGATTGGCGATCCAGTCCGTCTTGGCGACGAAATCATGGATGACCTGCGCATTGGCATCGGCCCGCGCCATCAATGCCTTGAGACCGCCGAGCGACTTCGCCCAGTTGAGCGCATCGATATAATCCTCGACGCAGAGCATCGACGGCGTGTTGATCGTTTCGCCCTGGAAGATGCCTTCTATGATCTTGCCGCCCTTGGTCATGCGGAAGATTTTCGGCAGCGGCCAGGAAGGCTCATAGCTTTCCAGACGCTCGACAGCGCGCGGCGACAGGATGAGGATGCCGTGTGCGCCCTCGCCGCCCAGAACCTTCTGCCAGGAGAAGGTGACGACATCGAGCTTGGCGAAATCAAGGTCCTGCGCAAACGCGGCAGAGGTCGCGTCGCAGATCGTCAGGCCCTTGCGGTCAGCCGGAATGAAATCAGCGTTCGGGACGCGAACGCCAGAGGTGGTGCCGTTCCAGGTGAAGACGACGTCGCGGTCGAAATCGACTTGGCTGAAATCGACGAGCTTGCCGTAATCGGCAACGAACTTGCGGGTATCGGGGAGCTTCAGCTCCTTGACCACATCGGAAACCCAGCCGGAGCCGAAGCTCTCCCAGGCGACCATATCGACACCACGCGGCCCGAGCAGCGACCAGAGCGCCATTTCGACGGCGCCGGTGTCGGACGCAGGCACAATGCCAATGCGATAGTCTGCAGGAACTTGCAGCACTTCACGTGTGAGGTCGATGGCTTGTTTGAGCTTGGCCTTGCCAACCTTGGCGCGATGCGAGCGCCCGAGGGCTGCATCAGAGAGCGCATCGAGCGACCAACCGGGGCGCTTCGAGCAAGGGCCAGAAGAAAAATGGGTGTTTACCGGACGCAATTCCGGCGTGGCAGGGGTCGTCATCTGAGCTATCCTTCCAGATAGAAAGCCTCTCGTTAGGGAGAGGTGGCCTGCCGCCGTGAATATTGCGGGCCGGGAAGGAAGTCAAGAATGATATGTCGTTTCTGAAAAGATTCTTGACGCTACAAGCATCGGCGAGGTGACTGCCACCTTGCCTACCAAAGCGACATCCGCAGGCCCGCGCGAATTTCGTGGCGGGCCAGGCCGTCATCGAGACCGTCGATATCGCTGCTGCCGAACATGTCGCCGTCATCGATCTGCGAATAGCGATAGCCGACGTCCAGCTTCAGCGCTTCGGTCATGTTGTAGGAAACACCTGCCATCAGCGCATAGGTGAAGCGCCAGCTGCTGTCGCCATCGAAGGATTGGTCAACGGCGCCAGCGCCGGAGCAGGCTGCCGCCCCCGGCACGCAGCTGGTCCGCAGCGAAACGTCGCTCCAGCGCAGTTGCGTGACGCCGAGGCCGGCGCCGACATAGGGCGTCAATCCTGCCAGGGTCGCGAGATCGACATAACCGTTTGCCATGAAGCCAAGCGCCTTGTAGTCCGCGCCCATGCTGCCGGCGCAGGAGGTACCGGCTGGTTCGCCGCCGCAAGGAATACTCGCTTCACCGCGGCCGTCGAACTCCCCTTCGAAATAATCGGCGGTCAGATCGGCGCGCAGCATGTCGTTGAACTGATAGCCCACACCCAGGGAGCCGGAGAACGGCTCACCGAAGTCGCCGTCGAAAGATGCCGAGTTGGTGGCACCAGTGCCGGCGTCGAACAGGCGAAGCGACGGATCGCCCTCCTGCGTCCAGCCGGCATAGCCCAGATCGCCGCGCAGATAGAATCCCTGGGTGCCGCTTTCGGCTGCGGGTATGGTGACTTCCGGCGCATCGAACAGTGGGTCCGCCGCCATTGCCTGGCCGCCGGCAAGTGCCAGCGCGAGTGCGGATGCATTGAGAAGAGTGTGCCGCCAGTTCATCGTCCCGTCCTTCGAAAAGCCGCCCGCGGCGAAGCGGTCACCCGTATCGCTCGCACTTACGAGTGTTAACTATCGCATGGGATGGTTAAACGCCGGTTAACCACGCCTCTTAACCAAAATTCGCCGCAAAAAAAGGAAAAGGCCGCCCGGAAACGGGGCGGCCTTTGAAGACAAATCGGAGGCTGATTATTTGTAGACGGCAGGCTCGACCGGCGGCACGTAGGGCTGCTCGCAGCCGCCGAAGGAGTAGCGCAGACCGGCGCGGGCTTCGTGGAGATACATGCCCTCGTCCGACCCCGGACCGCTGTTGGCGCGGTAACCGAACATGTCGCCACCCAGAACATGGCGGAAGCGGTAGCCGACGTCGGCCTTCAGGTTGCAGGTCAGGTCGATCGCGGTACCGGCCATAAGGGCGTAGGTGAAGCGCCATTTGCTGCGACCGTCGTGATCAAAGGAGGGATCGCAATTGCTCGGATCGCCGGTTTCGCAGCTCGTGTTGCGCAGATTGTCCCAGCGGACCTGCGTACCACCGATACCGGCACCGACATAAGGCGTGAAGGAACCGTAGGTGCCGATATCGACATAAGCGTTGGCCATCAGGCTCCAGGCGGCAATGGCAGCGACATCGCGCGACGTACAAGCGACCGCCACACCGCAGGAACCCGTTGTCGAACCTTCGAAATCGGCATTGCCAAGATAGTCGAGCGTCACGTCCGTGCGCAGGTAGTTGTTGATCTGATAACCGACACCGATACCGGCCGTCCAGGTGTCATCGAGATCCGCATCGTCGAAGTCGCGGACGAAGCGGCCCGGGCCCTGATAGAAGTGAGCCCCGCGAAGATTGGTGAATGCATAGCCGACGTCGCCCCGCAGATACCAGCCGCTGGCTTCCGAAAGCTGCACCGGCTCGACAACCGGCTGTTCGATGGGCGGCTCATAAAAATCCGCTGCGAAGGTCGCCGTGCCGCCGAGCATAGCTGCAACAACGCCAATCAATATAGTCTTCATGGCCTCACTCCGATAAATTTGTTGCTTGGGCAGCCCGAGAGCCACCTCCAATATATGATGTCGAAACGGATCATGAATAGGAAAGGTTAAGGTCTGATTAACTACAAAAATTTACCGTAACTGTTAATATGTTTGCTTCGCCGCCAAGCAACGAGCAGGTTTTCTCTAGCAATAAACAAAAAAAGACCGGGCAAAGCCGGCCTTTTCAAGTGTCTTCAAAATGAAACGATCAGGCGACGTTGCGCACGCTGCCGATCACGCCGATGAGGCCATCGACGATCCGCTCGACCTGCACCCGATCGTCGCCCTCCGCCATGACGCGGATCAACGGCTCAGTGCCGGACGGACGGATCAAAAGCCGGCCGTTCGAGGCAAGCTCTGCCTCCGCATCGGCAATCGCTTGGCGGACGGTGGCATTGTCAAGCGACATGCCGCTCGAGACCCGGACGTTTTTGAGAACCTGCGGAACCGGCTCGAACCGGTGGCAAACCTCGCTGACGGACTTGCCCTGACGTTGGACGCAGGCAAGGATCTGCAGCGCGGCAACGAGGCCGTCGCCGGTCGTTCCGAAATCGGAAAGGACGATGTGGCCGGATTGCTCGCCGCCGACATTGAAGCCGTTCTGGCGCATGTGCTCGACGACATAACGGTCGCCGACCTTGGTCCGGTGCAGGTCGAGACCGCGGCCATTGAGATAGCGTTCCAGTCCAAGATTGGACATGACGGTCGCGACGATGCCGTTGCCTTTCAGCAAACCATCCGTTGCCCAGCTGTCGGCAATCACCGCCATCAGCTGATCGCCGTCGACAACCGTGCCGTTCTCGTCGACGATCAGCACACGGTCGGCGTCGCCGTCGAGCGCAATGCCGATATCGGCGCGCACTTCATGCACCTTCTTCGACAGCGTCGCCGGATGGGTCGAGCCGCAATCGAGATTGATATTCGTGCCGTTCGGCTCATTGCCGATCGTCACCACGTCGGCGCCGAGTTCCCAAAGTGCCAGCGGCGCGACCTTGTAGGCTGCACCATTGGCGCAATCGATGGCGACCCTCAGTCCCTGCAGTGTCACGTCGCGCGGCAGCGTGCGCTTGGCATGCTCGATATAGCGATAAATGTCGCCCTCGACGCGCTTCGCCCGGCCGATTTCCTGCGACTTCGCCAGTTGCGCCGTCATATCCTTGTCGAGCAGATCCTCGATCTGCGCTTCGATTTCGTCGGACAACTTGTAGCCATCCGGGCCGAACAGCTTGATGCCGTTGTCCTCGAAGGGATTATGCGAGGCCGAGATCATCACGCCGACATCGGCGCGAAGCGACCGCGTCAGCATGGCAACGCCGGGGGTCGGGATCGGTCCAAGCAGGAAGACATCGAGCCCTGCGGCAGTGAAGCCGGCCACCAAGGCATTTTCCAGCATGTAGCCCGACAGGCGCGTATCCTTGCCGATCACCACGCGGTGGCGATGCGCGCCATTGCGGAAAATCGTGCCGACGGCGATGCCGACGCGCATGGCGAGATCCGGCGTCATCGGAAACAGGTTCGACTGTCCGCGGATACCGTCCGTCCCGAAATATTTGCGCTTCATAAAAACTCCAGTTCTCGTCAAAAGTGCCAGCACATCGTCACTGGCGGGGCTCGCTAATAGATCGCGCAGGCGAGGCTGGTCGCGTGATTCACATCACGCCGCACGCCACCACTTCGGAAGCCGTCGTCAACTGTGCCGTGACTGAACGATTTCCTGCTGCGCTCCGAGCCCCCTGTTATGCCCGTCGTTCGACCAAAATCCGATGCATACTTTTGGTCGACCTGTTCTACGTCTTGCCATAAAATCTCTGCGACAGCATCCCGTTGTATCATCAGAAATCATTACAGCGCGTTACCAAGCCGGAACCGGCGAAACTACGCTGAAATCATTCACGACAAAGAAAAACCGCCGCACCCCAAGGCGCGGCGGTTGTATTGCGATTTTCTACTTTACACAAGTCTATTGCGGCTGTGGCTCGAACCCGCCCTCTGCCTCGTCACCCTTGGTGCCGACGGAACCGTCCTTCTTGGTACCGGCGGAGGGAACGGCGGAGCCGCGATGTGGAGGTGAATCGTCGCCAAGGTCACGGGCAGGCTTTTCGCCGCGGATCAGTGCCTTGATCTCGTCGCCGGTCAGCGTCTCGTATTCGAGCAGCCCTTCGGCGATGGCCACGAACTCGGAATGCATCTCGGTGATGATCCGCCGGGCTTCGATATAGGCTTCGTCGATCAGGCGGCGAACTTCGGTGTCGATCTTCTGAGCCGTCGCTTCGGATACGTTTTTCGTCTGCGAAACCGAATGTCCGAGGAAAACCTCCTGCTGGTTTTCGCCATAGGAAACCTGTCCGAGCACGTCGGAAAAGCCCCACTGGGTGACCATTGCACGGGCGAGCTTGGTTGCCTGCTCGATGTCCGACGACGCACCGGAAGTGATGTTCTCCTTGCCGAAGGTGATTTCCTCGGCAACGCGGCCGCCCATCATGATGGCGAGGCGCGATACCATCCACTTGTAGCTCATCGAATAACGGTCGCCTTCGGGAAGCTGCATGACCATGCCGAGAGCGCGGCCGCGGGGGATGATCGTCGCCTTGTGCAGCGGATCGGCAACCGGAACCTTCAGCGCCATGATGGCATGGCCGGCTTCGTGATAGGCAGTCAGCTTCTTTTCGGCCTCGGTCATGGCGGAGGAACGGCGTTCCGCACCCATCATGATCTTGTCCTTGGCGTCTTCGAATTCCTGCATGGTGACGACGCGCTTGTTGCGGCGCGCGGCCATCAAGGCGGCTTCGTTGACGAGGTTCATGAGGTCGGCACCGGAGAAGCCGGGCGTGCCGCGGGCCAGAACCTTGAGGTCGACATTCGGTGCCAGCGGTACATTGCGGATATGGACCTTGAGGATACGCTCGCGACCGTTGATATCCGGGTTCGGAACGACCACCTGGCGGTCGAAACGGCCTGGACGCAAGAGCGCCGGGTCAAGAACGTCCGGGCGGTTGGTCGCGGCGATCAGGATGATGCCTTCATTGGCCTCGAAGCCGTCCATTTCGACCAGCAACTGGTTGAGCGTCTGTTCGCGTTCGTCGTTACCGCCGCCGAGACCGGCGCCACGATGGCGGCCGACGGCGTCGATTTCGTCGATGAAGATGATGCAGGGCGCATTCTTCTTCGCCTGTTCGAACATGTCACGAACACGCGATGCGCCGACGCCGACGAACATTTCGACGAAGTCGGAACCGGAGATCGTGAAGAACGGCACATTGGCTTCGCCGGCGACGGAGCGGGCGAGCAGCGTCTTACCGGTGCCGGGAGGGCCGACGAGCAGCACGCCGCGCGGAATGCGACCGCCGAGGCGCTGGAACTTCTGCGGATCGCGCAGGAATTCAACGATTTCTTCGAGATCCTGCTTGGCTTCGTCCACGCCGGCGACGTCGTCAAAGGTCACGCGGCCATGCGCTTCGGTGAGCAGCTTGGCCTTGGACTTGCCAAAACCCATGGCGCCACGCGAACCGCCCTGCATCTGGCGCATGAAGAACAGCCAGACACCGAGAATGAGCAGCATTGGCAAAAGCGTGCCGACATAGCTGAGGAAGCCGGAGGAACCGTCGGTTTCGGGGCGAACCGTCACGGTTACGTTCTTGGCTTCCATGCGCTCGGTCAGAGCCGTATCGACCGCGGGCGCGTAGGTCTGGAAGGTCGCGCCGCTTTCGGTGTAGGAGCCGATCACCTTGTTGCCGGTGATCACGACTTCCTTGACGCGGCTGCCGTCAACGTCCTTCAGGAACTGGGAAAAGGGTACTTCCTTCGATCCGGTACGCTCGGTCGGCTGCTGGAACATGCTGAAAAGCGCGATCAGCAGCAAGGCAATGATTGCCCAGAGGGCAAAATTTCTGAAATTAGGGTTCATCGAACTCCCCGGAACCTGTCGCAACCTGCAATTATTTGTGGCTGCATTCTTGCGCCTAACATAGGGTTGCGTGACCGCCTTGCCAAGGCAAACTCAAGCCCAAGCTGTCTTTTCCGTCAAAACATCGTGAACCGGAGGAGCAAGATACCGGTCACGGCCAAAGAGCACGGCTATACTATTGGCCATCATCAGGTCGAAACACGGCAAAAAGGTGTCGTAAAGGCCGATACTGCTTTCAATGCCGGGACTTGGCAGGTGCAATGCAGCCGCCAAAGGCTCATCGCCTCCCGGCCCTGTAGCGGACCAGCCGGGCGCTGCCTTGGCGGCTCGCTTGACCACCTGTTCGGGCAGGCCTGCGGCAATCAGCCTCGCGCGCAATTCGGCCTTTTCAGCCCCGGCGCTGACCAAGATCGGTTCCGGCCCGCGATTGCTGACGAGGAACCGGCAGTCCCAGAGCGCACTTTCGCCCGGCTGAACAACGAGCTCCGGCAGGCCTCTCGCCTCCCGGTAGAGATAGAGACCGGAGTGGCGGCGGTCGAACACCACACGACCGGCCGTCATGCGGCCATCGTTCCCACTGGCGAGAAACGCTGATATCCGCGCCGCCGTTTCGCGCCCCGGCGGATACGGCCGCCCGCCGATCACGGCCGCGACCGAGAAGATCGCGCGGCTGCAACCCGGATCGCCAGCGGTTGCGGCAAGTGCCGGATCGAGGCGCGCCACAAGACCTTCGAAAACAGCCGCATTTGAAACCAGCAATTCCGCTACCCGTTTGCTGGACCGACGGCGCGCTTCACCGGCCGCCGCCATCCGGTCCACCGCTGGCATGGCATCAGCGGGCAGTCCGCCACGGACGCGGACGCGCTCGAAACGGGAATTGCTGTTGCTCGGGTCGTCGAACCACCCCTCGCCCCTTGCCGTCAGATAATCGCGAATATCGACCCTGCTGAGACCAAGAAACGGCCGCAGCACCCAGGCGCAGCGGTCAACGAGCACGGCCTGCGCCATGCCAGAGAGCCCTGGCGCCTCCGGCTGCGAGCGGCTTTGTCGCATGGCGATGGTCTCGGCCTGATCATCGGCGGTGTGAGCCGTGACGATACACGACGCGCCGCGTTCTTCCGCGGCGGCGGCCAGAAGCCGATACCGCTCCTCCCGGGCTGCGGCCTGAAGCCCGCTTGCCGGTTTTTCACCCTGCCACCGGCGGATGACATGCGGAATGCCCTTCCCGGTGCAGAACGCTGCGACAGCATGCGCCTCATCGGCGGATTCGGGCCGGAGCGCATGATCGACGGTACAAGCGGACAAGGAGAAAGCCGAAAAGCCACAGCGAGAGATCGCTTCGTGCAACGCCAGAAGCAGACCCTTCGAATCGCTGCCGCCGGATACGGCGACAAGGATCATGCCGGGCGTCTTGAACGTGGAAAGAAATTGTCTTGCCGTTTCGACGGCAACGTGCGCCGGAGCGCAGTCCGCCTCAGCAGGCAAGGCGGCGCTGTTCGCTGGTGACTTTGGCCTTCACCGCCGACGAAGCCTTGGGATAGCGCTTGTTGACCTCGCGCAGCGTGGCGCAGGCGGTGTCCTTGTTGTCGAGAGCGGCAAGCGACATGCCGAGCTTCAGCAGCATTTCCGGCGCCTTCGGAGACTTGCTGTAGGTCTGGTGGGCATTCAGGAAGGTCTTGGCGGAATCGTTGAACTTGCCCTGGGAATACTGCGCCTCGCCCATCCAGAAGCTCGCATCCGCGGCCTTTTCGCCCTGCGGGAAAACATCGAGATAGTCGCGGAATTCACTTTCGGCCTGGCTGTAGTCGCCGGTCAGGACATGGCCATAGGCAGACTGGTAGAGGTCGCCGGGATTGTCGAGCGCTGCGGACTGCTGCTGCGTATCCGGGGTCTGGTTGATGCCCTGATCGCCCCCGGGTAGCGTCTCTTCGAGACTGGACGTATCCCGGTTTGCAGCGACGGGATTGCCGTTTTCGTCAAAGACGATCTGGCCGAGCGTTCCGGGAGGCGACCCGGTATTGCCGCTCGAGGCGGTATCCGATCCCAAACCTGCGTTGGGATCGGTTGCCATGGCCTGGCCGTCCGTCGCCGGTGGGGTGACGGATGCCTGATCGTTGGTGCGTGGCGTGTCCACCTGGCTCTTCTTGGTCGAGCCGGACTTGCCGCTTTCGAGATCCTGGAAGCGGAACTCGTTGTCTTCCTGGAATTTGCGGATCTGTTCCTGCATCTGCAGGAGTTGGAAGCTCATTTCCTCGATACGCCCGTTAAGCGAGCGGATCTGTTCCTCAAGCTGCCCGATACGTCCAATCTCGCTCGACTGGACCTTCAGCAGCGGCGCCTTGTCTGGCGATTGGGTCTCGCCATGAATTGCGCGGTTAAACAGTGCGGAAAGCGGCATGGCGGTCACTGTCTGGCCAAAGCCCGCAAAGGCGGCAAGACCGATCATTCCCGCCACGACAAAATGTTTCATGTCATGTGTCCCGTTTGAATATTCACCATCACCCATGGCCGTGCAAATCGGCTTTCGGTGATTGCCGCACAGTTTTCCAATTGGTCCCAAAAAGCAACGGAGTTCGGTGAAAGTGTGACAAAAAAGAAAGAACCGCCGATGACAGCCCTTTCCGCGGCGCGTTTGCCGCAATCGCCGCCACGCGAAAAATCCTCTTGCCAAACTCGAAAACTAAACTCATTATGCAACCAGTTTTAAATAACAATCACAAAAGGCAAATGCCTACAAAGGGAGGACCAGATATGGCAAATTTGACGATCAGGCGCGGCGAGGTAGAGCTTGCCACAGAGGCATTCGGCCATTCTTCCGACCCGGCTTTGCTGCTGATCATGGGGGCAATGGCCTCGATGCTGTGGTGGCCGGAAGAATTCTGCGAGCAACTTGCCGCTCAAGGACGGTTCGTCATCCGCTACGACAACCGCGATACCGGCTTGTCCACGACCTATCCGCCCGGCGAACCCGGCTATACCCTTTCCGACATGGCGGAGGATGCTGTAGCGATCCTCGACGGTTACGGGATAAAAACCGCCGACATCGTCGGCATTTCGCTCGGCGGTTTCATCGCCCAGCGTGTCGCGCTTGCCCATCCCGATCGCATCAGGACGCTCACCGTCATGAGTTCGAGCCCACTGGGGATCGACGGCCTGCCGCCGTTCACGGATGCCTATAGCGAGCATGCGGCGACGGGAGAGACCGTCGACTGGACCGACCGCACGAGTGTCCTCGACTTCATGCTGCGCGATTCACATATGATTGCCGGCACGGCACATCCGCATGACGCGGTCGCTACGCGGCGGTTGATCGAGCGGGACATGGATCGCGCCCGTTCTTTCGCAAGCGCGACCAACCATTTCATGATTGAAGGCGGCGACGGCGACAAGCACCTGGCCGCAGCCGACCTGCGCGTTCCCCTCCTCGTCATTCACGGAACCGCGGACCCCATCTTTCCGATCGCCCATGGCGAGGCCTTAGCGAACGCCGTCAGCGGCGCCAAGCTGCAGCGCATCGAAGGCGGCGGCCATGAACTGCACAGGAACGACTGGCCGCAGATCACAGATGCGATCGCTGCGCACGCCGGGACCTCATGATATGAAAAACGGGCCGTGTGAACATTCACACGGCCCGTTCGATATCTGAAGAAGTCTGCGGCCTAATGCAGGCCGACAGATTTTACATGCCAGCGCCACCGAGAACGGTGACGGCGCGGCGGTTCTGCGACCAGCAGGAAATGTCGTCGCAGACAGCGACCGGCTTTTCCTTGCCGTAGGAGATCGTCTTGATCTTCGATGCCGAAATGCCACGCGAAGCGAGGTAATCGCGGGTTGCAGCGGCGCGGCGCGCGCCGAGCGCAAGGTTGTATTCGCGCGTGCCGCGTTCGTCGGCATGGCCTTCGACAGTGATGGCATAGTTCGGATAGCGCTGCAGCCACTGAGCCTGCTTGTCGAGCGTCGTCTGCGCATCGGCGCGGATCGAGGTGGAGTCAGTATCGAAGAAGATGCGGTCGCCAACGTTGACCGTGAAATCCTGCTGCGAACCCGGGGTCGCATTGTTGACGCCGAGGCCGAGACCGGCAGCGTCATTCGGCAAATTCTTCTTTGCGCAGCCAGCGATGGCGAGCGTCATGAACAGGGCAACCATGACCGGATTACGGGCGATGGAAAACATGCGGCCTTCGGCCTGGGCGTGAATGCGGCTCATGGGCCGGTCTCCTTGGGTGTCTAAATTCAGGGTTGCCAGACTGTAACCGGAAGCGGTTAATCCCATTTCAACGGATATGGTTAACAGCCTGTTAAAATTCGGATGAAAGCTTGCTAGATCAGTCCTTTGCGGCGAGAAAGCGGCGGCTGCCACATTTCCCGCCGCATTGTCACAATGCTATTCGAGCAGCGGCGACCAGGCCGGATCCGAGGCAAAACCCTGGGTCTGAACGAGCTGTTCGTTGTAGCCGGTCAGGTCGATCGAGTAGAGTTGCGGGCCGCCGGCACCGGCATTCTGGCGGAAGAACATCAGCACGCGGCCGTTCGGCGCCCAGGTCGGGCCTTCATTGTGGAAACCCGTCGTCAGGATGCGTTCGCCGGAACCGTCCGGCTTCATCACGCCGATCGAGAACTTGCCGCCCGACTGCTTGGTGAAGGCGATCAGGTCTCCACGCGGCGACCAGACGGGTGTCGAATAGGAACCGTCGCCGAAGGAAATGCGGTTCTGCCCGCCACCACCGGCGCTCATCACATAGAGCTGCTGGCGTCCGCCGCGGTCGCTTTCAAAGACGATCTGGCTACCGTCAGGCGAATAGGACGGCGAGGTGTCGATCGCAGCCGTCGAGGTCAGGCGGGTGGTCGTGCGCGAGCGCAGGTCCATCGTGTAGATGTTGGCATTGCCTTCCTGCTGCAGGCTCATGATGACCCGCTGGCCATCCGGCGAGAAGCGCGGCGCAAAGGTCATGCCGGGGAAATTGCCGACGACTTCGCGCTGTCCGGTTTCGAGCTGCAGCAGATAGACGCGCGGCTCGTTGCCCTCGAAGGACATATAGGTGATTTCCTGCTTGTTCGGCGAAAAGCGCGGCGTCAGCACGATATCCTTGGAGTTGGTGACTGCGCGGGCATTGAAACCGTCCTGGTCCATGATGGCGAGCTGCCGCTTGCGCGCCGTCTTCGGGCCGCTTTCGGCAACATAGACGATGCGGGTGTCGAAATAGCCCTTTTCGCCGGTGATCTGCTCATAGATCGCGTCGGCGATGATGTGGGCGACACGGCGCCAGTTTTCCGGCTGGGTAAAGAACTGCTGGCCCGCCATCTGCTGGGCGCCAAAAGTGTCCCACAGACGGAACTCGGCCTTCAGGCGTCCATCTCCCTCCTGCGTCACGCGACCAGTGACGAGCGCCTGCGCATTAATGACCTTCCAGTCCTCGAAGCGCGGGGCAGCATCTGGATTGGTGATCTTCTCGATGAAGGCGCCCTTGTCGATCGGCGCAAACAGCCCGGAACGCTTGAGGTCGGCGGCCACCACATCGGAAATCTTCTGCCCGAGTTCCCCCTGCAGGAAATCACTGACGGCGATCGGCATGGGCTCGACATTGCCCTTGTTGATGTTCAGTTCGACGCGCGCGGAAACAGGCGAGGTCGACAAAGTGACCACCGCCGCTAGCGCGACGAGAAAACGGAAGAGGTTGCGTTTCAGCATATATCGAAGCCTTTCAGCCATTCATTCATTTTAATCACTGGATCGACATGGAGCTTGGGTCGAAATTCACGACCATCTCTCTCCATGAATCGTATTTGTCTGCCGGCAGGCCCTTGAAAGGCAGCGACTTCAGGATGGCGCGGCGCACACTGCCGGCCATTGTCCGCTGAGCCGTTGCCGAGCCGCCATTGGTCTCGACCTCGGGCTCGCCGATAATATTTCCCTGCGGGTCCAGCTCAAACTTCACCGTTAAGCTCATGCCGTCCAGACCTTCGATGCCGGCAAAGGCGCTCCAGTTCTTCTCGATCTGCCCGCGCATCGCATCCATCTCGTTCTGCGAGAGCGTGTTGCCCGTTGTCTTGGACGCTCCGAATGCCTTCGGTGTCTTGCCGCTCTTTGCACCGCCATTGGCGGGATCCGTTTTGTTGAGAAGGGCCGCGACCTCGTCCGCATTGAAATCGGATTCGTTTGCAGACGACGCCTTCTTCTTCTCTTTCTTGTTCTCTTCGTTCTTGCGATCAGGGGTCTTTGCGGTCTGGGCCTGCTGCTCGACCTTTGGCTTCGCCATGGGGGTCGGGACCTTATCCGGCAGCGCTTCGGCTTCCGGATTTTCCGCAGGCTGTTCCTCGGCCGGCTGTTCCTCGGGCTTCGGGTCCGGCTTTACCTCTTGCTTAGGCTCGGGAAGAGAAGCGACCTCCGTCGCTGGCTCGGAAGCCGGCTTATCCTCGGTAATTTCCTTGCTGTCTTCCTTCACCGGATCGGGTGTCGGCAGAGCCTTTTCGGTCTTTTCCGGCGCGGCTGCGGATTCGTTGTTGCTCGGCTTGGCATCCGGCTTGGGCGGCGTCTTCATGTCGATCTTGTTCTCACCGACATTTTCCGCGTTTTCGACGGTGTCAGGACGTTTGGTCGGCGTGACAGACGGTATTTCTGCTTTGGGCGCTTCCTTGTCGCCTTGCTGCAACTTGGTCAACTCTTCGATTGGCACCATGTCAACGGGCATAGCTTCGACGTCGGCGACCTCGAAGTCAGCCGGACTGCCGAGCGAGACCAACGCCCAGGTCAGGACCAGGCCGTGCAGCACAGCGGATGTGATGAGACTTGTCTTCATCGCAGCGCTCTACTGGTCCTTCTTCGGTTGGGTAACGAGGCCGATGTTCTTGAAGCCGGCTTCCTGGATGCGCGACATGACGTCAGCGATCACGCCGTAAGGCGACGTGGCATCACCACGCACGAAAATACGCTCGCTGTAGCCGGTCGTGGCGATTGCCTCGAGCTTGGCAGCAACTTCTTCGACGGGGATCGGCGTTTCCTGCAGGAAGACCTGGCCGTCACTCTTGACGGAAATGGTGATTGGCTGCGTTTCGGAATTAAGCGCCTTTGCCTGTGTTTCCGGCAGGTCGATCGGCACACCGACCGTCATCATCGGGGCGGCGACCATGAAGATGATCAGGAGCACCAGCATCACGTCCACGAAGGGCGTGACGTTGATTTCGCTCATGATCGCCTTGCCGCGGCCGCGACGGCGGCGTCCGCCGCCCGAGCCCTTCGATCCGCCCATTGCCATACCCATAGCGAATACTCCGTCTCTCGATACCGGTTACTGCGCAGCCTGGCGCGGCTGCTGCAGCTTCTCGTCGATCTGGCGCGAAAGGATGGCCGAGAATTCGTCGGCAAAGCCTTCCATGCGGGAGGTGATCTTGCCGGCATCGGCAGAAAACTTGTTGTAGGCGATAACCGCCGGGATAGCGGCGAGCAGGCCGATCGCGGTGGCAAGCAGCGCCTCGGCGATACCGGGGGCGACGACCGCAAGGTTGGTGGACTTCGAACCGGCGATCGCCTGGAACGAGGTCATGATACCGACGACCGTACCGAACAAGCCGACGAAAGGACCGGCAGAGCCGATGGTGGCCAGCGAACCGAGGCGCGCTTCAAGCGCTTCGGACTCACGCGACAGCGTGACGTCCATCGCCCGGTCGATACGCATCTGCAGCCCGATCGGCGAACGAGCGCCGCGCTCGAACGACTTCTTCCACTCGCGCATGGCGGATACGAAGATCGCCCCCATGCCGGAGGTCTGGCGATCGGACAGCGTCCGGTAGAGTTCTTCCAGCGACTGGCCCGACCAGAATACCTGTTCGAAGGCGTCCAGCTGGCGGCGGACCTTGCCGTATTTCAGCGTCTTGTCGACGACGATCGCCCAGGTCCAGATGGAGGCACCAATCAGCCCCAGCATCACCAGCTTGACGACGAAGCCCGCTTCCATGAATAGCGACCACAGCGTTACGTCCGTCGTCGCCGCAGCCAATCCAACCTGTTCCATAGTCTCAAATCCCCGAATCCAAACACCCGGCAAGAGCAGTCTCATGCTCACAGCCAGGTAGCTCAAACGTCATTGTTGCAAGATTGACCCGGCAGCTGCCGATAACCGGCTTCATGCCGATCTTTAAGCTTCCTGTCTGCCTTCTTGCCTTCAATCTTGGTGAAAGGATGACGTGCACCGCACAAAACCCTAATATGGGCATTAAGACATCATTATGGTTAAGAGAGTATTACTATGCCGCACTGCAATCACAGCGGCAAAGACAGTCACGGCTGCCTGCGGAACATTCCACTGCCCGCCGCGTTCCGCCAAGCCGCGGCTTGTCGCCGAGATCGATTTCGCCGAGTTTACCGATGATGGCATATCCGCCACGGGGCCTTCGAAAGCCTGCGTGAAGACAAGGAGGCAACTGCCGTGACACTGGAATCGGAAAAACCCGCCTCCACTAAATCAGCCGAGAAAAAGGCGGCTAAACCTAGTTCGAAGCCGGCCACAGCCGCCGCCGGCAAGACTTCGGGCAAGAAGACTGATGCCGAAGGCGATGTTCTCGGCATCCGTATCTCCCATGCCGACCGCCTGCTGTTTTCCGATCCGGACATCACCAAGATCGACCTTGCACGATACTACGGCGTCGTGGCCGTTCGCCTGCTGCCGTTTGCCGCCAGACACCCGGTCTCGATCCTGCGCTGCCCGCAGGGACCGGATCATCAATGCTTCTATCAGAAGCATGCCAGTGACGGATTCCCCGATGAAATCCACCAGGTGCCGATCGAGGAAACGGACGGCGACGTCGCAAACTATCTCTTTGTCGACGATGCCGAGGGGCTGATTGCTGCCGTCCAGATGGGCACTATCGAATTCCACATCTGGGGCTCGACCGTCGACAGGCTCGACGCTGCCGACCGGCTGGTCTTCGACCTTGATCCCGACCCGAGCGTCACGTTCGAGACTGTGAAGACAGCCGCCGTCGATCTTCGCGATACGCTCGACAATATCGGCCTGAAATCCCTCGCCATGGTTTCCGGCGGCAAGGGAATCCATGTCATCGTGCCGCTGTCGAAAAGTGCCGTCTGGGAAGATGCCAAGGCTTTTGCCAAGGCGCTGTCCGTCAAGATTGCCGACGAGGATCCCGACCATTATATCGCCACCATGTCGAAGGCGAAGCGCACGGGCCGCATCTTCATCGACTGGCTGCGCAACGAGCGGGGTGCGACCGCGGTTACCCCCTATTCCGTGCGAGCGCGAAAAGGCGGCCCGGTTGCGACACCGGTGAGTTGGGAGGAACTCAACGATCTCGGTGTCGCCAACAGCTTCCGCATCCCGGACATTCTCGCACGCCTTGAAAGCGGAACGGACCCCTGGGCCGAAGCGAAGGACTGGAAACAGAGCCTTACCAAGGCGATGCTGAAGGCGGTCGGCGCCGAGAGCTGATCAGCCCTGTCCCAGGAACTTCTTGCCTAGCGCTTCCGGCAGCCGCCGCGGCCGGCCCTGCCCGTTGATCACGGCAATGATGACCTTGGCTGCAATCAGCAAGGTGCCTTCGCGGCGGATTTCCTGGTTGAGCACCATCTTGGCGCCGCCGGCCTTTTCCGTCGTGGTGGTGATCGTCAGAATATCATCCATGCGCGCCGGCGCCTTGAAGTCTATCTCCATGCGATGGACGACGAAGACGAGGCCTTCCGTATCGCCTTCGACCGCCATGGTCGCCTGCTCGACGCCGAGAAGCCGCAGGTAATCCGTGCGAGCCCGCTCCATGAAGTGCAGGTAACGGGCGTGATAGACGACGCCGGAGAAATCCGTGTCCTCGTAGTAGACCCGTTGAATAAGCCGGTGTCCGCTGTCCGTCAGCTCACCAGCGAGCAAAATCAAACTCATATGCGCCCTCGCAAAATTATTCTTTTTCCTGTGCAGGAACCAAACAGGTTTTGCAAGCATTGCAGGTTTGTCACAATGTTCTCCTATCACCAGCGCATGACTTCCCATCCCACAGGAGATTGGCGCATGAAGATTGCAGTCCTTGGCGGTGACGGCTTCGTCGGTTGGCCGACAGCCTTGCATCTGTCCGATGCTGGACACGACATCCACATTCTCGACAATCTGTCGCGTCGCTGGATCGACACCGAACTCGGTGTCCAGTCTCTGACCCCGATGGACTCCATTCAGGAACGCACCCGCATCTGGCATGCCGAGACCGGCCGCCGCATTCATTTCCACCTGATCGATCTTGCTCGCGACTACGAACTGTTGAAAAACTGGCTGGCCGAAAATCGCCCCGACGCCATCATCCATTTCGCCGAGCAGCGCGCCGCCCCCTATTCGATGAAGAGCGACCGCCACAAGAACTACACGGTCAACAACAACGTCAACGCCACCCACAATCTCCTGAATGCCCTGGTCGAGATCGGCCTCGACGCCCACCTCGTCCATCTCGGCACCATGGGGGTCTACGGCTATTCCACCGTCGGTGCGGCCATCCCCGAAGGCTATCTGCCCGTTGGCATCGAGACCGAGGACGGTCGCACGGTCTCCCAGGAAATCCTCTATCCGGCCAATCCCGGCTCGATCTACCACATGACCAAGTGCCTCGATCAGCTGCTGTTCCAGTTCTACGCCAAGAACGACGGCATGCGGATCACCGACCTGCACCAGGGCATCGTCTGGGGCACGCACACCGAGCAGACCCGCCGCCACGAACAGCTGATCAACCGTTTCGACTATGACGGCGACTACGGCACCGTGCTCAACCGCTTCCTGATCCAGGCAGCGATCGGCTATCCGCTGACGGTGCACGGCAGCGGCGGCCAGACCCGCGCCTTCATCCATATCCAGGATTCGGTGCGCTGCATCGAATTGGCGTTGAAAAACCCGCCGCAGCGCGGCGCTCGCGTCGAAATCTTCAACCAGATGACCGAGACGCACCGTATCCGCGACCTCGCGGAAATGATCGCCGGCCTCACCGGCTCGGAAATCGCCTGGCTGCCCAATCCGCGCAAGGAAGCCGCTGAAAACGATCTTGTGGTGCGCAACGAGAAGTTCCACGAACTCGGCCTCAACCCGACGAAACTGCAGGACGGCCTGCTTGCGGAAATCGTCGATGTCGGCAAAAAATATGCCTATCGCGTCGATCGCAGCCGCGTGCCTGCCGTCTCGGCCTGGACCAAGGACATCGCCACCAAGATCAACCACGATCCGGAAGGCCGGAGGCTTAAATCGGTTTCATGACGCAGTCCGTTCCGGTTACAGAGGGCGTCAAACCGTCAGGTCCTGCCGGATCGAGCACGGCATTCGTCACGCTGGTGACGAATGCCGACTATGCCATGGGAGCGACCGCATTGGCCCGTTCCATAAGGTTGACGGGCACCGGAGCGGATATCGTCGTGCTCCACACCGGCGGCGTGGAGGCCGATCGGCTTGTGCCGCTTGCCGAGCTTGGCTGCCGCCTGGTCGCCACCGACCTCCTGCCGCTCTCGGACGCTTTCAACGAACGCCACGCCCGCAAAAACGTTCACAGCACAGCCCCTTTTACCAAGGGCCGCAAGCCTGACTTCCATTCGCCGCTCGACAATTTCTGCAAGCTGCGTCTCTGGCAGCTAACGGATTATGGCCGCTGCATCTTCATCGACGCCGACGCTCTGGTGCTGAAAAACATTGACCGGTATTTCGACTATCCCGAATTTTCCGCAGCGCCCAATGTCTACGAGAGCCTTGCTGACCTCCACCGGCTCAACTCCGGCGTTTTCGTCGCTACCCCCTCGCTCCAGACCTTCGGCGCCATGCTGGAGCGGCTGGATATGCCCGACGCCTTCTGGCCGCGCACCGACCAGACCTTTCTGCAAAATTTCTTTCCGGAATGGCACGGCCTGCCTGTCACGATGAACATGCTGCAATATGTATGGTTCAACATGCCGGCGCTGTGGGATTGGGCTTCGATCGGCGTGCTGCACTATCAGTATGAAAAACCGTGGGAAAAGGACCATCCAAAGGAAGAAAAGCTGCGCCCGCTGATCGATCTCTGGCATGCTTTCCTGACCGGCGAGAACATTCCGGAAATCGCCAATCTACCAAATCCAAGCCTGCCAACTTAAGCCTGCCAAACCCGGACTGAAAATCAGGAAGCTCATGACACGCGTTCTCGTTTCCGGCGGCACCGGCTATGCTGGCCGCTTCATCGTCGAGCACCTGCTGGCCAATGGCTACAAGGTCACCGTGGGTGGACGTACCGCGCCCGCTCCCGGTTTTTTCTCGAAGGACGTTCCTTTCGTCCCGCTGACGCTGGATCCCGATGCAGACCAGATCGAGGCCTTCGACCATATCTATTATTTCGTTCACGCCGCATTCGATCATGTGCCTGGGAAATATCGCGGCGGCGAAGGCAATGATCCTGATGGATTTCGCCGCGCCAATCTGGACGGCAGCGTGCGGCTTTTCGAAACAGCCCGCGACGCCGGCGTTCGCCGCTGCGTCTTCCTGTCCAGCCGCTCCGCCTACGGTCCGCAACCGCTGGGCACGCTGCTTGCCGAAGACATGCACTGCAAACCCGATACGCTCTATGGCGAGGTAAAACTGCAGGCCGAGCGCAGCCTGCTTTCCCTCTGCGGCCACGGCTTCGTCACCGCAAGCCTCAGGGCTACCGGCATATACGGCGACCCCGGCCCGGGCCGAAAACACAAATGGGCTTGCCTGTTCGAAGACTATCTGTCGGGAAAACCGGTCTCGCCTCGTGCGGGAACGGAGGTGCACGGCGAAGACGTCGCCAGGGCCGTCCGCCTGATGCTGGAAGCGGACGCCGTGCGGATCAATGGCGAGACCTTCAATGTCTCGGATATCCTGACCGACAATCGGGATATTCTCTCAATCCTCCAGCGGGTCACCCGCTGTCCGCATGCTCTGCCAGCGGCAGCGAACAGCGACAGCTACAATCGCATGGAAACCTCCAAGATCGAAGCATTGGGCTGGAAACCCGGCGGCAGGGATCTGCTGCAGCGGACGATCGAACAATTGGCTTAAAGCTATCCGAGATCGATAACGACGATTTCCGGCGGCGAACCGAAACGGATCGGCGCAATCGAGCAGCCGAGCCCACCTGAAACGATAATGTTGCGATCGTCCTCGACCACATGCCCATAGGCATAGCGATCGCCGAACCGCGACGGCACGACCGGTGAATGACCGAAAAGACGCACTTGCCCACCGTGCGTATGCCCCGACAACGTCAGCGAAACGCGTTTTGGAACCTTCGGAAAGATATCGGGCTCATGGGCGAGCAGGATGACCGGCGCGTCATCATTGACTTGCGCAAGCGTACCATCGAGGTCGTCGAGACCGGTTATCCTTTTGCGACCCCATTTCCTGCCGGATAAAAGCGCCAGCTGGTCTTCAAGACCAGCAATCCAAAATCCGTGCCCGTCCTTTTCGAGGCGGACCGCCTGGTTGCCATGAACGGAGATACCGACATCCCTCAAGGCCCGGTGCGCGAACGTATCGCCGCCGCCGACCTTCTGCGCAGCCTTGTCCTCCCACCAGTCATGATTGCCGAGGACGGCATGGACGCCAAGCGGCGCGGTCAGGGTTGCAAATGCCTTCGACCATTCGCTGGAATGCACATAGCGCGTGACCAGGTTCATGCCCGAGGCATAATCTCCGAGAAGAACCGTGACATCACCGCCGAGCGTATTGGCCTGAGCGCAAATGGACGCAATGCGACTGGCCGACATCCAAGGTTCGCAGGCGTGAATGTCCGCCAGGGCGACGACCCGGAGCTTGAGGCCCGGCGTCCAGCCCGGCGGCGTCAGCTTGTAGCGCGTGACATTCAGCCGGACGAGCGGTTCGAAGGCAAAGGCATAACCGCCGAGCGCCATGGCTCCAGCGACGCTGCCACCGATAAATTTCAGAAAACCGCGCCGCGTGATCAATCAGTCGTCCTCTTGGAACAGGCGGAACTGGGTGGCCTCCAGATCCTTCGGCACCTGCAATCCAAGGTGTTTCCATGCGTTTGCGGTTAAAATACGCCCGCGCGGCGTGCGCTGGATGAAACCCTGCTGAATCATGTAGGGCTCGATGATATCCTCGATCGCATCGCGGGGTTCCGACAGTCCTGCCGCGATCGTCTCGATGCCGACCGGACCGCCGCCGAAATTGAGCGCGATCATGGTGAGGTAGCGCTTGTCGAGCTGGTCGAGCCCCATATTGTCGACCAGAAGCCGCGTCAGCGCTTCGTCGGCAATCTGCCTGGTCACCGCTTCGGCCTTGGCGACTTCGGCAAAATCGCGCACCCGGCGCAAAAGCCGTCCGGCGATACGCGGAGTACCGCGCGCACGGCGTGCAATCTCGCGGGCACCGTCATCGGTGATGCCAAGCCCCATCAGCCGGGCACCGCGGCGGACGATCAGTTCCAGTTCCTCGACCGTGTAGAAGCTCAAGCGTACCGGAATGCCGAAACGGTCGCGCAGCGGTGTCGTCAAAAGACCAAGGCGCGTGGTGGCCGCCACCAGTGTGAACTTCGACAGGTCGATCTTGACCGACCGCGCCGCCGGTCCCTCGCCGATGATCAGGTCGAGCTGGAAGTCCTCCATCGCTGGATAGAGAATTTCCTCGACAGCCGGGTTCAACCGGTGGATTTCGTCGATGAACAATACGTCGCGATCTTCGAGATTGGTGAGCAGCGCCGCAAGATCTCCCGCCTTGGCGATCACCGGCCCCGAGGTCGAGCGGAAATTGACGCCGAGTTCCTTGGCCATGATCTGCGCCAGCGTCGTTTTGCCAAGACCCGGCGGGCCGACGAACAGCACATGGTCCAGCGCTTCGCCGCGGTTCTTGGCCGCCTCGATGAACACCTTCAGATTGGCGCGCGCCTCGGCCTGGCCGGTGAACTCATCCAGCGACTGCGGCCGCAGCGTCGTATCGAGGTCCTCGCCCCGCTTTTCCGGTGTGATCAGTCTTTGCTCTTCACTCATAAACACTTCAATCTCACGCCCCGCACATCATGGCAACGCACCTACCGCGCCAGTTCCTTCAGCCCCAACCGGATCAGCTTGGCGCTGTCCAGCCCCTCGCCGCCATTCTTCAGGGCTGCGGCCACCGCGTTCGCTGCCTGGTCCCGCGAATAGCCGAGATTGCTCAGCGCCGAAACCGCATCAGAGACCGGTGCGGAGGCAACCCCCTCGCCAATCTCCTGCTTCAGTCCGATATTCGCAGCCGCCTCGCCGGCAAAGGCCGGCGCCTTGTTCTTGAGTTCGGTGACGATCCGCACGGCGACCTTCGGACCGACGCCCGGCGCCCGCGACACCGAGGTCTTGTCCTGCAGAGCGATTGCATTCGCCAGCTCGCCCGGCGTCAGTACGGACAGAACGGCCAACGCCACCTTGGAGCCGACGCCCTGAACGCTCTGCAGCAGGCGAAACCATTCCCGCTCCAGCGCCGTCAGGAAGCCGAACAGTCGCAACTGGTCCTCGCGCACATAGGTCTCGATGAACAGAATGGCCGCCTCCCCCGGCGAGCCGAGCTTGGACAATGTACGCGACGAGCAATGCGCGACATAACCGACCCCATGCACATCGATGACCACATGGTCGTCGCCGATCTCGTCGATCGTTCCCTTGAGCTTGCCGATCATGGCGCAAAATCCTTCATGGGTGGGTTTCCGGCGTGATCAGTTCGACGGAGGGAAAGTAGAGTTTGTATCGCACGGGATCACGGGTCAAAATTCTGTGGCCCCGCACCGCTGCATGGGCGCCGATATAGAAATCCGGTAGCGGGGACCGCTTGTCTCCGCCAGACTTTTTGTACCTCAAGAAAGCCTGCCCAGCCGCGTGCGCCGCCTCCCAGGGCAAGTCCTCCCGCTGAAAAGCAGACGGAGAAAGGACCGCGTCGAGAGTCGACGACAGGACGAAACCAGCCGCCATTTCGGCGTAGATCAATGGATTGATAACGACAGCGCCTTCACGTTTGGCATCGGCCAAACGCGAAGCCGACCAATCCTCAAAGGGGCTGCCCGTGTGGAATACATCGATCAGCACATTTGTGTCGACCAGCGTCGCCATCAGTCCCTCAACAGCCGATAAAATTCGTCGCCGTCCATGCCGCCGAGGTTCATCGACCCTTTGTGGCGATTCAGATGATCGGAGAATTCCTGAACTGAACGCTCCACCACCGCCCGAGCAGGCTCGACCCGGCGCAGCACCGCTTCATTTCCCTTGAGAATAAATTCCACGCTCGATCCCGGCTCGATGCCCAGATTCGACCGTACATTCTTCGGGATGGTCACCTGACCTTTTTCCGTAACACGCATGGTAATACCTCCGAGGTATTACTTAGTCGCCCAATCAGAACAAGTCAAGAACAATCACCCGGCGAGCGCTGCCATCCGCATCCGCGCTGCGCCGCGATTGTGGGCGTGGCATATGGCGATCGCCAGCGCATCGGCGGCGTCGTTGCCCTTGAACTCCGCCTTCGGCATCAGGATTTTCAGCATCATGTGGATCTGCTGCTTCTCTCCGTGGCCGACGCCGATCACTGCCTTCTTCACCGCATTCGGCGCATATTCAGCCACTTGCAGCCCGGCACGCGCCGGTACCAGCATGGCAATGCCGCGCGCCTGCCCAAGCTTCAGCGTCGCCACCGCATCCTTGTTGACAAAAGTTTGCTCGACAGCCGCTTCATCAGGCTTGTGGAGATGAATGACATCGGCCAGACCGTCATGCAACTGGCAGAGTCGCGACGCCAGGTCCATGTCGCCATCCGACGTCACGGTGCCCGACGCGACGAAGCGCAAGGAGTTGCCGAGCGTGTCGATAATACCCCAACCGGTGCGACGGAGGCCTGGATCGATACCAATGATACGAATCGCGTTCTGCATAGTGGGGAGCTTAATATTCATATCCGGACGCTGCCAGCAAAATGTGAACAAAACAAAAACATCCACATGGTTTAGCAGATAACGATCTGCACCATCGCGCATCAGCCTGACTTGGATTTACGAAATTCGACCTTACATAGACTTTCATCAAATTCATTGATCGAAGGCTCTTCCCATGGTCCCCTTTTCCATCCTCGACCTTTCGCCGATCACGCAAGGATCAGACGCATCTCAAGCCTTGCAGAACTCGCGCCGGCTGGCGCAGGAGGCGGAGGCATCGGGCTACAAGCGCTTCTGGCTTGCCGAACACCATGGCATGAAGGGCATCGCCAGCGCCGCGACATCGATTGTTATTTCCCATGTTGCAGCCGGTACGAAGACCATCCGGGTCGGCTCCGGCGGCATCATGCTGCCGAACCATTCACCGCTGGTGATCGCCGAACAATTCGGCACGCTGGCAGCCCTTTACCCCGGCCGCATCGACCTCGGCCTCGGTCGCGCACCGGGCACGGACATGCGCACCGCCTCCGCGCTCCGCCGCAACATGGAGGCGAGCGCCAATAATTTCCCGAACGACGTGGTCGAACTGCAGGCTTTGCTAGCCCCGGCCGGTGAAGATCAGGCTCTGATCGCGGTTCCCGGCGCAGACAGCAACGTGCCGATCTGGCTGCTCGGCTCCAGCCATTTCAGCGCCCACCTCGCCGGCATGCTCGGCCTGCCCTTCGCCTTCGCCTCGCATTTCGCGCCCGACATGCTTCTGTCGGCGCTGGAGATCTATCGCGAGCGTTTCGAGCCGTCGGAATATCTCGACCGGCCCCACGCCATGGTCGGCATCATGGGCGTTGCCGCCGACACTGACGACGAGGCCAACCATCTCTTCACCTCGATGCAGCAGTCCTTCGTGGCGCTTCGCCGCAATGCGCGCGGCCAGTTTCCGCCGCCGGTGCAATCCATGGATGGCCTGTGGAGCGAAACGGAAAAGATCTTCGTCGATCACGCCATGACCTACGCCGTCGTCGGCGGGCCGGAGACGATCCGGACAAAACTCGACCGGTTCCTCGATCAGACGCAAGCCGACGAACTGATCGTCTCCATGCCGATTTACGACATGGACGCCCGGCTGAAATCGGTGCGGCTCTTTGCGGATGCGCAGCGACAGCTGGCTAAGGCGGCATAAAAATACCCCGGAGAAACTCCGGGGTAGCCGTCAATTCCATTTCTTATCAGGCCGAAACCTTGAAATCGAAATGCTTACGCACTGTCTCGATGATTTCCCACGTGCCCTTGAAATTTGCCTCGACGACGAAGGCGTCACCGGCAGTGACGGTGACAGGCGTGCCACCGTCTGGCGTGATGATGATCTTGCCGGCGATCATATGCACGAACTCGTAAGCCGTGTAGGTCGCATGATAGGTGCCGGGCGTCGCTTCCCAATAACCCGAAACCATCGAGCCATCCGAGGACGTATGCAGCGCCCAGGTCTTCATCGAGGGCGTGCCCGCTACGACCACCCAGCCGTCGAGCGTTGCCGGATCGCCTTCTGAGGGCACGGGCGTCGCGAGTTTCGTCACAGTCTGCATGATCAGCATCCTCTCCAAAAAACAGGAGCCTAATGCCCAGCTGTCGGAACTGGCTTGCCAATTCCGACAGGCGGTGACGTGAAGCGGCGCAAGTTAGGCCGAGAGCTTGGCCATGACTTCGTCGGAGACTTCGAAGTTGGTGTAGACGTTCTGCACGTCGTCGTCGTCTTCCAGCGTGTCGATCAGCTTCATCAGCGACTGGGCGCGCTCTTCGTCGACCGGCACCGTGTTCTGGGCCTTCCAGATCGCCTTGACGGTGTCGGCTTCGCCGAGCGTCGTTTCAAGCGCCTTGGAAACGTCGCCGATATCCTCGAAACCGCAGATGATGAAGTGGCCGTCCTCGTCGGTCGTCACGTCCTCGGCGCCGGCTTCGATCGCCGCTTCCATCACCTTGTCGGCATCGCCGGCCGACAGTTTGTAGGAGATTTCGCCGACGCGGTCGAAGGAGAAGGAGACGGAACCGGTTTCGCCGAGCGCGCCGCCGGCCTTGGTGAAGGTCGAGCGGACGTTGGAGGCGGTGCGGTTGCGGTTGTCGGTCAAGGCTTCGACGATGACGGCAACGCCGCCCGGGCCATAGCCTTCGTAACGGACTTCCTCGTAGTTCTCACCATCGGCGCCGGAGCCCTTCTTGATGGCGCGCTCGATGTTGTCCTTCGGCATCGACTGGGCCTTGGCGTTCTGGATTGCCAGACGCAGGCGTGCGTTCATCGTTGGGTCAGGCAGACCGCCCTTGACCGCAACGGTGATTTCGCGCGCGAGCTTGGAGAACATTTTCGACCGCACGGCGTCCTGGCGGCCCTTGCGGTGCATGATGTTTTTAAACTGTGAATGGCCGGCCATGGCGCCCTCTTCGCATACTTGTCATGTTTGGATTTGGGCGCCTTATAGTTTCATTGGCGCTTTGCGTCCAGAAGGCGCGGCCGTTTTTCAGTTGGCCCGCTCTTCAGTTGGCGTCGAGCCGCGCGCGGCTGAGGAAGAAGGAGTGGCCGTCATTGCGCTCGCAGGAAAGGCCCGTGCGGGTGGACAGGCAGGAAAAAGGTCCGGCAGTCCATGTCTCACCATAATCGAGCACAGTCCCGGCCGAGCAGCAGCCCCGATCGCCAACATTGTTGATGAGCGCGGCTGCACCGGTGCGGGAAAGCGTTGCCCGAACGTAGCGCGGTTCGACGCGGTCGCAGGACAGTTCCGGACCGCCATCGGCTGGCTGATAGACCTCCGTCCCGCCTTCCGGCGTGTAGATGCAGCCGATATTGCCGGATGGCAGCACAAACTCTTCCTGCCGACCGAAGGATTTTGTTTCCGGTACGGTGACGGTTTCTCCGCCTTCCGTCGAAGGCAGGCGCGGTGGCGGCGCGCCGTCGGCCAGAACCTGAGTTGTCATGGAAAAAACGGCAAGGAAGCAGGCGGCGAAAAATTTCATTCCATAGATCCTGGCCATGAATTCCGGGGTCAGACGCCCTGCAGGATATAAATCAGCGGCTTCCTTGGCAAGGAACGCAGAGATACGGTGACGCTCGCTCCCGTCGCAAAACTCTTGTCGAAACCGTCGCCGAACATCTGCAGGAAATTCGTGACCGGCGGTCCGCGCCGGTGCATCGGCAGGATCAGCGCCGAACGCAGCCGCGTCACCACCCGGCTCATGCTTTCGGCCCCCATGGTCAGCCCGCCATCGACCGGCACCATCAGCACGTCGAGCCGGCCGATCTCGGCATAATCCGTATCGTCAAGCTCATGATGCAGGTGGCCGAGATGACCGATGCACAGGCCCGCTACCTCGAAGATGAAGATGGAATTTCCGTCCGGCTCCATGGCCCCGCCAAACGAGCGGATATCCGTCGTCACGTTGCGGATATAGGCGTCGCCGACGATGACGTCATGGTCGGCCGGCTGTCCGTCGTCGCCCCATCCGTGCAGCACGTGCTTGATGGCCGGATCGGGCGTCAAAGTGTAGTGGCTGGAATGCGCCTTGTTCATCGTCACCACGTCGGGCACCTTCGGCGGCGCATACCAGCCGCTGTAGTCGGTCGCGATCGACACGCCGCCCGGCGTTTCGATGAGGAACGTCGAATGCCCGACATAGGTAATGTTCACCTCATCGGCAGCCGTCGCCTGCACGCCAAAGACAGTTGGAGGCTTGAAACTGGCAAAGGTGACATCCGGAAGAGACTGGGCGATTGCCTGGCATTGGCTGACCGGTGGTGGCGAGCTTTGCGCATGCACCGGCATCGGCCAAAGAAAATGCAAAAGCGCGATGACGGCAAATGTGAACAGGAACAATCGCGACATCATGCACCTCACAGTCCAAGGTTGGCATGGGCGCAGAGGATAGGCGGCATCGGCGCAAGGTCCAGCACCGATTGGGCAAAGCCGCTCACAAATACGTTATTGTCAGTGCGCTCGGCGCTTGACCAATTGCAACCAGAAACTTCCTATCCCCAGAAAGCCGGTATCGTCTCCGCCAGCCGCGGGCCTATCCGGAGCGGTGCGATGTTCTCGGCAAGCCCGGTACGATCGGAAATCTCGACGCCGACGCCACAGATAGTCGCAGGACCGGAGGCCGCCTCAAAGCGCCCCTTGGGCATCTTCGAGATGAAGCGGTTGAGCGGCTCTTCCTTCTCCATGCCGAGCGAGGAGTCGTAGTCGCCGCACATGCCGGCGTCCGACATATAGGCCGTTCCGCCATTGAGGATCTGCGCGTCGGCGGTCGGCACATGGGTGTGGGTACCGACGACGAAGCTGGCGCGGCCATCGACGAAATGGCCGAAGCACTGCTTCTCGCTGGTCGCCTCCGCATGAAAATCGAAGATGATGGCGTCGGCCTGTTCCTTCAGCGGGCAGGCGGCGAGGATGTTTTCCGCGGCCTTGAAGGGATCGTCGAGCTCCGGATGCATGAAGACCCGCCCCATGACATTGGCGACGAGAACGCGGGCGCCGTTGCGGGCAAAGTAGAGGTTCGAGCCGCGTCCAGGTGTTCCCGCCGGATAATTGGCCGGCCGCAGGAACTGGTCGTGCCGCTCGCAGAAGGAAACGGCTTCCTTCTGGTCCCAGACATGGTTACCGGTGGTGACGACATCGGCGCCGGCATTGATGGTTTCGAGAAAGATGTCCTCGGTGATGCCGAAGCCGCCGGCGGCGTTCTCTCCGTTGACGATGACGAAATCGAGCTTCAGGTCGCTGATCAAGCCGGGCAATCGGTCCCAGACCGCCGTCCGGCCGGTCTTGCCAACCATGTCACCCAGAAACAAAAGTCTCATATTTGCTTATTCCTAGCCCGAAGATCCTGAGCCCGCTTTCCGTCAGCATGGCATCCAGCGCCACATCATGCGGCTCCGCGGGCACTGATGCCACTTCCTGGCAGGCAAATGCAATCCCGATCAACCTCGGCATGTGGCCTTTCCCGCGCAAACGCTCGATCGCCCGGTCGTAATATCCCGCCCCGTAGCCGATCCGGTGGCCCGCCTTGTCGAAAGCAGACAGCGGCACCAGCATGATGTCGGGATCGACCACCGGCGCATCCTCGCCCGGGCCGGTCGTCCCGAAGCCCGTTTCGACAATGGGCGCACCCGGCACGAGTTCGCGAAAAACAATGGTCTTCTTGTCGAGAATGACAGGCAGGCAAAGACGGGCTCCGCGCTCGCGCAACCGCGCCATCAGCGGCCGGATGTCGACCTCCGAGCGGATCGGCCAGAAACCGGAAATCATCTGCCCGGGTTCGAACTCGATGATGTCGCCGGCATGATCGAGCATTCTGAGGCTCGCCTCGATGCGCGCCTCCGGCGTCATCGAATCACGCAGTGCCAGCCGCTCCATGCGCAGCGCGGCCTTCAATTCCCTAGGTGTCATGCACATGCTCTCCTGCCTGCCAGTGTTCATTTCTAGTGCATCAAGCAGTGACAGGGAAACCGTGTACCCATCGCTTGTGCAACTTTTTGCGACGGGAAAGCGTTGAATTGTCAATCTGGCACACCGTTAGAGGTCTGCTCATCATGCATCGCGGTTCCGCTTTCGCCCTCTCTTTCGCCCATGCAAGAGAGGCGGGCAATTTACATCAGGAAACAGTTCGGTGCCCTCTTCCGGCGTTGCGGGGAACTGTCCACGTTAAAGACGGAGCCGGACATGTCCATGAAGGA
Organism: Pararhizobium sp. BT-229; assembly: GCF_025846855.1. Lineage (GTDB taxonomy): Bacteria > Pseudomonadota > Alphaproteobacteria > Rhizobiales > Rhizobiaceae > Pararhizobium. The sequence goes on from NZ_JAOYTJ010000006.1 coordinate 57,533, forward strand.
CAAGATGCTGCAGGAACTCGACGCACTGGAACTGCGCTGCCTCACCCTGGCCGCACGCGGGCGGACCCGGGAAGATATCATCCGCGAAACCGACATTTCCCAGGACCGGATCGACGAAGCCTTCGACAACGCCATGCGCAAACTGCAGGCAGGCAATGTTGCCGAAGCCGTCTTCCGCGCCGCCCGGATGAAACTGATCTCATAGCATCCAGAAACGGGGCCTTCCGGCCCCTTGCACGGGAGTGCACCGGCAATCCAAGGCTGCCTTGTCCACTCCGATATCATCGAGCAGATGCGCATTTTGGCGTCGTGATATCTCTGTGAAGGCCAGCCGTGCCCTGCGCCGTTGCTGCCATTCCGCAAGAGCGCGCCAAACCCATCTGGTCATCCTGGCGGGCCACCGCCGCGGTCTGTGATCGTGCTTCATATCCGGAAACTCCGACTTGTTCCCACAGAGTATCGGACTTCCATTGACATCAATCCAACGAATTGCGAACATGGCTACCATCAGAAAACATGATGGCTGGCACCATGCTTCCTCCGCTTGAAAGCGACCTCCTGCGAACCTTCGTTGCCGTGGCAGAAAGCGGCAATTTCACCAAGGCCGGGGAAACCGTCGGGCGGACGCAGTCGGCCGTCAGCATGCAGATTAAGAAGCTCGAGGATATTCTCGGCGAGACGCTGTTCGAACGCGGATCGCGCGGCGTCAACATGACCGGTCATGGGGCGCGGCTTCTCGACAATGCCCGCCGCATCGTCACGCTGCTGGACGACACCGCCGCATCCATCCGCCTGCCCGCACTCGACGGTGCGGTGAGGATCGGAATTTCAGAGGAATATATCAACTCGACGCTGCCGAAGGCGCTCGGCGCCTTCGCCGCCATTCATCCCGGCGTCGAGGTAACCGTGCAGCAAGGCGTGTCCATGTCCAACCTTGCGGCACTTGACGCCGGCGAGATCGACATCGCCGTCGTTTTCGAACCCGGCGGTCACACGAGGAACGAAGTCCTCATGGTGGATCCCACGGTTTGGGTGACGTCCGAACAACATTGTGCGCATGAGCGCCGCCCACTGCCCATCGCCACCTATACCTACCTCAAGAACGGATGGTGCGACGAACTGGCGCTCAAGTGCCTGAAGAGGTGCGGGCTGGAAAGCCGCGTCGCCTATGTCAGCAGCACCAGCAGCGGCCTGATCGCCGCAGTGACATCGGGCCTCGCCATCGCCGCGCTCACCCGCAGCAGCATCCCCGCCGGATGCCGCGAACTGACCGCCGCTGATGGATACGACGTCATCGATTTTTCGAATGTGGTGATGAAGACCAGAGCGCGCGGCACGAACCCGATCGTTAAAAGCATGTCGAACGCCATCCGCGAGGCGTTTCGCACGCCGGCGATACCGGGCTGACACTCTTCAGAGGGAGAGAAAGTGCGATCCACCCAACCGATGGATGGTTTACGATCCTGGGTGCCTACAAACGTAGGTGGGCGCCATGTGACCTAGCCCACGGGCCAGGTCAGGGACAGCTCCCGTTGGATCGAGTATGGCCCCAGGGATTGTGGTGTCCTGTCGGGAAGCGCAGACCGCACCGCGAATATAGAGTGCATCGGCGGCTTGCGCCAGTACCACGCGCCCAACTTGTCAAAATTCAGTTGACAGCCGGTGCCGCCTTACCGCTGAGCTTTGCCGCGATCTCATGAATCTGCGTCGTCACTTCGGACAATGCCGAGGCCAGCACTTCCTCGTTCTTCTGCTGGTCCGACAGCGTCGCGGCGCGGCCCTGCTTCAGGGTGTCGGTCTCGGTCTGGAGGTTTTTCAGCTTGCGGTTCACTTCGCTGAGTTCGTCCATGACCATGATGCCGGCCATGACGGTCAGCCGAAGATCGCCGATCTCGCCGAACTGGGCTTTCAGATGATTGACATACTGGTCGAAACGGTTGGCGAGTTCGGTCAGGTGATCTTCCTGGCCCTCTTCGCATGCCATGCGATAGGCCTTGCCGTCGATCGTCACCGTTACTTGCGCCATTCCCGTCACCTGCCTGCGGTGGACCGCGCCTTTAGCGATCCAGCACTGCCCTTATCGTTTCCATGGCCGTCACCAGACGGCGCGAGACTTCGCGATTGACTTCCTCGAGACGGTTGGCGCGGAATTGCGACTGATCGAGTTCCTGCGCAAGACGCGAACGGTCTGTGTTGACGCGGCGCACTTCGCCTTCGATTTCGCCGCGATCGCGCTCCCTGTCGAAGCGCCCGTCTATGGCATTCTCAAGGCTGCTGACTGCGCTGCGCAATTCTTCGATCGCCGCCTTGACTGTCTTTCCTGCCGCCATCACGCTTTCCCGATACGCGCCGGACGACATCGAATCGCCGTCCGGTCTTTGTATTTCAAGCCACTTACATTCTTAGACCCATTCGGCACGTCTTCACAACGGCAAGGGCTGCACCGGCCCGCAGAAGCTGTGGATCACGCCGATTTAAATCGATTTGTATCGCTTGCGGCCATCAGATATCCTTCGACGGGCAGAGGCTGAAAAAGGGACTGCAGAGGCGGTCAAAATGGCCGTATTTGTTGACTCCATCGAAGCAACTGCTATGTGTCACCCGCTTCTCATACGGTCTTTGGAGGATAGAGACCGTTCCCTGTCCACCGAACTCAAGCGGAACAGACAATGATCTCTCGCGAAAAACATGACCGGATGGCAAATGCAATCCGATTCCTCTCCATGGATGCTGTCGAAAAGGCCAATTCCGGCCATCCCGGCCTGCCCATGGGTGCAGCCGACGTGGCAACGGTTCTATTCTCCCGTTACCTGAAATTCGATCCGAAGGCGCCGCTCTGGGCAGACCGCGACCGTTTCGTGCTGTCGGCCGGCCATGGCTCCATGCTCATCTATTCGCTGCTCTATCTGACGGGCTACGAAGACATGACGGTGGAAGACCTCAAGCAGTTCCGCCAGCTCGGCTCCAAGACCGCCGGCCATCCGGAATACGGTCATGCCTCCGGCATCGAGACCACCACCGGTCCGCTTGGCCAGGGCATTGCCAATGCCGTCGGCATGGCGATCGCCGAGCGCAAGCTCGCCGAGGAATTCGGCAGCGAGCTGCAGGACCATCACACATATGTATTGTGCGGTGACGGCTGCCTGATGGAGGGCATCAGCCACGAGGCGATCGCGCTTGCCGGCCATTTGAGGCTCAACAAGCTCGTCCTCTTCTGGGACGACAACAACATCACCATCGACGGCGCCGTCTCGCTGTCGGATTCGACCGACCAGATCGCCCGCTTCCAGGCCGTTCACTGGAACACCATCCGTGTCGACGGTCACAATCCAGAGGAGATCGCAGCCGCGATCGAGGCTGCACAGACGTCCGATCGCCCGACCTTCATCGCCTGCAAGACGACGATCGGCTTCGGCGCTCCGAACAAGGCCGGCACCCACAAGGTTCACGGCTCGCCGCTCGGTGCCGAGGAAATCGCCGCAACCCGCAAGGCGCTGAACTGGGAATCCCCGGCATTCGAAACCCCCGCCGACATTCTCGCCGCCTGGCGCGAAGTCGGCACCCGTTCGGTCGGCGAACGCAAAGCCTGGGAAGGACGCCTGGCTGAGACCGAAGCGGCCAAGAAATCCGAGTTCACCCGCCGCTTTGCCGGCGCGCTTCCGGGCAATCTCGACGCTGCAATCGACACGTACAAGAAGAAGCTGGCCGACGCTCCGCCGACGGTCGCCACCCGCAAGGCTTCCGAAGATGCACTCGAAGTCATCAACGGCATCCTCCCGGAAACGATTGGCGGCTCGGCCGACCTGACGCCGTCCAACAACACCAAGACCAGCCAGATGAAGTCGATCACCCCGACCGATTTCTCCGGCCGCTACATGCACTGGGGTATCCGCGAACACGGCATGGCTGCCGCCATGAACGGCATCACGCTGCACGGCGGTCTCATCCCCTACTCCGGCGGCTTCATGATCTTCTCGGACTATTGCCGTCCGTCGATCCGGCTTGCTGCCCTGATGGGCATCCGTGTCATCCACGTTCTGACGCACGATTCGATCGGCGTCGGCGAAGATGGCCCGACGCATGAGCCTGTCGAGCACATGGCAGCGCTGCGGGCGATCCCGAACCTCTTGATGTTCCGCCCGGCCGACGCGGTGGAAACCGCGGAATGCTGGCAGCAGGCCCTGAAGGAACAGCATCGTCCGTCGGGTCTCGCTCTGACCCGTCAGAACCTTGCACCGTCCCGCCTGACCTATTCGGCTGAAAACCTCTGCGCCAAGGGTGCCTATGAACTGATCGCCGCCGACAACGCCAAGGTTTCAATCTTCGCATCCGGTTCGGAAGTCGAACTCGCCGTGAAGGCCGCTGCGGAACTGAATGGCAAGGGCATCGCTACCCGCGTCGTGTCGGTTCCCTGCTTCGAACTCTTCCAGGAACAGCCGGACGATTACCGCAAGGCAATCATCGGCAACGCTCCGGTCAAGATCGCAGCCGAAGCCGCCGTTCGCCAGGGCTGGGATTATTTCATCGGTTCGGACGGCGATTTCGTCGGCATGCATTCGTTCGGCGCTTCCGGCCCGGCCAAGGATCTGTTCAAGCATTTCGGCATCACCTCCGACGCGATTGTCGCGGCTGCCGAAAAGAAACTCGCCTGATTTTCCTTCACAGGGCGCGGCCCAACGCGCCCTGTTTTCCACACCGAGACCTTAGACAGGGAGAGACCTGAAATGACTGTAAAAGTTGCCATCAACGGCTTTGGCCGCATCGGCCGCAACGTCCTTCGCGCCATCGTCGAATCCGGCCGCACCGACATCGAAGTCGTTGCCATCAACGATCTCGGCCCTGTCGAGACCAATGCCCACCTCCTGCGCTACGATTCGATCCACGGCAAGTTTCCGGCTGACGTGAAGGTCGAAGGCGACACGATCAGCGTTGCCGGCGGCAAGCCGATCAAGGTCACGGCGATCAAGGATCCGGCAACCCTGCCTCACGGCGAAATGGGCGTCGATATCGCGCTCGAATGCACCGGCATCTTCACCGCCCGCGACAAGGCTGCCCTGCACCTTCAGGCCGGTGCCAAGCGCGTCATCGTTTCGGCGCCTGCCGACGGCGCTGACCTCACCGTCGTCTTCGGCGTCAACCACAACGCGCTGACCAAGGAACATCTGGTCATCTCCAACGCCTCGTGCACGACCAACTGCCTGGTTCCGGTCGTCAAGGTTCTGGACGACGTCGTCGGCATCGACCATGGCTTCATGACCACGATCCACTCCTATACCGGCGACCAGCCGACGCTCGACACGATGCACAAGGATCTGTACCGCGCCCGCGCAGCCGCCCTGTCGATGATCCCGACCTCCACCGGCGCAGCCAAGGCCGTCGGCCTCGTCCTGCCGCACCTCAAGGGCAAGCTCGACGGCACCTCGATCCGCGTTCCGACCCCGAACGTTTCCGTCGTCGACTTCAAGTTCGTCGCCAAGCGCGACACGACGGTTGCGGAAATCAACGGTGCGATCAAGGCAGCCTCCGACGGCGCGCTCAAGGGCATCCTCGGCTACACCGACGAGCCGCTGGTTTCGCGCGACTTCAACCACGACAGCCACTCCTCGATCTTCGCCAACGACCAGACCAAGGTTCTGGAAGGCAAGTTCGTCCGTATCCTCTCCTGGTACGACAACGAGTGGGGCTTCTCCAACCGCATGGCCGACACGGCCGTTGCGATGGCAAAGCTGATCTGAGAAAGAAGGGCGGCGCCTCGGCGTCGCCCTTTCCTCGCTGCAAGACAATGTCCCATGTTGTCGGGTCCCGATGCTGTCAGGCCAGGCCTTGCGCCGGGGATCTGAACAGCTTCTGGAGAAGACAGAGCCTGGAACCAGCCCGAGGATCAGGACAGGCAGGGTCTCGCTTTCAACAGATTGTCATCCGGCCGGGGAGCCGCGCGAGATGGAGTTGAACCGAAGCATCCGCTGGCGAGGCATGGAGATCGACACTGTGGAGCACTGCGAGGTGATCGCCATGGAAGCCGGTCGACGCATCCGCGGCGTCATCGTCGCCCCCGCCTACGGCCTTCACTACAGCATCGAACTCAACGAGGCGCTTGTTGTGCGGAGCGCTGTCATCGAACGAACGGATGGAAGGACGCTTGCACTTCTGGCCGACGGTTCCGGCAATTGGACAGATGAGCGTGCAAATCCCCGTCCAGAGCTCGCCGGCTGCATCGACATCGATCTCTGGCCGACGCCCTTGACAAACTCGCTGCCCGTGTGGCGCAGCCATTGGGTGGAGGGCGAACCCCGCCATTTCACGATGGCCTGGATCGATGGTGACGAGATGACCGTTCGGCGCGAAGACCAGTTTTATACCAAACTCGACTCCAGACATTTCCGCTTCCAGAATACCGATGGCTTCGAGCAGGTGCTCGAGCTTGATGATGACGGACTGGTGGTGGATTATCCAACCCTTTTCAAGAGACTATGACCGGAGACCGATCATGACTTTCAAGACCCTCGACGACCTCACCGATATCGCCGGCAAGCGCGTGCTTGTCCGCGTCGATCTCAATGTGCCGGTCAAGGACGGCCAGGTGACGGATGCGACCCGCATCGAACGCGTCGTGCCGACCATCCGCGAACTCTCGGAAAAAGGCGCCAAGGTCGTCCTGCTTGCCCATTTCGGCCGCCCGAAGGGCGAGCCTGTCGCCGACATGTCGCTGTCGCTGATCGCTCCGGCCGTCGAGGACATTCTCGACCAGCGCGTCCACTTCGCCGCCGACTGCATCGGCGACAAGGCGGCGGCCGCTGTCGTCGGCATGAGCGACGGCGATGTCCTGCTTCTGGAAAACACCCGTTTCCACAAGGGCGAGGAAAAGAACGACGCCGAGTTCACCAAGGCGCTCGCCGCCAATGGCGATATCTACGTCAACGACGCCTTCTCCGCGGCTCACCGCGCCCATTCCTCGACAGAAGGCCTCGCCCATCTGCTGCCCGCCTATGCCGGCCGCACCATGCAGGCCGAACTGGAGGCGTTGGAAAAAGGCCTCGGCAATCCGAAGCGCCCGGTCGTTGCCATCGTCGGCGGCGCCAAGGTCTCGACCAAGATCGATCTCCTGCAGAACCTCGTAAAGAAGGTCGATGCCCTCGTCATCGGCGGCGGCATGGCGAATACCTTCATCGCGGCACGCGGCACCAATGTCGGCAAATCGCTCTGCGAACACGACCTTGCCGATACCGCCAAGCAGATCATGATCGAGGCAGCAAACGCCGGCTGCGCCATCGTGCTGCCGGTCGACGGCGTGGTCGCCCGCGAGTTCAAGGCCGGTGCCGACAACGAAGTGGTCGACATCGAAGCCATTCCGGCCGACGCCATGGTACTCGACGTCGGTCCGAAGTCGATCGCCGCCGTCAACGAATGGGTCAGCAAGGCCGAGACGCTGGTCTGGAATGGTCCGCTCGGCGCCTTCGAGATCGCCCCTTTCGACAAGGCGACCGTTGCCGTCGCCAAGCACGCCGCTGCCCGCACCAAGAGCGGCGCTCTCGTTTCCGTCGCCGGTGGCGGCGATACGGTTTCGGCAATGAACCATGCGGAGGTCGCAGACGACCTCAGCTACGTCTCGACGGCAGGCGGCGCCTTCCTGGAATGGATGGAAGGCAAGCCGCTTCCGGGCGTCGATATCCTGCATCAGCAGAAGTGAATTGAACGCGGCTCAACCGTTTAATCAATGACACCGGTACGCCTTTTCACCCTCGGCTTCGGCCGGGGGTTTTCTTTGCGTTGCACCAATATTTGGTTGCATTGCAAAAATAATCCCAATATTTCAAACGATTAAATTTATTTCAATCGTTTAAACCAATTTAACTTCCATTTTCGTTGCCGTATTCTTCTGCTATCGCGAGCCGTAGCGACAAACAGGAGAACGCATATGAGCGAAAGACTGGAAGACATTGCAGCAGCCATGGTGGCCACCGGCAAAGGTCTGCTGGCAGCGGACGAATCCACCGCGACGATCGGCAAGCGCTTCGACACGATCGGTCTTGCATCGACCGAAACATCGCGCCGCGACTATCGCGAGATGCTGTTTCGCGCCGACGAGGCCATGAAAGCCTATATTTCCGGCGTTATCCTCTACGAAGAAACCCTGTTCCAGAAGGCAGCCGATGGCACGCCTCTCGTCGATATCATCCGCGCGGCCGGTGCCGTACCCGGCATCAAGGTCGATACCGGCGCAAAGCCGATGGCAAAATTCCCGGGCGAGACGATCACCGAAGGCCTCGATGGCCTCGCCGCCCGCCTGAAGACTTATTATGACGCCGGCGCCCGTTTCGCCAAATGGCGCGGCGTGATCTCGGTTTCCGATGTGCTTCCGAGCTTCGGCGCGATCAAGGCGAACGCGCAGGCGCTCGCCCGTTACGCAGCGCTTTGCCAGGAAGCCGGCATCGTGCCGATCGTCGAACCGGAAGTGCTGATGGACGGCACACCGGGCGACCATTCGATCGATCGTTCGGAAGTAGTCACCGAAGAAACATTGCGGATCGTCTTTGAAGAACTGAGCGACGCCCGCGTCAGCCTGGAAGGCATGATCCTCAAGCCGAGCATGGTCATCGACGGCAAGAAGGCGCGCAAGGCATCGGTCGCCGAGGTTGCCGAGCGCACGGTCAAGGTCCTGAAACGCACCGTACCGGCAGCCGTTCCCGGCATCGCCTTCCTCTCCGGCGGCCAGTCGACCGAGGAAGCGACAGCCCATCTCTCCGCCATGAAGGCCGGCTTCGACCTGCCCTGGGGCATGACCTTCTCCTATGGCCGCGCATTGCAGACCGAGGCGCTGGCCGCCTGGAGCGGCAAGCCTGAAAACGTCGCCGCCGGCCAGCGCGCCTTCAGCCACCGCGCCAAGATGTGCAGCCTGGCGGCAACCGGCGGCTGGAAGAAGGAATTCGAAAGAGCCGCATGATTTAAGTTACAGGGAGGGGAGAGAGCCCGGTTCGCGCAAGCGGCCGGGCTTTCTTTGTCCGGGTTGGTCCCCTCTTGCTGCTCGGAAAATGTATCTCCCCGCTGCGCCCACCGCGTCCATCCCCAATTGTCCGGGTGACAAGAAAACTGTTCTGGCTTGGCTCTGCCTGCGCTACCTCCTGAAGACAGGATCAGCCGGAGCCGGATAAGCAGCCATGGACAGCGTCGCCTATGTCACCGTCGATGTTTTCACCAGCGAACGTTTCCGCGGAAACCAGCTTGCCGTAATCCCGGATGCGCGCGGGCTGTCCGATGCGCAGATGCAGCACATCGCCGCCGAGTTCCGTTACTCCGAAGTTACCTTCGTTCTGCCGCCCGCGGATCCGGCCCATACCGCGCAGGTCAGGATCTTTACGCCGACGATGGAAATCCCCTTCGCCGGACATCCGAATGTCGGAACGGCCTTCGTTCTCGGCCGCCAGCAGGATATTTTCGGCAGGGCGCCCGGGGATGTGCTGCACTTCGAGGAAAAGGCAGGGCTGGTCGAGGCGGCATTGCTGCGCGATGATGCCGGGCGTGTCACGGGTGCGGGCATTTTCGCGCCACAACCGCTGTCACTCGGACCACAGATCGACAACGACACGATCGCCCGCTGCGCCTCTATCGACGCTGGCGCCATTCGAACCGGGACCCATGCGCCCGTCATCGCCTCTGTCGGCTTGCCCTTTGCGATCGCCGAAGTGGCGGATCTCGAAACGCTCGCCCGCGCCTGCCCCAACACCGCCGCCTTTGCCGAGGCCGGCCGTCGGTTCTCGCCGGAAGACGAGCAGTTTGCCCTGTTTCTCTATGCGCATTTGGCGGAAAACCCATCGCACCTGCGCGCCCGGATGTTTGCCCCGCTCGACAACGTCATCGAAGACCCGGCAACCGGAAGCGCTTCCGGCGCACTCGGCGCGCTGCTGGCTTCTCTGTTGCCGGACAGCGAACGCGACATCAACTTCACAATCGAGCAGGGCGTCGAAATGGGTCGCCGGAGCCTGATCGATGTGAACCTGCGCAAATCGGGCGGGCTGGTTCGCAGCGTGCGGATCGCCGGCCGCTGCGTGGCCGTCATGCACGGCTCCATCGCTCTTTAGGGTCGCACCAGCACCGTCAGCATCATGACCGCAATTGCAAAGGCGGCGATCTTCCAGAAGTCGCGGCGCTGACGCAGTCCGGGCAGGTTGAGCGGCTTCAAAAGCTGAACCACCATGGCCAGCAGCAAGATCACCGTTAACGCTTTCGACATGGTTTTTCTCAGTTGTGGAAAAGAGTCTGCTGGCGCGTCCGGCCGGTCACACGTGCGTCACTTTTGCGCGCGAACAGGGTTAGAGCCCCTTTTGCAATTTCACTCAATAAAAATTTCCGGCTGGCAATTATGGTGGCATGGCCCTACCTCCGATGCAGCCCGGAACCAGCGGATTTCACATGAGAAAAAACCTTCTTCCCGTCGCCGCTCTCCTGCTTGGAACGCTGTTTCTCTTCCTCGGAAATGGCCTGCACAGCCTGTTGCTGCCCATGCGCGGCACGACGGAAGGGTATTCGACGACGCTGCTCGGCCTGCTCGGCACCTCCTGGGCAAGCGGCTTCGTGCTTGGCTGCCTTTTGGCACCCACGATCGTCAAGCGTGCCGGCCATGTGCGCGCCTTCAGCGGCTTTGCCTCGATCCTTGCAATCATCGCACTCCTGACCGGCCTTCTGGTCGATCCGATCTGGTGGGTGGTGCTGCGGGCCGTCACCGGCTTCTCGACCGCCGGAACCTCGATGATCATCGAAAGCTGGCTGAATGAGCGCGCGACCAATGAAAGCCGCGGCGCGATCTTCTCGCTCTATATCGCCATCACGCTGATGGGCGTCGTCGGCGGACAGTTGATGGTCCCCTTCGGCGACACCTCGACGACACTGTTCTTCATGATCTGCGGCATCGTTTATTGCCTTGCCATGCTGCCGACGCTGCTCTCGACGGCCGCCTCGCCGCAGCCGCTGAAGCAGGTGAGCCTCGATCTTCCGGCGCTCTACCGCAACTCGCCGATCTCTTTCCTCGGCATCCTGCTCGTCGGCATCGCCAACGGTGCCTATGGTACGCTCGGCGCCGTCTTCGGCCGTCAGGTCGGGCTTACCGATAGCGATGTGGCGCTGATGATGAGTACGACGATCTTCGCCGGCGCGCTCATGCAGTTTCCTGCCGGCCGCCTCTCGGACACGGTCGACCGGCGCTATGTGCTGGCAGCGCTTGCCGCAATCGCAGCAATAGCCGGCGCGGTGATCTTCCTGACCGAACCGACCGGCGTCGTCCTCCTCATCGCGCTCGTCGGCGTCTACGGCGCAACGGCAAACGCGCTCTACCCGATCGCCGTGTCGCACGCCAACGACTTCGCCACGCCGGAGGATTTCGTCAAGATTTCCGGCGGACTGCTTTTGCTCTACGGCATCGGCACGATCATCGGCCCGACCATCGGCGGCCCGATCATGACCGTCACCGGCCCCTATGGCCTGTTCATGATCACCGCCTGCGCCCATCTGCTGATCACCGCCTATGCCATCTTCCGCAGCCGCATGCGCGCCGCAGTCCCTGCGTCGGAACGCGATGCGTACTCGACCTCCGGCACGCTGACGACGCCGGAGAGCCTGCAACTGTCGCCGCGGGCAGCCCCTTTCGAAGAGGAAAGCGGCGACAAACCGGAACGGAGGACAGCATGAGCCTGTTTGACGATGATCGTCCAAAGAAACAACCGATCCACGAGATCGGCTGCGACCTGTCGCTTCTGTCGGCCGACGAGCTTTTGGCGCGCATCGACATGCTGAAACTGGAGATCGAGCGGCTCGAGGCAGAAAGAGCAAGCAAGTCGGCAAGTAAATCGGCGGCCGAAGGCTTCTTTCGCTCGTAGGCTTGCGCCTTCAAGAAACGAGCCACACTTCTTTTCGGAAAACAAGACATCACGACGGCGTGAAACCGCCCGCCCTAACGCTTCATTAAGCCTTATAAGCTATTACTAGGCCATCCGGATCGCTCTGGACTCAGACAATTTCCCGCTTGGCGAATGGTCTGATTTTTCTCCCTGTTTTACCTTGAGAGCCGCTTTAGCGGCTCTTTTTTTATCTTTTATCCCCAATCCTCAAAGAATTGTGGAGATTAACCCTTTATTAAGAATAGGCTTGCGCGAAATGCGCTATGGGATCATGTTCAAACTATAAACGGGCCGCGGGAAACTATCTGTTAACCCGTTCGTTACCTGACCGAGTTGATGCGTTTAAACAGGGAAAACAGACCATGTCCGAACGGGGATTGAATACTGTGAGCTTCGCGGGGCACGCTGCGTCTTCGGCGCAGTTCAAGACCCTTTATGCGGAAGGCATGGGCCTGGTTGAAGAAACCGCAAGCTATCTCGACGGCCCCGGCCGCGCCGCCTCCAAGGTTCTGCCGCGCATGGCATCGGTGCTCTACGCTGCTGAATCGATGCGCCTCACCACCCGCCTGATGCAGATGGCATCCTGGCTGCTCCTGCAGCGCGCCGTCAACAACGGCGAGATGAACCGCGAGCAGGTCCTGTCGGAAAAGAACAAGGTGCGCCTCGACAGCTTCAACGTCGATCGCACGGCGCCGGGCTGGAACGACCTGCCGGAAGGTTTCCGCGACCTGATCGACCGCTCGCTGCGCCTGCAGAACCGCGTCGCCCTGCTCGACCGCGAAATCTACCGCCCGCAGGAAGCCCAGAACTTCCTTCCGGACAACCAGAACGGCGTCAAGGCGCAGCTCACGCTGCTGCAGACTGCTTTTGGAACGAACTGATCGGAATTAAACAGGCTACAGAATGCTACTTCAAACCCGGCCTTGCGCCGGGTTTTTTTGCTTTTGGTGGCGATGATTGACTGCAGCGAACATTGTCACGAGCTAAGGTGGGGCAGCACGGCCGATCATCTGGCATCCCAACTTCACGAAAATGTAACTAGATGAATCCCCGCCTTTGCCGCTAGTTTAGGAATACTGCATGTGCGTTTGAGGGACGGCTTTCGGCCGATGTTCACATGTCTTATGATCTTTTGGTGAATGGCAAGAACTACGCCGTCGATGTGGATGGCGATATTCCGCTTCTATGGGTGCTGCGCGACACCATAGGTCTTACTGGAACAAAATTTGGCTGCGGCATCGCCATGTGCGGTGCCTGTACGGTGCATGTCGATGGCGTGCCCGTCAGGTCCTGCGTGATGCCGGTTGCCGACGCGGTGGCCAAGCCAATTACCACGATCGAGGCGATCGGTGAGACTGCCGAAGGCGCGCGGGTACAGAAGGCATGGCTCGACATCGATGTCGTTCAGTGCGGTTACTGTCAGTCCGGGCAGATCATGTCGGCAACCGCGCTCCTTGCCGCCAATCTGTCGCCGACCGATGACGATATCGATGCCGTCATGGCTGGAAATATCTGTCGATGCGGCACTTATCCGCGCATTCGCGCGGCCATCAAGCTGGCTGCCGTGGCGAGGTGATTGCGATGTCCATCTACGACAAAGTAAATTTCCCTATCTCACGCCGGCACTTTCTGATTGGCGTATCGCTGACCGGAGCAGGCCTCGTCATTGGCCTGCAACCATCCCCTTCATCAGCCGCCGCAGAGGCGTTTGAACCAAACGCCTTCATTCGCATCCCCGCCGAAGGCAAAATAGTCTTTGTCATGCCGTCGGCTGAGATGGGGCAAGGCATCTATACTTCGGTCGCGATGTTGCTGGCCGAAGAGCTGGAAGTTCCCCTCGATCAGGTGACGCTGGAGCATGCGCCTGCTGATCCTGGCCGTTATTCAAACCCTTTGCTGGGCGACCAGATCACCGGCGGTTCCCTTGCCATTCGCGCTGTTTACGAGCAGATGCGCAAGGCAGGGGCCACCGCCCGTGTCATGCTGGTGAACGCCGCTGCGCGCGGCTGGGGCGTTGCGCCGGATACGTGCACGGCCGAGGCTGGGCATGTCGTTCACGCTGCAAGCAGCCGCAGCGCTGCCTATGGCAGCCTGATCCAGCCTGCGGCATCCGAGGCTATTCCACAGGAAGTACCGCTGAAGCCCGCGTCGAGCTTCAAGCTGATCGGCCAGCCCATCCGGCGTCTCGACAGTCCGGAGAAAGTCAACGGCACGGCAAAATTCGGCATCGACGCACGCCCGGAAGGCGTGTCCTACGCGGCGATCGCGATCTGTCCCTATTTCGGCGGCAAACTCCGCTCGGTCGAGGATGGACCGGCAATGGCGGTCAAGGGCGTCAAGCAGGTCGTCCGCATCGAGGACGCCGTGGCGGTCGTGGCTGACAACACCGGGGCTGCGCGCAAGGGCCTTGCCGCGCTCTCCATTGAGTGGGATCAGGGTCCGAATGCGGCTCTTTCACAAGACGATCTGGAAAAGCTCGCGGAAGATGCGATCAGCGGCAGCGCGCTGCCGCATATAAACGAAGGGGATATCGCAAAGGCCGAGGCCGATCACGGGCCTGCGCATGAGTTCGTCTATCGGCAATCGATCCTGACACACTCGGCAATGGAGCCGATGAACTGTACGCTTCACGTCCGTAGTGACGGCTGTGACGTATGGGTGGGCACGCAGATCATGAGCCGAACGAGGCAGGCCGCCGCAGATGTGACCGGCCTCCCGCTGGAAAAGGTCGTCGTACACAATCACCTGCTGGGTGGTGGTTTCGGCCGCAGGCTCGATGTGGACGGCGTCATTCTGGCGGCAAAGATCGCAAAGCAGGTGGATGGCCCGGTCAAGGTCACCTGGAGCCGCGAGGAGGACATCCGCCATGATTGTTATCGCTATCTCAACTACAGCAAGGTGACGGCGACGCTGGGTCCCGACAGCATGCCCGTTTCCTGGCGGCATCGCGTCGTCGGTCCGTCCGTCATGGCGCGCTGGTACCCGGGCTTTGTCCGTGATGGCATAGACCTCGACATCATGGGTGGCGCGGAAACGCCCTATGCCATTCCAAACAAATACACTGACTTCGCACGCCATGAGGCTCCGGACGGCATGCTGACGGGCAACTGGCGCGGTGTCGGGGCCACGCGCAACATCCCGGTGATCGAAGGCGGCATCGACGAGTTGGCCCATCTTGCCGGCATCGATCCGCTCGAATACCGCAGGCGCCTGCTTCAGCATAAACCGCGTCTCCTCGGCGCGCTCGATCTTGCGGCCGAGAAGGCCGGTTGGACGACCGCCCTTCCACAAGGCAAGGGCAGAGGCATCGCCCTATCGGAGGATTTCGGCAGCTTTGCTGCGATGATCTCCGAAGTAAGCGTAGCGGAAGACGGAACACTCAAGACGGACCGCATCATCTGCGCTGTCGATTGTGGTCAGGTCGTCAATCCGGACACGGTGGAAGCCCAGATACAGAGCGGCATCATCTATGGCCTCAGCGCAGCTCTCTACGGACGCATCACCGTGGCGAACGGTGCAGTCGTGGAGAGCAACTTCGATGATTCACCCGTCCTGAGAATAAACGAGGCGCCGACAATCGAGGTGCACATTGTGCCGAGTTCCGAGGCCCCGGGCGGCATTGGTGAAGTCGGGACGCCTGGTGTCGCACCTTCACTCTTCAATGCGATCTTCGTCGCAACCGGCAAGCGGCTGCGTTCGCTGCCCATCGACCAGAACGAATTGCGGAGAGTGTGATCATGGCCAATCGGATTCTCGCCATGCCGCTCGCTGCCGTCCTGGCTGTGACTGCAATCGCTACCAGTATTGGCCCCTCAGAGGGCTATGCTGAAACACCGGGTGGTGGAAGCCTAAAGGCCGTCTCCGACTTTGCTGCGATCGCGGACACCGGAGCGCGCTCGAAGGCCATCTTCGACGAGGCCAGCCGTGTCCTGACGCATCCGCGCTGCATCAACTGTCATCCGGCAACGCGCAGCCCGACGCAGGGTGAAGACATGCACCCGCATGTTCCGTTTATCCATGCCAGCCAAAGCTCTCTGGGTCCGGCGGGACTTGTCTGCAGCACCTGCCATGGCGCCGAGAATCGTCCGATCCTCGGTAGCCGCATGAAATCCATTCCGGGCAACGCGCACTGGTCGCTGGCCCCGGCCAGCATGGCATGGCAAGGGCTGACGGTCGGTGAAATCTGCCAGCAGGTTAAAGATACGAGCAGGAACGGCAATCGCTCTCACGCCGACCTTGTACGCCATATGGGCGAGGATCATCTGGTTGGCTGGGCCTGGCATCCGGGCGAAGGACGCACCCAGCCACCAGGCTCGCAAGAAACCTTCGCAGCCCTGATCGACGCCTGGGTGAAGACGGGTGCCGAATGTCCCGATTGATCGCCCGGCGCTCGCAGCCTCGCACCGCCTCTCCCACCAAATGCAAAAAGCCCGGACAAACCGGGCTTTCCCAAAATCAAAATCCAGCAAGGATAGCTTAGAGGCCGAGGCCTTCGAAGCGCTTCTTGAACTTGGAAACGCGGCCGCCGCGGTCCATCAGCTGCTGGTTGCCGCCGGTCCATGCCGGATGCGACTTCGGGTCGATTTCGAGGTTCATGGTCTGGCCTTCCGAACCCCAGGTCGAGCGGGTTTCGTATTCGGTGCCGTCGGTCATGACTACTTTGATCATGTGGTAAGCGGGATGGATATCAGCCTTCATAACAATCTTCCTGCAAGTTCCAGGGTCCAATTGTCGCAAGCCATTTGCGGGCCATTGCGGCATGGGGACCGAACACGTAAATGAAGCCGCAGACCACTCAAGGGACCACGGCTTCCCAATTTGATGCCGTGCCTATACATGATGGTCATCCGGATAACAAGTACCGCCGGAGAAGACTTGTGCGAGTTTTGCCGCTTCTTCGGGTATTGGAGGCAATGTGTCGAATGAGGTCGTTCAACCGGCGGGGCGAAAGTCCGTGCGCCCGCTGGCAAAGCTGCTGCCGTATATTCTGCGTTACCGCAATCTGGTCATAGGCGCGGGCATCTCGCTTGTTGTGGCAGCCGTCACGACGCTGACGCTGCCGATGGCCGTGCGCCGGATGATCGACCACGGATTCTCGACCTCGGATTCGGGCTTCATCAACACCTATTTCTCGATGCTGATGATCCTGGCGATCGTTCTGGCACTTGCCAGCGCCACCCGCTACTATTTCGTCATCACGCTCGGCGAACGGATCGTCTCGGATCTGCGCCGCGATGTCTTCGACCACGTCACCCGGCTTTCCCCATCCTTCTTCGACGTCAACCAGTCCGGCGAGATCGTTTCGCGGCTGACGGCCGACACGACGCAGATCAAGTCCGCGGTCGGCGCCACGGCCTCAGTCGCGCTGCGCAACACCATCCTGTGTCTCGGCGCCATCGGCATGATGGTCTACACCAGCCCGAAGCTGTCGAGCCTGGTGCTGATCGCCATTCCGGTCATCGTCTTCCCGCTCGTCGGGTTCGGCCGCTCGGTACGCCGGCGCTCGCGCGAAGCGCAGGATACGCTCGCGACGGCTTCCGCCTATGCCGGCGAGGCAATCTCGGCGGCCCGCACGGTCCAGGCCTTCAATGGCGAAGCCGCAGCACAGGCGCGTTATGGCAGCGCCGTGGAAAATGCCTATGAGGCGGCCCGCGCCGCCATCAAGGCCCGTTCGATCCTCACGGCCTTTGCCATCACCATGATCTTCGGCAGCGTCGTCGCCGTCCTGTGGTTCGGCGCGCAGGATGTCCTGGCAGGCACGCTGTCGGCCGGCACGCTCGGCCAGTTCCTGCTCTATTCCGTTTTCGCCGCCGGCAGCCTCGGTGCGCTCTCCGAGGTCTGGGGTGAACTGTCGCAAGCCGCAGGTGCCGCCGAGCGCCTGAGCGAATTGCTGGCCGAACAGCCGGAGATCACTGCACCCGCCGATCCCGTCGCGATGCCGGAACCGGCGCAGGGTGCCGTCACCTTCGTCGACGTTCATTTCGCCTATCCTTCGCGGCCAAACTACAAGAGCGTCAAGGGCCTGAGTTTCGCCGTCAAGCCGGGCGAGACGGTCGCCATCGTCGGCCCGTCGGGTGCCGGCAAGAGCACCGTCTTTTCGCTGCTTCTGCGCTTCTACGATCCGGTCAAAGGGACGATCAGCCTCGATGGCATCGATATCCGCACCGTTGATCCGCAGGCATTGCGCAGCCGTATCGCCATCGTTCCGCAGGACGTGACGATCTTTGCTGCGTCCATCCACGACAACATCGCCTTCGGCCTGCCGTCGGCATCGCGCGAGATGGTGCAGGCAGCCGCCATCGCCGCCCAGGCCGACGAATTCATCGCAAGGCTCGATCAGGGTTACGACACCCAGGTCGGCGAACGCGGCATCACGCTGTCCGGCGGCCAGCGGCAGCGCATCGCCATTGCCCGCGCCATCCTGAAGGATGCCCCGGTGCTGCTGCTGGACGAGGCGACGTCGGCACTCGACGCCGAGAGCGAGACGCTGGTGCAGAAGGCGCTGGACGGCCTGATGCGCGAACGCACCACGCTCGTCATCGCCCACCGCCTGGCGACCGTGCTCAAGGCCGACCGCATCCTGGTCCTGGATCAGGGCCGGATCGTCGAGGAAGGCACCCATGCCTCGCTCGTCCGGCAGGGCGGGCTCTATGCCAAACTTGCCCGGCTGCAGTTCGACTATGACAGCCCGGAAGCGAGCAATGTCGTGACACTTGGCTGAAGCCTTTAACCGTTAATCCCCGTTCCAAGGTTGCCCTTCGCCTGCCCCGCGCTATTGTTGACGCCAGAAACGGTTTAGCGGCCGTTTTACAAATAGGCACGTCCTGGGAGGAGACTTGAATGGCACTATCATTTTGGAAGCGGCGCACGGCACTTGGCCTCGCATTGATGGCGACATCGGCGCTGGTCCTCGGCGGTGAAGCACGGGCACAGGAGTTCCCCGATCGCCCGGTCACGCTGGTGGTCCCGTTCGCGGCTGGTGGCTCGACTGACGTGGTTGCCCGCATCATCGGCCAGAAGATGTCCGACGATCTCGGCCAGCAGGTGGTGGTCGAAAACGTCGCTGGCGCCGGCGGCAATCTCGGCGCCGACCGCGTGGCCCGGGCCGAGCCCGATGGCTATACGATCCTGATGGGAACGGTTGCCACCCACGCCCTCAACCCTTTGATCCTCAAGACCAAGCCCTATGATCCGGAGAAGGATTTTGCGCCGGTTTCGCTGCTGGTGCTGGTGCCCAACGTGCTGGTGGTCAACCCGCAGCTGCCGGCAAAGGACGTGGCGGAGCTTCTGGCACTACTGAAGGCGGCACCGGACCAGTATTCCTATGCGTCCTCCGGCAATGGCACGCCGCTGCATCTCTCCGGCGAACTGTTCAAGAAGATGGCTGGCGTCAGCATGCAGCATGTTCCCTACAAGGGATCGGGACCGGCGCTGAACGACGTCATCGGCAACCAGGTGCCGATCATGTTCGACAACCTGCCCTCGTCGTCCGGCCATATCAAGTCCGGTACACTCAAGGCCCTGGCTGTGACGACCAAGGAGCGCGCGCCCTCCTTCCCGGATGTGCCGACCATCGCCGAAACCATCCCTGGCTACGAGACCTATACCTGGAACGCGCTCTTTGCGCCGGCAGGCACGCCGAAGGAAGCCATCGACCGCCTCAACGCCTCCGCCAAGAAGGCGCTCGCGGACCCCGAGGTTGCCGAGAAGATGAACGGCTTCAGCGCCACCATCGTTGCATCGACGCCGGAAGAACTCGCAACCCATGTGACGGCCGAGCTCGCCAAATGGGGGCCTGTCGTCAAGGATGCCAACGTCCAGCTGGATTAAGGCTTCAGTTTCCCGTCAAAGCCAACGTTTCCCTCATTACCGGCCTTGTGCCGGTAATGAGGGAGAATTAAGCCCGCCGCTCAGCATGAGCCGGCTTGGATGCCGGCTTACCTGCAACTCAGAAACCATTCTCCTTCAGTCCCTCGTCAGGTGCCGATGCTGCGCCCGACAATCCTTCCTGAAAAGATGCAGCCGCCGAGAAACGTGCCTTCCAGCGCGTTGTAACCATGCATGCCGCCACCGCCAAAACCGGCGACCTCACCGGCGGCATAAAGACCCGGCACGGGTTCACCCGAAAGCTCCAGAACGCGGCCATTCAGATCGGTCTGCAGGCCGCCCAAGGTCTTTCGCGTCAGAATGTTGAGGCGAACGGCGATCAATGGCCCCGCCTTCGGATCAAGCAACCGGTGCGGCCTCGCCGTCCGCATCAACCGGTCGCCAAGATAGTTCCGGGCGCCGCGGATGGCGGTCACCTGCGCATCCTTCGAGAAGGAATTGTCGATTTCGCGATCCCGCGCCTCGATCTGTTGGCGCAGGTGCTCCAGAGAAAGGCGCCCCTCACCCGAGAGCGCATTCATGCCCTCGACCAGATCTTCCAGCCGGTCGCGAATGACGAAATCCTCGCCCTTGTCCATGAAGGCCTGCACCGGCCCCGGCGGATTTTTCCCCAATCGCTTCAAAAGCAGCGGGATATCTTTCCCCGTAAGATCGGGGTTCTGCTCGGATCCCGAAAGTGCGAATTCCTTCTTGATGATCGCTTTGGTCAGGATGAACCAGCTATAGTCCGCTCCGCTGTTGCGGATCGCCTTCAATGTGCCGAGCGTATCGAAACCCGGCATGGCGGGTGCGGCAAAACGATTTCCATCGGCATCGCACCAGAAGGAGGACGGCCCGGGAAGGATGCGGATGCCGTGGTTCGGCCAGATCGGATCAAAGTTCCTCAAGCCCTCGGTATAGTGCCACATGCGGTCCTTGTTGATGACGGAACCGCGCGCCTGCTCGGCAATCTCGATCATCCGCCCATCGACATAATGCGGCACGCCGCTCACCATGAACGTCGGCGGCGTCCCGAGCCGGTCGACCGGCCATTGCCTGCGCACCATGTCATGGTTACCGCCGATGCCGCCGGACGACACCACGACCGACCCTGCTTCGAACCAGAATTCGTCGACAACCTCGCGCGAACTGCGCTGGCCACGGGCAACAGCGTCGCTCTTTAGAACGGACCCGCGCGCGCCGGTCACGGCCCCGTTGGCCATGATCAATTCATCCACCTGATGGCGGAAGCGAAAGCGTATGCGTACCCTGGCTTCCGCTGCGCGGGCGCGCGCAATGAACGGCGCCAGCACCCCAGGCCCCGTCCCCCATGTCACATGGAAGCGCGGCACGGAGTTTCCATGGCCGTGTGCAAGGCCACCGCCACGCTCGGCCCATCCGACGACCGGAAACCAGCGCATGCCTTGGCCATGCAGCCAGACCCGCTTCTCGCCAGCGGCGAAATCGAGATAGGCCTCCGCCCAGCGGCGCGGCCAGTAGTCCTCAGGCCGGTCGAATTGCGCCGAGCCCATCCAATCCTGCCGCGCCAGATCAAGGCTGTCACGAATGCGCAGGCGCCTTTGTTCCGGGCTGTCGACGAACAGCAAGCCTCCGAGCGACCAGAAGGCCTGGCCGCCCAAATTCTGCTCACCTTCCTGATCGAGCACGATGACCCTCAGACCCCGGTCGGCAGCCTCCACCGCCGCAACGAGGCCGGCAAGCCCCGCCCCGATCACCAGAACATCACAATCCATGCCAGCCCTCCAGCCGTTCCACCCCGCGTTGACATTACGCACACGTAAACGTCAGGGCAACGGAGAAACGCTGCCGGAAAATCGCCGGTGATGTGGATTTGTGCGCCACAGGAGCCGCGGCGGTTTGAAAGCCGGTTACTTCTCGGTCAGCTTCAATTCGATGCGGCGATTCTGCGAGCGGGCATCCGGGCTCCCGCCTTCGGCAATCGGCTGGAATTCGCCGAAGCCGGCCGCAACGAGCCGATCTGCCGGGACGCCCCGCGAGATCAGGAACTTGACGACGGAGGTCGCACGCGCCGACGAGAGCTCCCAGTTGTCGGCGTAGCGTCCGGTACCGGAAAGCGGAACGTTGTCCGTATGCCCGTCGACGCGCAGCACCCAATTGATCTCGGAGGGAATCTCCTTGGCGAGATCGAGGAGAGCGGTCGCGAGCTTTGCCATTTCCTGCTGCCCCTCCGGATTAAGCTCGTTGCCACCCGAGGGAAACAGCACTTCAGACTGGAAGACGAAACGGTCGCCGACGATGCGGATGTTCTCGCGATCGGACAGGATTTCGCGCAGCCGCCCGAAAAAGTCGGAACGGTAGCGGTTGAGTTCCTGCACGCGTTGCGCCAGCGCCACGTTCAGCCGGCGGCCGAGATCGGCGATCTTGGTCTGTGATGCAGTGTCCTTGGCCTCCGATGCCTGAAGCGCGCCCTCGATGGCGGCGATCTGGCTGCGAAGGGCGGCAATCTGCTGGTTCAGGAGATCGATCTGGCTCATCGCCCGGGCGCTGATCTGCTTTTCTTCATCCAGCTTCCCGGTGAGATCGCCGATCTGCTGGTTGGCGGCATCGGAACTGCCGGTTCCCTGGTCCAGCAGCGCCTGCAGGCGCGACCGCTCGCCTTCCGAAGACGCCAACGAAGCCTGCAGATTGGCAAGCGAATCCTCAAGATCCTGCTTGCCGCCCTTTTCCAGCGCCAGAAGCTGGGTCAGTTCGTTGATCTGGCTGTTCAACCGGTTCAGCACATCATCCTTGCCGCTGATTTCGCGGCTGAGCAGGAATTGCGCCAGCACGAAGACCGAGAGCAGAAACATGATGGAGAGCA
Source organism: Pararhizobium sp. BT-229 (assembly GCF_025846855.1). GTDB lineage: Bacteria > Pseudomonadota > Alphaproteobacteria > Rhizobiales > Rhizobiaceae > Pararhizobium. The sequence goes on from NZ_JAOYTJ010000006.1 coordinate 80,129, forward strand.
GCAGCGTCGATAGCGCATCGACGAACCCCGGCCAGTAGTCGACCGATCTCTGTGTCCGGCCCTTGCGCGCAAGTGCCATCGATCATTCTCCCCCGGCGTCTTCGACGCGGGCAAGTTTCGGCGGCGTTCTGTCGGGATGAACGGCGATCTTGTCGGGGTGCCCGATGCGAGCCGAAAGTTTGTCGAGCGTCTTGCGCATCGACTTTGCCTCTTCCTGCTGTGCCTCGATCCAGTCGCGCAGCATCTGCTGCTCGCCGCGCATGTTCTTCACCAGCCCCTGGATGCCTTCGGCAAGACTTGCCATGGCGGCCGTCGTGCGCTGGTTCATGCCGCCATCATGGTTGAGGCGGGCGAGTTGTTCCGTCAACTGCCGAAGCTCTTCCACGGGCGCGGCCGACGGCTTGCCGGACGTCACCGTCAGATCGGAATTCACATCCGTGACCGAAGACAGCCAGTTTTCGAGTTCGGTGTAGAAGCGGTTCTGGGCGCGACCCGCCTGCAGGTCGAGGAAGCCGAGGATCAGCGAACCGGAGAGACCAAAGAGCGATGTGGAAAAGGCGGTACCCATGCCGGTCAAGGGGGCAGAGAGACCCGTCTTCAGAGCGGCAAGTACGTCCTGTGTCGTCCCGGTCCCTGCATCAAGCGACTGGATGACCGTATTGATCGATCCGATCGTACCGAGCAGGCCCCAGAAGGTACCAAGCAGGCCGAGAAAGACCAGAAGGCCGATGAGATAGCGCGACGTATCGCGCGATTCGTCGAGCCGGGTGGCGATCGAGTCGAGAATGGACCGCAGCGCCGTCGTCGAGATCGCCATCGAATGGCGCTGGCCGATCAGGGCGCGCATCGGCGCCAGGAGAACCGGGTCGCGGCCGACCTTCTCGGCACTTCCGGCAGCGCGGAAGGAGTTGAACCAGCGAACCTCGGGCCGCAACCGGAAAACATGATTGAAGACGAGAAGGATGCCGATCAGCAGAACGCCGAGAATGAGGCCGTTCAGACCGGGATTGCTCAAGAAAGCCGACTGCGCCTGGCGAAACAGGATTGCACAGACAAAACCGACGATGATCAGGAAGATCATCATGGTCCAGAAGAAAACCATCGGGCTCGACAGCTTGTTGGGATTATACCCCTCGCTCGACCCTCCGCCGGTATCCCATCCCGACAGTTCCAATTTCGCCATGGGGCTCTATTCTCCGGTTTTTCAGTGCCACGGCCCTGTCCGCATCTACGGACATGACGACGCTGGGCGGAGACTAGAGGAAGTTTGTGCCAAATTGAAGGGGAAACAACGGGCAACATCAACAGGATGAAACAACCGCCCGACGAACCTTTTTCGGCTTATTTTCCCGGTATGGGGCGGTGCAGCACATCATGCAGGGCCTTGCGGATATATTCGTTGCCCGCAACGATCGAGCCGTCATCCATCGGCTTGTTGCCGCCATCGATATCGGCGACCCATCCGCCGGCTTCGCGAATCAGCAGGATCCCGGCCGCAACATCCCAGGGCAGAAGGCCGCGCTCCCAGAAACCGTCGAAGCGGCCGGCGGCGACATAGGCAAGATCGAGGGCAGCGGCACCCATACGGCGCACGCCGGCAACTTCGCCCATGACGTGGCGCAGTTCGACCAGATAGGTGCCGTGATTGGCAACGCCCAGATGCGGCGTGCCCGTGCCGATGACGGCATCCGACAGGTTCTTGCGGGCCGCGACACGCAGGCGGCGGTCGTTGAGGAAGGCGCCACCGCCACGTTCGGCGGTGTAGAGTTCATCGGTCGCCGGGTTGAGAACGACAGCTGCGACGATCTCGCCCTGACGCTCGAGCGCAATCGAGATGGCAAAATGCGGGATGCCGTGCAGGAAGTTTGTCGTGCCGTCGAGCGGATCGACGATCCAGCGATGCGCACCGTCGGTGCCGACGATCTCTTCGCTTTCCTCGCCGAGGAAGCCATAGGTCGGGCGCGCCTTCAGAAGCTCTTCGCGGATCAGCTTTTCAGCCTTGCGGTCGGCCTGCGAAACATAGTCGCCCGGTCCCTTCAGCGAGACCTGCAGGTTCTGCACTTCGCCAAAATCACGCGCCAGCGACTTGCCCGCCTTGAAAGCGGCCTGAACCATGACATTGAGAAGAGCTGAGCGTGCCATTTTGGCTTTCCTTCGAAACAGAAAACCGGCCGCAGCAACGGCCGGAGAAATTTAAATTTGCCGCTGCGGATCAGTCCGCGCGGCGGAGATAGGCGATTTCATTGGTATCGACCAGAATGCGTTCACCCGCCTCGACAAACGGCGGAACCATGACGCGCACGCCATTCTCCATGATCGCCGGCTTGTAGGACGACGCCGCCGTCTGCCCCTTCACCACCGGATCAGCTTCCGCGATCGTCAGGACCACCTGGTCCGGCAGCGAGATGCCGATCGGCTTTTCGTCATAGAGCTTGACCGAAACCATCATGCCATCCTGCAGGAACGTGGCACGGTCGCCGACGAAATCCTTTTGCAGTTCCAGTTGTTCATAGCTCTCGACATCCATGAACACCAGAGCATCGCCCTGTTCGTAGAGAAACTGGAAATCCTTGAGTTCGAGACTGACCAGTTCCACGGTTTCCGACGAGCGGAAACGTTCGTTGAGCTTGGTACCGTCGATCAGGTTCTTCAGTTCCACCTGGTTGAACGCGCCGCCCTTGCCCGGCTTTACCGTCACGCTCTTGACCGCAGCCCAGAGGCCGCCATTGTGTTCGATGACGCTGCCGGGGCGAATTTCGCTGCCGCTGATTTTCATGGGGGCATGTCCTAAAGATGTCCGGCCGCGCCTTTGGGCCAGCCAATCCGGCGCTTCAAGACCACAAAACCCCCGAAAGTTCAAGTCTTGCAGCAATAAAGTCCGTCAGGACGACCGGTGTTTGTTGGCCGCACTCAACGCCGCCTTCTGCTGTTCGTCGGTAAGGCCGAGATAAAAATCCTCAAGTGCCGGGTCCTTCAATCCGGCCCGGCGCGACAGGACATACCATTTGGCGGCCTCGACCGGATCCGGGCGCGTGCCGATCGCATTGACATAGAGATGTGACAGCTTGTTTTGCGCGACGACATTGCCGCCCCTCGCTGCACGCAGCATCCAGTTGAAGCCCTGGTCGAGATTGCGATCGCCGCCAACGCCGTCGACGAGCCAGATGGCAAGATCGAGTTGCGCCGTGTCAAACCCGGCGCGCGCCGCACGCAACAGCCATTCGCGGGCCTTTGCCCGCTTGTTTTCATCGATGCCATCGACATTGAGATAGATCTGCGACAGCGCATACTGTGCGTCGGCAATGCCATGTTCGGCCGACTTCTCGTAATAAGGCAGTGCCGCCTTCAGGCCCTTTTCACCCGGCATGTCGGCGACCAGAAGCTGGCCATAGTTGAACTGGGCGGAAGCATTGCCGAGATCGGCGGCCTTCTTCATCAGCTCTTCCGACCTCTTCTTGTCGCGCGGCACGTCACGCCCTTCCATCAGGAGAAGCGCATATTTGAACATGGCGCTGGGATCGCCGGCATTCGCCGCCTGGCCGTACCAGAAGGCCGCATCCTTGGGGTTGCGGCCGACACCAAGCCCTTGCGAGAAAATCTCCGCGACCAGCGTCTGCGCGGCCGCATCGCCGAGCTGCGCCCGCGGCAAGGCAAGCTCCATCGCCGTCAGGTAGTAACCGCGCTGAAACGCGCCATAGGCATCGTCGGCCTTTCCGGCAAACGGTTTTTCCTGCGGCAGGGCCGGCAACTCGGCGCCCATCCGATCAAGCACATTGACGCCACTCGAAGGTTCGAGTTTTTCTGCATCCGCCTTCTTGGCGTCCTCCGGCGACTGCAGTGCCGGTATCTCGCCTTCAGGCAGGGCAGCGCCGTTGAAGGGCGTGATGCGACCACGCTTTGCGGTCGTTTTCTCATCCGCGCCCCCTTGCACTACTGGTGCCGCGTCGTCCACCACCGGGGCGGCGTCATTCACGCCCGGCAAGGCATCCTCGGCACGAAGGCCTGCAGGCGCGCCCAAAAGGGTCGCGCTCAGCAAAAGAAGCGAAAATGGGTGCAGCGATGGGGAGCGACGGATCAACATGGAAATGTCTTAAACTTCAAACCGTGGCGCTTTTTCGTCAAGAAGCGCATTCACCTGCGCAACGACGACGGGCGCCTGTTCCGGCTCGGCAAAAACCGCAAGCCGCAAGGCAACGAACTCCGCCCCGCTTTCGGCAACGACCAGTGCAGATTCCGGGTCAGTGCCACCCATGACGATACAGGGAATTTCGATCATCGAGGCCCACCATTCGGCGAGGGCCACGTTTTTCGGATGCGCCTCCGGCTTGATGTCGCCATCGACCTTGCCGAAGAACACATAATCCGGGCGGACTTCGCCTATCTCCAGCGCGTGATGGCGATCGGTGGCGTTGCCGCCGCCGACGATCAGCTTGGGCGAAAACTTCTCCATCGCCTCGGCAAGCTCTTCCGCGTTGCCGGTGATGTGAAGGCCATCCGCTTTTGCGCGGCCCGCAACCCGCGTATCGCCGGCAAGCAGCGCCGCAGCCCCCGCCTTCTGGATCAGCGGCACCAGCGCTTCGGCGTGCTTCTGGAAGGTCTGATCGTCCAGCCCGTATTGCGGCAGGATGACCGAGGCCACGTCGCCACCGCGCAGAGCATCGCCGAGGATTTGCACGCGGCTCTCCACATCGGCGATATCCGGCACGATGAGAACGAGGCGGCAGCGGTTTTCTGTATTGCTCATAATGTCTCTGTTCCAGGTGAATTGCGCGTCCGCGCACCATCCCCTACTCGATTTCGATCCGCAAAAGCGATAGACCCTGCGGACAAAAGGATCAACCGATACCCATGCTTCCCGATTTTCAGTTTTACGCCATCGCCATCCCCGCAGTTCTGCTCGTCGGCTTCAGCAAGGGAGGCATGGGCGAAGCGCTGTCCCTGATGGGCGTACCGCTCCTGTCGCTCGCCGTCTCGCCCGTCCAGGCGGCGGCGCTGTTGCTGCCGATCCTGATCGCCATGGACCTGGTCGCGCTCTGGACGTGGCGCCAGCATGGCGACATGAAGACGCTGACGATTCTTTTGCCCGGCGCCCTGGTCGGCATCGCCATCGGCTGGGCCACCTCTGCCTATGTGCCGCGCGATGCGCTGAGACTGATCATCGGCGTCATCACCATCCTGTTCGTCCTGCGTTATGTCTACAATGTCTGGCGCGCGCGGCGGGGCATCATCACGCCGGCCAAGCCGCAACGGCCGCTGCAGGCAACTTTTTTTGGCGCCTTCGCCGGCTACGGCAGCTTCGTTGCCCACGCCGGCGGCCCCCCGTTCCAGATCTACACCCTGCCGCTGAAACTGCCGCCGCGCGAATATACCGGCACGATCGTGCGGTTCTTCGCCATTCTGAATGCCGTCAAGCTCGTCCCGTACTTCGCACTCGGACAGTTGGACCTCAGCAACCTCGCCACATCCCTGACGCTTTTTCCGCTGGCGATACTGGCGACGATGGCCGGCGCCTTTGTCGTCCGGCGCATGCAGCCACAAGTGTTCTACCCGTTCATGTATACGATGGCGTTTCTGGCCGGGCTGAAGCTCGCCTATGACGGCCTTGTGGCGCTTGCCGCATGATCGTAAGGCCTGCCTTTCGGGCCTTACACTGAGCGCAAAGCGTATCCTGCACGCTACACTTGCATTTTGCAAAGCAAAATTTTTATGCCGCACCGCACAATTTGCTTGCCGGGAGGATTGATTTCTCCTAGCTTTTGCACATGTCAAACGCTGATCCCTTCGATGCGATTTCGGATCCGAACCGGCGATATCTGCTGGAGGAACTGCGTCGCGCACCACGGACCGTCAATGAACTTGCCGAAGGGCTGCCGATCAGCCGCCCTGCCGTGTCGCAACATCTGAAGGCCCTGCTGGACTCAAATCTCGTCTCCGTCTCCGCAAGCGGAACAAAACGGATTTACGCTATCAACAAGCCGGGTTTCGACCGTGTCAACTTATGGCTGGATCAGTTCTGGTCGTGAGGATCGTGGCCCGAAAGGGCCAAACATCGGGAAACTCATTACTTACAGGGCTTTGGCGAGCGTGTCGCTCGCCAAAGCCTGCCCATCAACAGCGCTTGAAGCCGTCCCTCAAAGCTCGTTTGTTTTCCGGCTATCAATTTCCGCGCTGGAACAAAAGTCTCCCGATGAATGAGATTGCTTTACCTAATCAGTGAGATGAAGAACGGATCTTTTCGATCTCATCCTTCAAGCGCAGCTTCCGACGCTTGATGTCTGCAATGTGCTGATCCTGGGCAGACGGCTGGGTAAGTGCCGAATGGAGTTCCTGCTCCAGAACACCATGTTTTTTCTCAAGCGTTGCAAGATGAGCCTCAATGGTCATGTGGCAGTCCCTTCCTTTTGCTTGCACCCGGCGGGGAAAGCCGGATGTTCCACGTTGTCAACCGAACCAGTGTGCCATGCAAATTTTCATTTGTCGAAGGCGAAATCGTGGCGAAGGATAACTTCCCGTTACCAACAATTCTGTGCTAGAGCGACGCTCGATTTGATGCGGACGGCGGACTATCTTCTGCCGACGCCGACGGGGAACATTGCATGCCAGATCAGGATCAGGCCGAACTCAGACTGAGCGTAGCGCGGCTGAGGCAAGAGCATGAAGATTATGATGTCGCGATCAACGCCATGATCCAGACGGGTTGCGATGCCCTGCGCATCCAGCGGATGAAGAAGAAGAAGCTGATCATCAAGGACAAGATCACCAAGATCGAAGATCAGATCATTCCTGATATAATCGCCTGAGGCGATGCACGGCAAGACCCGACTTGCCGGCAAACCGGTCCCGGTAACAAAGCGGAACGAACAACGTGACGAAAGCAGCCACCCCGCCCGTCGCCATCATCATGGGAAGCCAGTCCGACTGGGAAACCATGAAGAATGCCGCCGACACGCTCGACGCTCTTGATATCGCCTATGATGCCCGCATCGTTTCGGCACATCGCACGGTGGACCGGCTGATCAATTTTGCCAAGGGCGCACGCGACGAAGGCTTCAAGGTGATCATCGCCGGCGCAGGCGGTGCCGCCCATCTGCCCGGCATGACGGCCGCCATGACGCCGCTGCCGGTCTTCGGCGTTCCCGTCCAGTCCAAGGCGCTTTCGGGCCAAGACAGTCTCCTGTCGATCGTGCAGATGCCGGCCGGCATCCCGGTCGGGACACTGGCGATTGGTCGCGCCGGTGCCGTCAACGCGGCACTGCTCGCCGCCGCCGTTCTGGCCCTCAGCGATCCCGACCTTGCCGACCGCCTCGATGACTGGCGCGAGCAGCAGAGCGCCGCCGTCGCCGAATACCCCGTGGATCAGGCATGAGAACGATCGGCATCATCGGTGGCGGCCAGCTCGGCCGCATGCTTGCCATGGCGGCCGCCCGGCTCAACTTCCGCACCATCGTCCTCGAGCCGCAGGCAGACTGTCCGGCAGCACAGGTCGCCAACGGCCAGATCGTTGCTGCCTATGACGACGAGAGGGCACTGGAAGAGCTTGCCGCCGCTTGCGATGTCGTCACCTATGAATTCGAGAACGTCCCCGTCAGCGCAGCCGAACGCCTGGCCCGCTCGCGCCCCGTCTACCCTCCGGCCAAGGCGCTGGAAGTGTCACAAGACAGGGTCGTGGAAAAACAGTTCCTCAACGGCTGCGGTATCGAGACCGCCCGTTTCCATGCCATCGGCAGCCAAGCGGAACTCGAGCACGCGCTTGCCGATTTTTCCGGTATCGGCGTCCTGAAGACCCGCCGCCTCGGTTATGACGGCAAGGGCCAGCGCGTTTTCCGCGACGAAAGCGACAAGGCAGCAGGCGCTTTCGACGCGCTCGGCGGTGTTCCACTCATCCTTGAGGGCTTCGTTGCTTTCGAGCGGGAAATTTCGATCATTGCCGCGCGCGGCATCGACGGCACGATCGCCTGTTTCGATCCGGCGGAAAACATTCATCGGCAGGGCATCCTCCACACCTCTTCCGTTCCGGCCCTGATCAACGAAGCGACGGCAGTAGCCGCTCGCAGCGCAGCAGGCGCCGTTCTGGAAGCGCTCGGCTATGTCGGCGTCATCGGGATGGAATTCTTCGTGCTCGCCGACGGGACGCTGATTGCCAACGAAATCGCGCCGCGGGTCCACAATTCCGGCCATTGGACGGAAGCCGCCTGCGTGGTCTCCCAGTTCGAGCAGCATATTCGCGCAATCACCGGCCTGCCCCTGTCGAATGGTGCCCGCCATTCCGGCTGTGTCATGCAGAACCTGATCGGTGACGATATCAACGGCGTGCCCGCATGGCTCGCCAAGCCGAACGCCTTTGTTCACCTCTACGGTAAGTCCGAAGCGCGGCCCGGCCGTAAAATGGGGCATGTCACCTGGCTTCGCTGAGGGTTTAACCCACAGAAAAGCCGCAAGCAGCTGCGAAAACAGGCTCTCTGCGGTTGACAGTTTTATGATGCCGGGTTATTTGCCTGCCACCCTAAGAGCGCGCTCGGCCTTAACGGTCTGCAAGCGCGCTTTTGATTGTTAAAGAGCGGCGAATTCGGATTCGCCAAAACTGCGGATCAGAAAAATGAAGATCAAAAATTCGCTCAAGTCGCTGAAGGCACGCCATCGCGAAAACCGTCTGGTGCGCCGCAAGGGCCGCATCTACATCATCAACAAGCTGAACCCGCGCTTCAAGGCCCGTCAGGGCTGATCCATTTCCGTGACCGGAAGCCTCTGGCTTCCGGAACGAGTGTGAATGGATTGGAAGCGTTCGGGCGCCCGCATTTTTTGGAAACCGGGCGCTCAGCGGTTCAACAATATGATGCCTCAAATTTGATTTGATCTTCGGCCATGGCGGACTACCTTATCTGCCATGGTTAAACGCATGTCTTATCGCCTGATTCTCATCATCGCGCTTTTGGCGCCGATTGCCAATGCTCCTCCCCTTCTCGCAGCGGACACCTCTCAGGCATCGGCAACGCCTGAACTGACGACGCCCAAACAGCGGCTCGACACCCTTTTTTCCGAACTGAAACGCGAGCGCGATCCCGACAAGGCCCGCGAGATTTCCGACCGCATTCGTATCGAATGGATGGATTCGGGCAGCGCTTCCATCAATCTCCTGATGCAGTGGGCAGCAAAAGCCGTCGAATCGAACCGCAAGCCAACCGCGCTCGATATCTTCGATCAGGTCATCGCTCTCCAGCCTGCCTATGTCGAAGGCTGGAACCAGCGGGCCACGCTGCACTACCAGATGGGCAATCACCGCAAATCAATGTCCGATATCAACCGCGTGCTGGCGATCGAGCCCCGTCATTTCGGTGCGCTGGCCGGCATGGCGGCGATTCTCACCACAGCCGGCGAGGATGAACTGGCGCTGAGGGCCTGGGAGCAGTTCCTCGACATCTATCCCGCCGAACGCCGGGCGCAGGAGCAGCTCGGTGATCTGGAAGAGAAACTCGCCGGCAATCGAACATAATTCTGCCTGCTGGCGAAACCGCAGGCCTCTCTCCCTCGTATCGCACAGGATAAGCCATCCAACCGGTTGCCTGCGCGAACGAACCGCGCGAGAGAGTGATTGATGTATTTTTCCTTCAGGAAAGCCATGCTGCTCATCGCGTCCGTTTTTCTCGCCGTTCTCGTCACGGGGTTCGGCTTCAGCTCCTACCAGGCCGCCGCCTTCGAGAAGGACAATCCCAACAGGGGCGAACGGATCGACGTCGGCGGTTACCGCATGAACAGCGTCTACATACCTCGCCCGAAGTCCGCCGATCTGCCGACCCTCGTCTTTATCCATGGCGCGAGCGCCAATCTCCAGGACCAGATGACCGCATTCAGGGACAGGCTGGAGGGGCGCGCCGACATGCTGTTTGTCGACCGCCCGGGGCTCGGTTTTTCCGATCGCGGCGGACCGCAGAACGCCTATCCGGACGGCCAGGCCGATGCGATCGCGGCTTTGATGAAGAAGCGTGGCATCAGAAGAGCGATTGTCGTCAGCCATTCGTTCGGCGGGGCGATCGCCGCAAGTTTTGCGCTGAACCACAAGGACATGGTCGCCGGTTTGCTGTTTCTATCACCCGCGACCCATCCATGGCCGGGCGGTATCGAATGGTACTATGAGGCCGCCAAGGTGCCGGTCTTCGGTTGGCTTTTCTCCACTCTCGTCGCACCACCCGTCGGCATGGCGCTGATCGACAAGGCGACCAAGGTGGTTTTCGAACCGAACCCCCGCCCCGATGATTACGTCGAACGAACCGCTGCGTATCTGGCGCTCCGCCCCCGAGCCTTCCGCAACAACGCCATCGATGTCGCCAACCTGCTCGACTATGTGAAGCGCGTCTCCCCGCGCTACAAGGAGATCAAGGCACCGACGGTCATCATCACCGGCGATGCCGACCGGGTGGTTCTGCCCGAAATCCACTCCCGCCAGCTACATGCCGATATCGACGGGTCGACGCTGCTGCGTATTCACAATCTCGGACACAAGCCGGATTACATCGTCACCGACCTTGCGATTGCCGCCATCGAGACACTGGCCGGCAAGAAGCGCAACCTCGAAAAGCTCGCAGGCCAAGCCGAGGCCCGGATACCGGTCTACGAATAGCGCTGCAACGTCCAACCTTAATCAGGAAGCCGTTCCACCATAAAAAAAGCCGCCGGATCGCTCCGGCGGCTTTTCATGGTTTCACAATGCAGGTGTCAGACGCCGCTCAGGCCGTCGGAGCCGATATAGGCGATACGCAGCATGTTGGTTGCACCCGGCGTTCCGAGCGGCACGCCGGCCGAGATGATCACCCGGTCGCCCGGCTTGCCGAAGCCTTCGGCGGCAACGATACGGCAGGCACGGTTGACCATGTCGTCAAGGTCCGTCGCATCGCTGGTGACGACGCTGTGCAAGCCCCAGACGACGGACAGGCGGCGCGCCGTCTGGATGACGGGAGAAAGCGCAATAACCGGAACCTGCGGACGCTCGCGGGCCGCACGCAGGCCCGTATTGCCGGACGAGGTGTAACAGACGATAGCCGACAGGTTCAGCGTCTCGGCGATCTGATGGGCGGCAAGCGAGATCGCATCCGCGCCGGTCGCTTCCGGCGGCGTGCGCTGGGCGTAGATGATGCCTGGGTAATGCGGGTCCGTTTCGATCTTGCTGGCGATCGACGCCATGGTAGCGACGGCTTCGACCGGATACTCGCCGGAAGCCGATTCAGCCGACAACATGATTGCGTCTGCACCTTCAAACACGGCGGTGGCGACGTCGGAGACTTCGGCGCGGGTCGGAACCGGTGCGGAAATCATCGATTCCAACATCTGGGTGGCAACGACGACCGGCTTGCCGGCGCGGCGGCAGGCGCGGATCAACTGCTTCTGCAGACCGGGGACGGCTTCGAGTGGCATTTCCACGCCAAGGTCGCCGCGGGCAACCATCAGCGCGTCGGACAGTTCGATGATCTCGTCGATGCGCTCGATCGCCTGCGGCTTCTCGATCTTCGACATCAGGCCAACGCGGCCGCGCGAAATCTTGCGGACTTCGGAAAGATCTTCGGGACGCTGGATGAACGACAGGGCAACCCAGTCGACATCGTCGGTTTCAAGCACGGCGTCGAGGTCGGACCTGTCCTTTTCGGTGAGCGCGCCGACGGCAAGCAGCGTATCTGGCAGGCTGACCCCCTTGCGGTCAGAAATCTTGGTGCCGGCAATAACGGTGCAGACGATGCTCTTGCCATCAACCTTGTCGGCGCGCAGATGCAGCTTGCCGTCGTCGATCAGAAGGCGATCGCCTGCCTTGACCGATTCGAGGATTTCCGGATGCGGCAGGAAAACGCGGGTGTTGTCACCCGGCTCGTCCTTGTTGTCGAGCGTAAACGTCTGGCCCGGAACGAGATCGACCTTGCCGGCTGCAAACTTCCCGACGCGCAGCTTGGGTCCCTGCAGGTCGGCAAGAATGCCGATCGGTCTGCCGCAACGTTCCTCGACATTGCGGATGCGCTTGATCAGCGTGCGCATCATGTCGTGGCTGGCATGGCTCATGTTGATCCGGAAAAGATCAGCCCCCGCCTCGTGCAGCTTCTGGATCATCTCTTCTTCGCCCGATGCCGGTCCGAGCGTTGCGAGGATTTTGACTTTTCTGTTCCGCTTCATCAGTTGTGGCTTTCTTGGGTCCCTGGGGTATCGGACAACTGAACCATCCAGCTTCCCTGACGCCCCGTGTCGTATTCCTTGAACCCCATCCGCTGGAAGCCGCGCGCGAAGCAATCCTGCACGCCGGTGATCTTGAACTCGTTTTCGGCGACGCACATGTTGACGCCACCTGTCCAGCGTCCTCCGCGGGCCGCATCTTCAGCGTAGAGGTAATAGTATCGTGATTGAAGTTCACCCTCGATCAGGGTGGCGCAGGTCGTCGCGGGCACCTGCCACCAGCCTTCCGTGATCCAGCCTTCCTTGGCCCGGTATCCGATGGCCACGCCCACGAGATTCTGTGTGCCGTTGCAGACGCGGAATTCGGCACGCGCTTCACTCGCCACCAAAACCGGCGAGAAAGCGGCTAAACCGAAAAGCAGAATGGCGCTAAAGGACCAGTTCCGCACGTTCAGCCTGAAAAAGGGATATCTGGACACGGTTTCCAATGGGTCTCCATTGTGATTTGTCGTGGCACTTTCTTGCGACGGGAGGCCTCGAATGTCAACGCGACTCTAATCGATTACATTCGGGTTTTTGTTGAATGAAACGTCACAAAATCGCCATTGCCTTGCGATTACCGCCCCAGCATGCCATCAAAATTCGTCAAGCATGAAACGAGTTGATACTGTATGCCGAAAACATCGTCCTTCGAGGTCATTGCGGGCAACCATGAGGCCGGGCTGGTGCTTTTGGCCGATCACGCGACGAACCATCTGCCTGCCGAATACGGCCGGCTCGGCCTCCCGGAAAGCGCCTTCGCCCGTCATATCGCCTACGATATCGGCGTCGAGGCGCTGACGCGGCGGCTGGCGGCGCGGCTTGGCGTACCCGCCGTCCTCAGCTGCTTCTCCCGGCTCCTGATCGACCCCAACCGGGGCGAGGACGATCCGACGCTGATCATGAAGATTTCCGATGGCGCCATCGTTCCCGGCAACCATCCGATCACGCCTGAGGAGTGGGAAAGCCGCCTCAACCGCTTTCACCGGCCGTATCATCGCGCCGTTTCGGAAACAATTGCGGCGGTCGGCAAGGCAAGCGGCAACGCGCCGCTCGTCATCTCGCTTCACTCCTATACCCCCGCCTGGAAAGGCACCCCCCGTCCCTGGCACGCCGCCGTCCTCTGGGACAGCGATCCCCGCGCGGTAACCCCGCTGATCGAGGCGCTCGAGGCATCCGGCGACATTCTGGTCGGCGACAACGAACCCTATGACGGCGCCCTGCGGGGCGATACGATGTTCCGTCACTGCATGGAAACCGGCCTTGCCCATGCCCTGATCGAAGTGCGTCAGGATCTGATCGGCGACGATATCGGTGTGGCCGAATGGGACGAACGGCTCGGGCCGATCCTGAAAAATCTAAACGACCGCCCTGAACTGCACGAAATCAAACGCTATCCTTCCCGCACCGGGCCTTACGAATTCTAGAAACGATGAGAGGGAAGACGATGACCGATCTTACGCCGCAACAACAGCTGGAATTCGAAGCCGCCGCTTTCCGCCGCCTGGTTGCCCATCTGCGCGAACGTAGCGATGTGCAGAACATCGACCTGATGAATCTGGCCGGCTTCTGCCGCAACTGCCTGTCCAACTGGTACCGTGACGCCGCCAATGCCGCCGGGGTACCGATGGAAAAGGAAGAATCGCGCGAGATCGTCTACGGCATGCCCTATGAGGAATGGCGGTCGCTGCATCAGCGCGAGGCCTCCGGCGAGCAGAAGGCCGCCTTTGAGGTAAACAAGCCCAAGGATTAGCCTGCCACTTTGCCGCGCCTCCTTCGAAATCGGTGCGGCGTTGCGCAATGTCACTTGACCTCGCGCCGACTTCACGGCAGGTCACAGCCTCGAAAATTCAGTCCCCCAACCCCATTCATCCCCCCAACAAGGAGAAGACCATGTCGGATGCCCACGGCGTCGCCCGCGACCAGCTTCGCTCTTTCATCGAGCGGATCGAGCGGCTGGAAGAAGAAAAGAAGACCATCGCCGACGACATCAAGGATGTATACGGCGAAGCCAAGGGAACCGGCTTCGATACGAAGATCCTGAAAAAGGTCATCGCCATCCGCAAGCAGGACAAGGACGAGCGCATGGAACAGGAAGCCATCCTCGACACTTATCTGGCAGCACTCGGCATGATCGACGCGCCGGAAGCCGAATAAGAGGCTGGCCCTCAGCAAAAAACCCGCCGTCTCCGGCGGGTTTTTTTGTGTCTTCGTGATGAGGAGCAGTCGGCACTAGCTTCCTGACGCCGACGAAAGCGCCGTCGTTGCTGATGAACCCTACCTCAGTCCGCGGTCACGTCCCAATTGTCGCCCGGATTGAACGTCTTGATCCCCGCTGCCATGGTTTCTGTCTTGTCACCGAGATCGGCTTGATAGACCGTGCCGTTGGCGTTGACTGCGAAGGTGTGGACGCCGGTTTCTCCATAGCGAACGGGCCAGGCGATGAGCGCGAACCCCGCGATCATGTTGCCGTTGATGACGTAGTCGAACTTGCCGCCGGCAATGTTCTGGCCCTGGCTGGTGATGATCCGGTAACGATAGCCGAAATACCCTCCACCGGCCTTTGCCTTATCGAGCGCCTCGCTGTCGAGCGCGTCGCCCGCCGGGCTGTCGCCCTCCCCGAGATCGGGCGACCAGTAGAGCCCGTCGGTCTTGCCGTCGCTGCTGATCAGCTTCTGCGCATATTCCATGACGCCGTCATCGTCATGGTCGGCCGAGGCATATTCCTTCTGCGCATCGACATAGGCCCGCATCGTGTCGATCGTCTGCAGTTCGTTCTCGCCGACACGCCGGTTGATGATCTCCTCAAAGCCGGCATAGGTGTCGAACGCCCACTTGCCGTCGTCACCCTTGACGATCGGGAACGGCAGAGGCCAGAGCCGGTCGCCGATATCGAGTACCTTCCGGCCCTCGACATCCCGCACGACAACCTTCGTCTTCGCGCCGTCGCGGATCTCCGCATAGGTGTCCATCACGCCTTCGCCGGTCTTGGCCTTTGCCGGGTCGAGCCCGAGGAGCGTCGCGAGTTGATCGAAATCATCTGCCGCAAGCGCCGCCTTGAAGGCATCGACCGCCTTTTCGGGCGTGTCGAACACAGGCGGATCGGTCGGCGACGCAAAACCGGAAATGATCGTTTCATCCGAAGGTTCCTGCGCCACGGCAAGACCCGTTGTGAAGCTCAGGAGAGCGGAGGCTAGAACCGGACCCAGGAGCATTTTTTTGACTGACATGGTCATCACTGTCTTCCTTGTTCCCGAGTGTTATCGACGTCCACCACCACCGCGTCGCCCACCACCGCCGTGGTGGCGTGCACCACCACCGCGATGGCCGCCGCCCATGGATTGCCGGCCGCGATTGGACTGCATCTGCGTCCGCCGACCGTTATCGACGCGCCCGAGCGCCGACGGTTTCCTCGGTCGGTTGTCGACCCGGGCCGCCGGCTTCCGCTTTGCCACGGGCCGCTTGGCGTTCGCCGCCTTCGACTTGATGTTGCCGGCCGGCTTGGTCACCTTGCGGTTCTGCGCGACCTGCCCCGGTTTCCTGCCCGCAGCCGCGCCGACCCGGTCGCCGCCCGGCCTGTTACGGGCAGCATTGGCCTTGTCGCGATTGATCCGGTCCGCCTCGATCTTGCTGTTGCGGACATCCTTGACGCTGATATTGCCCGGCTTGTTGCGGATGTTGGCAGTCCGGTCGTTGCCGATCACGTTCGACTTGGCCTTGATGCTGTTGCGGTCGTTGGCCTTGATGCTGTTCTTGAAGGTATTGCGATCGATATTGTTGAACTGGTTCCTGTCGAAATTGATCTTGCTGCGATCGACATTCTTCCAGTCGACGTCGTTGATGTTCATCTTGCCGTTGAAATCGCGATCGTTGAAACAGTTGTTGCAATCGATATCGACGTCGCCATCCCAGCGCCCGCCCCAGACACCCCAGTCGTCCCAATCAACGGCGGATGCCCAAATTGCACCCGTGATCGCACCTGCAAAAAATGTCGCTGTGGGAAGATAGTAGCTGGGATAGGGTTCGGAATAGTAGCTGATCGGAGCCGGCGCATAGTCCGGCTCGTAGAGCATTTCCGGCGCATATTGCGGCACATAGACCTTTTCGGGGTTGGCGGCCACGATGACGACGTTCTCGTTCTCCTCGCTAACCTTGATCTTGTCGTCGGTCTTGATGATCCCGTCTGCGACCGCCTTGTCGCGCAATTGCTGGATCGCGACCAGAACGTCCTTCTGCTGGTGGGACAGCGCTTCACCCAGCGACTGCGTCCAGTCGAGATCGTCGCTCATCATCTTGACGATCTGCGGATAGTTCAGAAGCGAAACGATACTGCCGTCCCAGGTATCCTTGGGCTTCAGCTTGGCGTCCTTCTTCAACTGTTCCAGATAACGCGCCGCCTCGACGATCTGCAACGGATACAGCGAGGCAGACGTCACCAAGGCGACCAGTTCATCGGGATAGAGCGCGATGCGGGCAACCAGGACTTCCAGCTCGTCATCGGTCAGCGGCGTCGGGATATCATCGGCAGCGGTATCCGCAGCTGCCGTATCCTGCGCAAGGGCCACCGAAATCAGTGGCGGTGAGTAGGCAACTCCCGAAAGGGCCATCATCAGCCCGACGCCTGCGGCGAGGCGCAATCCATGGATCAGAGACATTTCAGTATCCCTTCGTCGGTCGGTACTTTCGTTGTTCGAACACCCCGCCGGCCCCGTCGTCCGGCTCTCCATCCTGAACACCGTCCCGCATCCTGTCCAGTGGGCCGGTGATCATCGTACCATTGTTATCAGGTGTATCCGTCAAGTATAGTTGGGCACAGGGTTAACAGGCGAATGATACTACACGAGAAATTCTTTGAAAAAACCATCATTTGGAGCGTCCGGTCAAAATTCCAGACGTGGCCTTGCAACCGTATCTAGCGAAAAGAGCGTCTTCGGGTCTTCCGCTATGTCAAACAGTTTCTCGATAAGACTTGCTGGTGAAGGCCCTGTGCTGCCCAGTCAGCGCGCCGACCGATTGAATTCGATGCCGTCCGGCCACGCGGACAGGCAGAATCGGAGAGCGGGCGTCCCAGAACCGGACGGCGCGATCACTAACCCGCCACAAAAAACCCGCCACGTTGGCGGGTTTTTCATGTCTTTGCGGAAGAGCGGATCAGTTGGTGCTGAACTTCTTCACTTCGAGGAAGTTGACGGCATTACCGCTGAAGCGGGCTGTGTCCACGGAAACGGCTTCGTTCGAGAAGCCCGCCGAATAGACGGTCGTCGGTGAGGCGCGCAGCGTCTTGCTGACGAAGCGCGGCGCCTTCACCGGCTTCGACAGTGTCGCCATCCGGCCATTCGAGAGCGCCCATGTGGAAATGATCTGCTGCGTCAGCTTCGGCTCTGTCCGGACAGACGACCGCACGGCCGCATCGGCTTCCTGCTTTTTCGGGCGCTTGCCTTTGGAAGGAACCTCGGCATTCGCGTCAAAGGCGTCATCGAAGACTGCGGCGCGGGTTTCAGCGCCAGACTGCGGCGCAAAGGCTGCCAGTTCGACGATCGGCCGTTCCTGCGGGGTCGGCTGCGCCAGCGCAACCCGTGTCTGCGCCTCGGCAACCGCATCCGCCGGCTGCTTTGCCAGAGCGACGGCCTGCGGCTGTTGATCCGTCCGCTCGACAAACGACGGCACGGCGACATTGGCATCGGCCACGGCCATCAGCGCTGCCTCATCGGCCGGGCGCATGCCCGGAACCGGCACGAAGCCGAGCGCTGCGGTATCTTCGCCCACGACGGCGGCATTCGGGTCCGTCGAAGCCATCAGCATGTCGCTGCCGGCATCGCCGTTGGCGCCGCGCTTGCCCAGCATCTGCGGCACGGGAATCTTGTAGCTGCTGAGATCGGCATATTCGCTTTCGGTCGCAACAGGCTCAGGAAGGGCCGCAGCCCAGGCATCCTGCGCGGTATTCTGGGCAGGAGCCACCAGCGCCGTCTGCACGCCGCCGTCAGCCGGAACTTCCTTGAAGGCCGGCCTTACCTCGGGAACCGGTGCGGCGACATCCTTTTCCTGCGCGGCTGTCTGCTCGACGGCGTTGTCCACGCCCGGAAGAACAGGTTGAGCCTCGGCAACCTGCGTGGCCTTGGCCTTTGCTACCGGTTGCTCGTCGGCACCTTCCAGCTCGCCGCTGGCAATTGCATTGGGTTCTTCATCCTCGTCGCCGCCACCGCCGAACAGCATGGCGAACAGATTGCCCTTGCGCTTGGTGGTGTCCTTGTCGCCGGCACCCTTGGTGCCGCCACCGGCCACTTCGAATGCACTTGCGCCGACGCGGCGCTTGTAGTCGGCAACGGCAACCTCGTACCCCGGCAGCGGTTTGCCATCCGATGGTACGTGCATGGTCTTGCCGTCAGGGAAAAGGCGGACGAGCTCGTTGCGGCTCATGCGCGGCCAAGCGCGAACGCCGCCAACATCCATGTGCACGAACGGCGAGCCGGACGTCGGATAATAGCCGACGCCGCCGACCTGGAATTTCATGCCGATTTCGCGCAGCGACTTCAGCTTGACGTCGGGCAGGTAGAAATCCATCGCCTTGCCGAGCATGTGCTGGCTTTTCTTGGCCACGCCCTTGGAGCGCGACCGCAGCATGCCGTTGGTTGCCGGCGAGCGATAGGCGGAAACGACGTGGATATAATCGCGCGAACCGCTCTTCTGGTAGACTTCCCAGACGAGATCGAGAAGGCGCGGGTCCATCTTCGTCGGCTCGTTGCGGCGCCAGTCACGCAGGAAGCGGTTGATCTGCTGCAGGCCCTTTGCGTCATAGCGGCCATTGCGCTTGAAGGTGATGGAGGCCTTTTCCTTGGTGTGGATATAATAGAGCTTGAGCGTGCGCGTCTGGCCCGCCGCCTCGACGGGCGGGGCCATGCCGGGAATGACGAGCGAGGTTGCAATCAGGAGCGATGCGAGGACCCGCGGCATCTTACCGGTTACCGCGGCGCAAAAGCGGGTGATCACGGAGCCGTTAGGCTTCTTGAATCCGAACAAATTTTGCAAACTCAATCCCCGTCCGAAGGACAATGTGTCCCGTGGCTGCTCAGATGACTGTCAATTGCGGTCACAGAATGGCAAATATGCCACAGTCATCGGTTATCCTTATAATATAGTGAATGGTTCACTAACAAGGTCTAAACGACAACAGCCAAATCCGAGGGATCGTTACGCTTTGTTATCCCTCGTTTTATGCGGCCTCGCTGAAGGGATCGTCCGGATTAATCCCGTAATCCTTGAGTTTTCTGTACAAAGTCGAGCGTCCAATCCCCAGTTTTCGCGCCACCTGGCTCATCTGACCGCGGTAGAATTTGAGCGCAAACCGAATCAGTTCCTCTTCCACATCGGCCAGCTTGCGCACATTTCCGCCATCATCGACGCTGGCAATGGCGTTTTCTGGCGGATGTTCCGAAGCCGTATGCCGCATATCCGGCTTTTCCGTGGCGCCGAAATGCGGATAGACGGACGGCAGATGATCCGTATCTGCAACCGGCGACCGCAAAGGCCCTGTCTCCTCCCAGGTGAAGCCTGACTTTTCGGCGACGACATAGCCGGGGATCTGCGTGGCGATCTGCGGGAAATCCTTGACCGTCAGCTCCGGCCCTTCGGCCAATACGACGGCGCGGAAAATCGCGTTCTCCAGCTGGCGGATATTGCCCGGCCAATCATAGGCGGTGAGCAATGCCATGGCGCCGCTCGAAACCGACAGCGGCGTTGCCAGCCGTTGCTCCAAAGCGAAACGCTCGACAAAGGTGCGCACCAGCACCGGGATGTCTTCCTTGCGCCGGCGCAGTGCCGGAATGGCGATGGGGAAGACGTTCAGCCGATAGTACAAATCCTCGCGGAAGCGGCCTTCGCGGACCTCGTTGATCAGATCCTTGTTGGTCGCCGATATCAGCCGGACATTGACCTTTTGCGGATGCTTGGCGCCGACCGTCTCGATCTCGCCGTGCTGCACGGCGCGCAGCAATTTTACCTGAACCTCGAGCGGCAGGTCGCCGATCTCGTCGAGGAACAGCGTGCCGCCATCGGCATCGGCGAATTTGCCGGAGTGTTTTTCCGTGGCGCCGGTAAAGGCCCCCTTCTCGTGGCCGAAGAGAATGCTTTCGACCAGATTGTGGGGAATTGCACCGCAATTGACGGTGACGAAAGGCTTGTGCGACCGGTCGCTCGCATGCTGGATGGCGCGCGCGACCATTTCCTTGCCGACGCCGGATTCGCCTTCGAGCACGATCGGAATATTCGACTGCGCACCGCGGCGCGCAAGATCGAGAACGCGGATCATTGCAGGACTTGCCGAAACAACATCGTCGAACCCGACGGCACCGCTGCGCGAGCGTTTGGCGGCGCGGCCACGGCTTTCGCGGTGGTCCATCTTGAGCGCGTTGGTGATGGCAACGTTGAGGCGTTCGGGCGAAACCGGCTTGACGACGAAATCGAAGGCGCCGGCCTGCATGGCAAGAACCACCGTCTCGATGCCGCCCTGACCCGTCTGGACGATGACAGGCGTGTCGATGCCACGCTCGGCGATCGCATCGAGGAAACCGTGTCCGTTCATTTCCGGCATCATGAGGTCGAGCAGGATGACGCTGATCAGGCCGCGCTTGCGCTCCAGGAGTTCGAGGCCGCTGCGGCCGTTGTCGGCGAGATGGGCGATATGGCCGAGCCGTTCGATCATGTTCGTCAGCAACCGGCGCTGGACCGGATCGTCATCGATGACGAGAATTTGGGATGTCATTATGGCCTCCTGCTCTCTGCATAGAACGCGATCGACACCTCATGTGCCGCATCGTGAGAACCATTCTTTTCACGAAGGCCTGAAAATCCTCTTTTGAGAAACGCTTGCATTTTAACCATTGCCGACGTTAGGTCTTGGCCCCATATCCGCCCTTTGTTTTGCCGTCCGAAACCGGCCGGCGCCCGTTGAAAAGAGTGAACGCTTATGCATCATCTTCCCGCTTTCCGGACATCGTCGCGCATCGCCCACGCCACCGCGTCGGGTGCCGCAGAGGCAGCCCAGCTGGGTGACCTACCGTCCTGGAAACTGGAAGATCTCTATCCGTCGGCGACCTCGCCGGAATATCTTGGCGACCTGGCGAAGGCCGACGAAGCGGCGAAAGCCTTCGAAACGAAGTGGAAGGGCAGGCTTGCGGATGCCGCAACGCGGAGCGGCGACGAAGGTATCGGCGCAGCCGTGCGCGAATATGAGACACTCGAAGACCTGATGGGCAAGATCGGCTCCTTTGCCGGCCTCACCTACTTCTCCGACACGTCCAACCCGGCCAACGGCAAGCTCTATGGCGATGCCCAGTCGAAGCTGACCGACATGGCCAGCCACCTCCTGTTCTTCTCGCTCGAAATGAACCGCATCGACGACGCCGTTATCGATACGGCGCTCGAAAACGATACACTGGCTGCGCACTACAAGCCGTGGATCGTCGATCTGCGCATGGACAAGCCCTACCAGCTCGACGACAAGCTGGAGCAGCTTTTCCTCGAAAAATCCATGACGGGCGCCAGCGCCTTCAACCGCCTTTTCGACGAGACCATGGCGTCCCTGACCTTCAATGTCGACGGCGAGGACCGGCCGCTCGAAGTGACGCTGAGCATGCTGCAGGAAGCAGACCCGGCCGTCCGGAAAAAGGCCGCAGAGGCGTTGACCAAGACCTTTAGGGACAATATCCGCACCTTCACGCTGATCACCAACACGCTCGCCAAGGACAAGGAAATCTCCGACCGCTGGCGCGGTTTCGAGGATATCGCCGACAGCCGCCATCTCGCCAACAGGGTGGAGCGCGACGTGGTCGATGCGCTGGCCGCCGCCGTCAAGGCTGCCTATCCACGCCTGTCCCACCGCTACTATGCGATGAAGGCGAAATGGCTCGGCATGGAACAGATGGAATTCTGGGACCGCAACGCGCCGCTGCCGGAAACCCCGACCTCGCTCATCCCTTGGGCTGATGCCAAGCAGACCGTGCTCTCAGCCTATGGCAATTTCGAGCCGGAGATGGCAGCGATTGCCGAGCGTTTCTTCGACGGCGGCTGGATTGATGCGCCGGTTCGTCCGGGCAAGGCGCCAGGCGCCTTCGCACATCCGACGGTGCCATCCGCACACCCCTATGTTCTCGTCAACTATATGGGCAAGCCGCGCGACGTGATGACGCTCGCCCATGAACTCGGCCATGGCGTCCATCAGGTTCTGGCCGGCGGTCAGGGCGCGCTGATGGCCTCGACGCCACTGACGTTGGCCGAAACCGCTTCGGTCTTCGGCGAAATGCTGACCTTCCGCGCACTTCTCGACAAGACCAAGGACAAGCGCGAGCGCAAGGCCATGCTCGCCCAGAAGGTCGAGGACATGATCAACACGGTCGTGCGCCAGATCGCCTTCTACGAATTCGAGCGTAAGGTCCACACCGCCCGCAAGAACGGCGAACTGACTGCTGACGACATCGGTCAACTTTGGCTATCCGTGCAGGAAGAAAGCCTCGGCCCGGCAATCCGGATTTCCGAGGGCTATGAAACCTATTGGTCCTACATCCCCCACTTCATCCATTCGCCGTTCTACGTCTACGCCTATGCCTTCGGTGATTGCCTGGTAAACTCGCTCTATGCCGTCTATCAAAAGGCCGAAACCGGCTTCCAGCAGAAGTATTTCGAGCTCCTGAAGGCCGGCGGCACCAAGCATCACTCCGAACTGCTCGCGCCGTTCGGGCTGGACGCCACCGATCCGTCGTTCTGGGCACAGGGCCTGTCGATGCTGGAAGGGCTGATCGACGAGCTTGAGGCGCTTGATAAACAGGCGTAATCAAGATCTTCCATCGGCGATCAATGGCATGACCGATACCGGCCCCTATGTCCTTTTCCGGGACGACAGCGAAGACAGGACGACTGTCTTCGCTGAGCCTTCGCACGTCGTCACCGCTCACACGAAGGCGGAATTCTGGCGCGGGCTGAAGGAAATGGAAGCGGCGCACACGGCAGGAAAATGGCTTGCCGGCTTCATGAGCTATGAGGCGGGTCACCTCTTCGAGGAGAAGCTCTCCCCCTTTGCCGAGGAAAATCGCCGCACACCGCTGATGTCCTTCGGCGTGTTCGACGGCCCCGCCGAAACGCATCCGCTGATCGAGCCCCGCCGCCGCATCGAGAACGAACCGTTCATCACCGAGCCGCGCGCAAGCTGGAATTTCGACGCCTACAGGCAGCGCTTCGAGCGCCTTCACCAGCATCTGCGGCAGGGCGATTGTTACCAGGCGAACCTCACCATGCCGGTCACCGCCCGCTGGAACGGCGATCCGCTTGCCGCCTTCTGGTCGCTGATCGAGCGGCAACCGGTCAAGTACGGCGCGCTCGTCTCGCTCGATGGCCCGATCCTTCTGTCCCGATCGCCGGAACTCTTCTTCAAGGTCGACAAGCAAGGCTGGATCGAAACCCATCCGATGAAGGGCACCGCACGACGCGGCGCAAGCCCGGCGGAGGACGAAGAGATCATCCGCGAGATGCGACAGGATCCGAAATCCCAGGCCGAAAACCGGATGATCGTTGATCTCCTCCGCAACGATATCTCGCGCATCACGCAAGTCGGCACGCTCGACGTGCCCCGCCTGTTCGACGTCGAAACCTATCCGACCGTGCACCAGATGGTCAGCCATGTCCGGGCAAAACTGCTTCCAGACATCGGAATCACCCAGATCTTCGAAGCGCTCTTCCCCTGCGGCTCCGTCACCGGTGCGCCAAAAATGCGGGCGATGGAAATCCTGCATGATCTGGAGGCCGGCCCGCGCGACGCCTATTGCGGCTCGATCGGCTTCATTGCGCCGGATGGCACGATGCGCTTCAACGTCGCGATCCGCACCCTGTCCCTCTTTCCGGATGGCGAAGCCATCTTCAACGTCGGCGGCGGCATCGTCTTCGATTCGACCGCCGAAGCGGAATACGAAGAATGCCTGCTCAAGGCCCGCTTCGCCGTCGGCGACGCCTGGATCGACCGATGAACGATTTTTCGCTGATTGAGACGATGCGATGGGGGCCCGGCACCGGCATCGTCCGCCTGCGGCTGCACCTGGCGCGACTGAAGCGCTCGGCGGGGCGTTTGGGGTTTCCGGGAGCGGAAAGGGCGGAAGAAAAGCTGGCGGAAGTGCTTGGGGAGAGTTTACCCCCCTCTGCCCTGTCGGGCATCTCCCCCTCAGGGGGGGAGATCGCTGGCGACGCAACCCTTGTGAAAGCCGGCTCCGGATTGATCTCCCCCCTTGAGGGGGAGATGTCGGCCCGGCCGACAGAGGGGGGTAAAGCTCCGCATGCAGCCGCCGATCAGTCGCCTCTCCGCGTCCGCCTGACCCTCAGCCCCTCCGGCGAAATTGCCGTCACCACCGCGCCCTTCACGCCCCTGCCGGAAAATACCATCTGGCGCATCGCGATCGCCTCGACACGCCTCGATTCCGCCAACAAGCTCCTGCGCCACAAGACCACCCGGCGCGAGATCTATGAAAACGCCCGCGCCGAATATCCGGCGACGGATGCGGATGAAGTGTTGCTGCTTAACGAGAAGGGCGAGCCCTGCGAGGGCACGATCACCTCAATTTTTCTCGACGACGGAACGGGCATCCTCAAAACGCCGCCGATTTCCTGCGGGCTTCTCGCCGGCGTGCTGCGCACCGAACTGATCTGCACACGCCGCGCCCGCATACAACGCCTGACGCTTGGCGACCTGCGAGGCGGTGGGCTCTACGTGGGAAACTCATTGCGCGGTCTGATCAAGGCCGAGCTGATATCAGCGTAGGCTGACCGCGATCCTGTCGCGACCGGAATGCTTGGCCTCGTAGAGTGCGGCATCTGCCCGCGAATAGAGCGTCCGGGCGCTATCGCCCCGTTCCAGAACGGCAATGCCTGCCGAGCAGGTGTAGAAAAACTGCGGCACGGCCGCCAGGGGGCGCGCGGTTCTGATGTTGTCCAGCACGCGGTCAACGATCTTCCGGCCTTCCGGCAGTGTCGTTTCAGGAAAAATCAGCATGAACTCCTCGCCGCCGATACGTCCGAAGCAATCGTGGCGCCGCACGATTGGATGCACACGGCGGGCGAAGTCGAGGAGAATATCGTCGCCGGTCTGATGGCCGTACCGGTCGTTTATGCCCTTGAAGAAATCGATATCGAGAATGCAGACGCAGCCGCTGAGCGATCCGAGCGCGGTCTGGTTGCGGATCAGCTCCTCCAGTTTCGACATCATGTAGCGCCGATTGGAAACACCGGTCAGTTCATCGGTCTGCGATGCCTTGACGGCAAAATCGCGATCCTGCCGCAAGGTGCGCTCGTCGGCCCGCAGATGCGTGATGTCGTTTGCGATGCACAGCATCCAGCCGTTCCGATCGACCGTTTCCGTCATCCAAAGCCATCGACCATCGACAAGGTCGGTCTCGAAGGCTCTGAATTTCACCTTGCCGCGGCGCGATTGCGCCGAAACCACCCAGGCCTCGAAGTCCGGCACACTGATGACGGTACCGAGACCGAGCGCCTGATTGCGGCGCATCAGGTCCGGCCAGAGCGGCGTTTCGTCATCGCCAATGGCAAAGGCGGAGCGGAAGGCCTTGTTGGCATACCGCAGACGATCGTCATGATCATAAAGCGCGATGAGGACGTCAGTATCGTCTCTGAGGGACGCAAGGCTGGCTGCTAGTTCATCCATCGCACTGATTCCGTATGATGCCTTCATTGTAGGGCGGGCATAACACGGCACCATCCCGAAATATGAGGAGTTGCGCAGATTCGGCAGGCATGCCGTTCGCATGCTTAATCAACAGGGACATTGTGTCCGAAGAAGGAACATCGCAAAAGAATCAAGGGGCTGGCGCGCCTGAACGGCTCCATAGCGTTTCCGGCGTCCAAATTCAAACGCCTGAAATAAAAAGCCCCGCCGGCGCAAACCGGCGGGGCTGGTCGAGAGAACCCGTGTTTTACTCGGCAGCAGCCGGATGCAGCACGCCGCGGCGGATCTGGTCCGCTTCGATCGATTCGAACAGCGCCCGGAAGTTGCCTTCGCCGAACCCTTCATCGCCCTTGCGCTGGATGAATTCGAAGAAGATCGGGCCGATCACCGTCTTCGAGAATATCTGCAGCAGGATGCGGGTCATGCCGCCATCCACCACGCCTTCGCCATCGATCAGGATGCCGTGTTGCTTCATCCGCTCGATCGGTTCGTCATGGCCGTGCACGCGGTCATGCGAGAGTTCATAATAGGTATCCGGCGGGCCGGGCATGAACTTCAGTTCGTTGGCAGCGAGTTTGTCGGTCGCCTCGTAGATGCCATCCGTTCCAACGGCGATATGCTGGATGCCCTCGCCCTTGTACTTGCGCAGATATTCCTCGATCTGGCTGGTATCGTCCTTGGACTCGTTTAGCGGAATGCGGATCTTGCCGCAGGGCGAGGTGATCGCCCGGCTCGTCAGCCCGGTGATGCGGCCGTCGATATTGAAGAAGTGAATCTGCTTGAACCCGAACAGTTCGCGGTAGAAGTCCCACCACTTGTCCATGTTGCCGCGATAGACATTGTGGGTCAGGTGATCGAGATAATAGAAGCCGACGCCTTCGGGCTTCGGATCGCGCTCGCCCAGCCATTCGAACTCGGCTTCATAGGGCGAACCCTTCTTGCCGTAGGTTTCGATGAAATAGAGCAGCGAACCGCCGATGCCGACGATGGCCGGGACGTCGAGCGCCTTGTCGTTGCCTTCGTAGGGCGTCGCGCCCTTCGACACGGCGTGCTCGAAAGCGTGCTTGGCATCGACCACGCGCCAGGCCATCGACGGTGCGCAAGGGCCGTGATCGGCGACGAAACGCATGGCATGGCTGCCCGGTTCGGCATTCAGGATGTAGTTGATGTCGCCCTGGCGCCAGACGGTGATGTCCTTGGCGCGGTGCTTGGCAACGCAGACATAGCCCATGCGGGTAAAGAGCTCACGCAGCTTTTCCGGCTCCGGATGGGCGAACTCGACAAACTCGAAGCCGTCGGTCCCTGCCGGGTTTTCGGTGGTGATGCCGGTCGGCGGCGCATCATGCGGGAAGGGTCCCATGGTTCTCTCCTCTGAACTCAATCGTGATGCGCATGATGACGCAAATTCCATGCATTGTGCTTGCATTGTCGCGTGATATAACCGGAACAACGCACGGTTTGTGCATTTCTAGTGGAGTTCATGCACGAATGGAACAACTGGACGGATATGACCTGAAGATCCTCGCGCAATTGCAGGACGACGGCCGCCTGACCAACAACGAACTGTCTGAACGCATCGCCTTGTCGCCATCGCAATGCTCAAGACGGCGGGCACGATTGGAGACCGAGGGTTTCATTCACAGCTATCGGGCGATGCTCGATCGTGGCCGGCTGGGGCTCGATCTCATGGTCGTCATTGCGGTCACCCTTGCCACGCATAATCGCGACAATGCCAAGCGTTTCGCAGCCCTGATCGCCGATCTGCCGGAGGTGTTGGAATGTTACGCGCTGACCGGTGAGATGGACTATCACCTGAAGGTCGTGACCTACGACCTTGCCGGGCTTTCGCACTTCGTCAACGAAGTGCTCCTGCCGCACGACAGCGTGCAGCACGTGAAGACCTCGATCGTGCTCGCGACGCTGAAGGATTTTCAGGGGTTGCCGGTTCGCCAGCGCGGCAGGCCACAGGCTGGATACTAGCGACGCGACTTGGCCATGGCGTTTTCGACGGCGGCCAATCCGGATGACAGCGACAGCAGACCATCTGCTCCCAGCAGCTTTTCCAGGTCCGTCGAATAGTCCCGCGCGAGCCTCGTCAGGTCCTGATAGGCTTTCGCCCCGGAGACCGTCAGTTCCAGATGTTCGACGCGCCGGTCGTCTTCGTGCTGCGTCCGCTTCAGCCAGCGGCGCTCCTCGAGCGCGAAGACGGCGCGGCTGACCTTGGTCTTGTGCATGGTCGAGTGCACGCCGACCTCGGTCGCCGTCATGCGTCCGCAACTGCCGAGCGCCGCAAGCGTCCGCCATTCCGGCCGCGTCAGGCCATACTCGGCCTTGTAGGTAGCGGCAAAACGCAGGGAGATGAATTCCGCCGCGCGATTGAGACGGAACGGCAGGAATTGCTCAAGATCGAAGTCAAAGGCGTCCATGGCTTCCTTGATAGTTACAAAATAGACAGTTACATTTGTAACCATATTGATGAAGGAGGTGCAAGCCATGCTGGAGAAAACACGGACTGTTGATGCGGTGGCCAACAGCCCGCAATACATGCCGGGCTTCGGCAACGACTTCGAGACGGAGAGCCTCCCCGGCGCGCTGCCACAAGGCCAGAACAGCCCGCAGAAATGCAATTACGGGCTCTATGCCGAGCAGCTCTCCGGTTCCCCCTTCACGGCACCGCGCGGAACCAACGAGCGCTCCTGGCTCTACCGCATCCGCCCAAGCGTGCGCCACACGCGCCGGTTCTCCAATGCCAGCTACCCCTTCTGGAAATCGGCCCCATGCCTCGACGATCATTCCCTGCCACTCGGCCAGTTGCGGTGGAACCCCATTCCAGCGCCATCTGAAAAGCTCAACTTCCTTGCCGGTATCCGCACCATGACCGCCGCCGGTGACGTCATGACCCAGGTGGGCATGGCGGCCCACGCCTACGTTTTCAATGACGACATGATCGACGACTATTTCTTCAATGCCGACGGCGAACTGCTGGTCGTGCCACAGCTCGGCGCTATTCGCGTGTTCACCGAAATGGGCATCATGGATGTCGAGCCCGCGGAAATCTGCCTCATCCCGCGTGGCATGATGTTCAAGGTCTCGCGCCTCGGCGACGGGGCGGACTGGCGCGGCTATATCTGCGAGAACTACGGCGCCAAGTTCACGCTGCCGGACCGCGGGCCGATCGGTGCCAATTGCCTCGCCAATCCGCGCGACTTCAAGACACCGGTTGCCGCCTATGAAGACAAGGAAACGCCGTGCCGCGTGCATGTAAAATGGTGCGGCAAGTTCTACGTCACCGAGATCGGCCATTCGCCGCTCGACGTCGTCGCCTGGCACGGCAATTATGCGCCGTTCAAATACGATCTGAGAACCTTCTCGCCCGTCGGCGCCATCCTGTTCGATCATCCGGATCCGTCGATCTTCACGGTACTGACTGCGCCGACCGAGGAATCGGGAACCGCCAATGTGGACTTCGTCATCTTCCCGCCACGCTGGCTGGTGGCCGAGCACACCTTCCGCCCGCCCTGGTACCACCGCAACATCATGAGCGAATTCATGGGCCTGATCCATGGCCAGTACGATGCCAAGGAAGAGGGCTTCGTGCCCGGCGGCATGAGCCTGCACAACATGATGCTGCCGCATGGACCAGACGCGCCGGGCTTCGAGAAGGCATCCAATGTCGATCTCAAGCCGGTCAAGCTCGACCATACCATGGCCTTCATGTTCGAGACCCGCTACCCGCAGCAGCTGACGCGTTACGCCGCAGAGCTTGAGACGCTGCAGGACAACTACCTCGAATGCTGGGATGGCCTGGAGCGCAAGTTCGATGGAACGCCCGGCATCAAGTGACGTAGGCTTCGTAGCCGTAGACTGCACCTGATCATAAATCTCCACCGTGCATGACAGACCCCTCATCCGGCCTGTCGGCCACCTTCTCCCCGTTTCCACGGGGAGAAGGACCAGGCGGCAGGCTCCATCGTCCCCTCTCCCCGCCTGCGGGGAGAGGGCTAGGGTGAGGGGCAGCCCAGCGCACAACGTCGTGTATTGTGAATAAAGAACGGAAGCCAAGAACATGAAACTTGCCACACTCAAGGACTCCACCCGCGACGGCCGACTGGTCGTCGTTTCCAGGGATTTGACCCGCTGTTCCGAGGTCGGCCATATCGCCCGCACGCTGCAGGCGGCGCTGGACGACTGGGCCTATGTCGGCCCACGCCTGAGCGAGGTAGCAGAAGGCCTGGAAACCGGCGCCCAGCCCTCGATACGCTTTCACGAACACGAAGCCGCCTCGCCACTGCCCCGTGCCTATCAGTGGGCGGATGGTTCGGCCTATGTCAATCACGTCGAGCTGGTCCGCAAGGCCCGCAACGCCGAGATGCCGGCAACGTTCTGGACCGATCCCCTGATGTATCAGGGCGGCTCGGATATGTTTCTCGGTCCGCGCGACCCGATCGTCATGGCCGACGAATCCTTCGGCATCGACATGGAAGCCGAGATCGCGGTCATCGTCGATGACGTGCCGATGGGCGCGACGCTCGACGAGGTCCGTGCCGCGATCCGCCTCGTCATGCTCGTCAACGACGTTTCCCTGCGCGGACTGATCCCGGCGGAACTCGCCAAGGGTTTCGGCTTTTTCCAGTCCAAGCCGTCCTCCGCCTTTTCGCCGGTCGCCGTCACGCCGGGCGAACTCGGTGACGCCTGGGACGGGGGCAAGCTGCATCTGCCGCTTCTGGTCGATCTCAACGGCAAGGCCTTCGGCCGTGCCAATGCCGGCATCGACATGACCTTCGATTTCGGCCAGCTGATTGCCCATGCCGCCAAGACCCGGCCGCTGTCAGCCGGCACCATCATCGGCTCCGGCACCGTCTCCAACAAGCTGAACGGCGGGCCGGGCAAACCAGTTTCCGAAGGAGGCGTCGGCTATTCCTGCATCGCCGAGATCCGAACGATCGAAACCATCGAAACAGGCTCTGCCGTCACACCGTTCATGCGGTTCGGCGATACGGTTCGCATCGAGATGAAGGACAAGTCTGGACATTCGATTTTCGGAGCCATCGAACAGACCGTCACGAAATACGAAAAGCGCTGAGGGCACCTCCATGAGCGATACGGTTCTGTTCGACTACTGGCGTTCCTCGGCCAGCTACCGCGTGCGGATCGCGCTCAACATGCTGGCGATCTCCTATCGCTCCGTTCCCGTCGATCTCTTGGCCGGGGAACACAAGCAAGCGGAGCATCTGGCGCGAAACCCTCAAGGGCTGGTTCCCGCACTTGAAATCGATGGCCAGATGCTGACACAGTCCCTGGCGATCATCGAATACCTGTCGGAGACGCGCTCAAATGCCGACCTGCTGCCCTCCGATCCACTGGGACGTCAGCGCGTCAGGGCGCTGTCCTATGCGATCGCGATGGACATCCATCCCGTCTGCAATCTCGGCGTCGTCTTCCATGTGATGCAGCAATCGCAAGACCCGGATGCGGCACGTTCGGCCTGGATGCGCAAATTCATCGGCGAGGGCTTGGGCGCCTTCGAGCGCATGCTGGACGGCCCGGAAACCGGCGAATTCTGCCATGGCGATCAGCCCACCATGGCCGATCTCTGCCTCGTACCGCAGCTCTACAACGCCCGCCGCTGGAAGGTCGATCTGTCCGCCTGCAGACGCATCACGGCAATCGCCGAGCGGTGCGAGGCTCTTCCTGCATTTGCAGCAGCTCATCCGGACAGGAGCGCACCAGCATCGAATTAATATTTTGAAAAATAATGTATTTTCTGTCATAATGCGGTTGTGGCGGCACCTTTTACGCGTGTCGCGTTAGGTTCCGACCATGGAAGTGCCGACCCCGGCAGGACAGGTCAGACGCAATCTCCTCTTCGGCCAGGCTACCCGGCGAAGGAGGTGCGTCATGGTACGCAACATGATCCGAAACCTCGTTGGAACCGCCGCAATTGCTCTTGCGGTAACGGCCCAGCCAGCAGCAGCGCAGCAGGTGTTCAATTGCGCTGAACATTCCCAAGTCGTCGAAAGCCTCGGCTCCCACTATTCCGAGACCCTTCAGGCGGTCGGCCTCATAAACCAGACAGCGATCCTCGAGGTCTTTGTTTCCGAGAGCGGAACCTGGACCATGCTGGTGACCAACCTTGAGGGTCACAGCTGCGTAGTCTTTGCCGGTGAAAGCTGGGAAGCACTTGCGATCGTTCCGGGACTGAAGACGAAATTGCCGGCCTTTGGCCAGACCCGCTGAAGCCACTCCGCGGCAGTGTCTTCCAGACCGTGCGGAGCATGTTGGAAAGTTTTGAACAACTGCATGATTTCTATCCCTCGGTTCCAGTTTGCAACCGCACGATTCTCGCAGCCACACCCCCACCCTCCGAACATCTTGAGAAACGTACCCCTCCGTGCGCGTCGCGCCATGTGGGCGCTTGAAGCAACGGCCGGTTGCTCCCGCGTGATCTTGCCGACCCGGGGCGGTCCGGCTCTTTATTGTGACAGAAATCTATGCTCTAGGGCCATTCGAGGCATGACAGGGCGAAATCCGCCCGCTAAACAGTCAAAAGAACCCGTCCCCAGGAGAAAAAGCAAAATGGCAGAAACAACCTACCCGGTTTACGGCGAAATCACCGGCCCGATCGTGATGATCGGTTTCGGCTCCATCGGCCGCGGCACCCTGCCCCTGATCGAGCGCCACTTCAAATTCGACAAGAGCCGGATGGTTGTCATCGACCCGCGCGACGACGCCGACCACACCGAAATCATGGCAAAGCACGGCGTCCGGCATATCAAGGCGCACGTCACCAAGGACAACTACAAGGAACTCCTGAAGCCACTTCTGACCGAAGGCGGCGGCCAGGGTTTCTGCGTCAATCTTTCCGTCGATACCGGCTCGGTCGACCTGATGAAGCTCTGCCGCAAACTCGACGTTCTCTACATCGACACGGTCGTCGAGCCGTGGCTCGGCTTCTACTTCGACAAGAACATGAAGAATTCCGAGCGCACCAACTATGCGCTGCGCGAAACGCTGCGCAAGGAAAAGGCGAAGAACCCGGGCGGCGCGACCGCCGTTTCCACCTGCGGCGCAAACCCGGGCATGGTCTCTTGGTTCGTCAAGCAGGCGCTGCTCAACCTTGCCAACGATCTCGACATAAAATTCGAAGAGCCGGACCAGCATGACCGCGAAGGCTGGGCCAAACTGATGAAGAAGGTCGGCGTCAAGGGTATCCACATCGCCGAACGCGACACACAGCTCACCAAGAAGCCGAAGCCGCTCAACGTCTTCTGGAACACCTGGTCGGTCGAAGGCTTCATTTCCGAGGGGCTGCAGCCGGCCGAACTCGGTTGGGGCACCCACGAAAACTGGATGCCGAAGAACGCCAGGAAGCACAAGAAGGGTTGCCAGGCAGCGATCTATCTAGAGCAGCCAGGCGCCAACACCCGCGTCCGCACCTGGTGCCCGACCCCCGGCCCGCAATACGGCTTCCTCGTCACCCACAATGAATCCATCTCGATCGCCGACTTCTTCACGGTCCGCGACAAGGATGGCGAAGTGACCTACCGTCCGACCTGCCACTATGCCTACCATCCGGCCAACGACGCCGTGCTGTCGCTGCACGAAATGTTCGGCAATGGCGGCAACGCGCAGCCGATCCATCACGTGCTCGACGAAAACGAGCTTGAGGACGGCATCGACGAACTCGGCGTGCTGCTCTACGGCCACGACAAGAACGCCTACTGGTACGGTTCGCGCCTGTCGCTGGAAGAAACCCGCCGCATCGCGCCTTACCAGAACGCGACCGGCCTGCAGGTGACTTCGGCCGTTCTCGCCGGCATGGTCTGGGCGATTGAAAACCCGAGCGCCGGCATCGTCGAAGCCGACGAGATCGACTACAAGCGCTGCCTTGAAGTGCAGACGCCATATCTCGGTCCGGTTGAAGGCCACTACACCGACTGGACCCCGCTCGACGGCCGTCCGGGCCTGTTCCCGGAAGAACTCGACACGAAGGATCCGTGGCAGTTCAAGAACATCCTGTTTCGCTGAACCGACTGATTAGACTTCAATATTCGGCGCCCGGGGAACGATCCCCGGGCGTTTTTCGTTGATGATCGAATAATACCCGCCGTGTTCCTGCCCCACTCTTGCATTCAACTCCTGATCACGGCATGGTTTTTTCACCTTAAAGCAGCTTTCCGCGCACCAACCGGGAGACCTATATGAAGCCGATCGCCATCCTGACCCTTCTGTCCGCAGCAGCAGCGCTGGCCTCCTGCATGGGCCCGCGGGAAGTGCGCGAGTCACCGTCAAACCGGCAGATGGCGCCGGCAGGCGTCGAGGGCTCATGGGTCGATCCGAACGGCATCGTCTCGACGTTCTCGGCCGGAACCTTCACGACCCGCACGACGGATACGAACCAGCTTCTGGCATCCGGAAACTACGTCAAACTGTCCCCCACGCTGGTCGAGATCAACATGACGTCGATGGTCCGCAACACCCAGTCCAAGGTCAATTGCGCCATGGTCAACCAGACGCAGCTCAACTGCACCACGGACTCCGCAGCACAGTTCACGCTCATCCGCCGGAGCTGATACCTCTTCGCAATGCAGTTGTCGCGACTGCGCTCCAGTGCTGCCAAATTCTGAAAACACAAAATGCCGCCGGATTGCTCCGGCGGCATTTTTCTTCCGGCAACTCCGATTTTAACCTTGCCCGAAGACCCCGGAGAAATAGATCGAATTACCGCTTGATGTCGGTGCGTCCAAATGAAACCATCTGCCTCGACCTGAGCGTCACAGCATGAGTGCAACAGTGTTTTATTCTGCTGACCACCCCGCCAAACAGGAGACATCCATGATCAGACATTTGCGAACCGGGCTGATGACGGCCTCGATCCTTGCGCTTTCGTCCGGAGCCGCCTTCGCCGATTATGAATTGAACATCCTGCACATCAACGATTTCCACTCGCGTATCGAATCGATCAACAAGTTCGATTCAACCTGCTCGGCGGAAGAGGAAGGCAAGAACGAGTGCTTTGGCGGCGTTGCCCGGCTGAAGGTCGCCATCGACCAGAAGCGCCAGGAATTGACCGGCAAGAACGTTTTGCTGCTGAACGGGGGCGACAATTTTCAAGGGTCGCTGTTCTACACGACCTACAAGGGGGCTGCCGAAGCCGAATTCCTCAACCTGATGAAGTTCGACGCCATGACCGTCGGCAACCATGAATTCGATGATGGCGAAGACGGGCTGGTCACCTTCCTAGACAAGGTCACTTTCCCGGTTCTCTCCTCCAACGTGCTTGCCGGCTACAAGTCGAAGCTGATCGATCGCATCAAGCCCTCGCTGGTACTTGATGTCGGCGGCCAGAAGATCGGCATCGTCGGCGCCGTTACCAACGACACGACCGAAATCTCCTCACCGGGCGACGATGTGCTGATCGGCGTCGACGTCGATACGATCAGCACCGCCGTGCAGGATCTGAAAAAGCAAGGTGTCAACAAGATCATCGCGCTCACCCATATCGGCTATCCGCGCGAACTTGCCATCATCGCAAAAATCCCTGATGTCGACGTGGTCGTCGGCGGCCATTCCCACAGCCTCCTGTCCAACACCGACGAGAAGGCGGAAGGCCCCTATCCGACGATGGCGGACAATCCCGGAGGCTATAAGGTGCCGGTCGTGCAGGCAGGCTCCTACAGCAAATATCTCGGCGATCTCGTTGTCACCTTCGACGACAACGGCGTGGTCAAGTCTGCCAAGGGTGATCCGATCCTGATCGATTCGTCGTTCAAGCCCGACGAAGCCGTGCTTGCCCGGGTCAAGGAAATGGCAAAGCCGATCGACGAACTGAAGACCAAGATCATCGGCAAGACCGATGCGCCGATCGACGGATCGCGTGAATCCTGCCGCGCCAGGGAATGCCAGATGGGCGACCTCGTGGCCGACGCCATGCTCGACCGCGTCAAGGGCCAGGGCGTGACCATCGCCATCACCAATGGCGGCGGCCTGCGCGCCTCGATCGACGCCGGCGATGTCTCGATGGGCGAGGCGATCACGGTCCTGCCGTTCCAGAACACCGTTGCAACCTTTCAGATCAAGGGCGCCGACATCACCGCGGCCCTTGAAAACGGCGTGAGTCAGATCGAGGAAGGCGGCGGCCGCTTCCCGCAGGTAGCAGGCATGAAATATGCCTTCGACAAGTCGAAGCCTGCCAGCAGCCGAGTCTCGAATGTCGAGGTCAAGGAAGGCGACGCCTTCGTCGCGCTCGATCCGGCCAAGACCTACAATGTCGTGTCAAACAACTTCATGCGCAATGGCGGCGACGGCTACAGCGTCTTCAAGACCAAGGCCGAAAACGCCTATGACTACGGTCCGGGCCTCGAGACGGTTCTCGCCGACTATCTGACGGCGAACAATCCCTACAAGCCGATGACCGACGGCCGCATCACGGAGATCGCCGCAGCGACGGAGACCCAGCCCTCGGCTCAGGAAAGCACCGACACCGCCGCCAAAACCGTGACGCCGGAGGTGAAGCCTGCCGACCAGGCGGCTACCAAAACCGAGACGGCGACGCCGGAAACCAAGCCGGCTGCAGAAGCAGCGGCAACGACCGAGGCCAAACACGTCATTGTCCGCGGCGATACGCTCTGGGATCTGGCGAAGGCCGTCTATGGCGATGCCGAGTTGTGGAAGAAGATCGCCGAAGCCAATGGCAATCCGGCTCCGAGACGGCTGGAAATCGGCACTGAGCTGACGATTCCGGCCAAGTAAGACAATATGTCTCTTGTGACAGAACCGGTCCGGGCTTTCCCGGGCCGGTTTTTCTTTTTAAGAACGGCAAGAACTATGAGGGAGCCTTTTGCGTATAAGGGGCATCCACCCTTCACATGCAGGATATGCTCATGACCACCACGATGACCGCCCTAAAACACCCGCCCGTCAAGTCTGGCAAAGTGGGCGTGCTTTTGGTCAATCTCGGCACGCCGGACGGCACTGACAAGGTGTCGATGCGGCGTTACCTGAAGGAATTCCTGATGGACCGGCGGGTGATCGAGTGGTCGCCCTTCTTCTGGTACCCGATCCTCTTCGGTATCGTCTTGAACACAAGACCCGCCAAGGTCGGCAAGGCCTATGAGACAATCTGGAACAAGGAGCTGAACGAAAGCTACCTGCGCACCTATACCCGCAACCAGGCGGAGACGATGGCGAAGTCCTTCGTCGATCTTCCCAATGTCCGGGTCGATTGGGCGATGCGCTACGGACAGCCGTCGATCCGTTCGAAGATGGATGAATTGCAGAAGGACGGCTGCGAAAAGATCCTCGTCTTCCCGCTCTATCCGCAATATGCGGCCGCAACGACGGCGACCGTCAACGACGAGGCCTTCAAGGCGCTGCTCAAGATGCGCTGGCAGCCGGCCCTGCGCACTGTTGCCCCCTACCACGACGACCCCGTCTATATTGAAGCCCTGGCCAATTCGATCCCTAGCCACCTTGCCACGCTCGACTGGGAGCCGGAGGTCGTACTCGCCTCCTTCCACGGCATCCCGCAATCCTATTTCGACAAGGGCGATCCTTATTACTGTCACTGTCAGAAGACAGCGCGCCTCCTGCGCGAAAAACTCGGCTGGTCACAGGAAAAGCTGCAGGTCACCTTCCAGTCCCGCTTCGGGCCGGAGGAATGGCTTCAGCCTTACACCGACAAGACGGTCGAGAAACTCGGCAAGGAAGGCGTCAAGCGCATCGCCGTC
The DNA here is from genome assembly GCF_025846855.1 of Pararhizobium sp. BT-229. Taxonomy (GTDB): domain Bacteria; phylum Pseudomonadota; class Alphaproteobacteria; order Rhizobiales; family Rhizobiaceae; genus Pararhizobium. Next base: position 117,761 of record NZ_JAOYTJ010000006.1, read on the forward strand.
ATCAATCCCGGCTTCGTCTCGGATTGCCTGGAAACACTGGAAGAGATCGCCGAACAGGCGGCCGAAAGTTTCCATCATTCAGGCGGCGAGAAGTTCACGCATATCCCCTGTCTCAACGACGGCGAGGACGGCATGCGCGTGCTGGAGCATGTGGTGCGGCGGGAGTTGATGGGCTGGGCATAGTGCCCTCCCCTTGAGGGTGAGAAATTCTCGCAGTCCTTGCAAATAAGGCAGCGAACTGCCACGTCTTGTCCTAGAGTGCGCCGACGACGGAATGCACCCAACAGGAGAAACACCCTATGCCTTTGGCCGGACTGGATATCGCCGTCATCGTACTCGTGGTCCTTGCTGTTCTGGTCATTTTCAAAGGGGTGAAAACCGTCCCGCAAGGCTATCGCTACACTGTCGAGCGTTTCGGCCGATACACCAAAACCCTTGAGCCGGGCCTGAACATCATCATTCCCTTCATTGACGGCATCGGCGCTCGGATGAACGTCATGGAGCAGGTGCTCGACGTGCCGACGCAGGAGGTCATCACCCGCGACAATGCGAGCTGTGCTGCCGATGCGGTCGCCTTCTACCAGGTGCTGAATGCCGCCGAAGCCGCCTATCAGGTCTCCGACCTGCAGAGTGCCATCCTCAACCTGACGATGACCAATATCCGCTCGGTGATGGGTTCGATGGATCTCGACGAACTGCTATCGAATCGCGAAACCATCAACGACAAGCTGTTGCGCGTGGTCGACGAAGCTGTCGGCCCCTGGGGCATCAAGGTCACCCGCGTCGAGATCAAGGACATCCAGCCGCCGAAGGATCTGGTCGATGCCATGGCACGCCAGATGAAGGCCGAGCGCGAGAAGCGCGCACAGGTGCTGGAGGCCGAAGGCTCGCGCAATGCGCAGATCCTGCGCGCCGAGGGCGCCAAGCAGTCGGCGATCCTGCAGGCCGAAGGCCAGCGCGAGGCAGCCTTCCGCGACGCCGAGGCGCGGGAACGTCTGGCGGAGGCCGAAGCCAAGGCCACCAAGATGGTCTCGGAAGCGATCGCAGCCGGCGACGTGCAGGCGATCAACTACTTCGTTGCACAGAAATACACCGAGGCCATGGCCTCGATCGGCACCGCACCCAACTCGAAGATCGTGCTGATGCCGATGGAGGCCTCCTCGCTGATCGGCTCGCTCGGCGGCATCGGCGCGATCGCAAGAGAGGTGTTCGGCGATGGCGGCAATTCGCCCGCACCCGCGCGGCAGGCGACACCGCGCACCAGCCCCGTGCGCAACCCTTTCGATACGAGCCGGCAGGAAAGCTGATCCATGATCGAGCGCATCATCCTTGAATTGGGTCCCTGGAGTTGGTGGGTTCTGGGTCTCGCGCTGCTCGCAGCCGAAGTCGTCGCCCCCGGTGTCTTCCTCGTCTGGATCGGCATCGCAGCCATTCTGACCGGTGTCGTCTCCCTGCTGCTCTGGGAGGTTGGCTTCTGGGTCTGGCAGGCGCAGCTCGTATTCTTCGCCATCCTTTCCGTCGTCGCGGTCTTCGTCGGGCGTCGCCTGCTTGCCCGCTCCACCGACACGTCGGACGAGCCGCTCCTCAACCAGCGCGGCGCCCGCCTGATCGGCCGCACCGCGGTGCTCGAGCACCCGATTGCCGAAGGCCGCGGTCGTATCCGGCTCGACGACACGACCTGGACCGTCAATGGGCCAGACCTGCCGGCGGGCAGCCGCGTCAAAGTCGTTGGCAGCAGCGGTGGCCGGCTGACAGTCGAAAGCGCCTGATTTTAAAGCCGGAAGCCGTTTCGGAAAGGAATGGTTAACCACATCCGTTTACGGTTGCTCAACACTGGTAAACGGATTTCCGGGCATTCGGCAGATGACGCCATTCTTTCCACGCACGAAGAGGACTTGCGTCCCGCGCCCGGCGGCTGCCGCACTGTTGCTTCTTGCCGGATGCACGTTGCTGTCGCCCTCCGCCGCGTCCGCCCAGGCAGTCCAACCGACACCAGACGGCACCGGCTCGACGGCCACCGGAGAAACCGCGACCTCCGCAACCGGCGCCTCGCCAATTGCTGCCGCCAATGCCGCCGCCGCAGCCAGCCCCGACGCCCTCACCACCGGTTCGATCAGCACCGATATCGGCGAGCCCCTGCTCAATGATCCGACGATCGACGAGGACATGGCCCGCACCAATCTGCGCGAGAACACGGTCGATGGCCTGCGGTCGCAATTTGATCTCGAACGCAACGATGCGCCGGGCATTCGCCTTGGCACCTTCACCCTGAAGCCGACGCTTGGCCAGAGCTACAACTTCGAAAGCACCAAGACGGGTGGCTCGAAGGAAAGCCGCAGCTATCTCGAGACCGGCCTGAAAGGTACGCTGACGTCAGACTGGTCGCGCCACCAGTTGACGGTAACCGGTGAAGGCACGTGGCAGCGCAATGTCTCCGGTTCCGGCGAGACCGAGCCGACTGCCGACATCGAGGCAGCACTGCGCCTCGACATCGGCCGCGACACCACCGGAACGTTGAAGGCCGGCTACCATTTCGAGCGCGAGGATTCGAGCGATCCGAACGCCGTCTCCGGCGCGAGCACCCAGTCGGGCATCGATCAATATACGCTGGGCGCCGGCATCGAACATGACTTCGGCATCCTGCGCGGCTCCGCCAAGGTGGATTTCGACCGTTACGTCTATGGCAGTGTCGACCTCAGCGACGGCAGCACCCTGTCGCTCAAGGACAGAAACCGCAATGCGGGCGCCGTTACCGTGCGCGTCGGCTACGACCTTTCCCCGGCGCTCATTCCCTTCATCGAAGCGTCCGCCGGAAAATCGATCTACGATCTGCGCAAAGACACGTTCGGCTTCGAGCGATCCTATGACAGCTATGGCGGCCGGGCCGGTGTCGAGGTCGATCTTGGCGAAAAGTTCAACGGTGAAGTCGCGCTCGGCTATCAAACCTACCGCTTCGACGACAATCGCCTCGACAATCTGAGCGGCTTTACCATCGACGGCCTGCTCAACTGGTCGCCGCAGCGCGGCACCAACGTGGCCTATGGCATCTCGACCGGTATCGAACCGTCGACCACGCCCGGCGACAGCGGCGCGCTTGCCTATACGCTGAGCAGCATGGCGACGCATGAACTGCGCTCCAACCTGGTCGCGCGCCTGTCGAACAGCCTGACCTTCCGCAACTATCCGTCCGGCAGCATCTCGGAAGACCAGAGAGTGTGGCTCGCCGGGGCCGGCCTTACCTGGGATATCAACCGCTACCTGGCGCTGACCGGCGATGTCAGCTACGAGCGCACCACGCAGGATACCGGCCCGTCGACCGATGTCGCACGCGTTGGCGTCGGCCTGACGCTGCGGCGCTGAACGCAAAAATCCGCCGGCGATTTTCGCCAGCGGATTTCTTTATCGTCTTGGCCGTAATTTCTACTTCAGGCCCTGCAACAGCGTCTTCAAAGGACCTTCCACGCCCGGCCGAATATCGGCCCGCGCCAGCGCGAAGGCGACGTTTGCCAGGATGAAACCCTCCTTCATGCCGCAGTCATAGGTATTGCCGCGGAAGTGGTAGCCGGCAAATTCCTGCGTCTGGGCAAGCTTCAGCATGCCGTCGGTCAACTGGATCTCGTTGCCCGCGCCACGCTCCTGCGTCGAAAGGATATCGAAGATTTCCGGCTGGAGGATGTAACGGCCGTTGATGAAGAAGTTGGACGGTGCGGTGCCGGGCGCCGGCTTCTCGACCATCTTGGTGATCTTGAAGCCATCGCCAACCTTCTCGCCGGCACCGACGATGCCGTATTTATGGGCTTGGTCCGGGGCGCATTCCTCGACGGCGATGACATTGCCGCCGCTCTGCTCGTAAAGTTCGACCATGCCCTTGAGGCAGCCCTTTTCGGCCTGCATGATCATGTCCGGCAGAAGCAGCGCGAAGGGCTCATTGCCGACAAGTTCGCGCGCACACCAGACCGCGTGGCCGAGACCGAGCGGCGACTGCTGGCGGGTGAAACTGGTGCTTCCGGCAACGGGAAGAATCTCTTCAAGGAGGGTCAGTTCCGCCTTCTTGTTGCGCTCGCGCAGCGTCTGCTCCAGTTCGACCTGGATATCGAAATAGTCCTCGATCACCGCCTTGCTGCGGCCGGTCACGAAAATCAGGTGCTCGATGCCCGCATCCAGCGCCTCGTCCACCACATACTGGATCACCGGTCTGTCGACGACGGTGAGCATTTCCTTGGGAACGGCCTTTGTGGCGGGCAGGAACCGGGTTCCAAGACCGGCCACGGGAAACACGGCCTTACGAACTTTACGCTTGTCAGTCATTGACATCTCCAGGATCACAATACCGTGATTTTAAATGGGACAATTTGGTATCAATAGGGATTAAGCGGCAAATTGCTATTTTTTTGCAAAAGAGGACCGCCTCGGCTATTCATGGTAAAGAATTTGTTGACTTCATTTTCGTAAGATTCCCACTCTGGCAGTTGCCTTTTGGCTGAACGGCCCGAAAATGGAACCACACGCACCGAACCGGTGCGTGAAGCTGGCTCTAAGACTGTAATTTGCGCGTCGCCGATCTCTGCTGAAGGCAGATCCTGGCTGAAGATGGAGTGGTGCGCTGACCAACGGAAACGACAGCTGATGACAAAGAACCGCAACACCCTCCTTTGCCGTGCCGCCGCCGCGTTCATGACAGCCGCAACCCTGTTTGCTTCGCCAGCTTCCGCCGACGCCGGTTTCGAGACCTGGATCAACAGCTTCTATGCCACGGCGGCAAAGAGCGGGATCACCAAGGCCACCTATCGCCAGGCTTTCGCCGGGGTGAAATCGCCCGATCCGGACGTGCTTGAGAAAGCACGCTATCAGCCTGAATTCAAGCACAAGATCTGGGAATATATCGACAGCCGCGTCAACCCGTACACGCGCAAGATCGGACAGGAGATGGCGGTCAAGCACGGCCGCACGCTTGCCTCCCTTGAGCGCCATTTCGGCATCGACAAGACTATCCTTCTGGCGATCTGGTCGATGGAATCCAACTACGGCGCCGTGCTGGAGAAGGACGAGCGGCTGCACTACGTGCCGCGCGCGCTGGCAACCCTTGCCTATGCCGATCCAAAGCGGGCCAAATATGCCAAGACCCAGCTGATCGCAGCGCTGAAGATCCTGCAGAACGGCGATATCAGCCCGCGCGAATTGAACGGTTCCTGGGCCGGTGCCATGGGACACACACAATTCATCCCGACCAGCTATCTGCTCTATGCCATCGATGCCGACGGCAACGGCCACAAGGATATCTGGAGTTCGGTACCGGACGCTCTGGCGACGGCCGCCAATCTCCTGAAGAAGAACGGCTGGCAACCGGGCCAGACCTGGGGTTATGAAGTCGCACCTCCGCGCAATGCCGGCCAGTATGCCGGCCAGACGAAGACGCTCGCCCAGTGGGAGGCGCTCGGCTTCACGCGCCCGAACGGCAAGGGTTTTCGCAATACGGACCAGCGCGCCGAGTTGAAGATGCCGGGCGGTGCCGGCAGCCCCGGCTTCCTGATGACCAAGAACTTCTTCGTCCTCAAGCGCTACAACGCGTCCGACTCCTACGCGCTCGGCGTCGGCCTGCTCGCCGACGAGATTGCCGGTTATGGCGGCATGCAGCAGGCCTGGAGCCGTCCAGACGGGTCGCTCGACATCAAGCAGAAGTTCGAGCTGCAGTCCCGCCTGAAGGAACTCGGCTATTATGACGGCGAGGTCGACGGCAATTTCGGCTCCGGCTCCAAGGCTGCCATCCAGGCCTTCCAGAACCGTAATGGCCTTGCACCCGACGGCGAGCCGACGCAGCACCTGCTGAAGGCGCTGCGCAACTAGCGCTCGCAATTACGGCGCATTCCAGATGCATCTTTGATCGCAACGCCTTTCGAAAGAGAGGCGTTGCGCGCTTGCGGAGAAACGCACTAGACTTCACGGGCAAAGACATGCGGGACAGTGGCATGAGCGGCAACAACAGCAACAGGATTGGCCTCCACTGGCTGCTTCACGGCCTGATCGTCTTTGCGATCGGCATCACGGCGTTCGTGATGGAGCCACCGCGCCAGGCAGGAGCCCAGGAGCGCCGGTCGATCCTCGACATGCTGTTCGGTTTCGGCCGGCGACGGCAGCCTCCGGTCGATGAGGATGTTCCCATCTACGAGCCGCGGCAGCGGCAGCCCCAACAGCAGCGCCAGAAGCCAAAAAAGGCCAAGCAAAAGGCCAAGCCCGCTCCGGCCGAACCGGCTCCCGTCGTGGTCGAGAAACTTCCGGACGCCAAGAAGGTGCTCGTCGTCGGCGACTTTGTCGCCGGCAGTATCGGCGATGGCCTGAAGACGGCATTCGAGACGACACCCGGCATCATCATCGAAACCCGCGCCAACGGCTCGTCCGGCCTGGTGCGCGACGACTATTTCAACTGGCCGGAAAACCTGCCGGCCTATGTCGCCGAGGTGAAGCCCTCTGTCATCATCGTCAGCCTCGGCGCCAATGAGCGCCAGCAGATGTCGATCGACGGGGAAAAGGAAAAATTCCGCACCGACCGCTGGCTTGCGGAATATACCCGCCGCACCGGCGCCTTTGCCGCCCTTGCCCGCAGCGAGAAGATACCGCTCCTGTGGGTCGGCATGCCTCCCTTCCAGTCGACGTCGATGACCGCCGACATGGTGACGCTCAACGGCATCTTCCGCACCGAGACGGAAAAGGTCGGCGGCACCTTCGTCGATATCTGGGACGGCTTCGTCGACGAGAATGGAAAATTCGTCATGACCGGCTCGGACATCAACGGCCAGCAGGTTCGCCTGCGCGGATCGGATGGCATCAACCTGACCAAGGCCGGCAAGCGCAAGCTCGCCTTCTATGTCGAGAAGGATATCCGCAAGCTTCTGGGTGACGCCGCCGCCTCCACGCAAGACATTCCCGGTGCCGACGGAATGAAAGACCTCGTCGTGGCTGCGCCTACCGCCAACGAAGACATCATCCAGACCCAGCCTATCAGCCTCGACGATCCCAATCTCGATGGTGGTTCGAGCCTTCTCGGCGGGACGGCGACGCTCGCCAGCAACGGCAAGAGCCCGCGCGATCGCCTGGTGGAGAAAGGCGAAATCGCCGTAGCACCGGCTGGCCGGGTGGATGATTTCCGGCTGGCAAAACCGGAAACGGTGATCAGCAATCCGGTGATCCGGAATTGAGTGGCTGAGGGGAGCCGACGCGGTGACCGCAAAACCCGTTCTTGCTGCGGTCGAGCCGCAACTGTTCGTCTCGGATATCAATGCAGCCTGTGATTTTTACGCCGATAAACTCGGCTTCCAGACCGTCTTCCTCTATGGCGGCCCGCCCTTCTACGCCCAGGTTCAACGCGACACCGTGCGGCTGAACCTGCGGCACACCGATAGCCCCGCCTTCGACGATCGCTTCCGACAAAGCCAGCCCGACGCCCTGTCGGCGACGGTCACGCTGGAAGATGCCGCACCGCTGTTCGAAGAGTTTCAGGCGTCCGGCGCCACCTTTCACCAGTTGTTGCGGCAGGAGCCCTGGGGCGCAAAAACGTTCATCGTGCGCGACCCCGACGGAAATCTTCTCGCCTTTGCGAGTTAGAGTTTCTTGCCGCGAATGCAGAAGGGCCCCGCATCGTGCGGAGCCCCCACATCAGAACCGGATTTGATCGTCAGTCCTTGCCTTACCGCGGCAGGACAGTCGAGCCCATCAGCGCCTCATCGACTGCACGCGCTGCCTGGCGGCCCTCGCGGATCGCCCAGACGACCAGCGACTGGCCGCGGCGCACGTCGCCCGCGACCCAGAGCTTGTCGATCGAGGTGCGGTAGTCCTTGTCGTTGGCGACGACATTGGTCGAGCCGCGGCGGTCGGTGTTGATCGTCAGCTTGTCGCCGAGATCCTTCAGCACGCTGTCGGTGAACGGACCGCTGAAGCCGATGGCGATGAAGGCAAGGTCCGCCTTGATGACGAATTCGGTTCCGGCGATCGGCTTGCGGCGCTCATCGACCTGACAGCATTTGACACCGGTCAGCATGCCGTCTTCGCCGACGAATTCGAGCGTCGCCACCTGGAACTCGCGCACAGCACCTTCAGCCTGGGAGGACGAGGTACGCATCTTCGTTGCCCAGAACGGCCAGACGGCGAGCTTGTCTTCCTTTTCAGGCGGCATCGGGCGGATGTCGAGCTGGGTCACCTTGACGGCGCCCTGACGGAACGCGGTGCCGACGCAGTCGGATGCGGTATCACCACCACCGACGACGACGACATGCTTGCCGCCCGCCAGGATCGGGTCCGACGGCCAGCCGACGCTGTCGATGTTCTCGCGGCCGACGCGGCGGTTCTGCTGGACGAGATAGGGCATGGCGTCATGTACGCCGGCGAAATCGACACCCGGAATACCGGCGTCGCGCGGCGTCTCGGAACCGCCGCAATAGATCACCGCATCATGCTCTTCGATCAGGCCGTCAACGGTCTTGTCCACGCCGACATTGACGCCGCAATGGAAGGTGACGCCTTCGCCGCGCATCTGGTCGACACGGCGGTCGATGAAGTTCTTCTCCATCTTGAAGTCCGGAATGCCGTAGCGCAGCAGGCCGCCCGGCTTGCTCTCGCGCTCGAACACATGGACCTCGTGGCCGGCACGCGCAAGCTGCTGCGCCGCTGCCATGCCGGCAGGTCCCGAACCGATGATCGCGACTTTCTTGCCAGTCTTGGTAACGGCCGGCTGCGGCACGATGTAGCCCATTTCATAGGCCTTGTCGGCGATTGCCTGCTCGACGGTCTTGATCGCGACCGGCGCGTCCTCGAGGTTCAGCGTGCAAGCCTCCTCGCAAGGAGCCGGGCAGATACGGCCGGTGAATTCCGGGAAGTTGTTGGTCGAGTGCAGGTTGCGGATCGCCTCGTCCCAGTTGCCGTTATAGACGAGATCGTTCCAGTCGGGGATCTGGTTGTGCACCGGGCAGCCGGTCGGGCCGTGGCAATAGGGGATGCCACAGTCCATGCAGCGCGCGGCCTGTTTCTGTACTTCCGGGTCCGACATCGGGATCGTGAATTCGCGGAAATGCCGAATGCGATCCGACGCCGGCTGATACTTCGCCAGTTGCCGGTCGATTTCCATGAAACCTGTAACCTTACCCATGTTTCGTCCCTTATATCATAGAGGAGGCCACGCGGGACCCCAGTACCAGTAGGCGAAGCCGATCAGCGCCCCCAGCACGATGAATTCCATATTGATCTCGTCGTTCACCATGAACGCGATCGCCGCAACAGCGACCGCGACACCCGCCGAAATCACCCGATGAATGACAGCGCCACGCGGCATTACTCCGCTGCGATGCCCATCCGCATGCGCTCCATTTCCTCCAGTGCACGCCGGTATTCGACCGGCATGACCTTGCGGAATTTCGGCCGGAACTCGACCCAGTGGTCGAGGATTTCCTTGGCACGCGGCGAGCCGGTGTAGTGCAGATGGTTCGAGATCAGCTGGTAGAGCCGCTCGTCATCGTGGCGCGTCATGTCGCCGGAGATGTCCACGCGGCCCTTGTGCATGAGGTCGCCGCCGTGATGATGCAGCTTCTCCAGCATGTCGTCCTCTTCCGGAACCGGCTCGAGCTCGACCATGGCCATGTTGCAGCGCTTGGCGAAATCTTCACTTTCGTCCAGCACATAGGCGACGCCGCCCGACATGCCGGCTGCGAAGTTGCGTCCCGTCTCTCCGAGCACAACGACCACACCGCCGGTCATGTATTCGCAGCCGTGGTCGCCCACGCCTTCGACAACCGCGATGGCGCCGGAGTTGCGCACTGCAAAGCGTTCACCGGCGACGCCGTTGAAGTAGCATTCGCCCGAGATCGCGCCGTAGAGCACCGTGTTGCCGACGACGATCGACTTGGCGGCGACGATCTTCGAATTTTCCGGCGGGCGCACGACGATGCGGCCACCCGAAAGTCCCTTGCCGACATAGTCGTTGCCGTCGCCGATCAGTTCGAACGTGATCCCCCGGGCAAGAAACGCGCCAAAGGACTGGCCCGCCGTGCCGCGCAGCTTCACCGTGATCGTGTCGTCCTTCAGACCCTTGTGGCGATAACGCTTGGCGACTTCCCCCGAGAGCATCGCACCGGCCGAACGATCGACGTTCTTGATATCGACCTCGATCGTGACAGGGGTCTTCTGTTCAAGAGCAGGCTTTGCCGCCTCGATCAGCTTGCGGTCGAGGATGTCGTGGATCGGGTGGTTCTGCTTCTCCGTCCAGTAGGTCTTTTCCTTCGGCGCATCGACCTTGTGGAAGATGCGGCTGAAATCGAGACCGTTGGCCTTCCAGTGCGAGATCATCGCGTCCTTTTCGAGCAGTTCGGAAAGGCCGATGATGTCGTCGAACCTGGCAAAGCCGAGCGACGCGAGGATTTCGCGCACTTCTTCGGCAACGAAGAAGAAGTAGTTGACCACATGCTCCGGCGCACCCTTGAAGCGCTTGCGCAGAACCGGGTCCTGCGTCGCCACGCCCACCGGACAGGTGTTGAGGTGGCACTTGCGCATCATGATACAGCCGGCGGCAATCAGCGGCGCGGTCGAGAAGCCGAACTCGTCGGCTCCGAGCAGCGCGCCGATGATGACGTCGCGGCCGGTCTTCAGTCCGCCGTCGACCTGCAAGGCGATACGCGAGCGAAGCCCGTTCAGCACCAGCGTCTGATGGGTTTCGGCAAGACCGATTTCCCAGGGAGAGCCGGCATGCTTCAGCGAGGTCAGCGGCGAAGCACCCGTGCCGCCGTCATAGCCGGAGATGGTGATGTGGTCGGCACGCGCCTTGGCGACGCCGGCGGCAACCGTGCCGACGCCGACTTCGGAGACGAGCTTGACGGAAACGTCCGCGGCCGGGTTGACGTTCTTCAGGTCGTAGATCAGCTGTGCCAGATCCTCGATCGAATAGATGTCGTGGTGCGGCGGCGGCGAGATCAGGCCGACGCCCGGGGTCGAATGCCGGGTCTTGGCGACCGTCGCATCCACCTTGTGGCCGGGCAGCTGGCCACCCTCGCCGGGCTTGGCACCCTGCGCCACCTTGATCTGCAGCATGTCGGCATTGACCAGGTATTCGGTCGTGACGCCGAAGCGGCCGGACGCCACCTGCTTGATGGCGGAACGCTCGGGGTTCGGCGAACCGTCATAGAGCGGGAAATAGCGGTCGCTCTCCTCGCCACCCTCACCGGTGTTGGACTTGCCGCCGATACTGTTCATCGCGACCGCCAGCGTCGTATGCGCCTCGCGGCTGATCGAGCCGAAGGACATGGCTCCGGTCGAGAAACGCTTGACGATGTCGGCGGCGGGTTCCACCTCATCGATGGAGATCGGCTTGCGGCCGATCGCGTCTGCTTGCCTGACAGAGAATAGGCCGCGGATGGTGTTCATCCGCAGTGCTTCGCCATTCACCATCTCGGCGAATTCGCGGTAGCGATCCACCGCATTGCCACGAACGGCATGCTGCAGCGAGGCAACCGCATCCGGTGACCAGGCATGGCCTTCGCCGCGCATGCGGTAGGCATATTCGCCGCCGATTTCCAGCGTGTTCTTGAGGATCGGGTCGGAACCGAAGGCCGCCTGGTGGCGGTTGAAGGTTTCGCGCGCAATTTCCTCCAGGCCAATGCCTTCGATCTGTGTCGCAGTGCCGAAGAAATAGCGATCGACAAGCTCCGACTGCAGGCCGACGGCGTCGAAGATCTGGCCGCCGCAGTAGGACTGGTAGGTCGAGATGCCCATCTTGGACATGACCTTGAGGATGCCCTTTCCGACCGCCTTGATGTAGCGATAGACGATTTCGCTGCCGTCGACTTCCTTCGGGAACTCGCCGCGCTTGTGCATGTCGGTCAGCGTATCGAAGGCGAGATAGGGGTTGATCGCTTCGGCGCCATAGCCCGCCAGCAGGCAGAAATGGTGCACTTCGCGCGGCTCGCCGCTCTCGACGACGAGACCGACGGAGGTGCGAAGCCCCTTGCGGATCAGGTGATGGTGCACGGCGGCCGTTGCAAGCAGGGCCGGGATCGCCAGGCGATCCGGACCGATCTGCCGGTCGGACAGCACGATGATGTTGTAGCCGCCCTTGACCGCCGCTTCCGCCCGTTCGCAAAGGCGGTCGAGGATTTCCGGCATGCCTTCGGCGCCGCGTGCGACATCATAGGTAAAGTCGAGCGTCTTGGTGTCGAAACGGTCTTCCGTATGGCCGATCGAGCGGATCTTTTCGAGATCGCCATTGGTCAGGATAGGCTGACGCACTTCCAGCCGCTTGGCATGGGCCATGCCGGCATGATCGAGCAGGTTCGGACGCGGGCCGATGAACGAGACGAGGCTCATCACCAGCTCTTCGCGGATCGGGTCGATCGGCGGGTTGGTGACCTGCGCGAAGTTCTGCTTGAAATAGGTATAAAGCAGCTTGGTCTTGTCTGACATCGCCGAGATCGGCGTATCGGTCCCCATCGAGCCGATCGCTTCCTGGCCGGTTGTCGCCATCGGCGACATCAGGATCTTGGTGTCTTCCTGGGTGTAGCCGAACGCCTGCTGGCGATCGAGCAGCGACACGTCGCGGCGCAGCGCCCGGGGTTCCACCGGCTTCAACTCTTCGAGGATCAACTGGGTGTTGTCCAGCCACTGGCGGTAAGGGTGCTGGTTGGCAAGGTTCGACTTCACCTCCTCGTCGGAAATGATCCGGCCCTCTTCCATGTCGATCAAGAGCATCTTGCCCGGCTGCAGGCGCCACTTCTTGATGATGCTCTCTTCTTTCACCGGCAGGGTGCCGGCTTCGGACGCCAGGATGACGCGGTCGTCGTCGGTGACGAGATAGCGCGCCGGGCGCAGGCCGTTGCGGTCGAGCGTCGCGCCAATCTGCTTTCCGTCGGTAAAGCAGACGGCAGCCGGACCGTCCCACGGCTCCATCAGGGCAGCATGATACTCGTAGAACGCCTTGCGTTCGGCCGCCATCAGTTGGTTGCCTGCCCAGGCTTCCGGGATCAGCATCATCACGGCATGCGACAGCGGATAACCGCCCTGCACGAGGAATTCGAGCGCGTTATCGAAACAGGCCGTATCCGACTGGCCTTCATAGGAGATCGGCCAGAGCTTGGAGATATCGGCGCCAAACAGCGGCGAAGACACCGATGCCTGGCGTGCGGCCATCCAGTTGACGTTGGCGCGAAGCGTGTTGATTTCGCCGTTATGGGCAACCATGCGGTAGGGATGCGCCAGCTTCCATGACGGGAAGGTGTTGGTCGAGAACCGCTGGTGAACCAGCGCCACCGCCGATTCAAAGCGCGGGTCGGCCAGATCCTTGAAATAGGCCGCGACCTGATAGGCAAGGAACATGCCCTTGTAGACGATGGTCTTCGATGACAGCGACACCGGATAGAAACCGGTCTCGGCACCTTCGAAGGCATCATAGATTCGGTTGGAGATCACCTTGCGCAGGGTGAACAGGCGGCGTTCGAACTCGGCATTGGTCGCGGCATCGCGTCCGGCGCCGATGAACATCTGCACATGATACGGCTCGGTGGCGGCGATTTCCGGCGCCTTGGAGAGCGAGGCATTGTCGACCGGCACTTCGCGGAAGCCGAGCAGGGTCTGCCCCTCTTCGGCGACGACATCGGCAATCACCTGCTTGAAATGGGCGATCTGCGCCTCTTCCTGCGGCATGAAGAGATAGCCGACAGCATAATCGCCGGCCTTTGGCAAAGTGACGCCCTGCGCCGCCATCTCCTCGCGGAAGAAGCGGTCGGGAATCTGCACGAGAATGCCCGCGCCGTCGCCCATCAGCGGGTCAGCACCGACAGCGCCGCGATGCGTCAGGTTTTCCAGGATGAACAGGCCATCCTTGACGATCTGGTGCGACTTCTGGCCCTTCATATGCGCGACGAAGCCGACGCCGCAGGCGTCATGCTCGTTCTTCGGGTCGTAAAGACCCTGTTTTTTCGGCAGGCCGGATGGGAATGCGGTGTTTTTCTCAACCGTCGCCGTGTGGCGCGCACTGTTGAGTCCAGTTTCGGTGGATGGCGTAAAGTCCGTCATCGTCTTCCCTCCTGTTAACCCGATTGACACCGGGCATTTCCGCAGTCCAGGCAGGCTTTCGCGGGCAAGAACCCCGTTCCGGCCGGCACCGGCATTATCGTTGCATGATCCTGATCCGGTCGCAAATGAAGCATTTACTGCATCAGGCACAGAATATCCGCGACCATCGCGATTGCTGCGTCAGCACGGGCTTTGAGCGCCCGGCGCGGTTGGCAATCGTCGGCCGGAACCCCGCTTTGTGGGGGCTGCCCGGCGTCTTTCCGGTCTTGAGACCGAAATAGGACAGGCTTGCTGTCCTATTTCATAGGCTCTATGCCAGAAACCCCCTTGGACCGCAAGACCACTAATACAAAATATTCGAGGAGATTTTACCGAACATTGCGATTAATTTCGCAATTTTGTAATTTTCTTTCTTCAACTGGCCATTTTCTTCGATTTGGTTTCAAACTGGTCTGACATTGTCCTTATCCGGCCAGTTCCCGATTGATTGCGGCCACAGCATCCTTAAGGTCTGTCACAAACAGTCAGTCGGAGCGTCGCTCCGGACAATACAGGACCCGCTTCAATGATTTTCTCCTCCGACAACTGGGCGGGCGCCCACTCCGTGATTGCCGAAAGCCTCGTCAAGACCGCCGGCGGTTTTGCCTCCGCATATGGCACCAGCGATCTCGACAGGAAGGTGGAGAAGAAGCTTTCCGAAGTGTTCGAACGCGACGTCGCCGTCTTCTTCGTCGCAACCGGAACGGCGGCCAATTCGCTGGCGCTTGCCAGTGCCAACCGCCCCGGCGGCCATGTGTTCTGCCACCGCGAGGCGCATGTGAATGTCGACGAATGCGGCGCCCCGGAATTCTTCTCCCATGGCAGCCGGATGGCATCCGTCGATGGCCTACTCGGGAAAATGGACCCGTTGAAACTGGAAACCGAAATCAAGCGCTTTCCGCCCGGCTTCGTCCATGGCGGGCAGCCGATGGCAATCACGATGACGCAGGCAACCGAAGCCGGCACGGTCTATGGCCTTGATGAAATCGACAGGATCGCGGCGATTGCCCGGAAATACCATCTGCCGCTGCACATGGACGGCGCCCGCTTCGCCAACGCCCTCGTCGGCCTCGGCACCACACCAGCCGAGATGACCTGGAAACGCGGCGTCGATCTCCTGTCCTTCGGCGGCACCAAGAACGGCTGCTGGTGTGCAGAGGCGCTCATTATGTTCGACCCCGCCAAGGCCCAGCAGATGCACTACCTGCGCAAGCGTTCAGCCCAACTCTTCTCGAAATCCCGCTTCATTGCTGCCCAGTTCGATGCCTATCTCGAAGGTGGCCTCTGGCTCGATCTCGCCCGCCACGCCAACGGCATGGCGAACCGGCTGGCCGAAGGCATCAAGGGATCGAACAGCGCCCGGCTTGCCTGGCCAAGCGGATCAAACGAACTTTTCGTCATCCTGAAAAAGCACACGGCAAAAACGCTGGAGGAAAAGGGCGCCGTCTTCTACGACTGGCCGGTTCCCCAAACGCTGGCCGGATCGGTTGCCGCCGATGAAGGCCTCTATCGCCTCGTCACCAGCTTTGCGACGACAACGGGCGATGTTGATCGCTTCATCGAGATGACGCGTTGAGCATTCAGCCTGCCGGGGCTTGATGTCTTTGCGCTAAAGCGGCTCATTGCCGGTAGCCTTGGGGAGCCGGCTCTTGAGCTTCACGACCCTGCCATAGGCGACCACGATCGCCTTGCGCACCCTCGCGTCCTTTACGGCCGCTTCCTTGAGGATAGCCGTGGCTTTCGCGTCGATGTCCGGATCGACGGATTTGGCGTTGCCGAAGACGATGATGTCGTTTCCGGCCAGAACCGCGCTTATGACCGTGTCCCTGAGCGAGAAACGGCCGGCGATCGCCTCCATCTGCAGGTCGTCGGAAATGACGGCACCGCGAAAGCCAAGCTCCCTCCTGAGCAGATCGCGTATGACGCCGGGTTCAAGGCTGGCCGGGAGCTTGCGCGTGCCGGTCTGGAACTTTGCATCATAGGTGTGCCCACTCATCACCAGGTCGGCATAGCCCTGGGATATGAGCCGCCGAAATACCTCGACCTCCGCGGGCTTCGACGTTTCCGTCACGTCCGCCCATCCATTGTGGCTGTCGCGCCGGCTGGAGCCATGGCCGGGGAAATGCTTGAGCGCCGTCAGCACGCCGTGCTCGCGATGGCTCTCGACGAAGGCCGCCGAATACTGCACCACTGTCGATGGATCGGCGGAGAAGCTCCTGCCCAGGCGGCCGATGATGGGATTGCTGGGGTTCAGGTCGAGGTCGGCGACGGGGCCGAGATTGAGGTTGAAGCCCCACCGGCGCAGATAGCTGGCAAGGCCGCTATAGGCTTCATAGGCCTCACGCGGCGTTGCCTTGCTCGCGACGGAACGCGCCGAGGGCACACGGGGAAACCCGGTTGAAGCGGGCACGCGCTGGATGGAACCGCCTTCCTGATCGATGGCAACGAGAAGGGGGCGGTCGGCTGCTTGCTGCAACGCCTTGTTCATCGCGCGAACGCTACCGCGGCCCGCAATGTTGCGCTGAAGATAAAGGACGCCGGTGATCCGCCCCTGCTGCGCCTTTTCAAGTATTTTCCGAAAGGCCGGGTCATCCACGGAATTCCCCTCGAACCCGACCATGATCATCTGGCCGATCATCGCGGGGAGTTCGACATCGGAGGCGACGGTCTCCGTTGGCGGCGGCGAAGTATCCTGCGCCAAGGGCGACGCGCCCAGCGTCAGCCCAAGAAAAAAGAGAGCGGTGAAGGCGGCTGTTCGCAACATTCGGTTCTCTACGATGAAGGTTTTCCACATCATCCTGGCGGCTCAGCCCGCCGGGAAACTGTCAGCCAGCATTTGCAAGCATCGCCACTCAATCCTTCGGCTGCGCCGGCACCACCAGGAAGGGCGTAATCTGCTCCTGGGCTCGGCGCGCCGAGACGACGCCTTTTGCATCGATCGCATTGCCGACATTGCCGCCTTTCAGCCAGCATTTGTTTCTCTTTGCCCGGTTGGCGAAGGAGAGACCGGTGCACCGGCTGTCACCACGACAATTCTGGAAGCAGGCGGCATAGGTGCGATCATCCGTCGGCCCGAGATCAAGCGCCTGCAGATCCGCGGACACCATCAGCTCCCACTGCACGCTGATCTGCGGCGGCGGCTCGCTGCGGCCTGCCTTGAAAAACAATCCGCCCGTCACGCCAGAGGCTCTTTGTGCCACCTCGTAGCTGCTCTTCAGGAAGCAGCGCTGGGCCTTCCAATTGAATGTGAACATCCGGCAGGCGAGATTGCCGCCGCAAAGGGCCGCGCATTGATCCGCCCTCTGCACCTTCAAGCCGGTATCGTAGAGATCGCCGCCGAAGAAATCGATGTCGGCATAGGTCGCCATGAACCAACTCTTCGGCTCGTTCGCTTCCGGTGTTTGCTGGATGGCCCCGTTGAAGGAGCCGGTGGTGTTGAGCGCTACGTCAATTTCCTCTTCCGGTTCGTGCGTCTGGTCGGCAGCGATCTGAGCGAGCCTCGCCTGCGCAAGGTCCGCGTAGATCGTCGCGGGAAACATCCGAACGATCGTCTCCATATCGGTGCGGTTGTTGCTGTTGCTGACGGCCTCCCAGGCGGTACGGGCCTTGTCGGTTTCGCCGCGCAACTGAGGCTGGGTCTGGATTGCGTCTTGACCGGGCTTCTGGCTTGCAGCCGCGGTCTCCGCCGTGTCGGCAAGCGTCAGGTTTTCGGCGGGCAACGAACCGTATTTATAGGGTTCCTGCTTGCCGCCCGTGTCCTTTAGCACGTCGTCGCGCACATGGCGGAGCAGGAAATCGACGTCGAGACCCGGCTGGACGATATGTTTGAGCAACGCCTTCGTGAAGGGGCTGTTGCGTTCGGCGCCATCGCTCGCCGTCGTGCCATCCTTGGCTGCAAAGGCAACGACCGTGCCCTCGTTGGGCTCGACCGCAGCCAGGCCTCGCCCAAGCGCAGATCGGCTCGTACCCAGGCGCGATTGGATTTTCTTCAGGAACGGATTGTTGCGGCAGGCATCGAGGAAAACGATGCGCAGCCTGGAGGCGCCGTTGACCGAATTGAGAACCAAATCCAGAGGCAGCGCCTGGAAAGCGATCTGACTTTCGTTGTCGAGCCGCGCGTCTATGGGTATGAGGTAGTTGCTGCCGGACATTTCTATGCCATGACCGGCATAGAACACGGCGGCAATCTCGGCCTGGTCGGCAAGTTGCGTAAATTCCATCAAGGCGTTTCGCAGGGAATTATAGTCGAGGTCGAACTTGACCATGACCTTGAAGCCGATACGCGCCAGCACTTCGGCCATATCCTCGGCATCGTTGTGCGGATTGGTCAACGCCGCTTCATGCGCGTATCGGGAATTGCCGATGACGAGCGCCACCTTCTTTTGCGTCTGCGCTTCCGCCATTTGGCACATCAACGAAAGCGCTGCCGCGACGAAGGCCAACAGCGTTACAATGCGAAGCCTGAACAGCCCAACGGCACACACGGCTACTCCCCCGGTGCGGGATCGGGGCTGAACACTCCGCCCGCACATTTTCAGGTTGGCACACCAGCGGCAGGAATCCAACGCCGCTTACTTTATGACGGATCAGAAGACAAAATGAGCCAAAAGAAGTAGACGAAGTGTCCGACAGATACCGGATCGTCCGCAGCGGTTGCAGCCAAAACGCCGTCATAGCCTCGTCGCCAGCTTCGCGGGAAGGTCTGAGGACGTGAATGGTCCGGCTGCCCTGTCGTCAGGATGCCTTCGTACCGGACTGCACCTGCGATCGTCCTACTGTCGAGAGAATTTCGCCGGACAAGGCCTCGACCAGCGCCGGGTCCACGCCCCTTCGCGCGACGAGAACGAATTCGACATCTTCGAGGCGCGGCAGACGCCCTGCCCCGATCTCACGCAGACCGGAGGGGGCCATGCTGCGGGGCTGCACCAGGACGCCCATGCCTGCCCTGGCGGCGGCGGTCAGGCCAGTGAGGCTGCCGCAGGTGCAGACGATCCGCCAGGCCACGCCCGCACGCTCGAGCGCCTCCAGGGCGACGCTGCGGGTGATGCTGGGTGGCGGAAAGGCGATCAGCGGCAAGACGTCATCACGCTCGAACCTTTCGGGATCACGCGCAAGCCAGACCAGAGGTTCCCGATACACCAGCTGCCCGCGCGCATCGCCGATCCTGCGCTTGGCGAGCACCAGGTCGATCGCGCCCTCATCCTGCATCTGATAAAGTGTCCCACTGAGCGCCACGGTCAGTTCCAGATCGACAGAGGGATGCGCGCGTGCAAAATCCTCCAGTACGGCAGGCAGCCGGCTCATCACGAAATCTTCCGAAACTCCGAGATGCAGCTGCCCCCGCAGGCCTCTCTCGGTAAACAGTGCCTGAATCTGCCCGTTGAGCGACAGCATGGCCCTGGCTGGCCCCAGAAGCGCTTCGCCGTCCGGCGTCAGCGAAACCCGGTGCGTATCCCGCTCGATCAGCTTACGGCCAAGATCGTCCTCCAGCCTGCGAATGTGCTGGCTGACGGTTGATTGACCAAGGCCCAGACGCTCGGCGGCGAGCGTGAAACTGGCCATCTGTTCCACGGCGAGAAAACTGCGCAACTGTGCGAGGTCGAGCATCGCTTATCCTAATTTGCGATATCTGTTATTCCTTGCATTCGATATCACAATGGCAATGATAACGCCATTCCTCCCCAAAAGCAGATCAGAAACCGACATGCGCCGCTTCCTGCCAGATACCTTCACCATTCTCCTCGTCCTCACCGTCCTTCTGGCCTCCCTGTTGCCGATTTCCGGCGAGCCGGCCGAATGGTTCGGCGTCGCGACCAAAATCGCCATCGGTCTTCTGTTTTTCCTGCATGGCGCCCGTCTCTCCCGCGATGTCGTCGTGGCGGGCCTGCTGCATTGGCGCTTGCACCTCGTCATTCTTGCCTCGACCTTCGCCCTCTTCCCCCTGCTCGGGCTTGCGATCGGCTTCCTACCGTCCACCCTTTTGCCGCCGGCACTCTACACCGGCATCCTCTTCCTCTGCGTCCTGCCCTCGACCGTGCAATCCTCGATCGCATTCACCTCGATGGCGGGCGGCAATGTTCCGGCAGCGATCTGCGCGGCGTCGGCCTCCAATATTTTCGGCATGTTCCTGACACCGCTGCTGGTCGGACTGCTGTTCACTGCTGGCGGCCACGCTGGTTTCTCCTTCGAGGCGCTGGAGCAGATCCTGTTGCAACTGCTCGCCCCCTTCATCCTCGGCCAGATCCTCCAGCCGTGGATCGGCAACTTCATCCGCTCCCGCAAGACGCTGCTGATGCCGGTCGATCGCGGCTCGATCCTGATGGTCGTCTATCTCGCCTTCAGCGAAGCGGTCACCGAGGGCCTGTGGCACACCTTCTCGATCCGCGACCTCAGCGTCGTCATCGTCCTCGATATCCTGCTTCTTGCGATCGTCCTCACTGTCACGATGTTCGGCAGCCGCCTGCTCGGCTTTTCGAGAGAAGACGAAATCGCCATCACCTTCTGCGGCTCCAAGAAGAGCCTCGCCAGTGGCGTCCCTATGGCCAACGTCATCTTCGCCGGCCAGAGCGTCGGCAGCATCGTCCTGCCGCTGATGCTGTTCCACCAGATCCAGTTGATGGCCTGCGCAGTCATTGCCCAGAAATATGCCGAACGGGATAGGAGAAGCAAGGCCGAGGCGGCCCTTCTGTCCGCTGCTGCCGAGTGAGCCGGGAGGCCGCCGTTTCCCACGCCTGCTGGTGGACGGCGAAGCCGGTCGCAAGGGGTCCGCTTATTTTTCCGAAGCGCTCGGCGAGCCACTGAATAAAGTAAGAGGCAAAAGCTCCCTGCGTAAAACGCAAAAAGCCCCCGAAGCAGATGCTTCGGGGGCTTTGTTGAAGGTCGATGGCTGCGCGATTAGTTGGCGCTGCCTTCGATCCGGGCAGGTTCGACCTGGGTCGCTTCGATCTGCTTTGCCTGCGACTGCGCAACGGTGATACCGATCTTGCGCGGTTTGGCGGCTTCGGGGATCTCGCGCAGGAGATCGATGTGAAGCAGGCCGTGCTTCAACGAAGCGGACTGGATTTCCACGTGATCGGCGAGCTGGAAGCGGCGCTCGAAGGCGCGCTTGGCAATGCCGCGATACAGGAACTGGTTTTCCGAGGTCTTTTCTTCGCTCTTCTCACCCTTGACGGTCAGCGTGTGTTCGCGCGCTTCGATCGAAAGCTCGCTTTCGTCGAAACCGGCGACTGCCATGGTGATCCGGTAGGTGTTCTCACCTGTCCGCTCGATATTGTAGGGCGGATAGGTCTGCGACTGGTCCGGCTGGCCGAGACTGTCAAGCATGGTGAAGAGACGGTCGAAGCCGACCGTGGAACGGTAAAGGGGGGAAAAATCAACGTGACGCATGATGTCCTCTTTTGAGCAACTGGTGTGCGATCATGGCTTTGTCATCCCGTAAGCGGCGACGGCAAAGCCGGTGGACGGACCCGTCTTCGGCGCCCGTAACGATGAGATGGGAATTGTTTTTCCGGCCTTCAAGACCTGAGAGCGGTTCATCCTTAAACGGACGCTTTCGATAAACGCAGGATGAACGGTTGGTTCCGCAGTCGTTCAGCTTGCGCAGGCTAGATTGGCATCATCGGAAGACAAGGCAGGCAGCACGGTGAACGTCCCTTCTCCCGCACGCTGCCTGTCTTTCGCCGACCGACTGTCTCTGGCCGGGAACGGTAATCAGTCCCCCACCGTTTCCGGCCCTTTTTCTTTGACGGCCGCCGCAGAGGGCCGTATCCCTTGACGGGAAATGTTGCACTCTTCCTTAATCGCGATAGTCCAAGGATGGATCTGGACCCATCCCGTGTTAACAGCGCATGATGCGAAGACCGCCGGACACAGACCTGCCCATGACGCCGACCCTTCATTCGACCCCCGACAATCCCATCCCCGGCCATCACACCGTCGGTTTCTTCGAGGGTGCCGGCGGCAAGAAGATCCGCTATGCGATCTTCAAATGCGCTGCGCCGATTGCCAAGGGCACGGTCGTGCTCCTGCAGGGACGCAATGAATCGATCGAGAAATATGCCGAGACCATCGGTGAGTTGACGGCGCGCGGCCTTTGGGTCGCGACCTTCGACTGGCGCGGCCAGGCAGGATCCGAACGGTTGCTGAAGAACCCGCGCCGCGGCCATGTCCGCCGCTTCTCGGACTACGAGCGCGACCTCACGATTTTCCTCGACGAGATCGTGCTGCCCGATACGCGCCTGCCCTTCCTGATGCTGGCCCATTCCATGGGCGCGCTGATCGCGCTGTCGCAGGCGCCGCTGCTTGCAAGCCGCATCGACCGGCTGGCTATTCTCGCGCCCTTCGTTGCGCTTGGCGGTCAAAAGCTCGGCCACGGCATGATCGGCTTGCTGGCGGCAGCCTTCAGCCTGTGCGGGCTCGGCTTCCTGCCCTTGATGCGCGACCGGGCCCCGCTCCCGTTTTCGCAAAACCTGCTGACATCGGATGCCGTGCGCTTTGCCCGCAACAAGGCGCTGATCGAAACGCGTCCGGAACTTGCGCTCGGCCCGCCAACCGCCCGCTGGCTGCATGAGACGTTCAAGGCGATCCGGCGCGTTTCAAGCCGCGAGCATCTGACACAGATCCGCGTGCCGACCATCATGCTCGCACCGACGCGGGACATGCTGGTGCCGCATCTTGCCGTCGAAACCCTCGCTCGTAATTTCCGCGCCTGCCACATGATCCCCATCGACGGCGCCCGCCATGAACTGCTGCACGAGGCCGACCACTACCGGGCACAGGCCGTCGCCGCGATCGAGGCGTTTATCCCCGGAAGCACGGCGGATACCGTGATCACGGACAATGAAGAGCCGACGGACCAGAGCGCCGAATATTCAACCCTTTAGGATGGCCAGCGCCTGCTGATGGATCTCCCGGCTGCCGGCCGCGATGATTTCGCCGCCCATTTCCGCCGGTCCGCCGTTCCAGTCTGTGATGATGCCGCCTGCCTGCTCGATCAGCGGGATGAGCCCGCCGACGTCATAGGGCTTCAGGCCGCATTCGATGACGATATCGATATGGCCGGAGGCAAGCAGCGCGAACGCATAGCAGTCGCAGCCGTAGCGGGCGAGTTGCACCTTGCTCTGGACGGCCTCGAACCGGGTCTTGATGTCGCCGGCATAGAGATGCGGCGAGGTGGTGAACAGGATCGCCTGGCTGAGATCGGCGCAGGCGCGCGTGGAGATTTTCCTGTTCCCGTCCCGGCCACGATAGAACGCGTCCTTACCATCGGCAAAGTAGCGCTCACCGGTAAACGGCTGATCCATCAGCCCCATCACCGCTTCGCCCTTGTGGTAGAGGCCGATCAGCGTTCCCCAGACCGGCAGCCCGGAAATGAAGGCGCGCGTTCCGTCGATCGGGTCGATCACCCAGACATAGTCGCGATCGAGACCGACATTGCCGAACTCCTCGCCGAGAATGCCGTGATCGGGGAAATGGCTTTCGATCAGGCTGCGGATCGCCGCCTCAGCGGCCCGGTCGCCTTCCGTCACCGGATCGAAGCCGGCGGCCTCCTTGTTGGCAACGCTGATGCCGGTGCGGAAGCGCGGCAGCGTCTCGGCCTTGGCCGCATCGGCAAGGCGGTCGAAAAATTCACGGTCCGGCAGCATGAAACCTCACAAAAAGGGAAAAGAGGAATGTACACCGTGCTTATTGCAGATTTTTTCGAAAAAGAAGTCCACGCCCAAAAATAGGAAAAACGGCCCGGTTTCGATCGCGGGAAAGCGTCATCCGGCACGTTTTTGGAAGAACGTGCCTCAAATTCCTCAAAGCGCTTAGAATTTGGACCATTTTGGCAATTTCCGGGCCTTCAGCAAATGGCGCACTGCAGCAATGAACCCCTGATTCCGCTTGACAATTGTGCGCTGCAATATTAACTTTTTCCTACAGTCACTTGTGGCTGTAAATACCCTCCTTGGGTGTTTCCTCCCTAGACTTAGCCGCGCCACAAGCGCGGTTTTTTTTGCACTTTTTTTGGGAAGGAAACGGCGGCGCTACTCGGCTGCCAGCGAGGAGTTCCCGGCATATTTTTCCACATGCGCGGCAAACCCGCCGAGAAACAGGCCGATCGCCTGCGCCAGCATCGAAAAGTCCGGCTTTTTCCTCAGTGTCACCTCGTCGACATAGAGACCGCGATTGATCTCGATCTGCAGCGCGTGCAGCCCGCGCGCCGGCCGGCCGTAATGTTCGGTGATGAAGCCGCCTGCATAGGGCTTGTTGCGGGCGACGGAAAAGCCGAGATCCTCGAGCAGCGACACTGCGGTGCGCGAGAGGTCGGCGGAGGCACTGGTGCCGTAGCGGTCGCCGATGATGAAGTCAGGCCTCTGCCCGGTGCCGGCCAGCCGGATATTGCCCGGCATCGAATGGCAATCGATCAGCACCGCCAGCCCGAACTGGACATGCGTGCGGGCGATCAGCCGCCGCAGGCAGGCATGATAGGGCTTGTAGATGGTTTCGATCCGGTCGAGCGCCTCTGCGACCGGAAAACGCCCCTTGTAGATCTCCATGTTTTCCGCCACCAGCCGCGGCACCGTGCCGAGGCCGCCGGCAACGCGCATGGAGCTGATATTGGCGTGCGGCGGCAGCGCCCCGTCGAACATGCGCGGGTCAAGCTCATAGGGCTCGCGGTTGACGTCGAGAAAGGCGCGCGGGAAATGCGCCAGCAGAAACGGCGCGCCGAGTGCCGTGACGGAATGAAACAGCTCGTCGACGAAATGGTCTTCCGAGCGGCGGATCGACAGGCCGTCGAGCCGCGACTGATCGAGAAAGGACTGGGTGTAGATCCGGCCGCTATGGGGCGAATTGAAGACAAAGGGAATGCGCTGCACTTCCGGTTCGCGAACTTCGAACTGTTCGGTTTCGCTGACGTTCTGCGTCATCGCAGCCCTTTTTTACCATGTCACAATCTTGATGCTTCGTGTATGTTGCCAGCAGGCAGCAATCATGTCCATAGTCGTTTCCTGCCAGTGAACGGGGCTTGACCTCATGTCTTCACCGGATATTTACCCAACTGCGGTTTCATGAAGTTACCGCAATTCCCGACATCGACACGTAAGGTGCAACGGCTTTATCCATGAGTCCAAAAATTCTCCTCGCCGAAGACGACAACGACATGCGCCGCTTCCTGGTGAAAGCCCTGGAAAAGGCCGGCTACAAGGTGTTGTCCTTCGACAATGGCGCAAGCGCCTACGACCGGCTGCGCGAAGAACCGTTCTCGCTCCTTCTGACCGATATCGTCATGCCCGAAATGGATGGCATCGAGCTTGCCCGCCGGGCGACCGAACTCGATCCGGACCTGAAGGTGATGTTCATCACCGGCTTCGCAGCCGTGGCGCTCAATCCCGATTCGAAAGCCCCGAAGGACGCCAAGGTCCTCTCCAAGCCCTTCCATCTGCGCGATCTTGTGGATGAAGTGAACAAGATGCTGGCCGCTTGAGGCCGGCATTTCCGGCCGTCCACAGGACTGTAAAACTTCTGTCAAAAAAGCTCGAAAAAGCCTATTGACGCCATCAGAGGTTTTGTGGTCTATGCGCCGACATCGGATGGGCGTGTAGCTCAGCGGGAGAGCACTACGTTGACATCGTAGGGGTCACAGGTTCAATCCCTGTCACGCCCACCATCCAGTTTCAAAAGGCCTTTCGAGAGATCGAGAGGCCTTTTTCGTTTGTCGGCATCCTGAATATCCGACGGCATCATCCGGTTCAGTTGCTATTTCCGACCCGGTCTGGTCCCATAGCGAGGGTGCCCGAAACAGCCCCCCTAGTGACACTGCGCCACCAAGGACGACCTCCAATGAACGAGCCCCGCTACACCCTGCGCCAGGAGAAGAACGGCACCTGGACCGTCCTTGATGTTGTCACCCGCCTGCCCGCAGCCTCGGATGGGCGCGATCTCACCGGGCTCGATCACGAAGACGCGAAGGACATCATGGATACGCTGAACAGGGACTATCTTGCCGGCCGCAAAAGCCCGCTGGTATAGACTGAAAGCCCCTCCCCGTTGCCGGAGAGGGGACTTGAAGAATGTTTACGTGATGAAATTGCCGGGTTGCAAAGTGTCCGGCGGCGCCAATAGAGAATGAAATGCCTGATCGCGCATCCCCCAAATGGGGTAGAACTATGTCACCAACCGTTCATAAAAATCAAAAGGTTGGCGCAAAATCGCTGCCCTCACCATAAGACAACGCCACCACGCGTAAATTCTGCCGCGCAGCTTTGCTAGGAAGCCGGTCTCTCGGCCACGAGCGAATGGCTTGCCGCGCCATCCTCTTCGCAAGCGCCGGCACAACGCTCCACCACTGAAAAAACACGAAATATTGTTACGAAAATCGTGACGCGGGCGCAGTTTTGCGATAGGAACCGCTGCAATTATGAGCTTTGCTCCCCATATCTGCCGTCACCCGGTCCTAACGTTCAAGGAAGACGTCCATGCCCGCCTATCGCTCCCGCACCACCACCCACGGCCGCAACATGGCCGGCGCTCGCGGCCTCTGGCGCGCGACGGGCATGAAGGACAGCGACTTCGGCAAGCCGATTATCGCCGTGGTGAACTCGTTCACGCAGTTCGTGCCGGGCCATGTCCACTTGAAGGACCTCGGCCAGTTGGTCGCGCGCGAGATCGAGGCCAATGGCGGCGTCGCCAAGGAATTCAACACCATCGCTGTCGATGACGGCATCGCCATGGGCCATGACGGCATGCTCTATTCGCTGCCGTCGCGCGAACTGATCGCCGATAGCGTCGAATACATGGTCAATGCCCACTGCGCCGACGCCATGGTCTGCATTTCCAACTGCGACAAGATCACCCCCGGCATGCTGATGGCGTCGCTGCGCCTCAACATCCCGACGATCTTCGTCTCCGGCGGTCCCATGGAGGCCGGCAAGGTCGTGCTTTCGGACGGCAAGATCCACGCGCTCGATCTGGTCGATGCCATGGTTGCCGCGGCCGACGACAATATCTCGGACGAGGACGTCAAGGTCATCGAACGCTCCGCCTGCCCGACCTGCGGCTCCTGCTCGGGCATGTTCACGGCCAATTCGATGAACTGTCTAACCGAAGCGCTTGGCCTCTCGTTGCCAGGCAACGGCTCGACGCTCGCTACCCATTCGGACCGCGAAAAGCTGTTCCTGCAGGCCGGCCGCAACATCGTCTCGCTGGCAAAGCGCTACTATGAAGCCGAAGACGTTACCGCTCTGCCGCGCACCATTGCCTCGAAGGGCGCCTTCGAAAACGCCATGGCTCTCGATATCGCCATGGGCGGCTCGACCAACACCGTGCTGCACATTCTGGCGGCGGCCCACGAGGGCGAAGTCGATTTCACCATGGACGACATCGACCGTCTGTCGCGCAAGGTTCCGTGCCTGTCGAAGGTCGCGCCGGCCAAGTCCGACGTGCACATGGAAGACGTGCACCGCGCCGGTGGCATCATGGCGATCCTCGGCGAACTGAACCGCGCGGGCCTGATCAATGCCGACCTGCCGACCGTTCATGAAAAGACGCTGGGCGACGCCCTGTCCAAATGGGACATCGCCGTTACCGACAATCCGGCGGCGCTGGAACTGTTCAGCGCCGCTCCCGGCGGCGTTCCGACGCAGGTCGCCTTCAGCCAGAGCGCCCGCTGGAAGGAGCTCGATATCGACCGCGAAAAGGGCGTCATCCGCGATGCCCAGCATCCGTTCTCCAAGGATGGCGGCCTCGCCGTCCTCAGGGGCAATATCGCGCTCAACGGCTGCATCGTGAAGACCGCCGGCGTGGACGAATCGATCCTGAAATTCTCCGGCCCTGCCCGCGTCTTCGAAAGCCAGGATTCCTCCGTCAAGGCAATCCTTGCCAATGAGGTCAAGGCCGGCGACGTCGTCGTCATCCGCTATGAAGGCCCCAAGGGCGGCCCGGGCATGCAGGAAATGCTCTATCCGACCAGCTACCTGAAATCGAAGGGTCTCGGCAAAGCCTGCGCGCTGATCACCGACGGGCGCTTCTCCGGCGGCACCTCCGGCCTCTCCATCGGTCACGTCTCGCCGGAAGCTGCCAATGGTGGCCTGATCGGTATCGTGCGCGAAGGTGACATGATCGACATCGACATCCCCAACCGGACGATCTCGCTGCGCGTCGACGAAGCCGAAATCGCCGCCCGCCGCACCGAGCAGGACATCAAGGGCTGGAAGCCGGTGGAACAGCGCAAGCGCAAGGTCACCACGGCTCTTAAGGCCTACGCCGCCTTCGCCACCTCCGCCGACCGCGGCGCGGTGCGTGACCTCGGCGAAGACTGAGAACGGACCGGCACGCCGCATTCGCGTCGATCGCCAACGCAAATGAAAAGCCGCGCGTCCATCGGGAAGCGCGGCTTTTCCGTTTCCTTGCCTCAGTTGGCCGGTCCCGGCGACCCGGCCCGGTACGCCAGGCAGCCACTTTTCTCTCTCGCGCCACAGGCCGGGACCGCCAGCGCCATGATTGAAACCACGGCGATTAGAGAGCTTGAGACCCGCCATGGACGCGGATTATGTCACTGTGCGGCCACGATTTCCTTGTTCGGCCACTGGCTGTCGATGAAAATCAGCGCATCGACGATCGATACTTTCCACAGCGACCAGACATGGTCTCCGTCCGTAATGCGCAGCTTGGATTTACGCCCGCCGGCCAGCAGGGCTTCATGCAGCGCGATCGTTCCGCGCCATAGATGCAAGCCGTCTTCGCCGCCGCATGTCAGATATGTCGCCGGAAGGGCCTCCCCCCTTGCGATGCGTTCGGAGGCCAGCGTGAAGATGTTCTTCTCGTTGAACAGGCGCGCATCGAACGGCGTACCGAACGACCCGGAAAAATGGTCGCCCGTCGAAGGCAGCACGATGCCGGAGAGAACGGTGTGCGGATCGGCCCGCTGAAAAAAGCGGTCGTCCTGAATCAATTGGAACTCCACCGGTGTTTTCTTCATTTCGGCAGCAGGAATGTTGTGCCAGATCGCGCCGGAAAGGCTTGCAACCGAAAGATAGAGGTCCGGCCGGGCATAGGCGAGGCGAAGCGCGCCGAAGCCGCCCATGGAAAGCCCTGCGACCGCCCGTCCCTCGCGATCCCTGCGCACCGGCAGTGTCGCCTCGACATGCTGCCGCAGATCGCGGCTGATCGCCGTTTCGAAATCGCCCGGACCGCCCTGCACGCCGGAATCGACGTACCAGCTGTTCTGCGCACCGGGCATGACGACGACAACGGGGGCGATACGCCCGGCCGATATCATCCGGTTCAGCGTCTTTTCGATCTCGCCGAGATCGCGCCAGCTGTTCTGATTTCCGTCATGGCCGTGGAGAAGATAAAGGGCGGGCCACCCGCCGGGCGGGGCGGTGCCGCTTGGCAGGTAGATGTTGACCTTGAGATCGGCGTTCAGCGCAGCGCTTTTAAACGTCGCGTCTCTTATTTCCCCTGCCATCGACCACGAAGGCAGAGCAAAACTGATCATGACTACAAAAAGGTGGATTAGCCGGCGCATGGCGCTGAGGTCTCCAAAGTTGCCGCTCCGGTTCCCTTGAAACCTAACAGGCGATCGTCGGCGTGATCAAGCTCTGCACCTTCAGTCGCACATAGCGAAATTTCGCTATGTGCGACGATATCGGCCGAAACATCGCCGGTGCTCTTTGGCCTCCGGTGGACAGGCAGAGCCCGTCATCGACGAAAGCGGGTGTCCTTACCAAGCTCCTCTGTCTTGATCCTCACAAATGCCGCGTCTCCGCCGGCACGTTCCACCAGGCATTGTTGCGGCCATCGGAATAGGTCACGGGCGCCTCGGCGAGCACCGAAGGATCAAGATCATCGAGGCAGGCGAGGTTGATCGAGACGAAGGCGCCGCCGATCTGCTCGACATAGCCGTCGCTGAAGGGCTGGATGCCGCAGGTGCGGCAGAAGCGGTGATGCCCGCTCATCGTGCCGAACTGGTAGTCGGCGAGTTCTCCCTCCCCCGCCAGCAGCCGAAAATCCGCCGGCTTGATCGTTACACCCCAGGCGCGCAGCTTGGTGCAGATCGAACAATTGCATTTGCCGGTGCCGGCATCCAGGTCGATATCCGCCTCGAACCGAACCTTGCCGCAATGGCAGCTTCCCTTGTAGGTCATTTTCATCCCGGCTCTCCCTTGCCTGACGCGTCACGATATGACAACTTATTGTCATATCGCATCCTACAGAATGACAATATGTTGTCAATATGAAAAGACCAGCTCGAACTCCTGCCGGCGACGCCTTCGCCAGCTTTGCTATCTCCGTCATCCGGCTTGCAGCCCATCTGAACGCGGCTGGCGACGCGCTTGCAAAACCCTCGGGCCAGACCAGCGCCCGCTGGCAGGTGCTGGCGGCGGCGAGCCACGCCAACATGTCGGTCGCCGAGATCGGCCGCATTCTCGGCCTCGCGCGTCAGGGAGTCCAGCGCATCGCCGATATTCTGGAAACCGAGGGGCTGGTGCGATACGAGGAAAACCCGGCACACCAGAGGGCAAAATTGCTGATGCTGACGCCGGAGGGCGAAGCGACGCTGCACGACATCCAGATCCGCCAGGCGGCCTGGGCGGATGCGCTCGGCGCCGAGGTCGGAGCTGATGATCTGCGCGCCACGACGAACACCCTTGCCCGGGTTCTGGACAACCTCGCCCGCCCGAAAGCGTCGCGCCGCTGACTTACTTCCGTGCTGAAACCAGAAGGAACATCGGCCGCTCCCGCTCCTCCGCCCACTCCGGATGGGCGGCGACCTGCTCGAGCGATGGTCCCCACTCCTCGACATGCAGCAGCGTAAAGCCGAAGCCGATCAGGATGTTGAGGAGCGTTCCCATCGTCCGGTGCTGCTTGACGACGCCCTTGGCCAGCCAGTCCGTCGTGCGCGGGCCTTCGTCCAGATAGCCGTTGACCGGCCACGTCGCGCGGCCATCAACATCGTTCGACCAGCCGGGATGCGCAGGCGCCATGTAGATCGGGTGCTCGATGGAGAACACCAGCCGGCCACCGGGAACAAGCGCTGCATGCACCCGGGCCAGCAGCGCATCGAGGTTCTTGATGTAGTGAAAGGCAAGCGAACTATAGACGAGGTCGAAGGCCTCCTTCGCCAGTTCCAGCTCTTCCAGATCGGCCCGCGCATAGGTGACGGCATCGTCGGCTGTGGTCGCCCGCGCCCGCGCCAGCATGTTCTGCGAGACATCGAAGCCCAGAACCTCTGTCGCTCCTGCCTGTCGTGCATACCGGCAGAACCAGCCGAAACCGCAGCCGAGATCGGCTACGCGCTTGCCCTTCAACTCAGGTAGTAGCGCCCGTATCGACGCCCATTCTGCGGCCCCGTCGAGACCTTCAACCGAGCGACCGAGTTGGCTGTAGCCTTCGAAGAATTCGGGATTGTCATAGACGTTCTGGGTCATGTTTCACCATTGCAGATTTTTGAAAGCCTCTTGCCACAAAAGAAAAGAGGCGCCAACCAAAGCCGGCGCCCCTCGAATTCGACATAAAACGCGTATCCATCAGTTCGCCTGCTGGGGCTCCATATAGGCCAGTTCCCAGACATGGCCATCGGGATCCTGGAAACTGCAGCCATACATGAAGCCGTAGTCCATGACCGGCCGCCATTCCTTGCCACCGAGCGACAATGCCTTGGCCAGCGTCTCGTCCACCTCCTGGCGGCTGCCTGCGGAGAGCGCGGTCAGCACCTCCGTCACCTTGCTGGTGTCACTGATCTCGTCGATGATGAATTCCTTGAAGCGCGCCTCCTCCATCAGCATGACGAAGATGTTCTCCTCGACGATCATGCAGAGCGTATCGTCGCTGGAATAGTCCGGATTGAAGCTGAAACCCAGCCCGCTGAAAAATGTCTTCGATCGCCCGATGTCCTTGACCGGCAGGTTCACAAAAATCATCCTCATTCGCAGTCTCCTCTCTGGTTATCGGATTGCCCGCCTCCTCCGGCGGGAGAATGAAATCGCGCTCAGGCGAGCGCCAGAAGATCGGTGCGCAGCCGTCCCGTCGCGCCCTCGCCCAACGTCTCGTCGACTTCCGCATGGGTGCTCGTCCAGATCGGCACCGCCCGGGAAAGTAGGGCATGCCCTGCCGGCGTCAATCGCATCCGCCGCAGCCGGCGATCCCTGGCGTCGGTCGTCGTTTCCACAAGCCCCCGTTTTTCGAGCGGCTTCAGCGCCGCCGTCAGCGTCGTCCGGTCCATGGCCAGCAGGCTCGCGACAGGCCCCATGCCCGGCGGCTCCGGCCGGTTGAGCGACATCAGCAGCGAAAACTGCCCGTTGGTCAGGTCGAGCGGCCTCAATGCTTCGTCGAATTTCCGCGCGAGCGCCCGCGCCGCGCGCTGCACATGAAGGCACAGGCATGTGTCGCGCACATGAAGGGTGGTCTCGAAAGGAATTACAACAGGCTTTGACATGCCGTAATAATGTTGATATCAACGTATTTAGTCAAGCGGAACGAAACGCGATTTTCTGAGGAGGAAATGAACGATGTTGAGCAATCCGGTTGTATCCCGCCAAGAGTGGCTCGAAGCCCGCAGGGCGCTGCTCGCCACCGAAAAGGAAGAGACGAAACTCCGCGACAGGATCCGCGCCGAACGGCAGAAGCTGCCCTGGGTCAAGATCGACAAGACCTACACCTTCGACACACCGACGGGCAAAAAGACATTGGCCGATCTGTTCGACGGCCGCAGCCAGCTGATGATCTACCATTTCATGTTCGGGCCCGACTGGGAGGCCGGCTGCCCCGGGTGTTCCTTCCTGTCCGATCATATCGACGGCACGCTTGCCCATCTCAACAATCACGACGTGACCTATGTCACGGTGTCGCGCGCGCCGCTCGGCAAGATCGAGGCCTACAAGAAACGCATGGGCTGGCAGTTCCCCTGGGTGTCGTCCTTCGGCAGTGATTTCAACTTCGACTTCCATGTTTCCTTCACCAAGGAAGAGCTGGAAAGCGGCAAGGTCTTCTACAATTTCCGTGAAACGTCGGGCGATGATGCCAATGACGAATTGCCGGGCATGAGCGCCTTTGCCCGCGACGAGGCCGGCAATGTCTATCATACCTATTCCGACTACGCCCGCGGCGGCGAGGAGATCCTGACGACGCTGATGATCCTCGACCGGGCACCAAAAGGCCGCAATGAAACGTCAACATTGAGCTTCGTAAAGCGTCACGACGAATATGAGGACACACCCCAAGCGCAATCCTGCTGCGCCTGACAAATCTGACCGGTAGAATCGCGCCGAAGAGGAGAACGATGCGATGAAGGCAGACCTCGTTGAAGAACACCGGTGGCTGGAACAGCTGACGGGCAGATGGCGCATGACGTTCGACCCACCGGGCGAAAGCGCCGAACAGGCCTCGGATCCGGGATGGACGGAAGAAATCCGCTCCCTCGGCGGCGCCTGGATCATCTCCGAATCGACCGGCACCATGCCGGGCGGCAGCACGGCGACGAATATCCTGACGCTCGGCTACGATCCCGCCAGGAAGCGTTATGTCGGCTCTTTCGTCAGTTCCGTCATGACCAATCTCTGGGTCTATGAGGGCACGCTCGACGACACCGGCAAGGTTCTGACGCTCGACTGCGAGGGCCCCGATTTCGAAAACACCGGCCGGACGGCACGGTATCAGGACATCATCACCATAAAGGACGAGAACACCCGCAATTTCTCGTCCCGCACCCAAAATGCCGACGGCACTTGGAAGCCTGTCATGTCCTGCGACTACAAACGGATATCCGCGGTCTGACGACCTGTTTTCCGGCATGCCCCAAAAACACCAGGAGGAGAAATAAAATGAGCAAGGGACACGGCGCATTCGTCTGGTACGAACTGATGACCACCGACACCAAGGCAGCCGAAGAATTCTACGACGATGTCGTCGGCTGGACGTCACAGGATGCTGGCATGCCCGGCGGTAGCTATACGCTGTTCAAGGCGGGTGACGTGAACGTCGCCGGCCTGATGACAATGCCCGAAGGCGCCTTGAAGATGAACATTCCCCCAGCCTGGCTCGGCTATATCGGCGTCGATGACGTCGATGCGGCGGCAAAAAAACTCGCCAAACTGGGCGGCACGGTGCATCGCGAGCCGGAGGACATTCCAAGCATCGGCCGCTTCGCCATCGTCACCGATCCGCATGGCGCGGTGTTTGCCCTGTTCAAGGGCGATGGCAGTGGCGAAATGCCAGAACTCGCGCAAAACGCCAATGGCAATATCGGCTGGCACGAACTGATGGCCGGCGATCTCGCCACCGACCTCCCCTTCTACCAGGAGATGTTCGGCTGGGCGAAGGATCAGACGATGCCGATGGGAGAGATGGGCGACTACCAGCTCTTCGCCCATAATGGCGCCCAGATCGGCGGCATGATGACGAAGGCGCCCGAGACCCCGGCACCCTATTGGGGCTACTACATCAACGTCGAGGCCCTCGATTCGGCCGTCGCACGCGCCACCGCCCGCGGCGCCAAGATCATCATGGGCCCGATGGAAGTCCCCGGCGGAGCCTGGGTGATCAACGGCATCGATCCGCAGGGCGCAGCGTTCTCGCTCGTGTCGATGAAACGCTGAACGGCCGCGTTCGTAAAGATCAGCACGCACCGGCAGGCCAATGCCGGTGCGTCGTCACGGCCGTGCATTGCTGGCGACAGGGCAAACAGGAAGAATCCCATGCATCTGGATGCAATCGAGGTCGTTACTCTGTTTGTCGATGATATTGACGAAGCCAAGTTGTTCTACCAGAAGGTCTTTGCCCCCGAGATCGTCTATCAGGACGATGTCTCCGCAGTTCTGAAATTCTCAGGCGCGATGGTAAACCTGTTGCAAGCCACCGAGGCGCCGGAACTGGTCGCACCATCGGCAGTGGCCGCCCCTGGTTCGGGCGCACGCGTCCTGCTGACCATCAAGGTCGATAACGTGGATGCGGTTTGCGCAGAACTGCGCCATCTCGGGGTCACGCTGCTCAACGGCCCGATCGATCGCCCGTGGGGACGCCGCACCGCGGCCTTCGCGGATCCGTCCGGCCATGTCTGGGAAGTCGCTCAGGAACTCCGCTGAGTGCACCTCCCCGCGGAGCCCACTACACGGACCCGACCCCCGCCCAAGAATTCCGCCTTGCAATCTTTCTTCGCATTGCACAAAGTCTCTTCAATGGTGGCAGAGACCCATCATCAAGGGGATAAAAATCCGCATGGCGATCAAAGCAAGCATCTATCATCTGACTCATTACAAATACGACAAGCCGGTGCGGCTCGGCCCCCAGATCATACGGCTGAAGCCGGCGGCCCATTCGAAGACCAAAGTCATCAGCCACTCGCTCAAGGTTACGCCGGAAAATCACTTCGTCACGCTGCAGCAGGATCCCTACGGCAACTACCTCTCGCGCTATGTATTCCCCGATCCGGTGACCGAATTTAAAATCGAGGTCGATCTCGTCGCCGACATGACAGTCTACAATCCCTTCGACTTCTTCATCGAAGAGGAGGCCGAGACTTTCCCCTTCACCTATCCGGAGGACATCCGCGACGACCTGAAGATCTACATGCAGACCGAGCCGATGAGCCCGGCGCTGGAGGCCTATATCAACGGCATCGACCTGACGCCGATGCGCACCATCGACTTCATCGTCGGCCTCAATGCCCGCCTGCAGCAGAAGGTCAACTACGTCATCCGCATGGAGCCCGGCGTCCAGACGCCGGAGGAAACCTTGCAGCTGGCGCTCGGCTCCTGCCGCGATTCCAGCTGGCTTCTGGTGCAAATCCTGCGCAATCTCGGACTCGCCGCCCGTTTCGTCTCCGGCTATCTGATTCAGCTCGCGCCAGACCTCAAGGCGCTTGACGGCCCGTCCGGCACCGAAGTCGATTTCACCGACCTGCACGCTTGGTGCGAGGTTTACATCCCCGGCGCCGGCTGGGTCGGGCTTGATCCAACGTCCGGACTTCTGACCGGCGAAAGCCACATTCCGCTCGCTGCCACGCCGCATTACCGCAATGCCGCGCCGATCTCCGGCGGCCTCTATGGCGATGCCAACACTACCTTCGATTTCGCGATGACCGTGTCGCGCGTCGCCGAACACCCGCGCATCACCAAGCCGTTTTCCGAGGAAAGCTGGCAGGCGCTGAATGCGCTCGGCGAACACGTCGACAAGGTGCTGAACGGCAGCGACGTGCGTCTCACCATGGGCGGCGAGCCGACCTTCGTCTCGATTGACGACTTCGAATCCGAGGAATGGAACACCGGCGCCGTCGGCCCGACCAAGCGCGACAAGGCCGACGAACTGATCCGGCGGCTGCGCGAACGCTTCGCCCCCGGCGGCTTCCTGCATTACGGCCAGGGCAAGTGGTACCCCGGCGAAAGCCTGCCGCGCTGGACCTTCTCGCTTTACTGGCGCAAGGACGGCATGCCTATCTGGCACAATCCGGAGCTGATCGCCGCCGAGGGACACGACACCGAGGTCACCGAAAAGGAGGCGCAAGCCCTTCTCACCGGCATCGCCGCCGAGCTCGAAATCGAGCCCGACATGATCATTCCCGCCTTTGAGGATCCGGCCGAATGGATCATCAAGGAAGGCAGCCTGCCGGAAAACGTCGATCCGTCCAATTCCAAGCTCGAAAGCCCGGAAGAACGCGCCCGCATCGCCAAGGTGTTCGAACGCGGCCTGACGACCGCAACCGGCTATATCCTCCCCGTCCAGGCCTGGAACGCCAAGGCCGATGGACGCCGCTGGGTCAGCGAGCGCTGGCGCACCCGCCGCGGCAAGATCTTCCTGATCCCCGGCGACAGCCCCATCGGCTTCCGCATGCCGCTCGGCACACTGCCCTATGTGCCGCCATCGCAATATCCCTATATCCACCAGGCCGATCCATCGATCCCGCGCGGCCCGCTGCCCGACTACAGCGCGCCGGCACGAACGATGGCGCAGGCGTCGCGCAAGGCCAGCGAACCGCAGCAGGATCGCAACGAACAGAATATTGCGGGCTCCGCGGGTGACATCCGCGGCGCCGTGCGCACCGCCATGAGCGTCGAGCCGCGCGATGGGCGCCTGTGCGTGTTCATGCCCCCGGTCGAACGGATCGAGGATTATCTCGACCTGATCGCCGCCGCCGAAAAGTCCGCCGCCGATCTCGGCCTGCCGATCCATATCGAGGGCTATTCGCCGCCTCAGGACGAGCGAATCAACGTCATGCGCGTGGCGCCTGATCCTGGCGTCATCGAGGTCAACATCCACCCGGCCTCCAACTGGCAGGATTGCGTCGCGATCACCACGGCAATCTACGAGGAAGCCCGCCTGACGCGGCTTGGCGCCGACAAGTTCATGATCGACGGCCGCCATACTGGCACCGGCGGCGGCAACCATGTGGTGGTCGGCGGCAACAATCCGAACAACAGCCCGTTCCTGCGCCGGCCGGACCTCCTGAAGAGCCTGATCCTCCACTGGCAGCGCCATCCGTCGCTATCCTATCTGTTCTCCGGCATGTTCATCGGCCCGACCAGCCAGGCGCCGCGCATCGACGAGGCGCGGCACGACAGCCTCTACGAGCTGGAAATCGCCATGGCGCAGGTGCCCTTGCCCGGCATGGCACAGCAGCCGCTGCCCTGGATGGTCGATCGCCTGTTCCGCAATCTTCTAACCGACGTAACCGGCAATACCCACCGCGCCGAAATCTGCATCGACAAGCTGTTTTCGCCGGATGGTCCGACCGGGCGGCTCGGCCTCGTCGAGTTCCGCGGCTTCGAAATGCCGCCAAATGCGCGCATGAGCCTTGCCCAGCAATTGTTGGTGCGCGCCCTCATCGCCCGCTTCTGGCAGAACCCGGCCGAAGGCAAGCTCGTCCGCTGGGGCACGGCGCTGCATGACCGCTTCATGCTGCCGCACCATGTCTGGCAGGATTTCCTCGACGTGCTCGGCGATCTCCGCGCCAATGGTTTCGACCTCCGGCCCGAATGGTTCGAGGCGCAGCTCGAGTTCCGCTTCCCCTTCTGCGGCGAGGTCGAATATCTCGGTGCGAAGCTGGAAATCCGCCAGGCGCTGGAGCCTTGGCACGTATTGGGCGAGGAAGGCGCGCCCGGCGGTACCGCGCGCTACGTCGACAGCTCCGTCGAACGGCTGCAGGTGAAGCTGGAAACGGCCAATCCGGAACGCTACACCGTCGCCTGCAACGGCCGTGCCTTGCCGCTGACCAGAACCGGCTTCAACGGCGTCGCCATAGCCGGCGTTCGCTACAAGGCCTGGCAGCCGGCGTCGGGTTTGCACCCGACTTTGCCGGTTAACACGCCGCTTACATTCGACATTTATGATACATGGTCGAAGCGTTCGATCGGCGGCTGCATCTATCATGTTGCCCATCCGGGCGGACGCAGTTACGACACCTTCCCGGTGAACGGCAACGAAGCGGAAGCCCGCAGACTGGCACGTTTCGAGCCCTGGGGTCACACGGCCGGCGCTTACGCGCTCGTGCCGGAAACCCCGTCAGCAGATTTTCCCCTGACGCTCGATTTGCGGCGCCCGGCAGGAGTGTAAAGACTGAATGTCCAAGAAGCAGACGGCGGAAGCGACGCGTAGCGAAAACCGGATTGGTAGCGATCCGGTTTTTGGCTATCGTGCGCTTCCCGGCATTGCCGATGAAATGCTCGACACGCAGGGCAACGTCCGGCCGGTCTGGCAGCATTTTCTCTCCTCCATCGGCCGCATGGACGAGACGGAGCTTTCCAACCGCTTCGCCCGCGCCGATCGCTATCTGCGCGACGCCGGCGTGTTCTACCGGGCCTATGGCACGAAGGAGAATTCGGAGCGTAACTGGCCGCTGTCGCATGTGCCGGTCCTGATCGACGACACCGAATGGCAGGCAGTCTCCAAGGGCCTCGTCCAGCGCGCCGAATTGCTTGAGCACATCGCCGCCGATATCTACGGACCGAACCGGCTGGTCGCCGAAGGCTTCCTGCCGCCGTCGCTGGTCGCGTCCAATCCGGAATTCCTGCGCCCGATGGTCGGCGTGCTTCCGGCCGATGGACATTTCCTGCATTTCTGCTCCTTCGAGATCGGCCGCGGCCCGGACGGCAACTGGTGGGTCCTGTCGGATCGCACCGAAGCGCCCTCAGGCGCGGGTTTCGCGCTGGAAAACCGGGTAGCGACCACCCGTGCCTTCTCCGATCTTTATGCCGAAACCCATGTCCATCGCCTTGCCGGCTTCTTCGGCGCCTTCCGCGACGAGCTGCAATCGCGCAAGAAGCATCCCGACGACCGCATCGCCGTCCTGACACCGGGCGTCGCCAACGAGACCTATTTCGAACACGCCTATATCGCCCGCTATCTCGGTTTCATGCTGCTCGAAGGCGAAGACCTGACGGTGATTGACGGCCGCGTCATGGTGCGCACCGTAGCAGGCCTGAAGCCGGTCGGCGTGCTCTGGCGCCGCCTCGATGCCGCCTTTGCCGATCCGCTGGAGCTCAACCAGAGTTCGCATATCGGCACGCCCGGCATTGTCGAAGCGCTGCGCTCCGGATCGGTCTCGATCGTCAATTCGCTCGGTTCGGGCATTCTGGAAACCCGCGCCTTCCTCGCCTTCATGCCGACCATCTGTCGCCGTCTGCTGGGCGAAGACCCGGTCCTGCCAAGCATCGCCACCTGGTGGTGCGGCCAACAGCCGGAACGCGACCAGGTGGCCGAGAACATCGAGAAAATGGTGATCGGCCCCGCCTATTCCACCCGTCCGTTCTTCGACGACAACGGCCGCTCGGTACTCGGCTCGTCGCTGCGCGATACGGCGAAGGTTTCCGTCGCCGACTGGCTGCGAACCGACGGGCCAAAGCTCGTTGGCCAGGAAGTCGTGACGCTCTCCACCACACCCGCCTGGGTGAACGGCAAGCTGACGCCGCGGCCGATGAGCCTGCGTGTCTACGTCGCCCGCACCCGCAATGGCTGGGAAGTCATGCCGGGTGGCTTTGCCCGCATCGGCTCCGGCGCCGACGCAGCCGCCATCGCCATGCAGGCCGGCGGCTCGGCCGCCGACGTCTGGATCGTCAGCCAGAAGCCGGTGGAGCACACGACGCTCCTGCCCGCCGAAGAGAGCTTCATCCGCATCATGCCGGGCAGCCTGCCGAGCCGCGCGGCCGACAATCTCTTCTGGCTTGGCCGCTATATCGAGCGGGCGGAAGGAGCGCTGCGCATCCTGCGCGCCTGGCATGGCCGTTATGCCGAAACCGCCAATACCGAAATGCCGCTGCTGAAGGACATCACCGATTATCTGGCCGGGCTCGATATCGATACGAAGCAGCCGGTCCCCGACAGCCTGATGGCCAACATCAACAGTGCCCTTTATTCCGCCAGCAACATCCGCGACCGCTTCTCCGCCGACGGCTGGCTTGCGCTCAACGACCTTGCCAAGACCGCCCGCAAATTTCAATCGACTGTCCAGGCCGGCGACGACGCCACCCATGCAATGACCATCCTGCTCCGCAAGCTCGCAGGCTTTGCCGGTCTGGTGCATGAAAATATGTACCGCTTCACCGGCTGGCGCTTCCTGTCGATCGGTCGTTATCTCGAACGCGGCCTGCACATGACCCGGCTGCTCGGCCACATGTCCGGCGAGGATGCACCGGACGGCGCCTACGACATGCTGCTCGAAATCGGCGACAGCGTCATGACCCACCGCCGCCGCTACAACGTCAACACCGCGTCGCTCACCGTCACCGACCTGCTTGCGCTCGACCCGCTCAACCCGCGCTCGATCCTCTACCAGCTGAACGAGATCAAGACCGAGGTCGAGCAGCTGCCGAACGCCTTCTCCAACGGCCAGATGTCCCCCTTCTACCGCGAAGCCATGAAACTTCATGCCGGTCTCGCGGTCATGACCCCGGAAGCTATGGACGCATTGGTCTACCGGCGCCTGGAACAGGAACTGGGGCGCTTCTCCGACATCCTCGCGCAAACCTATCTCGGATAGGATATGACAGACCTCCTGCG
The DNA here is from genome assembly GCF_025846855.1 of Pararhizobium sp. BT-229. GTDB lineage: Bacteria > Pseudomonadota > Alphaproteobacteria > Rhizobiales > Rhizobiaceae > Pararhizobium. The sequence goes on from NZ_JAOYTJ010000006.1 coordinate 158,813, forward strand.
CCGGATTTGAGAAGCCCATGCTCTACGACATCAATCTGCGGATCACCTACACCTACGAAGTCCCGGTCTCCGGGGGCCGGCATGTCGTGCGGGTGCTACCTCTCTCGCTGCCGGACCGCCAGCGGTTGGTGGCAGGCACCGTGACCTGCACGCCGGCGCCCGAGGAACGCAGGGACAGCGTCGATTTCTTTGCCAACCCTTCGACGTCGATCCTGTTTCGCAAGCAGCATGAAAAGCTGGTGATCCGGATGCAGGCCCGCGTCCAGCTTGAGCCTCAGCCCCTGACCGCCGATTTTTCGCCTGACCTCGACCGGTTTCCGGCGGAGATCGCCAATGTCTGGTCGCTCGACGCCAATTCACCCCATCATTTCCTCGGCGCCAGCCCGCGCCTCCCGGAGGATACAGCGATATCAGCCTATGCCCATGCCATCGCCAAGCCGGGCATGACCATCCGCCAGATCGCCACCGCCATCTGCGCAGAGATCCACAAGGATTTCACCTACGATCCGAAGGCGACCACCGTCGATACGACGCCGCGCGAGGCTTTCAAGCTGAAGCGCGGCGTCTGCCAGGATTTTACCCATGTGATGATTACCGCCCTGCGCAGCCTCGGCATCCCCGCCGGCTATGTCAGCGGCTTCCTCCGAACCATCCCGCCGCCGGGCAAGGAGCGCCTCGAAGGCGCCGACGCCATGCACGCCTGGGTGCGTTTCTGGTGCGGAACCACCTCCGGATGGCTGGAACTCGATCCGACCAACAACATTTTTGCCGGATTGGATCATATCGTCGTCGGCCATGGCCGCGACTACAGCGACGTGGCACCGGTCATCGGCGTTTTGAAAAGCTACGGATCCCACAAGACCGACCAAGCCGTCGACGTCATTCCGCTGCAGTGATCCGGATCAGGACCCACTGTCGAGTCTCTTTTCCGGACACCGGAAAGTCCCCAACAGCCTATATTTGCGGGATCGCTAAAAATCTAATCAATTGCAACCTCGGACTTGAACAGGACCGTAAGACTTACCGGATAATAGTTTTTTCATCGACATGATGTCTGTTCCGGGGGTGGGTAATGACAAGACGATCAACTTTTCTGCGGTCCTTTTCAAATCTGATTGACGACAAGGCCGGCAATTTCGGGATAATGGCCGCGGTTATCGTGCCCGTCGCCCTTGTCGGCGCAGGCTCCGCCATCGATTACTTCGTTGCCAATGCCGAGCGTACCCATCTGCAAAACATCGCCGACGCAGCCGTTCTGACCGGCGGGAAGGTCTTCGACGGCACTAACCTGTCCGCCGCCAAGCTCGCGGCAGAAAACTCCATCAAGAAGCAGGTTGAAACGACGACCGAAGCAGAACTCGCTGCCGACCAGACGCTCGCTTCCAAGGTAAGATATGCGGTCACGGCGAAAGACAACACGCTGAAGGTCGACATGACCAAGGAAGTGCCGACGAGCCTTATGCGGATCGCAGGCGTCGACTCCGTCAGCATAGGCGTGTCCGCATCGGCCCTGTCGCCGATGAAGCCGGAAGAAATGACCTTCACGCCGACGAAGGCTCAGGGTTGGTACTTCAAGAAGATTTCCATTCTGGTCCTGCGCAAGGGAGCCACCACGGAAGAGCTTTTGGGCACGGTAACCTATCAGCCGACGACCCAGGCCGACAGTGGCCAGGGCACCTATGTAGTAAACCCTACAGGTGTCATAAAGCTCGGCAAGTACAGCAACCTCGCCCTGCGCATGGACATCAAGAACGATGGCTGCGACATCGGATACAAGGCGACCGTCAAGAACAGCAAGATAACCTGCAACAAAAGCACCAAAGCGGCAGACCAGCAATACAACGCCGTCCTGCGCACGGACGATCCCGCGACCAGCCACCATCTGTTCGTCGATGGCAAGCAGGTCCCCCAGGGCGTCAAGGCGTCGCTCGAAAAATACTTCGGTTGCAGCAAGCAGCAGGAACACGCCTGGGAAGATGGCGGCGGCTGGGAGCGGCAGGACTTTTTCTACAAAGTCACTGCCACCTGCGCGGCCGACGGCGAGTATGTGCGCCTCGTCAAATAGGCGCACCGACAACCGCTTGGAAAACATGAATTTAGCAAAGCCGTTCTTCCTCCCCCGGAAGAACGGCTTTGTCTTTTTGGACGAAGCCGCTTGCCATCGCCGGCGGAAATCGGGCAAGGCAAACATCGGCTGAAACGCCTGCTACCGCGGGGACGGGCCGCCGATCACGGCAGGTTTTAACGTGTATCGCAAAACCTTTAGCCGGCTCCGCGCGATTTGAAAGCGCAATGCAGCCGATGCTCCCTTGAATTTTCATCTTATTGAAAACGCTATTGCAAGCGCTTCGTATCGGTGCATAAATCGCTTATATGCCCCGTTGGTGTTCGCCTCCGGTCTCCCAAACCGCAAGCAGAGGGTAAGCCTTTTTATGATCGATCGGTTGTCCAACGAAAAGATTCCGAGCGCTGCTCCCCGCGCCTCGAACTCCGAAGTCCTCGCCAAGGAAATCATCGAGCGCCTCACCTACCGTATCGGCAAGGACCCGAAAGTCGCCAAGCCGCACGACTGGCTGACGGCTGCAATCCTCGTGGTCCGCGACCGCATTACCGACAACTGGATGGAATCGACGCGCAAGGCCTATGCCAGCAATGCCAAGCGCGTTTATTATCTATCGCTCGAATTCCTGATCGGCCGCCTGATGCGCGATGCCGTCACCAACATCGGCCTGATGGACGAGTTGCGCGAGGCACTCGCCTCGTTCGGCGTCGATCTCGACGTGATCGCGACGCTGGAGCCGGATGCAGCGCTGGGCAACGGCGGCCTTGGCCGTCTCGCCGCCTGTTTCATGGAATCGATGGCGACCGTCGATATCCCGGCCTATGGTTACGGCATTCGCTACGTGCACGGCCTCTTTCGCCAGCAGATGGCTGACGGCTGGCAGGTCGAACTGCCGGAAACCTGGCTCGCCCACGGCAACCCTTGGGAGTTCGAGCGCCGCGAAAGCTCCTACGAAATCGGCTTCGGCGGCTCGGTCGAAACCGTCAATGTCGATGAGGAAGTGACCCGCTACGTCTGGAAGCCGGCCGAACGCGTCATCGCCACGGCCTGTGATACGCCGGTGGTCGGCTGGCGCGCCAAGCGCGTCAACACCCTGCGCCTGTGGACCGCCCATCCGATCGACCCGATCCTGCTCGATGCCTTCAATGCCGGCGATCACATCGGGGCGCTGAGAGAAAGCAACAAGGCGGAAAGCCTCGCCCGCGTGCTTTATCCAGCCGACGCGACGCCTGCCGGCCAGGAGTTGCGGCTGCGCCAGGAATTCTTCTTCTCCTCCGCCTCGCTGCAGGACATCCTGCGCCGCCATCTGCAGCAATATCCGGATTTCACATCGCTGGCCGACAAGGTCGCCATCCAGCTCAACGACACCCATCCCGCCGTCTCCGTCGCCGAACTGGTCCGCCTCCTGACCGACGTGCACGGCATGGATTTCGAAGCCGCATGGGATATTGCCCGCCACACCTTCTCCTACACCAACCACACGCTTCTGCCGGAAGCCTTGGAAACCTGGCCGGTGCCGCTGTTCGAGCGCCTTTTGCCGCGCCACATGCAGATCGTTTATGCGATCAATGCCAAGATCCTGCTCGAGGCCCGCAAGCAGAAGACCCATAGCGACCAGGAAGTCCGCAATATCTCGCTGATCGACGAGAGCGGCGAACGGCGCGTGCGCATGGGCAATCTCGCCTTTGTCGGTTCGCACTCGATCAACGGCGTCTCGGCCCTTCATACCGAACTGATGAAGGAAACCGTCTTTGCCGACCTGCATCGGCTCTATCCGGAGCGCATCAACAACAAGACCAACGGCATCACCCCGCGCCGCTGGCTGATGCAGTGCAATCCGGAGCTTGTGACGCTGATCCGTGGCGCTATCGGCGACGAGTTCATGGACAATACCGAGGCCTTGCAGGCGCTCGACCCCTTCGCCGACAAGCCGGATTTCCAAGAGAAGTTTGCAGCGATCAAGCGCGCCAACAAAGTGAAGCTCGCCCAGCTTGTCCAGAGCCGCATGGGGATCCGGCTCGATCCGTCGGCGATGTTCGACATCCAGATCAAGCGCATCCACGAATACAAGCGCCAACTGCTGAATATCGTCGAGGCAATCTCGCTCTACGACCAGATCCGCTCGCATCCCGAGCTGGATTGGGTGCCGCGTGTCAAACTGTTCGCCGGCAAGGCGGCGCCGAGCTACCACAACGCCAAGCTGATCATCAAGCTCGCCAACGACGTGGCCAGGGTGATCAACAATGACCCGTCCGTGCGCGGCCTGCTCAAGGTCGTCTTCATCCCGAACTACAACGTCTCGCTCGCCGAGATCATGGTGCCTGCCGCCGACCTCTCGGAACAGATTTCCACCGCCGGCATGGAAGCGTCGGGAACCGGGAACATGAAGTTCGCGTTGAACGGTGCGCTGACCATTGGAACGCTTGACGGCGCCAATGTGGAAATGCGTGACTGGGTCGGTGAGGAGAACATCAAGATTTTCGGAATGACCGCGGAAGAGGTCACCAATGTGCGCGCCGAGGGTCACAACCCGCGTGCGATCATCGAACAGTCGCGCGAACTCTCCCAGGCATTGCAGGCCATTGCTTCGGGCGTCTTCTCGCCGGATGACCGCAATCGCTTCACCGGCCTGATCGACGGCATCTACAATCACGACTGGTTCATGGTGGCGGCCGATTTCGACGCCTACACCAAGGCCCAGCGTGAGGTGGACGCGATCTGGACCGACCCGGCCAGCTGGTATTCCAAGACCATTCGCAACACCGCACGCATGGGCTGGTTCTCCTCCGACCGCACAATCCGGCAGTATGCCGGGGAAATCTGGAGAGCCGGATGACAGGAGTGCCAAAAGACGCCACGCCTACCGTTCCGCCAGCCAGTCTGTCGACGGAAGAGATTGCGGCGATCCTCGCTGGCACTCATACCAATCCGTTCGCCGCTCTCGGCGTCCATCCGGCGGCTAAGGAGTTTGTTGCCCGCTGCTTCATCCCGGGCGCCGAAACCGTCACCGCAGAGACGCTAGCCGGCAAGGATATCGGCACGCTCGACCGTCGAGACGATGCCGGTTTCTTTGAAGGCCTAGTTGCCGTCAAGAAGATCCAGCCTGTCCGCTACCGTGCACGCAACGCCGGCGGCGAATGGACGGTCACCGACCCCTACAGCTTCGGCCCCGTGCTCGGGCCGATGGATGACTATTACATCCGCGAAGGCTCGCATCTGCGCCTGTTCGACAAGATGGGCGCCCATCCGATCAAACATGATGGCGCTGAAGGGTTCCACTTCGCCGTCTGGGCGCCGAATGCAAAGCGCGTCTCCGTCGTTGGCGATTTCAACGACTGGGATGGCCGCCGTCATGTCATGCGGCTGCGCCAGGACACCGGCATCTGGGAAATCTTCCTGCCCGATATTCAGGCCGGTGCGATCTACAAATACGAGGTCGTCGGCAAGAACGGCGAAGTCCTGCCGCTGAAGGCAGATCCTTTCGCCCGCCGCTCGGAACTGCGTCCGAAGAACGCCTCGATGACGACAGGCGAGATCAGCCAAGTCTGGGAAGACGAGGCGCATCGCAAGCATTGGGCAAGCGTCGACGCGCGCCGCCAGCCGATCTCGATCTACGAGGTCCATGCAGCGTCGTGGCAGCGTCGCGACAATGGCGACATGCTGACCTGGGACGAGCTTGCCGACCGGCTGATCCCCTATTGCGTCGACATGGGCTTCACCCATATCGAGTTCCTGCCGATCACCGAATATCCCTTCGATCCATCCTGGGGCTACCAGACCACCGGCCTTTATGCGCCGACCGCACGCTTCGGCGAACCGGAAGGCTTTGCCCGCTTTGTCAACGGTGCCCACAAGGTGGGTATCGGCGTCATCCTCGACTGGGTGCCGGCGCATTTCCCGACCGACGCGCACGGCCTGCGCTGGTTCGATGGCACCGCGCTTTACGAGCATGAGGACCCACGTCAGGGCTACCACCCCGACTGGAACACCGCGATCTACAATTTCGGCCGCGCCGAGGTGTTCTCCTACCTCGTCAACAATGCGCTCTATTGGGCGGAAAAATTCCATCTGGACGGTTTGCGCGTCGATGCGGTCGCCTCGATGCTTTATCTCGACTACTCGCGCAAACACGGCGAGTGGGTGCCGAACGAATATGGCGGCAACGAGAACCTCGATACCGTCCGCTTCCTGCAGACCATGAACAAGGAAGTCTACGGCAGCCATCCCGGCATCATCACCATCGCCGAGGAATCCACCTCCTGGCCAAAGGTCTCAGCCCCGGTTCATGCCGGCGGCCTTGGCTTCGGCTTCAAGTGGAACATGGGCTTCATGCACGACACGCTGCAATATTTCCAGCGCGAACCGATCCACCGCAAGCACCACCACAACGACCTGACCTTCGGCCTGCTCTACGCCTTCAGCGAGAATTTCGTGCTGCCTCTGTCCCATGACGAGGTGGTGCACGGCAAAGGTTCGCTGATCGCCAAGATGGCCGGCGACGACTGGCAGAAATTCGCCAACCTGCGCGCCTATTACGGCTTCATGTGGGGCTACCCCGGCAAGAAACTCCTGTTCATGGGCCAGGAATTCGCCCAGTGGCAGGAATGGGCCGAAGACCGCGCGCTCGACTGGAACCTTTTGGAATACCCCCTGCACGAGGGCATGCGCCGGCTGGTGCGCGACTTGAACGGCACCTACCGTAGCAAGGCGGCGCTGCACGCGCGCGACTGCGAGGGTGACGGCTTCGAATGGCTGATCGCCGATGACCGCGAGAATTCCGTCTTTGCCTTCCTGCGCAAGGCGCCCGGCGAAAAACTGATCGCCGTCGTCTCGAACTTCACGCCGGTCTACCGCGAAAATTATACGATCCCGCTGCCCGTCGAGGGGCGGTGGAAGGAAATCCTCAACAGCGACGCCGAGATTTACGGCGGCAGCGGCAAAGGCAACGGAGGAGCCGTCCAGGCAACGAAAAACAGTGCAGGCGTCATTACCGCCACCATCACCTTGCCGCCCCTGGCGACATTGATGCTGGAGCAGGATTAGCGCTCGGCACTAGCGGCTCCCCAAGGGCTGTCAGTGCGGTGCGTAAGAAGAATATTTGGAGAGGAACACTGTTCCAGAAGACGGCGAAACCGCTCCGGGAACCATACTATCGGGAGGAAAATCAATGGAAAAACGCACCCAGCCCCTCGCCCGTGATGCAATGGCCTATGTCCTTGCCGGCGGCCGCGGAAGCCGCCTGAAGGAACTGACCGACCGCCGCGCCAAGCCGGCGGTCTATTTCGGCGGCAAGGCCCGCATCATCGATTTCGCGCTTTCCAACGCGCTGAACTCCGGTATCCGCCGCATCGGCGTCGCGACGCAATACAAGGCGCACTCGCTGATCCGCCACCTGCAGCGCGGCTGGAACTTCCTGCGCCCCGAGCGAAACGAGAGTTTCGACATCCTGCCCGCCTCCCAGCGCGTCTCCGAGACGCAATGGTACGAAGGCACGGCCGACGCAGTCTACCAGAACATCGACATCATCGAGGATCACGGCGTCGAATACATGGTCATCCTCGCCGGCGACCACGTCTACAAGATGGACTACGAACTCATGCTGCAGCAGCATGTGGATTCCGGCGCCGACGTGACCATCGGCTGCCTGGAAGTGCCGCGCATGGAAGCGACCGGCTTCGGCGTCATGCATGTCGATGACAAGGACCAGATCATCGCCTTCGTCGAAAAGCCGGCCGATCCTCCGGGCATTCCCGGCAATCCGGAGATGGCACTTGCCTCGATGGGCATCTACGTCTTCCACACCAAGTTCCTGATGGACGTGCTGCGCCGCGACGCCGCCGATCCTTCCTCCAGCCGAGACTTCGGCAAGGATATCATCCCCTATATCGTCCAGCACGGCAAAGCCGTCGCCCACCGCTTCAACGAGTCCTGCGTCCGCTCCGATTTCGAGCGCGAGGCCTATTGGCGCGACGTCGGCACGATCGATGCCTACTGGCAGGCCAATATCGACCTCACCCACGTCACACCGGAACTCGACATCTACGACGGCACATGGCCGATCTGGACCTTTGCCGAAATCAAGCCGCCGGCCAAGTTCGTCCATGACGACGAAAACCGCCGCGGGTCTGCAACCTCCTCGCTCGTTTCCGGCGACTGCATCATTTCGGGCGCCTCGCTGAACCGCTCGATGCTATTCACCGGCGTCCGGGTGAATTCCTTCTCCCGCCTCGAAGGCGCCGTCATCCTGCCCAACGTCAGGATTGGCCGGCACGCACAGTTGAAGAACGTCGTCATCGACAGCCGCGTCGTCATTCCGGAAGGCCTCGTCGTCGGCGACGATCCGGAATTCGACGCCAAGCGCTTCCGCCGCTCGGAGAACGGCATCTGCCTGATTACCCAGGCGATGATCGACAAGCTGGGCATGTGACGCATGGAGGTTCTGTCCGTCGCGTCGGAAGTCTTTCCGCTGATCAAGACAGGGGGTCTCGCCGACGTGGCGGGCGCCCTGCCGGCGGCCCTGAAGCCGCACGGCGTCCGCATGCGCACCCTGATGCCGGGTTATCCGGTTGTCCTGCAGAAACTCAACAAGCCGCGGAAGATCGGCGGCTTCGACAACCTCTTCGGTTATCCCGCCTCGATCCTCGCTGTCGATCATGAGGGCCTCGATCTTCTCGTCCTCGACGCGCCTGAATTGTTCAACCGCGACGGCGGTCCCTATGTCGACAAGACAGGCCTCGACTACACCGACAATTTCCGCCGCTTCGCAGCACTTTCGCTTACCGCTGCCGAGATCGCCGGCGGCCTCCTGCCCGATTGGAAACCGGACCTCGTCCATGTTCACGACTGGCAGGCAGCGCTCACCCCGGTCTATCTGCGCTTCGGCCCCGCCCATGCGACGCCGGTGGTGCTCACCATCCACAACATTGCTTTTCAGGGCCAGTTTGGCCCCGATGTCTTTGCCCAACTTGCGCTGCCGCCGGCGGCCTTCTCCGTCAACTATGTCGAATATTTCGGCGATGTCGGCTTCCTCAAGGGCGGCCTGCAGACGGCAGATGCCATCACCACCGTCAGCCCCTCCTATGCCCAGGAAATCCTCACTCCGGAATTCGGCATGGGCTTCGAGGGCCTGCTGTCGTCCCGACTCTCCCACCTCAGCGGCATCGTCAACGGCATCGACACCGATGTCTGGGACCCGCAGACGGACAAGCATATCGCCGAAAACTACGGCCCGGCTTCGTTGAAGAAGCGCGAGGCCAACCGCAAGGCCCTGTCGGCCCATTTCGGCTTCGACAATGCGCCCGGCCCGATCTTCTGCGTCGTCAGCCGGCTGACCTGGCAGAAGGGCATGGACGTGCTTGCCGAGGTGATCGACGACATCGTTCACAACGGCGGCAAGCTCGCCATTCTCGGCTCCGGCGATGCGGTGCTTGAAAACGCGTTCATTGCAGCCGCTGGCCGCCATCCCGGCCGGGTCGGCATGGCCATCGGCTATAACGAGCCCCTGTCGCACCTGATGCAGGCCGGCTCCGACGCCATCCTCATCCCTTCTCGCTTCGAACCCTGCGGCCTTACCCAGCTCTACGGGTTGCGCTATGGTTGCGTGCCGATCGTCGCCCATACCGGGGGCCTCGCCGATACCATCATCGACGCCAACGAGGCAGCCATCGCGGCGAAAGTCGCAACGGGGTTCCAATTCTCGCCAGTTTCTGCTGCGAGCTTACGCCAGGCGCTTCGGCGCGCCTTCACCGCCTACCGGCAACCGAAAATCTGGGCCCGCCTCCAGGCCCAGGGTATGAAATCCGACGTTTCCTGGGATATGAGCGCGCATCGTTATGCCGATCTCTATTCCAGCCTCCTTGCGAAAGGCTAAGACGATGACCAAGACCGTACAGACCACGCCCTATCTGGACCAGAAACCCGGGACCTCCGGCCTGCGCAAGAAAGTGCCGGTCTTCCAGCAGAAAAACTATGCCGAGAACTTCATCCAGTCGATCTTCGACAGTCTCGACGGTTTCAAGGGCGATACGCTGGTGATCGGCGGCGACGGCCGTTATTACAATCGCGAGGTCATCCAGATCGCCATCAAGATGGCGGCTGCCAACGGTTTCGGCCGCGTACTCGTCGGCCGCGGCGGCATCCTGTCGACGCCCGCCGCCTCCAACGTCATCCGCAAATACAAGGCCTTCGGCGGCATCGTGCTCTCGGCCAGCCACAATCCCGGCGGCCCGACCGAGGATTTCGGCATCAAGTACAATATCGGCAATGGCGGTCCGGCCCCGGAAAAGGTCACCGACGCCATCTATGCCCGCACCAAAACCATCGACACGTACAGAATAGCCGAGGTCGCCGACGTCAATCTCGACATCGAAGGCAGCCAGGAGGTGGCCGGCATGGAGGTCGTGGTGATCGACCCGGTCGCCGACTATGCCGAACTGATGGAAAAGCTGTTCGATTTCCGCGCCATCCGCAACCTGATCGGCGGCGGCTTCCGCATCGTCTTCGATGCCATGAGCGCAGTGACCGGCCCCTATGCCAAGGAAATCCTCGAAAATCGTCTCGGTGCCGCCAAGGGCTCGGTGCTCAACTTCATCCCGCTGCCCGATTTCGGCGGCCACCATCCGGACCCCAATCTCGTCCATGCCCGCGCCCTCTACGAGGAGATGATGGGCGAGGACGCCCCGGACTTCGGCGCAGCCTCGGACGGCGACGGCGACCGCAACTTGATCATCGGCAAGGGCATCTTCATCACCCCCTCCGACAGCCTGGCGATGCTTGCCGCCAATGCGAGCCTCGCCCCCGGCTATTCCAAGGGCCTTGCCGGCATCGCCCGCTCGATGCCGACGAGTGCAGCCGCCGACCGTGTTGCCGAAAAGCTCGGCATCGGCATCTACGAGACCCCGACCGGCTGGAAATTCTTCGGCAACCTGATGGATGCCGGCATGGTCACCATCTGCGGCGAGGAAAGTGCCGGCACCGGCTCCGACCATGTGCGCGAGAAGGACGGGCTCTGGGCAGTCCTGCTCTGGCTCAACATTCTGGCCGTGCGCCTGGAAAGCGTTCAGGATATCGCCCGCCAGCATTGGACGACCTATGGCCGCAACTATTATTCGCGTCATGACTACGAGGAAGTGGATACCGAGGCTGCAAACGGCCTGATGACCGCGCTGCGCGACCAGCTCGCCAGCCTGCCCGGCAAGAGCTTCGGGGCGCTTAAGGTCGCCGCCGCCGACGACTTCTCCTACAATGACCCGATCGACAAGTCGGTGAGCAGCAACCAAGGCATCCGCATCCTCTTCGAAGGCGGCTCCCGCGTCGTCTTCCGCCTGTCGGGCACCGGCACCTCGGGCGCGACGCTGCGCGTCTACATCGAACGCTACGAGCCAGACGCCAACCGCCACGGCTTCGACACCCAGGAAGCGCTCGCTGACCTTATCACCGTCGCCGACGAGATCGCCGGCATCAAGACACGGACGGGCAGGACGGAACCGACGGTCATCACCTGATCAAGAACGGCGCGAGACCACGGGCTCGCGCTGCCTCGCCATTTTCCGCATTGTGTCCGCGGCGACGCTGCCAGGCTGCTCCCCCGACAACCGCTTTGAGCACGGATCACTTGCGATTGACGCAGCATTGCGTTCGGTACCTAATGGCTTCGCATAGACACTGCCTCTGAACGAGGAGGATGCGGTGCTGCTCAAAGGTGAACGAACATTCGTGGTGCGCGACGCGGGAGGTTTCGTCGCTCACGTAAACATGCCGGGGTGGTTGAAGCCGAAGCCCACGGATCACGGCCACGGTCCGCTTGCGATGGTCGTGGAAACCATCCTTCATCCCGGCCGACTCGTCGCCATGCATGAGCACCGGAACGATGAGATCATCTCGTGGGTCCCCGACGGCGTCATGCGCCACGAAGATAGAGCCGTCGGCCGGCTGGTCGCCGACAACGAGCACCTGATGGTGATGAATGCCGGACGCAGTTTTTGGCATTCCGAGGAAACACTGCCGTCTGATCCGCCTTTGCGAATGCTGCAGATCCTTATACGGCCAAGTGCGATCGATCTCGAACCGGGCGTTCAGTATGGCCCCGTCCCCGCGATGATCCCAAACACGTGGCGGCATCTGGTCGGACCGGAAGGTGGCGAAGCCCCTTTCTTCGTCCGCAATGCCGTCGATTTCTTTGATATTCAGCTGTCGGACGGTGCACGGGTGGAGTTTCCGCACATGCAGGGGCGCGATCTCTATTTCTATGTCTTTAGCGGTTCGATCGCCGCTCAGGGGCAGACCTTTGTCGAGGGAGAACAGGGCCTGCTGCTATCTGACGACACACTGACGGCCGAGGCCAGGAGGCCCTGCCTGATGGTCGCATTCCTTGTCGATCCGCAATCGCCGGTCACAAGGAAAGGCACCGTGGGCGACCACAGGAAAATCCCGCCGGCCTTCGTCATCCGCGTATTGAAGGTCTGGCTGCGCTTCAAACGCCTGTGGCGCCGCCCTCCTCCATGAATGGAGGCAGCGGCCAGCCTGGAACATCGCCTCCCGAACGAGACGCCAACCAGCCGCACAGCGAAACGCGACGACCGGCAGTGCCGTCAATTCCCGCCCTCAGGGCACCGGTTGCCCGCTCGCGGTTTCCAGGATTTGAAACCAGTCCTGCAGATCGAGATCGATCTCCCCTGCGCGCGCCAGCGTCTTGACCCGTTTAGGATCGGTCGAACCGATGATCGGCAAGGGCTTCGACGGCAAGCGCAGCAGCCAGGCAAGCGCGATCGCGCCCGGACTATGCACATCGTATTTGCCGGCAAGACCGGTCAGCAGGTCAACGAGCGCCGGATTGCCTTTCTCCTTGTCAAACAGGCGGCCGCCGCCAAGCGGCGACCACGCCATCGGCGCTATCCCGAGGCGCTGGCAATCGTCCAGCGTCCCGTCGTCGAGCGGCGCCGTATGGGTGACCGACAGCTCGATCTGGTTTGCCGCCAGCGGAATATTGAGCTTCGACTGCAGCAGCGCGAACTGCGACGGCGTATAGTTCGAAACGCCGACGGCACGCGTCTTGCCTTCCGCGACCAGCGCTTCCAACACACCCGCCACTTCGGCGGCATCGAGCAACGGGTCCGGTCGATGCAGAAGCAGGAGGTCGATATGATCGACTTTCAGATTGCGCAGCGAGGTTTCCAGCGACCGCCGGATGTGCTCGGCGCTGCTGTTGTAGTGCTTGACGCGATGCTCCGGGCGCGCCGGACCGGTAAGCGCTATGCCGCATTTCGTCACCAGCTCGATCCGGTTGCGCAGATCGGGGCGGCTTGCCAGCATCTCACCGAAAAGCGCCTCGACCCGGTAGCCGCCATAGATATCGGCATGGTCGATCGTCGTGATGCCCGCATCGAGACAGGTATCGACCGTGCGGGCAATGGAGGCGATCTCGCTCGTCTCCCGGCTGTCCGCGATGCGAAAAGCGCCCCAGACCAGTCTCGAAAATTCCGGGCCGTCACGATGAAGTTTGATACGGGATGACATGGGCGTTTCACTCGATTGATGAAGGGAAGAGGACGGGACCTTTGCGACTTGGCGACCGAATATGTAGCCGCCCGGCAAGGACGATGCAACCGGATGTGGATGGCTGGGTGCCGCATACTCCCTCTTCTCCCCCGCGGGGAGAAGGTGGCGCGAAGCGCCGGATGAGGGGGGCGAAGCCACCTCCTCCAGTGTCTGGCGCATCACCCCCTCATCGCCTCGCTCCGCTCGGCACTTCTCGCCGCCGGGGAGAAGTGGAAAGTCGACCTCCCCCTCGAGGGCGGGTGAAACATACCGCTTGCAACATCCATCAAAGCGGGGACAAATCACTGTCAAACCATACTGATATCAAAAGACCTATCCGCTCGATCCCAAGGTGACCCCAATGCCGAACCCGCCAGCCCCCGCCCTCCTCGGCGCCACAATCGGTAACGACGGCACGACCTTCGCCGTCTGGTCCACCTCGGCCTCCGGCATCGAGCTTTGCCTTTTCGATAAGGCCGGCGACAGTGAACTGCGCCGGTTGCCGATGCAGCGCGGCGAGGATGGTCTACACAGCCTGACGGTCTCGGACGCCCCGGCAGGCACCCGCTACGGTTTTCGCGCCTGGGGGCAGTATGCCCCCGATCAGGGCCTCTGGTTCGATCCCGCCAAGCTGCTGGTCGATCCCTATGCCCGCGAACTCGACCGCCCCTTTCGCTACGAACCCCGCCTCTCGACCTTCGGCGACGACACCGCCGACCTCGTGCCGAAGGCCATCGTCACCGAGCCGCAGACAGCGCCGTCCGCGGCCCCGCTTTTCCAGCCCGGCGGCCTGATCTACGAGGTCGCCGTCCGCCCCTTCACCAAGCTGCACCCGCAGGTGCCCGAAAACCTGCGCGGCACCGTCGGCGCGCTGGCTCACCCCGCTATCATCGCACATTTGAAACGCATCGGCGTCTCCACCGTCGAACTCATGCCGATCACCGCCTGGATCGACGAGCGCCACCTGCCGCCGCTCGGTCTCTCCAATGGCTGGGGCTACAACCCCATCGCCTTCATGGCGCTCGATCCGCGCCTCGTGCCCGGCGGCATGACTGAACTGCGCGAGACCGTGGCAGCCCTGCATGAGGAAGGCATCGGCGTCATCCTCGATCTCGTCTTCAACCATTCCGGCGAGAGCGACCGGCTGGGCGCGACGCTTTCGATGCGCGGCCTCGACAACCACACCTATTACCGCCATGCAACCGGCCAACCCGGCGTATTGGTCAACGACACCGGCTGCGGCAACACCGTTGCCTGCGACCATCCGGTCGTGCGCCGCCTCATTCTCGACAGCCTGCGCCACTTCGTCCTTTCCGCCGGCATCGACGGCTTCCGCTTCGACCTCGGTTCCATCCTCGGCCGCGACATCAACGGTTTCCGCAGCGATGCCACGCTCTTCACCGAAATGCTGACCGATCCCATTCTGAAGGATCGCGTGCTGATCGCCGAGCCCTGGGATATCGGCCCCGGCGGCTACCAGCTCGGCAATTTCCCAGGCCCCTTCCTCGAATGGAACGACCGCGCCCGCGACGACCTGCGCCGCACCTGGCGGGGCGACCGCCACACCATCGGCGACCTGGCGACCGCGCTTGCCGGCTCTTCGCCCATCTTTTCCCGCAATGGCGGCACGCAAACGCGCAGCGTCAACTTCATCGCCGCCCATGACGGCTTCACCTTGATGGATCTGGTCTCCTATGCCGGCAAGCACAACGAAGCCAATGGCGAGGACAATCGCGACGGCCACAATGAAAACCACTCTTGGAACAACGGCGCCGAAGGACCTACCGAAGATCCGGAGGTGCAGGCATTCCGCCGCCGCGACGTGATGGCCCTGCTCTCGACGCTGTTTGCCGCGCGCGGCACCCTCATGCTGACCGCCGGCGACGAGGCCGGCCGCAGCCAGCGCGGCAACAACAACGCCTATTGCCAGGACAATGCCATCACCTGGGTCGATTGGACCGAGCTGGACGAAGACCTCATCGCCCACACCTCCGCTTTGTCGCACATCCGTTCGCGCTTCGATGTCTTCCGGGAAAGCACATTCTTCAGCGGGAACGGTGATATCGAATGGCTGCGGCTCGCCGGCCAGCCCATGACTGTCGACGATTGGGAAAGCCCCGCGACGGACAATCTGATGATGGTGCTTGTCACCGGCGACGCCGTGCAGAACAGGACCACCCGCCTTGCGGTCGTGATCAACCGCAGTCACGCCCCGCACCCCTTCCATCTGCCTGGGCGGCCGGAAGTCCGCTGGCAAGCCCTTCTGCCCTTAGACGAGGCTGGCGACGGCATGATCGCGACCCGAAGTGTCGGTTTCCACGTCGAAATTTTATGAACCCCTACTGCCCTGCTGATTGCCGTTTTTCAAAACTGCGGCATATAGAGAAACAGGGGGATGTTTTTGATCGGGAAAGATAAATGCCGCAAGAAATTTCGCTGTCTGACGTCAAGGATCTGGTCGGCAAGGAGATCGGGATCTCCGACTGGATCACAGTCACGCAAAAGACCATCGACGGTTTTGCCGATGCCACCGACGACCACCAGTTCATCCATACGGACCCGGTCCGCGCCGCAGCCGAAACGCCCTTCGGCGGCACCATTGCCCACGGGTTCCTGTCGCTCTCGCTGCTGTCAGCGATGAACTACAATTGCCTGCCGCGGGTGCGCGAGCAGACCATGGGCATCAACTACGGCTTCGACAAGGTGCGCTTCATGACGCCGGTGAAGTCCGGTGCCAAGGTGCGCGGCCGCTTCACCATGGCCGAGGCCCGCTTCCGCGGCGCCGGCATGCTGATGGTCACCTACGACGTCACGGTTGATATCGAGGGCGAGCGCAAGCCGGCGCTCACCGCCAACTGGCTGACCATCATCCAGTTCGACCCGAAGGACCGGCCGCACGATGCCTGACGCCAAGGCGACAGAGGAGACCGTCCGTCTCGCTTTCGTCAGGCAGGCGAGTTCCTGCCGTGGTCTCGGCTCACCCTTCACCGCCAGCCTCTGCGCGCTCGCTTCCGAGCGGCTGACCACCGATTATCCGGTCGGCGCGAAAATCCTGTCCTGGACCGGCGATCCCTCGCCCAACGGTGATTCCGTGCCGCTCCGCCTTGCCGGTGCCCTGCACGCGCTGGTGCTAAGCAAGACGGACCCAAGGCTCGTCTCGGTTTATCCGCCGAATGCCGCGGCGCCGGATGATCTCTGGAGCGCCGTTGAAGGTGCCTGCCGCACGCATGAGACCTTCATCCTCGAGCGCCTGAAATCGGCACCGCAGACAAATGAGGTGCGCCGCTCGGCTGCCCTTCTCCCCGGCTTCCTGACGATCTCCAGCCTGCTTGGCAAACCGCTGGTCCTATCGGAAGTCGGCGCCAGTGCCGGGCTCAATCTGCACTGGGATCACTATGACTACCGTCTGGACGGTATGGTCTGGGCTCTGCAGCCCTCACCGGTCCTGATTGCGCCTGAGTGGACAGGCCCGACACCGCCCAACGTTCCCGTCGAGATCGTCAGCCGCGCCGGCTGCGATCTCAATCCCTTGAACCCGGCACGCGACGAAGACGCCCTACGCCTTCTCTCCTATATCTGGGCCGATCAGGAAGACAGGCTGGAACGCACGCGCTTTGCCCTTTCGATCGCCGCCGCAAACCGCCAGACCGTGGAGCGCGCGGATGCGGTGGATTGGCTGGCGCAACGTCTCCAGCCCGTTCACGAGGGTCAGGTTCATGTGATCTACCACACGATCGCGTGGCAATATCTACCAAGGTCATTGCAGGAAAAAGGCGAGACGCTGATCGCCGCCGCCGGAGCCAGCGCAACGGAGAATGCACCGCTGGCGCGGCTGCAGATGGAAGCGGACGATCAGAAACACAGCGCGGCGCTGAACCTGCAGATCTGGCCGTCAGGCGAAAAACACCTGATCGGCCGCGCCGATTTCCACGGCCGCTGGGTGGAATGGATCGGCTGGCCCGGCCAGCATTGAGGCTGATTGGCCTCGATGGCCAATGCCCCTCACCCTCACCCTCTCCCCGCAAGCAGGGAGAGGGGATGATCGAGTTCGCCGCGTGTCCCTTCTCCCCGTTTACGGGGAGAAGGTGGCCGACAGGCCGGATGAGGGGCTCACCACATCAGCGCATAGAAACGTCGATCAGTTGCCCGCGTCCTCGGCCGCCTCATTCAGAAGCCCGGAAACATAAGGCGCAAACGATCGCCAGCATTCGACCCGGAACGCATCCTCTGCTGTGCGCAGAAGCACGACTTCGGCCTTGCCGAGAACCGTGCGTGAGCAGGCGCCAACCGGGAAGACGGCCAGAGACAGATCCTGCGGGCAACCGCCATTGATCGCTACTTCGGCGCCACGACCCTTGACGAGAATGGCCGTGTTGCGATGGGAAATATCGGTCGCCGAATGCAGCACACCGCTCGATGCGGCCGCTGCCATCAGGTCCGCTTCATTCTCATCGATA
Organism: Pararhizobium sp. BT-229; assembly: GCF_025846855.1. Lineage (GTDB taxonomy): Bacteria > Pseudomonadota > Alphaproteobacteria > Rhizobiales > Rhizobiaceae > Pararhizobium. Next base: position 176,867 of record NZ_JAOYTJ010000006.1, read on the forward strand.
ACAAGCCATTCGTCGGGACCGAGCCAGAGCGCATGGCGGCCTTTCGCGGACGCCGAGGTCTTGGCCTTGACCGGAAGCGAAAGGCCAAGAGCACCGGAAAGCGCCGCGACAGCATCCGGCTTGGCCCGGAGCGATATTCGGGTTGCCGGAGCGGCAGCGGAAAGCGCTGCAGCAGCCGAGCCGCCATGGAAGCCTGCGAGCGGCAGGGTGCGGGTTGCCAGATCAGCCCCAATCAAATCAGCCATTGATGCGGCCTCCTTCCTTGTCAAAGAACACCATGTCGCTCACCTCGACGGCGATCGTCTTGTCCGGCATCGGCACATAAAGCGTCTGCCCGATCTTCGCCTTGCCGCCGGCAACCAGAGCCAGCGCGATCGACCGGCCGCAGTTTTCCGACCAATAGGACGAGGTCACATGCCCGATCATCGTCATCGGCAGTGCCTGGTTCGGATCGGCAACGATCTGCGCACCCTCCTCCAGCACCACCTTCGGGTCCTTGGTCAAAAGTCCGACGAGCTGCTTGCGGCCATCGGCCACCAGATCGGGACGGCGCAGGCCGCGGATGCCGACGAAGTCGGTCTTCTTCTTGCCGACAGCCCAGCCGAGCGACGCATCGTCCGGCGTCACGGTGCCGTCGGTATCCTGACCGACGATGATGTAGCCCTTCTCGGCGCGCAGGATATGCATCGCCTCGGTGCCGTAGGCGCAAGCGCCCAGCGGCTCGGCCTGAGCCCAGATCGCCGCCCAGACAGCCGGACCGAAATCGGCGGGCACGTTGACTTCGAAGCCGGTTTCGCCGGTGAACGACATGCGGAACAGCCGGGTCGGCACGCCGCAGATCTTGCCTTCGCGAACGCTCATGTGCGGGAAGGCTTCGTTGGACAGATCGATGCCTTCCACCAGCGGCGCGATGATCTCGCGGGCCTTCGGTCCCTGTACCGCGATGACGGCCCACTGCTCGGTGGCCGATGTCAGCCAGACGTTCAGATGCGGGAACTCTGTCTGGAGATAGTCCTCCATGTGGTTCATGACGCGGGCGGCACCGCCGGTCGTCGTCGTCACGTGGAAACGATCCTCCGCCATGCGGCCGACGACGCCGTCATCATAGACGAAACCATCTTCGCGCAGCATGATGCCGTAGCGGCAGCGGCCCGGCTTCAGCGTATCCCAGCTGTTGGTGTAGATGAGGTTGAGGAACTGCGCCGCATCCGGGCCGACCACTTCGATCTTGCCGAGCGTCGAGGCATCGAAGATGCCGGCGACGTCGCGCACGGTCTTGCATTCGCGGTTGACCGCCTGGTGCATGTCCTCGCCGGCGCGCGGATAATACCAGGCGCGCTTCCACTGGCCGACATCCTCGAACACCGCTCCCTGGGCTTCCTCCAACGCGTGCATCGGCGTCTTGCGGGTCGGGTCGAACAACTCGCCGCGCGAATGGTTGATCAGCGTGCCGAAGGTCACCGGCGTATAGGGCGCACGGAAGGTGGTGAGGCCGACCTTGGGGATTTCGCGGCCAAGCGTTTCGGCAGCGATCGCAAGGCCGTGGATGTTGGACAGCTTGCCCTGATCGGTCGCCATGCCGTTGGTGGTAAAGCGCTTGATGTGCTCGATCGAGTGCATGCCTTCGCGCACGGCAAGACGGATGTCCTTGGCACAGACGTCGTTCTGGAAGTCGATAAAAGCCTTGACCGTCGTGTCCGGACCCGCCCCTTCGGCAGCACCGGCCATACCGCCGGTCCAGGCGAAGGCATTGCGGCCCTGAAGGGCTACTTTTTCCGAAGCCGCGAAGCCGGAAGCATTCGACATCAATTCGCCGGCCGCCAGCGATTCCTCGATGGTTGCCTGCAGGTCGTTGGTGCCGTTGCAGGCGCCGACGGACAGGCAATCCTGCGCATAGGTGCCGGGCAGGAAGCGCTGGGTTTCAAAGTCGTAAGCCACCTTGCCGCGCGACTGCGAAAACATATGCACCGACGGCGTCCAGCCGGCCGACATCAACAGCGCGTCAATGGCAATCGAGCGCGCCCTGCCGCCGCCATTGCGGGCAACGGACATCGACGAGACACGCAGCTTGCCGGACGTATCGACGACGGCGTGGCCGGCCAGCACTTCGATGCCGAGCGCACGGGCTTCGGCCAAAACCCCCTCGCCCGGCTTTTCTCGGCTATCGACGATGGCGGCGACGGTGATCCCTGCGCGCTTGAGGTCGAAGGCGGCTTCGTAGGCCGAATCGTTGGCCGTATAGACGCCGACCTTCTTGCCGACGGCGACGCCGAAGTGATTGAGGAAGGTGCGCGCCGCTGATGCCAGCATGATGCCGGGGCGGTCGTTGTTCGCGAACACCATATGGCGCTCGATAGCACCGGTGGCGATGATGACGCGCTTGGCGCGAACCTGCCAGAGACGCTCGCGCGGCAGCTTCCTGTCGGGCTTGGCCAGATGTTCGGTGACGCGCTCGGTAAGGCCGACGAAATTCTGGGCGTAGTAGCCGAAGGCAGTCGTGCGCGGCAGGACGGTTACATTGTCCATCTTTGCCAGATTGGCGGCGGTCGCTTGAGCCCAGCTGAAGCCCTTGAGCCCGTTGATGGTGACGCTCTTGTCGTAGTGCAGCGCACCGCCGACTTCCGGCTGCTCGTCGCAGATGATGACACGCGCACCGGTCTTGGCGGCGGCAAGGGCTGCCGAAAGGCCGGCCACACCGGCGCCGATGACCAGCACATCGCAGTGCGCGTAGCGACTGGAATAATGGTCGGTATCGTCCTCGGTCGGCGATACGCCGAGACCGGCAGCGGCGCGGATCTGCGGCTCATAGACATGCTTCCAGGCCTGTTTCGGCCACATGAAGGTCTTGTAGTAGAAACCCGCGGCAAAGAACGGCGACAACAAGTTGTTGACCGCGCCGACATCGAAGGCGAGCGACGGCCAGCGGTTCTGCGAGATCACCTTCATGCCGTCGAACACGTCCTGCACCGTGGCGCGCACGTTCGGCTGCTTGCGGGCGGCATCCCGCTCGACGCCGATCAGCGCATTCGGCTCCTCGGCACCAGCCGAAACGATGCCGCGCGGGCGATGGTACTTGAACGAGCGACCGACGAGATGGACGCCATTGGCAAGCAGCGCCGAGGCGACGGTATCGCCTTCAAGTGCTGCGTAGCTCTTGCCGTCGAAGAAGAAACGGGCGGTCTTTGCAGGGGTGAGACGGCCTGCACCGGGGATACGATTGGCGCCGCTCATTTCGCGTCTGACTCCGTGGCTTCATAGGTTTCGACAACGGCTTCCGTCGCCGGGCGCAGCGTGCTGAGATCGGGCTTCGGCAGACCGGCCTTGTAGGTTGTCAGGAACTTGTCGCTGACGGTATCGCGGGCGGCATTGAAGAAGCGGCCACAGCCGTTCAGGTGCCGCCAGCGCTCATAGGTCAGGCCCTTGACGTTGTCGCGCAGAAAGAAGAATGCCTCGAAGTCCTCGTCGGTCATCTCGGTCATGTTGGTGGGACGGGCGATATGGGCATCGCCGGCCTGGCGGAATTCGAGCTCGGAACGCTCTTCCTCGCAATAGGGGCAGTAGATCAGAAGCATGGTGTTTTCCCCTTAGTGCGCAACGGCGGCCGCGGCCGCTTCGTCGATCAGGCGGCCCGAGCGGAAACGTTCCAGCGTGAACGGCGCGTTGATCTTGTGCGGCGCGTCGTTGGCGATGGTGTGGGCAAAGACATTGGCCGAGCCCGGCGTTGCCTTGAAGCCGCCGGTGCCCCAGCCGCAGTTGACGTAAAGGCCGGAAACCGGGGTCTTGGCCAGGATCGGCGACCGGTCCGGCGTCACGTCGACGATGCCGCCCCAGGAGCGCATCATCTTCATGCGGCGGAAGATCGGGAAGAGTTCGCAGATCGCGTCCAGCGTATGGGTGATGATCTGCAGGCCGCCGGTCTGCGAGTAGGACGAATACTGGTCCGTGCCCGCGCCGATGACCAGTTCGCCCTTGTCGGACTGCGAGATATAGGCGTGCACCGTGTTCGACATGACGACACAGGGGAAGATCGGCTTGACCGGCTCGGATACGAGCGCCTGGAGCGGATAGCTGACCAGAGGCATGCGCACGCCGGCCATTTCCATCAGCACAGAGGTATGACCGGCCGCTACCACGCCGACCTTCTTGGCATTGATCTGACCGCGATTGGTATCGACACCGGCGACGGAACCATCCGGATTGCGGCGGATACCGGTAACCTCACAGTTCTGGATGATGTGAACGCCGCGGTCGGCGGCAGCGCGGGCATACCCCCAGGCGACGGCGTCGTGACGGGCGGTACCGCCGCGGCGCTGCAGGGCAGCACCGTTGATCGGGTAGCGGGCGGTGCGGGAGATATCGAGCGGCGGGCAGAATTCCTTGGCCTGCTCCGGCGTCAACCATTCATTGTCGATGCCATTCAGGCGGTTGGCATGGATATGGCGCTTGAACACCTGCTGGTCATGGATGTTGTGCGACAGCATCATCACGCCGCGCGCCGAATACATGACGTTGTAGTTCAGGTCCTGGCTAAGGCCGTCCCAGAGCTTCAGGGCATGGTCATAGATACCCGCGCTCTCATCGTAGAGATAGTTGGAGCGGATGATGGTGGTGTTGCGGCCGGTATTGCCGCCGCCGAGCCAGCCCTTTTCGAGCACGGCTATGTTTGTGATGCCGTGTTCCTTGGCAAGATAATAGGCGGTACCCAGGCCATGGCCGCCGGCGCCGACGATGATGACATCATACTCCTTGCGCGGCTCGGGCGAGGTCCACTGCGCCTCCCATCCCCTGTGGCCGCGCATCGCTTCGCGAGCGACAGCAAAAACCGAATATTTGCGCATCCGCCTTCACTCTCCGTAGGTCCTGCCGAAAGGCCGGTGAATTTCGTTGTCGCCGTTAGAAATCGCAAATCCCGGACTTCCGCAACGTTTCTTTTGCGACGCGAGACGCCGCGAGTCGCACGAGTTGCGACATGCCGCAAATGCCGCTCACATGACGCTGTCCTGCAGCGCAGAAAGAGTGTAAGAGATACGAGACGGATGGCGCGATGATGACTAAAGAGCGGCCTTTCCCGGAATTGCACGGCCTTTCCCGCAAAATTCGCCGCCCCGCGCAACTCGCGTCTGGACTTTGACCAATCGATCTGGTATCCGCTCTTTTCAATCGTAAAGCCCTCTGGCTCAGCGAACCTTATTTTTTTGCCTCGTTGACCTGACTTCATGAGGCAATCACTCGAAACCAAAGGAACGGGATTCACGTGCAGGTACTAGTCCGCGACAACAACGTCGATCAAGCGCTTCGCGCACTCAAGAAGAAGATGCAGCGCGAAGGCATTTTCCGCGAAATGAAGATGCGTGATTACTACGAGAAGCCTTCCCAGAAGCGCGCTCGCGAAAAGGCTGAAGCCGTTCGCCGCGTTCGCAAGCTGGCGCGCAAGCGTGCACAGCGCGAAGGTCTGGTTTCGGGCGGCCGCACTGCGGCTCCGGCACGCTGATCCGCGCCTCAAGCGCAACAGACGCGTAATTCCCGGCGGGGGCGACATGGTCGCCGCCGCCTTTTCTGTATGAACACGCCGCTTCAGGCTGTTCGAACTTTATGCGGCCGGATCATCCGGATGCATGCACGCTTGCAGCGCCGCGCGCCTTTTCAGGCCCGCAAACATCGCCGCAACACTTTGGTATGCTGTATAATTCCTTCATTCGGTACCGATGTAAGGAAAATGTTATGCAGCAGCGTGCTAGAATGTCTGCGGACATGGGGCCAGGCATCGACGGTGATGCATATGAGGCTGCCCCGCGACTTGAAACTGCGCATGGTCGCCCGTTACGCCGCTTTGCGGCTTAGGGCATGCGCCGAGGCTTCGCTTAATTGAGGGATCAATCTTGACATTGACTGCCAAGACTGCGGATTTTTCCGATCGTTCCGGCCTGCGCGCCGCGTTTACCGGCCATCGTGGCTTTGCATTCGCTTCCATGCTGGGCGTCGCCGCCGCACTGATGCTTTCGGGCTGCACCACGGCGGAGACGTCGAACGACATGATGCGCGTCGAGCGGGCGCAGGGTTCGGAACAGAACATCGCCTCGCTGTCCGGCGTGATCTCGGCCAATCCAAGCGATCCGGAAGGCTACAACGTCCGTGGTTCGGCCTATGGCCGCGCCGGCGAGTTCCGCCGGGCTCTGGCAGATTTCAACAAGGCGATCGAACTCAATCCGCGATTCTACCAGGCTTACGCCAACCGCGCGCTCGTCGAGCGCAACATGGGCGATCAGTCGGCAGCGCAGAGAGACTACAATGCCGCCCTGCAGATCAATCCGAGTTATGACGTCGCCTTCATCGGCCGCGGCAATCTCTATCGCCAGGCCGGCCAGCTGGACCAGGCGTTCAACGATTTCAACAAGGCGATCGAACTCGATACGACCGATCCGCGCGCCTATCACAATCGCGGCCTGATCTACCAGGCGCGCAAGCAGCACGCACAGGCGATCGAGGATTTCTCGACGGCGATTTCCCTCTCGTCGACATCGCCCGAGCCCTATAACGGCCGCGGCATCTCCTATGTTGCCCTGAATGACGACGACAACGCATTCGCGGATTTCAACACGGCCATCAACCTGAACGGCAAGATCGCCGAATCCTGGGCCAACCAGGCGCTGGTCTACGAGCGCCGCGGCGAAAAGGCGAAAGCTGCGAAGTCCTATTCGCACGCTCTGTCCCTCGACACCAAATACGAACCGGCCCGTGCCGGTCTCGCCCGCGTCAAGGCTGGCGTTTGACGAAGCGATAAGCCGGATTTCAGCCGGCCGCCGGCTCGCAAAGGCCGATGGCCGGACCCTACGAATTGCGCCGGCCGCCTGTGAGCATCGTAGTCGAAGCGGCCTTCCCTTGCCGACCAATCTCGCTTACGCTTTCCCACAAACAACGGGATGTTCGGAGGTGTCGCTTGGACAACGGTCACGATACGAGCCAGCTCGAGATGGTCGTCCTGATGACGCCCGACATGGCCAATTTCAGCGGCAAGGTGCATGGCGGCGCGCTGCTCAATCTGCTCGACCGCGTCGCCTTTTCCTGCGCTTCCCGCTATTCACAGCAATATGCCGTCACGCTTTCGGTCGACCAGGTCGTCTTCCGCCAGCCGATCCATGTCGGCGAACTCGTGACCTTTCGCGCCTCGATCAACCATGCGGGCAGAACCTCTATGGAGATCGGAATAAGGGTCGAGGCGGAAAACATCCGCACCGGGGAGCGTCGGCACACAAATTCCTGCTATTTCACGATGGTTGCCGTCGATGCGGAAGGGCGACCAACGGAAGTCCCCGAATATGTCCCGACGACCGAGATCAAGAAGCGCCGCCAGCGTGCAGCCGAAGTCCGGCGAAGCCTCAGGCGCGAATTCGAGGCGCGCTTCCGCGCCGCCGGCACCGATCACGAAGAATGAAACCGGCTCTGTAGCCACGCATTGCGCCGGCAGCGTAAAGAGCGGTTTCGCTCCTTTTGACCATGGAGCAACTTTCCGCATTCCGGCGGGTGTACCGGAATGCGGAATGCCTCAGTGGTTCATCGCCTTGACGATATCGTCGGTCATTTTCTTGGCATCGCCGAGCAGCATCATCGTGCCGTCCTTGTAGAATAGCGTGTTGTCGATGCCGGCATAGCCGGAGCCGAGCGAGCGCTTGACGAACAGGCAGGTCTTGGCCTTGTCGACGTCGAGAATCGGCATGCCGTAGATCGGCGAGGTCTTGTCGTCGCGCGCCGCCGGGTTGGTGACGTCGTTCGCACCGATGACATAGGCGACGTCGGCCTGGGCGAATTCGGAGTTGATGTCTTCAAGTTCGAAGACTTCGTCATAGGGTACGTTGGCTTCGGCCAAGAGCACGTTCATGTGGCCGGGCATGCGGCCGGCGACCGGATGAATGGCGTATTTCACCTCGACGCCATTCTTCTTCAGCGCATCGGCAAGCTCGCGCACGGCATGCTGCGCCTGGGCGACGGCCATGCCGTAGCCCGGCACGATGATCACCTTGGAGGCATTGGCCATCAGGAAGGCTGCATCGTCGGCCGAGCCCTGCTTGACCGTCCGCTGGATGCCGTCATCGCTGGCAACCGCGCCGTTATCGCCGCCGAAGCCACCGAGGATGACCGAGATGAACGAGCGGTTCATGCCCTTGCACATGATGTAGGACAGGATCGCACCGGACGAGCCGACCAGGGCGCCGGTGATGATCAGCGCAAGGTTTCCGAGCGTGAAGCCGATGCCGGCGGCGGCCCAGCCGGAATAGGAGTTCAGCATCGAGACCACCACCGGCATGTCGGCGCCGCCGATCGGCACGATCAGGAGAACGCCGAGAGCAAGGGACAGCACGACGATCGCCCAGAAATCGAAATGGCTTTCCGTAAGCGCAAGGCCGACGATGAAGAAGACGATCAGGACCAGAAGCGCGATGTTGATGAGATGCCGGAACGGCAGCATGATCGGCTTGCCGGACATGCGACCGTCGAGCTTGAGGAAGGCGATGATCGAGCCGGTGAAGGTGATGGCGCCGATGGCAACGCCGAGCGCCATTTCGACCAGCGCCTGGGCATGGATCGAACCGATCTCGCCGATGCCGAAGGAGGACGGCGTATAGAGCGCCGAGGCCGCCACCAGCACGGCGGCAAGGCCGACCAGCGAATGGAAGCCGGCGACCAGCTGCGGCATCGAGGTCATCGGGATCGAGCGGGCGATATAGGCCCCTGCCCCACCGCCGATGGCAAGGCCGAGGATGATCAGCACCAGCCCGCCGAAGGAGGGGGTTGCCAGCAGAAGCGTCGTGACGATGGCGATGCCCATGCCGGTCATGCCGAGGATATTGCCGCGGCGCGAGGTGGTCGGGTGCGACAGGCCGCGCAGCGCCATGATGAACAGGACGCCGGAGACGAGGTAGAGGAAGGCTGCAATATTGGGTGACATCAGGGCAGCCTCACTTGTCTTTTTTCTTGTACATGGCGAGCATGCGCTGGGTGACGAGGAAGCCGCCGAAGATGTTCACCGAGGCAAGGACCAGCGCCACGAAGCCGAAGCCGGTGGCAAGGCCCGACGCCGAGATACCGACCGCCAGAAGCGCGCCGACGACGATGACCGAGGAGATGGCGTTGGTGACGGCCATCAGCGGCGTGTGCAGCGCAGGGGTCACCGACCAGACGACGTAGTAGCCGACGAAGATCGACAATACGAAGATCGCCAGCTGGAACACGAACGGGTCGATCGCGCCGCCGGAAAGCCCGTGGGCGGCAGCACCCGCCGCATCCGGCACATATTCGGCTGCCGTGCGCACCGCTTCGACCGCCCGGTCGAGCTCGCCGATCGCCTTGTCGAGAAGGTCATTGGCCATCAAACATCTCCCTTGGACGGCAGCACTTCTCCCCGAAGCGCAAAACCGTCCTCTCCAAATTCTTAAGCTGTGACTGAGGCCGCCGCTGGTGCGGCGGTAAAGTTCGGATGCACCACCGCGCCGCCATGCGTCAGCATCGTTGCCTTGACCAGTTCGTCCTCGACATCGAGGGCAAGCGTCTTCGTGTCCTTGCCGACCATGGTCTCAAGGAAGGTGACGAGGTTCTTGGCGTAAAGCGCCGAAGCAGACGCTGCGATGCGGCCGGGTACGTTGGCATAGCCGATGACCTTGACGCCCTCGACATCGACCACCTGGTCGGCGACCGCGCCCTCGACATTGCCGCCGCGCTCGACGGCGAGATCGACGGCGACCGAGCCGGGTTTCATGGCCTTCAGCATCTCGCGGGTGATCAGCCGCGGTGCCGGACGACCGGGGATCAATGCGGTGGTGATGACGATGTCCTGCTTTGCCAGGTGTTCGGCGGTCAGCACCGCCTGCTTGGCCTTGTATTCCGCCGACATTTCCTTGGCGTAGCCGCCGGCGGTTTCGGCCGCCTTGAATTCCTCGTCCTCGACCGCGATGAACTTGGCGCCGAGCGAGGCCACCTGTTCCTTGGAGGCGGGACGCACGTCGGTGGCGGAGACGACGGCGCCGAGACGACGCGCCGTGGCGATCGCCTGCAGGCCGGCAACACCGGCGCCCATCACGAAGACCTTCGCAGCCGGCACAGTGCCTGCCGCCGTCATCATCATCGGCATGGCACGATCATATTCATAGGCAGCATCGATCACTGCCTGGTAGCCGGCAAGATTGGCCTGCGACGATAGAACGTCCATCGACTGGGCACGGGTGATGCGCGGCATCAATTCCATCGCAAAGGCGGAAACGCCGGCCCTGGCCATGGCATCCAGCGCCTCGGCATTGCCATAGGGATCCATGATCGCCAGCACGATGGCGCCGGACTTGTAGGAGGAAACCTCAGCAGAGGACGGGCGGCGCACCTTCAAAACGACGTCGGCGCTTGCGGCATCCGCCGCGGATCCGATCGTCGCACCGGCCTTCTCGAACTCGCTATCGGGGATACGCGACAAGGTGCCGGCACCTGCTTCAACGACGACGTCGAAACCAAGCGTCTTCAGCTTCTTGACACTTTCGGGGGATGCGGCAACACGACCCTCGCCGGGTGCGGTTTCCAAAGGTATGAATACGGTATCTGCCACAGGTTCCTCCCTGAGACGGGTTTTCGGAACACGGCGCGACCGCCAAACCTCCAATAGCCCGTACACTCGATATTCGCTGCAACGCCAGAAGGCTGCAGCGCGCATGCACGTCGAAATCCAGCACCGCCGGATCATGAGAAAACCGGCACCTCACTCCCAAGTGCCTGTTTTCGTCAAATTTTTTGAAAGCCGATCAGCGCAGAAGCACGAAGCCGGCGACGTTGATGAGGATGAACAGAATGAGCGCTGTGAAGAAGCCGGCGCTGGTGAAGAACGCAGCAGCCATCCCGATCAGCAGCGCCACGCAGAAAAGCGTTCCGAACTTCGTCGCTTCAAGGAAGAAGTTGTACGTCTTTTCGTGCTCGGAATAATCCATCGGAGCACCCGTCTCAGCCGGTCCGGAATGATGTTCAGCCATGATGCCTGTCTCCCTGAAATCTCATGATGCCCCGCCCGCAGGCCTTCCTGCATCATGCCTCGTTCTAAAATTCATTGCATGCACATCCCGGCGCTGCAAGCTGCCAATTGTGCATAGCTGCCCTTACACAATGTGGCAGCTGAGTGCAACGGCAACCGGGCGATGGGACCTGCGGCATATGGAACAGGCACCTGCGGCGAGGCAACCGCTGATAAATTTCCGCCTCAGGCCCGGCTGCGGCTTTGGAGCTGAAGCGCCAGGCGCGCAGTCGGCAGGATCGTCAGCGGCGTGTGCAGCGTTCCGCCGCTATCGCCAAACATCATGCGCCGCTCGAAGGGCTCCGAATCGAAGAACGGAAAACGCGTGTAGAGCCACGGCCGGATTTCGCGGACACGGGCGGCAAGCAGCGTCAGGTCGATCTTGTAGTCGCCGCAGTTCTTCTGCGGCGAGACGATCGTATCGGCGTCGAAGACACGTTTGTAGAAGGCCGAATGCTGCGGCTTGACCAGGGACAGGCAGCGATCGACGTCGAAATGCTCGGACGCCATGGTTGCGACGCGCAGAGTAAGGTACGGTATGGCCGGCATCTCCCGCAGCACGACTGGATCGGCCGCCAGGCGAACCGGATCGATCAGAGACATGCCGGCATCGAGAAAGCGGTCGATCTCCGCGCCGAACACCGAACCGGAGGAACTGATCCGGTGCTGCGGTGTCACGTGATGCACCCTGACCGTGCTGATCAACCGCTCCTCGAAATAGATTCCGAAGACATAGGCATGGCTGTCGAAGTCGATGTCGTCGATCAGCGTCGTGCCGGACAGGGGCAGGATGTCGGCCATCTTGTAGGCCTTGAAACGAATGCGGGCGACATCTTCCATGTCCTCCCCCGTCTCCACCCGCCGGTACTCGACATGGTCCAACAGTTCGAGCAATCGCTCGGAAAATCTGTTCTGCTGCTCCGCTTTCATCGTCATCAAATGCCCCTGTTAACGGGGCATTCATCTTATAAACTGAGGCACCTCACAATCTCTTAATACTTTCTTAACGATAAACCATTTGTTAAGGTTAACAGCCAGTTAACTCTAAATTACAATTGTGTGATTTAACCGTGTAACACCTTGATACATAAGGCTGTCCCAAGGTTTGGCACATTCAAATCCGAAAGAGAAAACCGGCGCGCGAACAGCCTATGCAGTGCGCCTTGTGCGCCGTTTTGGCGCGACAATCTTTTTCGCCAGCGTCTCCGAGAGGCTCTCGATCGAGACCGAAGACATCGGCGCGGCGAAGACATAGCCCTGCACCAGATCGGCGCACTTGTACTCGTTGATGAGGGCGAGCTGGTCGCGGGTCTCAACCCCCTCGATGACGATCTTCAGCCCGAGTTCGCGCGACAGGTTGACCGTGCCGCGCAGAAGTTTGAAGCGGCGCGCATCCTCGCGGATGTTGCGGACGAAGGAGCGGTCAATCTTGATAAGATCGAGCGGCAGGGCGTCGAGATAGCTGAGGCTCGAATATCCTGTTCCGAAGTCGTCGATGGCGATGGTGATGCCGCGCGCGCGCAGCTCCTGAAGAATTGTCTGCACCTTGGCAGCCTCCTCCATCAGGCAGCTTTCCGTGACCTCCAGATGCAGGCGTGACGGATCGAGCCCGGTTCCATGGAGGGTATCCATGACCGTCGAGACGATTGTGCCGTCGTGCAGGTCGAGAACCGAGAGATTGACCGAGACGGCGATGTGCTTTGGCCATGTCAGGCAGTCGAGACACGCCTGCCGCAGCATGAACCGGGTAATGTCGGAAACGACGCCGATCTCCTCGGCGAGCTGGATGAACACGGTGGGAGCGACCGGACCGCGCTCCCGATGGGTCCAGCGGGCAAGAGCCTCGCAGCATTCGATGCGCGAACCGTCCGCCAGGAACATCGGCTGATAGACGGCCGACAGGCCACCGGTTTCCACTGCCTCGCGCAGATCGGCCTTGAGTTTCTGCCGATCGAGGTAGTTGGCGTCCATTTGTTCTTCGAAGGCCGTGCAGCTTCCCTTGTCGCGGCTCTTGCTTTCGAACAGCGCAAGATCCGCCTTGATCTGCATGTCCTCCAATCGAAAATCGGTGCTGTCGGCGATCACATATCCCGCGCTCATCGAGATGTTGAAGGTAAACCCATTGATCTCATAGGCGCCGCGCATCTGGGCATGCACCGCCCGCATCCGCTCTTCCAGTTCACGCCGGTTGGCCTCATCGGGAAAGAACAGCACGAATTCGTCGCCCATCAGGCGCGCGGCGATCGCCGCGTCTCCCGCCAGCTTCTTCAGCCTTTGCGAAATCGCGCACAGTAGCCGGTCGCCGACCACATGGCCGCGCGTATCGTTGACATGCTTGAACTCGGCGACATCGAGGACCATGAAGCCGATCTGGCCACCTCGTCTGTGCTCGGCCAGCGCATTGCCCACCAGCTCGCCGAAATAGTCGCGATTCGGCAGGCCAGTCAGCGTATCGAAGCGAACCATCTGCAGGATTTTCTTTTCCGCCCGCACCCGCGCCGTCACATCCTCGAAGATCAGAACGACGCCGCCTTCGGCGCGCCGATTTGCCGAAAACTCCAGGAAGAGGTTGTCGGAAAACGGGATCAGCGCACGGGATTGTTCGCCGTGGACCAATTGGCCGAGTTGCCTCAGCACCTGCTTGGCCTGATCCTGTTCGAGGAAGGTGTGGCGAACGCCGTAGCGCAGCACCGCATCCAGATGGCAGTCCTTGAGACGGGCCTGATCGCCAAGATTGAGAAGTTCGCAGGCCCGCCGGTTGGCAACCTGAATGCGACTGTCGGCATCCAGCATGAACAGGCCGTGCGGCATATTGTTGAGGGCAAGATCGAAGCGGCCGGCGATCGTCGAGATCTCGCGGGCCGCCAGCACGTTTTTGTGGAGGTTTTCCCGCACGCCCCGCGCCATCGTCCAGGTGGTCAGGATGAAAGGGGCCATCAGTATCGCCAGCAGTGCCATGAAGCCATCCATGACGCCGAGCAGACCGACGATGATCGGTCCGCAGGCGGCCAGCGACATAATGACGACGGCGCGCGCGGAGCCATAGTTGCGGCCGACGAGGGAGACCATCGACCCAAGCGTTACCGAGATGCAGGCGAGTTCCGCAAACGCATCCCGGCTGACCAGGATGCTGTAGCCGCAGGCGATGCCGAGCGTAAACGTCGTGCAGACGCCGCCGATATTGTATCTGTTCTCCCAGCGGCGAATGCCGTTGTCGTCCAGCGCGGCAAGATTTTCACGGTCGAACTGGCGCATCCCGATCGTGCGCACGGACCAGATCAGCGCGACAGCGATGGCGCTGCCGAAATAGAAGAAATCAACGGTTTTCGCAAAGGCAAGCATGAACGTCACGACATGCGACAGCATGCCGATCAAAAGCGTCTGGCGGTGGCTATAGAGAGAGCTTACGAACGAAAGGTAGACATCGGTCGGAAGAGCGCTCTGTTCATTTGACTTCATGAACCCTCTGCTCCGGTTTGGCGAAGTGTTATTCCGGAGAGTTTAACGAAAGATTTCGCACAGTTACCGGAAAAAATCGTTCCGCATTTCAGGGTTGGCGATCGACATGCAGACCCTTCGGAAGATTTCAACCCAATATTGCAGCAATAACTAAAGAATATCCTTTTTCTGCAACCATGCATAGATTCGGCCGCGAACCGGTTATTTGTTTTCGCCAGCACGCGGTTTCCTTGAAGCTCGTTCAAACGGAGTTATCTGTCGCAATGGTTACTGCGGTTCTAAGGCATCGAGGCCAGATCTTGCCCGTCCTTTCAAGCGCCGCGGGAGTTGATTGATACAAGAAGAGTTGACTTTGCCTCATGCCGGGGAGCAATGGCAAGAGGACGCGAAATCAGGCTATGACTCGACCGCGCATCAGTGAGAGAACCCGCATCTGGAGACCCCGCAATGCCCAAACCCGTTGTTGCCATACCCGCCGATTTCAGGGCTTTCGACGGCAACGTCTGGCATGCCACGCCGCATCAATATGTCCGCGCCGCGGTCGAAGGCTCGGGCGTGATGACCTTCTTGGTCCCCGCGCTGGAGACCGGCAACGACGCCGACGCAATCCTCGACCGGGTGGACGGCGTTCTCGTCAGCGGATCGCGCACCAATGTGCATCCCTCGCTCTACGGCAAGGAAGCGACCGAAACGGACGGCCCCTTCGACCCCGGTCGCGACGCAACGAGCCTGCCCCTGATCCGGCGGGCACTGGAACGCGGCGTGCCGCTGCTCGCAATCTGCCGCGGTATCCAGGAACTGAACGTCGCTCTTGGCGGAACGCTGGCAAGCGAGATCCAGGACATGCCGGGCATGTGGGATCACCGCAAGCCGGACGTGCCGGATCTCGACATGGCCTACGGCATCCGCCAGAAAGTCATCGTCAAGGAAGGCTCGTGCCTTGCCTCCGTTCTCGGCACCGGCGAGGTCCAGGTCAATTCGCTGCACCGGCAGGCGATCTCGCAGGCGGCTCCGCGTCTTGCCGTTGAGGCTGTCGCAGAAGACGGGACGATCGAGGCCGTGTCGGTCATCGACGCCAAGGCCTTTGCCGTCGGCGTGCAATGGCACCCCGAATACTGGGTCGGCCGCGACGGCCCCTCCTCCACCCTGTTCACGGCTTTTGGTGACGCAGTCCGCGCCTATGCAGCCGCCAAGGCCAAAGACTGAGAAGAGACCCGCGGAGAGAGCCGTCAGGCGCCCTTGCGCTTGAACGGCGTCTCGGCCACCGGCGTGAGGGCAGCACCCGTCTCGAACCAGGCGATCAGATTGTCGACGACCAGATCGGCCATGGCGTTGCGCGTCGCTTGCGACGCGGAGGCGACATGCGGCAGAAGCGAAGCGTTCGGCAGCGTCAACAGCGCGTCGGGAACATAGGGCTCGTTTTCGAAGACATCGAGGCCCGCTGCAGCAATGACGCCGCGCTGAAGCGCATCGGCAAGGGCCGCCTCGTCGACGGTCGTGCCGCGCCCGACATTGATCAGCACGCCCTGCGGACCAAGCGCTTGCAGGATTTCAGCGTTGATTGTCCTTCGCGTGCTTTCGGTGCCGGGCACGATGACGATGATCGTATCGACGGCCTCGGCCATGCCCTTCAGGGTCGGATAATGGGTATAGGCAAGCCCCTCGCGCGGCGTGCGGGTGTGATAGGCGATGGAAACATTGAAACTTCCGAGCCGCCTTGCGATCGCGAGGCCAATGCGCCCGAGCCCGTAGAGGCCGACGGTCCGGCCACGCAGCGTCAGTGGCGACAGGGCAAAGGCGCCCTCCTTGGCCCAGTGCCCCTGGCGTAGCCACTGCTCGGCCGCCGGCAACTGGCGCACCGTGTTGAGCAAAAGGCCGATCGCCGTATCCGCCACTTCCTCCGTCAGCACATCCGGCGTGTTGGTTACAGTCACGCCACGCTTTGCCGCATGGGCCGCATCGACGCCGTCGTAGCCGACACCGAAATTAGCGATGATTTCGAGATTGGGAAAGGCATCGATGAAATCGGCCGGAAGTTTACCCCCCACCGCGATACCGGAGATGCCGGCGGCAAGGTCCGGCGTGACCAGCGCCGGATCGGCGGCGGCGACGAAAACCGGCTCGAAGGTTTCCGGCAAACGGTCGAGGACGCGCTGGCTCATCTTTCCAGGCACAAGAATACGGGGACGACCTTGCGGCATCTTTCGCTCCTTCCGGGATTGGAGTGCTATTATTCCGATGAATTGGGCCGAAGCGGGCCGGTCGACTGGCGAATCCGCATTTCGGGCTTGATCAGGTGGATACCATCCGGCTCGTGGCTGCCGTTGAGCTTGTCGAGCAGCGCGCGCGCGGCACTGCGGCCGACATCCGATTGCCCGTTCCAGACGGTCGTGAGCGCCGGCGTGGAGATCGACGCCTCTTCCAGATCGTCGTAACCGGTGACCGACACATCGCGACCGGGGACGAGGCCGGCGCGGGCAATGCCGTTCATCATGCCGATGGCAACGAGATCGTTCCAGCAGACGACGGCCGTCGGCTTCTGCGGCAGGGACAAGAGATGCACCGCCGCCTCGAAGCCACCCTGCATAGAGCGCGGCCCGGGGATGCGCAGGTTCGGATCGACCTCGATGTTGGCCTTGCGCAGCGCATTGACATAGCCTTGGTAACGGTCGCGGCCGGTCGATGTCTGGTCCGTGCCGCCAACCATGGCGATGACCCGGTGGCCAAGGCTGATCAGGTGGTTGGTGGCGAGCGAAATGCCATAGGCGTCATCGCCGCGGAAGATCGGCACGTCGAGACCTTCGATCGAGCGGGCGATCAGGATGGCCGGCATGCCGTTGTCCTCGGCAAGCATGATATCCTCCGGCGGCGTACCGATCGCCGGCGACATGATGACACCGTCACCGCCCAGCTGCAGCAGCGTCTCGATAAAAGCGCGCTGTTTCTCGACGGAATCGTAATGATTTGAGAGAATGAACGTCTGCCGGTCGCGGTCGAGCTCGGCCTCGATGGCCTTGAGGATTTCGCCGTAGAAGGGGTTCATGATGTCGTGCACGACGACGCCGATGATGCCGGAGCGGGATGTCCGCAGGCTGGCGGCACGGCGATTGTAGATGTAGCCGAGCGCCCGTGCCTGGTCCTTGATCTTGTCGCGGGTCATGGCAGCGACGAGCGGGCTGTCGCGCAATGCCAATGAAACGGTAGCCGTGGACACACCAAGCGTTTCCGCAATGGTCGAGAGCTTGATCTTCTGCGCCACGTTTCCCCCTCAATTCAGCCGGCCAGCACCGCTATTTTTAAAACATCTTTAAACTGTTTAAATTGGCGCTGCAATCGAGAAATCATAGCCGGCTTTAGACAACTACTCCGCCGCCCCGGTGCTCTGCAGATTGCCGTCGACGGCGCGCAACAGCTTCATCAGCGTCTTGATCTGCTTCTCCGTGAGGCCCTTGGTGGCGGTTTCTTCCGAGGTCTTGCCCGCGGCCGCAATCGTCTGGAGACGGTCGCGACCAACGGTGGTCAAGTAAACCTTCGTCAGCCGCGCATCCTCGTCGTCCGCCCGACGCTCAAGGAAGCCCTGTGCTTCCATGCGGCCGATGGTGCGGGTCATGGTCGGCGCCTTGACGCCGAGCTTGATCGCCAGCACGCCGGCCGTCAGACCGTCGGTTTCTGCAAGCGCCAGCATCACGCCGTCCTGACCGGCATAAAGGCCGCTTTCGAGCAGATTGCGCGACAGCACGGTGCGCATCGAGCGCGCCGCCTGCACGAGCACCGATGCAAGATCCTGCGCCTCGACGAAAACGTCGTGGTGCTTCTTCTTGGATCCCTTGGCTTTCTTTTCAGCCTTGCTCTTCTTTCCCATCGGTCCTCCACCAAATTTCTTGCGCGGCTACCTGTCCACTGTATGACTCGAATAACACAGCCACCGCAAGTACACCCGAAAGGCATAAATAAAGCATGACATTCCCGGCACCCCGTTGGAAAGACAATGTTTCCGATCTTGCGGCCGCCGCCCGGAAGGACTGGATCGCCGTGCTTCCGCTCGGTGCCCACGAACAGCACGGACCGCATCTTCCCTTCGACACCGATACGCTGATCGCCGAGGGGCTGGTCGAGCGAATCATTTCGAGATTGCCGCCAACCCTGCCGGCGACCTTCCTGCCGGCGGAACCGGTCGGCTATTCGATCGAGCACATGGACGTGGAAGGCACACAGTCGCTTACCCATGACGAAGCCGTGACGCGCTGGCTTACGATTGCGCAGGACCTCGAAAAACAGGGCATCCGCAAGTTCGTCATGCTCAACGCCCATGGCGGTAACGCTCCGCTGATGACGATCGTGGCGACCGAGGCGCGCGTGCGCTTCAACATGCTGGCTGTGGCAACGAGCTGGACGCGCTTCGGTCAGCCGGACGGCTGGATCACGCCGGAAGACAAGGCGATCGACATCCACGGCGGCGATATCGAAACCTCGGTGATGCTGGCGCTTCATCCGGACAAGGTGGATATGTCAAAGGCCATCCGGTTCGGGTCACGCCAAAGCGATTTCGCCGACCGTTACAAGCACCTGCGCGCCTATGGCCCGCATGCTTTCGGCTGGAAGATGTCGGACTTGAATGACGCCGGTGTCGCGGGTGACGCCTCGGCAGCAACGGCGGAGCGCGGCGACCGGCTGATCGACCATGCCGTTTGCGGGATCATCGAATTGCTGGAGGATATCGCGGCCTTCGATCTTTCGATTTTTCGCTAGGGGCCGCATACTGTTAAAAAATATGTTCAAGGCAGCCGTTAATTGCCGCCGGGCACACTCGTCGGTTCTCTGGTGGTGAGCGGGATGATTTTAAGCCGCACGGCATTTGCGCTGGCGCCTTCCATCTCCTATATCAACACCCAACCCGATGCCGAATGCATCCCGAATTGTCTCGAGGTTTTCCCATGACCGAAACCACAGCTTTGAAGCCCATTCCCGTCACTGTTCTCACCGGCTATCTCGGCGCTGGCAAGACGACGCTGCTCAACCGCATCCTGTCTGAAAACCACGGCAAGAAATATGCCGTCATCGTCAACGAGTTCGGCGAGATCGGCATCGATAACGACCTGATCGTCGAATCCGACGAAGAAATCTACGAAATGAACAATGGCTGCGTCTGCTGCACGGTGCGCGGCGACCTGATCCGCGTCGTCGAGGGCCTGATGCGCCGCCCCGGCCGCTTCGATGCGATCATCGTCGAGACCACCGGCCTTGCCGATCCGGTGCCGGTCGCCCAGACCTTCTTCATGGATGACGACGTGCGCGCCAAGACCGAGCTCGATGCCGTCGTAGCGCTGGTCGATGCCAAGCATCTGCCGCTGCGCCTGAAGGACAGCCGGGAAGCGGAAGACCAGATCGCCTTTGCCGACGTCGTGCTGCTCAACAAGACCGATCTTGTGACGCCGGAAGAACTGGCCAAGATCGAGGCGACGGTCAGGGTCATCAATCCTTCGGCCCGCATCCACCGCACCGAGCGCTCCAACATCGATCTCACCAAGGTTCTCGACCAGGGTGCCTTCAATCTGGAACGGGCTCTGGAAAACGAGCCGCATTTCCTCGATCAGGATCATCACGACCATGATCACGAATGCGGCCCGGACTGCGACCACGACCACGATCACCACCATCATGATCATGATCACGACCATCATCACCATGACCACGATCATCACGGCCATGACCACCACGATCACGCCCCCTCGCCGATCCACGACGTGACCGTGCAGTCGGTTTCGCTGCGCGGCGGCGAGATGAACCCCGACCGCTTCTTCCCCTGGATCCAGAAGATCACCCAGACGGAAGGCCCCAACATCCTGCGCCTCAAGGGCATCATCGCCTTCAAGGGCGATGCGGAACGTTATGTCGTGCAGGGCGTCCACATGATCATCGAGGGCGACCACCAGCGCCCGTGGAAGGACGGCGAGAAGCACGAAAGCCGCCTCGTCTTCATCGGCCGCGAGCTTGACCGCGAAAAGCTGGAACGCACCTTCAAGGCGTGTGAAGCCGCTCCCGCCGAGGCCACAGCTCACTAATGCCTACAGTCGCCCCTCTCGATCTTGAAGGCCACGTCGCAGGCGTGGCCTTTCTCGGTGATGTTCCGTTCTTCGCCGAATCCTCCGGCCTCATCCACCGCCTCGATCATGGCCACAAGACCGTCGAAGCGCATGAGGGCCTGCTCTCCTGCATTCGCGACGAAGCAACCGACACTCTTCTGACCGGCGGTGAGGACGGGAAGGTTTTGCGTGTCCAGGCGGATGGAGCCACGAGTGAAATTGCCAGCGTTCCGCGCAAATGGATTTCGCAGGTTGCCGCCGGGCCGCAGGGCGCGGTCGGCTATGCCTATGGCAAGACGGCGCACGTGCGGCTGGCTGACGGCACGGTCAAGGATTTCACCGAGGAGCGCACGGTCGAAGGCATCGCCTTTGCGCCAAAAGGGATGCGCATTGCCCTCGCCCGCTACAATGGCGTCTCGCTGCATTGGGTGGCGATGGCAGGGCAGCCGACGGACCTCGAATGGAAGGGCGCGCATACCGGCGTGACCTTCTCGCCCGATGGCCGCTTCGTCGTCACCACCATGCAGGAAAACGCCCTGCATGGCTGGAAGCTGGACATAAAGCCCGGCGCCGAAACCCGGCACATGCGCATGACGGGCTATCCCGCCAAGGTCAAATCCGTCTCCTGGTCCGCCAAGGGCAAATGGCTCGCCTCGTCCGGTGCGCCGGCCGCCATCGTCTGGCCCTTCCAGGCCAAGGACGGCCCGATGGGCAAGGCGCCGCTCGAACTCGGCACCCGCGCCAACATCATGGTGACGCAGGTCTGCTGCCACCCGGTCGAGGAGATCGCGGCGATCGGCTATGCCGACGGCATGATCCTCGTCGTGCGGTTTGCCGATGCCAAGGAAGTGCTGCTGCGCCGCCCCGGCAAGGGCGCGATCACCGCCATGGCCTGGAGCAAGAACGGCCGCCAATTGGCCTTCGGCAGTGAAGCAGGCGATTGCGGCGTGGTCGATATCGCGGGCTAGTCTGCGGCTTGACCGACGCCTGCCGCATGCTTGACGCTTCGCGATAGTCGCGCGATAGCTGTGCGATGCTGTTCACAAACGATGTGCTTTTGCGGATCGCAAAGGGTGACGTGACACTGGCGTTCCGGCGCTGGCGCAAACCGACCGTGCGAGCGGGAGGAACGTTGCGCACCTCCATCGGCGTCCTGTCGATCGACGCCATGGATGCCTGCGTTCAGGACGACCTGACCGTTGAGGATGCCGTTCGGGCGGGTTACCCGTCGCTCAAGGCGCTTCTTGCGGCCATCGACACGCAAAGACCCGGAATACTCTATCGCATCGCCTTCCACACAGCCGGCGCCGATCCACGGCAGGCGCTCAGGATCGACGCTGAGCTCAATCAGGCAGATCGGGACGATCTGCGGCAGCGCCTTGCCGGCTTCGATGCCCGCAGCGACAGGTCCTGGGCATTCCAGACGCTCCGGCTGATCGCCTCCCGCGACGGCATTACCGCAGGCGAGATTGCCGAGACGGTCGGCTTCGAAAAAACCGCCATCAAGCAGAAAATCCGCAAGCTGAAGGAGCTCGGCCTCACGGAAAGTCTGCAAAGCGGCTACCGCATCTCCCCGCGCGGAAAGGCTTTCCTCGCGGGGATCTGATTACGGTTACCACGCCAGTTCCACCTGCGGCCGGCCGTTCGAGGTTTTCTCGATTGTCCGACCGGTTTCGTCGATCGTGCACTGGACGCGCTTTCGGAAGGCCGAAAAGCTGTCGAAGGTGACGACATCAACGGGCTCGTCGAAATCCAGGATCACCCGGTAGCGGCCCGGCTGGGCGGTGACGGCCTGGACACCGAGGATTTTCGCTTCGAACGGTTGGCCGAGATAGTGGCCAGTGACCCGCGAACCGAGCATCCAGGGATTGAGCGGTGGCCGGTTGCCCACCATCGCATGAAGCGTGTTCCAGTCGCGAAAACCGTATTGCGCGGCCAGAAGCTCCAGCGATTTCGAATGGGTGATATCCTGCCCGTCGGCGGCCAGGCCGGCGCGCAGCCGTTTTGCCTGATCCTTCAGGGCATCGAGAGAAGGTAGCGGGATTGATCCGCGCATAGGAGGTCTCCAAACATGGAGCGTGCAATCTTCGGAGGGAGCCCGCCTTGCCACCGTTCGCACGCCATGATGATGGACGACCGAATTGGGAACGAGAGACTTCACCTTGGGTTTAGCACCTGCGGACGGCCGGGGCTCTCACCCGTTGGCGAGGCATTTACCCCAGCAGGACTTTCCTGTCAAACGATCGCCATCAGCCCGGACGGTTCGCAGTCCCGGTTTCGCTTGCAAGGATGATATCGGTCATCAGCTGATGCAGGCTGTCGCGATAGCCGGTGCGGGCGGACGGCGCGTCTTCCTGCGAGGTCATGGCGACGGTGAGGCCGAGGGAAGGCACGATATAGAGCATCTGGCCACCATAGCCCCAGGCATAGCGAACATCCCGGCCCGCCATGGGGCGCAGGAACCAGCCATAGCCGTAGCTGTCACCGGTAAAACGCGAATTGGTCCTGTGCTGCCAGGATTGCGCGATCCAGTCTGCCGGCACGACCTGAACGCCTTCCGGCGTCTTTCCGTCATTGCGGTACAGCTCGCCGAAAGCCAGAAGCGATCGCGTGCTCATCGCCATCTGGTTGCCGCCGAGATAGATACCCTGCGGGTCCCGATCCCAGGCGGTGATGGAGAAGCCCTTCAAGGGTTCGAACCAGCTGCGCGCCAAGGCCAGCGTCGACTGCCCGGAGGCGCGCGTGAGGATCGCTGACAGGAGATGCGTGGAGCCTGTCGAATAGAGCATCGGCCCGCCCGGATCGGCGGCAAAAGGAAGGGAAAGGGCGCTACGTACCCAATTGCGACTCGAAACCCAGCGGCCATAGTTGGGACCGGATGTCCGCCCCAGCCCCGCCTGCATGGAAAGCAGGTTTCCGATAGTGACTTGTTCGAGGCGCGGATCCGGATCATCCGGCAAATCCCGCGCGAGGATCGGCGCCATCTTCTGGTCGACACCCTCAAGTTCGCCCTTTGCGATGGCTATACCGACCAGCGCCGACATGATCGACTTCGAGGCCGATTTGATATTGGTCGGCTCCCGCGACGTGTGGCCGCCATAGCCACGGTCGGCAATGATCTGGCCATCACGCGACACCACCACGGATTTCAGCGACGACAATTGGGCGGCGCGGTCGAGAACGGCCGTCAGCCTTTCCACCGGCCCCGGCCTGGTGGCCGCGCCTTCCTGTGCAAGCACGGGCACGCTGGAAAAAACAAGGGCGAGCGATAGGGCGATCCGGGTCAGCATTCCGGCATGCTGGCGACCGAAAAAGGCAAATTCCAGAGGAAAAGGCCGCCAGCAGGAATTGTCACGCGATTTTGAGGGCGCGTTACCACCAGCGGGGAAGCGGCAACGCGCTTTCCCAACGCTCTTCACCCTCTTATAGTTGCACCGTCCCGCCGGAAGCCCGCCAAGAGGTATCCCTGATGCAGCAGCCGATCATTGACATCGTCCCCACCGTCCTCGCCAATCACGACACCGATGGCCTCGACGCGCTTTCAAAAACGCTGACGGCATTCAATGCCGCTCGCACCGGCCAGGCCGAATACGACCCGGATTTCGCGATCTACGTCCGCGATCCGGAGACCCGCGAGATCGTTGGCGGGCTCTATGCGACTGACGGCTACGGCTGGGCCTTCATCAAATATCTGGTTCTACCGGAAAACTACCGTGGCATGGGCGTCGGCGCACGGCTGATGGCGGAGGCCGAAAGGATCGCCCGCGACCGCGGCTATGTCGGCATCTGGCTCGACACGTTCGAGTTCCAGGCAAGGCCCTTTTACGAAAAACTCGGCTATACGGTCTTCGGCGCGCTGGAAGGCATCCCCGGCGCCATCCCGAGATACTTCCTCAAAAAGGTATTTTAGAAAACGGCGTGTTTTTGCGCAGGCGAAAACCCCGCTCCGGAGACAGTCGGGACTCCGGAGCGGTGCTGCTTGGGAAAGGCAGGCAGCACATATGGGTTTGGTAGAGTGTCAGGCTTTGCTGCCTGCCGGCACCGGGATTTGCGGGGCGTTTACCCCTTCTCCCGAAGCCGCCTTCAGGTCCGGACCGCGCCCGGTGGCGAGGCCGGTTCGCGAACCCGGCTTCCCGTCCTGAAGACCGTCAAAGAATGACACGGTTTTTCAGGGCGGGGATCGACGGGGACGAGAAAATGTCAGGCGGCGCGGCGCAGGCGCGGCATGGCAAGCCGGCGGCCGCTGGCGACCAGCATGCCGGCAGCGCCTTCCAGCCAGCCATCCTTGAGTTCCAGGCCCAGGAAACGGTTGCGCTCGAACGGGCCGGGCATCACGAGATGCTGTGCCTTGACGGCGAAAAAGCCGAAACGTTCGTAATAGGGCGCGTCGCCGACAAGCAGGATGGCGCCGTGGCCGCGGGTCTTCGCCTCGCCGATCGCAGCGCGCATCAGGGCGGCGCCGATGCCCTTGCCCTCATGGGCGGCATCGACTGCGAGCGGGCCAAGCAAAAGGGCTTCGACCGGTGCACCGTCGCGGCTGACGCCGGCTTCGACGTTCCACAGGCGCACCGTGCCGATGACATGCCCGTCCGGGTCGCGGGCAACCAAGGCCAGGCCTTCGGCCGGAACGCGGTCGCGGCGCAGCGCTTCCGACGACTTGCGGCGGCGGTTCGGACCCATGGCGCGGTCGAGCAGGTTTTCCCGCGCAACGACGTCGCCGGGGTTTTCCATGTCGATGGTGAAAGCATTCTGCGCAAAGAAAGCGCGAACAGAATCAAGAACAGCGGCCATTTTGGCCTCCCGTACCCAATACCGTGATAAGCGGCGGTTATGACAAATTGTGAATTGGCTGCTCCGGCTTCAGCCGGAGCAGGCTTGTTAGATGACGTAGGACTTCAGCGGCTCGAAACCGTTGAAGGCGACGGCCGAGTAGGTCGTCGTGTAGGCGCCGGTGCCTTCGATCAGAACCTCGTCGCCGATCGTCAGCGTGATCGGCAGCGGATACATGTTCTTCTCGTACATCACATCGGCCGAATCGCAGGTCGGGCCAGCGAGAACGCAAGGCTCCATCTCATCTTCGTCACGCACGGTGCGGATCGGGTAGCGGATCGCCTCGTCCATGGTTTCGGCGAGACCGCCGAACTTGCCGATGTCGAGGAAGACCCAGCGGTGGTTGTCGTTGTCCGACTTCTTCGAAATCAGGACGACTTCCGACTTGATCACGCCGGCATTGCCGACCATGCCGCGGCCCGGCTCGATGATGGTTTCCGGCAGGTTGTTGCCGAAGTGCTTGCGCAGCGACGAAAAGATCGCCTTGCCGTAGGCTTCCGCCGACGGCACGTCGCGCAGGTACTTGGTCGGGAAACCACCACCCATGTTGACCATCTTGAGCTCGATGCCCTGCTTTGCCAGCTGCACGAAGACGCGCTTGGCATCGGCAAGGGCCGAATCCCAGGCATCGACCTTGGTCATCTGCGAACCGACATGGAACGAGACGCCGTGCGAGGCAAGGCCCAGCTGATGAGCGTAGACGAGGACGTCGACGGCCATCTGCGGGACGCAGCCGAACTTGCGCGACAGCGGCCATTCGGCGCCTTCGCCATCGGTCAGCACGCGGCAGAACACGCGAGCGCCCGGAGCCGCGCGGGAAATCTTTTCGACTTCCTCGTGGCTATCGACGGCAAAGAGCGAAACGCCGAGCGCATGCGCCTTGGCGATGTCGCGTTCCTTCTTGATGGTGTTGCCGAAGGAGATGCGCGAAGCGGTCGCACCGGCGTCGAGCGCCATTTCGATTTCAGCGACACCAGCGCAATCGAAGTTGGAGCCCATCGAGGCGAGCAGGCGCAGGATTTCCGGCGACGGGTTTGCCTTGACGGCATAGTAGATCGAGCTGTCCGGCAGTGCGTGGCGGAAAGCCTTGAAATTGTCGCGCACGACATCGAGGTCAACCACAAGGCAGGGGCCTTCGGGACGTCGGGTGTTCAAGAAGTCGATGATGCGTGCAGTCGTCATGGTATTCCCCAATCTGTTAGGCTCCGGAAAAACCGGAGGACAAAGGGCATACGCGAACACGTACTGGAACCAGCCGGTGGAGACCCCGGGACCAGACATGCGCGTAGTGCGCGGTTAGGTGAACAACGCTCCGCCAAGAGCTTTGTTCGGCTTTGTCTGCCATTGATTGGAAGGATGACCCTACCGCACTTCAGGCAATGAAGGTGTGCCTCTTCAGTAACCCCCGCTGATGGAAAGCAGGGAGAGAACAAAAAGGCCCGCACCGTCGTTGCTTCAGATGTCCTCGCATTTTCCGGTTGGCCGGAGTAGCGACTGGAGGGGTTAATTCCAGGTACCTTACCGATTTCCTCACCAAATTCGAGGGTCGGCGGACACCCATGGGCACGTGCGACTTTGGGCTGAGTGGGAAATAAGAAAAAAACTTGTCGTAATCAAGAGTTTTTTCGATCTGGTGGTTGAATTTTTTCCAGAGACGGAAACAATCAACACGTTCATATTTATTGAACAATAAATTGTTTCGGTTTCCCCAGGCCAAGCCATTGATTCCAATTCATTTCCCTTTGGAAATTTTGCCCGTTCTTTTCAACTTGCCGCAGGGCATGAGAAGGGCATGTAAGAGATGCATGGCTGCGATGCAGCCATCGGATTGCCGGCTGCGCGAATCGAATACGGATCGCCGCGGCCACAGATGAAAAGGGAATGATATGGATACCCTGACCCGCATTCGCGCCTTTATCGACGTGGTCGATGCCGAAGGCTTCTCGGCTGCCGCCCGCCGCGTCGGACGCTCGAAGGCGCTGCTCTCCAAATATGTGCGCGAACTCGAGGACGAACTCGGCGCGCTGCTGCTCAACCGCACGACCCGGCAGTTCTCGCTGACGGAGGCCGGGCACACCTATTACCGGACGGCGTCTGAAATCCTCAAAGAGATCGACAACCTCGCCGATCTCGTCCGCGCCAGCAATTCCGATCTCAAGGGGCGCCTGCGCGTTTCGGCGCCCCGCACCTTCGTCGATGCCGAGATCGGCCAGTCGCTGATCGATTTCGGCAAGGCGCATCCGGAACTGTCGCTGGAAATCGTTTCCGACGACCGCTTCGTCGATCTGGTCGAGGAAGGTTTCGACGTCGCGATCCGCATCACGAAGCTGGAAGACTCGACGCTGATCGCCCGCAAGCTCGACGATTTCCAGGTGCAGATCTGCGCCTCGCCCGAGTTTCTTGAAAAGATCGGTGCGATCAACCACCCATCCGAACTGTCGCGGCACCCCTGCATCATCGACACCAACGGCCGCTCCTACAGCAACTGGCGCTTCGTGGAACCGGACGGCACCACGTTCAGCGTCCCGGTCGGCGGGCCGATCGAGGTCAACAGCCCGCTCGCTGCCGTGCGCGCGGCGGAATCCGGCATGGGGATATCCGGCGTTCCGGAATTTATCGCCCGGCCGAAGATCGCCGCCGGCACGCTGGTTCCGATTCTCGAAAGCTACCTGCCCAAGGACCGCGGCATCTACGCGATCTATCCGCACCGGCGCTATCTGCCGACGAAGGTGCGCACTTTCGTCGATTTTCTCTACAACTGGTTCCGCAAGAACGCGGAACATTGACGATTTTGCCGCAGGGCAAAGTCCCAATTCCGTCCCATTTGGATTACAATGCAGGTATATCGGTTGCGCCGGTATAGCGAAGGGAAGCACGACACTATGAGACCTTTGTCCCTGATCCTTGCGACCGCGGCGTGCCTTGCTCCCTGCGCGGCGCTGGCCCATCCGCATATCTTTGCCGAGGCGCGGCTGGAGATCGTCGCGGATGCCTCCAACCAGATTACCGAGTTGCGCAATGTCTGGCGGTTCGACGAGCTGTTTTCGTCCAGCGTGGTGATGGATTTCGACAAGAACTCGAATGCGCAGCTCGATCCTGACGAGTTGGCCGAGGTCGGCCAGACCGTTCTCGATTCGCTCGCGGAGTACAATTATTACACGACGATCACCGACAACGGCAAAACCATCAAGGTCAACAAGCCGGACGCGATTACCGCCGACTACAAGGACGGCCAACTGCTTCTGATGTTCGCCGTCAAGCCGGCGGACGTCATCCCGCTCAAGGGCAACATGTCGTTCGGGGTCTACGATCCGACCATGTATACGGCGATGGATTTCCCGACCGACGAGGACCTCGTTCCGGTCGGGGACCAGCTGAAAGCCTGCGAGCACAAGGTCGTTCGCCCCGATCCCGACGAGGTGCTGGCCCAGAACCAGTCGAGCCTCACCGACGCCTTCTTCAACGACCCGACGGGAACCGACATGTCGAAAATGTTTGCGACAAGGATCGAGTTCAAATGCTGATGTCACGGAACAGCCGCCGCTTGCTGGGGCTTGCGCTGGTGCTGACCATTGCGGGCGTCGCCGTGGCGCACGCCCAGTCGCCGCTCGGCATCGGCACCGCCGAGCCGGCCTTCAAGACGACCGGTATCTTCGGCGGTTTCTTCGCCTGGGTGAACATGGAGCAGCAGCGTTTTTATCATACGCTGACCGAGGCGATCAAAGGCATGCGGGAAAACCCCTGGCATCTCTGGTCGCTGATCGGGCTCTCCTTCGCCTACGGGGTCTTCCATGCCGCCGGCCCCGGCCATGGCAAGGCGGTGATCTCCTCCTACATGATCGCCAACGAAACCGAGCTGAAACGCGGCGTGATGCTGTCGTTCCTCTCCTCGATGATGCAGGGCGGCGTTGCCATCCTGCTTGTGGGCGCCGCCTACCTCGTTCTGCGTGGATCGTCCATCTCGATGACGCAGGCGACGCATTTTCTCGAGGTGGTGAGCTATGCCCTGATCGCGGCGTTCGGCGGCTGGCTGCTTTACCGCAAGCTGCGCGGCATGCGGCAGCGTCAGTTGGCCCCGGCCATGGCGCATGCGCAGCATGACCATCATGACCATGCCCATCATTTCCACGATCACAGCCATCATTCCCACAGCCATGCTCCGGGCGAAGTCTGCGACACCTGCGGACACGCGCATGCGCCCGATCCGTCCATGCTGAAGGGGGATCGCTTCGCACTCCGAGAGGCCTGGTCGGCGATCATCGCGGTGGGTTTGCGCCCCTGCTCCGGCGCGCTGATCGTCTTGAGTTTTGCGCTGCTGAACGGGCTTTATCTCGGCGGCGTGCTCTCGGTCTTCGCCATGTCGATCGGCACCGCCATTACCGTTTCGGTGCTGGCGACGCTTGCCGTGACGGCCAAGGACCTCGCCGTGCGCTATGCCTCAAGCGGCAACTCCGCCATGCGGATCAGCAACGGGATCGAAATTTCCGGCGCGCTGCTGGTCCTGGTGCTCGGCATCGTGCTGCTCGGCGCGTCGCTGCAGGGCTAACCCCGAACGATCAGAGCCCGCGCCGGCGCTGGTGGCGGGCCCGCAGCCAGAAGATCAGGAAGAAGCCGAGCACGAACAGCGCGCCGACGACGGCAGCGAGCCATGGCGAAATATCGCCCAGCGACAGCATGATCTTCGGCAGGATGAAGAAGGCGAAGCCGACGACCAGCAGGATGACGGCCGCTGCAATGGCCGGCGAGCGTTCTTTCTTGTCCGGCGCGGTCATGCCGTCTCCTTCTGCGCCAGTTCGGCGCGAATATCTTCGAGTTTGCGTTTCTGCGCTCCGTCGGCGCCAAAATTATCTGGTGACAGCCAGGCCTCGAAGGCTGCCTTCAAGCGCGACCACTCGCCGTCGATCATCGAGAACCAGGCCGTATCCCGGTTCGCCCGCTTGGATAGCATATGCTGGCGGAAGACCCCTTCGAACGTGAAGCCGAGGCGATCCGCCGTCTTCTTGCTGGCTTCGTTGCGGTTGTCGCATTTCCATTCGTAGCGCCGATAGCCGAGATCCTCGAAGGCGTGCCTGGCCATCAGGTAGTGCACTTCGGTCGAGAGCGGCGAACGGGCCATGGCGAAGGAATGCGCGACGCCGCCGACCTCGACCACGCCGTTTGCCGGATCGGGGCGCATATAGTTGGCCATGCCGACCACATTGCCGCTTGCCTTGTCGTAGAAGACTTCCGTGATCCAGCCGGATTTTTGGACAGTGGTCAGCCATGCATCGAAATCCTCGATGCCGCGAAAGTCATCCTGGGCGAAATACTGGAGCCGCGCGTTGATATCGAGGCCACCAAAGGCCTGCCATAGCGCTTCGAGATGCCTTGCGCGATCATAGGGTTCGATGTGGACGTAACGGCCGTCCAGCGTCACCGGCTTCGGCGCCGGACAGCCGGTCCAATTCGTCAAATCGCGCATCTGCACCTCCAGAGAGACTACCCCAACAGCCCCGCAGCCGGCTCAAGCAGCGCTCGACCCGGCCTTCTCGACGGCTTTGACGCTGGCATAGGACAGCTCAGGCATCCGCACAAATGCAAAGTGATGATGGATCGATCACCAAGGCGACTTGATCGGCGGCTCACCGGTCTGAGGGACCGATGTCCGGGAACCCTGCGTTTCCGAAGCCGGCGTCTTGGCCGCAGAAACCGTGGCTTCGATATGATCGACAAGCGCATCGGCAAGGCCCAGGCGTCCGGCAAGCAGATCGAGATAACCGCGCTCGGCGCGGCTGTCCGGTTCGATGGCGAGGCGCGAGGCGGTGTAGAGCTCGACACGCTCCTCTTCCGTCCTCGCGGCGGCAACGATGCCGTCAAGATCGATCGGATTGCTCAGTTCCTGGTTGAGGAACTCTTCTGCTTCCGAATCGAGGCCGGAGACCTTGACCTTGTCCATGATGCGGGCGCGCTCGGCATCGTCGATGTGGCCGTCGGCACGCGCTGCCGCGATCATGGCGCGGACCAGAACGAGCACGAAGTCGTTGCGGATGGCGGCAGGTTCCGTGCTGAAGCCGGAATCGGCGGGTGGCGGCAGGAGCTCCGGCTGGGCTTGAGCGTCCGGCTGCGCGGCGGGCTCCTTGCCAGCCTGGTAATTCTTGTAGGCCTGATAACCGAGGCCGGCGATGGCGGCAAGACCGCCAATCTTCAACGCCGCCCCAGTCACTTCGCGGCCGGTGCCGGTGCCAAGCAGGACGGCTGCGATGGCGCCCGCGGCCAGCGGATTGTCCTTGGCCAGCTGCGTGGCCTGGCCGGCACGATCGCGCACCGTGCCGCCGGCACCCGGGATCTGCGAGCCCAAGAACTGGTCCAGCAATTTCTTCGCGTCAAACATTCGGTCACTCCCTTGGCCGGTTGAAGGTCGGATTGAGACATAGGAATGCGACGAAAGGAATACAAATAAAACGCGAATATGAAAAAGGCCGCGCGCAAAGGCACGGCCCGTTTGACTGCCCGAGAGTGTGATCAGCCCTTCAGCGCGAAAGCTTCCGCCGCCAGTTTGGTGATGCCGGCCCAGTCGCCCTTGGCGACGAGGTCCTTCGGCGCAACCCAGGAGCCGCCGACGCAGACGACGTTGGGCAGCGACAGGTAATCCCTGGCGTTCGACAGCGAGATGCCGCCGGTCGGGCAGAACAGCGTGCCGGCGAGCGGCGAAGACAGCGACTTGAGATAGGCAGCGCCGCCGGCCTGCTCGGCCGGGAAGAACTTCATGACGTCGTAGCCCTCCTCGCGCAGCCCCATGACTTCGCTGGCGGTGGCAGCACCGGGCAAGAGCGGGATATCGGAATCATTGGCGGCATCGATCAGCTCCTGCGTCGTGCCGGGGCTGACGATGAACTGCGAGCCGGCTTCGACCGCCGCCTGGTACTGGGCCGCGTTCAAAATCGTGCCGGCACCGGCGACGGCGCCTTCGACTTCGTTGGCAACGGCGCGGATCGCTTCGAGAGCGGCCGTCGTGCGCAAGGTGATCTCGATCGCCTTCAGACCGCCTGCGACCAGGGCGCGCGCCAGCGGCACCGCCGTTGCCACGTCCTCAATGATCAGCACCGGCACCACCGGCTGCAATTTCAGGACGGAAAGAAGTGTGTCGGTTTTCTTGCTCATGCCGGCCGCCTTTGCTTTAAAACGATTGAAATCGCAGTTCGAATACTCTTCCCGTCCGCTTTTGTCGAGACCGAACGCGCGTTTTAGAGCCTATTCGAACATGGTGACGCAGGCTTGACAACCGGGCGCCAAAACACTGACCGAAGCCGCTGCTAGCCCGAAGTGCTCGCTTGTTCCCTCGTCACAAATCTGTAGTCTATACAAAACCAACCTCGGCAAAACAGCTGGTAACGCGATGGCCAAGGAAATCGAACGCAAGTTTCTCGTCGCGTCGGATGGATGGCGCATCGCGGCAAATGGCGGTACCTGTCTGCTGCAGGCCTATGTCGTGACGATGGACGACAGGTCTGCCCGCATCCGGCTGATGGACGACAAGCGCGCCAAACTGACCATCAAGATCAGCAACGGCTCCATGACACGCGACGAATTCGAATATGATATTCCCGTGGCCGATGCGAAGGAACTGATGTCCAAAGCCATCGGCCTCGTCATCGAGAAAACGCGCTACGAGGTGAAACACGGCGCTTTTATCTGGGAAGTCGACGTCTATACCGGGGCACACGAAGGTCTCGTCATTGCCGAAGTCGAATTGAGCGCCGAAAGCGACGCGCCGGATCTGCCGGCATGGCTTGGCGCCGAAGTGACCGGCGACCCGCAATATTCAAACCAGTCCCTTGCAACCACACCGTTGGTTTCGAAGAAAGATCATGAGCTATCATATTCACCCTTTTAAGAATTTCACCGAGGAGTTCAGGGCCGTCGGCACCGAGCAGCTGACGCTCGCCATCACCGCGCTGACGGAACGCCCGGACGGCCTGCTCGAAGCGATCCACGACGCGCGCAAATCCTTCAAGAGACTTCGTTCCCTTTATCGCCTCGCTGCCACCGATGCCCCGGATTTCAGGCGCACGGAAAACGCACGCATCCGCGACATGGCAAAGAGCCTCTCGTCGTTTCGCGACGCGACGGCGCTTGCGGAAGTGGGCCAGTATCTGTGTCGTCATGCCGAAGGCAGCGAAGAACGAGCGGCTCTGAAGCGGATCGGCAAGATGCTGGCTGCCCGGCGCGACAAGCTCGCAGCCGACGAAAAACCGCTCGAAGAAAGCGTGGCGAAAGCGATCGCTACGTGCGGCCACGCGCTCGAAGCGCTCTCCCATGTCGCTTTGGAGGACGACGGCGACAGGAGCGCCAAACGCCTGGCAAAAGGCTGGCACAAAATGTTGAAGGCCGCCGCAGCGGCGCGCAACGCCTGCAACGACACGACCGACGAGCATCTCTTCCACGAACTGCGCAAGCGCTGTCAGGATTACCGCCACTATCTGGACCTGCTGCAGCCGCTGTGGCCCTCGGCCATGCATGCAAAGAGGGTCGAGACGACGGAAGTTGTCGACCTGCTCGGCCATCACAACGATCTCGCACTGCTTTCCTCATTGATCAACGAGCAACCGGAGCTTTTCGGAAAAAGCGAGGACTTGGCCTATCTCCTGTCTGCGGTGATTACGCAGCAGGAGGCTTTGCGGAAGGCAACGCTGAAAGCCGCGGAATCGGTTTTCCAGGATGACCCAGTGGACGAAAGCCGGAAGATCCGGCTGCTGTGGCAGGACGCCGCCTGAAAGAAAGCACGTCGAAGTGCGCAATCAACGAGTTTGAATACCGGGTTGATGCTGCCATTTCCTGGCAGTACGGTGCGGCATGTCCCGCTCTGCCCGACTGCTCGATCTCATCCAGCTTCTTCGCACCTACCGCCGGCCGGTAAGCGGCAACACGCTTGCGCAGCGGCTCGGCGTCAGCATCCGAACGCTTTACCGCGATATCGCCACGCTGCAGGCGCAGGGTGCCGACATCGAAGGAGCGCCCGGCTTCGGCTACGTGCTGAAACCCGGCTTCCTGATGCCGCCAATGATGCTCAGTGAAGAGGAGATCGAAGCGCTGGTGCTCGGCGCGCGCTGGGTGGCGGCGCGAACCGACGACGAGTTGAAGGGCGCGGCCCGCAATGCGCTGACAAAGATCGCCGCCGTGCTACCCGCCGATCTGCGGCATGAACTGGAGACGAATTCGCTGCTCGTCTACAACACGCGCGATTTGCGACTTGGAACCACCGACTTTCCCGCCATTCGCGAGGCCATCCGGCTGGGCATGAAAATCGACATCGACTATGCCGATGTCAACGGGCAGCCGACGACGCGGCGCATCTGGCCTTTTGCGCTTGCCTATTTCGAAGAAACCCGCGTGCTTGCGGCCTGGTGCGAATTGCGCAATGACTTTCGTCATTTCCGCACCGACCGGTTCACCACGATGACCGTTACCGACATCCGCATTCCGCGCCGGCGCGACCGGCTGCTGGCGGACTGGCGACGCGCCCACAACGTCACCCAGGACATGTGATCCTACTGCCATAAATTGACAGCAGGACAGAATAGAAAAGTCTCCGAACCCACCAAGAGGAGACTGTCATGGAAACCGATTTTGTTCTGCCTGTCGAAAGCCCGGCCGAGAGCGCCGTTTTCTACATGGCGATGTTCGGTGCGCTGCCGCTGGAACTGTCGCCGACCTATGCAGTCGTCCTGATGAACGACGCGTTGAAACTTGGCCTGGCGCGGAGGAAGAGGCTGCCGGCGACTGCGAACACCACCGACGCAGAGCTTCCTATCTTCGTCGCCGGCCGTGAAGGCGTCGATGCCCTTCACGATGAATGGCGCAGGAAAGGTGTGACGATCCTGCAAGAGCCCATCTCGTTGGACAGTGATTATACCTTCACCTGCAGTGATCCGGACGGCCATCGCCTGCGGGTCTTCACGCCGCAAGCCGCCTGACCTCCTCTATACCACCGGCCGCACACGCCGATTGCGTGCGCGGCCGGAAAGCTGTATTTCACGCCGCATGACAGACACGCTCCAAACCCCGCGCCCGGAAGCCGTTGGCAGCAATGGCCAGTTTCTGGTGGCAGCGCTTTATCATTTCGTTTCCTTCGAACGGTTCGCCGACTTCCGGCAGCCGCTGCAGACGATATGCGACGACAACCAGGTCAAAGGCACGCTGCTGATCGCCCACGAGGGCATCAACGGCACGATCGCCGGACCGGAAACCGGCATCCGGGCCGTCCTCGCATTTCTGCGCAGCCAGCCAGAGTTCTCAAGCCTCGAGCATAAGGAAAGCTGGGCATCCTCCATGCCGTTCCTGCGCATGAAAGTGCGGCTGAAAAAGGAAATCGTCACCATGGGCGTCGAGGATATCGACCCCAACAAGGTGGTCGGCACCTATGTGGCGGCGAAGGACTGGAACGCGCTGATTTCCGATCCGGACACGCTGGTGATCGATACCCGCAACGACTACGAGACGGCGATCGGCACCTTCCGCGGCGCTATCGATCCGAAGACCAAGAGCTTTCGCGATTTTCCCGATTGGGTGAAAAACAACGCCGGCCTCCACGACAAGCCGAAGATCGCCATGTATTGCACCGGCGGCATCCGCTGCGAGAAGGCGACGGCCTTCATGAAGGAGCAGGGTTTTGACGAAGTCTACCACCTGAAGGGCGGCATCCTGAAATATCTGGAGGAAATGCCGCAGGAGGAAAGCCTGTGGGACGGCGCCTGCTTCGTCTTCGACGACCGCGTGTCCGTTACTCACGGATTGAAAGAAGGCGAGCACACCCTCTGCCACGCCTGCCGCCAGCCCCTCACCCCGCAAGACCTCACGTCGCCGCATTATGAAGAGGGTGTTTCCTGCGTGCACTGTCACGACACCCGCACGGAAGAAGACCGCATGCGCTACCGCCAGCGCCAGCAGCAGATCGAACTGGCAAAGAAACGCGGCGAGCGGCACCTCGGCAGCTGAGGCGATATCACGCCGGAAGCGACACGGTCCCCGGTGCTGCATATTCGCCCAAGAGCGCGGGAAGGTCCGCCTCGCCGACAGGCCGCGAGAAGAAATAACCTTGGAGCTGGTCGCAGCCGCAAAGGCGCAGGAAGATCGCCTGTTCTTCCGTTTCGATGCCTTCGGCGGTCACCGGAATACCCAATGCTGCGGCAAGTGCCAGGGTCGCCTGGAGCATTTCGCGGCCACGCGGCGTCTCCTCCAACGCGCCGATCATCGAACGATCGAGCTTCAGACGGTCGAAAGCGAACTGCCTCAGATAGCCGATGCTGGAAAAGCCGGCGCCGAAATCGTCGAGCGCGATGCGCAGCCCGAGCCCGTTGAGCGCATCGATCATGCCGCAGGCATGGCCGGGATTGTGGATGAAATACCCCTCCGTCACTTCCAACGTCACAGACTGGGGGCTGACGCCGCTCTCGGAGAGCAGCCGGGTGACGCCTGGAATGAAAAAGGGATTGCGGAACTGCGCCGGAGAGACGTTGATGGATATGCCGATCTGCGGCCACTTGCGAATGACCCGCAGCGCCTCGCCCATCACAAACATGCCGAGCTTGTCGATCAGGCCCGAGGACTCCGCAAGCGGGATGAAAATCTCCGGGGAAACCGCGCCCATCTGCCGGGAATTCCATCTGAGCAGCGCTTCGAGCCCGGCAATTCTTTGCGTCTTGGCATCGACGACCGGTTGATAGACGACAAAGAACTCGTTGTTGCGAAGACCGGCACGAAGGGCCGCTTCCATGGATTTGCGTTCGGCAAGGGCGGCATCCATCTCGGCATCATAGGCGATGGCACGGCCGCGGCCATCTGCCTTGGCCTTGTACATGGCGATGTCCGCGCGCCGCAACAATTCTTCGGCATCGATGGAGCCGAGCGGGGAGAGCGCGGTGCCAACACTGACGCCGACGGTGACGACCCTTTCACCGAGCACGAACGGTTCGGTGAAGAAATCCTGGATCAGCACCTCCAGTGACCGGGCCGGTCGCGTGCCATGCTTCACCGGCAGCGCGATTGCAAATTCGTCACCGCCGAGGCGCGCCAGAATGGCGCCCTCGGGAATGAGATGTGTCAGACCTCCAGCCACGCTCTTGATCAGCCGGTCTCCTGTCGCGTGGCCGTAGACGTCGTTGACCTCCTTGAAGCCGTCCATATCGAGATAGAACAGCATCACGTCGTCGCGGGTGCCTGCGGCCTGACCGATCATCTCCTGAAGACGAGTGAAAAGGCCAAGGCGGTTTCCAAGCCCGCTCAGCCGATCGGTCAGCGCCATTTTCCGCGCCGCGATCTCATCGCCGCGCAATTTGCCGATGACGATAGAGCCGGCAAGCACCAGCAGAAAGACAAAAACGCCGACGATGGTCATGGCCGCAAGCACATAGGGGCGCACGCGGTGATAGCTGATGTCGCCGGGGGCCTGCGCGGTCCATGTCAGGCCGGCGATCACGCGGCCGGCCGGATCGCGGACCAGGGCTGCCCCTGGGGGGACCGATGCGGCATCAACCAGTCTCAATCCCGTAATAAGATAGTTTTCAGCGATGCTGTCGATCCTGCCCTGGTCCAGATGGCGGATGAAGACCAGTTGCTGCAGCCTGTCTTTTGGTACCACCACATCCGGGGACAAGCCGCGAATGTTCGAGACACCGACGATGGCCACTCCCTCGGCGGTTTTGACGAAGCCCGCAGCCTCAGCGCCCTTCTCGACGCCGGCCCTGCGAACCGCCTTCGCCATACCATCGAAAGCGGGTGACAGAAACTCAGCGGGGCGCATGGAGAATGGCTCGCCGCGGCGAAATGCCATCAGCACGCCGCCATCTGGCCCGAGCAGATAGGCCGCATCGAAAATTTCCGACGCTCCATTGGCCAGATCGAAATTCTCCAGGACCCAATCTTTTGATTCAGGAGAATAGACCGCCTCCGCAGCCGCGTCCCAGGCGGTATAGTCCACCATGGTCGAGATCATCTGGCTTTTCAGCGTGCTCAACGCCCCGGAAACGGCCTGGCGCGAGCGGCTCTCATCCAGAGCATTGGCGGTTACCGCGACCGTCTGCAGCGCCGTCAGCACCACCGCCATGACGGCCATCACCACCAAGGCAAACGAAACCAATAGAAGCAGCACGATATGTTGCCGCTTCAGCCGGATCGAATTGAGAAAATGGGTCAACAGGTCGCGCATATGAGATGCACAATGTCAGGTAAAGCATTCCAAAATCTTTACGGCAACGCCGGAAAGGACGAGCTCACAAAACCACTCCAAGACTATGCAGGCTCGCCTTGGGGTTTTCAAGTCTCAGGTCGCGCGATCACCGACGGGACCGAACTCACGCCCCGCCCGGTGATGGTGTTTTTGGTGCTGTAGGTCGGGCTATCACCCTGTTTTGTGATTGCCCTTCGGAAACTGCTCGGCCAGTTCCTTGTACCAGTGACCGCTGTTCTTGATGGTGCGGACCTGGGTGTCGTAGTCCACGTGGACGATGCCGAAGCGCATCCTGTAGCCTTCCGCCCATTCGAAATTGTCCATCAGGCTCCAGGCGAAATAGCCCTTCATCGGATAGCCTTCGGCGATCAGGTCGGCTGTGACGGACAGGTGGTCGGCGATATAGTCGAGGCGTGGCTGGTCGTCGACCTCACCGTTTTCGACGCCGATATTGTAGCAGGCGCCGTTCTCGGTGATGTAGCAATCCGGCAGCTCATAGCGCGCGTTCACCGTCCGGATGAGGTCACCCAGCGCCTGCGGGAAGACCTCCCAGCCGATGTCTGTCTTGACCTCGCTGACAGGCTTGGCATTGATCGTCGCCGGGTATTCGGCGTTCTCGGACGGATCGTGGCTGACACGCATCGGCGTGTAGTAGTTGACGCCCCACCAGTCGGTCTTCTGGCTGATCGTCGCCATGTCGCCGTCTTCGATTTGAGGCATGCGATGGCCAAGCGCGGAGAGGAAGCTTTCCGGATACTCGCCCTTGAAGATCGGGCCGAAGAAGACGCCGTTGTGGAAATCGAAGGCCCGTTCGGCGGCCGCCTTATCTTCAGTGCTATCGCTACCGGCATACACGTGCATCGGGTTGATGACGATGCCGACCGGCAGGTTAGGCTGCTCCTCGCGGACGGTCGCAACACCGAGGCCATGCGCGAGATTGGTGAAATGCAGCGCGCGCAGCGCTGCATCCATGTTGCGTTCGCCCGGTGCGTGAATGCCCCAGAGGTGGCTGAGCCAGACCGAACACCAGGGTTCGTTGAAGGTCGCCACCGCATCCAGCCGGTCGCCGAGACGAGCGATCACCGTCTTGGCGTAACGCTGGTAGGCATAGGCCGTCGAGCGCGCCGTCCAGCCGCCGTCACCCATCAGCGCCAGCGGCAGGTCCCAATGGTAGAGTGTGGCAAAGGCCTTGATGTTGCGCTGCTTGAGGCCATCGACAAGGCGATCGTAAAAATCCAGACCCTTCTCGTTGATCGGGCCAGTGCCTTCCGGAATGATACGCGGCCAGGCGATGGAAAAGCGATAGGCCTTGACGCCAAGGCTCTGGATCAGGTCGAGGTCTTGCTCCAGCCGGTTATAGTGATCGCAGGCGATATCGCCATTGTGCCCCTGATAGACCCGGCCCGGCATGTTGGAAAAGGCGTCCCAGATGGACGGTTTGCGGCCGTCGGCCTTGCTGGCTCCTTCGATCTGGAAGGAGGCGGTTGCCACGCCGAAGAGGAAATCGCCCGGAAAGCGTTCTGCCAATTTCTTTGCTTCGATCGTCATCATCGCTCTCCTTAGATTACACAGCGCCAACCGGAGTTCGCTCCGCGCCAGTCATGAAATCTGAAACGTTGCCGTAATCCGGACCGGCCAAAAGTCAACCGCAGAATCACTGATACAACAAATCGCCCCGCCTTTCGGACGGGGCGATTTGTCGAAGGCTGCTGCGTGATCAGACCTTGACCCAGGCACCGTTGCGCTTGGAGGACTGCACGCAGGCATCGACGAACACCATGCCCTTCATGCCATCGTCGATTGTCGGATAGATGACAGCCGGATCGACCGCCTGCCCTTGGCGCCTGGCGAAGATGGCGCGGGCCGCTTCGGTGTAGATGTTGGCGAAGCCTTCGAGATAGCCTTCCGGATGGCCCGATGGGATGCGCGAGACACGCGCAGCGGACGTGCCGGAGCCTGCACCGGCGCGGGTGATCAGCCGCTTCGGCTCGCCGAACGGCGTGTACCAGAGATAGTTCGGGTCTTTCTGCGTCCATTCCAACCCGCCCTTGGTGCCGTAGACGCGGACCATCAGGCCGTTCTCGTGACCGGGGGCAACCTGGCTGCACCAGAGGAGACCCTTGGCGCGCTCGCCGTCCTTTTCCTTGAAGCGCATCATCACATGGGCATTGTCATCGAGTGCGCGGCCCTTGACGAAGCTGTCGAGATCGGCTGCCAGTTCTTCAAGCTCCAGACCGGAGACAAAGGCCCCGAGATTGTAGGCGTGGGTGCCGATATCGCCGGTCGAGCCGCCTGCGCCGGACTTGGACGGATCGGTGCGCCAGGCGGCCTGCTTCTGGCCGGATTGCTCGATGTTTTCCGTCAGCCAGTCCTGCGGATATTCCATCTGCACCAGACGCACGGCGCCGATATCGCCATTGGCGATCATTTCGCGGGCCTGACGCACCATCGGGTAGCCGGTGTAGTTATGGGTGAGCACGAACAGCGCGTCGCTTTCATCGGCCAGCTTCTTCAGCTTCTTGGCATCCGATAGCGTCGAGGTCAGCGGCTTGTCGCAGATCACGTGAATGCCGCGCTTCAAAAATTCCTTGGCAGCCTCGTAGTGCACGTGGTTCGGCGTCACGATGGCGACGGCCTCGATGCCGTTCTTCAGCTTGGCCTCGCGGATCGCCATTTCCTTGAAATCGGAATAGCTGCGCGCGGGGTCGAGGCCGAGTTCGGCTCCAGAGGCCTTGGCCTTTTCCGGCGTCGACGACAGGGCTCCGGCCACGAGTTCGAAATGATCGTCGAGCCGCGCCGCCATGCGATGGACCGCCCCGATGAAGGCGCCCGAGCCGCCGCCGACCATGCCGAGACGGATGCGTTTTTCCCGCGTTTCCGAAGAGCTTCCTTCGATTGCCATGTTTTTCTCCTTGGATGTGTTTTGTATATGCGGAGAGCTTACCCCCCTCTGTCGGCGACGCCGACATCTCCCCCACAAGGGGGGAGATCAACCGCGAAGCTCATGCGTCCCTTACAGTTAGGCCGATGAGGGAAAAGAATGATCTCCCCCCTTGTGGGGGAGATGTCACGAAGTGACAGAGGGGGGTAAGCCCCGCCCTACCAAAAAACCATCAAAGCCCCAGCATGCGCCGGTTGGCAGCCTCGTCCGTACCGCCGTCAGCGAAATCGTCGAAAGCTTTTTCGGTGACGCGGATGATGTGGTGCTTGACGAACTCCGCACCTTCGCGGGCGCCGTCTTCCGGATGTTTCAGCGCGCATTCCCATTCGACCACCGCCCAGCCGGCGAAATCATTGGCGGCCATCTTGGAGAAGACCGCGCCGAAATCGACCTGGCCGTCACCCAGCGAACGGAAGCGGCCGGCGCGGTTGACCCAGCCCTGATAGCCGCCATAGACGCCCTGCCGGCCGGTCGGGTTGAATTCCGCGTCCTTGACGTGGAACATCCGGATGCGGTCTTTATAGATGTCGATATTGTCCAGATAATCGAGGCACTGCAGGACGTAGTGCGAGGGGTCGTAGAGCATGTTGGCGCGGGCATGGTTGCCGGTGCGCTCCAGGAACATCTCGTAGGTGGCGCCGTCGTGCAGGTCTTCGCCGGGATGGATTTCGTAGCAGACGTCGACGCCGCAATCTTCGGCATGGTCAAGGATCGGCTTCCAGCGGCGGGCAAGCTCGTCGAAGGCAGTCTCGACAAGACCGGCCGGGCGCTGCGGCCACGGATAGAAATAGGGCCAGGCGAGCGCGCCGGAGAAACTGGCCATGGCGTTAAGCCCGAGGTTCTTAGATGCGGTCAGCGCGAGCTTGACCTGCTCGACAGCCCATTGCTGGCGTGCCTTCGGATTGCCGCGCACTTCCGGAACCGCAAAGCCGTCAAAGCCCTCGTCATAGGCGGGATGCACGGCAACCAGTTGCCCCTGCAGATGGGTCGAAAGCTCGGTGACCTCGATCCCGTTGTCGCGTGCCTTGCCGGCGAACTCATCGCAGTAGGCTTTCGATTCGGCAGCCTTTTTCAGGTCGATCAGGCGTCCGTCCCAGCTTGGAACCTGGACACCCTTGTAGCCGCAATCGGCGGCCCATTTGGTGATCGCGTCCCACGAATTGAACGGAGCGGCATCGCCGGCGAATTGTGCAAGAAAGAGCGCGGGGCCCTTGATGGTCTTCATCTGTCGTTTCCTCCGTCAAAACAATGACCGCTCACCCCGGCCATATCAGACAATCGTGAAATGTGCTTCTGCTGTACGTACATCCGTCGTCAACAGCATAACCTGAAACGTTGCAGGGCGCCCGGAAGCTATCATGTTTGCGCTGCGGGGCAATCCGCCTCAAGCCGAAATTTTGGAAAAATCGTCGATAAAATGAAAAGCTGCCCGCAGCGTCATGCTACAGGCAGCTCAAGCGTCAGACCCGGATCAGAACGGTGAATCGGGGAAGTAGAAGTCCTTGGCGTTGTCCTTGGTGATGAGCGTCGCATCGATGGTGTAAACGCCGCGAACCGGAACCTGGCCGTAGAAGTTGGCAACCGTCATCTCGAGCGCCGTACCGACCATTGCCGGCGGATAGAGTACGTCGACCGGGATCATCTTGTCGCCATCCATGACCTTCTTGACCATGTCCTTCGAGCCCGCGCCGGCAACGACGTACTGGATGTCCGTGCGCTTGGCCTGCTCGATCGCCTGCAGCACGCCGACGGCCATGTCGTCGTCCTGGCACCAGACCACGTCGATCTTCGGGTATTTGGTCAGATAGTCCTGCATGACCTTGAAGGCGTCGTCGCGGTTCCAGTTGCCGAACTGGCGGTCGAGAACCTTGACGTTGGAGCCTTCGATGCCCTTGTCGAAACCGTCCTGACGCTGCTGGTCGATCGGGATCGGCAGACCGCGGATGATGACGACTTCAGCGTCCGGCGTCGTAGCCTTGATATATTCGCCGGCCGTCTGGCCCAATGCCGGGTTGTTGCCGGCAACATAAAGGTCGCGGACCGTGTTGTCGTTTACCGACGGTGCGCGGTCGACGATGGCGACGAAGGTGCCCTTGCCCTTGACTTCCTTGATGGCGTTGACCAGCGGATCCGGATCGGACGGCAGGATGACCAGCGCGTCGATGCCCTGGGTTTCAAGGTCCTGCACGGCATTCGCCTGGCTTGCCGGATCCGGCGACGTCTTGACGATGACGTTGAGGCCCGGATGCTGTTCCATGAGGAGCTTGGCGACGCGCTCTGCGTGGAAAACCACGCCCGCGGTCCAGCCATGGTCGGCGGCCGGGATCGAAACGCCGATCGTGACCTTCTTCTCTTCCTGCGCGTGGGCCACGCCGGTCAGCGCCATGATGGCGACGGCTGCAACGCCCATTAGTCCTTTACGCATGTTTCTCTCTCCCTAGTGAATGCGGGTCTTGCAGTCCTTGGACCGGGCGACCCCCTGAACCCGGTTATTCACGATTTCCGTACCAGCGAGCGCTGGACGAGCATCGCAATGATGATGATCGCGCCCTGGATGG
This sequence comes from Pararhizobium sp. BT-229, assembly GCF_025846855.1. Lineage (GTDB taxonomy): Bacteria > Pseudomonadota > Alphaproteobacteria > Rhizobiales > Rhizobiaceae > Pararhizobium. The sequence continues at coordinate 220,983 of NZ_JAOYTJ010000006.1, forward strand.
CACCGATCAGATATTCGCTGATGAAATTGGAAAGCAGCATGATGTTGCCGACCAGTTCCAGGATGAAGGCGCCGCAGATCGTGCCCCAGACACGTCCAGCGCCACCTTTGAGCGCCGTGCCGCCGACGACGACGGCGGTGATCGCCTGCAGTTCCCAGAGGATGCCGGTCGTCGCCGAGGTCGAGCCGAGCCGCGGCACATAGAGAAGTACGGCGACGGCAACGCATAGCCCTTGGATCACGAAGGCGATGGTGCGCACGCGGTTGACCGGAATGCCGGAATAGCGCGCCACGTCGCTGTTCGAGCCGACGGCAACCACATGCCGGCCGTAGCGGGTGCGATAGAGGATGAAGGCCGCGATACTGGTCACGACCAGGATCACCGCGATCGGTACCGGCACGCCGAGGATCGAGCCGAAATAGGCCGGGCGGTACATTTCCTGGAGGGCCGGGTCCTTCAACGTAATCGCACCGCCCTGCGAGAGCCAGGTGGTCAGGCCGCGATAGATGCCCATGGTGCCAAGGGTCGCGATGAAGGGTTCGATCCTGCCCACCGTGGTGATCAGGCCGTTTGCAAGGCCGCAGCCGGCACCGGCGACGACGGTGAAGACAATTGCTGCGGTCAGCATCAGGGCGGGATCGGCGATGACGCCCGAATTCATGAACAGGATCATCAGGCTGGCGACGAAGGCAACCATCGCCCCGACGGACAGATCGAGATCGCCCGACGAGATCACGAAGGTCGCACCGATCGCGATGATGGCGATGAAGGCGCTGCGGGTCGCGACGTTGGCGAGGTTGTTTATGCCGATGAAATTCGGATTGACGAGCGCTCCGAGGATGAGAAGCAACACCAGGGCTGCAAAGGGTGCGACGGCCCGAAGATCGACATCCCGCCAGTTTCGACGCCGGATTTCCCGGGCTTCCTCATTCACGCTCATATCCAAACCAACCTCCCGTCCCATTGTCCCTGGGAATTTTGTTCCAGATCCCTGCTCCCCGTGCCTCGGCACAGGATCAGGCGACCGCCTTCTTCAATCCCGCCGCATAGCGCATGATCTCCTGCTCGGAGATTTCATCGCCTTCCAGCATGCCGACGATCCGCCCTTCGCGCATGACGGCAACGCGCGTGCAAAGACCGATTACCTCGGGCATTTCGGATGACACGACGATGATCGAGCGGCCGTCGCGCGCCAGCGCGGAAATGAAATGATAGATCTGCTGCTTGGTGCCGACATCGATGCCGCGGGTCGGTTCGTCGATGATGATGATCTCGGGCTCGGTCTCCATGACCTTGGCAAGAAGCAGCTTCTGCTGGTTGCCGCCCGACATGCGGCCAGCCACTACGTTGCCATCGCGCACCCGAATGTCGAAACGACGGCGGGCGCGTTCCAGCGCGGCGGCCTCGCTCGCAGGGCTGAGATAACCGAGCTTGCCGTGGTTTTCGAGGGACTGCAGCGTCAGATTGGCGGTCATGCGCGAATTGAGAAGCAGCCCCTTGGACTTGCGGTCCTTGGTCATATAGGCGAGACCGCTGCGGTTGGCCGCGTGCACGTCGCCAGATGGCACGGACTGCCCCTTGATGACCACCTCGCCGGAAGCGCGAGAACGCAAGCCGGCAATCGCCTCCATCAACTCCGTGCGGCCTGATCCGATCATGCCGGAGAAGCCGAGAATCTCGCCCTTGCGCACCTCGAAACTCGCATCCCGGACATATCCGGTCGACAGCCCGTTGACACTGAGCATGACTTCTTCATCGACATTCGGCTCACTCTTGGCCGGATACAGCTTGGAAAGCTCGCGGCCCACCATCAGCTGGGCGATCGATTCACCGTCCAGGATTGCCGTCGGCGACGTCTTGATCCATTGGCCATCGCGCAGCACAGTGACCCGGTCCGTCAGTTCCATGACCTCGTCGAGCTTGTGGGACACGAAGACGAAGCTCGTGCCCTGATCGCGCAGCTTGCGCACCTGCCGGAACAGGAAATTGGTCTCTTCGCGCGACAAAACAGCAGTCGGCTCATCCATGAACACGACCCGCGCATCCCGGCTGATGGCCTTGGCGATTTCCACCATCTGCTTGTCGGCAATCGAGAGGGAGCTGATCATCGCATTCTCGTCGACATGCGAACCGAGGAGATCCAGCACGCGCCGCGTTTCGGCCCGCATATATTTGCGGTCGAGCATGCCGAAACGGGTCACCTCCCGGCCGAGAAACAGGCTCTCGGAGACGGTCAGATGTTCGGCCAGATTGAATTCCTGGTGGATGATGACGATGCCGAGCGATTCGGCGTCACCGTTTGGTGGCAGCTTGACGGGGTTTCCGTCGAGGATGATTTCACCGGAGGTTGGTTGCTCGAAGCCGGAAAGGATCTTGACGAGGGTCGATTTCCCCGCGCCGTTTTCACCCATGAGAGCATGGATCTCGCCTGCCCGGAGATCGAAATCAACGCTGAACAGCACCTGCACGCCGCTGAACGACTTGCTGATGCGCCTCGCGGACAGCACCACCGTGCCGGCGTCGACGGTCTCCGAATTCATAAAGTCCTCCCTGCGGCTCCCATCCGCTTGAGGTGTTGTGTAAACCTTTACATAGATCATGTAAAGGTTTACATCGGAGCATAACAGAGAATTTCTTCAAGCAGGCTTTGACCTCCGGGCAAGTCTGTGTAGTGTCCCGCCGAGACTGAAACCAAGGCAGAGCGCAGTGTCGAATTCCACGCCGGCAACCATTGAAGACGTCGCCCGGATTGCCGAGGTTTCCATCGCGACAGTCTCGCGCGCGATCCATATGCCGGAGAAAGTCGCGAATTCGACGCGGCTCAAGGTCAGCCAGGCGATTGCCATCACCGGCTATACGACCAACGCCATGGCCCGCAGCCTCCGGCTCGGCCGGTCGAACATGATTCTCGTCGTGGCGCCCGATATCGGCGACCCGAACTTTTCCAATATTCTGGTCGGTCTCGAGAACGAGGCGCGATCGCATGGCTACGGCGTGCTGATCGGCCATACGCAGAACGATGCACAGCGCGGGCTGGAATATCTGAAGTTTCTCAATTCCAATCAGGCGGCCGGGCTCATCCTGTTCACCGGCATTCTGCCCTTTGGCCACCAGACCATGACAGCGCGGCTGCCGCCGAGTGTCGGGGTTTTCGAGCCGGTGTTCAACGGCGGTATTCCCTATGTCGGCGTCGATGACATCGAAGGTGCCCGCAAGGCAATCGACCTTCTGATTGCCGAGGGTCACCGCAAGATCGCCTTCATCGGCGATTCACGCACGCGGCTCGCCTACAGCCGGCGGCGCATGGGCTACGAGGCCGGGCTGGATGCAGCCGGCGTCGCGGCCGATCTGCGCATTGTCCTTGAGGGCGACGGCACGATCGAAAGCGGACGGCTGGCTGTCGAGCAGCTTTTCATGCGCGACACGCTGCCGACGGCCTTCATGTGCGTCAACGATCAGACCGCGATCGGCGTGATGATCGGCCTTTCAGCGCGCGGCTATGATGTCCCGCGCGATTTTTCGGTGACTGGCTTCGACGACGTGCCGCAGGCCGTCTTCATGTCTCCGGCTCTGACCACGATCCGCCAGCCGCGCACGCTGATCGGCAAGCACGCGATGGCCTTGCTGCTGGAACTGCTCTCCGACGGCCAACCGGCCGAAACGGAAATCCTCCTGCGTCCCGATCTCGTGGTTCGCAACTCCGTCTCGGCACCATCGCGCCAGTGGACGAAGCGCTGACCTCGAAGACCACGCCGAGATAGGTCCTCAAGACGACGCGCAAGTATCTGCCCGAAGCGGTCTTCTGTCGGTCAGCCGAGCGTCTCATTGGGGGGAAGCGGCCATTCCTTGTCGCTCGCCTGTGGGATGATGCCAGCGCACCATAGCCAACAGGCCATGGCGGCGTCCAGGAGGACAGGCGGCTCAGTCGCTCCTCACGGGGGCAGCGTGTTTTTGTAGATCAGGCCGTCCTTCATGATGATCTTGAAGCTGTTGGCAGGATCGGCGATCAGATCGATGTTTTCCAGCGGATTGCCATCCACGAGCAAGAGGTCCGCCAGCGCGCCTTCCTCGACGACGCCGAGCTTGCCCGGATAGGGGTTGCGCTTGCCTGACAGCGCCAGCAATTCGGCATTGGTCCCGGTCGCCATGGCGAGCGCTTCGGCGGGGGTGTACCAGCGGACCAGCGAGGCGAGAATTGCCCCCTGTTGTCTCGCCATTGCGCGGGAGAACAGAACATCGGTACCCCAAGCGGTCTTGATCTTGTACTTCTTCGCCAGTTTGTAGGTCCTGTCGATGCCCGGCCACACCTCATCGGCCTTGGCTCGCTCGACCGAACCCTCCGGGAGGCCTGTCCTCATCGCTTCGTGAAGCGGTTGCAGGCTCAGCCAGATGCCCTTTTCCGCGATCAGCTTGGCGTCTGCCTCGGTCATAAGGAAGCCGTGCTCGATGCACTTCACGCCGGCTGAGATAGACATTTCGACCGCTTCCGGCGTGAAGGCGTGCGCGGCAACGTAAGTGCCCCAATTCTCGGCAATTTCGACGGCGGCCCGCAGTTCAGGCAGGGTGAAGGTGGTTACGTCGAGCGGGCTGTGGGGCGATGACACGCCGCCGCCCGCCGTCAATTTCAGTAGCACGGCCCCCTGCATAAGCTGCTCGCGAGCGCGCAAGCGCACCTCGTCGGGGCTGTCCACGACGATGCTGCCACCATTTACCTCCATCGGGGTGAACGGGCCGCCGATCCTCCGCGGCAGGTCGCTCATCTGGCGGAAATCTCCATGCCCGCTGGTCACGGTGATCATGGCGCCTGAGGGATAGATGCGGGGGCCCTCGATGATGCCCTGATCTATCGCGCGCTTGAGACCGAACGCCGGTCCGCCCACGTCGCGAACGGTGGTAAAGCCACGCATCAGCGTATCCTCTGCCTCGTCGCCGGCCGCTAGATTGGCGAAACCGATGTCGGCCATTGTCTCTGCAGGGGTGGACGCAATCAGCATCGCGTGCCAATGGGCATCGATCAGGCCTGGCATCAGCGTTCGCCCGTCGCCGGCAATGCGCGCAGCGCCTTCGGCCTCGATGGGGCTTGTCGAAATCGACGCGATCACGTTGCCCTGGATCAGCACATTCGACGGAGCCGAAAGAGCAGCACCTTTTCCGTCGAAGATGCGGACGTTTTCGAAAAGCACGTCATCGGCGCTTGCGGTGGCGCAAAGTCCGAGCAGGAGAGCCGCCGCAAACACTTCTCTGCCAGAGCGAAGCATCGTGAAAACTGGGCGCACAAGAAAGAACAATGCTGCGGCGCAAGACACGGCACGTGTGATAACCTTGCCTTTTGCCGGCTCCTGCGATCCAAAGGATTTGTGACACATGACATTTTTCCCGCTTCAGGAGGAGAGGTGGTCACGGCGCATGGACAAGTTGTAGCTTATACGGCATCGGCGTCAAGAAGCGTTCCGGACTGGTCGTGGCGCAAAGCTGCCTCTGGCCGGGAACATTGCCACATCAGATCGAAAAAAGAGCCGCGAAGCTCTCGCTCCCCGGCCCTCTCCTCGAAAATCAGCCCTGCATCAAACGTAGCGGTTCACGACGTTTTCCAAGAGTTCCTGCTTGCCGGATTTCGGCTGCGGGTTGATGTCCCTGGTCTCGACGTAGTGGGCGATTTCTGCGAGCGAATATTCACCGCGCAGCATCTTCTGGCTTTCGGCAGAATCCCAGCCGGCATAACGCTCAGTGAGCGGCTGCGACAGAGCCTTGTCCTCGATCATCTTGGCGGCTGCCTTCAGGCCGCGGGCGCAGCAATCCATGCCGCCGATGTGGCCGATCAGCAGATCCGCCGGGTCGAGTGACTGGCGCCGGAGCTTGGCGTCGAAGTTGGTGCCGCCGGTCTTGAAGCCGCCGCCTGCCAGGACATGGTAATAGGCAAGCGCCATTTCCGGAACGTTGTTGGGGAACTGGTCGGTATCCCAGCCGGACTGGTAGTCGTTGCGGTTCATGTCGATTGAACCGAAGATACCAAGCGCATTGGCGAGCGCCAGCTCATGCTCGAAGGAATGGCCGGCAAGGATCGCGTGGCCCTGCTCGATATTGACCTTCACCTCGTTTTCGAGGCCGTTCTTCTTGAGGAAGCCGTAGACGGTCGCCACGTCGTAGTCGTACTGGTGCTTGGTCGGCTCCTGCGGCTTCGGCTCGATCAGGATGGTGCCTTTGAAGCCGATCTTGTGCTTGTATTCGACGACGAGGTTGAGGAAGCGGCCAAGCTGGTCGAGTTCGCGCTTGAGATCAGTGTTAAGCAGGGTTTCATAGCCTTCGCGGCCGCCCCAGAGAACGTAGTTCTCGCCACCGAGCTTCTGCGTTGCATCCATGCAGGTCTTCACCGTCGCAGCCGAGAACGCGAAGACATCTGGATCCGGATTGGTCGCGGCACCCGACATGAAGCGGCGGTTGGAGAACAGGTTCGCCGTGCCCCAGAGCAGCTTGACGCCGGTCGCCGCCTGCTTCTCCGCGAAGTAATCGACGATCTCGTTGAGGTTCTTGGTGTTCTCGGCAAAATTCGTGCCTTCCGGCCGCACGTCGGCGTCATGGAAGCAGTAATAGGGCGTACCGAGCAGCGAGAAGAATTCGAAGGCGACATCGGCCTTCAGCTTCGCCGCCTTCATCGTGTCTTCGAACCAGGGGCGCAGGAAGGTCTGGCCGCCGAAGGGATCGCCGCCCGGCCAGGTAAAGGTATGCCAGTAGGCAACGGCAAAGCGCAGGTGATCTTCCATGCGCTTGCCAAGGACGATCTCGTCCGGCTGGTAGTGGCGGAAGGCCAGCGGATTGGTGCTGTCGGGACCTTCATATTTGATCTTGGCGATATCGCCGAAGAAACCGGTGCTCATGGTGTTGTCTCCTTGGATTGGAATTCGAGTGCATGGCTCTGCCCCTCATCCGCCCTATCGGGCACCTTCTCCCCGCAAGCGGGGCGAAGGAGATGCCACACCTTCTGTTGTCCCCTCTCCCCGCTTGCGGGGAGAGGGTGAGGGTGAGGGGCAACTTCTAGTTTGCAGTTAGCGACTTGATCGCGGGATAGAGCCGGCGATAACGCTGATAGGCCTCTTCATAGGCGCCATGAAGCGTGGTGTCGGGCTGAACGGTTTCGGCGGTCACGGGTGCGGTGAAGACCGACAGCGGATCGGCCTTGGTCGCAGCGACAAGGCCGAGGCGGGCGGCGCCGAAGGCCGCGCCGAAATCGCCGTCGGCCGGGACGTCGACGGGAATGCCGAGTGCCGTTGCGATCGACTTCAGCCAGTAGCGCGAACGCGAACCACCACCGATGGCGGTCACGCGGGAAAGATTGGTGCCGGCGGCCTTCAAAGCCTCAAGGCTGTCTCGCAAGGCGAAAGATACGCCTTCGAGCACCGCCTGGGTGAGAACGACGCGGCTGCTTTCATGGCCAAGGCCGGCAAAGACGCCGCGGATGGCGGCATCGTTGTGCGGCGTGCGCTCACCGGACAGATAGGGCAGAAAGGTGACGCCGGTGGGCGCGTTCAGCCTATCGCCAAGCTCCGCGGTCAAATCGCCGGCGCTCTTGCCGGTGACGCCGGAATGCCAGTTGAGCGCATCGGTCGCCGACAGGATAACGCCCATCTGGTGCCACGTATTAGGAAGCGCGTGGCAGAAGGCGTGGACGGCGCTCGCCGGATTGGGCAAGTAGCTGGAATTGGCGGCAAACAGAACACCGGAAGTCCCGAGCGACACGAAGGCATGGCCTTCGCCGACCGTGCCCATGCCGCAGGCGGACGCCGCATTGTCCCCTGCCCCACCGGCCACGACAACGCCGGAACCCATACCCCATCGGGCAGCGAGATCGCCCTTCAGCGTGCCGCCCGCCTCCGTGCCTTCCACAAGACCCGGCATCTGCCGTTCCTGAAGGCCGGTTACGGAAAGCAGGCTTTCAGACCAGGCGCGCTTGCCGGTATCGAGCCAGGAGGTGCCGGCGGAATCGGACATTTCGGAGATGTGCTCGCCGGTGAGCCAGAGACGCAGGTAATCCTTGGGCAGAAGAACCCAGCGAACTTTCGCAAAGACATCCGGCTCGTTTTCGGCGACCCAGACCAATTTCGGAGCGGTGAAACCCGGAAAGACGATGTTGCCGGTCAGCGCCCGAAACTGCGGATCGGCGTCGAGTGCGGCGGCCTGTTTGAAACTGCGGGTATCGTTCCAGAGGATACAGGGACGCAGCACCCTGTCCTGATCGTCAAGCAGCGTCGCGCCATGCATATGTCCGGAGAGGCCGATGCCCTTGACGGCGGCAAGCTCTGCCGGATGGGACGCCTTCAGCCCGGTGATCGCCTCCTCCGTTGCCCGGATCCAGTGGGCCGGGTCCTGCTCCGACCAGCCGGGATGCGGGCGCGAAACGTCCATAGCGCCTGACGCCGAACCGACGACGCGTTGGCCATCGTCGATCAACAGCGCCTTCACCCCGGACGTACCAAGGTCGATCCCCAGATACATGATGCTCTCCCTAAACGTCTTCGCCCTGTCCGGGCTCTTGATTTTCGCCGCCGTCCTCGAAGGGCAGGTTGTCCTTGAGGAAAATATCGATCCGGATGCGCTCCTGCGCTCCGATCACCGCGACACCGTCGGCTTTCGCCTTCAACACCCGGATGGCGCTACGGACCTCGTGGCCGGCATCCTGATTGAGAACTGCCTCGATCAACCCGTCATTCAGCGCCGCCCGCGTATGCCGCGTCAGCTCGTGGGCTATGACGCAGATCGAGTGACCGTTGGCTCGCCGTTTCAAGGCTGCGATCAGGCCGCGATTACCGGCGCCGAGGCTGTAGATGCCGGCTATTTCTGGCGTTCCGGCAAGCGTTTCGCCGACGAGACGTTCCGCCAACACGGGGTCGTCCTGCCCCTCCATGACCGGTAGCAGCGCATGGCCGGGAAAGGTTTCCTCCATGACGGCACGAAAGCCATCGAGGCGCTCGCGGTGGTCGCGCACCAGCATCGAACCGGCAAGCACGGCGACCGGCCCCGTGCGACCGCCGAGGAAGCGGCCCATCAGGCTTGCCGCCGTGCGGCCTGCCGCGATGTTGTCCACACCTGCGAAATGATCGCGGTTTGAACCGGCAAGATCGGACACCAGAGTCACCACCGGAATACGGTTAGCTCGCAAACGATTGACCGCGGCGATCACATCCGGGGATTCAACCGCCACGACAGCAACACCCGCCGGTGCCGTCACGCGAACTTCGTCCAGCGCGGCAACCAGAGCCTCGGCGTTGAAGGCAGGAACCGTGACAATGGAAATGACCGCCCGCTCCATCGACGAACGGCGCATCGCGGCACGTACCTGTGCTTCAAGGCCGCGCATAAAGGAATTGTCGCCGGAGGGCAGGATGAAAACGAAGGGATAGACGCGGCTCTTGGCAAGGTTTGCAGCGGCTACGTCGCGGACGTAGCCGATGCGCTCTATCGCCTGCTCGACCCGCTCGCGCGTCACCTTGCGCACACCAGCGCGCTGGTTGAGAACCCTGTCTACGGTCGCAAGGCTGACCCCTGCCGCAGCGGCAATATCGTGAACTGTCGGGCGCATGTTTCCTCCGAAAAAGACTCTTAGAGGAAAATTTGATGTACGTAAATCAGAAAATTATCCGTGCGTTCGCATGAGCTTCGGCTCGACGCCGCCCACTAGACGAGCCGCTTGCTGAAAGCGTTGGTGAAGGTGACATCGCTGCTGCCTGCCTCCGTCCGGGCGAGGACCACATCCATGTAGTCGCTGGTGATACGGGCAAGCGCAAAACCGCCCATGAACGTTGCAACCGGTTTGAACAAATCGAGCCCCTCCTGCCTGTAGATCATCGGCGTGTCATGCTCGTGCCCGTGAAACAGGCCGACGACGTTATAGCCCTTCAGCACGGATAGAAGGGCAGCGCGGTCATCGTCGCTCCACCAGTGGGGATGGCCCGCCCCTTCGTCGTCGAAGGTCATCGTCGCGGGATCCCAGCTTTCCAGCGAGAACCGGTCCCAGCCATAGTGCTGGAACAGCACCACCGGCCGGCCATCAGCAGCTGAATTGGCGAGGTCCTGTTTCAGCCAGTCGAGCCCGCTGATCGCCCCCTTGCCGGTATCACCGCCGAAACGCTGCAACTGCACCAGATGCAGCCCGCCCCAATCCCAGGAATAATTGTCGGATTCGATGTCATAATTTCCGACCGCGACGGGCGGCTTGTAGAACACGGTCTGGCGATGATTGAGTTCGACATAATCGCGCAGTTCGCGGCGGTACCAGTCGATATGCGGCGGCGCGCCGTCCTGATCGAGATCATGGTTGCCGAGGCCGTTATAGACCGGATAATGCACGCGGTCCGGACCAGTACCCTGCTGATAGCGGCTGGAAAACTGCATGAGTTGGTGCCCTTCACCGGGAACCTTCACCTGGCCGCCGCCATCATCCGTCATGTCGCCGCCGATGACGATGCCGAACGGCGTTGCAATTCGCTCACCCGCGCCGGAAAGCCCTGTTGCTGTGCCACCGATGTCTACCGGCCACCGATAGTCGGTGATGCGGTTGAGTGCCGAGACATGTCGCAAAAGATTGGCATCCGTCTTCCCCTCCTCTTCGCAGTGAGGACTGAGCGTATCGGCGGAAACAAGGCAGGCATGGACATCGGCGGCAAAGATGAACGTCGCGTCAATCGGCGGCCAGGAAGACTGAGATGCCGCTGCGGAAAACGCCGCCGGCCTGATCGACGCCAGGACGCCGAGGCTCCCGAGACCGGCAAGAAGCCGCCGCCGGGATAGCAGAAAGCCCGTGTGATGCCCCATGCGAAATACCCTGAAACATACCTTCAGGGCATTCTGGCTGATGATTCATGCGGCGTACAGATACGGGTTCACCGCGGCCCTTGTCAGTGGCCGCCGCCCCCGCCGCTCGTAGGAACTGTCTGCGGCTTCTTGATCAGGAAGGCGCAGGCGACAAGCGCGCCGAACAGGCACGTCAGGATCATGAAAACGTCGATGAACGACATGATCGTTGCTTGCTGCTGCACCATGCCCGACAGCTTCTGGAGCGCGATGGTCGCACCGTCGAGACCATGCGAATTATACTTCGCGATCATGTTGTTCATCTGATCCATCGCCTCCGGGTTGCCCCACTGCACATGTTCCTGCAGCCGGGCGTAATGCTCCTCCTGGCGTTGGGTCAGGATGGTGTTGATGGCGGCGAGCCCAACGGCGCCGCCGAGGTTGCGGGTCAGGTTGAACAGGCCGGATGCGCCGCGGACGCGTTCCGGCGACAGCGTGCCGAGCGCCACGTTGTTGATCGGCACCATGCACAGCATCAGGCCGCAACCGCGCAGGATCTGCGGGACGAGAAGCTCGTAGAAGTCCCAGTCGGCCGTCAGGTGGCTCATGAGCCAGGTGCCGGCGGCAAAGCTGGCAAAGCCGATCGCCATCATCACCCGCGGATCGAGCTTGGTCGAGAGCTTGCCGGCGACCGGCGCCGTGCAGAACATGGCAAGCCCTGAGACGAACATGGTCTCGCCGATCATCAGCGAATCGTAGCCGCGAATCCGGCCGAGATAGAGCGGATAGAGATAGGTGAGCCCGTAAAGCCCGATGCCCATGATGAAGGAGAACAGCGATCCGAAGGCGAAGTTTCGGTTGGCGAAAGCTCTCAGATCGACGATCGGGAACTCAACCTTGAAGGCCCGGTAGAAGAAGACAAGTGCGCCGAGCGCCGAGGCGATGGCGCCCATGAAGATATATTCATCGCTGAACCAGTCGTTGGCATTGCCCTCTTCCAGCACATATTCGAGCGAACCGAGAAAGATTGCCATGGAGAACAGGCCCCACCAGTCGAACTTCTTCATCAGGCCGTGTTCCGGCTTGTCGAAATCGATGAAATTCCAGGTGACGATCGTGACGATGATACCGGGAACGATATTGACCAGGAACAGCCAGTGCCAGGAAAAGGCGTGGCTGAGATAGCCGCCGACCGTCGGGCCGATGGTCGGAGCCAGCGTCGCGACAAGGCCGATGATCGGCGAGACGATGCTGCGCTTGGAGGGCGGGAAGATCGTGAAGGCGGCCGCAAACACCGACGGAATCATGCCGCCGCCGATGAAACCCTGTAGCGCCCGGTAGACGATCATCTGGTCGATATTGGTAGCGGTCGCGGCCAGCGCGCTGGCGATGGTGAAGCCCGCGGCCGAAACGGAAAAGAGGACGCGGGTGGAAACGATGCGCGCCAGTGTCCCGGAGAGCGGGATCATGATCACTTCGGCGATCAGATAGGCCGTCTGCACCCAGGCGACCTCATCGGAGCCGGCGCTGAGGCCCGCCTGGATTTCCGCAAGCGACGCCGAGACGATCTGGATGTCGAGGATCGACATGAACATGCCGAAGACCATCGCGAAGAAGGCGATCAGCCGTTTTGGGTCCATCCGCTCTTCCGCACCTGCGGCCGGAAGGGGGATCGTACCCGCTGTAGCAGTGGCAGCCATGGGCTCTTGCTCCCGGCCCGGCCCCTGTTCACACGAACGGAGCGGCCAATGAAAATAGAAACATCATGGTTTCCGGCGCGACTGCGTTCGGAAACGGGCGGAGACCATTCCGCCGGACGAAAACCGCGCCCCTGGAGGCGCGGCTTCAACTGTCAGGTCAGCGGGTCACTTGACCGCAGCGACATCGTGCTGTTGCGGCGCCGTGCGGGTATCGACATCGACGACGACGCTCAGGCCTGCCCGCAGGCGACCGCTATCCAGCACATCCTTCGGGAAGACGATCCGCACCGGCACGCGCTGGATCACCTTGGTGAAGTTGCCCGTGGCGTTTTCGGCCGGCAGCAGCGAGAAGACCGAGCCGGAGGCCGGCGAGATCGACTGGACGGTGCCGACGATCGGCGCCTCGTCGAAGGCATCGACATGGATGTTGACCTTCGAGCCCGGAACCATATGGGCGATCTGCGTTTCCTTGAAATTGGCGTCGATATAGAGTTGGTCGACCGGAACGAGGGCCGCCAGCCTCTGGCCGGCGGAGACGAGGTCGCCGTCCTGAACCGCGAGATTGCCGACGATGCCGTCATAAGGCGCCTTCAGGACCGTGAAGGCCAGATCGCGCTCGGCCTTGTCGCGGGCGAGTTCCAGCGAGCGGATGGTGCTTTCGGCCTCGGCGCGCTGCGCGGTCAAAACGGAGATATTGGCATTTGCGGCGACGATATTGGCGTCGGCGCCGAGGAGGTTTGCCTTGGCCTGCTCGAGCGCAACCTGCGCGCTGTCGAGGTCGGCGACCGTACCGACTGCCTTTGACTGGAGGTCGCTGGCACGCTTCAGCGTGATTTCGGCACCCCGAACGGTCGCCTCCAAGGCGGTTTTCTGTGCTTGCGCCTGCTGCATGCTGGCGCGGGCGCCGGCGATCTGGGCATCGAAGCGCTGCAGCGACAGCTTTTCGGTATCGATCTGTGCCTGCGCCTGGTCGGCAGCGATCCGGTAGTCTTCCTTGTCGAGCGTAATCAGCGGATCGCCGGCCTTCACATGCTGGTTGGCAATGACATTGACCTTCTCGACATAGCCAGAGACCTTCGGCGAAATCGACGCGATATCGCCTTCGATATAGGCGTCGTCTGTCGAGATCATGAAACGGCCGTTGGTCCACCAGTCGTAGCCGTACCAGCCGCCGGCGGCGAGTGCGGCAATGACAATTACCGGCATCAGCAGCTTGCGGCGCTTCGGCGCCGGCTTTTCGGCAGCGACCACAGCCTGCGGTGCCGCTTGCGCTTCGGCCACGGGCTCGGTTACGCTCTTGGCTTCCGGTGCAGTGATCTCTTCGTTCGGAACTTCGAAATCGTCGCCGACGGGACGGACATGGGCAGCACCGGTTTTACTTGAAACTGACATATTGCGCGACCAGACCTGATATGAGAAATTCGAACCGAACCGTTCAGTTCGATTGAAATAGTATCAAACCGACTCTATATCAAGGGGAATCGAACCGTTCGGTTCGAAAAGTTAACAACGAGACAAAAATGTCCGGACAAGACGACAAATTGGCGGAAACGGCAGGCAGCGAGGGCTGTCCGGGTGATGCATGCGCTCTTCCGGGGCGCCGGGCCGCCGGCGAAGATCCGGCAAAACGCGAACAGATCATCGAGGGCGCCAAGCGTGTCTTCATGAGCGTCGGCTTCGATGCCGCCAGCATGAACGATATCACGCGGGAAGCCGGCGTCTCCAAGGGCACCATCTACGTTTATTTCGAGAACAAGGAAGACCTGTTTGCCGCTCTGATCGGGCGGGAACGCAGCCGCGTCGTCCAGACCATCAAGCATGCGTTGGACGATCATGAGCCGGTGGACGAGGCGCTTTTCGACTTCGGCGTGACGCTGACGACGCACCTCACGGCGGATCATACGATCCGCGCCATGCGCATGGTTATCGGCGTCAGCGATAGAATGCCGCAACTGGCTCAGCGCTTTTTCAACGCGACGCCGGAAAACGGCTATACCGTGCTTCGGACCTATCTCGACAGGCAGGTCGAACGCGGCGCTCTCGACATCGCCGATACGGACCTTGCCGCCCGCCAATTCATCGAACTATCGATGGCCGGCATGCTGAAGCGTCGGCTGTTCGGCGAGATGGACGCGCCGCCCTCGCGCGAATACATCGAAAAAGCCGTTACATCGGGAATTGCGATGTTCCATGCGGCCTATGGCCTGAAAGCCGAAAACAGCTAATTACGGTTGCATCCTCGCTGAGACGGCGCCAGATTCCCTCAATCCAGCAACCACGATCAAATGCGGTTCCATGATCGGAGCTACAACGATATCCGGCTTGCTGCGGGAGGCGGAATGAATGCGATCGGCAAGGCGCTCTGGTTCATCGAGAGCCATTACGCCGGGGACATTTCGCTGGAGGAGATCGCGGAGACGGCGGGGCTTTCCCGCTATCACCTGTCGCGCGTCTTTGGCCTGGCAACGGGCTGTTCCATCAGTGGTTACATCAGGGCACGGCGCTTGAGCGCGGCGGCTCTGTCCCTCGCCGGTGGCGCATCCAGCATTCTCGCAGTCGCCCTTGATGCGGGCTACAGCTCGCATGAAGCCTTCACCCGTGCCTTCCGCGACCATTTCGGCGTGACGCCGGAAGAGGTCCGCAACCGGGGGCATATTGGCGACCTCGAGCTCATGGAGCCCATACGCATGAACACCGCACCTCTTCCCAAACTTGACGAACCCCGTTTTGAAACCAGGCCTGCGATGCTGATGGCGGGCCTACAACAGACCTACAACTATGGCGGCAATGCCGGCATCCCCTCGCAATGGCAGCAGTTCAACGAGCATTTCGGCACTATTCCCGGCCAGGTCGGCAATGTTGCCTACGGCATCTGCACGCAGGAGGAAGGCCAGGACAGCAGCTTCCAATACATGTCGGCCGTTGAGGTTCGCGACACCAGCGAATTACCTGAAGGCTTCGAGAGCCTGAAGCTTCCCGCCCAGACCTATGCGGTGTTTGCGCATCGCGGCCATATCTCCGGCATCAGCGCCACATGCCACGTGATCTTTACCGAATGGCTTCCCACTTCCGGCTACAAGCATGCCGGACTTCCGGACCTGATGGAGCGCTATGATGACCGGTTCGATCCCCGGACCGGCATGGGGCTTACCGAAATATGGGTTCCGGTGAAGAGTTAACGGTATCAAGACCCGCCTGACCGGCTTTCGGCGCTTGCCTTGACGCCATTTCCGCATACATAGAGGACATCCAGTTTCGCCCGCGCTGCCCATCGGTTGCGCGGGTTCCCTTATGTGCCCTTTGAATCGAGGAAGGAACCACCCCGATGCAGGACATTTTGCTCCTCATGCAAGATCCGACCGCCTGGATTGCCCTGATCACGCTGATCGTGATGGAAGTCGTGCTCGGCATCGACAACCTCATATTCATCTCGATCCTGACCAACAAGCTGCCGCCGGAAAACCGCGAAAGCGCCCGCCGCATCGGCATCGGGCTGGCGCTCGTCATGCGACTGGCGCTGCTTGGAACCGTCGCCTGGATCGTGCAGTTGACCGCACCGGTGTTCACAGCCTTTGGCCACGCCTTCTCGTGGAAGGACATGATCCTCATTGCCGGCGGTCTGTTCCTCGTCTGGAAGGCGACCAAGGAAATCCATCACAATGTCGATCCCGCAGACCATGAAGAAGACTTCATCGCCAGTTCCGTGACGACGGGATTTACTGCGGCGATTGGCCAGATCCTGCTGCTCGACCTGGTGTTTTCAGTCGACAGCATCATCACCGCGGTCGGCATGACACCGCACCTGCCGATCATGGTGGTTTCCGTCATCGTCGCCGTCACCGTCATGTTGGTCGCATCCGGCCCGCTTGCCCGCTTCATCGAGAAGAACCCCACCATCGTCATGCTGGCACTCGGCTTCCTGCTGATGATCGGCACGACGCTGATCGCCGAAGGCATGGGCCTCCACGTGCCGAAGGGCTACGTCTATGCGGCAATGGCCTTTTCGGCGCTGGTCGAGGTGCTGAACATGCTGTCGCGCCGCAAGCGTCAGCGGGAAAAAGCTGCAAAAGCTCCGAAGTAACCAAGCTGAAACGAAATGGCCCGGGACACGCCATCCCAAGCCCTTCCATGTGTGCGTGTGGTGAGGATACGAAGCCGAAGGGGTAAGAAGCTCGCCTGCCTTTTCGTTGGCCGCGAAGGGAAACCGGAAAAATCTTCGCGTTCTCCATCTCCCTCATGTCCGGTTGGCACGGCTCGCACTCCTCCCGAGGGAAAACGGTTCAGACCAGCAATGGTTCCCGGTTTTGCGACTTACTTCTCCGCGATGGCCTTCAGGTTCTCCAGCCCTTGAGCAAAATCGCCACCGATCATCGTGTCCATGTTGAAGAACAGACCCATGACCTTGGCGATGAGAGGGCTCGGTCCATCCATCGCCCAGGTGACCGTCGTGCCTTGTGTCGCGGGCGAAAGCGTGAACGTGGCGACGTTATGCCCTTCGAACGGACGGATGAAATCGAGCTTGATCTGCACCTTCGAGGACAGCGTCGCTTCGGTGATTTCCATGCGGCCGGCGCCGACATTTTTGTTGCCGTCCCAGCTGTAGACGGCGCCCTGGCCGCTTGTCGCACCGGCGAACGTTCGCTTCATGGCCGGATCCTTCTTTTCGTAGGGCGACCAGGCCTGCCACTGGTTGAAGTCGTTGATCAGCGGGAAGATCTTTTCCGGCGGGGCATTGATGGTCGCGCTGCGCTCGACATGGAACGTATCGGGCTTGGTTGATGCGAACACGACGACGGCGAGCAACAGCACGACGATGACGGCGAGGATAATCAGTAGAATTTTCAGCATATTCGGGTTCCTGTTGAGTATGGGAATAAGTGCCCCTGAAGAGGCTCTCGCACGCTTCAGGGGAATGTCGGGTAGATAGAGTTTCAGGCCGCTGTGACGGCGGCGATGACGGCAGCGAGCTTTTCGAGGCTCTGGCTCCAGCCTTCTTCCATGCCGTCGAGGGCGGGCAACACGGCTTCGGTTGCTTTGAGCACCTGCGCGTGCAGGGTCAAAACGGTCTTGCCGTCCTTCTCGGTGAAGGTCACCGTATTGAGCGCTTCGAGCATGGGGACGCCGTCTTCGCCGTCATAGGTGCTGGTAAAGACCAGACGCTCGTTCTCGACGATTTCCTTGAAGGTGCCGTTTGACGGATACATCTGCCCGTCAGGGCCCTTCATATGGATGCGGATGACGCCGCCCGGCCTGAGGTCCACTTCGCAGACGGGATTGGTGAAGCAATGCGGCCCCCACCACTGCGCGAGGTGATACGGGTCGGTCCAGACTTTATAGACCAGCGCCGCGGGGGCGTCGAATGTCCGAGTCAAGACCAGATTGGCCTTGTCGGCCGGGACAACTTCAGCTCTTGCGGTCATTCGCGTCTCCTTTTTGAAGTTTCTGCAGGTAGAGATCGAGCCTGTCGAAACTCTCCTCCCAAAATTGCCGGTAGTTCTCGAGCCAAGCGTTGAGGTCCTTCAAAGGCGCAGCCTCCAGCTTGCACGGACGCCATTGCGCCTCCCGCCCCCGGCTGATCAGGCCAGCCTTCTCCAACACCTTCAGATGCTTGGAAACGGCAGGCAGGCTCATCGCGAAGGGCTCGGCCAACTCGTTCACCGATGCCTCGCCCGATGCCAACCGCGCCAGGATCGCCCGGCGTGTCGGGTCGGCGAGTGCCGAGAGGGTTGTGCTGAGGCGATCTTGGGCCATATAATTAAACCAGTAAGTTAATTAACTTTTCGGTTAAATAGATCGCATCGGAGATTTTGTCAACTGCCATTTTGAAAGACTGCCGCCGCCCATCGCAGCGCAGTTTTCCTTGACGCGCCCTTTTGAATATGGTCTCACGCCAGCCATATGGAATTTCCGGTATTTTCCGCCGTTTCAGGCATCGATCGGGCACTTCCTTCCCTTAAAAGCATGCGCCTTCATATCCGGACACTCCTCGCCGGCAGGAAGGCCGAAAGCACGTAAAGCACGGGCCAGGATCATGACAGACAGACCAGTCCGGGTGCGCATCGCACCTTCTCCCACCGGCGAACCCCATGTCGGCACTGCCTACATCGCACTGTTCAATTACCTGTTCGCGCAGAAGATGGGTGGCGAGTTCATCCTGCGCATCGAGGACACGGACGCGACGCGATCGACGCCGGAATTCGAGACGAAGGTGCTGGATGCGCTGAAATGGTGCGGCCTGAAATGGTCTGAAGGCCCGGATGTCGGCGGCCCCTACGGTCCTTACCGCCAGAGCGACCGCAAGGATCTCTATAAGCCCTACGTCGAAAAGATCGTCGAAGCAGGCCACGGCTTCCGCTGTTTCTGCACGCCCGAACGCCTGACGGAAATGCGCGAAGCCCAGCGCGCAGCCGGCAAGCCGCCGAAATATGACGGCCTCTGCCTGCATATCTCGGCGGAAGAAGTGACGACCCGCGTCGCGAGCGGCGAGCCGCATGTCGTGCGCATGAAGATCCCGACAGAAGGCTCCTGCAAGTTCGTCGACGGCGTCTACGGCGAAGTCGATATTCCGTGGGATGCAGTCGACATGCAGGTTCTGCTCAAGGCCGACGGTATGCCGACTTACCACATGGCCAATGTCGTCGACGACCACATGATGAAGATCACCCATGTGGCGCGCGGCGAGGAATGGCTGTCCTCGGTGCCGAAGCATATCCTGATCTATCAGTATCTCGGCCTTGAGCCGCCGGTGTTCATGCATCTCAGCCTGATGCGCAATGCCGACAAGTCGAAGCTGTCGAAGCGCAAGAACCCGACCTCGATCTCCTACTACACCGCGCTCGGCTATCTGCCGGAAGCGCTGATGAACTTCCTCGGCCTATTCTTCATCCAGATCGCCGAAGGCGAGGAAATGCTGACGATGGATCAGCTCGCCGAAAAGTTCGACCCGGCCAACCTTTCCAAGGCTGGCGCGATCTTCGATATCCAGAAGCTGGACTGGCTGAACGGCCGCTGGCTGCGCGAAGGTTTGACTGAAGACGAGTTCGTCGCCCGCGTGCTCTCCTGGGCGATGGAAAACGACCGCATCAAGCAGGGCCTCAAGCTCTCGCAGTCGCGCATTTCCAAGCTCGGCGAACTGCCGGATCTGGCGGGCTTCCTGTTCAAGTCCGATCTTGGCCTCGATGCTTCGTCCTTTGCCAAGATAAAATCGACGCCGGAAGAGCTGGTGGAGATTTTCAACACGGTCCAGCCGGATCTCGAAAAGATCCTCGAATGGAACGTCGAGTCGATCGAGGCGGAGCTGCGCGCGATCGCCGACCGCCTCGGCAAGAAGCTGAAGGTCGTGGTGGCACCGCTGTTCGTGGCCGTTTCCGGCTCGTCGCGCTCGCTGCCGCTGTTTGATTCCATGGCGATCCTCGGTCGCTCCGTTGTACGCCAGCGCCTGAAGGTCGCCGGCCAGGTCGCCGCCTCGATGGCAGGCAGCGGCAAGTAAGGAAAAGACGATGAACGACAAGATTCAGGAAACAGCCCTCTCCTCTGACGTCACCGAAGTCCGTGCCCAGAAGCTGAAGCTGCTGCGCGAGCAGATCGGCGACGTCTACCCGGCGCACTTCCACCGCACCATCACCAATGGCGAGCTGGCGGAAAAGTATGAGGGCCTTGAGCCGGATACCGAGACGCAGGATGTCGTGACCGTTGCCGGCCGCGTCTATTCCTCGCGCAATTCCGGCATGTTCATGGACATCCGCGATGCCGGCGGCAAGATCCAGATCTTTTCCCACAAGGATACGACGCCGGAGGAAGCGCGTGCGCTGCTGCCGATGATCGATCTCGGCGACATCATCGGCGTGACCGGCCTCGTGCGCCGCACCAAGCGCGGCGAACTGACGATCAATGCGCAAGAAATCACCATGCTGACGAAGTCGCTGCTGCCGATGCCGGAAAAGTGGCATGGCCTCTCCGACATCGAGCTGCGCTATCGCAAGCGCCACCTCGACATCATGACCAACGAGGAATCGAAGCTCCGCTTCCAGCAGCGCTCGAAGATCGTCTCCGGCATCCGCCGCTTCATGGAAGATGACGGCTTCATGGAAGTCGAGACGCCTATGCTGCATTCGGTCTACGGCGGCGCGACCGCCGAGCCCTTCAAGACGCACCACAACACGCTGAAGCTCGACATGTACCTGCGCATCGCGCCGGAACTGTTCCTGAAGCGCACGCTGGTTTCGGGTCTCACCGACAAGGTGTTCGAGATCAACCGCAACTTCCGCAATGAAGGCGTGTCCACCCGGCACAATCCTGAATTCACCATGATGGAATGCTACTGGGCCTATGCCGACTACGAGGACATCATGGACCTCGTCGAGCGGCTGTTCGAAAAGCTCGCCATGTCGATCCACGGCACCACCGAGTTCATGTTCGGCGACAAGGAAATCTCCTTCAAGGGTCCGTTCAAGCGCGTGCCGATGCCGGATGCCGTCAAGCAAGCGACCGGCCTCGACTTCATCGCCATGAAGACCGACGAGGAAGCCCGCTCCGCTGCCAAGGCTGCCGGCTTTGCGGTCGAGAAGGACTGGACCTGGGGCGAATGCCTGGCTTTCATCTTCGAGGAAAAGGTCGAGGGCACGCTGATCCAGCCTTCGCATGTCACGCATTTCCCGAAGGATATCTCGCCCTTCGCCAAGGAAGTGCCGGGCGAGCCGCGCCTCGTCGAACGCTTCGAGACCTATTGCAACACCTGGGAACTCGGCAACGCCTTCTCGGAGCTCAACGATCCGGAAGAGCAGCGCGCCCGTATGGTCGACCAGCTGGAACAGGCGCATGCACGCGGCGAAAAGGCAAAGCAGCTGGATGACGAGTTCCTCGACGCGATCGACCAGGGCATGCCGCCTGCCGGCGGTCTCGGCATCGGTGTCGATCGGTTGATCATGCTTCTGACCAACGCGCCGTCGATCCGCGACATCATCCTGTTCCCGGCTCGCCGTAACAAGGCGGACTGAGAAGGCAAATTCGAGCGCGCCACTTTGCAAACGAGGTGGCGCGTTCCCATTGGCAAATGGAACTTTTCCTGATCCTGCGCGTCAATTCCCGCAGAATCCACAAAGGACCCTTCCATGCTGAAATGGGCGCTTATCTTCCTTGTCATTTCGCTGATCACCGGCTTTCTCGGTTTTTCCGGCGTCTCGGCCGCAACCGCGACGATCGCGCGCGTGCTGTTCGCCATCGCCCTGATCATCTTCCTGATCTTTCTGGTGCTTGCCTTCATCGCAGGAAGCGCCGTCGTCTGAGGCGGGTACGTCACGAATACAGGCATGCGCGCCACGGGGGAACGCCGGGAGCGCTGTGGCCTGCCGGTGATCTCAGGCAACGCAGCTGACAAGCTCGTCAGTGGCCGGCGGCAGTTTCGCCTTCAGGCTTTTCCGCTGAATGCTCACCAGGCACATCCCCAGCCGATGGTGCGCTTTCGCCCCAGACCATCGCCATCATCGAACCGAAGAAGCTTTTTTCTTCGGCCTTGGTGGCATTGTGTTCCGGTTCTGCCCCATGTTCCGACGCCTCGGCATCGGCTCCATGCTCCAGAGGCGCTTCTCCATGGCCGGCGGCCGCGTCTTCGCCGTGTGCGCCAGCTTCCGATCCAGCGGCACCGATATCAGGGGCAGGATCCAGGCAATCGGACTTGTCGTCCATCGCCGTCATCGCTTTCTTGATCTCGTCGGTCGAGAGAGCGACTTCGCGGCCGTAGAACAGGCCGACCGTATTCGCCTTGCCCTCGTTGTAGCGGGCGATGAAGGAGGCGGTCATGCCGGGCAGTTTCGTCGGATCGGGCGCAAAGAGAACCTCAGCGCCAATCGCAGGGCCGCGGTGTGCCGCGCGCTCGGTCGGCCCGGCGTGATCGAGAACGACGACGTGATAGAGGTCAGCCTTTTCCTGCCGAGTGATGAGGCCGGTGATGCGCAAGGCCGTGCGGACACGATCGACGCCCTCTGCCGTCTCGGTGCTTACATATTTGCGGATCCAGCGCTGGCCGTTGCGGCGCATCTTCAGCGTTTCGACCGTGGTGCAGGCCAGTCCCGATCGCGAAGGCGCGGTCGCAGCACTCCCCAGGAGAACGTCCTTGGCGGAATAGACCGCAAGGGCGCCCGATGCGCCGCAGAGGACCAGAACACCGGCGATGACGAACATGACCTTCCGGGGAAGGCGTATTCTCTTCAAGACCGACTTCACGCGCGTCGCTCCGTCATCTGCTGCAACTCCAATGCCGGGCTCCAAGGATGCACGGCGCGCCACATATTTTGATTGAGCACCGACCCTACCGTGATGACGTTTCGGAAAGTTTAACCATGATGGCGCCTTCACCCCACAAAAGGGCGGATATGCGCTGTTTTGAGACCGGTCGCCAAACAACACGATGCGCAGTTGACTTTTGACGGTGGTGCCGGTTTCAGTCGAAACAACCCCGCAGCATTTCAAAACAACGAAAAGAAGACATCATGCACAAGGTAATTTTTGATACGGACCCCGGCGTCGATGATGCGATGGCCCTGCTTTTCCTGCACAATCATCCGCAGATCGACCTGATCGGCATAACCTCCGTTTTCGGCAATGCCTCGATCGAAACCACGACACGCAATGCGCTGTATCTGAAGCAGCAATGGAACATCCCCGCCCCGGTCGCCCGCGGCCTTGGCGAAACGCTCGATCCTTCACGTCCGCATGTCGATTGGCCGACCGGCATCCATGGCCATGACGGGCTCGGCAATATCGGCGCGCCCGAAACGGTCGATCTTGCCTGCGACCCCCGCCCCGCGCACCGCTTCATCATCGAGACCGTGCGCGCCAATCCCGGCGAAGTGACGCTTGTTGCCGTCGGCCGGATGACCAACCTGGCTCTGGCGCTGCGCGACGACCCGGACATTGCCGTTCTCGTCAAGGAAGTCGTCATCATGGGCGGGGCCTTCGACATGCGCGGCAACATCACGCCCGCCGCCGAAGCCAATATCCACGGCGATCCGGAAGCCGCCGATGCGGTAATGACGGCTCCCTGGCCGGTCGTCGTCGTCGGGCTCGATGTCACCGAAGAGACTGTCATGACGCGCGCGCGGCTCGCGGCCATCGTCGCAACCGGCGGCGAACGGGCGAAGCTGCTCTCGGACATCTCGCAGTTCTACATCGATTTCTACGAGCAGCACGTCGAGGACGGCATGGTGATCCATGACAGCTGCGCCTGCGTCTATGTCGTCGCGCCGCATCTCTTCACGCTGCGCAGCGGTGCGATCCGCGTCGTCTGCGGCGGTATCGCCGACGGCCAGACGATCCAGAAGGCCGACGACCACCTGTTTCCGCCGAGCGCCTGGGACAATCTGCCAAGCCAGAACGTCTGCGTCGGGATCGACGCGGAAGGTGTCCTCGACCTCATCTCGACGACGCTGGCTCTCAACCCGGCAGCATAAAAATTCATCGTGATGGCTGGCAGCCGGTGGTTTGCCAGCTATCTTCGGTTCCATGAAACCGGAAACGCTGCTCTATCCCACGCCCAAGGGTCTCTATTGCGAGAAGGGCGGCTTCTACATCGATCCCGTCCAGCCCGTTGAAAGGGCGCTGATCACCCATGGCCATGCGGACCATGCCCGCGCCGGCCACACCCATGTGCTGGCGACGCGCGAGACGCTGGACATCATGCGCATCCGCTACGGCGATGCCTTCTGCATCAGCGCCGAGGAGGCACTACTCGGCGCCCGGACCACGATCGGCGATGTCACCGCCAGCTTTCATCCGGCCGGCCATGTGCTTGGCTCGGCGCAGATCGCGGTGGACGCCAATGGCACGCGCATCGTCGTTTCGGGCGATTACAAGCGGCGACGCGACCCGACCTGCCGTCCCTTCGAGCCGGTGCCTTGCGACGTCTTCATCACCGAAGCGACATTCGGCCTGCCGGTGTTCCACCATCCCGACGACCGCGGCGAAATTGCCAAGCTGCTGACATCGCTGCGGCAGTTTCCCGAGCGTGCCCATCTGGTCGGCGCCTATGCGCTCGGCAAGGCCCAGCGCATCATCGCGCTTCTGCGGGAAGCGGGTTATGACGCGCCGATCTTCATCCACGGTGCGCTGACCAGACTCTGCGATTACTATCAGGAACGAGGCATAGACCTCGGCGATATTCGCCCGGCGACGATCGACGTGCAGGACAAACAATCCTTTGCCGGAGCGGTCGTCATCGGCCCGCCCGCCGCCTTCGCCGAAAAATGGGCGCGCCGTTTTCCCGATCCCGTCGCGATCTTCGCTTCCGGCTGGATGCTGGTGCGCCAGCGCGCCAAGCAGCGTGGCGTCGAGTTGCCGCTGATCATTTCCGATCATTGCGACTGGCCGGAGCTGATCGCGACCATTCGCGAGGTCAATCCGGGCGAAGTCTGGGTGACGCATGGCCGCGAGGAGGCACTGGTGCGCTGGTGCGAACTGCAGGGCATCGCCGCCCGGCCGCTGCATCTCGTCGGCTATGACGACGAGGGGGAATAGCCGATGCGCGCCTTCGCCGAACTGCTCGACCGCCTGGTCCTCACGCCGCAGCGCAATGCCAAGATCAGGCTGTTGGCGGACTATTTTCGCGCCACCCCGGACCCCGATCGCGGGTATGCGCTGGCGGCGATCGCCGGCACGCTGACACTCAAGATCGTCAAGCCGAACGTCCTCAGGCAACTGGTGCTGGAGCGGATGGACGAAGTCCTGTTCCGCTACTCCTACGACTATGTAGGCGACCTCGCAGAAACGATATCGCTGGTCTGGGAAAGGCCGGCCGACAGCGCCGAGACCGCCGCCAATCTCTCGCTCGGGTCCGTCATGCATCAGCTGGAAACGGCCGGGCGTACCAATGTGCACGGTCTCGTCCGCAGCCTGCTCGACCAGCTTGAAGGATCAAGCCGCTTCGCCTTCTTGAAGCTCATCACCGGCGGCCTGCGCATCGGCGTCTCAGCGCGGCTGGTGAAGCAGGCGCTGGCGGACATGGGCAATGTCGATATCACTGAGATCGAGACGTTGTGGCATGGCCTGTCGCCACCCTATACGGCCCTGTTCCGTTGGCTGGACGGCAAGGCGGACAAGCCGGAACTGGACATGCCGGCCGTCTTCCACGCGGTGATGCTGGCAACGCCGGTCGGCGACAACGATCTTGCCGGGCTCGATCCCAAGGACTTTGCCGCAGAGTGGAAGTGGGACGGCATCCGCGTCCAGCTTGCCAATCTGGCCGGAACACGGCGGCTCTATTCGCGCAGCGGCGACGACATATCGGGCGCCTTTCCCGACATTCTGGAGGCGGCCGATTTCGAGGGCATCATCGATGGCGAGCTGCTGGTCGGCGGCACAATGCGCACCAACCGCGCCACCCGCACCTTCTCCGACCTGCAGCAGCGGCTGAACCGCAAGACCGTGACCCGCAAGATGCTGGAAGACTATCCGGCCTTCATCCGCGGCTATGATCTCCTGTTTTCCGGCCGGCGCGACATTCGGTCGGAAAGTTTCCTGACACGACGGGCTGAATTGTCCGCGCTGATCGAAAAGACGGCACCGTCCCATTTCGACCTTTCGCCGCTCGTGCCCTTTTCCAGCTGGGAGGAACTCGACCGCCTGCGTGCCGACCCGCCCGATCCCGTCATCGAAGGCATCATGCTGAAACGGCTGGATTCGCCCTACACTTCCGGCCGGTCGAAAGGCCCCTGGTTCAAATGGAAACGGGAACCCTACAATGTCGATGCGGTGCTGATGTACGCCCAGCGCGGCCATGGCAAACGATCGAGCTATTACTCGGATTTCACTTTCGGCGTCTGGACCGAAAGCGAGGGGAAGGACGTGCTGGTGCCGGTCGGCAAGGCCTATTTCGGCTTTACCGACGCGGAACTCGAGGTTCTCGACCGCTACGTGCGCAACAATACGATCGAACGGTTCGGTCCCGTTCGCTCCATCCGGGCAGAACCGGAGCATGGCTTCGTGGTCGAGGTCGCGTTCGAGGGCATCAATTTTTCCACCCGGCACAAATCCGGCGTCGCCATGCGCTTTCCCCGCATTTCCAGGCTGCGCACGGACAAGCTGCCGCGGGAGGCGGACAGACTGGAAACACTGCTGGCGATGATCGGGCAACCGGGCACAAGTTCAGATGAGGCAACGGAACCAATCTAGCCGATGACTGTTTAAAGGCAGTCTCGGCCACAAGGAGAAAGACGATGCCCGCAAAATCCCAAGCCCAGCAGAAAGCCGCCGGCGCGGCGCTTGCCGCCAAGCGTGGTGACATGAAGAAATCCGAGCTCAAGGGTGCTTCCAAGAGCATGGAGAAATCCATGTCGGAAAAGGAACTCAAGGATCTGGCGGAAACGGATCACAAAAACCTGCCGGAAAAGAAGAAATCCAAGTAACCCGCCTGCCCGAGATCCGGTCCGCGGCACATATTGTTAAGATGGCTTTGCGAGAATGCACCCCAAATTGCTGGTAATCAAAGAACGGCATTGGGGACTACGTGTTTTCGGCAATATCGTCTACGTTTGGAAAATCGACAATAATCCGGTTTCTCAAACCGAACTATCTCCCGACTTATGTCGCGCTCGTGATCGTGGCGGCGGCAGGCCTTTTTGCCGAGCAGCAGAACCGCGCCGTGCACGCTGCCAAGGCTCGCGCCGCAGTTACCGCCGAACTCGGGCCCATCCGTTCCCGGCTTGAGGCCAACATCAACGGCGATATCCAACTGGTCCGCGGCCTGATCGCAACGATTTCGACAGAACCCGGCATGAACCAAAAGCGGTTCTCAGATCTGGCAGGCAATATTTTAGACGAACGATCCCGGCTGCGCAGCATTGCTGGGGCACCGGATTTTGTCGTCTCCCTCATTTATCCGATGAAGGGAAACGAGAAGGCGCTCGGGCTTAACTACCGCAAGAACGACGACCAACGCGCCGCCGCGATGCGGGTACGTGATACCGGCAAGATGGTGCTTGCCGGACCGCTCGATCTCGTCCAGGGCGGCAAGGGACTGATCGGCCGCTTCCCCGTATTGGTCTCGCAAGATAGCCAGGCGAAGCACTTCTGGGGCATCGTTTCCGCTGTGATCGACGTCGAGCGGCTCTATCAGGACAGCGGGCTTCTTTCGCCGACGCTGGGCATCGACGTCGCCATCTCCGGCCGTGACGGTCTCGGCGAAGAAGGTGCTCTGTTCTATGGCAACAGCGCCGTCCGGGGAACCAACCCCGTTGACGTCCATGTCTTCCTGCCCGGCGGCTCCTGGGTGATCAGCGCGACGCCAAAGGGTGGATGGGTCGAAACCCCGCCAAACGCCTGGCTGATCCGGAGCCTCGTCCTGCTTGGCGGCCTCTTCATTCTCGTCCCGATGTTCATCACCGGCCAACTGATGGAGGAGCGGCAACGCAACATCCGGGTGCTTGAGCACAACAAGGATCAATTGCTGGAACTCTCCCACCGCCTGAAGATCGCGCTCGATGCCTCGCAGATCGGCATCTGGGAGCTCGACATTTCCTCCGGCAAGCTCTTGTGGGACGAGCGGATGAAAGAACTCTACGGTCTGCGAAAAGATGCACGCGAAGTTTACGAGGATTGGCGTGACGCGCTCCACCCGGACGACCTGCAGCAGGCGGAGAAGGAATTCAGCGACGCCCTTCTTCATGGCGCAAGCTATGCAACGCAATTCCGCATCCGCCTTCCCGGCAATCGCACTCGTCATATCCGCACGGTTGGCTCGAAATATACCGGTGCCGGCGGCAAGGAAAAAATCGTCGGCGTCAACTGGGACGTGACGGCGGATGTCGAGAACAGCGAAAGGTTGGAGGCAGCCAGGGGACAGGCTGAGGCGCACAGCGCCGAACTGGAGGCCGCCCGGCACAGCATGGAATTCAATGCCTTGCATGATCCGCTGACGGCGCTGCCGAACCGGCGCTATCTCGACGAGATCCTGGCCGAGCGGCGTTCGAGCACCGCGACGCAGGGCCTTGCCAGCATTTTCCATATCGATCTCGATCGCTTCAAGGAAATCAACGACACGCTCGGCCACGCGGCCGGTGACGAAATCCTGCGGCATGCCGCCCAGATTCTGCGTGCCAATACGAGCGACAATGATTTCGTCGGCCGCATCGGCGGCGACGAGTTCGTGATCATTTCGCGCAATGGCGGCGTCGAGGGCCATGACGCAGCGCTCGCGCAACGGATCATCGATGCCATGAGCGTGCCGGTCAAATACAAGGAACAGGATTGCCGCATCGGCGTCAGCATCGGCATCGCCCATCAGGCAAACCGCGCGGAAGAGCTCACCCAGGTGCTGGTCAATGCCGATATCGCGCTCTACGAGGCAAAGCGCCGCGGCCGCAATCGCCACGAGGTCTTCACCCACTCGCTGAAGACCGCCGTATTCAAGACCAAACAGACGGCAGACGAGATCCTGCGCGGGCTGGAGCAGAACGAGTTCGTCGCCTATTTTCAACCCCAGTTCTGTCCCGCCAGCCTGAACATGATCGGCGTCGAGGCTCTGGCCCGCTGGGATCATCCGACCAAGGGGCTGCTTGCACCCTACGCGTTCTTGAAAACGGCCGAGGATATCAACGTCCTTGCCGAGATCGACCAGCGGATTCTCGAGCAGGCGCTGTTCCAGTTGCGCCGCTGGGAGGCGAGCGGCATTGATATCCCCAAAGTGTCGGTCAATCTCTCCTACCACCGGCTGCACGACGAAAAGCTGATCGACCGCCTCAACCAGCTGACCATTCCGAAAGGCAAACTATCGTTCGAACTCCTGGAATCGATCTCGTTCGACGACAGCGACATGACCGTGCTCTCCAACATCGAGCAGATCAAGAATCTCGGCATCGACATCGAGATCGACGACTTCGGCACCGGTTACGCCTCGATCACCAGCCTGTTGAAGCTCACGCCCCGTCGCCTCAAGATCGACAGGCAGCTCGTCATTCCGATCCTCACCTCCGCAAAACAGCGCCAGCTGGTCGCATCCATCATCGATATCGGCATTTCACTGGGTATCGATGTCATCGCAGAGGGGGTCGAGACGATGGAGCACGCCCGGATTCTCAAGGAGCTCGGTTGCCACGGTCTGCAAGGTTATGCCTTCGCACGTCCGATGAGCGCCAACGACCTGGCAAACTTCGCCCGCGAGCGCCGCTGGCTTGCGGCATGACCCGTCGATCCACTGCCACTTGCGTACTGTCATCAACTGGGAAACAATTCGACACCGATTCGACAAACGCCAGACACGCAGAGCCGTTATTGGGTCAAGTCGCCTGCCGGTCGCAAAGGGGTACTGACAGAAAGTGTGAACCGTATTGGGGAAATTTCTTTGCAGCCCTTGAAATTGCAGGTGCAACAACCAAGCCGTGGCACTTGGGAAACACCCATGACGGGGATGTCCCTTTTGACCCCCATCTTTGTAATTGTTCGCTCGCAAGCGGCGCGGAAAATGTTAAAGACGAAAAAAGTGAATCGTTTGTTACCGACCCTGACGGGCCGGATGGGGACCCAGATGAAAATTATAAAAGTGCTCCTTCCCTTGAGCCTTCTTCTTCTCTCCGGCTGCGTCGTCGGCCCCGACTACCAGGCACCGAACGCAGCTCTGCCGGGAAAATTCTCCGAAGGCGGCCATGCGGAGAACGCCAACGTAGAGCTGAATCCCTGGTGGGAAGCCTTCCGCGACAAGAAGCTGAATAGCCTCGTTGGCCAAGGCATGGGCGAGAACTTGGACGTCCAGCAGGCGATCGAGCGCATCATGGAAGCCCGCGCAAACGTGATCGTCGCAGCTTCCGGCGGTCTGCCGCAGATCAACGCCAGTGGTTCGGCGAGCGCCGAAGGCTCGGATGGCTCGTATCTTCGAAAGACTAGTGGGAACGATCACAGCGAGACCAAGACGATCGGCGGCGGCGCGGATGCATCCTGGCTGATCGACCTGTTCGGCCAGTATCGCCGCGCCAAGGAATCGGCAAACGCTTCACTCGACGCCGCTTATGCAGACGTCAATGTCTCCCGCCTTGCCTACCTGTCAGACCTGACCACGTCCTACATCGAGGCGCGTTATAACCAGGAAGCCTATGCCCTGCAGCAGAAGAGCCTTGCCTCGCGGCGCGAAACGCTCAAGCTGACAGAGGACATCAAGGCGGCCGGTGCGGCTTCCAGTCTCGACGTCGTTCAGGCAGAAGGCCTGGTCAACACCACGCTCGCTGAATTGCCTGGCTATCAGACCGGGTTCAATCAGGCAGCAAATCACATCGCCACCCTGCTCGGCCTGCCAGCGACATCCGTCACGGCCAGCCTGCAAAAAGGCGGCCCGCAGCCCTCGCCGCGTTACAATACCAAAATCGGCGTCCCGGCCGACCTGGTGCGCAACCGTCCGGACATCCGCAGGGCGGAACGTTTGCTGGCGGCCGCTACCGCATCGATCGGCGTTGCCGAAGCACAGCTCTATCCGAGCCTGAGCCTGAGCGGCACGATCGACGGTTCGCGGGTCATCTCCTCGGTCGCCGGCGGCCTCGGCAGCTGGTCCTTCGGCCCGAGCCTGAGCCTGCCGATCTTCAACGGCGGTCGCTTGAAGGCCAATGTCGACATCGCCAAGTCCGGCGCCCAGCAGCAGTACCTTGCCTGGAAGCAGACCGTTCTGAACGCTGTCGAGGAAGTCGAGAACTCCCTCGTCGCGCTCCGCAACAACTACCAGACCGTCGCAGCACTGCGCAAAGTGGTCCAATCCTACGAGGAGGCATTGGGTCTGGCGCGTGAAAGCTACAAGGGCGGCGCAACGTCGCTGCTCGACGTGCTGGACGCGGAACGCAACCTCTCGAACTCGCGCATCTCGCTCGCAGCAAGCATCCGCAACCTGGCCAACAACTACGTAGCGCTGAACGTTGCCATTGGCGGCGGCGGCGCCATCGAAGCCGTCGGACAGTAAGCCGGCCCAACGATGGACGTCCGACGCTAACGGCGGGCGCAACTGAGACGACAGAAAGCGCGACCGGTTTCGATCCGGTCGCGCTTTTTTTGCACGGTCCGTGCGCTGACAGTCGTCATTGAGAAGTGAAAATGGGATCTCTCGCGATGTCCCCGATCCGACATCGCCCTCCGCCTGCAGGCGATATGTTTCAAGCAAAGGTTGGACCGTGTACGGCGAGCGCCCTCTGTCATTGGCGCCAAAAGCATCAGCTGTCTCTTGTGACGACACAACGGAACGGAAGTGCTCTCTAGGCCCGTTTCGCCACACAGAGCGGAAGTCGAACGGTCTGCAGCAGACCGCCGTCGCGGCGATTGGCGATCGCGATCGTGCCGCCGTGGTTTTCAATGATTTCCTGCGAGATGGCGAGCCCGAGGCCTGCGCCGGGAACAAGCTGCCGACGCGCCTGATCGACGCGGAAGAACGGTTCGAAAACCCGGTCGAGCAGGTCCTGCGGGATACCCGGACCGCGATCGGTAATGGCCAACACCGCTTCCGCCCCATTCCTGGAAAGCACAACACGAGCGCCCTGCCCATGCGTCGCGGCATTGACCACCAGATTGCGGATGGCCCGCTTCAGCGCAAAGGGCGCCCCCTTCACGAAGACCGGGGCGATCGTTCCCTGTTCGACCGGCAGCTCCGTCTCGCGGATCTCCTCGGTGACCGAGCGAAGAAGCGCGTCGAGCGCCACCTCTTCCTGCGCGGCCGGGCTCACCTCCTCTCGCACCAGCCGGATGGCGCTGTCGGCGATATGGTCAAGTTCGTCAAGATCCTTCAGCCAGGAGTTCTTGTCGTCGCAATCGACGACAAATTCCGCCCGTAGACGCATGCGCGTCATCGGCGTGCGCATGTCGTGTCCTGCGGCCGCAATCATGCGCATCCGGCTCGATACTGCAGCATTGAGCCGTGTCGCCAGGCGATTGATGGCCTTTGCCGTGGTGCGCACTTCCACCGGTCCCGTTTCCGGCAATTCCGGAATGATGCCATCCGGCCGGATCTTGGTAATGGTCTCGTCAAGGATGCGCAAAGGTCGCATCATCACGTTGCTCACATAGATCGAGATACCGGCCATGCCGATGGCAACGAAGGTAAGATAAGTAGCAAGCGGCAGGATTGGAAACGGGCCGGAGTCGGGCGCATCCAGATAGGCCCAGCGGTCGCCATCGAGCCGGACGGCAATATCCTTGGTATGCGGATTGAAGCTCTCCAGCACGACCACCTCGGACGTGTAGCCCTGGCGTCGGCCTTCGGCGAGAAGGCTGTCGGTAGCCTCCTGATCGATGCGTTTCCGTGCGGGCTTCTGTTGTATGCGAATATGCAATCTTTCCGCCGTGGACGGGTCGACCCGCAGCAGAAGGGCCGCAAGTTCCGCCTTTTCGGCCAGCGCATGATCGAACGCCACCTCCGACGGCTTGCGCAGCAGCGTCGCCGTCACGAAGGCGGCAATGACCAGCACCAGAACGACTGAGATGACAAGCAGCGCCGTAAACCGCGTCCGCAGTGACAACATCGCTAATTGCTCCGTTCAACGGGAACCGCCAGCTGATAACCCTTGTTGCGCACCGTCTTCAGCATGTTGAACACGCTGGCATCGCCGAGCTTGCGCCGAAGCCGGCTGACCAGGATATCGATCGAGCGATCAAAGGGATCGGCAGTGCGGCCCTGCGTGAGATCGAGCAGCGACTCGCGTGAAAGAACGCGGCCGGGCCGCTGGAGGAAGACCACCAGAAGCTCGAACTCGCCGCCGGTCAGATCGACGGAACTCCCGTCCGGTGCCATCAGAGTGCGGCTTTCGATATCGGCGACATAGCTGGAGAAGACATATTGGCGCCCTCCCGCCGGCTGCGGCTCGCTGCGACCACGCCGCAGCACGGCCCGGATGCGGGCGGCGAGCTCGCGCGGGTTGAACGGCTTTCCGAGATAATCGTCGGCACCGAATTCAAGCCCGATGATCCTGTCGACATCCTCCTTCAGCGCCGTCAGCAAAATGACCGAGAGTTGCGGCATGCGTTCGCGCAGCGCGCGGCAGAGGTCAAGCCCCGATCCATCCGGCAACATCACGTCCAGGACCAGGAGGTCGATCTTCAATTCGGCGAGTTTTGCCTCGCATTCCCCCTTGCTGCCCGCAAGGCTGACGCGGAAACCCTGCCCGTCCAGATATTTTCCAAGCAGGCGGCGAATTTCGGGATCATCATCGACGACGAGAATATGCGGTGTTGTTTCCATGACGCATTTATACCAGCAGCCGGCGAAAACACACGTCACACGACTGCCGGCCCATGTCCTTTTCGGTGTCGAAACATTTCCGGCCATGACGCAATTACGTTTCGTTACAAAAAAGCCGCCCCAAATATTTCCAGACTTGCTTGACTGGCACCCGCCGCAGTTGAATTCACCGACACCATTCTTAACACCTCCAAGAGCAACGAATTGCCGCAGGCCATCATTTTTATCGGCGCTGCGGGTTGGCATCGGTGCCGAAAGCAGACATAAAAACATCATGCCTTTGCGCCGTTCTGCGGCGCGCTTCGAGCGCCGGTCCTCGTGCGTCGCTGCCAAGGCATTCGCCGGCCCATTGCGGTCTTTTCAGTCGGAAAACTTTAAGGAAACGGGCACATACAGATCGCGGAAACATTGCTTCTGGTCCTCGTCCTCGCACCTTTCGCGGGAAGCCTCGCTGCAATCTGCATTCCGACCGACAAGGGCACCCCGGCCGCCTGGCTTTCCGGAGCGATCGCTCTTTTCTGCCTCGCGACAGCGGCCGGACTTTACCCGGTCGTGGCCTCCGGCAAGGTACTGCGCTATGACGTGAACTGGCTTCCGGAACTCGGTTTGAATTTCACGCTGCGCATGGATGGCTTTGCCTGGATGTTTGCAAGCCTGGTAACGGCGATAGGCCTTCTGGTCGTCGTCTACGCTCGATACTACATGTCGACCAGCGATCCGGTGCCGCGTTTCTTTGCGCTGTTTCTCGCCTTCATGGGCGCCATGCTTGGCGTCGTGCTTTCCGGCAATCTCGTTCTGCTGGCGATCTTCTGGGAGCTGACCAGCATCATCTCCTTCCTGCTGATCGGCTACTGGCACCACAATGCGCATGCCCGCGACGGTGCCCGCATGGCCCTGACGGTCACCGGTACCGGCGGACTGTGCATGTTCGTCGGGCTGATGCTGATCGGCCATATCGTCGGGAGTTATGATCTCGATGTCGTGCTGGCATCCGGCGACATGATACGCAACGATCCGCTCTATCTCGCGGTGCTGGTCCTCATCCTGCTCGGGGCATTGACCAAGAGCGCGCAGTTTCCGTTCCATTTCTGGCTGCCGCATGCCATGGCCGCGCCGACGCCGGTCTCGGCCTATCTTCATTCCGCCACCCTCGTCAAAGCCGGCGTCTTCCTTCTCATCCGGCTGTGGCCGGTCATGGCGGGAACGGACGCCTGGTTCTGGATCGTCGGGCTGGCGGGGCTGAGCACGCTGCTGCTCGGCGCTTATTTCGCGATCTTCCAGCAGGACATGAAGGGTCTGCTTGCCTATTCGACGATCAGCCATCTCGGCCTGATTACCGTGCTGCTCAGCCTCGGCAGTCCGCTCGCGGCGGTCGCTGCGATCTTCCACACCATGAACCACGCGACCTTCAAGGCGTCGCTGTTCATGGCGGCCGGCATCATCGATCATGAAACCGGCACCCGCGATATGCGGCGATTGAGCGGCCTGTTCAGATACATGCCGTTCACTGCGACGCTCGCCATGGTCGCCAGCGCCTCGATGGCCGGCGTGCCACTGCTCAACGGGTTCCTGTCGAAGGAAATGTTCTTCGCCGAGGCGATCGAGACGCACAAATACAACGTCCTCGACACGATCACGCCTTATGTGGCGACGCTTGCCAGCATGTTTGCCGTCACCTATTCGCTGCGCTTCATCCACAGCGTCTTCTTCGGCCCGCCGCCGCATGACCTGCCCAAAATGCCGCATGAGCCACCGCACTGGATGCGCGCCCCGATCGAATTCCTGGTGCTCGCCTGCCTCGTCGTCGGCATCGTCCCCTCCTGGACCATCGGTCCGTTCCTGCATACGGCCGTCCAGTCGGTGCTCGGAGATGCCACACCGGTCTACAGCCTCGCGGTCTGGCACGGGTGGAACCTGCCCCTGTTCATGAGCTTGATCGCCCTCGTCGGCGGTGTCGGCCTGTTCCTGATCATGAAGTCGTACCTCGCCACCAGCACCGAGGGACCGCCGCTCTTTCGCCGGTTGGAAGGTCAGCGTATCTTCGAGCGTGTCCTTGTCACCCTGTCGTGGAAATGGGCACGCTCGATCGAGATGAAGGCGGGCACGCGCCGCCTGCAGCCGCAGATGCGTATCCTGGTCGCTGTGGCCCTGCTCGCCGGCTCGGTCACCTTGCTGACGCAGGGGTTCAAGCCGGCGGCGATCGTTCTTCGCAGCATCGACCCGGCCTTTGCGCTGATCTGGCTGATCGGCATGGTCTGCGCCGTCGGCGCTGCCTATCAGGCGAAATTCCACCGGCTCGCAGCCCTGGTGCTGCTCGGCGGCGCCGGGCTCGTCACCTGCATCACCTTTGTCTGGCTGTCTGCCCCCGATCTCGCGGTGACGCAATTGCTCGTCGAAATCGTCACGACGGTTCTGATCCTTTTGGGCCTGCGCTGGCTGCCGAAGCGCATCGAGGACCCGGACGATCCGGAAATGATGACAATGTCCGTGCGTCTGCGCCGCCTGCGCGATCTGGCCTTCGCGGTATTTGCAGGTCTCGGCATGATGCTCGTCTCCTACACGGTGATGAGCCGCGAGATGCCGGAGACGATTTCGAGCTATTTCCTCGAGCGCGCCTATAGCGAGGGTGGCGGCACCAATGTGGTCAATGTCATCCTCGTCGATTTCCGCGGCTTCGACACGCACGGCGAAATCGCCGTTCTCTGCATCGTCGCCTTGACCGTGTTCGCGCTCCTGCTGCGTTTCCGCCCGGCCACCGAGAGCCTGGAGACGCCGGAGCAGCAGCGTGTGCAGAACGCCTTCGACGACGACCATCCGGACCGCAAGAAGGGCGACAGCATCGCCGAATACCTGCTGGTCCCCTCCGTCATCATGCGCTGGATGTTCCCGGTCATCGGCATGCTCGCGGCCTTCCTGTTTTTCCGCGGCCACGACCTGCCGGGCGGCGGCTTTGCGGCCGGCATCGCCATGTCGATCGGCTTTATCCTGCAATACATGGCCGGCGGCACGCGCTGGGTCGAGGAGCGCCTGCGGATCCATCCGCTGCGGTGGATGGCGATCGGCCTTATCGTCGCGACCGCGACCGGCCTGGGCTCCTGGACCTTCGGCTACCCGTTCCTGACCTCGCACGCGCAATATGTTTCGCTGCCGATCATCGGCAAGATACCGCTGGCGACGGCCATCCTGTTCGATCTCGGTGTTTTCTCGCTGGTGCTCGGCGCTACCGTGCTGATCCTGATCGCGCTTGCCCACCAGTCGGTACGCGCACCACGCGCGCAGCTCCGCGCGGCGAAACTGGCTGCGAAGGAGACAGCATAATGGAACTCGTGCTCTCCGCAGGCATCGGCGTCCTCACAGCCTCCGGCGTCTGGCTGTTGTTTCGGCCGCGCACCTATCAGGTGATCATCGGCCTGTCGCTGCTGTCCTATGCCGTCAATCTCTTCATCTTCGGCATGGGCCGTCTCCGGGTCAACGCGCCGCCGGTGCTTGAGCCGGGCGGCGCCGGCGGGCTGCTCACCCACACCGATCCCATACCGCAGGCATTGGTTTTGACCGCCATCGTCATCGGCTTTGCCATGACGGCGCTCTTCCTGGTGGTGCTGCTTGCCTCGCGCGGCTTCACCGGCACCGATCATGTGGACGGCAGGGAGTAGCGCGGCGTGAACTGGCTTCAGCACCTGATCGTCGTCCCCATCCTCCTGCCGCTGGTCACCGCGGCCGTATTGATCCCGATCGACGAGCGAAATCGCACCATGAAGGGCATGCTGGGTTTTGTGTCGACCTTGCTGGTCTTTCTCGTCGGCGTCATTCTGATGCGGGCCGCGGCCACCTCTGAAAACGGCGCGAGCGTCTATCTGCTCGGCAACTGGCCGGCCCCCTTCGGCATCGTTCTGGTGATCGATCGCCTGTCGGCACTGATGCTGGTGCTGACCTCCGTCCTTTCGCTCGCCACCCAGGTGTTTTCGATGGCGAAATGGCACCGGATGGGCCATCACTTCCATTCGCTGTTCCAACTGATGCTGGCCGGACTAAACGGCGCCTTCCTTACCGGCGATCTTTTCAACCTGTTCGTTTTCTTCGAAATGATGCTTGCCGCATCCTATGGGTTGTTGCTGCATGGCTCCGGGCCGATGCGCGTCAAGGCCGGCCTGCATTACATCGCCATCAATCTGGCCGCTTCCTCGCTGTTCCTGATCGGCGTCAGCCTGATCTATGGCGCAACCGGCACGCTCAACATGGCCGATCTTGCCTTGCGGATCGGCACGATCGGGCCTGAAAGCCGCATGCTGATGGAGGCGGGCGCAGCCCTTCTCGGCATCGCCTTCCTGGTAAAAGCCGGCATGTGGCCGCTCGGCTTCTGGCTGCCCGCAACCTATTCGGCCGCGACGCCGCCGGTCGCCGCGATCTTCGCGATCCTCACCAAGGTCGGCGTCTATATTCTCCTGCGCCTATCCATGCTGCTCTTTGGCGCCGACGCAGGCAATTCAGCCGGTTTCGGTCAATACGTCCTTCTCTATGGCGGCCTGCTGACCATCGGCTTCGGCGCGATCGGCGTACTTGCCTCGCAGGCCATGGGAAGGTTGGCGGGCTATTGCGTGCTTGTTTCCTCCGGCACGCTGATGGCCGCTATCGGGCTTGGCAATGGAGCCGTCATCGGCGGCGCACTGTTCTACCTCGTCAGTTCGACGCTGACGATCTGCGCCTTCTTCCTGTTGATCGAACTGGTGGAACGCGCCCGTGATGCCGGCGCCGACGTTCTCGCGGTCACGATGGAAGCCTATGGCGATGTCGACGAGGATGAGGAAGAAAAGGAAGAAGGCGTCGCCGTCCCCGGCACCATGGCCGTGCTCGGCCTCTGTTTCTGCGCCTGCGCCATCCTTCTTTCCGGCCTGCCGCCGCTCTCGGGCTTCCTTGCCAAGTTCGCCATGCTGCACGGGCTTTTCAATCCCGGCAGCTTCGGCGGCGAAGCGCCCGTCTCCGGAGCGGAATGGACCTATATCGCGCTGCTCATCCTCTCCGGGCTCGCCGCGATGATCGCCATGAACCGCGTCGGCATCCGCACCTTCTGGACATCGATCGAGGGCACGATCCCGCGCGTCTTCATGATCGAGATCACCCCCGTTCTGATGCTTCTCGTTATCTGTGTGTTCCTCAGCCTCCAGGCGGGCTCGGCAATGCGCTACATGGATGCAACCGCCAAGGCGCTGCTCGAGCCGCAGAACTATATCGGCCGGGTGATGTCTGCGCCGCGCGCCGGCCCGGCAGGAGGGGATTGAGCCATGCGCTACTGGTTCCCCTATCCGCTTCTCTCGCTGGCACTGCTTGTCCTCTGGCTTCTGATCAACCAGTCGCTTTCGCCGGGGCATATCCTGCTCGGCACGGCGCTCGGAATCCTGTTTGCCTGGATCATGGTCAATCTGCAACCCGACAAGACGCATCTCAGGAAAGTCGGCCGCATCGCCGTCCTTGCAGGGCATGTCGCCATCGACGTGCTGCGGTCCAATCTGGCTGTCATGAGCGTCATCCTGCGCAGTGGGCGCCGACCGGTGAATTCCGGCTTCGTGACGATCGACATCAGCCTGCGGGAGGAAAATGCGCTGGCGCTGCTCGCCTGCATCCTGACGGCGACGCCCGGCACCGCCTGGCTCGAATTCGACCGACAGACGGGCGTTCTCTTGATCCACGTCCTCGATCTCGAAAACGGAGCCCGTTGGTCGGACCTGATCAAGCGCCGCTACGAGGCGCCGCTGAAGGAGATTTTCGAATGAACGAACTCTTCATCATCTGGTCGATCCTGGCCTCGCAGATACTGCTTAGCCTCGCGATGGGCTGCGCGCTGTTTCGCGTCGTTCGCGGGCCACGCGCACAGGACCGTATTCTCGGTCTCGATGCGCTCTATATCAACGCCATGCTGCTTCTCCTGACCTTCGGGGTCCGCACCGCCAATTCAATCTATTTCGAGGCTGCCCTGATCATCGCCCTGCTCGGCTTTGTCTCCTCGATCGCTTTCGCAAAATTCTTGATGCGCGGCGAGGTGATCGAATGAGCCATCTGACCGATCTTCCAGTCTGGGCAGCGATCCCCGTCTGCATCCTGCTTCTTACAGGCTCGGCCGTCACCCTCATCGGCTCGATGGGACTGATCAGGCTGAAGACCTTCTACGGCCGCCTGCATGCCCCGACGCTCGGCGCCAGCGCCGGCACCATCCTGATCTGCCTTGCTTCGATGATCGCATTCGCCGTGTTGCAGAACCGCTGGATTTTCCACGAGGTCCTGATCATCATCTTTGTCATCCTGACGACGCCGGTAACGCTGATGCTGCTCGGCCAGTCGGCCCTCTACCGCGACCGGATCGAGGGCAGTACCGACGTGCCACGCAAGACAACCGGCCAGGAGCCGGACATGTCGGGCATGGATATCTGATCGGAAGGATTATTCGCGGCCGCGGAACCGGCGCTGATAGGCGGCGTCATAGAGCGAACTCTCGCGAAAGCCGGTTGCCCCCAGCGTCCGCCCGACGAAGATCAGCGCCGTTCTCTCGATCGGATCCACAGCCACCTTCGCCTCGATATCGCCGAGCGTTCCACGCACGACCCGTTCATCCGGCCACGATGCCTTGACGACGATGG
This sequence comes from Pararhizobium sp. BT-229, assembly GCF_025846855.1. Lineage (GTDB taxonomy): Bacteria > Pseudomonadota > Alphaproteobacteria > Rhizobiales > Rhizobiaceae > Pararhizobium. Next base: position 261,287 of record NZ_JAOYTJ010000006.1, read on the forward strand.
CAACGGGGCAATCGGCGCCGTAAAGCGGCGTCAGTTCTTCGACCACCTGCCCGAGCGCATGGATCGCCAGATGGATCGCAAGCGTCGACCCGGTTGCGCCGAAACCGGCAAGCGTCTCCGCATTCGGCATCGGCGAGGCGCGGCCGGAAACCCGCGTCAGCACAAGGCTCTGGGCGACGGCGGGGATAGTAAGCTCACGACCAAGGGTCGCTGCAGCTGCGGCAAAGGCCGGGACACCGGGTGTCATGGTGTAGTCGAGCCGATGCTTCTCCAGCCGCCGGATCTGCTCGGCAACGGCGCTCCAGACCGAGAGATCGCCGGAATGCAGCCGCGCGATGTCATGGCCCTCTTCTGCAGCTTTCACATACTCCGCTTCGATTTCATCGAGCGACATGGGCGCAGTATCGACGATGCGCGCGCCCTCGGGGCAATATTGCAGCAGTTCTGGCGAAACGATCGAGCCCGCATAGAGGCAGACCGGGCAGCGCGCGATCAGATCGCGGCCGCGAACGGTGATCAGGTCTGCGGCACCGGGGCCAGCGCCGATGAAATGAACTGTCATGCTGCTTCCTCTTGAAATTCCAGCGTCACGGCTTGACCCATGACCATTGCGTAACCGGCATGGCCGGACGCCAGCCCGTCATGGCGCCAACCGGCGACGCACGGGCGATATCGATACGGATGAGCGACCCGCCCAGGCGGGCATGATGATCGAGAAGCACGGCTTCCATCTGTGTCGTGACCGCATTCGCCACCAGCCGGCCACCGCGCCTCAAGGCCGCAATAGCCGCATCCATGACACCGTCCTCGCTGCCACCACCGCCGATGAAGACAGCATCAGGTTTTGGCAAGCCGGCCAGGGCCGCAGGGGCGACGCCTTCAACGACGGTCAACCCCGGCACGCCGAAGGCAGCGGCATTGCGCCTGATGCGTCCGGCACGCTCTGCGGAGCCTTCAACGGCAATTGCCTTCATCGCCGGATCACAGAGCATCCACTCTATACCAATCGAGCCGGAACCTGCGCCGATATCCCAGAGAAGCTCGCCGCGTCGAGGCGCCAGCGCCGACAGGGTCAACGCGCGGATTTCACGCTTGGTGATCTGGCCGTCATGTTCGAACAAGCCATCATCAAGCCCCTTCGCCAGCGGCAGGACACGCGCGGCCTCGCCCGCCGTGACCTCGACGGCGCAAATATTCAGCGGGTTGATCGCGCTCAATGAAAAGTCTGACGCACTCTGTACAGTAACCCGCTCATGTACCCCGCCCAAAGCCTCGAGCACGGTCAATTTCGATTGGCCAAACCCGCACCCGGCAAGCAGCGCAGCAAGAGTTTCCGGGCCTTTCTCGTCTGAGGTCAGCGCAAGGACGCGGTTGCCCGGCTGAAGATGCGGCCGGATCAGGTCGATCGGGCGGCCATGCAGGGAAACCGTCGCTATGTCCTGCAGCGCCCAGCCGAGACGCGACGCAGCCAGGCTGAAGGAGGATGGCGCCGGCAGCACCCGCATTTCGGAAGGATCGATGTGCCGCGCAAGCGTTACCCCGACGCCGAAGAAGAACGGATCACCCGAGGCGAGCACGACAACAGGCATGCCCCGGAGCGCCACGACAGCCTCGACAGAGCGCTCGAACGGGCTCATCCACGCATGGCTTTCCCCTGCGATCAACGGCCCGGCCAATTCCAGATGACGCGCGCCGCCGAAGACGACCGCCGCCGCGCCGATGCAGCGCTTGGCCTCGTCGCCGAGACCCGCTAAACCATCTTCGCCGAGGCCGATGATCGTCAGCCAGGGCGCATTGTTGCTGGAAGACAGGGGCCGACCGTCAGACATGGGCAAACACCGCATTCTCATTCTTGGCGGCACCACCGAAGCGCGGCAACTGGCGGCGGCTTTGGCGGACCGATCGGATTGCGACCTCTTGCTTTCGCTCGCCGGACGGACCGCGGAGCCCATGGCCCAGCCGGTTCCCACCCGCAGCGGCGGTTTTGGCGGCAGCGACGGCCTTGCGAGTTTCCTCAAGGCCGAAAAATTCAATCTGTTGATCGACGCGACGCATCCCTTCGCAGCGCGGATTTCGCAGAACGCGGCGGTGGCGGCTAAGGAAACCGGAATTCCTTTCTTTGCCCTGCGCCGTCCCGGCTGGGGACGGCAACCCGGCGATCGCTGGACCAGCGTTTCCTCGGTTGCCGAAGCGGCCGGAGCGTTGGGCGAACCCCCGAGACGAGTTTTCCTCGCCATCGGGCGACAGGAGGCCTTCCATTTCGAAAGCGCGCCGCAGCATCACTACCTGATCCGCAGCGTCGATCCGGTCACGCCGCCGCTCGGCGTTCCCCATGCGCGCTACCTGCTTGCCACCGGTCCGTTCAGGCACGAGGCGGAAACGGAGCTTCTGAAGAGCAACAGGATCGAGGTCATCGTCGCCAAGAACAGCGGCGGTTCGGCGACCTACGGCAAGATTGCCGCGGCACGTGCGCTCGGCATCGAGGTGATCATGGTCGAGCGCCAGCAACCGGCCGATGTCCGCACCGTGGGTACCGTCGAGGAAGCGCTCGGCCTTGTCGATCACCTTTTCTCCCCGGAAATGAACCGCGGCGTGTAGACGAGGTCCGGCTTGCCCGGACGCGGAATGACCCGCGTTTCCGGCGAACCGATGATGACGCAGGTCGCCATGTCGGCCTTCTGTGCATCTGCCGTTGCAAGCGGCATGACCAACATGCGCTCGTCGGGACGACCGGCGGCACGGCCGAAGATCACCGGTGTCTCGGCCGGCAGCACCGTGCGCAGGATATCGAAGGCCTCGCCCAGCTGCCAGGGCCGCGCCTTGCTGATCGGATTGTAGAGCGCGATGACCAGGCCAGCCTCCGCCACCAGCTTCAGCCGCCGCGTGATGACATCCCAGGGCTTCAGATTATCCGAAAGCGAGATGGCGCAGAAATCATGACCAAGCGGAGCGCCGATGCGAGCGGCAACCGCAAGCATTGCGGTGACGCCGGGCGTGACGACGAGGTCGATCCCGCGCCATTCGTCCGGCCCCTTGTCGATCGCCTCGCAGATGGCCGCGGCCATGGCGAAGACGCCGGGATCGCCGCCGGAAACGACGCAGACATTGGTTCCTTCGGCCGCGTGGCGAAGGGCGGCCTGGGCGCGATCGAGTTCCTCGCGATTGTCAGAGGCGATGCGATTTTGATCGGGGCGCAGCGACAGGCGATCGAGATAGGGGCCGTAACCGAAGAAATCGGTCGATTTCGACACGGCATCGACCGCTTCCGGCGTCATCTGCTGCGGGCCGCCGGGACCGGTGCCGATTACATAAAGCGTGCCGCTCATGGCCTGTCCTTCCAGCCGGGCACCAGCACCAGCGAGAAATAAGGCGCCTCGTCGTCAGCCTTTTCGGCAAGCGGGATCATGGCAGAATTCGCCATGGTACCACGTTCGACATAAACGGCCTGGTTGAGCTTGCCGGCGGCTGCGAGCGCCCGTCGGATTTTCGGCAGGTTGCGGCCAACCTTCATGATCACGGCAGCTTCCGTATCGCCGAGCCGGCGAACGAGCTGGGCCTCGGCCATGGTGCCGGGAAGGACAGACAGGACGTCATCTCCCTGCACGATCGGCAGGCCGGCGAGCGACCAGCAGCCGGACATGGCAGTGATGCCCGGAATGACCTCGACCGGGAAGCGCCCGGCAAGGCGCACATGCAGATGCATGTAGGATCCGTAGAACATCGGATCGCCTTCGCTGAGGATCGCGACCGTGCGCCCGGCCTCCAGATGTTCGGCAACGGCAGCGGCCGAGGCATCGTAGAAACCGGTAATCAGGCTCTTGTAGTCGTCGTGTTCCTTGTCGATCTCGACCGTCACCGGGTAGTAGAGCGGCAGTTCGATCAGGCCCGGTTTCAGCAGTCCCTCGACCACGGCACGGCCATTGCCGCGCCGCCCTTCCTTAGCAAAATAGGCGAGTACATCGGCGGCTTCCAGCGCCTTGACGGCCTTGAGGGTGAGGAGCTCGGGATCGCCCGGGCCGGTCCCGACGCCGATCAGCCTGCCTGGAACAAGCGCGCTCAAAGGCCCGGCCTCGCCAGCGAATTGACGGCAGCCGCAGTCATGGCGCTGCCGCCGAGACGGCCGCGCACGATGGCATAGGGTACGCCATAGGAATTTTCAGCCAGCGCATCCTTCGATTCCGCCGCTCCGACGAAGCCGACCGGCATCCCGATGATCGCCGCCGGTTTCGGCGCGCCATCGCGCAACAGTTCTAGCAGAAAGAAAAGCGCTGTCGGCGCGTTGCCGATGGCAACCACGGATCCGGCCAGACGCTCGACCCAGAGCTTCAGGGCAGCGGCCGAGCGGGTGTTACCGATTTCGCGAGCAATGTCGGCGGTTTGCGGCTCACGGAGGGTGCAGATCACGTCGTTGTCGGCCGGCAGGCGGGCGCGCGTGATGCCGTGGGAGACCATGAAGGCGTCGCAGAAGATCGGCGCGCCATTTTTCAGCGCCTGCCGGGCCGCCGAAACGAAGCCGGGAGAAAACTCGAAATAGCGGGCGGCGTCGACCAGTCCGCAGGCATGCACCATGCGGACGGCGAGATCGGCCTCGTCTTCGGAAAAGCGGGAAAGATCGGCCTCGCTGCGGATAATGGCAAAGGAGCGCTCGTAGATGGCGTCGCCATCCCGGATGTAATCGTATTCAGGCATCTCTATCCCTGTTGAACCGCGGTGGTGATCACGTCCGCTCCGAGCCGTGTAAGGCAGGACCGTGCCGATTCGCCAGCCCGTTTCCTCTGCCGCACCAGCGCCTCGAGGCGTTCGATCGCGGATCTTATCGTTTTCTCTTCGATGTAGGCATTCGGCGGCGCGGACGCAGGACCATTTACGACAAGCCCATAGCCTATTGGCGCAGCCGTGATCGTCAACGCCGAAGCAGACGGTTTGGCGCAGCCCTTTGCGCAGCCGGAGACGTGGACAGCAAGCGAACCATCGAGAAGCCCGGGCGCTGCATCGATGACCGTTTGCGCCGTCGCCCGCGTATCGATCAAAGCGGACGCACAGGCGCCGACGCCGGCGCAAGCGGCAATGTGGTTGCGCGGATCGAGCGGAAACGCCCGCAGACCATGGCCGAGCGCCAATGCCTGCGCGGCGGCGAACCGTTCGGGCGCGAGCCCCAGGACCATCAGCGCATGACCGGGCGCCAGCCGGATGTCGGTCGCCCCCAAAATCTCCATCGCCTCGAGGAATGTCCGAAGCTCCTGCGCACGGATCTGGCCGAAGGCAAGGCCGACGCCCAAAACCTTCCTTTCCACGCCAAGCGCGTGAATGCCCGCAGAATTCGGGGCCGGCTTCAACGGTTCGACGGCGTCGACATCGGCCACCGACACCAGCCCCGCCTGCAAGAGGGTAGCGTCTATATCCCTTGCGCGGGCGCCCTCGCCCATCGCGGAGAGGGTCTTCAAAATGTCGATGACGGCTGGGATGACCGAGGGCTCTTCAAGCAAGGCGATCCGCCGGGATGCTGCTTCCGTCCCGGCGAGAGCCAGCAGCCACACCGTTTTGTCACCGGCGCAGCCGGCGCGCAGCCGGATATCCGCGGTGACATCTCCAAGGTGCAGTTGTCCGCCACCATCGATGAGGATCGACAATTTAGGCGCAAGCGTAAGCGACGGCCGATAGGCGATAACGGCGGCCCGGAGTTGTGCTGCGAGAGGCAGGGGGTTGACGATCTCGGACGGATCCAGACCGGCGAGCGGCGGCGTTTCGATCGCAAGGCCTTCGGCAATTTCGATCCCGGCATCGGCAATTTTCGCGGCAAGGCGCGGCACTGTCTCAGCCGTCAGTCCACGGATCTGCAGGTTTCCCCGCGCCGTGATTTCAAGGATGCCGTTTCCGCAGGCCTCGGCAGCATCCGCAACAGCGGTCAGTTCAGACAGCGTAAAACCAGGCCCGGCCGGTCTAAGGCGCACCAGAAGGCCGTCGCCGGTTATCATCGGCGTTGCAAGAGACGGACAGGCGCCGCGGCGCATCGAGGACCGATGCCCGGGTTCCATTCGCTCATCAACCGGTGCGGTACACATTGTCATCACGCTTGGATCATCAGGCTTGGCTGGCCGTCTCCCGTTTCAGAGGCGCCGCCCTTGTCAGAGCGTGCCGGGACGTTTCGATCCGTCCCTATACCATTCTACAGCAGGGACAAACCAGCCGCCATGCGACGGCTGCGGGGCGGGATCAGCAAGACCTGCCGCTATTCCTCGAAGTCCCTGCCCTTTTGCAGGAGATAGATATCCATGATCCAGCCGTGCCGCGCCCTTGCCTCGGCTCTGGTTTTCAGGACTTCATCCCGCACCTCGGCGAGCCTGCCGGAGATGATGATCTCCTGTTCGGTGCCGAGATAGGCACCCCAGTAGATCCGCGCGTCCGGATCTTCGATCTTCATGAAGGCCTGTTCGCCATCCAGCATGACGACGGCCGTCTCGGTCTTCTCCGGGAAGCTCCCATGAAGACGGCGGCCGGTGGTGATCTCGACCGGCTTGCCGACGAGGTTGAGCGGTATCCTGTGGCTGGCGGCGAGCGCCTGGATGCTGGTAATGCCGGGAATGACGGAATAGTCGAAGGCTACCGTCTCCAGGGCGCGAACGCGCTCGATGATGCGGATCGTCGAGTCATAGAGCATCGGGTCGCCCCAGACGAGAAAGGCCCCCGTCTGCCCCGCCCGCAATTCGTCGGTCAGTAGGCGCTCGTAAGCCGACGCGATGGCTGCATGCCACTGGTCGACGCTCTGATTGTAGGAGCGCTCCGCCGTCTGGCGGACGGGGATTTCGAATTCGACCACACGGCTCTGCGGCTTCGCGACATAGCGCGAAACGATGTCGCGGCGGATATCGGCAAGCTGCGCCTTTGCATCACCCTTTGTCGGGATGAACAGCACGTCGGCGTGGTTCAGCGCGTTGATCGCCTGCACAGTCATATGTTCCGGATTGCCGGCACCGATACCCACGATCAGAACGTTCTTCATGTCCAAGCCTTTGCATGCAACGTCTCGCGTCTTTGGCCGATTGACCGTATCGACGCAAGGTTCTTTGTTTTTTTCGAGGAATGTCCGCGTGTTGGTTTAGGCGCCTGATTCAGGCTGCCAAGTATCTGGTTAAGCACGACAAATATTTTTCAAGAAACATTCGCGAAATCGTGGCAATATTCAGTCCGATCGATTAAGACCGCGAAATATTCATATATTTAGCACAAAAAAGCCGGAAACGGCGGCGCAAAAGCATGTTCCCCACGTGACAGACCTCCAAGGCAATACGCCTTTACGAAATTTGTGGCACATTGGTGCATTCCATTTGAGACGGAAAACGTCTCCCGAGGGCCCTCTACAGTGACGAACCATTCAAAGAACAAGGCGCAGGCCTCCGATCCAGGCGAGGCGTTGCGGAACTGCAAGACAGCCTTCCTCGGCGTCTTCATCGCCAGTGCGCTTGTCAACATTCTCTACCTGACCGGCTCCTTCTTCATGTTAGAAGTCTACGATCGGGTCTTGCCCAGCAGAAGCATCCCCACCCTGATCGCACTCTGCCTGCTTGCCCTCCTGCTCTATGCATTCCAAGGCGCATTCGAGCTGGTGCGCAGCCGTATGCTCGTGCGTATTGCAGGTGCTCTCGACGAAGCTATGAGCGCGCGTATCTACCGTTCGGTAGTACAGGCGCCTTTGAAACTGCGCACCCAGGGCGACGGCCTGCAGGCGCTGCGCGATTTCGACCAGGTGCGTGCATTCCTCTCCGGCACCGGTCCGGCCGCTTTCTTCGATCTGCCGTGGCTGCCGTTCTACATCGGCATCTGCTTCCTGTTTCATCCGCTGATCGGCGTCGTCGCGATCGTCGGCTCGATCATCCTCATCATCCTCACCTTCCTGACCAATCGCGGCACGCAAGGCCCGTCGAAGAAGGCAGCGGAAGCGGGCAATCATCGCAATGCCTTTGCCCAGTCTTCGCAGCGCAACGCCGAAGTCATGCAGGCCATGGGCATGCTCGGCCGGATGTCGCAGCTCTGGGACGAGCGGAACAACAATTACCGGGAACAGAACCGCGAGACATCGGACGTCGGCAACGGCTACGGCGCCGTGTCCAAGGTGTTTCGCATGGCGCTGCAATCGGCAGTGCTTGCGACGGGCGCGGTTCTCGTGATCGAGGGCCTGGCATCGCCGGGCATCATCATCGCCGGCTCGATCTTGACCGCGCGCGCCCTGGCTCCGGTGGAGCTGGCGATCGGCAACTGGCGCGGATTTGTCTCCGCCCGCCAGAGCTGGCAGCGGCTGAAAGACCTGCTCAAGGCCCTGCCGGAGCGCGATGCGCCGCTGGAACTGCCGGTTCCCAAGGAAAGGCTGAGCGCCGAAAGCCTCGCAGGCGGCCCGCCCGGAGCGCAGCGGCTGACGTTCGCCGACGTGAATTTCACCGTGAAAGCCGGCAGCGCGCTCGGCGTCATCGGCCCAAGCGCATCGGGCAAGTCTTCGCTTGCCCGCGCCCTGATCGGCATCTGGCCGAGTTTCCGCGGCTCAGTCCGGCTCGACGGCGCTGCCCTCGACCAGTGGGATACCGATAGGCTCGGCCGTCATATCGGCTACCTGCCGCAGGATGTAGAGCTGTTTTCCGGATCCGTGGCACAGAATATCGCCCGGTTCAGCGAAACCGCGACCCCGGACTCGATCGTTTCCGCCGCCCGGGCTGCGCGTGTCCACGAACTGATCCTCAAGCTGCCGAATGGCTACGAAACCGAGATCGGCGAAGGCGGCACGTCCCTGTCGGCCGGCCAGCGCCAGCGCGTCGCACTTGCCCGTGCCCTTTTCGGCGACCCCTTCCTTGTCGTCCTGGACGAACCCAACTCCAACCTCGACGCCGACGGCGAACAGGCTTTGAGCGAGGCGATCATGACCGTGCGCGCCCGCGGCGGCATCGTCATCGTCATCGCCCACCGGCCAAGCGCGCTTGCCGCCGCCGACATGGTTCTGATGATGAATGAAGGACGCATGCAGGCTGTTGGACCCAAGGACGAAGTCCTCGCGCAAATCCTGCGCAAGGAAAATCGCCAACCGCAAATCGCAAGCCCCGCATCACTGAAAGTTGTGGGTGAAGGACAGGATTCCGCGTGATGACCGATATCCCTACGGAAACAAAGCCGGTGAACTCCCGCCGTTCGCTCGGCCGGCACATGACAGCCGTCTCCATCCTTGCCCTCGCGCTCGTGGTCGGCGTCGGCGGCTGGGCGGCAACGACGGAACTGTCGAGTGCCATCGTCGCCAGCGGCACTGTCGTGGTCGAAAACAACGTCAAGAAGATCCAGCACCTGACCGGCGGCATCGTCGGCAAGGTCCTGGTGAAGGAAGGCGACCCCGTCAAGGCCGGGCAGGTCGTGATCACGCTCGACGGCACGACCGTCCGGGCCAACCTGTCAATCGTGCAGAACACGCTGGCGCAGCTTTACGCCCGGCGCGCCCGGCTGCTGGCTGAACAGACCGCCGCCGAAACCTTCGACATCCCGGAGAATCTGAGCGAGCTGACATCAGGAACAAGCGCGCCTGCCGCTCTTCTCGAAGAGAGCGAACGCAAGCTCTTCCACAGCCGCAAGAACGCGCTTGTCGGCATGAAGAGCCAGCTTGCATCACGCAAGGACCAGCTCGTCGATGAGACCAAGGGCCTGACAGTTCAGCTTGAAGCCATCGAGGATGCGCTGAAGCTGATCGGCGAAGAACTCACCGGCCTCGACAAGCTCTATGGCCAGGGCCTCGTTTCCATGCAGCGGCTGACTGAGCTGAAGCGCGACCGCGCCCAGCTCGAAGGCGACCGCGGCGCGCGTATTGCAGCCAGGGCACAGGCTGCCGGCAAGTCCAGCGAGATCGACCTGCAGATCCTTCAGCTTGACGAGGACCGCCGCACCGAGAACGCCAAGGAACTGACGGATGTCGAAGGCAAGATCGCGGAATACGAGGACCGCCGTGTCGCCGCCCAGGATCAGCTGAAGCGTCTCGACATCACCGCTCCGCTGGACGGACGAATCTATCAGCTTGCGGTGCATACGGAGAACGGCGTCATCAACCCCGGCGAGGTGCTCATGCTCGTCGTTCCCGGGGAGGACGGCCTGACCGTCGAAGCCAAGATCGCAACGCATGACATCGACCAGATCCGCGTCGGTCAGCCGGTCGAAATCCGCTTCAGTGCCTTCAACCAGCGCACGACGCCGATCGTCGATGCGGAAGTTGTGACCATCGCGCCGGATCTTGTCACCGACCAGCGTACCGGCGCGACTTATTATCCGCTGCGCATCAGGCCGAAGGCAGAAAGCCTCAAGGGCCTGAAGGGCCTTACCCTCTATCCCGGCATGCCGGCGGAAGTCTTCATCAAGATCGCCGACCGCACGGTTCTGTCCTATCTCGCCAAGCCGTTGACGGAACAGATCCAGCATACTTTCCGCGAGGATTGATCCTGCCCGGCAACACGCGCTCCGCTAGCCGTTGCGCGTGTTGCCGGAAAACGTCGGACTTGCACAAACGATGTTGCGCTGCAAAAACAGCATGGCGGCGCGGCGTGCAGCAGGTGTAAGACCGTTCCATGACTTCGAAGCGAAACGGCTACATCTTCGTCCTGCTTGCCATCGTGATTTTCTCCATACAGGACGCGATCTCCAAGCATCTGGGCGGCCTTTACTCACCGGTCTTCATCACCATGATCCGGTATTGGGCCTTTGCCGCCTTCGCAATTGCATTGGCCGCCCGCTCCCGCGGGGGCTTGGCCGTTGCCGCAAGAACCAGGAGACCGGCGCTTCAGATTCTGCGTGGCGTCCTTCTTGCGTTTCAGATCGTTGTCGTCATCACGTCATTTTCCGTGGTCGGCCTTGCCCATTCACAGGCGATCTTTTCCGCTGGGCCGCTTTTCGTCGCACTTCTCTCGATGCCGCTGCTTGGCGAGCGCGTCGGCTGGAGGCGCTGGACGGCGATCGTCATCGGCTTGCTCGGTGTGCTTTTGATCCTGAAACCGGACGGCACCAGCTTCGATCTCAGGTTTCTCATCCCGCTCTCATCGGCGCTGATCTTTTCCATCTACGTGATCTCGACGCGTCTGGTCAGCCGCGACGATTCCTCGATGACCAGCTTCTTCTACACCGGCGTCGCAGGTGCCGTAGCGATCACCGCCGTCGGCCCGTTCTACTGGACGACGCTTGCACCGCAGGACTGGGCCTGGATGCTGTTGCTCTGCATCACCGGAACGAGCAGCCGCTTTTTCCTGATCAAGGCCTACGAACTGCTCGATGCCGCCGAGGCGCAGCCGCTCACCTATCTTCAGCTGGTCTTTGCCTCGATCATCGGCGTTTCCATTTTCGGTGAAACGCTCAACCCGAACATGATCATCGGCTCGGTGATCGTCGTCTGCGCCGGGATCTTCACCGTCTGGCGCGAAAGCGTCGTTGCCCGGCGCAATGCCAAAGCACCGGAGCCGCCCTCCTCCCAGACTTTGACCTAGAGCACCGCTTCGGGATTTGCCGGCAGCGCCCAGTCGATCGGCTCGCGCCCCTTCGAGACGAGGAAATCATTGGCCTTGGAAAAGGGCCTGCTGCCGAAGAAGCCGTTATGGGCCGCCAGCGGCGAGGGATGCGTGGACCTGATGACGAGGTGGCGCGACCGATCGACGAAAGCGGCCTTCTTCTGTGCGTAGGAACCCCACAGGATGAAGACCACCGGATGCTCCTGCTCGTTGACGGCGCGGATGATCGCGTCGGTGAACCGCTCCCAGCCCTTGCCCTGGTGGGAGGCAGCCATGGCGCGCTCGACCGTCAGCACGCTGTTGAGGAGCAGCACACCCTGACGCGCCCAACTCTCGAGAAAGCCGTGGCGGGCTGGCGGAATGCCGAGATCGCTCTGGAGTTCCTTGTAGATGTTGACGAGCGACGGCGGCGAACGCACGCCGGGTTTGACGCTGAAGGACAACCCGTGCGCCTGCCCTTCCCCGTGATAGGGATCCTGCCCGAGGATGACGACCCGCACCTTGTCGAGCGGGGTCAGGTCGAGAGCGCGGAAATACTCGGGCCCTCTCGGGAAAATCTGCTTGCCGCTGTTTTTCTGCTCGAGCAGGAACGCCTTCAGCTGCGCCATGTATGGACTGGAGAATTCCGGTGCCAGGGCCGCCTTCCAGCTTTCCTCGATCTTCACACTCGGTTCCATGGCGTCTCGGCCCTTCCATTCCCGTCCCTTAAACGACGCCGAATTTAACGCCGGGAAGGTCCATGGCAAGCGCGAACGTCGAGGAGAGTGGAAAGAGTTTCAATATGTTCGTTGAAATATAACGCTGGTCAATCAAGCCTCTGCGTTATATCTAAAGAAATATCTCGAAACCGATGGGGGAACCGCATGCGCAAAGACCGCCGAATCCTGATTAAATTTCTCGCAGCCGCCACCGTTCTGGGCATGGCCGCAATGCCGCTCGCTCAACCGGCCGCAGCTGCCGAAAAGGTCACCGTATTTGCGGCCGCCAGCTTGAAAAACGCACTCGATGCCGTCAACGCGGCGTGGCAGACGGAAGCCGGCAAGGAAACCACTGTTTCCTATGCGGCGAGTTCCGCTCTTGCCAAGCAGATCGAATCCGGCGCGCCGGCAGATGTCTTCATCTCCGCCGATCTGGCCTGGATGGACTATGTCGCGGATAAGAAGCTCATCAAGGATGGCAGCCGCTCCAATCTCCTCGGCAACCGCATCGTGCTGGTGACCAGCAAGAAGGACGCTGGTCCGGTCGATATCAAGGAAGGTTTCGACCTCAAGGGCCTGCTCGGTGAAGAAAAGCTCGCAATGGGCGCTGTCGATTCTGTACCCGCCGGCAAATACGGCAAGGCAGCGCTCGAAAAGCTCGGCGTCTGGTCGTCCGTTGAAAAGAACGTGGCCGGCGCTGAAAACGTCCGTGCTGCGTTGCTGCTGGTTTCAAAGGGTGAAGCGCCTTACGGCATCGTCTACCAGACCGACGCCGCCGCCGAGAAGGACGTGACGATCGCCGGCACCTTCCCGGAAGATAGCCATCCACCGATCGTCTACCCGATCGCTATTACAGCCGAAAGCAAGAACCCGGACACGGCCGCCTATGTCGATTTCGTCAAATCGCCCAAGGCTGCAGCCCTTTTCGAAGGCCAGGGTTTTACCATAGTGAAATAAGCATACGGCGCGCTCTATCCGTTACGGGATGGAGCGCTTATCGTCTGGCCGTGATAGATGGGGGCACACGCATTTGGACTGGCTGGCATTGAGCGACGCGGAATGGACAGCAATCCGCCTCAGCCTTCGCGTATCCTTGGTTGCCATGCTGGCCAGCCTGCCCTTCGCCATCGGCATCGCCATGGTTCTGGCGCGCGGCCGCTTCTGGGGAAAATCCATCCTGAACGGGATCGTTCATCTCCCCCTGGTCCTGCCACCGGTCGTCACCGGTTTCCTCCTCTTGATCCTGTTCGGAAAACGCGGGCCGATCGGCGCGTTCCTCGCCGAATATACCGGCATCGTCTTTTCCTTTCGCTGGACGGGGGCAGCCCTTGCCTGCGCCGTCATGGCCTTTCCGCTGATGGTCCGCAGCATCCGGCTCTCCATCGAGGCGGTGGACCGGCGGCTGGAGCATGCGGCCGCGACGCTCGGCGCTGGTCCCACCTGGGTGTTCCTGACCGTGACGCTGCCGCTCGTGCTGCCCGGCATCATCGCCGGCATGATCCTCGCCTTCGCCAAGGCGATGGGAGAATTCGGCGCGACGATCACCTTCGTCTCCAACATTCCGGGCGAGACTCAGACGCTGTCGTCTGCGATCTACACCTTTACCCAGGTGCCGGGCGGCGACGCCGGCGCGTTCCGCCTGACGATCATTTCCGTCATCATCTCCATGGCGGCGCTGATGGTCTCGGAAGTGCTGGCGAACCTCGCGGCCAAAAAGGTGGACGCCGCATGAGCCTCCACGTCGATATCCGCCACCGCCTGGGCTCTTTCTCCGTTGAAGCCGCTTTCTCGCCGGACAAAGGCGTGACCGCCCTTTTCGGCCGATCCGGTTCAGGCAAGACGTCGCTGATCAACATCATCGCCGGCTTGCTGCGCCCCGACAGCGGACGGATCCTCTTCAACGACGATATCCTTGTCGATAGTGAAGCCCATGTTTTCGTGCCGCCGCACAGGCGCCGCTTCGGCTATGTGTTTCAGGAAGCCCGTCTTTTTCCGCATCTGAGTGTCCGCCGAAATCTCGTTTACGGTCGCTGGTTTGCGCGGCAAGGCCAGCGCGGCGAGACTTTCGACCGCATCGTCGATCTGCTCGGCGTCGGCGCGCTGCTTGACCGGGCACCGGCAAACCTTTCGGGCGGGGAAAAGCAGCGCATCGCCATCGGCCGCGCCCTGCTGTCCAATCCGCGCCTGCTGTTGATGGACGAGCCACTGGCGGCGCTGGACGAGGAGCGGAAGGCGGAAATCCTGCCCTATCTGGAACGGTTGCGGGACGAAACGAAAATCCCGATCGTCTATGTCAGCCACTCGGTTGCCGAAGTTGCCCGGCTGGCAAACAGGGTCATCGTGCTGGAAAACGGCCGGATCAGCGCATCGGGTGATGCAGCAACGATCTTGAGCGCACCGTCATCGGCGATCAGCCGCCGCGAGGCAGGGGCGCTGATCGAAGGCGTCGTCGAAGCCGCCGATATCGAACACCCTATTACCACCGTTCGTGCCGGCACGGTGCAGATCCGCGTGCCGCATCTGGATGCACCGGCCGGGAAAACGGTCCGGCTGCAGATCGCCGCACGTGACGTGATGCTGGCTACCAGCAAGCCGGAGGGTCTGAGCGCGCTCAACATTCTGCCGGGCATGATCGTCGAGATCGGCGAGGCGGTGCAAGGCATGGTGGATGTGCGCCTCGATTGCGACGGCGTGACGATCATGTCGCGGGTAACCACCCTGTCGCGCGACCTGCTCGGCCTTCAGGCCGGCAAACCGGTTCACGCCATCATCAAGAGCGTGGCGCTGGATCTGTAAGTGACCCGCCGGCGGGCGCGGCATCAGGATTGCGGTTGCTCTCCAACCAGGCCAGTTCCTCCGAAAAAGCTGTTTCCGCCTTCTCCTCCATTGCCCGGAAACGGCGTATCAACTCCTCTCCAAAGGGTGTCACGACCGCACCGCCGCCCTGTTTTCCGCCACGCTGCGACGAGACCGCCTCCTCTTTGAACATGCTGTTGAGCGCACTGACCAGCAGCCAGGCCCGCCGATAGGACATATCCATCGCCCTGCCCGCGGCCGAGATCGAGCCGGTCTCGCGGATATGTTCAAGCAGCATGATCTTGCCCCTGCCAAGCCGCTCAGCACGAGGAAAATCGATCCTCAGAACGGGAGTAAGGACGGAAGTGTCTTGCTTGCTCATGCGGGTCGCGCGCCTTATGTGGAGACGAAAAGATTATCGCGCGCGACTGCCGATGTATAGCTGCGCCGGTTGTACGGCGGCGTGCAACACAGGAATCCGGCTACTGAACTCCGGCATGCTTAGTTTGATGTTCAAACCCTCGAGCCTGTCTCCCAGTCGAAGATATGCACATCAGCCGGACGGATCGAGACATCGATGACGTCGCCGGCTCTAACCGGCCGGCGGGTGGTGTCGACAACCGTCACTTCCGCGGCCGTCGCCGTGGTGATGTAGGTCGCCGAACCGGTCGTCTCGACAATGCCGACCGGCAGGCGGAACACACCCTGCCCCAGCTCGACGAAATGCAGATGTTCCGGCCTCAAGCCTGCAGTCACCTTGCGACCAGGCTGGAGCTGGCGGTCGAGAACGATGGTCTGCTTTTCGCCGACATCGACCGCCAGCGAGCGGCCATCCTCTCCGACCGTGGCGGGAACGAAATTCATGGCCGGCGAGCCGATGAAACCGGCGACGAATTTATTGGCCGGGCGATCGTAAAGCTCCAGCGGCGCGCCCTGCTGCTCGATGACGCCGTCCTTCATGACAACCACATGATCGGCCATGGTCATCGCTTCGATCTGGTCGTGCGTGACGTAGACAGAGGTGGCGTGCAGCCGATCATGCAAGGTGCGGATTTCCTTGCGCATATGGACGCGCAGCGCTGCGTCCAGGTTGGACAATGGTTCGTCGAACAGGAAGGCCTTGGGGTGGCGGATGATCGCCCGGCTCATGGCGACGCGCTGGCGCTGGCCGCCGGAGAGCTCGCGCGGGTAACGACCGAGAAGCTGGGAAAGCCCGGTGGTTGCCGCGACCTCTTCCGCCGCCTTCTTCGCCTCAGCCTTGCCAACGCCGCGAATGCGCAGGCTATAGGTCAGGTTCTGCTCGACCGTCATATGCGGATAGAGTGCATAGGACTGGAACACCATGGCGATGTCGCGCTTGCGCGGTGGCACGTTGTTCATCAGTTCGCCGGCGATCCGCATGTCGCCGGTCGAAATGCTTTCAAGCCCCGCCAGCGACCGCAGCAACGTGGACTTGCCGCAGCCGGACGGGCCGACGAGCGCGACGAAACTGCCCTTCTCGATGCTGAGTTCGATGTTCTTCAGCGCGTGGAAAGCGCCGTAATACTTGTTGACGCCCGAGAGTTCGATCTGCTTGGTCATTTGATGGCTCCCGAGGTAAGGCCGGAGACGATGCGCCGCTGCAGCAGCACGAAGATGGCGAGAATGGGGGTCACGTAGATCGTGGCATAGGCCATGATCCGGTTCCATTCGTTGGTGTTCGGCCCCATGAACGAGTTGAGGCCGACGCTGGCGGGCTGCAACTCCACCGCCTGGATGATCGACTTAGAATAGACGAATTCGCCGAAGGCCTGCATGAAGATGAGGATGGCGCTGACGAGGATGCCGTTGCGGGCAAGCGGCAGCACGATGTTGAAGAAGGCGCCGACGCGGGAATTGCCGTCGACCAGCGCCGCCTCTTCCAGTTCCTGCGGCACGGCCATGAAGGTGGCGCGGACCAGAACGACGAAGAACGGCATGCTTTTGGCAGCAATGGCGATGATCACCGCCAGACGCGGATAGTTCAGCATGCCGAGCTGCGAGAAGCCGACGAAGATCGGCGTGATCATCAGCGATGCCGGCAGGACCTGCAGCATCAAGATCAGGAACAGCCCGATATCGACCCAGACATTGCGGTAGCGCGCCAGCACATAGGCGCAGCCGACGCCGAGCACGGTGATGAGAACCACGGCACCGGAGGCGATCACCAGCGAGTTCCAGAGATAGCGACCCATGCCCCGGCTTTCCCAGACAAAGGTATAGGTGCCCCACTGCGGCTCCGACGGCCAGAAGCTCGGCGGCGTCGCAAACATCTCCGAGCCGCTTTTCAGCGCGGTGATGTACATCCAGTAAAGCGGAAACAGATAGATCGCCGCCATGATGATGGCGATCACGAGCATCAGGCGGTTGCGGTTGGTCTCGCTCATCCGCGCACCTCATGACGTGTGGAGCGGACATAGACGACCGAGGCGATCATGACGAAGACGATCATGATGACGGAGATCGTCGCGCCCTTGGCAAAATCATACTGCCGGAACGATAGGTCCCAGGCCCAGTATTGCGTAACGTTGGACGAGTTGTTCGGCCCGCCGGAGGTGATCGCCGCGAAGAGGTCGAACTGCTGCAGGGTGAAGATCAGGCCGAGCGCAATGATCGCGCCGATGCTCGAGCGCATCATCGGCAGGGTGATCGTCCAGAACCGCTGCCAGGCATTGGCGCCGTCAAGTTCCGCGGCCTCATAGAGATCACCCGGAATGCTCGCCAGACCGACAGACAGGAGGATCATGTTGAAGGCCGTCCCGAGCCAGATGTTGGCCATGATGACTGCATAGAGCGAATAGTTCGGGTCGGAGCGCCAGAAGATATTACCGCTGATGATGCCCGTTTCCCTCAGCATGAAATTCAGGACACCGAAATCGCCCGAGAGGATCCAGTTCCAGATGGCGCCGACGACAAGCCCTGGCATCACCCAGGATACGAGAAACAGGCCGCGCAGCCAGGAGGCGCCCGGAAAATTCACCCAGAAGAACAGTGCGAGTCCAAAGCCGATCAGGAACTGCCCGGCGATCGAGCCGATGACGAAGATGGCAGTATTGCCCAGGATCGGCCATGTTTCCGGCTGGGCGAACAGATCACTATAGTTCTTGAAGCCGACGAAGGGGCGCAGGAACGTGCCGAGGCTGAACATGTCGACCTCCTGAAAGCTCATCAGGACGTTGTAGAGCAGCGGCAGGCCCGCCATCAGGAACAGAAAGCCGAGTGGAAAGGCGACCAGCACGATATCGAAACCGCGGCCATCCCTGACACTGGAAAGGAGCCTCTTCATGGGGCCTCCGATGCTCCGAACGGGGCTGCCCGGCGCATTTGCGCGAGAGACAACCCCTTCCGGGAGGAAAAGATGGATGGCAGGAGCCATCCGGTGAACCTCTTCTCCCCAGCGGGGAGAAGGTGGCCCGAAGGGCCGGATGAGGGGGCGAAGCCGTGATTGCCTGCGCTTGTGCTCAGGATATTCGCGTCTATCGACACTCACCCCCTCATCGCCTCGCTTTGCTCGGCACTTCTCCCCCCTGGGGAGAAGAGGGAGCAAGGGGCATGTACATCCCAAGAACCGAAGATCAGCCCAAGACAGCCTTGATCTTCTCGGCTGCCTGATCAAGCGCATCCTTCGGGCTCGACTGGCCAGTCAAAGCCGCCTGGATGGCATCCTGGATCGCCTTGGAGATCTTCGGCCATTCCGGATGCGGGCCGCGGGGCTTGGCATATTTCAGCTGTTCGAGGAACACCTTGAGACCGGCATCCTTGAGCGCCTGACCGGTTTCCGGGATCGAGATGTCGGAACGGGCCGGAAGCTGGCCATAGTTCTTGAACATCTTGTCGTCCTGCGAGGCGAAATATTCCAGCGCCTTGAAGGCTTCTTCCGGATGCTTTGTCGAGGCAAAGATTGCCCAGTTGAAGTCACCCATGGCCGATGAGCGTTCAGCGCCTTCCGTCGGAACCGGCAGCAGCGTGACGCCCCAGTCGAATTTCGCTTCCTGCGACATACGGTCGAGTTCCCACGGGCCGGAGATCGCCATGGCGGCATTGCCGGAGTTGAAGGTGCCGGTCGAATCCCACTGGCCACGCGTTAGCGTATCGGGCGAGGCAAGCTTCTCGTCCATGATCGTCTTCCAGACGGTGAGCGCCTTTACGGCACCTTCTGAATTGATGTTTTCATAGCTGCCGCCGCCCATCTGCGCCCAGGGCAGGAACTGGAAGGTGCCTTCCTCATTGGCCTTTGCCGAGAAGGCGAGACCATAAACGTTGGCGGCCGGGTCGGTCAGCTTGCGCGCATCCTCCACGAGTTCGTCCCAGGTCTGCGGCGGCTTGTTCGGATCAAGGCCCTTCGCCTTGAACATATCCTTGTTGTAGTAGAGCGCGATCGTGTTGGTCGCCTTCGGCACGCCGTAATATTTGCCGTCCCACTCGACCGATTTCAGCGGGCCCGGGAAATAGTTTTCCGGCTTGATCACGGTCGATTTCGAGATCATGTCGGTGAGATCGAGGAAGGCGCCGCGCGACGAAAACAGCGCGTGCTCCGGGTTGTCGATGGCGATGATATCCGGTGCCTGGCCGGTCGAGTAGGCGCGCATCGCCTCGCTCACCACATCGTCGAACTGGATCTGGCGATACTCGATCTGGATGCCGTTGTTGAGCTTGTTAAAGTCCGCCACCAGATGCGGCGCCGGCTGGATGTCGCGGTCAAGCGACCAGACGGTAAGTTTTACGTCTTCAGCCTTCGCGGAAAGACCGAACATCGACACACCTGCAAGCGCCAGCGCGCCGATGACTGCATATTTGCGGATACCCATAGTTTCCTCCTGTTGGTTATCCTTTGTGGCCGTCATCCTCCATGCCGGCCTTCTTCAGTCCATTTCAGTCCTTTCAAACCCGCCTGATTGATCAGGCAGGCCCGATCAATCAGGCGGGATCGGTGACGAAATCGCCGCCCCGGCAAGTCTTCAAATAATTCAGGCCGTGAACCTGGCCGGTCATCTCAAGCGCGTCGCGATAGACCGGATCATGCCAGCCTTCGATGTCGATGGAGCCAGACCAGCCGGCAAGGCGCAGTTCGGAAATCACGTCGGTCCAGTTGGTGTCGCCGAAGCCCGGCGTGCGCATGAAGACAAACTTTTCCTTGCCGAAAATGCCGTGCTCGCGGATGACGTCCCAGCGGATCGTCGCGTCCTTGCCGTGCACGTGGAAAATCTTCTTGGCCCATTTGCGGATCTGCGGCAGCGGGTCGATGAGATAGACCATCTGGTGGCAGGGCTCCCATTCGAGCCCGATATTGTCATCCGGAGTCTCGTTGAAGATCAGTTCCCAGGCATCCGGATTGTGGGCGATGTTCCAGTCGCCGGTCGCCCAGTTGCCGTCCATGGCACAATTCTCGAACGCGATCTTCACGCCCTTGTCGGCCGCGCGCCTGGCAAGCTCGCTCCAGATCTCCTTGTAGCGCGGCAGGCTGTCGGTCAGCGGCTTGTTGCGGATGCGCCCAGTAAAGCCCGCAACACAGGTGGCACCGAAATGATGGGCGTTGTCGATGCAATCCTTCCAGCCTTGCAGCGTGTCGCGGTCGATGTCGGTGGTCTCCAGCGGATTGCCGAACATGCCGAGCGTCGAAATGGTGATGTCGCGGTCGCCGATCGCCTCGACGCAGCGCTTGCCGAGGTCGGCAAGGTTTTGACCATTGGTGGTCTGCCAGAAGAAGGGCTCGAAGCTCTCGAAACCCATATCGGCGACCTGAGCAATGCGTGTTGCCGCCTTGCCTGCGGATGCGCTGATCATGGTGCCGATGCGAATGGCTTTTGCCGGATTGCTCATGAAACTGTCCTGTTCATAGGGTCACGCGCTGCCGGGTACGGGCGCTTTCGATCGCCGCGAACACCATGGCAAGGCTGTTGATATTGTCGTTGCCCACCGTTTCCGGCGTGCCGCCGGTTTGGATGGCCGTGAGGAAATCGGCAATGACGCTGGCATGTCCGTGGGTCTGCGCCTCGTCTGCCGGCTGCGGCACGTCAATGGCCTCGATCGGGCGGAAGAAGCCTTCCCGGCCTGCGACAACGCCGGTCTGGAAATTGTCCGCCCCGTCCCAAAGCAACGTGCCCTTGGTGCCGATGATCCGCCACTGGCTTTCCCAGCTGGTATTGGCGCCTTCGGCACACCAGGAGCCGCGATAGGTGAAGACGACGTCGTCCTTGAATTCGAAGATCGCGTTGGCCGCAGCACCATGCGCGTACCAGGAGCCGCGCGGATTGCTCTCGTGGCAATAGACCGCGACCGGCACCTTGTCGGCAACGAAGCGGGCGGCGTCGAACGTATGGATCGCCATGTCGAGCAAAAGCACATTGTCCATCTCTTCGCGGAACCCGCCGAAATGCGCGCCGATGAAGAAGTCGCAATGGATGGCCGTCAATTCGCCGAGCGCACCGCTCTCGACGAGCCGGCGGATGCGGCGGATGCCGGAGATGAAGCGGCGGTTCTGGACGATGGCATGAACTCTTCCGGCAGCCGCAGCCTGGGCGATCAGCGACCGCCCCTCCTCGATCGAGGACGCCATCGGCTTTTCGCTGAGCACGTGGCATCCATGAGCCAGCGCGGTCCCGACCACATCGTGGCGGGCGGACGGGATAACGACGTCGAACACGACATCCGCGGACGTCTCGGCGAGCACTGCGCCGAGATCCGAACCGATAATGGCATCAGCCAAATTGAACTCTTCGGCAAGAGCTCTGGCCGCCGCCGGATTGACGTCAACAAGCCCGACGACCGTCACGGCCGATCGAATTTCAGGGGTATCCGCGATCGCTTTCAGCCAGCCTTTGGCCATAGCTCCGCACCCGCACAAAACTGTACGCAAAATGGGATTCTCCTCCTTGAAGTCTACGGTTTTCGCTCCTTTTCGGCTACCGTAAACGTTTACGGTACTATGATCGATTTTTGAAACGTGTCAATAGATGAACCTCGGAACAGCGAAATCACGCGTTGAAAGCAACTGAAATGACCGGCATACGCAGGCTTGCGCAACATCTGGATATTTCCATCGGGACCGTCTCGCGGGCCCTGAACGGCAGGCCCGATGTCAACGAGGAAACGCGCCGCAAGGTCCTCGAAGCCGCAGCCGAACTTGGCTATGTGCCCAACCAGTCCGGCCGCAGCCTGCGCCAGGGCACCACCAACATCATCGGCTTCATGATGCAGACGGGGACCGAGATCACCGGCCAAGGCGATACGTTCTTCATGAGCGTGTTCGATGGCGTGCAGACGGTGTTTGCCCGCCATCATCTCGATCTGGTCGCCCTGCTCTGCTCGTCGGAGGAAGACCCGGACGACTATCTCCGCCGTGTCGTGGCTCGCGGGTTTGCCGATGGCCTCATTCTGTCGGCAACGCAGCGCCATGATCCGCGCTTCGAGTTTCTGGCCAAGCGCAAGATCCCCTTCGTCACACTCGGGCGCAGCCTCACCGATGTCGGTCAGCCCTGGCTGGACCTTGATTTCGAAGGAATGGCCCAAACCTCGATCGACAGGCTGGTGGCAAAAGGTCACCGGCGCATTGCCTTGACAAGACCACATGACGACATCAACCTTGGCTATCTTTTCGTCGATCAAAGTGCCAAGGCCCTTGCGGCGCACGGATTGACGCTCGATCCCGATCTCGTCTTCAGCTCGAAGCCGAATGAGGCAGGCGGCTATCATGTCGCCCAGCAGCTGCTGGCCAAGAAGGACCGGCCGACCGCAATCCTGCTGGTCAATGAGACGATTGCCATAGGCTTGTATCGCGGACTGAACGAAGCCGGTCTCAAGCCCGGGCGCGATATCGCCGTCATCGGGCGCCAGAGCCCGCAATCGCATTTTCTGTCGCCGAGCCTGACCGGTTTTACGTTGTCGCGGCGCGATCTGGGCATAGCACTTGCGGAAGCTCTGCTCGCCACCATGCCGGCCTTCCGTCATTTCTATCCCGATGCGGATCTTCGGAAAGTATGGCCGGAAGATCTTGTCGAAGGCGAGAGCGATGCTTTCACCTTGCCCGCCTGACGACGGCACACAGTTCCAGCATCCGGCCAGTCTTCGCGACTTGAACGACGGCAATATACCGTGCACATCGGAAATGTATTTCTTCGACATTCGGAACCCTCGCCCATGCCCGGCCCCATCCTCGACATCACTGAAACCGACCATGCGCTGCCGAAAAAAGCGGGCGTCGTCGTCATCGGTGGTGGCATCATCGGGGTGAGCACGGCGCTGTTCCTCGCCGAACGCGGCGTGGACGTCGTGCTCTGCGAAAAGGGTGTTCTCGGTGGCGAGCAGTCCAGCCGTAACTGGGGCTGGGTCCGGGTCATGGGCCGCGACCGACGGGAAATTCCGCTGGCGATTGAAGCCTTGAAAATCTGGGACGGGCTGGACGCGCGTGTCGGCGGCCAGACCGGTTTTCACCGCTCCGGGATCGTCTATATCTCCGAGAACGAGACGGATATCGCCAATCGCGACGCCTGGCTGAAACTGGCTCAGGCTCACGGACTCGACACCCGCCAGATCGGCCCCGACGAGACGGCTGCCGTGATGCTGGGCGCCGGGCGGCGATACAAGGGCGCGCTCTACACGCCAAGTGATGGCCGCGCCGAACCGCAAAAGGCAGTGCCGGCGATTGCGAAGGGCGCCCGCCGGGCCGGTGCCCGCATCCTGACCGGCTGCGCCGTGCGCGGCATCGGGAAAAGCGCTGGCCGGATCAGTGCTGTGATCACTGAGAAAGGCCGCATCGAGACCTCCGCTGTCGTGCTTGCCGGCGGCGCTTGGTCGCGGCTGTTCTGCAAGGGACTTGGTGTCCGGCTGCCGCAACTGAAAGTGCGCAACTCGGTGCTGCGCACCAGCGCGGTGAACCGGGGACCGGATGGCGCAGGCGCCACCGCGACCTACGCCTATCGAAAACGGCTGGACGGCGGCTACACCATCGCCAACGGCGGCATCAACATGCATGCGCTGGTACCGGACAGCTTTGCCCTCTTCCGCGATTTCCAACCCGCCCGAAAGGCCGAGGGCGACGCTGTGCAAATCGGCCTCAGCGCTCGAAGCTGGCAGGAACTGTTCGAAATCTCCGCCGTCCCCATTGATCGCCCCGGCGCATTCGAACGGCACCGGATTCTCGATCCGAAGCCGGATGGCAGAGCCGCCTTGAACGCGCTCCGGGCCGCCACGGAAGCCCTGCCGGTATTGCGCGATGCGAAGGTAGAGCAGATCTGGGCAGGCCTGATCGACGTGACGCCGGATGCAGTGCCGGTGATCTCCACGCTCGACAGCTTCCCCGGCCTCGTCATCGCCACCGGCTTTTCCGGCCACGGTTTTGGCATTGGGCCAGGTGCCGGGCATCTCACCGCCGATCTGGTCATGGGCAACACGCCTATCGTCGATCCAGCGCCGTTTCGCTTCAGTCGGTTTTCCGATGGAACGCCGATCGAGATTGCACCGCCGGTCTGAGCACGCCTGCGCTACCAGCGCAGGGATGCCGTCTGCACCGGCGCATCCCAAAGTGCAGTGAACCGATCATCGAGCACAGTGACCGTGATGGAGACACCGGCCATGTCGAGTGATGTGACATAGGTCCCAACGAGGCTGCGGGTGACGATCACGCCATGTCGCTCGAAGAATGTTCGAGCCAGACCAAAGACAAGATAGAGCTCGGACAGAGGCGTTCCGCCGAGGCCGTTGACGAACAGCAGGATCGATTGCCCATCCAGCGAACCGAAATCGTCGAGAATATTCCCACAGATCAGGTCGACGATCGCCGATGCGTCCGTCATTTCGGCGCGTGAACGGCCGGGCTCCCCGTGGATGCCGACGCCGACCTCCATCTCGTTCGGCCCGAGCACGAATGTCTCGCGCGTCGTCTGCGGTACCGTCGTCCCTCTCAGCGCTACCCCCATCGTGCGGGTCGCGGCGACGGCAGCGTCTCCCAAAATCTTCAATTCATTCAGTGGAGCGCCAGCCTGCGCGGCCGCCCCCGCGATCTTCTCGACGATCAGCGTGCCGGCCACGCCGCGCCGCCCGGTTCCCCGTGCCGAACGCTCGACAGCGATATCGTCATTGACGATCACGGTCTCTATGCGGTGCGCTCCACCGGCCATGGCCATTTCAGCGGCCATTTCGAAATTCATCACGTCGCCATCGTAATTCTTGACGATCAGCAACGTTCCGGCGCCGCTATCCGTTTCGTGGATGGCCGAGAGGATCTGATCGGGCGTCGGAGAGGTGAAGACGTAGCCCGTACAGGCGGCGTCCAGCATGCCGTGGCCAACGAAGCCGGTGTGCATCGGCTCGTGGCCGGCGCCTCCGCCGGAGATGACTGCGACCTTGCCGGGCGTCAGAACCCGGCGGCGGACATGCTTCTTTGCGTCACCGAACAGCACGATATCACCATGCGCTGCAACGAAACCCTCCAGACAGTCCTGCGCAAGCGCTCCCGCGCTGTTCATGAATTTCTTCATCTCCCGCTCCCTGCAGCAATGCTATCCGAGCAGGGCGAATTTTCCAGTAGCGTTCTGCCGATGGTCGAGAGATCAAATATGCGGGAGGCCAAGTCAGTCTCCCTCGCCGGAAAGAACGACGATCTTCTGGATGAAATCCTGAATGGCCTCGTCGAGGAGCCTGTTCTTTCGCTCATCACCATAATCGGCAACCATCAAAGTAAGCTGCCTGAGCCCGCCCGCTGCGCCAAGATCGGGCACTTTACCCGGATGGGCGATCTGGTATGCCGCAAGGAAGCGGTCCTGTTCGATCTTGCTGACGTGACAGACCTGGAAGATTGTCGCCAGGTGCCGGGCGGGCAGCGGCGTGGCGTAACCCGGGCTGGTGATCTGCGTGACGAAGCTGCGATGCTTGCCGAGTGCGACGGCCAGGCGCTGACGCGTACCGGAGGGCCGGTTGTCGATGATCGCGGCAAGAATTGTCTTATATGCCGTAATGGCATCTTCGCTTACGTCGCGTGCCATGTCAGCCGTCCATCCCTGCCTGCGCCAGGGCCATCCTTACGGCCTGCAACTGTGTCGGGGCAACGGAAATCCGCCTGATCCCGCTTGCAATGAGCGCCGGCAGAAAGGCCGGATTGCCGGCAAGGTCGCCGCAGATACCGATCGGTTTGTCCATGTCGTGCGCAGCCGTCACGGCTTGCGCTATTAGCCGCAACAAAGCGGGTTCGGCGTGCCGGTAAAGATCGACCACCGTGGGATTGTCCCGGCCAGCGGCGGCCAGATATTGCGTCAGGTCGTTTGTCCCCAGGGAAAAGAAATCCGCGCTTGTGAACATATCGAGCGTAAGCGCCGCCGCTGGAACCTCCACCATCATGCCGATGGCGGGCATGCTGATCGCAATGTGCCGGTCGGCGAGACCCGCCGCTTCTTCCTCGAAAATCCGCCTCGTGTCCTCGACCTCTCCGGGAAAGGTGACCATCGGCAAGAGAACTTTTAATGGCCCGAGCGCCGCAGCCCGCAAAAGCGCCCGCACCTGGATGCGCAGCATCACCGGCATCGCCAACAGCAGGCGAATTCCGCGCAGGCCGAGAAACGGATTGCGTTCCTCGACACCGAAACCACCAAGCGGCTTGTCCCCGCCAAGATCGAAAAGCCGGATGGTGACTGGCTTGCCGGCGGCCCATTTCAGCATCTCGCTATAGAGTTGGAACTGCTTTTCCTCATTGGCCAAATCAGCCGCGTGAGACAGAAGGAACTCCGTTCGCAAAAGGCCGATGCCTTCGCACGCCGCTGAATCGAGGCTATGGATTTCGTCGATGTCGCTGATATTAACCAGAACCTCCACAGCGCCGTTCAATGCAACGCCGGAGTCCCGTGCCTCTAAGCCGTGGCGCGGCGTTGCCTTGGTAGCCCGGTAGGCCATCGCAAGATCCGCGCCGCCGGGGTGCACGATGACAAAGCCGTTGTCTCCATCGACCAGCACCGGCGTCTTCGACTCCAAGGAAAAACTGCCGACACCGACCACCATCGCCACGCCCTTGGCGCGGGCAAGCAGGGCCACATGGCTTGCCGTGCTCCCGGCTTCAAGCACGATCCCGCCGCCGCCGGTCCAGTCATGGGCGAGAAAGAGGCTGGGGGCCATGTCCTTGCCGATGAAAACGGAGCCTGCCGGGAAATCGATCGATGGCGCGCCTTCGAGCGCACGAAGGACGCGGTCTCGGATATCGATCATGTCGACCGCCCGCGCCCGGATATCGTCATCCTCCGACTGCTCGAAACCGGCGATATACTCTTCCAGTGCCGCAACCCAGGAAAAAGCGGCATTCTGACCCTTGGCGATCTCTTCCGCCGCCATTTCGGCGATCGCCGGATCGCGCAGCATTTCAATCTGGAACTCGAGGATGTCGGCGCTCAGCGGTTCAGTCCGCGCAATCAGGGCTTCAAGCGCTGCGATCGATTCCTCGATAGCCTTGCTAAGATGTTCGAACTCCAGCGACGGCGAGATCTGATCTCCGCAGGGGCTGAGCGGCTCGGCGGACACAAAGGCCGGGCCGGTCGCATAACCACAGCCATTGCCCTTGCCCTCCAGCCTAAGCGCCCCGGACATGTGGTCTTTCCTCGCCGAAATCGGTCATGAACAGCGCTTCGAGAACCGAGATCGCCTCATGCGCCCTCAAGCCATGCGCCCTGATCCTCAGCGTCGACCCCTTGCGGATGCGAGCACCCATGACCTTGACGATGCTTTTTGCGTTGAGCCAGAGGCCGGACCGATTGACCTCGATCTCGATGCTGCAGGGAAAGGTCTTGGCAAGCCGGGTAAAGGTTACCGACGGCCGCGCATGCAGGCCGACGCCATGGGTGATCTGCAGTTCCACGAAGGCATCCGCAGAACCCGCTCCAAAAGAGACACCGTGGCGCTTGTCCGTCATGACGGGGAAAGCTCCTGTGCCGTTGCGACCACCTTTGCCAGCGACGCGCCGCCCGAGGCTTCCGCAGCCGCAATCACGGCGCCTTCGACGATCGGCGCGTTGCAGATGACAATCCGCGCCCCCCGCTCCTTACCGATCATGTCGATTGCCATTTCGCTATTGGTTTCCGCACCGCCAAGATCGACGAAGATCGCCACGCCGGCTTCCGACCATGCCTCCTCGATCGCCTTGAGGATTGCGCCCGTATCCGTGCCGAGACCGCCGGCCGGATTGCCGCCGCACCAGGCGAGCGGCACGCTGTCGCCGACCATCTGGCGCACCATGTCCGCCGCCCCCCGCGCCACCAGCGGAGAGTGAGAGACGATGACGATGCCGACATTTTCGTGCGTATCCGTCATGCTGCACCCGCCAGCACCAGTTCGCGGCAGATCGTTGCGCAGAGAAGCGCACAACTGGCGGCTCCCGGATCCATATGCCCGATCGACCTCTCTCCCAGAAATGAAGCGCGCCCGCGCAGGGCCTTCATGTCGATCGTCTTATTGGCGAACCCTTGAGATTCTTCTGCCAGGAGAGAAAGGGGCATCTGCTCTATCAAGGCGTCGCTGAGCGGGTAAAGAACATCCAATAGCGTTTTCTCTCCCGGGGACGACTTTCCGCGCCGCGCAACAGCGGCCACGGCCTGTTGAAAAACATCAGCAAACGCCGCTGAAGGGTCGGCAGCCATTCCCTTGCCGATCTCCATAAGCAACGTCCCATAGAGGGGTCCAGCCGCGCCGCCAATGCTCATCACGAGGACAGTACCCGCAGCGATCATCGCTTCGGAAAACGGCACCGTCGCGAGATGTTCGCTTTCGCCAGTCAGTGCCTCCAGGCCGCGCCGCATATTGGTGCCGTGATCGCCATCGCCGATCGCGCAATCGAGATCGCACAGATAGGCCTCGTGTTCCACGATCACGTCCCGGCAGGCCGCGATCACGCGGCGCGTCAAGGCCGCTTGATCGAGGGCAGGCTGCGGCGCGCGAACGAGGATCATGCCAGCTCCAATAGACCTGCGGCGGCGGCGAAAACCTCGGCCACCGCATGGGCGCCGGGATCCATCACCCCCTCAAGATCGCTTTCCCCGATATACGCAGACCGCCCCGCCTTCGCCTTGCGCATCGCCTTGGTCGCCTCGGCGCCCTTGCGAGCTTCGTCGGCTGCGGCACGGACACCGCCGGCCGACAGCGCATGAAGGGCCGGTGACAGCGCATCGACCATCGTGCGGTCACCCGGATGGGCTCCGCCGTAGAAGGTCATGCGCTCGAGCCCGGCAAGCAGGGACGCGGCAAGATTCCCCCCGTCCCCACTCGCCTTGCCCGCCGCAGTAAAGAAGATCGACAGGAGAACGCCGCTCGAACCGCCCATCGCGGTGGCCAGCGTATCGCCTATGACGGCGAAAAGAGCGGCCCTGTCGGCAAGGGGCAGGCTGCTCGCCTGCGAAAGGATGCTGCGGGCGCCGGTCGCAACCGTCGATCCGGTGTCGCCATCGCCGGCCTTGGCGTCCAGGCGATTCAGTTCCGGTTCAAGCGCAATCAGCCGGTCGCAGATCGCGGCAAGCATGCGCTCCGCTGCCGCATCATGGCTCGCCTCGGCGGTTGTTCCTGAACCGGAGACCTTCGGGACAGCCAGGGTATCAACCGCATGAGGCACGACCGCCGGCAGCCATGCATGAGGCGCAACGACGGAGAGCAGCGCCCGCTCGCGCTCCGGGTCGAGCCGGATCAGCGACAGGGAAAAGCCGTTCATGTTGAGCGCCGTCATCATCGGCCCCGGCCCGATCGCCAGCGCAACGCGACCGGCAAAGGGCGAAGCCAATACCGCGTTGGCGATCAGCGACATTTCCACCGGCGGCACCGCGCCGAGATTGTTGATCAACAGGGCATATTGCCCGTCCGGCTTCATCGCGGCCGATAGCCGCTCCGTCATGATCGAGACGAGACTGCCGGCTTCCTGCACGGTTATCTTCTCGACGCCCGGCTCGCCGTGGATGCCGAGACCCAGCTCCCCCTGGTTTTCCCCCAGGCGGTCCTCATAGGGCTGGCCGGGAATGGAGCAGGAGGAATAGGAGACACCGAGCGAAACGATATCGGCAGCGGCCGCCTTCGCGGCTGCGGCAACCGAAGCGAGGGGTTCACCTTTCTCTGCCAGATGGCCGGCGATCTTGTGGATGAAGAGCGTGCCCGCGACACCGCGCGGCTGGTTGATATCGGGCAGCGCAATATCGTCGGCGACGATGACCATCTCAACATCGAAACCCTCGGCACGCGCTTTTTCCGCAGCCAGGCCGAAGTTCAGCCGATCGCCGGTGTAGTTCTTGACGACCAGCAGGCAGCCCGGCTTGCCGGTGACGGCACGGATCGCGGTCAGAACGGCGTCGACGCTTGGAGAGGCAAAAATCTCCCCCGAGACGGCAGCGGTCAACATGCCCCGGCCAACGAAACCCGCATGGGAGGGCTCATGCCCTGCCCCACCGCCGGAAATCACTGCCACGCGGGATTTGTCCCAATCGGCCCGCACGATCACCTTGATGTCGGGATAGCTGTCAAGGCGGGCAAGCGTGCCGGGCGCAGAGGTGCGCAGCAGGCCGTCCAAGGCCTCCGTGACGATGTTTTCCCTGCGATTGAAGAAATGTTTCATGGCAATCATCCAGTCCGTTTTTTCGTTTCGCATCCTTCCGCCATGGCGCAAACGACGCAACCTCCTGTTTTTAGCTATACAAGCCGTTGTCCGTCGCCGCCAAAATAGAGCGGATCCTTCAAGGTCAACATGATCTTGTCGCCGGGGCTAACCGGCACATAGGGATTGGCGAGCGTCACCAGCTTGTGGCCGGCAATGCGCATGTGCAGATGGCTTTGGTCGCCGAGATGCTCGATCCAGTCGATCTCGGCATTGGCCGTGCCGTTACCCGCATGGATTTCCAGATGCTCGGTCCGCGCGCCGATCGTCTTCGTCCCTTTCGGCGGACGTCCGCCGGGAACGAGCCCCTCCGGAATGAGGTTGATATGCGGCTGGCCAAGCCGTGCTGCCACATGCAGGTTGACCGGGTTGCTGTAGATCTCGCGCGGCGTACCAAGCTGAATGAGTTCGCCGTCATTGAGAATGCCGATCCGGTCGGCCATCGTCATCGCCTCGATCTGGTCATGGGTGACATAGAGAAGCGTCGAGCCGAGTTCGCTCTGGATCCGTTTCAGTTCCAGCCGCAATTCCCCCCGCAGCTTGGCATCGAGCGACGACAGCGGCTCATCCATCAGGTAGATCGACGGCTTGCGCACCAGTGCACGGCCGATGGCGACGCGCTGCATCTCGCCGCCCGACAGCCGCGTCGAGCGGTTTTCGAGCTTGTGATCGATCCGCACCATCTTGGCGACTTCGCGGACGCGCCGGTCGATTTCATCCGCGCCCAGGCGGCGGGCCGGCGAACGCAGCGGAAAGGCGAGGTTTTCATAGACCGTCAGATGCGGATAGAGCGAATATTGCTGGAATACGAAGGCGACATCGCGACCGGCAGGTGCGGCCCCCGCCATGTCCTGCCCGCCGATCGTCACGCGCCCCTTGTCCGGTCTTTCGAGCCCGGCGATCAACCTGAGCGTCGTTGTCTTGCCGGCGCCGGTCGGGCCTAGCAGTACGACGAACTCGCCGTCGCGGATGGTCAGCGTCAGATTGCGGACAGCCTCGGATTCGCCGAAGGACTTGCTGATGTTCTGCAGCGATACCTCAGCCATGACGCGCCTCCGTATAAAGGGATGATTTCACGGCGCGGCCTGAGGCGCAGTCGAACAACGAGAGCTTTTCGCTGTTGAGTTCAAGCCCGACGGTTTCGCCGATCCTGAAGGTCCGGTCGGCGGTGACGCGCGCCTTGAGCAGTCCTTTCCCGGTTTCGACGGCGACGATCTGGTTGGTGCCCAAATATTCCGCGCCATAGACCGAGCCACGCAGGGCCGAACTGTCATTGAAGCGGATATGTTCGGGGCGGACGCCGAGCGCCAATTCCCCAACGGCCATATCCTGATGCACTTCCGGCAGGGCAATCTCCACGCCTTCGACGGACACCGAGCGCGTGCCCTTCTGCAGCCCGGACGTGAACCTCAAAAAGTTCATCGGCGGCGAGCCGATGAAGTCGGCGACATACATGGAGGCCGGACGGCTGTAGATTTCCTGCGGCGTTCCGAACTGTTCGATGATGCCGTGGTTCATGACGGCGATCTTGTCGGCCATGGCCATCGCCTCGTGCTGGTCGTGGGTGACGTAGACCGTCGTCGCATGGATGCGATTGTGCAGTTCCCGCAGTTCATGCACCATGACCTCGCGGAACTCGGCATCGAGCGTGCCGAGCGGCTCGTCCATCAGGAAGCATTTCGGCCGCCGGACAATAGCGCGCCCGAGTGCCACCCGCTGCCGGTCGCCGCCAGCCAATCCGGAGACGGAACGGTCAAGGATGTGGCTGATCTGCAGAAGCCTTGCCGTCTCTTCGACGCGCGCCTTGATTTCGGCTTTGGGCACGCCCTGGGACAAGAGCGGAAAGCCGATGTTCTTGCGCACGTTCATATGCGGGTAAAGCGCAAAGAGCTGGAAGACGAAGGCAATGTCGCGGGCGCTCGCGCGGTTGAAGGTGACGTCTTCGCCATCGAGGAATATCTTGCCGCTGGTCGGCAGCTCCAGCCCCGCGATCATCCGCAGCGTCGTCGTCTTGCCGCAGCCGGACGGCCCAAGCAGTGCCAGGAATTCACCGTCACCGACCGTGAAGCTCGAATCCTCGACCGCCGCGAAGTCGGCGAATTGCTTGCGCAGGTTTTCGATCCGGATTTCAGCCATGGGTCACTCCGGAAATTTCGAGACGATGATGAACATGACGGTGCCGGCCAGGAGCGTCACCAGCGAATAGGTGTAGAGCACCAGCGCGAACGGCTGGAACAGCATCAGGAAGCCGATGGCGATCAGCGCCGTCGCGATATTTTCCATCGGGCCGCGCCGAAGGAAAAACGGTCTCTTCTTGCGGGGGGTCGTGGTTTCCATGGTCATTTCCGCACCGCTCCGAAGGTAATGCCGCGCAGCAACTGTTTGCGCAAAAGAATGGTGAAGACGAGGATCGGCACCAGGAAGATCGTCGTTCCGGCTGCAACTGCCGGCCAGTCCTGCCCGCCTTCGCCGATGATGGTCGGAATGAACGGCGGTGCTGTCTGCGCCGAGCCGGATGTCAGCAGTACTGCGAAGGCATATTCGTTCCAGGCAAAGATGAGGCAGAAGATCGCCGTGGCGGCGATGCCGGTCGTTGCCTGCGGCAGCACGACCTTCCGGAACGCCTGCAGCCGCGTATAGCCGTCGATCATCGCCGCTTCCTCGTATTCCCGCGGGATTTCGTCGATGAAGCCCTTGAGCAGCCAGACGGCCAGGGACACGTTGACGGCGGTATAAAGCAGGATCATGCCGAGCGCGGTGTCGGACAGGCCAAGCTGCCGGTACATCAGGTAGATCGGGATGGCGACGGCGATCGGCGGCATCATCCGGGTCGACAGGATGAAGAACAGCAGATCGTCGGCGAGCGGCACCTTGAAGCGCGAGAAGCCGTAGGCCGCCAACGTCCCGAGGGACACCGCCAGAAATGTCGAGCCGAAGGCAATGATCAGCGAATTCTGAAAACGCGGCCAGTAGTTCGAGGGCCCGGCGATCACCATGTTGCGACTGCGGGTGATCTCGTCGCAGGTCGACGTCGGTGCGCCAAGCGACTGGATATAGTCCGGCGTCTGCCTGGTCCGCGTCGTGAACAGGTTGCAGTAGCCTTCGAGCGTCGGCTGGAAGACGATCTTCGGCGGATAGC
This sequence comes from Pararhizobium sp. BT-229, assembly GCF_025846855.1. Classification (GTDB taxonomy): domain Bacteria; phylum Pseudomonadota; class Alphaproteobacteria; order Rhizobiales; family Rhizobiaceae; genus Pararhizobium. Next base: position 295,052 of record NZ_JAOYTJ010000006.1, read on the forward strand.
TGATGGAATCCGGCGGCGATTTGAAGCTCGTCAGGAAAATCCAGGCGAGCGGTACCATGGTGATCACCGCATAGAGGATGACGATGGCCCCGGCGATGCGCTTGGAGGTGCTGCTGGGTTCGACGACCGAATGGGCTGAGTTTGCGGTGCTCATCGTTGTTTCACCTTGTTCAGCGCTTTGACGTAGATGTTGGCAAGGCCGAAGACGGCGACGAACAGGATGATGGCGAAGGCCGAGGCGCGGCCGGTGCGCCAGCTTTCGAAAGCCTCGCGCTTCAGCGTGATCGACGCCACCTCAGTGGTCGAACCAGGTCCGCCGCCGGTGAGCAGCACCACCATGTCGAACATCTTGAAATTCTCGATGGCGCGGAAGAGCACCGCCAGCATGATGAAGGGCAATGCCATCGGCACGGTGATCGACCAGAACTGCCGCCAGGCAGAGGCGCGGTCCACTTCCGCCGCTTCATAAATATAATCCGGGATCGAGCGCAGGCCGGCGAGGCAGATCAGCATCACATAGGGCGTCCACATCCAGGTATCGACGATGATGATCGCCCAGGGAGACAGCGCGACCGAGCCGAGCATCTCGAAAGAGGACGGCGGCACGCCGGTGAAGAAGGAGTAGATGTAATTGAACAGGCCGATCTGCGGCTGATAGAGAAACCGCCAGAAATTGCCGACCACCGCCGGCGACAGCATCATCGGGATGAGGATGACCGTCGTCCAGAAGGCATGGCCGCGGAATTTCCTGTCGATCAGATAGGCGAGCGCAAAGCCGATCAGCATCTGCAGGAGGATTGTCCAGAAGACGAAATGCGCCGTCGTCTGCATCGCCTGCCAGATATCGGGGTCATTGAGCACACGCTGGTAATTGGTCAATCCGACACCGTCGATCTCCGCGTTCGGCCGGTTGGCCCGGAAATTGGTGAAGGACAGATACACCGCCCAGATCAGCGGAAAGATGTTGATGGCCAGAAGCAGTGCGATCGTCGGCGTGATGAACAGCCAGGCGATCGAGCGATCGGACAGGCCGCGAACACGGAACGCGAGTGGCGCAGGCGTCGCCCGAACGGCCTTCGCCGCCGCCTTGTCCAGAAGGGAAGTATCGGTATCAGTCACGGGCATCACCAGAAATCGAGAAGCAGGCGTGTCACGTCTGACCGCCCGGCCCGAGAGCCGGAACCGGGCGGTCATGCCGGGAGGAAATCAAAGTTTTCCGTCGTCCTTGAAGACTTCCGTCCAGTCCGCGACCAGGCCGTCGAGCGCTTCCTTTGCCGTGCCCTTGTCGGCCACGACGTAGTCATGCATGCGCTTTTGCATCGCCTGCAGAAGGATGGCGTAGGATGGCTCCTGCCAGAAGTCCTGCACCTGGTTCATGGCAACGAGGAAGTCGGCGGCAAACGGCTGGCTGTCCTTGAAGGACGGATCGGTGAGCACCGCGTTGTGCACCGCGTAGCCACCGAGCGACCACCATTTCTTCTGCACGTCCGGCTGCGCGAACCATTTGATATAGGCGAGCGCACCGTCCATGTTGTCGGTGTTGGCGACGACCGAAATCCCCTGTCCACCGAGCGTCGATGCCGCCGTCGTCCCCTTCGGATTGACGAAGAAGCCGATCTTGTCACCGCCGACATTCTCGTCCTTGTAGAGGCCGGGGAAGAAGGCGAACCAGTTCATCGCCATCGCCGCCTGGCCTGACTTGAAGGCATCCAGCGTTTCGCCCATGTAGGCGTCGGTGTAGCCTGGAGGCGTGCAGCACTTGTAGAGTTCCTTGTATTCCTCAAGGCCCTTTACCGCGTCGGGTGAATTGACGGCGCCGTCCATATCGTATTTGCCGGGCGTCGCCTCATACTTGAAGCCGTTGGCATAGAGCGCCTGGGTAATCCCCATGGTAATGCCTTCAGACGCGCGCTCGGTGAAGATCGCCGCGCCATAGACCTTCTTGCCGTCGATCTCCTTGCCGTTGAAGAACTTCGCTGTTTCGATCAGTTCGGCCCAGGTTGCCGGCACGGTCAGGTCGCGGCCGGTCGCCGTCTTGAATTCCGCCTGGATTTCCGGCTTGGCAAACCAGTCCTTGCGATAGAACCAGGCATTGGCGTCGCCCATGGCCGGTAGCGCCCAATAGTTCGGCGTTCCCTTCGGCCAGGTGGCATAGGCGTTGACGGCGGCTTCGGCAAAGTCGCTCATCTTGATGCCTTCCTTGTCGAAGAAATCGTTGAGCTTGACGTAATAACCGTTCTCGGCAGAGCCGCCGAGCCACTGGCTGTCGCCGATCAGGAGATCGCAGAGCTTGCCGCCGGAGTTCAGTTCGTTGAGAATGCGATCGGCGAAATTGGGCCACGGTACGAATTCGAACTTCATCTCCGTGCCCGTCTGGGCCGTGAAATCCTTGGACAGTTCCACCAGCGCATTGGCCGGATCCCAGGCCGCCCAGCACAAGGTCAGTTCCGCAGCCTGAGACACGGACGGCAGGGCCGCCGAGATCGTCAGAGCCGTTGTTGCCCCCAAAAGGGCCTTGGTGATTTTCCGCATGTATTCCTCCCAGATACAGAAGCCGGCACCACGCCGTCTTCGGGAATTCCGACTGCTTTTGCGCAGGCTGCGCGTCCCCGTCACAGGAGAAATACACCGGCGCCATCGTCACCTGTCGGGGGCCGCATCGAACTTCAAAATTCCATTGAGCTCCCCGCCCTTCGCCCAGCCGGCCTCACTCCGCCGTGTTGAGCAATATGTTTAGTGATATCCAATTTACTCAACATGACAAGAGACAATCGTTGCTGCACCGCAACCGCTGCGCTGCATCACAAATGGATGGGATCGGGGCGAAATGGATTTCTGCTTGACTAAACAAAGTGTTCAGCCTGATCGGTCCCCAAAAAGGACCGATAAAAACAAAGCATCCCCGAAAGCACGGAGCTTTCGGGGATGCGGGTACAGCCGGAAAAAATGCTGCGGAGCGGCCTGGAATCAGCCCATTCTCTCCGAGGCATAGCTGCCCGGGCTTGCCGGGAAGACGACGGTGCGGTTGCCGTTGATGAAGGTGCGGTTGTGGATGTGGGCATGCACGGCGCGCGCCAGCACCTGGCTTTCGACGTCGCGGCCGATCGAGACATAGTCCTCGGCCGACTGCGCATGGGTGATGCGGGCAATGTCCTGCTCGATGATCGGGCCTTCGTCGAGATCGGCGGTGACGTAGTGCGCCGTCGCGCCGATCAGCTTGACGCCGCGCTCATAGGCCTGCTTGTAGGGGTTGGCGCCCTTGAACGATGGCAGGAACGAGTGGTGGATGTTGATGATCTGGCCCGACATCTTCTGGCACATGGAATCCGACAGGATCTGCATGTAGCGAGCGAGCACGATCAGTTCGGTGCCGGTCTGCTCGACCACGTCCATGATCCGAGCCTCGGCCTGTGGCTTGTTGGCCTTGGTCACCGGAATGTGGTGGAAGGGGATGTCGTGATTGACGACGACTTTCTGGTAGTCGAAATGGTTGGAGATGACGCCGACGATATCGATCGGCAGGGCACCGATCTTCCAGCGATAGAGCAGGTCGTTGAGGCAGTGGCCGAAGCGCGACACCATCAGCAGCACCTTCATCCGGTGCTCGCTGTCGAGGATATCCGCCACCATGCCGAAACGCGTCTTCACCGCCTCGAAACCGGCCGTCAGCTTGTCGAGCGAGGCGCCCTCTTGGCTGATGAAGGTCAGCCGCATGAAGAACAGGCCGGTCTCCAAGTCGTCGAACTGCGAACTGTCGGTGATGTAGCAGCCCTCGTCGGCAAGGTAACCGGTGATCGCCGCGACGATGCCGCGGGTGGATTTGCACGAAACAGTCAGCACATAGCTCTTCATGGTCTTAAGTCTCTCACTTTGAGGTCTTGGCTGGCCCTCCCGGCCCAGCATCGTGGAACGGAAGCTAGCGCGGCGTCGGCCCGTCCGTCCATCCGTTTAGCGACATCGGATAGCAGGAACAGGCCATGCCGTCTCTTCTGCTCTTGGAACCTGGCCAGGCGCTCAGATGTCGAGCGTCGTCTGCCGCTCCCACTCGGTGAATTGCGACGCGTAGGCGTTCCATTCCTGATGCTTGAGCTTCAGGTAGGCGCTTGAGAAACTCTTGCCGAGAGCCGCCTTCAGCTCTTCATCCTTGTCGTATTCCCTGAGCGCATCGAGCAGGTTCAAAGGCAGGCGCGGCGCGTCGGTGACGGTGTGGCCTTCCTTGTACATGTCGATGTCGTAGTGACGGCCCGGATCGGCATTGTGCCTGATGCCGTTCAAGCCCGCCGCGATGATGATCGCCTGCAGCAGATAGGGATTGACCGCACCATCCGGCAAACGCAGTTCGAACCGGCCGGGGCCTGGAACGCGGACCATGTGGGTGCGGTTGTTGCCCGTCCAGGTGACGGAATTCGGCGCCCAGGTCGCACCGGAAATCGTGCGTGGCGCGTTGATGCGCTTGTAGGAATTGACGGTCGGATTGGTGATGGCGGCGAGCGCCGAGGCATGCTTCATGATGCCGCCGAGGAAGGTCTTGCCCTTGGCGGACAAACCGAATGGCATCTCCTTGTCGGCAAACGCATTCGTCTTGCCTTCGAGATCCCAGACGGAGATATGGGCGTGGCAGCCGTTGCCTGTCAGGCCCTTGAAGGGCTTCGGCATGAAGGTTGCGCGAAGACCATGCTTCTCGGCAACAGACTTGACCATGAACTTGAAGAAGGAGTGCTTGTCGGCCGTCTGCAGCGCATCGTCATATTCCCAGTTCATCTCGAACTGGCCATTCGCATCCTCGTGGTCGTTCTGGTAGGGCTTCCAGCCGAGTTCGAGCATGTAGTCGCAGATTTCGGCAATCACATCGTAGCGGCGCATGACGGCCTGCTGGTCGTAGCAGGGCTTCTCGGCCGTATCGAACTCGTCGGAAATCTTGGCGCCATCCGGGGAGATCAGGAAGAATTCCGGTTCGACGCCGGTCTTGACCCGGAGGCCTTCCTTGGCGGCTTCCGCGATCAGCTTTTTCAGCATCACGCGCGGCGCCTGTTCCACAGGCTTGTCTTCCATGACGCAGTCTGCCGCGACCCAGGCAACGTCCTTCTTCCAGGGGAGCTGGATGACGGAGGAAGCATCCGGCAGCGCAAAGAGGTCCGGATGGGCGGGGGTGAGGTCGAGCCAGGTGGCAAAGCCTGCAAAGCCTGCACCGTCCTTCTGCATGTCGGCGATCGCCTCGGCCGGAACGAGCTTTGCCCGCTGGCCACCGAACAGGTCGGTATAGCTGATCATGAAATATTTGATGCCACGGTCCTTGGCAAAGGTAGCAAGATCGAGTGTCACTGTGTTCCCCTTTGGATTATTCAGACACTTTTTCGTGGAAAGGCCGCCGCCTGTCTTGGGAGATCAGGCAACGGCCAAAGATATGTCGGTTTAGAAGCCTCCCTTGCCCGGGATCCAGCTGGTACCGGCGAGCGGCACCTGCGCCATGGCGGACGCCTCGAGCGTCAGCGCGACGAGGTCCTCCGGCTCCAGATTATGCAGGTGGTTCTTGCCGCAGGCACGCGCAATGGTCTGGGCTTCGAGTGTCATCACCTTGAGGTAGTTGGCCAGCCGGCGGCCGGCTGCGACCGGATCGAGGCGCTTCATCAGCTCCGGATCCTGCGTCGTGATACCGGCCGGGTCCTTGCCTTCATGCCAGTCGTCATAGGCGCCCGCAGTGGTGCCGAGCTTCTGGTATTCGCTTTCCCAATGCGGATCGTTGTCGCCGATGGCAACGAGCGCTGCCGTACCGATCGCAACCGCATCGGCGCCAAGCGCCAGCGCTTTCGCCACATCGGCGCCCGAGCGGATACCACCGGAAATGATCAGCTGGACCTTCCGGTGCATGCCGAGATCCTGCAGCGCCTGGACGGCGGGACGGATGCAGGCGAGCGTCGGCATGCCGACATTCTCGATGAAGACGTCCTGCGTCGCGGCCGTGCCGCCCTGCATGCCGTCGAGCACCACGACGTCGGCACCCGCCTTCACTGCAAGCGCGGTATCATAGTAGGGCCGCGCGCCGCCGACCTTCACATAGATCGGCTTTTCCCAATCAGTGATTTCGCGCAGTTCCATGATCTTGATTTCCAGATCGTCCGGGCCGGTCCAGTCGGGATGGCGGCAGGCCGAGCGCTGGTCGATGCCCTTGGGCAGGTTGCGCATGTTGGCAACGCGGTCGGAAATCTTCTGGCCGAGCAGCATGCCGCCGCCGCCGGGCTTGGCGCCCTGGCCGACCACGACCTCGATCGCGTCGGCGCGGCGGAGGTCCTTGGGGTTCATGCCGTAGCGGGACGGCAGATACTGATAGACGAGCGTCTGACTATGGCCGCGCTCTTCATCCGTCATGCCACCATCGCCGGTGGTAGTCGAGGTGCCTGCAATCGTCGCACCGCGTCCGAGCGCCTCCTTCGCATTGCCTGACAGCGCGCCAAAACTCATGCCGGCAATGGTGATCGGCGTTTTCAGCGTGATCGGCTTCTTGGCGAAGCGAGAACCGAGAACGACGGTCGTATCGCATTTCTCGCGATAGCCTTCGAGCGGGTAGCGCGAGATCGAAGCACCGAGGAACAGCAGGTCGTCGAAATGCGGAACCTTGCGCTTGGTGCCGGCGCCGCGAATGTCATAGATGCCGGTCGCCGCCGCACGGCGGATTTCCGCCAGCGTATAATCGTCGAAGGTCGCTGACTTGCGCGGCGGGGTATATGGGTTGTGATAGCTCATCTATAGGTCCCTGCCTTAGTACGCGTCAGCGTTATCGATGTTGAAATTGTAGAGCTTGCGGGCCGAGCCGTAACGCTTGAATTCCGTCGGCTTGACGTCGGTAATGCCTGCCTTCGCCAGCAACTCGGCGAGCTTTTCGATATGCTCGGAACGCAGTTCCTTCTCGATGCAGTCGGCACCAAGGCTCTTCACGTCACCGCGCACGAACAGCTTGGCCTCGTAGAGCGAATCCCCCAGCGCATCGCCGGCATCGCCAAGCACCACCAGATGGCCGGACTGGCCCATGAAGGCCGACATATGGCCGATATTGCCGTGCACGACGATGTCGATGCCCTTCATCGAGATGCCGCAGCGCGAGGCCGCATTGCCCTTGATGACGAGCAGGCCACCGCGGCCGGTTGCGCCCGCATACTGGCTGGCATCGCCCTCGATCACAACCGTTCCCGACATCATGTTTTCCGCGACGCCCGGACCGGCTGATCCATGGACGGTCACGGAACCGCCGTCATTCATGCCGGCGCAATAATATCCGACACTGCCGCGCACCTCGACGGTGACCGGCTGGTCAATGCCGGCTGCGACGGAGTGGCTGCCGCGCGGGTTGACGACTTCGAAATTCGTGTCGTTGGCGCCGGGGGCAATATTATGCAGCGCGCTGTTCAGTTCGCGCAGCGGCATGGTGGCAAGGTCGAAGACGCGCATTGCTTCCAGACTTTCTCGTTTTACGCTGAGGTCCATGGTCAGGCAGCCTTCTCGTGATCCCAGAAATAGACGGTGGCGGGCTCCGGCTCCCAGACGCGGGCGTCTTCGATGCCCGGCAGGTTGACGAGCGCGCGGTATTCGGAGCCGAAGGCGATATACTGATCGGTTTCGGCCATGACGGCCGGCTTGCAGGCGATCGGATCGCGCACCACGCCGAAGCCGGACTTGGTACCGACAACGAAAGTGAAGAAGCCGTCGAGATCATCGAGCGCGCTGGTCAGCGCCTGCCCCAGATCCTTGCCCTTGGCCATCTCGGCAGTGAGATAGGCGGCGGCGACTTCCGAGTCGTTCTGCGTCTCGAAGGTCATCCCTTCGCGCACCAGTTCGCGGCGCAGGTTGTTGTGGTTGGAGAGCGAACCGTTGTGCACGAGGCACTGGTCGGCACCGGTCGAGAACGGGTGCGCACCGAGCGTGGTGACAGCCGATTCCGTTGCCATGCGGGTATGGCCGATGCCATGCGTGCCACCCATCTCGCGAATGCCGAAACGGGAAACCACATCCTTCGGCAGCCCGACTTCCTTATAAATTTCAACGCTGTCGCCCGAACCCATGACGCGAATTTCCGGCCGCGCCTCCGCGAGCAGTTCGCGCACCGCCGCAGCGTGCTTTGCATCGGCTTCGATAACCGCATGCGTGCTTTTGAGCTCTACGGCAACGCTGGCATCGGCGGGCTTCAGCAGCGCTTCAAGCCCCGCAAAATCAGTCGCTGGCTTGGCAGACTGGACGGTGATTTTTGCGCGGCCATCGGATGGTGCGCCATAGATCGCGATACCGGCACTGTCGGGGCCGCGGTCGGTCATGATGACCAGCATATCGGACAGCATGGCGCCCAGTTTCGGCTCCAGTGACTTGTCCTTCAAAAACAATCCGACAATTCCGCACATGGGGACAATCCTTCGTTTCGTTGCTGAAAAGAGGGATAGCAGCTGCCGTTTCGAATTTCAACTGAGAAGAAAGTTATTTTCTTTTAAAGCAAGATTTGTGTGCTGCAATGTCAGGAAATTCCACCTCGGGTCTGTGGATAGGAGATGATCGACAGATAGCGGATTGGCAGTTTCACCAGTTCCTCCGGCCCATGGCGCGCATCGGCATCGAAAAACAGACTGTCGCCCGGCTGCATCGTGAAGAGCCGGTCACTGTGGCGGTACACGACCTCGCCCTCCAGCATATAGAGAAACTCCATGCCTTCGTGCTGAAAGGCCGGGAACGTATCGGAATCGGCCGTCAGGGTAATAAGGTAGGGCTCGACGATGACGCCGGCCGTGTTGTTGTCGATATGGCCGAGCAGATTATATTGATGCCCGGCGCGCGTGCCGCGCCGCTCCAGTTCCACGCCTTCGCCTGCCTTGACGAAAACGGCATTGCGCACCTCCTCGTAGCGCCTGAAGAAGGCCGTGACCGGCACGCCGAGCGCGCGTGAAAGGGATTGCAGCGTCGTCAGGGATGGAGAGATATTGCCGTTCTCGATCTTCGACAGCATACCCAGCGAAATGCCGGTGGCGGTGGCAAGGTCGGTGACGGTTATGCCGAGCTTCTTGCGGAAGGCGCGGACTTCGTGGCCGATGGCGATTTCGAGATTGTTTTCCTTGGGCTCTCGCAGCGCATGCGGATCCTGAGAGAAAGCGGCCTTCAGCGCCGGCCGTTCGTCGTCCGTCGTTCGGCCGATATCGATTTCAACTGTTTTCTTTGCCACGCCCGGCCGTCCTTGCTTCAGCATATCCTTAAATCGAAGCCTATCCTGAGAGTGAAATTTTCTCAACCGGGAAGAAATTAGTCTGCGGCCAAGCTCGCAGCAGCTTGCCGACCTTGCCGCGGTGCCTCTCCGAAAGCCGCCCGGTAGCTGCGCGCAAAATGACCGGCACTGGAGAAGCCTGTGGCAAAAGCGATTTCTGAGATTGAAAGCGGGCTTTGCAGCAGCAGGCGCCGCGCGTGGTTTAGCCTGAGCTTGCGGTATTCCGCCAGGAAGGACGACTGCATGAGCCGCGAGAACAGACGATCCAGGTGACGCGGCGACATTCCGGCCAAGGCGGCCATGGCCTGCCGGTCAAGCGGCGCCTCGATCGTCGCCTCCATCTTTTCGAGAACCGCAAGAAGCCCGGGATGGTTGACCCCGTAGCGCTCGGCCATCGCCCCCCGCTGCGGCGCACCGGAGGCTTCCACGTGGGTATGAAGATACCAGTCGCTGACCCGGCGGGCGAAATCCGATCCCATGCGCTCGGAGATCAGGGCATGCATCATGTCGAGCGGCGCGACACCCCCGCCACAGCTGATGCGATTGCCATCGAGGACATACCGGGCCTGCCGCGGCAAAAGATCCGGAAAAGCCTCCATCAGAGCCGGCGCGTGCTCCCAGTGGATCGTAAAATCGCGATCTTTGAGCAGGCCCGCCGCCGCCATCAGATAAGGTCCGCCCGAAATGCCGCCGATACGAACACCCTCGCGCGCCAACTGCCGCAAGCAGGCGAGAACCGCAGGCAGGTTCCAATCCACCGGAGAACCGCCGGCGCAGACGAAGACCGTGTGCAGGCCGGATCCACGCCTGGGAAGCGCCTGCGAGGGAACGGGAATGCCGGACGACGTCAGCGCCATGCTACCGTCCGGCGTATGCGACGACAGGCCGTAGATTTCCTTGCCGGCCAGAAGATTGGCCGCGCGCAGCGGCTCGATCGCCGACGCATAGGACATCAACGCAAAACCCGGAATGAGGATAAAGCCGATCTTTTGCACGTTCTTGAGGTCTTCCGCCGCCATGTCCTATTTATGGCTTGATACGTCCCTTTTGTGCAAGTGATGAAAAACAATCCTGTCATGATCGTTGCCAGTTCTCACGGTGAATCGATCATGCGCTATTCCGCCTTTTCCGTTTTTCTGAATGCCCTGCGCGGCAACAAGAGCTGGCAGCCTGCGTGGCGCAGCCCGGTTCCGAAAAGCCGCTACGATGTGATCATCGTCGGTGGCGGCGGGCACGGTCTTTCCACCGCCTATTATCTCGCCAAGGAGTTCGGCATCACCAATGTCGCGGTGCTGGAAAAGGGCTATATCGGCTCCGGCAATGTCGGCCGCAACACGACGATCATCCGTTCCAACTATCTGCTGCAGGGTAACAACCCGTTCTACGAATTGTCGATGAGGCTCTGGGAAGGACTGGAGCAGGATTTCAACTTCAACGCCATGGTCTCGCAGCGCGGCGTGCTCAACCTCTATCATTCCGACGCCCAGCGCGACGCCTATACACGGCGCGGCAATGCCATGCGCCTGCACGGCGTCGATGCCGACCTGCTCGATCGCAACGCGGTGCGCCAGATGCTGCCCTTCCTCGATTTCGACAATGCCCGCTTCCCGATCCAGGGCGCGCTTATGCAGAAGCGCGGCGGCACGGTGCGGCATGACGCTGTTGCCTGGGGCTATGCGCGCGGCGCCGACACGCGCGGTGTCGATATCATCCAGAATTGCGAAGTCACCGGCATTCGCCGCGAAAACGGCCGCGTGGTGGGCGTCGATACCAGCCAGGGTTTCATCGGCTGCGGCAAGCTGGCGCTGGCGGCAGCGGGCAACTCCACCTCAGTTGCCGACATGGTCGACATGAAGCTGCCGATCGAGAGCCATGTGCTGCAGGCCTTCGTCTCGGAGGGGCTGAAGCCCTTCATCGACAATGTCGTCACCTTTGGCGCCGGACATTTCTACGTCTCCCAGTCCGACAAGGGCGGCCTCGTTTTCGGCGGCGATATCGATGGCTACAACTCCTACGCCCAGCGCGGCAATCTGGCGACCGTTGAGCATGTCGCCGAGGCCGGCGTCGCGATGATCCCGGCCCTGTCCCGCGTCCGGGTACTGCGCTCCTGGGGTGGCGTCATGGACATGAGCATGGACGGCTCGCCGATCATCGACCGCACCCATATCGATAATCTCTACCTGAACGCCGGCTGGTGTTACGGCGGCTTCAAGGCCACGCCCGCTTCCGGCTTCTGCTACGCCCATCTGATCGCCAAAAACGAGCCGCATGAGACGGGCCGAGCCTTCCGCCTCGATCGCTTCGCGCGCGGCAGGATGATCGATGAAAAGGGCGTCGGCTCGCAACCCAATCTGCATTGAGGACTTTATATGGCCAGCCTGATCGCCTGCCCCCATTGCGGGCCGCGCCCCAAGGAAGAATTCACCGTTCGCGGCGATGCCGGCATAACCCGCCCGGTACCGGATGCCGGTGAGGACGCCTGGTACGCCTACGTCTACCTGCGCGACAATCCGCGCGGCCGGCATAGGGAACATTGGCATCACACATCCGGCTGCCGCCGTTGGCTCATCGTTGAGCGCGATACGGTCACCCATGCGGTATACGCCGTCACGGACGCTGCGGCGCAGGGAGAAACCGCATGAGTTCCTACCGTCTCTCCAAGGGCGGCCGCGTCGACCGCACCAAGCCGCTCGATTTCACCTTTGACGGCAAGCCGATGCAGGGTCTTGCCGGCGACACGCTGGCCTCTGCGCTTCTCGCCAATGGCCGCCAGCTTGTCGGCCGCAGTTTCAAGTACCATCGCCCGCGCGGCATTCTGACGGCTGGCGCTGCTGAACCCAATGCCCTTGTGACGATCGGCGAAGGCGGACGCACCGAAGCCAATACCCGCGCCACGCTGGTTGAGCTTTACAGCGGCCTCGCCGCCAAGAGCCAGAACCGCTGGCCTTCCGTCGATTTCGACCTCGGCGCCATCAACAGCCTGCTCTCGCCTTTCCTCGGCGCTGGCTTCTACTACAAGACCTTCATGTGGCCGGCGGCCTTCTGGGAAAAGGTCTACGAGCCGATCATCCGCAAGGCGGCAGGCCTTGGCCGCGCGACCTACGAGCCCGATCCGGACAGTTATGAAAAATGCTGGGCGCATTGCGACCTGTTGGTGATCGGCGCCGGCCCGGCCGGTCTCGCCGCCGCGCTCACCGCCGGTCGCGCCGGTGCTCGCGTCATCCTCGCAGATGAATGGTTTGAGCCGGGCGGTTCGCTCTTGTCCGAAACTGCAGTGGTCGGTGACAAATCCGCCGGCGATCTACTGGTGCAAACGCTTGCCGAACTGACCAGCCTACCCAACATCCGCATCTTCTCGCGCACCACCGTCTTCGGCTGGTATGACGGCAATGTCTTCGGTGCCGTCGAGAGCGTGCAGAAAAATACGGCCACGGTCGACCCGAACCGGCCGGTCGAACGCATCTGGCGCATCGCCGCCAAACACGCGATCCTCGCCTCCGGTGCGGAAGAACGGCCACTGGTTTTCGGCGGTAACGACATTCCGGGTGTCATGATGGCCGGCGCCATGCGCTCCTATCTCAACCGGCAGGCCGTCGCCCCCGGCAAAGAGACCGTGATCTTTACCAATGATGAATCCGGCTACAGAACGGCAACCGATCTCGAAGCGGCTGGTCTAGACGTCACCGCCATCGTCGATGCCCGCGCCGGCGCTTCATCCTGGAGCGGTCGCGCGCGTGTCTTCCCCAGCGCCATGGTGCAGGATGCCAAGGGCGGCAAGGCCCTCACCAGCGTCACCGTCCTCAAGGATGGTGCGCCGATAACGATCAACGCCGACGCTCTGGCCATGTCCGGCGGCTGGAGCCCGATCATCCATCTCGCCTGCCATCGTGGCGCAAAGCCCATCTGGTCGGATGCCAAAGCTGCCTTCCTCGCTCCGGAAACACAGGATGGCCTGACCATCGCCGGTTCGGCGGCAGGCGTCGGCTCGCTCGAAGCCTGCCTGGCCGATGGTGGCGAGAAAGCCGCACGCGCGCTGCAAGCCATCGGCTTTTCCAATGCCGCGCCCGCCTTTGTCACGGCAATCGACACGACCACCGTCGCCAAGCCGCTCTGGTATGTGCGCGGCGCAAAGGGCAAGGCCTTCGTCGACTACCAGAACGACGTCCACCTCAAGGACCTCGGCCTCGCTGTCAGCGAGGGCTACGGCCATGTCGAACTTGCCAAGCGCTACACCACCAACGGCATGGCGACCGACCAGGGCAAACTGTCCAACATCAACGCCATCGGTATTCTCGCCGAAGCGCGAAAGGTCTCGCCCGCCGATGTCGGCACCACGACGTTCCGCCCGTTCTATACGCCGCTCTCCTTCGGCGCGCTGACCGGCGCCTCCAAGGGCAAGCACTTCCAGCCGGTGCGCAAATCGCCGCTGCACGACTGGGCAAAGAAGAACGGCGCCATCTTCGTCGAAACCGGCCTCTGGTACCGCTCCTCTTGGTTCCCCAAGACCGGCGAAACGACGTGGCGCGAAAGCGTCGATCGCGAAGTGCTCAATGTGCGCAAAAACGCCGGCATCTGCGATGTCTCGACGCTCGGCAAGATCGAGATCTTCGGCAAGGACGCAGCCGAATTCCTCAACCGCGTCTATTGCAACGCCTTCCTGAAGCTGCCTGTCGGCAAGGCACGCTACGGCCTGATGCTGCGCGAAGATGGCATGATCTATGACGACGGCACGACCAGCCGCCTCAGCGAAAACCACTTCTTCATGACGACGACGACCGCCTATGCGGCCGGCGTAATGAACCATCTGGAATTCTGCGCCCAAGCACTCTGGCCCGATCTCGACGTGCAGTTCGCCTCCTCGACGGACCAGTGGGCGCAGATCGCCGTCGCCGGGCCGAAATCGCGCACCATCCTGCAGACGCTGGTCGACGAGGATATTTCCGACGCAGCCTTCCCGTTCCTCGGAGCCAAGGAAGTTTCGCTTTGCGGCGGCAAGCTCACCGCGCGCCTGTTCCGCATCTCGTTCTCCGGCGAACTGGCCTACGAACTGGCAGTTCCCGCCGGCTACGGTGAAGCGATTGCTGATGCGATCATGGAAGCGGGCAAGCCCCATGGCATCTGCCCTTATGGTGTCGAGGCGCTCGGCGTCATGCGCATCGAAAAGGGTCACGTCACCCATTCCGAAATCAACGGCACGGTCATTCCCGCCGATCTCGGCTTTGCGAAAATGGTCTCGACGACCAAGCCGGATTTCATCGGCAAGGCGATGCTGGCGCGCGAAGGCATGGTTGCGGACGACCGGCTGTCGCTCGTCGGCGTCAAGCCGCTCGATCCGGCGACCACCTTCAAGACCGGATCGCACATCCTGTCCGATGGTGCCACGCCATCGCTGGAGAACGATCAGGGTTACGTCTCCTCCAGTTGCTATTCGCCCAACCTCGGCTCGACCATTGGCCTCGCCCTGGTCAAGCATGGGCCGAAGCGGCATGGCGAGCATGTCACCGTCTGGAATGACCTGAAAAACGAATACACCAAGGCCGTGCTCTGCAGCCCGGTCTTCTTCGATCCGGAAAACGGAAAGCTCCATGGTTGATTTTGCGCTTCTCCACCGCCCTGCCCTCGCGGGTGCCAAGTCCGGCTCCTTTGGTTCCTCGTCAACGGTCGGCAGGATTACCCTGACCGCCCTGCCCGAAGGCCATGTGCTCCACGTCCTCGCCGCGCAGGCAAGCGGCGATATCGGGGGGGTGATTTCGCAGGTCGGCGACGGCGGCTCCCATGCTGTGCGCCCCTATGGCCCCGGACAATGGTTCGTCGTTGGCGATGCGCCGCTTTCCGCCGTTGAGGTTGCCATCAAGGCGTCCTCACTCACCGGCAGCGCATCCATCGCCGATCAGAGCCATGGCCGCGTACGCATCGGCATCACCGGCGCATCCGTCGGGCCTGTTCTTGCCAAGGGCACTGCTGTCGATCTTGAACAGACGAGCTTTCCCGTTGGTCATTCGGCCATGACGCTGATCGGCCATATCTCGGCTATGATCACGCGGACCGGTACGGAGAGTTTCGAACTTCTCGTCCTGCGCGGTTTTGCCGAAAGCCTGTGGGACGAACTCATCCAGATGAGCCTCGAGTTCGGCGTGGACGCGAAAACGGCTCGCTAGGCAGGCCGCGTTGCAAAGCGACGCTTTCCTGCCAACTTTCCGATTGTCTCGAAGCAACGCATCGTCCATGTTTGCGCTATTCGCAGAACGAGATGCAGCCGATAAGCGGCGCATTGCGTTCGCGGATTTTCATTTTCGCAGGAGGATAGCGCCGTGGCCAAAGGACAAGTGAAAAGCAACAAGGAAACCAGGAAGCCGAAGAAAGACAAGGTTGCAGCCAAGGCAGCCACCCCTTTCGCCGCTACCACCCAGAAGGAAGTTCCCAAGCTCTCCGGCGCAAAGCCGAAGAAGTAGGAACAACGGGAGCGGCGTTGGTCCGCCGCTCTTTCCCTATTTAGGCTGCGACGGCGTAAAATTGGCGACGAGCGCATGCCGTTCGCCCGGATAGATCAGGCGCACATGGGTGACGTAGGAACCATTGCTCCAAGTGCGCCGCTCGACGGTCAAACAGGGTGTGCCGATTGCGATCCCAAGCGCCGTTGCGACCGCTTCATCAGCGGCGATGGCCCGGATAGTATGTTCGGCAGCGCTCCACGGCACCCGGTTCAAAAGCCACGGACCGGGCGCTTCGACGTCGAAGCTTTCCGCCGCTGCATCCGGCACGGCCGCCAGATTGATCAGGCGCTGCTCGAAGCAAAACGGCCTAGTGCCGCCGAAATGCGTGCAGTTCACTTCCAGTATGGAGGTCGCAGCATCAAGGCCCAGCCTTTGTCGGTCATCGGCGGTGCTGCGACGGCGCGTCTTTGCAATCAGCTTGTAGCCATAGACAAGGCCAAGAGACTGAACTTCCAGCTTGATGTCGCGGATTTCAAGCACCGCCGACTGGGCGCGTGGTTGCGTCACATAACTGCCCGACTTGCGCCGCCGCTCGATCAGTCCGGTCTTCGCCAGTTGCGTCAGTGCCTTGTTCACGGTCATCCGCGAGCATTTGTATTGCTCGGCCAGATCAACCTCGAACGGGATGCGAAAACCCGGCGGCCATTCGCCCGAAAGGATGCGGTCCTCAATATCGCCGAGGATGCGCTGATGCAGCGACAGGTCGCCTGCGCTTTCGGCAAGCGGTGTCTCAACATCCGGATCGGCATCCTGCAATTTCACCACGCGCTCACCTTCAACAACCTGTCTGGTCCTAGCAGACATTATTCGGCGCCGCTTGTCCGGAAAAGATGCGGGCGCCGAGTTGAGCCTCTCAGGCCAGCAGTTCGCGCATCACTGTGCGGAACCGGGCGGATATCTCATCCCGCCTGTAGTGGCGCCCGCCTTCGACCTGTTTACGACCCGCCACCCAGACGCTGTCGGGCTTCGTCCCGTTGGCAAAGAGCCAGGAATCGAGAGCCGCGTCATCGGCGAGATCGCCGTCCGGCGCCCGCAGACTGACGAAATCCGCCGGATTGCCGGCTGCGATTCCCGTTTTGGCCGCCATGGCAATACCGCCACCTTCGACCGCGCCGTCAAACAGGGCACGTCCGGTCGACTGACCGGGAGCCGCTAGAACGTTGCGCGAGCGATGCAACAAGCGTTGCGAATATTCAAGCTGGCGAAGCTCGTCGGGAAGTCCGATCAGGACATTGGAATCAGAACCGATACCAAACTTTCCGCCCGCTTCGCCGAACACGACCGCGTTGAACGTGCCATCGCCGAGATTGGCCTCCGTCACCGGGCAAAGGCCGGCGATCGCCTTGCTTTGCGCCATACGCCGGGTCTCGTCATCCGTCATATGCGTTGCGTGGATCAGGCACCAGCGACCATCAAGCCCGGCATTGTCGAGCAGCCATTCGACCGGCCGCGCACCGGACCAGGCGATGCAGTCCTCCACTTCCTTGACCTGCTCGGCCACGTGGATATGGATCGGCCCGTCCTTCGTCATCGCAACGACAGCCGTCAATTCTTCCGGCGTCACCGCCCGCAAACTGTGCGGCGCCACACCGACGCGCCCATTCGGCAACGCCTTGACCGCGGAGCGGCAGCCGTCAAGAAGCCGCTCGAAGCTCCCGACCGTGTTGATAAAACGGCGCTGTCCTTCGTTCGGGGCGGCGCCACCAAAGGTCGAATGCGCATAAAAGACCGGAAGCAGCGTCAGACCGATACCCGTCTGCGAAGCCGCCGCCGCAATGCGCTGCGCCATCTCGGCGATGTCGGCATAGGGGCTGCCGTCGATATCATGGTGCAGATAATGGAATTCGCCGACGCGGGAAAAGCCGGCTTCCAGCATTTCCATGTAGAGCTGGCTGGCAACGGCCTCGACATGATCCGGCGTCATCGACAGGGCGAAACGATACATCACATTGCGCCAGCTCCAGAAGCTGTCGGCGCCGGGTCCGCGCGTTTCCGCAAGCCCCGCCATGCCGCGCTGGAATGCGTGGCTGTGCAGGTTCGGCATGCCGGACACGAGAATATCATGGCGCTCTTCGCCCGCCTGTGCTGCAACGCCCGTTTCGACGGAGGCGATCTGGCTGCCCTCAATCGTCAGCCGTACATCCTTCTGCCATCCCGCCGGCGTCAGAGCCGATTTAACATGAATGCTGGTCAAGGCCTCATCCCTTCCTGACTGTCGCCACAAAAAAATCACTTGCGCTCATTTTCTTTATGTCTATACATAATAGCACGAAAAGGAAAGGCTAGAAAACGATGTCTTCCATAAAATCGACACCAGACGGGTCCCGGCCAACCGCTTGCGATCGCCTTTGGCGAAACGCGCGGCTCGCGACTTTGAACCCTGCCTTGCCGGGTCTCGGCCTCATCGAGAACGGCGTCATCGCCGTCGAAGACGGGCGCATCGTCTATGCCGGCAGCGAAGCAGACCTGCCTTTCTCCATTGAAAACGCCTCAGAGGTCATCGATTGCGGCGGCCGCTGGATCACGCCCGGCCTGATCGATTGCCACACGCATCTGGTTCATGCCGGAGACCGCGCCAACGAATTCGAAATGCGGCTCGCGGGCGCAAGCTACGAAGAAGTGGCGCGCGCCGGCGGTGGCATCGTTTCCTCGGTGCGTTCGCTGCGCGAAGCCAGCGAAGACGAACTTGTGCGCCAGACGCTTCCCCGCCTGGATGCCCTGATGGCCGAGGGCGTGACGACCGTCGAAATCAAGTCCGGCTACGGCCTCGACCTCGAAAACGAGGCGAAGGCCCTGCGCGCTGCGCGCCGCCTTGGCGAAGAGCGCGACGTGGCTGTTCGCACCACTTTCCTCGGCGCCCATGCGCTGCCGCCGGAATTCAAGGGCGCCAAGGCCGGTTATATTGCCAAGGTCGTCGGCGAAATGCTGCCAGCGATTGCCGCTGAGGGGCTGGCCGATGCGGTCGACGGCTTCTGCGAAGGCATCGCCTTTTCGACCGGCGAGATGCGGCTGGTTTTCGATGCGGCGAAGGCGCACGGGCTGCCGGTCAAGCTGCATGCCGACCAGCTTTCCAATCTGCACGGAGCAGCCCTTGCTGCCGAATATGGCGCGCTGTCGGCCGATCATCTGGAATACACCGATGAAGCCGGCGCGCAAGCAATGGCAAAAAGCGGCACCGTGGCTGTCATCCTGCCCGGCGCCTTCTATTTCATCCGCGAGACGAAGAAGCCGCCGATCAGCCTGTTCCGCAAGGCGGGTGTTGCGATGGCAATCGCCACCGACAACAACCCCGGCACCTCGCCGCTGACGTCGCTGCTTCTGACTATGAACATGGCGGCGACCCTGTTCGACATGACGGTCACCGAATGCATCGCCGGCGTGACGCGGGAGGCGGCACGCGCATTGGGTCTGGTCGACGAAGTGGGGACGCTGGAACCCGGGAAATGGGCCGATTTCGCCATCTGGAATATCGAGCGGCCGGCCGAACTCGTCTACCGCATGGGCTTTAACCCGCTGCATTCGCGCGTCCGCAACGGACATTGATTTAAAGGCACGCGGTTGGGAGACCCGTGCATTGGTGAGGACTTCACATGACACTTATTCTTCAGCCGGGCTTCGTCCCGCTTTCGACACTCGAAACCATCTACTGGACCGGAGAGCCGGCCCGGCTTGATCCCTCCTTCGACAAGGGCATCGAGAAGGCCGCGGCCCGCATCGCCGAGATCGCCGCCGGCAATGCGCCGGTCTACGGCATCAACACCGGCTTCGGTAAACTGGCGAGCATCAAGATCGATGCCGGCGACGTCGCCACCCTGCAGCGCAACCTGATCCTCTCGCATTGCTGCGGCGTCGGCCAGCCGCTGGCGGAAAACATCGTGCGCCTGATCATGGCGCTGAAACTTGTCTCTCTCGGTCGTGGCGCATCCGGCGTCCGGCTTGAACTCGTCCGCCTGATCGAAGGCATGCTCGAAAAGGGCGTCATCCCGGTCATCCCGGAAAAGGGCTCCGTCGGCGCGTCCGGCGACCTCGCGCCACTGGCTCATATGGCAGCGGTGATGATGGGCGAAGGCGAAGCCTTCTTCAACGGCGAACAGCTTGACGGCCGAACGGCTCTTGAACGTGCCGGCCTCACTCCGGTCGTGCTGGCCGCCAAGGAAGGGCTGGCGCTGATCAACGGCACGCAGGTTTCGACTGCCCTGGCCCTCGCCGGCCTGTTCCGCACCCACCGCGCTGCCCAGTCCGCGCTGATCACCGGCGCGCTCTCGACCGATGCCGCCATGGGCTCCTCGGCACCGTTCCATCCCGATATCCATACGCTGCGCGGCCACAAGGGCCAGATCGACGCCGCCGCTGCCTTGCGCAGCCTGCTGAAGGGCTCGGTGATCCGCGAAAGTCACATCGAAGGCGACGAGCGCGTTCAGGATCCCTATTGTATCCGCTGCCAGCCGCAGGTCGACGGCGCTTGCCTCGATCTGTTGCGCTCCGTTGCCCGGACACTGGAAATCGAAGCCAATGCGGTCACCGACAATCCGCTGGTGCTCTCCGACAATTCCGTCGTCTCCGGCGGCAATTTTCACGCCGAACCCGTCGCCTTCGCTGCTGACCAGATTGCGCTTGCCATCTGCGAGATCGGCGCCATCTCACAGCGCCGCATCGCGCTGCTGGTCGATCCCGCGCTCTCCTATGGCCTTCCGGCATTCTTGGCGAAGAAGCCGGGCCTCAACTCCGGCCTCATGATCGCCGAAGTCACCTCGGCCGCACTGATGTCGGAAAACAAGCAGATGTCGCACCCGGCCTCGGTCGATTCCACCCCGACCTCGGCCAACCAGGAAGACCATGTCTCCATGGCATGCCACGGCGCCCGCCGCCTGCTGCAGATGACGGACAACCTGTTTTCGATCGTCGGCATCGAGGCGCTGACGGCAGCCCAAGGCATTGACTTCCGCGCACCGCTCGTCACCAGCCCGGAGCTGACCAACGCTATCGCCGCCATCCGCAAGGTCGTCCCGACGCTGGAGATCGACCGCTACATGGCGACCGACCTCAAGGCTGCGAGCGACCTTATCGGCTCCGGCGGGCTGAACGCTGCGGTTTCCACTGGCATTCTTCCGGTATTGGAGGCTTGAATGAGCGTCTTTGAAGTCAAACAGGGTACATCACCCGTCATTCTCGGCTTTCCGCACACCGGCACCGATGTTCCGCCGGCGATATGGGAGCGGCTGAACGACACCGGTCGGCTCCTGACCGATACCGACTGGCATATCCATCACCTCTATGATGGCCTGCTGCCAGAGGTGACCACGGTGCGCGCCACCTTCCATCGCTATGTCATCGACGCCAACCGCGACCCTGAAGGGGTGAGCCTCTATCCCGGCCAGAACACCACAGGCCTCGTTCCGGGCACAGATTTCGACGGCGTCTCGGTCTGGAAGGACGGCGAAGAGCCGACCGAGGCTGATATCGCCGCCCGGCTTGCCGACTTTCACGCGCCCTATCACGCCGCACTTGCGGCCGAGATCGAGCGCGTGAAAGCGATCCATGGTATCGCCGTGCTCTACGATTGCCATTCGATCCGCTCGGATATTCCGTTCCTGTTCGAAGGCACGCTGCCTGATTTCAACATCGGCACCGACAGCGGCAAGACCTGCGATCCGGCCATCCAGAACGCAGCGGTCGATGTCGTCCTGAATGCCGAGGGTTACACCAGCATCCTCAACGGCCGCTTCAAGGGCGGCTGGACGACGCGCCACTACGGCCAACCGGAAACCGGCGTGCACGCAATCCAGATGGAACTGGCGCAGTCCACGCATCTGACCACCGAAAGACCGCCCTTCGCCTATGACGAAGCCAAGACGGACAAGCTTCGCATTCACCTCAAAGACATTCTCACGCGCATCGAAACAACGGCGCTGACACTGGCACACACCAAAAGGGGAACCAAATGACCAATCCTCGTCACAACATCCGCGACGTCCGCGCAGCCCGCGGCACTGAACTCACCGCAAAATCTTGGATGACCGAAGCGCCGCTTCGCATGCTGATGAACAATCTCGACCCGGAAGTGGCCGAGAACCCGCATGAACTGGTCGTCTACGGCGGCATCGGCCGCGCCGCCCGCACCTGGGCGGACTTCGACAAGATCGTCGCGACGCTGCGCGATCTCAACGAAGACGAGACGCTGATGGTGCAGTCCGGCAAGCCGGTCGGTGTGTTCCGCACCCACAAGGATGCGCCGCGCGTGCTCATCGCCAACTCCAACCTTGTGCCGCATTGGGCAACCTGGGACCACTTCAACGAGCTGGATAAGAAGGGTCTCGCCATGTACGGCCAGATGACCGCCGGCTCGTGGATCTACATCGGTTCGCAGGGCATCGTGCAGGGCACCTACGAAACCTTCGTCGAAGCCGGCCGCCAGCATTACAACGGCGACCTCAAGGGCAAATGGGTCCTGACCGGCGGTCTCGGCGGCATGGGCGGCGCTCAGCCGCTGGCGGCCGTCATGGCCGGCGCCTGCTGCCTCGCCGTCGAATGCAACCCGGACTCGATCGATTTCCGCCTGCGCACCCGTTACGTCGATGCGCGCGCCGAAACCCTCGATGAAGCGATGGAAATGATCGAGCGCTGGACCGCTGCCGGCGAAGCCAAGTCCGTCGGCCTGCTCGGCAACTGCGCCGAAATCCTGCCGGAAATGGTTCGTCGCGGCATCCGCCCGGACATGGTCACCGACCAGACCTCGGCTCACGACCCGATCAACGGCTACCTGCCGAAGGGTTGGACGATGGCGCAGTGGAAGGAAAAGCGCGAAAGCGATCCGAAGGCCGTCGAAAAGGCTGCCCGCGCCTCGATGCGCGAACATGTCGAGGCGATGATCGCCTTCCAAGACATGGGCATTCCGACCTTCGACTACGGCAACAACATCCGCCAGGTCGCCAAGGAAGAAGGCCTCGAAAACGCCTTCGCCTTCCCCGGCTTCGTTCCGGCCTATATCCGCCCGCTGTTCTGCCGCGGCATCGGCCCGTTCCGCTGGGCAGCGCTCTCGGGTGATCCGGAGGATATCCGCAAGACCGATGCCAAGGTGAAGGAACTCACCCCCGGCAACAAGCACCTGCACAACTGGCTCGACATGGCGGCTGAACGCATCGCCTTCCAGGGCCTGCCGGCACGCATCTGCTGGGTTGGCCTCGGCGATCGCCACCGTCTCGGCCTCGCCTTCAACGAGATGGTCAAGAACGGCGAGTTGTCGGCTCCGGTCGTCATCGGCCGCGACCACCTCGACTCAGGCTCCGTCGCCTCGCCGAACCGCGAGACCGAAGCCATGAAGGACGGCTCGGACGCAGTATCCGACTGGCCGCTGCTGAATGCACTCCTCAACACCGCATCGGGCGCCACCTGGGTGTCACTGCACCATGGCGGCGGCGTCGGCATGGGCTTTTCGCAGCACTCGGGCGTGGTCATCTGCGCCGATGGCACCGACGATGCTGCCCGCCGTCTGGCGCGCGTCCTCTGGAACGACCCGGCAACCGGCGTCATGCGCCATGCCGATGCGGGCTATGATATCGCCCTCGACTGCGCCAAGGAAAAGGGCCTGCGTCTGCCGGGCATTCTCGGGAACTAAAACACGCGATCCCGGACCTCGGCGTTTTACGAGGTCCGGGAAGCCCTGTAGAATGTTAGCGGCTGCTGCAGCTTTGCCAACGAGGCCGTCGCACGACAAAGGCAACCGACCTTTAGGGATAATGGCCATGCAAGTTCTTCGCTCGGAAAACTACCGCCGCATGTCATGGAAGAACGGTGGCGGCGAGACCGTGGAAATCGCGGTGTTTCCGCCGGAGGCCGATCTCGCCACCTTCGGCTGGCGTATCAGCATGGCGACAGTGGCCAGCGATGGGCCGTTTTCCGTCTTTGCCGGTATCGACCGCAACCTGTCGATCCTCGAAGGCGAAGGCATGGAACTCGACATCGCCGAAAGGTCTCCCGTCGTGCTGACGCACGCATCTAATCCACTTGCCTTCCCGGCCGATGCACCGACATCGGCGCGACTGGTATCTGGTACCATCGTCGATCTGAACGTCATGACCCGGCGCGGGCAATGGACGCATCAGGTCGAAAAGCGGATCGTCGAAGGGCAGCACCATCTGGATGCCGAAGGCGGCGTCACGATGCTTCTATCGCTCGGCAATGTGCGGATCGACAGCGGAAACCATGCCGAAGAACTCGGCCGGCTCGATTGCGCTGTTCTCGAGGGCGTCGTCTTGATCACCTCCGACATGCCGACAGAGGCCTATCTCATCCGCATCAACGCGAGCTGAAGCTAACCTTTTCGGGCGAGATGCCCAAGCACGTGGCATATCAGGCGGCCGACGACGGTCGCCGTCATGCCGTTGATGTCGTTCCTTGGCTGGAACTCGACAATCGAAAACCCGGCAAGCGTCCGCCTGGCCAAGGCCGCGGCGATCAGATCCGTCACTTCCTCAAGCCATAGACCTCCAGGCGACAGCGCATTGACGCCCGGGCAGATCGACGGATCGAGTGCATCGACGTCGATATGGATGAGCAGCGCGCCATCGTGCGGAATAGCCCGCGCGACTTCCGCCATACCGACCGCGCGTGCCTGGCGGACCGTCACCAGTCGCGACCCCCATGCTTTCGCAGTGTCAACTTCTTCCAGGCGGGCGCTGCCGACCGCGCGGATGCCGACCTGTGTCATGGAGCGGACAAACGGGAGTTCCGAGGCACGGCGCATGGTGCTGGAATAACCGAGCGGTTCGTCACCGATGCGGTCGCGCCAGTCGATATGGGCGTCGATCTGGAGGATGTGCAGGGTTTCGAGATCAGAGAGACCACGCATGAAAGGAATCGCCGCCGAATCGTCGCCACCGATCAGGATAGGAATGGCGCCTGCCGCGCGAATATCCCGTGTCGCCGCTTCGATCGCGGCGCGATTACCGGCATTGTCGTCCGGTTTCGTGACGACATCGCCGAGATCAATAACTTCCAGCGCACCATCGCTCAAAAGAGGCCCGTCGAAATCGAAGTCCCAATGATCGATATGAACGGACGCTGCGGTGATGGCACGACGGACTGCGTCCGGTGCCGTGGTGCCGGAAACTTCCGGATTAGCATCGGAATAAGCCGTTCCGTGGACGGCACCGAAAATCGCAACCGATCCCCTCTTGGCTTCCGCCGTGGCCGGTAGGCCGAGAAAAGTTTCCGATGCCGGAACGAGCACGTACTTTGCGAGGGCCGTCATGTTCAAGCCGCCCGTGCGGCCAGAAACCGGTTCATTGCATCAAAGGAGAAAGCACCGATCGGCAGGCTCGTGCCGCCGTCCAGCGCCAGATCGGCAAGGATTTCGCCGACGACGCTGGTGAACTTGAAGCCATGGCCGGAACAGGGCGAGGCCACGACGATGCGCTTGTCGCCAGGCAAAAGGTCGAGCAGAAAATCCTCGCTCGGCAACATGGTGTAGCGGCAGGTGGTGGAGCGGACACGGAGACCTGCAGCCGCCGGTAACCGGCGTCGGATGAAACTATCGAGCAGATCCGTATCCCTGTCATTAACAGGCGGATTGGGTTGGTTCGGATCGATCGGTTCGCGAAAATGCGCATGACGGCCGACCTTGACACCATCGACGCCGATTGCCGGGAAGCCGAAAAAGGAACCGTTTTCCCCCTCGTCACGGATGAAGACCGGCATGCGCTGCGGCATGGTGACGAAACCATCGGTGGGCTGGTACCAGGAGACGACCTGCTTGATCGGCACAGCATGTTCGCGAAGATCAGGCACCAGTTCGCCGATCCAGGAGCCTGTTGCGACGATGACCTTGCCGGCCGTGTAACGCCCGGTATCCGAGACAATGGTTACGCCGTGATCGCCCGGCTCGATGGCCGTGACCTTCTCGCCGAAATGCAGGGCCGCGCCATCGCTGGCCGCAAGTTTGAGATGGCCCATGACGGCCACTTCCGGCCGGAGATAACCGCCCTGCGGATCGAGCAAGGCGATCTCGTCGTTGTCCAGCGAAAACACCGGGAAGCGACGGCGCATCTCCTCGGGATCAAGCGTTTCCAGCGGCAGGTTATGTAGCGCGCAGCTTTTCTTCGTGCCGCTAACGATCTTGCTGTCCGGCTTGCCGATCTGCAGGACACCGGTGATCGTCAGGACGTCCTCGCGCAACCGCGCTTCCAGCGCCCGCCAATTGGCATAGGCGCGCTGCAACAGCGGCACATAGGACGGGTCCTCGAAATAGCCGAGCCGGATCAGCCGGCTGTCGCCATGCGAGGAACTCAGAGCATGCGCTGGGTAATAGGCGTCGATACCAATCGCCTTCACGCCCCGCGCCGCCAGATGTGCGATGGCGGCACTGCCCATGGCGCCGAGGCCGACAACAGCAACGTCGAAATGGGCGGTCATGGCAGTATCCTTTCAGGAATTTTCATATGCTACGTGGCGGAGATTCACGCAGCAGATCGCGCGCCTTTTCCAGGTCCCAGCCGAGTGGCCGGTCGTCAGCATAGGTTGGCAGAGCGGCACGGATATGGCGATAAAGCGCATCGGTGCCCTTCGCCCTCGGCGCGATACCCGCCTTGAAATCCTGCGCCTGCGCGGCCGCGGCAAACTCGATGCCGAGGATTTGCTCGGCATTGTCGAGAACCGCCAGCAGCTTGTTGGCAGCCCCCGTCGGATGCCCAAGGAAATCCTCCTGCAACGCCGAGGTGACGCCGCCATCGAGGCTTGCCGGCGCGCCGAGACGCCGGTTTTCCGCAGCGAGAGCGGCTGCCGTATATTGGGCGATCATGAAGCCGGAGCCTGCGCCCGGATCGACGGCAAGAAAGGCCGGAAGACCGCTCACCAGCGGATTGACAAGGCGGTCGATGCGGCGCTCGCTCATCATCGAGATCTGGGCGATGGCGACAGCGAGGCTATCCAGCGCCTGTCCGAGAGCCGGCGCCACGGCATGCGCTTCGGACGATACCATGGGTGCTTCCGGCGTGCCGGAGACCGCCGGATTATCGGTCACCGAAGCCAGTTCCTGATTGACGACCGAGCCCGCGAAATTGAACACATCCCAGCCGGCGCCATGGGCATGCGGGACCGAACGAAGGCTCAGGGCATCCTGCGTCCGCGCACCCTTGGCAGCGTCGATCAGCCCGCTACCAGCGAGACGATCGCGCAGGGTCTTGCCGACCTTCTCGATCCCCGCGGACTTGCGCAGGGCAAGCACCGACGCATCGAAGGCGGTCATCTGGCAGCCGAGTGCCTCGATCGTCAGTGCCGCAATGGCATCGGCCCAGTCAAGCAGCCGCTCGGCCCGGGCCAAGGCCACGGACCCCAGCCCGGTGGAGCAGGCGGTGCCGTTGACGAGGCTCAAGCCTTCCTTGGCCTGCAGCACCAGCGGCTCGGTGTTGATCGCTTTAAGCGCCTCGGCGCCGGTAACCGGCTTGCCTTTCAGCCGCGCCTTGCCTTCGCCGATCAACACCAGCGCGATATGGGCGTTGTGGCTGAGATATCCTGCCGATCCCTTGGATGGCACCTCGGGAATGCAGTCCTCGCTAAGAAATGCCTGCAACAGTTCCACGATTGCCGGACGCACGCCGGAATGACCATGCGAAAAATTGGCGATCTGTGCCGCGATGATGGCGCGCACCTCGCGCGCATCCAGCAACGGACCAACGCCACAGGCGTGGCTAAGGATGATGTTGCGCGACAGGCGGCTCTGAGAGGGGCGATCGACGACAGTATCGGCCAATGCGCCGACGCCGGTATTGACGCCATAGGCACGCACGCCGCTTTCAACAATTGCCGAAACGATGCGACTGGCCGTCTCCACCCTCTGACGGGCATCGCCGGAAAGAGAAAGCGCTGCGCCATCGGCAACCGCCGCCACGGCGCGCCAGTCGAGCGCCGTTACGAGCATGATATCCTGCACGATCAGCCTCCGAAATTGCCGATGAACTGGCGGAAGCTCGGCGAGCCGCCCGAGCCGAACAGTTCGTCCGGCGCACCGTCGCTGTCGATCTCGCCGGATTTCATGAAGATCACCCGATTGGAGACGTTGCGGGCAAAGCTCATTTCATGGGTGACCACCAGCATGGTCATGCCTTCTTCGGCAAGTGACCGCATGACGCGCAGCACTTCGCCAACCAACTCCGGATCGAGAGCCGAAGTCGGCTCGTCGAACAACATGACCTTCGGCTTCATTGCAAGAGAGCGGGCGATCGCCGCGCGCTGCTGCTGGCCACCCGACAGGTGCGCCGGATAGGCATTGCGCTTCTCGACGATGCCGACCTTTTCCAGCAAAGCCTCGGCTTCGGCGATGCACTCGGCGCGCGGGCGCTTGAGCACATGCACCGGTCCCTCGATGACGTTTTCGAGAATGGTCATATGGGACCAGAGATTGAACGACTGGAACACCATGCCGAGTTCCGAGCGGATGCGATCCACCTGGCGGCGATTGGCCGGAACGTTCTTGCCGCCCCGCTGCTCCATCTGGATCAACTCGCCATCGACGGAAATCTCGCCATGATCGGCGATCTCCAGAAGATTGATACAGCGCAGGAAGGTGGACTTGCCCGAACCGCTGGCGCCGAGAAGCGAAATAACGTCGCCGTCGCGGGCCTCGAGCGAGATGCCGCGCAGCACCTCATGCGTGCCGAAGCTCTTGCGGATGTTGCGGACGGAAAGCCGGGTTGTGCCTGCCATGGTCGTTCCAGTCTGGTTGAGGGTCGTAGGGGTCATCGCTGCGGCACCGGAAAGAGGGGCGCCGCGCGGCGGTGCGGGGTCAGCTTGTATTCAAGCAGAGCCATGGCCTGCAGGATGATGAAATTCAGAAGGAGGTAGATGATCGCGGCACAGAGGAAGATTTCCATCGTGCGGTAGGTCTGCGAAATCAGCCGCTGGGCAACGCCGGTGACTTCCCAGACGGTGACGAGGCTGGCAAGCGCCGTCGATTTCACCATCATCACCACTTCGGTCGAATAGGCCGGCAGAGCATGGCGGAAGGCGATCGGTGCGAGGATACGGCGCGTCAACAGGAAGCCGGACATGCCGACCGAGCGGGCCGCCTCGATCTCCTTGGCCGGAATGGCGCGCAGGCCGAAGCGGAAGATTTCGGCGGTATAACCCGCCGTACAAAGTGCCAGCGACAGCACGGCGCAGACGAAGGGTTCGCGCAGCGCCGTCCAAAGGAAGCTGTAGCGGATGAAGCCGAACTGCCCGAGGCCGTAGAAGATCAGGAACATCTGGATCAAAAGCGGCGAGCCGCGGAAGACGAAGATGTAGCCCTTGGCAAAGTTGCGGGCGATCGTATTGCCGCTGACCCGCATCCAGACGATGAGGAGCGCCAGCAATCCGCCGAAGAAAATCGAGAGGGAAAACAGTGCCAGCGTAGTCGGCAGAGCGGCCAGCAGGGTTTGCATGGTCTCGAACATGAAGGCGATGTCCATCGCGCGGCTCCTTGAGTCAGGCCTGGCCGAGGCTGGTCGGCATGCTGCGATTGGCCCGCTTTTCGGCGCTGGTGAAGAAGCGGTCCGAGAAGCTGGTGAGGATCAGATAGAGGCAGCCGCCGACGATGAAGAACAGGAAGTGCTGCCGCGTCGAACCGGCGGCGACCTGGCTGGTCCGCATCAAATCGGCAAGACCGGTCACGGACACCAGTGCCGAGTCCTTGAGGCTCAGCTGCCAGACATTGCCGATGCCGGGAATGGCAAAGCGGAAGACCTGCGGACCGATGATGCGGCGGAAGCGCAAGCTCCGGTTCATGCCGATGGCCTGCGCCGCCTCGAGTTCGCCCTTGGGTATGGCGAGGAAAGCGCCGCGAAACACTTCGGCCTGGTAGGCGCCGGAAATGATGCCGACGGCAAGAGCGCCGGCCGCGAAGGACGGAAGGCCGAGAAAGCCCTCATAGCCCATTGCGGTGCCGATGGCGGTAACTGCGCTCGATCCGCCGAAATAGACGAGATAGATGATCAACAGTTCGGGAACGCCGCGAAAGACGGTGGTATATGTGCCGCCGAGCGTGCGCATTATCCTACTGCCTGACAGCTTCGCCCATGCGACGAGCGAGCCAAGAATGGCGCCGATCAACAGCGCGACGGCCGTGACGCAGAGCGTCATCAGGGCTGCCAGAAGAAGCAGTCCGCCCCAGCCGGTGGGGCCAAATCCGATCATTTGAAATAGTGCCATGCCGCAGGCGTCCCGTCGTTTCCGGCGCCCTCGTTTCAGGCAGGGCCGGCTTCCCGATCATCAGGTGGATGTGGAAGGCCGCTCGAACGAAAGGGCGGCCTGCCGCAGCAAGTGTGCCCGCCGCTCGCAAAATAGCAAGCGACGGGCAAAACTTGGATCAGGGAGTAACGTCGGTCTTGAACCACTTCATCGACAGGGTCTTGATCGTGCCATCGGCAAGGGCTGCCTCGATAGCCTTGTTGAACATGTCGCGCAGGTCGGTGTCGGCCTGACGGATGCCAAGGCCTTCGCCGCTGCCGAAGATCGTGCCGCCGATTTCAGGGCCGGTGAAGCCGAGCGTGCCATTGGCCTTCTCGAAAGCCGAGATCAGATAGACGGCATCGTCGAACACCAGATCGATACGGCCGCTTTCGAGATCGAGGTCGCGCTCGGCGCCGGTCTTGTACTCGCGAACCGTGGCGACATCGCCGAAGTTGTCATAGATGAACTTGGAATAGACGGTCGCGGCCTGGATGCCGATGGTCTTGCCGGCAAAGGCGGCCTTCATCGCCTCGACTTCCTTGACGCCGGTCGCACCCGGATCGAGCTTGACGACCGTGCCGGTGCCGGCGGCGTTTGCCAACGGGCTATCCTTCAGCGTCGCGAAAGCGGCGTGGGTATGGGCGTAGGGAATGGTGAAGTCGATGATCTTCTTGCGCTCTTCGGTGATCGAAAGCGCGTCCATGATCACGTCGAACTTGCCGGCGTTGAGCGCCGGGATCATGCCATCCCAGTCGGAGGCGACGAGATTGCATTCGACCTTCATGTGATCGCAGAGATATTTGGCAAGCTCCGGCTCGAAACCGCCGAGCGTGCCGTCCGGATTGGTCAGGTTCCAGGGCGCATAGGCGCCTTCGAGCGTGATGGTGACAGTCTTCCAGTCCTTGGCCTGAGCCATCGGAGCAGCAAGGGTAGTGAATGCGACGGCGCCAGCCATCAGAAATTTGGTCAGGTTCATGTTCAGGTTCCTCTGAGGTTTATCTTCATCACAACGTCCGCCGATCTCCGCCGGCTTTACAAATTTATTGACGGATGAACCGGCTTGAAAAATGCCCCTGAACATCCATGTTGTATATGGTACCATATGCGAATTTTTGTGGTATGCAAGAGGGAGGCCGCATTTGGATGCAAATTTAATTACGCCCAAGGAATGAGCATATGAAACGCAGCAACGACCAGACAGCTCAACTGAAATGGGACACCAGCGACAATGACGGCGCACCGCTTTACGCCGGCGTCAAGCAGATGATCCTCGACCGGATCCAGAGCGGCGAATGGCCTCCCAAACACCGGGTCCCCTCGGAGAACGAACTGGTCGCTGAACTGGGCGTCAGCAAGATGACCGCCAACCGGGCGCTGCGCGAACTGGCAAGCGAAGGCGAACTGGTGCGCATCCAGGGCGTCGGCTCCTTCGTTGCCGAGCGAAAGGGCTACTCCGAACTGTTCGAGGTGCGCAACATTGCCGAGGAGATAGACGAGCGAGGCCATACGCATCAGGCCTCCGTGATCGTTCTGGCACAGGAGACGGCAGCGCCCGACGTTGCCGATGCGCTCGGCCTGCCGATCGGCGCGCCGGTGTTTCATTCGCTGATCGTGCACAGTGAAAACGGCGTTCCGGTCCAGATCGAAGACCGTTTCGTCAACCCCGAAGCCGCGCCCGGCTATCTCGAACAGGACTTCACGGTACAGACACCCAACGCCTATTTGACAGCCGAAGCCCCCCTGAGCGGCTCCGAGCACATTGTTGAGGCTGCCATGCCGCAGCCGTGGGAATGCAAGCTGCTGGTGATCCTGCGCACCGAGCCGTGCCTGCTCATCCGGCGTCGAACATGGTCGTCCAAACGCGTCGTCTCCTTTGCCCGGCTCGTCTATCCCGGCAACCGATATCGGCTGGAATCACGCAGCGGAAAAATGTCCGACGACTGATTTTACGGTGAAACACTTGCTATGTTGTATATGGGACTTAAGCAGCTGATTTAATCAGCTGTTTTGAACGGCCGGCACCGGCCAGAACTGCAGGGCCATGTCGATGACGCGGTACAGCGCCGGGCGGTCTGCGCCGGACGCCGCCTGGATCGCCGTTCCCTGAGAGATGGTCATGATATAGCGCGCAAGATCAAAGGGTTCGTGGCCCGAAGGCAGATCGCCCTCCTTCGCCGCGCGCTCGAAACGCTTGCCCAGGTCCCGCTCGCCGCGATGGCGGTTTTCGATCAGACACTTCTGGATTTCGGCGGCAGCCTCGCTGCAGGCCAGTGCACCATTGATGCCCAAGCATCCGCTCGGGCCGGTTTCCGCCGTCTGGGAATCCGCAAAGCCGCGCAGGATTTTTTCGGCGACATCGCGGGCCCTCGGCTCCTTGAGGGCCTCATGGAAGAAGTTCATCTTGGTGCGCTCGTAGCGCTCCAGCGCCTTCAGGAAGAGACCTTCCTTGTTGCCGAAAACGCCGTAAAGGCTCGGCTTGGTGATACCCATTCCCTCGGTAAGATCGGTGAGAGACGTGCCTTCGTAGCCCTTGCGCCAGAACAGCTCCATCGCTGTTTCCAGGGCTTCATCGACATCAAACTCTCTTGGCCGTCCCATGGGGTGGGCCCTCCCGAATTTTTTTATACCGATCAGTATATAATTCGATTGACAGTGATCGGTTGCAGAACTTATTTCTATACCGACCGGTATTGAACGTCAATGCAACCCTCGCTCAAAATCCTTCGCCTCCCACGAAGGGCGGATGGGCAGCCCCCCGCGGGGCAGAAATTCAGGATAGTGCCATGTCATTCGGAACTTTCAGAAACAAGCTTATCGCCACCGGGCTCGTTCTCGCAGTGGCAACCATTGCGCCGACGATCTATTTTGAAATCCTGGGCAGCCCGTCAGGCACCGGCAAGGCAGCCGACGCCACGGCGGCCGCACCTGCCGCCGTTCCAGTCTCCGTCGCCGTCGTCGAGGCGAAGGCCGTGACGCAGTGGAGCGAATTCTCCGGCCGGCTCGAAGCCATCGACCACGTCGAGTTGCGCTCACGCGTTGCCGGCGCGATCCAGTCCGTTCATTTCCGCGAAGGCGCGGTCGTCGAAAAGGGCGACCTACTCGTCACCATCGACCCAGCCCCCTTCCAGGCAGAGGTGGCGCGTGCCCAGGCAAGTGTGACAGCGGCCGAGGCTCGGGCGTCGCTCGCCCGCACGGAACTGAAACGCGGCAAACAGCTACTTGCCTCCAACGCAGTCTCACAGAGCGACTACGACCAGCGCCTGAACGGACAGGCAAGCGCCGAAGCCGATCTGGAAGCAGCCCGTGCAGTCCTGCAGTCGGCAGCGCTCAATCTGAGCTACACTGAAATCCGCGCCCCGATCACCGGCCGCGTCGGCAAGATCGAAATCACGGCCGGCAATCTCATCGCCGCCGGACCGTCCTCGCCGATCCTCACCCGGTTGGTATCGCTGAGCCCGATCTATGCGAGCTTCGAAGCCGACGAAGGTATCGTCTCCGGTATCCTTGCCGAGCTGCCGGAAGGCGTGAACGCCCGCAACTTCCTCGACCGGGTTCCGGTTCGGATGGATGTCGCCGGTCGGCCCGATGTCAAGGGCACGCTCCAGCTCGTCGACAACAGCGTCGATCCCGTGAGCGGAACGATCCGTGTTCGAGCCGTCTTCGACAACGCCAACGGCGCGTTGATGCCGGGTCAGTTCGCGCGGCTAAGCATGGGCCAGTCGAAGACGGAAGACGCCGTGCTGGTGCATGAGCGGGCGATCGGCACCGACCAGAACAAAAAATATGTGATGGTGGTGAAGCCGGACAACACCACCGAATATCGCGAGATCACCGTCGGCATGAAATCCGATGGCCTGAGAGTGGTCACATCCGGCCTCAAGGCTCAGGAACGCATTGTCGTCAACGGCCTGCAGCGCATCCGACCCGGCTCGCTCGTCGCACCCGAAATGGTCTCGATGAGCGCCGGCACGAACCCCGCGCTGCAAGCCTCCATCGCGCAATAAGCCGTCACCGGCACTTAAAGAACAAGGGCGATCGCGCCATGAACATCTCCAGATTCTTCATCGATCGCCCGGTTTTCGCGGGCGTTCTTTCCTTTATCATCTTCCTCGGCGGCCTGATCGCGATGACGATCCTGCCGATCTCGGAATATCCGGACGTCGTGCCCCCCCAGGTCGTCGTTCGTGCCAACTATCCCGGCGCCAACCCGAAGGTCATCGCCGAAACGGTGGCGACGCCGCTGGAGGAATCGATCAACGGCGTCGAGGACATGCTCTACATGAGCAGCCAGGCCACCACTGACGGCCTGATGACGCTGACCGTCACCTTCAAGCTCGGCACGGACCCGGACCAGGCGCAACAGCTCGTCCAGAACCGCGTCAGCCAGGCTGAGCCGCGGCTGCCGGAAGAGGTGCGCCGCCTGGGCATCACCACCATCAAGAGCTCTCCAGACCTGATGATGGTCGTGCATCTGACCTCGCCCGAAGGTCGTTACGACATGACCTATCTGCGCAATTACGCGCTGATCAACGTCAAGGACAGGCTCGCCCGCATCGACGGCGTCGGCCAAGTACAGCTGTTCGGATCCGGCGACTATTCGATGCGCATCTGGCTCGATCCGCAGAAAATGGCCGAGCTTGGCCTCTCCGCATCGGATGTCGTCAACGAAATCCGCGCCCAGAACATCCAGGCTGCCGCCGGCGTCATCGGCTCCTCGCCCAATCTCGAAGGCGTAGACCTGCAGCTGTCGGTAAACGCACAGGGACGCCTCCAGAGCGAGGAGGAATTCGGCGAAATCATCATCAAGACGAGCCCGACCGGGGCGATCACGCGGTTGCGCGATGTCGCCCGCATCGAGCTCGGCTCTGCCGAATATTCGCTGCGCTCGCTGCTCAACAATAAGCAGGCAGTCGCAGTCCCCGTTTTCCAGGCACCCGGCTCCAACGCGATCGAGATCGCCGACCAGGTCCGCACGACCATGGAAGAGATCAAGGCGACGATGCCGCAGGACGTCGATTACGAGATCGTCTATGACACGACGCAATTCGTGCGCGCCTCGATCGAGGCCGTTATCCACACTCTGCTCGAAGCGATCGCCCTCGTCGTCATCGTCGTCATCATCTTCCTGCAGACATGGCGCGCCTCGATCATTCCGCTGATTGCCGTTCCGGTGTCGATCGTCGGCACATTCGCGGTAATGCAGCTCTTCGGGTTTTCGATCAATGCGCTCAGCCTGTTCGGGCTTGTGCTTGCCATCGGTATCGTCGTCGATGACGCGATCGTCGTCGTCGAAAACGTCGAGCGAAACATCGAGAACGGCCTTGCGCCTCGCGAGGCAACCTACCGGGCCATGTCGGAAGTCTCGGGCCCGATCATCGCGATCGCGCTGGTGCTCGTCGCCGTCTTCGTGCCGCTCGCCTTCATCTCCGGCCTCACCGGCCAGTTCTACAAGCAGTTCGCCCTGACGATCGCCATTTCGACCGTCATCTCGGCCTTCAACTCGCTGACCCTGTCCCCGGCACTTGCCGCTCTCCTGCTGCGCGGCCACGATGCGCCGAAGGACCGGCTGACGCGCGTGATGGATTTCCTGTTCGGCTGGTTTTTCCGCGGTTTCAACACTGTCTTTTCGCGTGGATCGCGAGCCTACAGCAGCGGCGTCAAGGGCGTGATCTCGCGCAAGACGCTGATGATGGGTGTCTATCTGCTTCTCGTCGGTGTGACCGTGTTCTTCT
Organism: Pararhizobium sp. BT-229; assembly: GCF_025846855.1. Classification (GTDB taxonomy): domain Bacteria; phylum Pseudomonadota; class Alphaproteobacteria; order Rhizobiales; family Rhizobiaceae; genus Pararhizobium. The sequence goes on from NZ_JAOYTJ010000006.1 coordinate 330,715, forward strand.
TCAAGGCTGTTCCGGGTGGTTTCGTGCCACCGCAGGACAAGCAGTACCTGGTCGGCTTCACCCAGTTGCCGGACGGTGCCTCGCTTGACCGGACCGAAGACGTGATCCGCCGCATCAGCGACATCGCTCTCAAGGTGCCGGGCGTCGAAGATGCCATCGCCTTCCCCGGCCTGTCGATCAACGGCTTCACCAACTCGTCCAACGCCGGTATCGTCTTCCTGTCGCTGAAACCGTTCGAGGAACGCACGACGCCGGATCTTTCGGCCGGTGCGATCGCCGGCCGGCTGAATCAGGAACTGTCCGTTATTCAGGACTCCTTCAGCGCGATCTTCCCCCCGCCGCCCGTGCAGGGTCTCGGTGCGATCGGCGGCTTCAAGCTGCAGCTGGAAGACAAGGCCGGGCTCGGATACGAGGCTCTCGATGCGGTCGTAAAGGGCTTCATGGCCAAGGCCTATACGACGCCCGAACTCGTCGGCATGTTCTCGAGCTATCAGGTCAACGTTCCGCAGCTCTATGCCGACGTCGACCGCGCCAAGGCCCGCCAGCTGAATGTTCCGCTGACGGAAATCTTCAACACGCTGCAGATCTATCTCGGTTCGGTCTACGTCAACGACTTCAACAAGTTCGGCAGGACCTATTCCGTTCGCGTACAGGCCGATGCGAACTACCGTGCGCAAGCCGAAGACATCGGCAAGCTGCAGGTCCGCTCGAACTCCGGCGAGATGATCCCGCTTTCGGCGGTGCTGAAAGTCAGTTCCACCGCCGGGCCGGAACGGGCGATGCGCTACAACGGCTTCCTCTCGGCCGATATCAACGGCAACACGGCACCGGGCTACTCATCCGGCCAGGCCCGTGCCGCTGTCGAGCGCATCGCGGCGGAAACCCTGCCGGCCGGCGTCAGCTTCGAATGGACGGAACTGACCTATCAGGAGATCATTGCCGGCAATACCGGCATACTGATCTTCCCGCTGTCGATCCTGCTCGTCTTCCTGGTGCTCGCGGCGCAGTACGAAAGCCTGTCTCTGCCGCTATCGATCATCATGATCATCCCGATGGCGCTGCTGGCTGCCCTTGCGGGCGTCTGGCTGACGGCGGGCGACAACAACGTCTTCACGCAGATCGGCCTGATCGTGCTGGTCGGGTTGTCGGCAAAGAACGCCATCCTGATCGTCGAGTTCGCCCGTGAACTCGAGTTCGACGGGGCGACGCCCTTCGATGCGGTCATCAAGGCGAGCCGCCTTCGCCTGCGCCCGATCCTGATGACCTCGATGGCCTTCATCATGGGCGTCGTGCCGCTGGTCACGTCGACAGGCGCCGGTGCGGAAATGCGCCATGCCATGGGTGTCGCGGTGTTCTCCGGCATGATCGGCGTGACGCTGTTCGGCCTGTTCCTGACACCGGTCTTCTACGTCGTGGTCCGCGCTCTCACCGGGAACAGGCCATTGAAGATAACCGGCGCGCATGTGGCTCCCGCCGACACGGCCACCGTGACGCCGTTGCACGCGCAACCGCTGTTGCCGGGGCTGGAAGCGGCAGAATAACGCCGCTCGGCCAAACTTCGCACAAAAACGGCGCCGCAATCCTGTGGCGCCGTTTCATTTTATGTATTCGGCTGCATCGGCTTAAAACTCTTCCCAGCTTTCCTGGGCGATCGCAGCGTTGCCGGAAAAGGCCCGGACCACCTGTCCTGCCGCCTTCCGTGCCGGTGACGGTACTGGACGGGGATGGTGACCGGCATCCACCGCTCTTGGCGAGGAGGCCTGCTGTCCGACCCGGAACTGGCCGAGAAGGGCAAACAGCGCTTCAGCCTCGCGCGCCAGACTGTGGCTGGCGGCCGTAGACTGTTCCACCATCGCCGCGTTCTGCTGCGTGCCTTGGTCCATGGCATTGACCGACTGGTTGATTTCCTTCAGGCCGGTCGCCTGTTCCTTGGCACCTTCGACGATGGCAATAACGTTGGTGTTGATTTCCTGGACCTGCCTGACGATTTCTTCCAGTGCCTTGCCGGTTTCTCCAACCAGCGACACACCGCTTTTGACCTGTTCCCCCGAGGTGTTGATCAACGCCTTGATTTCCTTGGCGGCTTTGGCAGAGCGCTGGGCAAGCTCGCGCACTTCCTGGGCAACCAGGCAAATCCCTTGCCGGCTTCACCGGCACGGGCTGCTTCCACGCCGGCGTTCAGAGCGAGAAGGTTGGTCTGGAAGGCAATATCGTCGATGACGCCGATGATGTTGGAGATTTCCCGCGACGAATTCTCGATCTGGCCCATCGCCGTGATCGCGTTGCGAACCACGGCACCCGAGCGTTCGGCGTTTTCACGGGTCACGGCGACCAGATGGCCGGCATCCTCGGCCCTGCGGCTGGAATCGGCGACCGTCGTGGTGATTTCCTCGAGCGCCGCCGCCGTCTCCTCGACGGAAGCAGCCTGCTGTTCCGTGCGCTTGGACAGGTCATCCGCAGCGGAACGGATTTCCGTCGAACCCGCTGCAATCGCCTGGGCGTTGGCGCCAACCGACTGCATCGCCGAACGCAGCTTGGCCACCGCGTCGTTGAAATCGTGCCGCACCTTTTCCATCGTCGGCACGAACGGCCGATCGAGACTTTGGGTCAAATCACCGTCCGACAGGCTTTTCAAGGCCGCGGCGAGCGTGGCAACCGCTCCCATGCGCTCCGTCACATCGGTCGCGAACTTGACGACCTTGAAGACTTTTCCCTTGTCGTCGACGATGGGATTGTAAGCCGCCTGGATCCAGATCTCCTTGCCGCCCTTGCCGAAGCGCCGGAATTCGTTGGCGGTGAACTGACCGCGTCCGAGCCCCTCCCAGAACTGGCGGTACTCCTCGGTCTGTACGTAGGCCGGGTCGCAGAACATACGATGATGCTTGCCCTGGATTTCCGAGAGCTGATAGCCGAGCGCACCGCAGAAATTCTCGTTCGCAGTCAGGATTTCGCCGGTCGGAGTGAATTCGATCACCGCCTGCGAGCGGGAGACGGCGTTCAGCTTGCCGGCATCCTCCAGCGCTTGCTGCCTGACGGCAGTAATGTCGGTCGCGAATTTCACCACCTTGTAGGGTTTCCCGCCCCGGAAAACCGGATTGTAGGAGGCTTCGATCCAGATTTCGCGGCCACTCTTGGTGATGCGCTTGTACTGGCGCTTGTCGTATTCGCCGCGCGCAAGCCGTGCCCAGAATTCGCGATATTCCGCGCTTGCCGCTTCCGCCGGCTCCACGAAGATTCGATGATGCTTGCCTTTGATCTCCGAAAGGTCATAGCCCAGCGCCGCACAGAAATTCGGATTGGCGTTGAGGATATTGCCGGTGAGATCGAATTCGATGATCGCCTGGGATTTGTGCATCGCGGCCAGAACAGCTGCGGTATCGCCACCGAAACGCGGGAAAAGCATGCTCATAAACGCCTCCTTCGGCATTTGATCGGTTCATGCGCCATCCAGGCGCGACAAAACACTCATCCGCCGGCCGGTGAAGCCCCGAATGTGGTGTATCAATTTTCTCTTGGGCCTTGAGAACCAGACTGCAGCGGTCGCCGCCCGCACCGCGCCAACCGTGGGTCAATCAGGTTTCTGAAAAGCGACATGCCGGATGCGCCCGGCCTATGCATTCGCGTCATGCTCGAAAATCATTCGACTGCACAATGCAACTATTAGTATAATAACTGAAGGAACGATTAATGTTTGTGACAATTTTTAGCGGCATCAGGAAATTCAACAAAAATTGCCAAAATCGGCCATGCCGGATCAATTTTTGTCAAAACAATGGAAACAACGTCAAATTATCTGCGGATATTTTGAAAAAAGGCCGAAAAATAGAATTTTGAGGGGAACTTGCAAAATCCGCTTCGGCGAATTTCAGACTATAATCGCAGAATAATACACTTTTTAATTGCTTCAGGTTTTCATCATGTTCTAACCAACACCAACGCATGCCAGCGAGCCTTGCAGCCATCGGAATAATTCATTCACAACGAGTGAGACGTGGTCGTATCTCGACAAGAACGTGGAGAAGGCCGGCATTTAGTCCGGCCCTCCCAAAGGATCCTGTTTCAGTTGAAGAAAACAGGTCTGCGACGATGGCGTTATTGCTCCGCATAGATCCCGTAGAGGATCGGCATCAGGCCGACCAGCGCCTCGAAGCGCTGGAAGGATTTGCGCTCCGGTAACGTCCAGCCGGTTTCGGCGAGGGCCGAAAGCCGGGGGAACACCAGCCGGTCGAAGACGCCGCGATCGGTCATCGGTTCCGACCAGATGCAGCATTGCACCCCGAGCAGATGCTTCTTTTGGGCATCGCTCCAGCCTTCGACGGGATCGAAGGTGTAGAGCTTCTCAGGGTCCGACCAACCGGCCCAGCTGGCTCCCGGCTCCGACCAGGCCTGGCTGTTGGCCATGTCGAGATAGTAGACCTGTCCAGGGCAGACGACCATCTGGTAGCCCTCGCCCGCAAGGGCAGCCGAGGCTTCGACCGTGCGCCAGCCGAAAAGCAGGCTCTTGGCCTTGTCGATGACATTGCCATGCGCCGCTTCCTGCCAGCCGCCGGTGATGCAGCCGCGCGAGGCAAGAAACGCCTGGATGCGCGCCAGAAACTCCGCCTGCAGGATTGCCGCACCGGACCCGTCGATCTCGTCGGCGCCGTGCGTGTTGGTGATGACGTTCAGCCGGGTGGCGTGGGCTATCGCCATGGCCTCGCCGCTCACATCGCGCAATCGCACCAGCGCTTCCGGCGAGCCGGACCATGCGCCGAGCGGCACCTCGTCAGCACCGATATGGATGATCTTCGACGGGAACAGTTCGATCAGTTCATCGAAGATCGTTTCGAGAACGCGATAGGTCTCTTCGAGCGCGGGATTGATGCAGTTGTCGGGAAAGCCCTGGACGGAATAGTAACTGCCCGCTTCGTTCGGGTCGCGCAATTCCGGGATCGCCTGCAACATCGCGTAGCAATGTCCCGGCACGTCGATTTCCGGCACGACCTCGATACCGAGATTGCCAGCCAGCGCCACGACCTGGCGGATCGCGGCCTTGCTGTAGTAACCGCCCGTCACCTGCGGCCCCGAGCCCAGCAGCGGCGGAATTTTCAGGCCATGACCGCGCCAGGCGCCGACCTCCGTCAGGGCCGGATAGGCATCGATCTCGACACGCCAGGCCTCGTCGTCGGACAGGTGCCAGTGGAAACGGTTGAGCTTGTTCCAGGTCATGATCCGCAGGAAATGCTCGACCTCCGCCGTGCTGTAGAACTGCCGGGCAACATCGAGATGCACACCGCGCCACTCAAGCGCCGGCTCGTCGACGATCTCGCCAGAGAGGGGAAACAGGAAGGTTTCGGGATGAAGCCGCGCGCCGCGCAGAATCTGCCCGAGCGTGATCAGACCGTAGAGCAGGCCCGTGCGTGTGCTGGCTGAAACGTCAACCGCTGAGGCGGAAAACCGGATGCTGTATGCTTCGGCTGCAAAGCCCTCGGTGACAGTGAGCGAGACGGGAAAACCACCCTCCGATGCCGGCCGGACAAGGCCCTCGACGGGAAACAGCCCTTCCGTCAGAGCTTTGAATGCCTGTCCTGCCGCCGCAGCCTCGCCACCGCCCGGCTGGAGATCGAGCCCGGCGGGCGGCGCCAGCCGTCCGGAGACGGAAACGGCACTCGGCCATGGCACGACGGACACGGATACCGGCGCGACCTTCGGAACGGGATAGACTACGGCACCACGCGTCAAGGCAGCATTGTCGCCCTTCGCCCGCGTCGGTGCGACGGTGACCGGCACAGTATTGTCATCCGCAAGAACCACATAACCGGCATTGGCGCCATCGGTCCAATGCTTCGGATGGTAGCTCATTCCATGGGCTTTCACCGTCCAGGTTTCGCCGGGCTTGAGAACGAAGCCTTCCGGCGGCGCGAACTCCGAATGGTTCGACAGCCGCCTCAGCAACCTGCCGCCCTCGACCGTTGCTTCCGGATCGATGCGCGCCGGGCCGGACACGCAGAGCCTGAAATCCGCAAGCGGCTGATCTGTGTTGTTGGTCAGGCTGAGCGCATAGGCCGGATCCTCGCCCTGCCCTGCGGGCACCCAGAGTGTCTCCAACTGGTACTTGGTCTTGGTCGCAATCGTCATCATCTCACTCCACGGAAAACTTCAGACAGGGCTCTTGAGCAGCCCGGCATAAACGCCGGGCGCAGAATTCGGGATCGCCGTCGCGCCCACGGTGCGCTCGTAGAAGGCCGACGGCCCAACATCGCCGATGATGGCGTAGCCATAGCCCATCGTCTTCAGGTCCAGCAGGCTGGCGAGCAGCAGCGCATGACCAATACCCTCGCCGCGGGCCGCCTCATCGACGCCCGTCGGCCCGAAGAAGCCGCGTGCAATGGATTCATGACAGGCAAAGCCGATGAGCTTTTCATCTCGGGTCGCGAGGAAACAGGTCGGCGGCTGGCGCGCGAAGGCGACGGTCGTCTCGCTCGCCCAACCGGAGCCGAATTTTTCCCGCACCCAGCCGGTAACCAGTTCGAGTTCCGGCGCAAGCGCCCGACGAATGGTGACACCAGCATTTCTCACGCGGGCATCAAGTTCGGGAACCGCCGTGACCAGCGAAAGATTGACCAGATAATCCATGTTGAACCTGTGTATCTACGTTTGGGATGCGCCAAGGGCGAAAGAAGTGGTTTTCCGCGACCTGCTCGCAACGGTCTTTGCGCGACCGGACCACGCCGCCGGCAGGTCGGTCAGTGGCCTCGCGGCAACCGCACAGACCTTAATTATTTCCGGTTCCGCCGCAACTGCTTTACGGCAATGTTGGTGTGGCACTTTTTGGCGGGTGCGCGTTTATCGATCCGCGCAGAAATTTACCTTAAGTTAAGAATTCCTTAATTCGCACCCGTTCCGGCAGTGATTCATCGCCCGCTTGCGTCAAGATTGCATTATAACCAAACGGAAGAAGTTTTAAGGCGAAGGATAAGGCGTCATGTCAAACCTGCAGATTGCAGCACTGATCTACGGCACGACAGCCCTGCTCTATCTCGCACCGACCTATATCGAGGGCGAGCGCTGTGGCGGCCAATGGTCGATCTATCGTGTTGCTGGGCTGGTCTTCTGCCTTTTCTGGCCTCTGCTCACGGCGGTTTTCATCTACAGGTTTGCCGTCAGTCCATCCAAACCGCGATTCGTTTTTGTCGATCAGGCTGTTTCCTTGCGACCCAGGTCCGCAACCCGCTCGTCGGAGTGAGTGCGCAAGCCGCTATCACCACCATTAAGCGGCGGTTAACCATCACGGCCCGGTATGATGCGATACGGCAGCAACGCCGATCGCCAAAGAAATCCACCCGAGATTGCATGGACTTAAAGCCGGCCTTTTGGTCTGGGGCTTCCCGCTGACCGCTGGAAACGCTGCTACAGCGGGTAGAATGGCATTTCAGAAGAAAACACCTGCACTCGCCTCGTTGTTTAAAATTTTATTCAAAAGCCGTATTTTTTCTTAAATAAATCTTTACCGTGAGACCAAATACCGGAAATTGTTCTCGAATCCTGATCCAGATTAACACATCGCGGAGGCTTTTCAGGCATTATCCCGCCTCGAAAGCAAGTCGGGGATTTTGCTGCATGTGTGGTTTTGCGGGTTATTTCGGAGATGGTGTCGGTCCGCAGGATGCGCAACCGCTGCTACACCGCATGGTTGCCGCCATTGCCCATCGCGGGCCGGACGAGCAAGGGATTTTCGCCGGCCCCGCCGTCGGGCTCGGCCATGCACGCCTGTCCATCGTCGGCCTCGCTGACGGCCAGCAACCAATGACCCATACCAATGGTGATTTCACCATCGCCTTCAATGGCGAGATCTTCAACTATGTCGAGCTAAGGGAAACGCTCAAAGCCCAGGGGCATGTCTTCCGCACCGGCAGCGACACGGAAGTGATTTTGCACCTTTACGAGCGCATGGGACCCGATTGCGTGTCCCTGCTCAATGGCGATTTCGCCTTTGCGATCTGGGACGCAACCAAGCATCGGATGGTCATCGCTCGCGACCGGATGGGTGTTCGTCCACTGTTCCATACGACAGTCGGCAGCACTCTCTACTTCGCCTCTGAAGCAAAGGCGTTGCTGCAGGTTCCGGGTGTCCGCGCGGAAATGGATCCGCTGGCACTGGATCAAATTTTCACGCTCTGGGCGCCGATCGCGCCACGCACTGCCTTTCGCGACATTTTCGAACTGGAGCCCGCGCATCTCCTCATTGCCGACAAAGACGGCATGTCGATCAGGCCCTATTGGCAACTACAATATCCAGACATCGACGAGCCAGCCGCCTATACCGATGAGCGTGTGGCTGCCGAGGAACTGCGCGCCCTCCTGGCCGACGCGACGCGCATCAGGATGCGCGCCGACGTTCCGGTCGGCTCCTACCTTTCCGGGGGCCTGGATTCCTCCATCGTCTCGGCACTTGCAGCCCCCATGGCGCCGAATGGCCTCTCCACTTTTTCGGTCACCTTCGGCAGCGAAGAACACGACGAAAGCGCCTTCCAGATGCAGATGGCCGAGGCTCTCGGCACCCATCATCACGCGGTCGCCTGTGGTGACGGCGATATCGCCAGCGCATTTCCTGACGTGATCCGCTTTACGGAGCGCCCGATCCTGCGCACGGCACCTGCACCACTGTACCAATTGTCCGGCCTCGTTCGCGAGAAGGGCTTGAAAGTGGTCCTGACCGGCGAAGGTGCCGATGAGGTCTTTGCCGGCTACGACATTTTCAAGGAATCCCGCGTTCGCCGTTTCTGCGCGCGCCAGCCCGGTTCGCGGATCAGGCCGCATCTCTTCCGCAAGCTCTATGCCTACCTGCCCGGCCTGAAGCAGCAGTCGGCGGAATATCTGGCCGCATTCTTCGGGGCTGGCGACGATTGCCTGGACGATCCGCTGTTCTCGCACCGGCCGCGTCTGCGGGGAACTGCAGCAGCCAAGCTGTTCTTCTCCGGCGATCTTCGCCAAGTGCTTCAGGGTTATGACGCAGCCGCCGAACTCGTCTCACGGCTGCCCGGGGATTTCAGCCGCTGGCATCCCCTGCATCAGGCGCAATATCTCGAAAGCCGCTTCCTGCTGCCGGGTTATATCCTGTCGAGCCAGGGCGACCGCATGGCCATGGCGCATGGCATCGAGGGCCGCTTCCCGTTCCTCGATCACCGTCTCGTCGAGTTCGCGACCCGTCTGCCGCCTGAAATGAAACTCAAGGGGCTCGTGGAAAAACACATCCTGCGGGAAGCGACGAAAGACCTTCTTCCGGAATCCATCGGGCGCCGGACCAAGCAGCCCTATCGCGCGCCGGACAGCCAATCCTTCGTCGGCAAGAATGAGCGCGAATACGTGCGCGAGGCATTCAGCGAACACAGGATCGCAGAAGCCGGCCTATTCAATCCCAAGGCCGTTTCGAAACTGTACGAAAAATGCAGCGAGAAGCCGGCTTCCGGCTATCGCGACAATGTCGCCTTCGTCGGCATCCTATCAACGCAACTCTGGCAACAGACATTTTCAGCTGCAAAGGCGCTCGGCGCGCAGGCGGCCTGAGCTCAATCCCAGGAGAACCATATGACCCAGCCTATCAAGGACAGCATCAAGGCCTTCATCATCGAGAACTTCCTGTTCGGCGACACATCCTACGACCTTCAGGACGAGGCATCGCTGATCGAAAACGAAGTCATCGATTCCACCGGCGTTCTTGAACTCGTCGCCTTCATCGAAGACCGCTTCGGCTTCGTCATGGCCGATGCCGACATCGTTCCGGCCAATCTCGATTCGGTGGCACGGATCACGGCCTTCGTCGCAAAGCACGCGCAGGAGCCGGCCCTCAACAAGATGTCGGCCTGACCATATCGGGCGACGGGAGACAAACGATGCGCGTCGAAGAGTTTCTGGAAAACAGCGCCCGCTTGCATGGCGCAAAGACGGCCTTGATAGCCGGCGACAAGCGTTTCAGCTATGCGGAATTCGACGCAGCGGCCGGACGCCTAGCCTCGTCGCTTGAGGCAGGCGGCATCGTGCGCGGCGACCGCGTCCTCGTCTTCATGAACAATTGCTGGGAAGCAGCGGTCTCGCTGTTTGCCATCCTGAAAGCCGGCGCTACCGCCGTGCCGGTCAATCCCTCGACCAAGGCCGACAAGCTCGCCTATATGATCGGCAATTGCGAGGCGGCAGGCATCCTCACGCAGGGCAAGCTCCTGCCAGTCGTGACTGAAGCGCGCAACATCGAGCCACGGCACCTGTTCGTCGCATCCACTTCCTTCAGGGGCTCTGGTCCCGGCGAAGGCATCGCCGATTTCGAAACCTGCCTCGCCGCCGCGGGATCCCGTGTGGATCATCGCGGCATCGACGTCGATCTGGCTCTGCTGATCTACACGTCGGGGTCGACCGGCCGCCCCAAGGGCGTGATGATGACCCATCGGAATGTCGAAGCGGCCGCGACTTCGATCACCACCTATCTGGAAAACACGGCCGACGACATCATCCTGAACGTCCTGCCGCTTGCCTTCGATTACGGCCTCTACCAGTTGCTGATGGCGGTCAAGCTCGGCGCCACCATCGTTCTCGAAGCCTCCTTCGCCTTCCCGCAGGCAATCTTCGACCGTATCCGCGAAGAAGGCGTTACCGGCTTTCCGCTGGTGCCGACCATGGCGGCGATGATCCTGCAGATGCGCGACCTCGAACCGGATTTCCTGCCGAGCCTGCGCTACATCACCAACACCGCCGCCGCCCTGCCGCCCGCCCATATCGCCAGGCTCCGCGAGCTTTTCCCACGCGCCACCGTCTACTCCATGTACGGGCTGACGGAGTGCAAGCGCTGCACCTACCTGCCCCCGGCTGAACTGGATCGCCGCCCGGGCTCGGTCGGGATCGCCATCCCGAACACCGAAGCCTTCGTCGTCGACGATGACGGGCAGCGTGTGCCGCCCGGCGCCTCCGGCGAACTGGTCATCCGCGGACCGCATGTGATGCAGGGTTACTGGCGCAACGACGAGGCGACGAACAAGATGCTTCGCCCAGGCCCCAACCCTTGGGAAAAGGTGCTCTATACCGGCGATCTCTTCCGCACCGACGAGGAGGGCTTCCTCTATTTCGTCGGCCGCAAGGACGACATCATCAAGACCCGCGGCGAGAAGGTCGCGCCGAAGGAAGTCGAGACCGTGTTGCACGCCCATCCCGGCATCGCCGAAGCTGTTGTCATCGGCCTGCCGGACCCCGTGCTCGGCCAGGCGATCGCAGCCCTTGTCGTGCTGTCCGACCCGGCCCTGACGGAGCGGGAAATCATCAAGCATTGCGCCGCCCATCTGGAAGATTTCATGGTTCCGCGTCTCATCGAGTTTCGCGACGAGCTTCCGAAGACGGATACCGGCAAGGTCAGCCGCAGGCTTGCCGCAGAAACATTGGAGGCTGCCGAATGAACATGCACAAAGCCGATACCGCGCCCGTGTTTTCCGCAGCAACGCTGGCGCTCGACCCGGCCAGGGAAACGGACAAGATCGTTGCCGCTCTGCGCGAGCAGCTGCGCGGCCCCTTGCGCAAGCGCGGGCTTGTGTTGGGCCTATCGGGCGGCATCGACAGCAGCGTTTGTGCCGCCCTTGCCGCACGTGCGGTCGGCGCAAAGAACGTCTATGCGCTCTTCATGCCGGAAAACGATTCCGATCCTGAAAGCCTGCGCCTCGGCCGGAAGATCGCCGAAACCTTCGGCATCGACAGCGTCGTCGAGGATATCGGCCCGTCCCTGCAGGCCATGGGCTGCTACGATCGCCGCGACGCGTTCATCCGCGAGCTCGTGCCAGAATATACCAGCGCGTGGGCCTCGAAGATCGTCATCTCCAGCGCGCTCGAAGGCGACGGCTACAACATCTCCTATCTCGTCGTGCAGGACCCGAACGGCAAGCAAACGAAACTGCGCATGACGCCGTCGGTCTATCTCGGCATCGTCGCTGCGACGAACATGAAGCAGCGCACCCGCAAGCAGCTCGAATATTTCCACGCGGACCGGCTGAACTATGCGGTGATCGGCACGCCGAACCGGCTGGAATACGACCAGGGTTTCTTCGTCAAGAACGGCGATGGCGCGGCCGACGTCAAGCCGATCGCCCATCTCTACAAGACCCAGGTCTATCAGCTTGCCGCCTATCTCGGCGTGCCGGAAGAAATCTGCAAACGTCCGCCGACGACGGATACCTATTCGCTGCAGCAGACGCAGGAGGAGTTCTACTTCTCCCTGCCCTACGACCGGATGGATCTCTGCCTCTACGGCCTCAACAACAATCTGCCTGCAGATGTTGTTGCCACGGCTGCAGGTCTGACCGCCGATCAGATGTCACGTGTCTGGGCCGACATCACCGCCAAGCGGAAGGCGACGCGCTATCTGCATCTGGCTCCGCAATTCGTCGAACCGATCAGCGAGATTGCAAAGTAACGGATAAATCAGCGAACAGCGGCGGCAGATGTGTCAATCGATATAACCTGCCGCAAGCCGGCTCCAGTGTTCGCCTGCCAGTCCGTTGAAGAACCCGTCACCGTTTTGAAAGGCCTGCAGGATCTCGGGATCCTTGGCATGGATGACGCTTGAGGCAAGGTGGGTGAAGGAGATTCGCCGGCCGAGCATGGCTTCGAGAAGAGCCGGCTGTGTTCGCCCGCGCAGCGCAACGACACCGCGTTCCGCGGCATGGGCGATCAGGCAGTCGATGACCTGGCGCTCCTGACCGGGGATTGCAAGAATCTGGAGAACCCGGCCGATACGCCCGGCATCGCCATGATAGGCGAATGCGCCGACAACGGCACCGGTCCGGGCCTCTACCTTGCCGAAGATGGCTTCGCCTTCAGCCCTCACCGGCTTCGCATCCTCAAGGACATAGGCAAGCTGCTCACTTGAAAAATCCGGCCGGAGCTTAAATCTCGCCGTCAGCCGGACAAAGAGTTCCGCGAACGCCTCGGCGGATACTTCACTCGTCTTGAAGCTCCCCTGTCCGTTCCAGGACGACGGTATGCCTGACCATCGCAGATCGTCAGGCCGCATGCGCCGGCGCAGGACATCGTCGGTCTTGCGCGCCAAGGGCCGCAGAAGACGCGCCGCACTGAGACGGCTTCGGCCGAGTTCAACGAAGAAGCCGGCCGGACGGATGATGCGAAGCCAGTCGAGGCTGTATTGCGGCAGGGCCACGCCGCGCAGCTTCATCCACATCGACGCGGAGATTTCGCTCGCGGTCTCGCTGAAAGAGAGATCCTGCGGCCCGGCGAGAAACGCCTTGAGCAGGCGCGCGCCGGCGAGCGGATCGGCCTCACGCCCTTCGACCATCAACGAGCCGCAGATCGCCGCACGCAACTGCCTGCCCTCGAAGGTCATCGGCAGTCCCGTGGCGCCAACGAATCCCGTCATCTCGCCGTTGTCGTTGAGATGGACGAGCGATGCGATGCCGATGCCCTGCCCGGGGGCATCGAGATAGAAATTCCGGAGATAGCTGGTCAAGCTCTCGCTTGCCGGAGCCTTCGGATCACGGAAGACACGTTGAAACATCCCGGCCAGGGCCGGGATGTCGGAGCTTTGCAACGCGCGAATTTCACTCATCGTTTATCGGATTCCGGCAGTCGGTTCGGGTTGCCAGCACATCGGTGTCATACATCGGCCCGTTTCTGTACGAACGCGACCCGCGGCCGGCCGGCGGCGTCCTCGGCGAAGGCCGCAGGTTCATACCCGCGTGCCCGTGCGAGCAGCGCTGCCGCCTGGCGGTGTTGTCCTTCGCCAAACTCGAAGGCAAGCCAGCCGCCCGGTTTCAGAAAGGCAAGCGCGTCACGAACAAGGCGCTGATGGATCGAGATGCCATAAGGGCCGCCGTCGAAGGCTTCGCGCGGTTCGCTTTCGAGAAGATGCGCGCTGTCACTTTCGAGCCGCTGCGTGGAGATATAGGGCGGGTTGCAGACGATCAGATCGATCCTGCCTTCAAGATTTTCCCCTGAAAGACCGCCGAACAGGTCGCCTTGCATTACCTGGACGCGATCGGAAAAACCACACCGTTCGGCGTTGCGCCTCGCGAGCGCCACGGTTTCATCGGTGAGATCGCAGGCCCAGAGTCGGGCTGCTGGAATGTGCGTTGCGATCGCAAGTGCGAGATTGCCGGAACCGCAGCACATGTCGATGACCAGAGGTTCTGCAAGGCGGTCCTTGATCAGCCTTACCGCGGTATGGCCGAGAAGCTCCGTCTCCTCCCTCGGAATGAGCACCCCGGGAGCGAGCTCAAGGTCGACCCCCATGAAACGGTGCAGCGCCGGCTGCCCCGGCGCTCCCTTGCGGTCTTCAACATGTGCCTTGTCCATCACCAACGCAACTCCAACCTGCAATCCTCAAACTCTTCTGCGATCAATACCCTAGCGAAGTAAACATAAACTGAAATCAATTCTGTAACGGCAAGCGTTAACCTCAATATGAATTCCCGCTGCGGAATCGGCAGATTCGTCCCGAAATTAACGACCTTTCGCACGAATGAAAGTATTGTTGCCACCGGGTTCCAAGAAACAACGAAACATATGCGCCTGCAACCATGGAGTTCGCCAATTCTTGCCGGCCGATAACTCTGCCGGACCAAGAGGCCCCACTGTTTGCAAGAGGAGATAGCCGAAGGTGACAACGGACGCTTTTCATGCGGCCAGACAAAGAACCTTTCTGTCGATGGTCATGTCCTACATGGCTTCCGGCGGCAGCCTCATCACGAGTTCCGCTGCCCAGTTGCTTACCTTCGCCATTCTGGCGCGCTTCCTCGGCGTCAACGAGTTCAGCGTCTTCGTCGCCGTTACCGCAGTCTGCAACATTGCCGTTCATCTTTGCGGGCTTGGCGCGATGGAATGCCTTGTCCGGCGCGTCGCGCGCGATCCTTCGATGTATCCCGTCATGCTCGGGCACAACATCATCCTGACGGCGATCAGCGGCACGGCGCTGGTCCTGCTTGGCGCGGCCGTCCTGCCGTTCTTCTTCGCCCTTTCGGCCGATCCGTCACTCAATCTCATCGAGATGACGCTGATGCTGGTGACCAACATCATCTTCGTGCGCCTGATCGTGCTGACCGAGCAGATTTTCATCGGCCATTCCAATTTCGTATCGGCCAACATGACGGTCGTCGGCTTTGCCGTCGCGCGGACCATCGCCGCAGCCCTCGCCTGCCTCGCGTTCGGCGTCTCGACGGTTGCGGAATGGGCAGTATGGCAGTTCGTTTGCCACGTTATCGTTGCGCTGGTCTGCATCCGGGCGCTGGCGAAACTCGGCCGGCCGAAATTCGCGATCGTCCGGGAAGAGCTGCCGCTCGGCATGTATTTCAGCATCCCCTTCATCCTCCGCGCCATCCGCCAGAATGCCGACCTCCTGACGCTCAGCCTGGTCACGACGGCGGAAATCGTTGCGAGTTACAGTGTCGCGCGCCGGATTCTCGAAAGCAGCTACCTTTCCGTCGAAGCGCTGAATCGGCTCATGTATCCGGGATCGGCCCGGGCTGCGGCCAACGGGCTGCACAAGGCCATGGACCGCATACGCAAGGTCCTCTTCGCCGCAACCGGGATAAGCCTTGCGGCCGCCACGACCGTATTCGTGCTTGCACCGCTGCTTCCCTATCTTTTCGGCCATGAGTATCTGACGCTGGTTTCCTTCGTCAGAAGTCTCTGCTGGGTGGTTGTACCGCTCGGCATGTGGTCGATTGCCGTCGAAGCCCTGGGTGCGGCCGGATACCACGCCGCCCGTGCAACCGTCATGGGGCTCGGTAGTATTCTGGGCGCGGCACTTGCCGCATGGGCAACCTGGTATGCTCCACCGATGGGTACGGTCGTGTCCTTTTACATCATCGAGACTGCAATGGTCGCCGCCGCCTGGATTGTCTTCTTCCGGTACGCAAAAAAAGACGAAACAGCCGAAGTCACCGAAGCGGTGAATACATAAACGCAGTTTTAAATTGTTTAGAGAATACTGCCCGATACAGAAAATAAACTGGCGTCACGAAGCCGGACAAAAAGAGTGTGATATGACACCCGCTGCGGAAAGCTTGTTAAAACAGCCGATGGACCTTCCCGAAGCGCCGGCCGACGAAAGCCGGTCAAAGCGCAGCACGGGCACGGTGCGCCCCATGGAGCGGGCAGACCTGCCTGCTGTAGCCGACCTCTTCACGCGAACATTCCGCAAGCAGAACCGGCAGACAGACCGGGATCTGGCCGGCTATCTCGAAACGGTATTCTTCAGCAGTCCGCTCTATTCTCCGGAGGTTGGCAGCCTCGTCCACCTGAACGAGAATTCGACGATCGACAGCACCATCCTGGCAATGCCGATAGAATACAGGGTTCATGGCCGGCCAGTGACAGCCCGGGTTCTCTGCGCGTTCATGGCCGAGGGAAAGTCAGGCGCGGCAGGCGCTGCGCGTCTCGCCCGGATGCTGCGTGCCGCGCGGCAGGATTTCTGTTTCACCGACAATGCATCGCCCGTCAGCGCCGATCACTGGGTTGCGGGCGGCGGCCTTGTCCTCCCGATCCAGAGCCTGGAGTGGCACCGGACACTCCGTCCGATCACCGCCGGTCTCGATGCAGCGAGCCGCAAGGCCCCGTTCCTCGCAAAGCTACCGATCCGCGGCCTTGCGCTGACCCTGGACCGCCTCATCCGCCGCTCGAAAACATCCTTCGCCGCCATCCCGTCGGAGGGCACGACAAGCTCTTCCGTTTCGTTGGACCAGTTCCTGGAGCAGGCGCAGGGCATGATGGAACGTTTCTGCGTGCATCCGGTCTTCTCCAAGGTGGAGTTCGACTGGCTGATCGCCGCAGCAAAACTGAATACGGCGCTCGGCGAGCTCAAATGCCGAAACGTCATCGATCCTCAGGGCAAGGTTATCGGCAGCTATCTGTATTTCGGTGCAGATAGGGGCAACGCGGTGGTTCTGAATGCACTCTGCCACGAGCACCAGGAAGCGGCCTTCGTTGCGCAGCTTTTTGCCGATCTCGACAGCCTCGGCTATGTCAGCGCACAGGGAATGGCCCAGCCCTTCCTGATGAATGCAGTGCTGCGGCAACGCCACCTGGTCCACAGGCACACCGGCTATTTCTGCCTTGTGACGCGGCATGCCGATCTCAAGGCTGCAGCCATCGGCGACGGCTTTTATGCCGGCGGCCTCGCATCGGAAAACTGGAGCCGCCTTCTCCATGACTTCTGACGCCCATCCCCGCCTGCAGGCATTTTAACTCCGGATTTACCATGATCGGCTATTGATCGGGCTCATCTAGAGGATGGCGATAGTCTTTACGGGCTTGGAGCACGCCGCGGAGACAGAACGGATGTATACGCCGAAAGAGCCGGATCTGCGGCCAGCGACAAAGCGCCCGGAAGCGGCCTTGCGCCCGCGCCGGCATGGCGGCTCCCTGCTTGATTTCGTAACCGACGACGACGATCTGCATGGTGCGAGACATGCGCGCACCGTGGACGAAACGCAGCGCGCCGAAGCCTTTCCGAACCGGCAACAGGAAGTGATCGCCGAACAGTTCAAGGTCCCCGCGACACCCGTCAAAGGGCAGATCATGGGATATGTCGCAGCACTCCGCTCGATCGGGCCGGATGACGTTTTCCACTGGTTGAAGGACGGCCTGCTCTGGATCATCGGCGCAACGGCCCTGTGTCTGGCTGCAGCCTTCATGTATGCGATGGTCGCCCAGCCACGCTACACGGTCTACACCGACCTTGTCATCGATCCGACCAATCTTCAGGTCGTCAACGACGACGTGTTCGGCTCCAATCCACTGCGCGACTCCCAATTGCTGGAGGTCGAAAGCAAGTTGCGGATCCTGACGTCACGCAACGTGCTGACCCGCGTCATCAACAGCATGAACCTGACGCAGGATCCGGAATTCGTAAAACCGGATGCTCTGGGAGGCCTCAAGCAGCTGTTCTCGACCGCGACCAAGGACGAGACCGAACAAGGAAAGATGCTGAGCGCTATCCGCGCCCTCTCGGAACGCGTGGAGGCGCGACGCGAGGAGCGCTCCTTCGTCGTCTCCCTTGGCGTCTACACCGACAATCCGGAAAAGTCGGTGACGTTGTCCGACACGATTGTCGGTGCGTTCGAGACCGAAATCTTTGAATCCGCTGCCCAGAGTGCCGGCCGTGTCGCAACGACGCTCAACCAGCGTCTCGACGAACTTCGCCGCAACGTTACGGATGCGGAAGCGAAGGTAGAGGAATTCAAGCGGCAAAAAGGACTTCAGTCGAGCAATGGCGAGCTCGTCAGCACGCGGCTCGTGGCCGAATTGAACACACAGGTCTTGACCGCCCAGCAGCGATATATCGAGCTGGAGACCCGCTACAAGCAGATGCAGACGGCAATCTCCACCGGCCAGACCAGCACGGCGTCCATTTTCCTCTCCCCGACAATGACCGCCCTGCGCCAGGACTACGACGAAGCCATGTTGCAGCTTAATTCCCTGACGCTGACCTACGGCACGCGCCATCCGCGGATCACGGCCGCCAATTCCGATCTTGCGACGCTGAGGGCATCGATCGCCAATGAGGCGAGGCGCATCGCCGGCACCGCACAAGGCGATATGAACCAGGCCAGATCGGCACTCGCGGCCCTGCAGGGCAAGGCGACGGAACAGCAATCGACGGTATACATGGACAATGATGCCCAGGTGGAACTGCGTGATCTGGAGCGTGATGCACGCGCCAAGGCCGCACTCTACGAGACGCATCTGACCCGTGCCCAGCAGATCACCGAACAGCAGCAGATCAATACCTCGAACATCCGGGTGATTTCGCGCGCCATGCCGCCGCAGTCACGCAGCTGGCCACCGCGAACCATCGTGCTTCTGGCGGCGGGCACCATCGCCGGCCTTGCGATCGGCATCGGACTTGCAATCCTGTTCGGCATACTGCGCGTCCTGCGCCAGAACCAGCCGCGCGCGGGCTGACCATGAAAACCGCGTCGCCGGAAAGTCGCGCGCTGCCGGATTTCGGCAGTATTGGGATCGGCGGCATCGGCGCCGGTCCTATCCTGTTCATGGCGATCTTCCTGTTTTTCTGGATTTCCATGACGCCGTTCGTCGACCTGACCGGCGAGGCCGTCCTCGATCCATCCGCCGGTAACTCGAACCGGCTGAACCAGATCGTCTCCCTCAGCCTGTTCGCAGGCACCCTCTGCTACGGCATTTTTCATCCGCTGCGAGCCACCATTCTCCAGCCGCGGGCGTTGCTCCTGCCGATGTTCGGCTGGTTCCTGTTCGTCTCGCTGATCTCCAGCCACCCGATGCTCGGTATCAAGGCCGTCATCCTGACGGTCATGGCAACCATCAACGCCAGCATCTATCTGCTGATGCCGGCCTCCGAAAGGCAGTTCGCCAAGATGCTGGCGATCGGCACGCTCATCATGCTGGCGACAGCCTATTTCGGCATCATCTTCAAGCCGCAGCTTTCGATCCACCAGCTGTCGGAATTGCGCGAGCCGATGAACGCCGGGATGTGGCGCGGCCATTTCCCCCACAAGAACAGCGCCGCTGCCGCCATGGTCGTTGCAGCCTTCTTCGGACTTTTCGTGATGAACGTCTGGTCGCGGCTGGCCGGCATCACGATCATCGTACTCTCCGTCATCTTTCTCATGCATACCGGCGGCAAGACCTCCAGCGCCATGCTGCCCGCCATCCTGATCCTTGCCTGGCTGTTCGAGCGGGTCAGGTTTTTGCGCATCCCCATCGTGATCGGCGGGGTCGGGCTGTTCAATCTCTTTGCCGTCGGCTCGGCCGTTATTCGACCCCTTGGAGATTTCGTCACGTCGCTGGGCATCGATGCCACCTTCACCAACCGTGCCGATATCTGGCGCTTCGCCTTCACGGCGCTGGCGGAAAATCCGATCACCGGCTACGGCGTCAAGGCGTTCTGGCAGACGCAGGAACTCGTCTATAGCGGCGGCAGCGTCGAAACCTGGGCGGTCACAGCCGCCAACGGGCACAATTCCTACCTCGACATCGCGTTGATGACGGGAATTCCCGGCCTTCTGTTGACGCTTGTGTGGCTTCTCGTTCTGCCGCTGCGCGACATATCCCGTCTGCCCCCGGCGATCGAGCACTCGAATCTGACCCGGCTTTTCATCCGCGTCTGGCTCTACCTCATTTTCAATGCCGGCCTCGAAAGCCTGTTCTTCGAAGGCGGCAACCTGCTCTGGTTCACGTTTCTCTACTGTCTCTACGGCCTGCGTTTCCAGTCGTCGGCAACGCTGGCCGGGGACCGTTTGGCTCCTTCTGAAAGGCCGGCAACCCATGCCTGACATTCTCGAAAAGGTCGCCAGCATCACCGATCGGCTGAACAACAAGCTGATCTGGAAATTTGCGAGAGCGAGGCGACCGATCGCGACGGACCGGCCGATCGTGACCTTCACCTTCGACGACGTTCCGGATACCGCATGGACGCATGGCGCGGCCATTCTCGAAAAATACGACGCACGCGGCACGTTCTATATCGCCGGCGGGCTGGAAGGCAGGGTCGAGCCGGACCGCAGCCTGATCTCGGCCGACGGCTGTCGTGATCTGTTCCTTCGCGGACACGAAATCGGCTGTCATACTTTCTCTCACCGCAAGGTCGGCAGCTTGAGCAATCGCGCTTTTGCGGGCGACCTCGATCGAAACGGCGCCTTTCTGATGGACGCCGGAATTTCCCGCCGGCCCACGAATTTCGCCTTCCCCTACAACGCCGCGTCGCCCCGGATCCGGCAGGTTCTAAGGCAGCGCTACGCGACATGCCGGGCGGGCGGCGAGGCGATCAATCGCGACGCGGTCGATCCCTGGATGCTGAAGGCGGTGGAAATCCGCCAGCCGGAGGATCATGCACTCGGTCTCACCCGGTGGATCGACGATGTGGCGACCAATCCGGGCTGGCTGATCTTCTTTACCCACGACATCACCGCCGCGCCGACACCTTACGGCTGCCAACCGGAAACCCTCGAACGGCTTGTTTCGCACGCCATCGACCGCCGATGCGAAATTCTGCCGGTCTGCGAGGCGCTCAACCGCTTCGGCTGGAAGGAGGCACGCTCATGACCATCGTGGATCCAAAGATCGGCAAGCCGACGCTGTTGAAGATCAATAATTATTTTTATCGGAGGGGCGGCGCCGAGGCCGTGTTTCTCGATCACATCGCCATGTTTGAGCAGGCGGGATGGGACGTCGTTCCCTTCGCCATGCAGCACGAACGGAACCCGCCCAGCCCCTGGGCCGAATATTTCGTTTCCGAGATCGAATATGGCAACGAGACCGGCACGCTGAACAAGTTCAAGCAGGCCGCAATGATCATCTACTCCTTCGAAGCCCAGCGCAATCTCAAGCGCCTGATTGAGCGGGTCAAGCCGACGATCGCCCATGCGCACAACGTCTATCATCACCTCTCGCCTGCAATCTTCTCGACGCTGAAGGCTGCCGGAATTCCGACGGTAATGACGGTCCACGACCTCAAGCTCGCCTGTCCCTCCTACAAGATGCTGCGCGACGCCAAGGTCTGCGAAGACTGCAAGGGAGGCCGCATCCACAACGTTCTCGTACACCGCTGCATCAAGGGGTCCACCGTGCTGAGCACGGTCGTACTGGCCGAAACCGTGCTACATCGGAGCCTTGGGCTCTACCGCAACAATCTCGACCGCCTGGTCGTGCCCAGCCGCTTCTACATCGACAAGCTCGAGGAATGGGGCTGGCCGCGGGAAAAAATGGTCTACATCCCGAATTTCGTCGATGTGCACGCCTTCGACACTGGCTGGACGGAGGGAGACTACTTCGTCTTCGCAGGCCGTCTTGCGCCCGAAAAAGGCATCGGCACGCTGATCCGGGCTGCCGCTCTTTCGAAACAGAAGCTGGTCATTGCAGGAACCGGTCCGGAAGAGGCGGCGCTCAGAGAACTTGCACAGACGCTTGGGGCCAATGTCGTCTTCGCCGGCTATCTTTCTGGAAACGCGCTCCATCGCCTGATCGGTGAGGCAAAGGCGCTCGTGCTGCCGTCCGAATGGTACGAAAATGCACCGATCAGTGTTCTTGAGGCCTACGCTCTCGAAACCCCGGTGATTGGCGCCAAGATCGGCGGCATCCCCGAGATGATCCTCGAAGGCCAGACCGGTTTCATGTCGGCACCGGGCGATGCGCAGGATCTGGCGGCAGCGCTTTCAGCAATGGATGCTCTTTCTCCGGCTGAGCGGCACGAAATGGGCCGCAAGGCGCGGGAGTGGATTTCGGTCGAGTTCTCGTCTTCCGCCTATCTGCGGCGAACGACGGATCTCTATTCCAGCCTCGGAGCTCCGGCGCCAGTCCCCACACAGGCGCCCGCGCAATCAAATTGATACAGAAATAGTGGCCACAACCTCAAATTTCAGCCGATCCTTACAATTTTAACGGTTATCTTTCCGCGATTTCAGCCACTGGCGCCTAAAACACATCCCAAGGAACTAGGGATGTGGAACAATGAGCAAGAAGCCGAGCGTTTTCAGAACGACAAACCGGCAGCCTCAAATTGAGCAGGCAGACGGTCAGAATACTGCTCAAGACAGCAATGAAGGCTTGCTGACGCGGGGCGCAACCGAGGCGCCAGAGGCGCTCGACATTACCCCCGGCATTTCAGACGTATCCGGCATGCCGCGCATCACGGTGGTGCCGACGCCGCCATTGAGCGACACCACCCTCTTTGAGCGCCCCACAACTTTCAAGAGAAGCAAGCACCGGCCACGGGTGATGATGCTTGGCACAAGGGGCATCCCGAACGTTCAGGGCGGGGTCGAAAAACATATCGAGATGATCGGCACGGAACTGGTCAACATGGGTTGGGACGTCGAGGTTCTCGGGCGCCGGCAATATCTGGAAAGCCCTTCGGAGAGCCTGTGGAACGGCATTCGGGTCGTTCCGCTCTGGGCACCGAAGACGATGGTTCTCGAGGCCATCGGACACAGTGTCGTCGGCGTGCTTTTTGCCGCGCGTCACAGGCCCGATGTCCTGCATATTCATGCCGTCGGTCCCGCACTGGTCGCCCCGCTGGCACGGCTTCTCGGCCTCAAGGTTATCATCACCCACCATGGCTACGACTACGAGCGCCAGAAATGGGGACGGTTTGCCAAGCGCATGCTGAAGCTCGGCGAAGCCTTCGGCATGTACACCTCCAACGGGCGGATCGCGATTTCCCAGGAAATTGTCCGCGCCATGCGGAAAGAATACAACGTCGCCGTCGATTTCGTGCCGAACGGTGTTTCCGTCCAGCAGAAATCCGTCTCCACGGAAACGCTGGACGCCTTCGGGCTGAAGCCCCGCCAATATATCGTCATGATGGCCCGGCTCGTTCCGGAAAAACGCCAGCACGATTTGATCCAGGCGTTCGCCAAGTCCAATCGGCCTGAAAAGCTGGTTATCGTCGGCGGAGCGGACCACGAGACCGAATATTCGGCTTATGTGAAGGCTCTCGCGGCAGAAACCCCGTCCGTTGTCATGACCGGCTTCCAGACGGGTGCTGTTCTCGCCGAGCTTTACAGCAACGCAGCGCTCTTCGTCCTTCCGTCGAGCCACGAGGGAATGCCGATCGCTCTCCTGGAAGCCCTGAGCTACGGCCTTCCTGTTCTCGCCAGCGACATCGTTGCCAACCGCGAGCTCAAGCTTGCGCCCGGTGACTATTTTCCGATGGGCGATGTGGATGCTCTGGCGGTTGCGCTCGACAGAAAACTGTCGGTTCCCTTCCGCGAAGACGGGACGGACGAATTGATAAGCCAGATCCAGACGGATTACAGCTGGAAGAAGATCACGGAGCGGACCGCGGATATCTATCGCTCCGTACTGACCCCTGCCAGACGATGACGGTCCGTCCTTAGTCAACAGAATTTCAAGGTATTTGGCTATATCATGGCGCGTGGCAAAGCCCCGTTTCATCAGTGCGTCGACGACGCTTCATGCGAACCAGGAGGTCGTTTTGGGTGTATCCATCATCATCAAGACCTTGAATGAAGCAAAACGCATCGCAGCGACCATCGAGAGCGCCCTTGCCGGGCTTCCCGGCGGCATCGGCGAGGTCATCATCGCCGACAGCGGTTCCACGGACGACACCGTGGCCATCGCCTCGCGCTACCCCGTCGTCATTGCCCAGATCACGCCTCCGGCAAAGCCGAGCTGCGGGATCGGGCCGCAGCTCGGCTTTCAGTATTCCACCTTCGACCACATCTGCCTGCTTGACGGCGACATGATCCTCGATCCCGAATTTCTGCCGGAAGCACTCGGCTTCCTCGCCGACAATCCTGACGTTGCAGGTGTCACCGGCCATGTTGCGGAAATGCAGACCGCCAATCTCGAATATGCACGCCGGGTGCAGCGAAACGCACCCGAGAACCGGATCGGCGACATCGACCGGATGAACGGCGGCGGCCTCTACCGGCGCAGCGCCATTGAAGAGGCAGGTTATATTTCCGATCGCAATCTGCACGGTTATGAGGAGTTCGATCTCGGCGTCAGGCTGCGCAGCCTGAACTGGCGGCTTCACCGCCTCGACCGGCGTTTCGTCAGCCATTTCGGCCACACGTCCAATTCCTACCGGCTTCTGGTCCGGCGCTGGAAGAGCAAATATCTGTTCGGCACGGGCGAACTCCTGCGTGCATCGCTCGGAAAACCCTATTTCCGGCGGCTGATTGCAGAACTGCCGGAGTTGAAGCTCTGGGCTGCCGTCTATTGCTGGTGGGCGGTGTCCATCGCCATCCTGCTGCTGGCTCCTGGCATCGTTTCGGGGCTTGCCGCGGTGATCGCACTGGCCGCCCTGATCGTGCTCCTGATCAGCATCAAGAAGGGCGGCCTTTCCATGGGCCTCTATACGGTTGTCGCCTGGTGTTTTCATGCGGCCGCCATACCCGCCGGCTTCTTCCGCAGCCGCCTGCCGCCCACTGCCTGGATCGAAAGCCGGACCATCGGAGAGGCACAATGAAGCGAGCGCTGCGATGGGCAACCATTGCGATGCTCGCCGTCCCGTTGCCGGTGGCAGCTTCAGATGAATGGCTGCCCGTCCGCGAAACGTCAATGGTACTGGGAACTGGAAGCCCACTCGATTTCTCGGCCTTGTTGCCAAATCCGCCGATCGATGACGAAAGCCGCCTCATCACCGGAGATCAGGGGCGCCTCATCCGCGCGGGCGAACCGGAAAAGCCGGTGCGGCTTCTGTGCGCCTCGCTCGCCTGGAGCCCCGCTTCCGGCGGCTTTCCCGATCATGCCGATGCCGACCGCTATGCGGCCGAGCTGGCCAAACACGGCTACAACATCGCCCGGCTTCATTTAGTCGATGCCAGCCTGATGTTCGGCCGCGAGCGCGATTTCGATTTCGATCCGGAGGTTCTCGACCGCGTCCACTACCTGCTCGCCGCGCTGAAGCGCAACGGCATCTACTGGATCATGGACGGCCTTTCCTCCTGGCGCGGCGCCTATGGCGGCTACGATGATCGGTGGGATCCTTCGAGCGACCTAAAACTCGCTCTCTACTTCGACGACAAGGCTTTCGATCATTGGCTGGAATTCCAGCGGCGGTTCCTGACAGCGGTCAATCCCTACACCGGCATAGCACCGATCGACGACAAGGCACTGGCGCTCGTCATCCTCGTTAACGAGAACAATATCGAATTCGACAGCATCGTGCGCGAGCGGGAAGGAAAGCCGCATTACGACGAACGCCTGAAACGGCCGTTCAGCCGCTGGCTCGTCGAACGCTACGGCTCGACGGAAGCGCTCGCCCGGGCCTGGCCCGATCTTGGCGCCGCTGAACGGCTAGAGGATTCCTCCGTCGAACTGCCAGGCTCGCGCTACAAGGATTCGCCCCGCCTCAAGGACCTGCAGGCGTTCTTCGTTTCCGTCGAAACCGCCACCGCCGACCGGATGTCGAAAGCTTTGCGCGATCTCGGCTATAAGGGCGAGATCAGCAGCTTCAACAACTGGCCGACGATCCAGACGACGCTGAGCAGGCGGGATCTTCCCGTCATCACTATGAACACCTACCAGGACTGGGTGGGCAGCTACGCGCCCGGCGCAACGATTACGCAGAAAAGCTCGATTGCCGACGGCGCCAACTATATGCGCATGATCGCCGCCGCCCGCTGGCTCGGCAGGCCTTTCGCCGTCAGCGAATACGACCATCTGTTCTGGAGCCGCTATCGCTACGAGGCCGGCCTCGTGATGCCGGCCTATGCCGCGTTCCAGGGATGGGACGTTCTCTGCCGGCACGGACATGGGCCGATCATCCTCAAATACAACGAGCCCTATGCGCACAAGAAAGCCATGCTGCCCTATGCCATAGCGCTCGATCCCGTCGCCCGCGCCGGCGAGACGCTGGCAGCACTTCTCTACCGGCGCGGTGATGTCTCCGCCTCGAAGCTGACCATTCCCTTCCTAGTGCGGGGGACTGAGGATCTTGATGGCGACATGCAGGCGCGGGAACCCGAGCGGCTCACCGATCTTGCCCTTGTCGGCGCGATCGGCATGGAAAAGGCGGAGGACGCCGACGGCGGGCCGGCCGTCGGCCAGCCGCGATCGTCTGTGGACCCGCAAGCTGTCCTCGATGCCGCCAAATCCGCCGGGCTGCTTTCAAACGACAATCAAACCGATCTGAAGACCGGGCTCTATGAAAGCGACACCGGCGAACTTCTGTTCGATCGCCTGCGCGGGCAATTGCGTGTCTCGACACCGAAGACGGAGGCATTGGCATTTTCCACGCTTACCCAGCCCGTCGATCTTGGCAGCGTGACGGTCGAGGCATCGGACGGCGATGGCCTTATCGCTGTCTCGGTACTGGATGATGCAAAAACCATTCCGCAAAGCCGGCGGCTTCTGGTGATCTACGCGACGGATGCGCGCAATAGCGGCATGCGTTTTGCTGATGATGAGGAGAAGGTGATCGCCGATTTCGGCCGTCTTCCGGTGCTGATCAGGAAGGGCACGGTCGATCTGTCCCTCAACCTCTCGCCTGGCACATGGCGCCTCACCCCGGTTACGCTGAACGGCATGGCTTCCGCGACGGCGGCAAAGACAGTATCGGCTGCCGGTTTGCGTATTTCCAACGAGACTACTTCCGGTCCGACGACTTTTTTTCTTCTTGAGGCCGAGTAAGGCAAAGCATGACCACCGGCTCTGCCATGACGAATGGCTTGGCACCAGAGAGAAGCGGCTCAGCGCCTCTCTCACCGGGCGTCTCCAGGCAGACCCAGCTGGCTACTGATCAGAAACGATCTACGTCGACCACGGCCTGAGCAAAGGCCTGTGGTGCCTCCTGCGGCAGGTTGTGACCGATGCCGCCTGTGATCAACCGATGCTCATACTTGCCGGAGAACTTCTTGGCATAGGACTCCGGCTGCGGATGGGGTGCACCATTGGCGTCACCCTCCAGGGTGATCGTCGGCACGCCGATGACCGGGAACTTGGCCAGCCGATTTTCCAGATCGTCATATTTCTGCTCGCCGTCCGCCAGGCTGAGCCGCCAGCGGTAGTTGTGGATTGTGATATCGACGTGGTCCGGGTTTTCGAATGCCGCGGCGCTACGATTGAACGTGGCGTCGTCGAAGGTCCATTTCGGCGATGCGAGCTGCCAGATCAGTCTGGCGAATTCGCTCCGGTGCTGCGCATAGCCCTCGCGACCGCGTTCCGTGGCAAAGTAGAACTGGTACCACCAGGCAAGCTCGGCCTTCGGCGGCAAGGGCTTCTTGTTGGCTTCACGGCTGCCGATCAGATAGCCGCTCACCGAAACCATCGCCCTGCAGCGCTCCGGCCAGAGCGCGGCGATAATGTTGGCCGTCCGTGCGCCCCAATCGCAACCGGCAATCACGGCCTTTTCGATCTTCAGCGCATCCATCAGGGCGATGATGTCGGCTGCAATCGCCGACTGCTGGCCATTGCGCGACGTTTCGTCGGAGAGGAAGCGTGTCGTGCCATAGCCGCGCAGATAGGGAACGATCACCCGGTAGCCGGCAGCGGCCAGCAGCGGTGCCACATCGACGTAGGTGTGGATGTCATAGGGCCAGCCATGCAGAAGGATGGCCACAGGCGCGTCGCTTGCTCCCGTCTCGGCATAGCCGACATTGAGGACACCCGCGTTGATCGCCTTGATTGAGGCGAATGATGTATTCGTCCCCGCCTTGATCTCGGGAATGCGGCTGCCTGAATCGTCGCCCGACTGGGCGCGCGCAGTGCCTATCCCGAGCTGAGTGGCCGCGATGGTCAAAGCCGCCACTCCCATGAACCGCCGTCGCGGGTGATTGATTTCCTCTGTCATCGATATCTCCGGGGTGCATGAACGACGACCACAGGATCCGCCATTCATGTATCTCCACTGTGTGCTCGCCGGGCGAAATTGAAAGCCCGTGTAGGAATCGAGCGCGCAGATACATTGATGTACATTTCCGGCAGAAAACACTTCGCCGAAGTGTGTCGCCAGGGGCTCTTCGATTCACCGCCTTCCGCTATCTTACGGAGGCTGTTTCACTGAATTGTTGCGCCTTCGCGCGCATTTCGCCGAATCGTCTGGGGCGGCTGTCCGAGCGTCCGCAGAAAAGCGCGGCGCATGCGATCCCGATCGGCAAAGCCGGTTTCTTCCGCGATCACATCCAGCGAGTGCCGGCCTTGCTCCATCATCAGCCGCGCCGCCTCGACCCTAAGATTCTCCACGGCCTTGGCCGGCGACTGTCCCGTCTCGGCCCGGAAAGCCCGGCTGAACTGACGCGCGCTCAAGCTTGCCGCATCCGCCAGTTCGTCCACCGACAGCATGCTGCGCAGGTGCGCCTTGGCGTATTCGATCGATCTCTGGATGCGATCCGACTTGGGCTCGAGATCGAGCAAGGCGGAGAACTGCGATTGGCCGCCGGCACGCCGGTGATAGACGACAAGCTTGCGTGCGACGGAGCGGGCGACGTCCTGGCTGTGGTCTTTCTCGATCATAGCGAGAGCCAGGTCGATGCTTGCCGTCATCCCAGCAGACGTCCACACGCTGCCGTCGACGATGAAGATACGGTCCTCCTCGACCTTCACGGCGGGGAACCGCTCCTGAAGCTGGCGCGCAAAGACCCAGTGCGTCGTCGCCCGGCGACCATCCAGCAGGCCGGATTCCGCCAGCACGAAGGCACCGGTACAGGGCGCGGCTACTCGCCGCGAGGTTTGCACAGAACGCTGTGCGAACGCGATCAATCCTGGTGTCATCGGCTCGATGGTTGTTCCGGCCCCGAAGATGACCGTGTCATAGGCGGTGTCGTCAAAGGCCTTCGTGGCAACGCCGAAACCGGCAGACGATTTGATCTCGCCGCCAGGCTCGGAAAGCAATTCGATCTCGTAAGCCGGCTCTCCAAGGGTGAGATTGGCGACCTCGAAGGCGGTTACCGCCGAGAAGCCCATGAGTTGAAATCCTGGAAATACGACGAAGCCGATCTTGTGCATGGCACACCATATCCCCTGTCCGAAATCGCTGCCCATTTGAGATGTCCGTCATAGTATAAGAACATATGTTGCGGAAGCAGAACTCATTCCGTTGAATTTGGAGCCTCAATACTAGGCTGAAACTTGAGCGTCTCAAATGCCATATATCCGGCAATTTCAGCCAGATCGAAGTTGAGCCATTGCATGGGCGCCGGCGGTGCGCTCCGGTAGGCAATGTGTTACGCTTGATGGCCTGGCGAAAAGACGCTTCCGCAATAGCCATCACTTCGAGATAGGAGCGGCCTGATGCGAAGGTTTGATGCTATTTTGATCGGTGCTGGCCAAGCTGGCCCCTCCCTTGCGGTGCGGATGGCCGAACGTGGCATGAAGGTTGTCCTTGTCGAACGAAAGTTCCTTGGCGGAACCTGCGTCAATTCCGGTTGCATGCCCACCAAGACGCTGGTGGCCAGCGCCCGGGCCGCATACGTTAGCCGACGCGGGGCCGACCTGGGCGTGAAGATTTCAGGTGAAATCGCTATCGACATGCAACTCGTTCAACGCCGGGCACACCAGATAACCATGGACGCCCGAAACGGACTGGCCGAGTGGCTCGGCAACACGGATGGCGTGACCACTATCTATGGTCACGCCCGGTTCGAGACGGCCGACAGGGTTCGCGTCAACGGCGAAACCCTCACCGCCCCGCGGATATTCATCAACGTCGGCGCCCGTCCGGCTATCCCCGATCTGCCTGGGCTCGAAGACATCGATCACCTCACCAGCACGTCAATCCTGGACCTCGACGTCCTGCCTCGCCACCTGGCGATCATCGGCGGAAGCTACATCGGCCTGGAGTTCGCGCAGATGTATCGGCGGTTCGGCTCGGACATCACCGTGGTCGAGCGCGGAGCCCGCGTCGCTTCGCGGGAGGACGAGGACGTTTCCGAAGCCATCCAGGAAATCCTTGCGGCAGAGGGCATTGATGTCCACACGAATGTCAATCGAATTGCGTTTGCTCAAGGTGAGGACGGGATACGGATGTCCCTTGACGGCGCCGACTTCGATGTCAGTCACGTTCTGGTGGCGACCGGGCGCAAGCCGAACACGGATGACCTGGGCCTCGACATCGCCGGTGTTGCGGTCGATCCCCGCGGCTATATCGTGGTCGACGACAAGCTCGCGACCAATGTCCCGGGCATTTGGGCGCTCGGTGACTGCAACGGGCGGGGAGCCTTTACGCACACTTCCTACAATGATTTCGAGATCGTTGCCGCCAACCTTCTCGACGACGAAGACCGCAAGGTATCAAGCCGGATCCCGGCCTACGCCCTCTACATCGATCCGCCGCTTGGGCGCGTGGGAATGACCGAGAGGGAGGCAGCATCATCAGGTCGCAAGGTCCTTGTCTCCAGGCGGTCGATGGCTCGGGTGGGACGAGCGAAGGAACGTGACGAAACAAGAGGCTTCATGAAGGCAATAGCTGACGCTGACACCAAGGAAATCCTCGGGGCCGCGATTCTCGGCATAGAAGGCGATGAAGCGATCCACGGGGTCATCGATGCCATGAACGCCGGAACGCGTTACACCGACCTCCAATGGTCCGTGCCGATCCATCCAACGGTTTCGGAACTGATCCCGACACTTCTGAGGGGCTTGGGCTGAGTTGGACGGGCTGGCAATCCGCTCTTCGGTCGATTGCCAGCCCGTAGACATCATCGCCGAGCCTTATGAGGGCAGCGGCTTGCCGGCCTGCTCCTTTACGATGTAATCGGCGTACCAGTCCGGCCAGTTCTCATCATGCTTGCCGCCCGTTCGCTTCTCGTGTTCGCCATGCGCGGCCGCCGCACGCCGGAGCGCCGCTGCGAGCTCGGTCGACGAGGTGAATGTCGTGATGTCCGTAGCCACGCGTCCAGGCAATCGCTCAGTGACTTCCTGGAGGAGCCAGCCGTTGCCGTCCGGATCGCTGAACGAGGCGTAGGAGCGATAGCTGCGGCGCTCCGGATCCCGACCGCTGACCGGCGGCTGCCCGGGACCGGCGCGGTGGATGATCTCACTCACGTCGGCGCCCTGAGCGATGAGTTGCGCGCGCGCGGCTTCGATATCCGACACGACGAGATAGAGCCCGCTTGCCGAGCCGGGCGCAGCCGACGTCAGGCCCGTGCCGAAGTGGATCGAACTCGGCGAGCCGGGCGGCGTGAACTGCACGACCCGGAATGTCTCGCCGACGGCAAAGTCGGCGTCGAGCCTCCAGCCCAGGCCGTCATAAAAGCGCTTAGCGCGATCAACGTCCGAGACGGGGATAACAACGACCTCAAGTTTCAGGTCGACCGTTCGCACGTTGGAGGTTTTGGTTGCACTGGTCATGGCTTTCTCCTTTGGCAGCGAAGGCGGCGCGCTGAGCGCGCCCCTTCTTTCTCAAATCGACTAACGCAGCGACCTGAACGAGGCCCGCAACTCTTCAGTGAAGACTTCCGGCTGTTCCCAGGCGGCAAAGTGCCCGCCCTTGGGCAGTCGATTGTAGTGGATTAGCTTCGGAAATGCTTTCTCGGTCCAACTGCGGGGCGCGGTGTAGATCTCGTCAGGAAAAGCGCTCACCGCGACCGGGATGGTCACACCCTTGGGCGCGAAGAAAGCCAGCTTGCTTTCCCAAAACAAGCGCCCGGAGGAGAGCCCCGACTTGGTCAGCCAGTAGAGCGTGATGTTGTCGAGGATGTCATCGCGCGTCAGCCCTTCAGAAGCCCCGTCAAAGACGCGGTTGATCAACTTCTGGCTCTCCGGATCATGGTCAATCATCCACGCGGCGAGCGCGATGGGCGAATCGTCCAGACCGTAAAGTGTCTGTGGCCGAGCTCCCATTTCCAACGCGTAGCCGACACGGTTCTTGTAGAAGAAGTCCAGCTGCTTCCACGCGTACTCCTCGTCGCCCGTCAGGCCCGTCGGCTGCGGACCGCCGGCCAGCGCCGCTGAAATGCTTTCGGGAAGCGTGCCGGGCATGTTGGTATGGATGCCAAGCAGCCCCGCAGGCTTCTGCAGCGCCATCTGCTCGTTGATTGCATCACCCCAGTCGCCGCCCTGCGCGACATATTTCTTGTAACCCATGCGGTCCATCAGAACGGCCCAGGCCCGCGCGACACGCTGCGGGTCCCAGCCGAGCTCGGTGGGCTTGCCGGAAAAGCCGTAGCCGGGGATAGACGGGATTATGACGTCGAACGCATCGGCTGCGCTTCCGCCATGCGCGGTCGGATTGGTCAGCGGGTCGATGATCTTCAACTGCTCGATGATCGAGCCGGGCCAGCCATGGGTAACGATGACCGGCAGCGCGTTCTTGTGCTTCGACTTCACGTGGATGAAGTGGATGTCAACGCCGTCGATATTCGTCACGAACTGAGGCAGGGCACCCAACCTCGCCTCGACTTTTCGCCAGTCGTACTGGTTAGCCCAATAGTCGGCGAGCTTCTGCATCGTCGCCAGCCGAACGCCCTGCGTGTCGTCTCCGACAAGCTCCTGGCTCGGCCATCGCGTCGCTTGGATGCGGTGCTTGAGTTCGGCCAGCTCTTCGGCGGATGCGTGGAAGCTGAACGGGCGGATCGAGACATCCTGTGCCGGTTGCACGGCGACGACTGCAGCCGTCGAGGCCGCGGCCTCGACGGCGGGCGCCTGCGCGGAAGCGGCCGTTGCAGCTAGCAGTCCAATTGCCCCAACCGAGGCTGCGAAAAATCGCCGAAGAACTGGGCTCGCGCCGATACCCTGCGATGCGTCGGTAACCACGGCGGCTTTGCATGAATCAGTCATATTGCACCTCTAACACTGGTTGTTCTGGCGCTGGATTGCGCCGCTAGGCACTATCTGTGTTCACCCAGGAGGCACTTGAATAGTCGCTGCTCGGCAGACACTCGTGCGCAAAACGAACGATTTCGAACCCACGTTTGGTATCGGCGCGATCGAGCGGGGCGATAGCGTCGGCCGTCTGGTTCAGATGCTAATCGGGGGGAACCGGAAACTGCTAGCCAAACGCAACGGGCATATGCGCGGCTTTTGAAGGCGTTTTCCAACGGACTGCCGGCTGGGCTTCGGACGCACGCTTTGCGGAGGCCTGCGCAACCTCTACGGCGCTCCGCGCAGGAGACCTCGTTTCGGAGCGAGCGGCGGGCGCGGAAAGAAAGATTGCGATCGCTCCAACCAATGCGGCGGCCGCAAGGCGACTGTGCACACTAAGATCAGAGGAGAGGTTGGCAGTCAGCGCGGTACTTTTCGAGTTCTGGATCATAACAGGCTCCATTCGGTTGAACTTGGAGCCTCGATACTAAGGCGAAGGGCTTGCGTCTTAAATGTCATATATCCGGCGATTTCGGCCGCGCACTGTTGATCGCACAACGGGATGAAGCTACCGCCCGCAAGGCACTCTGCGGAAATTGTCGCGAGAAGAGTTCTCGTGGATGACATCGAGCCAGGTCGTTGGCAGGGGCTATCAAGCCGCAAGAAAATCGAGGCGGGACCAAGCACGCAGCTTCGCGTTGAGAACCGCCGAATAGGTCGCGTGCCACCTGGAGCACCGTCGGGGGCTGGTTGATCCGAACCCTTAAACGCAGAAAAATCCACCAGATTTCCCCGGGCGGGTTTTTGTGATTCGTTAGCGAGAGCCCGAAACCACCGAGACTTGTAATTTCAGTGCCGTTAACTTCACCCGATGCTACGCTTTGCTCCTCCAAGCGGACTTGAATGCTGACTGCGCCACCTCAGCGGCCGGCGTTTGGGCTTGCCCCATCAAGATAGCTTCGCTTACCGCCAACTCCGCCATGGCGAGCGCAGCCTCGCGGGTCTTGGCGGCGGCGATGAAGCGGCCATTATGGCAGAAGCTTGCGCCCTCTATGCCGCAAGCCACTTCGAGGTCACCATTGGTCAGGCCAGCCCAGGCTGCAGGCAGATCGGCCCGCACCTCAAACCCTTCGTCGGCGCGGCGGATGGTGGTCAAGCACCAATCCTTTTCGCGCGGATGAACGACGAACAGCAGATGATCGGCGCCAGCCCTGACGATGGCGGGACGGAAGGGCATGCCCATCGGGAGTTCAAGGATACGCCCCTCGCCTGTCTCCACGATTGCCCGATGCACAAGCCCTTCGGCCCGCAATTTCGCAGCACTCTGGGCAATCCTTGCCTCGACGAAACTGCGGGCAATGGCGAGCGCGGTATGGAAACCGCGATTGTCGGCCTCGGGGTCCTGTTCGTCGAAAACGGGTTTCAAGGTTTCCAGCAGGGCCGGCAGCGTGAGCCCCGCCAGCGGTCCCGCAACGGAAGGACTGAGCGCACCGTTGTCCATCAAGTCGACGGGCAGCACGAAACTGGCATCGAAAGAGGCATGGACAGTTTCGATATGCGCGTCAGGAAGGCCGAAAACGGCAAGATAGTCACGGCCATAGTGCCGCCAGATCAATCCGAACGAACTGTATGGCTGGCCATCGTCGCGCAGCGGTGCGCCGCGCTGATGGTGATCGAAGATCTGCGCTTTGGCATCATAGATGCCGCCGACATCGTAGATGATGCGGTCCGCGCCGGGTGTAATCCATTCCAGTGCCCTGCTGCGGATAAGACGAGCCTGCGGAAAGAGCCGGGTCAGGATAACGCTGGAGAGCAGTTCGTCGGCATGAAAGCCACCGGAATGGGTGACGAGGAAATCTGGGATCATGCCGGGATGCACCTTGTTGTTGGCGGGAGGGCCGCTTGCGGTTGACACCAGATAGCGGTTGGCGGATGGCATCTCAACCCGCCATGCGCTTATTTGCGTGCGACAGCCCCGCCCCGAGCTGCGCAGCGCAATGTGAGGCATACGACTCCCATCATAAGCCACCTTGGATTGCCGCCTAGGGCCGATTGATCCCAGAAGAAAGGGAAAGGCTAGAGTCACAAGCCGTTCGGGAACCGCATGGCGGCCATATGGACACGTGGCGATATCGAAAAAGGGTATCCAGCGTGCCAGTGCTCGTCGGTATCCAGCGCTGAGCAATCGTCAAAATTGCACATTTTAGCGGTGAGTGTTAAAAGGATACGTGGCATGCGCGGGCGGGACCGAGGCATCACCCCCGACCAGCTCACCGAAGAGAGCGAGATCCAAGATATTGACGTCTGGGGTCAAGCGGTATTGACCATTGCACTTTCCGCGATAATTCTGAATGAAGCGGAAGGATTGGAATAACATTAAGTACCTGAATGTGATGCAACCGCAGATGGACTAGTGCCTGCACTACATGGGCAGTACGCCACGGAAGGGAGAGGCAAGGATGCAGGACGCTGATAAAACGTTGTCTGCTTCATCTTCAGTCGAACGCTACTCCTTCACGCAAACAGACGAACTTATCTCGCTCTACGACGAGAGCTTTCACCTCATCGACTGCTCGCCAAGACACAGCGAAACATACGTTATTGACTCCCTGGTCAACGCAACCTTGTGGCGCGTCTACCCTGAGTTACTGGCTGCGAACCCCAAATCCGCAGTAGAATCCGTACTTGCAAGCGGCGTGCCGCGAAGCGTCGAAATTGCAGATGCAACAACGGGTGAACGTCGCACGCTGCTCGTCTTTCGCACCGGTCGCGGCATCGGGGTTGTTGAAACGGAAAGAAACTCGATCGGTCGTGATACCTCCAGGCAAAGCGATAGCGACCGCGCACTTCTCCTTCACCAGGCAACCCATGATGTTTTGACGGGATTGCCAAATCGCCGCCAATTCAGCGATGAGTTGCGGGATACCCTACCTATGCCAGCCGGGGCCAAGCTGGCCGTCATGCAAATAGATCTTGATGATTTCAAGCCGATCAATGACACGTTGGGCCACGGTGCCGGCGATGTTGTCCTCAAAATGGCGGCGGAACGAATAAGGAGCGCGCTTGGGGAGCGGGAACGGGCTTACCGACTGGCGGGCGACGAATTTGCCGTCATCCAGTGGAAAGTCGACCAGCCTCGGGAGGCCGAGCGGCTGGCCGATGCGCTCGTCAACGCTTTCAAGGAGCCATTCACGGTAGACGGCATCAATGTTTTCGTCGGAGCAAGCGTGGGGGTTGCCATAGCTCCCGGGGATGGAAACGAGATCGAGCAGTTGATGAAGACTGCCGATATTGCGCTCTACGCGGCAAAAAAAGATGGCCGCGGTCGCGCAAGAACGTTTAGCCGCTCGATGCTCATTGTCCTGGAGCAGCGCGAGATGCTGCGCCGCAGCTTGCGGATCGCCCTTCAAGAGGGTCAGTTTTTTATTGAGTATCAGCCTCTCGTGAAGCCACCCTTTTCGATTGTAGGCTTTGAAGCGCTCTTGCGATGGCGCCATCCTATCGTGGGCCTGATCCCACCGAGCGTCTTCATTCCCATGGCTGAATCTGACGGCCTTATGAGCGAAATTGGCCAATGGGTATTGGAGCAAGCCTGCCGAGCGGCGGCGAGTTGGCCCGCCCAGTTCAGGGTAGCCGTCAATCTTTCTCCAGCTGAATTTCTGCGTGAAGGCTTGACGGACCGGGTCGCCCAGACACTCGACGCGGTCGGTTTGCGCGCCGATCGCCTCGAGCTCGAAATCACCGAATCCGTGTTGTTGGAGCGAACGACAAATAATCTTGATACGCTCAATACGTTGAACGTACTCGGCGTTCAGATTTCGCTCGATGATTTCGGAACCTATTATTCCTCTTTGAGCTACCTCAAGAACTTCCCCTTCGATACGATCAAGATCGACAAATATTTCATCAAGGATCTGGAGAGTGACGAGAAGAGCCAGACGATCGTCCGATTCATAGTCGCTCTTGCTCACGGCTTGGGAATGCGTGTCACTGCCGAGGGCGTGGAGACGCGAGGTCAAGCAACTTGGCTCCAGAAGGAGGGGTGCGACCAGTTACAAGGGTATTTCTTGGGCGTTCCGATGCCCGCGGAAGCAATCGGCGAATTCCTTCACCTGCCTTCGCTGGTCATGTTGTAGCGGGCCTTCTCGCACCTGTCGCATGCCTCGGGGCGCGGTCAAAACTCAAACTGGGGCCGGCGCGGCGTCCAAGTGCAGCCCGCAAGTTCAAGCGGGTTAGAAATCAGTGTGGAGAGTTTCAAGACGCCGTGGCAGAGTTCTGTTGGTGGAGGAGGAGACGGCATGGATGTAGCCAACAAGGATCCCGTGGAAGCAGTCTTCGAGCCCCTACTTCAGATTGAGATGGAGATGGGTACCTTTCTTTCGGACTGGTACCATTGCGATCAGCTGTCAAACTTCATTGCCCGGATAATTAGTCACAACCGGACAGATCCCATTCGGCACTCGAACCTCTTTTCATCAGCCCTCAATGAGCTATTGGAGGTCTCTTTTCGCGGTGGCTCTCCCGACGGTCAGATCGGCTGCGCGGTCTATCGGCATGGTCAGACTGAACGGGTGAAACTCACTTTCCCGTGCCCTCTCCGCCAGAGGCAATTCTTTAGCGAAGCGGTGTCGAAAACACGCCGGGAGGATGCGCTAGCGCGCTATCTCGATTCCATTTCGACCGACTTGGCACCCAGTCGGGATACCGTTTTTCTGGATCTCGCGATCAACTTCGATGCTCAGATTCGTTTGGAAAATAGTGATCCCCCGTCGATAACGCTCATTGTGGATTTGCCTCTTGAAGGGATTATGAATTGAGCACGGCTGGCCTTTCCACACCCTTCAAGGCAGAGTTTGACGTCAACAGCCAAGAGTTTTCTCTTTCCGGCGTGATTCGTCCGCGTTCGATCGAAGAGATCGCTGTGAACATATTGATGCTAAAGGAAGCGATCGATCAGGTGCGCGGCGTTCTTTACATAAATGTGAGACGCCTCGTTCAGATGAACAACACAGCTTTTCAGGCCTTTGCGCGTGTGGTTCTCGACACATGTCAGACGAGGCCGGATATTCGCTTTGTGATCGTCACCTCGAGTGTCGTCGGTTGGACCACTCGCATGTTCGAACATCTGAACAGGATCGAACCGCAGATAACGATCGAGGTCTACGATTCGACATTTTACCCTGGCCAGAGCTTCGTGGAGGACACGAGTTTCATTCCGATACTGCGGACGCAAACGAAGATGACTTGGCGCCATGAACGCACAATCCTTCCTCGCCATGGAATGCGCTCCGGAATCACGATGGCGGATATCTGCTGCGGCATTGGCGACTTCGCCGTGCTTGTCCAAAAAGAGTTCCAGCCGGCGCGAATTGTCGCGCTTGACCATTCGAAGGCAAGTCTTGCGTATGCGCGCGAGGTGGCAACCGGTTTCGGCATCGCCGATATCGAATATACCTATGGCGACGCATCCGAGATGTTGCTTGAGGACGATCAGTTCGACTTCGTGAGCTGCCGCCATTCGCTGCAGATATTCAATCAGCCGGAGGTGCTTCTGGCGGAGCTTTACCGAATCTGCAGGCCCGGAGGACGCGTATACGTGACCAATGAGAAAAATTCGCACTGCCTCGGCGAGCCTCGATCACAGAGCATTCAATGGACGTATAACGAAGTCGCGAAGCTGTTCAGCCATTTCGAGATGGACGTGGAATTGGGACCCAAGAGCCGCCGGTATCTTACAGACGCCGGCTTCGACGACATCATCGTGGAGTCGTTCATGGTCACCAACCTGGATGGCGATCCTCGGGACTTCGCCGAAGTTATTACTGCCTGGGAAAATGTCTATGCCGGCGAAATGGCCGTGAAGCGTGGCGATTCTCCTGAATTCATCCAACGCTTCCGCCAAGGCTTCCAAGACCATATCTTCGCCGCCCTCCATCCAAAAGGTTATGCCGGCTGGCCGATCTGGGTGGCATCTGGGCGTAAACCTCTATGAACGCGCCTCTGCAACACACCGCCCGGTTCGGCCTGCGCTCATTCCGCGCCAAGTTCGTCCTTGTCGTTGGAAGCGCCGTGCTGTTCGATCTGCTCGTCAGCGGCGGCCTTGCGCTTTGGAATGTGCAAAGGCTTTCCCGTGATGCCACGGCGGAGGTCGGGCAAGGCCTTGAGCGGGCCAACCAGGACTACATCCGCTCCTATGCGGAAGGGACCGCCGCCCGCGTCAATCTGCTCCTGGATCAGGTCCATTCCGACGTCGGTACCTTGGCAGGCGTCCTGCAAGCGCAAATCGACCACCCCGCGAGAGAGACCCAGATCGGGCAGGCGATGGCGCGTGGCGCCCCCGAAGCGGTGACCGTTACCTACGATGCGAAGGGGCGGTGGGCCCAAAACCGCCCTGGACCTCTGTCCGTTGTCAGCGTCTGGGGATATCTTCTCGATTCAAATCACGTGCCACGTCCTGAAGTCCAGAGAGAAATCGAAAACAGCGCCGTCCTGGACCTCATTGCCCCGAGCCTGCTGGCGAATGGCCAGTCGAAGCTTCAGATGTACTATATTGGTCCGAAGGAGCGGCCAATCTTCAGGACCGCGCCCTATACCAATCAAGCGCAGACTTTCGACCAGCTCTACCCAGGTCACAACGAAGCAGACTTCTGGACCTTCTTCTTCCCGGGTCTTTACGAGTCGTGGGAACAATGGGCACAGGACCCCGGATCACGCCCCGTAAATAGCAACATCACGCAAACGGCACCGTACACAGACGCAATTACCGGCAAACTCATCGTCAGTTTCTTCCAGCCGCTGCGGTCAAGCGATGGCAAACGCGTGGCCGGTGCTGCGGGAGCGGATATCACGCTCGACCAGCTGGCCGAGATCGTGGAGAACGTCAAGGTCGCGGACCACGGATTTGGTTTCCTGACGATGTCGGACGGCAATGTTGTCGCCATCAATCCGGTGGGGGAGAAGGTGATCGGCCTTCAGACATCGAGCGCCGGCAACAGTGAAGGCGTGACAGGTCTCGACCGTTCCCTGCGCCGGAGCGTGCAGCCGCAGATTGCGCAATTGCCACTGGATCAGGATGGGCTGCTTCAACATATTATGCTCGACGAAAACGGCGAGAAGGTACCCTACCTGGTCGTCGTGAAGCACCTGCAGCCGACGAATCTGTGGCTATCCGGCCCCATCAAGCGCGAGACCATGTCGCTGGGCATCGTCGTGCCCGAACGCGAGATTTATGCCTCCCTGTTTGCCGCACAGGCGAAAATTTCGCAGGCCACCAACAGGATCCTGATCTATCAGATTCTCGCGCTGCTCGTGTCCCTGCTGTTCGTCATTGCGGCCGTGTTCGCTATCTCCAAGCGGATAACCGGCGGCATCAGTGCGCTTGCCGGTGCGGCCAAGCGCATCCAGGCCCAGGATTATTCCGTCAGGGTCGCCATACCAACCCGTGACGAGGTCGGCGAGGCCGGCGCTGCCTTCAATCGCATGGCTGCGCAGATCAGTTTTCATACCGAGAATCTCGAGCAGCTGGTTGAGGACCGCACAAAGGAGATCGAAGAGGCGAACCTGCAGATCTCGGCGTTGAACACGCAGTTGCGCAGCGAGAATGTGCGCCTTGGCGCTGAGCTGGCCGTCGCCCGCCAAATTCAAATGATGGTTCTGCCCAAGGCGGACGAACTTGAAGCCGTCGCGGATATGGAGATTGCGGCCTACATGCGGCCCGCCGACGAAGTCGGTGGAGACTACTATGATGTTCTCAAAGATGGAGAACGACTGAAGATCGGCATCGGCGATGTCACCGGGCACGGGCTGGAGAGCGGCGTGTTGATGCTGATGGTTCAATCGGTCGCTCGGGCTCTGCAGGAAGCGGGCGACATGGAACCGTCGCAATTCCTCAATCGTCTCAACCGTGCCATCTACAAGAATGTCGTCAGAACCAGCACCAACAAGCATCTGTCTCTCGCTTTCCTGGACTATGAGGGGGGACGCCTGACGCTTTCCGGTCAGCACGAGGAACTGATCGTGGTTCGCAAATTGGGAGTGGTAGAGCGGATCGATACCCTTGATCTCGGTTTGCCGATCGGCTTGGAGCCGGATATCTCACCGTTCGTGGCGACGCGCGAAATTGCGTTCGGCCGCGGTGACATGATCATTCTCCACACCGACGGTGTCACCGAGGCCGAGAACCGGGACGGGGAGCTTTTTGGCATAGAGAGGCTTTGCGAAAGCGCGCGCCGGCTATATGGGCAAAGCGCTGAGGACGTCAAGTTGGGGATCATCAAGGATCTGATGGCGCATATCGGTACGCAGAAGATCCATGACGATATCACTCTCGTGGTTTTGAAACATAGGTGACCGATGACAACCCTATATGGACTGGAGGACCTGACGATCGGAACGGGCGAAAACGTCACCCGACTTCGCCTGTTCGAGGGACCACTGGATCTCAGCTTCAAGCACTGCGGGATTACCTCGGATTTTGTCGCCGAATTCGCCGCACTGCGCTACCGTGCATCCCGCAGCCTCTACAGAGAGGTGCGGCACAACATTGGCTACCTCACCAATGAGCTCATAGAAAATGCCGTAAAATTTCGCAAGGGCGGCGAAATTCTCGTGGAAGCCTCGCTCAAGGCCAACACCTTTCATACGAAGGTTTCAAATTTCATCGATAGGGCAACGGCCGAACGCTTCCAGCATTTGCTTTCAGAAATTACAACCGGAGATCCCGGCGAGCGCCTTATAGAGCGGATTGAAGCGAACGCGGCACAAGCGGGCGCGAGCGGGTCTGGGCTTGGACTTCTGACGCTCATGAGCGATTATGGTGCTCACTTCGCATGGGTTTTTGGTTCCAGAGAACAGGACCTCAAAATCCCGTTGGAAACCTATGCGTCTATCATGCTCCCCGAGATCTCGAACTGATGGGCATACAGAATATGGAAATCAAGGAAGAAGACTATCGCGTCTGGTCGGAAGAGAAAGAAATCTACTTCGATGGGGTTATGCGCTTGTCGGGCGCGGAAGCTTATGCCCCTATTTTCGCCCTTGTCATGAGCATTCTCGAGGCCGAGCCCGATCGCGTTACCGTAGACCTGACAGGATTGCAGTTTCTCAATTCTTCCGGGATAAACCTGCTCGCCAAGCTCACCATCGAAGCGCGCAACAGGCCGAATGTCCATCTGACAGTCCGCGGAACGTCAGAGTTTCCATGGCAATCGAAGTCACTTCCAAATCTGAAGAAACTGCACCCGGGCGTTGAGCTCAGGCTCAACTGACGAAACTGCCGAGGTTTGCGGTCGATAGACGACGGTTTGCAAGAACACGTCTTTTGCCCGTGTGGCGTCCCGCGAACCTAAAACGCGGGAAGCGAATCTGAAAGATGGCGGCGCGCTTTAATGTGGGCTGCGCAACCCCCGCCCACTCTCTAACTGCGTCGTCCACTTGCCCGCAGTTCCGCTTCAATTTCCAAGCGTGTTGAGCCAATCGCCGAATGTTTCTCCGCGACTTCGCTCGAGGGGGGCAACCGGCGAGACAGGACGCTCTGCAGTGGCAGCCTTGCGGATTTCACGGGGACTGAAACCGAATTCGTGGCTAAATGCTCGGGTGAAGTTGGCGGCCAGATCGAAACCTGCGGCTTCTGCTATTTCCGATATCGGCTTATTGTTCGTAGGGTCGCTGAGGTCCGCATAAGCCGCCAGAAGCCGCCGTTTCCGAATGTAGTTGAGAACACCGCCACTCGCGCCAAACAACTGGTAGAGGCGGGTGCGGGAGATGCCGAGCTCCCGGCATATCGCGTCAGGAGTAAGATCATCCGAATAGAGATTGCTGTGAATGTATCGGTGTGCTCGCTCCATCACACTCATATTCGATAGCGTCGCTGTCGTCGACGGCACCGACGCTGAAACACATGCAACGACCATGTCGCGTATCGTATGCACGAGCCTTGGCAATTCTTCAGCGGTGAGATTATCCAGGCTCTCCTCGACACCGTGGACATGGTTGGCCAACAACTTGGCCAGATTGCCTGAGAGTATCGAATTGTTGGCCGCCTCCAGAATGCCGGCGTTATCGGCCAGCAAATCGTATGGCATGAAAAGAAGGATAGCATCCGATTCCGTCGTCCGCCCGCGATAGGGATAGCCAAGCGACCTGAAAGCGAAATTGCCCGGACCGCTTTCAGCAACCCGGCGATCGACTTCCGTCCAGGCTCGACCACCGCGGAGCAGTTCCACATACCAATGATCGATCGGGCTCAAGCGCAACATTGCGCGCGAGCGTGTGTAGCTGTGAGCCGGCACTCGCTGTTGGACGATAAGCAGGTTGCCCAGATGCCATGCCGTCTGGTCTGCCAGGAAGCCATCATCCAGAGATTTGCCGTCCGGCAACGTGACCTCCACCAGGGGAGCCATGTGTGCCCGCCACGCCAGGAACTGCTCCGCCGGTGCCAACTCGCGTGTCGAAAAACACAGGGGCTTCAGTGCAGGTGGCGCTGCCGGACGGGAAGCTGCCTGCGTATCGGATTGACGTGGCCAACGGCGACGCTCCAGGTGCGACTGTTTCGCGGGCGTCTCGGCAAGGTGGTGGCCTGGTTTGGACTCGGTTGAACCATCGCTCATACGACCCTCCAGCCATGATCGCCCAAGGCAGGAAGCATTGCGAGCGATCCGCGCTCCGTGCAACTCACGTTACGGACCGAAGGCCCGCCCTACCCAATCAGCGCCTAGTTGTATCTCATTTGGCGTAGAAATGCACGGGACGATAAATATCCGGATGCGACGATAACGACATTGGCAACCGATGCTTGTATTAAAGGCATCGTGGTTAGTGCAGAAAAAACAACAGAACAATTAAAAAGACTTTGAAAGTGCTTATTTTTCAAAGACCTATTGATAGCTGCTTTGGGGCGAGCAGGTTCACTCTCTGGGATTGGTAGCGGTAGTCGCGATTTTTTTGCGTTGCTCGCGGCAGCCATTTATCAGGGGAAATTCCGAGTGAACAAAATGCGTACCGGCGGCAAGAAGATCGGAAACGAATTCTTGTCGCCGGCTTTCAAAAAGGAAAAACGGCACTTTGCCGTCAGCCCCCACTCGCTACGATCCGGGTATCGTCGTGAATGACAGAAAAAACGGGTTGAAATATCGGGGCTAAAAATTCAGCTCCTTGTCGCGACAAGTGATCGCCATCCTGGTACAGAACTTTCCCGGCGACAATCACATGGCACTTTGTTGCATCACACAAAGATTTCATCGGATCGACCAGGAGCGAACCACTTTCCTTCGCACTATCCGTGAGGACCTGCCTCGCCAGTGCCTGCCTTTTGCGAGTGTATTCGAGCGACGGAGCCACATCCAGAGACCCCCCCGTCATTTTGGCGCGTGCCAAAGCTTCAGGCACGTCACGCCCCATTTCCGGAACATCCATAACCAAAATCACTCGGGTTCCCTGTTGAGCCAACCTGTTTATAGTCCTACGCAGG
The DNA here is from genome assembly GCF_025846855.1 of Pararhizobium sp. BT-229. Lineage (GTDB taxonomy): Bacteria > Pseudomonadota > Alphaproteobacteria > Rhizobiales > Rhizobiaceae > Pararhizobium. The sequence goes on from NZ_JAOYTJ010000006.1 coordinate 375,389, forward strand.
CTCGTGTGCACCGGCGCGGACCAGTCCGTTAAATTTGGTGCCATCGCGGCGTCAAAGTAAATTCCTTCACCCGGCAGTTCTGCCCTGTGAACGTATTTCGGCCAATATCCAACCAGGAAGACAAAAGGAAACCGTTCCCGCTGGATAAGGTCCATAACGGCCGCATTGTAGTCTTTGCATCTGTTTACCGCGGCCGGCGGCCCAAAATCCGCCTCCGGAAGCGGAGGGCAGGAGGCGCGCCCTGCAAAGAGCCCTGACGTGCCCCTTTGGCGTGCTGCGGCGTCGATGGCAGGCGCAATCGCCGCCGCATGGGAATCTCCCCAGACAAGAAACTGTATTTTGTTTTTGTCAGAAGCGCCGATTGTGCAAAGTTTTCCCTCCCCAACATCGCGGGCAGCCAGCCCTTTTCCATCTGAGTTGGCAAAACACTTCTCGGAGAAGAACGGGCTTTTATCGTAGGTTGCCGCATAGAGCTGGTATACCTCTTCCGGCAACCGTTGAGGAATTCCCTCCAGTTTCTGGACTGTAAATCCGAAGGTGACGGCCGCAAGGACCGCACTGCCGCTCAAGCCGAAGATCACCGTGCGAGACGACAGCCAGACGCCATAACGCGCCGGCTGTTCGATGAACCGCCACGAGAGGTAAGCCAACGCAAAGGACAAAACCACGACCTGCACGCTGTTCACGATCGTCAGGTCGTGGCCAAGCATATACCGGAAAAATACGATCAGCGGCCAATGCCAGAGATAGAGCGAGTAGGAAATACGGCCAACAAAGATCGAAGCCCGATTGTTGAGCAGAAGAGCAGGCACGCCGTCGCTGCAGCGCGCGTGGATTACAAGCGCCGTGCTCAGGCATGGAAGGGCAGCATAGAGGCCGGGAAACGGCGTGTCGGAAGAGTAAAGAAACACCGCGAGCAGTATGCCGGCTATTCCCAGAAGACCGAGATATTTCGGCAGTCCGGGAGGATAATTGGGCCTCGGGATGAGTGCGACCAGTGATCCGGTCAAAAGCTCCCAGATACGGAATTGGAGCAGATAAAAGGCCTTTTCCGGCGAACGGAAGGCCGCCCAACTGCTTGCGGCGAACGAGACCAACATCACGGCCAGCAGAATTGTAACCAGGTGCTTCCGCGCAAATTTATGGGCTGCAAACAGCGTGATCGGGAAAATGATGTAGAATTGCTCCTCGATCGACAGCGACCAAGTGTGGAGCAATGGCTTCATTTCAGCTGCGATATCGAAATATCCGCTTTCGCGCTGAAAAAGGATGTTGGATGTAAAAAGCGCGGCAGCTTTGACACTATCTGCAAAGTACTCAAATTCCTTCGGCATGAGAAGAAACCATGCCACGCCCGCCGTTATCGCAATCATCGAAAACAGTGCCGGTAGAATACGGCGAATGCGACGCAGATAGAATTGCCAGAAACTAAAGTCATCCCGTTCAAGATCAGCCATGATGACTCTGGCCATGAAGAAACCGGAGAGAACGAAAAAGACATCGACACCAACGAACCCGCCCGGGAACCAGGGCAGGTCGGCATGGAAGAACAGTACCGGCAGAATTGCGATCGCTCTCAACCCGTCAAGGTCGGGCCTGTATTCGAGATGCCTGGTGGCCAATGGTTTCGTCCGTTTCTCGGTTCTGCAGCCCGCATATGGCGGGTCTCGCCACGCATTGCAACAAAACTAATATTCCCGTCCAGCCACGAATTCGTATTTCGCGCGGGAGAACAAATGGATTCCGCCGAAGCCACGGTGCATCTTGCGAAATAACATCTGGCGTATTTTATGTTTCCGTATCCCTGCCTAGGGACGCTCGATCCAGCTGTAGCCGAACGTATAGGCATCGCCCTCGTTCCCCGCATAGTATGGAACGGCAAGGCGGTTTGCTTTCAGACGATCGACGCGGACACCATTTTTCGCCAGCAGTTCGACAATCCGTGGCGGAAGGTTTTCGCGATCCGTGCCCTTGCCAGACCATACCGCAAGAATAGAGCCTGGAGGCAGTGGAAGCGGCGTCTGGACAGACGGAAAATTCGGCAGGAATACCGGCGTATCTGGCAGTGTGACCTTAAGGTTTCCCGCAAGGATGCGATCATCCACCACCACTGAGGCCGGCTTGGTATCGTGATCGGCCAGGACCCTTTGGACAAAACCATCGTAGGGCGTATGGCCAAATGAATAGCGACCTATCTTGGGCGCGACAAGCACGCTGACGCAAAGCATAAGAACGACTCCGACCGCAAGAACAGCGACAATGCCGAGAAACCTCGGCAATCGCGATGCTGCATCAACGCCGGCCGCGTCTATCTTGGTGGCAAGATAGAGCGGAAGCAGCACGACGAAAAGGACAAGCCATTTTTCACGTATATGTGTTGCAGCTAATCCGACGACGATAAGGGCGACGATCATGAAACAAACAGCAAGCATCCTGCCGATGATCCGCGTCCATTTGCTTCTGGCGCGGGCAATCTTGTCCAGATCACCGTAGAACACCAACCCGAACACGGCGGTCGGAATCGCAATGCTCTTGATGAGGGCAAGGCCGAGGGACAGCAACCCCTGCAAAGCATGAGGCAAGGCCGAAGTTTCGGCGCCTTCCTTCATCTCGCTGATCGTGCCGCCGCTGGCAACGGCGAGGTTGTTCACCACCCAATAGGCATGCGGGGCGGCAATCAGAGCCGCTAGCGCTAGTGCGGGGATGATCCGCCAGTCGAAAAGACGATTGTGCAATCCGGGTTCCGGCAGGATAGCGATAATCGCTGCCACGGGGATGATGACGAAATTGTATTTCGATATGACACCGAGCCCGACGGCAAGACCGGTGATTAGATATGAAACGAGACGCGGGCTTTTGAGTGTTTGCAAGAAGCCGAACAGAAACAGCGACACCGTGAAGAGCGCTGCAACCGTGTGGGAAAGATCCCGCTGCACCAGAAGAAAAATCGGCGGGAGCGTCAGCATCCCCAGCATGGTGATCATGGAAAGAGAGCGATCCGAGATGATCGTGCGCGCGGCAAGGCCGTAAAAGATAAAAGCAAGGAACAGCAGACCGTTTTTCACGACCGTCAGCGTCGCCACAGAGATCCCGAACAGGCCGGAGAAGATGTATTGCACCCAGTTGTAGAAGGGGGGCTGTGTTCCGTAACCGGCGAAAAGATATTGCGAGAGATATGCCTGTTCGGACTCGTCGATCTCCAGCGACTCCTGGCGCAAGATTCTCAGTGTAATGCTGAGCAGGCAATACCCTGCCATCAGATAGAAAACGATCTCGGGTCTACGGGCCAATAGCTTCATGCGTCCGTCTCTCAACACATTCTCGGCAGTCACGCGCCAATATATCAAGTCGAGAATGATTGCCACCCGCCGGCGTACCTCTCTCCTCGAGGACTTGAGGCCGCGAGGAGGCGGCCGCCTGCCTTGCGGCTGCCTTCTTGAACTGTTCTGACTTGAAGGCTGGACGCGGACCGTTATCTTATCCTGTCCTAAGGCTTCTCGGAGACTGCCTTTTGGCCGAAGCAATCAGGATTGAATCCCCGGTTGTTGCGCATGTCCAAAAGGTATAGACCCTTGAAAAATGCAACTGGCGACGGCTTTCGACTATCCCGGAAACTCGAGAAACGGAAAAATCATGACGGAAAATGCTCACGTATATATTGGGTTCGATAGCAAGGAAGTTGTAGCTTATCATGTGCTTAGCCAGAGCATTCTGGAGAAAAGCTCCATTCCGGTTTCATTCACGCCAATCGTTTTGGACAATGTCAGCAAGATTTTTACCCGCGAACGTAATGCCCTTCAGTCGACTGAGTTTTCGTTTTCGCGTTTCCTGGTTCCCTATCTGAGCAATTTCGAAGGCTGGTCGTTGTTCGCCGATTGCGACATGTTGATGCGCACGGATATCGCAAAGCTGTGGGAATTGCGCGACGACCGCTACGCGGCGATGTGCGTGAAGCACAACTACGTCCCCAAAGTCGAAACGAAATTCCTGGGACAGGTCCAGACGAAGTACGAGAAGAAAAACTGGTCGAGCGTCATCCTCTTCAACAACGCAAAATGCCGGAAACTCGATCTCGACTATGTCAACACGGCGACGGGCCTCGAACTCCACCAGTTCAAATGGCTGGAATCAGAGGAATTGATTGGCGAACTCCCGCCCACCTGGAACTGGCTGGTAAACGAATACGAATACAATGAAGACGCCAACCTCGTTCATTTCACGGATGGTGGCCCGTATTTCGACGAATATAAAAACGACGACTATGCGCAGGAATGGTTCGACGCGCGTGAACGCGTTCTTTACGTCAAGCAACCCTGACATTCCAGCAAGTGCGCGATAGGCGCGAAGCTCATAAGGCGCCGCAAAGCGCCTTATGTCGATTTTCCATCCGGCAACCCATCGCAAGACATGCCCTGGGGCAACGCGAACCATTCAGTTTGGCTGTTGACGTAAAAACGCATCGCTATAATCAAAACCATACGCTTTGAGTGCGGATACCGGCGAATAGTTTACGACCTCGATGCCCTGTTCCAAGGCGAATTCCCGGGCCATTGCCAGGTGGCTCAGAATTCTTTCCTGGCCTTTGCGAATCCCCGAATATGCCTTGTCGTCTTTCTCATAGAACCGGGCTTCGTTCGCATTTGATATGTCGATCCCAAGGAAACCTATACTTTTCGGCCTCAAGAACAGCGCAAATTGCGTTGCCGAGATGACCACGGAACCGCCCTGAAACACGCCGGCGTCCGGATTCGTCGAGAGGCCGACCGTTCCGTCAGCGCTCAGCCTTACCTGAGGTAGCGCGCTCAAGTCCGCGCCGCTTCGCCGTGCGCCCCCATATGGTTTTCGGATGTCATCGATAAGCGTGATGGGCCTACCTTGCAGCCAGTGCTGATCGTGTTCGCATATCGCTCGGATAACGCTGACGGAAAAGAGACACGGGCAATCTGCCGGTATTTTTTCAAAAAGACCGAAATGGCTCCACACGAACCTCTCGTCTTCTATCGCAACGGCCAGCGGCTTCTCGATAAGATCGGGCACAAGGTGCAATGCACCGTTCAAAAGGATGCATGAGTTTTTTTCCGCACGTGTCACATCGCAGCTTCCGATGGAAGGTCCGGAACCGACAATATAGATGCTGGCGCTTGTCGTTTGGATCGCCTGGGCGGCGCCAGTCAGGTGGCCTACCAGCTTGCCGCGATAGTAAATGGACCCGCGCTCGTGCGGTGTTGCCGCAACAAGCCTCAGCCCGGGAAACCAATCTTGCGCATGGGCCCGTGACCCGCCGGCAACGAGGCGGATAGCAAGCTTGATGAGCGACCGGGACAAAGGGCGGTTCGAGCGCATTTTTTCTACAATTTGCCTGGTGTTCGCGGCAATCCAGTATCGCGCACGTCATCGCCACCGCTCAATGGATATTGCATCTGAGCGACGATGGGAGCGATGTTCATGCTGCACCGGTCCAAAGGGGAATGCCCATTTCTTCGGAAACCGCCGGATCCGCCGTATACAGTGGGCGATTTTCTGCCAGTAGCTTCGCAACGATACCCTTATCCATCTGCACGTGCGCGCGTACCAATCCGGCCTGATTGTAGGAGTGACCCGACGAGTTGGGATTGATGCCTGTGATGATCACGGCGGGCGCACCATTGTGGAGCGCGAACAAGACCGCATTCATTCCGTTCGAGCATTTCGATTCGGTCTCAAGTTCGAGCGACTGGACGCCCGCAACACGGTCCATCAGTGCCATTCGTTCATACCGGTCAACAATCTGCAGGCTGTCATATTTGTAATCGAAGGCGCGCAATCCCTTTTCAAGCCGGGGCCGATCGTCCTTTCGCCACAGGAAGACATACAACGAACCCGTGCGTTGTCCGGACAGCACTCGCCGGACCTCCACAGCGTTCGTGTTGGTCCCTTCAATCTGGTTGAACTGAAGGAAGGTGATATCCGGCGCCGCTATGCCCCAAGGCTTGATGACCGATTGCGAGCCGTTGATGGTTATGACGGAAAAGTCCGGCCCCCACCCTGCTGGCTTATGCGATACGGGGGCTGAGCCAACGACGACGACCGGCCGCGTGAAAGGTGCCGGGGCTGCAGGCGGCGCCGGACGGGTCAGCCGGTACTTGATGTTCCGGTACATCCGCTTGCGCGTATCCGCTATCCACGACGCCATATGATTTTCTCTCGCCACGCTTCGCGCCGTCTTCCGATCAGCGGCTTGTAATCCTACTTGTCGCTCGTGCGCTTCTTCAGGAAGCCCGGCTTCAATCGCCGAAGAAACAGGTCCGCCGAGCGCAGTACATTTGTGAGCGAGATCAGTTTGTCAACCTGCGCATCCGTTTCGCTCAAGCGTCGGGATACAACGTCCGCAACGGTTGAAGAAATCTCCGCCGCCGACAGTTCCGGAAATCGTGAAGCCAGTTCCGCATAGCTGTTCCTGGCGATCCCGTCATGCATCGACAGTTTTCCAACCCGCGCGAAAAGGCGTAAAAAAACCTGTTCAAATGTCCAGTCGTGAACGGAAACGACCCGCCATTTCTCGCTGCGTTTGGCAGAGAAGCCGGCAAGGACGATCCGGGCGGGGAGTTTCTGATCGACCAGCCACAAGCTCATTGCAAAGCCCGTCGTCGGGACTTTTTCCGAAGGATAGAAATCGGCACAGAAGTCGGTCAAATCCAGGTGACCGGTTGGGGTATCCAGATAATCCGCCTGTGTGTTCAGTTTTTCCGTCATTTGCAGGCGCACATTCATGATGCCAAGGAACCGCTCCGGCGACAACAGATTCACGACGTCGGCCACTTCTCCGCGGTAAACGATGTTCGCGCCTTTTGGCTGCGCGCGCGAGATCAGCAATGAGCGCCCGGAAAAGGGTTTGCCCAGCACTTTGTACACTCTGTTGAAGAAGACAAAGAGTGCCGTCTCCGGATAATCCTTCTGCAGTGCAGCCATATCGATCGCCTCGCTGTTGGCAATCAGGACGATATGGGAAAAAGCGGAGAAAACGGCCCGCCAGTCTTCATTGGTCTTCAAATTCGCCGTCGCCCCGGGATTAGGCAGATTCATACGTCTTCATTCCTGATCTTGACTTCACCGTATTTTTACGGCGTCTCCGTTTGCATGCTTTCTATAAGCCTTTGGCTTCCTAAAGCAAAGCAACCACGCTTGGGCGCTCGCGGCAATATGCTGCTGCACCGAAGCAAACCTTATGGGAGCGACGGCGTATATGTTTGGATGGAAGGCGAAACGGCACTTTACCAGGGAACTGGAGATTACGCCGCCTGCCCCTGAGAAGAACCGCCAGGGCATCGCAATTGTCGCCTGTGTGAAGAATGAAGAAACCTACATTGAAGAGTGGGTGCGCTTTCACCGGGCGGTCGGCATAAGGCATTTTCACATCTATAATGACGCATCGACGGACGCGACTCTGCAGGTGCTTCACGATGTCTTGTCTCCGGCGGAGCTCACGGTCATTCCCTGGAAAATGCGCATGCGCGATAGCGGCAGTGCCGAAATCCTAAACGGCCAGAACATTGCCTTCGCCCACGCGATATTGAATTTTGGTGGCAGCTACGAGTGGATGGCGTTTATCGATGTCGATGAATTCCTTCTTCCTCGAAAGGGCCGGACGCTTGAGAAAGCACTGCAAGGCGCTGGCGGTTTTCCGAACATTTCGCTGCCTTGGCACATGTTTGGTCACAGCGGCCATGTCTCCCGGCCACCGCTGCCCGTCTGCCTGAGTTATACGATGCGTGTTTCCGATCCGATGAGACAGAATCTCGATGCCAGCAACTTCAAATGCATCGTTGATCCCGTCGAGGTAACAGGCGTCAGTGTCCATCACTTCAAAACCAGGAACCACGGCGACATCACCGTCAACGACGCCGGTGAGAAATTCTCCAGACGCAAGAGAAAGATGAGCGAATTCTATTCCTCGGAATTTATTCAGCTCAATCATTATTACGCAAGGTCGCAGCAGGAACTGCAGGAAAAAGTTGATCGTGGCTGGTCGTTTGACGGTTCTTCGGAAAAGTACAGGCAGAAGGTTCTATCAACGATCCGGTACATCGAGGACAACGTCATCGAAGACCGGCGGATGGTGGATTTCGTGAGCGAAAATGCTATCGCATTACACGGCAAGAATCCGGTACCGGATGTGTGAGCAAGGCGAGGTAATTTCTTGAGTGTGGAACATGAGGCTCGCACCGGCGAAGGTACGCCTGACGTCGATTGCATCTGGGCTGTAACGGAAAGCAAGGCAGGAACACTGACGCAGTGCCTGGGTGTGGCAAAGGAGCTTAATCCGGTCCCCCTGGTGAAGACGATCAGCCGAACGCGTGGGATCAGAAAATGGTTCGAGCCCCCGCTTTTCCGGCGCAAGGAACAGGAGCCTGCCGTCCTCGTTTCATGCGGCTTCCGGTCCGAACCACCGGTCCTCGATATCAAGGCGGCGTATGGTGGGCGACCACTGGCGGTTCATCTTCAAAAGCCCCGCATCGAGGGATACGACCTTGTCTTCGTGTCCCGCCACGACTGGGTTCCCGAGATGGACGCTCGGCCCAACTATCATCCGATGGTTGGGGTTCCCCATCAGATCACTCCCGCTCGTTTGAACGTGTTGAGGGACGATGCCCGCACACGTTTCGCCGGCGACGGGCGACGCGTTGTGGCGGTGTTTGTCGGCGGATCAAATGGCGCGTATCTTTACGACGACAAAACCCATGAACGCATCAGTGAGGCCGTCAAACATCTGGAGAGCGAAAGCTGGCGTGTTCTGGTTTCGGTTTCACGCAGATCGGACGAGGAGACATTGCGGGCGCTCTTGACGCTCCGCTCTCCAAACATCGATGTGTGGAACCGGAGCGGTGAAAACCCCTATCTCCATTATATGGCAGCCGCCGATGGATTCTTGATCGCGAAGGATTCCATAACAATGCCTTGCGAGGCGCTGGCGACCGGGAAGCCCGTCTATTCTCTTGATCTGACGCAGCTTCCCGGCCCGCGGCTGGAAAAATTCGAGTTCTACCACCGCGACTTGGCCGAGAACCTTGGGCTGACCAAACCATTCGGCGGCAAGATGGAACCCTATGACTATCAGCCCCTGAACGAAACTCGCCGGATAGGATCGGTCATTCGATCCGCGCTGAAGACCTCGTCTTAATTAGTCCCGCAGCGCCGAGTGTCCATTGTCTTGGCGGGGCGTCATTCCCGCCAGTGATCGGCGACCCAAGGAGTGGGGCGAATATAGTGGCGCAGATAACGGAATGGTGCCTTCTTCCGCCGCTGTTTTTTATCGAACATTCCGAGGACGTGCTGCAGCGGCGTCGTGGGAACGCCTTTTTCGCCATATTTCCCCTCGATCGCATGCTGGGGAAGCAGACCGCGCGGGAAAATCACGACGCGGGCATCTTTCGGCAGGCGCGGCGCCAAAAGATAGTTCAGAGGGAACGGCCAACGGCAATCCTGTCTGAAATGCAAGACCCATCGGCGGGGAAAAAAGCTGACGCCACCCGGTGCGTTGCGGCTAACGAAACGTTGTTCATAGCGATATGTATCTGCGACGCCTTGCGGATCTGCGCGGAATTTCTCCTGCAGTGGCAGAAGTTTGCCCACGGGGAAGCGAAACAGTGACGTCTGCCCCAGGCGCTCCAATGGCGTGGTCTGGTTCTTCGCCATGACGATGTCGCCAGGATCGCCTATTTCAAAAAAAACATCGAGCGACGATACGATCACCAGATCGAGATCAAGAAACAGAACCGGTCCCTTGAGGTTGCCAAGCTTCTCTCCCCAAAGACGGGCCTTGGGCCAGATTCCTCTCGTGTTCACCGGCATTTCAATGTCAAGCGGCGGCAGGTCTTCGCAGAGAATTCCAGGATGCAGCCCTGCCCGATTGTCGGTAAAGCAGGTGAACGTGAAGGGCGGTGTGATATTGCGCTCCACCATCGCGAACAGGCGGTTGATGAAAGGCGCCCCGTATTTTGTGCCCCAACTGATGCAGATGACCTGTTTGACGCCGCCGCTCGCTTCCAAGACTTTTGAAGTCATCTGTCTTGCACTCCTGTACCGGCCATAGAGAGCGCTTATCGCCGCTGGCTCTTGTCTGATTTGGGTTCGGACTTCTCTTAGCCCAACTGCGGCATTAAACAAGCATGTCGGAATGGGCAAGACGGGCGCACCGTATTCCCCGGTCTCCGCGTCAGCTGGTTGGATTGCTGGGCGGACTGTCGGAAGGTCTAGGTCCAGCTACCCCTTTGTCGAGAACAAACATCGGTTCGAACGATAGCTACGACACCGCACATTGCGTCACCTTTCATCCAAGACCAGGCGTGGACCGCATGGGTAGTGCGACCGAGAGGTCTTTGGTGGCGCGCCAAGCTGCGCATTATTTAAGGGGTATAGTCATGAAGATCGTAGCTATTGGCGGAACGGGCCTACTAGGCTCGAAGGTCGTCAGCATTCTGCAGCAGAACGGTGAAAATATAGATGCGGCCGATGGCGATCCAGGAGGCGGCAGCAGTTGCGCCTGCTGCCCTTACCGCTCCCGTCAATGCCACACTGCAAGTCGCTGTCCGCAGATCCTCCGCATGGATGAAGCGATAGCTGAATTACTCGATGCCGATCGCGATGGCGCGTAATAGCATCGACCGCGCAGCTTTCTATGAAGGAACTCCGAAATCCGCAGCTTCCGGATCGAATGCCGTTTGGGAGGTCGCGCCGGCGTATTACTCCGGCAGTCCCGCCTTGCGGAACCCCTCCACAAAATGGTCAAGCGTTGCAGCGTCGCGGAATGGCTCCGTCGCGGCCCAGTGGTGGGTTGTGAAATGCGGGTTGCCGACGAGGAACAGTTCGGCCTCTGCGCGTGCATCGTCGAGCCGGCCGAGCTGCGCAAGGCTTGCCGCCAGGAAACGGCGTGAGCTTGTCCGATACGTCTCATCCCTGCGCAGGGTCTCGACCGCCGCTTCGTAGTCGCCGGCCGCATATTGCGCTTGGCCGAGCGTCAGATAGTACCAGCTTGCCGGAAATGGGTTCAGCCGGAACGCTTTGCGAACGTATTCGAGGCCCTCGTCCACCCGCCCGGCCAGGACCGCGATGTCGGATAATGCCGCAAAGGTGTCGGCCTCGTTCGGGTCGAGCGCGATCGCCTTGGCGAATTCCGCATCCGCTTCGGTGAAGCTGCGCTCATAGGCAAGCAGGTAAGCCAGGATCCAGCGAGAGCCGGCATCGTTGGGATCGAGCGCGACAGCTTTGCGCGCCAGGTCCAAGGCAACGCCACGGGCAGGTTTCGTTGGCCCCCCCGAATGCACCCATCCCATCCAATGGTTCATGGCCAGCCAGCGATAGGCTTCGGCATAGTCCGGATCGAGCGAAATCGCGCGCGTCAACATCAGATGCGCTTCCCTCGCGCTCTGCGGCGTGTCATCCATCAGCTTGCGTGCCCGCACGCAGAGATCGTAAGCCTCGATACTCTTGGGACGAAGGCGCGGCGGCGATACGCGCAGCCGACCGAGCAGCGCCTCCACGATCTTGGCCGTCACCTCGTCCTGAACGGCAAAGATATCGTCCAGGCCGCGATCATAGCGCTCCGCCCATAGGTGATCGCCGCTCACCGCGTCGACCAGTTGGGCGTTGATGCGCACGCGCCCCGCGGCACGTCTGGCGCTCCCCTCCAGCAGGTAGCGCACGCCAAGCTCCTCAGCGATCCCCCGCACGTCCGTCGCCTTTCCCTTGTAGGCAAAGGCCGAGTTGCGTGCGATGACGAACAGGCCGGAGGTCCTGGACAGGTCGGTGATCAAGTCTTCGGTCAACCCGTCCGCAAAGGACTGCTGCTCGGGATCGTTGCTGATATTGACGAAGGGCAGCACGGCGATCGATGGTTTGTCGGGCAGCGGCAAAGGTTTTCGCTTTGCATCACCGAGGCGGTCAACAGCGCCCAGGAAGCGGTAGCCGACGCGCGGAACCGTGGCAATCCATTCACCGCCCCTCTCTCCGCCATCGCCGCCCGAACCAAGCAGCTTCCTGAGCTGCGCGATCTGGACGGTGAGGTTGCCTTCCTCGACGGCGGTGCCTGGCCACGCCGCTTCCATCAACTCGGCCTTGCCGAGGATTTCGCCAGGCCGTCCGACAAGCGCTGCAAGCAGGCTTATCCCACGGTGGCCAACGGCAACGGGATCACCGTTCCGAAGGAGCGTTCCCGCACCCGGATCAAGCACGAACGGACCAAAGGCAATGCGCGATCCCTGCATAGGGCGCATCTATAGCCCGTCTGGCGGTTTTTGGAACTATTTGGGAGAGCTTAATTACGACGCGGTTCGTATCCTGCAGAATTCATCCTCTTTGAGGCCGAGGCGCGGGACTCTATGAGAGGGCCACAGAATGTCGCATGGGCGGAAAGCCGACTTTCGCTGAGGCGCTACCGGTCCCCGCCTTTCTTCGCCAGCTCGGTCAGCTTAGTACTCACGTCGTCAAGTATCCTCCTGAATGTTTTCAGATCGCCTTCGGATACGTTGCCGAACAGCAGTTTGGCAAATTCGGTCGTCTCTGATTGCAGTTTTGCAAAGGATTCTTGTCCTTTCGGCGTCAGAACGATTACGGCCGCACGCCTGTCCGTTGGATGTGCCGTGCGACGGACAAAACCGGTCTCTTCAAGCGCATCTATGAGCGTGGTGACGTTACGCGGCGTGACTTTCAGTTCCTCAGCCAATTCCCTCTGCGTCAAACGCCCGGCTTCACCCAGGAACCATAGGACTTGCGCTCGTGTGAGCGTCAGACCGCGCTCCAGCAAGCCACGCTGCATATCCGCCGACATGAGGGTGGTGACCAGGAAGAGCTGCGACAGCGTGTCACGGCATTGTGCTGTATAATCATCATTGTGTATAATATTCATTATGTGCTTTATACCATTTTATCTGTCAACACGGAGTCCTATCGTGCCCGCTAACAATACCGCCTCCCAAGAGAATATCGCATTGATGCGTAACGCCTTCGCAGCCTTAAGCAGCAGGGACTTTACCTCTGCTGCCGAATTTCTGTCGCCAGATTTTATCATCAACTTGGCAGGGATGCCGTATCAAATGCGCGGCCGACGCACATGGAGAAAGAATACCGAAACCTTCTTGAACGCTTTTCCCGACTTTCAGCTCGAAACTCAGGACATGTTTGCGACCGATGACAAGGTGGCGGTGCGTTTTCGCATGACCGGAACGCATACCGGCGAGTTCCTGGGAAATCAGCCGACCGGTAAGCGCGTCGATTATCAAAGCTACGAACTGTATCGCATCGCCGACGGCAAGATTGCAGAGGAGTGGATTTGCTCCGACATGCTGACAATTTTGACCCAGATCGGCGCATTTCCGGCAAGGCATCTCCTGCTGATGTGGCTTGCCGGGTATCGTGTCTGGTTTGCCGCAGGTCTCGGCTTACTTGCAGGCGTAATTTTGACGCTGTCCCTATCCTTCGTGTCGTCCTAATCGGTCAATTCCAGTCGATCGCCCGTTTGGAAGTTTTTGGAACTCTTTGGGAGCGCTTAAGTACGACGCTGTTCGTATATTGCAGACTTCATCCTCTTTCAGGTCAAGGGTCCCAGGACCCTCAAACCCCGTATGGAGGTTGCCATGAACCATACTCCCATCCTTGCGTCGGCCCCACATCAGGCGGCGCGGCCGGGAACGCCCGTGGGGCTGGCGGACGTTTCGCGTCGGCACTACAGCCTGGCGACCTTGCGAAGCATGATCGCGACCTGGCACGAGCGAATACGCTTTCGCTGGAAACTTGAGCAGATGTCGAAGGACAATCCCCATTTGATCGACGATATCGGTCTGACGCGACGGCAGGTCGAAGCAGAGATCGCCAAGCCCTTCTGGCAACGATAAGGCGAGTGCTGCAATGACAACGGATCGCCAGTTTCCGGCTGCCGCAGTGGTTCGCCGGCACGTGTACAGCACGACGCGAGAGGATCGGGTCCCATGGGCCGCGATGGCAGGCATTATCGCCACCGTCACGGTGTTCGCCGTGGCGCAGGGGCTGACCTATCCGCTGCTCAGCTTCATCCTGGAGCGGCAGGGGACGACATCTGGCCTGATCGGCTTGTCGGCGGCGATGACACCGCTGGGTTTCATCGTATCCGCGCCTTTCATTCCGGCGCTGGCGCGGTGCATGGGCGGGGCGCGGTTCGCGATCCTGTGTTCGATCCTGGCAGCCGCCACCCTGATCGCGATTGCCTGGGCGCAGGATATCTGGATCTGGATGCCGCTGCGCTTCCTGCTCGGCTTCTTCGCCAATCCACTCTACGTGATCAGCGAAACCTGGCTGATCACGATCACACCGGCATCTCGCCGGGGCCGCATCATGGGGCTCTATTCATCGATTGTATCGGGCGGTTTCGCCATCGGCCCGCTGTCGCTCGGCCTGGTCGGCACTCAAGGGTGGCCGCCCTTCGTGATCGGCATCGTGGCCTTCCTTGTCTGCGGCCTTATCGTGCTTGCGGTCGTGCCGCGCCTGCCTGACATGCCGCTGGAAGGCGAGGCAACATCGCTCAGTGGCTTCTTCGCACTGGCGCCGCTCCTGTTGTTTTCTGTTTTCACGGCTGCCGCCTTTGAGCAAACCCTGCTGTCCTTGTTCGCGGTCTATGGCGCAGCGCTCGGCAACGCCGAAGCGCGCATCGCTTCGCTCATCACCTGTTTCATCGCCGGCAATGCCGTGCTGCAGATCTTGCTCGGGCGTGCGGCCGAGCAGTTTGGCTCGACGCGGACCATGCTGTTCTGTGCCCTGGCTTGCCTGGCCGGCTGCTTGGCTCTGCCGTCGATCTTCAACTCCTGGCTCATCTGGCCGCTCGTTTTCGCCTGGGGTGGAGTCTCGTTCGGGATATACACCATAGCGCTGATCCAGCTCGGCGAGCGTTTCACCGGCCAGGCCTTGATCGCCGGCAACGCGGCCTTCGCGTTCGTATGGGGTATCGGCGGCATCGTCGGCTCGCCCGCGACGGGCTTTGCGATGCAACTGACCGGACATCAGGGGCTGCCATTATCCCTTGGCCTGCTGTGTTGTGTCCTGGTGGTGTTTCTGATGGCCGCGGGACGGCGGGTCGAGGCAGAGATCGCAAAGCCCCTAGCTGAACACACCACAGCCAACGGTTTCCTACGGCTCCTCGGACGGTTGGGAACCTTAGCCACCCGATTGAGAATATGGGTAGGTTGCCTCGCAATCCGGCGAGAGATCGACGATTTGAGCGAAGGACAGTTGCGTGAGCTGGGTATCAGCCGCATTACCCGGAGCGAGCGGTGGCTTGACGGCTGCGAGACTGGGCTCCCCATGGATTGTTTCGAGTACCGCATCCATCCGGACGTCTCACGTGGAGGTGAACGCTAGGCGATGCGGACGGATTTGCCGCGCGTCACATGTGTGGGGCTTGCACAGCGGCTTTACCGCCAATATCCGCCTGAAACCGACTTCGACTGCCAACGGATCCGCGGGCAACGGCGCCGCCGTTGAATACTATGCGGCGGGCGCAGTCTGGAAGTCAGCGGAGAAAATCTCGAATCGCCGTCGCAATCTCGGCCGCGTGGGTTTCGAGCGCGAAGTGGCCGGTATCGAAGAATTTGACGACGGCATCGGGAATATCGCGCCGGAAGGCTTCCGCACCGGCCGGCAGAAAGAAGGGGTCGTTCCTGCCCCAGACGGCCAGAAAGGGCGGCTTACGGGTGCGGAAGTAGTTCTGGAAGGTCGGGTAGAGCGCGACATTGCTCTTGTAGTCGCCGAAGAGGTCGAGTTGCACGTCTTCCGCACCCGGCCGGCTCAGATAGAAATTGTCGAGCGAATAGCCGTCCGGCGAGACTTTCGAGAGATCGGAAACGCCGTGTGTATACTGCCAGATCGTCGTTTCGGGTTTCAGAATCTCCTTCAGTGCATTGCGGTTTTCCTGCGAGGCATCCTGCCAATAAGCCCGGATCGGCTTCCAGCCATCGCTGAGGCCCTCCTCATAGGCATTGCCGTTCTGCGAAATGATGGCCGTGATCCGTTCCGGATGCTTCACCGCCAGCCGGAAGCCGATCGGCGCGCCGTAATCGAAGACATAAACTGCATAGCGGTCGAAGCCTACGACCTCGGTGAAGCGGTCGATCGTCGCCGCGATCCGGTCGAAGGTATAGCCGCGGGCCGGCATGTCTGAGTGTCCAAAGCCCGGAAGATCAGGGGCGACGATATGGAACCGATCGGCCAACAGAGGGATCAGGTCGCGGAACATATGGCTTGCGCTGGGAAAACCATGAAGCAGCAGCAACTTCGGAAAGGTCGGCGAACCCGCCTCGCGATAGAAAATGCTGAAGCCGTCCACGTCGACGGTGCGATAGTTGATGGTAGTCATGACATTTCTCCTTTTACTGTACGTAACCCTATAAATTCCAATTTAATGGTTACAAAAAAACTGGATATTGCGGGCGCGGGCCTCTGGTCCGGGCAATGTCAGTCCCGATGCCGGCCGCTGTTGAAGATCTCCTGCCGAAGCAGAGAGCCAAGCTCAGCAGATCTGTGCGAACCGAGTGGAACTGCCGCGCTCCGTCGCGCCTTCCGCTTCGATATCGGATTTCACACCGCGAGCCAGTAAATACCGTAACCATTATGTTGCTATTTATATGGTTACTTCATGGTCGCGTAACTTGTCAAG
The DNA here is from genome assembly GCF_025846855.1 of Pararhizobium sp. BT-229. Lineage (GTDB taxonomy): Bacteria > Pseudomonadota > Alphaproteobacteria > Rhizobiales > Rhizobiaceae > Pararhizobium. Next base: position 392,043 of record NZ_JAOYTJ010000006.1, read on the forward strand.
AGGCTTTTAACAGGTTATATGTCACCTGTGCTTTCAAGAGGCCGCCTGCCACACTGCGCCGGTTGCCGGATTAGGAGTTGAAATGGACAACCGCTCTCCCGCCATTTTCGTCGGCGACGCCCTAGGGCTGGATTTCCTGAATTCGGTGGCAACACCCGTCGACACGCCGATCGACTGGATCGAAAACGGCGAGGGGTTGCTGTGCTGGCTCGAACAGGCGGGTCTGGTGCCCCGCGAAACGCTGGAGGCCATGCGCGTTCAGGCTCTGCCTGGCGAACTCGACAAGATCGCCGATCAGGCAAGGAACCTGCGCGAGTGGTTCAGAATCTTCGTGCGGGAGCATAAAGGCCGGCCGCTGACGGCCGATGCGCTGGGTGAGTTGGAGCCGCTGAACCGGCTGATCGAGCGCGACGAAGGCTACAGCCGCATTGCGCCGCGACAGGCAGAAACTGGCGAGGGGCTTGAACTTCAGCCGATGCGCAAATGGCGTTCGCCGGAGGCACTGCTCCTGCCAATCGGCGAAGCACTTGCACGCTTCGTCTGCACGGAAGACTTCTCTGACGTGAGGGCCTGCGAAGGCTCCACCTGCACATTGCTGTTTGCCGACCACACACGCGGCCACCGCCGACGCTGGTGCAGCATGGCAATGTGCGGCAACCGCGCCAAGCAGGCGGCGCATAGGCATCGGCGCAAACGGAGCAATTAGGCATTGGGAAGACTCGTATAACTTCCTGGATTTGAGCGGGTTATCCTAAGTGGCAGGAAGGTCGTTGAGACCAACCAGCCAAGGCGTCTTTATTTGATGAGCACCCTAAACCCGACGCGGGTTTTCCAGCGGTTTTCGACGCTTGATGCGGTATCGAGCGGACGAACCGAGGTCATCCTCGGGCGGGGCTCATTCACCGAGGCCTTCCCACTGTGACCGACCTCTATGCGCGGGAAATCAGAAACGAGATCAGCAATTCGAAAAATCTCCGCCTCTCCCGTGGGAATTCCTTGACGCAAAATATTTGCCAACTAAGTGAAAATACTTTCCCGGCTGGATTCCACGTCCTTCAATGGTCAGAAAGTTCGCTCAAACGGAGGATGCCGGACCGCCGCAAAGGCCGACGTATCCATGCAAATCAACAATCCACACGAAGGCTTCACGGCGACGGTCAGTCTCTTCTCTCCAACAACTGCGATCGGACCAGATATGCTTCATCCCGACGGCATAAGGATCAATGGCCAAACTGGTGAAATGGCGCCGAAAACTGGCGGATATATCAAGCGGCTTTCGGAACTCTCCGCAATTTTTCAGGATAAGATTGCGCTGGGTGAACAAGTGTCCTCATATGAGGATCCCGTTGTGTATGAGGTTATAGAATACCGGAAGGACGGGTCGGACTTATTCTTCGGCACCACGACAATGTACCCCGGGGATGTCTCTGGCGAATTCTTCATGACACGGGGGCATTTTCATGAACGCCGTGATCTTGGAGAAGTTTACTACACGCAAAGTGGCAAAGGAATCCTTCTACTGGAAGATCGCGAGGGCAGAACCGAAACAGTCGAAATGCTGCCAGGCGTTTGTGCGTTCATTCCTCCGGATTGGGCGCACCGATCCATCAATGTCGGCGCAGAAAAGCTTGTCTTTGTTTGGGTCTGCAATCCTCTGGCTAGCAACGACTACGGCGACATCCTCCAACGTGGAATGCGAAAGCTTGTGGTAAAGGACGGCGTTGGGTTCAAAGTCCTCGACAACCCTGCTTTTCATATGCAGAGCGGGCGTTGAATGTGCTACCCGACCGCGGGGCCGAGGCCGAGACTCATGCCGCGACCGGCGCTATACCCCAACAATGCTTTCGGCGGGGCGCGGAAAACCAATAGCTGCGTTTGAAATCAGGAAAGGCGTTAGAGAGAAAAGTGTCGAACAACGCTGGAAATAACGGGCGAACTACCAACGAACGCCCCGCACGGCTCATTGATGTGGCGCGGCGTGCCAAAGTTTCGCGCGCGACTGCAGCTCGTGCGCTCGGCGGCTATGGCCTGGTCGGCGACGACACCCGCGAGCGGGTTATGGCAGCCGCTCGAGAGTTGAACTACAGCGCAAATGTCGTAGCAAGGGCAATGCGTGCCGGTACCACCCAAACGATCGGCGTTGTCGTGGCCGACATTAGCAACTCGTTCTTCAGCTACGCGATCCGGGCCATAATCGATACCGCGACACTGGCGGGGTATCAAACCCTCGTACTCAACACGGACGACAACATAAACAAGGAAATCGATGCGGTTCGCGTGCTTCTGGAGTAGCGCGTCGATGGGCTTATAGTCGTGCCGTCGTCGGTCTCAAGCTACGATCATCTTGTTTTGGATGGAGATTTGGCAAAACCCATCGTTTTGCTCGACCGTCGAGTTGAAGCTCTGAACGTGACGAGCGCCTGCACGGACGACCATGCCGGTGCCAAAGCTGCAGTAGAGCTTTTTCTTGAACGTGGCCACATTAATATTGGATTGCTGCTCGCAACAGCGGCGGCCAACGGTCCGAAGGTATCACAACCGCAAGGGGTCGTTTCAACGGTTCGAGACCGGCGCGCAGGGGCCTTAGAAGCACTCGCGTCACGAAATGCCCCAAGTCCAGCAATCCGCTACAGCCGCAGCAATCTCGATGAAAGTGCCCGGGCTGCCACAGAACTCCTGACACTCGATCCGCGCCCCACGGCCATACTTGCAACGAACGAGGAAATGGCTTTGGGCGTACTGTCAGCTTGCATCGAGCTCGGCCTGACGGTGGGTGTGGATGTTTCCTTGATCAGTTTCGATGATTCACCATGGGCCAAGGTGTTTGCCCCAGCTATATCAGTCGTCAAAAGGCCGGTTTACGACCTCGGTAGCGCCGCCGTATCGGCTTTGATCAAGGAAATCAAAGGTGAAAGCAAACTCGGCAGGGTCGAACTGCCTACGGAGCTGATTGATCGCAGTTCGGTTGCAACACTCACCTGAACATCAAAGCAGTCACGATGTGGCGCGCCGCCCGGCCCCTCGGCATCGAGGAAATTGCACATCGTATCGCAGACACAGCCGGCCGCAATCAGCTCCTCCAGTTCGTGCCGGGCGATGAAATCGCGCGACAGCGAACTGGACTGCGGGCCGATGTCACCGCAGCTCACCACCGCGATGTCCATGTTCTCCGCCAGCTCGAACAGGGTTTTCAGGCCACATTTCTCGATGAGGCTGCACTTGGTTTCCTGCCAATCGACGTGCAGCGGCGCCAGGAACAGGTAGCATTCCGCGCCGAGCTGGCTCGCCAGCCGCCAGGTATATTCGATCGGGTTGATGTGGTGCGCCTCGACCACACCGCCGAGCAGCGAGACGGCTTTTACCCGTCGCGCGATGACCCCACTATCACAATTACGACCATAATTGACAAGTCGAATTTTTTCATTCACGATTATGATCGTAATTGTCAGTCATCGAAAGAGGCGAGATGACCAAGCAGGAAAAGAACAAGGCACTCGTGCTGAATGCGTTCGACACGTTGTTCAACAAGCGCGACTACGACACCGCATGGGAGTTCTGGTCACCGACCTACATTCAGCACAGCGCCCACATCAAACCGGGCCGCGAGGGTCTGTTCGAACTGGTCAAAACTATCCCGGACACTTTGAATTGGGAGCACCACCTCATCCTCGCCGAAGACGACTATGTCATCGTCCATGGCCGCTTCTCCGGCCATGGCCGGCCGGCCGCATGGGTGGCCGCCGATGTCGTGCGCATCGAGAACGGGAAGCTCGCCGAGCACTGGGACGTCCTCCAGGACGAAGCCACCCGCGCCGGGTCCCAGAGCGGCCTGCCGATGTTCGGCGATAAATTCCCGGAAGAGCTTGAGGCGGCCTAACAAGACACGGGCGATCCGCATCGGTCAGGCCGATTGTTATTCGATGCGCAGACCCTCGATCGTGGCGATCTCGACGGACCCTATTCCGGGGAGTTGATCATTCATGTGATGTCCTCGCGTGATGTTTGAACGGGAAAAAGCGCGGCGCTGGAAGCGCCGCTGCCCAGATTTTCATGGATGGCCGATCGGGAACATCGAATTACCGTTGACCGCTTCGGTCGCCGGCACTTCTTCCTGCATCACGTCCCAATGTTCGGCGACTTTGCCATTCGCCACACGGAAGATGTCGATCGCCACCATGGGCTTGGCTGCCCACCCGACATATCGCCCATGCACGGCAACATAGTCTCCGTCGGCCATCACCAGGCCGGACTGATAGTCAAAACTCTCGGGCAACTGCCGCAGGAGTCCCTTGATCGCCTCGATTCCGTTGGGGATTTGCGGATTGTGTTGGCGGTAATCCGGGCTGAACAGTTCGTCGAGCACGGCGGGATTGCGATCGACAAAGACGCCGGTGATGGCTTTCAGCACCAGGGCTTTGTTGGCTGCGACGGTATCGGTTGTTGTCATGGCAATTACCTCTCGAAATGGGCGCCGATTTGCATAATCCGAGCTGCATGCTATCAGGGAACTGATCGTTACCTTTATAGATACAGATCGGTTCCTATATAGGAACCGATCTGTATCTATGTCAACAACCGGTGGCAGGAATGAATGGAACAGCAAGGCGGGGTGCGCCGCGACGTGATGAGCCCTCGGCACGTGAACGGCTGGTCGCGACCGCGACCGAGCTTTTCTATCAGGATGGAATACGCGCCATCGGAATCGATGCCGTGCTTGCGAAGTCCGGGGTGGCGAAATCGACCCTCTATCGCACCTTTGCATCGAAAGACGAACTGATCGCTGCGGTCGCGGCCGGGCAGAACCAGCGGTTTTGGCAGTGGTGGGATGATGTTGCGCAGCAGAACGCGGGTTCGCCTCGGCAGTTGCTCGAGGCGTTGTTCGCCGGCCTCGTCGAACAGATTGCGCGTCCGACCTTCCGCGGATGTCCCTTCATCAACACGGCAACCGAGTTCCCCGACCGTGCCCATCCCGCCACCGCAATCGCCTGCGGCAACAAGCAGGCAGTACGCCAAAGGCTTCGGGAGTTAAGCGCGGCGATGGGAGCTCGGCACCCGGAACGCCTCGGCAATCAACTCGCGCTTCTGATGGATGGCGCCTACGGTCAAGCCATGACGCTCGGCACGTCCGATTTGCGGGAGGAACTTCTCAGCGCCGTCGCGCAACTGATCGACGGAGACGGATCGCAACCGTGATACTTCTCCGTCGAGTTTGCTGCCGCGCGCCATGCTCTCATGCGTCTTCGAGAACCTTTTCGTAGGGCTTAAAGTCTGTATATCCACGCTGGTCGCCACCCCAGAAGCTGTCGCGGTCGTACTTGTTGAGAGGTAGATTATTCTTCAGGCGATACGGCATGTCCGGGTTGGCCGAGAAGTGCCGGCCGAATGCAACGAGATCCGCGTGACCACTGTCGACGAGCTGTTCGGCACCTTCCCGCTCGAAGCCACCAGCGGCGATGATGCGGCCGTTGTACACCCTGCGGATCTGTGCTGCCGCGACCGCGGGCTTGCCCTCGACCAGAGCCTCGCCGCCGGCAATGCGCGGCTCGATAATATGAAGATAGGCGAGATCGAATTTGTTAAGCTGATCGGCGGCGTAACCGAACGTCGCTTCGGGATTGCTATCGGACATCGATGCCCAGCTACCGCTGGGACCTAGACGGACGCCGACACGGTTCTTGCCCCACACGGAGACAGCGGCTTCGGTCACGTCAAGCAGGAGACGGGCACGGTTCTCGACAGGGCCGCCATAGACATCGGTGCGCTTGTTGGAGCCGTCCTGCAGGAACTGGTCGAGCAGGTAGCCGTTCGCGCCATGCACTTCAACGCCGTCGAAGCCGGCCTGCTTTGCGCGCTCAGCACCGCGGCGGAATTCCTCGACGATACCAGGAATCTCGCCGGTCTCCAGCGCACGGGCCGGAGAGACCGGAACCCAGCCGTCCTTCGTGAAGACGACCTGCTCGAACGGCACGGCCGACGGAGCGACCGGCTGCTGCCCGTTGGTCATGTCGGCATGGCTCTGGCGGCCGACGTGCCAGATCTGCAGGAAGATCTTGCCGCCCTTCGCATGAACCGCGTTGGTGACCTTCTTCCAGCCAGCGATCTGGGCGTTGTCATAAATGCCGGGAGCACCGAGGTAACCACGGCCCAGTATGGACACAGGTGTCGCCTCTGCAATCTGAAGGCCACCATCGGAAGCGCGCTGGCCGTAGTGTGCCGCCATCAGATCGCCCGGTATGTCACCGGGCTGTTCGGATCTCAGGCGGGTCATCGGAGCCTGCACGACGCGGTGCTTCAGGGCGAAGGAGCCGAAGTCGATCGGCGTATACAGTTTGGACATTTCACTCTCCATCGGTTTCGATGGACTGAATTTATGCCCGCAAAATGAGGCTAGTGTGCGCAACACAGTGGACAAAAATGTCCTTAAAAGGCTCTTCAATGGATAGTCTCAGTTCTCTGGCAGTCTTTGTTCAGGCCGCGGAATCCCGCAGCTTCACCGCCACCGGAAAGCAGCTCGGCGTGTCGGCTTCGGCGGTCGGCAAGGCCATATCGAGGCTTGAGGATCGACTGAAGGCGCGGCTCTTCAACCGCAGCACCAGGAGCGTCGCGCTGACTGCGGAGGGCGCGCTCTTCCTCGATCGCTGCAAGAAAATCTTCGAAGAAGTGCAAGCTGCCGAACTGGAGCTCGCCCGAGCCTCCTCAGCACCGCGTGGCAAGCTGAAGATCAGTCTGCCACTGATCGACATGCTGCTGATGCCGACGATCACGAAATTTGCAAAGGCGTATCCCGAGATCGAGCTCGAACTCGACTACAGCGACCGTCTTGTGGACGTCATCGAAGAGGGGTTCGATGCCGTTGTCCGGACTGGCGAGGCGACTGACTCACGCCTGAAGACGAAGACCATCGGCACCTTCTCGCACAAGATCGTGGCCTCCCCCGGATACTTCAAGCAGCATTCCATCCCCCAGATGCCGGCAGATCTGCTCGGGCATATCTGTCTGCATCATCGCTTTCCATCGACCGGAAAGTACGAACCGTGGCCGCTCAACGAAGACGGCGCTCCCATAGAGATCGACCTACCGAAGCCTTACGTCGCCAGCACGCTGCAACCGCTTATCGCCCTTGCCGAAGGAGGACTTGGTCTGTGCTGCGTTCCACTGTTCACCGTGCAGCGACAGCTTGAAAGTGGAAGCCTGGTCGCCGTTCTGGATCGCTTTCTGCGAAACAGCCGGCCGCTACGCATCCTGTGGCCTGCGACACGGCACGCCTCCCCGAAGGTGGAGGCGTTCGTGAATTTCATGGCGAAGAATTTGTTCGCAGCGGGCGGCTGAGGATTGCCGGTGGCGCTTGCCCTCGCCTCGCATTGTCCGCAGCTAACACCGCCCGACCGAAATGGATTTGAGGCCGAAAGAGCTTCTTTTTTGTGCATCTAAACGGCAAATGCCCGCCGGTTTTCGGCGGATGGCAAACGTTCGTTTGATTGTATCGTCCTGGCAATATGATACCATGGGATGTATAAAAGAGCTCTCGTCAAGAGAGCTGGCAATTGGTTTGGCGCGAGAAGGAATGCCTTCGGGCGCGGAACGGGAGACATCGCAGCCGGAGACGTGTTCGAGAGGTAGCGTTCGGCCTGGCTGCTTGCGAACTACCGGTCATGAGGCTGGTCACCGCGGCTTTTTGAGCAAGCTCCGGCTGATCTCATCAGCAGGAAGTTCGAAAAGTCGAACTTCGTCAGCAAGACAACATTTAAGATTTTTTCAGGCTGACACCTTCTTTTAACCGCCGCGAACTGCTCCGACCCATACTTCCGAGGTTCCATGCAGGCCACGAAACAAACAACAATCGCCATCATAGATGATGATCACGCCTTGCTGGAGGCCCTCAGGGACCTCCTGGAAACCGCCGGCGTGTCCAGCCTGGTCTACGACTCGGCCGACGCGTTTTTGGACTCCGGCGCCCTGCACCTCGTGGACTGCATGCTCGCCGATGTAAGGATGCCGGGGACCAGCGGCCTCGGCCTCCTCGATGCGGTGGTTCGGGCAGGAGGCCCTCCCGTTTGCATGATGTCGTCCTTTGCCGATAGTCGCGCCAAGCAGCACGCGCTGTCGGCCGGCGCAGCGGCGTTTCTGGAGAAGCCTTTGAACTCCGAGGATCTGCTCGAGTTTGTTGCGCAAGCCACGACACGGTGAGAAATGGCACTGGAAGCGTTTCTCGCCAGCCGCCGTTCGGCTGCCTGCTCCGTTTGTTTCGGCAGATGCCTGTCCTGAGCGCCACGCAACACCAAACGCAAGTCTAGTATCCAGAACCGTGCCCTGAGAGATACACTTGCGGCGCCGGGGCTTCGATTTGATGAGGCTTCACGGCTTGTCAGGTGCTAGGTTCTGACACGCCATGAAAGCATGCAGACAGGCACTGTGTAAGGCGAGGAACGAGATGAGCGTTCTGGACGACCGCGACCACGAGGCGATCGCACGTTGGTTGCTTGCTGGTGTTCACGAGGAAAGCGATCTCGCTGAGATATTCACGCAGCTTTGCAATCGGCTCGTCGATTTCGGCGTCGATCTCAGCCGGGCGAGCTTGCACATTCTCCTCCACCACCCCCAGTGGCTCGGGACCAGGATTCTCTGGGCCAGGGGGCGATCGACCCCGGACGTGCAGACAGTGGGCTACGAAGTTCAGGCGACCGACGTGTTCCTCAAGAGCCCCTTTCGAGTGGTCCTCAGCACGGGCGTGGCGATCCGGCAGAAACTTCAGATTCACGGGCCGCATCCCTTTCCGCTTTACGAAGAACTGCGCCAGGAAGGTCACGTGGAATACACCGCCTGGCCGATAGACCACACCCAGGGCAAGCGACATCTGGCCACTTTTTCGACGGACAGACCGAGCGGATTCGACGATGGCGAGATCGCCTTTCTCCGCGAAATCCTGCCCTTGTTCTCCTTGGTCAGCGAAATTCGCGTCAAGAACCAGCTGGCCCGCACACTGCTGGAGACCTATGTCGGGCCGCACGCCAGTGAACAGATACTGGACGGTGCAACCACACGCGGAAGCGGCGTGTCGATCAACGCGGCTATCATGATCTGCGACCTGCGCGGCTTCACCAAGTTGTCGGACCGCCGCCCGCGCGACGAAGTGATCTTCATCCTGAACCAGTATTTCGACACGGTTGCCGGTCCGATCGAACGGCACGGCGGGGAAATCCTGAAATTCATCGGCGACGGATTGCTTGCCGTTTTTCCGTTGGAAGAACCACGGGCTTGCGAGAACCTCCTGCAGGCCGTCTTCGAAGCCCACGAGGCGATCGCAGTAGATCAAGGGAGGGCATTGGCAGATGAACTGCGGTATGGCACCGGCATTCACGTCGGCGAAGTGATGTACGGCAACATCGGCTCGATGAAGCGGCTCGACTTCACCGTGATCGGACCGGCCGTGAACCTTGCTTCGCGCCTGGAAAACCTCACAAAGGAACTCCAGCGACCAGTCTTGATCTCTTCCGAATTTGTCAGGTTGGCAGGCTGCGCGCACCGGACCGAGTGCATGGGCTGGCACCATCTGAGGGGATTTGAAGAACCGATGGAAGTTCACGCCCTACGTCTTCCACCGCACACCTGACCCTGATTTTCAAGGGGCATGGTGGCTCCCTGAGGCCCTTAACCCGGGAAGACCTGAAACGTAAGTATAGTTCCAGATCCTTTCCGCAATCGATAGATTGATACCGCCTCATTCGGCAAACAGATACACAAAAGACCTCGACGATCTGCGGCGTGTATGTACGGCGCGGAAAAGGATACGTATATGGATCACAAATATATAGCATCTACGCGCCGCGACGTGATGGTTGGCGCCATCAACTTCGCCGCTGCCGCGGCAATACTCCAGTTGTCTCCCTCTGAAGCGGTCGCCAAATCAGAAAAATCACAAGGAAAGCTTGAAATGACCAACGAATACGTCACTGTACAGGACGGCACCCAAATCTTCTTCAAGGACTGGGGTCCGAAGGATGGCCAGCCCATCGTGTTCCATCACGGCTGGCCGCTCAGTGGCGATGACTGGGACAACCAGATGCTGTTCTTCCTCAGCAAGGGTTATCGCGTGATCGCCCATGATCGCCGTGGACACGGCCGCTCCAGCCAGGTGAGCGACGGTCACGACATGGATCATTATGCTGCAGACGTGGCGGCGGTGGTGAAGCACCTCGATCTTCGCAATGCGATCCACGTCGGACATTCGACCGGTGGCGGCGAAGCGGCGCACTATGTAGCCCGCCATGGCAAGGGGCGGGTCGCCAAGCTCGTGCTCATCGGCGCGGTCCCGCCCATCATGGTAAAGACGCCGGCCAATCCGGGCGGCTTGCCGATCGAAGTATTCGACGGCCTGCGGGCAGCGCTTGCGGCCAACAGATCGCAGTTCTACGTCGATCTTTCCAGCGGCCCGTTCTACGGCTTCAATCGTCCGGGTGCGGAAGTACAGCAGGCGGTGGTGCAGAATTGGTGGCGTCAGGGCATGGCTGGCGGCGCGAAAGCCCACTACGAAGGCATCAAGGCATTTTCGGAAACGGATTTTACCGAAGACCTGAAGATGATCGAGGTCCCGACCCTCGTCATGCATGGTGATGACGACCAGATCGTGCCGATTGCCGACTCCGCCCTTCTGTCGGCAAAGCTGCTGAAGAACTCGACGCTGAAGGTCTACAAAGGCCTGCCGCACGGCATGGCAACGACCCATGCGGATGTCATCAATGCCGACCTGTTGAGCTTCTTCAAAGCCTGACAAATCCCGGGAGGCGTCAGAGAGCGCCTCCCGCCTTCGTCCGATTTTAGCATGGGCGACCGGATGGCCCGTCGAGCGATGTGCCGCTCCCATCACATCGAGAACGCCAATAGCGGGCCACAGGTTTTCCCTTTCGCCCACCTCGATGCATAGCAGCTGCGGCCGCTATCGTAGCTATACGAGAGTTTGTGCACTGCGGATGCCGAGCGCCCCGCGCCGAGGGGTGCAAGCGGGCAGGCCCGCAACGCATCGCAATCGAGTTTCGCGAAGCCGCGTTTTCAGGACTGATTTCGCTCGCGCTGAACGTGTTCGACCTTGCGCACCAGGTCCGCCAGCGAACGGGACTGCATCTTGCGCATCAAGCTCATACGATGAAGCTTTACCGTCATTTCGCTGATGCCGAGCTGAAAGGCGACCTGCTTGTTCATCAGCCCGGTGACCACGGCATACATGACTTCACGCTCTCGCGGGGTCAGCGTATCGATAAGCGCCTGGATCCGATCCACCTCCGCGTCCGCCTTGCGGCGCTCGCCATTGAGTCGGATTGCGTGGTCGACCGCATCGAGAAGATCCTGGTTGACAAACGGTTTCGTGATGAAATCGGTGGCTCCGGCTTTCATCGCCCTCACACTTGTCGGGATGTCGGCGTAGGCCGTCAGGAAGATGACGGGCATTTTGCTGCCCAACGAGGCGAGAGCGCTTTGCAGGTCGAGGCCAGTGCCGCCCGGCATGCGGAAGTCGACGACAACGCAACCGGGAACGCCCACGTCCGCCGCCTTCAGGAATTCCGGTCCGTTCGAAAAGGCTGAGGCACGCTTGTTGGTAACCGTGAAGAGGTCGAGAAGCGCGCCACGCATCTCCTCGTCATCATCGACGACATAAACGATCGGCTCGACCGCGATTTCCGCCTCGGGTTGAACGTTTTGCATCGGGTTATCTCCCCTGCTTAAGCCTGGACCGGTTGGCGTCTCGCCCCCCTACCCGTTTACGCGAAACCAATTCATCCATACAAACCGGCGCTGGTCGCTCGATAGATTTGTAGCACAGGTTTGAGGCCGCCGGAGGGTAAACGTTAGTATACCTTCCACGGGGCGGTGTTGACAGTTCAGCCTGGCCATTGCCGTCGGCTAGACGCCTGGAAGGGCCCTCGCCCCATCCTTACCCATACCTTCGTTTAGGAAGAAGCCACTCGCCCAAGGTGTTAGTTTCGGGGCAATTTTTTGCAGGAGATTGCAAATGCAGACAACCAAATATTTCGTCTATGGTATGGTCGGGTTCAACGCGTTGCTGGCGACCTGGCTGTGCATCCATATGCTCTACGATCCGGAAGGCTGGTACTATTTCGTGCCGGGCGTAACGGACACCGGAATGTTCAACCAGCATTTCATTCGAGATATCGGAATTATCCAGGGCTTCGTCGCGCTCGCTTTTGCGATCGGCCTCTGGAAGCCCAGCCGCCGCCTGGAGCTTTGGGCCGGCGGGACGCTCTGGCTGATCGCTCACGCCACCTTCCACTACTGGGAAGTCGTGGTTGGCATCTGCGGCCCGGCCGTGATCTTGCGGGACTTCCCGGCCGTGAGCCTTCCCGCAATCTTCGGCATCGTTGCAACGCTTTGGGCGGCTCGCCACGTGATTGGCTCGTCGGCGCGAGAGGAAACCCCGCATTCCGTGCGCGGCTATTGAACACAGGCCGGCGTGCGAAGGGCGGTGCCAGACCGGCGGGCGTGGGCGTACTGGCGACCCCACCGCGACTAACTGCTTGGGCGATGCCACGGAAACGCTGCTGGAGCGCGGCAGCGTCTTGTCCTATGATGGTATCCGCCTGGACAATAGGCCCGGACCGGGCAAGCGTTGCCGGTGACGCGACGGCCATGCGCCCTTGATGCCTGCCGAGCGGAGTCGTCGGCGGGATCGGCCGCGTTGCCTCCCGGCTGACGATGATGCCGCTCGACCTGCTCGCTCGCATTGGTTCAGGTTACCAACGGTTTCCGCGACAATACCGACCAAGGTGGTCAGGCGGGTCTTGGGCATCGTCAGCGCCAACCTTGAGGCCTGCGGGCGACCGTCCTGAAAGCATGACCTGGACTGATCCGGACCGGATCTCTGGCGATAGATGAACTGGGCGACAATATGATCAGCGAACTTGAGCGAAGCAGGTGGTCTCGCATTGGGTCGCACCGCCCCCAATTCCTGCACCTGGGCCTTTTCATAGCAGCTTATGTGTTGGCAGCCGGTTTCGCTCAGTTGCTCGCCATCGTGCCTGGAACAGGCGTTTCCATTTGGCCTCCGAGCGGTCTGTTCATCGCTACGCTTGTCGTTGCCTCCCCGCTGGGCTGGCCCTGGTGGGTGCTGGCGGGCCTCCTGGCCGAACTGTCCAGCAACGTCCTGTGGTTCCACAATCCGCTGCCGGTCGCCGTCCTGATCTATACCGGCAACGCCCTCGAAGCGATGCTCGGCGCATGGCTCGTCAACCGGATCTGCGGGCGTCCGGTTCAGCTGGAAACGTTGCACGAGGTCATCGTGCTAGTCGTGATGGGCGCTGTAATTGCGCCCCTTGTCAGCGCGACTGTGGGAAGTGCGACACTCGCGTGGTTTGGCATGCAGTCCTTCACGCGGGCGTGGCCACTGTTTTGGATTGGGGACGCAACCGGGGTGTTGATCGTCGCTCCGCTGGCACTGGTACTATTCCAAAACTGGCGGCGCGATACCCGCGGCTCGGCCGCCCCGCGATGGGTCGAGGCTTGCGCCGTCGGGCTGATCTTTCTGGGTGTCGCCGCCTTTTCCTTGAGCGGCTACTTGCCCTTCGCCTATCTCATCATGCCGCCTCTTCTTTGGGCCGCGGTGCGCTTTGAGTTCAAGGGTGCGGTCATCGCCTTGACCCTCCTCGCGCTGATCACGGCGGCGTTCACGATAACCGGCGTCGGTCAGTTTGCCGGCGATCCGGAATCCCAACATCAAAAGCAGATCATGCTGCAGCTTTTTCTGGCAATTTCGGCCTTTTCGGCGCTCGTCGTGGCTGCGATATCCCGCCAGCACCACACGGCGCTGCTGACATTGCGCGAAAGCGAGAGGGGGCGCTCACAACTCATCGACATGGTTCCGATCCACCTCTGGCGGCTAGCCCCGAACGGGGAACCGGTTTTCTTCAACCGGCGCATGGTCGATTATCTCGGGATGGACGTGGCAGACACAGAAAAACCCGGCATGAGTCGATTGGATGCGCTTATCGACACCGTCCATCCGGACGATGCAGCGGCTTTCGGGAACACGCTTCGCAATTGCGTGGTCACCGGCGACAGTTTCGCCCTGCGATGTCGCTTGCGCCGCGCCGATGGAGTCTATCGCTGGATGTCGAGCCGGGCGGAACCCATGCGGAACGACGACGGCCGCATCGTCCAGTGGTACGGCCTTTGCCACGACATCGACGATCAGATGCACGCCGAAGAAGCACTGCGGCGAAGCGAGCGGCAGCTCCAGCAGATGATCGATACGGTGCCAGCCATGATCTGGTGCACGACGCCAGATGGAATACCGTGTTACCTCAACAAGCGGACTACGGATATCACCGGCATCACCCTGAAGGACATGGTTGCACCTGACCGGGCACGATCCCTGGCCATCGTCCATCCGGATGAGCGGGACGCGGTGGATCGGATGTTCGCACGCGCAATCGCGACGGGGACCTCCTTCATGGCGAGGTATCGTCAGCGCCGCGCCGACGGCTGCCATCGGTGGATCGAGGGCCGTGCCGAGCCGTTGCACGACGATACTGGCAAGATCGTCCAGTGGTACGGCGTCAGCGTCGACATCGACGACATGGTGACTGCGCAGGAGGCGTTGCGCGACCGCGAGCGGGAGTTCTCGCAGATCGTGAACATGGTTCCGGTCCATATCAGGCGGCTGACGCCCGAAGGCGAGCCGACCTTCTTCAATAAACGCCTGTTGGATTTTTCCGGCCTGGAGTCCCTGGAGAATCTGGACAAGCCCGGGATGAGCCGGCTGGAGGCAGCCATAAGGACGCTCGTTCACCCCGATGATGCGGGTGCCATGTCAAGGACCGTTTACCACTCCATTACAACCGGCGAGCCCCATTCCATGAAATATCGCATGCGGCGTGCGGACGGCGAATATCGCTGGGTCGAGGGCCGTGCGGAACCGCTGCGAGACGAGAATGGAGCGATTGTCCATTGGTATGTCATTTCCATCGACATCGAAGACGAGATGTGCGCCCAGACAGCCCTGCGCGAGCGGGAGCAGGAGCTCTCGCAACTGGTGGACATGGTGCCCAGCCTCCTCTGGCGATTGGATCCCGATGGGCGGCCGAACTTCTTCAACAAGCGCATCACGGATTTTTTCGGCCCGGGGGTCCTAGACCTGGACAACCCGGAAATGAGCCGACTGCCAGCCATTATCGAGGCTGTCGCGCATCCCGATGATGTCGCCAGCCTGAAGGAGGCGCTCAACCACTGCCTCGTTACCGGCGAACATTTCTCGATGAAGTATCGCATGCGCTATGCGGATGGCGTCTATCGCTGGGTGGATGGCCGTGCCGAGCCGTTGCGTGACCAGAGCGGGCGCATTACCCAGTGGTATGGCCTTTCGCACGACATCGACGATCAGGTGCGCGCCCAGGAGGCCTTGCGCCAAAGCGAGCAGCTGTATCGCGCCCTGTTCCACTACACGCCCATTCCTCTTTGGCGGGTGAATACTTCCCAGCTTGATAGCCTTTTGAATCAGGTGCGCTCGCAAGGTGTAACGAATCTCGGCCAGTACATGGACGAGCATCCCGACTTCCTGAAGGAGGCCATGGACCGCACTGTGATCGAAGAAGTCAATCGGAGCGCCGTCGAACTCTTCGGCGCCAGGCACGACACCGACCTGACCGGCCCGATCACCCCGTATTGGCAGGCGCCATCCGATAGGGTGAGACGGAGTTTCGAAGCACGCTTCCGCGGCGAGCAGTCTCACGCCGAGCATGCAAAGTTCACCACGTGCGACGGACGCGTACTCGAAGGTCTCCACACCGCGGTGTTCCCGTCGGCCCTCGCCAACCTCGGTATCAGCATCGGCAGCTTTGTCGACGCTACGGATCGCATCAAGGCGCAGGAGGATCTGCGGATGGCTCACGAAAACATGGCGCGCGCGAGCCAGGCCGCCAGCCTTGCCGAACTTTCGGCATCCATCGCCCATGAAGTCGGTCAGCCCCTGGCGGCCCTGATATCCAGTTCGGACGCCTGCCAGCGCTGGCTCACCGCGAACCCACCCAATATGGAGCGTGCCCAGATAGCCCTGGAGCGCATCATGCGTAGCGCCAACTCCGCGACGAATGTCGTGAGCCGCATTCGCGCCCTGTTCAAACAATCCGTCGAGACGCGGAACCTTACTGACCTTGACAGGGTCATCGTGGAGGCGCGCAACCTTTTGGCCGAGGAGGCTTCGAGACGCCGCGTCCACACGCTCGTCGAGGTCGAAAGCGGCCTTCCGCTTGTCGCGGTCGATCGCGTGCAGATTCAGCAGGTTCTGATCAATCTGATGCGCAACGGCATGGAGGCGATGGATACCACGACAGACGAGCGAGTCCTTCGGGTGCGCGTGCGCCGCATGGAGGACGCAATACAGACCGAAATCAGCGATCGTGGCCCCGGAGTCGAATTTCCCGAGAGAATTTTCCAGCCGTTCTTCACGACGAAGGAACAGGGCATGGGCATGGGGCTCGCGATCTGCCGTTCGATCGTCGAATCGCACGGCGGGCGGCTATGGGCGGAAAACAACGAGCCGGTTGGCGCGACGTTCATCTTCACCTTGCCGGTCGACGTGAACATGGCGCCATGACGACAAGGTTCTGATCTGATCTAACGGCGGGACCGGATCGCGTGTCGGCGTCACACCCCCTGCCCGGCTAACCGCTGGAAAGTCAGGTTTCCATGCCACCGCGGCCGACCGCGGCATTGAGGCAGGTCAGGAGTTGCTGGCTGTCGAGCGGCTTGCCCAGGAACGCGGCGGCACCGCTGCGCAGCGCGGCGGATTCCATCTGTGCGTCGGGGTAGGACGTCATAATCAGGACGGGAGGGCAGCTCTCCCTTTGCTTCAGAACCCCGAGCATTTCAATGCCAGACATGCCGGGCATCCTGACGTCGGCAAGGACGCAGTCGGCCGCGAGGTAACCTTCCTGGGACAGAAAGTCTTCAGCCGATGCGTACAACTCTCCGGTGAAGCCTTCGAATTCCAGAAGATCCTTGATCGACTCCCTCAAGATCAGGTCGTCATCGATAATGGCGACGATTTTCTTGTTGGTTTCGGACATGGGCTTCAGCGATCTCTCTTCTTTGAACGTTTCGCGATAGCCGCGGCTGTCTCGCTTATATCGAACTCGGTTGCGGCCAACACGAGTTTTCGACTAGTCCGGCAAGGGAGACGCCTTCCGATTGATCGGGCAGGAGCGAACGGAGGCCCCATCGTCAACGATGCAGTCCGTCGGCACCTTCCGGGGAACATTTTCGACTAGCATTGGTGTCTCGCCTCCCAAATCACCAGCTGAACAAGCGAACGCGGACCACCACAAGGCTATCATGGACGCTTCGCACGCATACCCAAACGAAGGTTTGTGGTCTGGCCCACATGGTTCCGTTGTATCGTGGGCGAAAATTGCCGGTCGTCAGGCGGCGATCATCTCGGTACGGAATCCATGATCGAGGCCACAATGTCGGCCGGCGCTACTTGTCCGATACAACGAAGGGCAGGAAAAGCTCTTCCTCCCTCAGCGAGATTGCCCGCCCGAACGGCGCATCGAGCGCCGATTGCACCGAGTTGCCCGAGACGTCCTCGATCTCGGTGCGGATTTCGATCCGGTAAGCTCCGGGGCGCCACGCTCCGGCAGGCGTGAATTGCCACCCGACCTCGTCCGGCGATAGCGCCACGTCACCCGCGACCCTTTCGTCCGTCTCGGTCAGGACCCGAATTGTCTGGCCCAGTCTGCCGCTGTCGAGATGCAGTCCGGTAGCGACGCGCAGCGGCTCGCGCGAACCGGAGGCCGGCGGCGACATCGACCAGGCGAAAGGGTCAATGCGCTCATGGACCGCGACGGTAACGACGAAACGCTTCTCGAACACGCGCGCCAACGCGCACCCGTGCGCGTCGCGCAGGCCAGCGCCTACTCTGAGCGTGTAGGTCTCACCTTCGACCAGGGGCGACCCCGCTTCGACATTCGGACCAACGCCGCGCTTGATGCGGCCCGGATCGAGCAGGACCGTCAAGCGTTTCTGCTCAGGGTCCCAAAGGCTCCGCGCGAGGTTGAGAAAGGGGGATCGTACCGTGGTCCCATCGGCGCGGAGCAGCGTGATATGCTTATGGACGTAGTCCGCTGCCATCGGCTCGGTGAAATGCACGTAGAAGCGGAGGAGATTGACCGGCAGGCGATCGCTGTGCGGTTCGACGGCGGCGATGCGCGCCGCCTCGTGTCGCGGGGCTTCGAGCTTGAAGACGGCATCCGGCGCAGTCGCGGTCGCGCAGGCGCCCGTCCCGGCAAGGATGCAGTCCGTATCGAAGGAGACTGCATAGGCGGTGCCTTCCCGTAGGGGAAAGCGAGGGGTGAAGCGGACCCGGTCGGGCAGCACCTCGTAGGTGCCGACCATCGGCGATGCGGCGCCTGCAGCCTCGACATAGACGCGGAAGCCCGCGGCGAGCCTCATGCCACTCGCCACGCTTTCTCCCGGTGGTGCGCCGCCGGACTGCCAGAGCACGTCGACGGAGCCCCCCGGTGCTGTCGGAAGCACAATCCGCACCGGAGAGCGGCGAACCTCGGCGACCTCGCCGAGGGCGGATGCCGGCGGGAGATGTATCGACGCCGCGACCAGCATGGCGCCGAGGACGCGCAGTTTCATCGCGCCAGCGCCTTGTGTTTGCGGTAGCCGAACGGATCGGCCGCGCCGGGGAAATTCATCTCGACCGCATGCGCGGCGCGGTCAAGGAAGAAGGGCAGCGGCAAGGTCGCCAACTCAAGATGGCGCGGGTCATCAACGCTGCGCCGGATAGACACACCCCAATCCGCGTTCAGCATATCGAGATGCACCGCCTCAGTCGCGATCGGGAACTGGCTGACGCCGGCAGGGCCGAAATTGTTCGGCACTTCGACTGGCATCGGCTTGGCCGCCGCGATGTCGGACAATGCGACGCGCACGGCGCTGCGGCTGGAGTTGGTGACCAGCACGTAGTTCTTCTTGTCCATCGGGTCGGTGTAGCTGACGATATCGCGGGGTGTGTTGCCATAGCCAAGCTCGCCGATCATTTCGCCGCGGATCTTGGCGCCGTCCTTGAGTTCGGAAAGGGGGATGCGGACAAGTGGAGTGCATGCATAGACGGCGATGAGGGTGGGCGTGCCATCGAGTTCGCGGATTTCCTGGGTGATGATTGGCGCCCGGGTTTCATACTGGGCATGCACGGCATGCCAGATCTCGATGGAAGACTGAGATATCTTGCCGTCGAACGGATAGGCGATGCGGCGCAGCTTCGAGGCGAAGGAGCCGGTCGACACCCCGGCGACAAAAATCTCGCCGCCGTAATAGTCGATGTCGGTAATGGCGAGGTCGCGCTGCTTTTCGCCGAATTCCAGCGTTTCGTCGCTGGGCAGTTCCCCGACTCCGACGAAGGAGTGCTTTGCCGCCGCGAGGTCGACGATCTCCAACTGGCCCTTGTCCACCTTGACGATCAGCGGCTCCGCGTCCGGGCCAAGACCGCGCTGCACCGACAGGAATATCTGCTGGCTCGGCCGGTGCACGACCATGTCATTGATCTTCATGTCTTGAGGGTCGACCCCTATCAGGCCGGCGATCTTTCGATCAATCTCATCGATCAGGACCCAACCTTCGAAGGTCTCGGAGCGACCGATGAAGACATCCTTCTGGCTGTCGAAGGCCGCGGCGTCAAACGCGTAGGCATGCACGCCGCCGGCCCTGGTATCGCCGACAAACAACACGTTCTCGGCGCCAAAGGTGAGCGCACCGGCCGATTCAAGCTTCGGGGCGTCCGCCGCGGTGGCGGGCAGCGCCATGAAGGCGCCGATCGCAAGGATGGTGCTGGCGTAACCGTATTTCATTTGAGTTTCCTCTTTGTTCGCGGCCCGAAGAGATCAGAAAGCTTGCTGGGTGGCATCCATTGATCCTGGTTGAGACCAGTGGCATCTCCATCCGTTCGCGGACGGACGAACGCGTTGCGCCGGCGCTTCGGTGGGACACTGCATAAGGATGTGGCCCACCAACAAGCGGGCTTCGCTGCCGCGTCGACCGGCCACGCTAGGTTCGGAAGCAACGATCAGTCTCAGGCGCGCTGAACTTCACTCCACCGGAGTGAGAACCGGAGCGCCCTTGTTCTTAAGAAGCACGACGATGAACTTCGCCGGTTCCGACGTGCTTGCATTGCGGCCGACCGTGTGAACGTCGGTAGGACCTTCGTACCAGGTCTCTCCCGGCGACAAGGCGACTTCCTCGCCTCCCTTGACCTGCATCACGATCGAGCCCTCCAAAACGTAGACAAACGCATGTGCGTCATGTGTGTGAATAGGATCGGAGGCTCCCGGCGCATACTCGACCGAAATCATCAGCCCCTCCTTGCCGGGATAGTCAGGAAGGTCCTTACTCATGAGCGATGTGACGGTTACAGAGTCGGCGGCAACCGCAAAAGTGCCGAGGAGGCAAACCGTAGCCGACACGCAGAGCGATAACAAAGCTGACTTCATTGTCGTAATCCCTTTGTTTGTTGGGCACGCCTCCTTTATTCACCCTCCCGCGCCCGTCGTCACGCTATCTATGCGGATACTGGTGGAGCGCACCGGCCGATTCAAGCTTCGGGGCGTCCGCCGCGATGGCGCGGCAGCGCCATGAAAGCGCCGATCGCAAGGATTGTGCTGGCGTAACCGTATTTCATTTGAGTTTCCTCCTAGTCGTGGCGGAAGGGATCAGAAACGTTTCAGCTTGAACAGCGACAACCCTCACGGCATTGGCGCCATCCAAGCCCGGCATTGTACTATTTGGCGGCGAGGAAGCCTGCGATGTTGTTGCCGGAGAACGGCAAATGGTCGGCCATCAGCTTTAAATGCGCCTGGCCGGACTCGGAGCGCCAGTCGCCCAGGAACTCGGCGCCGACGCCGACCCAAGTCATCGGCACGATGCCTGCCTGGACCATGCGCGATGGCAGCTTTCTCGACGAGCTTGCTCCAGGTCCCCGACGCGTCCTGCACGGCATAGACCTCATAGCCCGTGGCCTTGGCCGACGGCGCCACGAAGGAAGGGCCGAAGCCTGTACGAGGCAGCGATCGACCGGTTGTTCGAACGCACGCCGGTCGTCTGGTTCGGCCCTAACCCAACAGGCGGTCAGTAGTCCCAGAAGGTCGGTACCCAACGGAAGTGATCGCCATCGACCGCCACGTGGCCGAGGGATGGGAACGGCAGGTGAGTGGCCACCAGCAGCTCGCTGGTCCCCGCCAACTCCCGCAAAAGACGGACCCGGACGCGGGCAGCCTCCTCGGGGTCGTGTTCGAAGCCGTTGTACCACTTTGGGTGTTCGAACCCGACCGTGAACACGAGGTCGCCGGCGAACGTCAGCCGGTCGCCGCCGGACGCCACGCGGACCACACAGTGCCCGGGGGTGTGGCCGCCGGTGCGCTGGGCGACCACTCCCGGCGCCACCTCGTACTCCTCATCAAACGGCCGCAGATGGCTGCGGTACTCTTTCATGAACCGCTTGGCGGCCGACCGAAGCGCGTCCGGGAACCCCTGCGGCATCGAGACGTGGGAGAAATCGGGCGCCTCCCAGAACTTGACCTCGGCCGCCGCCAGGTGAATCCGCAGGTCCGGACGCAGCCGGTCCTTCACCCCGTCGACGAGCAGCCCGCCAATGTGGTCCATGTGCATGTGGGTCAGCACCACATCGGTCACGGACGCAAGATCGATGCCGGCGGCCTCCAGTCGCTTGATCAACTGCCCGGCCTTCGGCAAGTTCAGGTCCGGGTCCAACCCCAACCCGGCGTCGACAAGTATGGTCTGCCCGCCGCTTTTCACCACGACCACGTTCAGCGCCCAGTCTAATGCATCCGGCGGCAGGAAATTGTCGTCCAGCCAGGCCGCCCGGACGGCCGGGTCGACGTTGTGTGCCAACATTGCGGTTGGGAGGGCTAGCACCCCATCGCTGATCACTACCACCTCGATCTCGCCGATCTGCAGCGCATAGCGCGACGGAACCTGCTCGTCGAGCCCGGGTCTACCGGGGTGTGAGGTCTTGTCCAAACTCATGTTTGTGTTCAGGCTCATGTTTGTCTCCTTCTGACCGCCGCCTTACACACGGCATCGACGACGCTACATTGAGGCGTGTTTGCGGTCGATTGGGCGGCGGGATAGGGCGAGTGGGGTCGAGGGACAGGGCGAGCCATACCACGGGATAGGTCCTGTCATTCAGGTTGGGGCGTCGAATAATAACCGGAGCGGATGCCGGCGACAGCGCCACGGCAACGGTTTTTCGAATGGCTATCAAACGGTATATCGTCGGGCGTCAGAAGCGGCTTCGGCTTCGAGCGCGCCATTCAGCGCTAGGTCGTGGACTCACAAGCTCCGAGCGATAGTCTCGATGATGCGATGAGCACGGCGGCCAGGGAGTTTCTGGCGAGTTGTCGAAGCGCATGGTGATGCGTGTGAAATGCTTGAGTTTGCAGAACAAGCGCTCGATCAGATTGCGCTGCTGATAGAGACCCGGATCGACTGACCGCTGAACCTTTCGGTCGCGCTGGGTCAGGATGTGGACCTCTCCGCCATGTTTCTGCACCATCGCGACGATGGCCGCCACTCGACTTCCGAAAGATCACAGCGTGCCCTCGCCAAGGTGCTCCCAAGAACCTTGAATCACGACACCCAAACTCTCTCCGGCAGTTAATGGGTACAGAACCTAGGGTGGAAGGTGTGGAAGCGCTCAGGTCACAGCGTGCCTCGGCATAGGGGAATCCGCCCCATCCGATAGATAACCGGTCGCCGGTCGACGGACGCGATTGGCGTTCGCCGGCTTGTGCGAATACTCTTCTTCATCAAGTTCGCTTCAGTTCGAACCCGCAAGAAAGGCGCAGCGGTTTGGGCCACTGCGCCGCAAAGACATTATGCCAATGACGCATGTCGAGCAGTTAAGCGGGATGTGTCGCCCTGAAGCCTACCTGAAGCCGGTTCCAAAGATTGATCGCACCGATTGCAAGCGACAACCAGGACCGCTCTTCTGCCGTAAATGAAGCCTCAATCAACTCCCAATCATCGTCGGAGGCACCAGTCCGCGCGACGTTGGTCAACGCCTCCGTCCAGGCAAGAGCAGCACGCTCGCGCGGGGTGTAAAGCGTCGCCTCACGCCACCCCGTCAACAAATAGAGACGCATGGGATCTTCCCCGTCTTTGAGAGCTTCTGTGGTGTGCATATGAATGCAGAATACACACGCATTGATCTGCGAGGCGCGCAGCTTGATAAGATGCAGCAGCTTCGGCTCCAGCGGACCATTTTTGAGAGCGCCCTCAAGCGCGAAGAGGTGTTTGAAGCCCGGTTCAGCAAGTTTGAAGTAGTCGTTTTGGCGAGGTTGCATGGTTGCCTTCCTTTTCGTTGGCAGAATTGAGGGTGTGAGGCCGGGCATTCTGTGCAACGGCAAGTTTGCATGTGAGTAGCCGCCGGTTGTCCACCTATTCGTCTTGATCACTCCACCGGCATAACGGCCGGATTGTCCTTGTTTTTGAGCAGTACGACGATGAATTTGGCCGGGTTCGTGGTGCTCGCATTCCGGCTAACAAGGTGAATATCGGAGGGGTTCTCGTAGTAGGTTTCTCCAGGACCGACGGTGACTTCTTTGTCGCCCTTGACCTGCATGACGATCGAGCCCTCCAGGACATAGACGAATGCGTGGGCATCGTGCCGGTGGATCGGTGAGGAGCCGCCCGGCTGATATACAACCGACAGCATAAGGCCCTCCTTTCCCGGATAGTCTGCCAGATCCTTGGACATCAATGGTGTGACCTCTGCGCCATCGTCAGCTGCAACTGGCAAGACGCCGAAGCCGATAGTGGCCGACACAAGCATGGTGAATAGAATGGTCTTCATCTCGGTCTCCTTGGAGGTTCTGGCGACGTGATCGCGCGGAAAAGGGAATAGAATGCCGTAAAAATCGCGATGCCACTACGCGCAAACCGGAAGCAGGTCACCGCAATCGGAAATGATCGCTCCGGCGCCCGTGCGTTCCGCAAGCCTATTTCTGGCGAGGCGGCGGGACGTTCGCCATCCACCAGCCGAGCGTAATCGCGCCCTGTCGTGCGTTGCCGTCGGGCAGCAGCGACAGATTGTCCAATCGAACACCGAAATACCGTGCCTCAGGATCGGTAACCACCTTGCGTGGATCGCGATCGGCATCGAGTACTTTCGCCACGGCTTCATCGATGCGGAGGATCTCCGGACCAGCGACTTCCAGTGTGCCATTGACGGGAGCGCCAAGGGCAGCGCGCGCAACTGCTGCGGCGACATCCTCGGCCGCCATAGGTTGAAATGGCGCGTCCGACAGACGAACCGTATCTCCTTCAGTGGAGGATTGGGCAATGCCGCGGATAAATTCAAAAAACTGGGTCGCTCTAACCAGAGTATAGGGAATTGGCGACGCCTTGATCATGCTCTCCTGGGCAAGCTTTGCCCGGGAATAGCCGCTGTCCTGGAGTTTTTGAGCGCCGACTACGGACAGTGCGACATGGTGCTTGACGCCGGCTTTCGCTTCGGCCGCGCTTATATTTTCACCGGCAGTCTTGAAAAAGGCCATTGCGGCATCGGTCTCGAACGACGGGGAGTTCGAGACGTCCACTACGACCTCGGCTCCCTCAAGCGCTTCCGGGAGACCTTTGCCGGAAATAGTATCAACGCCCGTGCCCGGCGCTGCAGCGATAGCCTGGTGACCATTCTGCGGCAGAATGTTGACGACCTTTGAGCCTATTAGGCCCGTTCCGCCAATTACTACGATCTTCATGACGACACCCCCGTAAATAATGCGCAGCTCGGCGCCACCAAAGACCTCTCAGTCGCCTACCCATGCGGTACGCGCCCTGGTCTGGATGAAAGGTGACGCAATGTGCGGTGTGGTAGCTATCGTTCCAACCGATGTTTGTTCTCGACAAAGGGGTAGCTGGACCTAGACCTTCCGACAGTCCGCCCTAGCAATCCAACTAGGCATAGACTCAGCTCCTTCATACCGGCCTCTTCATCACCAATTCTTCGCTGCGGTCCACCGAGAGCACAGGCTGCCCCAAACTCAGGTGTAGGTCGACCGCAAGCACGCTTCAACATAGGTTCCGCGAGGTGGCTCGTGACCGACAGGTCGCGATCGCGCAAAACAGGAGCGCATCATGCCGCAGACAGAAACAAACCCCGTATGATTGGTCAGCAGGAGAAAAACATGAGCTTGGACAGCACGTCACATCCCGTTAAACGCCAGCCCGAAGAGTTGGTTCCGTCGCGCTATGCAGTGCAGATCGGCGAGATCGAGGTGGTAGTGATCAGCGATGGGGTGCTACCGCTCCCAACCAAGATGTTGGGACACAACGCCGCCCCCGCCGCCCGGTCGGCCTGGCTGGACGAGATGTTCCTGCCGCAGGACGCATTCGACTGGGCACTGAACGTGGTCCTGGTGCGTAGCGGCGACCGGACCATACTCATCGACGCCGGGCTGGGCTTGGACCCGGACCTGAACTTGCCGCGAGCTGGGCAGTTGATCAAGCGACTTGAGGGCGCCGGCATCGATCTCGGCTCCGTGACCGACGTGGTGCTGACCCACCTGCACATGGACCACATTGGCGGGCTGCTCATCGACGGGGTGAAGGAGCAGTTGCGCCCGGACCTGCGGATCCACGTGGCAGCAGCCGAGGTCAAATTCTGGGAGGCGCCTGATTTCTCCCACGCGGTCATGCCGGATGGGTTCCCTGACGCGCTTCGGGCGACCGCCAAGCGGTTTTTGAACGTCTACCACAACCAGCTGCGGACCTTCGAGGACGAGTACGAGGTGGCGCCGGGAGTGGTCGCTACTCGCACCGGCGGCCACACTCCGGGGCACTGTGTCGTCCGTGTGGCTTCCGGTAGCGACCGGCTGATGTTCGCCGGCGACGCCGTGTTCGCGGTCGGGTTCGAGCACCCCGACTGGTACAATGGTTTCGAACACGACCCCGAAGAGGCGGCCCGCGTTCGGACCGGTCTTTTCACGGAGCTGGCGGCGACCAAGTCGTTTCTGGTGGCCACGCACCTGCCGTTCCCGTCTGTCGGCCGGGTGGCGGTCGACGGCGACCACTTCCGTTGGGTACCGGTCTTCTGGGACTACTGACCGCTTGTTGGCTTAGGGCCGAACTAGGGCGTGGACTCATAGCATCAATGAGTCCACGCCCTAGGTCCGGACCGCATCGGTAGTGCGACTGAGAGGTCTTTGGTGGCGCCAAATCCACGCGATCACGTCGCCAGAACCTCCAAGGAGACCGGAAGATGAAGACCATCCTATTCACCATGCTTACATAACACCCGGCCTCGCGGGCTCGGTTCCGATCAACGAAAAGGAAGGCAACCATGCAACCTCGTCAAAACAACTACTTCAAACTTGCTGAACCGGGCTTCAAACATCTCTACGCGCTTGAGGCCGCTTTCAAAGATGGTCCGCTTGAGCCGAAGCTGCTGCATCTTATCAAGCTGCGCGCCTCACTAATCAATGGGTGTGTGTACTGCATTCATCGGCACACCACAGAAGCTCTCAAGGACGGGGAAGACTCCATGCGGCTCTATTTGCTGACAGGGTGGCGGGAGGCAACGCTTTACTCCCCGCGCGAGCGTGCGGCTCTTGCTTGGACGGAGGCGCTGACCAACGTCGCGCAAACCGGTGCCCCCGACGACGATTGGGGGCTGATCGAAGCTGCATTTACGGCGGAAGAACGGTCCTGGCTGTCTCTTGCAATCGGTACGATCAATCTTTGGAATCGGGTTCAGGTCGGGTTCAGGGCGAATCCCGCTTAACCGCTTAATGTGCGCGATTGGCACAATGTCTTTGCGGCGCAGCGACCCAACCGCTGCGCCCTTCTTGCGGGTTCGAACAGATTCAAACAACTGAAGCGAAACTTGATGAAGAAGAGCGCCGCACAGGCCGGTGAACGCCAATCCTGGCGATCGGAGCCGCAGCGCAAGCCCGAATTGGTCGGGGGAATATATCATGGACCCCACAAGCCCCGAACTTACACTCGAAGAGATGCTGGCCGACCCCATGATCCAACTCGTGATGAGGAGCGATAATGTCGTCGCGGACGACGTGCGGCGGGTCATTCATGAGGCTCGGGAGGCCTATCGACGTCGAGACCTGCTCGTCGAACGCCGCATCGGCTTAGTGCACCCTCAATGACTCAATTAATGACGAAGATGCCGACCAGCCAGACGTTTGTCCCCAGAGACCACCTTTCCGCCCCGCGCCGCCTTGATGAACTCGGATTCCAGCTGCTGGCGGATCAACCCGAAGCACTGGCGGCTGGTTTGCTGCCGGGCCTTTGCGCGCGATACGGTTTCCCAGCGTCGCAAGCAGCATCGATTGAACAGGCCAATACCAAAGCTTAGGCACCACCCACTGATTAGCGAGTAGAACCTATCGGGCCGCACAGTATCGACCCGGTGCCAAAGCGCGCAATCTTCGGTCAGCTCCCAGACCGACCGTCAGCACAGGAAGGAAGACCTGCCATGTCAACATCGCATCAGACAGGCGCGGGCATCGCAACGCCTGTCGAAAACAGGGACCCATCGGCGCATGAGCTGCATGCCGTGGAGAGCGCTCCGGCCGAAGCCAGGGCCCGACCCGTCGATCCCGGCGCCGGCGGGTCCGCGGCCGCCACCTCCCCCGCCCCGTCACGTCGCCTCGGGCGGTTCGTGATACCGCTTACCGCCATCGGCGTTGTCCTTACGCTGGTTGGGGCAACGTCGGATCGCTGGAATGCCTGGCAGGGCTCGGCCGCAGTGCAGGTGACAGACAACGCCACGGTGCGGGCCGAGATGACACGGCTCAGTGCACGCGTCAGCGGCAACATCACGCGTGTTGGCGTCAGCGATTTCCAGCACGTCAAAGCCGGCGACCTGCTGCTCGAAATAGACCCGGAAGACTACGATGCCGCCGTTGCGCAGGCCGACGCGAACGTCGCCGCGGCGAAAGCCGTGCTGGCGAACCTCGACAATCAGAAGGCGCTTCAACGCGGTGTCATCGCCCAGGCAGAAGCGCAGCGTCTCTCCGCGCTTGCCCGTTTAGAGGAGACGCAGCAAGAGCGAGAAAGACAGAGCGTTCTTCTGCGTGGTCGCGTCAGCACACCGCAAAAGGTCGAGCAAGCAACGTCCGCATACGACACAGCCCGCGCGACGCTGACGGCGAGCGAGGCGACGATCGAGGCGCAGCGCCGCCAGCTCGACGTGCTGAACGGCCAGCAGGGCGTGCTGGCGGCAAACCTGCGAGCCGCCGAGGCTGCACTGCGCGCGGCCGAATTGCGCCTCGGCCATACACGTATCATCGCGCCCTTCGACGGCGTCGTCGGCGAGCGCCATGTCCAGGAAGGCGACTACGTCAACATCGGCACCCAGCTGATCGCTGTCGTACCGCTACCTGCCGTCTACGTGACGGCGAACTACAAGGAGACGCAACTCACCCGCGTCGCGCCCGGCCAGCCGGTCGAGGTCACCGTCGACACCTTCCCCGACGCGGTCCTGCGCGGCCATGTGGCGCGGCTCTCGCCGGCGAGCGGATCGACCTTCGCGATGCTGCCGCCCGACAACGCCACGGGAAACTTCACCAAGGTCGTACAGCGCATCCCGGTTCGCATTGAATTCGATCCCGGCCAGCCACTGGTCGAACGGTTGCGGCCGGGCATGTCGGTCGTCACGCGCATCCATGTGACCGGTGCCGCCGGAGATGTCGCACAAACGGATCGCGCCGATGGCAAGTGAAGCGATCAGCAGCGGCCCGGTCTCCATCGGCCGGCCTTCCCATCGCCCTGTCCTGGCCGTCATCGCCGTGGTACTGGGCGCCTTCATTCACAGTCTGGATACGCGGCTATTCTCGATAGGGTTGGCGGATCTTCGGGGCGCCTTCGGCTTGACCCTTGACGAGGGTTCGTGGCTCAGCACCGCTGCGACGGCGCCGCAGATCCTCATCGCACCAGCCATTGCCTGGCTCGCCACGGTGTTTGGTCTGCGCCGCGTCCTGGTCGGACCGAGCCTCGTCTACATCGCCATATCCTTGCTCATTCCCTTTGCCCGCGACTACCAGACCCTGCTGGTGCTACACATCGTCCATAGCCTGCTGCCCGGCGTCTTCATCCCGGTGACGATCATGATCGTCTTGCGCAATCTGCCCATGCGGTGGTGGATCGTCGGGCTTGCTGCCTATTCCTTCCGCCTGTCCTTCACCAGCAATGCCGGCGTGTGGATGGTCGGCTACCATGTCCAGAACCTCGGCTGGGAGTGGCTCTACTGGCAGAATGCCGTCGTCGCCCTGCTGATGATGATCCTGACACTTCTGGGCACGCCGCGCGAAAACATCAACCACCAGCTTCTCGCCAAGGCCGACTGGAGCGGCATGCTGCTGTTCGGCGCAGGCCTGGCGCTGATCTATACCGGCCTCGACCAGGGCAACAGGCTCGACTGGTTCGAGTCCGGCACCGTTATCGCCCTGCTTGCCGGCGGTACGGTGCTTCTCGTCTGCTTCCTCATCAACGAGGCTGTTGTCGCCGAGCCATGGGCGAGCCCGACGGTGCTGACGTCCCGCAACGTCCTTCTGGCGATGGCGACAATGATCACCTACATGGTCACCAGTCTCTCCAACACCATGCTGGTACCGACCTTCCTGACTGCTGTTGCCGGGCTTCGGCCCGAACAGACCGGCAGTCTGCTCCTCCTCTATACGGCATTGCCGATCTGTATCGTCATGCTGGTGGCGATTTATCTCTTGCGCCGGATCGACGCCCGGTTCGTCGTGATCTGCGGCCTGACGAGTTTTGCAATCGCAGCCTGGATGGGAACTCGCATCACCGGCGAGTGGGCGCTCGACGACTTCATCCCGATCGCGCTGGCGCAGGCTCTCGGCCAGGGGCTGACCTTTACGGCCCTCCTCATCTTCGTACTGGCGAATTCCAACCCGGCACGGGCCACCGCCTTCGTCGCCTATATCCAGGTGATGCGCCTGAACATGATCGAGATTACCGTGACCGGAATGAACACCTGGCTGCGCGTGCGCGAGCAGACGCATTCCCACCTTATCGGCCTGCACGTATCGGCCGGGGACAGTGAGGTGGCGCAACGCCTTGCGCAGCTCACCGGCCAATTCCTCGACTACAGTACCGCAGCTCAAATGGCGTCGGCGCGCGCCATGGCCACGCTTGCGCGCCTGGTGCGCATGTCCTGTCGATCATCGACGGCTTTACCGTCGCCTTCTGGGGCGCCGTCGTCGGGCTGTTGCTGGTCAGCCTCATGCGCGCCGCACCGCCCGGACCTCTGACGCCCGGCGGGATGCAAGCAGGGATGAAAGGCGCACATTGATGTTCAGCGGCAGATCGCACTCTGCAGCCTGCTCGCTGGACTTCGCGACAAGGGACAAATGCTATCGTGTAACACCGCCTTCGAGGTAGTTGACCATGGCCGAAACAAGCGTCCGGCGCCGTCTTGCCGCCATTGCCGTTTTGGACGTGGTCGGTTACTCGCGCATGATGGAGATGGATGAGACGGGGACGCTTGCCGAGCTCAAGATGCGGAGGGTGGCGATCCTTCAGCCGACATTGCACTCCCATGGCGGGCGCGTCGTCAAGGTGATGGGCGACGGCATGCTCGTGGAATTTTCGAGCGCCGTCAATGCGGTCGCCGGGACAATAGAGTTGCAGCGGAAGATGGCGGAGGCGAACGCAGGGGTACTTGAGGAGCGCCGTATCGTGCTGCGCATCGGTATCAATGTCGGCGATGTCATCGTCGAGGGCAACGATCTCTATGGCGCCGGCGTCAATGTGGCAGCGCGGCTGGAGAGCCTGGCTGAGCCTGGCTGAGCCCGGCGAGATCTACCTGTCGCGTGCCGTCCATGAGCAGGTCAAGCGCAAGCTCGAGGTCGGCTTTGACGACCTCGGGCCAAAGGTGCTGAAGAATATAACCGAGCCGGTCCATGTCTATCGAGTGCGTGTCGTTGGTGCAGCCACGGAGGCCGGGAGACCGACCGCGCCGCCGCTGCCGGCAAAGCCCTCGATCGCCGTCCTGCCCTTCATCAACTTGAGCGGCGACACCGGCGAGGACGGCTTCACCGACGGATTGACGCAAAATCTGATCACCGATCTTTCACGGAATCGCGGCCTGTTCGTCATCGCGCATCAGTCCACCTTCGCCTACAAGGGAAGGCCCGCCGACATTGGGGTGATCGCGCACGAACTTGGTGTCCGCTACGTCCTGGAAGGCAGCGCCCGGCGTGCTGCCGGTCGGGTGCGCATCAATGCGCAGTTGATCGATGCGACGGGCGGCGACCATTTGTGGGCCGAGCGCTTCGATTGCGGTCTCCATGACGTCTTTGCTGTGCAGGACGAGGTTATCGACAAGATCGTCGAGGTGCTTGTTGGCCGGCTGGCGGTGCGGCGATGCTGCAGTCGAACGAGGAGCATCGAGGCCTACGATCTTTGCTTGCGCGCCCGGGCTCTCAGAAAACGGTCCCCGAAGGCCTCAGGCGAGGCGGATCTTCTCCTCAAGCGGGCGATGGAGCTCGATCCCGTTTATGCTGAGGCGTATCGCTGGCTTGCCAAGAATGTGTGGGTCGGCTGATGGAGCCGAACCGGGCGATGGCGGAAAGAGCGCCCAGATGTGCCGACAAGCTTCATGGGTCACTCTTGCGTAAGGCTCCTCTGGCGTTCGCGAAGGCGCGCGCCGGTGATCGCCTGCCTCCTACTCGCCGCCGTGGCATGCAGGACGGAACTGCCTCGTCTAGCAATCCCATTCACTGGGCGCGGTCGGACCACACCTTGGTATCGCATCGCAATGCGCACGTAGAATAGGTTCGCGGGACGAATAGGCGCATTCTACTCCGTACTGGCTACAGCCTTAATGGAGGAAACAATGCGTAATGTCATCGGAATGCTATCGCACCGCGTGTTCCTTGCCACCGTGTTCTCCGCACCGATTCTCGCCTCATATCCGGCCCCCGCGCATGACGCGCTTCCGACAACCCACAAGCCACTGGGCTGGAGCTATCCCCACTCATGCTGCTCCGGCATCGACTGCCGCCAAGTCAGCGAGAGAGCAATTAGCGAGCGGCCGGAAGGCTTTGTCATCAACAATACCGGCGAGGTCGTCGCCTACAAGGACAGCCGGGTGAAGAATTCACCCGACGGCGTTTACCACTGGTGTTCGGTGGCCGGCGCCAACGACAGCAAAACGATCTGCCTGTTCGTTCCGCCAAAGGGATATTAGGAGCCCCGGTGCGCCCATCCGTCGAGGATACTCACACGAGACACCTCTGACCTAGATCGAGACGCATTGGAGCCCGCAGTCTTCAAGTCCCCTGGGTCGAAGCCTCTAACGAAACCAAATGCGCACTGAAGCGGTGGTCGCTTCAGGCAGACAGCCGTTGACCGGAAACTGACCATGGAAACCGCTTCCGCACTCATCCATATCCTCGCACTCTGCACCTGCTTCGTGGTGCAATTCGGCGCGCCGGAGGTGTCGAGGATGCCGGGCGTTCGGCGCGCCATGCAGACGATGGAAGACAACAGCGCGACATGTGAGCGACGTATTCTGACGTGTAATAGCCGCAGTGCCAGCTGCGTGCAGAAAGATAGCTGGATTGAAGAGGGCACAATGCTATGAGCGCGTTACGCACCTTGGCACCAACGCCTGACAACCACGGGGCACTCAACCTTCGGCGCACTAGCGACTTTCACGCCGCTCTTCTCGCCATGGCCGGGCACGACCTGCGCCAGCCACTGCAGGTCATACAAACTGCGTATGAATGGCTGGGGAGTCGCGTCGCCCACACCGCGGAAAAAGTGCAGTTCGAAAGAGGCGAGCGTGCCATCGGCAGATTAGCCGAGCAACTCGACCGGCTGATCGGCGCGCTGCGTCTCTACGAGCATAGCCAGAGAATAGAGCTTTCACTCGTTCCGCTGGGGCCGCTGTTCTGGCGTATCGCGAGCGAGAACGAGCACGCTGCACGGGAAAAGGGCGTTGAGATGCGCTTCCACACCACGCGTGGCGTAGTCGTCAGCAACCCTGTACTTCTTGATGGTATCCTGCGCAATCTGATGCGCAACGCCGTCAAATATACCGAGCCGGGCGGGTGCGTTTTGATCGGTTGCCGCCGTTCGGGAGAAAACGTCCGTATAGACGTGTACGATACGGGGGTCGGCATAACGCCTGAGCATTTGCCACAGATTTTCGAGGCTTTCCATAGGCTCGATTCGACGCACGCGGACGGTCTCGGGATCGGGTTGTTCGTGGTGCGACGCGCGGTCGAGCTGCTCGGCCACCGTGTCGAGGTGCACTCGCGGCCAGGGCGCGGCTCGCGCTTTTCGGTGTTTGCCCACGCTGGCTAGGCTTGCGGTGGTTTCGATACACCATCCTGCGATGCCTTGCGGGAAAGCGGCCGTACCCGCAGCAGGAAAACCGCAAGACACGCGACAATGAGGCAGCCCGCCAGTGCGTAGGGTGCGCCGGAAAACGAGTACGCCGCCGCCGGCCCCGTGAAATATCCGAAAATCTGCGTGAAGATCAGTGGCCCGACAATTTTCGTGATGCTGGAAATGCTGGTGAGTGCTCCCTGCAGCTCACCTTGAACCGACGGCGGGACATGTGCCGACGCGATACTGCGCAGCGGCGGCTCGACCAGGCTTTCAAGCGCCGTCGCGACGATGACGGCATATACCATCCACCCCTGCCATGCCGCGGCGTAGCCGGCCATGCCGAGCGCGCAGAAGACCAGACCAAGTGCGGCCGTCCGCCGCTCCCCGAACCTCGTCACAACGCGCGGCAGAACGAGGGCCGTGACGAGCACTCCGCTCACACCGTAGATCCCGAGCGACAGCCCGATCTGCCCCTCGCTCCAGCCGTACCGGTAGGACGAGACGAACGACCAGACGGCAAGGTAGACCGCGTTTGCCACCCAGTAGAGGAAAAAGACAAGTCCGATCCAGCCGATCCCGGGATAGTTGCGCATCTGTTTGAGCGCGCCAAGGGGGTTGGCGCGCCACCATTCGAAACGGCGCTTGTTGGCGCGGTCCAGGGTTTCGGGCAGGAGGAACAGGCCGGCGATGAAGTTGAAGAACGACAGGGCCGCGGCGCCATAGAACGGCACTCTTGGACCCAATTCGCCGAGAAAACCGCCGATGACGGGGCCGAACGCGAAGCCAGTCCCGATGGCGATACCGATCAATCCGAAATTCTTGGCACGATTGCTGTCGTCGCTAATGTCGGCAATATAGGCTGACGCCGTCCCGATACTCGCGCCGCTGATGCCGGCGAGGACGCGCCCAATGAAAAGCATCCAGTAGCTCGTCGCCAGTGCGCAGATCAGATTGTCGATCGCGAAGGTGAGAACGGAGGCAAGCAGAATCGGCCGCCGCCCGAAGCGATCGCTCAGGTTGCCGATCAGCGGGGCAAAGAGAAACTGCATCGCCGCATAGACGAGCAGTAACCAGCCGCCGTCGATCGCTGCTTCGCCGACATCTGCTCCGGTCAGTTCCCTGAGATAGGTCGGCAGCACCGGCATGATGATGGCGATGCCCATGATGTCGAGAAAGAGGATGAGAAAGACGAGGAACAGTCCGCGTCGCACGAATTTCCTGTCGAGCATGAGGGCCCCCTCTGTCCATCGCCAGTGCGAAGACAGAACGTGACGACGTCACCAAACTCGGTATATCGCATTGTCGAAATCGAAACAATGCGTGAACATTTCAAAATTCATGATCGAAACTATCGTTTGCTGATGATTTCGCCTTTCTTACTTGCGGCGTTACTGTCGGAACGCCGTTGCTTCCGCTTTCAGCAGGTCGACCGAGGCCCTGAGCGGCTCGCATT
Organism: Pararhizobium sp. BT-229; assembly: GCF_025846855.1. Taxonomy (GTDB): domain Bacteria; phylum Pseudomonadota; class Alphaproteobacteria; order Rhizobiales; family Rhizobiaceae; genus Pararhizobium. The sequence goes on from NZ_JAOYTJ010000006.1 coordinate 426,895, forward strand.
GTAGAACGGCGCAGGGAAACAGGTTTATCTGCCGTCAGAAGGCCTGCCTTAAATGGTGGGGCGGGCTAGACCATTGCATAGTTTTGAAACCGTGCACCTCCTGAGACAATTCGAAACGAGCTGTCGTTCATTCGCCGGAGGAAGGGCAAGATGTCCATTGCACTTAAGCACCAAGACGCGCCAGTCGAAGAACAATTGGTCGTTGTAATTGACGACGACACCGACATACGTTGTTCTATAGTTGATCTACTTCAATCTGCAGGCATTAGATCGTCATCTTTCCACGACGCTCTGGATTTTGTCGAGAACGGCTGCCTGAACATGTCAGGCTGCATCGTTCTGGACGTTCAAATGCCAGGAATGAGCGGCATCGAATTTCAATCCCGGCTGGAGGACCTAGGCTGCCAGATCCCCATTGTTTTCGTTACGGGCCATGGTGACGTGCCGACGAGCGTCACGGCAATGAAGGCGGGCGCGATAGACTTCCTATTGAAGCCCTTCACCAACAAAGAACTGCTTGACGCTGTAGACAGAGCCTTGGAGACCGATAAATGCAGACGACAGGACGCTGTCGTGAGGAATTCTATCAAGCAGAACGCGTCAACCCTCACCCGGAGGGAAAGGGAAGTAATGCAACATGTTACGGACGGCCTTATGAACAAGCAGATAGCCTACGCGCTTGGTATCAGTGAGATAATGGTCAAAATCCATAGAGCCAGCATGATGCGCAAGATGGGGGCCAGCTCACTTGCAGATCTGGTCAAAAAATCAGGGCTTATGTATGCCTAGTCGCAAGGGGTCATCCGCTGCCCCTGTTTGCCCAGCCTACCCATCGGATCGATACTTGCGTGCCCAGCTCGATACGGAATCGCAGCAGATGATCATTCGATATGGCGGTGGGCTTCATCGGAGTTCGGGACGCGCTCGCTGTCATTCGCGCCGATTGGAAGGCTGAAGGCGATAGTGGCACCTCCGTGGGGTGCATTCTCAGCCCAAATGCTGCCACCATGGGTTTCGATGATCGAACGGCAGATCGAAAGCCCCATACCCATCCCTTCATTTTTGGTGGTGTAGAATGCGTCAAAGATCCGCTCGACGTCATCGATGCCGCTACCCCGATCGCGGAACTCGATCTTTAGCATGTCCTTGCCCTGCCACCGCGACACTATTGCCAAGCTCTTACGTCCTGAATCTACTTTTTGCATTGCTTCGATCGCGTTACGGAGGAGGTTGAGCACTAGCTGCTCGATCTGCACGCGATCCGCAATTATTGCAGGCAGGCTTGGGTCGAGATCGAGATGGAGTTTTATGTTGCTCAGCAGCAACTTATCGGCCATCAGCTCGCACACTTCTTTGATAACCGTGTTGAGATTGGTGGCTTGACGTTGAGACCCCGCCTGGGTGAAGACCGCTCGGATCCGGCTCACGACCTGTGCTGCTGCATCGGCATTGCGGATGATTGAGTCCGCGCTGCGGTTGGCGCGTTCGAAATTCGGCGGGTCGGCGTGCAACCAGCGCTGAACGGCGTTGGCATTGGAAACCACTGCCTGAAGGGGCTGGTTGAGCTCGTGCGCTATCGAGACCGAAAGTTCGGTAAGGCTAGCCGCTCGCGAGGCGCGCGCCAGCCTTTCATCCGCCAATCGCAGCGACTCCTGCGCGCGGACTTCGTCGTCGACGTCGAGATTCACGCCGTACCACTGAACGATCACCCCGTCATCGTCGCGGAACGGCTCGCTACGACCCTCAACCCAGCGATAGACGCCGTCCGAACGGCGCTGGCGATAGCGCATTGCAAAAGATTCCCCAACCTTGTGGCAATAGGCGAGTCTGCTGGCGACAGCATCCCGGTCATCCGGATGCACGAGATCGCGAATGGCCTGCACCGGCTGCTGTCCGTCGAAACTGACAAGCTCGTCCGGGTCCAGACCGTGATACTTCATCAGTCGTTTGTTGACGTAGATCGGCTCGCCATCGGGATTGGAAAGCAAGATCCCGACAGGCACGGTGTCGATCAGATGCTGCAAATAGCGCTGGCTTTCCCGCAATGCCATCTGCGCCCGCACCTCTTCCTCTATGACGAAGGAAACACCGTACCAACGTATGATTTCCCCGTTTTGGTCGCGCAAAGGTTCGACACGGGAATCGACCCAGCGATACTGACCATCCTTGCGGCGAAGCCGAGCTTTGATATGGAGAGGTTCGCCCGTCGCGAAGGAACGCTGGAAAGCGGCAGCCACCCGCGGTCGATCGTCGGGATGTATCAATTCGATGAGCGTGCTCTGACCCCGTCCAGCGGTCGAGTTTTCATCGCCGAATTCGACACCGCTCCAGTCGACGAAACGCTTGTTGAAATAGTGCGGGGAACCGTTCGGAGTAATCAACCAGATTAGGGCGGGGACCGTGTCGACCAGCACACGCAGTTCACGCTCGCTTGCCTGAGCCGCCTGATGCGCTTCGACCTCCTCGGTAATGTCGAGGCAGACTCCATACCATTGCAGGATGCTGCCATCAGTATCGCGCAGCGGTTCCGCTTTTCCATCGATCCAGCGATACGCGCCGTCGGCGCGACGTTGGCGGTACTTGTGGGCGAACGGTTCTCCTGTCGAAAATGAGTGTACCAGCGCCTCCGTCAGCGCGCCTTCATCGTCCCGATGGACCGTGTCGACGATGATCGAGGCCGGCTTGCTTTCTTCCCCGGCCTCAATTTCCTCGAGTGAAAGACCCGACCAGCTCGCCAGGGTCTTGTTCACGTAGGACGGTTTCCCGTTGGGGTCTGCGCACCAAATTAGGGCAGGCACAGTATCGATCAATCGACGCAGCTGCTGCTCGCTGGCGCGCAGTGCGGCTTCGGCCCGTCTTTGGTCGTCGATATCGACTGTGGTGCCGTACCAGCCGGTGATGTTCCCGCGCTCGTCGCGCGATGCCACTGCGGAATCGCGAAACCATCGGTAGGTGCCGTCGTGTCGACGCACACGCTGTTCGTCGACCAGGGGTTCACCCGTATTCAAACTGTAACGCCAGCGTTCGATATTCCGCTCGACATCATCGGGATGAACGAAATGTCTCCACCACGCATCGTGGTCCTCATCCATGATCCGGCGCATTTCTTCCGCGCTGATGCCGATGAATTCAAGTGCAGCCGGATTGACAAACCGCAAGCGTCCATCCGGATATGCCGACCAGCCAAGCCCCGGAATGTCCTCGATCGTTGGCTGGCTCACTCGATGTACTTGCTCAAAGAAACTAACCGATCGGAAGATCTGCAAGAGCAGCCAGAGCCCAAAGGCGGAAAGAGCAAATACTGTAAGCCGGACGGTACCATCGCCTACCGCAATCGGGGACGACAGCTGAAGCGTGGGCGAATACAGCATCGCCGCGAAGAGCAGGCTCGTAGCTACGACTGCGGCCAAGCCAGCTCTCCAGCCCATGCACACCCATGCGGCGGCGACCGCTATCAATAGGCTCGCAGGTTCCTGAGAAAACCAGGCCAGCAGCACCCCGACAGCGCTTGTGGCTACGGCGAACAGCGTGCGGTTGCGTTTCGATGTCGCCTCCATCAGACGCCCTTCAGATAGGCCCGCGTTCAGGCCGACAGGGTGGCGCTCCAAAAAACACTGAACGTCACGACGGACACGAAAGCCTTCAGCCGTCGCTCATTTTCAGGTCATCGGGAAGCGTATGCCAGGCACCGACCAGATGAGGGACCGAGTTGACCTGCATTTTTTTCATCATGCTGCTGCGATGAAGCTTGACCGTGACTTCGCTGATGCCAAGATCAAAAGCGATTTGTTTGTTGAGAGCCCCGCCTACAACCAGCCTCATTACCTGCCGCTCGCGCGCCGTAAGTGCCTTGTAGCGATCGGCGTGAAGACGCGACATCGCCGCCTGTTCCCGGCGAACGCGGTCAGTCGCTATCGCCTTCAGGACGGCGTCGAGAAAGGTCTGGTCGCGGACCGGCTTGGTGAGGAAATCAAGTGCCCCGGCCTTCATTGCGTCGACGCTCATGGCAATGTCGCCGTGAGCTGTAAGGAAGACGATGGGCGTGTCGATGCCCTTGCTCGTCAAGTGGTGCTGGAGATCGAGGCCACTTAATCCCGGCATACGAACGTCGAGAACAAAGCAACCCGGTCGATCGGGCAGCGTCGCGCTCAGAAATTCTTGCGCAGATGCAAAGGCAAGGGATTCAATGCCAACCGAGTCCAACAGGTTACCCATGGCCTCTCGGACATCGGAATCGTCGTCCACCAGTGACACGATCGGGACTTTGGAGCTTTCTGAAACTGACGCCTTCATACCGCGCCTCCGAGGCTTGCCGCATGTCGCGCCCTGACTCCAGCGATGAAGCGACACCATTCCGTACCCTATATTAGATCACCCTCAATACTTGGTGAAGTCCCTGGAGACGGCAATCGAACGGATTCGTCGGGATCTTCTGTCTCATTCTCCATCCTCGAAATGGGACTGCCGCCTTGATCATGGCCCGGAAAATCCCGCCGTTCTCAACACTTACGACAAACGAGCGAACGGCAGGACAAGGCCCGCTTTACGATTGCGGACACTGGCAGCCCGTCATTTCTGGCGCGGATTGTTCAAGATTTCTGACCTCTGACGACTACGTTTTTGGTTGGGCCAAGCCTGGATTATGCGCTGAGATCCATCTTCACGGCCAAGTCACCAGCGCAGTAGCGACCATTGGCCATGCTGGGAAACGACGCTTGAGCATTTTTCATATCCAACCGAAAAGACGTCAAAGGGATAACACGACATGCAGAGCAGTTCTGGAGAGCGAACCGCCAATCGATCCACGTCCAACCTGCGTATCCGTGTCTTGGGCATACTACTCGGCCTATTGGTGCTCGTGGTGCCGGTCCATGCTCAGGAGGTTCTCAGGGTCCCGTTTTCAGGAGACATCGGTACTTTCGATCCGGACAACGGATTCGAAATCGGTTCCTTAAGCGCCATCAACAATGTCTATGAAGGTCTGGTCGAATACGAACCCGGCTCAACCAAGATCGTAGGATTGCTCGCCAGAAAATGGGACGTTTCCGAAGACGGGCTGACCTACACCTTCCACCTCGTTGAAGGGGTCAAATTTCATGACGGTACGCCCCTCGACGCAGCCGCGGTTGTGAAGTCGCTCGAGCGCCGCCGTGACCGCGGTCTGGTTCTGAGCTACTTTCTGAGCAATGTGAAGGAAATCCGCGCACCCGACGACAATACGGTCGTGCTCGCCCTGCATTCGCCACAGGCTTCGCTGCTCGATTCCCTTGCCAGCCCCTGGGGTCCGAAAGTTATCAGTCCCACGGCGCTCGAGGCGCACGACGATGGCGACTTTGCGACCAAGTGGCTCAACGAGCATGCTGTTGGCACCGGTCCATTCAAGCTTGCGGAGTTCAGACGTGCTGAGCGTTACACGTTGGAACGCACTGGCGACTATTGGGGACAAAAACCGTTCTTCAGCAGAATTGAGATTCCGGTCATCCCCGATATCAGTCAGCAGATCCTGAAACTACAGGCAGGCGAAATCGATGTCGTGCCCAAGAACTATCCGATCGCACAGCTCGGCAATTTACCGCAAGATCTGGAGATAACTGCGGAGCCAAGCATGACGCAGTTCAGCCTCTTTACCAAGCCGGGGTCGCCGCTCGACAATCCGGAGATCCGCAGGGCGGTGTTGACCGCTATCAACCCCGTTCTTTGGGTCAAGGATGCTTTCGGCAAATATGCAAGCATTTCGAAGTCTCCCTATCAGAACATGATGTTCGAACCGAAACAGCCGATCTCTTTCCCGACCGACTTCGAGGCGGCCAGGGCAGCGATTGCCAGACACGGTGAGGTTACCCTGACGATCGGCCTGTATAGCGCAGCTCCCAGCTACGGGCGCATATCCGATCTGATGATGGCTCAGCTCGCACTCATCGGCGTGAAGGCGACATCGCACATTCTGCCCTCCGGCGCAGCCTATGCGCTAAAGGGCAAGGCCGACGCGCCCGATATACTGCTGACGATTTCCTCCCCTGATGCCGCCAATCCCGACAACCAGGCAACGGCATTCTTCACCAAGGACGCGCCGGCCAATTTTTACGGCCGCGTCCTTCTCGAAGCCGATGCCCTCGTCGACAAGGCCCGTGTGCTGCCGGACGTAGCGGCAGCCAACGCGCTCTACGAAGAATCGGGGCACATGTATTTCAACGCCGGATACTTCATCCCGCTTGTGGACGCGGACGACGTGGTTGTCCATGTGAAGGGTCTGAAGGATCTGGGTCTCCGGCCTGTGTACCCGCCCGGCAATATTGATTTCGGCACCGTGCGAAGGTGAGCGTACTCCGCCTCGCGAGTGTCGGCACGCGCGGCTCCAGTCGAGGAGGTCTAACGATGCCCGAGCCCATTCTGACCATCGAGGACCTTTCCGTCGTGATGTACCGGGATGGCTGCGCCAGTACGATACTCGACGATGTCGGCTTCGCGGTTGCGCCGGGTGAAATCATGGCCATTGTCGGCGAGAGTGGCTCCGGTAAGTCAACGATCGGACTGGCGGTGCAAGGCTTGCTTCCTCGCGAGCACCGGCCGCAGGTGCGTGGATCGATCAAATTGGCGGGAATCGAGATGGTGGGTGCGCGCCCAGCCTCTCTCCGCACTGCCCGCCGCTCCTTGGTGCGAGCGATCTCGCAGGATCCGATGGGTGCGCTCAATCCAACCATGACGATCCGCAATCAGTTGCGGGAATCGACAGGCGACGCCGACGGCTTGATCCTCGACTGGCTGCGCCGCACAGGCCTGCCGGATCCAGAACGCATTGCGGCCTCTTTTCCGCATCGCCTGTCGGGAGGGCAGCGCCAGAGAGTCCTGATCGCAATGGCGATGATGGCGCGGCCGAAACTGCTTATCGCCGACGAACCGACAACCGCGATCGACGCTCCGATTCAGGCACAGATCCTCGAACTCCTGCGCGACCTGGCTCGCCAACAGAACACGGCCATACTGTTTATTACCCATGATCTTGGTGTGGCCGCAACCTTCGCTGATCGCGTGATTGTGCTGCATGGGGGACGGGTGGCGGAGATCGGCGCAGTCAGCGACGTGATCGACAAACCCGGCCATCCCTATACCGCGAGCCTCCTTGCCGCGCGCTTCGATCTCAGCAGCGATCGACACCGCCCCCTGCCCACGCTCCCCGTCGCCCAGAAGCACCTCGTGGTGACGCAGCATGGCTGCAACTATGTCTCGCGGTGTCCAATCGCCGCAGCCGATTGCAAGACCCTGGTGCCATCCTTGCGGCCGCAGCTTACGCACGCGGGCCATGTCGCCTGCCTTCACGCCGGGCAGATGCCATCGCTTGCCGAAAGGGGGCTGACGACGCCCTGGCCGGCTAGATCGTTCAACAAGAACGATGTCGCGCTGCGGCTCTCCGAGATCACAAAATGCTATCCCATCGGCACGCGAAAATTCTGGGGTGCCCGACTCCGGCCAGTTCTGAAATCGGTCAGCCTGTCGATCAGCCGGGGCGAATGCGTTGCACTTCTAGGAGAGAGCGGCGCGGGAAAGTCCACACTCCTAAGAATTGCCGCCGGATTGCTCGCACCCGACGACGGCAACGTATTCCGCACCGACGACGAGCCGCAAGTCGTTTTCCAGGACGCCGTCTCGTCCCTGACACCCTGGCTCACCATCGGGGAGCAGATCGGCGAGCGGCTGCATCGCTCAGGCATGGTCGCCCGGGACCGCGTTCGCCGGATTGTAGAAACCTTGGAACTGGTCGGGCTCGATCCGGCGTTGGTGAATGCCCTTCCAGCGGAGCTGTCCGTCGGCCAGTGCCAGCGCGCCGTCGTGGCCCGCGCAGTGGTGGTTCCACCGAAGCTCCTGCTCTGCGACGAACCGGTCAGTGCCATGGATGTGTCGCTTGCCGCGGCGACGTTGAACCTTTTCGGGGAGCTTCGACGGCGGCTCGACATGGCAACGCTCTTCGTTACTCACGACCTGGCTGCTGCCAGGATCGTAGCTGACCGGATTGCCGTCCTGAAAGATGGCGAAATCGCGATTGACGACAATCCGGACGCGGCATCCTTCGCGGCTCTGGCCGCACCGCTCCCAATCGCCGCCGCGGTGCAATCGCGTTTTCATAGAGGGCTCCACCAGTGATCGTGAGCCCTGCCCCTGCACCTTTTCGTCCAGGAGCCCGGGCCTACTGGCGTGCCCTTCTAGACCGCATAGGCGGGCTGGAGAAGGCTAGCATGGTCGGCATGCTGCTGATCACACTCGCAGCCATATTTGCACCCTGGTTAACGCCCTACGACCCGCAGTTGCGTGTTGCCGACGGCTATCTGCCGCCTTCCAGCGTGCACTGGTTCGGGACAGACGAAATTGGCCGCGACCTCTTTTCACGCGTCATTGTTGGCGTCCAGTATACGTGGCTCCCGGGGCTTGCCGTCATTCTCTTCAGCCTTGTTCTCGGCTCGGCCATAGGCCTCATTTCTGGCGCAGCCGGCGGCAAGGTCGACATGATCATCCAACGGGGCATCGATCTCTTTCTGGTTCTGCCGGCGACCCTCATCGCAATCGCCGTGATTGCTGCGCTCGGTCCCGGCCTCACTAATACTATGATCGCGATCTCAATCAGTTGGTGGCCTTGGTACGCCCGCGTCTGCCGCGATGAAGTCCGTCGTCTCATCGTCCGGCCCCATGTCGAGGCTGCACGCATTGCTGGCGCCCGCAGTCTCCGGCTTGTGCTGCGCTATCTCCTGCCCGGCGTCGTGCCATCCCTGATTGTAGCCGCGACCCTTGACGTTGCGAACATCGTTATGACGGTTTCGCTTTTGTCGTTCCTCGGTCTCGGTCAGTCCGCGCCGGCCCCGGAGCTCGGTGCAATGACGGCACGCTCGCTCGACAGCCTCACAGCGTTCTGGTGGCTGCCTCTCCTTCCGGCCGCAGCGATCTTCCTATTGTGCCTCTGCGCGAACTTGGCAGGCGATGGTCTTCGCACCGCTCTGCGGGGGCGCTGAGCCATGCCCTTCTATCTTCTCAAGCAAATGTCCGGCCTTGTGGTCGTTCTGCTTGTGATGAGCTTTTTCGTCTTTTGCTTGCAAAGCATCATTCCCGACGATCCTGCCCGCGCCGTCGCAGGGCCGACCGCTCCGGCGGCGACCGTGGAATTGGTGCGAGAGCAATTGGGACTCGATGACCCGATCATGGTTCAGTATGGGCGCTTCCTAATGCGTCTCGCCCAGGGTGATCTCGGAACATCGTTTCGGACCCGTCAGCCGATCACCGCCGATGTCGGCAAGTATCTGCCTGCAACATTGGAATTGATGATCGTCTCAGTCGTACTCGGCGTAGCGCTCGCTGCTGGGTTGGCGCTGCTTCAGGTATTGTTTCCAAAGTCCAGCCTGGTCCGGGTTGCGATTATCGGCGTGGGGTCGACGCCCATCTTTCTCTGCGCCTTGTTGTTGGTCTATTTCTTCTGGTTCAATTTGCACTGGCTACCGGGAAGCGGGCGCCTTGGGCGGCCCGGCTTCGCAGGCCCCACGGGATTCAATCTGATCGACGGGTTTCTCGTCGGCCAGCCGGCCGTCAGCCTGGATGCCTTTGCTCATATCCTTCTCCCCTCGCTGGCATTGGCGCTGCCGATCGCCGTTGCAGTCGGTCGAACCATGAGCAGCGCACTGCATGACGTCATGCAGCAAGCCTATATCAGAACGGCGCGTGGCAAGGGCATCAGCGAAACCCGCCTCGTATTGCGACACGGCCTGAGGAATGCAGCCACGGCGCCGCTCGCCATGGTTGGTCTGCAGGTTCGCCTCCTCTTCGGCAATCTGCTGGTCGTCGAGCGGATATTTGGCTGGCCGGGGCTAGGCCAATACATGGTGCACTCGTTGGCCAGTTCGGACCTGCCGGCAATACTCGGCGTGTCAATGGTCTTCGGAACCATCTATATCCTTGTCAATATTGCGGTTGAGATTTGCCAATCGTTGGCTGATCCTCGCATCGCCCCCTGAATTGCGGCAGCGCGCCGCCTGGCCCCTCGCGCAGACCTCGCCAAACCTAGACTGCTATATGGGGAAACTACGCCCTTCGGATAGGTATGCGATACCAGTATGCGATGGATTTCTGGTGTTGCTTGCAGCTTTACTTAAGGTTGTCGGCAGCAATTGGAGAGGCCACGATGCAGCCACATACAGGATTGATCGGTGACAGCGGCCTGACTCCGGCTGCCAACGCCAATGTTCGTGTATCGTACCGCGACAGGGCCGGCCTCTGCGACTGGCAATTCAAGCGCGTGATCGCTTACCTCTCCATCCGGATCGGCTCCTCGGTGCGTGTGAGCGATCTCGCTGCGGAGGTGAATCTGAGCCCAAGCCATTTCGCCCGAGCCTTTACCATCCGGCTTGGGCTTTCACCCTATACGTTCATCATGAAATTGCGCATCGAGCGTGCGCGAGCGCTCCTGGTCACCTCGGATAAATCGTTGGCCGAAATTGCCTTCAACTGCGGCCTTTCCGATCAGGCGCATTTCAACCGGTTCTTCCGCCGTTTTGTAGGCATGCCTCCCAGCCAATGGCGACGGCAACAATTGACAGAAGGGAGAGCCGGCTCCCAATTGTCGTTAGAATACGATAGCGCCGATCGAACCTATCACTCGGACAAGAAAAGCCGCTTTCGCCATACCGACCATGCCGAGCCTGAGCGGTTCCCGATCAGCGCGTAGTTCTGCATGGCGCGCCGCTATTAGCCGGATTCACAGAGCCTCAGCTCCAGTCTGTCTCACCTCGGCGCCATTTGTGCAGGTCGTACCATGCGACGAGCAGGAAGGCGCCGGCGAGGCCGAGATGTTCGAAGAAGGCG
>NZ_JAOYTJ010000007.1 GCF_025846855.1 Pararhizobium sp. BT-229
TATCCGCATTCATCAAGAACATCGGCGCGCTCGCGATCATGATACCCGTGGCAATCCAGATGGCACGCAAGTCCCGCGTCTCGCCCTCGATGTTTTTGATGCCGATGGCATTTGCCTCCCTGCTCGGAGGTCTGATGACGCAGATTGGCACCTCGCCCAACATCATTGTTTCCAGCGTACGAGAGGAAATCACGGGGCAGCCGTTCACAATGTTCGACTATACACCCGTGGGCGCGGCACTCGCACTCGTCGGGGTCGTATTTTTGGGCATCTTCTACAAACTCCTGCCGGTGCGGGTGCGTGAAGAAACCTCGATGGACGAGGCGGTGAAGATCAAGAACTACACGACGGAAGCTCGGGTCGTCGCGCCGTCCGCGGCGGTTGGACAATCCATAAGCTGGCTTCAAAAACCTGCGGGTGGCGACGCGATGGTTACCGGGATTATTAGCGAGGGAGGCGCGAGGCGGACGCCGCTTCCGGACATGAGCCTCAAGGAAGGCGACCTTCTCATCATTGAAGGTGAACAGGCTGCATTGGACAGGATCGTGACCGAGGGCAAGCTCCGTCTCTCAAAACGCAGGCACGACACCGAAAAAGGAAAAGTCATCAACTCCGTTGAAGCTATCGTAGGCGAACATTCGCCTTTGATAGGGCTGAGCGTAAAGGAGGTCGCTCTCTTCGAGAACACCGGGTTGAACCTTCTTGCGGTCAGCCGCCGTGACAAGCGGTTCACCGAGCGTCTCGGCGAAATCAAGATCCGCAATGGCGATGTCGTCGTATTGCAAGGAGACTTGCAGAAACTGCCTGATCTTCTGCGCGAATGGGGCTGCCTGCCATTGGTGGAGCGCGATTTGAAACTTGGCAGAGTCCGCAATGGAATCATTCCAGTTCTCATCTTGGCGGCAACAATGGGTGCGACGGCGTTTGGAGGCGTGCCCGTCGCGTCCGCGTTCTTCGCAGCCGCCTTCCTGATGGTCGTGACAGGATCAGTTCCACTGCGCGAGGTCTATGGTCACCTCGATGCTCCCATTCTTATCATGCTCGCTGCTCTGATCCCGATCAGCGACTCGCTGAGGACGACCGGAACCACCGAGGTTATTGCCGGCCTGCTTTCTCGGACGGCAGAGATGCTGCCGCCTTACGGCGCGCTAGGGCTCATCCTGGTTGCCGCAATGGCTGTTACGCCATTCCTGAACAATGCTGCAACCGTGCTTGTCATGGCTCCGATTGCCGCAACTTTTGCAGAGAAGCTGGGGTTCCAGCCTGACGCATTCCTGATGGCCGTCGCCATCGGTGCGGGATGCGACTTCCTCACCCCGATCGGCCATCAGTGCAACACCTTGGTTATGGGGCCCGGCGGCTACCGCTTCAGCGACTACGCCCGTCTCGGTCTTCCGCTTTCGATCATCGTGCTGCTCGTCAGCGTGCCGATGCTCTTACTGGTATGGCCTATTTGAGTGGGCACGGCGACCAACTTTAAAGGTTTGTCTTCTCAAGGAAGAAACGGACCATCTCGCTCGTGGCATCTGGCCCATGCGGGTCCGTGTATGAACCGACTTCACGACCGCCGGACCAAGCATGACCAGCACCCTCCACTAGCCAGTACTCCAGGATCGGCGGCTCCTCCGCATCCTTGACAATTGTTCTCCTATAGCTCCGTCCGCCGGCGGAACGTCCGGTTTTTCTTCGAGTGAGGGTGTCGGCGCCAGGCGGACTGGCCGCCGCAACGATCCGTTCGCCGTTGGATGGATGGACGGTCAGGTCTGCGGCGCCCTGGAAGACGATGGTGCGGACCGCGTACGCCGCGCTAGCGCGCGGTTTCGAGGGTGATAGCAAACTCGCGTCCCCGCGCATGACGGAAAATGCGGACATGACGTCATTGGCCGAACCATAGGCCAGCCCGGAATGGATGCCCACGCCGGCATAGAGGTCGGGATAGGTCTCGCCCATGACGGCCGCCATCGCGCCGCCCGCCGACAACCCTGCAACGAAAACCCGGCTGCGATCGAGGCGAAACTCAGACATCAGTTCCATGGTGATTCCCGCAATGATTGAAGGTTCTCCGGCACCGCGCATCTGGTCCGCCGGCCTAAACCAGTTCCAGCAGGACGAGGCGTTATGCGCCCCGGTCTGGCCGGGGTAGGCGACTATCAGGCCGTGCGTTTCGGCGACGGCATTCATCCCAGTACCTGACGCGAAATCGTCGGGATGTTGCTTACAACCATGAAGCATTACAACAAGGCCGCGCGGTTGATCGAGTGCGGACGCGGGAACATAGAGCTTGTAGCTTCGCGAGCCCGCCGCGCAGCTGAAAGATCGCGCCGTGAACCGCGCCCCGTCCGGAACCGTGGGCGAGGGGCCATCTTTCGGCATGCCCGAGTAGGTCCTGCCGGGCATCGGTTCAAACGCACTCGCAGCAAGCCGTCCCTCTCGCAAGATCCGTACAACCTGTTCGAGCGGTTTTCGTACCCTTTGCAACGGCGCGACACCGCCAACCTTTTTCGTGGGTTCAGCCTGCTTTATTTCCGCCTCGATGATCTCGGCGCCAGGATCGACGGCAAAAGGTTTGGAACGACGGATTGGTGGAGGCGGCGTGATGTCCGGATTTGCGCTGCCAGTGCCAGAGGCCGGATGGCCAGAAAGTGCATCCTGGATCACCCGGGTTGCCTCGGCGAGGTTCAAGGCGCGTGTGGACGACGTCGCACGGCGCATGGTGGTGAAGAAATCGTCGTTCATGACCCTATCCTTGTTGGTCGGGATGCCGCCCTAGCGAATCCGTTCGGCCAGTGCTGACTTCAGTTCCCTGCTGGCCTGAAGTGCGCCGAGCACGGTGATGGATTCGATTGTTGCCAGGGCGAGTTCAGGCGTGACGTCGGACGCGATACGGGCAAGTCCGAGCACCTTGATGTGAAGCCTTTCGCCAGATGCCCTCACTGCCTCCAGATCGGCCCTGCTATAGTCCCGCAGCCCCAACTCCAACGTATGCCGGGTGATCGACTGTTGGACCGCCTCCCCCTCCGCCGTCAGCTGGTTGCGGATTGCGGTGCGAATGAAGTCGGTGCGATTGGAGTAGAAGCCCTCCTGTACCAGGAGGTCGATCCGGCCCAGGTCGATATAGCCGAGATTGATGGTGATCTTCTCCGACTCGCCGGCCTTGTCTCGGAGTTTGTAAACATTATCGCTCATCGCCTTCTCCATCTATGTGGATGGTATGTAGATGGCACTAGGATGATTTACAAGGCTCGCATTTCTGTATGGCGCCGTTTCAGGGAGAAACATCGCACAATCGTGCGCGACGCCACTTCCTCGGATTCGGGCACCCTGGCCGATGGACGACAGCCCGGGGTGGTGCGCCGGTGAATGCTTCAGCCTGCAAGGGTACGGAGTGACCGGTGTTTAGACTCCACGTTGTCCTACCGCCGCGATCTGTGATCGGCTTTCCATGGATAAACGACGGGAGTTCGGCTACGTCGGAGGTTCTGACGACCGGGAACGTTGGGCGTGAGGGACATCGCCGGTGGCCTGACGAGGTCAAAGCGCGGATCGTGTCGGAAAAGGCACATGGTTGTGAGCATGCGCCGGGGAATCGGACGAACGACAAAAAACGAAGAGACTAGTATTGAACGGACGGATCGGCACCGAGACGGGACAACAATTCCCGTAGTCCCTGATGCCCGGCCTCACGGGCTGCCCCTCGACCGCAACCCATTTCAAGGTACGTATCTGCCGCTCCGGAAACGACGTCGATTCCGACTTTGTCCTTAGTACATGAGCCGTCACACGGCAGGTCCGGCCCGGCGTCCCCTTGCTGTACAGAAAAGATCCGAAGGGAACCTCGTCGACGATGCCTCGTACCCCGGCCTCCTCGAACGCCTCGCGCTCAGCTGCCTGTCGTGAGGTCTCAGAAGCTTCCAGGTGCCCCTTCGGGAGTCCCCACCGCCCTGTCCGGCGGCTGCTGACAAGCACCTGCAGCTCGCGCCGCTTCCGGCGGAGGCAGATAGCGCCCGCCTGCTCGACGTTGAACTCTTTTGCAGATGAAGGGTTGCGGTCAGCGCTGTCAAGTTCATGGAACATGATCCACTCTCCGTGTCCAAAGGTTAGGCTGACACCGCCGAATGGTCAACCGCCGCGAACCGCTGCTTGTCGGCGCCGAGGCGCCGAGCAAGTTTGGATAGCAGTGATCTGAGTTCTGGCTCTTTGACAAGAAGCGCGGCTTCCTGGGGAGCAAGCCAGCGGCGAAGTCGCTCGTGGCGTTCCGGATACTTCGAGCGAATGCGGCGGACTTCCAACAGATAGACGTCGACGATCGCAGGGACTGCGAACAAGTTTCGCACCACCTTGGAATACTTGATCGTTCCAAAAACCCGCTTCTTCACCTTTCCTCGGACTCCGGCCTCTTCCCAGGCTTCGCGCGCTGCGGCGTCGAAACCTTCCAGCCCGACAATCGGCCAGCCTTTGGGAATAAACCATCGCCCCGTGCGCCGCGTGGTGATGAGGAGCACTTCGGGCCGCCCACGATCACAACGAACGCATAGAGCTCCGACCTGGCAAAGCGTGCGATGTTCGATCACCGCTCGCGAGAGAGTTTTGACGCGGTTCAGGTATGTCAACGGCCGGTTTTCCTGCATGTACGTTTCCATGCACTACGAACTCGCGACAGCAGCTGAAGTTCCGGATCGATCCGGTGCGCCAGCTCAAGAGGATCTAGACATTCAAAGGAAATTGGCCGTGACATCAGCCTTTCACACAAATTAGTAATATTGAATGTGGCCGAGGGAGCGGACCTTTGCAGCAGGGCCATTTCAGCACGTAAACATCTGACCCTTCTCGTTCTCCCGAGAAGGGTCTCTCTCAAATCGACCACCAGGAAAAGTCCTCGCCAAAGCGAGGCCGCATCATCACACAGTTCAAGATGTGCTCTCGCAGGGTCGGGCAGCACGACTTGCGTCACTTCCATCATATTGTCGCGAAAGCTCCGCAGCGATCTTCTACGTAGGTTTGACGATGATCGCGTAGCCGTATTTGCATCAATCGGCGACTGAATTGCTCAGACACGTTAGAAAAACTGGCAACGAGGCCGATCAAGCGGCGTACTACCCCTCTCAAAAATTTGAACAAAATACGCTGGGTCATGCTAAAATGACTCATGGCTACCCTCAGGTACAGCGCAAAGAAAAACCAAGAGGACGAGTATTGGTCCGTGATCGACATCTTCACCGGACAGCCAACCTTTTTTAAGGACATCCAGCTCGACTGTCTGGACTTCGATGAGGTCGACGACATGGTCGACTGCTTGAATTACCTGAGCGCCCAACGCATGGGAACCCTCAAGCAGTCCTAGGCGACCGGGGATCCGCACGCTTTGCGACGCGGACAACCTCTCTTGATATCGCGCATATATGCCATAGTTCTAAAACAATAGCCGCCGATCACAACGCGCGGAACGGTGGTCAGCATCACTCGTCAGGAGGGCGATATGAAGCACCATAATCTTGATCAACTGCAGACGCTTGCCAAAATCGACCAGGACTACCCTCAGCTTATGTCCCACGAGAAGCGGCTCCAACGCTGGATTGAACTCCTTGAGGCAGATCCGTCCCGGGTTCTCTCGACGCTGCACGAAACCGAATACCTTCCGCAGACGAAGCGCGACGCATTGCGCTGCAACAATTCGGCGATCTCGATCGCCTTCAACGATCCGATCCTTCGCGCAGCAGGTCTGCAAAGCGACACTTACGGTGAAGCAAAGCGTTTTTTCGAATTGTCCGACAGGCAACTGCACAGGATCGTCTGCGACTGTCAGTTCGGCGCGATCGTGAGTACCGCAAAAGTCGCACGCTTTATCCGAGTAAAGCATGTCGAGAGGGGGAACGGATTTTTGGCCCGCCTGCGCGCAATATTCGCGTGATTGCTGGCGACGGTCTAAAACGCACGAGACAGCGGGCCCCCAAGCAGGAAGATCCGGCGCGACGCGGGGCCGCTGATCATTTGAGACATGCCGCGAAAACTTCCGCTCGTAGGGAATGGTCGACCTGCGGGTCGCGATCGACGCCGATCGCAGCCTCTACGCATCGAAGCTGGCTGCGCCTCGCCGGTAAGGGTGACCTCCCACAGACTCACAAGCCGCGCCTTCAGCGCCAGAAGCGCCGGGTGTCAACGAAGGTATCGTGCGCTCCTCCGGCATCGCGCAGAAGCTTCTCCTTGTCGGACGCGCTGAACAGATCTTCCGCCCCGGTCACCTCCGAGAGTTCGAGTTGCGACAGCATGGCGGGAGCGGTCGCGAGATCGTTCAGGTTGCCGAGATAATCCTGCAGACCTTCCAATGCTACGAGGAATCGCTTTGAGCGTTTGGCTTCCCTCGTGCTCTTATAAAGAGGGCCGAAAAACTCCGCGGCATAACGCAGTTTCTTGGCGACGATCCGCAGTTCATGACGGGCCTCGTCGTCGAGATCGGTCAGGTTGCGGCCGCCCTTTGCGACTTTCGTCCAAAGTTTGTCGAGAACACCGGCTGGAAAGTCTGTGGAGGGCTGCAGCCGCAGCGCTTCACCCTTTTCGTCGCTTCGCCAGTCTTTGATCGAAATCCATTCGACCAGATCGATCATCAAAGAGCGGGCACGCACCGAGGACAGCGAGGCTTCTGCAGCGCCATAGGCGTCGTCGCGGGCCTGTTGAAGGCGGCCGGAAAGGTCGTCGTTCGACACGCGGCCCATCATGACGTCGATGTTGCGCGCGTTGCCGAGATCCGAGGCGAGCCACCGCAATTCGCCCCGCATGTGGTCGAACCGGCTGTCGTCGAACAGCGATCTGCAGATCGAGAAAAGCGATCGCAATCGTCGTAGCGACACGCGCGCCTGATGCAAGGCATCGGCGTTGCGGGACCACGACAAGGCCATCTCGTTGAGACGAAACTGTCTGAGACACGCTGCAACGATGTGCGCAAAAACCGTGGCGGCACTCATGTCCGGGGTCAGTGGGATGGTGGTCGCCTTCACCGCGCAGGGTGCTGCGCCAAGCAGACGATAGCCCCGTTCCGCCTTACTGAGAACGCCGAGATGCGCTGGCGCAATCATATCGACCTTTCGGGCCAGCGCAAACAGCGCCGCCGGCGCTCCCGCCTTCTGTTCCAGCTCGATCTCGCAGAGCGGAGCCTCGCGATCGGCTGCAACCACCTTTCCGACATCCACGGCGACCTCGATCGTCGCCTCGCCCTCCGTCACGTTCCAGCGATGCCGTTTGACATGAATCTCAAACACAGGCGCCAGCCTTCGGCCGGTCTCGCCCAGCAGATCTCGGATCTGCGGATCGTCGAGAACCGGTGTGTCGTCTGCAACCGGTCGCTCCCATTCGTCGCGAGTGAACGATCCCGCCGCAACTCCATCGCCGGCTTTGACGGTCTGAATCCGTTCGTTTCCCAATTGCCGGATGCGCAGCGACAGGCCACGCTTGGAAAGATCCCACCCAGCGGTGTCGAAATAAATGGACTTCTGCTGAAGAACGGTGGGCGAGGAATCGAATGGATTCTTCGTCAGGAGCGATGTCGCTGCGGCCTGTGAGAGTTCGAGCTTTAGTTCCGTTTCTTGCATGGCTTCCGGATCCTACCCTTTATCGAAGGAATTCCCGCGGGCGCTGTCAGACCCGGCACATCTTCGAACCAGGTCCCTCGGATCATCGTCGTCCTTATTGTCATCCCCAGATCGCACAGCGTCCAGGGCGTCGCCATTGAAATCACCAAACCATCCGAGCGCCCAACCCCTCCTCGTCACTCTGAAATATTGCCAGACCCTGCAGGTACTTAGAGGTATCCAGCCCCGCCTGCTCGGCCTGAACGAGGTTATCCTCGAGGTCGGCCTGCTTCACCGCCCGTGCCAGCGGGTTTGATGCTGCTCGCCGCACGAACGCGTCGTCCGCTTCCCCCGATCTCTTGGTGAGTGCGTCGACAGCGGCGATTACAGGAGGAGAAAAACCTTCCCGCCTCAGGCGATCGAGCGTCCAGCCCGGCCCCTTCTCCGGAACGTCGTGGAGAAATGCGATGATCCGCTCCTCCTCGCCCATAACGCGTTCAGCGACACGCCGGCAGTGTTCGAAATATGGATTGCCAACCTTATCGTGCTGCCCTTCATGGGCTTCTGCCGCGATCTCGATGGCGTGCTGGAGAGTTTGTTTGATCTGCATCGCTGCCCTCGTCGTCGGCGAGACGTCAGCTTGCAACGCCCAGTCTCGTTGAGTTGCACTAGTTGGATAACGCTCACCGATTCGAGAAGTTGCATCGAAAGGGTCACATCTTGACGGCACGTCTGCACGGTGCTGTCGAGGTCTGTGGAAGGCTTAGCAGATATGTGTTTGCTCATCACCGCTGGCAGCGCGCATTGTTGGGCCCGGGAGATTAGCAATGTCGCGTCAGAAGAACCCCCAGGCCCTTCAGAATACCGCGGTATCGGCGATGCAAGCGGTGGTGATGGGTGATGAAACCAGTGCCGATGACGCCCGTAACCGGGCTGCTGACGCCATCTCGAAGACACAGGGGATTCCGTTAGACCGGGCCAGCGCGCAGGTCGATCAGTACGAGAAGACCTACCGCGACAACGTGGCTGCCGCCAAGCAGCAGGCGATCGATGCCGCGCAGTCCGCGACGGCAGCGATTTCGGCCGGCGCCATCCTAGGTTTTCTCGCACTGGTTCTGGGTTCGATCACCGCTTGGTTCGGCGGTGTCTATGGCACCAAGCGTGCTCTGCTTGTCGACGTTTCTGATCGTCGCACGGTCTAAAGCTGTCCGGCATTTAGGAAGAAGTGGCGCAAGACCTTGATGTCGGTTCCTGTCGCTGGTGGAAACCACGATCGTATAGCGACATTCCTGCGCCACCGCGAACTCCCAGGAGCATTTGCGGGTTTCGTCAGCGCTTCGGCCCAAAAGCGCGAAGACCTGCACGCAGCAACATCCGCAGACGCCTCCCAACTTCTAGGACAAATTCATTCCGAGCTTCATCGGCCTGCACGAGGACAAGCACGCCCAACCTGTTTCCGCTCCGGGCAAGGCCCTTTCACCCGAATGGAACCTCTGTTGACCAGCTTCGTTGAAGCTGCAGAAAAGGAGCTCACCCATGAAACATGCAACACCAAAACCGGGTCAGGCAGGAACGACCGACCAGTCACCCCGTTGGGAGGGGCCGGAAGAAACGCGCCCGCGTGGTTACCTGCCCGCCATCGACGATCCGAAGACCGACCGCGATGCCGCCGGCGAGAATCTGAACGATCCCGATCGCAATAAGCTCACGGATGCTGGCAAGACCAAAGGAGGCCAATGATGGGCACTGGGAAGAAAGACGTGCCATCGGTGGAAACGATCCACGGCGATGCCAAAGGCCAATATGCAAAGGGGCTTGAGTCTAGTGACAACAATGGGGTCGCCAGCGCAAAGCCGAGGGTAATCACAGGGTCGGACGACGCTACTGCGCACAAGGCCCCGCCCGGTCAAAAGCCCGTGGGCAAGGAGTGGGATGTTAATTCTGAGGATCGGGAAATCAAGGACGGCGAATTCAGAGGCTAGCCGTTCATGCCTGCGGGGCCAAAGCCAAGGTCATCTCCGGCGAATATCCGACGGAGAGAGAAGTTTTGACGGCCCCCCGCACCTTGGCGCCATGATGCCGGCGGAGTGCGAAGTGGTGCCGACCTTTGACGAGATGCAAGCTCACCCCGAGTGAGCTGGCGCGTGGCATACCGATATCATCGCAGCAGTTCATGTCGTCAAGGGAACCGAATGCTGCTCTACGACGTTCAACCGAAGGAAGCGTAGAGATGATTAAAGTCATGCTTCTAAGGAGAGGGAAGCTGGTATTGAGAAGCACCGCGAGAGTTTTGCTATTGAGTGTGCTCGGCAGCTGAGCCGCACTACGCCTTTGCCGGTGACGGAAAGGCCCAGCGGACTATCTCCGGTCTGAAGCGGGATGGCATCAAGATTTCGCTGAACGAATTCGGATTTGTCGGCACCGCTGGCGACAGCGTGCTGGCTGAATTCCCGTCTATTGTACATGCCTTCAACTCAGCCGTGGCGATCCAGCAGGCAATGTTGCGCGCCAACCAGGAAATCCCCGAAGACCGCCGAATGAACTTTCGCATCGGGATCGACGTGGGCGATGTGCTGGTCAAACGGTGATATCTTCGGTGATGGCGTCAATATCGCCGCCCGTTTGGGAGGGCTCGCCGATGTCGGAGCCATCTCTTGGATGTATCCGCATAATCAAGTTTCTGAGCACTGAGAACCAGACGCCGGGTATTTTGGCCGGGACGTTTCAAATCCATCTCGTAACCATGCACGTCCGCCATTCCGGCCGCCGTTGCCTCCAACAAGACCGATAGCTGTGCTACGTTCCATTCGCCCGCGCCGAGCTGCGAAAACTGTTTTGCCGCAGCCGTCTTCGAGTCGATCATAAATGCCTGGTAACCAACAAAAGAATGCACGCGTCATGGGCAATCCACGTATCGCGGTTCTTGTCGTTGAAGATGAGGCCGTCATCAGAACGAGTATCGTCGAGGAACTTGAGGATGCCGGATTCGAAGTCTTTGAAGCCTCGAACGCGGCGCAAGCGATCGAGATTCTCATTGCTAATAGCAGGATTGAGGTGATGTTCACCGACGTCGATATGCCCGGTGGCGTCGATGGCCTGAAACTTGCGGCATCGGTTCGTGACCGATGGCCGCCGATAAAGATCATCGTGACGTCCGGACATCGCAGCATAGATGTCGATGCCCTGCCGGTCGAAGCTCGTTTTATGGCAAAACCATACGATCCGAATGCGGTCATCCGCTCCATTGGAGAGATGACTTTGAACTGAAATAAAACCCAAATCCCAATTTGATCGGGCTGATACGACGTCGATAGATGTCGACCGATCTTTTAGAGCGTCCACGATACCTGCGTGATCCGGAGTCGGGAATTCCAGAACTTGCTCCCCTCCCAGGACCGCCAGCATTGGTATTTCATAGGCTTTTGGGCGCATTCCGGAAGTGAGCGATCTTCCGCTTCCCGCCCCATTGTTGCTGTTCGCCGTGTCAGATCGAACGGGGGCCGTGGGTGAAAAGCGGGCTTTCAAGACAGGACTCAGATACCGTCTTGCGTATCACCCTGGACATTCCCGCACTTAGGGCGAGGGTAAACCAAGATGCCCCCTTGACGCCCATCATACGGCATCGCACGTTCGAAGGGGTGTTTTGGGAGGGGCGATATGGCTGATAAAATCCACGGTTTTCTGCCGGCCACGGCCGAAATGCTAACGAACCGTCAGCGACTGATCGTCCGTTATCTCTTTGGAGTCCTGATCGACCTCGTGGTCCTTGGCCTGTTCGATGAATTTTCGGATAGCGTCACGGTCGCTTCCTTCAGTTGGGCCTTGCTCGCCGCCATCTTGTTGCAGGCCCTCCTGAAGGGGACGCTGGCTATTGAGCATTATGTCGCCGTGTTCTTTAACGCACGGCAAGGTGCCTTCATGAAGTTCATGCGGTTCGTCGGCGCATGGCTAGTGCTGTTCCTATCCAAGTTCGTGATCATGGAGGTGATCACCTTTGTGTTCGGGGATAGGGTTCGCTTCGAAGGCATGCTGCACGGGGTGGTGCCACTCATTATCGTCGTAACCGTTATGGTCATCGCCGAAGAAGTGATCGTGCGGTTCGTCAGATGGGTCCGTTGAAACGCGCCGCTGGCTGAGCCGAAGGAAATGACCGCAACTTGCCGAAACATGCCATCTCGGCAGTCCATGCATTGTCTGCTTTCGACACGCCGCTTAGGTGGACTCTATGACCGCATGGACGGCGCATAGCGGCTCGGTGAATTCGTTCAAACGGGAGCTATTTGCGCCGAGAAGCGGGATAAAAATCAGTGACAAGCGGTTGTTCCGTATCGACCATGAACAGGCATTCGAATGACTTCTCACGGCTCCCGAAAGCAGATTCAAACACATCACTTATCGGCTACGGCCAGCGAATCCGGAACCGCTGAGCCAGCAGCAAGCGGTATCGCTCCCACGCCATCCGGGTTACGATGCGTAGCTGAAAACGGGCGCGGGCGCCTCGTCGGACCACCTACGACAGGAGGGCAGTGTGAAATCACCAACAGTGAGAGTTATGGCCGCGGCCGAGGAAGATCTGGCGGTGGAAACGGTCTTGCTGGCGTTTGCAGCGGATCCGATGGCGCGATGGACCTGGCCGCATGGACACCAGTACCTTGCGGCCATGCCGCGAATGATCCGGGCCTTCGGGAGCAGCGCATTCTCTAACGGAAGCGCCTTTTGCACCGACGGCTACGCTGGGACGGCGCTGTGGCTATCGCCGGGAGTACATTCCAACGAGGAAGAGCTTGGTGCGGTGATCGAGAGCACGGTCGCGCTCAATTGCCCCCGAAACCACAGCCATATTCGAGGAAATGGCCGCGTATAACCCGACCGAACCACATTGGTACCTGCCGCTGATCGGCGTCGACCCGGCGCATCAAGGCGAAGGTCACGGCGACGCCTTGATGGCGTACACGCACTCGCACGGTGCGATCGCGATCACGCGCCAGCCTATTTAGAATCCTCGAACCCGCGCAACATTCCGTTTTACCGACGCCATGGCTTCGAACCGCTCGGCGCGATCCAGGTCGGTTCGTCGCCGACGCTCGTCCCGATGCTGCGGCGGCCGCGTTGAGCTTCGTGCGATCAGATAGTTTGTGATGTAGCGGCGCCGAGCGCGCGGCACAGCCGCGAAACGAAGATCGGCGGGTCGGCGAGACGTTTACTGGCGGCCGCCTAGTTGGGTTATGGGCGATGTCCGCTTTCAGAGGTCGGACGATGTAGCTTTAACGACCGACATGCAGGCGCAAAGCTGCTTGGCAGCTTGGGGGCCGGAGGCGGACTGGCAACTTCAGGCTGCGGATCTTCAAAGAGCGGACATTCGGGTGGGCGCGGACATCGTCGAGCCCTGACCCTGAGTGGGCTTTCGGAACGACCGCGTTGGACGGCCGGGAGCATGATAGAGCAGTCATTGCGTGGGGCTCGATCTCAACCAAGATCGCTCTGAGCAGAGGCTAAAGTTCTTTCTTGCCCTCTGTCACCCTGTTATCGTGCAAGTTAGGAGACAGCGCCATGAGCGAGAACCGAAAGCTGGCTGCAATCCTGGCCGCGGACGTGGTTGGGTATAGTCGGCTTGCCGGCGCCGATGAGGACCTCACCCTGGCGAGGTTGCGGACACTGCGCAGCGATCTCATCGATCCGACGATCGCCGTGCACCATGGCCGGGTGGTGAAGCGCACCGGCGATGGTGCGCTTGTCGAGTTCCGCAGCGTGGTGGACGCCGTGCGCTGCGCCATTGAGGTGCAGAACGGTATGGTGGAGCGCAATCACGGCGTCCCGCAGGACCGTCGCATTGAGTTCCGGATCGGTATCCATTTGGGCGACGTCGTCGAGGAAAGTGACGGCGATCTGATGGGCGACGGGGTCAACATCGCCTCGCGATTGGAGGGCGTCGCCGCGGCGGGCGCGATCTGCCTATCCGAGGATGCCTATCGCCAAGTCAAGGCCAGGCTCGACCTCTCGGTCAGCGATCTCGGCAGCACGCAGCTCAAGAACATCGCCGAGCCGATCCGGGTCTATTCCCTGCAAGTCGGCAGCGCTGGGACCAAGTTAGCCGCGACCTCGGAAGCCGCGAAGAGCCAACCGGCGACGGCAGTGTCGCCGAAGCTGTCGATCGCCGTCCTGCCCTTCGCCAACATGAGCGGTGACGCCGAACAGGACTACTTCGCCGACGGCATCTCGGAAGATATCATCACGGCGCTGTCGCAGCTGTCGCAGCTCTTCGTCATCGCTCGGAATTCGTCGTTCACTTTCAAGGGCAAGAACGTCCATGTGCAGGACGTGGGCACGAAGCTCGGCGTGCGGCATGTACTTGAGGGCAGCGTACGCAAATCGGGGAACAGGGTACGCATCACCGCGCAGCTCGTCGACGCGACCACCGGCGGGCATCTATGGGCAGAGCGGTTCGATCGCGACCTCACCGACATATTCGCGGTTCAGGACGATGTCACGCAGCAGATCGTCGACGCGCTGGCGGTCAACCTGACAGAGGGCGATCGGCAAAGACTTGCGCCGGGGCAGACCCGGCACCCCGAGGCGTATGACTGCTTCTTGCGTGGCCGGGAGCTGTGGCACCGGCTGACGAAGCAAACGAACAGCGACGCCCGCGACCTTTTGAGACGTGCCGTCGAAGTGGACCCGAACTTCGCCTCCGCGCACGCCTTCCTCGCCCTTACCCACGCGCTTGACTACCTGAACCGGTGGAGCGCGTTGCCGCAGCGCTCGATCGAGCAAGCCGAAGAGGCCGCGACGCTGGCGGTAGCGCGGGATGATAGCGATCCCGTGGCGCACTGGTCGCTGAGTGTGGTCAACCTTTACTCGCGACAGCACGATGGCGCCATCAGCGAGGCCGAGCGTGCGATAGTCCTCAATCCGAACTTCGCCGAAGGGCAGGTCAGCCTCGGCGAGGCACTTGTCTATTCAGGCAGACCCGAGGAGGCACTCGCCTATTTCGATCGGGCGAGGGTCCTGAACCCGTACTTTCCGGATATCGTTCTTCACTTTCAGGCCTGGGCCTTGTTTCAACTGGGAAGGTACGGCGAGGCCGTCGAACTATTGCTGCAGCGCGTGAGCCGCAACCCCGTCACCGATGTCTCGCGCGCGCTTCTGGCCGCCTGTTACGGGCACCTCAGCCGTCTCGAAGAGGCTCGCGCGACGTGGCAAGAGGTGCTGCACGTCAATCCGGACTACTCGTTGGAATACCGTCGCAAAGTCTTGCCCTTCAAGAACCCCGCCGATTTCGAGCTCGTCATGGAGGGGCTACGCAAGGCCGGTGTCGTACAATGATGGTGATTAATGTCCGATCTTGAACCTGTTGCCGCCATTTGCACAGAGGATTAGCAATAGCCAGTGCCGGCGCAACGACGGCCTCCGCGGGGTATGTGGACTATCCGACCGCGACCGAACAAGTCGGCGCGAGCTAGTCCGTAGACACCCTTTTTCTCATCGGGCAGCGGCAAGTATTTTCGAGTCCGCCGCTACTGTCTTGCCAGGAGGATCACCAAGATCGATCCTGATGTCTTCGTCATTGATCTCGAAAATCCCAACCGTGACGTGTTGGAAAGCATTTTCCAGATATCGCGCGCGGTAAAATGGCCTATTGCCATGTTCGTAGACAGGTCCGACGAAGCATCGATCGAGGCTGCAGTGGACGCTGGTGTTTCAGCATTTTGTCATCCATGGAAAGCCGATCACAGGTCATGCCTGACGAGACAACATGGGAGCAGAACACCGCTTACCTCTCTTCAGTGACGTTGTTGCATACATTTGGCACATCACGATGCCGTCGGGAGGGCTTCCACTCCATCAGTTCTCGGTGCAAATCAACACAGTCACAAATCGGCGGCTGTTGGCCAGTTCGTCAAGGCGGCAAGGACACGGCTCTTGTTCATGCCACCCTATTCGCCAGACCTCAATCCGACTGGATGCACCTGGCGCAGAAGCGGAAGACACATGGCGTCACATTGGAGCGCTTCTCCAAACCATCCAGCCAAACGCATAAGCAAGTACCTCATCAACGCACGATATGGCTTCCGCCCAGGCATGAAACGCTCTAGTGCGCAGTATAGGCTCCATCCACAAGGTGGTAGCTTCCAGAGATGAAACTAGCCCGTTCGGACAATAGGAAGCACACAAGAGCGGCGACTTCTTCCGGCGTGCCGCGTCTGGCCAGCGGCTGAAGTGCTAGCATGCGCCGGGTGCCTACTATCTCAAAATGTTCCGATAAAAGTGGCGTTTCAATCCAACCAGGGCCAACAGCATTGATGCGAACACCCATCCTACCGTACTCTATTGCAGCAACCTTCGTCAGCCCGACAACACCATGTTTGGCAGCGGTGTACGCCGACGCCGTCGGTAATCCAACACAACCGAGGACGGAGGACATGTTGACAATAGCGCCTCCGCCACGTTCGACCATGGCGGCGATCTCATACTTCATGCAGTAGAAAACGCCGTTGAGATTGACGTTCAACAACCTGTGCCAGTCGTCAAGCGGATAATCTGCCGTTGCTTTTCGGACGCCGTCGGTGCCCGCATTGTTGACCGCCAAATGCAGCCCGCCGCATTTATCGATAACAATCTTAACCAGCTTTTCGACAGCGTCAGCGTCGGCAACATCGACGACATGGTGTTGCGCCCTGCCTCCGAGCGAACGTATCTTTGCAGCAACGGCCTCCGCAGCGTCTGCGTTGAGATCGGCAACGACAACTTCGGCCCCCTCTTCTGCGAGTTGTCTCGATACAGCCGCGCCTATGCCGGAGCCTGCGCCGGTTACAAGGGCCACTTTCCCGTCGAAGCCAAGTTCCATCATGTCCACCCTTCTTGCTTGTTTTGATCCAGTCGAGCAGACACAGATGATCGCTGCAAGAAGTTTCATCAGAGGGCGAGCAGGCTTTCCCACTTCTTGGAAGACTCTCAGACCGGTGGCTGCGTGCCATGCGCACATGGTCGTAGACGTTTGAAGCATGTGCAGCGAAGCTACCAAAGCAAGCGTACAACGAAGCGGGAGACTTGGTTCGTTGGCGCTGGAATGTTAAAGACGATAGCGATGGCCAATTGTTGAGCAGGTAGAAATGGATAGTGATGACATTGCCCGCCGGGGCCTCGTGCTCGGCAGTCTCGCTTTGATGGCTACCGGATGTACTTCAGCGATGAGGCGACTTGGGGAGCCGATTTCGACCACGTTCGCAGCCGCGCCGGATCGTCGTTACCGTCGCAGGCATGTGCGCTATCAGGGGAATGAACTCGCCGGGACGATCGTCATCGATACATCGCAACGCTATCTTTATGCCATAGAGGACGGCGGCTGGGCCATTCGCTACGGTATTGGCGTCGGAGAGGAGGGGCGCACCCTGAAGGGTGAGGCAACGATCGGACGCAAGGCCGTATGGCCGTCGTGGACACCCACCGCCAACATGATACGGCGTAAGCCGCATTTGCAGCAATACGCGTCCGGTGTCACCGGCGGTCCACACAATCCCCTTGGTGCGTCCGCGCTGTACCTCTACCGCGGCGGGCACGACACCATGTTCCGGCTGCACGGAACAAACGAGCCGTGGACGATAGGCCAGGCGGTATCAAGCGGATGCATTCGTCTGACAAATGAAGACATCATCGATCTCTACCAGCGCACCCCTCTGGGAACGACGGTATTGGTGATCTGATAATGTTTGCGTCTGTGGATTCAGTATTGAAAGCGATGCATAGTGTCCTAGTTGTCGTGGAACAGCTCGGTAAGGGCAACCCGCCGCCAGCTGTGTTTTTTTTGCACTAGGCACCGGTGTAGTTCATCCGTAGTACTGTAAGCGTTGCCTTCGATAATCTGATTCCGTGCTGAGGAGAGGAGTACTTGATGAGCAGAATTCTGATCGTGATTGTAGCCTTGTTTTCCGCTGCCAGTCTGAGTGCATGCGGGGCAATTGGCAAAGGTAAGGGGAAGGCCCCGCCGCCGGCCGTCGATACAGTGGAACCGGCGCCAATCTATAAGTGACCGCAAATTAATCGTGGGGAAGGGCTTCTGGCCTTTCCCCATCATGCAATTGGCTGGACGGTCACCACTGCTTATGGCACTGCCAGTCAGATCGGCGAAAGTTTGCTGCGTGAACGTTCGGCAGGGTTGGGGAGATAGAGCGTGGCAATGGCGCTCACAACACGACGAATAGTGGTTGCAGTCATGCTGGCACTATCGGCCGCAGCCTGTCAGACAGAAGACAAGAAACCTGAACCGCGCTTCGTTTCGGATGCCCGCCCCGCCTTTGTAAACAAAGAGAGCCGGTATTTCATTGAATTTCGCTCACGCTACGCCCTCAGCTATGGCCATTCCTACGTGATCTTCGGGCGCGCAGGTCAGGCTGGGGAGATGATCGATCCCGAGGTCGCTGGCCTTGCCCCCGCTACGGCCAGTACGGCCCCCTACGTCCTTGGCCATTTTTTGCCGGTGCCAGCCGAAACTGGAGCAAGCGACGGCGACTTGGAAGAGGAGTACCGGTCGGCAAGCTGGCGCGTTATGTTGACCGAAGCTCAATATAAGAAAACCGTTGCCTACATCCGGCAGCTAAAGGTCAAATCCCGATTCTGGCAGGCGTCGATCTACAATTGCAACGCTTTTGTCGCGGACATTGCACGCTCCATGGGGTATAAGGCACCCAGGATCTGGCTCAGGCCGCAACAATTCATTACGCAACTTCGAGAGATGAACGCGGGATGAGTTCTGCCCCGCTGTCACCTGCATGCGCCACGTCGATGGCGGATCACAGAAAGGCCGGTGACCCAAATTGAACGTATCGGTAGCTGCGGCTGGCGAGATCGTCTGGATGATTGGCATCATCGTCTGGTATGTTATTCGGTATCCTTTCGAACGCCGCGCAAAGCGTGTGCGGATCGTCAGTCATCGCCGTTCTGGTCTGGATAGGGCTGCGCTTGTGTCTGCCCTTCTCGGCCTCTCCATTTTGCCAGCATTCTATGTCGCGACAGGTATTCCGAGGGTTGCCGACTATCCGGCCCGCTTCTGGGCCATCGTTGTCGGTGCATTGATGTTCACTCTTGCAATGTGGGTCTTTCGACGAACCCACAAGGAACTCGGCCGGAACTGGTCCGTCACGCTGGAGATTCGTGACCGCCACGAACTGGTTTGTAACGGGCCATATGCCCTCATCCGACACCCAATGTACACTTCGTTCCTACTCATGGGACTTGGTCAGGCATTTCTGCTTTCAAACTGGATCGCCGGACCGGCAGGCATTGTCGGCTTCGCAGTGCTTTTTTTTGCTCGAGCGGACAAGGAGGAGCGTATGATGCTGGAGATTTTCGGCTCACGGTATCGTGACTACATGAGCAGGACTAAGCGAATTATCCCTTATTTGTACTAGAGGTGACATGATGCGAGGACGAGCCCTCAAGCTTTCCGCACCACGACGCCTTGTCGGAGATCTGATGCGGTTCTCGATCGGGATCCCCCGGGTCACGGTGCAGCGTCAGATGAACCTTCGCGCGCTTCAAGGGGCACGAGTGATGGGGCAAAGCAAACCATCCTGGACGGTACTTTTCTTGAAGGGATACGCGCTCCTTGCCAGAGAGATACCAGATCTTCGGCGTGCTTACGTCAAATTCCCCAGACCACAGCTCTATGAATACCCGGTTAGCGTAGCCTCGATTGCCCACGAGCGCGAGTATAACGGTGAGCGAGTCGTGCTGTTAAGTACTATCAAGTGCCCGGAGCGCTCATCCGTCACGGAACTTGAGGCCTTGATCCACGCGGCTCGAACGCGTCCGATCCTAGAGATCAAGGAGTTCCGGCGCGCGTTGAAAATCGCTCATGCGCCGGGGCCAATCCGATGGCTTCTCATGTGGCTCGGCTTGAATATGGCGCGGAAGCGGGCGCACTATTTCGGCACCTTCCAGTTGTCGGTCTATTCGGGCCTCGGCGCAGAGTCGCTCAACCCCCTTACGCCTTTGACGACCCTTCTCAACTACGGCCCGATCTGCGAGGACGGGTCGGTAAACGTCCGCATTCACTACGATCATCGAGTGATGGATGGGGCGAATGTCGCGCGGGCATTGGAGCGCTTTGAACAAATCTTGAACAATGAAGTCGCGGGTGAACTCACGAGCCTTGCTCAAAGTGGAGCCTTCTCCGAGACGATGACCCCAGGCGCGGCGTTATGACCCTGCACAGCGATGTTCGCATGGCTGTCGTTGTGGTGGGCGCGTCTCGGGGCATTGGCAGGTCAATTGCCAAAATTGCTGCCGCGCAGGGCACTCCAGTCGTGCTGGTTGCACGTTCGCCTGAAGCGCTGGCCGCAGCCGCGACCGACGTGCGGCAGGGGGGAGGCGATGCATTCGCGTTGGAGCTTGATCTTGTGGCAGGCGATGCGACGGCGCGCCTGCAAGAGTTTCTCACCACCAACGGCTTAGTCTGCGATGTCCTGGTCAACAGCGCCGGGTATGGCTTGCGTGGAGCAGCCACGACACTTCCTCTGGATGATCAGCTTGGTGTTATCGACCTCAACATCCGTGCCCTTAGCCACCTGACACTGCACTTCCTCCCTGGAATGGTTGCCCGCGGCCGTGGTGGCGTGCTCAATCTTGCCTCTGTAGCCAGCTTCACACCTGGGCCCAATATGGCTGTGTACTACGCGAGCAAAAGCTTCGTGAGAACTTTTTCGGAGGCACTACATCAGGAATTGCGCGGCACTGGTGTGACCATCACATGTGTTGCTCCAGGGCCAGTGGCAACAGAATTCCTCGAAAGGTCGGGCGCGAATAGGGCACCACTGTTTAAGATATTGCCCAAACTGAATTCTGAGTACGTGGCCAAACGGGCGTGGAACGGCTTCAAATCCCGTCGTCGCCTCGTCGTGCCGGGGGCGTCGGCCAAGCTGGCCGTGCTTGCCGCTGCGTTGATACCCCATGCAATAATGCTTCCATTGATTAGCCGATTGCAACGAACAAGCAGTGATCCCTGCCCTTGTGGCTCAGGTAAACAATACAGAAAATGCTGCGGTGCACGCTGATTTCAATTGAGAGATGAGGATAGCAAAGTCCTTCTCGAACTGGCTGTCCAAGCATGACCCTATCGCCGCGCCTTGCGTAGCTGTCAATCAGCGTGCAAATTCACTCCTCAAGGGGTCAAATTTTGGCTCTGACGCAGTTTTAATGCCACGATTGCTCGCCGGTCGCGTTCTCTACCGCCGAATACTGATGTCTTTCTCCCGCAACCACTGCATCGACCAGACGGATTTGAGACCGTACGCGCGCTTGTATTCCGAGCTTCGAGAGCGACAACATCAAAACTGTACCGATCGCCTCCCGCGAAAGTCCGAGGCCATCAGCCGTGAACGTAAGCTTGCTCGAAATCAGCTACAGCGAGAAGGCCTTCTGCCGGCTGCAAAGAAGAAGCCGGGCGCGTAAGCGGCACACTCAAGCGATCAACTGTATTTTCTCCGGGCGTGACGACGCTGGTTCGTAGATCCGATTGTCACAACCCTGTGTACCGTACATCTATTGGCGCCCATGGCCGTTTTTCAGAACCCCCATAACTGGACGCCCCAGAGCGTCCGCTTCCTGACCTGCCAGGACTACGGCGGCAGTTGAAGGCCACGTGGGTCATTTCGCAATGTGATGGTGTTGCGTCGATGCCGAGCTGGGAACGGTGAACGGCACTACCACCACCTGCCAGGGATGACGTTGTGGTTAGCGCCGACCAAGGCTATCGTCACCTTGTGCTGCCCAGGCGGCAGCCCCGCGATGTCGACGGTGTTGTTGTCGCTTGCGTCGGCCCACCACCAGGGCATGTCATCGATAATGATGTGCAAATGCCCTAAGCACGCGCAGTGCAATAATGGACGCCGCTGAGCGCTTACTTCGTTCGAAAGGCTATTCGGCGTTCAGCTACGCCCATCTCGCTGAGGCAGTCGGAATCAGGGAAGCCAGCATTCATCATCATTTCCTCACCAAAGAGGATCTAGGGACTGCGATCGTCGAGGACTACGTTCGAAAGGTCAGGGAAAGATTCAGTCAGATCGAGGCGGCATCCGGCAAACTCGATGACCGCTTGGCAGGATTCGTCGAAGGGTTCCGGACGGGCGCGGAGATGGGAATGCTTCCGTTATGCGGCGCACTTGCTGCCGAAATGGCTGTACTTCCGTCGCGACTACAGGTACTCACCAAGGAATCCTTGAGCTTCAGCTCACATGACTGACAGGAGGTTTCGATTCCGCAGTTGCGGCCGGAGAAGTGCCGGTCGGCAGCAACACGTGCGAGAAGGCCGACCTTCTGCTGAGCCTGATGGAAGGTTCCAGCTTCATCGACTGCGCTATGCAGGACGATCGTCGCGTAATCGCGCGCATGCGGCGATCACGCTGGCCTTGACCGCAATCTATCTCGATGTGGCGGAACCCGCGCAAGAAGCCTTCATCCGCTTTGCGCATGAGCGAGTTCCGGCCAATCTAGGCTATCCGATAGACCGAACGGAACGGTTTGTGACGCTCTCCGGTGAAATCGACCTCCTCGTCTCCGGCGCCTGGGAGAACATTTTCGATTCGCTCAGGGCAGGCCAAGGGAACGCGGAAAGGCTTATAAGAGCTTGGCTCATCGCCGGGCGCCAATTGCGTGAGGCGGTCCAGATCGCGGTACGCGGTATCGGCAATCCAGGCTTGGGCTGATCTGGGGCTGGAACGGCAATTTTCAGTCCGTGCTCGTCCATGCTCCGGAGGAAGACACGTCTATTGCCATTTGGGCCGAGCCGCCTTCGACAGATGGAACCGCGACGAGCCGCCGCGTCAAGCTGTCTTAAGGATGGGGACGCCTGTCGAACAGCCTGACGCGGTGAAGCGTCGTGCCTCTCCAAACTTCCTCTTTGGCCCTCCGCCATCGGCTGGCCGCAACTGCTCATGCGCCCGCAGCCGGGACCGGCGCAGTAAGTGCGATGAAGACTGGTGGAACACCGCAACACCCGCACGGATCGTGTCACCTTAGACCGGGCACGGTCACGACCGATATCTCGAGCGAGATCTTCCGCCTGCTCCGCTCGTTTTAAGCATGTTCGCTGTAGGCCGGCGTCTCGGCCGGGTTCTGATGCTGCAGCATCGATGCCGCCGGCAATGAAAGGGATCGACACGCCCCAGTGGCGCAAGAATGTCGGCGCATGCGCGTTCAACCGCTGTTTGTCACTCGGCGGGCGCCTTGCTTTGGTGAGCGGTGACGCCGTTTTGAATCGTCTTGCCCCGCAGGCAAAGCGGGTGAGCGCGTTGGCGGCCTTGCGGCGAAGGTCGCCAATCGGGAACTCATCGCTTGATCGCGTGGCGGTCGGCAACCCGGGAAAGCAACGTGTCCGCCGCGCTCGATGAAGCGTTTAGATGCCGAGCATCTTCTTGGCTTCGTTGAGCGCAGTCATTGATCCGGCGTGATCGCCGGCGGCGTGCAACTCTTCACCCTTGGCACCACGCCTCCGCCGGCAATCTCGATGAGCGTGGGGTTGGTGACATCACGACACTTACCGTTGCAGAATATCGAGCCTTACCGCGTCGAGGAAAACTTGGCTACCGCCTCTATCGAAATCCGCTCGTGATGTTCGGCATTGGCCCGGCCTGGCTTTTCCTCTTCAAGCAAAGACTGCCGTTCGGTATGATGCGGGCGGGCGCATTGCCTTGGATTTCGACGATGGCAACCAATGCTCTCGTTGCGGCACTTGCCGTCCTCCTCATATGGGGGATCGGGATTGTGATCCATCTGCCAATCGTTCTTCTTGCTGGTTCGGCCGGGGTATGGTTGTTTATCCGGAGCTGGCGAGCTTGGGGCGCGTCACACTCAAAGAGAGTCTGGGTTGCGTAAAGCTGATTCTTTGGGATGAGGCTTCGCACCGACTGGTGTCGCTGAAGGAGGCCGAAAGATTGCCGCAAACGGCGGTCCCTCCAGGCTGATCCGCCTTATCGGTCGAATAACATATCCTGCGTCGCGCTTGAGCGCCTGGATCTGGGTCGACAACGCCGGCTGGACGATATGCACCCGTGCCGTTGCCCTGCCGAAATGGAGCTCCTCGGCGACCGCAACGAAATAGGTGAGTTGGCGCAGTTCCCAAAATACCCTCCTCATGTTGCGCCTCGATGGCGATTTTGTTGCCCGTGCAGTGCAGAATGGCTCGTGTTGCCCTCGATTGGAGCGTCATGCATCTCGCTGAGAAGGCTCACGTATCGACAAACACAATTGTTCGGCTCGAGCGCGGAGATGAGCTGAAAACACGGACAATTGACGATATCCGGAAGACCTTTGAAGGCGCTGGTGTTCTCTTTTTCGATGGCGAGTATTCCGGCTCAGGTGGACCAAGTGTGCGACTCGCGCATAACGAACCTAGATTTGGATGCGCAACGTCGTGCTGGCGGCGGTAATAGGCAAGCACCGCAACCTTCAAGCGGCAGCCCTCGCGGCCTTTGCCGATCACCCCAGTTTCCCGACGGCGCGGAAGGTGAAGCGAGGTCTGATGGATCCCAGTCTTGGTGGCCAAGCTGCGATCACCCCGATCTCCTATCAGCAGATCATTGCGATCGCTTGTCACGTCGGCCTGGAGCTGGGACTCTGGAACGGCCCTTCTGCATGGGTCAATCATAAGATCGCAAGGGCGGGGTCGCGACGATCGGACTTCCAAGAGGTGTGAAATGAATGCTGATATCTGGAACCAGGTCTTCTACGACGATGGTGAGTGGGTTTCCTGGTCCGAGGTGGAAGAACAACTCCAATACCAGGAGTGGCGAGCGAAATATCCCAATGCGATCAGATCTTTGATTCCCTATTTTCTGGATCTCTTGTCGCTGGCAGAAAGCTACCACCTTGAGACAGGTCGTCATCTCGATGTGTATGGAGTCATTGGAGAACTCTTCGGCGCCATTACCTACGGAATAAAGCTGAACAAGAACTACGCGCAGGGTGCCGATGGCAGGCTTGGCAACGATCATGTTGAGATCAAAACCATCACGCCATTCAAGTCCAGGGACGAGGTTTCCGTGAAGGTATCAGGCAACTTCAGCAAGCTGCTCGTCGTGAAGATCAACGCGGACTTTGAAGTCTCATCCCGGATGGTCGATCGCTCGAAGCTTCCTAAAACGGCGAAATCCCTCCTGAAGATAAGTTGGAGTGATCTGCCTCACGTCGAATGACGACTTCGTCAGCAGGGCGGACGAAGTCTTTCCTCACCTTCGAAAGACCAGAGTGAAAGTTGAGCTGAAGCCACTATGCGAAAAGGTTTGGCGCAATTGCGAGGCTCAGGGCATCAGCGGCAAGACGGTGACCGTGAAGATCAAGTACTCCGACTTCACCCAGGCAACGCGCAGCCGGACCAGCGCGATGCCCATTGCAAGCATCATGGAGATTTTCGACACGGCAGCAGGCCTTCTGACCACCGTTTATCCGTTCAACCCGTCCGGCTGCTGGGTGTGACTCTATCGTCCCTGACCAATGATAACAGCCGCGACACAGCGCCAGAACAAAAACCGCAATTTGATCTCGGCCTTTAGGCAAGCAGTGCTCCAGAACACGAAAAATCATCGTCATCTCTAGAATGGCATGGTGACGTTTTCACCGATATCGATTGCCCCTGTCCTGAGACAGTCCCTGAGACGGTCCCGGCTCTCATCCGACAGCATGCCCGCACCCGCCCGAATGGCCGCCTGCCAACGTTCGCCACGCTCCCATGCCTCGTTATAGACGAGGGCCAGGTCTGAAACGCGGCGTGTCTGCTGCAGAGCCTCAAACAGAAGTTCCGCCTGCCGGATATCTTTTTCGCGCTTCAATGCGCTCAGGCCGTCGTTGCGGCGGCGTGAAGCGACAATCAGCTTATGGATAGCGTACCGGGAAGGGTCTGGGACTGTCACGGGGACACCGCTTTTGTGCAGCAGGATTGTCCTCACCGGATCCCGGATGAGGAAATCGAGAAACCGCAGTGGATCGGCGCTGGCGCCGCCGAGGGCGGGCATCTTTGCAGGCTGACCGATATGGTCATCCGATCCACGGTTCGGGGTCAGGAATTCGACCCGATAGCCTGAGGCGGTTGCAAACGCAGACGACGCCACAGATCCAGAGACGTGCGGTACTGGCCGGAATGTTGAATCGATCGTTTGAAGGATTTGCAGAATGGGGGGCAATGTGTCCTCGACCTCGCTGGAAATGGCGTAGTCCTGGGCAATGTCCGCATCACCCGTGAGTATGGACGCCATGGGCAAGCGCACGCCGAGAACCCCGGCATAGGTCTGGAAGGCGACCGTACCGACCAGGACCGCACGCAATCTGAAGAGACCTGCAGAGGCAAGGGCTTCAACGATATCACCTGTCATGCGGTCTGCCGCGATCATCCCGCCCTCGCGAAGGAGACTGGATACCATGCGGCGCCGAGCTCGGAGATCGTCCTTCAGTTCTTTGAAATTGTCGACACGAGCCGAAATCTCCGGATCGTCCGCCGGACCGACATAACGCCGGGTCCGACCGCCTGCGCCGTCCGATTGGTCGAAATACCAGTAGCGGCGCTCTTTGACTTTGACTGGTGTGAAACGCCCGTCCGGTGGAAAGTCAGCAGCCCATGCGGCATCGAGCGACCGTTGCCCAAGTTCTGCGAGCATCGTTTGATACATGAGGTCAATGGTCTTCATTGCGCACCTGGTCAGCGTTATACCTTATTTACAGAAAAGGTATAGCGACACATGCAACATGGCAAGACAGCGACGCTCCCGATCGTTGATACCGCAGCGCGCTGATGTCCATGACCTTTCCGGCAACCATCTCGTCAGTGATCCCGGTGAGCTTGGTGATTTCGGCAGGGATGGGACCCGCCGGCTGCTGTAGGCCTCCGTAGACACCCGCGACATCACCGATCACACCACGCTCATCGAAGGTGAAGTGTCCACCGCCTCTTCATCAATCTCGATCCACCAGGATTTCGGGCGCCCATCGCTTCCGTCCGACCAGCGATAGGAGCGGGCTTTCAACTGATCCTTCATGTCGAAGGGACTGTTTTCGGCAAAGAGATGCGGACCCGAGAACGCTGGCTGGCCAAATAGAGCTCGGCGAATGCAGTGCCAAACCCGACCTTCTCCTGCGTCAGAACCTCGATCAGGGCAAAGCAGTCGTCGACGGCACGATGACCATCGTGAAAGTAACCTGCTTGGCCGACCAGGTAGCCGAGCTTGGTCCCCTCGAACCCTCGCGCCGACCAGTCGATCTCCGAATTCGAGCATGCCCAGGCCTTACCGGAAAAGACGGGTGAGAACACTCCCCAGAATGGCCGGTCAAAACCGGCATTGTGCGCAATGACGAGATCTGCCGGATCGATCAATGCCCGCAAGGCCTGGATGTCGATCATCTTGCCAGCGACCATCTCATCGGTAATGCCGGTCAGCCGGGTTATGTCGGCGGGAATGGGAGTCGTCGGCTGTTGCAGCCCGCCGTAAATCCCCGTGACATCTTCGACGTTGCCCTGCTGATCGTAGGAAACGGCAATGGCGCCGATCTCGATGATCTCGTCCTTGCGATGGTTGAGACCGGTGGTCTCGGTGTCGACGATGACGCCGCGCAGCGGATAGTCCGGACGCACAATTGATGCGATCGGTCGGGGTTCAAGCCTTTTGAGAATCCGATAGCATCCTGTCTCGATCAGGTGCTCGACCATGTCGTCTTCGCTCAAAGCGCCGGGCGGCAATCGTCTTGCCGGCGCGCGGCGAACGGGCCTTTGGACGATGCCTTCCCCCTCACCCGAAAACATGTCGAACTGTGTCGTCATTCGCTCTCCACCGATAGATCTGCAAAGCCGCGCGACGAACCGAAGATCATTCCGGATCGCCTATCTCGGGCCACCAATTTGGATATAAGCCAATCATCGAAACAAATCAGGAGAAAACGCATGGAAACAACAGAGATTGGCAGCCGCAGTGATTTTGCACTTTGGGCAATCCAGCGTGCGAAGGAGATCGTGACGACTGAGGGCCCATCGCTTGCAATGGCAGCACGCGACATGAACGAGGAGGCACTTGCAGCGTCCGCCACGGACCTTGGAAAGGCAATCAGCAATGCCATGCTTGAGATATTCGACGGCTTGGTGACAGAGTAAGCCCGCGAAGAGCAGAAGCTACGGTCGGTCTGGAGGCCGGGTTGCCGACGAAATGGCCTTTCTCGAGATGATGTTCGTTTTCGAACACGTGACGGTCGTCGGCGGACTGATGGTTGTTGCCGTTTGCGGTGAACGCCTGCGCAGCCCGCTGGCTGCCGGCACTTGAAACGGGCTGTCCCCTCAGAAACGGGATCGAATCCCGTCCCTGTGAGCAGATGCCTCGCGGCAGGATTGTGTCCTGCCGCGGAACGGCGGCGGTGTGATCTCCAAAGTTCCTTGCAACGAAACTTCATTGCCGCGCTGAGCCAGCTCTGTCTTCAACATGACGCAGGCTCAGCGGAAAGCGGAAATAGAGCCAAACCGCATGCGCTTGATTTCAGTGGGAAAACGATGGCGCTTGGAGCGGCGCGACGTAATATCGGTCGGCGGGGTCGGGCTCATGACCGTAAATACCCCCGCAAATGTTAAGGGGACGCTACCCTCCGAGCAGTGGCCCGCTTCATCTCCAGACATGGACATCGCCGATTTGGCGATTTCCCGTCAAGCAAGCTTGGCGATCACTTCGTAGCGTATAGCGCCCGCGACCGTTCCAGATGTTTCAGTACAGCCTGCTCGGCAGCGTCGGGATCACCGGCCTCCAGACAGGTGATGATCTCTTCATGCTCGACCAGCGTGAACTTTTCCTTGCCCGTCCAGATCAGCATTTCGGTGTGGTATTCCTTCAACCAGGCAAGCATCGCCTCGCTGACGGCGACGTAGATCGGGTTGCGCGAAATCCGCGCGATCCGCGTGTGGAATTCCATATCGGCGGCGATGAAGGCTTCTGCATCACCCAGCGATGAGCGCTGCCGTTCGAGAATGTCGCGCAGGTCAGCGATGTCGCCGGCTTCGCCCTTTAGCGCCGCTTCCCTCGCCATGCCGCGCTCGAAAAAGATGCGGGCGCTTTTCAGGTGCTCCAGCGAATCCGACGATTTGGCCAGCATGATCTTCGCGGTCATGTCCATCTGCCGGAAGATCGATTGCGCCGTCAGTTCCAACACTTTGGCCCGCTCGCCATGCGAGATCACGACCAGCCCCATGCCGGCCAAAGCCTGCATCGCCTCGCGGATCGCCGGGCGCCCAACCCCGAAGCGTTCCATCAGTTCCCGCTCGGACGGCATTTCATCGCCGGGCTGCAGCTCTCCCGACGTGATCATGGCCTTCAGCCGCGCGAAAACCTCGTCGGACAGTTTGCGGCGGACGATCTGTTCGGTCTGCTGGCCCATGGTTTCTCGCTGCTTCATCATCGCAATCTTTATGCACCGCTACGCTTGTGAAGGAAATGGATGCCTTGCCGTGCGCCGCTCATCGTCCACATTCATCGTTGCTGATGCAAGCTTCCTCTTGCTTAATTGATATGCTCATTATACCAGTTGACGAAAACGCGCCAGCCGGAACTGGCCGGGAATTGCCACGCCGGGAGGATTTTGCGCGATCATGATCATCGTCACCTACAGAATTGAAACAACTGGCAGCGTTGAGGCCATGGCGGAAAAGATCGCCAGCGACCAGTCGACCGGCACGTTCGTGCCTGTTCCCGGCGAGACGCCGGAGCTGAAGGCGCGCGTTGCCGCGCGCCTGCTTGCCATCCACCCGCTGGCCGATGCGGAGCGCCCGAGCTGGCCCGAAGCACCGGCAGGCCACGGTCCGATCCGCCGCGCCGAAGTCGATGTCGCCTTCCCGCTCGATGCCATCGGCACGGACCTGTCGGCACTGATGACCATCGCCGTCGGCGGCATATTTTCCATCCGCGGCATGACCGGCCTGCGCGTCGTCGGCCTGAAACTGCCGCAGGAATACAAGTCCGCCTATCTTGGGCCCCAATTCGGCCTGCCCGGCAGCCGCAGGCTCACCGGCGTCTACAACCGACCGATCATCGGCACCATCGTCAAGCCGGCGCTGGGGCTACGTCCGCACGAGACAGCGGAACTCGTCGGCGAACTGATCGAATCCGGCGTCGACTTCATCAAGGACGACGAAAAACTGATGAGCCCGGCCTATTCGGCCTTGAGCGAGCGCGTTGCCGCCATCATGCCGAAAATCCTCGATCACGAGCAGAAGACGGGCAAGAAGCTGATGTATGCCTTCGGCATCTCGGCGACCGATCCCGACGAGATGATGCGCAACCATGATCTTGTTCTTGAGGCCGGCGGCAACTGCGCCGTGGTCAACATCAACTCCATCGGCATGGGCGGCATGGCGTTCCTGCGCAAGCGTTCCGGGCTGGTTCTGCATGCCCATCGCAACGGCTGGGACGTGCTCACCCGCCATCCCGGCATCGGCTTCGATTTCAAGGTCTGGCAGCAGTTCTGGCGGCTTCTCGGCGTTGATCAGTTCCAGATCAACGGCATCGGCGTCAAATAC
The DNA here is from genome assembly GCF_025846855.1 of Pararhizobium sp. BT-229. Lineage (GTDB taxonomy): Bacteria > Pseudomonadota > Alphaproteobacteria > Rhizobiales > Rhizobiaceae > Pararhizobium. The sequence continues at coordinate 30,091 of NZ_JAOYTJ010000007.1, forward strand.
TGGGAGCCGGACGACAGTTTCGTCGAAAGCTTCAAGGCCGTCACCACGCCGCTGTTCGAACAATCCGACTGCGCCCTTCCCGTCGCGGGTTCCGGCCAATGGGGCGGTCAGGCGCCGGAAACCTATCGCCGCACCGGCCGCACCACCGATCTGCTCTATCTCTGTGGTGGCGGCATCGTCAGCCATCCCGGCGGTCCAGCAGCCGGCGTGCGCGCGGTACAACAGGCGTGGCAAGCGGCGGTCGCCGATATTCCGCTCGAAACCTACGCGAAGGACCATCTGGAGCTTGCCGCCTCCCTCAAGAAATTCGCCAGTGCAAGCGAGTGATGTTCATGACCGTGCAAGACAATCTTCTTCTCTCCTATTACGGCGACGACCTGACGGGCTCGACTGATGTCATGGAAGCGCTTGCCGCCAATGGCGTCGAGACCGTGCTGTTTATGGAAGTGCCGGATGAACCCCTTCTGAAGCGCTTTGGCCACTGCCGCACCATCGGCCTTGCCGGCACCAGCCGCAGCGAGACGCCGGACTGGATGGAGGAAAACCTGACACCGGCCTTCCGCTGGCTGAAGAGTCTGAATGCCGCCATCTGCCACTATAAGGTCTGCTCGACCTTCGACTCGAGCCCCAAGGTCGGCAATATCGGCAAGGCCGTCGAAATCGGTAAGGCGCTGTTTCGTCAGCCTTATGTTCCGGTTCTCGTCGGGGCGCCACAGCTGAAGCGCTATACCACCTTCGGCCATCTCTTCGCCGCCTATCAGGGCGAAGTCTACCGCATCGACCGTCACCCGGTGATGAGCCGCCATCCGGTGACGCCCATGGCGGAAGCCGACCTACGTTTGCACATGAAGGATCAGACCGCGTTAAAAACGGAACTGGTCGATCTCTCCATACTTGCCGCCGCCGACACGGATCGGCGTATCGATGCTCTCTGCGAGACGGCCGACGGCATGGTGCTGTTCGATGTCGACAGCCCGGAAAGCCAGGCGCATGCCGGCCGTCAGCTGTGGCGGCTGAAACGTGAAGGCGGCTGGTTCGTCGCCGGCTCCTCCGGCGTCGAGTATGCGCTCCTCACGGCCTGGAATTCCGCCGGCTTGGTCAATGGCCCGACAGCGTTCCCTCTCCCCGGCAAGGCCGACCGCATCGCCGTCGTCTCCGGCAGCGTCTCGCCCACCACCGAGCGGCAGATCCGTCATGCGACACAAAACGGCTTTGCCGGCGTCAACCTCGATCCGCTGGAACTGCTCGGCGAAAACAGCAACGCCACCTTGGAGAAGGCCGTCAATGCCGGCCTCGAAGGGCTCAAGCGCGGCGAAAGCGTCATCCTCAACACGGCGCTTGGTCCCTCGGCCGATCGCGGCGGCGACATCGACCGGATTCCCGGCAGCCGTCACCGCCTTGGCCGCCTGCTCGGCACGATCCTGCGTCGCCTTATCGAGGAGCAGCATCTCACCCGCGCCGTCATCGCCGGCGGCGACACCTCCAGCCATGCGCTCAAGGAACTGCACGTCCAGGCGCTGACCACTCTCCTGCCCCTCCCCCAGACACCTGGGTCCCCGCTCTGCACCGCCCACGGAACCCACGCCCCGACGAATGGCCTGCAGATCGCGTTCAAAGGCGGACAGGTCGGGTCGGACGGATATTTCTCACAGATCAGGGATGGCTTGCAGGGCTAACCCCCGATTGGCTTCTCGCATCAGTTTTCCATCATTCCTGTGCCTGTCACAGGAATGATGGCGCTTGGGCGCGCCCTTCCCCGACCGCTACGGTTCAAAAAATCACTTCATCAGATGATATGCTGATTGACTCATCATACCAGTTGACTATAAGTCGTCAAAACAAACACACAGTGAGGAAACATGACTTCGATCGCACTCTTCGGTGCTGGTGGCAAAATGGGCTACCGGCTTGCCAAGAACCTCAAGGGCTCGCGCTTCGACGTGCGCCATGTGGAAGTGAGCGATGCCGGCAAGGCGCGGCTTCAAAACGATCTCGGCCTGTTCTGCGTCGCTGTCGATGCAGCGCTGTCCGGTGTTGATGTCGTCATCCTCGCCGTGCCGGATACGGCGATCGGCAAGGTCGCGACCGGCATCGTCGACAAGCTCGCAGCCGGCACCATGATCGTGGCGCTCGACGCAGCGGCTCCTTTTGCAGGCCATCTCCCGGTTCGCGCCGATCTCACCTATTTCGTCACCCATCCCTGCCATCCGCCGATCTTCAACGACGAGACGGATATGCAGGCGAAGAAGGATCATTTCGGCGGCCTGTTCGCCAAGCAGCATATCGTCTCTGCCCTGATGCAGGGACCGGAAGAGACCTATGGTCTCGGCGAGGAAATCGCCAAGGTAATCTGGGCGCCGGTCATGCGTTCGCACCGCGTCACCGTCGAGCAGATGGCGATCCTGGAGCCCGGACTTTCGGAAACCGTTGCCGCCTCGCTGCTGGTCGTCATGAAGCAGGCCATGGACGAGTGCGTGAAGCGTGGTGTGCCGGAAGAGGCTGCCCGCGACTTCCTGCTCGGCCACATGAACGTGCTCGGCGCCGTGATTTTCGGCGAAGTCCAGGGCGTGTTTTCCGATGCCTGCAACAAGGCAATCGAATTCGGTATCCCCGCGCTGATGCGCGACGACTGGAGACGAGTCTTCGAACCCGAGGAGATCGCCGAAAGCATCCGGCGCATCACCTGACCGGCATGGGGCTTCAAAGCCCTGTCAACCATCGGCTCCACCGGGAACAGAGCCGATCAATTCACCTGGGAGGAACCACATGAAACTGACACGCAGACTGACCCTCGCCGCCTTCGCCAGCGCCCTTTCGCTGGGCGTCGCCATGCCGGCATTCGCCGCCGATCTCATCGCCATCATCACGCCCTCGCACGACAACCCCTTCTTCAAGGCAGAAGCCGTCGGTGCCGAAGCCAAAGCGAAGGAACTCGGCTACGAAACCCTCGTTCTGGTTCACGATGATGACGCCAACAAGCAGAGCCAACTGATCGACACCGCCATCGGCCGTGGTGCCAAGGCGATCATCCTCGACAATGCCGGCTCGGAAGCCTCTATCGCCGCAGTCCAGAAAGCCAAGGATGCCGGCGTTCCGTCCTTCCTGATCGACCGCGAAATCAACGCCACCGGCGTTGCCGTCTCGCAGATCGTCTCCAACAACTACCAGGGCGCCCAACTCGGCGCTGAAGAGTTCGTCAAGCTGATGGGCGAAGCCGGCAACTATGTCGAGCTTCTCGGCCGCGAAGCCGATCTCAATGCCGGTATCCGCTCGAAGGGCTACCACGACATCATCGACGAATATCCGGACATGAAGATGGTCGCCCAGCAGTCGGCCAACTGGAGCCAGACGGAAGGTTACTCCAAGATGGAGACCATCCTGCAGGCTAATCCGGACATCAAGGGCGTCATTTCCGGCAACGACACGATGGCCATGGGCGCGATCGCAGCCCTCCAGGCTGCCGGTCGCAAGGACGTGATCGTCGTCGGCTTCGACGGTTCCAACGACGTGCGCGATTCGATCGCCTCGGGCGGCATCAAGGCGACCGTGCTGCAGCCGGCTTACGCCCAGGCCCAGATGGCGGTCGAACAGGCAGTCACGTTCATCAAGACCGGCAAGGGCCCGGCTGAGGAAAAGCAGCTGATGGATTGCGTGCTGATCAACGGCGAGAATTCCGCCAAGCTCGAAACCTTCGCGCTGACCAACTGATCCTTTCGAAGGATGCACGCGGGGCTGATCGTCTCCGCCCTGCGTGCTGTTTTTCATGTGACGGAGTTGAATTTCATGCCGATGTTCCGGGCTGCAGCCTTTTTTACGCTTGCCATCGCGCTGGCGCTTCCGGGCTGCAAGATCATCAAGACCCCGACCGCCGAAGAGGCTGCGGAAGCGGCGAGCGGCGGGTTCAACCCCGATCGCCAGGTCGCCGAGATCTGGGATCGGAAAGTCATCCCGTTCCTCGAAAAGCGCGCCGGTCCGTTCCAGGAGGTTTCGAGCCTCACCGCATCCGATCTCGATGCCGCCGCCGCAAAATACGGCCACAAGGAAAAGGACGGCACGGCTCCGTGGACTTTCGCTGCCAAGGTCGCCGGCACGATCATCAAGGCTGAAACGAAATCGCGCGCTGCCTATCTCGACACCGATGTCGATGGTGACGGCAAGGCGGATGTGCGCATCCAGATCGGTCCGGTCATCAAGGGCACCGCGATCCGCGACAGCCTCGATTTCGTCAATTTCAACGAATTCAAGAACCAGATCCAGTGGGCCGAATTCGGCAAGGCGTTCAATATCCACGTGAATGGCCTGACGCTTGAAAAGCTGTCGCGCGAAGGGCTTGAGGGCAAGAAGGTGCAAGCACTCGGCGCCTATCCGCTGCCCTCCACCGGCCAGCCGGCGCTTCTGACGCCCGCCACCATCACGATCGGCGGCTGACATGGCGGCGGATGCTCACGATACCATTCTCAAACTCGACGATGTCACGAAAGTCTATTCGGGCATCGTCGCGGTCAAGCATGCGAGCCTCGAATTGAAGCGCGGCGCGGTCAACGTTCTCGTCGGCGAAAACGGCGCCGGCAAGTCGACGCTGATGCGGATGATCGCCGGCGTCGAGAAACCCTCGCTCGGCCGCATCCTGCTCGACGGCAGGGAAGTCGACTTCAACTCACCCGCCGACGCCCAAAAGCACGGCATCGGCATGGTGTTCCAGGAACTGAACCTCTTCGGCAATCTCTCCGTCGCCGAAAACATCTTCGCCACGCGCGAAATCACCCGCGGCATTCGCGGCATCGACCACAAGGCGCAGGTCGAAAAGGCCAATCATTTCCTCGACAAGCTCGATGCCGGCATCAGCGCCGAAACAATGGTCGAGGACTTGCCGATCGGCCAGCAGCAACTTGTTGAAATCGCCAAGGCGATCTCGCTCGATACCCGCATCCTCATTCTCGACGAGCCGACATCGGCGCTGTCCGCCGCCGAAGTCGACATCCTCTTCAAGGTGATCGGTGAGCTGAAGGCACATGGCGTGGCGATCGTCTATATTTCCCATCGCCTCGAAGAGTTGATGCGTATCGGCGATTACATCACCGTCCTGCGCGACGGCCAAATCACCGGCCAGGCTATGGTCAGGGACATTGACACCAGATGGATCGTCCGCTCGATGATCGGTTCCGATGCCAAGGACTTCGCCAAGTCCGTCGATCACAAGTTGGGCCTGGAAGCCTTCCGCGCCGAAGACATCTGCCTGCCGCGCAAGACCGGCGGCTTTGCCGTCGATCACCTGTCGATCAGCGTGAAAGCTGGCGAAGTGCTGGGCATTTATGGTCTGATGGGCGCCGGCCGCAGCGAGTTCTTCGAATGCGTCATCGGCCAGCACGCCCACTCGACCGGCAAGATATTCGTCACTGGCGAAGAGATCGTCGCGAAGGATACCTCGACCCGTATCCGCAAGGGCCTCGCCCTCATCCCGGAAGACCGGCAGCGCGAAGGCCTCGTACAGGTCCTGTCGATCGCCGCGAACCTGACACTGGCAAGCCTGGAAAAGTTCGTGAGATTCGGTTTTCACATCGCAGGGGACCGGGAGCAGTCTGCGATCAGGGAATCCATCCGCAACCTTTCGATCAAGGCGCCGAACCCGGATTTCGACGTCACCTCCATGTCCGGCGGCAACCAGCAGAAGGTCGTCATCGGCAAGGCGCTGATGACCAATCCGAAGGTTCTTCTCATGGACGAGCCCAGCCGCGGCATCGATGTCGGCGCCAAGGCCGACGTGTTCCGCACCATGCGCCGCCTCGCCGGCGAAGGCCTCGCCATCCTGTTCTCGACCTCCGACCTGGAAGAAGTCATGGCGCTGTCGGACCGGATCGCCGTCATGAGCAACGGCAAGGTAACGACGATCCTTGCTCGGGCCGAGGCGACCGAAGAGCTGATCGTCAAGGCTGCCTCCGAGGGACACAAGTCGGCTGAACACAAAATTATTGGGGAACTTGCGTGATGACCACCGCAACCGCGACCGAAAAAGCACCGGCAGCCGATAGCGGCTCCATTCTCCTGACGTTGATGAAGCTCAGGACCTTCATTGCGCTCTTCGCCGTCATCGCCTTCTTCTCGGTCTTCGCGCCGAACTTCCTGTCGGCGGCCAACATCATCCTGATGTCGAAGCATGTGGCGCTCAACGCGTTCCTTGCCATGGGCATGACCTTCGTCATCATCACCGGCGGCATCGATCTCTCGGTCGGTTCGATCGTCGGCCTTTGCGGCATGGTCGCCGGCGGTCTGATCCTCAACGGTATCGACCTGCAGATCGGCTATACGATGTATTTCAACGTCGTCGAGGTCTGCCTGATCACGCTCGCCGTCGGCGTTGTCATCGGCGCGGTCAATGGCCTGCTGATCACCAGGCTCAACGTCGCCCCGTTCATCGCCACGCTCGGCACGCTCTATGTCGCCCGCGGTTTCGCCCTGCTGTCATCCGACGGCCAGACCTTCCCGAATCTCGTTGGCAAGCCGGAACTTGCCACCACCGGCTTCGGCTTTCTGGGTTCCGGCCGCATCATCGGCCTGCCGGTGTCGATCTGGATCCTGATCGTCGTGGCGCTCGGCGCGGCTTACGTCGCCAAATATGTGCCGATCGGCCGGCAGATCTTCGCCGTCGGCGGCAATGAGCGCGCCGCCCGCATGTCCGGCATCCGCGTCGACCGGGTGAAGATGTTCGTCTACATGTTCTCCGGCTTCTGCGCCGCCATCGTCGGCATCGTCATCTCCTCGGAGCTGATGGCCTCGCATCCGGCCACCGGTAATTCCTTCGAGCTCAATGCCATTGCCGCGGCCGTGCTTGGCGGCACTTCGATGTCCGGCGGGCGCGGCACGATCGGCGGCACCATCATCGGCGCCTTCGTCATCGGCATCCTCTCCGACGGTCTGGTGATGATGGGCGTTTCCTCCTTCTGGCAAATGGTCATCAAGGGTATCGTCATCATCGTCGCCGTGGTGGTAGATCAGGCCCAGCGCCGCTTGCAGCAGCAGGTGACATTGATGCAGCTGGCGAAGAAGGGATAATCGGTTCCTCTTCTCGCCAGCGGGGAGAGGGTGGCCCGCAGGGCCGGATGAGCGGGCGCCGCAGGCGCTCCTTTTCCTGCTCCGGCGCTGCCGGAGCCCCCTCATCGCCTCGCAGTCGCTCGGCACTTCTCCCCGCTGGGGAGAAGAGGGAAGCCACCGCCCGTAACCGTGAAGAATATGCAGTAACCCAGGTCCGCCTTGGAAATGGGCCTTTCTCGAAGGAAGAAACCACATGCCACACCTCAAGGGCGCCCTCGTCGGCTGCGGCTTCTTCGCCGTCAACCAGATGCACGGCTGGAAGGACGTCAGCAGCGTCACGATCGTCGCGATCTGCGACCGTGACCCAGCACGCCTGAAGATCGTCGGCGACCGGTTCGGCATCGAGCGCCGCTACAGCGATGCGACACAGATGTTTGCCGATGGCGGCTTCGATTTCGTCGATATCGCTACCACCGTCAACAGCCACCGCGTCCTGGTCGAACTGGCCGCCGCCCATAAGGTCCCGGCCATCTGCCAGAAGCCCTTTGCCCCGACTCTCGCCGACGCCAAGGCCATGGTCGCAGCCTACAATGCGGCTGGCATTCCGTTGATGATCCATGAGAATTTCCGCTGGCAGACACCCATCCAGGCCGTGCGCAAGGCCCTCGACTCGGGCGCCATCGGTACGCCGTTCTGGGGTCGATTCTCCTTCCGCTCCGGCTACGACGTGTTCTCCGGCCAGCCCTATCTTGCGGAAGGCAAGCGCTTCATCATCGAGGACCTCGGCATCCATACGCTCGATATCGCCCGCTATATCCTCGGCGACGTCACCTCGCTGACCGCACGCGCGAAACGCGTCAACCCGAAGATCAACGGCGAGGATGTTGCTACCATCCTGCTCGACCATGAGAGCGGCGCGACCTCCGTCGTCGACGTCAGCTATGCCACGAAACAGTCCGTCGAGCCTTTTCCGGAAACGCTGATCGAAATCGACGGCACCGAAGGCTCGATCCGCCTGTCGCAGGGCTACGAATTGCAGGTCACCAATGCCGGCGGCACTGTCAACACGGACGTCGCCCCGGCGCTTCTCCCCTGGGCGTCACGCCCTTGGCACAATATCCAGGAAAGCGTCTACGCCATCCAGCAGCACTGGACCGACAGTCTGATTGCGGACAAGGAAACCTCCACCTCAGGCGCCGACAATCTGAAGACCTTCGCGCTGGTCGAAGCCGCCTATCAAAGCGCCGCCTCCAAGGCCACCGTCGAGATCGGGACTTTGCTGAAATGATGGATGCCGACCTTGCCTTCAGGCTCTACGGCACCGCGCAAGCCGAATCCGCCCCGCAACTCCTCAAGGCCGGAAAACTGACGGTGCAACTGGCCGGCGGCAACCTGCGCGCCATCACCTATGACGGCGTCGAGGTTCTGCGCGCGATCTCCTATCTGGTCCGCGACCGCGACTGGGGTACCTACGATCCGGCATTGTCGATTCTTGCCGTAACGGAAACTGGGATAGGCTTCACCGTCTCCTACAACGCCCGCTGCAAAGGCCCGGGCGGCACGGTTCTCGACATAACCGCCTCGATCGAAGGCACCGCCGATGGCAAGCTGACCTTCAAGGGCGAGGCACTCTCTGCCACCGGCTTCGAGACCAACCGCTGCGGCTTCTGCATCCTTCATCCGATCGTCGGCGTCGCCGGCACACCGGTCACAGTCGAGCATGTCGATGGCGCCGTCGAAAACACGAAACTCCCCGATTTGATTGACCCCTGGCAACCCTTCAAGGACATGCGCGCCATCACCCACACCGCGCTCCCCGGCGTCAGCGTCGAATGCCGCATGGAAGGCGATACGTTCGAGATGGAAGACCAGCGCAATTGGTCGGATGCCTCCTACAAGACCTATGTCCGCCCGCTCGCCCTGCCCTGGCCCTACCAAATCCCGGCAAACGGGCCGGTCGCCCAGCAGATCACCCTGACCGTCATTGACAGCCGCCCAGCTTCCGACAATCCTCCGGCCGCAACCGGAAGAACCAGCGTCATCCGCCTCACCGCCGGCATCGCCACCGGCACCATGCCGGCCATCGGCCTCTTGATGACACCCGAGGAAGCCAAGGCCAGCCTCGCCGCCCTCCAGCGATTCGATGCGCCAAAGGTGCAGGACCTGCTCTTTCATTTCGACCCGACGGCAGGCCACGACGCGGCGGCCTTCCGAGATTTCGCTCAGATTGCCGCCATTCACACCGGTATGACGACGCTCGAAATCGCCGTCCCCTGCCAGCGCCCGCTGGACATGGAAATGCAGGAAGTCGCCGGCTGGATGCGCGCTGCCGGTTTCGCACCCGACGCCATCATGGTCTGCCCCTCCGTCGACCGGCAATCGACCCCACCCGGCAGCAGGTGGCCCGACTGCCCGCCGCTGGAAGACGTCTACGCAGCCGCATCGAAAGCCTTCCCCGGCATTCGGCTGGGCGGCGGCATGCTCTCCTATTTCACCGAGCTCAACCGCAAGCGCGTGCCCGCCGAAAACCTCGATTTCATCAGCCACTGCACCAACCCGATCGTCCACGCCGCCGACGATATCAGCGTCATGCAGACGCTCGAATCTCTGCCCTTCATCACGAGATCCGTCCGCGCCATCTACGGTAACAAACCCTACCGCCTCGGCCCTTCGACCATCCCCATGCGCCAGAACCCCTATGGCAGCCGCACGATGGATAACCCCGACGGTGCCCGCATCCCGATGGCCAGCTGCGACCCCCGCCATAACGGCCAGTTCGCCGCCGCCTTCGCCGCCGGTTATGTTGCATCAGTGCTGGATGCCAGTCTCGAAACCCTGACGCTGTCAGCCCTCACCGGCCCGTTTGGCCTCTATACTGGACGACATGAGTCCATCGAAGAAGGCGGCAAGCGGCCGCTCCATGCCGTCGTCAAAGGGCTGGCGGAACTTGCCGGGCAAAACTGGCAAGCCGTCACCTCGTCCGATCCCGGTAAAGTAATGGCGTTCATGATAAAGACGGTGGTCGGTAGAACTACCTGGATCGTCAATCTCACCGCGGAGGAACAATCCGTAGACGCAACGCAACTCGGCATGGCCCCGCTGGGGAGGCTCCTCGCTCCATTTGAAGCAAACTGCATCGCCTTTTGAATAGCCGAAGACACCGATTCACCTGAGCAGGCTTGCATGGTCCGCCCAACCCGGGACGATCTTGGAGGAATGATTGTGACGCACGGCGCGATGACCGAGGTGCCGTTCTCGGCGCTGGTGCAGAAATTCGCAACTGCGATTGCCGGCGGCAGGCGCCCGACGCATTTTCGATGGACTTGATCTACAATCCGGCCTTTGCGGCGGCCGGCCAACTGGAGGACCTGACGGACTGGGCAAAGTCCCTGCCATATTTCAATTCGCTGTCACCGTCTCACGTCAAGCTCGGCACCTATTAGGATCGCATCAACATGCCTTGCCGTACTGTTCGTTCCGTCATTTTTTGTCGTGCTTCAACGGCTGGATGAAAAATGGTGAAGGACCGGAAACGCAGGCGCAGATAAAAGCCGCGCCTGGCATTGGCGGCATGAAACAGGCCCGATGGGTCTAATCAGCCCTCACCGGGGGGCCTGCTGTCCTTCTGGAAAATCGATGTGAACAGGGGCGGTTGCGGCGCGGAGCCATTCCGGCGGCCTGAGCCCGCATCACGTCGCGGGCTCAATTTCCGGGTTCCGCTCAGTCTTCGGATGGTCGAGGGTAAGCTGGCAGCCTGCGGCATCACAGTATCCCTTGATGCTGCCCGACCTGTTTCTCGATGAACTCAAGACCCTGGGCTTCGCCGGCATCCAGAATTTCCCGACGGTCGGGCTGATCGACGGAGTTTTCCGCGCCAACCTCGAAGAAACCGGCATGGGTTTTCATCTTGAAGTCGAAACCATCGCCCGTGCGCATGCCAAGGACATGCTGACGACGCCCTATATTTTCAGCGCTGATGATGCAGTCGCGATGACCAACGCCGGCGGCGATATAGTCGTCTGCCATCTCGGCCTGACGACCGGTGGCACAATCGGGGCCGAAACGGCCCTGACCCTCGACCAGTGCGTCGACAAGGTGGGCGCGTGGTCAGAGGCCGCGCGATCGGTACGCAAGGACGTCATCGTGCTGTGCCACGGCGGACCGATCGCCATGCCTGACGACGCGGCCTATGTGCTCAAACACGCCAAAGGCTGCGACGGTTTTTATGGCGCAAGCTCGATGGAACGGTTGCCGACTGAGATCGCCATCATCGACCAGATTCGGAAATTCACGGATATTCGCTGAAACGTTCAAGGGTTCGCCGGGATGTGATCGTCATGTGCGGAAACATGGCGTAGGTGCCCGTATACTTTTTCCCGGGTGATTGGGTGTAATCGGACCACTGAAATGTCTGCATGCCTGGCACCCAGGCGCAACGAGCTCGCTCCGGCCATGACTGTACTGACGATCCCGGCGCTCGGCGGCTTCATCACTACCTATATCTTCCGGCACTGGATCTTCCTGATCAACCTGCCGGCTCTGTCGCCCGCGGTCGGCATCGGTTCGGTGGCGGCTGGCACGCTCGCTACCCTTGAAGACGGTGCCTTCCGCGCCGCCTCGATTGGCAGCGTCCTGCTTCGCATTTCGGCCGGCGCCGTACCATTCCTTATGCCGCTGATGCTGCAGGTCGGCTTCGGGCTCAATCTGTTTCAGTCCGGCCTCATTACCTTCAACCTTCATCGGCGCCGTGGGCGCCATCACCACGAAATTCTACGCGCGACGTATGCTCGCCTTCGCCGGCAAAAAACGGAGCAAGCACGAACGTCCGCCGGCTTAACTGAAAAGACACCACACAAGTCTGATTCCCCCAAGCGCTCAGACAAACAAGAAGTCGCCGGAGTTGAAATTTGCAAGCCCGCCGAGGGTGGTGATGTTGTCAAACTCGGCGACAAGCGCACGATCCTGTCCGGTCCTAACGAAGCAAGCAGGTCCAACTGCCCGTCGCGTGACGGTTTGGCACGGTGGTCGGCAAGATTGACGATTTTCCCCTGTTCTTTGCCCTCGATGGCGGCATGGGGAGAATCGACGAACCTGGTCAGTCCCTCGGACAGCCAGTGATAGCTGCGAGCCTGTCGGCGATCATCGTTCATTCCCTGTTGAACCACGACCCATTTGCCGTCGTCAGTGACGACAAAACCATGCAGATAAAGGTCATAACCATCCTGAACAGCCGCGCTGTCAACCTTCGCAACAAGCCGGCTTGTGGCGGCCAGCGCCAGCCCGTCAATACCAACGCGGTCGCCAATGGAAGCCAGCTCATTGGGAGTTTTGCGTGATTGCGCATCACGGCCGCCGCAGACGTGAATTCCAAGCTCGCCGGACAGGGTGTCAAACCTCGCTTCAAAGCGCCAATCACACTGGTGGTAATACCGGAAGAGTGCCAGTCCATCCCCATGACGGCGCCAAAGGACTGAAACCAGAATGGGCTTGCCAGTCTCCGCAGAAACTCATCACGCCCATAGTGCTGGACAATGGCCTCTGTAATGACGGCACCAAGACGTGTCATCCGGTCACCGAGCCATTTCGGCACTCGCCCGCCATGCAATGGTAGATCAGCGCTGCCTGCCCTGTGTGCCAAGAAGTCCGCCTCTGGTCGGTTTTGGTCCAACGTTCGCCAAACGACGCTTCGCGTCGGCTGGTTCGACTTGAATCGTAACTGTCATATCGGTCTCGCCAGCGGATTTCCAACGGACGGCGCCGAGATAATCATTCACAGCTTCTTACTCAAAAATGGCGAGCCCCTGGCGCCAAACCGCCAAAGCATATCAGCCGCCTTTGAAATGCCAATACGCCGCCCGGCGGATACCATCTGTGGCTCTGTGGGGACCGCAAGCTGGAATGGATCGTCAGCCAAGGATTGGCCGTTGAGATGTCCCGCAACCGCGAGCGCCTGGCAGAGGCGGCCGGGACCGGAACAGAGCAGAACAGGATTGTCCACGCGTCTGCGTTGCCGCATGAGGTCCAACCCTGTTGTGGGCTCCAAGGCGCGGATCAAGACGGCGCTTCCCGCCTCACAGACAAAATTCAGGCACCAGTGGATTCCGTAGGAACGGTAAATGTACACGCTCGCCGGCGGACCGAACATCGCCCGGTTTCGAACGGTCTCGCCCTTGTAGCTGTGGGACGCTGGATCTTTGTCGGTATAGGCTTCTGTTTCGGCGATCAGTCCGCCAACATCTGCGACCGTAAACTGCGCGCCGATCAGATCGATTGCGACGGCGGGTGCGGGGCGGCTGAAAAACGCTTTCATCCAAATAAAGTCGTCTAGCATCGATGATGATGGTCCTTGTTTTTCCGGCATTGCGGCTGAAGCGGCCGCCGCCATTCGTTCGTTCCAAACACTTGGAACAACTTCGGCTGTTTATGGTTCTGTGCCTATGAAAAAGACAGTGTTCTTCGCAACATCCCTATCACTCGCTCTTTGTGGCCCGGCAGGCGCCCGCGTGCTCGAGCCAGACGCCGTAAACGAAGCACCCCTCGGCACTATCGCCACAGAGCATCCCAGCGACGCATCGGCCGATCCGGACCCCGCCATTGTCCGTCTTCAGGTCCTGCTGGATCGCGCGGGTTCATCTCCTGGTGTAATCGACGGCTTTTACGGTGAGAACGTCGGCAAGGCGGTGGCGGGCTTCGAGGCCTTGCAGGGCCTCCCATCCGATGGAAAGCTGGATCCCGTGGTTCTACAGCGACTTTCAGACGATAGTCCCGCTATTCAGCCCTATTTGATCTCCGAGGACGATGCCAAGGAACTCGTCGAAAACATACCCGAAGATTATGCTGAACAATCCAAGCTGCAGCACCTCGGCTACACAAGCATTGCAGAAAGACTTTCCGAACGATTCCACATGGATATCGATCTTCTTATAGCGCTCAATCCGAACGCACGGTTTGCGGTTGGCGAGACGGTGTCATTGGCAATGCCTGGTACGCCTAAATCAGGCACGGTAAAGCGGATCGAGGCCCGCAAAAAAGCAGGTCAAGTGCTGGCCTTTGCTGAGGATGGTTCGTTGCTGGCCGTGTACCCGGCGACGATCGGGAGTAAAGAGTCGCCCTCGCCATCTGGAACACATAAGGTCAAAGGTGTCGCGCGAATGCCTACCTACACCTACAATCCCAAACTCAACTTTCAGCAGGGCGGCAACAAAAAGATCTTGACCCTACCAAGTGGCCCGAATGGCCCCGTCGGAACCGTCTGGATCGATCTCTCCGAGCCCACCTACGGAATCCACGGTACGCCGGAGCCGTCCTTGATCGATAAGACTGGGTCTCACGGCTGCGTGCGGCTCGCGAATTGGGACGCAGAGGAGCTTGCCGCAATGGTCAAGCCAGGGGTGATCGTCGAGTTCATCGAGTGAACGCGGCGGACATCGGATTTCCTTTGCGCCGCGTCCGTCGTGGCAGCGATGTTTGTGTTAAACCGGGCTCATGCGGTACGTCATGGCGATAAGAGCCCAACTACTGCATTGACGATCGCTGATCGTTTGCGTCGGCGAAGGCTCATTCTTTTTCGAAACCGCCCCTGAAATCCGCATCTCTTTGACCGGCTTCCGAACTCGGCGGCATAGGATTCCAACGCGGGCTAACCATCATGAGTTGTTGCTTCATGGCGACGCCAGTGCCAAGGGCACTTCGATGATGGGTGAAAGTCCCGCGGCAAAACGTTCCGGAAGCAGCGGTTGAATGGAGCGTCAGATGTCCTATTTTGCCCTGACTGAAAATGCTTGAGTGCTTCGAACGAAGGTCTGTGAAATGATCGAAAAGTTGCGGCATGGATATCAATTGCCGGGGGCCAGCCGTGCGGAAATCGAGGCTTCATCGCCGATGATCCGATTTGGACCTCGGCCGGCATGATCGCAGGCTTCGTGTTGTTCGTGATATTTATATGCCCAGACCTACAGCCTTGGCGGGGTCAGGCGACCGCCTGGGCACGGGTGATCTCCACCAGCGACCCGCACATGAAGGCGGCCTCATCGGACGCGAGAAAGGCAACGAGCGCGGCCACCTCCTCAGGCTTGCCGATGCGTCCGAACGGTACGAGCCTGTCGAGATCAGCAATCGTGCGTCCCGCCCGCGTCACGCTGGCTTCGAGCATCGGCGTGTGAATTTCCCCTGGGCAGACCGCGTTGACGCGAATCTTGTTCGGCGCGTAGTCGCGCGCAAGGTTCTGTGTGAAGCTCGCCACCGCCGCTTTCGTCACATTATAGGCAATGTGGTTCGGCGCCGGATAGAGGCCCATTGCGAGGCGGTGTTGACGATGACGCCACCGCCTGCTTCGATCAGGTGGGGCAGAACCGCCTGGCACAAGTGGAACATTGAATCGACATTGATCGCGAAGCTCAAGTTCCAGTCGTCGGACGTCAGCGAAAGAAGATTGCCGCGTCGGTTGATGCCTGCGTTGTTACAAAGCACATCGATGCGCCCCTCGGTCGCGATGACGTTCTGGATGATGGCCTGACAGCCGTCTGCCGTGGAGATGTCGCTGACCAGCGCACGAGCGCAGTCACCTTCAGCCACAATTTGAGAGACAGTCGCCTCGGCGCCCTCGCCATTCATGTCGGTGACGATAACCTGCGCGCCCTCGGCCGCAAAGCGGGCGCTGATTGCCCCGCCTATACCACCTGCGGCGCCAGTGACGATGACGACTTTTTCTTTGAAACGCATGGACATTACCTCATGTAACTGCCGCCGTTTACGTCCAGCACAGCGCCGTTCAAAGAGGCCTGGTGAGGGATGGAAGGCAAAGGCGACGATCTCGCCGATTTCTTGCGGGTCGGCCATCCTGGCGATGGGGATGCCGGCCAAGGCTGCGGCCTCGCCGTGCTCGGCAATAAAAGCTTCGGCCATTTCGGTGCGCACCCAGCCGGGCGCCAGCGCAACCGATGTCACGCCTTCATGCCCATGGCTTAGCGCGATGGATTTGGTCAGGTTGATCAATGCCGCTTTCGAGGCACCGTAGGCCATGGCGCTGGACGTATAGCCACGCTGGCCGGCACGGCTCGCCATATTGACGATCCGCCCGCCACCATTCTCGCGAAAGTGCTGAATGGCAAGCTTCGACAAAATCGACAGCTGATAGAAAATTGACGCGCATCGCGTGCGCCCAGACCCGTTGCCATTCCTCCATCGGCGCATCGATGGCGACTTCTGACCGGATGCCGGCATTGTTGACCAGTCCCGTTAGCCGGCCGGCAGCGGCAATCGCCTCATCCCACAATGCCTGCGGGCCTGCCGGCTCCGACAGACCGGCGGGGACGCACCATCCCCTGCCATCGAGCGTTTCGACGAGCGCCTCGGCGGCGGCGCGATTGCGGCCATAGTGAACGACAACATTCGCGCCGTCCGCCACGAGCGCGCGGCAGATCGCCTGACCGATCGCACCTGTCGCGCCGGTTACAAGGATATAATGTCCTGAAAGCTTCATAGTTCACCGACCTGTGGACCCCAGGTGTCCGACAGGGCAAAGCCCCGAGCGAAAGGATCCTGCGGGTCCAGCCGCAATTGCTGCCGGCCAAAAACATAGCCCTGACCGGTAATGCGAGGCAAAATGGCGGGATGACCTCCCACTGTCGTTTCACCCAGGATCTCTGCCGTGAACGTGCCTCCGATAATGCTGCGTGAAACCCGCGTGTCACCGGTTTTCGCCTGCCCTTTTGCATGTAGGATAGCGAGATTGGCCGAAGAACCCGTGCCGCAGGGAGAGCGATCCACCCGGCCCGGCTTCAGCGTCGTGCAGGTGATGACCGAGCCGTCCGGTTGATAGTCGCGAAACATCACATAGGCGATGTCGTCCAGTCCGGGAATTTCCGGATGTCGGACGTCGACCTGATCAGCCAAAAGCGCCTTGATTTCAGTCCCCGCCTCCGCCAATGCGCGCGCCGCCTCAGGGACGATGCGCAAACCGACCTGATCGACATCGATCTGGGCGTAGAACACCCCGCCGAAAGCAATGTCGCCAATGATCTTCCCCCATTTCGGCGTATCGATGGTGACGTCGAGCTGCTGGACGAAGGCCGCTACATTGTCGAGGCTGACCGACAGGCAGCGCCCATCCTTGCACTGAGCGCGGGCGACGATCAGTCCGGCTGCCGTGTCCAGCCGGACAAGGGTTTCCGGCTCAATCATCCTGATCCGGCCGGTTTCCAGAAGCGCCGTCACTACGCAGATGCAGTTGGAGCCCGACATCGGATGAGCACGATCGGGCTGCAGCACGATGAACGCCGCATCCGCATCGGGTCGAGTCGGGGGGAGAAGCAGGTTCGTCGTATGAACGACTTGTGCCCGCGGTTCGCGTGTCAGGAACAGGCGCAGGGACGCGTCCACCTCGTTCAGATGATTCATCTTGTCGAGGATGGTTGCGCCGGGAATGTGGGGCGCGCCATCTATAAGAACATTGCCACTTTCGCCCTGACAATGGACGAGCAGGATATCGAGCGCCTTGTCGAAGGTCATTTCAGATACCATCCCCAAGGCTCGTCGCTAACAAAGCGGGTGATTTGCTTCGTCTCGAGATAGTTGTCGAGGCCCCAGCGGCCGAGTTCGCGGCCGATGCCGGACTGCTTGTAGCCGCCCCAGGGTGCTTCGGTGAAGGTTGGCTGCGAGCAGTTAATCCAGACGATCCCGGCGCGGAAGGCGGCCGCAACCCGCTCGCAACGCTCGTCGTCGGCCGACATGACGGCAGCCGCGAGCCCGAAGCGGGAGTCGTTGGCAAGCTGGATCGCCTCCTCCTCAGTCTCAAAAGGGCGAATGCAGACGACCGGGCCGAAGATTTCCTCGACCCAGGCATCGCTGTCGAGTGCCATGTCCGTCAGGATTGTCGGTAAAACCCAGAAGCCCTTGTCGAAGCCTTCATGCTTGCCACCGCAAGCAATCGTCGCGCCCTGCTCGACGGCGCGGTCGATGTGGCGCAGCACATCCTCATACTGTCCCTTGTTGACCAGCGGGCCAAGCAGCGTGCCTTCGTCGAGACCGTTGCCGATCTTGATCTTCTTTGCTTCCTCGACCAGTCGCTCAAGCAATTTCGGATAAAGCGGCGCTTCCACCAAAACGCGCGAGGTGGCCGAGCAAACCTGCCCCTGATTCCAGAAAATGCCGAACATGATCCATTCGACGGCCTTGTCGATATCGCTGTCGGCAAAGACGACGAAGGGCGACTTGCCGCCGAGCTCCAGGCTGATGCGTTTGATGTCTTTCGCACCTTCGGCCATGATGCGCGAGCCGACCGGACCCGAGCCGGTAAAGGCGATCTTGTCGACCTGCGGATGCTCGACCAGCGCCTGTCCGACGACGGATCCCTTGCCGGACAAGATGTTCAACACGCCCTTGGGAAGCCCTGCGGCTTGCGCGATCGCTCCGAGCTCCAGCGCCGTCAACGACGTCGTCTCTGCAGGTTTCAGGATCATGGTGCAGCCGGCGGCCAGCGCCGGCGCGACCTTCCAGGAGGCCATGAGAAGCGGATAGTTCCACGGAACGATGGCTACAGCGACGCCAAGCGGCTCGCGCACCACCTTGGAGACGAAGCGCGCATCGGCAAGCTTAACAGTCTCGACTTCACCATCCAGTTCCTCGGCAAGGTCGGCATAGAAGTCGAAGCAGCCGGCAGCATCCGTCAGATCCCATTCCGACTCGGGCAAGGGCTTGCCATTGTCACGCGTTTCCAGATGCGCGAGTTTGCCCAAGCGGTCCCGGATCCCTTTCGCCATCGCACGCAGATACTGCGCGCGTTCCTTGCCCGAAAGTCGCGACCAGGGACCGTGGTCAAACGCGTCACGAGCCGCCTTCACGGCCGCGTCAGCGGCGGCGGGGCCGGCCGCAGCAATGCGGTGAAAGACCTCTTCGGTTGCCGGGTCGATCACCGGAAGCATGTCCCCGTTGGCGGGGGCGACCCACTGGCCATCGATGAAAAGCTTGTCCTGCATGGTATCCTCACAAAGTAAGTGTTCAGAAGCGGTCGACACGGTAGGGGTGCATGTCGATGGGCGGCGGTGCGCCGGTGATCAGATCGCCCATCAGGCGCGCGGTCGTGGCAGCATAGGTGACGCCTAGGTGACCATGACCGGTGGCGTAGAAGACACCCGGTGTCTTCGCCGAGGCCGACATGACCGGAACGGTATCCGGAAATGCCGGGCGATGGCCCATCCACTCGGAGAAGTTCTCGCAACGCAGGTTGGGCAGGGCAGTCTGCGCCCGCCGCACGGTGATCTTCGAGCGGCGATAGTCGGGTGCGGCATCGAGACCCGCCATCTCGACCGTACCGCCGACGCGGATACCGCCGGCCGTTGGCGTGACCATGAAGGCGCGCGCCGGCCAGATGATGGAATGGCGCATGGAAATGCCGGGCGACATGATCTGCGTGTGATATCCGCGCTCGGTCTCGAGCGGCATCGGCTCGTCCAGCATTTTCGACAGCAAGCCGCTATGGGCGCCGGCACAAATCGCCACTTCATCGGCGGGTATTTCACCGCCGCCACCAAGCTGGACCGAGGTGATGCGACCGGCCCGACTGAACCCGACCACGTCGCCACGACGGATTTCCCCGCCGAGCGCGGTGAACCGTTGCGCCAGGCAACTGACGAGGCGGAACGGATCGCGCAGGCTGCGGTTCTGCGGAAAGAGAACCGCGACACTGATGTCTTCGGACAGTTCCGGTTCCAGTTCGCGTGCCTGCGCGCCCGTCAGCCGCTGGTGGGGGAAGTCGAAGCGCTCAAGGATCTCGATATGCTCGCGGTCGGCACGAAACTCGGCCTCGTCCTTGTAGAGCGAAAGGCAACCCTCGTCCGTCAACTCGCCTTCGAGGCCGGTTTCGCGCAACAGCGGCAGAAGGTCGTCGTAGACGCGCGCGCACAATGCCGCCCCCTCCGCCTCGAGCTGGCGCAGCTTGCTTGGCCGCGACGCCGCGACAAACCGGGCAAACCAGGGAAGAAGCTTCGGCATATAGCCGGGACGGACACGAACCGGCCCTTCCGGGTCGAGCATCCATCCGGGGATCTGCTTCCAGATCGAGGGGCGCGAGGCTGGCATGAACTCCGTCACTGCAATCGACGCCATATTGCCATAGGACGCGCCGCGCCCGACCTCGCCCCTGTCGAGCAAGACGACCTGTCGCCCGCACTTTTGCAGCTCGTAGGCGAGGGTCGTGCCGATAATCCCTGCGCCGACAACCACGGTGGTCATGCTGGCCTCTTTCTCCCGTTCGCTCCAGGTTCGGCCCGGCGGCGTTTCCGCTCGGCCTCAAGTCGGCTTACCAGTTCAGGATCGGCTCCATGGCCGTGCGGAACTGGGCCTTTTCCTCGTCCGTCAGCGGACCAAGCGGCGCACGGCATTCGCCCACCGGCAGGCCCTGCAGCTCGCAGCCGTATTTGATCTTCTGGACAAACTTGCCGGATTCGAGAATGTTCATCGCCCGGTAGAGGGTCTTCATCATCTCGCGGGCCTTGCCGAGACCCCCCGACCGGTAGGTGCGATCGAGGTCGCAGCAGGCCTTAGCCATGCAATTCGACGGACCGCAGATCCAGCTGTCGGCACCCCAGAACATAAAATCGAGCGCGATGTCGTCCGAGCCGCTGACGAGCTGGATCTTGCCCTCGTAGCGGCTAGCGATATCGATCGCCCGCTGCAGCACGCCGGAGCTTTCCTTGATGCCGATCACACGCGGATTATCGGCGAAGTGATCCATCAGTTCGAAGCTGATGTCCGATCCGTCCTTGGCCGGGTAGCTGTACAGCACGAGGTTGACGTCGACCGCCGCCAGCACGGTTTCATAGTGCTTGATCAACTCTTTCTGGGTCGGGCGGGTATAGAAGGGCGGCGCGAGAAGAACGGTGTCGTAGCCGATCTCCTTAGCCATGGCTGTCTGCTCGATGACTTCGCGCGTCGCCGGCGCATTGGTGCCGGCGATCAGGATTTCGCCGGGCTTGGCAAAATCCTTGACGAACTGGAGCACGTCGCGCCGCTCCTCCATCGACTGGCTGAAATATTCGCCCGTCGAGCCATTCGGCACCCAGCCGGTAACCCCCGCCTCGCGCAGATGGACAAGCAGTTTTTCGAACGCCTGGAAGTCGATCCGGCCATGGGCATCGAAGGGGGTGACGAGGGCGGGCATGACGCCTGAGAGTTTCATGGAATATCTCCGTTCGGGTGTTCGTGAGAGGGTGGCGCGTCAGACGGCCAGCCGCTTGAGGATGCGTTGTTCGATAACAGTGACGGCACGCGTCAGCGGGAAAGCGATGACAAAGTAGATGAGGGCGACGACGGTGAGCACTTCCACGGGCCGGGCCGTATTGTTGGAAATGTTCTGGCCGACGAACATCAGGTCGGCCATGCCGACGGCCGAAACGAGAGCGCTTTCCTTGAACAGGCTGACGCAATTGGAGAGCAGCGTTGGTGCTGCGCGAAGCACCGCTTGCGGAAGAACGACGCTGGTCGTCCGCACCCAGGGAGAAAGCCCCAGCGCCACGCAGGCATCCAATTGCTCGCGCCCGACGGATTTCAGCGACGCGCGAAACGTTTCGCTTGTGATGGCACCCATATAGAGCGTCAGCGCGATGATGCCTGATGCCATGTTTGAGAGCTCGACGCCGAGAACGAGCGGCAGGCAGAAGAAGATCCAGAACAGTTGCACAAGCACAGGCGTGCCGCGGAAGAACTCTACGTAGACGCTGGAAACGCCCCGCGGGATGGCGCTCTTCGATGTTCTGGCAAGCGCCAGCAGAAACCCAAGCACGCAGCCGAGCAAGATGCAGATCAAGGTCAGCTTGAGCGTCGTCCAGAGGCCGAGAAGGAGGGCGTCCTGGAACTTGAACACGATCGCGAAGTTGAAGTCCATCATCGTCGGTTCTCCTCAACTTGCCAGGATTTCACGGCGACGTTCCAGATAGCCGACGATCTGGGACACCGGGAATGAGACGGCAAAATACACGAGTGCTACGATGGTGAAGGTCTCGATCGGACGATAGGTCAGGGTGGCGAGTGTCTTGCCCTGGTACATCAGGTCCTGGACGGCGACGATGGCGACCAGTGCACTCTGCTGGAAAATGCCGATACCGTTGGTAAGCAGAACCGGGATCGAGTTGCGGACCGCCGTCGGCAGAACGATGTAAAAGATGCGCTGAAATGGGTTCAGGCCGAGCGCCACGCCAGCATCGCGCTGCTCTCTCGGCACAGCCTGTATGGAGGCGCGATAGGCTTCGGCATTGAAAGCAGCAAGATTGAGGCCAAGCGCCATGATGCCCATCGTCACGGATCCGAGGAACACATTGAACAGCATCGGCACGCAATAGAAGAACCAGACGATCTGGATGATTGCCGGCGTACAGCGGAAGAATTCGATGAACAGGGTCACCGGATGCCTGATCATCGCCCAGCGGCTCATGACGAGCAGCGCCAGCAGGAAGCCGAGCGTCAGACCAATGGCGTTGGCCGCGACGGTGAGTTGAACCGTCACCCAAAGGCCTTCCCACAGCGGTCCGAAATTGCGAAAGACGGACGCGAAGTCGAAACTGTAGTTCATGATCCGTCCCTCAATGCTTGATGTGGAACACCCGCTCGATGAAGTCGCGCGTGCGCTCTTCCTTCGGAGCGCCGAGCACCTGTTCGGGTGGACCATCCTCGACGACCACACCGCCCGCGCAGAAGATTACGCGAGAGGCGATATGCTTGGCGAACCACATGTCGTGCGTCACGATGACCATCGGCATCTGCTGCTGGGCGAGTTGCAGGATCACCTGCTCGACTTCGGCCACGAGTTCGGGATCGAGCGCCGACGTTACTTCGTCGAACAGCATCAGTTTGGGGTCGAGCATCAGCGCACGGGCAATCGCCACACGCTGTTTCTGTCCGCCGGACAACTGGGCGGGATAGGCATTTGCCTTCTGCGCAAGGCCGAAACGCGTGAGCAGCGCCATCGCTCGCGCCATGGCATCGGCCTTCTTCTCGCCTCTCACTTTCACCGGCGCAAGAATGAGATTGCCGATGACGTCGAGGTGCGGGAACAATGTGTAGTGCTGAAAGACCATCCCGATTGATCGGCGAACCTTGGCATCGATCGATGTCTTGCCGTTGCCGTTCGCCGAAATGTAAGGTTTTCCTCCGAAAGTGATGGCGCCCTTATCGATCTGCTCAAGGCCCATCAGGACTCGCAGAAGGGTGGATTTACCGCCGCCGCTTGGACCAATGACGACGACGCGGTCACCGGCCTTCATCTCGATATCCAGGCCTTGCAGCACCTTCACGACGCCACCATAGCTCTTGTGAAGCCCTTCGATTTTAACCAGCGGTGCGTTATCCGACATAATATGCGCTCTCCTCTCGGCAGGAAGCGGAGCCGCCAGGGGCGGCTCCCGCACTGTTTAGTTGCCAGCTTTCAAAACTTCATCCACAGCTTTGCGGATCAGTTCATCGACGTGGCCGGTCGCGACCCGTTCTTCAAGAAAGATGTTCACCACTTCGACGTCGGCGGCCGAAAGCTGGTGGGGCAGGCCGAAAGCAACGCCCTGCTTGGCGAGCGCCGGTGTAGGATTCATCGCAACCGCCCAATCCGGGTTTGATTGGGTGAACAGCTGGTTGGTGTCGGAGGCATCGACGAGAATGTCCGCACGGCGTGACACGACCGCAAGCCGTGTCTCGTCATTGGTCGGAAGGCGCAGGATAGTCGCGGTCTTGACCGCGGCGGAGATCGCCTTGTCCTGTGCCGTCCCGGACATGACGGCGATCGTGAGGTCTGCCTTGTCGATATCGGCGATCGAGGCAGCGTCGGCTGCAATCTTCGGGTTATCCTTATTGTAGGCGAGCGATATCTGGTATTCCATAGCCGGGATTGAGAACTGCACCGCCATGGCGCGCGCCGGCGTGCGGTTCAGCGCCAGCGAAAGATCCCATTTGCCGGCCTGAAGGCCTGCAACAATGTTGTCCCAGGTCGTATCGACAAACTCGGGCTTCACCTGAAGCACTTCAGCGAATTCGCGGCAGAGATCGGCAAAGAAGCCGGAATATTCGCCGCTGGCCGGATCGCGCATGACATAGGGCGGCGCGACAGCGGCGCCGCAACGTAGCGTGCCGGTCTTCTGGACGTTCTGCCAGTAACCTTCCGTCGTCTGAGCCGAAGCGGCGGCGGTTGAAAGACCCGCCACCAGGGCGAGCGCGGCCGTCGCCCGCAGTGCGGACGTCATCATCTTCGAAAGCATATGCATTCCCCGTTTTTGTGCGCGTGAAAAGCGCGGTTCCACCCGTCGGCTTTGGCCGTTCTTAGTGTCTTTTTATGTCGTCTCCGTGTCGACTGGAAGATTATGTCGTCTCACAGTCGACAAAGTCAAGCGGAAATTTTACATTGCCGACACGTGGTTTTTCTGGCCCAATGACCCGAACTATGGAAAGGGACGTAAGTGTCTGAAGAGATTGAAATCAAACGAGTGCGTGGCACCGGCTGGAAGAGCGTCTACGACACGCTCCGAGCAGAGATACTCGCCCTTGCTCTGCCACCAGGGCAGCTTCTCGACGAAACAACGCTCGCCGAACGCTTCGACATGTCGCGCTCGCCGGTGCGGGAGGCGCTGATCCGCCTCGCTGGCGAGGACCTGGTGGTAACGCTTTCCAACCGCAGCACGATCGTCGCGCCGATCGAAGTGGCAAGCTTCCCGAAATATGTTGAAGCACTCGACGTAGCCCAGCGCATGAACACACGCCTTGCCGCGGCGCTGCGCACTGAGTCGGACCTGAAGATCATCGCCAAACGCCAGAAGGAATTTGAGGTGGCGGTGAAGACCAACGTGCATCTCAAGATGTCGGAGGCCAACAAGCAGTTCCATATGGCAATCGCCTATGCCGGCAAGAATACCTATCTCGCGTCCTTCTACGAACGGCTCCTGAACCAGGGGCAGCGCATGCTGCACCTGCACTTCGAATATCTGGAGCGTACCGGTGACGGTTATCTTTTGACCGACGAACATAACCTGATGCTTGAAGCGATCCGGGGGAAGGACGTTGAACGTGCCGACGATCTCGCTCATGCCCATACGCGGCAGTTCCAGGACAACTTTATCCGGTTCCTGCGCGAGAACTACACGACCGACGTTTCCCTTGGTTCCCGAGTCGCGGCGGAGTGACCATGCCTCTGCCCGCGAAAATCGGCTTCATCGGAACCGGCTCCATCACTGATGCCATGGTGCGCGGCCTGCTCGTCGAGCCCGCCGCCGTGCCGCATGTAATGATGTCCCAACGCAGCGCGGATGTTTCGGCGAAGCTCGCCGCTGATTTTCCACAGGTGCTCGTCTCCATCGACAATCAGGCGATCGTCGATGGCTGCGACACGGTGATGCTCGCGATTCGACCTCAGATCGCAGAAGAGGTCATTCGTCCCTTACTTTTCCGCGATGGCCAGAAGGTGATCAGCGTCATCGCCGCGACAAGCCGGCCGAACCTTTTGGAATGGATCGGCGCCGATGTACTCCTAACGCAGGCAATCCCACTGCCTTTCGTCGAGCGCCGCAAGGGCGTTACAGCCATTTATCCGCCCGACGCGAATACTGCCGCCATCTTTAATGCACTCGGCACTGCTGTGGAATGCGCAACCAAGGTGGAATATGACCTTCTGGCTTCCGCGAGCGCGCTGATGGGTACCTACTTCGGCATCATGCACCGAGCAACGGAATGGCTCGCGGAAAACGGCCTGCCGGAAGAGAAGGGCCGCGCCTATATTGCGCCCCTTTTTGCCGAGCTTTCGGAAACGGCGCTCCTTGCCGGCAAGGACACCAAATTCCTCGACCTCAGCCGCGAATTCGCGACCAAGGGTGGTTTGAACGAGCAAGCTTTCTTGGATTTCGATGGCAAAGGCGGTTCAGGAGCCCTGAAGCAGGCTTTAAACCGAGTGCTGGAACGTGTTTCGACGTGAGCTTCTCCAGGCCCTTTACGGGACCCTGATCGACGATCCGGCCCCCACCTTGAATCGAACGCCTTGAAAGGAATCGAACGCGCGACGAGCTGGAAAATGAGCTCCTGCGGGCGGAATCTCGTTGAGATAGCTCAGTTTCTTACGGGGATTATCCGCAAAGCCGGACAGTAGGATTTTGGAGCGCGCATGCTAGATACGAGTTCTAATCTCGACGAGATGATTCGTGTCGAAGGGACATGGAAAGGCTGTTCGTGAGATCAGGGCCGCGTGCTTGGGACATACAGGTCCGAAACGAGCGGGGTCGGTGGCGCAACACCCAGTGCCCGCTTTGACGACCTTCCTGCTCAGCGTGGTGACCTTTCACCAAATCAGCTTGTCTCCGCGATGCCGACAGTCGCACCCCAGATGTCTAAGGAGTATCGTACCGGTTTGCGTAAAACTTCCGCAACATTACCCTCAGCTCCTGGTCTCTTGCGACCTCCATGCGTGCCCAAGAACTGAGAAATTTTTTCAGATTGAACGGTAGCCAGCCAAATTCGACGGCGGTCGCGGGAGATAGCGCGGCAACAATGCTGCTGTCATGATCCCCACGATGGCGGAGATCTGCCACTCATGGGTAAAAGACGAACCAACCTCGACAATCCCATCGGGATCCTGCGCACGCAGATCGTCCCAAGAATAGCGGGCGCGGAAGCTCAAATTGACATCGACCGGCGATGCGCAGCGAGACCTGCGCCCGGGTCCAGGGCTGATCGCGTTCTTGGCAAGCTAGCACCAGACGCACGGCGTCCCGGATCGGAATCAGCTTTCGGATGATCAGGGCGTGCTTGGCAAAGATCCCGTCGGTATTCTTGCCCTTCCTGACCTCAACAGCAACAGCGACCCCGTCCACCACCTGCATCAAGGCCGTCGCCTTGCCTATGAAATAGCTGCCTTCGCGTACCTTCGGATCGTCGGGCCCCTCTGCCCTCGCCTCGGTGACCTCGTCCTCGAGCGTAAAATCGATTGCGGAAGCCTCGCCGTCGTAGATGTCCGCCGGAAGCCATTCGATAGCGGCGTTCAGGCTCGTCTCAAGATCGCCACCTGTCGGCTGGCACGTGTAGGTCTCACCGAAGGGACCTGACTTGGTCGCATGGCTTCCGAGCACCATGTCGGGATGATCAACGAACCACCTGTTGACGCGGACGCTATCGCCCTGGCCTGCCGCCGGGGCATCAGCGAGATCGAGCCAACTGTCGTTGCCAGCCTGCTCTTCGGCGTGGCGCTTCCGGAAGAACAGGATATCGACGACAACATCCGTGCCGGCGTCAGCGCGAAAGCTGCCTTCGGGAAGGCGGATCGCACCAACGAGATCGGCCATGCCGGCGATGTATTCGCGGGCGCGAGAGTCTTCCTTGTCCATAGTGCCGGACGATGTAACGAAGGCGGCAAGCCCGCCGGGCTTCAGCCTGTCGATGGACTTGGCGATGAAATAGTCATGCAGCCGAAAACCGAGAGAGCGGAAGGCCGGATCGCTTTTTACCGTGCGATCGGAGAACGGAGGGTTGCCGATCGCCAGGTCGAAATGCTGCGGCAACTGCGCCCGCGCGAAATCACCATTGAGTATTCTGGCCTGCGGCTGGAGCAGCCGGACAATGCGTGCGGTGATCGGATCGAGCTCGATGCCGGTGACATGGCTCACCCTCGACAGAGCCTCCGGCATCAGCGCCGGAAACATGCCCGTGCCGATACCCGGCTCCAGGATGCGTCCACCCTTGCATCCCATGCGGATTAAGCCCGACCAGATGGCACGAACGATCAACTCCGGCGTGAAGTGGGCATATTGGGTGCAGCGCGCCAGAGATGCGTAGTCCCCTGCCGCGACGGCGCTTTCAAGATTGCCACCGAGCTCTTCCCAACCCTTGCGAAACGCCTCGTCGCCCGGACGTCGGAATATGCCGTTGGCCAGATCCGATGCACCGAAGCCGGTGAAACTTGATCAATCTGGCCTGCTGGTCAGGTCGGGCCGGTAATCCCTGACGCTCGATCTCGTTGGCCAGCAGGATGGCGGCGATGTTGTCATGCGCCCGGTCGCGCCAGGTTTTACCGAGACCGCGAGAACCCTGCAGGCGGAAATTGACCTTCGTCCGTATCTGCGGTGTGGGCTTCGGTTCTTTGCGGACCGGAGCGGCTGGCGCCGGTGTCGAGGGCCGGGGGTCGATCCCGAAGTCTGCTGCGAAACCCGGCACACCGAGATCGAAACCGGATGCGAGAGCTGTAGTGCCGAACAGGTCGATGGTGAAAGGATCGTCATGCGCCATTGGAAAACTCCTGTGAGGTGGCGCGCCGAAGCACACCCGCTGTTGGGTGCGGGTGTTGCCCGGACGCGGATGGTGGGGGTTTGGAAGTGAAGGCTGCCGTCAGGCAGCGATGGTTTCTGGCAGGAGGCGGAACTGCACCGGCAGCTTTGCGGCGATCTCCTCGTCGCTCAGGTCGTCGAGCAGCTTCCAGACCTTGCCCTGAGCAGAGGGATAGACGAGCACGATCTGGCGATTGCGCAGATCCGCTGGAAATCTGTTGTCGGCATAGCCACGGAAATCCGCACCGGTCGCACTCCAGATATGATCGAGCTTTTCCTGTCGGTTCATGGCGCGGACCGGGCGGGATTCACGTGCGATTATTTCGGCGCGCATCCGGACGGGCGACTGACGCTCGCTCAGATCGCAATAGCCGTGGAACCAGCGAGACCGATCATCGATCGCCAGCGCGAAGAACACGCTGGTGACGCTGGCGGCCAGAAACTCGCGCATGGCGAACATGTCACCGCGGTAAAATAGCGGTGGCAGGATCTCGAACATATGGTCGTGGTCGGCTTCCGCAATTTCGAACCATTCGCCAGCGTAGCGCGTGCCATTCATTCGATCATCGTCGAACGGCGCCTGGCCGTGGCGGTTGAACAGGGCGTACATCTCATGGCGGCTGGCGACGCCTTCGAACACTTTGCGATGTGCTTGGCGGATTGCGGGGGAAACGAACATCTGCGGCTCCTTCAGGGTTGGGACTGAAGCGAAGCCTGATCGACCTCTGTTTTCAGTCCTTTGATCACTCCTCCTCTGCCGGCGCCTCGCGGGCAGCGGGTCAAGGGCCGCCGTCAGGCGGGCGCCAGCTTCACCCTTGATGCGCTGGCCGCGTATGCGGCAGCTCTCCTCTCTCCCTCCTCTCCTTCAATTCCTCATTCCAGTCCTCGGCTTCTGGCCTCAGCCGCGAGAAATCGCAACCGGCGCATTCCGCCATCTGGCGCAGGCGATCGGCAAAAACCTCACCCTGGACATTGTTGTCGGTCGCGGCCACAAGCCACGCGCCCTCCCCGGAAGCTAAGTTCTCCAACGCGAGCGCGGTTAGCGGCGACCAACCGCCTCCGGTGCTGACATAGAGCGTGTCCGGCCTTGTCTGCTCGATCGCGGTCAGGCTGAGCGCATCGATCGCCGCCTCTGTGACACAGATCCGACGAGCGTCATTCATTCCAAACTGAAAGAGCGTCTTGGCGCCGCCGGTGGAAAACCCGCGCCAGTCCGGACCGCGCTCCTCCCAACCGATGACGGCGCCAGCCTCATCGACATGCTTTGCCCACATCGAGCCATATGGGCCTTCCCGAAGAACGTCTGCATGGATCGCCGCAGAGATGACCTGCCATGGCAGCGCCCGGTTCTGTTGAAGATAGCTCCACGTCGCCGATGCGCGCCACGGCCGGTTTCTATGGTTCCAGCGGTCAGCGACCGAAGCCCCTGTTTGCGTTTGACGGAGAGGCTTCTCGGAGGTCGGTGCGGTTGGCTGAAACGCGACGAGATCGCCGACCACCGCCAGGGTCTCGGCAAAGCCGATGCCATGGAGATAGCTTGCGAGCGCGAAAACATCGCCTTTGGCATCGGAGCGCGCGTCGAACCAGCCCCTGCCGTCGTGGATCACGATGACGATGTCGTCGTCGCGGCGAAATTTGATTGCCCGGCGCGTGCTCTCTTTCCGGTCTATCGCGAAGCCCTTATGCTCAAGGACGGCTGCGCATCCCACCCGGGCGCGCAGCTCCTCGATGTCCTTCTTTTCCATATCGCCTCCTTTGGTTTCCTGACTATTCGGGCTATCAGCCCCAGGCCGTGAAGATGGAAGCGCGCAAGGGCGCGGTTCGCAACGTGCAGATCTGCGGGGAAACCTCGCGGCGAAGCCTCCCTTGCGCGTGCATCAGCGCAAGCGGCACGCGCTCCCCCGAAGGGGTGATCGGCTCAATGAGCCGATCCGTAAGCAAAGGGATCGTATTCGTTGATGATGGCGTCCTCGTCGCCGTCATACTCGGCGGAAGGCATGACGCCGATCTCGCCGTCTATCTCGAAGAGGGTGACCGGGACCATCAGGGTCCGGGCAAGATCGAGTGCGTGGTTTTGTGCGAGGCTGAGATCCGACATGTGAGGCTCCGTCCGTTGGCGGGGCCGATCCCCGCTCGATGGCGCCCGTTTGATCCGGACCCGGCCGCGGTCACCTCGGCGGCGGAGCCAGAGAGGTCGCAGCTTGCTAGCGAACCCCTGCGGGTTGACCGTTCAAGGACGGGATTGGATTAGGGATGCCAGACAAGAGAGCGGTACACGCAGGTCAGATCGACTGCCTGCCTACCCGGATAAGATGAAGGATGGGAACTGCCCGCTTCGGTTTGCCAGGGCGGGACCTTGGCGCTACGCTTTATTTCCTGGAAAGACATGAACGCGTCAAGGATGACAGCCGAAGGGTGATGGCGTGTCGTCCAAGGCTTCAGCGCAGCCGAGGTATGGACCGATGCTGGGAAAGCCCGTCCTTTGGCGTCGGCCAGACGTTCGGTGTGGCATCTTGACCGGAGTGTCGGCAGGAAGCGATAAGGAAACTTCAAACACGGCGATTTTTGTCTATTCTTGATTGACAATAACGGCTCATTATAAAGTCCTACTGGAAACAACTTCGAAATCATGCTAGAACGTCTATTATGAATGGACAATCGACACCAAAGCTGAAGTACCTTATCCAGTCTGTCCCACCGGGCTTTCTGGTCGACTCAGCTTGGACAGCACGTCATGCGATCTCACGGCAATCCGCATCGGCGTATATCAAACAGGGTTGGCTTGAGCGGATCGCGAAGGGCGTCTACCGGCGCCCGTTCTCGGCAAGAGAAACGTCGGAAGCCATGACGGGCTGGAAGATTCCTTTGTTATCCGCGCAATGGATCATGGGACATGCGTTCCACGTCGGGGGCTTAAGCGCGCTTGGTTTGCGCGGCCATTCCCACTACCTGCAGCTTGGCGGCGATACACGCGTGTATCTCTACGGCTCCGACATCCCTGACTGGCTTATGACGTTGACGACCGATGCCAGGTTCGTGCGGCGAGGTCATGGGCTATTCCATGAAGAGACCGGCGGCGTCGAAAACAGCGAATTCAGCCTGTCCGATGATCATGATGAGGAGCGAGCCATGAGCCCGTGGCGATGGCCTATCAAAATGTCATCGGACGAGCGGGCAATCCTGGAAGTTCTCGATGAACTGCCGAAAAACGAGAGCTTTCACAGCATCGACATGATGCTTCAGGGAATGGTCAATCTGCGGCCAAAACTGTTGACCACCCTACTGGCGCAGTGCCGAAGCGTGAAGGTGAAACGCCTTTTCTTCGTCTATGCCGACAAGCATGCCCATGCGTGGCTCAAGCATATCGACAGATCGCGGATCGACATGGGACGCGGCGATCGCGCGCTTGTCCCAGGCGGCCGGCTCCACCCGATTTATCGCATTACGGTCCCTGCAGACCTCGTGCCACAGGAGAACATAGATGGCGCGTGATCGTTACATGCGGCAGGTCGAACTGCTTGTTCGAACGTTGCCTTACATCGCGCGGCAGGATGTCTTCGCCCTCAAGGGG
The DNA here is from genome assembly GCF_025846855.1 of Pararhizobium sp. BT-229. Lineage (GTDB taxonomy): Bacteria > Pseudomonadota > Alphaproteobacteria > Rhizobiales > Rhizobiaceae > Pararhizobium. Next base: position 61,969 of record NZ_JAOYTJ010000007.1, read on the forward strand.
GGAACGGCCATCAACTTGTTCTATCGAGATATGCCCCGCTTATCGGTCGATATCGACCTCACTTACCTTCCCATAGAGGATCGGGAAACGACGCTCAGCGGTATCGACGCGGCACTCGACCGCGTTCGCGAAGATCTGCTGGGGAATCTGCGCGGCGTTGACGTCCAGCGTATCGCCGGCGGCGGCAACAATGAGACGCGGGTCTTGGTCCGTCAGGGCGCCACCGAAATCAAGATCGAGACCTCGCCGGTCGCGCGTGGAACGGTGCACCCTTCAGAACTGCGGGCGGTAACGGATGGGGTGGCCGAGGCGTTTGGCTTCGCTGAAATGCAGGTCGTCTCCTTCGAGGATCTGTTTGGCGGCAAGCTTCACGCAGCGGTTGATCGTCAGCACCCGCGCGATCTGTTCGACGTGAAGCTGCTCTACGATAACGAAGGGCTCACCGATACGTTGTTTCGCACCTTCCTCATCTACGTCGCAAGCTCTGGCCGCCCCCCGCATGAGTTGATCAGGCCGTCATTGTCGGAACTTGAAGAAGTGTTCGTAAAAGAGTTCGACGGCATGACCATCGAACCTGTCAGCCTGAGCGAATTGAAAGACGCACGACTGCGCCTGACAGGTGACCTGCTTGCAAGATTGGATGAAAGGGCGATGCGGTTCCTGCTTACTCTCCATGATGCGGAGCCCGATTTCGAAGCCATCGGGTTGCCGCAGGCGGCAGCACTGCCGGCAGTGCGGTGGAAGCTGCTCAATCTTGCGAAGTTGAAACAGCAGAACCCCGATAAACACGCGCTGCAGCGTCAAGAAATCGTGAATATGCTTGCCTAACCTGCGCGATGTGGATGCCTCCTTAGCTCCCGATCGCTCTTTACAACCAGCCATACGCCTCCCGTGATTTCGGTCAAAAACAGCATGCTTCCCACGGTAGCCCAAGTTGCACTTTATCCCGAGCGCATCGTTCGCCCTGTCGTTCCCGCCCTGGAGACTTCATATCCTGCTCGAAGGACGGTGAGACCTATTTTGATCATTGGCGGACCGCCGGAAGGCATGCCGCCGGCCAACTGACAAAGAGCATATCGGAGAACCGAGCATAGCGGTGGCAAAGCCACGGTTCGGGAATTCGCGCATGCAACTTCGGTTCCCGGGGCAGCCGCAGGAGATTTAGCAATGCGCCGCCGATACGGCGGAAATCGGGACCGACTGCTCCCGAAGTTGCATTCCAAATCCCGGCCGAACGAGCACGCATGACATCAGTTGCTACCTGCTTCGACGGCCTTACCCGCCAGCGGGCAATATCGATAATATCGTCCCGCGAGGCCGTCGGATCCTCCATGTTCCATGGCAACACCCATGCCGATCCTGAAATCCACTCCTTTCACCTTTCGAAGTTCGAAATTGCGGTTGGGGAAATCCCTCGTCCATTGCGATGCGAAACCGATGCCAAGGCCGGACGATACTTGTCGGTGGACTTGCCGATGGCCTGCGATTTCATTGTGCACGGGATATGGATAGACTGATGGTAACTAAAAGCAAAGCCGGTCGACTGCCGTCGGATAGAGTTCCGGAAGTGCTGGACTTTCAGGCTCCGAAGTCGCGCCGCCGCTCCTATCCAGCACGAAACCCGAAGGTCCTGCTTTCAATCCGCGTCGATCCAGATGTCATCGAACATTTCAAAGCCACAGGGGAAGACTGGCATGCTCGCATCAACGAGACGCTTCGCAAAGGTTCCGGACTTGATGACTTGCCTCCCGGCGCCCAAGACCCCGGGCGTTTCAGGACAGCTTGGGAAACATGGCTTTGCAAGATGAATTTGTTGAGCGTGGAAAGGTCGGTGAGCATAGGGAGCAAAGGCGCGCAGACGATTGCCGTTCTGATCCTCGAGGGGGTTTCACATCGCCAACAGACTCGAGGTTACTTTGGGGCATGGACCAGACGGACAATCTCGGCGGCGCGCGCGGAAGTATCACCTGCATCCAAGAGCGCCGCGCCGAGCACGACCGTATCTATGCCCAGACTTTGCATCTGTTTAAGCTGACCAAGCCCGACTTTTCCGTCCACCGTGGTGGGACAACCTTTCGGCCTACCTTCAAGTCGGTCCAACGCGGTTTCGTCGAAAGACCTCCCCCCGCCGGTGCGGTCAGAAAAAGAAATCATGCTTGTTGAACGCCGGCGCAGTTTACTTTTTGTTGGAAGCCGATTTTGACATTTTAAGCGGCTCTGCATCGCCGCAACGTCAAAGGAATGCGGTGCCAACTGCAAACACCATGCATCTTTTGCCCCTCGAAGCGTTTGTTCAACCAGAGACAATCCTGAGGACAGTTCATGATGCAAGGGGGCAACGGAAAAAGGGGCAAACGAAACAGGGAGGCGCCACATCCGCTTGTCCACGAGATCTCACTGGCCGCCGCAGCTTGGCTTCGCCATCGTGAGACGGACATAGACCGGCCTTTCTGTGACCAGCCTGCCGCTAGCGACAATGGTGGGCGGAGTTGGAGATCCAGGCAGAAATTTTTAAATGCGGGCTCTTGAATCCGTGGCCTCGGGATCCGAAATCGATTGTCACGGTTGCTCTTTTTGAGGACCGAAAATCGCTGGAGCGCTGTCTTCGGCGCTTCTGTATCCATGTTGCTCAAGGAGGATATGGCTATGGCAACATCGTATGACTATGCACCTCTCTTCCGGTCCAGCGTTGGCTTCGACCGCGTCTTCAACCTTCTGGAAAATGCGCAGCGTGCCCGCTCGATCAGCGATTGGCCACCGTATGACATTGTCAAGACGGGTGACGATACCTACCGCATCACGGTTGCGGTGGCGGGCTTTTCCCACGATGATCTCGATCTGACCACCGAGTCGAACTTGCTGATCATTGCCGGTAACAAGGGCGAACCCTCGGCTGAAGGCTATCTGCATCACGGCATCGCGGGCCGCCCCTTCGAACACCGGTTCCAGCTCGCGGATCACGTCCGGGCAACGAGTGCTGATCTAACGAATGGTCTGTTGTCGATCGATTTGGTCCGGGAGATCCCCGAGGCGATGAAGCCACGCAAGATCACGATCCAGGCTGCTCCCACCCCTCCAAACTCGGAGCAGGCGGCGCAGATCGAAGGTCAAAAAGTCGCCTAACGCCTAAGAGGACAATTGCGGAGGGGGACGCCGTTGCTCCGGCGTCCGCGCAACCATCGGGCGAAGGAGGCTGCAATGAAACCCGATATGTTTGAGAGACCCGTGAATATCCTGACGGGCCTGGGACATCCCGCGTTGGTCGGTTCCGTGATACACGCCTATGAACTCCTCGTGGACTGGCCGTATTCCGGTCGCGATACCACACATATCCTTGCGCTCAATGCCTGTCGGGCCGCTCTGAATGGAGAAATCGAGCCGGAAACGGCTCGAATTGCCTTTATTGCGTTCGCCGAGAAACACCATCTTCTTGCGCCTGGGACCGAAGCCCTGTTCGCGAAGGATCTTCCACACGATGGCGATCAAGCGAGTACTTGCGGTACGATCGGAGAGACGCTTTTATCGGCCGTGGAAACGCCTAAGAGGCCAAGTGAGGCTGACGTCTCAGCGCCTCCGCGCTGCTTTATCCGGCCCGGCATTTTTCTGGGCGACGTCATCAACCAACGGAACGTTGTTTATGCGGTAGGGCTCAGAAAAGCCGTTGTCTCCCATCCCTATTGGCATGCAGGCGATTTACTCGGGGATGGTACGGGCGCGCTCGTGCCTTTCGCCAACGCCGGCGCACTTGCCATGACGATCGGGGATTTTCTCTCAGATCACCGCAAGCGCGACCGAGTGCGGCGAAGCGCCTACCGGGCCAGTCGGCGGATGGAGACTTGGAGGTTCCGGAACTGCACACTATCGCCGCGACTGGCTCGAAGAGCAAGTTTCAGAAGATGGCCACGGCCCCGCGCTCTGGGCGCTCGGACGCGTGGCCGCCGCGACGAATGACCGTGGCTTGAAGCTCTGGGCGACCACGTTCTTGGACCGGTGATCCCCGCCAGTCATCATCTGAGAAGTCCAAAGGCCACGGCGATTGCCCTGCTCGGTTTGGGCAGCTATTTTGCCATCCTTCCGGGGCACCGCCCGACCCGACGCCTTCTGGAGGGTTTCGCTACCGGCGGCGTAACCTCCTGCGGCAGGTGCGCCGAGAGCGATGGTTTTAGTTCGAGCCGGTGCTGGCCTATGACAACGCCCGCACTTCCGGCCCGTCGGCACGGAAAGCTACGGTCAGGCGTCCAGTGCGCCGGGGGCATTCGATCAACAGCCGTGGAGGCATGGGCGACGATCGAAGCCTGCCTCGTTGCCTTACAGGCAACCGCAGATCACGGCTGGATCATGCATGCCCAGGCCGCCTTCGCCTGGTATCTCGGCGTGAATGATCTAGGCCTGCGCATCGCCACTGCCGGCGGCAGCCGCTACGGGTCTCGTCCAAACGAGATAGCGTTTGTCTAGCACGGCCTGTTGAAATAATGACTGCCCTGACGCTCCTGATCGGAACCATATTGATGGCCTTGGGTTAGCAGGCAGGAGGACGCGTTTATGCCATTTTGCTTAAACCCGCGAACAACCTGCCCCTCTTTTCTGGCGGCGATCTTCGTTGCAGTTCTTACTGCCATGCCTGCTAATTCCGACGCAACACTGTCAGCGCGGGACTTTGCTCAAAAGGCTGCCATGTCCAACACGTTCGAAATCGAAGCAGCCAGACTGGCATTTGATAGATCGAAGTATGGTTCAGTCAAAGCGTTCGCGAAAGACATGATCGCCGACCACGGAGTGGCTGCATTGGAACTAGCGCAAGCGACAGCCGACGAACTCATACCGCTGCCAGCGGGTTTAGACGAGGAATATCAGCAGAAACTACGTGCTCTAAAAAGGACGTCAGACGCCGACTTCGACCAAGCATATTTGTCCACGCAGCTCGTCGTGCATGAAGGGGCTGTTGCACTATTCCAAAACTATTTGAAAGAGGGGGATGACGGTCCACTGAAAACTTTCGCCGATTCGGCGCTCGGCATGCTGCGTGACCACAACGGCCGGATCCAAGCCCTGCAGGCGGACGCCGGGCACGAGTAAAAACCAAAAACCTAATATCTCGATGTAATCGACTTTTTTCGTTGCCCGGTTCCGTAAGCAATTTATTGGAACGATTGTTCAGTTTCCTCCCGCCATCGACGCCGCCCAGTAGAGATTGCTATCCAGATTGCCTGAGATCGAAGATGCCACAAGAAACCGGAGTGCCTATCGCGTACAGAGAACGTCCGTACGCGTCTATGAAGCACCATGAACTCACTCAGCTTAAGGCGTTCGCTTGAGTTGAGCGAGAATACGCCAAAGGGTGAGAGGATGCGTGTCCTTTGATAGACACCACCGTTCCTCATAGTGTCGATACTGGTCGCCCCTCGGCAATGACTGCTTCCGCGCTCCTTGAGCTGGACACCTCATTGGGCACCACCGTCTAAGCCGAACAAAGAAATGGACGACCTTCCGAAACGTCAAGCCATCCGGCTGGAACTTCCAGCGTCTGATGGAATTAACGGGTACCAATCAGAGGAGAAGCTCATGCCAGACAATGCAAACAAGTCGCCAGCGGTGGAATCCCTGAAGCAGGGACAGGCAAGGGAGCGAGGACGCAGCTCAAAGGACGAACTCGACAAGGGATTGGAAGATACGTTCCCGGCCTCTGACCCGGTGTCCGTTACCAGCACAAGCATCCCGTCCGGCCGTACGGATGCAGAGATGGCGGAGCGGGTGAGGGTCAACCCGGACCCGACAGCACCAGGGTCTGATGCCGCGGAACCGACTATACTTGGCGATATCAGAATTATGGTCAGGGAGCGGCCGTTGGCCGCCGCCGGCATCGTCGCCGCCGTGGCCTATCTTTGGGGCGCAAGCCGGTAATCGATCGCGGATTGAGCCTTCTGCAAAAAGGCCTCTCCCTTCGCAGGAAGAGGCCGAAGTTTGCTCAAGAACCCGACCGACTGTCAAGCGAATCGGGCGTCCAATCCTCCCGCAGGTGGGCCGCATTGGCACTTTACCATTGTCCGAAACCGTTCAAAGTGAGGAGACGCCCAAGGCAATGATTTCTCAAGAAAAATTCTACAGCAGTATGGCCATGTATCAGCACGCCGCCGTTTCCATTGCATCTCACTATGATGTACACTCCGATGGAGAATCATCGTCGAGCTTTACGGCAACTTCGCAGCCGAAAAATGATGGGGATGTTTACTTAGCCATCGGGACCTCCGAAGCCTGGGAAGGACTGCCGACAAAACAGTGCAGTACCGTTTTGGGTGACCACAGAGATTTATGGACGCCTCCACTGCCATCCTGCACCCGAGAGAAACTCCTCTGTCTCTGAGTTCCACTTGGACTGAGAACCTGTTGCCTAGCAATTCCAAGGAAGCGTCATGGGCCTTGTCAGCGACGCTGCAGACAGCGTCTTTCAGAATGATCGTCGACAACCGAGATCGCTCGCACCCATCACCGTTGCCAGCACGCAGACATCTGTTTCTCCACCGCTGATGACGAGTGTGGAAACCTGCTCGCGTAAGAGAGCTTCGTGCAGACGTCCATCGAACCATGGCGAATAAACGCGTTTGTGAAGCATCTGCCCGGGGGAACGAATTCCTTCAAGGACGGCATGATATCTATCATCTCCCGCGGGAGATGCTCGCCGGTCATCATCCACCATTTGCCATAATAGGCGCGCCACATTCAGGGCATGACATCTTGTTTTCAGGCGGGACGAACCGGGTAAATATCGTGCGCTCGGCATGCCGTTCCGAAAACTCCGTCACCTGAGGCAGCAGGGTTTCCATCCAGGGAACGTGCCAAGGCGTGTCCTCGGCAAAAATCCGTTGCATATCGACACAGATATGACGCCACTCCATGGGCATTTTCTCCAGGCTCTCTGCGTTGCCTACCTCCGGTTGTCCCCGCCATGCCCTATCCATGATCACGTGACATCCCGCATGGCATAAGAAGGTCCGCCGTTCTCTTCGTCCGGCAAACGATCGCGGTCGGGCTCGCCGATCGGCTGACCACCGGGTCCGGTCGTGCCGGGGCCGGGTACTGGCAACGTCATTTCAGGTCCTCCTTTGCCTACAGGACCACCATGGCGACAGCGGCGGATGTCATCAAACCAGTTGCTCCCCATCCCAGGAACAGCATAGCCGGCGATGCAGTGAACTGCTTCATGCGATCACGCCGGCAAACCACCACCATCATCGCCGCCATGGTGGGTACCGCGACGAAGCCATTGATCACGGCGCTCCAGAACAGGGCCTTGATGGGGTCAATCGAGGCGAATTCAATCCGAGCCCGATCAGCGTGGCAGCGGTGATTACGCTGTAGAAACCAACCGCCTCCCACGGTTTGTTGTCCAATCCGCATTTCCAGCCTTGGCTCTCGCCGAACGCGTAGGCTGCGGATCCCGCAAGTACGGGGATCGACAGCAGCCCTGTTCCGATGATGCCGAGGCTGAAAATTATGAACGTGAACTCTCCAGCTAGGGGTCCCAGTGCCTCGGCAACATCAGCCGCTGTGCCGATTTCCGTCTTGCCTGTGGCGTGAAGTGTGGCCGCGGTGCTTATCATGATCGCGATGGCCACGAAGTTCGAGACCGCCATTCCACCGAACGTGTCCAGGCGGATTCGACTTAGTGCCTCAGGCGCCTGGGCTGGCGCCCACTTGAGCGGCTCTGCGCTGTCCTTCCCGTCGATCTCCTCAACCTCCTGGCTTGACTGCCAGAAGAATAGGTACGGGCTGATTGTCGTACCAAGGATCGCGACGATCACAGTAAAGCTGTCGCCGGTCAGCGGAAACGAGGGCATCACGAGCCCCTTTGCCGCTGCGGTCCAGTCGACATGAACGAAGAAGAGGACTGCCACATATGACAGCAGCACCAGTGTCATCCACTTGAGGTATCGGGCATAGCGCTTGTGGAAGCAACATCTGAAGCGTCAGCGAGAAACCGGCGAAGAAGGTTGTGGCAGGCGGAGCGCGCATGCCGGTAGCCAGCTCGGCCGAGGCTCCCATGGCGGCCAAGTTGGCCCCGATATTGATCGTGTTGGCGGCGAACAGGAGGAGCACGAGACCAAGCACCAGAGGCTTTGGCCAGATCGCGCCCATGTTGCTTGCAAGGCCACATCCGGTCACCCGTCCGATCCTCGCACTTACAAGCTGTATCGCCGACATCAAGGGATAGGTGAGAAGCATCGTCCACAGCGTGTTGTAGCCGAATTGGGCCCCGGCTTGGGCATAGGTCGCGATTCCGCTCGGATCGTCGTCTGCAGCGCCGGTGACCAGACCAGGTCCCAGCTGTTTGAAAACTGCAATCCGCCGGACGCCGCGCCCGTCAGATTTTTCGCTGATGTCGCAAGACACAGGTGAATCAAAAGGCGCGACCATGGCTTCCTCCCGCGCCATTAACTTGCGTCGGCAAGGTATAGTTCCGGCGCGATGGCCGCCGGAGGACTGACCGCCCTTCTTGCCGGCCTCGGCTGCGCGCCCTGGATCATTCTTGAAGCCACCGCCCGACGCCTCACCCGCCTTTCGAGGCGATTTCACGCTGCTTGTCGTCGTCCATCGATGCTAAGCCGCGCGTTGACGAAGGGCCGATCGCGGCTGATCAATTGGTGGCCGGGTTGGAGCGCTGACATTCACGGAGGGATTGTCGTGCGAAGATCGCCCTTTGCGGAAAATGTCCGGCAAGTTCTTCAAATTGCGGCAGGACCGCATTCTCCTTTGCCGCTACGGCACCCTTTACTGCCTAGCGTCAAGCGGTCCAAAAGACCCGGCCTCTACCATCCGCCACGATCGGCGGAACCAATCTCCGCTTTCAGAGTTGATTCGCACGTTCCATCCCAATACAGGAGAGCGACATGCCCGAGAAGACACTCGACGACCTGTTTCTCGATACGTTGAAAGACATCTACTACGCAGAAAAACAAATCATCAAAGCGTTGCCGAAGATGGCACGCGCGGTACAGTCTGAAGAAGGCAAGGCTGCCTTTCTGAAACACCGCGATGAAACCGACATGCAGATCCAACGCTTGCAGCAGGTGTTTGAGCTGATTGGCAAGGCCGCGCGCGGCAAGACATGCGAAGCGATCCAGGGCATTATCGCAGAAGGCGAAGAAATCATGGAGGAATTCAAGGGGTCCGTCGCCCTTGATGCCGGCCTTATCTCCTCCGCCCAGACCGTCGAACACTACGAAATCGCCCGCTACGGCACGCTGAAATCGTGGGCTGCACAGGTCGGCTATGCAGATGCAGTTGCTTTGCTCGATGCCAACCTCCAGGAAGAACTTGCCACCGATATGAAACTTACCGAGTTGGGCGAGAAGTCCGCCAATCCCAAAGGTGCGAAGAAGGTTGCCTGATTTCTCCAGAAGCCTGTGTGGCCGCCATTTGGCGGCCTCTTCTGTTTCGTGCGACAACAACATTACCCGCCTGGCAAACTCCTTCAGGCAGGCATACATTGAATGAAGAGAAGGGCGCGGCGCGCGGTCGCTCGATGTAAACATTGATGCCCCTAACACCATTGTCCCGTCCCGGCCAGCCCGCCGAATTTGCAGGTGCCTATGTGCTGCTCGCCTCCAGGCGGTAGCTATTGGACTGGCGCGGCAATCGCAGCCACGGGCGGCGAAATTGATCTAGGGTGAGACGAAAAAACCAAGAACTTGACCACCAGAGACCCGCGATCGGTAAGGCGTCGCCATCCCGTTCGTGCAATGCGCGCAGCAGTAAATGATGTCGCCCTGCTCTACTCAGATGCAACGTAAAAGCCGGCGAGTGCCGGCCTCAGTCGCATCTCCTTACAAGCCGGTGCGGCGACCATAACGTTGCCGTTCTGCTTCGATTTCGTCTGCCGTATACGGGTCGAGAGTGCTGTCAAAGCGGCTCCATCCCTGCTCGCGATAGGCCGATCGCCGCGCCGGTACATCCACCCAGTTGGAGCGCTCCAGAATCCTCTGTGCTTCCGATGCGAGTTCGTCGTCCACCTTCGCCGTCACCAGAGTTCCTCCGCGTCGGACGCCTTCAGCATAGACGTGAGCATCCTCTTCCGGCACACCGGAATCGGTAAGTGCACCGATGAGGCCGCCGGCTGCACCGCCAACGACGGCGCCGGCGACAGCACCTGCGGCAGTGGCGGCAAGCCATCCGGCCGCGACCACTGGCCCCACACCTGGGATGGCCATAATACCAAGGCCGGTCAATAGACCGCCGGCACCGCCGGCGAGCGCTCCGAAACCGGCGCCGGCACCAGCGCCCTCCGCAGCGCCGGAGCCATTATCACGTAGCGGCCATCGGTATTGTTGGCGACCATGCTGATGTCGTTCTCGCGGATACTGGCAGCCTTCAGTTCTCGCACGGCTGCTTGTGCATCGGAGTAATCGTCAAAAAGACCTGTTACTGTCGTTGTCACATGTTCCTCAATTCTGAGCTTAAAGCGCATCAAAAGTGTGAGTTGCTTGGTTGGTCACTGCGCGACAATGTTGCCTTGATAGTCGAGCGATACGGTGACCTGTTTACTGTCCTTGGTGGCGCAAGCCTGCCAGATGCCATTCGCATCGAGCTTCAAGTCGGCGACGTTGGTGTAACCCGCCTCTTCAATCCGCGACCGCGCCTGGTCCTCGGTGAAGCTGTTCGCGCCGGCCACGGGCGCCGTCGGATTTTTCTGGTCTGGGGTGGCAATGGCGGGCGTTTCACTATCCGTCGAAGGAGTGGTCTGGGCGTGAGCAGAAAGTCCAGCGGCGCAAATAATCGCGCAGCGAAGATGATCTTTTTCATGTTGTCCTCATTTATAGGGATCTCACCGATCCAGTGGCTTGAGAACTCACGCAGACGCAAATTGTGCCGTGTCGTTGGACTTCCGGGCGCTCGACCGTCCTGCTCTCTCCCAAACGAAACTCTGGTAACCACGTTACGAATGTACCGCGCGCTGCAGCAGTCCCCGTGCAGTGTCTGTGTGCAACAATCTGGCTCGTCACTTCTCGTTGACGGGTCTCTTCGCGCCCCGCGGGGTCAGGACCGCCTTCCACATCAATTTGCAGTTCCCGAAAACATTCCCACGGCTTCCACAGAGCAGCATTGCGCGCCGACGGCGGACGTTGAACGGGTGTAGGACCAAAGTCCCAAAGCACTAAGTCATTCGGCTGTGGCGATGTCCATAATGCGGCCTTTACCAATGCAGAGCGTTGGATACAATTTTGACGCAACCCTTTTGGCAAAGAGGTGTACGGACCCTAACACCGGTGAGCCAAGTTTGCGCTGATCTTGCTACAAGGCACAGGTGGAAATGGCGAAAGGGCGTAAAGGTTTGATAGTGATCGCCGTTGCGATGTTGGCGGCGACCGGATGGACCGTTATCGCCTCGCAAGACCATGAGGCGCCGGCTGTGTCGCGCGTTGCGCCCTTGGCAGATGCGGTAGAGGTCGATCTCAACCCAGCGATTACGGTGACCTTTAGCGAAGATGTCGCCCCCACTAGCATTGGCGTCAATTCGCTCCGGCTTTCGACAGGCGGCTTACCTGTGGAGGCGAGTGTCACGTACGACATCTGGACGCGTTCGGCTGTGCTGGCGCCAACCATGCCGCTCACGGGCGATACAAAATATACGGTGACCCTTGCAGCTGGTGTTCGTGACCAGGCTGGCAACACCCTGGCCACCGGTCATAGCTGGTCGTTCGCGACGCGGCGCGGTCTTGAAGACGGCTTTGGGGGGCCTGTCTTGATCATTACCTCAGGCGCCTTGCCTTTCAGCAAATATTACAGCGAGATTCTGCGAGCCGAAGGCATAGGCTCGTTCGACAGCGTCGACCTTTCGCACGTTACCACGGAACTGCTCGACCGGTTCAATCTGGTCCTGCTGGGCGAAATGCCGCTGAGCGAGGCGCAAGTGGCGATGTTTTCGGACTGGGTCTCTGCCGGCGGAGATCTGATTGCCATGCGCCCGGACAAGAAGCTGGCCGGACTGCTGGGGTTGGAGGATCAAAGCGCATCGCTGAACGAAGGTTACCTTTTGATCGACACGGCGACGGCTCCCGGACACGGCATTGTCGGCGAGACGATCCAGTATCATGGCGCGGCCGATCTGTACGCGGTGACAGAAGGCACGACCGAAATCGCCCGGCTTTACAGCAACGGCTCGAACGCGACGCCAAACCCGGCCATCACGATTCGTGGCGTCGGAAAAACCGGAGGCCAGGCCGCGGCGTTCACCTATGATCTCGCCCGCTCCGTCATTTACACGCGCCAAGGCAACCCGGCATGGGCCGGTGACGAGCGTGACGGCAATTCCGTCATCCGGTCCAATGATCTTTTCTTCGGCGCCAAGAAAGGTGACGAGCAAACCGACTGGAACGATCTTGACAAGATCGCAATTCCGGTGGCCGACGAGCAGCAGCGGCTGCTGGTCAACTTGATGAACTTCATGCTTAAGGACAAGGCGCCGCTGCCGAGGCTGTGGTACTTCCCTAAGGGACACAAGGGGGTTCTCGTGATGGCAGGCGACGATCACGGCACGCCAAGCGGAACCGAGGATTCGTTTGATCGGCTTAAGGCGAACGAGCTTAAGGGATGCTTGGTCGCTGAGTGGGAATGCTATCGAGCCACCGCATGGATTTACACGAGTGGCGGCTTATCACCCAAGGAGGCCCGCGCCTACATTGCGGAAGGCTTCGATATCGGCGATCACGTCAACAAGGGCTGCAACAATCTCCTGCCGGCGAACTTCGCGCGGATATTCAGCCACGAACTGTACGTGTTTCGCCTCAAGTATCCCGACTTGCCGCCCCAGACAGGCAGCCGCACACATTGCGTGGCGTGGAGCGACTGGGCGTCGACCCCAAAAACGGAGGCTCGTTTTGGGGTGCGCATGGACCTCAGCTACTATTATTGGCCCGGTTCCTGGATAAAGGGTCGCCCCGGCTTCATGACCGGTTCTGGTCTACCAATGCGATTTGCCGATCTCGACGGCAGCATGATCGACGTCTATCAGGTAGCATCGCATCTGGTGAACGAGAGCGGAATGCGCTTTCCATCCGCCATAGAAACACAGCTCGACCGGGCTCTGGGGGCGCAAGGTTACTATGGCGCGTTCGGGACGCACTACGATTTCACCGACGATTTCGACACACAGTTGACCGCGGCGGCAAAGGCTCGCGGCGTCCCATTGGTCTCTGCGAAGCAATTGCTCGATTGGACCGACGGTCGCAACAACTCCCATTTCGCGCATATCGCCTGGAGCGGTGACGTTCTCACGTTCGACGCACACGCCGACAAACAAACCGAAACAATGCTTCGCGGAATGATCCCGGCGCGAACAGATCGGGGCAAAGTATTCGCGATCAGCCGCGACGGGATCTCCGTCGACTACAAGACCGAGACCATCAAAGGGATCGCCTACGCCATGTTTCCCGTCGAGACCGGCCCCTACAGCATCACCTATGGGCCACATCAAATCACCGATGCCAGTCACGTGGAACAAAGGTAAGCAAAACGAGTTCCGCCTAATGCATTAAGCAAGGAGGAAATCATGAAAAAGTTGTTCATACCTGCCGCTGCACTGTTTCTCTCAATCTCTGGAACAGCCGTCGCTCAGACAGCGACTGTGACGGTTCCCGGCGAAGTCAGGACATATGTTCTCGAACAGAAGACACCTTCCGTTACATTTGAAGGCGACATCGCTGTCGGGACTACACTTCCTGATACGGTGGAGATCCACACAATCCCCGATCAAGCTGAGTACAGCTATGTGATCCTCAACAACAAGCGCGTGCTTGTTAATCCGAAAACCCGTGCTGTGGTTGAAGTCATCGAATAACCGCTGACCCGTTGGCCCGGCTCCTGCCGGGCCAAGTGGTTAATGGTCAGCTGACCATCTGTCTGGCGCGCCTTGCAATCCTTTCGCGGATCGCATGAGCCGGCCGGCGAATATGAAGGCCGCGAGAAAGACGCGAGGGCAGAAGCGCCATCAACTGTTCCCGCCCGGAATCAACCGCGACGATGGGCGCGAAAGGTTCCATAGAGGGAGGCGGGCCGACAGGATTGAGGCGCTTGAATTCGGCGAAATTGGTGAAGCCTTCGTAGTTATCGGTAGTGACAAGGAAGGTCTCGGCAGCAGCACCCTCGGCCAGGATCGCTTCATGGCTGTCGAGCACGATGTGGAAATACTCGATCATCTCCCGACCGGCCGGCAGGGCAGGTGTAATGGAGATACCATTGACGAGATCTTTCGCCCGAATGAGCACGCCATCGATGAGCAAGGCGTGGCCGGGAGAGACATAGAGATCCCTGTGTGGCGTCCCTTGGGCCAAGGCGTGCGGTGCGATGCGGATCGGTAGCACACTGTCATGCCAGTCAGGACCGGTCTGCTTGTAAAATTGGCGGCCGATCCACCTGACTGGCTTTGATTGGTCGCGCACCGTTTCAACCAGATCACCGATCTGGAGATTCTCGATGCAAACCTCGCCTGCCGGTGTCCTAACGGAGGTGCCGCGAAGAAAGCACATCCCGCCCTTTTTCCCGGGTTTCTTCTTGGCGAGGGCTCCCGAAGCGGGTGACAACGCCACAGCAGCCAAGGCAATTTTTGCACTTAGTGCCCCGGCTAGCCCGAGAAAATGTCGCCTCGGGCCATTGTGTTCCGTGTCTGGTTCATTGGTAGGCATAGTCCTCTCCTTGAAATGGTTTAAGCCGAAGTCTTCAGAGGGTCGTTGCAAATCCTAATACGCGCAGTTTCAAACCGCGAACCTTAACCGTTACCGTTGCCTTCATCCACAGCTTCAAACGGCGCACGCTGTTCGTCCCATCGGCGTAGTTCCAGGTTTACCCGCTGCGGTTTGCTAGCCCGGAGGTCGGCAACTGAGGTGGTCGTCGATCATTGGTGGGGTCGGGATTTGTAATCGGCAGCTGGACTCTTGCTGGACTCCACCGAGGCGACAGTATCCGTGTAAGGTGATCCGCAGCTTTCTCAGCACATCGATCGCAACGCTGGGTGGAGGTCCTCGAGGCACAATCTCATCAACTTCTCTCAACACTGCGCGGAACCGAATTTCAGCCGGCTGCGACGCGTGCCGTCATGCGCAGCGATAACTCAGCGATCACGGTCGCGCCTTCAACGATCCCGTTCTGCGGGGAGCTCGGTTGGAGAACGATACGGAGAGGCAAAGCGGTTTTTCCAGTTGTCTGACAGGCAGTTGCACCGGATCGCCTGCCTCTGCCATTTTGGTACAACGGTAAGCGCAGCAAGGACCGCCTGCTATATTCGCGCGAAACATATTGACAGGCGGGAAGGTATTTTGGCCCGTCTTCGCAGTATTTTCGGTTGAGGAGTGGAATTCTTTGCCGAAAGAGTGGTTCGCCGGCGCCTCACAACGAGGCACCGGCTTAACCCGGCTCTCGTACCAAGCCAGGACGATATTGTGCTCCAGGCGACGCTCACCACGGGAAACTTCGCATAGGCGGGTCCGATTGATGGTCTCGACGCTGACCGGCAAACCGTCGCGGCTGCTCGCGAATATCCCTCCCCCTGCGCGGCGACACCAGGTGAGAATTACATTGCCTCATCCAGGTGTTTTCCCAAGAAACAAATGCCATTGCCTCACTGGTGGTTCCCGAAATTTAATCTCTGTACGCAGCTGTCAGCCGGAGCGGGCTTGGATGGCCAAGCGCCGGTAACGGCCGAAGTTCGTCATTCATCGATTGTGATTCGATGGCACC
Organism: Pararhizobium sp. BT-229; assembly: GCF_025846855.1. Taxonomy (GTDB): domain Bacteria; phylum Pseudomonadota; class Alphaproteobacteria; order Rhizobiales; family Rhizobiaceae; genus Pararhizobium. Next base: position 77,695 of record NZ_JAOYTJ010000007.1, read on the forward strand.
GGAACGAAAATGGTATTTTCGCAATTGCTCATGTTCTCGCCATGGGGCGCTGGGAATTTCATAACGTAAACCTTTGGGCCCGCTGCTTCAGTCACAGCGGGCCCCGTATTGTAAGTGCCGCAGTCGCGGTACATGCGGTACTTTCCTTGAAACCGTGTCCCGCCGCCGAAGGCGATCTGGCAATCGGCAAGGCTTCCTTACCGGTCGAGACCACATGACTTGAAAGAGCACTACGGGTCTCGGGGCCGGCAAAATCCCTATGACGCTACCCAAGATCGACACGGAACCCGACGATTAAGGCTCTTCCCACATCGCTACGACACGACAACATGAGAAACATCCCGTCCAAAACTTACAAAAGCGGTGACTTGTGGTGGCGGTCGGGATAAGGAGTTTTATCGTGCGAGATACCCGCTGCCGGCTGTTGGAAAACCCACACGCGGCTGCTCTGGCGGTCCTGCGGATCACCGATGGCGACGAGCGCGGCCAGTATTCCGGTCATCGCCAGCAGGACAGCCGCAATCGGCACCGCCCGGCCGCTGGACTTTTCGTCGGAATAGTTCATGGGAGCCTCCCAGGAGCCCGGCGACGTCGTGCGTCGCCGGGACGAAATGGTCGTTACACGTTGATGATATAGACGATGGTGTATGCAGCAGGATCGACGATGACGATCCGACCATCCGCAAGGATGAAGAAGCGGTAACCCGCATACTGCGGGACGATCTCGACGATCCGCTGCGGCAACGGCTCGAGCGTGATCTTCCTCGGAATGCCGGTGCCCACGGACACAGTGAAATCGACTTCGCGCACGGGCTCGACGCGAAACTCCTTCACCACCTCACGGATCTCGGTCTTCTGCTCGACCGAAATGTTGACGTTGGTTGTGGTGTCCGACTGGGTCTCTGTCGAACCGCTGGAAGATTTAGCGGCGTCACCGGACTTCTGAGCCTCCCCGGTCTTGCTTGAGGTGCCTAAGTCCTGGCTGTCCCCAGTCTGGCTCTCCGTCGACGACTGTCCCGGCTTGGGGGTCGAACTGCCTGAAGAGTCGGAGCCATCTTCGCTCGAACTGTCGGGCTGTGTCTCGTCCTCAGGCTGTGGTGTAGATTCGGTGGACGAACTGTCGGTGGACGCTCCGGGCGAATCGCCGGGTGAGGATCCGTCGGAGTCGGAAGGCTGCTTCGCTTCCTGGCCGCCCGACATTCCAGCGCCATTGGAAGAGGTGCCATCGGCATCCGGCTGTTGGGTCGCTGTACCGCCGGACTGGTCGCCGCTCTGCGCTGCACCCTTCTTGGGGAGGATCGGCGCCTCCTGCTCCGCAGCGGACATTATGCCGATCGGAATTAAGCTGATCAACAGTGCCGCCAGGGCGGCAAGGGTCTTGGTCTTCATATCAAACTCCCTAGTTTTTTCGGCCGCACGCGGCCTCGGCCGTCTTGAGGAGCATTTTCTCCTCTTGCTTTCGAGGCGGCCTTCATGACCGCTGTCAGACGAACGACCTGACCTCGTTGGTGTTCCACGAGCCGGACCTCAGTCTGATACAGGTCGGACTTTGGTCTTACACTCGTTTCAAAGTCAGCGACGGCGTTATCTGCTGATCGACGGACGCGTCCGTCGAGGGCAAAGAAGGAGAAAAGGGATGGACATCCTTAGCCGGGAGACGCAGGTGGCGCGGGGTCTAGCGCATCTGCGGCAACGAATACTGCAAGCTCACGGCCCTGGCCGTTCGAGCTCTTCGAGGCCTACCAGATGATAGTGGAGCGCGCGATTCCCTCCGAACCGTCCACCTCGAACCGGCGGCATGAACGTTTGGAAATTGAGCTGCATATCGTTCGCCCTGTCCCCACAAAGTGATGTGGGCAAGCTGCCGACCTATGAGCGGACGGGCGACCCTTGCCGCCCGGAGGACAGCATGCGCATGATCGTAGCGCTTCGACGGGCAGACTGCCAGTGCCAAGCGCAGCGGATGTCGAAGCTGAATTCAGGGTTTTTGACGCCTCCGATGGCCCGTGAACGCCGTATACTAAAGCAACATACAACCGGATCCGTCACCACAGGACCGGTATTTGTTCTTCATTGCGGCAGCGCAATCGGGATGCTGCTGATATCGATTTTGTCGCCTCACTACGAGGCTTTTGCGAGGGAGCGAAAAACCCGCAGCCCGATCGAAAGCCTGCTTTGCGGGAGAGTTCTTGCAAACTGAAACGCGAGCCTGCAAGCCAACGGCGATATAAATCAATTAAACTTTGTTGCTCTCCAAATATTCCACTTAGAAACCAGATCTATTATTGAATGAACAAGGGATAGTCGGGCGGTGGCTCGTCGCTTGCATGCAGCAGTTAATTTCAGTCGGCGGCCGCACGGCAGAAAAGAACTGACTTCCAGTGGCGTCGGGAGTGCGGCGATGACCATGATTATTTTCACAAGGTGCCGATCGGGCGTCGGCGAATGCATCCAAGCTGACGTGTAAAAGTGGAAACGCCCAGCCCACAGCGGACTCGAGCACCCTCCGTGCGTCGGCGCGAAAGCCTCAATACAATGGCACTTCCATGAGGAGTTCCAGCCCATGCTCGGTCCAGTTCCGCTCCACACGACCTTTAAGGTGCTTTTCGATCATCGCTTCGACCAAGACCGATCCAAAGCCGGTCTTCGTCTCGATATTGTCGTTGCGGGCGCCCCGTTCGCTCCAGTCGAGTTTAATCCGGCTGCCATCCGGAACTGCGGTCCATTTGATCCTTACCCGCCCGTCTCGCGCACTAAGCGCACCATGCCGCGCGGCATTGACCGCCAGTTCGTGAAGGCGCTGGCAACATGACCTTCGGTCCGGCGATCTTCAGACGCCTCATCGCAAACGGTCCGACCTGCTGCCGAACAACCTCTTCCAAACTGACGGCACTCCAACCGCTCTCTGCGAGCAGGGTGTGGACGCGGGCGAGCGCCATGCACGCGCTGCTGGATGGCCGCTGCGTAGAGATGAGGATCATCAGCCTTGCTGAGCCGGACGATGCTTTCGACGATCGCCAGCGCATTCTTGGTCCTGTGATCCACTTCCTTCAGCAACCGACGCTCGGAAGCCTCAAGCGCCTCGATGCTTCTCTGTTCGGTGATATCGACCTGGGAGCCGAAGAAGTATACCAGCGTGCCCTCGTCGGCGTGGATCGGGCTGATATGAAGCCGATTCCAAAACGTTCGACTGTGGTTTGCGCACCTCGAGAAGAGCGGAGCGGATGGCCGAAACGGCTATCGGGGATGTCCCCGTCCCCTGCAGGATGCGGCAATTGCGGCCGATGACTTCCTCCGCCGTGTAGCCGGTGAGTGCAAGAAACGCCTTGCTCGCAAGCACGATCGGCTGGTCGTATTCGTTGGCGTCCGTCACGACCACTGGCATCCGGGTGCGCTCGAACGCGAAGGCAGCGAGTTCCATCCGGTCGGAAAAGCCTTTCCCAGACGACGCGGAAGGCACGTCGCCATGAAGGTGACTAGGCGTTTTGTCTCCGTCTGACAAACAAAAATCCTTCGCTGTCGATCAGCGGATGAACGCACAAGACATGCCTCTGTTGACGGGTAAGTCATTTATTACGAACGCGTTCATCGGAATAGGGCGTGGCACGTTAGCGTACCACTCCGCGTGGCGGTCAGCTCGCAATCACTGCCTAGGAGAGGAGGCACTGAAACCCGTCGAACTGCGTCGATCGGCCATAACTTCCTAAAAAGTGGGTCCAGCACGGTTCCTACATGATAGAGTGATGAAGACTTCGCCGCGACGGCAAACGACCTGGGAACGTCAACGTGGAAAACGAACGGGCATCCACCAAGGCTTCGGCGCGCGAGCGGTTCCTGGAAGCCATCGTGCAGAGCGCTATCGATTACGGGATCATCTCGATGGATCTCGACGGGCTCGTGACAAGCTGGAACGAAGGCGCGCACCGAATCCTAGGATGGGCGCCGGACGAAGTTCTCGGCCGGCCGGTGAGCCTTATTTTTACCCCCGAGGATAGAGAGAGCGGCGTGCCGCAGCAGGAGATGGCGGCTGCAATCGTCACGGGACAGGGGACAGATGAGCGGTGGCATCTGAAGAAGGATGGATCGCAGTTCTGGGCGTCCGGCGAGATGATGCCGTTAAAGGATGAGAACGACGAGCTGGTCGGCATGGTGAAGATCCTGCGCGACAGAACGGAACAGCGCGAGCAGGCCGAAACGCAACGCCTGCTGATGCATGAACTCGGCCATCGGATAAAGAACACGCTCTCCGTGGTGCAAGCGATCGCCACACAGTCCCTCAGAAACGCCGCTACACTGGAGGAAGCGGCCAACACCTTGCAATCCCGCATCTCGGCCTATTCCAAGGCGCATGATCTGCTGCTGCGGAAGGATTGGGTCGGAGCGAGCCTGGCGAACATCGTCGCCGGTGCCATAAGCAATATCGGCTACGAGAACAGCGGCCGCGTCATGACGACGGGACCAGACGTCAAACTGGGTCCGCAGGCGGCCCTCTCCTTTTCACTGGTGCTTCACGAACTGATGACCAATGCGGCCAAGTACGGTGCTCTTTCGAATGACGATGGCATCATCGAAATCGAATGGCGAGTGGAGCGGATTGGTGGAGCGAAGTGCCTTGTCGCTTCTTGGCGTGAGGTCGGCGGCCCGCCCGTCCGGCAGCCAACGAAAACAGGTTTCGGTTCAAAGCTCATTACATCCAGTCTTCAGGCCTTCGGTGAGGTGACGCTGGCCTACCCGCCTTCGGGGCTTGTGCTGGAAATGACGATGCCGCTGTCGAAGCTGCAGTTTGGAGACGGCGACGCTGAGCCGCAGTAGCAACCGCCGTCTTTGCCTAATAAGAACTCATCATCCACATTCTTCGCTCCGGCCATGGAGCGGATGACACCACTTCGCGAGCGCCACCCAACGGTGTGGGTCGGTTAAGTCGCGTTTGTTCCTTACCGCCCAAGGAACAAACGCGCCTTTCCCATGTTAACAAAGCGGCCACCGGGGGCCGAGACAGGGACAGGTGTCCGATGACGCAATATGTCTGGACGCTAAGAGCGCCTGGCCGACAGGACCTCCAAAGGGTCACGACGCTCGAAGAAATGCAGGACACGCTCATGAAGCTGGAGCTTCCGGGTGGAGTCCCGCCCGGCTGGATCTTGACCAATACGGGGAACAGCGATGTCGCCGGCCACGGACATTATACCCACAATGCTGGGGGCAAGGACGAATGGTCTCTGACCTGGACAAGGTTAGATTCGTAGGGAAGGAATTGCGGCCCCTGGGGGAAACCGGACCCGCAATGCTCTTCACATTATGGGACGATTTCGATCACCGCTCGGTTTCGGTCACGACCCGAACCCATCGGAATCGTTACGCCGCCGTCGCGTTGTGTGACGTGTGCGCTAGTGGCCGTGCGCGCGAGGGCAGCCGACAAATTAAGCTCAATGACATCGTGGCCGTTCGATGTATCACGCGACCTTTGCAGGGCTCCAGCAAGATAGCCGGCGGCGCCCCTGGTCACCGGCGACGCGCGCCATATCTTCATGTCTTGCCTCCTGCTGGCGGAGCACAATTCAGCAACTGGGACCAGCAGCAAAAGAATGGGAGGAATATCCATGCAATCGAGCGCTTTGAACGTTGGAATCGGTGCCCTCGCCCTTGCGGGGTTTCTCGCAGTGAGCGCAACCGGTTTTGCCGAGGAGATGAAGTTCAAGGCGGACCTCAAGGGAAGCACGGAGGTGCCGCCGGTGCAGACCAGCGCCACCGGCACTGCTGATATCACCTACGATTCGACAAGTAAAAATCTCACCTGGACGATCGAGCATACCGGATTGAGCGGCGACGTCACGGCGGCCCATTTCCACGGCCCGGCCCCGGTCGGGGAAAACGCGCCACCTGTCGTGCCGATCGACATGTCGGCACTGGCGAAGGGTTCCGCCACTCTGGACGACCCCCAAGCCAAAGACCTGACCGAAGGGCGCTGGTATCTGAACCTGCACACTGCCGCCAACCCCGATGGGGAAATCCGCGGCCAGGTGATGAAGGCTCAATAAAACCCCCACTGCCACGCATCAGCGATCGCCGTTTGAAATGGCGGTCGCTTCATCGCGTTCCATCGGGCGCATGGAACCGATCCCGCCGAAAGGAGCGTAATGCCCCCGTCGGCTAGACCGAAAGATGGTCAGAGCCGCTGCGGTCGGGGTTTTTATCCGAATTTGGCAGTGGCTCTTCGTCGGGAAGGCGATCCGGTTCGGGTTCCTCCACAGGTCGGGCAGGTTCGTGGATCGGCGGATCAGGCACTTCGATCGGCGGCACTGGGGGAAGAGGCTCCGGATCGTCCGGGTCGGGATTTAAAGGTGTGCTCACAGGCGTTCTCCTTATCCATCCGCCCGTCTGAGATGGATTACTCGCAGACAAAAACCCCGCCGAAGCGGGGTTTCGTTAGGGCCATCAGTTCGATTTCTGGCGATCGCACCAGTCATCAACGTCGGCATGGACGCGGTCCTTTTCGATGCCATAACGCTCCTGGATCGTGCCTTCTAGCTCATCGCGCTTGCCGGCGATGCGGTCGAGATCGTCGTCGGTCAGCTTACCCCACTGCGGCGAGAGACGGCAGCAACGCGCTGCATTCGCGTAGATGTGGCTGCTGGCTGGCCATGTGCCGGTTCAAAATCTCGAAGCCCTGAAGCGGACCGCACACCTTCTTCTCGGTGCCGCCCCGAAGGACGATAACCGGTTGCCACTTAATTTCGGTCGGTTTGCAGATGTCAATCGGGTGCATTTGACTCCTCCAAGAGGTTTCTCGCGCGCGAAACTCACAATGAAGGATTTTGTTCCGCTGCAGTCTCTTATCGTCGGGACGAACGTCCGCCTCACCGATTTCGAAAAGAGGGCCCCGGCGATGCGGGGCCAGGTTCTGAGGGTGCGTATGGCACCGCATCGCCGGGCTCGGTTTTTTGTTCCCGGCGCGCTACTCCGTCACCCGTGGCGTTGGGCAAGTTCCATCGCAATTGGACGCGTGGTCAGCTCCGCTTCGTCTGTTACTCCGCTTTGGAACCCAAGAGCTGGCTCGCGATCATCTGCGCCTCAATGCTCTCGGGACGAACATTCAGTTCCCTGCAGCGGGCGTCGATCGCGCGCTCACACCCCAGCGAAACCACATCACTGATAAAATATTGGAAGTGTTTTTCGGCTTCGCAAGAGGTGGCAATTGTGCGACTTGCATGAAAAACCCGGCTGCTGAGGCCGGGTTCTCGACTAGAAGCGGCGGTTGAGCCGCTAGTGCGTGGTGCTGTTTATAAGTGCGTCGATGAGTGCGATCTGCGAACGAGTGCCGCGCTTGTACTCGTTGATCAATATCTTCGCTTCTGCGGTCGCATCCTTGCGCGCAATGTGTTGCTGCGTGCACCAAGCGTCAAGAACCGTCTGGAGCAGATTAAGGTCTTTTGGCGGTATCGCGACATCGGATTTCTGCATCATTTTCCTCCCAGGGATTGACATCTTTTTTGTTGAGAAGCCGCCTCCCCGCGGCCTCCAGCACATGCAACTTTAGTCTAACGCAGTAGGTGTTCAAGATGAAAATGGGGCATTTCACGTGAGGTACGTAACCGTTTTTTCCACGATCAATGGGCGTGCTGGTGTCTGGGCGAATTTTTGACACACGGCGGGTCTCGCGCGTCTGGACGGCACCAATTTATCCAGGCGGTATCCTCCAAACAGGTGACGACGCCTCCCTGAATCTCGTTCAAAATGTTTTTGAGCACGGAGAGCTGCCATGGTCTTCACGCATCGACCGAACATCAGGCTCGACGTCAGTCTCGTAAAGGGCGTCTGGGTGGTGACCATATTCAATGGTGAGCAAACGGAGCACCGGTCGTTTCGTAACGAGAATGACGCGCGCGACTATGGCAAGGCAAGGCTGGAACAAATTCGTTCAGATGGCGGAAAAATCCGGCTGGACAAGAAACACTAATGCGTGAGCATCCGTGCAAATAGCGCGCAAATTTGGCAGACCTTATCTCATCGTAGACGGCCATGGGTGTGGCAGTTCAGTCCGCTATCGGCGTATCGTCGATCTTGGTCCGCGTAAGCGACCATTCGTCTCCACCGCCTTCATCATGATGGTAGGTTCCGTGGTCTGACACTTCCATGTCGATGGTGACGAACTCGGGAGGTGCGATACCGGGCAGATCGAGGACGCGCGGCACATCATACAGCTCTGCGAGCGTGGTCACCTTTCGGATGTCGTGCCGGCCCGGGACCTTTATCGTCCAGGCGTAGTGCGTCATGCCCGTCACCTCGCCTCCATCAGTCGGATGTTTGTGCAAAAACAAACGGGCATCCATGATCGGCTCTTCTGCTGGGTCGGGATCTTCCGCATAGGCGAGGCGAAGGTTTCGTAGAACTTCCTCGATCGCATCCATCGTCTCGACGGTGCCCCAACCGCGCATATTCGATTTGTCGATAATTTCCAGTAGGTCGAGTTCAAGAGCTTCCTGACAGCCGAGAGATCTGTCCGGATGGCTCACTGCATATTTCGGAGCTTCGATTGTCATAGGCCCTCCTATTCGCGGAGAACATTACGTGTGGCTGATTTGTTCCAGCGACCGCCTTTTGTCGAGGGGGACCGAAATGGGGATACCGACCCTTTCCCCGCCATGGTACCACTTCGGTCTTGAATGCGGCGCGACCTGAACCACCCCGCGCGTCAGTTCTGCGGGGTGGAGCGTTCATTCCGACTTCAGATAGTGTTTGGGCAGTTCCGGCAGTTTTTGCTGGGCGGAGGACTGTGCATAACGCAGTGGATATCCTGTGGACAATGTTTCAGAATGGCGGCCGCGTCGCCGTTTAGTCATTACGTTCCTGATGTGTACGTGACACCTTTTGACTACTCTATTTGCCGGCCAATCGCCCTTCAAGCAGGCGAAAGAGGCCCTTGAGTTCCGGCTCGATCACGCGCGCTGCCGCCTCCGAACAGGTTACCCATTCTGTTTTACGCTGTCCCTTCTCAGGAAACGTCTCAAGCTCACGCGTGGACCTGCACTAGACAAAGGGCCATGCTGCCATCGTCGAGTTTTTTCAGATAGCTGAAGTAGCCGAGAGGTTTCTTCTTTGCTTTTCCTCGAACGCCGGCTTCCTCAAACGCCTCCCTGGCGGCCACCTCATGCGGCTCTTTTCCGGGCATGGGCCAGCCTTTTGGAATTACCCAGCGGTTGGTATCTCGGCTTGTGATGAGCAAGGCCTCGACCTCACGCAGGGGCTCGGTCCTGCGATAGCACAGCGCTCCGTACTGCTCGAACGATAGCTTCTTGACCACGGAACTTGCGTTCAGCGCAAGGCGAGAGAGGAATGTGGGCCGCGCTTCCATTCTTCGCGTTCCGTGAGTCGTGGATGCAACTATAAGTCGACTTCTTTTATCAGCAAACGCGTGAAGAACGAAATCGTTCAATCGGCTTTCCGACCTCAACAAAAAAAGCCGGGTTAACCCGACCTCTCGTTGCCGCCGTTGAGCAGCCGGAACGTTTCCGCGCGTCCCGGCCGCTAGGGTGCAATGAACCCCGCCCGAAAGTTTATTCCCTCCCGAACCTAGTGTTGCTGTGGAGGAATTTTGCAACTTTGTCTACTGGTCGGGAACTCGCGATGCTGTAGCTGCAATATACAAAAACCCCGCCGGGTGAGGGCGGGGCAAATAGGCATCTCACAATTGGCAATGCGGATGCGGGGAGTGGCAGCCCAGAGAGGGGACCGCCGTGCGCACCATACGCAGGGGAAGCAGGAAAGGAAGGCCGGATTCCGCGATTCCGGTACGCTTACAAAAAGAAACCCGCCGAAGCGAGTAACTGGAGAGTGGCAGAAAGTGACGTGCGCGTATGACGTACATTTCGCGCTTGGCAGTACACTGCCCGCCAGCGGTAAAGGGCTGGTAACGGCGCCTAGGTTTCTCGAGCAGTCTTTACGATCACCTCTATCTTGGTATCCATCACGATCCGCAGATCCCGGATCATCCCGGCGGCTTCCAACAGAGCAGCGCGGACGTCTTGATTTGGTTTCCGATCGATCGCCGCCGCAACCGCTCCTATTTCGATCAAGGCATCGGCCTCCGACGACGTCGCGCATGTCGCGGATTGTAACGATCGCGCGTAGCAGAAGCCGGCCCTTTTCCAGCGTCGCCAGCTTGTCGATCTCGTTGGCCGCTCGGAACAACTCCGCAATGAAGTCCGTGGTGGCGGTCAATGCGTCGATCCCTTGCGACGGTTGATGTATTCCAGATTCAGTCAAATCCACGAGGTCGTCTGCGGTCTGTATGTCGAGACCGTCTTGCGGTATGCCGTTCACTTCCGCCGTCTGACCGGTGAAAATGTCGTACACCGCCCAGGAGCCGTCGGCGTCTTTACGAAGGTCATAGCGATTGCTGGAGACTGTGGTCATGGCGACGGATCGTCATTGAGTAGGGCGACAGAGTCAATCCGGTTCGCGCTCGTCTCAATAACGCTAGTTGACATGCCCGGTTTCGCCGAACGACTCCAGCCACGCGCAGTAAGCATCTGGCCGCGGGCTGAACTGGAGCGAAGGCGGAACGTGATGGATGCCTCAAGCGTTCGGCGGTTCAGAGGAGGTAGCACCGTTAACTTTGAGACTAACCACAACACAATGAGATAAATGACGAAATTGCCCGCAAACAACCCCAACCTAATTCTAATAGCGGCATGAACACCGTCGATAACTATATTGTTGGTGGTCAGCAGACTGGTAAACTGCAATTCGCTCGATCCCAGGCGACAAATTAAGAACGCCCGTAGCGCATTGCCCAGCACAGACAGCCCGACCAACCATCTAATGTGAACTTTGGCAAGAACACGGGTTGATTGGGCTGTAGCGAAGTGACGTAGACTGCAAACGCAAGTCCAAACATCGCGGTGACGATCAGATTCCCCGGCGAGTATCTCGGCTCCTCGGCCGGGCTCGGCTATCTGATCGCCCAGGCGGAAGGCAATTTCGACGCGGTCGACGTGTTCGCCGGCATCATCATCCTGGCCATGTTCGTACTCATCATCGACCGAATTCTCGATGTGCTGGAAGGCCGTCTTATCAAGTGGGGACCGAACGCTGCAGACGAAAGAGCGGCGTAACTAAGCGGATCAGTTTCCATGTGAGTTCGGATTGGGGTGCCGCCATCGGCACCCCATTCTTTTTGACCTTGTGTTCGAAAGTGCAACCAGCTCCCGATTGATATGCTCAATCAAAGTTAAAACCGTGGGCGTTTCTAAGCGGCTTTTGTTTTAATACCTCAATTGGATTGCCCTGCCCCCGGCCCCTCGCTCTACATCCCAAATCAATGATGGATGCCTTGGCCGGAATCGAACCGCGGCATTCCATCGAAGAAGCTATCACGGTGGATTCCTTAGTGAAAATTCCGACTTTTGATTTTCAGCGTATCGATGTGAAGGTCGGGGACGAAAATATCCCTCGGCTTGACCGCCGACACTCGATCCCGCGAATCCGGACTGCCCGGCGATCCGTGGGCGAACTCGTCACCACGACCCGTCGGCAGTTTGAACTCCCCATCACGATCCGCCAAGGCGGATAGGTCGCCCGAGAGATCGAACAGTTGCTGGGAGATGAGGTGCACGACGTCCCCTTCCCGCTGGATGCGGCCATTGATCGCCATCATGCTCGATCCGAGCACAACGCGCCGGCGCCGCTCGAAGAGCTTCGGCCAGACGACGACATTCGCCGGACCGGTCTCGTCCTCGATCGTCAGAAACATCACGCCTTTGGCCGACCCGGGCATTTGACGGACGAGAACGAGGCCTGCGGTCATCAACCAACGGCCATCTCGGGCCGACATGGCTTCACCGCAGGTGACGATGCTTCGCGCGGCGAGGTCCTTGCGCAGGAAGGCGATCGGGTGATCGCGCAAGGTCAGGCCGGTATGGCTGTAATCCTGGATAACGTTGTGCCCATCTGTCATCTGCCGGAGTTTGACGTCAGGCTCCTGCTGCTCGGCGATCGTCTTCATCTCGCGCTCGGCCGCAGCAACAAAGAGCGGCAATGGCTCGTCGCGCAAAGCTTTGATCGCCCACAGCGCGTCTCGTCGCTGAAGTTCGAGCGATGGCAGGAAAGCATCGGCCTCCGCCAGTTCGACCAACGATGCTGCCGGAACGCTCGCGCGCCGCCACATGTCATCGATGCTGTCGAAGGGTTGATCGGCACGGGCGGCCACAATGCGTGCCGCATCGACTGCGGCCAGTCCACGCACCAGACGCATGCCCAGGCGGACGGCATGGCGGCGCTCGTCTCCCTTGACCTGCTCGAGCGTGCAGTCCCAGCGAGAGCGGTTGACACAGACCGGCCGGATCTCCACACCGTGGTTGCGGGCGTCGCCGACGATCTGGGCGACCGCGTAGAAACCCATGGGTTGGCTGTTGATCAAGGCCGCGCAGAACGCGTCGGCGTAATGGCATTTCACGAAGCTTGAGGCGTAGGCAATGAGCGCGAAACTTGCGGCATGGCTTTCCGGGAAGCCGTAGGAGCCGAAACCTTCAAGCTGCGAAAAGGTCTTTTCAGCAAACTCCGGCGAATATCCATTCTTCACCATGCCGGAAACCAGCTTCTCCTTGAATTTCGAGACGCCACCGGTGAACTTGAACGTGGCCATCGACTTGCGAAGCTGATCGGCCTCGCCGCCGGTAAAGCCTGCGCAGACCATCGCCACTTTCATGGCCGACTCTTGGAAGAGAGGCACGCCGAGTGTCTTTCCAAGCACTGCTTCCAGTTCGGGCGTCGGATAGACGACCGGCTCCTTTCCTTCGCGACGGCGCAGGTAGGGATGCACCATGTCACCCTGGATCGGCCCGGGCCGGACGATCGCCACCTGGATGACGAGATCGTAGAACGTCCGCGGCCTCAGCCGCGGCAACATCGCCATCTGAGCCCGGCTTTCGATCTGGAAGGAGCCGAGCGTGTCGGCCTTGCGGATCATCGCATAGGTCGCAGAGTCTTCCTGCTCGATATTCGCCAGATCGATCGTTTCGCCCTTATGCTCCTCAATCAGCTTGAATGCTTTTGCCATGCAGGTCAGCATCCCCAACGCCAGGACATCGACCTTCATGAACTTCAGGGCTTCGACATCGTCCTTGTCCCATTCGATCACCTGCCGGTCGGCCATTGATGCCGGCTCGATGGGGACGAGATCGTCGAGCCGATCATGCGTCAATACGAACCCGCCGGGATGTTGGCCGAGATGTCGGGGCGCGCCCATCAGTTGCTGCGCAAGCTTCAGTGTCAATGCGAGGCGGCGGTCGTCGGGATTGAGGTTGAGTTCGCGCAGGTTCCGGTCGCCGACCAGCTCGGCGGACCAGGACCACATGCCCGATGACAGCGCCTTGATCATATCCTCCGGCAAACCGAGTGCCTTGCCGACATCGCGGATCGCGCCCTTTGCTCGATATCGTGTCAAGGTCGCGCAGAGTGCTGCCTTCTGATGCGTGTAGGTCTTGTAGATCCACTGAATGACTTCCTCGCGGCGCTCGTGCTCGAAGTCGACGTCGATATCCGGTGGCTCGTCGCGCTCCTGGGAAACGAAGCGCTCGAAGAGTAGATCGTTTGTCTCCGGATCGATGGACGTGATCCCGAGGATGTAACAGACGGCGGAGTTGGCGGCAGATCCCCGCCCCTGGCAAAGAATGCTTTGGCTGCGAGCATAGCGGACGATCGAAAACACGGTCAGGAAATAGGGTGCGTATTTCATGGCCCGGATGAGGTCGAGCTCATGCCGAATGATTTTCAAAACGTTGTCCGGCAGACCTTCCGGATAGCGCGCAGGCGCGCAATCCCAGACATAATGCTCCAGCGACGCTTGCGCGTCCTTGCCTGGCACGATCGCCTCCTCAGGATATTGATAGGTCAGTTCCTCGAGCGAGAACCGACAGCGATCGGCGATTTCTATCGTCCGGGCCAGCGCTTCCGGGTAGCGGGGGAATAGCCGCTGCATCTCTTCAGGCGGTTTGAGGAATCTATCCGCATGACGCTCCCTCTCAAAACCAACATCGTCGATCGTGGTTCTGGTGCGAATACAGGTGACGACATCCTGCAACTGACGGCGCGACGGTTCGTGGAAAAGAACGTCATTCGTCACAACGGTCTTCACCTTGAAGCGTGTGGCGATGTTCGACAGCTCGTGTAGCCGCATCTGGTCGTTCGGCCGCCGGCGAAGGGAAAGCGCCAGATACGCCCGGTCACCGAACATCTCCGCCATCTTTCTGAGCTGCACCGCGCAGGTCTCGTCGGGCAGATCGGGCACCAGAATACCGATCAGGCCCTCGGCATAGATCGCGACGTCGTCGAGATGCAGGATGCAGTTGGCTTTGCCGCCCCTGCCCTTGCCGAGCGTCAGCAACCGGGTCAGGCGCGAATAGGCGGCACGATCGGTCGGATAGACCAGGATCGAGATGCCGTCCTGCAGATCGAGACGACAACCGACCACGAGGCGAACGCCTGTGGCACGGGACGCCTCGAGAGCCCGGACGATGCCGGCGAGCGAGTTTCTGTCGACGACGCCGAGCGCCTCGATGCCAAGCGCCTTGGCGGTCGCAAACAGCTCATCCGCCGACGATGCCCCGCGCAGGAATGAGAAATGTGTCGTGACCTGGAGCTCGGCATATCTCATGCGAAGATCCCGTGCAGGAACCATTTGTGCGAGCCGGTCGCCGCATCAATGCCATCGCCCGACCTAAATATCCAAAACCGCTCGCCGCTCTCGTCCTCGATCACAAAATAGTCGCGCATCGCCTCGAACTCGGAGCCTCTCGTCCACCACTCGCCAAAAATGCGCTCTGGACCGTCGGCGCGTTTCACCCGCCGTCGCTTGCCGCGCCAGGTCATCGACACGGGTGGATGATCCGGCAGGAGCGCGATAACCTCGATGAGCTCCGGGCGGGAGAGCAGGCGAACAGGTCGCGGCCAGTGCAAGGTCCATGACGTACCGGTCTCCTCGGCAACCGCACTCACGCGCTTGACGCTGCGCTCGGGCACATCGCTCGCCACAGGCGCCATGCGATAGACACGCTGCCCGCGATTGCCGATCACGTCGATCAGCGGCGCGATATCCACGATCTCCTCCTCGATCAGGGAGGACGCTTTCTGCTCCTCAGTGAGCGGTTCGGCGATGACAGCCACCAGCGAGAGTTTCTCGATCCCGAAGCCCGGCTCGATCTTCTCGATCCGGTCCTTGAAGAGCTTGGTCAGCCAGGCCACGTTACGTGCGGGCTTCGCCGTTCCAGCCCGGATCGCCTGCATGGTGTTGTCGACCTTGTGGACGAGAAGGTCCGCGCGGCGAACGCCGAGGCCCTTCTGCTGGAGCGCTTTGCAGAGTTCAACGACAAGCCGCGAGACATATTTGGCGATGGTCTCGGGAGCGCCGATCGGCTCGGCGAAGGCGCGGCTGACCTCGATGACATCCATCGGACGGATCGGATCGATCGGCTCCGGCAACCGCCCATATATCTGGTCGAGACGACGGCCGATTTCGGGACCGAAGCGAAGGGCAAGCGGCGCGCGTGGTGTGGCCGACAGCTCGCCGATCGTCTGAAACCCGAGTGTCCGCAGGCCGACGACAGTTTCCCCGGTCAATCGCAATGATGATACCGGCAGCCGCTCAACGAAACGCGATGTTTCGCCCGGTGCAGCGATCACGGTATCGCGCTTGCTGATCCGTGCCAGCGCATGGGCCGCACCCCAGCTGTCAGCAATCGCGACCCGCGCGGTCAGCCCCTTCGCACGGAAGCGATTGACAAGGCCGGACAGCATCAGATCCTCGCCGCCCTGGAGATGATCGGCGCCTTCGGTGTCCATGACGATGCCGTCGGGCGCATCCATTGCGACAATCGGCGTGTACTGCGTCAACGCCCAGAGCGTGAGGCGTTCGAGGGCCGCACCGTCCGCGAGCGGATTGGCGTCGACCATCTGCAAGCCCTGGACGTTGGCCTGCGCCTTGGCAGCCGGCATACCAATATGAAGACCCGCGGATCGGGCTGTTTCATCCGCGGCTGCGATCCAGCGTTTGGAACCGCTCTTCGCAATGACGACAAGCGGCCGCTCAGCGGTGAGCATTCCCGCGCCGTCGGCCCGTCTGATCCTGTCGATCGCGAGATCCGGAAGATAAATGGATACGACCCGTGGCATCGCACGCTCCTACAATAAACTCTGCGCACTCGCCCGCCTTCACTCTCATCAGCTCCAGCAGCCATCGTGGCCGCCCGACGCCCGGAACCGGTAGTTCTTCCGATGGCAGTACGCTGACGCGCCACCTTGATGTCGACGCCGTCGGCTGGCCAAAATCCGATGCCTCGGTCTGCCGTCGCCATCGTCGTACGACCAGCCCAATCGTTCCGGTCTTCTCCGCCGCAAGCTGAAGCCGGCGAGACGCGGTCATCGGTAGACGGACGAGTTCGCCGACCACTGCGCCCAGGCCACCATAGCCAAGACCCTCCTCCATGGTGGCCAGGACATCTTCTTCCCTATCGGCTTCGGCAAAGACCACGCGATCGGGATGAAGACCCGCTAGCGCCAGCGCCGGGAAAAACAGGTCCGGACGCGTCATGCACCACAGGATCTGCCCCGTGGTGCGCGCGGCGATCCCAGCAACGCAGAGGGCAGCAGCCGCGCCGTCGACCGTTCCGGACCCACCACCCGCGAACTCGTGCAAGGCGCCATAGGCCAGGCCGCCGTCTGGAAGCACAGCGTCGATTTCGCGAACCCCAAAAGCAAGGCAGCCGACCTTCCTCGTCGAGCGGCCCTCGAGAGATGCGATGCGATCCCGTAGATCGGTAATTACCCTGTTGCGGGCAGCAGTCATCATTCACGCGTCCCTTGAAGGCCGTGTTGGAGTTTCGACTTCATGTCGTTCAAATGCAGATGTTCTCTATCTGTTCCCACAAGGTTGAAGAGTCAAGCAACCGAGAATAGGAATATTATCTCTCAACTTTAGGAAACCAAGAGATTCGCTTTGCGAATCATGGCCATGGGCCAATTGCGGCGACTTTGGTCGATGCGAAAATAATTTTGTCGGATTAGCAACTTATCCGCCGATTGGCATTTGGCGATTCCATCGGTTACGATCCCGGCGATTTCACGGGAGATGGCCAGGACGATGTGCAATCTATACCGCATGGAAGACAAGGACTGGGTGAACAAGTGGGCGCAGGACGCCGAAAGCATGATCAACCTAATGTCGGCCTACCAGATCCATCCCAATGAAATGGGTCCAATCGTCCGTAACACTACCGACGGCGGGAAGCAGCTTGTTCATGCGAAATGGGGATTGCCCACACCGTTCTTCGTCCAAAAGCAGGCTGCTGAAGATCGAGCCAGCAAGCTCCGGAAGAAAGGCACGGAGGTGGATTTCGACGCGTTGCTCCGTGCGGAGCCCGACAGGGGCGTCACGAATGTTCGCAAGCTTAACCTGCCGCACTGGAAGCAATGGTTCGGCGTTGAGCATCGGTGCATCGTTCCAGTGACAAGCTTTGCCGAACCCGACCCGGCAAGCAAGGTCGAAGGGGGCAGTACGCCCAACGCCTGGTTTGCCCGTGACGACAGCAAGCCTTTGATGTTCTTTGCCGGTATCCATGTCCCGCAATGGACCAGCGTCCGCAAGGTCAAGGACGGTCCGACGACCGATGATCTCTTTGGGTTCCTCACCACCGATCCCAACGCCTTCGTAAAGCCGATCCATGAAAAGGCGATGCCCGTCCTGCTTCAAACCAAGGAGGAAACCGATGTGTGGATGCGGGCGCCGTGGGATGAAGCCAAAGGGCTTGCCCGTCCCCTCCCCGATGAGGCCTTGATCGTGACGTCGCGGGAGCCCTATGGCAGCAACATCATCTCGAAATCGGGTGAACTTTTGGAGCAACCGAGCCTGTTCTAGCACGCGCATTCGGCTCCCGGTCGCTCGGCGCGTCGCGATCCCCTGCATCGGGCAGATCCGGTTGGAAGCCAAGCACAAAATCGGTTACCTTTGCCGAGGACATCTCGCACGGCTTGAGCATCGGCCCTGCAGCGACCAGCTTGTACAAATTGAAGCTGACAACATCCCTACCGCCGAGCTCTTCTGCGTACAGCCAGATCCGTCTGCCATCCGGCGAGCGTTGAATGGTTGCGCTCCATCGCCGGCCGCCGAAGCGGCCTTTGCTATGACCATCTGGCAACTTGGCGAGCGCCTGTTCGAACCTCAAAAGCGTTGACGGCGCGCAATCGGTGATTAGGCCGTTCATGGCGCCAGACATTCGTCGCAGATTCCGCAACCATCTTCATCCATGTTGGATGCAAGACGAACCTTTTGACAGCAAGGACAGATGACCACGTCCGGTGCGAACGCACCCTTGCGCAGGGGTGCAAGTATTTCTGTCCGGCGTTCAATCAGCCTATTGGAGACGTGTTTATCCATCGAAGTGCTTCAGCCCGGGATCAGATCAGAGATAAGAAGCCTCTAATGCTGCACAAGGTACCCGGCGCGACGATGATTGCCCGAGCACGAACAACAACGTGGAACACTTTGCTGCCGATCGGGGTTTCCTGTTCTCCAGTTCAAAAAAGAGAGGATACAACAATGGACCATAGCAATCACGTCCGTCTTGCCACCACCGAGCTCACACCAGCTATTCTGGAAGGCGCGACTGTCTACGGCGCCGATGATCACAAGGTCGGCACGGTCGATCATGTCGACGGTGCTGGTGCCGGCAGCCAGGCCATTATCGACGTTGGTGGGTTTCTCGGCATTGGCGCGAAGCCGGTTGCTGTTCCACTGACCGATCTCGACTTCATGCGAGACGAAGACGGTGATGTCCACGCGGTCACGTCCTGGACCAAGGATCAGCTCAAGGATATGCCTGAGCACCGTCACTGAAACCTGGCGATTGAAATTCGAGACGAAGCCCGGCCTTGAGCCGGGCTTTTCTCTTGCTGAAACATCTCAGACGTCGATCCAGACCGGCGCATGATCGCTCGTGTGGTCCCAGCTTCTGACCGACTTGTCGACCTTGGCCTCATTGAGATTGTCAGCAAGTGCGGGGCTTAGCAGGAAGTGATCGATCCGCAGCCCTGCGTCGCGGGCAAAGGCGTTCCGAAAATACTTCCAGAATGTGTAGATCCGCTCATTGGGATGAAGGTGCCGCACCGCGTCCGTCCAGCCCTGCTCGACGAGCGCTGCGTAGGCCGCCTTCACCTCCGGTCGGAACAGCGCATCGTCGCGCCACCGCTCGGGTTTGTAGACATCGAGGTCGGTCGGCATGACATTGAAGTCGCCAACGAGAGCGACGGGAATGTCGAGCTCGAGCAGTTCCGCCGCATAGTCGTGCAGCCGTTCGAACCAGCGCAGCTTGTAGTCGAACTTCGGCCCGGGCGCAGGATTGCCGTTGGGCAGATAGAGGCAACCGATGATTACGCCATCGATAGCGGCCTCGATGTACCGGCTGTGACTGTCATCCGGATCCCCGGGAAGTCCGCGCCGCGTTTCGAGGGGGTCCTGACCGCGCGCGAGGATGGCCACTCCATTCCAGGATTTCTGGCCATGCCAGATCGCGCCGTAGCCGGCACGCTCAAGTTCTCGACGCGGAAACTTGTTGTCCGGGGCTTTTAGCTCCTGCAGGCACACGACATCTGGCTCCGCCTCATCGAGCCAGCGCAACAGCACGTCGAGACGGCCGTTGATGCCGTTGACATTGTAGGTGGCGAGTTTCACCGGCAGTCAGCGCTTGCGATCGCCTTTATCACCCTGGCCCGGCTTGGCGTCATTCTTCGCATCGTGACGCGCATCGGCCGACAGAGATCGCGAGACATCGGCGCTTTCCTTGAACTTGCCGTCGTCATCGCGGCGGACATAGCGTTTATCGGTACCCGTATCGATAAGTTCACGCTTGCTCATGGCAGGACTCCCTTGGGGTTGTTCCTCCTGGAAACGCGCGCGGCTACAAAAAGATGCATGCGAATCAAGACGCTAATCGGCGACTCGCAATGCGAGCGGCCGCTACCAGCTAAGTCATTGAAAATGATTCATTTTGACTCGGAACGATTCGCCCGTTGATTCGGTTTTGAATCGCGGTGGTTGCGTCAGGGAGTGTCGATGTCATGGTTAGCCCAAGAGCGAATTGGAAAGGCTTCATCAAGTTCGGAGAGGTCTCCTGTCCGGTGGCGCTCTATACGGCCGCTTCCTCATCCGAGCGGATCGCCTTCAACACGCTCAACCGCAAAACGGGAAACCGGGTCAAACGCGAGTTCGTCGATAGCGAGACAGGCGACCCTGTCGAGCGTGACGACCAGGTCAAAGGCTATGAGATCGAGAACGGCCAGTACATCGTCCTGGAGCCCGATGAAGTCGCCGCAGCCGTCCCCGAGAGTGACAAGACCCTGAACATCGAAGCCTATATCCCCTGCTCGCAGATCGACACGACCTATTTCGACAAGCCCTACTATCTGGCGCCGGACAAGATGGGGTCGGATGCCTTTGTGCTTCTGCGCGATGGCATGAAAAACGAAAAGGTCGCAGCCATCGCTCGGACCGTTCTCTTCCGCCGCATGCGCACCCTTCTCATTCGCCCTCACGGCAAAGGCCTGATCGCCAACACGCTCAACTTCGATTATGAGGTCCGCTCGTCGGCGAAAGCCTTCGAGGACATGCCCGACCTCAAGATCGAAGGCGAAATGCTCGAACTCGCCGAACACATCATCGGCACCAAGAAGGGCAGTTTCGATGCGAGCACGTTCGACGACCGCTACGAGGCAGCCGTTGCCGAACTGGTAAAGGCCAAGATCGAGGGCCGTTCGCTGCCGAAGAGGAAGGCACCGGTGGCCTCGAAACCCAGCGACCTTCTGCAGGCGCTGCGCGAAAGCGCCGGCCTGGGTGCAAAAGTGGCCCAACCGAAACGCGCCGCTGCAAACGCCAACAAGGGTGCCGCTCGCCAGAAAGCTGCAAAGCCTGTGGCGAAGTCCAAGCCCGCCGCGGCGACGCGCCGGGCCGGCTGATCGGAGGAGTTCGCCATGGCAGTTCGTCCCTACTGGAAAGGCTATCTCAAGCTCTCCCTGGTCACCTGTCCGGTGCAGATGATGCCGGCGACCTCCGAGAACGAGAAGGTCCGTTTCCATACCCTCAATCGCGAGACCCAAAACCGCGTCGTCAGCCACTACGTCGATTCCGTCACCGGCAAAGAAGTGAAGGAAGAGGACGAAGTCAAAGGCTATCAGCGCGGTGAGGACGAATACATTATTCTGGAAGATGAAGAGCTCGAGAATGTCGCGCTCGACAGCACCAAGACGATCGACATCTCCACCTTCACCCAGCGCGACAGCATCGAATGGATCTGGCTCGACACACCTTACTACCTCTCGCCCAACGACCCCGTTGGTCAGGAAGCCTTCTCCGTCATCCGTGACGCGATGCAATCGCAGGACATGGTCGGCATTTCTCGGCTGGTGATTACCCGGCGCGAACGCGCCGTCATGCTGGAGCCACGCGGCAAAGGTATCGTTCTTTGGACTTTGCGCTATGGTGACGAGGTCCGGGATGAAGAAACATACTTTGAGGGTATTGGCGATGAGAAGGCGGACACCGACATGATGCCGCTTATCCAGCAACTGATCAAAAAGCAGACCCAGGACTGGACGCCCAAAATGGTCATCGACCCGGTGCAGGATCGGCTGCTCGACATCATCAATACGAAAAAGAAGGCCCTGAAGAAGCCGTCGAAGAGCACGGCCAAGGCTCCAGCATCGTCACCGGCGCCAAACAATGTCATAAACATCATGGATGCTCTGAAAAAATCCATCGCAGCTGAGAGCCGGACCAGTAAATGAGCAGACGGACTAAACCACTGCTTCAGGACGACCAAATCGCCAAATCTCAGCCGCGGCGGCGCCGCGATCCGGCCCAGCCGAACCTGCCGTTCGATCCCATGCCCGACCGTGTCGAACCATGCCTGGCGCTCCTGAAGACAACAGCGCCCTCAGGCCCAGACTGGGCATTCGAGGTGAAGTGGGACGGTTACCGGCTCGCAATCCATATCGAGCCGAAGGGGGTTCGCATCATCACGCGTGGTGGCCATGATTGGACACATCGGTTTCCGGCGATTGCGGCCGCAGGGAAGAACCTGGGCGTCGGGACAGCGATCCTGGATGGCGAGGCGGTGGTGCTCGACGAGCAGGGCCGATCGGATTTCGGGGCTCTGCAGCGATCACTGGGCGGACGCGGCGGCAAGCGGACATCGCCGGAATCCATTCTCTATGCCTTCGACCTTCTCTATTTCGACGGCCACGATCTCACGGGGACGGAGCTCTCAGTGAGACGACATCTGCTCGAGGATCTGCTGGATCGCGCCGACGGGGCGATCCAACTGTCCGAGGAGGTCAGCGGTGATGGTGCCAAGCTCCTGGAAAATGCTTGCGCCATCGGGCTGGAAGGTATCATCGCCAAGCATCGAGACAGCACCTATCGGTCGGGCCGCACCGGCGACTGGTTGAAGATCACATGCGTGCAGAGCGAGAGCTTCATGGTCGTCGGTTATGAGCAATCGGCGTCAGCCCGCGGCGGGGTCGGCAGCTTGCTTCTTGCCGGCCGAAACGGAGGCGATTGGGTCTACGTCGGTTCGGTCGGAACCGGGTTCAACGCCAAGGATGCCGAGTACCTGCGCACGACGCTCGATAAGCTCAAGACAAAACAGCCGGTGGTGCCGCTCAAAGGCAAGAACCTTGTGTTCGCCCAGCCGACGCTGATCGCCGAGATCGACTTCCGGGGCTGGACCCACGACGGCAGTTTACGCCACGCATCCTATAAGGGCCTTCGCGAGGTTCAGGATAATGCCGCCGTCTTTGACATGAGCGAACGGCCGGCCAGCTAAAATAAACAGGGCGCTCGACCCTTACGGGGAGCGCCCTGTCAGACCGGACAACCACGCGCGACAGACAAGCTGCTGCGAAAGGCGGTCATCAAAACGGGTAGTGAGCGATAGATGATAGCTGGCTGTTGGAAATTCAAGCCCTGCCGAACCAATCGGCGCTCACGGCTCATCAATCCGTTCGAGTTCAAAGAAATAGATCCGATCGTCTGCCTGGATCGTCATTGCCCCCATGACCCTGCGTTCGTCCATCCTGCGGAAGTGATCGACAATCGGCTGATCGTCATACACCATCGCGGCACTCACCACGCCTTGGAACGACATGGTTTTCAGGGAGGCCACCGGGCCTCTCGCCCGAAACCCGCGCTGAAGATACGAAAACAGGTTCTTCGCGACACGAATCCTGCCAACTTTGTGGAAACGGAGGGCGAGGCGCAGCGGTATTCTTGCCGGGTCGATCGGGATCAGTCGCCGCTCGTCGAAGCGAAAGAGCAGCGCGTCCGCGCGCATGTCCGGCTTAAACCGCTTGCCGAACCAGCCGAGGTTTTCCAGCACACCGTCGAACGGGTGGCCGGACGGAATGCCCCGACCGGTCCATATCCCGATCATCTCGCGCGGCTCGATCGGCGGCAAGCTTCGAAACACATCGAGCGCTTTCTGCATCTCCGGCTTGCGCAACCTCGGCTCTCCTCTCCTGGCGATGGGAGGCACAAGCTACGCTTTGTCGCTCTGCTTTTCTTCCCTGCGCCGTTTTGAACTGGCCTTTTGCCGAGCGGTCCGCAACTCCTCCAGGGTCGGTAGCCACCAGCCTCATGCGAGCTCCCCTTCACGGGGTGGCGTTCGCGCTGGCCAGGTCGTTACTAGTTCCTCAAGCGAGCCGGGCCGCCACGATGCCCAGACGTGCTCCTCACCCTGCCCTGCAGGGAAATAGAACGTGGTGACAGTCGCAGGATCTGCCAATTCGCCATCCGTGCCGGTGAAGATAACGACACCAGAATGCGTGCCGATCGCACGCTCGAACGGTGGTGCATCATCAGCGGGAACAGGATAGCGTTTTCGCCGGCGCTCCCTCAATCTGGCTTTCGATACCTCCTCTTCATCAGTGCCCTTCATGGCCTCACGGCGCGCTTTCCTCTCCTCGGGTTCATTGCGTGCGGCGGCCGCCTCGATCGCCGGCCACCGGCGGCGCAGTTCGTCGAGCGATCGGTACGGCACAGTCCAGAGCCGGCGATCCGCATCCCAGCGTGCAAACGGGATTTCGCGAATTTCGTTCACGACAGTGCGCGAGTAGGGCGTCCGGATTTGAAAGGTTGAAGGTGTGGTTTCGAGATAACGGCTTTCGATCGGATCGAATGCGAAAGCGTCTCTGCCCTTTTCGTCGGCAAACGCGTCGGCCTCCGCTTCCATCTCGGCGAGCCAGCGCCCGACGCGCCTTTCTGCGGTCCGGCCGGGCACGAACCAGGCATTCAGACTGTCGCTCCAGCGTGCGCGAGGGAAAGATTCCCGAAAGCGCTGCACGGTTATGCGATCGTGAGGCAGGTCAGCCGTTGCGCCAACACGCGTTTCAGCCTGGACTTTCGCGTTCGGGTCCTCTTCCATGGTGCCCTTGCCGCACGAATTCGAATTCCTGTTCGGTCGCTATGCGGCCCTCGAACGGTCACGCGGCCTGCCTTGATTTTCCGAGACGTTTGATGGCCAGTTCAAGCGGCCGCTGACCGTCGCAATAATCCTGCCACGCCGCGCTTTTCGCAAGCAGCCCAGGGACGGTGCGGATCGTGAACCGCTTCGGATCGAGGTCAGACTTTACCTGCGTCCATGTCAATGGCATCGACACGGTGGCGCCGGGCCGCGCTCGCGGCGAAAGCGGTGCGACAGCCGTCGCCATACGATCGTTGCGCAGGTAATCGAGAAAGATGCGCCCCTCGCGTTGGCTCTTAGCCATCTTGATCAGGTAGAGATCCGGATTGTCGCGCGCCATCTGCTCACAGACATCGTGGGCGAAGCCCTTCGCTATGTCCCAGCTTAGTTTCTTGCCCGTCGGCACGGCGAGAGGCGTCACCACGTGCAGTCCTTTCCCGCCGGTCGTCTTGCAGAAGCTGACGAGCCCGAGTTCCTCAAGCCGGTCGCGGATTTCGCGAGCGGCTTCGACGACGGTGGCGAATGCGACGTCAGAACCAGGATCAAGGTCGAACACCAGACGGCCAGGCACTTCCGGCTGACCGGGCTCGCAGTTCCACGGGTGGAGCTCGACACCGCCGATCTGGGCGATGGCGGCAAGCCCTTCGACGCGGTCGATTTGCAGATAAGGCTTCTTGTCACCAAAAACCGTGACCAGTTCCAGCAGGTTCGATGTCCCCGGCATCGCATGGCGCTGGAAGAACTGTTCTCCGCCAATGCCGTCCGGTGTGCGAATAATCGAGCAGGGTCTTCCCTTGATGTGGTCGATCAACCAGGAACCGACTGCTTCGTGATAGTGTGCCAGATCGACCTTTGTCACCGGCTTTCCGTCGCCGGCATCCGACCACAATGGCTTGTCGGGACTGGATATCATCACGCCCATCACCTCCACCTTCCCGCCCTTGCGGAAACGCTTTGGTGCTGGTTTCGACGCCTCTGGATCGGGGACCTCGGTTTTCGACGGTGACGCCGGCCTCTCGGCCTCGACCTCTGCGGCCGGCTTGTCTTCCCTCAGGCCTTTGAACGCCGCCTGCCGAACCAGGCCATCGGCCGTCCAACCGGCAAACTCGATCTCGGCGACGAGTTCGGGTTTCAGCCATACGATATCAGGGCTTTTCTTCGGCGCGCCGATCCCCGTGAACGGCGATCTCGATGTTTCAACTTCCTGCAACTTGGGCAGCAGCGTCTCGACTGTCTTGGCCCCGTAGCCCGTGCCGACGCGCCCGACATAGACGAAGCGGTCGCCGCGATTGACGCCGACGAGCAGTGATCGGAATCTGCCGTTGGTTTTTGCGTAGGCGCCAATCACGACTTCATGGCCTGCCCGGCATTTCGACTTCGCCCAGGTCGCCGTGCGGCCCGATTGATAGGGCGCATCGCCTTGCTTGGAGACAATCCCTTCCAACGACAACCGACACGCAGATCTGAGAACTGCGTCGCCACCGGTTTCGAAATGCTCGACGAAGCGCAAACGCGGATCTTCGCCGACGTCCGACAACAGCGCCGCCAGCCGCTCCTTTCGTTCGGTGAGCGGCAGCTCACGCAGGTCTTCGTCACCGACGCATAGCAGGTCGAAGGCGAAGTAGACGAGATCGGCGGTCTTTCCTTCCGACAGTGCCGCCTGCAGTGCCGCAAAATCCGGGGCGCCATTTTCGTCGAGCGCGCAGATTTCTCCATCGATGATGGCGTCAGGAAGTGCGGACGCTGAGCTGGCGATGGCTGGATACTTGGCAGTCCAATCCAGACCCTTGCGGGTTTTCAGGGTTGCCTCGCCATCCTCAATGCGCATCTGGATTCGATAGCCGTCAAACTTGATCTCATGAATCCAGCCGTCGGCAGATGGCGGGCGCGCCAGGGTTTCGCAAAGCTGCGGCGCAATGAAATCCGGCATGGTGGCGGACTTCGTCCGCTTGGCAGCGGGCGGCTTTTTCGAGGACTTCACGCCCGCTCTGCGCTCCTCAGCCGCAAGGCCGTGATTGCTGTCCCACACCGCATCCGCCTCGACGTCGCCATTCTGCATCATGAATGGCTTGGGCTTCCTGCCTTTTCCGGCTGCGATTGCCTCCATCGTCCTGGCAGACGCCACCGACGTATCGTTTTTCTCCAGGACGGACGCTCCGTTCTCCTCGACCGAGAAGTCGTCGTGATGCTTGATCAGCAGCCAATTGGTCCTCTTGCCGTCGTCTCGGTCATGGCGCATCCGCACCAGGACGAAGCTGCCGTGCAACCGCTCCCCCTCCAACGTGAACTTGAAATCACCCTTCTTCAGAGCCTCTTCCGGGGTCTTTTTGCCTTCGGGCTCCCAGTAGCCGCGGTCCCACAACATGACTGTGCCGCCGCCATACTGGCCTTTCGGGATCGTGCCTTCGAAATCGCCATAGTCCAGCGGATGATCTTCAACTTCCACGGCCAGCCGCTTGTCGTGCGGATCGAGCGAAGGGCCTTTGGTCACAGCCCAGGATTTGAAGACGCCGTCGAGTTCAAGCCGAAGGTCATAATGCAGACGGGTGGCATCGTGCTTCTGGATCACAAAGCGCCGACGGTTCGACGGCTTCACCTGAGCTTCGCCGCTCGGTTCGCCCGTTTTCTTGAAATCGCGCTTGGCACGGTATGTCGAAAGATTGTCGGCCATGAACGCACCCCTCCTCCTACTCTGACAATAGAACGGAGCCGGCTTTTCCACCGGATCTCGTTGTTGACCTAGCGACCCGATATGCGGATCGCGCCGGCGTCAACCAGACTGTGCGTTGAACGGCAACGATCCGACTGGCCTCGATATCGCCTTCGAGGGCTGCGTCGTCGCGAGCGCCCTCTGCATGGGAAGCGTCGCCGCCCGAAGGCACTGAGCCGGCGGTTTTTCGATCGGTGGTGGATTGAATGAAGATGTCGGGCCGTGAGATGCCGTGCTGTTGAACCAGGTGTTCGACCGCACGGTCAGCTGCCTCGCGTGTCTCGAAAGTGGCCCGGATCGTGGTGGTGCTGTCGTCCGCCATTGGACTGTCTCCCGCATTGTTATGTCACAGGATCAGAACGCCTTGGCCGGCCAGTAGTTTCACCGCTTGCAGAGGCCGTGCAACTGGATTGTTGATATCGCGGCGAAGACGGCTATGTCCTCGCTTTGTTTCGGCGTAGACCTTTCAAATGAAGCCAATGCCGATCCGCAAAAACGTCCATGTAGCCGTGGCTGCCCGCCGCTCAGGCAGTTGAGCACGATGAAATGTCACGCTACGGCACGCTCCGAACCTGGGCGCTGGAGCTTGGATAGGCAGCCGAGATACGCCAGTCCACACTCGACGAAGAGAAAGCGACCGACCTGCTCCTCACTGCGATCGGTAGGTTTGTTGTGAACCAAAAGCCGAAGGGTGATCGGTTTGGCGGGCTGCCCAACGGTGGCCTCGCCCTTTGAGATAGCAATGTTATGCGGAAACGTTTTTCACCTCCTTGGCCACAAGCCTTCCGGCAGCGGTGATGTGGTTCCAAGTGCGCATAGGCGTCGCACATTCGAACCGCAAACGGACTCCAAAAACGCGATTGTCTCGATCAATCCGCTAGCGATGATCCTCACCAATTTCTCGACTGTGTTTCAAGGATTCTACCTCGTCCACCATCCGATCCTTGGCGGCATCATGAACATCTGATGCCACAGCCATCGCCTTCTCATAAACTTCTGACGCAGCCTCCCTGCCCTGATCAAATGCATCCACAGCCTGAGTTGTCGCATTTTTTTTCAGTTTGTCAGCGGATTTACCCAGTGCGCTGTCTTCCTGTTCCGTGGGAGGAAGGGCCGCGCCAATTGCCGCGCCAGCCGCAAACGCCAATGCCCCTCCCACGAGCGGTTGATTGCGGAAGTGGGTGAGAATTGTGCGATTGAGGCTATCGACCTGGTGCTGGATTGTCGTCGCAGCGGATTCGGAACTTTGAGATACCGAGCTCGCGAGGTTCGACGCCTTTTCGCCAGCTTGCCCAGCCGCATCTTTGACGCGCGTCCAGGCTTGCGAACCCCATCCTGAAGCTTGATCAAGCATTTTCCCGGTCTCGTCGAGTATGCGTTCGATTTGTCTTCCACTGGCATCAACGAAGCCGCGATACGTATTGCCGGCCTCATCTACGAAGTGCCCTGCACGACGACCCTCGGCATCCGTAAGTGCTTTGAATTCCCGACCGGATTCATCCGTGAACTGGCTGTATCTCGCGTCACCTTCCAGGACCGCCGGTCCGACGCGGCGAACGTCGCCTTTAGCGAAATAGAGTGGATACTCGTCAGCGCGGTCGGTGTTCAAGGTCGATGGCGTGCTCCGCTGCTTTGCCATAAGCCAGGCTAGGCTGACGCCCATCAATGCGACCGGCAGCGGGTTCGACTTCAGGGCCTGACCAAGGTTGCTCACATACTCTCCGCCCCCGCTTCCCTTCGCGTAGGCAAGCATTTCGTCCACCAGTTGCCCGGGCGACATTCGCTCCTGAATTGCGTCGATACGCTCTTCAATGCGCAGGCGATCGACCTCTATTTCCCTCTGGATGTCGGCGGACGTTTTTTCGACAGAATGGTCCATCACATCTTCTCCTTGACGACGTTCACGTCACGGCGAAGTGATGCGGTCGTCCGATCGAGATTCAAGCTGGATCCCCGCAACACCGCGAGGCCCCTTGCGACAAGTGCCCAGGCAACTACGGCGACAAGCAAGCCAACAATGACTGCCGCGGCTGCGTCCGCATTCACCTCAGTCGCCCCCTGATTCACCATGACTGCTGCAAGCACCCCGACCAGAGCACCGAGCAGAACGCCAATCGCTCCAATTGCCAGGACAACGCCCGCGAGCAAGACTTCGATGCCGCCGATGGCCTTTGAGGCCTTCTCGGAAACCTCGGTTCTCGCAAGGTCTATCTCTTT
Source organism: Pararhizobium sp. BT-229 (assembly GCF_025846855.1). Taxonomy (GTDB): domain Bacteria; phylum Pseudomonadota; class Alphaproteobacteria; order Rhizobiales; family Rhizobiaceae; genus Pararhizobium. The sequence goes on from NZ_JAOYTJ010000007.1 coordinate 107,125, forward strand.
CCGAAGCAATCCCGAGACGTCGGAGAACAGACCGCTCACAAGTTGAGAAAGTGGTGCATCGTCATTTGATTTAACCATTGCTCTGCCCTCCCGTTGAGATCCCGGAAGCTCGGTCGGACGGAGTGTCCGACGGTACCATCGCCGGCCCGGTCACATCGATCTCCGGGCGGGAGCGGCGCTTCGCAGTTGCCATGAGAAACCTACTGGCAGCGAGGCCCGCGATTGCAGCCACACCGAGAAAGGCCAGCGGTTGTCTGCGCCCGAAATCTTCCGCCATCCCGGCAACCTCGCCTATATCCCGATCTTCCATCTCGTCAGCGAACCTTTGAATGCTACCGCCAATCTGCCTGGCGTATCGGCCCACTTGGGGCTGCTCGCCGCGCTCAAGTTCCGCGCCGACTTTTTCGAGTGCGCTCGCGATTCCGCGGGCTTGGCGCGCGGCGAAGTTTGTCTGTGTTGAAATCGACTCCTTCACCTTTGCGACCGCTGCTTCAGTGCCGTCCTTGATCATACCCCGAGCCGCATCAAGGTCGTCAGCGACTTTGTCCTTAAGTTCGCTGAAGCCTATTGTTGTTGCAGCGGAGGGGTCGTCAGAAGCACTGTTACTGTTTTCGGGGGTCGGAGCCATACCGCCCGCGGGCGAAAAATCCTGAGGCATCGTGTCCATCTCCAATTTAATTAGTAATCACTAACTTAGCTGGCAGAACTTGCAGGACAGGGAATTGTTCCCGAAGCAAGACAAAGGCCGATTAGAGGAGGCCCGACAGAGACAGGGAGGTATGCACTACCTGGGCTTGATGTTGCGGCGCACTCATCCAGCTCTGGCTGCGCCTTCATTGACCGGTCAACGCGGCACTGACGCGTCCAGACAGGACGCGTCTCTCCTGGAGCCGATGCCGCCAATTGGTGCTGACAATTTTCTGGGAAAGGCGTCAGTCCACCGGCGGCCCGATCGTGTCCGCGACGTATGCCCCCCGTTTGCCCATTGGCAGCGGTGCTCCGGTCGTCGTATCGCGGGCCGTTTGGTGCTCCAATTCTGCGTTCAGCTCCGCTCCGACGAGCAATACGATGACCGAGATCCAGGTCCAAACCATGAAGCCGATTAACGCCCCCAACGTCCCCATAGGTCGCCTGATAGTCCGCAAATGTCTCGAGATAATAGGAGAACAGTATGGAGGCCGTCAGCCAAAGAAGGGTACTCAACGCGGCTCCCCAACTCAGCCATCGAAACTTCGCGGGCTCCCTGCTTGGGCCGTAGTGATAGATCAGAATAATCCCACCGGCGACCAAGACCAGCAGGACTGGCCAACGCAGGAGGCGAATTAAGGTTTCCTGCCAACGGTCCAGCCATACGTAGGCAAGTACTGCCGGAACACCTCCAATCGCCGCGATTAGAATCGCAGCGAAGATCAGCGCTCCGAGAGTAAAGGTCAGGGAGACCAGATTCAGTCGTACAATACCTCTTTTTTCAGCCTCGCCGTAGGCAACGTTCATGGCATCGAAGATCGCCTTGATTCCGCTGTTCGCACTCCAAAGCGCTATTGCCAGCCCCAGCACAAAGCTAATGCTCAGCGACGATGCCTTCTGTTGAACGAGCACGTTGAGCTGGGTGAGGATGATGTCGAATGCCCCAGGCGGAAGTATATCGGAAATGAACTCTATCTGTTTCGCCATCGTGCTCGTGTCCGCTATGATTCCATAGAGCGAAACAAGCGCGCCGAGACCGGGAAAGAGTGAAAGCAGAATATAGAACGTCACTCCCGCGGCGATCAGCGTGACCCGGTCCTCGTTCACTTCGCTTACCAACCGCCAGAATACGTCTCTAATTCCTTTGGCCGGGATCTGATTTGGTGTATCGGCGTCCCGCCCCCTGGCCCGATCTTCTTCGGACGCGACTCCAGAAATGTTCTTGTCATTGACTTCCATTGCCGCGGCCTCCTTCACAAACGATTATAGCGCCATTTGACTTGGCAGCCATATTTCAGGAAGTCTCCGATCACTTCCTTCGCTTGAAGGGAACCGAATCGCATATCCGAAAGCGGCCTTAAGCAGTTCCCGACGAGCCATGATAGCGCGCGAGGTAACAACCGACGCGTTGCCTGCGAACTAGATCCGCATTGGTGCGTTAATAGGCACCGAGTTGCGGAGAACTGACGTGAACGACTTTCTTTTTCGAATGGCTGATTTTCTTTCTCGCCCTCCCGGCTTTTACTTTGTTATCGCAACGATGGTGGGCAGCACCGCCCTAGTGCCATTCGGCTTCACAAATGTCGTCACCTATGCTCTGTCGGTCGCGGCAATCGTGATCACCAGCATCGTTTTGATCCAAGGCTATCGCGATACCGCGGCAATCCACGCCAAGCTTGACGAAATCATCGTGTCAATGCGTGAGACCCGGAACGAGGTCGTTGGCCTCGAGCACGAACAGCCCGAGCGCATTGCGGCGGCAGTCGAGCGGCTCGAACAGGAGGCTGGCAAGCAAGACAGAGCCGATCGGGAGAGCACCTAAGGGATTGGTTCAGTGGCCAGACTATCGCGGGGTACCGACGTGGCATGGAGATGCGCGGCTGCCAGGAAAGTGCCGAGATCGCCGACACGTTCGCGCTCCACCAGCGGCAAGAGCAGCAGGCCGGCGCCCGTTGGGTTGACCGGTCCTCCATTCGCGTGACCCGGCAACAGCGCACGACCCGGGGGATCAAGCGAGCGTTCGGTCAACTGTGTTTGGCTTTTTCAAGAACTGTGACTGCAGTTCTCTATCGGCGCGGTCCACCGCTCGATGATGTTTCGGCCACGACCCAAACCCATCGGAATCCTTAGGCCGCCGTCGCGTTGTGTTCACGTGTGCTCTAATGGCCGCGCGCGCTTCGGCAGCCGACAAAAAGCTTCTGCCATCAAGCTCCATGACATCGTATTTCACTGCCATGAAAGCAAGGCCGCCGTCACGCGGTATGAGAACACCAACCGGGATACCCTGGTATTCGACAACCTGCTTCATCACTGAAATCTCCGTTCAAGAAGCAATACGATTGGCACGGAAACGAGCGGACGCGATTTGCGTCTCGATCGAAATGTGAGAAAGTTCTTTTGAAAAATTAGCTTATGTAGCCGCAAATGAAAGTACATGACAGGTCTGGTTTGTCAATTCGATAACCAGAGACAGTAGAATTAAACTTTAATAGTATGATATTTGCGGAATATTCATGGAGCATGGTCTCATGCCGGTATCGCAGTGCAACACAATTGCTTGCAGTGCAACATCGCCTTTGGCAGATACAGTCCGCTGTCTGCAGCCAACGGAGTTTCTATTGGCGATCACGTTCACCGACTCTACGCAGACGTCCTATACCCGCTAGGGCGGTAACGTGGAAAGATTCCTACGCATGTTTCGCGCAGGCGGCCGTTCGATGTATCACGCGACCTTTGCAGGGCTCCAGCAAGATAGCCGGCGGCGCCCCTGGTCACCGGCGACGCGCGCCATATCTTCATGTCTTGCCTCCTGCTGGCGGAGCACAATTCAGCAACTGGGACCAGCAGCAAAAGAATGGGAGGAATATCCATGCAATCGAGCGCTTTGAACGTTGGAATCGGTGCCCTCGCCCTTGCGGGGTTTCTCGCAGTGAGCGCAACCGGTTTTGCCGAGGAGATGAAGTTCAAGGCCGACCTCAAGGGAAGCACGGAGGTGCCGCCGGTGCAGACCAGCGCCACCGGCACAGCCGACATCATCTACGATCCGACAAGTAAAAATCTCACCTGGACGATCGAGCATACCGGATTGAGCGGCGACGTCACGGCGGCCCATTTTCACGGCCCGGCTCCGGTCGGGGAAAACGCGCCACCTGTCGTGCCGATCGACATGTCGGCATTGGCGAAGGGTTCTGCCACACTGGACGAAGCCCAAGCCAAAGACCTGACCGAAGGGCGCTGGTATCTGAACCTGCACACTGCCGCCAAACCCGATGGGGAAATTCGCGGCCAGGTGATGAAGGCTCAATAAAACGCTCACTGCCACGCATCAGCGATCGCCGTTTGAAATGGCGGTCGCTTCGTCGCGTTCCATCGGCGCAGGGAACCGATCCGCCGAAAGGAGCATTACGCCCCGTCGGCTAGACTGAAAGATGGTTAGAGCCGCTGCGGCGGGTCGGGGTTTTCATCAGGATTTGGCAGTGGCTCTTCGTCGGGAAGGCGGTCCGGTTCGGGTTCCTCCACAGGTCGGTCAGGTTCGTGGATCGGCGCATCAGGCACTTCGATCGGCGGCACTGGGGGAAGAGGCCCCGGATCGTCCGGGCCGGGATTTAAAGGTGTGCTCACAGGCGTTCTCCTTATCCATCCGCCCGTCTGAGATGGATTACTCGCAGACAAAAACCCCGCCGAAGCGGGGTTTCGTTAGGGCCATCAGTTCCATTTCTGGCGATCGCACCAGTCATCAACGTCGGCATGGACGCGGTCCTTTTCGATGCCATAACGCTCCTGGATCGTGCCTTCTAGCTGATCGCGCTTGCCGGCGATGCGGTCAAGATCGTCGTCGGTCAACTTGCCCCACTGCTCCTTGACCTTACCTTTGAACTGCTTCCAGTTTCCTTCAACGCGGTTCCAATCCATCTTCGTTTCCTCGAATTGTTGGGGACTGTAGAGGAAACTTTTGAGAGCCGACTTGGTTCGAATATCACCAAAAAAAAATCTTGCCTCGGGCGGCGGAGCAGGTTTGGGCAGCGAAAAGCCGACGAGACTCTGTGGCTGCCGCGGAAGCGTCGAGCCGCCTGACCCGGTTTTCTTTGCGGCGGACGAGGTTACAATCCCTGGCGGTTACTAAACACGCCATATGCGATCACAGAACCGATGACGGTGGTTCAAACGAGCAGTGCAAACATCCAGGTAGCGTAATCGCCTTGTCTGATCGTGCGCTGAAGGTCAGCGATGGATGGCCGAGTCCGGCTCGGATCGCTCCCCTCGCAAATCTGTCCGACTGCACCATATCTCTCTTAACGAGGGAATGTGGACTATGGAAAACCTTCAGCAATTCGCTTCTAGCGCCAACGGCGATCGGTGGTACCTGGGCACGGACGAGGCAACCCGGAGAACGTTCGTGCTTCACAAGGGGAACGACTCATCCGGAGGGCATGAAACGCGAACCGACGTTCAGGCTTTTCTGAATGCGGGGTCGATGAGCCCCGAGCGCCAAGCGTTGATCGCACTTCTCGGCATTGGCAACGACAAGGACGATCCAGAGCAGGAGAGCTACTCGCCCTTGTCGTAAGAGGACTTCCGAACTGGCCAACTTGTTTTGAACACAACGGCCACCTACATACCGGTCATCGGCATTGCTACGTGAGCGTCCCACCCTAATTCGCGGAAGCTCGCAATGACTAGATATCGCTTAAAGACTTTTGACCAAGGATGTACTGGCACTGGTGTAGAAGCGATAATGAGGAAGGTCGGTGCGGTTTCGCCCCGGCCTTTTTTGTTGTCACTTCGCTGCTCTGCGGAACTGTCGTGAAATCAGCATTTCCCACCCTCAGCGCCGGCTGATAGCAACCGTCCCCCTGCTGCTGCATCAACTGCTCCGACCCATTCAATTGCAAGGCAACAAGGGAGCTCGCGCGCGGGCGGCCCTCTCTGAAGGAGAGCCGCATCCATGCCGAAGTCAAGATAGCCCTCGGTGAAGCCGCAAATCCCCTGCCCAGATCTTTTTTGGAAGCGAAGTTTGTAACGCTTGCCGAGAAAAGGCTTGGGAAGGGACGCACGCGCAGACTTCTCCTGTCGATCGCCAGTACTGCGACCGCCCCTTCCGTCAGGTCCTTATTCGGCGAGACTGTTCCGGAAATCCTCGAAGTTTCCGACCCGGTCTGAAAGACGATTTCGCGGCAGATGTTTGCGCCACTCTGTTGAAGATTCGCTGCACAGTAAATATTGCATTCTAACCGAATGTGAGGCGCTTCTCGGACATTCGAGACACAGTACCGCGTCTAATTCTTGCCAGCCCGACGCTGGAGGTTCATTCTCGGCGCAGACGTAGGCTTGCCCAGGGATGCAGACGAATTGAGCAGGCGCTCCGTGGGTCTTCTGGAGATTGGCTTCGATGGACTGCTCCGCCTGCGGTTTTGCAAATCAGAGCGGCTTTGCGTTCTGCCCGAAGTGCGGCGCAAGGCAGCCGATCTCTTGCGCCTGCTGCGGCCAAACCTGCCCGCCGGACTTCGCCTTTTGCCCGAAATGCGGCAATGCCGTTGCCGGTGACGTACGCGCACAATCCTTGCTTTCTACCGACGTCGCAACTCCCACCCTGTCCGTCGTGCCCCCGCAACGGGCGGCGGCGTGCGAAACGGAAGCCGACCGGCGCCCGCTCACCGTTCTCTTTGCGGATCTTTGCGGGTTCACCACACTGAGCGAGAGGATCGATCCCGAGGTCATGCGAGCTCTGCAGAACGAACTCTTCGACGAGCTGACCGAGGCGGTCGAAAGCTACGGCGGCTTCGTCGACAAGTTTGTCGGCGATGCATTGCTCGCCCTGTTCGGAGCGCCGGCTGCACATGAAGACGACCCGGAACGGGCGCTGCGCGCCAGCCTCGATATGATCGCGCGGGCGGGACGCGTCGGTGAGCGCTGGCAGTCGCGCGCCGGCGTACCTTTGCGCCTGCATGTGGGGATCAACACCGGGCCTGTGGTGACCGGAGGTTTCGGTGCCGCCAACGCTCGTTCCTATTCCGTGACGGGCGATACGGTGAACACCGCCCAGCGACTGCAATCGACGGCGGGGCCGGATGAAATCCTCGTCGGCCCCCTGACACACCGTCTCACCCGCCATGGCTTTGCATTCGAAAGCCTCGGGTCTCAGGTCCTGCGGGGCAAGAGCGGCAGTGTATTCGTACACCGCCTGCTTGCCCCCCTGGAGGTACCGAATACGGGACGCGGCCTTGAAAGCTTCGGCCTCAAGGCGCCGATGATCGGGCGGGACTCGGAACTCGCGCGGATGCTCGGCTGCCTCGACCTTGCCTGCAACGGTAGCGCCCAGCTCGTCCGCCTGATCGGCGAGGCTGGTATCGGCAAATCGCGGCTTGTCAACGACTTCGTCGATGCGGCGGCACAGGACGAGCGCTTTCAGGCAGTCGTGGTGAGGCGCGCAATCTGCTCCCCCCTCGGCGAACAATCCTACGGCGCGTTGGCCGCTGTCCTGCGCAGTGCATACGGCATTGCAGAACGGGACACGGCGGCGAGAACCGAAGAGCTGCTTGCGGCCGGCCTCGGCGAACTCGGCTTCGGCATGGAGGATGTCGTCCGGCTTACGCCGCTGTTCTTCCACGTGCTCGGGTTCGGCGACCCGAGCGGCGCGCTCAAACATGTCGAGCCTGAGCAACTGCGGCGGCAGATCCTCTATGCGACAAGGACGATTTTCGAGCGGCGCCTGTCCCGCAGCCCGCTGCTGCTGATAGTGGAGGACATGCATTGGGCCGACGCCGCATCGCAGGTGGCGTTGCGCTTTATGCTCGACCGGCTGGAGCGCAGCCGGCTGATGATGCTGACGACCTGTCGGCCGACGCTTGAGAGCGACGGGCTCGAATCGAACCGCACCAGCCTGACATTCCTGCGCCTGGCCCCCTTGCGCCATCAGGATGGCGAAAGCCTGCTGTCGGCCTTCTTCCATGGGGTGGACCGCATCCCGGCCAGAACGCGCAAGCGGATTCTCGATCGCGCGGGCGGTAACCCGCTGTTCATCGAAGAAATCGTCCGCGGATTGATCGAAACCGACGCCTTGCGGTTCGATGGACAAGGCTGGAGCGCGACAGCCGCTGATATCGGCAACGAGATCCCAATGAGCCTGCAGGCGATCCTGCTGACCCGGGTGGACCGGTTGCAGCCCGCGGTGCGGAGGCTGGCGCAGGAGGCATCGGCTATCGGTCCGCGCTTCGACAAGGCGCTCCTCGGCGCCATCACGGCGGACCCGGCATCGCTCGACACCGGGCTCGATTTCCTTTGCCAGGCCGAGATAGTCGACGAGGTTGCCGGGGCCTCGACGCAATCGTCGCCCGCGTTCCGCTTCACGCACACGCTGCTGCACGATATCATCTACCACAACCTTTTGCGTGAACGCCGCAAGGAACTGCACGGTCGCATCGCCAACAGCCTGGAGCGTCTGCACGGAGGGGTGCCGGACCGGCTGGAAGACCTGGCACAGCTAGGCCATCATTACTGCAAAGCCGCCCAAACGCGCAAGGGCGCCGGGTATCTGATGGCGGCGGGCGATCTGGCCCGCAAGATCTACGCGAACCACGATGCGATGCGACTCTATCGCCAGGCCCTCGCCGCCTTCCCCGACCAACCGGAGAGGATGCCCGAACAGGTGGCGCTCGACGAACGGCTGGCCGATGTCTGCGGCCCTAACGGCGAACGCGATGCCGCTCGTGATCACTACGGCCTTGCGCTGGCCGTCCATCGTGCTGGCGCCGACCGGGCCGCTGCCGCCCGGATCTTGCGCAAGCTCGGACGTCTCAACCTCGACACCGGTCAGCGCGACCTTGCGGATGCTTTGTTCACCGAGGCCGCCGACCTGCTCGACGGCACCGACGAGCCGATCGAGCGCGCGCATCTGCTGCAGGAACGGGGCCACCTCGCGTTTCGCATGGGAGACCAAGCGGTTGCGGCGCAGTGGGCGGACGAGGCTTTGATTTGCCTCGGCGCTGTATCCGCAGAGGCATCGAGCCCCGTTGGCCTTGAGGCAGCACGGGCCGGTGCCGAGGCACTGAACACCAAAGGTGTGGCGCTGGCCAGACTTGGCCGTCATCGCGACGCCGTGGCAGCCGTCGAGAAAAGCCTTGCGGTCGCCGAGGATGCCGGTCTACTGAGCGCCGCCTGCCGTGCCTATTCCAATCTGGGCGTGCTCTACACGATCATGGACCCCAAGCATGCAATCGCCGTGTGCCGGCGGGGATTGGAGGTCGCCATCCGCATCGGCGACCTCGGCTTTCAGGCCCGGCTCTTCGCCAATCTTGCCGTTGCCTGCTGCACGTTTACCGACAATTGTGCCAGGGAAGGCATCCCCGCGGCCGAAAAAGCGATCGAGATCGACCGCGCTCTTGATCAGCGCGACCACCTCGCCGTGCCGTTGATCGTGCTCGGGCAAATCCATCAATGCCACGGCCAGCCGGATCTAGCCCGTAGGTATTACGAGGAAGCCCTTGAACTGGCTCTTGCTATTGGCGAACCGCAACTGTTGTTTCCATGCTATGATGGTTTGGCGACATTGAATCTCGAACACGACGACATGGCCGAGGCCGAGCGATATTTTGCCCTGGCGCAGGATGTATGCAGCCGGCATCGGCTCGACCCGGACGCGCTGGTCGTGTTGCCGTTTCTCGACTAGACTTGGAGGAACCTTGGGATCGAAAGGATCCCGAAATCCTCATCGGATCTGGAATGAAAGAAATCGTGCATGGTAACGTGTGCAAACCCGTCGTAAAGTTCGACATCATGCTCAAGACCGCCGTTGGGAGCCCGTTACGCTCGGGCGGCATCACCCGCGGCGAACGATATCGCCTCGATTGGAAGAGCTGGAGCACCGTTTCCAAGATCATTTGAACAAACGGCGCTCGGAGAAGGAGGATGACATGCCGGGCAGCTTCACCGATAGGCCCCTGCAGCCGGGCGATCGCGCGCCCAACGTCGTACTTGACGCTATTACCCGCCAGGGGAAGGTCTCCATCGACGAGTTTCGCGGTCAGAGGCCTGTGCTGGTCGGCCTGTTTCGCGGGCTTCATTGCCCGTTTTGCCGGCGCCAGATCGCGTCCATGGCGAGCCTTGCCAGCGACCTGCAGGAGATAGGCATCGACAGCGTGACCGTTGTCAACACCCCGATCGAGCGCGCACGCCTGTATTTCCGCTATCATCCGTTGCCCAACCTGCTGGCCGCATCCGATCCCGAGCGTATCTCGCACAAGGCATTCGGACTGCCGAATATTGAATTCACCGAATCTGAAACCGCGTGGCCGCACAAGGTGGGAATGGATGTGCTGGCGTCGATGAAAATCGACATGCCGAAGGAACTTCCCGAGCCGATGGGCGTGATGGCCGCGGTCGAGTATCTCGACAAGGCCGACGGGTACGAATTCACCGACGACGACCGGGAGATGATCGCCACCGGCAACGGCCAGCTCGTCGGCGAATTCCTGCTCGATCGCGATGGCGTCGTCAGGTGGTGCTTCACAGAGGTTGCCGACGACGGTCGGCAGATGTTCGGCGTGCCGGCGGCGCAAGATTTGATGTCGGCCGCGTCCAAAATGGCCGCCTAGGCCTCCTCGTCCGCCAATTCCCCGAGGGGAAAAAGACAGGCCAGGATGAGCGCGATCTTGCAGTATGAGTGCTCGCCTTTCGGATAGGAACGATTTATCACGAACGCGCGTCTTTATGCGCTGAAGGCTCGCTCCCTCTAGCGTCGGTCACTCCGCGGGACCGTTCAATGGGAGTTGTTACGAAGCCTACGGGCAGACCGTGGCCGCCGCGCTTGAGCATCTTGATGATGGTTCAAACCCACGGAGTCACGCGCGGCGGTCGTCATCTACCGAGTTTTTCGCTGTCAATGTGCGAATTGAGAGGCTACCGACATCAATTCTCCGGGATTCAGGGTCTGGCACATATTTCGGCCCTCCTCTTCAACTTCTGTGAAGCTCCAGCGCACCACACCTTCTCGATCGAGCAGGAAATAGCCGACAAGCTGCATATGGCCGGGTATCCTCATGTGCTGATCGGCTTCTGTGATCTGGTACCCATCCTTCTTGTTGAGAAGATCGCCCGCGGTCGCCGGATCCATCGGTTCAGGCAACTCCCCGGGCCGATCGACCCGCATTGTCATGACTACATCCATTCCGACCTTGTATGGCCAGTCGGTCTCATTCTCCGTGAACTCGAGGATGGGTAAGCCAAAGGCGCGGTGTGAAGCCCGCTCCGGGTCGGATGCGGCAAGAAGACCGGGTATCGGATGATAGCGGAAATAGAGTCGCGCGCGTTCGACCGGGGTGTTTACCACCGCTAGAGAGTCCACGCCTTTCTCGCGCAGGGCCGGGTTGAGCTGTGCCATCGCCGCGACATGGCGTCGGCAGAACGGGCAAAGCAGGCCTCGAAACAAACCGATCAACAACGGGCTACGGCCGCGAAAATCATCCAGTGCTATCTTCCCCTCGCGTGAGATCGCATCCAGAACAATGTTCGGGGCCCGGTCGCCCGGTTGTAATGGATGGTCGACATAGCGCGTGGACATGGACAACCTCCTCGCCCACTGCATGTTTCCTTAAATCGTAGCCGATTGAAGGATAAAAACATGCAGCAATTCAAAGTGCTACAGCGACCTTGGCGCGTCTGATAAGACGCGCGGCGCTGCAGGGATCAGTCGAGAAAAGACGGCACGGCAAGTGCTTTGAGATCAGAGTGAGCGTGCAAGGCCTGACCTCTCGTGTTACCGCACAGCTAGGATCCGAACCAAGAATGGCCTCAGATTGGCTAGCGGGCAAGCGGTAACAGCGAATCGATGAGCAGCTCGGACGATGCTTCAACCCACTGAGCACCACCCGGGCGGTGGGTCGTCGAGCGAGTTTTTCGTTGTTAATGTGCGACTTGGGAAGCTACCGATATCAATTCCTCGGAATTCGGTGCCTTGAATGTATGGAGCCCAGCCTCCAGAACTTCAGTGAAGCTCCAGCGTACGATGCCCTCCCGGTCGATTAGGAACTGACCGACAAGCTGCCCCTGGTCGGCAGTCATCATCTGCTGATCGGCTTCCGTAATCTGATATCCTTCCTTCCTGTTGAGAAATTCGTCCATTGCCATCACGCCCATAGGCTCGGGCAACTCGCCCGGAAGATCGATCCGTATCGCCATGACCGTGTCGATCCCGACCTCGCGTAAGCCGAAGGCTTGGTGCGAAGCCCGTACCGGGTCGGAAGCGGCAAGAAGATCGGGTATCGGATGGTAACGGAAATAGAGCCGCGCGCGTTCGACCGGGGTGTTTACCACCGCCAGGGATTGGACGCCTTTCTCACGCAGCATCGGGTTGAGATGCGCCATGGCCGCCACATGGCGCCGGCAGAACGGACAATGCAGGCCCCGAAACAAACCGATCAACAATGGGCTGCGGCCACGAAAATCATCAAGTGCGATCTTCCCCTCGCGCGAGATCGCATCAAACACAACGTTCGGGGCCCGGTCGCCCGGTTTTAGCGGGTGGTCGACATAGCGCGTGGACATGGACAACCTCCTCGGTCAGGGATCAGTCGAGAAAAGGCGCCACGGCAAGTGCTTCGAGGTCGAGATCGAGCGTTGCAAAGGCCTGACCTCTCGTCTTACCGCACAGCCAGGATCCAATCTGAGAATGGCCTCACATCGGCCCGCGTGCAAGCGGCAAACAGCGAATCGTGATCCATCCTTGGCGATGGCGCGCGCTTCGGCCTCAACGAAGTCCGCGGCTTGAACCATCACGAAGCCAACTCCAGGAAACCCGCAGCCAGAACCAGGCCTTTCGTGAAATCGCGTTTTTCCCAGGCCTCGCGCCAGCTTTCGGAAAGCCAATAGGCGCTCATCAGGCCCCAGAAGCTGCGCATCGAGGAAACAGGCCTTGCGTGGTGCGGCCTGTCACGGCCGAGCATCCATTTGCTTAATGCACCTCGTAGCTCAGCATGACTCCGCATCACGACTTCAACTCTCCAAACCCATGCATGCAATTGGGGGGAAGTATTGGGGTTGTCAAATTTGGGCGGCCTGAGGCAAGTTTCGAACTTTGAGATGCTCTGTGGGATGGCTGACAGCCCCGTGGGATGAGGCCCGCCATCTGCAACGTCCCCTTCCCGCCAATATGCTGATGATCCTGCCGCTACAGGCCAAACCGAAGCCGGACGATGAAGGTCTGCTGCTTTGATCACCCGCTATTGTCACGACTAGCTAATCCACCCGCTCGAAGACGATATGCCGGGTTACCAGAACCATTTGTGAACCGAGGCCATGGATGGTCACCGTTCAGCCGGAATTCGATCTCGACCTGTAGCCAGGGAAAATCCTTCAAAACGAAAAAGCCTCTCAGGGAGGCCGCAATCACGCAATATTATACAGGCGAACAATTCGCCCACGAATGTGCGTTGAAAAATCCCTTAAATTGTAGTGGTATATAGAAACTTTCGAGATGATATATTCTATTGAAGCTTATATTCTTGCATATGAGTAATGGATTCATATTAGCGCCGCCATCTGGAAACGGATGGCAGCTTTTTACTTCTCCTGGAGCGATACGTTATTCTCCAAGACGCCCACTTGCGGACTATCGCTCAAGGTCCACCGATCCGGGTCATGGCGGGTCCGCATTCGGATACCAGTAAATTTCGGTTCGAATTAGAGGGCTTCATCCTTGAGCGCCTCCTCACCCACCTAATCCGCAGGCTTCATATCCTGATCGAAGGACACTGAGACCCATTTTTCTCAGTGGCGAACGCCGGACGGCAAGCCGCCGGCCAACTCACAATGAGCATATCGGAGAACCGAGCATAGCGGTGGCCTAGGCCACGGTTCGGGAATTCGCGCATGCAACTTCGGTTCCCAGGGCAGCCGCAGGAGATTTAGCAAAGCGTCCGCCGGCACGGCGGAAATCGGGACCGACTGCTCCCGAAGTTGCATTCCGCATCCCAGCTTAACGGGCACGCATGAGTTCAGTTGCCACCGGCTTCGACGGCCTGACCAGCGATCGTGCAATATCGATGATATCGTCGCGCGAGGCCGTCGGATCCTCCATATTCCAGGCAACCCCCATGCCAATTCTGAAATCGCCCCCCCTCACCTTACTGAGCTCGAAATTGCGGTTGGGGAAATCTCTCGTCCATTGCGGTGCAAATCCAATGCCAAGACCAGCCGATACCAATGAGATCAATGCGAAGGTGTCGTCGCAGCTGTAGGCGATGTTGCGGACCAGATCGTGCTCGGCAAACAAGGTCAATCTTGGAATAGATTCCCTTGGAAAGATCGCGGCATCCCTGGAGTGTAAAATTTCGGAATTGCTGATCGAGCCCGCGCCGGGCGAGACCGCACCAGAGAATCTGAGACGCGGACGTCGCAGCGACTCCTGAGCCGAGCGGCTTGGTCTCGCGTTCTCTCGGACATGGCCGCCTCGAAGGGATTGGAACCAACGACCCTGTTGTCAAAAAACGATTTGTCTCAATACCCTCATAGACTTTGCGTTGGATGAATGGCCGGTTTGGGGCCGCTTGCAGACCGTCCGCTGCTAAGACTGCCAACACGAAAAGCTGACATCCGAGGCGTCGGTGCGGAAGTCCGGGATCAGCCCAAAGCTGCCTCACCTCCAGACGGATCGGGAAGGACCGCACAGGGCGGCCCATTACGGAAGTCAGAGCGTCAAAACCACGGGAACCTGACCTTCCCCTGTCGCCAAACACTGACTTTGGCGAGGGAGTTACTGCTGAGCGTCGTCACAGCGACCCTGCGGGGTGCAAATCAGGAAGACCGCGGTCTTCGGACCTAACCTTTCATACCGCAACCTGCTCTCACTTTTGATCCTTTTACTTGGCAGCGCCTCGCGGTATAATTAGGTATTGCTAACATAGAAAATGGAACGGCCGTCAAAACAGAAAACATTCCGTCTTTGGGCCGGGGATCAACTATGGGGGTCGAACATGCTTAGCGGCTTTAGCAGGGCCTGCGCGCTAATCCTTTTGTCAGGGAACTTCGCTTTCGCCCAATCGGATCAGATAGAGCCAAACGCTGGAACGTGGAAGACGTGGGTAATCACGTCGGGCAAAGACTTCCGAGTTCCGCCCCCACCGGATACTTCCGAAACCGAGTTGGAGCAGCTCCGCGAACTTGTCGCAAAGAACGATGCGCAGGTCGCCGCCAAGATCACGTTCTGGGACGCCGGCTCGCCCGGCTATCGATGGATCGACCAGGTCAATAACCGTCTTCTCGCAAACCAGACAATCCCCAATGCGCACCGCGTCTACACCTATTTGACGATGGCGGTCTACGACGCCACCGTCGCGGCTTGGGACTCGAAATACTTCTACAATCGCCCCCGCCCGAGCGAGGTGGACGCGACACTGCCGACTGCGCTGCCTACGCCTCGGAGTCCCGCTTATCCATCTGAACACGCGGCAGCCGCCGGAGCCGCCGCGACCGTTCTTGCCTATTTCTTTCCGAACGAGGCGTCGTCGTTCCAGGCGATGGCCGAAGAAGCCGCACAGTCGCGTGTCCTTGCCGGTGTCCAGTACCCAAGCGACTCTTCCGCCGGCCTGGAACTGGGGCGACGCGTGGCAGAGCAAGTGATTGCGCGGGCAAAGGCCGACGGCTCTGATGGCGTCTGGAACGGCACGGTGCCGACCGGGCCGTGCATGTGGGTCGGGGACAAACCCGCCAATGCAACCCTGCCAAACTGGAAGCCGATCCTGCTCGAGGCAGCTAATGAATTCAGGCCACCGACTCCGCCCGACTGCAAGTCCGCGGCCGTGAAGGCCGAGACGGATGCAGTCCGGCTGTTTGAGCGAAAATTCCCCAACAGCTACAAGGCGTTCTACTGGCAAAGCCCATCCGGCCTGTTCACCGACTGGTATGACTATGCCAGCAAGTGGATGTTCGAGGACAAGACGGATTCGAACCCACCGCGCGCCGCACGGGCTTACGCGATGCTCGCAACGGTCTACTACGACGCCTTCATTGCAAGCAACGACGGGAAATACGCGTATTGGTACCTGCGGCCCAACATGCTTGACCCGAGCATCACTCCCCTATTCGCGGTGCCGGCCCATCCCAGCTATCCGTCGAACCACTCCACGTTGTCGACTGCCCGATCCGAGGTGCTTGCCCACCTGTTCCCCGACCAGGCGGAGTTCATCCGCACGGTTGGGAAGGAGGCGGGCGATTCCCGCATCTGGGCCGGCATCCACTATGAAATGGACAACCGGGCCGGTGCCGCACTTGGCAAAGCGGTCGCCGGGAAATTCATCGAGCGGGCAAAAAAAGACGGGGCAGATTAGCGGAGGGGAGAAGACCCGTTGATCCGCTGTCAGCGGATGACCGCCGGCGCCTTCTCCTGAAATGTCCCAATCCCAAGCGAGGGGTCTCGGTGCAACGTTCCGTTCATTCAGCAGCCGACGTGCGAGGCGGCAACGTTTCTCAAACGATGCCGATACGGCGCGTTACTTGGCCATTGCTTTCCCAGTAGGTGTGCTTTTTGGCGATCAAGGGATCGTCCATTGCCGGTTGAATTTGCCCTGCGGTACTGATTGCGCGCGAGGTCACCGTGTGTTCTCCAGGCGAGGCATCTGGCCAATCCAGGGACCAAATCTTCCAAGCGTATTCGGCCTCCTCGCTGTGATCGATGACTGCCGGCATCCAGGGCCCTTGATCGATTTTCACTTCGACCCGGTCGATCGGTGCACCCCAGGCTGCGCCGACGATCCGGTGACCCGAGTCGTTGTGTGTGACCTTCGCGGGCGCGGATTTCAGCAAGGCCCGGCCGACCGAGGTCTCGGCCCACACAGTCTCGCCGTTGTGCTCTTCCTCCCGGATGGTGACATAGTCGCGGCCCATCAGCAGGCTCATAAAGCGGGTGTCGCGAACCTCGATGCCCTTCAGCCACTTGACGTTGGCGATCCCATACCAGCCCGGAGTTATCAGCCGCAGCGGGAAACCGTTGGCCGCCGGCAGGGTCGCTCCGTTCATTTCGTAGCAGAGCAGATTGTCGGGGTTCATCGCGTCGGCGAGCGACATGCTGCGAGCGAAGTTCTGTTGCATCTTGATGTCGCGAATTGTGACCTCGCCTTTGTCGGTACCGAAGAAGACGACCTCGATACCCTTTTCAAGGACCCCGGCTTCCTGAAGGATCGGGGCAAGCGGCGTGCCTGCCCAGCGGGCATTGCCGATACCGCCGGTGAAGAAAGGGAAGCCGTGGTTGCCGGAGCATTCCACGGTGAAAACGACTTCCTGCCTCGGCCGCGCCTTGATGTCGGCGAGCGTCAGTTTCGAGGGCTTCTTGACCAGCCCTCCGATGTCGAGGGACCAGGACCTGTCGTCAATCGTCGGTCGATTGAAATGCGAGATGCTGAAGAACTTGTCGTTTGGGGTTATCCAGGCATCCATATCCTCCCAAACAAGCTGGGTTTGAATCCCTACCGGATCGGGGCTTTCTGTCGGCTGATCGAGCCATGGAATGACTTTCTCGCCCTGCCGCGTCGGAAAAGCGTAGGCCAGCGACGAATGAAGGCCCGCGATTCCGGCGAGAACCGCGCTTCCTTGAACGATGAATTGTCTACGTTGAAGAGCAGGCATGGTTTTCCCTCCAGAGGCAGCGCCGGACGGTTTTCTACTTTTGCGTCTCCTATTTCAAAATTGCGCCTTTGCAAAAGAAGAGTCCATAGCCGTCGAATCGCCGAGTTCGAGGTGAGCGTCGATACTCAGGATCGACTACAAGGCTGCTGTGGTCGAGACCCTCGCGCCATCACCTGCAAAGGTCCGTTAGGAAGGCGCAAAGCAGTCGTAACCGCCTCGGATGCGGGCGTAAAATACGCAGAGCAATAGCCACTGACGTTAGCCATCGTGGCCAGGGAACAAACCCGTGCCGTCGTCGGTTGATGAGCATCGACTGCCCCGTCGATGGAAACCCATGCGGTCTGGTCGTTGGTGTTGCTTTTGCAAACAACCATAGAACTGATGGGTGTGTCGGATCGGACCGTTCGGATGGAAGCGCCACCGCTTGAAAGAAAGCTTGCAGCCATTCTCGCCGCCGATGTCGAGGGCTACTCCCGGCTGATGAATGTTGACGAGGAACAGACGCTGGCGACCCTGACGTCGCACCGTACGATCGTCGACGGGCTCATTGAAAACGCGCATGGGCAGATATTCGGCACCGCAGGCGACAGCGTGCTGGCTGAGTTCCCGTCCATTGTCCATGCTTTCAACTCGGCTGTGGCGATCCAGCAGGCGATGTGGCGCGCCAACCGGGAGCTTTCCGAAGACCACCGAATGAACTTTCGCATCGGGATCAACGTGGGCGATGTGCTGGTCAAAAACGGTGATATCTTCGGCGACGGCGTCAATATCGCCGCCCGTCTGGAAGGGCTCGCCGATGTCGGAGGCATCTGCGTGACGAGAGGGGTGCGAGATCACCTGCGCGATCGTGTTGACGCGACGTTCGAGGACCTGGGAGAGCATAGCATCAAGAATATAGCCCGCCCGCTCCGTGTATTTCGCGTCATATTCGATCCGGAGGCAGAACCGGTACTGGATATGGAATTGCCCCCGGTCGGAATGCCCGAGGAGTCCTCTTCAGTGGAGCAGTCGGTGGCGCACGGCCCCGATAGCGACGACGAGGGCCGCCGCGTCGAAGTTGCCTTCTGGGAATCGGTACAGCAAAGTGACGAGCCGGCTGAATACGCTCTCTACTTGGAGCGCTTTCCGAATGGGCAATTTGCCGAATTGGCCGCGGCCCGTCTTGAAAATGGCGGACCTGGCGACCACGATCCCGGCGTCGAAGTCGCCTTCTGGGAGACGGTGCGCGATACAGGCAATCCGGAAATGATCGAAGCCTATTTGGCCAAATATCCGCAGGGGCAGTTCAGCGACCTCGCCAACATCATGCTGGGCGAGCTTCGGGGGAAATTGACCCAGGAGAGCGCATCTTCGATCAATTAAACCACGGTGCTTGAGATATCCGTGATAGTATTGCCGTGGATCAGTTTTCTTCCCACATCGAATTCATCCACGTCCATGCGGGAAATGGCTTTCGCACCGCGAGCCTCTGGCCCGAAGGACACAGAAATGACAGCCGTCATACCTCTCCATCCCGAAGCCTCGCTCAGTCTTGCCCTTGCGGTTATTGCATCCTCCGGCGCACCGATCGTGCTTCTCGACGGCAATCTCTGCGTGATCGCGGCCAGCGCCTCGTTCTGCGACGCATTTCTGGTCGACTCCAAATCGGTTGAGGCAAAACAGTTCTCACAGCTCGGCGATGGCGAATGGAACGTCGCGCAGCTATCGGTTTTGCTTGAGGCAACGGCGGCCGGAATGGCGGATGTCCATGGTTACGAGATGGATTTGAAGCGCCCCGGCCAGGACACCCGGCATTTGGTTCTTTCCGCACAGAAGCTCGATTATGCGGATACATCCAAGGTTCGACTGCTTTTGACCGTGGCCGACGTCACGGATGCACGGATCGCCGAGAAGGTGAAAGACGACCTGCTGCGGGACAAGGCGATCCTCCTGCAGGAGGTCCAGCATCGGGTGGCCAACAGCCTTCAAATCATCGCGAGCATCCTTTTGCAGAGCGCTCGAAAGGTTCAGTCCGAAGAGACCCGCACGCATTTGAAGTCCGCGCACAGCCGGGTGATGTCAATCGCCGCCGTTCAGCAGCAGCTTGCAGCGTCCAGTGTCGGTGAAGTCGAGCTGCGCAGCTATTTCGAGCAACTTTGCAGAAGCCTCGGAGCGTCGATGATCCATGATCCCGAACAGCTCTCGATCGAGGTCAACGTGGACAAGACCGTTACCGACGCAAACATCTCGGTAAGCCTTGGTCTCGTTGTCACCGAGCTTGTGATCAATGCGCTCAAGCACGCGTTCCCGAACCAGCGCAAAGGGAAAATCACCGTCGACTATCACACCAAAGGAAAAGACTGGACCCTTCAGGTGGGCGATGACGGTATAGGAATGCCGGCAAACGCAGATGACGCGAAGCCTGGCCTGGGTACGGGTATCGTCGAGGCGCTCAGCAATCAACTGGAGGCCGAGATCACCGTGGTGAACGCGATGCCCGGAACCAAGGTTTCCATTACACACCGAGATGAGGCCGTTGTCGCCGACAAGCCAAAAGCTGCATGATTTCCGACACGGCTGCCCTCCTAGTTACCGTCACGGTTTGAGCAAGCTCATGAGGATCATTTGTCCCTCATGAGAGTTGTACGTGTTCTAACTGCCAAGGCAGGCGAGAATGACCAGAAACTCGATGTCGACAGACCGGGAAAGCGGCCTGAGACCAACAAAAGAATGAACGCGTCATGGACAATCCACGTATCGCGGTTCTTGTCGTTGAAGATGAGGCCATCATCAGAATGAGTATTGTCGAGGAACTGGAAGATGCTGGCTTCGAGGTGTTCGAGGCTTCCAACGCGGCGCAAGCGATCGAGGTCCTCATTGCGAACAGCATGATCGCGGTGATGTTCACCGACGTCGATATGCCCGGTGGTGTCGATGGCCTGAAGCTTGCGGCATCGGTTCGTGACAGGTGGCCGCCGATAAAGATCATCGTGACGTCCGGACATCGCAGAATAGATGTCGATGCCCTGCCGGTCGAAGCTCGTTTTATGGCGAAACCATACGATCCGAATGCGGTCATCCGCTCCATTCGAGAGATGACTTTGAACTGAAATGAAACCCAAATCCCAATTTGATCGGGCTGATACGACGTCGATAGATGTCGACCGATCTTTTAGAGCGTCGACGATACCTGCGTGATCCGGAGTCTGGAATTCCAGAACTTGCTCCCCTCCCAGGACCGCCAGCATTGGTATTTCATAGGCTTTTGGGCGCATTCCGGAAGTGAGCGATCTTCCGCTTCCCGCCCCATTGTTGCTGTTCGCCGTGTCAGATCGAACGGGGGCCGTGGGTGAAAAGCGGGCTTTCAAGACAGGACTCAGATACCGTCTTGCGTATCACCCTGGACATTCCCGCACTTAGGGCGAGGGTAAACCAAGATGCCCCCTTGACGCCCATCATACGGTATCGCACGTTCGAAGGGGTGTTTTGGGAGGGGCGATATGGCTGATAAAATCCACGGTTTTCTGCCGGCCACGGCCGAAATGCTAACGACCCGTCAGCGACTGATCGTCCGCTATCTCTTTGGAGTCCTGATCGACCTCGTGGTCCTTGGCCTGTTCGATGAATTTTCGGATAGCGTCACGGTCGCTTCCTTCAGTTGGGCCTTGCTCGCCGCCATCTTGTTGCAGGCCCTCCTGAAGGGGACGCTGGCTATTGAGCATTATGTCGCCGTGTTCTTTAACGCACGGCAAGGTGCCTTCATGAAGTTCATGCGGTTCGTCGGCGCATGGCTAGTGCTGTTCCTATCCAAGTTCGTGATAATGGAGGTGATCACCTTTGTGTTCGGGGATAGGGTTCGCTTCGAAGGCATGCTGCACGGGGTGGTGCCACTCATTATCGTCGTAACCGTTATGGTCATCGCCGAAGAAGTGATCGTGCGGTTCGTCAGATGGGTCCGTTGAAACGCGACCTTGGCTGAGCCAAAGGCAATGACCGCAACTTGCGCAAACATGCCATTCTCGGCAGTCCTATGCATTGTCTGCTTTCGACACGCCGCTTAGGTGGACTCTATGACCGGATGGAAGGCGCGTCCCGGTCGTGACCAGGCGGGTCGTATCTCTGCGCCCCGAACTACTGCCGCCGCTATCGTCCCGCCGCCCGGCACGCCGAACCCGAAGACACATCGACCAGTCATGTCGGCTTCCGCTGTGTGAAGCGAACGGCTCCCTGATCCAGTTCTTCACGACGCCCGTGATGCCTTCAGGCATTCGCGGCCACTATCGCCTCGTTGTGTTTCGCCAATGCTTGCTGGGCGGCGGCCGCGACGTCTGCGCTCCGGTCGCCCCCTGCAACCTGCACTGTCGGGAACGCAGGCTTGATGTCGGCGTCGTGGAACGCCTTGTTGATCATCATCAGCGCCCGCCGCTTGAGCGTGAACTGCTCGCCGGGAACCGTGGTGAACTTCATCCGCAGGATCAGACCGGAATCACCCATGCTGTCGATGCCCTGCATCTTGAGCGGTTCGATGGTGATAGGCGCAAGCTCCGGATCGACGAGCAGCTCCTGTCCGATCTTCTTGATGATCTTGCGCGCCTTGTCGACGTCGGTGTCGTAGCCGACCGTTACCGTCAGTTTCTCGACGACCCAGTCGCGACTGAGGTTCTGGACCGCACCAAGCTCGCTGAACGGTACGATGTAGATCGCGCCGCGGTGATGGCGTAGCTTAACCGACCGCAGGCTGAAGGACTCGACGGTGCCCTTGTAGCTGCCACTTGAAATGTATTCCCCGACCCGGAAGGCGTCGTCGAGCAGGTAGAACATGCCGCTGATGATGTCCTTCACGACGGTCTGCGCGCCGAATCCGATGGCGACGCCGACGACGCCTGCCCCGGCGATCAGTGGTGCGATCTCCACGCCCATTGCCGAAAGCGCCATCATGATGGCGACTGCGACGAACAGGATCATCAGGACGTTCTTCAGGATCGGCAGAAGCGTCCGCATCCGGGCGCGCCTGCGTTCGCGTTCGCTGCCAACTTCGTGAGCTGTTTCCGTTTCCCCGAGCTTGCGGTCGATCAGCACCTTCACGACATTCCAGATCAGGTCGATCACCAGCAGGATGATCCCTGCGCTCAATGCTCCGCGCATGAGCCGGAGCGGTACGGAATCCTGGGCGGTGATACCCGTCAGGTCTATGTCGAGGACGTTGGACAGCAGGACGATGGCACCGACGATCAGCGCAGCCCGTATTCCCCGCTCGACCATGACGGAAACGACGCCCGGCTTGTACTGGACTTCAGCATCGGCATCGGCAACGCTGCCCCTCAGGAGGTTATCGACGGAAGCCCGCGTGAGGGCGATCGCGCCGGGAAGCGCGGCAGCGACAACGACGATCCAGAACAGCTTCATGGCTCCTGCCACCCAGAGAAGCCAGAGCGCGACGAAATACCCGGTCCAGAGCCAGTTGCGTGCGCGGACACCGATCCGGCTGAAGCGACCCGCCTGCTCCGTCGATTGGACCACCGCCGGCCGGTTCCACACAGCTTCGATGCCGAGAATGAGCAGGACGATCCCGAGCGCATATGCTGCCATCTGCCGGGACGGGTCAGCAAAGCCGAGCGTCGTGAGAAGGTGGACGGTGACGGAACCGAAAGCGTACCATCCCACCATATAGCCAAGCCGTTTGGTCCAGTAGGCGGCCGCCTGATCGGTGACGGGGACGACGCGGAACCGCTCCGCATTCGGGAAAGTACGGGAGCCAGACGGCGCAAGCAGGAAGTCGAAAGCGACGCGCGCGAGCCAGTAGATCACCACCGCGAACAGGTAGCCGACGACGATCTCGCGCACCAGCGGAGGCCAGTCGAATGCGAGGAAGAAGCCGATGCTGCCGAGCGCGAAAGCCAACACGTAACAGGTCGCCCAAAGCAGTCGGGTCGAGATCGCGACGAGCTTGTCGCGCGCGGTCAGGAACTGCAACGAAGCGATCCAGGCGCGCCAGCCCCGGCTGATCCACGAGAAGCACCATTGGGCCGCCAAGCCCGCAGCGACGAAGGCAAGCACGAAGAAGATTGGACGGGCGCTCTGGCTGGCGTCCAACTCGCTCTGTAGCACGGCGGCCGCCTTGCTCGTCTCCGCTGGGAACACGCGCAAACCTTCGACGAGTCGCGCTGCTTGCGCGCGAAACTTCGTGGCAAACCCGGCGTAAGAGGTCGGTTCGCTCGATATAACCGCTGGGGTTTCCACCGCCGTTGCCTTCGCCGGATTTGCACTCAGCAGCCAGGCTCGGACTTGCGGGTCGTCGACCAGCTCAAGGAAGCGCTGCACCTTTTCCGCCTGAACGGGATCAGGAGCCGCTGCCTGCGCAAAGGCCGACTGGGAAGACACATGTAAACCAAGGACAAGAACAAGCCCGGCAAACACTATGCGGACGAAGGCGGATATTTGATTTGGAGCCGACATTTCCATACTTCCTGCAATTTCCCGAGGGAGTGGTTCTGCATTCGGGCAGTGGTTTGGACCGAGCGACACTCTTCGGCCCCATAGCATCGAGCTGGCTTCCGTAGTTGTCACGGGCAGAGGGTCGCAAGGGTGATGCCTGTCCATCGCCTTGCACTCCTCCAAACAAATGCCAGGGGATGCCAACTTCGTCCCCAGGCTCCGCCTGCGTTACGCCCGGATCCGACGCTGTAAGTCCACTCCATCTAAACGCCGGGAAGTAGCCACCCTTCGGAATATCGATGCGGATCGGATCGGTCTGCCCGGCAACTAGATAGTATCCTTCGAGTGCCCGCCTCAGCCGTCCTGCCTCGATTCGGACAACGGAATCCTTCTGGGTGAAGTGCTGGTCGCACCTGAAGACCTCAAGGGCGATTGAAAAGCCCTTGATCCGGCTTGCCCTGCCAGCCAGCGCCTCTTCAACGATGTAGGAGAGGAATGCGGCTCCACGACCGACCGCCGGAAACTCGGGGTTCGAGACGATGCGATGGAGCGGGGCACGGATCTCTTCGGCGCGGGTGGGGCGCGGCTTTCGACTGCGTTGGAAGTCTGCACGGTCCACTCCAATCGCCCCAGAGTCACCTGATCTACCACCCGTATGTTACAATAACATACTCCACAAACGCCTTCGAATATACGAGACCGTTTGTTTTCTGCAGGTACAAGTACCAACAGTGTTTTTGCATGTAGTTTTTGAGCAGAAAGAAACCAAGCAGATGGATATGTCAGTTGAAGATCTGATCAGCGAGCAGAAGCGGAAGGGGCTTAGGGTGGCGCTCGCAGCCTCTGTGCTCTTTGTGGCTTCGGTCGCGTCTGGCGCGCTCGTGCCGTTTCTTGGCCCCCTCTTCGCCGCCCAGTTCCTGCTGTCGAGTTCTCAGCCCATGCCGCTTGGCAAGACGATCGGAATGGCGGTTGTCATTCTCGCCGTCGGCGTCTTCATGATGGTGCTGACGTCATGGTTCGGCGATCGTCCGGCCACGTTCCTGCTGTTACTTGGCCTGATCTACTTCTCCTGCTTCGTCGCCCAGACGGCTGGCAAGGGCGGGGCTGCGGTCTTTCTCGTCCTTGTCGTCGCGGTGATCGCGCCCCTGCTCGGCATCCTCAACAAGGAACTGGCCGCATCGACCCTATCGATCCTTGTCGGCGGCGTGTTGGGCGGCGCGGTGATGATGTGGCTCGCGTATGTCGTCATTCCGGAACCCCCGTCCATCGCGGAGACCGCGCCGCAGCCGACAACCGCAGCTCCCGATTACCTTCGAGCGCTGGCCAACGCGGCCATCCTGCTGACAGCCGTTGCGATCTGCCTGACGAGCGACAACCTGACGTCCGCGGCCGTCATACCGATCACGGTGGCATCATTGCTCGGACAGCTCGATGTCGCGGCGAGTGGAAGGACGGCGTTTGGGATCGTGGTCGTCAACCTCTTCGGCGGCGTTGTCGCTTCGATCGCCTACGGCGTGTTGATGATCCGGCCCAGTCTGTTCTGGATGTTCGTCATCGTGCTGGTCGTCAGCCTTCTGCTAGGCGGGCGGGCTGCGGCAAGGTCGGCGGATGCGAAGGTCCATGCTGGTGCGTTGACGACGTTTCTGATCCTGTTCGGCCTCGGCGTCTCGCCGCTCCCAGGAAGCGCGGCGGAATCGTTCTCGACCCGGATCCTGTTCGTTGCGATGGCGATCGGCTACACGCTCTTGACGACCGCGCTGCTCTGGCGGCGACCGCGGCAGGTTGCTACAGGTGGGGCTGACTCTGCCACAAATGGAGGAGTCTTATGAGAATAGTGCGAGCGGGGTGCGGCTGCGGGAATACGGCGTGGTGGCGTGCAACCAACTCTACAAGACGGTGGTCCCGCGGGTCGAAGGCATCGAGTTCCCACCCTTCCGCATCGCGTTCGTGAAGCTGACGTCAAGCTTGGTTTCGGGCACAAGGGCCCTATTAAAATGGAGCCAAAGGAGGCAAGTTTGCGCCGATTGTTACGAGTTGTTCTGATCATCGGGGTTGCCCTGGTTGTTGTTTTGGCGACCGCATGGACCACGCTTGCCATATGGACCGCCTACCCGTTCCGGAGCTTGGCCGTGAGGTCGCCGCTGGCATCTTCGTCGTGCTCGGCCTTGCGACGATCGCAACCCTCGGCAGCCGTTGGCCGCTTTCCGGTATCGCGGTATTTGCCGCAGCCTTTCTCGGCGTCGTGCTCTGGTGGACCACAATCAGCCCGGAAGCGAACGCGCAATGGTCGCCTGACGTCTCGAGACAGGTGACAGGAACGGTCGACGGCAACAGGCTCACATTAACGGACGTGCGGGACTTCGAGTGGCGCAGCAACACCGATTTCACCGAGCGCTGGACAACGCGAAGCTACGACCTCGATAAGCTCCAGGGTGTGGATCTGTTCATGTCCTACTGGTCGGGAACCAGCATAGCCCATGTGATATTGAGTTTCGGCTTTGAAGGCGGCGAGCAACTCGCCTGGTCGATCGAGGTTCGCCGTCCAGTCGGCGGGGCGTTCTCGCCGCTCGCCGACCTGTTCAAGAGCAACCCGCTGGTAATCCTTGCGGCCGACGAGCGGGATGTGGTCGGGGTTCGATCGAACGTGCGGGGCGAGGACGTCCAGATCTATCGGCTAAGGGCACGTCCCGAACAGGCCCGGCTTCTGCTGCTCGAATACGTCGCCGACGCCAACGCGCTGGCGAGGACACCCGAGTTCTACAATTCGATCACGACGAACTGCACGACGACCATCGTAAAGATGATGCGCGTCGCCGGAGACAAGGTCCCCTTCGACTGGCGACTGATCGTCAACGGCTATCTTCCGGATTACGCCTACGACCGCGGGGCAATCGATACGGCGATGCCGTTGGCCGAACTGCGGGAGATCGCCCATATCGCCGAGCGGGCACGGGCAGATGGACTGTCGCCGGACTTTTCGAAGGCGATCCGGGTCGGAGTGCCCTCGCCCGGTGTTGCGGATATGCACTAGCCTGCTTACCGCGACCGACCGCATCGGTGGGTCGAAGTCTCAAAGGACTTGATCAGATCGAGACCTGCTTTGTTGATTGTGCGATTTGTCACCGCGATTTATTTCGGCATGGAAATACCCGGCTGGTTAGGCCGGGTTCTCGACGATTAGCGGCCGTTGAACCCACTAATGCGTGGTGTTGTTTACAAGTGCGTCGATGAGTGCGATCTGCGAACGATTGCCGCGTTTGTACTCGTTGATCAATATCTTCGCTTCCGCAGTCGCATCCTTGCGCAGAATGCGATGCTGTGTGCACCAAGCGTCAAGAACCGTCTGGAGCAGATTAAGGTCTTTTGGCGGTATTGCGATATCGGAATTTTGCATCATTTCCCTCCCAAGAATTGACATCTTTTTTGTGAGAAGCCGCCTCCCAACGGCCTTCAGCACATGCAACTTTAGTCCAAACTATCAGTGGTTCAAGATGAAAACGTGACACTTTACTTGAGGTACGTACCCGTTTTTCTACCAGAGGTGATGGCTCCTCATACCCGTATTGCGGGAGACACGGCGAGTTAAGCCGTGTCGCTCTTGCTCAGAAATCTGCAGCGGATGACGCCGCGAGCAAGGCGAGAATGGAGAGGACATCGGTGGACGCCCGTAGACAAGTAGCCAGGACAAGAAGCCAGCTCCATGCGCCGTGGTCTAAACCCGGCTTCTAGGTTGCTTGGACGTGCATAACGGATAGGCCCCGCGCTCTATTTGAGCCTCGAACCCGACCAGTACGGGGTCGGAACCAAGACATTCGGCACATATTCCGAAGCAATCCTCATCAAACTCGTATGCGCGCTTCCTTCGTCGACAGCAGTCGCACAAGACGGTGTTCTGGGGGACGTCCGGGTTGGAGTAATGATCTCCATCAGGAGCCTCTCGACAGCATGTGCGGCAGGCTCTCGCAGGGCAACCTCCTTGAATTTTCTTCTTCGCTGGAGATAGTGGCGACATCGTCCAGAATCCAGAAGCGCGGCCAGCCTACGGAAGATGTTGGCTTTCACTGATCGAATGAATAGCGCCTGCTCTGACGTTCATAGGTTTCTCCTTGCCACCCCGCTGCGGACGATGCGCCGCGTCTTCGGGGTTGGCTTATGTTCGATGACGACATTGCTGATCTCCGCCGCGCTCAGATGCCGCTACTCGATCAGCGCCTCCCAGAGCTTCTCGAGAGCGGTTCGATTGGTCTTGATGACGTCGGTGGCGTTGGCCTGCCCCCATGGGGTGATCCGGGTTTAATGTTAGTGCATGCTGGGTCTGGCCGCTACTGCCGGGGTTGATGCCGGCCCAATGCGGACACTCCTCTAAATGAATAGGGGAGGACCGCACCGGATGGAAAGAGGACCCACAATACGAGCGTTCGCGATCAACAAAATGCGTTCTTCGCGCGCGGCGATGGACACCGCGAATGGACCATTTTGAAAGAAAGCTTTCCTGCTAATGCGTAATTTCTCGAATCAAAATCGATTTTAGAGTAAATTGGGCAGCGCACTTAAAGGGCTACAGCGTCCTTGCGCGCCGTATTCGACGCGAGGCGCTTAGAGGAAAGGTGAAGCCAATGAAAAGGTTCGCAATCTTTGCCCTGTCGCTGTTGACGGCGCTGACGAGCGTCCCGCCGGCCATGGCGTTTCCCACCGTTGCCGTGCCGAAGATCGAACTCCAAGAGGCGCAGCCGGTCCAGTACAGGCGTTACCGCGGCGGTTACAACCGTGGATACCGGGGCGGCTATCGAGGCTACCGCGGGCATGGACACCACAATGGTGGTGACGATTGGGCTTGGGCACTCGGCGGGCTCGCGACTGGCGCAATCATCGGCGGATTGCTGGCACAGCCGAGGTATTATGGCCCCAGCTACTCCGATCAGGGCTACTACGGGTCGACCTATTACCGTCCGCGCTATTACGCGCCACGCTATAACCGCCAGGTCCATTATGGCAGCAACACACATGCGCGCTGGTGCTATGCCCGCTACCGGTCCTACAGGGAGTACGACAACACGTTCCAGCCCTTCCACGGACCGCGACGGGCGTGCGTCTCACCCTACTATTGATTTCAGGAGTAGTTGGCGAGCCACCTTGCGCTTTTCCCGGACGCGCAGGCTATCAGGTACTTCGGCTTCTCCGGAGCTACGTCTGCTTTCGGGCGGTCGCCAAAGCTGTCGGAATGACGGGAATGACGGCGCATTTGGGACCTCGGTGAACTTCTCTTCATGGCCCCATAGCGGCCGCTCGTGGCCCATTGATAGGGCGGCCGCCCGTCGCCTAATTGTCGGCCGAATGGCTCCTGGGGTCTTCCGACGACAAATGGGACAATTCATCTGTAGGTTTATTAGATACTTGCGTTTTCGCGATACAAGCGCACCATCTACCCTCACGATTGGTGTTGAGGGAGAAAATGCCGTGAACCTAACAAAACGCGATTTCACGAAAGGCATGATTCTGGCTGCAGGGTTTGCTGGGTTTGGTGCCGCGACGGTTCAAGCTGCGGACTTCGTTGACGTTGAAGCCCGTGCCATTGCCAAGGAGGCCTATATTTACGGCTTCCCGATGGTGGACAGCTACCGCATCCAGCACGCTTATTTCGTCGACACCAAAAACCCCGAATACAAGGGGCCATGGAATCAGATCGTCAATACCCCGCGTGTCTACACGCCAGCCGACACAGCGATCCAGACGCCCAACTCGGATACGCCCTACTCGTGGCTCGGCCTGGACCTGCGCACCGAACCGATGGTGCTCACCGTGCCACCGATTGAGAAGGACCGGTATTTCAGCGTTCAAATGATCGATGCGTACACTTTCAACTTCGACTATCTAGGCAGCCGCGCGACAGGCAATGATGGCGGCAGCTTCCTCATCGCCGGACCAGGCTGGAAAGGCGAGACACCAAAGGGCGTGAAGAAGGTGATCCGCTCGGAGACCGATTTCATATGGGCCGCCTACCGGACGCAGCTTTTCAATCCAGATGATCTCGACAACGTCAAGAAAATCCAGGCGGGTTACAAGGCAGAGCCGCTGTCGGCGTTTCTCGGCCAACCCGCGCCAGTCGCCGCGCCGGCAGTTGATTTCATCAAGGCACTGACGCCCGCAGAAGAAAAGACGTCGCCCGAGTTTTTCAACATTTTGAACTTCATCCTGCAATACTGTCCCACCGATCCGTCAGAAACCGAACTGATGGCGCGTTTTGCCAAGATCGGAGTCGGCGCGGGCAAGACCTTCGACGCGAGTAAGCTTTCGCCTGAAATGAAAACCGCCATCGAGCAGGGAATGGCCGACGCCTGGGCCGAACTCGCGAATTTGGAGAAACAAAAGATCGACACGGGGGAAGTGACCTCCGGCGACGTTTTCGGCACGCGCGAGTATCTGAAGAACAACTACCTCTACCGCATGGCTGGTGCTGTGCTCGGCATCGGGGGCAATTCGAAGCAGGAGGCGATGTATCCGGTCTACGCCGTCGACGCCGTCGGACAGAAGCTGACCGGTGCCAACCGCTACACCATCCGCTTCGCGCCTGGGCAACTGCCACCCGTCAACGCCTTTTGGTCACTGACTATGTACGAGCTGCCGCAGAGCCTCCTCGTCGCCAATCCGATCAACCGCTACCTGCTCAACTCGCCGATGCTCCCGCAGTTCGTGAATGACGCCGACGGCGGCCTGACGTTCTATGTCCAGGGCGAGTCGCCCGGCAAGGACAAGGAGGCGAACTGGTTGCCTGCGCCCAAAGGTCCGTTCATCGCTTTCATGCGCCTCTATTGGCCAAAGGAAGCAGCGCTCGACGGCATTTGGAAGCATCCGCCGATGACCAAAGCAGCGTGAGGGGTCCGTCGCCCGGCCAGCCTTTTCCGGCTGCTGCAACGTTCCTCAGAAAGCGGTCGGTGGACAGTTGGACTTAGGGCCAATATACGAGTGGACAACAACGTCATTTTTAAGCTGGCGATGGTGATACTACGATCGTGGCCGGCCGCCATCGGCACTTCCTTGACGCAGTTGCGGACCTCACACGATTATATCCAACGGAGCGATGCGTGAGCTCGTGCCGCGTCAATGGTTGACGGTCGTCGGCTCACGCGGGCGTGTACGGATAGTCCCCGATGAAGCCGATGCCGCCCTTGCCATCGGGATGGGTGGAGACCAGGCGCAATTCCAGACGCCGCCGCCCGGTCTTCAGCGCATGTTCGTGAAGAAGCCGCAGCCGCGTCTGAAGCTCAAAGAAAAGCCCGTCATGCGAAGCGAAAAATTCCTTCACCGCCCCCGGCGAAACAGTCCTGTCACCATTCATTTGTTGCTCCCTCGCCACCGCCTCTTCAGCCAACCACATCAGTCCCCGGTGACCTCCCAGTTGTCATTGGGATTGAACCTGCGGATTCCAGCCGCCATCTTCTCTGTCTTGGGTCCTAGATCGGCTTGGTAGACAGCGCCATTGGCATTGACCATGAACGTGTGGATGCCCGCCTCGCCGTAGCGGATGGGCGTCGCGACTAGCGTGAACCCGGCGATCACGTTGCCGTTGATGACGTAGTCGAACTTGCCGCCGGCGATATTCTCACCCTGGCTTTTCAGGGATGCGGAATCTGTATCCGAAATACCCGGCTCCCGCCTTCGCCTTTTGCAAGCACCGCAGTGGGCGGAGGAGGCAGTGGCTCTCGCCAAGGCCTATTGGGTGTCGCTGAAGGAACGTCCGGCGAGCCTCCACATTGAAATTGTCCTTTCGGCATTCGGACGTCCGACACTGATGTCCGCTTTCGGAAGGCGCTTAAGCAACGTAGTTGACCGACATGGGGGCGCGTACCCGTCAGGCTCCCTAGGAGTGGCAGGAGCCGCCGTGGTCTATTTATGAAACTTGCCGCTTACTGAGACCGGTCGCCGGCCCCAACCGCATGAATCTTCTCATCGAATCGATATCGTCGGCAATTGGCCGGTCATCGGTGTAGATCGGTATATGAGCTCTGATTTCTCGTCTGAGAACGGTGGTTCGCTGTGCAGACTCCCTGACAGTGGGCTGCAGGTCGTAGGCTTGTGCGGCTGCAAGAAGCTCGATGGCGAGGATGTTGTCCAGGTTTTCGAGAATCGACAGGCTCTTCAGCGCTGACGGCGTTGCGTGGGTCAGGAACGGCCCGCTTGTCTTGAGCTTCTACCGCGGTGTGTGGTGCCCCTACTGCAATATGGAGCTGCAGGCTCTGGAGGCGGTCAAGCCGGAATTCGAAAAATTCGGCGCAAGCCTGGTGGCGATCTCGCCCCAGACGGCACCCAACAGCCGCAAATCGGTGCGCCAGAACAATCTGACCTTTCCGATTCTCTCGGACGCCAAGGGAACCGTCGCTGCCGCTTTCGGGCTCCGTTTCCGACTGCCGGATTATCTGGTGGAGCTTTACAAGAGCCTGAAGAACGACTTGCCGAGCTTCAACGATGATCCGAGTTGGACGCTGCCAATGCCGGGCCGCTACGTCATCGGCCAGGATGGCATCATTCTCTGCGCGGAGGTCAATCCAGATTACACCCGCCGCCCGGAGCCAACGGATATGCTGCCGGTACTGCGGGAGGCCGCGGCCAGCCGGGCTGCCTGATTTGCCACGGACATGGCAGCAGCGCACCAGATTGTTGGGCGCAGGTTGCCCATGTCCGCAATGGGTCGTTTCCGCTGCGGGAAGGTCACGTGTCGATGCGAAGCGGTCATTCCCCGCTCGGCATCTTCGGAGGCAGGTTGAGCTGAAGGTGGCACTAGCGCTATGGGTGGCGAGTGCTCGACTTGCTGGTCCGACGGCCACGACGTCACACCGGGCCGATCTATGGAAAGTCCGGGCTGTTTCACTTGTCCTGCTCGCATTCCGGCAGCCGCAGCGGCTTGGCCAGTTTCGCCAGCGCCTCGGGCTTGGCGCAAGCCGGGAAGCCGGCGAGCCGCATGGTCTCGATATGCCGCTGGTGCTCGGCGGCGCTGAAAGCCTGATCATTGGCCATAGTCTCAATGGTCAGGTCCGGGTAGCGCCGTAGGGCTTCCTTGACGGTCGCCTCGGCGTCCGCCTTCCGGCCCAAAGCCGCGAAGCTCGCGGCGCGTTCGACCCACCCGTAGTTGTCGTAATTGTCGGGTGTCTGACGTTCCATCACCTTGAGGGCGTCCTCGTAGCGACCTGCATGGAAATAAGCATATCGCAGGGGATTGCTGGCCCACGGCTTGTAGTTCGGGTTGAGCCGGATCGCGCGGTCAGCCAGTTCCGCCCCGCGCTTGGGTTCGCCAAAGCCACTTGCCCAGCCAACGTAGGAGGTGATGATCCCAAAGGAACCGGGATTGAGGCGTAGCGCGATGTCGAGTTCAGTTTTGGCCCGGTCGAACTCCCCGCGCAAGCCAAGCATGTGCCCGAGCACGGCATGCGCCTCGGCATCGTTCGGGTCGAGTTCCACAGCGCGTTCAGCCGCCTCCAGCCCTGCCCGGTTAGAAGCCTCCCATTCCGCCCCGTAACTTGCAGCCATGCTATGCGCCCAGGCGAGATTGATCCAAGCGCGGGCATAGCCCGGATCGGTCGCAACTGCCTGCTTGAGAATCTCGATCGACTCCGCAACGCTCTTAGCGGTCGGGCTGAGCTGCTTCTCGACCCCCAGGAGATTGAGATCGTAAGCTGTCAGGCTTTTAGGCCGCTTGCGTCGCGCGGCGTCGTGTTCGGCACTCTTGATCGGACCTGTGCTCACCTCGAACTGACTTAGAATGCTATCCGCGATCTCAGTCTGGACAGCAAACACATCCTGCGCCGGTCGCTCCCACCTCTGCGACCAGACGTGGGTGCCGGTCTGCGCATCGATGAGCTGGGCGGTGGCGCGGATGCGCTCGCCTTGGCGCTGGATCGAGCCT
Source organism: Pararhizobium sp. BT-229 (assembly GCF_025846855.1). Classification (GTDB taxonomy): domain Bacteria; phylum Pseudomonadota; class Alphaproteobacteria; order Rhizobiales; family Rhizobiaceae; genus Pararhizobium. The sequence continues at coordinate 140,735 of NZ_JAOYTJ010000007.1, forward strand.
TCCAGCACATAGCGGACATTCAAATCGCGCCCGATCTGTCGCACATCCGCCGGCTTGCCTTTGTATGCTTCCGTCGAGTTGCGCGCGATCACGTCGATCTCGCTCACGCGCGACAGGTCGGTGATGATGTCTTCGGTCATGCCGTCGGCAAGCCGCCCGGTGGCTTCGTCGCCACCTAGATTGTCGAAGGGCAGCACCGCCACCGATGGCTTGGCGCTCGCCAACTCGACCGGCCAGAATTGCCAGGCGCTCACGAGGATCGCGAACGAGGCGAATGCCGGCAGCACCGGCATCGCCCAGCGCGGTATCGATCTGAGGAGTGGCCGACGCAGCCGCTTACCGTGGAGCCGCAGGCAATACATGCGCACCGGGCGGCTGATGTTCTTGACCTGTTGCTCGCCGACAAAGTCGAGGGGCCAGTCGAGCTTGCCCTGCAGATGGTCACAAGCCGTGCCCGACACCATCACCCCGCCGGGCTCCGCCAGTTGCTCTAGCCGAGCGGCCACATTGACGCCATCGCCATAGACGTCGCCGTCCACCAGCGCCACATCGCCCAGGTTGATTCCGATGCGGAACGCAAGGCGCTCAGGCTCTGGGAGCGAGGCATTGCGCGCGGCTACAGCGTTTTGAATTTCGGCTGCGCACACCACCGCATCGACGACGCTGTCGAACACGACGAGCGCGCCGTCGCCCATCAGTTTGACAATGCGGCCATGGTGCCGGGCGATGGCGGGATCGGTTAGTTCGGCGCGGATCGCCATCAGTCGAGCAATGGTGCCGGCCTCGTTGGCCTCCATCGCCTTGGAATAGCCAACCACATCCGCTGCCAGGATCGCTAGCAGCTTCCGTTCGAGCGGGGTGATAGTCACGATCGAGCCCCTGCATAATTTGCTGCAGCTAAAATCCTACACCCAACGGAGCGTTGTTGCGAAGGCCTTTGCAGCCGAGTGACCAAGCCGGAGCGTAACGGGCATTGCGGTCCGGAATGCAAGCTTCCAAGTATTTTTCGGATCAGGCGAACGTCAACTATGGGCGCAAAAGCAGTTGCCGGCGCGCTGGGTGCTCAACGTCCCCAACGGGCCGCAAGCAGCCGCAGCCAAGCTTCCGTTCCGTTTTCTCAGACTTTGCTTTTCAGGCTTTGTTGGTAAACCACACCGTCGGAGCGCCTAGCACGCCTCCTGTGCGCATCGCCGTCCTTAGTTCTTCCAGCTTGCCGAAGGCCTGAGCTGATTCAAGCGTGGCAAACTCATGAGTGACCGTAACGTCGTTGGGATTGTCGGCGGCTTGATAAACCGCTTCCGCCGTAACCCCGTTTGCCTTTTGCAAGGGCGCAAACGCGTCGTATACCTTGCGCCAGGTGGCGTAGTCGGAAACCTCGTGCCTTACCAAGGATTGCGGCGTCACCGATGAAGTTGTTATCGCGTGTCAGGACTTCGCGCATCCAGGCTTTGCGCACACGTGCCATGTCGAGAAGCAGGCTGTTTGTCCGACGAGGCCAGCCGACCGCCATCATAGGCTCTATTCCGATCCAGGCGATCAGGAAGAAGACGATCGCAATCCAATCCAGATATTCCACGAACTGCCTCCCACATTCCCGAGACAGTAGAAGGTTTGATTGGGTTCTCGTCAACGGATCAGTTGGAAGCCCGCGGCGGTCGACCGCACATTGCGCTTCGAAACAATCTTGCTGGGTGGTTGGCGACCACCCCAGCAAGACCGAATTCCACGAACTTAGCGGCGAGCGTCCAGCACCATGTTGAAAGGTGTTTCGGCTGCTCGGCGAACCCTCGGAAAGCCTCCTTCATTTAGCACTTGCGTCAACCTCGCTTGACCGGCTTGCGCCCCCAATGCAGCCCCCCTCTCCTGACCCAGCGACGCCGGGACGCAAGTACCCGGCCGTGCCGCCACAGGTCTCGATGAACCTCGGCAATCGAACTCATCATGCGCGACCCAGCGCTGCAAGGCATCTCTGTGACGACGCGTCCGAAACCCCGCCAAGAGATCGAGGATATAAAGCGGGCGCAGCACTACGAGGATCTGGCCATGGAATGCTATTTCGACGAGGATCGAAGAGGCCGGCCATAACTTGTGCCCCGCGCCGGGTTACGCCGTGCTGCCTTGACTTGTGGGGCATGGGGCTTCGATTACGGGCTGTAACATGTGATGACGGCTCGGCCTCGGGCATGCCTTTTTCGTACCCCCTTCTTCAGCAAAGCCTTCGCCGCGTCCCATGCGACGGCTTTGTCTGCGAAGTTAGCCGGATTCCCATTGAACCTTGCACATCTGGGAGGGGTGCCTGGGCGGCAGTGGCGCCCCTCGGTCCAAGGGCGTTCGGTGTGTTTTTTTGAATTTTCCACCTCTTGCGAACCCGGAAAAATTTCCCGATATTTTAGCGATGATGTGCTTTCGCTGGGGAGTGAGAACATGTTCGACTTTCTCGATTCCGACGATATGGAAAGATTGAGCCGCGCGATCGATGCTCGCTGCAGGGGATTAAAAATTTCTCCTGAGAGCATTGATGGGCAGATGGTGGCCAGCCAACTCTTAAGCTTGTTCCAAAGCGGAGTAACGGACGAAGCGGAACTGGCCTCGCGCCCAATTGCGCTGGAAATTATCCAACGCCACGAATGACAGGCCCCGCACGGGCAACAGACACCTTCGGTTCTTGCGAGGGCGTGGGGTCGCAGGGCTTGGTTGCTACCAAATTTGGGAGTAGATCGTCGCTGATCGCCGTGATTTTCTCGTGAAGCCAACAGGAACTATCACGCAAATGATCACCGCCACTCACTTCGCTATTCAGCTCAGCAGTGCGACTTGGCTCGTTACGTTCGTGAGCGAGATCGGCATCACCGAGACAAGGACTATGACCAGTGCCGAGTTCATTGCCATGATCAAAGCCGAAGCCCGTCTGGGTGAGAGGTCGCCCATCGTATGTATGAGGGTGGCAGGTCCCTTTCGGGCCGTTCGGTAGGTTTACAACACAAGAGAAGCAGACGGACAGCTTTGATAAGCTTCAGCGGGTGTTGCGAACGACCGAAACGCGGGCGCGATGCGGAAATTATTCCGACTTGGGGCCGGTAGCGGAGCGCCTGCTCTAGGGCGAACTATCGGATAGCCGCCCTTCGGCAACCGATCCAGTACCGCTGAGCCAGCGGCAAGCGGTATCGCTCCCACGCCATCCGAGTTACGATGCGTAGCTGAAAACGGGCGCGGGCGCCTCGTCGGACCACCTACGACAGGAGGGCAGTGTGAAATCACCAACAGTGAGAGTTATGGCAGCGGCCGAGGAAGATCTGGCGGTGGAAACGGTCTTGCTGGCGTTTGCAGCGGATCCAATGGCGCGATGGACCTGGCCGCATGGACACCAGTACCTTGCGGCCATGCCGCGAATGATCCGGGCCTTCGGGAGCAGCGCATTCTCAAACGGAAGCGCCTTTTGCACCGACGGCTACGCTGGGACGGCGCTGTGGCTATCGCCCGGAGTACATTCCGACGAGGAAGAGCTTGGTGCGGTGATCGAGAGCACGGTTGCGCGCTCTATTGCCCCCGAAACCACGGCCATATTCGAGGAGATGGCCGCGTATCACCCGACCGAACCACATTGGTACCTGCCGCTGATCGGCGTCGACCCGGCGCATCAAGGCGAAGGTCACGGCGACGCCTTGATGGAGTACGCACTCGCACGGTGCGATCGCGATCACGCGCCAGCCTATTTGGAATCCTCGAACCCGCGCAACATTCCGTTCTACCGACGCTACGGCTTCGAACCGCTCGGCGCGATCCAGGTCGGTTCGTCGCCGACGCTCGTCCCGATGCTGCGGCGGCCGCGTTGAGCTTCAGTTCGACCAGATAGTTTGTGGCATACGGGCGCCGAGCGCGCGGCACAGCCGCGAAACGAAGATGGAACGGACCGACGGGGCGAAGTAGCGCAGAGGAGTTTTTCAACAGTAGCGGCCCGAAGCCGCGCCAGATCCCAAGGTCCCGAAGGACCGCAATATGTCTCGCCCGCCGCATAAACGCGGACTCGCATCATTGATACTTGGTTTCCGAATGAGACCAGATGTCGACCGGGAGAACACAGGAAAACTGGCCTAAGCGTCGCGACACCGCAACAGTTCTCGCTCGCGATTGAAAGCGGTTCACTCCAGATAGTCAAACTCGTGCAAGTCCATGATGACGTCCTGCGCAAACCGGATCATGGCTCCGCACAGGAGCAGTGTTGCAGTGATGAAAAGAAGTCCGGCTCCATAGGAATACTGAAGGGCGAAGAATCCAGTGGCGAAAACTGTTCCGAGCAGCAAACCTGCGCATAGGCCGCTACCCAGCGATAGCAGAATGCCGCTTCTGAGTAGCCTCGCTCTTGTCTTGAGACGCGGAATGTCATCTCTCATATACGCTTTGTCGGAGTCTTGCGGGATTGCATTCAGAAGCCTGGCTCTGGCAACGACCGTGCTCATTCTCGCTGTCAGCAGGGAGATAAAGGCCGCAACCGCCCCGAGGAAGAAAGCGGGAGCTGCGGCTCGCGAAAACATCTCCGTCATTGCGGCAACCGTCGGTACGAAGCTCATTGTTGGTTTTCCCTCGTCGTCGTCCCAAAGCGGGCGTCACTGACTTTACGCTGCCCGCCGCATCCACTGCGCAATTGACATGGCGATGACCAAGTCCCCCGGTCCGACGGGGCCTGTCATGTCAGCAGCAATATGGCTACAGCATGCATGGAAGGAGCGGAAACCTCCGCCCGACAGACTGTGGACCCGTGGCGGCGAACAAATTCATGTGGCCTTGCCATTTCAGATCGTCCTTCACAGTTAAGGGCGTGCGGCAGTCGCGATACCCCTCGTTTCCTCAACCAAATCCCGCGACACGCTGGACGAGCCAGAAAGCCGAAAGCGTTCCGATGAGATAAGCGAGCCAGAACCGCAGGCGTGAGACGTCGAAAGGGAACAGCAGCCTGAAGCTGGCCATAGCCACGAGCGCGACGGCGACAAAGATGAGTTGTCCTGCCTCGACGCCGAGGTTGAAGGTGAGCAGTGCAAGCGGAACGTCCTTTTGGGGCAAGCCGATTTCGCGCAGGGCACCGCCGAACCCGAAGCCATGCAGCAGCCCGAACAGGAAGCTGATCAGCCAGGGATAGCGGCTGGAAAGGTCGATGCTGCCCCGATTGGCACGGATGATCTCGGAGGCAACGAACATGATGCTGAGGGCGACAAGCGCCTCGACAGGCGGCTGCGGCGCGGACGCGATGCCCAGGGCCGCAAAAGCAAGAGTGATCGAATGCGCCACCGTGAACGAGGTGATAGTGAGCAGCAGAGCCTTCGGCTTGCGGATGAGAAGCAGCAGCGCGAAGACGAACAGCAGATGGTCGATCCCCAGCATGATGTGCTGGACGCCGAGGAAGAAGTAAGTCCTGGCGGTTCCGAACGCGGTGGGAGTCGCCGCCACCGTCAGGTCGGGGAAATCAGGCGATATTCGGCTCGTCTGCGTCGTGCCGTCGAGATTGACGATCTTCGCCAAGGCGTCGGTATAGGTCGACGACAGGCCATCGATTGAGATCACCTGCCCCGCCAGCCCGCCGACACACTCCATCTGCCAGCGGCTGACATAGGCTGTCTCTATGAAACCACCAACGGGTTCGACCTCCTGCCTGCAAGTCTCGGGCAACCGGACATAGAGAGCCATCCTTGCATCGCCACGCGCAGGAACCTTCCATGTGATCGCATAGCGAGCCGGAACGATCTCATTGATCTCGAGAAATGCCGGGCGCAGTTCATGGGGGCACGCAGCCGACACTAGCAGCAGGAAGCATCCGGCAACGAGGTTCAGAAAACGGATCATCGTGCCTCCGATATCTCAACTGCCGGTGCCACCGTGTCGGTCGGCCGGAGAACCCGGACTTCATACTGGCGTTTCATCTCATCATAGCGCCGCTCGGCGATTTCCCTCCGCCGCTCGCTTTCCCAATCCAACCGGACCGCGGCTTTGACCCCATCAAGTGACGGCGCGCCCGCCTTGACGCTCTCCTCGACCAAGACGAGATGGACGCCATATTGCGAGCGGACCGGGCCGAACCATTGCCCCGCCGGCGCGGACGACAGTTCCTTAACGAACCCCTCATCGAAACTGGTCGCGATCACATCGGCGTCGGTCAAATCTACCCGGATGGGCAGAAGCGTAGTGTCGCCTAGTGAAGTGACGTCCGCCTCAGGGGCACCCCGCAAAACTTTCAGAGCGGCGGTTGCCGCGGTCTCGCCTCCGTCGCCAGGACGATCGCTCTTGAAGAAGACCTGCCGGAAAGCAAGTTGCGGTGGACGCCGATATTTGTCCTCATGCGCCTTGAGATAGTCCTCAAGTTCGCCGGGCTTCGGCGTCAGTTGTTCGGCACTTGGTTCCAGCAGGAATTCCATTTTCTGCTGCATGCGCCTGCGAAAAACGGTGTCGTTCTGATCGAGGCCTATCTTCTGACCCTCGCGATAGAACACCTCCTCCTTCACATAGCCGTCAATGAGACCTTTCAATTCCGCTTCCGTGGGTGGGCGCTGCCAGGTTTTGGAGAAGGTTTCGAACATCTGGGCGAGTTGGCCCTCGCCGACCTCGATCACACCCTTGTCTTCGGCCGGAGGCGAACGGTGCATCACGGAATACAGACCGAACACGACAACGCCCAGACAGAGAAACTGCACCAGTGGTTCAGAGAAAACTTTGCGCAACACACTCATGTCGCTGCTCCGGTCCTGGCATATTCGAGAACAAGTACGAGAAGCGCGCAGGCGGACGTCCACGAGCCGAGGACGCGCACGGCGATGGGTTGCCACGATGGGAAACGGCTGAGCCAGGCTGAAAGTCCGCCACAGTAGAGGGTCGCGAGGCTTGTTCCAGCCGAGGTCCCTGCGAAAGCCAGCCACGTCTCCTCGGGTGGGACACCCTCGGGGCCACTGTTCGCTCCCAGAACTGCGCCTGCGGCGATCGCCAACAGGATCGAAAGCAGGACGCCCGGAGCCACCGACCCGGCGACCATCAGGCCCGCGAGTAGCGCGATCACAAGGAGAATGGCTTCGGGCGGAGCCTCGACCGGGAGCCACGACACCAAAGCTGCCGAACCAGCAAGCGCGACAGCGAAAGCCAGGAACGAATACCTGCTGCTGGACGGCGCATGCTGACCGATCATCAGTCCCAGCGCCAGGAGTACCAGCAGATGTCCGGGGACCAGATAGGGATGCAGCATCCCGTTGTAGAAGACGCCGATACCCTTCACGGGACTATGCGCGGACGCAGGTCCGGCGGCCGCCATGAACAGCAAGATGGTGGTCAGACCGCGTTTCATGCCACACCTGCGAGGAATGCCACGCCCGCCGCCGCGATACCTCCACCCAGTGTGCGAATTGCGAGCCTGCCGATATCCCATTTCGTCAGCAGCCCTAGCGCGATGCCGGAGAGATGCAGAAGACCGGTCGCGAGCACGAAGCCGCCAGCAAACGCCACACCATCGGCTGCGGCGGGCAGTTCGGTACCATGCGCGTGACCATGGAAAATCGCGAATGCGCCGACGAAGACGGCAGCGACCCAGATCGGTGGCCGTGCCGCCAGAGCCACCATCAGGCCAAGCACGATGGCGGACAGTGCGATGCCGAGTTCGACCCCCGGAAGCGGCACGCCAAGAATCCCGAGCGCGCCGCCAAACGCCATGACCATCGGAAACACGACGGGCAACACCCAGATCGCGGGTGCGCCGAGAAACGCGCCCCAGATGCCGACCGCCACCATCGCGGCGATGTGATCCCATCCGAGCAACGGATGCATGAAGCCTGAGGCGAACCCGCCTGCTATGCCTGCAGCGTCGTGCGCGAATGCCGGCGAACTGATCAAGATTGCCACGGCAGCCAGTATGGCTGCCGTGGCTGTTGGCGAGCGGGTCCAGGGTCTCCGTCTCATGACGGGTTGTACCAGATCGGTGAGGTGAAGGCGCGCTCCTGCAGCGTCATCTTCGTCCCCGGTAAAGGCTTGACGCCGAAGCGGACGGCATCGTAAGCGGTCCAGCGCGGCGTCGGGATTTCGATGACACGGCCGTAGTAGAACGCCCGCTGCGCCGGGTCGAATTCCGGATCCTTCCAGACCGCGATCAGCTCCGGGTCACCGATCGAATTTGTCCATGTTGCTGTCGCTAGGTCGACCGTATCGCCAACTGACGGCAGCTTGCCGTCTGTGCCGGGCTTACGATCATCGGACCAGGCGACGTCGTAGACTTTCTCCTGCGCGTTGCCGTCCTTGTCCAGCCATCCCTTGACGATCTGGTAGCGGTCGAGATTGGCCCCGATGGGGTCCTTCAGAGCGGCAACCAGGAATGTCGGAACCTTGCCTGCGGAAGCCACGGCGAGATCCCCTCCCATCGGCACCCCCTTCGCATAGCCGACATCCGCTGGCATGCGGCTTTGCGCGTCCTTGGACTCGAAATCCCACCCGCCGAAGAAACGTACAACCATGCGCGGACCGGTCGTCGCGTAGGTTTCCTTTCGCTGCATCGCATCCCAGATTGAGGCGCGGGTATTTTCCGAGGCCCACACAGCCGCATAACCAGCCGCCGAAACCTCCCAATCCATGATCTTGACGCCCGACTTCTTGTTTTCAATGAAGGCGGCGGTCATGCGATGCGGGCTTGGCTCCTGCGGCGTGGTCTTACCGAAGAAGTTCTCCTCCTCCACCGCGGCGAGGCCCGTATGGGCGTCGGTACTGTTGATAAGGCCGAACTTGTAGGGATTGGTGCCGAATTGCTCTTCGAGTTTCAGCCCGTTCTTATAGGCAGACCGTGCGTATTCGAATTCGAGCATCTCCTTGGTCTTGGGAACGCTGCCATCCAGATTGCCTTTGTCCCATGTTTCGAAATCCGCGAACTCGTCGTTCGGAGAGAGGAATGGATGCGACTCTCCTGCCCCCTTCGTTTGCGCTGCCTCGTAGAGCCGCTCCCATTTTGCGCGCGTCTGGACATAGTCCGCGTCGATCTTCTTGCCGAACTCCTCGACGAGCGGAAACATCGTGCCATTGCTCAGATTGCCGTTGTGCGCGATCGCCAGCACCCTGCCCCCGGTCTTCTGCTCGTAGGCCGCCATCCATTTCCAGAGGTCCGCAGGGTTGTCGCTGCCCATGGGAGGATAGACGGTGAAGGGTTCGACCTGGCTTGCCTTGTCGCCGTTGTCGCGAAAAATGACGTTGCGATGAAGGTTGTTGCCGTTTGTGTTCGACGTCCACTCGTAGCCGATGAACGCCGTGAAGCGGTTCGGCTCGTTATATTCCTCGGCCGCAGCAATCGTCTCCTGCCACGCGCTTCGATAGGCGTCCGTCCCCGGAAAATACATCAGGTCCTTCGGGAATTTCCCATGGGAGAACGCGACGATGATCTCCATTGCGGCATCGGCCCCTTGGCCTGACTGCAACATGTCGTACCATCGGCGACCTGTCGGGTCGGCGAGCATGTTCGGTTTGCCAGCGAACAGGTCCGGGAAGAAACCCATGTTGTCGGAGTGATCCGCGACCACCAAGAAGTCGAGAGGACGGGAGAGCTTCGCAGGCTGGCCCGACGAGGCGGTGATCTGTTCGCCTCGGGCGAAACGGTAGGCGTCCCGTGGACCTATCCTTGCACCGAACGCTCCGGCATCCATGGAAAACGAGGTATGGAGATGTGTGTCGCCGAAGAGCGGCCGCGTCGGGAAGTTCCTGTCGGCGTAGGGCGAGTAAGGACGCTGCTTGGCGAACACGCCTGCTGCCTTTTCCTTGTCGATGTCGCCGATGTCGGTGTGCACGGCCTCCTGGGACCAGGCCGGGTGGGAGGAACAAGTTGCCAAGAGGCCGATGACCAGAGCCCTCCCCAGGCCGTGTTTTCGTCGACTGCTGCTCAAGTCCTGCATCGTCCGTTCCTCCTCAAGGAAACACAGTTTCGGCTTTCAAGTCTGTCAGGCAATCTGCGCGCCATTCCGGTGCCTGCCAAGTATGTTACTGTTACATACGGAGTATCATCCGCCCCTCGGAACCTTGCCCAATCATGGCGGCCAGCGCTGTACTCTTTCCGCCTGCGCCGGATCGGGAACCGCCGACTGTGCGAGCGCTGGCGTAGAAGTGACAACACCCAGGGCTAGGTTGTCCGATAAGCGCCCGACGGGTGAACGTGGCTGTTCCGGGCAGATGCGAGTTTCTTATTTCCTGCAATGCACCGACGAGGCGGTCCGGCATTCGGGCAGAGGCTTAGACCGGGAGACAGTCTTTGGACCCAGTGCGTCGAGCTGGCTTCCGTAATTGTCACGGGTATCCGCATCGACCACGGCGACGGGAGCCGCGAGGATCAGCCCTGCGGCGTTTCCGGCCGCGGCGGCCGTTCCCGTCGTGGCTGCCAGGATCTTGTCGCCCAGGCCCACATGACTGTCGGTCAGCGTCTGGCCGTCGGAGATGCGCGCACCGATGAGGCGGACGATCTCCGGTGATTCCGCGAACTTTCCATGATTGAGCCTATCGCCCGCCTTAACCTTGGTGAGGTCGATGACAGTGATCTTGTTGTCGGCGAGTTCCTGTTTGTAGGGCTCCGTTTCGGGATCAATGGAACCGAGGCGCGCGACATCGCCCCAGACGCGGCGCGAGACAGCCAGCGCCTTGTCGTCGCGTGAGACGAACAAAGTGAACTGCGGATGAGGGTCGCCCATGTCGACGATCTGCGAACGGAAGACGTCGACGTCGACATCGGGAGCCGCGAGCATCACATTCTTGAACTTTACCGGGAGGCTACCGTTGCGGATCGCCATCTGCCGCAGCGCTTCGAGGGTCAGCCAGTTTCCCATAGAGTGCGCGAGAATGGAGACTTCCTTCACTTCGCGGTCGTTCGCAAGGTACTGGAACATCGTCTCGAGCGCATTGCGCGTGTAGTTGGTGCTCTCGCGGTCATAGCCATATGCAAGCAGGCTGCCGCGCGAGGGCCAGGTGATGAGGATCGGCGCGCTGCGCACGCGGGAATCATTGACGATCTGCGCGAACCGATAGACCGAGTCCTCGAACTTCGTGTTGAAGCCGTGGATGAACACAAGCACGCTGCCATCGGGGCTCTTCCGCACGTTGGCGCTCAGCCAGTTCTTGGCCGCGTCGACGCTGAGTTCGTCTGCCTTGAGCGTTGCAAAGTCGGTTGCCGGATTGGACGGCAACTTCTTCGGCCAGGACACCTCGCCAACCTTGCGCTTCCCCTCCGGCGGAATCGAAATGGTGATCTCGGCGAAGGTCGGTTTCCGCGCCCGCTCGCCCGTGAACATCTGGCCAGGAACCGTGGAGCGAGCGCGGGTCGTGGCGATGAGCATGTCGACCTTGTTCGATTGCGGAGCCGTGTCGGCGACCGGGGTCAGCACGTCCTTCGGATGACCTCCGCAGCCCGACGCGACGGCGAGGATGCCGCAGACAAGCAGCCGCTGGAACCAGACGTACCACGAACTGCCGGACGGTGCGCTTTTGCGATGATCGGTCAATTCGTGTTCCCCTCGCTACGCCCTGAGAGCGTGACCCCGATGTTCCCGCTCATTTCTTACCGCGGGCATGCGCGCACTATGCAGAGAACGTTGATCATGAGGGAGTATGTTACTGTAACCTACATGCTCGCGTGCCCGTATCCTGCTAGCTTGTTGCTCTGACGGCATCAGCGGCCTGGACAGTCCAGCCTCCGGCAGGTTTCGCATGGTGGGATGGTGGTCGCCCATCTCACCGCCATGCGGCCGAACGATTACTATACGGGTGGTTACCCGAGCATACATGCATTTTCTCGCGAGAGAGCTAATATAGAAGTCCGTCACGCGCCATCGTCGGCGATTCCGGAACCAAAAATGGAGTGCACATTCGAATGACTGGAAAAAGCAGATACCTCGGACTGGCACTGGCGCTCGCCACGGCCACTCCTGTCGCAGCCGCCGATGCGTCGGATGTCTACGGCGCTCCGCCGATCGACAACGGCTGGAAATACCAGGTGGCGCTCGACGGATGGTTCACGGCACTGGACGGCAGCATCGGCGTGCGCGGTCTTCCGGCGGCCGACGTGAATGTGTCCGCCCTCGATGCCCTCGAGCACCTGGAAGGTGCGTTCGCCGGATCCTTCCAGGCGACGGGCGATAGCTGGCTGCTCTATTCCGATTTCATGTGGTCGAAGATCTCGGCCGATGCGGATGTCGGTCCGTTCGGCGGCAACGTCGGTTTCGAGCAGGAACAGATCCTTTTTGCGGCGCTGGTCGGCTACGAACTTCCGGTGAATGTCCAGAACATGCAGCTCTACGCGACAGGCGGCCTGCGCTATCAGCACTACAAGGTCGACATCGCCATCGACCCGGTCTTCTTTCCCGGAACCAACCGCAGCGGATCGCAAAGCTGGGTCGATCCGATCGTCGGCATGGCGCTGCACTACGACATCAACGACCGATGGTTCGTCGACGTCATGGCCGATGTCGGCGGGTTCGGCATCGCTTCGGACATCACGCTCCAGGGAACGGCAACGGTGGGCTACAACTGGACCGACACGATCTCATCGTCCTTCGGCTACCGCGCGCTCTACACCGACTACAGCGACGACGGCTTCCGCTACGACGCCACGCAGCACGGACTGTTCACCCGATTGTCCTTCCACTTCTAGGATACGGCAACCATCCGACTGGAGGCCGCAGGCTGTGCATGCACCTGCGGCGGCTCCACATGGCACCGGTCGAAGAGCTGGCGCAATGCCGCTTCATCCATTCCATCGTGCGCTCCGATGGCGACAATTCGGGACTGCGGTTCCCGGCCGTTCCATTCATCCCCGACCACGATGTCAACCCGCTTGCCGACGACCTGGAGGATGATCCGGCGGCTCGGCTCTTCGACAGTGTGGAGGAAGCCTTTGCATCGATAGATGCTGGCGGGCAGTTTCCGCGCCACCTCCCCCACGGCTTCGAGCGACAGCGGCTCTGCCGTCTCGTAGCTCCATGTTCCGAAGACCTGCACGTGGTCATGCCTGCGATAATGAAGGCGATGCCCGCAATTGTGATCGCGACAGTCCGGAGAATGACCAGATTCCTCAATCGGGAATATGGCGTCGAGCTGCAAGGGATCAAAACGACCGACTGACAGCAGGATCTCCAGTGGCACGTTGCCGCGGGATGCCTGGACGAGCCGGTAGCAGTGGAAGCGGTCGTCGAGCCACGCCTTGATCCGGCCGATCTCTTCGGGGGCGACAAGATCCACTTTGTTGAGAATAAGCAGATCCGCGAACGCCACCTGGCGAAGCTTCAGTTCCATCATCTCGGGTGCCGCGAAGATCTGCTCCGCATCGACGATGCACATGATGCTGTCCAATCGGATGCGGTCCCGCATGTCCTCGTCCATGAAGGTCAACGCGATGCCGGAGGGGTCGGCCACCCCGCTCGCCTCGAGCAGGATATATTCGGGCTGTTCGGGACGGGCCATCACCTGCGTGACCGCGGTGACCAGATCCTCACGAATGTTGCAGCAGACACAGCCGTTGGCGAGATTGATCACATCCCCGTCGCTATCGATGCCGACAACGAGTTCGGCATCGATATTGATCGACCCGAAGTCGTTGACCAGCACCGCGATCCGAAGGCCGTGGTCGCCGGAAAGAATGCGGTTCAAAAGCGTCGTTTTGCCAGCGCCCAGGAAGCCAGTGAGGACTGTCAGGGGGACGGCGTTCGTGCCGGACTGGTCGGTTGACGTCATCTCGATTTCCTTCCGGAGTTTCCAGACTGATGCTGATATCGCGATTACAGCCCTATTTCGCCGCCTCGATCGCATCGATGATTGCCTGAATCTCCGCACTCTTGGTGGAGAGCTTCGCCTGTGCCGTTTTTGCCTTCATCAGAACTATCTCGCGGACATCGATCGTGAAGTCCTGCGGGAAGTTCGGCTGCGGCTCGCGATAGACGTCGGACGGATAGTACTTCTTCGGGTCGATCTCCCGATCGCGGACGGCCTGCTCCTGCACGTCGGCGACCCTATGCCGTGGATTTGGAAATTTGACCTCCAGGTTCGTCGGACTGAGGTCGAACAGGCCGATAGCTTCTCTCGGGCTCGGACGAGCCATGTTGCCCGCTTCGGGGAGCGCAGCCTTGCGCGTCCAGACGGCGTCCTTGGTGACGTTGACGACCACGACGTCGGGCGCACCGAACTGGAACAATCCGCTATAGTGGACGCGGATCCCGGCCGTGATCTCCGGGATCAATTCCTCGTCGTAGCTGACATGCGTGACCATCGCCAAGCGCGGCTGAATCTTGTCGAACATGTAGCCGACCGCGTAATGCGGGCTGTGTGCCTGATCGATCGTGTTTTGGGCCATGATCGGTGGCATGCCGAACTTCAACGCCTGGAGGTTTGCCACGTCTGGCTGCACCTCGGTCACGAAGACATCCACACCCTTGGCCAATTCCAGCGAGAGTTCGTCCGGCCGCCCGTCGCCTGTCCAGACGAATGACAGCCCGTTCCAGTCGAGCCTGTAGGCCGAGGCACCGTCCTTCGTGTGCGCGCGCCGCCAATGGCGAATGACCACACCATCCCTGTCGTAGCAGATGCCGTTGTCGTCGCGGAAGTCGAACTCGTTGACCTCGATCTCGTAGCCATCGCCGATCGGGAGGGCGTTGAATGAGTCCGTGTGCCAATGGGTCATCATCTTCATGCCATCGATCATGTGCTTGATGCCGTCCTTCGGCGTCCGGCCCGATGGCCCATGGACACGCAGCGGCTTCCAACGCCCCATCCACGGCGCGAACGCGTAGAGATACGGAAGGTCCGCGTAGTGATCGACGTGAAGATGGGTGAAGAAGATGTCGTTGACCGTCTGCAACGGCACGGCCATCGCGATGATGTTGCGCATGCAGCCGGAGCCGAAATCAAAGAAGAACCGATTGCCGTTGCCAAGTTCGACCATGATGCAGGTGCCGGCCTGCGTCTTCGTGACCGGTATAGGCGTACTGCCGATGAACGAGATTCGCATCTCGTCTGGCCCGATCGGTTCCTGGCCTGGATAGTAGATGTTGTTGCTGACGAGATAGGGCGTCGGTCGGTAATAGGGCGGTAGAGTGATCCCGCCGCTCGGTACGCCGCCGTACGGGTTCTTTGCCGTCACAGATTCCTCTTGCGCCTGCGCCGATGCCACGGCACTCGTCGACAGAGCCGCAGCTCCGGCCAGACCCGCCGTCTTGAGGGCGTCGCGGCGGCTCATGCGCCGCTGACCGCCGTCCGTATCATCTGTCATGACGTGTTCTCCTCTTGCCTAAAGGTTTCCGCCCGGTCGGTCTCAAAGGCTGGATGAAATCGGTTGCAGATGGATGGCCGCCGAAGTCAGACCAGCGGCCATCTACTCAGGTTAGCAGGCGTAGACGCCGTTCGCGCACCGGCGCACGGTCCTGCGGGTCGTTCGGCGCGCGACGCCAGCAACGCTGACAGGCGTGAGCGGTCGGCCGACGCGGGCCTCGGCGCTCGAAACGAAGCCGGACACGCCGGGGAAGGAAACCTGCTCGCCAGCCTCCAGACTGAACAGGCCCACGACTACGGCCAGTAATGCTATCTTCAGCTTCCGGGACGGGTTCATTTGGCTTCTCCCATGGCAAAGTGGTCAGGCAGATCGTCGAAATCGGGTAGTGCTTCCGGACCGACCTGTTTGGCGTCGCTCGTGTTTTTGAACCCGTAGTCGGCCGCCACGACGTCGATGCCCGTCTTCCAGTCGGTTATGCGGATACCGTACTGTGGCCCTTGTTCGATCTTCGTCGAGGTGATGACGTATCTGCAGGGATAGGGGCGCTCGCCTTGGGCGATCCAGATCTGCCAGTCAACCTCCGGCGTGCGGAACGCCAGATGGTCGCATTCGACGCCGCCGATCACACCGCTGCCGAGGTCCTTGACGTCGGTCACGTCGGGCATCAGCTCGTCATAGACGTTCGGAAGAAGGAGGTCGGCGGCGGGAAGCGGACGACCAAACTTGTCGCGCAACACCTCGATCAGGTTCTCGATTGTGCCCGGAACCTCGGCCTGCGTGTAGAGGTTGGCATTCTTCCCGAGCAGCGTCACGGTCTTGCCGTCGAAACTCAACTCGACGTCGGCGAAGCCGCCAGTCCGGGTCGCCCTGATCTTGTCCGGCCGTCCGAGGTCGACCCTGCCGGAGCTTGCCAGAAGCAGCTTCTGGTTATCCTTGGTGACGACCTCGAGATCGGAGTCATAGGCGAACGAAATCGCCTTCTGCTCACCGAGGTAGTTCGACATCTTCTTGAGGAGGTCCTTCGCCTCCGCTTCACCCGCGTGCGCGACGGTCGAGGACATGAAGACGGCGAGTGCCGTCCACAGAAGTCCGGTCCTCGCCGCACGCATGGTATTTCCCGTTGTCGTGCTCGTCATGTGCGTTCCCTCCTCCGCCCGGTCATCGGACGGCGAAGGGATGCTACGCCTGCTTTTGCGCGAGCGCGTGTAACATACGGTATCATCCGTGTAGTTTCTGGCTTAGGGGGCCCCAATTTCCGAGGCTTCGGACGTTGCGCCGGGCACGGGTTCTGCAGTCGCGGGGACTGGCATCCCGGCTTTGCGCATCGCAGCAAGGAAGCGCGCCTGGTCGTCGGGCCGCATGTTGCGCTGTTTCATTTCCTCGACGACGTTCGGCATGAAGGCTGGCCGCATTCTGACGAAGAGTTCGCCCGCGCGCCGCGCGTCGGCTTCCATCCCCGCTTCGGCGAAAATCATCGCCGCAACCAGGTGGAAAATCGGAAACTTCTGCAGGTCCGCCTGCCTGATCTCCCTCACCGCTCGCTGATGGTCTCCGAGCATGGCGGACGCAAGTGCGCGCGATCCGCGGTAGAAACCCCCGCCGCCGGGATTGAGCGCGATGGCATTGTCGAGAAGGTCCGCGCCCCGTTGCCATTGCCCCGCAAGATTGAGGAGCGCTCCGAACTCTCCCATTAGCTCGGTGTCGTTCGGGTTAATCGCCAATGCCCGCTCCCCGACACGGATCGCCTCCTCCGGCTGCCGGGTGAAGAACAACGCGTTCATCAGCGCCTGGAGGGCGCGCGTGTTGCCCGGCTCCACCTGTACCGCCTGCCGCGCCGTCTGGAGCGCCCGCTCCAACGGGCTGACGGCGGCGGCGACAGGGTTGAACTGGAACCGTCCCTCATCAAGGTAGACGATGGAAAGCATCGCCCATGCGGTCGCATAGGTCGGATAGCGCGCCACCGAGCTCTCAAGACAGTCACGGACAAGGGCGTGGCGTTCGGGGCTGAGTTCGGCGCGGTAAGCATAGAAGTTCAGGGTGCATTCATAGGCACCGAGATCATCCGGCGGCGGGCGGGACGCATCCGCCTGGGCCACGATGCCGTACGGCTGCGCGACCGCGGTCGCGACCTGGCCTGCGACATCTGCCTGTATCGCGAACAGGTCGCGGGAGCCGAGTCTGTTGTCGTAATTTTGCGACCACAGGATTGCGCCATTATCCGTGTCGACAAGCCGGGCGGTCACGCGCATGTGGTCCCCCGAAACTCGAACGCCACCTGAGAGCAGATAGCGCGCGCCGACCTGGTCGCGGACCTGCCTGATGTCGGCATCGGGCGTCAGACTGTTCGATGTCTCGCGGCCGAACACCCTTATCTCCTTGAACCGGGGCAATGTTGTCAGCAGCTCTTCGGTGAGGCCAAGCGTATAAAGCTTCGCCTGCGGCCCCTCGCCGAGATCGGCGAACGGTGCGATCACGATGGTCGGCACGTCGGGGCCGATAACGGTTGTTTCGGTCGCGGGAGCGACAGAGGGGAGCGTCGACACCCAATAGGCTCCACCAAACAAGATGAAGGCGGCGGCGGCGATGCCGGAAACCGTTCGCCATCCCGGCGACCACCACTCCTGGTTCGGCGGGAGGTAGCGTGTGGCCCAATGAGCAGGCTCGGTCTGCTCATGGTCCAATTCAGGAGATGGAGGTGCGCTCCAGGTGAACACCGGGGCGTATCCGCCCTTGGGAATGTCGATGCGGATCGGATCGGTTCGTCCGGCGGTGAGATAGTAGCGTTCGAGCACGCGACGAAGACGACCAGCCTGTATTCGGACGACGGGGTCGTCCTGTGTAAAACTCACGTCCCGCTTGAAGACTTCGAGAGCGATGGAATAGCCCTTGATGCGGTTCGCGTTGCCAGCCAGCGACTCCTCGACGATATAGCTAAGGAATGCTGCCCCCCGGCCGACGTTCGGAAACTCGGTGCTGGTAACGATGCGCTGGAGCTGGGCGCGGATCTCCTCCTCGCACGGCGGCTTGCGGACTTCGTCGTCTGTTGATGTCAGCACGGCCCGCTCCTCCCCAGAGCACCCAATTAGCACCCGTATGTTACAGTAACATACTCCCTAAAGGCTCCCGCATCCGCGATACTGCATGGGCAGGAGCGCACGTTGCAGTAGTGGCTTCGTGGTAGTCCTTTTGAGGAAGGTAAACAAGCAGATGGTTGACAACGGGACCGCTGTCAAAACCCGCTTTCCGAGCCGCGCCCAGGCGATCGACGCGCTTCTGGCCCGCGACGAAGGCTTCCGGGACATGTGTTCAGACTATACGACCGCAGAGGAGGAACTACGAAAATGGCGGTCTTCATCAGAACAGCACCGGGACGCCCGCATCACCGAGTACGGCGAACTCGTCGAGGAGCTGGCGGCGGAGATCGATGCGACGCTCGACCGTGCGGCGGTCGTGCCCTTTCCAAAGCGGTGAATGCCGGGGCGCAAGTTACAATAACATACAGCGCCCGACTTCACTGGCGAGCGGTTAGTTGAGACGAACGCGGATGTCTGCTTTCGGAAAGCCGCAAGGCTGATTTCTAACGCCGAAATGAGGGCGCGTCGCAGACGGAAAAGGGCCGGGAACGGTCTGTCCGCTTTCAAGGCCCAAACTGCGATAGCGGCCCTTCATCAATCGATCAGAAGCAGGCAGCTCCCGACCCCATTGCTGCCGTTCGATCTGACGCCGGGGAACGGCAGCAATGGGTGGATTGTCGTCATACGGGCTTCGGTGCCAGAATGACCAAGTATGCTGACAAAACGGACGTCCGCCCCGTCTCCAAATAATGATCGGGTGGCAACTTCGCGGAGGATAATCATGACCCTTCCCAGCTACGCAATGAACCAGGCAACTTTCTCGGAGATGTACGAGCGGTGGCTCGTTGACCCTCTCTTTCGGCCGTGGGCCGAAATGACTTTCGAGGAGTTGGAACTGTCTCCAGGCGATCGTGTCCTCGATATCGCTTGTGGAACAGGAATAGTCGCACGCGTCGCAAAGGAGCGCCTCGGCGACGCCGGATACATCGTCGGCATCGACATCAGTTCGGATATGCTCGCCGTGGCGCGCGCTGTGGCACCGCGCATCGACTGGCGCGAGGGCAATGCCAGCGCACTGCCTCTTCGCGACGGAGAGCAGTTCGACATTGTCGTCTGCCAACAGGGAATGCAGTTCTTTCCTGATAAGCACGCGGCGACAGCGCAGATGCGGCGGGCCCTGGCAAAGGGTGGCAGGCTGGCGGTGGCAACGTGGCGCTCCGATGATGAAATCCCGTTCGTGCGGGAGCTGCGCCACGTTGCGGAGCGCCATCTGGGCGCCATCGCCGATCAGCGGTACAGCTTTGGAGACGCAGCCGCGCTTGAGGCGCTGCTCCGGGACGCCGGCTTCCCCGGAGTCCGTTCAAGGGCGATATCGCGCACCATCCGTTTCAAGGACGGCGCACCCTTCCTGCGGTTGAATACGATGGCGCTGGTCGGCATGAGTGCTGCCGGCAAAGACATGGGCGATCAGGAACGCAAGCGCGTCGTGGAGGAGGTCGTGAGCGAGAGTGCGCCCGCGCTGCAGCGATACAGCGATGGATCGGGAATCGCCTTCGAGCTCAGCACCAATCTGGCGACAGCCAGGGGATAAAGTGCTTCCCTCACCCCGTTATGGGAACATGAGCCATCCCGGATGGCGTTCTGAGTGGGGCAAATCGGGGCAGCGGCAGGTGACGGCGGGTTTCTCCATACAAAGCCGCCGTTCCCGAACAGGCCTGTGAAGGACAACAAAGGGTCAAGACGCGACGATGCCCGTCCGCCATTGATGGTCCGGATTTGGGGCGCTATTGCAGCCGTTCCACGCGCCAGCCGTGGGTGACTGCTCAGGGCGACAGGTGTAAGCTGTATATCCTCGACCCGTGGAAAAGCGCCTCAGAGCAATCCGAATTCGACCATGTCAGAGGATGCTAGGTCATGCCCGACATCGGAGACTGGCTCGCCAGCATCAGGCTTGAGCGGTATCGCCAAGCCTTCTTGAAGAACGGCATCGATCTCGATGTCGTCGACGATCTCACCGATGCCGACCTCAACGAGCTCGGACTGTCCCTTGGTGACCGCAAGCGTTTTCTCAGGGCGGCCGCGACTCTGGCTCAGCAGTCGCCGCCGCCCACGGCGGCACTACGTCCCTCCGTGTCACCGATCCACAGCGAGGCGGAACGGCGACAGCTTACGGTGATGTTCTGCGATCTCGTTGGATCGACAGCACTCTCCGCCCGCCTCGATCCAGAAGACCTACGGCAGTCGATCGTTGCATACCGTGCTTGCGCCACCGAGATCGTCGGCCGGTACGACGGTTTTGTTGCCAAGTATATGGGCGACGGCGTCCTCGTATACTTCGGCTATCCCCAGGCCCACGAGGGAGATGCCGAGCGGGCCGTGAGGGCCGGCCTCGCGGTCGTTGAGGCCGTCGACCGGCTGGATGCGGCAGGCGAGCACCTGGCTGTTCGGATCGGAATCGCCACTGGCCTGGTCGTGGTGGGTGACATCATCGGCACCGGCGAGGCCGAGGAATGCAGCGTTGTAGGTGAAACGCCGAACCTGGCGGCCCGCCTACAGGAGTTGGCCGGATCCGGCACAGTGGTCATTGCCGAAGCAACGCGCGCACTGCTGCGGGGTCAGTTCAAGCTCGAAAGCATCGGACTGCGGCCGATCAAAGGTTTTTCCGGGGCGGCTGAAGCGTTTCGGGTGCTCGGCGAAGTGCGTAGCGACGACCGCTTCGAGGCCGGTCACGCGACCGTGCTGCCCTTGGTCGGCCGTGACCCGGAACTCGCATTGTTGGTCGATCGCTGGACTCAGGCCAAGGCCAAGGAAGGTCAGGTCGTCCTGCTCGAAGGTGAGGCCGGAATCGGCAAGTCGCGTCTCGCCCTGGCCCTTCGCGAGCGTCTCCTTCGAGAACCACACAGGTTGCGCCGCTACTTCGCCTCGCCATACCACATCAACAGCGCGCTTCGTCCGGTGATAGGCCAGCTTGAACAGGAAGCGGGATTTGAACGCGAGGATTCATCGGTCGTGAAGCTCGCCAAACTCCAGGCGCTGATCGCGGAACAGGTGGGTGAGGTGAGCGAAGCGCTCCCATTGTTGGCCGAGCTTCTCGGAATTCCAGGCACTGGCCGCTGTCCAATACTGGATCTCGCGCCCCAACAGCGTAAGAACCGAACCTTCGACGTGCTCATCGCCCAGCTTGGCAGACTGCCTGCGAAGCAGCCGGTGCTCCTGGTGCTTGAGGACGCTCACTGGCTGGACGCGAGTAGCCTTGAGCTGTTCGGCTTGTTCGTGAACCACATCCGGCAGCTCCCGGTGCTGCTGGTCATTACCCACCGGCCCGAGTTCGTCCCGCCTTGGCGTAGTTACCGGCACGTGACAAAGGTGGTCCTGAATCGCCTCGACCGGGTGCACGCTCAATCGCTGGTCGAACGGCTGACCGGCGGAAAGGCACTGCCTGCCGGAGTGCTCGATTACATCCTGGCCAACACCGATGGCGTACCGCTGTACCTTGAGGAGTTGACCAAAACCATGCTCGAATCTGGTCTTCTGGGAGTGGCCGGCGATCAGTTTGGACTGGCTGCACATATGCCGCCGCTGGCGATCCCGGTAACGCTATACGACTCGCTGATGGCCCGCCTCGACCGCCTCGGCAGGGCCAAGGTGGTGGCCCAGATCGGCGCCTGCATTGGGCGCGAGTTCTCCTATGAGCTGATTGCGGCGTTAGCAGTGCTCGATGAGCATGAGCTGCAGTGGAGCCTTGATCAACTGGTTGCTACTGAGCTAGTTTTTCGGCGCGGAAGCCCCCCTAACGCGATCTACAGCTTCAAGCACGCGCTCGTCCGAGATACCGCATATCAGTCGCTCCTCAAGAGTCGCCGCCGGGAACTACATCGCCGTATTGCGCAGGTCTTCGAAGACCTCGCCCCACATGTCGTATCCGCTCAGCCGGAGCTCCTGGCCCATCATCTGACGGAGGCAGGAGAGCTGCCGCAAGCCGTCGTGTTCTGGCACCGGGCCGCCGAGCACGCAAACGAGCGGGCGGCGAATACCGAGGCCGTCGGCCATTTGGCCAAGGCACTCGACCTGCTCGCCCAGATGCCCGAGAATCCGGAGCAACTCGAGCTTGAGCTGACGTTGTTGATCACCATGGGACGAGTGCTTACCGCCGCGAAGGGCTATGGCCACCCGGAGGTCGAGCGCGTCTACAACCGTGCTCTCAACCTGGCGGAGCGGATCCAGGAAACGCCCAGGCTGTTCCCGGTGCTCCTCGGTCTCACCATTCATCATGCGGTGCGGTCCGAGCTTGCCGCGGCGCGGGACCTTGGCGAACGGCTTCTGAGGTTGGCGCAGCAGATCTCGGATCCTGTGCTCGTGGTGGAAGCGTCCTATGCTTTGGGCATTACCTGCTCCTGGCGTGGCGAATTCGCCTCGGCATGGAAGCACTTCGAGCACGGGATCAGCCAATACGACATCGCCCAGCACCGGGCCCATCTAGCGCTCTATGGACAGGATGGAGGACCGATCTGCCTGTGCCGTGGCGGCATGGCGCTGTGGTATCTCGGCCACGATGACCGCGCGCTGGAGCTGATGGACGAGGCGCTCGCCATGACCGCGAGCCTCAGGCATTTGTTCAGCCGTGCCTATGTACTGACATGGGCGGCGATTTTGCAGGTGCATCGACGCGACATCGCCAAGGCGCAAGAGGCGGCGGAGTTGGCGTTGGCGTTCGCGGCCGAACACGAATTTCCATTCTGGCAAACCCAGGGTGTCTTCCTGCAGGGGTGGGTGCTGGCGGAGCGGGGCCAGATCGCGGAAGGCATCGAGCGGTTGCGAGACGGGTTGGCTGGCATGCAGGCGATCGGGTCAGGAATGACGGCGCCTTGGGCGATGGGCTTACTCGCGGAGGCGCATGGAAAGGCTGATCGTTTTGCCGAGGGTAGTACCTTGATTGACGAGGCGCTTACCATTGTCGCACGCACTGGCAACCGCTGGTGCGAGGCGGAGCTGCATCGGCTCAAGGGCGAACTCATATCATCGAGCTCAGAGTGCGACCCTGCCGAAATCGAGGCGTGCTTCCGCCGTGCGCTCGACGTCGCCCGCATGCAGGATGCGAAGATGTGGGAACTGCGCTCGGCGGTGAGTTTGGCCCGGCTTTGGCGAGCACAGGGTCTTAGGGCGCAGGCCTACGAGCTGCTCATGCCGCTCCTCGGCTGTCTCTCTAACGGCCACGGGACGCTCGATCTTCAGGATGCTCAAGCGGTCCTTGAGAGCTGCGGAGGTAGTAAATTGAGCACCTGAACACTTGCTCCGCTGCAACGACTTTGTCGTAACTCCCGATGGAGCGATGATTCTGACTCCGACATTTGTTATTGCGGTGTCGCAGTATAGGGAGTCACGCCACGACTGCAACCCGGTGGGAGCAGACCTCAGCCGAGGGGCGTCCGAACTTCGGCTTCCCACCCTTCATCGCCACTCTGACGGCCGAAACTGAACCGCTGCTTTCAGGTAAGCGTCAACGCGGTCTCAACGACCGAAATGACGGCGCGAAGCGGCCGTGGCGCCGAAAGCAATGTGGTGTCTGCTTTCGGCCAGAGGCAACGGCTGACTCTACGACTGATTAGCGGGCGCATAGCGGTGCGGCAGCAATTTCCAAGAAGTGTACAGCTAAGTTATCACGTGCGGCCCCGCTGTGCGCGAGGCCACACGCTCTCAGATCTCAATATGTTCCGCTAATTTGAACGCATCCTCAATGTCCACCCCTAAAGACCTTCTTTCAGGCTATGTCGGTCGAGCTATTTGAACGGATTCATACGAAGTCGAAAAACGGCCGCAGCTCCGGCGACAACGATGAGGACCCGAACGATGTGGTGGACCACAACGAATGGGACCTCGATGCCGAGGGACAGGGCGATGAGGCTCATTTCCGCCAAGCCACCGGGTGAATAGGCAAGCACGATGCCGACGAAACGATCTCCCGTGATGCTGGATACCAAGAGAGCGAACAGCAGTGAGACACCGAGGAGCAAGACAGTCGAGCCGACGGAAAGCCACAAACCCTGAGGATCAAGCCAGGAGCCGCGCTGATAAATCTGCAGCCAACAGTCGCCCCGATGACGACCTGGGCGACCGACAGGAAGACGCTCGGCAACAGAAAGTCCGATACCCCCGTCATATGCAGGCCCGCACTGATGAGCATGGGTCCCAACAGATAAGCAGCCGGAAGACGGAGCAGGACACCAAGTCCAGCACCGATTGCGATCGAAGCCGCGAACCAAGCGATATCAATGGCCGCCACCGACGAGATCGGAACATAGTTCATGCCGCCGCGGCTTATCTCTTGTCCCGTCAACATCTGTATAAGGAAGGGCAGGCAGAGGACGACCAGGAAGATGCGGGCGGCATGGATCAGCGAAATCATCCTCTCATCTTCCCCTCGCTCCGCGCCGAGCACGACCATCTCGACCAGACCAACGGGCATTGCCGAGAAGAAGGCGGTCGGGTGGTCGAAATCGCCGACCTTGCGGAAGTAGACGTAGGCAAGGGAGGTGGCGACGCTGATGAAGACGACAAGGCCGCCTAGCGACACCAGCCACACCTGCGCATGCTCGAACACGGCGGGAGAGAATGACGTCCCCAGCATCGCGCCGATTGTGGCCGTCATCGGTGGCCGCGCAAACTTCGGCATGGCGAGGGGTGCCTTGAGGAGGGCCGCCACGCCGCAAAAGATCATCGCCCCCAAGAGCCAAGCCAGTGGCATGTGGAAGTGCCACATGACCCAGCCGCCGCCAGCGCCAATTGAGAGGGTCAGAATGAACTTGCCGACGGAAGCGAACGCCTTTCGGTTCATGTCTTGGGATACACTGCCGTGGCCGACGAATGCGTGACCACCGGGGCGCTGGCGAAGAATGGTCCAACCAGTCGACGCCATTCCTGGAAATCGTCCGAGCTGCGGAAGTCGACGAGGTGGTCGTCCACCGTTTCCCATCTCACCGGCAGACGGTAGACAGCCTGGTTCTCAACCACTCGGTGGAGCGATAGGCCATGGCAGCCCTTGGCGCGGAGGAAGAACGGGGCGGCCTGTGCGACGCCATTCTCGAAATTCGCTTCGTCTCCGGCCTTCACCGTGATCTCGGCAACCTCGTAAATCATGCGGCCCTCATGCGCTCTTCTGGACATGCTCGGCATCGATGGACCGTTCCTCGCCCGTGGCGATCATCGTCCTCGTCGCGTCGATGGAGGCATAAACCCAGAAAATCCTCATCGGCTTGTCGCTGGCATTGATGAAGCGGTGCGGAACGTTCGCCGGAATCCAGGTCGTGTCGTTGGTGTCGAGGTGATGCTGGACACCGTCGATTTCCGCGATCGCCTGGCCTTCTATAACCATGACGCTCTCCTCGCAATTGTGCTTGTGGAGGCCGATGGCCGCACCGGGATCGAAGGCCGTGATTCCGTTGATCATGCTCGTCGAGCCGCATTTGCGCGTGACGAGAGGCGTGGTTCGGGCACCGCCGCCCCGATCGTTTGTCTTAAGTTCCTTGGGGCGAAGGATCGCTGGCTGTGCCGTCATGTCTTTCTCCTTGGTTTCGACGCCGAAGACCTCACTTGGCAGGGCCGATCCAGACTGTCTTGATGTTCACGAATTCCCGGATGCCGTAGACGCCGAGCTCGCGCCCGTAGCCTGAACGCTTGATGCCGCCGAACGGGTAACGGGGGTCGGAAGCGACCATGCCGTTGATGAAGACAGCGCCTGCGTCGATGTCGCGAGCGAGTCTCCGCGCGCGATCCATGTCCTTGGTCCAGAGCGCCGAACCCAGTCCGAACTCGGTCTGATTGGCGAGCTTCACCGCCTCGTCGGCATCCTTGACCCGGATGATCGCCGCGACCGGGCCGAACGTCTCCTCGCAAAAGGCGACCATGTCCGGCTTGACATTATCGAGCACGGTCGGGGGATAGTAGAACCCCTCGCGTTCGATGGGTCGGCCGCCGGCCTTCAGGGTGGCTCCCGCAGCCAGTGTCTTCTCAACTTGGCTGTGCAGGCCGGACATAAGGTTTCCGCGCGCCATCGGCCCGATGTTGGTGTCGCGTTCCATGGGGTCGCCGATCTTGAGTTTTGAAACTCCTTCTACGAAGAGTTCGACGAAACGGTCGGCTACACTTTCCTCGACGATGAAGCGCTTGGCGTTGACGCAGGACTGACCGACATTGATGTAGCGGGCCTTGACCGCGACCTTGGCGGCCTCTTCGAGATCAGCGTCGGCGAGGACGATGAAGGGATCGGAGCCGCCAAGTTCAAGCACCTGCTTCTTGAGGGCTTTGCCCGCCTGCGAAGCAACGATGGCACCGACCTCCGTCGAACCCGTCAGCGTTACCGCAGCGATCCGGTCGTCGGCGATGATGCTGGCGACTTTGGAAGCGTCGACGAGGATGGTGGAAAAGAGCCCTTCAGGGCATCCGGCTTCCTTCATGATGTCTTGGATCGCGAGCGCGCATTCCGGCACATTGTTGGCGTGCTTGAGGATCGCGCCGTTGCCGGCGGCGAAGGCGGGCGCGGCGAAGCGAAAGAACTGCCAGAAGGGGTAGTTCCACGGCATGATGGCCAAGACAACGCCCAGCGGGTCGAAGGCGACGACGCTCTCGGTGGCGTTCGACGGCAACACCTCGTCGGCAAGATATTTCGGGGCATGCTCGGCGTAGAAGTCGCAATTGTAGGCGCATTTTTCGATCTCCGCCTCGGACTCGGCGATCGGCTTGCCCATCTCTCGTGTCACCATCGCGGCATACTTGCTCTTCCCCGCCCGCAGCGCCTTGGCCATTTCAGTGAGAAGCGACACGCGCTTTTCAACAGGCACCTTGCGCCACTTCTTCTGCGCCTCGGCAGCCGCAGTCAGAGCGCCGTCGACATGAGCGTCGTCGTGCAGGTCGTACCGCGCGAGTTCCTGTCCGTTGGTGGGATTCACTGACACGATCATCGACATATCCAATCCTTAGCCCTGGTTTGCTGTTGCGCGAGACGTCCATCCGCTGAGGAAGCGGAGGCTCTCACTTGTCGTGGTGGAAGGCACGTATTCGAAGCCGATCGCGCCATGATATTCGTTGGTTTCGAGCGCCGTGAGGAAGCGGTCGAAATCGAAAGTCCCTGTGCCAGGTTCATGGCGTCCGGGATGGTCCGCGATATGGACATGGCCGACACGGTGAGCGTTCGTCTCCAACCAGTTCGGCAGATCGACGGTGCTCGCCGACCCGTGGAAAGTGTCAACAAGCAGCCGAACACGATCTGCGCCGAACTCGTCCTGGATGGCGACTGCCTCTTCGATAGTCGACACTGCATAGCCAGGCACTGCCGCATGACTGATAGGCTCGATCAACACCTTCACGGGCGTCGAGGCGGTCTCGGATACTGCGAACGCCATGTTGCGGCGGTAGACGTCGATCGATCCCTCGATCGTAGTTGGCACGCCCGCCATCGGGTGCACGAGTGGGCAGCCCACTGCCAACGCGTAGTCCAGCGACCGCTTGAAGGCTTCCCTGAAGTCCACTTCCCGCCCCGACAGCGCGGCCAGCCCCTTTTCACTTTTCGCGGCGTCGCCGACCGCTGCCGCGATCTGGCTGAACTGGAGATCATGGCGTTTCAGCGCCTCGTTCATTTGAGCGGTATCGATGGCGAAGGGCTGCGGGTGTTCGATGGCCGTGAAGCCAGCGTTCGCCGCAGCCGCCACGCGCTCCGGTAGCGGCAGTTCAGTGAAGAGATAACCGAGGTGGGCGGAGAAGCGGTTGCGCATCATGCAGCCTCGGTGAAAGCCTTGGGCTCACCCTCAGGAAACAGCACATTCACGCGCGTACCTTCAGCGATCAGATCGGAGATCACATTGTCGGTCACCGGAATGCCCGTCCGCCGACGCTGGTCCTCACGGCGCTGTTCCGGTTCACCAGGCATCATCACCTCGTCGACGCCTGCCGCCCTGGGCATCGACTTGATGCGTCCGTAATATTCGTCCATCCGGCCCTCGAAGTCCGAGAGGCTCATGAAGAGATCGGGTTTGATGGCGAAGAAGAGATGGCCGACATTCTGGGGCTCGGAGTGGTCAAAGTAGAGGCTCTTGACGTCGCCCGCGTGGTTGGCACCCGTCAGCGTGCCGGACATCAGGTCCATGAGCGTGGCGAGGACCGACCCCTTTACACCGCCGAACGGTAGGCATACGCCTTCGAAAGCCTTGCTGGCATCCGTGGTCGTATTGCCGTCCACATCCAGCGCCAGCCCCTCGGCGATGGACTCGCCTCGCATCGCCGCCAGCCGGATCTTTCCGCGAGCGATCACGGTCATCGCCATGTCCATGACATAGGGCGGGTGCTTGCCCGCAGGGATGCCCGCGGCGATCGGGCTCGCGCCGAGAAAGGCACTGCGGCCGCCCCACATGGCGATCGCAGGAGACGAGTTGGTGAAGATCATGGAGATGTAGCCCGCATCGATCGCCTGGAGGGCATAGAGAGCGCCCATTCCGAAGTGCGTGCTGCGATGGACGCCGACCAGGCCGATTCCGGATTGGCTGGCGAGGCGGATCGCTTCGTCCATGGCGACATGCGACGGGATGAAGCCCATGGCATTGTCGCCGTCGACTTCGGACACCGCGCCTGCGACGTGCTTGATCTTGATGTCGGGTCGCGGATTGACGAGACCCACGCGGAGCCGCTCGAGGTACATCGGAATGCGCGAGACGCCGTGGGAGTCTATGCCGCGTAGGTTGGCGCGGACCAGGCCGTTTGCGATCTGACCCGCGTGCTCGGCCGACATCCCCGTCGTCGAGAATATCCTCTTGGCGAAATCACCAAGGTCTTCGGAGCGAAAGTAGCGGACTTCAGACATCTTCATATCTCCAGGAGTTGAGGGCGAAAGCGGGCTTTCGTCATGCTGTCGGCGTGGCCGCTCGGAGCTGCCTCGCGGCATGCCATCTCAGCAGCGTCGGGATGAGCACCAGCGCAGCGGCGATGACCAGGAGCGCGAGCGAGATCGGGTGGGTGAAGAACACCGAGCCGTCGCCCTGGCTGATGGTGAGCGCACGGCGGAACTGCTGTTCGGCGAGCGGTCCGAGGATTAGGCCGACGATGCAGGGCGCGACCGGGACATCCAGGACCCGCATGCCGAAACCCACGGTTCCGATGACCCAGAGCAGCGCGACGTCGACGACGTTGTTGTTGAGCGTGTAGGCCCCCATCGTCGCGAACACGAGAATTCCCGAGAAAAGCCACGGCCGCCCGTAGTGGAGAACGATAGCCTCCGCTATTACTGTCCCCAAGGCGGGTCATCCTCTCGCCAAGCCATGCAGGGACCCTCCCCCCGTGGAGAGGCAGGTCGGCGCTGCCCGTCCTTTGGGTCATGATCCGATCCAGACGTTGATATACCTGAGACACACCTCGACCACGTGATCGAATGGCGCTTCGGCGTCGACGACGGCATGAGCGCAATCCGGAAGGCTAGACTGGACGACGATCGCCCACGCCTGCGGCATCGAAGGCGAACGCACGGCGGATTTGAAGAAGCAGCTCCGGCTTGGGCTGGAGGCGATCATCCGGTGGCTTGGCGCGCCGCCTGCGGCGGAAGACATTCAGCCAGCGAAGCGGAAGACTCGATCAAGCGACCACCACCAGCACAGACCAGCGTCCACCGAGCCAGCCACCCGAAAGCCAGGGCGGATTGGCGTCGACGATATCCGTCCTCAATCTGCCTCGGTGCCGAGAGGACCTCAACCGAAACCAATCCAGCCGTATCCGGACCCATTGTTCGAAGCCGGTTTTCAGGATGCCCTCGTTTATCAGATGCGCAGGTTCGGCGAGAGCTACTGGCAACTCTATCGCGCCGTCATTCGCCTGGGCGAGACGTTCGACGACAAGACTCTGCTGTCCTGGATCCAGGGCGAGCGCGTGCCGCGATACCGATTGTCGCCGGGATATTTCAAGGCGAAGCTGCCCCATCAATCGCGCTCGCTCCACGGTCACGACCTTGGAGATATCAGCCCCGCCGAGCGGCGCAGGATTGCGGTACGTCTCCCAGACGATTTCAGCAGCCTGCCGTTCATCAAGCGCGAGGAGATCCTCGACTGGGTCCGCCGGGTCATCATCTCGGGCTCGACCGACTATCGGCGCTACCAGGCTGCAGCGGTCAAACAGCGATATGCCATCCGTTTTGCCGGCGTCACCTATGGTGGAGGCTCGCGGTCACCACGAGCCCACGCCCTGACAGCCAGCGCCAACTACAGTGTTGCAGAGACATTGGAAGATCCAGATCTCCTGTCCGGAGTGGTCGATGCGCCGCCGCGGCTTGCCATGGAAATGGCCGATTTGATCCGGTTCAAGACATCCACTCTGACGGCGATCGGTTTTCAGCGCAACGGGGTATGGGGCGAGGAAACCGCATCGCAGAAAATCGAGCATCTGGGCCTGATGTTCGGGGCGCTTGCCGCCTCGCCTGCCGGCGTCGTCAAGGGGCGTGGTGTGCCGCTCAGCCAGCTGACCTTTGGCCTGCTGATCTTCCCGGGCATCTGGGACTGGTACCTGCAATGGCGCGAACAACGCCGCGGCTTCTACACCAAATGGGAAGAGGACATGTTGATGGTCGCACAGGCCCTCACCCGTTCAGAGGTGGGGTGGATCCGACAGCATCCCGAACTGTTGAAGAACGTGAGGCCGATCAACGGCCTGATCGCCCCCGAGGAGATCGAATTTGCTGCGCGCGACTGGCATGGCGCCTGCGATGCATTTCATCGGCACGCCGCCAATCGGTCCAAGGAGGTGCAGCGGGTGATGCGCGTGCATCGTGACCCGTTCGAGCCGATCATGTGCATTCTGGAGGCGGACAAGCCGCTCGCGGAATACCGCAAGATCACCGACGAGATTTTAAAGCGCATGCCCGACGAAGATCGCTGCCCGCGACCGGCAGCAGAAGCCGTCCGCTCCTTCCTGATGCTTCCCCTGGGTTTGCATCCCGGGCTTCGGCAAAAGAACCTTCGCCAGCTTCGTCTCTGCCCGCGGGGCCATTTCCCGACTTCCGAGCGACGGCTGGAAGATATGAAATGCGGTGAGCTGCGCTGGAGCGATCGGGAGGGCGGCTGGGAGGTGCTCATGCCGTCGGCAGCCTTCAAAAACTCAGGCTCATCCTTCTTCGGGCAAAAGCCCTTCCGTCTCATCCTGCCGGACCTGCTTGATCTCTATAAATATCTCGACGCCTATATCGACCGCCATCGCGGTGTCTTGCTCGGCCCGGCAAAGGATCCCGGCACGCTGTTCGTCAAGACGGTCAAGACGACCAGCCTGGACGCGGCCTACGACTCCACCAAGTTCTATGAGGCCTGGCGAACGGTCATCCAGCGGTATGGGATCTACAATCCCTATACCGGTCGCGGCGCCATCAAAGGCCTGTTGCCGCACGGCCCTCACAACGTCCGGGAAATCCTGGCGACTCATATTCTGAAGCAGACCGGCTCGTATGAGCAGGCAAGCTACGCGATCCAGGACACCCCGGATGTGGTCCAGCAGCACTATGGCCGCTTCCTGCCGCAGGACAAGGCGGCCTTGGCCGCCAAGATACTGAACCAGGTTTGGGAAGCGGCCTGATAACCAGATCGTTTGGAATGGAGCGTGGCGCCGCTCCATTCCTTTGACGCACAATGTCTTCCTCATCGCATGACGTCTGGACTTGTGTTAGCCACGTTCCATGCTATATGTAGGTACATACCTACATAGGAGTGCCGTGCCATGCCCACCCTCACAAGCCGTGAGCTCAATCATGACGTCAGCAGCGCCAAGAAGGCCGCGCAAAATGGACCGGTCATTATCACCGACCGGGGCAAGCCTTCGCACGTGCTGATGACCTATGACGAGTTCAAACGTCTGTCCGGCAAGCGTCGCAGCCTGATCGAAACTCTGTCAATGCCGGGGCTTTCAGAGATCGATTTCTCGCCCGAGCGGATCGAGATTGTTCCGCGCACGGTGGATCTATCTTGACCTATCTGCTCGACACCAATGTCGTCTCCGAACTGCGCAAGATCGGTGACGGCAAGGCCGACGCCAATGTCGTCGCCTGGGTCGGGGGGGAAGATTCGACGGCCTTCTTCCTCTCGGCGATCACCATTCTGGAATTGGAGCGCGGTATCCTTGGCGTGCAGAAGCGCGATGCCCGCCAGGGCGCCCGGCTGCGCATGTGGCTCGACAACCACGTGCGGCCTGAATTTGCCGGCCGGATCCTGCCAATCGATGACGCCGTAGCGACTCGGTGCGCCCATCTGCATATTCCCGACAGGCGCAATGAAGTCGACGCTCTGATCGCTGCGACCGCGCTCATTCATGGGCTCACG
This sequence comes from Pararhizobium sp. BT-229, assembly GCF_025846855.1. Classification (GTDB taxonomy): domain Bacteria; phylum Pseudomonadota; class Alphaproteobacteria; order Rhizobiales; family Rhizobiaceae; genus Pararhizobium. The sequence continues at coordinate 173,386 of NZ_JAOYTJ010000007.1, forward strand.
GTTGTCACCCGCAATGTCAAAGACTTCGAGGGGACCGGTGTCATCATCGTTGACCCCTGGCTGGGATGATTTTACTGAGTGCGCTTTTTGGCGATATATCTGCTCAAACCGCACAGCCTGTCGCCATCCCATAACGAGCGATAATGTTGCCTTATCGTTCCTCGTGGTTCAGCAAGGTGGGAATGGCCCGTATCATCGCGCAGAACCCTAAAAATACCGTTCCCGAGACGCTGCGCCGTCTCTCAGCAAGGGGCTGGTTGGTAGTTGGCCCTTACCACCTCCCCTCCCCTGCTCCAGCAGCTCGAACGAAGCCATCGGGGCCTCATCGGCTGAACGATCATGAGGTGACCAAGCGCTGGCGGCCGGCGTGCTCGGCGACTTCGGGAAAGGAGGAACGGGCATAGAGGGTTCTCGGCCATTCCCTGGGGGCGGGTCGAACAGTGCTGTGTGCAGAAACAGCTCGGTCATGCCTTCGCCGAAAGTGACCCGCAAGATGACAGCGACAGCGCGACAGGTTCCGGATCGAACTGACGAAACAGCAGGTTTATAAACTGAACCCTCTATCGCGATCCTTGCTCGTCGAAAACATGTCGATAAAGGTCAATTTCATCGACATGTACTCGTGACATGTTGTCGCCATCGACATATCAGCCGGATCGCATGAAGAACGCAGCCTAGCTGCTGCGGTCAATGCTACTGCGAAGATCGAGGGCGGCGGCGTTGCTATAGATGCCCGCGGGTCTTGAGTTCGCTTTCGAAGGTCGCGAGCGACATCACCAGTGTGCGCGGTGCATCGGTTAATGGCAGCGCTCCGTAGGACGCGTACCACGCTGCTGCCCGGTCGCCTTTGGCATCGATGATGAGGATCACACCGCCGACCTCGCGCGCCGCCCGAATGCAGCGCAGCGCAGCTGCAGCCAAAAGCTGGCCGCCAAGCCCCCTGCCCTGCTGGCGCAAATCTGTCGCGAGGCGCGCAAGACGAAAGCCGGGAACGTCATGTTGTGCCAAGCCGCGGCGAACAATCTCTGGAGTTTTCTGGTAGGTGAGAGTTGCTGGCGCCAGACTGTAGAAGCCGTGAATCGTTTGACCGTCGCGGTCGTCAATCGCGAGAAAGGTCTTGGCGCCACCCTGCTCGTGGCTCTGATGCGCATAGCGCTGAAAAAACAGATTCAGGTCCGGATCACCGCAGTCGAACGCCTTACGATCATGCTTCTTCGCGATTGCTTCTTCATGCCAGACGGGAACAGTCACGCTTTGCCCGATGGTAACTCTGCAATGGCGGGACGGAGCTTGGCATTGGGCGCAGGCGGGTTTTCGAGAAGATCCAGCACAAGCAGGCTGTCACGCTCCGACAGCTTCACCTGTTCGGCCTCCGCAATAATCGCCTCGGCCTCACGCAGCGCAGTGCGCGTCACGAAATCGGTGAGGTCGGTGTGGCGCAGCGCCGCCGCCCGCACGAGGCGCGCCTTTACCTCGGGCTTGACCCGCAGATTCATTCGTTCATTGTCGTCAACGGCAGCGCGTGGCATGGTTGAATCTCGATTCTGTACTCACAGAATACGTACTACGACAGATTCTGTTTTCGGTCAAGCTTGTACGCGTTTAATACGCACGATAGAAATTGGGAGCGAGAAATGAGCACTTTTGATGATGACCTGCCCGGCGTCGTCAGAGCGCTCGCGGTGACAAGCCAGTCCCAAGAGGAGAACGCGCTTGCAACTGTGGAGATCTCTCCTTCCCTTCCCGCCCATCTTGATCGCCTTGCCGACCGCGCCCGAGGCTATGTGGAGGCGGCCAGTTCCGCCAATACACGGCGTGCCTATGCGAGCGACTGGAAACATTTTGCCGCCTGGTGCCGGCGCCAGAACTTGTCCCCCCTCCCCCCGGATCCGCAGATCGTTGGCCTCTATGTCACCGCCTGCGCATCAGGGACTGTGGCGGGAGACAAGAAACCGAATTCGGTCTCGACGATCGAACGCCGTCTATCCTCACTCACTTGGAATTATGCCCAGCGCGGCCAGCCGCTCGATCGCAAAGATCGGCACATCGCCACCGTCATGGCCGGCATCCGCAACACCCATGCAAAACCGCCGGTGCAGAAGGAAGCGGTGATGCCGGAAGATATCATCGCTATGCTGGAAACCCTCGACAGGGGAAGCACCTGCGCGGCCTGCGCGACCGGGCCATGTTGTTGCTGGGTTTTGCCGGCGGACTGCGCCGCTCCGAGATCGTCGGGCTCGACGTCAAAAAGGACCAGACCGACGACGGCCGTGGATGGATCGAGATCCTCGATAAAGGCATGCTCGTCACCTTGCGCGGAAAAACCGGCTGGCGCGAGGTTGAGATCGGCCGCGGCTCGTCAGATACTACCTGCCCTGTCGCCGCGCTCGACAGGTGGCTCACAATGGCCAGGATCGCCCATGGACCATTGTTCCGCCGTATGACGGGCCAGGGAAAAGCCGTCGGCGCCGACCGCCTGAACGACCAGGAAGTGGCTCGGCTCGTCAAGCGCGCGGCCCTTGCCGCCGGTGTGCGCGGTGATCTCTCGGAAAGCGAACGTGCCGAAAAATTCTCAGGCCACTCCCTGCGCGCCGGCCTCGCCTCATCGGCCGAAGTTGATGAACGCTACGTCCAGAAACATCTCGGTCATGCCTCGGCCGAGATGACCCGCAAATACCAGCGCCGGCGCGATCGGTTCCGCGTCAATCTCACCAAGGCAAGCGGACTTTGAAGAAGCCCCTCCTCTGCCCGGCGGAAAGCCGTTAGGTCAAAATCGAAGCTCGAGTTTTCGGCTTACCGCTTTAATTTGGAATCACGAGTCCCCGGACCTGCCGCGGACTCACGTCAAGGAAACGCATTAGTTGACTTACCTCGTTATGATAGCGTGTGGACTTGCCCATCTGGAATGAAGGTCAACCCTTGCTCAACCGTCCAAATCGCTCAATATCCATCTTGTTCGCTCCTCTGTTTCTCACTGCGCCCGCTCTAGCGATCGAGCTTGGACTGCCGGCACAATGCGAGCTCGGCAAAACATGCTTTGTGCAGCAATATCCGGACATGGCAGCAGGCGATGCGGTGGCCGATCCGCTATGCGGCGCCCTGACGTATGACGGCCATTCGGGGACGGATCTGCGCATCCTTTCGATGAAGGAGATGGAAGCTGGATATGCAGTCGTCGCGGTTGCCGACGGAAAAGTCCTTCGGGTTCGCGACCAAGAGCAAGATTATCTGATTGAAACAGAAAGCGACCGGGCGAGCGTTGCGGGAAGGGAATGCGGCAACGGTTTGGTTCTCCAGCTTCAGGACGGCTATGAAGTGCAGTATTGCCACCTTCGAAAGGGCAGCCTGGCTGTCAAGCCGGGAGACGTTGTCCGAACAGGTGACCGGCTCGGCGAGGTCGGCGCCTCGGGCCTTGCTCAATTCCCCCACGTCCACATCACGGTCTCCCGGCACGGCGACACTCTGGACCCACTGACGGGTCGAAAACTCTCGGAAGGCTGCACATCGACATTCCGTCCAGATGAATCGCTTTTTGCACCGGAGATTGTCGCAAAACTCGAGCCGACAAGGCCGGATATTCTTGCGTTCGGTGTGGCTGGAAGACCAGTCGACTACGACACACTCGTCCGTGAAGGGCCACCGCCGGTCGTCTCGACCAACGACAGCGTGTTTGTCACGTGGGCGTGGTTTGCAAATCTCAAAAAAGGCACTGTGATCCGATTCATCCTAAGGGATGGGAAAGATGAGACGCTGGTCGACCACACAAGCGAGCCGCTCGACCGCAACAAGGCCTCATATTCTGCCTTTGCCGGTCGAAAACAAACCCTGCCTCGGGGTCGATACCAGGTTGAAGTTTGGGTGACGCTGGACGGTACTCTCCTCAGAGAGGCCGTTTCAGAGGTCGCCGTTCGGTAAAGATTTCACAGTTCGTTGCGCCAAGGTAGGATTGGCGCATATTCGCCGCCTTACGCGCCTTTTGAATGAGCTGATCGATAGGCAAGATTTCTATCGATCACGTTTCCGGGCTATCATGGGTTATAGCAGGGGATCTCTATAACTCGTGATCAGGGATTGGACACAAAAGGGCTGGCCGCAGTTTACCTATGACGCCGCTCAAACTGCACCCTACAAAAACCGATTTCTTTCCTCTTCCGGCGAAGTGTTCGGCGCGGTTTGTCACTTCACCGATGAAGAACGCGATCTTCTGCGTATTGAGCTCCTAACCGACGAGGCGGTGAAGACTTCAGAAATCGAGGGCGAAATGCTCGATTGTCTGAGTGTGCAGTCCTCCTGCAGAATTCATTTCCTCAGAAGAACGGTCGCTCCAGACCCGACTCACTTCCATTCATGGGACTTTGTTGTGTAGTAAGGTCGTTGCGTTACGAATGCCCACGGCTCGTCCGTCATTGAAATGAATTCCAATGCATCGGTTTCGTCATTGAATCCAACGAAGACCATCAGCATGGAGCGGGCAGCTACCTGACCCTTTTTGCGATAGGAAAAATTGACAGCGCAGTGCGGATATTGCGCATTCACCGATCGGGCCTGGGAGCCCCTGCCGGCCGCCGCCTGGTCGGTTAGTGCCGCAAACTGGCCAAGCGCGAAAAACCGATCGATCGCGGAAAACGCAGCAGCCTGTGAAATCTGTTGGTTCTGGCCAGTGGCTGAGGAGCGTCCATAATACAAACTGTCCGTCTGACCTTTGCGTCGCTTTGTCTCGTAGACGACGAGGCTGCCGGCTGCGACCAGTTCCAGTCGCACATCGAATGTTTGGAATCGATCGGACCTCCGATCCAGTTCCGCAGAAAGTGCCCTCAGGTCCCCGATGTAGTCGGCGTAACGTGCAACGTTCATGGAATTTTCTGTCCAGTATATTTGGTGGCGGTTGCGGCTTTTTAACACCGGAGCATTGAAGGGGACACTGCCTTTAGCCTCAATCGCGCCGGCGCGCTACCGTCATGGCAGTGATCAACAGTCGTTGAGTTCTCTAAACGAGGCCGATCGCACTACACTTTCGGAGCGAAGTTGCCGAGGAGGCGTGATATCTTGCGAGCGTCCCACCTCATACACGCTGCGCCGCTGTGGCTTGCACTTCTGGTCACACCCACATCGGCGCAGAAGCCTGGCGACCAGCCGCAGAAACAGGCACTATCGGCCGCTCCGTTCTGAGTGCCTAGAATGGCTGATATCGTCGCCCAGAACCATAAAAATGCGTTTCCGAAGACGCTGCACCGTCTCTCGGTACGGGGCGGGTTAGCCACCACCTTTAGCCTCAGTCGCCTGAGGCAAAACTATAACGCGACGAAGGCCAAGCAAGGTTCGCATGGTGAGCGAAAGGATAAGAGAGTATCCGTCCAAAATAAAATCCGGTGACCTCAACTAGGTAGTTGGTTCAAACGATCCACACAGCCAGTTTTTCGTTCGGCGCCGTCTTTGGCTCGAACCAAAGCCATCAGCATCGGGCTCAAACGACTTGGTCTCGGCGTTCATGAAGTCCGAATAGGTCTGCATCAATGTCAGGGCCCGCACGAACTCGCCCCGCTCAGCATAGGTATCTATCGCTTCGCAACACTGGATAAGCCGGGCTGTCTTTGGCGCCTCCTGTCGGAATCGAGGCAAGGTTTGCACGTCCCTTCCAGATCGGATCTCCCGGCCCGGTATCAAGTCGAGAAAACCAGAACCGACGACTCGATCCTCAGACGAGCAAACCCTGACAGCTGTCAGGGTTTTTGCGAAATCGTGGCCATAGCTGGCAATTAACCTAACCTACGCTCCGCTCGCTCTTTCCGTTGGCCCTTAGCAGCGCCATCAGAACCGGCCCTAATGAAAATTCCCCTCGCCGCGCCTTAACGGTCAAATCCCTGAGGTAGCCGCCGGCCGAGTTGATGTGCCCGGTCCTTTCGAGAATGCAGGCCATTGTCGTCGCCGCATTCTCCGGCCCCATGACCTCGCAAGCATCCTGATAGGCACTAGGACTGACCCCAAGCATCGATCGAATGACCACGGCGGCGGCCATCAACTCGCGCCAGTTCGAAATAGCCCCGCCTGCGCCGTACATCACGATTTCCGGGCACGCCTGAAGCACCATCCCCAATGGGAACGCTTTTATCGACGCCCGCTTTGGCTGCTGGTTACGCTCTGGTTTTGCCCCCGGCTCTGTTTCAGAGCGCGGTTCAAGTTCAGGAGTAGTATTGGTATTTGAATTCTGTATGTGACGCTCAGTATGGTCACCATTGGTGCTAGTATTTTCGTCTTTTTGCTGCATTTCCAGGATGTTGATAATCTCCTGCTGCAAGAGCTCCATCTCGTCCAGGATTGAGCAGACATCACTGAGCGCCGGAGAGCGCGGAATCCTGCTCACGAGACTGATGTATATCGCTTCGATGTTTTCCCAGTTGCCCGATGCGCCTTCCTCCATCGCAACAGAAATGAGCTTTCGAACGTCGCGGCGGCATATCGTCAAATTTTCCTTCGCCCGCCGGAGCGCTAAACGATCGGCAACGACCTGTTGGGCCATCATTGCGAGCTCATCGGTTCGCATGAGCAAAGGTGACAGATCAAAGCCGAATGCGCTGTCGATCGCGCCCGCCTTGCCTTTCCGGGCGTAGCGCTTTCCATTCGCGCTGTCCTTGCGAACGATCAGTCCGGCCTCGACGAGAAGGGCCAGATGTCTGCGAAGCGTAGCGCCGGCGATACCGTGCGCCCGAAGTGTCAACTGCGCGTTGGACGGGAAAACGATGAGTTGCGCATCTTGGCGCAATTCGTTGTCGGGATGAAAGCTCAGGAGCGCGTCCAAGACGGCCAGGCTGCGATCCTGCAGCCCAAGCAGCTCCCTCGCTTCGGAAGCATCCCGAAACACCTTCCATTTGTCCGCGGTCTTACCTGGCTTGATCTCGCTCGTCTCGATTTGCCGCCTCACCAAGGCAAGCGTCATCGGCCGCCGCCCAAAGGGCGTCGTCACACTTCCAATCTGCATTTTCTTCACCTTCAAAAAGGCAAAAGAAACCTGCTCACCAAATTACGGTGCCAAAGACTCTTGACTGGGATTCGGGGAAATGCGATTCTCTAGTTGTCACACAGAGAGAGAGGCTTCCACGACGGCAACGTTTGGGGGCCTTTTTCTTTTGCAGTTTTCCTTTCTTCACGTCCAGACCCTGACAGCTGTCAGGGTTTCTCGTTTTCTCGCAGACGGGCAAAGCGCTCGGTAAGCGCTGGGAGCTCCGCCTCAATAAACTTCAAAAACTCAATCCCGAGTGCGCCCTCGGCCGAAATTCGAACCTCTTTCGGGGACATCAACAAGGCGCCGAGTTTTGTCCCGCTGGTGTCGGTAATCGGGCTTGGCTCTCGACGGCCAGTCGATGCTGGCTTGATGGCGTTCAATGCACGCTGAAACCTTTGGTCGGAGGTCTCAGCCGTCTCACCCTTCCTAACCAGCACCGCCCGTAGGTTATCAAGCGCTCCCGCGTCGCCCGCAACCGTCTTGGCAAGATCGAGCCAACGTGGCCGCCCGATCCTTGGCGCCCGCCCAATGGCCTCGATGATGTCCGCGGGAATGATCCTGTAGACATTCCGCATCCGAGCCAGTTCTGCGTCTTCGATCGAAAGCGCGGCGTAGATGTGCCGAGGCTTGATCCCCGCATCATCCATTCGCGATGCAAATAGCGCGCGCTCGATCCAGGTGAGGTCTTGGCGACCCGCGTTTTCGATGCCTTGTGCAAGAACTAGGTCGAGGTCGGAAATCTCGACTTCGAGAGCGCGAACAGTCCTGTCGAGCTGCATGGCAGCGAGCCAGCGTCGATGACCGTAGACGATCTGGTAGCGACCTGGCGACGAAGGGTGTTTACGGACCTGGACGGGAACCTTTTGTCCTTCGGTTTCGATCGACCGCTTGAACGCCTCGAAGCTCGCCTCGTCATCGTCCGGCAGTCTGTCCGGGTAAGGGGAGGGGTCGATGAGCGACGGATCCAACTCGCGGACCGCACCACCCCCCGACTCAACGATAGCCTTCAAGCGATCTCGCTCTGTTCGGATGTCGTCGATTGCTCGGTGAGCAGCACCGATAACACCCGCTCCGACACGATTTCCGGAGACCGGGGCAAGGGGCTGCGACGGCTGCTGTTGATCCGCAGCATGATCACTCTCCAGCTCCGCGGAAAGCAACCCGAAGCTGGCGACAATCGACTTGCGAGGGGATTTACTCATGTCCGCCCCCAGCTGTCATTGACGAGGCGAACAATCGCCTCGTTCACCGCATCTACCGCCTCGCGGGCACGCTTGTGAGTATCGCGCCCGATCTGCCCCAATTCGAGCTCGTATACCGAACGTTTCGCCAAGCCGGCTGCCTCAACGGCGGTGCTTTCAATGGCGGTTGGCAATAATACATCGGCGCCGAACAGATGCCGAAGCATCGCAACGACTTGCGACTGTGGCGCGTCATTGGGGTCGTGTCGTGTGACCAGATACCGAATGAAGTCCTGGTCCAACTGAGCGCCGCTCTCGTTCAGAACACTAATCAGATCGCCCATCATGAGAAGGAATTGGCTCATTGACGCAACGTCCAGCATAGCCGGGTGGACCGTAATGATCATGCTGGTCGCGGCGTATATCGCGCTCAACGTCAGAAAGCCGAGCGACGGTGGAGTGTCTAGAATCACAACGTCGTAGTCCGCCTCGACTTCCGAAAGGGCGAGCTTCAGTCGCTCAAAGAAGATTGCGCCGGAGCTGGACTTGTTCGCCAAGATCCGTGGCGTTTCGTGCTCATACTCCATGACTTCAAGATTGCCAGGAATGAGATCGATGCCATCGAAATATGTCCTGCGAATTATATCGCGGATTGGACGACGTTCTGCGTCGTCGTAACGCAAAGCGGCATAGATCGTTTCATTCGACCCGACGTCGACTTCTGGCTGAGCACCGAACAAAGCGGACAAGGATGCTTGCGGGTCCAAGTCAAGTGCGAGGACGCGATACCCATGAAGGGCGAGATAGTGGGCAAGGTGAACGCAAGTTGTCGTCTTCGCGCTGCCGCCCTTGAAATTCGCTATCGCAAGAACCTGGAGGTGCTCGCCGACACGACGGCGAGGGAGGAATCGCAAGGCGTCTACCGGCTTCTGCTTGGCGAACAGATCGCGCAACTCGTTGATTTGCCCCAGCGTATAGACACGGTGATTATTCTCCAGCCTGCTGGGAACCGGTCCGCGTCCTTCAGTGGACATGAGCTTTAGCGTGGAATCAGGTATCGATGTCAGCTTCGACACTTCGTTGGTCAGAAACGGACGGAGCGTCTTTTCCGACTTTGGCGGATACATACGAGTTCTGAGCTGCTGCAATTGCCCGGACAGAAGCCCGGCATGGCGCATAATTTTGCTGCCGGCATCTTCCTTCGAGCCAACAACTGTTTCTACTCGGTTCGCTATCGCCATCTGTCCCTCTTGGCGGCTTTCCACCGGTTTTCCGGCCATCGCCCGCCAAAGGTAGAACACGATTCTCCGAACTGGTCCAGAAGTTTAGGGTTAACAAAAGGTTAACGCCCGGGGACAATCCGCACGAAGCTATTCGAATTTTTGCTTTTCGGCTCCGGGAGTTAGCCGCAGATCCCCGGCTCCTTGATCCCGGATGTTCTCCTGTGAATCCTACAAAACCGAACAGTGTGACAGCAACGAGACTAGGGGTCTCTGTAACGCCACACCCCTCATGAACCGCGACTCACCTCGCAGCGCGCATGTTGAATCCTACAACTGCCCGCGGATTCCGATCTGTGCTCATTACCCGACGGTACTTAACGTCGGAGAATCGCATATGCTGGCATCGGTCGTTGCAATCCCCAAATCCGAGCACGAACGACAGCTCGTTTACGCTCAACACAAGCTTCGGGCCCGAGTTTTCGGGGAGCGGCTTGGCTGGGACGTTTCCGTTCGAGACGGTGGCGAAACAGATGAATTCGACAAGCTCCATCCCACCTACATTGTGACGACGACAGACGAGGGCGCCGTCGCGGGTTGCGCCCGACTTCTTCCGGCCATGGGTCCCACAATGGTGGCGGACGTCTTCCCGTCACTTCTCCCCGATGGTCAGCTCAACGGGCATGCCGCGATGGTCGAGAGTTCCCGTTTCTGCGTCGACACGGCTCTCGTGGAGGGGCGGGGAAACGGCTCCGTCCACGACGCAACGCTCACCATGTTCGCGGGTATCATCGAATGGTGCATTGCGAATGGCTACACCGAGATCGTCACGGTGACCGATCTCCGATTCGAGCGGATTCTCGCTCGCGTCGGATGGCCGCTGCAGCGTTTGGGCGAACCCAAGAAGATCGGTGTGACGATGGCTGTAGCGGGCACGCTACCCGTCGATAGGGACAACTTCCTCAGGCTCCGCCCTTCCAACTACCGCTCTAAGCTCACCTCTCTGCCAGGCAGCGTAAGGAGAAATCCGTGACCCAGCTTAGCTCTCACCCCCGACTTGTGCGCAAACTTCAGGAGGCGCTCGGCGATCAGCTTTGCGTTGCCCTGGACGACGCGACTGTTGTCGAGATCATGCTCAATCCGGATGGAAAGCTGTTCATCGAACGCCTCGGCCATGGCGTTGCGCCCGCCGGCGAAATGTCCTCGGCCGCGGCGGAAATGGTGATCGGCACCGTGGCACATGCACTTCAGTCCGAGGTCGACACGGAACAACCAATCATTTCCGGCGAGCTGCCGATCGGCGGCCATCGCTTCGAGGGTCTTTTGCCCCCCGTTGTCGCCAAGCCTGCCTTCACGATCCGGCGCCGGGCATCACGCCTCATTCCGCTGGAAGACTATGTCCGCACCGGCGTCATGACGGAGCATCAGGCCTCGACGATCCGCAGCGCGATTTCTGCAAGGCTCAACATCGTCATTTCCGGGGGAACCGGTTCGGGCAAGACGACCCTTGCGAACGCTGTGATCGCCGAGATCGTCAAATCTGCGCCCGAAGATCGTCTCGTCATTCTTGAGGACACCGCAGAAATCCAATGCGCGGCCGAAAACGCCGTTCTCCTCCATACCAGCGATACGATCGATATGGCGCGGCTCTTGAAGAGCACCATGCGCTTGCGCCCCGACCGGATCGTCGTTGGCGAAGTTCGCGACGGCGCGGCCCTGACGTTGCTCAAGGCCTGGAACACCGGCCACCCCGGGGGCGTGGCGACCATTCACTCGAACACGGCCATGTCGGCGCTCCGTCGCCTTGAACAGCTGACCGCCGAAGCAAGCCAGCAGCCGATGCACGAGGTGATCGGAGAGGCCGTCGACCTGGTCATCTCGATCGAGCGGACGCCGCGCGGGCGGCGGGTTCGCGACATCATTCAAGTCGAGCGGTTCATCAACGGACAGTACGAGATCGAATCCGATCAGCTCACGGAAGAACAGGAGACGCGCCATGTCGCGTAAGCATGCCCTCATCGCCGTCGCGCTCTTGGCGGCGCCTATCGTTCTTACCTCGGTCGCGCCGGCGCTCGCTAGTTCCGGCGGCGGCCTGCCCTGGGAAGGGCCGCTGCAACAGATCCAGGAGTCAATCACCGGCCCGGTCGCGGGCGCAATCGCGCTTGCGGCCGTCGCCATCGCCGGGGGCATGCTCATCTTCGGCGGTGAGCTGAACGATTTCGCGCGGCGACTTGTGTACGTCGTTCTCGTCGCTGGCATCCTGCTCGGCGCCACCAACATCGTCGGCCTATTCGGCGCGACGGGCGCTTCGATCGGGCTGACGAACGAGCAGATCACCTCAATTGGTTCGAACGAAGGAGGGGAGGGCGATCATGGCTGAGTCCCTGTCCGGCCTGCGGAGCAACCGCATCCATCGCGCGCTCTCCCGCCCGAACCTACTGATGGGCGCCGACCGGGAGCTGGTCCTGATCACCGGCCTTGCAGCCGTGATCCTGATCTTCGTCGTGCTTACGGCCTATTCGGCGCTTTTCGGCGTCGCTGTCTGGGTCGTGATCGTCGGGCTCCTCAGGATGATGGCGAAGTCCGACCCGCTGATGCGGCAGGTCTATATCAGGCACATTTCCTACAAGCCCTGCTACAAGGCGACCACTTCGCCGTGGCGGCGGTATTGAGGAGGCGGCCATGGTAGCTCTCAAACGCTTCCGGGTGACCGGCCCGTCCTTCGCCGATCTCGTTCCCTATGCCGGCCTCGTCGACAATGGTGTCCTCCTCTTGAAGGACGGAAGCCTGATGGCCGGCTGGTACTTCGCTGGCCCGGACTCCGAAAGTGCGACCGACCTCGAGCGCAATGAGCTGTCGAGGCAGATCAATGCGGTTCTGTCGCGGCTCGGAAGCGGCTGGATGATCCAGGTCGAGGCCATTCGCATTCCAACGGTCGACTATCCATCAGAAGACCGTTGCCATTTCCCTGACCCGGTGACCCGCGCGATCGACGCCGAGCGTCGCGCGCATTTCGCGCGCGAGCAGGGGCATTTCGAGAGCAAGCATGCGCTGATCCTGACCTATCGGCCGCTCGAGTCCAAGAAAACTGCTCTCAGCAAATACATCTATTCAGATGAGGAAAGCCGGAAAAAATCCTACGCGGACACGGTGCTCTTCGTGTTCAAGAACGCGGTGCGCGAGCTTGAGCAGTATTTTGCCAACACACTTTCGATCCGGCGAATGGAAACCCGCGAAACGGTCGAAAGGGGAGGGGAGCGAATTGCCCGATATGACGAGCTGCTCCAGTTCGCCCGCTTCTGCATCACCGGCGAGAGCCATCCAATCCGGCTTCCCGACGTGCCCATGTATCTCGACTGGATCGCCACGGCCGAGCTTGAGCACGGACTAACGCCAAAGGTCGAAAACCGCTTTCTCGGCGTCGTTGCGATCGACGGTCTGCCGGCCGAAAGCTGGCCGGGCATTCTAAACAGCCTTGATCTCATGCCGCTGACCTATCGATGGTCATCGCGCTTCATATTTCTCGATGCCGAGGAAGCCCGGCAAAAACTCGAACGCACGCGGAAGAAGTGGCAGCAGAAGGTCCGGCCGTTCTTCGACCAGATATTCCAGACACAAAGTCGATCCGTCGATCAGGACGCGATGACCATGGTGGTCGAGACTGAGGATGCTATCGCGCAGGCCTCGTCGCGGCTGGTTGCCTATGGCTATTACACACCGGTCGTCGTGTTGTTCGACAGCGATCGCGAGGCACTGCAGGAGAAGGCCGAAGCGATCCGCCGGCTGATCCAGGCGGAAGGTTTCGGTGCGCGGATCGAAACGCTCAATGCCACTGACGCCTATCTCGGTAGTTTGCCGGGCAACTGGTATTGCAACATCCGTGAGCCGCTGATCAACACCAGCAATCTCGCCGACTTGATTCCGCTGAACTCGGTCTGGTCCGGAAATCCAATTGCGCCATGCCCCTTTTATCCGCCGAATTCCCCTCCCTTGATGCAAGTTGCGAGCGGCTCGACAGCGTTCCGACTGAACCTGCACGTCGATGATGTCGGCCACACGTTGATCTTCGGGCCGACCGGTTCTGGCAAGTCAACGTTGCTCGCCCTGATCGCCGCACAGTTTCGCCGGTACGAAAATGCGCAGATCTTCGCCTTTGACAAAGGCAGTTCACTTCTACCCCTGACGCTCGCAGCCGGCGGCGATCACTATGAGATCGGCGGCGACAATGCGGAAGAGGGGAGGGCGTTGGCCTTTTGCCCACTCTCCGAACTCAAAAGTGATGCCGACCGGGCTTGGGCGACGGAGTGGATCGAGATGCTGGTCAATCTGCAGGGCGTCACCATCACACCCGATCATCGTAACGCCATCTCTCGGCAGATTGGCCTGATGGCGAGTGCCTCCGGTCGCTCGCTCTCGGATTTCGTTAGCGGCGTGCAGCTGCGGGAGATCAAGGACGCGCTGCATCATTACACCGTCGATGGCCCCATGGGCCAGCTCCTTGATGGGGAAGAAGACGGCCTCACACTCGGCGCCTTCCAGACTTTCGAGATCGAGCAGCTGATGAATATGGGCGAGCGCAATCTCGTGCCGGTGCTGACCTACCTGTTCCGCCGGATCGAGAAACGCTTGGATGGGTCCCCCAGTCTGATCGTGCTCGACGAGGCGTGGCTGATGCTCGGCCACCCTGTGTTCCGCGACAAGATTCGCGAATGGCTCAAGGTGCTGCGCAAGGCGAATTGTGCTGTCGTTCTCGCGACCCAATCGATCTCCGATGCCGAGCGGTCAGGGATCATAGACGTACTAAAGGAATCCTGCCCGACAAAGATATGCCTCCCCAATGGCGCCGCTCGCGAGTCGGGGACGCGAGAATTCTACGAGCGCATCGGCTTCAACGAGCGGCAGATCGAGATCGTCGCTACCGCCATGCCAAAGCGCGATTACTACGTCGCCACGCCAGAAGGCCGGCGGCTCTTCAACATGTCGCTTGGGCCAGTCGCGCTGAGCTTCGTCGGCGCGTCGGGCAAAGAGGACCTCAAACGCATCCGCGCACTGAAATCCGAACATGGCCGCGACTGGCCGATTCACTGGCTTGAAACGAGAGGAGTTCACGATGCCGAATCGCTACTCAAGTAAAAGGCTCGCCCGCTTGGCGGTCGCCACTCTCGCGATGGGAGCAGCAGGCTCAGTGCAAGCCGGCACAGCCACCGGCGCTGCGACGGAATGGACGCAGCTCGCCAACAATGCGCAACTCGTGGACCTCATGAAAAGCTCCGACATCCAGGTCGACAATCAGTTGACGCAGATCAGCCAACTTGCAGAGCAAATCCAGAACCAGCTCAAGATCTACGAGAACATGCTGCAAAACACTGCGCAGCTTCCTGACCATGTCTGGGGTCAGGTCGAAAGCGATCTCGACCAGCTGCGCAGCATCGTCGACCGGGGACAGGGCATCGCCTTTTCGATGGGGAATGCGGATGACGTTCTTCAGCAGCGGTTTCAGAGTTATGCCGATCTCAAGACGAATTTGCCTGACAACGCGACGTTCTCCTCGACCTACCTGTCCTGGTCGAACACCAACCGCGACACGATCGCCAGCTCGCTGAAAGCGGCGAGCCTCACGGCCGACCAGTTCGATAGCGAGGAAGACACGATGTCCTCGCTGCGGTCGATGTCCGAAACAGCTGACGGGCAGATGAAGGCTCTGCAGGTCGGGCACGAGATCGCAGCGCAACAGGTCGCACAAATGCAGAAGCTTCGCGGTCTCGTCTCCCAACAGATGACAATGATGGGAACCTGGCTTCAGACGGAACAGACCGACAAAGACCTGGCGCAGGCGCGGCGGGAAAAGTTCTTCAACGCCGAGGTCAAGAGCGTTCCGGAGGGCCAGAAAATGGAACCGCGATGGTGAGCCGCTCCGTCCTGATTGCCTTGCTGTTGGCTGTCGCCGCTGCATCGTCTGCAGCGACAGTGCTGATCGTCAATTCCCGAAACACAGGAATACCTGCGCTCACCGAGGAGCAGCGCGCCGTCCGGGAAAAATTCTTCGGCTCCGACAAGGATCTGCCGCCGATCAAGGAAGGCCAGGAGATGCGCCCGAGATGGTGAAGGTAACTGTTGCGCGTTCTTTCCTGATTACAGGTGTCTTTTTCCTTGCCTATGCTGTTCCCGCATTCGCGCAGGAGGGGCAGGTCCTCACGGAACTGGAAAATCAGGTCTCCTCCGCCGCGCAGGGGTGGGAGACCACCATCATGGAGGCGGCGAAATCCCTATTCTGGATTCTCGCAACGATCGAGATCGGCATTGCGGCCGTCTGGTTGGCGATCCAGTCAGCCTCGCTGGACAGCTGGTTCGCTGAACTGGTGCGGCGGATCATGTTCATCGGGTTTTTCGCATTCGTTCTGACCCAAGGTCCGACCTTTGCGCGAGCGGTGGTCGACAGCCTTTTCCAGATTGGCGCCGGCGGTGGATCAGCTTCACCCGCCGAGGTGTTCGACGCCGGCATCCGCGTCGCGTCGCAAATGTCGGAGCAAGCGCAGTTCGGGGTTTTCGAAGACAATGCACTCGCGATTGCCGCCGTTCTCGCGATGGGCATCGTTGTCATCTCCTTCTCGCTGGTTGCAGCTATTTTCGTATCGGTCATGGTCGAAATGTATGTCGGCTTGCTCGCCGGCATGATCATGCTCGGGCTGGGTGGTTCGTCCTTCACGAAAGACTTTGCCATTCGATACCTCGTCTATGCCTTCGGCGTCGGCATGAAGCTCATGGCCTTGGTGATGATCGCCAAAATCGGATCGAGCGTCCTGCTTGGCCTCGCTCAAGCTCCGACTGCCTCGTCGGATCAGTTCGTCAGCACGTTGGCCATCGCCGGTATCTCCGTCGTCGTCTTCATCATCGCCATGCACGCCCCGAACATCATCCAGGGCGTCGTCCAGGGCGCATCGGTTTCCGGAGGAATGGAAGCGATCCGCCACGGCGGGCAAGCGGCGTCTTTTGCCGCCGGTGCTGGCTTCCTCGCCGCCGGCGCTGCCGGCGCGGGGTATGCGGCGGCTCAAGCCGCACGAGCTGGCGGTTCATCCGTTGCAGGTGCTGCTCTTCGTGGCGTGGGCGCGAGCTTCAGTTCCGGCGCGCAAGCTGCCGGATCTGCCGCGAAGGAAAAGGCAATCGGCTCTCCGGGCGCTCATGCCGGGTCCATTCTCGGACTGGCCAATGCGAAGCTCGATGAACAGCGCGGCGGTCATAGCGGACCGACCCCCCCCTCCCGAACGCAACAACAAACCGTAATTGAGACAAGGGAAGAATAAATGGCAGCGAACCGCGCCCCGGAAAACCCGTACCTTGCCGCCCGCCAGGAATGGAGCGAACGCTATGGCTCCTATGTGAAGGCCGCAGCCGCATGGCGCATTGTTGGTGTCCTCGGCCTGGTCATGGCCGTCATCGGCTTCAGCTACGCAATGTATCTGAGCACGCAAGTGAGGCTCGTGCCTTACATCGTTGAGGTCGACAAGCTCGGAACCGCAGTCACGGCAGGCTTTCCGGAGCAGATCGAGTATGCCGATGTCCGCGTGGTGCGCGCCACACTCGGCAACTTCGTCACAAGCTTTCGCTCAATCACGCCGGATGCGGTGGTGCAGAAGCAATATATCGACCGCACCTACGCCCTTCTTCGCACGTCCGATCCGTCGACGGAGAAGGTCAACGCCTGGTTTCGAGGCAATTCTCCGTTCGAGAAGGCGAAGTCTTCGACAGTTGCCATCGAGGTCAACAACATCGTGGCGCTTTCGAACCAGACCTATCAGATCGACTGGACGGAATACGAGCGAGACCGCAAGGGCAAGGAGATTGGCACGCGGCGGTTCCGCGGGATCGCAACGGTGACGCTCACCGCGCCACAGGATGAGGCGACGATCCGCCTCAATCCGATCGGCCTCTACGTCCGGGATTTCGACTGGACGGCACAGCTTTAAAGGCAGGGATTCTTTCAATGAAAAAAACGGGATTGATCGCAGCCGCCGGCTGCATGGCCGGACTCTTGCTTGCGGCGGGCGCGCAGGCGCAAAGCATGACGAGCAACGAGGTGAAGGGAACAAATCTTTCCAGGAAGTGGCGCGGCACGCCGGGACTGGTCACGACAGGTCCGGACGGAAAGGTGATCTTCCTGTTCGGCGAAACGCAACCTTCCGTCGTCTGCTCGCCGCTGCAGGTCTGCGACATCGAACTTCAGGGTGGCGAGATCGTTCGCGACGTCCTCGTCGGCGACACCGTGCGCTGGAAGGTAGAGCCGGCCACCTCGGGGGCCACAGGCGGACAGGCGATCCATGTCATAGTCAAACCGTCGGAGCCGGGCCTTCTCACCTCAATGGTCGTGACGACATCGCGGCGCACCTATCATATCCAGCTCAAGTCCCATCCGAGCCAGTACATGGCGCGCATTGGTTTCGAATATCCGGAAGACGTGTCGACCAAGCTCGCCGACATCAACACCCGTCTCGAAACGAGCGGCATTCCGGGCACCGCGCCGGACAAGCTGAACTTTTCCTATTCAATCAGCGGCGGTGCTTCGTGGAAACCGAAGCGGGTCTATTCGGACGGGATGAAGACCTACATCCAGTTCCCGAAATCGATCTCCGGCCAGGACGCGCCGGTGCTCTTCGTGGTCTCCGGCGGTCAAAATCGTATCGTCAATTACCGGATGAAGAACGACATGATGACCGTCGACTATGCGATCGACAAGGCGATCCTAGTTTCCGGTGTCGGTTGGCGGCAGCAGAAGATCACCATCCGGCGGGGAGGCTGAACCATGCGGAAGCTATTCGCATTCTTCATCGCGGTCGCGCTGCTCTCCGGTTGCCAAACGGCGGACGACGCATTGACCACCAGTTCCACGCCTGTGGCCGTCACCGGACCGGCTGCAAGCGCCATCGCCGGTGACATGGCAAGTCGTCTGGCTGAACAGATCGGCCCGGCCGGTGCTACGACCACGTTCAAAATGGAGACGAACACATCGGAGTTCGCATCCGCCCTCGAGGCGGCCCTGAAGGGGTGGGGCTACACGGTCGTCACGGACGGCAAAGTCGCCAAAGACGTCAAGCCGGTCGAGCTTGCTTATGCAATCGAGGGCTTCGACGGGCAAGTGCTGGTGCAAGTCTCGACGACTTCCATCGCTCTTGGCCGCGCTTACACGCCGACGGCGGCCGGCGCGACGCCGGCCAGTCCCCTTACGATCATGCAGCGCAACTGACGGAGATTAACATGGTCCAGTCGCTCCAGCTTGGCACGTCGAGCCAAGCCGACGATCAGAATGGCATGCGCCGGCTCAACCGGCTGCCGATCATCATCGCCATCATCGTCA
The DNA here is from genome assembly GCF_025846855.1 of Pararhizobium sp. BT-229. Taxonomy (GTDB): domain Bacteria; phylum Pseudomonadota; class Alphaproteobacteria; order Rhizobiales; family Rhizobiaceae; genus Pararhizobium. Next base: position 192,136 of record NZ_JAOYTJ010000007.1, read on the forward strand.
TCGTGCTGTTCGTCGGCGTCGTCGTGATTGGTCTGTCACTGCGCGGGCTTTCCTTCAATCATGGCGACATCGAGGGTGCTTCCAACAGCCCTGCGACCAGTTTCGGCGATCAGCTTAAGCGGGGTGTCACCGACGGCATTATCGGTGACCCAGAAAAGCAGGAGGTGTTTCAACCGACGCCCGTCGTCGCGGAGAAAAAGGAAAAGCAGGAACCGGTCGTCGAGCGCCGACCAGAGGAGCGACAAGATCGCCGACAAAGGCTCGAATCCGAAGAGGAGTGGAAGGCACGCCTGAAGCGAGAGCAGGATGAACAATATATGCGCGAAGCCCAGCGGCAACGGATGGCGCGTCTCCAGGCCCGTTCCACGGCGCTCGATTCGCCGCTAAAGGTAGACATCTCCGATGTCGAGAAGGCTGCAATCTCCACCAATGACACCGGCCGCCAGCCGACAAATGCCGTGACGAACAGCGCCTCAGACCTTTATGCCGCGGCCATGAAATCCGGGCTGATGGGGCAGAACGTCGATCAGAACGCGCAGACGTCGAAGGAGGATTTTTTCAATCAGGACATCAAGGATCTCGGCTACCTGCCTAACCAGGTCGTGCCGCAGATATCCCCTTACGAATTGAAACGCGGCTCAGTCATACCCGCCACCTTGATTACCGGCCTGAACTCCGACTTGCCAGGGCGCATTACCGCCCAAGTCAGCCAGAATGTCTACGACAGCGCAACCGGTTACCGCCTTCTCATCCCGCAAGGTGCGAAACTGTTCGGTCGCTACGATTCCAAGGTCTCATTCGGCCAAGAACGTGTTCTCGTCGTCTGGACGGACCTTATTTTCCCCAATGGATCGACCCTACAGATCGGCGGCATGGCCGGCACGGACGCCGAAGGGTATGGTGGATTCCAGGATAAGGTCGACCGCCATCTCCCGAGGACTTTCGGTTCGGCGGCGCTGGTGGCAATCATCGGGACCGGGATCGACATGTCTTTGCCTGAACGCGCAACGGATGCGGCGCAGGATACGGCATCGGATGCCGCACGGCGGAATTTCGCGGAAAGCTTCGGTCGCGTCGCGGAACAAACGATTTCCAAGAACCTCAATGTCCAGCCGACTATCCGCATTCGCCCGGGATACAAGTTCAATGTCGTGGTTGACCAAGACATTGTGTTTCCATCTGCCTATAGCATCCGATGAATTCTGGATCCTCTTGACCCGGTCGCTGGAGCCTTCGCGCATCTCGGGGCCGGCCCGCGGCAGAGTACGGCCCGTTTTGGGCGCCGCAGGCACCCAGCGTAGCCGTAAAATTGGTTATCTATCTATTTGGCAGATACCATCCAACTTGAGATAGGCAGTAGGAAGATAGAAAAAGGCGCCGTCAATGAGTGAAGAAGGACGGCTTCAACGTGGCAGATTTGCGCCTTTTCCCTGACCGGGTCCGCCGGAACGAAATAGATGTCGGCGCGGTGTCGAACGTCCACCCAGATTTCACGCATACACATGCAGTTTCCGAAGACGTTCTTCTCTTCCCGCGCTTTCAATGGGTTACAATGCGTGCTCGGATGCACTGCTGTAGGTCGACAAGATCTATCGCAAAGGTTGCGACAAGATGCGCGAAGAAGATGGCAAATGCGCCGGCAACTCCGCCTGACGATATTGCCTGTCTAATAGCAGTATACAATCGTTTGAAAACCTTCCGATTAGTCCCGCCAAGCAGCATTCTGGACTCTCTGGCTTGTCTGTTTTTCTTCGCCGATGAGGGCTGTAAGGCAAATTTGGTGATCGGTGTGAAAGAAAACCCGTACATGACGCACGCTTGGCTCGAAATAAACGGAGCGGTGGCAAATGAAATCGACGCCATTGTCCTTAACTACACTCCCATCCTGCAAACAAACAACGAGGGCCATTTACGAGAGGCTTCGGATCGACCGTGCGCTGACAGGTGCCTTGCGTAAAAACGTCAATGGTCGTGAAATTTACAGCGCCAGCTGGCGCGTAGCGCCGACATCGCATCGATAAATAAGGCCTGTCCGCCCTGTGATGAGCGAGCTCGTGGGCCCGGATTACCGCAACTCGGAGCCTATTATATGCTGGCATTGAGTTTCGTAGTAGCGAGGCGCCGACGAAGCCATTTTGCTGCCGGTCCGCAAGGCCGTTGCTTGTGCCAAACCATCTCCAATGCGACGGGAAACTGACCGTCGCCAAACTGCAGCGCGGGCGTAACAAGTTCCGGGGCATACGGTGAATGTGCAATGACGTGGTCGGGAACAAGTGCCCATCCGATTCCTTGCTTGACCAACTGCAATATGACCCACTGACTTTCGACCCACCAGATTTCGGCAGCCGTTCGCAAGCGCTGTTTTGCTGCCCCTTCGCTGCGGACAGCAACCATGATTTGACGATAGCGCTTCAACTCCTCCCAGCCGACATCTACTTTTGCCAGCGGGTGATCCTTTGCGCACACCATTTTAAGCGGAACCCACCCGAGGGTTTGGAATCCAAGTTCGGCGGGCAGATCCTCCTGACGCCACATGACGCCCACGTCAGCTTTTCCATCCAACACAAGGCGGCTTACATCTTCCATCATCGGAAACAGGAGTTCGAGTTCAACATGCGGAAAGCGGGATGCAAATTCCGAGAAAAGCGCTCCCATTTCCCGGTCAGGGTAGAGTTCATCGATCGCGGCGACCAAGCGCGTCTCAACATGGGCCTCGAAGCTGCTGGCGACGCCAATCAGGTGCTCGCGGCGATCCAGGATCACCTTGGCCTCAGGCAGGAGCCGTTCGCCAGCTGAAGTCAGCACCGGATTGCGTCCTGATCGGTCGAACAGATCAAGACCGAGATCCTCCTCAAGATTTGCAACCTGCGTGCTGACGGCCGACTGCGCCTTTCGTAAAGCTCGGCCCGCAGCGGAGAACGACCCGTGTTTGGCCGCTGCAACGAAGGCTTCCAACTGATCCATGGAAACAACCATCCATCTACTTTCCAGATAATAGCCAACTTGATGCACCGCATCTTGCAGATAGAACGGGGCGGGTCAAACACAATGCGAGAAAGAGGCTCAACGTGTCTGCTACGTGCACTTTCCCCGACCGCCTGCGTCAGGCGGTCCTGTTCGAGGCGCTCGGTTTGGCTATCGTCACTCCGGCCGGGACTTACTTCTTCGACCAGTCAGCGAGCCACATGAGCATTGTCGGCATTTTCGCATCGACACTCGCGACACTCTGGAACTTCGTCTTCAACCTTGGCTTTGACCACACAATGCTGCGTCTATTCGGCCAGACGACGAAGACTTTTGCGACCCGGATCGTTCACGCGGCTCTGTTCGAAATCGGCTTTCTGGTCATGCTCATCCCACCGGTTTCCTGGTACCTCGACATGTCGCTCTGGGCTACGTTCGTGATGGATCTGTCGATCGCGATTTTCTACATGGTCTATGCCTTCGGCTTTAACCTTTCCTATGATCGGATATTCCCGGGCGCGGCCAAGCGTGCGGATGACGCTGCCTAGCGTCGACCCGACAGCTTGTCATTCAGAATGCTCCATCTTGATACGAGCTTTCAGGCGCCCGCCGGCATTTGATGCAGTTTCAGCGCTCTCAACGCTACACCACCACGGGCGCCGCAACAAAGGAGGATGAACGATGCTCGGACGACTGCGCTCTTTGGTCGATATGGTCGATGCTGCCCACAACGAACGCATGATAAAGAGGGCGATAAACTGCTTTACCGAAACGAACGGCTTCGAACGATTCGCCTATCTGCAGACTGCAGGAACAGAGATAAAAACGTTCAATACATATCCTTTGGACTGGCAGGACATCTATATTTTAAGCAACTACTCCCGCGTTGATCCGGTTGTCACCGAAGCGAAGCGCCGCATGGAGGTATTCCAGTGGTCGGCCGATAAGTGGCCGGGGCGCGGCGGATCGAAGGAGGCAAGACAATTCCGAGACCAGGCAATCGAATTCGGGATTCGATCTGGCGTGACCATTCCGGTTGAGGGCAGTTTCGGAACCACGCTTATGTTGACATTCGCGTCATCGGACATTGGAGATGACAATCCCCTACTGAGGGAGCCTGCCAAAGCGGCACAAGCCGTGCTTGCGATCCACTACCGGCTACGGATGTTGGCGGACACAGCGCTGATCGCCCCGAAGCGACTGCTTTCTCCCAAGGAAGCTGTCTGCCTGACATGGTCGGCCAACGGTAAATACGCGCATGAGATCGCGGAACTGACCCATATTCACCCCAGGACTGTTCAGCACTATTTGGACAACGCACGACGCAAGCTCGGAGCTACGACAGTGCCGCAAGCGGTGGCGATCGCCAAGGATCACGGCCTCATCTGAGCTCAGTGGACGTTGTCAGCTGGTACCGAAGGGATAAATCCAAGCGCGTTCAACACGTCGGAGAGTTCCTCCTGCTGCAAGGCCGTCCTTTTCTGCCGCGCCAAGTACTGTTCTTCCAATGCCTGGATCACCGCGTGTGGGGAGCAAGGGTCCGCCTCGACTTTTTCCCACTCATCATAGATGTGCTGATCGGTTTCAAAAAGGCGCCGATGCTCCTTGATCGCCTCGATCGCTAGCGCCTCCAGTTCCACTTTATTCATCGACGCATAGCATGAACGACGAGCCTCGTTGTTCTCTCCCCGCACGGCTGATTTGTCGTCGTTCATCGATCACCACCTCTGTTTGATTGCGATTCCGGTCTTGCAAACGCGATCCTAGCTCCTGACCAGCACAGGGCCGAGGGACGCGCCCGCTCGCACCGCGCTAGCAAAGTGGCCATCGAATCTGCTTCGGCTGTCTTGGCTGCAGCCATTCGGCTCCATAAACCCGCCCTTCCTTGGATCAAGTTGTAGAGTATACTCCGTTGAGAAATACTCCGCAAGGCGCTGGTCTCTTGACTATGGAGATTCGAGAGGTATTTGCGCAAAACCTGAGGGCTGCAAGGCAAGCCAAAGGCTTGTCACAAGAAGAGCTTGCCCATCGAGCACACATCGACCGCACCTACATTAGCTCGCTGGAGCGCAGCGTTTACAATGCGAGCATCGATGTGGTTGATCGTTTGGCAACAGTTTTGGGCATCGAGGCATCGGATTTGCTGAAGCGGCGGCCGCATAGATAGCAGAAGTTGCGAGGACGCGCGCTTGTGACCGTCGGCGCTGCCCCCGACCCGGCCGAACGGGGGAGGGCGGCCGCCTCATGAACTCAGTGGACGATGTCAGCTGGTACCGAAGGGATAAATCCAAGCGCGTTCAGCACGTCTGAGAGTTCCTCCTGCTGCAAGGCCGTCCTTTTCTGCCGCGCCAAGTACTGTTCTTCCAATGCCTGGATCACCGCGTGTGGGGAGCAAGGGTCCGCCTCGACTTTTTCCCACTCATCATAGATGTGCTGATCGGTTTCAAAAAGGCGGCGATGCTCCTTGATCGCCTCGATCGCTAGCGCCTCCAGTTCCACTTTATCCATCGACGCATAGCATGGACGACACGCCTCGTTGTTCTCTCCCCGCACTGATGATTTGTCGTCGTTCATCGATCACCACCTCTGTTGTTCCACGATTTTCCCCGCAAAGGCCATTGCATGCCCCCTGACCGGCCTGCGACGCTGAAGAACCCGGTCCCGATTGACGTTATTGCCGACTGCACGCCCTTCCTTAGCGAAGCGCCCGAGTGACCGGGGCGCCGCTCGGCAATATAACACATTCAATGCGAATAGGAACTATCGTTCCTAGAACGATAGGGCTGGTTCTGATTCCGATCTGGCATGGACTTGAAAGAAGCCATGGCGATCAACCTGCGTCGCATTCGCCATGAGAAAAACTTGACGCAAGAGGAACTGGCCGCGCTGGCGGACATAAGCATGCGCTACGTCGGTGCCATCGAACGCGGAAAGGTCTCAGCGAGTGTGACAGTGTTGGGACGAATTGCCGATGCGCTCAGCGTCGATCCTTGCGATCTGCTGCGTCGCCGGAGTTCATGAGAGGCTGAACGTTCGCCGGACGAAGCCCGGCGAGCGGCGGCCGCTTAAAAAACAGAGGAATTACTGTCGGCGGACGACAGGGCGGAGGTTCAGCAGTCCGCCGTCGATGTCCCTATCGCGGTTTTTGAAGCCGATGAAATCCCGCTCGTTCAGGAAATCAACCCTCCCACAGCAATGCCGGTTTCAGCGAATGAGACTGAGGTGCACGCTAAGTTCCGGCGAGCCGACCTTTCGACGATTAAAGCAGAGCCGGACGCCTTTTTTGACTTCAGCTACCGCTCCGTTGTCGACGAAATGCTTGCTACTGTCGTAGTCGCAGAGGCACCGGTCCGCGACGACGTCCTAGCGCAGAGAATTGCAAGGGCACATGGCTGGTTGCGGACGGGCAACCGGATCCGCGAGAAGATTGAACGTCATCTCGGTGTTTTTGATGTAACGCAAGATAGTGCGGGTCGTTTCATCTGGCTGAAAGGTAGCGTAACGACGGTCGTCGATTATCGTCCCGCAGAAACAGAGGTCGATCGTCGTCCAGTGACCGACATCTCTCTGCCGGAATTGATTGGCTTTGTGCGTCAGTATCCTTTGGCCCTGGAAGAGCCAGATCCGGCGCTCGTGTTTGCGCGATTGCTGGGCCTTGAACGTCTAGCTGCCAGTAGTCGTGCCCGTCTGGATGAAGCGCTTGCTGCTGCAAAAGTTCTTAAGGACGAAGGCTACATTCTTGGCAACCCCCGAGATTAAACCTCTCGTCTTTTGGACCCGAGCGGGCATTTTGTCAGCATCGAAGGCTTTGGCTGCTTCGCGCCGGCATTTCGGTCGTTCGCAACACCCGTGGAAGTTCCAGAAAGCTGCCTTTCAAGCTTGATGGGGGACAGTCGCTCAGGCGGGCCTATTGAAATGGCCGATCGCACTGCTCGACTTGCGGTGTAGGGTCTGGTCAGCCAAATCAGGAATTTTGTGATTTCCGCCCGCCAGTTCGATTTCTCCCTCTGGTCGCTCGATCGGTTCCCCGAAGATTATGCTGTTCGATGAACCAACGTCGGCCCTAGATCCCGAGATGGTGAAAGAGGTTCTTGACGTCATGGGGGAACTCGCATCTGACTGAATGACGATGGTCTGCGTCCGTGGCGGATCGAGTCATCTTCATGGACCACGGCCGGATCGTCGAGGAGAACACACCTGCGGAGCTCCTCGAGAATCCAGTAGAGTCCCGGCTGCGCGATGTCTGCTGCGCCTTCAACAGTGCAGAACGGATCGGCCGGTCTCTTAAATGGTGGTAATGGCGTCGAAATCTTCCAACAGGCAACGCCTTGGAAGCTTTCATCCCGCCTCGTACTGGGGCTGCCGAGCAATCCGGGCTCCCGATGAAACCTGACGCGGGCTGCTCAAGGGCCACCCGCGGCAGGATTGTTGCCGCTGCCCTACCGTCGAAGCACCGCTACTGCACCTTGATCACGACCTTGCCCTTCGCACGACCCGTCTCGACATAGGCCAAAGCCTCGGGCGTCTGGTTGAAGGGGAATATCTTGTCCACGACGGGGCGCAAAGCCCCACTGTCGATCAACTCGGCGATCTCTTCGAGCTGCCGACCATCGGCGCGCATGAACAGGAACGAATAATGAACGCCACGCTTCTTCGCCTTCTTGCGCACGCTGAGGCTCAACAGCCGGACGACAAGCTTCAAGAGCGCATTCAGTCCGAGATCCTCGGCAAAGGCCGGGTCCGGCGGGCCCGAAATAGAGACGAGATGGCCGCCCGGCTTCAGGACGTTGACTGACTTCGCGAGCGACTTCGGATCCTGGCTGTTCAGCACAACGTCATAACCGGAGAGCACTTTTTCAAAGTCCTGGCTGGTGTAGTCGATCACCACATCCGCGCCGAGGCTTTTGACCAGCGCTGCATTCTTCGCGCTCGTCGTCGTGGCGACCGTCGCGCCCAGATGCTTGGCAAGCTGGATCGCGATCGTCCCGACGCCGCCTGAACCCGCCTGAATGAAGACTTTCTGGCCAGGCTTCACCTTCGCGATATCGACCAGGGCCTGCCACGCTGTCAGCGCGACCAGCGGGATGGACGATGCTTCTTCCATATCGAGCGTGCGGGGTTTCAATGCTGCATCGTCTTGGTGGATGGCGATCAATTCCACAAACGTGCCGACGCGGTGATCCCTCGGCCGGGCATAGATCTCGTCGCCGACCTTGAAGCGGCTGACACCGGAGCCGACCTTGACGACCGTTCCGGCAACGTCGTGGCCGAGCACGAAGGGCGGACGGTAAGGCAGGAAAATCTTGAACTCGCCGTCCCTGACCTTGGAATCGAGCAGGTTGACGGCAGTGGCATGGACGCGAACGAGGACGTCGCCGTTTTGAACCTGCGGATCCGGCAGTTCGGCAAGGCGCAGCGCGCCCTTCTTCTTGTACTTTTCGACGACATAGGCTTTCACTGGAAATCTCCGGTCTGTGTTATTCCTTGCCTGGCAAGGTTTTGCTTTCGCCGTGCGCTGCAAAGGTTCAGGTATTGTCGGAGGCAATGACGCCGCGTGTGACCTCATCCGAACACTCGTGGAGCGCGCTCTTGTATGGATTTCAGGCTCAAGAGGCCGGTGCGTGCGTAAGACCCGCCAAGGCGCGTATCGCGTTCTTTCCAGCCTGCAGAATGCGGCCCGACGCCTCTTTATCGACCGCCCGTGCCAGTTGGAGCGTCCCGATCAGCGTCGCAAAAATCACGCATGCCACATCCTCCCTCGCTTCCACATCTGCCGGAAGCGCTTCGGCGAGGAGGAGCACAAGGACGCGGGACTGTTCGGCATACATGCCGCGCGTCTCCTCCGGCTGCCGCGCAAGCTCCGGCAGCAGTGCTGCGGATGCACAACCCAGTCCCGGATTGTCCCTGTGTTCGGGCGAGAGGTAAATGTCGATTACGCGGTCGAGCCCTCCTTCGTCCAGCACCTCGCGCAGCCATACTGCTTGCTTGTTCAGGGCATCAGACAAGGTTTCCCGGACGAGATCGGCCTTCGAGGGAAAGTGGGGATAGAAGGCGCCGTTGGTCAGACCGGCATCCTTCATGATCGTCGCGAGACCCGAGCCCGCAATTCCATCCGAGCGAAACCGCTCAATAGCGACATCGATGATCCTACGACGTGACGCGTCTTTTCGGCCCTTTTCATATCGCATGACGTTCTTTCAAACCCTATTGCAATACGATCATAATATCAGTAAATGAACGTAATGCAACCGGTCTCCGGAGCCCAAATCCGGGACATTCGCTTTAGGGAAAAAAACATGGATGCCGTCAGAACTGCAATTGTGACCGGAGCATCCTCCGGCATAGGCTATGCCACCGCCGAAGGTCTTGCTCGCGCGGGTTTTCGCGTTTTCGGAACGAGCCGGAAAATCGCTAACGACGGGCCGAAGGGCGTCACGATGCTGGCATGCGACGTGACCGACGATGCGTCCGTCTTGGCGTTGGTCGCGGACGTGGTCTCGCGCACGGGGAAGATTGACCTCCTCGTCAACAATGCCGGCATTGGCATGTTCGGCGGTGCAGAGGAGTCCTCGATTTCGCAGTCGCAGGCCCTGTTCAACGTCAATGTCTTCGGTGCAATGCGTATGACGAATGCAGTTCTGCCGGTGATGAGGGGCCAGGGCGGAGGCCGCATCCTCAACTTGGGATCAATTCTCGGCGTTATCCCGGCGCCGTACTCGGCACATTATTCCGCCGCCAAGCATGCGATCGAGGGATATTCGGAATCGCTCGATCATGAGGTCCGGGCCTTCAACATCCGCGTTTCTGTGATCGAGCCGGCATATGTTCGCACGGTATTCGATCAGAACGGCATTGAGCCCGACCAGCAGAAGTCCGAATACGATCAGGCGCGCGCCAGTGTGGCGGCCCTGCTGCGGGAGGTCATGCCCAAGGCCGACCTGCCGGATGTCGTCGTGAAAGTGGTCATCAAGGCAGCCAATGATCCCATTCCACGCCGGCGCTATACCGCGGGCAGTGCGGCGCGCATGGTGAGCCTGCTGCGCCGTTTCGCAACCGCTGGTGTATTCGACAAGTTCCTGCGCAAGCAGTTCCGCATCGCATAATCACATCACAGTATCTTGGCGTGGCCGGACGCACACGGATCTAAACAGGCTGGGGAACGCACAATGGCTATTCTGCGTGGCAGTCGCACTGACAATAATTAAGCTATCGAAGCTAATAGCCTAGAAACAATAGGGTCGTTGGATCGGATCTCGTCAAGAGCTTGGCGTGTATAGAGTGCTCTCAGGCCCAGCAGAGATTCTGTCAGCGTAGAAAGCTTTGCGTCCGTCCGCTTCGCTAGTGTGGCCACGTCCGGAACGCGCCACAAGCGGACATAACCATTATCAGCCAGCGAGGGCCAACCCTCCTTGGCGACCAATGTCCGTCTCAATTTCTCGAACTAAGCTGTCGAGAGCCGGATTTCTCGACTTACGTGCACGTCTCACAACATAGGCCAAGGATGGCGGCGGCGGCAGACGGTCGGTCATTATCTGCATCTCGCCTCGGATATGGCGGTCACTCAGCAGCGCTACACCCATCGTCGCGTTAACGGCGGACACAATACCAGCGGCGCTTGAACACTCGAAGACGGTTTCGAGAACCGCATCGTCCTGGCCGATGTCGAGCGCCCACTGGCGGTAGCAACACTCGTCGTCGAACGACAGAAACGGAATCGGGCCGTCCTGCGGGAGTGTCAAATCTGGATGCTTCACCCAGTGAAGGTCTTCACGGTATAGGACGACATCGGCGGGGCGTACCTCGTGGCTGAAGACCTGGACGATTGCGGCATCGAGTTCGCCACGTTCGAGCATGGCGCGTAGGACAAGGCTCATACGGACCTTGGTACGGACCGAGACATTCGGATGCAGTCGCCGAAACCGCCCCAGAATGCGGGCGAGGTCGGTACACGCCGTGTCTTCGGTGAGGCCAAGGGCAAGCCGTCCCGCGAGCGGGGTCTTCGATAGGCTGAGCAGAGCCTCGTCGTGCAATCCGAGGATACGGCTGGCGTAGTCGAGCAGGTCTTCTCCCGCAGCGGTGAACATCGGACCCGCCGACTTCCGGCCGAGCAGCTCGCAGTCGAGACTGATTTCCAGTCTCTTGATCTTATGGCTTACGGCGGACTGCGAGAGGCCCAGAGCGATAGCCGCGCGGGTAATGCCGCCATGTTGGCGGATCGCGGAAAGCGCCCGTAATGCGTCGATCTCGAGGCGGCGATTGTTGAGTTCGTTCATGGCCATCTCCGTTCCAATCTCACGAACTTATCACGAACTGCGCCAGCCATGACACTGATTTGCAAAAAGTCATGTGGTCATCGAAATTTGTCATGTGCGCATTTTATGCGGTACGCCTATTGGTTGATCGTATTCCTTGCACCAGAGCGCTTAATGACCGACATCTCTCTTCCTTCCGCCCCCTCGAGCCGCCACCCTCTGCTATGGCCATTGCTCGCCACCCTCCTGATCATCGGATGGAGTTCAGGCTTCGTCGGTATCCGGTATGCAAACCAGGAGGCGAGCGTCATGCTTCTCCTGTTCTGGCGGACGCTGCTTTCGGGACTGATCCTTCTGCCTTTCGCGTTGGCCATCGGGCCGAACATATCCATGCGTGCGGTCAAAGATCAGGCCCTGTTTGGCATCATGGCCGTGTTCCTGTATCTGGGAGGCTTCGCCCTGGCCATCGAGCAGAAAGTGCCCACGGGGCTGGTCGCGCTCATCGCCGACCTGTTGCCACTGGCGATTGCTGCCCTTTCACAACCCGTGCTCGGCGAACCGCTGACCCCACGGCAATGGCTCGGAACCGCGATTGCCGTTATCGGTGTTTTGATCGTGTCCTTCGACAGCCTCAGTTTCGGCACTGCCCCGGTCTGGGCATACGGACTGACCGTGGGTTCGATGCTGATATTCGCTGTCGCCTCGGTCCTGCACAGGCGACGCAAGACGCAGCATATGCCTGTTCATCAGAGCCTTTGCATCCAGACGCTGATGGGTTCGGTTCTCTTCGCCCTGTGCGCGTTCACACAGGGCAGCCTTGCTCCACCGATGACCCGTGATTTCGCGGTCGGGATGATCTGGCTGGTCCTGATCGCGACGTTCCTCGCCTACGCCCTCTACTACACCAGTCTGCGGCTGTTCCCTGTTGCTAAGGTGAGCGCAGCTATCTATCTCAGCCCGCCCGTGACGATGCTGTGGGCATGGATGTTGTTTTCAGAGCCCCTGACTGTCGCGATGTTCGCTGGACTGGCGGTGACGTTGGTTGGCGTATGGATGACCTCACGCGGCTGAGCGATACCGCACTCGGTTTTGACCACGGGATTGGAAGTAGTCCGCTTAGGGCAGGATCCGGCCTGAGCGGCTCGATCGTATCGCGTCTGGACGGCGATCCATTTACTGCGTGGCGCGATCATCCGGTTCCCGTCCGTGGAAGAACATCCGGCGCGGAAGAACGGCCGCCGCTGTGAGGACTCCGTAGGCGAGGGCTCCGAGCGCCACCATCTGGAACAGGGTGCCGAGGCCTGCACCGAACCAGAGAACTGCCGACCACCCCAGAAAGGCGGCGACGATCATTCTCGCGGTTCCGGCAAGTACGGGAAGAAGCACGCGCTTCGCCCCTTGGCTGGCGAAATAGAGTGCCAATCCTAGTCCAATCGCCCCGTAGGCGGGTGCCACGATTCGCAGATAGAGAGAGCCCATTTCCTGCACAGTTTGGTCGGTGGTGAAAAGACCCATCCAGATGTTCGGGAAAAGCGCGGCGGCGAGGCCGATGATCTGTGTGATTCCAAACGCAATACCTGCGCCAACCCAGGAGACCCGGCGCGCCCGCTCGATCTGATTTGCGCCTATGTTGATGCCGACCTGGTGACGATAGCAGTTCCGAGCCCGAAGATGATCGGGATCTGCAGATAATCAAGGCGCGAAGCGATGCCAAATCCGGCGATGGCGTCAGCGCCGAAGTGGCCAACGGCAGCGGTGACGAAGGTGGCCGTGAGATTGACCTGAACCGTACCGACCGCAGAAGGGAGACCGACCTCCAATATGTCCCTGAACAGTCGCCCCTGCAGCGGAACAATTCTGAGTTTCAGCGGGCTTCGTGACGACCGCAGGTAAAGTGCAAGCACAAGTGCCGCGAGCAGATAATATACGAAAACTGCAGCACCGCCGCCAGCCACACCGAGCTGTGGAAAGGGCCCCCAGCCGAAGATCAGAGGCGGCGACAATGCGAACAGGATAACGGCTCCCGAGATGATCACCAGGGCCGGAACGTTTACGTTACCGGCACCGCGGAGGGCCGCTGACAGCAACGCCGTGATCCAGATGGGGATAGAGCCTGCGAACACGATTCCTGAATAGGTGAGGGCTGCCACAAGTGTCGCTCCTGTCCCGCCCATCGACCGGTAGAGGATCGGTCCGAAGAGGATTGCAGCGACCGAGAAGATAGCCCCGAATGCGATGGCGAGAATGATCGAATGCCACACAAGTCCATTGGCATCGGCGTGGCGATTAGCTCCCAAGGCACGTGCAATGGCCGATGAAAAGCCGCCGCCTATGCCGCCATTCGACATCATCTGCATCAGCATGAGCACCGGGAACACGAGGGTAACGCCTGCCAGTGCCTCCGTACCGAGAAAACTGATGAAGTAGGTTTCGGCGACCCCGACAAGCGTCTGAACCACAAGGACAACAACGGTGGGCAACGCCAGCCGGAGCAGCGCGGGTGTGATAGAGCCATCCAAAACTCCCGGTGGGGCCGTCCGCGAGGCTTACAGGGCAAATGCATCTTTCGAATGGGACACGTCGGTCATTGGTGGTCCTTCTGGCTTCAAGGCTTCGATGATAAGAAGGGCGGCTTCATTTCGAAATTGTCTGCAAAGGTAGTCTTCGCATCGGCCACCCGGAAAAGGTCACATCGCCGAACGAAGGATAGGCGGCCAGATCATCCTTCCGGCCAGCGGCGGAACAAGGCGCTGGCGTTCACCCCACCGAAACCAAAGCCATTGGATATCGCGTATTCAGTCTCGAAGCGTCGTGCGTTGTTCGCGACGAAATCTATCCCTTCGGCTTCTGGATCCGGAGCGTTCAGGTTGAGGGTTGGTGGCGCGATTTGGTTCTTGAGTGCCAGAATGGTGAAGATTGCTTCCAGCCCTCCGGCTGCGCCGAGCAGGTGTCCTGTTGCCGATTTGGTGCCGCTGACTGCAACTGACCTTTCGGAACCGAACACACTCTTGATGGCCCTGATTTCACCGAGATCTCCTACCGGTGTGGAGGTCGCGTGCGCGTTTAGATGACCGATTTCACGCGGGGAGATTCCAGCCTGCGCGATGGCGATCTCCATGGCTCGGCGCGCGCCGTTTCCGTCTTCGGGACCGGAGGTGATGTGATGGGCGTCGGCTGTCGTGCCGTATCCGACGAGTTCGGCAAGCGGCGTGGCGCCGCGGGCAAGCGAATGGCTCAGGGATTCAATTACCAAGATTCCGGCTCCTTCTCCCATGACGAAGCCATCACGCATCGCATCGAATGGGCGCGATGCCTGGTCCGGTGTTTCGTTGAAGCCGGTCGAAAGAGATCGTGCCGCTGCAAAACCGCCAAGACTGACGATATTCATGCAGGCTTCGGTTCCGCCGCACACGGCAATGTCTGCTTCGTTCGCCCGGATAAGCCTGGCAGCATCACCGATCGCCTGAACGCCAGCAGCGCACGCGGTTACCGGGGCACCGAGGGGGCCTTTGAAGCCATGGCGGATCGAGACTTGTCCCGCTGCGAGGTTGACGAGAAACGACGGTATGGTGAAGGGCGAAAGACGACGTACACCGCGTTGATCGACGGTGCGAACCGCCTCGGTGATTGCAGGAAAGCCACCGATCCCCGAAGCGATGATCGTCGCGGTTCGTAGCCGATCATCATTCGAAATCGGCCTCCACTTCGCCTGCGCGAGCGCTTCTTCAGCGGCCGCCAGTGCGAAGATGATGAACCGGTCGACCTTGCGTTGATCCTTCGGAGCCAGAATCATATCGGGATCGAAGCCGCCTTCAGGATCTTCGGCCAACGAGGGGACCACTCCGCCTATTTTGGAGGGGAGGTCGCCGACGATGTCGTCGCCGAGCCGCCGGATACCGCTCTGACCCGCGAGAAGGCGCGACCAGGATATCCCGACATTCGCTCCAAGGGGGCTGACAGCTCCCATCCCTGTGACAACAATACGACGCATCTGTTTTCCACCTGTCTTCACTGTAAAAATAGGCATGCCTTCAGCCTCCCGACCGACGATCCGGTCAGGTCCCGTTCTCAAAACATGCGGTTTATGCAGGAGCTTTAAGGAGGCTCACGTCCGAGCTGACGCTAAACCTAGCCCTTATCCGTTCCGCTCATCGGACCTGGCCTGGCCCCTGGCAACACCATCATCGCGCGCAATGCGTCTGACTTCGCCAGCCGCTGCGTCGAGGATGCTTTGCGACAAGTCCTCGTCCTCCATGATGCGGGATAGCGTGACAGCACCCACCATGAGAGACAGTATCGCCATTGCCTTGCCGCTGGGATTGGAGCTCTTGGCGTTGTCCATCAGTTCATCCAGGACTTCGAAGTGAGCGCGGATACCATCCGCAAATGGACGCCTGACCTCTTCACTCTGCCGAGCGGCGTCTGATCCCAGCGCTACCAAGGGGCACCCTTCAGCCTTTTCTCCACGATGGTCCGAGGAGAGGTAGAACTTCATAACTGCCTCCAGGGAATCTGCGTTGTTGGTCGCCGCGTCCGACCATCTCCGTGTGGCACTCTCCATCGCCCGTCTCGACGCCAAGGCCGCAAGGTCGTCCTTCGAAGAGAACTGCTTGTAAAACCCACCCTGCGTCAGACCGGCTCCCTTCATCAGATCCTTCAGGCCGATCCCATCGAAGCCATGCTCTCGAAACAGACGGCTCGCGACGTTGATCACGGTCTCCCGATTTTCTTCAGCCTGTGCGCGGCTCACTCTCATGACGATCTCCATTTAGATTTCATTTGACATCTATAACGTAAATAGAGTTAGATCGCAATCTAAATCACCCAGATCGTTGGTCAAGAAGAGAACTTAAAATGAAACGCAAACATGTCCTGACTTTCGTGGGCCTCGTGGCAGCGGCGGGCGCGGCTGCCCTTTTTCTGGTTTTCGAATCACCGAAACAGGAAGCCGAGGCTGCAGACCCAAGGACTGCTTCACCACTGGTAAGGGTGGCAGAGGCGACAAAGACTGAAGCGGCGGAGCGGTCGTTTACCGGCACGGTCGCTTCGCGGGTACAGAGCAACCTCGGTTTTCGGGTTCCGGGGAAAATCGTCCAGAGGATGGTCGATGTTGGACAGCAGGTGAGACAAGGCCAGGCCCTGATGCGTATTGATGAAACCGATCTCCAGCTCGCGCTGGCAGCAAAGCGCAACACGGTTACCGCAGCGCGCGCCGTCCTGACCCAGGCACAGGCAGATGAGAAACGCTATGCGACGCTGGTGAAAAATGGATTGGCTGCCACTCAACAGCGTTATGAACAGGCAAAGGCGGCTCTCGATACGGCCTCGGCACAGCTTGCCGCGGCTGAAGCCGATGCCAAGGTCGCGGAAAACGCTGCCACCTATACCGTTCTTCTTGCAGACTCGGATGGAACGGTCGTCGATACTCTCGGGGATCCTGGGCAAGTCGTGGCTGCGGGCCAGACGGTCGTTCAACTCGCGCAGTCCGGGCCGCGTGAAGCTGTTGTCTGGCTCCCTGAGACTCTGCGGCCCGGCATAGGGTCCGAAGCCGAGGCCAACGTCTACGGTGGCGACGGTCTCAGCGGAAAAGCTCGTTTGCGACAGATCTCCGATGCCGCCGATCCGCAAACCCGCACTTACGACGCGCGTTATGTTCTTGAAGGGCCTGCCGCATCTGCTCCGCTCGGCTCGACGGTGACGATCAAAATCCTGGACGCGGACCGGCAGTCGGAGGTCGCCGTACCAGTCGGCGCTATCCTGGACGACGGTACCCGGACAGGTGTGTGGGTTGTCAACGGCGCCACGTCGACCGTGAACTTTTCCCCCGTCGAGATCAAACGGATCGGCGAAGAGACCGCGTTTGTCACCGGAATCGGCGTTGGTCAGCAGGTTGTCGCTCTGGGCGCGCATCTCCTTGAAAATGGCGCAGCAGTCAGGACCTCAGTGCAGGAAGAGGTGAAAAAATGAACTTCAATCTTTCCGCCATCGCGGTTCGCGAACGCGCCGTTACCTTATTCTTCATCGTTCTGTTGGCGGCCGCGGGGGTCTACGCCTTCGTCAAGCTGGGACGCGCCGAGGATCCCTCCTTCACTATCAAAACCATGACGGTCACTTCAGTCTGGCCGGGTGCCACAGCGCGTGAAATGCAGGATCTTGTCGCCGAGCCCCTTGAGAAGCGCATTCAGGAACTCACCTGGTACGACCGTGTCGAAACAACGACGCGGCCAGGCTATGCCTTCCTCACCGTGACACTGAAGGATAATACTCCGGCGAGCGCCGTCGCAGAAGAGTTCTATCAGGCTCGCAAAAAGCTCGGCGACGAAGCCCGAAATCTCCCGCCTGGCGTTATGGGCCCGTTCGTCAATGATGAATACTCCGATGTGAGCTTCGGCCTTTACGCACTGAAGGCGAAGGGGATGCCGATGCGCGACCTAGTGCGACAAGCGGAGGTCATCCGTCAGGATCTCCTGCATGTGCCGGGGGTCAAAAAAATCAACATTCTCGGAGAACGCCCCGAACAGATCTTCGTCGAATTTTCCTATGCAAAGCTGGCAACGCTCGGAATATCGGCCCAGGATATCGCCGCAGCCTTGCAAAGACAGAACACGGTCACGCCGGCAGGCTCGATCGACACGCGTGGGCCACAGGTCTTCATCCGTTTCGACGGCGCTTATAACAGCGTGCAGGCAATCGCCGATACGCCGATCGTGGCGGGCGGACGGACGCTAAAGCTCTCCGATCTGGCGGAGGTGCGGCGCGGTTATCAGGATCCGGCAACTTACATCATCCGCCATCAGGGCGAGCCGACAATCATGCTGGGTGCAGTGATGCAATCGGGTTGGAATGGCCTTGAGCTCGGCAAGGCGCTTGAGGTGCGGTCCGCCGCGATCGCGCAGACACTGCCGTTGGGCATGACGCTCACCAAAGTCAGCGATCAAGCCGTCAACATCGACGAGGCGGTCGGTGAATTCATGCTCAAGTTCGCCATGGCGCTCGGTGTCGTGCTGTTCGTGAGCCTTGTCGCACTCGGTTGGCGCGTCGGCATTGTGGTTGCGCTTGCTGTGCCGCTGACGCTGGCCGTCGTCTTCCTGATCATGCTGGAAACCGGCAGGTTCTTCGACCGCATCACGCTCGGCGCGCTGATCCTTGCGCTCGGCCTTCTCGTCGACGACGCTATCATTGCAATTGAGGTCATGGTGGTGAAGATGGAGGAGGGCATGGACCGCATCAAGGCGGCCGCTTATGCCTGGAGCCATACGGCGGCGCCGATGCTGTCCGGCACACTCGTCACAATCATCGGGCTGATGCCCGTTGGTTTCGCCAAGTCGACCGCAGGCGAATATGCCGGCAACATCTTCTGGGTCGTGGGCTTCGCCCTGATCGTTTCATGGATCGTCGCGGTGACCTTTACGCCCTATCTTGGCGTGAAAATGCTGCCTGACATCAAGCCGGTCGAGGGCGGACACCATGCCATCTATGATACGCCGAACTACCGTCGCCTGCGCTCGCTCGTCGAGTTTGCGGTTCGCCATAAATTCATGACCTGCGCCGTGGTCGGTATCACCATGGCTGTCTCGGTCGTCGGGATGGGCGGCGTAAAACAGCAGTTCTTCCCCACATCGGACCGGCCAGAGGTGCTGGTCGAAGTTCGCATGCCTGAGGGTACAAGCATCGAAACCACGACGGCCGCAGTGGAGAAAGTCGAAGACTGGCTGCAAACCCAGCCGGAAACCAAAATCGTCACGAGCTATGTAGGGCAGGGTGCGCCGCGCTTCTTCTTCGCCATGGCGCCTGAATTGCCTGACCCTGCCTTCGCCAAGGTCGTTGTCTTGACGCCCGATGCACATGCACGTGAGGATTTGAAGCACCGCCTTCGCGCCGCCATTTCGGAAGGGCTTGTTCCTGAAGCATCTGTCCGTGTAACGCAGCTTGTATTCGGGCCCTACACGCCATTCCCGGTCGAGTTCCGGATCATGGGGCCTGATCAGGATGAACTCTACAAGATTTCCGAGCAAGCTCTGGCGATCATGAAGGGTGTGCCTGATGTTCGACAAGCCAACCGGGATTGGGGCAATCGCACCCCGGTGCTGCGATTTGTCCCCGATCAGGAGCGGCTCAATCTGATCGGTCTTTCACCGTCGGAAGCGGCCCAGCAGATGCAGTTGCTGCTCACAGGGATCCCCGTTACGCAGGTGCGCGACAATATCCGCAACGTGCCTGTCGTCGCACGAAGCGCGGGCGAGAACCGCCTCGATCCATCACGGCTGGCAGACTTTTCGCTGATGAGCCGGAATGGCCGACAGGTTCCCCTCGATCAGATCGGCCATTCCGAGATCCGCTTCGAGGAGCCGATCCTGAAACGTCGCGATCGGATGCCAGTGATCACGATCAGGTCCGATATCAACGAGGCGACGCAGCCCCCAGAGGTTTCGCAGCAGGTCATGAAGGCCCTCCAGCCGCTGATCGCATCGCTCCCCGTGGGATACCGCATCGAGATGGGCGGGAACATCGAGGAGTCCTTGAAGGCCAATGTCGCGCTGGTCCAAGTCTTCCCGCTTATGATCGCGGCCACGTTGATCGTCATCATCCTGCAGGTTCGCAGTCTGTCGACGATGACGATGGTGATGCTGACTGCACCGCTTGGCCTCGCCGGAGTAGTGCCGACCTTGCTCCTGTTCAATCAGCCGTTTGGCTTCAACGCCATTCTCGGATTGATAGGATTGGCAGGCATCCTCATGCGCAACACGCTGATCCTGACAGAGCAGATCAAGGAAAATCAGGCCGCCGGTCTCGATGACTATCACGCCGTCATCGAAGCGACGGTGCAGCGGACGCGCCCTGTTATCCTCACTGCACTTGCAGCGGTTCTGGCCTTCATACCTTTGACCCACTCGGTCTTCTGGGGATCGATGGCCTATACGCTGATTGGTGGTACGGCGGCGGGCACCGTGATGATCCTGCTCTTCCTTCCGGCCCTGTATGCCGTGTGGTTCCGGATCAAGCCCCCGAAGGAAAGTGGTCTTCGGGAAGTGACTTACGCACACGAACCTCCAAGGGCGATTGCGGCGGAGTAGACGGCCACTGATCAAGACACCCCATCCATTTTTCAGCGGCGAATCTCCATTCAACAAGAGGTCGTGGAGACCAGGAACATGGTGAAAATCGGGGAAGCGCGGGGATGTGGTCGAACCATTGAAAGAGAATGCTTGAGTGGAGGTGACATGGATAGTCCGACACCTAAAGGGATCGATGTTTGTCTCTTCCGGGAGCGAATACTGGATGTGGCGGAAGAGCACTTTCGCCGCATTGGACACCAGAAAACGTCAGTGGACGACATGGCAGTCCACCTCGGGGTGAGCCGCGCGAACATCTATCGCTTTTTTCCTTCGAGGTCAGCGATCAACAAGTTGGTCTGTGGCCGTTTCCTTGATCGAACAATCCTGTTTGGGGAAGCGATCGCAGATGTGCCAGGGCCAGCCCGTACAAAGCTTGTAGCCCTCTTGCACGCCCTCCATCGCGAAAGAAAGAGCACGTTCATGCGACAGAAGCCGATCCACGATCTGATCACCGCCGCAACGAACGAGAACTGGGCTGTCAACCGAGCACATAACGAACAGCTAGCGGGACTGACTGAAGCGATCGTAAGGGAGGGTATTGAAGCAGGCGAGTTTGGGGTCAAGGACTCCGCCCAGGCCGCGCGCAGCGTGGTGAAGTCGTTCATGCCATTCTACCATCCCGTTCTCATAGAGCAGGGCGTCCGAAGCGGTGAAGATACAGAGGCGGGCCTTTTAGCTCAGACCAGCTTCATCGCCGCAGCGCTCAGCACGTCACCCTAGGATTCCCGCGGCGGCAGTTTCCCAATTCCAACAGACTCTGATCCCGCATTTTCATTCATTCGTCTTGCGACCAATCAGCCAACTCCAGGAGCATTTATGTCAAATCGAAAAGTTGTCGTGATTACGGGAGCGTCATCGGGAATTGGTGCGGCGTCGGCCCGTCTTCTGTCGCAGAATGGATTCCAGGTCTTCGGGGGCGCTCGCGACCTCAGCCGCGCGCCTGCGATACCCGGCGTCCGCTTCGGAACTGTAGACGTCACCGATGAAACTTCAGTCTCCCAATTCATTGAATGGGTTCTGTCCGAAGCCGGCAGGATAGATGTGCTCGTTAACAATGCGGGCGTCTCGCTTGTGGGCCCCATCGAAAATACATCGACTTCTGAAGCTCAATCGGTGTTCGACACCAACCTGTTTGGGCCTTTGCGTATGATTCGCGCGGCACTGCCTTCGATGCGTGCTGCGCGAAGCGGGATCATCATCAACATGAGTTCCGTGCTCGGCTTCCTGCCAGCACCATTTATGGGCATCTACGCGAGCAGCAAGCACGCGCTTGAAGGCTTGTCCGAATCCTTGGATCATGAAATCCGGGAGTACAACGTGCGCGTCGTCCTCATCGAGCCAACGTTCACAAACACCAACCTTGACGTTAACGCAAAGCACACTGGTTCCCTCCTCGGAGTCTATGCGTCTCAGGCCATGGCAACAACCAAAACGATCGAGGCGCAGATAAAGGCGGCACCGCCTCCTGAGATCGTTGCCAACCAGATTCTGGCAGCAATCAATGGACCCCACCGTATGAGGCAACCGGCCGGCGGACAGGCAAAGTTGCTAAGCCGGCTGCGCAGGTTTCTGCCGGCACTGGTGGTTGATAGCAGTTTACGGAAAACATTCGGCTTCAACAGGCGGCCTCAATCCTAGATGTCAGCGAACTTCCCGACAAGTCGGCGCGTAGCTCTGTCGAGTCAAGCGTTGATGTAGGAGCGCGAAGAAATCCAAGACTTTGCCATCGATCAGCCTTTAACCTGACGTGGCCCTCTGCCGCTGAGAAAATCAAATGTCATCAATGGCGTTGGCGCAAATCACGCCCCTGAACTCGCTGCACGGCTCGAACTCAGCCGTAGGCGGCAATCGAGTGTCAACGCCCAGGAACGCGCGGGTGAGGATGCACTGGAACTAGCCGAAATGAGATCTGACGGCGAGCGGCCCTGCCAACAGCGGGGCTGCATGTGTAAACGCAACATTTTCAACGCCCAGATTGCAATGTTCGGGCGGCTATGCGCCCGCATGTCGGTCATAGAAGCCGTCATCACGCCAGCGCGTAAGCAGACATCACCCCAGTGCGGCGTCAAGTCGCCTGGGTGTCACCGCTGCCTCACCCATGCCCGACGACAAATGTGGGTCGCGCACCTAGATATCTTGCTTTTTGACTTAATATCTAGGCACAAACCTAGGTATCTAGGCAATTAACGAGATACTCAGTATGCAAAATGGGGGATGGAGTTGGCCCGATCCGAACGAGAAAGCGCGATACGTAGGCCCCTGACCGCGATTCTCGGGGTAGACTCGAATCTTAGGGTTCTGCGCGTTCTGGCCCAGCACGGAGGGATGCTCGCATCGTCTGAAATCGTCCGCCGGAGCCGGCTATCTCGTGAAAGCGTTCGCGCCGGGCTTCTCGCGCTCGAGTCTCTTGGGGTTGTCACCGCCTCAGGATCAGGACACTCAAAGGTATACCGTCTCAATGACGGCCACTATCTCGCCACGACGTTGACGGCGCTTTTCAAAGCCGAGAGCGAGCGTTTCGAAGCGATTTTAGACGCTGTGCGCCAGTGTGCGGCTGGAAGGCAACTCTTCAGTCTCTTTGTGTATGGCAGCGCCGCCCGCGGGGACGACAGACCGGACAGTGATTTCGACATTGGCGTTGTAGCCCGGAAGGGCGATCTTGATGAAGTGGTGGATGGCCTCCGGGGGGGCCTCAGGAATGAGGCGGAAAGGCTGACCTTCCTCCCAAATGTTGTCGGTCTTGATTTCGATGACGTCAAGCGACTTGCTGACGACGATGATCAATGGTGGAAAAACGTAGCGCAGGACGCGGTGGTTATTTCCGGGAAGCGCCCCGAAGACGCAGTGTCATTTCAAGAGAAGAGCCACGGCTAGGATTGGCGCTACAAAGAAAAAAGACGCTTCTTTTGCTTTGGGCGGGCTCGCGATAGCCCGCGGGCTTCTGAGGACGCGGCGACATTGGAAATGCGTCCATGTCGACGGTGCTCAACTGCGCCATAGCGTACCGCCTCAAGGCGCCGGTCGGCTACGCGCCGTCATTGCGGTCGTTCAGACCACCCGCATCAGGTACCAGAAGCAGTCGGTCTGCTATTCGAATGGTCTCGTCCGGAACGCGCTCATAAGAGACGTGTGCTCTATGCGGAGAGGTGAGGGCTTTAAGGGCCGGCAGCAAACAGACTGTTGTTGGCTGAAGTGCCGGATCAGCGGACGGCCGGCATGAAGGTGCAAGTGGTTTTCGCACTGAGATCGCCGCGCGACAGCTTTGCGGACTAGACCCCGCCTAAATCGTACTGCGTTGGGATTCGACCAAGTTCTTCAACATCAGCGGTAGAATTCCAGCCGCCTTCAGCATCTCCACCTCGGCGGCGGTTTCTATGGCCGTAGTTGCTCTGAAGCTGGTGATTTCTCTCTCGCTTCTCCGAATGACGACGTCGATCGGACAACGCGGGGCGATCAGGCCTGCATCGGCATGGATCTCATGAGGTCATCTGACTTCAGAGCGAGTTCATCCGGTCCCCAACCCTCCGACAGTCTCATCGGCAGAATGCCCATGCCGATAAGATTGGATCGGTGAATCCGTTCGAAGCTTACAGCCAAGACAGCGCGGGCGCCGAGAGAGCAAGGGCTCTGGAGCTTCTGGGTGCGGGCGATCAGATTGATCTGATGATTACGGATTATTCGATGCCGGGCATGAATGGCGCGCAGCTCGCAAAGGCGGCATTGGAAATCAACCCTGCGCTTCCGATCCTGGTTGCAACCGGCTACGCCGATTTGCCTCCCGGCGCTGGAATAGATTTACCGCGTCTTGGCAAGCCCTACACGCAAGATCAATTGGCATTTGAAATTGCCAAAGTCCTAAAGTCGTAGTTTTCCCCATGCGAGGCGGTTCCGGCGATGAGACCGGGATTATGCCTGCGTGTTTGGGCTTCAATCCTATCAAGGTCAATTGAGCGCACCGAGGACGCCATTGTCCTCGAAGCTTCAAGAATGCGATTGCCAGCGACGACGATATCGCGTCGCAACCGAAGTGATCTACTTTGCGACGGATGGCCGACCTGGGGCCGACAGGAGACGAAATTTCCGGCCGGAGAGCACCCGTTATCGGTCTCCGACCATCTACTCGCTCACGGGGTCGCAACGCACCAAAATAGCAAAATCGACCGAGGACTGATGGCCCGAAAAAACAGAGACGAAGTGGCGTCATGGGACTTGGAGCCAGAGCTAACGCTTTGTCCGATCTGCAAGCGCGTGATCCCGGATGATCAGAAGGACGACCACCATCTCGTCCCGAAGAGCAAGGGCGGCAAGAACACTGTCTGCCTGCACCATGTCTGTCACCGCCAGATACATGCAATCTTCACGGATACGCAACTGGCGAAGAAATTCTTCACGATCGCCGCCATACTCGGGGACCCGGCTGTGCAGAAATTCGTCGCGTAAGAGCAAGCCTCCAGGCTTCTCCGACTTGGCGAAGGATTCGCGGCAATCGTCCGTTTCGGGCCGAGGGCGGAAGGCGTGACCCGTCGCCCAAATCACACCCACTTCTGCATACTTGTGACAGAACCTGCGACGTACGGAGCTTAGTAGATTGCGATGGGGCGGCGGGATTGCGCCGTCACAGTGGACATGGTCGCATTTCGGCATTCAAACCTGAAGCAAGTCATTGGGTCGCTTCGCTCCGACACCACTGTTTCCCGATAAACACCACTAATTTTCGCAGTCGGGGGCACACATAAGAGCTGTACTCTGCGATCGAAAATGAGGGATGTCCGCTCTCGCCTCAGGGTGCTCCAGAAACTAAAGTGTGCTGAAATGCCGGATCATGCGCTCGGCGTCCGGTGCGGCGCCGGTAAAGAGCTCGAATGCGCCAACTGCCTGGAACACCGCCATGCCGCCGCCATTGAGAACCTTGCAACCCCGTTCGGCGGCTGCAGTGAGCAGTGCCGTTTCAAGTGGAAAATAAATGATCTCGGCGACCCAGAGGTTCGCTGATAGCAGATCGACGTCAAAGGGCGTTCCGGGATGTGAAGCCATGCCGATCGGCGTCGCTTGCACGATGCCGCTGGCGCCTGCCAAAACCGCACCGAGGTCTTTGCCTGCGCCGAAAACGCAATCCGGATGCACCAGGACCAACCGATCCATCACGGCCGACACGCGCGCCGGATCGACGTCGAAGATCGTGACCTTAGCGGTACCCATCCGGGCCAGTGCATGCGCCACCGCGACCCCGGCGCCGCCCGCACCGATCAGCACGGCATGACTCAGGTCGACATCCGGTAGGCCCCGGCGGAAACCCTGCTGGAATCCCCACCAATCAGTGTTATGGCCTTTGCGCTTGCCGTTATTGAAAGTGATCGTATTGATCGACTGCAGCACGGCCGCATCGTCGGAGAGTTCGTCCACATGGGCGATCGCCGCTTGCTTGCAGGGATGGGTGATATTGAGCCCGGCAAAGCCCTGCGCTTCCGCCTTGGCGATCAGGGACTCGAGCGCATCCGGTCCAACGCCGAGCGCATCCAGGTCGATCAGGTCGTAGCGGTAATCGATGCCGTGCTGGCGGCCTTCCTCCATGTGCAGCGCCGGCGTGCGGGACAAGCCGATGCCGCTCCCGATCAACCCAGCGCGGACCACGCGCGTCATTGTTTTCGCAGATGACT
This sequence comes from Pararhizobium sp. BT-229, assembly GCF_025846855.1. Lineage (GTDB taxonomy): Bacteria > Pseudomonadota > Alphaproteobacteria > Rhizobiales > Rhizobiaceae > Pararhizobium. The sequence goes on from NZ_JAOYTJ010000007.1 coordinate 218,125, forward strand.
GCAAAGTCTCCACCCGGTTCCAGTCAATTGAATGGCGCCGGCGACGTTGCCGTTCGTCGACACTTTCAAAATGTACGAACCGGTTCGTAATGTCAATTGGCAGATGATTATGCCAACTTAGCCGCCGGACTTGAGATAGGAGAGAACCATGTCCGAAATGATCAGCCTGTGGCGGGCCTTGAGCGTGCCTTCCATCAGGTCGCGGCTGAAGATGGCGCCGAATGTGTGGCGGTTCGAGACGCGGAAGAAGCAGAGCGCCGAGATCATCTGGTGCAGGTCGATCGGGTCGATGCGCCGCCGGAAGGCGCCGTCACGATAACCGCGTTCGAGGATACCAGACAGGATCGCAATGATGCCGGAATTGGCCTTCTGTAAGACATCGGTGTTCTTCAGGTGCTCGGCGCGATGGATGTTCTCGATGCTGACGAGCTGGATGAAATCGGGATTGGCGTCGTCATGGTCGAAGGTCGAGCCGATCAGCGTCCGCATCGCATCTTCGGGCGACAGATCCTCCAGCTTGAGCCGCGTCTCGAGCGAACGGATCTTCTGGTAGGCACGTTCAAGAACTGCAAGGTACATGCCTTCCTTGCTGCCGAAATAGTAGTAGATCATTCGCTTGGAGGTCTTGGTCCGCTCGGCGATCTGGTCGACACGGGCACCCGAGAAGCCGGAATTGACGAACTCCTCTGTCGCCACCGCGATGATGTTTTCCTTCGTGCCGTCGGGATCGTTCTTCCGCGCGACGCGTGTTTCGGCAGTCTGCATTTCCAGGACCTTTTCCCTTCCGTTCCGTTTCAGGGCGTAAGCCAAATATCCGATATCGGCAAGTCAGCCCGCCGGCACGCCTTCCGGCCTGATATGGCGCTTCTGGGCCGCGATTCGAAAGATCGCATTCGGCGCGCCATAGCCACGATAGCCCCGCCGCTCGACGATCTCGAAGAAGAATCCCTCGCCATAGACCGGGCTGTAGAGCTGGAAATATTCGCCATGCTCGTCGCGATCGTAGAGGATATTGGCGGCGCGCAGACGCTCGGCGAAATCCGGTTCCAGCCCGAACCGGGCCTCGACATCGTCATAGTAGTTGCGGGTGATCTGAAGCGGCGTGAAACCATTGGCCGCAAGGCGCTCCGACGTTCCGAATATATCCGATGTCGAGAAGGCCACATGCTGGATCGAGGAACCGAAGCTTTCGGCGAGAAAATGGCCGGCCAGCGTCTTGCGATTCTCCGCGCCGTTGAGCGTCACGCGAAATGAGCCATTGCTGTTTTCGACAACCTGGCTGCGAACGATGCCCGAGGGGTCGATGATATCGACAACCGGCGTCTTCCTGACATCGAGCAGCGAATTGTAGAACAGGACGGTGGTGAGCAGATCGTCGTAACTCACGGTTTGGGCAATGTGGTCGATATGCTCAAGCCCGGCGGATTTGACCTGGCTTTCGTCCTCGGAAGCTGAGAATTCCCGGGTCCAGACCGATGCGAGCTGCGCGCTGCCGTCGAGGAAATAGCAGATCCCGCCGCCTGGGCCGTGGATCGCCGGTATCGTCGTCTCGCCCTTGGGCACCGGCTGCATGAAGCGCTCCGAGCCGAGTGCCGCGGCGCGATCCACGGCTTCCGTCGCATTCTCGACCTCGAGCCCGAAGGCATAGGCGGAGGTGCCGTGCAGATGGAAGGCGGCACTCGCAAATCCCTTCTCCTCGGTATTGACCACCAGCCTGATCGCGCCCTGCTGGTAGAGATCGACGCGCTTCGATTTGTGCCTGCCCACCCGGCGGAAACCGAGCGCATGGAGCATGTCGATGAGTTCCGGGCTTTCCGATTTGTCGGCTGTGAATTCCACGAAGGCGACGCCTTTCACGCCAGCTCGCCCAGGCATATCAGGAACGGTCAACACAGCATCCGGCTCCGCCCGCTTGACCTCGTCGCCGAGATGGATCAACGAGCGCCTGCCATCACCTGCGATCGCCCTGGTCGACCCGCCGCGGAACTGATCGTTGAAGATTTCCAGCGAGAGATAGCCGTCATAGCCCGTGGCGGCGACGGCGCGCGTGAACCCGGTCACGTCAAGGTCGCCCTCGCCGGGCATGTTGCGGAAATGGCGGCTCCAGTACAGCAGGTCCATGTCGATCAGCGGCGCGTCGGCAAGTTGAACGATGAAGATCTTCTCCTTCGGGATCGATCTGATCGAGTTGACGTCGATCTTGCGGGCGAGCGTGTGGAAGCTGTCGAGAATCAGACCGACATTGGGATGATCGGCGCGGCGGACGATCTCCCACGCATCCCGGTGGTCGTTGATGTGCCGGCCCCAGGCGAGTGCCTCGTAGCCGATCCTCAATCCGCGCTTTGCCGCGCGCTCGCCGAGTTCATGGAAATCCGCGGCGGCGCGGTCCAGCCCGCCGAGCGACACGGGAGAGACATTGGAACAGACGAGCACGAGTTCGGCGCCCAGTTCCTGCATGACGTCGAACTTACGTTCGGCTCGGTCGAAGGTCCGCCCCCGCTGCGGCTCGGGCATGCCCTCGAAATCGCGGAACGGCTGGAACAGGGTAATCTCCAGGCCGTGGTCTCGCACAATCCGGCCGACATCGCGCGGTGAGCTGTCGGAGGCGAGGAGGTCGTTCTCGAAAATCTCCACGCCGTCAAATCCAGCCTCTGCTATGGCGCGCAGCTTGGCGTCCAATTCGCCGCTCATCGTCACGGTCGCGATTGAGGTCTTCATCTCGTCCTCCTTCCCCGGCAAGTGTCAACTCAGGCTTCTCCGAACCACGTTGACATAAACGAACTATTTCGTACAATATTTTTCAATCGCGGAGGAGCGATAATTTTGGCATCCTGAACAAGGGGTGCAAGGAGGAGGAAACATGACAATCGACTTGACCCGTCGTCATTTCATCGGAGGCGCGATCGCCGCATCGACTTTGCCGCTGCCCGCATTCGCGCAGGACAAGCCCGTGCTCAAGTTCTCGGCCGTCTTTTCCGAGCAGGATATCCGTGCCGAGATGACCAAGATGTTCGCCAAGGAGATCGAGGGCTCGTTCAAGCTCGAGCCCTATTACGGCGGCAACCTCTTCAAGCAGGGCACCGAACTTGTCGCGCTTCAGCGCGGCAATCTCCAGATGGGCAATATCGCGCCGCAGGATTTCGCCAAACAGATTCCGGAATGGTCGGTGCTGAGCTCGGCCTATCTCTTCCGCGATGCGGCGCATGTACAGAAATTCTTCGCAAGCGACCTTGGCGCCGAATACAAGAAGATGGTCGAAGACCAGCTCTCCGTCCGCATCCTCGGCCCGACCTATTTCGGCTCGCGCCAGGTCGGCCTCAAGCCCGACAAGAAGATCACCACGCCGGCCGACATGGCTGGCATCAAGCTGCGCATGCCGGGTGGCGATGCCTGGCAGTTCCTCGGCACCGCGCTCGGCGCCAACCCGACGGCCATGGCTTATGCCGAGGTTTATACCGGCCTGCAGACCGGTGCGATCGACGGGCAGGACAATCCGCTGCCCAATGTCAAGAACATGAAATTCTACGAAGTCATGTCGCAGATCGTGCTGACCTCGCATCTCATCGGCTACGATCTGCTCACCGTGTCGAGCAAGGTCTGGAGCGAGATGAGCGCAGAACAGCAGACGGCATTCCAGGCCGCAGCCGACAAGGCGATGAACTGGAGCCAGGACGAGCACATCAAGCAGGAAGGCACGCTGATCGAGGAGTTCAAGAAGGCCGGCCTCAACATCTACGAACCCGATGTCGCCGCCTTCCGCACTTTCGCGCGCGAGAAATATGCTGGCTCCGAACTGTCCAAATCCTGGGCGCCGGGTATCATCGAGAAGGTCGAAGCACTCTAGCAGAGACCCACTCGACGCGAATGCGGCATCGGCGGATGCCGCATTCGCAAATCCGGAACAGGACAACCCTTCATGAACTGGCTTACGAAATACGCGGCCCAAGGCGAGTGGCTGCGGCGGCGGGCGGAGAATGTTCTCGCTATGCTTCTCCTACTGATGTTCGCGGCCTTCATGCTGCAGATCGTCTTCCGCTACCTGCTAAACTGGCCGATCGGCTGGACCAACGAAATCAGCGTGGCGCTCTGGATCTGGATCGTGCTGTTCGGCGCAGCCTTCGTGGTCCGCGAAAGCGAGGAAATCCGCTTCGACCTGTTCTGGGCCGGTGCCGGCGGCAGGGCACGGCGGATCATGGTGCTGATCATGGCCGTGGCACTGATTTCGACGTTCGCGCTCTCGCTGCCGGCCGTTATCGACTATGTGATGTTCATGAAGGTCGAGAAGACCGCCTATCTCAAGATCCGCTTCGACTGGCTCTATGCGATCTATGTCGTCTTCGTCATCGCGATGATCGTCCGCTATCTGTGGCTCGGCATTCAGGCGATCCATGGCAAGGCACCCGAAGCTTATGACCCCACCAAGGCGGGCTCCGGCGTATGAACCTCGCGAGCCCATTCTCCATCGCTATTATCCTGATGACGTTCCTGGCGCTGATCGGAATGCCGATCGGCCTTTCGATGATCTGCGGTTCGGTCCTTTACCTGTTCCTCACCGGCGCCGACATGGGAACCGTCGCCGAGCAGTTGCTGAACGGAATGTACACCAATTACATCATCCTCGCGGTGCCTCTCTTCATCCTGGCGGCCGAGTTCATGAATATCGGTTCGATGACCGAGCGGCTTCTGACCTTCTGCAACGTGCTGGTCGGCCGCTTTCGTGGCGGGTTGGCGCAGGTCAATGTGGTCCAGAGCATCATCTTCGCCGGCATGTCCGGCTCTGCCATCGCCGATGCGGCGGGCTCGGGCCGGATGATGCAGAACATGATGACCCGCGACAATCGTTACACGCCGAGCTTCGCCGCAGCGCTGACGGCCGTGACCTCGGTCATCGGCCCGATCATCCCGCCATCGATCCCGATGGTGCTCTATGCGCTCGTTTCCGATGCGTCGATCGGCTACCTCTTTCTCGGCGGCATGATACCCGGTCTGTTGATGGCCGGCCTGCAAATGATGCAGGTGGCCATCACCGCGCGCCGCAAGAACTTTCCGGTCGAGGATCCGGTACCCCTCAGGGAAATTCCGCTGATCATCTGGCGGGCATTCCCGTCGCTGATGATGCCCGTGCTGCTGCTCGGCTGCATCTATAGCGGCATCACCACGCCGACCGAGGCCGCCGCACTCGCCGCCGCCTATGCGCTGGTGATTTCGGTCGTGCTCTACCGGTCGATCAGTTGTCGGGATTTCTACGGCTCATTGCTCGTCAGTGCCAAGACGTCCGCTTCGATCGGCATGCTGATCGCCGGGTCGCTGGTGTTCAACTATGTCGTGACAGTCGAAAACATCCCCGACAGCATTCGCGTGCTGCTGACCGGCTGGGAGATGACGCCGACGACATTCCTCATCCTCGTCAACGTCATCCTGCTGATCCTCGGCTGCATCCTCGAAGGCACCGCCATCCTGCTGATCATCGTGCCGGTCTTCATCCCGACCGCCCAGGCGCTCGGCATCGACATGGTGCATTTCGGCGTCGTCGTGGTGGTCAATATCATGCTCGGGCTGGTCACCCCGCCCTATGGTCTGCTGCTCTTCATCATGACCAATATTTCCGGCGCACCGGTGAAGGATATCATCCGCGATGCCGCGCCCTTCATCTTCTGGATGGTGGTCTGCCTCATCATCATCACCTTCGTGCCGGAAACCGTCCTCTTCCTGCCCCGCCTGCTGGGCTATCAGGGATAAGCCGATGACTGCTGATATCAAACCGCTCTACGTCCTCAACGGCCCCAACCTCAACCGCCTCGGCAAGCGCGAGCCGGAGATCTACGGCAAGACCACACTCGCCGAAATCGAGGCGTTCTGCCGCGATGCGGCCGCCGGCTGGAACGTGGAATTCCGCCAGACCAACAGCGAAGAGCGGATGATCGAGTGGATCCACGAGGCGATCGACGAGGGCTCTGCCATCATCATCAACCCCGCCGGATGGACATTCACCTCGATCGCCATCCTCGATGCGCTCAAGATGTTCCCCGGCCCGATCATCGAATTCCACATTTCCAACGTCCACCGGCGCGAAGCGATCTATCACAAATCGCTGGTCTCGATGACGGCCACGGCGGTCATGGCGGGGCTCGGCGCGGAGGGCTACGGGATCGCGGTCGCCGCGATCCGGGATTTGGTGCGACGCCGACAGCGATAACCGCTAGAATGCCCGACAGTCGACAGATGACGAGTAGAGTCCGCTTTGACAAATCCCCGACCTCGGCGGCAAGAACTTTGGTGTCCGCTTCTCGTGTTGGCTTCCCTAGCAGCGGACGGTCGGCCGTCGGCCCCAGCACGGCCGGACCGCAAGGCGCCCCCATTACGGTCGTTCGTTCTGCTACATCGATTCCCGGAAACAGCCGTCGCGCTTCAACAACGGAATACAAAGTCAGGCATCTGACAGAAGGCGAGTTCGTTCATCGCCTTTTTTTAGGCGAGCTTCCGACGGCATCACAATTTCATTGCCAACCAACTAGATTGATTGATGGGGCGCGGCTACTGGTACTGCAATGCATACTCTAAGAATTCGACATGGGCAGTTCGGTCGGTATCCCACCGATAGCGAGGCCAATTGTCAGGTCGTTCCCGGACGGACGCCATCGTAAGGATCAATCGCTCCTTTGCACGTGATACAGCTACAAAGAACGCGGATCGTTCGTCTGCTGGATCACCCCAGAATGTTTGGGCTTCAACGCCCAAAATGTAAACGGTATCAAACTCGAGACCCTTGCTTTTGTGGATCGACATGACCCGAACTGCTCGGTCGGCAGAAAATGCGGATAGAGCAGTACCAATATCACTCCCATCCTCCAGGGTGGCTGGATTGACGGAAAACTGTCCGGCTGCCGCCCTAGTGGCGGCTTCGATCAGTCCATAAACAGGTTCGCACGCTGCCATCGATCGGAAGTTGGTGATGGTCCGGCACCCGTAGCGTGCCCCGAAGGTGAATGGCCGCTGCCAGCCGCTTATCGACCTGCACGTGGAGGTTCCCCGGCCTTGTAGTGGCGTGATTGCGTACATACCTCAATATGGTCTGAACACCGTATTGAAAACGAGCACATGGATAAAGCTGCAATCTTGAAATCAATCGTCGCTGTCCGCACCTCCATCCCCGATGATGCGTTCACCGCCCGATCCCTTGGCACAACGCGGGAGGGAAGCGGCGTCGTCATCCGCGGCGACGGGCTGGTGCTCACGATCGGCTACTTGATAACCGAGGCGGAAGAAGTCTGGCTCACAACCTCTGACGGTCGAATAGTGCCCGGACACGCCCTCGCGTACGATCAAGAGAGTGGCTTCGGCCTCATTCAGGCGCTCGGCCCCCTGGACTGCCCCGCATTGGTTTTCGGTGACACGTCTAAGGCGGCAATTGGTGATCCGGTCCTCTTTGCCGACGGCCTCGGACAAACGACAGAGGCCAGGATCGTCGCCAAGCAGGAGTTTGCGGGCTACTGGGAATACCTGCTCGACGAAGCGCTCTTCACCGCGCCCGCGCATCCATTGTGGGGCGGTGCGGCACTTGTCGACCGGGATGGCAAGCTCTTGGGAATTGGTTCCCTAAAGCTGGAGATGAGCCGCAACGGAAATCGCTCTGATATCAACATGGTCGTCCCGATCAACTTGCTTAGGCCCATCCTCGATGATCTGCTTACTCGAGGGAAGGTCGACAAGCCCGCACGTCCGTGGCTTGGAGCGATCACTGCAGAGAGCAACGGAGACGTGGTGGTCGTCAGCGTGGCTCCTAATGGCCCGGCGGCAAGGGCCGGGTTGAAAGGCGGAGATGTTATTTCGGAGGTTCGCAACGAAGAGGTCGGCGGCTTGGCCGATTTCTATCGACAAGTCTGGAAGAGCGGACCCGCTGGAGCGGAAATTCCCTTCAGGGTCCTGCGTGAAGGACGCGAGACTTGGCTCAGGGTCAAATCGGCGGATCGAGACAGCTTCTTGAAGCGACCGCAGCTCCAGTGAGTTGAGCCGTCAGTCACCTTGAAAATATCCTCCGAGCAATCTTTCAATCAGAGCGGACGGACGTTTTCGGCTTTTGATTTGCCCGTTTTGCGGTCCTGGCCGACCTCATAGCTCACCTGCTGCCCTTCGCGGAGGGAGCCGCCGTCTTGTAGGGCAGACACGTGCACGAACACATCGGCTCCGCCATTATCAGGTGTAATGAAGCCAAAGCCCTTGTCCCCGTTGAAAAATTTTACTGTGCCGTTGGCCATGAGAAAGTCCTGTATTTTCAGCAGGCAATTCCTGCTCCGGGCAGAATAGAGTTTGCCGGGCACATGTTCAACATCTGAATGTCCCAGGAGGAAGAGGAGGGCGGCGCATCCCCGGCAGACGGGCTAATCCCCATTGGGGTGTCATTCTATTCGAGTAGTTTGCCCGAGAGAGGTTGTCCCTCACAGAGTGGCGAGACGTGCCGATCCCTAGTCGGCACGTGCAGCGCGGGGCTGTCCGTTCCGAGGTGCAAAGTCAGGCAATCCTTGGCGGATACCGTCTCCGCCGGCAACAATCCGATGAGTGTGAGGCAGACCCGCATCATTGAACCGGTGGCACTGCAAAGTACTGATAGTACGCCCAGACGAGCAGAACGGCTGCGGTTGCGGCGAGCCAGATAAATGCCTTCCTCACCGCGGGAGTGATCGTTCTAGGCTGCTTCTTCGGCTTTGGTCGCTGGAATTTCACAATATTATCGTCGTTCATGTCGGTTCCCATCAAAATTTCTGTCTCAATAGCATGAGAACTCCTGCCGGCGCAGCCAACTACTGCTCTGAGTGTAGGCCCTTGCCGATCGAGAAGCGCGAGGTGCATTCGCGCCTCAGGCCTCGCGGGCGCGTGAAGGTTGTCTTCTCAACCAATGCAAGACAATGCGCGAAGTCTGAGGCGACCTTCCTGGGAACGCGAAGCAGTCGGGCGGCCAACAGTGCCAATCTTAGATGAGAAGTATGCACTGTGCGCGCGCTTAACACCTCCTCTGACAACAAATTCTGCGTCAAGCGGTAGAACGCTGAAACGGACGTTGGGTTGGGGGACTGTGGAGAAACGCGCCGCGTAACCCGTCTCAATCGAGGTCCGCATGATCGCTTCTCTCGCGAGATACCACCACTCGCAAATTGAGCACGTCCGTCACTCTGGATCGAAAGGCGTCCGTTTTCCGAGAGGTGATTACCTTCAATGCCGGAATAAGCGGCGCTTTAATGGACTTCTCCGGGCGGCAAGAATAACATTAGCGGAAACCAATATTGAAGCGATGTCACCGTAGATGGCTGAATTGCCCGTCCAACGCCGACTTGCCGCCATCGCTGTCGCCGATGTGGTCGGTTACTCGCGGCTGATGGGTGCCGACGAGATTGGAACGCTGGCGGCGCTGAAGGAGCGTCGGACGGAGATTCTCAACCCGACGGTGCGCGAACATGGCGGGCGCATCGTCAAGTTGATGGGCGACGGGGTGCTCGTAGAGTTCGCCAGTGCTGTGAACGCCGTCACCGCGGCGATCGAACTGCAGAACAAAATGGCGGAGGCCAACGAGCCGCTGCCCGAGAACCGCCGCATCGTGCTGCGTATCGGCATCAATCTGGGCGACGTCATCGGTGAAGGCAGCGATATCTATGGCGACGGCGTCAACATCGCCGCGCGGCTGGAAGCACTGGCCGAGCCAGGCGGCGTTTGCATCTCGGGCAAGGTGTTCGACGACGTGCAGGACCGGGTGACCGGGCGGTTTCGCGACTTGGGAGAGAAAACACTCAAGAACATCGCTCGGCCGGTGCGCGCCTATGCTCTGGACACTGCGCCCGCGCCAGCCATCCCGCCCGTCGCGCACGGAATGTTTCCGTCGCTCGCCGTCCTGCCGTTTGAAAACATGAGCGGCGACCCCGAACAGGAATACTTCGTCGACGGTATCGTCGAGGACATCATCACGGCGCTCAGCCGTTTCAAGTCCTTCGCGGTGATCGCCCGCAACTCGAGCTTCGTATACAAAGGCCATGCCGTCGACGTGCGGCAGATCGCCAAGGAACTTGGCGTGCGCTACGTGCTCGAAGGAAGCGGCCGACGGGCGGGTAACCGGCTGCGCATCACCGCACAGTTGGTTGATGGGATTTCTGGGGCGCACATCGGGGCGGACAAGTTCGACGGGGCCTTCGAGGACGTGTTCGACGTACAGGACCGGATCACAGAAAGCGTGGTCGCGGTGGTCGAGCCGAAAATCCAGCGGGCCGAAATCGACCGCTCGCGCCGTGAGCGGCCCGAGAGCCTTGATGCATACGATCTCTATCTCCGCGCCTTACCGGATGTGTTTGCCTCGCGGCCCGACGCCAATGCGCGTGCGATCGCGCTGCTGGAGCGGTCGGTTGCCCTCGATCCGGGATTCGCACCCGCCTTGGCGATGACCGGTCACGCCTATCTGTTGCGGGTGGCCATGCAGTTCCCCGGAGCGTCGAGCGCCGATACGGAACGTGCGCTTGCGGTGGCGCGTGCGGCGCTGGCGATTGCCCGCGACGACCCGATGGTGCTGAGCTATAGCGCCTTCGTGCTGATCCACATGGGCGTGGACTATCACACTGACATTGCCTTGCTGCAGCGGGCGGTCGCGGAGAATCCCAATAACGCGACGGTTCTGCAACATGCGGGCATCGGAGCGCTGTTGGGTGGCGATCTCGGCGACGCCGCCGACTATCTGCAACGGGCGCTGCGGGTCAACCCCAATGAACTCGGGACGCATTGGCAGTTGACTGGCATGGCGCATATCCGGATGGCCGAGGGGCGATACGATGAGGCACTGGAGTGGGCGATGCGCTCGCAAGCGGTCAACTCAGGGTACGACGCCAATCATTGGATGCTGATCGCCGCCAACGCCTACCTCGGACGCATGGTTGAAGCGCGCAAGCACCTTGCCGCGCTCAAGAGCATTTCGCCCGGCGTCAACCTCGCACGCATCCGTTGCGGCCAACACGCCATCGACCCGCACAGAATCGAGGTGCTAATCGAGGGCATGCGCATGGCCGGGATGCGCTAGTTTGGCGATTGAAGTCTGTTCTCAGAAAAGTTGAACTCGAAAAGGGAAGCATTGCTTTTCGGGTTCGCTCTCCATCAGGAAAAAGCTACCTTCTCACTCCCGCATAAAGCGCTTCGGAGCGGGATAAGGCCTGACTGCAACTTGAGGGCAGAGCAAACCACAACGATGTGCGCGAGGCGATGTCAAAAATTGAAGAGGCCGCTTCAGCGCCGGCCGTCGCGAGCGTGCCGGATGCACTGCCGTGGACTGGTGCTCGGCAGGAGCTGGCTATTCGATCAGCGTTACTGCAATTCCCGCAGGAGGTGCTGGTCGGCCATACTCCGCTGCCTGATCACAGCGCTCGAACTATTTCTTACAAGCGGCGCGCGTGGTATTTTTTTCAACTCGCGACCATCGCGATGACAGGACGGGTCAATGATCGCTGAGTATGACGATCTCGATGGTGTTGGCCTGGCCCAGCTCGTCAGGTCGAGTGCTTTGACTCCTCTTGAGCTGCTGGAGGCGGCCATATGCCGAATCGAGAAAGCGAAACCCGACGCTCAATGCGGTCATCATGACCATGTTCGACGAAGCTCGCCGCGCAGCGCAAGGGGTCGATATCAATGCGCCTTTCGCGGGAGTGCCCTTTCTCGTCAAGGACATGCTCTCATCAGTGGCGGGTGTCCCCACTTCGCGCGGCAATCATCATTGGGCGAAGGTACCCGCCGGAGGTGACTCCGAGATCGTCAGGCGCTGGAAAAAAGCGGGACTGGTCATCGTTGGGAAAACGAACACGCCCGAGTTCGGCCTGACGCCCTATACCGTACACGATGCCTTTGGCCCGACACGAAATCCCTGGGACACGGAGCGTACGCCGGGCGGCTCGAGTGGCGGTTCGGCCGCGGCTGTTGCGGCGCGCATGGTGCCGCTCGCCTCTGCGAGTGACGGCGGCGGCTCCATTCGGATTCCTGCATCCGCCTGTGGGTTGTTCGGACTGAAGCCGACCCGCGGCCGTACCCCGACTGGCCCTTATATCGGGGACGCCTGGTCCGGTTTCGTCGTCGAACATGCCCTGACGCGGTCGGTGCGCGATTCAGCCGCGCTGCTCGACCTCGTCCAGGGGGCGGACGTCGGCGCACCGCATTATCTGCCGTACAACGCAGGTTCCTTTCTCCAAGCTTCCGGACAGCCTCCAGGACGATTGCGGATTGCGGTTTCGGCGACCCCGATGCTTGGCGGACGAGTGGAACCCGAGATACTGGAAGCATTTAACGACGCCAGGAGCCTACTTGAGGAACTCGGACATGAGGTTGTCGAGGCAGCGCCTTTGCTAGACGCTGAGGCGTTCTCCATGTCGTTTCTCATTGTGCTCGCCGCTGAAATCCGCGTCGACATGGAAGAGGCGGCCCGAGCGGCGGGTGTCGCCATCCGGGTCGAGGATTTCGATGTCCCCACCTTGGGCATGGGGCTGCTTGGGCAGGCGTTCTCCGCAAGCGAGTTGGCAGCCGCGATGCGCTACCTGAAACTGGCCGCTCGGGGTGTCGCGGCATTCTTTGAGACGCACGACATACTCATGACACCTGTGCTGTCGCGTATGCCTCCGCTGATAGGCGCTCTTCAGCCGCGTGCCGCCGAGAGGACGATCATCCGTGCATTCAGTCGCGTGGGGGCAGGGTGGCTGTTCAAGAAAATGGGTATCGGTAAGCGCATTGCCGCGGAGACGTTTGCCTTTCTGCCATGGACACCGGTGTTTAACGTGACAGGGCAACCCGCCATGTCGGTACCGCTCTTCTGGTCGGAGAACGGTCTGCCGATCGGCGTTCATTTTGTGGGACGTTTCGCCGACGAAAATACCTTGTTCCGTCTAGCGGGCCAGCTCGAGATCGCGCGGCCCTGGAAGGACCGGAGGCCATCTCTTCTACTGCCTCGTGGGTGAAGATGAGGATTCCTGTTCAAGCGGCAATTCAGTGAAGACGTGGCGCTCCTGAAACGGCTGCAAACTCTTCGCCCACCAAATCGCTAAGGGCGACCAGAATCTCGAGCCTCGTAAAGCCGTAACCTTCGAATTTTTCGAAGAATTCGGGTAGGTCGACCTCTAGTTCCTCGCGGCAGTCGGCGACACGCGCACCCGATACCAAAAAGGCATCTTGTCGGCTCAACATAATCGTACCTCCTGGCCTTCGGATCGCCGGGCGATCGATATTTCGTCCGCGACTTCCATTTTGCGACGATCTCTCGCCTGCCTTCACAAGGCGCGCCATACTCATTGTGGATGGCGGCCTGCCTGGTACAACCCGCAGCGCTTGGATCCGTTCCATATGACCCGGAGTTCGAACACGGAACCTGAAGCAGCCTGTCTCGCTTTGACGCGTAGTCAACTTACGAAATAGTCCCTTAAGGCACCCTCGGCTTGCAATTCAGCGGAGCGTGGTTTCAAAAACATCAGGCATGCGACTGCTGGCCGCCAACAGGTGCACTTGCCGACGAACTCTCCAATCACTAGATGTATGGCCACACCTCACAGGGATTAGATATTGAACGAGCTTCTGGACAGCGGTAGCGGGCAGATCATGCTAGGTGCTGGTCTTACACTCGCAGGAGTGATTGCCGGATGGGCAATTTCTACCTTTCCAGCGCGTGCGAGTGCGCAACGTCTGCGGACTGGACGAACCAATGTCGAAGCTCGACAACTTGCCGTGCGCACCGTGATAGCGCTCGATGACTTCGTTGGGGCCTGCCAAGCGGCTGTCAACGACAACCCAGATTTCAATCCCGCTGATCCCGGCGAGTTCGTCTTCCATACGGAAGATCCTCACCTTGTGCTTCCACGGGACGTCGACTGGAATATCCTCAAGCCCGAACTCGTCGAGGAACTCCTGTGGATGCCGAGCCGCGTCCGCAATGTGCTCGATGCTTTGGATTCTCTGGACATCGAGCCGCCTGTTTTCAATCATCTGTTCGAGCGGCGCGAGGAAGACTTCTCGCGCCTCGGCCTTCGAGCGCTTGACCTCATCGAGACGATTTCGTCGGAATACCATTTCGTGAAACCAGAGCGGCCGTCCTACCATGATCCTCGGCGAGACTTCCAGCAGCGCATCGACCGGATCGCGGCATCGTCCAATCGTCGGCGCGAGGTTCAGAAGGGGGAGGCATCGAACATCACGCCGCTATTCTCCAAATCTCGCCGCGAGAGTTCGCAGTCCGGCCTTGATGCGGATCCGAAGGCCTGAGCAACGCCGCCGATAGACGTCGGGAACCGATCCGTCATCCGGTAGCTGGCTAGACGTTGGTACGGCAAACAGACGCTCGAGGAACTCGTTCACCGAGCCGTGCGACGCGCAATGGGAACTCAACAATCCTTGCGGTCCGCTGGGGCCGCGAAACCAACGGTGACCGCTCTGCCCAGATGACGATCGAAAAGGTCGGCGGCAACGGCCTAAGGCTTCGCACGACCGATACTGATCTGGAGACAGGGAAGAACGTGGTGACGACCGATATCCTGTTGACCCGATAAATAGTCGGCGGCGAACGAACTAGCGATCAACGCCAAAGGTGCTCGATACAGCGGGAATCTATCTGGGACCAGAAGTCCATCCATGTCCACGTGGATGATCTTCCGCTAAACGGGATGCCTCCACTGTTTTCGCTGGAAGCTCTCCACCTTCGATGGATGTCCGGGCGATACTCGACATCTGACTACTTCCACATCGTCCGCATCCGCGCCGCAACGTCGACGCGGATCTGTTGCGCGCTCCCCTCCGACGCAGCCGCGCTTACCACTGGCCAGGTTCCCGTCTCGAAAAACTGGAGCAGCGCCGCGGGGATGAACCGCGTTCTCGACGCGTAGACATGGCGGTCGCCTCGGGCGTTCTGGCCACCCGTGAAGAACCTCTGTGGGGTGATCAGTTTCGAATGTCCGCAGAGGTGCGCGAAGCAGTCGACCACCGAGCGACCGCCAAAGGTCTGTCCTGGGTCAACTCAGAACATCGGATCCTGGAGATTTAAGTCCGCTATCGTTCTTCCCTGCGCCACAAGCGGACCTACTGCTCTCGGCCCCAAATCAGCCATTCCGGCCAGGCCAAGTTCGTGTCTTGGTTAGAGAATCCCATACCGGTGAAGTCTGCAACAACAGCGTCGTTGGTTCTGATCCCTTCAAGGCGACGATGTGAGCTCTGACCAGTAGCTGGACGGTTCCCGTCCCGCTATGTGTCGGGCACGAACTTGCCTTCATACCGGACGCGAAAATTGCGCCGTTCGGCCTCGTCCTGGAAGCACAGAAAGATCAGCTCAAGATCGCTTTTGTTGTCGACACGTCCGAGCATGCAGAGGGTGACGACCGCCGTTTCCAGATAGCTGCGGCTCAACCTGATTGCGGCGTTTCTGATTTCATTGATTCCGAGATCGTTGCGGCTGTCGCTACGCTGGTAGACGAGCCAAAAACGTGCCTTCTGCCAGGTCGACCGCAAGGCATCTGTCACTTGCTCTTTGAACTCTGCAGAGCTCATGGCGGGGGTCCAGGAGACGGTAAGCTCGTCGTCCGCGCCGAACACGTTGAAGTACCCGTCGAAGCCGCTTCCGCTCGACAACCGTTCCTCGATCATCTCGAATGCCGTGGCATCGGTAATCGGAGTTCTGAAAAACACGGGCATGGGACGCCTAAAAAACGGGATGCGAGATAAGGTTCGTGACCAACGGTTCCCTAGAACGGCGTTGTCAAACCCACAGCATGGAATGATGATCGTTCAAGAGGCCGCCTCTAAACGCCGGGCTTCTTCTTTGGCGCCGGCAAGAGGCCTTCCCGCTGCAGCTGCTTTCGAGCAAGCTTGCGCTGGCGGCTGATTGCCTCGGACTTCTGGCGTGCTTTCTTCACGGACGGCTTCTCATAGGCTTCCCGCATTCGCATTTCGCGAAAGATGCCTTCACGCTGCATCTTCTTCTTCAGCACGCGAAGCGCCTGGTCAACATTGTTGTCGCGAACCAATACCTGCATTTGAAACCTTTCCACCCGAGCACCCCTCTGAGGGCGCGGGCAATCTACCCCGTTGGCTGAGATTTACTAGCGGGCCGCGGCGCCATTTTTTCGCGAAATTTCCCGCGCGCAATGGGGTCATCCTCGAAATGCGCCGTGTCTCAATCTGTGTTTTGCAGGGGCGGGAATTTGACTAAAATTGCAATGCTCAGATCGCGGGAGGCGATCGATGCAGCTTTGATGTTGTCGTTCTTGGGAGAAACGATGCAACATTTTACGGCCGCCATACCACCGGAAGATATCGCGCTGCTGCAAACCGTTCTCGATGCCTGGTGCTGCCAAAACAACATGCCCCGGAGCAAAGCGGAAAACGAAGCAAGGATCCTGATTTCCGAGTACCAGCGCGGCGTACGGTCTCAAATCGGCCTCGTCGATGCAATCGTCGCGGAACAGACGCACACATAACCGACTTCAAGAGACGTAGGCTGGACGCCATGCGCGACATGGCTCAAATCCTTTGTGGTCACCGACCCGATAGCCTTGACATGTGGTCCTGTTCGAGGATTGTTGCCCTCGGTGACGACTGAACTTGCGGCCGCAGCTCGACCGACAGTTGCCAGCATCCATCCGTCAGCCCCTTCGCGGAACGAGGGGCTGACGCGGTGGTGCGCTTCGAACATAGCCGCCAGGTATCTTGACCGAAGGAACTCAATCTTTCGCCGTTCTCTCGTCCTCGTCCATCATCAGCTTGATCTCGGTTTCGAGGTCAAATGGCTGTTCGGCTTCTGGTCGGCCCGGATCCTGGATGTTTTCTGCGTTAGGTGCAGCGGCTACGGCTCGACGCATGGCAGATCGTTCACTGAGGAGGGAGCGGTAGCGCTTGCTAACCTCCGGCATCTCGATCTGGCCGGCAATCCACTCCTCGATCCAGGCATGGAAACGGTCGTCCTGTTCGACGGCGTGCCCTGCCTCCCGCGCTCTTTGAAATGCATTCTCCGCAGCTCTTCGTCTGACCTCAACTGACATCTGTCCCTCACGCTGTCCTTCGTCTGCTTGAACACGGGTGTGGCGTCGGCCTTGCCCCCTACCTGGTTCCGGTACCCGAAGACAATTTTCACTCGGCGTGCGGTTAAAGTGTGACCGCTGGTCATTGCGGTGTTGGGGCCACAGATTTCGTTGCAGGGATGGAGGCGGGCAAATCCACGAACCAACGTCCCGAATGATGGGCCAAGCAACGCACCAGTCGTCGTCGGCTGAGAGACGCTGAGCCAATTGTTCGAGGATGCGTGGTAACGCATCCTAAAGCTGCATGCCCTACAACCTGGGCAGGGGGCGGTCATGACCAGGTCTTGAATTTCAGACGGCGAAAAAATCGGGCTTGCGCGTAAAGCCTGCCGAAATCGCTGCAGTTGGGCTTGCCTTGATGGGTGGCCTCGGTTTTGGCGCCTACAGCCTGATGCCTGCCACTGCGAGTGGCAAGGGTATCTCGACGCATTTCAGCCTCTGCAGCGGTCCCGTACGGGTGATTTGTGTCGTGGACGGCGACACCTTCTGGCTCGATGGCACGAAAATCAGGGTGGCTGATATCGATGCGCCGGAAATCGGCGAGCCGAAGTGCGCGGCGGAGAAGGCTCTTGGGGAACGCACCAAGCTACGGCTGCGCGAGATGCTCAACGCCGGCGCTTTCGATCTTGCAGCGTTCGAGAACCGAGACGAGGACCAGTACGGCCGCAAACTTCGCGTGATCCTGCGGGACGGGCAGTCTCTGGGAAATCAGTTGGTGACAGAAGGCCTGGCGCGAACATGGACCGGCAGGCGCGAACCATGGTGCTGACAGCAAGAAAAGGAGTTCACGTCCTGCAGCGCCATTTTGCAATCAGGGCACGGTGGATGCTTGGCCTGTTTGCAGTTCTGCTGATGCTTGTACCGCTTGCCGCGCACGGCGCGAACACGCCCTGCAGCGGCCGCAAGGGCGGCGCCGATCGCTGTCAGGTAGACACGTTCATTTGCAAAGACGGGTCCGTCAGCGCCAGCAAGAAATCCTGCTCCGGAACGATGGGGGGTGTTGGCCTTTTGGGCTCACCGCAACAGGAGATGACGCCGGCGTTGTCCGCAGACTGCGCGTGCCGCTCGGGACTGTTCTGCGTCGGGCCGCGTGGCGGGCACTATTGCCTGTCGGACCGTGGCAAGAAAAGCTATCTGAAAAAGTAACAGTCACTGCCATCCCGAGCACATGTCCGCGCCGAGGGCAAACCCGGCACCGAAACGCGGCCAAAGGTTGCGTTCGTCGCGGGCCTATTCCGTCACCAACCCGTCAAATACCTCAAGCATCGCATCGCTGATTGCCTTGCCAAGTTCGGCTGCAGATGTTGCTAGTGCCGCTTCGTTCATTCCGCGAGCAGCCATGGCAAGGGCAGCGCCCTCGGTCGTCACGATTTCCTGCGCGCGCTGGATTGCCCAGAGTGCAAAATCGCTGCGGCTGCCGATCTCAGTCGTTTCCATGCATTTTTCTCCTGATTTGCCTTGCTGATTGCCTTATATCCGGTTTGCTGGCCGCGACAGCCCGTGCAGCACGAGCTTTTGCACGGACCGCGCATCTTCGCAGATTGGCCCATGGAGAGCGAATGACGACACAGTTCGACATGTTTTCGGAAGAGGGAGGAACCTCTGTCCAGGTGCCTGCTCGCCGCGAGCCAATAAAACGATCGCCGCCTGGCACCTTGAGTGAAGGCGAGATGGTTGAACACTTGATCGAGACAGGGCGCTATCGGATCCTGAAGAGGCTCGAACCCCGATCGATCGCATCCATTGTTCGTCCGCAATATCCTCTGCGCGGTGTGATCATCGACACCGAGACCACCGGTCTCAACCACCGCAAGGACGAGATCATCGAGATCGGCGCCATCGCCTTTACGTTCGATCAGCAGGGCAACGTTGGAGATGTCACCGGGATCTACGGCGGGTTGCAGCAGCCGACAATCCCCATTCCCGCCGACATAACCCGGCTGACCGGCATTACAGGCGAGATGGTCGCCGGCAAGATGATCGACATGCAGGCCTTGCGGGCATTAATCGATCCGGCAGATGTCGTCATTGCACACAATGCCGGTTTTGACCGGCCATTCTGCTAAGCGTTCTCGCCAGTTTTTTCAGGCAAGGCCTGGGCGTGCTCGAATTCGGAAATCGATTGGTCGGCGCGAGGTTTCGAAGGGACAAAGCTCGGCTATCTGGTCGGGCAGGCGGGCTATTTTCATGATGGTCATCGTGCTGTCGATGACTGTTTTGCCCTGATGGAAGTTCTGACGCAGGAGAAAACGGCGTCTGGCGGTACTGCGTTCGCCGAACTCTACGCGGCGAACCAGCGCTCGCGGGTCCGCGTCTTTGCCGAAAACAGTCCCTTCGACATGAAGGATCATCTGAAAGCCCGCGGCTATCGCTGGTCGGATGGCAGCGATGGGCGCCCGAAATCCTGGTGGATCGAGATTGATGAAGAGGCGCTGGACGCCGAGCTTCACTTTCTCAGGACCGAGAATTATCGCTATCCGGATGCCGATCCGCCAATCAAGCACCTGACTGCGTTCGATCGCTTCAGGGCCTGATATGCATATCTTCCAAGCGAAATGCCTGGAACCTGTGCATGAGACGCATAGGTGGCGTGAGCTATTGTCGCTGTTTTGAACCGATTGAAAAGCCTATATTCCAATCATCGAAAGGACGCCGGAGCCAAACAGGTTGCTGACGTCAGACAGCCCTCATGAAAGGGGATTATCATGAACGTAGCACGCGCTTTCAACAACTGGCGCAAGTTCCGTCAGACTGTTTCCGAACTTGGCCGCATGTCTGCCCGCGAACTGCAGGACCTCGGAATCGACCGGGCCGATATCCGCAGCGTTGCCCGCGCATCGGTTGCTCGCTAAGAGCGCCGGACTATAATCTGCCTGACACTACACGACGCCCGCTCATGACGCGGGCGTTTTTGTATCCAGAATGTCGGAGGCTGTCCGGTTCTTGCTTTGCAGCCAGCATTTCCGACATGTTCCTCTTGCATAGCTGCACTGCAGCATTGTGCCTTTGAAATGCCGATGATCGGCGTATGATCGTTTCCATCGAAGCAGAGCTTCGTGTTTCAGACGACCCACTCCTCCTTCCAGGGACGCCTGTTGGAACAGCGGCACTCCTCCTCCCAGTCGCTGTTCGGTTCTTTTCGGAAAGCCTGCCGCACCTCCTCCCGCGGCAGGCTTTTTCGTTTTGGGGCATCACGGCGGCGGCGAGTTTTAGATTGCTAGCTCGAGCTGCGGGGCGTCTTCATCCTCTTGCACGTTCAGCGACGACAGCGTCACGCCCAACAACCGGACCCCGAGCTTGAATGGATAGACGGACGACAGCAGCAGGTCGGTGATCTCCGAGATCTCCGAAACGCCCGTGACGAGCGTTGCGACCGTCCTGCTGCGGGTCGCCTGGGTGAAATCCGAATATTTGACCTTCACGGTGACCGTCTTGCCGCTGATGTCATGGGCTTCGCAATGTCGCCAGACCTTCTCGACTAACGGCTGCAACTCCCGGCGCGCCTGATCCAGTTCAAAGATATCCTCGACGAAGGTATCCTCGGCGCCGACGGATTTGCGCACCCGATCCGGTCGCACCTGCCGCTCGTCGATGCCGCGGGCAATGCCGTAAAAATAAGGCCCGGACTTGCCAAAATGCTCCTGCAGGAAAGCGAGCGACTTCGTCTTCAGATCGAACCCCGTCTCGATGCCATATTTCTTCATTCGCTCGGCGGTCGCCGGGCCGA
This sequence comes from Pararhizobium sp. BT-229, assembly GCF_025846855.1. Classification (GTDB taxonomy): domain Bacteria; phylum Pseudomonadota; class Alphaproteobacteria; order Rhizobiales; family Rhizobiaceae; genus Pararhizobium. Next base: position 238,915 of record NZ_JAOYTJ010000007.1, read on the forward strand.
CGCCATGGAATTTCTTGACGGGGAGGGCTTCGACGAAACCCGGACCGTTCTTCGGTGTGATGACGAAGAGCCCGTCGGGCTTGCGCTGGTCGCTCGCCATTTTCGCCAGGAACTTGTTGTAGCTGACACCGGCCGACGCCGTCAGACCGGTTGCCGCTTTGATCTTTGCCCTTATTTCCTCGGCGATCTCGGTGGCGATCTCCATGCCCTTCTGGTTTTCCGTCACATCGAGATAGGCCTCATCGAGCGACAGCGGCTCGATCAGCGGGGTATATTCGGCGAAGATCTCGCGGATCTGCTGCGACACCTCCCTGTAGACCTCAAAGCGCGGTCTTACGAAAATCAGGTCGGGACATTTGCGCTTCGCGGTGATCGACGGCATGGCGGAGTATACGCCGAACTTGCGCGCTTCGTAACTTGCAGCGGCGACCACGCCACGCGCGGCCGATCCGCCAACGGCCACCGGTTTGCCGCGAAGCTCGGGGTTGTCGCGTTGTTCGACCGAGGCATAGAAAGCATCCATATCCACATGGATGATCTTGCGCTGGCGCATCGAATCACCCGGCGATAGTGACGGCGGCGTCACCTCGATAACCGCTGGTTGATCATTGTCTGCGCGCATCACGGCACACCGTCATCCCGACCTGTTGCGATCTCGCACTCTGACCATTGTCATTTCCACATGCTTCGCATGCGGGCGCCAACGTCGATGCGGATCTGCTTGGCGCTGCGTTCGGATGCGGCAGCGCCGACCATCGGCCATGTGGCCGTCTCAAAAAATTTGAGCAGCGTCACCGGAATAAACCGCGTGCGCGAGGCATAAACATGGCGATCACCCTGGGCATGCTGACCACCCGTGAAGAACCGCTGCGGGGTGATCAGCGTCAAACTGTCCTTGGCGCGCGTCATGCCGACATAGAGTAGGCGACGCTCCTCCTCGATCTCCTGCGTGGTGCCGACGCCCAGATCGGATGGGATGCAGCCGTCGACGACGTTGAGCATGAACACGGCACGCCATTCCTGGCCCTTGGCCGAATGGATGGTCGAGAGGATCAGATAGTCCTCGTCAAGCAAGGGCACACCCGCCTGGTTGCTGGTCGCATCCGGCGGGTCGAGCGTCAGTTCGGTGAGGAAGCGCTCGCGATTGGGATAGCCGGCGGCGATCTGCTCGAGCTGCAGCAGATCGGCCTTGCGCGTCTCGGCATCCTCATGGATACGGTCGAGATGCGGCTCGTACCAGTCTCGCGCCTGCGCGATGTCGGCCGGCCATCCAGCCTCGGCCTTGCGCAGACCCTCAAGCAGTTTCAAAAACGATGGCCAGTCCTCACCGGACTTCGGCGGCGCCGGGATTTCCGCCAACGCCATCAGCGGCTCTGGATCGGCGGCGATGGCATCGAGGACCCGGCCGGCCGTCTGCGAGCCAATCCCGGGGATCATTTTGAGCAGCCGAAAACCGGCCACGCGATCGCGTGGATTTTGGGCGAAGCGCAGCACCGCCAGCATGTCCTTTACATGCGCGCTGTCGAGAAACTTCAAGCCCCCGAACTTCACGAACGGAATGTTGCGGCGGGTCAATTCCACTTCCAGCGGCCCGCTATGGCTGGATGCCCGAAACAGCACGGCCTGCTGCTTCAGCGTCATGCCGTTCTCGCGGTTCTCCAGAACCTGTTCAACGATATAGTTGGCCTGGGTGGTCTCATCCTTTACCGTCAGCAGTTTTGGGCGCTCTGCCGATTGCCGGTCGGTCCACAGGTTCTTGGTGAACCGTTCGCGCGCCAGATCGATGACGCCATTGGCAGCGGACAGGATCGTCTGGGTCGAGCGATAGTTGCGGTCGAGCGTGATGATGTCGGCCGCCGGGCTGAACTCGTTTGGAAAATCGAGGATGTTGCGCACGGTCGCGGCCCGGAACGAATAGATCGACTGGGCATCGTCGCCGACCACGGTCAGGCCGCGGCCACCTGGCTTCAGCGCCAACAGAACGGACGACTGCAGACGGTTGGTGTCCTGGTATTCGTCGACCATGACATGATCGAAGCGGCTGCCGACATCATCGGCCAAATCCCGATCGCCGACCATCTGTGCCCAGTAGAGAAGCAGGTCGTCGTAGTCGAGCACATTCTGGGTTTGCTTGGCCTCGACGTAAGCCGCGAACAGTTGCTTCAACTGCTGCTCCCAGCCGGCCACCCAGGGGAAGTTGTTGTGCAGCACCTCGTTCAGCGGCGTCTGCGAGTTTACCGTGCGCGAATAGATCGACAGACAGGTGCCCTTGGTCGGAAAGCGGCTTTCGGTTTTCGACAGGCCCAGCTCGTGGCGCACGAGGTTCATCAGGTCGGCGCTGTCTTCGCGGTCGTGGATGGTAAAATCGACATTGAGGCCGATCTGCTCGGCATACATCCTCAGCAACCGGGCGCCGATCCCATGAAACGTTCCGGACCAGGCGAGAGCGTCGATCATGATGCCGGACTTGGCGCCGAGCACCTGTGCGCAGATCCGCTCGACGCGACGCGACATTTCCGATGCCGCCCTGCGGGAAAAGGTCATCAGCAGGATGCGCCTGGGATCGGCACCGTTGACGATCAGATGGGCAACGCGGTGGGCGAGCGTATTGGTCTTGCCGGACCCCGCGCCGGCGATGATCAGCAATGGACCGGCGACCTTGCCATCGGCAAGACCGACACCGTGCTCCACGGCGCTGCGCTGCTGATCGTTTAATTTTTCCAGATAGGCGGCAGCCATAGAACGTCCGTCTTGGTGCGAGTTATCGATGACGGAGTCGAGTTGGCAACTCCGAACAAAAACGGAACATATCGCGTTGACGACGTGATTGAAAGGACGATTTCCCGCGGACCGTAGTCGTGAGGCAGCCCTTCTGCGGCTCCGACCAGATCATTCTCTTTGATTTACATCTTCGCACGTTCTCGATTTGGCTGCCGCCGGAACGCATCAGTCGTCGATCCGAAAACCGACCTTCATGACCACCTGATAGTGCGCCACCGCCCCATCCTTGATGTGTCCCCTGATCTCGCCGACTTCGAACCATTCGAGGTTTCTCATGGTTTTAGAGGCCCGAAAAATCGCTGTTTCGATCGCCTCGGTTACCGAGGTCTTGGAACTGCCGATAAGTTCCACCTTCTTATAAACATGGTCGCTCACGTTATCCTCCCTGGTTGGTTCGCGCTATGTTTGGCTTCGAAGACTCTCCCACCTTGCATTTCCTGGTCTCCTCAGGAAACCGCGACGACGGTCGGACAAAACAAACTGCTACTGGCTGCCTCTATTGTCGTGTGCAAAACCGAGTTCTCAAAACGAAAAGAACCGTATTCAAAAAAACTGCGGTGCCTCCTACTCTAGAATGTCATGACAATCTTGCCGATGCGATCTCCGGCTTCCAACAGCCGATGCGCTTCGATGACCTGCGAAAACGGGACGACTGCGTGCTTGACGAGCGCCACGTCGCCATACTCCGGGAGCGGCCAGACGTTGCTGGTCAAGCCGTCAGGACATCTTGCAGATGAACTTTCGCGTTGCTACGCTCGCGCCAGGGTCCCCAGCGGCCACACGCGTCCGGCAACGTCCTGCGATCTTTCAACAGCACTTCAAACACGGGAGACCATGATGTCGCGCAATCCATTCCGGTCCAAGAGTTTGCGGGCCATAGGCCCTCAACCCGCCAACCAACGCAATCCGGCCGATGGCGTCATCATCGGCCCGGCACACGCGCTCTATGGCAATGAAGCAGCGACAGCGGTCGCCTACTGCGCGCTGGACGCCTGGTTCGAGGATGAGGAGGTCGAGTTTCGCCGCTTCGCGCGAATATTTCGCAGGCTCCGGAATTAAAATGCCCCAGCCGTCTCCGGCGCTGAATTCGGCTTTAAGGGGAATATCAATAACGAACCCGGCGGCTTCGTTTTTCCTCATGTGAGCCATTTGCGCGGGAGGGGAATATCACGAGACGACAAGGCCCCGCTTAGTCATAGGAGCGCGATGGTTCAGCAAAAAGCTCCCGCAGTTCGGCCGACATCGGCAGTCGCATGTTGATCCCGTTGGGCGGAACCGGCTTCGTAAACCACCGGCTGTAGATGGGTTCGATCTCACCACTGCTATAAATTTCCGTGAGCGCCGCGTTGACCGCTTCCTTGAAGTCCGGGTCGTCATGTCGCATCATCAAACCATAGGGTTCTGGCTGCCCAAGGACGTCGCTCGAAAGGGCGTAGTGGTCAGGAAGATCCGAGGCGGCAATCATCGCGGCAAGAAGAATCCCGTCCATCACGAAGGCCGAAGCACGGCCTTCCGCGACCAATTTGAAGGCAGCAGCGTGGCTTTCGACGGGCATCACGGCGATGTGTAGCCCGCGCGTCCGGTTGATGGAGTTGAGCTGGCCAATATTGGTGGTGCCTGACGTGGCAGCAACTGTATGGCCTGCGAGATCCCCAACGGATTTCAGATTGCTCTTCTTGAGGGAAACGAACTGGGTGCCCGTGACGAAGTGGCTGTAGGAAAACGCCACGCTCTTTCGCCGCTCGGCGTTGTTGGTGCTTGCCACGCATTCGATGTCGAATTCCCCGTCCCGCAGCATTGCAACGCGGTTGCTGGGGGTGCGCTCGACATATTCTATTGCCAGTGCCGCAAGGCCCAGTTTCTGCTTCAGGAGATCCACGACGCGGATACAGAGATCGGTCGAATAGCCTGTCACCGCGCCATCCGGTGTCCTGTAGGAAAACGGAATGTCCTCGGCGCTGTAACCGATCCTGATCACACCGGTTTCGGCAATCTTCTTGAGCGTTGACTCTGGAGCTTGGGCCGATCCAGCGTCGGCGGAGACAAATATCATAAGCGCTGTCAGTGCAGATCGAATCAGTGGTGACATGGTGTTTCTCCCGAATTTCTGTCGCATCAGCAGAGCCTTCCTATTGCAGATAGTCCTTCGGATCGGCAAAGGCGTCTCTTAAGGCGGGCGTCATCGGCAGATTGAGATTCATCCCATCAGGCGGGATCGACGAGGTGAACCATTTGGCATAAAGCGTCTCGATGTCGGGACTGGTGAAAATCTCTTTCAACGTGGCGTTGACGAGGGACTTGAACTCGTCGTCACCGTGGCGGATCATCAAACCATAAGGTTCGGGTTTGCTGAGTGTTTCCTCCGACAGACGGTATTTCGAAGGATCTTTCGTCTCGGCGACCATGGCTGCAAGCAGGATGCCGTCCATGACGAACGCGGACGCCCGGCCCGAAACCACCAGCTTGAAGGATTCTTCGTTGGTCTTTGTGGGCATCACACCGATGTTCAGCTTCTTCTCGCGATTGATGAAGTTCAATTGGTCGATGTTGACCGTGCCGGACGCAGACGCGACCGAACGGCCGGCAAGATCGTCGAGGGTTTCAATTCCATCCTCGCGCCGCGTGACGAACTGCGTGGCGGTCTGGAAATGTGGATAGGAGAAGGCGACGACCTTGCGTCTTTCCGCATTGTTTGTTGTGGCGGCGCATTCGATATCGACCTTCCCATTCTTGACGAGAATGAAACGGGTCGCCGGTGTTGCCAGCACATATTCGACTTTGAGATTGTCGAGTTTCAAGCGCTGCTTGATGCCTGCGATCACACGATTACAAAGGTCCACCGAGAAGCCGACAATCTTGCCGTCGGGCGTTTTGTAGGAGAACGGCGGTTCTGCCTCGCGATAGCCAAGTGTGACTGTGCCGGTTTCGGCGATCTTCTTCAGAGTGCTTTCTGCACTTTGCGCCATCGCGGCCATCGGCAGGAAAAGTCCGGGCAGGATGCACAGAGTGAAGTTCAGAATACGCATTTCTCTTCTCCGATCGTTGTCCGCGCGAGCCGTCGTCCGAGCGTGTTGTTGGCGTGTCGTCTACTTACTCACTAAAATGGCGTAGGTCGGGCGGCTGTTTTAACGCTGGCGTTCCATTCACATTCAACGTCGTCAATCGGCCTGGGACGGGCGAAGTAATAGCCTTGTGCATTGGTGCAACCGGTTGCCTTCAGAATGAGCAACTGCTCCTCGGTCTCGACACCCTCTGCGGTGACTTCCATATCCAGTTCGCGGGCCAGATTGGTGATTGCGCCGACGATGGCACGCGAGGTGGCGTGGGTCGGCAGATCGGCGATGAAGCCTCGATCGATCTTGATTTTGCTGAAGGACATGTCGGCGAGATAGCCGGTGCCGAAATCGTCGACGACGATCGCAATGCCCATGGAGCGCAAAGTTTCGAGTGCTTCCCTGCTCTGGGCGCCCGCCAGCATCACACCTTCGGTGACTTCCAGTTCGAGCCTTGACGATGCAAGGCCCGACGAACTGAGCGCCGCGGCGACGGTCTCGACGATATTGCCCTGGCGAAGCTGGACCGGAGATAGATTAACGGCCAGTTTGATCTGATCGGGCCAGGCAACCGCGTCTGTCGCGGCGCGCTTTAGAACCCATTCGCCAAGCGCAACGATAATACCGGTTTCTTCCGCTAGCGGAATGAACCGATTGGGGGCGATCAAGCCAAGTTGGGGATGATGCCAGCGGACGAGTGCTTCAAACCCGCAGACTGCACTGCTGCCAAGACTGATGATGGGCTGATAGTGCAGTTCGAATTCTTGACGCTGAAGCGCGAACCTCAAATCTATCTCAAGGGCGTGCTGATCCTGCACAACCATGTCCATGCCTAGTTCGAAGACGATCGCTGTCCCGCGACCGACGGCTTTGGCGCGATAAAGGGCGAGATCGGCGTTCTGAAGCAGTTGGCTGACAGTCGTACCGTGGGCCGGAGCACAGGCAATACCGATGCTGGTGCCGATGACCACTTCGTGGCCTTCCAGCAAAAATCCGGAGGAAATCGTTTCCAGCAATCGCGCTGCAAGAGTTCGCGCTTCCTTCTCCGGATTTCTGTGGACGCGCTGCACGATAGCAAATTCGTCCCCGCCGAGGCGAGCGGCCAGATCGCCCGGACCGAGGACCGTGGTGATGCGGTTCGACGTGGTCGTCAGAAGCAGGTCGCCACAAGCATGCCCGAGCGTATCGTTGACCACCTTGAAGCGATCAAGATCCAGGAGCAGAACGTTGAACCCGTTCGTTTGGGTGATGTGTTCCAGCGCCTGGTTGAGGGTGTTGATCAACAGTGCACGATTGCCGAGGCCCGTCAGCGCATCGTGGTGGGCCATATGTTCAAGCTTGACGGCCATATCGCGAATTTCGCGCAAACGGCCACGCTCGACCACCGCCTCGCGCAAAGCTTCAATCGCCCTTGCCAGATCGCCGATTTCGTCTCTGCGATCCTGGAAAGGCGTTACCTTGTCCGTGACTTCGCTGGCGATCTGCAGCGTGGCTTGAACAAGGGCGGGCACCGGCTTGAAGAGGCGTTTTGCCATGACCGTTGCCACCACACCGGTTAGCAGAAGAACGGCCAGCAATATGAATAGCGAATTGTGGACCAAATCATCCTGCGCGCGGTTGAGGTCTGTCGCCTTGCCGATGCTCATGGCGACGACGCCGAGAACAGCAGCGTCGGGGCTGACGATCGGCAGGAGGCCGATATAGTATTTTTCGCCTCCGATCGTCGCAAACCCTGTCGCGAAGCGACCCTTGACGCCATCATCGGCAAAGAGGGGTTCGTTCGGAGCGACGAAACCACCATCGGCGGTTGGGGTACCCGAAGAGGCCGCAACATCGACGAAGGTCCGGCTTTCTGCGTCATAACGCAACAGCCAGGTGTCGTTCTTGGTCTGCGCGGTAATCAGTGCCAGCACGTCCGTCGGATTGAATCCTGTGTAGAGGATGGAATCGTCGTCGCCGATCGGTTGGCTGGTGACGATGCGCTCCACCTGACCACTCTGGTCTGTTTCGATGACGATGTAAGTGTAGATGTTGCGCAACGTGGCGCTGGCAATCTGCGTGTTGATGCGGGCCTGGTTCTTCCACTGCTCTTTCGCTGCATCGACGAACATCGACCAACCCACAAGCGCGCCGACGCCGTAAGCAAGCATGATGCCAGCGAGGAAAACGACGATCATCTTGCACAGCAGCGACCGTTTCCAGGCCGTCGTCAACGCGAGGACAGAAGTCCAACCTCCCAACCGATTGTCGGTCAGGCTGGAAATTTCTTCGAATCTTGCGGCATCTTGCGCTTGGTGCGGGTTAACAGTCATCGAGCGAGCGCCAATCAACGTGTAATGTCAGCTGCCTGCAAAGGATAGTTGAGAGAGGTTTCGAATTGATTGAGCCTGCGCGCGATCACCGGCTACGAGATGAGCTGTGGATGACGGCGAGATGCCGCGGATCGATCCCGGCTTTCGAACGTAGGAGTGAGCGATAATATAATCTTTGCTTCGACTGAGACGCAGTGAGGTCAAATACTCAGGCTATGGAAGAATTGCATCAGCAGCCTTCGGTCGAACTGACCTTCTTGCTCCAGCATGAACCTCGCTGCATCTCTGGGACTCCATGCTTTCTTGTATGCTCGCACGGAGGTCAGCGCATCGTAGACGTCGCAAATTGAGGAAATGCGAACCGGGATGCTGATTTCTTCGCCGGAAAGGCCCTTTGGGTAGCCCCGGCCGTCAATTCTTTCGTGGTGGTGGAGACAGATGTCGAGGATAACTCTCGACACGTCACCTTGCCGGGCGAGCAGTTGGTAGCCATGAGAAGGATGCAAGCGGATCAGCCTCATTTCCCGCTCATCGAGGGGGCCGGTCTTGTTCAGCACTTTTCGTGGAATCCGCATTTTCCCGATGTCATGAAGAAGGCCACCCATCCCCACATCACAAGCTGTCTCTTCGTTCAGATCGACGGCGCGCGCCAGATGAACCATCAGCGCGCTTACAGCGATAGAATGGAGAAAGGTGTACTCGTCCCTGGATTTGAGACGGGTGACTTCTATCAACGCTTTTGAGCCGCTGTTCATGCATGTCGCTATATGCTCGACCGCTTGCGCGGCGTACGAAACCGGTACGATGCCGCCTCGCCTGGCATTGTCGAACATTTCCCTGATCATCGGCTTTGCCAGCTCAATCGTCTGCACGGCACGTTTCAGTTCGGCATTTTCGCGAGGGGATGACGGTGCTTTTCTTTCCGAAAGGGATGGGACTGTGACATCCAGCCCTTTGACGGTGTTGATGATGACGGCACTGACGTTGCTGGATTTCAGTTTTTCGACATCCGTTGCACGCTCGAGACGAAATTGCTTGCGCCAGAACGGATGATCAATCCATGACCCCTCGATCGCCTCGACGAACATTCCTAGGCGAACATGCGTGGGCTTAATACGCTTGAGCATCGTCAGCGACTACCTCGCACATTTTCGGAGAGAACCAAGCCGGTGGGATGATACTCAACCGATCAACAATCACAAGGCGAAGGCGCTTTCTTCCGATATCGATGGTTACGTAAGGCTTGACGCGCGTCCAATACAACGCCTCCGGTAGCCGAGGTTGGAGCGTCGATTGGCACTCCTGTCCAGATGCCCGCAAAGGGACCGCGGTTCGCCATGCCATCGACGGACGGTTTTGGATGGTTATTCTATGAAAGGTACTGGAAATTCCGAAATTGCATATCCCAAGCATTATCCAGTTGCCTCACTCCAGAAGGTGAAAATCTAACTCAAGGCGGCTATCTCTGGGCTGGTTTCGCAGGCTTGTTCTTGTTGCTCTCTGTGATCTCAGCGTGGCGCGCATTCCGGAGAGGCCCCTGATGGGCCTCGTGACGTTAGCCGAGCAGCGATCGGTTAGCCGTTCTGGCTTTCCGGGCTGGCCCGTAATAATTTTCTGTAGCCGGCAAAAACATGCTGCGAGTCAGAAGCCCTGTCCTCTCTGGTAAGCCTAAGGAATGCATTCAGAGCACCAACGGAGATCGCATCATCAGGATCAGCTACGTGCTCCAATTCAATCTCGACACCATCGAAATATGGAGCGACGATGGTTGCCATGCAATCTCCCTACCGGCCCGAACGAGCCTTCTCAGAAAAAGCTCATCAGGTTCTGCCGAAAGAAAAATGGGCTAGCCTCACAGGTGGCGCGGAAACGGAAACAACGCTCAAACGCAACCGTCTAGCTATTGATACCATCGCTTTCAAACCGCGTGTGTTACGAAACGTCAGCACCATTCGTTGGTACAACCATCTTCGATTGAGTGGGGCGCCTGTCGCTGGAGGGGACTTCGCCCCACACATTGCGATGATCAGACGGCGTGCAAATATCGGTTAAGCTTGGCCAGCGCAGCGAAGTCAATGTCTCTGATTTGCTGGGCGTCCCGGAAATGGAGGCTCGGGAGCATACTCCATCATCAGTTGGATTTGCCGCGCAACATCCTCTCCGGCTAGGGTAGCCGCCATGACCAAGCCGAGATCGATTCCTGCTGTCACTCCGCCGCCTGTGGCTCGGGTCCGGTCAAATACGACCCGCTGATTTACCGGTTTCGCTCCAAAGGAAGACAGCCGGTGCATCGCAGTCCAGTGGGTTGTGCAATTGTATCCCCGGAGTAAGCCAGCGGCAGCCAATATTAGCGTCCCCGAGCAAGCCGCCATCAAATATTGGCAACCCGGTTCCTGATTTCGCAAGAACGAAAGAATATGGTCGTCCTGCATCGTCTCCAGATGACCTGGCCCGCCAGGAATAACAACTATATCGAGCTGACCGCACTCTTCGAATAGTTTGGTCGGAACGATACTCAAACCGTTTGCGCTTCGAATAGGGCCTTGATCCCTGGCAAGGAGATGACAACTTGCGTTTGGCAACCGCGTTAGAACTTCCCAAGCTCCGGTAAGGTCGAGTTGTGTCATACCGGAAAACATGACAAAGCCGATTTCCAAGACCGGCATATCCAATGACATAGATTTCACTCCACCGGCTGTGAAATGGACTTCGAACTGGGCCTTCATTCATGCTCTTTAAGGGAGCATAGCGGCTTCGTCCCCAGCCGCAAGTTCCATGACCGCAGATGCGCATTCCAGCTGAGCATACATCAAGGGGTTATGCCGAGCCTACGATCCGCAGCTACCGGAAATCGCGGGCTTTAGGGAACTGGCTCGGCATTTTCTCGGTCTCGGGATAAATTCCCGACCTTCATATCGATACGCTGAAGGTGAAAAGACGGAATTTTCACTAAGGAATACAGCGCCATTGCTCTCCAAAACGGAGAATTCGGCGGTTCGATTCTGATCAAGGCGTCCAGTCTGTATCGGCGATGCTCCTTTGAAAGGACTGATCTGCCGGACATGGACAGCGCGATGAAGGAGGCACAATCGGCCCTGCGTGAGATCGCTGAAATGATCGGGAAACGGTCAACGAAGACAGCTGTCATGAATTCAAGGTAGAGCGGGCGGTGTCTGGATTTGTGACGCCGGCTGCTCAGTCTTGGGCAATCTATTCGAGCCGCGGCGGTCCCTGGCCTTTAGCGGTGGCTGCTGCCGAACCCGCGCCTCGAAGCGGCTCAGGTCATCACCATAAGGGTTGTTTCAGGACATAAACCCTGGCTACTTGAAGATGCTGCTTTAAAAACAGAAGGGTGTTTTTGGAGCGGAGGGGACATGCGAGAGGAGGGGACATGCGACAGGATCGGGCGGCTCATAGCGGCACCTTAGTTAAAAAGGACGAAATTCTTCAATGGCTGCTGGTCGGAACTCGTACCGAACTTAGCATAGAGAAGATCTTTGTGGATTTGTGCGTCAAGCTAGCGAGTTCCGGCCTTCCGCTCGCGCGAGCATCTCTTCACTTTAGAACTCACAATCCGGAATGGTTGGGGTCTCGCATTCTATGGCAGGTCGCGGTGCAGGGTTGTAGAACTGAAAGCGTTGCCTACGAAGTGGAAGACAACAGCTTTTACCCTCAGTCCTTTCAAAACGATAATTGACGGTGCGGACGAAGTCCGGCAGCATCTCGAAAATGCGCTGCCTGGCTTAAAGGAGTATCCCCTTTACATGGGACTTCGGACGGAAGGTCTGACCGACTATATCGCGTTACCGCTCGATCACACGGGTGACAGGCGACATCTCGTTACCTTCTCGAGCGATGTTCCAGGCGGCTTTCGTTCACAGCACATCAGCACTCTCAGACGACTTCTTCCGGTCCTGGCGCTCGTTAACCGAAATTCGCTTGAAGAACCAGTTAGCCAAAACCCTGCTGGACACCTATGTCGGCCCCCATGCAGGTAACCAAATCTTGGAAGGCGTCACGAGGCGAGGCAGTGGAGTTACCGTGAACGCGGGAATCATGATGTGCGATCTTAGAAATTTCACGGCACTATCCGGTAAGCTGAGCCGCGACGAGACGATCAATCTTCTGAACGGCTATTTCGACGCTATGGCTGAGCCAATTCAGGCGAATGGAGGAGAGATCTTGAAATTTATGGGAGATGGGGTGCTGGCGATTTTCCCTCTCCACAATGCCACTATCTGCCACGCGATGATCAGGGCGATTGACGAAGCGCGAGTATCGATTGCGGCGATGAATGAGCGAAATTTAGAGTGCGGCCGCACCGTGGTCGGCTACGGTATCGGTGTCCATGTCGGCGAAGTTATGTATGGCAACATCGGATCGCGGAACAGGTTGGATTTTACGGTGATCGGGCCTGCTGTAAACACGGCCTCCCGCATCGCGGGCTTGGCGAAGGAACTTAAATGCACTGTTCTATGCTCTGACGCCTTCGTCAGATTAGCGGGCTGCCAAGACCGTTCGGAATATATGGGGGATCACTTGCTTCGGGGCGTCGACGAGCCAATCGGCGTCTATTCTCTCTTTAGGGAATAGGAAACGAGGAGGCATCGTCTTCCATTGAGAGCGGATAATCCTTTCATTTAAAAGCTCATCAACCGGATGTTCATCGGCAATCCTCGGGAAATCTGGTTATGGTACATGTCTCAGGCTTTCCAGCGGTATCGGACTGCCGACGAACGAGAAGGTGTGGGTCTGTTCCGCACCTCCAGGTTCGTTGCCTTAGCTGACGGAACTACCGGTCACTAGCTTTCGAGCACAACTAGGCTTGCATGAGCACCTTTCGAGTTCGCGAGGCGTAAATCGAAGGCGGACTTCTACGATCTCGAGTTACGAGCTGTTTTCCCATCCTTTTAAGCCAGGGTCATGCCGCCATCGACATGAAGCTCGATCCCGTTGACAAAGCTTCCTGCATCGGAGGCGAGGAAGAGTGCGGCGCGCGCCAACTCTTCCGGTCGGCCGAGACGGCCTGCGGGGATCAGGGAAGCCATGTGATCTTCGAATGCCGGCCGCTCGGCCTCCGATACGCCCAGCTTGGCGAGGATTTCGGTCTCGACCGGTCCCGGGCTCAGGATGTTGACGCGGATCCGCCGCGATTTGAACTCGATCGCCCAGTTTTTTGCAAAGGCGGCGGTTGCCGCCTTTGAACCGGCATAGACGGTATGATCCGGGAGGATCTTCGTGGCCGCGAGCGAGCTCGTAACGATGATGTTTCCGCCGTTACGGATCAGAGGGGCGATCGTCTGCACGCCGAAGAACACGCCGCGCGTATTGATTGCGAAGTGCCGGTCATAGTCTGCCGGAGTCACCTCGGCGGAGGTGGTGAGATTGATGATCCCAGCATTTGCCATGTAGATGTCGAGCCCGCCGAAGCGGCTCTTCACGGCGTCCGCCAGCCTGCGATGATCCTCTAGGTCGGCGGCATCGCCCACGAAGCCGATGGCCGACGGACCGATTTCTTGTACGGCGCGGTCGACGGCATCCTGCCGCCGGCCGGTGATGACGACCTGCGCTCCTTCTTCCGCGAACAGTCGGGCAGTTGCCTTGCCGATGCCGCTATTGCCGCCGGTGATGACGGCGACCTTGTCTTTGAGGTGTTGCATTGTTTATCTCCTTTCAACGAGAAATTAGATAAACGCTGCCACCCTGCGTCATTAGATCATGGGCGGGCACATGAGCTGTGCCGCGGAGGTGCAAATGCCGAACCTGCTCAACGAGATGCCCGGATTGATGGCTTTTGTGCGGACGGTAGAGGCCGGATCGTTCAGCGCCGCGGCCCGCGATCTGGGGACGACACCGTCAGCGGTGTCGAAGAGCGTGGCGCGGCTGGAAAAGAGGATTGGGGCCCGGCTGTTCCTGCGTTCCACGCGCGCCCTGATGCTTACCCAGGACGGGCAAGTTTTCTTCGACCGCGTTGCGCCGCTGTTGCGGGACCTGGATGCAAGTGAAGAGGCGATCAGGTCCGACGTTGCCCCCTCAGGTCGCTTGCGCATTAGTATGCCTACCGAAATGGCCCCTCTACTGCTGCCGCGCCTCTTCGGAAGCTTTGCAGCGGACTATCCGAACCTGCATCTCGAAGTCGGACTTACGGATCGGTTCGTCGATCTGATCAGGGAGGACTTCGACGTTGTGCTGCGCGTCGGAAATCCTGCGCCGGGGGACCTCATGGTTCGTCACCTGGCCGATCTACCAATGGCGATCGTCGGGTCTCCGACCTTTCTGAAGACTTGGGGCAATCCCGCAACTGCCGAAGCGCTGGCGGCTGTGCCATTCGCCCGCTATGCACTAGGTGGCATCACGCAGCCTCTGCGTCTGCCGGACGGGACGAGCTTCATTCCCTTGGGGCGCGTCGATTGCGACTCAGGGGCCGCACTCATTCAGGCTGCGCTCAGTGGGCTGGGAGCGGCCTATCTTCTGCGATGTCTGGTCGCGAAAGACCTGGCAGGCGGCACGCTTGTTATACTCGCCGCGGGGTTTGCGTTCCCGAGTGCTCCCTTTAATGCACTGCACGCCTTTGGCCGCACCGTGCCGTTGCGCGTAAAACTGCTCTGCGATTTCATCTCCCGCGAGGCAAAAGCCCTCGAAGTCATCTGAGCACCTGATGTTGGGGTTGCTCAGAATCCGGGTCCGCCAGTCTCGCGCATCGTCGGGGGTAAGGTCTCCCATGCCCTGATCAGCTCACCGATGGAACGGACCTCCATCTTGCGCATGACATTGGCACGATGCAGCTTGACCGTGACTTCGCTGATGCCGAGGTCGAAGGCGATCTGTTTGTTGAGGCGTCCGCGCGTCACCACCTCGCGGAGGATCTCGCGCTCGCGAGGCGTCAGCGTCCCTAAACGTTCAAGATTGCGCTTGACGACGATAGCTTCCGCACGCCGGGCCCCATCCAACGCGATACCGGCAATCACTGCATCAAACAGCGTCTGGTCCGACACCGGCTTGGTGAGGAAATCCACAGCGCCTGCCTTCATCGCTTGAACCGTCATCGGGATGTCGCCACGACCGGTCAGGAAAATGATGGGTTTGGCAATGCCACTCTTGGCCAGATGGTGCTGCAGGTGGAGCCCGCTTGCTCCTGGCATATGCACGTCCAGGATCAGGCAGCCCGGGCCATCCAATATATCGACGGCGTTGAGCACTTCACCGGTCGAGGCGAAGCTGACCGGCTGGAAGCCAGCTGAGAGGATCAACTCGGACAAAGCCTCCCGCACAGCTGCATCGTCGTCGACGATAATGACAACGGGTTGGGCTGTATTGTTGTTGTCCTGTGGTGCCAAGTGGGCTGATTTTCCGACCGACTGATTAATTCGCATGTCACCCTCCATCTCGATTTTTGCAAGCCTCGCTTATGGCCATGAGCAGGGCAGGGGCATGGAAGGGCTTGCGAAAGAAGCCGCTGATGCTTTGGGCGCGGCCCTGATCTGCGATTTCGTGGCGGCCGGTAATCAGGAATACTGGCAATTCCGGACGCACCTTTTTCACCTGATCACGAAGCTCAAGGCCGTTCATGCCAGGCATGCCGATGTCTGTAATGAGCAGGTCCAAGTGCGAAAGCCCGTGGCTGAGTAAACCCCTAGCCGAAGCGAAGCAGCAGGCCGCATATCCGGCGGATTCTAGAAGCTCTTCCAACGATTCAAGCAGCCTTGGATCGTCGTCGACAACCGCGACCATCGGTTTTGTCTTCTCCATGTTTAATATTCTCCGGCCCGGCGAGAGTGGGTGATGGGTATTCCCAATCGCTCGGCTTTAAGCACGCGATCGGCAAGCGATGCCGCAGCAATTTTTTGTATCACATTCCTCCGGTGGATTTGCAGTGTAGCTTCGCTGATCGCCAGTCCCGACGCCGCCGGCTTGTTCAGGAGGCCGCTGACCACTGGCGGCGGCACCTTGCGCTCTCGTCGCGCGAGTTCGAGGTATCGGTGTCTCAGCTCGCTCAGTTCGGCCCGTTCGGATCGCTTTTTCCGGTCCTTCATGGCACGCACCGAAGAGGGGATGTCGCCATGTCCGGTGATGAAAGCGATTGGCGGATGACCTCCCTCGGCGATGGCGCCGCTTTCGGTACAATTGGTAAGGTGAAAATGAACCGTGCGCCACGCGGTTCATTTTTTTCGGCCCATAAACGTCCGCCGTGTGCCTCGACGATCGAGCGGCAGATGGCGAGACCCATGCCCATTCCATTTTCCTTCGTCGTGAAGAAGGGCTCGAAAATGCGGTCGGGAAACGCGATCCCGTTTCCATGGTCGCCTATTTCGGTCTGCACCTCGTCGCCCACTCGATACGTGCGCACATCGAGAGCTTTTTCTCCTTCGATGGAATCCATTGCCTCCATGCCATTGCGAATGAGATTGATGAGGACTTGCTGTACCTGGATGCGGTCCATCATAACCGGCGAAAGGTTGCTTTCCTCGTCGATGTCGATCAGGATTCGACGGCGCACCGCCACTCCGGCGACCAGGCTGCACGCTTCCGAGATGACGTCTGAGAGAACCAGAATGGCTCTGTTCTCCACCGATTGCTTGAAGAGGGCTCGAACCCGGCTGACGACTTCCGCCGCTGAATTGGCGTCGCGGATGACACGTTCGGTCGTGATCTTGGCGCGTTCGATATTGACGGGATCTGCCGAAAGCCAGCGATAGCACGCATGCGAATTGGCGACGATGGCCGCCAGGGGCTGGTTCACCTCATGCGCGATGGAAGCCGAGAGCTCGGCAAGGCTCGCCGCCTGGCCGGCGCGCGCAAGCCGCTCCTGCGCCAGGCGCAATTCTTCCTGCATCCGAACCTCGCGGTCGACATCCAGGCAGATGACATTCCATTGTAAGATGGCGCCTTCGTCGTTGCGCATCGGCGCGGCGCGCGTCTCGATCCAGCGATATTCGCCATCGGAGCGCCGCAGACGATGTTTCCTGAGAAAAGGTTCGCCGCTTGCCAACGAAAGCGCATATTGCTCCTTGACGCCGGCAAGGTCATCAGGATGGACGCCGGCGTCGAGCGTTGCTTCCAGCAGTGATTTCTCCCCGCCGTCTAATTCTTCAAGCTCATAACCGAGGAAATCGCGGAGTTGCTGGCTTCGATAGACCGGCTCGCCGTTTGGCGCAGCGCAATCGATCATGGCCGGCAGTGTTTCCACCAGTTGCCAGAGAAAGCGTTCCCTCTCGCGCAATGCCTCCTGCGCGCGCATTTCCTCTTCGATGTCGATTGAAGCAAAGTACCACTGTACGATCGCGCCGTCCGCGCCGCGCAGCGGCTGAGCGCGCGCCTCGATCCAGCGATAGCCGCCATCTTTCAGGCACTGGCGAAACCGGTTGACGAAGGGCTGGCCGGTCGCAAAGCCTTTTTTTGCCCGCGCAAGCAATGTCGGAAAGTCGTCGGGGTGAGCCACTTCTCGGGCCAGCGCATCGAAGTCCTTGATCTGCGCCGTCGGCGCACCGGCCTGGTCCTGATATCGCTTGCTGACATAGGTCATCTCGCCCGATGGCGCGAAGCTTAGGATACTGAAGGGCACGGCCTCGATCATCTGCTCCAACTGCTGCTTGCTATTCCGCAGCGCTTCTTGCGCACGCACCTCATCATCGATGTCGATAGAGATTGCAAACCACTGCACGATGGTTTCGTTTTCATCCCGCAAAGGTTCAGCCCGGCCGTCGACCCAGCGATAGACGCCATCTGCACGACGCATGCGATATTTCAGGGAATAGGGTTCGCCCGTGGCCAAGGACAGGCGAACCGCTTGCAGCAAGCTGTCGGCATCATCGGGATGGACGAGGCTCTGTACGGCCGTCACCAGTCGGCTTTCATTCGGCTTGCTCAACTGTCGCAGGTCAAGCCCGAAAAAATCTGTAAGGCGCTTGTTGAAGAAGGTCGGCTCGCCTTCGGGGGTCAGCCGCCTGATATGAACCGGGACCATGTTCACGATCTGAGAGAGCTCCCGCTCTCTGTCCCGCAAAGCGGCCACGCTTTGGCGTAGGTTAGACAATGCCAGTTGATGCTGCCGGGATATAGCCGCGACGATAAGCGCCGAAAATGCCGAGATCGCCAGAAAAAGCTGTAGCATGATCTGCCTGTGGCGCTGGGTCTCGGGATCGCCGACAAACGGACTGGCGCCGGATATCGTGAATATCGCCGTGACCAGCGTGAGGAGGACCAGGATGATGACAGCCCCCTTGAGCTCGAAGCGCACTGCGGCCCAGAGCAGCGGCGGCATGATGATGTAGGCGAAGGGCAAATAGCCGCTGAGCGAAAGGGCGGCGACGCCGAGGAAGATTAGCCCAAGGACGCAGGCTTCTGCCCATCGGGCCGCCGAGAATTCAGTCTTGTCGCGCCAGTTCTGGATCACGATCAACGCTAGCGGTGCAACGATCAAGGCGCCGGTGGCGTCTCCGATCCACCAGAGCGGCCAGGCGCCGGCGAAGGTTTGCGAAAGTATGCCGAACCACGCGAGTGTCGCGCTTCCCACGGTCGCGCTCACCACCGGTGCAACTCCCGCACACAGCACGACGAAAGCGAGAACCTCCTGCAAGGTTTCCAATCGGATCGATCGCTTCAAGGTTCGGTTGACCAGCAAAGCACCGACCACCGCCTCGAGGGCGTTGCCGACATATATCAGGAAGGCGGCAGGCAAAGGGCTGTGGAACCACAGGACATTGCTGAGCAGCTCGGCGAAGCATCCCGCTAGCACCCACCATGGCCAGCTCTGCCTCGGAGCAAGAACGAGCGTGGCAATGAATAGCCCGGTCGGAGCCCAAATGGAAATACCGGTTCCGGGAACGATTGCGAGAGCCTGAGCGAAACCGCAGCCCAGAACGTAGGCTACGATAAAAAGACCCAGATGCCGAGGGTGGGGACGATACGGCCAGACGGGCATCATCGGCTGCTCCTACAGGACCAAATAAAACCTGAGATCGCCAGCCTTTCGAGCGATTTAATCTCGATATTGGCGCTGGCGGTCCCGCGTCGCACCCTAGTCTGGCCACTGCGACGCCGCAACTTGTGGAAGTCCATGTTTTGGCACCGTTCCGCCCACTTGGGAAAGGACTCGATGGCGAAGGCTGTTTGGAAGGGCCGCGGCACCAGCTTGCCAGACGAGTGACGTCTCGTTGCCATCTCAGATGGGGCGATAGCGTTCACGATGACGGAAAGGACGATCCCGAAGGCCAGAATGTCCTTGAGGATCATTGCCGAACGTTTCTCCCGCTGCTGCATCCAACAAACCGGCGAAACTCCGGGCGATTGCATGCGTCGGCAGCAATTGCTCTGTAGCGGCAGCAATCGTTCTGGCGCAGCCGCAGATCGGTTTCGATAGATCATTAGAGGACACGCTAGCAGTGAGTGTGTCGCCGATCGCTAAAGACTTCACCCGCATTGACCGCGCTTCCCGTCCAGGAAGCGTAAGCCACCCAGGATTAGCACCAGGATAGAACACAGGAGTTTTCAAAGATGAACCAGATGATCAACAACACTCAGGAGGCAAGCATGAAACTGGACAACACCTCACATTCCGGTAGGCCGGCACCCGAAGAGCTGGTTCCGTCGCGCTACGCGGTGCGGATCGGCGAGATTGACGTGCTGGTGATCAGCGATGGGGTGCTACCGCTCCCAACCAAGATGTTGGGACACAACGCCGAGCCGGCCGCCCGGGCCGCCTGGCTGGGCGACATGTTCCTGCCGCCGGACGCCTTCGACTGGGCACTGAACGTGGTCGTGGTGCGTAGCGGCGGGCAGACCATCCTTATCGACGCTGGGCTGGGACTGGATCCGGACTTGAACCTGCCGCGGGCCGGCCAGTTGATGAAGCGACTGGAGGCCGCCGGCATCGATCTTGGATCCGTGACCGACGTGGTGCTGACCCACATGCACATGGACCACGTTGGCGGGCTGCTCGTCGACGGTGTGAAGGAACGGTTGAATCCGGATCTGAGGATCCATGTGGCCGCGGCGGAGGTCAAATTCTGGGAGTCGCCCGATTTCTCCCACGTCTCGATGCCTGAGGGCTTCCCTGACGCGCTTCGGGCGGCCGCCAAGCGGTTCAGCAAAGATTACCAGAGCCAGCTGCGGCTGTTCGAGGATGAACATGAAGTGGCGCCGGGCGTGGTCGTCTCTCGTACCGGCGGCCACACCCCCGGGCACAGCGTGGTCCGCGTGGCCTCAGGCAACGACCGTCTGATGTTCGCCGGCGACGCCGTGTTCGCGGTCGGGTTCGACCACCCCGACTGGCACAACGGTTTCGAACATGACCCCGAGGAGGCTGCCCGCGTTCGGGTCCGGCTTTTGCGCGAGCTTGCAGCGACCGGCGAACTGCTGGTGGCAACTCATATGCCGTTTCCTTCCGTTGGCCATGTCGCGGTCGACGGCGACGCCTTTCGTTGGGTCCCGGTCTTCTGGGACTACTGACCGCTTGTTGAATTAAGGCCGAACCAGAGCGTGCACCCTTGAAGGCCGTGTCCATCTCGGCCTTCAAGCCCGAGCTTCGACCAACCCTTCACCTATCCACCTATTGAACCCCGCGCACCGCATGGGCGCGCAGCAAATGGAGCATCTTATGAAAATCGTGATTATCGGCGGGACCGGCCTGATCGGTTCAAAGACTGCAGAGCGCCTGCGCAAGAAAGGGCATGAGGTCATTGCCGCTGCCCCGAAAACCGGCGTCAATACCCTCACCGGCGAGGGCTTGGCGGAAGCACTGAAGAATACCGAGGTGGTGATCGACCTCGCGAACTCGCCATCCTTCGAGGATAACGCCGTGCTTGAATTCTTTCAGACGGCGGGCAAGAACCTGATGGCAGCGGAAATCGAGGCCGGCGTGAAACACCACGTCGCGCTTTCGATCGTCGGCACGGATCGGTTGCCGGATAGCGGCTATCTTCGAGCCAAGGTCGCCCAGGAAAAGATCATCCGAGCAGCCGGTATCCCCTATACGATCGTGCGTTCCACACAGTTCATGGAATTTCTCGGCGGCATCGCCCAGGAGGGTACGGTTGGCGACACGGCCCGCTTGTCGACAGGTTCCCTGCAGCCGATCGCGTCCGACGACGTCGCCGATTTCGTGACGGACGCGGCGCTTGCCGCGCCGGCGAACGGCATTATCGAAATCTGCGGCCCCGAGCGCCAGCGTCTCTGCGATTTCGCCGCGCGCTACCTCAAGGCGATCGGAGATTCCCGCACCGTTGTCGCAGATCCGGATGCCCGCTATTTCGGCACCAAACTGGAAGATGGTTCACTCGTCTCCGACAATCATCCTCGCATCGGTCGCATCGGTTTCGATGACTGGTTTGCGACAACGCCCAGAAAATAACGACTTGCGCATTGGCCGCCTAATACCCGGCCCATGCGCCTCAGCATTTGCAATTCGATGGCTGCGCCAGAGATCGCAAAGATGTACAAAAACAACATGTTATAGAAAAACCACGATCTACTCCAACTCATTAAAGGACGATAAACATGATCAAGTCATTGGCTTTTGCCGTTGCGTTGACGGCTCTCCTGTCAGGTTCGGCTCTTGCGCATGATGCGCCCGGTGGCGGGGAGGGCGCAAAGGTTACGCTGGTCTATGACCACAAACTGCCGAACGTACCCGGCAAGAGCATGAAGGGCGTTCTCGTCGAATATGCTCCGGGCGGTTTCTCGGAGGGCCATACACATCCAGCGTCCGCCTTCATATACGCAACCGTTCTCGAAGGCGCGATCCGCAGTCAGGTCAACGATGGCCCTGTCACTGTCTATAGCGCCGGTGAGAGCTTTTCGGAATTGCCGGGCGATCGCCACGGTGTCAGCGAAAACGCCAGCAAGACTAAGCCGGCAAAGCTGCTCGCTGTCTTCGTGGTCGATACCGCTGAGCAGGAACTGACCTTCCCGATCAAGAAATAGACGATCTGGCCGGGCACGCGATGCCGTGCCCGGCAGTTCTTTGACGCAACCATAATCGGTGAACCCAGCCATGTTTGGTGATGACAACTTCCTGCCGCTCGTCCTGATCAACATTCTGGGAATTGCCGGGATCGTCGTGTGGCACATTCAGGGCGGAAACCGTCCGAGAGGTCGCCTGATCGTCCAGATCCTGTTCTTTACCGGCATGAGCCTCGTCCTCTATCTGGGGAGCATCGCTCCGCATCGGCCCGACGGTCTCTACACGCAAGGTTTTGCCGCGCTACTCTCCAAATCGGCCAGAATCCTGTGGTGGACCCATCTCGCCTGGACGATCATCGGCTTCATCCACATCTACGTCAGACTGAACCGCAAGCCACGGGAAGCACATCTCATCCAGGATATGGCCATTGCCGTCATCTATCTCGGCGTGGCGCTTTCGGTCATCGGTTTCGTCTTCGGCATGCCGATCGGCACCTTGGTTGCGACATCGGGCGTCATCGCCATCATCTTCGGCCTCGCCTTGCAGAATACGCTCGGCGATGTCTTTTCCGGCATCGCCCTGGCGCTCGGCAGGGCCTATGCAATAGGCGACTGGGTCGAGCTGGGCGACGGCACTGAGGGCCGCGTCGTCGAAACCAACTGGCGCTCCACCAACCTGCTGACAGCTACGCACAATGTCGTCGTGCTCCCGAACAGCATCCTGGCAAAGCAAGGTGTGACAAATCTCAGCCGCCCTGACGAGACCCACCAGATCGCGTTGCGCGTGCGCATCGCTGCTGCGCAAAGGCCACGTCTTGTCGAGGAAGTCATGCGGTCTGTGCTGCAAGCCAGCGTCCTGATTATCAAGAACCCGCCGCCGGTCGTTGCCATCAAAGCCATCGACGCGATCGCCATCGAAGTCGAGCTGCAGTTTCGCGTCGACAGCGTCGCGATTCGAACGCCCGCCAAGAACGAGATCGTCGACTTGGTTCATAACCAATGCAGAGCAAGCGGGCTTTCGCTGGCCATGCCCGCCGAAAGCCTCGCTTTCATGCCGGCACTGATCGGCAACCAATACCCTGTCGTGGGTAACGACACGCAGGACGCCACCTCATAAGATCGTAGCCAGTACGGATGAGGCGAGCCGGATGGATGCGAGGAAATCGTCGCAATTGCCATAGCTAGATGCGATGGCAATTAAGAATTTTAACCTTTTGAAAACTCGTTCATCAGCGTTGCGTTATTTATAAAGCCGCGAGCTGAAGATGGGAATATTGGCGAATGGTGCAAAGGGTTCAAGACAGATTTTGAGGAGATCAGTCATGTCTGAAGAGCGCGATCCCGACCGAGTTGAGGAAGTTCAACGGAACTTACTTGCGCCCTGATTGCCCGGCGGCGGCCGCGGTAAACGAGGCCCGGGAACCGATAACAGACGCATGGATGCGATCTTCTGGATGGCTCGTTCCGGTGCCCGCTGCCGCGACCTGCCAGAGCGATTGGCGATTGTCGCACTGTCAAGCGGCACCACTATTGACTGGGTGGAGCGGGTCGTGCTGCAGGACCTCTTTGACAGTTCAGCCACGATGGCGATTTCGAATGGTTGTGCGTGAATGCCACAATCATTCGCGCTCATCAGCATGCCAGGCATGTAGGCAAAAAGGGGCCCGATGCCGAAGGTCTGGTACCGTTTCAAGGTAGGCTCAGGCACCAAGCTCCATGTTGCGACCGACAAAAGAAACCGATCGATGAATTGACGGGACGCCTCACGAGGAGGTCGTAATATGGCAAGCTGCGCTCTTGCACAGAGCGCAGCTTGTGTCGTGATGCGATCAGAGGTCCGTCACACGCTCCGGATCGGCGCAAGCCAGCGCAGCGGCGCGGCCGGGCATCGGCGGATAGATCCAGACGGTGTTGATCTCCTGCTTGGTCGCCTTCGCTTTCTCGCCGACCATCTCCACCTTGCGATCCCAGCCTCGGGTAAAGAGGGCTCCGGCATCGCCAAGGTCAAGGCAAGTGACATAGGCTTCCTGATGATATTGCCGTACTGGCACGCCCAGCAGTTCAGCGGCAGCATTGTTGCCCGCGAAGGCGCCCATGCGTGTGGCGTGCTGGCACGACATCAGTGCATAGTTGCCGCAGTCGTCGCAAGCGGCGCGCGCCGCATCCCCGGTGGCGAAGACACCGGGCACGGACGGCACGCGCAGGCAGCCATCGACCAGCAGCCGGTCGAACTTGTCACGCTCGCCGGGAATTTTGGTGGTTAGCGGATTGGCCCGCATGCCTGCTGCCCAGATCACCGTCATGGTTTCGATATGCTCGCCGGTACTCAGCATAACGCCGGATTTATCCAGCGATGAAACGCCGGCATTGAGCCGCGTTTCCACGCCGAGCTTGCGCAGTGCTTCCTCGATGATCGGGCGCGGACCTTCGCCCATGTCGGGGGCGACCGCGCTGCTGCGGTCGACGATGATGACACGCGGATTGGCGGTTTTGTCGAACAGGGTTCTTAGCCGCGAAGGCATCTCGGTCGCCGCCTCGATACCGGTGAAACCGGCACCTGCCACAACGATGGTGTCGCGCGCGGCCGAGGCCGGCATCTTCGCAAGCGCGTGGAGGTGGCGATCGAGGGCAATGGCGTCATCAATGTTATCGATGCTGAAGGCGTATTCGGCAAGGCCGGGAATATTCGGGCGGAACAGCCGGCTGCCGGTGGCGAGCACAAGGCGATGATACTGAAGGGACTTTCGTTCGCCCTTGGCATTGACGACGTCTACGGTGCAGGCCTTCGGGTCGATCGCTTCGACGCTGCCCTGCACGTAGGCGACATCGACGGCGTCGAATACATCCTGCAGAGGTGCCGTCAGGGTCTCGGGCTTCGGCTCGTAAAGCCGGGGGCGGATGACGAGCGTCGGTTCCGGGGACACCAGCGCGATTTCGAGCTCTTCGGGCGAAACGCCTTCGATATCGCGCAGGCGGGCTGCGGAAAGTGCGGCGTACATGCCGGCGAACCCGGCGCCTACAATCACAAGTCTCATGTTATTCACTCCTTGGTTTGCAGTTTCAAAGGGCCGCGCGTCACCGTTGCCGCTCCCGATGGGCGGCGAGATGGTTGGTACCGATGGCGCGCGGATTGGTGAAGCGACGTCGCTTAGGCGGTGATGAAGGCCAGCATGTCGGCATTGACGACATCGGCATGGGTCGTGCACAGCCCATGCGGCAGTTTCTCGTAGATTTTCAGCGTGCCGGCCTGCAGGAGCTTCGCCGACAACGGAGCGGCGGCACCGATGGGAACGATCTGGTCGTCATCGCCATGCAACACCAGCGTCGGCACGGTGATGCTCTTCAGGTCCTCGGTGAAATCCGTCTCCGAGAATGCCTTGATGCCGTCGTAATGCGCTTTCGCGCCGCCCATCATGCCCTGACGCCACCAATTTGAGATGACCGCCTGCGAGGGCTCGGCACCCGGGCGGTTGTAGCCGTAGAACGGGCCGCTCGGAAAATCGCGATAGAACTGCGAACGGTTGGCTGCCAGCTGGCTGCGCAATCCGTCGAATGCCTCGATCGGCAAACCGCCGGGATTGGCGGCGGTCTTCAACATCAATGGCGGCACGGCCGCAATCAGGATCAGTTTGGCAACACGGCCCTTGCCGTACCGCGCGACATACCGCGCGGCTTCACCGCCGCCGGTAGAGTGGCCGACATGGATCGCGTTATGAAGATCGAGGTAGTCGATCATTGCGGCAACATCGGAGGCGTAGTGATCCATGTCATGACCGTCGCTCACCTGGCTCGATCGGCCGTGGCCGCGGCGATCATGAGCGATCACGCGAAAGCCCTTGCCGAGGAAGAAGAGCATTTGATTATCCCAATCGTCGGAGCTGAGCGGCCAGCCGTGGTGAAAGACGATCGGCTGAGCGGACTTCGGTCCCCAGTCCTTGTAAAAAAGCTGAACACCGTCGCTGGTTGTAATGGAGGTCATTGTGCTGATCCTTTGTAGAATATTTGTTTCGGCGCCCGTCATCGAATAGGACGGACAGTTGCTAAAATCGGGTATGCAACGCTACGGGTCGCTTCGTTGCGATTGACCCGCATCGGTGCCCCAGACCATCCTTTGTCTCCGCAGGATCCATTGGTAGGGGCGCAATGGTGGTTTAGCGAAACAAGTCTACGGCTGCGCCAGAGGGATTGGTGCCATTGCAGAGCAATTGCGGTTAGCGGATGCGCCGCAGCGCATCGCCCGGCGTTTTTAGCGGTCAGCTTTCGAAATGCGGCGGCCAAGGCTGTTTGCGAGGCGCAGTCAAGTGAGGCTGCGACCAACGCCGGTGGAACCGCGCGGCATGGTCGTCGCGTGCTCGAACCGATGACGTCGCGGCGGAGAACGCGACAGTCCGGAATCTGGGCGAGGCGAAAGGAGATTGCGGTCAGCCGTGGTGGCGCCGCCAATCGGTCGGTGTTTCACCGGTCAATTTTCGGAATGCAGCTGCAAATGCTGTTTGCGAGGCATAACCGAGGGAGGCTGCGACCAACGCGATCGAACTTTGAGAATCGCGCAGCATGTTTATGGCCTGTTCGAGCCGATATTGACGCAGCCAGTTGTGGGGCGAAAGCCCCGTGCTTTCCTTGAAAGCGCGACAGAAATGAAAACGTGATAGCCCGGAATCGGCAGCGAGGGCCGTGAGGGAGACGTCCGCGTCGACGTCCGACCGCAATCGTTCGATGGCCCGGCGCAGCACGCTCGGCGCGAGGCCGCCGAGCGCCGGCTGATAGCTCGGTGCCCTGCCGGTGTGCGCAGCCAGCAGGCGCGTAGCCAGAAGGTCAGTCAACTGCTGCCTGAACAGTGTATCCAGTGCCGTATTGCCTTCCAGGACATCGGCTGCGCTCAGGAGCAATCGGGATGTAATGAGGTCCGGATGCGCCGTTCGCTCCAAGAGATCGGTCGGCGTGAAAGTATCGGTTTCGTCGGCAATGCGCGTCAGTGTCGTGCGGGGAAGATAGAGCTGAACGACATCAACCGGTTTTGGAATATCCCATCGGGAGCTTGATCCAGACGGGATGATGATCACAACCCCGCGACGAAACGTTCCGCTCACGATCGATCTTCCGGATCGCCGTTCCATGCGCTGTATCGCGCCATTGTAAGCCATGATGACGTGGTCGGTCATGGGCTCGACGACATCATGCAAGGGGCCGTGATTCCAGTGGGCGATTGCACCGCCGGAGGGGTCCGCCGCAAGATGAATTGGCGCAGTTCTGAGAACACGCGACATCTCGTTGGCAGGGTTGTGATCGGCGGCCTTCGTTTCGTCCCGGCCCGCACCGATTGTCTCAGCCGGTGAGTTCTCGAGAGGATCGCTGGAGTAAGGCAAGCTCATGGTTGCGCGCTCGTTGACTGGCGCTGCTTATGTGCGATACCGACAACAATCGCGGGATCATTGAGCATCCGCCTATGGTGGCCGACGTTGTCAGTCCTACTACCCATGGCATCCCCCAATGTCGCGAGCGATTTCGCCGTGCTTTGGTTATTCGCGCGTTGTGCAAGGTAAATATCAAAAACTTTCGAGGGGGAAAACCTATTCTCCAGGATAGGTTGCCTTCGTCGTTGGACCGCGTTCTCAATCACGCGAGCTTGAGCGACGCGCGATGTATGCGCCGCCAGCCTGAGGGGCCGATGTGACGCATTGGGTCAATTTAAGCCGAGAGCCGCCAAGGCGGCACGAACACGAAAGTGGTGAATTTGTCCGACATTTGAGAGCATACGGTGATCACACCGAGGATGGGGCCGGAATAAGACAGGGTGGTTGCCGCCCTCCTTAGATGGCATTGCAGTGTGCCATAGTTTTGATCTTTAGAGGTCACACACGCTGCACTGGACACCGAGCACCGGAAACCTTCCATAAATCATTGTTATCCGGCGCGATCGAGAAAACGGGTCGGTGGTTCTACTCCCATCAAGGCGGAGACGACCGGCAGTGTCTAGGCAGATGCGGAGATTGTTTCCGCATCTGCCTAGACGATGTGGATCAGCTATTCATCGGACCAGCTATGCAGCTTCCCAAACCTGATTGAGAATTTTCGCCGCAAGCGCTGCCTTGTCCTGCGGTAGAAAGCGACCGTAGTGCTGCTGAACGACATCCGGTGTGTCTTGGATGGCGTAGCTCGCCTGCTCGTAGGATCCGGTCTGCTTGAGGATATGCGTTGCCAAAATATCCCGAAGGTTATGCGGTCCGTGCGGCAGTAACCCCTTGATGGCTCCGCGGCCGGGTATAGGGATTGTAGATGCCATAGCGTTGGATCACGGTTCGCCAAGCTTCATAGAATTTGGTGGAATCGTATGCCGCGTCCAGACTGGTTGTCTTCACCGTCTTGACGAACAGGGTGCCGGGATCCTTTGCCGG
Source organism: Pararhizobium sp. BT-229 (assembly GCF_025846855.1). Taxonomy (GTDB): domain Bacteria; phylum Pseudomonadota; class Alphaproteobacteria; order Rhizobiales; family Rhizobiaceae; genus Pararhizobium. Next base: position 267,355 of record NZ_JAOYTJ010000007.1, read on the forward strand.
ACCGAGCAGCACACCGCGATGGCGATCGATATAGGCCTCGAGGTATTTGTAGAGGTCGAGCAGGTCCGGTAGGATAAGCCGGAACGGCTTTTGCCCGAAGAAGGATGAGGCTGAGTTCTTGAAGGCAACCGAGGGGATGAGGACCTCCCATCCGTTCTCTCGATCGCTCCAGCGCAGTTCGCCGCATTTCATGTCTTCCAGCCGTCGCTCTGATGTCGGAAAATGCCCGCGCGGGCACAAGCGAAGCTGGCGAAGGTTCTTTTGCCGAAGTCCCAGATGCAGGCCGAGGCGAAGCAGCAGAAACGAACGCACGGCCTCTGCGGCCGGCCGGGGATAACGGTTTTCGTCCGGCATGCGCTTCAGGATCTCGTCGGTGATCTTGCGATATTCCGCCAGTGGGCTGTCTGCCTCCAGGATCACCATGATCGGCTCGAACGGGTCGCGATGGACGCGCATGACCCGCTGGATCTCCTTCGAACGGTTGGCAGCATGCCGGTGGAATGCATCGCATGCGCCGTGCCAGTCGCGGGATGCAAACTCGATCTCCTCGGGCGCGATCAGGCCATCGATCGGTCTGACATGTTTCAGGAGTTCGGGGTGCTGACGTATCCAGCCGACGTCGGCACGGGACAGCGCCATTGCCACCATCAGCATGTCTTCTTCCCACTTGGTATAGAAGCCACGCCGCTGCTCGCGCCATTGCAGGTACCAATCCCACACACCTGGGAAGATCAGCAGGCCAAAGGTCAGTTGGCTGAGAGGAACGCCGCGCCCTTTGACGACGCCGGCGGGCGAGGACATCAGCCCGAGATGCTCGACCTTCTGCGATGCCGTTTCCTCGCCCCATACCCCGTTGCGTTGAAATCCGATCGCCGTCAGAGTCGAAGTCTTGAACCGGATCAGATCGGCCATCTCCATAGCCAGCCGCGGTGGCGCATCGACGACGCCTGACAGGAGATCAGGATCTTCGAAGGTTTCCGTATTGTGGCTTGTGCTGCCTGCAAGGCTTTGCGCGCGAGGTGACAGTGCTCCTCCGCCATAGGTGACGCCTGGGAACCGAATTGCATCGCGCTGCTTGATTGCCGCAGCCTGGTAGCGGCGATAATCGGTCGAGCCCGAGATGATGACCCTGCGCACCCATTCGAGGATTTCCTCTCGCTTGGTGAACGGCAAACTGCTGAAATCGTCCGGAAGATGCCAGGCGAGTCGTCGACGTTCCGCAGCACTGATGTCACCCTTATCATGGCCGTAAAGGGAGCGGGATTGATGCGGCAACTTCGATGCGGGATAGGATCTCGAAGCTCGTCAGAGATCGCGGCACGCGCTCGCCCTGAACCCATGACAGCAGAGTTTTTTCATCGAAAGTCTCGCCCAATCGAATAACAGCGCGATACAGTTGCCAATAGCTCTCGCCGAACCGACGCATTTGATAAACGAGCGCATCGTGAAAGCTGGTCGGATCATCGGTCGCGTCGAACAATGGCTTAGGGAAGGAACTGATCGGTTTCGGTTGTGGCCCTCTGGGCACGGACGAAGATGGAGCCGTGGTCTTGTCGGGGATGATATGTGGCGGCCTGGAGAGCGCCGCAGTTTCCGACTTGCGCGGAACGGCATTGTGCGATTTCGTACGTGGCTTTGCCGCCGGAAATTCCTCGGCGGCAGGTGGCGCTCCGAGCCAGCGGATAATCGCATCCAAACCTGGACGCAGCTGCTTCTTCAACTCCGCCGTCAACTCGCCTTCAATCCCGCATGCCTGGCCAATGGCCGTCCAGTCCATACGACCATTTACGATCGGTGGGGGCTGGCGTGGACGACGAGGCGTATGAGATAGGGCCGAATGCTTTCCAGCATCCGCTTTGAGGCGATTGGCGCAATGCGCCCTTCGCAGAAGTCCGAGATTTTTCGTTGAAAGTGATGAGATGAAAGATCGTGTTTTACCATGCTCTTATTCCATTCTCTCGGCACCAGTGCCGAGGGCGAGCGGGAATAGGAGCGGACATTTAACAAATGGTTTTGCGGCAGCTGCGAGCATTTGCCCAAGTGTTCAAGAGCAATTCATGGAGACGAGAACTGGCGAAGGCAGCTCCAGGCTATGGCATTTGTCATTCATTTGCATTATGATCCCAGCCAAAGTGGAGATGGATATGGCTGCAAATGCACTGGTACAAACTCGTATTGATGCCGAGGTTCGGGATCGTGCCTCCGCGGTGCTTGGAAATATGGGACTGACCGTATCGGACGCGGTTCGTATCTTACTCACCCGGACGGCCAATGAGGGTGCGCTGCCGCTTGAGCTTCTTTCAGGCAGCGAGGCCCATGATGCTTGGTTTCGCACCAAGGTACTTGAAGCGCTGAACGATGCTCGACCGGACGTCTCGGATGATGAAGTCGAGGTGCATTTCGCTGAACGCCGAGCGGCAGCCCGTCTCAACGCGGGTGAGCGCAAATCGTGAAGCTTACCTGGTCTGCGTTCGCGTTATCCGATCGCGACGCCATCTTTACGTACATAGAATCAGAAAATCCGTCAGCGGCCATTCTGGTCGACGAACGGATCGTTGTTGCCGTCCGCCGGTTGGTAGATTTCCCTGCGAGCGGTCGTGTTGGTAGAATTGCCGGCACCCGCGAATTGGTCATTAACGGCACGCCGTACACGTCGCGGCGTATGCAATTACCGAGACAGCGGTCCGTATTCTTCGCGTCCTCCATGGCGCGCAGGAATGGCCAGACACTTTGCCAGCGAGCTAAACTTTGTTCTCGGTGCTGAGAAACACCGGGTCGGTGGTTCGAACTGGTTCAAGGTGAGTATGGGCAGCTAATCGGCCCGACTGAACAGCAGAATATCCTGACGGCCAAGATCACGATCCGTGACGACTAGAAGTTAATGCTCAAACGGTTCGCCGAGCGACGCCACACCATTCAGCTTCAGGAGGCGACGATCCGCCGAAATGATACCGAGCACGATGATAGTGACGAGATAGGGTAGGCTCGACAAGAGCTGCGAGGGAAGGTCGAGGCCTGTTGCCTGAGCAGCAAGGCTCATCAGCGACACCGCGCCGAAAAGGCAGGCGCCGAGGAAGATGCGACCCGTGAGCCAGGTTCCGAAGACGACGAGTGCGATGGCGATCCAGCCGCGGCCGGCGATCATGCCGTCGGCCCAGAGCGGGGTGTAGATCACCGACGCATAGGCACCTGCAAAGCCCGCCATCATGCCGCCGAAAGCGACGGCGGCGACACGCACGCCGATCACCGGATAGCCGATCGCATGAGCCGCCTTCGGGTTTTCGCCGACAGCGCGGATGACGAGGCCCGTCTTGGTGACGGCGAAAGTGGCCCATATGACGAGCGTCGCCAGAAGCGATAGCCAGACGACGATATCCTGCACGAAGAGGCGGCCGACGACCGGTATCTCGGACAAGCCCGGGATGGCGATCTTCGGCAGGCCCCTCACTGTCAGGCTCTCATAAGTCTTGCCGAACAGCGCTGAAAGCCCCTGACCGAGGATGCCGATCGCAAGGCCGGTCGCGACCTGGTTTGCCCGGAAGCCGAGCGCGATGAAGGCGAAGACGAGGGAGAGCAGCGCTGCGCTGATACCGGCGGCGATGAAAGCGAGGAAATGGCCGCCGCCGTGATAGACGACGATGAAGGCGATGACGGCGCCGAGCGCCATCAAACCCTCGACCCCGAGATTGAGCACGCCGGCGCGCTCGACCACCATCTCGCCGAGGGCGGCGAGCAGGAAGGGCGTGGCAGCCGCCATCATGCCGGCAAAGATGAACTCGATGGCGTTCATGACGGGCTCCGACGGGCGGCGTGCGGCCATTCGAGGCGGTAGCGCACGAAGCCGACCGCGATGAGATAGGTAAGCAACAGGCTGCCCTGGAAAACGCGCACGGCGGCGATCGGCAGGTTGGCCGAGACCATGGCATTGTCGCCGCCGATATAGATCACCGCCATGACCAGCGAAGAGATGACGATGCCGATCGGATGCAGGCCGCCGAGATAGGCGACGATGATGGCGGCATAGCCGTAGCCGGTGGAGATCGAGCGTTGCAGCTGGCCGAGAGGGCCGGCGACTTCGGCAGCGCCTGCAAGACCCGCGGCGAACCCGCCGATCAGCAGCGAAAGCCAAATCGCCCAACCTTCGTTGAAACCGGCATAGCCGGCGGCGCGCGGTGCCAGCCCGCCGACCTGCAGCTTGTAGCCCATGAAGCTCTTCTGCATGAAGACCCAGGCCGCAACCGAAAAAGCCAGTGCGATGAGCAGCGAGACGTTGACCCGCGTGCCTGTGATCAAGGTCGGCACCATCGCGTCATATTGGAACATCACCGACTGTGGAAAGTTGAAGCCGTTCGGATCCTTCCAAGGACCAAGCAATAAGTAGTAGAGAAACTGCGCAGCCACGAGGCTCAACATCAGTGAAACGAGGATTTCGTTGGCGTTGAGCCGTACGCGCCAGAATGCGGTCAGCGAGGCCCAGAGCGCGCCGCCGATTGCGCCGAGCAGCAGCATTGCCGGCCAGATCCAGCCGCCAGTCGCCTGCGGAAACCAGATCGGAATGGCCGAGGCGAAGATCGCGCCGAGAATGAATTGTCCCTCAGCGCCGATGTTGAAGACCTTGGCGCGAAAACCGATCGCCAATCCTTGCGCAATCAGAAGCAGCGGCCCGGTCTTCAGGAGAACTTCCGAAAACGATGCCCAGGAAAGGAACGGTTCCAATACCATCGCGTGAAGGACCGCAAGCGGATTGCGGCCCATGACCATATAGAGCCCGAGATTGAGAACGATGGCCACGAGTAGCGCCCCGGGCGGGGCAAGCAGGGTTGCCGCAAGCGAGGCGCGCTCGCGGCGCACGAGGCTGGGCAGGAAAGCGAAAGCGGAAATGCTCATGCGGAAACACTCTCTAGCTGCGCACCGATCATGTAGCGGCCGATTTCCTCGGGCCTGGTGTCGCGCGTTACGAGCGGTTGGCTCAACGTGCCGTGGTGGAGGACTTGGATGGAATCGCTGAGCTCGAACAGCTCCTCCAATTCCTCGGAAATGACCAGAATAGCCATGCCCTCATTGCGCAGCGCGATGAGCCGCTGGCGAATGGCTGAAGCTGCGCCGATATCGACCCCCCACGTCGGCTGAGCGACGAAGAGTAGCTTCGGCGCCAACATGATCTCGCGCCCGACGATGAACTTCTGCAGATTTCCGCCGGAAAGCGAACCCGCCTCGGCTTCAGGGCCGGAGGTGCGGACATCATATTGGCGGATACAGTCATTGGTGAAGTCGGTCGCCCGCGCCTTGTCGACGAGACCGTGCTTCAAGAGCTTCAACGGATGGGCCGTCAGAAGGCTGTTCAGCACCAACGACATTTCCGGCACGGCGCCGCGACCCAAGCGATCTTCCGGAACGAAGGCGAAGCCCAGCGCGCGCCGGGCGGCCGGATCGAGTCGGCCGACATCCCTTCTCATCATAAAGATGCGGTCCGCCTGTTCGCGCTCCAGCTCCGCCTCTCCGGAAATCAGTGCCGCAAGCTCGCTCTGGCCGTTGCCGGAAATGCCTGCAATACCGAGGATTTCGCCGGCCCGCACGGTGAGGCTGATCTTGGAGAGCGGCACGGCGAAGGGATCGTCCGGCGTATAGTCGAGGCCGATGATTTCGAGCTGCTTGTCGCCGCCGGAAATCGGCAACGCCGGCATCGGCTCGGGCATGTCGCGGCCGATCATCATGCGGGCGAGATCATGGGCATCATGGTGGCGCGGGTCGACATGACCGGTGACGCGGCCGCCGCGCAGGATGGTCGCCCGGTCGCAGATCGCCCGGATTTCTTCGAGCTTGTGCGAAATGAAGAGAATGGACACGCCGCCGCCGCGCAGGCGCCGCAGCGTATCGAAGAGCTTGTCGACGAGCTGCGGCGGCAGCACCGAGGTCGGCTCGTCGAGAATAAGCAGCCTCGGGTTGGTCATCAGGCAGCGGATGATTTCAACCCGTTGCCGCTCTCCGACGGAGAGCGCATGCACATGCGCAAGCGGATCGACTTCGAGACCGAAATCGCGGCCCAGCGTTCGGACGCGTTCCTTGAGGTCGGCTTTCCGCCCGGGGACGACCAGCTGGATATTCTCCACCACCGTCAGGGTTTCGAAGAGCGAGAAATGCTGAAAGACCATGCCGATGCCCTTGCGCCTTGCGTCCGCGGGGGAGGCAAGGTGCAAGGGGTGTCCTTCCCAGGCGACAGTTCCGTCATCCGGCTGCTCGACACCGTAGATCAGCTTCATCAGAGTCGATTTTCCCGCCCCGTTTTCTCCGAGGATTGCATGGATAGACTGTGGAACCACATCCAGATCGATTGCCTGATTGGCACGAATCTGGCCGTAGCTCTTCGAAATGCCGCGCAGCGACAGGAGCGGGATGGTCATGGGTCACTTCGGCAGCGGCGTGGCCACGCCCTTGACGTGCCAGTCCATCGCGACGATCTCGGTGTCCGGCATAGTGGCGCCGGCGGCGACGCCTTCGCTGCCATCAGCCTTGGTGATCGGACCCGTGAACGGCGAGAAGCTGCCATCGGCGATCCTGGCCTCAAGCTCCTTGATCTTCTTCATGGTGTCAGCCGGGATGTCGGGGTTCCAGTCGACGACCTCGACAACCTTGTCGGCGACACCGAGGAAGGTATTGGCTCCCTTGAAGGTGCCGGCGAAATGCGCATCGACCGAAGCCTTGAAGAACGGCGACCAGTCGGTCGAAATGCAGCCGAGATAGGTTTTCGGGGCGTATTTCTTCATCGATGAGTTGAGGTTGAACGCGTAGACGCCGGCCTCCTCGCAAGCGGCGATGACGGAGGGAGTATCTTGCGCGTTGGAGAAGATCACGTCGCATTTCTGCGCGATCAGGGCCTTGGCGGCTTCCTGCTCCTTGGCCGGATCGAACCACGAGTTCACCCACACGACCGATACTTCGATGTCCGGCTTGACCGCCTGGGCGCCGAGCGTGAAGGCGTTGATGGTGGTGATCAGTTCCGGGATGGCGAAGGCGGATACGGAACCGAGCTTGCCGGTTTTGCTAAGCGCAGCGGCAGCCATGCCGAGCAGATATGAACCTTGGAAATACTTGGCGGCGAACGGAGAGAAGTTCGGTGCGACCTGAAAGCCGGACGCATGCAGCACGGTGACGCTAGGATCGCGGCGGGCGATCTGCAGCGCGCCGTTCTGATAGCCGAACGACCCCGCAATCAGGAACTTGTTCCCGTCGGCAACGGTCTTGTTCATGATGCGGTCAGCGTCAGGACCCTCCGCGATGTTTTCGAGAATAGTGACCTTCACCTTGTCGCCATAGACCGCTTTGACGGGATCGAGGCCGGCGGAAAGTGCGTGGCCCCAGCCGACATCGCCGATGGGCGAGGGGATCACGAGCGTGATGCCGAGCGGCTCGTCGGCGGCAAAGGCGAGGCGGCTGCCGAGTGCGCCGACAAGGCCGGTGGCGGCAGCGGTCTTCATCAGGTTTCTGCGGGTCAGGTGGGTCATGCTGTCAGTTCCCTCTTTTGGTTTTTTAGAATTCTACGGTGGCGAGCGCCGCCTCGGCATCGGCAAAGAGCTTCGCTTCGTCGAGTCCGGCGAATTCGCCCTTCTGCCAGACGATGCGGCCGTTGATCATGGTCATGTCGGTCGCCATGCCGATGCCGACGCGGGGGATCAGGCTCAGTGGATCATGCCGCGTGCCGACATAATCCATGCGGCGAGTGTCGATCGCAAACAGGTCAGCGGCCATGCCGGGCGCAAGCCGGCCGATATCGGCTCGGCCGAGCAGGCTTGCGCCACCGGCCGTGCTATAGCCGAGGAAATCGACCGGCCGCGGCACGGGGTGGGCGCGGGTGGACGAGACGAGGCATTGCAGCATATAGGCCGAATGCAGGCAGTGCATCAGGTTGGAATTGTCGTTGGAGGCGGCACCATCGCAACCGATGCCGATGCGCAGGCCGAAAGCCGCCATGGCTGGGATGTCGGTCACTTCAGCGCCGACCAGATAGACGGGCTCCGGGCAGTGTGCGACGCCGGTTCCGCTTGCCGCCATGGTCTTCAGCTCGTCGTGGGTCAGTTCCCAGCAATGGGCATAGAAGGCATCGGGACCTGCAAAGCCGAGCTCTTCCAGATAGTCGACGGTGCGCATGCCGTGGCGGGCCTGAATGACCGGGCTTTCGCCCTCTCCGACATGGGTGTGCATCATGACGCCGCGATCGCGTGCCAGCGCCACCGATTCAACGAAAGTCTCGCGGTAGCAGTTGACCGGCTGGCAGGGCGCGACGACGACCTGGCGCATGCTGAAGGGGCTGGTATCGTGATAGGTGTCGATGAGGCGGGCGCAATCGGCGATGAACTCGTCGGTCGTCTCCAGCATCTCGTCGGGGATGGTGGAGCCTTCCGACTTCGGCAGGGTGTTGCCGCCGCGGCCGGCATGGAAGCGCATGCCGAAGAGATCGGCCGCCTCGAACTGCCGATCGATCAACCGCTTTCCGGCATGCTGGGGGAAATTGTATTGGTGGTCGAAGGCGGTGGTGCCGCCATGCTTGATCATCTCGGCCATAGCTGTGACAGAGGAATGGTAGAAGCATTCCTCGTTGAGCTGCGAGAAGATCGGATAGATGCGGTCCAGCCACGCGATGACCGAGAGCTTCGTCCAGTCGAGATCGGCGCGGTTGCGCACGAAGCACTGGAAGAAATGATGGTGGGTGTTGACGAGGCCGGGGTATACGAACCAGCCGGTAGCGTCCTGAACGGTCGTGCCGGCCGCAAGCGCGGTTGCCCCGAGATTTTCGCCGATAGCCTGGATGGCTGGCCCTTTCGTCAGGAGATCTACATTGCGATGCACGACCGGGCCCTTGCCCTCGTCAACGGCCACGGCTGCGCAGTTCTTCAGAAGGTAGCCGGTCATGTCATGCCTCGCCCGGTTCGATATGCGGTTCGGGCTTCAATTCGTGCAGCCGGTGAATGCCTGGCATCTCGATGAAGTTGTCGAGGGCACGGAGCGCGCGCGACCAGAGCCGGATCGCGGGATAGGGATCGAGCGACACGCCGCCATCGGGAGCCAGCGCGACGTAGGGGAAGCAGGCGATGTCGGCAACCGTCGGCCGGTCTGCGGCAAGAAAACGCATGCCGCGCTCGGCTTGTTCGACAAGGCCGGCTTCCAGCTCGCGAAGGGCAGCGACCCCTTGCGCCTGCAGCGCGCCGATATCGCCGGGACGCAGCAGCATCTCATGCAGCCGCGCTCCGCCGAGGCTTGCGGTGAGCCGGCCGGAGAAAGACAGCCACTGCTGCACCCGCGCCGCTTCTTCCGGCTTGCTGCCAGCGAGCCATTCCGGCGCGGCTTGTGTCGAGAGATAGACGAGGATGGCCGAGGATTCCGTCAGCAGCAGATCGCCGTCCTCCAGAATCGGGATCGAGCCGGCGGGATTGAGCGCCAGCAGTTCGGAACCGCGATGCTCGGCGCCCGGGTGGAAATCCACAGGGCGCAGTTCGAGCTTTACGCCGGTCAACGCGGCCATAAGGCGCACTTTGTAGCAGCTGGGCGAGAGGATGTAGTCGTAGAGCTTCATTGCGCCACCAGCTGTGCGCCATAGGTGTAGTTGTGGCGTTTCAGCCAACGGCGATAGGCGACGGAGGTGAGGTCCGCCCGCGTCGGGATTTCCATGCCGGGATCGAGCGGCAACAGCCGGGGGATCTGGTTTTCTAGGATCGAGCGGTCCTGCAGGAAGATCGTCTGCTGGAAGTGAATGAGATCGGTCATCGAGGTTTCGTCGTCGAAAAGCGCCATCCACGGCCAGACGTCGCAGAGGTCTTCCGCCAGCGGCTGCACGAAGAGCGTGATGACATCCCACTCGCTCGGGCGTGGCGGGCAGGTCTTGTAGAGCACCGAGCAGGTCGGGGCGGGCACGCGGTACATGTACTCGGTGGTGATGCCGCCGCTTGCCGATTTGGCCGCCTGCGGCTGGTAGAATTTCACCTGTGTCGCCCAGACTTCGTCGACGTCCTCGCGGATTTCGACCTTGTAGTTCTGCACTTCCGTATGGGGCTCGGCGCCGAGGATGTCGGTGTGCACAAAGGGGAAATGTGCGATGTCGAGGAAGTTTTCGACGGCGCGCAGCGGCGAACAACGTACACGCACGACGCCGACATCGACAAAGCGGCGGCCGGGCTGATCGGCCTCGGGGAGTGGAAAGAGCTCCTTCTTCGGCTCGCCGAGAGACGACCAGACATGACCGTACCGCACGCGTACGGGCAGGACACGTCCGCTTCCGCCGATTACTCTGGCGTTTCCATCTGTATCGCATGCCACGTCGATTGGCTCGCCCATCAAAGCAGTCTTCCGACCCGCGAGATCAAGTTGGCTGAAGAGACCGACAGGATACCATTCGTCGATCATTGCTTGCATGGTCATTGACCGATCCCCTTCTCCTGAAGATCCTCGGCCTTGCGGCGTAGGCTTTCGGCTGCCCGCGAGGCAGCGATGCGCACGGTGGGGACGGCTTCCCCCTTCAGCAGCACGTGGATCAGCGTCTGCCCGCCTTCCTGTTCGGACAAAAGCAGACAGATAGTTTCGGTGTTTGCGGCGGGTTCGATAAGACCTTCGGGGCTCGTCTTGGCGCCGGCCGCAGCCTCTATCGCCTCGATGCCGGCATCCGCGGTCAGGGAGCGCAAGGCAACCAGGCCTTCGAGCTTCGGCGGCGTTGAGGAAGGCTCGCCCATGGCAACCCAGATCACGCCGCCTGTCTCCTCGACCGGATAGGTCTTGACCCGGATCGCCTCCGGCGGCGTCAGCCCGGGATGGGCGGGAATGCGAAGACAGTTTCCGGCCCGCGCATAGCTCCAGCCATGATAGATGCAGGAAAGCGCCTCGCCGCGCACGAAGCCATGGGAGAGGCTCATGCCGCGATGAGGACAGCGATTGGCTGAAGCGGCCGGGCGCCCGCTCTCACTGCGCCAGAGGGCAATCGATCCGGCAGGAATGCGTGCCGGAATGACGGTTCCCGCCGGCAGGTCAGCGGAAAGGGCGACTGGCGTCCAAGAGCCGGTCGTATCGGAGTGCATGGGTGGACTTTCTGAACAATCTCAATATCTTGCCGAGTGTAAGCAAGACGTCTCCGTCTCTAGCCGTTTGCTCAGCGGTTGCTACGTTTGCATAAACATTTCGCAATGGCAACAATGATTAAATAAAGTGCACAGGCTCAATGGCGGCAACTGATGTGTGTCTTGCTTAGCAGTTTTCTCCCGCGACCGGTCTTCGCTCTATGATCTCGACCCAGACGTCTATGGGGCCGAGCGTACAGCCCATTTCCATCATATCTATCAGTTCCTCGGGGCCGGCGAGTTCGAGCTCGATCCGATCAGCGCTGGCATGCGAAATCGTCTCGGAAAGACCAAGCTTTGCCGCGTAGCGCTGGATCCAAGGAACAAATGAGGTGACCTCAAGATCACCAAGAATCGTCATACGCTCCCGGAGATAGCTTTGATGTCGTTGTGTCAAGGGACGGCCTCACAGTCAGTTTTCTCGCGTAGAGTAAAGCGAATGAATGAACTTGCGGAAGCACCATAGAGCAAGTGTCGTCCAACTTCCGTGAATTTTCGATTGTGCTGTTCATGGAAGCATTGCGGCCGCAGATGTTTCAGTTGGGCACGCGGTTCATGAAACAAATGCGTGCGGAATTTTGCATTGCGAGGCGTCCATGTTCCGTGAGTTCATCAGCGCGTTCGTTACCATCGATGCCGAAATTGCCCTTGCCAAGCTGATGGTCACCTGTGAGCGAACGGTTATTGGCGTCTGGGTTTTTTGTTAGAATCCGCCCCCGGATATACGTTATCGTCCTTCGACGAAGAGAGCATCCTTATTCTCTGGAAGAGCCAACTTCGCCTTGCCCTCGCCGCTTTAAGAGTGGCCGCGAAACCGGGCACCGAGTGAAGGTGCTCGAAGAGGGCATGAAGTTCGTCCAGATGCACGGTTTTTCGGTTCTCGCGAATGTCGAATTGACGAGATCACTCGCATCGGCGACGTGCCGCTAAACAAAGCCATGAGAAGCAGATCAGTTTTGGTGCGGCTGATGTTTCTATAATGTCAGACGCCATATCTAGGTGCGACCCCGCGCTGAATAGCTTCCGGCGATTGCCGCCGCGAGGAACGCGCAGGCAAGCGATCACCACCCCAAAGGCGATGCTCTGAAGGATGTTCATCCGCTTTGTGCGCTTCCCGTCCCAGTCATAGCTCATGGGGTTGTGATAGTGGGCATTTGTTAAAACTATACGACTTTGAAGTGTGCCAAGCGCCCTTTGGGTGAGGCCTGATCGCGTTTCGGCAGGTCAGGCCTCGTGTCGCCGTTCAGTTTCATAGGGCCGAAGCTGCGGGGCGACAGTCAAAGATAGCGCTTTTCAGCGCGCAACGAGCCACCAGAAAAAGAGGTACTTGTTGCTGTTCGCAGACAAACGACGCTTGGCGTCGTGCGTGTCACCGCTACGCCTCCCGGTAGGGGGCAGGTGTGGCTGACATCCCCGCCGTTCAGGAGTGCAATGGTCGGTCCGACATTGTTATAACGAAATCATCAATCAGGACGGCCGGGCAGAGATGGGCGGCTGTCGGCGTCCATGCCGCCGGGTTCAACTCGATCTCCTGCGGAATTTCCATGGTGGGCGGCGTCAATGCGGCCCGCCGTCCGGACGTCAACGCCATCATTGCGCTGGTACGGCGGATGCGCGAACTGACGGCTGAATTCCACGACATCAAACGGTACGGCCATCGCGACCTGTCGCCGGACAGGAACGGCAACGGCATCATCAAGCCGTTCGTGAAGGCGTGCCAACGTTCGACGTTATCCCATGGGGGGGCGAGAGCGTGGCCTGCCAGGGGGATATATTATGGCAAAAATTCTTATCGATACCAATGAAATTAAATTCGACCTGAGCAGCTCGCCCTGCAGAGCAGACGTCGAAAGAACCTTCCACTCGATGATGATTGAGCTTTGTAAGAAGGGTTGGCATCCCGCCGCCGTGGCAATGGCGTTGGCCGATATGGCAGAGGATTTCATTATGGATCTGGCCGAGGAGCCTTCACACAAAATTTCATTTGAGTCACAGGCACCCACCAAGGGCACTAGGCTTCATTGACACCCGTTTCCCGTCAACATCGAGACGTTATTTTGCGCCTTGATCGGACGAACTGATTTCGCTCGGGTTCGAGCGACCGGTGAGATCGCTCGGTCAGAAGTTGTGACGCGCCATCGCACCTTTTATCTACGATGTCGAGAAGGCCACCACGAATATTGCGACCCACAAAAGGGCGGACATTTCAGCGGCCAGCAAGAAACCGAAAGCTCTTTCGCTCATAAGATCGATCCTCCTCAAGGCAACCTCCATTGCCTCGAGGAAACTGTAATAGACTTCTCACAGGTTCGCTACCTATTTGCTGTTTTAGGCATTTGCGCCGGAGAACTCAGTCCGCCATCGGCGTGATCTTGACCTACGCCAGAGACCATTTCGTGCCACTGCCATGTCGGTGGTGACGAATTCCGGGCGACGCAACGCCCGGCATATCCAAGACGTGCAGAACGTCGCACGGTTCGGCCAGCATGGTAATCCTGTGGTACCAGCCGGCCGAGCGCATTAATTGTCGCCGTTAGTTGCCGGCCAGAAGTTGCGAGCTATGCGGCCCGAAGAAACTTCCTACCCATCAGGACTTTGCCAATTTCCTCGAAATTGTCTTTGATGGTCATGGCTTTGGGGCTGCGTTTGCCGCTGGAATTTTCCGCTTCCAGTTGGAAATGAACGGTGCAACCGTCGGCCTCCGCGATTATGTACATTACCTTTGCCAGATCAATGAGCGCCGTCTTGCCATTTTTCTGAGTCACCAGATGCCAATTCATTCTCGATCTCCAATATCATCATAATATGAGACTGGCTTTCGCCAATACTGGAGTCTTCTCTGCTAGTTTTATTAAACTATTATTAAGCCACCGCGCCGTCGCGCACGGATATGCTGCCTGAAGAATTCGAGACAACGCCAAAATTGGATGAATATCCCCCAAAATGGCAGGGGTTTATACATCCTGCTCGTGCTATGGTTGCGCTTGCTTTTGCTGGGTGGGGGCAGTTGCAAATGGTGGATCGAACAAAAATCAGGGTCGACGTCAGTCGCAGCAAGGACTCTTGGCAGGTCTCAATTATCGTTGAGGATCACAGCGAACATCGATCTTTTCGCACGGAGGCCGAAGCGAGGGAGTACGCTACGCGCCGTCTGGAAAAACTGAAGGCGAAAACCGAGATACGACTAAACTGACGTGATCGTCCATCCCAATACCTATTTATGGGCCAGGCGCCCGTCAAGCAGGCGAAAGAGGCCCTTGAGTTCGGGCTCGATCACGCGCGCTGCTGCCTCCGAACAGGTCACCCATTCTGCCTGACGCTGTCCCTTCTCCGGAAACCTATCAAGCTCCTCATCCACTTCCATCGCGTGGACCTGAACCAGACAAAGGGACATGCTACCGTCGTCCAGCTTTTTTAGATAGCTGAAGTAGCCGAGTGGTTTTTTCTTTGTTTTTCCTCGAACGCCGGCTTCCTCAAACGCCTCCCTGGCAGCCACCTCATGCGGCTCTTTTCCGGGCATCGGCCAGCCCTTTGGAATTACCCAGCGACTGGTATCACGGCTCGTGATGAGCAAGACCTCGATCTCGCGCCGGGGCTTGTTCCTGCGATAGCACAGCGCTCCATACTGCTCGAAAGATAGCTTCCTGAACACGGAACTTGCGTTCAATGCGAGGCAAGAAAGGAATGTTGGCCGCGCGTCCATCTTCGCGTTCCGTGAGTCGTGGATGCAACTATAAGTCTGTTGCTTCCATCAGCAAACGCGTGAGGACCGAAATCGTTCGATCGGCTTTGAGCACGCAACAAAAAAGGCCGGGCAAACCCGACCTCGTGTTGTCGCCTCACGCCGCTGCCAGTACATCCGTGGTCAACGGCGCGAGGGACTACCTGACGCCAATGTACGCCCCGATCGTGACCGTCGCAAGCCGGATATGCAGTTGAGCAGCCGGAACGTTTCCGCGCGTTCCGACTGCTAGGGTGCAACAAACCCCGCCCGAAAGTTTATCCCCTCCCGAACCTATGTTGTTGTGCAGGAATTCTGCAACCTCGTCTATTCGCAGAATTACTAACCTCGGACCTCTTCACCGCTCGGATAGTTTGCAGCAAGCGCACCGCGTTTTCGATGATGCTCTTCGTCGGCCTTCCCGATCAAACTGGCGAGTTGATCGCAATCACGAATACCCTGCCGGTATAGTTCGATGACCAGCACTGCCATGTCGTTCGCCTCGCCGGTTGTGGGGTCCACTCTTTGCGCCCGGCAAATCTGATCGAAGGCTGCCTTGCAAAAGTTCAAATCTTCGGGCGACAAAGGTTGATCGTGCGCGCTGAAGATCTGCGCAGTCATCGATAGCGTTCCTCCTTTCGACGCGTTTTTTTAGAAGACGTGTGATCGAAGCGGTGCCTTTTCAATAGCGGGAAGCCAGCCGCATCGGGCAAAATGGGTCAGATTAGGCACCGCTCCGCCTGATGGCGCAGAGCAGATCGGGTCCTGCACTCTTCGGTCTTGCGCCTTCAACTAAAGGAACGAATCGGTTCTGCGAGCATTGTGAGATCGAAGGAGTCACACATGCAAATTTCGGCACCAAATCACGTAATCGGTGATATGAACCGCGCTTTGGAATGTGAGGAGGTCGTTCGCCCGGTTGTCGTCAGCCTTCTCGATGAAGCCTCGGGCGCCGGGTGGACCGCAGAGGAGCTATTGCCCGCTATCGAGGAGGTCGTGAAGGATGTACGGGCAAGACCGCAGTCCTGACTTCCGCCTCCCAAGTGAAATGGTTACGCTTGTGACGGACCCGTAAATCTCAATTCCGGCGGCCCGGGAGTGCATTCTGCACCGCTTTTCGAATGCCAGCGAAGGCAGCGATCAAATTGCTCTATTTTTTGCGGTCTCTGGTCGTACCTACCACGAGCAAGATCGCAGTCGTAGCGTACACTGACATAGTCGCCCTCGAACTCGCCGCCGCAATCACCGGGCAGCGTTCAGGTCGAAAGCCAGCCCCTTGGCTTTGGCGTCGACCGGCATCTTGTGAGTATCGTGGAGGCGCGAAGCTGCTCGGCGCCGTGACGACGACGATACCAACAGACCCACACGCGCCGCCGGCTGGCTGCTATTCCACCTCATTTCCGCTTGAGCGTCTCCTTGAGCTCGTTGCGGTTAAGGAGAACATCCGTCTCTCCCGGCTTGCCGTCGGGGTGGCTGAATTTCATTCCTTCTTCCGTCGGCATATCCAGCGCTTGTTTCGTATTCATGATCCCAACAGGGACGCGTTTTCCGCGGACCTTTACCGTTGCTTCCACCATCTTTTTCTTCATCGGTCACACTCCTTGCCTACGGCAAACGCCTGCGGAGTCCGATCGTTCCGTGTCATGTGAGCGCATAAAGGTGTCGAGATCCCAGGACCAGTTAGCCGCGAGAAAGCCAGCGCTCAGTGGCAGTAAGCGCTGGCTCCATTCTCGGTGCGTATTTAGGGGACGTCGCACCGTAGAACCGTTGAAGGCCAAGCGCTGGTTCCTCGGTTCACCGTCCATATTCGGTGTCAGGCCCACTCAGGTAGCCGCTGGCGAGGCCCCTACGGGCGATGCAATGACCTGGCGCCTGCGCTTCGCTCTCGTTGTGGCCTCTTGATCGGATGGTGGGCGTTCTCAGCGCCAGCCAGCGCCTCTGCCTCTTTCGCCGCAGCGACAAACGCGGTACGTGCGGATCCACATGGGATGCGGCCGCCAAGCGCCGCCATACACATTTCCTTGGCGCGGCTGTAGTCCTCACCGCCGAGCACGGGCCATCGATATACCAGGCAGTTGAGCGCCTTAAGAGGCCCATCGATCTCTTCCGGGAATCCGAATCGTAGCTGAACCATCACCGGATTTCGCCAGCGTGTTTCACTGCAGTTTTCAGTTTGATGTATGAGCATTTTGAATCTCCTCCAAGGAGTGAGAATCTAACTCTCTGCCTGAATATTAGTTCCTAGGCAGATGCTGATCTATGTCGGTGGGAGCCCCGTGAAGCCGCTGATCCGAAAACGAAAAAAAGCGCCCGAAGGCGCTAAGTTATTCAGTCGTCTGCATCACGAAACATGCCGGGGTTGCATGGGAGTTTCAAGAGTAGAGTTGCGACGGGGGGGCCGGCGCACTCTTGTGGGAATTCGCATGAAAACCCGGGTGACCGTGCCGTAAAAGACGGCATATGTCAGTGGGTAGGGTCAAGTTTTATCGTTGAACCTTAGGTCGCCGCTCGGGCGATGACATGAATGCATGTTCGAACCGATGCGCTGGCCACAGCGGAGTCGAGACCATTTGCATGGCCAGGAGCATCCATTAGTTTCGCCGGACCGTTTTCCAACTCGTCCGAGACTGGGAACACACGCCACTTCAGCCGCGTTAGCGGTCACGAATCTAACCGGTGGTTACCTCGTCTTTGTGAGCGGCGAAGGCTGCCAGGACTTCGTCCTTCTCGCCCGCAGCGACCTTGAAGAAGTCCAGGGTTCGCCCAAGCTCCGCCGCAACCTCATCGAATTCTTCGGAGGAGATTCGGAGGTCCCGGTGGGCCCCCTCAAGACCGAGCGGCGTCGTGCCGGGCTTGGTGGCCTTGAACTTGAAGGGCCTACCCGAAACGTCGCAGACCCACAGTGTCCGCATGAACTTCAGGCCGGGCAGCCTTCCGAGATTCTTGGTGTGCCATTCCCGCAATTGGGAGTTCTTGGACTCCTGGCCAACGTTCTTGACGACCGCATCGCTGAAGTGATCCACCACCGCCGCGATGGCGAAGACGCCCCCAGTCGCTCGTACAGACTCTTCTCAGGCATGGTTTGGTTGGCCCGCACGTTGTCGGTCCCTGCCAAAACAGCCACGGCCGCGGCGGTGAGTGTCAGCCCTGCGACCACACTGCGTCTTGTGATAGACGTCGAGACAGCCTGTGTCATACTCACCTCCTTGGCTGAGCCTGCAACTCGGTGCTCTGTCTCGGTTCCATGCGGTCAGTGAAGGGTGATTTTTCGGCTGGGCCTGCCGAGGACGAACTGTTTCCACCACCATGCCAGCTTCCCAACATGCCGCAGCGAAAGCTTCGCGTGCAAGGGTGGGCAGTGTCATGCGACCAAGCGTGCCTCGACACATCACCAGCGCGCGGTCGTGATGCTCACCGCGTTTTCGCGGCCACTCCTTTTCCAGGAAGCCCTGTGCTTCGTAGACACTGTCAAATTTGCGAACAAGTCCGTTTTGCCGGGTGACCTTGAGCGCATGACTCCAGCGAACGTCCTCTCCTTCCAAGCGCGAGGCATTGTGGGGTCGCAGCTGCGCACGATAGTCTATATTCCGAACCGGTTGATGAGATCGCAGCCGCGCTGGCTTTTCATGACGGCGATGTTCGGGCCATTATCGGAACGCTAATCAAAGATTGCCAGCGTCTGGGGGAGCAATTGGCGCTGGCACAGGTCGCAATGAGCATCGGCTTCACGCGCGGAAGAACCAGAGGATGTTTCGGGCTGGAGCGCGGCCGAAGCTCACCAGGCTAATTCGTGATTTTGCCGCGCCTCATGAGCCTCATCGGCTAGTGTTGCATTGCCGCAACTAACAGCGCGCTATTTCTACAAGCCGGAATTGTGTACTTGCCGATCAACCAGCCTCATGTATTTTGGCATCGTTCGCAATTTAAAGCAGAGGAGGCTTGACATGGATTTTATTCGAATGGCAGTGCGCCTCTTTAGCGGAACGGCTCTTTTGGTTTCGATGCGTCACGCATATACCTCAAGCCAATCTTGCTCCCGAGGCTTTTAAGCCACGGATTTTTGCCACTTGGCATTTTCCCAACTGACCTGACGTGACCGGCTGACGGAACGATTGTTCGCATTTCTGCGTCCGCATCCGCGCGTCTTTTTTGACCTTCGAGAGGACCTGGCTGCGTAATTGCGCCGGGAGAGAAAGTTATGCGCGAAGCACAATTTACAAATGTTGATACCCTGACGACAACGGTGGATGAACTGTGCCTGAAATTCGGCACCTGGAAGACTGCGCGCGCGTTGTTTCGGGCCGCTTTGAGGCGTCGTCAAACGAACCAGATCTCGCATCTATCAAATCGCATGCGTCGCGATGTCGGCCTTCCGGAGAGCAAGGACGTGCTCCTGGAAGCCAGATTTTCCCTTTGGGATATCCGGCTTTAAGATCCGGCCGCCGCCCAGCGGCGGCGGCCGGATGTAAACAGAGGGCGAAGGGGACCCTGAGCGGGGTCAACTATCATCATCAGGTTGTGATGGCCGCTTGAAAGTCACGCTCGGTGGCGGATGGCTTCGGGCTGGTCCGCCTTCAACTCCCTGTCCCCTGCGGCCGTTGAATCTCCACAGGCGTCTTCATGATGATTTCTCGATGCGGGAATGGGATGGTTATCCCCGTCTCCTTGAAGGCATCCCACAATGCCATAAGGACTTGGCCGCGAATATTGGTCAGACCGTTTGCCGGATCGGAAATCCAGAAGCGCAGGCGGAAATCCAGCGAGGAGGCACCGAACGCCGTCATCCAGCAGACCGGGGCCTTGTAGTCGTTGGCGACGCGGGGAACGGCCGATGCAGTTTTGATGGCGATCCGCGCCACCTCATGCGGATCACTATCGTACGACGTGCCAAAATCGACATCGATGCGGACGTAGTCGCTGGAAAAGGACCAGTTCACCACCTGCTGCGAGATGAAGTCCTCATTGGGGATAAGGTATTCTTTCCCATCGCGGGTAATGACCGACACGAAACGTGCACGCAGATCGCGAATGAATCCGAACGTGTCGCCGAGCGTGATCGTGTCGCCGGGCTTGATCGACTTGTCGAGCAGGATGATGATCCCGGAAATGAAATTGGACACTACCTTCTGCAGTCCGAAGCCAATTCCGACACCGACAGCCCCCGAAAAGACAGTTAGCGCCGTGAGATCGATACCCGTCGCGGACAATGCGATCGCGCCGGCGATCATGATGAGAACGATCTTGATGACCTTGCTGATCAGCACTTTGAACGACGGCGACAGGTCGCCCGAACGCTGGACCCAATGGGAAAGCACATTGCCGATGAGCACTGCGACCCAGATCAGGGCGATTGTTAGAACAACCGCCTTTAGGACGATCAGCAGAGAGAGACGCATCGCGCCAAGATTGACGGCGGCACCATCCAGCGTCGACAGGACAGGACCGTCAAGCCCGGTGGCGTATAGGGCGAGATACCCCCAGCTAACGATGGCTACCAGGCGCGATAAGGTTGGGTTGCGGATGATCTTGGTTAGCACGGAAATTACAAACCAGGCGACCGTCAGGGACAGCGCCGTCGAGACCAGCCAGCGCTGCGAGGGCCAGGTGCCCTGCGTGAGGATGACACTCGCAAGCCACAGCCAAAGAATCAGAAAAAGCCATTTCAGGCGGCGCATGAAGGCAATGATGACGCGCAACAGATCTGGGTTGCCCTTGATGCGCCGGGCCCTGGTTTCCATCGCCGGCTCGGTTCTGGATGCGATGAAGGAGGCGAAAATGTACCCGGCCGTGATAATCCCGAACTGGTAGAACGTCCATTCGCTCAACACGAATGTCCGGAACCAGATTTCAAGCGGTCGAACCATCTGCACGAAGTCCACGGCAGTGCCTCTTGATATAGATCTGATATTAACCCTCTGAATTCAAAAATGTTCACTTTACCTGAGAAGCCGCTGCGCGCTGCCTGGACTATGGCCTGAAGTTGACGAGCGTCTCCACGCTGCGGGCACATAGGTCGATATCTTCGAGCGAGAACCGATGCAGTGAGACCTCCGCATCCAGACGAAGATTGTCCTCAGCCACACTCGCGCCGCTTTGCAACCATCCGAAGGACAGACGCTCACGTGCCGCTCTGAATTGCTCGTTTTGCAAGTGCCGGGCTAAGGCATGTCAATGAGGGACTTCACCCCGCCTTCGGCGCGAAATTCGTCGATCAGTGACGATCACGACGCCTTCTCTGATCGAGGTCCTGTTTTTTGGCAGGACGCTGCAGGACAGACAAGCGCTTGTCCTTGCCGCATCGGCAAAATCGACTAATCACTTTCGAACGGCACGCCCTCGAAGGAGGAGCACTGAGAAGTGCTCCGCCTGTACGGTTTCCTGTGGTATGGAGTTCGGCATTTCTACGAGGATCAACATGAACGATCACAACATCATCAAGTTTCGCAAGCCAGAGAAGCAACCGAGGACGGTCACACCCGGGACGAAGAAGGCGCTGGCTTGGCTCGCCAGCATTGCAGCGCTCGTCGTGGTCTGGTCCTACTACCAATTCATTGCGATTCCGAGTTGAACTGAGAGCTGCCCTGATCGCTGTTTCCGGCGCTCTGCTCCTGCTGGGTCGCGTCGTGATGTCAGTCAGGCGATAGAGCGAAGATGGAGAAATGATGCAACAGCCCAGCAGCCCGTTCCCGGCCTTCACCAGACGCCGGGGACCAACCTGGATCGCACCCGACGGGAATAATCGTCATATCCAGGAAGCTCGGTCCGCAACAGTCGGTCTTGCCATGACGTGCGCAAGACGAGTAGCACTGCCGCCAGCGCAGCGGGAGCGAGCGCCCAAAACGAGCCCAGAGCAAGCGCCATACCGAAGAATAGGAACAGCGCGGAGACATAGCCGGGGTGGCGCACGAAACGGTAGGGACCGACGTCAATCACACGCTGATGCCGCTCGGACTGGATCCGCACGCCCGGCTCGAAGAACGGATTCACCGCCTGCGCCCATGCCGTCCCCGCGATGCCCGCCAGTACACATCCATAACCCGACAGTATCGCCCAAGGCGGAACAGCCGACCAATGGAACCGCCCGGCATCGAGCGCCGCGACCGCTAGGACCGCCATCATCGCTGGCAGGATGACTGCAAGCAGTGCTTTGTCCCAGCTTTTTGTGCCCGTCTGAATCCGGCTGCGCGCGCGGTAGATCACAGGATTAACCCGGGCGAGCACCAGCGCCGAAGTGCCAAAGCCCAATATCAGAACTGCAAGGAATATCCATCCGGGACGCCAAGCGATCGTGCCGGCCGGCAGGAAGATCAATCCCAGCAGCGAAAGCGGCAGGCCGATCGCATAGGCGATGGCCGTGCTGCCCGACATCGCGCTCGGCTCCTGGGGAGTTTCGGTCTGTTCCATGTTTCTCACTCCTTCAGCCAAAATGTCTCCAGACTGGCCCGCGCGGGGAAAACGCAGATCGATCGCGTCGATCAGGACGGCGGCTTCTTCGAACGCGGCCGCTCGAGCGCTCTCTCCATCGACGGGCGTACCGCCAGTTAGAAACTCCGCCATTTTGTCCAGGCGGTCCCGCGTTGCTGCGGATGCGACGGTGCCCGCGCCGTTCTTCAAGAGCGGTTCTGCCCGGCCAGCACCTCCGCAATTGTCTGACACCGCGTGCAAGGCAAGTTCGCCGCGACCGGACGAGCATACATACTCCCAGCAAACGGGGCGACGCTGTCGTTTATCCCGAGGTCGGCCGTGATACGGTCGTCGCTGACCCGGCTCGGCGCAGAGCAACATCCAGCCGTGAGCGCCTGATTCGGACGATGACGCGCGTCTTGATGGCTGAAATCTAATGTAGCGTTACCACTCGGTTCCGGTCGGCCAGTTCCTTCGGTGCCGGTGGAGGCGCAGGACCGGCAGACATCTATGTCGGCGGTTCATTTCCCTTCAAGGCGAGAGTTTTGGTTTGGCGAAACGCGACCCAGCCAATTCGGCAAATCAGACCTTATTGAGCATTATCAAAGATTTTCATGCTGCTTTTCATTAAGTTCTTCTAGAATCGCTGCGATTGCGGCTTCGGGTACGCTGTCGCCCACGAACCAACTCAGCGTATCGTAGAAGCCGAGGAAAGACCCGCGCACTTGATCGAGAATGGCCACTGCTTCCTCGTTAGAAAGCAATAATTTCGCGACAAGGAAGCTTTTTAGAACATTTTCAGCCCGGGGATGGGAAAAAACAAGTGATGGCGAAGACTGTGGTGAGAGCTTTTTCGGAGGAAAGGTTTGACGTTCACAGGCAACGCTACTGCTTAGGCGAACATCGCGCGAAGATGATGCGATCTCGATGACGAAAGACTCTGCATCCAGCACCCAGTTGGAGTGTGATACGTCGAAATACTGGAAGTCGCGCGGGTGTAGCGGGAGTTCAACCATTTTTGCTTCTCCGGGCTCCAAGTGCACTTTGGAAAATGCCTTCAATTCCCGGATCGGGCGCTTCAAGCCGGGTTTGACCGGTCGCACATAGAGCTGAACGATTTCCTTGCCGGCAACCTGGCCGGTATTGCGGATCGTGACGGTTGCGGTGCAGCGGCTTCCAGGCTCGATCTTCTCTTGATCGAGCGACATGTTCTCATATGAAAATGTCGTGTAGCTAAGGCCATGTCCAAAAGGGAAAGCCGGTGCTATTGCCTTCAGGTCGTAGTAGCGGTATCCGACGAAGATGCCCTCGCTATAGACGTGGCGGCCATGTTCGCCAGGATAGGTTTGCCAACCCGGGATATCCTCGATCCGAACGGGCATGCTGGCGGATAGCTTGCCGCAAGGGTTCTGGTCGCCGAAAAGCACGCGGGCGATCGCCTCGCCACCGCCTTGGCCTGGGAAAAAGCAGGCGAGAACCGCATCCACCTCGTGCAGCCAGGGCATCTCCACCGTATCCGGCATCGAAAGCACGGCGACCACGCGCCGGCCGGCGGCGGCAAGCGCGCTGATGAGGTCATCGTGACCTCTCAATAACTTCAGCGTATCGCGATCATTGCCTTCGCCGTTACGGCCCTTTTCGTTTTCGGTGAACACCACGACGACATCACTGTCTGCCGCCGCGCGCAAAACAGCATCGATGGCGGATGCCGCAGCTGTCGTGGTCTCAACGTCGAATGGCAAGTGCCGAATGGCGCAGTTCCCGCCGGCTCGATTGCAAATCTGCGTGAACGGAATGTCGACCCGATAAGGATTGGTGGTCGCCGAGCCGGAGCCCTGAATGGTCGGCGAGATTGCCCCATTGCCGACGACAAGGATTCGAGGTGAAACGTTCGCGTCGAGCGGCAAAGCCGCGTTTTCGTTGCGCAGCAGAACGATTGACTCCGCAGCGACCTGGCGGGAAAGCATGTGGTGAGCTTCGAGATCAGCCGGAATGCCCGGCCTCTCGTTCGCTTTGCAACGCTGGACCAGATCGAGCACTCTCACGCATGACGCGTTGATGGTTTCCCAGTCGATCCTGCCGGCCTCGGTCGCAGCAAGAAGCTGCGCCTTGCGCGGTTTGCTTTCCGGCATGTCGAGATCGGTTCCGGCTGCAAGCGAAGCAGGCCTGTCCCTGATCGCATGCCAATCGGAAAGAACGAGCCCGTCATAGCCCCATCCGTGGCGCAGCACGGCCGTCAACAGCCAGGAGTTTTGCGTCGCATGAATGCCGTTCACCGGATTGTAGGCGCTCATCACCGTCCATGGCTTGCCTTTTTCGATCGCCCGCTCGAACCCGGCCAGATAGATTTCGCGCAAGGCACGCTCATCGACATCGGAGCTGGTCGTGGTACGTTCGATCTCGGAATTGTTGCAGGCGAAGTGTTTCAGCGATGCGCCAACGCCGTTGTCCTGCATGCCGCGGATCAAGGCTGCGGCAAGGTCGCCGTTGATGACTGGGTCTTCGGAATAGTACTCATAGGCACGGCCGGCAAGCGGCGTGCGCCTCGTGTTGATCCCCGGCCCGAGCAGCAAGTGGACCCCAAAGTGCTGACACTCCGCCGCAAGGGCCGCCCCCATGCGGTAAGCAAGGTCTACGTCCCATGAGCAGCCGAGGAGATTACCATTGGGAAAACAGGTGGCGGGCCGCGTTGCACCGAACATGTTTCCCGCTTCTTCGGCTTGCTGGTTGACCAGCGCCAGAAACCCCTGCAGGCTGTTGTCGTCGCTATCGCCTGCACCGATCTGCGTTGTCGAGTATCGAACGCCGTAGGCGCCGTCGGTCATCAGGATGGACGGAATGCCAAGCCTTTCGATAGAAGCCGTCTTCCAAAGGCCCCGGCCGCTCAAAAGATCGGCCTTTTCCGCTGCCGTCATCTGATCGACGAGCAACGCCATTTCGTCATGAGTGTACTGAAACATTAAAGTCTCTTCAAATTCTGGCGGTGAAGCTTGATCAACAGATCTTCTGAAGCAGTTCCATCAGCATCATCCGCTCTGCTGGTGTCAGCGTGCGCAGTGTTTCCTGCGAAATTTCCAAGGCAATCGAGAGATTTCGGTCTACCGTTGCATCGCCTTCAACCGTGAGGGTCAAAACCAGCCGGCGCGCGTCGGCCGGATCCGGTTCCGTGTGGACCAGGCCGCGCTTGACGAGGCGATCGACGACACCCTTGATCGTTGCCATGTCCATCGCCGTCTCGCGTCCAAGGTTGCCTTGCGAACACGGTTGCAAATCCTTGAGCTTCACGAGCGCCGCCCATTGGGTGGTCGTCAGCTTTTCCGAAATCAGGCTTGCAAAAATGGCGACATGGCGCTGGTTGGCCTGGCGCAGATAAAAGCCGATCTGTTCCCCGAGGGCGTATTGCGTCTGGCCGCCGTTGGTCTGCGCGCCTGATGGCGGCGCGTTGTTGGGCCGACCGGCTTTGTCTTTCACAGGAACATCCATTCGTATCCCTCAAATAATGCTGCGCCACGAAGTCCATGGCCCATTTTTGAAAGTCATGCTTGCCATAGCTTTACAATGGTTTCCGTCGATAAAATCTCGATCTGTTCCGAAAGCCTGGGGACCAGCGTCCCTAAAACAACGTCATGAGCTTGCGCGTTGCTGCTCGCCAGGGCGTCGGCGGCAAGAATGACGCGGTAACCCTCATCGACAGCATCCAGCACACTGGCATATACGCAGACATCGGTCTCTATGCCGGAAAAAATTAGCGTATCGATGCCGGCGGCTCGCAGTCTTTCCGAAAAACCCTCCGAACCGAAAATCGAGTAGGTTTGCTTATCGATGATGGAGCGTTCATGCGCTATGGCGGCAAGCGGCGCGACGAGACCAAGCATGGCCGGATCGATAGCATCCAGGGTAACGGACGACCACCGCCGATAGTAGTTTTTCCACGCGCCTTTTGCAGCATCTGCATTTTGTGGGACGACGAAGCGCGCGAATACCGTATCCGAGGGTTTGGCCCGGGTGAGTTTCATAACGTTCGGAAGGATGGCAGCAATCGCCGGCGTGTGCCATTCGGTTTCTTCGGCAAAGAGGCGTTGCATATCGATGACGACATGCAACGCATTTTTTGAGAACGGTAGCGTTTCCATGGTCAGTCCGCGACTGCGACCGTGTGATCGGCAGCCCAGCTCAAGGTGATGTTGTCACCTTCGCTGAGCACAGTGCCGTCGCGGTTCTGGGAGAACAGCTTGAGTGGCAGACCGTCGGCTGTCTCCAAATGATACGAGAGCACGGGTCCGGCATAAATTACGGTGGTGATACGCGCCTTCATCGTGTTTTCACCAGCATTGCCCGACGAGATCGACATTTTTTCCGGGCGTATGGCCAGCGTGACGGTGGAACCCGTTGCGGGCAAGGCACTCGTGCTTTTGACCAGAGAGCCGTCGGCCAGACGAATGGCGCCGTTTTCAACTGTTCCGCTCAGGAAGTTGGAATCGCCAAGGAATTCGGCTGCAAAGCGCGTCAGCGGTTTTTCGTAGATCGTTTCCGGCTCGCCGATCTGGACGATACGGCCTTTGTCGAGAATGGCCACTTTGTCCGATAGGGTTAGTGCTTCCTCCTGATCGTGCGTCACGAAGATAGTCGTCAGGCCGCTTTCGCGCTGGATACGCAGCAGTTCCACCTGCATTTCCTGGCGGAGCCTGCGATCCAGTGCCGATAGCGGCTCATCGAGCAGAAGCACGCTCGGCTTGATGACGATGGCGCGCGCCAGCGCGACCCGCTGCTGCTGGCCACCCGACAACTGCTTGGGCGTGCGGTTGCCGAACCCGGGAAGACGCACCATTTCAAGGGCGCGATCGACTTCCTTGCGGGCTGCTGCTCCCTTGATGCCACGCCGCTCCAGACCGAAGGCTACATTCTGGGCGATCGTCATGTGTGGAAACAGGGCGTAGGACTGGAACATCATGCCGATATTGCGGCCCCAGACCGGTACATCGGTGACATCCTTGTTGCCAATCATCACGACACCGTCGTCAGGTTTGATAAAGCCTGCAATGATGCGCAGCAGCGTGGTCTTGCCAGAGCCCGATGGTCCAAGAAGGCTGGTGAAGGAGCCTTCGGTGAATTCGGTGGTGATTTCGGCGAGAACCGGTGTGGCGCCATAGGTCTTGGCGACGGAATCGACTTTAACGTTTGTCACTTGTGTCTCCGGGCTTGGCGAAGCGCGCAAAAATCAGAATGACGGTCATTGAACCGAGCAGGAGCACGGTCGAGATCGCATTGATTTCAGGGGTGAAGCCCTTGCGGATCGAGGAATAGATCTGCACCGGCAGTGTCGTATAGCCGGGCGTTGCGAGAAAGTAGGAAATCACGAACTGATCGAGCGAAACCGCAAAGGCAAAGAGAGCAGCACCCAGAATACTGGGATAAAGCAGCGGCAGCGTCACAGAGAAGAATGCATGGACCGGCGTCGAACCAAGGCTCATGGCAGCTTCTTCAAGATCGGCGCGGATCGTCTTGAAGCCCGTGCCGACGACGAGGACGACATAAGGGATGGCAAGCGCGACATGGCCGATCAACAGCGCATGCATGCCGCGACCGATCCCGCTCCAGTAAAAGAAGATCAGCATTGCAGTACCGGTGATCAGCCAGGGAATGGCGATCGGTGGCAGTAGCATCAGTTGCAGAAGGCTCTTGCCGCGAAAGGTGCGCCGCGACAGCGCCACCGATGCCATTGTCCCGAGCGTCGTCGCCAGAACCGCGGTGATGGTGGCAATGATGATGCTGTTCATACCCGCCTTCAGAAGCACCGTATTGCTCCACAGCGCTTCATACCAATGGGTCGAAAACGTAAAAGGCAACTCATAGAGCGGCGAGGCGTTGAAGCCCATCGCCATCATGACGAGGATGGGGGTGTAGAGGAAAATCAGGATGGCGATGAGATAGAAACGGCCAAGCGATGTCATCAGCGTTTCCTCACACTGCCGTGCCACGGCGCAGGACGCCGGAGAAGGTTGCGAAAATGGCAAGCACGACGGCAAGCAGCGTAAACGACAGGGATGCGCCAAGCGGCCAGTTAAACGCCTGCGTGAACTGATCCTCGATTACCGTTCCCATAGTCACCCCAACGCGACCACCGAGAATGCGCGGTTCCATGAACGAGCCAATCACCGGAATGAACGTCAGTACGGCGCCGGAAATCAGGCCGGGAGCCGCCAATGGCAGGAGAATCTTGAAAAGAATGGTCCACCAGCGTGCGCCAAGGCTCGCGGCTGCCTCGATGATCGCGTCATCAATCGTCGAAAGCGCGATATAACAGGTCAGGATCATATAGGGCAGATAGCCGTGAACGAGGCCCACAACGATGGCATAGCGCGTGTAAAGGAAACCGATCGATCCGGCATCGGGCGCCACCATGTGCAGCAGGCTGTCCAGAAAGCCGTTTTCCCGAAGCACCATCGTCCACGAAAAGACGCGGACCAGACCGTTTGTCCAGAAGGGCAGGAGAATAAGGATCAGCAGCATTTCGCGCGTTTTGCCGAAGGTCGAGCGCACAAGCGCAACAGCTGCCAGAAAGCCAAGAATGGCGCAAAAAAGCGTCGTCCAGAAACCGATCAGCAGCGATGTAATGCCTATCCCGACCAGATAGGGCTGGTCGATAAAGGCCCGGTACTGCTTGAGCGTGAAGACAATAGGCGCCTTGCCCATCGGCGTTGCCGACAGGAAGCTGAAGGCGAACATCGTCAGAAGAGGCAGAAAAACCGCAATCGTGAGCCAGCCGTATGTTGGCATGAGCAGGGCCGTCGTCGAGACCCATGACGGGAGCGTGCGCCGACTGCGCGGACCCGAAGGTCCGCGCGCTGACGCCAATGTCAGCGGATCATTCCGCATAGAAGGCCTTCACTTCCTGCCAGACATTGTTGAAGGCTTCGCGGCGGTCATCCGGCAGAGCCGACATGATGCCCATCGTCTTTAGATATTCGGGCTTGTGCACCTGGCGGCTGAGATCGTCAGCGGGGAGTGCCTCCAAAGCGGCCGAGTTGGAGGAGGCCGGGGCACCGACCTTGGTTGCCCATTCGACATAGAATGCCGGATCGATCAACCAGTTGGCAAAGGCAAGCGCGCCCTCGGCGTTCGGAGCCGATGCCGGGATGCCGAGGCCATCGACCCAACCGATGCCGCCTTCCTTCGGAACGACGAAGGTCACCGGCAGTTTCGAATTGCGCTTGGAACGCACGGAGCCGCCCGACCAGAACAGAGAAAGGTCAAATTCCTTGGCTGCGAAAGACTTGTTCCACTGATCTTCCGTCGACCACAAGAGCTTTACGTTCGGCTTGATCGACTTCAACGCGGCGGTCACCGCAACCAGATCCTTGGGATCGTTGATGTCCTGTCCGCTCATCAGAGCACCAACGCCAACGTTGATGATCGCGTCGTCGTCCATGGCGACACGGCCCTTGTAAGCCGGATCGGCCAGAACGGCGTAGCTATCGGGAACAGGCATGCCCTCGCGAATTGCAAGCGACGTCATGCCCCAGACCCACGGAACTGCGTAGCCTTTGCCGTCCTTGCTGAAGTTCGGGTTGGAGCGGAGGTTGTCATCGACGGTCGCAACGTTGGGAACCTTCGCGAAATCGATCGGCTGAAGAAGATCTTCGGCAACGGCCTGCGCGCAGCGGGCGGCGTTGAGAACGACCAAGTCATAAGCGCCAGGGTTGGTGCGCAGCTTTGTCAGCATTTCCGATTCGGAGCTGTAATAGTCATGCACAACTTCGATGCCGGTCTTTTCGGTAAAAGCCTTGATGGACCAGGCTTCGTCGGTGCCGTATCCCTGCCAGTTCAAGACCGTGATGGTGCCGGCCGCAAAGGCCTTGCCCGGCAAGCTGGAAAAGCCGACGCCCGCTAAAAGGACCGCGGTGGACATCAGTTTCAAAGTATTGCGTCTTGTGATCTCTGTCATTTTTGGCACCCCTCTTGAAAATACACAGTTGCAAGTGATCGTGACCGTGGTCATCGATCTCAACGGGATCGGCAAAGCCGAAACGGAAGCGCGCAAAACACGCGATTATAGTTTGCGTGCAAAACAAAATCAGGGGGCGTTGCGACAATCGCGATTGATATTTCAGCTCAAGCGAAGGCGTGCCCCGAATAACAGCGGAACAAGGCTTCTACACGGCAATGCACTCTACATCGCGATGCAGGACTTATCGGAAAACATGGATTTCCCAATTCAGTCCTCAGTTCAAACCCTCTGATCTTATTGTCAGTCTTTTCATTTTTTATTTGTATACAAATTATTATTGATGAATCTTTTTCTGTCAAGGTCTTCCTGGTGTCATCTGAGCTTCCAGCGACGAAAAATAGATCTCCAGCTGCTGCGTTTGCGCGCTTTCGGCGATCTCCACGCGAATACCCTCAGGGCTTGTGTCATAACGGATGTCCTTTCCGTCCATGCGGGCGACGGCGATGTTGCTAGCGGCCACGCCGGGCAGGTCGATGAAGCCGCCGCCGGCAACTGGCGCGATGCTGCATGCAAACCTGCCGCCCCGGATATCGATCTGGGAGAAGGTCGCCTGCAGGTCCGTCTGCATTACGGTCCGGTCATTGATCGTTATAGAAAGAACGGCAGCCTTTACGGAAATATGCAATATTCCCTCCGGCGACAGCATTGGCCCGATCGACAGGTCCTGACCGGTGTTGCGCATAGTCCATCCAGACCAGGGATCGAAATCAACGATCTCACCCGTTGCCATCAGCGGCAACAGGGCAGCCCAGATATAGAACGGATCGGTATCGCCCTGGTCCAACGCCTCGCCGGTCATCGCATTATAGTTCTCGGATGCGATGCGATCTCTGCTCCAGGACGTCATGAAGAGGTCGTAGCTCTGGCTGGCGAGTTTACTTGCCTGTGCCGTGAAGCCGTACCGGCGCAGGCCAAGCCAGACCATGTAGTTGACATTCGGCCAGATGCGCCCACGCCAGTAGACGTTGTCGGCAAAGGCCGGGTCGTTGCGTGCGGCGTTAGGCAGGACGAAATTCCCGCCGAAGGTCGTCTCGTCGCTCAGGTGCTCAAGCAATCTTGCGGCCTGCTCCGGCGTAGCAGCCCCGCAAAGCAGAGGATAGAAACTGGTGGGGGACAGCGAGCGGACGAAACCGCCATTGCGCTGGCGGTTGGCGAAGAGGCCGCGGCTCTCATCCCACAATGTTTCGGAAATCAGCGTCCGGCAGCGGTCTGCAACGCGTGTAAATTCCTGCGCGTCCGCATGTTTTCCAAGAACCGTCGCCATGTTCGCCAGCATTTCGGCATCCAGCGCGGCTGCGCAGTTCAATCCGAGATCGAAGGTGGACAAGGTGCGGGTGACCGGGTCGTAGATCGCTTCGTCATGGGTCGCGGAATTGTCCATGCCGGTTTCATTGCGGGCGCCGAAGGCAGTCCCCTTGTAAAGGCCTTCGCCCACATCGGAAGTGCCGCAGGACAATAGGCCGAACGCATCGGGATCGCGGTTTTCCCACCACCAGCGTTGATTGCGGGCAAGGGCATCGTAGTTCGCAGCCAGCATCGAGCGCTCTCCGGTTCGCAGGTAAAGCTGCCAGGCGACGAGCGCACCGTTCGGGTGCTGGCTTCGATCGACCCAGGCGTCATTGGAAGTGACGATGCAGGCTATATTGCCTTGCGGTGTGGCGCTGGCCATGGCTGTCGCCATGTTTTCGCGCGCCAGGTCAGCATCGAAAACACCCGCCAGAAGGGCTGCGAAAAGCTGGTCATTGTACCAGACCGCAAATTTCCCGAGGTTCCAGATCCGGGTCACCGCCGTATAGGGCCGCGCATTGGTGTCGTCCCAAATGGTGTTCCAGGCGACCACATCCCGAACCGCATCGAGCGACCCTTCGAACAGGCCCTTCTGCGCATCCGGTAGTTCCGCCGGCGCACCTTGTGCAAGGTTGGCCCGCGCTTTTGCAATAGCGAGGTCTGCACTGTCGGCGACAGCGGCGGCATAGGCGCCCTTGCGCATCATTTCGAGATTGAAGCGCAGCGCGATGACAGGTGCCTCGTTGCTGCGGGTCGCCGTATAGAAATATCCGTTCTCCTCGAAATCGACGCGCAACGCTTCGATCGTATCATGACCGGTCACGTGGACCGGAGCTTGCGCCGTCACCACAGCCACAAACCGGGTGCCGATCTTCAGGAGGGTGGTATTGCTACCGCTGTCATAAACACCGACCTCGCCGCCGTCGGAGGAAATCGCCAGCGTCAGCCAGAACCGCAAGCCCCACTCGGCGGATATTTTCCCGTGCCAACTTCCGCGCACCGCGAACGGGTCGGTCTTCGTCGTGGAGAAGGCGACCGTCGTGCCGGTGTGATCCGTTTCGAGTTCGATCAGCGAGCCGTCGATGGCGTGGCGTCCCAGACGGACAGGATTGCGCCGCGGCTCGATTGCCGAAGTCGTCTTGCTGCGTGTGGAATACAGCACCGGCGTGATCCGCACCCCGAGCGGCAGGAAAACCATCTCGGCCGGCCGGTCCGACCAGCTGTTCCAGGCGCGCATCAGAGGGATCGTCGAATGTTTTGGCATGGCTCTGCTATCCGGTCAGCTTGAAAGTGGCACGAGTTTCGGCACGGCGGTCAATCCGCTCTTATCGGCAGTGTCGCCGAGATAGGGCGTGTTGCTGTAATAGCGGTTCGCCGCCGTATTGGCGACGTGAAGCTCCAGCATATGAATGCCGGGGCTCAAGCGGCCGAGAGCAAACCGGTAGGGCCGCCAGGCCCGGCGGCCGATCTGTTGGCCGTCGAGAAACGCGGTAACGGCCGTTTCGACCTTCGGCAATTCCAGAACCCAATCGGCTTGCGTCGTTATCGTCAGTTGGCACCGGTAAATGCCGATACCGGAAAAGTCCGCAAAGCCCTGCGTTTCCCAGCCGGCATTGACCGAAATCGATTGGAAATTCGCTTCAAGCCCAGGGGAAAAGCTCCAGCCGCCGGCGAGAGATATCGTTTCTACAGGATCAGGGGCGGGCAGGGCCTGTAAGGCTCCGTTGCTCGCGATAGTCGCCGCTGCTTTCCGCACCCGGATGCACCGAACCTCCTGCGGTTTCAGCAAGACCAGAGACCGCTGAAGTGTGATTGGCGCATGGATGTCTCCATCCGCTGGCGACCATTCCTCGCACTCGAAAGCACAGCCGTATGAGATTTCGACGGCAAGATCGTCCGATCCGTCGTTGAACAGCACAATTCTCCGCCAGCCGTCCGCTTCATGTCCGATCCACTGCCACGGCCTGTGATCCGAGCAGTTTTCGATCTGCGGGCCCCAGGATGGTAGGGATGACACGAGAGCGGCAACATCCCGGCCTTCGGGATGCCCTTCGATATGCGCAGAAGCCTCTGGAAAAGTAATCTGCGCATCGCTGTCGCACGTGACGGACAGGCGTTCGCCGGATGACCAGATCGCGCCACCGGCTGCCCTGAAGGCCTCAAGTGCCCGCAAGGTGTTCGCAGTCTCCAACACGGTCACGGACGGTAGCACGACGGCATCGAAAGCCAGCCCCGATGCGGTGAGCTGCCCAGCGTCAATCGTTGCCCCGGCAAGGTCGGCCTCGCTCACGAACATGAAATCACATCCCTGCGCTAGAAGCTGTTCGCACCACACGCCGATATGCGTTGCATGGCTGTGGCGCGGGCCGTGCGCAAATGCGGTGCAGAGCGGGTAGAGAATGGCAATTGGCGTGCGCGGTCTAGCCGGTTCGATGAAGGCGGAAATCCTGGCGGTCTCGTCCGCAAACAGGTCGTGATAACTCCACCAGGGCTCGAAATTGATGCCGGGAGCGAAATCAAATCTCGGATTGACGAAAGGCGTCGGGTCATCGTCACGGCCATCGGTCTGGTAGACGCCGTGCCAGATGAACTGCCGCATGCCGAGGCAATGAAGCCGGATCGCCTGGGCGCGCGCCGTCTCCAGAGTCAGTTCCCATTGGCCGGCGGCACGCCGGGTCGTCCGTTCCGCGCTGGCATAGGTTTCGACCATGCAGCGGCTACGTCCATTCGAGCGGGCAACGGAATCGCCCAGTTTCGGGGCCAGTTGCGCGCGGAAATTATTCGAATCCACGGCGGTTTCATGCCGGTAGGCATCGATCCCAAAGAAATCGACGGCCGGCGCAACGCGCGGATCGACGCTGGTAAAGCCGCCATTCAGCGACCATGAAGCGATATGCGGCAGGATTTCGTGTCCGGTCAGGGCGATGCCGTTCGTTTCGGACCATCTGCGCAGCGTGCCGAAAAAGGCTTCATTCATCAAAGCCGAATATCCGGCGTAAAATTGTGCCCGCAGCCGCAGCGTGCCGCTGCCGATATCCTGCAGAAGCGCCAGAAGAATTTTTGCGAAGGGCGCGTCGGTTCGGCGCGTTATTGCCCTTTGGAGCGCTGGTGCAAAAAGCAGGCTGTTGCCGAGATCGCCGGACATTTGGTCCCAGCGATAAAACCCCGCCGCCGGCTGATCGTAGAAAACGAAGCCGACAGGGTCCGGCAACAAGCCATCCAATGTCTCGAGCAGCGGATCCAGCCCGACCTCTATGAAACGCTCAGCCGCCTCCGGCAGCAGGTAGTTGATCAGGCGGGATGTCGAGGACCGGGCGCTGATGAAGACAGTGAGAGCTTGACCGTGCTCGATCCGGCCGCCGAATGCATAGGTGCAGGACACGGCATCGCTTGCGGTGATGACGGTCTGCGCCGTCACGTCGGAAATCGCGTCCAGGCTTTCAATGCCCGAAAGGGGGTGCAGGACGGCGGCCTCCACCGTCCAGTCGCACCATTCGACCCTGCCTTTCTCATATTGCCACCCGAGAATATCAGGGCCCATTTTTTCCACGAAAGGCGGGTGGATGCCGCTGATCGAGCCTTGAGATGAGGAGGCTGACGACCAGAACAAATGCCGTTCGCGCAAGGTATCGCGACCAGCAACGGTGCGCCCCCCGGCATGACCGCTGATCCAGTTGTAATCATCATATATCCCCAGTTTCAGGCCAAGGTCACCAGCGATACGGGCGGCGACGCGATATGCGGCGAGATAGGAGGGCGAGAGATACTCTTCGCGCGGCAGCGAGAGACGAGCCTGAATAAGGATCGTTCCGATGCCTTTTGCCTGGAAGTCGGCCAATTGTGCCCGGCAGACGGCTTCCTCGGGAATGGAATGCCAGAACCAATAGGCTGAAGGACGAAAGGCAGCCGTCGGGTTTTCGAACAGCGCCCTGTTTGTGATCTGCGGATCGGTCACGGCCGCCAGGCCGCCTGGGCCCTGGGTGCGCATAGTGCCGAAACCTTTAGTGGCATTGACGTGATTACACATCGCCGTCGAACTTCATGATCGCGCGCGCAGCACCGATATCAGCGAGGATGGACTGGGCGAGTAAGTTCCCATCGCGTACCGGCCCGAACACGCCAATCGGGGCACTGATGCGATCAATGTCATGATCGGCGTGTCCAAACTTTCGCAACGCTTCACGGCGCCTTTCATGCGTGCGCTTGCTGCCGAGGGCGCCGATGTAGAAAGGATTGTGGTGAAGTGCGATTTTCAGAAATGGAAGTTCCTGGTCGAGGTCGTGAAACAAAAGCGCGATCGCCGTGTCGGCATCGATCAGTGTCTCGTCGAACACCTGCCCCGATTGGCCGTCAAAGGCAAACGTCTCGAAACCAGAATGCCTTGCGACCGTCGTTGTGCAATCCAGTTCGATGCCGCGGCCGAACATAACCAGACGCGGGCGTGGTCTGTAACGGCGAATATAGGACGCGCTATTGTCCGCGTCTTCAGCAGCCGTGATCGTCTGTTTGACGGCATTATAGCAGAGAGCGCCCATCTGCCGGGATCGCAGTCTGGCGAGGACATGGCGAAGGGGGCCGGCGTCTTTCAACACATGGATGGCAAGCGTGATGCCGCCACCGCAGGGAAGTTGGACATCAAAGAAGGCCGGGCCCTCGCCGAGAAGGAGAAATCGGTCGGTTCCCTTGGCAATCGCGTCGATCGCCTCGGCGGCAACAGCTGCCTCGGTGCAGTCGCCCGAGACATAGCCGCAATAGCCGCCGTCTATACCGACTGCCATCTGGGCGCCAAGGGCGCGTGCAGACCCGCCGCGGATATCGACCAAAGTGACCAGCGCGGTTTTGCCATCCTTCTCGAAGCGTTCGGCGGCGTAATTCAGGATCGCTTCAGGATCATCCGTCATGATGGCGCAGAAAGTGACGGCGGGGATGACGTCATGAATGGATCGTGCGTTCGGTACGATGGAGCGTCGCGAACTGCCGCTGACGGAAATACCCTCGCTCTCGAAGAGCCCGCGTGCGGTGATGCCGGTCTCGAACTGCTCCACGCCCCTATGCTCCTTCAATGGCTCGCCGCCGTCACGCGCTGCATGGCGCTCGTCGTGTCTGTCCATGCCGGTTTGTCCGGCGCAAAACGCGCCCTGAGATAGGCTGCGAGGTCGTTTATCTGGGCTTCATTCAGTGTATCGCTGAACGCGGGCATAGACATGACTTCCGGCGCCTCGCGCCCGCTGGTTTTGGCGAGGATCGCCGGCGCTTCGACGCCGTGCAATATGACCTGTAGAATGTTGTCCGGCGTATCGGCATGCAGGTTGCTGTTGAGTGCGAGCGACGGCAGGATCGTATTGCCGGTATGACAGGTCGCGCACGCACCGTTGAAGATCCGTTCCCCCTTCGGCGATAGACGCGCGGCCATGGCCTCGGCCGTCTCGCTCGCGGCAATGGCTGCCTGGCTCTGGGCGACCGCGACGGCTGGTTCCGTTCCGCCATTCAAGCTTGCGAGATAGGTCGCCATGGCGCGGATGTCGGCGTCAGGAAGCGGCTGCATGACGTCGACCACCTGCGCCATGGGGCCGGCCGCGCTGCCGTGGTCACGCGAATGTCCAGTGCGCAGATAATCGTAGAAGGCGTCTGCCGTCCAACCGACGGGTCCTTTGGCAAATGCATTAAGTGCGGGGGCTTCCCAGCCATCGGCAAATCCGCCGGACAAACGAGCATCGCCGGTCTTTTCCGCGCCGAGCACATTACGCTGGGTATGGCAGGCCGAACAGTGGCCGAGGGTTTCGACGAGATAAGCACCGCGGTTCCACTGCGCGTCGCGCGTCTCAATATAGCGGAACGGCTCGGCCTTCAGGAACAGGGCGTTCCAGCCGGCCATCATCGAACGAATATTATAGGGAAACTTGAGCTTGGTTTCTGGCGGCTTTTCGGCGATCGGGGCTTGCGTCATCATATAGGCATAGAGCGCCTGGAGGTCTGCATCCTCTGCACCCGCAAATGACGTATAGGGATGGGCGGGATACAGATGATGGCCGTTGCGGCTCACGCCCTCGCGCATCGCGCGCTCGAAGGCGGGATAAGACCAGCCACCGATGCCGTTTTTCGCATCGGGGGTGATGTTGGTGGCATAGACCACGCCAAAGGGCGTGTCGAAACGCCGTCCGCCGGCGAATGGGGTTCCATCCGGGCCAGCATGGCACACATTGCAGGCACCGGCTGCAGCGGCCATGCGTCCGCGTTCGATCGTCACGGCGCTATAGACGTTGCTATCGGGTGTCGGAATCGTGCCGATCGCGGGGCGCCATGGCGAGGCCATGGTCACGATCCCCGAAAGGGCGGCGACGGCCCCAGCAGCAGACAGGCCGATCGTCCACCATTTGCGTTTCTTCACAGGTTCGGCGGGTGATGACTCTTGCTTCTTGCCATTCAAAGTGGCCAGCACCAGTTCTGGCGTCAACGGCAGTTCGCGGAAACGGATGCCGGTCGCGTCATAGACAGCATTGGCGATGGCCGATGCGCTCGGTACGGATGCGGACTCGCCGACGCCAAGCGGCGGCTCGTCCTGCTGGGGGATCATCAGCACATCGATATCGGGGACTTCGGGGAAGGTGATAAGCGAATAGCCGCCCCATTCCTTCGAGGTGACTGCTGACGAGGAGAATTCCACCCTTTCCTTCAGCACCCGGCTTGTCGACTGGATGATATTGCCGTGGATCTGGTGACGGACGCCGTCGGGATTGATCATCATCCCGGAATCCTGGGCGCAGGTCACTTTCGTGACCGTAACGTCGCCGGTCTTGGTATTAACCGCAACATCGGCGACCCATGCCGCCCATGCAGCCGCCTTACCGGGGAAGGGGCCGTGGATATAGACGGCATAGGCAAAGCCGCGCCCGTACAGAAGATCGCCTTCGCCGCCTAGCGTGCCCCATGCGGTGTGCGGCACCCAGTTTGCCCGCTCGGCCAGCGCCTTGACCAGATCGACCGCGCGCGGATCCTGGAGATAGCGCAGCCGGTATTCGATCGGATCGACGCCCGCAGCGGCGGCCAGCTCGTCCACATAGCACTCATGGGCAAACGTGTTCGGCATTGCCGAGACACCGCGAAACCATGAGGCGCGGGCGATCGGCGGCATGTCGTGTACGGTGACGCGAAGATTGCCATAGGCATAGGGCGGGATCGCGGTGCGGTCGCCCATCTGCACCACGTCAGAGACTGGCGGCACCTTGCCGGTCAGGATCAAGGGCAGGGTTGGCGCGAGGTTGGAGGGGTAGCGCGTTTCGAAATCATAGGCGGAAGGGCCGCCCTCCAGATCAAGGCCGCCGCGTACGTCCATGATCTGTGCCGCCCCCTTGGGCTCCCAGGTGTGTTCCTGCTCGCGGCTCAATTGTACCCTGACCGGCGCCTTCACCGCGCGCGACAGGAGGGCAGCATCGGCGGTCACGTCATCAGCGCAGTTTCGGCCGTAGCAGCCGGCAGCTTCAAGCCGTTCGACGAGGATCATGTCCTCGCGCATATCCAGCAGCAATGCGAGATCGCGGCGCATTGGAAAGGGGTTTTGCGTGCCGGACCAGACGGTCAGACCATCGTCGCGATAATCCGCCACGGCGCAGGAGGGTCCGATCGATCCGTGCATCTGGTAAGGCCAGATATAGGTGCGGTTCATCGGTTGGGCGCTGCCGGCCAGGGCTATGTCGACGTTGCCGCGATCGGCAAGCTTGCGCGGGGTCGCGGGGTTGGCGCGAAGGGCAGCTTCCGGTGCGTTGAGGTCAGGGCGTTCCTGCGCTGCACGCCAGACGACCTTGAGGGTCTTTGCCGCTTCGATGGCGATTTCCTCGCGCGTCGCGACGACGCCCACAAAATCACCGATGGCGACTATGCCAACCAGACCCTCGATACCGGCAACGGATGTCTCATCGATGGAAATCAAGCTATTGCCGACATGCTCGCCATGATCAAAGCCGGCATAGGGCGGGCGGACGACACGGCCGTGCAGCATGCCGGCCACGCGCACGTCGTGCACATAGATCCAGTGCCCCGTAGCCTTTGCCGGAATATCGACGCGCGGACGCGACGAGCCGACAATCGTAAAGGCCGACGCCGGTTTGAGTTCGGCGTCGATGTCGATCGACAGGCGCACATGCTCGCCTGCGACGAGATCGGCAAAGCTCAAGCTCCAGTTTTCACCGGAATCGGCGCGAATGACCCCTTCGTCCAGGATGAGCTTGTCGAGCGGCGTCCCGGTCTTCTCGGATGCTTTAACAAGGAGGTGGTGCCGCGCGGTCGCAGCTGCAAACCGGAGGGGAACGGAGGTGATCTGGATTGTTTCACTGGCAATGGTTGCGCCCTGGTTGGGTACGGCCGAGGTTGCCCCAAGCACCATGTCGACCTGCTCGAATGGGACACTGAGCTCCTCTGCGACAATCTGCGCCAGCGACGTCCGGATGCCGGTTCCAAGATCGACATGGCCATTCAAGGCGATGACGCGCCCATCCGGGCCGATGGCGATAAAAAGGTCGGCAGCGTCGCCCAGCTCGACATCGGAAACGACGAGCAGCGTATCGGCGGCGGCCATGTAGGTCGATTTGGGTGTTTCGTGGTGCAGGGTCATGGCGAAACCTCCGTCGTGCCGTGCGTCATTGAAGTGGATGCGCGCTCCGCCTTGGCATAGGCAACGGCGCGCCGCGCGGCAGCCAGTATTTCAAGATGCGTGCCGCACCGGCAGAGGTGGTGCCGCAGAGCCTCGCGAATATCGCGCTCGTCAGGATCGGCATTACGCTTGAGCAGTCCGACCGTGGCAATGATCATGCCATTGAGGCAATAACCGCATTGCGCCGCCGCTTCTTCGATGAAGGCCCGCTGCACCGGGTGCAGATGTCCGGCCACCGCCAGCCCCTCGAGCGTGGTCACGCGCCGTGTCCCGATTGCGCCAAGCGGTACGGTACAAGAACGCACCGAACGGCCATCAACCAGAACAGCGCATGCGCCGCATTCGCCCAGGCCACAGCCGTATTTCGGGCCGTTTAGGGAAAGGTCGTTGCGCAGAATATAGAGGAGCGGTGTTTCCGGCTTAGCGTCAACGTGCCAGAGGGCGTCGTTTACATTCAATGAAACGGAAACGGGCGGCGTCAAGGCAGCTGCTCCAGCCCCGCGATAGCGGTCAAGCTCAAGCCTTTTGCTACCGGACGGATCGCTATGCGGCAGGCCCCTTTGAGGTGCCCGTTCTTCATAACGATGCGACTGTCACCGACATCACGCATCTGCTGCCCCTTATTATTATATAAAAAGCGTATACGCTTCATATGGTAAGCTGGCAAGCCAAATTTTACCGTTGCAAACGGCGATAAACCCGATAGACTTTGATCTCTAAATTGCAAACTCGATAAAAAACTTGTGCCTAGTGCTTGCTATTTAAAGCGTATACGCTACAAATTATGCCGATCATCCAATTCTGAGAACAACACGTCGAAAGACGGATAGAGGGGTCGCCATGTCCAAGGGAAATGAAAAGATCGCGATTATCGGCGCGGGCCTCGGCGGCGCCGTTGCCGGTGCTCTGCTTCAGCATGCCGGCTTCGACGTCAATGTCTATGAGCAGGCGCCCAGCTTCTCTCGCCTCGGTGCCGGAATTCATATGGGGCCGAATGTCCTGAAGATATTCGAGCGCATCGGCGTCGACAGGCAAGTCATCGATATCAGCAGCACGCCGACCCATTGGTTCAGCCGCGATGGCATCACTGGCGACTATCGTTCGCGAATTCCGCTTGAGGGTTATGGCGCGACCTATTGCACTGTTCATCGTGGCGATCTGCAGGCGATCCAGTGTGACGCGCTTCAGCCCGGTACGCTGCATTTCGGCAAGAAGCTGGCGCGCGTCGATGACAACGGCACGGATGTGCGGATCGAATTCGAAGACGGAACGTCGGTTCGCGCCGATATCGTCATTGGCGCCGACGGCATCAATTCCCGGGTTCGCGAGACGCTTCTGGGCGAGGAAAAACCGAATTACAGTGGCTGGGTGGGTCACCGCGCGCTGATTTCCTCCGACAAGCTAAAGAAATTCGATCTGACCTTCGAGGATTGCGTCAAATGGTGGGGCCCGGACCGGCATATGATGGTCTACTACACCACTGCACGGCGCGACGAATATTACTATGTCACGGGCGTCCCGCATCCGGCTTGGGAATTCGACTCGGCTTTTGTAGATAGCAGCCGCGAGGAGATGGCATCAGCCTTCGAAGGATATCATCCGATCATTCAGGCGCTGATCGAAAGCACTGACACGGTGACCAAGTGGCCGCTGTTCAATCGCAATCCTCTGCCTCTGTGGAGCAAGGGCCGCCTGGTGCTGCTCGGTGATGCCTGCCACCCGATGAAGCCGCATATGGCTCAAGGGGCCGCCATGGCCATCGAAGACGCTGCCATGCTGACTCGCTGCCTGCAGGAGACGGGCGTTGGCGATTTCAATACGGCCTTCAAGCTTTATGAAGCAAACCGCCGCGATCGGGCAACGCGTGTGCAGACCGTTTCCAATGCCAATACCTTCCTGCTTGACCAGGAAGATCCGTCATGGGTCTATGGCTACGACATCTATGCCGAGCCGCTGAAGAGCGAGAACGCAGCATGAGTGGGCAGGCACTGTACGGTGCGAATGTTTTTGCCAACGGCATCCGCCAGCACTATCTGCGTTACGGCGGGAAGGGGCCTTCCGTCATCCTCGTCCCGGGCATCACCAGCCCAGCGATCACCTGGGGCTTCGTCGCCGAGCGACTTGCCGATCGCTATGATGTTTACGTGCTAGACGTGCGCGGCCGCGGCCTGTCCTCGACTGGCCCGGATCTCGATTATGGTCTTGATGCCATGGCAGCCGATGTCGTCGGCTTGGCGTCGGCGCTTGGACTCTCTACGCCGGCGCTGCTTGGCCATTCGATGGGTGCGCGGGTTGCCATCCGCGCGGCGGTTTCTGCTCCGTCGGCCTTTTCGCGCCTGGCCCTGATCGATCCGCCGGTTTCCGGACCCGGCCGCCGGGCCTATCCGAGCAAGCTGCCGTGGTATGTCGACAGCATCCGTCTGGCAACGAGTGGCATAGATGCCGATGGCATGAAGGCATTTTGCCCGACATGGACCGATGAACAGCTGAAGCTGCGCGCCGAATGGCTGCACACCTGTTACGAGCCTGCCATCGTCACCGCCTTTGAGGACTTTCACAACGACGATATCTTTCCGGATCTGCCGAATCTTAAGCAGCCCGCCCTGTTGATGGTGGCAGGCCGCGGCGGTGTGATCGAACAGGCGGACGAAGACGAAGCACTCTCGCTTAATCCGGCACTGGAGATCGTCCGGGTGCCGAACGCCGGGCACATGATCCCCTGGGATGATTTTCACGGCTTTTTTGCAGCCCTTGGAGATTTTCTCTCCCGCTGACCGACAACGGCGGATCAGGCGATCCGCCGCTGTTTCTTTTTGCCATTGTTTGTGAAGCAGAGGATGTCACCCGTGCAGAAATATTACCGTATCGGTCAGATCGTACCCAGTTCCAATACCACCATGGAAACCGAAATCCCGGCCATGCTGACGACGCGGCAGTCCATCCGCCCGGAACGCTTCACCTTCCATTCCAGCCGCATGCGCATGAAGAAGGTCGTCAAGGAAGAACTGGCGGCGATGGATGCGGAATCTGACCGGTGCGCGGTCGAGCTGTCCGATGCGCGCGTCGATGTCCTGGGTTACGCCTGCCTCGTTGCGATCATGGCCATGGGCCTTGGCTATCATCGC
The DNA here is from genome assembly GCF_025846855.1 of Pararhizobium sp. BT-229. GTDB lineage: Bacteria > Pseudomonadota > Alphaproteobacteria > Rhizobiales > Rhizobiaceae > Pararhizobium. The sequence goes on from NZ_JAOYTJ010000007.1 coordinate 310,646, forward strand.
CAGTCGGAAAAGCGGCTGACCGGCCGCACGATCGAAGAAGGTACGAACATTCCTGTCGTCACGAGTGCCGGCGCGCTGATCGAGGGGCTGAAAGTGATGAAGGCGAAGAAGATCGCCGTCGTCGCACCATACATGAAGCCGCTTACGGAACTCGTGGTCGATTACATCCGCGAAGAGGGTTTCGATGTGGTGGATTGGCGCGCACTGGAAATCCCCGACAATCTGGATGTCGCGCGCCACGATCCGGATAATCTGCCGGCCATCGTGCAGACACTCGATCTGACCGATGTCGATGTCATCGTGCTGTCGGCTTGCGTGCAGATGCCGTCTTTGCCGGTGATTGCCAAGGTGGAGGCGATGACTGGCAAGCCGGTTCTGACGGCTGCGGTCGCCACGACCTACTGCATGCTGAAATCGCTCGGCCTGGAGGCGGTCGTGCCGGGTGCCGGCGCGCTTCTGTCCGGTGCCTACTAGGGGAGACGAGCATGCAAAGCGCCGAAGCGAATTATCAGGGTGTGTGGGGCAACCGGATCGGGTTTGGTAAAAGTCCGGCTCTTCTCGTTATCGACTTCCTGAAAGCCTATACGATCGAGGGCGCACCTCTCTATGCCCCCGGCGTGGTCGACGCGGTCGCGCAGGCGCCCGAACTGATAAAGGCCGCCCGCGATGCCGGCATTCCCGTCGTCCATACCCGCATTCTCTATCTGGCAGAAAACTGCGCTGACGGTGGCATGTGGGTGAAGAAATCGCCTGTCATGAAAGCGATGGTCGAGGGCAATGTGCTTGCCGAGTTCTGCGATGAAGTACAGCCCGAAAATAGCGAGCTCGTCATCGTCAAACAATATGCCAGCGCCTTCTTCGGCACCAGTCTGGCGTCGCATCTGCATGCCCAGGGCATCGACACGGTCATCATGGTGGGCTGCTCGACGAGCGGCTGCATCAGGGCCAGTGCCGTCGACGCAGTTCAATACGGTTTCAGGGCCATCGTTGTGCGCGAATGCGTCGGCGACCGGCATCCCGACCCGCATAATGCCAACCTCTTCGACATCGACAGCAAATATGGCGATGTCGTCTCGAGGGACGAGGCGATCTCCGAAATCGCCAAGCTCAAGTTCGGCTGTCCGTAACTGGACGAAAGACCCGCAACTTCAATCAAGATAAGGGAACGAGCATGGACCATTTCAGCTTCACGGAAATCTGCCTGCATCAGTTGAAGATGTCGGGCGTCCACGAGGGCGAAAAACTCATCGTCCTTACCCAAGGAAACGAGCGCCTCGACTACGCCGACGCCTTTATGGCGGCTGGCATGCGTCTGGGCGCCAAGATGTATCACATGCGTTTGCCGCCGGTGCCACCGGCAGGGGCATGGGCGGTCGGCCAGACCGGACTGGCAGCCATGCCGGAAGCGGTCGAGGCCCTGAAGGCCGCCGACATGTTGATCGATTGCATCTTTCTGCTCTTCAGCCCGGAACAGATGGCGATCCAGGCGTCCGGCACGCGTATTCTCACAGCTGTGGAACCGCCGGAGCTCCTCGCCCGCATGTTGCCGACAAAGGAACTGCGCGAGCGCGTCGAGTTTGCCGGCGACTTGCTCTCCAAGGCGAAGGTGATGCGGATTACCTCTGCGCATGGCACAGATGTGACCTACAAGCTCAACACCTATCCCGCCATCACGGAATATGCGTGCACCGACGAGCCGGGCCGCTGGGACCACTGGCCGTCCGGCTTCGTGTTCACCGGTGGTGACGACGACGGCGTTGACGGCACGATCGTCGTTGCTCCCGGCGATATCCTGCTGCCGCAGAACATCTACGTGCGAGACCCAATTATCTATACGATCGAAAACGGTTGGATCACCGACATTCGCGGCGGCCTCGACGCCGAGCTGGTCAAATCCTACATGGCCGGTTTCAACGATCCGCGTGGCATGGGCATGAGCCATGTCGGCTGGGGCCTCAATCAGAATGCCAAGTGGCATCGCATGGTGCCCGGCGAATTCCCCGGCGGCATGGGCATGGAGGCCCGATCGTTCTACGGCAATGTCATGTTCTCGACCGGGCCGAACAACGAACTGGGCGGACCGAACGACACGGCCTGCCATCTGGACATCCCGATGCGCAATTGCTCGCTGTTCCTCGACGACGAGCCGATGGTTCTTGACGGAGACATTGCCGTCAAGGAAATGCAGCACAAGTTCGGCTGATCCTTCGGCTTCCGGCCGAAGAATATTCGAAGAGACGGAGAAGTTTCAGTTGCTTCGGCCGCCTTGAATGGCGGTCGGGGCGCGTCAAACCCGCGCGCGCTGTCGAGAGATACAAGGTGGCAAAGACCACCGCTTTCGCAACAGCGACCTGCACGACTTTAAAAAAAAGAGGGGTACCATGCAGTCACCAATTACAGTTGAAGAAGGCATCAGAAAGGCCGGTGTAGGCCGCTTTCAGAAGCGGTTGTTCGTCATTTTCGGCCTTGTCTGGGCCGCCGATGCCATGCAGGTTCTGGCGATCGGTTTCAGCGCGCCGTCGATCGCTGCAAGTTTCGGCATCACCGTTCCACAGGCCTTGCAGACGGGCACGATGTTTTTCTTCGGAATGCTGATCGGCGCGTTCGTATTCGGACGGTTGGCCGACAGGATCGGCCGCAGGCCGGTACTGTTTATCGCCATCGTCTTGGATGCGATCTGCGGAGTCGCCTCCGCCTTCGCCCCGGATTTCCAATGGCTGCTTGTGGCCCGTTTCCTGACGGGCCTCGGCGTCGGCGGCACACTTCCGGTCGATTATGCCATGATGGCGGAGTTCCTTCCGTCCGACAGGCGCGGCCGCTGGCTGGTTCTGCTCGAAGGTTTCTGGGCGGTAGGTACGGTCGCACTCGCCCTTCTGGCGCTCGTTGCCGGAACACAAGGTGGCGAGGCGTGGAGAACGATCTTCTTCGTGACGGGTCTTCCGGCCCTGATCGGCGTCTTGCTACGCTTTTACGTTCCCGAATCGCCCCTCTATCTCAATCAGCAGGGACGGTCCGACCATGCGCGGCAGGTTCTGCAAAGGGTCGCCAAGGCGAATGGCACGAAAGTTGAAATTCCGCCTCTCAGGCCGCAGAAGGCGCAACGCAAGTCCATCGGTGCACTGTTTTCCCGCGATCTGCGCCGCCGTACGATTTTCCTGATGCTCGCCTGGATGCTGATCTCGGTTTCCTACTACGGCGTGTTCGTCTATCTGCCAGTGAAGCTCGCGGCCGACGGTTTCGGTTTCGTCCGGGGCCAGGTCTTCCTCGTCATTCTGGCGATCGCCCAACTGCCGGGCTATGCGCTTGCTGCCTATGGCGTCGAGAAATGGGGGAGGAAGCCCACATTGATCGGCTTTCTGTTGCTCAGTGCCGTTGGAACCCTCGCATACGGGCTGGGGCAGACTGCAGAGATCGTGGTGGCCGCGACCTTGCTGCTCAGCTTTGCATTGCTGGGCACGTGGGGTGCTATCTACGCTTTCACGCCCGAGATCTATCCGACGACGCTTCGGGCCAGCGGGATGGGTATGGCCGGATCGGTCGCACGTTTCGGCGGCCTTCTGGCACCTTCGATCGTGGCTCCTCTCATGACGTCGAACTTCGGCCTTGCTTTAGGGGTTATTTCCGGCCTGCTGGTTGTCGCCGCCTTCAGCGTCTGGCTGATCAACGTGGAATCGAAAGATCGTATCCTCGAGTAAATCGCCTAATATCTCGCGGCACTCGTCAGCGCAGTGTCGCGAGCCCTTGCCGCCGTCGGTGGCCGCTCGCGTTATCCCGATAGTGCTGATCGATCTGCTTGCGATTTGCAGCGTTTTGGACGAATACAGACTTGAAATGGGAGCGAGCGTCACAACAATGACCGACGACGAGGACAGGAAAGACCCGGGGCGGCGGGACCCTTATCTGGTCACCGAGCAGGTGGGACATCTGCTGCGTAAAGCCTATCAGCGGCACCTCGCCATCTTCCAGAGCAATGCCAGCGATCCCGACCTCACATCGGTCCAGTTCGTGACGCTATGCGCCCTGCACGACCTCGGCCCGAGTTCGCAGGTCGAGCTCGTCAAGGCCACCTCGGTCGACCAGGCAACGATCCGCGGCATCGTTGAAAGGCTGAAAGCGCGCGGTCTAATCGACCTTTCCAGAGATGAAGCTGACGGCCGCAAGGTCGTGATTTCGCTTCTGCCCAAGGGCGAAGCGGTGCTTGAACAGATGTATCCGCAAGGTCATCTCATCAGTGAAAAGACCATGCGGCGTCTCAACCCGGCCGAACGGGTGGCGCTGCTGTTTCTGCTGCGCAAGATTGCCGAAGAGGATGAACAGGACACTTGAAAGCCAGGCCGCCATGCCACCGGATCGTTTCCGATAGAGATCGATCCGCAATCACAGCCGTTTGGTTCAAGTGGCTTGCACGATCGCAGGCATCCGTCGCGATCATCCTTCTGGCCGCCGGCAAGGCGAGCCGCATGGGCGAAGGGCGAGCACATAAACTTCTTGCCGAATTCGGCGCTGTTGGGCTTGTCCGGCGCACAACGCTCGAGGCACTCGGTGCCGCCGCCATGGTTGTTGTCGTCACCGGCCATCGCAAGCTCGCTGACTACCGGTTTCGCCGCAGGATGCAGAAGTCGGATCCCATTGGAGACAGCTCGTCTTGAAACGACGGGCTGTCTCCATAAAAAGCGCTACGCCGCGAAACTCGACTTATCAAGTACTTAGCTGATCTGCTCGGGATGTCGTCGGTTCCAATCCCTTCAAGGCGAAGGATCCTGCCCGCGGGCAAAACTAGGATCGGCCGGCGTACGCGACCGATCCTCTAAACAAAATCAATCAAAGCAGAAATCATGGATCTTTCGACTGCAGAGCAGAAGCTGATCGAGCAGCGTGTCATCAACGAAGCGAAAACAAGCGGTGTGGCATATATTCTTTGGCTTTTAGGGGCGCATCGGTTCTACATTGGTCGCCCAGGCTCCGGCCTCGCCATCCTCGCTTTGATTGTTCTCGGCGTTACCCTGACACCATCTCCAGTTGGATCTCTGTTCCTCGTCATTGGCGTGATTTGGGTCATCATTGATCTGTTCCTGATCCCCGGCATGATCCAAAGCCAAAAGGATGAAGTCCGGGAAAACCTTTGCCGGCAGTTGTCGGTATCAAATCAGGCGGCGATCGATCAACACGCCCGCCTGTCGGGAATGCGTCCAGAGAAAGCAAAAAGAGTCCGCCACGATCTGGGTGACGGACTCTAGAGAGCGACATGAACTATTGACCGCTAAAAAACGCCTCCAATACGGAAAGTTAAAAACGCTCTCGCACTGAAAAACCGTTCCGGTTTCGGCTAAGGAAACAGCTTCTAAACATTAGACTTCGCTTATTCAGAAGTCCATTCACTATTGTCCAAGATGCGACAAGAGGCGTGAACGGGAACCGCCTGTTTAACGTGCTGCGTCCGCCTCGTTCGCGGCCCGCATGAACCCCTGCACCGGAGATCGCCGCGCAGCGGTTTGCATAAATACCCATGTTTGGCAGCGCCATCACCGGACCAGCTCCGCTTCTTCGCGCAGGAACTCATCGAGCGTGCCGCGGCCGCCCTTGCCCGTGATGTCGATTATCTCGAGCGAGAGATAGCGCTCATTGCCGGCCTTGATCGCTGGCTTGGTCATGAACATGCGCGCGAAGGCAACCGCCTGCGTCTGCTTGTGGCCGTTCAGATGGCCCACCGAGGCCTCGTAACCGCAATTGACGATCGCGGCAAAGATCTCGCGGCGATCGCCGTATTCGTCCGCGGTGTAGTTCGAAAGGGCAGGCCCCGAATAGCACTGACCGCCGCCTGTCGTGGGCGTGCCGATCTCGCCGTTCGCCGAGGCATGGTTGAGCAGCGCCGCGGTATTGAGTTCGTATTGATAGACATCGAAGGCGGAGGGCTGGCTCGGTGTTCCGGTGGCCGTCGGCGGATAGCTGGAATAGTTGCTGAGGATCGTGCTGACCGATGGTGCCGAGCCGCCCTGCGCGACGCTCCAGTAATTTCCGTAGTTCCAGTTGTTGCCGGTGCTGACCTTGCCGCCACCGAGGGCAGTCATGGCTGCGCCGTAACCCAATGGCACAGCCTTGGTGACATCTCCAACGACGTCGCCGACCATCACCGGGTCATAACCTTTACAGGCGTCACCTCCCGTTTTCGTCTGTGCGGAGCGCACGTTCTGGGCCGGGCGGTAGCTGCCGTCATTGCGCGAGCTCTTGAACGATCCCTCATAAATACCGAAGCGCGTGTTTACGCCAACTTCCACGGGCCCGGCCACGGCACCCGTCTGGGTATCCAGGCTGTCCTGCGTATAGCAGGCTCCCGGATTGCCGGTGGCCAGAGCCTCCGCCAGCACGTTTGCGCCATTGCCGAGTGGCGTCCTCAGGAACCCGAAATTGCCTGGGCCTGGATTGGACGACGACGTGCTGTGCATCTCGATCTGCCGCCCGTAGAGATTGCCGGCGGCGAAGTTGGTGTGAAGATCTGCCGCTGCCTGCTCGTTGCTGGCCTCGGTCGTATTGCCCACCGGCTCATACGGATTGCAGATGAAGATCGGCGTGATATCGCAGGCACTTGCGTGATAGACGGCAACGGCGTCGGCGGAAACATTGACCGTATCCCGATTGAAGCCGACCGGCACCGGGAAAATCGTCTGCATCGCCTGTGGCTTGGCGGCGACCCAGGCATAGGATGCCTCATTCGGGTCCGTCGTTACCATCGATCCGGGGATGGCATCGTCATCGTCATCCGGGATGGCCTTGAGAAACGTAACCGTGACCGTGCTCGCAGCGTCGTTCCCGGCGTCGAAGGACACCGCGAGGCTGGACCCGAGTGCCATGCCTTCTCCGCCGCCGCTAAACGCAGCGGTATTGGCAAGCTTCTCGATTGCCGCCTCGGCCCGGGTGATGGCGTCGTCGCGCCCGTCGAGTTCGCGGGCACCGGTGAGCGCCATCGCATCGACGGCGTTCTGAAGGTCCGCATGGAGATTGCCGCTGCGCCCGACATCGATGACAAGCAGCGAGAAACCAAGTAGCAGCGGCATGGATATCAGCGTCAAAGCGATGACGTAGCCACGATGGTCGTTCCAGAACCGTTTGATAGCCCTGTTCAACACTGGCGAATCCCCCCTTCGCGGCGGCGTCCCAAGCCGGCCATTACTATGTTAACACGTCCGCATATCGCAACCATAGCACGCCAGAGGTATATATATCCCTGCCATTTTGGGGGAACGGATGGACGCATGACGTTCCCGGCCATGCTCACTACGCCTACGATGAGGGCAGTAAGGATGAATGGTCGCTGACGTGGGCGAAGGTGGATGACGCTCCCGAGGCGCTCGGTTAGCGGTTCGCTTGCTGAAACTCGAAGCTCGTCATCGCTTCCGATCCGATCAGACGGTCATATTCCGCCTCGGGCACGCCGTATATTCCGCCGAGCAGTTCGATTAAGCCCTGACGATCAATGACGGTGCAAATTCCCCGTGTCGATCTGATAAGATGCTTTCCTTCGAGGAGACGGAGCGCATCGGTGACGCCCGAACGCCGGACGCCGAGCACCAATGACAGGAATTCGTGCGTCAATTTTAGGTCAGGATCGCCAACACGGTCTTCGCACATCAGCAGCATCGCGCCAACCGCTCCTCGATTGTCGCTCTCCCATTGGCCAAGCCGTATACGCAATCTGGGTGTTGAGGGTGTGGCTGTCAGCGGCTGCGGGCTGTCACCCAACAAGTCATATGTTTCGCTGGGGAGTGAGAACATGTTCGACTTTCTCGATTCGGAGGATATGGAGAAATTGAGCCGCGCCATCGTACGGGGTCAGTTCATCAACGGGGCGATAAATTTTATGGTGGCAGTTCCGATCTTCGCGCCGAACCAGCGCATGAAAAAGGACCTCGGATCCACGGGGACCAAGATAGGCGAGGCGACCGACGATGGTTGGTCGAAGCAGGGGGCTGCATCTATCCAGATAGCGGCCCCTCACCGATGATTGCCCATGCCCGCCGCAAGCGGAAGTTCCCAAGCCAGTTCCTTGGCAAAGAATTTCCGTCGGGACCGGGGGACTTCGGTGGTGTGCCACATCAGCCTCCCCATGAGAGCGCCAACGATTGTGGTCAGTCCGCCCCCGATCCATAAATCGAGCATCTCGGCGAGTGATAGATATTTTTCGGGCATGTGCTGCTTCTCCAACCTGGTCTATTCACCGAATTGGCGGCTGGGGCTTGATCAGTCCCTGCAACCCGCCGCGCATGATGTTGATCACGGTCTTCAGAGCGCCCAGAATGGCGATCGCGGTCGTCGTGTAGGTGGGGCGATAAACGACCTTGAGCATTCCAGATCGCCGTTTGCCTTGGTGGTGCAGCCGGTAGCCAGAAGCACGGCTGTGACACCCCCCAACAGGGGGATGACGACGTTCAGAATATTGTGCAATAGGTTGCTGTTCATGGTTGGTGCCTTTGAAGGATGAGAGATCAGGCCGCAGCCTTGGCTTCGAAGATCGCCCGTAATCGGGCAACGGTGGGAGGATAGAACTCGCCGGACTGGTCGAGCCCGGAGGCAAGCTGAAACGCGTTCTCGGCGGCGCGGGTCTTCTTGCCGGCGATGCCGTCGATCGGGCCGAGCACGTAGCCACCACCGCGCGTGAGGAGCGTCCGCAGGTTGGCCGTGCGGGTGTCGGGGCCATCGAGAACCGGTGCACTATCAGATTCCAGGACAGTGGTTTTCCAAGTGCATTAATGGCGGGAATGGGCATCGGAAATACAGGCCTGGGCTGTTCGATAGGTTTCAGCACGCGCATGAAACTGATTTGGTGAGGGGATGCCTTCGACTATTGCCATCCGCTTTGGCCAGAGATTGGTGCCATCAGCGAGAGCGCCGGCCAACATCGCTGAAATATTGCGCGGTGGTTCGCGGTGCGCACATGCGTGAATTGATCGGCGAACCTGGTCCACTAGTGGACTTCTTTGAGCAAGTCCGGAACTTCAACGGGTGGATACATACCGCAAAATTTCCCATTCAATTCCTCGGCCTCTGCGGGGACTTCGCTCGAGAGAGGTGTGACGCGCAGCTTGCCGTGTTCAAGGCGGACGCCGTCACGTTTGCCGTTTCGGGCACGATAGGCGAGCTGCTTGAGATTGAAGTCGGGAACTTGGGCTGCCTCGGAAAGGTAGGCTGCGCCATCGGTCGCGTGCCAGCCGCGGCGTTGAACCGCAAACGGCGGAGGGCGATGGGCGAAACCGCTGGCACGAACGAACAAACAAGAGTAGATTCCTGAGCGCCGGAATATTCGAAAACTTCCCGGCTCTTAACCGACGCAATAATGAGGCCTTTTTCACCTTTGCTGAGAGGGTGGCCATGGGGTAGCTCATCCCGAGCGGCGGCTGGTGGCTATTCTCGCCGTCGACATTGTTGGATATTCGCGACTCATTGAAGCCGACGAGGCCGGGACTCTGGCCTCGATGAAAGCGTTGCGCTCCGAAATGTTCGACCCATTGCTGGCAGAATATCACGGACGCATAGTGAAACTTATGGGCGATGGATCGATTGTCGAATTTGGTTCGGTTGTGGATGCCGTGCTTTGCGCCGTGGCTGCCCAGAGGGAGGTCGCGGCGCGCCAGGTGAATGTTCCCGCTGACCATCGGCTTCTCTTTCGCATGGGTATCAATCTTGGCGACGTTGTAGTCGAAGGCGATGATTTGTTCGGTGACGGCGTAAATGTCGCTGCTCGCCTGGAACAGCTATGTGAGCCTGGCGGTCTTTTTGTATCCGGGACAGTCTTCGATCACTTGCAGGGCAAGATCGAACTGCCGCTAAAATTTATCGGCGAGCAGCATGTGAAGAACATCGCGCGGGCAGTGCGTGTCTATCGGGTCAGTTTTGATGGAAATGTCAGTAGTTCCCAGCTCAACGGCAGGAGGTTTCGTAATTGGGGCATCGCTGCAGGCATTGCCGCGATTTTCCTGACGGCAGCCGCTGCCACATGGCTGGGCCCGTGGAATCCGGGAGTCGAAACGGCCTCGGTTGCCCGCATGGCCTTCCCTCTGCCTGAAAAGCCGTCGATCGCTGTCCTGCCGTTCGAAAATCTCAGTTCCGATCCCCAGCAAGTCTACTTCGCGGATGGCATTACCGATGATCTGATTACCGAACTGTCGAAACTCTCGGGCATCTTCGTTATCGCGCGGAACTCGACATTCATTTACAAGGGCAAGCCCACCAAGGTGCAGCAGGTGGCGGAGGATCTGGGCGTCCGCTATGTCCTTGAGGGTAGCGTCCGCCGCGAGGGAAACCAGGTTAGGGTCAACGCGCAGTTGATCGATGCCGTCGGCGGCCAGCACCTCTGGGCTGAGCGCTACGATGGCCAATTGAGCGGCGTGTTCGGGCTACAGGACAAGGTGATCAAGCAGATCGTCGCGACGCTGGCAGTCAAGCTGACGAATTCGGAGGAGGTTGCAACGAGCTTGCCGGAAACGACAAACCCGCAAGCCTATGATACGTTGCTGCAGGGCTGGGACCATCTCCGCCATGACAGCGAGGCGGGAACGGTCACGGCAACCGCGCTCTTCCAGAAGGCGATCGTACTCGATCCGGATTATAGCCGCGCCTATGCGTCGCTGGCGGCGGCGAACTGGAGGATGAGCGTTTCGCTATGGTTTTCGTGCGCCGGCCCCAGCTGGGTGAATTCCTACAGGAGTCTAAACAGAAACCTCGCAAAGGCCATGAAGAGTCCGACGCCGCTGGCCTATGCGATTTCGGCGGAATTTCTCGCGCAGCAGGGGCGCTACGACGAAGCATTCGCCGCCATCGACCGGGCGATGAAGCTCGCACCGAATGATCCCGACAACCATGTCAGCATAGCGAGGATCCTCAACGCGACGGGACACGCGGGAGAGGCGGAAGAGCAAGTCCGCGTGGCGATGAGACTGGATCCCCGTTTCTCGCGTGCGACACTCCGCATGCTCGCAATCTCGCTCTTCTCTCAGGGAAAGTACGACGAAGCCGTCAAGACCTTCGAACGCGCGATGGAAAAGAAGTCCGATGTGCTCGCGGATTATGCCACGCTGATATCGAGCTACGGGCACCTCGGACGCACCGGCATTCAGCCTCTGATCGGCAAGTACAACGAATTGGCTCGGTCCTCTTTGTGCGATCCGCTCACTGTCCAGGAAAGTGCATTTGACTGGTATGGCAATGTAATGAACTATCATAGACCCTACATCACGCATATGCAGGAAGGTCTGCGCAAGGCCGGAGTGCCTGAGGGGGCCGGGACCGCTCTCGCACTTGAGGATTACGTCAAATTCATAACGATGAACAATGGCGAGGCCAGTGTCGACGGTACGATCAAGGTCGATGCAGCGGAAGCCAAAACGCTACTCGCCCGCGGCGTTCCCTTCATCGACGTGCGCGCACCGCTCTGCTACGACAATGGCCATTTGCCAGGGGCCGTCAACCTATCGCTGCTGACCGGGCTGTCCAGGGAAAGCCTGGCCGGTGTGGCGGGCAAGCAAGCCGAGGTCGCCTTCTACTGCGGCAATCACTGCCCTTATTCCGCCTATGCCGCGGCCAAGGCGATCGCCTGGGGATACACGCACGTCTTCCATTTCGCCGGCGGATTTCCGGAATGGCAAGACGAGGGCTATCCCGTGGTTGTCGAAGTCAAGAAGTAGCTGCCAGGAGCCTACTGGGTGCGCAAATCCATTGGCTATCTTCAGGCGGTAGGCGTTCCATATGACCTCATCTTTCGTAAAGGTTGTGGCAAATGCCGAAGGAACGCATGGTCGCAGCAAGCTTCTCGTTCCTCAAGCATACGATCGGTGTTGATCCGGGAATTACCCGGATTGGAAAGGACTGGATTCCGCAAACAAGCCCTCAGCGCCGCAAGACGCTCACAGCCGGCCTCGCTGCCGAACGGGTGGCGATATTAACCGTCGCAATAAAACAGTCTTCCATTTCAGAGTATATATGTTAACACTTAATTAGCTGGGAGTAACTTTTTTCTCATTTGAAACAAAAACCGTTTAGCATCGGATCGATTCGTCGTGGATCAAATCCGGGTTACTACATTTGAGGTATGGGGGGTAATTACAATGGGCACTCAAAGCACTGGTGGTGGCAGCACGACTTCTTTCACCAATACACCGCAAGCGAAAGACGACTCCTATACCTGGACGGAAGACCAGCTGCTCGCTTTGCAGGTCTACGATGCGGCCAACAAAACCATCACCCTTAACGTAATGTCGAACGATCTCGGCGGGAACGCCAAATCCCTCTTCTCAGTAGACGATGGTGACGGCAACGCGATTACCGCGGACTACGACCTTCTTGCGAAAGACGTCGGGGCAAACGGGGTATCTACCTGGGAGAGAACCCTGCTCGGCAATTGGGTCAGGATCAACAACGGAAAGATCGAGTACCGTCTGAGCGATGGAAGTGGAACCCCAGGAGCGGGCGCGGATATCAATACGCTGTCTGCCGGTGAAACCGTTAAAGACAGTTTCGTCTACGCAATTCGGCTTGGCAATGGCACGCTCAGTGAGGCAAATGTTTCCGTCTCGCTCACCGGCGCCAACGACGCGGCTTCGATCGTCGTCGATGCGACGGTCAGCGACGACCGGGCGGTGACCGAGGCCGGCGCGGCCGGCGGCGGCGACCCGGATGCTTCGGGCAAGCTCGTGGTCAGCGATGTCGATGACGGCGAG
>NZ_JAOYTJ010000008.1 GCF_025846855.1 Pararhizobium sp. BT-229
GTCGATGATGATGTCGCCAGTGACTTCCATATTGCTGATGACCGCGTTGTCCTGCGTGATACGAAGCGTGCCTACGTGCCGGGTTAGGAGCATACCCTCCGGAACGCCGGTATCGATCATCTCGGCGCCAGTTGACAACGCCGGTCCGCCCATACACGCGAAAGCTAACAACAAGGCGACGGGGATCTCGAGAGGTTTGCTACACGCGTTTCGACAACGTATCCAGTATCGTTGAAGATCGAATTTTCGTTTGTTCAACAGAGCCAACGCACGATCTTTCCCATATCACCCGGTGATTTCAGAAGCGACCGGCGGCAGCCTGTGCCCCTTTTGGCTTGCTAAAATGTTCCGAAACTTTCTAAAAACGGATGCAGCTGCCAGTCGTATATGAGCGGGATGGTCCTTCAGTGCCGCGATCAGGAAATTGATCGACCACCTGGTTTTTCCACACTTGTAAAGGGCCATTGCGAGGCCGATCAGCATCCAGGATCTTTGCCTTTTCCTGACGGACAGGACTTCTTTGTTCTTCCTCAAGATCCGCAAGATGCCCATGGCCTGCTTGCGAAAATCCGACGATATGCTGTCGTTCGAAATGAAGCCCAATACAACCGGTTCGATGTCTTCGTAAACGGTCGTGTGCTGGACAAGCCTGATGGCAAATTCCCAATCTTCGTTGGCCCGCGCACAGGCATCGAACCAGGTCGTGCCGGGAAGGCAGTCGCGTCGAAACAGAGCGTTTTGGAGACTGATACGGTTCTCCGACAAAAGGTGACCAAGTTGATCTTCATCCAGCCTGAGGCGTCCTTCAGGCGACGGTGCATACGCCACCTTGGCGGGACCATAGTTGAAAGCAGCATCCCGCCCATAGATGATTTTTGCCCCCGAAACGACGCCGACATGATCCGGGAGAGTGGAGAATAGCCCAACCTGCCTCATTAGCTTGCCCGGCAACCAAATGTCGTCACTGTCCTGGAAAGCGATAAAATTGCCCGTCGCTTCGGCGAGTCCCGTGTTGCGTGCTGCAGCGGCGCCGCCGTTTTTTTGCCGTCGGACATACCTCACCCGCGCGTCGTGGATTCCGCGAACCAGGCCCTCTACGTCTTCCGAGGAGCCGTCATCTATCACAATCAACTCAAGTTCCTCATACGATTGGGTAAGGACGCTCATCATTGCTGCAGCGAGGCTGCGAGTTCGATTAAACGTTGGAAGTATGACGGATACATTCGCTTTCATAGAACCCCCCTGAGGCACGGCGGAAGGTCGGCTTCCGGTTTACCCCGCACGTCTGTACTTTACGTTTCGTCAATCAATGCGGAATTCGCGAAGGCACAGACGCCCCTATAGAATTTCAGATCGGTGCGAAGGCCTGGACACGTGAAACAATAGGCAGAAAGGCAACTGCATGGGAAGCCACGCCAAAGCAGGCGACGTCCTATCCTTTAGGATGGGGGTAGCGTTGTGAGCGAAGCTGCGGTTCGCACGGTCCCAAGGTCAAGGACGCTGCGCGTGTTGCGCGGGACACATGGGAAAGTCGCGCAGACTGAGCGAGCAAGACTTGCCTGGCCGGCTCGTCTTCTTCTTATATCGCTGTTCCTGCCTTGGACGTGGCACATAGGACCACTCGCAGTTTCGCCATATAGGCTCGTACTTCTGACCATGGTCGTGCCGTGCCTTTTCCTTTGGCTCACAGGCAAGGCAGGCCGGATCAGGGTCGCCGACATCACGCTTCTTCTGTACTGTCTTTGGTGCGCCCTCAGCCTGATGGTCAATCACGGCTTCGAGGGCAGCATCCAGCCGGCCGGCGTTCAATTTGTCGAAACCGCAGGCGCGTATTTCGTTGCTCGATGCTACATTCGCGACGCGGATAACTTCCTTGACGCAATCCGCCTCCTGTTCCTCATCGTTGTGATTCTATTCCCACTCGCGGTTCTAGAAACAGTTACGAACCGCAATTTCTTGCTTGAGTCCTTGTCCCCAATCCTACCCGTGCATCCGATCATCGCAAATGAGATGCGTTGGGGCTTGCGGCGCGTGCAAGCCGCCCTTGAACACCCGATCCTGTTTGGTGTGGTCTGCGGCAGTATCATGGCACTGGTGCATCTTGTGCTGGGCTACGGCGAGAAAGTCAGCAGGCGGTGGCTCAGAACCGGGATCGTAGGTGCAACGGCATTTCTGAGTTTGTCGGCTGGCCCCATCACCGCACTCGCCGCGCAGGGGCTACTGCTATTCTGGAACTGGATGCTGCGCAAGTATGAGTATCGTTGGCGGCTCTTAGGCGGCATGTTGTCGGCAATGTGGATATTCCTTTCGCTGGTGGCGAACCGATCGGTCCCAAACATCTTTCTTAGCTATTTTTCGTTTGACGCCCAGTCGGCCTATTTCCGTATTCTGATATGGACGTTCGGAACGCAGTCTGCACTCAATCATCCGTTTTTCGGCGTTGGGCTAAACAGGTGGGATCGTCCAAGCTGGATGCCGAGTAGCATCGACATGTTCTGGTTGATACACGCCGTCCACTACGGGATACCAGCGGCGATACTGATGTTTCTAACTTTTCTGCTTCCCCTCCTGCGTATTGGCCTCTTGAATAACCTTAACGAAAGGCTGGAGCAATACCGCACAGGCTACATGATTGCGATGTGCGGTTTCTTTCTGGCGGGATGGACCGTGCATTTCTGGAATGCGACCTATGTTCTGTTCCTATTCCTGTTGGGCGGCGGGCTCTGGATGCTGGATGGCGGTCCCGCTGGGTCTCGGCCGATCGACGCCCCCCCGCGCGCCGCAAGCCGATCCAGTTCTCGAACGGATGGCCGAAATGGCGCGCAAGTCGGTGGGCGCGATAGAACGGTGCCAGAACGCGGCCCGCTCCGGGGGCTCCGGTCGAAAAGGATGGTCACCGGCGTCGTTGAGGAGCGGCATTAGTCCGTCCAGTTTTAGATATTCTGGATCCACCCAAAGTCACTGGCCCGAAGATTCGGGCACAATATGGGAAGGAAGTACTGTGAAAGCATTGGCCGGAAAGAGACTGTCGGCACTTTTTTCAACAGTCAGGTACAAACTGCGCCACGACGGCGTGATCGAGGTTCTGCGTCTCCTCATCAGTAAATTTCATGCGTTGTATGAGCAAAGACCAACGCACGCGCCGAACACATTTGATGGGGAATTTGGCACTGACACGGAAGAGATCGTACCGTTGTGGAAGCTCGACATTGATAGTCCTTACCTCAAAGACGGTATCCGTTATCAAGCGGTAGATGCCAAGCCTCTGCGCACAGCCATTGAGGCTCTGCCAATCCATCCTCAAGAGTTTGCATATGTTGACCTAGGTTCCGGGAAGGGGCGATCCCTTTTGGTCGCCTCCGAGTATCCGTTCAAGCGAGTTTTGGGTATCGAATTTTCGGAAGAACTCCACAACATCGCAGCCGAGAACATTCGTCGGTACAAGAACCCGAAGCAAAAATGTGAAAACGTCGTGTCGATTTGCGCGGATGCTGCGGCGTATGCTTTCCCGCCCGAAAATACAGTCGTTTTCTTGTACAATCCGTTTGGTGAAACAGTACTCAGTCGGGTGCTCGAAAATTTGGAAATCTCTCTTCGACGGGGCGGATGGGACCTCTATATAGTCTACTGCAATCCCGTCCTTGCACCCCTGCTCGACAAAGAGGCGTTTCTTAAGCGTATGGAGCTTCCGGTTTCGGCCGCAGTTTACAGTAATCTGCGGTAAGGGGCCGCGAGCTGTTCGGTGCCCGCCGGTGATCATGTCTGGCATTCTGTTGACTCCAGTTTTGTGGTTAGTCGATCGCGAGAAAATGTCGAAACACGGGGGCGCCGGTCCCCGTGAAGTCGCGGATGTGTTTCCTGTGTTCTGACCCACCTAGCCGGATCACGTCCTGATCGTTGATGTCGCAGGCCTACCGAGGCTTAGACAATGTAAGCATTCGCGAGCGGCTGGCACGGAACGGCGAATTGACACTGGACGAGCTTTGCGTGGACTTCGCCGGACGTGGCGTGATCGTACACCGATCCAGTGTCGGCCGGCTTCTCCACCGGCTTGGGCTGAGCCATAAAAAGCCTGATGGCAAGTGAGCACCGACGGCCGGAGATCGCGCGGGCCGTGAACTGTGGATCGGAAGACGCCGCCTTTCTTCAACAAAGCACTGGCGCGGTTGGTCTTTATCGATGAGACGTCAACCAATACCAAGCTGACGAAGCGCTCGGGATGGTCCCCGCGAGGGCAACGCACCCATTCTCCCTTCGGCTCCTGGAAATCCCAGACCTTTCATCGCCGGGCTGCGATCACATGGAATAGTCGCCCTGGATCGTAAATGCGCCGATGAACAGCCGCATCTTCGAGACCTGGATAGAAACCCAGCTACCCCCCGACCCCATCACCCGGCGATGTCGTTATTCTCGACAATGTCGGTTTTCACAAAAGCGAAAGAGCCGAAGAATTGGTCAGGACGAAAGGGGCATGGCTCTTGTTCCTCCCGCCTTATGGTCCGGACCTCAACCCCATCGAGATGGCGTTCTCAAAGCTGAAGACACTTCTTCGAAAGCGGGCCGCCCGCAGCTTCGACGCCATAACGCAATCTATAGGAGAAATCTGCAAACTACTCTCAATCCCCGATTGCCGAAACTACTTCAAAGCCGCGGGATATGAAGCTCATTAAACACGACAGGCTTTAGATTCATAAAACGCGATGCATTGCTGACCGTCCGGCCTACATCGAATTGTTTAGATTAGATTTATTGAGATTTTCTACTGTATGGTTAATATTAAATTACTCATGGTCTGCGGGGCAATTATGACGATCATGAGGAAGTAAATAATCCTCTACGCGAAAATTTATATTTAATTTTTGCGCGCCCCATCGGCTGATTTTTAAAAAATGAGCATTTGGGAGGCGTCATGTCGGAAAGCGATCTACGATATCCTTCACAGGTTACCACCCAGAACCCCACATACAATCCGGCGATCAAATCGCGATCTTTCTATTTCGCGGCCAAACGTCTTTTTGACGTTGCTGTGTCATTGTTGGCTGCGCCATTTGCGCTGGTCGTCGTCGGAGTCTTTGCCCTGCTGATCTGGCGGGATGGCGGGAAGCCGTTTTTCTCCCAGCCGCGAGTTGGGAAGGGGGGGAGGATATTCAATCTGTGGAAGCTTCGAACCATGGCCCCCGATGCAGAAAAGAGGCTGCAAGAGCATTTGGCTGCCGACCCCTTGGCGCGGGTTGAATGGGAGACCAAGCAGAAACTGGAAAACGATCCGCGCATTACCCGGTTGGGAAAGTATCTGCGCAAATATTCCGTTGATGAACTTCCGCAGCTGCTGAACGTGCTTGTTGGAGACATGAGCCTGGTTGGCCCGCGTCCGATGCTTCCGGAGCAGCGGCAGTATTATCCTGGGATCGCATACTTCAATATGCGTCCCGGCCTGACTGGGCTTTGGCAGATTAGTGAGCGCAATGGCTGCACATTCGTCGAACGGGCGCTGCACGACACACGATACTCCGGCATGATGTCCTTCAGTGCCGATTTGTGGATCTTGCTGCAGACACCAATGGTCGTCCTCAGAGGGACCGGTCTGTAAGGTGAGGGTAAAAAACAAAACCGCAAAAAAAAGCAAAGCACCAATCATTCCAGGTGCTTTGCTAATTTTTTGACGGAAATACCAGAGACGACATCAGCGGACAGACTTTCATCCGTGGATGCGGTCACGCTCCGTTAGTGCTCACTTCCCTTCATCCCCTCGGTCGAGGAAACCGAAGACAGGGGGAAGAGGTCTTTGATCTTGTAGGCTACCTCGGTCCTGTTGGTTGCCTTGACCTTCTTCATGATATTGCGGATGTGCACCTTTACGGTGCTCTCCCGCAGATTGAGCTCGTAGGCAATGATCTTGTTGGCCTTCCCGCGTCTCAGCGCTTCAACCACTTCGGCCTGCCGTTCCGTGAACATGCCGGCCAATGGACGCGGAACTGGATTTCCTGACTCAAGCGCCTGGCGCATTGCAAAGACGCTGCTGGCCGGCACGAAGATGCCGCCTGCCATTGAAAGGGCGATCGCTTCAATACAGACGTCGATGCTGACTGAAGATGGAATATAGCCCTTTGCCCCGCATTCGAGCGCTTTCATTATCTGCGGGAGCTCGTCCGTGTCGGCGAGTACGATTATCGGTGCTTCCAATGCGGTAGAAAGCCGTTTGATCTCCTCAGCCACGGCTGGCTCAGCGATCTTTTTACCGCCGACATTCAGCAGGATGGCGGCCAGCGGCGGGTAGTCGTGGCGCTTGCGCTCCCATTCGTCCATCGAGCCGAAGGCGAGGACATCCATATCCATCTTGTGGGCGGATATGCAATAAGCAAGGCATTGGCGGTCAAGTGCGCGATCGTCAATGATTAGAAGTGAGCGTCCTCGTGGAAGGTCACCAAGTCTCTTATCATTTTCAGTGTCAGAGGGATCAATTGCAATAGAATGGAAAAGGTTATTGGAAATGTCCTTGCCATTCGTCATCAATAGCGAGTTCATAGGTTTTTACTCCCCAAAACGCACATGCAAGTTACGCCGACGCAACCAAGGTCGTTAAAAAACGCACGCGCTAGCCCCAGTTTCTTATTACAGGTTCAACCTGAGATATACATTTCTATAAATCAAGAGTTCTATTCATAATGGCTTATATTACACGACATTGTCGGCGTTGCATAGTATTTGAATGAACGCATAAATCGTTTGTTTTCTCTGATTAGAAGGGGTCCCCCCGATTGGGGGTAAAGGGATCGCCATAAAGTATGAATACCCCTATCTTCTTGGGGGCGTTGCCTGCGCGAACTATTGGGCCGTACCCGTTGAGATTGATTTTGTGAATTCTTCGAGCTTACCGATATATCGGCCGAGGCCGTTAAATCACATCAAAAGGGATTAACTCCAGGAGTAATTTAGATCTCCCAAGTGTATTCCAGATATCTTGCGATGGAGCTTATGAATAGCTGCAGATTTTTTCTGTAATTGTCTTTTCGGCGCGTTCCGTCAGCCGTTAAAGCAGGCCGCGGCAGCTGCAAAAACTCATGGGCTCTCCCGATCAGCCGCTCGATCAATGTAATTAAGAACAACCACAATATCTTCATCGCTGTGATGGGTATGGCGACAGCGCTCTACAATTAACCCCCGGTCCCCATCTGGCGGAGTAACTCTTCGAGAAGATAAATCTCTCGACATGTATTTCGCCTTGGGGGAACAGCGACCTCACCTCTCCATAGGAAAACAGGTTGATCCGGTCGGTATGGTAGCGCCGCACGCCGATATCCGAGGAGCCGTAGTCCTTTGACAATTTAAGCACGGCACGACGGATGGGGGGAGCAAACCAGTGCAGGAACGGAAGCCGGAAATGCGGTTCGATGGGAAATTCCCAGGCCGGCGTCTGTACCCAGCCGGAAAGGCCCACACGTTGCATTTCGGATGCCATCGCACTCATGTCTGGCCACGCGCCGACATGCTCGATCACCGAGTTGGAATGAATGAGGTCGACCGATTTGTCGGCATACCCTTTCAGGTCACGCGCACGCCGATCTTCTCTTTCCGCTCTCAGAATTCTCTTCGTCCCGCCACCAAAAACTCTAGGCCTTGCCATTCACCGCCACAGCCACACAGCAATGGCGGGATGGAAGGTCGGACCGGAACGCTTGCCTGAATTGATCCGGCAGCTCAATGCTGACTCTTTTCAACATTGTGACATCGCCAACGTGCGCTGGCTGATTTCTGAGAGGATTTTGACATAGAAGTCTACCCAGCACCCGTCTGGCACTTGAGCTTCATTAACAGAAACAGCCGTAGCCAAGGGACGCTCACGCCCCTTCGCGATTCCAGCGCTCGACAAACCGGCCGGCGTCTCCATGAAGCGCGAGATCGAGCATCCGCCAGGCCCTATGAAGCCGGATACGGGTTAGGCATACCAACGCAAGCAAGCGATTTCGAGCACCCGAAATGCGATCCGTCCTGAGTATCCTAAAACTCTCGGCCAAGGGCGAAACGACAACGGCGGTGCAGCCCGCAAGCCATCCCAACATCGCCGTGCGACTGCCGGAGACCTTGCGGAATTCATGCGCAACATGCCGATCCCATCGACACGCCAGCTCCGCGAAGGTTTTGCAAGAAGGCGTAAGAACGCGCGCTTCCGGCAGGAAGGCAATCCGCTTGCCCTGCGCGGTAGCTCGCTGGCCCCATTCGGTATCCTCCATCGTTCCGATTCCGCCGAACGGACCAACGGTGCGGAAAACCTGCGCTCTTACGGCCATATTGCCCGTAGCCGCAAACCCGTAACGCTCGACGTAGTCGCGCGCCCGATAGCTGTAAATGCTCTCATACGCCTCAATTGCGCTCGGACGGCGAGGATCGACCATCAAAACCCCGATATCGCCACCCACAAGGTCGATATCTGGGCGCTCGGTCATCAAAGCGACGATCGCATGCGCCCAACCGGGTTGTGCAATGCAATCGGAATCAATGAAGGCCAGCACCTCCGCGCGCGCGACACTGGCGCCAAGATTGCGTGCCGGGCCTGGCCCGGGAACCATCTCACGCTCAAGACGCAGATCGGGAACGTCTGAACACGCGGCCTTGGGCATTTCCTTGGAGCCGTTGTCCACCACGATGATCTCGAACGAGATCCCGCTCTCGCGCTGTGCGTTGAGTGAACGAAGACAACGGCGCAAATCTTCCGGCTCATTGAGATGCGGAACGATCACACTTAATTGGAAGGGGACGTTCATCAGTCTTTCCTACTGGATTAAACGGAACCGCGGCACTGTGGTCGGCGTAGTTACGACGTTGACCCAAAGTTGTCTCTGGGCCGCACCCTATTCAGAGCATGAACGGCCCTAAGCGGGGAAGCCCTCCCATTTCTGACCTTGAGGTGCAGTGTGGTTAAGTTTCGCCACACAAATGGGGGATCTGGATCGGTGATAATGCAACAACTACGACTTATGATGGATTTACAGGGGTGCAATTCAGCAATTTCGGAACACTACAGAGGACGACAAACCCGGTGAGCCGTGAAGCAGTGGGCTGAATTACTAGCTGAAGGCCTGCCGCACCACTCTCAACCTTTGTGGCGTGAAATTTGACGCGCGGCGCTGTAGCTGCCCGTGGGCGCAGCCAATGGAAACTCAATGATTGTCCTTAGCTGAATCTTGCAACATGGCGCGGAAACTTGGCGAGGCGACGAAACGCCGGTCGGACGCCTGTCCAATCACAGTGATTTACATGGTTCTGTTCGACTGGCCCTGACAGGGGATAGAACCAGGTTTGCGGTCTCGTCCACCGGATCGATCGCGTTCAACGGTCGAAGTCAGCCTTATGTCTTGCAGGTCGTGGTACTTCTTTCGGAGATGATTGTACCGAAATTTGTTCCCTTTACTCGTTGGCAGAAAAGAACTCCTCTAACTGACGGAAATCTGGAACAGCCCGAGACAAATCAACCTCAACGATAGACCGGGAATGTGATCCGGGAGAGTGTCGCTGCAGCGAAACGGTGAGACCTGTACATGATTGCAACGAGTGTCAAACTAGGTGAAGGCGTCGTAATCCATCATCCGGATCTGGTCAATCTTTACGGCTGCAGCATTGGAATGGGTACCCGCATCGGTACGTTCGTGGAGATCCAGAAGAACGCCGTCATCGGTCGAAACTGCAAGGTCTCCAGTCATTCCTTCATCTGCGAAGGCGTCACGATCGAAGATGGTGTCTTCATCGGCCACGGCGTCATGTTTACCAACGATCCATATCCGCGCGCTGTCAATCCGGTCGGAGAGCTTGTGACTGACGGTGAATGGGAAGTCGTTCCCACTCTGGTCAAGCGCCAGGCCGCAATCGGCAGCAATGCCACGATCCTCCCGGGGCTGACGATTGGCGTTGGCGCCGTTGTGGGCGCCGGCGCGGTCGTGACGAAAGATGTCCCCGATTGGGCGATAGTCGCAGGTGTTCCGGCTCAAATTATCGGCCGCGTGCAGGATGCGCCGGCCAACATCCCTCGATCCAGGAGAGTACAATGATCGGCATGGCTGTGATCGGCTATGGTTATTGGGGTCCGAACCTTGTTAGAAACATAGCGGAAGTCCCCGGCGCGCGCCTTTTGTATGTTTGCGATCTCATGCCGGAACGTTTGGCGACCGTCAAGGCGCGCTATCCGGCCGTGGAAATCACGAGCGACTTCGAGGAGGTTTTGCGCGATCCGCGCGTCGATGCCATCGCAATCGCCACTCCGGTTTCGACCCATTTCAAACTTGCGATGAAAGCAATGATGGCCGGCAAACACGTCTTCGTCGAAAAGCCGATGGCTTCGACGGTGGATGAAGCACGCCGCATGGTCGAAGAAGCCGCCCGCCGGCGCCTGGTCCTCGCCGTGGACCACACATTCATACACACCGGTGCGGTCCGCAAGATGCGTGAAATCGTCGAAAATGGGCTGGGGGACATGTATTACTATGACTCCGTCAGGGTCAATCTGGGTCTGTTCCAGCACGATGTCAGTGTGATCTGGGACCTTGCCGTCCACGATCTCTCCATCATGGACTATGTGCTTCAGGAAAAGCCCGTGGCCGTTTCGGCAACCGGCATGAGCCATGTTGCAGGCGAACCGGAAAACATTGCCTACCTCAATCTCTTTTTCGACAGCAAGCTGATTGCCCATATCCACGTCAATTGGCTTGCACCCGTCAAGGTGCGCCGCACCCTGATTGGGGGCAGCAACAAGATGATTGTCTATGACGATCTGGAGCCGAGCGAGAAGATCAAGATCTACGACAAGGGCATCACGCTGAACGGCAATCCCCAGCGCAATGGCGAGAAGGTCTACCAGATGCTGGTCGGCTACCGCACCGGCGACATGCATGCGCCCCAGCTGGATATGACCGAGGCATTGGGTCGTGAACTCAACCAGTTCGTCGATTGTGTGGAGAAAAACGAGCAACCGATTGCCGACGGCAATGCTGGCCTGCGAGTCGTGCGAGTTCTCGAGGCAGCGACCCAGTCCCTCGCTCAGCGCGGACGTGTCATCGAACTCGAGCAGGCAAGGCTAATCGCATGACCGTGCCAATGCATGGCCCGTTGCCGCATGACGCCGAAATCTCTGAGCGGAGCCTGCCAGGTTTTGATCCGCAGCGTATGATCCGCCTGGTCAAGAAGGCCGTCTCCGATTGCGAGCTGGATCTTTCCGGCTACACGGTCATGACTGAAGCGGCGTCGGGTGCCTATGTCGTCACGCCGATCGCCGCGGCGCTCGCCGGAGCAAAAGAGGTCATCGCGGTAACGCGAACGACCAGGTATGGCCACGCCTCGGATATCGAGCGTCACACATTAACGCTCGCCGCGATGGCCGGTGTGCCGCCAGGCACTATTTCCGTCGTCCAGAGCAAGGACCGGCGCCTGCTGGCAAGCGCTGACATCGTTACCAATTCCGGGCACGTCAGGCCTCTGGATGCCGAGACGATCGGCTGCTTGAAACAAAGCGCGGTCGTGCCGCTGATGTTCGAAGCCTGGGAGATTCAAGCTGGCCGCTTCGACGTGGATCTTGCCGCGTTGCAGGCTCGAGGGATTGCGACCGCCGGAACGAACGAACGGCATCCGAATATCGATGTTTTTTCCTATCTGGGCTTGATGGCCGTCAAGTCGCTTCTTGATGCGGGTATTCCGCCCTTCAAGACCAGGGTTGCGGTCCTGTGCGACAATCCTTTCTCGGATTATCTCCGCCGAGGGTTGGAGGGCGCTGGCGCAATCGTTTCATCGGGGCCGGATTTCGAATTTCTTCGCGACGGATCGCAGCCGGATGTCCTCCTTGTCGCTCAGCGGCCCTGCTGGAAGCCCGTGGTCAGCGCTGACGATGCACTGTGGTTGTCGCGGCATGCTCCCCATACCGTGATCATGCAGTTTTGGGGCGATCTCGATCGCTCGATGCTCGATACGCTCGGCCTTCGATACTGGCCGGAGATTGCACCGCCGTCCGGTCACATGGCCGTCTTGCCCTCGGCGGTAGGGCCAGAGCCCATCATCCGCCTGCAGGTGGGCGGCCTGAAGGTGGGTCAGGTACTGCTCAAGCCTCGTGAGCAAAGAACGGCTGCCGACATGGAGTACATCGATGCGCTCTAGGCGGACAGTCGTGCTTATCGGTCTTGGTTCAACGAGCAGAACGGCATTCAGCGCGCTGGAGGAGCGATTTACCGTGCTTGCCCTTGTCCGCCCGGGCCAGGACGATGTCGTGCAGATGGCGCGGGACGCGGGTGTCCGGGTTGTGGAAGACGTTTCCATCGCGGCCATTGCTTCATTGGTCGAGAAACTCCAGCCGGATATCGTCGTGGTCTCATCCTACAATCGCGTATTGCCCGCGGAACTTCTTCGAAGCCGGCCGTTCGTGAATGTTCACTATGCGCCTTTGCCCCGTTATCGCGGGCGCGCCACCGTCAATTGGGCAATCCTCAATGGTGAAGCGGAGGCGGCGATCAGCATTCATTGCCTGACGGAGGAATTGGACGCGGGAGGCATACTTACGCAGCGTTTTGTTCCGATCAGGCCTCGAGACACCGTTTCGGACCTTTACCTGAGATTGAACACGCTGCAGCGCGAATTGCTGGCGGACGCCGTGGAGCGACGCTTGAACGGCGAAACTGGCGATCGGCAGGATGAAACGATGGCCAGCTACTGCTGCGCTCGGGTGGCCTCAGACGGTATGATCAACTGGTCGAGTTCGACCACCATGATCGACCGGCTGATCCGTTCGCTGGGTGGTGAGTTCCCCTTCGCATTTTCCTTTCTTGGCTGCCAGCAAATCGAAATCCATCGCGCCGAACCGGTGGTCAACCACCGAAACTATGTGGGCCGTGTTCCCGGGCGCGTGGTCGAAGTGGATCGTCGGAAAGGCGATGTCGAGATTTTGACGGGCGACGGCGTGTTGCGCCTCCAAGAAATCAGCCTGCCCGGCGCCAAACCCCAGGCGCCAGCGGCTGTGATTACATCCACGCGGATGTCACTCGGAATCGGTGTGGCGGAATTGTCGACGCTCATTGGCGAATTGCGTCACGGCGTCTCGACGACCGATGAGAGAGCATCCACCAAAACGGCGCCGTTTGCGGTGCCATATCTTCACGAACGAGTGAGGCAGTCATCATGATCGTACCCCTTATCGACCTCGCTTCCCAACAGCGCGAAGTGAGCGAAGACGTCAAGGCCGGTTGGGAGAAGGTTGTTTCCGCGAGTGCGTTTATCGGCGGCCCGGCTGTATCCGAATTCGAGAGTGCCTACGCGACCGCCACGGGCGTTTCAAACTGCGTGGGGCTTGCCAACGGGACTGACGCGATCGAACTCTCGCTGCGGGCACTTGGGGTTTCAATCGGCGACGAGGTCATCCTGCCCGCCAATTCGTTTGTAGCGACTGCGGAGGCCGTTTCGCGTATCGGGGCCGACCCGGTTGTTGTAGACGTGGATCCGGTCCACCTGCTGATGAGCCCCGAACGTGTCGCCGAGGCGATAACCGCGAGGACAAAGGCGATAATCCCCGTGCATCTTTTCGGCCAAACCGCGCCTGTCGAACGGCTGCTGCCGATTGCAGACGCCTGTGGCGTACCGATCGTCGAGGATGCGGCACAGGCGCAGGGTGCCAGACGCTTCGGGCGGACTGCAGGAAGCCTTGGCACAGTAGCCGGGACCAGCTTCTATCCGGGCAAGAACCTGGGCGCCTTCGGCGATGCGGGCGCGGTGACAACGAATGATCCGGATCTTGCAGATCGTATCAGGATGATCGGCGCGCACGGCAGCAAGACGAAATATGTTCACGAGCTCCTCGGGTTCAACTCGCGGCTGGATGCGCTCCAGGCGGTTGTTTTGAACGCAAAGTTGAAACGACTGACTGGTTGGAACGCGCGCCGGCGCGAAGCTGCAAATCGGTACGACGAATTGCTTTCGGCGTTTCCCGAGGTCGTCTTGCCTCGTTCCGCCGAGGGCAACGAGGATGTATGGCACCTGTATGTCATTCGGCTTCGCGAGCGCGATAAAGTGCTTGCCGCTCTGCACGAGGCGGGTATCGGAGCCGGTATCCACTATCCGGCGCCTATCCACCGAACACCGGCTTTCACATCGCTGGCCAAGCTCGGGGGAGCCTGCCCGATCGCGGAGCGGGCGGCCACGGAAATCCTGTCGTTGCCGCTATGCCCATACATTACCGCCGAAGCGCAGGAATATGTCGTCGAAAAGCTGGCGCTGGCGTTGCGGCAGGGGCGACGGGTCAAGACGCCTCGACCGACCCGCGCTGTTCTTATCGGCAGACGCGGCCGCGAGCCCAGCGCCGCGCCCGAGGCTACCGTATTTAGCAAATGACGCGTTCATCCGGAGTGGAAGACATGGAGAATAAACGGATTCTGATTACCGGCGGCGCCGGCCTCGTAGGCTCTCATATAGCGGACCTCGTTGCGCGGGAGCACCCTCGTGAAATCCTGATCCTGGATAACTTCGTGCGCGGACGCCGGGAAAATCTCGCTCAAGCGGTAAGCGCCGCTCCTGTCACCATTATCGAAGGCGACATCAGGGACCGTGCCCTGCTGGCGAAAACCTTCGAAGGGGTCGACATCGTCTTTCACCAGGCAGCCATCCGGATCACGCAATGCGCCGAGGAGCCGCGGCTCGCCTTCGAGGTTCTCGCCGGCGGTACGTTCGATGTTCTCGAAGCGGCGGTCAAGGCTGGCGTTTCGAAGGTGATCGCAGCCTCGTCGGCGTCCGTGCTCGGGCTTGCGGAAAGCTTTCCCACCACCGAAGACCATCATCCGTACAACAACCGGACGATCTACGGGGCGGCGAAGACGTTCAATGAAGGGTTGTTGCGCAGTTTTGCCGATATGTATGGCCTTCGTTATGTGGCGCTGCGCTACTTCAATGTCTACGGCCCGCGCATGGACGTCCATGGTGTCTATACGGAGGTGCTCATTCGCTGGATGGAACGACTCGCGGCCGGCCTGCCGCCGGTCATCCACGGGGACGGCACGCAGACCATGGATTTCGTCCATATCCAGGATATCGCGCGAGCCAATTTGCTTGCTGCGAAATCCGATGTCACCGACGAGGTGTTCAATGTCGCAAGCGGTAGGGAAACGAGCCTGAACGAACTCGCCATGACGCTGACGAGGATCATGGGCTATGCGCTCGAACCGCAGCATCAACCGGCAAGGAAAGTGAACAACGTCACACGCCGGCTGGCCGACACCGGCAAGGCCGAGAGGCTTTTGGGCTTCAAGACGGAAATATCGCTCGAGGAGGGCCTTCGTGACCTCGTTGCGTGGTGGCGGCAGGAGAGAGCTTTGGGAGGGCAGGCGGCATGAACTCGGCGCTTCCTCAAATCCCCGTCGCCAAGCCGTTCCTCGACGAGGAGGAGGCCGAGGCCGTCCGGCGTGTGATCTTGTCCGGATGGGTTACCCAAGGGCCCGAGGTCGCGGCCTTCGAACAGCAGTTTGCCGATTTTGTCGACGCCCCACACGCTTGTGCCGTTTCCAATTGCACGACCGCCTTGCATCTGGCGCTGAAGGCTGTGGGCATCGGCGCAGGGGACGAAGTCATCACGGTCAGTCATTCGTTCATTGCGACGGCAAACGCCATTCGATATTGCGGCGCCGTGCCGGTCTTTGTCGATATCGAGGTTGATGGTTTCAATATCGATCCCGAGCTGATCGAGGCAGCGGTCACGCCACGCACGAAGGCGATTTTATGCGTGCATCAACTGGGCATGCCCTGCGACCTCGGCCGTGTTGTGGAAATAGGCCGCCGACTTTCGATTCCGGTCATAGAGGATGCCGCCTGCGCATCCGGAAGCGAAATCCTGTTGGAAGGTCATTGGCGGAAGATCGGCAAGCCGCACGGCGATATTGCCTGCTTTTCCTTTCATCCGCGCAAAGTGGTGACGACCGGTGACGGTGGAATGCTGACCACTGCCAATGCTGACTACGATCGCAAATTCCGCTTGTGGCGGCAGCATGGAATGGATGTAACCGACACCGTCCGCCATGGCTCGCGCCAGGTCATCTACGAGAGCTATCCCGAGCTTGGTTACAACTATCGCATGACCGATCTTCAGGCTGCGGTCGGTCGCGTGCAATTGGCACGTCTGCCCGCCCTCGTTTCAAAACGGCGCCATCTTGCCGATCTGTACAGGGAGAGCCTTCGCGATATTCCCTGGTTGGAGACGCCTGCAGAGCCGGCTTGGGCACGCAGCAACTGGCAGAGCTATTGCATCAAGCTTCCGCCTTGGCTCGACCAGCGCAACACGATGCAGGCGCTGCTCGACAGGGGAATTTCAACCCGGCGCGGCATCATGAACGCCCATCGCGAAGTCGCCTACGCGGACAAGGCGTCGCATCGGGTAGCCGCAAAGCTCGGACACAGTGTAGCGGCGCAGGAAGGAGCGATCATCCTGCCGCTGTTTGCGCAGATGATGGAAGATGACGTCTTGTTTGTCGCCGCGGCGCTTCGCGATTTGTGCAGCGACCGGCAAGCAGCGGCAGGGTGATTCCCTGATCGCATGAATCGTCTGAAAATCGAGCCCGCATGGATCAAAGCGTCCCGCAGTCTTGCGGGCGCTATCGAACACTTCCATCGTATCTGCAGGGAGTGTTGCGCGGCTGCTAATGCAAGTTCCGCCAACGGCCGTTTAAACCGAACGCACGAGCCATTTTCTGATCGGTCGCGGAAGTAATTCCGGTGGAACAAGTTCAATCAGCATTTTCAGCGAGTAGAGGCCGCTCAAAATGACGGCTAGAGACCCGAATGCTGTAGCCTGCCACAACGGCAGAAACAGCGTGGCGCAAAATACCACTCCTGACGCGGTAAGAAAGATCAGCCCTATTTTGCGGTTTGCCGCGGACCAGCGAAATCCGGTGAGCCTCCGCGAAATCAGATAGATGAGAATGCCGTGCCAGACATAGAGCCCAAAAAAAGCTGCGGCAGAACCGACCAGTCCGATCTTCGATACAAGCAGCCAGGCCAATCCTATATGCACGATCGTCGCTGCTATCTCCGTCCAGAAAAATATGGCCTGCTCGCCCTTCGCCAGCACGATGAAACCCATCGGCCAGGCTATGATCCGAAGCAGCATTCCAAGGCAAATCCAGCGTAGAAGATCTGCCGCGGCATAAAATTCGGGGGAATAGAACAACCACATCACGAATGGCGCAAATGTCAAAGTCGCGAGCACGCCAGGGCCGGCAAGCAAGAGGCTGACCTGCGCCTGCTCGTTGACCATACGGTTGCATGCGGGATGGTCGCCGGCAATTGCCGTGAGGCGGGGATAGAAGTCCGTGCCCATCGCCTGCAGGATGAAGCCTGCATAGAGGCTACCGAGCGCCCAGGCGGACTGGTACAGCCCCGCCGCCGCAATGCCGCCGTGCTGGAGCACGATAATGCGGACGACATATGCGCTTCCAAGGGTGAGCAAACCGCTGACCATGAAGACGAGGCCCAGTTTCACGAGGGGGGCCAGTTCCTGCCTGAATTGGGGCGTGGACAACTTGGGCGCGCCTTGGAGCATTTTCCGGCTGTACCACCAGGAGGTGAGCAGCGTCACCGCGGCGACAGCGATGAGAGACGGCGCAATCCCCTCAAGGCCGAAAATGTAAACAAGGGGGATGGTGACCATCGTTGCGAAAAATGCGGAGAGCACGTTGATGCGGGCAAGAGTTGAGATTTCCCGCATCCCTTGGATCATTGCGGTCTGTCCCGCTGAAGCGAGCCGAAAGAAGATTGCAAGCGAGAGGAATGCGACGCCGGCGGCGTGCTGATGATCGCCGAAGGTGAGGCGCGCCACCGGAAAGGCCAGCGCCGCGAGTATGAAGGTGCCGGCAAGGCCGAGTACGAGGGATATGCGTTGAAGAATGAAGGCGGTCCGGGCAATTTTTTCAGCATCTCCCGTTCCGACCGCTTCGGCAATTTGACGCACGCCGCTGGCCGGAACGCCGAGGCCTGCAAGCGTCTGGGCAATGTCGGCGATCGAACCGTAAATGCCCATCAGTCCGACGCCGTCGGGGCCAAGGATGAGAGCTATCGCCTTGTTGCGGATGATGGAAAAGCCCACGGTCACCAGTGACGAGCCGCCGATCAAGGCTGTCGACTTGAGAATCTGCGTGTAGCTTTGTCCTTCAGATGGGGTTTCGCGCATGTTCATGGACATTCAAGCCTTGTGCCTGTCGTGCCCCGGCGAGGAATAGTTGGGGTAGTCCCGGTCGATTATATGCCGGACGACGGTGTCGACGCTTGATTGCCAGTCTGGCGGGCGCCAACCGAAAACTCTTTCGAACTTGTCAGTCGAAAGGCAGGAGTTCGCCGGACGCCTGGCCCTGGTGCGATAGTCGGAGGAAAGAATGTCTTCGACGTCTGCAAAAGGACCGCCGTGGGCTCGGCTCACGTCAAAAATATGCCTGGCGAAGCCTGACCAATTGGTCTCACCCATACCGGCCACGTGATAGATTCCGGAATACTTTGCCGTGTGCGTTGCGACGAGAAGGATCGCTGCCGCCAGGTCCAAAGCGGATGTCGGGTTTCCCCACTGATCTGAAACGACGCCGATGCTGTCTCGCTCGGTGGCAATGCGTAGCATGGTTCTGACAAAGTTGTTGCCGAAGGGACTGTAAACCCAGCTTGTCCGGAGGATTATGTGGCGAGGATTGACGCTGGCCACCGCGCGTTCGCTGCGCAGTTTAGTATAGCCGTATACGGTTTTCGGCTCGGCTTCGTCATCTTCCAGGTAAGGATAGGGGTCGGCTCCGGAAAAAACATAGTCGGTGGAGAGATGGATGACCGGCACACGTAATGCCGCTGCGGCTTCGGCGACTGCGGCTGCGCCCATCACGTTGATTGCATAGGCAAGGTTGCGTTCATCCTCAGCTCGATCGACCGCCGTGTAGGCGGCGGCCGAAACGACGATTTCGGGCTTTGCGGCCAGAATTGCCTGTCGCACGGAGGGGGGATCCGCGAGATCGAAATCCGGTCGGCCGACGGTGATCAACTCGATATCATCCATGTCGGCTGCAACCTCGAGGAGGCTGGTTACCACCTGGCCACTCTTGCCGGTTACCAGAATTTTCATTGTGCCGCTGCCAGTCTACCAAGGCGGTTGCCACCGTAAGTGCCTTCACGAATGGGCTTCCACCACCATTCATTGTCGAGATACCAGGTAACGGTCTGCGCCAGTCCAGTTTCAAAGCTCTCCTGCGGTTTCCAACCCAGATGTTTTTCTATCTTCGAGGTGTTCATGGCGTAGCGGCGGTCGTGCCCGGGCCGGTCGTCCACGAAGGTGATAAGGTCGCGGTAGCTTCGTTGGTGATTGCGCGGCCTTACATGGTCGAGAATACCGCAGATCGCCTGCACCACGGCGAGGTTGGTGCGCTCGCAGCCGCCCCCGATGTTGTAACTTTCACCGATCGCGCCCTTGCTGGCGATCAGCGCCAGTGCGCGTGCATGGTCCTCGACATAGAGCCAGTCGCGGACGTTCGTTCCCGCCCCATAGATCGGCAGAGGTTTCTCGTCGAGGGCGTTCAGGATCACCAGCGGTATCAGTTTTTCCGGAAAATGGTATGGGCCGTAGTTGTTCGAACAATTGGACATCACGATTGGCAGACCGAAGGTCTGGTGCCAGGCGCGCACCAGATGATCCGACGCCGCCTTCGATGCAGAATAGGGCGATGACGGCGCGTAGGGGGTCTGCTCGTTGAAGGTACTGTCGTCGAAAGGAAGGTCGCCGAAGACCTCGTCGGTGGAGACGTGATGGAAGCGGAATTGCCGCGCTGCCGCGTCGGGCAGTTCGCGCCAGTATTTCAACGTTGCCTGAAGAAGCCGGAAGGTGCCGACGATGTTGGTTTCGATGAACTGGGCCGGCCCGTCGATCGACCGATCCACATGGGTTTCAGCGGCCAAATGGATGACGCGGTCGATCTCTTCCCGTCTCATCAGATCGATCAACGCCGCCTCGTTGCAGATATCGGCGTTGACGAAGCGATAGTTCGCGCAGTTCTCGATCGACCAGAGCGAGGCCAGATTGCCGGCATAGGTGAGTTTGTCGACGTTGAGGACGTTTTCGCCCGTGGAGACGAGATGCCTGCAAAGCGCCGAGCCGATGAAACCGGCGCCACCTGTTACGAGTATGTTCATGTCCCATACTCCCCATGCATATCGAAGATTTCAGCCTCCTTCAGAGGCGGCGCCTTGCGGTCGTTATCGGATAGCTGGAATGTGGAGGCGTTCATCGGCCAGATGATGCCGATGTCGGGATCGTCGAAGCGTATGGCACGGTTATGGTGGGCTGAATAAGGGTTGGTGACCTTGTAGATCACCTCTGTGTCCGGTTCGAGCGTGAGGAAGCCGTGCGCGAAACCCTTCGGCACAAGCACCTGGTTCCATTTGGCTGCAGAAATCCGCAGGGCGGTCCACTGCGCGAAGGTGGGGGAGCCTCTTCGGATATCAACTGCAACGTCAAAGACGGAGCCTTTCACAACGCGGACCAGCTTGTCCTGAGCGTAGGGTGGTAGCTGGTAGTGCAGCCCCCGCAGCACCCCCGTTGCAACGGAACGGGAGTGATTGTCCTGGACGAAGTCGAGCTTGACGCCGTTTTCGGAAAGCTGTTGGGCATTCCATGTCTCCGAGAAGAAACCCCGGTCGTCATCGAATCTCGGCGGAATGATCTCCAGAACGCCATCCAGCCCGAGCGACTTGATCTGGAGGCTCATGCCGCATACTCCTCGACACGGCGGCGGAGATAGCTGGCATAGGCAGTCTTGCCGAGGAGGCAGGCACGCCGGAGAACGTCCTGCGGCCTGAGCCAACCCATTTCCAATGCAATTTCTTCAGGGCAGGCAATCTGGATACCTTGCCGGCGTTCTACAGTGCGGACGAAGGATGAGGCATCCTGCAGGCTCTCATATGTGCCGGTATCGAGCCAGGCGTAGCCACGTCCGAGTTGGCAGACATGCAGGTCGCCCCGTTCAAGATAGATGTTGTTGACGGTGGTGATCTCGAGTTCGCCTCGCTCCGAGGGCTTGATGGACGAGGCGATGTCGATGACGTCGTTGTCGTAGAAGTAAAGCCCGGTCACCGCCCAGTTCGATTTCGGCACGGCTGGCTTTTCCTCGATCGTCATGGCCTTGCCGGTCTCTTTGTCGAAGCTGACGACGCCATACCGCTCGGGATCCTCGACGTGGTAGGCAAAGACGGAGGCGCCCGTTTGCCGGGCGGTGGCCTGCCGGCAAATGTTCGGAAGCCCGTGTCCGAAGAAGATATTGTCCCCGAGGATCATCGCAACGTTGTCCGTGCCGATGAAGTCGCGGCCGATGATGAAGGCCTCCGCCAACCCGTTGGGATGCGGTTGTTCGGCATAGGAAAGACTGAGGCCAAAATCGGAACCATCGCCGAAAAGAGCCTGGAAACAGGGCAGGTCGCGCGGTGTGGAAATGATGAGAATCTCGCGGATGCCTGCAAGCATCAAGACGCTTAAGGGATAATAAATCATCGGCTTGTCATAAATCGGCAGCATCTGCTTCGATACAGCGATGGTGAGAGGATAAAGACGCGTGCCGCTGCCCCCAGCGAGTATGATCCCCTTCATCTTGGATGCCCCTGATTCCTGTCTCTCGTTGCCCCTGGTGGTTCGATCTCCGGCACGCCGGCATGCAAAGCGTTCAGCCCACTCATTGCCCGGCCTGTTCTGACGATGTCTCCTGCCCGGCCGGAAGCCCCGTGGCGTCATCAGACGCAAGAGATACTCTGCGATGAACCTTCACGACATCGCCTGGCTGGAGGACGGTTGAATCCGATGCGAGGATCTCCCTGGCTGCTCCGCCGCTCTGCCGCGTGACGGTAAAAGCCAGCGTCATCGCGCCGGCGCTGACGTCCGAACCCGTGTCTCCAGATAGCGCCTCAAGGAGAAGTTTCTGCGTCGTGTCCCGCTTCAGCTTCTGTTGGTCGAGATTGGCCTGCTCCGATTGGAGCTCGGAGGCGACCTCGGTGCGCTGCTTGTCGTAGAGGCCATCGAGATTGCGCGTCGTTTCGGCGATATTCTGGCGAGCACGCATGATTGCAGTCACAAGATCGAGCCGATTTGCGTGGTAGCTGCGTAGGGTACGTTCGAGGTCCGACTGGCGTGTCGGAAGGGCAATACCGCGCTCGACCATGCCTTTGACATTGGTGAGCTCCTTTCGGATCGACTCGATGTCCTCATCGACGCTGACGATTTTCTTTTCGATGATCGCTATCTCAGAGGTCAGCAGAGTGCGCAGTTCCTCCAGGGACTTCGACTGCCGGGCCATGTCATTCGCGCGAGCGGCGTGAATGACTTTTTCCTGTTGGAAGATTGCCGAGGCAGGCCCGCGGTCGTCCTGCGCCTCCGGTTCAAAGCGCATTTCCTTTGCACCCGACATCTCGGCCTGAAGCCGGGCGATTCTGATCCTGCTGCGCAAGATGGAGTTGCCGATCTCCTGCAACTGGCCGACATAGCCTGTTTTATCGGCGGAACCCTGAGCGCCGTCCAACGGCCGGAACTCTCCGCCGCTCATCGCCAGCGACTGCAGGACGGTCAGTCCCGGATGAAACTTGTATTCGCCCGGCTTATTCACGTCTCCGACGACGTAGATCGGCGGTTGGTCGAGAACTTCGACGCTTGCCTCGGGTGTCTCAACCAGCCCTATCTTGGTTTTCAGTCGTTTGGCGATTTCAGCAGCGAGCCCCGCGCTGTCGAGATCGCCGACCGGCAGCGTGCCGATTATTGGAAGCGATACCGTTCTCGCCTGCGAAACCAGGAACTCGCCACCGAGCGCGTCCCACTTCTCGTAAACGCCTTTGGTGGGCATCCACTGGACGATGGTCAGGCGAATTCTTGTCTGCGGCGCCAAATGATAACTATCCGCCAGGACCGGCGAAAAAACGCCGCCCAAAGCGCTCACCGCGAACACCGCGAACGTCGCACGGAGTGAATAACCGTAACGCCAGAAAGATACATTCAATGTATTTCTCCAAGCTAAAATATCGAACTGTCCCGTGACCGGGAGGCAATAAACAGCCTCCAGTGTGCCTGTTAGACAAAGATTGAGAAGAGGAAGAGCGGCGGTTCTGCTTCATCAATATGGCTGAGACCGGGATGCAAGGCCTGTCGAGAATATGAAGATGTCTATATCGATTGATCTAGACCGATCTAAAGGCGGGTCGCGGTGGAAGAGAGGTAGAGGAAAAAGCAAACGCATTCCGCCGCTTGGAGGCCATGCATGCTATTCGCCTCGTCCGTTTGGATGAGAGATGGTCTGGTGACATCTCCGGACGCATTGAACATCGCTCCTGTCTCAGCCCTTTTACGTCGTCGCGGTCGTTCGCGACCTAAGCTACAGTCCCGCGATTAGTGCGTGGATTCCGTTCGCTTTGCAGCCGTTACAAGCGCAGACGAGCTTAGAGTGATGGGTACAGATATGATGCTGTTGGACGGGAATGAGCATGACGCTGCAGGGGCGAGAAGGCGGCTCGAGCCACAACGCGTCATTTTGATCCTGACGAACAGCGGGAGCATATCGGAATCGCTGATCGACGCAGTTGAGCGCGAATTCCCATGGGTCCGGGTCGAACAGGTTGATGCAGTCGGCGCGGCATGCACAGCCTTTGGTCATCCCGTCGCCCTCATTCTGGTCGATATAGCCCTGATGAGGAAAGCTGAGGCCGCATCGGCGGAACTCTTGCGCATGCATCCACATGCGCTGACCGCCGTCATTGAGCCCTATGACAAGGTCTTGGTCACATCTCTGAGCGATGTCGCTGTATCTCCGCTCATTCGCAGCGTTCTACCAATGGATCTCAGGCTCGATGTCTGGCTGTCGATCATACGACTGCTGCTCTGCGGTGGTGAGTATTTTCCGCCCGGATTCATGCTGCAGGCAAAAACCGGCGACCAGAAAATGGCCTCATCTGCAAACAACGGTTTTGCGCAAACCCGAACGATCAACATGGCCGAACTGACCACACGGGAATCGCAGATTCTTGGGATGGTTTCTCACGGTCTCCAAAACAAGCTGATTGCCGCGGAATGTGGGTTGTCGGAGCATACCGTGAAGATTCATCTGCACCACATCATTCGGAAATTGGGTGTCCACAACAGGACCGAGGCCGCAGCGAGGTTTCGCAACCTTCATGACAGCGGAAGGGGGATGAATGAGAGCTGACGCCTCCTGGCAAGAATAGGTGCGCCATGACGCATTATGCCTGGACGATAAGGGTACGCGGCTGGAATGACTTGCAGAAGGTCACCACGCTGGCTGAATTGCGCGACATTCTTCAGATATTGGAGTTACCCGGCACGGCGCCGCCTGATTGGGTCGTCATGGGCGCATGGAACGATGAGGTGGTAGGAAGCGGGCGCTATACGCATAACAAGGGCTGCAAGGATGAGTGGTCGCTGACCTGGACGAAGGTGGATGATGCGCCCGAACCGATCGCCTGAGTTAATTCAGTTTGAGATTTTAGCCCTGGTCTAGCCGGCCGCGTGCTCCTGTCAGCTAGATGCAATGCATCACGGCTCAGCCGCCGGCCAATCGTTGGATGGGTCGGGCTCGCTGGAAGCGTTGATATTGGCCTTGTCTTTGGTCAGATCGAGGTCCTCCGCATAGGCAAGCCGCAAATTTCTCAGCACCTCTTCCATCGCGTTGATCGTCTCCATCGTACCCCAGCCTTTCGTGGTCGCGTCCGCGATGATGTCCTGCATGGCGCCTTCAACCGTCTCCTGGCACGCAAGGTCACGATCCGGATGGCTCACTCGGTGTTTTGCTGCTTCGATTGTCATGGCGCCCTCCATTTGCCCTAGAACTTAAGGCATGGCTAATTTGTTCCCTGCGAAGTGATTGCTTATCCATGCACGGCGATTTTGCCGCTCGGCTTCTGCGCGGCCACTTCTTTGCAGGGCAGCGTTGTGGGTTCCAGGCCGCCGGGCTTTGTTGTCCAATTCTTGTCCCTGTTATCTATTCGTGATAGCTTAAATACCGTTCAGCTCTTGCGAAACCAAAGCGGGATCGGTTGGTGTGTGATGAATTTTCTTTGCACGTCCGTTCTTGGATCGGTGTTCTGGGCCTCGGTCGCGTTGGCTGGCCCTTTGCACGATGCGTCCAAAACCGGGGATGTTGAGGGTGCAAAACACCTGTTGGATCAGGGTGTTAACGTGGCGGAGCCCGATAGCGCGGGTGACCCGCCCCTCGTCCTCGCATCGCTTACCGGCCACGCCGATGTCGTCGCCATTTTATTGGAACGAGGTGCCGACATCGAGGTTCGGAACAAAAGTGGGCTGACCGCTTTGCATGCGGCCGCCTATGGCGGAAATCTTGATGTCGTAAAACTGTTTATCGCCAAGGGTGCGGCAGTGAACGATAGCAGGAATTTCTACCATATGACGCCGCTCCATGCGGCCGCTGAAGAGGGCCACGCCGATGTGGTCGCGTTTCTGCTGGCCAACAAAGCGGATATCGAAGCAAAGGAAAGAAACGGCTACACGCCTTTGACCCAGGCAGGTTGGCGCGAGCATTGGGATGCGGCGGAACTGCTGCTGAAAGCCGGTGCCGTCTGCCAGGACGCCGCAATCGTTGGCCCCTGGCTCTATGCCGAATGCACGAAACGAAAATGACATCTCGTTGCGGCCAGAGGCTGCGCCCATAAAACGGAGCATGTTATGCCCTATCATAAGCAAAAACGCCGGCGCAGAATCGCCGGTGCTCTTGGGCTTGCTGCGATCCTGTCGCTGTTCGCCCAGCCTTCCGCGGCTGAAGATCTGGTCAATACCGGCTACTTCGGCGACGTCGCGATCAAAGGGTACGACCCGGTGGCCTATTTCACGCAGAATGACGCCGTGGAAGGATCCGCGAAATATAGCCATCATTGGCTGGGGGCGACCTGGCACTTTGCGAGTGCGGAAAATCGTGACCTTTTCATAAAGGAACCGGCCAAGTACGCGCCGCAGTATGGCGGTTATTGTGCTGACGGGGTGTCTTTGGGGACTGTCACCACCAATATCGATCCGAAAGCCTGGCGGATCATCGAAGACAAGCTGTACATCAGCTATGATCCGGGCGCTGCCGACGGCTTTGAAAAGAACCCGACCAAGATCGTCAATTCCCAGAAGCACTGGTCTGACGTTCAACAGACCCTCGTTTCGGAGAAATTGCATACGGATTGGCGCAAGAACACCGCCAATTGACCTGCCGGGCGTTGGTCTTTCTGCGGATTGTCAGGGGGCGAGCGAGAAGAACTTCAGGGCCTGCGGCGTGACATGGATGTATCGCGCGGCGGGGTTCTGCTTGTCCGTGTTGCGGTAAACGTACCCGCACACCATGCGATCCAGGAAGGAGCCGACAAACGTCTCGCACAGGCGGTTGTCCCGGATTTCCGTGACACCGGTAATACTGGTATTGGCGCTGCGGTAGGCGGTGTTTCCTGTCTTGTCGAAATACTGGATGAAGTCGGTACCGTTCTTGTGCTTGCCGACCCATGTCTTGTCGTTGACCAGATTTTGCAGGTCCGCGCCACCGAGCCGATCGGCCTCGGCTCCTTCAAAACCGAAAGGCCACTGGGGAATGCCGGCAGCTCGCAAACCGTTCAGATGGTACTGAAGATCTTCCTCGTGCCAGTAGTCATAGAGATAGCCGTAGTAGGTCAGATTGCTGTCAGGAAAGAGCTTGAGCAATTTTGCAGTTTCGTCGGCGCCACGTACCCGATCTCCCCTGATCGTATAGGCCGCGGCCAGATATTCGCGCACCGGTTCGGCGTTTGGCAGGGCGACCCGTGCAGCTTCGATGAGGGGGATGGCCCGTTCGTTGTCGCGCGCCGTATAAAAAACGATGCCGGCCAGCAACTGAAAACTCGGTGCGGGCGAAGGATCAAGCCGCAGGGCTTTCTCCATTTCGCCGATCGCCTCTTCATGATTTCCAGTGTGGGCCAGAATGAGTGCGAGATTCCCGAATGCCTCCGCGTCGCTTGGCTGGGCCGCCACGGCCTTGTTCGCGGATTCCATCGCCTCCGTCTCGCGGCCGTCCACCAGCTGTAGCAGGGCGAGGACAGCGAGTGCCCGCGCATTGTTGGCGTCCAGCTTCAAGGCTTGCCCCGCCGCGTCATAGGCAATCTTGCGGGCCACGGCCGCCGACCAGAGGTAAGTGTAGTCGTTGCGCCAGACATCGACGGCGACGCGGGCGATACCTGCGTGGGCATTGGCAAAATTCGGATCGAGATCGATTGCCTTCTGGTAGAAGGACAAGGTCTGGCGATAGGTATCGACGTCGCTGTAGGTGATGCCCTCCTGTTCCGCTCTGAGATAATAGTCGTAGGCCTCCAGATTGTCGGTAGGGATCCGCGCCAACTGGTCCCGTTCACCCTCGCTCAGCTTGACGGCCAGGGCCGAAATGATCTTGCCGATGACGTCGTCCTGCACGGCAAACAGGTCGGCATATTGGCGATCGTAGCGCTCGGCCCAGAGGGAAAGTCCCGTGACTGCGTCAATCAGCTTGACGTTGATGCGCAGCCGTTGCCCCGCCCGCTGCAAAGTGCCTTCCAGGACGTAGTGGACACCGAGTTCCGCGGCGACATCCTGAATCTTGCCGGATGTTTCCCCGATCGCGAAGACCGAATGGCGAGCGATCACGAACAGGCCGGAGACCTTCGACAGTTCGGTGATGAGGTCGTCCGTCAAACCTTCGGCAAGATGGTCATGTTCCTTCTCGCCGCTGACATTGATGAAGGGCAGCACTGCGACCGACGGTTTGTCCGGCAGCGGATAGGCCAACCGGTCTGGCGCCCCCGGCGTTTGGATGAGTGTCCATGGTTGCCACCAGAAAGCTGCGCCCACTACAAGGAGGGTGGCGATTGCGGCGGCCACGGCTGGAACCCGCCAGGAACGCCGCTTTTTTCGTGCGCCAGTGGTCTTGCCCGCCGCGGCTGGACTAAGCGCAACACGGTATATCCGTATTGGCTCGCCAATGCTTTTGACCCTCTGCTCGCCAAGCGAGACATAGCCGACCGAAACCTTCGTTTTCACCTGATCGTAAGCCGATCCGGAGAGAGCTATGCCGCCCGGCTCGGCCAGCGCCTGTATCCGGTCCGCGATGTTGACGCTGTCGCCGTGGATGTCCTCGCCTTCGACGATAATGTCGCCGAGATTGATGCCGATCCGGAACTCGAGCCGCTGTTCGGGCGCCGCCGTGGCATTATGCTCCGCTTTTTGCTGCTGCACATCGACCGCGCAGCGCAGGGCGTCGACGACGCTGTGGAACTCGACCAGCAAGCCGTCGCCCATGGTCTTGACCAAGCGGCCGCTATGTTCGGCAATCCGCGGTTCGAAAATATCCCTCATATCGGCCTGGAAACGGATGCGCGTCCCTTCCTCGTCGATCTGGCTCAAGCGACTGTAACCAACGACATCGGCGATCAGGATTGCTGCGAGATGACGCTCCATGTTCGGGCCTTCTCGGCGTGCTCTGGACGATATTCTACAGTAGGACTACTGCCGATGCCATTGCGGCTGTCCAGATCCAACGGCGTTAAGTCGTCCGCAACAGGCCGGCAGCCGGTGCAGGCTGCATGTTTCTGATGCCGATTTGGTTCTCATCCGAATTGCGTCGACCATCCGCATGTCGAGCCCGGACCAGCAGAAAATGCAAGGCCTGGGCAGCGCGCGAGACTCGCCACCCAGGCCTCTAGTCGCTCCCTTCCACATATGGTGGCGGCGACCTATAGAGGCTTAGCCTAGGGGAAGACAAAACCTCCGGTCGACGGGAGATGGGGGCTCTCGATCGACCGTCTCAATTTTAGCGGCACTTAATATACTCGCAATATGAGAGGGCATCATCATCATGACGGTTCTCAAGCTACCGACGCTTGGTGTCGTGCATTTCACTGCTACGCCTCCCGAATGGCAGCAGAGTATTGCCGGTACGCTGGCCATCTAAAAGGCGTAGGGCTGGCTGAAATCGGCTGTAACGGGATCATCAATCCGGTGGAGCGTTGGTGCATGGAGCAAGGGGCGATGTCCCGTTGTTCATTTCCAACTGAATGGAGGTTCTCCCGGCTATCGGCTACGGACTCTCGTCGAGTTGGGAGGAAATGAACCAACGCCGCGTCGCGGATACGAAGCGTTAACCATATGCTTTGTAAACAGGATTCGCGAACATGGAGAACCGCCGGATGAGTGCTGCGTTGATGGATGTGCGTTTTTCAAAGAACGACGAACAGGTCGTGCCGTTTCCTCTGGCAGGACAGGTCAGCACGGTCAGGCGCTGTGCTTCGGAACTCGAAAACATTCATGGCGACGCCGCCCTTCAATACTGGAAAAGCGAATGCCGCAGGCTGGCGGAAAGACTGAAGACGCTCGGCTGCACGCAAGAGGCGATCACACAGCAGGTCATGGCGTTCCAGACCGAGGTTCAAGTCGAAATGATGCGCCGCTATTCGGACCGGCTGGCTGCAGAGGCCTAGGACCGTCCGGGCGAGGAATGCGCCAAAACAGAGCAATGACCATCTCCAGCGCACGGTATTTCCGGCGAACCATCCTGTCGAGCCCGGTCGATATGTTGCGTTCGCGCTGACCGGTGGCGTGGCGTCACAAAAAACGAGAGTTGGCCCGCCTCCGGTGACTTCCAAACGCTTCCATGCGGCCCATCGTCTGGATCGGAATCTGCACCGGCGCTTGGAGTTCCCGGCGGCGAGCAGAGGAGCCCTCCAGTAGGACACTCTCGACAATATCGACCGCCGCCGAGACGCCAGGTTCGCGGGAGATGACCTCTGCTACCCTTTGCGCGTTTTCGCGAAAATGCGGCGAACCCAGAACCGTTTCGAGCTGCGCCGCAA
This sequence comes from Pararhizobium sp. BT-229, assembly GCF_025846855.1. Taxonomy (GTDB): domain Bacteria; phylum Pseudomonadota; class Alphaproteobacteria; order Rhizobiales; family Rhizobiaceae; genus Pararhizobium. The sequence continues at coordinate 29,863 of NZ_JAOYTJ010000008.1, forward strand.
ACATATCAGGCAACGCTTTGGCGAGCGGGACCGGTTGCAGCCCGGCTCCAAGGGCCGCAACCCGCTTTCCCCAGAACATCTGATCACCGAGCATCGGATAGATAATGCTCGGAACACCGGCGTGTAGGGCCTCGCCTGTGGTTCCCGCGCCACCATGATGAACGACGGCTGCCACTTGCGGAAAAAGACGCGAATGCTCGACGTAACCGACTTTCAGGAAATTTGAGGGGAGATCGTCCGGAAGGTCGAGGGCTCCGCCACCTGTCGAAATGATGGCTCTTCCGCCCCATTTTTTCAAACCCGACAGGATCACGTCCGTATTTCGGCGCGTGTTCCAGAACATGGAGCCAAATCCCACATAGACGGGCGGGGCACCCTGCACGAGAAACTTCTTCACGGTTTTCGGCAGTCGGTGCGAAGAATCCCGATCAAACCAGTAACCGGTCTGGATGGCCTCGCATTTCCAGTCGCCGGGACTTGGGCTGACGAACGGACTGAAGGCAAGAAGATGGATGGATTGGTTCAACCCGAACGTAATCGGGTTCGGGGCCTTTCCAATCCACCCGCACTCGGGGTGTTCTTTTGCAAGACGGCGAAAGCCGCCACGAAGGATGAGGGGAAAAATGCGCACGGTCTCGTAGGAAAGCCTGTTCAGAAAGCGGCCGTAATTTCGGTCGCTGGCGAGACATAGCGGCTGCTGGCCACTCGGCAGCAGGGGCTGCATCGTGACGTGGATGGATGGCTTCTGCAACTGCCGGGCAAACTCCGCGCAGAAAAACGCAAATGTATTGTAGAGAACAACGTCCGACGCCGCGCAGAGATCATAGACCGTCTTGAGCCGTCCGGCCAAGGCTCCGTTGATTTCGCCCACCCTGCGACGGAAATCGGATATAGCTGCGGGACTGAACTTCAGTATCTCCTTCCAAAGCGCCCTCAATGTATCGAAATCCGCTTCATTCAAAGGCGAGGGCAGCGCGACAACATCGAGATTGTAGGATCGGCAGAACTTCTCATAGTTCGCATTGACGACCAGCGTCACTTCATGACCGCGGGAGATCAGAGCATGCGCCAGAATACAATATGGCTTGATGTCGCCGCGCGTCCCGAAGCTCACGATCACAGCTTTTCGTGGCGATTCCATCTCGGCACCCCCCGCTTTATAAGCAATAGGTGATGCAACAAGATGCTGAGTCAACAGCATAGAGGTCAGTTTTTGACCTGAAGTCTCCGAAAAATGTCTCTATAATTGAAGCCTGCCGGCAAATTTCAATCTATCCGTGTCAATACTTAGCTCCGGAGGATCGGCGAGTCGAGCTTGTCGCCTTCGCGCGCGGCGAGGGGGCGGAGGTTCGATCGCAGTGGGCCGGTTGACGGAGGCGCAGGAAGAACTGCTAGCTTGCGGCGGCCTTGAAGTTAGTCTCAGGACGCCCTCAAGCGCTCTTCGGCCTCTTTTGAGGGCGACTAGCGGGAGCTCGCACTGACGTATTCAGTGCCACCGCGGCACGAATGAGCACCTCCAGTGCCTTTTCATCGATCTTGTCGCCCTCATGGAAATCGATGGCACGCCTGGTGTTGCCTTCGAGGCTGGAGTTGAAGAGGCCCGAAGGGTCCTCCAACGAGGCACCCTTGGCGAAGGTCATCTTCACGGTATTCTTGTAGGTCTCACCGGTGCAGATTATCCCGGCATGCGACCACACCGGAACGCCTCTCCACTTCCATTCCTCGACCACTTCGGGGTCGGCCTGCTTGATGAGAGTTCGGATCCGAGCGAGCGTCTCACCCCGCCAGTCGCTCAATTCCTTGATTCTCGAATCTATCAGCTGAGAGGGAGCGTCTCCTCCCGTTGCTTCGTCCGAGCCGCTCTTTTCCGTCTTCATGGTTGTCATCGCTTCCTTCATGTTGTTGTCGCATCCCAACGTGGTGTCCGCTCACGCCACGCACGCATCTCTCCACGTCCCGCTCACATTCGTTCGCCAGGCAATTCGCTGGATTGTTTCACCCAATCGGCAAACTGAACTTCGTCAAGCTGGTCGTCCTCATGGATGTTGAGGTAGCGCACTTCCTTCTGCTTGGATGCACCGGGAGGGACAGGCTTGAGCGAGGCGCCGCGAAAGAAAGCCACTTTGACGTACTTCGTGAAGACATGGATTCCGAGAAACCAGCTGTCCTTGTCCCCGACGCCGTACAGCGGCGAGTTCCACTTGACCGCCTTTTGCACGCTGGGGACGGCGCGGACGATGAGCGCATCGAGGCGGCGCCCGAGATCGCTTTTCCAGCCCGGCATGGCCGCGATATAAGCCTGCACCGGGGCGTCGCCGTAGCCCTTGGCGATCTGAGGGTTGCCGCCTGAAAGGAGAACCACATCCGCCGCATCGCCGGACTGAGACTTCGGTGCAGCCTTGCGCGGATTGGCCGCCTTTCCAGGGGGTGGCTCGGCGGATGCCTTCTTTGAGACCTTTGCCGGCGACGTGCCTTCACCAACGACGGAGAGCATTTCGGTCGCGACTTTGCTCATTGGTACTTCCTTTTGAGCAGATCTTCGAAGTGGTTATTCGAATCCAGCCTACCGCGACGGCTATGCATCGTCCACCCATGGTTATCGGTCATCCGTGGTGATGACGCGCTTCATACTGCCTGTGACACGCCGGCTTTCTTCCACTCGCAATTTTTTTGTACACGTGTTCAATTTTGTCATCCCGGCGTTACGTTCACCCCATAGAGCGGGATACGCCACGTTTTCGCGGGGTTTTCGAGGCGGCCATCCTGCAAGTGCAGGTTCCCGGCGAAAGCTCCACATTGTTCTTCTCGGGAGACGAAAAATGACCATCCTGCCAACTCTGAAATGCATGACGGTTGCGGCTGCCATCCTGGCCTCGACCTCGGTTCTGGCTTACGCCAAGGATATCACCATCAGTGTCTGGTCCGGCGGAACCGGCCCGAACGACACCTACCGCCTCGATGCCATCGAAATTGCTGCCCAGCAGCTGGAGCGTGAAGCTGCCATCCGTGGCGAGGACCTGAAGATCAAGGTCGAAAAGACGCCCTATTCCGACTGGGAAAGCTTCAAGCAAGCCCTGACCCTGGCAGCGGAAGCCAAGAAGGCTCCGAATATCGTCGCCACCGGACATGAGGATATCGGTCCGTGGTCGCAGGCCGGCCTCATCGTGCCGATCGAAGACTATGTCGATCTGGATTCCTGGCCGCTCAACGACATCTACGAAAACCTGATGGAGATCGCTTCCTTCAACGGTGTTGTCTACGGTATCCCGCAGGACGCCGAATCCCGGCCGATGTTCTTCTGGAAGCCGCATATGAAGGCGATCGGCTACAGCGACGCCGATCTGGATGCCTTGCCGGAGAAGATTCAGGACGGCGCCTACACCATGGCGAACGTTCTTGAAGACGCCAAGAAGATGCAGGACAAGGGCCTCGTCCAGCCCGGCTACGGCTTTTATCCGCGCACCAGCAACGGCCCCGACTACTGGCAGTTCTACACCAGCTTTGGCGGCACCATGGAAGAAGACGGCAAGCTCGTTTTCGACAAGGCCGCGATGACGCGCGCCTACCAGTTCTTCGCTGATGCAGTGAAGGATGGCGTCACCAAGAAAAACCATATCGGCATGCCCGGCGACCAGTGGTGGAAGGAAGTTGCGACCGGCAAGGCCGGTATCTGGCACGGCGGCACGTGGCACTATGCCCGCCTCGTCAACCAGGAAGGCCTGACGGACTTCTTCGGCAACGTCGTCTTCTCACTGATGCCGGCCGGCGAAGGCGGCAAGGCCAACACCCTGACCCATCCGCTCGTCTACCTCCTGACTGCCGGTCACGAGAAGGAGGATACCGAGATCGCCGCACAGTTGATCAAGATCGCCTCCGAGCCGCGCATCAACGTTCTGCATGCGGTGAAATCCGCCCATCTCGGCATCTCGAAGGCCGAAAGCGAAATCGACCTCTACTCGTCCGATCGCTGGGCGCGCGAGGCGACCGAACGTCTGCTGCCCTTTGCCAACGCGATGCCCAACAATGCCGATTTCGGCACCTATTGGAACATCATGTGGAAGGGTCTCGAAGCGTCCTGGACGGGTGCGAAGACCGTCGATGCTTCCATCGGCGATGTCGAAACCGAGCTGAAGAGCACGCTCGGCGACAAGATCGTCATTCGCTGATATCGGCCGCTGATATCGGCGCGAAATTCCTGGCGGTTCGCCGCCCGGAAACGTCGGGGGAGACCTTCCATGAACACATCGAGGATGCTTGGACTGGTGATGATCGCGCCGGCGGCGATCATGATCCTTCTGTTCTTTCTGATGCCCGTCGTTCTGACCGGCGTCTTTTCGATGACGAACATGACGACCGCGACAGGCATTTCCGGCGGCGCCTACCAGATTGCGCCGCATTCGCTGAACGATCTTAAATCGGCCATGCCTGAAATCGCCGAGCAGATGTCACAGCCGCGCTACACGATCGATGAGGTAGGCCTGAAGGCTGTTGAGGGGCTAGGTCTTGATCCGGACATCGCTACGGAATTGCGTGCAAAGCACATGGGCGAGGTCTTCCAATCCCGCCGCGAGGCGGAGCGGATGATCAAGGATCTCGATCAGCGACCCTCAACCCCGGACGTCAAGAAGATTTCGGAGCAGTTCAACCGTTCTGTCGTCAATTCCCGCTTTTCCAGCAAGGCGGAACTGTTTTCGGCGCTGGACACGCTCGGTTTCAAGCTGACGGATGCACAGAAGGACAGCGTCGCTGATGTGACCTATACCGGCTGGAACTGGACGACCGAGAACTTCTCCCGCATCGCCTCCTCGCCCGATATGGCACGCGTGCTCTTCAACACGCTTCTCTACGTCGCACTGGTACTCGTCCTCTTCAACACGACCTATGCGATGCTGCTCGCGATCTGGACGCATTACATGCCGTCCGCGCCGGCGACGATCTTCCGCTCGATCTGGCTCCTGCCGCGCATCACCCCCGTCGTCATCTACGTCCTGATGTGGAAATGGCTCGCCTGGGACACGGGTTTCATCTCGGTTCTGATGGGCAAGTTCGGATATGAGCCGAAGAACTACATGCTCGACAACGCCTATAATGCCTGGGTGTTCGTCGTGCTGATCAACGGTTTCATCGGCGCCTCGATGGGCATGCTGGTGTTTTCCTCGGCGCTGAAAGCCATCCCGAAGAGCCAGTTCTTCGCCAGCGAAGTCGACGGCGCCAGCCGCTGGCAGCAGATCCGCTACATCATCCTGCCGCAGATGCGCTGGCCGATCCTCTTCGTCACCTGCTACCAGACGCTTTCGTTGCTTGCCTCCTTCAACGAAATCCTGCTGTCGACGCGCGGCGGGCCGGGGAAGGCGACGGAGGTCTGGTCGCTCGCGGCCTATCACACCGCGCTCAACAACTATGCCGGCAACCTGGAATACGGTCTCGGCGCTGCCATGGCTCTGGTGCTCGTCGTCATCGGCATCGTCCTTTCGCTCGGCTACCTGCGCATCTTCAACTACGGCACGCTGGTTTCCCGGCCGCTGATCGAGGACTGACCATGGCGGAGAACTCGCAACCCTCGGCAAACTACAGCACCTGGCCTGTCATCCTGGCGCTGTCGATCGTCAGCGCGCCGCTGGTACTGATGTATGCCTATCTCTTCATCGACACGATAACCGATACGGCCGTCGGATCGCTCATTCCGGACAGCTTCACGCTACGCCACTGGCGCTTCCTCTGGGAAACGCCGCCGGGCAAGCCGAACATCTGGCTCGTCACCCTCAACACCCTGATCTTCACCACGAGCGTCACCACCGTCATCCTGCTCGTCTCGTCGATGGCCGGCTACGTCCTGTCGCGCCTCAACGTGCCGGCGCGCGGTTTCTTTCTTGCCGGCGTCATGGTGCTGCATGCGTTCCCCTCGGTAACGCTGATCATCGCCATCTTCATCGTGCTGCAGATGATCGGTCTCTATAACTCGCTGATCGGCGTCATCCTGGTGAAAGCCGCCATCGACCTGCCGCTCGGCATCTGGCTGATGAAGGGCTTCTACGACACCGTGCCCTGGGAGATCGAAATGGCCGGGGTGGTCGATGGCGCGTCGCGCTTCCGCGTCTGGCGCAGCCTGGTGCTGCCGCAGGTGAGGCCAGGCATCATGGCGGTCGGACTGTTCTCCTTCCTGTCCGGCTGGAGCGAGTTCATCCTGCCGCAGGTACTGGCGCCAGGTGGCAAGGTGCAGGTGCTGTCGGTCTATCTTTCGGCGCTGATCGCCGACGACAACAATTTCGATTTCGGCACCTTCAAGGCCGTCGGCGTCTTCTACATCATCCCGGTGCTGATCGTTTACGCGCTGTTCCACAAATACCTGATGAACATTTACGGCGGCGGGAGCAAAGGCTGATGCGCATCCTTCTCGACAATTTCTCCAAGAGCTTCGGCATCACCAAGGTCATCGAGAACATGACGCTCGAGGTCGGCCATGGCGAAATGCTGGCGCTCCTTGGCCCTTCCGGCTGCGGCAAGTCGACGACGCTGTTTGCCATCTGCGGCATTCACCGGCCGACCGGCGGCCGCATCCTTTTCGGCGACCGGGACGTCACCGATCTGCCGAGCCAGGCGCGCAATATCGGCGTCGTCTTCCAGTCCTATGCGCTCTATCCGCACATGACCGTCGCCGAAAACATCGGTTTTCCCTTGAAGGTGAAGGGCATGGCCGCCACGGACATCGGCAAGGAAGTGGATCGCATTTCCGGGCTCGTCCATATCGGCAACCTGCTTGGACGCCGCCCGGCCGAGCTTTCCGGCGGCCAGCAGCAGCGCGTGGCGCTGGCGCGCGCCCTAGTGCGAAAGCCGGATGTCCTGCTTCTCGATGAGCCGCTCGCCAATCTCGACGCCAAGCTGCGCCTCGAAATGCGCTCGGAAATCCGCCGGATCCAGCGCGAGACGGGCATCACCGCGATCCTGGTGACGCATGATCAGGTCGAGGCGATGAGCATGTGCGACCGCATCGCCATCATGAAGGAAGGCGAGATCGTCCAGATCGCCACGCCGGCCGAGATGTACACCGATCCACGCACCGCTTTCGTTGCCGGCTTCCTCGGCAATCCGCCCATCACTTTCCTGCGCGGCGTGATGGCCGGTGGCACCTTTGCGATACCGGATAGCGAAATCCGCGTTCCTCTGCCGGGGTCGATTGCAGCGTCGGAAGGAGCAAAGCTGATGCTGGGTGTCCGCCCCGAACATTTCACGCCGGCGGGCGACATTGCCGTTCTTGGCAAGGTCAGCTTTGCCGAAACGCAGGGGCGCGAGAATCTCTACGACGTCCAGCTCGATGGCGGGCCGCTGCTCCGCTCGATCCAGCCCGTCCGCCATGATGTCAACATCGGCGATGCGGTCGCCTGGGCGATCGACAGCAAGAACGTGCTGGTCTTTGACGATGACGGACGGAGGCTCTGATGTCCCGCAATTTTTCCCCATTCTTCGAGCGTTATGGCTGGCCTGCCGGCAAGGGAACGTTGCCGTTCTGCATCGGCCATCGCGGCGCGAGCGGCCATCTACGCGAAAACACGCTTGAGGCGTTCCGGCTGGCATCTGAGCTCGGTGCCGAGATGTGGGAACTGGACACGCAATTGACAAAGGACGGCATCGTCGTCGTGTCGCATGACGATCACCTCGAGCGTGTCTTCGGCGTCGATCGCCATGTCTCGCAGATGACCGCGGCCGAGCTTGCAGCGCTTGAGGGCGTAAACGTCCCGACATTTGAGGCGGTGGCCGCTCTTGCCCGCGACCTCGGAGCGGGCCTCTACATCGAACTCAAGGCGCCGGGCACGGGCATCCGTTGCTGGCAGCATCTGCGGCAGATGGACCAGCGCTTCGCCTGCCTTGGCTCGTTCGATACCGCGCAGGTGCGTGAATTGCGCGACGCGGGTTGCGACTTCCCGCTTTCGGTCCTTGTGCGCGTCGGCCACGACCCGCATGCGCGCGGCGACGAGGCCGGCGCGGACATCCTGCATCTCTGCTGGGAGAGGGCAGGGGAGCGGCCACAGGATCTGGTGACAACGGATTTGATGCGGAAAGCCTTCGGCGACGGCAGGGAGATCGTCCTCTGGCATGAGGAAAGGCTGGATATTCTGCGGGATATCATGCTGCTGCCGGTACTCGGCATCTGCACGGATCTTCCGGATCTGATGCGGCCTGTAGTGGGGGAAGAAAGACTTGGCTGAGAAGGAAAATGGACCCCGGAAGGTGACGTCCTTCGACGTGGCACGCGTGGCTGGTGTCTCGCGCGCCGCCGTTTCGCGCGCCTTCACGCCGGATGCGAGCGTTTCGCCGAAGACCCGGGAAAAAGTCTATCAGGCAGCCAAGGAACTCGGCTACCGGGTGAACTATCTTGCCCGCAGTCTCACCAACAAGCGCTCGGATCTTGTCGGCCTTGTCGCCGCCGGTCTCGACAATCCCTTCCGGACCCTGCAGATCGAAAATCTCGCCAGAGCGCTGCTGGCCCGCAATTTCCGTCCGATCCTTTTGCCGACCTCGAAGGAAGCCGACACCTCCGCCGTCATCGGACAGTTGCTGCATTATGCCGTGTCGGGCGTCATCGTCACCTCCGACGCGCCGCCGACGGAGATCTGCGAGCAATGTGCTGCAGAAGGCGTGCCGATCGTGCTCATCAACAAGGGGGAGGATATTCCCTTCGTCGACAGGATCGTCTCGGACGACCGCATGGCGGGTCATCTTGCCGCCGACCACTTGATCGAGAGCGGCGCTCGCTCGCCAGCCGTGATGGCGGCACCCGCGGTTTCCTATACGGCGCGGCGGCGCAGCGAGGCATTTCTCAGCCGTTGCAGGCAACTGGGATTGGAAGCGCGGCTCATCCCGTTGCAGATCAACGATTATCAGAATGGCTACAGTGCCGCTGGTGACCTGGAGGCGCTGGGCATCGATGGCATCTTCTGCGCCAATGACTACATGGCTTGCGGTGTCGTCGACCGGCTGATGCGCGATCTCGGCCGTCAGGATGCGCCGCCGATCCGGATCATCGGCCATGACGACATTCCGCAGGCGAGCTGGGCTGCCTACGCGCTGACGACCATCCGCCAGCCCTGCGATCTTCAGGCGGAGCAGACCATCGACCTGTTGATGAGCCGGATGGCCGAGCCCGACATGACCGCGCGCGTCGAGTTCACGCCGGTGTCGCTGATCAAGAGAAGGACTGCATGATGCCTGCCCAATTCGATCCCTCCGCCATTCATGCTCGGGCGGAGGCAGCAATCCGCATCGCGCGGCAGGTGGGGCGCGAAGCGGCCAGTTTCCGACAGCAGGCGAAAGCCGGCACGTTGCACGTCGAAAACAAGGGGCTGCAGGATTTCGTGACGGTTGCCGACCGGCAGGCCGAGCAGGCGATCCGCGACGGGCTGCTGGCGCAGTTTCCCGACGATACGTTCATGGGAGAAGAAAGCGGCGGGCAGTCCGGAGCGGCCGGAACATGGGTGGTCGATCCGATCGACGGTACGACGAACTATATTCGCGGCTTCCGCCACTGGGGTGTTTCGGTCGCTTTCGTGGCCGGCGACGGGGTCGAGATCGGTGTGATCTACGATGCGGCGCAGGACAAGGTTTTCCACGCCATTCGCGGTGGTGGCGCCTTCAAGGACGGTGAAGAGATTCATGCCGCCGCGACCACTGATCCGTCCAAGGGCATGATCATTCTCGGTCATTCCCGCCGCACCAGCTTCGACGACTATCTGGCGATCTCAAAGCGCCTGTACGAGCGCGGCATGGACTATCGCCGCATGGGCGCGGCGGCCATCGGCCTGATCCGCGTGGCCGAGGGCGTCGCCGATCTCTATTACGAACGGCACCTCAATGCCTGGGACCTGCTGGCCGGAGCGCTCATCGCGCAGGAGGCCGGCGCGAAGGTGGCGATGCCGCGCCTGCCGGACCTTCTCGATGACGGCGGTCCTGTGATCGCCTATTCAGCCGGCATGGAAGGCGAATTCGCCTTTCTTCTCGACATTGAAGGCTTGGCCGCTACCAGCCGTTAGCCGGCCAAGCGCATCGACCAGGCCCGCTCCGTCGCTGGAGCCTCATCGGTGGTGATCTGGTCCGGTTTCAGCGCCATCAAGGCGGAAAAATCGTGCCATTCGGCATCGCTGAAACCACCTGCCGGATTCTTCAACGTGAAGGTCCATGCATCGACACGCTTGCCTTGGCTCTGGCACAGGGAAACCATGTCGAGACCGTCGTGCGCAGCCTGCAACAGCAGCGACCATTGCAGATAGATGGTGTCCGGCTCCGTCGGGCCGCTGATGTCGGCAAGAAGGCTCTTTTCAACCGCCCTCAATCCTTCCTGGCGATAGATATCAACGAGCTTGTCGGTCGGATCGATGCCGCGCAGCAGATGTGGCAGCTTTTGCCTGACAGCGACGATGAGGTCGAGACAGTGGCCGCTGACGATCACCGAGGCGCTCATATCCTGCAAATGGGCCGCCAGATGCTCGATGCCTTTGTTGCCGATCGCCTCGTATTCGTCCTTCATGTCGAATTGCAGGAGCGCATCGGGATGTGCCGATTGCAGCATGGCGGCAAGATCCTCGCTGAAGGTCAGAGGCCTCTCGCCGTCGCGCATGCGCGTATTGCGCAGCTCGTCGAGGATTTTCCCTGATATCCGGCCACGTCCCGTCGTTTCCCCTTCCAGTTCTTCGTCATGCAGCACGACGAAGCCGCCATCGCCCCGCACCCGAAGGTCGAGTTCCATCGAGGCGCCGAGGGCGAACCCGGTGCGCATGACGTCTAGGGAAAACAATGGATCGGAAAGCTGCCGGCGCAGCCGGTGCCACTTCAGCCGGACGGGATGACCGTCACTTTCGATTTTCAGGCCTGCCACGGTAAATCTACTCGCCTCATTGTGATCAAGGCGCCGATGATCGCAGCCTTTTGGGGATTTCTTCTTATAACCAAGGATAAACGCCATGAAGACACATATCGGGCATGACGCCTGAAATCTGTTCGCGGTCCGCTATCCCTGTGTCGTCATAGCCCGGTACAGCCAGCGCGCCGATGATACGATTCATTATCCTTCACCTGATTTCGAAAGAGCCTGAGCGCCAATTCATGATTTTCATAAAATTAAACAAAAACAAAGGAGTGGAAGACTGAATCTGTATCGGAATACGCGGGAGCCATGTTTCTGCACCTGTTTACCGTCATCTGCCCGTGTTACCCATGCCAAGGGTCTCAGTGCCCCGTCTCCATCCCTTTCTCCCCTCGTAACCAAGGAAGAATCCGATGCCGACCTTGAGCAATGGTAGTGAACTGACCGTTTGGGAAGACACCAACAACGAGAGCCCTGACGCAATTCTCTTTACGATAAAAGAGGCCGACGGCGACACCCTTGGGCCGGTAGGCGCCCAGCAGGATTATTTCTTCGGCTGGGTCGATCTTGCCTCCGTTGACGTCTTCGATGGCTTTTTTACCGTCACAACTTTCACCAATGACGGCCGGACCGAGGTTTTCTCACGGGTCGAAACGCATGTTTTCGACAATGACGGCAACTACATCCGCACCCTGTCCGCCCAGGCGGCCTATCTCTCCACCGACATCGTTTCCGTCACCGCCGAGAGCCCCGACGACATTACCGTGACATGGGTGGGTGCGAACGAGTATTTGGGCGGCGAGAACACCCAATATGGCGAGCATGAAATCATTCTGGAGGATGGTGTGCTTCAGCCCGACACCTTCGTCAACAATGATCCCACCGTCGCCAATCTGACCTTCACGCTTTCACCCGGGCAGTCCCTCGACGACATCAAGTTCAGTGCGGCGGATGCCGATTTCGATCTCCTGTCCTTCATTGTCGCCGATGGACCGGATCATGGCACGCTGGAGCAGGAGACGAGATATGACGCCGGCTACTATCCCTTTCCGCAAGGCGAGTATGCCGGCAGCCTCCACTACCACCAGGACTTTCTGAGCGGCAATTACTTCGATTATTCCCCTGAATCCGGCTTTACCGGCACCGATAGCTTTACGGTCTATGCCACCGACGGACAGGGCAACAGCAATCTGGCGACCATCATCATCAAGGTTGTTCCGCCGCCGGAATCCATCGTCCTCACCGAGGCCAGGGAGATCGTCAGCTACGCGGCTTACGACCATGCCGTTCTCGTCGCTGCAAACGGCGGCAATGACCGCATCACCGGCAGCGGGTTCGACGATACCCTCGACGGCGGTCAGGGCAATGATCGCCTGCGTGGCGGCGCGGGCGACGATGACATTTTCGGCGGTGCTGGCAGTGATTGCGTCCATGGCGGCGACGGCAACGACATCCTTAGCGGCGGCGCGAGCCGAGACACGCTGACCGGTGGGGCAGGGAACGACACGTTCGTCTTCGACGCCGCGCCTGGTCTGGCACAGTATGACCGGATCTCGGATTTCCGGTCTGTGGATGATGTGGTGAGACTGGACAGCTCGATCTTCGTCGGCCTTGCGGCGGGTGCTCTTGACGCCGATGCCTTCGTGATCGGCAGGGCTGCAACCGACGAAGATCACCGTATCGTCTACGATCAGGCCTCCGGTGCCTTATCGTTCGACGCGGATGGCGTCGGTGGTGCGGCGGCGGTGCGGTTCGCGATGCTTGGTCGCGGCACGTCACTGAGCGCCGACGACTTCATGATTGCCTGATTGCGTGTTCGTACCGGCCGCGAAAACGAGATCGCGGCCGGTACGAGTCTGCGGGAAAATCCGCTAGGCGCCGAAGCGCCTGATGACGTCTGCAAGCGGCACCTGTCCGAGGCAGGCGCCGGATCCGGCGGGTGTTTCACCATCCTCGATTGCCTGCGCATATCGCACCGCCGGTTCCGCCTCGATCCGGCGGCGCAGTGCGGCAAGTTTCGGATAGGCGCTGACGTCGAGAACCTCGTGAAACTCCGCCCAGCGTGCCACGCCGATCAGGGTGGTGTCCGCAAGCGTCAGGCGGTCGCCGGCGAGAAAGGCCGTATCGCCGATCATGGCTTCAAGTTTCCCATGGCGCTCCTTGACCGCATTGCGGCCGAATTGGCGCAGAACCGTCAGCGTTTCCTGTTCAGCGCCTTCCATTTCGAAAGCGGCCCAGAGCGGCGTGAAGGCGGCGGTGAACCCGGTGTTCACGAAGGCCATCATCTGATGCATCCGGTCCGCCTGCGGCGAACGGGGATCGAAGCTGATGCGGCGTTCGGTGTCGCGTGCCTCCAGCCAGGCGGCGATCGCCAGGGTTTCGGTGAGCGCCTTGCCTTCGTCGGTGATCAGCGCCGGCGTTTCCTGTCGGCCGTTGATCCGGGCATAGGCGTCGTTCTTCATCTCGGTCAGCATATCGACGCGGCAGAGGCGGTAGGGCTGGCCAACATGCTCAAACGCAGCGACGAGGCCCATCGAGCTTCCCGAGGGGAAGCCGTAAATCAGGATAGGTTCCATTGTCTTGTCTCGTTCCTTTGTTAGGGTCACGCTGCGCAGCGATGGTTGACCCTAACCTCTGGCCGCCCCATGTAAATTACGCACTATTTTGTAACCAGGACCGTTGCCATGAAAGACGTCGTCTCCAACTGCCCGATCGAAGAGGTCATGCGTGTGCTGAGCGGCCGCTGGCCGACGCTGCTGCTCTACTATCTTAAGGACGGCACCAAGCGGTTCAGCGATCTGAGGCGGGACAACCCGACGCTCTCCCATCGCATGCTGTCTCTCGAGCTGCGCAAACTGGAGATCGCCGGGATCGTCCGGCGCACGGCTCATCCGGGATATCCCCTGCGCGTCGATTACGACCTGACGGCACCCGGTCTCAAGCTCGTGCCGCTGATCGACGCGCTCGGCGACTGGTGGGACGATACCGAGGCGGACCGGTCCGGCGAGCAAAAGCAATTCGGCGCTGCAGCTTAGCCAGTCCAAACACCATGAAAAAAGCCTCTCGCGCTTGTCGTTGCGAGAGGCTTTCCTTTTGTCTGGCGGTGGGTTCGCTCAGCCCTTCTTGAACGTCTCGTAATATTCATCAGCCATCTTGCGCAGTGAGCGGCCGATGGCGGCGTATTCGTATTCGTTGAGATTGGCGAGCGAGGCGCGCCCCGCCGGTTGCTGGGTGCCGAAGCCACGGCCGGGCAACAGCACGATGCCGGTCTCGTCGGCGATCCGGAACAGCAGTTCGTTGCCCGAAAACTTCGCCTTGAGCCATTTGGCAAAGTCAGCGCCGTAGAGTTTGAGCGCAATATCTTCCATGTCCAGCAAAGTGTAGTAATCGACCGAGTTCGGATTGTCCGTCACGGCAACGCCAAGCTCGCGATAGAGCGCGGCTTCCCGATTGCGGATGACCTTTTTCAGGGTCGATTTGTAGACGTCGTTTTCGTCTATCAGCGCAAACAGAGAGAACAAAACCATCTGCACCTGCTGCGGCGTCGACAGGCCGGCCGTATGGTTGAGCGCCACCGTGCGGCTGTCGGCCACCAGCCGGTCGATGAATTTCAGCGTGCTGACGTCGGGCAGCAGCGAGCCATAGCGTCGGTCGAGTGCTGTCTTGGTAGCGCTCGGCAGTTCGCGCAGTTTTGCGTCGAGAATGTTGTCCTGATGCGTGGCGACGACGCCCAGCCGCCAGCCTGTGGCGCCGAAATATTTCGAGAAGGAATAGACCAGTATGGTGTTGTTCGGGCAAATCGCAAACAGCGACCGGAAATCGTCGGCAAAGGTACCGTAGACGTCGTCGGTGAGGATGATCAGGTCCGGCCGGTGGTTCTTGACGATATCGGCGATCTTTTCGAGGCTGCGGTTGTCGAGCTTCACGGAGGGAGGATTGCTCGGGTTGATGCAGAAGAACACCTTGATGTCCGGGTCCTTCAGCTTCTCCAGTTCCTCGTCCGAATATTGCCAGCCCTGCGCCGGATCGGCGTTGATCGCCACTTCCTTGAGACCGTATTCGTCGAGCTCGGGGATCTCGATATAGGGCGTGAAGACCGGCATGCCGATCGCCACCTTGTCGCCCTTCTTGACGATGGAATTCTGCTTCAGCGTGTTGAAGATATAGGTCATCGCGGCGGTGCCGCCTTCGACGGCAAAGACATCGACGTTTCCGGCCGACAGCGACCCGCCGATCATCTCCCTGACGATATACTGCCGGACGATCTGCTCGCTGATCTTCAGCATGCGCGGCGGGACCGGGTAGTTACAGCCGAGAATGCCCTCGACCATTTCATGCAGGAACTGCGAGCCGGAGAGGCCGAGCTGGTCGCGGACATAGCTCAGTGCCCGCTGCAGGAAGGCGACGCCGGCCTGGTCGCGGTTCTCGGTGGTGTAGCGTTCGAAACGCGCTTCGATGCCCTCGATGTTCGGCAGTCCGCCGATCCATTTCTGCATGTAGGAATAGGACAATTCGGATTCGGCGGCGGCAAAGAGGCCGAGGCGGAAGAAGGCGCGGCGCGGCAGCGTTGCCATGAAGTTCGGATTGCCGCGTCCGGCATTCAGCATCGTCCGGTTCTCTTTGGCCGAAGCCAGCTTGATCAGTTCGTCCTTGAGCTCGAACGGGCTCAGTTTCGCAAAGCTGCTATAGTCGGTCATCGGTTCACTCCTTGGCTAATTCAAACGACGTCAGACGAAGGCGACGACGAGCGGGCCAAGCAATGTCAAGAAGACGTTGGCCAGCGCGTAGGTGATGGCGAAAGGTGTCGTCGGTACGGTGTTCCCGGCCTTGTCGAGGATCTCGCCGAAGGCGGGATTGGCACTGCGCGATCCGGAAAGAGCGCCCGCGAAGATGGCGGTGTTGTCGTAGCGTAGCAGGTAGCGCCCGACGAGCATGGTGATGAGAAGCGGCAGGATCGTTACGACAACGCCGATCAGGAAGATCGAAATGCCGTTTTCAGCGATCGTATGCACTGCCTGCTGGCCGGATTGCAGTCCGACGACGGCGACGAAGCCGGCAAGGCCGAGATCGCGCAGAAGCGTTGAGGCGGCGGTCGGCATGTTGCCGAGCGTCATGTTGCGGCTGCGGTACCAGCCGAAGGCAAGGCCGGCGAGCAAGGCGCCACCGCCGCTTCCAAGCGTTAGCGGAATCGAGCCGATGCGCAACACCAGGAGCCCGACGAGAAGGCCGACGACGATGCCGAGCCCATGGAAGACGAAGTCGGTTTTGTCGCTGGGCAGGATGACCGTGCCGACGCGCTTGGCGATGCGCTGCAGGTCCTCCTGCAGGCCATGGACGGCGACCACGTCGCCCGCCTCGATGCGCGTGTCCGGCTGCAATGTCAGCGGATTGCCGCCGCGCTTGACCTGCAGCACGAAGACGCCGTGACGCAGTTCCTTGGTCGCCTCGATGATCTCGGCTACGGTATGACCGACAAATTCCTTGTTGGCGATGACGACATCCCGCGTGGCGACGACCATGTCCATGCCTTCGGACGACTGCGTTTCAGGGCCGATCGCATCCGCCAAGCCAACCACGCCGGCGCGGCGCCCGACAACGAGCACGATATCGTCGGCCTCCAATTTCAGGCCAGGCTCGACACCGATGATGGTTCCCCCGCGTTTGATCCGCTCGACGGCGACAGCCGCCGGGATGCCGGTCGCCTCGATCTCGCCGATCGTGCGCCCGGCCGCCTTGTGGACCCGGAACAGGCGGCCGACGAGGTCGGGCAGGGCCGGAGTTTCGCCGGGGCCGTAGACCTTGGCGCCTGCAAGAAGTTCGGCCTCGGCCTTGACGGCATCGTCGCGGATGCTGCGGCCCATGAACCAGGGGAGAATGTTGACGCAGACGATGATCGCGCCGAACGAGCCGAAAATGTAGGTCACCGCATAGCCGATCGCGACGTTCGCCTGCAGGCGCTGCACCTCGTCGGCGGCCAGGCCGAGCTTGCCGATTGCCGAACTCGCGGTGCCTATGATTGCCGATTGCGTCAAGCCACCGGCGGCGATACCCGCAGCGAGCCCCTTGTCGAGCCCGAACATTTTGGCCAGCACGATCACGGTCAACAGGCCGCTGATGGCGAGCACGGCGGCCATGATGATTTCACGGATCGACTTGCGCCCGAGCGAGCGAAAGAACTGCGGGCCGCTCTCGAAACCGACGGCATAGATGAACAGCGCGAACAGCACCGCCTTGATGCCGTTGTCGATCGTGATGCCGATCTGGCTGAGGACGACTGCAACCAGAAGGGATCCCGCAACACCGCCGAGCTGAAATTTGCCGAACTGGAACTTGCCGATCCAGTAGCCCCCCGCCAATGACAGAAACAGAGCAATTTCAGGGGATTGGTGAAAAATGGATTCCAGATAGGCCATAGATCTCTCCGCATCAACGCCGCTTTGCTCGGTGCAACCAAAACAAATGGAAGGTTGCGCCGTGGTCAAGAAAAAACTTCCGCGGGAAGATTAACGATGACCGGGTTTTGTGCAGATTTGAGACTCGTTGTGGAAAAATCGGGCAGCGCCGTCGTGACCAAACGAAAACGCCCGGCATTTTCGCCGGGCGTCGCTCTGCAGGACATGAGGGAGGATCTACACAGCCTGCGGAAGTCTGTTTTGGCGAAGGATCACTTGCCGGCGTCGAGCCTGTCGATCGCCTGCACATTGCCGGCGGACGAGCCTTTCGGGTCGAATTCGGATTCCAGCCACTTGTCGACGATGGCCTTTGCCAGTTCCGGGCCGATGACACGGGCACCCATGGTGATGATCTGCGCGTTGTTGGACTTGGCGGCGCGCTCGGCCGAATAGGTGTCGTGGGTCAGGGCCGCGCGGATGCCCGGCACCTTGTTGGCCGAGATGGAGACGCCGATACCTGTGCCGCAGATCAGGATGCCGCGCTCGTTCTCGCCGTTGACGATGGACTCAGCCAGGCCCTTCGACAGGTCGGCATAGAAGCCGGACTGGCTGAGATTGTTGACTTCGAGACCGCTCTTGGTGGCCAGATGGGCCTCGATGATGTCGAGTAGCGGCTTGCCTGCGCCGTCGGCGCCGATTGCAATTTTCATGACGGTTCCTTCCGTTGACGGTATTTTCAGAGCGTCGAGGTGACGCGTTTCAAAATGTCGAGGTACCCTGCCACGTCCCAGGCGGAACGGCCGATGAAGAGGCCGTCGATGTGCGGCTTGGCAATCAGTTCCTCGCAATTGCCCGGATTGACGCTGCCGCCGTAGAGAACCGGTACAGAAACGCCGAGGCATGCCTTTGCCCATTCAGCGATCAGCGCATGGCGGTCGTCGGCATAGTCGGCGGAGGCCGGAATGCCGTTGACGCCGATTGCCCAGACGGGCTCATAGGCAAGAAGCACCGGTTTCGCGCTGTCATCGCTTTCGAGCAGCGAGAGCGCCCCGTTGACCTGGCGGCGCAGAACGTCGTCGGCCTGGCCGGCCTCGCGTTCAGCCAGCGTCTCGCCGATGCAGATCAGCGGGATCAGTCCGTGCTTGACGGCCGCAGCGGTCTTGAGGCCCACCGTGCGGTCGGTCTCGCCGAAATGTTCGCGCCGCTCGCTGTGACCGAGCTCGACGATATCGAGATTGCAATCGTTGAGCATCACCGGCGAGACCTCGCCGGTCCAGGCGCCGCCGTCGTCCCAGTGCATGTTCTGTGCACCGACCTTGACGCTCGTGGTGGCGAGCCGCTCCTTGACCTGGCGCATCGCCGTGAACGGCGGAATGACAAAACGCTGGACACGCCCGTCCCGGGTCGCGTCGGCTTCAGCCAGCGCATCGGCAAAGGCCATCGCCTCAGCGAGCGTCTTGTTCATCTTCCAACTGGTTCCGACCCAGGCGGCCGTCTTCGTCATGCTGATTTCTCCGCGGCTTTCCCGCCAATTATCTGAAGTTTGATGCCGGCCTCGCGAAGTTCCGCTTCATGGGCGGGTTCGATTTCCGCGCCGGTCAGGACCGCGTCGAAACAGTCCAGCCCTGTCAGGAAATGCAGGGCGGATTTACCGAACTTGCCATGGTCGACGAGCAGATAGGTGCGTGCCGCCGATTTCATCATCTGCCGCTTGGTCTGGACGACTTCCTGGTCCTGATGAAAGGCAGACGCGCCGTGGATGGCCGAACTCGATAGAAAGGCGGTGTCGGCACGCAGCGATCGCAGGGCTTCCTCGGTTGTGATGCCGAAAAAACCGTTGAATTTCTTCGAATACTGGCCGCCGAGCGAGATAACGTCGATACCGGCGACAGGAGCCAGCTTGTTGATCACCCCGAGATTGTTGGTGATGACCGTCAGCGGCCGGATATCCTTGAGATAGTCCGCCAGTCCACCGGCAGTCGAGCCGTCGTCGATGATGATGATCTGGCCTGGCTCGATCAGGCTGGCGGCATGCTGCGCCAGCCGCCGTTTTTCTTCCGCAGCGATTTTCTCGCGATAGCGGAAATCGCTTTCAAACTGCGGGCTCGACTGGATCGATGCGCCACCATGCACCTTGCGCAGCAGCCCGGCCTGCTCGAGATCGTCGAGGTCGCGATGCACCGTCATCTTGCTGACGCCGAAACGGCTGGCGAGATCCTCGACGGAAGCCGACCCGGCCTCCATGAGGATATCCATGATTTGCTGCCGCCGATCGTCGGGTTTCATTGCTGTGCTCTTTCCTGCGGTTCCAAGCCGCTGTGAGAATGAAATATCACGCACGCATCGATAAAAACAATCATAATTATGTGATTATGTGATTTTATCGTGTAACATTTGAGGCACGCGGTGGACAGAGAGATATTTTAACAACCTGTTTTCGCTCGCGATTCTTTAATTTGTGCGAACCGACATCTGTCGGGATCGGTTTGGAGCAATGTAACGACTGAGGAGGCCGGACGCGTCAAGACCAAATGACCGTCAGCTGGCCGGATCCCATCCAGCTGCAGAGAATATCGAGGCGCTGAACCTTCAATTTTGCAGATGATTTTCGGAAGGTCGGCGCTCACTGCCCTGCCTTTTCGCAAGCGCTATTTTTCGAGGCATGCAGAACGAGTGGTTCAGCGCAACTCGTGACTGTGGCATGGCGACGCCCGGTCTGTTCTATCTCTTGATCTCCACCCGGTGAAAATAATTTTTATTGTTAGGAGTATGGAGAACGCGATATAATACTACAGTTAAGCTTCAGGCTTGGAGGTCTGTCATGGCTAACAATATGATGCAAGCAACAAAGGGACGGGACTGGGCAAACGCGGTCTTGGCCCTATGCGTTTTCCTCTCGCCGTGGGTTATCGGCTTTGCTGCCGACGCTACGCCGAGCTGGAACGCATGGATCGTCGGGTTCATGCTCGGCGCACTGACGGTCGCGACAATATCGGCTTTCGCCGAATGGGAGGAATGGGTCGATCTGGTGCTCGGTCTCTGGCTGGTCGCGTCCCCCTGGCTGCTCGGTTTTACGGCCAATGTGAACGCGATGTGGACCAGTGTGGTGCTGGGACTGCTCGTTGCTGCCGTCTCCCTGTGGGCGGTCTGGGATATTCATCATCCCCAAGCTCACGCTTGAGCCGGGACATGAAGTAATCGCTGCAAGGACCCGCCGCGCGGAGCGGCGGGGGTAGCGTCCCGTTTCTTCACGCACCTTCATGCACCTCGTCAGCACCGGACACTAATGTCCTGCCCAGCCATTTTCTCGACCGGACCAGCCTCGGCGAAAACCGAAATACCGCTAACTGGTGTCACCTTTTCTCCCCTGTTTCTCGCATCGGCGGTTGCGGCGGAGCGGAAGGACGTGCCATGTGTCGGTATAAAAATTCCAAATGCGCATGCCATTGGAATTGTAAGGAATGAACCACATATGCAGGCGACGTTGACGGGCGGCGCAGGGGAGTTTTTGCATGACCAAGACGGATATCGCCCGCCGCGTCTACGACAATGCCTGGAAACTCGATCCGGTCGTGCGCAGCCTGCTGGATACGGATTTCTACAAGCTCCTGATGCTGCAGATGGTCTGGCGGCTCTATCCCGAGGTGGATGCGACCTTCTCGCTGATCAACCGCACCAAGACCGTGCTTCTGACCGATGAGATCGACGAGCAGGAACTGCGCGAACAGCTCGATTACGTCCGTGGTCTGCGTTTCACCAAGAAGGAAATGATCTGGCTCGCGGGCAATACCTTTTATGGCCGCAAACAGATCTTCGCGCCGGATTTCCTTGCCTGGCTCGCCGATTTCCAGCTTCCGGACTATGAGCTGTCGCGCAAGCATGGACAGTACGAACTGACCTTCCCCGGCAAATGGACCCACACCAGCATGTGGGAAATCCCGGCGCTGGCGATCATCAACGAACTGCGCTCGCGAACCGCGATGAAGGACATGGGGCCTTTTGCGCTCGACGTTCTCTATGCGCGCGCGAAAGCCAAGATGTGGTCGAAGGTGGAGCAGTTGCGCGCCCATCCGGACCTGCGCATTTCCGATTTCGGCACGCGGCGGCGCCACAGCTTTCTCTGGCAGCGCTGGTGCGTGGAGGCGCTGAAGGAAGGCATCGGCAAATCCTTCTCCGGCACCAGCAACGTGCTTCTCGCCATGGATACCGATCTCGAGGCGCTCGGGACCAATGCGCATGAACTGCCGATGGTTGCGGCCGCCCTGGCCCGCGACGACAAGGAACTGGGCGAGGCGCCCTACAAGGTTCTGCAGGACTGGAACCAGCTCTATGGCGGCAACCTGTTGATCGTCCTGCCCGACGCTTTCGGCACGGCCGCCTTCCTGCGCAACGCGCCCGACTGGGTTGCCGACTGGACGGGCTTTCGCCCCGACAGCGCGCCGCCGATCGAAGGCGGGGAGAAAATCCTCGCGTGGTGGAAGAAGATGGGCCGCGATCCGAAGGAAAAACTGCTGATCTTCTCCGACGGCCTCGATGTCGAGACTATTGTCCAGACCTACCGCCATTTTCAGGGCCGGGTGCGGATGAGCTTCGGCTGGGGCACCAACCTCACCAACGATTTCGCAGGCTGCGCGCCGATAGAAATCAGCGGGCTCAATCCGATCTCGATCGTCTGCAAGGTTATCGACGCCAATGGTCGCCCCGCCGTCAAGCTCTCGGACAATCCGCGCAAGGCAACCGGTGAGCCTTCGGAGGTTGAGCGCTACCTGAAGTTCTTCGGGACTGAGGATTTTGCCGAGCAGGCTGTGAAGGTCTGAGCAGCGTCCGGGCTTTTGCTAGTGGTTTGGGCATAAGCCCGGGCGCTTACCATAATTTAATCGTTTGAAGCTAATATAGCCGGTGAAAATGAGCGCGCTGCCGGGATGATCCCGGCCGATCGATCCCGCCAGTCATGAGGCCTGCTCCGGGTTGTCCCTTCACCGTCTGCGACGGGAAGGATCGTACCGATTATGGAGCCCGTGCATGTCCCGACCCTCTATCAGAACGTCGCTTGTTGCCATCTTCTCGGCAATTGCCCTCATCATGGCAGGTTTTGCCTGGATCTCCCTCGACTCCCTGTCGCGCATCCGGGAAACGACGCACCGCATCACCGCGGAATCGCTGCCGAGCATGCTGGCGGCAAAGGACGTCAAGGCGAAGATGCTGGAGATGAAGATCGGCTATCTCGCGCATATTACGGCCGCATCCCCGAAGGCGACGACAGCTGCGGAAGAGGCGATCAAAATATCGCAGGACGATATCAGGGCGGTAACGGCACGCTACGCGGCTCTTGCCGGCTCCGACAAGGAGCGGGAAATCCTGAAGCGGACGACCGATGGGGTCGAGGCCTATATCAAGGCCGGCGAGGGCATGATGAACCTGTCCAAGATGGGCATGTATGACGGCGCCGCCAAGGCGCTGGCTGACATGAACACGATCTCCGACCCCGCCCTCCAGGCGATCGACGAGCTGGTCGCGTTGAATTTCGAGGATGTCGGCAAGGCCGTTCAACTGACCGCGGATACCCACAGGTCGGCCACTGGTTTCGTCTATGCGATCATCGGCGCCGTCGCGGCTCTGATCGCAATATCGACCTTCTTCGCCCTGCACGGTATCGCACGGCCGATCGGCATCATCACCCGGTCGATGATCAACCTGGCGCAAGGCGATACCGACAAGGCCATTCCCTATGCCGACCGCGCCGATGAGATCGGCTCCATGGCCGGTGCCGTCGAGGTGTTCCGCCAGGCGGCGATTTCCAACCGACGCCTCGAGCTTGAGGCCGAGGAAAGCCGGCGGCAGGCCGAGGCTGACCGCGAACGCCTGACGGCCGAAGCCGAAGCCGCCGCGCAGGGCCGGCTGCAGCAAGCGACCTCCGGGCTCGCATCCGGCCTGAAGCGGCTTGCCGCCGGCGATCTGTCGTTTCAGTTGAACGAGCCCTTCGCGCCGGATTTCGAGGCTTTGCGCCACGACCTGAATGCCGCCGTCAACCAGTTGCAGGAGACATTGTCGTCGGTAGCGCACGCTGCAGACCTGATCGACAACGGGTCGCGCGAAGTCAGCCACAGCGCCGACGACCTGGCGCGCCGGACCGAGCAGCAGGCAGCGTCGCTGGAAGAGACCGCCGCGGCGCTCGATGAGATCACGGTAAACGTTGCGAGTTCGTCGCGGCGAACGGAAGAGGCGCGCAGCATCGCTGCCAGGGCAAATGCCAGCGCATCGCAGTCCGGCCTGGTCGTCGATAATGCAGTCAACGCCATGGGCCGTATCGAGCAGTCGTCGAACCAGATTTCCAACATCATCGGGGTGATCGACGAAATCGCCTTCCAGACTAACCTTCTGGCACTGAACGCCGGCGTCGAGGCGGCGCGGGCAGGGGACGCCGGGCGAGGTTTCGCGGTTGTCGCGCAGGAAGTGCGCGAGCTGGCGCAAAGGTCCGCAAAGGCCGCAAAGGAAATCAAGGAACTGATCCGCAATTCGACCGCCGAGGTCGAAAACGGCGTCAAGCTGGTGAGCGAAACCGGCGAAGCGCTGAAGACTATCGAAGCCTATGTCGTCACCATCAACCAGCATATGGATGCCATCGCCACATCAGCCCGCGAGCAATCGACGGGGCTTGCCGAGGTCAACACCGCAGTCAACCAGATGGACCAAGTCACCCAGCAGAACGCAGCGATGGTCGAGGAGACCAATGCGGCGGGGGCGACGCTGGCCAATGAGAGTGTCAATCTGCGCGCCCTGATTTCGCGCTTCACGCTGAATGCGGGCGATCGTCGCGATGCCTATGGACGGCGCGCGGCATAAGCGTCGTTCTGCCAAAACAAAACCCAGCCGGTGGAGGCGTCCGGCTGGGTTAAAGTGCGCATTCTTTTCAGAACGCGCCGGGAGGATATTGCTAGTGTTATGCGCTCAGGCGCAGGTCGGAGCGCGCGGCAAGCGGGTGGACCATCGACAGCAATCGGCGCTTCGGGGCAGCGAGAAGATTGGCCGTATGGTTTTTAGCGCTCACCGTTCCGGGCTGCGTCTGGCGAAGTGCACTGGCAGCGGAATAGAGGAGCGTTTTCATCTCATTGGTGGTGACGCCATCCGCACGCATGACGGCGCGGATCATCGGGTCGTTCAAAACCTCGCTGATGGTCAGATCGCTGTTTGCCTGGTGCATTGGGGTATTCCTTCGGGTTCATCGTCTTTTCCGGCGGGCGGATCCCGGCCGGGGTCTCAACTTGACATCATATATGCGTAGTGTTACCAGTAAGTAACATTCGAATAGTTACCGACCGGTCACACCTATGTCAAGAAGCCTTGTCAATAAAAATTCGAAATCCCTATCGAGCCCGAAACCGGCGGATATAAGGCTGGAAGAAGGTGACGGTGTACAGGTTCGCCTGGCCCCGCGAGATCGTATTGTTTCAACGGCTTGCGAGCTGTTCCGGCAGCACGGAATTCGCGGTATCGGCGTCGATGCGATTGCCGAGGCAGCCGAGACCAACAAGATGACGCTCTACCGTCATTTCGGCTCCAAGGACGACCTGATTTGCGAGACGCTCAGGATAAAATCGGAAAAAGCCTCGGCTTTCTGGGGCGAACTGGAAAGCAGCCATCCCAATGACCCGATTGCCCGTCTTCAGGGCTGGGTTGACGCCATGGCCAAGTGTCTTACCGATGATCGCTTCGGCTGCGATCTTGCCAATGCCGCCGTCGAACTCAAGGAGCAGGGCCATCCTGCTCATGCGGTGATTGAAAAATTCAAACTGACCCAGCGTCGCCGTCTCGAAAGTCTCTGTCGCGATGCGGGCGCAAGCGAGCCGGAACTCTTGTCCGACACGCTGACGATGTTGATGGAAGGTGCTCAGGTCAGCAAACTTGCGACCGGTAACGAAGGCCCCTCGATGCGCTTCATGCGCGCCTGCCAAGCCGCAATCGCCTCGTCCCGCCATCCCGTCTAACGTCGCTATCGATGTTCATCCATCCAAGGCCGCTACGGCTCTGGACGTTGCCGCCCCGATAGGCCGATGGCCGGCCGGCGCGCGGCTCTCGATGGAACAAATATATCTCCCCGTCCATTTATCCGTTGATTGAAAAAAACGCTGCGCTGCCGGTTCTCGGCTGCGGCCTGTCAACGAGAAGGACGGTATGTCCGCTATCCAGGATGTCATCGTAAATCCCGACCCTGCGGAGTGGTGGTCGGCGCACCGTGGCGCCTCGCCAATCGTCGGCACGGCCATTCACAACGGCCATCACCTGCGCAGTGACCTTGAAGACCTGATGGTCCTCGACGGCGACCAGCGGCGGCGCGAGGAGGACCCGTTCACCGAATTCTTCATCCGAGACCTGCCCAACCGCATCGTCTTCCATCGCTCGAGGTTCGAAATAGATATCAACCGGGCGCGCGACGGGGCGATCTATCACCAGCCGGAACAGGCCTGGGGTCTGAAAGTCTGGAAGAATCGGTTGCCCGAGCCTGCATCGTCAACCTCGCTGCAGGTCCATGATGCCTACTACGCCATGCTGGAAAGCTATCTGCGGGGGCTCGTACTGCAGTACGGCGCCTTCGTCCTTCTCGACATCCACAGTTACAACCACCGCCGCGATGGTGCCGAGGCGCCGGAAATGGCCTTCGACAAGGCGCCGCAGATCAATATAGGCACGTCCTCGATGGATCGTCAGCGCTGGGCGCCGGTGCTCGATCCTTTCATGGATCAATTGCGCAATTTCGAATTCCGCGGCGCTCACATGGACGTGCGCGAAAACATCGCTTTCCAGGGCAAGGGCGAGCAGACGCGCTTCGTCCGCGAACGCTTCCCGGAGACCGGCTGCGCCATCGCCATCGAGTTCAAGAAATTCTTCATGGACGAGTGGACGGGCGAACCGGATATCGAAGCATTGACGGCAATGCGGGAGATGATCCGCCTGTCACTCCCTGTTCTCGAACAAAGCATGCGGGGACGGTCATGACCCGGACACGCCGCAAGGAACGCGACGCCCTTCATCCCGAATGGATGGAGGAAATCCTAGACTGTCTCCGGACGGACAAGCCGGTGCGCAAGGATTTCGATCACGGCGGCCGCCTGCATATCGACCGTCCATTGCCTTTTCTGTCGGTTTTCCTGGTCAGGGGGCGCGACGATCTCGCCGCCCGCGATGTCGCCGCCGCCAACGCCTCCTACCTGATAGCCAACGATATCGGCGAGGCACTGCCGATCATCACCGCGGTCGGCGGTCTTCTCAAGGAGCGGTTCGGCGCGTTCATGCTGCTGGATATCGATGAACTGGACCACGACACGTTGCTCACCGATGATGCGCCCTATCTGCCGCCGTTCGAGATCAGCATTGCCGCGACCGGTGAGCCCGCTGCCGAGGAGGCCGAGACGGCATTGGCCGATGGGGTCGACATCAGGCAGGTCAAGTTTCGCACCCCCCGCGTGGAGCGGTTCTCGCTGGATACAGATTTCCAGGCGGCAACGCTGGCGAAGGAGACCGGCTTCCCGCTGGTCGCGATCCGTTTTGCACCAATCTACAAACAGCCGGAATCCGGCATGGTCTATCCCGATCTGCGCGAGCGACTGGTGGCCAACATCTTCGATGCTGGCCTGAAGGCCTTCGCTGCCTTTGTTGCCGCCACGCAAAGCCTGAAGCTCACCAGCCACCGCGCGCTTGGCCGCAAGGCTTTTGTCGACGCGGTGAGCCGTGCCGACCGCAGCATCGACGAGGTCGCCGGCAGCTTCGACTTCCTTCTGGCGGTCACCCCGATCAATGCCGATGCCGCCTGGCAGGAATTCAGGGAGAACAAGTTCAAGCGCACGCCGCAATTCCTCTACCGGCCGCTGTCAGTGCAGGTCGAAGCGGAAAAGCGGAAGCTTTTCTCGGTCGCCTTCGACCGTTTCGAGGATCCGGTTCTCTATCATCTCTATCGCGAGAAGCAGCAGGAGCTTGACCTCCAGCTATCGCTGATCTCGGCGCGCGAGACCAGCCGTTTCGTCGAGTACAGCCGCGCTCTCTACGGGCCTGTCGAGACATCGCTGTACCGCGCCGCTACGGAAATCCTGGTTCAAACGGAGAACCATCGCGGCGATGACGGCGACAGCGGCACGGAAATCGCCGGCTGCTACGATGTCGAAATTGCCGCGCGGACAATGATCGCCAGCTATCGGCGGCAATATGAGGGCTTTACCGCCGAGATCGAATTGCGCGACGACCTGCCGCCCGGCCTGCTGGTATCCGACGACCGACTGCTCATTTCACGTGCCACCCGTGTGCCGAGGAGCCGGGTGCATGCGCTGCTCAGCCACGAGATTGGCGTGCACCTGCTCACCTATTTCAACGGCTCGGCGCAAGGCCTGCGGCTGTTTCGTTCGGGTCTTGCCGGCTATGAGGGCATGCAGGAGGGTCTCGCCGTGTTCTCCGAACATATGGCCGGCGGCATGACGGTAGGGCGTTTGCGCCTGGTCGCGGCCCGCGTGGTCGCCTGTTCCTGGATGCTCGAGGGACGGCCTTTTGCCGAGACCTACAATATGCTCGTCAGTGAGCATGGGTTCGGTCCGGCCGCCGCCTTCAATCTGGCCTTGCGGCTCTATCGCGGCGGTGGGCTGGCCAAGGATGCGATCTATCTGCGCGGCCTGCTGGAGCTTCTCGACCACCTCAAATCCGGCGGTGCGCTCGATCCGTTCTGGATGGGCAAGATCTCGTCATCGCACTTCCGGGTGATGCAGGAACTCAACCTGCGCGGGCTGCTCAAGGCGCCCGTCATCCGCCCCGCCTTCCTTCTTCATCCGCATGCCCAGGCGCGCCTCGACCAGGCACGAGCCGGAATGACCCCTCTGGACATGATCACAAGCTAGGAGCCGCCATGCGTATAGCATTCTTCGTCAATTCGATCGAAAGCGAAGAGCCCGGGTTCACCACGACGTCGCTTGCGATGGCGGCACTCGCCCGCGGGCATGACGTCTGTTACATCGCGCCCGGCGATTTTGTCCTGCGCCCGGACGACAGCCTGATGGTGCGGGCAACGGCGGTTCCGGCAGCTAAATACAAGGATCCGCAAGCCTTTCACGATGCCTTCCAGAGCAAGGACGCCAGGATCGACACCATCGACGTAAGCGAGGTCGATGTCATCTTCCTGCGCAACGACCCTTCGCTGGACTCCGACGATCGCCCCTGGGCAGCACATATCGGTGCCATGTTCGGGCGGCTCGCCAGCGAGCGCGGCTCGATCGTGGTCAATGATCCCTCTGGCCTGTCGCTTGCGCAAAATAAGCTCTATTTCCAGGATTTTCCGAAGACCGTTCGCCCCGAAACGCTGATTTCCAAGAGTATCGAGGAAATCCGCGCCTTCATCGCCGATCACCGCAAGGGCGTCGTCATCAAGCCGCTGCAGGGCTCGGGCGGCAGACACGTCTTCAAGATCGCTACCCCTGACGACACCAATCTCAACCAGATTTTCGAAGCGGTCAGCGGCGAAGGCTATCTGATTGCGCAGGGCTATCTGCCAGAAGCCAAGGCCGGCGACATCCGTTTCTTCATGATGAACGGGAAGCCGCTTGTCCGCGACGGGGTCTATGCAGCCTTCCGGCGCGTTCCCGCCAAGGGCGATCTGCGGTCGAACATGCATGCTGCCGGAACGGCGGAGGCGGTAAAGATTACCGGCGATATTCTCGCCGTCGCCGAGATGGTGCGCCCGAAGCTGATCGAGGACGGCATGTTCCTCGTCGGTCTCGATATCGTCGGCGGCAAGATTTTGGAGATCAACGTTTTCACGCCCGGTGGGCTGCCTGACATAGGCCGCATGCACAAGATCGATTTTTCCGAGGAAATCATCGAGGCGCTTGAAAAAAAGTGCACGATCCAAAAGGCCTATGCCGGTTCGCTATCCAACCGGGCACTTGCAACGCTTTGAGCTGTTTTGCATCTGTGCTATCGCGTGCGCCTCTCAAGGATTGGAAGCGCCCGTGATACCCTGGACCCAGCTTGACACAGCAATTATGCCCGACGGCGGCGGTGAACTGCGCCTGAAGCAGCGCGGCAGCGAGTTCTCGATTATGCTCGGCACGATCGAACTGATGAACAGCCGTCTCAGCGGTTCGGAAGAGGCACTTGCCAAACTGTCCTATGAGCGGATCATGAGCCACGCCCGCCCGCACATGCTGATCGGCGGGCTCGGCATGGGCTTCACCCTGCGGGCGGCCTTGGCCGTGCTTCCCGCCGCCGCCCGCGTCACCGTCGGGGAACTCGTTCCCTCGGTTGTTGCCTGGGCTCGGGGGCCGATGGCGGAAGTGTTCAGCGGCTGCCTCGACGATAACCGTGTAACCATCCGGGTGGGCGATGTCGGACGACTGATCCAGTCGGCGACCGGCGAATACGACGCCATCCTCCTCGATGTCGACAACGGGCCGGAAGGCCTTACCCGCAAGGCGAACGACGACCTCTACAGTGTGGCGGGCCTGCGCGCAGCGCGGCGGGCCTTGCTGCCGAACGGGGTTCTCTCCGTCTGGTCATCGGCGCCGGATGCGGGTTTCACGCGCCGTCTGCGGGACGCCGGTTTTGCCGTCGAGGAATTGAAGGTGCGTGCAAGCACCAAGGGCAGCGGCGCGCGCCATGTCATCTGGATGGCGACGAAGACGGGGAAATAGTTCGGGCGGTCAGAGGCCTTCGCGCTCCATCAGAGTGTTGACCTCCTCGAACCGCCGCTTGTTCTCCGGGTTCTTCTCGGCCGTCGAATAGCAGGTGCTGGCGAGGCAGAAACGCTGCAGCCCGAACGGTGCCCTCGTCTGGGCGAATTCGCAGGAGATCGTATCGACCATGTCCTTCTTCTCGACACCATCGCGTGTGGAGTAGGTCAGGCGAGCACCCGGCGGCTTCAGTTCGGGAAAGGATTGGACGACGCCGGTGTGCAGGTTCTCTGTCATCAGGAGGTGTTTTGCCACTTTGACGCAGAGATCTTCGATCTTCATCGACTGGGCGGCGGCCGGCGTGGCGGCCAGGGCCAGAACGAGAACGACTATCTTCATGGCAAACTCCTGAGAAACCGGCCCCTGCGGCGGTGCGAAGCATAACGGAAAATCCCTGCTTTGGTTCCAAACCAAGTTGTGCGATGGCCGCGAATATCTCTCGGAAACTGGTTCAGGAGCGGGCAGACATCAATTGCGCCTAAGAGTTGTCCGGTATCATGCTGCTCCTCGCCTCTTCACCGTGACGGCCGCACCGGTTTCCGCCGAATGCAGGAGTGCATCGATGAAATCATGCGCCTTGAGCGCCTCCCGGCCGGAAGCGCGCGGTTCCCGGTCTGCTTCTATGGCGTCGAGGAAGTCGGCGAGGACGGCGCGGTGGTGATCGTGGGGAAAGGCCATCGGGTCTGCGCCCGCGCCGCCACCCGGTCCGCCATCGGCGGTTTCGAATTCCGTACCGTCGTGGAATTTTGCCGTGAGTGTCGGCCCGTCGAGAACAGCCGTGCCGCGGGTGCAGATGATGTCTATGCGATCGGGAAAGCCGGGGAACGCGCAGGTCGTGGCACTGACCGTGCCCATGGCGCCGCCGGGATAGCGCAGCACGCCGGCAACCATGTCCTCGGTCTCCATGCGATGGATGGGGCTTGTCGTTGCATAGGCGAAAACCTCGTCCGGCAGGCCTGTCAGCGACAGGAGAAGATCGAGCGTGTGGATGCCCTGTGTCAGCAGCACACCGCCGCCGTCTCGGGCACGCGTGCCGCGGCCCGGCGCGTCATAATAGCTTTGCGGCCGCCAGTTGTAGAGCCGTGCCGACACGCCGATCATCTCGCCGAGACGGTTCTGTGCCAGAAGTCCGGCAAGCGCTTCCGCTGCCGGGCGAAAGCGATGCTGCAGAACCACGCCGAGTTTCACACCGGCCCGTTCGGCGGCGTCGACCAGCGTCTCGGCATGCGCCGTACTGACGTCGAGCGGCTTCTCCAGAAGAATGTGTTTGCCGGCACCCGCCGCCCGCGCGACCAGTTCACCATGGCTGTTGGGTGGTGTCAGGATCATCATCGCGTCGATGGAGGGGTCGGTGAAAATCGCATCGAGATTGCCTGATACCGGCAGGCGGTATTTGCCGGCAAAAGCCGCGCGCCGCGCTTCCGTCCGGCTGTAGCCGCAGACCACTTCGAGGCGGTCACCGAGATCGATCAGGCTCTTTGCGTGCGGTTCGACAGCCATGCCAAGGCCGATGATGGCGATGCGGGTCCGGCCCATTCCTGCTCCCTGCTGCGCGTTCACCCGTTGAATACTTGAACGCGATCATAGGCAGCCTCGGCCGACCGTTTCGCAAGAGAAAAATTCATCATACAACATTATCACTTTTGTATGTTGACATATAAAATTCCCGTTCTAAGACTCTCGTTCCAGGGAGGACAAGGTGCCGATGACACCCGCATCTTTCCGTCGATTCCCGCGCCCCATGATCTGGCGCGTCGGGCTTTGCGCCTTTTTTGCGTACCTTGTGGCGGAGCATGAACTCCGGGGAGGACGAGGTTCACGAACTGGTGCAGAGATCTGGCCTGTATGCTCGCACAAAAGCAGCAGGCTCTGACTTGAACCGGGCACATCGCCCAAAATGCTACAAGGGAGGAAACCATGCTGCATTTTTCGAAACTGACGGCTGCCGCAATCACGGCCGTGTCACTCATGATGGGGGCGGCCAGCGCAGAGACGGTGCTGCGTTCGTCCGATACGCATCCGGACGGCTATCCGACCGTCGAAGCCGTGAAGTATCTCGGCGAACTGCTGAAGGAGAGGACGGCAGGCCGCTACGGCATCGAGGTGTTCCATTCTGCCCAGCTTGGGGAGGAGAAGGATACGATCGAGCAGGTACGTTCAGGTGTAATCGACATGAACCGCGTCTCGATGGGGCCGTTCAACGGGCTTATCCCGGAAACGACGGTGCCGTCGCTGCCCTATATCTTCCGCTCGGTTGATCATATGCGCAAGGTTCTCGATGGTGATGTGGGGACCGACATCCTTGCAGCCTTCGAGCCGCACGGCCTTGTCGCTCTCGCCTTCTATGACGGCGGTGCCCGGTCCTTCTACAATTCCAAGAAGCCGATCGCGTCCAAGGAAGACCTGAATGGCATGAAGTTCCGCGTCATGCAGTCGGACATCTTTGTCGACATGGTCAATGCACTTGGCGCCAACGCCACGCCGATGCCCTACGGCGAGGTCTATTCGGCCATCGAAACCGGCGTCATCGACGGCGCGGAAAACAACTTCCCGAGCTACGACACGGCCAAACATGCCGAAGTGGCCAAGTACTACTCGCTCGACGAGCATCTGATGGTGCCCGAAGTGCTCGTCATTTCGAAGGCCAGCTGGGACAAGCTCAGCCCCGAGGACCAGACGATCCTGCGCCAAGCTGCCAAGGACAGCGTCATCAAGCAGCGTGAGCTTTGGGATGCCAAGGAAAAGGAATCCCGCGCCAAGGTCGAAGCAGCCGGCAGCACGATCTCCACGCCCGACAAGCAGCCTTTCATCGACGCAATGGTGCCTGTCTATGAAAAGCACGTCACCGATCCAAAGCTGAAGGATCTCGTCGCGCGCATCAAGGCGGTCCAGTAATGGCGCATGGCGGCGCTGCGCGCTGCGCCGCCATGTTCTCTTGGAGAACGATGGAATGACCAACAGGTTGGAAAAACTATCCAATATCCTTTCCAGGATGAGCACGACGGCGCTGTATATTGCCGGCGTCGGGCTTGTGCTGATGACCGCCTTCGTCGCGTGGCAGGTGTTCGGCCGCTATGTCTTGAACAAATCGCCAAGCTGGACCGAGCCGGGCTCCGTGATGCTGATGAGCTGGTTCATTTTTCTGGGCGCCGCTGTCGGCGTTCGCGAAAACTTCCACCTCGGTTTCGATGTGCTGCTCTACGTCCTTCCCAATGGCAGCAAGGCCGTATTGCGCACGATCTCGGACGTGATTGTCGCCGCATTCGGCTTCGGCATGATCTGGTACGGCGGCCAGCTGGTCTCGTTGACCTGGGCGTCCACCCTGCCGTCGCTCGGCCTGCCGGGAGGTTTCGACTATCTGCCGGTCGTTGCCGGCGGCGTTCTCACCCTTCTGTTTTCCCTGGAACGCATGGCGAAGCGGTTTGCTGGCGTAGACATCGACAGGGATATGAATCTCGAAGAGGTCCCCGACCTCAACACCGTTCAAGAGGCGTAGACGATGGAACTCTGGATACTCTTCGGGCTTTTCACCGTTCTGATGCTGATCGGAACGCCGATTGCCTTTTGCCTTGGCGCCGCCAGCTTCGCTACGGTCCTTTACATGGGGCTGCCGCCGCTTGTCGTCTTCCAACGGCTCAATTCGGGCATGAGCGTCTTTTCGCTTCTGGCCATTCCCTTCTTCATCTACGCGGGCGACCTGATGGTGCGGGGAGGCATAGCAGGTCGCATCGTGGCCTTTGCCGGTGCGCTGATCGGGCATATTCGCGGCGGCCTGGGACAGGTGAACATTGCCGCCGCAACGCTGTTCGGGGGAATATCCGGCTCCGCGGTGGCTGAAGCCGCCGCGGTCGGCGGCCTGATGATCCCGCAGATGAAGGCACGCGGCTACGGTGCGGATTATGCCGTCAACGTCACGTCGATGGCCGCGCTGATCGCGCTGTTGTTGCCCCCATCCCACAACATGATCATCTATTCGATTTCGGCCGGCGGCCAGATCTCGATCGCCGATCTCTTCACCGCCGGCATCATCCCGGGACTGCTTCTGGCCCTTTCACTGATGATTACCGCCTATTTCGTGGCGCGCAGCAGAGGCTACCCGACAGAACCGTTTCCCGGTCTGGCCATCGCGGTTCATCTCGGCGTCGTGGCCATACCCGGCATCCTGCTCATCGCCATCATCTTTGGGGGCGTTCGTTCGGGCGTCTTTACCGCGACCGAGAGTTCCTGCGTCGCCGTCATCTATGCACTGCTGGTAACGGTCTTCGTCTATCGGCAGATGAACTGGCGGAACTTCGTCCATGCCACATTGGGCGCGGTGCGCACCACTGCGATGGTTCTTCTGATCATCGGCACGGCGGCGGCCTTCTCCTGGCTGATGGCCTACCTGAAGGTGCCGGCGGCGATGATCGCGTGGATGAACACGATATCGGACAATCCGATCATCATCCTGCTTCTCTTGAACGTGATCATGCTGGTCCTCGGCACGTTCATGGACATGGGGCCGATGATCATCATCACCACGCCGATTTTCCTGCCGGTCGTGGTTGCCTACGATATCGACCCGGTTCATTTCGGCGTCATCATGATCCTCAACCTCGGTATCGGCCTGAACACGCCGCCCGTCGGGTCAGTGCAGTTCGTGGCCTGTGCCGTCGGCAAGATTACGGTCTGGCAAGCCATGCGCTCGATCTGGCCCTTCTATCTTGCCGGCGTCGTTGTGCTAGGGCTCGTCACCTATGTGCCGGCCATCTCGCTGTGGCTGCCGAGCGTGTTCAAATAGGAGATCGGGATGAGTGCAGATTTTTCACCGGAACTGAAGATGGAGCGCAAGCCGAAACTCGCCGAGCGCGTGGTGTCGGCCCTGCGCTCGCAGGTCATTTCAGGGGAAATCGCGCCGGGCGAAAAGCTGCCGACGGAAAGCCGGATGACGGAAGTCTTCGGCGTCAGCCGGACGGTGATCCGCGAGGCGATCACCACACTCGCCGCCGACGGGCTGGTGGAGGCCCGGCAAGGCGCCGGCGTCTTCGTGGTCGAGCGGCCCAGCCAGGCGTTTCTCACCATCAGCGCTGAAAACGGCAACCGCATCTCGAATGCGATCAACGTTCTCGAAGTGCGGATGGGCATAGAGATCGAGAGCGCGGGGCTGGCAGCACTGCGGCGCAACAGCGCCCAGGAGGCGCAGATACAGGAGGCATTCTTGGAATTCGAACGCCTTCTGGAGCGGCGCGAGGCGACCGGCAAGGCGGATTTCGCTTTTCACCGCGCCATCGCCGTTGCCACCAACAACCCCTTCTATGTCGAGATCCTCGATGCGCTTGGAAACCGCGCCATCCCCTGCGACGTCACCTCGCCCTGGGGTACCGACGAACTGCTGACGGTCGACTATCAGATCGGTTTGCAGCGGGAGCATTTCGAGATTCTCAAGGCTATTTCCGCGGGTGATGCGGAGACCGCCCGCGCCGCGATGCGCCATCACCTGACGGCCAGCCAGCAGCGCTATCGCGCCCGTCTTCATGGGCGCTATGAAGAATACCTTTCCCTTCTCGGGAAGGGCCGAAAAGACGAACCAAAGCAGGAACGGAATCATGACTGAGAACAATGCCCACTATGTCTCGCGCCACGCGATTGACCCCAAAGCGGCGGCACGCATGGGAACGCAGGAACTGCGCGACAATTTCCACGTCCCGGGTCTGTTCCAGGCCGGAAAGATCGAACTCGTCTACACCCATTACGACCGTATGATCGTCGGCGGTGTCATGCCGACGGCTGCCCCGCTCGCCCTTGAAGCCATCAAGCCGACCGGCACGAAGCACTTCCTCGACCGGCGCGAACTCATTGCCGTCAATATCGGCGGCGCCGGTTCGGTGACGACCAACAATGGCAGCTTCAAGCTCGGGCCTCGCGACATGATTTATGTCGGCATGGGCGACGGCGCCACTTTTGCGTCGGACGATGCCAACCTGCCGGCGAAGTTCTATCTGCTCAGCGCCCCGGCGCACCAGACCCACCCGACGCGCCATATCGGGATCGGGGAGGCGAAACGCGTCGACCTCGGCGGCCAGGAAACCTCGAACGAACGGTCGATTTTCCAGTTCATCCATCCGGAAGGCGTGAAAACCTGCCAGTTGGTCGTCGGGATGACCCAACTCGCGCCGGGTTCTGTATGGAACACCATGCCGTGCCACGTCCATGACAGGCGCATGGAAGCCTATCTTTACTTTGATGTGCCGGAGGCCGCCCGCGTCTTCCATTTCCTTGGCGAACCGACAGAGACACGGCATGTCGTCATGCGCAATGAAGAGGCCGTGCTGTCGCCGGTGTGGTCGATTCATTCGGGCTGCGGCACATCGAACTACGCCTTCATCTGGGCGATGGCCGGAGACAATGTCGACTACACCGACGTCGATATGGTTTCGATGGATGTCCTGCGGTGAACGCGCCCTCGAGTTTCAGCCTTGCGGGCAGGACAATTGCGGTCACCGGTGCCAACACCGGCATCGGGCAGGGCATCGCGGTCGCGATTGCCCGTGCCGGCGGCGCCGTGATTGGCTTCGGGCGCTCGTCAATGGACGAGACCGCGGCACTGGTCGAAGCATTCGGCGTGCGCTTCACGTCTCTTCAGTGCGATCTGCGTGACCACGCCGCTGCCGCAGGCCTGCTGGACGATGCCTGGACCACGCTTGGCGCTATAGACGGGCTGGTCAACAATGCCGGCATCATCCGTCGCGAAGATGCCGCCGCCTTCACGGAAGTCGATTGGGACGACGTGATGGACATCAATCTCAAATCGGCGTTCTTCCTGAGCCAGGCTTTCGGCCGCCGCCTGATTGCCGAAAACCGTCCGGGGCGGATCGTCAACATCGCCTCCATGCTCAGCTTTCAGGGCGGTATCCGCGTTGTCTCCTACACTGCGTCGAAACACGGTATTCTCGGCGTCACGCGTCTTCTGGCCAACGAATGGGCGGGCAAGGCCATCAATGTCAACGCAATCGCACCGGGCTATATCGTCACCAACAACACGGAAGCGCTACGGGCCGACGCGGAGCGGAGCGCTTCCATTCTGGCGCGGATTCCGGCCGGCAGATGGGGAGAGCCTGAGGACATAGGCGACGCCGCGGTCTTCCTGCTGGCCCCCGCCTCGAAATACATGCACGGCGCGGTCATCCCGGTGGATGGCGGCTGGCTCGCACGATGAGGACGACATGACAGCGGATATCAGGCTTTTTTCCCACCCCGGCGAGGGTGAAACCATTGATCTGGGCAGTGGCAACCGCCGCCGCGTGATTCTGCACACCGACGAACTGATGGTCGTCGAATTCTCCTTCGAAGAGGGAGGCATCGGCGCTTTGCATTCGCACCCGCATGTGCAGGCAAGCTACATCGCGGAAGGTGTGTTCGAAGTCACGATCGACGGAAACAGCGAGGTGCTAAGCGCCGGCGGCAGCTTTATCGTGCCGTCCGGCCTTGTTCACGGCGTCAAGGCGCTGGAGGCCGGCAGGCTGATCGACAGCTTTACGCCGCACAGGGCGGATTTTCTTTAGACGGCCCGTATTGCCGTACATTTGAAGACCCTCGCTTGAAGTCAAACAATTAAATCTGCCTTTGCGATCACCGCTGTTGTCACTTCGTTTGAAGTGCGTCAGCTTGTCACCGGCGGCGCTTCGAAACAAAGTGACAAAACCCCTGTTCGGGGCATTGTCGTGCGGAACCAAGTGCTCGCGTCGCAGTTATTGTTGGCCACGTGCAAGGGGAGAAGCAGATGACGGAGATCAGCGAAAACGACATCAAAAAGCGGGCCTATGCTCTCTGGGAAGCAGACGGGCGTCCGGACGGCACCCATGAGGCGCATTGGGAGCGCGCATTGCAGGAATTGACGCAGGAGGCCGAAGCCGCCGCGGCCGGCGTCGCACCGAAGCCCAAAAAGGCCTCGAAACTTTCCGTCGTCAAGAATGACACAATGGCCGATCCCGTCCCCAAGAAACGCAGCAGAAAGACAACGTAGTTTAGCCGAGCCTGCCTGCCTCGGTCGTTCATCGCCCGTGCATCGCGACGGATATCATCTCGCTGCATTCCCGGTTCGGCAAAGCGGACCGGGGAACATGAGGCTTTTGTTTTGGCCACCTTTTGCGCTGCAAAAATTTTTGACGTCAACCACGCTTTTCTGCGGACAGCGGCCTCGCTTTGCAACATCATGCGAACTGGCAGCGTGCCTTCTGCACCGGCGCTGCGATCATAACCGTTGGTACAAGGAATGTGACCTGCGTGAAGATACTTTCGGTGACGTCGGAAATCTTTCCATTGATCAAGACCGGCGGTCTCGCCGATGTCACGGGCTCGTTGCCGAAGGCTCTCGTCGGCTATAGCTGCTACACACGGACCCTCGTTCCCGGTTATCCGCAGCTCTTTGCCAAACCTTCCGGCGTGCGGCCGGTCCATTTTTTCCCCGACCTGTTTGGCGCGCCGGCCACGCTTCTCGAAGCCGGGTACGAACAGCTCGATCTTCTCATTCTCGATGCGCCGGCGCTCTACAACCGCCCTGGTGGTCCCTATCTCGATGCAAACGGACGCGATCACGCGGACAATTGGAAACGGTTCGCCGTCCTGTCCTATGTTGCATCGGCCATCGCCGGCGGCTTGATCGCCGGATGGTCCCCGGATGTGGTGCACACCCACGACTGGCAGACGGCGTTGACCTCGGTCTACATGGCCTATTCGACCAACGCCAGGAACGTGCCGTGCGTGCTCACCATCCACAATCTGGCATTCCAAGGCCAGTTCCCGAAATCCGTGGTCAACCAGATAGGCTTGCCGCCGGAGACGGTGTCGATCGACTGCCTCGAATATTACGGCGATGTCAGCTACCTCAAGGGCGGCATCCGGACTGCCACCGCCATTACCACCGTCAGCCCGACCTATGCCCGTGAAGTCATCTCGCCGGAACTCGGCATGGGCATGTCCGGGGCTCTCGGTTCGCGTCCCCGAACGCTAACGGGGATCGTCAACGGCATAGACATGGACATCTGGAATCCGGCAACCGACGCCTATCTGCCGGCCAACTACGACCACAAGCGCATAAGGCTGCGAAGCCAGAACCGCGCAAGACTTCTTGAAACCTTCCGGCTTGACGATGGCCCTGGTCCGGTCTTTGCCGCGGTCACCCGGCTGACTTGGCAGAAGGGGGGCGACATGCTGGCCGAAGTGGCCGAGGAAATCTCCCATCTCGGCGGCCGGCTGATCGTCCTCGGCAAGGGCGAGGAGAATATCGAGACCGCGCTTCTGGCCGCCGCCGGACGTCATCCCGACCGGATCGGCGTGCGGATCGGTTATGACGAGGCGACGGCCCATCTCATTCACGGTGGGTGCGATGTCATCATCCAGCCGTCACGCTTCGAGCCCTGCGGCCTTACCCAGCTTTACGCCCTTCGCTATGGCGCCGTTCCGGTGGTGTCGCGCACGGGAGGGCTGTCCGAGACGATTATCGACGCCAACGATGCGGCGATTTCGGCGCGGGTGGCGACCGGGTTTCAGTTTCATCCGGCGACCGCCGAAAACCTGCGCCTCTCCATCCATCGCGCCTTTGCCGCCTATCGCGAGCC
Organism: Pararhizobium sp. BT-229; assembly: GCF_025846855.1. Lineage (GTDB taxonomy): Bacteria > Pseudomonadota > Alphaproteobacteria > Rhizobiales > Rhizobiaceae > Pararhizobium. Next base: position 69,410 of record NZ_JAOYTJ010000008.1, read on the forward strand.
AAAGAAATGGGCGCGGCTGCAGAACCAGGGCATGCAGGCGAATTTCTCCTGGGAGAGAAGCGCCGAACAATATGCAGCGCTCTATGCCCAGCTCATCCCGGATCGCCGTATCGACCCGGTCGCCTCGGCCAAGGCGGCGGAGTAATGGTGACCGCCGCCCGGCTGATCTCGCCGTGAATATCCGTGACCTGATCGAGGGCAGGTGACAAAGTGCATCGGCAGTGCTCTAACCTTAGAATTGCATGAAAGTGCAATTGGGGCAGTGCGGAGTTGAGGGGCGGCGCATGATGACGGCTTGTGGTATCCGATTGTTGTTGTTGAGGCTTTGGATGGTTGCAGCGATAGTGTTCGCTGGCATTGTCTTTTGGACCCAGCCCGTTCTTGCCCAGACGGCGACCCCGCCCGCATCCGAGCAAAAGCTCGATCAGCTGATCAAGCTGCTGGACGATCCGGACGTCCGGGCCCTGCTGAACAAGGGAGCGACTGCGGCTCCAGCGGCGGCGGAACCGGCCGACATGTCCGCAGCCGAGTTCAGCGCCTGGGGCAACAGGATACGCCAGCATCTGCGCGGCCTCGGGCAAGCCATCCCGCAGGTGCCTACCGAATTCATGCGCGCCGGCAAGACGATCGCAGCCGAGATTAACGGTCACGGTCCTTTTGGCGTGTTCTTACTGTTTCTGACGCTGGTTCTGATCGGTCTCGGTGCCGAGTGGCTGTTCCATCGCATCGCTCGCCGTAGCCGCGTGCATGCGGCGCTGACACCGGCGGACGGGACGGTCGGAAAGCCGCTGCATCGGGCCGGTCACCATCTGTTTGCCGTTCTGGCGCCCCTGGTTGCTTTCGGCCTGGCGAGCCTTGGGCTGTTCATGGCGTTGACATGGCCGCCGCTTCTCGATGCCATCATGCTGCCGTTGCTGCTGGGCGTCATCGCCTGCCGCTTCGTCATCCGCATCACCCGGGTCTTGCTTCTCGGTCCGGCGCCCGCAACGGAGTCCGATGCCGCATCTGGCCTGGTCCCGATCGATCGCGCGTCGGGCGTTTTCTGGTACAAGCGCATCTTCTGGTTTGCCTGTATCCTGTTTGCCGGCTGGGCGTTTGTGGGTGTCATGGCGGCGCTGAACATCGCGCCCGCCGTGCGTGGTGTCGTCGGCTATGTGCTCGGCCTCGGCCTGCTGATGGTCGCCATCGAGACCGTCTGGAACCGTCCGGCAGCTGTTGCCCGCCCGCATGGGCGAGGCGTCATGGAATGGGTGTTGACGGGCTATCTGTGCCTCTTGTGGCTGGTGTGGGTGGCAGGGCTGATCATCATTCTATGGCTCGGCATCTATGCCCTCATCCTGCCGGGTCTCCTCAAGGCGACCACCGCGGCGGCGCGAAATGCATTCGCGGGCGAGCCGGACGTCCCCGGCAGCGGTAACCCGGTTTTCGAGGTTTTCGTCGAACGTGGCGCCCGTGCCGGTATCATTGCGCTTGCCGTGCTGTGGTTGGCCTTCGTTGTCAGCAAACGTTCCTCGATGTTTACCGGCGAGGCGATGACGGATCGCATCATCCAGGGCGCTCTTGCCGGAGCGATCGTGCTGTTGGTCGCTGACATCATCTGGCAGATCGCCAAGGCGGTCATCAACCGGACGCTGGATCGGGCGCGGGTCACGACGCCCGACGAGGCGCACCGGGCGCGCAACGCCCGCCTGCTGACCCTGTTGCCGATCCTGCGCACCATGCTCGCGATCGCCATTGGAGTGATTGCCGTCATGATGGTGCTATCCGGCCTCGGTGTGCAGATCGGCCCGCTGATTGCAGGCGCGGGCATCTTCGGCGTGGCGATCGGTTTCGGCTCGCAGGCGCTGGTCAAGGATGTGATCAGCGGCGTCTTCTACATGATGGACGATGCCTTCCGGGTTGGGGAATATATCCAGGCGGGCAGCTACAAGGGGACGGTGGAATCCTTCAGCATTCGCTCGGTCAAGCTGCGCCATCATCGTGGCCCGGTCTTCACCGTGCCCTTCGGCTCGCTCGGTGCCATCGAGAACATGAGCCGCGACTGGGTGATCGACAAGTTCAACATCTCCGTCGGCTATGACACCGACATCAACAAGGTCCGGAAGATGGTCAAGGGCGTTGGCGCAGCATTGCTCGAGGATGAGGAGTTCGGACCCTTCATCATCGAAACCGTCAAGATGAAGGGCGTCGAGCAGTTCGGCGACTACGGCATCAGCCTGAGTTTCGCGATGATGACCAAGCCGGGCTACCAGACAATGGTCCGCCGGCGCGCCTATATGATGATCCGCGAGGTCTTCGTCCAGAACGGCGTCGTCTTCGCTTCGCCGACGGTTCAGGTCGCTGGCGGCGATCAGTCCTCCGCCGCTGCAGCGGCTGCGACCGTCAAGGCGGCAATGGACCAGAAGAAGCTGGCGGAGGGCGGGCAGGGGGTCTGACGGTGCAGCGCTATTCCTCGTAGAGCTCCCGCAACGTTTTCAGTGTTTGCTTCAGAACGCTGCCGGAGACGGAACCGAGGCGCTTGACGAGCCGCTGCTTGTCGAGCGCGCGAGACTGTTCAAGGAGGATGAGCCCGCTGACGCCCTGAAACGTGACGGGAACGCGAAAGCCGGCCGGGCGGCTGCCGGAGGTCATTGGCGCGACGATGACCGTGCGCAGGTGATCGTGGATTTCGGCCGGCGACACGATCAGGCAGGGCCGGGTCTTCTGGATCTCGCTGCCGACGGTCGGGTCAAGTGCCGCAAGCCAGACTTCGCCGCGCTTCACCATTTAAGCGCGGCGTCCTCTTCATTGCCGAATTCCGGCCATTCCAGATTGTCGTCACCGGCTACGGCAAGGCGTTTGGCATCTTCGGCCCAACCCTGTCGCGGCGGGTTGGTTACCCGTTCGATGACGATCCGGCCGGCATCGACCTTGAGTTCGACGCTGTCGCCAGCCTCGACGCCAAGTTCCAAGAGCAAGGGCTTGGGGATGATGATCCCCGCCGAATTGCCGAATTTCTTGACCGCGCTCAACATCGCACTCTCCAGACTTTGAAAAGTCATATCACGACAAAACGGCCGTTACAACAATGTTGTAACGGCTTGATGGAGCAGATCGCGGTAGCAGGCCGATGGGAGCGTCTTGGTGGCAACCCGATGCGGACATCAGGCCCTTCCACCAAGAGCAAGGCATATCAGCGCTGGCGGGCCTTGCGGGCCGCATAGCGACGGTCGCGTTCCGCCTTGCGCTCGGCTTCGTCGGCGACGACGCGGGCGATGCGGTCGCGTTCGGCCTGTTCGCGCGCCGTTGCTTCAGCCTTGGCCTCCGCCTCGGCCGCCGCGGTCAGGGCCGCCGCTGCGGCGAGCTGGCGCTCGTTTTCTTCCTGCTTCTGGCGGTCGCGTTCGGCGCGGCGGGCTTCGCGCGCGGCTGCATTCGCCTGCCGTTCGGCAAGCTTGGCAGCCAGTTCCGGATCGTCCGCCTTGGGTGCCGATGCGAACTTCTTCAGAAGCTGCTGCTTGGCTTCGGCCGCAGCTTTGCGCCGATCGGCAAAGCCATTATCGGTTGCGTGTCTCAATCTTCGTCGTCCTTGTTGGTAGATTTATCGTTTAACCGGCCCTTGGCCGGAGAGAATCTCGGGTCTCGAAAACCGACACCACCTGCCGTTTCGCATTTTGTGCTTCTCCAAGATAGAGTGGAAACGCCAAAAAAACAGATAGGCCACCGTCTTTCGTAGCCTATTTTCACGACAACCGAAGAATAGCAGCGATATGCCGGACGGGGAAGCAGAGGCAGGCAATCAGCGTTTGGCCGGTTTCCTTCGCACCGGAACTTTCACGGGCATGTTGGCTTCCTTTTCGAGGCGCAGTTCGCGCAGCCTCAAGGTTTTTGCCTCACGCTCGGCGGCCACATCGTCGATCTCTGAAATCGTGCGGTTGCGGGCCATGAACTGGGTCTGGGTCCTGCTGAAGGCCGATTCGGCCTGTTCACGGGTTTTTGTCGAATTCTCGGTCACGATGAATATCCTCTGGCTCTCTCACCTGATTGCCATGCGGGGCAATGAAAAAAGGCCAGGCGATGTGCCTGACCTTCCATTGGACGTCGCCTCGTCAACGATGCCAGTACATCCGTGGTCACCGGAGAGGCTCCGTCCTATTTAGGCAGTCGGGCCGATTTAGGCTGCCTGGAGCTGGCAAGCGGACATTTTGCCCGACTTGTTGTCGCGTTCCATCTCGTAGCCAAGCTTCTGGCCTTCGACGATTTCGCGCATGCCGGCCCGCTCGACTGCGGAGATGTGGACGAAAACGTCCGCGCCGCCATCATCAGGCTGAATGAAGCCGAAGCCCTTTGTGGAATTGAACCATTTAACTGTGCCAGTGGTCATAACGAACCCTTTCAATAGCAACATTTATCCACCACCGTGCGACGCACGGTGGGTCTTAATCTCGATTTTTGAAGGGGGAAGTTCGTCAGAGACGCGCCAAGCGCGGGCAGAAACAAAGATCGGTCAAACAACTATCGATGACTGGGTATATAGGCCGATCTTTCCGGTTTGTCAACTTTTGGTTTTTCGATCAGATTTAATGCTCTCGTAGATTGTGCATTTCTTTTCTTCCCGTTGAATAAGGGCTGCACGTCCCGACCTTCTCTCCACGCCAATCCTCGAACAGTTGTCTTCAACTGTTCAATAATTGAAGACAATGCGTCCATCCCTCCGCGTCTATCCTCGCTGCCGAAATAAGCACATCTATATCGGCGAAACGAGGCCCGGCTCGGGCAGAAAGGGATCAGATCATGCTTACTCAGATCAAGGGGCTGCATCACGTCACCTCGATGGCGGCAGACGCCCGCACCAACAACCAGTTCTTCACCGATGCGCTCGGCCTGCGCCGCGTCAAGAAGACGGTCAACTTCGATTCGCCTGACGTCTATCATCTCTACTACGGCGACGAGACCGGGGCACCCGGCACTGTGATGACCTATTTCCCGTTCCCGGACATGGGCCCGGGCCGGCCGGGCACCGGAGAAGTCGGCACGACCGTGTTCTCGGTTCCCGAAGGCTCGCTCGGCTTCTGGAGCGACCGGCTGTCGAAACGCGGCGTCTCGGGGATCAAGGCTGAGGAAACCTTCGGCGAGAAGCGCCTGAACTTTGCCGGTCCCGACGGCGACGGTTTCGCACTGGTCGAGGTCCGTGACGACAATCGCCCGGTCTGGACCGCCAACGGCGTTTCCGAGGATCACGCGATCCGTGGCTTCCACTCGGTTGCCATGCGTCTTCGTGACGAAGGGGCAACGGCGGAGCTATTGAAATACATGGGCTACGAGACACTCGATGCCAAGGACGGCGTCACCCGGCTGATCGTACCCGGCGGCAACGGCGCGGGTCTCATCGACCTCGAAACCATGCCGAACATCCAGCGCGGTCTGCAGGGCGCGGGCTCGGTGCACCATGTCGCCTTCTCGGTCGAGAACCGAGAAAAGCAGCTGGAAGTACGCAAGGCCCTGATGGACACCGGTTATCACGTCACGCCGGTGATCGACCGCGACTATTTCTGGGCAATCTATTTCCGCACACCGGGAGGCGTTCTGTTCGAGATCGCCACCAACGAACCCGGCTTCGATCGCGACGAGGATACCGCCCATCTCGGCGAGGCGCTGAAACTGCCGCAGCAGCACAAGCATTTGCGGCCGATCCTCGAACAGCACTTGGCAAAGCTGGAAGGCTAAGGGGGAAACAGCATGACCGACTATGGCTATGTGCACCGGCTGAAGGCCGGTGCACCCGGAAATCCGATCTTCTTCGTCTTTCACGGAACCGGCGGTGACGAGCGGCAGTTCTTCGATTTCGGCGGCGACCTGCTGCCGGACGCGACGATCGTCTCGCCGCGCGGCGACGTCTCCGAATATGGGGCGGCGCGCTTTTTCCGCCGTACTGGCGAGGGGGTCTATGACATGGCGGACCTTGCGCGGGCGACCGAGAAGATGGCGGGTTTCGTCAAAACGCTGGCCAAGGAGCACAAGGCATCCGAAGTCATCGGCCTTGGCTTTTCCAACGGCGCCAATATTCTCGCCAATCTGCTGATCGAGACGAACCTGTTCGACAAGGCGATCCTCTTGCATCCGCTCATTCCCTTCAAACCGAAGGACAATGCGTCGCTTTCGGGCAAAAAGATCCTGATCACCGCCGGCCAGCGCGACCCCATCTGCCCGGCCCCGCTGACGCAGGCCCTTGCCGACTATTTTGCGGCACAGAAGGCGAGCGTGGAAACTGAATGGCACACCGGCGGGCATGATATCCGCCCGAACGAGGTCGAGGCGATCCAGCGGTTCCTGGGGTGAGGGGCTTTTCTTCTCTTCTCCCCAGCGGGAAGAAGGTGGCGCAAAGCGCCGGATGAGGGGGCCGAAGGCACATTTCCGGCTGAGCTTTTAGGGCTTCGCCCCCCTCATCGCCTCGCAGTCGCTCGGCACTTCTCCCCGCTGGGGAGAAGAGGGAGACCGTTGCGGCCTCTTGTGGTCCAAACGATCACCTCACCCCCGTCGCTTCGCGCCGACCCTCCCCCTCAAGGGGAGGTATTCTCAATACCCGCTCGCAGCCCCCGAAGCCGCGCGGCTGTCCATCGCGCCGTTGTAGCGGGCGCCACCGCCTTCTTCTATTTCAGCCAGATTTTTCCCGCCGACCAGAATGCCGGCCGCCTGGCCCCAGATCGGCCAACTGGCGTCGATCTGGACGTCATGCCCCATTTCAGTCAGCAGCTTCAGCGTATCGGACGACAGCGCATAGGGCTCCATCGCCACCTTGTCGGGCAGCCATTGATGATGGATGCGCGGCGCGTCGATGGCTTCCTGGATGCTCATGCCGTGGTCGATGACGTTGATGATCGCTTCCAGCGTGATGGTGATGATGCGGGCGCCGCCGGGGCTGCCGATGACCATGAAGGGCTTGCCGTCTTTCGAGATGATCGTCGGGCTCATTGACGACAGCGGCGTTTTCTTCGGTTCGATCGCGTTGGCCTCGCCTTGGACCAGGCCGTAGAGATTGGGCGAACCGGGCTTGGAGGTGAAATCATCCATCTCGTTGTTGAGCAAAATACCGGTTCCGGGCGCAACCACGCCGGCGCCGAACGAGCCGTTCAGTGTGTAGGTGACGGCGACGGCATTGCCGTCATTGTCGACGATCGAAAAATGCGTCGTCTCGGTGCTTTCGCCCATGCCCTTCGGCATCAGATCCTTCGAGATGCCGGCCTTGAACGGATTGATCTTGGCGCGGATTTCCTTGGCATAGGCCTTGTCGGTGAGCTTTTCGACGGGGTTCTCGACAAAATCCGGATCGCCGAGCGCCGAGTTGCGATCGACATAGGCGTGGCGCATGGCCTCGACCATGGCATGCACCGTCTCGGCCGAGCCGTAGCCGAGATAGGAGAGCGGATAGCCTTCCAGCACGTTGAGGATTTCGCAGATGATGACACCGCCCGAACTTGGCGGCGATGACGAGGCGATCTCGTAGCCGCGATAATTGCAGGTCACGGGCTTCAGTTCGCGAACTGTATATTGTTCGAAATCGGCCTTGGCGAGAATGCCGCCGGTGGCAGCACTCGCCTTGACGATATCGTCGGCGATGGAGCCCTTGTAGAAGGCGTCCGGGCCTTTTTCGGAAATGCTCGCCAGGCTTGCGGCCAGTTCCGGCTGGAGCAGCGTTTCGCCTATCGAAAAAGTTTTGCCGTCCGGCTTCAGGAAGATAGCGGCGGCGGCCTTGTCGTTTGACAGCTTCTTGGCACCATTCTGCAGCGAGGCGACGTCTCCCTGATCGAGCACGAACCCGTCCTTGGCGAAGCGGATGGCCGGCGCCAGCAGTTCTTCGCGCGACAGCGTGCCGTATTTTTCGCGCGCTGTCTCGAAGCCCATGACGGAGCCGGGAACGCCGACGGCCAGGTATCCGGCGGTACTCGCTCCTTTGACGATCTCGCCCTTGTCGTCGAGATACATGGTCTTGGTGGAGGCGATCGGTGCGCGTTCGCGGAAGTCGAGGAAGGTGGTCCTGCCGTCCTTCAGCCGGATGGTCATGAACCCACCGCCGCCAATATTGCCCGCTGTTGGATAGACGACGGCCAGCGCATACCCGACCGCAACCGCCGCATCGACGGCATTGCCGCCTTTCTTCAGGATATCGACGCCGACATCGGAAGCGAGATGCTGGGCCGTGACGACCATGCCGTGTTCGGCCTTGACAGGTTCGGGCGAGGCGGCGATGGCCGGTTGCAGGGGGATGAGGCTAGCGGAGATGATGAGGGCGGCGAAAGTGCCGCGACGGGTAACAGGCAGCATAATGTTCTCCCGGTTCCATTTTTGGATGGGGCATCTTTGCCGAGATCGGCCGGCAATGCCACCAATTTTACCCGTTTGAGGGGAGGGGTGGCTGTGGTCTCCCACTTCTCCCCGGCGGGGAGAAGTGCCGAGCGGAGCGAGGCGATGAGGGGGCGGTGCGGCAAGTTCGGTGTCGATGGCTTCGCCCCCCTCATCCGGCCCTGCGGGCCACCTTCTCCCCGCTGGGGCGAAGAGGGAGTATGCGGCATCCTCAACGCCTTCAGCCACGCCCGGATAATCCGCCGTGGGTTGCTTGTTTGGTTACTTGGCCGGGGCGCTGGAAAGTGCCGATGACTAAGTAAATTATATGACGCCTTCCAGCGCCCCGTTCGATGGTCGTCGGCGGCAACTCGGCTCCTCTACGGCCGGCATTCGCGTCGACCCTCTGTGCCACACAGACACGCCCGCAGCAGCATCAGCCTGCGGAGGGGAGCCATTTTCTGATCGCCCACCGGATGAAGGCCTACGTCCTTCCCACACCCGGCACCGGTCCCGCCTCGCCGCGACGCCTCGCGGGGTAGCCGATGACAGGACGCAATGATGATGGCACAGGTTTTAAGGGCGGGGATGGACGGGGATGGGTTTTTGTTTCTCCCTTCGGAGCAACGCCGCCTCTTCGCCGCCCGGTCGGCATCGTCCTTATGTAAGAAAGATCGGATTCAATCTTTCTTGGTAATTTTCCGTTAGCAATTGAAGGCAGTGGGGCGCGGCGGCACGGATGTCGTCGGCTGTTTGTTTTGCGTGCGGGTTTTTGATGCGTTTATCGGCTGTTCCAGCAATCTTCCTTGCCAGCCTTGTTCTGGCGGGCTGCACATCGAGTTCCGGGCCGGAAAATCTTGCCGCCGGGCTGCCGTCGAAGGAGACGACCAGTTCCGTCGTGCAGGTTGCAAGGCCCGTGCCCGCGCGTGATGTCGGTGAGATCATCGCGCAGGCGGAAGCCCATCCGGAGCAACTGGCCTGGGCCGGCCAGGTGCCGCAGCCGCAGGCATTCGAGGCGGTGACGACCGAGGGCATGGCCGTTCCGGCCGAACGGCCCGTCGCGCTGATGATCCCGGAAAATCCGGCCGGCGCGACGCGGACCAGACGGGCGCAGATCTACAGCCGCAGTTTCCGCGATGCGCACCCGATCAATTTCGGTTCCGCCTCGCCCCGCAAACTCGCCGTGCACGGCGTCGATGTCTCCCGCTGGCAGGGCGAGATGGATTGGGCGAAGCTGCGCACGCAAGGGGCGAACTTCGCCTATATCAAGGCGACCGACGGCGGCGACCATCTCGACCCGATGTTCAGGAAGAACTGGAACCGGGCGAAGGAGGCGGGGCTGAAGCGCGGCGCCTATCACTTCTTCTACTGGTGCCGCACCGCCGGCGAACAGGCCGACTGGTTCATCCGCAACGTGCCGCGCGACCCCGACGCGCTGCCGCCGGTGATCGACGTCGAATATAACGGCGAATCGAGCTGCAAGTATCGTCTGTCGCGGGCAAGGACGCTGGAAAAGATGCAGGTCTTCATGGACAAGCTGGAACGGCACTACGGCAAGCGCCCGGTGATCTACACCGCGCCCGACTTCTACCGCGACAATCTGCGGGGCGAATTTCCGAACCACCCCTTCTGGCTCCGCTCCGTCGCCGCCCACCCCTCAAAAGTCTATCCGGGCCGCAACTGGCTGTTCTGGCAATATTCCGGCTCCGGGCTTTCGCACGGGGTGGAGGGCAGGATCGACCTCAATGTGTTCCATGGCAGCGAGGAGGATTGGCATGGGTGGGTTGCGGGGAGGTGAGAGCGCGGCGCCGTGATGCCGGTCTCCGGGCTAGCCAGAGGATGTTGTAGGCATCCTGGCGCTGAGTCCGCGCGGCGATAGGACATTCGCTTCTACAACTGAGGCTCGGAATTCATCGACACACGGAAAACGATAGTATCATTTCGTATTGTACTAGAAGGAGTAGCAGCGAGCGAGTATACTTACAATAGGTGATCAGCGGAGATGAGTTATGTCTGAGCTGGACGACGTCAGAAAAGCACTTGCAGCACTTGCCCTAGAGCCATCTCCAGCGCAATCGTTATTTCTCCGGCTCACCCCTCGCAGAAAATTCCCTCCTGACGAGGATCACCGAATTCCGGAATACGTTTGGACCAATCTGTTTACGGATGTTGCTTTTTCCACTCTATTTCCTTTTGCAGTGGAATCACACCCAGCGCTACTAAAGACGCCATTTGATTTTCATACTACAGTCCGGAGCATGCTTGATGATCCAGACTTGGTATTTCATAGAGATGCCAAATTGAGGGTTGAGCTTACGCCGCCAACGGACATACCTCTAAGATTGGAGTACGTATTTTCGACAGCGATGCTGAAGAGAGTTGAAAATGAGTTCGGAAGTTTGTTCGAGGAGCTTCCCGTTTACTGCTCGTTCATCGTGGATGTAGTCACGCAGATGCGGACGAATAGAGAGCACATTAATTTCTCTAGGGACGACTTTGGAAATGTATGGGCCAGGATTCGCGGTATCCCCCCGTATCGCGAAAACGGGCTCTGTAGCGACGTGACGGCTGTCGGGTTCAAATTCGGAAAATTTATTCGCATCACTTTTGCTGAATCTGATGACGATCTCGCCGCTAGCGAGAGGCACGAGTGGTTCGGGCGCGCAATGGCAGGCACAATTTGGGGGCAGGAGTTAGCGATCACTCCAGCTCATACCCACAAACAGGCTGGGATCTTGTATAGTGTCTTGAAAAAGCTCGCGAAAGTCTTCGCTCAAAATCCAAGGTGACCAGTCCCGCTGGAAAGTGCGAAACATACTTTCACGGTCAGCAAGCTTTCCGACGAGTACCTCGACCAGCGTTGGCCAAAGGCGGAACATCCAAGGATCAACAACCAGCCCCGCAGGCTTTTTGATCGTCGCAAACGTTAGGTCGCAGCGCAGGGATTGTGCTCCGGTTAGATAATACCAGTTCGCAGTGTCGATGGGATTCTTGGGGAAGGCAAACCGAGAATCTACCTTTACGTTGATGCCATGCTGCGCGCGTATTTTCATTTCTGCTGAGACAATTTCTGGTCCAAGCATGGTTCGAATATTTCTACCGTCCATCATCAGCTTGGCGATTGGCCCTGCGTCGCCAATGATCCCGAGCCATGCACGCCGCTCCCGATAACAAAATACATCGGGATTGTTACTTTGTGGCCAGTCTTTTGGCGCTGCCGCCCACCACCAGCGGTTACCATCATCGGCATCGTCCTTGTTTGGTTCGATGTAGCCGATTAACCTTTCGTAGTCCGTTGGGGGTGTCCCCATCTCCCCAGCAGAGGCTGCGACGACAATGAAAGGTTGAATTTTTGGTCCAAAGGCGCCAGTGTACTCCAAATCTGCAAGAATATTCTCGGGGCGCTCGCAGAGTTCGGTAAAGAGGCGCTCGCGTAAATTATGGTAGTCGCGATATGCGGCCAGCGCTAATCCTTCGCCGCCCGTATCTGCGACTTTATTGATGAAGTCACCTTCCTGTGAGATGTCTGCGCGCATCTCATCTATCGCGGATCTGCCAAAAATCTCTTCACAGACCTCGTTGACAATTTCCCAGCATCTCACAATGCCACTTTTTACAATATCTTGTTTGTAAGGCCTTAATGCAATAATAAGACTAGCAAGCCGGTCTCCTGGCAAATAGCTACTCGAGACTTCAGATGTAGTTTGGCCCTGTCCCCAAAGGCGGCACGCCAAAGCCGCGTAGCATATAGGAACCAGTGGAGTTGCCCGCAACGCGAGTCTTCCATCAATTGCCGTATCGGTTTCAATGAGACCACTACCAAGCAAGAGCGTATAGAGCCACTGGTAGCGGTCGGCCATCAAGCCCATGTCGGGAACGTCTTGCCTTATAAGGTCAAGCATTTCCGGTCCGAGTAAGATTTGAGATTTTATCACCTCAAAATGGTGCGCAAGAGCTTCCATAATGGCTTCACCGCCGATCTCATAATTTCCCAAACGACTGTCGTGCCGTCGGCGGTCGCGCGCTAGAATATGCTTTCGTTGAGAAATGTTCTTGGCTGCTGCGACAATAGCTTCGCTGGGCGGCTTTATTCCCAACGCCTTGCAAAAATTCTTTTCGAGATAGCTTTGGAGAGGAAGCAGGAGTTCGCCGCTGTCTCTGGCGTCTCCAAGGATTTGCGGTATAGACATATACAACAGAAAAAATTGCCTTATCCGGAAGGCTCCGTAGTTCGTCAGAGCGAAATCGAGGAAATGTCGTTTTTCGTGCCAGACCGCAGCAGCCATGGTACTAGCGCGCATCTTTACCCAATCGTCCTTGATGAGCGGAACATAATCAAGAAGGGCCGGGTCGTCGCTAAAGGCGAGATTCATTGCTTCGCCTATTTCCCGGCTACCCTTCATGCGATTGAGGAGGTGTGCGTCGTACCAGATCGACATTGAGGACGGATCGAACTGGATAACGGGGATCACTTCAGATCACCCGCCATGCGCCTAGCATCTGCATCGGACGTCACATTTGTTATGACCGCCTTGTCCTCGCCGGTCTTCGGGTCAACGATACGGATGGGGGCTAAGGTTTGTATTTTTTTCCTTATCTCAATTATTCGGTCCACAAGAATGGCGAATGACGTGGCAGTGCCAATGGCGACCGTCAACAGTTGCAAGCCATATTGAATCTCTTGGGGCCCTACCGCACCATCAGCCGCGTCGGATAGACTCTCGGCGACCTGCGGCTCATCGAGCTCAAAACCGCTTTTCTCAAGCTGCGCTGTTAGCTCTATAATTACATCTTCTGCTGCAATCACGCTCAATATTTCCGTCATTGGACGCTCCCCATATGCCGAATGACTAATACAATATGATGCAACTTAGGGTTAATCAAGCCAATCCTTTAAAAGGCCCTCTGATGGGCCAAGAAGGGCGGAACAACTGCTGTTGTAGTCATCGCTGGTTGCCTTGGGGTTATCCACCACCCGTCCCCCCATACCCCGCGTCACCCCTTCCGCCGCCGCCCGCACCACCGGCCCGAGCGCCGCCAGCGTTTCGTCCGGCAGCCGCACCGCCGGGCCTGACACCGAAATCCCCGCAATCGCCTCGCCGTATTCGTTGAAGATCGGGGCGGCGAGGCAGCGCATGCCGAGGGTGTGTTCCTCGTCGTCGATGGACCAGCCGCGGGTGCGGATGGTTTCAAGGTCGGCGATGAGCTTGGGTAGGGTGTCGCGGGTCTTTTCGGTGAAGCGGGGAAGGGTGCGGGTAGAGAGGAGGCGTTCGATCTCGGCGTGTCCCCAAGTGGAGAGGATGGCCTTGCCGATGCCGGAGGCGTGGATGGGGCCGCGGCGGCCGGGGCGGAAGAAGGCGCGCATCGGGGCGTGGCTTTCGACCTGCGAGATGAAGACGACGTCGCCGCCGTCCTCGATGCCGATATTGGCGGTTTCGCCGGAATGTTCCATCAGTTGCTTCAGGAAGGGGCGGCTGATCGTGCCGAGCTTGCGGAAGCGCAGGAAGGCGTTGCCGATCTCGAAGGCCTTGAGGCCGATGGTCCAGGCGCCGGTCTCGGCGTCGTGGGCGACCATGCCGTGACCCGCAAGGGCCGTCAGCAGGCGGTGGACGGTGGAGGGGGCCATGCCGGACTGGTCGGAGAGGTCGGTCAGTGCCGCGCCATCGGCGCTTGCGACGAGGTCGAGCAGCTTCAGGCTGCGGTCGAGCACCTGGACGGAGGAGGGAGCGGCGTTTTCATTCGCCTTGCGGCCGGGTTTGGCGCGCAATTGGTCCTGTCTTGATGGCTGCGGCTTGTCGGGCATATCGGCTCCGTGTTGTCTCATGGTCCAAGACATATTGCATAGTTCCTCGAAGCGGAACGGCTTTGGGGTGCATTCTGCGTTTGGACGGGGCGGCTTTCATACCCGCAGCAGACTTTCACTTTTAACTTCGGAGGCTGGATGCTGGCTTCCTCTTCTCCCCTGCGAGGCGATGAGGGGGCGGCGCACTCTGTAGGAAATGGCTTCGCCCCCCTCATCCGGCGCTTTGCGCCACCTTCTCCCCGCGGGGGAGAAGAGGGAAAGCGTGGTCGTCGCCTGAAATCCATCGGCACTTGCCATGCTGCTGGCTGGAAGACTCCATTCATGTCGGATTCGTTGAAAATGTTTATTTCCATAGAATGGGAATGATTTCCATTATTTCATTGCGGCCTTGTGAAAATGGACTAACCTCATCCTCACAAGATGGAGGAAATAGTCATGGCGAAAATGCGCGCTGTCGATGCGGCGGTTCTGGTTCTGGAGAAGGAAGGTGTCGATTGCGCCTTCGGGGTTCCGGGTGCCGCGATCAATCCCTTTTACTCGGCGCTGAAGGCGCGCGGCTCGGTGCGTCATATCCTGGCGCGGCATGTCGAGGGCGCTTCCCATATGGCGGAAGGCTATACCCGCGCCACGCACGGCAATATCGGCGTCTGCATCGGCACCTCGGGTCCGGCCGGCACCGACATGATCACCGGGCTTTATTCGGCCCAGGCGGATTCGATCCCGATCCTCTGCATCACCGGCCAGGCGCCGCGCGCCCGGCTCGACAAGGAAGATTTCCAGGCGGTCGATATCGCCAAGATCGCGGGACCTCTGACCAAGTGGGCTGTTACCGTCATGGAACCGGCGCTGGTGCCGTTTGTGTTCCAGAAGGCGTTCCATCTGATGCGCTCGGGCCGTCCCGGTCCGGTGCTGATCGACCTGCCGGTCGATGTACAGCTGGCGGAGATCGAGTTCGATGTCGAGACCTATGCGTCGCTCGGCGCCTACAAGCCGGCGGCGACGCGGGCGCAGGCCGAAAAGGCGATCGCCATGCTGAACGCGGCGGAGCGTCCGCTGATCGTTGCCGGCGGCGGCATCATCAACGCCGATGCCTCCGATCTGCTCACCGAATTTGCCGAGATCACCGGCATTCCGGTCATCCCGACACTGATGGGCTGGGGCACCATCCCGGACGACCATCCGCTGATGGCCGGCATGTGCGGGCTGCAGACGTCACACCGTTACGGCAATGCCAATCTGCTCGCCTCCGACTTCGTGCTCGGCGTCGGCAACCGCTGGGCCAACCGCCATACCGGCAACGTCCCGACCTATACGGAAGGCCGCAAGTTCGTTCATGTCGATATCGAGCCGACCCAGATCGGCCGCGTCTTTGCGCCTGATTTCGGCATCGTCTCGGATGCAGGCGCAGCACTCAAGCTGTTCCTCGACGTTGCGACGGAATGGAAGACGGCAGGCAAGTTGAAGGATTGGTCTGGCTGGGCGGAGGAATGCCGCGAGCGCAAGCGGACCATGCTGCGCAAGACGCATTTCGACCAGACGCCACTCAAGCCCCAGC
The DNA here is from genome assembly GCF_025846855.1 of Pararhizobium sp. BT-229. Taxonomy (GTDB): domain Bacteria; phylum Pseudomonadota; class Alphaproteobacteria; order Rhizobiales; family Rhizobiaceae; genus Pararhizobium. The sequence goes on from NZ_JAOYTJ010000008.1 coordinate 85,084, forward strand.
GTGTCTACGAGGAAATGAACAAGGCGTTCGGCCGCGACACTTGTTACGTCTCGACCATCGGGCTCAGCCAGATTGCCGGCGCGCAGTTCCTGCATGTCTACAAGCCGCGCAACTGGATCAATTGCGGCCAGGCCGGGCCGCTCGGCTGGACGCTGCCGGCAGCGCTCGGCGTGCGTGCCGCTGATCCCGACCGGCCGATCGTGGCGCTCTCGGGCGACTATGATTTCCAGTTCATGATCGAGGAACTGGCCGTCGGCGCCCAGCACAAGCTGCCATACCTGCATGTGGTCGTGAACAATTCCTATCTCGGCCTTATCCGCCAGGCGCAGCGTGGGCTGAACATGGATTTCGAGGTGAGCCTCGCCTTCGACAATATCAACGCATCCGGCGATGCGGAGAAGGGCTACGGCGTCGACCACGTCGCGGTGGCCGAAGGGCTGGGCTGCAAGGCGATCCGGGTCAGGAGCCCGAACGAGTTCCAGGAGGCGTTCGCCAAGGCCAAGGCGTTGATGGACGAACATCAGGTGCCCGTCGTCATCGAGTTCATCCTTGAGCGGGTCACCAATATTTCGATGGGCGCCGACATCAATGCGGTCGTCGAGTTCGAGGAGCTGGCCGAGCGCGGCGAGGATGCGCCGACGGCAATCATGGCCCTGCTCGACTGATCAGAAGGACGGAGGATTTTTCATGCCAAAATTTGCGGCAAACCTGACCATGCTTTTCAACGAGGCGCCGTTCCTCGACCGTTTTGCTCTGGCCGCCAAGGCCGGGTTCACGGCGGTGGAATATCTCTTTCCCTATGACTTCGATGCCAAGGCGCTGAAGGCGGCGCTCGAGGTCAACGGCCTGACACAGGTCTTGCACAACCTGCCGGCCGGCAATTGGGCCGGCGGCGAGCGCGGCATTGCCGTCCTGCCCGACCGGATCGACGAATTCCGCCGCGGCGTAGCCTCGGCCATCGACTACGCGACGGTGCTCGGCTGCACCCAGATCAACTGCCTGTCGGGCATTGCACCGGTTGGCGTGTCGGACGCGGTACTGCGGGCCACGTTCGTTGCCAATCTGCGGCTGGCCGCCGCGGAACTGGGCAAGCACGGCATCCGGCTTTTGATCGAGCCGATCAACCGGTTCGACATTCCGGGCTTCTACCTCAACACGGTGGAGCAGGCGGCGTCGATCATCAAGGAAGTGGGCAGCGACAACCTGTTCGTCCAGTACGACCTCTACCACCAGCAGCGGACAGAGGGCGAACTGATCGGCACGTTCAAGAAGCACCAGGCGCAGATCGCTCACGTCCAGCTTGCCGACAATCCGGGCCGCAACGAGCCGGGCACCGGCGAGATCAACTATCCCTTCGTCTTCGAGGCGCTGGATGCGGCCGGATATGACGGCTTCATCGGCTGCGAATACAAGCCGCGCACGACGACGGCGGACGGGCTCGGCTGGCTTGCCGACATCGCAAATCCCGTCCGCAGCGCAGACATCATCAAGATCAGGAGTTAAGCATCATGGCCACAATCGGCTTTATCGGACTGGGTATCATGGGCACGCCGATGGCGCGCCACCTGCAGGATGCCGGCCACACCGTCGTCACCTCGAAGTTCTTCATCCCGCCGAAGCAGGAGCTCGTCGACAACGGCCTGCAGTTTGCCGAAACTCCGAAGGCGGTTGCGGAAAAGGTCGACATCACCATCCTGATGCTGCCGGATACGCCGGAAGTGAACGATGTTCTGTTCGGCGAAAACGGTGTTGCCTACGGCCTGTCGAAGGGCAAGCTGGTCATCGACATGAGCTCGATCTCGCCGATCGAGACCAAGGAATTTGCCAAGAAGATCCGCGAGACGGGCGCTGAATACATCGACGCCCCCGTCTCCGGCGGCGAAGTCGGCGCCAAGAACGCGTCGCTGTCGATCATGGCGGGCGGCACCGAGCAGAGCTTCGAACGGGCGCTGCCGCTGTTCAAGCTGATGGGCAAGAACATCACGCTGGTCGGAGATTGCGGCGACGGGCAGGTGACCAAGGTTGCCAACCAGATCATCGTTGCGCTGACCATCGAGGCTGTCGCGGAAGCACTGGTCTTTGCGTCGAAGGCCGGCGCCGATCCGGCGCGGGTTCGCGAAGCGCTGATGGGCGGCTTTGCCTCGTCGCGCATTCTGGAAGTGCACGGCGACCGCATGGTCAAGCGTACCTTCGAGCCTGGCTTCCGTATCTCGCTGCACCAGAAGGATCTGAACCTGGCGCTGCAGGGAGCAAAGGCCATCGGCGTCTCGCTGCCGAACACGGCGGCAACGCAGGAACTGTTCAACAGCTGCGCTGCCAATGGCGACGCCGGCCTCGACCACTCGGGCCTCGTCAAGGCTCTGGAGCGCATGGCCAACCACGCGGTCGCCTGACGAACAGACCGGGCGGCGAGGAGGAAGGCCGCCCGGTTTTTCTATTATTGAGGATGAAGACATGGCCGTGATCGCCGACCCGAAAGCCTTTCTGGAAACGCTGTTTCATGCCGCAGTCGCTGCCGCCGACCCGGCCAGGGTTCTTGCCGCCAACCTGCCGGAAAAGCCGAAGGGCCGCACGGTGGTGATCGGCGCCGGCAAGGGCGCGGCGCAGATGGCGCAGGTGTTCGAGAGGCTCTGGGACGGGCCGATTTCAGGCGCTGTCGTCACGCGTTACGGCTACGGCGCGCGTTGCGAGCGGATCGAGGTGCTGGAGGCATCGCATCCGCTGCCGGACGAGAACGGGCTGAAGGCGTCGCGCCGGTTGCTGGAGGAGGTCAGTGGGCTTGGCGAGAACGATCTGGTGGTGGCGCTGATCTGCGGCGGCGGTTCGGCACTGTTGCCGATGCCGGCGGGCGGTCTGACGCTGGAAGATGAGATCGCAGTCAACCGGGCGCTGCTGGCCTCGGGAGCGCCGATCAGCGCGATGAATGCCATTCGCAAGCATGTTTCCGGCATCAAAGGCGGGCGGCTGGCGGCTGCCGCATGGCCGGCCAGGGTCGTGTCGCTGGTAGTTTCGGATATTCCCGGCGACGATCCGGCGCTGGTTGCCTCGGGGCCGACCATTCCGGACGAAACAACCCGTGAAGATGCGTTGCGCTATATCGAACGCTATCGGCTGGATCTGCCGGAGCGCATCTTGGCGTTTATCCGCAGCGATGGGTCCGCAGCACCGACGCCGGCTGACAAGCAGTTTCGTCGCAACGAAGTCCGGCTTGTCGCTTCGGCAGCCGTCTCGCTGGAAGCCGCGGCCGAGAAGGCGCGGGCCGCCGGCGTCGAAGCGGTGATCCTGTCCGATGCCATCGAAGGCGAGGCGCGCGAAGTCGGGCGCGTCCATGCGGCGATCGCCCGCGAGGTTGCTGTGCGCAACCGGCCTTTCCGCAAGCCCGTCGTCATCCTCTCCGGCGGCGAGACGACTGTGACGATAAGGGGCAAGGGCAGGGGTGGTCGCAACAGCGAATTGCTGCTGTCGCTGGCTTTGGGGATCGATGGAGCGGAGGGCATTTCCGCGCTCGCGGCCGATACCGATGGCATCGACGGGTCTGAGGACAATGCGGGGGCGTTTGCCGACGGGACAAGTGTTGCGCGGCTCTCGGCAGCTGGCGTCGATGGCGCGGCGTTTCTTGATCGCAACGACGCCTGGTCCGCGTTCGATGCTGTCGGCGATATTTTCAAGCCGGGGCCGACGGGGACCAACGTCAACGATTTCCGGGCGATCCTGGTGCAGTAGCGGCAACGGCGAGGATAGAAAGTCCGCGCGCCGCACTCAAGCCATCGAAAATTCCGGAACCAAACGCATTGTCGCCAGTTAGCTCCCTCATGGATTCAACGGAAGAGGGTGAAGGCGATGCTGAAGTCCTTGGCAGCCGAGGTATTCGGTATCGATGTCGATCCGCAGCACGGCGGGATGAGCCTTGCCGATTTTGAATGGCGCTACCGTGTCCTGATTATTTTTCCCGATGACGGCCATGTGGACGCCACCCGTCAGGCAAACATGCTGCTTGCCAGGGCGGACGGCTTGCGCGAGCGGGATATCATCGTGCTGGAAGTCGGCCGCAACGACGTCAAGTCTCTGTTCGGGCCGGAACATGATCTCAACTGCTATGCCATCCGCTATGATCTGGAAGTGACCCACGGGTTCTTTGCGTTGATACTGGTCGGCAAGGATGGGGCGGTCAAATTTCGGTCCGATGAAGTGGTGGTTCCCGACGAGATTTTCGGGCTGATCGACCATCCGGTCAGAAAGGCCGAGCGATCGAACTAATCTACCGAGCGCTATGCTCCTCCAGTATCCGACAACCAATGATCTATCCCCCGCGCTGCGGCGCGTCCGGTGGCGAGACATGCGGTCAGCAGGTAACCCCCGGTCGGCGCTTCCCAGTCGAGCATTTCTCCTGCCGCAAACATGCCGGGCAATGATGTGAGCATATAGCGCTCGTCGAGACTGTCGAAGCCTATGCCGCCTGCCGAGGAAATAGCTTCGGCGATGGGGCGTGGCCTGAGGACCGGAATGGGCAGTGTCTTGATCAGCCGTGCAAGCTGTTCGGGATCGCTCAGTGCGGTGTGTGGCGCGAGCTCCCGAACCAGTGCGGATTTGACGCCTTCGAGACCGGCTCCCTTGCGCAGCCGATTGGAGATGCTTGCCTTGCTGTCCTGCCGTGCGAGGTCCTTGGCCAGACGCTCGATGCTTCTTCCCGGTGCGAGATCAACGGACAGCGCAGCCTCGCCGTCTCGCTTCAGCCGGTCGCGCAGCGCGGCGGAATGGGCGTAGACGAGGCTCCCCTCGATGCCGTGTTCGGAGATCACGAACTCGCCGGGGAACGTGCCGGCATCGGATGTCGCCGTTACCGATTTCAGCGGTGCGCCGGAAAAGCGGCTTTTGAAGACATCGCTCCACGCGACGTCGAAGCCGCAATTGGCCGGCTCGAGATCGCGGATATCGACGCCGCGGTCTTGGAGCAGGGTGGTCCAGCCTCCGTCCGACCCGAGGCGCGGCCAGCTGGCGCCGCCGAGTGCTAGCAGGGTCGCGTCGCTGCGGATCGTTATGGGGCCATTCGGCGTTTCGAATGCGAGGCCGTCATCAGCAAAACCGGTCCAGCGATGGCGCGTCAGCAGCGTTACGCCTTGCGCTTCCAGCCTGCGCAGCCAGGCGCGCAACAGCGGCGAGGCCTTCATGACATCAGGGAAAACACGGCCGGATGTGCCGACGAAGGTTTCCGTGCCGAGCCCTGCCGCCCATGTCCGCGCGTCATCGGGCGTGAAGGCGTCGAGGGCTGCACGCAGGCGTTCGGAGGCGGTTCCAAAGCGGGTGGCGAAGCGGTCGTAGTCCTCGGAATGGGTGATGTTGAGGCCGGATTTGCCGGCGAGCAGGAATTTTCGGCCGAATGTCGGCATGCCGTCATAGACCGTCACGGCATGTCCCGACAACGAAAGCACTTCCGTCGCCATCAGGCCTGCCGGCCCGCCGCCGATGATCGCGATCTGTTTTGCTGCCATGAACGTCCGCTGTCCTTGTTGCGTTCTCGTCTTGGAGACTGTTGGCGTTTCATGCAAGGGCCATCGCGCTCATCTCTGGCGCGACACTGCCCCTCATCCGGCCTGCCGGCCACCTTCTCCCCGTCGTGACGGGGAGAAGGAACAAGCGGCATCCCCAGTTCATTCCCTCTCCCCGCTCGCGGGGAGAGGGCTAGGGTAAGGGGCAAAAGCGAGTCGGGTGGCTTTCATATCAAATCGCCGATATCGCACTACTTTTTTTTGCGAAACGTGCGTGCAAGCCTCTGTCTTGGTTCGGAAATTGTTGTGCGTGTGTGTTAGTCTCGAAAATCGGCACTGGCGCGATGGAGAGGAGTCCGTTGCGCCGGCGTCTTGCAATGACTGCTGTCCTGGGAGGAATGCAGATATCCGTGCGGCTTCTTCGAGGCCAGGGCGGATATTGCTCGCCCCCCCAGCATTGAGGCAGCGCGATCCGATGGGGAGGAGACCCGATGTATTCAGGCGGTTTGAGCTTTGCTCTGGGCGAAGAGATCGAAGCCCTGCGCGAGACCGTTCGCCGGTTTGCCGGCGAGCGCATTGCGCCGCATGCGGCCGATATCGACCGGGAAAACAGCTTTCCGATGCCGCTCTGGCGGGAACTGGGCGATCTCGGCCTGCTCGGCATCACCGCGGACGAGGCCTATGGTGGCATCGGGCTTGGCTATCTCGCCCATTGCGTGGCGATGGAGGAAATCAGCCGCGCCTCGGCGTCGGTGGGCCTGAGTTATGGGGCGCATTCCAATCTTTGCGTCAACCAGATCAACCGTAACGGTTCCGACGCGCAGAAGCAGCGGTATTTGCCGAAGCTGATTTCCGGCGAGCATGTCGGGGCGCTGGCGATGTCGGAGCCAGGCGCCGGCTCTGATGTCGTCTCGATGAAGCTCAGGGCCGACAAGCGCGGCGATCGTTATGTGCTGAACGGCAACAAGATGTGGATCACCAATGGCCCGGATGCCGATGTGCTGGTGGTCTATGCCAAGACCGATCCGGAAGCGGGACCGCGCGGCATCACGGCGTTCCTGATCGAGAATGGTTTTCCCGGTTTTTCAACCGGGCAGAAGCTCGACAAGCTCGGCATGCGCGGCTCCAACACCTGCGAGCTGATCTTCGATAATTGCGAGGTGCCGGAGGAGAATGTTCTCGGCAATGTGGGTGGCGGTGTCCGCATCCTGATGTCGGGGCTCGACTACGAACGTGTCGTGCTGTCTGCCGGACCGCTCGGCATCATGGCGGCTTGCCTCGACGCTGCTGTCCCCTATCTCCATGAAAGAAAGCAGTTCGGTCAGCCGATCGGAGAATTCCAGCTCATGCAGGGCAAGATCGCCGACATGTATGTGACGCTGAACGCGGCGCGGGCCTATGTTTACGCCGTGGCCGCCGCCTGCGACCGGGGCGAGACGACGCGCAAGGATGCGGCGGGCTGCATCCTTTATGCGGCCGAGCGGGCGACCGCCTTGGCGCTCGAAACCATCCAGGTGCTGGGCGGCAACGGCTATACGAATGATTATCCGGCGGGCCGTCTGCTCAGGGATGCGAAACTCTACGAGATCGGTGCGGGAACCTCTGAGATACGGCGCATGCTGATCGGCAGGGAGCTGTTCGGCGAGACGGCATAAGGGCAGGGATCAATGGCAGGAAAATGTCAGTGGTCCCTGGGGTGGAGGAGAGCAGGATGTTTGGTCGATCGGGGGATGAATGGCCGTTCTGAAATCGCAGATATCGACGTCGTCGGAGGCATTCCGCGCCAACAGTGCGGCGATGACGGAGGCGATGCGCGTGGTGGAGGAGGCTGCACTTCTGGCGGCAGGCGGTGGCGGCGAGGTGGCGCGCGAACGCCATGTCAGCCGCGGCAAGATGCTGCCGCGCGAGCGCGTGGCGCAGCTGATCGATCCGGCGACGCCCTTCCTTGAGGTCGGCCTGACGGCCGCGCACGGGCTTTACAATGGCGATGCGCCGGCGGCGGGCCTGATCACCGGGATCGGCCGCGTCTCCGGCCGTGACTGCATGATCGTCTGCAACGATGCGACGGTCAAAGGCGGCACCTACTATCCGATGACGGTGAAGAAGCATTTGCGGGCGCAGGAGATCGCGGCGGAAAACAATCTGCCCTGCATCTATCTGGTCGATTCCGGCGGTGCCAACCTGCCGAACCAGGACGAGGTGTTTCCGGATCGCGATCATTTCGGCCGCATCTTCTACAACCAGGCCAACATGTCGGCCGCCGGCATTGCGCAGATCTCTGTGGTGATGGGCTCGTGCACGGCAGGCGGCGCCTATGTTCCGGCCATGTCGGACGAGGCGATCATTGTCGAAAAACAGGGCACGATCTTTCTGGCCGGCCCACCGCTTGTGCGTGCCGCGACGGGCGAGATCGTCTCTTCCGAAGATCTCGGCGGCGGCGACGTGCATACGCGGCTTTCCGGCGTGGCCGACCATCTGGCGCGCGACGATGCGCATGCGCTGGCTCTGGCGCGGCGGGCTGTCGCCAATCTGAACCGGCCAAGAATTGCCACTGTTGAACTGCAGACGCCGGAGGAACCGGCCTACGATCCCGATGACATTCCGGGTGTCGTGCCTTCGGATCTGCGCACGCCCTATGACATTCGCGAGGTGATCGCCCGCATCGTCGACGGTTCCCGGCTGGACGAGTTCAAGGCGCGCTACGGCACGACGCTGGTCTGCGGCTTTGCCCATGTGCACGGCATTCCCGTCGGCATCATCGCCAACAATGGCGTGCTGTTTTCGGAATCGGCGCTGAAGGGCACGCATTTCGTCGAATTGTGCTCGCAGCGCAAAATTCCGCTTCTCTTCCTGCAGAATATCACCGGCTTCATGGTCGGGCGGAAATACGAGACGGAAGGTATTGCCAAGCATGGCGCCAAGCTGGTGACGGCCGTGGCGACGACCAAGGTGCCGAAGATCACCATGCTGGTCGGCGGCTCCTTCGGCGCCGGCAATTACGGCATGGGCGGCCGGGCCTTTTCGCCGCGCTTCCTCTGGACCTGGCCAAACAGTCGCATTTCGGTGATGGGCGGGGAACAGGCGGCGGGTGTTCTGGCAACGGTGCGCGGCGATGCGCTGAAGCGGGCAGGTACCCCGTGGACGGAGGAAGACGAGGCGAAATTCAAGCAGCCGGTGCTGAACCTGTTCGAAACCCAGAGCCATCCGCTCTACGCTTCCGCAAGGCTCTGGGACGACGGCATCATCGATCCGCGCAAGAGCCGCGACGTGCTGGCGCTCTCCCTTTCGGCAACATTGAATGCCCCTATCGACGATACCCGTTTTGGCCTGTTCAGGATGTGAGGAGATGACAATGAAACGCGACGTTTTCAATGCCAAGAATGCCCCTCAACCGCGCGGCGGCTATTCGCAGGCCGTGCGGCTCGAGGATTTCCAGCGGCTGCTCCTCGTCAGTGGCCAGATCCCGACGGATTCCGACGACGTCGTGCCGACGGGCTTCGAAGCCCAGGCCCGGCAGGTCTGGCTCAATGTCGACGCGCAGCTGAAAGCCGCGGGAATGACCAAGGCCGATATCGTCAAGGTGACGACCTATCTCGCCGACCGGCATCACACCATGGCCAATCGCGAGATCCGTAGCGAGTACTTGGGCAGCCTGGCGCCGGCAATGACGGTGGTGATTGCCGGCATTTTCGACGGGGCCTGGCTGCTCGAGGTCGAAGTCGTCGCCGCGCAATAAACCGGAATTGAATATGTTCTCGAAAATCCTCATCGCTAATCGCGGCGAAATAGCCTGCCGCATCATCCGCACGGCGCGGCGTCTCGGTATCCGCACGGTCGCCGTCTATTCCGATGCGGATGCCGGGGCGCTGCACGTCGAACTGGCGGACGAGGCCTTTCGCATCGGTGCGGCTTCGGCAAGCGAAAGCTATCTTTCGGCCGAGCGCATCCTTGCTGCGGCTCTGAGGTCGGGAGCGCAGGCGATCCATCCGGGTTATGGCTTTCTTTCCGAGAACGCGGAGTTTGCGGAAAGCGTCGAGGCGGCTGGGCTGGCCTTCATCGGCCCCTCGGCGGCGGCCATTCGCGCCATGGGCCTGAAGGATGCGGCAAAGGCGCTGATGGAGCAATCGGGCGTGCCGGTGGTTCCCGGTTATCATGGGGACAATCAGGACGCTGCGTTTCTCGCAGAGCAAGCGGCAGGGATCGGCTTTCCCGTGCTGATCAAGGCGCGGGCCGGCGGCGGCGGCAAGGGCATGCGGCGGGTCGACCAGCCGGAGGATTTCGGTCCAGCCCTCGACGCGGCGCGGCGGGAGGCGGAAGCGGCCTTCGGCGACGGCGCGGTGCTGATCGAGAAGTACCTGCAGCGACCCCGCCACATCGAAATCCAGGTCTTCGGTGACAGTCACGGCAATGTCGTGCATCTGTTCGAGCGCGACTGTTCGTTGCAGCGGCGTCACCAGAAGGTGATCGAGGAGGCACCGGCGCCGGGCATGACGGCCGAAATGCGAGAGGCCATGGGCGAAGCGGCTGTTCGGGCGGCGCAGGCGATCGGCTATCAGGGGGCGGGCACTGTCGAATTCATTGTCGATGTCACCAGCGGGCTCTGGCCGGACAAATTCTTCTTCATGGAAATGAACACGCGGCTGCAGGTCGAACATCCGGTGACAGAGGCAATCACCGGCATCGACCTCGTCGAATGGCAGTTGCGGGTGGCAAATGGCGAGCCGCTGCCGCTGAAACAGTCCGAGCTTTCGATCGACGGCTGGGCGTTCGAGGCGCGGGTCTACGCCGAGGATCCGGCCCGCGGCTTCCTACCGTCGACCGGCACGCTGTCGCATCTGAGCTTTCCGAATGATGATACACGGATCGACGCCGGTGTACGGCAGGGCGATCGCATCAGTCCCTACTATGATCCGATGATTGCCAAGCTGGTGGTGCACGCGCCGATCCGGGCGGCGGCACTCGCGCGGCTGACGGCAGCGCTCGGAAACAGCCATATCGGCGGCGTCGCCAACAACCTCGATTTCCTCGCGCGCCTGAGCCGGCAGCCCGATTTCCTGTCGGGCTATCCCGACACCGGGTTGATCGACCGGGAGGTGGACGGGCTGACGACCGTAAAGGTGCCCGGTGAGACGGCGCTGACCCTGGCAGCGGTTCTGTCGCTTGGTGCGCTGCGCAGCCCGCCTCCCGGCGATCCCTGGGTGTCGCTCGGCCATTGGCAGCACTGGGGACAGCCGACCCGCATCGTCACGGTGGATCATGCCGGCGAGCGCCATGCCCTGCGCGTAGCGGCCCGCGGGCTCGACCTGTTTGCCGTTCATATCGGCAATCGTGTCGTTCCGGTTCGGATCTTCGGCCGGTTCGATGGCGGTTGCCATGCGGAGGTAGACGGCCGGCAGAGCCGCATGCAACGCATCGAAACGCCACACGGCTTCACGCTTCTCGTCGGTGGCAGCGCCTATGATTTTCATGTTCCGGATTCGCTTGATGGCGAAGCCGAAAGCGCTGCCGGAACCGATCGGCTCGTCGCGCCGATGCCGGGCCTGGTCAAGCTGGTGCGCGTGCGGGAGGGAGATCACGTCTCGAAGGGGGACGCGCTGATCGTCATGGAAGCGATGAAGATGGAACTGACGCTGCCGGCAAGCCGGGACGGCCTGGTGGAAAGCCTGTTTGTCGCCGAGGGTGACCAGACGGCGGAGGGCACGGTGCTGTTGTCGTTGAAGCCCGAGGAGGCGTGATGGCCGAGCCGTTTGCAGCTGGAGCTTCGAACCGTGTTTCGATCGTCGAGATGGCGCCGCGGGACGGGCTCCAGAACGAGAAGGTCCTGATCGACACGCAGGCGAAGATCCGGCTGGTCGACATGCTGTCGGCCTGCGGTTTCGAGCGGATTGAAGTGACCAGCTTCGTCAGCCCGAAATGGGTGCCGCAGCTGGCCGACGCGGCCGACGTCATGGCCGGTATCGCCCGCCGGCCCGGCGTGCGCTATGCGGTTCTGACACCCAACATGAAGGGGTTCGAGGCGGCGCTCGCGGCCAAGGCGGACGAGGTGGCGATCTTTGCGTCGGCGTCCGAAGGGTTTTCGCAGCACAATATCAATTGCTCGATCGCCGAGAGCATAGAACGGTTCCGACCGGTGGCGGAGGCGGCGCGCCAACAGGGTATTCCGGTGCGCGGTTATGTGAGCTGTGTGGTGGAATGCCCCTATGATGGCGCCGTCGCGCCCGAAAGTGCTGCCAGCGTCGCCGCGCGCCTGAAGGATCTCGGCTGTTACGAAATCAGCCTCGGCGATACGATCGGCCGGGGGACGCCGGAGGCCGTGGACAGGATGCTGTCGGCGGTGCTGGCGACCATGCCCGCCACCAAACTGGCCGGGCATTTTCACGATACGTCGGGCCGGGCGCTCGACAATATCGGCGTGGCGCTCGAACGGGGCATAAGGGTCTTCGACGCGTCGGTCGGCGGGCTTGGCGGGTGTCCCTATGCACCGGGCGCCAAGGGCAATGTCGATACGCTGATGGTCGATCAATATTTGAAAGCGCGCGGTTTCGAGACGGGCCTTGGTGAGGACGCGCTTGAGCAGGCTTCGGTGTTTGCGCGCGGTTTGAGGAGTTCCACATGACATTCGAGACCATCCACCTGTTCGTCGATGACCGAGGCGTGGCGCGTCTGACGCTGGCGCGGCCGGACAAGCACAATGCGCTGTCGAGCATCATGATCGACGAACTGACCGACGTGGCGATGGAGTTGAATGTCGATACGGTGGTGCGCGTGGTCGAACTGGTGGCAGAGGGCGAAAGCTTCTGTGCCGGCGGCGATCTCGGCTGGATGAAGGCGCAGGTCGAAGCTGACCGGGCGACGCGGATGGCGGAGGCGCGTCGTCTTGCGCGGATGTTCAAGGCCCTGAACGATCTGGAAAAACCCGTCATTGCCCGGGTCCACGGCAATGCCTTTGGCGGCGGTATTGGCCTCATCGCCATCGCCGATGTTGCGATCGCTGCCGATACTGCGAAATTCGGGCTGACGGAGACGCGGCTCGGGCTGATCCCGGCCACGATCAGCCCCTATGTCGTGGCCCGCATCGGTGAGGGCCAGGCGCGGCCGCTGTTCATGTCCGCCAAGATTATCGATGCGCAGGCGGCACAGGCCGCCGGATTGCTGACGCGCGTCGTGCCGATGGAAATGCTCGACAAGGCGGTGGAAGCGGAGATCAAGCCCTATCTTCAGGTTGCGCCGGGCGCTACCGGACGCTCGAAGGCTCTGGCGCGGTCGCTGGGCATGCCGATCACCGACGCGGTCATAGAGGCGACGATCGAGCGCCTGGCCGATACCTGGGAGACGGCGGAGGCGCGGGAAGGCATCTCGGCGTTTCTGGAGAAGCGGGAGCCGTGGTGGCGCAAACGGGTTTAAGCGCGATCTGCGCTTGAAATGCGCACGGTTTGAGCATATTTTGATGTTATCTTTATCAAGATGTGTTAGGAATGTGTCATGACAGCTTTGAGCTTCGATACGACTGCAAGCCGGTTCGGGGATGGACAATCGCCGTTCCTGTCGGCGGATCGGGTCTCGAAACAGCTCGGCGTCACGCTCTCCGAGCTTGCCCGGTTGATCGGCGTTGCTCGCAATACGCTGACGGCGAAGTCCGGTGCGCGCAAGGTGGATCATGCCCTGAGTCATGTCGTTCGCATCCTTGCCATGGCCAGCGAAATGGCCGGCGACGAAAACCGCGCGACCATCTGGTTCAAGCATCAGCCGATCCCCGGCTGGGCGGGCAAGACGGCCTATGATCTGGTGAGCGAGGGCAAGTCGGACAAGGTGCTGGCCTATCTCGAGGCGGTGCGGTCCGGCGTTTATGCCTGATAAAACCAAGGAAACGCTGACGCTGTGGCGCGCCTTCGTGCCCCAATGGGCCTTTGCGCCGCTTTCGGGCGAGGGTGCCTCGCGTTTCGGCGGCCGCTGGAACCCGGTGGGCGCGCCGACGATCTACGCGGCGCGCGAACTCTCGACGGCCTGGGCGGAGTATAACCAAGGCTTCGTCCAGCACCCGGCACTGATAGTGCAGCTGGAACTCAGGGATGCAGCCTTGGCCGACTTGACGGATTCGGCAATTCTCTCCGAGCTTGGAAGTTCGCCCGACATTCACCGCTGCGAATGGCGGATGGATCTCGACAGCGGCAAAGTGCCGGAAACGCACCGCCTGCGCGAACGGTTGATCGGGCTTGGCTTTGACGGGTTGATCTATCCGTCGTTCATGTCGCCGGGCGGAACCTGCGTGGCGCTCTGGCGGTGGAATTCAAAGGGTGCGCCGCGCCTCGATGTGATCGATCCGGATGGGCGGTTGCCGAAGACGCCGGCATCGTGGGTTTGATCCATTTTAGTTTCGCAAAGACACCTTCAGAGAATGAAAAATGCGGTTGATGCGGCTGAAAACGAACGGTTTTTCTCTTTTAGTCTATAAAATAAATAAACATAATTATCTAACCCAGCAGCCATGATGTAATTTCCCTCAACTCTTGGGGAAATAACAGTGCATGTCCGGTAGACCGTCCTATGTCATCAAGGTGCCCACGCGCAGCGTGGAATGGCCAACCATTTTCCTGACAATCGCGATCTACGGCGGCTTTCTGGCGCTGACCTTTTGGTGGCAGTCCCTACCGCTGCCGGTCGTCGCCGTCGCTGGCGGCTGGTTGATTGCCTGGCATGGATCGCTGCAGCACGAGGTGATCCACGGTCATCCGACCGGCGATCAGCGGATCAACGATGCCATCGGCTCGATCCCGCTATCGCTCTGGCTGCCCTACGAGATCTACCGCGAAAGCCATCTGGAGCATCACCGCGACGAGCATCTGACGGATCCGATCGAGGATCCGGAATCCTCCTATTTCACCAAGAACGCCTGGGAGCGGTTGGGTGCCGCCGGCAGGCTGCTTGCGCGCTGGAATACGACGCTGCTCGGGCGGCTGACCATCGGGCCGGCAGTCATGATCCTGAGTTTTCTGGTGCAGGAAGGACGGCTTTTGCGGGCGGGAGAGCCGGGCAGGGCGCGCATCTGGGCGGTCCATGTGATAGGCGTGGCAGGGGTGCTTTTCTGGGTCATTGCAATTTGCGGCATGCCGTTCTGGCTCTATTTCTTCGGCTTCGTCTATCTGGGCGCCGCGATGACCCGGCTGAGGTCCTATGCCGAGCACCGTTATGCCGAGCGGCACGAGGAGCGCACGGCGATCGTCGAGAACAGCCACGTGTTCGGGCTCTTGTTTCTCTACAACAACCTACATGTGCTGCATCACCTGAAGCCCGGCATTTCCTGGTATCGCCTGCCGTCGGTCTATCGCCGGAACCGGGAGGCCCTGATCGGCACGAATGGTGGGCTGGTCTATAACAGCTATTGGGATATAGCCCGCCGGTTCTTCCTGAAGCCGCATGACAAGCTGACTCATCCCAAACACTCCTGATCCGACAGGGATGCATTTGAAACCGGGTCCTGACGACATGTGAAATCTGTGCGTGCGGCGAGCCGGGTCGATTTGTGTTATTCACACCTGCCATCTGCCACCTGCGAAAGTTTCTGAATGCGCCTCGCCAGC
This sequence comes from Pararhizobium sp. BT-229, assembly GCF_025846855.1. Taxonomy (GTDB): domain Bacteria; phylum Pseudomonadota; class Alphaproteobacteria; order Rhizobiales; family Rhizobiaceae; genus Pararhizobium. The sequence continues at coordinate 100,148 of NZ_JAOYTJ010000008.1, forward strand.
CTTGCCATGTATGCCAGCCCGCCGCCCCTTGCCGAAGCGACAGCGGTTTTATGGCGTTTCCTTAGCGATGCCCTGAAGCGGGCGGGTCTCGATGATGTTCCGGAAAAGCTCGACACGGCCGTGCGCTACAACGATGCCTGGACGCACCCCAATCTGCTGCTGGCCCAGACCTGCGGCTTTCCCTATGTCAAACATCTGCGCGGCAAGGTGCGGCTGGTAGCGACGCCGGTCTATGGGCATCGCGGCTGTGACGGGCCGTTGAAGTGCAGCTTCATCGTTGTCGGCAAGGAATCAAACGCCCAGTCGCTTGAGGATCTGCGCGGCGCGCGGGCTGCGATCAACGAGCCGGACAGCAACTCCGGCGTCAACCTGTTTCGCGCCGCCATTGCGCCGCTTTCGCGCAATGGCCGGTTCTTTTCCTCGGTGATCGAAACGGGCGGGCATCGCAACAGCATTGCGGCGATCACATCCGGCAAGGCGGATGTGGCGGCGATCGACTGCGTTACCTATGGCAATGTGCAGCGTTTCGACCCCGGGAGTCTTGCCGGCGTCCACATCCTTGCCGAAACGGTCAAGGGGCCGGGGTTGCCGTTTATCACCCGGGCCGAAGCGTCCGACGAGGAAATTTCGCTGCTGAGGCAAGTCCTGCGGCAGGCGCTCGCCGAGCCTTCGCTGGAGACTGCTCGCAATGTGCTGTCGCTGAAGGATTTTGCCGTTCTCTCGGATGCCGATTACGAACCGCTGGCCGAGCTTGAGCGGCAGGCACAGCGGCTGGGATATCCCGTCATCGCCTGAAATCCGCCGCCCTCGTCAGGCGGCGGATGCCCGGCTTCGGTCAAATGGCCTGCAGTTCCAGCGTCACAGTGTCGAAACGCGATGACGCGGCGGTGATCGTGATCGCCCCCGGCTTGCCCGTCGTTTCCAGCCAGAAGCCGGTCGTGCCGCCCTGGAAGGCGATCGTCTCCGGTCCGATGATGCGGGCCGGGCCGTCGACCTTGATGGTGACGACCTCGTTGAGGAAGGGCAGGCGGGCACCAACCTGATCCAGCGCGCGGACGATGATGCGGGTGCTGTCGCGGCCCTCCGCCTGCAGCGACTGCCGGTCGGGACGGATATCGAGGGTTGTCGGTAGCGGATTGGGGATCATGTGGAGGTTTGCCACCGGCTTGCCGTCGATGAAGCCGGTGAAGAAGCCGTCTTCCCATTTCAGGCCCCAGACGCCGAGTTCGTCATTGCTGAAATGCCGATGGTCGATCACGACGGGCGGGTGCGGCAAGTGCGGGAAGTTTTCGCGGTCGGGCCCGATGCGCTTGGTGAGCGTGCCGTAACGTAATTCGACCTCGTCGCAATTGGTGAGGATGATCAGCGGCAGCACGCCGCCGATACTGCGCTCGCCACGCGCCCAGTAGGTGACCGGCTTCAGGATCACTTCGTCGGCCGGATCGCACTGGCTGGCATAGACATAGGCTGCGAATTTCGGTTCGCGGAACATGTCGAGCACGCCGTGATAGCAGATGCGGTCGCCGGAGCCGAAATCCTGATGGGTGTTGTAGTCGAACATGCACCAGCCAACGGCGCCGGAAATCGACGGGTCGCCGTGGGCGGCGTTGAGCACTTCGAGGTGTCGGCGGACATGCTCGGCCTGGCGCTGCTCGGCATCGTGGATCTTCGTCGGGTACATGTGGCCGCCGAACTCGGTGATGAGATAGGGCACGTTGCGCGACAGGCCGGTGCATTCCTGCTGGCTGCGCAGGGCCGTGCGCGGTCGGTTGGCTCCGGGCAGTTCCTCGTTGCCGAGGATGAAGTCGTTCATGGTGTAGACGTCTTCCAGCAGTTCGCTGTCGGTCAGATAACGCACGCCGCCGGTCTGGCGCGTGGTGTCGAGTTCTCGGGCGAGGCGATTGGTTTGCGCATAAAAAACATGGTCATCGAGGGATTCGTTGATGCGCACGCCCCAGATGACGATTGAGGGATGGTTCCAGTCGCGCTCGATCATGCGACGGACATTGCGGATGGATTCCTGTTTCCACTCCCCGTCGCCGATATGCTGCCAGCCGGGAATTTCCTCGAACACCAAAAGTCCGATGCGGTCGCATTGATCGAGGAACCACGTGGACTGCGGATAATGCGAGGTGCGGACGAGATTGCACTTCAGCAAGTTTTTCAGGATGTCGGCGTCACCCTCTTGCGCTGCGCGACCCATGGCATAGCCGACATAGGGAAAGGACTGGTGGCGGTTCAGGCCGCGGATCTTCAGCGGCTTGCCGTTGAGGCGGAAACCCTCGGGCGTGAACTCGGCGGTGCGGAAGCCGAAATGGGAGGAATATTTATCCGTTCCGTGGTCCGAAGTCAGCGTGACGGCGATCTCATAGAGAACGGGATTGTCGAGGGTCCAGAGGTCGAGGCCGGAGAGGTCTTCCATGGTCAGCGTGATGCTGCCGCCGTCGGTTTCGGTGGCGACGCTGGCGAGAGTTTCTCCGGCGGCGTTCTTCAGCTCGATATCGACCGTGCCGCGGAAGGCAAGGCCTTGCGGGTTGCTCAGGTCGCAGCGAACCGAAACGGATTTTGCCTCCGCCAGCGTGTTGGCCGTTTCGATCTTGATATTGGCGATGGAGACCGGGGCGGTCACTTTCAGCCAGACGTCGCGGTAGATGCCGGCATAGGTGAGATAGTCGATGCGGCCGCCGAAGGGCGGGATACCGGGGTTCTCGCTTCCGTCGATCTTGACGGTGATGAGGTTGTCGCCCTGTTTCAGGAGGCCCGTCAGCCGAGCTTCGAAGGGCGTGTAGCCATCCTTGTGGGCAGTGATCTGCTCACCGTTCAGATAGACGACGGAATCGGCCATCGCCGCGTCGAAGACCAGTGAGATTTCGCGATTGGCAAAGTCGGGCTGCCAGGCAAGCACCTTCTGGTAGGTGAAAGCGCGCTGATAGCTGGTCTCGTCGAAATAGTTGAACGGCAGCTCGACGGCGTTGTGCGGCAGGCTGACCGTTTGTCCCTGGAGGAAGGTCTTGGCAAGCTCGGGCGAAAAACCTTCGTGAAAGGTCCAGTTCTCGTTGAAATTGGCAAGGGAACGCATGGTTGTTTCCTGTTGAAACGTGGCTGCCGGGATCGGCTCAGGCCGTGGTGCCCCAGCGGGCTTTGCAGGTGAGGGTGATGCTGTGCGGGCCTTCGAGATCGGCGTCGTGGCGGTCGATCAGGTCTACCACGGCATCCATGAAGGCTGCGTGATCGAGGCTGAGCGTCGTCAGGTCGTGGCAATCCCAAGCGGCCATGGCGATACCGTCCTGACCGACGATGGCCAGATCGTCCGGCGTGTTGCGGCCCAGCACCCGCCGGGCGGCGTCGCGGGCGCCGATCGCCATGACGTCGTTGCCGCAGATGATCGCATCGGCCTTCGAGCGGTGCAGCAGGAGCACTGCTTCCTTGAAGCCGGAATCGTAGGAATAGTCGCCATAAGCGTCGGCCTCGAAGGCAAGGCCATGTTTGGCGAGCGCATCGGCGAACCATTTGCGCCTGAGCTTGTCGATCCAGCTCGATGACGTGCCCGAGAGATAGGCGAAGCGCTTGCGGCCGTCCTTGACGATCTTGTCGATGATCTCGGCGGCAGCCGCCGATCCGTCGATGCGGATATGCGAGACGCTGTCGCTTTCCACCGGCTCGAAGGAGACGATGATCGGCCGGGTCGTGTGGAAGATATCGACGGCATCCTTCATCGAGACCATGTCGGAAAAGATCACGACATGATCAACCTGATAGGTGGAGGCAAGGCGCATCAGTTGCAGACGATCGGTATGATCGGCACAGCAGAGGATGATCGGCAGCAGTTGCTTGGCCTGCAGCCGATGGACCAGCAGTTGCTGCTCCTCCGCTTCGCACGGATTGCCGATGGCGTTGACGACGAGGGCGACGAGGCGGGAGCGCTGGTTGTTGAGCGAGCGGGCAATGGCATTCGGCTGGTAGCCGTGCTCGCGGGCAACAGCGAGGATACGGTCGCGGGTGGCCCCGCCGATGCGGCTATCGGGTGAGAAGGCACGTGAAATCGTGGCGGACGACACGCCGGCGAGCTTTGCCAGTTCCTTCGACGTGATCCGCTTCCTGCTCATGCCCGTCGTTCCACCCAAAATTCAGGCAGCATCAATGAAGACGGACTGGCCGTCGGATGCTGCCGATTGCTTGATTGCATCCCACAGCCTGGCGAAGCGCAAGCCCATTTCAACGGAGCCTGTGTTTTCCAACAGGCCAGCGCGGATGGCGAGGAAGTTTTTCATCGGATTGCCGAGGATTTCCGCTTCTTCCCGGGTTCCGGGGCGGCCTTCAAGGCTGATTTCGCGCCAGCCGCCCCAGGCGTCGATGCGCACGATCGCCTTCGAATAGAAGAAGGTGATGTAGGACGCGCAGCCGGGAGGGCCTTCGCCGGCGGCCGTCAGCGTTGCCAATGCGCCGTTCTTCAGCCGGGCAGAGACGGCGGTGACGATATCGACGGCCGTGCCGCGATTGTTCATGTAGGCCGAGACGCGCTCGAAATCGGAATTGGCCAGCATGCAGACGGTATTCATCATGTGAGCGCCGGTATCGAACATGAAGCCGCCGCCGGAAATTTCCGGCTGCTGTTTCCAGTGGCCGCCATAGTTGCTGGCCCAGCTTTCCCAGATGGTGCCGGCAATGGCGATCAGTTCGCCGAACTCGCCAGCCTCTGCGCGTTTGCAGGTATCGAGCACCAGCGGCGAGAGCCCGCCCTGGAAGGCGGTGACGATCAGGACGCCGGACTTCTTCTGCGCGGCGATCAGCGTTTCGGCCTCCTCGACCGTCGTCACCATCGGCTTTTCGAGGAAAATATCGAGCCCGGCTTCGGCGACGGCGGTCGACTGTTCCGCATGGAAAGCGTGGGGGGTCGAGATGTAGACCGCATCCATCTCGTCGCGGCAGGCTGACAGCATCTCGCGGTAGTCTGCGAAGCACCGCGGGGCGGTTGCGCCCGCCGCGGTGACGACATCGACGAGGCGCTGGCGCGAGGATTCAGTCACATCCGCCAGAGCGACGAAGGTGATCTCCGGCATGGCCGCCCAGCTCTGCGCATACTCGGCCGCTTTCAGCCCGGCGCCGATGACGCCAAGGCGCAGTTTAGATGACATGAAAAATCCTCCCGATGATTTTGTGTACACGATTACACAAATGGCAATTGCAAATCAATATGAAAATAATTGTTCAATTTCAGGCATTTAATTTTTCATAGAATAAGCAATGAAAATGACGCTTGCCTGATTTCAGAATGCGTGTACATTTTTTCGCACGGTGCTGGAGGGTGCCGTGAGGAGAAAAGGGAGGATAATCCGTGAACAGAACGGCATTGGTTGGCCTGTGCGCCATCACGCTCAGCGCATTCGCGACGCTTGCGCAGGCTGAGACTATTCGCATCGCAAATCACGGTCAGGCTGGCATCAACGCCATGAAGTCGACCGTCGCAAGAATTGAAAAGAAATACGGCATTACTGTCGAGGTCGTCGAATATCCGTCGCCCGACAAGGATTATATGACGAAGCTCCTGACCGAGCTTGGCGCCGGCAATGCGCCTGATATCTTCTCCGCGCCGACTACGGCCTATGTCGCCGACATGGTGGCCGCCGGTTACCTCGCGCCGATCGGCGCCGAGTTCAAGGCCTGGGATGGCTACGCAAATTTCTATGACGTCGCCAAGCAACTGGCCGTCAGCCCGGATGGCGAGACCTATGTCATGCCGTTCATGCTCGGCATCCAGGAAATCTATTTCCGCCGTGATGTTCTCGACAAGGCCGGCATCTCGACCGAGCAGCCGAAGGACTGGGCCGACCTCTTGGCACGGGCCGCCGAAATCAAGGAAAAGACCGGTGCCTACGGCCTGCTCTTCCCGGCCGGCGTCAGCTGGGGTACCGGCGCGTTCGACGAAGGCTTCCAGCACCTGCTGGTCGGCTCCAAGACGCCGCAGCTCGCAACCGATGACGGCAAGCTCGATCTGACGGGCGAGGGCGTCAAGGATGTGTTCGGCGTCTACAAGGAACTGATCGACAAGGACCTGATGCCGACGCAGCCGCTGCTCGGACCTGAACCCTGGGTGATCCCGAAGTACCAGATGTTCCCGGAAGGCAAGCTGGCCGCGACCACCTGCGGTTCGTGGTGCTACATCTTCGACTGGGGCCGCGAGAGCAAGAACCCGATCCCGGATGTCGAAAAGGTCGTCGGCACATGGACGATTCCCGGCCAGACCGGTGGGCAGTATGTGCTCGCCAACCTGGCTGCTCCGTGGGGCGTCAATGCCAAGGCTGAAAATCTGGAACTGGCCAAGAAGGTGCTGATGGAAATCGGCTCGGTCGAGACGCAGGTATCCTATGCCGTGCAGATCGGCAACATCCCGGCCAGCAAGGCAGCGGCACAGGATCCGGAATTCCAGAAGCTGACCGAACTGGTGCCGATCCATGCGGCGGCTGAAAACGGCGTCTACCTGAAGCAGGCTTCCGGTTTTGCGACTGTTGCAGAAGGTGTCGCCCGCGCCACCGAAGCGCTGCTGCGCAAGGAAACCGATGCGGCTGGAGCGCAGGCGATCCTCGTCGACTATGCCCGCGAAATCCTGGGCGAAGAAGCGGTCAAATAATCCTCCAGACCGTTTATCGTCCAACGGGAGACGCGGTGTCCACAGGCCGCGTCTCCCCCGCCTTATCTTTCATGCCGCAGGGTCCCATGGTTCGAAGCACATACGAGAAGCGCGTTGCGCGACAGCTCCTGCTGATCCTATCGCCATCCCTGGTGCTGCTGCTGGCCTTCGTCATCTATCCCGCCGTTTATTCCGTCTATCTGAGCTTCACCAACGAGGCGCTGACGGGTGCCGCAGCGCTCAATCCGCGTTTCGTCGGGCTGCGCAACTATTCCCGGCTGCTCAATGACGCGAAATTCTGGAACTCGCTGTTCGTCACCTTCGTCTTCGTCGTCGGATCGGCGATCATCGGGCAGTTCGTGCTTGGCCTGATCTCCGCCATCATGCTGCGCCGGAATCTTGCGTTCAAACAGCTGTTCAGCTCGATCATCTTACTGCCGAACGCGGCGCCTGAAGTGGTCGCCGGCTTCATGTGGATCTCGATGCTGGCGGGCGGCGAGAATGCGACGCTGTCTCGGATCGTGATGTTCTTCGGGATGACGCCAACCGACTGGCTGCAGACTTTTCCGCTGACGATGATCATCGTCGTCAACACCTGGCGCGGCATTGCCACCGCGATGATCCTGCTCACCGCCGGTTTGAGCACGATCCCGTCCGAGGTCTACGAGGCGGCGCGCATGGATGGCGCCAATCCCTCGCAGATATTCAGGCGCATCACCCTGCCGCTGATGATGCCGACAATCCTGCTCTACATGCTGATCTCGGCGGTTTCGACCATTGCGGTCTTCGGCCTTGTCTATGCGCTAACGCGCGGCGGGCCGGGCGGGGCGACGGAAGTCATCAGCATCTACATCTACAATCAATCCTTTACCGCCTTCCAGCTGGGTTATGGGGCGGCGGTCGCAGTGGTGGCGCTGGTCATCTCGCTGATCCTCGGCATCGCCTATGTGCGGGCCATGAAAGTGCAGGTCTGAATGACGGATTTCGCTCTCGACAAACCCGGAAAGTCGCGCCGGCCGGACCTTATGGCCTATGCGACGCTGTCGCTCATCTCGGCCTTCTGCGCCGTGCCGTTCTTCTGGGTGCTGCTCGCCTCGCTCGACGGCAATGCGCAGCTGTTCCTCAGCTGGCCGCGCGAATGGACGCTGAACAACTACGTGCGCGTCTTTGCCGAGGAAGACGGCGCGCGCTGGGTGTTCAACTCGCTGTTCGTCGTCGGAAGCGCAACGCTTTTGGTGATGGTTCTGGCCGGGCTTGGCGGTTATGCGCTGTCGCGCACGCGCGCCTGGTGGAAACAGCCGTTCCTTTACGCCATCCTGTTGATCCGCGTGCTGCCGCCGACCGCTCTCGTCGTGCCGCTCTACAAGATCCTGCTAACGCTCAACAATATCGAGGGCAATCTGGTGCGGGTCTTTTTCGGCGGTGACACTGCGCGCGCCATCATGCGCTGGATCGGCTTCATAGACGGGTATCTCGGTCTCATTCTCGTGCTGGCGACGATGCAGCTGCCGCTGGCGCTGTGGATCATGAAGACATTCTTCGACGGCCTGCCGCGCGATTATGAGGAGGCGGCCGTCATGGACGGGGCGACGATGTTGCAGCGCATCCGCCGGGTGCTGATCCCGCTGGCGTTGCCGGGACTGGCGGCGGCAGGCCTGTTCGCCTTCATTTCAGCCTGGGGCGATTTCCTTTTGCCGCTGATCCTGCTGTCGTCGCCGGAATTGCAGACGCTGCCGCTCGGCCTGTTCCGCGCCTTTCTGCGCGTCAACACCATCGATTACGGCTTCCTCGCAGCGCTCGCTTTCATCTACCTGATGCCGGCCGTCATCGCCTTCGGTTTCGCGCGGCGGTTCCTCGTCCAGACATTCTCAGGCGGCGTCAAGGGATGACGCGGCCAAACGATAGAGCGTAAGTCATGATCAATCTCAGGAACGTCCGCAAATTCTACGGTGCGCTGGAAGTCATCAAGGGCGTCGACATCACCGTCGAGGACGGGGAATTCGCGGTTTTCGTCGGCCCCAGCGGCTGCGGAAAATCGACGCTGCTCCGGATGATCGCGGGGCTCGAAGGCATCGATGACGGCGACCTGATCCTCAACGGCAAGCGCATCAACGATGTGCCCCCGGACAAGCGCGGCATCGCCATGGTGTTTCAATCCTATGCGCTCTATCCGCATATGACGGTGGCCGAGAATATCGGCTTTTCGCTGAGCCTTAAGAAGGTTCCGGTCGCCGAGATAAACCGGCAGGTGGGCGAGGTCGCCGAAATCCTGCAATTGACCGACTATCTCGATCGCCGGCCGGCAGCACTTTCCGGCGGCCAGCGCCAGCGCGTCGCGATCGGCCGGGCGATCATCAAGAAGCCGTCGCTGATCCTGTTCGACGAGCCTCTTTCCAACCTCGACTCGGCGCTGCGCGTGCAGATGCGTGCCGAACTTCAGCGGCTGCACCGCGAACTCAAGGCGACCGTCGTCTACGTCACCCACGACCAGGTCGAGGCGATGACCATGGCGGACCGGATCGTCGTTCTCAACAAGGGTATCGTCGCGCAATCCGGCCATCCGATGGACCTCTATCATTCGCCGGACAACGAATTCGTCGCGACCTTCATCGGTTCGCCGAAGATGAACATCCTGCCGGTGATGCTGTCGCGGCCGGAGGCGGGAAAGCTCCGGCTGGAAAACGTGATGGGGCTTTCGATCTCGCTTGCGGACGGCGACGCCAGCGTCGCGACCGGTGAGGCAAAGCTCGGCATCCGGCCGGAGCATCTGAAGGTTTCGCAGGGCCAAGGCGATTTCTCGGCCGAGGTCGTCATCGTCGAGCGGCTGGGCGTCGAAACATACCTTGCGGTCGGTTCGCCGAAGGATCCGATCGTGGTGCGCGCCGAAGGCGACCTTTCCATCCGACCCGGCGACCGTGTTTCCCTCACGGTCGACCTCTCAGCCTGCCACCTGTTCGATTCCAATGGCCGGGTCATCCGCCGGCCGCAGACACTCTGAAACCATCGAGGACATCATGAAGACCAAGGTTACCATCTGGAACGAGGGCCGCCACGAGCAGGTCCACAAGCCCGTCCAGGAAATCTATCCCGACCGGATCGACGGCGCCATTGCCGCCGGCATTGCCCACCCGGATTTCGAAATCCGCCGCGGCACGCTGGACGATCCGGATGAGGGACTGCCGGGCAGCGTGCTCAACGACACCGATGTGCTGCTCTGGTGGGGGCACATGGCGCATGAGGAAGTCAGCGACGGGCTGATCGACCGCATCCAGCAGCGCGTGCTGAAGGGCATGGGGCTGGTCGTCTTGCATTCGGGGCATCACTCGAAGCTCTTCCGCCGCCTGATGGGCACCAATGCCAATCTTTCCTGGCGGGAAAAACCGGAGGGCGATCTCGAGCGCGTCTGGGTGATCAACCCGTCTCACCCGATCGCCGAGGGGCTGCCGCCGTTCTTCGAGATCAACGCGTCGGAAATGTATGGCGAGCCCTTCGACATCCCGCAACCCGACGAACTGATCTTCATGTCCTGGTATTCCGGCGGCGAAGTGTTCCGCAGCGGCTGCACTTTCCAGCGCGGCCGGGGCCGGATCTTCTACTTCAGCCCGGGTCACGAGACCTTCCCGATCTATCACGACAGGAACGTGCACCGGGTCATTGCCAACGGCATCCGCTGGGTGAAGCAGACGCATACTGACGGGCGCATTCTGGAAAACTGGCACCGCGCGGAACCGATTCACGGGCGCCCGGACTGAGGCGCCGCTGCGAGGCGGCTGACAAATCTATCTGTCGGATCGCTCGGCTTGGCGGAGACGGCGAATGCCGCCTTAAGCCGACACCGCTTTCGTCGCCGCAGGGTGAACTTTGCGGTCGACGGCGGCGCCTGAATAAGCGCGCAGGAAGGTCTGCACCGCGTTGCGGGCGGCGCTTTCGAGCTCTTCCTCAGTCGGGGTCGCGCCGAACAGCGTGCTCATCTGCAGATCGGCATTGACCAGCGCGAGAAACTGCCGGGCGGCGACGTCGAAATCGTCGATCTGCAGCAGGCCCTTGTGAGCGAGCCGGGCAAAGAGCGCAGCCAGCGCCGTGCCGATCTTGCCGGGGCCATGCTGGCGCCAGGATTCGAAGAGATGCGGGTAACGCTCGCCCTCGGAGTGCACCAGCCTGCGCAGGAACTTTCCGTCCTGGTTGCAGATGCAGTTGCGGCTGAGCCGGACGGCAAAGGCTGTGAGGTCGTCTTCCAGATTGTCCGAATTTTCCGGGAACGTCGACAGGATCGAGAACAGCATGGCATTCGCCCGGTCCATGACGTCCTCGACGACGGCAGTGAACAGGTTCTCTTTTTCCCGGTAGTGATTGTAGACCGTCTGGCGCGAGACGCAGGCCTCGGCAGCGATCTCGTCGATGCTTGCACCGGCAAAACCCTGGCGGCAAAAGACTTCGGCGGCGGCTTCCAGGATCGATAGACGCTTGGCGCATTGTCCGCGCTGGCTGTGCACGGAGGTCTTGGGAACAGTGTCATTGAGACTTTTCATGCACTCAAGATAATGCCTATTGACGTTTTAGACAATGGTGTCTAATTTTACACGTGTGTCCAATATTATTGACACATGCTGCCAACGGAGCGCGGGCTTCTCCCAAGCACCGCGACCATTTCGGCAACGATCACATTGAACCCTCGTGAGAGCAACGCGGCGCGAAACTGACCCGGTTTTGCGCCGATGTTTTCTGAAAGATGATCACCATGACGACCTCCTTTTTCCGCACTGCGCTCATTCTTGGTCTCTTATCCGCCATCGGTCCCTTCGCTATCGACATGTATCTGCCGGCACTACCCTCGATCGGGCAGGACCTAGGCGCTGAAAATCATATCGTGCAACTGAGCTTGCTCGCCTTCTTCATCTCTTTTGCCCTGTCGCAGCTCGTCTACGGCCCGCTCTCGGATATGTGGGGCCGCAAGGCGCCGCTTTACATCGGTATCGGCCTGTTTTCGGTCGCCAGCATCGGCTGCGCGCTGGCGAGCGATATCGAAACGCTGATTGCCTTCCGCTTCCTGCAGGGGATCGGCGGAGCCGCCGGCATGGTCATTCCCCGCGCCATCGTCCGCGACATGCATACGGGCGTGCAGGCCGCGCGCCTGATGTCGCTCTTGATGCTGGTTTTCAGCATCTCGCCGATCCTTGCGCCGCTGACCGGCAGCGCCGTCATCGAGTTCTACGGCTGGCGCGGTGTCTTCTGGGCCGTAATGATCGCCTCGTTCATCGGCCTTATCCTTCTGGCGACGCAATTGCAGGAAACCCGCCCGAAGGCGCATCGCGCCGAAAGCGGCCTGGGCAGCGCCATGGTGGCCTATGGGGTTCTGCTCAGGGACAAGAACTTCCTGACGCTGACCTTCATCGGCGGTCTCGGGATTTCGAGCTTCCTGGTCTATCTGGCGAATTCGCCCTTCGTCCTGATCGACCACTATGGGTTGACGCCGACGCAGTACAGCTTTGCCTTCTCGATCAATGCGGTGTCGTTCTTCGGTGTATCGCAGGCGACCGGCTGGTTCGGCGAGCGCTACGGTCTCGTCCGCGTCATGCGTGTGGCCGTCACTGCCTTTGCCGTGACTATGGCAACGATGGCCATCGTCATGAGCCTCGGCTTCAACCAACTGCCCGTGATGGCTGCCTTCCTTTTCGTCGGCTACGGCTGCCTCGGCCTCGTCATCCCGACGACCGCCGTCCTTGCGCTGGAAGATCATGGCGAGATCGCCGGCACCGCCTCGTCGCTGATGGGAACGCTGCATTTCGTGACCGCAGCCGTTGCTATGGTCGTCGCGTCGGCGTTCTTCGACGGCACGGCGGTTCCGATGGCGATGGGCATTGCACTCTGCGCCGTCGGCGCGTTGTTGCTCACCCAGGCAACCATCGGCCGTCGCCGCGCGATTGCTGCCGCCGAGTGAATTGCCGACCACAGACTTGTGTGGAAGACCGAAGGCCCGGGGCGATGTCCCGGGCCTTTTTCGTGTTTCTCGCCTGCGGTGTTAACTGACCGTTATCCATAATGCCGAAAAAACAGCGCCATACCTAGCCAGTTTCCAGCCTCTATGTATTGACCGAAAAATTGACTCGTATACCATATCTAGTGTTCAAGGTTCCTCCGATTCGCAAGGGCTGGGGGCTAAGACGGGAATACGGTGCGCAACGCCAAAGTGGCGAAGCAATGCCGGAGCTGCCCCCGCAACTGTAAGCGGCGAGTTTCTGTCCCATTTCAAGTCACTGAGGCATGAGGCTTCGGGAAGACGGGACAGAGGCCGCGACCCGCAAGCCAGGAGACCTGCCTTCGAGCAAAAACGTCCACGGGCGGGGTGTCCGGAAGGTCGCGTAATGTGCAGCGGAATGACTCCGCTCTATGTTGCGTTCCTCCGATACCAGCCAAAAGGCTTCGGGGTGAAGGCATGTCAGTCAGTCGAATTCGCAGACCAGAGGACGCGGGATCGCGATCGACGGCGCACGCCTAGCCTCAATCGCCAACTCGAAATGCAACGACACGATCGGGTCCGCGTGCAGCGGCTCGGAACCCTTTCGTGTGGCCAGTCAAAACCATAGACAACGAGGAAAGACATGAGCATTACCGTCTACAGCAAGCCTTCCTGCGTCCAATGCACCGCGACCTATCGCGCGCTCGATCGCGGTGGCATCGACTATCAGGTCATCGACATCTCCACCGATGAGGACGCCTTTGCGACCGTGGTTGGCCTCGGCTATCAGCAAGTGCCGGTCGTCGTGACCGGGCAGGACCATTGGGCGGGCTTTCGCCCGGACAAGATCAGCGCGCTCTCCTGAGCACGGACGGACAAGCAATGGGTCTGATCGTTTATTATTCCAGCCTTTCGGAAAATACCCATCGCTTCGTCGCCAAACTTGGCCTGCGGGCGGCCCGCATTCCCGTTAGCAATAGCGAAACAGAACTCGGCGTGCGCGAACCCTTCGTCCTCATCCTCCCGACCTATTGCGGCGAGGATGGCAAGGGCGCCGTTCCCAAACAGGTCATCCGCTTCCTCAACGATGCGGACAACCGATCCCTCATCCGGGGCGTGATCGCCGCCGGCAACAGCAATTTCGGCGAGACATACGGTCTCGCCGGCGATGTGATCTCCAGAAAGTGCCAGGTGCCGTACCTCTACAGGTTCGAGCTCCTGGGCACGCAGGAGGATGTCGCCAATGTGAGAAACGGATTGGAACGATTTTGGACGTCTCAGCTATCGAACGCCCTTTGAAGGCGGCGGACACGACGCTCGACTATCATGCGCTAAATGCGATGCTGAACCTCTATGACGACGAGGGGAAGATCCAGCTCGACAAGGATCGGCTGGCGGCGCGGCAGTATTTCCTCCAGCACGTCAACCAGAACACCGTCTTCTTTCACAATCTCAGGGAGAAGCTCGATTATCTGGTGACAGAAGGCTATTACGAGCGGGAGGTGCTGGACCAGTATTCTTTCAACTTTGTCCGCGACCTGTTCGACCATGCCTATGCGAAGAAGTTCCGGTTTCCGACCTTTCTCGGTGCGTTCAAGTATTACACCAGCTACACACTGAAGACCTTTGACGGAAAGCGTTATCTGGAGCGGTACGAAGACCGCATCTGCATGGTGGCTCTGACGCTCGGCCAGGGCAATGAGGCGCTTGCCCGCGACATGGTGGACGAGATCATTTCCGGCCGTTTCCAGCCGGCGACGCCGACCTTCCTCAATGCCGGCAAGAAGCAACGCGGCGAACTCGTCTCGTGCTTCCTCATGCGCGTCGAAGACAACATGGAGAGTATCGGCCGGTCGATCAATTCGGCCCTGCAGCTTTCCAAGCGCGGCGGCGGTGTGGCTCTTTCACTCACCAACATCCGCGAGGCAGGCGCGCCGATCAAGCAGATCGAGAACCAGTCGTCCGGCATCATTCCGGTGATGAAATTGCTGGAGGATAGTTTCTCCTACGCAAACCAGCTTGGTGCGCGCCAAGGGGCAGGGGCCGTCTATCTCAATGCCCATCATCCCGACATCATGCGTTTCCTCGACACCAAGCGCGAAAATGCCGACGAGAAGATCCGCATCAAGACGCTGTCGCTCGGCGTCGTCGTACCCGACATCACCTTCGAACTGGCGAGGAACAACGAGGATATGTACCTGTTCTCGCCCTATGACGTGGAACGGGTCTACGGCGTGCCCTTCACCGAGATATCGGTGACGGAAAAGTACCGTGAAATGGCCGATGATGCGCGCATCACCAAGAAGAAGATCAAGGCGCGCGAGTTCTTCCAGGTGCTTGCCGAAATCCAGTTCGAGAGCGGCTATCCCTACATTATGTTCGAGGACACGGTGAACCGGGCAAACCCGATCGCCGGGCGTATCACCATGAGCAATCTCTGCTCGGAAATCCTGCAGGTGAGCGAGGCGAGCGAGTATAATGACGACCTCTCCTACAAGCATCTTGGCAAGGACATTTCCTGCAATCTCGGCTCCCTGAACATCGCGGCTGCAATGGACACGTCCGATTTCGGCAAGACCATCGAGACATCGATCCGGGCGCTGACGGCGGTCTCCGACATGAGCCATATCTCGTCGGTACCGTCGATCGAGAAGGGCAATGACGACAGCCATGCCATCGGGCTCGGCCAGATGAACCTGCACGGCTATCTTGCCCGCGAGCGCATCTACTACGGGTCGGAGGAAGGCGTCGATTTCACCAATATCTATTTCTACACGGTGACCTATCACGCCATCCGCGCCTCGAACCGGATCGCCATCGAACGGGGTACGAGCTTCAAGGGCTTCGAGAACTCGAAATACGCCTCTGGAGAATATTTCGACAAATACACAGAACAGGCATGGGAACCGGCGACGGAGAAGGTGAGGGGGCTGTTCGAAACGGCCGGCATTCCGATCCCGACGCAGGAAGACTGGTTGGCCTTGAAGAAGGACGTCACGGCGTCCGGGCTCTATAACCAGAACTTGCAGGCCGTGCCGCCGACAGGGTCGATTTCCTACATCAACCACTCGACCTCCTCGATCCATCCGATCGTTTCGAAGATCGAAATCCGCAAGGAAGGCAAGATCGGCCGCGTCTACTATCCGGCGCCTTATCTGACCAACGACAATCTCGACTACTACCAGGATGCTTACGAGATAGGGCCTGAGAAGATCATCGACACCTATGCGGCAGCCACCCAGCACGTCGATCAGGGCCTGTCGCTGACCCTGTTCTTCCGCGATACGGCGACGACGCGCGATATCAACAAGGCGCAGATCTATGCCTGGAAGAAGGGCATCAAGACGATCTACTACATCCGGCTTCGGCAGATGGCGTTGTCCGGTACGGAAGTGCAGGGCTGTGTGTCGTGTACGTTGTGAGCATCGCAAGCCCCTCATCCGGCCTGTCGGCCACCTTCTCCCCGCAAGCGGGGCGAAGGGACAAGCGGCAACCTCTGTTGTTCCCTCTCCCCGTTTACGGGGAGAGGGCTAGGGTGAGGGGCACTTCCACATGCGAACACAATGAAAATCAAGGACGTCCCCAATGAACATCGCCATCAAGCCCGTATCGCGCGTGCGCGCCATCAACTGGAACCGGATCGAGGACGACAAGGATCTCGAAGTCTGGAATCGGTTGACCGGGAATTTCTGGCTGCCGGAAAAGGTGCCGCTATCCAACGATATTCCATCCTGGGCAACCTTGCGGCCGGAAGAACAACAGCTGACGATCCGCGTCTTCACCGGGTTGACCCTGCTCGACACGATCCAGACCAGCATCGGTGCGCCAAAGCTGATGGAGGATGCGATCACGCCACATGAGGAGGCGGTCTATTCGAATATTTCCTTCATGGAAGCGGTGCATGCCCGCTCCTATTCCTCGATCTTCTCGACGCTCTGCTCGACGCCCGATGTCGACGACGCCTATCGCTGGTCGGAGGAAAACGAGCACCTGCAGAAGAAGTCGGCGCTGATCCTTGAACAGTACCGCAATCCCGACCCGGTGAAGCGCAAGGTTGCCAGTGTCTTCCTCGAGAGCTTCCTGTTCTATTCCGGCTTCTACCTGCCGATGTTCTGGTCGAGCCGGGCGAAGCTTACCAACACTGCCGACATGATCCGGCTGATCATCCGCGACGAGGCGGTGCACGGCTATTACATCGGCTACAAGTTCCAGAAGGGGCTGGAGCGCCTGGGCGAGGAAAGACGGCAGGAGATCAAGGACTTTGCCTACGAATTGCTGTTCGAACTCTACGACAACGAGGCGAAATATACCGAAAGTCTCTATGACGGCGTCGGTCTGACCGAGGACGTTAAGAAATTCCTGCACTACAACGCCAACAAGGCGTTGATGAATCTCGGCTATGAGGCGTTGTTTCCGGCGGAAGCCTGCAAGGTCAACCCGGCTATCCTCTCCGCGTTGTCGCCGAATGCCGACGAGAACCACGACTTCTTTTCCGGTTCCGGCTCGTCCTATGTCATCGGCAAGGCGGTCGCGACGGAAGATGACGACTGGGATTTCTGAGCGCGGAAATTATGCCTCTGATGAGGCTGGATATTTCCCGGCCGACCCCTATTCTCCCAGCCGGTTTCAATGATGTGGACCGGAAGCGGAGGACGGCAAATGACAGGCGAGCAGAGCACATGGCAGGGGACACGTATCCCTGATCTCGATGGAAAAGCGGTTCTAATCACCGGCGCCTCGACCGGCATCGGGGCAGCTCTCGTCCGCGCCTTTGCGGCACAGGGCGCGCACGTCGCGATCCACTACAATGAGAGCCTGCAAGCTGCGAGCGACCTTCTGGCGGAGGTCCAGGCTTCGGGCGGCAAGGCGGTCCTGGTGCAGGGCGATGTTTCGGCGGATGGGGTGACGGAGCGTGTGGTCGAGGAGGCCGCCAATCAATTCGGTCGGCTCGACGGGCTTATCAACAATGCCGGCGGCATGCTCGGCCGGATGACAACGGCTGAAATGACCGATGCGCATTATGAACGCGTCATGGATCTCAACGCCCGCTCCGTGCTGGCGGCGACGAGGGCGGCGCATCCGTGGTTGCGCAAACAGGGCGGCTTCATTATCAACACGACGTCGATCGCCGCCCGGAACGGCGGCGGCAACGGGGCCATCCTTTACGCAGCATCCAAGGGTTTCGTCTCGACGATCACCCGCGGCCACGCCAAGGAATTCGTAGGCGATGGCATCCGCGTCAACGCGGTCGCGCCCGGCATCATCTCGACGCCGTTCCACGAGCGCTATACCAGCCCCGAAATGCTGGATGCGCAGCGGAAAACCGTTCCCATGGGCCGCGTCGGATCGCCGGAGGATTGCGTCGGCACCTATCTCTTCCTGGCATCGCCGACATTGTCCGGCTACATCACCGGCCAGATCATCGAGGTCAATGGCGGCCAGCTGATGCCGTAAGTGAGGCGGCAGTGGCAACGGCGCGGTCCGTCTTGACGGCGCCGCCATGCTCGGACTAAGTGACTATCGACGGTTCCCCGATGGATGACTTCGAGGGGATTAATAGGGAACACGGTGCGGAAGACCCAACAGGGACCAAGACCGTGGCTGCCCCCGCAACTGTAAGCGGATTGCCGATCGTCCTCGTGGCGCTTCCTTGGAGCGCCATGCCACTGCGAGAGCCCTTGGGTTTTGGCGGGAAGGCAGGCGAAAGCAGATATCCGCGAGCCAGGAGACCTGCCGTCGAAAGCAAGATCCACCATCCCGGGCGGGGTTGCCCGGAACAGGAGCCGTCATGATTGATTTCGACCGCCGTCCCGGGCGTTTCGTCGCCTTTTCCCGTATATTTGCGCCGATTTCCGCAGCAACCCTTGTTCTGGCGAGCCTCGCCATGCCGGCCGCTGCCGCATCAACGACCTATCCCCTGACAATCACCAATTGCGGCCAGACCGTCAGCTTCGAGAAGCCGCCGGAAAAGATCGTTTCGATCGGTCAGGGCATGACCGAAATCCTGTATTCGCTCGGGCTGGCTGACAAGATCGCAGGCACGGCCGTCTGGGTCGGCCCGGTGCTGAAGCAGTACGAGGGCGAGAACCGGAAGATCAAGCGGCTGGCCGACAACGATCCGAGCTTCGAATCGGTCGTCGGCGAGGAGCCGGATCTGGTTGCTGCCGAATTCGAGTGGCATGTGGGCGCGCAAGGGTCAGTCGGAAAACGCGAGCAGTTTTCCGGGCTGGGCATCAACACCTATGTCTCGCCGGCCGATTGCGTTGCCAAGGTGAATACGGATGGTGGCGACGGGGTGCGCCGCGAGCTCTTTACGATGGACCTGATCTATCAGGAGATTGGCGAGCTCTCGCAGATTTTCGATATCCAGGACCGCGGCGATGCGCTGATCGCTGATCTGAAGAAGCGGGAAGCGGCTGCCGTCGCCTCGATCGGAAACGCCAAGCTCGGCGCATTGCCGGTCGTCTTCTGGTTTTCGAGCAAGGAAGTCGCGGGCGATGCCTTCATTGCCGGCAAGAACAGTGCACCGGCCTATATCCTGAAGACGCTCGGTGCGAAAAACGTCATGACGACCGAGGAAGAATGGCCGCTGGTCGGCTGGGAAACTCTCTCGGAGGCCAATCCTTCCGTGATCGTCATCGCCACGATGGACCGCCGGCGATATGCGGCCGACGATCCGGCGGTGAAGATCGAGTTTCTGGAGAAGGACCCTGTCACCAGCCAGCTCGACGCCGTGAAGAACAGGCGCTTCGTCCTGATGGATGCCCAGTCTATGAACCCGACGATCCGCACGATCGACGGCATCGAAACGCTGGCGCAGGGCATCAAGGCCTTCGGATTGTCGCAGTGACGCTTGCAATCGTCGGTGAGCCAGTCGTGATTGGCGCAAGGTGGTGGGCGCGTCTTGCGTTCGCCGCCCTGACATTTGTCGCGCTCGGTTTCATGATCAGCCTCGCTGTGTCGATCGGGGAAATCTCCATTCCGCTGGCAACCACGGCAAAGGCCGTCGCCAACCGGATCTTCGGCACGGCATTCGAACTCAGCCGCATTCACGAAGGCATCGTCTGGGACTACCGGCTGAGCCGTGCGCTGCTGGCCGCCAGTTCCGGGGCGGCGCTTGCGCTGTCCGGCGCGATCCTGCAGGCGCTGTTGCGCAATCCGCTGGCCGAGCCCTATGTGCTCGGCATTTCCGCCGGTGCCTCGACGGGTGCCGTGGCCGTGATGATCCTCGGCTTTGGCTACGGCGTCCTGACGCTGTCGACCGGCGCCTTCGTCGGCGCAGTCATCGCCTTCGTTCTCGTCTCGGCGCTGGCAGCCGGCGCCGGGGGAGGGGCCGACCGGATCATCCTGGCTGGTGTCGCGGGCTCGCAACTCTTCACTGCGCTCACCTCCTACATCGTCACCACCTCGGCAAATGCCGAACAGGCGCGCGGCGTGATGTTCTGGCTGCTCGGCAGCCTCGCCGGGGTGCGCTGGCCGGATGTCTATCTTGCGGCTCCGGTGGCGCTGGCCGGATTTGTCGTCGCGATGATCCATGCCCGTGCTCTCGACGCGTTCACCTTCGGGGTCGATGCGGCGGCGGCCCTGGGGATCGCCGTCAATCGGGTCCGCATCATCCTTCTCGGCGCAACCGCGCTAATGACGGCCGCCATGGTCAGCATCGTTGGCTCCATCGGTTTTGTCGGGCTGGTCATTCCACATGCGGCGCGGTTTCTGGTCGGCCCCTCGCATGGGCGCCTGCTGCCTGCCTCGGCGATGATCGGCGCGATCTTCATGGTTGCCGCAGACATCGTCTCGCGGGTCATCATTCCGCAGCAGATCCTGCCGATCGGCGTCGTCACCGCGCTGTTCGGGGCACCAGCCTTCGCACTCATTCTCTACAGAGCAAGGAGGCCGCTTTGAGCATATCAGTCCATGACGTATGCTGGTCGTCCGGCGGCCTGATGATCGTCGATGGCATCAGCATCGACGTTTCTCGCGGCAAGACGCTTGGCCTGCTCGGCCCGAACGGCTCGGGAAAATCCAGCCTGCTCAGGCTCATCTGCCGGCTTCGCAACGTCAAGAGCGGTGTCATTTCGCTCGGGAACACCGATATCGCCGCCATGCCCCGTCTCGACATCGCCCGGCGCGTCGCTTTCGTCGAACAACAGGCGACAACCGAGGCGCAGGTGACCGTGCTCGATGTCGTCCGGCTGGGGCGCACGCCGCATCGGGGGCCGTTGTCGCCCTGGACCGCTGCCGACGATGCGGCGGTCAATGCCGCGCTCCACCATGTCGGCATGCCGGAGCGCGCCGGCCAGCTCTGGCATACGCTGTCGGGCGGCGAGCGCCAGCGTGTGCACATCGCCCGCGCTCTGGCGCAGACGCCGAGCGAACTCCTGCTGGACGAGCCGACGAACCATCTCGACATCCAGCACCAGCTGGAAATCCTGGCGCTGGTTTCCCGCCTGCCGGTCACCTGCATCGTCGCGCTGCACGACCTCAATCTTGCGGCGATGTTCTGCGATACCCTCGCCATTCTGCAGCGCGGCAAAGTCGTCGCGGCCGGTGCCCCGGAAGATGTCCTGACCGGTGAGCTGATGAGCCGTGTCTTCGGCGTGCACGCCCATGTGGAACGTTCGGCCTATCACGGCCGCTGCCATGTCCAATATCGGCTTTGATTGAGTTACATCCCGCCCGCGTAGCCTGCCCGGTAGATCAGTATCGCTGTGCCGGAGCCGGTTTGTTTCCGACGATGGTTTCGATGCGGGCCAACACGTCTGAGGTTAGTTTGTCCTTGTGTGCCAGCGCTGCCATGTTGTCCTCGAGTTGGCTCATGCGCGATGCGCCGAGGATTACCGTCGACACGTTGCGGTTGGAAAGGCACCAGAGCAGAGCGAGGTGGGTAATCGAAATACCGACCTCTTTTGCGAGATCAGCCAATTCCGCCACTTGGGCAAGCTGAGCACGGCCTGCGTCGCTAGCCCATTTCTCCTTCAGCCATTCATATCCGGGCAAATTCATCCGGCTATCATTGGGCATTCCGTTGTTGTACTTGCCCGTCAGAACACCCGACGCGAGCGGCGACCAAATCGTGGTGCCCAAGCCCATCAGATCGTAGAGCGGCAGGTAATCGCCTTCGACTTTCTGGCGTTCGAAAAGGTTGTATTGCGGCTGTTCCATCGTCGGTGGCGTGATGCGCAGATCACGAGCCACGGCGTAGGCTTCGGTCAATTGCTGGGCCGACCATTCCGATGTGCCCCAATAGAGGATTTTGCCTTGAGCGATGAGGTCGTGCATCGCACGAACCGTTTCCTCGATTGGAGTATCGATATCAGGCCGGTGGCAAAAATAGAGATCAAGATAGTCCACCTGCAGGCGTTTCAGCGCAGCGTGCGCTGCGTCAGTGACATGCTTGCGCGACAAACCCTTTTGTGTCGGCTTCTGACCGCCCCAAAACACCTTGCTGGAAACGATGAAGCTGTCCCGGCTCCAGCCGAGGGTCTTCAGGGCTTCGCCCATAACGACTTCGGACTTTCCGGCCTCATAACCTTCGGCATTGTCGAAGAAATTGATGCCATTGTCATAGGCATGCGCCATCAAACTGACGGCATCGCTTCCTTCGACCTGTCTGCCGAATGTAACCCATGATCCGAACGAGAACTCGCTGACCTTCAGGCCCGATTTTCCGAGACGACGATATTCCATGGTGCTTGTATTTCCTAAGGGACAACCGATGGGGCAGCATAGGCTTATGGCGGGGGCAAAGACAACCAAAGACGTTGCCTTTGTCGGCAATCTTCGACGGGCCTAGAACTCAGCGCCAGCGATTATGTTCCATAATACATATTATCGGATCGAAGAGTGCAGCTCGGTCCGGAAGTCTGTGGCGCGTTCCGAGGCGGACACAATTGGTCTTTGCAGCCTCTCCCGATCGCCGCGTCTCACCTTATATCTTGAGATCGCCTGCGCCGGTATCGATGTGGGGTGCCCAGAAGGCGATACTTTCGGCGATGGCGGGGATGACATTGCGGTCATCCGGTTCGCGCTCCTTGAAGGAGAGTTCGAGACAGACTTCGTTGTCTTCTGCGCCGCCCTCGCGGAAGGCCTTCAGCAGCGGTTCGGGCTGGACCCGCCCCGTGGCATTGTGTTCGGCGGTGAAAGGGCGATGGCCGCCCTTGTCCATCTTGCTCTGCTTGATGTGAATGATCGGCGAAACCTTTGGAACTGCCCTTGCCCAGGCATAGGGGTCGGTATCGTCCGGGTCCGGCGAAGTGACATCGCCATGGTCGATATCAGCCATCATCCACATCGGGATCGCCATGTCGGCCGCCGTCAGCCGGTCCTGCAGGGCCATGCAGTCCGAAATGGTGTGGCCGAATTCGCGGCCGACGGACATCGGTTCCCAGGACACATAGTCGAGCCCGGCGGCCTTGCCGTGTTCGGCAACCTCCGACCAGCAGTCGATGGCGATCTCAATCAGATCCTCGCGGCGCTTGGGATCGTCAAAGTCTGCAAAGGTAAAGATGGCGAACTGGGTTCCGACGGATCTGGCCCCCAGATCGGCTGAAATATCGGCGAACGTCTTGAACCAATCGACGTAATAGCGCCGCACGTCGCGATCGGGATGGCCGAAATGATTGAGCCGCCCATAAGGGCCTGTCATGCCGGACGTCACACGCACGCCGGTGCGATCCAGAGCCGTTCGAAAACGGCGGGTGATGCGGCGGATCACGGGCGCCGGCCAGGAAGGATTGATGAACTCATGCGTCAGTTGCAGGTCGCGGATCTTCAGGTCGCGCGCGACTGTGTCTATCAGATCGTCCGGGTCGGCGAACCGGTTGACCAGGGGATTTGTGTTGAGCGAGAGCGTCAGGGGCATGATGGTTTCTCACATTCGGATTGCGGACGGTGGCGGAGGCTTGCGGCGCGCGACTGAAGAGACTCAGGCGCTTTTCGCGTAGTCCACGTCGAACCAGGCGGCAAAGGCTGCCTTTTCGCCGTCACTCAGATGCAGCCCCTGTTTCGTCCGGCGCTTGAGGATGTCGTCCGCCGTCATTGCCCACTCCTGGGCAATCAGATAGCGCACTTCTGCCTCGTAAAGATGCGCGCCGAAATGCCGGCCGAGCCCTTCCAGCGAAGAGGCGTTGCCGATAATTCTTCCGACCCTTGCCCCATAAAGGCGTGCGTAGTGATGGACGAGCGTGCGCGGCATCCACGGATATGCGCGGCGCAGGTTTTCGATGAACTGGACGAAATCGGCGTTGTCGATTTCGCCGCCAGGCAGGGTCGCCTCGCGAGTCCAGTTTCCTCCCATATCGGGGAAGAACTTGGCGATCTTCTCGATCGCATGTTCCGACAACTTGCGGAAGGTGGTGATTTTTCCGCCGAATACGCTCAAGAGAGGCGCTCCGTCGGTTGCATCGAGATCGAAAGTATAGTCACGCGTCACGGCCGACGGGTTCCCCTGCCCGTCATCGAACAGCGGCCTGACGCCGGAGAATGTCTCGAGTACGTCCTCGCGTCGCAGCTTTTCCTTGAAGTAGCGGTTGACTGCGGCGAGCAGGTATTCGATCTCGGCTTCCTCCGCCCTCACCTCTTCCGGTGCGCCGTCATAGGGAATGTCGGTCGTGCCGATCAGCGCCTTGTCGCCTTCATAGGGGTTGATGAAGATCACGCGCTTGTCGTGGTTTTGCACCAGATAGGCATGCCGCCCTTCCCAGAATTTCGGGACGATGATGTGACTGCCCTTGACCAGGCGGACGTTGCGGCGGCTGTTGCTTCCCGCGACGCGCCCGACGATGTCGTTGACCCACGGGCCGCCCGCATTGACGAGGACGCGCGCGCGGACCGTCCGCACCTCTCCGGTCCGCTCATTGCGCATCTGGATGGTCCAGCCGCCATTCTCGCGCCGCGCGCTCGTACAGGCGGTGCGTGTCAGAACCTCGGCGCCCTTTTCGGCTGCGCCGACGGCATTCAACACTACGAGGCGTGCATCATCGACCCAGCAATCGGAATATTCGAAACCTTTGGTGTATTTGTCCATGACCGGCGCGCCTTCCGGGTCGCGGCGCAGATCGAGCGAACGGGTGCCCGGCAATTTCTTGCGCCCACCAAGATGGTCGTAGAGAAACAGGCCAAGACGCACGAGCCAGGCCGGCCGATCGTCAGGACTGTGCGGCAGTACGAAGCGCATCGGCCAGATGATGTGGCTGGCGGAATTCAGCAGCACCTCGCGTTCGATCAGAGCCTCGCGCACCAGGCGAAACTCGTAATATTCGAGATAACGCAGACCGCCATGGACCAGCTTGCCCGATCGCGACGACGTTCCCTGCGCAAGATCGTCCTTTTCGCACAGGATCACCGACAGCCCCCTGCCCGCTGCATCACGCGCGATACCCGCGCCGTTGATGCCGCCCCCGACAATGAACAGATCGATCATCCGGGAATCATTCATGTCATTCTCCTTCGGCAGAGGCCAATTGCGATGTCACCGAGGTCGCGGCGTTGATGCCGATGAGGATGTCCTGTCCAGCGCCGCGCATCAGTATCGCCTCCGGCTGGGGGCGGGATGCCGGCATGGCAGGAGACCAGGTCAGGCCGACGGGGCGTTGGACATCAAACATGGAACCGCATCCTTCAACACACGTCGTCACGCCGACTGTTCACTCACAAGCGCATGCGCCGTCTGTTCGTCAATGATCAGTCCGCTGAGACAGCCGCTCATCAGGGCTGAGCGGATCGCCCGGACCTTTCCAAGCCCGCCGGCGATCGCGACGATGCGGCGTTCCTTCATGCTGTCCAGGCTCGGCGACAATGTCCGCTCGGCCAGCGATGTCTCGATCGGCCTGCCGTCCGCATCGAAGAAATGGCCGAGCATCTCGCCGACACCACCGTGGTCGCGCACTTCCTGCATCTCCGGCATCTCGATCATCTGCGAGAAGACGAGTTGGGAATCGAGCTCGGCCGTGCCGATGCCGACGAGCATCAGGTCGGCGCGCGCCGCAAGGTCGAACACGTAGCGCACCCCGCGCTGCGACAGGAGCACTTCGCGATCTTCGGACGAATTGGCAAAGAACGGCACCGGCATGACATAGGATACCGCGCCTGTCTTTTCGGCCAGACGATGCATCACGTCATGGGGGTTTGCCGCATAGTTTCGCGTCAGCCCGCCGAGCAGCGAAACAAAGCGAACGTCCCCTGCATCCGTATGCGGCATGGCAGCAATGGCGGCGGCCAGCGTGCGGCCGTTGCCGATGCCGATCACCTTGCCCTGTAGGTTCTTGATTTCTCGCTGCAGAAACTCGGCGCCGGCGACGCCAAGCGCGCGCATCAGCAGGCTCTTGTCGTAAAGGTCCGGCAAAACCTCGCAGTAGCTCAGCCCGAACAACCCGGCAATCTTCGTCTCGAGCATCACGCATTCGGCCACATCGCCGTCGATGGAAAACTTCACGACACCGTTCTGGTTCGCCCACGTGATCAGCCGGTGTGCTTTGACGTTGGGAACGCCGAGCCGTGCAGCAACCTCCGCCTGCGTCAGCCCTCCCACGTAGTGCAGCCATGCTGCGCGAACCGCAAGACTGTCGTCCCTGTCGCGACCTGTGACGTTTCGCACCATATTCCCTTTCAGCAGGAAATGTAAATATTTTCACTAGCTGCATTTTTTTACGCAACGCGTGCGATCTGTCAATAAACATCGCGTAGATGCCTGAATATCACGCTGTGAACCCATCGGATGTTGTCGTGCACCGTGCGACGCTCGTCGTCACCGGCTTCCTGACGGTCAATAACTGCAGCAGGTCGCAGCGGCTGCCGAGCGTACTCTTGGTTCGCCCCGGGAACCCATAAGCGAAGAGGTCGCGACGACAATCAGGCAGCTAAAATCTGATGTGCCTGTGAGGATATTGCGGATTGAAAGAATTGCCGCAAGCATAGCGAAGCCCGAATGGTCGGAAGCTATGTCGCGTCAACGGGACATGCCGGCTGGTGCCTGGCAGAGCGCGCGGGCGTTCAACAGGCCCCAGCCATAGATCGGATCCTTGCCGGGCTGGCCGAGATCGTCGGCCGCACGCATCAGCTCTTCGCCGACCTGTTGCGGTGTGAGTTCCGGCCGGGTCGCCTTGAGAATGGCGGCGGCCGCCGTCACGAAGGGGGCCGCAAAAGAGGTGCCGTTCTTCTGCCTTGCACCGGACACTGAAGCGGCGGTCCAGACGCCGACGCCGGGCGCGGCGATGTCGATATGTTCGCCCCGCACGGCCCGGCGATAGGGGGTGCGGCCGCGATCGACGGCCGTCACTGCAATGACCCTGTCATAGCCCGCCGGATAGACCGGCTTTGCCGCAGGGCCGTCATTGCCGGCGGCGGCAACCAGAACGATCCCCCGGTTCGATGCTGCGTCGACCGCTTTCTCAAGCAGAGTGTTGGAGGGGCCTGAAAGGCTGAGATTGACAACGCTGACATTGCGGGTCGTCAGGAGGTCGAGGGCGCGAACGAGATCGTAGACTGCTGCCCGGTCCGCGGATTTGCCGATACGGCGAAACGCGTCGACGGCGACGAGTCTTGCATCCGGCAGGAGACCGGGAGCGCGGCTGGTGGGCCTGCCGATCAGAAGGGCCGCGACCGCCGTGCCGTGTTGCCTGCTCGATTCCGCAGCCGACGCGTCCTGGTCGCCGATGCGGATCGTCTCCAATTGGCTTCCTGCGAGCGAAGCATGGGCGGGATTGATCGCCGTGTCGACAAGGCCGATATGAGGCGAGGCGGCGCAGGCCAGCACCGGTGCGCCGGGCCAGCCGATCAGGTCCCGCACCAGCCCGCAGTTCCCGTTCCCACAAACGCCGGCCGCCCCCTGCTCCGGGCGATAGAGATGGTTGAAATCGACCGTCGCGTTCGGGGCCTGCGCTGCAACCATCGTGCGCGCGGCGTCGAGCGTCATGCCCTGCGGGATCTGCAGTTTCACAAGATCCGCGTCTGAAAACGCAATCGTCACGCGCTCATCGACGGTGAAGCCCGCCTGCAGGAGTTCTGCGATGATCGGCTCATCAAGCCCGAGCGCGACGATTTCGCCCGGCGCCCTGTCCGGGATGGAGGGCGCGCGGCGTGCGGCCCGGGCTCGACGCTGCTGTACGGGCCGTTTGCCGAACAGCCTGTCGAGAAAATTGGGACCGCTCGATCTGGCGCTCCCTCCGGAGCCTTCGCCGCCCGTTCTGAAACCTCCGCCGCCTCGGCTGCTTCCACCACCATCATCATCATCGTCGTCGTCCGCGTGGGCGGTGGCGATGAAGGAGAATGCCGGTCCCTCAGGAAAGACGGGTGCAACGTCGATGGCAACGAGAACCATGATGCCGGCGAGAACCTGGCGGATCCTGTTTTTGAGAATATGGGCCGGCATCGAAGACACTCCGTGGCTGGGTCAATATCTACATGGTCTTGGTCACGGTTGCATCAACGGATGGCTCGACAATTTATTCCCGCCCATGCAAAACAATGCCATGACGCACGACAACCTCTCATTCGAAAATCGGCTCATCGCATTTCTGCCGAATCTGCGGCGCTTTGCGATTTCGCTTTGCCGCTCGCGCGAGATTGCCGATGATCTCGTGCAGACGGCCTGCGAGCGGGCGCTGCGGTCTTCCGATCATTTCGAGCCCGGCACGCGATTTGACGCCTGGATGTTCCGCATCCTGCGCAATCTCTGGATAGACGAGATCCGCCGGCGGAAAACGGCGGGGCCGAGCGAAGATATTTCCGACAGAACGGATATTTCTGTCCCATCCGGCGAGGCAGCGTCCCACGCGCGCATGGAACTCGACGGTGTCGCCCAGGCGATCGACCGGTTGCCGGACGAGCAACGCGAGGTTCTAGTTCTCGTCTGTGTCGATGAACTGTCCTACAGACAAGCGGCGGAGGTATTGTCCATTCCCATCGGTACCGTGATGAGCCGGCTGGCGCGGGCGCGAAAAAATCTTTCCGACATGACCGGAATAAGCAAGGGCGCGGAACGTTCGTCGGGGATGAAAGGCAGCAATTCATGAAAAGCTCATATTTCGACGACGAAACCGTGATGGCATTTGCGGACGGCGAGACCGACGCGGAGACCACCGCGCGGATCGAAGCTGCGCTTGAGACCGACGACGAGTTGATGGCCCGCGTCGCAACCTTCATGGAAACGCGCGCTGCGGCGAAGGAGGCGCTGGCTCCGATGCTGAACGAGCCCGTACCTGACGCCCTTATGGCATCGGTCCGGCGCATGATCGACGAGCGTGACAAGGAACTCCCAGCATCGGCCACCCCGGACGCCAGCACAACGCCCGACAACGTCATCACCTTCGCCCCCCGCCCTGCCCCGACACCGGCACCGGCACCGGGCAAGCGTCTCTGGCTGGCTTCCCTTGCCGCCTCCATTCTCGTCGCCGTGGTCGCAGGCAGTGCGGGCTATTTCGCCGGGCAGTCTGCGATCCCGCAAGGCCCTGATTTCACGCACGTAACGCCTGCCGTTGCAGGAATATTAGAGAAGTCCGCATCGGCCAGCGACGTTGCCGCGATAGACGTCGGGTCCATGCGCGTTGTTTCCAGCTTCCGCAGCGAGGCGGGGGAGTTCTGCCGCGAGTTCGAGGTCAGCCTCAGATCCGGCCGGAGTGTCACTTCCGTCGCCTGTCATACCGCCGGCAATTGGGAAACACGCCTGACGGTGGCGACCGAACCGCACGACATTGGCTATGTTCCAGCCGGTGCGCAAGAAACGGTCGACACCTACCTGAGCTCGATCGGGGCCGCCGGGGCGCTGTCTCCAACGGAAGAAGCACAAGCATTGAAGGCTCTGCAGGAAAGCCGGAAATAGCCCAAGGGCTAAGGCATGCCGCCGGCATTGTCCGCCATAGTTGAGCTTGTGCCCAGCGAGTCTAGGTCTACACGAGATATCCCGCCACTTGCAGGCGGGATATCTCCATGTCGCGTAGCGCTGTCAGGATATCAAAAAATCATCGATGGAGACCCTCGGCGCGCCGGTCACGATAGCAATCAGTTGGGCCGATGCGCCGCCGGCGCCATCGGCATCCCAACGCAGGTAGCCGTTATCGGTGTCGTAGAGAAAGGTGCCCTTGCCGGTGACGGCTGATGTCGGCGCTGACGATACGACAAGCTGGTTTTGCGCAAGACTGTTTCCGGCGCGCAGTCCACCGCCAAACAAGTCCGCGTCGATCAGGAATTCGTCCTGACCGCTACGGAAATCTGTCACCGTATCGCGGTCGGCCGCGCGGTTGGAAAACACAAACCAGTCCTGATCACTTCCGCCGGTGAGAATGTCATAGCCCTTCCCGCCGTCGAGCCGGTCATTTCCGACTCCACCCGAGAGCAGGTCACGATCAGCGCCGCCTGCCAGCCGGTCATCGCCGAGACCACCGGAAAGCTTGTCGTTTCCTGCATCGCCGTTCAGGCGATCATTGCCATCATCGCCCCAGAGAGCATCGTCTCCGTACCCGCCGCCGGCGACGTCGTCGCCGTTGCCGCCATTGGCGCTGTCATTGCCGTCTCCCGCATAGATGCGGTCCTCGTCATCGCCACCGAGCAGACGGTCGGTACCGAGGCCGCCATAAAGCGTGTCCTTGCCTTTGTCTCCATAAATGGTGTCGTTGCCATCCCCGCCTTCGACAAGATCGTCGTCCTCGCCGCCGGTCAACCTGTCATTGCCATTTCCACCGAAGAGCCGATCCTCGCCCTTGCCGCCGGCGACACGATCGCTGCCATCGCCCGCAAAGAGCTGGTCACTCTCCTCGCCGCCATCGAGCACGTCGTTGCCCGTGCCGCCATAGAGAATGTCGTTTCCCTTGCCGCCCTCAAGCCTGTCATGACCGTGTTCACCTTCGAGAAGGTCGTCGTCTTCTCCGCCGTCGAGGATATCGTCGCCCTCTCCGCCGAAGAGTTCGTCATGACCCTTGTCGCCGAACAGCTGATCGTTGCCGCCATCGCCGAAAGCAATGTCGGCGCCTTCGCCGCCATGGATCTGATCATTGCCGCCGAGACCCTCAAGAAGGTCATTCCCGTCGTCACCGAACAGGAAGTCGGCGGCATTGCCGCCCTTCAGGTGATCGTTCCGTTGCGTTCCAACCAGGCGCATTGTCGTTCTCCATCATCGTTGCGGGGCTGACCATTCAGCCACCTGGTCGAGGAACGGCGCGCCTCGGAAGTTATTCCGCCGCCCGGCCACGGAGTGTTCCAACCGAGAGGCTGAAATTTTCCGCGGGTCGCGGGAATAATGTCCGGGCGCCAGCGTTAGCCGGGGATCAACGAAGGGAGATCGACATGTTTCAACAAATGATCAGCAAGGTGACGGAGACGTTTGGATCCGGCTTTCCCGAAGGAGGCCAGCGGCCCAACGACGTGATCGAGTTTTTGTGCGAGCCCTCCGACATGGGCGTGATTGCCGAACCCGTTCCGGCAAAACTGGCGATGCCGGAATGGTTCAAGCGCCTGCCTGCCGTAGATAAAAGCGTTGTCTCGGCAAGCAACAACGGCCTGACCGTGAAGCGGTGCATGCCGTTTCTCGATGCGATGACGTTGGGGTTCATCCTGCCGCTGGCAGCATCCGTGCGGCTCCAGGTCACGGATGGCGGCCAGAAGGTCGATGCGGGATGGGAGTTCGACAAGACCATGGTTTCCAACCACGGATCGTACCAGGTGAGCGGTCACCCCTTTGGAAAACGTCCGCCGATGAAGTTTCACAATTACTGGACGATCAAGACTCCTCCCGGCTGGAGCTGCCTGTTCGTCGCGCCGCTCAACAGACCGCCAATGCCGGTCGAGATCATCGCAGGCGTCGTCGATACCGACAGTTACGCATCGCTGATCAACTTTCCTTTCTTTGCAACCGGCGAAGACGGCGTGCACAAACTCGAGAAAGGCACCCCCCTCGTCCAGGTCATTCCCTTCCGCCGGGAGGATGCCACCAGTCCCCCTATGTCGGTGACAGCAAGCGACGGCAGGCTTCGGCTTGACGTTCGAAAGGAAAATAATAACGAAAGTGAGGAAAGAGAGGTTATCCGTCGGAATACCATGTCAATTGAAGGCTGGTATCGAAAATTCTCAAGGTCAAGCCGATAATAGTAAATGGAAATGCGATTTTATTTTGAACTATCGGGAATAACATTTCGGCCTATTCGTTCTTCATCCCGAGCTGGCAATCCCGTCGCTCAAAAACAAGGATGAAGATTATGAAACGTTCGACTTTCTACACGATCGGCGCGGTCGCGCTCGGCCTAAGTGCCCCCGTTGCCGAGGCAACGATGCTTGCAAAGCCGCCGATCAATGCGGAGCGCATCACGCGGGCCGAGCACGGACAGGTGATCCTCGCCGGCAACAGCTCGTCGAACTCGTCCTCGAACTCCAGTTCGAACAGTTCGTCCAATTCGAGTTCCAACAGTTCCTCGAATTCGAGCTCCAATAGCTCGTCGAATTCCAGCTCCAACAGTTCGTCCAATTCGAGTTCGAATGGCTCGTCCAACTCCAGCTCCAACTCGAGTTCGAACCGCTCGTCGGATTCCGGCACGAAGTCGTCGGTTAGGAAGTGGCGCCGCTAAGCGATGCAAATGTTCTGGAGGGGCCGATTTACTCGGCCCTTCCGCAGATCGCGAAACGCAAGCCGCATGCACCATCATTTCGGGGCTTGATTTTGCCGTTGCAGTCGCGACGATGACGGGTGCCAGTACCCTCCATAATAGCTTCGTCAGGAAAACCGCATGAAACTTCAGTTGATCCGCAATGCAACGTTGAAGCTGGAATATGGTGGCCGCATCGTGCTCATCGATCCCTACCTGGCGCCGAAGCACAGCCTGGAATCCTTTGCCGGCCGTTCTTCCAATCCGATTGTAGAGCTTCCGGTCGAAATCGAAGACATCCTCGATAGCGTGGAACTGGTGATCGTTTCGCATCTGCATTCCGATCATTTCGACAGCGTTGCCATGGAGCGCGTGCCGAAGGATTTGCCGATCTTCTGCCAGCCGGGCGACGAGGCGACGATCCGCGAGGCGGGTTTCAGCCATGTTACGCCGCTTGCCGATGCCGCGGTCTGGCAAGGCCTGACGCTGACGCGCCGCGAAGGCAGCCACGGTCTCGGACCCGTGGTCGAACTGATGGGGTCCGTCATGGGCTTCAGCCTTGAGGCGGAGGGTGAGCCTTCCCTCTACTGGGCCGGCGATACCGTGCTTTATCCCCCGGTGGCGGATGTCATCAGGCAGACACGGCCCGACATCGTCGTCAGCCACTCCTGTGGCGCACGCTGGGACGGCGATCTCATCGTCATGGATGCGGAAGAGACGGTACGACTTTGCGAAACCGTACCAAACGCCGTCGTCATCGCCACCCATATGGAGGCGCTCGATCACGCGACCGTCAGCCGAGAGGATTTGCGCCGCGCCGCGGACGCCGCAGGCATTGCGGCCGAAAAGCTGCTCATCCCAGCGGATGGCGAAATCCTGGTGCTGGAAAAGCCCTGACCGTCAAAGGACCGAGGGCTCCCTCCGCAGTTCGTCGCTGCGAGGTTTGAGCCGCCCTGGTCCCCTCGCCTGTGCCCTACTTACCTGTGAATTTTGCCTCGCGCTTCTCGACGAATGCGGCCATGCCTTCCTTCTGGTCGCCGGTGGCGAACAGGGCGTGGAAGAGGCGGCGTTCGAACAGGATGCCTTCGCGCAAGCCGCCTTCCAGCGCGCGATCGACGGCCTCGCGGGCGGCCATGGTCGCAGCCTTGCCATAACCGCCGATCGTGCGGGCGGCGGCAAGCGTTTCGTCCATCAGTTTCTCGGCCGGAATGACCCGCGCAACGAGGCCGCAGCGTTCGGCCTCCGTCGCGTCCATCATCCGTCCGGTCAGGATCATGTCCATCGCCTTCGATTTGCCGACGAGCTTCGTCAGCCGCTGCGAGCCACCCATTCCGGGGATCACGCCGAGCTTGATCTCGGGTTGGCCGAACATGGCCGTGTCGGCGGCAAAGATGATGTCGCACATCATCGCCAGTTCGCAGCCGCCGCCGAGCGCATAGCCGGAGACAGCCGCAATCTTCGGCGTGCGGAAGGAGGCGAAGCGATCCCAGGCGGCAAAGAAATCATCGCCGAACATGTCGGCGAACGACTTGTCGGCCATCTCCTTGATGTCGGCGCCGGCGGCAAAGGCTTTCTCCGACCCCTTGAGCACGAAGCATCCGACGGCCGGGTCCCGGTCGAGCGGTGCAAGCTCCGTCGCAAGGGCGTGCATGATCTCGGAATTCAGCGCGTTGCGGGCGGCCGGCCGGTTCAGGGTGACGACGACAACACGGTCCTTCTGTTCGATAATGATCTGTTTTTCCAATGGCTTACTCCTCAGCTTGCAGGTTCAGCATTAACCGCTTACGCGGCACCTGACTTTTCCCGCAGCATATTGATGATCCCCGAAAAATCCTTGTCGGCGTTTCCGAGTTCGTTGAACAGCTGGTAAAGCTCCGCAGCCTTGGCGCCAAGCGGTGTCGTCGCTCCGGCCGTTTCTGCTGCCTCCTGCGAAAGTTTCAGGTCCTTCAGCATCAGCGCGCCGGCGAACCCCGGCTTATAGTCGTTGTTGGCGGGCGAGGCCGGAACCGGTCCGGGCACGGGGCAATAAGTGGTCAGCGACCAGCACTGTCCGGACGAGACCGATGCCACGTCATACAGCGCCTGGTGCGACAGGCCGAGCTTTTCGCCGAGCACGAAGGCTTCGCCGACGGCGATCATGCTGATGCCGAGGATCATGTTGTTGCAGATCTTTGCGGCCTGTCCTGCGGTGGCGTCGCCGCAGTGAATGATGCGCTTGCCCATCGCCTCGAAGATCGGCGTCGCCTTTGTAAAGACGCTCTGGTCTCCACCGATCATGAAGGTCAGCGTTCCCGCCGCAGCGCCGCCGGTGCCGCCGGAAACCGGCGCATCAAGCGAGGGGCAGCCTTTCTCGGAGGCCATGGCATGCGCCTTGCGGGCGCTATCGATGTCGATGGTCGAGCAGTCGATGAGCAGGGTAGCGGAAGGAACTGTTGCCACTAACTCCTGCCAGACCGACAACACATGTTTGCCGGCGGGCAGCATGGTGATGACGGTGTCGACGCCCTCAACCGTTTCGGCAAGCGACGAGCATGGCGTAACACCCTTGTCGCGCGCCTCGTCCAGAAGCGGTGGCGAAAGATCGAAGCCCCTGACCGTGTGCCCAGCCTTGACCAGATTGGCGGCCATCGGGCCACCCATGTGACCGAGACCGATGAATCCGATGGATGTCATGTGCGTGATTCTCCCTTGGTCGGTTCCGCAAACAGCGGATGGGCAGATGGCTGGAAATAGGCTGCGACCTCCGCCCCGGTGACGTCGGCAAGCCGAGCCGGGCGCCATTGAGGGTTGCGATCTTTGTCGATCACGGCGGCTCGGACGCCTTCGTAGAAATCATGGCTGCGCAGAACCGCTGCCGTGGCGGCGAATTCATGCTCAAGGCAATCCTCCAGCCTGGCTGTTCGCCGGCCGAGCCGCAACAGGCGCAGCGTGACCTTGAGGCTGAGCGGCGATTTCGCCGAGAGAACGGAAAGGAGCTTTTCGGCGAACGGGCCGTCTCCCTGGCGCACCGCTTCGACGATGTCTTCCACCGTATCGAAGGCGAACAGCCGGTTGATCGCGGCAAGCTGAGGTTCGAGCGCACCTGCAGGCGGTTTTTCTGAAAAGTTGCGGACGAGAGCGGAGACGACGTCGCTGTTGCTTCCGGCGGGAAGATTCGTCAGGGCTTCTATGAGTTCCGGGAGGCGATCAGACGGAACAAACGTATCGGCAAGGCCGACGAGGATGGCGTCTGCGGCGCCGAGCGGTTCTCCGGTCAGTGCGACATAGGTGCCGAGTTCATTCTTCTGCCGTGTCAGGAACCAGGACGCGCCGATATCCGGGAAAAATCCGATGCCGGTTTCCGGCATGGCGAAGCGGGTGCGTTCCGTGACGATACGGTGGCTGCCATAGACGGATATTCCGACGCCGCCGCCCATGACTATGCCGTCCATTACGACGACATAGGGTTTCGGATAGTGACCGATCCGGGCGTTGAGTGTGTACTCCTCGCGCCAGAACGTCGTTGGCGCGTCCGATCCAGCCTTTCCGCCATCATAGATGGCGCGGATATCGCCGCCGGCACACAGGCCGCGCTCGCCTTCGCCCGTGACAAGGACGGCTGCGACGGCCGGGTTCTGCTCGAAATCGTCCAGCGCGACCTCGATGTCACGCACCATTTTCAACGTCAGGCTGTTCAGAGCCTTCGGGCGATTGAGCCGGATGCGGCCGAGTGCGCCGTGGCGCTCGACCAGCGTCTCGGCTTCTACAGCAGTGGTGTCAGATGTGGAGGGCATGGCCCAGAGCTTTCAATGCGGCTTCCTGGAAGCCTTCGCTGCGCGTCGGATGGGCATGGATCGTCGCGGCGATGTCTTCGAGACGGGCTCCCATTTCGATGGCCAGCGCAAAGGCGCTCGACAGTTCGGAAACGCCCGCGCCGACAGCCTGCACGCCGAGAACGAGGTTGCTGTCGGCACGCGCTACAATGCGAACGAAGCCATCCTCGGAAAGCATGGTCATCGCACGGCCGTTGGCGTTGAAGGGGAATTGCCCGACACGGATTTCGTAGCCCTGCGCCCGCGCTTCATCCGGCGACAGGCCGGCGGTGACGATTTCCGGGTCGGTGAAGCAGACGGCGGGAATGCAGCGCTTGTCCCATGTCCGCTTCTTTCCGGCGACGATCTCGGCCACCATCTCGCCCTGCGCCATGGCGCGATGGGCAAGCATCGGCTCGCCGGTGATATCGCCGATGGCATGGACGCCGCGCATCGATGTCCGGCATCGGTCGTCAATGCGCAGGAACTTTCCGGTCCGGTCAAGGTCGAGTTCGTCCAGTCCCCATCCTTCGGTGCGCGGCTTGCGGCCGACGGTCACAAGGATCTTGTCGGCTGGAAGCCGCTGCTCCTCGCCTTCGGCGGTTTCGATCGTGAGCGCCAGCCCCTCCTCCGAAAGCCCCTTGGCTTTCGCGCCGGTCAAGACGCGGATGCCTAAGTCGGCTAGCCGCTTGGCGACGGGCCGCACCAGTTCCGCATCATATTGCGGAAGGATTTGCTGCATCGCTTCGACCACCGTCACCTCGGAGCCCATCTTGGCAAACGCGGTACCGAGTTCCAGGCCGATATAGCCGCCACCCACGACGACCAGCTTCTTCGGTACCGTCTTCAGCGACAGTGCCTCGGTGGAGGAGATGACAGGTCCGCCGAAAGGCAGGAACGGCAGTTCCACGGGCTCCGAGCCGGTCGCAATCACCACGGTTTCTGCGCGGATGATCTGCACTCCCGTTTCCGTCTCGACCTCGACGGTCTTGCCGTCGCGGAACGTTGCCTTGCCATGGACGATCTTGACCTTGGCCTTGCGCAACAGGCCGAGCACGCCGCTGTTCAGGCGGCCGACGATGCCGTCCTTCCAGGCAACGGCCTTCGCAAGATCGAGCTTCGGAGCTTCGACAGTGATGCCGAGCGGGCCGCCATTGCCGGCCATATGGCTGACCTTCTCGAATTCCTCGGCCGCATGGATCAGCGCCTTGGAGGGAATGCAGCCGATGTTGAGGCAGGTGCCGCCGGCCTTGACGGCCTCGACGATGACGGTATCGACCCCGAGTTGTCCTGCGCGGATGGCGCAGATGTAGCCACCGGGGCCGGCGCCGATGACGAGAAGTTTGCAGACGATCTCTTTCATGGGCATCAGCTTTCGATGAAAATCAGCGCGGGGGTTTCAAGCAGCGTCTTGATCCGCTGGACGAAGGTGGCTGCGTCCCAGCCATCCACCACGCGGTGGTCGAAGCTCGACGACAGGTTCATCATCTTGCGCGGGATGAACTGGCTACCATCCCAGACCGGGCGCGTCATGATCTTGTTGACGCCAACGATCGCCACTTCCGGATGATTGATGATCGGTGTCGTGGCGATGCCGCCCATGGCGCCGAGCGAGGTTATGGTGATCGTCGAGCCCGAAAGCTCCTCGCGCAATGCCGAGCCGGTGCGGGCGGCTTCCGCAAGCCGCACCAGTTCGCCCGCGCAATCCCAGATGCCGCGCGCTTCCGCATGGCGCACGACCGGCACGGTGAGGCCCGCAGGCGTCTGCGTAGCGATGCCTATATGCACTGCGCCGTGGCGGCTGATGATGCCGGCGTCGTCGTCGAAGGTGGCGTTGACACCCGGCTGCTCGCCGACCGTCTTCACCAGCGCCCGCATCAGGAAAGGCAGGATCGTCAGCTTGGTCTGGTCCGGCTTGCGGCTGGCGTTCATCGTCGCGCGCAAGTCCTCCAGATCGGTAACGTCGATCTCCTCGACATAGGTGATGTGGGGAATGCGCGAGGTGGCGAGCACCATCTTTTCCGAGATGCGGCGGCGCAGGCCGGTGACCTTGATTTCCTCGACGGTGGTTTTCCTGGCAAGGCCCACAGGCATGATGGATGGCTGTGCACCACGGGCGAGAAACTGGTCGAGGTCGTCGTGGGTGATCCGTCCGGCAGGTCCGGTGCCGGTGACCTGACGCAGGTCGATGCCGCCTTCCTGGGCGCGAAGCCGGACGGCGGGCGAGGCGAGCGGCCTTTCCGCAGGCGTCTGCGCCGCAGCGCGCGCAACCGGTGCGGCCTGCAGGGATTTCTTGGTCTCGACCGGCGGCGGGCTTTCCGCCTTTTCGACGGGCTGCTCGGCAGTTTCTATGGTCACGGTTTCAGACATCGGAACCGCGGCAGCTTCGCCCCCCTCGCCGGCGACCTGGATGCGAACCAGCGGCGCCTTGACGGCAACGGTATCGCCGATTTCTGCACCGAGCCAAAGGACCGTCCCCGTCACCGGTGACGGGATTTCGACCGTTGCCTTGTCGGTCATGACGGCGGCGAGCACCATGTCTTCGCGGACCGGATCGCCCGGCTTCACATGCCACTCGACAAGCTCGGCTTCCGCCACGCCTTCGCCGACATCCGGCATCTTGATGACAAATTCACCCATGGTCACGCCTCCATCACTTCGGCAAGCGCGCGGCCGACACGCCCGGGTCCGGGGAAATAGTCCCATTCCTGCGCATGCGGATAGGGCGTATCCCAGCCCGTCACGCGAACGACGGGGGCTTCCAGATGATAGAAGCAGTGTTCCTGTACCAGTGCAGCGAGTTCGGCGCCGTAACCTGAGGTCAACGTCGCCTCATGCACGACAACGCAGCGGCCGGTCTTGATCACCGATTGCACGATTGTATCGAGATCGAGCGGCAGAAGACTGCGCAGGTCGATCACCTCTGCGTCAACGCCCATTTCCTCGGCCGCCGCCAGCGCGACGTGGACCATGGTGCCATAGGCGATAACGGTCACCGCCGAGCCCTGCCGGCGGATTTCGGCCTTGCCGATCGGAATGCTGTAATGGCCTTCCGGCACCTCGCCCAGCTCATGCTTGGACCAGGGCGTCACCGGCCTATCGTGGTGGCCGTCGAAGGGGCCGTTGTAGAGGCGCTTCGGTTCAAGGAACATCACCGGGTCGGGGTCTTCGATCGAAGCGATCAGCAGACCCTTGGCGTCGTAGGGGTTGGAGGGTACGACGACTTTCAGGCCGCAGACGTGGGTAAACAGCGCCTCCGGGCTCTGGCTATGCGTCTGCCCGCCGAAGATGCCGCCGCCGGTCGGCATTCTGAGCACGATCGGGCAGGTGAAGTCGCCGTTGGAGCGATAGCGGATGCGGGCCGCTTCTTGGGTGATCTGGTCATAGGCCGGGTACATATAATCGGCGAACTGGATTTCGACGCAGGGTTTCAGGCCATAGGCGGCCATGCCGATCGCCGTGCCGACAATGCCGCTCTCGCTGATCGGCGCATCGAAACAGCGGGTCTTGCCGTATTTCGCCTGAAGTCCCTGGGTGCAGCGGAAGACACCGCCGAAATAGCCCACATCCTCGCCGAAGACGACCACGTCGTCGTCGCGTTCCATCGAGACGTCCATGGCGCTGCGCACGGCCTCGATCATTGTCATTCTGGCCATGTCAGTATCCTGCCTTCTGCCGCTGGCGGCGAATATGGGGCGGCATCTCGGCATAGACGCCTTCGAAGATATCGCGCACGGAGGGCTTTCCACCGGCATGCAGGGTGCCGTGCACCTCCGCCTGTTTCTGCGCCTGGATCACCTCGTCCAAGATTTCGGCTTCCGCCTGCACGTGTCGTTCCTCCGACCAGACGCCTTTCACGATCAGGTGCTTCTTCAGGCGCAGGACGGGATCACCGAGCGGCCACGCCTCTGATTCCGTCTTCGGACGGTACGCGCTCGGATCGTCCGAGGTCGAGTGGGCGCCGACGCGGTAGGTGACATATTCGATCAGGGTCGGGCCGAGATTGCGCCGGGCACGCTCGGCGGCCCAAAGCGAAACGGCATAGACGGCGAGATAGTCGTTGCCGTCGACCCGCAGGGCCGGAATGCCGAAACCGAGGCCGCGTGCCGCGAACGTGCCGGAGCCGCCGCGGGCAATGCCCTGGAAGGTCGAGATCGCCCATTGATTGTTGACGATGTTGAGGATGACCGGCGCCTTGTAGGTCGAGGCAAAGACCAACGCCGAATGAAAATCCGATTCCGCCGTCGAACCGTCGCCAATCCAGGCGGCGGCAATCTTGGTATCGTTCTTGATGGCCGACGCCATGGCCCAGCCGACGGCCTGGACATACTGCGTGGCGAGATTGCCGGAAATGGTAAAGAAGCCGTGCTCCTTCGATGAATACATGATCGGCAGTTGCCGGCCGCGCAGGGGGTCGCGCTCGTTCGAGAAGATCTGGTTCATCATCTCGACCATCGGGTAGTCGTCCGCGATCAAAAGGCCCGCCTGGCGATAGGTCGGGAAGTTCATGTCGCCCTTCTTCAGCGCCTTGCGGAAGGCACAGCTGACGGCTTCCTCGCCCAGATGCTGCATGTAGAACGAGGTCTTGCCCTGCCGCTGCGCCATCAGCATGCGGGCGTCGAAGGCGCGCAGCTTCATCATGTTGCGCAGGCCGGTCAGCAACTCCTCGTCCGACAATAGCCCGGCCCAAGGGCCGACGGCTTCGCCATCACGGTTCAGGACGCGAATGATCGAATAGGCGAGGTCGCGGATGTCTTCCGACGCGGCATCGACCTCGGGGCGCGGCACGGAGCCGGCCTTGGCGATGTTGACGTTGGAAAAATCCGGCTGACCACCGGGCCGGACTGCCGGCTCCGGAACATGCAGGCTCAATTGTGGGAACTCGGTCATGCCGTGCTCTTCCTCCCCATTTTGGACCCAAGCCTTCCTTGCTCACTCCCGGAAAGCGGGGTCTCTTGTTTTATAGACTACGCGCAATGACAATGCGCTGCACGTCGCTTGTTCCCTCATAGATCTGGCAGATGCGGACGTCGCGATAGATGCGCTCGACCGGGTAGTCCGACATATATCCGTAGCCGCCATGAATCTGGATCGCGTCCGAGCAGACCTTCTCCGCCATTTCCGAAGCGAACAGTTTTGCCATGGAGGCTTCCGTCAGGCAGGGCTCTCCGGCTTCTTTCAGTTCGGCGGCGTGCAGCACCATCTGCCGCGCCACCTCGATCTGCGTCGCCATGTCGGCAAAGCGGAAAGCGACGGCCTGATGATCGATGATCGGCTTGCCGAAAGCGATGCGTTCGCGGGCGTAGTCGCGCGCCGCCTCGAAAGCCGCGCGCGCCATACCGACCGATTGCGAGGCGATGCCGATGCGGCCGCCTTCGAGGTTTGCCAGCGCAATCTTGTAGCCCTCGCCCTCCGCGCCCAGCCGCAGGTCGGCCGGGATACGCATATTGGTAAAGGCGATCTGGCAGGTATCGGAGGAATGCAGGCCGAGCTTGTGTTCGACACGCACGACTTCGTAGCCGGGTGTGTCGGTCGGCACGATGAAGGCGGAGATACCCTTCTTGCCGGCATCGGGATCGGTGACCGCGAAGACGATGATGACGTTGCCGTTCTTGCCGGACGTGATGAACTGCTTGGCGCCGTCGAGCACATAATGATCGCCGTCGCGGCGGGCGCGGGTGCGCAGGTTAGAGGCGTCGGAGCCGGCCTGCGGCTCGGTCAAGGCAAAACCGCCGATCCATTCGCCGGAGGCGAGTTTCGGCAGGAAACGCTGTTTCTGTTCCTCGGTACCGAATTTCAGGATCGGCACGCAACCAACCGAACTGTGCACGCTCATGATGGTCGAGCACGGACCGTCACCGGCGGCGATCTCCTCGAGCGCGACGGCATAGGCAACGGTGCCTGTTTCCGAACCGCCATAGGCCTCCGGCACCAGCATGCCGAGGAAACCGAGTTCACCCATTTCCTTCAGTTCGTCTTTGGGGAAGGCATGGGACACGTCGCGCTCTGCGGCACCCGGCATAAGGCGCTCGCGGGCGAAGTCGCGGGCCATGTCGCGGATCTGTATTTGCTGTTCGGACAGGATCATCTATCGGCGTCCTCCACTAATGCCGCTCGACTGCGACGGCCGTCGCCTCGCCGCCGCCGATGCAGAGCGAAGCCATGCCGCGCTTGAGATCGTAGCGTTCGAGTGCCGCCAAAAGCGTGACGATGACGCGGGCGCCGGATGCACCAATGGGATGACCGAGCGCGCAAGCGCCGCCATGCACATTGACCTTGTCATGCGGCAGGTCGAGATCGCGCATCGCTGCCATGGCGACGACGGCGAAGGCCTCGTTGATCTCGAACAGGTCGACGTCCTGCAGGTTCCAGCCGGTCCGCTCGCTGAGTTTTTTCAGCGCGCCGATCGGGGCGGTGGCAAAGAGATTGGGCGCCTGCGCATGGGTTGCATGGCCGACGATGGTGGCAAGCGGCTTAAGGCCCTTGCGGTCGGCCTCTGAGCGGCGCATCAGCACGAGCGCGGCGGCGCCGTCGGAAATCGAGCTGGCATTGGCGGCCGTCACCGTGCCGTTTTCGCGGAAGGCGGGTTTCAGGGTCGGGATCTTTTCGAGCCTTGCCTTGCCCGGTTGCTCGTCGCGGCTAACGACCTGTTCAGTCTTTCCTGCCTTCACGGTCACAGGCGTGATCTCGGCGTCAAACAGCCCTTCCTCGATTGCCTTCTTGGCGCGGGTCAGCGAGGTTACTGCGAAATCGTCCTGCGCGGGACGCGTGAACTGGTAGGCCTCGGCGCAGTCTTCGGCAAAGGTTCCCATCAGGCGTCCCTTGTCATAGGCATCCTCCAGCCCGTCGAGGAACATATGGTCGATGACGCGGCCATGGCCGAGCCGGTAGCCGCCGCGGGCACGATCCAGCAGATAGGGCGCATTGCTCATGCTTTCCATGCCGCCGGCAACGGCGATATCAGCGCTGCCGGCCGCGATCAGGTCATGCGCCAGCATCACCGCCTTCATGCCGGAGCCGCACATCTTGTTGACGGTGCTGGCGCCGGTCGCAAAAGGTAGGCCAGCGCCGATCGCAGCCTGGCGGGCCGGTGCCTGCCCCTGCCCTGCCGGCAGGACGCAGCCGAATACGACTTCCTCGATCGCATCCGGCGCAACGCCGCTGCGCTCCAGCGCAGCGCGGATGGCTGCGGCGCCGAGTTCGGGTGCGGTGGCGTCCTTCAGGTCGCCCTGGAACCCGCCCATGGCGGTGCGGGCGGAACCGACGATGACGATGGGATCATGCAGTGTCATTTCAACCTCCCGGAACCAGCCTCAACGCGGCGCCATGCGCAAGGCGCCATCGAGGCGGATGACCTCGCCGTTCAGCATGGTATTCTCGCAGATATGGCGCACCAGCGCCGCAAATTCACCCGGACGGCCAAGACGGGGCGGAAAGGGCACGCTCTTGCCAAGCGCTTCCTGAACTTCGGGCGGCATGCCGGCCATCATCGGCGTTTCGAAGATGCCGGGTGCGATGGAGACGACGCGAATACCGTAGCGAGCGAGTTCGCGGGCGATCGGCAGTGTCATGCCGACAACGCCGCCCTTCGATGCCGAATACGCGGCCTGGCCGATCTGTCCGTCGAAGGCGGCGACGGAAGCCGTGTTGACGATGACGCCCCGCTCACCTTCGCCGTCCGGCTCCTCGTTCTGTATGGCTGAGGCCGCAAGGCGGATCATGTTGAAAGTGCCGACGAGATTGATGCCGACGGCGCGGGCGAAATTTTCGAGACGATGCGGGCCGTCGCGCCCCAGCACCTTTTCGCCCGGCGCGATGCCTGCACAGTTCACCAGCCCATGCAGGTGACCGAAGGTTTCGAGCGCCGTGTTGATCGCGGCCTGTCCATCAGCCTCGCTGGTCACATCGGTGCGGATGAAGCGGGCGCTGGTTGCCCCGAGTTCGGCGCTGATCCGATCTCCGGCTTCAGGATTGACGTCCGCGATGACGACCCGTGCGCCGGTCTCGACCAGCAGGCGCGCGACAGCAGCGCCTAGGCCGGAGCCGCCGCCGGTGACCACAAAGACTTTTCCGGGGATCAGCATGGCACGGCGCTCCCGTTCAGGGCGCCTGCAGAGACTGTCTGTCGATCCATCATGCAGCCCTCCCGTGCCGCGTTTCATCGATGATGCGGGCTTTTCGGCCAGCGCATCTTGCCGGACTGTACTCTGGCGCGATATTGCAAGCGATGACAGAACTGTCCTTCATTTTTCGGCCAGTTTTGCCATATTGGAGAACAGGCGATGGTTGATGCAGACCGGCGGATGATTTCGCCCTCTTTCGTCGAGGAAGCGCTCGATTGCTTGCGCCGGCAAGGCAAGGAGACTGCCCCGCTGCTTGCCTCACTTGGCCTGCCGCCCGTTGTAGACCGGCCGATTTCCGCGGAAACTTATGGTGCGCTGTGGCTCGCTATCGCCGCGGCGGTGGACGACGAATTCTTCGGCATGGGCGGACGGCCGATGCGGCGCGGCAGTTTCACGCTGCTGTGCCATTGCGTGCTGCACGCGGAAACCCTGGAGCAGGCGCTGCGCCGGGCCTTGCGTTTTCTGGACGTGGTGCTGGAAGACCCGAGCGGTGAACTCGTCATCGGGGATGGGTTGGCGGAGATCGTGCTCAGAGACAAGGGCGAGACCCGATCGGCCTTCGCCTACCGCACCTACTGGATCCTGCTGCACGGCATAACCTGCTGGCTGGTGGGGCGCCGCATTCCGATCCGCAGGGTCGA
Organism: Pararhizobium sp. BT-229; assembly: GCF_025846855.1. Lineage (GTDB taxonomy): Bacteria > Pseudomonadota > Alphaproteobacteria > Rhizobiales > Rhizobiaceae > Pararhizobium. Next base: position 144,855 of record NZ_JAOYTJ010000008.1, read on the forward strand.
CTTCCGCTGTGCCGAGCCTCCGCAGGGCGCGGACTACCGCCTGTTCTTCGGAGCGCCCGTGCAGTTCTCGCAGCCCGTCAGCCGCCTCGCCTTCGATCGCGCCGTGTTGAAGCTGCCGATCGTGCGGACGGAGCAGGCGCTGAAGCAATTCCTTCGCGGTGCACCGGCCAATATTCTGGTGCGCTACCGGTATGATGCGGGCGTTGCTGCCAGCGTCCGCAAGCGCTTGCGGCAAACCAGCCCCTCAGGCTGGTCCGGCTTTGCCGAACTCGCCGCGCAGATGCGCATGTCGCCCTCGACACTTCGCCACCGACTGCAGGGCGAGGGGCAAAGCTATGCCGGCATCAAGGACGAAATACGCCGCGACCTTGCGATGGAGATGCTGCTCCATGGCGACAGCGGCGTCGGGGAAATCGCAGCGCAACTCGGCTACTCGGAGCCGAGTGCCTTCCACCGCGCCTTCCGCAAATGGACGTCGAAAAGCCCAAGCGCGTTCCGCCGCGAGACGGTTGCGGCCGCCGGCGAGTAGTTGGCGGCGAACCGCTTAAAGCGAATCGCGTACCCTGTCCCAGGCATTGAACAGATGCCGGCCGAGCACTTCCGACAGGCGCGCCTTGTCGCGGGCTTCGAGTGCCGCGATCATTTCCTCATGCTCGGCGACGGCCGCGGCCCATTTTTCCGGACCTTCGTGGCCGATGAACCGGATACGCTTCAGGCGGGTCTGCAGCATGGCATGAATATCGAACAGGGAGCTGTTCTGCGCCAGCTTGACGATCGCCGTGTGGATGTCCTGGTTGAGTTTGTAATATTGCAGGCGGTCGGCCGCCTTGTAGCGATCGATCATTTCGTTGTGGAGCACCCGCACCTGTGCGATCTCCGAGTCGGTAGCCGTTTCGCAGGCAAGCCGGCCGGCCAGCTCTTCAAGCGTGCGCAGCACCGTCAGCATGTCGTGGACATCCTTGGCGCTGAAGCGCTTGACCACGGCGCCGCGGCTCGGCACCAGCTCGACCAGGCCTTCGCTTGCCAGATACTTGATCGCTTCGCGCAAGGGCGTGCGCGAGATGCCGAGCTGTTCGCCGAGTTGGCCCTCATGCAGGCGCGTGCCGGGCTCGAGGTCTCCTTCGATGATCATGTCGCGCAGGTGATTGACGATCGTATCGTGCAGCGCGGTGCGCCGGATCGGGCCGGGACCGCCGCCATCAGCGCGACGTTGCAGTGCTGAAATCTCGTCCATTTCCAAACCCGTTTCCCTCTGCGCACGGCCGCCTGAATCAAAGCGCCGCTCACCAAACCATGACGGTTGCCACTGTTGCGGTCAACAAAAAATGCTGCATACAGAATACAAAAGACTTGATGCAGAATTTTGAATGACGTATGAAAGCCTCGACAGCATGAAGCGGAGGACCTTCACAATGACCCAGAGCGCCAAAGATGCGCGTCCCGTAATCGCGCTCGCCATGGGCGATCCGGCCGGCATCAGCCCCGAACTCACCGCGCGCCTTCTCTATCTCGGTGATATCCGTGACGCGGCTCATCTCGTTGTGATTGGTGATCGCCGCATTCTGGATGAGGGTGCCGATTGCGCCGGATTGACGCTTGACCTTGCTTCGGCATCGCTTGAGGATTTCGAGGCTGCCGGTACGTCGCGCCATGTCTTCATCGACTTGGGGCACCTCGATCCGGCCGACATCGAGCGCGGCGAGGCAACGCTTGCCGGCGGCACATTCGCGACCCGCAATTTCCGCACGGCGCTGGAGCTTGCTGACCAAGGCCGGGCGCAGGCGGTCTGCTTCACGCCCTTCAACAAGAAGGCCATGCGCTTTGCCTATCCAGGCTATGACGATGAAATCCGTTTTGTCGCCGACGTTATCGGCTTCACCGGCAAGGTGCGCGAGTTCAACGTTCTGGAAAAAGTCTGGAACGCGCGGGTCACCTCGCACATTCCGTTGTCGGAAGTAGCTTCAAGCCTTTCGGTCGATGGCATTCTGGCGGAGATCGAACTGACGAGGCAGTGCCTCAAGGCGGCTGGCTATGACAATCCGCGCATCGCGGTCGCTGGGCTCAACCCGCATGCCGGCGACGGCGGCAGCTTCGGGATGGAGGAAATCGACATCATTGAGCCGGCCGTGCAGTTTGCCCGCCAGCGCGGATGGGACGTCGAAGGCCCTTTCCCCGCCGACACCGTGTTCCTGCGGGCGTTAAAGGAAGGCTTCCAGGCGGTGCTGACCATGTACCACGACCAGGGCCAGATCGCGATGAAGATGATGGGCTTCGACAAGGGCGTGACGATGATGGGCGGACTGCCATTTGCTCTCTGCACGCCCGCTCACGGCACAGCCTACGACATTGCCGGCAAGGGCATTGCCGACGTTGGCGCGAGCCGTGAGGCCATTCTGCTCGCGGCGCGCATGGCGAAAAGAAGTGCGGCACAGGCTGCCGCTGCCTGAAATCGATCAGTTTCCATCTATACCGGCGTGGAGGAGGTTCATGCCGGCTCGTTCCAAAGGAGGAGTTAAGAATGAAAAAGTCAGTCTCACTCGCATGCATCATGGCGGCTGCTTTCGGCGTTGCCACCCCGGCCATGGCCTTCGAGCCGAGCCGCCCGGTAGAGTTCGTCGTGACCGCCGGTCCCGGCGGCGGCACCGATATCTTCGCCCGTACCATCCAGGCGATCATCGCCAAGTATGAGTTGATGAAGGCGCCGGTCGTCGTCACCAACAAGGGCAGCGCCGGCGGCGCGGAAGGCTTCGTCTACACGGCTGGCTACAAGGGGGATGCCTACAAGCTCGCTTTCGGCACCAACAATGCCTATCTGCTGCCGGTCCGAGCCAAGGTTCCCTACAAGTCGGAAGACCTGACGCCGGTCGCAGCCCTTGCCGCCGATGAATTCGTACTCTGGGTCACCGGCAAGGCCGAAATCAAGACGGCGGCCGATTTCGTCGCCAAGGCGAAGGAATCCGGAGATTACAAGGTTGGCGGCAGCCAGTCCAAGGACGTCGACCAGATCCTGACCTCGATGATCAACGATGCGACCGGCGCCAAGCTCGGCTACATCCCGTTCAAGAGCGGCGGCGAAGCGGCGGTGCAGCTGGCAGGCGAGCATATCGCAGCAAACGTCAATAACCCCAGCGAAAACCTCGGCCAGTGGCAGGCGGGCATGGTCAAGCCGGTCTGCGTCTTCAAGTCCGAGAAGCTGAAGGGCGACGCCAAGGTCGCCGGCGATCAAGGCTGGGGCGACATCCCGACCTGCAAGGATAGCGGCATCCCGATCGACAATTATTCCATGCCGCGCACCGTCTGGCTGCCGGCTGGCGTCGAGCAGGACGTGGTTGATTTCTACGCCGGTGTGCTGAAGAAGGTTTCCGAAACGCCGGAATGGGCCAAGTATCTCGCTGATACCTCGCAGTCGGCGGACTACATGAACGGTCCGCAACTTGCCGAATTCATCAAGGGCAACGAGGCTTCCGTCACCGAAGTGCTGAAGCGTGAAGGCTGGCTTGCAAACTGAACCTCAAGAAGGTTCCACGCGGGCGCCATGAGGGCGTCCGCTCCCCTATCGGAAAGGTCTGAACGATGAGCGAGAACGGCGCCAAGGGACTATCGCGTTTCTCCATGGAAATCGGCGTCGCCTTGCTGACCGGCACCTTCGGTGCCGCGGTCTGCTACGGGTCTGCCGAAGCCGGAATGGGCTGGACCGACATGGGGCCGGATGCGGGCTATTTTCCCTTCTATATCGGTCTTCTGATCATGCTCGGCAGCGCCGCCAATCTCATCAGTGCGGTCATCAAGCATCGCGGTAGCGGCGAGATCTTCTTCGAGGCCGCGCGCTTCAAGGTGGTGCTGTCGTTCCTGCTGCCGCTTATCGCCTTTGCGGCGGTCTCCACCTTTCTCGGTCTTTATGTCGGTACCGCGCTCTATATTGCCGGAGCCATGACATTCCAGGGCCGCTACAAATGGTGGATCGGGCTACCCGCAGGCATTGCCGTCTCGCTTCTCTTCTTCGTCATCTTCGAAATCGGCTTCAAGGTTCCGCTCCTGAAAGGTCCGGTCGAGGCATGGTTCGGGATCTATTGATCCCACCGGCCTTCTTGTCTTTAGGAGGAAAGACATGGAAAATATCGGTCTCCTGATCGACGGCTTCGGCCATATCCTGAGCTTCAATCACGTGCTCCTGATGATGCTCGGCGTAACGCTCGGCATTCTCGTCGGCGTGCTGCCGGGATTGGGTGCTCCCAACGGTGTCTCGCTGCTTTTGCCGCTGACTTTTTCGATGGACCCGATCTCGGCGATCATCCTGTTGTCCTGCATGTACTGGGGCGCGCTGTTTGGCGGATCGACGACATCTATCCTCTTCAACATCCCGGGCGAGCCCTCCTCCGTCGCCACGACCTTCGACGGCTACCCGATGGCCAAGAACGGCCAGGCCAGCCGGGCGCTGACGCTTGCCTTCGTTTCCGCTGGTATTGGCGCGCTGGCCGGTGTCGTGATGATCACGCTGCTTTCCGGCTGGGTCGCCAATTTCGCACTGCGCTTTTCGTCGCCCGAATATTTCGCGGTCTATTTCCTCGCCTTTGCCAGCTTCATCTCGATGGGCGCTCAGTCGCCGTTCAAGACGCTGGTGTCGATGATGCTCGGCTTTGCGCTGGCCTCGGTCGGCATGGACACGATCTCGGGCAATCTGCGCCTCACGTTCGATATTCCGGAACTGATCAAGGGCGTCTCCTTCCTGATTGCGGTCATGGGCCTGTTCGGTATCGGCGAACTGCTTTTGACCACGGAAGAAGGCCTGCGTTTCGAGGGTATCAAGGCGCGCGTAAAACTGTCCGAGATCGGCCGCACGCTGATGGAGATGCCGCGCTACTGGTTCACCATCCTGCGCTCGACCATTATCGGCATCTGGATGGGCATCACGCCGGCCGGACCGACGGCGGCATCCTTCATGAGCTACGGCGTCGCCCGCCGCTCGGCCCGCGACAAGTCGATGTTCGGCAAGGGCGATCCGCGCGGTATCGTGGCACCGGAAACCGCCGACCATTCGGCTGGCACTTCGGCGCTGCTTCCGATGCTGGCGCTCGGTGTGCCCGGCTCAGCAACCGCCGCCGTCATGATGGGCGGGCTGATGATCTGGGGTTTGACCCCTGGCCCGACGCTGTTTACCGACCGGCCGGATTTCGTCTGGGGCCTGATCGCCTCGATGTATCTCGGCAACATCGTCGCCGTCATCCTGGTGCTTGCCACCGTGCCGCTCTATGCGTCGATCCTGCGGGTACCGTTTGCCATCATTGGCCCGATCATCGTCGCGGTGATTTTCTCAGGGGCCTATCAGGTCGCGAATTCGGTGATGGACATCTGGCTGGTCATCGCCTTCGGCCTGCTCGGCTATATCTTCAAGAAGCTCGACTATCCGCTGGCACCGCTGGTGCTTGCCATGGTGCTCGGGGACAAGGCGGAGGATGCCTTCCGGCAGTCGATGCTGATGTCGAACGGCAATCTGTCGATCTTCTGGTCGAACGGTCTCGTCACCGGCCTGATGGCACTGGGGCTTGCCTTGCTGCTGTCGCCGCTGCTCTTCTGGCTGATCGGGCTCGTCCGTGGCCGCAAGGCGGAGACGCCAGCCGCCACCCACGACGGAAAGCCGGCGGTCTGATCGGCGGCCGGACACATCACGGATTTTAGCAAGGAAAGCACCATGACCGCTGAACCGCGTCGATGGAATAGAGAAACCTGGCCGATCGCGGCCGCCATGATCCAGTATCCAAATGCTCTGCCCGGCGGGCGCTCGGTCCAGGACCAGTCGGTCGAGGAATGGGCGGAAACATTGGCCGATGTCGTCGACGCCGGGTTCACCGAACTCGATCCGACGGATAGCTGGATCAGGCTTGCGGACCTTTCGCCGGCGCGGCTCGATGCCTTCGTGGCGTTGACGCAGTCGCTCGACCTGACGATGCCGGCGATCTCGACGGCACGACGCAGCGTCATCGATGCGAAGCATGGCGATAACTATCTCGCCTATGGCCATCGGGTCATCGATACCGCGAAAGCGATCGGGGCAGGTTCCGTTTCCTTCGGGCTATTCGAGGCGCTGACGGATGCACAGAAAAAGGTGTTGTGGTTCTGGACCGTCGATGGTGCGAAAAATCCGGACGATACCGCGACATGGAGCAAGGCGGTTACGCGCATTCGCGAGCTGGGGCGCCATGCCGAAGAGCTTGGCATCGAGCTGGCGTTGGAAATGTACGAGGACACCTATCTCGGCACGGCTGAAAGTTCGGTGCGTTTCGTCGAGGATGTCGGCCTTGCCAATGTCGGCATCAACGCTGATCTCGGCAACCTCATTCGCCTGCACCGGCCGGTCGAGCATTGGCAGGAGATGATGGCCAAGGTGGCACCTTATGCCAAATACTGGCACGTCAAGAACTACACCCGCACGGAGGATCCGGCCTCGGGCGTCATCGTCACCCATCCGGCGCCGCTCGAAAGCGGCATCATCAATTATCGCGCCGCCATCCGCTTGGCGATTGCGCACGGCTTTTCGAGCCCCTTCCTTTGTGAACATTATGGCGGCGACGGCCTATCCGTCAGCGCCGCGAACCGCGATTATCTGAGGCGCATCCTGCCTCGCGACCAAGGACAGACGTCATGACCACGATTTTCGATGCCCCCGAGGATTTCGCAACGACCGCGCTTGCCGGTTTCGCTGCGATCTACAGCCGTTATGTCCGTCATGTGAAGGGCGGGGTGGTGCGCGCGACAAAGGTGCCGAAGGGAAAGGTTGCCGTCGTTGTGGGTGGCGGCTCCGGGCACTACCCGGCCTTTGCCGGTTATGTCGGCCCGGGTCTTGCAGATGCGGCTGTCGCCGGCGATGTCTTTGCGTCCCCTTCGACAACAGCGGTGGCACGCGTTTGCCGCCATGCGGATCAGGGCGGCGGCATCCTTCTGGGTTTTGGCAACTATGCCGGTGATGTGCTGAACTTCGGTGTCGCAGCCGAACGGCTTCGGGCCGAAGGTATCGATGTGCGCATCGTGCCGGTCACCGACGATGTCGCCAGTGCTCCCATGGATGCTGCAGCAAAGCGCCGCGGCATTGCCGGCGACCTCGTCGTCTTCAAGATTGCCGGCGCTGCGGCTGAAGCGGGCATGAACCTCGATGAAGTCGAGCGCGTGACGCGCCGCGCCAACGATCGTACCGTTTCGTTCGGGGTTGCCTTCAAGGGCTGCACCCTTCCGGGGGCCCCCGCTCCGCTGTTCACCGTTCCGCACGGTCAGATGGCGCTGGGTCTCGGCATTCATGGCGAGCCGGGCATCAAGGAAGAGGCGATCGTTTCCGCCAAGGATCTGGCCAGGCTCCTGACGGACAAACTGCTGGCCGAGCGTCCGGCCGGGACGACGAAGGTCGGCGTTGTCCTCAACGGTTTGGGTGCGACGAAATATGAAGAGCTGTTCGTGCTCTGGACGACAATCTCGACTCTTTTGAAGGATGCGGGGCTGGATGTGGTGGCGCCGGAGGCCGGGGAATTCGTCACCAGCCTCGATATGCAGGGCTGCTCTCTGACGCTTCTTTGGCTCGATGATGAACTGGAGATACTTTGGTCTGCAGCTTGCGATACGCCGGTGCTGCGCCGGGGCGCGACGTTCGCTGCGGAGCCGGCAACTGATGCGCTCGACGACGCCGAAGGGCCGATGACGTTTGATGCCGCCTCCGCAAGATCAAAGGAGGCTGGCAGATGCGTCGCCGGCCTGCTCGCGCGTGTTGCGCATGCGCTGAAGGATGCGGAAGATGAACTCGGCCGGATCGATGCGCAGGCAGGCGATGGTGATCATGGACAGGGTATGCGTCGGGGCTCGGCAGCGGCGTTCGACGCTGCCAATGTTGCGGTTGCGGCGGGTGCCGGTGCGGCCAGCGTGCTTGCCGTTGCCGGTGATGCATGGGCGGATCGTGCCGGCGGGACGTCGGGGGCAATCTGGGGTCTGCTGTTGCGCTCCTGGAGCAATGCGTTGAGCGATGCCGACGCGATCGAAAAAGATGCCGCAGTCATGGGGGCAAGGCTTGCACTTGATGGAGTCACCCGTCTCGGTCGAGCCCGCGTCGGCGACAAGACGCTGGTCGATGCGCTGGTACCTTTCGTGGAGACGCTGGAGCGCGAGGCTGGTTCGGGCAAGTCGCTGCCGCATGCCTGGAAGTCGGCGGCGGAGGCTGCCAAGGTTGCCGCCGACGCCACCTCGGCACTGACCCCGAAACTCGGTCGCGCCCGACCGTTGGCCGAAAGGAGCATCGGCCATCCTGATGCCGGCGCCATTTCGCTTGCGCTTGTCGCACGCGTTGCAGGCGATTATCTCGCTGAGACAACAACGCCGTAAGATCGCCAGCGACTACTGACTTCAAGTCATGCCGATTTCGGCACGACCTGTCGCGGGCGCGTCCGCCGGGCTACGTCGCAGCGATCGAGCGTTGCGGTGCAGACCTTGTCGTCAGCGTGCGAGTTCTTTCTCGATCGCGGAAACGAGGCGTTGGTCGTCGGCGGTGACGTCGGGGGCAAAACGGCCGACAACATTGCCATTGCGGCCGATCAGGAACTTTTCGAAGTTCCAGAGCACATCGGCGGCATTGTCCGGCACGACGCCGTAGCCCTTCAGCCGGTCACGCATCGGTCCCTCCCCGGTGGCATTGGGGACCGCGCTGGTCAGGCTGCGATACAGCGGATGGATCGTCTCGCCCTTGACGGAAATCTTTGCGAAGATCGGGAACTGCACATCGTAGGTGCTGGTGCAGAACTCGACGATTTCCGCCTCGGTTCCCGGCTCCTGCCCCATGAAATCGTTGGCGGGAAAGGCAAGGACGACAAGGCCTTCCTCGCGCTTGGTTTCGAACAGTTTTTCAAGTCCCTCGTATTGCACCGTCAGGCCGCATTTGGAGGCGACGTTGACGACGAGCACCACGCGTCCGCGAAATTCGGCAAGCGTCGTCTGGCGTCCATCAGCGGTCTTGACCGGGATATCCAATGGGGATGTCGTCACGTTTCCTACTCCGCTCCTGTTGCTCACGCCGGTAAGCCGGTTTGGAGCCCATCAATCTTTGTCGTTGAATATCTCGTAGAGGATACCAAGTCCACGCTGACCATCGCGATTGCCGATGGCAGCCAGCGCCTCAAAGACCTGCCGCGCGTCGGCGTAGCGTTTCAGCCTGAGATAGGCATAACCGCGGAGAGACATGAGATCCGTTCGTTCGGGGCCGAGTTGCTTCAACTGGTCAAGCACGAGCAAGGCTTCGCGCGCGCGGCCGGAGTCGAAAGCCGCGACGGCCTTGTCGGCCAGGATGGCCTGTTGCAGTTCGAGGGCACGCTTGCGGTTCTGCGGTGCCTTGACGGCGGAGACGGCTGCCTTGCCCGCCAGTCCGGCGCGAAGATAGGCAAGGCTCTGACCGTAGGCGGCGTCCTTGCGTGTTTTTGACGATGCTCCGAGCAGACCGACCTCGAAGGCAGCCGCTGCCTCCAGCGGCCTGTTCAGTTCCATCAGGCACCAGCCGCGTGTCAGCGCTACCTCCGGCGCCAGGGTCTGGGGATTGACCGTGCTCTTGCAACCCCGGCTTACCGCGATTGTCCTGCGCGGGCGTGTGACAACCACCCCGTCAGACGGGTAGTCCTGGATTTCTTCGGCGGCGGTGACCGGGCGCGCTTGGGGGCGCTTCTGCCGCCTGACATCAACCGTTCCGCCGGGAACCGGCAATTGCCTTTCGGTTGTCTCGGGCGCTTCTTCCACCTCGCCGACCCTGGCAATGCGTTCCGACCTGCCGGCCCACAGGCGCTGGATTTCGGAAAGTCCTTTCGTGTCCTCCAATTGGAGGTAGGTAACGGCCAGCCCGTAGGCGGAGGGCTCGTCGTCAAGCTTCCAGCCAAGCGCCGTCCTGAACCATTGCAGCGCCGTTTGGGGCTGGTTGAGCGCGCGGGCGTACCAGCCGAATTGCTGTGCCGTCGCCGCATCGCGCGACTTGATCGTCTCTGCGGCAATTCGCTTCAGGACATCGCTTTTGATCGGGACGGGCGGATCGAGCGCAAGCAGGTTTGTCGTTGCCGCCAGATAAACCGCTTTCGCCTCCTTGGAAGTGTCGCGCCAGCGGTACATGATATCCTCGGCGTCGAGCGGCACGTTGCGGTCGATGAGGGTCAGCGCCAGGCCCTGCGACGCAGTGGCCGAATCTTCCTTGTCCCGGGCCTGCCGGAACCATTTCTCGGCCGCTTCCATATCGCCGCGCGGCAGGTGGTACCATCCGAGCAGCAGGGCGTCGGAAGCAAGGCCACCGGTCTCGGCAAGACGCTCGACACGCGACAGATATTGCGGAGAAACGACGATCTTTCCATCGGCATTGGCTTCTGCAACGAACCGCCGGGCTAGATCGTCGCGGATGCTGTCGAACTCCCCCTTGCCGTCGGGCGCCGTCTTCTCTTTCGAGAGCAGGTCCTCGATGGTCTTGGGAGGCAGAAGGGCGGCGGCTTTCTGGATCGTCGCAAGACGCTCTGCGGCATTCTGGCAGTTGTTCAGAATATAGGTGTAGGCATCCGTGGCACGCTGCGCCTTGTCCGTGTGGAAGAAGGCCTCGGCGACGCGCCAGAGCACATCCACTTCACTGCAGGTGAGCAGGCTAGATGTTTCCGCGCCGATCCGCACGACGGTTTCATATTGTTTCAGGTCCGACGCGTTGATGAGGCGCAGGCGGGCCTCGGCTACCGTCAGCCGGTCGATCAGGTCCGCCGGCGGTTTCCAGCCGGGTTCCGATGCCTGCCGTTCGGCGATCGCCTTACGGACCTCGGCATAGCGCGCCTGCGAATAGAGTTGCCACATGCTTTCGAGTTGCTTGTCCGCGTTCTGCGGAACGGCAAGCGGGTCTTTCGGCGGGATCCAGTCGGGATAAAGCGCCTTCAGACGGGAGATTTCCGCTTGCAGCCTTGCGGTATCGCCGCGGCTGGCGAAATAGCGCAGCGCGCTTTCATCGACCGTTACTCCCGTCGCCGCTGTGACGACGGTATCCAGCCCCGGCTGGATTGGAGGCTTGATCTCGCGGAAGACCGGCGTTTTTTGGCCCTCGGCGTCTTCTGCCGGCTGCTGCTGAGCGACCCGTGACGATGGCGACGACCGCTCCCCTTCACTGACGCGCGAGAACGATTGAAACGCATGCTTCATGTAGTCGGGTTTTTTCATACCGACGAAACCGACGGTCGCGATTATCGCTACTAACAAAGCGATGAAAGACGACGACTTCATAAGCACTCCGGCTGCTTCGCAGCAACAAAAGATAGCCCCAGCAGATGGAGCGTCGAGGGGTAGTACAGCGTCGGCGTGAATTGTTTCACATCGGCCGGCAGGGCGGTTTTGTCCATCACACAGGCCAGAATATGGTTAACAATTCGATAACCCGGGTCGGAAAGAGTGTTCTTCACCGTGCCGGAATTGATGTCGATCGTTGTTACCGCTGCATTTGCCCCGGACGTTGCCTGCATCAATCGGGTCAGCAATTCGCGATCCGTGACGCCGCCGCGTACAAGGTAAAGCGGGATGCGCAGGGCGTTGTATCCGTATTCGGACGGAAAGCCGGTCGCAGGCCCGGGTGGCGATTTCAACGAAACCCAGTCGGAGGGCAATTGCCTGGGGCCAAAGCGCAGCGCGTTGATGAGGGCGACACCTTCATCCCGCAGCTTCGCCCATTCCGGCGACGGAGCCAATTGGTCGAGCACCGGGAAAGCTTCGAAGATCCAGTAGGAGGGATTGATGATCGGGCCGTCCTCCCGGTCGCCGGCTGAGAAACCGGTTGCACCGGGCAGAAGCAGCGTTCGCCCCGCGTCTTGGACCACGGTCCTTTCGAGAATGGCGCGGGCGAGGCGCGATCCGGCCGCGGTGTAGTCGCGCCGTTTCCATTGCTGTCCGGCAAGCCCGAGTGCATAGGCGACGAGGATATCACCGTCGGTGGCGTTGTTGATATCAGTCACATGCGGTTTCGTGCCGGGGTTCCATTTCCAGGCGATCAGGCCGTCGTTGCGCAGCAGCATTTCCGTGCGCGTGAAAGCCCAGATCAGTTCGAAGTCCGGCTGACTGCCTGCAAGGAACGACAGGAGCAATCCGTATCCCTGCCCCTCGCTATGGCTGATATTGCCGTTGCCGTCGTCAATGATGCGGCCGCCGGGATCGAGAAACTTGGCTTTGTAGGCCTGCCAGGCCTCGGCCGTGATCGAGGGGGACTGGGCCGCGGCCGGATTGGTTGTCAGGCAGAGGCTGAAAATGCCTGCAAGGAGCGCTGCAAGCAGTTTTCCCATCATTGCCGCCGTCCGAGATTGGTGAGCAGCGTGGCGGTCGCCAGCCCCAGAATGATGCCGAGCCCGGCCAGCAAAACGGCATAGGACAGGATGTTGGTCGACAGCCAGTTGGCGGCGATCAGCCGATAATTGGAAAACGATGCGGGCTGGGTCGGCACGAAATCGAAGGCGCTGACGGGGACGGTCTTGATCGTTCCGGTGCCTCGTTCATAGGTCGTGATGTGGCCGGCGAGCTGCGTCCAGTTCGCCTGCGCGCTCAGCGCCTGCACGCCCTCATGCAAATCCTTGCCTGTCGGGGCAGCCACCAGCGACCATGTGCCGGTGCCATCGGGGCTGGCGCCCTGCGCAACCAGCAAGGATGCCGCGCTCGAGGGGACAAAGCTGGTTTCGGATGCCGGAGCGAAACGCAGCGACGAGAACGAGATGTCGAAATTGCGTTTCACCCAGTCTTCGAAGGAGTTGATCTGTCCGCTCCAGGTGCCGCCGCGCAGCTTTTCACGCCATTCGTCGAAGGCCGCCTGAGTATTGACGCCTTCGGCCTGGCCACTTGGATCGGGTCCCCACGTGCGGGCGGCTTCTGCAATGTTCATCTGGGCAAGGACCATCTGCGGCATCTGCGACAGGGCGCCGATGAAGATTGCGCTGCGGTTGCCGATCAATGCCGGAGAGGCCACGGTTTCGACGGGGATCGGGTGCCCGGCGCCGGCTGCCAGCCGCCCGAGAAAGGTTGCCGCGGCAGAAAGCGTGTCGGCGTCGATACGGTCCATGAACAGCGGGATCGGATCAAGCATTCTGCCATAGGGAAAACCCGTTCCGGCGACCGCCGCCAGATTGGGCAGCTGCCCGATGCGGGCAAAGTCGGGCATGTGGAGTTCCGACGTGTCGAACAGCGCAAAGCGCGGCGTGTCGAGACCGGTCGCGCCCGGCGCGCATGTCCTGTCGTCTTCGGTCTGAAGGATGACTTCCATCGCGATGGTATTCACGCCCGGCTTGAAATGCCGCATCGTTACATTGATCGGCAAATGCCGAAGGATGCCGCCGCCTGAAGAGGTGATCGGGACCGTAGAGGCGATGTTTCCGTTGACGTAGACATCGATATGGCTGCCGGGTAGGACCGCCGGAGAATAGGCGGCGTCCAGAAAGATGACCGCTTCCCCGTAGGCGCTGGCATAGAAATCCGCGGGAACGCCGATGGTGAAATCCGTCCGGAACCGTCTACCGGAAAACTCTTCCGTTCTGAGGCCGAGCTGGGAGAAACGCAGCCGGGTGTCGGAAAAGAGGAAAGGTGCGTCGGGAGAGCGCCAGCGTTGCGTGGCGATGACGTCACGGCGAGTGAGACCGTCGACATCGGTCGGCGCGACGATGCTTTCTATCGCGGCCTGGACTGCCTGCCATGTCGGGCCGCTGACGACAAGTACGGGCGAACCGGTCTTTGGGTCGTCGACAAAACCGACAATCGGCGCGGAGTTGGCCCCGGCCGGCAAGGAGGTTAGAAGCGGCTGAAGTTCGGTGGGCGTTCCGACCAATACCGTCATCTCCCCCGGACGGGATGCCGCCATGCCGGCAGTGTCGAACGAAAACGACTGGTTCGGCATATTGGCAAAGATAGCGAGGCCCTGCGCAAGGCGCATCAGCGGTATCGTAGCGCCCGGTTGCTCGAGGCCCGGCACGACGAAATTAAACCGGGTAAGGCCGCTCTCGTTGACGCCGATCGCCTTGATATCGTCGAGGGTCTGCGGAGACAATTCTGCATTGTCGGCAAAGCTGAGATAGGTCTTCTCCGCATCAACGTCCGACCAGAGTTCATAGGTCGATTCGATCGTGCAGTCGGTCCGGTGCCGCTGGTTGGTTCGGATGCGGATCAGGTTCGCCCCAGGCTTCAAGAGATCCTTGGGAAGATCGAAACTGAGCTCTGAGACGGAATCGGATGATCGGACCGCTTCGTTGGCGATCGTCGTGTCGTTGACGTCCAAGGACAGGCGGGATGTTTCGGGTGCGACGACGATCGAGTTCTGATAGCCGAGATTGAGCCGTGTGCCGGCCGCAGCCTGCTGCGGCGTCAGGTAGACGGACCAGGCGCGGTCTGCGAACTCGCCGTTCAGACGCAGGTTGCCATCCGGAAGAATGTGGCGCTGGAAGACTTCTGGTTCCCTCGGCTGGGCGGTCGGCGTCGTCACGGGCTCAGCGACCGGTCCACCGCTGTCCTCGCCGTCCGTGGGAGACGTTACCGTCGGGCTTTCCGAGGCAGGCCGCTCCGGCGTCATGTCGAAGGGCAATGTCTGTGCGTGAACGATGCCAGCGGACAGGGCAAGGATGGACAGGACGAAAAGAGCGAGCCTCATCATCTCTTCGCCCCTCTGGGATCCTTCGCTCCCGGGTTGCGGAAGAAATAGATGAGGCCGCGGCTGGTCTGATAAAAGGCCAGACCGAAGAACCAGATGGTCCCCCGCAGGAGGCCCGGATTGCCGCGGCGGGACAACTGAAACTGGGTCCATTGCTGCGAATTGGCGAATATCAGATCGGCGACGAGGCTGTGATCGCGGGCGATCTCCGGCAGGTAGAGGCAGCCGATGGTCACGATATCGCCGTCGACCTGCGAATTGCGGATTGCAACCGGCAGGATTTCCTCGATGTCGCTGCTATAGGGCTTGAACCTGATCAGGCCGCGCGTATCGAGGGGCAGGTCGCCTAGGTTCTTGGCGTAGACGTTGACGCGGGCACCATGAACGGAGACGTCGTCGATCGTCGCCGGATACCATTGTTCGCCGAGCCCGAACTCACACCGCCGCGTGACCTTGACGCGCCGTGTGGCGGTTTTCTCGCCTCGCTCCGAGACGACACCGAGCGCGCAGCCGGCGAGGATGAGGTTGAGCAGGTTCCAGCCGCCGACCACCAGGGTGACGTCCGCCTTGTAGGGCTCGGTGTAGACCCGGTAGCCGGTAAGGATCAGGGCGACCAGCAGAATACCGAAGATGATGAAGAAAGGGCGACTGATTTCCGACAGGCGGCTGACCAGGACGGATTCGTCCTTCGCCGTCACCTTAAAGCTGGGTTTTCGCGGATTGACGATGGCGGAAATCACTGCGGGCAGGAGATGGATCGTTTGAACATACTCGTAGAGTTCCGAAATCCACGGCCAGCGGAACGAACCGTAGAGGTAGTTCTGCATCATCAGGTTCACGAGCATGTAGGCAAGCGTATAGCCAAGGAATTCGCCGCCGGATGCAGTGAAGATTTCCAGGTCGAAGAACAGATAGCACAGCGGCGCAAAGAGGAAGATCGCGCGCGGGAACGGAAACAGCCAGAACAGCGTCGACGACATGTAGCAGAGCCGCTGCGGGATCGACAGACCGCGCTTCAGGAGCGGGAAACGGAACCGCAGGATCTGCATCATGCCCTGCGCCCAGCGGCTGCGCTGACCGATGAAGCTGGCGAAAGTTGCCGGCTGCAGCCCGGCGATCAGCGGTCGGTCGACATAGACGCTGTTCCAGCCGCTGGCATGAAGAGCGATTGCCGTTTCGCAGTCCTCGGTGATGCTGACGCCGCTGAAGCCGCCGGTCTGGTCGAGTGCCTGCCGGCGCAGCACGGCCGCAGAGCCGCAGAAGAACGAGGCGTTCCACTTGTCGAGGCCGCGCTGGATGATGCCGTAGAACATCTCGTTCTCGCTCGGCATCTTCTCGAACGTGCGCAGATTGCGCTCCACCGGGTCGGGGTTGAGAAAGAAATGCGGCGTCTGGACCAGGAACAGTTTCGGGTCGTCCTCGAAATAGCCGACCGTCTCAAGCAGGAAGTCGCGTGCGGGCGCGTGATCCGCGTCGAAGACGGCAATCAACTCGCCGTTCGAATGCTGCATACCGTTGTTGAGATTGCCCGCCTTAGCATGTTCGTTGCGGTCGCGCGTCAGATAGCGCACCCCGAGATCGGAACAGAGGACCTGCAGTTCCTGATGCCGTGCCTTGGCCATCTGGTCTTCGAGCAGATTTGCCGATGTCCGCTTCTGCAGCGTGCCGCCATCGTCGAGCAGCCAGACAGTCAGCTTTTCGGCCGGATAGTCCAACCCCTTGGCGGCCGCCAGCGTATTGGCGAGAAGGCCGGCATCCTCGTTGTATGTCGGCACGAAGACGTCGACACTTGGATAGTTGTCCTCCGACGCTGCGCGCGAGGGACGCGGAGGAAGGGGCATTGCCACGACGAAAAGGCTGAGCGCCAGCATCATGACGCTGTACATCTCGGCCAGATAGAGCAGGAATCCTGGGATGAAGTTTTCGAGCTGATTGAACGGTGGCAGCGTGCTCGTCGTGCGCCAGTAGACGTAGCGCATGACAATCGCGGTGCCGAAGGCAAGTGCCGTGAGGCGCCATATCCCTTCAGCCCGCAATATCTTGATCACGGCCATGATGGTGACGACGGCGATGCTGGCGATCAGCTGGGTCTGGAGATTGATTGGCAGCGTGACCAACGCGATGAGGCAAAGGGACGCAATTGCCCAGAAAAGGATAATACCGGCCTTGCGCATGGTGGCTGCCCTTCAGGAGGCCGCCCGGTGACAAGTCATTTGCCGACGGAAGCCCTCAAAACGCCATGGTCAACTTAAACTATGATCGGCCGTCCGAAGGCTGCCGAGGTCATTTGCACTGCGTGCCACCCTCCGACTGCGTCATACACGGAGAAGGAACCACGACAGCGTCTATATCCATACCAGTTGGTAAAGGAATGGTTTCTTCCGATGCAGGTTGTTTAACCGGCTCCTTATTTTCGACGGGACGGACGACCTGCCGTTGACGCGAGATAGGGCGAGGTCTTGCGTTTTTCACGCTCGCAACCGGTTCCTCCCGAAGGTCTTCCGTCTTGGGGTAGATCGGGTTTCCGGTCCGCCCGAGCGTCGGATCAACGCTGGGTGGCTCGCCATAGGGGTTCCATCCGGCGGCATTGAATGCGCTGCGGATTGTGTACCCGTACATGACGCTCAGAAGTTTTTCTTCGCTCGCACCCTCTTCGCAGAGCCGCAGGCGAACCTGGATCGTGCCGCGGTTCTGGAAGGCCGTCCTTGTCGCCTCCGGTGAACGGATCTGCTGCCAGCCATAGATACAGGCGTCATTGCCGCGCCCGCGACCGTAGGCGTAGCTGAAGGGACCATAATTGTTCTGCAGGTAGAGCGGTGATTGCCTGAGCGCGACGCCCGGAAGTTCGCTGCGCATTTCCTTGGCAATTTCGCTTGCCCGGATGGAGGAATAGCCGAGCGACTTCTGCCCGTCCATCTGCGATCCGACCGGTCCGAACAATTGAACGCGCAGCACGTTCTGACCCGGAGTGGTTGCCGATGTGAACAGGAAAATGTCCTGTTGCGTGCTATTGGCGAACCGTCGCTCGACAATGCTCACCACAGCCGGTCCGCCGGGCGGCGGTAATGCGAAGGCGGTTTCGTCGGGAACTGTCACAGCGGTATCGGTCAGGCGTACACCGTCGCGCGCTCCACAGCCAGCGAGACCGAGCGCCAGAACTATGCCAAGCGCAGCTGTCGAGAGGCTGAAGCGCGGAAACGACAATGGGGCTCCGTCTGGCTCCCCGGAGCAGGACCGCGGCCAAGCGCGTTTTCGAATCAGGTCGAGTCGAATCATCGTTCACTGATAAATCATGAGCTTCCCTTCGGGAATCCCCATTCATCAGGGAACAAAACTACGTAGTGGATACATCTGGACTATCCCGGTCTCAATCTCGTTCCGGCAGTCCCTGCACGGTTTCAGTTGAGGAAGACGCGCACGCTGGCGGCCCTGCCGACGGCATCGATGACTGTCAGCGTCGAATAGCCGGTGCCGTCCGGTACCCATTGGTTGATGCGGCGGCGCGATGTTTCCGCAAGCGGCCTGCCATTGGCGAGCCACCGGAACGGGGCCCTGCCGCCCTGGAGCTTCAGGATCAGCGGCATGGGGGTGCCTGCCGTATCGACGCCCAGTTCGACGCGGGCACCTTCCGGCGGATAGACGATCTGGGGCGCGGCCTCGCGGACGGTGGCGGAGACGAGGCCGCTGGAAGTCAGCGAAAACCGCCGCTGGCTGATCGGCAGTTCCGATTGGGCGATGCGAACGGCCCCGGCAGGCGCCCGCGGCAGCGGCGTGATGGCGACGCCGGATTTGGCAAAGCCTTCGAACAGGATCGGTGCGGCCGTGCCGTAGCCGGTCAAGCCCGGAACCGCGCCATTGTCTGGGCGGCCGACCCAGACGCCGAGCACGTAGCGGCCATCGAACCCGACTGACCAGGCATCGCGGTAGCCGTAGCTCGTGCCGGTCTTGTAGGCGATGCCGCGCTGGACGGCGCCTGCCGGCGGCAAGACGCCCGAGAGAATATCGGCGATCTGCCAGGTAGCAGTGGGATCGAGAAGCGGTTCGCCTTCGATCTGCCCCGGCTGATCCTGGATGCCGTCGCCAAGCCGCATGGGTTTGCCGCGATTGGTCAAGGCCGCGTAGAGCTGCACCAGGTCCTTCAGATTGATGCCGAGGCCGCCAAGACCGATCGCAAGGCCAGGCGCCTCGTTGGGCGGCAGGATCGGCCTGACATCCGCGCGCCGGAACCGCATCATCATCCGGCTCGGGCCGACAGCATCGAGCAGTCGCACGGCCGGCACGTTGAGCGACAATTGCAGTGCCTGCCGGATGCTGACATCGCCCTGGTAGGTCATGTCGAAATTGCGCGGGCGATAGCCGAAGAAATCGGCGGGGCGATCCTCGATGATCGTTTCCTGGGAAACAAGGCCCTCCTCGAAGGCAAGACCATAGATGAAGGGTTTGAGCGTGGACCCCGGCGATCGCGAAACACGAGTCATGTCGATCCATCCGGAGCGGCTGGCATCGAAGTAATCCGCTGAGCCGAGTTCGCCGACAATCTCGCCAGTGTGTGCATCGGCCATGACCATGGCAATCGACACTTTCGGCCCGAGCTTGGCGGCGGCGTCCTTCGCCACCGTTTCCAGGCCTTTCTGGATAGAGCGCCGCAGCGTCGTCTGGTGCTGGACGGCCTTGGGTTGCCTGCGCAGGGCGGCTTCGGCGACATGGGCGGCAAAGGTCGGCAGTTGCAAGCGGCGGTCCGGAACGGCAACGGAGGCCGCGCGTTCCGCCTCCCCTTCCCCGATAACGGAGGAAACGGCCATGCGTTCAAGCACGCGTTGGCGTGCCGTCTCGGCTGCTTTCAGATGCCGATCGGGCCGGCGCTTTTCCGGCAGTTGCGGGAGCGCCACCAGCAATGCGGCTTCCGAGACCGTCAGGCGTCGCGGTTCCTTGCCGAAATAGGCAAGGCTTGCGGCGCGGATGCCCTCGAGATTGCCGCCATAGGGAGCGTGCGTCAAATAGAGATCGAGGATTTCGGCCTTGCTCAGGCGGCGCTCGATCTGGATGGCGCGGGCAAGCTGGCGAAGTTTCGCGGTGAAGGAACGCCCCTCCCGCGGTTCGATCAGCCGCGCCACCTGCATGGACAGCGTCGAGGCGCCGGAGACGATCCGGCCGTGGGAGGCGAACTGCCAGGCGGCGCGCATCAGCGCCCAGGGATCGACGCCGCCATGCTGCCAGAAACGCTGGTCCTCATAGGCAACCAGCATGCGGATGAACTGCGGATCGACATCCTTTGCCGTCGTCTTCAGCCGCCAGCGGCCTTCCGGGGTGGCGAAGGCCCGCAAAAGCTGGCCGTCGGCGTCGAGAACTTCGGCCGAGACGGTTTTCGCCTTGTCGAGCGGCGGCGGGTAGGCGCGATCGGCAGCCCAGAGGCCCGCGATCGCTGCCCCGCACAGGAGTGCGAGGCAGGAAAGCGCGGCAGAGGTTTTCCACCAGAGCGACATTATTCGACCGCCTGAACCTCCATGCGCCCCATGGCGGTGCGCGCGGAAAACTGCGGCCGGTACATGTCCTCGATGTTGGCCGCCGGATGGTCGTAGGTTCCCGGCGTGACGGCACGCACGACATAGGCGACGGTGATTGCCCGGTTGTCGCCGCTCGTGCGGTCGAAGGCGGCGACGAAGCGGTCGCTGCGGAACTCGGTATGGGCAGCCTCGACTTCGCCGATCCATTCGAAGTTCGACAGCTTGGCGCTATCGACCAGCGTCGGATTGTCGATCTCGAAGCCGGCCGGCAAGAGGTCGCTGATCAGCACGCGCGACGGCCAGGCATTGCTTTCCGTCGCGTTGATGACGACGACATAGCGCTCGTTCTGTTTCGCCTGGGTGACGTTGGCTTCCTCGCCATCGAGCGTGTAGTAAGTGCGCTCGATCGTGAAGCCATTGCCGCCGGCGGGCAACGGGAGGGCGGGCGCGGCAACCGTCGTCACGACGGCGGCGACCGGATCGCTGGACCGGTTGCTGATCGTGATCGGCCGGTCGAGGATTTCATCGCCGCTCAGGCGAGCGGCATAGCCGCCGCTGCGCGCCGTTCCGTTGATATCGAGCTTAAGGTCCTGATCCCCGCCCTGGATCGCGCGGGCGGCAAGCAGGGTCCACATCTGTTCCTGTGTGCTCGTATAGGATTGTTTTTCCCATTCGCCGGCGACGATCTTGGCAAGCTGCGGAATGATCGCAGGCACAGGCCGGCTTTCGGCCGCCAATGTCAGCACCGCTGCATTGTCACGAAGCGGCGAGCCGTAGTCGGACCGGTCGAGGAGGCTGGCATTCGTGCTTGTCGACATCTGCAACGCGTCGCCGAAAATGCTCTGCGAGCGTTGCGCATCGCCGTAAAGCGCCAGCGCCGCGGCCAGATGTCCCTTCGACAGCGGCGTCGGGAACTCGGAGAGCTTCGTGTCGGCGTAATAGCGCAGGTCGCTGATCGCAGCCTTGCGGTTGCGTGCCAGCACATAGAGAGCATAGGCGATCTCGTTGCCCTGGCTCTTGACGTCGACGTCGTAGCTCAGCGCGTTCTGCAGATTGTCGAGCGCCTGAACCATCGCCTGATCCGGGACCTGATATTTCTGCTCGCGGGCCCTGGTCAGGAAGTCGGTGACATAGGAGTCCAGCCAGAGATCGCCGGAACCCGGACCCCAGAGACCGAAGCTGCCCGTCGACGACTGGTAGGAGAGAACGCGGTAGATCGCCTCCTGCACCCGCTTCTGGACATCACCATCTTCGGGCAGGCCAGATTTCGTGGCAAGCTCGCTGAGATAGAGCAGCGGCAGCGCCCGGCTGGTCGTCTGTTCGGCGCAGCCATAGGGGTAGCGGTCGAGCGAGGTGAGCAGCGCCGGAATGTCGAAGGCGGCCGAGCGCGTGACGCTGATGCTGACTGCCGATCCCTGCAGCATGCTTTCTGCCAGCAGTTCGCCGTCCACCTTCAGGCTGGCGTTCGGCTCGATCGTCACCGGATGACGTGTCGTCACAGGCAGGGATGCGGGCCGCACCGGAACCGAGACGGATTGCTGCAGCGACAGGCCGTCGGCGCTGGTCAGCTCGATCGAGATCGCACCGTCGCCGGGATGAACGCCGGAGAGCGGCAGCGTCAGGTCGAATTTTCCGCCCGGATTGACGCGGAACGTCTGCTCGGCCTCTGCACTGTCGATAACCACGGAGGAACTGCTGGTCACCTTGAGATTGAGGTCGCCGGTCGGGCCGTCGGTATTGGCGATATCCAGGCGCAACTCGGCCTTGTCGCCGGGTGCCAGGAATTGCGGCAGGCTCGCCGTCACCACGACCGGATCGCGGATGATGACATCGGCAGCGGCATGGCCGACGCCCCTCTTTGACCACGCCACCGCCATGACACGGGCGGTGCCGTTGAACTGCGGAATGTCGAAGCTGATGATCGCCTTGCCACTCGCATCGAGCTGGACGGGACCGGAGAAGAAGGCCACCAGCTTTTCGGTCGGTGGGTTTCCTTGCAGC
This sequence comes from Pararhizobium sp. BT-229, assembly GCF_025846855.1. Classification (GTDB taxonomy): domain Bacteria; phylum Pseudomonadota; class Alphaproteobacteria; order Rhizobiales; family Rhizobiaceae; genus Pararhizobium. The sequence continues at coordinate 167,004 of NZ_JAOYTJ010000008.1, forward strand.
GGCATCTCGCCGCCGTCGCCGCCGGTGCGTAGCCGTCCGGTGGCGCCCAGCGAACCGTCGATCAGCCGACCGTAGAGGTCGCGGATTTCAAGGCCGAGCTGGCGCTGGCCGAAATACCAGCCATCCGGATCGGGCGCCTCGTAACGCGTGAGGTTCAGGATACCGACATCGACCGCTGCAACCGTGACATAGGCTTCCTCGCCCACTCCGGCGCCTGCGACTTCAACCGGAATGTTGAGGGTCTGGCGCGGCAGTGTCTTTTCCGGCAGGTCGAGCTTGACGGAGAGCTTGCGGTCGGCCGGATCGACGGCCAGCCATTTTATGCCGATGGCGCGCATCGGCATGCGGCTTTCCTGCGCGTCGCCGGGTCGATAGAGCGTGGCCGTGACATAGGCACCGGCGCCGAAATCCTCCGTGATCGGAATATCGACCTCGCCACCCTCGACCGGAATCGTCGCGGTCCTGGTGGAAAGCAGTTTTTCCGAACCGATGGTCACGAGCACTTCGCCGGCGAAGCGTGGCGAGATCCGGAGCTTGGCCGTCTCACCAATCGCGTAGTTTTCTTTGTCGAGGGCGACTTCAAGTCCGTCCGGCGTTTCCGTCGACGTGGTGGCGACATACCAGCCGGAATCGAACTCGACGCTCGATGTCGGCCCGTCGGCATCGGCAGTCTCGACTTCCAGCCGGTAGCGGCCCCAATCGGCCGAAAGCGAAATTTCGCCGCCGCCCTTTGTAACGTCGAGCTTGCCGCTAGACACTTGCTTGGTCGAAATAACCGGCTCGTATTTCCATGCCGTACCGTCGCGATACCATTGATAGTCCTGCTCGACGCGCAGCAGCTTCCAGGTCAGGCCTGATGCGGCCTGTCTCTCGCCGTTCTGGTCGATGGTTATGACATGGAATTTGCCGATCGCATTTTCGGCAAGCTCGCCGCTGAATTCCGGCTTGATGCCGATCATCGTGCCTTGCGGCCTGACGGGCAGCGTCAGGGACCGCTCGACGGCACGTCCGCCGGCCTCCTGGACACGCACGGTGATGTTGGCGTTCAGCAGTTGCGTGGTGGAAGGCGTGTCGGTGAGGTTCACGTCGAAGGTGGCCTTGCCATCCTCGTCGAGCGGTTCCAGCGCCTCCAGAGACGTGCGGCTGTCTTCGGTTGCTTCTTCGTCGGCCAGACCGAAGAAGTATCCCTTGAAGTCGGTGCTCTCGCGCGTCGGCTTGAGGCTGACTTCGCCTTCCAACTCGAGGCCGGCTGCTGGCGCGCCATAGAGGAAGCGGCCGTCGACGGTGATCGGTGTCGGCTTGTCGAGTTCGATCTGCTTGACGGTGCTTGCCAGATCGAACTCGATCCGATCGGGCACGAAGTCGTCGACCTGGAACTGCTTCTCGCTGATGGCCGTGCCCTTCGGATCGGTGAAGATCTGAACGGTCCACGTGCCGCGCATGGCGTTCGGCTGCAAGGGGAGGTCGAGCGTATAGCCGCCCGCCTGCCCGCCATCGCTGACGACGCGACGGTCCTCGACACCGTCGGGGCGATTGAAGATGAAAGTGAGCGGCAATTTCTCGATCGCGACGGAAGCGCTGTCGCGGGCGAGTGCCGAAACGTGCACCGTCTCGCCGGCACGATAGATGCCGCGCTCCGTCCAGGTCAGAACGTCGATCGCGCCCGGGGCGGCGCGGCCGGTGACGCCGCGGTCCGACAGGTCGAAGCCGGCGCGGGTCAAGTCGAGGAACACGAAGTCCTCATTGCCGCCCTTGGCCGTGATCACTGCAGGGGTCATGGCGGCTGTGCCGCGCAGCAGACCGGCATCGAAGGTCGCACGGCCATCGGCATCGGTCGTCGCGGTGCCGAGAATGTCGTTGTTCTTGGCAAGCAGGGTCAGTTCTACGCCGGCAAGCTGCTTGGCCGTTGCCAGCGACCGGGCAAAGACGCTCAGCCCGTCGGTGCCGGAATAGGTGGAGAGGCCGATATCGGAAACGACGAACCACTGCGTCGCCTGGCTATCCCATTCGTTTGTCGCTCCCGTGCCGGAAACGGCGGTCAAGACATAGACGCCGGGCTTGCGCTGCGGCAGCGCTTCATCGACGGGGAAGCTCGTCACCACTTCCTTGTTCAGGTCGGTGGAGATATCGATCGAGCCCTGCCAGACCATCTCGCCGTTTTCGTCCTGGATGCGCTGGGCGCTATATCCGTCGAGCTGGGTCAGGAATTGCGAGGTGGTCAGCAGCGAGGCGATATTGCGATCGCCGATACGATAGAGCTTGAGGTTTGCGCTGGTGGTGTTGACGGAGACGATCGGGATGCCGCGGCGGGCGGTTCCCGGCAGCACGAAGCTGTCGCCGGTGAAGCGCACCATCGCTGCACGGTCCGGAATGTAGACGTCGAGGCTTACCTGGGCTTCCAGTGGCTCGTCCGCGATGGACGACGGCAGGCCCTGACGGAAGGCGAGCTTGTAGCGCTGGCCGTGGTTCAGTCCCTCGACGCAGATTTCGCTGGCCTTGGCTTCGAGCGCCTTGGGGGGCGCTCCGTCGAGTGTCACGAATGGCGTGTAATCGACGCCCGCCTTGACCAGCGGCTCGGAAAACTGGACGCAAGCCCGCGGAGTGGCGCTGTCGGAATCGATCGTATGCTCGGTGACGCGGAAGCCCTGACGGGTTTTCAGGCTGACATAGGCGGTGCGGACCGTCTTTGCCTCGACCATGGCAAGGCTCGCCCTGTAGGCGCTGAGGGCCGAGCGGAAGTTCTCCGAGCTTTCCAGCGCCTTTGCGAGTACGGCGAGAGCGTCGGCGCGGGACTGTGCCGTGCGGGTCAGCTGGTAGCCATTGATGGCGGCGAGCGATGCCTGGACGGCAAAGTCGGTATTGCCGTAGACGCGATTGGCGGCTCGTGCTGCTTCGATCCACAGCGCGCTGTCGTCCGGGGTGATCGACAGTGCCCCCTGGAAGGCTTTCAAGGCGGGAGCGACGTTGCCGGCCGTGAGTTCTCGGTAGGCGGTGGCGGTCAGGCCCTTGATCCCCTGCCCTTCCTGGTCCGGCTCCAGCGCCAGCCTGTCCTTGGCGCTGCGGGCATCGTCAAGCTGCTGTTGGGTGAGGAACGGCAGCGCCGGCGGCGCGCCAATATCCGGCTCGCTCGAGGAGGCTTCGACGATCTTGCCGGCGATAGCGCCATTGAAGGTGTTCAGCTTGTTGTAGTCGGATTTGAGGAAGCACCATTTCACCTTTGGATTGTAGGTGAAGGCGCGGCAGGAGGCATCGGCGATGCAGACCTTCTCGCACTGGTCGAGCGAGACATTCTGCTCGGTGCGCAGGTCAAAACCGAAATAGTCGCCATTCTGCGTCGTGACGATATGCCGGCCTGTTTCTGCCGCTTGAATCGCGGGTGAAAAGAGCAGGGTACTGGCGATGATCGCTGAAAACCGGATAAACGCGCGCATAGACATAAGTCCTCCCCAACGCTGCCGTTTGACCGGGTTTACTTTTCAGGCTTGCCTGCAATTTGTCAACCGAAACGGGCAGCGACCGATCCATGGTCTCTGGGCTGGTTAACGGTTGAACATCACCGTTTAATCGTGCCTGGCCGATAAAAATGCGAAACCCCCGATATTTCTCCAAAGAGAAACACCGGGGGCTTTGAGCTGGGTCAATCAGGACTGCGAAACCTTGAGCGCCGGGCGGTGGTCTCCGGCGATCGTTTCACCGAAAGGCCCGGTGTTAGCGCCTGCGGAATGGGTCTTGACCGGATGGTTGAGCGGCAGGTTCGGCAGTACGAGTTCGCCGAAATTATAGGCTTCTTCCAGATGCGGGTAGCCGGACAGGATGAAAGTGTCGATGCCGATCTGGCGGTACTCGTCGATACGCGCCTTCACCTGGTCGGGATCGCCGACCAGTGCGGTGCCGGCGCCGCCGCGCACGAGCCCGACACCGGCCCACAGGTTCGGGCTGATTTCCAGCTTGTCCTTGCGGCCGCCATGCAGCTTGCTCATCCGGCTCTGGCCGACCGAGTCCATGCGCTGGAAGACTTTCTGTGCTGCAGCGATCGTGTCGTCATCGACATATTTGATCAGCTCGTCGGCTGCGGTCCAGGCCTCCTTGGCGGTCTCGCGGACGATGACGTGAAGCCGGATGCCGAACGTGACCTTGCGGCCTTCGGCATCCGCCAGCGCCCTCACCTCGGCAATCTTCTTCTCGACATCCTCGGGCGGCTCGCCCCAGGTGAGATACTTGTCGATCGTGCGGGCGGCGACCTGCTGGCCGACGCCGGAGGAGCCCCCGAAATAGAGCGGCGGATGCGGATCCTGGAATGGCCTAAAGAGGAGTTTTGCATCCTCGATGTCGAAATGCTTGTTCTTGACGGTGACGTCCTCGCCGCGCAGGACCGCCTTGTAGATATCGAGGAATTCCTCGGTAACCTCGTAGCGTTCCTCGTGGGAATAATGGATGCCATCGCCCTTGTTTTCGGTCGGGTCGCCACCGGTCACCACGTTGATGAGAAGGCGGCCGCTGGAGATCCTGTCGAGCGTTGCGGTCATGCGGGCGGCAAGCGTCGGGCTGAGCAGTCCGGGACGGACGGCAACGAGGAAGCGGAGCTTCTCGGTCAGCGGCGCGAGCGCAGAGGCGACGATCCAGCTGTCCTCGCAACTGCGCCCGGTCGGGATCAGGACGCCATAATAGCCAAGATTGTCTGCGGCCTGGGCGATCTGCTTCAGATAGTTGAGATCAACGTTGCGGCCGCCGATGGACGTGCCGAGATAGCGGCTGTCGCCATGGGTCGGCAGAAACCAGAGAACGTCGATTTTTTCCGGAACGGTGCTCATTGCGATTGTCTCCAGAGTGTACGGATTACGAATTGGCAGTTGGAGCATAGTCTTTCCGGGATCGGTGCCGACAACAAAACAATTATGTCTATAAATTTTATTGGCTATGAAAAATCCGTTCTCGAAGACGCTCATCGTGAGGCGTTACGTTCACGGGCTGATTGTCGGGTTTACGCGACGGAAATTTGTGCCGCGACGGGAAGGTCGCGGCATCGGCTACCCCTTGAGCACCTGCAGCCTGCAGTCAGCCCGCCTGCAACTGCGGCCGTGATCGCGCATCGATCAGTGTTGCTGCGGCATAGGTCTGTGTGACGATTTCGGGAACGAGATCGATATCCGGCAGCGAGCCGAGGCCGAGCGGACCGATGGCAAACAGGCCGACAGGCCGGCCCTTGGGCGTCAGCAACTCCCCGGCCGGGTTGACTGCCAGGCCGAGATCGAGCTCGTCCGTGGTCGCAAGGCCCGCTTGCAGCAGGTCGGCGACGACAGGGTCTTTCAAATCGGGTGAAAGGCACCGGCAGTCGATGACGTCGTCGGCGGCAAAATGCTCCTCGGTCGACTGACCGGCCCAACGCACCACAAGGCCGCCGGGGATGCGTTTCAGTGTCGTGCCGCGCTTCATTTCCGTCATGCCGCTGGCCAGTTCGCGCTCGAGCCGCGCATGCACGTCGGCAGGCAGCCTGTTGCGATGGCTGTCGTAGATTGCTCTCAGGTGGCGGTTGAACTGCCGCTTTTCGCTCGGCGGCAATGAAGCCCATAGCGTGCGGGCACGTTTGCGCAGGCCGTTCATCGCGGCCTGCCAGCTCCAACCGTTTTCCTCGGCCTCGGCACAGGCATTGCGAACGAAGCGGACGATATTGCGAAGCTGCGAGGGCATCGGCTGGGACGGGAAGACGGCGTCAGCCGGCATTCTCGTATGCGGCTGTGGCAGGAAGCCGCGGCGCGACAGGATCGTGATCCGCCCGGCAAACCCGCCGTCACGCAACTGCAGCACCTGATCCACCGCCCGCAGACCGTTGCCCATGACCACGACATGCCGCGTTGCCTCGGAGGGGCCTTTGAGGACCGTGTCGAAACCCTGCTCATGCTTTTCCGGGGCTTTCAACCCGTAGCCGGTTGCCAGCGCGACCGTGTCGTAGACGGCTTCGTTGCCATCGGCCAAGCCAAGCGTGAAGAGGCCGTTGTCGTTGAGCCTAATTCGCGCAACGCCCTCGTTGGACATCTGGACACTGACATCGGTGCGCTGGGCGAGCGCCTCCGAAAAACGCTGATAGACATAATCGCTGAAGGTGGATTTCGGCACGAAGATCTGGCCGAAGCCGGGAATGGCAGCGGAGACCGCCCCTCGAAAATCCGCATTGGCCTGAAGCCAGCGGGTGAAATCCTTGGGCTCGCCGGTCGAGACGGAGAGATCGCGAGCGCGGCTATTCAGGATTTCCGTCGATCGCGCTGTCGCAAGAGCCTGGCCACCGCTGATGATCGGTTGCGGATCGAACATGCGCAGCTGAAACGGCTGGCTGACTGACTTCAGGAGTGCGATCGCCATCATCAGACCGGAAAAACCCCGGCCGACGACGGCGATCTGCAGAGGCTGGCCGCCGTGACTGTGGGGCGGCGAGAAACCGTGAACCGTCATATCATCCCCTCCCCCGCATCATGCGGCTGGATTGTTGAACCTTGGCAGTGTCACTCAAACGCCAGTTCACAAATATACGGCATACTCTATGTATTTTATCATTTTAACCACGGAGTGCCCATGGTAGCAAGCCGTTTTCACGCGCTGTAATTTTCCGATATATTTCTGTTACTTATTTCGATCGGATTGGCCGGGCCGCTTTCAGCGGCATCGAATCTGGCCTTGTCTCGCACAAAACCTCAGCCGTCGGCACGATCGGAGCGCAGCTTCTCAAAACGGCGGATAAATGCGTTGATGTCGCTGCCGCTGCGCCGCATCTCTCTTTTTCTGATCAGAACGCACATGACGCGTGCGGCAGTCGAAAAAGTCATTTCGTCAAGCGGGCTGTTGCTGCTCCAGGGTTTTGTCAGCCGCTCGGTAATGGCGCTCACCATATTGTTCGGTAAGATATCGGTGCAATCGCGCATGTGGTCGAAGACCACCGCGATCGGAACCGGCATGCCCTGATAGTAGACGGTGGGAGCATCCGCTCCATCGACCCAGTCGTCATAGGCCTCAAGCGCATCACGGAACAACTGGTGCATAGTGATTGGCGCATGGCCTTCATGAAGTTGCGGTAACAGGCTGTTCATCTGTACATCCTCTCATCGTTGCAAGACACGGTGGGTGATGTCGACAGAAATCGACCCGACGACGTAATGCGTGACGGAGCGGAAGGTTCCTCGGCGTTCAAAAATAATTGCACAGTGAAACGCTATGCGACCAGTGTTCGGGCGAATCCATGTGGATACGCACCCGGCTTTTCTCAATGGAGTCCGCCGACGCCGAGCAGGCGGTCCACCGCATCATGATCGCCGGCCAACGCCTGTGGCGTGCCGCTCCAGGCCACTCTGCCCCTTTCAAGCACGATCACTTGGTCGGCGAAATCAAGCGCGCTTTGGATTCGTTGCTCCACCAGTAGAATGGTCATGTCGCCGGTCCTGGCGAGTTCTGCGAAAGCTTTCATCAGTTCCTCGCAGATAACGGGAGCGAGGCCTTCGAGCGGCTCGTCAAGCAGCAGCACGGACGGGCGACCGAGGATGGTCCGTGCCGTCGACAGCATCTGCTGTTCGCCGCCGGACAGTTGCGAGCCGAGGTTCCCCTTGCGCTCGAACAGGCGCGGAAACATGGCGTAGGCTTCCTGCAGATCGCTTTTCGGCCGGTTCTTCAGGCCGACGAACAGGTTTTCCTCGACTGTCAGGGACGGGAAGATGCATCGCGTCTGCGGGACGTAACCCAGACCGGTGCGGGCGCGCAGGGCGCTTGAAATGCCGGTGACGTCGGTCTCGCCGATACGGATCTTTCCGTCGTAGCGCCGCGTCTGGCCGGCGAGTGTGGCAAGCAGCGTCGTCTTGCCCATGCCGTTGCGACCGAGAACAGCAAGCCTTGCGCCGGCGGGAGCGGAAAAGGATACGTTTTCGAGGACGCGTGTCGGGCCGTAGCCGGCCGACAGGTTTTCGACTTCAAGCGGCGTGGCTGGCATTGGCATAGCTCCCGAGATAGGCCTCGCGCACGGCGGCATCCTTGGTGACGTCGGCGGGCGAGCCGTCGAAGATGATGGTTCCGGCGGCCAGCACGATGACGCGCTTGGCAAAGCGGAAGACGAGATCCATGTCGTGCTCGATCATCAGCACGGCGAGATCGGCCGGGAGGTCGGCCAGCGCCTGTTCGATGCGGCCGGTATCGCTTTGAGGCACGCCGGCGGCAGGTTCGTCGAGAAGAAGCACCCTGGGCTTGAGTGCCAGCGCGACGGCGATCTCGAGCAGACGCTGCTGGCCGTAGGCGATCTCGCTCACCTTGCGATGCATGAGATGGGCAAGGCCGAGCGTGCCGAGGAGCGCGCTTGCCTCGTCCATCACGTCGGGCATCGACAGGAAGTTGCCAAACATCCCCCCTGCCTTTCCATCCCGCTGCAGGATCGCCAGTGCAACATGCTCGGCCGGCGTCATGTCCTGAAACAGCCGGGTGACCTGGAAGGAACGGACCAGTCCGCGACGCACCCGGCCGATCGCGTCGATCCTGGTGACGGTTTCGCCGTTGAGGCGGACCTCGCCGGAATCCGGCCGCAGATTGCCGGTCACAAGGTTGACGAAGGTGGTCTTGCCGGCGCCGTTCGGTCCGATCAGTGCAACGCGGTCGCCGGGCGCCATGGACAGTGTGACATCATTGGTAACCGCAAGGCCGCTGAAGGCCTTTTTCAGGTTGAGGACTTCGAAGACGGGGCTCATGGACGGTTCTCCTTCAGCCGAGCGATGAAGGCCGCGACGGTTCCGTAGAGGCCCTTCGGCGCGAACAGCACCACCGCAATCAGCAATGCACCCACCATCGTCAGCCAGTGGAAGGGATTGGCGGCGGAGACATAATCTTCGAACAGCATGAAGACCACGGTGCCCGTCAGCGCGCCGAACAGCGAACCGGTGCCACCGAGAACGAGCATCACCAGGGATTCTGCCGACAGCGTAAAGGACAGGCTGTCGAGGCCGACGACCTGCGTCGAGATCGCATTGAGCGCGCCGCCGACGCCGGCGACCGCGCCGGAAATCACATACATCTTGACCAGCGTCACCTTTGGCGAGGCGCCCATGGCCATGATGCGAAGTGGGTCTTCCTTGATGCCACGACACAGCATGCCGAAGGGCGAACGCACGAGGAAACGCAAGAGAATGAAGACAGCGAGCAGAAGCGCGACGCCGAAGAAATAGGCGGTCTGGCCCCAGAGGTCGAACTCGAAGGTCCCGAACAGCGGATCGGTCGAAATTCCGGAGAGGCCATCACTACCACCGGTCCAGGAGGACGCCTTGTTGGCGAATTCGTGGAAGAGGTAGATGAGCGCGATCGACAGCACGAGCTGCGGCAATCCGTGTGCCCGCAGGATGATGATGCCGCAGACGAGCCCGGCTGCCGCGCCGCCTATGATCCCGGCCAGGGTCATCAGCAGTGGATCGGTGATGCCGTAATGGGCGGATATGATGCCGGCCGCATAGGCGCCGGTGCCGAACAGCGCCGCATGACCGAGCGTCGCGACGCCGCAATAGCCGGTGACAAGGTCGAGCGACAGGACGAGCAGAGCAATGGCGATGATACGGGTCAGCAGCGCCAGATTGTCGGGGAAAAGGAGATAGCCGATGGCGGCGGCGGCGATGATGGCGCCGACGCCGATCAGGTCGCGGCCGATGGAGCGGCTTTGGCGGGCGGTCGTTGCGACCGTTTCGTGGGGCATGATGACTGTCATCCTATCGTGCCCTTCCGGCAAGACCACGCGGGAAAATGCAGATGATGGCGATAACCGCGAGGTAGAAGAAGAATTCGCCGAATTCCGGCATGAGATATCGGCCGGTGGTGTCGATGCCGCCAAGGACGAGGCAGGCGAGCAAGGCCCCCGGAATGGATCCCGCACCGCCCACGGAAACGACGACCAGGAAGGTCACCATGTAACGCAGAGCATAATAGGGTTCGACCGGTAGCAATTCGGCGCCGAGCACGCCGCCGAAGGCTGCGAGCCCGACTGCGACTGCAAAACTCACCGCATAGATGATTTCGGTGCGCACCCCGAGGGCGGCCGCCATGGAGGCGTTGTCGACCGAAGCGCGCAGCTTGACGCCGAAGGCCGTTTTCTCGATCGCGTACCAGAGACCGCCGGCGACGATCAGACCGCAGACGATGGCGAAGAGTCGATGGGTGGCAATCGAGCGAAAGCCGAGATCGGCGGAGCCCTGTAATGCGGTTGGCAACGGGATCGTCTTCAAGGTGGGGCCGAAGACGTAGTTGGCGATGCCGATGATGCAGAAGGTGATGCCGATGGTCATCAGCACCTGCGTCAGTTCAGGGGCGCCATAGATGCGCCGATAGAGCAGCCGCTCTATCGGGATCGAGATGATCACCGTACCGACGACGGCAAGGAGAATGGCGGCGGCATAACCGAGTCCGAGTGTTTGAGCCGCATAGGAGGCGATATAGCCGCCGATCATTGCAAACGCGCCGTGGGCAAGATTGACGACGCGCATCAGCCCCATGGTCACGGAAAGACCAATGGAAATGACGAAGAGCACCATGCCATAGGCAAACGCATCGACGGCTATGCTGAAGAATGTCTGCATCGAGTTGTTCCGATACCGTGAGCGCAGCGGGAAATGAGGACCGCCCTCCCCTCCCCTCTTTTAGCGAGGGAAGACTGGAGAAGTGCCGGCCACCTTCCGGCTGTCGAGAAAGGTGGCCGAAGTCCAGCCGGGCGTCAAACCGCCGGGCAGCGTGCCGCCGGCTTTACTTGGCTGCAGCGAGGCCGGGGTCGCCCTGTTTCTCGAATGTCTGGATTTCCTTGTTGTAGTACGTGCCGTCATCCGCCTTGGTGACTTCACGCAGATAGATGTTCTGCGTGATGTGACGCGTTTCCGGATCAATCGAGACCGGCCCGCGGGGGCTTACCCATGACAGTCCCTTGACGGCATCGACCGCCTTCTGGGCATCCTGCTCTCCGCCGGTCGCTTCGATCATTTTGTAGATGACGTTCATGCCATCAAAGGCGCCGATCGACGGAAAGGAGAGTTCCGCGGGATTGCCGATGGCTTTTGATGCGGCTTCGACGAAGGCCTTGTTTTCCGCAGAGTCATGGGAAACTGCATAGTGGAATGTCGTCTGGATCCCGAGTGCCGCGTCTCCAAGGGCGGGCAGGTCGGATTCCTGCGTCAGGTCGCCTGGAGCGAAGAACTTGATGCCGGCGTCCTTCAGGCCATTTTCATTGTAAGCCTTGACGAAGCCGAGCGTCGTTGGGCCGGACGGCAGGAAGGCGAAGACGCCCTGCGCGCCGGAATCCTTGATACGCTGCATGATCGGGCTGAAATCGTTGGTGGAAAGCGGCATGCGGATCGCTTCGACGACCGCTCCGCCCTCTTTCTCGAAACCGGCCTTGAACGCATTTTCAGCATCAACGCCCGGACCATAATCACTGACGACGGAGATAACCTTGGCGACGCCCGCATCATGTGCAACCTTGGCGATCGGCGTAGAGGTCTGCCAGGTCGTGAAGGAGGTTCGCACGACCAGGGGGCTCTTGGTGACGATCGCGGACGTCGCGGCATTCATCACGACCAGCGGTACGTTCGCCTGCTTCAGGATCGGCGTGACGGCCATCGCATCCGGGGTGAAATAGAAACCGGCGAGATATTGCACCTTCTCCTTGACGACCAGCTCCTGTGCAAGCGCCTTGGACTGGGCCGGGTCGGGCGCCGGCAGGTCGCGGTAGATGATTTCGATCGTATCGTCGCCGACCGTCGCGCCGTTCATTGCCATATAGGCGTCGATGCCGGCCTTGAAATTCTTGCCCTGCAGCGCGAACGGCCCGGAGAACGGGCCGACGACGCCAATCTTGATCGTGTCCGCATAGGCCGCACTGCCCATGATGACGGCCGCGAACGCGGCGATGATGACCCGTTTCATATTTTCCTCCCTGGACGGCCGGCATGCTCCCGAGAGCCGACACTCAATGACTGACATTACAGTTGGGCTAGTTTGTCATGCGGAATGGTAATGTAAAATGAAATAACGAACGGGATTCCATAAGCATCTGATTATGAATCTGATTAGAAAACGTTTGCCCTCCCCTCTTCCCCGCTTGCGGTCCGAGGCGGCTCTCAAGACGTTCTGCGAGCGCGGCATGGCCGCGCGAATCGTGATTGAATGCGCCGAGGTTTGTGTGAGTCGCGTGCGGCGATGGTCCTTGCGTCCGTATTGGCCCGTACCGGGCGGATAGCTCACACAAAACATCGAGCTGGGTTTCCGGCGGCACGGCTCTTTCGTGATAGAGAGGAAGGCTTTGGATTCATGGCTGAATCGCGTTGCGGATGAGGGCGGATTCTTTTTCGCACCCCGTAAGCCTAACCTTCTGTTAACCAATAACTTCTTGCACGAATCGTTGCGTTGCGTATCGTCACGGTTATATCTCCCATCCGGCCATTTTACCGTGACGAAAGTTTTTGAACGTGAGCAACGCAATTCGAGCGACCAAGATTGAGCGCAAGACCGTCGATGAAACGATCGGAGATCATGCGGCGATTATAAGTTCGCAACTCCAGGCGATCAGCGAGGCCCTGTTCCCGCCAACGGCCAACAAGACATTGCGCCGGTTTACTTCCGGTGAGGCTGCCCGGCTGATGGGCGTATCGGATTCGACGCTGCGCAAGATGACCCTCGCCGGCGAAGGGCCGCAGCCTGATCTTAGCAGCAATGGGCGCCGGCTTTATACGCTGCCGCAGATCAACGAACTGCGCCAGAAGCTTGCACAGACGGCGCGGGGGCGCGAGGCCTATAATTTTGTGCCACGCCGCGGTCCCGATGACCACCTTCAGGTCATTGCCGTCACCAATTTCAAGGGCGGCTCCGGCAAGACGACTACCTCGGTTCACCTCGCCCAATATTTGGCGCTGCAGGGTTACCGCGTCCTTGCGGTCGATCTCGATCCGCAGGCGAGCCTCTCCGCCCTGCTCGGCGTTCTGCCGGAAACCGACGTCGGCGCGAACGAGACGCTTTACGCAGCCATTCGCTACGATGAGGAAAAGCGTCCGCTGGCGGATGTCATCCGCAACACCTATTTCGACGGCCTCGATCTCGTCCCCGGCAATCTCGAACTGATGGAGTTCGAACACACGACGCCGCGTGCACTGACAGGTGGTTCTCGTGATGGCGATGGGATTTTCTTCACACGGGTTGCGCGCGCCCTCGACGAGATTGCCGATAGCTACGATGTTGTCGTGATCGACTGCCCGCCGCAACTTGGTTACCTCACTCTGAGCGGCCTCTGTGCCGCCACGTCGATGGTCGTGACGGTTCATCCGCAGATGCTCGACGTGGCATCGATGAGCCAGTTTCTTCTGATGACGCATGATCTGCTCGCCGTCGTCCGCGAGGCGGGCGGCGAGTTGAAGTATGATTTCATCCGCTATCTGCTGACCCGCTACGAACCGCAGGACGCGCCGCAGACCAAGGTTGCCGCTCTCCTGCGCAATCTGTTCGACGACCACGTCATGACCAACCCGATGGTGAAGTCGGCTGCCGTTTCGGATGCCGGTTTGACGAAGCAGACGCTCTACGAGATCGGCCGGGAAAACCTGACCCGTTCGACCTATGACCGGGCAATGGAAGCACTCGACGCCGTCAATGGCGAAATCGAATCCCTCATTCGACAAGCATGGGGGCGAACGCCGAAATGATAGCCCTCCCCTCCCTCGTCTCATTTTGTTGGGAACTCCCAACGATACGCGTTCAGCGGGCTGGCTATGCCCGCGCGACCGTCGCCGGGAGAGCTTCGGCGCATCGCCTACGCCCGGCCACTCGCGGGTTTGCCACGGGCCAATCAAAGCCGTTGGGAGTTCCCAACGCAGGCCGCAACGGAAGCGGAACGCCCATGGAATTTCCAAATCAGGATGATCTGTCGTGAGCCGAAAAGATACCGTCAACACGCTGTTCATGCGAAAGCCAGAGGGATCGGCGCCGGTCGCAGGCGTCGAGAAAAACACTGATCGCGTCCGCACGGGCGCTATCTCGGCCATGGGTGCGTCCCTTCAGGAAATGACGGAGGGCGCGCGCAGCGCCGCAAAGCTGCAGGAACAGCTGGCCTCCGGCTCAGTAGTCGTCGATCTGGAACCGTCACAGATCGACAGTTCCTCCGTCAGCGATCGCATTTCGATAACGGTTGATCCCGGCTTCGAGGCACTGGTCGACAGCATCCGCGAAAATGGCCAGCAGGTTCCGATCCTGGTACGGCCTCAGGCCGCCACGCCCGGACGTTTCCAGGTTGCCTATGGCCGCAGGCGTTTGCGGGCAGCTGCCATGCTCGGCAAGCCCGTCAGGGCCATTGTCCAGACGCTGACGGACAACGAGCTGGTCATCGCCCAGGGCAAGGAAAATCTCGATCGGCAGGATCTGTCCTACATCGAGAAAGCCCAGTTCGCCCGGCGCCTCGAGGATGGCGGGTTCGATCGGACAACGATCATGGCGGCGCTCTCGACCGACAAGGGAGACCTGAGCCGCTACATTTCGATCGCGCGCAGTATACCCGAATACCTGGTGCAGGCGATCGGTCCGGCGCCAAAGGCGGGCCGGGCACGCTGGGCGGCATTAGCCGAGCGAATGGAGCGGAAACAGAACAGCCTGGATGGCCTGATCACCGAGGCGCAGTTTCTGGCGGTCGACAGCGACACGCGATTTGGCCGTGTGTTCGAGGCGCTGGGCGCAGAACCGGCTAAGAGAAAGCCGAAGGCGCAGGAATGGAAGAATCCGCAGGGCAAGAAGGCCGCGCGGATCGAGCGCGACGATGTCCAGACCCGGATCGTTTTCGATGAGCGGCAGGTGCCCGATTTTGGCAGCTATCTCGCTGATCGGCTGGACGCACTTTATGCGGATTTCACGGCCAGTCGGACGACCGACGGCCGACACTAGCTTACACCGGGCGCCCATTGTGGGCGCCTCAAGATCAACCGCTATCGAAGGATAGGCACAAGAGAAAAATCGGCAAAGAAAAAGGCCCCCGAAATGCATTCCGGAAGCCCTTCTCGACTGTTTGGCGACTGAGAGAATCACACTTCCTGGAATCGTAGTCAAGTCTCTTCATTGAGATCGGCGTCATTTTGACGAGCTGGACAGCTTTGCCCCAATGAAAGGCAGAGGCGATGGAAGGTGGAAGTGTGGCGACGCCCTTTGGGCGGCGGGCGATGACGCTTGGCATGTTGGCCAATCAGGTCATGGCGCAGGAAATCGAAGACGGCAAGACGGTCGACAAATGGAAACTCTATCGGGCGCTTTGCGAGGCAAGGCCGCTGATCGGCGTCACCGATCGGGCGCTTGCGGTCATGAACGCGCTTTTGAGCTTCTACCCTAAGGATGATCTGTCGGAAGCCCAGGGGCTCGTCGTCTTCCCATCCAACGCGCAACTGTCGCTGCGTTCGCACGGCATGACAGAACAGACGATCAGGCGGCACCTGGCGGTGCTGGTCGAGGCTGGATTGATCGTCCGCAAGGACAGCCCCAATGGCAAACGCTACGTGCGCAGGAATGACGCAGGCTCGATTGACGAGGCCTTCGGGTTCTCGCTGGCGCCACTTCTCGCTCGCGCCAACGAAATTCAGCACCTTGCAGCCCAAGTCACCTCGGAACGCCTGCACCTCCAGCGCCTGCGCGAGCGGCTGACGCTCTGCCGGCGGGATATCGCCAAGCTGATTGAAGCTGCGGTGGAGGAGGGTGCAAAGGGCGACTGGGAAATGATCAACCTGCATTTTCGCGCATTGGTCACGGCAATTCCACGCGCGCCAGTCCAGGACGTGTTGGCGGCAGCCCTCGACGAAATGGAAATGCTGCGCGAAGAGATCGTCAACCAACTGGAAACGCAGCTAAAATCCACAAATATGAACGGCAATCCCTTCCAAAGTGATCGGCACATACAGAATTCAAATAACGACTCTATATCTGATCTTGAACCATGCTTCGAACAGAAGCAGGGCGAAATTCCCGTGGAGGAGCCAGAGGGACCCGTCGTGGCGAATGAAGGAGGGGCCGAGGGGTATCGCTTGAGCCAACCAAGGAGGCGGCCAACTGCCGGTGAACCGCGTCAACCTGCACCGATGGGCGCGATCAAGTCATTTCCGCTGGCTCTGGTTCTCCAGGCGTGCCCGGAGATCATCGCCTATGGTTCCGGCGGGACGATTTCTTCCTGGCGCGATCTCATGGCAGCGGCAGTTGTCGTGCGTTCGATGCTCGGCGTCAGCCCCGATGCCTATCAGCAGGCCTGCGAGACCCTCGGACCGGAAAATGCGGCGACCGTCATTGCCTGCATTCTCGAGCGGGCAGGGCAGATCAACTCGGCCGGGGGCTATCTGCGTGATCTGACGCGACGGGCTGAAAAGGGGGAATTCGCCATCGGCCCAATGCTGATGGCACTTGCGAGGGCCAATGGAAATTCTGTGAGAAAGGCAGGCTAGAAAGGGCTGATTAACCTTTATTTTCTATTGAAAAGGGTGTGCCCATTGCCCGTGAATTATGAGTGAGCAGGTCCCTATGCGTCTTTCCCGAACCAATTTTTCGAACCCCTTCGATCACACGGGAGAGCAGCCCGCAGACCCGGACAATCACGCCCGGACGGAGCTTCAGCGCCGTATCTATGGCGCTCCGGCCGACGTGACGCCTGAGGAAAACGCAATCGGCGCCGATACGGATGCCATGGCGGAAATAGAGGGTCGGGGAGAAGCGCCGGTCTGGCAAAGCGCTTTCGTTCTCGGACCAAACGTTCGCTTCACCCGGACGCCGGAAAGCGTCTATTCGAAGCGTTCGGCTACCGATGTGAAGAAGGAAGTCGAAACGGCGAGTGTCGCGATTCCTGCGGTCGCTGAGTTGGCTGTGGACGTTGCTGTTGTCGCTGAAGGTCTACAAACCCATGACGCAGTTGCAGGTGATTATGGATATGAGGCGCCTTCCGGTATCCGGATGCTTTCGCTGCGGTTGAGGCAGGAAGTCGAGACGCCAAACGATATCCCGCCGGTTCTTGCGGAGGTGACCGACATCGATCTAGCTTGCTTCCCGGCTGATGAGAACGTCGGGCCAGCAGGGGTGACAGAGGCAACGGTCCAGCACTCGAACTTTGCCTTCCATGTTTCAGACGAAGTATTCTGGAATGCGATGGATATGGAAGCGGAGATAAACTTTCTCGCCCCCGCGCCGCGCTGGCAGGCACCGGAGTTTCATGCGCCGGCAAATTCGGTAACAGCGCTTTACCGGGAAGTCGGTTTCAAGTCGGCTGGCACGCCGATGGCCCGACTGGTTGTTCCAATGCCGGCAGAAGCCTCTACGAGGAGTTCGTCGAGGAACCTGAAAGAGATCAAAGCGGCGCTGGTGGCTGTCCCGGAGCGGATCGAACCCGTAGGCGAACCAACGCCGGAAGTATCGACACCCGCGCCCGCTCCGGTGGCCATTCCCGTGGCTCCTATCAGAAAGAAGGAGCCTACGGCCGGCATCAGCGAAGGCGACTACGTCTTTCCGCCCGTGACACTGCTACAGGAGCCATCCAGCCAAGAAACGGCCATCATCACGCAGGAGGCTCTGGAACAGAGTGCCGGCCTCCTGGAAAGCGTGCTGGAGGATTTCGGTGTTCGTGGCGAAATCATCGATGTGCGCCCCGGCCCGGTGGTGACGCTCTATGAATTCGAACCGGCGCCGGGCGTGAAATCCTCGCGTGTCATCGGTCTGGCCGACGATATCGCCCGGTCGATGTCGGCCTTGTCCGCGCGTGTCGCGGTGGTCCCTGGTCGCAACGTCATCGGTATCGAACTGCCGAACCCGGTTCGTGAAACAGTCTATTTCCGCGAGCTGATCGAGTCGGAAAATTACGGCGAAACCCGCTTCAAGCTGGCGCTGTGCCTAGGCAAGACCATCGGCGGCGAGCCGGTGGTGGCGGAACTCGCAAAGATGCCGCATCTTCTGGTCGCGGGCACGACGGGTTCCGGAAAATCCGTCGCGATCAACACCATGATCCTGTCCTTGCTCTACCGGCTGAAGCCGGAGGAATGCCGGTTGATCATGGTCGATCCGAAGATGCTGGAATTGTCGGTCTATGATGGCATTCCGCATCTCCTGACGCCTGTCGTCACCGATCCGAAAAAGGCGGTGATGGCGTTGAAATGGGCGGTGCGGGAGATGGAAGACCGCTACCGCAAGATGTCGCGGCTCGGCGTGCGCAATATCGACGGCTTCAATGCGCGTGCAGCGTCGGCAAGGGCCAAGGGTGAAACGATCCTGTGCTCCGTCCAGACCGGCTTTGATCGCTCGACCGGTGAAGCTGTTTTCGAGCAGGAGGAAATGGACCTCGCGCCGATGCCTTACATCGTCGTCATCGTCGACGAAATGGCCGATCTGATGATGGTCGCGGGCAAGGAGATCGAAGGCGCGATCCAGCGGCTCGCACAGATGGCCCGTGCGGCAGGCATCCATTTGATCATGGCAACGCAGCGGCCGTCTGTCGATGTCATCACCGGCACGATCAAGGCCAACTTCCCGACCCGCATTTCCTTCCAAGTGACGTCGAAGATCGACAGCCGGACTATTCTCGGCGAGCAGGGTGCCGAGCATCTGCTGGGGCAGGGGGATATGCTCCATATGGTCGGCGGTGGGCGGATTGCGCGCGTGCATGGCCCGTTCGTCTCTGACGAGGAAGTCGAAAAGGTCGTGGCTCATCTGAAGACTCAAGGACGGCCGGAATATCTGGGCACCGTCACTGAGGACGCCGAGGAGATTGACGAAACGGCGGAAGAGGACAGCGCGGTCTTCGACAAGGGGGCGATGGCAGAGGAGGACGGCAACGACCTCTACGATAAGGCGGTGAAGGTCGTGCTACGCGACAAGAAGTGCTCGACCTCCTACATCCAGCGCCGCCTGCAGATCGGCTACAACCGGGCTGCGTCCCTTGTCGAGCGCATGGAGCGGGAAGGGCTTGTGGGGCCGGCAAACCATGTCGGTAAACGCAGCATCCTGTCAGGGGGCCGTGAAGTCGTGGAAATGCCCGCCGGCGACGAGGAATAGTCGCTGCTTTTGTCGCGCATAGCCGCATCCGCAAAAGACTGGATGCGGCTATCACTCGGGTCTGTCTACAGACCGGCCGCTTTTGTCAGATTGACCTTGAACCTGTCCCTTCGGCGTTGGTATTTGCGGGTCATCTCGGCGGAGGCATGGCCAAGCTGTTTCTGTACATAGCGTTCGTCAACTTCGGCCGATGAGGCGAGGCCGGCGCGCAGGGAATGACCGGAAAACTTCAAGGCCCGCTCGCCCTCCGGCAGATCGCCGCGCACGCCGGCGGCAAGAGCGGTGCGCTTGACGAGTCGGGCGACCTCTTGGGCGTTCAGCCGTTCAGATCCGACTTTCTTGCCCTGGCCTGTGACTCGGCGGAAGAGGGGACCGTGGATGATCCTGGCAAATGTCAGCCAGCTTTGGATCGCCGTGACCGGGCACGTGGCATCCGACGAGCCGCGACCGATCTCGACCTCGCGCCAGCCGGTCTTGCCGCGCAGGGTGACGAGCAATCCCTGGTCAAGGATCTCTATCCAGCCGCGGCCGTCCTGCGTCTGGTCCTTTTTGACGTCGAGACTGACGATCTCGGAGCGGCGCAGGCCGCCGGCAAAGCCGATCAGCAGCATGGCGCGGTCGCGAAGCCCGCGCAACGTTCCCCGGTCAAGCGTTTCCAGCATGGCAATGATGTCTTGCGGCATCACCGCTTCCTTCTGCACCGGCGGCCGGGCGTGGCTGTTGCGGATGCCCGCCATGACGGTGGCGATGTGGCGATCCCGGCGATCGAGCGGCTGGCCGCGCTGGGTATAGTTCCAGCAAAGCGACGACAGCCGGCGTTCGATCGTCGATACCGAGTTGGGTTTCTTGCCGGTGCCATTGGCGCTGCCGGACGCGCAGGCTGAAACATAGAGGCCGACGACCTGCGGATCAGGGGGGAGGGAAGAGAGGCTCGAGCGCCGGCACCAGGTGGAAAAATGTTTCCAGTCGCTGGCATAGGCACGCCGTGTATTGGCCGAACTGGCCGCCTCGACATAACCGCGTGCTCGGTCGGCCAACTGCTCGAGATGGGCGGGAAGGGGGGATGACAGTTGCAGCGGATTGTTTACACTCTCGGAACCATTGCCGTGGGAAAGTGCGGCCTCTGCCGTGGGGCTGTCTTCCGGGGTCTGCTTGATGATTTGGCTCATTGCGCCAGTGTGGACTGAAAGGAACGATAAGGCAACATTATCGCTCGTTATGGGATGGCGACAGGCTGTGCGGTTATTACGATACTACCCCATAAAACCGCACCCGCAGCGGCGTTAAAACCCCCGCTTCGGATTGATGCGGTGTGATTAGAATGACGCCAGTCGCAGCCTCAAGGCGGATCGCGCAGCAGATCCTCGTAGAAGCCGGGCGAGGAGCCGGGGATTTCGACCGCATCGAGCTTTTTTCGATAAGAGTCGGCCGGGCCAGGATATCCAATGACGGCATAGGCATACCCCTGCCTCCTTCAGCCCATTGAGCGTTGCGAGCAGCAACGCTTCGCCGATCCCCTGCCCGCGCGCCTCCGGCGCGACGCCGGTTAGGCCGAAGAAGCCTTTGGCCGTGACATCACCGCAGGCGGTCAAGGACGAGGACGCTAAACGTCGGCTAGATACACTGCGTCAGGAACTGACACAGCTACGCTTGCGATGGACGCGGTCTGGCTTGACCAGCGCATCTGAGGTAAGCGGGGTACGCGCTGCTATTCCGACGCTCACCTGCCATGCAGGGTTACACCCAGTCACGATACGAATCTGGCACGACCCGTGAAGCTCGCTTCACTAGCAACCTTCGCCACAGCCGGACTGTCCTGGTCACGCTCCGCCGACGACAATAATCTTGTGAAAAATCCGATACTAGGGCACAATTTGTGAACGCATCTGAAGTTGCGGCGCAATCTCAAATCCAGCCGTCTCGCGCCGGGTGACAGTTCGCGTCGGAGGGTCGGCGTCGATGGATCAGGGGTTCTTTCTTCTGTTCGCTACGGTGTCCGTGATCACCGCCTTGACGCTGGTCCTGGCGCGGAATCCGGTTCACAGCGCATTGGCGTTGATGGCGTGTTTCCTCAATATCTCGGCCATATTCGTCTTGCTTGAGGCGCCGTTCCTCGCGGTCATCCAGATCTTCGTCTATGTCGGCGCGATCATGGTCCTGTTCCTGTTCGTGATCATGATGATCGATGTGCGCGAAGCGGTGTTGCAGCGGTTCCTGCCGGGGGGCAACCTGCCGGCTCTGGTGCTGCTTGTCCTGCTTGGGGCCGAGATGCTTGTGCTGGTCCTCTGGAGCGACCGCTTTTCGGTCACGGAGCCCGTTGCGATGCGCGGCGGCGACCAGATCAGGCAGCTCAGCACGACGCTTTTCGCCGACTATCTCCTGCCGTTTGAAGTCGCCTCCGTTATCCTGCTGGCCGCCCTGGTCGGTGCCATCGTGCTGGCGCGCAAGGAGCAGGGGTGATGGTTCCGCTCTCGTGGTACATTCTGCTCGGAGTGGTCCTGTTCGTGATCGGAGCGGCAGGCGTACTGCTCCGGCGCAATATCCTAGTCGTGCTGATGTCGCTGGAGCTGCTGCTCAACTCGGTCAACATCAACTTCATCGCTTTCGGGCGTTACTACGACGATTTCCGCGGGCAGATCTTCGCGATCTTCGTCATCGCAATCACCGCGGCGGAAGTTGCCGTCGCCCTCGGTATCCTGGTCGCCCTCGTGAGGAACAAATCCACCCTCAAGGTCGACGACGTGACGATGATGAAAGGATAGCGGCTTGGACCCGGACCCGGTGATATCGATCCGGCCGCTGCTCGCCGTCGCCGTCGCTGGCCTGGCGGCCCTTGCTGTTCTCCTTCTGAACAACCGCGAGAAACTCCGCGATGCCGTCTCGCCGGTGGCGGCGATCGTCATGTTCGCGATTGTCGTCTCGATGGCGCCCACCGTGCTTTCGGGCGGAACGGTCAATTTGCGCCTGTTCGAGATCCTGCCGGGGATCGACTTCGCTTTCCGGGTCGATGCGCTCGGCATGGTGTTTGCCACCGTCTCGTCGCTCTTGTGGATCGTGGCGGCAATCTACTCCATCGGTTACATGCGGCACTTGAACGAGCATGCGCAGACCCGGTTCTTCGCCTGTTTCGCCACCAGCCTTGCGGCCGCGGTTGGGGGCGCTTTTTCCGCCAATCTGTTCACGCTGGTGATCTTCTACGAGGTGCTCACCCTCGTGACCTATCCGCTCGTCTATCACCATGAGGACGAAGACGGATGGGCAGGCAGCCGCAAGTACCTTGTCTATCTGATGGGGGCTTCGAAAAGCGTGCTGCTCGCCGCGCTGGCGCTGACCTACCACATCGCGGGATCGCTCGACTTCGTGACGGGTGGCCTGCTGGCGGGGAGCGACGCTTCGGCGGCGCTGCTGACGGTCGTGTATTTCTGCTATCTCTTCGGCTTCGCCAAGGCGGCGGTGATGCCGATGCACGCCTGGCTGCCTGCCGCGATGGTGGCGCCGACACCGGTCAGCGCGCTCCTGCATGCGGTGGCCGTGGTCAAGATGGGCGTGTTCTGCGTACTGCGGCTGGTGTTCCATGTCTTCGGCACGGGACTGGTGAACGGGCTGGGGCTCGGCATCGCCACGGCCTATCTGGTCTCGTTCACGATCCTGATGGCGTCCGTCTACGCGCTGACGCGGGACGACCTGAAGGCGCGGCTCGCCTATTCGACGGTCAGCCAGCTCTCCTACATCGTGCTGGGCGCGGTTCTGCTGTCGCCCGTCGCGATGGTTGGTGGGATCATCCACATCGCGGCGCATGCGTTCTCCAAGATCACGCTGTTTTTCTGCGCCGGGTCGATCTATTGCGCGTCCGGCAAGCGGAACATCAGCGACATGGCCGGTATCGGCCGCAGGTTGCCCTGGACGATGGGGGCATTTTTCGTCGCCTCGCTCAGCATGATCGGCGTGCCGCCGACCGCGGGCTTCGTCAGCAAGTGGTATCTGGCGTGGGGCTCGGTGGAGGCGGGGGAAATCGCGTTCCTGATCGTGCTCCTGGTGAGCTCGATCCTGAACGCCGCCTACTTCCTGCCGGTCAGCTATGTCGCTTTTTTCGGGACGGAGGCACAGGAGAGCCCGGCGACGGTCCGTGAAATTCCGATGATGACGATACCGCTGGTCGCGACTGCCATCCTGTCGGTGTCGATGGGCGTCTTCCCCGGCTATTTTCTCACCCTGGCGGACGGAGTGGTCAGATGATCAAGCGTGTTGTCGACTTCTTTGGTGACGAAGAACATGCGAACCTGCGCCGCCGCCTGTTCTATCTGGTGCTCGTTCTGATCGTCATCGCCGACTTCCTGGTCCCCCGCGAACACGCCGAATACCTGTGGGACCGCCTGCCGGGCTGGTCGGCCGCCTACGGCTTCTTATCCTGCGTGCTGCTGATCTTCGTATCCAAGTTCCTCGGCCATCGGGCTGGGCTCATGCGGCGCGAGGACTATTATGACTGACTTCGTCCATCCCGCCCTCATCTTCATTCTCGGCGCTCTGCCGATCCCTTTCCTGAACGGATCGATCCGCAAGGCCTACCTGCTGCTGATCCCGACACTGGCGATCATCGCCGTGCTCACCATGCCCTCGGGCAGCTACGGCGCGTCATCGTTCATCGGGCAGGAAATCCTGATCGCCAAGGTCGACAAGCTGAGCATCGTCTTCGCCACCGTTTTCACCATCATGGCGCTGATCGGAACGGTCTATGCGCTGCACCTGCCGCGCCCCGGCCAGCATGTCGCTGCGTTCGTGTACGTCGGCAGCGCGCTCGGCGTTGTGTTCGCCGGCGACTACCTGACGCTTTACCTGTTCTGGGAAGGCATGGCCTTTGCCTCTGCCTATCTGGTCTTTGCCCAGGGCGGCCGGAAGGCGGTCGCCGCCGGCTTCCGCTATCTCATGGTCCACATCACCGGCGGGGTTGCCCTGCTCGGCGGCGTCATTCTCCACGGTCTTGCCACGGGTTCGCTGCTCTTCGGACCGATCGAGGGGGTAATGGGCGTCGGCGGCTACCTGATCCTTGCCGGGTTCCTGCTCAACGCGGCGGTGCCGCCGCTCAACGCCTGGCTGACCGATGCCTACCCGGAGGCGACCGTCACCGGGGCGGTGTTCATGAGCGCCTTCACCACCAAGACCGCCGTCTACGTGCTTGCCCGGGCGTTTCCGGGGACCGAGCTTCTCGTCTGGCTCGGCACCGCGATGGCGCTCTACGGCGTCATCTACGCGGTGCTGGAGAACGACTGTCGGCGGCTCTTGGCCTATCACATCGTCAGCCAGGTGGGCTACATGGTGGCGGGCATCGGCATCGGGACCGAGATGGCGGTGAATGGCGCCACCAGCCACGCCTTCGCGCATATCCTCTACAAGGCGCTCCTGTTTATGGGCGCGGGGGCGGTGATCTACGTCACCGGGCGGCGCAAGCTCACCGAGCTTGGCGGGCTTTACAAGACCATGCCGATGACCGTGGCGCTTTACATGATCGGCGCTTTCGCGATCTCGGCATTTCCATTCTTCTCGGGCTTTGTGACCAAATCGATGGTGATCGCGGCCGCCAGCGGGGATCATCGCGCGCTGGTGGTGCTGGCGTTGACGATGGCGTCGGCGGGGACGTTCCTGCACACCGGACTGAAGCTCCCGTATTACATGTTCTTCGGCACGGACCGGAAACTGGAGGCGCGGGAGCCGCCCCGCAACATGCTGGTTGCAATGGGCATGGCGGCGGTGCTCTGCGTCGCGATCGGGGTGTTCCCTCAGCCGCTTTACGCGCTGCTGCCCTATCCGGTCGACTTCAAGCCCTATACGGGCGTTCATATCACCGAGAGCCTCGGCGTATTGATGTTCACCGCCTTGGGGTTCGTGCTGTTCCTCAGGGCGCTCGACCCGGAGAACACCATCAGCATCGACACTGACTGGTTCTATCGCAAGGGCGCACGGCTCTTCATGTGGATCGCCGAAAAACCGCTGGCGCGCTACGAGAAGGCGGTTAGCGACGTGTCCGAAACCGCGGCGCTGCCCTTCCTTCATGGGGCGGGGCGCGCCGGGCTACGGCTCGACCTTGATGGCGTGGATGGTGCCGTCAACGGCATCGCCCGCTCGATCCTGCGCGGCGGCGGGGCATTGCGGCGGCTCCAGACCGGCGTCGTGACCCACTACGTGCTGGCGATGATCGTCGGTGTGATCGCGGCCATCGCCGTCTTCGCCGTGGCGTGGCGGTAGGGGGATGCCCATGGGGTTACCGCTGCTCAGCCTCATCGTCTTCACGCCCGTCGCCGGGGCGGCGGTCCTGATGTTTCTTCGCAGCGACGGTGCGGTGCGGTGGACGGCACTGGGTGTCACCGTCATCGACCTTGCTCTCTGCATCGCCATGCTGGCCGGCTTTGACACCACGACCCACGAGATGCAGTTCACCGAGAGGCGCGCGTGGGTGCCCGCGCTCGGAATCACTTATGCGCTTGGCGTCGACGGGATAAGCGCGCTCTTCGTTTTCCTGACCGCGCTGCTGGGCTCGATCTGCGTGCTCGCCTCCTGGGTCGCGATCGACCGCAAGGTGAAGGCGTTCATGGTCAGCCTGCTCTCCATGCAGTCGCTGATGCTGGGGGTGTTCTGCGCGCTCGACCTGTTCCTGTTCTACGTCTTCTGGGAGGCGATGCTGATCCCGATGTACTTGATCATCGGCGTCTGGGGTGGCGACGGCCGGGTCTATGCGGCGTTCAAGTTCTTCCTCTATACGCTGGCGGGCAGCGTCCTGTTCCTGATCGGTGTCATCGTACTCTATTTCAACGGCGGCGAGACCTTCGACATCCTCGCCCTCACGGCACAGGATTTGCCGTTCCGGGTCCAGTCCTGGCTGTTCTTCGCCTTCCTGGTCGCGTTTGCGGTCAAGGTGCCGATGGTCCCGGTCCATACCTGGTTGCCGGACGCCCATGTGCAGGCACCGACGGCGGGCAGCATCATCCTCGCCGGCGTGCTCCTGAAGATGGGCGCATACGGCTTCCTGCGGTTCTCGCTGCCGATACTGCCGGAGGCGTCGGTGTATTATTCGACGTTGATGCTTTCGCTTTCGGCGCTTGCGATCGTCTATGGCGGGCTTCTCGCGCTGGCGCAGGACGACCTGAAGAAACTGGTGGCCTATTCCAGCATCAGCCACATGGGTTTCGTGACCATGGGGATTTTTGCGCTGAACCTCCGCGGGCTGCAGGGAGGCATCCTGCAGATGTTCAATCATGGCGTGACGACGGGCGCCCTATTCCTGTTCGTCGGCCTGATCTACGAGCGGACCCATACCCGCAGCATCGCGGACTATGGCGGGTTGATGAAGGCAGCACCCGTCTATACCGCGTTTCTTGCGCTGTTCACCCTGTCGTCGATGGCGCTGCCAGGAACGAATTCGTTCGTGGGCGAGTTGCTGGTGCTGTCGGGCGGGTTTGCGGCCAACCTGGCCGTCGGCGCGGCGGCCGTTTTCGGCGCATTGCTGGGCGCGGCCTATTTGCTTGGCATGTATCGAAAGGTCGCGCTCGGTCCGGCCAGCGTCGGCGCCCGGTACAAGATCCGCGACGTGAACGGCCGCGAGATGGCTGCGATCCTGCCGCTGGCCGTCTTCGTGCTGTGGGTCGGGCTTTATCCGAAACCCTTTCTCGACATCATCGACGCCTCGGTGGAACATCTGCTGGTGCAGGTGCACGGCAAGGGGAGCGATCCATGACTGCCGCCGCACTTTTCCAGTCGGCTCTCGCAAGCCTGCCCGAGATCGTGGTGATCACCGGCGCCTGCATCCTTTTGATCCTGGGACAGTTGGTGCGCAAGGGGCAGGAACATTTCCTTGTCTGGGCTTCCATCGCGGTCGTGCTGATTGCCGCCTTGGCGACACTCATGCTTTCGAGCGAGGTGCGGCCGGCCTATACGGGCATGTTCGTCGCTGACCGCTTCGCGGTCTTCTTCAAGTTCGTGTTCTACCTGGCCACCATCCTGACATTTCTCCTTTCGCGAAAATATGCCGATATCGAAGGGATCGGGTGCAGCGAATATTATGTCCTGCTGCTCTTTGCGCTTTCGGGCATGATGATCATGGCCTCGGCGACCGATCTCCTGTCGATCTATGTGGGCCTCGAACTGATGGTGCTTTGCACCTATGTGCTGACCGGCTTTCTACGGCAGGAACAGCGGTCGAACGAAGCGGCGCTCAAATACGTGATCCTTGGCGCAGTATCGACCGGGATTTTCCTCTACGGCGTTTCGCTCGTCTACGGGCTCACCGGCACGACGCAACTCGACGGGATGGCTGCGGCGGTGACCGGCGATCCGCTCGATCCCGGATTGCTGCTGGCGGTGGTCTTCATTGTCGCGGGGCTGGTCTTCAAGGTCGGCGCAGTGCCGTTCCACATGTGGGTGCCGGATGTCTATGAGGGCGCGCCGACGACGATCACCGCCTTCATGTCGGTCGGCCCCAAGGCGGCGGGGTTCGCGGTGATACTGCGGGTGTTCCTCAACCCGCTGGTCGCGGCCTCGGACGTTTGGATCATCGTCGCGGTCATTGCCGTGGTGACGATGGCGCTCGGCAGTTTCGTGGCGCTGGTGCAGGATAATTTCAAGCGCCTCCTGGCCTATTCCAGCATTGCCCATGCCGGGTTCGCCATTTTCGGCGTGGCAGCCGGCGGTGCGGACGGGATTGCCAGCGTCATGCTCTACCTGCTGATCTACACGTTCATGAATCTCGGCATTTTCGGCGCCGTCATCATGATGCGGAACGGCGATGTCTCGGGCGAGGTTATCGAAGACTATGCGGGTTTCGCAAAATTGCATCCGGGGCTTGCGCTTCTGATGCTGCTCTATCTGTTCTCGCTGGCCGGCATTCCGCCGACGGCCGGGTTCTTCGCCAAGTTCTACGTGCTGGTCGCGCTCGTCGAGCGAGGTTTTGTCGTGCTGGCGGTGATCGCAGTGCTCTTGAGCGTCGTCGCCGCCTACTTTTACATCCGTATCGTCATGGTGATCTACATGCGCGAGCCGGAGCGGACATTCGACCCGGCCTTGACGCTCTCGTTGCGCGCCACGCTCGGCGTCACCGCCTTGGGCACCATCGGCATCGGCCTGTTTCCGGCGTGGTTCCTGCGGCTTGCCCAAGTTTCGGTGTTTGGCGGCTGACCGATTGAATTTGCAATGATCTGTCCGACGGAATAAACTCGAAGTTCAAGAAAGGATTGCCCAAGGCGCTTCCCGGGGCGACCGCATTACGGTCCTGAACAGGACGGTCGCGGCCTGAGGAAAGCTCTCAGTGGGTAACCGGTGCAGTGCGATATGGCTGCAATGGAATTCTTGCCGGTTCTTTTTATGATCGCCGGAGTCGTTCTGGTGACGGGGGCGACGCTTTTTGTTTCCTCGCTGCTGCGCCCGTCCAATCCCTATCCCGAAAAGAACATGCCCTATGAGTGCGGCATGGACGCGGCCGGCGAGGCCGCCGGAGGTCGCATGAGGGTGCAGTTCTTTATCCTTGCGATCCTGCTGGTCGTCTTCGATGTCGAGACGATGTTCCTCTTTCCCTGGGCCGTCGTCCTGAAAGACATCGGGCTGGTCGGCTTTGTCGAGATGTTCATCTTCATCGTGCTGCTTCTCGTGGGCTTCGCCTACGCCTGGCTGAAGGGGGCGTTGGAATGGGAGGCGTAAACAACGCGATCCGCGACAGCGTGCTGTTCACCACGGCCGAAAGCCTGATCAACTGGAGCCGAAGCTCGGCGCTGTGGCCCGAGACCTTCGGAATTGCCTGCTGCGCCATCGAGATGATCTCGGCGGGGTGCGCCCGTTATGATCTCGACCGGTTCGGCGTGGTGTTCCGGCCATCGCCGCGCCAGTCCGACGTGATGATTATCGCCGGCACCGTGACGCGGAAATTCGCGCCCGTCGTGCGCCGGCTCTATGACCAGATGCCGGAACCGCGCTGGGTTATCGCCATGGGTACCTGCGCTATCTCGGGCGGCGTCTACAACACCTACGCCGTGGTGCAGGGTGCGGAAACCTTCGTGCCGGTGGACGTGCATGTGCCCGGCTGCCCGCCGCGGCCAGAGGCGCTGATGCACGGCTTCCTCCTGCTTCAAGAGAAGATCAAGAGGTCCCGCGCGCTGGCCGGGACGCCTCTGGATCGGGTTGCAGCGTCATGAGCGTGGAGCCGTCCCTCATCCGCACCTTGATCGCGGAACGTTTCGGGGGCGTAATCGAGGAGCTTGGCTTCTCGCATGGGGTTCATGCTTTCGTCTCCCCGCCTGACATGATCGTTGAGCTTTGCCGCTTCCTGAAGGAGGACCCGGCGCTGAGGTTCGATTTCCTGTCCGACATCTGCGGCGTCGATCATTACCCCGAGACACCGCGGTTCGAGGCGGTGTACCACCTCTATTCGCTGCCCAACAAATGGCGGGTTCGCATCAAGTGCCGGCTTGGCGATCCCCCGCAGGTTCCCTCGGTCACGGGAGTCTGGCGCACCGCCAACTGGCATGAGCGCGAGGCCTGGGACATGTACGGCATCCGGTTCGAGGGGCATCCCGATCTGCGCCGGATCTACATGTGGGAAGGCTTCGAGGGGTTTCCCCAGCGCAAGGATTTCCCTCTACGGGGCTACAAGGACGAGTTGAACCCCTTCGGTGCCGAAGGTCCGCCGCCAACACAGCCCGACCTTGCCACTAGGGACATTCCGTAGAGCATGATGCCGAAAAGTGTATGCGGTTTTCGGACGACATCACGCTCCAAAATGCAAAGGAAGCCGTTCTACGCTGGAAAGTTGAGATGACCGAAGTCACCGAACTCAGCAGGCCCGAAGACGAAGCGCTCAATACCAGGGAAGTGCTTCTCAACCTCGGGCCCCAGCACCCCAGCACGCATGGGGTTCTTCGGCTCGTCCTCGAACTGGACGGCGAGTATGTCAAGCGCGTGGACCCGCATATCGGCTACCTTCACCGCGGCACCGAAAAACTGGCCGAGAGCTTCACCTACACCCAGATCTTTCCGCTCACCGACCGGCTCGATTATCTCTGCCCGCCCTCGAACAACCTGGCCTTCGCGCTGGCAGTGGAAAAACTTCTGGGCATCGAAGCGCCGATCCGCGCGCAATATATCCGGGTGCTGATGGCTGAACTGGCACGGATCTCCGGACATCTCCTGATCACCGGTGCGCTGCCGATGGACCTGGGCGCCATGACCGCGTTGCTCTACGCCATGCGCGAGCGTGAAATGATCATGGACCTGTTGGAGATGATCACCGGAGCGCGGATGCATACCTCCTTCTGCCGGGTTGGTGGCTTGCGCGAGGACCTGCCCGACGGGTTCCTCCCCAAGATTCGGGAGTTCTGCGACATCTTTCCGAACCGGATCCGCGACTACGAGCGGTTGCTCGAGGGCAATCGGGTGTTCCTGAAGCGAACCCAGGGGATCGGCGTGATCTCCGCGGAGGACGCCATCGATCTGGGCTTAAGCGGTCCCAACCTGCGCGCCTCGGGCGTCGATTGGGACATCCGCCGCGACGAGCCCTACGAGATTTATGACCGGCTCGATTTCAACGTCATCACCCGCACAGAGGGCGACTGCTACGCGCGTTGGCTGTGCCGCGTCGAGGAGATGCGCGAAAGCATCCGGATCATCGAGCAATGCCTCGACCAGATGCCCGATGGGCCGTTCCAGATCGACATGCCGACAATCGCCTTCCCCCTGGACAAGGATCGGGTGCACTGCTCGATGGAGGCGCTGATCCAGCATTTCGACCTGTCGGCCTATGGCTTCAAGGTGCCGAAGGGCGAGGTCTATTCGGCGATCGAGGCGCCAAAGGGCGAGCTCGGCTTCTACATCATCAGCGACGGGTCGCCAAAACCGTTCCGGATGAAGGTGCGAGCCCCCTCGTTCGTCAACCTTCAGGGAATCTTCGGCGTCACCAACGCCCGCTATCTGGCGGACATGATCGCCGTGCTCGGCAGCCTCGACCCCGTGATGGCGGAGGTGGACAAGTAACAGGGATGTGGACGCGATGACCATGCGCGAAAAGATCGAAGAGGCGGCAGCGCGGTATCCCGACCAGCGCTCGGCGATCATGCCCGCGCTTCTGATCGCGCAAAGGGAGCGTGGTCATCTGCCTGGTCCGGTGCTGGAAGAGGTCGCCGACATTCTCGGAGTCGAGCGGATCTGGGTCTACGAGCTGGCGACATTCTACACGCTGTTCCACACCGAGCCGGTGGGCATGTTCCACCTGCAGCTCTGTGACAATGTTTCCTGCATGCTGTGCGGATCCGAGAACCTGCTGAAGCATCTGGAAACGGTGCTGGGGATCAAGAAGGGCGACACCACCCCGGACGGTCTGTTCACGCTTTCGACAGTAGAGTGCCTCGGCGCCTGCGAGATGGCTCCGGTGATGCAGGTCGGCGACGATTACCAT
Organism: Pararhizobium sp. BT-229; assembly: GCF_025846855.1. Lineage (GTDB taxonomy): Bacteria > Pseudomonadota > Alphaproteobacteria > Rhizobiales > Rhizobiaceae > Pararhizobium. The sequence continues at coordinate 198,472 of NZ_JAOYTJ010000008.1, forward strand.
GGCGTCCTTGATGTCGCGCGGATCGACGCACTTTTGGACAACCTCCGGGCCACGGCGGGGCAGGTCGCGAGCGTCGAGCACGCTTCTGCGCGACCGCCGGGAGAGTAGTGCCATGTTCGAACCGGTTCTCCTCAAGAATGTCGCTGTTCCGGATGGTCATCTGCTCGCCACTTACGAGGCCGGCGGCGGCTACCAGGCACTGGCCAAGGTGCTGCGCGAATACACGCCTGACGAGGTCGTCAACCTTGTCAAACAGTCCAACTTGCGCGGCCGCGGCGGCGCCGGATTCCCGACGGGCATGAAATGGAGTTTCGTGCCAAAGCAGTCCGGCAAGCCGACATATCTGTGCTGCAACGCCGATGAGGGCGAGCCGGGCACCTTCAAGGACCGGATCATCATGGAGCGCGATCCGCACCAACTGATCGAGGGGCTAGCTGTCAGTGCCTACGCGATCGGGGCTGAAACCGCTTATGTCTACATTCGCGGAGAATATGTGACGGCGATCCGTCGCCTGGAGCAGGCGATCGCCGAGGCTCACGCAAAGGGTTATCTCGGAAAGCACATCCTGGGCTCGGATTTCAAGTTCGCCGTCCACATCCACTGCGGCGCCGGCGCCTATATCTGCGGCGAGGAGACTGCGATGCTCGAGTCGCTCGAGGGCAAGCGGGCGCAGCCGCGATTGAAACCGCCGTTTCCGGCCGTGGCCGGGCTCTACGCCAGCCCGACTGTGATCAACAATGTCGAGACGCTCGCCTGCGTGCCGCATATCGTTGTGCGGGGCGCTGACTGGTTCCGGGACATCGGCCCGAACAAGAGCCCCGGCCCGAAGCTCTACTGCCTCAGCGGGCAGGTGCGCAAACCCGGCCTCTACGAACTGCCGATGGGCATACCTCTGCGCGAACTGGTCGAAGAGCACGCCGGCGGCCCGCTGCCGGGACGCAAGATCAAGGCAGTGATCCCCGGCGGGGTCTCGGCGCCAGTCATCCCGGAGCGCGGGCTGGAGGTGGGGATGGATTTTGACTCGCTGGCCGCCGCCGGCTCGATGCTCGGCTCGGCTGGCGTTATCGTGATCGACGACTCCACCTGCATGGTCAAGGTCGCCACCCGGATCATCGAGTTCTTCCACCATGAGTCCTGCGGCAAGTGCACGCCCTGCCGGGAGGGATTGAACTGGGTCGTGAAGGTCCTGCGCCGGATCGAGGCCGGGGACGGCACCCCGGGCGATCTGGAGCAGCTGGACATGCTCTGCAAAGGCATATTCGGCAATACGTTTTGTGCCTTGGGTGACGGCGCCGCGATGGGATTGCGGGCAGCGCTCATGCATTTCCGCGATGAATTCGTCGCCCATATCGAGGAGCGGCGGTGCCCGTTTCACTGAAGGCGGGCGCGGGGACAGGACTGCGAGGTAAGTATGGTTAGCATCACGATCGATGGACAAACGCTGGACGTTGAGGCTGGCTCGACAGTGCTGCAGGCCGCCCGGTGTCTGGGTATCGACATCCCGACCTTCTGCTATCTGAAACGCCTGCCGGCCCTGGCCTCCTGCCGCATGTGCCTGGTGGAGATCGAGGGGTTGCGGCGGCTGCAGCCGTCCTGCGCCACCACGGTCACCGACGGTATGGCGGTGCGGACGAACACGCCGCTGATCGAGGAAACGCGCTCTTCCATGCTCGACATGCTGCTCGCCAACCATCCCCTTGACTGTCCGATCTGCGACAAGGGCGGCGAATGCGAGCTTCAGAACATGGTGATGGCCCACGGACCTCGCGAAAGCCAGTTCCGCGACGACAAGCGTGTGTTCCACTCCAAGGACATCCGTCTGAGCCCGGTCATCATCATGAACGTCAATCGCTGCATCCAGTGCCAGCGCTGCGTGCGGATGTGCGAGGAGGTGGTCGGCGCGGTCGCGCTTGGCACCGTCGAAAAAGGCATGGATACCGCCGTCACCGGCTTCGAGGGCAGTCTCGCGAGTTGCGATCAATGCGGCAATTGCGTCGAGGTCTGCCCGGTCGGCGCGCTGATGAGCTTCCCCTATCGCTACAAGGCGCGGCCCTGGGATCTCACCGAGACCGACACGGTCTGCCCGCATTGCGGTACCGGCTGCCAGCTGACGGTCGGCACGCGCAAGGGCGAGTTCATGCGGGTGCGCTCGAAGTGGGACGAGGGGATGAACCGCGAAACGCTCTGCGTGCGGGGACGCTTTGGCCTCGATTTCGTCGCGAGCCGGGACCGGATCAAGCGGCCGATGATCCGTCGTGATGGCGCCCTGGTTCCGGTTTCATGGGATGAGGCGGGGGACTATCTGCGCCGGCGCCTGTCGGCCGTCGAGAACAAGGCTGCCGGCGGTCTGGCCTCGCCGCGCCTGCCCAACGAGGTGCTCTATCAGTTCCAGAAGCTGATGCGGACAGTGTTCCGGACGAACAACATCGACTGCTCGACGCGCTGGTCGACGCCCTTCGACACGCTCAGCCCGCTACTGACCGCCTTCTACAGCCGCGCACCGCTGGAGGATGTGATCGGCAACGACTGCGTGCTCGTCGTCGGCGGCAACGTCACCGAGGAGAACCCGGTCACCGAATACCTGCTGCGGGACGGCGCGCGGCGGCGGCAGACCGGATTGCTCATGCTCTCGGCGCGGCCATCCCGTCTGGAGGCCGATGCCAGGGTGGTGGTTCGCGTGCCGCCGGGCCGTGAGGCTGCAGGCCTTGCGGCGGCGGCGGCCGGCCTCGTCGCGGCGGCCGGTCAGAATTTGTTGGGCGACGCTTTTGTGGACATCGACGCGGCAATCGGCAGGCCGGCGGCGAGCGCCAACAGTGACGAGACGGATCGTCTGGCGACCGCGCTCAAGGAAGGCCGGAGCGTCACCGTGCTTGTCAGCATCGACCTCCTCAGATCACCCGAAGCGCGCGGGACGCTGCAGCAACTCAACAACCTGCTGCAGGTTCTCCGCCTGCTCGGCAAAGGTCCGGCGTTGCAGTTCCTCTTCGACCGTGCCAACCAGATGGGCGCCTGGGACATGGGGGTTCTGCCGGCGGCTCTGCCGGGGCTGCGGACGATTACCGATGATGCGGCGCGCGCAACTCTTGCACGGAGCTGGGGCACCGAAATCCCACCTGAACCCGGCGCGGGTCTCGACACCATGCTGGAGCTCTGCGTGGGCGGGCGGATGGGCGCGCTCTACATCGCCGGAACCGATCCCCTGATCAGCTATCCCGACCGGGCGTTCGTGCAGCGGGCGCTTGGTGCCGCCGATCTCCTGATCGTGCAGGACGCATTCCTCACGGATACGGCGGGCCTGGCCGAGGTCGTCCTGCCCGCGGCGGGTTACGGCGAGGAAGCCGGGACGTTCACCAACAACGAAGGTCGAACCCAGAAAGTCCGCAAATTCCGAGAGCCCGTTTTCGAGGCGCGAGGCAATCTGGCGATCTTCGACTTCGTCGCGGGACTCCGCAACCAAGCATTGGGTCCATCGACGCAAGGCGAAATTTTCGACGAAATTGCCCGGCTGGTTCCGGCCTATCAGGGGTTGAGGCAGGAGGGGCTTGGCGCGGACGGCGCATTCACCAACGCGGTCCCGACGCTACCGGCGGCCAAGTTCTTCGCGCCGCCGCCTGCCCCGAAAGCAGCCGACCAACTCATGTTGATCACTGGCGACTGCCTGTTCCACAACGGCTATCTTTCCGAACGCTCGGAGATCCTGAATACGGTCGCGGATGATCCCTATGTCGAGATGAGCGCGCAGGATACCGCGCTACTTGGCCTTTCGGATCAAGATCAGGTGGTCGTGCGATCCGCTCACGGCGAATTGACGGCGAAGCTCAAGGTCAACAGACGCTTTCCCAAGGGCCTCGTGTTTGTTCCCGAAAACTATCACGCCTTGCGTCTGAACAGCTTGATGCGACGGGGCGAATACCCGTGCCCGGTGGAGGTTCACCAGGCCACGGAGGCCCGTCTCACCGGCTCTGCTTCAAACACCGACAACCAAGGCATGGCTGGCGGCTTGTCCTGACCCTGCGTTGCACCCTAACCGGTGGCGTCAATGATACCTGTTTCCACAGATGTAATCCTGCAGATCCTGCTCCGTGCGCTGCGCTTCGTCGAGCCTGTGCTTAACCACGTCGCCGATGCTGACCACGCCGACAACGTCGCCTTCATCCATAACCAACACATGGCGCGTACGACGCTGGGTCATGATCGCCATCGCGACGGGCAGCAAATCCCGTGTCGAACAGGTCGCCACATTGCGGTTCATGACATCAGCGACGCGCATCGTCGCCGCCTCGGTCCCGTATTCCGCCACCGCATTGCAGCAATCCCGCTCCGATAGCGAACCCAGGTATTCGTCGTTCGATTGGCTGACGACGACGAAGCCGATATTGTTGTCGCGAAACAGCCTCAAGACTTCCACCATCGTCTGATCGGGAGCGACCGCGATGACACCGACACCCTTGTTCTTCATAATTTCGCCGACAAGCATCTGAGCCTCCTGTCTGCGCGCTCCGGCTTGACGGATGGCGCGCGTTCACGTTCGCCGGATATTCCGCCACCAATCGTACCCCTGCAGTTCGCTCGTCTCGACCTGAACGCCCTGTCCGGTGTTCAGGCGCGCAGCGACGACGCCGCCGCCGGTCATCGCCTTGCCCGGTTTGGCGAGCAGATCGTCGCGGCCAATCACCAAGTCACGCGAAGAAAAACTCGAGAATTCATATTGTTGCCCAAGCGCGATTGCATCCGCCGGGCAGGCGTCCTCGCACAGCCCGCAGAACAGGCAGCGGGCCGTGTCGATCTCGAATTTGGCCGGGTGCCGGTTACCCTTCTCGTCTTCGTAGGGGACGACTTCGATGCAATCGCAGGGACAAATCCGCGCGCAGAGTTCGCAGGCCACGCACTTGATCTCGCCCTCGTCATCACGCGTCAGGAAGTGGTGTCCGCGATAGCGCGAATAGGGTAGCCATTTCTCCTTGTCCGGGTACTGCATGGTGACGGGCTTGGAGAACATGTAGCCGAAAGTCAGGGCCAAGCCGTTCGCCAGGTCGGCGAAGAACGCCCAGCCAATCCATGTTCCAACTTTGTCCTGTGCGCGCGACATCGCCGCCTCGCTACGGAGCCGCTGTGGCCCCTAAAAGTACACCGGTTATAATTATGTTCGCCATCGACAAAGGAAGCAAGACTTTCCATCCGATCGCCATCAGTTGGTCGTAGCGATAGCGGGGGAAAGTGAAGCGGAACCAGATAAACACATAGACGAAGAACGCGACCTTGAGCACAAACCACAGGAGCGGCGGCAAGGGGATCAGTACACCGTTCCAGCCGCCGAAGAACAGGATCACCACTAGGACCGACACCAGCAACACGATGGCGTATTCGCTGACCATGAAGAACGCGAAGCGGATACCGCTGTATTCGGTGTGGAACCCGGCCCCCAGGTCGCCTTCCGCTTCCGAAAGGTCGAAGGGAATACGCTGCGCTTCGGCGAGGCCAGCGACGAAGAACACGAAGAATCCGACCGGTTGATAAACGATGTTCCAGACATCGGCTTGCGCCCGCACGATGTCGAGCAGGCTCATGGACTGCGCCAGCATGACCACGCCGATGACCGCGAACCCCATCGGGATTTCGTAGCTGATCATCTGCGCGCAGGTCCTGAGACTGCCCAGGACAGCGTATTTGCTGTTCGCAGCCCACCCGCCGAAGATGACGCCATAGACCTCGATCCCAATTACCGCGAAGACGAAAAGGAGCGCCACATTCATGTTGGAGACGTAGAGCGTGATCTCGTGGCCAAGGACCGAGACGCTTTCGCCGAACGGGATCGCGACGAACACGACAAAGGGCGGGGCGAGCGCCAGGATTGGCGCCAGTTTGAACAGGAAGCGGTCGGCCTCGGCCGGAATGTGGTCCTCTTTGGTTAGGAGCTTGATGCCATCCGCCACCGGTTGCAGCAGCCCGTGCCACCCCACCCGCATCGGCCCCATCCGCTGCTGGATGTGCCCGGCGATCTTGCGCTCCAACCAGGTCAGCGGCAAGGGCAAGAGCAGCAGGATCGCAATCAGAAACGCGACCTTGAAGACGATCAGGCCAAGGGCGACGATAAGCTCCATGATCCGCGGCTACTTATTCATCGGTTGAAATGCGCGATCGGACTTGAGCTCCGGCTTGAGCACTTTGCGCATTTGTCAAGGCTACATGGTACAACGGCGATAGACCTTGCACAATGCTCGTCTCCGACGCGATCTCGAAGGAAAACATCCTAATAAACCGACACGCGGTGGCTGTGGCCGGCAGCGGCATCCTGCCCGCCAAAGTTGGCATCGGGCTCGGGGTTACCGCCGCCGGTTTATACCGGAGATCCCTCCAGCGTTGATGAGGCCGTCGGAACTCCAATGACAGCCGACGACAATGATCAAACAAAGGATATCGCCCACTGAACTCAGGGGCATATGGCACCCGGAGGACATATTCTTCGCGCGCCCTTGAAGGGCTTATCCATGGAATCTGAGCGAGGCAGTCCGGTTGCCCGCTGTGTAGTTTGTTCCGACGGGGAAACGAGCAGGTAGGTGGCCCATACAGCGAGGCCACTCAGAACTGCGCATATCGCAATGTAGGCGTACAGAATCCGCATGGCGCTGTCTTCGGCCTGTTCTGTTTCACGCGATACTATGGGCCGATGTGCTTCAGTACGCCAGTTTGTTCTCCCGGTCACCGCGACATCTGCGGCGAGAAGCCAACTACGGCAGCGGTGCAGCCGGCATACGCCTACGCGCGCGGCAGTTGGACAATAAATTGTAGGCTGACTATTCTAATCGAACATATCGACCAGAACCCCACAGCGATATTGGAGCAAGGCGAACCACGTCCAAAGGTTTGTGACGGAACCCGGCCGACGGCAATTTCTTATTCAGCAGCTACAAGAAACAAATTGTCCTGTGAGGACGAGGCGAGGGCATGAACCCTAGCTTTCGCCTTGGCGATCAGTTGATTGAATTCTTCCTGAGTTTCAACATCCAGCTGAATGACGGAATTCACGTCATCCGGGGTATCACAAACGCAGGCGACAGCTGAAATAGGACAGACTCCCCCCGGATAGCGTTTTCCGTTACCGGTATAAATGCGACGTCCCCAACGTTCGGAATAAACGGTCTCCTCACGGTCGACATGCAGGATCGTTCCCTTGCAAGCGGTGACGATGCCAGCCTTGCCATAGGCGAACCAGTGGTAGTTCAGCTTCCGTAGAATATATTTGCCGGTTATGTCTTCTCCAGCCAGTTCGGCCGGGTCTTCTATCATTCTAATCATGATGGCTTCCTCGCGCTGGAGCAATATCCGTCATGCTCTTCTGTGCGGCAAGTCAAAAACAACAGCTTTCGGAGCCACTTAGTCACAAAGTGTTTCGGTTTCTTACACAGTTCTCAGTATTCATATGGGTGGCGAGCCGGATGCGCGCGCCATGAGGTCGATGCCAATGCGTTGGTTTCCTCAGGTCGCCTTGTTTCCAAATTCCGCTTTACACAATGCGCTGCGCGACTGTTGCGCCGATCTGCTGATTGCGTAATCCGGCGCATCGCAGTTCACTTTGCAAGCGCAACGAGCTGGTTGTTGGACGGTTGCCGCAGGATGTCCATCTCAACGTCGTAAATCCGCGCGAGTTCCTCGGTCGTCATGATGTCCCGCGGCGTGCCGTTGGCGATGAGGCGGCCGGAGTGCAGAGCGACGATCCGGTCGCAAAAGCGGGCGGCCATGTTGATATCGTGCAGAACTGTGATGATTGTGATGCCCTTCTGGCGGCAGAGCTCGTGCGCCAGCGACAGAACCTCCAGCTGGTGGCCGATGTCGAGGGCCGAGATCGGCTCGTCGAGCAGCAGGCAGGTAGCATCCTGAGCAACCAGCATGGCGAGCCAGACGCGCTGGCGCTCGCCACCCGAAAGCGTGTCCACCATGCGGTCCGTAAAAGGCGCGATGCCCGTCAGTTCGATGGCCTCGTCCACCTTCGCCCTGTCGATGGCGCGGAACCTGCCGAGCGCGCCGTGCCAGGGATAGCGGCCAAGGGCCACGAGTTCCTTCGCCAGCATTCCCGGGGCAGACGGCGTGCGCTGCGGCAGGTAGGCAAGACGGCGCGCGAAGGCGCGGGCGCCCCAGGTTTCGAGCGGCTGTCCTTCGAAATGGATCGAGCCGGTGGTCGGCGCATGCTGCCGGCCGATCAGCTTCAGCAGGGTCGATTTGCCCGAGCCGTTATGGCCGATCAGGGCAATGGACTGACCTGCCGGAAGATCGAGCCGCAAAGGGTGGAGCAGAGCCTTGCCGTCGATTTCGAAGCTGACGTCCTTGAGCGAGAGAATTGGCGCGTTCGTATCTGCAGACATGGGCATATCCGGAAATGACGACATGGGTGCGTTTTCGCGAACGCTGTCGCAAGTGGCTTCAGGGACGGGCATGGATATCAGCCTTTCGATGTGCGGAACAAGCCAGGTGCCCGACCGGGCAGGCGGCGCCACATTTCTTCAGTCCATCCAGTTTGAACCGGATGCAGCAGACCTTGCGCACAAGCCCTTGCTCGTCTTGCGCACCGGGGATTTGTCGCGAGAGCTGAAAGAGCGGGTGATCCGACGCCATCAGTCGCTCCACTTGCCGCCGCTGGGTGGCCACGGCGGCCGGGATCTCCGCTTCGGACCACAAAGTACGGATTTGCTGATAACTGCGATAGAAGGCGAAAGAGGCATTGCTCCAATGCAGGCGCTCCGACGTGCCGGTCAAGGAGACGATGTTCTCGATTACGGGCTGCGCATGTTCGTGGACAATGGACCAGAGATGCTGCTCCACCGACGCCGATTGCACGCGCTTCAACGCGAAACGCGCGGGGATCTTGATTTCTGATAGCGCAACGCTGACGTCAGCCAGCCGCGGCGAAAACCAGATGTCGTGAATTAGCCCATAGGCGAGGACCGGGCGGAAAAACCGACCGAAGTAACCTTGTGTCCAGAGCGATACGGCTGCCCGGTGATCGCCTGGCCCCCATTTGCCCAAAAGCCCCGCAAAGCCGTCGGCCATCGGTTCTCTCTGCAGGATGGCTTCGAGGGAGACGAACTCCGCGCCGGGCGCAGCAACTTCCAGATTGCGTGCACTGTCGGCGAAGGCGGGAGGCAGGTCGGGCAGGGTGGACGGGATCATTTTCGCCCCACGAGCCAGATCAGATAGGGGGCGCCAACGAGTGCCGCGAAAAGACCGAGCGGAAGCTCATAGGGAAATGTCGCGGTGCGCGCGCCGAAATCGGCAAAGGCCATCAGGGCAGCGCCGAGCACGAAGGTGGCTGCCATATGCTGGGCAGCCGTTGCGAAGCCGGCGCGGCGGGCGATATGCGGCGCGATGAGGCCGACGAAGCTCAAGGGGCCGACGAGCAAGGAGGCCGCGCCCGTTGCTGCGCCGCAGACGATCAACATGCCGATCCGGCTTGCCCGGACAGGCAGGCCGAGCGCATGGGCCACTGAAGGACCAAATGGCAGGATCGTCAGCCAACGGCTGAACAGCAGGCTGCCGGCGAATATCGTAACCGAAAGAATGGTCAGGAAAAGGGCTGTCGCAGGGGTTGCCGTGGATGCCGAGCCGCCGAGCCAGGCAAGGATCTGCCAGGATCTCTGGTCGCCGATGGCAAGCAGCACCGACAATATGGACGAACTGAACGAGCCGACGGCGATGCCGGCCAGCAGCAGCTTTTCCGGCGGCAGGTCGCGCCGGCTGGCGAAGGCGAGGACCGCGGCCATGGCGACGAGCGCGCCGATGCCGGCGCCTGTGAACAGGGCGAAGGTCCCGCCATCCGGCGCAAGGGCCAGCGCGGCAGCAAAGCCAAGCCCGGCTCCACCGCTGACCCCCACGACTTCGGGGCTCGCCATGGCATTGCCGGTCATGCGCTGCAGGATCGCGCCCGTCAAAGACAGCAGGCCGCCCGCCGCGGCAGCAGCGAGAAGCCGGGGCCAGCGCAAGGGAGCGAGATCGGTGGCTTCCATCAGGCTTAGGATCTTCCAGCCGGTGCCGGTCGATCCAACAAAGAATGCCAGGACAAGAATGACGGGGACGGGCAGCAGAAGTGCCATGATACCGCGATCGAAAGACAGCCGGCGCGTGCTGATTGGCGCTTCATGTGGGACTTCCATGCTCTTGACCTTCGGCAGCAGCCAGAAAAGCAACGGCCCACCAACGACCGCGGTTATGGCGCCGCTCGGAAAATTCTCGCTTGACGACCGGGCGACGAACTGCACGATGCCGTCGCAGAGCCACAGGAAGAGCCCACCAGCCAGCGGCGAAAGGGCAATGACCATTGCGGGCCGCCGTGCGCCGCAGGCGCGCACGAAGGCGGGTGCTGCCAACCCGACGAAGCTGACGAGACCGACACCGGCCGCAACGAAACCGGCAAGGGCGGTGGCAATCGCGGCAATTGCGAAACGGAAACCACCGAGGTTGACGCCGAGGCTTCGCGCGCTGGTGTCGCCAAGCCCGAGGACCAGTAGTGGGCGGATCATCAGGGCGGAGAGAATGGCGGCAATCACGAATTCGACTGCGAGCGCGTTGAACACCGACCAGTCCTGCTGGCTGAGCGAGCCGCCGTTCCAGGTGACGAGCGACATCAGGTATTCGCCCTGGGCAAGTGTCATCGCCGCGGAAAGGGCGGCGGCGGTTACTCCGACGAGCAGCCCGGACACGACCATGGTCACCGGCTCGAAGGCCTTGCGCCAGCCAAGCGCGAAGACGATTGCCGCAGCGAAGCCGGCCCCGCCGAGCGCGACCGCCGTGCGATGACCGTCCACGGTCTCGGGCGCGTACAATGTGGCGGCAACGATCGCGAGCTGCGCGCCGGCCGAGATGCCGAGCGTCGACGGATCGGCAATCGGATTGCGCAACAGCTGCTGGAGGAGCGCGCCGGAGAGCCCGAGTGCTGCGCCGGCAACCAGAGCCACGGCTGCCCTTGGAAGCAGGCTGTAGATGAGGATGAGTTCATCCAGCGACAAGGGCGCGGACAGGAGCTGCGGCCAGCGCGCAAAATTCACCTGTTGCGATGCTTCGAAGCCGAAGAGAATAAGGCTTGCGAGCAGGCCGACGCCGAGGAAAATCCAGCCTCTCGCCGTCATTTGCCGTGCCCCTGGGCGAGAAGGCCTTCAGTCAGGAGGCGCGCAAAGCGCATGCCGGCCGTGACGCCGCCATAGGGGTTGATGTTGTCGAGCATGATGACGCGGCCTTCGCGAACGGGCTGCAACGAATTCCAGATGATGCTGTTTTTAAGCCCGCCGCGGGCCTCGATCGGGACTTCCGAGATGACGACGATGCGGGCGTCCTTGTCGGCTGCCAGATTCTCGATAGGTACCGGGGCGGCGAAGGTGAAGCGCGAGCGGTCGGTCCAGGCGTTGCGGAGCCCCAGGCGAGCAAGGACATCGCCGAACATGCTGTCGAAACCGAAGACGCGGACATGCCGCGCATCGCCGATATTAACGAGATAGGTCGGCCGCGCGGCAAAAGGCGCGAGCGCACGCCGATAGTCCTCGATCCGCGCGGCGATACCGGCGAGCACGGTTGCTGCCTTCTCCTGCAGGGCCAGCCTTTCGCCCAGCGCCTGGATGGCTGCAAGCGCCTTCTCGAAAGGCGGTTCGCCACGCACATAGAATGGCAGCGAGAGGATGGGAGCTATTGCCTTCAGGGCAGCCTCGTGGCGGGTGTAGAAGGGCGAGATCAGGATCAGATCGGGCCGGAGCAGATGCAGGAGTTCGTAGTTGGGCGAACCGCGCAGCCCAAGGTCCACGACCTCTGCCGGGATCGAGGGCTCGACGGCATCCTTGCGGAACTGGATGAGTTCGGTGGCGGCAATCGGGGTGACCCCGAGCGCCATCAGCGTTTCGAGCATGCCCCAGTCGATCGCCGCGATACGCAACGGTGCGTGTGCCTTGGCCCGACCGGCAAGGGCAAGCGATCCGGCGCCGAGCAACAACTCCCGGCGCCGAATGAACCCGCCTCTGCGGAGCTCTTTTTCCCGATTACCAGCTATAGGTCAGCTTCCCCATGACGGATCGCCCATCGCCGTAGTAGCAACCGAAGGAGCTGCAGCTTGCGACATATTCCTTGTCGGCGATGTTCTGTATGTTCAGCGAAGCCTTGTACCCGTCCTTGCTGTAGGTCAATGCCGCATCGAAGAGCGTGACGGCATCCATGTCCAATGTATTGGCACTGTTGCCGTAGCGCTGGCCGACATAGCGGACGCCGCCGCCAATTCCCATTCCGTCAAGCGCGGTATCCTCCTGGAACGTGTAGTTCATCCAGAGACTGGCGGCGTGTTCCGGCACGTTCTCGACACGGTTGCCGTTGTCGATGCCTTCGCCGATTTCGGTTTTCGTGAGCGTATAGGCTGCGCGCATATCGAGCCCGCGGGTGAGGCTCACCACGCCCTCAAGCTCAAGCCCCTTTACCTCAACCTCGCCGATCTGGGTCGAAACGCCGTTGATGGTGCGCAGCACGTTTTTCTGCTTGAGGTCGACAGCCGCCGCGAAGAACGCGTTCCAGCCCTCCGGCTGATATTTCACGCCGAGCTCCACCTGCTCGCCGGACGTGGGCTTGAGCGGGTTGCCGTCCGCATCGGCCCCGACGACGGGCTCGAAGGATGTCGCGTAGCTGGCATAGGGTGCAATGCCATTGTCGAACAGATAGGTGAGGCCGGCGCGGCCCGTCAGCTTGTGGTCATCCTGATCGAGCGGGCGAACCACGCCCGTCAGGTTGCTGGTCGAGGTGCCGGAACTGCTTGTCCAGTCCTGCCTGAGGCCGAGGGTAGCCCGCCAATTGTCATAGGCGAGTTCGTCCTGAACATAGACGCCGAGCTGCGTCAGCCTGCTTTCGACGGTCGTGTCCACCGTCGGCGAGATCAGCTCGATGGGACCGCCATAGTCGGGCGACAGGACATCGAGCGGCGTCGCCTGGAAGAAGCGCGTGTGAACATTGTTGTCGAAGTAGCGATAGTCCAGGCCGAAAAGCAGGGTGTGATCGACCGCGGCCGTTGAGAATTCTGCCTGCAGATTGTTGTCGATGTTGACCGTGTTCAGGCGTTCGTCCTGGAAGGTCGCGTTGCGGCGCAGCGTCCGCCCGTCCTCCGCAAGCCCGAGCGTCGACATGCCCAGCGCCTGATAGTTCCAGTCGAAATTCGAGTAGCGGAAGTTCTGCCGGAACGTCCATGTCTCGTTGAGGCGGTGCTCGAGTTCGTAGCCGAGATTGGTCAGCGTGCGGCTCGACTTGTCGAAGGATTCGTCGCCGACATAGAAGTCGCGTGGCAGTTTGAAATCCGTGGCGTTCAACGTGTATTGCGGCGGAAGCCCGGAGGGCGAGCTCGGATTGTCGTGCTGCACACTCGTCAGGATCGTCAGCTTCGTATCCTCGTCCGGCTGCCAGGTCAGGGCAGGGGCGATGAAATAGCGGTCGTTGTCCAGATTGTCGGTCTGCATGCCGGCATTCTTGGCAAGACCGGTCAGGCGATAGGCAAGGTCGGATTCCGGGCCAAACGTGCCGCCGATATCGAAGAAGCTGCCATAGGTATCGAAGCTTCCCGCCTGGATCCCGACTTCGCCGAAGGTCTCAAAAACCGGGCGCTTGCTGATCATGTTGATGATGCCGCCGGGATTGCCCTGGCCGTACATCACCGAGGCCGGCCCACGCAGCACGTCGACACGCTCCAGGCCGTAGATTTCGACGCCCGGTGCACCTGCGGTGCGCATCATGCGCAACCCGTTGAGGAACTGTACGTGGCGGCCGTCGAAACCGCGGATGATCGGGCTATCGAAGCGGGGATCGGCGCCAAACGGTTCGGCCACCACACCCGGCGTATAGCTCAGTACGTCGCCCAGGGTTTGCGCACCTTGCGCTTCGATCTGGTCCTGCGTGACGACGGAAACCGACTGTGGCGTCTCGATCAGGGCCGTTCCGCTTTTCGATGCGGTCGAGGACGATTTTGCGACATAACCTTGCACGTCCGCCTCGCTGTCTGCTGCGTTGCCGCCATCGACGATAATCGGGGCAAGCGCCGTTGGCGTCGTGTCCTGCGCGGAGGCAAAATGCGGAATGCAGCCTGCAAAGGCGACCGAAGTTGCCAGCATCAAACGAAGTCGAGACATAGATAAAAACCGCCCCTCAGGTTCATAGCGTGTTTGAAATTAATCTGGAGTAAATTTGTCATCTTTCTATAGTGAACTTATCTGGCGATCCAATAAGCGAAACGGGGAATTTTCAGAATTTTAAGTTATGATATTTCCAACCAACATCGCTTCTGATTATCTGTGAAAGAGCTTGAATGGCCGTTCCCAAATCGTCCCGCAATTTCGAGCTTCGGCATCTGCGCTATTTCATCGCGTTGGTGGAGGAGAAGAATTTCGAGCGGGCCGCCATGCGGCTCGGTATCGCCCAGCCCGGCTTGAGCCAGCAGATACTCAATCTCGAAGCGCTGATTGGAATTCCACTGCTCGACCGAACGAGGCGTTCCGTCCAGCTCACGCTGTCCGGCCAGCTGTTGTTCGATCAGGCACGCAAACTCGTCGCCCAGGCGGATTTCGCTCTATCGGAACTCCAGCGCGTGGGGCGCGGTCAGTCGGGCAAGATCTCCATCGGCTATGTAGCGTCTGCCGCCTATTCCGGTGTCCTGACGGAATCGCTGTCGTCATTCCGGCAGGATTTTCCCGAGATCGAGCTGCAGCTCGTGGAGATCGAGATGCGTCAGCAACTGGCGAAGATCGGAGAGGGGGAGCTCGATTTCGGTTATATCAGGCCACCCGCACCGGTGCCGATCGGCCTTGCGACCAGCACGGTGCTTCGCGAACCCATGGTCGTCGCCTTGCCGCAGGGGCATCCGCTGGCGTCGCACCATGCGGTCGATCTGACCGCGCTCGCCGACCAGACCTTCATCACGCCGCGGCAACCCGCCGACGTCGGCTTTCATTCGAATACGCTCGAGGCTTGCGCGGCAACCGGCGTCATCCCGAAAGTCAGCCCGATCGGCCGCGACTTCACGACGATCATGAGCATGGTAGCCGTGGGGCTTGGCATATCGCTTGTGCCGAAATCGCTGCAGTGCCTGCAACTGCCGGGCGTCCGCTATGTCGAACTCTCACGGGCACACATGACCGACCTGGCCATCGCCTATCGCAAAAGTGAAGGCTCCGCCGCCGTCCGTGCCTTCATCGCCCACCACCGCGCGCGGTATCCGCGATCGGAGTTTCGATAGGGATGGCGGGTATGGCTTGGTTTCGATCCGGCCAACTCACGCCTACGCGTCTATGTCGCGGATCGAATCGAGCGGCCCGTTCAGCGCCGTTCGCGGATGGACCAGTTCGGGCGGTATCAGGTGAATTTTAACGGCGGGACGGCTTTCCTCGATGAGTTCGAAGGCCTTGGCAAGCATGCTTTCGCTATCCTGCCGGATCATGATGACCGGGAAGGGCAGGAACGAACCGAAGGGATCATAGTCGTAGCAGCCGACGACGATATCCGCGAAGGTCTCGTGGGGGTGCTGCGCCATGAAGCGGAGCAGACCTTCGAAGTTGATTGACGAGTTGATGAAAAGCCCACGTGGCAGCTTCCCCTCGCGCTCGTAGAAGGCTTCGAACGCCTTTTGCGTCATATTCGGCGAATAGCCGGTCGGCTGGATGCAGGCATCCGTATCCATGCCGAGCAACGCCGACTTGATGTCCCGAAAGCCTCTTATGCGTTCCCGGCTGGCATGGTCGTTGCGCCCGCCAAACAGGAATAGCTCCTCCGGCTTCAACGGATCGGCCGGACCGAACCGTTGGATGATCGCCTCGGTCAGCATCCGGGCACCCTGGTAATTGTCGCTGATGACCGATGGCGCCTTCGTCCCCGGCAGGTCGATATTGATGTGCCGGATGCCGGCGACCTCGCATAGCGTGTGAACACTGTCCGGATCAGTGGCACCTGCAATGAACAACTCATCGATCGAGTAGGAGATCAGCGTTTCGACCGTGGCAAGTTCCTCTTGCGGATCACGCGAAGCGCTGACGACGACCGGGCATTTCCCGTGGCTGCGCACCTGTGCCTCAAAAGTTTGCGCCATCGACGAGAAGTAGCGATTGTCATGTACGGGCAGGAGCAGGCCTACGAGGCCGGAGCGGGAGTTGCGCAGGCCACGCGCCTGCAGGTTTGCGGTATATTGATGCTGTTCGGCCAGGTTTTGAATGAGTTCGGCGGTACTTTCCTTGATGCGCCGCTTGCGCCAGGTGCCGTTCAGGACGGCACTGACTGTCGAGGCGGAGCAGCCGGAGAGAATCGAAAGATCATAGATCGTCGCCTTCTTTTTGCCCTGCTGCTTCATGCCGTCCTCCACCCGTTTCATTACTGCCGATTTCCTCTTGACGAAAGTTTAAATCCAAAACATATTATTTGCACCATCGATTGTGCAAAAAAGAAATATCGATTGTGCACGTTGAGGTCCGCTTGAGGAGGCGGCGAATTGGAGGATGCGATTTCCCGCGTCGACTTGAACTGAATTGACAGGGACCGCCAGCCGGGCGTCCCGGGAGTGTTTCCCTGCGCGGAAACGTTTGGAGGAGGAAGAAGCATGAAAAAATTTATGATTGCAGCGCTTGCTGCATCGCTGTCGCTTGGTGTTTCGTTTGCGGCGCTGGCTGCAGACAAGGTTGGCGTCGTCGTCAAGATCGGCGGCATTCCGTGGTTTAACGCCATGGAAGCCGGTATCAAGGAGCAAGGCGGCAAGCTCGGGCTCGATGCCTTCATGATCGGCCCGACCAGCGCCGATCCGGCGCTGCAAGTGCGTGCCATCGAGGACCTGATCGCGCAGGGCGTCAAGGTTATCGGCGTCGTACCGAACGATGCCAAGGTGCTCGAGCCCGTGCTGGCCAAGGCCAAGGAAGCAGGCATTTTCGTCATTACGCATGAATCGCCGAGCCAGAAGGGTGCCGACTGGAATTTCGAACTGGCCTCGTCGACCGGTTTCGGCGAAGCCCATGGCAAGCTGCTGGCGGAGAAAATGGGTGGCAAAGGCGAGTATGCCGTGTTCGTCGGCTCGTTGACCGTCCCGTTGCATAATGCCTGGGCCGATGCGGCGATCGCCTATATCAAGGCCAATTATCCCGACATGAAGCTGGTCGGCGAACGCTATGGTGTCGCTGAAGATGTCGACAAGAGCCGTTCGACGGCGCTCGATCTCATTTCCGCTCATCCGGATCTCAAGGGCTTCCTTGCCTTCGGTAGCCAAGGTCCGATCGGTGCCGGCCGTGCCGTCGAAGAGCGCCGCAAAACCGGTGAAATCTTCGTGCTTGGACCGTTCTCGCCCGGCCAGGGTCAGAAGCTAATCAAATCCGATGCGATCTCCGGCGGCTTCATGTGGAATCCGAAGCAGGCCGGCGAAGTCTTCGTTACCATGGCCGATCGCCTGATCAAGGGTGAGAGCGTCAAGGACGGCGACGATATTCCCGGTCTCGGCGTCATCAAGCCGGTCGGCAACGACATCATCGTCGATCAGCTGCTGCCGATCAACAAGGACACCGTGGACGAGCTTGCAGGCATGGGCCTGTAATCTCCTACGGACTGGGTTCTCCCGGGCTGCTGGGCTGGCTTCGGCCGGCTCGGCGGTGCCCGGAATTTTCACAGACGAACGTTTTTACAGGCTGGTACGATGATCGGACGTGCAAGCGTGGAGAGCGGCCAAAAGCCGCTTTTGTCCCTGCGCAACATCAACATGACTTTTGGCGGCGTCAAGGCGCTGAAAAACGTCAGCTTCGACGTGCTGCCGGGTGAGGTGCATTGTCTGGCGGGTGAAAACGGCTCGGGCAAGAGCACGCTGATCAAGATCATCACCGGTGTCTATCGTCCGCAGGACGGCGCAGTCATCGAGTATGACGGGCAGACCTATTCGCACATGTCGCCTGTGACCGCTCAAGCCGCCGGCATCCAGGTCATCTGGCAGGACCTTGCCCTGTTTCCGGAAATGACCGTTGCCGAAAACATCGCTTTCCAGACTGTTCTTGGCCGCTGGCCGCGTATCGTCAACTACAACAGCATGCGCGAGACGGCGGAAAGGGCGCTGGCGCGACTTGGGGTCACGCTTGATGTCGACCGGCCGCTGAAGGATTACCCGATCGCCCAGCGCCAGATCGTGGCGATCGCACGCGCGCTTATCGGAGAAGCCAAGCTCGTGTTCATGGATGAGCCGACCGCCTCGCTGACGCAATCGGAAACTGACCACCTGCTCGATATCGTCCGGACACTGTCTGCATCCGGTGTTGCGGTCGTGTTCGTCAGCCACCGGCTGGCCGAGGTGCTGGAGATATCCAGCCGGCTGACGGTCCTGCGCGACGGAGCGCTTGTTGGTGTTTACCCGACAACCGGCATGACCCAGTCACGCATCACCGAGCTGATGACCGGCAAGACCTTCGACCAGACCATTCGCGCTCGCGACGTCAGCGCCAATCCGATTGTTCTGGAGGTGGAGGGGCTCTCCCGCCGGGGCCAGTTCGAGGACATCTCGTTCACCGTGCGGCGCGGCGAAACGCTTGGTATCACCGGATTGCTTGGGGCAGGGCGCACCGAACTTGCGCTATCGCTGTTCGGCATGCTCAAGCCTCGATCGGGCACCGTCAAACTCGAAGGCAAGCCGGTCCATTTCTCCTCCAACCGGGACGCCATCGCTGCCGGTATCGCCTATCTGTCCGAGGACCGGCTGTCGCTCGGCCTCATCCAGCCGCAGTCGATCGCCGACAATCTGGTGATCGCATCTCTCGACCGGATCATGGCCGGCGGGCTGTTGTCGGATGGCAGCAAGCGGGCTCTGGTCGCACAATGGATCGCCGATCTCGGCGTCAAGATCGGACAGCAAAGCGATGCGATTTCGACACTGTCCGGCGGCAACCAGCAGCGCATTGCCATCGCCAAATGGCTGGCGACCGATCCGAAGCTGCTCATTCTCGATGCGCCGACCGTCGGCGTCGATGTCGGTGCGCGTGCAGGCATTTTCGATATCGTCGCGAAACTCGCCGATAGCGGGCTTGCGATCATTCTGATCTCCGACGAAGTGCCGGAAGTCTATTTCAATGCAGACCGCGTGCTGCACATGGCGCAGGGGCGCATCATCAACCAGTTCACGCCATCGGACTGTGCACTCCAGGATATCGAGGCCGCCGTCTATGCGTAAGGTCGTTCAATCCCACGCGACGGAATTTGCGCTGCTCGCGGTCATCGTGATCATCAGCCTGTTCCTGTCCGTCATCACCGATCGCTTCTTTTCTCTCGGAAACGCGTTCGATCTGCTGAATGCAAGCTCCGTCAACATCATCTTCGCCGTCGGTCTGCTCGTCGTGCTGATCGCCGGCGGCATCGACATCTCGTTCGCGGTCGCAGCGTCGGTTGTTCAATACGTCACGGCCATGCTGCTCGGATGGATGGGCGGCGGCGGGTGGATCAGCGGCCTTTTGATCGCGGGCTCGCTCGGCATCCTGCTCGGCGCGATCAACGCCTTCCTGATCCACAAATTCAAGATCATCTCGATCGTCGCGACCATCGCGACCTTCAATATCTACTTCGGCCTCTTGATGTTCTTTACCCGCGGGGTATCGATCTACAATCTGCCGGACTGGCTGACCACGCGCGTCATCCTGTTCGAGCATGAGATGGCGGACGGCAGCTGGATCGAGATTACCCTGCCGGTGCTGGTCATGCTGATCTGCGTTGTGGCCACATGGGTCTTCATCACGCGAACGACAACCGGACGGCAGCTCTATGCCTTTGGCGACAATCCGGAAGGCGCGCGGCGCTTCGGCATCAATATCGGCGCGATGCAGTTCATCGCCTTTGGCTGGCTTGGCCTGATGGCTGGCATCGGCGGCCTGGTCCAGGCGCATTATGCGCAGGAAGTGGTTCCGAATGCGCTTTATGGCCGCGAACTGGATGTGCTGGCCGCTGTGGTGCTTGGCGGCGCCCGTCTCGGTGGCGGCAAGGGATCCGTGCTCGGCTGCGTGCTCGGCGTGCTGTTGATCTCGATCACCCAGAATGGGCTCAATCTGGCGGGCGTCTCGCCCTATGCCTTCAAGATGATCGTCGGCGCCATCATTCTGGTTGCCATCACGCTCTCGAACACCAGCATCGAAAAGCTCTTGCCGTTCATGCGCCAGGACGGAGGCCGCAGATGACCGCAATCGTCAATCGCACCAGGGCTTTCCTCGGGCCGGAAATGGCAGGACCGGGATTTGCCTTGCTTGCCGTTCTCGTCGTTTTCAGCCTGGTCTCGCCGCAGTTCTTGAGCCGCGCCACTTTCGGTTCCGTTGCCTTCCAGCTGCCGGAACTGGGCCTGCTGACGCTTGCAATGTTGCTGCCGGTGCTGACCGGCGGGCTCAACCTTGCCATCACCTTCACGGCCAATATTTCCGGCCTGACGCTGGCCTGGGTCCTGCAGCAGAACGGTGGCGCGGATGCGGGGCCGTTCGCCTTCTTCCTCGGCTGCGTGCTGGGCATCGGCGTCGGCGCTCTCAGCGGCGTCGTGATGGGGCTGGTCATCGCGCACACCCGCGCCCATCCGATTCTCGTGTCGCTGTCGATGATGATTTTCCTGCGCGGGCTCGGCGAATTCCTGACGCGCGGCGGCGACGTCTCGGGCTTTCCTGCCTTCCTCCAACCGCTCGGCCACGGCAGTATCCTTGGTTTTCCGGTGCCGCTGCTGGTCTTCATCGGCTGCGTGGCGATCTGGCATCTGCTTCTGAGGCGGATGAAGCTCGGCTTCAACACCTACATGATCGGCTCGAACATCGAGGCGGCGCGCTATTCCGGCGTCAACACACGCAAGGTCCTGGTGCTGGTCTACACGCTGTCGGGCGCGATGTGCGCGGTTGCCGGCATCATCATGCTTGCCCGGTTCAATTCGGTGCGCGTAGGCCATGGTGAATCCTATCTGCTGATCACCGTGCTTGCCTGCTTCCTGGGCGGCGTCAATCCGTTCGGCGGCTTCGGCCGGGTCATTCCGGTCTTCGTCGCGCTCGTCGTCCTGCAGCTTCTGGCATCCGGCCTCAACCTGATGGGCGCCAACCAGCATCTGGCGACGGCCGTCTGGGGCATCCTGCTGATTGCCGTGATGATCCTGCGCTTTGCCGCGGGCCACCTCAAATTTCTCAAACGGAAAAAAGGATAAGATACATGGAAGGTTTTGGCGTTCATACCAGTATGTGGACCATGAACTGGGACCGCGCCGGGGCGGAAAAGGCGATTGCCGCCGCCGTCAAATACGAAATGGATTTCATCGAGATCGCGCTCCTGAATGCGCCGGCGGTGGATGCGGACCATAGCCGCAAGCTCCTTGAGAAACACAAGCTGCGCTCGGTTTGCTCCCTTGGGCTGCCGGAGCATGCCTGGGCCTCGGTGCATCCGGAGAAAGCTGTCGAGCATCTGAAGATCGCCATCGACAAGACGGCCGACATGGGGGCGGAAGCCCTGTCCGGCGTCATCTTCGGTGGCATCGGCGAACGCACCGGCGTTCCGCCGACCGAAAAGGAATATGACAATATCGCCCGTGCCCTGCAGGCGGCGGCAAAACATGCAAAGACCCGCGGCATCCAGCTCGGTGTCGAGGCGGTAAACCGCTACGAGAACCATCTGATCAACACGGCTCGCCAAGCGGTGGATATGATCGAGCGCGTCGGCGCCGACAACGTCTTCGTGCACCTCGATACCTACCACATGAATATCGAGGAGAAGGGCGCTGCCAACGGCATTCTCGATGCGCGCGACCACATCAAATATATCCACCTCTCCGAAAGCGATCGCGGAACGCCGGGTTACGGCAACGTGCCCTGGGACGAAATCTATGCGGCACTCGCCGCCATCGGCTTCAAGGGCGGGCTGGCCATGGAAAGTTTTATCAACATGCCTCCCGAGGTGGCCTATGGCCTGGCTGTTTGGCGCCCGGTGGCGAAGGACGAGGCAGAAGTGATGGGCAACGGCCTGCCATTCCTGCGCAACAAGGCACGGCAATATGGTTTGATCTGACAATCAGTGCTGTTCCTGGCGGCGCGGGAACGGCCGCACAGCCAGGCAAGCTCGGGATACGGAAATGGCAGACGGGCATAGGATTGATCGACGCGATGACGAGCAGCCTGCAACTATCGCAGTCCTCGATGTCGGCAAGACCAATGTGAAGCTCAATGCCGTCACGGCCTCGGGCGCCATTCTTGAAACATTGTCGGTTCCCAATCCGGTGGTACAGGACGGGTTGTGGAAACACCATGACCTGCAGGCGCTGAGCGATTGGATGTTTGAAAATTTCGCCGGTCTCTGCGGACGCCATCCGCTGTCGACGTTCGTTTCGTCCGGCCATGGCTCCGGCGGCGTGCTGGTTGGTTCTGATCCTGACGCCGGCGACGGAACCGCCTTGCCGATGATCGATTACGAGCAGGCTTTGCCGGACGACGTCCGCATCCGCTACACGCCGTTGTCCGGCTCGTTCCTCGATCGCGGCAGTGCCGTGATGCACGGCGCCACCCATCAGGCCCGCCAGATGTACTGGATGCAGCAGGCTGCACCCGAGGCTTTTTCGCGGGCGCGCTGGTTCCTCGGTATACCGCAATATTGGGCGTGGCGGCTGTCGGGTGTCGCCGTCTCGGAGGCAACAGTTCTCGGTGCCCAGTCGCATCTCTGGAACGTTGCGGAAAGACGCTGGTCGCCGATTGTCGGCTCGCAGCGGTGGGGAAGCATCCTGCCGCCGTTTGCCAAGGCTTGGGAGGTGGTCGGACCCATCCGTCCGGCTATCGCCGACAGATACAGGTTGCCGTCAGATATGGAAGTGCTGGCCGGCATTCATGACAGCAGCGCCAATTTCTACCGCTATCAGGCCGCCGGTTTCGATGACGCGACGGTCGTATCCACCGGCACCTGGATCGTTGCGCTTAGCGGCAAGACGCCGATCGAGCGACTGGACGAACATCGGGGAATGACTTGCAACAGCGATGTTGACGGCCGCCCGGTTGGTGGTGCTCTGACCATGGGCGGACGGGAGTTCACCCATGTCACTGGCCATGACGACGCCCACCTCAACGCTGACGCCACGCTCATCAGCCGGATGATTGGCCAGGGCACCATGGCCTTGCCGTCCTTCGGCGACGATGACGGGTTGTTTCCCGGCAGCGCCGGAGAGGGGCATATAGCGGGGCCTCAACCTATTGATGGTGCAGAGCGCAAGGCTTTGGCGGTCCTTTATATGGCGCTGCTGACGGTAGAGTGCCTCGACGTCTTGGGGAGCCGCTGCCGGGTTATCCTTGATGGCAGTTTTCTGCGCGATCCGCTTTATGCGGCGCTCGTTGCTGCGCTGCGCCCGCAGGGCGATACGCTGTCCAATCTCGATACCTATGGCGTTGCATCCGGTGCCGCACTTCTTGCCAGTCACGGTACTCGTTCGGCGCGTGTGGCGATCGCTCTCGAAAAGCCGCCGATTTTCCATCACTTGCCTGCTGAACTGGCCGCCTATGTCCGCAACTGGCAGGCAGCGGTTAGGCAATCTTCAACGAAGAAACCCAACGCACGTCAGGAAAGGTCCACCCCATGAGCAACGAACAAACCGACATCGCCGCCCTGCGCCGGGAAATGGTCGATATCTGCCGGCGGATGAACTCGAGCGGCATCAACCAGGGGACAGCCGGAAACCTGTCGGTGCGGGCAGGCTCGGGTTTCCTCATCACGCCGTCGTCCCTACCATACGACACGATGACACCAGACGATCTGGTGGAGATGGATTTCGACGGCACGTATGTCGGACGCAGGCCATCGTCCGAATGGCGCTTCCATCGCGATATCCTCAAGAACCGCACAGATATCAACGTCGTACTGCATTGCCATTCGATCTACGCGACGACGCTTGCCTGCCATCACAAGACAATCCCCAGCTTCCACTATATGACCGGCGTTGCCGGTGGCACGACGGTGCGCTGCGCGGAATATGCCACGTTCGGCACGCAGGCCTTGTCGGATCATGCGCTAGTGGCGTTGAAAGATCGGCTTGCTTGCCTGCTCGGCCAGCACGGTCAGATTTCGCTCGGCAAGACATTGGAAGCCGCACTTTGGCTGGCGATCGAGATTGAGACCCTGTCGCGCATGTACGTGCAGGCCCTGACGCTCGGCGAGCCGCCAGTGCTGTCCGACGACGAGATGGCGCGGGTGATCGAGCAAATGCGCAAGATGAGTTACGGCCACGCACCGGATGCGGAAGGCATCAACGACGTTGCAAGGCCGCGGACAACTGCCACTTGAAGTCGACCTGGGATCGACGCCACATCTGATCCAGTCAGCCGATGTCGCTCTCAATAGGCGAATCACGGGAACCGAAACCGAGTTGGTGTGTCCGGTCCGCCTCCACTTGAGGAGAAGGGATCGAGAACTTGATATTGACGCTTGTAAGTCGCGCGGTAACCTCGCACAGAACAGTCCGTAACCTGATTGCTCTCCAATGATGGACCCTTGTCATGACAACCCTCCAGCAGGTTGCCTCTCGCGCGGGCTGTTCACTTGCAACGGTCTCACGGGTCCTGAACCGCACCGGGCCGGTCAGCGATGAGATGGTCCGGAAGGTCCGGCGCGCCGCGGCCGAACTCGGTTATCGCCCTGTGGGAGCACCGGCGGGTTCGGCAAAACGCCGCCCGGTCATCGGCGTCCTCATTCCCAGTATTACCAATCCTGTCTTTGCCGCCTCCCTGAGCAGCATCCAGAACCGCATGCTGGTCGCCGGACACGGCGTCCTGATCGCGCAGTCGGACTATGATCCGGCCCGGGAGGTGGATGCCGTCGCCTCCCTGCTCAATCAACAGCCGACCGGGCTAATCCTCACTGTCTGCGATGCGCACTGTAGCGAGGCGCTGTCGGCGGATCTGCCGCCGACCGTTCTGCTCGGCAATCCCACGACTGCGCGCTTTCCCGCAGCCGTGTGCGCTGACAATCGCCAGGCTGGCCGCGATATCACCGAACATCTTCTCTCTTGCGGCCATCGGCGCATCCTGTTCGTTTCCGGCTATTTCAGTGCTTCCGACCGGGCAAGGCTCCGCTATGGCGGATATTGCGATGCGATGGATGCGGCACGCGTGACCGTGCTCGAAGCCATGCAGATTCCTTTCGTCGATGGGTTCGAAACGCTCGATCTGTCCGTGACCCTTTCGCGTTTCGCGCCATCGGCCATCATCGCCTCCAACGATCTTCTGGCACTTTGCGTCATCGCCGCTGTCAGACGCCAGGGTCTGTCGGTGCCGGGCGATATTTCGGTTGCGGGCTTCGACGGCATTGCGATCGGCCTGTTGACCGATCCGGTGCTGACGACGGTTGAAATGCCGGACGCGACGATGGGCGCTGCTGCCGCGTCGCTGTTGCTGGACATGGCTGAAAATGCCGTCGCGCCGCGCCATCTGCAGGTGGCGCACCGGTTGCGTCCCGGCGGCACGGTGCGTGACATCCGCAATGAGGGCTGACGGCAGCGCAACGAAAAACGGCCGCCAAAGAAGAGGCGGCCGTTCGTTGAACTCAGGTCTCTTTAGCTGCGCGGCAGCAAGTTTTCGACATCGGCCGCGGCATCCGTGAGCGCCTCCTGCGGTGTTGCCGATTGCTCGACGACGCGCGACAGGTTCTCGACGATGGTCTGGGTGACCTTGACGCCGTTGCTGCCCGGGAAGGCATACCAGGGCTGCATCAGCGGCATTTGCTCGAGACCGGCACGAAACAGCGGGTTCTCCTTGTAGAACGTGCCGAGATAATCCGGCGAAGCGGCAGCCAGCTCATTGTTCGGAACATAGCCGGTGCCGGGAACGACGACCGAAGCGCCATAGGGACCGGCGGCGAACTTGGCGAACTTCCAGGCGGCGGCCTGCTTTTCGGCGTCGCGGGTCAGGATGACGACTGCGTTGCCGCCTGTCGGCAGCTTGCCGTTGACC
This sequence comes from Pararhizobium sp. BT-229, assembly GCF_025846855.1. GTDB lineage: Bacteria > Pseudomonadota > Alphaproteobacteria > Rhizobiales > Rhizobiaceae > Pararhizobium. Next base: position 224,406 of record NZ_JAOYTJ010000008.1, read on the forward strand.
GGATCGATCAGCGGAATGTGGGCGGTGCGAAGATCGAACTTGGTGCCGACATTCTTGATGGTGTTGCGAAGCGCACCTGTCGTCTGAAAGGCAAAGCCGATCTTGCCGGCCACGAAAGCCTGCTCGCCGGCCTGCTTGGTCAGGACTGGAAGACCGCCTTCCTTGACCATGCGGTCCAGCACTTCGACGGCCTTCTGGCCTTCTGGACCATTGAAGGTCACCTTGCTTTCGTCTTCGCTCAACATGGTGCCGCCGGCGCCGAACAACAGCGCGGAAAACATCCAGTCGTCACCCTGCCAGCGGAAATCGATACCTTCGTTGCCATCGCCCAGCGCCTTGATCTTGCCACCGAGCGCGATCACTTCATCCCATGTCTTCGGCGGAACGTCCGGATTGCCGCCGGCGGCGCGCACCAGATCGGCATTGTAGTACATGATCGGGTTGGACGTGGCGAAGGCGAGGCCGACCTGCTTGCCCTGAACCTGGGCGAGTTTCAGGATGTTTTCGGAAAAGCCCTTCGATGCCATGTCGCCTTCCTTGGCGACCAGCGGAGTGAGATCAACGGGGATATCGCGTTCGTTCAGCATGCGCAGGCGATTGAGGCCGATGAAGGTGACATCGGGCATTTCGGCCGTGCCGGCCTGACGCAGGATCGTCTGGATGCCTTCTTCATAGGTCGCCGACGGATTGGCGAACTGGATCTTGATATCCGGATTTTCGTCCATGAACTTCTTCGAGATCGTGTCCATCACGTCCTTGAAGAAGCCGGGCATCGGATAGTGAACGGTCAGGGTCGTTTCGGCGTGAGCCGGGATCGCCATTGCCATCGATACCGCGGCGGCGGCGAGGGCCTGCTTCAGATGTTTCATCGCGTGGTCTCCTTGAGTTGCGGCTTGGGTTACGACCGGTCAGCCTTTGAGACCGGTCATGGTGATGCCCTCGACAAAGCGTTTCTGCGCGAGCAGGAAGGCGACGACGAGGGGAAGGGTGATGATGAGGGTGGCAGCCATCAGTGCGCCGTAGTCGTCTCCTGCCTCGGCAGCCCGGAAGAACAAAAGCCCGAGAGGCGGCGTCGCATAGGACTGGTTGGTGACGACGATCAGCGGCCAGAACAGGTCGTTCCAATGCGCGACCACCGAGAAGATGGCAAAAGCCGTGACCGCCGGCCACGCATTGGGCACGATGACCCGCGCGACGATGCCGGCTTCCGACATGCCGTCGAGGCGGGCGGCGTGGATAAGGTCATCCGGCATGGCACGGAAGAACTGCAGGAACAGGAATATGCCGAACACCGAGATCGAGAACGGCGCCACCAGTGCCGTGTAGCTGTTGAGCAGCGCCAGCTTGTCGAAGGCGACGTAGAGCGGCAGAGCGGTCGCATGGATAGGCACCAGCAGGCCGAGCATCACCAGCGCCATCATGAAGCGCGCAGCACCAAATTTCAGCTTCGCCATGGCATAGGCGCAGGGTACGGCCACCACCACCTGCAGCACCAGGATCAATCCGCAGACAATCACTCCATTGAGCAACAGGTTCTGCATCGACACGCGCGTCAGCGCCTTGGTGAAATTGGCCACATAGGCGAAGTGCTGCGGGATCAGCGACAACGAGGCGGAAAAGATCTCGCTCTGGTCCTTGCCGGCCGTCGAGACCATGAAGATGTAGGGCGCGAGGAAGATCAGGGCGCCGAGCGAAAGCAGCGAGAGGCGGAAAAACCGTCCGAGGGTCAAGGTCTGGGTCATGTGTAATGCACCTGCCGGTCGAGGAAGCGGTACTGGAGGATCATCAGGACCACGAGGATGGCGAGAAACACGACGGTCATCGCCGAGGCGTAACCGACCCGGAGGAAAACGAAGCCTTCCTGGTAGATGGTGAACAGCAGCATTTCCGATGCCTTGTTCGGTCCGCCTTCGGTCAGCGTCTTGACGGTTTCGAACACCTTGACCGAGTTGATGACGCTGATCGTAGTAACGAAAAGCGTGGTCGGCCCGAGCATCGGCCAGGTAACGAGCCGAAAGCGATCAATCGAGGATTTGACGCCGTCGACCTCGGCCGCCGAATAGAGTTCGCGCGGAATGGCTGTCAGGCCCGCCAGAAACAGTACCATGTTGAAGCCGACCGACTGCCAGATACCGATGATCGAAAGGCCGTAGACCACCGTGCTCGACGCCCCGAGCCAATTCGGGCCGGGAATGCCGAACAGCGCGAGAAAGGTGTTGAGCGGACCGATGCTCGGATGGAACAGGTATTGCCAGACTGTCGCCATGGCGACGAGCAGGGAGGCGACGGGCAGAAAATAGACCGTGCGGAAAAAGTCGCGGCCGCGCGGTTCGGATTCGATCAGCAATGCGATGCCGAGACCGAGAATGATCGACACCGGCGTCACGATCGCCGTGTAGACGGTGGTGTTCCACAACGAGCGGCGAAATGTCCGGTCACTGATCAGCTCGGCATAGTTTTCCAGGCCGACAAAACGGAAGCCGCCATAGCCGAGTTCGAAATCGGTGAAGCCGAGTACGATCACAGCGATAGTGGGAAGCACGATGAACAGCAGCATCAGCGCGATGGCGGGCGAGGCAAGCAGCCACGCGACCTGCGCTTCGCGCCGGCCTGCCGTTTCGACGGCTGAGAAAGGTAGGGTCACATCAGCCATGAGCGGTCTCCCGCAGAACGGCGGAAACCGGCGCAGCCGGAAGACGGCCGCCATCCTCGGCAAACAGCATCACATGCGCGGGATCCATATCGAGGCCGATCGGTTGGCCGGCCACAAGCCCGCGCGCGTCGCCGGGCGCGACCTTGGCAAGCATCGTCTCGCCGATGGCCGCCAGCTTGGCGAACACGATGACTTCGGATCCCAGAAACTCCAGGCGCTCGACGCGGGCAGCCAGCGCACCTTGCCCCTCGACGCGGAGACGCACGAACTCCGGACGAACGCCGAGTGTGACGCTTCCGTCGCCCTGGGCATCCGACGAAGACGATGCCAGACGCAACGCACCGAACTGAACGATGCCATGCAAGTCTTTCTTGCCGAGCAGCAGGTTGATGCGCGGCTGGCCGATGAAGCGGGCAACCTCGATATGGCTTGGATCGTCGTAGATCACCTGAGGTGGTGCCAGTTGCAGCAGATTGCCGCTGATCATCACGGCCACACGGTCGGCCATCGAAAGGGCTTCGGACTGATCGTGGGTGACGTAGAGCGTCGGTACGCCGGCGCGCCGATGGAGATCGACGATCTCGCCGCGGGCGTGGACGCGCAGGTTGGCGTCGAGGTTGGACAGCGGCTCATCCATCAGGAACACGCTCGGATTGCGCACCATGGCACGGGCAAGAGCGACCCGCTGGCGCTGGCCGCCCGACATCTGTCCGGGCTTGCGATCGAGAAGATGGTCGATCTTCAGCGATACGGCCATGGCGTGGACCTGCCGTTGGATATCAGCGCAGATCTGGCGCTGGCCCGGCAGTAGCGTGCCGATCAACGGCAAGCGCTGCATGCCTGTCAGCTTGCGCATCGCCAGCGGCACGGCGATGTTCTGGCCGGCGGTGAGGTGCGGATAGAGTGCATAGGATTGAAACACCATGGCGATGTTGCGATCAGCGGCTGTAAGCTTCGACATTTCGCGATCGCCGATGCGGATTTCGCCGCTGTCGGCATGATCGAGCCCGGCGACGATACGCAAGAGCGTGCTCTTGCCGCAGCCGGAAGGGCCGACCAGCGCGATGAACTCACCGGCTTCGGCTTCAAGCGAGACACCCTTGAGAATGGCATTGCCGGCAAAGGATTTGTTGATGTCACGCAGCGAAAAGACACTCATTGCGCTGCCTCCACTTGGCTGGAAGCAGAACGCGGATAGACCTCGTCGATCACCTCGTCAATGTAATGGGGAGTGAGCGCAGGCAGGGCGACAATCTCGCTCATGACTTCCTCACCCAGCGTATGGATCACGGCGCCGACCACCCGCTCGCCCGGCATTTCCCGCTCCAGCTTGTCGATGATGAAGGCCGACGACGGCCCCCAGACGAGCGCGGTGTTTTCGAGCGTGCCTTTCCAGGCCCAGTGCAGGTGACCGCTGGCAAAAAGCGCAACATCATGCGCTGCCAGCAGATCGTAGAGGCGCTGGCGTGGTGCCGGACGGATGCTCCAGTAGCCGGTATCGCCTTCATGCGCGTCATCGACGAATAGCGGCTTATGGGTGAAAATTGCGACGCGCCTGCCGTCACGTGCCGCCAACACCTCTTCCAGCCAGGTAAACTGGGCCGCTTCCTCGGTATCGCCGTGGCCGAGCAGCAGGCTGTTCAATCCGATCAGCCGCCAATTGCCGTGGTCCGATACCCAGTAGTCAGGTCCGGCAAGACGGCGCCAGCGTTCCAACCGGGCGGCGTCCACCGGCTGGTCGGAACCCGGCAGATGGCCGACATCATGGTTTCCCGGCACGATCAGCACCGGCATCGAAAGCTGGCGCATCAGGTCCATCGAAAAGGTGATGTCGTCTTCCTGATCGGCGCCATCAACGGTGAGGTCGCCGGTATGAATGACGAGATCCGCGCCCGTCTGGAAGATCCAGTCCAGCAACGGTTCCCAATTGCCGTTGAAATGCGTCTTGTTGGGGCTGAGATGGGTATCGGTGATCTGGACAATCTTCATGGTGCGTTCTCCGCATCGGCTGTTTTGCAACCGCGCCGGAGGTTGGTTCCAGCGCTTTCGCAGCCTCTGTAGAGCGCGCATATGTCAGCCGATTGACCGGCGTTTTCAGCCCGTTTTCAGCTTTGTCGCATAAATGTCAGGTTGGCGGCCAAGAACTCTATCGCAGACATTGATTGGACTAGCGGACGAGCAATGCCTGACCGGCTGAAGCCCGAGCCTGAATTGCCTTATCCATCGATGTGATGCATGGAGGTGAGCGACCGCGCAGCTTTTCGTCCTGATTCATCCTAGACACGGGGAGCCCGCACAAAAAGGTGGATCACGAGGACATGTCGCTAAGTCTTCTCATGAGTAATGCTTCGCTCAGGGCTGCGAGTTTCATCGTCACGATTTACGGTGATGTGGTCGAGCCGAGAGGTGGTGCGATCTGGATCGGCAACCTGATCGAAACCTGCGCGGAAGTGGGCATCAGTGAGACTTTGGTGCGCACTGCCGTTTCCAGATTGATGGCGGCGGGTCAGTTGGCAGGCGAGCGGGAAGGACGCCGCAGCTACTATCGCCTGACGGCGGCGGCCCAAACCGATTTTGCGGCGGCGGCGCGCCTGCTGTTCGGTCCGCCCGAACAGCCTCTATGGCGTTTCGTCTATCTCGGTGGAACCGCATTCGAAACCGACGCGCGGGCCTTGGAACAGGCTGGCTACAGCAGGCTCGGCTCGCGCTTGTCGATCGGCTCGCGGCCGCTTCCGCAATTGTCAGGAGGGGCTGTCGTCTTCAACGCGGAGGTTGCTGGTGGCGGCTCCGGTCTCAAGGAACTGGCGGCGGAGTATTGGGATTTGTCGAATTACGCCGAGGCGTACCGCGAATTCCTGCAACGGTTCGGCGCGTTCTCCGAAGCCCTTGCACGGGGAGAAAAGCTCGGCCCGATAGAACATCTCGCCGCCCGCCTTGTGCTTGTTCATCAATACCGGATGATCGTCCTGCACGATCCGCGCCTTCCAGCCGTCGCCCTGCCGGGTGATTGGCCGCAGGCCGAAGTGCGGCGTCTCTTCGCGGACCTCTACATTCGCCTGTCGAGGAAGGCCGACGACTTCATCGCGCATAGGTTCCTGACCGCGGACGGACCGCTGCCGGCCCAGACCGGCGCCACCAGGCACCGGATAGACGAACTCCTCGCCATCATGTGAACCTCCCGTTTTTTGGGGTCGAGCACGCACGACGGACGCGCAGTATTTCGAATGTCACAGAAAATATTAAAATTACGATTGAACTGTGACATTGGAAATGCTATTAACTAACCGATCGGTCGGCCAATAGGCCTGCCGAGTTGAGGAGGAACGAGGAGGAATTCGTGCCTGAAGCATTTGTTTGCGACGCTGTTCGCACACCGATTGGACGGTATGGAGGCCTGTTGGCATCCGTTCGCGCTGACGATCTCGCTGCGGTGCCACTCGCAGGGCTGATGGCGCGCAACCCGCAGGTCGACTGGTCGAAGGTCGACGACCTGATCTATGGATGCGCCAATCAGGCCGGCGAGGACAATCGCAACGTTGCGCGCATGGCTGTGCTTCTATCCGGCATGCCGGTATCCGTTCCCGGCACGACTGTGAATCGTCTTTGCGGTTCCGGCATGGACGCAGTCGGTATGGCAGCTCGGGCTATCCGGGCTGGTGACTGTGATTTCGTCATTGCCGGCGGCGCCGAGAGCATGAGCCGTGCGCCGTTTGTCATGCCCAAGGCGGAGAGTGCCTTCTCGCGTGCCAACGCAGTTTACGACACGACGATCGGCTGGCGCTTCGTCAATCCGAAGATGAAGAAGGCCTTCGGTGTCGAGTCCATGCCGGAAACGGCCGATAATGTTGCGGCCGACTTTGGGGTCAGTCGCGAGGATCAGGACGCTTTTGCCGCCCGCAGCCAGGCGCGGTGGGCCGCGGCCCACGCGGCCGGCCTCTTTGCCGACGAGATCGTGCCCGTCTCCGTGTCGCAGAAGAAGGGTGATCCGATCGTCGTTGATCGCGACGAACATCCGCGCCCTGGAACGACGGCCGAACAGCTTGCCAAGCTCAAGGGCGTCAACGGTCCGGACCTTTCGGTCACCGCCGGCAATGCTTCACGCGTCAATGACGGGGCTGCCGCGCTCTTGATTGCCAGCGAGGCGACCGCCAAGGCGCAAGGGCTTACGCCGAAGGCGCGCATCGTTGCCATGGCTGCTGCCGGTGTCGAGCCACGCGTCATGGGCATCGGGCCCGCACCTGCCGCGCGACGCGTGCTGGAACGTGCTAATCTGTCCATCGGCCAGATGGATGTCATAGAACTCAACGAGGCCTTCGCCTCGCAGGCGCTCGCCGTGCTGCGTGACCTCGGATTGCCCGACGACGCGGCGCATGTGAACCCCAATGGCGGCGCGATCGCGATCGGCCATCCGCTCGGCATGAGTGGCGCCCGTCTCGTCACCACAGCCGCCTATCAGCTTCACCGCCAGGGCGGCCGCTATGCGCTGTGCACCATGTGCATCGGCGTCGGCCAGGGCATCGCACTCATTCTCGAACGTGTTTGACACGGGAAAACAGGAGGAACGGCCATGTATGCACAGATGGTGAAGACCGACGCTGCCCGCGTCCGCAGCCTTGATGAGATGGATCCGGTCGAGCGCGCCTTCCAGGAGCGCATCGACGCAGGCCAGAAGATCGAGCCGAAAGAGTGGATGCCGGAAGGCTACCGCAAGACGCTGGTGCGCCAGATCAGCCAGCACGCCCATTCCGAGATTGTCGGCCAGCTGCCGGAAGGCAACTGGATCACCCGCGCGCCGACGCTGGAGCGCAAGGCGATCCTGCTCGCCAAGGTGCAGGACGAGGCGGGCCACGGCCTCTATCTCTACTGCGCCGCCGAAACCCTCGGCGTCAGCCGCGACGAAATGTACGAGCAGCTGCATTCCGGCAAGGCGAAGTACTCGTCGATCTTCAACTATCCGACACTGAGCTGGGCCGATATCGGTGCCGTCGGCTGGCTGGTCGATGGTGCGGCGATCATGAACCAGGTGCCGTTGCAGCGCTGTTCCTACGGGCCTTACGCCCGCGCGCTGGTTCGCATCTGCAAGGAAGAGAGTTTTCACCAGCGTCAGGGTTTCGACATCCTGATGAAGATGGTGAAGGGCACGCCGGCGCAGAAGGCGCTGGTTCAGGACGCGTTGAACCGCTGGTGGTGGCCGTCACTGATGATGTTCGGCCCCTCGGACGATGCCTCCATCCATTCGGCCCAGTCGATGGCTTGGAAGATCAAGCAGAACTCGAATGACGAGCTGCGCCAGAAGTTCGTCGACCAGACCGTGCCGCAGGCCGAATATCTCGGCCTGACCGTTCCCGACCCGGATCTCAAGTGGAACGAGGAAAAGGGTGGCTACGACTTTGGCGAGCCGGACTGGAGCGAGTTCTTTGCTGTCATCGCCGGCAATGGTCCGTGCAATGCCGAGCGGCTAGACGCCCGCAAGAAGGCTTGGAACGACGGCGAATGGTTTCGCGACGGTCTCGTCGCCCATGCCGAAAAGGCGCAGTCGCGCCGCCAGGCCGCGCGCATCGCCGCCGAATAAGCATTTCCGGATCGTGCGTTCGAAGGCGTGCGGTCCCGACAGCCCCAATCGCATCCAATACGCTCGCAAGACGGGTTCACCGTAGATGAGCGCGAACCAGGGAGAAGAAATCATGTCCAGCGAATGGCCCCTCTGGGAGGTCTTCATCCGCGGCCAGCACGGCCTCAATCACCGCCATGTCGGCAGCCTGCATGCGCCGGATGCCGAGATGGCGGTCAACAATGCCCGCGACGTTTATACCCGCCGCAACGAGGGCGTGAGCATCTGGGTGGTGCGCTCCGCCGATATCACCGCCAGCGCGCCGTCCGAAAAGGGGCCGCTGTTCGAGCCGTCGAATTCCAAGGTCTATCGTCACCCGACCTTCTTCGACGTGCCGGAAGAAGTGGGGCATATGTGATGGGCGCGGCTCAGCAGACATCCACCGCCGAGAATGCCGCTCTCTTCGAGTTCTTGCTGCGGATGGGCGACAATACCCTTATTCTCGGCCACCGGGTCTCGGAATGGTGCGGCCACGCGCCGGCATTGGAAGAAGATATCGCGCTGTCCAACACGGCACTCGACCTGATCGGCCAGACGCAGTTGTGGCTCGGCCTTGCCGGCGAAGTCGAGGGCAGGGGGCGCTCGGCCGACGATCTTGCTTATTTGCGAGACGGGCTGGATTTCCGCAACGTGCTGCTCGTCGAGCGCCCGAACGGCGACTTCGGCAAGACGCTGATGCGGCAGTTCCTGTTCGATGGGTGGCACTACCTGCTGCTGAAGGCGCTCAAAAGCTCCAGCGAGCAGCGCGTCGCCGAGATCGCCGAAAAGGCATTGAAGGAAGTGTCCTACCATCTCGATCGCAGCCGCGATCTGGTGATCCGGCTTGGTGACGGCACGGCCGAGAGCCATCACCGCATGCAGGCAGCGCTTGACGACCTCTGGCCCTATACCGGCGAGCTGTTCATGGGTGATGCCTCCGATGCGGCGGTTGCCGCCGATGGCGTGGCGCCCGAGCCCGCTTCGCTGAAAAAATCCTGGGACGAGCTTGTGGCCGAGACGCTGGAAGAGGCGACGCTGAAGGCACCTGCCGACGGTTACATGCAGAAGGGCGGCAAGCGCGGCATCCACACCGAACATCTCGGCTTCATCCTCTCGGATCTGCAGTTCCTGCAACGCGCCTATCCGGGCGGGACCTGGTAGGAGGCGTCGATGATGGCGGCCCCGAATCTTGCAACAGAGCATCCTTCCACGGGACAGGTCTGGACATGGCTTGCCGATGTGCCGGACCCGGAAATCCCGGTGATTTCGCTGGTCGATCTTGGCATCATCCGCGATGTCGCATGGGAGGACGAGGCGCTGGTCGTCACGGTCACGCCGACCTATTCCGGCTGTCCGGCAACGACGGTGATCAATCTTGATATCGAGCGCGCGCTCAACGAGCGGGGCATAGAGAAGGTCAAGCTGAAGCGCCAGCTTTCGCCCGCCTGGACGACCGACTGGATCAGCGAGGAAGGCCGCGACAAGCTCAAGGCCTACGGTATCGCGCCGCCGATCGACGGAACGGCTGCCGACGGCGTGCTGATGAAGCGCATTGACCGGCTTTCGGGCCGCTCCAACCTGACGATCGCCTGTCCGCGCTGCGGATCGGCCAATACTGAGAAAATCAGTCAGTTTGGTTCGACACCTTGCAAGGCCAGCTACCGCTGCACCGACTGCCTGGAACCCTTCGACTATTTCAAGTGCATCTGACCCGAGACAAAGGATGAGGGCCGCCATGGCACGTTTCCATTCCCTGAATGTTACCGAAGTGCGCCGCGAAACCCGCGACGCCGTGGTCGTGACGCTGGTTCCTTCCGAAGAAGACCGCGCCGCCTTCGATTTCACGCAAGGCCAGTACCTGACCTTCCGCCGCAAGTTCGACGGCGAGGAGTTGCGGCGCTCCTATTCGATCTGTGCGGGGCGCGACGAGGGCGTGTTGCGCGTCGGCATCAAGCGGGTTGATGGCGGCTGCTTTTCCAGCTGGGCCAATGGGGAGCTGAAGGCGGGCGACACGCTGGAAGCCATGCCGCCGATGGGCGCCTTCTTCACCGATATCGAGCCGGATATTTCCAAGCATTATCTCGGCTTTGCCGGCGGCAGCGGCATCACGCCGGTCCTGTCGATCATCAAGACGACGCTGCAGCGCGAGCCGCGCTCCCGCTTCACGCTGGTCTATGCCAACCGCCAGATTTCCTCGGTCATGTTCCGCGAGGAGCTGGAGGATTTGAAGAACAGCTATCTCGGCCGCTTCTCTGTCCTGCATGTGCTGGAGAGCGAGGCGCAGGACATCGATCTCTTCACCGGCCGCGTCAATGCGGAAAAATGCGCCGCCCTGTTCAAGAGCTGGATCGACCTGAAGTCGGTTACCACGGCTTTCATCTGCGGCCCGGAGCCGATGATGCTGGCGATCGCCGGCGCGCTGCGCGAGCACGGGCTGCGCGACGACCAGATCAAGTTCGAACTCTTCGCCTCCTCGCAGCCCGGCCGGGCGCGGGCGAGGGCGCAGAGCGCCAATGGCACGGACGCGAATGCCAGCTGCCAGGCCACGATCACGCTCGATGGCGCCACCCGTGTCTTCAGCATGCCCAAGCATGGCCAGAGCCTGCTCGACGCCGCGCTCGAAAACAACATCGACGCGCCCTACGCCTGCAAGGCCGGCGTCTGCTCCACCTGTCGCGCCAAGGTCATCGAGGGCGAGACGGAGATGGAGGTCAACCACGCGCTTGAGGACTACGAGGTCCGGCAGGGCTACGTGCTCACCTGCCAGTGCTACCCGCTGAGCGACAAGGTCGTCGTCAGCTACGACCAGTGAACAAATGAAGAGGCGCGTGCTGAATGGCCCCTCACCCTAACCCTCTCCCCGCAAGCGGGGCGAGGGGACGACAGAGGGCGCCGCTCGTCCCTTCTCCCCGTTGAAAAAAACGGGGAGAAGGTGCCCGACAGGGCGGATGAGGGGCTTAGAGACGGTTCGGTCATTGAGCGAAGCGCCGCTGAAACAGAAATTGGGAGAAGAAGAATGTCCGACGAAACGATGCCGATCGAAGACTACCTCGCGCAGGGCGGGGTCCTGACTTCGCCGGACAACGTGCCGGCCCGCTATCGCGGCGAACTTCTCAGGCTGATGGCGAGCTTCGTCGACAGCGAGCTGGCGGGTTCCGCCGGTTTTGCCGATACGATCAATGATGCACCGGGCATCCTGGAGCGAATTTCTGCCGCTCGCATCGTGCTGGAAAAGACCGACCATGCCGGTCAAGTGCTGAAGATCATGGAAAGCTTCGGCGCCGATGGCAGGCGCTATGCCGTGCATCATCCTTGGGCTGCGCGCCTTTCCCGCGACGCAGACATCGGCGCTGCGCGCCAGGATGGTGACATGCGCCTTTCGGTCTTCCACTATCCGCTTGAGGGCTGGGTCGACGCTGTCGTCATGAACGTGCTGATGGGTAAGGCGGGCATCATCCAGCTGCGCGAGCTTTCGCATGTCTCCTATCAGCCGCTGGCCGAGGTTTTCCGCCGCATCCTGCCGCGCGAAACCCGCCATCTCGAGCTCGGCATCGCCGGTCTGGAGCGCATTGCGGCAAACCCCGCGGAACGCGACGCCGCTCTCGCCTCCATCGCCTATTGGCATCCGCGGGTTGCCGCGAGCTTCGGGCTGTCCGGCTCGGCGCGCTACGGCACGCTGTTGCGGTTCGGCCTGCGCCACACCCCCAACGAAACGCTCCTTGCCGAATGGCAGGCGGACGTCGAGGCGCAGCTTTCTGCGCTGAAACTGATCTGACAGGAAGGAAACGAGCATGAATGTTCTGGCGTCCCGGCCCCGCCGGCTCGAAAGCTATGTCTGCGGCAACTGGACCGCGGGGGCAAAGGAAGGCGTTCCGCTCCTCGACGCCTCCACCGGCGCGCCCGTCGCCTTCATCGATTCCAGCGGCATCGATTTCGCAAGCACTCTTGCCTATGGTCGCGAAAAGGCCGGCCCGGCGTTGCGCCGCATGTCCTTCCATGAGCGTGCCGCGATGCTGAAGGCACTCGGTCTGGCGCTGATGGACCGCAAGGAAGAGTTCTACGCGCTTTCCACCGCCACCGGCGCGACCCGCGCCGACAGCTGGGTCGATATCGACGGCGGCATCGGTACGCTGCTTTCCTACGCCTCGAAAGGCCGTCGCGAACTGCCGAACACTCGCGTGTTGCTTGACGGCGATGTCGAGGCCCTCGCGAAGGACGGCAGTTTTTCCGCCCAGCACATTCTCAGCCCGCTTCAAGGCGTGGCTGTTCATATCAACGCCTTCAATTTTCCCTGCTGGGGCATGCTGGAAAAGCTCGCCCCGACGCTGCTCGCCGGCATGCCGGCGATCGTCAAGCCGGCAAGCCAGACGGCCTATCTGACGGAACTGATGGTGCGCCGCATGGTCGAGACGGGGCTTTTGCCGGAAGGCGCGGTGCAGCTGATCTCCGGTTCCGTCGGCGACCTGCTCGATCATGTCGAGGGCCAGGACGTCGTCACCTTCACCGGCTCGGCCTCGACTGGCCGCAAGCTGAAGAGCCATCCGGCCGTCATTGGCAATTCCGTCCGCTTCACAATGGAGGCCGACAGCTTGAACGCCTCCGTGCTCGGCATCGATGCAGGCCCCGGAACCGAGGAATTTGATCTCTTCGTCAAGGAAGTCGCCCGCGAGATGACGTCGAAGGCCGGCCAGAAATGCACCGCCATCCGCCGCGTGATCGCGCCGCGCGCTCATTGCGATGCTTTGGTCGCTGCGCTGGGAGACCGGCTCGGCAAGACCGTGCTCGGCAATCCCACTGACGAAAAGGTCCGCATGGGGCCGCTGGCGAGCCTCGACCAGCGCGACGAAGTGCGCGCCCGTATCCGCGATCTGCTCGGCGATGCCGAAATCGTCGCCGGCGATCCCGACACCCCGCGCATCGTTTCGGGCGATGCCGAGGCCGGCGCGTTCCTCAATCCGGTCCTGCTCTATTGCGACCGCCCGTGGGAGGCGAAGGCCGTTCATGATGTCGAAGCCTTCGGCCCGGTCAGCACGGTCATGCCCTATGATAGTGCGGAAGAGGCCGTCGATCTCGCCCGGCGCGGCAAAGGCAGTCTCGTTGCCTCGGTCTTCACCAATGATCCGGCCTTTGCCGAAGAGGTTGTTCTCGGCATGGCGCCGTATCACGGCCGTGTCCTGATCGGCAACCGCGCCAGCGCCAAGTCCTCGACCGGCCACGGTTCGCCGCTGCCCGGCCTCGTTCATGGCGGTCCCGGCCGCGCAGGGGGAGGTGAAGAACTTGGCGGCATGCGCGGCGTCAAGCACTACATGCAACGCACCGCCGTTCAGGGCTCTCCGACGCTCCTTTCGGCTGTCACCGGCCGCTGGGTCGCTGACGCCGAGACGCGCAGGGGCGGCGAGCATCCCTTCCGCAAGTCGCTGGCCGAGCTTCGCATCGGCGACCAACTCGTTACCGCCACCCGCACGGTGACGCTGGAGGACATCGAGCACTTCGCCCATTTTACCGGCGATACCTTCTACGCTCATATGGATGAGGAAGCGGCCAAGGCCAATCCGTTCTTCGACGGACGTGTCGCCCACGGCTATCTGATCGTTTCCTTCGCGGCGGGTCTTTTCGTCGATCCGGCGCCAGGTCCGGTGCTGGCGAATTATGGTGTCGACAACCTGCGCTTCCTCACGCCGGTCAATCCGGGTGACACGCTGCAGGTGCAACTGACCTGCAAGGAGATCAATCCGCGCGCCGATGCCGAACACGGCGAGGTGCGTTGGGATTGCCGGGTCACCAACCAGAATGCGGTTGCCGTCGCGCAGTATGATGTTTTGACCATGGTGGCAAAGACGAGAAGCTGAGCTGTTCCGCGCGACCGGCCCGATCTCGATCGCGAGATCGGGCCGGTCGAAGCGTAGGAGATGTGGGTTAAGGAGAGACGCCTTGTTCATAGCCGCGACGCGCTTGCCCCCGACTATTACGACCAATCGTTCTTTATAAGGCCGAAGCCCTGAGACTGACGGCCTGCGTCAGCGGACGGCCTTGACGCCTTCGAGGATGAGCGTGGTTGCGATATCCGCATATTCGTCGCGGGTGACCGGTCCGTTCGGCCGGAACCACATATAGACCCAGTTCATCATGCCGAAGAGCGACATGGTGACCGGCATCAGCAATGGCCTGTCCTGATTAAGCTCCGGATTGATCTTCTGTATCACGCCGGAGAAGCGCTTGACGATCCGTCTTTCGATTGCTTGCAGCTCCGAAAGCTGCTCTGGCGACAGCGCACTGGTCCCGTTGAGCTGCACCTTGTGCTCGTTGTCCCGGCCCTCGTAGTTCGCCAATACGGCCTTCACCAGAAGGCGCAGCTGCTCCTGTGGCACAACATCGGTGCGTTCCGCCGCTTCGATCGCGCCATCGAGTTCCGTCAGGTGCGTGCGCACGATGTCGAAGATCAGCGCGTCCTTGCCAGGATAGTAGTGATAGAGCAGGGCTTTCGAGACATTGCTGTGCGAGGCAATCATGGACATGGAGGCCTTCTCCATGCCCATCTCGGCGAACACTGCCGCGGCACTCGTCAGAATGCCACGCTGTTTTTCCTCGAAATCCACTGCGCGCGTGCGTGCCATGTTGTCCTGCTTCTGCTCATTCTCCGGTTGGCCTGTGATCGCGGGAGGGCGACTGCCCTCCCTATACACAGTCAAGCCGGTGCCGGGCTAGAGTATCTCCGTTCTTCCTCGAACAACGGAGATACTCTAGCTCTTTGTTTCTACACAATTCCGGGCGCAAAACCGCTCCGCACTTTTGCTGAATTGTTTTGCCCGGCCTTTCATTCTTTCGGGCGGTTGTCGACCACCCGCTTTGCTTTGCCTTCCGAGCGTGCCACGCCGCCCGGCTCGTGCACCGTGATCTTGGTGGAGACGCCGACCACGCTCTTGATGTGGTGGGCAAGCTCCTTCGCTGATCCGGCGCGCGCGCCTTCGTCGGTCGCTTCCAGCGTACATTCGACATGAACGGTCATGTTGTCCATACGACCGGCGCGGCTGAGCTCGATCTGGAAATGCGGCGCAAGACCGCGACATTTGAGAATCTGCTCCTCGATCTGCGTCGGGAAGACGTTGACGCCGCGGAGAATCATCATGTCGTCGGAGCGGCCGGTGATCTTTTCCATGCGGCGCATGGAGCGTGCGGTGCCTGGGAGCAGCCGCGTCAGGTCGCGCGTGCGGTAGCGGATGATCGGCAGGCCTTCCTTGGTGAGCGTGGTGAAGACCAGTTCGCCGATCTCACCGTCCGGCAGCACCTGGCCCGTCACCGGATCGATGATCTCGGGGTAGAAATGGTCTTCCCAGATGTGCAGCCCATCCTTCGTCTCGACGCATTCATTGGCAACGCCCGGGCCCATGACCTCCGACAGGCCGTAGATATCGACCGCATGCATGTCGAAGGCATGCTCTATCTCTTCGCGCATAGCGTTGGTCCAGGGCTCGGCGCCGAATATGCCGACGGCGAGCGAGCTTTCGCGCGGGTCGATGCCCTGGCGGCGGAACTCGTCGAGGATCGAGAGCATGTAGGAGGGTGTGACCATGATGATGCGCGGCTTGAAATCCTGCATCAGCGTGACCTGTCGCTCCGTCATGCCACCGGAAATCGGAACAACCGTGCAGCCGAGCTTCTCTGCGCCGTAGTGCGCGCCGAGGCCACCGGTGAAGAGGCCGTAGCCATAGGCGACATGCACGATATCGCCGGCACGGCCGCCCGAGGCGCGGATCGAGCGGGCGACGACGGTCGCCCAGGTGTCGATGTCCTTGGCGGTGTAGCCGACGACGGTCGGCTTGCCGGTCGTGCCGGAGGAGGCATGGATGCGCGCGAGCTTCTCACGCGGCACGGCGAACATGCCGAAGGGATAGGTGTCGCGCAGATCCTTCTTGGTGGTGAAGGGGAATTTTGCGAGGTCCGACAGCGTCTTGAGGTCGGAGGGGTGCACGCCGGCCTCGTCGAAGCGCTGGCGGTAGAAAGGCGAATTCTCGTAGGCATGGGTCAGCGACCATTTCATGCGCTCAAGCTGAAGCGCGGAAATCTCGTCGCGGGAGGCCGTCTCGATTGCTTCGAGGTCTCCGGGGCGGGGGGAAAGGTCTTCCATGAATGTCTCCTCCGAGAATGCGGGATGGTACCAACCTCAGCCCTGTTCAGGCAGATGGGCACCCTTGACTGTTCGCGAGTGGCCGCGGAATTCCGCGACGTGCTCGCCCTCCTGATTGGTGATGCGGATATCGTAGATGCCGCCTCGTCCGCGGCGCGACACCTCCCGTGCCGTCGCCGCCAGCCGATCGCCCTTGAAAGCCGGCGCGATGAAGGTCACCGAACAGTGCTGAGCGACGGTGCGCTGGTTATAGGTGTTGCAGGCAAAGGCGAACGCCGAGTCGGCCAGCGTGAAGATGTAGCCGCCATGGCAGGTGCCGTGGCCGTTGGTCATACTTTCCGCGATCGTCATCGCGATCGTCGCCTCGCCAGGGGCGACGGAAATCAACTCCATACCGAGATGGCGAGTGGCGTTGTCATCATCCCACATGGCCTTGGCGCAGGCTTCGGCCAGCGCCTGCGGGGAAAGGCGGGCTGCGTCGTTCATTGGCCCTTGAACTCCGGCTTGCGCTTTTCGAGAAAGGCGGAAACGCCCTCGGCATAGTCGGCGCTGCGGCCGGCCTCGCGCTGCAGGTCGCGTTCGAGGTCGAGCTGTTCATCGAGCGAGTTGGTAGCGGCGGCCTGGATGGCGCGCTTCGTCATGCCGAGGCCTTTGGTCGGGCCGGCGGCGAGGCGGGTGGCAAGTGCGGTTGCCTCCTCCATCAGCGTGTTGTCGTCGACGGCGCGCCAGATCAGGCCCCAGTCGGCCGCGGTTTCGGCACCCAGCGGTTCGGCGGTCAGCGCTAAGGCCTTGGCTCGCGCCTCGCCGATGAGGCGCGGCAGGCTCCAGGTGCCGCCGGAATCCGGTACGAGGCCGATCTTGGCGAAGGCCTGGATGAAGCGGGCGGAACGGGCGGCAAGCGTGATGTCACAGGCAAAGGCAATGTTGGCGCCGGCGCCGGCGGCAACGCCATTCACCGCGCAGATGACCGGTTTTTCCAAGCTGCGGATCAGGCGGAGCAGCGGATTGTAGAAGGTCTCGATCGTGTGGCCGAGGTCGGGAACGCCCTTGCTCGGGTCACGGTCGCCGAGATCCTGCCCCGCGCAGAAGCCGCGGCCGGCGCCCGTCAAAAGCACGGCGCGCACGTCGGCATCCGCATGGGCGCGCTCGAAGCCGGCGCGCAGGGCAAGATGCATCTCTTCATTGAAGGCGTTGAGTTTGTCCGGGCGGTTCAGCGTGAGGCTGAGAACGCCATCGGCAAGCGCCGACAGAATGGTATCCGAATCCGACATATTTCCTCCCTGCCACCCTTCCCAGCGGCAACTGAAAAAAACTCTTGCATAAACCGACCGGTCAGTCAATTATAAAAGCACTGACTGGGAGGAGCCAGATATGACCGGACTTTTCGAGCGCCATCGGCCGACGTTGCAAGCCGCGCTGAATGCCGCTGCCAAGCGCGACTATTGGTCCGCCTATTCCGAAATTCCAAGCGGCAAGATCTATGGCGAGACTGCCAGGGACGAAGGCCTCGCAACCTACGAGGCACGGCTGGGCAAACCCTTCAACCTTCCCGGACATCCCGCCGACGCCACTATCGGTGCGGAAGTTTCGCCTTTCGGACCGACCCTCGGCATCACCTATCCCGCCGCATCCATCGATCTGCTGATCTCGGCTTCGCGCGCTGCCGCCCCGCAATGGGCGTCTGCATCGCCGGAGATTCGCACTGGCATCTGTCTCGAAATCCTGACACGTCTCAATGCCCGCAGCTTCGAGATGGCCAATGCCGTCATGCACACGACGGGCCAGGCCTTCGCCATGGCCTTCCAGGCCGGCGGCCCGCATGCGCAGGATCGTGGCCTCGAAGCGGTCACCTATGCCTATGCCGAGATGACCCGCACGCCGGCGCAGGCGACCTGGACGAAGCCACAGGGCAGGGGCGAACCGATCGTCATGGAAAAGCACTGGCGCATCGTGCCGCGCGGCGTTTCCCTTGTCATCGGTTGCAACACCTTCCCGACCTGGAACAGCTATCCCGGCCTTTTCGCCAGCCTTGCGACCGGCAACACCATCATCGTCAAGCCGCATCCGGCGGCGATCCTGCCGCTTGCCATCACCGTCGAGATCGCACGGCAGGTGCTGGTGGAGGAAGGTTTGGCGGCTGATATCGTGCTGCTTGCTGCCGATGCGCCCGGTTCCGAGATCACCAAGGACCTCGTTCAGCATCCGGAGATTGCCATCATCGACTATACCGGCTCCAACGGTTTCGGCAGCTGGGTGCGCGCTAATGCCGGCGATGCCGATGTCTATACGGAAGAAGCGGGCGTAAACTCGATCGTCATCGGCGCCACCGACAATTTCGCAGGCATGTGCAGTAACATCGCCTTCTCGCTGTCGCTCTATTCGGGCCAGATGTGTACGGCGCCGCAGGATATTTTCGTGCCGCGTGACGGCATTGAGACGAATGAGGGTCACAAGAGCTTCGACGAAGTCGCGGCCGGTATTGCGGCAGCTGTTGATGGCCTGCTGGCTGATCCAGCCCGCGCCATGGGTGTTTGCGGTGCGATAGCCAACCCCGCGACGCTTGCCCGTGTTGCGGCATCTCGATCTCTCGGTCGCGTCGTGCGTGACTCCGCGCCGGTCGAAGGCCTTGAGGGTGCGCGCACCGCAACGCCGCTGATCCTGGCCGTCGACGCGGACGATACGGATACTTATGGCGAAGAACGCTTTGGCCCGATCGCCTTCATCGTCGCTATCGATGATGCGACAGAGGGCGTCAACCGCGCTGCTGGCCTTGCCGAGCGCAAGGGTGCGATCACGGCTGCACTCTACGAAACGGACGAGGCAAAAATTCTCGCTGCAGCCGATCGTTTCGCGTTCGCGGGCGTCAATCTTTCGGTCAATCTGACCGGCGGCATCTACGTCAACCAGAGCGCCGCCTTCAGCGATTTCCACGTTACCGGTGCCAACCCCGCGGGCAATGCCAGCCTGACGGACGCGGCTTTCGTTGCAAACCGGTTCCGCGTGGTGATGTGGCGCCGCCCCGTGGCGGCGTGAGAGGAACGTCAACTTAACCTTTTTCTCTGGGAGGAGAACCGACATGAAATTTTCCGCTACCACCGCGCTTGCAGGTTCGCTGGCGCTTGTCCTCGGCTTTGCCGCACCTGCTTTCGCCGACATCAAGATCGGCGCAACCATCTCCGAAACCGGCCCGGCGTCCTTCCTGGGCGACCCGGAAGCCAAGACGCTGAAGATGCTCGTCGAGGAGATCAATGCGGCCGGCGGCGTCAACGGCGAGAAGATCGAGCTTGTCGTTTACGATGACGGCGGCGATCCCAACAAGGCGCGCACCTTTGCCACCCGCCTCGTCGAGGATGACGAAGTCGTGGCGGTCATCGGCGGCACGACGACGGGCACATCCATGGCCATCATCCCGGTTCTGGGGGATGCCGAAGTGCCGTTCATTTCTCTTGCCGGCGCTATCGAGATCATCGACCCGGTCAAGCCCTTCGTCTTCAAGACGCCGCATACGGATCGCATGGCCTGCGCCAAGATCTTCGAGGACATGAAGAAGAGCGGCATCACGAAGATCGGCCTGATCTCCGGCTCCGATGGCTTCGGCGCATCGATGCGCAAGCAGTGCCTGGCGATCATCGGCGAATACGGCATCGAGGTTCTGGCCGACGAGACCTATGGCCCCACCGATGCCGACATGACGCCGCAGCTCACCAACATCAAGGGCAAGGATGGTATCCAGGCAGTGCTGAACCCGGGCTTCGGCCAGGGACCGGCGATCGTCACCCGCAACTATGCCCAGCTTGCCGTCGGCCTGCCGCTCTATCAGTCGCATGGCGTCGCCTCCGATGGTTTTATCGAACTTGCCGGCGCGCAGGCCGCGGAAGGCGTGCGCCTGCCGGGCACGGCGCTGCTCGTCGCCGGCCTCCTGCCGGAAAACGACCCGCAGCGTGCCGTGGTCGTCGCCTACAAGGAAGCCTACGAGAAGGCGACCGGCAAGCCGGTCTCGACGTTTGGCGGCTACGCCCATGACGCGCTTCGCATTCTCGTCGATGCGATCAAGCGGGCTGATAGCGCCGAGCCATCGGCGATCCGCGACGCTATCGAAGGCACGTCCGGCCTTGTCGGCACGACGGGCACGGTGACGATGTCCGCCCAAGATCACCTTGGCCTCGATCTCTCTGCCTTCCGCATGCTGAAGATCGAAGACGGCGGCTGGAAGATCGTCGAGTAATCGAACCGTGCCGCCGGTCTGCGCCCTAAAGGGTACGGGCCGGCGGAAACCGTCGCTTGGAAAGCGGAGGCATCCATGCCCGAACTCCTGCAATTTCTTCTATCCGGGATAACGGTCGGCGCGGTCTACGCGCTGGTCGCGCTCGGCTTCACGATCATCTACAACGCCTCCGACGTCGTGAACTTCGCCCAGGGCGAGTTCGTCATGCTCGGCGGCATGATCACAGTCTTTGCTTCCGCTGCTGGCGTGCCGCTGCCGCTTGCCGCGCTCATCGCCATCATCGTGACGGCGGCGATCGGTGTCGCACTCAACAAGCTCGCGATCGAGCCCACCCGCGGCGCACCCGTCGTCTCGCTGATCATCATCACGATCGGCGCGTCCATCTTCATCCGCGGCGCGACGCAGCTCGTGTTCGACAAGCAGATCCACCGCTTCCCGGCCTTTTCCGGTGACCAGCCGATCCTCATCGGCGGCGCGACCATCCTGCCGCAGAGCCTGTGGGTCATCGCCGGTGCGCTCGCCGTCTTCTTCTGTCTCTGGCTGTTCTTCACGCGCACCCTGATTGGCCGCGCGGTGCTGGCGACGGCGAACAACCGCGTCGCCGCCCAGCTCGTTGGCATCAATACCAACTACGTGATGACGCTCTCCTTCGCCATGTCCGCGGCCATAGGCGCGCTCGCGGGCGTGCTGGTGACGCCGATCACGCTGACGAGCTACGACGTCGGCCTTGCGCTGGCACTCAAGGGCTTTGCCGCCGCCATGCTTGGCGGCATGGGCAACCCGAAGGGCGCGCTGGTCGGCGGCCTGCTGCTCGGCATCCTGGAGGCGATGACGGCCGGCTATATCAGCTCGCAATACAAGGATGCGGCTGCCTTCGTCGTCATCCTTGCCGTGCTCTTCGCCATGCCGCAGGGCCTCTTCGGCCGCAAGTCGACGGATCGGGTGTGATGATGCGGCTCTCCAGCAAGACAACCACGCTCCTTATCCTCGCCGCGGTCATCGCCATCGCGCCGTTCTTCTTCCCGTCGTCCTACTATTTCCGCGTCGGCTCACTGATCTTCGTCAACGGCCTGGCGGTGACGGGCCTCGTCATCCTCATAGGCTATGCCGGTCAGATCAGCCTGGGACATGCGGGTTTCGCCGGCATCGGCGCCTATGCCTGTGCATTGGCGCCAGTCCACCTCGGCCTGCATCCGGCGCTTGCCGCCCTTCTCGGCGCGCTTTTGTCCGCCGCCATCGCCTACTTGGTCGGGAGGCCGATCCTGCGGCTCAAGGGCTACTATCTCGCCGTCGCCAGCCTCGGCTTCGGCATCCTCGTCTCCATGGTTCTGTCGAACGAGGCGCAGCTGACCGGCGGGCCGGATGGCATGGCGGTGCCGGAACTGGGGCTGCGCGCCGTGTTGAAGGCTGTAGGCATTGATCTTTCCAACACGGAGTTCTGGTATGCCTTCTCCGGGCTCGCGCTGGTGCTCGGCGCCTGGCTGGCGCTCAATCTCTACCACAGCCCGACTGGCCGGGCGCTTAGAGCACTGCATGGTTCTGAGGTTGCGGCCCGCACGGTTGGCGTCGATGTCGCGCATTACAAGCTCGTCGCTTTCGTCATCTCGGCGGTCTATGCCTCGGTCTCGGGTTCGCTGCTGGCGCTGCAGAACAAGTTCATCACGCCGGATGTCGCGGGCTTCATGCACTCGATCGAGATGGTGACCATGGCCGTACTCGGCGGCGCAGGTTCGGTGCTTGGCGCAATCCTCGGTGCGGCGATCCTCACCACGCTGCCGCAGGTGCTGACGATCTTCCAGGAATACGAACAGCTCATGCTCGGCCTCGTCATGATGCTCGTCATGATCTTCATGCGTGAGGGCCTCCTGCCCTCCATCGCGCGCCGCATCCGGGGGAGGGCAGAATGAGCCTGCTTCAGATCGAAGGTTTGGGCATTGATTTCGGCGGCCTGCGCGCCGTCAACGATGTCGGGTTCGCCTTGAAACCCGGCGAGATCGTCTCCGTCATCGGCCCGAACGGCGCCGGCAAGACGACGCTGTTCAACATGATCTCCGGCGTCTACGCCCCGGCGCGCGGCCGCGTCGCGCTGGATGGCGAGGACGTCACCCGCATGCCGCCGCATCTGCTGGCGCGGCGCGGCCTGTCGCGCACGTTCCAGAACCTGCAGATCTTCCAGTCGATGAGTGTTTTGGAAAACGCCGTCGCCGGCCATCACCTGCATGAGCGCGGCTCGGTGTTTGCCGATCTCCTCTCGCTGCCCGCTGCGCGCCGCCGCAGCCAGGCGTCAGAGGATAGCGCTCGCGCCTTGCTCGACCGCGTCGGCCTCGGCCGCGCTGCCGAGCAGGAGGCGAGTTCGCTCTCCTATGGCGCGCTGAAGCGGCTGGAAATCGCCCGCGCGCTGGCGCTGAAACCCCGCGTGCTGTTGCTCGATGAACCGGCCGCCGGCTGCAATGCCGTCGAAACGGAGGAGATCGATCATCTCATTGCAAAGGTCGCGGCCGAGGGTGTTTCTATCCTGCTGGTGGAGCACGACATGAAGATGGTCATGCGCATTTCCAACCATATCGTCGTGCTCGATCACGGCGAGAAAATCGCAGAAGGCGAACCCACGGCGATTTCACGCAACCCGCGCGTCATCGAAGCCTATCTCGGTGCGCATGCGACGGAGGCTCAGAATGCTGACGGTTGAGGGACTGCGCTCGCGCTACGGCCGCATCGAGGTTCTGCACGGCATCGACCTTGACGTGGCCGCCGGCGAAATCGTCACCGTGGTCGGCGCGAACGGCGCCGGCAAGACGACGCTGCTCAAATGCCTTTCCGGCATCCAGCCGGCTTCTTTCGGCGCGATCGTCTTCCGCGGCGAGACGCTGACATCAGTGCCGGCGCATGCCCGGGTGAAACGCGGCCTCGCCCAGTCGCCGGAAGGCCGGCAGATTTTTACCAACCTCACGGTCGAGGAGAATCTTCGGCTCGGCGCCTATCTCTTCGCAGACGATAAGGTGGGCCGCGACATGCAGGACGCCTTTGCGATGTTCCCTGTTCTCAAAGAGAAGCGGAACCTCGCGGCGGGCGGCCTTTCAGGCGGGCAGCAACAGATGCTGGCGATCGCCCGCGCATTGATGGGTCGTCCCTGCTGCCTGCTCCTGGATGAGCCGAGCATGGGCCTTGCGCCCATTCTCGTCGCACAGATTTTCGACGTCGTGAAGAGCATGAAGGCGCTCGGCGTCACCGTGCTTCTTGTCGAGCAGAACGCTTTTGGTGCGCTGTCCGTCGCCGATCGGGGGTACGTCATGGAGACAGGGCGGATCACCATGTCCGGCCCCGCGGCCGACCTGATCGCGGACGAACGCATCCGCGCCGCTTACTTGGGAATATGACACCATGACCCTTACCATTGCCCGCGAAGGCTCCGTTGCCGTCGTCACCATCGATAATCCGCCCGTTAACGCGCTGTCGCAGGCGCTGCGCCAGGCCCTCGTCGGGGCCGTGGTGGAACTCGATGCCGATGCTGCAGTAGGGGCTGTCGTCCTGATCTGCGCCGGCCGCACCTTCATCGCGGGCGCAGATGTCAGCGAGTTCGATAAACCACCGCAGCCGCCGCATCTGCCGGATGTGGTGGCGTGCATCGAAAATGCGAAAAAGCCCTGGATCGCGGCGATCCATGGCAGTGCGCTTGGCGGCGGGCTGGAAGTGGCGCTCGGCTGCGCCTATCGGGTGGCGGTCCCCACCGCCAGTCTTGGCCTGCCGGAGGTCAAGCTCGGTATCATCCCCGGCGCTGGCGGTACGGTGCGCCTGCCGCGCCTGATCGGCCCCGCCGCGGCCGTCGATCTGGTGACGGGCGGCAGCCCGGTCGGCGGGAAGAAGGCCGAGGGGCTCGGTCTCATCGATGCGGTGATCGACGGCGATCTGCGTGCCGGCGCGCTTGCCTTCGCGGGCAGCCTCGCCGGAAAGCCCCTGCCGCAGCCGATCTCCAGCCGTGCGGTGCCGGCAGTCGAACCCGACTTCTGGGAGAGTGTGGAAAAAGCCGTTGCCGCCAAGGCGAAGCGCGAGGTCGCGCCACTCCGGGCACTTGCCAGCGTGCGCAAGGCCAGTGAAACGGGCTTTTCCGGCGCCATGGCCTTCGAGCGTGAAACCTTCCTGGAGCTGCGTAGTTCCGAGCAGGCAGCGGCGTTGCGCCATGTCTTCTTCGCAGAGCGCGCGGCACCCCGGCCACCCGAGCTCGCCGGCATCACGCCGCGCGATATCCGCTCGGCCGCCGTCATCGGCGGCGGCACGATGGGCGCGGGCATAGCCGCGGCGCTGCGCGATGCTGGTCTGCCGGTGGTTCTCATCGAGCGTGATGCGGCGGCGGTCGAGCGCGGGCTTGACAATGTGCGGGCCATTTACGAGGGTTCGGCGAAGCGCGGGCGTATGACGCAGGCGCTTGCCGATGAACGCATGGCCGGTGTCGACGGCAGCGACGACTATGGCCTGATCGCCGATACGGATCTCGTCATCGAAGCGGTCTTCGAGGATATCGCCGTCAAGCGCGCCGTCTTCGAAAAGCTGTCCGCTGTTTGCAGGCCGGACGCGGTGCTCGCCACAAACACCTCTTATCTCGATCCGAATGCGATCAGCGGGGGCGTAAGCCATCCCGAACGCTTCCTCGGCCTGCACTTCTTCAGTCCGGCGCATATCATGAAGCTGTTGGAAATCGTGCCGACGGCGGTGACGGCGCCGGAAGTGCTGGCAACGGGCTTCGCGCTCGCCCGCCAGCTCGGTAAGATCCCCGTCCGCGCCGGCATCTGCGACGGCTTCATCGGCAACCGCATCCTGAAGGTCACGCGCGCGCAGGCCGAGCGGTTGCTCCTGTCCGGTGCAACGCCCTCCGCCGTCGATGCTGCCATGCGCACATTCGGCCTGCCGATGGGACCTTTCGAGGCACAGGATCTCGGCGGCCTCGACATCGCCGCATTCCAGCGCAAGGCTGCTCGCGAACGGGGCGAAACGCCCTTCGCGCCAGTCGCCGACCGGCTCTGCGCTATCGAACGCTTCGGCCAGAAATCCGGCGGCGGTTGGTACGACTACCAGCCGGGCGACCGCGCGCCAAAACCGTCCGAAGCCGTGGCGGCGATCATTGCCGAAGAAGCTGCCGGGCGGTCGCAGCGGGCGTGGGACGAAGCGTCGATTGCCGATGCCATTGTCCTGCCGATGGTGAATGAGGCGACTCGCATTCTGGAGGAGCGCGTGGCGCTACGCGCCGCCGATATCGACCTCGTCAAGATCCACGGCTACGGCTTCCCGCGCTGGCGCGGTGGGCCGATGCACTATGCGGAAGCGCGCGGTCTCGCCGAAGTTGCCGCCGTGCTCGACCGTCTGTCAGCCGAGGGTCTTGCCGAGCCGCCGTGTGACGGCCTGCGCCGGGCTGCGGAAGCCGGCAGTTTTTCAGTGCTTGCCGGCAGATAGATGTGGCCGTTTTGAGAAACAGCCAATCGGCCGCCTTGAGTTGCACAACTCGCAAATGCGTAGGTGTTCAGTTCCGCTGCGCGCACCGATCGGGCAGCTTTGCGGACTGGTCGAAAACGACGATTTGAAAGAGAAGGTTGAATGCAGGCAAGCTGTATCTGAGGCACGTCGATGGTGCTTACCCTTCGGAAGCAAGCCCTGCGGCTCACGTCTCGTCCCGCAAAGTAATCCATGCTGGCGCATGGTCGCTTGCTCCATCCAGGCCGCGAACATCTCTGTCAATGCCCGCGTCGCTGAGTCGGGGCTTCAGTTTGGTGCCCAAAAGGATGTGGTCGAGGCGCAGGCCCGCGTCGCGCTGCCATCGGTTCCGGCGATAGTCCCAGAACGTATAGATTGCCCCCTCGGGATGGACTTTTCGGATTGCGTCAAGCCAGCCCTGGTCGAGAAGCTGTCGGTACGCGGCGCGGCTTTCGGGCTGGAGGAGGGCGTTGTCATCGTAGGAACGGGTGGGATAGATGTCCCGCGGTTCCGGAACCACATTATAGTCCCCGGCAAGCACGACCGGCAGGCCGGTCGCCAGCAATTCCGCGGCATGCAGCGCGAGCCGGTCGTGCCAGGCAAGCTTGTAGTCGAATTTCGGGCCTGGCTGCGGATTGCCGTTGGGTGCATAGAGTGACGCGACCAGAATGCCGTTCACCGCCGCCTCGATGTACCGGCTCTGCTTGTCGGACGGATCGCCGGGCAATTCATCGCGGGTCAGGATCGGTTCGCCGTCGCGTGCGAGGATGGCAACGCCGTTCCAGGCCGCTTGCCCGCGCCAGACCGCGCCGTAGCCCGCGCCCTCGATCGCCGCCCTTGGGAATTGTTCGTCCGTTGCCTTGAGTTCCTGCAGGCAAACAACGTCAGGCTTGGCCGCGTTCAGCCATGCGACCAGGTTTTCGAGCCTCCGGTTGATGCCGTTGATGTTGAAGGTCGCGATCTTCATGCGGTTTGCACGATCAGCGCCCCAGCCTGCCGGCCCATGCCGCGACGGCTTCGGCAATGGTCTTCAGGTGATCGGCGGCCGAGAAGCCGGATATGCTCTTGCGGGGTTTGAGATCATGGTCGCCATCCTCGAGCCAGAGAAGTTCGATCGCTTTCGAGAGTGCGTAGCCGGAAACCTCTTCCCGCGTGCCGAACTCGTCGCGCGTTCCCTGGCAGATCAATGTCGGCGTCGTGAGCCCAGCGAGGTGTTTCGTGCGAAGCTGCTCCGGCTTGGCCGGCGGATGAAACGGATAGCCGAGGCAAAGGAGCCCGGCGATTTTCCCGGCCGAATGGAGATCATCGGCAACCATGCTGGCGACCCTTCCGCCCATCGACTTGCCACCAATGATGACCGGAGCTGTTGCGCCGAGCTCGGCGACGGCCGCCTTGTATTCCGGGTTGAGCGTTTCGGCGCGGGGCGGAGGCTTGCGGCCCGCGGCCGTGCGGCGGGCCGCCATGTAACCAAACTCGAAGCGGGCAACGCGAAAACCAGCCACGGCGAGGACCTTCGCAGTCGCGGTCATCGAGGCGGAATCCATCGGTGCGCCGGCGCCATGCGCAAGAAGAATGGTGACGGGGGCGTCGTCCGGTCCATCGATCAGGAATTTTTCGCCCATCTCAACCAGCCGTTCTCGGGATGAGCTGCAGGTCGACGAACTGTACGCCGCGTGCTGCAGCCCGCGCCCATTCGGAATCGCTGTCGAGTTCGAGATAGCGTGCCCAACGACGCCGTGCCTCGCCGAGATTACCGGCATCAAATTCGAGTTTTGCCAGATTGTAGATGGCATCGGCGTAGTCGCCGTCGGTTTCGATCGCCTTTCGCAGGTGCCTGCGAGCAGCATCGATATGCCCTCGTTCGCCCATGAGCCCGGCGAGGTTGAACCAGGCCTCGACGAAGGCCGGATCGAGCTTGATTGCGCGCGCGTAATCGTGCGCGGCGTCGGCCATTCGACCGGCCGCCTTCAGGCAATTGGCGCGATTGAACGCGGCAACGGAATCGGTCGGATCGATGGCAAGGCAGCGTTGATAGAGTGCGACCGCCTCGTCGTAGAGACCTTCGTCCTCGGCCACTTCGGCTTGGGAGAAGAGGTCTTCGAGCTCGGCGTCGTCGCGCGTTCCAAGATCGAACAGCAACTGGCCGTCGAGCTCGCTCAAACCTTCGACACCGCGCGCATAGATCGCAGCCGTACCCTCGTGATGGAGCGACAGCGCGGTGAGTGAGGCCACAGACCGGGAGCGGAATACCGACCTTGCGATCGCACTCCAGGTCGCTCCGCTCGCCACGAGCCCCGCATATTTCCTTGCGAGGATGAGGTCACGGAAGGAATAGGGTTCGGCGTCGTGTTCGAAGGCATCGAACAGGGAAAGAAGGTCGAACGCCCGCGGAGAAAGCCGGGATTGGTCAATCAGCGCCTGGCGGGTCAGTGCGGATGTCTCCGGCGACGACATCAATCCGAGCAACCGAAGAAAGCCGTTTTCGCTGAGGATACGCCTGCCGTGGTTGGTCTCATCGTCGAACCGGGCTTCGATCTCCGCTTCGCCGGCCTTAGCAAGCAAACCTCTGCCAAAGACCAGATGAGTGGTTGCGCGCGTAATCCCGCGCCTCAGATGCCCGCCCTGCCGTTCGACTTCCCGCGCCGCCAGCCGCCGCGGAAATGCGGCCAGCGCACCGACGATGCCGAATGTCTGGCCGGGAACCGCCATCAGATCTTCTTCTTGGCAGCCGGTTTGGCCGTCGCGGAAGCGACAACCTTCGCCGCCGGCTTTGCCGCTGGCTCCGACTTGGTCTTGCTTTTTGCCGGCGGCTTCGACTGCGAAAGGCTCGCCTTCAGCGCATCCATGAGGTTGATGACATTGCCGCGTTCAGGGGCTGCCGCAATGATCGGCTTGTGGCCCTTCAGCTTTTCGCGGATCATCTGCATCAGCGCGACCTCGTAGCGATCCTCGTAGTTCTTGGGATCGAAGGTGGTCATCTTCTGCTGGATGAGCGCTTCGGCAAGTTGCAGCATTTCGGGCTCGGGCTTTCCAACCGGGATATTGCCGAAATATTCCGCCGTGCCGCGCACCTCGCTCGGATTTCTCAGCGTGCAGACGAACATGCCGGTTTCGCGCGCGCCGATGGTGACCACCCGCTCGCGGCTGGACAGGACCAGACGTGCGATCGCCAGCTTGCCGGATTTCCGCAGCGCTTCCCGCAGCACCACGAACGTCTCTTCAGCCATCGCCCCATCCGGCGCCAGGTAGTAGGGAGCATCCTGGTAGATAACGTCGACCGAGTTTTCGTCGACGAAGGCCTCGATGTTCATGGTGTGGTTGGATTCGATCCTGACGCTGTCGAGATCGGCGTCTTCGATGATAATGTATTTCTTGTCCTCATACTCGTAGCCCTTCACCAGATCGGACCGTTCGACCAGCCCGAGTTCCGGATCAACCGGCTTCATGTTGATCCGGTTGTGGGTGTCCTTGTGCAGCTGATTGAAGCTGATGCGCTCGCTCGAACTGGTTGCGGGATAGAGCCGGACCGGGCAGCTCACGAGACTGAGTTTGAGGTAACCTTTCCAACTTGCCCTGGGCGCCATGATCATCTCCTACGCGGCGACACGATTACTTTCCAGCCGGCGGCAACAAGGGCAAGTCCCTGGCAAATTCGTCGATATCGGCCCAGGGATCGCCGGATGTGGCCAAGAGGCCCGGTAAAGAAGAATAGTTCAAATCCTCCGGAGCGTCGATAGCTTCAAGATCGGTCCAGCTTACGGGGGTAGATGCCGGCAGATTGGTGCGTGCCCGAAGCGAATAGGGAGCCGCTGCCGTGTGCCCGCGGGCGTTGCGATGGAAGTCGATGAAAATTCGCCGTATGCGATTGTCCTTGCCCATTGTGGTGGTGAACGTCTGCGGAGCGGTCGCTGTGAGGCGCGAGGCGATGGCACTGGTTGCCGGATGCAGCTTTTTCCAGACAAGTGTCGGTTTGACCGGCACGACCACATGAATGCCCTTGCCACCCGATGTCTTGACGAACGGGACAAGGCCCAGCGCCTCGAGTTCACCGCGAATATGAACGGCCGCTTCGACCACCTCCCGCCAGCCAATGCCCTCGCCGGGGTCTAGATCGAAGACGACGCGGTCCGGCTTTTCCAACCGCTTTCGCGTGGTTCCCCAGGTGTGGAATTCGACGACGCCGAACTGCGCCAGCGCAAGAAACCCTCTTGCATCCTCCACCGACAGGTAGGTTTTCGTCTCCCCTTCGGAGTTGGTGGATTCGAATGTCGCCATCGAGGCGGGCATGCCGGTGAAGGCATGGCGCTGGAAGAAGCAATCTGCAGCCTTTCCGGTGGGGCAGCGGAAAAGCGAGACCGGCCGACCAAGAATATGCGGCAGCATGAAATCGCCGACCAAGGCATAGTACACGGCGATATCGAGCTTGGTCGGTCCGGATTTTCCGAACAGCCGGCGCGTCGGGTTGGTGACGGAGATGCTGGCGAGATCGGCATCCGAGATCAACCGTTTTCGCTCAGTCGAGACCGGCGTGGAAAGCTCGACATCGCGAAGTCCCTTGAACACGGCATGACGCAGCGCGTTGTCGGCGGTCCGGTTGGCGTAGTGAATATGCGCTGACAGCAGCGGCCGGACCCAAATGATCTCCCGTGGCGCGCCGTCGAGCTTGGCCGCACCGGCACGGAGCGGCTCCAGCCGGGCACGCAACTGCTTGAGCATGTCCGCGTCAAAACCCGTTCCGACCTTGCCGCGATATTCCAGTTCGCCATCCGCCCATTCACCAAGCGCGAGCGCCGCAAGGCCTTCGGCCGCCTCTGAGGTCGTGTACCCGGCGATCACGAAATCACCAGCTTTCAAAGCCTTGGTCTTGGTCCAGGTTCTCGACCGGCCGCTCCGATAGGGGCCCGAGGCGCGCTTCGACACGATTCCCTCGAGCCCCATTTCCGAGGCCTGCTCGTAGAGTGGGCGCCCGTCGCCAACGACATGATCGCTGAGTTGAATGGCGGAGTGATTGGACACTTGCCCCTCAAGCAGCTGCGCCAGCAGCGCCTTCCGTTTTTCGAGCGGAACATCCGAAAGGTTCCAGCCATCGAGATGGAGGAGATCGAAGGCATAGAAGACGAGTTTGCTGCCCGCACCTTCAGCAAGTGCATCCTGCAACAGCGCGAACCGGCTGATCCCCGTGCCATCCAGCACGACGATTTCGCCGTCGATGACGGTATCGCGGCTTGGCAAACGCCGGAAGGCTTCCGGCAGGTCGCCGTAGCGCTTCGTCCAGTCGAGACCACCACGGGTAATCAGGCGCACTTCACCGTCGGAAACGTGCGCCATCGTCCGATAACCGTCGAACTTGATCTCGTGCAACCAAATCTCACGCTGCCCCGCATCGCCAGGTGGACTGGCCGCCGGTGTCGCAAGCTGCGGTTCGATGCGGACCGGCGCAGTGCCTTTCATGACGCCGGGAAGCGCGCCGGGGTTGAGCTTGACCGGCTTGGCGGCCTTTTTCGGCTTTTCCACCAGTTCCTCGATCCGTCGACCGGATTTGACGCTTTCCGGGCGCGCGGTGAGAATGTCGACGGTCGCGTCGGCGGCGAGGTCGCGCTCCTTGAACAGAAGCCAGTTGTGCAGGCCATCCTCTCCGGGCTTGGGCTTCAACCGTGTCAGCATCCAGCCGCCGTTGAGCTTTTCGCCGGCAAGGCGGAACTTGAAGGCGCCTGTCCTCAGAGCTTTTTCGACATCATCCATCGGTGCCCAGACGCCTGTGTCCCAGACGATCATCGGGCCGCCGCCATATTCACCCTGGGGGATCACACCCTCGAAGTCGATGTATTCCAGCGGGTGGTCCTCGGTCTCCACCGCAAGCCGCTTGTCCGCCGGATTGAGCGACGGCCCCTTCGGAACCGCCCAGCTCTTGAGCACGCCACCGAACTCCAACCTCAAATCGTAATGATCTGCGGTCGCATGATGCTTGTGCACCACAAAACGGTTACCGCCGCCGGCAAGACCCCCGATGGGCTCCTGCGTCTTCGAAAAATCACGCTTCTTGTGATAGGCCGTCAGCTTCGATGTCGCCATTGCTCTACGCTATGGCTTGTCCGGCAAAGCTGCAATATCCGGTAACCGCGCGGAGAGCTGCGTCGAGCAACTTAGAGATGTTTTTTTCAGCGATGAATTAGCGCCCCGGCAAAGCGTCGAGAACGCTCGCCGAGGCGAGAGCTGCAAAGAACTTCAACCGGCCAAATCCGGGTCATCACCGTTGGTTCTGATCCAGGTCTGCAGCACTGTCCAAAGGATGGCCAGTGTCGTTGCACCGATGAACATGCCGGTAAAGCCCCAGGCTGCCAGCCCGCCGATCACTCCGACGAACAGTACCAGCAGCGGTAGCTGGCCGCTGCGTGCGATCAGCATCGGCTTGACAATATTGTCTGCTCCCATGAGCAGCACAACGCCCCACACGACGGTAAAAATCGCCCAACCCGTCTCCCCCTGGGAGCCAAGCCAGATTGCCACGGGAACCCAGACCAGAAGCGGTCCGATTTGGATAACGGCCAGGAAAAACGTCACCGCGGCCAAGACAATCGCACCCGGAACGCCGGCGAGTGCAAAGCCGATCCAGGCCAGTATTCCCTCGAGCAAAGCCGTTCCGATCACCCCGATAGCAACCCCCTTGATGGCCTTCGCTGCGGCATCCAGCACAACCGATCCTCTCGGACCGATTATGCGGACGGCAATGGCGGATACGAAACTGACCACCTGGATGCGCGAGGCATGAAACATCGCGGCGACGATGATGCCGCCGAATATTTCGAGGATGGCCAGCATGAGACCTGCGCTGAAACCGAGCAGCCAGCGTCCTGCGGTGGCGAGCTGGGGTTCGTATCGCTGCAACAGGGCCAGTCCGTCGCTCTGAAGATCCTGCCATATCGGCGTTACCTTCTTTCCGAGCAGCGGCAGATTTGAAATCCACTCGGGCAGATTGGGAATCCCGCGACTGCTGGCCTCTCTCAGCCATGCCTCGGCGACATCGACGTGGCTGACAACAGAGGAGCATAGATAGATCAGCGGCACGATCGT
Source organism: Pararhizobium sp. BT-229 (assembly GCF_025846855.1). Lineage (GTDB taxonomy): Bacteria > Pseudomonadota > Alphaproteobacteria > Rhizobiales > Rhizobiaceae > Pararhizobium. The sequence continues at coordinate 257,533 of NZ_JAOYTJ010000008.1, forward strand.
GATGGCTGCGGCGATAACGCCGAAGCTGATCGCAGCCAGACGCCTTCCACCCAGAAAAACAACCATTCGATCGAACAGCCCCGCCGTCGCCGTGGCGAGAATCACGGCATAGGTCAGGACACCGACAAAAGGCAGCAATACCCAGAAGGTTGCGGCCAACAGCGCAGAAACAAGCAACAATGCCAGCGCTGCCTCGATGACCTGCTGTTGCCTGCCATTCTTACTGCTGGTTTCCTGCATGACAGCACCTATTGATCCGGATCAGAAGTTGAACGATGCCTCCAGGCAGCGACGCTGAAAGCGGAGAGGTCTCTGACGGAAAGTCCTTGCCTCACGAGCGGATGATGGTTTGACGCCGCGAGAACCACAGTATCTCGGAGACTTTGAATAGAAATGCCGTGGTCCAGCCGAACAGCAGGATCCCGTTCACACCCTCGATAGCACTGGCAAGCCGCCATTCTCCGGACAGCGTGATGTCGCCATAACCGATCGTCGCGAAGGTAATCGCCGAGAAATATGCGGCTTCCTCAAAGCTCTGCAACTCGCCAGCCAGTCTATAGGCCGCTGCCCACAGCATGATCTCGACCATGTGAGCCATCACGAAGCCCACGACAAAAAAGCAACTGACACCCAGCCGTGTGTACGCGCGCAGGTTCTGCGGGTTCGTAACGGGTTCTCGCGCCATGCGAAACAGAAGCATGACCGCCGTGCCGTGAATGACGATGGTGGCCAGCAGCACGCCAGTTGCCGTGATGATCTGTAAAAGCATCTTTCCGTCCTCAAGGAGCCAGCAACAAACGCAGTCATAAGTCGTGCGCTCACACGCTGCGACGGTCGTACATTCCCGGGCACATCGCTGGCACTCACCCGGGTTGCACACCAGTTCCTTGAAAGGCAGGCAAGTCAGTGTTTGCCGACAGCGCCACCACCGCCTCCTCCATATCATCGAAAATCATGGCGGAACCTATTCTGGCGAGGACGCCAGAACGCTCCAGCACATCCAGCGGCTCGCTATGGAGTTCCACCATCGCGAATTTCATGCCTCGCTCCTCTGCCATTGCCCGTATCTCGTCGAGCATGACGGCCGCAGTGCTGTCGATCTGGGCGGACGCCCCTGCATCGAAGATGAACCCTTTGGTATTCGGCCCCAGCTTTGAAAAAATGTCTTCTATCCGGCTTTTGACATGATCGGCATTGAAGAACAGCAGGCTGCCTTGGAGAAGATAGATCACCAGCCCGGGAACTGGCTTTGCTTGCGCATGCCGATGGAGCTTGTAGAAACCATCACGCCCTGGAAGGCGACCCAGCAATGCGTCGCGCGGCCTCATTCCCTGCATGACGAGATAGAGCAATGTCGCAACCACGGCGACGATCACTCCCCTCAAAACCCCGAGACCGAGCGCTCCCGCAATGCTGATAAGCGCAAAAGCGAACTCGATCCGGCTGATGTGCCATAATTCTCTCAGGGTTCGCAGGTCGATCAGGCCTATCGCTGCAGATGCCAGAACAGCCCCCAGTGCGGGGGTGGGCAGGATAGCCAGCGCATCGGTAAGGAAAAGGACTGTGAGTGCCAGGGCGGCGGCTGAGAAGACGGCCGCCAACTGCGTTTTTCCGCCCATGAGATCGTTGATCGCAGTACGGGAATCCGAGGCGGTCACAGCGAAGCCGCCGCACAATCCCGAGGCAAGGTTGGCCGCGCCGAACCCGAGGAGTTCGCGATTGGCGTCGACGGGATATCTGTTCTTGGCTCCAAAGCTGCGCGCGGTCACGATGCCGGCACCGAAGCTCATGATCAGCACGGCCACGGCGCCCAGAAGGAGGTCATCAATGGCAACGCCGTGCGGGATGGGTATTGTTGGCCACGGCAGCTGGGAAGGGACATCGCCGACCACGCGGATTCCCAGCGCCTTAAAATCAAACGCATATGACAGGGCGATCGCGAGTGCCACGGCAACAAGCGGTCCGGGAATCGACGGACGCCACGCGGTCAGCAGCCGCAGAAGGACAAACAATCCGATGCCCAGGCCAAGCGAAGGCCAGTGGATCAGGTCCGACTTGGAAACGATTTCGACCAGTGGCCCGAACAGCCCGTCGCTTTCGATTTTCACGCCGGTGAGGCGGCCGATCTGGCCAACGAGGATCGACAGAGAGATGCCCGTCATGAAGCCCGTCAGGATCGGACGCGACAGGAGGTTAGCGATAAAGCCAAGCCGAAGGAAACTTGCCAGAAAACAGAGGAGGCCGACGATCGCAGCTACGGCCGCGGAAGCCATCACGTTTTCGGCAGTCGATGTGAGACCGAAGGAAACCAGGACCGCTGCGAGCACCGTTACCGTGCCGGCGTCCGGACCGACGATGAGTTGTCGCGAGGAGCCCAGAAGCGCGTAACCCAGAACCGACATGATGCTCGCATATATGCCGACTTCCGGCGGCAACCCAGCCAGGGCTGGGTAGGCAATCGCACTTGGCAACCCCACCGCGGCGATGGCCAGCCCTGACGTCAGATCATAACGAAGCCACTCGGCCCGATATTCTCTCAGGCTGGATATGAGAGGAAGGGTTGGCATAGCGTCGAACATCTCCCGGGTTAGAAGGGTCGGTACGTTCCGCCGGTACAACTCAGTGCTTTCGTTCACATCCCGTCGCGGCAATGACCGGCACGTGTTCACGACGTAGCGCGAACTCGGCTGCGAGCGCATATGACGGAGATCGACAATGCAAGGCGATTGTCGGCCGAATTTGCGGACTGACGAGCATTCGCTGCAGCGCGGGCCAGGCCATCAAAGGGCTTTTGGCTTACCCCACCCCAGGAAGAGGCCGACATCGCCCGGCATTCCATGTGGCCATTCGACGATCATCGCCGTGAGGCGGTATTCAGCCGGCTTCAGTTTGTCACGCCACACTTCGTAGGCTTGACGCGGAACACCCGTCAGAGTGTCGGGCCATTCAGGTTCATTGTTATTGATCGCACGACCCTGGTCTGTGCAAAGCTCGACAGGGAACTGAAGAACCATCAGTTCGGTTTTCCCTTCCACGGCCGCCGCCTTTATGCGGGAAAGCAGGTTGGACCTCATCTGATCGGTGACTTCGATCCGCTTGGACATTTTCTCCATCACCAGCTTTCGCGCATCCTCCGCAGTGCGCATGTCCTTGAAAGCGGCCGACGCCCGCGCCGTGTCGATCTTGTCGGCGTATTCCCGCAGTTCCTCAGCTGTCATGAACAGATTGTTCGTGTGGGCTGAATCCTTCTGGTTGTCCAAGCTGGCCATTGCTTCCCCCTGAGTACCGGCGTTTCCACCGTGTTAACGACCCTAGTGGCTGGCGCACCGATAGCACTATCTTTGATTGAGGTTTATCGGGTCCATGGATTTTACCGCGAATTATGATAGCATAAAATGGCTACTTGGAAAGAACGGAGAAATGGTGGTTTGTCATTGAGCACATGGCAGAAAAGACGCATTCTCACCCGATGCGGGTCAGTTTCGCAGCCAAGCTGAAAACGAGAACTCCGAGTCATTTCAAGAAGTGCATCTACCTTAGACTCGCGGTGTGACGCCCATATCGACAGTCCGGCGACCTAGGCAGTTTCCCATCAGGGAATGCGCAGGTTTTTGCGCCACTAAACGGTCCGAAACCTAGGGAGGACGGTATATTTTAGAAGATTGGAAATAACGTCGCATGAACTGAACAATGCCAGCTTTGGCTAGACAAAGGGGGAAGCACATGAAACTCGACGTGGACTTTGACAAGAAACGCAAATTCCCAGTCGGGGAAAGCGGTCAGGTAAAATTCCGGATTCGCGATATAGCGGTGGAACCGGGAAGGGCAGTGTCGCTCAAGAAGGACTTCGACCCGGATTTCACGGGCGGATACGAGGACAAGGCCGGCGCGCTGCAACAGGTCGCGTCGAACGTCGAGCGCCTGTCGGACATGCAGCAAATGCTCTACGCCCAGGACACCTACTCGATCCTCATCATCTTTCAGGCGATGGATGCCGCGGGAAAGGATGGGGCGATACGCCACGTCATGTCAGGCATCAACCCACAAGGCTGTCACGTCACAAGCTTCAAGTCGCCGTCAGCGGAAGAGCTGGATCACGACTATCTGTGGCGGGCCGCCAAGGCTCTGCCTGCACGCGGGATGATCGGCATATTCAACCGGTCCTACTATGAGGAAGTCCTGGCTGTCAGGGTGCATCCTGAATTCCTTGCGAAACAAAAGCTGCCTCCGGAGACCAGAAAAGGGGATATCTGGGAGGGCCGTTTCAAGGAGATAAACAACTTTGAAAAATATCTCCGGCACAACGGGACAATCATTTTGAAGTTCTTCCTCAACATTTCAAAAGATGAGCAAAAGAAGCGATTCCTTTCGCGGATCGATGAGCCCGACAAGAACTGGAAATTTTCCACCGCGGACTACGAGGAGCGAAAATACTGGGACGACTATCAGAAAGCCTTCGAGGACATGCTGGAGAACACAAGCACGGAATGGGCTCCATGGTTTGTTATTCCGGCCGACAACAAATGGTTTGCCCGTCTTGCCGTATCCGTAGTGGTGTCTTCAGCCCTCGAACGCCTTGATCTGAGCATGCCGACTGTCGATGACAAGCAGAAAAGACGACTCGCCGATATCCGCGACCAGCTTTTGGCAGAGGCAGACTGACGACTTTAGTGATGGCCTGGCGGATCTCGACATCACCAGCCCGCCAGGTCATTCATTGTAGGTCGAAGTATCGGTCGAACTCGATCTGCGCTCACTTGCGCGAACATGAGGAACGTCATGCGCAGTCACGTGCTTTCAGCGATAGCTCTCCTTTCCGTTGCCTCGCTTCTTTCAGGTCCCGTCGTTTCCGCGCGTGCCGAAGAGCCAAGCTTCGCCAAACTTCAAGCCATGTGCCGAAATGCAAAGGATCCATCGCAGCAGGGATACTGCACTGGTTTTGTCGAGGCGATCGCCTTGCGCATTGTCCGAGAGGACAAGGGTTGCGCTTTGCTCCAGCAATATATCGACCAAGCTAACGCAGATCTTGCTCTTCCCGATCTGATTGGCGATCTGAACCCGGCTGATTATTCCCCGAAGGCTTTTGAGGCGGTGGAGAAGTTCTTCTACAGCAGAGGGTGCAGCTAGATCGAGCACGTTATGGTGGACGCAGCCAGATACTCGGCGATCGAGGTGTTGCGGGACGGTCTCCGCGTCGAAATCCGTGCGCTGAGACCCGATGATCGCGGCGGATTTGCTGAAGCCGCCGGTCACAGCTCCCCAGAATCGCTGCGCCGGCGTTTCTTTGCGCCACGACACAGCTTTACGGAGCAGGAAGTTGCCTTTTTCGTTGACGTAGACTTCGTCAATCATGTGGCGTTGGTCGCCGTAGCGGAAGAAGGCGGGCAATCGGTGATTATCGGAGGCGGACGCTATATCCTCGTGCAGCCGGGGCAGGCCGAAGTCGCCCTCACTGTGGTCGACCAATGCCAGGGACAGGGCCTTGGCGGGCGGCTGATGCACCATCTCTCCGCGATTGCCCGTGATTCCGGGATCAGGGAACTGATCGCCGAGGTCCTCCCAGAAAATATCCCGATGCTGGCGGTGTTCAAGAAAAGCGGGCTGCGCCTAGATACCAAGCGGGAGCGCGGCGTGGTGCATGTCACACTCCATCTGGTCTGAATGATGCGGGCGACCTGCGGCCTGTTCGCGCCAATTCTGGCGTGGCGGCGTTTGCAGGTCCCGGCCCCTCACAAGCCCCCATCAGTGTGCAGCAGTCATGGTGATGATCCCCAGTTTGGCGAGCCCGGTCACGAAAAGCTGGACGGCAACTGCTGTCAGAAGGATACCAAAGACGACTTCCGAGATCACAAGGCTTGCCGGCTTCATTCGCTTTGCCAACACATCGATATTGGTGAAAATCAAATAGTCGAATGCAGCAACGAGCAAGACCAGTCCGATGACGAGTACCGCGCTGGCAACCGAGACGACTTCACCAGATGCAATGATCAGCACCGTGATGCCGACAGGGTTGAGCAAGTAGGGAACGGCAAGGGGAAAGACCGCGATTGTCGCAGGGTCGACGGGCACCCCAAGATTTTCCGCGTGCTTCTCTGTTGGGCCAGCCGCCATCTTGAGGGCGAGGAGGGCAAGCACGATGCCGCCTGCCACCGCGACCGCACCGCCCGTAATATGCAGCAATCGCATGAGCACCGCGCCAGTGGCAAAGAGGATCAGCGCCGTTACAGTCGCCGTCAGAACCATCTTCCGGCCAATCTTTGCCTTCGTCTCGGCGTCAAAGGTGTGGGTCATTTCGAGGAACGGAACGAGTGCGATCTTCGGTCCCATGCCGACGAGCAGGAGAAGGAGCAGCGTTGCTATCAGACCAGTATCGATGACTGTAAAATCCATGAGAAATTTCCCCCTAAATGCCGCCCGAGGCGTTGTGAATTACTGAACTCGACAATCAGTCAACCAATCTGGGAAAGCTAGACGGAATTCTCCCCATGCACCAGACAGAGAATACCGCCATCTGGATGTCTCGCTCATGAATAGCCTTGCCCAGCGTCGCCGAATTGCATCCCAGATATATGGCGTCAACAACAAGGTCCGGGAGCAGGTGCCCCTCTTGGGGGGGCATTCCGGGAAGATCGGATCAGCCAGAACCTCGGCCATCATGACACCTCGCATCGACGGCGGCGATTTGAACGTCGCTTTACACCTCGTCATCCCGCTTCATTAAATCTTTCTTCGACCCCCTCAGTTGAATTGACAGTCAAATCCTGCCCTGAAAGATGCCAGCTCTGCATTGATCGTCATTCACGGTCATTTTTCTCACGTGACCAACAAGCATGGAACAGCACGACTTCTTTGACGGTGGCCTGCAAGGTGGCGATTTCACAGTATGCCGTCAGACAACATTTTTGGATCCCGTCGGATCTCGGAGTGAGGCCCAGACCATGTTCCCGCGCCCGGCGCATCCTTTCTCTCACTCCTAAACATAAAGCGAGATTTCATGGCAGATGCATACAAGCCCGTCGCTCTTTCCAACAACGCAGTCTTGAACGGCTTGATCGACGGAGGAGCTTGGAACGGCCCCACCGTCACCTACAGTTTCGCTGCCGGCGACATGAACAAGAACGGAATTTCGGATTTCAATGAAGGCGACTGGAAGAATTTCTATCGCGAGATCATCAACAATATCGAGTCCTTCACGCAGTTGAACTTCAAGGAAGTCGCCACTGCGGGCAACATCAATTTCAAGCTCGTCGAGGGTGGCGGCGGCGAATCCGGCGTTCCGGGACCAGGCACGACGACGGTCGACTCCATCGTCGGCATCAATTCCGACGTCGCCGGTTCGGCCGAAGCCGTCAAGCTTGGGACTTTTTCCCTGACATGGTTTCACGAGACGGGACATGCTCTCGGACTGAAGCATCCGCATGACGTTTCACTCGGCCCCAGGCTTCCCGGCGTCGATGGCCCGGCCGACAAAGGCACCGGCTACCTGAACTCGCAGCTGTACACCGTCATGGGGTATACCTCTCCGTTCCTGGGAGAAGACAACCCGTTTACGTCCGCGGTGGATTTCGGTGCGCCCGTGAACGCGCAACCGGGTTCGTATGGCGCGATCGACATCGCCGCGCTGCAGCACATGTACGGAGCGCGCGCCCATAACACCGGGACCAACTCCTACAAGTTCAGCGACGATGTGGATTTCAATCGTGGCTACACGACCATCTGGGACACCGGCGGCGTGGATACGATCGAATATGTCGGCGCAAGCCGGACGAAGATCGATCTGCGCGCAGCGACCCTCAAAGCCGAGGTCGGTGGTGGCGGCTGGATTTCAACATCCGAAACGCTGACGGGCGGGTATACGATCGCCAACGGTGTCGTGATCGAGAATGCGACGGGCGGCAATGCCGCCGACATCCTGATCGGCAACGCCGCGGCCAACGTCCTGTCAGGACACGACGGCAACGACACCCTGAATGGTGGTTTGGGGGCGGACAGGCTCGATGGTGGGGCAGGAAACGACACCGCCTCCTATACCAACGCTGCGGCAGGTGTCACTGCAAGCCTTGCCAATGCTGCCGCCAACACTGGCGAGGCCAACGGCGACGTCTATGTCTCCATCCAGCGGTTGACGGGCTCAAGCCATGCCGACAAGCTCTACGGCAACACCGGCGCCAATGTGCTCACCGGCGGGTCCGGCAATGATCTCCTGAACGGCGGCAGTGGCAATGACACGCTTTATGGAGGTCTCGGCGCTGATGATATGGTCGGCGGCGCGGGTGGCGATACCTTCCTCTTTAAGACACTGGCCGACAGCACCGTTGCCGTGGCCGGGCGTGACACGATCTTCGATTTCTCGGGCAGCGCTGGCGACCGGCTCGACCTGTCGGCGATCGATGCAAACTCGGCGACATCAGGAAATCAGGCATTCACCTATCTCGGCACAGCAGCCTTCACGGGCACGGCCGGTGAACTGCGCTGCATAAAGCAGGCCTCGGACACCTATGTCTATGGTGACTCGAACGGCGACAAGAAAGTCGATTTCGCCATCCATCTGGACAACGCGGTCTCCCTCTCGAACGGAGACTTCGTCCTCTAAGCGATGGACCGATTTGAAACGGCTGCGGAAGCAAGTTTCTGCGGCCGGCTGGGCGTCGTCGGCATAACCGCTGCGGCGCTTGCCGTAACCTTTGCCGACGTGATCAAGCGCGTCCTGACGATGGGGAGATTTTGACACGAAGCTCGATTAAGCCGGCCTCCCGTGCCGCCTTCGTGCGGATGCGCGGCATAACAAGATGTCGCCGTCCGTGATCGATGCTCTAGGCCATCGGCTCGCTCCGTCATTTTGCGAACCAATGGCTGCCGGATCGGTGTCTTGTTACCCGATTCTATGACCGTTCGATTTTTGCATAGCACTCAGAATCTCGCTTAAGTAGACGAGAAGAGCGCTATTCCAGTTACCCTGGTTGCGCAAAATTAATGTTAGAAAAAAAAGATGCACGTGTTTCTCCATTTCTGGTTCCGAGGCGGACCAGGCAATCCTTCAAATTTTTTTAACAGGCTTTTCAGGGCAGTAGTCGAACTTCAAGTTGTGATCTCCTATCAGCGTTTAAAATTTTGCGAAAAATTTATTTTGAATTGAATCGCTTAGAATTCGACAAGTATTTCAGTGAAAGCGGTTTGCCTGCCATTTTGTGTGGCAATAGTAAGGCACGAAAGAGGCGCGCTGCCCCAATATACTTCATGGGTTTTGCTGCGTTGCACATCTCCTAAAGCCGTATTACTCCTCCCCGTTATAAGCTTGGCTTACCTAAAAAGAGGTAGCCTGCTTAGTAGTAGGTCCATCTTGAAACGGGGTTCAAGGGCTGAGGAGAAAGGCAATAAAACAGTGGCACGAACACTATTGAATACAACTGCGAGTGGCTTGTTGGCAGAGGAAAATATCCAGGGGAATCCTCTTGGCGTTATCGACCCGGCGAGCGAAGCTCAGGAAACAACGGTTTCGTCCAAAAGCGCGCTGAACGAAACCTTCGACGCCGCCGATCACGGCTATAACATCATGGAAGGTTTTGGGGCGCGTGACGTTCGCCACGAGGCGGGAATTTCTGACGACGGATCATTCGAATTCGCCGGCAACGCATCGACCGATGACACCGCAAGCGTTGACAGTGATTGGGACGGCTTCTCCCAGGCCGATACCGCCATCAACGCCGAGGGAACCGAAGGTTTTCAATCTCCGAAATCCGCTACCAGCACCAGCTCGCTGAGCAGCAGCGCAACGACCGATGCCTCGAGCACCGTCGCAGTGGGCACCGGCGCAGCGACTGTCGCCACGGCGACGACGGCAGGTTTTCCTGATGCAACCACCACCGGTGTCAAGGCCGGAGTCGCGATGACGAAGTATACGGGCACGCTTCGTATCACTGAGGACAACGCGGTCATCAGCAATATGGAAGTCACTGGCGATATCATCATCGAA
>NZ_JAOYTJ010000009.1 GCF_025846855.1 Pararhizobium sp. BT-229
TTTCAAAAAAATGAAGTTTCTTACAAGTGCCTGTAATCGCTATGTTATTTTGAACAACACCCAAAAACACACCGAATCCGGGTCACAATCAGAGATTCCAAGGGGCGAAATCTTGTCCAGATGGTCAAAATTAGGGACGAGGCGTCATTGGGCTCCCTGAACAGGGTTATGCGCCACCCGCACAACATCAAAAGATCCCGTCCTTTTGCCCGCCGGAAAACTCCTGCTAATGTCCCCCGACTTATACCATGGGAGGATGGACATGCTGGTTCTGAATGAGACCGAGACGCGCGCGGCGCTGCCCTTCGGCGATCTGATCGACGCACTGCGCATAATGTTTCGGGACGGCTGCGAAATGCCGGTCCGGCACCACCATGATGTCGCGGTTCCCGGCGAGGATGCGGCAACGCTGCTTCTGATGCCCGCATGGCAACCGGGCAGCTATATCGGCGTGAAGATGGTTTCGGTATTTCCGGGCAATACCGGCCGTGACCTGCCGGCAATCCACGGCAGCTATCTGCTCTCCTCCGGAAAAACCGGCCAGTTGCTGGCCATCATAGACGGGGCCGAGCTGACGGCCCGGCGCACGGCGGCAGCGTCAGCGCTGGCCGCCGACTATCTCGCAACCAAGGATGCCAGCCGCATGCTGATGGTCGGCGCCGGGCGGCTGTCACTGAACCTGATCGAGGCGCATGCGTCCGTCCGACCTATCTCCGAGGTGAAGATCTGGGCGCGGGACGCGCGCAAGGCGGAAGTGACCGCAGCACAGCTCGATCTTCCCGGCGTCGCCGTGTCTGTCTCCAGCGATCTCGAAACTGCTGCCCGCCAGGCCGATATCATTTCCTGCGCAACCCTGTCGTCCACGCCCCTGATCCGCGGCGACTGGCTGAAGGACGGCGCACATCTCGATCTGGTCGGGGCCTTCAAACCGAGCATGCGCGAGAGCGACGACCGGGCCGTCGAGCGCGCCACCCTTTTCGTCGACACCCGCGACGGCGCCCTGACCGAGGGCGGCGACCTGGTGCAGCCGCTGCGCGCCGGCATCATTGCCGCAGGTTCGGTCAGAGCCGATCTGGCTGAACTCGCCGGTGGACGGCATCCGGGACGCCTGCAAGCCGGAGATATCACCCTGTTCAAATCAGTGGGCGCGGCCCTCGAGGACCTGGCAGGCGCCATCCTTGCCTTCGAGCGTTCCCGCGCGGCCTGATTGCCGTCACCGGATCGTGATTGAGCTTGAAACCTGCCGCCGTTGACGGATTGCGACCTTGGCTTACGCTTGGGGCCGCGAACAACGGGGGTAACAGGGCATGATCATTTCGACGCGGCGGATGTTCTCGGCAATGGTGCTGGCGGCGGCGCTCATGTTGTCGACCATCGGGAGCGCCGGGGCGACGGATGCAGGCAACTGGCCCCGGGTGCTCGAGGAAGCGCGGGGGCAAACCGTATACTTCAACGCCTGGGGCGGGTCGGATGCCATCAATGCCTACATCAAATGGGCAGGTGACGAGATGGCCTTGCGACACGGCGTGACGATCGTCCAGGTCAAGCTGGACGACACGGCAAAGGCTGTCTCGACCGTGCTTGCGGAAAAATCCGCCGGACGCAACGCACATGGCTCCGTCGACCTGATCTGGATCAACGGCGAGAATTTTGCCGCCATGAAGCGCCAGAGCCTTCTGTTCGGCCCTGACTGGGCAAGCAAGCTGCCGAACTGGGCGCTCGCCGATACCGAAACCAAGCCGACGATAACAACCGATTTCACCATCCCGACCGAAGGAATGGAAAGCCCCTGGGGTGCCGCCAAGCTCGTGTTCTTCTATGACGAGGCCCGGACGGCAAAGAAAGAGTTGCCGGATTCGGCCGCCGGCCTGCTCACCTGGGCAAAGGCCCATCCTGGACGCTTCTCCTACCCGCAGCCGCCGGATTTCATCGGCTCCTCCTTCCTCAAGCAGGTGCTGAGTGAATTGATCGCTGACAAGGCCAAGCTGCAGAAACCGGCCGAGGGCACCACTTTCAGCCAGGATGTCGCGCCGCTGTTTGCCTATCTCGACCAGTTGCACCCGCTGCTTTGGCGCAAGGGCAAGGCCTTTCCGCAAAACTATCCGGACATGAAGCAGAAGCTGGCGGATGGCGAACTCGACATCATCTTCGCCTTCAATCCGGCGGAGGCATCGGCAGGCATTGCCGCAGGCGAGCTCCCCGACACCGTTCGCTCCTTCGTCTTTTCCGCAGGCACGCTCGGAAATACCCACTTCGTGGCAATTCCCTATAATGCCAATGCCAAGGCGGGTGCGCTGGCGCTTGCCAATTTCCTGCTGTCGCCGGAAGCGCAAGTGCGCAAGCAGGATCCGAACATCTGGGGCGATCCGACCGTGCTGGCATTGAACAAACTGTCGCCAGCCGACAGGGCAGCATTTGCGGCGCTTGACCTCGGCGTCGCAACGTTGTCGCCGGACCAGCTCGGCCCGGCGCTGCCCGAGCCCCATCCCGACTGGATGACGCGCATCGAGGCGGAATGGATCAAACGCTATGGGGCGGCAAACTGAGGCAGCACGGACCGGGACGCAATGCGAGGCCTTAAGATGAGGCGCAGCCTTATCCTCTCCGGCTTCATTCTTGCGTTGATCAGCCTGCCGGTCCTGGCGGGGCTGGCCGGGACGATCGGCCCGGCCTTCGGTTACCTGCCCGCGCTTGGCGGCCATCATCTGACCTTCGACCATATGGCGGCCCTGGCTGCAGAGCCGCATCTTGTGCGCTCGTCGCTGGTGAGCCTGGCCGCCGGTCTCATCACGACCGGCCTTTCCCTCGTTCTGACCATGCTGTTCACCGCCGGCTACGCCGGAACGCGGATGTTTTCCAGGATCCAGCACCTGGTGTCGCCGCTGCTCGCCGTGCCGCATGCTGCTGCCGCGTTCGGCCTTGCCTTCCTCATTGCGCCTTCGGGCCTTGCCATGCGCCTCGTGTCGCCGGGACTGACAGGCTGCACCAGTCCGCCAGACTGGCTCGTACCGCAGGATCCGTTCGGATTGACGATGATGGCGGGGCTGGTCGCCAAGGAAATGCCGTTTCTCTTTCTCGTGATACTCTCGGCCCTGCCGCAGGTACCGCTGGCGCAGACGCGGCAAGTGACGGCCAGCCTCGGCTATGGGCGCATCCGAGGCTTCCTCGTTGGCACATGGCCGCTGCTCTACCGACAGATCCGCCTGCCGGTCTTTGCGGTGCTCGCCTATGCCAGTTCCGTCGTCGATGTCGCGATGATCCTCGGACCGGACCTGCCCCCGCCCCTGCCGGTGCGCATCGCCCAGTGGATGGGCGACAGCGATCTGCAAATGCGCTTCCTCGCCTCGGCGGGTGCGTTGCTCCAACTCGGGCTGACGGCGCTTGCGATGATTGTCTGGCTGCTTGCTGAGGAGGCAGGCGCCTCCATTCTGAAGCGCATGTCCGGGTCCGGACATCGCCATGCCGATGATGGGATCCTGCGCGTCACGGCCTGCGCCGCGATGGCTCTTTCGGCTACTCTTGTGTTTCTCGGGCTTTTTACGCTGCTCGCCTGGTCGGTTGCCGGACTTTGGCCTTTTCCGTCGCTACTGCCGCATTCCATCACCTTCAAGCCATGGATGAAGGCCTTGCCGCACGCCATGATGCCGATCGTGACGACGGTTGCTCTTGCCGGAGCCTCGGCGGCGATTGCGCTCATTCTGGCGGTCGGCCTGTTGTGGCAGGACAGTCTTCGCGGCGGCCGCGTACTGCCGGTACTCCTCTATCTTCCTCTGATCGTGCCGCAATTGTGCTTCATCTTCGGCCTTCAGATCCTGGGCCTCGTCCTCGGATTCGAAGCGTCGTTTTCGCTGTTGCTTTTCGTTCACCTGATTTTCGTGCTGCCCTATGTCGTCCTGTCCCTGACACAGCCATGGCGAGCGTTCGACCGGCGCTATGAAATGGCCGCCGCCGGGCTCGGAAAATCGCCTATCAATATCCTCCTTCGCATTCGCCTGCCGATGCTGACGCGCAGTTGCCTGACAGCTTTTGCCGTGGGTTTCGCTGTTTCGGCCGGTCTCTATCTGCCGACGCTGCTGATCGGCGCCGGGCGGATCGTGACGATCACCACGGAAGCCGTGACGCTTTCGTCTGGCGGCGACCGCCGAGCAATCGGCGTTTATGCGCTGTTGCAGGCCATCATTCCCTTTGCCGGATTTCTCATTGCGTCGCTGGTACCGCACTTGCTATTTCGCGACCGGCGCGCGATGAGGATTTGAATGGAACCCGACGGCAAGACAGACGGCCTGCAACTCGACGAGATTTCCATCGGCCTTGCCGGCCGGATGCTTCTGTCTCTCTCCGCCGTGGTGCGACCGGGTGACATCCTGACGGTCATGGGGCCGTCCGGATCCGGAAAATCCGCTCTGCTTGCCTATCTCGGTGGTTTTCTCGATCCGGTCTTTACCGCAAGCGGCCGCATCCTTATCGACCGCGACGATATCACCGGCCTGCCGGTCGAAAAACGCGGGGCCGGCATGCTGTTTCAGGATCCGTTGCTGTTTCCCCATCTCTCCGTCGGCGGTAATCTCCTGTTCGGGCTGACGGCTTCCATCAGAAAGCGCGACCAGCGGCGGCGCATGGCCGAACAGGCGCTGGCGGACGTCGAGCTCGGCGGCTTTTTCGACCGGGACCCGGCCACGCTCTCCGGCGGACAGAAGGCGCGGGTGGCGCTTCAGCGAGTGATGCTTTCTGCACCCCGCTTCCTGCTGCTCGACGAGCCCTTTTCGAAACTCGATACCGGCCTGCGGGCGCAGACCCGCGCGTTGATTTTTTCCAGGGCAAAGTCCGCCGGCCTGCCGATCGTTCTCGTCACCCATGATCACGCCGACGCCGAAGCGGCCGGCGGCCGGGTCGTGACGATCGGCGAGGAGGCAAGTCGGTGAGCGCATCCGATACATTGCCGGATCTGCCGGTGAAGGCCATCCTTCCAACCCTTGGAAAGGCCCTGGCGACAGCGCCCTCCGTCGTTCTGTCCGCCCCGCCCGGTGCTGGCAAGACGACGCTGGTGCCGCTTTTCCTGCTGGATCAGACATGGCGCGGCGATGGCCGGATCATTCTGCTCGAGCCCCGGCGGCTTGCTGCCCGCGCTGCCGCCGGCCGCATGGCGAGCCTGCTTGGCGAAGCGATCGGTGAAACTGTGGGCTACCGCATGCGGCTCGACAGCCGGATCTCGGCCAGGACCCGCATCGAAGTGGTGACCGAGGGTGTCTTTGCCCGCATGCTGCTCGATGATCCGGAGTTGCCGGGTGTTTCGGCCGTGCTGTTCGACGAATTTCACGAGCGCTCGCTGGACGCGGATTTCGGGCTGGCGCTGGCGCTGGATGTTCAGCAGGCGCTTCGCGACGATCTGAAACTGATCGTCATGTCGGCGACACTCGATGTCGAGCGCGTCACGCAGCTCCTTGGCGGAGCACCGGTCATCGAGAGCCAGGGGCGCAGTTTCCCGGTGGATATCCGCTATCAGGAACGGCCATCGACCGAACGCGTGGAAGATGCCGTGACGCGCGCCATCGCCGAAGCCCATCGCACGGAAACCGGCTCGATCCTCGCCTTCCTGCCCGGCCAGGCTGAAATCACCCGGACAGTGGAGCGGCTGGAAGGCCGGTTCGGTGCAGAAACCATCATCACACCCCTGTTCGGCAATCTCAGCCAGAAAGAGCAGGATGCCGCCATCCGGCCGGCAGCACCGGGAACACGCAAGATCGTGCTGGCGACATCGATCGCCGAAACCTCCATCACCATTGATGGCGTGCGCATTGTCATCGACAGCGGCCTGCAGCGGTTGCCGGCCTTCGAGGCTTCCACTGGTATTACCCGGCTGGAAACCGTTCGGGTTTCCCGGGCCTCTGCCGACCAGCGCGCAGGCCGAGCCGGGCGTACCGAACCGGGGATCGCCATTCGTCTCTGGCATCAGGGGCAGACGGCGGCGCTTCCGGCCTTTACTCCACCGCAGATACTCTCAAGCGATCTGTCCGGACTTGTGCTTGATCTTGCCCATTGGGGCGTAACGGATCCGGCTGGGCTCGCCTTTCTCGATCCGCCGCCAGCCACGACATGGCAGGAGGCGAAAGCGCTGCTGACGCAACTTGGCGCGCTCGATGGCAATGGCGCGCTGACGGCGCGGGGAAAGCAGATCCGCCAACTGGCCTTGCCGCCGCGTCTTGCCGCCATGGCGGTCTCCGCAGCACAAGAGGGGCAGGCCTATGAAGCCTGTCTTCTGGCCGTGCTGCTCACGGAGCAGGGGCTGGGCGGAAACAGCATCGATCTCGAAGATCGGCTTCGCCGCTTCAAGTCGGAGCGCGGCGATCGCGCCGATGCCTCGCGCGGCCTTGCCCGGCGCATGGCCAAGGGGTTGAACACCGACCGGGAGACGAACGACCCGGTGCAGCCGGGCATCCTGCTGATGCACGCCTTTCCGGACCGAATCGCATTGCAGCGCGGAGGGCGCGGCCGTTTCGTGATGGCGAATGGTCGCGGCGCGGAGCTGCCGGAAACCGAGCGGTTGGCCGGCGCCTCGATGCTGGTCATTGCCGACCTCACGGGGCGCGCGGGCGGTCAGCGTATTCTTGCGGCCGCCGAAATTACCCGCGCCGATGTCGAGGCGCATATTCCGCAGGCGGTCATTCGCGAGGATCAGACCTTCTTCGACCGGCCGAGCCGACAGGTCCGGGCGCGGCGGGTGACGCGGTTGGGCGCCATCGTTTTCGAGGAAACACCGCTTCCCCGGCCAAAGGGCGAGCCTAACGCCCGCGCGCTGGCCGATGGCGTGCGCCAGCTTGGCCTTGCGGCCCTGCCCTTCTCCAGGGAAGCGGCGCAATTGCGCGACCGGATCGATTTTCTCTACCGCACCCTTGGCGACCCCTGGCCGGATATGTCGGACGACAGCCTGCTTGCCCGGCTGGAGGACTGGTTCATGCCCTTCCAGGGCGAGACCCGCGGCATCGACGACATCAATCCGGGCAGCCTTTCCGAGGGACTGCATTCGCTGGTGCCGCACGAGATCGCGCGCGATCTGGCACGTCTTGCGCCAACGCATTTCGAGGCGCCGACAGGACAGCGCCATCCGATCCGCTACGACGGCGACGAACCGGTTCTGTCGATCCGCGTGCAGGAGCTTTTCGGCCTGAAGACCCATCCGTCCATCGGCGGCGGGCGGTTGCCGCTGCTTCTCGAATTGATCTCTCCCGGTCACAAGCCGATGCAGACCACGCGGGATCTGCCGGGCTTCTGGGCCGGGTCGTGGAAGGATGTGCGCGCCGACATGCGCGGCCGCTACCCGAAGCACCCCTGGCCCGAGGACCCCGCAAATGCGATGCCGACGACACGGGCAAAACCGCGTGGTACATGAGCATGATGACGGCGATGACAGGAAACGAGATGGCGGTTGCAGCAATCGAAGGCGATGAACCCACCACAAGCCGCGTCCTGCGACTGCAGACGATCGTCCGGCTGCGCTGGCTTGCCGTCGGCGGTCAATCGATCGCGGTGATCATCACCGCCTTCTGGCTGCGCTTTCCTCTGCCTTTGGTTGCCTGCTGCTCGCTGATTGCCTTGCTCGCCTGGGTGAATGCGTACCTGACGATCCGCTATCCGCCGACGCACCGGCTGCAGCCGCCGGCGGCCTTTGCGCTGCTGGGCATCGATCTCGCCCAACTGACGGCGCTTCTCTTCATTACCGGCGGCCTCGCCAACCCCTTTGCGCCGCTCGTCTGCGTACCGGTCATCATCTCATCCGCCTCGCAGCCCAAATGGCACAGTGTGGCGCTGGCGATCCTCGCCATTCTCGGCATCACCGCCCTTGCCTTCACGCCTTTTCCCCTGCCCTGGTATCCGGGCGTCGTTCTGCTGGTCCCGACGATCCTGACGGCCGGCTTCTGGTTCGCCATTGTTTCGACCACGGCCTTTGCGGCCTTCTATACCTACCGCGTCTCGCTGGAGGCGAGCGAACTGTCGGAAGCGCTGACGGCGACGGAGCTGGTGCTGCAGCGAGAGAAACACCTCTCGCAGCTCGACGGGCTTGCCGCCGCCGCGGCCCATGAGCTTGGCACCCCGCTTGCCACCATCAGCGTCGTTGCCAAGGAGATGGAGCGCGAACTTGGCGACGATCCGCGGTTCGGCGAGGATGTGCAATTGCTGCGCAGCCAGAGCGAGCGCTGCCGCGACATCCTGCGGCGGCTGACGACGCTGTCTTCGGAGAACGAGGCTCATATGCGGCATCTGCCGCTGTCGTCGCTGATCGAGGAGGTGATGGCGCCGCACCGCGAGTTCGGCATCCAGATCAACCTTGTCGAAAAAGGCGACCGCGCCACCGAACCGGTCGGAAACCGCAATGCCGGTATTCTCTACGGCCTCGGCAATCTGCTCGAAAACGCGGTCGATTATGCCAAGAAGGAAGTGACCGTCACCGTCACCCATACGCCGGCCATCGTATCCGTGATGATCGAGGACGACGGCGACGGTTATGCGCCGGATATTCTCAGCCGGATCGGCGAACCCTATGTGACCAAGCGCCAGAAGGACGACAGCGCCGGTGGCCTGGGTCTCGGCCTCTTCATCGCCAAGACGCTTCTGGAACGCTCGGGCGCCAAGCTGACCTTTGAAAATGGCGGTCCGGAAAAACCCGGTGCCCGCGTCAGCGTCGAATGGCCGCGCATCCTGATGGACACAAAACTGTCAAAATGACTTTACGGCGTTTTGAACCGGGAATAAGCAAACTTACATAGCGTGTAGCAAACAAGACTTGCGCTGAGGATTGCGACATGACCGAAAGAACCACCGAACAGGCAGCCGCTGCAGCCGGTGACGGCAAGCTGGATGCCTCGCTGATCGGAGCCGATACCACCCTGCTGATCGTCGATGACGACGCCCCCTTCCTGCGCCGTCTCGCGCGCGCCATGGAAACGCGTGGCTTTGCCGTTGATATCGCCGAATCAGTCGCCGAGGGCATCGCCAAGGCCAAGACCCGGCCGCCGAAACATGCGGTCGTCGATCTGAGGCTCGGAGACGGCAGCGGTCTCGATGTCATCGAAGCCATCCGCGCCCGCCGCGACGACACGCGCATCATCATGCTGACCGGCTACGGCAACATCGCCACCGCCGTCAACGCGGTGAAGCTCGGCGCCGTCGACTATCTCGCCAAGCCCGCCGACGCGGACGACATCTTTGCGGCACTGGTGCAGAAGAGCGGCGAGCGCGCCGAACCGCCGGAAAACCCGATGTCGGCGGACCGCGTCCGCTGGGAGCATATCCAGCGCGTCTATGAAATGTGCGAGCGCAATGTCTCCGAGACCGCCCGCCGGCTCAACATGCACCGCCGCACGCTGCAGCGCATCCTGGCGAAGCGCGCGCCCAAATAAGGCGTGCCTGTCTTAGCTTTCGCTATCGAGAGCGCCGGAAACGATCTCGCGCATGTTCGGGCCGGTGTCGCCTGCGCGATCGGCCGACCATTCCGCCAGCATCAGCCGCTGTGCCGCGACACGTGCAAAATTCAGCGAAACCGACTTCCGCGTCGGGGCCGAAAGCCTGTGTTCCGGCGCATCGCGGATCATCTCGGCCTCATAGCCGTCCGAGAGCAGCAGACCGCATTCCTCCGGAAAGATATCGAGCGGCACGCCGCTGTGCGTCGCAAAGTAGAGCCGGTCGGAATGCATCCGGTAATCGGGCCATTTGCGGTCCACCCGGAAATCCTCGATCGAGGTCTTGATCTCGATGATCCAGATGTCTCCCTTCGGCGAGATGGAGATCAGATCCGCCCGCCTGCCGCTTGCAAGCGTCAATTCCGGCAGTACCGCGTGGCGCATTTCATGCAGGTAGCGCTGCACGCCGCGGCGCACCATGAGCGCGCGCTGCGACTGTCGGCCGTCGATCAAAGGACTATCGTTGTGGATAGAGAGAATCGCCATGCATTGAACTCTCGCACAAGGCCGCTTTTGTTGCAAAAAAACACTCCGTGGGCTTTTTGAATCATCCGGCCGGAATGCTGCATCGCATTCACTTGCAATCGCGATACCAATCGAAAATAAACCGTAATCACTGATGGCCGAATCGGCCCAGATATTCTTAACTTCATTTCAAGAGACACCCATGCGCTTCCGCAATGCAGTTCTGCTGTGCAGCCTCGCGGCCACCCTCGCTTTGGCCAGTTGCTCCACGGCACCGATCTCTCCCATCGGTGAAAAAGTCGCGACCAACCAGATTTTTTCCACCGGCTACGGTCCGGTCGAAGATCACGGCTACGCCCTGCCGGCGATCCCGATCAACAAGGTCAACGAGCGGTTCCACCGCCAGATCGTCGACTATACCACGGCTGAAAGGCCCGGCACGATCATCGTGAACACACCGAACCGGTTCCTCTATTTCGTGCTGCCCGGCGGCAAGGCCGTTCGCTACGGCATCGGCGTCGGCAAGGCGGGCTTCGCATGGGAAGGCCGCGCCTATGTCGCCTGGAAGCAGGAATGGCCGACTTGGCACCCGCCGAAGGAAATGGCCGAGCGCAAGCCTGACGTCGCCCAGTATGTCGAGAAGGGCATGGGCCCCGGCCTGCGCAACCCGCTCGGTGCGCGCGCCATGTACCTGTTCAACGATGAAGGCAAGGATACGCTGTTCCGTATCCACGGCTCGCCGGAATGGTCCTCGATCGGCACGGCCGCCTCTTCGGGCTGCATCCGGATGATCAACCAGGACATCATCGACCTCTACGCCCGCGTCCGTCCAGGGCGGAACACCCACGTCATCGTTCAGCAGTAACGACTGCCGCGATCATCGCATCTGCTTTCAAATCCCCGGCAATGCCGGGGATTTTTGCTTTACGGCCCCTGGTCCGCCTCGACGTTTGCGCCTTGACGTCGCACATCCCTCTTCCGATATCTGTCGGCAGGGTTTGCGGAGGCGCACTTTTGTACGATATCGAAAATCTCGCGGCATTGATGAGCAAGCACACCCATCTGGACGGGGTGTACCCGACAACCATTCCGCGGGTCTTCCTCATTCGCGTGTCCCATCCCACAACACCCCTTCACGTCCTGCACGCGCCGGCGGTCTGCATCGTCGCACAGGGTGAAAAACAGGTGATGCTGGCAGACCGCATCTATCGATATGATTGCAACCGCTATCTGACGGTTTCCGTCGACCTGCCCCTGGTCGGCCAGATCGTCACCGCGACCGCCGAAAAGCCCTATCTCTGTTTCCGAATCGATCTCGACCCGGTTCTGCTCAGCGAAATCCTGATTGCCGCCGGGCAGACGGAAAACGAGGAAACTGCCCCCACCTCTAGCGGCCTTTTTCTCAACGACGCCACGCCCGATCTGATCGAGACCGCCATACGTCTCATGCGCCTGCTGGATAGCCCACGCGATATCGCGATGCTTTCGCCGCTGATCGAGCGTGAGCTTCTCTATCGCCTGCTCATCGGTCCGCAAGGCGGGCAGTTGCGCCAGATTGCCCATGGAGAAAGCCGTTTGCGGCAGGTCAATGCCGCGATCGGCTGGATCCGGCGCAATTTCGACAAGCCGCTGAGGATCGAGGACATGGCCGAACAGGCCCGCATGAGCGCTTCGTCCTTCCATCAGCATTTCAAGGACGTCACGGCCATGAGCCCGCTGCAGTACCAGAAGCAGCTTCGGCTGCAGGAAGCGCGGCGGCTGATCCTTGGCCAGGCACTCGATGCGGCAACCGCTGCCCATACGGTCGGCTACGAAAGTCCGTCACAGTTTTCACGGGAATATGCGCGCCTGTTCGGCGCGCCGCCGCTGCGCGACATCGCCCGCTTGAAGGCGTCTCCGGATTATCTGCTCC
The DNA here is from genome assembly GCF_025846855.1 of Pararhizobium sp. BT-229. Taxonomy (GTDB): domain Bacteria; phylum Pseudomonadota; class Alphaproteobacteria; order Rhizobiales; family Rhizobiaceae; genus Pararhizobium. The sequence goes on from NZ_JAOYTJ010000009.1 coordinate 11,833, forward strand.
AGGCCTGAGGGCACTCGAAAGCGCCCCCAAGCGTCTGTTTATGTCTCGCGGCGCAGCACCATGCCGGCATGGTGGAGAACGCCATCGATGAAGTCCCCATCGGCAGTGAAACCGGTGTCGTCGACGTAGTCGATATGCGTGCCGGTCACGGTGTACCGTCCACGATAGGCGCTCTTGCGCTTTCCTCTCGCCTCGTCGTAGCGGCCCTCCGGCAAAAGCTCATGGCGGATATGGCCGTCCGCGGTGACCCACATGCCAACATAAGGATGATCCGCCATCGTCATCTCCTCAATAGGGGCTTGCCGTCGGGCGAACGATCAGTTCGCTGACATCCACGTCGTCCGGCTGGGCGACAGCATAGGCGATGGCGCGGGCAATGGCTTCTGCCGGGATGGCTATTCTGCGGAAGCCCTGCATCGCCTCGCGAGCCGTCTCGTCGGAAATGGTTTCGGCCAATTCCGATTCGGTCACGCCGGGCGAAATCACGGTCACGCGAATCCGGTCGTTCTCCTGGCGCAGCCCTTCGGAAATCGCACCGACCGCGAATTTCGTGGCGCAATAGACCGCGGCCGTCGGCGAAACCGCATGGCCACCGATCGACGACAGGTTGATGATCTGACCGCTCCCTTGAGCCTTCATGATCGGCAGGCTTGCTGATATCCCGTGAAGAACGCCGCGGATGTTGACATCGATCATCCGGTCCCACTCCTCGACCTTCAATGCATCGAGCGGCGACAGCGGCATGACACCGGCATTGTTGATGAAGACATCCAGGCGGCCATATTCGCGAACGGCCGCTTGCGCAAATGCCTCCACATCGGCGCGGTCGGTAACATCGAGCGCCCGGTAGAGCACCGTTCCACCTTCTGCCTCGATGCTGGCTGCCAGGGCCTCCAGCCTGTCGGTGCGGCGGGCGCCAAGCACGACGCGGGCGCCTTCCCTTGCAAGGTGTCGCGCCGTCGCCTCGCCGATACCGCTGCTGGCGCCGGTAATAGCGATCACTTTTCCGGTAATAGCTGACATTTTCATTGTCCCTTTCTGTTGCGGCGGGAAACGCCCCGCCGCTGGAAGGGACAATGATGCAGAACGCCTTTTCAGCGGTAGATCATCCCTCCGAGAGTCTTGCCTGATCCTCCGGGGAGACCATAAATCTGCGACTGATCAGGCCGCCTGACTTGCCTTCAACTCCAACCGACGGCGATGCAGGACCGGTTCGGTATAACCGTTCGGCTGTTCGCGGCCCTTGAGCACGAGTTCGAGGGCCGCCTCGAAGGCAATCGAGCCGTCGAAATTGTCGGCCATCGGCGTGTAGGCCGAATCACCCGCATTCTGGCCATCGACGACCGCTGCCATGCGCTTCATCGTCTCGACGATCTGCGCTTCAGTGACGACGCCGTGATGCAGCCAGTTGGCCATGTGCTGGGCGGAGATGCGCAGGGTGGCGCGGTCTTCCATCAGGCCGACATTGTTGATGTCCGGCACCTTGGAGCAACCGACGCCCTGGTCGATCCAGCGGACGACATAGCCGAGAATGCCTTGGGCATTGTTGTCCAGTTCGCGCTGGATTTCCTCAGACGTCCAGTTCGGTCGCGATGCGACCGGAACGGAGAGGATATCGCTGAGCTTGGCCCTTGTGCGGCTTTTCAAGCCAGCCTGAACCTCGGCCACATCTATCTTGTGATAATGCGTTGCGTGCAGGGTCGCCGCCGTCGGCGATGGAACCCAGGCCGTGTTGGCGCCCGCCTTCGGGTGAGCGATCTTCTGTTCCAGCATCGCCGCCATCAGGTCGGGCATCGCCCACATGCCCTTGCCGATCTGCGCATGGCCGGACAGGCCGCATTCCAGCCCGATATCGACATTCCAGTTTTCGTAGGCGGCGATCCACGCGGCCTGTTTCATGTCACCCTTGCGGATCATCGGGCCGGCTTCCATCGAGGTGTGCATTTCGTCGCCGGTGCGATCGAGGAAGCCGGTATTGATGAAGACGACGCGTTCCTTGGCTGCCCGGATGCATTCCTTCAAGTTGACGGTGGTGCGGCGCTCCTCGTCCATGATGCCCATCTTCATGGTGTTGGGTGCCATGCCGAGCGCTTCTTCAACGCGGCCGAATATCCCGCTGGCAAAGGCGACTTCTTCCGGACCGTGCATCTTCGGCTTGACGACATACATCGAGCCCTCGCGCGAATTCATCCGGCGGCCATTCGGGCCAATGTCGCAGAGCGCGATCAGGCCGGTGATCATCGCATCCATGATCCCTTCCGGAACCTCGTTGCCGTCGCGATCGAGAATGGCCGGATTGGTCATCAGGTGCCCGACATTGCGGACCAGCATCAGGGCGCGGCCTTTCAGCGAAATCTCCGATCCGTCCGGCCCAGTGAAGCCGAAATCCGGATTGAGCCTGCGCGTAAAAGTCTTGCCACCCTTGGTGACGTCCTCCTGGAGGTCGCCCTTCATCAGGCCGAGCCAGTTGCGATAGACAACGATCTTGTCTTCCGCATCGACGGCGGCAACCGAATCCTCGCAATCCATGATCGCGGTGATGGCCGATTCGAGGATGACGTCGGAAATATGCGCCGGGTCGTCCTTGCCGGTCGCCGTGGATTGATCGATGACGATCTCGATATGCAGGTTGTTTTTCTTCAAAAGCAGATGGGTTGGAGACGCTGCATTGCCGCGATAACCGGCGAATTGCGCACCATCGGCAAGTTTCGCTGCGCCTGCCGCCGTCGAAATCGAAAGACTTGCGCCCTCGACTGCAAAGCCGGTGACATCGTTCCAGCTGCCACTCGCGAGCGGCGCGCTGGCATCGAGAAAGCCACGTGCCCAGGCAATGACCTTCTGGCCGCGGACCGGGTTGTAACCCCTGCCCTTTTCCGCGCCGCCATCTTCACTGATCGCATCGGTGCCATAGAGCGCATCGTACAGCGAACCCCAGCGGGCATTTGCGGCATTGAGCGCATAACGCGCATTCATCACGGGAACGACGAGCTGCGGTCCGGCGATCGTGGCAATCTCGGGGTCGACATTGCTGGTGGAGACAGAGAAATCCGGACCTTCGGGCAAGAGGTAGCCGATCTCTTTCAAAAAGCCCTCATAGGCGGCCATGTCGACAGGTGCGCCGTTCTTTCGGTACCAGTTGTCAAGCTTCTCCTGAAGTGCGTCGCGTTTGGCAAGAAGATCACGGTTTTTCGGCGCCAGATCATGGACGATCCCGGAAAAAGCCGAGAAGAACCGATCGGCGTCGATGCCGGTGCCCGGCAGGGCTTCGCTCACCAGGAAATCGTGCAGGCCCGCATCGATCTTCAACCCATTGTTTTCAATCCGGCCCATCGGCAACTCCATGAATTATCGCACAAATATGAGAGGCCGCAGTCTCTCACGCTTTCATTCCCTGTCAATCCAGCGAAAATGCGAAGAATTATTTCCAATATCGAACAAATCAGCCGTGCGCGACTCGGGGGCGGCCACTCGCAACAGCGGTGAATCGCGCCTCCACCAGTTTCCGGCTACCCTCGATTTCCGGTGCATCGACCTCCTCGCGCATCATCACCGCCGGCTCATCGGCGCCGTTTGCCCTTGCCGAGGCCAGCGCTGCAGTTTCCGCCCGTTCGCGCGCCGATGAAAAAGCCTCCCCCTCATCGAGAAAGCGGCTGCTCGGCCCAGCGCCATTGACGATGAAGATACCCTCTTCCGGCGTCGTCACGAAGACAGTCACGGAGGCGCGCACCTGGCCAACGACTGCGCCGACCGCATTGGCGACGCCAGCCTCTGGGGGAATAAACGATTCCGCGCCCAGCATTTCCGCGATAGCCGGATAATAAACCGGGGCGGAGGCGCCGAGACCGACCAGTGGCCGGTCGAGCGACAGGGAGAAGCGCACGATCCCCGGCTCCCGTTTCAGAGCCCGGTCAACGGCCAGCGAAACAGCCGGGTCGATTGCCGCGCCGTCTTCCGCCAGACAGGAGGAGAGAATGACTTCGGCTGATTGACGCGTCAGCCGGGCGACGATCATTTCCGACAGGTCTTCTGCGGAAGACGCAATCGGCTTGCCGGATCCGTCCTTCACCCGGGCAGCCAGTTCGGCACCCAGCCGCGCCGCCACAGCGTTCCATTGATCCTGCCGTCCCAAGACATGCATGGCGTCGGATGGCGTCAGGCCGCAAATATGCACGAGGCCGCGTGCCACCAAGCGGTCCAGTGTCGCCTTCTGCGGGGTGCTCGTCAAAAGATGCTCCAGGCTTACCGGAACCGCGCCGATCCTCTCATAGAGGGCCAGTTCCTGCGAATGAAGCCCGCTTGCCAGATGGTCCGGCAGCCCGGTGCGGACAGCAAAGCGACCGTCATGCCGCCCGACATGCGCTGTCCGAAGCTGGCGCTCGAGCACCGAAATCACCGCGTCCTCACGCTGGACAGCAGCAAGACTCAAGGGAAGAAACCGGCGCGGGCCGAGATCGATCTTTGCCTTGAGGCCACGATCGTTGATGCGGACCTCCGAATCTCCGCCGAGCCCGAAGGTGCGCATGGCGACTGCCTCGACCATGGTGCGGAACCCGCCAACGACAGCGCCTTCGCCGTCGAGACGCGGGCGTCCCTGGTCGAGCACCGCGACATCCGTGGTGGTGCCGCCGATATCGGAAACGACGGCATTGTCGAGGCCGGTCAGATGCCGGGCGCCGACAAGACTTGCGGCGGGGCCGGACAGAATGGTCTCAATCGGCCGTAACCGGGCCTCGGCAGCAGAAATCAAAGCACCGTCGCCGCGCACGACCATCATCGGCACATCGATGCCGCGCTGTTGCAAAAAGCCTTCGCAGGCGCCGATCAGCCGATCGATCATCGACACCAGGCGGGCGTTGAGGAGGGTCGTCAGAGCCCGGCGCGGGCCGCCGAGCTTGGAGGAAAGCTCGTGACTGCAAGTCACCGGCAGATGCGAGACCTCGCGGATGCGGTCGCGCACCCGCTGTTCATGAGCCGGATTCCGGACGGCGAAATAGCCGGCAATGGCGAAGGAGGAGACTTGCGTCGAAAGCTGCGGCAGCGCCTCATCCAGCGCCGTCATATCAAGCAGCGTTTCGCCGCCATGCACATTATGGCCACCGGGCAGGAAGATCACAGGATCGGACCCGAGCGCCTCCTGCAGACCATCCCGTTTCAGGTCTTCCGGGCCAAAGCCGATCATGACCAGACCGGCGCGGCCGCCCTGCCCTTCGACCAGCGCATTGGTCGCAAGCGTCGTCGACAAGGAAACGAGGCTGATGGCGGAAGTGGGGGCCTTTGCCTGTTCCAGTACCGCCTCGACAGCACCGGCAATTCCGACCGAGAGATCATGGCGCGTGGTGAGCGCCTTTGCCTTGGCGACGACCCCTTTCGTCTCGCTGAAAAGAACCGCGTCGGTATAGGTTCCGCCGGTGTCGATACCGAGGAGAAGATGGTCAGTCACAATAGCGTCCATTCGGGCAGCGCCGGAAACCCGGCTTCAAAGGATATGAACGAGGTGATATGACATCTTTCAGGGAAAGGCCATCGCTTCGCCGACATGCGTATTCGGGCGGAGCGACAGCGTCGGCAAAGAGGACCATCGCATGATCCGCTTCTCACATTTACTCGTCCTGGCGCTCGCTGTTGCGGGATGCTCCGCCCTCTCTCTCCCGGCTATCGCCCAGGAAACGGAGGACGAGGAGGAATACAAACCGGTCCTTCCCGACGTCGCAATCTACAAGGCCATGCTCGACGCCAACAAGGTGACCGGCTGGATCCAGTTCCGCAATTACGACGACAAGCAGCTGATCTATTTCACCACGTTGCAGACGATGCATTGCCGCCTCTCGGAGATCCGTTACTCGGTCAATTCGGAGGCTCTCGACAAGCGCTTCCCGCTCGGCAAATGCAATCCGCAGATCCCCTTCAACCTGCCCGAAGACAACACCAACGAATATATCTACATCTCGCTGCCGGCCGGAGAAGCGAAAACGCTTGCCATCCAGGCCGTATGGGACGATGGCGCGGGCAGCGAGATCGTCGTCTACAAGCCGTGCGAAGGCGTTGGCGATTCCACCTGCGCGCAGATCAAAACCATCAAGAAGCCGAAGAAGCAGCTGCAGCAACCGGTGCCGTCCGATTCGCCGATCCGTGCCGTGCAATCGGAAACGCCGGGCAAGACGTTTACCGAACCGACACCCTCAACGGCAGCCCGCCCCTAGGCTGCGTGGTCAGCCGCTGCACCGGCCAGGGGTTGGTGTCCGGCGTCATGTCGAACCGGAAGCGTTTCATCATGACGCCAAGCGAGATCACCGCCTCCTGCAGCGCGAACGTGGCGCCGATGCAGATGCGTGGCCCCGCCCCGAACGGCAGGTATTGGAAGCGGTGCAGCTTGTCACGATTTTCCGGCAGGAAGCGCTCGGGCATGAAGGCACGGGGTTTTTCCCAATAGAGCGCGTGGCGATGCAGCGTCCAGGGCATGATCAGAACTGAAATGCCCTTGGGGATCTCCACCCGCTCCCCATCCGGCGAAGTCCATGAATCCGCCTTGATCGCGGCACGATTGATGGACGGCGCCGGCGGATAGAGGCGCATCCCCTCTTCGAAAGAAGCACGCACATGCGGCATCAGATCAAGCCAGTCGACCGGTTCCGCTCCGCTTGATAGCACGCTATCGATCTCTGCCTCCATATTCTCGCGGACATGCGGAGAATTGGCGACGCAATAGAGCGTCCAAGCGAGCGCGCGTGCCGTCGTTTCGTGCCCCGCGCCGATGAAGGTCAGGATATTGTCGGCGATTTCGTCGGTTGAAAGGCCTTCCGGCTTTTCCAGTTGCAAGAGCAGTGTCAGAAAATCCTGCGGTGCAGCTTGCGGGTCCGACCGCATCAGCTGCCGACGATGGTCCATCGTTTTCGCTACGATCGACTGAAACTCCGCCATCACGCGAGCACCCGCGATGCGGGTCAGGCGCGGCACCCAGGGCGGCGCAAGCAGAAGATCCATGGGATCGACGCGGCCCATCCGGTGCAGCAGCCGTTCGACGCTGTCGGCAAACCCCTCGGTCTCGGCAGCGATCTGCCCGGAAAACAGCGTCTCGGAAAGGATGCCGTAGGTCAGTTCGGTCATGTCGTTGGCGATATTGACGACCGCTCCTGTGGCGGCCGCCTCGTCGTACTTCGCGACATATTCCTCGGTCTTGGCCAGCATCTGTTTGGCAAAACCACGGGCATGGCGCGGCGTGAACACAGGTGCCATGGCCTTGCGCGAGCACTTCCAGACCTCGCCCTCGGCCGTCAGCAGCCCGTCACGCAGGATCGGTCGCAGGATCAAGCGCCGGACTTTGGACATTTCGTAATTTGAGGCGTTCTCGACAAGGATGTGGCGGAGCAAGTCCGGATCATTGACGATCAGGGTGCGCTGGTTGATGAACTTGGTGTCGATCCAGGGCAGGGTATAGGAGGGCTCTCCCCACAGCTCGAGCGGATTGCGCATCACGGTCCGGATGATCTGGAGACGCGACGGCGGCACCGTGCGCGGGATCGGCGCAGGCGGCTCGAAGGGTTCGGGTCTCATATCCATGGATAAACTTTCCCCGCGCCGCCACACATTGGCGGCCCAACCACCCAACTTCGCACAAAGGTGTGGCTATTTCAGGAAAGTTAGAGCAGCGCCTTGAGTTCCGCCAGCTTGTCGTTGACCAGCCAGCCATAATAATTTTCCTCCGGCCACTGCACCTCGCCGCCCTTGTTCTTCGCGGCAAACGCTGCAGCGCGCTGGTCCGGGTTGCCGACATTGTAAAGCGTCGCGGTGATGCCCGGATTGTCGGAAATATCCATGCCGGCGATCGACTTGTAGGCGTCGATCGAGTGGCGGATCGAGGCAGCCATATAGGCGAGCGACTGATCCGGATCCATGATCGCCGTATAGACGCCGGACGCGTCGTTTTCATCCAGCCGGTCATAGTGCGATACACGCGAGACCATGTCCGTCAGCATCAGGGCCGTCAGCGGATTGATCTGGCCGAGGCCGAAGGTCTGGCCGGCAAAGAACGGCTGGAAAAACACGGCACTGAAGCGGTTGTTGGGATAGGACGTGCCGCCGACCGTATTGCCGCGGAACTGGCTGTCCCACACATTTTCGCGGCAACTCCAGAGCGCGTAGGAGCTCTTCTTGCCCGCGCATTTGGAAAACTCGGGACGCGCAACAAAGTCGGCAACGGTCTCGCCCTCATAGCCGAAGCGGAAGCTGTCGCCCGCATAGGCGGCGGCCTTGACGTAGTAGGATTGCAGCCGATCATAGGCATCGACATTATAGGTGTGCTCGCCGACGATGGCGCCGATCATGTGGATCGGGTCGATGCCATAGGCGCGTGCCGTCGACTTGATCTTGCCCATCAGCTTGCCGTCGGTCGCGAGCAGATTGCGCACCTTTTCATATTTCGCATCGAAGGAGGTCTTGCCCGCCTTGGTCCGGCGCACGGACGCGCCGGGCACATTCGGCTGCTCCTGATACCGGTTTCCCTCCGGCACGACACGGACGCCGTCCGCCATGACAGGGCCGGTGGCGAGAATCATTCCCGCAAGAAGAAGCATATGACCGATGGCGCGCACGAGCGGTTTCCTGTGACCTGGTGGCTTTGATGCGCGGGGACGCATGCGGCAAAATCGTGTCGGAATCATGCCCGGCACCAAGAAGACTTAACGTGTGCAGGCTTCCGAAACAACAAGGGCGCCGATCTCGGAGACCGGCGCCCTGTTCAATGTCACCTCACTGCCGTTACAGGATGTAGCGCGATAGATCGGTATTAGCGGCGAGATCGCCAACATGCTTTTTCACGTAGTCCGCATCAATCTTCAGCGATTCCCCTGACTTGTCTGGTGCCGCATAGGAGATTTCATCGAGAACACGCTCCATCACCGTCTGCAGCCGCCGCGCACCGATATTCTCGACGCTCGAATTGAGCTGGACGGCCACGTCGGCCAGCGCATCAAGTGCGTCTTCCGTGAAATCGAGGCTAACGCCTTCCGTTTCCAGAAGCGCCTTGTATTGGCGGATCAGGCTGACCTCTGTTTCCGTCAGGATGCGGCGGAAATCCTCCTTGGTCAGCGCCTTCAGCTCGACGCGGATCGGCAGGCGGCCCTGCAGTTCCGGCAACAGATCGGACGGCTTTGAGACGTGGAAGGCGCCGGACGCAATGAACAGGATATGATCGGTCTTCACCGGACCATACTTGGTCGCAACCGTCGTGCCTTCAACCAGCGGCAGCAAGTCGCGCTGCACGCCTTCACGTGAAACACCCGCTCCCATGCCGCCATCGCGGGCGGCGATCTTGTCGATCTCGTCGAGGAAGACGATGCCGTCATTCTCCGCCGAGCGCACGGCCTCCCGCTGGATCTCGTCATTGTCGAGCAGCTTGTCGGATTCGTCATTGATCAGGATGCCATAGCTCTCCTTGACCGTCGTGCGGACCTTCTTGGTGCGCTGACCCATCGCCTTGCCGAACATTTCCGACAGGTTGAGAACGCCGATATTGGCGCCCGGCATGCCGGGGATCTCGAAGCCACCGCCGGGTGTTCCCGTATCGGCAATCTCGACGTCGATTTCCTTGTCGTCAAGTTCGTTGGCACGCAGCTTCTTGCGGAAACTATCGCGCGTTGCCGGCGATGCGGTGGAACCGACCAGCGCGTCGAGAACGCGCTCCTCGGCATTCAGATGCGCCTTTGCCTTGACGTCGGCGCGCTTCTTTTCGCGCACGAGGCCGATGCCGACCTCGACGAGATCGCGGACGATCTGCTCGACATCGCGGCCGACATAGCCGACTTCGGTGAATTTCGTCGCCTCGACCTTGATGAAGGGGGCACCGGCGAGCTTGGCGAGACGACGGGAAATCTCCGTCTTGCCGACACCGGTCGGACCAATCATCAGAATGTTCTTCGGCATGACTTCGTCACGCAGCTCGTCGTTGAGCTGCTGGCGGCGCCAGCGGTTGCGCAAGGCGATGGCGACGGCGCGCTTGGCATCGTGCTGGCCGATGATGAACCGGTCGAGCTCCGACACGATTTCGCGGGGTGAAAATGTGGTCATGGCAAATCCGTTTCTTCAGGCTTTGTCCAGCACCATGAAATGGGCCGGACCGTAAATGGAATGGCGCGTATCGAGGAAGCGGAAACCCGCTTTTTCGTAGGCGCGGATGGCTTGCGCGTTTTCCGGATCGGGATCGATCACGATGCGCGCGGCACCGGTGGCGAAAAGTTCGGCACAGAACTGGCTGATGATCGCACTGCCGTGGCCCATTCCGGTCAAGTCCGGATCGCCGATCGAGATATCGATCCCCAGCGTTCCCGGCGGTTGATCCTGATAGGGATGATCCTCTTCCAGATGCGGATCATAACACTGCAGATAGGCAATCGGCATTCCGTCCAGCTCGACAATCAACGGGCGTGTTTCGACGCTCGTCATGGCTTCCTCGATGCCCGCCAGTTCTTTCGCAGACTCACCCCACCATTTTGCGACATGCGGCTCTGCCAGCCAGCGGCCAAGCAGCGGGAAATCCTCCCGGCGCACATCGCGAAAATGATAGCGGGGCGCGTGGTCAAGCGGCATCGAGTTTTTCGACCACGATGTTGCCATTGGTATAGACGCAGATATCGCCGGCGATCTCCATCGCCCGGCGGGCGATCTCTTCGGCCGTCTTGTCCGAATCCATCAGCGCACGCGCCGCGGCGAAGGCAAAATTGCCACCCGAGCCGATGGCGATGGTGCCGTGTTCGGGTTCAAGCACGTCGCCGTTTCCGGTGATCGCCAGCGTGATCGATTTATCGGCGACCAGCATCATCGCTTCGAGATTGCGCAGGTACTTGTTGGTGCGCCAATCCTTGGCGAGTTCGACGGCAGCGCGCATCAGCTGGTCCGGATACTGTTCGAGCTTGGATTCGAGCCGCTCAAGAAGCGTGAAGGCATCGGCTGTTGCGCCAGCAAAACCGGCGATCACATCGCCCTTGCCAAGACGGCGAACTTTGCGGGCATTGCCCTTCATCACGGTCTGGCCGAGGCTCACCTGGCCGTCGCCCGCCATCACCACCTGTCCGCCCTTTCGGACGGTAATAATCGTTGTCATGAAAACCCTACCTGCCCGGCTACCGGACCCTTTCGACGAGCCGGACATCGGCCCTGTTGAAGCCTATGTAAGAGCGCTTTTGCCGATTGCAAATAGCCCGCATCCGGCATGGCCGCCATGGCCACTCCGGTCCGTTTCGCGCCCCACGAGAATCACAGCGGCAGTTCTGGATATTTCGCCCACCGCCTGATATGGAGCGGCTCTGTTACATTCGGGAGAACCTGATGGCCGATCAGAAAGCCAACCGCACCGGCAGCGTTTCGCGCAAGACCAACGAAACTTCGGTGACCGTTTCCGTCAATATCGACGGCACCGGCACGTCGCGGATTTCAACCGGCGTCGGCTTCTTCGACCATATGCTGGAGCAGCTTTCCCGTCATTCCCTAATCGACATGGACATCGTCGCCGAAGGCGACCGGCATGTCGACGACCACCACACGGTGGAAGATACCGGCATCGCCATCGGCCAGGCGCTCTCCAAGGCGCTCGGCGACCGGCGCGGCATCACCCGCTATGCCTCGCTCGACCTTGCCATGGACGAAACGATGACGCGCGCCGCCGTCGACGTCTCCGGCCGGCCGTTCCTCGTCTGGAAGGTCGATTTCTCCGCGCCGAAGATCGGCACGTTCGACACCGAACTGGTGCGCGAGTTCTTCCAGGCGCTGGCCCAGCATGGTGGCATCACGCTGCACGTGCAGAATATCTATGGCGCCAACAACCATCATATCTCCGAAACCTGCTTCAAGGCCGTTGCCCGCGTGCTTCGCACGGCAACAGAGATCGATCCGCGCCAGGCAGGCCGCGTCCCCTCCACCAAGGGAACGCTGGTCTGACCGGCCCACATTGAAAGTTGGCTGATATGGCCTCCTATCTGGTTCTGACACCGCCCGCCGCCCTCAGAAACGATGAGGATGCGCGGTTCATCGCCGACAAGTTTTCCTGGGTCGCCTTCATTTTTCCGGCCATCTGGCTGCTCTTCAAGCGGCAGTGGATCGCAGGCATTGCCGTTGCGATCCTGCAGGCCCTGGTGACGGCGATGACCGCGGAGCCGCGCTTCATGCTGGCGAGCCTGTTGATCGAGCTTGCGCTACGCCTCCTCGTCGCTCTCGAAGGTCCGGCTTTTGTCGCGAGGCGCCTGGAAGCTCATGGCTGGACGCTCCAGTCGGTCATCGCGACCGATGATCTGGCTCTTGCCGAAATGATCTACGACCACGAGACGGCTACGCACGCGACAGCCTCCGGCGAAGCCGCGTGGCATCCCCCGGCGCTGCCGACGACAAAATCCGAAAACCGCACGGCATTCGGCCTGTTTGAGAATTATGGAGAACGCTGATGCGCGTTGCGATCATCGACTACGGATCCGGCAATCTGCGCTCGGCAACGAAAGCCTTCGAGCGTGCCGCTCGTGAAGCCGGCATCAACGCGGAGATCGACCTCACCGACAAAGCGGACCGCGTCGCAAGTGCCGACCGCATCGTCCTGCCCGGAGTCGGCGCCTATGCCGACTGTCGCCGGGGCCTCGACGCCGTCGATGGCATGCAGCAGGCGCTGACGGAAGCGGTCGAGAAATCCGCACGGCCCTTCCTCGGCATCTGCGTCGGCATGCAGCTTATGTCGTCACGTGGTCTGGAAAAGACGACGACTCAAGGGTTTGGCTGGATCAAGGGCGATGTCGTCGAGATGGTTCCCTCCGATCCGACGCTGAAAATCCCGCAGATCGGCTGGAACACACTGGAACTGAAGAAGCCGCATCCATTGTTCGCCGGCATCACGACCGGAGAGGATGGGCTGCATGCCTATTTCGTCCATTCCTACCATCTCGCCGTCGAAAATCCGGACGATCTGATTGCCACGACCACCTATGGAGGCGCGGTGACGGCGTTCGTTGCCCAGGGCAACAAGGCCGGTGCTCAGTTCCACCCGGAAAAGAGCCAGACGCTCGGCCTCGCCCTCATCTCGAATTTCCTGCGCTGGAAGCCCTGACATGATCCTCTTTCCCGCCATCGACCTCAAAGACGGCCAGTGCGTGCGCCTCAAGCTCGGCGACATGGAGCAGGCGACCGTTTACAATCCCGACCCCGGCGCCCAGGCCAGGGCCTTCGAGGATCAGGGGTTCGAATGGCTCCATGTGGTTGATCTCAACGGCGCCTTTGCCGGTGAAACGGTCAATGGTGCTGCCGTCGACGCGATCCTCAAGGCCACGAAGAACCCCGTCCAGCTCGGCGGCGGCATTCGCACGCTCGATCATATCGAAAACTGGCTGTCGCGCGGCCTTGCCCGCGTCATCCTCGGCACGGTTGCCGTGCGCGATCCGGCGCTGGTCATCGAAGCCTGCAAAAAATTCCCCGGCAAGGTCGCCGTCGGCATCGACGCCAAGGGCGGCAAGGTGGCCGTCGAGGGCTGGGCGGAAGCATCCGAGCTCGGCGTCATCGAACTGGCACAGAAATTCGAGGGCGCCGGCGTTTCGGCAATCATCTATACTGACATCGACCGGGACGGCATCCTGACCGGCATCAATTGGGATTCGACCCTGGAACTGGCGGACGCCGTCTCCATCCCCGTCATCGCGTCCGGCGGACTTGCCTCGATGGACGATATCCGTCGGATGATCGCGCCGGATGCGGCAAAACTCGAAGGCGCCATTTCGGGCCGTGCGCTCTATGACGGGCGCATCGACCCGGCGGAAGCGCTGGCGCTTATTTGCAGCGCGAAAGGAAAAGCGGCATGACCCTCAAAGCCCGTGTCATTCCCTGCCTGGATGTCAAGGACGGCCGCGTCGTCAAAGGTGTCAGCTTTGTTGACCTGATCGATGCCGGCGATCCCGTTGAATCGGCGAAGGCCTATGATGCCGCCGGCGCCGATGAACTCTGTTTCCTCGACATCACCGCCTCGTCCGACAATCGCGACACGATCTTCGACGTCGTCGCCCGCACGGCCGACCATTGCTTCATGCCGCTGACGGTCGGCGGCGGCGTGCGCAGCGTCGGTGATATTCGCAAGCTGCTGCTCGCCGGTGCCGATAAGGTTTCGATCAACTCGGCGGCAGTCAGCAATCCGGATTTTGTCGCCGAAGCGGCGGACAAGTTCGGCAACCAGTGCATCGTCGTCTCGATCGATTCCAAGAAAATCTCGAAGCCCGGCGAGGAAGATCGCTGGGAGATCTTCACCCATGGCGGCCGGCAGGCAACCGGCATCGATGCCGTGACCTTTGCCGAGAAAATGGTCAAGCTCGGTGCCGGCGAACTGCTGCTCACCTCGATGGACCGTGACGGCTCGAAGGCCGGTTATGATATCGCACTGACCCGTACCATCGCCGATCGCGTCTCCGTGCCGGTCATCGCTTCGGGCGGCGTCGGCAATCTCGATCACATGGTCGAGGGCATTCGCGACGGCCATGCGACGGCCGTGCTGGCCGCCTCGATCTTCCATTTCGGCACCTATAGCATCGGCGAAGCCAAGCGCTATATGGCAGAGCATGGCATCGCCATGCGGCTCGATTGAGCCAGAGGACAAACGGATGAGCGAGTTTACACTTTCCAGCCTCGAAACGATCGTCGCCGATCGCGCCAAGGCATCGCCGGATCAGTCCTGGACGGCAAAACTCGTCGCCCATGGACAGGCCAAGGCCGCCAAGAAACTGGGCGAAGAGGCGGTGGAAACGGTGATCGCAGCTATCAGCAACGATCGCGCTAACCTCGTCGCGGAAAGTGCGGATTTGCTCTATCATCTAATGGTCGTATTGAAAATTGCTGATATTCCATTGCAGAATGTGATGGATGAGCTCGAACGGCGCACCAGCCAGTCGGGGCTCCAGGAAAAGGCGAGCCGGTAGACAGTTCATGAGCATCGCAGCAAAAGACATCGGATCGACCGACATTCCGGATCACTTCGACAACAAGGACTATTCGCCCTATCGCTTTTTCTCCGCGGAGGAATGGTCGCGCTTCCGGGCCGATACGCCGCTGACGCTGACGGCGGACGAGGTGCAGCGGCTGCGCTCGCTGAACGACCCGATCGACCTCAGCGAAGTGCGCCGCATCTATCTGTCGTTGTCGCGGCTGTTGTCGGCCCATGTCGAATCCTCGCAGATGCTGTTTGCCCAGCGCCAGCGTTTCCTCAGCATGTCCGGCGAGGCGAAAACGCCATTCGTCATCGGCATTGCCGGCTCCGTTGCCGTCGGCAAATCGACAACCGCCCGTATTCTTGCCGAGTTGCTCTCCCGCTGGCCCTCGAGCCCGAAGGTCGACCTGGTGACGACCGACGGCTTCCTCTATCCCAATGCGACGCTGCTGCGGGAAAACATGATGGACCGCAAGGGCTTTCCCGAGAGCTATGATATAGGGGCGCTGCTGCGGTTCCTCTCGGCGATCAAGGCCGGCCAGCCGAACGTCCAGGCGCCATCCTATTCGCACCTCACCTATGACGTGCTGCCCGATCAGTTCCAGACCATCGACCGGCCGGATATCCTGATCTTCGAGGGCATCAACGTGCTGCAGTCGCGCAACCTGCCGGCCGACGGCAGGATCGTGCCGATGGTCTCTGATTTCTTCGATTTCTCGATCTATATCGACGCCGAGGAAAGCCTGATCCACACCTGGTACGTCAACCGCTTCATGCGCCTGCGCCAGACGGCCTTCCGCAATCCGGATTCCTTCTTCAAGCGCTACGCGGAAGTGAGCGAAGAAGAAGCACTTTCGATCGCCGAAGGGCTTTGGCACAACATCAACCTGAAAAACCTTCGCCAGAACATCCTGCCGACGCGACCGCGCGCCGACCTTATCCTGCAGAAGGGTCCTAACCACCTCACCGAGACGGTGGCGCTGCGTAAACTCTGAGGATCAGAGCGTAACACGGCGGAGTGTGAGGTTGATGCGCCCGCCGTTCTTCAAAAGCGTCGAGGTGCCGGGATAGATCTTGTCGACGCCGTGAAAGGCAAGCCGCCCCTCGCCGCCGAGGACAACGACATCGCCACTCGACAGCTTGAACGACAGCGTTTTGTCGCTTCGCTCACGCCCGCCGACCCGAAACAGGCAGCTATCTCCCAGTGAAATCGAAACGACCGGCGTTTCCAGGTCCTGTTCGTCGCGGTCCTGATGCAGCCCCATGCGGGCGTCATCGGCATAGAAATTGACGAGGCAGGCCTGCGGCTCCTTGGACGAGCCGGAAACCGTGCGCCAGATATCGAGAAGAACATCGGGCATGGCCGGCCAGGGCCTGCCGGTAAGCGGATGCTCAGGCTGGTAGCGGTAACCGCGCTCCTTGTCGGTCACCCAGCCAAGCGCGCCGCAATTCGTCATGCGCACGGACATCGGCTTTCCGGTTTTTGGCATGGCCGGCACGAAAAGCGGCGCTTCCGCGACGATGGCGCGGATGCTTTCGACCATCGCCTCCTGCTTTTCCCGGTCGAGAAAGCCGGGGATATGGCGAATACCCTGGGGCAGGCTGCGCATCGAAAGGCCTATTCCAGCCCGAGGATTGCCAGCGGCACACCGTAGCGCTGCTGCCAGTCGGCATAGCCGACATCCGTCGGGCCAACCATATGATCGATCAGGTTCCACCGGCCGGACTGGAACGTCATCAGCGCATAGACCGTCAGCCCATCCATCATGTCGGACTCCCCGGCAAAACCGGTTTTTTCCGGATCGATCGCACCGCCGCCCGGGCGCTGCGGTTCAACCTGTACGAATGCCCAGTTGGGCGATGCGCGGATGGTTGTTACGACAAATTCGACGGCCCCACGCATTTCCGCCTCGACGGCGGGACGCAACGTATCAAGGATAGCCGAACGCTCGGCCGAGCCCTTTGCCGGCTCACGAAATGCCTGAGCCAGCGCAGTCCCGCTAAAAGCCGCCAATGCAACGGTAAAACACATCAACAGAACTGCGCTGACCCTTTTCATGATGAGGGCTAGTCCAGAGCCGGGATGCGCAGCACCTGGCCGGGATAAATCTTGTCCGGATGGGTCAGCATCGGCTTGTTGGCTTCGAAGATAACGGTGTTTTTTGCACCCTTGCCCTTGCCATACTGCGCCTCGGCGATCTTCCAGAGATTGTCGCCCTTCTTGACCGTGTAGAATACGGGATCCTTCGCCGCGACAGGCGTCGCAGCCGCTGTATCCGCGACCTTCAGCTCGGAAGCCTCCACCTTGGAAATCCCCAGCGTATTGCCAACGGCGACGACAGCCTTCTCGAATGCCGACTGGTCCTTCACGACACCGGTCAGCACGATCTTATCGCCTTCAACGGCGACATCCACCTTGTCGGTGCCGAGGTCATGGGAGGCGAGCTCCTTCTTCACCGCTTCAGCGTCCGGTGCGTCATCGTCGCCGCCGATACCGAGCTTCTTGCCGGCACTCTTGATAAAGCTGAACAGACCCATGGCACGTCTCCTTTTTGGTGAGTTGCTCTGACGTAACAGAGTGCAGTGACCGGAAAAAAACAAGCCCCGCGTGAAAAATGCGTCTTCACTCGCTGTCAGGGCGACCGCGCATCTTCTTGACCTCCCCGCGTCCGGTCTTTTCCTTCAGGCGACGCTCGATCGAGCCCTTGGTCGGCCTGGTCTTTCTTCGTGGCGGTGGCGGCGGTTCGGCAGCCTTGAGGATAAGCTCCTTCAGCCGTTCGCGCGCATCTTCGCGATTGCGCTCCTGGCTGCGAAAGCGGCTTGCCTCGATCATCAGCACGCCGTCTTTCGAAACCTTGCGGCCGGCAATCTTGATAGCGTTGTCGCGCACCCGCTCCGGCAGGGCCGGCGACGACTTGATGCCGTAAAACAGCTGAACCGCCGTCGAAACCTTGTTGACGTTCTGCCCGCCCGGGCCGCCGGCCAGCACGAATTGCTCCGTCAGCTCCCAGCCGGCGATGACGATGTTGTCGTTGATGTAGAGCGGATCGCTGGCCATGTCGTTCTTCCTTCCACCGCTCTATCTCACAGGATGGCGTCATTGAAAACGCGTGAACCGGCAAGACAAGGAAAACCCGGCGCTTTCGCGCCGGGTTTCACGTGAATCATAGCCTGCAATCTTATGCCGGAGACTTATTCCGCTGCGATCTTCACGCCCGGAGCAGCATCGCGCACGCTGCCGTCGACATGGCTTTCGAACTTGGCGAAATTGCTGACGAACATGTCGACCAGCTTGCGGGCCTGCGCGTCATAGGCAACGCCGTCGCTCCAGGTCGAGCGCGGATCAAGGATGCTGCTGTCGACGCCCGGAACCGCGACCGGCACAGCGAAGCCGAAATTGCTATCGGTGCGGAATTCCGCCGAGGCCAGCGAACCGTCGAGGGCAGCGGCGAGCAACGCACGCGTCGCCTTGATCGGCATGCGGCTGCCGGTACCGTAAGCACCACCGGTCCAGCCGGTGTTGACCAGCCAGCAGTTGACGCCGTGCTCAGCGATCAGAGCCTTGAGCAGATTGCCGTATTCAGAGGGGTGACGCGGCATGAACGGAGCGCCGAAGCAGGTCGAGAACGTCGCTTCCGGTTCCGTCACGCCCTTTTCCGTTCCTGCGACCTTGGCCGTGTAACCGGAGAGGAAGTGGTACATGGCCTGGTCAGGTGTCAGGCGGGCAATCGGCGGCATGACGCCGAAAGCGTCGGCCGTCAGCATGATGATCGTGCCCGGATGGCCTGTCGTACCGCTCTTGCTGGCATTCGGAATGAAGTCCAGCGGATAGGCGCAACGCGTGTTTTCCGTCAGCGAGCCGTCGTTGAAGTCAGGCATGCGGTTGGCATCGAGTACGACGTTTTCGAGCACGGTGCCGAAACGGCGCGTCGTTTCGAAAATTTCCGGCTCGGCTTCAGCCGACAGACGAATGGTCTTGGCATAGCAGCCACCTTCGAAATTGAAGATGCCATCCTCACCCCAGCCATGTTCATCGTCACCGATCAGCGTGCGCTTCGGATCGGCCGACAATGTCGTCTTGCCGGTGCCGGAAAGCCCGAAGAACACCGCAGCGTCGCCATCAGCGCCGACATTGGCCGAGCAATGCATCGGCATCACGCGCTTGGCCGGCAAGAGGTAGTTGAGCATGGTGAAGACGGCCTTCTTCATCTCGCCGGCATAGGACGTGCCGCCGATCAGGATGATGCCCTTGGTGAAGTTGCAGGCAATCACGGTTTCGGTGCGGCAACCGTGGCGAGCAGGATCGCCCTTAAAGTCTGGCAGGTCGATGATCGTCAGCTTCGGTGCGAAGGCGGCGAGCGAGGCTTTTTCCGGGCGGATCAGCAGGTTGCGGATGAACAGCGAATGCCAGGCGAATTCGGTGATAACGCGCGCCTGCAGCGCATTTTCCGCATCGGCACCGCCGATCAGATCCTGAACATAGAGCGACTTGCCCTTGGCATGATCGAGCATGTCCTGATGCAGGATCTCGAAATGTTCAGGCGACATCGCGTTGTTGTTGTCCCACCAGATTTCATCGGTGGTATTGGCGTCGCGAACGACGAACTTGTCCTTCGGCGAACGGCCGGTGTGCTGGCCCGTCAGCGCCCGCACAGCCCCGTGAGCGGTAAGCTGCGCTTCGCTGCGGCGCAGGATTTCCTCATAAAGTTCAGCGGTGCCAAAGTTATACCGAACCATGTCCAGGTTGGTGAAACCGATTGATTCCAGCCCAAGGGATGGGTTGCGAATGCCGAGTTCCTTCATGGTCCAGCTTTCCTCCGTGGTTTGCCGACAATACAGTGAATGTTAGCGACCATAAAAGGACGGATCGGAAAAGACAAGGTTGCTGTCTTAAAAAATGTAATAGTTTCAGTATATTAATCGATTTAAAGAAATTTATTGCTTTTTTAATCGGTTGAATCGGGGGTTTTTGAGCGACGTTTTTGCGATCAAAACACCCTCGTTTCGTCGGCCTCGTTGCTTTTGCTATTCACTTCGCCACAATTTGTTCCACCTTTATACTCAAGAAACGCCTCGTACCGCAGCACGGACCCGGACAAAGGGCCAGCCTCGGAGGCGCAGCGAAATGGTGGAGCTCTATACGATGCAGACGATTGCACTTGTCGATGACGACCGCAACATCCTGACCTCGGTGTCGATTGCACTGGAGGCGGAAGGCTACAAGGTCGAAACCTATACCGACGGTGCTTCGGCGCTCGACGGCCTGCTTGCCCGGCCGCCGCAGCTTGCCATCTTCGATATCAAGATGCCGCGCATGGACGGCATGGAGCTCCTGCGCCGCCTTCGCCAGAAGTCCGATATCCCGGTGATCTTCCTCACGTCCAAGGATGAAGAAATCGACGAGCTGTTCGGGCTGAAGATGGGCGCCGACGATTTCATCACCAAGCCCTTCTCGCAACGACTGCTGGTTGAGCGCGTCAAGGCTATTCTGCGCCGCTCGGCCAATCGCGAGGCTGCGGCTGCAGCAAACACAGCCGGCGGCCAGAAAACCTCCGCCGACGTGCAGGCGCGTTCGCTGGAGCGCGGCCAGCTGTCGATGGACCAGGAACGCCATACCTGTACCTGGAAGAACGAGCCGGTCACCCTGACGGTCACCGAGTTCCTCATCCTGCATTCGCTGGCGCAGCGCCCGGGCGTGGTGAAGAGCCGCGATTCGCTGATGGACGCCGCTTATGACGAGCAGGTCTATGTCGATGACCGCACCATCGACAGCCACATCAAGCGGCTGCGCAAGAAATTCAAGATGGTCGACAACGACTTCGACATGATCGAGACGCTCTATGGCGTCGGCTATCGCTTCCGCGAATCGGCCTGAACCGAACTTACATACGATGCGGCGCCGGATGACGCTCCCGACGCAGACTGGCGTGGCCAGTTGCGGAGCTGTATGATACGGCTCCGCGCCGAAGCGGATCGCGAAAGCGCGATTTCTTCCTTATTTGCCTTCGGGCGGCGGGCAGCCGGATCTGCCGTAGACAGCAGGGGCCGCGAAAGCGGGAGTTGAAGGCTTGGTCGAAGTCTTGCGAAACATCGATGTGGACGACAGCGACGTAAGGACGGCGTCCGGCCGGAAATGGGCGCATCCCTTCACGCTCATTCGCCGCCTGTTCGGCAATGCCGTATTCTCCAGCCTGACGCGCCGCATCCTGTTCTTCAATCTCGTCGCGCTCGTCGTGCTTGTCGGCGGCATCATGTATCTCAACCAGTTCCGCGAGGGGCTGATTGACGCCCGCGTCGAAAGCCTTTTGACGCAGGGCGAGATCATTGCCGGTGCGATCGCGGCTTCTGCGTCCGTCGATACCAACTCGATCACCATCGATCCGGAAAAACTGCTGGAACTGCAGGCCGGGCAGAGCATCACGCCGCTGCCGAGCGACGAGGATCTCGAATTCCCCATCAATCAGGAACGTGTCGCGCCGGTTCTGAGGCGGCTGATCTCGCCGACCCGCACCCGCGCCCGCCTGTTCGATGCCGATGCCGACCTGCTGCTCGATTCACGTCATCTCTATACCGGCGGTCAGGTGCTGAGGTTTGACCTGCCGCCGATCGAGCCGGAAGCGGCAACATGGTCCGAACGGCTGAACTCCTGGTTCAACCGCATCCTGCAGTCAGGAAACCTGCCGCTCTACAAGGAGCCGCCTGGTGGTAACGGCTCCATCTACCCGGAAGTCATGAATGCGCTGACCGGCGTTCGCGGCGCTGTCGTCCGCGTCACCGAAAAGGGCGAGTTGATCGTCTCGGTCGCCGTTCCCGTCCAACGTTTCCGCGCCGTGCTGGGCGTTCTTCTCCTGTCGACGCAGGCTGGCGATATCGACAAGATCGTCCACGCCGAGCGGCTGGCGATCATCCGCGTCTTCGGGGTCGCAGCCCTCGTCAACGTCATCCTATCCCTGCTTTTGTCGAGCACGATCGCCAATCCGCTCCGGCGTCTTTCGGCGGCAGCAATCCGCGTGCGCCGTGGCGGCGCCAAGGAGCGTGAGGAAATCCCGGACTTCTCCGCCCGCCAGGACGAGATCGGCAACCTCTCCGTGGCATTGCGCGAAATGACCACGGCGCTCTACGACCGCATTGCCGCGATCGAGAATTTCGCTGCGGACGTGAGCCACGAGCTCAAGAACCCCCTGACGTCGTTGCGCAGCGCTGTCGAAACGCTGCCACTTGCCCGCACCGACGATTCCAAGAAGCGGTTGATGGATGTGATCCAGCACGATGTGCGCCGGCTCGACCGGCTGATCAGCGATATTTCCGATGCCTCGCGGCTCGATGCGGAGCTTGCCCGCAGCGATGCCAGGGCCGTCGATCTGGAGAAGCTGCTTGGCGACCTCGTCGATATTTCGCGCCAGATCCGCAGCGGCAAGAAGGCCGTCCAGCTCAGCTTCGTCGTCGAGCGCAAGGACAATCCGAAAGCCCGCTTCGATGTTGGTGGCTACGAGTTGCGGATCGGACAGATCATCACCAACCTGATCGAGAACGCCCGTTCCTTCGTTCCGGAGGAGGGCGGCCGCATCATCCTTCGCCTCACCCGCACCCGCACCCGCTGCATCATTTATATCGAGGACAATGGGCCTGGCATCCAGGCGGAAGACATCGACCGGATTTTCGAACGCTTCTACACCGACCGGCCGGAAGGCGAGGATTTCGGGCAGAATTCGGGTCTCGGTCTTTCCATCTCCCGCCAGATTGCCGAGGCGCATGGCGGTGCGTTGAAGGCGGAGAACATGATGGATGCGGCCGGCAAGATCACCGGGGCGCGGTTCATTCTCTCGCTGCCGATCGAGACCAACTCGTGACGGTCAAAGCCAACATCCACGCGACAGCGGTGGTGCTCGGTACCCGTGGTTTCCTGTTCGTCGGGCCGTCCGGCACCGGCAAGACGACGCTTGCCTTGTCCTGCATGATCGCCGCCCGAAACAGCGGACTGTTTGCAGCCCTCGTCTCGGACGACCAGGTGCTGATCTGGGTTGAAAATGGCCAGATCGTCGCACGGCGCCCGGCCTCTATCGCCGGCCTTGCCGAAGTGCGCGGCGCCGGAATTGTCGAGGTCGAAACGATACCGGCAGCAATTCTGGATTTTGCCGTCCTGCCGGTCAAATCGCCCTTCGAGCCCCGCTTGCCGCCGGAAAACGAGACTTTTCTTCTCCCATCCGGAGATTTTTTGCCGTTGCAGCGTCTTCCCTACGGCGAAGGCTTGAATTCCTTTGAAATTTTGCAGCTTATTTTGCTCCAGAATGCCGATTTTCAAGGACAATGATGCCTTTTAAGGCAGAATTTCTGGATTTTTAACTTGCACTTCGCCTTTTCCTTGCCAAGATGGCCGCCCCAAAGGTGGACGAAATTGCTGCGTTGCGATATCTGACCATCCTAAGATTTGCAGATGCAGTTGGAGCAAAGACACCATGATCGGACTTGTGCTTGTCACACACGGCAAGCTGGCTGAAGAGTTTCGTCATGCATTGGAGCATGTCGTTGGTCCGCAAAAGTCGATCGAGACTGTCTGCATCGGTCCCGAAGATGACATGGACCAACGCCGCCAGGATATTCTGGAAGCGGTTCTTTCGGCCGACGAAGGCAATGGTGTCATTATCCTCACCGATATGTTCGGCGGAACTCCATCCAATCTGGCGATCTCGGTGATGCAGAGCGGTACTGTCGAAGTTATTGCCGGCGTCAACCTTCCCATGCTGATCAAGCTGGCCGGCGTCCGCGGCGAAAGCGATATGGACAAGGCACTCGTCGAAGCATCCGAAGCAGGCAGGAAATATATCAATGTCGCAAGCCGTGTCCTCAGTGGCAAATAGCGAGGCTGCGCCGGAAGCGCTCTCCCGCGACCTGCTGATCATCAACAAGCGGGGGCTGCACGCCCGCGCCTCTGCCAAGTTCGTCCAGACGGTGGAAGGCTACGACGCCGAAATCCACGTCTCGAAAGACGGCATGACCGTCGGCGGCACCTCGATCATGGGACTGATGATGCTGGCAGCCAGCACGGGCTGCTCGATCTCCGTCACCGCCTCCGGCCGCCAGGCCCAGGAAGCGCTCGACGCCCTCGACGCACTGGTCGCCGATAAATTCGGCGAAGAAATCTGAGTTTGCTGCTTCGTCGGGCGCGCCTGTTTCCGGCCT
This sequence comes from Pararhizobium sp. BT-229, assembly GCF_025846855.1. Taxonomy (GTDB): domain Bacteria; phylum Pseudomonadota; class Alphaproteobacteria; order Rhizobiales; family Rhizobiaceae; genus Pararhizobium. The sequence continues at coordinate 35,948 of NZ_JAOYTJ010000009.1, forward strand.
GACCGGAAACAACTCAAACCCGATGACATAAAGATATAAAGACTTCTTTATGTCCTGTTGCTCCTTTTCCTGAATCCTGCTAGGTGAGAAACAAACCTCTCGGCTCAATGCCGGAGGTGCGAATTTCAGTGTGCCCTGCCCGCGACAACGTAGACATCAAGTCTCGGCGCATGGCCCCAAGCCCGGAGAGCTTCATGAGCACGACGAACGACTATCTGGTTGCGGATATCGGCCTTGCCGATTTCGGCCGCAAGGAAATCACCATTGCCGAGACCGAAATGCCGGGCCTGATGGCCTGCCGCGAGGAATTCGGCACCAAGAAGCCGCTGAAGGGTGCACGCATCACCGGCTCGCTGCACATGACCATCCAGACCGCCGTTCTGATCGAGACGCTGGTCGCTCTCGGCGCGGAAGTCCGCTGGGCGTCCTGCAACATCTTCTCCACCCAAGACCATGCTGCGGCTGCGATCGCTGCCAGCGGTGTCCCGGTCTTTGCCGTCAAGGGCGAAACGCTCGAAGAATACTGGACCTACACCGACCAGATCTTCCAGTGGGCCGATGGCGGCGTATCCAACATGATCCTCGATGACGGCGGCGACGCCACCATGTACATCCTGCTCGGCGCCCGCGCCGAAGCTGGCGAGGACGTGCTGTCGAACCCGACGTCGGAAGAAGAGGAAATCCTCGTCGCCCAGATCAAGAAGCGCCTTGCCACCTCGCCGGGCTGGTTCACCAGGCAGCGCGACGCCATCAAGGGCGTGACGGAAGAAACCACCACCGGTGTCAACCGCCTCTACCAGCTGCATGCCAAGGGCCTCCTGCCCTTCCCGGCAATCAACGTTAACGATTCGGTCACCAAGTCGAAATTCGACAACAAGTACGGCTGCAAGGAATCGCTGGTCGACGGCATCCGTCGCGGCACCGACGTGATGATGGCCGGCAAGGTCGCCGTCGTCTGCGGCTACGGCGATGTCGGCAAGGGTTCGGCAGCTTCGCTCGCCGGCGCCGGCGCCCGCGTGAAGGTTACCGAAGTCGATCCGATCTGCGCCCTGCAGGCCGCTATGGACGGCTTTGAAGTCGTCCAGCTCGAAGACGTCGTCTCGACCGCGGATATCTTCATCACCACCACCGGCAACAAGGACGTCATCCGCATGGACCACATGCGCGAGATGAAGGACATGGCGATCGTCGGCAATATCGGCCATTTCGACAACGAGATCCAGGTTTCCGCGCTGCGCAACCTGAAATGGACCAACGTCAAGCCGCAGGTCGACCTGATCGAGTTCCCGAAGGGCAACCGGATGATCCTCCTCTCGGAAGGTCGCCTGCTCAACCTCGGCAACGCCACCGGTCATCCGTCCTTCGTCATGTCGGCCTCCTTCACCAACCAGACGCTGGCGCAGATCGAACTGTTCACCAAGGGCGAGCAGTACGAAAAGGGTGTCCACATCCTGCCGAAACACCTCGACGAGAAGGTCGCGCGCCTTCACCTCGCCAAGCTCGGCGCAAAGCTGACGGAACTTTCGGAAGAACAGGCTGGCTATATCGGCGTGAAGCCGCAGGGACCGTTCAAGGCCGAACACTACCGGTACTAATTCTTATCCGGATAATCCACAACATATAGAGGTCGCGGTTCTTGACAGAAGGCCGCGGCCTCTTTTTTTGCCTCGCTCTTCCAGACGAATCCCCGAAGGCGTATGTTTTTGGGACAATGATTCGTGACGAAGATGCGGAACAGACGCGTCGCGAATGGGGATGTCTTGTCGTTTAGGCGGCAAACAGACGAAGACATGCCGGACTGCAATCGGAATGAAACGAGGCCTGCCTTTGGCGGGATTTGGATTTACACTGCGTGGCGATTTGCAACCGGACGGAAGACCTTGCGCCGTATCCCGCCGAAAGGTCGGGGCACGCTTCAAGGTGTTGAATACACATAAGATCATCCATGATTCGGGGTTCCGGGACGTGGTATCCTATGTGGGCAAACGGGGAAGCATGCCATGGAAACAGGTCCTTCGAAACGCGCTGGTGGCCGGATTCCGTCTTTGCTGCGCCGCTTCATGGCGAGCTCCGCGCTTGCGGCTTTTGCCGGCCCGGCCCTTGCAGCCACCGAAAGCCTGACGCCGGCAAGCCTCTTTCATTCCTCCGAAGTCATCACCTTTGCCGTCCTGATCGGCGTCATTTCGGCCGCAATGATCTCCGCCATCTGGCTGATCCGTCAGCGCGGCAATATCGAGACGGACAACCGCGAACTGAACGCGGCGCTTGCCGATGCCAATCACAGGATTTCGCGCTTTCAGGCCCTGATCGCCGACAAGAATCGCCGCATCGTCGTTTGGGAAGGCCTCTCCAATAAGCCGGAATTCCTGGGCCAGCTGCCTGTCGAAACGGGGGCGCCGCAGGACGACCGCGATTTCCTCGCCTTCGGCCGCTGGATCAAATCCCAATCCGCTTCCGAACTCGAAAAGGCCATCGAGCTGCTGCGTTCCAGCGCCCAGAGCTTCGATCTCATCGTTGAAACCGGCCGCGGCGAAATCATCGAGACGCAAGGCCGCGTCTCCGGCGGTCGTGCTTTCGTGCGCTTTGTCGCGCTCAACAACCTGCGCGCCGAGCTTGCCGAGGTGAAGCTGGAGCGGAATCGCCTGCATGGCTCGCTGTCGAGCCTTCACGCGCTGCTCGACGCGATCGATCTGCCGGTGTGGCAGCGCGCTGCCGATGGCACGCTTTTGTGGGTCAACGAGGCCTATGCCGATGCGGTCGAGGCCGCCGAACCGGGTGGTGCGGTCAAGGAGAACAGGGAGCTTCTGGCAACGGTGGCGCGCGAAAAGATCCGCGCGCTCAGCACCTATGATTCGGCCTATCGCGAAAAGGTCTCCACCGTCGTCCGCGGGAACCGGACCTTCTTCGACGTGGTCGACGCCAAGAGCACCACCGGATCGGCAGGCATGGCGATCAACGTCTCGGATGTCGAGGCCGTCCGCGAGGAGCTGAACCGGACGCTGAAAAGCCACGCGGAAACGCTCGATCACCTTGCAACGCCCGTTGCCATCTTCGATGGCGCTCAGCGCCTGCAATTCTATAACCAGGCCTTCCAGAGGCTTTGGGATCTCGACATGGGCTTCCTGGAGCGCAAGCCCGGCAATGGCGAGATTCTCGACCGGTTGCGCGCCGCTGCAAAGCTGCCGGAACAATTGAACTGGAAGCAATGGAAAGAGTCGGCGCTCGCCGTCTATCAGGCGATCGAGACGCAATCCGATCTCTGGCACCTGCCGAACGGCCAGACTTTGCGTGTTTTCGCAACGGCCCGGCCGCAGGGTGGTGCGACATGGGTGTTCGAGAACCTGACGGAGAAGGTCGATCTCGAGACCCGCTACAACACGCTTGTCCAGGTTCAGGGCGAGACTATCGACCACCTCTCCGAAGGTGTCGCGGTGTTCGGCCCCGACGGCCGCATCAAGCTGTCCAATCCGGCCTTCCGCGCCCTGTGGGGTGTTACCGAAGTGGAAGCCAAGCCGGGCACGCATATCCGCGCCATCGAGCAGGTCTGCGCGCCATCCTATGACCAGCCGGATGGCTGGAAGCGGTTCTCGCATCTCATCACCAGCTTCGATGATGAACGCCCGTCCTGCCAGGGCATTCTCGAGCTGCGAACCGGGCTTATCCTCGATTTTGCCGTCATTCCGCTGCCGAATGCACAGACGATGCTGACCTTCGTCAACGTCACGGACAGCGTGCGGGTCGAGCGGGCTCTGACCGAAAAGAACGACGCCTTGCGGATGGCAGACCATCTGAAGAACGATTTCGTCCAGCACGTTTCCTACGAATTGCGCTCGCCGCTGACCAACATCATCGGTTTTGCCGATCTGTTGAAAACGCCCGCTTTCGGCGCGCTGACCGAGCGGCAGGCCGAATATGTCGATCACATTTCGACCTCGTCCTCGCTGCTTTTGACGATCGTCAACGACATCCTCGACCTTGCCACCGTCGATGCGGGCATCGTTGAGCTCGATCTTTCGGAAATCAACCTGACGGATTTCCTCGATGAAGTGTCGCTGCAGATGGCCGACCGGCTGCAGGAAAGCGCCGTGACGCTGCAGATCGATACGCCCGACATGCTCGGCCTGTTCGTCGCCGACCATCAGCGCCTTAAGCAGATCCTCATCAAGCTCCTGACCAACGCTGCCAACTTCGCGCCCGACGGCAGTACCGTCAGCCTGAAATGCCGGCGCGACGGCAGCGACTTCGTTTTCAGTGTCAGCGATAACGGCCCCGGCATCCCGCAGGATATCCTCGACACCGTGTTCAACCGCTTCGAAAGCCACGGGCAGCGCGGCGGCGCGGGGCTCGGCCTTTCGATCGTCGAGAGCTTCGTCAGCCTGCACCACGGTACCGTGTCGATCCACAGCCGCGAAGGCGAAGGGACGGAAGTTACCTGCCGTATCCCCTCGGGCGACCTGCCTAAATTCGCAGCGGCGGAATGATGCAAGCTATCGAACTTCTCCTGAAAGACGAGGCCGCGACCATCCAGCTTGGCGAGGACCTAGCCCTGGCGTTGAAGGCCGGCGACTGCCTCGCGCTCTCAGGTGATCTCGGTGCCGGAAAATCGACGCTGGCACGAGCCTTCCTGCGGGCGATGGCGGACGATGATCAGCTTGAAGTGCCAAGCCCGACCTTCACCCTTGTCCAAAGCTATGATCTGCGCATTCCCGTCTCGCATTTCGATCTCTACCGGCTGGCGGACGTATCCGAGCTGGACGAACTCGGCCTCGACGAGGCGCTCTCAGACGGTATCTGCCTGGTGGAATGGCCGGAAAATGCGTTGGCGGCGTTGCCGAAAACAAGGCTGACGGCCACGTTCTCCCATATCGGCGACGGGCGCCGTGTCGTCATTTCCGGGGACGCGGTTGCCCTGGCCCGAATCGAGCGCAGCCTGGCGATCCGGTCTTTCCTCAGCGACCGCGGGCATGGACAGGCAAGACGCCGGCATCTCAGCGGAGACGCCTCCGCCCGCGCCTATGAGCGTATTGTGGTGAACGGGCGGGCGGCGATGATCCTGATGGATTCCGCGCGCCACAAGCCGGGGCCCATTCTTCAAGACGGCAAATATTACCAGCAGCTTGCCCATCTCGCCGAAGACGTCATTCCCTTCGTCGCCATTGCCAGCGACATCCGTGAAAAAGGATTTTGCGCGCCGCGGGTCTATGAAAACGATCTCGGCGCCGGCATCCTCCTGATCGAGAACCTCGGCAGCGAAGGCATTCTCGATCCGGACGGACAGCCGGTTCCGCAGCGTTATCTCGAAAGCGTTCGCGTCCTTGCGCATCTGCACGCGCAACCGGTGACGCGCGACATACCCCTGTCCGACACCCTCATCCACCACATCCCCGGTTTCGATCGCACGGCAATGAAGATCGAAACCAGCCTGCTGATCGACTGGTATCTGCCTTGGAAGCGCGGCGAAAAGGCCTCTAACGCCGAGCGGACGGAATACTTTACCGTCTGGGACACACTGATCGACCTTCTTGCCGCATCGGAAAAGAAGCTGCTGCTGCGGGATTTCCACTCCCCGAACATCATCTGGCGCGATGAGCGCTCCGGCTTCGACCGCGTCGGCATCATCGATTTCCAGGATGCCATGATCGGTCCGACGGCCTATGACGTGGCCTCGATCACGCAGGATGCGCGGGTGACGATCACGCCGGATCTGTGCGAACAGATGCTCTCGCTCTACTGTTCGGAACGCCACGCGCTCGGCATTTTCAATGAGGCGACGTTCCGGCGCGACTGGCATCTGATGTCGGCGCAGCGCAACTGCAAGCTCGTCGGCATCTGGGTCCGGCTGATGCAGCGCGACGGCAAGCCCTTCTACATGAAGCACATGCCGCGGACATTCTCCTATCTTGAGACGGCACTTCGACACGAAGCGCTCGCGCCCTTGCGCGATTGGTGCATAAAGGCTGGAATCCTTTAAAACCGAATCACCGGTCTGGAATTCAGTGGATCACGTGCTGCCTATGTCCATCAAGAACGCCATGGTGCTTGCCGCGGGGCTTGGCACCCGGTTGCGCCCTATCACAGACACCATACCGAAGCCGCTCGTGCGCATCGCCGGCAAGCCGATGATCGACTATGTTCTCGATGCAATGGAAAACGCAGGCGTCGAGACGGCTGCGGTCAATGTCCACCATTTCGCCGACCAGATGGAAGCACATCTGAAGGCAAGGAGCCGGCCTCGGGTCGTCATCTCCGATGAACGGGCAGCGCTGATGAATTCCGGCGGCGGCCTTGCGAAGGGGCTGAAGTTGCTCGACGACGGCCCGGTCCTTGTCATGAACGCCGATCTCTTCTGGGTCGGGGAAAACCCGGACACGCCGTCCAATCTCGAGCGGCTGGCATCCTTCTTCGATCCGGACGCCATGGACATGGCGCTGCTCTGCGTTCGCAACGAAGACACCACCGGCCACAACGGCAAGCTGGATTTCTCGCTCGATGCCGATGGTCGGCTTTCACGCTACAGTGACGGCATGGAAAACCCGGTCGTCTATGCCGGCGCGATCGCCATGCACAGCCGGCTCTTTGCCGACGCGCCGGACGATGCCTTCAACCTGAACATCTATTTCGACCGGGCGATCGCCAGAAACAGGCTCTTCGGCATCGTCCTCGAAGGCCACTGGCTGACCGTCGGTACGCCGGAAGCGATCGGCGAAGCCGAGGAGGCGATCCGGCGCTTCCAGACGGGAGTTTGAGGAGGTGGCGGAAACCGGCTCCAACGTCTTCACCATTCCACCAGGCCTTCCCATTCTGAGAACCCTGGTCGAAAAGCTGTGTTCCGGTGCCCTGATCCCCGGCTTTCGCTATGATACGGCCGATCCCCTCTCCCTTGCCGGCATCACCATTTTCGTTCCGACGCGCCGTTCGGCTCGTGTGCTGCGCTCGGAGCTGGTCGACTATCTGGGTGGCCGATCAGCAATCCTGCCGATCATCCGGGCGCTCGGCGAAACCGATGACGACAGCGGCTTCTTCGACGCGGAAATCCCTGCCATCCTCGATCTCGCGCCGCCGCTGCCCAATACCGCCCGGCTGATCGAGCTTGGCCGGCTCATCCTCGCCTGGCGCAACCAGTTGCCGAAGGCGGTTCTGGACGTGCACGCCGAAAGCCCGCTGATCGCGCCTGCCAGCCCGGCCGATGCGATCTGGCTGGCGCGCAATCTCTCCGAGATCATCGACGCGATGGAAACGGAAGAGCTGGACTGGCAGGCGCTCGAGGACCTCGACGCAGCCGATCATGCGCTGTGGTGGCAACTGACGCTCGAATTCCTGAAGATCGCCCGTTCCTACTGGCCGGCGCGGCTGGAGGAATTGAAACAATCCTCGCCCGCCCGCCACCGCAACGCCATTCTCGACGCCGAGACGCAACGCATCGCCGGCGGCAAGGTCACCGGGCCGATCATCATTGCCGGATCCACCGGCTCCATCCCAGCGACGGCCAAGCTGATCGCAGCCGTGCAGAAACTTCCAAACGGTACCATCGTGCTTCCCGGCCTCGACCGGACGATGGGTGACGCCGAATGGACGATGATCGCGCCAGAAACGGCAAGGCTGGCCGGCAAGGCTGATCCGGCAAGCCGCAGCCATCCGCAATATGGCTTCGTCCGCCTGTTGAAGCACATGGGTATCGACCGCGCGGACGTCCTGCCGCTCGGCACAGCCGATGCGGATCTCGATTATCGCGCGGAGATGATATCGCATGCCCTGTTGCCGGTTCAGGCAACCAGCGGCTGGACGAGCCTTCGCAGCAATGTCGACCAGAGACGGCTGACGGACGCCTTCGCCGATGCGGCGCTGATCGAGACCGCCAATGAACGCGAAGAGGCGACAGTGATCGCCATTGCCTTGCGGCTCGCCCTGCACGGCAGCGAGGAGAGCCAGGCGGCCCTGATCACCCCGGACCGCGACCTTGCCCGCCGGGTCGCGACCGAGCTCCTGCGCTTCGGCATCGAGGCCGACGATTCCGCCGGTACCCCGCTTTCGGCCACCGGACCCGGCAGTCTGATGCGGCTACTGCTCGAAGCGGCGCTGCGCCCCGGCGACCCGGTGTCGATCACCGCCCTCCTCAAACATCCGCTGGCGCGGTTCGGCCTTGATGCCGAGGCCATCAACGACGCCGCGACCACGCTGGAACTGATGGCGTTGCGCGGCGGCACCGGCAGCGCGGATATTTCGGAACTCGAGGCGCTTCTAGACGAGGCTCTGCAACGCGAAACGGGCAAGAAACATCTACCGGAATGGCGCAGCCAGATCGACGCCGGAGCGATCGGGAAGGCACGTGATCTCGCCCGGCGCATCGCCTCGGCGGCGGAACCGCTGGCCGGCACGCTGGTACGTCATCACAGAAGCGGCCGCGGCCTGACCGCAGCCCTGACGCTGTCCGAATGGGCTGAAAAAACCGGCATGGCGCTGGAGGCGGTCGCCATCGACGAGCGCGGCAGTCTTGCCGGGCTCTGGTCGGGCGAAGCCGGCGAAGCATTGGCGACATTGTTGCGCTCCGTCATCGATACCGATGGCCAGCTAACGGCCGACGGGCCGCAATGGAGCGACATCATGGAGGCACTGTCGGCGAGCGAGGCAATCAAGCCGCGGTCGATGCGCCATCCCCGCGTCTTCATCTTCGGTGCGCTGGAATCGCGCCTGCAGAGCGTCGATCTCGTCATCCTCGGCGGTATGAACGAGGGCACCTGGCCGGGACAGACGGCCAACGATCCTTTCCTGTCGCGCACCATGAAGACATCCATCGGGCTCGAGCCGCCGGAGCGGCGGATCGGCCAGCTCGCCCATGATTTCCAGATGGCCTGCGGCACCCGCAAGCTGATCCTGACCCGGGCGATGCGCAAGGGCGCGACGCCGACCGTCGCCTCCCGCTGGCTACAGCGGCTTCTTGCCGTCGGCGGCAAAGATTTAGCGGCAAGATTGCGCGAAAACGGCAGGGATTATCATCTCTGGGCAGGCATGCTCGACCAGGGTGTTACCCAGGCTCTTGCGACCCGCCCCGAACCGCGACCCACGGCGGACCAGCAGCCACGCAGCTACTCCTTCAGCGAGGTGAGCCGGCTCCGGCGCGATCCCTATGCGGTCTATGCGAAGCGCATCCTGCGCCTGCAGCCGATCGATCCGTTCAATCGCGATCCCGGTGCCGCCGAACGCGGCACGCTTTATCACAAGATCGTCGAGCGCTTCGTCCGCGCCAATCTCGATCCGGCTTCACCTGAAGCCACAGAGGAGATGCGCCGGCTGATCGACGAGGCCTTCGATGAACAGAACCTGCCTGCCCATATCGATATCGTCTGGCGGCCGCGCTTTGCCGCTGTCGGAGAGGCCTTCATCGATTGGGAAATCGCCCGCCGCCGCGATATCCGCAAATCCTATACCGAACTCTATGCCTCCATGGAGATCGGCGTCGAAGACATCAAGCTGACGGGTATTGCCGACCGCATCGACATTCTCGGTGACGGCAGCGCCGTGATCGTCGACTACAAGACCGGCTCCAACCCTTCGGTTAACGAAGCGCGTGCGCTGCTTGATCCGCAACTCGCACTGGAAGCCGCGGCACTGAAAGCCGGTGCCTTCAAAGCGGCCGGAACACGGCACCCACAATCGCTCCTCTATGTTCGCCTGAAACCCGGCGAACGATTTAAACCGGAAGAAGTCAACAACGAGCATTCCAACGCACGCGCCAACGTCGAAACGAAATCGGCGGAACAGTTGGCCAAGGACTCGCTCAAGGAGCTGACAGGGCTTCTTAGCGCACTGATGAGCGGCAAGTATGGCTTTGTCTCTCGGGTGATCGTTCAGAAGGAGCGCGACTACGGCGGCGAGTACGACCATCTTGCCCGCGTTGCCGAATGGGCGACGGCCGAGGGCGAGGAGGATGCCAATGAAGGATGACGATTTCGGCCCGCTCGAGCCCTCACCGCAGGGATGGCTCGACTGGACATCCGCCAAGCAGGCACTTGCCTCCGACCCCGGCCGCTCAGCCTGGGTCTCGGCCAATGCCGGCTCCGGCAAGACGCATGTGCTGACGCAACGCGTTATCCGGCTTCTTCTCTCCGGCTGCCGGCCGTCGGCCATTCTCTGCCTTACCTATACCAAGGCCGCGGCGTCGGAAATGTCGAACCGCGTCTTTGAACGATTGGCGGAATGGGTGACCCTGGACGACGACGCGCTGGACGACCGGATCGCGGCAATCGAGGGCGAGCGGCCGAACCTCCTGAAGCGCCAGGAGGCACGGCGCCTGTTCGCCCGCGCGCTGGAAACACCGGGCGGGCTGAAGATCCAGACGATCCACGCCTTCTGCGAGGCGCTGCTGCACCAGTTTCCGCTGGAAGCCAATGTCGCCGGGCATTTCTCGGTGCTCGATGACCGCGCGTCCGCTACGTTGCTGGCCGACGCCCGCCGCGCGCTTCTGACAGCCACGGCAACCGAGGACGACCGGGTGCTGACGGAGGCCTTCGCCACCGTGCTTGACCTTGCGGACGATACGGGCCTTGAAAAGCTGCTATCGGCCATCATTGCCAACCGCACCGCCATTCAACTCTTTCTCGATCACGCCACCCATCAGGGCGGCATCGACCCTGCTCTTCGCACTGCCCTCGGCATCAGGCCGGACGAGACGGCGGAGACAACGATAGCCGGATTCTGGCCCTTGCCGGGACTGAATGGCGCAGCGCTCGAACGCTATATCGGTATCGCGCTTTCGGCCGGCGGCACGAAGGTTACGGAGTTCGCCGACGGTCTGCGTGCCGTCGCAAAACTCGCCGATCCCCTTCAGCGCTTCTACCTGCTGCGGGACTTGTTCTACACCGGGACCGGCAAGCTGAAGGCGGAATCGGCCTTTCTGTCGAAACCGATCCGCGACAAGGCGCCGGATCTGGCGCCGCTCGTCCTTGCCGCCCGCGATCAGGTCGCCGCCTCGATGGACCGCCTCAATCTTATCGCCATGTTCGATGCGACGAAGGCCGCGCTGATCCTCGCCGATCGGCTGAACGGGGACTATGAGGACATCAAGAAAAGCCGCAGCCAGCTGGATTTCGACGACCTGATCAACCGCACCGCGGCACTGCTTTCCCGCGGCGATGTCGGCAGTTGGGTCCACTACAAGCTCGATCAGGGGATCGACCATATCCTGGTCGACGAGGCACAGGATACCAGCCCCGTGCAATGGACGATCATCCAGTCGCTGGCGGAGGATTTCTTCTCCGGCGAAACGGCGCGCGACAGCAACCGGACCATGTTTGCCGTCGGGGACGAAAAACAATCCATCTATTCCTTCCAGGGCGCGCGGCCCGAGCGTTTCTCGGACGAGAGCATCCTCACCGAGCGGCGCGTGCGCGACAGCGGCCGGGCCTTCAGCCCGATCCGGCTGCAGCTTTCCTTCCGCTCGACCGAGGACGTCCTGTCGGCCGTCGATACCGTGTTCGACAATCCGCTTCACGCGCGCGGCCTCAGTGCCCGGCACGACGCGGTCGTGCATGCCTCGAACCGCATCGGCCATCCCGGCCTGGTCGAGGTATGGGAGACGATCGCGCCCGCCGACAGCATCCGGGAGGACGACTGGACCGCGGCTTTCGACGCGACGCCGGAGGACGCGCCGGCCAACATTCTGGCGCAGCGCATCGCCGCAGTGCTTGCCGACTGGATCGGCAGGGAAACCGTCATCGAAAAGGGTCTCAAGCGGCCGATGCAGCCGGGTGACGTCATCGTTCTCGTGCGCAAGCGCGATACCTTCGTCAACGCGTTGACCCGGGCGCTGAAGACGCGCCGCAACATCCCCGTCGCCGGCGCCGACCGGTTGGTACTCACCGACCACATCGCCGTGCAGGACCTGATGGCGCTCGGACGCTTCGTGCTTCTGCCACAGGACGACCTGTCGCTCGCTGCCGTTCTCAAGAGCCCGTTGTTCAATCTGAGCGAGGACGAGGTCAAGGACCTTGCGATCGAGCGTCCGTTGTCGGTGAGCGTCTGGCAGCGCCTGCAGGAATTCGGCACCGCTGAGGTCAGTCGCTACAAAGGGGCCTTGCAAAAGCTGCAGCAGTACAGGGCGCTGTCGCGAAGCCTGTCCGTTCATGATTTCTACGCCCGCATCCTCGGCCATGACGGCGGCCGCGCCGCCTTCCTCGGGCGGCTTGGCAGCGAAGTCAGCGATATCCTCGATGAATTCCTGACCTTCGCACTGGACCACGAGAAGAATGGCCTGCCCGGCCTGCAGGCCTTCATCTCGGGGCTCGAGATGGAGGCGCCAACCGTCAAGCGCGAACAGGACAAGGAACGCAACGAAGTCCGCATCATGACGGTCCATGCGGCCAAGGGACTGGAAGCGCCGGTGGTGTTCCTCGTCGATGGCGGCGGCAAGGCCTTCAATTCGCAGCATGTCTCCGGCCTGCGCCTGATCCGGCCGGACGATCACGCCACCGCAACGCCCCTTCCGGTCTGGCGCCCGCCGGGTGCCGACTCCAATACGTTGATCGACGCGGACACCAACCGCCTGAAAACCGCAGCCGAGGAGGAATACCGCCGGCTTCTCTACGTCGGCATGACGCGGGCGGCCGACCGACTGATCGTCTGCGGATATCAGGGCAAGCGGGCAAACCCGGAAAGCTGGCACGCCATGGTCACGGCAAGCCTGTCCACGGACGAACGCGGCCGCAGCACGCCGCGCACTTTTTCGGCAGGCAACCAGGAATGGACCGGCTATTCTTGGCAGGTCTCTTCCGTCGCTCGGGATCTGAAGACGCAGGACACCGAAAAGGAAACAGGGGATGCAGAACGGTCAGGCCTGCCGCCCGCCCTGCTCCAGCCCTTGCCGCCGCAACGCCACCTGCCACGCCCCTTGAGCCCCTCCGGTGCAGGCGCCGTCATCGATGAGGACGAGGGCGGCGCAATTGTCGGATCGGCGCTGTTCTCGCAGAAGGCCGGCGCCAGCGGGTCGTTGCTGCGCGGCGCGATCCTGCACCGGTTCCTGCAGGTGCTGCCCTCGATTGCACCGGAGGAGCGTCAGGCCGCCGCCGAACGTTATCTGCTTCGCTCCGTCCCTCGCTGGACGGCAGGCGAGCGCCACGCACTGACGGCTTCGGTTCTGCGCGTGATCGATCAGGAAGAACTTGCCGCGCTGTTTTCCGGAACCAGCCGGGCAGAGGTGGCCGTGATGGGCACGCTGACGCTCGGAACGCGCGATTTTGCCGTTTCCGGCCGCATCGACCGCCTCGCCGTTTCCGGCAACACGGTCATTCTCGCGGATTTCAAGACCAACCGGGAGATTCCCGCTTCGGCAGAAGCGGTGCCCTTCGTCTACAGGGCGCAGCTGGCAATCTACCGGGCGCTGCTTGCCCCGCTCTATCCGAATCATGCCTTCCAATGCGTGCTGATCTATACCGAAGGTCCGACCGTTCTGACTTTGCCGCAGGAGATGCTGGACAGGAGCCTTGTGGAGCTCTCGAAGAAGTGAGATACCGAATATTGAAAAAGATGCGTTCCGCTATCACATCTAGCTCAACCGTTCGAAGAACGCCGATTTCGAAACAAGGAGCAGCCTATGGCTACCGTAAAAGTCGATACATCCAACTTTCAGGATGAAGTGCTGAATGCCGCCGAGCCGGTCATCGTGGATTTCTGGGCCGAATGGTGCGGCCCCTGCAAGATGATCGCCCCGAGCCTCGAAGAAATTTCCGTTGAACTCGCCGGCAAGGTGAAGGTCGCCAAGGTCAACATCGACGAGAATCCGGAAATCGCCGCCCAGTACGGCGTGCGCTCCATTCCGACGCTCGCCATGTTCAAGGCTGGCGAAGTCGCCGACATCAAGGTCGGCGCCGCTCCGAAGACCGCGCTGTCGTCCTGGATTTCGACCGCAGCCGCCTAAAATCCCGATTTTGGATGGAATTGAAAGAGCCCGGGAAACCGGGCTTTTTTTGCATTCGGCTGATGCATCGCAGCTTGCTTTACTCCGCGCGGCCGGGCGGATCCAGCAGCGGGATATGGGGTGCTGCGGTTCTTGGCAAAAGCCCCGTCAGGCGCGGATCGTCATGGACCTCGACCATCAGGGCATAGGGCCGAAATCCCGAGCGCTGGTAAAAGGCAACGGCGGCCGGATGGTCGAAGGTGCAGGTGTGGAGCCAGAAACGCTCGATCGGCCGCGCCCAGGCGTTGGCGATCGCCTCATTCATGAGAAACCGGCCGGTCCCTTTGCCGATCGCGTCCTTGACCACGCCGAAAAACACCAGCTCGCATTCGCCCGCGACGCGGAAATCGAGTTGCAGCAGGCCAATGTTCCGCGTCCCATCCCGCAATGCATAGACCTCGACCGAGGGATCGGCGAGAACTGCCCGCAGGGCGTCATCATCCAGTTCAAGGAGGGACACCCACATCCAGTCCTCACCCACCAGCCGAAACAGCCGCCTGTATTCGCCGAGATCGGGCGCGGTCAGGCGCACCAGCGTGAAGCCGGCATTCGGGTCTACGGCCGTCTCTTGCGGGCGCTCGCGCATCTCGAGGAAAGTGACCACATTGGCGATCTTACCCAGCGGAACCGGCGAATAGCCTACCGGCAATTCAGGATTATTGTCGTTCATTCGCCTGCCTTGTGAAAAATGCAAAATCCACGAACGATGCGATTGCGGGCCTATAGGACGTGCCCGACATACCGGCGCCGTAGCGGATTATCTGGGGGGCGTGCCGTTGTCGGCGAGCACGTCGCCGACCAGATAGAGCGAACCGCCGATCAGGATGCGCGGCGATGCGGGGTCGTTCGAAAACATCTCGGTGATGGTGGCAAGCGCCTCGGCGACGGTCTCGACCGGTGTCGCCTCGAAACCGGCGGAGCCCGCATCGTCCGCAAGGGCCACCGCATCGATGCCTGCATCCGAGCCGCGGATCGGCACCGTGAAGACCTGCTCGGCCAGTCCTTTGAATGCCTTGAAATAACCGACCGGATCCTTGGTGTTGATCATGCCGATAATGAGAAACAGCGGCCGCGGATCACGTTCCTCGAGATTGGCCATGGTTTCGGCGATGACCTGCCCCGCACCCGGATTGTGCCCGCCATCGACCCATATTTCCGCCCGCTTCGGCGCAAGCGAGACGAGCTTGCCTTCGCTGAGGCGCTGCAGGCGGCCCGGCCACTCGACAGTCGTTAGCCCGGTTTCGACCGCACCGTCCGTCAGGTCGAACCCGGCAGCTTTGACAGCGCGGATGGCCGCAGCCGCATTGGCGTGCTGGTGGCGGCCCGGGAGGCGCGGCAGAGGCAGGTCGACAAGGCCAAACTCGTCCTGGTAGATCAACCGGCCGAATTCCTCATGGGCCATGAAATCCTGGCCATAAACGGAAACCGGGCATTTCAGTCGCACGGCCGTCGACACGAGAACATCGCGCGCGGCATCTTCCTCCTGATGCCCCACCACCACCGGGCAGCCGCGTTTCATGATGCCGGCCTTCTCTGCGGCGATCAGTTCGACCCGGTCGCCAAGATAGGCCTGGTGATCGAGCGAGATCGGCATGATGACGGAAACGGCGGGGGTCTTGATGACATTGGTGGCATCGAACCGGCCGCCGAGACCGACCTCGATGATCGCCACATCGGCCGGATGTTCGGCAAAGAGCACGAAGGTGACGGCCGTCAATATCTCGAAAACGGTGATCTTCCGGCCGCCATTGGCCTCGCCGACACGGCGGACCGCATCCGCCAGAACCGCGTCGCCGACCAGCGCGCCGCGGCCGCCCTTCTTGCCGATGCGATAGCGCTCGTGCCAGTTGACCAGATGCGGCGAGGTATGAACGTGGACGCTGAGGCCGGCAGCTTCGAGGATAGCGCGGGAAAAGGCGGTGACGGACCCCTTGCCATTGGTGCCGGCGACATGGATCACCGGCGGCAGCCTGTCCTGCGGATTGCCGAGCACGTCGAGGAGCCGGGCAATCCTGTCGAGCGACAGATCGAAACCCTTCGGATGCAGGGCCAGAAGCTTGTCGATCTCCTGCCCCGCCTCGCTGACATGCGCCGTCGTCATCACCGCTCCTGCAAACCGCCGTTGGAGCGTTTGCACGCCGTCGAGCGAGCCGAGAACGCTACAATCTCAAATTTTCAACTTCCGGCGCTCAAGGGGAGCACCGGCGCCCTTAGATGCTGGCCGAAGCCGCGATCGGCAGAGCCGCCAGCGGCGTGCTGCCATTCAACTTGGCGGCATCGATCGGCTTCTTCATCATGATCTTCAGCACGCGGGCAAGCGTGGACGGAATGTCATGACGCTTGATCACCATGTCGACCATACCGTGCTCCATTAGATATTCCGACGTCTGGAAGCCTTCGGGCAGTTTTTCGCGGATGGTCTGCTCGATCACCCGCTTGCCGGCAAAGCAGATTTCAGCGCCCGGTTCGGCCAGATGCAGGTCGCCCAGCATCGCATAGGATGCGGTCACGCCGCCGGTGGTCGGATTGGTCAGGACGACGATATAGGGAAGACCCGCTTCCTTCAGCATCTGCACCGCAACGGTGGTGCGCGGCAACTGCATCAGCGACAGGATGCCTTCCTGCATGCGCGCGCCGCCGGAAGCCGGGAAGATGACCAGCGGGCACTTTTCAGCGATCGCCTTTTCAAACGCCTTGATGATCGCCTCGCCGGCGGCCATGCCGAGCGAACCGCCCATGAAATTGAATTCATGCACGACGCCGACGAGCTTGACGCCCTTGACGCGGCCGATACCGGCAACGATCGTATCTTCGAGATCGGTCTTGATCCGGCTGTCGCGCAGACGATCGACGTATTTCTTGGAATCGCGGAACTTCAGCGGGTCCTGCGCCACCTTCGGCTGGGCCAAGGCTTCATAGACGCCGTCATCGAACAGGTCCTTCAACCGCGCCTTGGCCGGCATCTTCATATGGAAGCCGGAGGCGGGAATGACCCATTTGTTCTCTTCGAGATCGCGGTGAAACACCATCTCGCCGGTTTCCGGGCACTTGATCCAAAGATTTTCCGGAACTTCGCGGCGACCGAGCATCGAGTTGATCTTCGGGCGAACGTAATTGGTGATCCAGTTCAAATCCAAACTCCTGAATATTTAAAACCGGTCGTGCCGTATAATGTGGGCAATTATTCGGCCGCTACAAGTCGTGCGGAGCGAACGCCGGCGGAAAGGCCACGAACCAGGGCTTCCACGCCCGGCACCGTCGCCCCTGTCGATTTCCCGTCTTCGGTCAGGCTGGATGCAACCTGATTGACGATCGCGGTGCCGACGACGACGCCGTCGGCAGAAGCGCCGATGGCGCGCGCATGTTCGGCCGTCTTGACGCCGAAGCCGACGCAGACCGGCAGTTTCGTATGGCCCTTGATCCGCTGCACCGCACCGCCGACAACCGAAGGGTCCGGCAGAGCCGAACCGGTGATGCCGTTCATCGAGACATAATAAACGAAACCGGAGGTGTTTTCGAGAACCTTCGGCAACCGCTTGTCGTCGGTGGTCGGGGTCGCGAGGCGAATGAAGTTGATATCCTTCTTCAAGGCAGGGATGCACAGCTCGTTATCCATTTCCGGCGGCAGGTCGACGACGATCAGGCCGTCGATGCCCGCATCCAGCGCATCATCGAGGAAGCGCTCGACACCGTAGATATAGATCGGGTTGTAGTAGCCCATCATGACGATCGGCGTCTGCTGGTCGTCGGCACGGAAACGGCGGGCAATTTCCAGCGTCTTCGCCAGTGTCTGACCGCTCTTCAGCGCCCGCTGGCCGGCAAGCTGGATCGCCGGGCCATCGGCCATCGGATCGGAAAAGGGCATGCCGAGCTCGATGATATCTGCGCCTGCCGAAGGCAGCGCCTTCATGATCGCCAGCGACGTCTCGAAATCCGGGTCTCCGCCCATGAAATAGGTGACGAGCGCCGGGCGGCCTTCGGCAGCAAGATCGGCAAATCGTTTGTCCATGCGTGCGGTCATGCTCTTACAGCCCCATTCCGAGTATCTTGCCGACGGTGAAGATGTCCTTGTCGCCGCGGCCGGAGAGGTTCATCAGGATGATCTCGTCCTTGCCCATCTTTGGCGCGCGCTTGATCACTTCGGCAATCGCGTGGCTCGGTTCCAGCGCCGGAATGATGCCTTCGAGGCGCGTCAGCACCTGGAAAGCGTCCAGCGCCTCATGGTCCATGATCGGCACATATTCGACGCGGCCGATATCGGCGAGCCAGGAATGTTCCGGTCCGATGCCGGGGTAGTCGAGGCCGGCCGAAATCGAATGGCCTTCCTTGATCTGACCGTCACCATCCTGCAGCAGATAGGTGCGATTGCCATGCAGCACGCCCGGAGAACCGGCCGTGATCGAGGCGCAATGCTCGTCGCCTTCCAGGCCCTTGCCGCCGGCCTCGACGCCGACGATCTTGACGGACTCGTCATCGAGGAACGGATGGAAGATGCCGATCGCGTTCGATCCGCCACCGACGGCCGCCACAATCAGATCGGGCAGCCGACCTTCGGCTTCCAGCATCTGCTCGCGCGCTTCCGTGCCGATCACCGACTGGAAATCGCGGACGAGTTCCGGATAGGGGTGCGGACCGGCAGCGGTGCCGATCAGGTAATAAGTGCTGTCGACATTGGTGACCCAGTCGCGCAAGGCCTCGTTCATCGCGTCCTTCAGCGTACCGGAACCAGCCGTCACCGGCTTTACCTCGGCACCGAGCAACTTCATGCGGAACACGTTCGGCGCCTGGCGCTCGACGTCGGTTGCGCCCATGTAGACAACGCAGGGAAGGCCGAAGCGGGCAGCGACCGTCGCCGAGGCCACGCCATGCTGGCCGGCACCGGTTTCGGCGATGATGCGGGTCTTGCCCATGCGCTTGGCAAGCAGGATCTGGCCGATGCAGTTGTTGATCTTGTGCGAGCCGGTGTGGTTCAGTTCCTCGCGCTTGAAATATATCTTGGCGCCGCCCAGATGCTCTGTCAGCCGCTCGGCGAAATAGAGCGGGCTCGGCCGGCCGATATAATGGGCGCCGAGATGCTTCAGTTCAGCCTGGAATTGCGGATCGGTCTTGGCCTTGTTCCACTCGTCCTGCAGGTCGAGGATCAGCGGCATCAGGGTTTCGGCGACGAAACGGCCGCCGAAAATGCCGAAGCGACCGTCTTCATCGGGGCCTGATCGAAACGAATTCAGTTTTGGCGTCTCGTTCACGCGCTTCTCCCTGCCAAGCTTGCATTTCTGGCGATGGCCGCTTCCGCGCGGGCAACGGCATCGAAAAATTCTTCCATGCGCTTCAGATCCTTGACGCCCGGCGCGCTTTCGACGCCCGACGAAATATCGATGGCTTTGGCGCCCGTCAGCGCCAGGGCTTCACCGATATTCTCCGCATTCAAACCACCGGAAAGCATGTAATCGAGGCTTTCGTCAAGCGCATCGAGCAGCCGCCAGTCGAAAGAAACGCCGTTGCCGCCCGGGAGTTCGGATCCCTTCGGCGGCTTGGCATCGAACAGGAAGCGATCGGCGATGCCGATATAGGGCTCGATCCGCCTGAGATCGTCGGCCTCGCGAATGGAGATCGCCTTCATGACGGGCAGCCCGTAGACCGCCTTGAGCGTCAGAACATGCTCCGGACTTTCATTGCCGTGAAGCTGCAGCATGTCGGGCGACAGCGCCGAGACGATCTCGTCGAGCAGATCGCTATCCGCATCGACCGTCACGGCAACGATCTTCGCCTTGCCGCGAATACGATCCGCCAGCCGGCCGGCATCGTCAGGCTCGATATTGCGAGGGCTCTTCGGAAAGAAGATGAAACCCGTATGCCGCGCGCCCAGCGCCACGGCACGATCCACGGCCTCGGCAGTCTTCAGCCCGCAAATTTTTACTTCCGTTTTCATGCACAGCGAACTGACATGAAATGCAGCGTGAGTCGAGCCTAAAACACGCCCGGCAGCCGCGCAAATGTTGGTTCAACCATTGCGAATGCGGACTTCCGGACCCATATCGCCCTTGAATGAAATGGAGAACCTCATGCGCCTTCTGCTCGCCATCATCCTGCCCTGGCTTCAGTTTTTCACCATCGGCCGGCCGATCGCGGGGGATCATCTGCCTGATCCTGCAGATTACCCTGATCGGCTGGGTTCCGGCGGCGATCTGGTCGGTCTACGCACTTAGCCAATACAAGACGGATGAAAAGATCCGGGAAGCACTGGGAAACCGGCGCTAAGCCCCGTGACGATCAGTCGAAGTCGATCGCGTGCAGCATGGTGCCGTTGCGCTTCAACCAGCGCTTGGCATCTTCCATTGCCGGGCAGAGCTCCTCGCAAAGATCCCAGAAGTCCGGCCCATGGTTCATTTCACGTAGATGAGCAACCTCATGGGCGGCGAGATAGTCGATCACCTTCGGCGGCGCCATGACGATGCGCCAGGAGAAGCTCAAGGCCCCATCGGCAGCACATGAGCCCCAGCGGCTGCGCGTATCCTTGAAGCTCAGCGATTTGACCTTGCGGCCGACCAGGCGTGCATAGACCGAAACCAGATGTTCCAGGTCTTTTCGGGCTTCCTTCTTCAGGAAATCGGCAATCCGGCGGCGCAGGTGTTCCTCGGCACCGCTTACCCGCAGCACCGGCTCGTCGTCGATCACGACAGCTTCGGTCAGGCCGCGCAGCTTGCCGGTACGCTCGATCCTGTGGGCGACGCCGCGCAGCAGAATGGTGCCCCCCTCTTCCAGAACGCTCTCGCCGGAAAACCGGGCGAGCTTGGTCATCAGCCAGCCCTGGTGCCGGTCGAGGAACGCATTCACCTCCCGTTCCGGCAGCCCCGCAGGGATCGTCATCTTCAATGAGCGGCCGCCCGGCTCGATGCGCAGCGTCATGCGCGTGGCGCGCGCATTCTGCCGGATCGTCAGCGGCATGACCTTGCCCGCAACGTCAATGGTCCGCGTCACCGGCGGTGGCGGAGATTTGGGCTGACGCGACTTTCGAAGCAGGGAAAACATAAGAGGTTTGATAACCGATTCGTTTGAAGGGCGCATGATCAGCGCGACCATTAGGTCCTGTTAAAAAGAAAAACCGGCACCGTTTGGGATGCCGGTTTTGGTCGTCTGGCTGACCGTTGCGATCAGTGGGCCGGAAAACCCGGTACCGAACCGCCGGAATTGCGGTCGCGCATGAAGCGGTCAAACTCTTCCTGGTCCTTGGCACGGCGCAGTTCGCGGACATACTCGTCGAACTGCTCGCGCATTTCATCGAGTTTGCGGCGCTCCTCGTCGAGACGGGCCAGTTCGGCATCGCGCCAGTCGTCGAAGGCTACGTTGCCGGTGCCGAAGCCCGCACGGCCGTAGCGCTGACCCTTGCGCTTGAAGGAAGAGCAAAAGCCGTCAACAGTGTTGTTGGCATCCTTCTTGAAGCCCTTCAGCCGTTCGCCGAACAGGATATAGGCGAGCATGGCAAGTCCAAGCGGCCAGAAAACCACGAAACCGAGCACCATCATGGCAATGGTCGCTGGCGTCCAGTCCGGACGGATCAATGCAGATTGGTTCATGTTCAGAAGTCCTCGCTCAAAGTGGGCCTCTCCTTCGGGCCCGCTTATTACGAGATGGGAATAGGCTTGTCCGTCTGCAAGACAAACCTCCGCAGATTCCGGCAAGCTGCTGATATCGATCGATGAAATCGATATCAGCTCAAGGTCAGGCGATCTTGCCGCCCGTGATCACCCGGCGCACAGGCGCAGCACTGCGGCCATGCTCGCGGTGGAAGGCGGTGATGCGCGGCGCGATTTCGCGGCGGAAGCGAGATCCGTTGAAGACGCCGTAGTGACCGACATCCGGCTGCATGTAATGCAGGCGCATGTTCTCGGGGATGTTCGTGCAGATCGTCTGCGCCGCCTTGGTCTGGCCGACGCCGGAAATGTCGTCGTTCTCGCCTTCGACCGTGAGCAGGGCGACCTTGCGGATCGCGGTCGTGTCAACGCGCTGGCTCCGGTGCATCATCTCGCCCTTGGGAAGGGCATGGCGCATGAAGACGGTCTCGACCGTCTGCAGGTAGAATTCGGCCGTCAGATCCATGACGGCCATGTATTCATCATAGAAATCGCGGTGCTTTTCGGCGGCGTCGCCGTCATTCTTGACCAGATGCTCGAAAAAGTCCTTGGTCGCCGTCAGGTGCCGGTCGAGGTTCATCGACATGAAGCCGGAAAGCTGCAGGAAGCCCGGATAGACCGGACGCATGAAGCCCGGTTGCGGAAATGGCACTGGCATGACGACATTGTCACGGAACCATGTGATCGGCTTGTCCTCGGCGAGCTGATTGACCGCCGTCGGATTGATGCGCGTATCGATCGGTCCGCCCATCAGCGTCATCGAGGACGGCGACAGCGGATCGTCGTTGGCCTCCATCAGCGCCACTGCGGCAAGAACCGGAACTGCGGGCTGACAGACGGCAACCACATGAGTGTCGGGCCCAAGGAAATGCAGCATCTGGATGACATAGTCGATGTAGTCATCGAGGTCGAACGTGCCCTCCGTGAGCGGCACCATGCGGGCGTCGATCCAGTCGGTGATGTAGATGTCCGACTGCGGCAAAAGCGCCTCGACGGTGCCGCGCAGCAGCGTCGCATAATGTCCGGACATCGGAGCGACGATCAGGACTTTCGGATCGGCAGGCCTGTTTTTCGGCACAGCCCGTTCGAAATGGATGAGATTGCAGAACGGCTCCCGCCAGACGATCCGTTCCCGCACCGAGACCGGTATGTTGTCGATCAGGGTTTCAGGAAGGCCGAATTCCGGCTTGCCATAGCGGCGGGTCGTCCGTTCGAAAACCTCGAGGCCGGCGGCGGCAGCGCGACCGAGAAAGGTATGGGAAATCGGATTGAGCGGATTGGCGTAGGCCAGCCGCATGGCATCCGCCGCGGCGCGCCAGGGGGCCATCATCGCATGATTAAGTTCGTATAGCTGGTAGAACATCGGAAGCGCTCTCCTTGTTACCGTAAACGACAACGCCGCTCCCAATCGGACGCAACCTTGCAATCTTGTTTTTCGTGTCCGCAAGTGGGGCGAACAGTAACACTTTTCTTGTGCGACGCAATAAATATGCCGTGCCCACTCAGGATAAGTTCCATTACAAATCTGTCATGGAAGGCTTGATACTCGGTAAAGGCGCTTGCGCGAGCCTGCCCATCACGAATCAATGCCGTAGAAACGCGCGGCATTGATACCAAGAACGGCCGCACGAGCCCTTTCATCAAGGTCTCGCAGCAATTCGTTCGCCGCTATCCACCATTTTTCATAATTCGCATCGAGATCGACGACCGGCCAGTCGCTGCCGAACATGACGCGCTCTGCGCCGAAGACGTCGACCAGATGCCGGACATAGGGCCTCAGCTGTTCCACCGTCCAGCCACTACCCGCTTCCGTTACCAGTCCCGAGAGCTTGACGCAGACATTCGCACGGCGGGCGAGCGCTGCCATGTCGGCCCGCCAGGGCTCAAGGATGCCTTCGGCAATCAAGGGTTTTGCCCCATGATCGACAACGAACGGCAAATCCGGTAGACGGTCGGCAAGGGCTGCAATCACCGGCACATGACGCGGCTGGATGAGCGCATCGAAGCGCAGGCCGAGATCCGGCAGCATCTCCAGCGTGCGAATGGCTTCGGGCCGTAGGATGGAAAACGTATCTTCCATTCCCTGCAGCATGGGACGGATTCCGCGAAACTTCGGATGCCGCCTGAACCGCTCCAGATCGGACCCCGCCGTCGGTGACCACACATCCACCCAGCCGACGACGGCAGCGACCGTGTCTTCTGATCCGGCCAAGTCAAGCAGGAATTCGGTCTCTGCCAGATTGGGGGCGGCCTGCACGAGCACGGTTTTCACGATGCCGGCGGCCGCAAGGTGCGGTCTCATATCATCGGGCGTGAAATCCCGATAGATCGCCTTGAGCTCCGGCGGCGGCCAGTCGTTATGGCCCAGCCCGAGGGACCAATAATGCTGGTGAGCGTCGATCCGCGTCATCGCGACACCTTGATCACGGCCTTGATCAGCCCCGCCCTCTCGCGTGCCCAGCGCGGCAGATCGTCGACCACGTCATCCAGCGTCGTGCGATGGGTGATCAGTTCTTCCACAGGCACGTGGCCGGCGCGGATCGATGCCGCTACATGCTCGAAATCCTGCCTCGTGGCGTTGCGGCTTCCGACCAGCATCATTTCACGCTTGTGGAACTCGGGATCGGAAAAGCGGATATCGTCCTTGACGACGCTGACGAAGACGAGGCAACCGCCATGGGCCACGAAGGCGAAGGACTTTTCCATGGACCCGCCGAAACCCGTGGCATCGAAAACAACGTCGAAGCCGTCGCCGCCAGTCACCTCCAGCACCGCATCCAGTGCACCGTCACCGGCGAGGATGCCCTGTGCAAAGCCAAGGCGATCAGCGGCCATATCCAGCCGTTCGGCGCTTGCATCGAGAAGCGTGACCTCATGACCGGCAATCCGCGAAAACAGCGCGGTGCCAAGGCCGATTGGGCCGGCGCCAATGACCAGTGCCAGCGATCCGGCCGGTGCCAGCGAGCGGCGCACGGCATGGGCGCCGACCGCCAGGAACTCGACAGCCGCCGCTGCCTCCCGGGACAGGTCGCCTGCCGGATAAAGATTTTCCTCCGGCATCAGGATTTCCTCGCAAAAGGCTCCGTCCGTGTGCACGCCGAGGACCCTGATCGCCGTGCAGCAGTTCGGCTTTCCCTTGAGGCAGGCAACGCAGGTTCCGCAGGAAATATAGGGATTAACGATCACCGGAGTTCCCGGCGTCAACGAAACTCCTTCGCCGGGTTCAACCACCGTCGCCGAAATCTCATGACCCATGACACGGGGGTATTCGAGATAAGGATGCTTTCCTTCGAAGATGTGGTAGTCGGTGCCGCAGATGCCGACATGGCTGACGGCCAGCCGCGCCCAGCCTTTCGGCGGCGATCCGGGTATCGGCCTGTTGATGATCTCGAGGCGCCCGGGTTCCGGGCAGATCGCCGCTTTCATAGAGGGTCGTTCCTTGCAGTCTTGTTTTCTGGAATTGAGGCCAATCACCGATGATTGAGCCTGTGAGCGTCAATGCGAGCGCGCGACGGCGCAGCTGATCGAAATAGACGATGACGATGATCAGCGCACCGGTGATGACCTCCATGAACCGGCCATTTAGGGTTCTCACACCCGGTAGAGTTCCTGAGGGTGCACGACACCTTTTTTCAGGATGATATTTCCGTAAAGACGGAACTCCGTCGTCGCGACGATATAGGCGGCCTTGCGGGATCGCTCATAGAAGGCGAAGCGGTCGATCGGCACGACTTTGAAATCTCCAGCAAGTTTATGGACGAGCTTTTGGAACTCGACGCAGATTTCCGGCTCCGCCGCCGGATCGCCGACGACCTCCATGCGCCAGGCGGATTCGTCCACGAAGGTGTCGAGCGGCATATGCGCCAGGATTGCTTCGGTGATGCTCAGGGCATCGACGCCATCTGCCCGCACGACCTTCGGCCCCATGGTGTTGGCCGGAAAGTTGGCATCGGCAATGACGATCTCGTCTCCATGACCCATCATTCGGATCGCATGCAGCAGATCCGGCCCCAGCAATGGATGTATTCCCTTCAGCATTCACTTTCCTTTCGTGATCCGGCTAAACCCGCACCGCTTCCGTTCCCAGTTCCGGCGCCACCAGCGTATGCGCTTCGTAGGCAGCGAAGTCTCCCGGCTGCAGGCGCCGCTCCGTCAATTCCATATTGCGTGTCAGGCTCGACGGTTTTGCCGTTCCGAGCAGGACTGAGGACACCACAGGATTCTGCAGCGGAAACTGGATGGCGGGTGCCGCAATCGGCAGCCCTTGCGCGGCGGCGATCTTCTCCATCGCCCCCACCTTGTCCAGAACCTCCCGGTCCGCCGGCATATAGTCGAAATGCGATCCCTCAACCGGGCCTGTTGCCAGAATACCCGAATTGAAAACACCGCCAACCACCAGCGAGGTCGTCTTTTTCTCGCAAAGGGGCAGCAATTCGGCGGTAGCGGTGCGATCGAGCAGCGTATAACGCCCGGCCAGAAGGATGCAGTCGATATCCGCCTCAGCCATCACATCGAGGCAGACCGGCACTTCGTTGACGCCGAGACCATAGGCAGAAATAGTGCCGCTCGATTTCAGCTCTTCCAGTGCTTTCAGCCCACCTTCGAAAAGCTGGCGGAGATAGACGGCATTCCGCTCTGCGCCATGCGTGTAGACGCCAATATCGTGCACGAAGAGGATATCGATGCGGTTCAGCCCAAGCCGGGCATAGCTGAAATCAACCGACCGCATGATGCCGTCATAGGAATAGTCATAGTCCGTATCGAAGGGCAGTGGATCGACAAAGCCGTAGCTCGGGACCTTGTCGTCTGGTACAGGGCGCTGCAGCCGGCCGACCTTCGTCGACAGAACATAACTGCCCTTCGGCTTGTCGCGCAGGAAATCCCCGACCCGTCGCTCCGCCAGACCGAAGCCGTACCAGGGCGCCGTGTCGATGAACCGCAGGCCCGCATCCCAGGCGGCAGCGAGCGTCTCCATCGCCACTTCGCGCGGGCAGGCGCGGTACATGCCGCCCAGTGGTGCTGTGCCGAAACTGTATTCGGTGACGGAGAGATCCGTCTTGCCGATCTTTCTTGTCTGCATTGAATGTCTCCTCCGCTCCAACGATCGTTTCGTCAGAGTGTCGCGCCGAGGTGCCAGGGCACGAATTCATTGTCACCGTAGCCGAACAGCTCGCTCTTGGTCTTTTTGCCGGAGGCCGTGTCGATGATCAGCTCGAAGATCTCGCGCCCCATGCCCGCGATCGTCGCGTCGCCCGTTGCAATGGTGCCGCAATCGATATCCATGTCCTCTTCCATGGCCTGATAGAGCGCGGTGTTGCTCGTCAGCTTGATCGAGGGACAGGGACGCGAGCCGAAACAACTGCCGCGCCCGGTGGTGAAGGTGATCACATTGGCGCCACCGGCAACCTGCCCGGTCGCCGACACTGGATCGTAGCCGGGCGTATCCATGAAGACGAGCCCGTGCTCCGTCACCCGCTCGGCATAGTGATAGACCGCCGTCAGCGGTGAGCGGCCGCCCTTGGCGACGGCCCCGAGCGATTTTTCGAGAATGGTCGTCAGCCCGCCGCGCTTGTTGCCCGGCGAAGGATTGTTGTCGAGCGAGGCTCCATGCATCTCGACGTAGCTTTCCCACCAGGAGATCAACCCGTCGAGCTTCTGTGCCACGTCCTCGTTCACCGCGCGGCTGCGCAACAGATGCTCGGCGCCATAGATTTCCGACGTTTCCGACAGGATCGCCGTTCCGCCGGCGCCCGCGAGAATATCGACCGCGGCGCCCAAGGCCGGATTTGCCGTGATGCCCGAGAGCCCGTCCGAGCCGCCGCATTGCAGGCCGACGATGATTTCGCTGACGGGGATCGGAATGCGCCTGGCGGTGCCGATTTCCTGGGCAATCTCCTCGAGCACGCCGAGAGCCCGCGCAACAGCCCGGCGCGAGCCGCCGGCGTCCTGGATGTTGAAATGGCGCTTTCCTGCGCCTGAACCGCTCTGGCCGTAAAGGGTCAACTGGTTGACCTCGCATCCGAGGCCAACCATCAGCACGCCGCCGAAATTCACGTGGCGGGTATAGCCGGCGAGCGTCCGGTGCAGGTTCTTCATGCCGTCGCCGGTCGAGCTCATGCCGCAGCCCTGATCGTGGACGATGGGCACGAAGCCGTCGATCCCGTCATAACGCGGCAGGATGGTCTTATTGGCCTCCTCGGCAATGGCACGACAGACCGTGGTGGAACAGTTGACGCTGGCGATGATGCCGATGAAATTGCGGGTCGCGGCGCGGCCGTCGGCGCGGCGATAACCCATGAAGGTGCGCGCCTTATCGGCAGTACTTGCCGCTTCCGGCGGCACCGGCGCGCCGATCGACAGGCGGTCCTGATCGAAGGCAAGATTGTGCGAATGGACATGGTCACCGGGCGCGATATCGGCCGTCGCGCGGCCGATCGCCTGGCCGTATTTGACGACGGGTTCGCCAACACCGACCCGATGGATCGCCACCTTGTGGCCCGGATCGATCTTCGCCGCCGCGCGCACCCCATCCGGCAGTTCGCCGCCCGGCTCGATAGCGAGCGAGGCAACGGCGACATTGTCTTGCGGCGACAAAACGATAAAGGAAGGTGCGGTCACCCTTGGTATCTCCCTTGGCGGCTTATCTTGCTGGCCGAGCGTACCCGTTCACTTTTGTCTTTTATCTACAATAGACAGTTTTCCGTCAATGGGTATTATACGCCTCAGAGGGCGGCAGCAAAAAATGCAACGGCCACGGCAAAACAAAATCAAGGACCGAAACAGCCATGAAACTTCGGATGCCAGGCAGCGACAGGGCCAGACGGACCGGATAGAGCAGCCTCACACGTCGAACCAGGAATCCTCGATTCGATTGACAGAAACCCCCTATCCGGCCGGCAAAATCATGGCGAAACAGAACACCGTCTTCAAGGACGCCTTCAACCGCTGCCTCAAGCTGCTTGCGGAAACCTCGGCCTTGCCGTCCGAGCCGGAACTCGGTGCGACGCTCGGCGTCAGCCGCACGACCATAAGGGCGATCCTCACGCGGATGGAAGAGCTGCAGCTGATCTCCTGGGACAAGCGGGCAAAGATGGTTCTGCGGCAGCCAAGGGCCGACGACTATTACCCGGCCGAAGAAACCGATTCCCTGTCCGACATCATCGAGCGCAGTTTCATGCGCCGGATTCTCGCCGGCGGTGCCGAACCGGGCATGCAGATCAACGAGCTGGAACTTGCCCGCGACATCGGCACCGGCACGACCAGCGTGCGCGAGTTCCTCATCCGGTTCAGCCGCTTCGGGCTGATCGAGAAGCGGCCGAACAGCCACTGGGTCCTCAAGGGCTTTACCCGAGAATTTGCGCTGGAACTCACGGAGGTGCGCGAAATGTTCGAGCTGCGCTCTGCTGCAAGTTTTGCGGCCCTGGATCCCGATCATCCGGCATGGCTGGAGCTGGAGAAAATCGAGGCGCTGCACCACGAGATACTGGCCGACATCGACAATCGCTATAACGAGTTCTCCGAACTCGACGAGCGCTTTCACCTGCTCGTGCACAGGTCCTCCAGCAATCGCTTCATCGTCGATTTCTACGACATCATCGCCATCGTCTTCCACTATCATTACCAGTGGAACAAGACGAATGCGCGCGAACGCAACGCCCGGGCGATGGAAGAGCACCTCGCCTACATCGCGGCACTCAAGACGCGGGACGCGGCACAGGTCGAAGCCGCTTGCCGCCGGCATCTGCGCTCCGCCCGCGAAACCCTGCTTCAATCCATTCAATAGCCGGATTCACACCGATGATTCCAATCCGTTGCTGGACGTGGCTTGCCGACTTCCGGGCGTAAGGTCGGGGCACCGCGAAACCGAAACTGAGGGAAATGGCAAAGCCGCGGATTAGTAGCCAGCCACCGGCTTGGCTTCGGTCCCACCACCGGTAAGAAAATCCTCCCGCAGCCGCGTCGTGGCGTTGACGAGCAGCGTCACATCGGTGCCGATCGCCATGAAATTCGCGCCCATGTCGCGATAGAGGCGAGCCTGATCGAGGCTGAGCGTCATGATCCCACGGGCTTTACCGGCCTTTTTGATTCGCTCGAATGCATCCTTGATGGCGGCGGTCACTTTTGGATGGCCCGGCTGGCCGAGAAAGCCCATGTCGGCAGCGAGGTCGGAAGGACCGATGAAAAGCCCGTCGACCCCGTCGAGCGCGGCAATATCGTCGAGCGCTGCCAGTCCCGCCCGGCTTTCAATCTGCACGATCAGGCAGATTTCGTCATTGGCGGTCTCGAGATAGTCGCCGATCCGGCTGAAGTGCGAGGCCCGGCCGAGTGCTGCACCGACGCCGCGAATACCGTGCGGCGGATAGCGGACGGCGCGCACCAGCGCCTGCGCCTGCTCGACGCTCTCGACCATCGGGATCAGCAATGTCTGCGCGCCGGTATCGAGGACTTGCTTGATCATCCAGGTTTCACCGATTGGCAACCGCACCATCGGATGGCTCCCGGAACGCGCCACCGCCGCTATCTGCGCAGACAGGAGCGGAATGTCGTTCGGCCCGTGCTCACCGTCGATCAGCAGCCAGTCGTAACCGCTGCCCGAGACAACTTCCGCCGCATAAGGGCTTGCCAGCGCGACCCAGAGACCAAGCTGGAACTGATCCTGGCGGATCGCGGCCTTGAACGTGTTTTTCGGGGCTGGCATCGTTGTCTCTCCCTGCAGCTTTCACCGCTACTTAAAACGCCCTTGCAGCACCTGTGAAGCAGTTTCCGTCGAGACCCGCCCCCGAATTCTGGTGATGTGCCAGAAAACGGAAAGGCCGGCAGGATTTCTCCAGCCGGCCCTTCCGGTGTCCTGATCCCCTGGATCAGGCGATGCCGCCGAGGCAGACATATTTGATTTCGGTGAATTCCTCGATGCCGTACTTCGAGCCTTCGCGGCCGAGGCCCGACAGCTTGACACCGCCGAACGGCGCTTCCGCCGTCGAGATCAGGCCGGTGTTGACACCGACCATGCCATATTCCAGCGCCTCTGCGACGCGGAAGACGCGGGACAGATCCTTGGCGTAGAAATAGGACGCGAGACCGAATTCGGTGTCGTTGGCCTGCTCGATGACATCCGTTTCGGTCTTGAAGCGGAACAGCGGCGCGAGCGGGCCGAATGTCTCTTCCTTGGCAACCGCCATATCCCTGGTCACGTCGGCAAGGATCGTCGCCTCGAAGAAGGTGCCGCCCAACGCATGCTTCTTGCCGCCCTGCAGGACGCGCGCACCCTTGCCGACGGCGTCGGCAATATGTTCCTCGACCTTGGCAAGCGCTGCCTTGTCGATCAGCGGCCCGAGAATGACGCCTTCGTCGAAACCGTTGCCGGTCTTCAGCTTGCCCACTGCAGCCGCCAGTTTTTGTGCAAAAGCATCGTAGACGCCGTCCTGGACGTAGATGCGGTTGGCGCAGACGCAGGTCTGGCCGTTATTGCGGTATTTGGCGATCAGCGCGCCTTCGACGGCGGCATCGAGATCGGCGTCATCGAAGACGATAAACGGCGCATTACCGCCGAGTTCCAGGCCGAGCTTCTTGATCGTCGGCGCGCTCTGTTTGTAGAGCTCGGTGCCGACCTCGGTCGAGCCGGTGAAGGTCAGCTTGCGCACCACCGGGTTCGACGTCATCTCGCCGCCGATCTCGCGGGCCGAGCCGGTGATGACGGAAAAGAGGCCCTTCGGCAGACCGGCTCGCTCGGCGAGGATCGCAATCGCGATCGCCGAGAACGGGGTCTGTGCCGCCGGCTTCAACACCATGGCGCAACCGGCAGCGAAAGCCGGGCCAGCCTTGCGGGTGATCATCGCATTCGGGAAATTCCACGGGGTGATGGCGGCGACAACGCCGATCGGCTGCTTCATCACCATGATGCGCTTGTCCGGCTGGTGGCCGGGGATCATGTCGCCATAGATGCGGCGGCCTTCCTCGGCAAACCATTCGATGAAGCTCGCGCCATAGACGATTTCTCCGGTTGCCTCGGCCAGCGGCTTGCCCTGTTCGAGCGTCAGGATGCGGCCGAGATCGTCCTTGTTGTCGATCATCAGGTCGTACCATTTGCGCAGAACGGCGCAGCGCTCTTTGGCGGTACGCGCCGCCCAACCCTTCTGCGCGATCCGCGCTGCCTCGATCGCTGCCTTGGTTTCGGCTGCGCCCAACTTCGGCACGCGGCCGATGATCTCGCCGGTGGCGGGGTTGTTCACTTCGATAGCATTGTTCGGGTCGGCATCGATCCAGTTTTCGCCGATGAGGGCGGCCTGGCGGAACAGCGAAGGGTCTTTCAGGGTCACGGTCATCAGCGGCATTCCTTTGCTTGGAAAAAATCTACAGAACTTATACAACTTTTTTCTGTCGTTCGACAATGGCCCCGAACGCCGTTTCTGCATTCGTTTCCGCCATGCCGATTGCAGGCCATCCACCCCAGCTTGGCGCTTTGTCTTCATATTGGAAACGGTCCATCTCCAAACAGGTTCCTATCGGGGATGTGCTCAATCGCTATATACGGACTACGTCCGTTTTTTTTACGACCTTCCGACCTCCCAAGACAGGAATGAATGATCATGACCACCTCCAGCAACTATCGTCAGGCCGACTATCCGATCGAGCCGAGCTTTCTCAACCGTTGGTCGCCGCGTGCCTTCACCGGCGAGACTATCTCCGAAACCGAACTCCTGACCATCCTCGAAGCCGGCCGCTGGGCTCCTTCGGCCTACAATTCGCAGCCATGGCGTTTCGCCTATGCCCTGCGGGGGACTGCAGAATGGGACAAACTCTTCCCGATCCTCAACGAGTTCAACCAGGGCTGGGCGAAATCCGCTTCCGCCCTCGTCATCTTCATTTCCAAGACCCATTTTGCTGCACCGGGAACGACGGAGGAAAAGCCTTCTTACAGCCACAGCTTCGATACCGGTGCCGCCTGGAGCGCCATCGCTCATCAGGCCCAACTGCTCGGCTTTCAGGCCCACGGCATGACCGGTCTGCATTTCGACAAGGCCGTCGAAATTCTCGGCATTCCGGAAGGCTATCGTGTTGAAGCCGCTGCCGCCATCGGCCGCCTTGGCGACAAGTCGCAGCTGCCCGATTATCTGCAGGCGCGCGAAACCCCAAGCCCGCGCCGCCCGCTTTCGGAAGTCGCCTTCAACGGCACCTTCAAGGCCGACTGAGCTCAAAGAAAGAAAACCACGCCTTTTTGCGGAGGCGTGGTTTTCAATTTCAGGCAGTCCATGCCGTGCGATCAGATATCGAGGTTGGCGACGCTAAGCGCATTTTCCTGGATGAAATCGCGGCGCGGCTCGACTTCGTCGCCCATCAGGCGCGAGAACAGGCCATCGGCATCGGTGGCATCGTGGACCTTCACCTGCAGCAGCGAGCGGATGTTCGGATCGAGCGTCGTTTCCCAGAGTTGTTCGGCATTCATTTCGCCGAGACCCTTGTAACGCTGCATCGTCAGCCCCTTGCGGCCACTGGCGAATATCGCGTCGAGAAGCGCACGCGGGCCGCTGATTTCCAGGGCGCTATCCTTGCGCCGCAGGACCGGCGGGATCGCATAGATTTCCTTCAGGCGCGGCGTCAGCTGATCGATATGGCGGGCATCGGACGAACCGATCAAGGCCATGTCGAGTAAGGCCACTTCCTTGACGCCGCGCACCATGCGCTCGAAACGCAGCCCACCATCGCCGGCGACGACGGCCGTCCAGCCGCGTTCAGTTTCTTCAGCGATCAGGTCAAGGCGCTTCGCGACCTCGGCTGCCGTTGCTTCCGACTGCTCGGTATGTTGGTTGAGTTCCGGATTGAGCGCCCCGGCAATCGCCGCCTGCTCGACGACCGAGCGGCTGTAGCGCGAATGCAGGCCTTCGACCAGCGAACGCAGACGCAGCGCGTCAAGGATAACTTCGCGCAGATCCTGCCCGACCCGAACCTCGCCCGAGCCGAGTTCTAGCGACGCGTCCTCGAGGCCCATCGAAATCAGATATTCCTCCAGCGCCGCTTCGTTCTTCAGGTACTGCGCCGACTTACCGCGCGCCACCTTATAGAGCGGCGGCTGGGCAATATAGAGATGACCGCGCTCGATCAGCTCCGGCATCTGCCGGAAGAAGAAGGTCAGCAGAAGGGTGCGGATATGGGCGCCGTCGACGTCAGCATCGGTCATGATGATGATCTTGTGGTAGCGCAGCTTTTCCGGGTTGAATTCATCCTTGCCGATCGACGTGCCAAGTGCCGTGATCAGCGTGCCGATTTCCTGGCTCGACAGCATCTTGTCGAAGCGGGCGCGCTCGACGTTCAGAATTTTACCGCGCAGCGGCAGGATCGCCTGGTTTTCGCGCGAACGGCCCTGCTTGGCCGAACCGCCAGCGGAGTCCCCTTCCACCAAGAAGAGTTCCGACTTTGCCGGATCGCGTTCTGAACAGTCGGCCAGCTTGCCCGGCAGCGATGAAATATCCAGCGCGCCCTTGCGGCGGGTCAGTTCGCGCGCCTTGCGGGCTGCTTCGCGCGCGGCGGCCGCTTCGACGACCTTTCCGACGAGGATCTTCGCGTCGCCCGGATGTTCTTCGAGCCAGGTGCTCAGCGCCTCGTTGACGAGGCTTTCAACGACAGGGCGGACTTCCGAGGAAACCAGTTTGTCCTTTGTCTGCGACGAGAATTTCGGATCGGGCACCTTGACCGAGAGAACGGCCGTCAGGCCTTCGCGGCAATCGTCGCCGGTAAGCGAGACCTTTTCCTTCTTCATGATACCGGAGCTGTCGGCATAGGAAACGATCTGGCGGGTCAGGCCGCCGCGGAAGCCGGCCATATGGGTGCCGCCGTCACGCTGCGGAATGTTGTTGGTGAAGCAGAGCACGTTCTCGTGGTAGCTGTCGTTCCACCACATGGCGACTTCTACGGTGATACCGTCCTTTTCGCCGCGGATCGCGACCGGCTTCGAGACCAGCGGCTTCTTGGCGCGGTCGAGATAGGCGACGAAAGCTTCGAGGCCGCCGTCATAGACCATTTCGTCCTGGCGAATGTCGGAGTGGCGCTTGTCGGTCAACAGGATGCGAACGCCGGAATTCAGGAAGGCGAGTTCGCGCAGCCGGTGTTCCAGCGTGCCGTAGTCGAACTCGATCATCGTGAAGGTTTCGGTGCTCGGCAGGAAGGTGACTTCCGTGCCGGTTTCGCCGTTGCTGTCGCCGATCACCTTCAGGGGCGCGTCGGCAACGCCGTGGGTGAAGCTGATCTCATGGATCTTGCCCTGGCGCTTGATCTTCAGCTTGAGCTTGACCGAGAGCGCATTGACCACCGAGACGCCGACGCCGTGCAGACCGCCGGAGACCTTGTAGGAATTCTGGTCGAACTTGCCGCCCGCATGCAACTGCGTCATGATCACTTCGGCAGCCGAAATGCCTTCGCCCGTGTGGATATCGGTCGGGATACCACGGCCGTTGTCCGTCACCGTCACCGAGCCGTCGGCATTGAGCGTCACCGTCACGATGTCGGCATGGCCAGCCAGCGCTTCGTCGATCGCATTGTCCACGACTTCATAGACCATGTGGTGCAGGCCGGAGCCGTCGTCGGTATCGCCGATATACATGCCCGGCCGCTTGCGGACAGCATCGAGACCCTTCAGGACCTTGATGGAATCGGCACCATATTCGGCGTTTGCGCCGGCTTCGGTTTCAGGCAAATCGGTCATTCGGCTATAAGTCTTTCCAGGTTTTGATGCCATGTCTTCGGAGATCGGATTCCGTGCGAATCACCCCTCGATGGCGCTCCCCGAATATAGGGATTTTGTCCAGAGTTCCAAATCCCGTGCAGCCTGAAAGCGGCAGAATTCAGGGGATCATCAGAGTTCCTTATCAGGAAACCGGCCTTTTTCCAAAACATCTTCCAGGATGCGGATGGTTTCACTGGGTAAGCCGCGAATGCGCCCCGCAAGCCGGTTGGCAAAGGCCGTGTGGGCGGGCGAGAGGCCGGACGTATCGAGCACGACTTTCGGATCGGAAAGGGCCGCAAGTCCGAAAAGCTCGTCGGCATCGTCCCAGATGACGTTGAAATATCCAGCCACCCTTTGCAGGAATTCGAAGCTCGGGGCACCGCGCTTTCCGTGCTCCAGCGCCGACAGATAGGCAGGCGATACACCGATCCCGGCTGCCATCTGTTTCTGCGTCACACCCTTCTGCTGCCGCAGCCGGTGCATCGCCTCGCCGAAGGGCGTCATGGCGCCGAACCCCTTGGCCGCGCCAGCCGAACATAGAGCGCACCATCACCACCGTGATTGCGCGCCGCAGCTTCATAGGAGGAAATCAGCATGCGGAATTCCGGCAGCGAAAACCACATCGGCACCGCCCGCTTCAACGCGCCGTCGCTGCCGAGCGACGTCCCCTTGCCGGTGATGACCAGCACGTGCCGCAGCCCGCGGTCGTGCGCCCGCAGGAGAAAATGCAACAGGAAGCCATGCGCCTCGCTCTGGATCATGCCATGCAGATCGATCCGCGCCTCGATCGCTAGATGACCCTTTGCCAGCTTGCGCTTGACCGGTTTTTCGAGCGGATGATGGACGCGCGGTCGCTTTACCGTTTCCGGAGTGCCGCCGAAGGATTCCGCCAGCGACTTGCCTTCCCTGATGACCGGTGCCGGTGGCTTTTCGGGTTCAGCAACAAGCTCCTCGAACTCGGCAAGCTCGTCCATGCGGCCGGGCAATGGACGAGTGGTGCGGGCAACCTTGCCCCACAATATCCGGTCTTCGCTCGAAAGTTTCTTATCCCTGGCCATGGCCGTATCTTGCCGCTGCGGCCTTCGGAATGAAAATGAAAAAGTCGGCGTCGTTGCGCACCGCTCCGGCCAGGCGCCCTGCTTCGTCGCCGGAGCCGGTGAAGATGTCGCCGCGGGCCGGGCCGACGATGGCCGAACCCGTATCGAGCGCCAGCATCAGCCGCCGGAACGGACGGCCACCCTCGATCGAGGTCAGGCTGTCGCTTGCGATGAAGAAGGGAACGCCGAAGGTGTGAATGAGGCGGTCGACCGCAAGCGAACGGCCGGGCTCCAAAGCCACCTTGGCTGCCGCGACGGGACCGAGCCCACTATCATCGACCTCAGCCTCGCGGAAGAAGATGAAGGAGCGGTTGTGCCAGAGTACCTCGTCGGCTTCTTCCGGATGATCATCCAGCCATTGCCGGATCGATTGCATCGAAACGGTGTCCGCATCGATCTTGCCACGCTCGATCAAAAGCTTCCCGGTCGCGGAGAAATAATGGCCGGTCTTTGCCGCATAGGTGATGCGCTTCATCGATCCGTCGGGGAAGACAAGCCGCGCGGCGCCCTGGACATGGGTGAAGAAGACGTCGACCTTGGATTTTGCATAGGCGATCTCCAGTCCGCGTCCGGCAAGATAGCCCTGTTCAATCGCCTTGCGATCGGGATATTCGCCGATGACGCCGGCCTTCGACTGGCCGAAGGCGAAATAGGGATCCATGCCGACGGGCCGGTTGCCGTCATCGATTTCGATGAGATCGTCGGGACGGCGATAGAACGGGAAGCGATAAATCTCGTCCGGCGTCGCGCTGACCAGGACTTCCGGTTCGTAAAAGGCCGTCACGAAACCCGGCCTACCATCCTTGCGGACGATCTTGAAGGGGACGAAGTGCTCTTCGAAAAAGGCCCGGGCGGCGTTTTCATCCGCCACACCAGCAGTCGCCGCCGCCTCATAGGCCGGCATCAGGTCGGCGGTCGTTATGCCAAGCGACCCCGTCTTGTGCGGCTTGACCGCCGTCACCTGATGGTGACAGCGGCCAAGCGCTGCAAGCAGCGGTAACGGATTGTCTTCGCGCCAACCGGAAAGGCCGGAAAAATCGACCCGCTGCAAACCGAAATCCATCGCCCAGATCCGATCAGTTTTCGGATTCGGTAGCGATCAGCTTCCAGTTCGGATCGCGTGAGCGGGTGTCACGCGAGAAGGTCCAGAGATCGTTGACCTCGGACACGGCCTCTGCATCGCCATCGACAATGGCACCGGCCTTGTCGTAGGTCGCCGAGATCAGCTGGCTGATGATGCGCAACGTGATGTTAGCCTCGCTGTCCTTGATCTCGGCATGCACCATGTCGGCCTTCTCGATGCCGACGAAAGTGGACTTGACCACTTCGCCCTTGCCTTCGCGCTCGGCAATGGCGGCATCGAAACCTTCGTAGACTTCGCGCGAGAGCAGGCCCTTGAGCGTCTTGCGATCGCCGTCGGCAAAAGCCATGACGATCATCTCGTAGGCCATCTTGGCGCCGTTGACGAATTCCTTCGGGTCGAAGCCGGGATCGGCATCGCTCATCCGGCGCAGCGCATCATTGAGCGGCGTTCCGGCCTTGGTGAAGGCATCGATCTCGGCATAGCGAGAGATGTCTTCGCTGGCGCCGTCGCGGCGGGGCAACTGCACCACCTTGCCCGATGCTTCCGGCCCATCGGCTGCCTCGCGCGGTGAATAGGGATCGACCGGAGGCCGTTCGTTGCCTGTCCTCTTGCCCAGCACGCTGCGCAACTGGAGGAATATGATCACCGCGGCGACCAGGAAAAACAATGTGATGAAGTCGAAAGAGCCCATTTCCACCCAGAACCGCTGTTAATATGCCGTGCAATCATCCCATATAGTCTGCATGGCACGATCATTCAAACGACTATATCACTTCTTTGCAATTGCCGGTCCGCCAAGGACAGGCTCCTTTCGCCACAAGTGGACACAATGCGCACTCTGATCATTCCGCTGCTTTTTCTTTTGATGCCGCTCGCGGAGATCGCAGCGTTCATTTTCGTCGGCCGGGAGGTCGGTGTCGGCATGACGCTGTTGCTGGTGCTCGGAAGCGCCATCGCGGGTGCTGTTCTCCTGCGCATCCAGGGCTTCGGGGTGCTCAGGAAAATCCAGCAGGCCTCCCAGACCGGCACCGATCCGGGACGGCAACTCGTGCATGGCGTGATGATTGTCATCGCCGCCTTCCTTTTGATCATTCCCGGTTTCATCAGCGATATCATCGGGCTCTTGCTTTTCATCCCGGCCGTCCGGGATATCGGCTGGTCCTTGATCAAGAGCCGCCTGACAATCGTGACGACAGGCGGCATGGGCGGATTCTCACGCGGGCCGGCGCCCGATCGCGATCCGAGACGCCGCTCGGATCCACAGGTGATCGATCTCGACGAGGATGAATTTTCGCGCACCGAGGGGCGCGGACGTACCGATCCGAACGAGCGCGATCGCCTGAAGTGAAGGGCGGCGCCGGGTTGTAAGCCCTGGTGCGAAATGCTAGATGCCTCACCAAATTCATGTCCGAAGGAAAAGGCCTATGACCGATACATCCAACACCAATGGCGGCGCTGCCGAGAGCCCGTCCCTGAACATCCTGGCGCAGTACATCAAGGACCTTTCCTTTGAAAATCCGGGTGCACCGCGTTCGCTTCAGGCCCGCGACAAGGCCCCGTCGATCAACATCAATGTCAACGTCAACGCCAATCCGCTGTCGGATGCCGAATTCGACGTCGTGCTGACGCTGAATGCCGAAGCCAAGGACGGCGACAAGATGCTGTTCAACGTCGAGCTCGCCTATGGCGGCGTCTTCCGCGTCACCGGCTTCCCGCAGGAGCACATGCTGCCGCTGCTCTTCATCGAGTGCCCGCGCCTGCTCTTCCCGTTTGCCCGACAGATCGTTTCCGACGCGACGCGCAACGGTGGCTTCCCGCCGCTGATGATCGACCCGATCGATTTCGCCCAGATGTTCACCCAGCGCATGGCCGAAGAGAAGGTCCGTTCGCAGGTTTCGGCCACTACGAACTGATCCGGTGCCAATAGGTCCAGAAGAGAAATGCCCGGTCCACAACCTCTAACCTAAATGTGGAATACTTCCGTCGCAAAGGTCAGTGCAAAATTCGGAGTTTTGCGAGTGATCTTTGCGACAGAAATGTTCTCAACTTTCAGCACCGACGATTTTGTCGCGAAGGTTAGAGAATTTCGTGACTACGCTGGTCGAGCACACGACCGCATCAAGTGGACGGCAGATTTTCACGGTGCGAAAGTCAGGATATGTGCAATAGCCCCGCAGCCTGCGCAGTTACTGTGGCTTCGATCTGGTCCGATATTGCGAACCTCTTGGAGTCCAGAACAGCATGCCGTTCTTGGCGATTTCCAAATGGTCAGAAATCCCGCGCTTCCGAAGTTCCCTCCTCACGCCTTCAACACCGTCCGTAGTCTCAATGACATAGCCTTCCGAGAGCACGTCGCCATAGTGTTTCTCGGTATTTTGGCGAGCTAAACTGACAATATCATCGGGCGTTCCGCCAACAGACCACACATACACGTCCTGATCTGTCGCGTAAGTCTTGATACGCCAAGCTCCGTTGTTGGTAGCCAGAAACTGAATCGTATCAAAAGCATCGTCAGTCGCATTCGTCTCTGTGTTGTTGAGATAGCTGCTCCGTGTTGTAAGAAAGAATATCACGAGTACTATCTTCATGATTCCAGATCTCTCGTTTTTCCCTGCGCAGCGCTGTCGCGAAAATCCCGATTTCGGCATCAATTGAATTGCAGACTTTTGCAGCCTGCGTTTCCTGTGAGCCATCCGCGCGTGTCACCGAAAGGAAGGGGTAAGAGGTCGAACGAGCGGCATACGCATTTCCGTGACAAAATCGTCGTCAGCCTATGCCGAAGAAGCTGAAGAAAGGATTAGGCAGGATAATCTACGACGACCTCTCGACTAAAGCGAGGGTTTTGCGGCCGGATATTGCGACGTCGCAAAAATGCGCAGCAGTTGAGTACCTAAAGGTCTTCACCAAGACGTTTTCGGCGGGGAAACCGCCCACAATCTTCGATCTGCAAGCGGTTGAACATCACTCCTGTGATTCCACCTTTCGGTTAGCAGCTGGGGTCCACAACCGGCATTTTTCATTTGGCGGGTTCGTATTTCGCCCAGATCGCTTTTGCGCCCATCTTGGCCAAAAGCGCCGCATGCGCTTCGATTTCCTCGATGCTCAAACGGGGCCTGAGCGGACGTGGCCGTTGTCCGGTGGCGACGATGATGTCATCGGATTCAGCGGCCTGCCCGCCCCGGCCCTCGCCGGACAGCAGACCGAGTGCCGCCTGCCTTCCGCCGATCATCTCGATATAAACTTCCGCCAGAAGCTCGGAGTCGAGCAACGCGCCGTGTTTGGTCCGGTGCGAGTTGTCGATCCCATAACGGCGGCAGAGGGCGTCGAGCGAATTCGGCCCCATCGGATGCTTGCGGCGGGCCAGCGCCAGCGTGTCGGTCACCAGATCATTGGCAACCGGCGGCAGGCCAAGCCGGGCAAACTCGGCGTTGATGAAGCCCATATCGAACGTCGCATTGTGCGCAACCCAGCGCGCCTCGCCGAAAAATCCGATGAGGTCGTCGACGATACCGGCGAAAACCGGCTTGTCCTTGAGGAACTCGTCGGAGATCCCATGGACCGCCAATGCATCCGGATGCACTTTCCGGTCACCGGGATTGATATAAACGTGGAAGGAGCGTCCCGTCGGGAAATGATTGTCGAGTTCGATGCCGCCGATTTCGATGACCCGGTCCTGCCTGTTGTCG
Organism: Pararhizobium sp. BT-229; assembly: GCF_025846855.1. Taxonomy (GTDB): domain Bacteria; phylum Pseudomonadota; class Alphaproteobacteria; order Rhizobiales; family Rhizobiaceae; genus Pararhizobium. Next base: position 77,111 of record NZ_JAOYTJ010000009.1, read on the forward strand.
AGGCCCGTGGTTTCCGTATCGAAAATGATTTCCCGCATCATGGCCCCTTCTGGCTGGTCAGCGTCTGGACGATCACCGCGACTTGGGCCCGGGTCGAATCAAGCTCACCACTCGTGTCGATGATGTAATCCGCTTTCGCACGTTTTTCCTGATCAGGAACCTGGCGTGAGAGGATCAGTGCGAATTTTTCCTCGGTCATCCCCGGCCTTTTCATGACCCGCTCCCGCTGGATCTCCGGATCGCAGGTAACGACGGCAACAGCATCGACGCGCGCCTCCGCGTTTGTCTCGAACAACAGGGGGATGTCGAGCACCACGAGCGGCGCTCCGGCAGCCCGATGAAACTTGAGAAAGTCGTTTTCCTTCCCGCGCACCAGCGGATGGACGATCGCTTCAAGCGCCGGAAAAAGCGCCGGGTTTTCACTCAACTGTCGGGACAGTTCCGCCCGGTCGACCACGCCGTCCCTGGTTGCCCCCGGGAACTTCGCCTCGATCGGCCCGACCGCTTCCCCCTGATAGAGCGAATGCACAACGGCATCGGCATCGTTCACCGGCACACCCAGATCCGCGAACATCTTCGCAGTAGTGGATTTACCCATGCCGATCGATCCCGTGAGGCCAAGAATCATCATGCGTGGCGCGCCATGTCGTCGATGATGATCTGCCGCAGTGTGGAATCCACTTCCGGCCTCTTGCCAAACCATTTCTCGAAACCGGGAACGGCCTGATGCAGAAGCATGCCAAGGCCATCGACGATCGGAAAACCCTGTTCTTCGGCCTGCTGCAGGATCGGCGTTTTCAAAGGCACATAGACAATGTCCGTGACGACGCTGCCGGGTCTCATCACCGTGAAATCGATATCGGGTGCCTCCGAGCCGTCCATTCCAAGCGACGTGGTGTTGATGAAGAGACCGGCATCGGTCATCGCTTCGGACAGGGCCTGCATGGGCTGGGCGTGAACCGCAGCCCCGAACCGGTCGGCCAGTTCCTGCGCCCGGGCCTGCGTCCGGTTGATGACGTGAATGGTCTTGATGCCGCGATCGCGCACCGCCTGGATCACCGCCCGGCTCGCACCGCCAGCACCGAGGACGACCGCGGTGTCGGCTCCATCCCAACCCGGACAGCGCTCATCGAGATTGGCGGTAAATCCATGCCCGTCCGTATTCGTGGCGTGTACCAGCCCATCCTCGACCCAAAGGGTATTGGCGGCGCCAATCTCGTCGCTCAGCTCGTCGGGCCGGTCGGCAAGCGTAAAGGCCAGCTCCTTGTGCGGGATGGTGACGTTTCCACCGACATAGCCGGATTGCCCGTTTCTGAGTGAAACGATGAAATCGAAAAACGCTTCGGGTGCAACTTCATGGGTGCGATAGCTGCCCTCCAATCCAAGCTGTTTCAGCCAGTAGCCGTGGATCAGTGGCGAGCGGGAATGCTTGACAGGATAGCCTGTGACGAAGGCATGGTTAACAAATGTTTCACGTGAATCACGCATCGATCACCCGCAGTTCCCTCAGTTTGGCAAGAAGTGGCAACATCGGCAAACCCAGAATGGTGAAATAGTCTCCCTCGATCTTCTCGAAAAGCTGGATGCCTTCTCCCTCGAGCTGATAGGCGCCGACACTCGACAGCGCCTTCTCACCCACCCGCTCGAGATGACGCGATATGAAGTCGGCACTCAACGTCCGCACAGTCATCCGTGCGGAGGACACATGCTTCCAGAGAATATCGTTTCCGCGGGTAAGGACGATCGCGCTGTTCAGCTGGTGGGTCTGGCCGGAGAGCGACATTAGGTGATCGCCCGCTTCCTGCATGTCCCTCGGCTTGTGATAGACGCGTTGGCCAAGCGACATAGTCTGGTCCGAGCCGATGACGATATCATCAGGAAAGGCTTCCCCGACATGTCTCGCCTTGGCTTCGGCAAGGACCAGCGCCACCTCTTCCGGCGAACTGCCACTCCCCTCGATCTGATTTTCGATTGCCCGTTCATCGATCGCAGCGGCCTGCGCCTGAAAGCGGATACCGGCATTTTCCAGTAGCATGCGCCGGAACGGGCTCGCCGAAGCGAGGACAAGAGAGCTTGCCATTGTCTTCATATCCTGATTGATCGCGCCCGCCTTAACGCAGCCGGGGCCGCAGGGCAACGATCGCCGCCGCCGTTTCCTCGATGGACCGACGCGTCACGTCGATCGTCGGCCAGTTGTTGCGCGCGCAAAGCGACCTTGCATATTTCAGTTCCTCGGCGATCGAGGCGCGGTCGACATAATCCTCGGCGCGAAAATTGTGGGACGCGGTACCGAGAACGCGGTTCTGGCGGACCTGGGAAATCCGGTCGGCCGTCGCGATCAAACCGACGACCAGCGGTTTGGTCGCCTCCATCAACCGGTCCGGCAAGGGAACGCCAGGCACGATCGGAATGTTGGCGGTCTTGATGCCGCGATTGGCAAGATAGATGCTGGTCGGCGTTTTCGATGTCCGGCTGATGCCGATCAGGACGACATCCGCATCGTTGAAATCGGCCGGCAGCTGTCCGTCATCGTGATCCATGGTGAAGTTCAGCGCATCGATCCGTGCGAAATAATCCGCATCCATCACATGCTGGGCGCCGGAGCGACGCCGCGACGTAGCGCCGAGATAGGACTGGAAGAGCTCGATGATCGGGTCGAGCACCGAGACGCAAGGCAGCCCCATCTCCTTGCAGGTCACGTCGATGATGTCGGCGAGCTCGCGGTCAACGATCGTATAGAGCACGATGCCGGGGGCGCCATCGACGGCCTCCATCACCTGCATCAGTTGCTTGCGATTGCGGATCAGCGGGTAGACGTGCTCCAGCGCATGCGAGGACTGGAATTGCGCGGCCGCGGCCCTGCCCGCCGCGATCAGCGTCTCGCCGGTCGAATCGGAGATCAGGTGCAGGTGGAAATAGTTTTTCTGGTTCTCCACGCTATTCTCCGGGAGCTGTTGATAAACCGGGACAGTCACAGCTAAGAGCCGGCGCGTTTCAAAGGCAAGGGGAAAACCGGCGAGTTATTCACAATCGGGAATCTCGGGAAGCAGATTTCCGGGCCCTGTGGAGAAGACTCATGGCTGGACAAAGTGTCACGTTGATTCACCGGTTATCCACATCCAACTAGACCCGCAGGTGAGAAAGCAAGTTTTTGAATCATCCGGGCTTTTTACGATTGTCCCCAATCTCGGGGCGAACCTGCCGAAAACCGTTCTGGTTTGCGCAGCAGCAGGGACGAATGTGGAAAAGGGCCGGACAGTTTTTAATCCTTGATAGTCACCGACTCTAAGAAATAGAAACCTTAGATATAGATATCTTTTATAGTGGGAGAACGTGTCCGGTGACTGCGACAAGCCGCAAGGTGCTACAGGTGTTGAACGGTGAAACCCTGTCACCTCCCCCGATCTGGCTGATGCGGCAGGCAGGCCGGTATCTTCCCGAATACAGACAGACGAGAGCGACGGCCGGAAGTTTTCTCGATCTCTGTTATTCACCGGAGCTCGCCGTCGAAGTGACGCTGCAGCCGATCCGGCGATATGCATTTGATGCTGCTATCCTGTTTTCAGATATCCTGGTCATCCCGGATGCGTTGAAACGTAATGTGCGCTTCGAGGAAGGGCATGGACCGCGCATGGATCCGCTCGATGTCGCGGATATTGTGAAACTCGACGTCCGGCCGGTCGCCGGTCATTTGAAGCCAGTCATCGAAACGGTTTCCCGGTTGCGCCGTGAATTGCCGCAGGAAACGACGTTGCTTGGTTTCTGCGGAGCACCCTGGACGGTGGCGACCTACATGATTGCCGGGCATGGGACACCGGACCAGGCACCGGCGCGGCTTTTCGCCTATCGCCACCCTGAAGCCTTCGATCAGCTGCTTGCGGTGCTTGCCGAAGTCTCGGCCGATTACCTCGTCGAGCAGATCGATGCGGGCGCGGACGCCGTGCAGATATTCGATTCCTGGGCGGGTGTTCTCGGCGAGCAGGAGTTTCTGCGCTACGCCGTCAAACCCGTTCGCCGAATGATTGACAGCGTGCGGTCGCGCAGGCCCAATGCGAAGATCATCGCCTTTGCCAAAGGCGCAGGCATTCTCCTGAAAGACTACCGGCAGGGTACGGATGCGGATGCGATCGGTCTCGACTGGTCGGTGCCGCTTGCCTTTGCCGCCGAGCTTCAGAAGGACGGTCCGGTTCAGGGCAATCTCGATCCGATGCGGGTCGTGGCCGGCGGGCGAGCACTGGACGAGGGGATCGACGCGATCCTGCAAGCCCTCGGCAACGGTCCGTTGATCTTCAATCTCGGACACGGGATCACCCCGCAGGCGGACCCTGAACACGTCTCCCGTCTCGTTGCGCGGGTGCGCGGAGCAAAGGCATGACCGAGCGCCAGACCGACGCCCGGCCCGGCAACAGGGCACGCGCGCGTGCCTTCATCGCCATTGCGTTATTCCTGGCGCTGCTGGTCGTGTTGTTCCTTTGGCAGCCCGACAACCTCTATCTCTGGATCAAGGCGCTGCACATCATCGCGGTGATGTCGTGGATGGCCGCGCTGCTCTACATGCCGCGGCTGTTCATCTATCACACCGATGCGGCGCCGGGCTCGGAGCAGTCCGAGACGTTCAAGATGATGGAGCGGCGGCTTTTGAAGGTCATCATGAACCCGGCCATGATGATCAGCTGGATGCTCGGTCTCTATCTCGCCTGGAGCGTTTACGGTTTCCAGGGCGGCTGGCTGCATGCGAAACTTCTGTTTGTCGTTCTGCTGACCGCCGTCCACATCTCGTTTTCCCGCGCGGTGCGGGCTTTTGCCCGGGATGAAAACACGCGCAGCGCCCGCTATTGGCGGCTGATGAACGAGGCTCCGACGCTCCTGATGATCCTGATTGTCGTCATGGCGGTGGTGAAACCTTTCTGACGCGGAGGCGTTGAAAGGAAAGTTCCGGTAATTACCGTAAACCCCTTGCGGCGCACCGAGTGAATCGCTATTTTCCCGCCATCTCCTCTTTCGTGGCATATGTAAACGTTAAGAGCCTGCCCCTTCCGCTGCAGCTCCCCTTACATCAGACACGCCGATTTTTCCTTTCGAATTCCAAGTGTGGTCCCCTTCATGGCTGAAATGAAGCTACAAGAACTTAAAAACAAATCCGCGACCGATCTGCTGGCTTTTGCCGAGTCGGTCGAGGTCGAAAACGCCAGTGTCATGCGCAAGCAGGAACTGATGTTCGCGATCCTGAAAATGCTCGCAAGCCAGGATGTCGAGATCATCGGCGAAGGTGTCGTCGAAGTGCTGCAGGACGGCTTCGGCTTCCTGCGTTCCGCCAACGCCAACTACCTGCCAGGCCCGGACGACATCTACATCTCGCCCTCGCAGATCCGCCGCTTCTCGTTGAAGACCGGCGATACGGTCGAAGGTCCGATCCGCGGGCCGAAGGAAGGCGAGCGTTATTTTGCCCTTCTCAAGGTCAACACGATCAATTTCGAGGATCCCGAAAAGATCCGCCACAAGGTCCATTTCGACAACCTGACGCCGCTCTATCCGAACGAGCGCTTCAAGATGGAACTCGAGGTTCCGACCTCCAAGGACCTGTCTGCCCGTGTCATCGACCTGATCGCTCCGCTCGGCAAGGGCCAGCGCGGCTTGATCGTGGCGCCGCCGCGCACCGGTAAGACTGTTCTTCTGCAGAACATCGCCCATTCGATCACCGCTAACCATCCGGAATGCTACCTGATCGTTCTCCTGATCGACGAACGGCCGGAAGAAGTGACGGACATGCAGCGCTCGGTAAAGGGCGAAGTCGTCTCCTCGACCTTCGACGAGCCGGCAACGCGCCACGTCCAGGTCGCCGAAATGGTCATCGAGAAGGCCAAGCGCCTGGTCGAACATGGCCGTGACGTCGTCATCCTGCTCGATTCGATCACTCGCCTCGGCCGCGCCTACAACACGGTCGTGCCGTCGTCGGGCAAGGTCCTGACGGGTGGTGTGGACGCCAACGCCCTGCAGCGCCCGAAGCGCTTCTTCGGTGCCGCTCGCAACATCGAGGAAGGTGGTTCGCTGACGATCATTGCAACGGCCCTGATCGATACCGGCAGCCGCATGGACGAAGTCATCTTCGAAGAATTCAAGGGCACCGGAAACTCGGAAATCGTGCTCGATCGCAAGGTCGCCGACAAGCGCATCTTCCCGTCGATGGATATTCTGAAGTCCGGTACCCGCAAGGAAGACCTGCTTGTGCCGCGCCAGGATCTGCAGAAGATCTTTGTTCTGCGCCGCATCCTTGCGCCGATGGGCACCACCGACGCGATCGAGTTCCTGATCGACAAGCTGAAGCAGACCAAGACCAATGGCGACTTCTTCGATTCGATGAACACCTGACCGGCACGCCGATGTCAGCATAAAGCCCAGGCTCAGCCTGGGCTTTTGTGTTTCAGGATCAATCAACAGTAGCCGGATTCTAGGCCCGTGATAAAAAGTGAAAGTGTCGTTTGCTGAAGCGACGGCGCCAGATAGAGACAAGGACGTTGCGGCATTGGGCCATCGAAGCATTCCTGCGGATACCATTTACGCGCTGTCGTCCGGCGGCTTGCCGTCGGGCGTGGCCGTCATTCGCGTGAGTGGCCCCCATACACGTTCGGCACTCGAGCAGATTTGCGATGAAATACCCCCGGCACGGCAGGCTGCGCTGAAGTCGATTCGCAATCGAAACGGTTCAGTGCTCGATCAGGGATTGGTCCTGTATTTTCCGGCGCCGGCATCCTTCACGGGGGAAGATTGTGCCGAACTCCAGGTTCATGGTGGCCGGGCTGTCGTGGATGCGATCCTGAGTGAACTTTCCTCCCTGCCCGGCCTGAAACATGCGGAAGCCGGAGAGTTTTCGCGCCGTGCCTTTCACAACGGAAAACTTGACCTCGTTGAGATCGAAGGCCTTGCTGATCTGATCACGGCCGAAACCGAGATGCAGCGCAGGCTCGCACAGGAACACTCGAGCGGAAAGTTGTCGGCGCTGTACCAAGGCTGGGCCCGCAGGCTCACCCATGCGCGCGCGATGATCGAAGCGGAACTGGATTTCGCTGACGAGGACGATGTTCCGGGATCGGTTGCCGCCCGTATCTGGGCCGATATGCGCGTGTTGAAGGATGAAATCGCTGATCATCTTTCCGGCGTCGGCGTTGCGGAAATTATTCGCGACGGTTTGAAGATCGTCATCGCCGGTGAGCCAAATGCGGGAAAGTCTAGCCTGCTGAACTACCTCGCGAAGCGAGACGTCGCGATTGTCACTGATGTCGCTGGGACAACACGCGATGTGCTATCGGTTGATCTTTCCTTAGCCGGATTCAGTGTACGCTTATTCGATACTGCAGGCCTTCGACAGACGGAGGATATTGTCGAGAAGGAAGGCATCCGCCGTGCTTATGTGACCTTGGCCGAGGCTGATATTGTGTTGCTGCTGGCCGATACGCCTGTGGGGTTCATGCAACTGACCTCCAGCGAGGAAGGCAAGCCGGTGCTGCGTGTCGGAACCAAAGTTGATCGCGACCCCGTTTTGTGGGATAAGGCCGACGCCGATGTGTTGATATCGACGATCACCGGAGCCGGCATGGACCGGCTCATCGCGGTTCTGACGAGCTATCTGCCCGATGTGTCGGGAAAGAGCGCCATGTCGCTGCCGTCACGGAAGAGACATGTCAGCTGCCTGCAGCAGGCTCATAGCGCGCTGGAAATGAGTTTTGCGCAATTTGATAGCGGCCTAGATATTCAAGCGGAATTTCTGCGGCAGGCAAGCGATGCGCTGGGCAGGATTACCGGCCGCGTCGATGTCGAAGATCTTCTTGATGTGATTTTCTCCGAATTTTGCATCGGGAAATAGATATAGTCTTTACAACGCAGGCGAGTCTTGAGCGATGTTTCACGTGAAACGATTCTACGCCGTGAAGATACCGTGTGGAGACGGTCCGGATGAGTGATTACGATGTAATAGTGATCGGCGGCGGGCATGCCGGCTGCGAAGCGGCAAGCGCCTCAGCGCGCATGGGTGCGCGAACAGCCGTGGTGACGCACAAACGCGACACCATTGGCGTGATGTCGTGCAACCCCGCGATCGGCGGCCTGGGCAAAGGCCATCTCGTTCGCGAAATCGACGCCATGGATGGCCTGATGGGTCGGGTCGCGGACGCCGCCGGTATCCAGTTTCGTCTGCTGAATCGCCGAAAGGGGCCAGCAGTCCGCGGGCCGAGAACGCAGGCAGATCGCAAACTGTACCGTCTGGCCATGCAGGCCGAGATTCAGTCGATTGCCGGTCTCGACGTGGTCGAGGGCGATGCTTTCGATCTGCAACTGCAGGACGGTCGCGTCAGCGGTGTTGTTCTGGGCGATGGGCGTGTGTTTTCCAGTGGCGCTGTTGTTCTGACGACCGGAACATTCCTGCGGGGGCTCATTCATATCGGCAATCGCAAGATACCGGCGGGCCGGGTTGGTGAAGAACCATCTCTCGGCCTATCCGCGACCTTGGAGCGTTTTGGTCTGCGCCTTGGCCGTCTCAAGACCGGGACACCCGCCCGCCTGGATGGCAAGACCATTGATTGGCAAGCGGTGGGCCGGCAGGGCGCCGATGAAGATCCGGTTCCATTCTCCTTTATGACCGATCGCATTCTCAATCGCCAGATCGAATGCGGCGTGACGCGGACCACTGACGCGACACACAGGATTATCTCCGACAATCTGCAGAAATCGGCGATGTATTCCGGGCAGATCGGAGGCGTCGGACCGCGTTACTGCCCGTCGATCGAGGACAAGATTGTCAAGTTCGGGGAGCGCGACGGTCACCAAATCTTCCTGGAACCGGAAGGCCTGGATGACGATACAATTTATCCTAACGGGATTTCGACGTCCCTGCCAGAGGATGTTCAGACGGCTTTCATTCGCACGATCCCGGGGCTGGAGCATGTTTCGATCCTGCAGCCGGGCTACGCCATTGAGTATGACCATGTGGATCCGCGAGAGCTGTCTGCATCACTGGAAGTTCGAAAGATACCGGGCCTATTTCTCGCCGGTCAGATCAACGGCACGACCGGATATGAAGAAGCGGGTGCACAGGGACTGGTTGCCGGCCTGAATGCAGCACTTCTTTGTGCCGGCTCGTCAGCCTATGAATTCAGCCGGACAAACTCCTATATCGGCGTCATGATCGACGATCTGACATCCCGCGGCGTTGCGGAGCCTTATCGCATGTTCACCTCGCGCGCCGAATATCGCTTGTCCTTGCGTGCGGACAACGCGGATGTGCGGCTGACGCCGGAGGCGATGCGACTTGGTTGTGTGTCGGCCGAGCGTGGTATCAGGTTTACAAAGTGGGTTGCCGACATCGAAGAAAAACGGGCGCTGTTGAAATCTCTAACGGTAACGCCGACCGAGGGACGCACGCATGGCCTCAAGCTGAACCTAGACGGTCAGCGCCGGTCGGCCTTCGAGCTCCTGTCCTATGCGGAACACTCTATCCGATCTTTGTCGAGTGTCTGGCCAGACCTGGCGGCAATCGAACCAAAGCTGGCCGAAGCGCTCGAGATCGATGCGACCTACGCCGTCTATATGGATCGCCAAGCGGCAGATATCGCCGGCGTTCAACGCGAGGAAAGTCGCACTATTCCAGACGGCTTTGATTTCCAATCGCTGTCAGGTCTGTCCAACGAATTGAAGCAGAAGCTGATAGCGGCGATGCCGCGCAATCTCGCTCAGGCCATGAAAGTCGATGGAATTACTCCGTCGGCGATCTCGCTGATTCTTGCTCATATTCGCAAGAACGACAGCGCTCCAGTTGCATATCCAAGACAGGCGATTCAATGATTGCGAGTCCTTCCCGTGAGCTAAACGGATTGCGTGTTTCACGTGAAACGTCAGAGAGGCTTGAGCACTTTGCCACCCTCTTTCAGAAATGGGCCAAGTCCATCAACCTCGTTGCGCCTTCTACACTTGCGAGCCTGTGGCAGCGCCATATCGCGGACAGCGCGCAGATCGTGCAACTATTTCCGGGACCGAAACGATGGATCGATCTCGGAAGCGGTGGCGGCTTCCCGGGCATCGTGACAGCAATCTTCCTGGCGGAGCTCGGTGATGGCTGGGTTCACCTTGTCGAGAGCAATAATAAAAAGGCGGCTTTCCTGCGGGTGGCGCTGCAAGAAACCGGCGCGCGCGGGGCAGTTCATCCGATTCGCATCGAGGAAGCGGCAAAGGCCATTCCGGAATGTGACGCAATTTCGGCCCGCGCGCTTGCTGATCTCGGCCAATTGCTCGACTATTGCGCGCCCTGGATGCTGTCAGACGGAAAACCGCGTGCATTTTTCCACAAAGGCCGGGATTACCAGCAGGAAGTCGACAAAGCCGTTGGCCGCTTTGACTTTGATCTGGTAAAACACAGAAGCGTTGTCGAACCGGATTCCGTGGTTCTCGAAATCGCAAATCTTTCGCGGAAAAATCAATAGCGGCGGACTGTGGCATGACAGGCGAAAAGAACCGGATCATCACCATCGCCAATCAGAAGGGCGGCGTCGGGAAAACGACAACGGCCATCAATCTGGCAACAGCTTTGGCCGCAATCGGCGAAAAGGTGCTGATTGTCGATCTTGACCCTCAGGGCAATGCCAGCACGGGCCTCGGCATCCAGCGCCGGGACCGCAAGCTGTCCTCCTATGAACTGATGATCGGCTCGCACAGCATTGCCGAGATTGTTCAGGATACGGTTGTTCCCAACCTGTCTATCGTGCCGTCGACCATGGATCTGCTTGGCGTAGAGATGGAGATCTCCCGCGATGCCGACCGCGTCTTCCGGCTTCGCAAGGCGCTGGCTTCATCCGAAGCGCTTGCATACTCCTATGTCCTGGTCGATTGTCCACCTTCGTTCAATCTGCTGACAATGAATGCCATGGCTGCCGCGCATTCGGTGCTGGTGCCGCTTCAATGCGAGTTCTTCGCACTGGAAGGGTTGAGCCAGCTGCTGGAGACGGTCGATCAGGTTCGCCGCTCGGTCAATCCCAGCCTCGACATTCAAGGAATTGTGCTGACGATGTTTGATTCGCGCAACAACCTGGCGCAACAGGTGGTCAATGACGTGCGGACCCATCTTGGCGAGAAGGTCTATCACACCCTGATCCCGCGCAATGTGCGCGTTTCCGAGGCGCCATCCTATGGAAAGCCGGCGATTCTGTATGACCTGAAATGTGCCGGTAGCCAGGCCTATCTTCAGTTGGCATCCGAGGTGATACAGCGCGAGAGGCTGCGGAAGGCCGCCTGAGCGATAATCGATTCGACATCGTAACGATAAGTGTGAGTGCAGACGATGAATGACGACAGTTCGAGAAGAAGACTTGGCCGCGGTCTTGCGGCGCTGATTGGCGAGATGGATCAGCCGTTGCAGACGAGCGGTCCCACTGCTCCCGTCAACGCCGACCGCCGCATTCCGATCGAGTTTGTCGCTCGCAACCCGCGCAACCCGCGGCGGACATTCGATGAATCCGAACTGCAGGATCTCGCAAGCTCGATTCGTCAGCACGGCATCGTGCAACCGGTCGTCGTTCGCACCATCGCAGACGAACGTTACGAGATTATTGCAGGAGAGCGCCGCTGGCGCGCGGCGCAACTGGCGGGATTTACCGACATCCCGGTTATCGTTCGCGATGTTGACGACCGGACGGCGCTTGAAATCGCAATCGTTGAAAATGTCCAGCGATCGGATCTCAATCCGCTCGAAGAAGCGCTTGGCTATGATCAATTGATCGCCGAGCATGGTTATACGCAGAACGATCTTGGTGAAATCATCGGCAAGAGCCGCAGTCACGTTGCCAACAGCCTCCGGCTGCTGAAGCTGCCCGAACCGGTGCGGGACATGCTGTCTTCAGGCACGCTGTCAGCCGGCCATGCCCGCGCCCTGATCCCGACGTCCGATCCGGTGGCGCTCGCCCGCTCGATTGTGGCAAAGGGCTTGTCGGTGCGCGACACGGAGCGCCTGGCGCAAAACGACATTCGCGCCCAGAACGACCCCAATTACGGCAAGCCCTCCCCCAAAGAGGAAAAAGACGCCGATACCCTCGCGTTGGAGCGCACGCTCTCCGACAGTCTCGGGCTCGATGTGACCGTCAATCATAAAGCGTCCGGCGGCCAATTGCGCATCTCCTACAAGACGCTCGATCAGCTCGAGGAAATCTGCCGGCTGCTTGAGCGCCGTTGAAATCGATTCGGACTCGAAACAATTAGCAAAACATAATAATATCAGATAGATACCTGTCTATCTGCGCGCTGACTGCAAGGTGATCGCCAGCAATGTCTGCATGGCGATGCTGTCTTCCAGGCTCTGCCTTGTGCGACTCTGGAAGATCGCCGTTTGCAATCGGGTGAGTTCGCGGCGAATTGCAGCGGACGTCCAGGTCTTTAGAGCGGTTTCAACAAGCGGTTTGCGGCGGAAATGGATGTGGCGACCGAGTGTTGCCACGACCTGCGCCGGTTGTTGGCGTTTGTCATCCATCTCTGCCCGCATCACATCGAGAAGCTGGAACTGTTTCAGGCAAGACTGCAGGACAAGAAAGATGGCGGTCTTTGACGCCGTTATCTTGCGGACCGCGTGCTGCAGGCCGTCGACGTCGCCTTTGAGGACTGCGTCGATCGCGTCATCAACCGATACGGCGCTGGCGTCCCCGACGATCTCCGACACGTGCTCTTCTTCGATCGTGCCCAAGCCGCGGCAATAAAGCGCCAGCTTGCGGATCTCGTTGCGCGATGCGATCCGGTCGCCGCCAAGCGCCTCATTCAGCCGTTCCCGGGCGGCGGCCGTTATCCGAAGGCCTTCCTGGCCAAGCTCCTGATCGATGAGGCCGTTCAATGCTCGTGCGTCGTCGCTGTAGCAGGCGACGGCAACGACCGACCGTGCAGTTTCGCCGATCTTGCGAACGCCCGTGCCCTTCTTGAGGTCGCCGGCTTCGACAATGACGTAACTGCCCTCGGGAGGCTGTTGCGCCAGCGTGGAGAGGCTGTCGACAAGTGTCTTTTCTGTGCCTGTCGCGCGTATCCAGACGAGTTTCTCGCCGCCGAAGAGCCCGATCGTATTGACTTCATCGAGCAGACGGCCGGGACTTTGCTGCAGGTCGGAGCCATCAAGCTTGATCAGCGAAAAGGGATCATCGAGAGCGATGCCGCTCTTTGCCGCGATCTGGCCGGCGCGTTCGGAAACGAGGCCACGATCCGGCCCGTAGACGAGATAGAGACGGATGTCCCGGAGCGGCCGTTGCAGAAAGGCCTCGAATTCATGCGATTTGATCTCGGTCATGCCGCCACCCGATCAGCGGCCGAGCGCCGCCGCGATATCAGCCCGGATGATCTCTGCCAGTTCCTTCGAGGCGCGCTTTTCCGCGTCGATCTTGGCGCGAACCTTGGCGAATTCCTGTTCGGGGAAATCGACCAGCGCGACAGCACTGCGATTGCCCGAACGGACGGTTTCACCGGTGTCAGCACGTGTCAGGTTATAGTCGGCCTTGACAACAACCCGCCCGGCGCCGGCCGTATCGGACTCTTGATCATAGAGCACGCCCATGACGTCGCTGGTGACGTTCAGCGCCATCTTGTATTCCGGGTTGGCCGGTTCTCCGGCACCACCCGATGTCAGGAAGATCAGCGCGTTGCGGACTTCCTGTTCGACACGGTTGTCGGCCTCGGAAATTTCGATCGATGCCAGCGCCTTCGCCGGCTTTCCCTGCGGTCCATCGGAATAGAGCGGCTTGACCTGGCAGGCCGCGAGAACTGCAAGCGCACCGAGTGCCATAAGCTGTGCGTATCTTTGAACTTTTTCAGACAACGACATTCACAATCCTCTGAGGCACGACGATGATTTTCTTCGGGCTCTGGCCATTCAGTGCAGCCTTGACGGGGTCAAGCGCCAGAACGGCGCTCTCGATCGCAGTCTGATCTGCATCGCGCGCGATTGTCAAATCGGTGCGTTTCTTGCCATTGATCTGGACCGGCATGGTCACCTCGTTTTCGGCGACCAGACCCTCGCTGTAGACCGGCCACGCGGTCTGGGCGACCAAGCCGGTACCGCCGATTTCCTGCCAGCATTGCTCGGCCAGATGCGGCATCATTGGTGCGACCAGGCTGATCAAGATCGACACCGCATCCTTGATGGCTGCGGTGGTCGCCTGATCGGCGGTTCCTGCGGCAACCTGAGCCAGCGGACTGGAAAGGGCGTTAACGAGCTCATAGAGCCGCGCCACCGCCTTGTTGAAGGCCAGCTTGTCGTAGTCTGCCTGCACCGCCTTCAGCGTCTTGTGGGCCAGCTGAGAGATCGCCAATGCGGAACCCTCGGAGGCGGGCTGTGCCTCGGTTGCCCTCAGCGCCTCGGACGCCTCGGAAATCAGCCGCCACAGGCGTTGCACGAAGCGATGGGCGCCCTCGACACCGGCTTCCGACCAGATAACGTCCCGGTCCGGCGGGGAGTCTGACAGCACGAAGAAGCGGGCGGTATCCGCACCATAGGACGCGATGATATCGTCGGGATCAACGACGTTCTTCTTCGACTTCGACATCTTCTCGATGGAACCGATGGTGATCGGTTCGCCTGTTTCGATCAAAGTCGCCTGGCGATTGCCGTCGAGTTCCTCGATCTGGATCTCGGCGGGCGTGATCCACTCGCGCTGCGCGCCCTCGCCGCGGCTGTAGGTCTCGTGCACGACCATGCCCTGCGTGAACAGGCCCTTGAAGGGCTCGTCCAGGCCGGCATGTCCGGTCGCTTTCATTGCCCGGGTAAAGAACCGCGAATAGAGCAGGTGCAGGATCGCATGTTCGATACCGCCGATATACTGGTCGACGGGCAGCCAGTGGTCGACGGCGGCCGGATTGGTCGGCTTGTTCTCCCAGGGCGCCGTGAAACGGGCAAAGTACCAGGAGGAATCGACGAAAGTGTCCATCGTGTCGGTCTCGCGACGCGCATCCTTGCCGCATTGCGGGCAGGACACATGGCGCCAGGTCGGATGACGGTCCAGCGGATTGCCAGGCTTGTCGAAGGTTACGTCGTCGGGCAGCTTCACCGGCAGGTCGGCCTTCGGTACCGGAATGACACCGCAATCTTCGCAATGGATCACCGGGATCGGGCAACCCCAATAGCGCTGGCGGGAAATACCCCAGTCGCGCAGGCGGAAATTGACCTTGCGCTCGGCCTGCGGTCGATTGCCGATCGACGCCTGCTCCAGGGTGGACGCGACTTTTTCGAACGCATCCTCGATCGAAAGCCCGTCAAGGAATCGCGAGTTGATCATTACGCCGTCGCCGCCATAGGCTTCATCGCCAATCGTGAAGCTTGCCGCGTCGCCATCCTTCGGCATCACCACTGCCACGACGGGCAGGTTATACTTGCGGGCGAAATCGAGGTCGCGCTGGTCGCCGGAGGGGCAACCGAAGATAGCGCCGGTGCCATAGTCCATCAGTACGAAATTGGCGACGTAGACCGGCAGTTCCCAGCTCGGATCGAGCGGATGCTTGACCCGGATGCCGGTGTCGATACCCTTCTTCTCGGCCGTTTCCAGCGCCGCCAGCGATGTGCCGGCCCGGCGGGTTTCCTCGCAGAAGGCTTCAATCTCGGCATTGCTTGCGGCCGCCTGGCGTGCCAGCGGGTGATCGGCGGCGATCGCCATGAACGACGCGCCGAAAAGCGTGTCCGGGCGCGTCGTATAAACCGCGACTTCCGTTTCCTCGCCGGCGCCCGTACCCGGAACGATTTCCCAGCGGATCGTCAGGCCTTCGGAGCGGCCGATCCAGTTCTTCTGCATCAGCCGGACTTTTTCAGGCCACTGATCCAGCGTGTCGAGCGAATCGAGTAGGTCCTGGTTGAAATCGGTGATGCGGAAGAACCACTGCGTCAGCTCCCGCTGCTCGACCAGTGCGCCCGAACGCCAGCCGCGTCCATCGATCACCTGTTCGTTGGCCAGAACGGTATTGTCGACCGGGTCCCAGTTGACCTTCGACTGCTTGCGGTAGACGAGGCCCTTTTCCAGGAAGTCCAGGAACAGGTGCTGCTGGTGCTGATAATAGTCGACATCACAGGTGGCGAACTCGCGCGACCAGTCGAGCGACAGGCCCATGACCTTCAGCTGCGCCTTCATCGAGGCGATGTTCTGGTAGGTCCATGCGGCCGGATGCACGCCGCGCTCCATGGCGGCATTTTCAGCCGGCATACCGAAGGCGTCCCAGCCCATTGGATGCAGCACATTGTAACCACGTGCGCGCTTGTAGCGGGCAACGACATCGCCCATGGCATAGTTGCGGACATGGCCCATGTGGATGCGGCCCGACGGATAGGGAAACATCTCGAGCACGTAATATTTTTCGCGCGGATCGTCGTTGTCTGTCGTGAAAACGTTCTTCTGGTCCCACTCCTGTTGCCAGCGGGGTTCAGCATCGCGCGGATTGTAACGTTCGGTAGCCATATGATCGATGTTCCGGAAATTTGGGCGAGGGGAAATCAGCCCCTCCGATATTTGGCGTGACCTTCACCATGAAACAAGGGTAGCGTCAAGTTTTGGAAGGCTTTGCGACAAAAACTTTGACGCATTTGATCGCCGTTTGGGCAGATACGGCTTGGCAGTTCTCTTCAGGTTGACTATTGCGCCAGAGGGGCCTTATGCGCCTGATTTTTGGATGGAGACGGTGCGATGAGCGTTGGCGAACAGTTGAACGATGTCCTGAGCCGGATTCGCGACGGCGAGGCGGCTTCGAACCGCGTCGCCGGTTCCGTGTCGCTGGTGGCCGTATCGAAAACGTTCGATGCGGATGCGATCCGCCCCGTCATCGATGCAGGCCAGCGCATCTTCGGCGAAAACCGGGTTCAGGAAGCGCAGGGCAAGTGGCCGGAACTGAAAGCCGAAACATCCGGTATCGAACTTCATCTGATCGGCCCGCTGCAATCCAACAAGGCCGCTGACGCCGTTGCCCTCTTCGATGTCATCGAGACCATCGACCGAGAAAAGATCGCCCGGGCCATTGCCGCTGAAATCGCCCGTCAGAGCAAGCCTGTCCGCCTCTATGTCCAGGTCAATACCGGCCTTGAACCACAAAAGGCAGGCATTGCACCGGATGACACCGTCACCTTCGTCACGCTTTGTCGTGAAACGATCGGCATTCCGATCGAGGGGCTGATGTGCATTCCGCCGGCGGATGAAAACCCAGGGCCGCACTTCGCGCTGCTTGCCAGGCTTGCCGGGCGTTGCGGGCTAGACAAGCTCTCGATGGGGATGTCCGGCGATTTCGATGTCGCCGTGCAGTTCGGCGCAACCAGCGTTCGCGTCGGTTCGGCGATTTTCGGAGCCCGGTAGGCGTCTAACGCTTTCGTCTGGCTTCTCCACCGTTCCGCAATCTCCTATGATTCGCCCCGGAGGCCGGCTAACACCGGTTGGGAGTGGAGGAGACGGCTATGGCGAGCAGCTATTCCGAAGTCTATGGCGCGTGGAAGGACGACCCCGAAGCCTTCTGGGCAAGGGCGGCCGAGGAAATCGCCTGGTTCCGGCCGCCGGAACGGGTTTTCGATCCGGACCGGGGTGTTTACGGCCACTGGTACACCGGCGGTGAAACCAACACATGCTTCAACTGCCTCGACCGGCAGGTCGCCGAAGGTCGTGCCGACCAGACTGCCCTCATCTATGACAGCCCCGTTACCGGCGTCATCGAGCATTGGACCTATGGCGCCATTCTCGAGGAGGTCGTGGCACTTGCCGCCGTCTATCGCGATCTC
This sequence comes from Pararhizobium sp. BT-229, assembly GCF_025846855.1. Classification (GTDB taxonomy): domain Bacteria; phylum Pseudomonadota; class Alphaproteobacteria; order Rhizobiales; family Rhizobiaceae; genus Pararhizobium. The sequence continues at coordinate 94,863 of NZ_JAOYTJ010000009.1, forward strand.
GGCATTGGCAAGGGCGATAGGCTGATCATCTACATGCCGATGATCCCGCAGGCGGCTTTCGCGATGCTGGCGGCGGCCCGCATCGGCGCCGTCCACTCGGTCGTCTTCGGCGGCTTTGCCGCCAACGAACTCGCCACCCGCATCAGTGACAGCCAGGCAAAACTGATCGTTTCGGCAAGCTGCGGTATCGAGGCCGGCCGCGTCATCGCCTATAAACCGCTTCTGGACGCGGCGATCGATATCAGCGCCCATAAGCCGGACCACTGCATCGTTTTCCAGCGGGAGCGCCTTCAGGCAGACCTGCGTTCGGACCGTGATATCGATTTCGCATCGGCAGTCGGCGAAGCAAAACGCAAGGGAGCGGAGGTCCCCTGCACGCCGGTTCTCGCCACCGATCCGCTCTATGTCCTCTATACGTCAGGAACGATCGGGCAGCCCAAGGGCGTGGTGCGCGACAATGGCGGCCACATGGTTGCCCTCAAATGGTCGATGCAGAACTTCTTCGGCGTGAAAGCGGGCGAGGTTTTCTGGGCGGCGTCCGATATCGGCTGGGTCGTCGGCCATTCCTATATCGTCTATGGCCCGCTGCTCAATGGCAGCACGTCCATCCTTTACGAAGGAAAGCCGATCGGCACGCCCGACGCGGGCGCCTACTGGCGGGTGATCGAACAGCATGGCGTCACCAAGCTCTTCACCGCCCCGACGGCATTCCGCGCCATCCGCAAGGAAGATCCGCAAGGTGAGCTGATCGCAAATTATGATCTTTCGGCCTTCAAGGCGCTGTTCCTTGCCGGCGAGCGTGCCGATCCGGACACTGTTGCCTGGGCCGAGACGAAGCTGGGCGTGCCCGTTATCGACAATTGGTGGCAAACGGAAACCGGCTGGCCTGTTGCCGGCAATCCGATAGGCCTCGGCCTGCTGCCGGTGAAGTATGGCTCGGCTGCAGTGCCCCTGCCCGGTTATGACGTTCAGGTCCTGGACGATGCCGGCCACCCTGTCACGGCCGGTGTCCTCGGCAATGTGGTCATCAAGCTGCCCCTGCCGCCTGGGTGCCTGCCGACGTTCTGGAACGCGGAAGAGCGGTTTCGCGAGGGTTGCCTCGCCGAATTTCCCGGCTACTACCGCACGGCCGATGCCGGCTATATCGACGAGGACGGCTACATCTTCATCATGTCGCGCACCGACGACATCATCAACGTTGCCGGCCATCGCCTGTCCACGGGATCGATGGAAGAAATCTGCGCCAGCCATGCCGACGTCGCCGAATGCGCGGTGATCGGCATTGCTGACCCGATCAAGGGCCAGATCCCGGCCGGGTTCCTCGTCATCAACGCAAATGTTTCCCGTGAAACAACCGATATCGAGAAGGAGGTCGTTGCTCTGGTGCGGAACCGTCTCGGGCCTGTCGCCGCGTTCAAGACGGCAATCTGCGTCAAACGCCTGCCCAAGACCCGCTCGGGCAAGATTCTGCGCGGCACGATGCAGAAGATCGCCGACCGGGAAAGCTGGAAGATGCCGGCCACGATCGACGATCCGGCCGTGCTGGAGGAAATCTCGCTGGCGTTAAAGGCACGCGGCATAGGCGATTAGCCGGATTCCAGGTCGTTTCCGGTGAGATCGCAGAACCAGTCGCGAAATTTGACGGTCGTGGCACTTGCCGGCTTGGCGGCGACGAGAAAATAGCTTTCGTCCGCCAGAGTCTCGATATCGGAGAGAATAATCAGATCACCGTTGCGCAGTTCGCGGCGAAACACCGCGGTCGGGCAGAGCGCGATCCCGTGTCCGGCGACAACCGCGGTCGCCAGCAGGTTGAAATCCTGAAACACCGGGCCGCGCAAAGGTCCGTCCGGCTGCAAACCCGCCTTTCTGCACCAGTTCAGCCAGCGATCCGGTGTTTCGTCATGCAGCAGATCAGCACCGGCAATCTGCCGGGCGGTCGCCGGCTTGCCGTGCCGCGCAATGTAGCTTGGGCTGGCAACGGGCCGGTTGGCGCGAGAAAACAGCCGGGTGCATTCCCGTGTCTCGCTCCTGTCTTCGCCAAGGGTGATCAGCACGTCGCAATCCCCCTCGCGAAACCGTTGCTCGCCCATCGCATAGACGACGCGGACATTGATGTCCGGGTTGGCACTCAGGAAATTTGGAAGCGCCGGAATAAGCCATCGTGTCGCAATCGAGGCGATACAGGCAACCGTGAGTTCTCTCGTCGTTCCAATGTGAAAAGCGTGGGTTTCGGCTTCTATCCGAGCAAGCGAGACAGAAAGCGTCTGTGCCAGTGAGGCCGCCTCGGGCACAAGCCGGACGCTGCGCTTCTCCCGGATAAAAAGAGGCCGCTCGAACCAGTCTTCCAACAACCGGATCTGATGGCTGACCGCTGCATGCGTGACATGCAGTTCGTCGGCAGCGCGCGAAAAGCTGTTGAGGCGGGCGGCCGCTTCCAAGACGCGAAGCGCACTGAGAGACGGTAGCATGGTCAAGTTTTCCTCACATGAACGGCGAGAAAGCATCAATTGTCGCGCGCGTAAATGCAAGAGATACAGGCAGTAGTCGCGGAGTTTTCAAAACCCGTTGCTCCCATCGTCAAATTTTTCTTGAGGAAAGGTTCGCTTCATGTTCATTCGTAATCTGAAACAGGTCGAGGAAACCCCGCATTTCGTCGAATGGGGAAGCGGCACCAGTCATCGCCTGCTGACCGAGCGCGATGGCATGGGCTTCACGGTCTGCCATACCGTGGTTCGCGCCAATACGACTTCGTTGCTCGAGTACCGAAATCATCTCGAGGCCTGTTATTGCATTGCCGGCACCGGGGAAGTCGAGGATATGGCCGGCAATATCTTCCCGATCACGCCCGGCGACATCTATGTGCTCGACAAGAACGACAAGCACTTTCTGCGCGGTGGCCGGGATCAGGACCTGATCCTCGTCAGCATTTTCAATCCCCCGCTGAAGGGTACCGAGCGGCACCGGCTGGAGGGAAGCGAGGGGTCGGCTTATTGATTTTCGCCAAAGCGACGAACAAAAAAACCCGGATCAGCTGATCCGGGTTTTTGCCTTCGAGACGATATCGTCCGATCAATAATGGTCGTCTTCGTCCTCGTCCTTGCGGTCGGACTTGAGTGCCTTGAGCTTGGAGAAAACGGCGTCGGCGTCGATTTCCTTTTCTTCTTCCCGCTCGTAGGAGAAGGGCAGCTTTTCGGTTTCCTTCGAAGCTTCGAGCGTCGCGCCGAGTTCGGCGGCGGTCGGCAGCGGACGGCCCTTGGAGGCGCGTTCGACTTCGAGGTCAAGGTCGATCTGGGTGCAGAGGCCGAGTGTTACCGGGTCCATCGCCGTCAGGTTAGTCGAATTCCAGTGGGTGCGCTCGCGGATCTGCTCGATCGTCGACTTGGTGGTGCCGACGAGACGCGAGATCTGGGCGTCTTTCAGTTCCGGATGGTTGCGCACCAGCCAGAGAATGGCATTCGGGCGGTCCTGACGCTTGGAAACCGGAGTGTAACGCGGGCCCTTGCGCTTCGAGTCCGGAACGCGAACCTTCGGTTCGGAGAGTTTCAGCTTGTGGTTCGGGTTGCCTTCGGCGCGGGCGATTTCGTCGCGCGACAGCTGCCCGGTGGCGATCGGATCGAGGCCCTTGATGCCCTGTGCCGATTCACCGTCCGCGATCGCCTTGACTTCCAGCGGGTGCAATTTGCAGAACGTGGCGATCTGTTCGAACGACAGGGCAGTGTTGTCAACAAGCCATACGGCCGTCGCTTTGGGCATAAGCAGTTGTTGAGCCATGGATATAGTCCTTCTGTCCGTCCGCGCCGGTGTCGCGGGCCGTGGGGTGTAACCACTTAATTTCCGGGAAATTAGCGCCTCTATACCCTCGTCCTCTCAGAAATGCAATTCTTCTTCGGGAAATGACCTTTTGTCTAATTGCCGCCGTGTCTTGACCTGATATGTATGGCGCCCGAAGCGGGTGCGCACGGGGAGATGTGCCACCTCAAATGCCTGCGTAGGGAGGAAATCTGAATGTCCGTCAAAACCTATCCGGTCTTGAAACCGGCCAAGCAACGCGCCCTCATCGACAACGCGACCTACCAGAAATGGTACAAGCAGAGCGTGGCCGATCCGGATGCCTTCTGGGGCGAGCATGGCAAGCGTATCGACTGGTTCAAGCCCTACACCAAGGTCAAGAACACCACCTTCGAAGGCAAGGTCTCGATCAAGTGGTTCGAGGATGGGGTCACCAACGTCTCCTACAATTGCATCGACCGGCATCTGGAAAAGCGCGGCGACCAGGTGGCGATCATCTGGGAGGGCGACAACCCCTATGACGACAAGAAGATCACCTATCGACAGCTTCACGAGCACGTCTGCCGCCTCGCCAATGTGCTGAAGGAAAACGGCGTCAACAAGGGCGACCGCGTCACCATCTACATGCCGATGATCCCGGAAGCGGCCTATGCGATGCTCGCCTGCACCCGCATCGGCGCGGTGCATTCCATCGTTTTTGGAGGCTTCTCGCCGGACGCGTTGGCCGGCCGTATCGTTGACTGCCAGTCCACTTTCGTCATCACCGCCGACGAGGGCCTGCGCGGCGGCAAGCCCATCCCGCTAAAGGCCAACACCGATCAGGCGATCGAGATCGCCAAGCGCGGTGGCGTCGAGGTGAAGTCCGTCGTCGTCGTTCGACGTACCGGCGGCAAGATCGCCTGGTTTGCCGAGCGCGACATCTGGTACCATCAGGCCGTTGCAGGCGTGAAGGCCGATTGTCCGCCGGCAAAGATGAAGGCGGAAGACCCGCTGTTCATCCTCTATACGTCAGGCTCGACCGGCAAGCCGAAGGGCGTGCTGCACACGACGGGCGGTTACCTCGTCTATGCCTCGATGACCCATCAATACGTCTTCGATTATCACGACGGTGATATCTACTGGTGCACCGCCGATGTCGGCTGGGTCACTGGCCATTCCTATATCGTCTACGGCCCGCTCGCCAATGGCGCGACGACGCTGATGTTCGAGGGCGTGCCGACCTATCCGGATGCCGGCCGCCTCTGGGATGTGGTCGACAAGCACAAGGTCAACATCTTCTACACGGCACCAACGGCAATCCGCGCGCTGATGGGCCAGGGCGACGCTTTCGTAACCCGCTCTTCGCGCAAGTCGCTGCGCACGCTCGGTTCCGTCGGCGAGCCGATCAATCCGGAAGCCTGGGAATGGTACTATCATGTCGTCGGCGAGGGCCGCTGCCCGGTGGTCGATACCTGGTGGCAGACGGAGACCGGCGGCATCCTGATCACGCCGTTGCCCGGCGCCACCGTCCTGAAGCCGGGCTCGGCCACCCGCCCCTTCTTCGGCGTGCAGCCGCAACTGGTCGACGGCGAAGGCAAGGTGATCGAAGGCGCCGCCGATGGCAATCTCTGCATCACCGACAGCTGGCCGGGCCAGATGCGCACCGTCTATGGCGACCACGAGCGCTTCATCCAGACCTACTTCGCCACCTACAAGGGCAAGTATTTCACCGGCGACGGCTGCCGCCGCGATGAGGACGGCTATTACTGGATTACCGGCCGCGTCGATGACGTCCTGAACGTCTCCGGCCACCGCATGGGCACGGCCGAGGTCGAATCGGCACTTGTCAGCCATGATTCGGTCTCGGAAGCCGCCGTCGTCGGGTATCCGCACGACATCAAGGGTCAAGGCATCTACAGCTACGTGACGCTGATGGTCGGCCAGACCGGCTCGGAAGAGCTTCGCAAAGAGTTGATCGCCCATGTCCGCAAGGAAATCGGCGCCATCGCCTCGCCGGACAAGATCCAGTTCGCACCGGGCCTGCCAAAAACCCGCTCCGGCAAGATCATGCGCCGTATCCTGCGCAAGATCGCCGAGGATGACTTCGGCTCGCTGGGTGACACCTCGACGCTTGCCGACCCTGCCGTCGTCGATGATCTGATCGCCAACCGGCAGAACAAGAAATAGGCGTGTGCCCTCTTCTCCCCACCGGGGAGAAGGTGGCCCGAAGGGCCGGATGAGGGGGCCCGAAGGCCCTCTTCTTCAAGAATCGATATGGCTCCGGCTTCGCCGGCCCCTCATCGCCTCGCATTCGCTCGGCACTTCTCCCCGCTGGGGAGAAGAGGCTCCCGACCTGATTACCAGAACGACGCACAACTCTTCGACTTGCGCCCGCCATCATAAGGTCTGACATAGCCCGCCGACAGCATTTCCTGAGCCGGATTCCGGCCGTCCGCAAAGCTGATATCGGCCAGCACGCGCCCAAAATATTTGTCGCCGGAAATGTGCATCAGCTGAATTTCGCGTTGATCGCTAGTCAGGCTTGCGAGCGCCTCCCGCGCCTCGCGGCCGGCGTCGCGCGTTGCCGCACAGGACGATTTCAGCTCCGGCGCGTCGATCCCGCGCAGTCGCACATAAACCTCCATCGTCTGCTGCGGCCAGGGCTTGGCTGCAACCAAGATCGTATCGCCATCGATGACGCGGATGATTTCGGCGCTCACCGGACCGGCAATCTCCATCCGGTTGCCGGAATCGGAGGCATGGCCGTTGGAGGCCATGAATGGCACGGTCAAGGCTGCAAGGAGGAGCGGAGAAGGGCGAAGCATCATGAATAGGAAAATATACCGATCCAGATGCAAAGACAACAGGAATTATTTCCTTAGAAATCGATCGCCCGACCGTTGATCTCCCAGTCGCCGAACCGGACCGGTTCGGCGCCACCGCGTCCACCCAACTCGTCCGGCAAATCTAGCGGCGGCTGCGCCTTCCGGCGCTCCTCGGCTTCCGCTAATGCGCGTTGTGCCGCGGGCGAGAGGGGCTTGCGGGGTTCCAGCGGCAAATTGTCGTTGTCGTTTTGCATGCGAGGTCCAAATTTCCGCGAAAATGTTGAAGAATGCGGCAGATGTCACCATCATATAGGAACCCTGTGTGCAAACGAAACCGTGATTCACGTGAAACGTTGGCGAATTTTTGGAGATTGACCGATGAACCTCATGCGCACCGCGATGCTCCTGGCCTTTATGACGGCATTGTTCATGGCGGTCGGCTTTCTCATCGGCGGCAAGGGCGGCATGATGATCGCCCTTATTATCGCTGCCGGCATGAATTTCTTCTCCTACTGGAATTCCGATCGCATGGTGCTGCGCATGTACCGCGCCCAGGAGGTCGATGAGCGCAGCGCGCCCGAATATTACGGCATCGTCCGCGACCTGGCGAAAAACGCCGGCCTGCCGATGCCGAAGGTCTATGTCATCGACAATCCGCAGCCGAACGCCTTTGCAACGGGACGCAATCCCGAGAATGCAGCCGTTGCGGCCTCCACGGGACTTCTCAACGCGCTGACCTATGACGAGGTTGCGGGCGTCATGGCCCACGAACTCGCCCATGTGCAGAATCGCGACACGCTGACCATGACGCTGACGGCGACGCTTGCCGGTGCCATCTCGATGCTCGGCAACTTCGCCTTCTTCTTCGGCGGCAACCGCGAAAACAACAATCCGCTCGGCTTCATCGGCGTGCTGGTGGCAATGATCGTTGCCCCGCTCGCCGCAGCGATCGTGCAGATGGCGATCAGCCGGACGCGGGAATATTCGGCCGACCGGCGCGGTGCCGAGATCTGCGGCAATCCTCTGTCGCTTGCTTCGGCACTCGCCAAGATCTCCAATTTTGCCCATCAGGTGCCGAACGAAGAGGCGGAGCGCAATCCGGCCACGGCCCATATGTTCATTATCAATCCGTTGTCGGGCGAACGCATGGACAACCTGTTTTCCACCCATCCGGCAACCGAAAACCGGATCGCCGCGCTGCAGCAGATGGCGCAGGAGATGTCGGCGGTCTCGACGCCGCCGGTCAGGGCTGATAATCCGGTGCGCAAATCGCGCTCCGTGCCGCCGACAGGCTGGGGTCGCGGTGGTTCCGAACCACCGAAAGGTCCCTGGTCTTGACGTCTGACGAAAACAAAACCGCTTCGCATCCGAAACGAAATAACCGCCCGCCTCGCAACCGTGGGCAAGGCCAGGATAATCCGGCCTTCGAGCGCAGCGACAAGCCCGGTATCAGGGCCCGTCAGGCGGCAGCGAAGATGCTCGCAGCCGTGGTTGATCGCAAAACCTCGCTGGACGGCATGCTGGATGCGGGCAACGGCAATCCGGTCTACCGCGAGCTCAACGAAGCCGATCGCGCCCTTGTCCGGGCGATCCTGAACTCTGCGCTACGGCAATTGCCGCGGATCGAGGCGATGATCGGGTCGTTGTTGCAAAATCCGCTGCCGGAAGGCGCCCGGGCGCTCGATCATGTTCTCGTCGTTGCTGCCGCGCAGATCCTCTATCTCGATATTCCCGATCATTCCGCGGTCGATCTCGCCGTTGAACAGGCGCAAATCGATCCGCGCAACAGGCGCTTCGCCAGTTTGGTTAACGCCGTGTTACGCCGCCTTTCGCGCGAAAAGCAGGATCTGATCGACACTGTCGGCGAGAAAATTCCAGCGATTCCAGCCTGGTTTCATAAGCGGCTGGTCACCTACTATGGCGCGGCCGAAGCCACACGCATCGCGGATGCCTTGTTGACCCCCGCGGCCATAGACCTGACCGTCAAATCCGATGCCGCCGCCTGGGCGGAGCGCTTGAACGGCCGCGTCCTGCCGACCGGTTCCGTGCGTCTCGCCGGTTTTTCCGGCGCCGTGCCGTCCCTTGAAGGCTTTGAGGATGGAGAATGGTGGGTGCAGGATGCCGCCGCGGCCCTTCCTGCCCGGCTTTTTGGTTCGCTCGCGGGCAAGCGCGTGATCGATCTCTGCGCCGCGCCGGGTGGGAAAACCGCCCAGCTTGTTCTTGCCGGGGCTGATGTCACCGCGCTCGACCAGTCGGCAAGCCGTCTGAAGCGGCTTCAGGGCAATCTCGCCCGTCTCGGGCTACAGGCCTCGACGCAGGAAATCAATATGGCCGATTTCCGCACCGAAGATCTGTTCGATGCTGCCTTGCTCGATGCGCCCTGCTCGTCGACCGGTACAATCCGGCGACACCCGGACGTCCTGTGGACCAAGGGGCCGGAGGATATCGAGAAGCTGGCCGTGCTGCAGGAAAAACTGCTGCGCCACGCGCTGACTTTGGTCAAACCGGGCGGCCTCGTCGTCTTTTCCAATTGCTCGCTCGACAAGCGGGAGGGCGAAGAGGTCGCTGAGCGCATTCTTGCCGAAGGAAATTGCGAACGGGTGGCGATCGATCCGGCTAACTGGCCAGGCCTTGAGGGTGCAGTCACCCCGCTTGGCGAGTTCCGCACGACGCCGGCTATGATTCCGCCGCAGGATGGCTTTTCCGGCGGCCTTGACGGTTTCTATGCCGTCGTTCTCAGCCGAAAAGCCTAATTGTGTCTGTCAACAGTCAGATTCCGCGCGTCAATTGACGCATTGGAAGCGTTTGCCTAACAATACCGGGGCGATCCATAAAAGTTTAATGACTTTTCAGGCACGATCGTGGTCCTGGGTAGTATCTGGTGCGGACAGCAGTCATTCCGGTTTTCGATGCGGTATGAGGCCCGGTCCGGGAATGGGGAGGCACGCGGGCGTCGACGATGCAGATTTCAGACCGCCAAAGGCTTCTCTATCTGTATCTGCGTGAGGGTTGGCGCCGCTTCTCGCGCCGCCTTGCCTTGGGCCGCAATACCGCATTCCGCTTTGCCGGAACGACGCCTGACCGTCTGATCGTCGCACCGACGGATCTGAGAGCGATCGATCCTTTCGTTGCCGAGGAAATCCTGCAGGGGCGGTTTCCGCTGGCCGGCCGCGTCCTCGATACCGAAGGCGAATCTCCGTTCGAGATGGATCTTCCCTCGCGTGAATTCGCCGTTCGTCTTCATTCCTTCGGCTGGGTCCGCCATATGCGCGCGGTCAAGGAGGAAGAGGCACTGGCGCGGCTGCGTCATGTCGTCAACGACTGGATCATCACGCATGGCCGGTTCATCGGCGGTATCGCCTGGGAACCGGATATCATTGCCCAGCGTCTGATCTCCTGGCTGTCGCATTCGCCGATCATCCTGCGTAATGCCGAGCATGCCTTCTATCGCCGATTTCTCAAGAGCCTGGCTTTCCAGGTCCGCTATCTGCGTCATATTGCCGACACGACCTGCGACGGTGAAGCGAGGCTGCGTGTGCGTATAGGGCTTGCCATGGCCTCCGTTGCCATGCCGGCTTCCGAATCGGCGATCCGTAAGGCTTCCCGCAATCTCGATCTGGAGCTTGATCGGCAGATTCTGCCGGATGGCGGTCACAGTTCGCGCAATCCGCGTACCGGGCTTGATCTGCTGCTGGATCTCCTGCCGCTGCGCCAGACCTACGTCAATCTCGGCCATGAGGTGCCGGCAAAGCTCATTCCCTGCATCGACCGCATGTATCCGGCTTTGCGCTTCTTTCGCCATGAGGGCGGCGAGCTTGCCTTGTTCAACGGCGCCACCTCGACGCTTGCCAATGAGCTGATGGCGGTTCTGCGCTATGACGAAACGGCTGGAGCCCCCTTCAAGGCCCTGCCGCATCTCCAGTATCAGCGCCTCGCCCAAAACAATGTTGTCGTCATCGTCGACACAGGCCTGCCACTTTCGCTGGAATTGTCGCGTTCGGCGCACGCCGGCTGCCTGTCGTTCGAAATGTCCTCCGGGCGGCATCGGTTCATCATCAATTCCGGATCGCCAAAGTTTGCCGGCGAACGATTTCGTCAGCTGGCGCGGCTGACGGCGGCGCATTCGACCGTGACGATCAATGATCGCTCGTCCGCACGCCTGTCCCAATCGCATTTCCTCGGTCCCATCGTCACCGGCGGCGTCTCGAAGGTTGCCGTGCGGCGGGAGGAACAGGACGGCCAGCCGGACGCCGTCGTCGCCAGTCATGACGGCTATGTCCAGGCATTCGGTCTGGTGCATGAGCGCGATATCAGCGTCAACGGCCAGGGAAATGCCGTCCGCGGCCGTGACCGGCTGTTCCAGCCCAATGGCTCGGAGCCGTCGGAAAGCAATACGGCCGTCGCGGTCGCCCGTTTTCATATCCACCCGGCGATCAATCTGCGCCAGCATAGCCCGCACGAAGTCTATCTGGCGGCGCCCGATGGGGAAACCTGGCTTTTCACCTGCCGCGACGCCGAAATCGCCATCGAAGAGGATATTTTCTTCGCCGATCCCTCCGGCGTTCGCAAGACGTCGCAGGTCACGGTGACCTTTGCCGCGGCGTCGCTGCCCGAAATCCAGTGGATTTTATCGCGCGAAGCCTGACAATCGGCGGGGCAAGGCTGTCTTCGGCCGGTCTCCGGTTCCTTCAGGCAGAAAGCTGTGTTAACGGCAGGCGGGCCGGCCCCGATGTCCGGCGCGTTACCCAAGGAGCTTGATGATGGCTGTCGCCTCCAAGAAAATTCCCGCCCCGGATCAGGTGACTGTGCGCACCGCTCTGCTCTCCGTTTCCGACAAGACCGGCATCGTCGAGCTTGCCCGCGCGCTGCACCGCAAGGGCATTCATCTGGTTTCGACCGGCGGCACCCACAAGACGCTGGCCGATGCCGGCCTGCCGGTTATCGACGTGTCCGAGCTCACCGGCTTCCCGGAAGTCATGGATGGCCGCGTCAAGACCCTGCATCCGGGCGTTCACGGCGGACTTCTGGCAATCCGTGACGATGAAGATCACGTCCAGGCGATGACGACACATGGCATTACCGGCATCGACCTGGCGGTCATCAACCTCTATCCATTCGAAGAGGTTCGGGCCAAGGACGGCGATTACCCGACCACCGTCGAGAATATCGACATCGGCGGTCCGGCGATGATCCGCGCCTCGGCCAAGAACCACGCCTATGTCACGGTTGTTACCGATGCTTCGGATTACGAATCGCTCCTCGCAGAACTCGGTACCGGCGCTGCCACGTCCTTCGCCTTCCGCCAGAAAATGGCGGCCAAAGCCTATGCCCGCACGGCCGCCTATGACACCGCCATTTCCGGCTGGTTCTCCGAGGTTCTCGATACGCCGATGCCGCTTCACCGCACCATCGGCGGCGTCTTGAAGGAAGAGATGCGCTACGGCGAAAATCCGCATCAGAAAGCCGGATTCTATCTCACCGGCGAGAACCGCCCGGGCGTTGCGACTGCAACCCTTTTGCAGGGCAAGCAGCTTTCCTACAACAATATCAACGATACCGATGCCGCCTTCGAACTCGTCGCCGAGTTTCCGGCCGAAAAATCGCCGGCCGTCGCCATCATCAAGCACGCCAACCCTTGCGGCGTTGCCACCGGCTCGACCCTGCTCGAAGCCTATGAGCGGGCGCTTGCCTGTGATTCCACCTCGGCTTTCGGCGGCATCATCGCGCTCAACCAGGAGCTTGATGGCGCCACGGCGGAAGAAATCGTCAAGCTGTTCACCGAGGTCATCATTGCTCCGTCGGTTAGCGACGCGGCCAAGGTCGTCATCGCCGGCAAGCCCAACCTTCGCCTGTTGGTCACCGGTGCCCTGCCCGATCCGCGTGTGCCGGGCCTGACGGCAAAGACAGTGGCCGGCGGCCTTTTGGTGCAGACGCGCGACAACGGCATGGTTGAGGATCTCGAGTTGAAGGTCGTCAGCAAGCGCGCGCCGACGCCCCAGGAACTCGAAGACATGAAGTTCGCCTTCAAGGTGGCCAAACACGTCAAGTCCAATGCCGTCGTCTATGCCAAGGATGGCCAGACTGTCGGCATTGGCGCCGGCCAGATGAGCCGTGTCGATTCCGCCCGTATCGCCGGCCTGAAGGCTGAGGAAGCGGCAAAGGCGCTCGGCCTGCCTGCCCCCCTGACGCACGGCTCGGCCGTCGCCTCGGAAGCCTTCCTGCCCTTCGCCGACGGTCTTCTGTCGATGATATCAGCCGGCGCCACAGCTGTTATCCAGCCGGGCGGCTCGATGCGCGATCCCGAAGTCATCGCGGCCGCCGACGAGGCCGGGGTCGCCATGGTGTTTACGGGAATGCGCCATTTCCGGCACTGATGCCGATGGCATAAAGGACCAGGAAAACTTTCCCGGCGGGTTTTTTATTCAGGCTTGTTCGCCGGGTAAGGCGTGCGTAGCAGGATCAAAAGCCCGACCGCCAGAAACACCACCAGTGCCATCATGCCGATGCGGGCTGATTCTGTTGCGGTGGTGATGATCCCGACCGACAGTGGTGCGAGGAACGACGTCGCACGGCCGGACAGGGCGAAAAGGCCAAAATAGCGCCCGGCTTCCTCCGGCAGGACGCTGCGCGACAGGTAGGAGCGTGCAGATGCCTGCACGGGTCCAAAGGCGATCCCGACCATCAGGCCATAGAGGATATAAGCCTTTTCGGCCGCAGTGCCGAAGAGACCGCCGGAATCCTCGATTGGCAGCCGTATGGCACCGAAGAACGTGAACCCCGGACCGGTGGAGACAATGCCAAGCGTCGCGATCGTCAGGCAGACGAGGCTGAGCACCACCACCGTTTTCGAGCCCAGCCGTGAGTCGAGCCGGCTGGCGTAGAGACAACCGCCAATGGCCACGACGTTCAGGATGATTCCGTAGACGCCAAGCTCCATTGTCTGCCAGGCGAACATGCCCGCAGCGAAGGTTCCACCGAGCGCCAGCAGGCCGTTGACGCCATCCTGATAAAACATCCGGGCGATCAGAAAACGCAGAATGCCGCGTCGAGCCTTCAACTCCCCGAGTGTGCTTTTAAGTTCCGCCATTCCCGTGCCCACAGCCTGCTTGATTGGCAGGCCATATTTCTGGTCGGGGGTGAAGAAGAACATCGGCAGGATGAAAACGAAATACCACAAAGCCGAGATCGGTCCGGTAGCCCGGGCATCCTCTCCCTTTGCCGGATCGAGCCCGAACAGTGGATCAATCCCGATCACCGTCTTGCCTGTCTCGGGATTTGCGGCCAGCAGTGCAACGACGCCGATCAGCACGATCATGCCGCCGAGATAGCCGAGACCCCAGGCAATATTGGAAACGCGGCCGGCGTCCCGTGGGCCGACCAGCCGCGGCATCATCGAATCGTTGAAGACGATCGAAAATTCAGCGGCAATCGAGGCGAATACGATCAGTATGATCGCCGTCGTCAAACTGCTGCCGGGTGCCGCTGTCCAAAGCAAAGCCAGCGACACGATCTGGATGACCGCGAAAAACCCGATCCATGGTTTTCGTGGTCCTGCGGCGTCGGCGATCGACCCCATCAACGGCGACAGAAGAGCGATGATCACGCCTGAAATCGTGATCGTATAGCTCCATGCCGCCTGCCCGGCGACCGGATCACTCGCAAGACGCGAGACGAAATAGGGGCCGAAGATGAAGGTGGTGATCACCGTGAAATACGGCTGGGCGGCCCAGTCGAACAGCATCCAGCCCGCAATGCCGGCGCGCGATACTTTCGGCTCGTCGCCGGCCCCTGCCGTGATGCTGCTCACTCGATTCTCCACTGCCTGCCCCGTTCAGGGCAAACAGTGTCACCTCGTCCTGTTCTGCGCAAGATCGCTCAGCAAACCTGCTGCAACGGTGACCTTGGCCAGTGTCGTCTCGCCCTTCTCCGTCAGCTGGGTCAGCTGGTCGGTGACTCGAGAAATCCGGCTGCGGTCGCTGTCCTGCCAGGCACCGACCGGATTGCGCTCGTCCTTCATGTCGGTGAGCGCGGCGATGGTAATGTCCTTGCGAGCGGTAGCGATGTCGTTGATGCTGCGCGAAAGGGCCATGGCCTCGTATTGCTCGGTTGCCGAAACGCGCTCGGCGGCGGCCAGGAGCCGGGCGATTCGCAGATTCTGCGTCACGCCAAAATAGCTCTGCGCCGTGCGTGCCAGCGTCACGCCGGTATCGGCGGCGATCTGCATGATTTCCGGTACGAAGGTCATCACGGCGAGAGCGGCGATCTCCTCGGCAAGCGCCGGCGGTACGCCGCGCTCGATGAAATAGGCAGCCCTTTGCCGCACCTCCGCCTTTGCGTCCTCCGGAATCGAGCTTTGCAGGGCCGATTTCAGTTTCTGCAACGCTTCACGCAGCCGCTCGATCGCCTCGCCGAGCGGTGCTTGCATCGCCTTGGTCCTGAGTGTCCGTTCGGTGACGATGGCGAAGATGCGCGCTGCCTCCTGGTAGAGCTCGTTTTGCACCGCGCCGCTGATGACGTTGTCGAGTGCGTCGATCTCGCCATAGATGCGCTTCAGGTCGTAGCCGTCGCGTGTCAGTACCGCGGCCTTCACCACGTCGGCCGGCATGAAGCCCGTCTGGTCGATCAGGGTCGAGACAAAGGCCGGGCCGCCACGATTGATGACGTCATTGGCCAGAACCGTCGCGATGATCTCGCGGCGCAGCCGGTGCTCATTGATATCGCTGGCATGCGCCTTGTGCATCTTCGCCGGGAAGTAGTCGCGCAGGGTCGCCAGCAAATACGGGTCGTCCGGCAGATCGCTGGCAACGATCTCGTCGAACAGCACGATCTTGGCATAGGAAAGCAGCACGCCGATCTCGGCGCGGGTCAGCGCCTTGCCGCTCTGGTAGCGTTCGCTCAGCGTCTGGTCGTTCGGCAGCACCTCCACCTTGCGGTTGAGATGCCCGTCCGCTTCGAGTCGCGTCATCAGCCGGGCAAGGGCCGTCCGGTTGCCGGCACCGAGCATTTCGGTGAGCGAAATCGACAGCGATTGTTCGTAGTTGTTGCGCAGCACCAGCGCCGCTACTTCATCGGTCATCGAAGCCAGCAGCGTGTTGCGCTTGGCGCGCGTCAGCCGGTCGTCGCGCATGGCCGAAGCCAGTGCGATCTTGATGTTGACCTCGAAGTCGGAGGAGTTGACGCCGGCCGAGTTGTCGATGGCGTCTGAATTGCAGCGTCCGCCCTTGAGGCCAAAGGCGATGCGGCCGCGCTGTGTGACGCCGAGATTGGCGCCCTCGCCGATCACCTTGGCGCCGACCTCGTCGGCGGTGATGCGGATCGGATCGTTGGCGCGGTCGCCGACCTCCGCATCCGTCTCGCTCGGACCGCGCACATAGGTGCCGATGCCGCCGAACCAGAGCAGGTCAACCGGGCTCTTCAGGATCGCCGTCATGATTTCGAACGGTGTCGCCTGGCTTTTCTCCAGACCGATCGCCGCCATTGCCTGCGGCGTCAGCGACACGGATTTCTCCGTGCGCGGGATGATCATGGCGCCCTTGGACAGCGTGGTCCGGTCGTAGTCTTGCCAGCTCGAGCGCAGCAGGTTGAACATGCGCTTGCGCTCGGCAAAGGACTTTTCGATATCCGGATCAGGATCGATGATGATGTCTCGATGGTCGAAGGCAGCAATCAGCCGGATTTTCTCCGAAAGCAGCATACCGTTGCCGAAGACGTCGCCCGACATATCGCCGACACCCACGACGCTGAACGGCGTCGTCTGGATGTCGATGTTCATTTCGCGGAAATGCCGCTTGACGGTTTCCCAGGCGCCGCGCGCGGTGATGCCCATTTTCTTGTGGTCGTAGCCGGCCGAGCCGCCCGAAGCGAAAGCGTCGTCGAGCCAGAAGCCGGCTTCCTGCGCCAGACCGTTGGCCGTGTCGGAGAAGGTTGCGGTGCCCTTGTCGGCCGCCACGACGAAATACGGATCGTCGCCATCGAGCCGCAGCGTATCAGCGGGCGGCACGACGTCCTGGCCGACGATGTTGTCGGTGATCGACAGCATCGTGCGGATGAAGGTTTTGTAGGCCTCGGTGCCGGCCTTGAAGATTTCGTCGCGGGTGCCGCCGACCGGCAGCTGCTTCGGATAGAAGCCGCCTTTGGCGCCGACAGGCACGATGACGGCGTTTTTCACCTGCTGCGCCTTGACCAGGCCGAGCACTTCGGTGCGGTAGTCCTGCGCCCGATCCGACCAGCGAAGCCCGCCGCGAGCCACCTTGCCGAACCGCAAGTGAACGCCCTCGACCTCGGTGCCGTAAACGAAGATTTCCCGGAAAGGCCGCGGCTCGGGCAATCCTTCGAGGATTTTCGGATCGAGCTTGAAGGCCAGCATCGCCCTCGGATTGCCGTTTGCATCGCGCTGGAAATAGTTGGTGCGCAGCGTCGCCTGCACAGCATTGACGTAGCGGCGCAGGATCTGGTCTTCGTCGAGGCTTGGAACATCGTTCAAGGCCTGTTCGATCGCCGCCGTGAGCGTGGTCGTGCGCTTCGTCTTCGGCTTGTCCTCGAGCGTAGGGTCCATGCGGTTGACGAAGAGCCGGAAGATATCCGCGGCGATAGCCGGATACCTGTTCAGCGTGTCGGCGAGATAGCCTTGCGAATAGGTGATGCCGGTCTGGCGCAGATAGCGGGCATAGGCGCGCAGCACCGTCACTTCACGGGCGGTGAGGCCGGAAAGTAGGATCAACCGGTTGAAGCTGTCGTCCTCGATCAGGCCGTTCCAGGCGCCGAGATAGGCCTCCTCGAGCATCGGACCGGTCTTATCGAGATTGAGCGCGCGCCCGTCGCGATGGACAAGCTCCATGTCGTGCAGGACGACAAGCCGCTCGCCACCTGTAGAGGGCGACACGACGATATCGTGTGTCTGTTCGCTGATCACCCGGAAACCGAGGTTTTCGAGAAGCGGCACTCGGCGCGACAGGGACACCGGCTCGCCGGCATGGAAAATCTTCAGCTCCAGCGATTCAGGCCCCTTGCCGCGTTTCTGGTAGAAGGCGATGCGGATTGGGTCGCTCGGAGAGCAGGCGGCGATATCGGCGAGATCGGCATAGGCCTCGGCCGGCGTGAAGGCGGCCTGGTAGGCTTGGTTGACGGTGATCCCGACGCCGTCGTGGCGGGCGAGCAGGTTGAACCGGTCGATCCAGCCGGTAACGATATCGCGGACGGCGTCTTCCAGCTTGGCTTGAGGAACACGGGGTGTCTTGCCAGCGTAGCGCCCGATGATGAAATGGACGCGTGCCAGGCCGCCTTCCGGAAAGGCCGGATAGTAGGCGGAAACGCGGCCGTCATAGATGGTTTTCAGGTAGTTGCCGATCTTTTCGCGGACATCGGAATCATATTGTTCGCGCGGCACGTAGACGATCACGGAGACGAAACGATCGAAGTGATCAATGCGTGGCAGAACCCGGATTCGCGGACGGTCGCCCAGCTCGTTGATCTGCTCGCAGAAACTGGCCAGCAGGTTGACATCGATCTGGAACAGATCGTCGCGCGGATAGGATTCCAGCGTGTTCGTCAGCATCTTGCCGGAATGGCTCTGCGGATCGTAGCCGAAATGATCGACGATCTTCTCCAGCTTGAACCGCAACAGCGGAATTTCCACGGCCGGCCGCGTATAGGCGCTGGAGGTGAACAGACCGACGATGCGCAATTCGCCGGTGACATTGCCCGCCTCGTCGAAGCGCTTGACGCCGATATAGTCCATATAGGCCCGGCGGTGCACGACGGATTTGACGTTTGCCTTGGTGACGATCAGGAAATCCGGCCCGTTGAGAAAGGCGAGAATTTCCGGCGTGGTCAGCACCGCATCCTTGCCCTGGCGCAGGACCCGCACATCCGGATTGGACAGGATGCCGAGGCCACGGCCCTTGCCGCGTTCGACCACGGCGTTCTCGCCCTTGCCGGAATAGGTATATTCGCGCATGCCGAGGAAGGTGAAGTTGTTGGCGCGCAGCCAGCGCAGGAAGGCCAACGCTTCGTCACGGTCGCCTTTCTTGCGGGCCGGTGCGTGGTTCTCGAGTTCGTCCATCGCCTGGTCGAGCAGGACCGTCATCTGGCTCCAGTCGCCGACCGCCTGATGTACCTGCGACAGGACGTTGATGACCCGCTCCTTCAGATCCTCGGCTTCGACCTGGCTCAGCTTGGCTAGATGAATCTGGATATGGCTGACGCGTGCGGCAGGATCGCTCTTTTCTTCGGGGTCGAAGATCTTAGCCGGCTTTCCAGCCTCGATGACGAGAATGGGATGCACGGCAAGATGAATGTCGCGGTGCGTGCTAGTGACCTCGCCCATGATCGAATCGTAGAGAAACGGCATGTTGCGGTCGGTGACGGACAGGATCGAGACGTCGGTGCCATCGGGGGCAACGCCATCGACGGTCTCGACGGTGACCACCGGCCGGCTGCTTTCGCTGCGGCTGATTTCTTTCAGTGCATGCGCTGCGGTCAGCGCCAGCATCTCCGGCGTATAGGCATCGAGGTCGTCATGGCTTGCGCGGCGGAAAAGAATGTCAGGCGAGAGCATCGTCAGCCCCATCGCCGTGCCCGCCTCGCTCACCGCTCCGAAATGCCGGTCCCGTTTTGGATTGTATTTGGTGCCCATGACGTTTCTCCCCGCAATCACCATTTTGCGCGAACCTAGCAGAAGAATAGCCGTTGGCGATTGTTTTTATGGCTGTTTTTCGGTCAGATTGATCAAAATCGGAATGGTTTCATGAAATTTTTGGCAAGATTCCGCAGATTTTCGAATTAAATCGTTTGTATCAGCATATTCGGCATCGCTCATCTGCGGAACGAAAATCGAGGCTTTTTCATCTTTTCGCAGTCCCAGTTGACAGCGGCGTGACTGTCGGGCGATCTGGATGTCCAAACAGCGGAAAATTACCATGTCCGAGCCTACATCCGGCGCCGTCATCGTCATTTCAAGTCATGTGATTCGCGGTTCCGTCGGCAATCGCGCAGCGGTCTTTGCGCTTGAAACGCTGGGCTATCCGGTCTGGGCCCTGCCGACGGTGATCCTGCCCTGGCATCCCGGCCACGGACCTTCTACCCGCGTGACGGTCAGCGACGACGAATTCGATAATCTGATCGATGATCTCATCCGGGCGCCATGGACGGGCGAAGTGCGAGCAGTCCTTTCCGGTTATCTCGGTGCAGCCCATCAGGCAGAGGGCGTTGCCCGGCTCGTCGAGGCGCTCAGGGAGAAAAGTCCGGACCTTTTCTACGCCTGCGACCCGGTCATGGGCGATGTCGGAGGTCTCTATGTACCGGAGGCAACGGCAATCGCCATGCGCGACAGGCTCTTGCCGCTTGCCTCGCTTGCCACGCCCAACAGGTTCGAACTGTCCTGGCTCTGCGGTGTCCCGCTCGAAACCAATGCCGCCATCCTCGAGGCAGCGCTGGCGCTCGGGCCGTCGCGCATGCTGGTCACTTCGGCGATTCCCATGATGCATGGCAGCACCGGTAATCTCTATCTCTCCGGCAATCATGCGCTGCTTGCGGAACATCGTCTGATCGACAATCCACCCAATGGCACAGGCGATCTGCTGGCCGCGCTGTTTCTCGCGCGTCTCCTGGAAGGTTTGAACGAGGAGCGGGCGTTGCAGCTGGCGACGGCCAGTGTCTTCGAGATCATTGCCCGCACCGGTAAACGCGGCGCCGACGAACTGACGCTCGAGCGCGACGCCACGAGCCTTTCAACGCCGATGGCGATGGTCCAGATGCGTCGGTTGATGCATCCGGGCCAGAAGCGCCGCTCATGAGGTTTGTGCTGCGGCGCACATCTCTCTTGCCACCCGCTGCCCTGACCGACTAAACCGGTTTCACCCAACGCGAAACGATATGGAGATTTCACGGATATCGCCGGCGGCGCGGGCTGCCGGAAATTTGCAGGCGGGCGGCGCACAAAGCAGTGTTCCTCAAGCCGCGGGCGTGCAATGTACATCTCAATTATCTTAAATAGTCGGAGTCATCGAGCACCATGCAGCGTTTTCCGGACCATTTGCTGAACGGCTACAATAATTTCATGAGCGGCCGCTTCAACGAGCAGCAACAACGTTACAAGGCGCTGGCCGAAACCGGCCAGAAACCGCAAACCCTCGTCATTGCCTGTTGTGACAGCCGCGCCGCGCCGGAGACCATCTTCGACAGCGGTCCGGGAGAGCTTTTCGTCGTCCGCAACGTCGCCAACATGATGCCGCCCTACGAGCCGGATGGTCATTATCACTCGACCTCGGCCGCGCTCGAGTTCGCGGTCCAGGTTCTGAAGGTGAGCGATATCGTCGTCATGGGCCATGGCCGCTGCGGCGGCATCAAGGCGGCACTCGATCCCGACGCTGAGCCGCTGTCGCCCGGTGATTTCATCGGCCGCTGGATGCACCTCCTGAAACCTGCCGCCGAGCAGATCCTGAGCAACGACATCATGACCGCCGCCGAGCGCCAGCGGGCTTTGGAGCGTGTCTCGATCCGCAACTCCATCGCCAATCTGCGTACTTTCCCCTGCGTCAAGATCCTCGAAGAAAAGGGAAAGCTCAGCCTGCACGGTGCCTGGTTCGATATTTCCACCGGCGAACTCTGGGTCATGGACGCCAAGACCGGCGATTTCATCCGGCCGGGGATGTAATTTTTCGGGGTGTTGGGGGGCTTATTGGCGATTGGCCGGGCAGTTGGGTGATTAGCCGCGAACTCCGAAGCCGTTGCTCGAAGCCGGCTTTGTTTCCCCAGCGCCTCCCCACGCCCCGTCATCCTCGGGCTTGACCCGAGGATCTGATCACGTCGCACATCACTCGCGGTGAAAGGCTTACAACGAACCTTCGCCGCTGTTGGATCCTCGGGTCAAGCCCGAGGATGACGGGAGTATGAGGCTGCGTCCTTACCGGCGGCGAATCTCCCTCTCATCAAAACACAAAAATCCGCAGCCCGGTTTCCCAGACTGCGGATGATGTCATCCCGACGATGTAACCGTATCAGCCGCCGTCGATTTCCGCGCCGATGATGGCGATAGCCTGCTGGTAGACGCTGGCGGCGTTCCAGCCCTGGATCGCGCCGAAATTGCTCTCGCCGGGCTGATAGCCGCCGCCGGCGCTCCAGCCGTGGCCGCGCAGGAAGTTGGCAGTCGAGGCAAGCGCATCGGCCTTGGAGCGGACCATGTCGATATGACCGTTGCCGTCACCGTCGACGCCGAAATTCAGCACGTTGGCCGGCAGGAATTGCGTCTGGCCGATTTCGCCGTGGGCCGCGCCGCGCGCATCCGGGTTGAGGTCGCCGCGCTGCACGAGGTTGAGCGCTGCATAGAGTTGGTTGGTGAAATAGTCCGAGCGACGGCAGTCAAAGGCCAGTGTCGAGACGGCCGAAAGCGTGTGTTCCTTGCCCATGAAGCCGCCGAAGCCGGTTTCCATGCCCCAGATGGCGATGATCGGGCCGGCCGGAACGCCATAGCGGCTCTCGATGGAATTGAAGAGAGCGGCGTTCTGCGCCTTCATCTTCTTGCCGCGCGAAATGATCGTCTGGCCGCCGCGCTTCTGCATGAACTGGCTGAGCGACAGCTTGAAGCTCTTCTGGCCTCGGTCGGCACGGATCGTCGCCTTGTTGTAACTGACGTTGGCAAAGGCCTTGTTGAGCACCGACGGGCTGATGCCGCGGCCTGCGGCCTCGCTCTTGAAGTCCTCGACCCATGCATCGAAGCCTGCCGATGTATTGCCGCATTGCGCGGCCGATGCCTGCGCCGGCAGTATCGCAACTGCGATGATTGCCGTGAAACCTGCCAGTGCGCACTTTGCCTTGTGCATGAAAAACCCCGTGATCGTCCGAATCCAAAATAATTGTCCGCAAAATGCCAGTCTTTGCAGGCTCTGTCACGATGCTCCTACTACATCCGGGAGGCGTGTTTCACGTGAATCCTCCCGGAATGAAGTGTAATATCGTCGCAGATCGGTTTTATGAAGAAACCCCGCATACCGTTTAACGGATCATGCGGGGCTTTTATTGGTCGAAACTTTATAAGTCCTGATCAGGCAGCCTGCTTCTTCGCCTTGATCAAACCGCGATTGACGAGAAGTTCGGCAATCTGGATGGCGTTGAGCGCTGCACCCTTGCGCAGGTTGTCCGAAACCACCCAGATGTTGAGGCCGTTTTCGACGGTCGCGTCCTCGCGGATACGCGAGATATAGGTCGCGTCTTCGCCGGCTGACTCGTAAGGCGTCATGTAGCCGCCGTTCTCGTGCTTGTCGATGACGAGGCAACCCGGCGCTTCGCGCAGGATGTCGCGGGCCTGGTCGGCGCTGATCTCGTTTTCGAATTCGATATTGACCGATTCCGAATGGCCGATGAACACCGGTACGCGCACGGCCGTGCAGGTCACCTTGATCTTCGGATCGAGCATCTTCTTGGTCTCGGCGAGAACCTTCCACTCTTCCTTCGTATAGCCGTCTTCCATGAACGAATCGATATGCGGAATGACGTTGAAGGCGATGCGCTTGGTGAACTTCTTGCTCTCGATCGGATCGGCGACGAAGACGGCGCGGGTCTGGTTGAATAGTTCGTCCATGCCTTCCTTGCCGGCACCGGATACCGACTGGTAGGTCGAGACGACGACGCGCTTGATCTTGGCGAAGTCATGCAGCGGCTTCAGCGCTACGACCAGCTGGGCGGTCGAGCAATTCGGGTTGGCGATGATATTGCGCTTGGTAAATTGGGTGATGGCGTCGGGGTTCACCTCCGGCACGATCAGCGGCACGTCCTGGTCGTAGCGCCACGCGGACGAGTTATCGATGACGACGCAGCCTTGAGCGGCGATCTTCGGCGACCACTTGAGTGACACGGCGCCGCCAGCCGACATCAGGCAAATATCGGTGTCGGAGAAATCGTAGTTCTCGAGGTTCTTTACCTTCAGCGTCTTGTCGCCGAAGGAGACTTCGGTGCCCTGGGAGCGGGCCGAAGCAAGCGCCACCACTTCGTCGACCGGAAAGCCGCGTTCGGAAAGGATATTCAGCATCTCGCGTCCGACATTTCCGGTCGCGCCTGCTACGGCAATCTTGAAACCCATTGTCTTTGCTCTCTTTCTCTTCTCTCCGCGGGCTTTGGGGAGAAACCCGCCGGCCAGGGGCGCGGGCTTCATGTCCCCGGCCTAACCGGGGAGAGAGCGGTGGGCCAGAGACGTCAGACGGTTTTCGTCGTCGTTTTGGCCGTTGTTTTGGAAAAAATCGAGAAGGAACGAACCCGCCCGGCAGCGAATGCCGGGGCGATCAGCGCAGCGATGGAAAGTCCAAAACGGTGCATGGCGCGGTCCCTTTTCCGCTGTTGCTCATACCCGGTTTTGATGCGGAGTCAACAGAAAGCTGAAAACCACCGGCAGCCTGCGGTCCTGCACCCTGGCGTCTCATTCGACTAAAGTCATAATCCCAAAGCCTCTCTGCCGTATGGGAGCGTTTTCTGCCATTTTTGTGTCATGGCGCATTCCGCTTCGGAATCAGGGAGGATTCGGAAGCGACTGGGAATACGCGCAAGCCGTTTTTGAGTGGAGGACAAACGAAATGGCAGATATTGCAGCAGTGGGCGGTGCAAAGGCCGGCCCCATGACAGGCGAGCAGAAGAAGGTGATCTTCGCCTCTTCGCTCGGCACGATCTTCGAGTGGTACGATTTCTATCTCTACGGTTCGCTGGCCGTTTATATCGGCGCAACCTTCTTTTCCCAATATCCTGAAACCACCCGCAACATCTTTGCTCTGCTCGCCTTTGCGGCGGGCTTCCTGGTGCGTCCCTTCGGCGCGCTGGTCTTTGGCCGCCTCGGCGATCTCGTCGGCCGCAAATACACCTTCCTCGTCACCATCGTCATCATGGGTCTGTCGACCTTCCTCGTCGGCATCCTGCCCGGTGCCGCATCCATCGGCATTGCCGCTCCGATCCTCCTGATCGCGCTGCGCATGCTGCAGGGCCTGGCGCTCGGTGGCGAATATGGCGGTGCCGCGACCTATGTCGCCGAACATGCGCCGCAGGGCAAACGCGGTTATTTCACCTCGTGGATCCAGACGACGGCGACGCTCGGCCTATTTCTGTCTCTGGTGGTCATCGTCAGCGTCCAGTTGATGCTCGGCAAGGAGGCCTTCGCAGCCTGGGGCTGGCGCATTCCGTTCCTGCTCTCCTGCATCCTGCTCGGCGTCTCGGTCTGGATTCGACTGAAGATGAACGAATCGCCGGCCTTCAAGAAGATGAAGGAAGAGGGCAAGGGCTCCAAGGCACCGCTCACGGAAGCCTTTGGCCAGTGGAGAAACGCCAAGATCGCGCTTCTCGCTCTGTTCGGTGCCGTCGTCGGCCAGGCCGTCGTCTGGTATTCCGGCCAGTTCTACGCACTATTCTTCCTGCAAAACATCCTGAAAGTGGATGGCCAGGCGGCAAATATCATGGTCGCCGCATCGCTGCTCATCGGTACCGGCTTCTTCGTCTTCTTCGGCTGGCTCTCCGACAAGATCGGCCGCAAGCCGATCATCATGGCCGGCCTGCTGCTCGCCATGCTCACCTACTTCCCGCTGTTCAAGGCGCTGACCTGGGCCGGCAATCCGGCACTGGCCGAGGCACAGGAAACCATCCGGGCGACCGTCACCGCCGCTCCGGGCGACTGCAAGTTCCAGTTCAACCCGACAGGCACGGCGAAGTTCACGACATCCTGCGATATCGCGACCTCGTTCCTGACGCGCAACTCGGTACCCTATGACGTCGTACCCGGTGCTGCCGGTTCGGCAGCAACGGTCAAGATCGGCGATACGACCATCACCGGTTACGACGCGGTTGCCGCCGGCGACAAGGCCAAGGCCACAGGCGCTGCTTTCGAAAAGCAGATCAATATGGCGCTTCAGACGAGCGGCTATCCGCTGGTTCGTGCCGCTGCCAAGGTTCCGGAAAGCAAGCTCGACGGCTTCGTTGCCGCCAATCCGGAACTGGCGCTCGATGCCGCAGCCGTTCGCGGCGGCGACAAGGCAGCGATGACCGGCGAACAGCTGGTCGCAGCCAAGCTGCTGACGGCCGAAGAGGCCGCTGGCGTTACCGAAATGCCGGTCTACACCATCGCCAAGGGCGGTACATTCGCCATGGTCGCCGATCCGGCACGGGTCAACTGGGTCACCATCATCGCCGTGCTCACCGTCCTCGTCATCTATGTGACGATGGTCTATGGCCCGATTGCAGCGCTGCTGGTCGAACTCTTCCCGACCCGCATCCGCTACACCGGCATGTCCCTGCCCTATCATATCGGCAACGGCTGGTTCGGCGGCCTGTTGCCGGCAACCGCCTTCGCGATGAGTGCTGCGCAGGGCGATATCTACTACGGCCTCTGGTACCCTATCGTGTTTGCCGGCATCACCCTGGTGATCGGCATGCTGTTCCTGCCCGAGACCAAGGATCGCGATATCCACGCGATGGAATAGTTCCCAAGGCCTCTCCCGCAAACTGAGCCCGGCACTTCCCCTGGTGCCGGGTTTTTTCATGCCCGATCGGTGGACAGCGTTCCGATGGCTTGAGGCTGCGGGATGGTCGTGTGCGGATAGCGCGGTTCCGGCCAGCCGGCACCATTGAAGGTGAAGAGAATACCGTAGCGGGCGAACTGGGTGGCAACGGCGACCGCGAACCAGGCGCCGAGCGCCAGCCCGGCGATGACATCGCTCGGATAATGGGCACCAACGATCACCCGTGCCAGCCCGATCCAGATACCCGCGATGAGCAGCGGTACGCGCAGCTGCGGCACCAGAAATCCCAGGGCGACGAAAAGGGCGGCTGCGGTTGTGGCATGACCAGAGGGGAAACTTTCATAGGCTGCACTGTTGGCAAACGGCGAAAAGCTGAAGATCCCCTGTTCTTCGAAGAACTGCGGCCGAGCCCGGCCGATCGCCCGTTTCAGGACATTTGCCGTCAGGCCGGACAGGGCGACTGTGACGAAGATATAGGCGGCCGCAGCGGTCAGCAGCCGGGCCGCCTCTGGTGCCTTGCCGGCGGCGCTTTGTTTCAGCGTGGCAAGACCTGCAAAAAAAACATAGCCGGCAATCAGCAGGATCCAGCCGGATTTGCCGACATGGGTAAAGGTCCGCCCGAATTCAATCGCCAGCGTTGGAAAACGGCCGGCAGCCGCACCGACACAGGTATCGAACAGTGCAAAGGCAATGAAGATGAGATTGAGACAGCAGAAATGATAGAGTGGGCTCACGAGCGCCTGGCACCGGGTTTCCGGTGATCTCGGCCTGACCCCGCAAGTCGCGAGCAATGTGTCCATCATCCCAATCCGCGCCCCGTCCGCCGCCCCTGGCTTATCGCAGCACCGGGTCTAATTTAGCTGTGTTACAGCCAGATCACGCCGGTTTGACAGATATGCAAAAGGGGTTTTGCTGTTGCGCGCGGACTACACTTTCGTCCGGGGCCAGCCCGCTTCGTCCAGTCGGAACAGCCAGTTCTGCCGGGCAAAGAAGAATGCCGTCATCAGCGCCGTCCAAAGACCGACCAGGAGGCCGGCGGCGACATCGCTCGGATAATGCGCGCCGACAACGACCCGGGTGATGCCGATGGTCAGCGCGCCGAGCGCAAAGACGATCCGCAGCCGCGGCGCCAGCATCGCAAAGGCGCCGAAGAATGACCCGACCGCCGCCGAATGGCCGGAGGGAAAACTTTCGAACAGCCATTCATTGGCAAAGGGCGTCAGGCTATGAGCGCCATAATCGAGGAAAAGCTCCGGCCGGGCCCGTCCAATGATCAGTTTCAGCAGATGAACCAGCGCGCTGGCGCTGCCGATCGTCACGAAAAAATACAGCGCCAGCCGCCATGCGGTCTTCATCTTCGAGGAAAAACCGTGGCTGCGCACCACCCGATGCAGGATATAGGCCACGATGACGATCGAGCCGGAGCCATAGATCATCCAGGAGAATGTCCCGAAATCGGTGATGCGTTCGTTGAAGGCGACGATCGCGGGCGGCAGGGCCTGCGCGCGTTGCGAAATCGTGCCGTCGAACGGAGCCAGCGCGACGACCAGGACGGTCGCCGCCAGCAGAAGCCAGAGGGATGAGGAAAGCGGTCGGTTCATGGAGGTACTTTCTTGGCATGGCGACCATTCTTTCCTCCGTCATCCTCGCCCTTGTGGCGGGGATCCAGCAGCACCGCGTCTGCGGTGCAAGAGACCTTCTTTCACGCGACGGACATCGCGTGGCTGGATTCCTGTGACGAGCACAGGAATGACGGGTGGCTAAGATGGCCATCCCACCAAACTTGTGAGTCTGCGGAGCGGAATCAAGTCCATCAAACAAAACGGCACCCGACCCATGGTTCGGATGCCGTCAAATCAATCAGTCAACCAAACGGCTTAAGCGACAAGCGCCTTGAACTCGGCCAAAATCGCGTCGCCCATCTCGGTGGTGCCAACCTGGCGGGCGCCGTCGGCCATGATGTCGCCGGTGCGGATGCCCTTGTCGAGCACGTTGGCGATGGCCTTTTCCAGCGTGTCGGCTTCCTTCACGAGGTTGAAGGAATAGCGCAGGCACATGGCAAAGGAAGCGATCATGGCGATCGGGTTGGCGATGCCCTTGCCGGCAATGTCCGGCGCCGAACCGTGTACGGGCTCATAAAGCGCCTTGCGCTTGCCGGTCTTGGCATCCGGGGCGCCGAGCGAGGCCGACGGCAGCATGCCGAGCGAACCTGTGAGCATGGCGGCAACGTCCGACAGCATGTCGCCGAACAGGTTGTCGGTAACGATCACGTCGAACTGCTTCGGCGCACGCACCAGCTGCATGCCACCGGCATCGGCCAGCATGTGCTCGAGCTGCACGTCGGAATATTTCGCCTTGTGCGTTGCTGTCACGACCTGGTTCCACAGAACGCCGGACTTCATGACGTTGCGCTTTTCCATCGAGCAGACGCGGTTGTTGCGGGTGCGGGCCAGTTCGAAGGCGACGCCGGCGATGCGCTCGATCTCGTAGGTGTCGTAGACCTGCGTGTCGATGCCGCGCTTCTGGCCGTTGCCGAGGTCGATGATCTCCTTCGGCTCACCGAAATAGACGCCGCCCGTCAGCTCGCGCACGATCAGGATATCGAGGCCCTCGACCAGTTCGGCCTTGAGCGACGATGCGTTGGCGAGTGCCGGATAGCAGATCGCCGGGCGCAGGTTGGCAAACAGTTCCATGTCCTTGCGCAGGCGAAGCAGACCGGCTTCCGGGCGTACTTCGTAGGGCACGTCATCCCATTTAGGGCCGCCGACGGCGCCAAATAGAACGGCGTCCGCCGCCATCGCCTTTTCCATGTCCGCATCGGAAATCGCCGCGCCATGGGCGTCGTAGGCCGATCCGCCGACAAGGCCTTCGTCGGTCGTGAAACCGCCCGCCATCTCGGCGTTCATATAGGCGATGATTTTGCGGACTTCCGCCATGGCTTCCGGGCCAATGCCGTCGCCGGGCAGAAGGAAAAGATTGCGCGCTGTCATGGAGCATTCCTTTGAAGGGTGGGCTGTCAGATGTTGGCGCGTTCTTAACGCAACTTCCGTTCAAGGAAAATGCGTTTCCGGAAAGAATTGTGCGCGGAATGTCAGTTCCTGCAGGAACAGGCGTTGGAACCGGAGCGTGGGATTCTTGCATTGACCGGCGCATGACGGCCCCTCCGATGGGCGGACCGGTGCGTGATTTCACGTGCTCCGATATCCCTCTTGGGTACGGACCGGGGCAGGCTTTGCTTGCGGTCGATCGCAGTTCTGAAAATTAGCAAACCCTGTTCCATCCGGAACAGCGCGGGCATCTGAGCCGTGGGATAGTCGGGTCACTGGATGAGGGAGGCTCATCCAAACAAGATCTCAAGGAGAGACCCATATGCGCAAGTTCGTTTTGACCGCCGCCATTGCTGCCATCACCGCCGTTTCCTTCGCCGCCCCTTCGCAGGCCGGCTACTACAGCGAGGATTGCCAGCCCTATTGCTTCATCAAGAAGGTCAAGACCTACGATTATTACGGCAACGTCGTCATCAAGAAGATCCGCGTCTGCGAATAAGCGCTCGCCGTTTTCTGGCTTCCTCCCTGAAAACCCGGCTGTCCCTGCAGCCGGGTTTTTGGTGTTTGAGTAGTTCTCTGCGCCACCGCCCCGTGCCGCTTGGTCCTTCTCCCCGTCAAAACGGGGAGAAGGTGCCCGACAGGGCGGATGAGGGGCAGATCATGCCGCCGTCAGCCTACGCCTTGAAGAAGGCCAACATGTCGGGATTGAGAACGTCGGGATGCGTCGAAAGCATGCCGTGCGGAAGCCCTTCGTAGCTTTTCAGGGTTCCGTTCTTGAGGAGCTTCGCCGAGAGAGGCGCGGAGTCGTCGTAGGGCACGATCTGGTCGTCGGTTCCGTGCAAAACCAATACCGGAACGTCGATCTTCTTGAGATCTTCTGTGAAGTCGGTTTCGGAGAAAGCCTTGATGCACTCATAATGGGCATTGGCCGCCCCCATCATTCCCTGCCGCCACCAATTGTCGATGAGCCCTTGGGAAACCTTGGCGTCCGGGCGATTGAAGCCGTAGAACGGGCCGGTCGGGACATCGATGAAGAACTGGGCGCGGTTTGCCACCAGCGCGCTGCGCAGGCCGTCGAAGACATCGATCGGTAATCCGCCGGGGTTCTTGTCCGATTTCACCATGACCGGAGGAACGGCGCCGGCGATGACAGCCTTTCCGACGCGGCCCGGTTTCGCACGCGCCACATAGTGAACGACCTCGCCGCCGCCCGTCGAGTGGCCGACGTGGAACGCATTCTTGAGGTCGAGCGCGTCAGTGAGATCAGCGACGTCGGCAGCATAGGTATCCATTTCGTGGCCGGTCGAGGTCTGCGACGAGCGTCCATGGCCGCGGCGGTCATGGGCGATGACGCGAAAACCCTGAGCCAGGAAGTAAAGCATCTGGTTGTCCCAGTCGTCGGCGCTCAGCGGCCAGCCGTGATGGAAGACGATCGGCTGCGCATCGCGCGGACCCCAATCCTTGTAGAAGATTTCAGTTCCGTCCGTCGTGGTGATCGTGCTCATGTGGACTTCTCCTTCCTGCGGTGTGGTCGCTGCCGATACCGTCATGGCCGGCAGGGCGAATGCTGCTGTGAGGGCCGCTCCGGCGACAAGTGCGTCGCGGCGGGTAAGGTCGAGTTTGAAGACATCAGACATGCTGAACTCCTTCTGAGGGGCGGTCTGAGGTAGAACCTCGCCCCGGATGCTCGATCGTCAGGAAATGCTGGACCACCGGACCGTCCGGCCCCTTGTGGAAACGGCGAACCTGTTCCTGCACATCCGCATCCGCCTTCGAGACGCGATGATGCTGGCGCAGGTGTTCCGCCCAGGATTCCACCATGAACCATTCGAGGATGCGCTCGGGATCGGCGGCATCCTCGGTGATGCCCCAGCCATAGGCCCCGTCCCGCCGCCGTTCGCTCGACAGGAAGGCAATCGCCTTCAGGAACGCCTCGCGGTTTTCCCTTGCAACACTGTATTCGATCAGGATCAGCACCGGCCCGCGATCGTGAGCCACCGGCTCGGCCGTCAGCGGTTCCGGCCAATGGTTAGAGGCAACCAGATCGGCGTCGCCCTTCGGCAGCTTGACCAGATGGAAGACCAGCCCGACCACGACCAGCCCGACAGCCGCGACAATCAGGGTATAGGGCACGCCGATCAATTCGGCGACCGCACCCCATCCGAGGCTGCCCGCCGTCATCGCGCCGTTGAAGACGGTGAGATAGACCGCCAGTGACCGGCCGCGCACCCAGTTCGGCAGGATCGCCTGCGCTGCGCCGTTGAGCGTCGTCAGCGCCGTGATCCAGGCAGCGCCCAGCGCCAGCAATGTAACAATCGCTACCCATTGCGGCGGCGCCAGCGACAGGACGCCCATGGCCAGCGCCGTGACGATCGCGGCGCCGAGTAGCAGGCCGTCCGCGTCGAACCGCTGGCGCAGCCGCGGCATGATCAGTGCGCCGCAGATCGCGCCGGCTCCGACTGCGCCAAGCAGCACGCCGTAGAAACCGGCGGTGCCGCCGAGAAGGTTGCGCGCCACCAGCGGCAGTAGCGCCCAGACGGCACTGGAGAAGGCGAAGAAAACCGCCGCCCGCAGAAGGACGACATGCAGCTCGCGGCTGGCGCGGGCATAGCGCAGGCCGGCCCGGAACGCCCCGAAGAACTTCTCCGACAGCGCATCGTCGGCGCCCTTCGGCCGTTTCCACCAAAACAGGGCGGCGATGACGAAAACATAGGAGATGACATCGACCCCATAGGTGAAGGCGGCGCCGAAGTAAGCCAGCAGCAGGCCGCCGGCGGCCGGGCCGATCGAGCGGGAAATGTTGATCCCCAGCGAGTTCAGCGCCACCGCGCTCTTCAGATCCGGCTTTTCCACCAGTTCCGGCACGATCGATTGCCAGGTCGGCGCCATCAGGGCAGCACCAACGCCACCGAGGAAGGTGAGTGCAACAAGTGAGCTGATCGTCTGCAATCCTGCCGCCGAAAGCAGCAGCAGGCAGATGCTGACCGTCGCCAAGAGCAACTGGATGACGATCAGGAATTTCCGCCGGTCGAGGATATCGGAAAGCACGCCGGCCGGGATCGCCAGCAGGAAGATCGGCAGCGTCCCCGCCGCCTGCACCATGGCGACGGCCGCCGGCGCATTGGAAAGATCGGTCACCAGCCAGGAGCTTGCGACATCACGGATGAAGCTGCCGGTATTGCCGACCACCGTCGCGATCCACAGCACGGCGAAGACCTTCTGCCGGAGAGGCGCAAATCCGCTCGAAGATGGGGCCGCTGCAGTGTTGGTCATGGATGTCCTTTCAGGCATTTGCCCCGGCGATGATGGCGTACTGACTGAATATTAGCCGGATTCACAGAGCCTCAGCTCCAGTCTGTCTCACCTCGGCGCCATTTGTGCAGGTCGTACCATGCGACGAGCAGGAAGGCGCCGGCGAGGCCGAGATGTTCGAAGAAGGCG
>NZ_JAOYTJ010000010.1 GCF_025846855.1 Pararhizobium sp. BT-229
GGGCAATCTTGCGGCGTTCATCCAGATCGATCTGGGAGTAGGTGCGCTTCATGTCTCATTCCTTGCAAGGATAAACCGTTGTTATCTATTGCAAGTCGCACTTCATCCTTGAACCCACCCGGCTATAGCTACAATATCGCATAAGCTGAATTATGGAACTTATGTGAGTTCACGCCCCATAGACGATCAACAGATCCTTCGCGTCGATCTGGTCGCCGGTGTGCACCAGCACCTCGGCGATGGTGCCGTCCTTTTCCGCGTGCAGCGCCGTTTCCATCTTCATCGCCTCGATCGACAGCAGCACGTCGCCGGATTTCACCGCCTGGCCGGCGACGACCGCGACGGCGCCCCAAGGCCTCTTCCAGCTCCTTTTTGTGCGGATACTTCTCCTCCAAGTGCGTCCACGCCGAAGGCGGCCACTCGAATATGACTCGGTAAATTTGCCACGATTTGTGGTCGCGATCGCGCGATAGTTGTCATCTGCCATCATCCAGAAAAACGGAGATTCGTGAGCGATTCTTGCAGCTGGTAATTCTGAAGCAAAACGTAAGTGTCATCACCGAGGTGCAGAACTGGGCGGACATTCGTTTCGTTGAATTCGTTTAACCCGGTGAAGGGATTGTTGCGCACGTGGCTCTCGAACCTAAACAAAGAGAGCACCGCTTCAATTGTGGCAGCCTCCACGCCCGAAGACGCAGCGACATCCTCAATCGTGAAGGTAAATGCCGGAAGGAAAGTCCACTGGTCAGGAACCTGTATTCGCATTTCCTACGGAGGAAAGAAATGCGACGGAATGGAAATCGCTTATGGCTTTGGTCACTGCGAGTGCATCAGCAATCGTGAAACCTCGCGTCTTCACGAGCCAGTCGTCGTCGGCCTCGTACTTGACCTGCGTCAGCGTTCGGTACTGGAAACTGTAGGCTGGCTCCCCACCATAGAAGATTGGTTCTCGCATGGCAGCGCCGTCTTGAAATGGATCTTCGCCGGAAGCGAGAAAAGATAACCTGTCCTTTCCACCGAAGAATGCCTCGGTCGCCATCGCAAAATGCAACTCTTTCATGAGTACATCTGTGCGGTCGACATAACCTTGGACTATCTCAGGCCGAACGCATCGGCCGGATCGCACTGAAGGCCGGGCTTGGCGATATCGAGATTGGCGAGGCTGAACTTCAGACTGCATTCGAAGAGATGGCTGCACGGTTTCGCAAAGGGCTTGGGCAACGGTCGACATCCGCGACGGTGGCGATCTCGGCTAGTGAGGCTTCGCGCCAGCGTGGCGAGGGTTGAGCGTATGGCCCGCAGATCGATATCCGACGCCCGCAAGAAGGACACGCGGGAGAAAATCGAACTCGGCGGCCTGATCGTCAAGGCCGGTCTTCGCTACGAAAAGCGCGCCCTCCTGCTCGGCCTGCTGATTGATGCAGCAAGCCGTATGAAAGGCGACGAGAACGAGCGACTGCGACTGACGGCGATCGGGGCGGAGGCGTTCGACAATGACCCTGCGTAGAGCAGCATTGTTTCTTGCGCCGATCGTTTTAGTCGTTGGCACCTGCATCGCACTCACCGGCCATGAGGCCGCTATCGCTACCTTCGGAAACACTGCGGCTGCGGCACGGTTTCTGGGCAGAGTTGGCATTGCCCTGCCCTATGCGGCAGCTGGCGCCGTTGCAGTCATCTTCCTGTTTGCCGCTGCGGGCTCTGTCACCATCCGAACAGTCGCGCTTGGTGTTGTGGCTGGAACTGGGACGGTCGTCACGATCGCAATGATCCGCGAAGCCGTCCGCCTGGCAGCGTTCTCAGGTCAGATTACACCTGGTCAATCGGCCTGGAGTTATCTCGATCCGGCAACGATGATTGGAACGGCAATCGCCGCGCTGTGCGGCCTGTTGGGATTGCGCGTCGTGCTCAAGGGCAATGCCGCGGTTACGTCCGCCGCGCCGAAGCGCATCACGGGCAAACGTGCTGTCCACGGCGATTCCGACTGGATGAGTTCCGCGGTTGCTGCGCGGCTGTTTGCAGCAGCAGGCGGCATTGTCGTGGGAGAGGCTTACAGGGTCGACCGTGACAGCGTTTCCACGATGGCGTTCCGGACCGACAACGCCACGAGCTGGGGCGCTGGAGGACGTGCGCCCTACTCTGCTTCGACGGTTCGTTCGGCATCAGGCGGCTTCAAGACGACGTCGGTCACGATCCCGACGGCCCTGAAATGGGGCGGTACGCTTGTCGCGCTCGATCCGTCCAACGAGGTCGCGCCCATGGTGATGAAGCACAGGGTTGGCGCGGGACGCGAGGTGCATGTCCTCGATCCCAAGACACCAGATATCGGTTTCAACGCACTCGATTGGATCGGTCGGTTTGGCGCGACGAAGAAGAGGACATCGCAGCGGTGGCGTCTTGGATCGTTAGCGACAGTCCGCGTCACAACGCCGTTCGCGATGACTTTTTCCGTGCCTCGTCACTACAGCTTCTCACAGCCATCATCGCCGATGTCTGCTTGTCGGGAAACACGGAAGTGGAGAACCAGACCTTGCGTCAAGTTCGCGCCAATCTGTCGGAACCAGAGCCAAAACTTCGCGCCCGGCTGCAGGATATCTACGTCCAGTCGAAGTCGATGTTCGTGAAGGAGAACGTCGCGCCGTTTATCAATATGACGCCCGAGACGTTCAGCGGCGTCTACGCCAATGCGGCAAAGGAAACCCATTGGCTTTCCTATCCGAGCTATGCCGCACTGGTGTCGGGTTCGAGTTTCAAGACCGATGATCTCGCTGGCGGCCATATCGATATCTTTCTCAATCTGGATCTAAAGACGCTGGAGAACCACGCCGGAATCGCGCGGGTCATCATCGGCGCGTTCCTGAATGCGATTTACAATCGGAACGGCGACGTCAGAGGACGCGCGCTGTTCCTGCTGGACGAGGTGGCAAGGCTCGGTTATCTGCGCATTCTCGAAACCGCGCGCGATTCCGGTCGCAAATACGGGATCACGCTTACCATGCTCTACCAGTCGATCGGCCAGATCGGGGACGGATCGGGACGCACGGTCGGCAAAAGGTGCACGTCTTCGACGATGAAATGCGCGCCGTCGCGCTATTCCT
Organism: Pararhizobium sp. BT-229; assembly: GCF_025846855.1. Taxonomy (GTDB): domain Bacteria; phylum Pseudomonadota; class Alphaproteobacteria; order Rhizobiales; family Rhizobiaceae; genus Pararhizobium. Next base: position 3,096 of record NZ_JAOYTJ010000010.1, read on the forward strand.
CGAACTTCTCCGCGAAAAGCGAAATCGAGGCTCTAGGCCGAAACCACCTGTGGAAATCGAGCGCATTTGGGATTCAATACCGCAGCGCATCAATGACAAAGCCTTCGCAAGCTGACAGGGATTCCGCCTACTTAAAATGATGCGAGGGAATTCCATGACCACCACCAACGAAATCGCCGACAAGATTGCAGCCGACAACAGCCTGACGAAGGTCCAGGCCAAGGGTATCGTCGAGGCCGTCTTCCAGGCGATCGCTAACGCGGCGAGCTCCGACGCTGAAACGTCGATCCCAGGCTTCGGAAAGTTCAAGGTGAAGACGTCGCCGGAGCGCGAAGGCCGAAACCCCTCCACCGGCGAAAAAATGACGGTCGCGGCTTCGAAGAAGCTGACCTTTGCGCCCGCCAAGGCGCTCAAGGATGCCCTGAACAAGTGATCCCTGGAGAGGGAGGGCCCGCCTTTCAGCAGGCCCTCGTTATCCTTCAGTCCCGGGTCGGCCGCGACCAGATGAGGGAGAGGCCTTCCTCGCCTTCAACCTCGATGAGGGTTGCGTAGATCGGGGCCGGGAAGCTCGGGTCGTCGAGCTTGACCGACAGGTAATCGCGGCCTTCGCTCGAGGTCTTTTTCCAGGCGGCACCGAATTCGACACTACCAGCGAGGATGCGGAAGTCGGGGCTCTTTTCGGTTGCGCGCTCCACGGCACGGACGGCCGCCTTGACGTTGAGGTTGAGGGTCTTGATGGTGCCGTTGAAGCCGTTACCGGAAGCGGTGAAGGAGCCGATAGTTGCCATTGTCGTATTCCTTTTTAAGTTGCTCGGGCCGCGCCCATCGCGGCCTCGATGGCTGTCGACAAGACCGGGGACGATCGGCCTGCATCCATAGGGCCGAAACGGAGTGGAGGACGGCCAAAAGGAACGGCTTTCTTGCCGCGCGAGGAACGGCGGCGATCCGGGGTCCCCGCGCGACCTGTCGCGTGGGTGGTTGCAGACAGGGGAAGAAAACGATCCGGCCATTGCGGATGCCGATCGAGCCGAGCTCAGCGGGGCGATCTTCGGTCAGACGCCCCATCGAGGTCGCAGCGGGCGAGCCAGTTGGCAGACGGACAAAAAATACGGCAATGCCATCATCGGGCGGTGATCGATTGGGATCGCCCTGCCCCGCGCTCCAGCACACCCCGTTCACAAACGCCGAGCTCGACCGCCGCCTTTGACCTGCCTGTGGGATGGACCAAGTGATGTCTCGCCGTGTTGTCGAATTGCCGCTGGCGTCCATGACATCGGTACAACATGCGCGTGCCGCAGCTCACGTCGATCTTTCAGGCCATTCCCAGTTCCATGGTGAAGCGACCTCGTCGTGATCCGCTCGTCCGTCATGATATCGACTGCGTCGCCGAAGGCGGGGCTCTCCCGGGAGCGGTTGTTACGAACGCAATTGCTGCTGCAAACAAGGCATGAGCACCCTAGGAGAAGGCCCGCTTCCGCGGGTGAGATTGGGGGGGCGGCACAGGCCCCTTTGTCGGAGGGGTTCTCGATGCGGGCCTGGATGTTGAGGGCGAGGGTGCGGATCGAGCCTGTGAAGCCGTCTTCGGTGGAGGTCGGACCGCACACGTAGGCCCGTAATGAAATGGAGGGCGGGGCAAGCAGCTTTCTTGAAGCGCGAGGAATGCGAATGCAGTTCGCAGGGGAAGAAAGTTGCGGACGGCCGTTGCGGGAAAACGATCGAGGCGAGGCCGCTCTCCGATCAGACATGCCTCATCGAGCCCACAGAATGGCTGGCCAACGATACCGGGAGAGCAACACGATATTGGTGGCTCTCGTCACCATGTCATCGCTCCGAAAAGGTGGGGCGACCAGCTCACCCACCCGCAGCAGCGGCGGGGCGGACTTTCCGGGCGCTATTTGGACCGGCTGATCTCGGTAATCGACTTGCGGCGCGCGATAAACTCGCGGAGAAGGGGAAGGAAGAAGGCCTTGCTGAACCGACCGATGGGTGGTTCCGGCTCAAGGTAAAAAGAGCGGCCGACGATATCGCTGTTGAATTCATCGAGGATAATCCAGAGCCGCAAATCAGCATCAAGGCCGGCCCGCCGTTTCTCGATGGCGGGAATTTCTGCGGCGAAACGTGTCTTCTCCGGCTGTTTCGTGGTGATCGGGAAAAACAGAACCAGATCACCGTCAGGTCGCAGAAGCCTCACGCCAACGGCGACCGGGCGATCCTTACGGCCCTCAGTCTCGCCCTTGCCGGCCTCCCTCGCCCAGAGATAGGGATAGCGGATGACCGTCGCGGTCTGGATGTCGTCATAGCCGCTCATCGGCTGGCCTCGTCGGTCTCCGCATAGGCGTCGACCGCAGCCTGGAATTCGTCGAACAGTTCGCGCGGCATGGTTTCGAGCATGCCGACTGTACGAGCATCGGATTGCCGCATCAGTCGTTCATAGTCATCGATGTTGAGAAGCACGAGGCGCGGTTTGTTGCGTTGCGTAATCGTGACCGGATGACGTAATGCCTCGGCGATTATATCGCCGGATTTCCGGGAAAGATCGCTTGTCGAATAGGAACCACCGCTACGGGGCATGCTGATCTCCATCTATGTTTGTGCCGACACGACTATGCGTCTATATAAACGAAAATACAGCATTTACAGCATTGTTGTAAATGCTGTATGTTTCAGCATTTCAGCCCTCGCTGTGTGGCGGGGTCAATTGGCCGGCATCAAGTCAAGCATGAAGGTAGGGTTGGTATGACCGCTTAGCGACCACAAAAATGATATCGTTGCAGGCTGATCCTGGAGGGTTCTCATCCGGCGTGGTCAGTTCCCCCATGGCAGGCTCAAGCAGCGTCTGCACCGAACGACATTTACCAGCACCTGATATCTCGCCGGCTCGGCGCGGTGTCCTCGCTTGACTGAGCAACTATCCCCATTTCCGTAGCCTCTTGATCAGATCGAAGAGCCCCGCCTTTCGGCGGGGCCCTCGTTATCCTTCAGTCCCGGGTCGGCCGCGACCAGATGAGGGAGAGGCCTTCCTCGCCTTCAACCTCGATGAGGGTTGCGTAGATCGGGGCCGGGAAGCTCGGGTCGTCGAGCTTGACCGACAGGTAATCGCGGCCTTCGCTCGAGGTCTTTTTCCAGGCGGCACCGAATTCGACACTACCAGCGAGGATGCGGAAGTCGGGGCTCTTTTCGGTTGCGCGCTCCACGGCACGGACGGCCGCCTTGACGTTGAGGTTGAGGGTCTTGATGGTGCCGTTGAAGCCGTTACCGGAAGCGGTGAAGGAGCCGATAGTTGCCATTGTCGTATTCCTTTTTAAGTTGCTCGGGCCGCGCCCATCGCGGCCTCGATGGCTGTCGACAAGACCGGGGACGATCGGCCTGCATCCATAGGGCCGAAACGGAGTGGAGGACGGCCAAAAGGAATGATCTCGGGCTTTGATCACGCCGGGCCCGACGTTCCATCCTCTTGGAGGGTGGTCAAGGCCCCTTGATCACGCAGCTTGCGGATGCCATCGAGCAAAAAAGACAACAGCGCACCGCGACGAACCACCGTATGCCGCCGGTGGACCTTTCAGCACTGCTAGGGGCTTATGCAAGGATGATGGGATCGCCACCTTGGCGGTCCGGTCGCGAAACACGCGGCTCTGCCAAAGGGGATCGACCGCCCTCGGGTTGCGATCAATAGACGTCTTTCACGTATCGTTTTGCGGCCAAGAGCGCCTTTGCGTATTTCTCCGCCATGTCGCTGGTCATGTTTCAGTGACATGCGACAATTTCCTTGGGCGGTCATCCCGGCAGCGATGCCCTCTGTTTCCTGAGCGACGCATTCAGCGACCACCATCCCTCGGCGACCGTCGAGCTCAAATCGATGAGCCCGCGCGCTATCGAGCATGGTCTCGACGCACTCGAGATTGATGAGCAGAATCGGACCGTGGCCCCCGCAATTGCCGGCCAAAAGAGAGGTGGCCAAGGACCCACCTCTCCTCTTCCAACTGCACCCGGTGGAGGTTAGGTGCAGTTCAGGTCGCTTGGGACGTTCGAGCGCCTTGTGTTTTCGGCCTCGTCGATTTGCGCAACCGATCAGAAATGAAGCCTTAGAATGCAAAATTTTTGAATTGCTGAGTGAGCCGGCAGAGGGTGAAACCGCCCCAGAAAACCTCCGTCGGGAGCGTCGGAGCTGAACCCTGAGCTAAGCTTGGTCGTCATGACCCGGTATTCGGCAGCCCAGGACCCATTCTTCAACAAGGCCCTACCGCGCCAGGACGAGTAATAATCCACGTTTGCGTTAGGATTCTAACCGCGACAGTGAAGATGCTGGCCATTATCGGCCCATCGAGAATAGAAGTTCAGTCCGGGAACATTGCCGATGCGTCGCGAAGAGGGATCCGGTTGGCCGAATCCCTCTTCGCTTTGAATGACGACCGTGGTTCCGAAATGAAACCCGTTACATCATGCCGCCCATGTCAGGCACGCCGCCGGCAGCAGATTCCTTCTTCGGAAGTTCTGCAATCATGGCTTCGGTGGTCACAAGCAGGCCGGCAACCGAAGCTGCGTTCTGCAGGGCCGTGCGGACAACCTTGACCGGATCGACGATACCCATGGCGATCATGTCACCATATTCGCCGGTCTGGGCGTTGTAGCCGTAGTTGTCGGTGTTGCTTTCGAGTATCTTGCCGACCACGATCGAACCTTCATCACCGGCGTTCTCAGCGATCTGGCGAACCAGCGATTGAAGCGCCTTGCGAACGATGTTGATACCGGCCGTCTGGTCGTCGTTGACACCCTTGATGTCGAGAACGATCGAGGCACGCAGCAGAGCCGTACCACCGCCGGGAACGATACCCTCTTCGACCGCAGCGCGCGTTGCGTTGAGCGCGTCGTCGATACGGTCCTTCTTTTCCTTCACTTCGATTTCAGTCGCACCGCCGACGCGGATGACGGCGACGCCGCCCGAAAGCTTGGCCAGGCGCTCCTGCAGCTTTTCCTTGTCGTAGTCGGAGGTTGTTTCTTCGATCTGAGCCTTGATCTGGGTAACACGACCCTCGATCTCCGGCTTTTTGCCGGCACCATCGACGAGAATGGTATTCTCTTTCGTAATGGTCACCTTCTTGACGCGGCCAAGCATTTCGAGCGTGACGTTTTCGAGCTTGATGCCGATGTCTTCCGAGATGACCTGGCCACCGGTCAGGATGGCGATGTCTTCCAGCATGGCCTTACGGCGATCGCCGAAGCCCGGAGCCTTGACGGCAGCAATCTTCAGGCCGCCACGCAGCTTGTTGACGACGAGCGTTGCAAGAGCTTCGCCTTCGACGTCTTCCGAGATGATCAGGAGCGGCTTGCCGGTCTGAACGACGGCTTCGAGAACCGGGAGCATGGCCTGCAGGTTGGAGAGCTTCTTCTCATGGAGAAGGATGTAAGCGTCGTCCAGTTCAGCAACCATTTTCTCGGCATTGGTGACGAAATACGGGCTCAGATAACCACGGTCGAACTGCATGCCTTCGACGACTTCGAGTTCGGTGTCGGCGGTCTTGGCTTCTTCAACCGTGATGACGCCTTCATTGCCGACCTTCTGCATCGCGTCAGCGATGTATTGGCCGATTTCCGTTTCGCCATTGGCGGAGATCGTGCCGACCTGGGCCACTTCTTCCGAAGTGCTGATCTTCTTGGCCTTGGCGACAAGACCCTTGACCACTTCCGTCACCGCAAGATCGATACCGCGCTTCAGGTCCATCGGGTTCATGCCGGCGGCAACGGCCTTTGTGCCTTCGCGAACGATCGCCTGGGCGAGAACCGTTGCAGTGGTCGTGCCGTCACCGGCAATGTCGTTGGTCTTCGAAGCAACTTCGCGGACCATCTGGGCGCCCATGTTCTCGAACTTGTCTTCAATCTCGATTTCCTTGGCGACAGTCACACCATCCTTGGTGATGCGTGGTGCACCATAGGCTTTGTCGATGATGACATTACGGCCCTTCGGGCCGAGCGTTATCTTCACGGCGTCTGCGAGGATGTCGATGCCACGCAGCATCTTTTCGCGCGCGTCTCGACCGAATTTGATTTGTTTGGCAGCCATAGAAAGAACTCCCGGGCTCATAGCCCAATGGTCTTACAAAAAAGGGATAGAAAGAAACGACCGGCTATCAGCCGATAACGCCCATGATGTCGGCTTCCTTCATGATCAAAAGCTCTTCGCCGTTGAGCTTGACTTCGGAGCCCGACCACTTGCCGAACAGAATGCGGTCGCCAGCCTTGACGTCGAGCGCAATCAGCTTGCCGCTATCGTCACGAATGCCGCTGCCGACGGCAACGATTTCGCCTTCCTGCGGCTTTTCCTTGGCGGTATCCGGAATGATGATGCCGCCCTTGGTCTTTGCTTCAGCCTCGATACGGCGCACGACGACGCGATCGTGCAGCGGACGAAATTTGGTATCAGCCATTTTGGGTTCCTTAGCGGGATCGTAGCCGAATGGCTTCTCCCATCGATTAACACTAGCACTCTCTACCTTAGAGTGCTAGCGATCATTCGGCAGCAGGTGACAATGATAATCCCGTGTAGCCAAATATTTAAAACATCGGCCCGGTTTAGTATGCTAGAGAGACGCGGCTATCCGATTAATACGGGAGGCCTGCAATGAAATCGTTCTTCGATTCTATTTATCACTTTGACTATGTGCTTTTTCTCATCAAGTGGACATTGGCGTTGTCCTTGATGCTTGGCGCGTATCTGGCGCTACATGAGGCATATTTCTAGAGAATTTGTTCGGCTGACCTTCCTTTTACGTCCACCAATTCACATGTGACGACGCGCGCCGTCAGTTTCCTGAAGCGCAACCAAAGGATCATCGAGATGATTAAGTTTCGCCCGAAGACTGAAGCTGAAGAGAAGAAGCAACCCGCTGCCCCTGCGCCAGGCAAACCCGACACCACGAAGTTTCCGGATGCGAAGAAGTCCGCGGGCGACTAAACGCGCGCGGGTTTCTACCAAGAAGCCCAGCGGCGGCCTTCCAAGAACGCGCCCCAACTGGGGAGATAACGCCTGTGAGATCATCTGAAATTACGCGACCACGATATCAATGGCGACCGCTGGAGCTCTCTCCGGAAAATGATTTCATCGGCTTCGACGGAGAGATCCTGATCGGGCGGATATTTCTGGAGCCACGACCACGGTTCAAGGGGTTGTGGCATTGGTCGAATATCAGGAGCGAAACTGCCATTGCTTCGCAAGGCTATGCCGCATCAGCCGACCTCGCTGCCGTCACCGTCGAGGCGCTGTATGACGAACTAAGGGCTTCCGAAGGGAACGCGTTGGCAAAAAGCCAATAAGCCATTGATACTGATCAGCCTCCATAGCGTGTTGCCCGATCAAGCATTCAACGGTCACTGAACAAACGAAAATTCGTACCGGTCGGCATGTCTCAACAGGAGAAATTTCATGAACGTCGATTTCGCAATCACCGGACGCCATCACACGTTCGCGTTTCGCAACAAGCAGGTCGCTCTCGAGGCTACGACAACCTGGGAAAAACATGTCAAGCAACCCGCTCATTCGCATCGCTGATCATGTACGTCCCAGCGTCCTGAACATTTGGGCGAGGTTGTGCGAAACGAAAAGCACGACACCACGACTTCAGTCTTTTGATCTGCCACATCTGCCGGATGTGATGTGTCCGGCACGATTGCATATGCGCTATTTTGGAAAGTCCCGGGTGAATGCATCGAGCACGTCGATGAGGACTTCATTCACTTTATCCGTGGTGAAATCGTTCAAGTTGCTCACGTTGTGCCCGACGGACACGCTTTGCGCGGATGATCGGCGATAGTGCTGAAACTGGATATGATCCTCTGTCAAGCTGACGGCGCTTCTGATGGAGCGGCCGGAGATTTCGCTTGCGATTTCCATCTCGACTTTTGACGAGGTCCCCGGAGCCGGCTCCGTCAGTCGCATTTTCGGCATATCGGCCATCTGAAGTTTCTGGTTCAAGACCTCGATCGCGCTCTCAATCTTGGGGCGGAAGATCTGCACCCAATTGTCCTCCACCCATTGTTTTCGATCCGCCTTTCTGGATTTGGCCAGCTCAACCTCTTGCTGCTTTCGTCTTGCTTCGCTCTCAATGCGGCTTCCCAGTGCAAGAAGTTTATTCAGGCGCTCATCGGTGAATTTGGACATGATCATCCTCTGAAATATTGAAACAGACAGCTGGCAATCGAAATTGCAAAAAATCAGAGGCAACTTAGCATGGTGGCCTAAAATCTTCCCGCTCCTAAGCAGGGTGAGAGACAGCGCCAGCGCGACGGCGCTCTCTGCCGTTCGAAGACGATGCCGTCGATGCCAACTACCAATGCGGCTGCACCGATTAATTGGAAAGATGGTCGTTCCAGTGTCTGGCGGAAACCGATGGGCGTCATCTGCGCCCATCGACCGTTTTCACAGAGTCTTGGTAATCTCAAGTTCGCACGATTTTGCCAGTTCGGTGTTTGGCTTGTCTGCACCAAGCGGGGTTGCCCAACCGGCTTTTTCCACGATGCCACTGCGGGAATATGCGCCGGCAGCTTTGAGTTCGGCCAGCACGGCAGCAGCCAATGGATCGGCCTTTGATTTTTCGACGCAATAGGGCGTCAGGGCCGTTGCAATCCCAAAGGACGTTTCGGTTGCGGAATTCTTTCGCGACGTGCCGCCGGTCACCCAGCCGCCCCATGTAAAACCAACTATGGCCATAGCGATAGCGCCGACGACGGCGCCGTTTAGGGCGGGCTTCGTCCAGGTGGGGATATCCAAGGTATGATCCAATCTTTTGAGAAAGCCGAAACACATGATTGCATGCCGGAAGCTATCGATAGCACCAACTGTAGATTTCTTTGCATCAAATCGAGCATCGCGGCAGCCCCTAAAAGCGCGCGTGCCCGAGGAGGTGACGACAAGAGGCATTGGGGCGGCCAGCAATCACCGTTTGGAGCTAAAACCGTGGTGACCACCCTGACGGACGAGCCGCTGACTGCGCAAACGGTGGCGCTGATCGTGAAACGCTATGCCGAGGCGGCCGGGTTGGATTTCGAGAAGCTATCTGGGCACTCGCTGCGTGCCGGCTTCGTTACGTCGGCTGCGGCGAACAGGGCCAGTATATTCCCCATCATGGAAGTGACCCGGCATCGAGATCCCCGCACGGTGGAGACTTGCGTCAGGCGCGCGGATAGGTTCAAGGATCATGCTGGGGACGGGTTTCTTTAACTGGGCCGATTGATGCGCTCCTTGTCCTCGTGAATTGGCCGCATGCCGAACAATTATCTCACCGGCACATCGGGTATCTTTTGCGGTATATTAGGGGAAGGCAGGCGTGAGGAGCACGATGTCGTGCTGGCAATTCTTATTGGCGCATCTTGTCTCGTCGCCGGCCGGAGGAACAAACATGCAGCCGATCAAAGCCCCGAAGCAGGATGGCGACTACGACGACCGATTTCTCGATTGTCAGGAAGCGATCGCGAACAAGATTCAACAGGTCATGGAAGAAGCAATCCGCGCCGGATGGACGCGTGAAGAGGCGGCAGCGGCACTCGTCGAAGTCGCGGATTTGGTGATGGAACTGGCGATCGAAAATAGGAAGGACGCGTGAAGTACGCATCTTTCGGAAAGAAGCGGAGTTGCGCATCGCAAATGGCGCTGCTGCGATCACCTTGCGGTCGACGATTGGGATGGGCGATCCACCCGAGAAAGTTGCCAGGCTGATTGTCAGGCTCCGGCAGAATATAATTTGATATTTGCTAATATTATCAGGAAAGCGCACTGTTGCGTTTCCGGCAGCTATCAATCCGGGCGCTGTCGCTTCGGGGGTTACTCCCCCTGCCCCAACATTGGGAGGACGTGATGTCTTCCGCATTTAGACAACTTCGCGACTACGACTATAGGGATACGGCCTTTCGAACCGTGGCCGTGTTTAGCCTCGCCTTCATCTTGTATGTGGTGCTCGAGGGATGGTTATGGTGAAAATCCCGACCTTGAGAGCCGCATCTACCACAAACCGCGGGAGCCTCGTATTGCGGCGAATTCTCAAAACCGCAAACTATTCCACGTCAGATATGCAGGCGTCTGAGGGACAAACTGGTCCTGAAGAGGTTGCAATCATTCGTAGAATCCTTGCGGGCTCTATTGCTTCACAGAACTATCCACATACGGTGAGACGCCGGAAACACGAAGACGTAACGGCGCTTGCGTCTTGGGAGAACGAAGGCGGCACAGTAAAGCTGCCTTGAGCGTGTCCGGACCGGTTATGGTGAATTTCTCGGAGAGCTTGAAGCTGTCAACACGCGACGCGAGTCTCAGCATCTCGGGCCAACTCAACGCGACCTCGTTTGAGACGGCCGCATGGAAGCCACTACGGTCATGATGACACGGACGACACACCGAACCATTCATTTCAACGCGCCGGCATCGCTGGATGGCCTCGATCTTCCGCTGGCGCCTGGCGACTATGAAGTAAACGAGGACGAAGAATTGATTGAGGGTCTTTCCTGGCTCGCCTATCGCCGGGTCGCTACCTTCATCACCATACCGGCGACGCCGGAAAATGGCCAGGTTTCTTGCATGTTTCCGGTCGATGCCGAGGCGCTCGAGGAGATGCTGCGGCGTGATGGCATGGGCGAGGGACGATAGTTAGAAAGGCAGGTAGGGCATGGCCCGTCACAAATTTGCGGTCGGCGCAGAGGTTAGGCTCCTAAGCCGAGCTGGGCTCTCCCCAGTCGCGGCCGAGACGTACCGAGTAACAACACTTCTCCCGATAGTGGATCTTTCTCCGCAATATCGTCTTCGCAACGACGAGCTCGGGCAAGAGCGGGTATCCAAGGAGGACAATTTGAGCTGGGTCCCAACCGCCGCCACCGAGCCAAGTTATGAAGGATAAAGCCTCGAAATTCGGCACGCTGCGGATAATTCGCCCTGACAAGATGGTGGCCGCGCTGGCGGTTTATCGTCTCAACACGCAGTAACGGTGCCTTGTCAACTGTCCGCATCCACCATGTGACGAGCTACTCTTACGATCGGCTCGTAAGCCTCTCGCCGCATCGCCTGATGCTGCGGCCCAGGGAAAGCCGCGATGTGCGCGTGAAGACGAGCAGCATCGAGACATCACCTTCTACAACATTGACATGGGCCAGCGACGTTTTCGGCAATGCTGTGGCGACCGCTTCTTTTTTCCAACTCACCAACCGCTTGATTGTCACAAGCGACTGCGAAGTCGAGCTCAATGCCGCGCCCTGGCCAATCTTCACGATCGCGCCCTCTGCAACTTCCTATCCCTTCCTGCATTCGGCGGACGAATGGCAGGATCTCGGGACGCTAACCGTGCCGAACTATGCGGATCCAAACCGTCGCCTACAGAGATGGGCATCCGCCTTTGTCGCCGGGCCCGGAACAGACACACTGTCGCTGCTCAAGGATTTGAGCCTTGGCATCACCGGATGGATCGCATACCAGAGCAGGGACGAGGAAGGCACGCAGGTACCTCCCCAAACGATCGATCGCGGCTGGGGAACCTGCCGCGATTTCGCCGTGCTCTTTGTCGATGCGGCGCGAAGCCTTGGTTTCGGTGCGAGACTGGTCTCCGGATACCTCTATAGTCCCGACACAGAGCAACCGGGTTCGATTTCGTCCGGGTCCACCCATGCTTGGGCGGAGGTCTATGTGCCGGGGGCGGGCTGGATCACCTTCGATCCGACGAACCGAAGCGTCGGCGGCTTCAATCTAATCCCCGTGGCAGTTGCCCGCGATATAACACAGGTCGTACCCGTGTCAGGTAGCTTTGTCGGCATGCCTGGTTCTTTCAACGGAATGCGAGTCGATGTCTCGGTTTCGAGCGCGCTTGCAGACACGTCGGCGTAGCCGCCGCCGTGACATCGCTTTCGAGAGCAACGACCGGGAAGGGCCTGAGGGCCAAGCTGAAACGCAGGCTGAGCATGCCGACGCCCAATACCACAATGCCGAGGACCCGCGCCGACCCGCCGCGTGTCAAAAATTCGCACAGGCACCAGCACCCCCATTTGATCGTAGAAAAAACGGTTACGTACCTCACGTGAAATGCCGCATTTTCGTCTTGTACGCCTACTGCGTTAGACTAAAGTTGCATGCGCTGGAGGCCGCAGGGAGGCGGCTTCTCACAAAAAAGATGTCAATCCTTGGGAGGGAAATGATGCAGAAATCTGATATCGCAATACCACCAAAAGACCTCAACATGCTCCAGTCGGTTCTTGACGCTTGGTGCACACAGCAGCGCATTCTGCGCAAGGATGCGACCGCAGAAGCGAAGATATTGATCAACGAGTACAAGCGCGGCACTCGTTCGCAGATCGCACTCATCGATGCGCTTATAAACAGCACCACGCACTAGCGGCTCAACTGCCGCGTCTAGTCGAGAACCCGGCCTCAGCAGCCGGGTTTTTCATGAGCTGGTCGCCAGCCTTGACTCCTATCCGGACGAGAACATAATTAGAACAACTACGGCGATGCGGCCGCCATTCTAGAAATCGCCGATTGCAGACTGAGACTGCTCGAACGGAGCTGCCTGTCACAAATCAATTTCCGTTCTTCGTGCCTCTCTCTGCAGAACTTTCGCAGAACTGACGCCGCGTTGTCAGTTTAATCGTATCTCGGTTTCCACCTGCAGTTTTTCCAAGCGGTTTTGAGCGTATCCCCTAGCTTCTGCCTCGGTCTGAAAAGATCGGTATTCGCTATGGCCGTCAACTACAACTGAGACCTGCCAAGCGTCCTTGCTGTGACTAACGTCGATCCTGATTCCTGTTCGATCCACCATTTGCAACTGCCATCAACAAACAAAATAAATCGCAATCATAGCGCGATTTAGATGTATAAACCCCTGCCATTTTGGGGATATTCATCCGATTTTGGCGTTGTCTCGAATTCCTCATGCAGCATATCCGTGCGCGGCGACACGGCGTGTTTAATAATAGTTTAACAGGATTAGTAGAGAAGACTCGGGAATTGGCGAAAACCAGTCCCATACTATGATGATATTGGAGATCGAGAATGAATTGGCATCTGGTGACTCAGAAAAACGGCAAGACTGCGCTCATTGATCTGGCAAAGGTAATGTATATCATCGGGGAGGCCGACGGTTGCACCGTTCATTTCCAACTGGAAGCGGAAAATTCCAGCGGCAAACGCAGCCCCAAAGCCATGACCATCAAAGACAATTTCGAGGAAATTGGCAAAGTCCTGATGGGTAGGAAGTTTCTTCGGGCCGCATAGCTCGCAACTTCTGGCCGGCAACTAACGGCGACAATTAATGCGCCTGGCCGGCTGGTACCACAGGATTACCATGCTGGCCGAACCGTGCGACGTTCTGCACGTCTTGGATATGCCGGGCGTTGCGTCGCCCGGAATTCGTCACCGCCGACATGGCAGTGGCACGAAATGGTCTCCGGCGTAGGCCAAGATCGACGATACGCCGATGGCGGACTGAGTTCTCCGGCGCAAATCCTAAAACAGCAAATAGGTAGCGAACCTGTGAGAAGTCTATTACAGTTTCCTCGAGGCAATGGAGGTTGCCTTGAGGAGGATCGATCTCATGAGCGAAAGAGCTTTCGGTTTCTTGCTGGCCGCTGAAATGTCCGCCCTTTTATGGGTCGCAATATTCTTGGTGGCATTCTCGACATCGTAGATAAAAAGGTGCGAGGGCGCGTCACAACTCTGACCGAGTGATCTCACCAGTCGCTCGAACCCGCGCGAAATCAATTTCAGTTCGTCCGATCAAGGCGTAAAATAACGTCTCGATGTTGACGGGAAACGGGCGTCAATGAAGCCTAGTGCCCTTGGTGGGGGTTTGTGACTCAAATGAAATTTTGCGTGAGGGCTCCTCGGCCAGATCCATAATGAAATCCTCTGCCATATCGGCCAACGCCATTGCCACGGCGGCGGGATGCCAACCCTTTTTACAAAGCTCAATCATCATCGAGTGGAAGGTTCTTTCGACGTCTGCTCTGCAGGGCGAGCTGCTCAGGTCGAATTCAATTTCATTGGTATCGATAAGAATTTTTGCCATAAAATATCCCCCCATTATAGAGGAAAGGATGGCATATATTCAGAGTTGCGCAATCCCTATGTTAAGCGATGGTTAAGTTGGATTGCGAACATTTGGCACCATCAGTTGCGTGCAGCTTGGCATTACCTAGAACGAAATCCTGGATAGGCGGTGCGGATGTCCGGACCTTCAAGGGCCGGGCGCGCTGCCAGGTTCGAAAACGATCGACGGCCAATTACCCTTGATGTCAGCGACAGGTCGCGATGTACCATTTGATGTCGTGAAATTCATGGACGCCGACAGCCATCATGCCACGGCCCCTCTCTGCCCGGCCGTCCGGATTTGATGATTTCGTCATAACCACGCCGGACCAGCCGTGCGTCTTTGAACGGCGGGGATACCAGCCACACCCTGACCGGGAGGCGCAGCGGTGACATGCACGACGCCTGGGTCGTGCTGTCTGCGAACAGCCATAAGTACCTCTTTTTCTGGTGGCTCGTTGTGCGCTGAAAAGCGCTATCTTTGACTGTCGCTCCGCAGCTTCGGCCCTATGAAACTGAACGGCGACACGAGGCCTGACCTGCCGAAACGCGATCAGGCCTCACCCAAAGGGCGCTTGGCACACTTCAAAGTCGTATAGTTTTAACAAATGCCCACTATCACAACCCCATGAGCTATGACTGGGACGGGAAGCGCACAAAGCGGATGAACATCCTTCAGAGCATCGCCTTTGGCGCGGTGATAGTGCTTGCATGCACTTTCCTGGCGGCGGCGATCGCCGGAATCTAACCGGTGCTGGGTAAGTACGCAACTTTGCAGTGTTCTTTCGATGGATATACGGAAGAGTTGGGGAGACTGATAGACAGGCTGGCAAGAACATAGACGGCAAAGGGTCTCCAGCGACGGCGCGCCTTGCGAATACTCTGAAAATATTGGGCAGAACAGCCCGAACGATTCAAGCTTGATCCAAACCCACAAAAATGCCGGGATCAGGCAATCAGGCGCGTGATCTACGCCATGACGCCTGCCCGGCATGCCGCAGGACTAGGGCAGCGATTCTTAGGGCCGTTCGTAACGGCGCAGGATTTCCAAAATGCGGTCATCCTGTTCCCTGTTCGGCAGCAAGGCCGGCTGGCGGCTGGAGCCAACGGAGGAATCCTGCAGGTAGAGGGCGCGCTTGACCATGGCGGGCGCAAAGCCCAGCGCGTAGAGGTCTGTGCGAAAGGCCGCAAAGATTGCCTGCTGACGCTCGGCTTCGGCGACGTCGCCCGCGTTGACGGCTTTCAGGATCCCGGCAAGCACCTGGGGCATGGCATTGCCGAGACCTGAAATGCAGCCTGCAGCGCCGTTCTGCAACGCCCAGAGCACCAGATGGTCCGGACCGGAATAGACCTCGAAGCCGTCGATGTCCCTGGCGACGGCGAGATAGGCCTCCAGCGTTTCTTTCGCGCCGCCCGAATCCTTGATGCCGGCGATATTGCCGTGGCCGGCGAGCGTACGTGCCGTCTCCGGCTCGATGTGGTTCTGCGTGCGGGCCGGGATGTCGTAGAGGTAGACAGGCGTGCTCACGGTATCCGCAACGGTCGAGAAATGACGGATCAGGCCGTCCTGCGTACAGGCGATGAAGAATGGCGTGATGACCGCAATGCCATCGACGCCGATGCGGTCGAATTCGCGCGCCAGCTTCACCGTCTCGAAAGTCGCCGGCATGCCGGCATTGACGATCACTCGGACGCGACCGCCGACCTCGTCGACCACCTCTTCCGTCAGGCGCACCTTTTCCTCGAAGGTGAGTGCGCTGAAATCGCCGTTCGTTCCGGCGCACATGATGTTGTTGCCGGCATCGACCTGACGGCGGACCTGCGCGCGGGTCGCGCGGTAATTGATGGTTTCGTCCTCGTTGAAGCAGGTCACGAGGGCCACGAAGGCTTGCTTGGTCATGGACATCTTCCTTTCGAGTGGAGCGGCGTCACGAGACGCGCTGAAGGCGGGCGGCGCGGTGGGCGGCCTGCACGTCGGGATCGGGGTCGAGCCCGGCGGCAAGCAGGGCGCGGGTATAGTCTTGTCGCGGCGCATCGAACACTTCGCGCACGGTGCCCAGCTCGACGATATTGCCCTTCTGCATGACCATCACATGGTCGGCAAAGTCACGCACGACCGGCAGGTCATGGGCGATGAAGATGAAGGCGATGCCCATCTCGCGGCGCAGCTTGTCGAGCAGCGCGATGACCTGCGCCTGCACCGAAACATCGAGCGCCGATACCGCTTCATCGCAGATGATAAGCTGTGGTTCGAGCGCCAGCGCCCGGGCAATGGCGATGCGCTGGCGCTGGCCGCCGGAGAACTGGTGCGGATAGCGGCCCATATGGTCCGGACCCAACCCCACCTGCACCAGCAGTTCCGCGACGCGCTCGCGCCATTTCGCCTTCGGCAGGATTTCCGGATGGATGACCCACGCCTCGGAGATGAGCTGGTAGACGGTCATGCGTGGGTTGAGCGACTGGGTGGGGTCCTGAAAGACCATCTGCAAATCGCGGCGCAACTTGTACAGTTCAGCCGGCGACATCTTGAAGAGGTCACGACCCTTCCAGCGCGCGCTGCCGCTGTCCGGCTCGTCGAGGCGCAGCAGGATGCGGGCAAGCGTGGATTTGCCCGAGCCGCTCTCACCGACGACGGCCATCGTCTCCCCGGCCATGAGATCAAAGGAAACGCCCTTGAGCGCCTCGAACGCGCCGTAGCGCTTGCGCACGTCCCGGACCGAAAGAACGGGCTCGGCGCGAGACCCAGGCTCATGCATCACACCCTTGCCGGGGGCGGCGGCGATCAGCTTTCTTGTATAGGGATGCTGGGGATTCTTGTAGACGTCGCGCACTGTGCCGGCCTCGACCAGCACGCCCTTTTCCATGACCACGACGCGGTCGGCGATTTCCGCAACCACGCCGAGGTCGTGGGTGATGATCAGCACCGCCATGCCGGTTTCTTCCTGCAACTCTTCGAGAAGCGCCAGGACCTCGGCCTGAACGGTCACGTCGAGCGCCGTGGTCGGCTCGTCGGCGATCAGGAGATCGGGCCGAAGCGCCAGCGCCATGGCGATCATGACGCGCTGGCGCTGGCCGCCGGAAAATTCGTGCGGGTACTTGTCGAGCGCGTGCTCTGGTTCGGGAATGCCGACTCGGGTCAGCAGGCGCAGAGCCTCAGCCTGTGCCGCGGCGGAACCGGTTCCGTGGGTGGTGAGCGCTTCGCGGATCTGCCAGCCGACCGTATAGACCGGATTGAGATGGCTGAGCGGATCCTGGAAGATCATGGCGATGCGGCGGCCGTTCACCTCGCGCCGCCGATGCGCCGGCATCTTCAGAAGATCGACGCCATCGAGCAGAATCTCGCCCGAACTGATCCGGCCGGGCGGCATATCGATCAGGTTCATGATCGCCGAGGAGGAGACCGACTTGCCGGAGCCGCTCTCGCCGAGGATCGCTAGCGTCTCGCCGCGATCGAGGGAGTAGGAGATGTCGCAGACCGCCTTCACCACGCCCATTGCGGTATGGAATTCGACCGAGAGATTGCGGACTTCGAGGAGATGGTCAGCCATTGTTGCGACCCTTCATTTCGAGGCGCCAGCGCTGCACGGGATCGAGCGCGATGCGCAACCAGTTCGAGAGCAGATTCAGCGACATGGTGGTCAGGATGATGGCGAGGCCCGGCCAGAACGACAGCCACCATGCATTGGTCAGATACTGCCGGCCCTGCGAAATCATCAGGCCCCAGGTGATTTCCGGCGGCTGGATGCCGATGCCGAGGAAGGAGAGCGCGCTTTCGGCCAGCATCACATAGGCGAAATCCAGCGTGGCGAGCGTCGTCAGAGTCGGCAGCACGACCGGCAGGATATGCCGGAACAGGATGCGCTTGCCGGACGCACCCATCACGCGCGCGGCCTGCACGAACATGCGCTCGCGGATTTCAAGCACCTCTGCCCGCGTCGTGCGCAGATAGACGGGAATGCGGGTGATCGCGAGCACCAGCATCAGGTTGAGGATCGACGAGCCCAAAATGTAGAGCACGATCACTGCGATCAGCAGCGACGGGAAAGACATGATGACATCGGCCAACCGCATGATCACCTGATTGACGCGCGCCGAGGAGAAACCCGCGATGAGGCCAAGTACAGTACCGGTGACCGCCGACAAGATAACGGCCCCTGCCGCCACCATCAGCGTGTTCTGCGTGGCGACGACTATGCGCGCGAGCAGCGGCCGGCCGAGCGCATCCGCGCCCATCCACCAGACCCAGCCGCGCTCCCAGTCGAAGGGGGCAGCATTGCGGCCGCGCAGGTTCTGCTTGGTCGCAAGATCGCCGAGCCAGCTTGGCCCGATGATGGCAAGGATGATGACGAACAGCAGGAAGATCGCCGCGCAGAGCGCGAATTTGTCGGCCAGCAGCATGCGAAACATGCGCGTCGTAAAACGGGGTTCCGCGGCAATGGCTGCATCGGGGCTCTGCAAGGTCATGGCGCGCTCCTCAATGCCGGATCCGCGGGTCGAGCAATGCATAGGCAAGGTCGATCAGCAGGTTCATGAGGAAGATGGCGAGCGCGGTAACGAGGATGGCGGCGAGCACGACATTGAAGTCACGTTGCAGGATGGAATCGATCATCAGCTTGCCGACGCCCGGAAAGCCGAAAATCGTTTCGACGATGACGGCACCGTTCAACAGGCTCGCCGCCTGGTCGCCGATCACCGTGATCACCGGCAGCATGGCGTTGCGCAGGGCATGGACGAAGATGATCGGTCCGGATTTGACGCCCTTGGCACGCGCCGTCTTCACGTAAGCGGACGACAGCGCGCCGATCATCGAGCCGCGCACGACCTGGACGATGATGCCGAACGGGCGGATGAACAGCACCGATATCGGCATGATCCAGTGCAGGAGCGAGCCCGTGCCGGAGGTCGGCAGCCAGGCGAGGTTGACGGAAAAGACGACGATCGCGACGATGGCCAGCCAGAAATCGGGAACCGACGCGCCGACGAGCGAAATGACGGATGACAGCCGGTCGAAGAAGCCGCCGGCGCGGAAGGCGGCAAACGATCCGACGACGATGGCGGCCCCAGTGACCAGTGACATGGTGATAACGGCGAGCCAGAGGGTCCAGACAAAAGCCTCCACCACGACATCAAGTGCCGGGCGCGCCTTGCGGAGCGATTCACCGAAATCCCCGGTCAGCACGTCGCCGACATAGCGTGTGAACTGCGTCAGCAGCGGATCGTTCAAACCATGCAGTTCGCGGAACTGCTGCTTCATTTCCGCGGATGCCTCGACCGGAAGGAACAGGGCAGCGGGATCGCCCGTCAACCGCGAGAGAAAGAAGACCATGACGATCAGTCCGACAAGCGAGATCAGACTGGCCACCGCGCGTTTTCGAATGAATCTCAGCATGGCGTCCTCCGGGGAATCGGGGCGGCGGGCTCATCCCGCCGCCTTGATTGCTGTCGTGACTGGCGAACATAGCCCTCGCCAGGGCAAGTTACTTGATCTTGATTTCCGAGAGCTGGAGCGTTCCGTTGGTCGCCATGGTGGGCTTGAAATCCAGCCGTTCGGAGACGCGCGAGAAACCGACCATGTGGAACAAGAGGACGTCGGCGACGACATCGTCATGTACATAGGCGATCGCTTCCGACCAGAGCTTTGCCCGTTCCTCGCCGACGGCAGCCGAGGCGCGCTTGATCAGGTCGTCGACCTTCGGATCGGAAAAGCCGGACTGCGTGCCGTCGGTCGCATATTTGAAGAACATCGAGAACGACGGATCGCCCTTCGAGTTGTCATGCATGGCGGCGACGAGCTGCGGGCCGCGGCCTTCCTTGAAGGGCTTCGAATAGTACTGCTCGTGCTCGGCAACCTCGACGAACTTCAACTCGATCTTGAAACCGACCTCCTGCAGCTGGGCCTGGATGGCTTCCATGATTTCGGTGACGTTCGGGAAGTTCGCCGAGCGGGCGACGATGGTGATCGGCGTGTCGACCTTGACGCCGGCAGCCTTGGCTTCATCGAGCAGCTTCCTGGCGCCTTCCGGATCGAAGGGAAACTGCTTCACGTCGGGGTTCCAGCCAAGCGTCGGCGGCGGCACGATCGCGGTGGCCAGAAGCGCGCCTTCCGGCACCAGCGTGCCGATGAAGGCCTGGCGATCGATCGCGACGTTGAGCGCGCGGCGGACGCGGACGTCGTTCAGCGGCTCGATGTTGTGGTCGATGCGCAGATAGACGGTCTCGCTGTCGAGGTAGGAGAAATCGGTCGCCGGGTTGGTGGCGTCGAGCTGCGAGATCGACGGCGAGAGGTCCGCTTCGCCGGTCTGCACCATGGCGGCGCGAACCGATGGATCGGAGCGGAACAGATAGGTCGCTTCCGTCACCTCGGGCTTGGTCCCCCAGTAATCGTCGCGCGCGGTGAGCACGATCTGCTGGCCCGGCGTCCAGTTGGTCAGTTTGTACGGACCTGTGCCGACCGGCTCGCGAACGAATTCGAGCGGTGTTTCCTCCGGCACGACGGTGACCAGCGTCATCAGCAGCGGCAGGATCGGCTGGACCGGATCGGCCTTGAAATCGACCGTATAGTCGTCGACGATGGTCGGCGTGACCGTCATGCCGCCGAAGTAGCGGCGCGATTCGCAAGTGTTCTTGTCGCTCATGATGCGGTCGAACGAGTGCTTGACATCCTTGGCGTCGAAAGTCGTGCCATCCGAGAACTTGACGCCCTGACGCAGGTGGAAGCGCCAACTGCCGTCAGCATTCTGCTCCCACTTGTCGGCGAGGCGCGGCATAACGCCCTTGCCGCCGCGGATATCCAGCTCCGTCAGTGTTTCGCTGACGTTCTGCATGATGACACGGCCGATGTTCGAGCGGGTGGCCATGCAGGGTTCGAGCAGGTCCGCCTCTTCGGGCAGCACGATCTTGATCGGGCCGGACCCGGCGAAAGCGGGTGAAAGGGCGGAGCCTAGCATAAGGGCACCCAAGACAAGCATTTTCTTCACAGCATTTCCTCCCAATTGAAAGTTCGATCAGCCAGACGTTGCTTTTCCGGACCGTGCTGCGATCAACGTCGCGCAACAAATCAGCCCGCCCCGCCCAAGTGGACCGTGCCGACGACGACCTGGAGCGCGAGAAGGCCGCCTCCTTCGAGACGGCACAGATGACGCCCATCGCGGCCTTCCGGGTATCGGCACGAACATCCTCCTCCTCGGCGCTTTTCGCCGATCACCCAGACCATC
The DNA here is from genome assembly GCF_025846855.1 of Pararhizobium sp. BT-229. Classification (GTDB taxonomy): domain Bacteria; phylum Pseudomonadota; class Alphaproteobacteria; order Rhizobiales; family Rhizobiaceae; genus Pararhizobium. Next base: position 24,360 of record NZ_JAOYTJ010000010.1, read on the forward strand.
ACTCTTCCGCGCTAGTTTGTCAATTTATTTTATTATGTAATTTCATTTTCCAGCAAAGCTGATTTTTTTATAATTTGAAATCATATAGATAACTTATATAATCAAAAAAAATGCGAAATCAGATAACATATTAAAACTTGACAACTTTGAAAATTTAGCGATTTTTGATGATATGCAGGAGGCGCAGATGAACCCCGAGGAAATAGCCAGCAACATGAATGGCGTGCTTCAAAGCGCGTCCGCCGGACGAGATGAGGCGCTCTTGCCGTCGCCCATGATTCAGAACCACGCGGCGTTTTTGCACCTGCTCGAGGATGGCGCGCTTGTCTGCGCCTGGTTCGGCGGCACGCTTGAAGGCAAGTCGGACATTTCGATCTTCGCGTCCGTTCTGGCAAAGGGCGCTGCCGGCTGGGGTCCGCCGCAGCGGCTGAGCGTCGATCCCGCGCATTCAGAGCAGAACCCGGTGCTTTTCAAGGCGCCCGATGGCAGACTCTGGCTCTTTCACACATCCCAGCCGTCGGGCAACCAGGACGAATGTCGTATTCGCGTGGCCGAACTCCGGCGCGATACCGCCGACCCGCTGACCGTCACAGCTGCTGAGGGGCGCTACCTCGACCTGCCGCGCGGCTGCTTCGTGCGCGCCCCGCTGGTGGTGCGCGATGACGGCGCCTGGCTCCTGCCGATCTTCCGCTGCGTCCAGCGCCCCGGCCAGAAATGGAATGGCAGCCACGACACCGCCGCCGTCGGCATCTCTCTGGATCAGGGCGTCGCATGGCAGCTTGAAGACCTCTGTCAGTCGATCGGTTGTGTGCACATGTCGCCGGTATCGGTTGACGAAGGGCGCCTTGCCGCGTTCTTCCGCCGGCGGCAGGCCGACTGGGTCTACAGAACGCAGAGCGTAGACGGCGGCCGGTCCTGGTCGGTGCCTCATGCAACCGACGTGCCGAACAACAACTCCTCCATCGCGGCGGTGCGCCTTGCCGATGGCCGGATCGCGATGATCTGCAACCCCGTAAACGCAGCCAAATCCGCCGATCGGCGGGCCTCGCTGTATGACGAACTCGGCGAGGACGACGGTCGCCCCGACGCGGATCCGACCGGCGGCAGCGCTCCGATCTGGGGCGTGCCGCGGGCGCCGGTTGCACTCTGCCTGTCGGACGATGGGGGAAAGACCTTCCCCGTTCGCCTGTTGATCGAGGACGGCCCCGGCACCTGCCTTTCCAACGACTCGACCGACGGCCGCAACAAGGAAATGTCGTATCCTTGGCTGCTTGAAGGGCCGGACGGCACCATGCACCTCGCCTATACCTATCACCGGCGCGCGATCAAATATGTACGCCTCGCCCCCGGCTGGGACAGTGCCGGCATAAGGAGTGTTTCATGAGCAACATCATCGGCATCACCATGGGCGATCCGTGCGGCGTCGGACCTGAAATCTCGGTCAGGGCGCTGGCGGGCATGTCTGCGGAAGAGCGCGGCACCATCCGCATCTACGGCAACCTCCCGACGCTCGAGGCCGCGCGCTCAGCCCTCGGCCTCGATATCGATCTCGCCTCCCATGTCGTGGACCTGCCCATCGAGGGCGCCCCGCTCCCCTGGGGACAGTTGAGCCCCATCGCCGGCGACGCCGCCTTCCGCTTTATCGAGAAGGCGGTGCGTGATGCGGAGGCCGGGGTCATCGGCTGTATCGTCACCGCGCCGATCAACAAGGAAGCGCTAAATCTCGCCGGTCACCACTATGACGGCCACACCGGCATGCTGCGCAGCCTCACCGGCTCCAAGGCGGCCTATATGCTGCTTGCCTCCGACCGGCTGAAGGTCATCCACGTCTCGACCCATGTGTCGCTGCAGGAAGCAATCCGCCGCTCAACGACCGAGCGGGTGTTGGCGACCATCCGCGCCGGAAACGCCCACCTGAAGCGCATCGGCTACGCTGCGCCGAAGATCGCGGTGGCCGGTATCAATCCGCATTGCGGCGAGAACGGCCTCTTTGGCACCGAGGACGACGAGCAGATCGCACCCGCCGTCAAGGCCGCCCGCGCCGAAGGCATCGACGCCTATGGTCCGATTTCCGCCGACACCCTCTTTTACCGTGCCTATGCCGGCGCCTTCGATCTCGTCGTCGCACAGTATCATGACCAAGGGCACATTCCGGTCAAGCTCGTCGCCTTCGACACCGCCGTCAACGTGTCGGTGGACCTGCCGATCGACCGTACCTCCGTCGACCACGGCACGGCGTTTGATATCGCCGGCAAGGGCATTGCCGACCATGGCAATATGAATTCCGCCATCGCCTACGCCCGCAAGCTGGTGTCGGGCGCCGCCAAGCGAGGATAAACGGATGACTATCGCTCCCATCACCCTCCACCAGCCCCGTCGCCTGGCCGTTGGCGCCGGCACAGTCGGCGGCGTCGGCGCGTGGGCTGCCGACGCCGCATCGATCCTCGTGATCGCAACGCCGATCACCGCGGGCTTTGCCGAACGTCTCAAGCTTTCCGGCCGCATCACCGTGTTCGACGCGATCCCTGGCGAGCCCGACATCCGCACGCTGGGTGCAGCACTGGAGGCGGCGCGCCGATGCAAGCCGGATCTCATCGTCGGCCTCGGCGGCGGCTCGGTCCTCGATGTTGCCAAGCTCGTGGCCGCACTTTGGGATTCGGGGCAGACCCTTACCGATGTCGCAGGACCGAACCGTGTCGCCGGCCGCCGTACCCGCCTCGCTCAGGTGGCGACGACCGCCGGAACGGGCTCGGAGGCGGGCATTCGATCGCTGATCACCGATCCCGACAAGGGCAACAAGATCGCGGTCGAAAGCCCGCATATGATCGCCGATTTCGCCGTGCTCGATCCGGAGCTGACCTATTCCGTACCGCCTGCGGTAACAGCCGCGACCGGTGTCGATGCCATGGCGCATTGCGTCGAGGCCTTCACCAGCCGCCGCGCCCATCCGATGATCGATGGCTTTGCCCGCATGGGCTTCCGTCTCGTTGGCAAATATCTGGCGCGCGCCGTCAGGGATGGCGCCGATACCGAGGCGCGCGAGGGGTTGATGCTGGCCTCCTACTACGGCGGCATCTGCCTCGGGCCGGTAAACACGGCGGCCGGACACGCCATCGCCTACCCGCTCGGTACACGGCTTCGCCTGCCGCATGGCCTGGCGAACGCCATCATCTTTCCCCATGTGCTGGCCTTCAATCAGCCGGTCGCGGCAGACAAGACCGCCGAAGTGGCGTCAGCGCTTGGTCTTGGCGCAGGCCTGTCAAAAACCGAGCTGCTCAACACGGCCCGCGATTTCTGCAGCAGCCTCGGCATCGAAATGTCCCTGGCCGCCCATGGCGCCAGGACGAACGACCTGCCGCTTTATGCCAGCGAAGCCCACGCCAACCGCCGCCTCATGGACAACAATCCGATCGACATGAGCATCGAGGATGTCCTTGGCGTCTACAAGGCGGCCTTCTAGGCGTTTCAGGTCGGCCCGAAACATGGGCCGACGCCACTCCACGTCGTCCTCGGCTTTGAGCCCCAAAAAATGGAGGAGAGGCTACAAACCTCCGGCCGCTTCCTGCCGGCCGATCCTTTTCAGGTTGGAAACCCGATCCGACGGCGTTGCTTGAAGACGTTACCTGGTCGCCTGAAACAGGCGTTCGCGGGATCCTGTGAGGTGTTCGTGCATCAGCCGCTTCGCGCTTGCCCCGTCACGCGCCGCAATCGCCTCGGCGATGGCCTCGTGTTCGCCGAAAACCCGCGTTAGGCCGGCCGTCTCGCGCTTCAACGAGGCGCCGTGGAACTTCATGCCGATGGCGATGTGATCCTTCAACGCTTCCATCGCGGTGTAGAAATAGCTGTTTTGCGCCGCACGGGCGATTGCCAGATGGAACTGAAAATCCGCATCCTCGCGGTGCGACTGCCGGTTGGTCGCGTCGCGCATGAGTTCCAGCGCAAGGCGGATGGCCGCGAGATTCGTGGCGTCGTGGCGCTCCGCCGCCGCCGCGGCCGCTGCCGGTTCGACGCTCAACCGGAACTCGTAACAGTTCAGCAGATCGGCGACGTTTTCCAACTGCCCGAAACCGAGCGGCTCGCGCATGCCGATGGCGCGAACGAAGCTGCCCGCACCCCGGCGCGAATAGATGAACCCCTGCTCGCGCAATCGACGCAAGGCTTCCCGGATGATGGGGCGCGAAACCTCGAATTCGATTGCCAGATCATGCTCGGTCGGCAGGCGCTCGTCCGGCTGGTATGCGCCAGACTTGATGGCACGGTGCATGCGCTCGAAAACGAGATCGCTGAGGCTCCTGCGTGCTGTTCCGTTCTCCAGACCCATCTGTCATCCTGCTTTGCGGAGAATTCTGCCCGCTATCTCTTTCAGCGTATCCGGCCCACCGAATCCTCCGGATTTAGCAATGATGCAATGTCCCTGTGCATGAGCCAAGCCCAGACCAGGCAAGCATTCGCCGAGAAGCCGCAGACGCACGATCCCCATTATCTTCAGCACGGCCTGCGCTGTCGCGCCGCCTGAAAGGAGCAATGTCGACGCCGTCCCGGTGAGGCCCGGAAAGACGCTTTCGGCCAGCGCGTGGGACACATCCCCGGACATCGCGAGCGTCTTCCCCGGCACCGCCTGTACGAGGGTAACCATGCTGCCGTCGGAAGGGGCATGGGCAAGATGGCCATTCGGCGCCGGCAGGTAACGCGGATCGATATCGCCCCGAAGCGCATCGATCTGGGCTAGTGTGATGGGATCGCGCGAGCCTATGACGAACAAAGCCGGGCCACCCGGTATCCCTGCGGTCTGCGCAGGTGCCCCTTTGCTCATACGTTCGGCGAGCGCTTCGGCCAGCCCACGCGCGCCGATCAGAAGATCGATGCCTGTGTTTTCCGACTGGTCGAGCCAGGCGTGCATCTCGCTCTGGTCGGAAACATCCGGGATCGTGGCGCGCACGGCATGCACCCCAAGCTTTTCGGCAACGGAGATTGGCGTGTCGACGCCGAAACCCGTCACACAACCATCCTTCACGACACGCCCAAATGCGGGGATCGCGGGCGCCGCCAGAGCCGAGCGAAAGGACATCGCATCGAGCTCGGCCGCGATATGCCCCTTGAGGCGCGAGTCGACTTTCTTGAAGAGGCGCGTTCCCGCCGGCAGAGAGGCGAGCGCAGCCTTGGTCTGCAGACGCGCGGCCTCGGCGGTGAATTCGCGAGAGTCCAGGTTGATCGACAGGACATCCGGCGCCTCGCCAAGAGCCTCCCCGATAGCCACTATAGAGAGAGCCACCTCCACATGCATGCCCCGCGCCGCGAACGGCGCCGCAGTATCCAACGCTCCCGTCAGATCGTCGGCAAGAATGGTCAACATCGCTTACCCCGGATATTGTTGTAATGTTACTAGCGCAATTATATATTGAAATGTCAATACTATTTGGCATGATATGACAAATATCTGCAGGCCGCCGAGCGTTTCAAGGGATCTACGCAACACTTGTAAATGGAGACCCTTACCCACACCTGGCCGTTCCGAGACGCGAGCGGGACGTTGAAAGGGAATTCGTCCTTTCACTTTTGCAACGGCCAACCCTTGGCGGAAAACTGTCCAAGATAGCCTGATCAAAGGCTTGAGTTTGTTTCCGAAAACGCAACCTACGGGCCAAAAACCTATCTGAACGAGGCCACAGGGTCGAAGCTGCAGGCCTCCTGGTCGAACCGCGCCGGATTGTCACCGAGACGGTTTCCGGCAGCACCGCCATTGCTCAGCGTAGAGGTTTGCCCGGCTTATGGACAAGCTGGAGGCAGGAGACATTCGATCGTAACCAACTCGATCGATGTCAACTCGACGGTGAATGCGCTGGGTCTATTGCCTCGCGCTTGGCGGAGCCGACCTTACCTGTTCGGCTGGCACGATGACCATGAATGTCCTCAACGCCGTCGCGCAGTTCGAGCGGGATTTGCTCGTTGAACGAACGCAATCCGGCCTCAAGCGTGCCAAGTCGGAAGGAAAGGCCTCGGTCGCCCCTCGACGCTCAGCGAAAAGCAAAAAGCAAAAGCAGGATGTGCGTGACGATTTCACCACGGGAATGAGTGTTTCGGCCATTGCCAGGAAGTTCGCCACAAGCCGTCAGACCATCATTCGAGTCCGTGACGAAGGTTCACGCTCCGTTCGACCTTAGCGCAGGATTGTGAACTGCTCTTGTCCAAACCCCTGTTTCGCGCCTCGACGCGAGCATCAATGTTGACGGCCCGCCGCAGCAATGGGTATCGGTCCCCTCGCCAATTCCTGCTCGTCGACGATGCCAAGCTGGAACAGATCCATCAATTGGCCAGCAGCGACCTGCGCTGCAGCGCCTTCAGGGCTTATGCCGAGATGCATGCATCGACCCAAAAGCGCGCGCTTCAGAAGTTCTATATCGTCGTCTGACAATCTTGGATCGATCATGCTGCCCCCCTTAAGCCCTAGTAGCGCAGTTTGTCGATGTCCATGATGGCGCGCAATCCGCTGAATCTAATCTTCAACAGAATTGAGGAGCGGAGTGACGTTGGCCGTGGCGTTCTGGCCCACAATCCCCCTTCGTCCGCGTCAACGACCTGACCGGGAATGTCATACACCCTTCCGCCCACAATAACCCAACTCGGCGCGGCGCCGCCGGAAGAAGTGTGGTGGCTTTGCAGATGTCCTGCCGGCCGGGCGCCTTTATCGTCCAGCGCGCCGCGACGCACCCGCTCGCGCGGGACTTGGTCGGTCGCCGGCCAGTTGTTGCTTGGTCAGGATCGCCGAATGCATTGGGATCGATCGCGCTGATCGTGTCTGCGGGGTCCGGGTCTTTAGAATAGGCGGGGCAGAGGTTCTCCAAAACTTCTGCCTTGCCGTGATCGCCTCGATCGTGGCCAAATCGCGAGTGTTCGCCTCGTTGATGATCCCCTGGATGCGTCGTTCAACGGTTTCCTAGTGAGTGGGTGGCACCCGTGTGACCCACGGGATATTTTCGTGCTTCCGGTCGTCGTCCTGCTGCCCTCCGTTTGCGAATAACGCTCAGTGAGCAGCATTCAAAGAATACCCCCCAAATGAGGGGGGAAATTCATCCCTTTCTCGTGCTATAGTTGCTTCTAGTTCCGATGAGTGAGGGCAGTTGTAGATGGCATTGAATCGACCAAACACCAGGGTTGACGTTAGTCACAGTAAAGACGCTTGGCAGGTTTCAGTGATCATAGACGGCCACAGCGAACACCGTTCTTTCCGCACGGAGGCCGAAGCGAGGGAATACGCCAGAAACCGCCTGGAACAGCTGCGGTCATCAAAAAGCGCGATACAACTGAGCCGATAATATTGCGTTTAGCTTGTAGCGGCGCCGAGCGCGCGGCGCAGCCGCGAACATGGCACTTACAGAACTCGTCTCCATTTGACCACGGATGTATTGGCAGGTGCTGTCGAAGCGGGTCCAAGAGGTCGGGTAGTCACCCGGCCTTTTTCTTTGCGGCCGCTATTTGGCTGATTTCTTCACCACAAATCGACTTCGGATAGTGCCCAGCCGGAACGAAAGCCAATCCTAAACATTCTTCTCCCGAGCCCAATCAGACTAACGGAGAAGAATTATGAAAACCAACATCTTGAGCGTATCCGCCGCCGTTCTCGGCATAATGACTTCCGCGGCACTGGCTGAGGATAGCACCGCGACCGGTATGGTCGGCGGCGCCGCCACCGGTGCCATCATTGGCGGTCCAGTCGGCGCAGGCGTTGGAGCCGTCGTTGGTGCCGTCGCAGGTGCCGCGCTTGAACCACCGCCGGAAAAAGTCATCACCTATGTGCAGCAGCAGCCTGTCCAGCAGTCTGTCGTCGTCCAACAGCCGATAGTGGTCGGCAAGCCGCTTCCTCGTGAAGTCGTTCTGACGCCGGTCGCCGAAGATCGCCGTTACGCTTACACGATCGTCAACGATCAGCGCGTCATCGTGGATCCGAACACTTACACGGTGGTTCAGGTGATTCAATGATCACCAGACACTTAGACGTGAAGCATCGGCCGGGCTGTTGCCCGGCCTTCTTCTTTGGCTGTTGACTACCCCTCGCCTTCGGCAAATCATCCGGGAATGTCCGCGACGACCAATTTCATCACTGAGCTGTGAGCGCGCCGTGTCGACGGTGAAGGAGATGCGGCTCCAGGTCGCGTCCTCATCCCCACTGCGGCGTGACGGACAGGATGTTTTGCTCGAAATTGCGACCGTCGGCGCGGAGGTCGCGCCAAACCAGATCGTTTCGCAGCATTGCTGGAGGCGGGCGATCTCATATGTACCCTGAAGATCGTGTTTGACGCGAAGGCAGAATTGAGAGGCGAATAATGGGTAATCGTCGATCAGAACTCACGTTGCTCGCCATCATCGTCGTCGCCGTTGGCTTCACGCTGATGGCGCTGATCGGTCCGATCATCGGCTTGATCGGTTGACGAAGTAACTACTACCAAATTTGCGGGTCCTTGGCTAGTTTTCCCGCAGCTACACGAAACCACCGCATCGCCCACGACCATGCCGCGGCGTGCCCACTGTGTCCATCGCAGACGGCATGTCGCTGTCTCGAACAAGCGATCGGCCTTTGGCCAGCCCCGGAACAAGCGGGCGAGATCGCGGTTAGGCGGTTCGACATACTACGTGCTCATGGCAGGTCGATCAGAGTGTTGGCGGAGGTGGATGCGCAGCTGGCGTCGCTCGGAATAGCGGCCCAGTAACCGCTCTTGATCGGAACATTCGTCCGACATCCCAGTTTAGACAGTGATCGTGGCCCTACGCACACTCGTAATCAGCGCCCATCACTCCTCGAGAAAATGGCCCTTCAAGACGCGGGGTCTTTTTTTCGAGGAGGTTGAAAGAATTGACTTCATCACCCTCGCCCGTCACGTTCGGATAATGGCCACATTCTCCGTCACCCGCTATGACGTTCGTGAAGACGCCGATGGCTCATGGGCCGCCTACGACATTTTCACCGGTCAGACGGTGGAAGTGAACGGCATCCTTCCTTCAAGACGGTCTCGACATACAGACCGCGGACGACCTCGTGGATTTGCTGAACCTGGAATACATCAACCGTCGCAAGGGATCGACGCATTGACCGCAATCGGCGCGGTCGCTGCATCAATAGATCGGACACTAAACCAGGACGTCCGCGCCGCTTTGTTGGAAGCCGCCGGAATGATCCGGATCTGCGGATCGTGATGGATTCGGAGATAGAGGTGATCGTAAAGGCGGCGAGAGAAACCTAGCCTCCGTTTACCAGCCCTTTACCGTTTTCGGACAGTGTGCCGGTAAGCGCGAAACCCGGCCTTACGTTCCACCAATGATTGACCGCCCGCGTTGCGGCACTGGTGGTTCTGTCCAATTCAGACAATGCGTAGTTAACAAACTTTATTGCGCAAAGCGCCTACTCGGTACACCATCGGCATATCCCGATCATATTGTTTCGGGCTATGGCTGAGCGTCAACTGGCCTCTCCCTGCGGAGGGAGCGGCCAGTTTTTTCGTTGTACGACCTTCCTCTGGACCTACTGTCTTTTGTCTACGGTTACAGCCGTTAGTGCTTCGACAGAGCCGATGAGATAGTTTTCCCAAAACTGCAAACTAATGCAAGATCATCCCGTTCCGCATAAAGGCCACATGTGCTTTCTCCGCGGCACCTCCATTATGATCCCCGCAGGCGAGGTTTGCATCGAGCACCTGAAGATCGGCGATCTTGTCGAAACGATTCGTGGCAAAGCACGGCTGTCAAATGGATCGGCCATCATTGTTCAAGCGCAGCGGTCCTGCCCTGGCACGACAGTGTTCTGCCTATCCGCATTGCACGGCACGCCTTCGGCCAGCACAGGGATCTCTATGTCTCTCCCGGCCATGCCTTGTTCATCGATGGCGTTGCTCGTCCGAGCGAAAGATCTCGTCAATGGGCGGTCCGTTGTGCCTGCTTTGCCAGCCGATCAAGACAGGATCGAGTATTTCCAAATCGTGCTTGACAGCCACGAAGCGATCTTGGCCGAAGGAGCAGCTGCCGAGACGTTCCTCGTCGCGGCCGATAACTACGAAGGCTTCAGGAACTTCGCCGAATTCAAGCGCCTCTATCCTCCCGGCCTGCGCCTTGCCATGAAGCCGTTCGCGACCCATCGTGGGGGTGGACTCCGGACGGGAACAGTTGATGGCGCTTCTGCCCTCGCGTCTGTCTCGCTGCCTTCAACTTCGCCGGCCGGCTCATACGATTACGATCCGTGAAAAGATTGCAAAGCGCGCCCAACGGCCATCGGTCACTCGATGGCTTCAATCACAGCACGGGTTTTCGGATTAACAAGCACGCGCTTGTTGTTGAGGATGACGTAGCTGTACTCGGCTTGATCGGGGATTGTATGGATCTCCACCGTATCGGGAAGTGCAGTCCCGGCCGCAATGTCGCCTTCAAATGTAACGGAAGGTGTCTTCTGTTCGAGAACATATGTCCTGACTTCGCCGGGAACCGCCACAGTCGATGTCTGAGCGAGGGCTATTCAGCGGCAGGGCAGCGGCAGGTATGAACAACTTTTTCATGCTTTTCCTCCTTGGTTAAAGCGTCAGGTGGAACTCGTTTTGCTTACCTTTGTTCCGTGACTGGGATGATCTGATTTCGGCCGTAGGTGACGCTGTAGGGCCGGTCTCGACCGGAAAGATGGCCAATGGCTATGCTGGAGATAAACCCGACAACTCGGTTCAGACCTCATTTCTTCAAGCCTGGCTGCCGCGTATTGTCTCGCGTCGGCCTCGGAGTGGAACGCCCGGTGTTCGCTTTGATCCTCCTGAAAAATCGTGACGACCCACGCGCTTCGTATCCAGCAAACGTCAACTCTGACATTGCGTGGCCCAAAAGTACCCATAACTTAATCCTCCTATTAGGCGTATCAGAACCGCTACTTGTCGTAGCGATCAATGCCCGGACCTTCATGGATCGCGGCAACCGCTGTGGGCTTTTGAAAAACCCACACTCGGCCGCTTTGGCGATCCTCCTGCCCACCGATGGCGACGAGCGCAGCCAGTATTCCGGCTATCGCGAGCAGGATGACGAAAATCGGCACTGCCAAGCCGCCGGACTTTTCTTCGGAATAGATCATGAAGGCCTCCTAAGAACGGAACGACCTTGGCTCGCTAGTGTTCCGGGGTCAGACCTCAGTCTGATGGGCCTCGGACTTAGGTCCTAACCCCGTTTCAAAGGCTAAACGATGGCACTATTTGTTGATGGATGGGCCGTGTCAGTCAGGGCATCGAAACGGAGAAGAGATGTCTCTTTTTCGATTATTGAAGGCAGGCGGCTGGCGATGCGTCGTGCTTTCGCCCAAACGGAGGGAAAGCTATGCTCCCCTATAGAGAACCAGTTCCCGATGCATCGATTGCTATGATGGAACGCGTGCTTGACAAAGAGTGCGTCCGCCGAGGGCTTAGACCCGACAGCATCTCGGGAGAGAAACTTACCCGCGTCATCATGGATACATTTCTAGCCGGGACGACTGATGAAGGCGAACTCGTTGTGCTGGTGCGCAATCTGAAGGGCTGAGCACATGCCTCCGGACCTCACGGATGTCGGCTAGTGGGGGAACAAACCAGCGAATTATGATTTCCTCCCGAAAGGAGCGCGTTATGCCAATCGAGCCCGCAAAAATGAACGTAAGCCACCCAGATCCGAAGCTTGCTTCACAGAAGGCGATCGGTCGCGCGGTGCGCAAGGTACTCGCTGATGCAGCCGCCCATGGTTGGAGCACGACCAAATCGAACAACGAAATGGAAAAGGTGCTGAGAAACCTGAGGCTCACCTACATGGATTCTCATAAGGCGGCCGATCCAAGCGAGATTGCGCCCGGAACAAACAGCGAACCCGCCTTAGATAGCGATAAACTTACCCAGATTGTCGTGGCCGCATGCCTCAGAGGCACTATTGACCCAGCCGAGTTGCGAACGGTTGCGCGGGCCGCCCGCCTCGCTGCGGCGATGCCATCGATGGGAAGGATAGGGTTGACGAAACGTCGCCCGCCTAAGCTGCGCGTGCCGCAACCATTGTAGTGGCGGGCGCCACTCGCGAAGAATGTTCGCCTTTGCTTGACCGCGCGCAAAATCCATTCCCACAACCACGGGCCGTTTTTGTCAGGTGGGACGGCAAAAACGCCCGTTACGTCGCATCTGGTGCACGCGCGCGACGGCGACACGAGGCCTGACCTGCGTGCGGAAACGCGATCAAGCCTCAGGCATGATCGGCGTCAAGCACCGCGCGCCCGCAGCGAGCTGGACTCCGAGTTGAAGGAAGATCCTATATCGAATGTTGTCACATTGACCAACGGCCAGGCGAGCCTGGTCAATTTTTTCCAGTTATGTGATCGTCAACGACAAGCGCGTACTCGTCAATCCGAAGACCCGCGCGGTGATCGAAATCGTTGAATGACTTGAAAAGCGGTGCGGGCCTTGGCTTCCCCAGGTCCGCGATTCCTCCCTACCCCTCTACCGTCCAGGTCAGACTATTCGTCCTTGCCGCCAGCACTGTGTGGCGCTGACGGGTGATAAAACCGCTCCAAATGGTCGTCAAAATCCAACCAACGTTATTCTGGTGCGCTGCGCGTCTCTGCGAAACGTGCCCATCCGGCCGGCTAGGAATCGTGGGCGTAACGTTCGAGGCGACCCGTCCGGTAAGGCAGATTTGTTGAGCGGGCTTACCTGACTGGACTTGCATCGCTGATGTGGCGCAGGTCGTAGATCAAGCGATATGTGCCGGACTCGACAGGAAACATTACGTAGGCGATCCCTTTCACGGTCTCGGTCTTGTGGCTCACGTGCAGGCCGTCGCGGCTGATCGCGAATACCTCCTTCCCAGCAGTTCGCACCGGCACCATTCCGCGCAGCATTGTTCCGGTTCGCCAGTCGGCAAATGCCTCGAAAGTGAGCGTGTTACCCTCCCAAGCGATATCCCTGAAATGCGAGTGGTTCCGGCCGTCGGTCCAATCGAGCAATTGCTTCACAGAGACCAATGGGACGCCGCGGGCCGTTGCCGCCGCGGTCAATTGGGTATCGAAATCGTCGGTGAAATCGTAATGCGTCCCGAACGCGCCATAGTAACCTTGCGGCCCCAGAGCCCGGTCGAGTTGTGTTTCTATGGCGGATGGAAAGGGCATTCCGCTCTCGTTCACCAGATGCGATACGACCTGATAGACGTCGATCATGCTGCCATCGAGATCGGCAAATCGCATCGGCAGACCGGAACCGGTCATGAAGCCGGGTCGGCCCTTTATCCACGAGCCGGGCCAATAATAGTAGCTGAGGTCCATGCGCACCCCGTACCGAACCTCCGTTTTCGGAGTCGACGCCCAGTCGCTCCACGCCACGCAATGTGTGCGGCTGCCCCTTTGGGGCGGCAAGTCGGGATACTTGACGCGAAATGCGTGCAGGTCGCGGCTGAATATCGTCGCGAAGTCGCTCGGCAGGAGATTGTTGCAGCCCTTGTTAACGTTGTCGCCGATATCGAAGCCTTCCGCAACGTAGGCGCGGGCTTCCTCGGGCGACAAGCCGCCACTCGTGTAAATCCATGCGGTGGCGCGATAGCATTCCCACTCAGCGACCAAGCATCCCTTAAGCTCGTTCGCCTTAAGCCGATCAAACGAATCCTCGGTTCCGCTTGGCGTGCCGTGATCGTCGCCCGCCATCACGAGAACCGCCTTGTGTCCCTTAGGGAAGTACCACAGCCTCGGCAGCGGCGCCTTGTCCTTAAGCATGAAGTTCATCAGGTTGACCAGCAGCCGCTGCTGCTCGTCGGCCACCGGAATTGCGATCTTGTCAAGATCGTTCCAGTCGGTTTGCTCGTCACCTTTCTTGGCGCCGAAGAAAAGATCATTGGACCGGACGACGGAATTGCCGTCACGCTCGTCACCGGCCCACGCCGGGTTGCCTTGGCGCGTGTAGACGACGGAGCGGGCGAGATCATAGGTGAACGCCGCGGCCTGGCCCCCGGCTTTTCCGACGCCGCGAACCGTGATGGCCGGGTTTGGCGTCGCGTTCGAGCCGTTGCTGTAAAGCCGGGCGATTTCGGTCGTACCTTCTGTCAGTGCATACAGATCGGCCGCGCCATGATACTGCATCGTCTCGTCGACAATGCCGTGTCCGGGAGCCGTCGCCGTGTCGATCAAAAGGTAACCTTCGTTCAGCGATGCTGCTTGATCCTCCAACCCCAGCAGTCCGGCCAGCTTCTTGTCGGGGTGCATGGCAATCAGATCGCCGCCGGCAGTGACCCATCTCGAAAACATCGCCGCTTGTGGTTCGCTCAGCGGCATTTCGCCCAGCAGGACCAGGTTAAACCGGTCGAGCAGTTCCGCGGTAACGTGCGAAAGGTCGACGCTGTCGAACGAGCCTATGCCTTCGGCGCGCAGAATCTCGCTGTAATATTTGCTGAAAGGCAAGGCGCTTGAGGTAATGATCAAGATCGGGCCTCCAAAGCCGCGTTCAAGATCGCGCCGCGTTGTGAACGACCAACTATGGCCGGCCGCCAGTGTGTTGCCGCCCGGGTCACGAACACCAGCAGCAAGAGTCGCCGTATACTTCGTATCGCTCGCGAGCGGCGTGGTCGGCGCCAGCACAGCCGAACGCGTCAAGATGTCGTACGTGACACTCGCCTCCACAGGTAAGCCGCCGGTCGAAAGCCGGAGCGAGTTGACCTCGATGGTCGCGGGATCGACGTCTTCGCTAAAGGTCACCGTGATCGCTGGGTCGAGGTCGACATCCACCTCCTGTGCCACTGGGACCACCCAAGCCACAGTCGGAGCGGCATGGTCTCGGAAGGTGAGCGCAACTAAAGCCGTCACCGCCGAAATTCCCACAGCGATCAGAGGCATACCATTTCTCATCGTTATCATTTCTAACCGCGCCCAGCGCTCTCCGGCACGTTTAACGATAGCGGGCAGGCTTGGTTCCACCATCAGACTTTGGTCCCAGCCGAGTGTGGCAAAAGGTCGGATGCCTGCGCAACGGTCCTAGTGCGAAACGGCAGGCGCAATGCGGCGTTGTGCTCCAGACGACAACCCAAAGGAGCACGTCGTGAACATCCAACCTGATCGCCACAAGCGTCGTTTTTTTCGGAACCCTCGCGGCGGTTGCCTCCGCCCCAAGAGTGCACAATCACCGGCGTGGCGGGCGGAGTTGCGACGGGTGCAATTGTCGGCGGTCCGGTGGGTGCCGGCGTCGGCGCTGCCGTTGGGGCCGTTGCCGGTGCCGCGCTTTAGCTGCCACCGGAAAAGGTCGTGACGTACTACGTGCAACAGCATCCAGTACGGCAGTCTACTATTGTCCAGCAGCCAATGGTCGTGGGTAAGCCGCTCCCTCGTGACGTCGTGCTCACGCCGATCGCCGAAGATCCCCGTTACGCGTACACCATCGTCAACGATCAGACCGCCTGTACGAAACCACCCTTGGGGGCAATGCGACAAGTATTGAGCTCACTGCCGTCTAACCATTTTCTATCCATGACGACGGCCAATCTACGGGTAAGTGCGACAGTGCCCTCCGCCGATGAGTCCATCGCTTCGGGTTCCAGAAAGTAAGGTCGATAACGACGATGTCTGCCGCAATAGCTTTCCCATAAAGACCGGGATCATGATTCGATGGATGGGCGCCTCCGGCGCGTGGCCATCCCGAACAATACAGTAGTCGGGTTTTGATGAATTCGGTGCGACTACTTAAGGGGAAATGCCGAACGGTGGCTTTTTAGTCTTGCCGAAGACACCGTTCTCATAGGCCATTTCTGGGTAGAACGTAGAACGGCTCAAGAACGGTTGTTGAACATTTCGTGGCAGCGAACAGATCCTATCCACCTGCCCTTTCGGCGGGATTTCTTTAGCAGGAACAAATATACGAAATAGTCGTTGTGCCCACTGATCAGGGGCCGACCTTTTGCTGATGCTCCCACCGCGATGGCACCTGATCCATATCTCCCGCAACACTGACCTCGCTTCGGCGGGGTCTTTTTTCGACGTCGTCTGGAGTAACCTTGTCAAAGCCGGAACCGGACACAAATGAGGTTTACGGAAATATTTTTGAATGAATGGCGCACGGAGGACAGAGCATGTGGGAAATTCCGATTGGTGCACTTCTGTTTATCTGCGGCTTGCTGTTTTTGTTCTGGGGAGCGCTCGGACAGCGCCGACTCAGTGATCCACACAAGCTTGATCAGGGAAGCCCCACATTGGAACCGCGCCGGCAGGGTCTCCGCTTCTTGGGAGTAAACAGGAACTGGCCCGGATTGGCTCTCATGGCCGTGGGCGCCATTCTTCTGATTTCAGGCGCCTTCGCCTCGTAACACACCTCCTCTGCGCCCTCACCGCCCTTTCGGCCGTCCTCGCTTTCCAGCAAAGGACGATATTCACGTACTTCGCTGCGTGTGCTCTCAACGCAGGAACAGTCTCGCTCGGGTTGCCTGGCGTGGATAGGCCGGTCTTGACCTTACCTCCGATGAGAACATTGTAAGAACAAATACAGCACCACCGGTGCCAAATCTGATAACCTTTTCACAGGAAATCCACTGGGTTATCCACAGAGGAAAGGAGAAACTATGCCTATGATCAGCGCCGCCGCACATGACAGTCAATAGACGAGATCGCTGTCGTCCTGGCCTTCATGACGGCGATGTCCGCGCAACAGTCGGCCCCACGGGAGTGTGACATGACCTTTACCCTCAACCAGACCACATTGCCCGAATGGCACGGCGCCTTCGCTTTATCGACCAGGAAGGCGAGGTCGCTCGGGAATATTTCGACGCGCTTGAAGCGGACGATGTCCACAAGGCACGTTCGACCGCCTTCCACAATTGCCGGACCTGCTCGACAACTATCAAGCTGATGTTTGAAGAGGCTGGAGATATCCGCCTCACTCTGGGAGCGGGAAAGCGCGAACGAACGCGACGAATGACCGACGGCAGCAACCAATCAGCGGCGCCGTTCGCATACGAGCGCTTCTGGCGTCGCGATGGGTGCGGGGAAGGGGCCTGTTTCGGGCTGGAGCGCGGGCGATCGGGCTATTGGTGCAAAGAACACCTGCCGGCGGACTATTGGAATGAGCGCTCCACCCCGCAAAACAAACGCGCGGGGTGGCTCAGGTCGCGCCACATCCCATAGTTATCATGGTGGGGAAATGGTCGGTATCCACCATTTAGGCATCCATGACAAAAGCTGACTGCTGGAACAAATTAGCCACACGTAATGTTCTCCACAACAGGAGGGCACCATGGCAATCACAGTAGCAAATAGGCAAGTCAAACATCCGGATCGCGATCTCGCCTGCCCAGAGGCCGTAGAAGGTTCACTCCAAGAAATAATCGCCGACGCGAACGCTCACGGCTGGGGCACGGTCGAGACGATCACCGCCATGGAGGAGGTGCAAGGCACTTTCGCGTTGCCTATGCGGAGACACGATCAGTGAAATTGAGCCCGGCTGCTCCAGTGAACCCAACCCGTTTGACTGGCCGACGGCCGATCCTCTCCCGCATTAGGAGGTTCGCCATGACCTATTATGCATGGATCATCAAGGCCCGCGGGCGCCAAGATATAAAGCATGTAACGACGCTTGCGGGGATATATGATGTTCTTCGAGTCGTGGAACTGCCTGGCTTTGCGCCGCCGGAATGGTTGACCATTGATGCCGAGATAGCCGACCACGGTCACTATACCCATAACGAAGGCGGGGAGGACGAGTGGTCGCTGGCTTGGACCAAAATCGACGACACCCCGATAGCAGACTGAGGCCCTTTTGGACCCAATCCACTCAAAATGGTCTCTCCTGTGGCAAAGGAGAGGCCAATAGTTCGCTCGGAACAGACTGCCAAGCGATCCAGCGCCATTAGATCTTCGCGACCCACGCTTAGACACTTATCTTTTTGACGCTCGATCACTGTCCGAAATCGGACAGACCGAGCGCTCCTCGGTTGAAGGTGTATGATTCCTCCCGAAAAATTCTACTGCGAAGGGAGAGATATGTATCAGCTCCACGCCTCCGATCAATTTCTCGAAATGATGAAGCGGGTGCTCAACGACGAACGTACACGCCTGATGATTGGACGTGACGGCATTCAAGGAGAAGAGCGATCCCGCGTCATCCTGCAGGCATTTCTTGCCGGAATGACCGATGAATGCGAACTCGTTGTGCTGGCGCGCATTGGAAGGACTGAGACCTGGCCCGCTGCTATCAACAGCGGGCCGAAGGTTTAGGTGATGAAATTGCCGCGCGCATTACATGGCGGCATATTCGGAACTTCAAACATACGCGAGGGTTCCCTTCTCAGGTCTCACACTCACGGTCTCGGTGACACATGCTGTGATCCGGTCATTCGACACAGCTCGTTCAAAGCATTCGCGAGGTGGCCCAGGACAGCACGAAGGTCTATCGGGCCGAAAGCTGAGCCGAAGCAAAAAGGGCCTCTTCCTGATCGGGAAGAGGCCCAAAGCGTGGCTCCAGTTGCACAACCGGCAAGGTCGCGTGTGTCGAGTATCCGTTCGTTCAGAACGTATCACAATTGCTTTCTTCATAGCTCGGTCATCTGACGTGATCGGCAGCCGGTGCAGGTAGCCCCTTGCATCTCGCGGGCACAGGTTGCCCAGACGTTCCATGGAGACCACCACACCTAGCAATAACCACCCAGCACCATCTTGCATTCGACAGACACCACATGTTTTCATTGCGGGACCTAATGAATTCTTGGCGATCAACGGACCCAGACAATGCTGCGTGCTACGTCTGCATTCGACCTGTCAATTTCTACCTCGGCTGAGGAACAAGGCGGGATAGTGCGATGGATCAGACGGGATCTGGATTGGATTGTGATAGCGTGTCGTTTTCCGCCATCCTGGTGGCATGACATGGAGAACGCGATGACGAATGAGTTTTTGGCAATCGCAGTCGCACGAGCCCGTAAGCGCCGGGACGAAGCGAAAAGTTATTTGAGCGAGGCGGAAGCTGAGTTAAAGCAGCAGAAAGATGCCCACAACTCTGTTGGAGTATTAGGCGCGCTTAGATTGCAGGTCGAAATGTACGCCGACCTAGTTGCGAAGTACGATGTCATTATCGCGGCTTATGAAAACGAATAGGTGGTGCTGGTGGTAGCGCGCGCCTGAGCAACCTTCCCTGTGCCGGCTCTTCTCGGAGCCGGCAAGTCACCCGTTGGAAAATAACGGGCAAAACATCGTGCCGCCTGCCTGCGGAACTTTCATCCGATTATCAAGTTTCCTGAAATATGAGGAAATCGCGATGGACGATGATATCCTGACCATTGGGTTGATCAACTTGATCTTCGGTGTTCTGGCGCTGACGATCGGCTACCTGTACACGCTGCCTCGCGACCACTTGCCAGCGACGGTGCCCGCCCGTCTCTCAATCGCTATAGGTGAACAATGACCGCGCGCGATGTGTTGCTCTTGATCCTGACAGCGTTCTTCCTCGCATCGCTGCTGCTCATCTACAATGCCTACTACAAGCCGGTATCGAGAAGCGGTACAGGGTTGCCGGCTGTCAGTGACCAATCCTAGGGCCCATCAGAGTAGGGCCAGGCAGCGAAAATGGACGGTGCGCAGAGATCCTCCGCCGGCAAATACCATCTCCAAACGGACTCGCTTAACCCTTGTTCTTGGACAACCTCAGGCGCCAGTCTCTCGATGAGGCGCGGCGACCGGCTTGGATTCAGGAGAGCCACGAAAGCGCAGGAATATCGATAATACTACAAGGAGGCCGGTCGACATAAATTCGGACTGCCAGTTCTGAAAGGATTCAAACCAGAATTGCGCGCTTGCCAAGTGGTCCGTGATCGTCACCGGCATCTGCCCGTGCAGCGCTGCGCCGGCATTTGCGGCATCCGCACTGTAGCGGAGATGAAGAACAAAACTCGCGGCGAAAAGCGCCGCCAAGGCGAGGCCGAGAGAATAGGCATAAACGCTGCGAATGATGCCTCCCACCTTTACAGGCCAGGGCGCGTCCGGATCCTCGGCCCGCCTCGCAGGGTCTTCGTCCAGCAACGATACTTCATCGGGATCCTTCGATTCCGCCGAGCCCCGCTGAAAGAGAAACGCGGTGAGGACCACATAGGCCGACATTTGCAGGAACTCGCTCTCCCAGTTCTCGAACAGCGCAGACAGGAAATGGCCGGACACGACATACTCCGGCAGTCCGAGGCCGGGAGCGCCGTGATCAATGAGTTCCTGATCGTAGACGTTCCAACCGGTCAAGACCATGCCACCAATCGTCACCAGCGCTGCCAGGCCCAGCACGATCGTCAATCCATTGTCACGCAAGAACCGCATTTCCCTTCTCCCAACCAAATGTGAATGCCGCGCACGGCGCCTTTGATTGTAAGAAAGAGCGCGCGCCGCCCCTGACACGCCTCGGCGTCATTTAACCGGTGTCGACGCCTTGCTCAGCTTGACGGAGGGCTCTCGTGCCCAGATCCGCAACTTGCCGAGGTCGCCAATGAAGGCCCGAACATCCTTGACACTTGCTATTCTGATAACGCCCCCATCGATATTCCCGGCAATCCCGGCCTTTTCCAAAAGCGGCGTGGCCGCTTCGCTGTAGCCAATGAATTTACAATGAGAGAAGGCGTCAGCGACGAAGTCGCGCGCGGCGGCCTCCTGCACGATATCGTCGATCCCGTCAGCTGACGGGAAAAGCACAACGGCATCATAAAGTACGGACGGACCGCCATCGATCATCTGGTGGGCTTCAACCCAATGCCCGTCCGAAGCGGTAACCCCACCGATCTTGGGAGCGATGATTTCGAAAGTCGCCTTTTCTTTTGTCAGCGCCGCGGTCAATGCGTTCAACAGTACCGCTTCCA
Source organism: Pararhizobium sp. BT-229 (assembly GCF_025846855.1). Classification (GTDB taxonomy): domain Bacteria; phylum Pseudomonadota; class Alphaproteobacteria; order Rhizobiales; family Rhizobiaceae; genus Pararhizobium. Next base: position 45,186 of record NZ_JAOYTJ010000010.1, read on the forward strand.
CGCCATCGGTTGCGAGAATACCGAGCTTGCGTCCTTCGAAGCGCTTGGGACCATTTTCGACGATGCTGAGCGCCGGCGATGGCTCCAGATCCTGCCTTGTGGGCATCGCTGCATCGGCGGGCTTGGGCATTGTCTTGAAACCCAGCCTTGTACCGACTGTTGTCGCCAGCGTCTCGTCGATGTTGAAGAGATGCGACACCATGCGCTCCCGGATCACCGGTGTTTTGACCTTCGAGAGTTCGAAGGTGAGAGCCGCCGAGATGTGATGCTGCTCGGCAACCGTCTGGCTGATATAGAATTGCCGTGCCTGGCTGTAGTGATCGGCAAAGCTTTCCGGCCGCAGGCGCGCTTTCGGCCCTTGCTCCTCGGACGCAAAATGACGGAAACCTTGCGTGGGGGACTCGCGTGGACCCTCGCCCCAGGAATTCGGTTGGTAATTCACGCGACCGACGGGGTTGCGCATCGCCATGTGGCCGTCCTGTTGGAAATGCTGGAATGGGCATTTCGGTGCGTTGATGGGAATATGGGTAACATTTGTGCTGCCGAGCCGCTTGATCTGGGTGTCGAGATAGGAAAAATTCCGACCCTGCAGCAGCGGATCGTTGGAGAAATCGATCCCCGGCGGCACGTTCTGCGTCATGAATGCGACTTGTTCGGTTTCGGCGAAGAAATTGTCCGGCATGCGGTCGAGAACCAGTCGGCCAACCGGCTGTACGGGAAGGATTTCCTCCGGAATAAGTTTGGTCGGATCGAGAATATCAAAGTCGAATTTGTCGGCGAAATCCTGGTCAAAGAGCTGCAGACACAGTTCCCATTCTGGGAAGTTTCCGGATTTGATCGCTTCCCAGAGATCGCGGCGGTGATAATCCGGATCGGCGCCGTTGATCTTCACCGCCTCGTTCCAGGCAACCGACTGCAGCCCGAGCTTCGGCTTCCAATGAAACTTCACGAAGGTCGATTCATCCTTGGCGTTAACTAGGCGGAAGGTGTGAACGCCGAAGCCCTCCATGAACCGGAAGGAGCGCGGGATCGCCCGATCCGACATGACCCACATGATCATGTGCATGCTTTCGGGCGTCAGGCTGATGAAGTCCCAGAAATTGTCGTGCGCCGATTGCGCCTGCGGAAAAGCGCTATCGGGCTCCGGCTTCACCGAATGGATGATGTCCGGAAACTTGATCGCGTCCTGGATGAAGAACACCGGGATATTGTTGCCGACGATGTCCCAGTTACCTTCCCTGGTATAGAGCTTGACGGCAAAGCCACGGACGTCACGGGCAAGATCGAACGAACCCTTGCTGCCGGCAACGGTTGAGAAGCGGACAAAGGCAGGGGTCTTTTCACCGGCGCGCTGGAAGATATCGGCCTTCGTATACGCAGCCAGCGAATTGTAGGTCTCGAAATAGCCATGCGCGCCGTAGCCCCTGGCATGCACGACACGCTCCGGAATGCGCTCATGGTCGAAGTGAAAGATCTTCTCGCGGAAATGAAAATCCTCGACGAGCAGCGGTCCCCGCGCGCCAAGACGCAAGGAATTCTGATCGTCGGTGACTGGTCCGCCCTGAGCGGTGGTCAGGACCGGGCTATCGGCGTCCGCGAACTGGTGCAACTCACCACCCTCGCCGCGTTGCATTTTCTGATCGTGAATGGCCGCTGCCTCGGCGTTCGATTTTGCGGCCGACGCGTTCTTCGATGTCCTTTTAGCCATGGGGAGGTCTCCGTGAACCAGAATGGTGCTCACGAAACCGTGAAATGCCGAATTGGTTCCCGATGCAGCGAGTTTTGATTGATGCCGTCTCATGTGGACCGGCCGCTGCTACGTGGCCATCCCTCAATCAACCACACAATGGTGTCCCTTTGCTATGACGGCAGCAGTTCCGATACGACTTGAAAGGCTGATCGATCCGACCGGCTTTGAACGCGCCCAAGCACATCATCCTGGCGCAACGATCAAAACACTCTTCCTACGAGCAGAGCCGATTCCGCGCCACAGAAAGGCGGATCGACAAACCCTCGGATTTCCAGTTACGAACGATTTCCCCACCAAGCTGGTTTCGGACGGTTGCCTTGCCCAGAGCGGTACCAAATCCCTCGCCGTCGGTCTGCCGGTCGACTGGCGGTCCGCCACGTTCGGTCCATGTCAGAGTAAACTGATCCCCATCCTCACGGCAGGAAATGTCAACGGCACCCTCGGGAACGGAAAATGCTCCATACTTGGCAGCGTTGGTTGCGAATTCATGCAGCAGCAACGCAAAGCTTGTAACGGCCGAGCCGCCGATCGAAATGTCCGCGCCATCCAAGCGGGCACGTGAGTGTTGGCCGTCCAACCCGCTAGTGTAAGGGGCCAGAATGGTTCCTATCAACGTATGAAGCGTTGTTGCCTGCTCGGTCCTACCGTTCGCTTCAGAACTCCGCGGGACTGTCAGCGCGTGCGCCCGCGCCAGCGCACTCAAACGGTCTCGCACAGCCGAAGCCAATTCTGCCGTTGTGCGTGCGGAGCGCGCGCTGAGAGAGACAACGCTGCCAGCGAGCGTGAACAAATTTTTAACACGGTGATCCATCTCACGGATAAGAAGGTGCTGCTGCTCTTCAGCACGCCTGCGCTCTGTGATGTCGCGAGCGATCTTGGATGCGCCTATGACTTTTCCCTCGCGGTTTCTGATCGGAGAAACAGACAACGATATCTCAATCAGGCTCCCGTCCTTGCGCCGCCGGATGGTCTCGTAATGGTCGACGCGTTCGCCGCGGCGAATCCGGCCGAGGATGTCTGGCTCCTCATTGTGCCGGTCAAGCGGGATCAACATGGCGACCTGTTTGCCAATGGCTTCTGCTGCGGTGTAGCCGAACAGCTGTTCGGCGCCACGATTCCAGCTGATGATGGTGCCATTCAAGTCTTTGGCAAGAATCGCGTCATCCGAGGATTGCACGATTGCAGCGATCCGCTGGGCGGCCTCGTCGGCAATGGCTCGATCGGTAAGATCGACCAGCATGTTCACTGCGCCGGTGAGATTGCCGACTTCATCGAACAACGGTGTCGGGAATGCCAGGAAGGGAATGCGAGTCCCGTCGGGGCGCTCTGCAACCGCCTCCAAGCCCCGATTGGCGCGTTTTTCCTTCAACGCTGTCGCCATGGGGCATTCTGCATGGGGCAACGGCCTGCCGTCCGGCCAATAGAGCTTCCAGGAACCGCAGAATTCGCTTTTTCCAAGTTCGGGCCTGACACCCCACATCGCAGCCGCAGCGCTGTTGTAGAAGGTTATCCGACCACTCGCATCGGTTGTGTAGACCGCTTCCGGAAGCGCCTCGAGAATGTCTTGAATGACCATTTCCCCGGCCTGCCGTTGGAGCTTATTATTATTCCCCGTGTCGCCCTCGCATTTGTCGGCTTCATTGCTCGTTGTCCAAACCGAAAGCGAAGTCATTGGTCACTCCGTTAGTGCAGATTTTGGTTAGCAAATGTCGGCTCTCTGCGGCCAAGAACCAGAATTTGTGTGTATATATTGGACTATACTCCGGACGCTCGCTTATCGGAAGTCCCGCCTTTTCTCGGTGACCGAGCGAGATGGTCACGACGGCGGCTCATATCGTCCTATCTGTGCTCGGCGTGAATATCGTCCAAGAATTGGGTCTCGCAATGTCGCCGTCGGACGGTTCGAAATTCGCAATCGATCGTTGAAGCCCGCTTGATATATGAGACGCGGACAATTTCATTCGTGCGACTGTCTATTGCTATTCTTCGGTGACCCATCGGGGGCGAACGATCGAGAGAGCGCCGCAACCAACTGGTCCTGCGAAAAAGGTTTGCTTAGGCGCGGTATGTCTGGCAGCTCAAAGCCGCCAGGCAATTCGACATAACCGGAAGCCAAGATGATCGGCATGCTCGGATATAGGTTTTTAATTTGAGCCGCGAGTTCGCAGCCAGTCATCCCTGGCATTGCATGATCAGTAATGACGAGGTCGAAACTTTGATTACGTGCTAAAGCAGCCAAGGCATCCGCCCCGGAACTGACTTCCGTGACCCTATGCCCCAGGTCCTCCAGCATTGCGGCAGTGCCCATGCTGACCAACGCGTCATCGTCCACCACGAGAATTGTCCGGGAAACCTGGCGTCCTTCCGCTACTGGCGCCTCATTTTCCGACACAATACTATGGGCGGGGATTTCGCCCGCAACGGGTAGCCAAAGATCTATTGTCGTGCCCTCGCCTAGCTTGCTCGACAGAACAAGTGTCCCTCCGGATTGAGCAGCCAAACCCTGGACCATGGACAAGCCAAGTCCAGTTCCCTTTCCCGTTCCCTTTGTCGTGAAGAATGGTTCCGTCGCCTTGGCTAGTGTTTCCTCATCCATGCCGCAGCCGGTGTCAGCTACTCGGATTCGGATATAGTTCCCGAGCTCGAGTTTGAGTTTCGCTGCTTCCTGAAAAACGGTTTCAGGAACAGCAAGGATCGTCACCGTACCGCCTTCGGGCATGGCATCTCGGGCATTGATGACCAGATTGAGCAAGGCCAGCTCAAGTTGGTTTGCATCGACCAAGACCCAGGCCAAGTCATCGGGCAATTCACTTCGGAACCGGATACCGGGTCCCATGGCCCGCTGGAGGAGGTCTTCCATGCCGGTAACGACACGGATGATATCGACGGCCTGCGGTCTTAGTTCCTGCCGGCGGGAAAAGGCCAAAAGGCGCTGGGTCAACGCGGCTCCGCGCTCGGCGGCCTGGATCGCGTTGTTGAGCAATCGACGACTGCGTTCGTCGTCCGAAAGGCGCTTACTGAGGAGTTCGAGACTGCTCAGAGCCGCCATCAGAAGATTATTGAAGTCGTGCGCGACACCCCCGGTCAACTGGCCGATCGTGTCGAGTTTCTGCGCTTCGAACAACTGGGCAAGGGCTTCTTCCCGCTCGCGGGTCCGCTCTTCTATCCGATATTCGAGCTGTTCATTCAGCGCGGCCAATTGGGAAGACGACGCCTGCAGTTCGGCTGTGCGGTCAGCGACCCGTTGCTCAAGCTGCGCGTTGAATCGCTCAAGTTGGCGGGTCTTGCGGTAAAGTTCCGCGAAAACCTTGACTTTTGCCCGCAGCAATTCCGGCACCACCGGGACAGACACGTAATCCACTGCGCCGGCTTCGTAGCCACGTAGTCGGTCAGGTTCGGCCATCATTACGGCGGAAACGAAGATAATCGCCGTTTTCTGGTATCGCGGGTGCTCGCGGATCATTGCAACAAGTTCAAATCCGTCCTGATCGGGCATGCACACATCGACCAGAATTACGGCTATCTCCATTCTCAAAAGGTGTTCGAGTGCCTCGCGGCCTGATCGCGCTTTGATGAGATTTTCGCCCAGCCCCTGAAGGATAACCTCATAGCTGAGAAGTTTTGCGGGTTGGTCATCGACGAGCAGGATGTTGACCGGGTCCATCTCATTTTCCTCAACGGTGCAACCACATACGCAGCGCAGAGAGCAACTGCTCGGTGTTGACCGGCTTTGCGAGATAGTCAGAAGCTCCCGCCTCAAGACATTTTTCGCGATCGCCTTTCATGGCCTTTGCCGTGAGCGCCACAATGGGCAAGCGGCGGAACGCTGGATTCGACCGGATCACTTCGATCGTTTCGTATCCGTCCATGCCCGGCATCATGATGTCCATAAGCACGATGGCAACGCTGGGCTGCGCGTTTATGGCCGCGATCGCCTCGTTGCCGGTTGTTGCCGTCAGGACGTTCATACCTCGCCGTTCCAGAACGCTGCTGAGCGCGAAGATGTTGCGCGCATCGTCGTCGACGAGCAGAACGGTCTCTCCGATAAGATCGTCGTCCGAGCCGTGAAGCCGTTCAAGCATCGCCTGCTTTGCGGCCGGCATTTCAGACACGACCCGATGCAGGAACAGCGCTGTTTCATCAAGCAATCGCTCGGGTGATTCAACCCCCTTCACAACTACACTTCGCGCCATGGTGTGCAGTTGGGTATCCTCCTCGAGGGAAAGCTCTCGGCCAGTGAACACGACAACGGGAATGTCGCCGATTGCTGGATCGTCGCGGATTTGCTCCAGAACCTCGAACCCTGTCATATCCGGCAACTTTAGATCGAGCACAATGCAGTCGGCCGAATTCACGCGGAGGATCTCCAATGCCTTCGTCCCGGTGTCCACGCTGATGATGTCGATGTCATCATGCCCGAGGAGTTCGGTCACGCCCACACGCTCATCCTCGTTGTCCTCGACAAGCAGAAGCCGCTTGCGCCGCGGCTGCGCATATCCTTTAAGCTTTGCGAGCGCTTGAGCCAGACCCTCGCTGGTGGTCGGTTTGGTTATGAAGGCAAAGGCCCCCCGGGCAAGTCCGTGCTGCCGGTCCTCGTCCAACGTCACGATTTGTACCGGAATATGACGTGTCAGTGAATCTTGCTTCAACTGACTGAGGACGGTCCATCCCAGCATGTCGGGGAGGTAGACATCGAGCGACACGGCTGTTGGTCGATATTCGCGCGCGAGCGCCAGTGCATCCGCGCCGCGCATCGCAACAAGAACCTTGAACCCACTGTCCCTGGCTAGATCGACAAGGACACTGGCATAATGCGGGTCGTCTTCTACGATCAGCAAAACAGCATCGCCAGCGTTAATTTGGTGGCGATCGTCCTGAATTTGCTCCGACGGATTATCGCCCAGCAGGCCTGTGGCAAGCGCCGCAATAGAAACGGCCGCAGCATCGGTTACGCTGGGTCGCATCGCGATCGGCGTGGCGCCGATGAACGTCAGAGGCAGATAGAGTGTGAATGTGCTGCCAACACCCGGAGCACTTCGAAGTTGGATTTCTCCGCCAAGAAGGTTCGCAAGTTCGCGGCTGATTGCAAGCCCGAGCCCGGTGCCACCGTATTTTCGGCTGGTCGAGGCGTCTGCTTGCTGGAAAGCTTCGAAAATGATGCGCTGTTTTTCCGGTGGGATACCTATGCCCGTGTCAGTCACTTCGAATGCCACGACCGATGGCGCGTGTCGAAGCGATGGATGGTCGGGGCTCCATCCGAACGTCACAGGCGAGACCTTAAGTTTGATGCCGCCGTGATCGGTGAACTTGAATGCGTTGGACAAAAGGTTCTTGAGAATTTGCTGCAACCGCTTGGAATCGGTGACGATGCTGCGATCAAGATCAGTCGTAAGCTCCACCTCGAAGGAGAGTTTACGGTTATCGGCTTCGTGACGGAACGGCCTGGTCATCACGTCCAGCAGGCTGTTGAAGAAGATTTCCTCCGCGTCGACAGACACGGTCCCTGACTCGATCTTCGACAAATCTAGAATGTCACTGATGAGATTGAGCAGATCCGTGCCGGCGCCGTGAATGGTCCGCGCGAACTCGACCTGCTTGCCCGAGAGATTGCCATCAGGGTTTTCGCCCAGTTGCTGGCCAAGAATAAGGATTGAGTTCAGTGGCGTGCGAAGTTCGTGCGACATGTTAGCAAGGAATTCGGACTTGTATTTCGAGGTCAAAGCAAGCTCCGTGGCTTTCTCCTCCAAAGCGCGGCGGGCCTGCTCGATCTCCTGGTTTTTGGCTTCCACCTCAACGTTGCGCTCGGCAAGTTGCTGCGCCTTCTGTTCCAACTGTTCATTAGTCTGTTGCAATTCGCGCTGCTGGGTCTGGAGTTCAGTAGCAAGCTGCTGCGACTGTTTCAGCAGTCCTTCGGTTTGCATTGTCGCTTCGATCGAGTTGAGCACAATGCCGATGGAAGTGGTCAGTTGATCGAGGAACGACAGCTGCAGGTCGGTAAAGGTTCCGAGGGAAGCAAGCTCGATCACCGCCTTGACCTGCCCCTCCGACAGTACCGGCAGCACGATTGCGCTCCGCGGGCGCGCCTTGAACACGCCCGAGCCGATCGGCACCGTGTTTTTCGGCATGTCGGTGATAAGGATGCGGCGCGCATCCTGTGCGCACTGGCCGATCAACCCCTGGCCCATCTGCAGCCGGTCAGGGTGACCTTTGAAGGCATCGTCGGCATACGTGGAAAGCAGCCGCAGGCTCGACAGATCCCCTTCCGCCTCGACCTGATAAATCACGCCATGCTGCGCCTCGACAAGTTGCGCCAGTTCCGACAGCAGCATGCGCCCGACCGTGGACAAATCCCGCTGACCTTGGAGCATATTTGTAAAGCGAGCGAGGTTGGTCTTAAGCCAATCCTGTTCGGTATTGCGCTCCGTCGTTAGACGCAGGTTACCAATCATCGTGTTGATGTTGTCCTTGAGCTCTGCGACTTCGCCACGGGCCTCAACCTGGATCGATCGTGTCAAGTCGCCTTTGGTGACCGCGGTCGCGACCTCGGCGATGGCGCGGACCTGGGTCGTCAGATTTGCCGCAAGCAGGTTGACGTTGCCGGTCAAATCCTTCCAGGTACCGGCGGTGCCGGGCACGTTCGCCTGCCCCCCAAGCCGCCCTTCGACGCCGACCTCACGCGCTACGGTCGTGACCTGATCAGCAAAGGTCGCAAGCGTCTTAGTCATGTTGTTGATGGTCTCGGCAAGGGCCGCCACCTCGCCCTTCGATGCGACAGTCAGGTTCTGCTCGAGATCGCCGGTTGCAACCGCGGTAACCACTTTGACGATGCCGCGCACCTGCTCGGTGAGGTTGGCCGCCATCACGTTGACCGTGTCGGTCAAGTCCTTCCAAGTGCCGGCAACGCCGGGGACCTGCGCCTGACCGCCCAGTTTGCCTTCCGTGCCGACTTCCCGTGCGACGCGCGTGACTTCGCCCGCGAACGCGTTGAGTTGGTCCACCATGGTATTGATGGTGTTCTTGAGTTCAAGGATTTCGCCCTTCACGTCGACGGTGATCTTGCGCGAAAGGTCGCCGCGCGCCACGGCGGTGGTCACTTCGGCGATGTTGCGGACCTGTGTGGTCAGGTTGGCGGCGAGCAGATTGACGTTGTCGGTCAGGTCCTTCCACGTGCCGGCGACGCCGGGCACGACCGCTTGTCCGCCGAGACGCCCGTCCGTGCCAACTTCGCGCGCCACGCGCGTCACCTCGCCCGCGAATGAACGGAGCTGATCGACCATTGTGTTGAGTGTATCCTTGAGAAGCAGAATTTCTCCCCGCACGTCGACGGTGATTTTGCGTGACAAGTCACCATTGGCGATCGCGGTCGCGACCCCCGCGATGTTGCGCACCTGTGCCGTCAGATTGCCGGCCATCGAGTTCACCGAGTCGGTCAGATCCTTCCATGTGCCAGCGACACCCGGGACCTCGGCTTGGCCGCCAAGTTTGCCTTCCGTGCCGACTTCGCGCGCGACACGTGTGACTTCGCCGGCGAATGCGTTGAGCTGATCGACCATGGTATTGATGGTATTCTTCAGCTCCAGGATTTCTCCCTTCACGTCGACGGTGATCTTGCGCGAAAGGTCGCCGCGCGCCACCGCCGTTGTCACTTCTGCGATGTTTCGGACTTGGCCTGTCAGGTTGGAGGCCATGGAATTGACGTTTTCGGTCAAATCCTTCCAAGTGCCCGCGACACCTGGAACCTGCGCCTGACCGCCGAGTTTGCCTTCGGTACCCACCTCGCGCGCGACACGCGTCACCTCTGACGCGAAGCGGTTGAGCTGATCGACCATCGTGTTCAACGTTTCCTTCAACTGAAGGATTTCACCCTTCACATCGACAGTGATCTTGCGCGACAAGTCGCCATTGGCGATTGCGGTCGAAACCTCGGCAATGTTGCGAACCTGGGCGGTCAGGTTTCCGGCCATCGAATTGACCGAGTCGGTAAGGTCCTTCCACGTACCGGCAACACCGAGCACATTCGCCTGGCCACCCAGGCGTCCCTCCGTCCCGACCTCGCGGGCCACGCGCGTGACCTCACCGGCAAATCCGTTGAGTTGGTCGACCATCGTATTGATGGTCTCCTTCAACTCGAGAATTTCGCCTGACACGGTAACCGTGATTTTCTTCGAAAGATCCCCCTGCGCCACCGCGGTTGCAACTTCGGCAATGTTGCGGACCTGCCCCGTCAGGTTGGACGCCATGGAATTCACAGAGTCTGTCAGATCCTTCCAGGTGCCGGCAACCCCCTTGAGCTGGGCCTGTCCACCTAGCTTTCCCTCCGTGCCGACTTCCCGTGCCACACGTGTTACCTCGGAGGCAAATGCATTGAGCTGGTCGACCGTGGTGTTGATCGTTTCCTTGAGTTGGAGAATCTCGCCTTTTACGTCGACGGTGATCTTCTTGGACAGGTCACCGTTGGCGATCGCCGTGGAAACGTCTGCGATATTGCGAACCTGCGACGTCAGGTTTCCGGCCATCGAATTGACGTTCTCGGTCAAATCCTTCCAAGTGCCCGCGACACCCAGCACGTTGGCCTGTCCACCCAAGCGGCCCTCAGTACCGACCTCACGCGCCACACGTGTGACTTCGGAGGCAAATGCATTGAGCTGGTCCACCATCGTGTTGATGGTCTCCTTTAGCTCCAGAATTTCCCCGGACACCGTAACCGTGATTTTCTTCGAGAGGTCGCCATTGGCAATTGCAGTGGATACGTCCGCGATGTTTCGAACCTGGGCTGTCAGGTTCGAGGCCATCGAGTTTACGTTGTCGGTCAGATCCTTCCAGGTTCCTGCAACGCCGGGCACCTGTGCTTGACCGCCAAGCCGACCCTCGGTTCCGACTTCACGCGCGACACGCGTCACTTCGCCGGCAAATGCGTTGAGCTGGTCCACCATCGTGTTGATGGTTTCCTTCAATTCGAGGATTTCCCCCGAGACATCCACGGTAATCTTGCGCGACAGGTCGCCACGTGCGACCGCGGTTGTCACCTGAGCAATATTGCGGACCTGGGCTGTTAGATTGCCGCACATCGCGTTGACGGAGTCGGTCAAATCCTTCCACGTTCCGGCGACACCCGGGACGAGCGCTTGGCCACCCAGCTTTCCTTCAGTGCCGACCTCACGTGCTACGCGCGTTACCTCGGAGGCAAACGAGCGGAGCTGATCCACCATCGTGTTGATCGCCTCCTTGAGCTGCAGGATTTCCCCACGCACGTCGACGGTTATTTTCTTTGACAGATCACCATTCGCAACGGCGATGGTCACATCGGCGATATTGCGGACCTGCGCCGTTAGATTGGAGGCCATGGAGTTGACGCTCTCGGTCAGATCTTTCCAGACGCCAGTGACTTCCCGGACCTGCGCCTGCCCCCCAAGCTTTCCATCAGTCCCGACTTCGCGAGCGACACGGGTCACTTCTGATGTAAAAACACTGAGCTGTTTAATCATGGTGTTGACGATGGTTGCGGAACGCAAAAATTCGCCCTTGAGAGGACGCCCGTCAACGTCCAAAGGTACGGTTTGCAAGAGATCGCCTTTTGCGACAGCCGTTATCGTCCTTGTGACCGCGGTTGTCGGCCAGAGTAGATCGTCGATGAGCGTATTGATCGACGTCTCCATATCCGACCATGCGCCGTCCGAAAGACCAAAGCGTACGCGGGTGCGGGTCTTTCCATCGCGCCCGACCACCTGACCGACATGTTCCAGCTGGTGGGCCATACGTTCATTGGCGGCAACGATATCATTGAACACATCGGCAACTTTACCTGCGAGGCCGGTTTGGTTGCCAGGCAACCGTGCCGAAAATTCACCCCGCCGCATGGATTGAAGAGCCTCAAGAAGCGTTTTCAGATCAACCATCGACCCGTCGTTGCCAACAATCGCCGAGAGAGGCGATTCCCTAAGCCGATCGCCAGCTTCGTTGCTATGAATATCGCGTGTATTGCCAGGACCGATTGGCGTGTTCATAGATGGCTCCGAATGTCTTTTGTCAGTATTAAGATGTGAAATCACGAACAAACGCGTTCTTTAGTCCCCCAACGTTGACCACAACGCGTCAAACGTATGTAAGCTATTGCTCGCATTAAAAAATAGAAGGGGCACCAGAAGCGCCCAACGAACAAAAAGTTTCGGCTGGGCCAGCCGGCGCTGTCGCGTTTGCTGGAAAACCAATTCATCTGGAACCGCAAACCTCGATCTCCTTCACCGCTTTCCAGCCCATACAATGGGACTGATCATCAACGAGTTGAGGGTGAATTCGGCAATGCACGGAGAAGGTGCGATTGCCATCGCCTGCATTAAGCAGACTGGATCGGTCGAGCTTGCGGTGCCCGCCGAAGATCGGGCGTGCCGCAAGACATCGTCGTGGGGGGACGCCTACTCGAGCCTGGGTACTACAGTAGCTACCAAGTTAGCTACTTGCAGTCGCAGCGCCGTCGGGAGCCGAGCTTGACGAGCGGGAGTGAGGTTTGCGTCGTGGTGAATTCCGGCGGATCGCCCGATTATCAAGCGATTTCGCCTCAACTTTCAAGCGGCACACTTCGCGGCTGGCGAGAAGCTCATTGCGTCGCCATCCGATGCAAGGTCGCTGTGACCTTTGAGGTATTGTAGGGTTTCGAGAAGAACGCGCTTCTTTCGGGTAGCTCCGACCACTCTGGAGCCGCGTGTCCAGATACGATCACGATCTCGATGGGCGACCAGCGGTCTTGGACGGCCGCGGCTAGCATCATCCCGTCCATGCTGCCCGGCATGTCTATATCGGTGAAGACGACGCAAATATCGGTCCGCCTCTCGAGGATGCGCATGGCTTCTTCCGCGTGTGCCGCTTCCAAGGCTACGAAACCTGCGTCTTCAACAAGGTCTACGGCCATCATTCGCAAGAGCGGCTCGTCTTCAACCACAGGATGATATGTTTCTTCATCGGTATTGCCTGCGCCATATTACTTTGCCCGCTGAAGCTGATGAGAACCGCACTCATCTCGAGGGGAAACAACCCGAGTTGAGCGTAACTCGCCACGCCGCTACCTGTTGCCCACACTTTCCGTTCCGGTGCGCGCGGCGGTCCTCCGCAACTGACCTTCAGCGGGGACGGGCGGGCTGGTTGAGCCAAGACCAGTTCAGGCGTTCCCAATGACGACGCGCATGTCTTTGCCGACGGCTTTCGCCGCGGCGGCACTCCGACGCCAGAGCCGAGGACGGCCTCCCGTCAGAGGCGGAGGCGCTTCTCAGGAAGCGAATTGGGGCAATCCGTCGGCTCGCGGACAAGCCTACATGCAGGACGAATTCGACGATACCTTGGTTCCGCCGAGGTCGAACAGGAGCGGAATCGCTATTGGTGGTCGGCGCTCTAATCCTATTTTTGAGGTGCTGGATCGGCGGCCCCTCTTCCTTTCTACGCCCGGCTCGGCGTTTAGTTTGCGGCGACCACCAGCAAAGGTCTCGTGGGCGTCACCCACGAAATCCTGCAAGGTCGGGCGCGACACCCCTTGGCAGCCGAGCCGCCTCTCTTTCCTCTTTCAATACCAGCGGCCGCGACCGTACCAGCCGCCGCCTAGAAGAAGAACGATAAGAACTATGATGAGAAGCGTGGTGATATCCATGTCCGTCTCCTGAGCACAGCTCCATGGCGCTTCCTGGAGGTTGCGCTGCTCACGGTGTGCTCCAACATCGATTAACGTTCAGCGCCAGATTTGGTTGCATTGGAAGCATATGATCTCGGGCCCTACGTCGGCGAGAGAACCGGCGCAGAGACGATAGCGCTTTCCGCCCCACACCGCAGGTCGCCAGTTTTTCAGCGGATCTAGGCTCTCCATCAGAGGACAACGGCGATGCGGCCGCCAATCTGAACATCGATCCGCACAATCACCGGTAAATTTCGGATGGGAGAGACCATGACCACTCATCCGCCGCCATTCGAAATGGTCGAGCACCCGAAACGAAGCGAAACTTGTCGACTAAAAATGGAAATACCCTTGCGAAGTTCGGGTTCTGGCAGGCCTACAGGGACATTGCGTCGAGTCGATCGCGCCGCAGCGATACCGAGTTGAACTTCTCGGGACCGTGGCCCGCGACGACGCCGCGACGATTGGAATCGTCGAGGCGCCACAGCTGGAAACTGGCGCCTGATTTGTCTCCATGAAATAAATCACTGAAACGGAAAAAGCTCGGCGTCTGGGTCGCGATGCCCCGCGATCTCACCGGCAATTATCGAAGCCGCAATCTGACTGAACGTGATTCCATTGCCGCCGAAGCCCATTGTCGCGTATACATTGCTGTGGCCCGGCAGTGCTCCAATCATCGGTAGTCCGTTCGGTGTCGTCCCGAAGGCTGCCGACCAGACGAAATCCGGGTTGCCTATCTTGATCCCTGTCAAGTCACCCAGTTTCTCCGCTAGTCGCCTGGCTTTCGTGTGGGCCTTTAGATTGTTCTGGAATGTATTCTCGGTCTCCTCATCTTCTCCCCCGACGATAACGCGACCATCTGGTGAAGTGCGGAAATAGAGATAAGGATCGGAACCTTCCCAGACGAGGTACGAGTCCAGCCATCCTGGACGGTTTAATCTTGGTTTGCTGGCTATTGCCCAGGTGGAAATCATCGACTGGTTTTTGTGTTCCAGCGAATTCAAAAACTCGTATCCCGTGCAGAAAACCAAGTGGCGAGCAGTAAGCAGATCGCCGTCGGAAGTCGAAATTACGACCTCGTCGGCACTACTCCTGAAATCTTTGACTTCAGTTCTCCCAACGATTTCGACTCCTTTATCGCAAACGTGATTGAGAATTCCCGCTGTCAGTTGCGCCGGGTTTGCCGAAGCGGATATCGAACTGTCGATGGCGCCGGTCCTGTCGATACCGTGCGTCTCTCGGATCTCGGAAGCATCAAGAAACCTGCTGACGATCCCTGCCTTCTTGTGGACTTCCTCTCGAAATCGCATTTGATGCGGTTATCCTTGACGAGGCCGACAAGTTCTTCGACGGCCTTTGCCGAGCGCTGCCAAACCCGCTGTGCTTTGGCTGCGCCGATCTGTTTCGACAGGGCATGGAGCGGCACGTCGATCTCATGCATGATCATTGCCGTGCTTGCCATGCTGCTTCCACGCACGGGGTCGCGTCGGTCAACGACCAGAACCCGCAAACCGACGCGGGTTAACGCCAATGAAAGCAGGGCACCACTGATGCCCGCACCAACGACCACGACATCGTAATCTTTCGAAGCCGGCGGTGTGTTGGCAGGGACCGATATTCTAGGAGATGCCGCCCATACCGATTGCTGTTCTCGCAGGGCTTTGTTGCTGGTGAGCGGCTTGTCTGAGGTCAATCAGGAATCCTATCTGCATCGCATGCGCGTGTGGGCCTGTGGATGACATCGAGCGGCATCTACATCAGCGGCGCGGACATTCTGCGGCCAGCTGCTTGATTGGACGCATCGGTCCGACTTTTCTATTAGGTCCTTTTCCACTCGACGTAATCATGGGCCCGCGAACTGTGACAATGGCTCGCGAAGCGTGTTCAATGCATTTGAACCAAGCTAAGCAGCTTACAGTGAACCCGCTCTGGATCTAACAAATGATAGCCGATTACCCATTTTCAAGTCTCCTCAACCCCTTCGAGTGCAAAGAAAAAGATCCGATCGTCGTTCCTGATCGTCTTTGCACCTAGGATGCTGCGCCTATCGATCCTGCGAAAATGTTCCATGATGGACCTTCAAAGGGACTTTAGTCTGAAGCACCCATCCAAAGGTCTCATCACCGCGCCGGACTGAAGTCCAATACCGGAACCTTCTTGAAAGGGTGACGTTCGATATTTCGGGACCGGTTATCCTGACCTGGCCAAAATGACACGCGAGAACCGGCGCGATGACACATTATGCTTGGACTATAAGGACGCATGGTCGGCAGGATATCGAGAAGGTCACAACGCTTCCCGAGCTATACGATATTCTACAGCTGCTGAAGCTCCCTGGGACAGCGCCCCCCCGTTGGCTCACGATAGACCCTTGGCGCGATAAGATCCCCGGACATGGCCGTTACGCCCACAATGAGGGCGGGAATGACGAATGGTCGCTGATCTGGACGAAGGTCGACTATGGTCCAGGCGACAGCGCTTGAGACCCGGTTGTTGAAAGGAAGTGTGTCGTGCGACCAGCTGAAAGCACCCGATGGGACTTTCGCGACGATGATCGACTGGAGACACAAACGCTGTTGGAATGGGGCGTAGGGTGTCTGCCGTCATGCCATGTCGTCATGCGTGTTGGATACGCAGTCGTGGAGGAAGAGTGGGAAACATATCAACGCACAGATCGCGTGCCCCATCAAATACAGGTCGCGATGTCCCCCACCGCCGCAAAGGAATTGGCAGCCCAACTCATTAAATATGCCGATTTGTCCGAGCTGCCACCCCTCCAGAAGGTTGACGACGCCTATTAAGCCGCATGATCCAATGTGGGATCATATGAGATCGGAAAAGCCTGGCGATCGGGTAACCGTCGCGCGTGAGCGTCTCAAGCAACGCTGTTTCAGCCTGAACAAATGGAACGCCGTTTCCTCAACTGCATAATATGAGCCGGGGGGGACGAAGCGGACCGCCTATATGAGAGTAGGTTTTCACATCTAAAATTATTCGTCCGGCTCGCTCGGTGGGTCGACTATAGTACCGCGCCCTTGAGGCTGCCCCATCGTATAATTTCCATCAGTATTATTTCTCGCAGTATCGCCGCTGACCTCGATACGGCTGATACGTGCAATCGGAAACGCGAAAGGAGCGATAGTTCTGCGAGCAGGCGCGAATATTGCACAACGGCGCTGCTTCCTTTCCGCCGGCTGAGCTGTCCGTGGCGGGCTCAGTATATGGGCTGGCGTCAGCCATGGCGACTTGCATGAATTCACGCCAGATGCGAGCGGGAAGGTCGCCGCCAGTGACGCCCTTCATCGGCGTGCCATCGTCGTTGCCGACCCAAACTCCCGCGACCAAAGGCTGCGTAAAACCGACAAACCAGGCATCCCTATTGTTCTGACTCGTGCCCGTCTTGCCCGCGGCAAAAACGTCCGGTGACGCAGCGCGCCCCGTGCCGCGTTCCACTACGAGCTGCAACAATGTGACGAGATCCGGCTGGTACTCCGAAATGTCCACCGATGGATTGATCTGTGGTCCGATACGGAAACCACGCGGCTGCCCTTCTGCCTGAAAATCTATGACACCCCAGGGCTCAATGGGTGAACGTCCGGCGCGCACTGACGCGTAGGCACCTGTTAGGTCGAGCAGATTGACTTCTGACGCGCCCAGAGCGAGGGCTGGACTTTTGGTCAGGCTTGCATCGATTCCGAGTTCCTTGGCAGCGGCTGCGACGTTGTCCATTCCGACCTCTTGTGCAAGGGCAACGGTGGCGGCATTGAGGGAACGAGCAAAGGCTTCGGCGAGTGTGACACGGCCACGATATCTGCTGCCCGAGTTTTCCGGTGACCAGCCTTCGATCTCGATTGGGCGATCGTCAATCCGATCACCGAGGGTAAAGCCCTTTTTCAAAGCTGCATAGAATACGAACAGCTTGAACGTGGACCCTGGCTGGCGCATAGCCGTGACGGCGCGGTTGAACTGGCTGGCTTTGTAGTCGCGTCCGCCCACCATTGCGACAACGGCTCCATCGGGCGTCATAGCCACCAACGCGGCCTGCGATACCCCGCGCGACGTCCCCTCTTCATCGATAGCTCGGCTGATGATCTCCTCCGCAGCCTGTTGGAGGCGGGGAATGAGTGTCGTTCGTACCGTTATCGATCCAGGCGAGGCGCCTGCTATCTCACGCGTTTGACCGGAGACCCAATCGGCAAACCAACTGCCCGAACGAGGTGTGGGGGTGGTCACGTCAAGCGCGGCGAACTCAGCTTTGGCGGCTTTGGCCTCATCCGGCGTCAGTTTGCCATTTTCGACCATCGCGTCCAGGACGGTTGTCGTCCGTTGTCGGGCGCCGTCGAAATTATCAATCGGGTTTAGCTGGCTCGGTGCCTTCAAGAGACCTGCGAGCATGGCTGACTCCCTGATGTCGAGCGCACCGATATCCTTGTTGAAGTAGATGCGCGCGGCAGCCGGCATGCCGGTCGCGCCAGCGCCAAGATAGACCGAATTTAGGTATCGGGTGAGGATCTCCTGCTTGCCGAGATTCCACTCCAGCCAGAATGCGATGACCAGCTCCTGTATCTTGCGCTTCAGCGTCCGGTCGTTTTCCAGATAGAGGACCTTAATGAGTTGCTGGGTGATCGTGCTGCCGCCTTGTACGACTTCACCCGCCTGGAAATTCCGGACCAATGCGCGTGATATCCCCCGCAGATCTATCCCATAATGATCCAGAAAGCGCCGATCCTCGATCGAAAGGACTGCATCCACGAGATCTTGCGGAAATTGTTCATAGCTGGCGCGCGGTCCCTGGAACGGACCCTGCCGCACCAAGGGCTGCCCGTCTGCTGTTTCCAGCGCGATGGTTGGTTTCAACGATCCATCGGCTATCTCCCGCCAAGGGACGTCCTTTAGGGTCCAGAACAGAATGCTGACCGAAACTAGGAGACAGCTTACCGAAACCAACGTGGAAAAAGCGCGCCAAGAGCGCCATCTCACGCGTTTAAAGGACGGCATGAAGGACAGGTTGACAAGAAGCACTAACCGTATCTTCGCGAAGTGTGCCGCGAGGCGTGATGAGACAAACTCAAGTCTCGGACCTGGCTGCGAGGTATTGAGGTTCCGAAATCGTCCCTCGAGAAGTCTTAACGCTTGTGAAAACCAAGCCCTCGAGCGCCGCCATATCGTTCCCAGATCATGGCGCAGTGCAGACGCAAGTTCCTGAACAGCTGGTCCGCTTCGTCCAAAAATTGGACGCCTATTCTCTTTCGCGGTTGAATGGATGACGGCATCGGCTGCTTCTCCACGTTCCCCAACCTCTGCGCAGGGCGGCGTTTCATCCCCGTCATGACCTGTTTGCGTCGTATCTACGTTCCTGGTTCCACGCGCTCCGCGACCATCTTTTTGCTTTGAATCATACACGGTACTCGACATTCATATCGCTCTTTTATGATCATGCGGCCAACTTACTCGGCTGCCATGGAATTGGGATCAGCTATCATGTGTTGATAGTGGTAACCGCCAGATTGGTTGGCTTGCTGCTGGCGGTTTTTTCCTGGTCGAGAATTTCGGTCAGGAGTACGTGGTCATCGCGAACACCTTCAAGGCCATTTCCACTATCCACCGCGCTTTGTCCTATGCGACCATCCCTCAAAACTGTTCAACGTCGTTGGCGTTCATGGATGGCTTGGCGTTCCGGATATCCTTCACAACCTCCTCAACTGCGATTAGGACTTCGTCAGCAGTCCAGCCAGCTGCTACAGCGCCTCTTACCAAGGTGATGACGCTAGGGCGAACGAGTTCCTCACATTCCACTGCGCGCTGCATGTCGCCGACAGGATTAACGGGTACCGGAATTTCCATGGCGGTCTCCTTTCTCCAACAACTCCTCGCGCAGTTTAACGTTCCAGCTGAATGATGGCCTCTCACCACAACGTCGGCCCCTTAGTTGTGGGGGGGGAGCCGACCTTGGCATCAGTGAACCAACTGGCGACCGACAGGCGCACCTCGATCGTATCTCAAATGTCTTGCCCCGCCGCCACGTCAAGAGAATGCGGTGCCGATTGCAAACACCATGCATCCTTTTGCCCTTCGAAGCGTTTGTTCAACCAGAGACAATCGTGAGGACAGTCCATGATGCAAGGTGGCAACAGCAAAAGAGGCAAACGAAACATTTCCGTACAGACAAACGAGTTGGCAGAATACTTTGCCGATCTAACAACGGAAACGAATGAACATGTGGCGGATAAATCTGAGCCCGAGCCGCCGCCCGACAGGTCCGCAATTGCGGAAGAGCTGCGCCGTTTGAAAGCATACGTGTCAAATCTCGGGGACCAAATATCGGAACTCGCACATCGAGCGGCGGGTCAGGCAGCGAAGAACCGAGTTTCCCCAAAAGGTCGTGTCCCGCTTTCTGGAATAGCGACCGTGTTAATTGCGGTTGCTGCGTTGGGCATCGCTGCGCGGACTTTGTCCGAGCGCCGATAGCCCTCCGTCTGCGATTTAGCATCTTGAAACCGCTATGGCGGTGCCCCATATTCGGGTTACAGAACCCGTCTCCAGCATTTGACCACGGATGTACTGGCACTTGCTGTAGAGACGTTTCGGAGAGGTCGGGAGTTCCCCGGCCTTTTTCTTTGCGCTCGCTATCTGGCTGATTTTCTTCGCCACCCAGGGGTTTTCGGATTTCGCGCAGCCGGAACCAAGTCCAATCCCAAACATTCTTCTGCCGAACCCAACCAGACTAGGGAGAAGACTATGAAAGCCAAGATTTAGATCCTCTCCGCCGCGGCTCTCGGTATGCTGTCAACGGCGTCGCTGGCTGAGGATAGCACTGCGACCGGTATGGTTGGCGGCGCCGCCACCGGTGCATCATTGGCGTCCGGTCGGAGCTGGCGTAGGTGCCGTTGTTGGTGCCGTCGCAGGTGCCGCGCTTGAACTACGTGCAGCAGCAGCCGGTGTCGCAATCGGTTGTTGTCCAGCAGCCGATAGTGGTCGGCAAACCGCTGCCACGTGAAGTCGTCCTGACGCCGATCGCCGAAGATCCTCGTACGCTTACACGATCGTCAACGATCAGCGCGTCATCGTCGATCCAAAGACCTACACCGTGGTTTCAGGTAATTCAGGAACCGTCGGCGTTGAGATGTGAAGCTAAGCCCGGGCAACATGTCCGGCCTTTCATCCGGCGCTGTTGACTCAGCTCTCGCCGTCGGCAAAGGTTGTTGGTATGTCCACCGCCACCGATTTCATCGCTGAGGTGGTACGCGCCGCAAACGAAGTCGGCAATCTGACTACGGACGAAAAGCGCCAACTGATGGAGCGTGGCGTCCGCGCCGTTAGAGAGATGCGGCTGGATAAAGGGATCCGCCCACAGGCCTCGGTAAGAGACGGCTTGCTGTCGATCGAAGTCTCTGTCCTCCGTTCTGAGATACGAAATGATGACGAGGTCAGGGCGGCTGTGCTCATCCTGGCAGACATGATCCGGACGCTGGAGATCGCTCCCCACAAGGACATGATCCGTGAGACCGAGAGTTTACCTGGCATAGGTCAATCGCAGCAAGGGGCGGACGCCTTGGGCGAGTTCGACACGAGCAATTGGCGCTTCCGAAATGAAAACGAACTCAAAACCCAGACTCTAGTAGAGTGGGGTGTGGCGGCCGTGGCCCCGCGCAGCATCGTCATGCGAATTGGCTATACGGTCACTGAAGACGAGTGGCAGAAGTATCGTCGCACGAGCCGTGCGCCGCACCAAATCCAGGCAGCAATGTCCCCGACTGCAGCCAAGGAACTGGCGGCTCAGCTGATGCGCTATGCAGAAGGATTGGACGCGACTGTACCTCCGAAGGCTCCTTGAACCTATCTCAGCACCAACCACGAGTTTCGTCGGTGGGCAGGTTTTGCCACGAATAACATTTCTGGCGAGGTACGCAACGGTGGCGGTGGACCTTCAAAAAAGGCATCGAGAAGCTCGATACTGCTGTCAAACCTGATGATACAACACGATAGATTGCTCTTCGCCAGCATCGGCGCGATCCTCCGAACCCCGCCACCATTCCCGAACAAAACGCTCACTGTATTCAGCTAATACATCCGCCCTTTTGGGGTTTATAGTTTTATCCTTCCGCATAAGGATCGGCGCCGAACGTGAAGAGCGTGATGGGTCATACAGCGCGCAATAATATTAGCATTCACTCAGGAACAATTCCCCTTGGATGGCGTTACTGGTGGCGCGGGAACACATGTTGATGTTTGGGAGGTGTCCAATGCATCCGGGTGAAGTCCCCAAGCCCACCGAAATCCAATGGATACCCGTCATCCTTCAAATGAAGGAAGGGCCGGTGGTGAAGGTCTGCGGACCGCTGCAGGCGTTCGAAATATTGAACCGTCAGACCATCACGAAGTCTGGCCCGCTTCAACAGCACGCTCGCGAGTGCTGTCTGTTGGCGTTGAAGCGCAAGATGTCTGCTGACGAGGCCAGGCTTGCATTTTTGGCCGCCACCGTGGGACAGACGCAGAGAATTTTTTGAGGTCATGCCGCTCGGCAAACGCGGCCGGAGGAGTATGGGATGAACGACACGCTTTGGGATGTGAATGTCGAGCTGGCCATAGAATGCAGCGATCATTTTCATGTCGTTCGAAACGCACGTGAGGCGATCGCGTGCTTAACCACGCGCTGGCCGGACATCAGGGGTTCCAGCTACGCCGTCGCTCGCCAGATCTGCTTGGCTGCGCTGGAGGGCACCAGGACCAATGCGGAAGCGCGCGCCGCGTTCGAAGCCGCAGCGGATGAGGCTGGCATCCTGAAGCGGAATTGAAACTGCCCAAAAATCCCGTCGCCAAGCCTGTCGCTTGAGTACGTGATACTCGCCTTTTGCTCGCGGTACGCATGAGACGGAGGCGTCTTCGATGGCGACGGTCGAGAAGACTACCGTTGCACTGACATCTGAGATGGCGGGATTTTGTGCGAAGCGCGGTCGATGCTGGCGAATATGCATCGATTTGCTTGGTTATACAGTCGAGGATCTGCGAGCGCGCTTGTTCAGGAGGGCATCGACAGTAGTGATGCCGCGCACCATCGCTCTTCACGACACGAACGCTAGCTGTGCTTTCGATTGTCCGCACGGATCGTGCCGATGAGGACCTGATCGAATTCTCGCCCTTTGCTCGATGCAACGACTGTTTGCCCCTCCGCTCTGCGGAAAAAGCCCTAAGGGCGACGCGGTGTGCCAGGCGATCGAGGCGACCGAGGCGGCAATCATCTTCCTGTCCCCGACAGTCCCGACTTCAACCGATCGAGAACGCCTTCGTCAAGCTCAAGGCACTCCTGCGAAAAGCCGTCCCACTGGCGAGCGATCGGAACAATCTTCCACGCCTTCCCGACGAGTCCCGCGCCTACTTCAAAGCCGCCGGATACGAACCGGAAACCGGGCGGTATTCCTGGCCAGACACAGTGAGGTATAAAAGCGGTGCTTTCGTTTTGATCCTGCCTGCTACACCAATATCCTAGAAGGAAAAGGCGGGATGGCAGCCGTCATTGATTGGCACTTTCAACGCTGGCGTCAATGGAAGAATGGTCGACATGTGGCTGAATGCAGGCATTTGTACAGGGTTTGCCGATCATCACCAAACCATTCGAGGTTGCCTCGTTGCGCATGCTGATTGGCGAGCGAATTTGCTAAATCTTGCCGCAGTGACGCGCGGCATCCATACAGATGCGATGACGCATGATTCGAAAATATTCGTGGGCCTAAGATCTGCTCGCACAAAGGCCACTTCCGCCAGCGAACCCACTGGCCCGAAATGCCAATGGGACGGTTGCGAAAAGGTTGGCACGCATCGCGCCCCCGTGGGTCCGGGCGCTGAAGGCCTTTATCTGTTATTCTGTCTTGAGCACGTCAAAGAATACAACAAGGGATACAGTTACACGACGGCTCCATCAAACGCGGACGTCGCTCGCTATCAAAGGGAAGCGACAGCCGGCAGTCGTCCGACCTGGGGAACGAGAGCCGGCCAGCCGACGGAAATCCCGATCCCGTCGAAAGTCCGTTCCGGCTCTGCAAAGGCCTTGAATGCCCGAAAAACCGCGGCACAACGCCAAGCGCAAAAGGCCGATCTGCAGAAACGAAAGCTCAAGGTGCTCGAAGCCAAGGCTTTCGAGACTCTCGGTCTCTCGCCGGAGGCAACACCGGAGGAAATCAGGAGCCGCTATAAGGAAAGGCTCAAAATGCACCATCCCGACGCCAACCAGGGCAACCGCAACTCCGAGGACGAGCTTCGCGCATCGATCGAAGCACATAAGATCCTTAAACTGAATGGATTTTGCTGAGGCTCACTCATCGAGCACCTTGTAAGCCCATCCAATATGAAGCGGAGCGTTTGCCCAGCGCCGCCGGCAATTGTCATCGCGGAAAGGAACAGCGTCTCGATAGCTTGGGCGTCCATCCATGCGACCAGTGCCCCGCTGGGAACCGGTTTCCGTGGCTCCAATCACATTAGTGTCCACAAGATCAGTCGAAAGTCATCGGCTCGGCGGGCGCCTTACCGCGATTTTGCTGCAGGGCTTCTACATCGTTATTGGAAAGTTCTACGTCCCGACCGATGGCCGCGAGTAAGGAACCAAGTTTCACGCGTTCAGGTGGACGCACAGCGGCCTCAATAATGTCACAGATTTCGGCCTCGGTGCTACGGCCGTGATGACCCGCGCGCACGCGCAGGGCGCGATGCGTTTCATCAGAAAGATTACGAATAGTGACCGCCGGCGTTGATATCATCCTGTCAGAAACGATGTCTTTGATATCAAAGTATATCCGATGAAGGCGTTTTCAAGAAGGCGACGTGTGCATTCCGATCAGATCCTGCACTTGCAGAAAAAGACTCCGGATATCCCGCCGGTGCAGCCTTCCTGGTTCAATGGTGCCGTCCTCTCCACTAATGGGGTACCGCGGAACGCGACGCGCGCACCCGCCGCTGCCGACAGTCCCGTCGTGAATTTTATATCGTCCATGCGATTTATCCTCTCCACCGCGATCTTGGTAGCCACTCGAGGGATTCGATCGCGGCCGTTCTGGCCTAACTCACTTGGACGCGCTTTCGGCGAGCGCGGGACTGGAGGGCTCCGAGGAGCCCAGCCGTCGTGCTCACGCGAGATAGGACAATGCCTCTCTACTATTTTCACATTCGGCGCGAAAATGATCTGGAAGCCGATCCTGAGGGCAGGACATTTGACAGCCTCGAAGCCGCCAGGGATAAGCAGCAAATAGCTTACGGGAACGGGTTGCCGAGGAGCTGCGAGCGGCCCTACCGTCAAACGTCATCGGGATTGAGATCGTTGACGGCCGAGGTCCTGACGGTAGTCACGATCGATGACGCAGTATTGAAGCCACTGTCCCGCACCGACCGGAAAATTCCCTAGCTAGAGTGCATTTTCGAGATGCCAGAGACGGTGAGCGCGTCCTCCAGCCCGGTTCCGTCCATCAGAGCAAAGTGAGAAAATCTCATGCCAGACTTTGGGACTAGATTGGCTTCAAGCCTTGCCGATCTCGTTGCGATCACACTTGCTGGCTGACGGGTACCTCGACGTTCGGAGGTCCAATTTCGATGGACCAGGAGGCTTCGGAAACAGAACCCGGACGGATCTTGCCGGCGCGAATCGTTCCATGCGGAAAGCGCGTGGTCGGTGTCAGCAAGGCACCGCGGCTTCACATGGGTTTGTGTAGTCCAAAGAGCCCTGACGCCCGTCCGGTAATTCGACAG
Source organism: Pararhizobium sp. BT-229 (assembly GCF_025846855.1). GTDB lineage: Bacteria > Pseudomonadota > Alphaproteobacteria > Rhizobiales > Rhizobiaceae > Pararhizobium. The sequence goes on from NZ_JAOYTJ010000010.1 coordinate 70,325, forward strand.
ATCGTCCAGGGACATCGCTTGCATCGGTAATCTGCTGCGGGCCGTAGGTGACGCGGTGGGTGCCGGTTGCGACCGGAAACATGGCATAGGCGATCCCGTTGATGGTCTCGCTCCCATAGTCGACGGGCATTCCGTCGCGGCTGATCGCGAATACCACTCCCCTACCCGTTCTCGCAGGGACCATTCCGCGGAGCATTGTTCCGGTTCGTTTGTCGGCGTGTGCGTCGAACGTGAGCACGTCACCGCTCCAGGCGATATGCGCGAAATGCGAGTGGTTCCGGCCGTCGGTCCAATCGAGCAATTGCTTCACAGAGACCAATGGGACGCCGCGGGCCGTTGCCGCCGCGGTCAATTGGGTATCGAAATCATCGGTGAAATCGTAATGCGTCCCGAACGCGCCATAGTAACCTTGCGGCCCCAGAGCCCGGTCGAGTTGTGTTTCTATGGCGGATGGAAAGGGCATTCCGCTCTCGTTCACCAGATGCGATACGACCTGATAGACGTCGATCATGCTGCCATCGAGATCGGCAAATCGCATCGGCAGACCGGAACCGGTCATGAAGCCGGGTCGGCCCTTTATCCACGAGCCGGGCCAATAATAGTAGCTGAGGTCCATGCGCACCCCGTACCGAACCTCCGTTTTCGGAGTCGACGCCCAGTCGCTCCACGCCACGCAATGTGTGCGGCTGCCCCTTTGGGGCGGCAAGTCGGGATACTTGACGCGAAATGCGTGCAGGTCGCGGCTGAATATCGTCGCGAAGTCGCTCGGCAGGAGATTGTTGCAGCCCTTGTTAACGTGGTCGCCGATATCGAAGCCTTCCGCAACGTAGGCGCGGGCTTCCTCGGGCGACAAGCCGCCACTCGTGTAAATCCATGCGGTGGCGCGATAGCATTCCCACTCAGCGACCAAGCATCCCTTAAGCTCGTTCGCCTTAAGCCGATCAAACGAATCCTCGGTTCCGCTTGGCGTGCCGTGATCGTCGCCCGCCATCACGAGAACCGCCTTGTGTCCCTTAGGGAAGTACCACAGCCTCGGCAGCGGCGCCTTGTCCTTAAGCATGAAGTTCATCAGGTTGACCAGCAGCCGCTGCTGCTCGTCGGCCACCGGAATTGCGATCTTGTCAAGATCGTTCCAGTCGGTTTGCTCGTCACCTTTCTTGGCGCCGAAGAAAAGATCATTGGACCGGACGACGGAATTGCCGTCACGCTCGTCACCGGCCCACGCCGGGTTGCCTTGGCGCGTGTAGACGACGGAGCGGGCGAGATCATAGGTGAACGCCGCGGCCTGGCCCCCGGCTTTTCCGACGCCGCGAACCGTGATGGCCGGGTTTGGCGTCGCGTTCGAGCCGTTGCTGTAAAGCCGGGCGATTTCGGTCGTACCTTCTGTCAGTGCATACAGATCGGCCGCGCCATGATACTGCATCGTCTCGTCGACAATGCCGTGTCCGGGAGCCGTCGCCGTGTCGATCAAAAGGTAACCTTCGTTCAGCGATGCTGCTTGATCCTCCAACCCCAGCAGTCCGGCCAGCTTCTTGTCGGGGTGCATGGCAATCAGATCGCCGCCGGCAGTGACCCATCTCGAAAACATCGCCGCTTGTGGTTCGCTCAGCGGCATTTCGCCCAGCAGGACCAGGTTAAACCGGTCGAGCAGTTCCGCGGTAACGTGCGAAAGGTCGACGCTGTCGAACGAGCCTATGCCTTCGGCGCGCAGAATCTCGCTGTAATATTTGCTGAAAGGCAAGGCGCTTGAGGTAATGATCAAGATCGGGCCTCCAAAGCCGCGTTCAAGATCGCGCCGCGTTGTGAACGACCAACTATGGCCGGCCGCCAGTGTGTTGCCGCCCGGGTCACGAACACCAGCAGCAAGAGTCGCCGTATACTTCGTATCGCTCGCGAGCGGCGTGGTCGGCGCCAGCACAGCCGAACGCGTCAAGATGTCGTACGTGACACTCGCCTCCACAGGTAAGCCGCCGGTCGAAAGCCGGAGCGAGTTGACCTCGATGGTCGCGGGATCGACGTTTTCGCTAAAGGTCACTACGATCGCTGGGTCGAGGTCGACCTCGACCGCATTTGCGGATGGCGTGGTCCCGGACACAGCCGGCGCGACAAGGTCTCGCGAGGCGATAGCGCTCCATCCGGTCGCCGCCAACATCCCGACGGCGATCACTACCAAACCTTTCCGCCCTCTCGCCATATCTACCCTACCTTGTACCAAGATCGACCCAAGTTGGCTCACAAATCTTCGAATACGTGTCTCGTCGCTAAAGAGGTTGCATCAAATTTATCGAATGCTCTTCCGGGGTAAATGCCGCATTACGACATCGCCATAGCCGAATGGCTTAGTCCTTTAACATCATCCACCGGCCGTGCCCGTCACCGGGTCGGCGGGGCAACGTCCAAGGACTACGCTGCAGATACACTTTGGCAGCTCGTCTCAGACCTCACTTCTGCAAGTCTGGCTGCCGCGTATAGTCTCGCCTCATCCTGCGAGCGAAACGCCCGGTGTTCGCTTTGGTCATCTCGGAAAATAGTGACGACCCACGCGCCTCTTATCCCACAAACGTCAACTCTGACATTGAGGAGCCCAGTACCCAAAACGCAACCTCCTATTAGCCGTATCAAAACCGGTATTTGTCGTAACGACCGATGCCTGGACCTTCATAGGCTGAGGCCGCCGCTGCCGGCTTTTGAAAAACCCACACCCGGCCGCCTTGGCTGTCAGGTCGATCGCCGACAGCGATGAGCGCGGCCACAATCCCTGCCATGGCAAGCAGGACGGCGAAAATCGGCAATGCCGAGCCGCCGGACTTTTCCTCGGAATGGATCATAAAGGCCTCCTACGAACGGAACGAGCTTGGCTCCCTAGTGTTCCGGGGTCAGACCTCAGTCTGATAGGCCTCGGACTTTAGTCCTAACCCTGTTTTTAAAGTCTCCGCCGCCAGCGCGGTGGCGCGGAAGCTGGCCGTTTTCTGCCCGGCGCGGCTGGCACCCGGCTATTGAAAAGCCACCGGTTCGATCACACCTCTTCCATAAAAAACGCATAGAAAGGAGGAACGCAGTCAATGAACACGCAAATCTTCAGCACGCACGATGAACCCTTGTCGCCGGAAGATTTGAACGTTTGCAAGGCAGCCTTCGATCAGATTTTCCAGGCGCAAAGAGCGGACCCCAAAACCCACGAGGCGAACGACATAGCAGCGCTGGTGATTGAACTTTGCCGGCAGGGTATTCGTGATTGCGATCAACTTGCCATTTTGATCAGGAAGGTCGGCGAGCAGTAATTGCAACTGGAGCATTATCATCGAAAACCGCGGTGCGCTCGGTGTGCAATACTACCCTCTGGGGCCAAGTCGGATTTCTGCGGATTCTGAACGCAGGTATTGCAACCGGGTCGCACCGTATTTGCGGGCTTGGGCCTCGGTTTCAAAAGACCTATGCTCGCTTTGGTTACCGACAAATATGATGACCTGCCAGCAGCCTTTGACGTAGCTATCGTGCACCCTGATGCGCGATCGATCTGCTTGAGTCACGGCAGTTTTCCCTGGCCTGAATGGCGTAGAAATAATTAGTAACAAATTAGGTCCCGCTAACGTTCCAAGCGAAGGGTGCCCTGCAGCTCACCAGCGATGCTCCGTCGAGCGATATGGCAGCACCTGTCGCAATCCAGACCCGAAGATTGATTGGCGACGGCGCAGCTGCCGGCGCAGCATGAAGCGGAAAACGATGTTAGCGCGAAACGACGACGGTTTTCAGGTCGCGCCTCCGCCCGGTCTCGCGCTGCCGCTGCACGCCGAAAAACCTGAGAGCGTTAACCCCGCAACATCCCTGCGCTAAGGCGAAGCCGCACAGTGACCCGTGGCCAAATCAATCAACTGCTTTGCCACTCTTATCGGCGACATAGGCGCCGCGTTGGCCCATCGGGAGGGGAGCCCCGGTTGTCGTATCGCGAGTCGTGCTGCACGGTCGAGACGATGGACGCGATCGAGGAGCTTATGAGACAACTTCGCCTCGCCTATGCGGAAGATCCCGACCCCGCGGAAGAGCCGATCATGGATGCTCGGTTGTTCTTGCATAAACATCCGACTGAAGAGGCGTAGTTGAAGTCGCATGCGCACTACGCCTGGACGATAGAGGCGCCCGGCCGGCAGAACGTCCGGAAAGTCACCACATTGGACGAGTTATACCACTCCTGCGCGTACTCGAATTGTCGGATTTTTGTCCGGCCGGAACCAAATCCAATCCCAAACATTCTTCTGCCGAACCCAATCACACTAGGGAGAAGACTATGAAAGCCAAGATTTTGATCGTGTCCGCCGCGGTTCTCGGTATGATGTCAACGGCGTCGCTGGCTGAAGATAGCACTGCGACCGGTATGGTTGGCGGCGCCGCCACCGGTGCCATCATTGGCGGTCCAGTCGGAGCCGGCGTTGGTGCCGTGGTTGGCGCCGTCGCAGGTGCCGCGCTTGAACCACCGCCGGAAAAAGTCGTTACCTATGTGCAGCAGCAGCCGGTTGCGCAATCGGTTGTTGTCCAGCAGCAGATTGTGGTCGGCAAACCGCTGCCACGTGAAGTCGTCCTGACGCCGATCGCTGAAGATCCTCGATACGCTTACACGATCGTCAACGATCAGCGCGTCATCGTCGATCCAAAGACCTACACCGTGGTTCAGGTAATTCAGTAACCGTCGGCGTTGAGATGTGAAGCTAAGGCCGGGCAACATGTCCGGCCTTTTCATCCGGCGCTGTTGACTCCCCTAGCCTTCGGGAAGTCACCGCCAATTGTGCTCCACTACTGATTTCATCGCCGAACTGGTACGCGCTGCGATCAAGTCGGCAAACTTACCGGGGACGAGCGTGCGGGGGACAAAATACGCCATCTCAGATATCGAGGTAGTCGCGTTATTCGCCAGATCAAATGACCGTCATGATCCGGACACTGAAGATCGTGCTGGATGCGAAGTCTTGGGGACGACGGCGAGGCAATCGAGATCTGCAAGGGAACCTATTTGCCTACGCGCGCGTTTTGACACGTTGTGTTGAAAGGAACCCGTGGTGAATCGGATAATTTATCTTGTTGGACTCGTTGTCGTCATCCTCGCTTTCTTCGGCCTTCGTTGACAAATCGGCAAGCATCTTGGCAGCGCCTGCCGTACTCAAATGCGTTCAATCCGCGACAGTGTCGCAATCGTGAGAGGTTTCACCGATGAAGACCGTTTCGATTTTCGCCACGGCGTGCTGCCTATTGCTCGCCATCTCCTCTTGCGGCAACACGATTCGGGGGATGGGCCAAGACACGGCGAACACGGTCGACGCAACACAGAACGCGGGGAAACGCGTAGATAATGCTGCGGCTAACTAATCCTGAGCATCTCGTCACCTTGATACGCTTACGCGACACGCAAAGATCCGCTCCGCCAGCGTTTGCCAAGGGGTGCGAACCATGAAGAAGATGGTGAAAGCAACGGTAAACGCGTCCCGATTGGGATGATGAATTGAAGCAAGCGCTGGATATGCCCGCGGAAGAGGAATGCAGTTCAACCCCTCGACGCAAGCCAGGAGAGACAGCCGTTCTCTTCAAGCCGAAGTGATGTCTGATAGCGGCGGGGCTGTCCTACACCGCAACCGAGGTAACTAGACCGTAATCCAAGAGTTTTTCAGACACGCCGGTTCGAATACGGATCCCATCGCATAGTCGCCTCCAACACTTTTCTTGAGTTCAGCATCAAATTCATCTTTGCGAAATGCGTTGTTGTTGACGAAGTACGCCAGCGAGAGCCTGTGAGAGAGGCCCGCGTTCCTTCTGGCCGGGTAGTCCATCCGGCCTTTTTTCTTTGTCGGCCTACACCCTCCGGAACATTCATCCCAGATCCAAGTTTAGACCGTGATCGTGCCCTACGCACTCTCATAACCAGCGCCGATCACTCCTCGAGAAAATGGCCCTTCCTGGCACGGGGGTCTTTTTTCGAGGAGGTTGGAAAAGGATTTTCCCTCGCGCGGCCCAATCACGTCCGACACTAAGGCAACAGTCTCCATCAACCGCTACGACCTTCGTGACGCCGACGGGCTCGTGGGCCGTCTACGACATCTTCAACCGTTCAAACAGTGGAAGTGAACGGCACACCGCGCGACGGTCGACGTATACGTGACTGATTTTTCACGCAACGATCGGACGCCGCCTGCGTTTCTTGTCGGCAAGGAGTAGTGGAAGCAACGGCAAAGGTCCGCGGCAAACGCGTCCCCGTTGGGATCATGAATACGAAGCAGCGCTGGATATGCCGGCGGAAGAAGGAATGGAATTCAGCCACCCCACGGCAAGCCAGGCGAGACGGATGTTCTCCTCAATCGCAAGGAGGTCAAAGAGACTCTGATGTGGAATAGCGGCGCCGCCCGCAGTATGGGAGCGGTTGGTTTCAGTCGCTTGGGTGGGGTTGCAAAGCGTCAAAGCGTTACGCTCGGCGAAGCATCTCAATGAGCTGATCTTCGTACTTTAGGCCGAACTGGAACCAGTCGATGAGTTCCACCGCCGCCTTCTGCGCACTGGGATCAGCCTCCATATGCTTCTCCGCACACCACTTCGCCAATGTGCCATGCAACATGTTGAGGTCTTCTGGAGTGATGGCTTCGGATTGAAATGCGAAATTGTGCGTCATGCACATGGCCTCCGCGGGACGAAAGCACAATCATCTTTCAAACGACGATGGTCCCCTTAGGAACGCCGGCATATCATCTTACGCTTGCCCTGCGGGAACTCAATACCTAGCTCAGAGTTCCAATCGATCGGCTCGATCCCTTCAAGCTGGTGACAGCAGGGTCGTCGACCGCCGGCGGCACCGTTGCCGAGTCAGCGTCCGGCCCCCCCGGTCGCTGGCTCACTCTAGCGGGGTCGTCTTGGCGGCGAAGATCCCAGCATGCGGTACAAAATTCCCATTGTCTAAGCAATGCCCTTTTGCTCAGATGCGAAGCCCAAGCGCCCATCGAATAAAGATCCATGCAGTCCTCCCCGGACGGCTGCTTTTTTCTTTCCCGTTGGTGGAACCAGTGCGCCCGGTTTTCGTTGGTTTCTGACGCAACCAAGAGGAGTCGAGATGGGCCAGACTTATCCATTCAAGGAAGAGAACGACGAGCTTCTTTCGGAAGCTGAAGAGGCGTTTGATCTATCGGTGCGTCGAGAGTCAATGCTGAAAAAGGTGCGGGAGATTCCAGAAGCACCACCGCCCAAAACCATCCTTAAGTCACTCGCCGGCTTGTTCAGCAGAAGGTCGCAGCCCGCAAAACTGAATCGAAACTAGGTGGAGTGAAAATGGAAAACGACAGAGAAACCAGGATCCGGCAACGCGCTATCAGCCCTTCTCGGAAGACCGGCCGTTTTCACGCTCAAGGCAAGTAATACTTAAAATGGAACAAATCGCGGACGTGGGCGTTTTTGACACATTGAAATTGAAAGGAACCCGCAATGAACCAGATAATTTATATTGTTGGACTCGTTGTCATCGTCCTCGCTGTCCTTGCTTTCTTCGGCCTTCGTTGACAAATCGGCAACCCGATCGGTGACGCTTTGCCGGTGCCGTGAATTTTTTGCGAATATGTGTCTTTCTCCCCCCGGTCTCAGCACCAAGCCTCCCATGGACGCCGCCACCCTTTCGAGTGACGGCCAAGCTTCGTTCCCTGTGGACATCCTTGCGGACGTTGGTGCTGGTTCCGATCGCACTGAGGCGCTGTGGTGAACTGTTCCACCATTTCGGTTCAAAACTGCGAACCAACAGGGCCCAACCGCTCCCTTCAATCGCCGGATTAAGTCCAACTATTCTCGGACGTGAGGCTATTTTGGCCGGGCCTCCAGCCAAAAAGGGGCGGTCGTTACATGGATTTAGCCTGGTTCGCTCCGGCGACTCGACTTAAGTATTTTGGCAATTTCGAACGCCAGTTGATCTTGCGTATAAGGCTTGCCAAGACGCGGTAAATCTATTCCAGCGCCGGAAGGCAAATCGGCGTAACCGGTTGTGATCAAGATCGGAAGCGCAGGGTTGATTTCCAAGGCCGCCTTTGCGAGTTGCGCGCCATTCATGCCCGGCATCGAATAATCCGTAATCATCAGATCGATATGATCGCCCGCGCCAAGAAGCTCGAGAGCCCCTGCGCCCGAATTTGCCTCAAGGACCTCGTGACCGAGATCTTCCAGCATATCGACGGTACTCATGGCGATCAGCGCGTCGTCGTCAACAACCAGAACCTTCGCTCTTGCTGTCACGCCCGGCTGCGTTTGCGTCACGTCCATCCCCTTATCGTCTATTTTCTGCGTCGTGGAAGGAAACCAGAGTTCCGCTTTGGTTCCCTGCCCAGGCGCGCTGAACAACTGAAATTCGCCGTTCAACTGGACGGCAAGCCCATGAATCATCGATAAACCCAAGCCAGTACCCTTCCCTAATTCCTTGGTGGAGAAGAAGGGGTCAATCGCTTTCTTGAGCGTTTCGCCATCCATTCCATGCCCGGTATCTGTTACCGAAATCCGAAGGTAGGACCCCGAAGCAAGGCAGTCTTCGGGAACCGGTTGAGCAAGATCGAGTTTCACCACGAGGGACCCACCGTGCGGCATCGCATCGCGCGCATTTACAGCCAGGTTGAGCAAGGCAAGTTCCACCTGATTGCCGTCCACCAGCGCGTGCGGCAACCCATTGGTCAGATTCAATCGCAAAGCGATCGACGAGCCGACAGAGCGCTCCAAAAGATCGGTCATGCCGCAGATGAGTTTTTCGAGATCCACGGGTTCTACCTGAAGGTCCTGTCGCCTGGCGAAGGCGAGCAAGCGCTGCGTCAGGGCCGCACCACGACGGGTCCCCTGCATCGCGCCCTCCAGAAGCCTTTCCGCCTTTGGGTTTTCGGCAAGGTGCTTTTTCAACAGGTCAAGATTGCCCATGATAGCCATGAGAAGATTGTTGAAATCGTGGGCGACACCGCCTGTGAGCTGTCCGATTGCCTCCATCTTCTGTGCGTGGCGCAAATGCTCTTCAGCCCGTTCCCGCTGCGCCACCTCAGCCAAGAGTGTCTCATGCGCCTGGCTAAGCTCGGCCGTTCGCTGAGCCACGCGCTCCTCAAGCGTATCGTTCAGGTCCCGTAGCCGGACTTCGTAACGTTTGCGGTCCGTGATATCCGACGATACGCCAACCAATCGTTCGGAATGACCGCTTTTGCCTGATACGACGCGCGCGCGGATTTCCGTCCAATGAACGCTGCCGTCGGGCCAGAGCGTGCGATGGTCTATCGCGTAGTCGCGGCCGCTATCGATGCTTTCCTTCACGGCATTGAGGACGCGTTCCTTGTCATCCTCGTGGATACTTGCAAGCGCTTCCTCATAGGAAAATGCCTTCGCAGCCGGATGTCCGAAAATTGCTTTGCACGCGTCGGATGCCGCAAACCTCATGCTGTCCAATTCAAGTTCCCAGGTCCCGAGCCGGCCAGCAAGAAGCGCTGTTTGAAGACGCCATTCTCCTTCGCGAAGATCGTCGATCCGAGCGCGTGCCTCGTACTGGCGTCGCCGTCCCCTAATTGCGGTGCGGGCGACGCTGACAAAAGTGACAGCATTGAATGGCCGCTCCAGGAACGTCACGTTACCAAGAAGCTCCGACAGCCTTGCCGCCGCAGGGTTGCGTTCGGGGCCACCCCCGCGATGGGTTAGAACAATGAATGGAAGGTCGGACCAGCTAGGCTGGTTGCTTATCCAGGATGTTATTTGCCGCAGATCGGAAAACCGAAGAACCTCCTCCGTTGCGACCGCAAAACAGGTATCGTCATTTAGCGATTGAGCGAATTGAGGAAGATCACTCGCTATCGCACAAGCGATGCCAATTTCCCCCAAGAGCCTTTTTGCGACTTCCGCGTCTCGCCCCCGCGGAGTTAAGACCAAGGCCAGCGATGTTGCCGTGTTAGGAATTTGAGTTACTCGCGCTTGAGGCATTCAGCAGCGGCTCTGTCGTGCCGACAAACGTCGGCACCCCCCTCAGAACACCTTGGAAACTGGACAGGGGTTCACCAACAGACAGCCCCTTGTTGCCTATGCTGAACTCTCGGATTGTATCCTCGTGATATCCGGTGCGCTTCTTGATGATGGAAACCGCCCGACGCACCTTGCCGGTCGCCTCAAAATACCGGAGCAGAACAACGGTATCCGCTAAATAGGTCACATCCACAGGCGACTTCATATCACCAACCAGACCATGTTGAGCAACGGTCAGAAACGTATTGGTGCCCTGCCTGTTCAAATATTGAAGCAGCTCATGCATGTGCAGAATGAGCGCGTTCTCCTCCGGCATGGAGGCTTGATAGCCATTGATGCTGTCAATCACCACGGTCTTCGCCTGGGCACTATCCACACGCTCCCGGACACGATGCGCAAACTCACCAGGCGAAAGCTCCGCTGCATCAAGTTGTTCGATGTGGAGATCACCCGACGCTCGCATCGCCTCAAGGTCGATCCCCATGGGGCGCAGGCGTGAAAACAACAGACCTAGTTCTTCATCAAAAACAAAAACAGCGCCCTTCTGCCCCCTTCGAATGGTCGATGCCACAAACTGAAACGCAAAGGTGCTTTTGCCGGTACCTGCTGGACCCAAAATCAATGTGCTGGATCCGCGGTCAACACCGCCACCCAACAGCGCGTCAAGCGCAGGGATGCCGCTGCTCAACGACGTGCGTTCAAAATTCGTCCGGTGCTCAGCAGCAACGAGACGGGGATAGACGACCACACCACCGGTCTTGATCGCGAAATCGTGATAACCGCCTCGAAAAGCTTGACCGCGATATTTCTTTACCCGCAGTCGACGGCGTTCCGGACCGTAATTTGGAGCTAGCTCGTCCAGATGCACAACGCCGTGAACGATGCTGTGCATGGTCTTATCCAAGACATCCGAGGTCAAATCATCTAGGAGCAAGACTGTTGCATTTTGCCGCGCGAAAAAGTGTTTCAGCGCCAGAATTTGCCGACGGTACCTGAGTGAGCCCTGTGCCAGAAGCCGGATCTCCGACAAACTGTCGAGAACAACACGGGTCGGCATTACACGCTCGAATGCATCAACAATGAGCCTTGTGGTTTCACCGAGCTCAAGGTCTGACGAATACAGGAGGCTTTGCTGCCTGTCATCGTCAAGAAGCGTTTCTGGCGGGACCAGCTCAAAAATCTCAATGTTGCGATCTATCGTCAGACCATGCGAAGCAGCGCCCGCACGCAGTTCGCGTTCGGTTTCCGACAACGTAATGTAGAGCCCTTGCTCGCCCGCCTCCGCTCCCTGGAGGAGAAACTGGAGAGCGAGCGTCGTTTTTCCCGTTCCCGGATTTCCTTCAAGCAGGAAGACGTGGCCTCTTGAAAGCCCACCAACCAAGATGTCATCTAGTCCTGATACTCCCGTTGGGGCCTTTTCCACGCTGGTATCTCCACTAATTCGCGCGACTATCGGTGCGATTTGTCTCGGCTTGCTAGGCGTCCGCTATTTACCCCAGCCACTAGGCGCGCGGTCATGCCGACCGCGAGACCCACAATCAACACCGTCAGTAACCCGGCGATCGTGGCGCCATAACTCGGCTGCGTGCGGGCCGGCTCTGATGAGAGCCTCGGCAATTCCGCGAGTTCCGATATGCTTCGCTTAAGATGAGACACATAAGCAGTTAGTCGACGGAATTCTTCCTGAACTCGCCCATCGTCAGATGCTTGCGGTTGAAGGCCGACATCTCGTTCGATGGAATCGTTGGCTAAGTCCGCGAAATATTCCATTAGTCCATTTTCACGGCCGGAAAGATTCCTATTGTCGACTGTTTTACTGCCGCCTTGCATGATGACCTGTCCTTATTTGTTAGTGCTCGGACAACGCGGGAGGAGACAAAAGGATGCATCACTACTTTAAAGCGTTGTCGCCGCTTGGAATTTAGAGATGAGCTGGAACACCGTCCGACAACGTCAATAGCGATCGAAGTTCAGGGCAGCATGGCGGCCCTGAACTTCTGAGGAATTAGACCGACGAACCACGGCCAGGGTAACGAGCGCGCTCTGCGTCGATCTCCGCTTGGCTATACGGTTCGGACGCATCATCAAAGCGGGTCCAGCCCTGTCCTTCGTACACGCTCCGACGCGTCGGTAGGTCGACCCAGTTCGCGCGCTGCAGGATTGCCTCGGCCTCGGCGGTGCGCCCGTCATCGACCTTGGCGGTGACCAACGTGCCGCCGCGTCGGACGCCTTCCGCATAGACATGGGCATCGCGCTCATCGACGCCTGAATCGGTCAGCGCGCCGATCAAGCCGCCAGCAGCTCCACCGACGACAGCACCAGCGACAGCTCCAGCAGCCGTGGCAGCCAGCCAGCCAGCAGCAACGACCGGACCGACACCCGGAATAGCCATAATGCCCAGCCCTGTCAGCAGGCCTCCGACGCCGCCAACGGCCGCGCCGATGCCGGCGCCGGCTCCTGCGTCTTCACCGACATCGCTGTCCTTATAGCGGCCATCCGCATTGTTCGAAACGATGCTGATGTCGCTATCGGGAATACCCGCCGCCTTGAGCAGTTTGACTGCGGAAGTGGCGTCGGAATAGTGATCGAATAGTCCTGTGACTGTCTTCGTCATTGTGTGTTTCCTTGTTACGTTCTTGGCTGCGCTTACTTGGCGACGATGTTGCCCTGGTAGTCCAAAGACACCATCACGGTCTTGCCGTCCTTGGTTGCCTTGCCCTGCCAGACACCCTTGTCGTCGAGCTTCAGATCAGTAACGTCGGCGTATCCGGCTTCGACAATACGATCCTTGGCTTGACCTTCTGTGAAACTATTGGCGCCTTCTACCGGAGCGGTGGCGTTCTGGTCCGAAGGCGTTGCGACAGCCGGAGTATCGCCCTCCGGGTTAGCGGCTGGCGTCGTTGTCTGGGCCAAGGTGGACGATACGGACATGGCGATGATCGCCGTTGCGACGAGCAAATTCTTCATAGACTTCTCCTTTGCGGGATCGTGAGCGATCCTCGGCATCAGAACCAGCAACATCTGGGATTGTTCCACGCGCCGAGTCATCGAAAGGCAAACGGACGAGCAGCGTTTCGAGCGATAAGACAGCATTGCGGACAGGTTAATCTGGATCGGGCCGCATGACCCGACCCCGGGGAGACGTTTCGACTGCATGCCCTTGCCATTGAGGATGTGCTCGCGTCGAAGCACGAGATCTACAACGATCAACTCTTTATCATCGCGAAGACCGCGCCGTATGCCAACCTCACTCTGATCTGAGACAGAATCCAGAGTCTCGCGGAACATGCGGCCCACCGACTGAGTTAATGGCGCAGTTCACGAAATCGAAATACAGGAGGTTATCATGTCACGCAGCGCACTGACCGCACTTCTCAGTGTCCTCGCCGTCGCCGGATTTCAGAATCGCGACAAAATTGCGGAAATGCTGAAGGGCCTCTCTGGGAATCTCCAGCGCCGCGCCGATCCCAGCGGACCTTCCGCGGACGATCCGGCCAACACAGGTCAGTCGGGCAGCCCTGGCGATTTGCTGGGCGGAGTGGGTAGGGCTGGGGGGCTCGGAGGCCTGGGTGACTTGCTTGGGGGCACCTCCGGCTCGGGTGGCATCCTCAGCGGTGGGCTTGGTGGCCTGCTCGATCAGTTTAGCCAGACCGGGCATGGCGAGATGGCGAAGTCGTGGGTTCAGAATGGCCCAAATTCTGAAATCGATGACCGCACCCTTTCGGAGGCTCTCGGTCCCGACGTGCTCCAAGACATAGCTGCGCGGACCGGTCTGTCGAAGGAAGAAATCCTCACCAGGTTGTCGCGCGATCTTCCCGAGGCGGTTGATGGTCTCACACCCGACGGAACGCTCCCGGTCGAAGTCGGCGATGAGCAGGCAGAAGAGCGCGCGACATCGGTTCCCTCGGTCAAGCCAACGATCGTATGATGCCTGTCTGAGCGCATCGCCAAGCACGGATTACTGAGTTGAGTATCGAGGGCATGCACACGGCTGGAAAACGATGCCGTTACCATCGGCTCGCAGGCCCCAGACCATTGAGGATGTGAAACTCGTGTTGGCGACAAGTGACATTCCGATCAAGAAGGTCTGGCCGAGTTGCACCCGCTCGGGAACCCTCAAGTTCCCTCAACCCTCGCCCGGCGGCCAAGTCGAAACGATATTGCGGGCGAAAATCCTACAATAGGCCGAATTGGCATACTGTCGCAGCCCGCAGGCCGCCCTTCAGCTCCACCTCTCCCTTCTGGGATGGCGGCACGCGACCAAGTCTGGCCGCGGTTCTATATATACGGCCGCCAGGTCACCGAAGAATACAAGCGTTGGACAATAATTATTTGTGCAGTGCAGCAACCTTCTGCCTCACGCTGCGTTGGGGGTCGGGCGGTTCTCGCCTTAGCCGCTAGGAGCACCAGATGCGATCCATTTCCGATACTATTGAAAGACTGCGCAAATTGCGCTCGGCCCCCGGCGCCGCCCCGGTGTTCGATGACAGGCTGACCGATCTCGGCCCGTTCGGTTCCAACTATGGCGCCCTCGAGGCGAAAATCCACATCCCCAAGGGCCTAATGCCTCGCGCGCCACTGGTGGTCGTCCTTCATGGATGTACTCAGACGGCCAGTGCGTATGACCATGGCTCTGGATGGTCTCGCCTGGCGGACGACTATGGCTTCGTGGTGTTGTTTCCCCAGCAGACGCGGAGCAACAACGCTAACACGTGTTTCAACTGGTTCGTGCCCGGCGACATTCGGCGTGACCAGGGAGAGGCGTTTTCAATCCGTCAGATGATCGAAACTGTGACCTCGCGATACGATATCGATCGGAGCCGTATCTTCATCACCGGGCTGTCCGCAGGCGGAGCGATGGCGAACGTCATGCTCGCAACGCATCCGGAACTTTTCGCAGGTGGCGCAATCATTGCAGGCCTTCCATACGCTACTGCGACGACGGTTCCAGAAGCGTTTGACCGCATGCGTGGCCAGGGACTACCCGGAACGGATGGTCTCCAGACGCTTCTTCGGGCTGCTTCCAAGCATGACGGATCTTGGCCGACGATATCGGTCTGGCAAGGCACCAAAGACCATACGGTTGTGCCCGCGACCGCTTTCGCGGTCATCGAGCAGTGGCGCGACGTGCATGAGGTGGAGTACCCGCCGGCAATCGAACGGATCGACCGCCATCAAAGGTTCGTCTGGAGAGGTGCGGACGGCCGCGAAGCCCTCGAGCTCTATCAACTCGGAGGGATGGGTCATGGAACGCCGATCGATGCTACATCGGGCTATGGCAGTGCTGGCCCGTATATGCTGGATGTCGGCATCTCCTCGACCCAGCACATCGCCCGCTCCTGGGGGTTGATCGCATCATTCGAAAAACGGGTGAACCTTGATCTCCCAAAGTCGCACGAGCCGCCAGCGAACACCTTTCAATCCCCGTATTCTTCAGAACAAGGGACGGGGATCCAGCAAACGATCGAGAAAGCGCTTCGGGCGGCAGGCCTTATGAAATGAGCGCTGGCCGAAGCGGCCGGTCTTTAGTCAGGCTGCCCGAGCGCGTAGCGATTTCGCCCTGCCACGAGTTGCATTCGCAGCCGATCGACCTAGTTGAGCCCGCCAGTGCTCGATAGGGAAATCGGACTATATTTGGAAATTGAAAGCCGACATGACCGCAACCGACTGCCAAGCCTTCATGCAACATCTGATCGAGAAGGCCACAGGGGCCGACAATCCTATCGACGGTGGGATCGATATCGCAGAGATGCGCGGGCGTTGTCGCCAGGTCGAGCGTCGGCTGGAAGAACGTAGAACTGCCCGCCTTGCTAATTTCTTCGCAGGGTCTGGAGAGGCGTTTCTATCTGCCGACGATCTTCTCGACGAGATCGGTCGCATTCCGCAGGCTATTGAAGACGGCGGAACATTCAAGCGGGCCACTGGTTACCGGAGGTGAAAACGAGGAACATCCCATGAGCACCTACAAGGACGAACGCGGCGATACGGTTTCGAGTGTGGAGACGCAGAAGGTCGTGGAGGCTACGCCCGTGCAGGCACGGCAGGGATTGCTTGGGCGACCGGTACTGATGGTGCTGATAGGCGGTCTCGTGCTCGCCGCCATCGCCTGGGCTATCGCAGGCATGTATGGAGAGGCTGTCGATAACGACGCCGCCACGGAAACGAAGCAGACCACCACCACCGATACGAAGGCGGTGGTCACGCCGACCGATCAGAAGGTCATCGACAATACTCCACCTGCTGGAGAAACCATCCAGACCGCGCCAACAGACCGTGACCCCACGGCTGAATCCGGCACAGGCGGCGATTCGCAATCGGTCGCCCCGACGGGAACCGAGAAGGCGCAGTGAAAAACATCGGACAGGAGTTTCGACATGATGGATGACAAGCTCGCACAAGTTTCTCCGATCGAAAAGCCCGCACCGCTCGTTGACGAAGCGTTGGCGGCAACGGACCGGAAAGCCAACAATCAGGAAGAGCTCAGGGCGTTGCGGTCGGAAGTCGCCCGATTGCAGGATTCGCTTCAAGAAGCCGCCTCGGGAGCCGGGCATCTGGTAATGGAAGAGCTCCGTCGCAAGGTGCGGGCACAGCCGATCACGGCTGCGGTAGCTTTGGGCTTCCTGGCCATTTTGTCCGGGGTCACACGATGAGCGCCACAGGCAATCGGTCGAAAGATCTCGCCGCGGAATACATCAAGCTCGGTGGCAAGCGCCGCGCGGTTCTCGATGACAATCTCGTCTCGACCCGAGAATGGGCAGAAGACACGGCACAGGCGGAGGCCTTTTGGCGCGACGAAGTTGAAAGCTTGCCCGATGCCGAGCGCAAGGACGTCGAGAAGTTTCTGCCGGGAATCAACACCGTCTGATCCCCTTCCGACAACGTTAACTCATGTGGAGCCCTCCGATGTCGAATGCATCAAACGACCAAAACCACCTTGGCCCTTCCTCTGGCACCAGTCCGACCGAATTCGGTCAGTCTGTCGAGAGCCGCGCCCAAATCCTGGACTCATCAACCACCGCGGGGAAAGAGGCTGAACTTCTGAATGTCTATCGCCTCGTTCCCATAGCCGAAGCAAACGATCCCCGGTGGGACAACTCACCGTACCAGGGTGAAGTGGTGGTTGCCGCGCGGACAACGGGCGATGCGCGCATCGTGGCCGCCGAACGAGAGCTCGACTTCATGGAAATCGACTCAGCTCCCGCCGAGGACGTGACGACAATCAACGCGAGCGCGTTCCGGTCGGAGAAACTCTACACGGTGATTGAGGTGGACCACGCCCGACGTGATCTCCGGCGTGGGGTGATCGAGGGCGAGATCAGCGTCGATACGATCAAGCCCGTTCAAGTCTGACGCTCCAAGGCCTTTTTCCCCCGAACTATTTCTTACTACATCAAAAGACCCAATGGCCACGACAAACGCATTTGAATTCAAATAGGTGCACTCGGCGCAAGATTTCTTGCACCGCGGTGGAACTTTTATCTGCTTCATAGGGTTGTGCGGCGAGTGCGAGGAGCGCGGCCATGTCTAGTTTCAAGTTTCGATTCAAGGATCAGGATGGCGATCTGGCGAGTGACGAGAGCTACGAATTTTCCGATCTGTTCGCCGCCATTGCCGAAGCCAAGCGCGTCCTTGGAGAGATGGCTCTGGACGGGCTGCCCGGTCAGCCCGACGAAGCCTTGGCCGTCGAGGTACTAAACTCTGATGGTATTCCGGTAGCGCGCATCGGACTGACAATAAGTGTGGACTTTCTTGCCGCATGACGTCGACGCCCGGAACACAAATCGTCAGACCGGTATCAGGCTTATTGTGGCTGACGGTTGCGAGCTGGCCCGACGGCCGACAGACGAGCCGCCCTCAGCGCCTGCGTCTTGATGCGATCAGTTTCCCGCTTTTCTTCTATCACAGCGTTGGCAACAGTCTTCGACTGCTCGAAATCTCCTCTGGGAGACGGCCCGCGCGGTCTGCGTTTGTCATTCTGCATAGTTGGATCTCCGATGGCGCAAACATACGCCAACGACCAGATGCGGCAATTAAGTTTGACATGTCCGCTGAAAGTTTCCGTGTTGGAACCCACGGAACCAAAGCACTCGGTTTTAGTTTAGTGGCTCTATCAACCCACCCAGGAGACCGAAATGGCTGAGAAAACACTGGACGACCTGTTCCTTGACACACTCAAGGACCTTTATTTCGCAGAAAAACAGATCTTGAAGACGCTGCCGAAAATGGCACGCGCTGCACAATCCCCGGACGGCAAGGCGGCCTTCCTGAAGCACAAGGACGAGACCGAGGGCCAGATCGAACGCTTGCAGCAGGTGTTCGAGATTATCGGGAAACCCGCTCGCGGAAAGACGTGCGAGGCCATTCAGGGCATTATCGCCGAAGGTGAGGAAATCATCGAAGAGTTCAAGGGTTCCGTCGCTCTCGACGCTGGCCTCATCTCCTCGGCCCAGGCAGTCGAACACTATGAAATCGCCCGCTACGGCACGTTAAAGTCCTGGGCGGCGCAGCTCGGCTACACCGATGCCGTCGCACTCTTCGATGCGAATTTGCAGGAAGAGCTGGCCACTGACCTGAAGCTTACCCAACTCGGCGAAGCTTCGGCGAATCCGAAAGGCGCGAAAAAGAAGGTCGCCTGATCGCATTGCAGTAATTAAAGCAAGGGCCGTCTCCCGCGAGGCTGCCCTTGCTGTTTGTGCTCTCAATTCCGTCTTCTATGCACCAGTCTGGGCATGCGGTGCAGCGACGGGTTTCGATTCCGGCGAACCTCTGAAACGCAGGAAGATCGAGAGCACGACGATGACGGCCGTCGAGAGGAATTCGCTCTGCCAATTCTGCAAGGATTCATACCAGAACTGGGTGCTGACGAGGTGCTCGGCGATAGAGACTGTTGGCTGGCCATGCATCACGGCCTCGGCATTTTCCGCCTCGGCGCTGTATCGCAGGTGGAGGATGAATGTCAGCACAAAAAGGAATCCGAGTGCGATTCCCAACGAGTAGGAATACACCGTCTGTGCGAAACCGCCGACACGGACGGGCCACGGAGCTTCGGCGTCGTCCTGCTTCAATGCAGGTTCCTCGTCCTGATTCGCCGGTTCGTCCGGATCTTTCGATTCGCTAGATCCCCGCTGAAACAGAAACGCCGTCAGCATCACATATGCCGACATTTGCAGAAATTCGGATTCCCAGTTTTCGAACAGAGATGACAGAAAATGCCCGGACTTCGCATAAGCCGCCAGGCCGATCAGGTTTGCAGCGTGATCGGCGAGTTCATGATCGTACACCGACCATCCCGTAAGGAGCATACCGCCGATGGTGAGAAGCGATAGGGTAACGAGTACGATTGTGAGGCCGTTGTCGCGCAAGGTTTTCATGATCTCTCGCCTTTCTGAACTTCACCGAAACTAGGGTGCGAGTGGATGGTTCCAGCATCGCAGTGATTGCCAGCTCGCTGGGCCGGAACCAAATTGCTCTGCCTAAGTTGATCGTGACTTCCGACACTTTGAGAGAGAGCCATGCCCTTTACAGCCAGCGCGAAATCAGACGCACATGCCCTCTTCGATGATCAGCGGCCATCGTCGGTGGGTCTAACAGAGGAAGGTGTTGTCGGCTTTGTCAGCGCGATGTGTTTTCGTCCCATGGATGATGGCGAAATGGTCATGCGGTTGGCAGGAGAAGACGGCGAAGTCATCGATCTGCGCACGAATCCGGTCTGCGCCGGAAGGCTTGCGATCGCGCTTCTTGATCTCATCAACCAGAATGGCTGGTTCGATGTCGACCTTCGCGTGACCGACAGTGGAAGGGAGATCGCACGTATCAAACCCCTGGCACACAACACTTTTGTTTGCGATAGCGCGAACGATTGATCCCTTGCCGCAGCGATATTTGCTCTCTGGTGGAACCAAAACTCCCGTCACTGCTTTTGGTTTGTTGATCCCCTTAAAATCCGGAGACCTTCCATGGCCAAGAAGTCCACTACGACGTCGCCTACCAGCGTCGCGACGATCCATGACCAGAAACTTCATCGTGGCGAAGGCGGCGAGTTGCATCAGTTTGCGGAAGACGGCGCGCCCGTCCTGACCACCGCTCAGGGAGCACCGGTAGCAGACGACCAGAACTCGCTGCGGATTGGTGCCCGTGGCCCGGCGCTCATCGACGACTTCCATTTCCGGGAGAAGATTTTCCACTTCGATCATGAACGCATTCCGGAGCGCGTCGTCCATGCGCGCGGCTACGGTGCCCACGGCTTCTTCGAAACGTACGAATCCCTGGCTGCCTACACTCGCGCAGACCTTTTCCAGCGCGCCAGCGAGCGGACTCCAGTTTTCGTCCGGTTTTCGACTGTCGCTGGGAGCAAGGGATCGGCTGACCTGGCGCGTGACGTTCGCGGCTTCGCGGTGAAGATGTACGCCAAGGAAGGCAATTGGGACCTCGTTGGCAATAATATCCCGGTTTTCTTCATCCAGGACGCCATCAAGTTTCCCGACCTTATCCATGCCGCCAAGCCCGAGCCGGATCGGGCATTCCCGCAGGCGCAAACTGCGCATGACACGTTCTGGGATTTCGTCAGCCTGACACCTGAGAGCATGAACATGATCATGTGGATCATGTCGGATCGCACCATTCCGCGGTCGTTCCGGTTCATGGAAGGGTTCGGAGTCCACACCTTCAGATTCATCAACGCAAAGGACGATTCGACCTTCGTGAAGTTTCACTGGAAGCCGAAGCTCGGGCTGCAGTCGGTCGCTTGGAACGAGGCAGTCAAGATCAACGGCGCGGATCCGGATTTCCACCGCCGCGACCTTTGGCAGTCGATCCAGTCCGGGAATTTCCCTGAATGGGAATTACAGGTTCAGCTCTTTGACCAGGAATTCGCCGACAGCTTCGATTTCGACGTTCTCGATCCTACCAAGATCATTCCCGAAGAAATCCTGCCGCCGCAGCCAGTCGGCCGGCTCGTGCTCGACCGGATGCCGGAGAACTTCTTCGCCGAGACCGAACAGGTCGCGTTCATGACCCAGAACGTGCCGCCGGGCATCGACTTCAGCAACGATCCGCTGCTCCAGGGCCGGAATTTCTCCTACCTCGATACGCAGTTGAAGCGCCTTGGCGGACCGAATTTCACGCACCTGCCGATCAACGCGCCCAAGTGTCCCTTCGCGAACTTTCAGCAAGACGGCCATATGGCCATGCGCAATCCAGTCGGTCGCGTGAACTACCAGCCGAATTCGTTCGATGAAGGCCCGAGAGAGTCTCCCGTGCAGGGATACCGCCATTTTCCCGCCGAAGAACAGGGACCAAAAGTCCGGCTGCGGCCTGAAAGCTTCGCCGATCACTACAGCCAGGCACGCCAGTTCTTCATCAGTCAGACGCCGCCCGAGCAGCGCCATATCGCCGCAGCCCTCATCTTTGAGCTTTCAAAGGTACAGACACCGGCAATCCGTGAGCGCATGGTCTCCCATTTGATGAACATCGACGAGTCGCTGGCAGGCAAGGTGGCGCATGGTCTGGGGTTCAAGTCGTTGCCAAAGCCTGCCGATGCTGCCATGCCGACGCGACAGGATCTCGACCCCTCTCCAGCACTCAGCATCGCGGAGCGCGGACCGAAACGTTTCGAGGGACGCAAGCTTGGGATCCTCGTCACCGATGGCGCAGACGTGCAGGTCTTCAAGGCTTTGCTCGACAATCTGACAAAGCAGAAGGCGGTCTTTGAAGTCATTGCCCCCAAGGTCGGCGGCGTGACGATGTCGGATGGTCGCTGGGTCGAGGCTCATCAGATGATCGATGGAGCTCCGTCCGTTCTTTACGACGCAGTTGCTCTGATTGTTTCCGCCAACGGCGTCGCCGACCTTCTCAAGGAAGCCACGGCTCGGGATTTCGTCGCCGACGCGTTCACGCACTGCAAGTTCATCGGATACATGGCGGAAGCCCTCCCGCTTCTGGAAAAGGCTGGTATTGCGGGCGATCTCGACGAAGGCACAATCGAACTCACGGACAAGAAGACGGTTGAAACGTTCTTCGAAAAACTCGGCAAATTGCGGATCTGGGCACGTGAGCCGTCCGTAAAGCTCAACTGATGGATGGCTGGGCGGGGAGGCCAACGAGTACCTCGCCCAGCGTCCTCGGCGGCGAGCATGAGCTGCCAAGACCTTTCAGCAAATGACGATCGCCATCTCGAATTGAGCTCGACCATGGGTTGGTACCGGGCTCTTCCTGATTGCTCGAAGTCCATGGTGCGGCGGCAGGACGAAAGCGACTATCTGCAAGATGTGCAGTTCCCAGCCCTGCCGGGCGTCACTGCAGCTTCATATTGGGATGCCGCCCCTCTGTCATTCGCCGAAAGGAACCACCGTGACCTACATCGCTTCTCCCAGATCTGCAGCAGACTCTTCTGAACGGGCCGAAGACTGCGAGCAATGTTTAACCTCCGCATTCCATCTGTCTGCTTCATCCCCGAGCGAGGGAGACGACGACGGGATAGAAGCAATCCTCGTCGCGTCGGCTATGCAAGCAGGCTGGGCTGAGCAAGAAGTTCGAGAGGCGTTGACGCGTTTACGATCTCAACACCTGGAACGCACATCCTCGAAGGAGGGGTCGACTCTTCGCCACGATTCGGGATTGGTCCCGTCGTCATCTCTCTGACTGATACAAGGTGCCAGGAGAATGGAAACAACCTGCCGGACATAAGCGGACGGCGTCTTCGATTTCTGGCGCCTATGGGCTCGCCTGCTCCTTAATGAACGTGGTGAATATGCTTGTCTACGCGAGGCTCCACCAAGAGTGGCGGCGGACGGAACAAATGTAGTTCGATCTAGTTCAGCAGTCATCACGACCTTGTGAACTTCAAAGGACTCGATCATGACGACACCAATCTCCACCAATCTCCCACACGATACTGTCTACGGCACCGCCCCGTCGGCTTCCCTCAACAAAGTATCCTGGGGAGCGGTCTTCGCTGGCGTGGCAATTGCTCTCAGCACGCAGTTTCTGCTCAACCTTCTCGGCGTCGGCATCGGCGCAGCGGTGCTTGATCCGGCGACCTACGACAATCCGGAAGCCAGCACGTTCTCGATTGCAGGCGGCATCTGGTTTGTTGTCGCCGGGATCATCGCCTCGTTTGCCGGCGGCTATGTCGCAAGCCGCCTGTCCGGACGTTCGAGCAATTCCACTGGCGGCTACCATGGGGTAACCTCATGGGCGGTCACGACGCTGGTCGTTCTCTATCTCCTGACAACTTCCGTCGGTGCTCTCGTCGGTGGCGCATTCAGCGGCCTTTCCAGCATCGTGAGTGGCGTCGGTTCCACTGCCGCCACGGCAGTGACTGCGGCTGCCCCGGCAATCGCAAACTCCACCAATCCGATGAGTGGCATCGAGCAGCAGATTCGTTCAACCACGGGTAACGATCCGCAGGCTCTTCAGAATGCCGCGGTATCGGCGATGCAAGCGGTGGTGATGGGTGATGAAGCCAGTGCCGATGACGCCCGTAACCGGGCTGCCGACGCCATCTCGAAGGCACAGGGAATTCCGTTAGACCAGGCCCGCGCGCAGGTCGATCAGTATGAGAAGGCCTACCGCGAGAACGTGGCTGCCGCCAAGCAGCAGGCGATGGATGCCGCGCAGGCCGCGACGGCAGCGATTTCGGCCGGAGCCATCCTAGGTTTCCTCGCACTGGTTCTCGGTTCCATCGCCGCTTGGTTCGGCGGTGTCTACGGCACTAAGCGTGCCCTGCTCGTCGACGTTTCCGATCGTCGCATTTCATAATCAATAGCCGCTGGCATTGTGCTGGCGGCCACTTCAGCAGAAGAACGGAAATACCGATGGCCGATGTCAAGAAACTCGAAAACCTCTTCTACGACACTCTCAAAGACGTCTACTTCGCAGAACAGAAGATCGTCGACACCCTCCCCAAGATGGAGGAAGCAAACGAGCGTCCAACTTAAGGACGCCTTTACGAAGCATCTGGCCGAGACCAAGGTTCACGTTGAGCGCCTTGAGCAGGTGTTCCAAATCATCGGCAAGGAACCAGAAGCCAAGACCTGTGACGCCATCCTCGGCATCACAGACGAGGGTGCCGAGATCATGGAGGAATACGAAGGTTCCCCTGCCCTTGACGCAGGGCTGCTGGCAGCCGCCCAAGCGGTCGAGCACTATGAGATGTCGCGTTACGGCACTCTGCGCACATGGGCGCTCGAGCTTGGTCTCAACGATGCTGCCGGATTGCTGCAGACAACGCTCGATGAAGAGCAGGCCACCGATCTGGCGCTGACATCCATTGCGACGTCGGTAGTCAATCAGAAGGCAGAAGGCTGAACGAGCAATATCCGTGGATCTGCGGCGCCGCGGATCCTTCATTTTCAGGAGGGTATCATGGAAGTCATCGACAAACAGGTACACGACGAGAAGTCAGCAGTGACGGTTGAATTCGTGGGAGATGGCGGCGAGGTCGTTTCCGTTCATCTCAAGAAGGGCGACGACGATAATCTGAACCGGCTCAATGCTGAGGAAAAGGCAAAGGCGATCATGGTTCAGATCGCGACATTCGAAATCGACGGAGAGGCCGTTGCCTCACACCCTACACCCGGCCACCCGGCCTTAGAAGGCGAGCGATCGAGGACCGCACCTACCTCAAAGAATGAAGTCGACGCTGGAAGGGATGACATCCTGTCACCAGCGGTGGTGTCGCTTCGAAGCGCTCGTTCGGCACAGGATACCGGCACACTTGAAGAGCATCTCGACGAAGGCCTCGAATCTTCTTTTCCGGCAAGCGATCCAGTATCCGCTACGGTGAGCACCATTCCGAGCGGTCGTACCGACCATCCGGATGCGAAGACGGAATGAGCAAACGAGGTGTCCGGTCGGGCTTTTACTAAGGAGAACAGATGATGCTTCAGATGCGCCCAGGCATGACACCGTTCATCACCGACGAGAACGGGCATGTTCCCATGACTGATGACACCGCGGATTGGCTGGTGATTGTGACCCGTGAAGCATTGGAAGACATCGCATCCCCTCCGGACGCGACGTTGGCCAGGCTGCTGGAATTCGCGGACACCTTCGGCGATGTAGCCACTTTCAAACTTGAGCACGGTCGCGCGGGGGAGGAAGAGACAATCTGGATTCAGTCTGCTGACATCACAGAATGGCGGAGGGCTCAAGCAGACCGACGCTAACTCACGCCATTCAGAATGGCACTAACAGGATTGGAACGGGCCTACCGGCGATCTCGGTCGAGCTGCACCCCAGAAGTAGCCCTGCAATATCATACGTCTGAGCCGAAGTCCTATGACCGCAAAATATTGATTACCTAACTCAGTTCGTTGGCCGAGAACCCGTCGTTCTGCCAATCGCTTACGATCATAAATGGAACTGCGGATCATATGGAACAGATCCAAGCGCTGCGGGTTTGTACCAGACAGGCTGCAAGCCACAAGGGTATGGCCGGCGATCCCAAAGGCCCGCTAGGAGAAACGATGATGTTGAGTCGACAGGATGGCTTTTTGGTTTCAGGTGCACGCATTGCCGACTGCCGCGAGGAACTAGAGGTCGACCTACCCGAGTTCTTCGAAAAATTTGAAGGCTATGGCTTTTCGAGGCTCGAGATTCTGGTCGCCCTTAGCGATTTGGTGGGCGAAGAGTTTGCAGCCGTGTCAGGAGCGCCACGTCTTCACTGAATTGCCGCGTGAAGAGACTCTCACTGGCTTGCCGCCGTGAACCATACGATGGCTGCTGCCCATGCGGCGTATCAATCGAACTTTCATGAAAATATGCCCGGTGACGCATGCAGTTCACGAGGCTCAGCCAGCAAAAGCGGACAAGACGTATGGAATGCGCGCGCCGGTGTTCCGGCGTGCAATTTTGGCTCTGACGTAGTTTTGGTGGTGATGGATTTTATCCCGCGCCGATGACGCGGGCTTGGAGGATGTCAATCTTTCCGCGCCCACAACTGGCGTTCACCAGTTTGAGCGTGGTGATCTGCCCTTCGGTCTCGCCATTCGACCATGGCGAAGTGATCGTGGCGCTGACGGCTGCACGGTCCTTGACGACCCCGTTAGCGAAGGACGCGACAAAGCCTGTTCGAGCTTTCTCCAACCATGGATCAAGATCAGTGATGGATTTCTTCCGAATCATCGTCTGGAAGGCGGCGATCGCTTTCCGCGCCTCAACGAGCAGCGGCACGCCACCTTCAATGGCCGCAGCCGTCACGGTCTCAGATTTGGAGAGATCGTCGCGACCGATGGCCAGTGTCGTAACAAAAGAGGCCGCTAAATCCGTCGAGGTCACACCGGACTAAAGTCCTATAGCGCGGCCGCACTCTGCAATCCTGACATCGACATACGACAAGGCGCTCGAGGTCTCGAGCCGTTGGGTGGCGTTAATCGCGTCGGCGGGTCAGATCTCAGATCCCGAAGAACTTGGCGTTTCCGTCATCGACACGAGCGGAATCCGCTCCAGTCGCGGTCATTAGCCGGTTCGAATTCTCTGAGAAGATTATGGAGGCCGCCAAGAGAATGGCGCAGGCACGCGGGTCTAGCGGCGTTCGCGATCTGGCGCAAGAAGTTGGCATCTGAGCCGCGAGCCTTTACCATCACTTTCCCAGCAAAGGGCGATCTCGCCGCAGCCGTGGCGAAGCACTATTGGGAGGACTCGGCGGCCTACCTCGACGATATGCTTGCAGAGAAGCCGGACGATCCCGCCAATTCCCTGCGCCGATGTCCGGAAACGTTCAGTTGGGCGTTGGAGAACAAAAACCGCATGTGCCTGTGTCGTTTCATGGGCGCGGAGTACGACGCACTTCCGGAACCGCTGAAGAAGACGGTTCAGATCTTTGCGGACGTCAACGTGACCTGGCTGTCGAAGGTGCTGACTGAGGCCGGCATCATCGCTCCCGAGAAGAGCGAAGCACGCGCACACGCCATCTCCGCCGCCGTCGCGGGTGCTCAGCTCCTGGCGAGAAGCCGTTCGGACATCGCGCTTTATGGATGCGCTGGTCGTTCGCATTGCCGGTCTCCTGCCGGCGCAAGTTCATTCTCGACAGCATTGGGCGGCCCGGCGGAAACACTGACCATGCAGCAGTCCAGCTTCGCCGAGCGGAGGGCCTTTGAACATCGTGTCGGCTTGGGCGACCGAGCCAACGTCGAGCAGGAAGATCGGACCTGCCATTTCGTCGCGGAACCAGAACTGCTGCCCTTGCCTGCAAGATTGGCCTTGACTCAATCCGCCAATCGGACGGTCGTCACAGAGGAGGCTTCAAAGCGATCAACGCGATGACCACAATGAAAATACGCCCACCTCAATCCTTGGGACCGGTTTTGAGGTGCTCAGCCGCAACGGTAGGTGACGCGGTCTGCTTGCGCTCTTCGAGTTCCGCTGCGACCCACTCCAGGAAGAGGTTGTAGGCAACCGCCAACAATGTAGGCCCCAGGAAAAGCCCTATCAGACCGAAGGCCAGGACGCCGCCAATGAGCCCAAACAGGCCCAACAGCACAGGCAGGTTGCTGTTTTGGTTCAGCAGATACGGTCGTAGGAAGTTGTCAATGCTGCTGACGAGAAGCAATCCCCAGATCGCGATGAAGATGCCCCATCCTACAGATCCTTGCATGAACATCCAAAGCGCGACCGGCCCCCACACGAACGGTGGCCCGCCGGGCACGAACGACAGCGCGAAGGTCAGGCAGCCCAGCAATAATGATTGAGGGACGCCGGCGATCCAGAAGCCGATGCCTGCCAGCAGGCCTTGCGCAAGGGCCGTTCCGATCATTCCGTAGACGACACCTTTTACCGTCAGACCGATGACCGTAAGCAACCTCCTGGCGCGAGGACCTGCCACGCGTTCACCGATCTGGCGCATGAAACTGCTCATGCGTCGACCGTGCAGGAATAAAAAGAAGGTAATGAATATGCTGAGCGCGAGTTCGAGGAGGCCGATACCGAAAGCTGCCCCGCCAGAAAGCGCAATTTCGGTGACGGGGCCGGTCAGCTTTTTGAGCTCGACGATAAAGGCGGGAGCGTCATGAGTAAGGTTTTCCCAGTAAGCAGCCAAGCTCTCGCCAACAACCGGCAGGCCTTTCACCCAGATTGGTGGCGCTGAAGGACCCTGCTCCAGGACGCGCGTTATTCCCTCGGCCAGATTTGTTATGTCATCGGCAAGCGCGGTCACGAGCAAAGCAAGCGGTGCGGCAACCACAAAGACCACCAGCAGCGTCATAGCTGCGGCCGCCGCGGCCCGGTTGCCTCCGACAGCACGTTCGCATTGGCGGTAGATAGGCCACGTTGAGAAACAAATCACCGCAGCCCATAGTATTGCCGACAGGAAGGGCCAAAGGACCAAAGCGCAACCGATCGCCAGCAGCGCTAGCGCGCCGATGCCCAGAAAATGTTGGATTCGTCGGCTAAGAGGCACCATGATCAGTTCGCCTGTTTCCTTGCGTCGCCGTTCCATCCAAGCTTTCACATTCACAGCGCACCGGTGCCAGGATCTCCCACACTGCCTATTTTAGGCTGGAGTGCCAGCACACGCAACGCACCGCGCAGGCAAGCGCGATGGAGATGCTCCAGATACTCATTTCGGTAAAGGCAGGCTTCTAGAAAGGCTCCGACAGGTTTCTAGTTGCTGGTCGATTTCGCGTGAAGCTCGGTCAGCATGATATTGGCGAGGTCGCTGAACTGGCCCTGCGGATATTTGGCCAAATAAGCTTCGATCATATCCGGATTGCCTGTGTCCTTTACCGACTCCCAAAAGGCGAGTTCGACGCCCGGATCGTGTTCGCCAGGTCCACCATTTTGAAAACGGGCCGCGGCCAATTCGGCGAACTGCCCTCCCGGGAAACGCTTCAGGTATAAGAGGTACTCGGCCGGATCATCACTCTCCTTCACCGCCTCCCAGAAGGCGACTTCGACCCGGCGGTCCTCGTCATCGCTGTCGCTGTCTTGAGACACGGACTGCTCGGCGGAAGACGACATCTCTGACCTTGCGACCGGGGAAAGTGCGATATCAATTATCGTTTCCCCCTCCGGATCGAATATGACACGAAACACTCGCAGCGGGCGCGCGATGTTCTTGATGCTATGTTCTCCAAGATCCTCGAAAGTCGCATCGACACGATCGCGCATGTGATCGCGTACTCCTCTTGTTACGCAGATGCCTCCGACATCGGCAAGCCCCTCCAACCGGGCGGCGATATTGACGCCATCGCCGAAGATGTCCCCGTTTTTGACGAGCACATCACCCACGTTGATACCGATACGAAAGTTCATCCGACGATCTTCGGGAAGCTCCTGATTGGCGCGCCACATTGCCTGCTGAATGGCCACGGCCGAGTTGAAGGCATGTACAATGGACGGGAACTCAGCCAGCACGCTGTCGCCGGCGGTGCCGAAAATCTGCCCATGCGCTTTTTCAATAAGCCCGTCGACGATCGAACGATGCGACGTCAAGGTCGCCAGCGTCTGCTCCTCATCAACATTCATTAGTCGGGAGTAGCCCTCGACATCGGCTGCGAGAATGGCTGCAAGCTTTCTTTCAAGCGGTGGCGCTTCCATCCGAACGGTCCGATCCGACACACCATCAGTCCTCAAGTTCATCACGAGAACAGCATCAACCGTGAGACCGACCAGTCGGACAGGGCAGTCGACGTTTATCAACTAATGACCGCGGAGGTTTGTTCCCTGACGACGATGGCTGACGCCATCGCCTTTTTGGTCTGCACATTGTAGGCCCGCCTACGAGCCGACGAAAGCGCTCTAGGCGCAATTCCCTGACCTGAACCGTTACGTCGCCGCTCTGAAGCGTCACCATCACCTACAGAATATCGTTGCCTGCACCGCGGATCTGGATTGCAAGCCCATGAACAGGTTCGCTGCCTCGCAATGGGACGATGACGCCGGTCAGATCATCCTCACAAGCAAGCCCAAAGACAACGCCGCCATCCGCCGGTGCTCTGAGAGCCTCGCTGTTGATAAAGACCCTTCGAATTCATCGGAACAAAAGTATTTGCTTCGGGTTCCTGCCGCGCTCACATCAACGGGGAATAAAATGACAGCTCGTAACGGCGATCACGCCATCCAATCAGGCTACTGGACACGACTTGGAGCAATCCATAACGGCGACGGGGTCAACTTCGCGATTTTCAGCGCGCACGCTGAGCGCATCGAGCTTTGCCTCTTTGACAAAAGCGGCAAGCACGAAATTGACCGCATCATCCTTCCGGAGTTCACCAACGAAGTATGGCATGGCTACGTGCCGGGTCTGAAACCTGGCACGCTCTACGGCTATCGTGTCCACGGCCCCTACGATCCGGAGAATGGCCATAGGTTCAATCCGAACAAGCTATTGATCGATCCCTATGCACGCGAAGTCGTTGGCGATGTGATGTGGTCGAAGGTTCACTTCGGCTACGACGTGGACAGCCAAGAGATGGATCTCACCTTCAGCGACAGCGATAGCGCGTCGGTGACGCCAAAGTGCCGGGTCGTTGATCCTGACGATTATGACTGGAGGAACGACCGCTCGCCCCTTGTTCCCTAGTCCCGGACAATATTCTATGAGACCCATGTCAAGGGTTTCACGAAGCTTCATCCTGCCGTTCCGGAAAAGCTTCGAGGGACGTTCGAGGGCCTTGGCGATAAGGCGATCGTCGACTATGTGAAAAGCCTCGGAATCACGTCAATCGAACTTCTGCCGATCCATTTCTTCCCCGACGATAGCCATCTCCTTGACAAGGGTCTTCACAACTACTGGGGCTATAATTCGCTCGCATTCTTCGCGCCCGCCTCCCGTTACTTTGGGCCGAATGGCATCGCCGGCTTCAGGGATATGGTCCGCTCGTTCCATGACGGCGGCATCGAAGTTATCTTGGACGTCGTCTATAACCACACGGCCGAAGGCAACGAGCTTGGACCGACACTATCGTTCAAGGGCATCGACAACTTCTCCTATTATCGCACCATGCCCGACAATGCGCGCCACTACATCAACGACACAGGGACCGGGAACACTGTCAACACCTCGCATCCGCGCGTCTTACAACTGGTGACCGACAGCCTGCGCTATTGGGCGGAGGACATGCACATCGATGGTTTCCGCTTCGATCTTGGAACCATCCTCGGACGCGAGCCGGAAGGATTCGATCAGCGTGGCGGATTCTTCGACGCCGTAGGCCAGGATCCGGTGCTATCGAAGCTGAAGCTCGTCGGCGAGCCCTGGGACATCGGCCCGGGCGGCTATCAGGTCGGTGGTTTCCCCCCAGGGTGGGCGGAATGGAACGACAAGTATCGCGATACTGTCCGCGACTACTGGAAGGACACCGATGGCACGGCGTCTGATTTCGCCACCCGCGTCCTTGGTTCCGGTGACGTCTACGACCTTAGGGGGCGCCGTCCCTGGGCGGGCGTGAATTTCATCACGGCCCACGACGGTTTCACGCTCAACGACGTCGTCTCCTTCAACGACAAGCACAACGAAGGCAATGGCGAGGATAACAAGGACGGTCACAGTGATAACCGCAGCGTCAACTTTGGTGCCGAAGGTCCAACGGACGACGAGGGCATAAAAGCGGTTCGCGAGCGCCAAAAGCGCAATTTTCTTGCAACCCTGTTTCTTTCCCATGGAACGCCGATGCTACTTGCCGGGGACGAGTTGGGCCGCAGCCAGATGGGCAACAACAACGGCTATTGTCAGGACAGCGATCTGAGCTGGGTCCACTGGGAAGGCCTCCCGGAGTCTGCAGACACGCTTCAGAAATTCGTCTCCAGGCTGATCGCAATGCGCCAGGACAATCCAATCCTTCGTCGGGAGAGTTGGCGTGATGGAATGATCGTGACCTGGCTCAATCCCAGTGGTGGCGAGCAGACGGAAGAGCAGTGGCAGGATTCTGGGAGCACCACGATCGGGCTGCGTCTACGTTCGGGAGACGTTCATATCGATGGGATGAAAGACGTTCTCATACTGTTCAATCCGCACGACGGCGATGTCGAGTTCATGATTCCAGAGAGTTCCTCCGGAGAATGGATTCTGGAACTCACCACCGTGGACCCGGAAAAACGATCTGAGGATATTCCAAGCGGCGCATCCCATAGTTTGCGAGCTCGAAGTCTGATCGTTCTACGCGCAGAATGATCTAGCACAAGTCGGAGTGTTAATTTCCATCGAGAATTGGGTCTGACGCCTAGAGAGGTGGCCGGGAGCCACCTCTCTAGGCGACTCCGCACCCTGTGGAGACTAATGAATGCCCGATCGAATCGAACTCCCCTCGTAACGCGCAGTTGGTCCCCTCGAGACCCATTCGTGCTCGGCCACGAAGGCATGGGGATCGTCGAAATTGGTGAGGGTGTTACGAAGCGTCGCCCTATGCGCAGCTATGGCGATCAATTCACGGGTTGTGGAACAAACTGGGGGTAGCAGGGTTAACTACGGTGAAAAAGGAGTATCACATGAGAAATCTCGTATTGCCTGCGCTGTCCCTGTTTGTATTACTCGGAGGCGGAGCCATAGCTCAAACGACGACGGTAGTGGTGCCGGGCGAAGTGCGAACATATGTTCTCGAACAAAAATCACCTTCAGTCACGTTTGAGGGAGACATTGCTGTTGGAAGCACCCTGCCCGATACGGTCGAAATCCATACGATCCCAGATCAGGCTGACTACAGCTACGTCGTTGTGAACGACAAGCGTGTGCTCGTTAATCCGAAAACCCGCGCTGTAGTCGAAATCATCGAATAACGAACAGGCCGGCTTTTAATAAGCGACGTCTTAATCTAGCCCGCTGTTGAAAGGCAGCGGGCTTCGCATTTGGGCGCCATCCACAGTGATCATGACATCGACGATTGTTAGCGAGAAAACGCCATCATCCCGTAGTCGCCGTTAGAGCCACTTTCGCGACGTTAGCCCGGCCAATGTCTCCTACCGACATTGTAGTGGCTGAGGTCGATGTCGCAACCGCCGCCGCACTTGCTGGTCTATCAGTCTGCCCGAGCCGCTTGCGCAGGTCGACATTTTCGGTGCGAAGCTTATCCGCCAGGGCTTTGCGGAGGCTTTTATTCTCTTCTTCAAGCTGAATAAGATCCGCCGTCTCATCCATTGCCGAAATTGGCGCCGTTGGGTAGGCTTGCTTCGGCGTCGTCCTCTTGCTTCCGGTGCCCTTGATGGCATTCTTCGTCGTGCCCTTGCCAGTGACCTGCGTTTCGCCAGTGGTCAGCGTCGCTTCCGCGGCTTGTTCGCCACGCTTCCTTCGGCCCCTTTCAGTCTTCGCGGCGGATGCAGCTACCGTTTCTTCTGCAACTGCTTTAGGGCGCCGTGGTGCGCGCTGTTGTTTAGGCGTCGGCACTTTTGCCGTTGCGTCCAACCGGTTTGGCGCCTCTATCATGGACCGTGCCGCAGCCGCCGTCGTCGCGCATGTCATGCTACGTCTCGTTCGCACCCATCCCTGGTTGGCTGCAGATCTGTTTGCTGGCAGGGCTGGGCCGCGGCGGAAAAGTCGGGCTACGAGAAATCGCAGGTCTCCTGCGCCGTAAGATTCCAGGCAGCAGGTGATTGAAACGAAAACGCTGCTGCTGGAAACATCGGGGCATTAGGCACGCGCAGGATGAGGGGAACTCATCTATTCCTTGAATACGAGTTCATTGCCGTCGGTCGTACTGTGACACCCCAATGATGCCCAAAGGCAGCACTGATCCCGACGGCAGGCATGGGCGTCTATTTGCGCAGGCGCGCTTGGCCCTCCGGCCAACGTCGGTGGTCTATCGCAAAGGCAGGTCAAACAGATTCAAACGGATACCCCCGGCGAGGCCGCCCAACTCGTCTATCAGCAACTGCAAAGGAGCCGGCACCTATCTCTTACTCGGTGACGGATGAGGCAAATCCAAATCCGATAGAGTTAAATCGGGAGATGGCAGATGCTCTCGATCACACAGCAGACCTCGGAAATTGATAAATTTCGGCACGACGACAGGCCTCCCTGCGGCAGGAGGAACTCTCGAGCGCAGGGCTCGCTACCGGGCAAGAGGATCTAGACATTCAAAGGAAATTGGCCGTGACATCAGCCTTTCACACAAATTAGTAATATTGAATGTGGCCGAAGGAGTGGACCTTTGCGGCATGGCCATTTTAGCACCTAAACATCTGACCCTTCTCGTTCTCCCCGAGAAGGGTCTTTCTCAAATCGACCACCAGGAAAAGTCCTCGCCAAAGCGAGGCCGCATCTGATCACACAGTTCAAGATGTGCTCTCGCAGGGTCGGGCAGCACGACTTGCGTCACTTCCATCATATTGTCGCGAAAGCTCCGCAGCGATCTTCTACGTAGGTTTGACGATGATCGCGTAGCCGTAGTTGCATCAATCGGCGACTGAATTGCTCAGACACGTTAGAAAAACTGGCAACGGGGCCGATCAAGCGGCTTACTACCCCTCTCAAAATTTGAACAAAATACGCTGGGTCATGCTAAAATGACCCCATGGCGACCCTCAGGTACAGCCAAAGAAAAACCAAGAGGACGAGTATTGGTCCGTGATCGACATCTTCACAGGACAGCCAACCTTTTTTAAGGACATCCAGCTCGACTGTCTGGACTTCGATGAGGTCGACGACATGGTCGACTGCTTGAATTACCTGAGCGCCCAACGCATGGGCATCCTTAAGCAGTCCTAGGCGACCGGGGATCCGCACGCTTTGCGACGCGGACGACCGCTCTTGATATCGTGCATATATGCCATAGTTCTAAAACTATAGCCGCCGATCACAACGCGCGGAACTTGGTCAGCATCGTCAGGAGGGCGACATGAAGCACCATAATCTTGATCAACTGCAGACGCTTGCCAAAATCGACCAGGACTACCCTCAGCTTATGTCGCGCGAGAAGCGGCTCCAACGCTGGATTGAACTCCTTGAGGCAGATCCATCCCGGGTCCTCTCGACACTGCACGAAACCGAATACCTTTCACAGACGAAGCGCGACGCATTGCGCTGCAACAATTCGGCGATCTCGATCGCCTTCAACGATCCGATCCTTCGCGCAGCAGGTCTGCAAAGCGACACTTACGGTGAAGCAAAGCGTTTTTTCGAATTTTCCGACAGGCAACTGCACAGGATCGTCTGCGACTGTCAGTTCGGCGCGATCGTGAGTACCGCAAAAATCGCACGCTTTATCCGAGTAAAGCATCTTGAGAGTGGCAACGGATTTTTGGCCCGCCTGCGCGCATTGTTCGCTTGATTGCTGGCGACGCTCTAAATCGCACGAGACAGCGGGTCCTTGGTCATTGCCCCCAAGCGGGAAGATCCGACGGAATATTGCCGACCGCTCGATGAGCATCACGATCACGCGCTGGTGATGTGCCGGCGCACGCTCGCCCGCGTGACGCCGCCCACGCTTGCCCGCGCTGCGGCATGTCAAGAATTGGCATAATGGTGGAGATAGTCGTCTACCGCAGACTTAGCCGGTAACTATCCTTCACTGATCGTGGAAGCCGAGGCACGATGTCCAAGCCGGGCGAACGTTAGAACGGCACTGGCTTGCAAGTCGGGTTCGTTTCAATGCTGAGAAAGTTTCGCTGCGATGGTCAATGATGTTTCCGGACTTATGTAGCAAATGCCACAAGACTCCAAGTCAACTAGGACGTGAACTCATAAAAACGCAGCCATAGTCGGATGGAGGCGACGGGGGTCCGCTCGCCAATGGTTGCATCTCCTGATAAGATCAGCATCACACTTCGGCTTAAGCCCCGATCTGGAGGCCTCGCATGCCCTGCAGCAGCGCGCTCGCTCCGTTCGTCATCGCCGCTTTCGTGGCCCTCGGTCCGCTGCCGGCTGGAGCGCAGAACGATGCTGCGCCAGCGCCGCCGGCGATCGTCCGCAAGGCCAAGCTTTGCCAGATGTGTCACGGTAGGAAAGGTCTGCCGACTGTTAAGAACACGCCGATCATCGCCGGCCAGCACGAGTCCTCTTTGCTGATAGCTTTGCAAAAATATCGCAATGGAGAGCGCACCGACGACCTCATGGGCCGGATCGCGAAGAATCTTTCCGACGACGACATGAAGGCGCTTGCGGCCTACTTCTCCGCACTGCCCTGGCCCGCCTACCGCAAGCCGGCCGACGCAGCGAGCATTACCCGCGTCCAAGCGCTCGACGCCGGGAAGAAGTGCACCTCGTGCCACCGGGAGGGTTTCGTCGGATACGCCAACACTCCGCGCGTCGCAAATCAGAAGCTGGACTACCTGATCAAAACCCTCTCCGACTTTCACGATAACAAGCGCCCGAACATGCCCCGCATGACGGCCTTGGTGCGCAATTTTTCGGCCGACGACATCGCTGCCATGGCTCACTATCTTGCCGGCCTCTGACGATCACTGTCGGATCGCCTGGAGATCGAACTGCGGAGGCTTGATCATAATCGGCTCGCTATGTCGCGTCGATCGGCTAGACGCGCTTTCATTGGCTGCGTTCGGCGCCAGAAGCGCCGGGTGCGTCGAACCTAGTCGGGCTGACCGCGCGGATAGCCATTCTGCGCAACCTGGAGATCGATCCGACGTTGCTCCACCGTGCTCGACCCTTCAGCCGGAATGTGGCATTCGGCCCGACGATCACAGCGAAACTGCCGCCTGACTTGGCGGAGCGCGGAACCATCAAAGATGAGATGCCGCATGGCTGTGCGAATTCAAGGATGCTGCCGGACGGTCAAGCCCCCATCGATCGTCAGGCAGGTGGCGTTCATGAACGGGCATTCGTCGGAGATCATGAACACGGCGGCAAGCGCGATCTCCTCCGGCGTCGCAATGCGGCCGCCGGGATGCAGCTTCATAGTCTCGGCCGTGGCTGCTTCCGGATCCGGAAAACTGTTCCAGTAGTCGATGACCCTTTGCGTGGAGACATAGCCGGGCGCCAGTGCATTCACGCGCACTCCCCTGCCGGCATATTCGAGGCCGAGGGATTTGGTCATGCCGAGCAGTGCGTGTTTGGCAAGCGGATACGGGAACGTATGCGGGATGATGGTGAAGGCGTGGGGCGATGCGATGTTCAGAACGGTGCCGCCGCCTGCCGCGATAATTCCCGGCAACACCGCCTTCGTGCAATTCCAGGCGCCCTTGAGATTAATGTCGAAGCAGCGCTGCCCTTCCTCGTCGCTGGTTTCCAGCGGATCGTGGAAGACAATGACGCCTGCATTTTTACCGCCCGCTCGCTGTTGCAGAAAAAGGCGATTGATTTGGAGAACGAGATGCGCGGGCTAACTTCGGACTGAAGGTTGGCCAAACCTCAGGCGGCACTTTCGAGACAAGAATACTCGAACTGGTCGAAGCGACACGGAGCTGACAGAAATCATGGAGCCATTATTCTCCGGACGCCGTAAGCTGCGGGAAGGACTTGCCAGGCTGGAAAAGAGCGTTCGCAGCGAGGCGAGGTCTGCAGACGGCTGATGACGGTGCCTGGCGTCGGACCAATCGTCTCGCTCGCCTATATCTCGACAGTCGACATTCCCCAGCCGGTTCCGACATTCGCGAGCGGTGGGAGCCGTGCTTAGGCTCACACCCGTACTCAATCAATCCGGCGAAGTGAGTCGGGTCGGCCATGTGTCTCTCCGCGGAGACGCCATGATGAGGAAGCTGCTCTACGAGGCTGCCCAGTCGATGATGACGCGCGTGGTGAAATGGTGCTGGCTTAAGGCCTGGGCCATGAACATTGCAAAGCGGCATGGCAGAAAGAAAGCCAACGTAGCATTGGCTCGCCGGCTCGCGGTTGTCATGCATCGCATGTGGGTAGATGGCTCGGAATTTCGCTGGACGAGGGCGGGGATATCTCAACTGCAGCGGCATAGCAGTCAGCCTTAGAGGCGATCGGGAGAACGAATTCAAGGTTCCGCGTGGCGGCGGAAGTGGTCCTTCGCGGACGATGGCGATGTGAGTTAGTGGCGGCGTTTATACCGATGATCCGTCATCAGGATGCAGCATAGATTGGACCATATCATCTACTTGACCCCATCGTGGGAGGGCCGAGTGCCGATCCCGGAGAGAAGCGCGGGCCGCGAAAAGACGTTCTGGATGAAGACAATAGGAAGCCTGCTGTGTAAAGCAGCGGCCTCAGCTGGCATGCGCCAAAAGACATTGAACAACCGGCGTTTCCTTGTAGCATCGCTGCATAGCAATGATCACTGGAGCTTCAATGTCGGTTGATCTTAACTAATCCCGAGCTGCTTTACTCGCTGGAAACAAGCCTCCATCGTCCCGACGTAAGATTGTCGTCGGCGCTGGTAGCGAACCTTTTAACCGACGAGTTCATTGAATTCGGGAGGTCCGGGCGGATTTATAACAAGCAGTTCATGATTGAGGCCCTTCAGGGCGAAAGTTCGTCTCCAGCAGGTCCGTTGCCACAGGTGGAAGACTTCTCTGTCTCGACGCTGTCAAACAGCGTGGTGTTGGTTACCTACAAAAGCATTCGAGCTTCAGTTGATAAGCAGAAGAGCCATGAAACGCTGCGAAGCTCAATCTGGAAAATGGAGGCCGGCCAATGGCAGATGATTTTTCATCAAGGAACGCCCGTCCCTGACGAATGACCCCATAGGATCGACCGCGAACGACGATCTTGCCTC
The DNA here is from genome assembly GCF_025846855.1 of Pararhizobium sp. BT-229. GTDB lineage: Bacteria > Pseudomonadota > Alphaproteobacteria > Rhizobiales > Rhizobiaceae > Pararhizobium. The sequence goes on from NZ_JAOYTJ010000010.1 coordinate 108,880, forward strand.
GGTAAACCCGGCGCGGTTCATAAGCTCATTGCAGCAGGTTCAAAGCGTCATCTGCCCGACGCCATTGACCCGTCGAGTCGCTGCGGCCGGCGGGCAGTGGAGGTTAAAGGGTGATTGATGGAACCGCCCGCGCAATCGCCTCTGCCAGTTTTGCCGCCTCGTAAGGTTTGCGCAAAGCCGTTTCATGACGATACCCGTCGATGAGACCATCGGTACCGTAGCCGGTCGCAAACACGAACGGGATGCCGCGCGCCCGCAGAACGTCGGCGATAGGAAAGGATTGGGTGCCGGCCAGATTTACGTCAAGCACGGCGAAGTCGATCTCACTAGTACGGGCAAGATGGAGTGCTTCGTTGATGCGGCTGGCTGAATAGAGCACCCGGTGCCCCATTTCCGTCAGCAAGTCTTCAAGGTAAAGGGCGACGAGGTATTCATCCTCGACGATCAGAATCCGAATTGCTGTCTGGTTGGCCGCCAAGGTCCTTCACCCCATCCTGGCCGACTGGCATGGGTGCATCGATCGTGCAGACGACACCGGTGGGCGGGTACTCAACGCGCACCTCGCCATTGAGTTCCGCCGCCAGCGCCCGCTCGATCAGGCGAGAACCGAAGCCCTTGCGTTTCGGGGGGACCACTTTTGGCCCTCCGTTCTCCGCCCAGTGCAGGATGAGGCGGCGCTCGTCGCCCTCGCCTTCCATTGCCCAAACGATGGAAACATGGCCGTTTTCGGTGGACAGCGCACCATATTTGGCTGCGTTGGTGCACAATTCGTGCAGCGCCATCGCGAAGGCCAACGCGGCGCTCGGCGTAAGCTGCAGGTCCGGACCTTCGATGTGGAAGCGGTTTTCGCCACCCGCATGTGGCTTGACAGTGTCGACGATGATCTCCGCCAGGTTTGCACTCGCCCAGCTTTCGCGAGTCAACACGTCATGCGCCTTTGCCAGGTTGATCAGCCGCGAACCGAATGCATCGCGGGCCTCGTCCAACGTCGAGGCATGGCCAAGTGTTTGCGATGCGATGGACTGGACGATCGCCAACGTGTTCTTGACGCGATGATTGAGCTCTCCCATCAGCGTATTCCGGTGTTCGTCGGCGCGCCGGCGCTCGGTCATGTCGCGCGCGATCTTGGACGCGCCGATGACCTTGCCCCGCGCGTCCTTCAGCGGCGATATAGTCAGCGAAACCCAGACGGGGCTGCCGTCCTTGCGCAGCCGGACCGTTTCGTAGTGGTCGATATGCTCGCCCCGGCGGAGGCGATCAAGAATGTCATTCTCCTCATCTTGCCGGTCAGGCGGAATCACGGTCTTGATGGATTTGCCGACGATCTCCTCAGGTGTGTAGCCGAATAATCGTTCAGCGCCCTTGTTCCAGCTCCTAACGATGCCGTCGAGGTCCTTGCTGACGATCGCATCGTCGGACGATTCGACAATCGCGGCAAGGCGCTCGGCAAGCTCTTCGGCTCGCTTGCGCTCGGTGATGTCGACCAGCATGTTGATCGCGCCCGTGATTTCGCCGGAGGCGTCGCGCAACGGCGTCGGATAGACGAGCAAAGGCACGAGGACGCCATCCGGCCGCTCGACCACAGCCTCCGCGCCACGTATCGGCTGCCCCTCCTTCAGGGCGACGGCCATTGGGCACTCGTCGTGCCGTAGTGGCGTTCCATCCGGCCATTGCATACGCCATGACCCGCAGAATTCCTCCTTGCCAAGCTCGGGTTCGCGGCCCCAGATTTCGGCGGCGGCAGGGTTGTAGTAGGAGATCAACCCCTCGGCGTCCGTCGTGTAGATCGCACCCGGCAACGCTTCGATCAGGTCCTTCAGACGCTGCTCGCCCTGGCGAACCGCGACTTCGCCTTTCCTTCGGTCGGTGATGTCCTGCATCGCCAGCAGGATCAGTTCTTCGCGGTCTCCTTTGCGCGCCAGCTTGCGGGCATTGAGCACGATGCAATGCCGGCCGATGTCCAGAAAGTCATGCTCGACCTCGAAGTCGACGACCGCGCGGTCTTTGGAAAGTATCTCGTCCAGCAGCGCTCGCAGCCCGGGAATGTCCCACTGGCCGTTGCCAAGTTCATAGACAAGCCTGCCCACGGTTTCCTGTCGGCGCACCCGAAACTGCTTGTAGAAGGCGTGGTTGGCCGACTGGATCCTCAGGTCGCCGTTCAGGATCAGCAAGGGTTGCCGGATCGTCTCGACGATGGCCTCAGAATAGATGCGCGCTTCTTCGACCGCATCAGCGGCGCGCTTCCGCTCCGTGATGTCGCTGAACGTGACGACGACGCCGGCGATGCGATTGTCCCGTGTGCGGTAAGGCAACATGCGCCGCAGATACCAGCGGCTGGCATCGCTCTGCACCTCGGCATCGATGGCGGTAAGTTTCGTCAGGACTGTCTCGGCGTCCGGCAACAGATTCTCGTCGGAGAACTTCCGCGCGAAATGGGCGATTGGACGTCCGATGTCCGACGACACGAAATCGAAGAGCTCCTTTGTCGCGGGCGCGAACCATTTGATCCGGAACTTGTCATCAAGGAAAAGGGTTGCGGTCTCCGAGCCGGCCAGAAGGTTGTTGAGGTCGTTGGTGGCCGCTTCCAGTTCACCGATTTTATGCTGGAGCTGGTTGTTGACGGTGTTCAGCTCCTCGTTGAACGACTGCAATTCCTCCTTCGAGGTCTCCAGTTCCTCGTTGGTGGACTGAAGCTCCTCGTTCATCGAGGTGGCTTCCTCGTTCGAAGCTTTCAGCTCTTCGTTGGCCGTCTCAAGATGTTCGATCGTGTTGCGCAGTTCGGCGCGGGTCGTCGTCAGCTCTTCCTGAAGGGCACGTTCGCCGGAGGAAGCCTCTCCGGCGTCCTCCGGCATGCTCGCCTTGACTTGTTTGGATACCTTCGGGGCCGGCGTGAAGCTCACGAGGAGGTTGCCGCCAGCCGACGAGGCGGTCAGCGGCATGACCGTGATGGCGACGGAGCGGCTGAACTTGCCCTCCTGGACGCGGGCGGTGACGGTCACGTCCCTGTTGTCCTTCCTCGCTTCGCGTATCGCCACCCGAAGCTTGAGTGCCAGCCCGTCGCGCGCCATGGTTAGCAAATCTCTGGTAGGCTCACCGGAGGGTTGTTCGAGGTAGTCTCTGGTCGCGCCGTGGAAATAGAGAACACGGCCCTTCACGTCGATCAGCACCGACGCTGGTGCAAACCGCTCAAGCAGCGCCCGGCGTGCCATTTCGGCCATCGGGACGGACGGTCCAGGCGGCAGGGATGGTGGCTCATCCCCCTTGGTCGGCTCTGCGGACCCCCGCGGCCGTGGATAGTGGACAAGATCGTGGCGCGTGAGGCCGACACGGCGATAGATCCGCCATTTCTTCGACACCGTCTCGAACAGGTCATCGTGTCGCCCGACCGTTTCAGCATTGCCGAGAAACAAATGCCCACTCTGCGTGAGGGAGAAATGGCAAAGGGCGATGATCCTCTGCTGAGCATCGGGCTTCATATAGATCAGGACATTGCGGCACGAGACGAGGTCGAGCCGTGAGAAAGGTGGGTCACGCAAAAGGTTCTGCTTCGCGAATACCACCATGTCGCGGAGTTCTTTGGTGACCTGGTAGCTCCCGTCCAGCTTCTCGAAGAAGCGCCGGAGGTGTTCAACGGAAAGACCAATCATGGCCGCCGCCGGGTAGACGCCGTCTCGCGCCTTGCGCAGATTCGCTTCCTGGGCATCGGTCGCGAACACTTTCAGGTCGAATCGCTTTCCCGCCGCCTCCGCCAGTTCGGTTACCAGCATTGCGATGGAATAGGCTTCCTCGCCTGTCGAGCAGGCCGGAACCCAAACCCGGATGGAAGCGCCGTTCTCGCGCTCGGTGATCAACGGCTTGATCACCTGTTCGGCGAGAACCTCCCAGGCTTCGGCGTCGCGGAAAAACCCGGTGACATTGATCATCAGGTCTGCGACCAGCGTCTGGACTTCCTCAGGATTGGTACGCAATTCGTCTATGTATTCCCTCAGGGTCTCGATGTTCCTCAGTCCTTGACGACGGTAAATCCGGCGGTGCTGGGTGCTCCGCTTGTAACTACTGAAATCATGCCCGGCGCGGGTGCGCAGAAACTCCAAAACCTGCTCCACCGTTGCTTCGCCGTTTATGGGCCGAGGAAGATCGGCTTCGGCTGGAGCGGCGACATAACCGTGGCCGATGTAACGGAGGACCACCTCGGGCATCATTTCCGGAGCAAGGACATGATCTGCCATGTCCGCCGCAATGGCGCTTCTCGGCATGCCATCGAATTTGGCTGTTTCGGGAGACTGAACCAGGCTCATACCGCCTTCGGCCCTGATCTCCTGCAGCCCCTGCGAGCCATTGTTTCCTGTGCCGGACAGCACGATGGCGATCGCGCGCTCGCGCTTCGATGACGCAATCGAGGCAAAAAGCACATCGACCGGATGACGCAGACCCCGGAACGTGGATGGTCTGGACACACGCAACTTGCCTTCCTGCACCCTCAGCTCGGTGTCAGGAGCGATGACGTAGACATGATCCCGCTCGATCGGCATCCCATCCCTGACCTGGGCGACCGGCATTGCCGTGCGGGCGCTCAGAATGTGCGCCATCTCACTCTCGTGTTTGGGATCGAGATGCAGCACGACGACGAAGCCACACCCGCTGTCGGGGGCCATGGCGTCAAAGAAACGGCCCAAGGCCTCAATGCCGCCCGCCGAAGCACCAATACCGACGATCGGCATGGGCGACTGTGGCATGGCGTCGTTCGTTGCGAGCGAGGTGTGTTCGTCGACGCTCTGCTTTGACGTGCCAACGTCCGAATTCACGGCTATTTTCTTGGTTCGGACGGATTCCCGTTTGGCACGACCAGATCGCCCGGCATTGCCAGATGTTTCGTCGGCCATTACTTCGCCTACTCACTATCTGCCGGGTGACACGGCAGACGCGATATGTTCGCACACCGTACATCGCTTCACAATTATATTTGGCCATCGGCCGCCTAAGCATTAGCGATAGTCACCCTGCAATGCTTACGATTGTCCCAGTTGCGGGCTTTGGCATTGCTTATTCGTCGACAAGACGAATGAGCCACGGGAAACGAGCGAGCAATGGACGTTGCCGCCTGCGGCGAACGCTCGGGTCGTCGGTTCGCGCCAAGGGCATCCTCCTGGAAATACGCGCCCGTCCGCCATTTTCGGTACGGAAATCGCTCGAACATCAGCGGGCGGGTTCTCACATTGGTCCTGCCTGAAAGCGCAAAGGATGAGTTTCGCACTGCTTCAGCGGTGGGACCGACGCTTTAGAAGGCATCGAAAGTCTGCCCGTCATTCCCCGCGAAATCCAGGACATCCTGACGATCTCCACGACGGAAAGGCATCGGTGGCTTGCGGACGGGCGGCTGCCCAGTGCCGGGACACGCACGGTGTAGCTTCGTGGTCGCGCCAAGAAGATCACATTTCACGTCTTCGACCCAATGCTTGTCGAGGACGTGCTCGACCGTGGCGTCGTCGACGAATGGCGGGAGGAAGATGCGGCGGCCGCCGCGGAGAACAGGCGGCGGGCCGCGTGGAAGGCGAAGTTGACGCGGTCACTGAAGAAGGGTGGTTCCGATGCTGCCGTGCCCGCGTCTCAAGTCGACGCTGACGGACGAGCCCAACCGGGTTTAGCTGGCAGGGAAGAATTCGGTTGAGATGGCTTTCTCCACTAGTGCGCCCGCGGCTGAAGACGTCGAGTTGCGACGTGTATCGTAGCGTCGAGCGCGAGGCATTCGTCGCAGATACCGCAGCCGTCTGCGTCAGTCCACGAGCGCCGTCCGCAACAGACGCACGCGTTCCCCTCCCGAAGGCAGTGATCGCTTTCGGGCAGAATGATTTCGACCGATTGGTCGACAGGCGCACATGCGGCAATTTGGTTTTTCATGTCGGGCTCCAAGGTCGAAGCTTTCGATTTGAGATAAGAAGTCGCATGGGTCAAACAAGGCCTTTTAGAGGGCCGGGCGGTAAAATCCATCCCAGAGAAAAGCGCGCGTCAATAATGACGCCCAGGTCGGCAAAATCGTGCGCGGCGCGGCGGGCACACATCCCCCCAATTTAGACTTCTGTTACAACGAACTTCTTTCTTGTTACCGTAAGGTACTTCCATTTACGCGGTTTCGAAGGAGAGTGGGCGGCGTCGACACATGATCTGCCAGAAGGCAGCCTCACCTGATCCGCGAAGATCATCGACTACCTTATCGAAATGGGTGGGTGATTTAACCCCATGACCTGATCTAGATGGGAGCGGAGCTGGTCAGCAACGTGGCGTGCCGCCGTGGGCTTGCCGTGGAGGCGCCTCGACCTGCCCTGCGCCCAGTCAACGGTTACTGGACTGGTGAGTGGTAGGACTTGCGCAACTTGATGACCTTGAAAAGCCCGACGGGGGCTGATGACAACCAATCGATCACCTCAACGGATGAGTGGCCGTCGATCCACCTCAAAAGACGCTGAGACCGGAAGGTCGCGCTCCAGCCGATCGCCTCAACAAAAGGGGCCAAGATTCGCTCGACAAGACCGACGACGCCAGCACCATCACTGATCTTGCTTGCAATTACGATCGTTCCCTCCGGCTTCAGGACGCGAAGGCACTCCTCAAGCGCGCCCTCCGGATCAGGCAAAAGGGTGAGAACGAAGGGCAAGATCACCACGTCAAAACTATTCGGTGGAAATTCCAGGCATTGGGCGTTGCCGACGCGCAAGTCGACCTGATCAAGGCCATGAGCCGCAATCTTATCTCTGGCTCTCGCTATCATCTCATTCGAAATGTCTATGCCTGTAACGTGACACCTTCTGGAGTATTTGGGTAGCAATAGTCCCGTTCCGACTCCGACCTCTAAGACGCGGCCGCCTTCCGCCGAGGCCAATTCAATGATCTTGCCATGAGCATCCGCCAGGATGCCTGCATAAAGGCGGTCATAGACCGGAGCCCAAAACCGGTAAACGCGTCGCTGACGTTCAATCAGATGGTCTTCGCTAAGGGAACGAGTTCCGCTGGGCACGGGTACAGCCTCTGAGTGAGTGCCTTGAAGTCCGGTCGCAATCGCTCGCTTTGTGCCTGACACCGCACAGCGATACAGTTGTTGATCAGCGCTCAACGAACTTGTTGAAACGACTGGTCTCGCCGTCTTTCGTTTTGTCCTGGTAAAGGAAGGCCAGCTTGTTTTCGTCAAAAATCTTGAAAAACTCCTCCCAGCTGATTTCGTCGAAGTCTTCTTCTTTTTCGCCAAAGTCGATGCGAAGGACACCGCCCCTTCCCTTCGTGCGGATCGCGGAGGGTCGACCGTCTCGCGCTTCGGCCCACTCTTGGATTGTCTTGTGGTTCGTTGTCGTTTCGGAATTGCTCATCGGTTGCTCCATATAGATGATGGTCACGCGGTTTGCTGCTGCGAGGCAGCCGTTACAGAAGAAGCTGCCCTTCTTCTAGTCGCGAAGGTGCCAGTAGCTGGCCGGGAGGCGAGATCTGCAACCGGATCATTCAGCAGGTTATCTGCGGCCATCGGCGTTCCTAGTCTACGAAACTTACCAACTTCGAAGGACGGTTAAAGTTCCAAGTCCGCATCGCGGGCTCGCTGCTTTCGCAACCGAAGCTCCACTGCTGGCGCATTGTCATTCGCCGAACCAGACTGGCGCACCCGCCTCTTGGTTATCGTGCCGGCAAGCCTGGTGCGCCATTGACAATCGGGGACGACCTGTTCCTTGACACGCTCAGGGACATCTATTTCGATCCTGAAGGCGCTGCCAAAAATGGTACGCCCGGCACAATCGCCTGAAGGCAAGGCGGCCTCCCTGAAGCACAGGACGAGACCGAAGGCCAGATGAACCCGAAGGGCGCAAGAAGGTCGCCTGATCGCATCGCAATAATTAAGAAGGGCCGTCTAGAAGGCGACCTTTTTTTGCCTTGCCCAAGCTCCGTCTTCTAAGCGCCAGTCTCGGCATGCCCGGACTTCGATTCAAGCGAACCTTTGACCTGCAACCGTGAATGCAGAAATTGTTTTTCCTTCGCATCCT
>NZ_JAOYTJ010000011.1 GCF_025846855.1 Pararhizobium sp. BT-229
CATTGGTTCCGGCTCAGCAGCTACGATTGCGTCAGCTGCCTGTGCGCCGGATACTGCTGCGAGAGCTGCAGCGGAGCCGAGAAGAAGGCTCTTGATGTTCATTTCTGACCTCCAGTCAACCAGCTCCTACAGCCATTGATTGACCGGCGGCAAAATCCTGTACTGGCGATCCATCCTTCCGCGGATTACCCGGGACAAACCTCCTCCACAAGTTTGGTCGTGGAAAACTATCCGGCACCCGAACCGATTAAGTACTTGAGTTCCCTAGATAATGTTCAGTGAAACGAAAAAGCGCCCCTCTGTGGGTTTCAAATTCGATTTTTCGACCTCCATGGGGTCTGTTTGTTTGCTGCGATCAATTGAGAGCGAGCCCTGTAACTCAAGATTACACGCGGTTTGAAGACGCTTCAAACCGCAGATCGATTTTTCGAAGGAACTTTGAAAAAAGGGAGATCGAAAGACGATCGCTGTAGCCGAGCCGGGCAGTGGACTGTCAAATTCATTGCGCAGGGGAACATCCTGTTGGGGAAAATTTCTATTGTTCCCGGGACATTCCAGGAAATTCCCATTTAATCCCGCCAATTCCCACACATTGCAACTGATGGTGACAAACAACACCCGCAGGCCGCACTGCATCCTTGGGAACTATTGCGGTTCGCCGCCGAACGGCTAAGTCTACCGGCCAGACCAGAGCCGTAGGGATGCTCAAGCGCATCATCGCCCGCCATGGAGAAGGCCATCTTTTCGACCTTGGCCGAAACCACCGGCAATCAGGGTTTCATCAACGAGTATTCGGCGTGGGCCGTGTCGAATCTCGCCCGCGCCTCGAAAAAGGCAGGGTAGCAAGGACTCGGCGGCAACTGGAAGCCGCCGCCGAATGCCATTTCAAACGAAATTACCGTTCTGTGCTGGCAGTCTTCGTGTCTGCCGTGCCACCATTGTCGCTGCCGTTGTTGGTACCGTCACTGATGCCTTGATTTTTCTCCTGTCCCCATCCGTTGTTTCCCTTGGCGGTGGTGTCAGGCGGGCAGTAGTCGCCTGCGTAGGCTACAACGCTTGCACCGGCAAACAGAATCCCGATGCTGAGAGCGACAGTTTGCACTAACTTTCTTGATGTCATCATGGCCTCCCTTTTGTGCCAAAAGTAGACCGTTGAGAATGCACCTCCTGGACTGCAGTGTCATGTCGACGCTTATGGTGTCTCTTTCGATCAGACGAGGTAAATGCCATTTGAATCTCATCCATCTGAAGTAGTGCATGAGGCCGTATGACGATCTATCGGGACAGAAGCCGCTTCGCGACTGCGCCGCCGACGCGGCCAACGCCCTGCACATCGGCGTGAACACGTTCCATGACCTGTTCGACGAGGGTTCATGGTGCCGGCCGCCCGCAAAGGTTTCTTCCTGATGGGTGCCATACTGGACGGATACGCCGAAGCGGTTCGAATGGGCCGTATTCCCGCCCCACATGCCCGCTCGCCGACCAGGGTCTGACGCGCGTCTGTGGGAATGCGGCACTTTACTCGAGGCGAACAAGGATCATGCCTGCAAACAGCATAACCATGAAAAACGCAAACATGGTGCCAAGGAATACGCGGAAGAAGTTTAAGAGGGGAGAAGTTTTAATCCGAGAAAGCTCCCTGGCAGGCACTCCGCGCGGCTTTGTCACCAACACTCCCAGACAGCCTAATAACATGGCGACCAGAAATATGGCCATATAAGGCTCCATCCAATCCGGGACTCTTATGCGACGGCTACGCGCGAATGCTTCGTTGACCGAAAGCAGCGTCAAAGAAGCAACGAAGCAAACTAATTTCGCGCCCTTAGAAAGATTCATGGTTCCCCCCGTGGTCAGAACACTCCCCATAGATGCAGAGTGGCAGAATGCACGCGGAAATAAAATCTCTCCGAAGGGAGTAAGGAAGGCGGTCGCGTAGATCGGCCGGCCAACAAAAAAGGTCGGGCAAACCCGACCTTTCCGTAGTCACCTCACGCCGCCGCCGGTACATCCGCGGTCAACAGCGCGAGGGACTTGGTGATGCCAATGTACGCCCCGATTGTGACAGTCGCAAGCGGCCTCTTAAAACCGGCTTCCAACAAAAAGGGCGGACACCGTCCGCCCCTTTCATTTCATGCGATCGGCCGCTTACTGCAGGACCTGTACGACCGTATGGGTCCGCGGATCGACGATCACACGCTGGTTGTTGACGACCGCATAGGCATAGCGGGTGTCTTCCGGCACGGGGACCAGCACCACGTCCTGCGGGATGGGCTTGCCGACGACCAGCGGCTGTTCAACGACGACCGACTGCTGGATCGGCTGCTGTTCGACATAGGTCACAACCTTCTGCGGCGGTGCATCGATCGCGGCGCCGGCAATCAGGCCGACGGTACCGCCCACGGCGGCGCCGACCGGGCCACCGACGATGGCGCCCGTGACCGCGCCGCCGGCAGCGCCCGTAATGGCGCCGTCTTCTGCAAGGGCAGCGGTGGACATCATGCCGAGAACGGCGGTGGTCAGGATCAGGATCTTGGTTTTCATGGCTCACTCCTTTCGTTTTGTCATGGCCATGTGATCGACAATGCGAGCAAGCGAGCGATCGTTCCGAAAAAAGACATCGCAAATTGTTTCGCGTTGTAACATCATTTCCGGTTGGTGATGTGGAATGGCGGGCACAAATGGCCGCGTTGCCGGTGGGCGTGGCTCAGGTTTGCAGCCTTACTTCTAGCCGTGATGAGAGGCACGGATACCTCTCAGATGGTAGCGTCTCACAGTTTCTCTTGAGGAGATGCACAGGAGGCAGGGTGGGACCCGAAGACCACCTAGCGCGTGACGAAATAGATCACCGCGGCCCAGAATGACACGCCGATGATCACGGCCGCGGCGATGGCCTTGATGCGCAGGGTCGGTGAAAACGCCCGTTTTTGTGCCCCGAGTTCGCGGTGATCTTCCGCGAAGGCTGAATAGGCATCTCTGGGATGTTCCGTCATGGCACGCTCCTCCGCTTTTGTCGCCTTACGGTACGCAAACGCCGTTAAAGTGCCGTCGGGAAAAAAGCTAAAACTTTAGCGATCGGGACAATTATCGGTGGAAAACCGGAGCCGTCGCTACCCGGCTGTCAGGAATGCAGGATCTTCTCGATCATGGTGGTGGTTTCGTCGCTCTGGCTGGAGAGTTCGTAAGCGCCGGTTTCCTCTACCTGCCGGCAGACGAAATTGACCAGGGCCTCGTCATGATCAAACGCCATCAGCAGGGTTTCGCGCAGTCCGATCTCCGTCAGCAGCGTCGGCTCGCACAGCAGGCGTCCTTGCTGCCATGAACTCATTCGTACCGTGACCGGCATCATGAGTGTTCCCCCTCTGTTACAAGGTATCGCTGAGTCGCGGTGTTGGGTCGATCGCTAATATTAGCGATATGTCTTCTTCCGCGGCCGCGTTTGCGAAGCAGTCCAGTTCAGGTGTTCCATGAGGCGGGGCTCGGACGGATCGATCATCCCTCGCTCAATATCTCCATGCCGCCGGTCAGCCGGTCCATCAGGCTCCGGCGCACGCGGCCGACATCGCGCAGCGGCGGTTCGCCGAACTGGCGGGCATATTCGCGGCTGAACTGCGACTGACTTTCGTAACCGACCTGGTGGCCGGCCGAGCCCGCATCGAGCATCTCCTCCAGCATCAACCGGCGCGCTTCCTGAAGGCGCAACTGCTTCTGGTATTGCATCGGGCTCATCGCGGTGATCGCCTTGAAATGATGGTGCAGCGACGAAACGCTCATGCTGACGCGATGGGCCAGCTCCTCGATCTTCAGCGGCAGCGCGTAGTGCTCCTTCAGCCAGATGCAGGCGCGGCTGACCTGGTGCGACTGGCTGTCGGCTATCGCCATCTGGCGCAGACGGCCGCTCTGGGGGCCGGTCAAAAGCCGGTAGATGAGCTCCTGCTCGATCAGCGGCAGGAGCGCCGGTATGTCGCGGGGCGTGCCCAGCAACTGCAACAAGCGGATGGCCGCGTCTTCGAGTTGCGGCGTCAGTGTGCTGACCGCCATGCCACGGGTGGCGGAAGGGGTACGCTCATTGCCGACGCGCTCGATCAGATCCGCGATCCTGGCGGTGTCGATGTGGAATATCATGCTCAGATAGGGCTTTTCGACCGAGGCTTCGATAATCTGGGTGGTGACAGGCAGATCGATCGACGTGAGCAGGTAGTCGGCGCCGCCATAGCGGTAGATGTCGCTGCCGAGCACGACTTGCTTGGCGCCTTGCGCAATCAACGCCAGGCCCGGCTTGTAGGAGCCGCAGGCCTTCATCCCGGTTCCGGAGTGTCTGTGGATGCTCAAACTCGGGATCGCGGTTGGGTGATCGCCATCTTCCGTGGCGTAACGGGCAATGAGATCAATCAGTTCCTGACTGCGCGGGGTTCTTGAATCTGTCATAATCGAAAGGCTTTCCAGCTATTTAGATATGTTCACGCAACCCGAGAATTAGTGTCTTACCGCATGTTTGCAAAACTCCGGCGACATGTTTTGCAGGATCGTACAATAATTTTGCAGGATCGCTCTAACGCCTGTTCGCCGCTCTCTGCATAGTACGCTTCCGGGGAGAGGCCGTTCGTGCTTCCATCACAATCCCCGCTTCACAGAATAAAGGAGTGACCTATGGCCCTGGCAAGAGGATATGCGGCGACCGATGCGTCGAAACCGCTTGAGCCCTTCACGTTTGAGCGGCGCGAACCCCGCGAGGACGACGTCGTCATCAGCATCAAATATTCCGGCATCTGCCATTCGGACATTCATCAGGCCCGAAACGAGTGGGGAAATTCGGCTTTCCCCATGGTTCCCGGCCATGAGATCGCCGGCATCGTGACGGCTGTCGGCTCGAAGGTCTCGAAGTTCAAAGTGGGCGACCGGGTCGGCGTCGGCTGCTTCGTCGATTCATGCACGACCTGCGCCAGCCGCGATGTCGATCTCGAACAGTACATGCCCGGCCTCGTACCGACCTACAATGGTGTCGAAGCCGATGGAGAGACGCCGACGCAGGGCGGCTATTCCGATCATATCGTCGTCAAGGAAGGCTATGTCCTCTCCATTCCGGAGAACCTTCCCTTCGAGGCAACGGCACCGCTCCTGTGCGCCGGTATCACGCTCTATTCGCCGCTGCGCAACTGGGGCGCCGGTCCCGGCAAGAAGGTGGCGGTCGTCGGCATGGGCGGCCTTGGCCATATGGGCGTCAAGCTCGCCCATGCAATGGGTGCTGACGTGACCGTGCTCAGCCAGTCGCTGTCGAAGAAGGAAGACGGCCTGAAGCTCGGCGCCGATCACTACTACGCCACCAGCGATGCCGAAACCTTCAAGACGCTGGCCGGCACGTTCGACCTCATCCTGTGCACCGTCTCGGCGGAAATCGACTGGAACGCCTATCTCGGCCTGCTGAAGGTCGATGGCACGCTGGTGCTGCTCGGCATTCCGGAAAAGCCGGTGCCCGTGCATGCCTTCGCGCTGGTTCCGGCCCGCCGCTCGATCGCCGGTTCGATGATCGGCTCGATCAAGGAAACGCAGGAAATGCTCGATTTCTGCGGCGAGCACAACATCGTCTCCGAAATCGAACTGATCCGCATGGACCAGGTCAATGAAGCCTATGAGCGCGTCATCAAGAGCGACGTGCGCTACCGTTTCGTCATCGACATGGCGACGCTGTAGGCCGCTTTGAATGTCCAGGCAGACCGGCACGTCCAGGCGTGCCGGTCTGCCAACGGCCCAACGCCTTTGCTGGTGCTTTCTGAGCAAACGAAATTCCGCTGGGCAAAAACTCACTGACGCAAAGTGACAATTGCGAAAATCCGCGTGCAAGCTACAGTCAGGCTAGGTTTTTTCGGTGTGTTCGGACCAGTAGATGAGCTTGAACGACAATTTTGCAGATTCTGCGCTGATGTTGCTCAGGCTGCGGCGCATTCGGGCCGAAGTGAATAAAGGTACGCCGCCGGTGGAATCCTTGAAGATCCTGGCGCAAATGATCAGCGATCAGCAGCTTTGCGACTGTGGCGAGGTGCCGCTCCGGCGTGAGGACGAGCCCACCCTTGAGGTCCGGCTGGGCTCGTCTAGAGAGCCGGCTGAGGCTGTTGCCTTCCGTTAGAAGCAGGACGAGCGGTCAGAGGCCGAGGGGCACTCAGTCTCCTCTCCGCCTGCCACCAACAGTTTAGTTGGCTTCCGTCAGCGTCTCCGTACCTGCACCATCCTTGCCGGTAATGGTCCAGCTACCGTCAAGCGTGCCGTCGCCGTTCACCTTGTAGACGACGAGCCCCAGCGCGTCGCCGAGCACATAGGCTGCCGCAAACGCATTGCCGTTGAGCATGCAAGCGCCGGTCGATTTCACGCCGGCGGTATCCCATTCGATGACGCAGGTCGTCTCGCTGGCCAGCGTTATTTCGGCGGTGCCGGAATAGCTCGACCCATCGAGATTGGTGCCCTCCACGGTATATTTTCCGGCATTGACGGTTTGCGCGTTCGCGCTGGATACGGCCGCGAGCAAGAGTGCGGCGGTGACTATGATCTTCTTCATTGGACCCCTCAAAAAAATGGCTCGATGATCGAGCCGCGCAGAAGCGTAAGCACAATCCAGGGCGGTTTAAAAGGGGAGGCTGATATACTTGGTCATGCGCGCGATCGGAGGCAGTGCCGCCTCCTCAAACCAGCGGCAACGGCCCGTCGTTCTTGATCTCTTCCATCACCGCATAGGTCCGCGTTTCCTTGACGCCGGGCAGGGTCCAGAGCACCTGGCCGAGGAAGCTGCGATAGGCGTTCATGTCCTCGAAGCGGGTCTTGACCAAATAGTCGAAGCCGCCGGCGACCATGTGGCATTCGAGTACCGCCGGCGCCTGCTTGATGGCGGCGGCGAACTTGTCGAAGACTTCCGGTGTGGTCTTGTCGAGCATGACCTCGATGAAGACGAGAAGGCCGAAGCCGAGCTTGTGCGGATCGAGCTTGGCGCCGAAACCTGAAACATAGCCTTCCTTCAGCAGGCGGCGCAGCCGCTCGCTGGTCGCCGTTGGAGACAGGCCGATGCGGTCGGCCAGTTCCAGATTGGTGATCCGGCCGTCCGCCTGGAGGATGTTGAGGATCCGCCGGTCGATCTTGTCTATCTCATGCATCGGCAATCCCTACGCCTCAAGCTGCAAGCCGCATTTCGGCGAGCTGCACCCAATAGGAGATGCCGTGCGGGATCGCTTCGTCGTTGAAGTCATAGGCGGGATTGTGCAGACCGGCAGAGTCGCCGTTGCCGATGAAGATGAAGGCGCCGGGGCGGGCGAGCAGCATGTAGGAGAAATCCTCGCCGCCCATCATCGGATCGAGATCGCCCGACACCTGGGCTTCGCCTGCAATGCTCGCGGCTGCCGAAAGCGCGTGCACGGTTTCCTGACGATGGTTGACCGTGACGGGATAGTTGCGGCCGTAGGAAACGCGGATCTTGGCGCCATAGGCGGAGCCGAGGCTTTCCGAAATCTGCTTGATGCGGGCTTCGGCGAGATCGCGCACCTCCGGCATCAGCGTGCGGACCGTGCCGGCAAGGATTGCCTGTTCCGGGATGATGTTATGGGCAAAGCCTGCATTGAATTTCGTCACCGAAACGACGACCGAGGCCAGCGGATCGACGGTGCGCGAGGCGATCGTCTGCAACGCGTTGACGAGCTGCGAGCCGACGACGATCGGGTCTATCGTCTTGTGCGGCTGGGCCGCATGTCCGCCGCGACCGTCGATGGTGATGGTGAATTCGTCGGTCGAGGCCATGATCGGGCCGGTGCGGGTGCCGAACTGGCCAAGCGGCATGCCCGGCATGTTGTGCATGCCGTACACTTCCTCGATGGCAAACCGCTCCATCATGCCGTCCTTGACCATCTCGTTGCCGCCGCCGCCGCCTTCTTCGGCAGGCTGGAAGATCACCGCGACCGAGCCTTTGAAGTTGCGGGTCTCGGCGAGGTATTTCGCCGCCCCCAGAAGCATGGCGGTATGGCCGTCATGGCCACAGGCATGCATCTTGCCGGGCGTGGTCGAGGCCCAGGGCTTGCCGCTGGTTTCCGTCATCGGCAGGGCGTCCATGTCGGCGCGCAGGCCGATCGTGCGGCCCTCGCCGAGATTGCCCTTGATCAGGCCGACGACGCCGGTGCGGCCAAGGCCGGTCACGATTTCGTCAACCCCGAATTCCCGCAGTTTATTTTCGACGAAAGCTGCCGTATTTTCCACGGCGAACAGGAGTTCCGGCTTCGTGTGCAGATGACGCCGCCATTCGGTGACTTCATTCTGGAGTTCTGCAGCGCGGTTCAGAATAGGCATTGTTGGTTCCTGTCGGTCCATTGCGGGGATGGGGCACGGGATTTTTGGCATCGACGCTGAAGAATGGTCTTTGCCATCACCTCGCCATATAGGTTAAATAGCCGGACGATACGAGGCAATTCCTGAAATTTCGAGGTTTGATTGTGGTGACAACTGGAATTCGCAAGACCGGCATGGTGAAGCTGTTGGCAGTGCTCACGGGCGCCTGCGCGTCGCTTCTGGCCGCCGCCCTGCCAAGTGCTGCCAATCCGCAGCTGGTTGTCGACGTCAATTCCCTGAAGGTCTATGAGCAGCAGGAAATCTACCAGAAGTGGTATCCGGCCTCGCTCACCAAGCTGATGACGGCCTATACGACATTCCGCGCCTTGAAGTCCGGACAACTGACGCTCGAGTCGCCGGTCGTGATGACGAAGAACGCTGCCGGCGAGCCGCCGAGCAAGATGTTCTACAAGCCCGGTCAGGCGGTGACACTCGACAGCGCGCTGAAGATGCTACTGATCAAGTCGGCCAACGATATCGCGGTGGCGATCGGCGAAACGGTCGCCGGGTCCGAGCCCGCCTTCGTCAACCTGATGAACTCCGAAGCCAAGCGGATCGGCATGACGTCGTCGCATTTCATCAATCCGAATGGGCTGCCCGGCGCCGGCCAGTACACGACGGCGCGCGACCTTGCGGTGCTGGCGATCACCATCAAGCGCGAGTTTCCGCAATACGCGCCCTATTTTGCCTATGAAGGTTTTACCACCGGCAAGAAGAACTATCCCAATCTCAACATGCTGATCGGCCGCTTCGACGGTGCAGACGGCATGAAGACCGGCTTTATCTGCGCGTCCGGCTTCAATCAGGTGTCGTCGGCGACCCGCAACGGCCGGGCCGTCGTTTCCGTCGTCCTGGGTGCCGATAGTCTCGGCGGCCGGGCGGATGAATCGGCGCGGCTGCTGCAACTCGGCCTGACATCGACCGGCGTCGGCAAGCCCGGGCTCACCCAGATCGCGCCTTACGGCGAAACCCGTGACATGGTTGCCGATGTCAGCAAGGAAATCTGCAATCCGAAGGCTGCCAAGATCCGTTCGGAAAATCGCGATGAAGTCGGCCGGCAGAAACTTATGTCGCCCTATATTCATCAGATCGACCGGCCGCTGAACCTCGTTGCCGCGGGCCTTATCCCGGGCACGGAAAAGGCTGGAAGCGTCAAGGGGCAGACCGAGACCGCGCAGGGCGACGTCGCCAATGTGCCGATCCCGGTTCCCCGTCCCGTTTTCTAAGCCCCGATCGGAAAAATCATGAGCCCTGTTCTCAACGCCGTGCCGGTGTCGATCCTCACCGGCTTTCTCGGGGCTGGAAAGACCTCGCTGCTCAACCGGCTCCTGAAGGATCCGGACCTCACCGATACCGCCGTCATCATCAATGAATTCGGCGATGTCTCGCTGGATCATCTTCTGGTCGAGGCATCGAGCGACGGCATCATCGAGCTGTCCGACGGCTGCCTCTGCTGCACGGTTCGCGGCGAACTCGTCGATACGCTCGCAGACCTGATGGACCGGATGCAGACCGGCAAGATCAAGCCGCTGAAGCGCGTCGTCATCGAAACCACCGGCCTTGCCGACCCGGCGCCGGTGCTGCAATCGGTGATGGGCAATCCGGTCATCGCCCAGAGCTACCGGCTCGACGGCGTCGTCACCGTCGTCGATGCGGTCAACGGGCTTTCGACGCTCAACAATCACGAGGAAGCAGTCAAGCAGGTCGCCATGGCCGACCGGCTGGTGATCAGCAAACTATCGCTGGCGACGCCGGATGCGGTGATCTCGCTGAAAGCGCGGCTGCGTGAGCTCAATCCGCGTGCGCCGATGATCGATGGCGATCTGCCGGAAGCAGGCAAGGCCGAGCTTTTTCATTGCGGGCTCTACGATCCGGCGACCAAGATTGCCGATGTCGGGCGCTGGCTCCAGGACGAGGCGGCGGATCACGATCATCACCACGACCACGATCATGACGGCCACCACCACCACCACGGTCATGAGCATTGTGACCATGAGCATCACCACCATCATCACGACGAAAACCGCCACGGCGCGGATATCCGTTCCTTCAGCATCGTCCATGATCGGCCGATCGATCCGATGGCGCTGGAAATGTTCGTCGATCTCCTGCGCTCCGCCCATGGCGAGAAGCTGCTTCGGATGAAGGCGATCGTCTCCATGTCCGACAATCCCGACAGGCCGCTGATCCTGCACGGGGTTCAGACGGTGTTCCACACGCCGCAGCGCATGGCTGCCTGGCCGGACCCCACTGACCGCCGCACTCGCATGGTGCTGATCACCAAGGACCTGCCGGAGGCCTTCGTGCGCGATCTCTTCGACGCCTTCACCGGCAAGCCACGCATCGACCGGCCCGACCGGCAGGCATTGGAAGACAATCCGCTGGCTGTGCCGGGTCTGAGGATGTAAATCGGTTTGCACATGCCAGGATCGGCACGCCCTCGGGGCCAGCCCTGCCTTGAACCAGTTGATTAGGTCTTTTTGCGGATCACGAACCTATGGCCGTGATCCATGGCTTCCGATTGCTCCAGCCTGTGGCCGTCCTCGTTGCAGAAATGCGGGATGTCGATGATTGCCAGCGGATCGGTGGTCTCGACCGTGATCAGTGCGCCGGGAGCAAGGGTCTGCATGCGCTTGCGGGTCTTCAGGACAGGCAAGGGGCATTTCAGCCCCTTGAGATCGTAGAGCAGACCGCCGGTCTCAGGCATCAATTGCCCCAGATCTTCCAGAACGGGCGCTTCTTCGGCTGCTGTTCGACAACCGCCTGTTCGGTCACAGGTGCGGTCGCGGTTGCAGCTGTTGCCTGTGTCGCCGCGTCAGCCGGCTTCTGCGCCATTTCGACGGCGGCGGGCTTGGCGGTATCCGCGACGGGTTTTTGAAGGGCAGGTTGCTGAATTGCCGTGTCGGCAGGCGTTACGGCCGCAGGCTGATACTTCCGCGCATCATCGCCGCTCTTGGCAAACAGGCTGCCCCAGAAACCCTTCCTGGCAGGCGCAGGATCGGCAATCTGTTCAGCCACGGGTGCGGTCTCTGTTGCGGCGGTTGCCTGTGTCGCCGCTTCGGCCGGCTTCTGTGTCGTCTCCGTGCCGGCCGCCCGGGCTGTGGCCACCGCTGCCGGTTGCTGCACGGTATCAGCAGGCGCTGCGGCAGCCGGCTCCAGCTGTTGCGCACTATCGCCGCCCTTGTTGGAGAAGAGGCCTCCCCAGAAGCCCTTCCTGGCAGCCGTCTGTTCGACTGAGACCGTTTCGACCGGGCGCGGCAGCGGATTTTCCACCGGAACCGGCACGTTCTTTCCGTTGCGGGTGGACTTTTCGAGTTCCGCCGTCTGGATCTCGATCGCCTTCTTGGCTTCCTCAAGCTCGCGGCGGCGTGCCTCCTGCTTTTCGAGGTCAGCGACCTTCATCAGCTTGCCGGCGTCGAGCGAGGTACCGGTTGGTGCATACGCCAGCTCCTTGCCGACGCGCTGCTTGGCAACGATCGCCTTGCGCTCGGCCTCGGTGGGTTCGTACCAGACCATGCCGTCGAGCTTCTTGATCGCCTGGGCGTATTCCTCATTGTACTTCTTGTTGTAGGCTGCGAGTGCTCCCTGCAAGACCGCAGGTGTCGACATCGCCGGGCATTGGCCGGTCGGGCTGAACTTGCCGTCCGTCTGCTGGTTGAAGACGTATTTCTTCTCGCAGATGTTGACTTCCGGCGGACGCTTGGTGATCTCGAACTGGTCGTAGCCGGGCTTCAGCATGTTCCAGAAGTCGATGTTGGGGCTGTTGCGGTGGCGCGCCATGTTTTCCGCGGTCATGCGGAAGGGCAGGGCCTGCAGCTGGATCGCCTGCTGGCCACCCTTATAGGCATCGCGGGAAAGCGCGAAGATTTCCTGCATCTGCTCGTCGGTCATGGAGTAGCAGCCGGACGACGAGCAGGCGCCGTGGATCATCAGGTTCGAGCCGTGGCGGCCGTTGGCCTGGTCGTAGCGATTGGGATAACCGGTGTTGATGGCGAGATAGTAGCTGGAGTTCGGGTTCATCTGGCCCGGCGAGATCGGATAGAAGCCCTCCGGCGCTTGCCGGTCGCCTTCCTTGACCTTGGGGCCGAGCTTACCCGACCAGGCGCAGATTTTGTACTGGCGCAGCATCTCGAAGCGGTTGGAGGCGTTGGCCTTCCAGACTTCGAGCACGCCTTCCTCCTTGAAGATGCGCAGCATGATCGGCGATTCCTTCGCCATGCTCATGGCCTGCATCTTCTGGACGATCTTGCCGGAAAGCTGGTAGTTGACCTTGCTGGAGACTTTCTTCAGGTCGACATCGACCGTGTCCATGGCCTCATTGGCGGTGCAGCCCGCAAGCAGCGCGGTGATGGCGGCGGTGGCAACGAGATGTGTCAAACGCATCGGCAAAGGTCCATCGGGATAGATGTTGAACGCGGCGCCCCCATGGAAGCGGACCACGAGGAATCAATACGTCCTTATACTTCACAAAATCTTAACCTTGCAGGGCCGCCTTACCCCAGCCGTTCCAAAGCCTAAGAATATGGCCAAGGTAGGACCGTTCGCCCGGTTTTTGCCGGGCAAACCCACGGAATCCATAAATATCTTTAAAGTTGGCGGCCGATGGCCAGGTATTTCTGGCGGCGATCGGACCGCAACTGCTCACCGGTGCGTCCGGACAGTTCCTTCAGCGCATCGGCGATCACGGTACCGGTCTTGTCGATCACGGCGTCCGGATCGCGATGTGCACCGCCCACAGGCTCGCCGATGATGCCGTCGATAATCCCCAGCGATTTCAGGTCCTCGGCAGTGATCTTCATGTTGGTCGCCGCTTCCTTGGCGCGGGTCGAGTCGCGCCACAGGATCGAGGCGGCACCTTCCGGCGAGATCACGCTGTAGATCGCATGTTCCAGCATATAGACGCGGTTGCCGGTGGCGATCGCGATCGCGCCGCCGGAGCCGCCTTCGCCGAGAACGACCGAGACGATCGGGACTTTGAGATTAAGGCACATTTCCGTCGAACGGGCGATGGCCTCTGCCTGGCCGCGTTCCTCGGCACCAATGCCCGGATAGGCACCGGCGGTGTCGATCAACGTGATCAGTGGCAGGCCGAAACGGTCGGCCATTTCCATGATGCGGATCGCCTTGCGGTAGCCTTCGGGGCGGGCGCTGCCGAAATTGTGCTTGATGCGCGACTTGGTGTCGTTGCCCTTCTCCTGGCCGATGACGGCGACTGGAGTGCCGCGGAAGCGCGCAAGACCGGCCTGAATGGCCTCGTCATTGGCAAACTTGCGATCGCCGGCGAGCGGCGTGAATTCTGTGAAGAGGCTGGCTGCATATTCCTGGAAGTGCGGGCGCTGCGGATGGCGCGCGACCTGCGTCTTCTGCCAGGGATTCAGTTTGGAATAGATTTCGGCCATCGCCTCGCGGGTGCGCACTTCAAGGCGCTCGACCTCGTCCGCCGTGTTGATGCTCTCATCTTCGCTGGCGATCTTCTTCAGCTCGTGAATCTTGCCTTCAAGATCCGAGATTGGTTTTTCGAAATCGAGATAATTGTGCATGAGATGCGTTTCCGATCATATTGCGCCAATGGCCGCGGACATGATGATCCCAATGTCTACGCGAAGGGTTCTGGCGCTCCTAATCCTGTTTTTTCGCCTGTTTGGCAAGAGGGTGATGGTTCTGGACAAGCTGATGCAGCCGCTCTTCGAGCACATGGGTGTAGATTTGTGTCGTTGAAATGTCCGAATGTCCGAGAAGTTCCTGCACCGCGCGAAGGTCCGCGCCATTGGCAAGCAGGTGGCTGGCAAAGGCATGGCGCAGCACATGCGGCGAGATCGCAGCAACCTTGATGCCTGCGCGGGCGGCAAGCCCCTTCAGGTCGCGGGCAAACACCTGCCGGGGCAGGTAGCCGGCCTTTCCGGAAGAGGGGAACAGCCAGGGGCTTTCCGCCGGCGGGGTTTTCTGTGCTGCGTTGTCCGTGGCCATCGCCGTCCCGTAGGCCTGCATGGCGCGGATCGCCGAATGGGAGAGCGGCACCATCCGCTCCTTGTTGCCCTTGCCGCGAATGACAAGGAAACGACCGTTCTGGACGAGTACTGAAGCGGGCAGGGAGACGAGTTCGCTGACACGCATGCCGGTGGCATAGAGCAGTTCGATCAGCGCATGCATGCGCAGCCGGCCGACCACATCGCCGTCCACCCGTGCCGCCTCGATTTCCGCCTGCCCGATCAGCTTGGAAACATCGTCGATGCTGAGCACCTTCGGCAGGGAGCGGGCTTTCTTCGGTGCATCGAGAACGCCGGTCGGATCGTCGGTGCGCAGCCCCTCGGCATAGAGGAACTTGTAGAATTGCCTGAGCGCCGACAGCCTGCGGGCCTGCGACGAAGCCTTGAAGCCCTGTTGGGAGAGATGGGAGAGGTAGGCGCGCAGATCTTCCGAGGCGGCCTCCGTCGGCTTGACGCCGCGCTGCTTCAGAAAGGAGTAGGCGTCTTCTAGGTCGCGCTCGTAGGACAGAAGCGTGTTGTTGGCCGCGCCCCGTTCAGCGCTCATCATCTCCAGGAAGGATTCCATATGGGCGGCGGAGAGGTCGATCATTGGGGCTTGTTGACCCTCTCGGAGGGAATGCGGATGGTCACGTCGCGTTCCACCGGATCGACGAAGGTCACCAGCGCCACCATGCTTCCGTAGATCACCCCGACGATCATGGCGCAGATGAACAGGAACCGGAACAGGGTGGGCATTTTGAACTCCTAAAGCTGGCGTCTATATGACCATGCCTGTTCGCAAGTGCAAGAACGGCCGGGTTCACTCTTAACCCTAAGCGTCACGCTGTCCCCAAACCGTTTCACACTTTTCGCCGTCCTGCTCGACGTCGTATACTGCCATGTCTTGACGCTTCCCGCCGATTTGTCGATACCGGAGCGGAACGGGGAACTTGAAACTGCATGAGCGACGTGATCGAACCGGTTTCCGAGGCGCTGATCAGCCAAGCGAAGGCCGCGCTGGGGCGACGGAACCTCGTCTTTGTCGGTCTGATGGGCGCCGGCAAGTCGGCAATCGGCCGGATGACGGCAACAGTGCTGGGTGTTCCCTTCATCGATTCCGATCATGAGATCGAGCGCGTATCGCGCATGACGATCAGCGATCTCTTCGCAGCCTATGGCGAAGAGGAATTTCGCGCGCTCGAAACCCGCGTCATCAAGCGGCTGCTGCACACCGGCCCGCGCGTCATCTCCACAGGCGGCGGCGCCTATATCAACGAGCGAACCCGCCGGCATATCAAGAAGCACGGCCTGTCGGTCTGGCTCAATGCCGAGCTGGATGTCCTGTGGGAACGCGTCAACAAGCGCGACACCCGGCCGCTTCTGAAAACCGAAAACCCCAGGCAGACGCTCGAGAACCTGATGCATGCCCGCTACCCGATCTATGCGGAGGCGGACCTCACCGTGCTCTCCCGCGACGTGAAAAAAGAGGCGATCGTGGAAGAGGTTCTTGCCGCTCTCGCCGCCCTGCCCAAGAAGTGAAGCCATGACACCTGCCAGCCCATCCGCCACCAACCGAACCGTCCGCGTCGATCTCGGCGATCGCTCCTACGATATCCTCATTGGCCCAGGCCTGATTGCGACCGCGGCGGGTGAAATCGCTGGCCGGCTGAAGGGCCGCCGGATGGCTGTCGTCACCGACGAGCACGTCGCACCGCTCTATCTTGAGCCGCTGATGGCAAGCCTGAAGGCCAGGGACATCGACGCGGTTTCAGTCGTCCTGCCGGCCGGCGAAAAAACCAAGAGTTTCGAACATCTGATTCCGGTCTGCGAGGCGATCCTCGGCGCACGGATCGAGCGCAACGATGCGGTGATCGCGCTCGGCGGCGGCGTCATCGGCGATCTCACCGGCTTTGCCGCCGGGATCGCCCGGCGCGGCTCGCGTTTCATCCAGATCCCGACGTCGCTGCTGGCACAGGTGGACTCGTCCGTCGGCGGCAAGACCGGTATCAACTCGCCGCACGGCAAGAACCTGATCGGCGTCTTCCATCAGCCCGATCTCGTGCTTGCCGATACCGACGTGCTCGACACGTTGAGCCTGCGCGAATTCAGGGCGGGCTATGCCGAAGTCGCCAAATACGGCCTGAT
Source organism: Pararhizobium sp. BT-229 (assembly GCF_025846855.1). Lineage (GTDB taxonomy): Bacteria > Pseudomonadota > Alphaproteobacteria > Rhizobiales > Rhizobiaceae > Pararhizobium. Next base: position 16,467 of record NZ_JAOYTJ010000011.1, read on the forward strand.
CGACAAGCCGGATTTCTTCGCCTGGCTGGAAAAGAACTGGCAGGCGGTGTTTGCCGGCGGCGAGGCCCGGATCGAGGCGATTGCCATCAGCTGCCAGGCAAAGGCCGATGTCGTCGCCGCCGACGAGCGCGAGACCGGCCGGCGGGCGCTGCTCAATCTCGGGCATACCTTCGGTCATGCGCTGGAAGCGGCAACCCGATATGATGGTACCCGGCTGGTGCATGGCGAAGGCGTGGCGATCGGTATGGTGCTGGCGCACCAGTTTTCGGCGCGCATGAACTTGGCAAGCCCGGATGTCGCAAGCCGTGTCGAAGCCCATTTGAGGCAGGTCGGCCTTCCGACCCGAATGGACGACATCCCCGGCACCCTGCCTCCGGTCGAGACGCTGATGGACGCCATCGCCCAGGACAAGAAGGTCAGCGGGGGAAAGCTCACCTTCATCCTGACGCGCGGTCTTGGCCAATCCTTCGTCGCCGATGACGTGCCGGCTTCGGAAGTGCTTTCCTTCCTCAAGGAGAAGCATCCGGTATGACGGTGGAAGGCGTTCTCGGCTTTCTGGGGCAGGAGTGGCCGGTACTGGCCGGTATCGCCCTGCTGCTCGTCTGCTCCGCCTTCTTCTCCGCGGCTGAAACCGCCCTCGTCAACGCCTCGCAGGCGCGCATGCACGCGCTGGAAGCCAACGGCGACGACCGCGCCCGCCTCGTCACGGAACTCAACACCCGGCAGGACCGCCTGATCGGCACGCTGCTGCTCGGCAAGAACATCGTCAACATCCTCGCCGCCACGCTGGCGGCCGAGCTTTTCATCCCGTCCTTCGGCTGGTGGGGTGTGCTGTACGCCACCCTGATGATGACCTTCCTCCTGGTGATCTTCTCCGACGTGCTGCCGAAGAGCTGGGCCGTCGCCTCGCCGGATCGTCTCGCCCGCGCCGTCGCCCCGGTCGCCCGCTTCTTCGTGCTGCTGATCGGGCCGGTCTCCAGCCTCGTCAATCGCCTCGTGCGCGCCATCCTCGGCCTCTTCGGCTACGAGTTCTCCAAGGAACGCCCGATGCTGACGGCGCATGAAGAACTGCGCGGCGCCGTCGACTTCCTGCACCGCGAGGGTGCTGTGGTAAAGGCCGACCGCGACCTGCTCGGTGGCGTGCTCGATCTCGGCGATCTTGCCGTTTCCGATATCATGATCCATCGCACCTCGATGCGGGCGCTGAATGCCGAGGAAGCGCCGGAAGTGCTGGTGCGCGCGGTGCTTGAAAGCCCCTATACGCGCATGCCGGTCTGGCGTGGATCGACCGACAACATCATCGGCGTCGTCCACGCCAAGGATCTCCTGCGTGCGCTGGCCGAGCCGGACGTCGAGCCTGAAAATCTCGACATCGTGCGGATCGCGCAAAAGCCGTGGTTCGTGCCGGAAACCACCAACCTGAAGGACCAGCTCAACGCTTTCCTTCGCCGCAAGATGCATTTCGCCGTTGTTGTCGATGAATATGGCGAGGTCCAGGGCGTGGTGACGCTGGAGGATATTCTGGAGGAAATCGTCGGCGATATCTCCGACGAGCACGATCTCGAAATCCAGGGCGTGCGACAGGAGGCCGATGGCTCGATCGTCGTCGATGGCAGCGTGCCGATCCGCGATCTCAACAGGGCGCTCGACTGGAACCTGCCGGACGAGGAGGCAACCACGGTCGCGGGCCTCGTCATCCATGAATCAAAGACCATTCCCGAAGAGCGGCAAGCATTCACCTTCTATGGAAAACGCTTCATCGTCATGAAACGGGTAAAAAACAGGATCACGCGCCTGCGGATCAGGCCGGCGGAAGACGAAGCAATGCCTCCGCCCCTGGCAAAGGGCGAAGGCAGGGAATAGCGATCGGCGGTCCGGCACGAGAGATGGCGCATGATGTCGCTTCAAGGCCGTTTCACACTTTCGGCATCATGCCCTAGCGGCTGCCGATGATCCCGCCAAGGGCGCCACCGATCAGGCCACCCATGAAGGCGGCACCCGCCGGGTCGGGGTTGTTGCGGCGCACGCGGCCTTCAAGCACCGCACCGTTGCGCTGTTTCTTGTAGTTGCGCTGAGCGGTGGGCTTCTCGCGTTGCTGCCACTGCTGAGCCTTGCGGTTTGCGATGGCAGCCTTCTGGGATTCGTACTGAGCCCGGATTTGCGGCATCATCGGGTCGGTCTGCACGACCAGGAACATGTGCTGCTGCTGGGTCAGGTAGGTCGTCTCGACGAGCCCATTCTGGCGCTGCCAAGAGCCGATCGCGTTGCGTGACTTGGTGCCGAGAGCGCCATCCGCACCGCCGGTGACGTGGCCGAGCGCGCCGAGCCGCAGTTGCAGATCGATACGGCTCTCCCTGTCGAGGTTGAGCGTGGCTTCCGTTTCGGGCGTACCGACGGTCAGCTTGACGTCGTCGGGAATGGCGACTGCCGTTCTGACCTGTGACGCGGAGGCGCTGGCTTCGCCGGCCGGGGTAATCGAGGCGACTTCAGTCGTGTCCACAGCCTTCAGTTGATCGAGATTGAGCTTTGCCAGCGTTGCGAAGTTGCCGCTCGGATATTGCTGCAGGTAGAGCTCGTAGTGCGCCACAGTGTTGCGCTTGGAGGCTTCTTCCCAGAGCTTCTGCTCGACGGTCCAGTTGACTTCGGATGCGCCGGAAGCGGCAGCGGTATCGCCTGCAGGCTTGGCTTCCGTCGCCGGAACCTGTGCCTGTACCTCGGCCTTCAGATCGCCGCCGATAAAGACTTCCCGGGAGAGGGAGGCATTGTGCCAGGGACGCTGTGCGCCACCCGTTGCTTCCGAGACGTCGGCCCGCACCCGGGTCAGGGCGCTCTGGATTTCCAGGCCCGGCGTCGTCAGATGCCGCGCAAGCGCTGCCGTATAGGGGCTGTTGATGCCCTTTCCGTCATAAGCGACAGCGCCCGGATCGGTCGCATAGGCGATCAGCAGTCCGCCGGAGCCTGTGCTCTGGCCGTTGGCCTGCACTGGCGCCAGCCCGACGCCCATGGAACTGGAACGGCTGGCCGGCAGCGCCTTTGCCAGCGTGCGGGCCAGCGGATTGTCGCGGCAGGCGTCAAGGATGATGATGCTGACCGCCGGATCCGGGGGCAGAGCCGCAAGAACCTTGTCGGCGGGGATTGTACGGGTTTGAAGCTGCGCAGCCTTTTCCAGCTGTGCGTCGACCGGAACGAGATAGTTGCGGCCATCGACCTGCAGCCCGTGGCCGGCATAGTAGACGATGGCCACTTCCGCGTCGTAGGCGATTTCGGTGAACTGGTCCACCAGCACCGTCATTGCCGCTTTGTCTAGATTTTCGCCGTCAAGCACGGTGAAGCCTGCAGCGCGCAGCGTCTCCGCCATCAGCTTGGCGTCGTTCTTCGGATTGGGGAGCTCCACTGCGTGTTTATAGGCGCTGTTGCCGATCACCAGTGCGACGCGCTTGCCAGACGGTATTGCGGCCGACGCGGGACCGAACGATAAAAACACTGCAAATAGTGCTACAATAAGTCCTAACCTTCTAAGCATGGCAAGACCCTCAACAATATGGTCGGCCGAGCAACCTGTGGTCGGCTCACCTGAAAAACTAAAAATTTCGGTATGTTAAAGTATTCGACGGATCACTCGATCCGATTATTCTCTGCCCGGTCACAATTGTAGAACTATGGCCGGATGCCGTCAATTCGACCGGTCTTTAAAAGCATGTGCTTTTGTACCGATGTTGAGAGCAATTTACATGCTTTTTACCAGCGCGTTGTTTCGCCGGGAACAGCAGGCTCAACCGCAAGGGCATGCAGGCCGTCGTCGAACTCGGACTTCAGAACGTCATTGATAGCGCGGTGGCGGGCAACGCGGCTCATACCGATGAAGGCGCTGGAAACGATGCGCACCCGCATATGCGTTTCGCCTGTGCCATGGAAGTCCGGCTGATGGCCGGCATGCAAGTGGCTTTCGTTGACAACGATCAGCCGCTCGGGTGAAAAGGCCGCCGTCAGTTTTGTTTCGATGCGGCTTTGAAGCGACATGTTTTAGCCCCGTTTCTCTGGCTTTTCCGTTGCGTCGATCCTAGATACGTGACCCGCCCCGGATTGCTTTTTGCGCGGTGCAAAATGGTTTCACAAAGCCAGCAACATTCCGATTTGTCAATTCTTGTTGTGGCGCTCGCCACGCCCCATAATTAGCGCCATGAAACTTGATTCAAAATACTTCGACGGGATCCGGACGCGCCGCCGAGTGAACCAGAAACCGGAGCCGATGGCACCCAAATGCCAGTGGGACGGTTGCGAGGAAAATGCTGTTCATCGCGCACCGGTCGGCCGCAATGCCGAGAACGAATTCTTCATGTTCTGTTTCGAGCACGTCAAGGAATACAACAAGGGCTATAACTATTTTTCCGGCCTTTCCGACAGCGAGATCGCACGTTATCAGAAGGAAGCCCTAACCGGACATCGCCCCACCTGGACGGTCGGCGTCAACAAGAATGCCAAGAATGCCCCGCAGCAATCGCAGCAACGATCCGGGTCCGCCGGCGCCCAGGCACGCATGCGCGATCCGTTCGGCTTCGTCGAGCAGGCGCGCGCCCGCGCCGCCCGGCAGGAACCGCGCCTGCGCAAGCTGAAGACGCTGGAGGCGAAAGCCTTCGAGACGCTCGGCCTGCATGCCAATGCCACTGCCGCAGACGTCAAGGCGGCCTACAAGGAGCTTGTAAAAAAGCATCACCCCGATGCAAATGGCGGAGACAGAGGGTCGGAAGACCGTTTTCGCGCCGTGATCCAGGCATATCAATTGTTAAAACAGGCTGGCTTCTGCTAGGAACCCGTTTTATTACGGTCACACATTTATAAAGGCATAGACGGGATGCCCCATCCGGAGCGATGAAGGGTTTCCGTGCTGGAGACATGATGAGCAAGGTAGACCTCGATATTTCCAACCTTCCCGATACGACAGTTTCCGTCCGTGACGTTTTCGGTATTGATACCGACCTGCGCGTGCCGGCCTATTCCAAGGCCGACGCCTATGTGCCGGACGTTGACCCGGACTATCTGTTCGACCGTGAAACGACGCTCGCCATTCTCGCAGGCTTTGCTCACAATCGCCGCGTCATGGTGTCGGGCTATCACGGCACCGGCAAGTCGACCCATATCGAGCAGGTCGCTGCCCGCCTCAACTGGCCGTGCGTGCGCGTCAACCTCGATAGCCATGTCAGCCGTATCGATCTCGTCGGCAAGGATGCGATCGTCGTCAAGGACGGCATGCAGGTCACCGAATTCAAGGACGGCATCCTGCCCTGGGCTTACCAGCACAACGTCGCGCTCGTCTTCGACGAATACGATGCCGGCCGCCCGGACGTGATGTTCGTCATCCAGCGCGTGCTTGAATCGTCCGGCCGCCTGACGCTGCTCGACCAGAGCCGCGTCATCCGCCCGCACCCGGCGTTCCGCCTGTTCGCGACGGCCAACACCGTCGGCCTCGGCGACACGACCGGCCTCTATCACGGCACGCAGCAGATCAACCAGGCACAGATGGACCGCTGGTCGATCGTCACCACGCTGAACTACCTGCCGCACGACAACGAAGTCGATATCGTCGCCGCCAAGGTCAAGGGCTTCACCAAGGACAAGGGCCGCGAAACGGTTTCGAAGATGGTGCGCGTCGCGGACCTCACCCGTGCTGCCTTCATCAACGGCGACCTGTCGACCGTCATGAGCCCGCGTACCGTCATCACCTGGGCTGAGAACGCCTATATCTTCGGCGATATCGCCTTCGCGTTCCGCGTCACCTTCCTCAACAAGTGCGACGAACTCGAGCGTGCGCTCGTGGCGGAACATTACCAGCGTGCCTTCGGCGTCGAGCTGAAGGAAAGTGCTGCCAATATCGTGCTCGAAGCCACGGCCTGATCTCATGGCGGGCCGCGGCGACAATTCGAAACCAAGGCCGGCGGGCGTCGTCGATGTCGAACCGTTCCGCCGGGCGCTGACTGGCTGCATCCGCTCGATCGCCGGTGATCCGGAAGTCGAGGTGGTTTTTGCCAACGAGCGTCCCGGCCTCGCCGGCGAGCGCGTGCGGCTGCCGGAAATCTCCAAGCGGCCGACACGCCAGGAACTGGCCGTTACCCGCGGGCTCGGCGACAGCATGGCGTTGCGCAAGGCATGCCATGATGCCCGTATCCATGCGACCATGTCGCCGCAGGGTGCGGACGCGCGGGCGATCTTCGACGCGGTCGAGCAGGCTCGCGTCGAGGCAATCGGAGCGCTTCGGATGACCGGCGTTGCGAGCAACCTGACATCGATGCTCGACGACAAATATGCCCGGGCCAATTTCGGCAATATCGACCGGCAGGCGGATGCGCCGCTCGAGGAAGCGCTTGCGCTGATCGTGCGCGAGAAGCTGACCGGCCAGCAGCCTCCGGCGTCTGCCGGCAAGGTGCTCGATCTCTGGCGCGATTTCATCGAGGACAAGGCTGCCGGCGACATGGGCAACCTGCGCGCCGCGGTCAATGACCAGCAGGCGTTTGCCCGCGTCGTGCGCAACATGCTGACCGCGATGGATGTTGCCGAGAAATACGGCGACGACGACGTCGAGCCCGATGATCAGGATAGCCAGACCGACGAAGACCAGCCGCGCAGCCAGGAGCAGGACGAAAACAGCTCAGACGAGGATGCTGGTTCGGATGCTGCCCCTGCCGACGAGAACGAGTCTGCCGACGAGCAGATGGACGAAGGCGAGATGGACGGCGCCGAAATCTCCGAAGACGAGATGTCGGATGACGGCGAGGACGACAGCGAGACGCCCGGCGAGGTCAAGCGGCCGGCCCATCCCTTCGACGATTTCAATGAGAAGGTCGATTACACCGTCTTCACCGAGGCGTTCGACGAGATCATCTCGTCCGAGGAGCTCTGCGACGAGGCTGAACTCGACCGGCTGCGCGCCTTCCTCGACAAGCAGCTAGCCCATCTGCAGGGCGCTGTCGGCCGTCTGGCCAACCGGCTGCAGCGTCGCCTGATGGCGCAGCAGAACCGCTCCTGGGAATTCGACCTGGAGGAGGGCTATCTCGATTCGGCGCGCCTGACGCGCATGATCATCGACCCGATGCAGCCGCTGTCCTTCAAGCGCGAGAAGGACACAAATTTCCGCGATACGGTGGTGACGCTCCTGATCGACAATTCCGGCTCGATGCGCGGCCGGCCGATCACCGTTGCCGCGACCTGTGCGGACATCCTTGCCCGCACGCTGGAGCGCTGCGGCGTCAAGGTTGAAATCCTCGGCTTCACCACCAAGGCCTGGAAGGGCGGGCAATCCCGTGAAAGATGGCTTGCCAGCGGCAAGCCGCAGACGCCCGGCCGCCTCAACGACCTCAGACACATCGTCTACAAGTCGGCCGACGCCCCATGGCGCCGTGCCCGTCGCAATCTCGGTCTGATGATGCGCGAAGGGCTGCTGAAGGAAAACATCGACGGCGAGGCGCTGATTTGGGCGCACAACCGGCTGCTTGGCCGCTCCGAGCAGCGCCGCATCCTGATGATGATCTCGGACGGCGCACCGGTCGATGATTCAACGCTGTCGGTCAATCCGGGCAATTACCTGGAGCGCCATCTGCGCGCCGTGATCGAGCAGATCGAGACCCGCTCTCCGGTCGAACTGCTGGCCATCGGCATCGGTCATGACGTGACGCGCTACTATCGCAAGGCAGTCACCATCGTGGATGCCGACGAGCTGGCCGGGGCGATGACCGAGCAGCTCGCCTCGTTGTTCGATGACGAGAGCTCCAGGCGCCGGGCGCCGGCGCGGCGGCGTGCCGGCTAGGATATTTTTCGACCGGGGCGCCCAACATTGTCCCGGTTTGTTTGCGCATTGTTTATTTGATTTTTCCAGGGAGCCTGGCTGCTCCTCGCCCCGGCCCGCCGGAAGGAACTCGTTTGAAATCGACACTGATCCAGGCCGCCGCCTTTTCCCTGACATTGGCCGTCATGCCGTCTGCGGCCGTCATGCTTCCGGTTCAGGAAACCGTTCCGGTGAAAAGCCGGCAGATCGAGAATTTCAAGATCGGCTCGGAGCAGAAGCTGTTCGGCAAGCTGGAGTTCATCGGCGGCATCGAGATGTCGTCGTCGAACCTGTTGCTCGGGGCAATTTCCTCGATTCGGTTCCGCCCGGACCGGACATCCTTCGTCGCCATCATGGACACCGGCCATTGGGTGGAGGGTAAAATCGAGCGCGACGGGAAGGGGCGCCTGGCGGGAACCAGCGATCTCACCGTAACCTCGATGATCGACTTCAACGGCCGGTCCGAGCAGATCAAGGAGCGGATGGACAGCGAAGGCGTGGCGCTGCGCGACGGCGAGGTTCTCGCCAGCTACGAGGGGCTCCACCGCGTCGATACCTACCCTGATCCCGGCTTTGCGCAGTCGCGGCCGCTGGCGACCCTGCCGATCCTCATCGCGCCGAAATCGCTGCGCGACAATCGCGGGCTGGAAACCATCGCCGTTTCACCGAAGGATAGCGCCCTTGCAGGCGGCGTTGTGGTCGTCTCGGAACTGAGCTTCGACCAGGCCGGGCATATCTACGCTGCAGTCCTGGACGGGCCGCGCAAGGGCGTCTTCGGGGTCGTGCAGAAGCGCCCCTTCGCTGTCACCGACGGCGCATTCCTGCCGAATGGCGACTTTCTCGTTCTCGAGCGCCGGTTCAGCTTCGCCGAAGGCATCGGCATGCAGATCCGCCGCATCAAGGGCGGTGATATCAAGCCCGGTGCTGCGGTCGACGGCGAGATCCTGCTGCAGGCGGACATGGGCTACCAGATCGACAATATGGAAGGCCTGGACGTTGTCATCCAGCCGGACGGCGAAATCCGCGTCATCGTCGTTTCCGACGACAACCATTCCATTCTCGAACGCAATCTAATGCTGGAATTCCGGCTCGTCGAGTGACGTGCTTCGGCTACGTTGTCCAAGACCGGCAAAACTCGCCGGTCGCGCGAAAAAACATTCACGCTGCCGTCCGCCAAGGCTAAAGTCCATCCAGACAAACATGCATTGGACACATCATGGACAATACCGTTACCGGCCGCTTTCTTCGCTACGTCGTCATCGACACGCAATCCGATCCGAAATCATCGACACAGCCCTCCACGGAAAAGCAGTTGAATCTCAGCCGCCTGCTGGTCGAGGAACTGCTGGCGATCGGGCTTTCCGATGCGCATCTCGATGAGCATGGCTACGTCTATGCAACGATCCCGTCCAACACCGACAAAACGGTGCCGGTCATCTGCTTCTGCTCGCATGTGGACACGGCGCCCGATTTCACCGGGACGGGCGTGAAGCCGCAGCTGGTGCAAAACTACCAGGGAGGCGACATTCGGCTTACAGGCGACCCGCAGCAGGTTATTCTCGTCAAGGACAATCCGGCTTTGCGCGACCAGATCGGCAACGACATCATCACCACCGATGGCACGACGCTGCTTGGTGCGGACGACAAGGCCGGTGTTGCCGAAATCATGACGGCTGCCCAGTTCCTGGTCGACAACCCCGATATCAGGCACGGGACGATCAAGATCCTCTTTACGGTGGACGAGGAAATCGGGCGTGGGGTCGACAAGGTCGATCTCGAAAAGCTCGGCGCCCGCTTTGCCTATACCGTCGACGGCGAAACGGCCGGCCATATCGAGGACGAGACCTTTTCAGCCGATGGCGTGGAGATCGGTATACAAGGCGTCGCCATCCATCCCGGCTTCGCCAAGGGCAAGATGGAAAACGCGATCAGGATCGCCGGCGCCATCATCGACAGGCTGCCGAAGGATGCAGCGCCCGAGACGACCGAGCGCAGGGAGGGCTTTATCCATCCGACGGGCGTGACTGGCTCGATGGAAAAGGCAACGCTGAGCCTCATCATCCGCGATTTCACCGATGATGGCCTTGCCGCCAAGGAAGCCATACTGCAGACGATCGTAGACGACGTCATGGCCGGCTATCCCGGCTCTTCCTACACTTTCGAGGTCAAGCAGCAGTATCGCAACATGAAGGCGGTGCTCGATCGTCACCCCGAGATCGTCGACAATGCCATCGAGGCAATCCGGCGCGCCGGCATGGACCCGGTGCGCGGCAGCATCCGTGGGGGTACCGATGGGTCACGCCTGTCGTTCATGGGGCTGCCATGCCCCAACATCTTCGCCGGTGGCCATGCCTTCCACTCACCGCTCGAATGGGTCAGCCGGCAGGACATGGAAAAAGCCGTGAAGACGCTCGTCGAATTGGCAAGGATCTGGGAGGAGCGCGCTTAGGCGCTCTTTTTGCTGACCTGCAGACAGCGAAAAGGCGGCTGTCCTCCCGGATTGCCGCCTTTATCATTCTCTGAGGGAGAACTTACGCCGCAGCTTTCACGCCGGGCATCGGCTTGATCACGCTCATCAGTGCGCCATAGGGCAGGAGCATCACCAGGCCGACGAGGATCTTGACGCTGAGGTCGCCGAGCGCCCAGGAGATCCAACGGGGTGCTTCCGCCGTCATCACGCCGAGTATCGGGGCGCTTTCCAGGGCGAACGGATCATTCGGACCGAAGAAGACGAAGAATGCCGCGAAGGCGAAGGAAAAGAAGATCACCGTATCGAGGAACGAGCCGAACAGCGAACCGATCAGCGGTGCACGCCACCAGCTCTGTGCCCGCAGCTTGTTGAACACCGAGATATCCAGAAGCTGGCCGAGCAGGAAGGCCGAGCCGGAGGCGATGGCGATTCGCGGCGTGGCAACCAGCACCGACAACAGGATGGCGACTGCAAAGCCTGCGATCACCACCTTGCGGGCGGTGCGCGGTCCGAACTGGCGGTTGGTGAGATCGGTGACGAGGAAGGCGATCGGATAGCTGAAGGCGCCCCAGGTCAGGAGATCGCCCAACTGCATGCCGGCGATCGAGCCGGGCAGCGGATATTGGACGAGGAAATTGGACGCCACGACCACGGCGGTCATCAGCATGACATAGATCAGGAATGAGCGGTTCGTCAGCATTTTTTTATCCTGGGGTATGCCACCAGTTGGAGGACAGGGACCCGTAGTTGCCGCATTTCAAATACGGCAGCGCCTGCGGGCAGGTTACTCAAAACATCACACGAGAAAAAGGCCTGCCGGTTGCCCAGGCAAGCCTTTCAAATCGCTAAGCGCAAGTCAGCCGATCAGGCGGCGACTGCGGTTTCAGCCGTCTTCTTGACGATCTGGCGACGCAGCAGGCGAGCGCGCATCGACAGTTCGACTTCGTCAGCCTTGATCAGGAAAGCGTCGAGACCACCGCGATGTTCGACCGAACGCAGGGCTGCAGCCGAAACGCGCAGACGGTAACGCTGGCCGAGCACGTCGGAAATCAACGTGACCTGGCACAGGTTCGGAAGGAACTTGCGCTTGGTCTTGTTGTTTGCGTGGCTCACATTGTTGCCCGACTGGACGCCCTTGCCGGTCAATTCGCAACTACGGGACATGATGCACCTATTTTTCTTTTCGCCTTCGGTCCATGCGTTGGCGGGCCATAAGCCCAGGCCGCATTCCGTTGGCCATGATTGGAAAGTTGCGGTTCTATAGTCAGAGACAGCCGCGTCGTCAAGCCAAACCTTGCTTTTCCGGGAAAACTCTTGAAAACCACACCGATTTTGTAAGGGCGGAACTGCGATCGATCGCGGCCGGACGCGTTCGTATACATCTTTGATCGGCGCTGTTCCAGTTTGTCGGGCGTTCGGTTAATGCTTGTGGCAAATAGGCGCGTTGCGGCGCAGAAATGCCGCAAACCCGCCCTATCTGCAAAGGTTGCGTAAACGGAATGGAAGGGCTTGCGGAATGAACTGGCGCATCGGTGTCTCGGCGCTCCTGGCTTTTGCCACGGCAACGTTTTCCACAGGCGTGGCGCGCGCCGTCGAGGTGACGCACAATACGGACTACAGCATTTCGTTGGCCGGCCTGCCGATTGCCAAGGCATCCTTCCATACCGAACTCAAGGCCAACCGTTATACGATCTCCGGAAGCATGAATTCGGCCGGCCTTGCCGATATTTTCGCCAAGACGTCCGGCCAAACCTCGGTTTCCGGCACGGTCGGCCGTGACCGTTTGAGCGCTTCGGAATATCGGGTGCGCTACCAGAGCGGCAAGAAGAGCCGGGCGATCGACGTGCAGTTCCGCAACGGCGATGTCATGTCGGCGTCGATGAGGCCGGCGCGCAAGATTCCGAAGAACTGGATTCCGGTGACCAAGGCCGACATGCGCGATGTCGTCGATCCGCTCTCCGGCCTGATCTTTCCGGCGGACACGCGGGTCTGCCCGAAAAGCATACCGATCTTCGACGGCGAATCACGCATGGACCTGAAACTGTCGCCCAAGGGCACGAAACCATTCAAGACCGATGGCTTCCAGGGCGACGTCATCGTCTGCGGCATTAAGTTCGTGCCGAAATCCGGGTACCGCAAGGGGCGGGATGACGTCGACTATCTGCGCAAGCTAGAAACCATGGAAATCTGGTTTGCCAAGGCCGATGCGGTAAATGTATATGCTCCGGTCTACGTCCGGATCCCGACCAGCTACGGTCCGGTCACCGTTTGGGCCACCAAGTTCGGCGGCTGATATTCCTTAAAGCCCCGGGGGCAGGCGCATGAAGGTCAAGGCAACGCTGATCGGCTTTTCGGCGATCCTGATGTGGTCGCTCTTGGCGCTGTTTACCGCAGCCTCCGGCACCATGCCGCCCTTCCAGCTTTCGGCGATCTGCTTTTCGATCGGCAGCATTCCAGGACTTGTGGTGCTGGCGCTGAAACCTGAACGTCTGGCGCTTCTCAAGCAGCCGGCCAAGGTCTGGATCGTCGGCATTGTCGGGCTGTTCGGCTATCACTTCCTGTATTTCACGGCACTTCGCAACGCGCCAGCGGTCGAGGCCGGGCTGATTGCTTATCTCTGGCCTTTGCTGATCGTTGTCGGCTCGGCGCTGCTGCCGGGCGAGCGCTTACGCTGGTATCACGTCGCCGGTGCCGTTTGCGGCCTTGCGGGCACCATCCTGATCGTTGCGCGCAACGGCGTGCAGTTCGATGATGCCTACGCCATGGGCTATTGTGCCGCTCTTGCCTGCGCCTTCACGTGGTCGGGCTATTCGCTGCTTACACGGCGTTTCGAGGCAGTCTCCACCGATGTCGTCACCGGCTTCTGCCTGGCGACGGCTGCGCTGTCCTTCCTCTGCCATCTCGGTCTCGAAACGACGGTCTGGCCGGAAACGGCGACCCAATGGATTGCGGTTGCAGGTCTCGGACTCTTGCCGGTCGGAGCTGCCTTCTATGCCTGGGATTACGGCGTCAAGAACGGCAATATCCAGATCCTCGGCGTTGCCAGCTACGCGGCGCCCGTGCTTTCGACGCTCGTCCTCATCCTGTTCGGTTTTGCCGAACCCTCCTTCCGCATCGCGCTTGCCTGCCTGTTCGTAACCGGCGGTGCGGTTCTCGCGGCCAATGACGTCATCTTCCGCGATCGCGCGGCGGAGGCGGCACAGGCCGCCGAATAACATCACGCGGCAGGCGGCTGCCAGTCCGGCGGGGCCATCTCGAAGGCGGCAAAATCGAAGCCCGGCGAGACCGTGCAGCCGACCAGCGTCCATGCGCCCAATGATGTCGCCGACTGCCACCAGTTCGCCGGAACCAGCGCCTGCGGCCGTTCGCCCAGGAGAATATTCGAGCCGAGTGTGACGCTCGAAGCCGGCTTGCCGTCCTCGGCAATGCTCAGCGCCAGCGGTGCGCCGGCATAGAAGTGCCAGACCTCGGCCGCGTCGCGAACACGATGCCAGTGCGAGCGCTCGCCGCGCTCCAGCAGGTAATAAATGGCCGTGGAGTGGCCGCGCTGGCCGCCCGCCTCGTCCTTGAAGGTCTGGATATACCAGCCGCCTTCCGGATGACGCTGCATGTTCAGGGCTTCGATGATGGCCTGCGCCGACAGTGGCAGTTGCACGTCCATCAGAAATTGTCCTTGCGCATGCGGATTTCGGCAAAGACGTCGGCATCGGATGCACCTGGCATGTCAAGATGCGCCCTGATGCCCGGATCATGCGCTCGCAGGAAGGGATTGGTGCGCTTTTCCAGCCCGAGCGTCGTCGGCGCGGTGAAGCCGCCTTTGGCACGGATGCTCTCGATCTCCGCGGCGCGTTTCTTCAGCTCCTCGTTTGCAGGATCGACCGTCAGCGCGAAACGGGCATTCGACAGCGTGTATTCGTGCCCGAAATAGACCGCCGTGTCGTCCGGCAATGCCATCAGTTTCTCGAGCGACGTCCACATCTGCGTCGGCGTGCCTTCGAACAGCCGCCCGCAGCCGAGCGCAAACAGGGTGTCGGCGGAAAACAACAGCTTGTCGTCGGGGAAGTGGAAGCAGATGTGCCCGGTCGTGTGTCCCGGCGTCTCGATGACATCGACCCTGTGCCCGGCGAACTCGAAGTGATCGCCGTCTCCGACCGTCCGGTCGATGCCGGGAATTTTGCCGGCCTCGTTTTCCGGGCCGATGATCGTTGCGCCGAAGGCCTGCTTCAGGGCCAGATTGGCGTCCACGTGATCTGGATGGTGATGGGTGGTAAAGATATGGGTCAGCTTCCAGCCACGCCGCTTCAGCGCGCCCAGGATCGGCAGTTCCTCCGGCGCGTCGATGGATGCGGTTGCGCCGCTTTGCGGGTCATGGACCAGCACGCCGAAATTGTCGGAGCGGCAGAGAAAAAGGTCGAGTTCGAGATTGGCCATGGCATGGCTCCTGGCAGGGGGATGCGTCGTTAGCCAAATGTAGTGACCGCCGCCTTGAAGTCCACCCGTTCCAGTCTAACATGAAGACCATGCACGCAGATATCGTCGACCTTCGCCAGTTCTATCATTCCCGTCTCGGGCGCTTTGCCGAACAATCGATCAGCATGGCGCTGTCGTCCGTCTGGGCGCGGCTGCCGGAGGAGCGGCTGGTGGGGCTCGGGTATGCCGTTCCCTATCTCGACCGGTTCCGCGCTGATACCGAGCGGACCTTCGCCTTCATGCCGGCGGGGCAGGGTGCGGTGAACTGGCCGGTCGCGGAACTCTCCTCCACGGCGCTGATCTTCGACGAGGAACTGCCGCTGCCCGATTCGTCGGTCGACCGGGTGCTGATGGTGCATTCGCTGGAATTTGCCGAAAATCCGCGCGAGACGATGAAGGAACTCTGGCGCGTCCTTGCGCCCGGCGGCCGCCTCGTCATCGTCGTGCCCAACCGCCGCGGCGTCTGGGCGCGCATGGAGCACACGCCGTTCGGTTCCGGCCGGCCCTATTCGCGCGGGCAGTTGACGGCGCTTCTGCGCGAGACGAATTTCACCCCCGGCGCGTCCGCCGATGCGCTGTTTTTTCCTCCCTCCAAGCTGAAGATGGTGCTCAAGCTGCGCCGCGCCTTCGAGCGTATCGGCCGTTCGCTCTGGCCGGTGTTCTCCGGCGTCATCATTGTCGAGGCGCAGAAGCGGCTCTATCAGGGCCTGCCGGTCGCCGCCCGCGCCTCGCGCCGCGTCTTCGTGCCGGTGCTGGCGCCGCATGGGGTGCCTACGACACGGGAGAAGGCGTTGAGGTGAGGTCATGGGGGTCTGAGCAAGATCGCCCCCTCTGTCAGCTTCGCCCACATCTCCCCCACAAGGTGGGGAGATTGTTCTTTCCCTTGCGCGCTCAAAAGCCAGCGGCCCAATCTCCCCCCCTCGTGGGGGAGATGTCACGAAGTGACAGAGGGGGGTGAAGCGGCAAACGCGGGAAAGACCTTAGAACCATCCACTCGACAAAAACCGTCTTCACCGGTATTGCCTGAACGTCATTTCCCTGCCGTCGAAAGCTGATCCCATGAGCACTGACATTCAAAGCCCCGCACCCCGTCCCGGTATCCTCGATATTGCCGCTTACGTGCCGGGCAAGGAGCATGCTCCGGGTGTCGCCAAGGTCTACAAGCTCTCCTCGAACGAAACCCCGATGGGCGCCAGCCCCAGGGCGATCGAAGCCTTCCAAAAGGCCGCCGCAAGCCTTGAGCGCTATCCGGATGGCCAGGCGGTCGAGCTGCGCGAGGCGATCGCCTCCGTGCATGGCCTGAACGCCGCCAACCTGATCTGCGGCAACGGCTCCGACGAGCTGCTCGGCCTGCTCTGCCACGTCTATCTGGCACCGGGCGACGAGGGCATCATCACCGAGCACGGCTTCCTCGTCTACAAGATCCAGATCATGGCTTCCGGCGCCACTCCGGTCACCGTCAAGGAAAAGGATTGCCGCGTCGATGTCGACGCCATCCTCGCCGCCGTGACCGAGAAGACGAAGATCGTCTTCCTTGCCAATCCGGCCAACCCGACCGGCACCTATGTTCCGGTCGAAGACGTCCGCCGTTTGCAGGCCGGCCTGCCGAAGCACGTCATCCTCGTACTCGACGCCGCCTATGCCGAATATGTCCGCCGCAACGATTACGAGGCGGGGCTCGAACTCGTGTCGTCCAACCGCAACGTGGTGATGACCCGCACCTTCTCGAAGATCTACGGTCTTGCGGCGCTGCGCGTCGGCTGGATGTATGCGCCGCTGGCGATCATCGACGCGCTGAACCGCGTGCGCGGCCCGTTCAACATGAACGCTCCGGCGATTGCCGCGGGCGCCGCGGCCGTCCGTGACCAGGCCTTCGTGGCAGCGGCCATCGATTTCAATCATGACTGGCTCGGCAAGGTCACCGGCGCGCTGAGCTCGATCGGCCTGCGCGTCACGCCGTCCGTCGCCAATTTCGTGCTGATCCATTTTCCTGATATTGACGGCAAGCGTGCGACGGATGCGGACGATTTCCTGACGAGCCGCGGCTATATCCTGCGGGCGGTGCGCGGCTATGGTTTCCCCAATGCGCTGCGCATGACCATCGGGTCTGCGGAGGCCAACGAGGGCGTGATCGCCGCGTTGACCGAGTTCATGGGCCGGGCGTGATGGCAAAACAGTTCGAAACCATCGCGCTGGTCGGTATCGGCCTGATCGGCTCCTCGATCGCACGCGAGATCAAGGACAAGGGGCTTGCCGGCTCCGTTGTCGTCTCATCGCGCAGCGACGCGACGCTGAAGCGGGCGGAGGAACTGGGGCTCGGCGACCGCTACACCACGTCCGCCGCCGAAGCGGTAAAGGATGCCGATCTGGTTGTCGTCTCCGTCCCGGTCGGCGCGTCCGGCGCCGTGGCAGCGGAAATCGCGGCGAACCTCAAGCCGGGCGCGATCGTCACGGATGTCGGCTCGACCAAGGGCTCTGTGATTACCCAGATGGCGCCGCATATTCCTGAAGGCGTCCATTTCATCCCCGGCCACCCGATCGCCGGCACGGAATATTCAGGTCCCGACGCGGGCTTCATCGGCCTGTTCAAGGGCCGCTGGTGCATCCTGACGCCGCTGCCGGACACCGACGAGGCGGCGAAGGCCAAGCTGCGCACCTTCTGGGAAACGCTCGGCTCGATGGTCGACGATATGGACCCGGAGCATCACGACAAGGTTCTGGCGATCGTCTCGCATCTGCCGCACATCATCGCCTACAACATCGTCGGCACGGCCGATGATCTCGAAGCGGTAACCGAATCGGAAGTGATCAAATATTCGGCTTCCGGTTTTCGCGATTTCACCCGTCTTGCCGCCTCCGACCCGACCATGTGGCGCGACGTCTGCCTGCACAACAAGGATGCGATCCTCGAAATGCTGGCACGGTTCTCGGAAGATCTCGCCTATCTGCAGCGGGCGATCCGCTGGGGCGATGGTGAAAAGCTGTTCGATCTCTTCACCCGCACCCGCGCTATCCGCCGCTCCATCGTTCAGGCAGGCCAAGATACAGATATGGCCGACTTCGGCCGCCACGCGATGGATCAGAAGTAGGCGGGTCTCACCCACCTCCCCCTTGAGGGGGGAGGTCGCGACGAAGTCGCGGGTGGGGGTGAGCGTCAGGGGCGCACAAAAATCACCCCACCCCGTCGCTTCGCGCCGACCCTCCCCCTCAAGGGGAGGTTGAAAGGCAGGTGCCGCACGCCCCCGGTTCTATCTTGCAAAAGCCATCAAAGCTGCGGCAGTTCCCCGATCGGAAAGAAGGCCAGAAACGCGATCCCGTCACGGACGTTGAGCTTCACCGTCGCCTCGTTCTTGCCGTCGGCAAGTGCCGTCAGCATGTTGGCGATGTTGTTGACCATGGCGGTGCCGTCCTCGTTGGAAAACACCTTTACGAGGTTCTGGCGCCAGCCTTCGATGTTCTTCATCGTGACGCTGAATTCGCCCGAGATCAGCCCCTGATCGTTGACGGTGAACGGACCGGATGCGGTGGTGACCATGCCGTTGCCGAGATCGAGCGTCAGGTTGCGCATTTCACCCTTGCTGTTGCGCAAGGCGCCCGGATGCAGTCCGCCGGCATTCATCAGCGATGCGCGATCGACAAAGGTCATTTCCGTGCTGGCGTTGACCGGCGGCAGAAGGCTTAGGCCCCCGTCCACCTTCGCATCGAAGCCGTCGACGCTGAGCGCTGTATCGAGATCCTTGCCGTTCTGCCTGAAATGCGCTTCACCATGGCCCGCATTGAAGGCGAGCTTGTGCGTCGCGCCGGCCAACGCGTCCTCTTCGAGAGCGGGCAAAACAGCGCTTCCGGCAAGCTGGTCGTAGGTCATCGAAGTCCGGTCGACGCCGGAAAGCGTCGCCCGCATGCTGGCGTGCATGAGCGACCAGTCGGCTGAGACGGACAGGCTCGGGGATACGCGGATTTCAGCGGGGCCGTCGAGTTCGATCACGGCCCGCCCGGGCTGGTAGACCTGAGCTGCCGTGCGTAGCGCACCGAAGGAGGCGGAGGCGCCGCGGGTCGCGTCGTCGAGGCGAACCGTGTCGCAGAACAATCCGATGCGGAAGGGAAAGCCGCCAACGCTGATGCCGCCGCATTCCGCCGATGATCCGGTGCCCTTGTGCTCGCTCAGGATGGCCGGCAACCGTGTCTCGATCTGGTTCGCCACGAGGAACCACGCGGCCGAATAGAGAGCCACGAACAGCAGGATACCGATTGCCAGCCATTTGATCTTCCGGCTCCCGCCGGTCGTTTCTGCAATGTCTGCTGCGGTCATGGTCTACTCCAGGTATGTCGCCGTCCCCGACGCCAAGGCACCGGGCCGGATGACTGGACACTTGCTCCTGATCGCCGCGGTGCAGGAAACGGATTTCGATTGCCGCGCTGATACGCTAGGAAAGCGCCAGATGGTTGTGTTCGCCACTCCTCGTGCCGCTTTGCGGCAACTGGAAGGCGTCAATGTGAATGGCAGTGGATATGGACGATTTTTGGGTCTTTGGCTACGGCTCCCTGATGTGGAACCCCGGCTTTGCCTTCGAGGACAAGATGACGGCGCGGACCTTCGGTTACCGGCGCTCGCTTTGCGTCCGCTCCTGGGTCCATCGCGGGACGCAGGAGCGCCCCGGCCTGGTGCTCGGCCTTGACCGTGGCGGGTCCTGCCGCGGCATGGCCTTCAAGGTTGCCCGCAGCGACAAGGCTGATGTCATCGACTATCTGCGGGAACGCGAACTGGTTACCCATGTCTACAAGGAGCGCACCATGCCGGTGCTGCTCGCCGACGGGCGGCGCGTGCCGGCGCTTGCCTACATCATCGATCGTGCTCATGTGCAATATGCCGGTAGTCTCAGTGCCGAGGAGGCCGCAGCCACGGTGGCCGTATCGCATGGCAAGTCCGGCGCGAACACGGAATATGTGATGAATACGCTCGCTCATCTCAAGGAGATGGGCATTCGCGATCATTGGCTGGAAGAGGTGGCCGCCATCATCGAGCAGCTGTCGCGTCAGGCTTGAGCCCGAAGCTCCTTCAGCCGCTGTGCGGCCGTCGGCGGTAGGGGCACATGCGGATTGTCCTTCACGGTTTCCAGAAGCAGCGCATCGCTGGCGCTTTCCATGACGTCCGTCAGCGTTTTCAGGAACACGTCCGGATCGAGGCCGGCCGGGATCGGCGGCAGGATCTTCACCTTGAAATGGCCGGGATAGCGCAGGAACTTGCGGCGCGGCCAGAACAGGCCGGGATGCATGACGACGGGCACGACCGGCACGGTCAGGTCGCGGTAGAGCCGGGCGATGCCGTATTTGTATTCCGGCGGCGCACCCGGCGGGCGGCGGGTGCCTTCGGGATAGATGATCAGCTGGCGGCCTGTCGCCATTTCGTCCTTGGTGCGTTGCATCACCGCCGCCATGACCTTGCCGCGGGCGTTGCGATCGACCGGCACCATGCGCTGTTTCCGGACATACCAGCCGAACAGCGGGATCCACATCAGTTCGCGCTTGAGGATGAAGAAAGGGTCGGACAGCCAGGGCAGCAGCGCATAGACGTCCCAGAAGGACTGGTGCTTGGGCGCGAAAATATACCCTTCCTTCGGGATGTTCTCGAGACCTTCGATCTCGAAGGTCGTTCCGACCATGGTCTTGAACAGCCAGTGATTGCTGCGCGCCCAGTTCTTCGGAACGAACCATGCGGTCTTGCGCGGGACGAGAAAATAGATCGGCGTCAGCACGATCATCTGCACGATCAGGTTGATATAGAACACGAGATTGAACAGGACCGAACGCAGGATGATCATCAGGGGGCTTTCACAGCAAGGGACTGATCGCTGCCTACACGAATATTGCAGGAAGGAAAACCGCTTCGCCTGTGAGTTTGGAGCCTTGTGGCTCAGTTTGCGGATTCGCCGGCAGCCTTGTTTTCCGTGCGAAGGCCGCTGGCCGGATGAGCGCCGAGCGCATCGCGCACCGAGGCGATCGTCAGCTTGGCATATTCGGAGAGGATCGTCTTCAGCACCATCGGATTGTGCAGCCAGTTGGTGCTCTTCAGATCGGAGTTGATCACGGGATAGGCGATGAACTCGATGCCGGGGTTGGCGCGCCGCAGTTCCAAGAGGCTGCGCGGCATGTGGTAGTTGTTGGTGACGACGAGAATGCTGCGGTAGCCGTTGTCCCTGATCCAGTTGGCGGTCTCGTTGGCATTGCCGATCGTATCCATCGCATCATGGCCGATATCGACGCAGCATTTGAACAGATCGGCGGAACTCTGGGTGTTGCGACGGATCTGGCCACCGGTCGTCGAGGGATGAACGCCGGAGATCAGCAGTCGCTTGCCGGCCCCGGTCTTCAGTAGTTCCACGGCCTGGTCGATCCGCTGGAAGCCTCCGGTCAGCACGACGATTGCGTCGGCTCTCGGATTGGCCGGCGGCTGCAGCGAGGCCACCGAATCGGCGAAATAGAGGAAGCCGGCCGTCGCGGATCCGGCGATGAGCAGAAGCACGTAGAACGTCAGGCGCACAAGCCTGCGGCGAAGGCTGACATGCCTGCGCACCAGCGTGCCCTTCCGCCGCATTTCGCCGCTTTCGCTCATTGCTGTTCCGGGTGCTCCGCCAGGATCAGGACGCTAGTCATTGTGATTCTTCCATAAAGGCAGATTGCGGCAAGGAATGGATGCAAGGCAACGCAATCATGTCCGTCAGGTCTGGTTGCCGTCGATGCGCGCCGGGTCCGACCGTATCTGGTCGATCTCGTAGATGGTCCGCATCACGGTGAAGCGAGCCGTCAGCGTCGTCAAAAGCGCAATGACGACCATGATGGCGGCGATGCCGAGATAGCCGGAATAGCCGATGCTGAAACTGCCGAAGAGGGCGGTCGCCTGGTCGCTTTGCGGCGTTGCAATCGAGCGGGACTGCCAGAAACCGGCAATCGCGAAGCAGGCGGCTGCCAGGAGACCGCCGGCGCCGGCGCCCTTGAGGCTGATCTTCAGGAAATGTTTCTGGAATTCCGATGCGACAAAACTTGCTTCCGCGCCGACGAAATGCAGGACCTCGACGATGTGGCGGTTGCCGGACAGCGTCCCGCGCGTGGCAAAGACGACGGTGAGCACCATTGCCGAAAACACCAGCACCAGCACGCCGGTGCCGATCAGCGCCGTCGTATGTGCCATCGCCACCAGCCGGTCGACCCAGGTCCGGTGGTCATCGAGATAGGCCTGCGGGATGGTTTCCGTCAGCATCGTGCGCATCGCGGCAAAGTCCGGCGGGTTCTTCTCGTCGATGGTGATGATGACGAGGCGCGGCACCGGCAGGTCGTCGAGGTCGAGGCCTTGCCCAAGCCAGGGCTCGAGCAGCCGCGCGGTTGCCGCCTTGTCGACGATGGTGCCGTCAGTCGTGCCGTCGAAGGTCAAGGCGAGATCGCGTGCGTCGGCGAGCGCCTTTTCCATGTCCAGCTTTTCGTCCGGCTTGATCTGGATGGTAATTTCGCGGGAGATCTGGCTCTGCCAGCTTTGCGCCGTCGAGCGCACCATGCTGACCGCGCCGAGCGTCAGGCAGGCGAGGAAAGCCATGATGGCGATAACCAGCATCAGCGCATTGCCGGAAACGTTGCCCGGCGGCACGATCGGCGCCATCGGCCTTACGCGCAGCGCCGCCTTGCGCTCCTGCGGCGCTGCCGGTTGCGAGCGGTCGCTGACGGGGGCCTCACTCATAGATATCGAGCCGCCCCTGCGAGAGGATCATCCGTCGCGCCTCGACCTGATCCATCAGCGAAAGATCGTGCGTTGCGATGACGACGGCGGTGCCGAGCCGGTTGAGCTCGAGAAACAGATTCAAAAGCCGCCGCGCCATCGGCGGATCGACGTTTCCGGTCGGCTCGTCGGCAAGCAGGATCTCCGGCCGGTCGATGAGCGCGCGGGCGATCGCGGCGCGCTGTTTTTCACCGCCGGAAAGGACCGGCGGCAGGACGTTGATGCGCTCGCCGAGCCCGACCCAGCCGAGAAGTTCGAGAACGTCTGCCCGATAGGACGATTCGTCCTTGCCGCGCACGCGCAGCGGCAGCGCGACATTCTCGTAGGTCGTCAAGTGGTCGAGCAGACGGAAATCCTGAAAGACGATGCCGACCCGGCGGCGCAACATCGGGAATTCATCGTGCGGGATGGTCGAGATATTGCGGTCGAACATGCGGATCAGGCCGCGCGTCGGCTGCAATGACAGAAACAGCAATCTGAGCAGCGTGGTCTTGCCGGCACCTGAAGGGCCGGTCAGGAACTGGAACGATTTTTTGGGAATGTCGAAGGTCAGGTCGCGGAGGATTTCCGGACCCATTCCATAACGCAATCCGACATTTTCAAAATGAATCAAGGCGACAGTCCAGCTTCTCGTAGGCTCTCTGCCACGCATTCGCGGCGGGCTGATGGCCCGCACGGCAGTATGCACAACAAACATTCACTGCTAAGCTCTCAACATGGTTAAACAGTGGTTAATTTTCGATGAAATGCTGCCGGTTCGCGGTCGTCATTTTCGAAGCATTAACCATTTAGGTTTACGTCTCGGAAAGGTTTGTTTCAATGCCCGATTCTGGCCCTTTGGGGGCTGTCCCGGCATTCTGGCGTGGCCGGCGCGGCTGCGAGAGGAGAGACGATGAACGCCTTCCGTTCCAACAGGGGCAGTACCGCCCGTCGGATGGACCTTTTGCCGCCCGATCGCCCGGCGCGCAGCGCGCAGACCATGAACGCCCCGCGCGCAGGTGATGTCATCGACGCGGAGTTCGAGGTCGTTGCCTCCCACAGCCGCCGCGGCACCTATCCCGTCTTCAACGACAATCTCCGCCATCCGACGGCCCGGCCACAACCGTCCGCTACGGCCCGCAATTCCTCTGTTGCATCGGTTCTTCTGTGGGCGGTCAACCATCTCGAGCGCCTGCTCCAGACAGCGTCGCCCAAGGCCTTTGCGGTGCTGGTGACCTGCCTGTGCGCGCCCGTCTTCCTGCTTTTCGCCGGGCTTTCGCATCGCCAGCCGGTCGTTGCTTCGGTTCCTGCCTTGTCGATCAATGACGTCAAGACGACGCTGAACGATGCCAACGGCATGAAGGTCGTTTCCGTCTACGGCGCGGTCGAAAACCAGTCCGATGCACCGAAGGCGGTGCCGATGATCAAGGTCGATGTCATTGCCGGCGGCGAGAGGCGGACGGCAAGCCGCATCTTCTCCGGCGAGGCGGTCCTTGCCCCCGGCGAGAGCCGGCCGTTTTCGGCGCGCCTCCCACACGCAGGTGGAAAACTGCCGGAGGTGGCGGTTTCGTTCGGCAAGACGGGTGATTCGACGCCGTGACTGTGCTAAGCGGCTAGTTTCCGGAGGCATAGAACGCAGTCTCCACACCATTTCTGGAGACCATCCGTATGCCCGTCGTCCGTGGGAAGAACATCGAACCGCTTTATTCCGCCAAGCTTATTGCGGAGCGAAACGTCGCAATGGCCGAGCAGATCGCAAAAGGACCGCTCAACGACCTTCTCGTGATTGCCGTGCTCAAGGGCTCGTTCATCTTCGCCGCCGACTTGATCCGCGCAATGCACACCGTCGGCCTCGCACCGGAGGTCGAGTTCATCACGCTGTCCAGCTATGGCACGGGAACCGTGTCGCAGGGTGTCAAGATCATCAAGGATATCGACAGCGACGTTCATGGCCGCGACGTTCTCTTGATCGACGACATCCTCGAATCGGGCCGTACCTTGCGTTTCGCCAAGGAACTGATGCTGGAGCGCGGCGCCAAGTCCGTGACGATCGCCGTGCTTCTCGACAAGAAGGTGAAGCGCCAGACTGACCTTGAAGCCGATTACGTCGGCTTCGAATGCCCCGATTATTTCGTCGTCGGCTACGGCATGGATGTGGCCTACGCCTTCCGCGAACTGCCCTTCGTCGGCATCGTTACAGGCGACGCGGAATAGCCTTCCGCTGTGGACAGCCACTGATCCTGCAGTCGTTCGTTTACGGAAAACAAAGAAAACTCTGGTGGTGTGACCCCGCAGCCCGATGCGCTGCGGGCAGGGACCGTGCGCCTTTGAAAGGCGCGGTCCCGGCAGAGTTGTTGCCGAAACGGAGGCCATGATGGCGAAGATCCTGATTACCGAAGATGAGGACGGCCTGCGCCGTTTCGTTGCCCGGGCATTGCAGCTGGATGGTCACGAGACTGTCGAGGCCGCCGATGGCGCCGAAGGCCTCGCCTGCCTGCGCGGCGGCAGCTTCGATCTGCTCCTGTCCGATATCCGCATGCCCGTGATGGACGGTATCGAGCTTGCCCATCAGGCCTCGGCCGCTTTCCCGGCGCTGAAGATCCTCTTGATGACCGGCTATGCCGAACAGCGCGAACGGGCCGACAACCTGAACGGCAAGGTTATCGACGTGGTGTCGAAGCCGTTCACGCTTCCGGATATTCGCAAGGCGGTTGCGGTGGCGTTGGCGGCGTGAGGACGTTGGACGAAATGTAAATGAAAATCACGGACGCTGAACAGGAATTGTTGGCGCGCCACGTTTCCTCCGAAGTGACGTCTCCCATCAAGGGATCGCTCCGAGCGGCATTGATCGAATTGCTGGCAATCAGGCAGAGCGAACTTCCATGGCATCGAAAGGTCGCAAAGGCTTTTCTGACTGTTGCGAAGAGCAAGACCGCATGGAAAATCTGGAAAATTTATGATCGCCATCTTGGGCGAACGCATAGCGTCATCGTGGGTGTGAGTTACGGAGACAGAATCTTTATTTTTCTCTTTGAATCCGTCCAGGCGATATTGTGGATCATCTTCTTCGATGGCGGCAAATTTGCAGAGATGCTCGCTGAGCGCCTAGCAGATGCGAACACTGGCTCGAAATCTTGAGAACCATCGTGACCTGGAACCAGAGCTGATCCATCCCCCCGGGCCGTCGGTCGGCTACCTTATATCCAGCAACCGCTCCAGATACTGCCGCTCCGTCTCCGGCGATGAGTTCGTCCCGAGCCGGCGGCGGATTTCCTCGAGGATTTCCCGCGCGCGCTGCGTGTCGATCTCGTCGGGCACTTTTACCTGATCGCCGAAATCCGGGCCGGCATTCTGCTGGCGGCGGCCGAGCGGGTCGCGGCCGTTCTGGCCGTATTGCGGAATGCCCTGTCCCTGACCAAGCCCCTGACCCTGGCTTTGCATCTGCTGCATCATGTCCTGCGCGCCCTCGCGCAAGGCCTGCAGCGCACGTCCCTGACTGCCCACGGCCTGCTCGCCCTGTCCTTGGCCAAGCGCACCAGCAGCTCCCTTCATCTCGCGGCCGGCCTCGCCAAAGCCCTTGCCGGGCTTGATGCCCATGCCTTCAAGACCCTTCTGGAGTTCGCCAAGCTGCTTGCCGAGCTGCTCCTGCTGCGCCTTCAGATCTCTGAGGGCCTGCTTCAGCTCCTCGGCGGTCATATTATCAAGCGGCCCCGGCTGGGCGTTCTCGTTCGGCTGCTGGCCGGGCTCCTGCGGCATCTCCTGGTCGAAGAGCTGCTGGTCCTCGCCGTCGAGCGGATCGCCGCGCTGCATGCGGTCGCGCAGGGCCTGATCGTATTTGAACGTCTCGTCCATCAGCCGCTGCTGGTCCTGCATCAGCTGGCCGAGCTTGTCCATCTGCTGGCGCATCTCGCTGTTTTCCTGGCCCTGCTGTTGCTGCATGCGGCCGGCCTGCAGATTGTTCATCATACGCTGCATTTCAGACAGCAGCTGGCGGGCCTGATCCTTGGCGCCGGATTTGGCGAGGTTCTCGATCTGGTTCATCATCTTTTCCAGATCCTGCTGGCGCAGCACGTTGTTCTGGTCCGGATTGGCGGCCATGCGCGGGTTCTTGGCGGCCTGCCGGGCGAGCGCCTCCATATATTCCTGCATCGCCTCGCGCAGTTCCTGCATCAGCTTGGCGATCTCCTCGTCGGACGCACCCCTTTCCAGAGCCTCGGACAGTTTCTGCTGGGCGTCGCGCAGCCGCTTGTCGGCCAGCGCCATGTCGCCGTCCTCGATGCCGAGCGCGATCTCCCAGAGGTGGGTTGCCGTATCGCGCAGCATGTCGTCGTTTCGCGCGAGCGCCATCCGGGTGCGGGCCGATTGCAGGAGCAGGAAATGGGTGAGGTTCGGGATCGTCTCGTCCGGGCGGATCGTCAGGGCGTCGTTGAGGTCGATCGCCCGCGGCAGCTGGTTGGCGTCAAGCGAGAAGACCTGGCGCTCCTCTGCAACGGCGCCGGCCAGCGGCTCGAAGAACTGGCGAGCAGGCAGGATCATGTCCTGCGGCACGCTGCGGCCCTCCTGTCCGGCGGCGTCCCTGGCGACCAGCGTGACGCGAACACGTTTTCCCGACAGCGGGTGTTCGCTGAGGTTGCGGCTCGTCAATCCCTTGGCCTCGCGGGCATTGCGTTTGGGCAGGTCGAGGCGATATTCGGGCAGCGGATAGAGCGGGCGTGCGCCGGCTTCAGGCTTTTCCAGCGGCGTGATTTCCGCCCAGGCGTCCTGGATGCCGTAGTCGTCGCGGGCGGCAAAGCCGATTTCCAGCGCCGCATTCACCGTGGCGCGCGGAATGCCGTCGAAGGCGATGTCCGGCACGCTGTCGGGGATCACCGTGAACGCCCATGCTTCATCGCCAACGGCAAGCGTGCCGTCCTTGATGATCCTCAAAAGATGCGTTTCGCTACCCGGCTTTGCCGGGTCGGCGGCCACGGTTTCCGTCGCGGCCTTCTGGCCTTCGGCCGCCTTAGCCTCCTGCGCCGGCACGACAAGCGGTTCTGCTGCGCCGGTTTCGTGATAGGTCACGGGCGCAGTCTCGCCGCCGCTGGTGATGCGCACGGTCAGTTCGCTGAATTGCGGAATGCGCAGAGGTTCGGCGCCGGTTGCAACCTGTTCGCTGCCCTCGCGTCCCGTGAGGAACACCGGCGCGCGGCCGGTATAGGCCGGCGGCGTCACCCACGCGTCGATGCGCACGTCCGGCTTGGCTTCGACCTGTTGCGGCGGATGAAAGGCATCGGAGAGAAGGCCGGCGCCGTTTGAGTAAGAATAGGCAAAGGCAACGCAGGCAATCAGCACAGGGACGGCGCGAAGGCCGTAGCCGTCGCTGCGGGCGATATCGGGCCGCGGCAGGCCTGTTTCGAGCGTCCCGATCATCCGCGCCATGCGCGTCTGGTGCTCCTGCCACAGCGCCTCGCCGAAGGCGCCGCTGGTGGCCGGCTGGTCTTCCTGTACACGGATAGCCTGGTGAGCAAGGTTGTTGCGCTCCTCCAGCATCCGGTCGGCATCGATATTGGTTGGGACACGAACGCGCAGAAGCGGGATCAGCAAGACGATGAAGGCGGCTGCGAAGGCAAACAGAACGATGACATGCAGCCAGCCCGGCGCCACGCGAAAGAAACCGAACCATGCAACGGAGAGAAACAGAAGCACGGTTGCCATGAGCGGCAGCGCGCGGGGTGCGGCCCGTTCGGCGACGAGAACCAGGCGAGCAAGCATTCGCTTGACCGCAAGGCTCCGCAAGAAGCCCGAAGCCCCCGTCGAGGCATCCCGCCGGATTTTCGTCATCCGTTCCCTTTCAGCGTTCGAAACGTGCTGGCAAGGATAACACTCTTTGTGGCGAAGACGAGGGCGGCAACGCAATCGTGATCGAATTCGGCCGCACGGTATGGCGCTATCAACAGCGGAAGAGCAGGAATCGCCGGCTCGTGTCAGTCCAGCCAGTCCGGCACGGAATCGAGCCCGATCAGATCCTCGTAGGTTGTGCGCGGGCGGACCACGTGGAAACGGTCGCCCTTGACCAGCACTTCGGGCACGAGCAGACGGCTGTTGTAGGTGCCTGCCTGCACGGCGCCATAGGCGCCGGCGGTGCCGACGGCGATCAGGTCGCCGGGCTTGGGCATCGCCATTTCACGGTCGAGCGCCAGGTAGTCGCCGGTTTCGCAGACCGGGCCGACCACGTCGGCTTTGATTCGCGGCGCATTGGCAGCGGAAATCCGCACCGGCCGGATCTCGTGATAGGCCTCGTAAAGCGTCGGGCGGATCAGGTCGTTCATGGCGCCGTCGACGATGACGAAGGTTTTCGAGCCGCCGTCCTTCACATAGATGACCTCGGTCACCAGAATGCCGGCATTGCCGACGATCAGCCGGCCGGGTTCGGTGACGATCTTGCAGCCGAGGTTGCGCAGCTGGTCCTTGACGATATTGGCATAGGCGTCCGGCAACGGCGGCGGATTGTTGTCTTCCTTGTAGGGAACCCCGAGCCCGCCGCCGACATCGACGTGGTCGATCGTATGGCCGTCAGCGCGCAGTGTGTCGACCAGTTCTCGCAGCAGCTTGAAGGCGTCCTCGAACGGCTGCAGCTCAATGATCTGGCTGCCGATATGCATGTCGATGCCGGTGACCTTGATACCTGGCAAAGTCGCTGCATGGGCATAGACCGCACGAGCGCGCTCATAGGCGATGCCGAACTTGTTTTCCTTCTTGCCGGTCGAGATCTTGGCATGGGTCTTGGCATCGACGTCCGGATTGATGCGGAAGGAAACGTGCGCCTGCTTGCCCAGCCGCACGGCGCGAGCATTGAGGATTTCGAGTTCCGGCTCGGATTCGACGTTGAAGCAGTAGATGCCGGCCTCGAGCCCGAGGTCCATTTCTACCGCGGTCTTGCCGACGCCGGAAAACATGATGCGGCTTGCCGGAATGCCGGCCGCCAGCGCCCGGCGCAGTTCGCCGCCGGAAACCACGTCGACGCCGGCGCCGAGCCGGCCGAGCGTCTTCAGCACGGCCTGGTTGGAGTTGGCCTTCATCGCATAGCAGACCATGGCGTCGATATCGGCAAAGGCCTTGGAGAAGACCGAATAGTGCCGCTCCAGCGTCGCGGTGGAATAGCAATAGAATGGTGTGCCGACCGCCTTGGCGATGTCGATGACGGAGACGTCTTCCGCAAAGAGGATGCCGTCGCGATATTCAAAATGGTTCAAGGGAGTGCCCTGTTAAAGGAGGGGGTCGAGAAGGAAGGGCTTGTCCTGCACCGTTTCCTTCTGTTCCACGGTGCCCGGTGCCGCCTTGGTGTTGATCGGCGCGGACGAGCCCGGCCGATCAAGATCGCCCTTGCGGCCGCAGCCGGAAAGCGCCAGCCCGGCAATGGCAAGGGCTGCAATCAGATAAGTGGTGTTTCGCAGATGCATGGATGCTTCCCGGTCCGGGCAATCAAGCCCTTCGTGCAAATTCGTCAGAACTCATATCGAGTTTTTTAGGCGCTGTGCACCCTGAATCTTGTTGTCAGTTCCGTCCGCGCCACCAGGCGATCTGTTTCCTCACTTCGCTCGGTGCGGTACCGCCGAAGGAGGTGCGGCTGGCAACCGAGGCCTCGACCGTCAACACGTCGAACACCTTGTCGGTAATGTCGGCGTGGATCGCCTGAAGATCTTCGAGCGACAGTTCGGCAAGCTCGCAAGCCTTCTGCTCGGCGAGTGCCACGGCACGGCCGGTCACGTGATGCGCATCGCGGAAGGGAAGGCCCGCCTCGCGCACCAGCCAGTCGGCAAGGTCGGTCGCAGTCGAATAGCCGGAGCCGGCTGCGGCCTTCATCCGGTCGACACGGATGGTCATGTCGCGGACCATGCCGGTCATCGCCGCAATAGCGAGCTCCAGACTTTCGGCGCTGTCGAAGACCTGTTCCTTGTCTTCCTGCATGTCCTTGGAATAGGCAAGCGGCAGGCCCTTCATCACAGTCAGAAGCGCGATCAGCGAGCCGTTGATGCGGCCGGTCTTGGCGCGCACCAGTTCGGCGGCATCCGGGTTCTTCTTCTGCGGCATGATCGAGGAGCCGGTGGAAAAGGCGTCCGACAGGCGCACGAAGCCGAATTGCGGCGTCGACCAGATGACGATTTCTTCGGCCAGCCGCGATAGGTGCACGGCACAGATCGAGGCGATCGACAGGAACTCAAGCGCGAAATCGCGGTCGGAGACGGTGTCGATCGAGTTGCGGGTGGGCTCGCGGAAGCCAAGCGCCTTGGCCGTCATGTGGCGGTCGATCGGAAAGCCGGTGCCGGCGAGCGCTGCCGCACCGATCGGGCTTTCGTCCATGTGCTCGATCGCATGGCGCACGCGCGAGCGGTCGCGGCCGAACATCTCGACATAGGCCATGCAGTGATGGCCGAAGGTTACGGGCTGCGCCGTCTGCAGATGGGTGAAGCCGGGCATTACAGTCTCGGCATGCTCTTCGGCACGGTCGAGGAAGGCGGCGATCAGCGCCGTCAGCATCTTTTCCGTCTTCTGCAGCTCTTCCTTCACCCAGAGGCGGAAATCGAGCGCCACCTGGTCGTTGCGCGAGCGAGCGGTATGCAGGCGTCCGGCGGCTGGGCCGATCAGGGTTGCCAGCCGCGCCTCGACGTTCATATGGATGTCTTCGAGCCGGCGGGAGAATTCGAAATTCCCGCTTTCGATCTCTGACAGGATCGTGCTCAGGCCGTGAACGATCTTGTCTTTATCCTCGGGCGAAATGATGCCTTGATGCGCCAGCATGGTCGCATGCGCTATTGAGCCGCGGATATCCTGGGCGAAAAGCTTCTTGTCGAAGCCGATCGAGGCATTTATCTCCTCCATGATCGCCGCCGGCCCCTGAGCGAAGCGCCCACCCCACATCTGGTTGGAGGATTTCGTTTCGGAAGTGCCGTCGCCCATGAAGAATGCCCGCCCTGGAGAATGATCCGTTTTGGAAAATGAAGTGACAGACAGACAAAAACGCCTTCCTGCCGCCAGACTGGTGATGATCGCTGCCCTTGGAGGCCTGATCGCCGGTGCGGCAGCGGTATACGTCAGGGAAAGCGGGTCTGGCAATGGTGCGCCGGTGGAAACCGCCGGCGCAAAGGCTTGCGAGGCGTCAAAAGACCAGGTCGCGGCGATCACGCCCTTCCTGAAGGGGCAGGTGGCAGCCATGGCGCCGGTCAGCGAGCCGCGCCAGCTTGCCGGATTGACCTTCAAGGACAACGACGGCAAGGACCTGACGCTTGCCGATTTCACCGGAAAGACCGTTCTCCTCAACCTTTGGGCCACCTGGTGCGTGCCCTGCCGCGAGGAAATGCCGGCGCTGAATGCACTTCAGAAGGCCGAGGGCAGCGACACGTTCGAAGTTGTTGCGGTCAACATCGACATCGGCGACGACGAGAAGCCGAAGACCTTTCTCAACGAAACCGGAGTGCACGAACTCGGTTACTATCGGGATGCGTCCATGGGCGTGTTCAATGCGCTGAAGAAGGAAGGTCTCGCCTTCGGCCTGCCGGTGACGCTGTTGATGGACGACAAGGGCTGCCTGATTTCCTCGATGAACGGCCCTGCCGCCTGGGACAGCGATGACGCCAGGGCGCTGGTGAAGGCGGCGATTGGAAAGCCGTCGTCAGGCACTCAATAGCAGGGTAGGGCGTCCGGGCGATTTTTCGCCCTTCGCCGCCATGGCGAGGATCGCTGTCGCCGGCACCGGCTTGGAATAGACGTAGCCCTGTCCCTCGCGAATGCCCATTTGCAGGAGGGCAGCGATTTGTTCTTCCGTCTCGACACCTTCGGCGACCACCGTCATGCCGAATTTTTCCGCGAGCGAGGCCAGCATTTCGACGAGCTCCGATGACTTGCGGTCCAAAGTGATGCCGTCGACGAAGAACTTGTCGATCTTCAGATAATTGGCGCCGAGCGCGTGAATGGCAGAAAGGCCGTTGTGACCGGTGCCCGCGTCATCGATGGCAACCCGCATGCCGGCGTCGATCAGCTTCTCCGTAACGATGGCTGCCTTGTCCTTGTCGGCGATTGCCTGTCGTTCGGTAACCTCGACAACGAGCGAGCGCGGCGGAAGATTGAACTTCGTTGCCTGGGCCACCAGGTTATCGACGAAACCCTCCGCCAGATATTGATCGGGCGTCACGTTGAAGGT
This sequence comes from Pararhizobium sp. BT-229, assembly GCF_025846855.1. Classification (GTDB taxonomy): domain Bacteria; phylum Pseudomonadota; class Alphaproteobacteria; order Rhizobiales; family Rhizobiaceae; genus Pararhizobium. Next base: position 49,144 of record NZ_JAOYTJ010000011.1, read on the forward strand.
CAGCTTAAGGTGGCTCTGTGTTTGCAACAGCCCGCCGAGCTGGGTACCAGCCTGCTTCAGGAGTTCGGTCGTCAGCCTGTCGATACGGCCATTGCTTTCGGCGAGCGGGATGAACGCCAGCGGTGGAATCATCGCTCCATCCGGCTTGATCCAACGCGCCAGCATTTCAAAGCCGAGAAGCCGCCGGTCCTGAAGATCGAAAATCGGCTGGAAATAGGGCTGGATTTGGCCGCTGGACAATGCCGCATCGAGCTCGTCGAGGATCGATGTGTTGCGGGTCATGCCGCGTGCCGCAAGAATGCCAAAGCCGAGGCCAAAAGCCACTGCGATCGCGATCGTCTGCGGCGATAGCGCCTTGTTCCAGTGGGCGAGTGCTGCCGCATCGACCCTCAAGCTGAAATTGACGGGATATCGCGTCGATTTCTCTTCGAAGTTGATGAGTTCGACGCCATCGGTGTACCATTTCCTGGCCGGGCTGTAGCTGGCAAATGACGTGCCGTCCTGCAATGTCAGGTGCATCAGCGCGCTGTCGCGCAGTTCGACAGGCAGGATTTCGAAGAGCAGGCCGCTTGTCGCAAGGACTTCCGTGACGGTCGCGTCAGGGCCGTATTGCCAGCGCACACCCAGTCCCTTCCAGCCGGGAAAACGGAGCGAGAAAAGCGAATAGTTGGGATTGGTGGCCCTGTTTGGCGTAGCGGTCGCAATCGCTTGCTCCAGGGCCTGGTTCTTTTCGTCGTAGCTCCAGCAGGCGCCACCACTTTTCGTTTCCAGGCGCATGTTCTTCATGATGCTGGAGCCGTAGACCGCTTTCGTCATCGCCGTTCGGTCGACGGTTTCGCACGAGATGCCGCGATTCGGGATGACGTCGCTCATTTTCATGATGGCGGAGTCGATCGCCAGTTCCGTGCGCAAAAGCGTCTCGCTTGCCAGCCGCCGCAGTAGCTTCTCGTTCCAGGAGGCGATGAAGGTCGCATGAGCATAGGAGAGGCCGCCGACGAAGAGGCCTGTGAAACACAGCACCAAAGCTGCGAAGCGAAGTTTGCGCTGAATTGTCATGGCCCGGCCCGTTGCTGACGCGGGCAGGGTAACGGAAACAGGTTAAAATCGCTTGAATTTTCTACCGCTGATTTAGCGTGGATCGCAATTCAGCGCGTCGGAACGGGCACTTCGCCGCGATAATCGTAGAAGCCGCGGCCGGACTTGCGGCCGAGCCAGCCGGCCTCGACATATTTCACCAGGAGCGGGCAGGGGCGGTATTTCGAGTCCGCCAGCCCGTCATGCAGCACCTGCATGATCGACAGGCAGGTGTCCAGGCCGATGAAATCGGCAAGCTGCAGCGGTCCCATCGGGTGATTGGCGCCGAGCCGCATGGCCGTATCGATCGCATCGACGCTGCCGACGCCTTCATAAAGCGTGTAGATCGCCTCGTTGATCATCGGCAGCAGGATACGGTTGACGATGAAGGCCGGGAAATCCTCGGCGACCGTGATGGTCTTGTCGAGGGTCGTGACGAACTGCTTGGCAGTCGCGAACGTGCCTTCTTCGGTCGCGATGCCACGCACCAGCTCGACCAGTTTCATCACCGGCACCGGGTTCATGAAATGGATGCCCATGAAGCGTTCCGGCCGGTCGGTCGCGGAAGCAAGCCGCGTGATCGACAGGGAGGATGTGTTGGTGGCGAGAATGGCGTCGGCCTTCAGGACCGGACAGACCTGGCCGTAGATCTTGCGCTTGACGCTTTCATCCTCGGTCGCCGCCTCGATGACGAGATCGGCTTGGCTGAGGTCGTTGATATCAGCGGAGCCCTTGATCAGCGACAGCGCCTTCTTGCGCTCCTCGTCGGTCAGCTTGCCGGAGGAAACCTGACGGGCCATGTTGCCGTTGATGGTTGCGAGCCCTGCTTCGACGCGATCGGCGGAAATATCGTAGATGTGCACCTTGTAACCGGCCGCAGCCGATACCTGGGCAATTCCGCAGCCCATCTGTCCAGCGCCAACAATTCCGATATTCTTGATCATCGAGCCGATTTTCCATCATCCGTGCGGAAGAGCGTTCGCGCTTCCGTTTTTCAGGCAAAGTGCAAGGAGCCACCCCAGCCGAGCGTTCCGGCTGCAAGTGATAAAGGCATCGCGGCCATTTTTCCAGCCTTTATTCGCAGTTGCAGCGAGCGGGAAAACCGGCCTGCCCGATATCTGCAAAACGAAAAACGGCCGCACGGGATGGCGCGGCCGTCAATCTTGTCTTTTCAACGGCTCACAGCGCCTTTTCGAGCTCCGGCAGGATGTCGAAGAGGTCTCCGACGAGGCCGTAGTCTGCGACCTGGAAGATCGGGGCTTCCTCGTCCTTATTGATGGCGACGATGACCTTCGAGTCCTTCATGCCGGCCAAGTGCTGGATGGCGCCGGAGATGCCGACCGCGATGTAGAGCTGCGGGGCGACCACCTTGCCGGTCTGGCCGACCTGCCAGTCGTTCGGCGCGTAGCCGGCATCGACGGCGGCGCGCGAGGCGCCGACGGCAGCACCGAGCTTGTCGGCAACCGGCAGGATGACCTGCTGGAACTTTTCCGACGAGCCCAATGCCCGGCCGCCCGAGATGATGATCTTGGCAGAGGTCAGTTCCGGACGGTCGGACGAGGACAGCGCATCCTTGACGAAGCTCGACAGGCCGGGATTGGCAGCAGCCGAGATGGTTTCGACCGATGCAGAGCCGCCTTCCGAAGCCGATGCGAAGGAGGCGGTGCGAACGGTGATCACCTTCTTGGCCTCGGTCGTCTGCACCGTCTGGATGGCGTTGCCGGCATAGATCGGCCGCTTGAACGTGTCTGCCGAAACAACTTCGGTGATTTCCGAAATCTGCGCGATGTCGAGCAGGGCGGCTACTCGCGGAAGCACGTTCTTGCCGACCGAGGTAGCGGCCGAGAGGATAGTGTCATAAGCGCCCGCCAGCGACACGATGAGGGCCGCCAAAGGCTCGGCGAGGTTGTTGGCAAGGTCGTCGCCTTCGGCGAGCAGCACCTTGGAAACGCCGGAGAGCTTTGCAGCGGCATCGGCAGCAGCCTTGGCGCCCTTGCCTGCGACCAGTACATGCACGTCGCCGCCGATTTTCTGGGCGGCCGTCAGTGCCTTGGCGGTCTGGTCGGACAGGGTTGCGTTGTCGTGATCTGCCAGAAGAAGAATGGCCATGATGTTAGTCTCCCTTTTCCTGGACCTTAGAGTACGCCGGCTTCGTTTTTCAGCTTGTCGACCAGTTCGGCGACCGTCTTCACCTTGATGCCGGCCTTGCGGCCTTCCGGCTCCTCGGTCTTCAAGACCTTGAGGCGGGCTGCGGTATCGACGCCGAAATCGGCCGGGGTCTTCTTGTCGAGCGGCTTTTTCTTCGCCTTCATGATGTTCGGCAGCGAGGCATAGCGCGGCTCGTTGAGGCGCAGGTCGGTGGTGACGACCGCCGGCAGCTTGATCTCGATGGTCTGCAGACCGCCGTCGACTTCGCGGGTGACCGCTGCCTTGCCGTCGCCGATCTCGATCTTCGAGGCGAAGGTGCCCTGTGCCCAGCCCAAGAGCGCTGACAGCATCTGGCCGGTCTGGTTGGAATCGTCATCGATCGCCTGCTTGCCGACGATCACCAGACCCGGCTGTTCGGCTTCGGCAACACCCTTGATGATCTTGGCGACGGCCAAAGGTTCTACCGCATCGTCGGTCTCGACCAGGATCGCCCGGTCGGCGCCCATCGCTAGCGCAGTGCGCAGGGTTTCCTCGGCCTTGGCCGGGCCGACGGAGACGACGACCACTTCCGAAGCCTTGCCGGCTTCCTTCAGACGCAGCGCCTCTTCGACGGAAATCTCGTCGAACGGGTTCATCGACATCTTCACATTGGCAAGCTCGACACCCGAACCATCCGGCTTCACCCGGATCTTCACGTTGTAGTCGACGACACGCTTGACGGTGACCAGAACTTTCATGATGTCCTTCCTTACGAAACGTTTGCGAGAAAATGCGCTTTAACGCAGCGGCCTGATTGTCGGTTGGCGACATCGATACGCGTTTTTTTCCCAATTACAATCTTTGCCCCTCCAGCGGCTGAAAGAATGCAGCAGGAAAAATACTTACGTTTACGTGCGCGTCAATATTAAAACGCCGGTAAATGATTATCTTTTGCGCCCCTTGCGCGCGCCACCATCGCCGAAAAATTTATAATCATTTGTTTTTATTGCATGTATGCTCGATCGTCGTCGGCGCGTTTTGACCCGATCAGGATGGCCTTCCCCAAGGACTTGGCTTGCGGATCGTCTCAGCCGGAGTGACAGCGGCATTGTCGGCCACCGCTTCGACATGACGCACGGCGCGGGGGGTAACGATGGTGCGGTCGAACAAGGGCACATCCCGGCGTCGCAAAATGACAACCAGCACCAGTCCGGCGATGATGCCGCCGACATGCGCGCCCCAGGAAACGCCGCCGTTCGGATCGGCCACCAGCATGAAGAACTGCTGGCCGATCCAGAAAGCGAGCGGAATGAAGGCGGGAAGGGGAAGCGGGATGCGAAACAGCACCAGCACCCAGACCCGGACCTTGGGGTGCAGCAGGAAATAGGCGGCGACCACACCGGAGATCGCACCGGATGCGCCGATCAGCGGCGCCTCGGAGGCAGTGTTGACCAGCCCGTGCGTCAGGGCGCCGGCTGCGGCGCACAGAAGATAGAAGATCAGATAGCGGAAATGCCCGAGCGCATCCTCGACATTGTCGCCGAAGACCCAGAGGAACAGCATATTTCCGGCCAGATGCCAGAAGTCGCCGTGCAGGAAGGAATAGGTGACGTAGGTCGCTTCATCCGGCACCAGAACCAGGTTCGGCGCCAGCTGCGCATAGTCGAAGGCAATGGCCGGAATATAGCCGAGGCCCATGACGGTCGCGTTGGAGAATGTTTCCGGCACCAGCAGCGGCCCGGTGACAAGCCAGGTCACCACATTGATGACGATCAGGCTGATCGTGACGTACTGGACCTTGATGTGCTTGAGGGAATTCGCGTCGTGCAGCGGTATGAACATGAGATCCCCTGGAGGCGGCGTTGGGCTCCGAGCCTATCTGTTTTTTCCCGGAACCCAAAGCACATCCGACTTGCCCCGTCCGTTCATCCAGCGGGCGGCGACGAAGAGGAAGTCGGAGAGCCGGTTGACATAGGCGAGTGCTTCGCGGCTGACGGTTTCGCCGTCCATTCGCGCCAGTTCCACCATCTGGCGCTCGGCCCGCCGCGCCACCGTGCGGGCAATATGCAGCGCTGCGGCGGCACCGCTGCCGCCGGGCAGCACGAAGGAGCGCAACGGGTCGAGGTCGGCGTTCAGTGCGTCGATCTCGTCTTCGAGGCGTGTCACCTGCGCGGCGATGATCCGCAACGGCTCATAGGCCAGCGTCTCGCCCGTATCCGGCGTCGAGAGATCGGCACCGAGGTCGAACAGGTCGTTCTGGATCCGCATCAGCATGGCGTCGAGCGCCTCGAGCCCGGCGGTGTGCTGGCGCGCCAGCCCGATGAAGGAGTTTGCCTCGTCGATCGTACCGTAGGCCTCGACACGCAGATCGCTTTTCAGGCGGCGCGGCCCGGTGGCCAGCCCCGTCGTGCCGTCGTCGCCCGTCTTCGTGTAGATCTTGTTGAGCCTCACCATGATCAGCGGCCGCCCCCGGTGATCCAGAGCGTCAACATGATCAGGACGATCGCCACCGCCTGCAGCAAAACGCGGGCCTGCATCAGCTTGTTGGATGTATTGCCGTCGCCGCCCTTTGCCATGTGCACGAGGCCGCGGATGAGCACGATGGCGACAAGGCCCATGACGAGCAGCGTCAAACCGGTGAGAAAACTGTTCATGTGAATTACCTTCGTCTTTCCCGTCAGCCGAGACGGCCGATGATGCGATAGAACAGTCCGGCCGGAAGCAGTTTCTTCAGCAGCGCTCCCTGTTTTGCGGGCTGTGTCACGATGTAATGCGGCTTCGGCCTCTTTTCGGTCAATGCGCGTTTCAGCGCAGCATAGACCGCATCGGGCTCAAGCTTGCCTCTGGCGGGCGCGCTCTCGCCCTTCAGCCGCCGCATCTGCCGTTCATATTCCCTGGCATGCACTGAACCCTTCATATCAATGAAGCGCTCGATATAGGCGATCGCATTGGCGGTGAACCGCGATGTGATCGGCCCGGGCTCGATCAGGCTCACCGCGATGCCGCTTCCTTCAAGCTCCATGCGCATCGTCAGCGACAGGCCTTCGAGCGCGAATTTCGAGGCATTGTAGGCGCCTCGCCATCGATAGGGAACAATGCCGAGAATGGACGAGCACTGCACGATCCGGCCGTGCCCCTGTGCCCGCATTGCCGGGATAACCCGTCGTGTCAGGTCGTGCCAGCCGATAACGTTGGTTTCGAGCTGCAGACGAAGGGCTTCCACCGGCAGGTCTTCGACCGCTCCAGCCTGTCCATAGGCGCCATTGTTGAACAGCGCATCCAGCCTGCCGCCGGTACGGGTGAAAACCTGTTCCACTAAATCAGATATGGTGTCTGGTTTGGTATAATCCATAAGGAAGGCTTCGATGCCATCGTTTTCCAGCGGCTCGAGGTCCTCTGTTTTGCGGACGGTCGCAAACACCCGCCAGCCGTCCTTGGCCAGTGCCCGGGCGCACCAGGAGCCGATGCCCGACGAGCAGCCGGTGATGATTATCGTGGGACGGTCGGTCATTCTGGTCACTTTCCCATAGAAATTGCCGCCCGGTTTCCCATATTCACGAACGGGTTACAATCTAAGTCGCCCAAGTCGCATGATGAGATCGTGGAGAGAGAATGCCGGCCTTCATACGTATAGCCTGGAAGGTCGTCTTCGATGCCGTCTGGCATTTCAGCGAAGACGATGGCTGGGCGATGGCCAGCCATGTGGCGCTCTCAACCCTGCTGGCGATCTTTCCCTTCCTGATCTTCGGCACCGCGCTCGGCAGCTTTCTCGGTGCCGACCAGTTTGCCACGACGGCGGTGCACTTCATCTTCGATACCTGGCCGGAATCGATCGCCAAACCGATCTCCGATGAAGTTGTGCGGGTGCTGACCATTCCGCGCGGCGGGCTCCTGACCGTCTCGGTGCTGGCTGCGGCCTATTTCGCCTCCAACGGTGTCGAGGCGCTGCGTGTCTCGCTCAACCGTGCCTACCGCGTTGCCGAAAGCAGGCCCTGGTACAAGACTCGCGTCGCCAGCCTGGGTTTCGTGCTGGCCGGCGTGCTGGTACTGGCGATCGTCAGCATCCTGCTTGTGGCCGTACCGCTCGGCGTGCGCTATGCCGGCACTTATCTGCCCTGGTTCAACACCATTCTTGCGACGCTCGACAGCTGGAGCCTTGCCGGTGTCTTCATTATGCTGACGACGGGCCTGATCGTCAGTCATCTTTGGCTGCCCGACGGTCACAGAAAGATCCTCGACGTGCTTCCGGGCATCATCCTGACGCTGATCGCCTGGTCGATCGGCGCCTACGTTTTCGCCTCATACCTTGCCACCTTCGCCAACTACGTCTCGACCTATGCAGGGCTCGCCTCGATCATGATCGCCCTGGTCTTTCTCTACATTGTCGGCGTCATCTTCATTCTTGGTGCGGAGATCAACGCGGCGATCATGAAATACAAGGTGAAGCGTATGGTGCTCCGCAGCTTCATGGGGCCGAGGGTAAGCGAGCCTGCAGAGACACAACCGGCAGAGACGCAAGAGGAAAAGATCCTATAGGATCATCGCGCGGACATCGTCCGGTGTCTTTCCCGCCTCCCGAAATGCGGCGATGCCGGTGTCGCGGTTGCTCTTCGACAGTTTGCGGCCATCGGGCCCAAGGATCAGGTGGTGGTGGCGGTAGACGGGTTCGGGAAGATCGAGCAACCGCTGCAGCAGCCGGTGCACCGCCGTGGCATGGTAGAGATCGCGTCCGCGCACCACATGCGTCACCCCCTGCAGCGCATCGTCCAGCGTCACGGCCAGATGATAGCTCGAGGGCGCATCCGAACGGGACAGCACGACGTCGCCCCAGGCGGCGGGATCGGCGGTAACGGTGCCCGTTTCGCCATTCGGTCCTTCGCCCGTTTCCTGCCATGTGAGCGGCGCATCGAGTTCCGCGATCGCCTTTTCCATGTCCAGCCGCCAGGCATGCGGCTTGCCGCCGGCAAGCATCCTCTGCTGCGCCGCGGGCGAGAGCCTGCGTTCGTCCCCCGGATAGAGCGGCGCGCCGTCCGGGTCCCGCGGCCAGGTCTTTCCCCTTGCCTCGAAATCGGTAACCGCGGCCTTGATCGCACCGCGTGTCAGGAATGCCGGATAGGCCAGCCCCCGGTCGATCAGCTTTCCGAGCGCCTGCCGGTAAAGGTCAAGATGCTCGGATTGCCGGCGGACCGGCATTTCCCATGACAATCCGAGCCAGGCGAGATCGGTGTAAATCCCTGCCTCGAATTCCGGCGTCGAGCGTGCCGGATCGATATCTTCGGTCCTCAGCAGAAAGCGGCCGCCAAGGTCCCTTGCCATGTCGTAGTTGAGGATGGCCGACAGCGCGTGGCCGAGATGCAGCTGTCCGTTGGGGCTCGGTGCGAATCGAAAGACCGGTTGTTGTGACAAAGGCGCATTCATGGTTTCTTCTTGCCATGGAAGACCGTGCCGGGCCATTTGTTTCGTCCTGTTGGGGACGCAAAATCGCCCACGTTGCACCGCCCCCTTTGTGCCGGAGGATTGGAGATGCGGATCATCCGCACCCATGAGGATATCATCGCTGGCCTCAGCGGCCTGGTGATGCTCGATGCGCGGCTGGAGCACGTGATTGACAAGGCGGGGCCTGTGCCGCTGCGGCGCGCCGATCCCGGCTATCGCGGCATCGCCAATATCATTGTTTCGCAGATGGTCTCGAAAGCCAGCGCCGCGGCGATCTGGCGGCGCATGGAGGAGAAACTTGGCACAATCTCCGCCGAAACGGTTCTCGGCGCGACCGACGAAAATTGCCGCGAGCTTGGGTTGTCTCGCGCCAAGGCCGATGCCCTGCGCGCCGTGGCCAGGGCCGTCACCCTGGGCGAGCTCGATCTGGAGGCGATCTGCGAGGTCGAGGGGCACGCCGCCATCCGTGAAATGACCGCGATCAAGGGCGTCGGGCGCTGGACGGCGGAGGTCTATCTGCTGTTCTGCGCCGGTCATCCGGATGTCTTTCCGGTCGGCGACGTCGCGTTGCAGAACGCCGTCGGCCATGCGCTGACGCTGGAAGTTCGCCCTTCTGCCCGTGAACTTGATTCGCTGACCGAACTCTGGGCGCCCTGGCGCAGTGTCGCCGCCCGGCTCTTTTGGGCGTATTATGCCACGGAAATGCGCCGGGATGGCCTGCCGGTGGCCCCCTGAAGCAAAAAGCGAATCTTTTGTTTCCTTTTTCCTTTTGGCTTCACAATCCTGACGCAACGCGCCTAATATAGAAGGTACAGGTGCCGAATCGAGCAGGAGTATACTGGCTTGACGATTGCAGTCTCACCACACGGCCTTCCAGCGCTCGTGCTGAACGCTGACTACAGGCCGCTGAGTTACTACCCCTTGTCGCTCTGGTCCTGGCAGGACGCGATCAAGGCGGTTTTCCTCGACCGCGTGCATATCCTTGCGGAATACGACCATCAGGTTTCCTCGCCCAGCTTCTCGATGCGTCTGCCGAGCGTCGTCTGCCTGAAAAGCTATGTGCAGCCGTCCCGCCATCCGGCTTTCACCCGGTTCAACGTCTTCCTGCGTGACCGGTTCGAATGCCAGTATTGCGGTTCGCCTGATGATCTGACCTTCGATCACGTGATCCCGCGCTGCTGCGGCGGCCAGACGACCTGGGAAAACGTCGTTGCCGCCTGTTCGCCCTGCAATCTGCGCAAGGGCGGCAAGCTGCCGCGCCAGGCGGGCATGTTCCCGCACCAGAAGCCGTTCCACCCGACGGTACAGGACCTGCACAATAACGGCCGGCTGTTCCCGCCGAACCATCTGCATGACAGCTGGATGGACTATCTCTACTGGGATGTCGAACTGCAGCCCTGACGGGTCACGCGAATATTGGAAGAGCGGCGGCGTCAAGCCGCCGCTTGCACATTACGCCTTGGCAGCACCGCGCAGCGCGATGGCAGCCAGGATCACGCTGGCGATGACGTTCCACCCCGCAAAGGAAAGCCCGAGAACCCGCAGCGCCGCATCGGTGCAGGACGGGCCGTGCTTGCTGTCGAGGTCGCCAAGCAGATCGCCGACATTCGACGATACGCCTGAGGCCGTGGTTGCGCAGGTTGCCGGCCCCTCCCAGAAATGCCATTCGACGCCGGCGTGATAGACGCCGAGACCGGCACCCACGAGCATCAGGATGCCAATGGCCAGAAGCAGCGTGCGTGTCAGCCAGGCCGGCATCTTGAGGACGGATGTGACGATGGCGAGGATTCCGATCGGAATGCCCCAGTAATAGGGCGTGCGCTGCATCAGGCAGAGCGCACAGGGGATATAGCCGCCGATATGCTCGAAGGCGAGCGCCCCGCCGACCGTCGCCGCCATGCCGAGCGTGGCGACGACAGAGGAGAAAAGGCCGCGGGCAGGCTGTGTCAGGCTAGCGCTCAAGGAAGGCTCCATCAGGCGTATCAGGCAAGGAAACGATAGGCCGCAAACATGGCGATCAGCAGGCCGGCAACGGCCGCCGCCAGCATGCCCAGCCGCTTTTCGATGAAATGGCGGATTTCCTCGCCGTAACGGCGCAGGAGCCAGGCAAGCAGGAAGAAGCGTGCACCGCGGGCGATGATGGCGGTGATAATGAACAGGCCGAGATTGATGTTGGCAGCCCCCGCAAGGATCGTCACCACCTTGATCGGCGGCAGATGCGCGAGACCCGAGGTGACGAGCAACAGCACCAGCATTTCGTAACCGACCGACGCCTTCATCGCGTCGAAGGCGTCGAGCTTGCCGTAGAAATGCAGGATGGGCTTGGCCAGCGCCTCGAACGCGTAGTGGCCGATATACCAGCCGGCGATGCCGCCGAGGACCGACGCAACGGTCGCGACCAGCGCGTAGCGCCAGGCCCGCTCCGGCCGTGCCAGTGCCATAGGCAGATACAGGACATCGGCGGGGACGAGGAAGACGGAACTCTCGACGAAAGCGATGATTGCCAGCCAGACTTCGGCGGATTTCCGGGCGGCGAGCGACATTGTCCAGTCGTAAAGGCTACGGAGCATGCGGGCTTTCCAGTTAAGGTCCAAGCCTTTTAGGCAGGATTGCCGGTGGTGTAAATGATTTTGCTGCAGATGCGAATTGCACAGTTTTGTGATTCCCGATGAGCGATAATCAAAATCCCGGTTGACCGGCCCGAAACGGTTCGTGTAAACGCTTTTTGCTACCGCAAAAGGTATCCGTGCCCCGTTGGCGGAATTGGTAGACGCGCCTGACTCAAAATCAGGTTCCGAGAGGAGTGCTGGTTCGATTCCGGCACGGGGCACCAAAAGCCTCCATCGTCGGAAATGGCGACGATAGAGATCGGTCTCACTCGCCGCCGTTTTTTCCTTGCGTCAATCCGCCTACTGCTGTGCCTTTTCAAGGAACTGTTGAACGACGCGAGACATATCGAACGACGCGCCGCCCTGAACCGGTGGATACTCCGCAAGCGTCTGAAGGTGCTCCGCGACAAGCACGTTCATCGGCTGGAACAACCACGAGACCTTCTGGAGCAGATGGCCGTAGGCATCGGTGGAATCGTAGCTTTCGAACGGGTCCATGCGCAGGTTGAACACCAGTGGATAGTTCCGGCCGGTCACGTTGTCGTAGTAGTCTTCTTTCAACGCAAAATGGAACTTCCACGGCCCCATTCGGATGGCGGTCAACTGGCTCTCGAAGTAGTGCAGGAGATAGATGCGCTCCGACTGATCCTTCTCCCCTTTCCAGTATGCAAGATTGTTCACGCCGTCGATGTATTGCTTCTTGTCTGCGAGAACCTTGGCGTGCACGTCCTCGATGCCAGCGGCTGCGGCGAGCGTTGCAAACATGTCCTGGTGCGCCTGGATGCCGTTCAGCACCTTGCCCCTAGGAAGCACGCCCGGCCACCTGACCATGGAGATGACGCGGACGCCACCTTCGTAGGTGGTCATCTTCTCACCCCGGAACGGTGTCGTGCCGCCATGAGGCCAGGACGAATGCTCCGGCCCGTTGTCGGTCGAGTACCAGATGATGGTGTTGTCGGCCAAGCCCTGCTGTTCGAGCCAATCGAGCACAAGGCCGACGTCGTGGTCGTGCTGGAGCATGCCGCTGCCGTGATAGTCGGCTTCGGAGGTGTATTCTTCCGCCGCGTAGCGCCATTCGTCGTTGAGACGCGTGTAGAGATGCATTCGGCTGGTGTTCAGCCAGACGAAGAACGGCTCGTTTGCGTCCTTGGCAGCCGCCATGAAGGTTTCCGCCTTGGGAATGACCTCGCCGGCGTCGAAGTTCTTCATTCGCTCCTGCGTCAGCGGGCCGGTATCCTCGATCGTCTGCTTTCCCACGCGGCCGAAGCGCGGGTCTTCCGTCGAATTGTCGTTCGCGCTGGCACGGCTGTGAATGACGCCCCGCGTACCGAAGCGCTTGTCATAGTCCTCGATGTTGCCCGAGAATGCCTTGCCGAAGCGTTGGTAGTCGCGCTGTTCGGACTCTTCCTGTGTGTTGAGGTGATAGAGGTTGCCGAAGAATTCGTCGAAGCCGTGCGCGGTCGGCAGGTGCTCGTTGCGGTCGCCGAGGTGATTCTTGCCGAAATGCCCCGTGCGATAGCCTTGCGCCTTGAGCACTTCGGCAAGGCAAGGCGATGCCGCTTGCAAACCGAGAGGTGAACCGGGCTGACCAACCGTCGTCATGCCCGAACGGATAGGATATTGCCCGGTGATGAAGGCGGCGCGACCCGCCGTGCAACTTGGCTGGGCGTAGTGATCGGTGAAGCGGATGCCATCGTTGCCGATGCGGTCGATGTTGGGCGTGGTGTATCCCATCGTCCCCATGCCATAGGCCGAGACATTCTGCCAGCCGATGTCATCACCCCAGATCACAAGGATATTTGGGCGCTTTCCGGTTGCAGCTTCCTGTGCTTTTGCCTCTTGAACGGCCGACAACGGCGTTAAGGTGGACATTGCGGCCAAAACGCTGGAACTGAGAAGCAGACTTCTGCGCGTTACCGCAAGTGCCTCGCCATTGCCGCTCGTGACTTTCCTGTCGTCGTGATGATTTCGCATGCCAATTTCTCCGACATTAGGGTGAAACGAAGATTCGATTTCGATGTGGAGTAGTGAAATGCAAGTTTTGGACAGACGTATTGAACTGGAAAGCTTAACCAAGGGCAAGAACGGCCCGACAATCGGCGATCACAATGTCAGCGACATGCGCTAAAGATATACATATCACGACGGCAAAGCCGCCGGGCCACGAGGTACACCACGCGGCATCATTTTTTCTTGCGCGATGCTACTCGCTACGCTTCACGCGAGTCCGCCCTGTGTAGGGCATCGCTGGAAATTCACGCGTTTAAGGCAATTGGCTAATCGAAATGCAACTCTCCGTCGCGCACCCGGTGGATATGTCAGTCGATTTGCGCCAAATCAGGACAGGTCCAGTGTCCTGTTAACCGCCACTCCGCATGGTGATTGCAAAACCGCTAATCAATGCTCAGTCTGGCACACATCAACCCCGATCTGCACCAAACGAGGCCGAACATGTCCCAGTCTGCTACGTCCTGCGTTGTCTTCGATGACATCGAAGCGCTGTCCGGCGCCTTGTTCTCTTGGTGCGCGGAGCGGGGGGTGCGGTTGCGCAGCCAGGAGGGCGTCAGCGCCGCAGGGGCAGTCATCGACCTGTTCTTTGCAGGCTACAAGACACAGGACGAAATCCTCGGCGCTCTCAGCGAACGGCATGACCGCGAAGTGGTTTTCGTTTCGTAAGCGGCTTGGCCGCGCTCGTGGCTCGGGGCCGAAGGTGCCGCTGGAGGATACATTCGGCAGAGCCTCGAACGTAGCTGTAGGCTCCAAAACCGGGGCCGCCGTCAGACGATGAGGAAATCAGCCGCCGTGAGCGCGAGGCCCGTCCCGATCGTCGCAAAAAGGATGCCGCCTCCGGTACCGGTGCCGTTGCTATCGTAATACAGTTCACCGGTGTCGGTCTCGTAGATGATGCGGTCGCTGCTGTCGCCGGCAAGTCCCGTCGTGTTCGCGCGGAAGGCGCCGCTGGTCAGTGCACCGGTCGTCAGCACGGTAAAGACGGCGTTATCCAGGCGGATCGTATCGTCCGTGACGCTGAAATCCTCGATGTCGTCGACGTTAGTCGATGCGTTGAGCGCCTTGTGGAAGAGGAAGGCATCCTTGCCGGCTTCGCCGCGCAATGTGTCATTCCCCAGCCCGCCGGCGAGTACATCGTTGCCGAGGCCTGCCCTCAAGAAGTTCGCGGCTGAATTGCCTATGAGTTTGTCCGCGGCAAGGCCCGTGCGCGCATTCTCGATGCTGACCAGCGTGTCGATCTTTCCGAAGCCGTCGGTCGCGAGCCCTGTCTCAAGGTTGACCGTCACGCTGCCGAAGCCGCCACGCCGGTCGTCGCGGTGATACAGCACGCTATCGGAACCGCCGCCGCCATTGATCGCGTCGCGCCCGCCAAGCCCCATGAACTCCTCACTGACGCCGGATCCTTTGAAGATATCTCTATACTGTGTTCCGCGAAACTGTTCGAACTGGGTGAAGGTCTCGTCATTGCCCCACGGATCGGTGACCGTGCCGAGGCTTGCATCGAGAATGATGCCCTGAAAGGCTGAGGGTGTGTAATAGGCGTCGTCGAAGTTGAGCGAGTCGAAGCTGCCGCCATTGCCGTCATAGGTGTCCTTGCCTTCACCGCCGTGAACAAAATCGTTGCCCGTGCCGCCGATGAACGTGTCGTTTCCGCCATATCCGTTCATGTCCTGGTCGCCGGCGCTGCCTTTCAGGGTGTCATTTCCGCGCATCAGGAACCGTGCCATGCCATATTGGTCGTAGGCTTCGGCGGCGTCGTAGAAGGTTTCCAGCGAGATACTCAGCCCCGTCAGCTCCTGCATTTTCGTGCTACCGTTGTTGAGGTAGACCACCATGCTGGTAACTGTACCGCCGATCGGGTTGCCGCTCCCATCAAACTTAAAACCGGTGCCGACCAGTTTGAGTTTCAATCCGTTGGAAAGGTTGAAATTGATCGTTGTCGAAGTCGGCGTGCCGACCTGGGTTGCCTGGTCGAACCTGACTACTTCCTCGAAAAACGGCATGTAGTCGAAACCAGTGAGTGGGGGATTATAGTGATCCGGAGTGACGCCGCCTGGGAAAAACGATGTAAAAGTTGCCATGAAACAATCCTCTCCTTCGAAACGCGATAATTCTATTAGAATTTAATAATATCCCTTCGAAATAACCGCAACAGAAGCGACGGTACGTCTAGAGTTGAAGTCCCCTCGACAGAAGTGTTAGGTGCGCCGCAGCGAAATTTTTCCGGCAGGCCCATGCTTCCGATCAGCGATACCTATGAAAATCTCCGCCGGGACTTCCGTTGGCAAATCCCGGAAAAGTTCAATATCGGCACAGCCGTCAGCGATGGCTGGGCCGAGCGCGATCGGGAGCGGGTCTGCCTGCAGCATTTCAGCCCGGATGGCGCGCATCTGTCGCTGACTTACGGTGCCTTTGCGGCGCGGTCGTCTTCGTTTGCCCATGGGCTCCAGGCTGAGGGCATTTTGCCTGGAGACCGGGTCGCCATTCTTCTGCCCCAGAGTTTCGAGACGGCGATCGCCCATGCCGGCATCTACAAGCTCGGCGCCATCGCCCTGCCGCTGGCGCTGTTGTTCGGCGTTGAGGCACTCGAATATCGCCTGCGTGATGCCGGAGCATCCGCCATCGTCACCAATCGTTTCGGTTACGAAAAAATCGCGGCGATCCGCAACCAGCTGCCCGACCTGAAGATCGTCGTTCTGGTGGATGGCGACGGGCCGGAAACGACGGCCTTTGCCGCGTTGGCGGAAGGCTACGCGCCGACATTTGCCGCAGCCGACACGACGCCGGACGATCCGGCGATGATGATCTACACCTCGGGCACGACAGGGCCGCCGAAGGGTGCGCTGCATGGGCATCGGGTGCTACTCGGCCATATTCCAGGTTTCCAGTTCCATCATGCCTTCCTGCCGCAGCCGGGTGATCGGATGTGGACGCCGGCCGACTGGGCCTGGGCAGGCGGGCTGCTGAATGCGCTCTTGCCGCCCTTGCTGCTCGGCGTTCCCGTCGTGTCGTCACCGGGCCAGAAATTCGATCCGCACATGGCCTTCCGCATTCTGGAGGAGATGGACGTGCGCAACGCCTTCATTCCGCCGACGGCGCTGCGGCTGATGAAGTCGGTCGAAAATCCCCGCTCTTTCTACAGGCTCAACCTGCGCACCATCGGTTCGGCCGGCGAGGCGCTCGGGCGGGAAACCTGGGAACAGGCGAGCGAGGCCTTCGGCGTTCCGGTCAACGAGTTCTATGGCCAGACGGAATGCAATATCGTGTTGTCGTCGGCTGCCAATCTTGGCGTGCTGAAACCGGGCTCGATGGGCAAGCCGGCACCCGGCCATGATGTGGCGATCATCGACGCCGAGGGCAGGGTGCTTCCGGCCGGCATCGTCGGCCAGGTCGCGGTGCGGCGGCCCGATCCGGTGATGTTCCTTGGTTACTGGCGCAACGAGACGGCGACGTCGGCAAAGTTCATCGGCGACTGGATGACCACGGGCGATCAGGGCGTTCAGGACGAAAACGGCTACATCACCTTCTTCGGACGTGATGACGACGTCATTACCTCGTCCGGCTACCGCATCGGTCCCGGCGAGATCGAAGACTGCCTGTCGGGCCATCCGGCGGTGCAGCTCGCAGCTGCGATCGGCAAGCCCGATCCGGTGCGCACCGAGATCGTCAAGGCCTATGTCGTTCTGAAGCCGGGCCATGTAGCGAGCGCGGATCTCGCCGCCGATATTCGCGATTGGGTCAAGACCCGGCTGTCGATGCACGAGTATCCACGTGAGATCGAATTCCTTGACAGCCTGCCGCTGACGACATCCGGCAAGGTCATCCGCCGTATCCTGCGCGACCGCGCGATTGCGGAAGGCTCCGTCAGCGCGACCGGCGAGGCGCCAGCGACCTGATTTTTTCGCGCAGGAGCCGCGCCATGTTGCGGGTGTTGCGGTAGAGGTGCAGCTGGGCTGCGACCTGGCGCACGTCGCGGTCGCGGTTCTGGGCAAGGCCGATGACCAGCGTGCCCATGTCCTCGCGCTCCTCCCAAAACCGGCTCATCACCGGATGGTCGGGCGTGGCGCAGCTATCCGAACGCATGATGTTGGCATCGTCGAGATGCCATTCCGTCAGTTCGGCCAGAAGCAGCTTGCCGGGCGAGTATTTGGCATATTGCTCGTCATAGGCCGTCTTCCAGGTATAGGCCTCTCCCGCCATCATGAAGACGATCATCGAAGCAATCGCCGTGCCGTCTAGGTCGATCGTGTGGATGCGCACGCTGTCGGCTTCGGCCAGGTTGGTGATCGCCTCGCGTGCAAAGGCGGCGCGGTAGCGGTCGAGCACCATCGCCGTACTCTGGCGACCTTTCCAGCCGCTTGCCTCGAGCGCCAGGAATTCCTCCATGCGGAAGCGGATGTCGGCCGGCTGGCGGGCGACATTGTAGGAAACGGTGCCGATCGCCTCCAACTGGTTCCATTGTCTCCGCAGTTCGCGGAAATGCGCCGGGCTGATCGCCTGGCGCAGATAGGTCTGGCCGTCCATGAGGCTTTCCAGCATCGGCCGGGTAAAGGTGTCGGTGACCGTCAGCGGCAGGTTGCGGCCGATGGCGACGGCGCGGGCAAGCTGGGCGAACTTGCCCTTCAGGCGTATATCGGGAAGCACAAGCACGCCCGGCAGGCCGGCGGCGGGGCTGGCGAAGGCCTCGTAGAGATTGTCGATGGTTTCGGCGGCATCCTCGGCATCGAGCAGCGGCACGCCGAGCGGCCCGAACGGGTTGGACCAGGCGCGGACGATCGGCGCACCGATCGAAAAACCGGGCTTCTCGATCGAGAACGGCATCAGGAAGCGGATACGGCTGCGGCGCTCGTCATTGTCGCGGATGAGTGCCAGCCGGATGATCCTGTCTTCCAGCCGCGGCATGGCGGGTGCCAGGAAACGGCCGGTGAAGAAGACGTTCGGCTCCATCGCCCGGTTGGAGAGGAAATCAAGCTCCGTCTGCAGTTCGTAGCCCTGCCGTGCCGGATAGAGGCAGAGTTGCCTGCCGGGCCGGCCGATGTCGATGCTGTGGTCTGCAACCGGGCGATCGAGCGCGGGCGGCACGAGACCGCCCAGGATGCGTGCCGACCGGCTGTTGGCGTCGTCCGGGATGTGTTGATTGCCGGTCATGAGCGGGGTGCCTCTGCTTTGATGGGTCTGGCATGCGGATCGGCGAAGGCGAACAGGACGATGCCGAAGGTGCGGCGAACCGCGACATGAAGAAGGATTGCCTCGACGACCATTGCGCCCGTCGTGGCAAGGGCTGCACCCGTCAGGCCGAACATCGGGATCAGCGTGACGTTGAGCGCAAGATTGGCAAGGAGGGCGCCGGCATAGAGTGCGACGCACAGCTTCTGCCGGCCGGCCATGGTCAGGAAGGCTTCCGCCGGGCCGACCAGGGCTTTCGCCATGATGCCTGCAAACAGGATGGCCATCAGCGGATAGCCGGACACGAAGGCCGGACCGAACAGCGACAACAGGAAGCTGCCGCAGAGAAGAACGACGGAACCGACGACGAGCGATGGCCAGAACGACCATTTGGCGCTCTCGACCGCGATGACAGCAAGCTGCTGGCGGTCCGGATTGGCCATGGCCGCGGAAAAGCGCGGGGAGGCGGCGGCCTTGACCGAGAACATCACGAAATGGACGAGCGCCATGGTCTTTGCGGCAGCGAAGTAGATCGCGACGCTTGCCGGATCGAGATAGAGCCCGACGATGACGACGTCGGAATTGGTCAGCATGAAACCGAAACCCTCGATCAGGAAGATCGGCAGGGCGACCCGAATCCATGTGCCGAACTCGATCCGGCTCGGGCCCTTGACGTAGTGGCGGCGCAACCGTGCAGTCAGGATGAAGAACTGGGAGACGCTGGTCAGATAGGTGGCGGCCATGGCGGCGATCATCGCCGTTTGTGCCGTATGCGGCTCACCGGCGGCGACCGCCAGCATCATCAGCGCAAGGATCAGCACCGGCCGGATGATGTAGGTCGGGCTCATCGCCGAAACGGCCCAGCTATGGGCCCGCGATGTTCCGTCCATGACATCGCCGAGCGCGATCATCGGCAAGGAGAAGATGCCGAGATAGAGCGGCACGAGGTAGTAGCTCTCGATGCGGTCGCCGAACAGCCAGAGCCCGCCAATGCCGATAATCGCAAGCCCCGTCGCCGAGATCAGCGCGAAGATGCGCACCGTCGTCGTCAGGCCGCGGATTTCGGCCAGGGCATCGCGGGCGTGGTATTGCGGCAGGAAGCGGATGATCGCCGTATGGAAGCCGAGGCAGGAGAGATTGCCGAACAGCACCACCAGCACCCAGACGAAGACGAAGATACCGTATTCGAATTCGCCCATGACGCGGGCAAGGATGATCTGGGAGACGAAGGCGATGGCGGCGCTGACGACACGGATGGCAAAGGCGACGAGCGCCATGCGCTGAGCAAGATTCCTGGGGTCGCTCCCGTTCAGGACGGGGAGGAGCTTCTCAAACAGCGGCGACAGCCGGTCCCGCAATGCGGGCGGCAAGATTCGTCCAGCCGTTTGACACGCTGCCATGAACAAGGGAGTACCCGAAACTACGCAAAACAGGATGCCAGTCTTGACAGAACAGCGTTAACAAAGGGTGGAGAAAGGGCCGGCAGCCCGCAGTTTCACCGTCATGAACGGGTCAAACGCAACTGGCCGGCGGGTGCTGAACCGCAATCGATATGCTATTGTCGGTTGCATTCGACGGCAGAAGCAGCGTGCGTGAAGCCAACTCACTCAACCGGGAAGATAGGCTCCCCGGCCGAGGCAACGGCCTTGCTGTCGAATCTGGAGGTGATCTATGTGGCCAAAGCCATTTAGCATCACGCTTATGATGCGAAAAACCCGGACGGGCTGGTCAATAGCTGTCCGGGTCCACTTCGCAAAATAAGCTCAAGGCAGGCGGGATTGCAGTCCCGTCTGCCACTTCAGAAATAAGCGATATCGCTTATAAAATCAAGTTTCGATGCTTACGCCTCGAACGCACCGTGGCAGTGCTTGTATTTCTTGCCCGAGCCGCAAGGGCAGGCCTCGTTGCGGGCAATCTTGCCCCAGCTCGATGGATCCTGCGGATTGCGGTTCTCCGGCTCGACGAAGTTGAGGTTGACGCTGTCGGCAAAGTCGTCCTCGCCGGTCAACGGATCGATGTGGTGGCCGATCATTTCCGGCGGCACCGGCTGCGGCGCTTCGGCTGCTTCGCGGACCAGCTCGACCCGCATCAGTTGTGCCGTGACCGCCTGGCGAAGGTTTGCCAGAAGGGCCTGAAACAGCTCGAAGGCTTCCGACTTGTATTCCTGCAGCGGGTCACGCTGGGCGTAGCCGCGGAAGCCGATGACGGAACGCAGGTGGTCGAGATTGACGATATGCTCGCGCCAGAGATGGTCGAGCGTCTGCAGGACCACCGAGCGCTCGACATAGAGCATGATATCGGGGCCGAAACGCTCGGCGCGGTCCGCTGCGGCCTTGTCGGCCTGGGCGGTAATGCGTTCGCGAATATCATTCTCGTCGATGCCTTCCTCGGCCGCCCATTCGACGATCGGCAGGTCGAGGTTGAGCGAGTTCTGCACGTCTGTCTTGAGGCCGACGGCATCCCACTGTTCAGCATAGGCCTTTTCCGGAATCCGCTTGGCGACGATGTCCTCGATGACCTCGTGGCGCATGTCGGCAACGGTCTCGGAGATGTCCGTCGCGTCCATCATTTCGATGCGCTGCTCGAAGATCACCTTGCGCTGGTCGTTCAGCACGTCGTCGTATTTCAGAAGGTTTTTACGCGTGTCGAAGTTGCGGGCTTCGACCTTCTTCTGGGCACGTTCCAGCGCCTTGTTGATCCACGGGTGGACGATTGCCTCGCCTTCCTTGAGGCCGAGTTTCTGCAACATCGAATCCATGCGGTCGGAACCGAAAATGCGCATCAAATCGTCCTGCAGCGACAGGAAGAATTTCGAGCGGCCGGGGTCGCCCTGACGGCCGGAACGGCCGCGCAGCTGGTTGTCGATGCGGCGGCTTTCATGCCGTTCGGTGGCGAGAACGTAGAGGCCGCCGGCTGCGAGCGCGACGTCCTTCAGGCGCTGGACCTCGACCCTGATCGCGGCTTCCTTCTCGTCGCGCTCGGCCCCATGTTCCATCTCGCCGAGCTCACGCTCGATGCGCATTTCGAGGTTGCCGCCGAGCTGGATGTCAGTACCGCGACCGGCCATGTTGGTGGCGATCGTGACGGCGCCCGGCACGCCTGCCTGCGAGACGATATAGGCTTCCTGCTCGTGGTAGCGGGCGTTCAGCACCTGGAAGTTGGTGAAACCGGCCTTCTTCAGCATTTCCGCCAGAAGCTCGGACTTTTCGATCGACGTGGTGCCGACCAGAACCGGCTGCTTGCGGTCCTGCGAATCCTTGATCTCGGCGATGATCGCCTTGTACTTCTCTTCCGCCGTCCGGTAGACCTCGTCGTCCTCGTCGAGACGCTTGATCGGCAGGTTGGTCGGCACTTCCACGACTTCGAGGCCGTAGATGTTGCCGAATTCTTCCGCTTCGGTCGACGCCGTGCCGGTCATGCCGCCGAGCTTCTTGTACATGCGGAAATAGTTCTGGAAGGTGACCGAAGCCAGTGTCTGGTTTTCCGGCTGGATGGTGACCTTTTCCTTGGCTTCGAGCGCCTGGTGCTGGCCTTCCGAGTAGCGGCGGCCCGGCATCATGCGGCCGGTAAACTCATCGATGATGACGATCTCGTCGTTGCGGACGATATAGTCCTTGTCCTTCTGGAAGAGCTTGTGGGCCTTCAGTGCGTTGTTGACGTGGTGGACGATCGCAACGTTCTCGACGTCGTAAAGCGTCTCGCCCTTCAACAGGTTTGCTTCGCGCAGCAGGTTCTCGAGCTTCTCGGTGCCGTCCTCGGAGAAGTTGGCGGAGCGCTGCTTCTCGTCGATTTCGTAGTCTTCCGCAGACAATAGCGGAATGAACCGATCGATCGTGTTGTAGAGTTCCGAGCGGTCGTCGAGCGGACCGGAAATGATCAGCGGCGTGCGGGCTTCGTCGACGAGGATCGAGTCGACTTCGTCGACGATGGCAAAGAAATGACCGCGCTGGACCATCTGGCTGCGCTCGTACTTCATGTTGTCGCGCAGATAGTCGAAGCCGAGTTCGTTGTTCGTCGCGTAGGTCACGTCGCAGGCATAGGCCGCGCGGCGCTGGTCGTCGGTGAGGCCATGAACGATGACGCCCGTGGTCATGCCGAGGAAGGAGTAGACGCGGCCCATCGTCGCGGAGTCACGTGTCGCCAGGTAATCGTTGACGGTGACGACATGCACGCCCTTGCCGGCGAGCGCATTGAGGTAAACCGGCAGGGTCGCGACCAGCGTCTTGCCTTCGCCGGTCTTCATTTCGGCGATCGACTTCTCGTGCAGGATCATGCCGCCGATCAGCTGGACATCGAAAGGACGCAGACCGAGCGTGCGGAGTGCGGCTTCGCGGACAACGGCAAAGGCCGGCACCAACAGGTCATCGAGCGTCTTGCCGTCGGCCAGTTGCTTGCGGAATTCAACGGTCTTTGCAGCCAGCGCCTCATCGGAAAGCGCCTTGGTTTCAGCCTCCAGCGCATTGATGGCATCGACCTTGGCTTTATAGCTGCGCACGCGCCGGTCATTGGATGACCCGAAAATTTTGCGGGCGAGGCCGCCGAG
This sequence comes from Pararhizobium sp. BT-229, assembly GCF_025846855.1. GTDB lineage: Bacteria > Pseudomonadota > Alphaproteobacteria > Rhizobiales > Rhizobiaceae > Pararhizobium. The sequence goes on from NZ_JAOYTJ010000011.1 coordinate 72,109, forward strand.
ACTGACCATAAGAATGGTCCTTTCCTGTATGTCGCCAACGCGGGGGAATTTCCGCGGAATAACATGAAACGCCCGGAACTGTTCTGGACGCGAGGTTGCGTGACAGATAAGAGGGGGGTCGAATTATGTCAACGGGAGTTGAGGTTCGCGAATGCCGTGGATCAACGATAGGAGGCCGCATCTGCCGGGTTTCTGTCATCGTTCCTTGGTATGAGGCTAAAGAACGGCCACAATCTGATGATGTGGAGCGTTTGAGGCCGGTCCGTGACCGCGGTTCCGGATATCAGCGTGGAAGGTATGAGGATGTTGAAATACAAAATGTTCGCGGCAGTTGCTGCGATCGCCGTCATGGCTGCCCAGGCGCCGGCTATCGCGCAGGATGCTGCCGATCCGGTCATCGCCAAGGTCGGCAGTACGGAAATCCATAAGTCGGAGCTGGACTTCGCACTTACGGGCCTTGATCCGCAGCTTGCCCAGCTGCCTGAGGACCAGAAGCGTGCCGCGGCCCTTTCGGGCCTGATCGACGTCAAGCTGCTCGCCCAGGATGCCGACAAGGAAGGTCTCCAGAACGATGCGGACTTCAAGAAGCGCATCGCCTACCTGACCGATCGCGAACTGCACAACGCCTTCTTCAAGAAGCACGTCGTCGATGCCGTGAAGCCGGAAGAGGTCAAGGCGCGCTACGACGCGGAAATTGCCAAGATTCCTCCGCAGGAAGAAGTCAAGGCGCGTCACATCCTGGTGAAGACCGAGGACGAAGCCAAGGCGATCATCAAGGACCTCGACGGCGGCAAGGACTTTGCAGCGCTCGCCAAGGAAAAGTCGACCGACCCGAACAAGGCAGACGGCGGCGATCTCGGCTATTTCACCAAGGATCGCATGGTACCGGAATTCTCGGAAGCCGCCTTCAAGCTCGAAAAGGGCAAGTACACGCCAGCGCCGGTGAAGACCCAGTTCGGCTTCCATGTCATCCTGCTCGAAGACAAGCGCATGCAGCCGCCGCCGCCGCTCGAACAGGTCGAGCAGCAGGTCAAGCAGCTCGTCATGCGCGACAAGTATATCGACCTCCTAGCGGCCGCCAAGAAGGACGCCGGCGTCGACATCACCGATCCGGCACTCAAGAAGGCCTATGACGAAGCCAACAAGGCCGAGACCGCCAACTGATGACATCAACGCGTGGCCGTTCGTCTTGGAGCGGTCACGTCTTTCTGATGTAAATCGAATGCGAATTCCGCAGGTCCCGGAGGCTTCAGGCTCTTCGGGATTTCGTTTGTGGCCCGCTAGGCCGGGCCGTCACGTTTGAGCAGGTTTGATCATGTCCGGTTCCGTTTCTCCGCTTGCCCCGAAATCCTTTGTCGAGATGCCGTCGGTGCGCGGCGTGCGCATGGCGACAGCCGCCGCCGGCATCAAGTACAAGAACCGCACCGACGTGCTCCTGATGGTTTTCGATGAGCCGGCCGCCGTTGCCGGTGTCTTCACCAGGTCGCGCTGCCCGTCCGCCCCCGTCGATTTCTGCCGCCAGAATCTGGCTGGCGGCGTTGCCCGCGCCGTGGTGGTCAATTCCGGCAACGCCAATGCCTTTACCGGCAAGAAGGGCAAGGCAGCGACAGAACTGACGGCGCAATCTGCGGCAGAAGCCGTCGGCTGCTCCACCGTCGAAGTCTTCCTCGCCTCGACCGGCGTTATTGGCGAACCGCTGGATGCGACGAAATTCGCGGGCGTTCTCAGCGAAATGACTTCTGAGGCAACGAGCGACTTCTGGTTCGAGGCCGCCAAGGCGATCATGACGACTGACACCTATCCGAAGGTGTCCACCCGCAGCGCCGAGATCGGCGGTGTGACGGTTGTTATCAATGGTATCGCCAAGGGTGCCGGCATGATTGCGCCGGATATGGCGACCATGCTGTCCTTCGTCGTCACCGATGCCGATATCGCGCCGGAAGCATTGCAGGTTCTTCTCTCGGAAGGCACCGGCCCGACCTTCAATTCCGTTACCGTCGACAGTGATACCTCGACCTCCGACACGCTGATGCTGTTTGCCACCGGTGCTGCCGCCGGGGATGGCCAGAAGAAGGTCACGAATGCTGCCGATCCGGCGCTTGAAGGCTTCCGTGCGGCGCTGAACGATCTGCTGCGGGATCTGGCGCTGCAGGTGGTGCGCGATGGTGAAGGCGCCCGCAAGATGGTCGCCGTCACGGTCGAAGGTGCCGAGAGCGATGCCGCCGCTAAGCGCATTGCGCTGTCGATCGCCAATTCGCCGCTGGTCAAGACGGCCGTCGCCGGCGAAGACGCCAATTGGGGCCGCGTCGTCATGGCCGTCGGCAAGTCCGGCGAGATGGCTGATCGTGACCGGCTGGCGATCTGGTTCGGCGATGTCCGCGTTGCCGTCGAGGGCGAAAGGGACCCGACCTATTCGGAGGCCGCTGCAACCGCCGTGATGAAGGAAGAGGATATCGCCATCCGGGTCGAAATCGGCCTCGGTTCCGGCAAGGCGACGGTCTATACCTGCGATCTGACCAAGGAATATGTTGAGATCAACGGCGACTACCGGAGCTAAGGTTGAAGTGCAGGACATGATTTCGAAAGCCGATCTGCCGAATGTTCGCCGTCTGGAAGCTGTCGGTTTCCGCGCCTGGCCGGCAGCATCGGTCCAGTATGACGGCAGCTGGCTGATCCGCCTGACGGCGGGGCATGATTCCAAGCGCCTGAATTCGGTCAATCCGCTTGATCCCTCCGATTATCGCGATCTCGAAATCCGGCTCGAAAAGGCGGCCAAGCGCTTTTCCGACTATGGCCGGCCGCTGACCGTGCGCCAGACGCCGCTGACGCCGCCGCAACTGATCGCCCATATGGATGCCAACGGCTGGCCGGTATTTTCCGAAACCACCGTCATGATGGCCGATATCCCGCCGAACGACACGACGGAAGCGATCGAGCACCTGCCGCTGCGCGATGTCGGCCGTTTCGTCGATGCCCGGCTGCATATCTGTGGGGGAAACAGCCAGGACAAGGCGGGCCTCAGCGAAATCATCAACGCCATCAAACCGGAATGCGGCCTGTTTCTGTTCGAAGCGCCGGAACATGGTCCAATTGCCGTTTCTCTGGTGGTTCACGACAACGATCTTGCCGGCATTCTGCAGGTTGCCGTCGCGCCCGATGTCCGGCGGCAGGGGGTGGGTGCGTCGATCGTTAACGCCTCGCTGCGCTGGGCCCGTCTTCGCGGCGCCCGCACCGCCTGGCTCTCGGTCGAGAGCGACAATGCGGCGGCGATCGCTCTTTACCGCAAGTTCGGCTTCAAGGATGTCTACCATTACTCCTACCGGCGTGCGGAGGCCTGATGATGGAGGTCGTCCAGAGAAAAATCCTGCTGGTAGCTGCCTGCGCCCTTGTCGACGGCGACGGCCGGATCCTGCTTGCGCAGCGTCCCGAAGGCAAATCGCTGGCAGGGTTGTGGGAATTTCCCGGCGGCAAGGTCGAGCCCGGTGAAACGCCGGAAGAAACCCTGATCCGTGAGTTGGACGAGGAACTCGGCATCCGTACCAAGGTCGCCTGCCTGGCGCCGCTGACCTTTGCCAGCCACACCTACGACGATTTCCATCTGCTGATGCCGCTCTATGTCTGCCGCCGCTATGAAGGTGTCGCCCATGGCCGGGAAGGGCAGGCGGTGAAATGGGTTCGCCCGAAAGCCCTGCGGGACTATCCGATGCCGCCGGCCGACGAGCCACTTATCCCCTACTTAATGGATTTGCTCTGACGGAACCGCAAAAATTTCGATTTCGTTAATCGAACATTTATCAGCGTCGATCAAGATCAGCCTCAGTCAAGTACCGGTGTCTATTGGTTTCGGGATGTTCCCCGTGGCCGGCACCGGTTGTGTATCGGTGCGGACATGTTTGAAGCGGTGAGAGTGAACCGTCTTCAGGTCAGTACTGGCATTCGAAGAGGCAGATGATGGTCGACGATGATTTTTGGAGAACGGTACAGGACAAGGATCTGGTGACAAGCCAGAGCCGCCGCACGGGTGCGCTCAACCTGTCGCTCCTGTTCGGTACTGCCGTCATCGCCTTGACGCTCATCCTGACCCCCATGATGGCCTCCAAGTCGGACACCAAGGTGCTCGCGGACGCGCCTATCGACTACGATACGATTTCGACCGGCTCCATTCCGGGCGGCAACGCGGCCAAGCGCTATACCGTGCGCCGCAGCGTGCTGCAGGAAATGCCGGGCGCTGTGTGCATCGTTGATGCAGACGGAAGCAAGAGCGGCTGCTGATTGCCGTGCTTGGGCCGGGGCATCTCCCGTGCTCGTGTCGCTGTCAGCCTGGGCCAATCGGTCCAATGACGAGGGTTACGCATTCTCGTCCCTTTCGGATGACCTCATCCGCGGGATGCGTGCCAAACAGGCTGGGAGCGCATGAAGAAGCTGTTTCGTTTTGTGAACGACAAATCCGGTGCCACCGCAGTCGAATACGGCTTGCTCTGCGCCCTTGTTTCGGTGGGTATGATTGCCGGCCTTACCGAGTTCTCGGATGCGCTGTTGCTCGTGCTCGACAAGGTCAGCACCGCCATCAGCGGATCACCCTACTAGCACCGGCGCATTCACTCTTTCAGCGGCAGTTCGCGTGTGCTCAGTGCATCCGATAAACGCTGTTTCGCCGAGCCGGGCTTCAATGGCTTCTGCTGGCTTTCATGGGGCGCCCAGCCGGAAATGTAGATGATCGAGAAGGTCGCGCGGATGCGGCCATCGGGGTCTGAAAAACGCTCGGCGTAGATTTCCGCCGCTCTCAGGAAAAATTGACGGGTGAGCGGCTTGCGGCTGCGGGCGGCGAGCGGATTTGTCATGCCCATGGCCCGGAGATCCTTCAAAAGCGCAAACAGCGAATCGTAGCGCACCGTGTAGGTCTCGGTGTCAGCGACGGGTAGGGTGAAGCCCGCCCGCTGCAGCAATGCGCCGATATCGCGGACATCGGCAAAGGGAATGACCCGGGGGCTGGCGCCGCCGGTCAGTTCACTTTCGGCGGCGAGGAGAACTTCGCGTAGCTCCTGCAGCGTGCCGCTGCCGGGGATTGCCGCCAGAAACAGGCCGTCCGGCTTCAACGCCCGGCGGATCTGGATGAAGACGCCGGGTGTGTCGTTGGTCAGATGCAGCGACAGCGGCGAGACGATGAGATTGGCGGATTCCGGCGGCAGCGGAACGGTTTCGAGCGAGGCGACGGAGACGGCTTCGCCTCCCCGTGCGAATGCCGCATCGGTTTCGACGCGCTCGATGTCCGATATCTTGCCGGTTTGCGCAAGGTATCCGGCGGTTAGCCCGGTATAGCCGTGCAGTTCGACGGCCTTGTCGAAATGGCGCTCGACGACGCTCAGGCGTTCTGAGAGCTCCTGAGCGGCGATCTCCAGCAGGAATTGCGCCTTCGGGTCGCCGTGGCGGAACGCGCGCTTGCGGCGGGCTTCGATGAGTTTCTGATCGAAAACGATATCCACGGCGGTACTTCCCAAAAATCTGATCGCCCAAAAATCTGATCGCAATGAAACCCGGCTGATCGTAAAGTCAACCTCATGAGGGGCGAAGGGGCGGAAAATCCGGGGTGGCAATTGGCCAAGCGCGTGCGCAGTCTGATGGCTGCGGCAGTCGATGCGGTCTATCCGCCTGTTTGTACCGGTTGCGGCCGGATGGTAGGCCAGCATCGCGGCGTTTGCCCGGCCTGCTGGGCGACGCTGCGGCTGATCGAGCGGCCCTATTGCGAGGTTCTCGGCGTGCCGTTCTCACATGATCTCGGCGCCGGAATCCTGTCGGCCGATGCCATCGCCAATCCGCCGGTGTTCGAGCGGTTGCGGTCAGTTGCCATTCACGACGGCATTGCCCGCTCGCTCGTTCACGGCCTGAAGTATCGCGATCGGACCGATCTTGCCGTGATGATGGCCGAATGGATGGTGCGCGCCAGCGATGGCACGGTTAAGGCCTGCGATGCGGTCGTGCCCGTCCCGCTGCATGCCTTTCGGCTTTGGGGGCGTAAGTTCAACCAGTCGGCCGAGCTTGCCCGTGCCGTTGCGCGGATTTCGAACAAGCCTTTTCTGGCGACTGCCTTGATCCGCACCAAGCGCACGGTGCAGCAGGTGGGGCTCGGTGCTGCGGCGCGCGAGGATAACGTGCGCGGCGCGTTTGCCGTGACCGAGGCGGGCAAGGCGGCCCTGTTCGGCAAGCGCGTCGTGCTGGTCGACGATGTCTATACTACCGGGGCCACGGTTTCGGCGGCGACGCGGGCCCTGAAGAAGGCGGGCGCGCAGGATGTCACGGTTTTGACCTTTGCAAGAGCCATGTCCGGTCTTATATGACAGGGCATGTGATGCTGGCAGAGGGCCAGCGAAGGAGCAGGTCAAGTCATGGCTTCGGTCGTTATTTATACCCGTCAGTTCTGCGGCTATTGTTCCGCGGCAAAGAAACTTTTGGAAACCAAGGGTGTCAAGTTCGAGGAGCATGATGCCACCTATGCGCCCGATGTGCGCCAGAAAATGATCGAGCGCTCGAACGGCGGCACGACGTTCCCGCAGATCTTCATCAACAACACCCATATCGGCGGTTGCGACGATTTGCATGCACTCGACCGCGCCGGCAAGCTGGACGACATGCTCGCCGCATAAGGAGACGCTTCGATGACGTTCAAGGCCGCAGCGATCCAGATGTGTTCCGGTGTCGATCCGGCGAGAAATGCCGAGGCGATGGCGCGGCTCGTCCAGGACGCGGCGGCCAAGGGCGCCACCTATGTGCAGACGCCGGAGATGACCGGCGCGTTGCAGCGGGATCGCGCAGCGATGAAGGCTGCCTTGCGTGACGAGAGCAACGATCTGATCGTTGCTGCGGCCTCGGGACTTGCGGCAGAACTCGGCATTCACCTTCATGTGGGTTCGACGGCGATCGGTCTTGCCGATGGCAAGATGGCCAATCGCGGCTTTCTCTTCGGTCCCGACGGCAAGAAGATCGCTCATTACGACAAGATCCATATGTTCGACGTCGATCTCGACAATGGCGAGAGCTGGCGCGAAAGCTCGGCCTATACGCCGGGCGGCACGGCGCGGCTGGTGAACCTGCCGTTTGCCAAGCTCGGCTGCGCCATCTGCTATGACGTGCGTTTTCCCGAACTGTTTCGGGCGCAGGCCGCCGCCGGGGCGCAGGTCATGTCGGTGCCGGCAGCCTTCACCCGTCAGACCGGCGAGGCGCATTGGGAGATCCTGCTTCGGGCCCGCGCCATAGAAAACGGCATGTTCGTGATTGCAGCCGCACAGGCAGGCGTTCACGAGGACGGCCGAGAGACCTTTGGCCACTCGATGATCATCGACCCGTGGGGTCGTGTTCTCGCTTCGGCTGACGGGACCGGCGAAGGCATCGTGCTCGCCGACATCGACATCGCTGCCGTTGCCAATGCCCGGGCGAAAATACCGAACCTCAAGAACGGCCGGGCGTTCCTCTTGGAGGAGGTGCCGTCCAGCGCCTCCGGGGACGTGGCCGCTTGATCAAATACACACTTGCCTGCGACAACGGCCATTCCTTCGAGGGATGGTTTTCCTCGAGCGCCGACTTCGATCGTCAGGCGGAACTCGGGCTCGTCTCCTGTCCCACCTGCGGCTCCGTCTCCGTTGCCAAGGAACTGATGACGCCATCGGTCTCGACCGGCCGCAAAAAGGACGAGACCAAGGTTCTGATGATGGACCAGGCCCGCAAGGAGGCCGTGGCCAAGATCCGCGAACTGGTGACGGCGATCCGAGAGAATTCCGAGGATGTCGGTGAAAAATTTCCAGAAGAGGCGCGCAAGATCCACTATGGCGAGGCCGAACAGCGCGGCCTGATCGGACAGGCGACCGTCGACGAGGCAAAGGCGCTGCTCGACGAGGGTATCGAGATCGCGCCGCTGCCGGTGCTGCCTGACGACGTCAACTGACGTGACGGCCGGTCAGCACCATCTGGCGATCTATAATTTCGGCCTGCATGTCGGCCCGGAAGGCGATCCCCGCATCGAGGGTTTCGTGCTGCGCGAGCCCGCCAATTTCGAGGCCGCATCGCGGGCTTCCGGTTTTGTCGGGCGGTCCGGCTACCGCGGCGTACCGGGGCCACGCAGCTGGGGCGGCCAAGTCTTTCCCCGCTTCATCGAAGGCAGCGGCTTTGAAACGGCGCCATCCTCGCTGTCGCTGTGGACCGATATCGAATCGCTGATGGCGTTTTCCTACAACGGCGTTCATGCCGATGCGCTGAAACACGGGCGCAACTGGAACGTCAAACAAAGCTGGCCGCCGCTCGTGCTCTGGTGGGTGGACAGGCGCACCGACTGGTCGGAGGCCGTTGAGCGGCTGGAATATCTTCACGATCACGGTGCCTCGGCAAGAGCCTTCACTTTCAAAGAACCCTTCGCCGCCGATGGCGAAGTCTATCAGATCGACCGGGAGAGAGTCCGGCGGATCGCGGAGGATAATGGCAAGGGGCAGGGTGATCTGCTGGCGCATGTCCTTTCGCTGAAAGTGTAGCACAGGGGCGAGGGGCGGGGATGCTTGGCGATCTATCCCGACGATCGTGCAAACCGACAGTGAACCGGCCTCTTAATACGACACGTCGATGCTGCGGAAGCCGCGTTTGCTCTTCGGGATCTTGTTCCCCGCCTTGTCCTTCCTGCCGTCGTCGCTGAGAATCTGGACGAGGCCTTTTTGCGGATAGACGACCAGCGCCTCGGCGTGGAAATCCCCGGGAAGCCGGGCCGGGAGCTTCACCGGCAGCTCCTCGCCGCCGCCCCAGGAATAGAGCGAAAACGTGTCGCCCTTGTCGTCTTCCGGGCCGGCGACGATGAGATAGAGCGCCGGCAGGAGGCCGGTCCAGTCGATGCTGCGGATCCCGGCGCCGCCGAGATCGAGCATCTGCGGTTTTCCGAAGCGCGGCTCCTCGCCCCGCTTGGTGACGGCGGCAGGATTTTTCAGGCGCAGGACCGGTGCCTTGCCGCCGATGACCGGTGCACGAAAACCGATCAGCAGGTCGCCTTCCGGCGTTCCGGCGAGGCCCTCGATGTTGATATCGGTGCCGGGGAGGCGCAGTTCCTTCTTCAGATAGCCGCGCAGGCCTTCGAAGGGCGTCCCGAGCGGCTCGAGCGCCGGACCGCCTGCCTTTTCGACAATCCGGCTGGCGACGAGAATGGAGCGGCCGCTCGCGTTTCCTCCGCGCTTGGGCCGCGAGAACGAACTGATCCAATAGACCCGGTCGCCGATACGGGCGGCGGCCTCGATGTCGGATTTCTCGCGGCCGGTGAAGCTCTTGAATTTCAGCGCCTGCACGGGCTTGGCGAAACCGCGGCGATAAATCTGGAACGTGTTGGTTTCGTCGCTGGCAACGACGAAATGGGCCTCGTCGAGGGCAACCGCGGCGGATGCCTCGCAGATGCCGATGTATTCCACCGGCTCCGGTTGCGCATCTGCCACCGGGAGAATGCCGAGGGATGGAATTTTCATCGCGACATTCTCCTGTTTGGGATCTTGCCGGTCAGGCGGGGCGTTTGGCGACCAGCATGTAGTTGACGTCCATATCTTTCGAAAGATTCCACTGGTTGGCAAGGGGATTGAAGAAGACGCCGGTGCGATCGGTCACGGTCATGCCGCTTGCCTCGATCGGCTTTTCGAGTTCTTCGGGGCGGACCAGCTTTTCATATTGATGGGTGCCGCGCGGCAGCCAGCGCAGGACGTTTTCGGCGGCGAAGATGGCAAGGGCTGCTGCCTTCATCGTGCGGTTGATGGTGGCGACGAACATCATGCCGCCGGGACGCACCATCGAGGCGCAGGTGCTGATGAAGAACTCGACATCGGCGACATGCTCGACCACTTCCATGTTGAGCACGACGTCGAAGGTCTCGCCGGCTTCGGCCAGGGATTCGGCCGTGACGGCGCGGTAATCGACCGCGACGCCGCTGCCGCTCGCATGGGTCCTGGCGATCATGATGTTCTTTTCCGACGCGTCGGCGCCGACCACATCCGCGCCCATGCGGGCCATCGGCTCGGACAGAAGCCCGCCGCCACAGCCGATGTCGAGGATGCGCAGGCCTTTCAGCGGCTGCGGCGCCTTGGCTTCGCGGCCGAAATTCTCGGAAACGCGGTCGCGAATATAGGTGAGGCGGACCGGATTGAATTTGTGCAGCGGCTTGAACTTGCCCTTCGGGTCCCACCACTCGGCGGCCATGGCGGAGAAGCGATCGACTTCCGCCTGGTCGATGGTGCTGCGGGTCTGGGCCGGGTCGCTCATGGTCGGAACTCCTTGGACATATTGCCCCTGTGAAGTCGGACGATCAGGGCGGAAAGTCAAGGGTTGGCGGTGTCGCGCCGAGGCTGGCGCCCTTTCAGGCAGCGGTCGAATTTCGGAAGGCGGACTTCGGGATGATCGATCCGGTATCTCTGGAAATCCTCCATGATGTCCTCGAAGTCTCGGAAAGCTGCTTCGCGTGCCTTGGCGATGCAGGCCGGCAGACTGGCGCAGGCGTGGCCGGAGAGGCCGATCTCCCGCTGGACACGGACCTTGCGGTCCTGATGGGCAGATATCAGCATCGGGCCAGTGCAGGTTCGATCGCGGCTGCATTTGCGGATTTTGCAGACCTTCCAGACAAAATGGGCGCTGAGGACGGTACGGCACCGTTGTTCGTGATCGATAGAAAGGCGTTTTTCGTAGTCACTGAAATCCTGTTTCGGCATGGCTTGCTCCGCAAGGTGATGAAGGCGGCCCAGTGCGTTCACGCGGCAGGTTTCGCCCGTGGCATGACTACTGTTTGATCCCTTGAGCGCTGCAATCGCCTGGCGGGATCGGCCGGGGCACATCGGGTGCCTCAGATAGAAAAAGTAAGTGACACGCGACGTGCCCCGTCTCGGTGGTTTTTACCTGCAACTTCGGTTTCTCTGCGGGGGTGGCGGCACCTTTTTCCGGTACAGGGTGGCGCTCGACCGGTTGCCGGATTGCTCCTTATCCCGCGGCGCCACGAAAGGACTTGCTCGTCGCAACCCAGTCGCCGCTCCTCATGTGTGCCCCACAGGCACGCCCCGCCATTTTGCAGACGAGAGGGAAACCATTTTCTGCAGGCCCCTGCGGCCGCGCCTGCGTTTCAAACACAGACCGAAGGCACCGGCCCCGCCTCGCCGGCAACGCTTTCCGGTGTATCCGATGGCAGGACGAGGTGATTGTGCCACGACTGCGCCGGGCGGGGATTTGCGGGGATGATTTGTGAGCATCCTCGCAACTGGCAGATGCTCTGCCCCGTTTTTCAGGTGCGGTTGATCGAAACACCGCCATCGACCAGCATGGCGGTGCCGGTAGTGAAGCTCGAGGCATCCGATGCGAGGTAGAGCACGGACCGGGCGATCTCTTCCGGTTGGGCCATGCGCTTCAAGGCGTGCAGGCCTTCGACGAAGGCGAGGACTTCCGGTCCGGCGCCGGGCGCGTTGGTGAAGCTCATCGGCGTATCCGTGCCGCCGGGCAGGAGCGCGTTGACGCGAATGCCCTTGGGGCCAAGTTCCGCCGCGAGGCTTTGGGTGAGGCCGATCAGTCCGGCCTTGGCGGCGGCATAGGCGCTGGTGTTCGGCATGCCTGCCGTATGCCCGACGAAGCTGGAGGTGAAGATCAGCGAGCCCCTGCCACGCGAGGCCATGGCGGGAACCTGATATTTGGCGCCGAGAAAGGCGCTGGTGAGGTTCGTTTCGATCGTTTCGCGCCAGCCCGCCGGAGAAAGGTCGGCGATGGGGGCCATTTCGCCGGTGCTGCCGGCATTGTTGAAGGCAATGTCGAGACCGCCGAAGGTTTCGATGGCGGCATCAACCAAGGCCTGCGCGTGGGCCTCGTCACGGACGTCGCCGTCGATGGCGAAGGCCTCACCGCCTTCTGCCTCGATTTCGGCGATCAGTGCAGCGAGCGCGCTTCGGCGCCGGCCGGAGACGATGAGGCGGGCGCCCTCTCTTGCAAAGAGTTTTGCCGTCGCCCGGCCGATGCCGGAGCTGGCGCCGGTGATGATGGCGATCTTGTTGGAAAGCATGGTCATGACTGAATCTCCTCTTGGTGTTGTGGGAGCTTCAATCGCAGCAAGGGTGGGGCGCCGCCACCCGATTCGTGCGCCGGAGACATTCGTCGGTAAGGCGTGGCCGACGCTTTAGAGCTTCAACTTGTCCAAACGCAAGGTCATTGCCGATGATTGCCTGTGCATCATCGTCGATGCCTGGCGGCTGCCAAACTGGATCAGCGGAATCAGGATGATCATCAGGACAAGGGTTGCGATATAGAGCAGTCCAAGAGGAATTCGGCGTGTTTTCAAACAGGGATCTCCGGTGTCTGCCGCCAGTTTGCCGGGTGATTCTGACACCAGGCTGAACGCCAAAATAGAGCCGCGCTTCGCCTGTCTCGAGGCCGGGCAAGTGGCGCGCGGCGTCTCCCCCATCCATTTCACATTCAGGTTCCTGTCAGAAAACCGGGTCAGAGGTCGGCGTGGAGACGGTTGCAGGTAGATGCACGCCTGGCGGTACTGCGTATGGCAGCACGAGCACCGGATTCATCCGTCTGATGTGAAGCAGGAGACAACCGGTGTCATTGGAAACCCTATCAACGGCCCCGCGTCTGACGCGCCCTGCCATCGGCAGCGCGACGCTGAGCGTGATCGTGGCGCTCTATCTCGTTGTCGTGGCGAACAGGACGTTCTGGACCAAGGCCGTCGATTACCTTGGCGTTCCTAGCTTTGCGCTGGTTCTGCTCGGGATCGGCCTTTTCGCGCTGTTTTCGGCGATCTGCGTTGCCGTTTCGGTGAAATATCTGACCAAGCCCCTGTTCATCCTGCTTATCATGAGCGCTGCTGCCGCTTCCCGGTTCATGGACCACTTCGGCACCATCATCGACGTCGACATGATCCGCAACGCCGCCGAGACAACGGGGTCCGAAGCCGGTCATCTGCTGACGGCAGGCTTTGTCATGCACATGGCGCTGTTTGGCGTCCTGCCTTCGGTGCTGATTGCGCTGGTGCGCATCCGGCACCGGCCGTTCTTTCAGAAGTTCAAATGGAACCTCGCGGTGGTCCTGTCGTTTCTTGCGGTTTTCGTCTCCGTCAGCCTTGCCAATGTCCGCACTTTCGCTGCGACGACCCGCGAGCATCGCGATCTGGTTGCGACGCTGAACCCTGTCCTGCCGATCGTCAGCGCCGTGCGCTACGTGATGGCGAGCGAAGGGGAAAAGAACATCGTCGTCCAGCCGCTCGGAACGGATGCGCATGTGGTTGCGCCGACGGTGTCTGGAAAACCGCGGGTCACAGTCATCGTCGCGGGCGAAACGGCGCGGGCGGAGAATTTTTCGCTCGGCGGCTATGCCCGCGACACCAATCCGGAACTTGCCCGGCAGGACATCCGCTACTTCACCGACACGTCGAGCTGCGGCACGGCGACGGCGGTTTCGCTGCCGTGCATGTTCTCGATCTTTACGCGCCGCGGCTATACCCACGAGAAGGGGCTTGAAACCGAAAACCTGGTCGATGTTCTCTCCCATGCGAGCATCCGGACGGAATGGTGGGACAACAACACCGGCAGCAAGGCGGTTGCCAAACGCATTGCCTATACCTCGTTTTCGGATATCAACGATCCCCGGTTCTGCAAGGACCATGAATGTATCGACGCGGTGCATCTGGACCGGCTCGGCGCCTGGCTCGATGCCGTCAAGGGGGATAGCGTGCTGGTGATCCACCAGATCGGCAGCCACGGGCCGGCCTATTTCCAGCGCTATCCGGACGCCTTCCGCAAATTCACGCCGGATTGCCGGACGGCGGAGCTCGGCAACTGTTCGCGCGACGAGATCGTCAACGCCTACGACAACACGATCCTCTATACCGACCATGTTCTCTCGACGGTCATCGACATGCTGAAAGCCCGCGAGGACAGGATGGCCGGATCGATGATCTACATGTCCGACCATGGCGAATCGCTCGGCGAGCACGGGCTGTATCTGCATGGCGCGCCGTATTTCATCGCGCCGTCGCAGCAGACGCATGTTCCCTTCGTGCTGTGGCTGGGCGGGCAGGCCAAGGCCGGTATCGACGCGGCATGTCTTGCGCACAAGACCGGCGAGCCGCAGTCGCACGACAACCTGTTTCATACGGTGCTGGGCATGTTGAATGTCGCAACGAAGGTCTACGACCCGGCGCTCGATGTGTTGGCGTCTTGCCGTGGTGGCGCGGCGGCTTCGTGAGGCATGGGCGACTGATAAGGCCCGAGCGTCAGCGAGGCGATAACGGGCAGTTCGGCAGGAGCCGGAGGCTTATGGCTTCGTCCCCCTCATCCGGCCCTGCGGGCCACCTTCTCCCCGCTGGGGAGAAGAGGGAGGCAGCCGGGCTATTCTGCGGAACACCACAAGCGATAATCGTGCTCTTAAGGGCAGAGCGACAGAGGGGATACACCGCGTCGCGCTCAAGCGACCGGACTTCCCCGTCAAAGCCGTTTGACGACGCAGGCCAAAGAGGGAATAAGAATGCCGGTGCGGCTCATCGATAAGGGGACCGGCGGCTTGCGCGTTCTGCTCGTCGAGGACAATGAGATTCTGGGGGAGGCCGTGCGCGATCATATCGCGGCGGCCGACCATGCGGTGGACTGGATGAAGACGCTCGAGGACGCGCGGGTATCGCTGCGCGCCGTCACCTATGGGCTCGTCCTGCTCGATCTTCGCCTGCCCGACGGCAGCGGCATCGTGCTTTTGAAGGAATTGCGGGCGAGCGGCAACGCGACGCCGGTGATCATCCTGACCGCCCACGACCAGATTTCCGACCGGATCGAGGGTCTGAACAGCGGCGCCGACGACTACCTCGTCAAACCGTTCGATCTCGGCGAGCTCTCGGCCCGGATGCTTGCCGTCATCCGCCGGTATGGCGGCAATATTTCGCCGGTGATCCGCTTCGGGGAGCTGAAGATCAGCCCGGTCGACCGGCGCGTCTTTGCCGGCGATGAGGAGGTCGGTCTTTCGGGCCGCGAATGGGCGGTGCTCGACACGCTTCTCGCCAGACCCGGCGCCATCATCTCGAAGGCGCAGATCGAGGAGGCGCTCTATGCCTTCGGCTCGGAAATCGAGAGCAACACGGTGGAGGTCTATGTCAGCCGGCTGCGCAAGAAGCTCGGCCGCGATCACGTCGTCACCGTGCGCGGCGTCGGCTACAGGATCGGTACTCCGGCATGACGCAACAGAAAATACGCGCGCAAAGCATGACGCGGCGGCTGATCCTCTGGCTGACGGGCGCTGCTGCATCCTTCTGGCTGATTGCAGCGGCCCTCGGCGTCTCGGTCATGAAAGAGGAGTT
The DNA here is from genome assembly GCF_025846855.1 of Pararhizobium sp. BT-229. Taxonomy (GTDB): domain Bacteria; phylum Pseudomonadota; class Alphaproteobacteria; order Rhizobiales; family Rhizobiaceae; genus Pararhizobium. The sequence goes on from NZ_JAOYTJ010000011.1 coordinate 87,434, forward strand.
CGACGAGTTTTTCGACGGCTCGCTGCAGGAAACGGCCGAGCGGCTGATGCCGTTGGTCCTCGATGATCTCAACCGGCGCGAAGGACCTGTCTCGCCGACGCACATCCAGCGGCAGGTCGAGGACATGGGGGAAGAATATCTCATCTACCAGGTCCGGGATGCGAGCGGCACGATCCTCATTCGTTCGCACGATGCTCCGGAAAAACCGTTCGAAACGCCCTTGAAACGGGGGTTCTGGAAGAACGACGAGTTTCAGTTCTACACCGCCCGTTCCACCGACCGCACGGTCTTCATTCAGGTCGCCGATGCCCTGGAAAACCGGGTAGAGGCGGTGACCGAAGGCGGCATGGCGCTTTTCCTGCCGGTGCTCATCCTCATTCCCGTCAGCGTTCTGCTGATCTGGCTGATCGTGCGCCGGACGCTGGCACCCGTCGACGACCTGCGCCGGGCGATCGAGGAGAAGGATGGCGGCAACATGGCGCCGGTGCCGTCCGGCATGCTGCCGCGCGAGCTTCGACCGATCGCGCGCTCCGTCAACCATCTTCTGACCCGCCTGCAATCGGCCTTCGATGCGGAGCGGGAGTTTACCGCCAACAGCGCCCACGAACTGCGCACGCCGATCGCCGGCGCGCTCGCGCAAACGCAGATGCTGATCGCCGAACTTGACGGCCCGAAAAGACGGCGGGCCCAGCAGATCGAGGCCTCGCTCGTCAATCTTGGCCATACGGCTGAAAAGTTGCTGCAGCTGGCGCGGGCCGAGGCCGGAATCGGCGCCGGCAGCGAAAATGTCGATCTTGCCCGCGTGCTCGAACTGGTGGTGACCGATTTCGAGCGCAGCGATCAGGAGCGGCTGCGCTTTCATCGCGAGGCGGGGGCGGTGCTGGAAGGCAGCTACAGCGAAGATGCCTTTGCGATCGTTTTGCGCAATCTCATCGAAAATGCCCTGTTGCACGGTCGCAAGGAAGAACCGGTCGATGTCCGTCTTGAAAAGGGCGGGGTGGTGCGGATCATCAATGGCGCGGCACCGCTTTCACCGGAGGAACTGACAGCGATCCGCAAGCGCTTCGGGCGGGGCGCGACAAGTTCCCCGGGCTCCGGGCTTGGCTTGTCGATTGCCGAGCGCCTGTTGCAGCAGATGAATGCCGGTTTCGAAATCCTGTCGCCGGCGCAGGGGCGGGACGACGGATTTGAAGTCGTCCTGCGGCTCGGGCGTGGAGAGGTGGCTGCCTGACGATGTCTGAAGCCCTGTTTTATAGATTGAAGGCCATGCTTGCGCCCCATTGCCTGTCGTGCCTGCAAGACAATCGTTCAATAAATTTGTCTTGCCTCAGCTAATTGACTCTGAGGCAGCTTTGCATGCGAACGACATCCTCGCCCTCGCCGCGCTTGATGTAGTTGAAATCTTGGCTTGAGAAATCATCACTCGTTTTGGCGTCAAGGATCGCAATAATATCCGCCCTTTCGACCCATCCGGTCGGGCAGGCCGCATCGGTCGCCAGTAGGAGAATGGTGCCTTGTGGCAGAGAGGACAGCGCTTCCTTCTCAGCCTGTCGTTGCTGAAGTAGGTCGACCGCGACTGTATAACCGCCAAGATTTTTGCAAACGGTAACGGTATTGTTCACCGACGCCAAGGGAGGGAAGGATGGCAGACAAGATTTCGACGAAGCTGATCGTTCTCTCCGCATTCCCCAAGGATGACGGGTGCGCTTTGGCATGCGCGTTCCGAACAGTCATAGCGGCCGTGATTTCGACGTGTTTGATGACCTCTGCTATGGCAGCGGAATGTCCGATTGAGAAAAGTGAATATTCTCTAGATCTGAGCGATGGTGAAACCAGTGTGGTGTTTTCTCAAGGAAAATCATCGCAACCAGGCTCTGGATGGGACGTTCGTTTCGATGTCAAACGGCAGGAAACAACTGTTTGGTCGCTCTCCGGCTTCATCAGCTGTGTTAAATGGACTCAGTCCTGTTATCTCGGACTGGATCGGAAGCCGGAACAAAAAAATGACGCTCACGCCAACGTCACAGGAGAGGACGAAAAACTTTGCTCCGAGCAGCAAATATTTGTGGTTCCCATCACTGAAAACAATAAAGAAAAATATCTGGCGTTCGGAGGCTTGAATTTCTTGTCGATGGTGTGCGGAAAATACTTTGACTTAAAGGTAAAATCGAAAAGCAATCTCAGTGACGAAGAGCGGGACGGTATGTTTGCCTTGCCGGAATACGTAAAACTCCAAGGTTGCAGGCCCTGAAGCTCTGCAAGTTCCCCCTATCCGCATTCGATCCGCGTTAGATGCAGGACGAGGGCCCTGCGTGAACTGCACCAATGGGGTTAGATAGCCGGGAAAGCCGGGCTATTTTTTGTCGCTGACACCGACGTTTGATCTTGAGGTGATGGGTCTTGCAAGACGTTCCTGTAGGGACGAAAATAGGAGCCACCCTTGGCCTCCGGAATATCAAAATGAAGCAACGAACCTCGAAGCGCCTGGCCATCGCCTTCCTGCTCTGGCCGGTATTCGTGGCGCTCGTCATAATCGTCCCGTTCTACACCGTTTATTTTGGGCTAGGGCAGAGCGCTCTAGAGCGGATTTTCGCCGAACAGACCTTTAATATGACGATATTCCTGCGAGCGGCGGGGATTATTGAATTCTGCTTGTGGGCTGCAACGGTTCAATATCTTTTCAATCTGGCTTCATCGCGGCTCCGTAATTTTACTCCTTGGCACTTTGAAACGATGCGGAACCAGCTTCCGTCTTTTATTTTGTGGGATGAGCTCAAAGAAGACCAATCGAAGGGCTTTTAGTTCCCCATTCAGTCCCCATCACCCGCTTGTCGGGAAAGCGTGAGGTGCAGCGTCACCGTATCAACGCCCGTCAATGGATCAATCCCGATCCGGCGCTCCCAGCGGAAAGAACGACCGATAGGGCCGGCCCTCGTCAACGGCGCGGGCGAAGGAGGGGCGGGCGAGCAGGCGGGCGCGGTAGGCGCGGGTGTTGGGCAATGTCTCGGGGATCGGATGGACCCAATCCGCATAGAACAGCGACGGGCAGGCGGCGCAATCGGCGAGGCTGAACGTGTCGCCTGCCGCCCACTCGGTCTTTGCCACGACGCCATCGAGCCAAGCGTAGGCATCGTCAAGCATCTGCTTGGCTTCCTTGACGCCATAGGGATCGCGGTCGGCTTCCGGGCGGATCTGGTTGAACACCACCTTCTGCATCGGGGTCATGACGTAGTTGTCGAAGAAGCGGTCCATCATGCGGGTGCGAAGCGCTGCATCCGGGTCCTGCGGGATCAGGCGAACGGGGCCGGGGTGGTGGAGCATCAGATATTCGATGATGATCGTCGCCTCCATCACGGTATTCCCGTCTTCCTTCAGCATGGGAAAACGCTTGATGGGCCAGAGCGACTGCCACTCCTCGATATTGCCGGATTCTTCCGGACTCAACATCCTGTAGTCGAACGATATTCCGTTTTCATAGATGGCGACGAGAACCTTCTGGCAGTAGGACGAGAAGGGGTGGGCGAAGAGCTGCGGTTTCATCACATCCTCCCGAGACTGATTTTCGTATGCAACCGGTTGCTTTGTAGGATAACTGATCCTATATTGCAAGTGGTTTTTGGACAAAGGCAGACAATGGACAGCGCGCACCGGTCGGGATGCCCGATCAATCTTACACTGGAAATGCTTGGCGATCGCTGGAGCCTGATCGTCATTCGCGACATCATGTTCGGCAACAAGCGGCATTTCCGCGAGCTTCTCACGCAATCGGAAGAGGGAATAGCCTCGAACGTGCTCGCCGACCGGCTGAAACGGCTCACCGAAAACGGGCTGTTGTCGCGTCGCGACGATCCGAGCCACAAGCAGAAGGGCATCTACAGCCTGACGGAATCGTCGATCCAGCTCGTGCCGCTGCTCGCCCATATGGGGGCCTGGGGGCGCAAGCATACGCAGCCGTCGCAAGAGCTGTCGATCCGTGCCGAGCTTTTGGAAAAGGGCGGGCCGGCGATGTGGGACGCCTTCATGGAGGAGTTGCGGGCCTTGCACATCGGCACGCCGACGCCGGAGCGTTCGGTACTTGCGGAATTGCAGGCGGCCTATCTGGCGGTGGTGGCGCGCAACAAGGGTGCTGTGGCTTGAGGCCTTATGTTTTGGACGGCCGACCGTATCTCGCCGGCCCGGATACGGCATTCGTGATCGGTTCTGGATGCGAAAACTCCCCTCCGTCATTCCTGTGCTCGTCACAGGAATCCAGCCACGACGCGTCTGCGTCGTGAAAAGAGTCTTTTGCGTTCGAGGACTTGAACGCACTGGATCCCCGCCACAAGGGCGAGGATGACGGAGGCGAGCAGTGTGCCAAAAAACGAACAAAGGGCTGGCTTAGAGCCCCTGAACCCATAGAGTTGAAGTTCGTCAGCGGTGCGAACCCGGCCACTTCTGACCGGGTCTCCGGCAGTTCAATCAATAGACTTCCGGCACGTACATTTCCTCCGGCACCGGCCGGCGGATATAGTCGTCGTGGCGAACGCGCTCGGGCAGGTCGATTGCGGGCTTCGGCACGTCCTCGTAGGGGATCTGCTTCAGCAGATGGGCGATGCAGTTGAGGCGGGCCTTCTTCTTGTCGACGGCCTGGACGACCCACCAGGGGGCCACGTCGATGTGGGTTTTCTCCAGCATCTCTTCCTTGGCCTTGGTGTACTCTTCCCAATGGACGCGGCTTTCCATGTCCATCGGCGACAGTTTCCACTGTTTCAGCGGATCGTGGATGCGCATCTTGAAGCGGAATTCCTGTTCCTCGTCGGTGATCGAGAACCAGTATTTGATGAGCACGATGCCGGAGCGGACCAGCATGCGCTCGAATTCCGGCACGGTGCGGAAGAATTCGTCGAGTTCTTCCGGCGAGCAGAAGCCCATGACGCGCTCGACGCCGGCGCGGTTGTACCAGGAGCGGTCGAACAGCACCATTTCGCCCGCCGTCGGCAGGTGCGGGACGTAGCGCTGGAAATACCACTGGTTGCGCTCGCGCTCGGTCGGGGCAGGAAGCGCCACGGTGCGGCAGACGCGCGGATTGAGGCGCTGGGTGACGCGCTTGATGGCGCCGCCCTTGCCGGCGGAGTCGCGGCCTTCGAAAAGCACCACGACCTTCAGTTTCTTGTACTGCACCCAGTCCTGCAGGCGCACGAGTTCGTGCTGCAGCCGGAACAGCTCGCGGAAATAGACCTTGCGGTCGATTGTCGGCTCGGCCTCTTCCGACATGCCCTCGGCGACCATCTCGTCGAGGCGGTCCTCTTCCATCTGCATTTCCAGCTCTTCGTCAAAGCTGTCGGCGATTTCCGCCTTGATGCGGTCGAGTTGGTCAATCATTGGTCAAATCCCCGTTGGTCGAAGGCACAGGAACAGGTCTTCATGACATGTATGTGACAGTGCTCGGTGTCTGCGGGGCGGAGGCTGGTTTGGGAAGGCTACGGGTGTTCAGCCCTGAGGCTCACGGGTGTCTCTGTTTCGCCTGCGCAGGATCATTACGCGCGTTCATTGCGCGCGGACTTCGTCGTGGCTTGTCTCACGTTATGACTCTTTTGCTTCGGGCAACCGCGCGGCGCGCCTTCGTGTATCGGGAGAGGCCGATCTTAATGGTGACCAGTACAGGCGCGGCGAATACAAAGAGCAGGGCGACGGCGTTGAAAGCCGTGTCGAAGGCGATCACAGTGGACTGACCGGTGATGACCCTGCCCAGTATGCCCGTGGCAGCCCGGCTGGCGGCCACGGCGTCCATTCCTCTTGCCGCGAGCATGGCTGTCGTCGTTGTCAGACGCTCGCTGACCGCAGGAACGCCAGCGGTGACGCTGGCGCCGAGTACAGCGACATTGGCGGCGACGCTATGGTCGACCAGCGTCTGGAGAGCGGCGACGCCGATAAGACCACCAAGCTGGCGACCCGCATTGAAAAGGCCTATCCCGGACGCGAGATTTCGGCTGTTCAGGTTGCTGAAAGCGATCAGGGTGATCGATAGAAACAGGAAGCCGAGACCCAAGCCGCGCAACAGGATTGCCGCCATCATATCATCCGCGCCGCTTTCGCTCGTCGATCCGGACAGCATCCACATCGCAGCCATGATCAACAGGATTCCACAGGGCACTGTAGCAACCGGAGGAACGCGGCGGACCTGTATGAGAAAGGCGGCAACGAGGAGAGAGCCGACGAAAAGCGAGCCGCTTGGCAACAGGAGCTGGCCGGCGGCGGTTGGCGTGAACGCGAGAACGGACACGGCAAACGACGGGATCAGGAACGCGCTCCCGAACAATGCGGCGCCGGCGACAAAACTGACGACAAAGGCGAAGGAAAAATCGTCGGATTTGAACAAGGTAAAGTCGAGCAGGCCTCGGCCTTCGGCCAACACTTGTCGGCCGAGAAATGCCAGCAGAGCGGCTGCACCGATCGCTGTCAGCCACAGGATGCGAGGTTCCTCGAACCAATCCCATCGGCTGCCCTGGCTCAAGACATAGGTGAAGCAGAAAAGTGTGATGGAGATCAGAGAGAAGCCGATCCAATCAAACGGACGACGCGCGGTCTTGGCGGGCATCGGACCGTCTGTGATCAGCAGAAGTCCGGCAGCCACCAGGGCCACCGGAACAATACTGAAGAAGATCCATGTCCAGGAGTGGCTATCGAGCAGCCACCCGTGAAGAGCCGGAGCGATCGTCGCGGGAGCGACAACGGACCCCATAGCAAAGAGGGCCTGAAGGACTGGCTGGCGAGATCGCGGATAGGCGAGGAAAATGATCGCCTGCCCCGCTACAAGCAGGGTACCGCCGGAGAAACCCTGAATAATTCGAAGGGCAATCAGCAGGTCCAGCCGCGCTGTCATGGCGGCAATGCCGCAAGCCACGCCCATGACCAGCGTTGAACCGGCGATCAGGCTGCGCGGGTTGATCCGGCTCATCAGCCATGGAGCGGCCAAGAACCCTATCAGCTTGAGAGCGGTGTATCCGATATCCAGCCAGGCGAACTCATCGGGAGTAGCATAAATGTCGCCGATGATATCGCCACGCCCGAGCGACAGGACGGTGCTGGCGATCGCCTCCGTCAGCGCGGCAAGCACTATGCCTACGACAAGAGCGTACCCAGTGGCAGGGGCGGCGCTGCTCGGCGTGGCGGCGACGGCTGTGGTCATGCGCCTCGCCTCGGGTCGATCTCGACACGAGCGGACAGGCCGGGCACGAGCCGGCCGGGCAACGGATTGTTGGCAAACCGGATCTTCACCGGAACACGTTGGACGACGCGAACGAAGTTCCCCGTCGCATTGTCTGTGGGAAGCAAGCTGAAGGCAGACCCGCTGCCGGGCGCAAAGCTATCAACCACGCCTTCGATCGTCTCGTTCGGGTAGCCGTCTATGGTGATGCGAACGCGCTGACCGGGGTGGATATGTTCAAGCTGGGTTTCCTTGAAATTCGCCACCACCCACACATCGCCGACCGGAACGATATCGAGCAAGGGGGCGCCCGGCGCAACAAGCCGGCCGATGCGGACCTGGCGGTTGCCGATAACGCCGCCCACGGGCGCACGTACCACGGTGCTATCGAGATCGATTTGGGCGAGATCGCGCGCTGCTTGTGCCTGCGCCACTGCGGCAACGGCAGCTTCGCGTTGAGCGGCAAGGACGGTGATGCGTTGCCGCTGAGCCTCTACCGTCGCGGACGAAGCCGACACGCCCGCCTCGGCTCTCGATCGTGCTGCGTCGCTTTCATCGACATGGGCCTGACTGACGGCGTTGCTGCGGATAAGTTCGCGGCGGCGGCCGTAGGCCTTGATCGCCAGATCCATCTCGGCCACGGCTGAACGTTTCTGGGCTGCGGCCTGCTGAACCAGAACATGCTGAAGCTGGGTCTCCGCATCGACATTGGTAAGGTGAGCCCGGGCAGCCTCGACATTAGCCACTGCTTGCGCAAGCCGTGCGCGGTAGTCCCGATCGTCGATCCGGAAGAGAACATCACCCGCAAGAACGGTTTGGTTGTCCTCAACCTCTACCGCCATGACGTAGCCCGCGACCTTTGGGGCGAGCGACGTGACATCGCCTCGAATATAAGCGTTGTCAGTCGACATCGTGCTGCTGGAACGTGTCCAGGCCCATCCGGCAGCCACGACAACCACCGCGCCGAGGCATAGCAGCAAACCGAGCACCTTTTTTTTGTTTGCCTGAACCACGAAGATCTCCGGTAATTGGCGTTACCATTGACGCTTACGGTAATGGCCGTTACCAGTCAAGTGGATGTATATCACAAGAGGTATGAGACTTTGGTTGCAGCAACGTCAGAACCGCCGAAAAGTCGCCGAAAAGCCGTTCTTCGAGCGGCCACCGAAGTCTTTTTTGAACAGGGCTACGCGGCGACGAGCATCGATGCGATCATCGAACGCGCCGGTGGATCGAAGCGCACCATCTACAACGAGTTCGGCAACAAGGAAGGTTTGTTCTCGGCCATCGTCACCGAAACCGCAGACAAGGTGTTGTCGAGCTTGGCGATTGAGGAGATCGAGGGGCACGACTTGCGGGCGACGCTCACGGCGTTTGGCCAGCATCTGATGGGCGTTTACACGTCGCCTACCTTGATCTGCATTTACCGAACTGTCGTCACCGAGGCCAAGCGCTTCCCTGATCTCGTGAAGTCGTTCTACGAGCAAGGGCCGGGCCGGGCCACGGCCCGACTGGCAGAGGTTCTTGAAGCTGCCAAGGAAAGAGGGGAAATTCGGACCGATGATTGCCTGCGCGTTGCCGGGCACTTTGTAAGCATGATCCGCGACAACCCTCTTCAGGTCATTCTCGGGCTCCGTCCGCCGCCGTCAGAAGAAGAAGCACAGATGGCGGTCGCTTCCGCCGTAGAGGTCTTGCTGAATGGAGTTCGACACTACCAAGAAAGGTAGATGTCGATGTCCATTTTCAACCTATCCCGCAAGGGCGATCTCCTGCCCTTCGTCCCTGCGTCGGAAGATTTGGGGAGGCGGCCGACAAGCGGCCGCACCGCGCCACAAGACGCCGCCCTGCAACACCCGCTTCCTTCTCCATTGCACGGCGCCGTCATTTTCGCTAAGAGACCGGCGACTTTGAAGAGACGGGCGCGGGTTAGCGCGCAGCATTTTCGACCGGTAGAGGCATATGGCACGCATCGTGATGAAATTCGGCGGCACGTCCGTCGCGGATATGGATCGCATCAGGAATGTGGCTCGCCATGTGAAACGTGAAGTCGATGCCGGCCACGAGGTCGCGGTCGTCGTTTCGGCTATGTCCGGCAAGACCAACGAGCTGGTTGCCTGGACGCGCGATGCCTCGGCGATGCATGATGCGCGCGAATATGACGCCGTCGTCGCCTCGGGCGAGCAGGTGACTTCGGGTCTTCTGGCCATCGCGTTGCAGAATATCGGCATCAATGCGCGCTCCTGGCAGGGCTGGCAGATCCCGATCAAGACCGACAACGCCCATGGCGCCGCGCGTATCCTCGAGATCGACGGCACGGAACTGATCCGCCGCTTTGGCGAAGGCCAGGTGGCCGTCGTCGCTGGCTTCCAAGGGCTTGGTCCCGATAACCGGATCGCGACGCTCGGCCGTGGCGGCTCGGACACGTCGGCGGTGGCGATCGCCGCTGCGATCAAGGCCGACCGCTGCGACATCTATACCGATGTCGATGGTGTCTACACCACCGACCCGCGTATCGAGCCGAAGGCAAAGCGGCTGAAGAAGATTGCGTTCGAGGAAATGCTGGAAATGGCGTCTCTCGGCGCCAAGGTTCTGCAGGTTCGCTCGGTCGAGCTTGCCATGGTATTCAAGGTCCGCACCTTCGTGCGCTCCAGTTTCGAAGACCCCGATGCACCGGGCATGGGCGATCTACTGAATCCCCCCGGTACGCTGATTTGTGATGAGGAAGAGATCGTGGAACAGGAAGTCGTCACCGGCATCGCCTATGCCAAGGATGAAGCGCAGATTTCGCTGCGGCGCGTGGCCGACCGGCCCGGCGTTTCGGCGGCGATCTTCGGGCCACTGGCCGAATCTCATATCAATGTCGACATGATCGTCCAGAACATTTCGGAAGACGGTTCGAAGACCGACATGACCTTCACGGTGCCTTCGGGCGACGTCGACAAGGCGCTCAAGGTACTGGAAGGCGCCAAGGAAAAGGTCGGCTTCGACGTCATCCAGAGCGAATCAGGTCTGGTCAAAGTCTCGGTCATCGGCATCGGCATGCGCAGCCATGCGGGTGTGGCTGCGTCCGCTTTCCGCGCACTTGCCGAAAAAGGCATCAACATCAAGGCGATCACCACCTCGGAAATCAAGATTTCCATCCTGATCGACGGTGCTTACGCCGAATTGGCGGTTCGCACTTTGCATTCCGTCTACGGTCTGGATAAGAGTTAAGGTAGCGGCGGCAACGACGTTTCGGTGCAGGTGCGCTGGAACAAATTGCTGCCTGCAGTTGTTGACTTTTATTCGGGAGACGTTGCGCGATGAGAGACCTCTCAGCGGGTCCACGCGTCCTCCTCAAGCGGTTGCGCGAACTGATGGCGGAACCGCTCGAGCCGCAGGAGCGCCTTGACCAGATTGTTCGCCAGATTGCGCAGAACATGGTCGCGGAAGTGTGCTCGGTCTACGTGCTGCGTTCCGACGGCGTGCTCGAACTCTATGCCACCGAAGGTCTGAACCCCGGCGCCGTCCATCTGGCGCAACTGCAGATGGGGCAGGGCCTCGTCGGGACGATTGCCGCCAGCGCCCGGCCGCTGAACCTCTCCGACGCGCAGTCGCATCCGGCCTTCACCTACCTGCCGGAGACCGGCGAAGAAATCTATCATTCCTTCCTCGGCGTACCGATCCTTCGCACCGGCCGTTCGCTCGGCGTTCTCGTCGTGCAGAACAAGGCAAGCCGCACCTATCGCGACGACGAGGTCGAGGCGATGGAAACCACGGCGATGGTGCTCGCCGAAATGGTGGCGACCGGGGAACTCAAGAAGATCACCCGGCCGGGCCTGGAACTCGACCTGTCGCGCCCAGTGACGATAGAGGGCGGTAGTTTCAGCGACGGCATCGGGCTTGGCTATGTCGTGCTGCACGAGCCGCGCATCGTCGTCACCAACCTTTTGAACGACGATACCGACCACGAGCTTGGCCGGCTGGCGGAAGCACTGGGGTCGTTGCGCATCTCGATCGACGACATGCTGTCGCGGCGTGACGTGTCGATGGAAGGCGAGCATCGCGCGGTGCTGGAAGCCTACCGGATGTTTGCCCATGACCGCGGCTGGGTCAGGAAGCTCGAAGAGGCGATCCGCAACGGCCTGACGGCGGAAGCGGCGGTCGAGCGCGTGCAGAGCGAGACCAAGGCACGGATGATCCGATTGACGGATCCCTATCTGCGCGAGCGCATGCATGATTTCGACGATCTCGCCAACCGGCTGCTCCGGCAGTTGACGGGTTATGGTGCGAAACTTTCAGCCGCGGATTTTCCGCCGGATGCGATCGTCGTCGCGCGTGCCATGGGCGCTGCCGAACTGCTGGATTATCCACGTGAGAACGTGCGCGGCCTCGTGCTCGAGGACGGCGCCGTGACCAGCCATGTGGTGATCGTCGCGCGCGCCATGGGCATTCCCGTGGTGGGGCAGGCGGCCGGTGCCGTGGCTCTCGCCGAAAACGGCGATGCGATCATCGTCGATGGCGACGATGCCAAGGTGCATTTAAGGCCAATGGCCGACCTGCAGCGGGCTTACGAGGAAAAGGTGCGGCTGAGAGCCCGCCGGCAGGAACAGTTCAGGGCGCTGCGCGGTGTCGAGCCGGTGACCAAGGACGGCAAGCGCATCAAGCTGCAGATGAATGCCGGCCTTCTGGTCGACCTGCCGCAGCTGTCAGAATCCGGCGCCGAAGGCATCGGCCTGTTCCGCACCGAGCTGCAGTTCATGATCGCCTCGACCATGCCGAAGATGGAAGACCAGGAAGCCTTCTATCGCAACGTCATGAAACAGGCGGCGGGCAAGCCGGTGACCTTCCGCACGCTCGATATCGGCGGCGACAAGGTGGTGCCTTATTTCCGCGCCGCGGAAGAGGAAAACCCGGCGCTCGGCTGGCGGGCGATCCGCCTGTCGCTCGACCGTCCCGGCCTGTTGCGCACGCAATTGCGGGCCATGCTGAGAGCCTCGGCGGGGCAGGAACTGCGCATCATGCTGCCGATGGTGACGGAGGTTTCCGAGCTGCGCGTCGTGCGCGAACTGCTGCAGAAGGAAATCCAGCGCCAGTCGAAGATCGGCGAGCAATTGCCGAAAAAGCTGCAGTTCGGCGCGATGCTGGAGGTTCCCGCACTTTTGTGGCAGCTCGACGAGTTGATGCACGAGGTTGATTTCGTCTCGGTGGGCTCGAACGACCTGTTCCAGTTCGCCATGGCGGTCGATCGCGGCAATGCGCGGGTGTCCGACCGCTTCGACGTGCTCGGGCGGCCATTCCTGCGCATCCTGCGCGATATCGTCCGGGCGGGCGACCGCAACGACACGTCGGTGACGTTGTGCGGGGAGATGGCGAGCAAGCCGCTTTCCGCCATGGCGCTGCTCGGCATCGGCTTCCGCTCGGTGTCGATGTCGCCGACGGCTGTCGGGCCGGTGAAGGCGATGCTGCTTTCGCTCGATGTCGACAAGCTCGCCGCCATGCTGCATGCGGCGCTTGATGATACGAAGGACCATACGCCGATGCGCGAGATGCTGGTGGCGTTTGCGGCGGAGAATGGGGTTCCTGTTTAGCGAAAAGTGCCCCTCATCCGCCCTGTCGGGCACCTTCTCCCCGTTCGGGCGGGGAGAAGGGATGTGCGGCAAGCTCCTGCCTTTCCCATTCGCCTAAAGATATTGGTGGTCGCGGAGGGGCGGCAAATTCAGTCGTCCCCTCTCCCCGCGTGCGGGGAGAGGGTTAGGGTGAGGGGCAGGCGTATTCGGATGTAGGAGATGAGGGGACCGGACAAACAAAAAACAGAACGCGCCCGTAGTTTACGGAAGGTGGAGAACGATGCGGAGGAGGCCCTCTGGTTTGAGCTTCGCGCGCGCCGTCTCAATGGGTTCAAGTTTGTCCGGCAATTGCCGATTGGCCCGTATTTCGCTGATTTTGCCTGCAGGCAAGCCGGTCTCGTCGTCGAGGTTGATGGCAGCCAGCACGCAAACAACAGCCATGATGCGAGGCGGGATTACTATATGGTGACGAATGGCTGGAGTGTCGTTCGTTTTTGGAATGGATGTGTTCTTCAAGACCGCGGGCGAGTATTGGAGACCATCGTCGAAATTGTGGAAAACAGGCTCATCGAAGAGGTCAGGTCTTTTGATCTCACATTTGTTCCGGCTCGAAGGTCTGATCACGACCGGTGAATAGATCGATGTTGCGCAATGTCCCAAAAGTCTTACGCGACTTTGGCGCCTCTAAAAAAGCGTCAAAGTCATGAACATCGCCGTTCTTGATAACGGCACCTGTGGAGTTTGAGTTGGCAACCTTACCTGTTGAAAAAATGCGCGAGTTGGAGCGCCGGTTTTCCGAGATCGAGGCGCGTATGGCCGAGGGGCCGGCGGCGGATGTCTATGTGAAGCTGGCGTCGGAATATTCCGAGCTGCAGCCGGTGGTGACGAAGATCAGGCTGTATGAGAAGGCGCAAGGCGAGCTCGCCGATGTCAATACGCTTTTGACCGCCAAGGATACAGACCGCGAAATGCGCGATCTGGCCGAGATGGAAAAGCCGGAGATCGAGGAGCGCATCGAGGCGCTGGAGAAGGACATGCAGATCCTTCTCCTGCCGAAGGACGCGGCGGACGAGAAGAGCGCCATCCTCGAAATCCGTGCCGGCACCGGCGGCTCGGAAGCTGCCCTTTTCGCGGGCGATCTCTTCCGGATGTACGAGCGTTACGCGGCGGGCAAGGGCTGGAAGGTCGAGGTGCTGTCGGCAAGCGAGGGGGACGCCGGCGGCTACAAGGAAATCATCGCGACGGTGACCGGGCGCGGGGTGTTTTCGAAGCTCAAGTTCGAATCCGGCGTGCACCGGGTGCAGCGCGTGCCCGACACGGAAACGCAAGGGCGCATCCATACGTCGGCTGCGACCGTTGCCGTTCTTCCGGAGGCGGAGGATATCGACATCGAAATCCGCAACGAGGACATCCGCATCGATACGATGCGCTCGTCCGGCGCCGGCGGCCAGCACGTCAACACCACGGACTCGGCGGTGCGCATCACCCACCTGCCGTCGGGGATCGTCGTCACCAGTTCGGAAAAATCGCAGCACCAGAACCGGGCCAAGGCGATGCAGGTGCTGCGCTCGCGGCTCTACGACATGGAGCGGCAGAAGGCCGACAGCGAGCGTTCCGCCGCGCGCAAGAGCCAGGTGGGGTCCGGCGACCGTTCCGAGCGCATCCGCACCTACAATTTCCCTCAAGGACGCGTCACCGATCACCGTATCAACCTGACGCTCTACAAGATCGACCGGATGATGATGGGCGAGATCGACGAGGTGGTGGACGCGCTGCTCGCCGACTACCAGGCCGATCAACTGGCGCAGCTGGGCGAGCAACAGGGATGACCGATACGATCGACAGCCTGTTTGCCGAGGCAAGGGCCCGGTTCCTGCAGGCCCATATCGGCGAGGCGGCGCTTGATGCGCGCGTGCTGATTTCGGGGTTGCTCGACCTGCCGGCCGTGGCTTTCATGACGCGCGGCAGCGAGATCGTCTCGGAAAAGGATGCGCAGCGCGTTCGCGATGCGATCGACCGGCGGGCGGCGCACGAGCCGGTGCATCGCATTCTCGGGAGCCGCGAGTTCTACGGGCTGACGCTCGGCATGTCCCCGGATACGCTGGAGCCGCGGCCGGATTCCGAGATGATCGTCGAGGGGCTCATTCCCTTCGCGCAGAAGATCGTTACGGAAAAGGGAAGTTGCCATATCATCGATCTTGGCACGGGGACCGGGGCGATCTGCCTGGCCTTGTTAAGTGCAGTGCCGGAAGCGACCGGTGTCGGGTCCGATCTCGCGGCTGGGGCAGTGGAGATGGCGCAGGCCAATGCCGCGCGCAACGGCCTTGATCAGCGCTTTGCGGCGGTGGAAAGCGACTGGTTTCGCAGCATTGTGGGCAAGTTCGACATAATCGTGTCGAATCCACCCTATATAAGAACGGAAATCGTCGCATCGCTGGCGCCCGAAGTTCGGGATCATGATCCGGCGCTGGCGCTGGATGGCGGTGCCGACGGTCTGGACGCCTATCGCACCATCGCCGCCCATGCCGCGGGCCATCTGGCCGACGGCGGCATCGTCGGTGTCGAGATCGGCTATGACCAGATGCAGGTGGTCGGGAAGCTTTTCGAAGGCGAGGGCTTCCGTATCATCGATCGGGTGCGCGATCTCGGTGGAAACGACCGCGCGATCCTGCTCTCCTTCGGCAACTGAGGTTTGCAGGCAGGCGAATATCAGAACGTTCTTTTTCGGAAATATGAAGAAAAGGCTTGGAATCACGCGGGAAGCGGGCTAGGTTGCCAGCCACGCACTGGGCAGAAGGTCATAGACCAGAGATTCGTTCCGGTTTGACCTAGCCACAGGGATTGCTCTCACAAAAGAGTTGCTAAGGTTCGACAGTGCCTAGTGCGGGTACCTGTTAATTTGACTTTAACCAGCGACGGTGCCGTCAAGAAGCGGTTGGGTCGCGGCGCGTGCCTGCTTGATCCGGATCCCCGACAAGCCACGCAACCACATGATCATCAATATCAAGAGAATCCAGGTGAGTGAACGATGAGGCCAGGACAGCAAAACAAGCGCGGCCGTGGGCGTAATAACAACAATACCAGCAGCAATAACAACAATGGCGGCGGTAACAACAATCATAACCGGAAGGGCTCGAACCCGCTGACACGGACCTATGACAGTTCTGGTCCGGACGTGAAGATTCGCGGAACCGCCCAGCATATCGCCGAAAAATATGCGACTCTTGCCCGTGATGCGCAAAGCTCCGGCGACCGGGTCGTGGCGGAAAACTATCTGCAGCACGCAGAACACTACAACCGTATCATTGCCAGCGCCCAGGCGCAGATGCAGGAACGTTTCCAGCGCGACGATCGCAGCGACTACAACGACCGCAACGATTATCAGGATCGCGACGGCAACGAGCGCGACGACGATCAGTACACGAGCGACGGCGATGAAAACATCGGGGTCCAGGACCAGCAGCCCGAGCAGCAGGAACGTGCCCAGCAGCCCGAGCGCCAGCCGCGCCAGCACGATGGCGAACGCCAGCGTCAGCAGCAGCCGGACCGTCAACGCCAGAACGACCGCCAGCGCCAGCCGCGCCCCGAGCAGGCCCAGCAGCCGCGCCAGGACCTGGCTCCGCAGCCTGTCATCGACGGCTCCGGTCCGCAGCCGGTGATCGAAGGCACGCCTGTCGAGGTTGCGCTGGAGGAAGAGGCGCCGACCGGCCGCGCGCCAACGCGCCGCCGTGCCGCTCCGCGCCCCCGCCGCCAGCCGCGCCGCGGCGAAGCCGATGGTGACGCAACTGCTGCCGAAGGTGCTGAGACAGCCGGCGAACAGGGTGGCGAGAAGCCGGCTCTGGTTGAGGTTGCTGGCGAGTAAATGCCGGCCGGTTGCCCAGGCGACGACCGTCGGAGTGCGTGAATGTTTGAAGAACCCGGCTCGCTTTGCGGCCGGGTTTTTCGTGGCGCTTCTATAGTTTACGAGCGTTCGGCTGCGCTGATTGCGGCGTTCGAGGCGCTGCCGCCCGAACCCCGGCGGACGCCCCGCAACACGTGCCGGAAATGATCCGCAGCGTCGAGAACTGGGCCGCAATGGCGGCACTTTGACGATGCATCTCGGGCTTTGCTGCAAATCGGCGGCGGGGTTCTTTTGCGCTCTTTAATTTCCAGAATACCTCCCCCATATTCACACCAAGCGGCCGGTCCTGTGCAATGCAGGGTGCTGGCCGATGACGGGCTTGCCTTTTCAGGGAGCCTGATCCTGAACCATCGGCAGTGCCATGAACGGGCTGACCGATTACCGGAGGTAGACTGATGAATATTGAAAAATACTCAGAGCGCGTGCGCGGTTTTCTGCAATCGGCCCAGACCTATGCGCTGGCGCAGGGCCATCCGCAGTGGACGGCGGAGCATATCCTCAAAGTCCTGCTCGACGACGACCAGGGCATGGCGGCATCGCTGATCGAACGGGCCGGCGGCGACGTCAAGGCGGCGCGAATTGCCAATGATGCGGCTTTGAACAAGCTGCCGAAAGTCTCGGGCGGCAATGGTTCGCTGTCGCTTTCGCAGCCTTTGGCGCGCGTGTTTTCGACTGCCGAGGATGCCGCCAAGAAGGCCGGCGACAGCTTCGTCACCGTCGAGCGGCTTTTGCAGGCGTTGATCATCGAGACTTCGGCTGCGACCTCCGGCATCCTGTCGAAGGCGGGCGTGACGGCTGCGAAGCTCAACCAGGTGATCAACGACATCCGCAAGGGCCGCACGGCCGACGGCGCCAATGCCGAAGCGGGTTTTGATGCCTTGAAGAAATATGCGCGCGACCTGACGGCGGATGCCCGCGACGGCAAGCTCGACCCGGTGATCGGCCGCGACGACGAAATCCGCCGCACCATCCAGGTCCTGTCGCGTCGCACCAAGAACAATCCTGTCCTGATCGGTGAACCCGGCGTCGGCAAGACGGCGATCGCCGAAGGTCTTGCGCTGCGCATCGTCAATGGCGACGTGCCGGAGAGCCTCAAGGACAAGAAGCTGATGGCGCTCGACATGGGCTCGCTGATCGCGGGTGCAAAATTCCGCGGCGAATTCGAGGAGCGGCTGAAGGCCATACTTTCCGAAGTGCAGGCGGAGGCGGGCGAAATCATCCTGTTCATCGACGAGATGCACACGCTGGTCGGTGCCGGCAAGGCGGATGGGGCGATGGACGCCTCCAACCTTTTGAAGCCTGCGCTTGCCCGCGGTGAGCTGCACTGCGTCGGCGCGACCACGCTCGACGAGTACCGCAAGCATGTCGAAAAAGACGCGGCTCTGGCCCGTCGGTTCCAGCCTGTGATGGTCAACGAGCCGACGGTCGAGGACACGATCTCGATCCTGCGCGGGTTGAAGGAGAAATACGAGCAGCATCACAAGGTCCGGATCTCCGATTCGGCGCTGGTTGCGGCTGCGACGCTTTCCAACCGCTACATCACCGACCGGTTCCTGCCGGACAAGGCGATCGACCTGATGGACGAGGCCGCATCGCGCCTGCGCATGCAGGTGGATTCGAAGCCCGAGGAGCTCGACGAACTCGACCGGCGCATCATCCAGCTGAAGATCGAGCGCGAGGCCCTGAAGAAGGAAACCGACCGCTCGTCCAAGGATCGGCTGGAAAAACTGGAGATCGACCTGACCGGGCTCGAAGAGCAGGCCGACGCGCTGACCGCGCGCTGGCAGGCGGAAAAGTCGAAGCTCGGCCTCGCTGCCGACCTGAAGAAGCAGCTTGACGAAGCCCGCAACGAACTGGCGATCGCCCAGCGCAAGGGCGAATTCCAGCGGGCAGGGGAGCTTGCCTATGGGGTGATCCCGAAGCTCGAAAAGGAACTCGAAGCCTCGGAAGCCCAGGATTCGTCGGCGCTCAACCCGATGGTTCAGGAAGTCGTGACGCCGGACAACATCGCGCACGTCGTCTCCCGCTGGACCGGTATTCCGGTCGACAAGATGCTGGAAGGCGAGCGCGAAAAGCTGCTTCGGATGGAAGACGAGCTGGCGAAATGGGTGGTCGGCCAGGGTGACGCGGTTCAGGCCGTGTCGCGCGCAGTTCGCCGCTCGCGGGCGGGCTTGCAGGATCCAAACCGTCCGATCGGTTCGTTTATCTTCTTAGGTCCCACCGGCGTCGGCAAGACGGAGTTGACCAAGGCGCTCGCGCGCTTCCTGTTCGATGACGACACCGCGCTGGTGCGCATGGACATGTCCGAGTACATGGAGAAGCACTCCGTGGCCCGGCTGATCGGTGCACCTCCCGGCTATGTCGGCTATGAGGAAGGCGGCGCGCTGACGGAAGCGGTTCGCCGCAAGCCTTACCAGGTCGTGCTGTTCGACGAGATCGAGAAGGCGCACCCTGATGTCTTCAACGTGCTGCTGCAAGTGCTCGACGACGGCCGCCTGACCGATGGCCAGGGCCGCACCGTGGATTTCCGCAACACGATGATCATCATGACCTCCAACCTTGGGGCGGAATACCTGACCCAGCTTGGCGAGAACGATGACAGCGACCTGGTGCGCGATCAGGTGATGGACGTGGTTCGCAGCCATTTCCGGCCGGAGTTTTTGAACCGGGTCGACGAGATCATCCTGTTCCACCGCCTGAAGCGCGGCGAGATGGGGGCGATCGTCGATATCCAGCTGGCACGCCTGCGGCAATTGCTCGCCGATCGCAAGATCACGCTCGAACTCGACGACGAGGCCCGCACCTTCCTCGCCGACAAGGGCTACGATCCGGCCTATGGCGCGCGTCCGTTGAAGCGGGCCGTGCAGAAGTATGTCCAGGATCCGCTCGCCGAGCAGATCCTCCAGGGCAATTTCCCGGACGGTTCGACGATCAAGGCCTTTGCCGGGTCGGACCGGCTGAACTTCAAGCTGCGGGTTGGGGCCGAGAAGGCCGCCGCCTGATCATCGTGGTGTTTGAAACAGACCTCTCCGGGGAAACCCGGGGAGGTTTTTTCGTTTTAGGGACGAATGTCAACAGTTGGTATCGGTGGCGCGAGCATGGCGGCTTCGCACCGATACTGTTGAAAAACTCCTCGCGGGAGGCTTCGGATTGCAAACGCTGAAATGAGGTTGCTCGAAGGCATTGTTTCCCCGACGCCAACCCGATCCAATTCCATACCTTGGCCGACAACGGAATTTCATTCCGAACACCGTCAGCCGAGATCGCTCGTGCCACACTTCTCAGGAGTTTTTCAACAATATCCGCCAGGAGCGGACGTTGAGCGATGGATGGCGATGACTTTCAGCCGGCTACCTCAACCATCTTGGCGGAAAGCTCCGTTATCATATGGCGCTGCTGTTGGTATAGCTGCAGCTTTTGGCATTAAAAAACCCGGCTGGTGAAGCCGGGTTCTCGACGTAACGGAACTTCATCTCGCTAGTGCGTGGTGCTGTTGATGAGTGCATCGATGAGTTTGATCTGCGAGCGATTGCCGCGCTTATACTCGCTGATCAAAATCTTTGCTTCTGCTGTCGCATCCTTTCGCAGAATGCGTTGCTGAGTACACCAAGCGTCAAGAACCGTCTGGAGCAAATCGAGGTCTTTTGGGGGTATTGCGATATCGGATATATGCATCATTTTCCTCCCAAGGATTGACATCTTTTTTTGTGAGAAACCGCCTCCTCGCGACCTCTCGCACATGCATCCTTAGACGAAAGTAGCATGCGCACAAGATGAAAAAATGACGATTTTCGTGATGTACGTACCCGTTTTCGAGAGTTTGGAAGCTGTGCATATTTAACTGCAGCACTAGGACCGGTAACGCCGTTCGTCGCCCGATTTTTGCCGAAGGAGATGTGGTTCCAAAGCGCCAAGAGCGGGCGTCGGCTTCTGCAGGAGTGCATGCCCATTTTCCGGTTGGGTGACGGGTCTTCGTTGCTGGGTTGTATCTGCCAGAACCTCTCGCCTTCGAGCTTAAGCCCTCATCCTGGGGGTTTTTGCGAATACACTGAGACCGAGCCATTCCTGCATGTCGCGTGCGAGACTCCTGTCCCCTTCAAGTTTCAGCGTTTCTGCATCGGTTTCCTGACGTATGGTCCTGAGGCCCATCCAAATTGCAGTCATCGAACGGAGCGACCCTTCAACGAGAAGGTCTACATCATAGCCCGGATCGAAGTTACAGAGATCGACTTTTCCGTTTTCGACCACAAGCCACCAGCACTTTTGCGCGGCCGAAAGTTCCGGGTACAAAAACTGTATCGTACAACGGCGGGGCGGAAGTCTGCTTGTATCGAGGTTCCGCCGCATGTCCCACATGAGCAGAGAAGGGTCGAGATTCTTCAAGGAAAGCCGGGACTCCATCCACCGTTGAGCCCAATTTCCGAGACCTATGATCAGAGGTCTCAATTCTTCGCCCGAAGCCGTGAGTTGGTAATCGGTCAAGCCGTTCTCACTCCTTGTCACCGTGATGACGCCCGATTGTTCCAGTTCTTTCAGTCGTTTTGACAGGAGTGCCGGGGACATTTTTGGTAGCCCGCGGCGCAACTCATTAAAGCGCGTCGATCCGCAAAGGAACTCGCGAACGACCAAGGTCGTCCAACGCGAGCAGAGGACTTCCGACGCCATTGATACTGGACAGAATTGCCCATAGCCGTCACGCTCTACCATAAGGACCTCCACCGGTCTGGATCAGGCACGATATTGCAAAACAACCGGTCCTCCAAACACTCCTTGCCTGACCATACGGCGGCGGAGTTCAGTACAGTTCGTGTACTAGCCGCAATTGTGAAACGAGCGCAGAGTTTCAATCCTCACGAGATAGGAGGCATTGATATGCTCGGGCTTACAGAACCAAAACAGAACCTTGACGGCGGTCGGACCATTGTCGAACGAACCAATTCGGTCCTGCCCACCATCGCGCAACGCGCCGCATCGATCGACGAGAGCGACACTTTTGTCGGCGAGAATTACGCGCTGCTACAGGAATCTGGCCTCGTGCGGGCAGGCGTTCCAATCGAATTGGGCGGGCTGGGCGCGGAAGTGCCCGAACTTTCTGAGATGCTCAAATCCCTCGCGCGTGCATGTGGGTCCACTGCGCTTGCCTTTTCCATGCATACCCATCAAGTCGCCATCCCCGCCTGGCGATGGCGGCATCAAAAGGTGGCCGCGGTGGAGCCGCTCCTGAGACGTGTTGCATCGGAGCAAATCATATTGCTCTCGAGCGGCGGATCGGACTGGATCGGCGGATCGGGCAAGGCCGTGAAAGTTGATGGCGGATACCGGATCACCGCGCGCAAACGCTTCACGTCCGGCGCGGCGGCAGGAAATATCCTGATGACCGGTGCTGTTTATGAAGAACAGGACGGCGCGCGCTCCGTCATTCATTTCGGCGTTCCGATGGCATCGCCTGAGGTTTCGATAGAGGATACGTGGCGAACACTTGGAATGAGGGGAACCGGGTCCAACGATATCATTATCGAAAACCTCTTCGTGCCGGATGCCAGTGTCGCATTTTCCAGAATTGCGGGACAATGGCATCCAGTATTTCAAGTCATCGGCACGATCGCGTTTCCTCTGATCTACGCGGTCTATCTTGGCGTCGCCGAGAGCGCCCGCGACATCGCAGTCAAGATGGTCCGCAGCAAGGCCAACGGCGATCATCTGATCGGGTTGGTCGGGCGCATGGAAACGTCTCTGAGGGCCGCGCAGATCGCGCATCGCTGGATGCTGGAGGTGGTTGCTCGAAACGAACCGTCTGCGGAAACCGTCAACGAGGTTATGATCGGCCGTTCCTTGGTCGCGCGGCACGCTATCGAGGTGACGGAGCTTGCAATGGAGGTCGCAGGCGGCGCTGCATTCTATCGAGAGAACGGGCTGGAGCGCTGCTTCCGTGACATACAGGGCGCTCGCTATCATCCGATGCAGCCCGGAGCCCAGGCGCAATACGCGGGTTCATTCGCACTCGGACTTCCCACCGAGAAGATTTTCTAGCGCCTGGCGCAACGACGAACTCAGCGGATTCATAGATTAGGTGGGGTAGTTTGATATCCAGAATTCGAATGGACGAGCCCGCCAGCAAGGACGACAGAGCAACCGCTTGTCCGCTTCGGGCCGAAACGTGAATCTGGTCGCGGTTGCAATCAAAGGCCCGGTGCTACGCGGTTTTGCAAATAAGAGAAAAGCTGCCCTTATTGCGCGGCCGCCACTTCGGCGCTGCCATTGTCCTTCGCCAGCAGTTCGTCGATGCGGGTGCGTTCCTTCTCGAACTGCGCCAGCGCGTCACCGTCGAGCGACTTGCCGCCGGGCAGGCGGATGCGCAAGGGGTCGACGCGGTTGCCGTTGACGATCAGTTCGTAGTGGAGATGCGGGCCTGTCGACAGGCCGGTGGTGCCGACCCAGCCGATAACCTGGCCCTGAACGACCTTGGCGCCTTCCGTGACGCCCTTGGCGATGGCGCTCTGGTGATTGTAGGACGAAACATAGCCGTTGGCGTGGCGGATCAGGGTCTGGTTGCCATAGCCGCCGGAATCCCAACCGGCCTTTTCGACGGTTCCGTTGCCGGCCGCGATGATCGGCGTGCCGCGCGGTGCTGCCCAGTCGACGCCGGTGTGCATGCGCGAAAAGCCGAGGATCGGATGGCGGCGCATGCCGAAGCCGGAGCGGAAGGTGCCGTTCGGGACCGGGTTGCGCAGCAGGAACTGGCGGATGCTCTTGCCCTGCTCGTTGTAATAGTCGATCGAATTGTCGTCGGGATCCTGGAACCGGTAGAAGCGCGTCTCCGCATCGCCGAATTTCGCGTTGACGTAGAGCAATTCCGAATCGTCGGTCGCCTTGCCGCTCTGGTCAGCAACGGAGAAGAAGGCTTCCAGACTGTCCGTCGGCTTCAGTTGCGCCTGGAAATCGACGTTGCTCGCAAGCAGCTTGATGATCTGGGCGATCATCGTCGAATTCATGCCATAGGAGAGGGCGGCACGATAGACGCCGTCATAGACGCGGGGCAGGTCGCGGCCGGCACTGATCGCCGGCGTACCATTGTCATCGAAGGCGCTGGCGACGGCTGCCAGCGGCGGCGGCTCGTAGCCCTTGACGAAATTGCCGTGGTCGTCGAGCGCCATGGTGAAGACGTGATTGCCGCGCGAATAGACGCTGGCGCGCACGACCTTGGCCTCTTCATTCTCGCCCTTCTGGATGATGCCGATGCGCAGGACGTCGCCTTCCTGCAGCTCGGTCGCATCGAGTGCCGGCCGCAGATAGCCGGCGAGATCCTCGGCCTGCGATTTTCCATAACCGGCATTGATGAGAACGGCCGCGATCGGCGTCGCCCGGCGGACCGGGATGACGTCGTCGGCATATTCCGTGGTCTGGCTGGTGATGTTCTCGAACGCCGAGACCGTCATGTTCTGCTCGACCACCCGGGCAGACAGGCCCTGGATCAGGTCGAGATCGGAAGCATCGGAGGCAAATCGGCGGGGATCGACGTAGAACAGCGAGGCAAGCTGGGTGTTGCCGTCGGTGAGCACCGAACCGTTGGTGCGGACATTCTCCTCCACCTCGTCCATCGACATGGAGGCTGCAAATTTCAGCGTCGAGCCCTTGAGCGGAAAATCAACCGTTTTCAGCGCCACTTCGGATTCGACGTCCGATCCATAGAGCGTCCCGGTGCGGGTGACGGGCGGGGCGGCTTGCGCCTCCTCGGTGGAGAAGATCGCCAGCGGATCAAAGGACGGGTATTTTTCCGCCGGCTGGTGATTGGCGGCAAGCGTCATCTTCACATGCGCGAAGGGCTGGCGGCGCACCACTTCCTTCTCGCCGTCATGGGTCATGGTGGAGACTTCCATGATGGTGCGGTCGGATGGCTTGGCGACGATGCTAGGGCTCAAGATACGGTCGCCGCGCTTGGCGGCGGCGGTCGGCTGCGCGCCGCGGGCGGAAGAGTCGATGGCGGCATAGGCTTCCGCAGGGATCGCAAGCTGCTGGCGCCCGTCAAGGGCTGCAAACAGCGCAACGCCCATCAAGAGACTGGAGGTGATGCCGGTGAGGAACGTACCCGAAAGCCAGCGCAGAGAAATCTCGCGCCTGTCAGGGGCCCTGCGTCCATCCGCAAGGATCGGGGGCTCGTTGCCGAGCGACCGCATCATGGTCTTGTCCGTGATCATGCCAATTCGAGCGGAGTCCCTGTTACGCGTCGTTTCTTATTATGGTCTCGGTATGTTGTGCGAAGGTGTGCATCTTTCAGGTCTCCGAGTCAAACAGAGAGACATCTCTCTATAGAGGCTGCGTATGATGAAGAAGAGCGCCGGCGAAGCACCGCGCAATGCAATTGCGTGCCTGTTTAGGGCGCGGATTGTGAAGAAGTGAGGGCGGAATTGTGTTTTTGCCTTCCCACAGGGCGCTCTCCCGATTGTCGCAATGCAGCAAAGCCTTACGGCGCAAGGATTTGTCAAAAAACTGTCATTTTTTTCAAAAAGCCTGTTGACTTCGTTTGGAGCCTCGGACTATAAACCGCTCACCAACGAGGGCGGCGGCGCTGCTGGCGACCGACGAACTCGCTCTGAAGTTTCTTACGAAAGTTTGGTGCGGATTGTGGG
>NZ_JAOYTJ010000012.1 GCF_025846855.1 Pararhizobium sp. BT-229
GCCAAGAATGTGACGATGAGCAACATCAAGCTGATTTCCAACACCCCGTGGCATGCCCTCAGGGTCATGGACGATGCCAGCGGCTTCACGCTCAAGGACAGTGAAATCGATGGTCGCGGGACCACTGACAACGCCATTTACGGCTTCGGGACCTTCCTGCGCAACGACCTCCACGACGCCGAAAACGGCATGAACGTCTGGGGACCGGCCGTTGTCGAGGGCAACTACATTCACAACCTGCGGCACACAGGAAAGTCGGATCCGCACTACGACGGCATCCAGATGACCAGCGGGCGGAACATCGACATTATCGGCAATACGATCATCAACGATCATTCGCAGACCGCGGCCATCGGCATGGGCAACACGTTCGGTGACCTGTCCGACATCACCGTCGAGGGCAATCGCCTGGTCGGTGGCGGCTACACCGTCCAGGTCGACGGACGCAAGGGCGGTGGCGTCGTGGACGACGCCTCGATCAAGATCAGCAACAATCAGATCGGTGGCGGCTACTGGGGCGATTTCGCGTTCCATGACGCCGACCCGGTCGTCTATGGAAATACCGATCTCGACACGCTGCCAGATACTCCCGACTTGCCAGACTTGCCAGACTTGCCTGACTTGCCAGACACGTCGCCGGTTGTTTATACCGGTACCGCAGGCGACGACAATTTGCCTCTCGCCGGGAAGACAAATGCTGGTAGCGAGACTTACAAGGGCCTCGCTGGCAACGACCTCCTTGAAGGCGGTGCTGGCGCGGACGTGCTTGATGGTGGCGCAGACACCGACGTGGCAAGCTATGCCGGTTCAACGGCGGCTGTGACGGTCAGCCTTCTAGCAGGTACCGCATCTGGTGGCCATGCAACCGGCGACACGTTGACCAGCATTGAGAATCTGCTCGGTTCCAGTTACGCCGACACTCTGACGGGCAACGCCGGCAACAATGTCCTGAACGGCGGCGCTGGTGCCGACAAGCTTGATGGCGGTGCAGGCACGGACACTGCGTCCTATATTGGCGCGACGGCGGGTGTGACGGCAAGTCTCTCCAATACTGCGGTCAACACCGGCGATGCCAAGGGCGACGTCTATGTTTCGATCGAGGCGCTGACCGGTTCAAGCCACGCCGACAAACTCTACGGCAATGGCGGTGCCAATCTGCTGACCGGCGGCTCTGGCGATGACCTTCTGAACGGTGGCAGCGGCAACGACACGCTTTATGGCGGTCTCGGTGCCGATGATCTGACGGGTGGCTCGGGTGCTGACACCTTCGTCTTCAAGGCGTCGACGGACACGACCGTTGCCGTTGCTGGCCGTGACACGATCCTCGACTTCTCACGCAACGGCGGTGACCGGATCGACCTGTCGGCTATCGATGCGAATACGTCGGCCTCCGGAGACCAGGCCTTTAACTACCTGGGCACCGCCGCCTTCACCGGCAAGGCCGGGGAGCTGCGTACTGTCAAGCAGTCTTCCGACACCTATGTCTACGGCGACACCAACGGCGACAAGAACGCTGATTTCGCGATTCATCTGGATGATGCGATCTCGCTGTCGAAAGGCTATTTCGTACTTTAACGCGAAACGGCGGTTTATGTGGGCTTCACCCCATATCTATTGATCCGCGTTCTGCCAAAGGCGACCAATGGCCGCCTTTGGCTTCACTACACGACCTACCGTCACGAGTGGCGGTGTTGTGACCGCCGGCCACCATCCTCTGATCGGGAGGATGCCAGGCCGCAGTGACGATTTAACTATTTGAGCCAGATGGTGATGGCTGCGATTTTGACGAAGCCCATGAAGTTGGCCAGGAGCTTGTCGTATCGGGTTGCGACGCGTCGGAACTGTTTGAGCTTGTTGAAGAAGCGCTCGATGCGATTGCGCTCCTTGTAGAGTTCGGCGTCGTAGAAGCGCTGGATCCTTCGGTTGCGTTTTGGCGGAATGACGATTTCCGCCCCAGTGATCGTGTCGCACAGGCGATCGGCATCATAGCCCTTGTCGGCAAGAGCAGCCTGGGCCTCGAAGCCATCGATGAGTTCCGTCAACCATATCCTTTCATCGTTGGGGCGACCGCAGTTAGTCGCGCGGCTCGCGCCACGGTTCGCAACTCAGCCGGGTCAATAGTGCCTCTTAGGCATGCGGCCACGATGACCTGGGTAAGTTTATCGCCATCTACGACGGGTCCGCTGTTAGTGCCGGGCGCCATCTCGCTTGGATCCGACGCATAAGAATCCGTGTAGGTGAGCCGTAGGTTGCTCAGCACTTCTTCCATCGCGTTGTTCGTCTTACTCATGCTCCAGCCATGGGCGTTTGCATCAGCGAGAATTTTCCGCAATGCGCGTCCAACCGCCTCTTGAGAGGCGAGCTTGGGATTTGGGTGGCTTACTTTCAGTTTTGCGGGCTCGATTGTCATGGCACCCTCCTTTCGTGGAGAACATCGCAGTTCGCTAGTTTGTTCCCCTCCGCTCATGTGGATAGTAACACCGGTGCGTTTATGGACGATCTGTCCGGTTTCAGACAATATCGCTATGTTATTGTTCTATTGTAGCGTGGTCAGATGGAGCGCATACTGACATACCCAACCTTACCATCTCGGTTGGATTAAATGCCCGGAGCAACGCTGCTCTTGCGTCGATCTTGGTACGAGGCACGGTAGAAATGGCGAGAGGGCGGAAAGGTTTGATAGTGATCGCCGCGGCTTTGCTGGCGGCGACCGGATGGACCGCTATCGTCTCGCGAGATCTTACGGCGCCGGCTGTGTCTGGGCTTATGCCCTTGCCAGATGCGGTAGAGGTCGATCTCAACGCAGCGATCACGGCGACCTTTAGCGAAGACGTCGATCCCGCGACCATCGGGGTCAACTCGCTCCGGCTCTCAGCAAAGGGCGTCCCGGTTAAGGCGAGCGTCTCGTACGACACGTGGACCCGCTCCGCAGTGCTTGCGCCAGCCATGCCGTTAAAGAGCCGTACGAAGTATACGGCGACCATTGCTGCTGGCGCTGGGGACAAGGCCGGCAACACGCTGGGGACCGGCCAAAGTTGGTCGTTCACGACGCGGCGCGATCTTGAGCACGGTTTCGGGGGGCCGGTCTTGATCGTTCACTCAGGCGCTTTACCGTTCAGCAAATATTACAGCGAGATTCTGCGGGCCGAAGGCATCGGATCGTTCGAAAGCATGGACCTTTCGCACGTTACCGCAGAACTGCTCGGCCGGTTCAACTTGGTCCTGCTGGGCGAAATGCCGCTGAGCGAGGCGCAAGCGGCGATGTTTTCGAGATGGGCCTACACAGGCGGTGATCTGATCGCCATGCGCCCAGACAAGAAGCTGGCCGGCCTGCTGGGGTTGGAGGGTCAAGCCGCATCGCTGAACGAAGGTTACCTCCTGATCGACACGGCGACGGCTCCCGGACACGGCATTGTCGGCGAGACGATCCAATATCATGGCGCGGCCGATCTATACGCGCTGACAGAAGGCACGACGGAAATCGCCCGGCTCTACAGCAACGCGTCGAACGCCACGCCGAACCCGGCCGTTACGATCCGCACCGTCGGGACGGCGGGAGGACAGGCCGCCGCGTTCACCTACGATCTCGCCCGGTCTGTCATCTACACGCGCCAAGGCAATCCTGCTTGGGTCGGCGACGAACGCGACGGCAATTCCGTCATCCGGCCCAATGATCTGTTCTTCGGCGCCAAGGAAGGCGACAAGCAACCCGACTGGAACGATTTCCAACGGATCGCCATACCGGTGGCTGACGAGCAGCAGCGGTTGCTCGTCAACGTGATGAATTTCATGCTCGAAGACAAGGCACCGCTGCCGAGATTGTGGTACTTTCCCAAAGGACACAAGGCGGTTCTCGTGATGGCCAGCGATGATCATGGGAGCCGAAGCGGAACCGAGGATTCATTCGATCGGCTCAAGGCCAACGAGCCTGAAGGGTGTTCGCTCGCCGAGTGGGAATGTTATCGCGCCACCTCATGGATCTACACGAGTGGCGGGTTGTCGGCCAGGGAGGCCCGCGCCTACATCGCAGAGGGCTTCGACATCGGCGTGCACGTCAACACGGGCTGCGAAAATTTCCTGCCGATGGACTTCGCCAGGATGTTTAGCCACGACCTTTACGCTTTCCGCGCCCAGTATCCTGGTTTGCCACCCCAGACGGGAAGCCGCACGCATTGCCTGGCATGGAGCGACTGGGCGTCGACGCCGAAAGCGGAGGCACGGTATGGGGTTCGCATCGACCTTAGCTATTACTATTGGCCCGGCCCGTGGGTAAAAAACCGTCCCGGCTTCAAGACGGGCTCCGGCCTGCCGATGCGGTTTGCCGATCTTGATGGGAGCATGATCGACGTCTACCAGGTGGCGTCGCATTTGGTGAACGAGAGCGAAATGAGCTTTCCGTCAGCCATCGACATTCAACTCGACCGAGCCTTGGGGCCTCTGGGCTATTATGGCGCGTTCGGGACACATTACGACTTCAGTGACGATTTCGACAGTCAGTTGACCACCGCGGCGGCGGATCGCGGCGTCCCATTGGTCTCGGTGCAGCAATTGCTCGATTGGACCGAGGGCCGCAACAACTCCCATTTCGCGCATATCGAATGGAGCGGTAACGCCCTCACTTTCGACGCATTCGCCGACAGACGAACCGGAACAATGCTTCGCGGAATGATCCCGGCGCAAACCGGTGGGAGAGAGGTATTGGCGATCAGCCGCGACGGGTTGCCATTGGACTACGAGACCGAGACCATCAAGGGGATTGTCTACGCCATGTTTCCGGTCGAAACCGGTGCATATCACGTGACCTATGGCCAGCCGCAACAAGTTCGCGATTGAAGGGCGAGGATCAGGGCATATGTCACCTGGACCGCATATTCTTCGCGGCCCCTTGAATGGCTTATCCGTGGAATCTGATTTCCGACCAATATGGAGCCTGCCGTCGGCGTCTCGAACCCGGCGATCATGGTCAGAAGTGTCGTCTTGCCGCAGCCGGATGGCCCCACAATCGAAACAAACTCGCCTGCGCCGATCTTGAGATCCGTCTCCCGTACCACCTATACGGAGCTGTAGCTCTTCTGTAGGCGGCGGAGTGCCAGTCGCTGTCCGATCAAATGCTGGCTGCGGTGTTGGACCGGGATGGATTTCGCGACAAGCATGAACACTTGGCCGAAGCCGTCGGGAACGGCGCAGTGGGAAGCTGCGATTGCCTGTTCTGGATCACGGGAGGTCGGCAGACGATTTCCTCGTTTGAACGGTGAAAGAATCTGGATGAGCTACGAGAAGATAATCCCTCGAACGTCACTCTGGCAGCCATTGACTTGCGGAAATTCGGTGCTGACTACCTCGGCACGTGGATTGCTGGGTATGTAGCACCGCATTCAGCACAATTATTTTGCCGAAGAGTAAAGAAGCCAATACGCGGTGCTTTTCTCTCCAAAGGCGTATTTGGTACAGGCAAAAGGGGTACCGAAGTTATACAAGAATACAAATGGTCTCTGGCACCAAAGTCATTTGTGCTAGTGGACGAGTTGGCAATAATCGATCATTTTGCGACTGAAAGTACACGGCCGGTGATCTATGATCGCGCGGCTGACGTACAAAGTGTGTCGGAAGATGTGACTTTGAGTCTGTTTCCGAGAAGGGAAATGAGCGAAGGATCGGCCGAAATTTCGATCACAATATTTAAAGATACTATATCGGTGTGATTCAACCTGAGCGAGTTTATGGGCTCTACACAGAAAAAGCCACGGCTAATATATTTCAGAGCCGCTTACGACGAACGGCTCCCCAGGTTTTTAGTTAATCATGCCGATGAACATTTAAGATGTCTAAGTTATTCGTTCGACACAACACTCATTACGGAAGATGGTGATTATAGAAAATACTGCGATATATTTGAGCCGGACTTAGTGTTGTTTGAAACCGGGGTACCACTGCAGCTTTGCCGCAGGCCAATCATTACGAATGTAAGACATTCCACAGAAGTGCCAAAGATTGGCTTCCTGAACGCTGACGGCTTCGGTGAAGGCCGCTCGGGCTTCCTTTCAGACATGCATCAGTTTGACTTCGAGGCTGTCTTTGCACTCGCAACAACAGCGTCGGAATACCTGTCAGGTATCCTCGATAAGATTTATTACTGGCCAAACTTTGTCGATCCGGACATTTACAGAGACTACGGCCAAGACAAGTGCATCCCCATTCTAATAACAGGTAATACCAGTTCGCTTTATCCTTGGCGTCAACGTGTAACGAGCCGAGTTTCGAGTTTATACCCGACGATGATATGCCCGCACCCAGGTTATTCGGGCAAACAGACCGGAACTACATTTCTCGTGGGTGAAGCTTACGCCCGAATGATTAACTCAGCTCGATTCGTTGCGACATGCGGCACTGTAGCTAGAGAAGTCGTCAGAAAGCATTTCGAGATACCAGCCTGCAACTCTTGCTTGATCACTGAAAAATCCGATGGCCTGCTCGCGGCAGGGTTTGTCGATATGGTTAACTGCGTGTTCACCGAACCCGAGGAGATACAGGATAGGCTCCGCTATTTGTTTACAAACAGCGATGTGCTGGACCGCATAACGAGTGCCGGGTGCAAATTGGTTAGTGATCGACACACCATCGGCCACCGGCGTCAGATTCTTGAGTGGTATCAATTGCGCAGTAAGCTGAAACACGGAGAATCGATAGTCCAGGAGAATCCTTTTGCGCCGATGAGCGTTTCCAACACCGCGTCCCGTCCGGCGCCTTATTTTGCCAACGGTCTCCTGGCAAATTTGTTGGAACGCGGCGATCGAGAGCTTTTTGGGGGCCACCCCGGTAAAGCGGAGGCAAGTTATGCCGCCTGCACAAACTACTATGATCTAATGCCGGAGCCGCGGTTAAAGCTGGCCTTGTGTAAGCTTCGGCAGGGACAGGCCGATAAGGCCTTGACCATCATCAATAAACCAATCGAGTTCACAATCGCAAGATATGGTGCATTCGATCCCGATCCAGTCGAATGGGCATACCTGATTGCAACGCTGCTTTGTCAGGGAAAATTGCGTGCCGCTGTCGAACGGTCGCGACAATTCAGCGAGTTGCGCCATCTTGAACTCGATCGGATGCGTTCTGTAGTGAATTTCCTGGCAAGCGATGGTCGCGCGATGTTGGAAGAGCCCGTGCCGGCTGCCGAAGAACGGATAAGCGTCCACAGGATGCCAATTTTCACATTCGAAGACTGGGTCCACGGACTTGCCGCCATGCTTTCGGCTTGCGGGCAGACGAAACTCTCGAAAATGCTAGGCAGTCCGCCAAAGCAAGCCGCTTTCGAGCGAACCAGCAAGGCGACCCATGCAACCGTCCACGAAAACCGTGCCGCTAAACGCTATTTCGCGAAAGCGAAACAACGCGAGGCCTTCAAGATGGTTATCAGGCAAAAAGCCAAGAAATTACTGCATGGATTAGAGAGAAGAGTTGGATATTTTTTGCCGTATTCGATTTCGCTTAAAAGAAAAGAAGAGGCTTTCATCGTAGCGGAAAATGCCATCCATACAGGCAGGTTGCGATCATTACTTGCTGTCGGAGAGAACTGTGCAGACGTTGCGTTTTGCGGCGTCGATCAGTCGGAGGAAGAATGCCTGCTGATACATGTCCCTTTCGAGAAAAACTCATCGATCCGCAACAGGCAATGGCAGGAGAAAAACTGGACCTATGTCGAGATTTCTGCGCGAAACAAGAACACCTTTCGCGCAGAATTGGATTCTGTAATATCAACAATGGATAAGAAATATAATCAAGATTCCATTGATGGTATTATTCTGGATTCTGGTTTGTTGTTATCTGTTGGGTTTCACTCTGGAGAGATTATTGATTTTTTGAGAGGCTTCAGGCTTATAGTATTTCTCCACAAAGACGAATTTATAAATTCAGAAGTGCTTAGTGAGATACGAAAATCTGATGATTATGCGATGAGAGATTTTTCAATATCTTCGGGACAAAATTGTACGGTATTTGAGAGATGTCGAGCTGCTGACCTGCCGCTGCGAACTGACAAGGCCAGGATCAGAGATAACTCGGGCGATCTCCTCTCCCCGGATGCTATCGCGTCTGATGGATAGGCGAGTGCATTCGTCGTCAAGCACCCGTCCCCATCATGACGAATGATGCGTCGCAAACTGGATCTGCATGGAGGCTTTCCCTCCCGTTGGGGTGAAAGCGCGATGATCTTCCAAGCGTCGGTTGCCCGTTAAATGGCCGGCGACACGTCATTATGCGCCTTTTTAAGACGAACCGAAAATGTTTGGCGCGTCCGTCGAGTAGCAGGTGGAGATGGCTCACTCAGAAAGCATGTGATGCGCCGTCACACCTCTTCAATCTACGATGCCGAGAATGCCACCACGAATACTGCGACCCAGAAAAGGGCGGACATTTCAGCGGCCAACAAGAAACCGAAAGCTCTTTCGCTCAATGGATCCTCCTCAGGCAACCTCCATTGCCCCGAGGAAACTGTAGTGGACTTCTTATAGGTTTGCTAGCCATTAGCCCTTCTATCGTCGATCTTGGTCCAAGCAGCGACCATTCGTCCTCCCGCCCTCGTCATGGGTATGGGTGCCGTGGTCTGACGCTTCCATGTCGACGGTAACGAATTCCTGCGGCGCGATACCCCGACATTTCCATGACGCGCAGAACATCGCACAACTCCGCCAGCGTGGTGACTTTCCGGATGTCCTGCCGGCCGGGCGCCTCTATCGTCCAGGCGTAGTGCGTCATACGACTTCACCTACCCCTCTTCAGTCGGATGCTTGTGCAAGAACAAGCGAGCATCCATGATCGGCTCCTCCGCGGGGTCGGGATCTTCCGCATAGGCGAGGCGAAGGTGTCTCATAACCTCCTCGATCGCGTCCATCGTCTCGACGGTACCCCAACCCAGCATATTCGCTTTGTCGATGATCTCCTGCAAGTCGCGTTCAACTGCCTCCTGGCAGGCGAGGTGGCGATCCGGGTGACTTACTCGATGTTTCGCTGCTTCGATCGTCATGGTGCCCTCCGTATTGCGGAGAACATTACGTGTGACTAATTTGTTCCAGCAGTCAGCTTCTGTAAGGGATACCCAAACGGGGGATACCGATTATTTCCCCGTCATGCTATCTGCGGGGTCTTGAATGTGGCGCGACCTGAGCCACCCCGCACGTCAGTTCTGCGGGGTGGAGCGCCTGTCCCAATAGTCCGCCGGCAGGTGTGCTTTGTATCAATAGCCGGATGCACCTCTGCTTCACTCCAGCCCGAAACATCCCATTTCCCGCCGACGGTCGATCTGGGCTATATCAACACGTGCATGGCATTACGTGATGCTGATTTTCGAGATCACCTTGAGCGCCTCGCTCTCCCGACGGTGGTACGTGTGGGAAGCGCAGATCAACCAACCCCGCCGAACCTGGTTGCCGCCACTGCCGATGCGATAGCGGGTGCATTATTGCCGGGGCGGGGCATGTGCCGTCGATCGACGCTCCCGATGCGGTTTCCGATGCAATCTTGTCAGTATATGGTCGACTGACAAGTCTTGATTGTGCGAACTGATTGTACTCGGCCTGCCTCAACCCGAAAGCCTTTGAACCCATGGAGAAATTGGCTTAATCCAAGATCGCAAAGGCCGGGAGCGGGGCGGATGAACTTAAAGCAACTGCAATATTTTTGTACGCTCGCGGAAGAGCTGCATTTCCGTCGCGCTGCTCATAAGCTCAACATCACCCAATCGCCGCTTTCGATTGCAATCCGCAATCTTGAGGAGGATGTCGGTGGGGCGCTCTTCGTCAGAAATCAGCGCAGTGTCCAATTGACCGAGCTTGGAAAGATTCTCTTCCGCCACGCCGTCAGTATCCTCGATCGGGTCGAAGCCTGTGAACAGGAACTGCGCGCCGTTGTGGCAGGCGCGGCGGGCCAGCTGCGGATCGGCTTTACCGCCGCCTCATCGTTGCTTTCGCCGTTTCCGGCCCTTATCCATGCGTTCCGGCAGCGATATCCCGACATCCATATAACGCTGAGGAACGAGCCGACTCTTGCCCAGATCGAGGCAATTCGCGGCCACGAACTTGACGTCGGCGTCATTCGGCGGCCGCAGCGGCAAATTCTTCCGGATATCTCGTATCGCAAGCTGGCGACCGACAAGCTGGTCGTTGCCATGTACCGCGGGCATCCGCTCCTGGCGCGCGCCGAAATCCGCATCGAAGACCTTGCCGATCAGAACTTCATCTACTTTCCGCGCAAGATGGGAGTGGGCATCTACGACCAATTCATCGAACTGTGTAGCAAGCGCGGCTTTCTGCCAAATATCGTGCACGAGGCCCAGGAAGCGACAACCATTCTTGGCCTGGTGGCGACGGGGCTTGGGGTTGCCATCGTTCCGTCCGGCCTCAAGTACATCAAGATCCCGAATATCGAATTCATGCCGCTGGCGGACGATGACGCCGAGACAGACTTGTTGTTGGCCTACCGTGCGGGAGAAGAAAACCCGGCGGTGGCGCATTTGATCCACCTTGCCCAAACAGCTTTCAACACCCCGGACGAATGAAGCCCCCGGTGAAGGGGGCTTCTGGTGGCGCTTACGCGGAAGGGGCCTGCCTATTCGTCGAGCCAGGTTGAAGACTGGTCGAGGTAGAGGAAGTTGCTGGGGTTGAAGGTCCAGCCTTCCAGCGCAGCATTCATTGCGACCGTCCGTTCGAGCCAGACGACGGGGAGGGAATAGGACTTCTCGTAGAGCCTGGTCTCGAATGCCCTGAGCAGGGCCTTGCGTTTGACCGGATCTGTTTCCAGCGCCTGGTCATGCCAGAGCTTGTCTAGATCCCGGTCGATGAAGCGGCCGGCCGAGCGGGCGGAAACGTCGTGCGAGACGTACTTGGTCATCTGTTCGGTCGGCTCCTCCCGCAACGCCGAATAGATGTCGACGATCGCTTCGAACGATCCTTCGGAAAGGGCGGAGGCCCATGGCGGCGTTTCGACCACGACGTTCTTGGCATTCACGCCGATCTGGCGCCACTGATCTACGAGAAAGATGCCGAAGTCGACCACGATGGGCGGACCATTACGTACCGTCAGGTCGAAGGAGAGGTTTTCCTGGCCTGCTTCCTTGAGGAGACGTCGGGCCTCAGTGCGCGCTGCTTCGATATCGGCGCCGAAGCCCGGCATTTTCTTCATTTCTTCTTCGCTCGCTGCGAACTGGCCGCCGGGCAGGAAGATGCCGCCGGCGTAACGCATCTCCGTTGTCTGGCCAAGACCCTTGGCGCCGCCCCAGCGATCGATGGCGAGATTGAGCGCGCGGCGCACCCGTTCGTCGTTGAACGGCGGCTTTTCGCTGTTGAAGGTGACGAGGAAATGCGTCAGCGACGGCCCGCTTTCGATCGCCACAGCATCGCCGAGGCTCTGCTTCAAACGATCGGCGCTCGCAGGGCTGACGCCGCGGAAATCCGTGTGGATCTGGCCGGCCTGGATGGCGTTTGCCACGGCCGGGCCTTCCATCGTGTAGGATTCAAGTCC
Source organism: Pararhizobium sp. BT-229 (assembly GCF_025846855.1). Taxonomy (GTDB): domain Bacteria; phylum Pseudomonadota; class Alphaproteobacteria; order Rhizobiales; family Rhizobiaceae; genus Pararhizobium. The sequence continues at coordinate 11,509 of NZ_JAOYTJ010000012.1, forward strand.
GTCCAGATACGGCTGGCCCTTGCGGAAATAGCCGTCGAACTTGGTCGAGGTCCAGACGGAGCCTGCCGCAAAATCGGAAAAGACGAACGGCCCGGAGCCCATGACCTTTTCCTTGGGATAGGTCGGGTCGGAGGCTAGAAGCGCTGAGGAGTAGACGCAGTTCCATGGTGAGGCAAAGGTGCCGAGCACGGACGTGTCCCACTCCTTCAGCTTGAAACGGACGGTCTGATCGTCGACCGCCTCGATCTTCTCGATCTGGCGGAAGGCTTCAAGGCGTTCCGAAACAACGCCTTCCGGCGGAAATGCCAGACGCTCATAGGTCGTGGCGACGTCCTTTGCCGAAAGGTCGGTGCCGTCGTGGAATTTGACGCCCGGGCGGATCTTGAACGTGTAGGTCAGGCTCGCCGGATCGGCCTGCCAGCTCTCGGCGAGATCGCCTTCGATTTCGGGATAGGCACCCGGCTTGAAGCGCAGCAGTGTCGAATAATGCGGCGCAAGGCGCATCAGCGCGGCGAAGTGATTGGCGCTATGGCAGTCGAAGTTGGCCGGGTCGTCGGACACGGCATAGCGAAGGATACCTCCCTCCTTCGGCGTCGCATCCTGCGCCATCGTCCCTCCGGCAGCGCTGATCAAAAGCGTGCCGGCCGCAAGGACCATCATCAGGTTCTTTCGCAGTGTCATGTCATTCCTCCCTTAACAATCTTGCAAATGGTTCATCTGTCGGCGCGCGCCTTCGGATCGAGCGCGTCGCGCAACGCGTCGCCGAACATGGAAAAGGCAAAGACGACGACCGCGATCGCAACGCCCGGAAAGATCACGATCCAGGGTGCAGTCATCGCCGTGTTGAAGGCGTTTCCGGCCAGCATGAGACCCCAGGACGGCGTGGGTTCGGTGACGCCGAGACCGAGATAGGAAAGCGAAGCCTCGATCAGGATCGCCTGGCTGATGAAAGCCGTGAGCAGGACGAGGTACGGGCCGGTGATGTTCGGCGCCATATGGCGGAAGATGATGCGCAGGTCGCTGAAGCCCAGTGTTACGGCCGCGTCGATATAGGACTGGCTGCGGATCGTCAGCGCCTGCGACCGGGCAACGCGCGCCATCTTCGGAATGATCGGCAGCGCGATCGCGAGGATGAGGTTCAGGTCGATGCCATAGACGAGGTTTCGGCCGAGCGAAGAGACCAGAACAAGCGCGAGAACGGTGATCGGGATCGCCAGCAGGATCTCCAGGAAACGCTCGATGATCATCTCGACCCAGCCGCCGATATAGGCCGAGGCGATGCCGACGAACAGGCCGATCGTGCAGCCGACGAAGCTTGCCGATACCCCGATCAGGAAAGCCGTGCGGCCGCCATAGAGGATGCGGCTGAAAAGATCCCGGCCAAAACTGTCGGTGCCGAGCCAATGGGAAAGCGAAGGGGCCGCGACTGCGTTGCCGTAGTCGGTCGTGAGCGGATCGTAGGGTGCGATCAAGGGAGCGAGCAGCGAGACGGCGAAACCCGCGACGATCAGCGCGAAACCAAGCGCGCCGAGCGGCTGGCCAAGGACATAGCGGCGGAAGAAGCCCGAATGCTTCGGCACTTCCGTCCAGAGACCATCGGAAACTGTGGTGGCGAAGGGGTTGCGCATGGTCTCAGCCCAGCTCGATTCTCGGGTCGATCGCCGCATAGGCGAGATCGACCAGAAGGTTGACGGCGATGAAGATGACGGTCAGCACGATGACGATGCCCTGGATGACGATGAAGTCGCTGCGGGACACGGCTTCGATGAACAGGCGGCCGATGCCGTTCAGGCTGAAGACCTGTTCGATGACGACGAGGCTGCCGATCAGCAATGCGAATTCCAGGCCGATCATGGTGATGGTTGGCAGCAGCGAGTTGGGTACCACATGCCGCCAGATGATTTTCGCCACGCGCAGCCCCTTGGCCCGAGCGGTGCGGACATAGTCCTCGTGCAGGGCATCGATCACGGATGAGCGCATCATCCGGATCAGGATCGCCGAATAGCGGTAGCCGACGGCAATCGCCGGCAGGATGAGTTGCTGCAGAAGGCGGACCGGGTCTTTCATGATTGACGGCGAGCCGAGCGGTGGCAGCCAGTTGAACGACCAGAGCATGACAAGCGCGATGATCATCCCGAACCAGAACGAGGGCAGGGCGATACCGCCAATGGCAAAGATGCGGATGGCGTAGTCGATGGTGCTCCCCTGGTAGAGCCCGGCGATGGTGCCGAGCGGCACCGCGACCGCGATCGCGACGATCATGCTGAGTACCGCGACTTGGAGGGTGACGGGCAGGCGCAGCATCACTTCCTCGATCACCGGCTTGCCCGTCCAGTGTGAATGGCCGAGATCAAGCGTGACGAGCCCCGTCAGGAAATCGCCGTACTGGACCAGTAGCGGACGATCGAGGCCAAGGCGGGCGCGTTCGGCGGCGACCAGCTCGACGGAGGGATTGCCGCCTTCGGCGCGCAGCATGGTTTCGACTGTATCACCGGGCAGCACGTTCAGCATGAAGAAGATGAGCGTTGCCACACCCAGCAGCGTGGGAATTGCCAGTAACAGGCGGTTGCGGAGATAGCGGATCATGGGCGCTCTGCCTTTATGCAGGCGACGCGGTGCGTCTGGGAGAAGGCGACTGCCGGGGGGATGGCGCTGCGACACGCTTCGGTGGCGATCGGACAGCGGGTGTGGAAGACGCAGCCGGCCGGCGGATTGAGTGGCGAGGGGAGATCGCCCTTCACGACGGCGTGTGCCTGGCTTTTTCTGTTTTCATCGCCAAGCGAGGGAACAGCAGCAAGCAGTGCCCGCGTATAGGGGTGCCGGGGGCGCTCGAAAAGTTCGGCACGGGTGCCGATCTCCATGACGCGGCCGAGATACATGACGGCCACGACGTCCGAGATGTGGCGCACGACCGCAAGGTCATGGGCAATGAACAGGTAGCTCAAACCCAACTTCTTCTGCAGATCGGCAAAAAGGTTCATGATCTGCGCCTGGATCGAGACATCGAGCGCTGAGACGGGTTCATCGCAGATGATCAGCTCGGGTTTCATGCCGAGCGCACGGGCGATGCCGACGCGCTGGCGCTGGCCGCCCGACATCTGATGCGGATAGCGCTCGGCGATGTCGCGCGGCAGGCCGACGAGATCGAGAAGCTCGTCGACGCGCGCACAAGCTGCGCGCTTGTCGGCGCAAAGGCCATGCACCAGAAGCGGTTCGGCAAGCGTCTGCCCGATGCGGTGGCGCGGGTTGAGCGACGTGAACGGGTCCTGATAGACGACCTGGATCTTCTGCCGCAATTTCAGAAGCTCGCTCTTGCTCGCGGACAGAATGTTGCTGTCGCGGAACGTGGCAGTGCCCGCCGAGGCATCCTGCAGGCGCAGCAGGGTGCGTGCGACCGTCGTTTTCCCGCAGCCGGATTCTCCGACCAGTCCCAGCGTTCCGCCTTCGGGCACGTAGAGGTCGATGCCCTGGATTGCCCGGACGGTGCCACCGCGTTTCAGATGGAAATCCTTGGCGAGGCCGCGAACCTGAAGAACGGGCAGGGAGCTGGCAACACGGTCGTCAGCCGGTGCGAGTGCCGGGCCTGCCGGCGCTGTGGCCTGCCATGCCACAGCTGGATGGAAGCAGGCATAACGCTGTCCGCTATCGGTTGCCGAAAGCGCCGGCTGGGATTGGCAAGCCTCAGTGGCCACCGGGCACCGGGGATGGAAGGCACAGCCTTGCGGAAAGTTTCTCGGGCTTGGGGGCTGGCCGGGGATCGACTGCAGGCGCGCCCGGCGCGGAACATCAAGGCGCGGCACGGCGGCGAGCAGGCCTTCGGTATAGCGATGGCGCGGCGTTTCCAGCACCTGGCGCGTCGTGCCGGATTCGACGATCTTGCCGGCATACATGACGCTGACGCGATCGGCATAACGGGCGACGAGCGCCAGATTATGGGTGATCAGCACAAGACCGACATTCATTTCGCGGACGAGACTCTGCAGAAGATCGAGGATCTGCGCCTGGATCGTCACGTCAAGCGCCGTCGTCGGTTCGTCGGCGATGATGACCTTGGGATTGCAGGCAAGCGCGATCGCGATCATCACGCGCTGGCGCATGCCGCCGGAAAGCTCGTGCGGGTACTGCGTCAGGCGCCGTTCGGGATCGGTAATCCCGACTTTCGTCAGCAGGTCGATGGCGCGTGCCTGCGCCTGCGATGCCGTCAGCCGCAGATGCTCGAACATCGGTTCGGCGATCTGGCGTCCGATGGTGAGCAACGGGTTGAGCGAGGTCATGGGTTCCTGGAAGATCATGGCGATATCGCGCCCGCGCAGCCGTCGCATGTCCTCTTCCGGCAGCGCGAAGTAATCCCTTCCCAAAAGGCGCGCCTCGCCGGTGAAACGCGTGGTCTTCGGGTCGGAGAGGAGCCGCATCACGGCGAGTGACGAAACCGACTTGCCGCAGCCGGATTCGCCGACCAGAGCGAGGATCTCGCCGGCGCGCACCTCGAAGCTGACGTCCCGAACGATGTGGACGAGACTGTCGTTTGCCCGGAACTGCACGTTGAGATTTCGCACGGACAGGAGCGGCGCGGGCGCGTCATCGCTTGCCCTCGTCTTCGCCGGCATCTGTTCCATGACCTCTCCCATTTCCATCATTCCAGACCGCTCATTATACATGCGGGTGCACTCCCATTCACCGTCCGGGCCCCGCCGCCGGCCTTGAGGCATGGCGGCAAGACTTTTCAAAACACGCATTCTTCCGGATCACTCCCGATTTCCGGAGACGCGTTCATCGTTTCAACCGAAGTCGAACAGGTCCAGCGGGTTATCGACCAGAATCCGCTTCCGGTCGGCAGGATTCGGTGCCCAGTCGACGAGAAGATTGAGGAGTTCGCCGGTGTCGCGGCCGGATTTCGGGATATGCGGCCAGTCCGAGCCCCAGATGGCGCGCCGCGGGTTGGTCTCGACGATCGCCTTTGCCACGTGGGCGACCGCCTCGTAACCCTTGTTCTTGGCGACCCGATAGGGGCCGCTGAGCTTGAGATAGCAGTTGCTCTCGTTCATCAGCGACAGCAGCCTGGCAAAATCCTTCTCGGTCAGCCCGTCCTCTTCCATCATGTAGCCCATGTGGTCGATGACATAGGGAACCTCGATGCTGCCAAGGAAATCAACGAGATCGCGGACAACATAACCCGGCGCGTAGAACTGCAGGTGCCAGCCAAGGCTCGCCACCTTCCTTGCCATCAGATTGATATAGGCCTTGATCTCTTCGACCGGCAGCGCCGCGCGCTTGAAGAGGTCGAGCCGGATGCCGCGGGCACCGGCGACGTGAAAGGCTTCCAGCTCGCTCCGCGTCACGTCGTCCTCGACCATAATCACGCCGCGAGCGGCAGGTCCCGCCTGCTTCAGTGCGTCGACAAGGCAACTGTTGTCGGTGCCATAGAAGCTCGGTTGTACGATGACGAAGCGGTCGAGATGCAGCGCCTTCATCAGACCGTGGAAATGTTCGAGCTTGCCATCGGGCAGCGTATAGTGAGGGTTCGGCACGCGGGGATAGCGTGTCTCAGGCCCGAAGACATGCATATGGGCATCGCACGCGCCGGCCGGCACCTCGAAGGAGGGCAGGGTAAGGCCTTCGAGCGGCAACATCGGTTCGGAGGTCAGGGGTGCATTCATCTGGCAAATCTCTTGAATTACGTGGTGGATTTTTCGGAAGTGGCGTTGCGCCACCGTGAAATGCGCTGGTCGAGGATGTCGACGAAGAGATCGGTATCGATCGCGGCAAAGACGTAAGGCGCAGCGCCCAGGTCGACGAGTTCGGCATAGTGCTCCGGTCCGGCAAGGCCACCGATAACCACCGGCTTTCCATGACGCTGTCCAGCCGCAATCACCTTGCGGCAAAGCGCGGTGATCGTTTCGGAGCGGACGTCGCCGAGGATGCCGAGATGCGAGGAAAGGTCGTTGAGACCAAGACCAATGACATCGACACCTTCGACGGCGGCGATTTCCTCGACATTGTCGATGGCTTCGCGTGTTTCCAGGAGGACCTGCAGGACGACGGCGCGATTGGCCGCCTCGACGCGTTCGCGACCGGGCAGGCGGCGGAAGCCGAAAGCGGAGGTCAATGCGTTTTGCGAACGGCCGCCATCCGGCGGATAACGGCAATAGCTGGCAGCCTTGCGGGCGGCGTCGGCGGTCTCGATCTGCGGTACGATCAGGCCGGTGATGCCGCCATCGAGGATGCGGCCAATGACGCCGAAATCACCTTCGGGAACACGTGCCCAGGGCTCCATGCCGAGATCGCGCGCGGTTGCCGCCATCTGGGCGACGGTGTCGAGCGGGATGGTGGAGTGTTCAAGGTCGATCCAGATGGTGTCATAGCCGCTCGTTGCTGCCATCCGGACGAAGTCCACCGAGCGGGCAGTGCGGATGCCGAGCGCATAGCAAGGCTGACGATCCCGCAGACGGGCAAGGATTGAGGACCCGGTCGCTGATCTCAATTGTGTCGGCATGAACTTCCTCCCGATCGAAAAGGCAGATGGCCCTTCCTTTCATCAAGGACGTTAGATCAGCGGCGTGATTAGCTCCAATTCAGATTTCGGGCTTATTGATTTAGAAAATGGATCACGCAGCATGGCTTTGAGACCCGATCCAGAACCGGTGATTTACTTTTCGAAACAAAGGTGCCGCAATTTAAATTGGCACCAAACGTGCGGCTGAGGCATTGATCTCTCGGGCACGCGTGCGCCGTGGGTGTGGGAGGTGCCAAGCCACGGAACACGCAAGGCCGACAACGTGTCGGCTAAAAGGATACCGGGAGGGATCAGGATGTCAGATCAAATGGAAGACGGCCAGGCGCGTTTTCGGGAAGGAACGCAGCCGGTTGGAACAAGCCTTTTGCGGCAGATCGCTACGCTGCCGACCTCCGGCGCTCGCGCGGCGGAAATCTTCGCGCTTTCGGGCGAAACCTTCCTTGCGGTGCCGCAGCTTGCCTATGATCTGCCCGATGCGCCGCCCTCTATGAACGGCGGCGACAGCGATACGGACCTGTTGATTTTTCGCTGGGACCGCGGGGCCTTTGCGCCGCATGCGCGGCTGCCGGTGCCGGGCGGCGAGGACGCAGAATTCTTCATGATCGGCGACACGGCCTTTCTCGCAACGGCAAGCGGCAGGAAGGGCAAGGGGCCTTATGAGCCGAACGTGGATTCGGTGATCTTCCGCTTCGACGGTGCGGCCTGGGTACCGTTCCAGAGCGTGCCCGGTTTCCTCGCCAAGCAATGGAAATATTTCTCATTCGGTGGGCGTCATTTCCTGGGATTTGCCGTCGGCGTTACCGTCGAGGGGCTCGAAGCGCGCAACCCGCGCCAGTCGATGATCCTCGAATGGGACGGCGAGCGCTTCCAGCCATTCCAGACGCTCGACGGTCCCTGGGGGTACAACTGGACGAAGATCGAAGCCGGAGATCGCGCGTTCCTCGCCTATGCCGATCACACCGGCAAATCGCTCATCTTCGAATGGAAGGATGATGCCTTCCAGCCGTTCCAGCGCTTCGAGGGCAAGACCGGGCGGGCCTTCGAAGTGCTGCGGCCCGACGGACGTCTCCAGATCGCCTTGGCTGCCATTGCCGATGATACGGAGATCTATGAATGGAATGGCCAGCGCTTCGCGCTCGTGCAAACGCTGAGCGGTCCCGGCGGACGTGAATTTGCCTCGATCGAGATCGGTGACGCCTACCATCTGGTACAGGTCAATTTCATCGAAGGCTCGCCAAAGGCGCCGAAAACGGACCTTTTATCTCACATCTACAAATGGTCCGGTTCAGCTTGGGAGCGCATAGAAAGTTTCGAGACGTTCGGCGCGACGGATGCCCGTTTCTTCAGCGCGGGAGAGGCGACCTATCTGGTGGTGACGAACAGCCTGACGCCGGACGTGCGGTTCCGCCAGGATAGCGCCGTCTACGAATTCCTCGGCTGATCGCCCATAGACATCAGGACGTCCGACATGACCTACAAACCGCATTCCGATTTTGTCGCACTCTACGATCTCTATACCGGCCCGCGCAGCGTCGCAGCCGAGCTTGCGATCCGCAAGGGCGAGGCAACGGCACATGATCCGCTGCTGATCTCGACCGGATCCGATCTCGTGCTCTTTCCCGGCGATGGCCGGCCGCCGGTGGTCGAAAGCTTCCGTCACAGCACGCGCGGGTTCAAGGAATTGACGGCCGTTTCGCATCTTGGCACCGCCATGGCCTGGCTGGTGGAAATGCAGGAAACAGGGCTTGAGGACTGGCGCGGCTGGGCCGAGCGTTTCATCGCCCAGTCTCGGCAGGTGCGCGGTATCAACAGGCTCGACTATTGGACGAACGAGGTACATGTAGCAGCTTGGAAGGGGCTAGAGCAGAAGATCGTCGACGTCGTGGATTATGCCTGTCGCGTGACCGAGGACTATCTTGTCGCGGGTCTCGCCGATCCGTCCCGCCTGACCTTTTCGCGTCTGCGCGACGATATCCTCGAACCGGTCGAGAACAACACAGTGCCCGTGCCGTTCAACGACGTGATGGTCGCGACCTTCGCGCTCACCTTCCTCGATATCGCCCACCGCATCCTGACCTGGCTGAAGGACCTCGATCTCGACTGGCAGCGGCTGATGGCAATGATCTGCGGCAGCTCGGGCCGGCCGACGGCGGGACTGACCTGGGCGACCAACAGCACATGCCATATGCTCTGGCGCGCCTCCGGCAAGGCTTTGCAGCCGGAGCGCCTGCTGATCGCTCCGCATGCGCCGGGGCTCAATCTCGACATGCTGAAGGACGGGGCCGATCTCACCGAATTGGAGCGGACCTATCGCGGGCTCTGGTGCAAGACGCGGGTAACGGCCGAAATCGGCGCAAAGATGTTCGATGGTTTTCCGGCCTTCGTACCGGATATTTCAGCCGCCCCGATCATCACCAGCGAAACCACGACGCTGAGCGAGATGCCGCGACTAAAACATCCCGACGACCGCCTGACGGCGATCACCCGCCTGCGGCTGGTCATGGAGGACCCGCGCCAGCTGCTGTCGAACTCCGTCTCCGAATTCACTATAGACGAGCTTTGCGACAAGGGGCTGAATTCTGCGGCGATCACCATTCCCGGCTTTACAAACGTGGTTTATCCCGATGCGAACTGAAGGCTGGGTGCTCTGGCTATCCCCTGATACGCCGGAGAACGCCTTCGAGCGCTTCGGTCAATGCGGCAATGCCGCCGCGTCCCTCAAAGTCTACGAGAACCTGTTCGTTGAGCCCGCCTTTGGTGGCAAATTCAGCGCTCAGCTCGTTGAGAGGTATGCCATTTGATCTGAGGACGGTTTGTGAGAGGCCGGCAAAAAGCGCGGCGAGGTAGTCTCTTGCGGAATCTTCCGGCAGCCCCTTTGCAGCAAGCCAGCTCGTCGTCCGGCCCATGATGCCGAAATAGGTCGCCATCAGCGCGCTCGCGACGGCAAGAAGGTCGTATTCCTCCCTTGTGCCGCACTGAACGGCTGTTCCAAGACTGGAAAACAGCGAAGCGACTTTTGAATTCGGCGGATATATCGCTGTCACGCCTTCGTGGCTGGCGACGAAGGGCAGTGGTATGGCCTGGGTGAGGTCAACCTCCTGTCCAACCCATTCTTTCAGCCGATCGCGATCGGTCGCAGCAATCACGCTGATGACTGTTTGGCCAGCGACGAAGCGGAGACCCTTGACGACCTCTTCGGCGATTTGCGGTCGGATGGCGAGAACGAGGATGTCGGAAGCATCGACAATCTCCTGGTTGTCGCCGGCAATTCGCACCGCTGGAAACATTCTTGCCAAGCGTGCCGCAATCTCGGCATTCCGAGGCGAGACCACGACCTCGCTGGCCAATGGCGTCCCGGACAAGATGCCCGTTACCATTGCTTCGGTGATTGCACCTGTGCCGACGAAACCGATCCGCATTTATTCTGCCGCCTTGCGCCGCGCGAGCGAGACATCTGTCGTGTAGTTCTCGCGCATGAGGTTGATGAAATTCCCGAAATCACCGGAGCTCGAACCGTAGCGTGATCCGGATTTCCAATGAGCGGATCACGCTTTCAACACCTTGGTTCACCCCCAGGGGCATAAGCGCTCGTTTGCTCAAACTTGAATTTATGCCCGCACTGGCAGCGGATCACATGTTTGCGTGGGTTACTCGAAGCGAATTCGGTTTCGAATCCGCTCGGCATGCCGTCGATTTCGAATCCCCGCGTCTTTCTCCGAGGATCGTCATCTTCCGACACATCCGCAAAGCCGGTATGTCCGCATTGGGCACAGTCCAGCTTCCTTGAGTAGCGATCTCGCGCAGCCATGTTCACTCCATCGAAAAGGTGGTCATATCAAAACATCGGCTGGATGGAAGGACAATCGTTGTCCACGGGCGCTCCTATTAAGCGGAAGGGTGGCCGTTGGCGTCTGCTTGCGGCCCACAGGATGGGAGGAAAAGCCTAATTTTTGGCGGCTCACCTATTCACTCTGTCGGAAGTTGCGGATCCGATCGAACAGGACGGCAAGCACGATGGCGCCGCCAATGAAGGTGCCTTGCCAGAAGGCGTTGATGCCCAGCAAGCCGAGACTGTTGCGGATCACCTCGATCAGTGCTGCCCCGATCAAGGCGCCGGAGGCAGTGCCGATGCCACCGGCCAGATTGGCGCCGCCGATAACGGCCGCCGCGATGACCTGGAGTTCCATTCCCGCACCGATGTTGGTGGTGACGGCGCCAAGCCAGCCGGTCTGAATTATGCCGGCGATCCCCGCCGACAAGGCGGAAATCATGTAAACCACAACCTTGATCGTCCGCACCGGGACGCCCGTCAGCGTGGCAGCATGTTCATTGCCGCCGATGGCGAAGACATAGCGGCCGAATCTTGTCCAGCGCAGCACGAAGCCGGTGAGAAGCGCCAATACGATCATGTAGACGACCGGGTTTGCGATACCGAAGAACCATGCCCCGCCGCCCAGCGCCAGCAATGTGTCGTGATCCGGCCCAAACTGGAAGACGACGGTGTTGTTGGACGCAACCATCGCCAGGCTGCGCGCGATCGAGAGCATTCCAAGCGTCACGACGAATGGCGGGAAGCCCAGATAGGCGATCAGCACGCCGTTGAACGCGCCGATCACCAGCGCCGTGCCGATCGAGGCGGCGATGCCCACCTCGATGCTATAGCCGGCGTTCATGACGACCGCCAGCACCATGCTGCACAGGCACAACACCGACCCGACCGACAAGTCGATCCCGCCGGTAATGATGACGATCGTCATGCCGAGTGCGATGATCGCGACAAAAGTGACGTTGCGCGTGATGTTGTAGAGGTTCTTCGCCGTTGCAAAGGAGTCGGTGGCGAAGGACAGGAAAAGGCAGGCGAGGATAACGGAGAGCAGGACCCAGAACGCCTGGCTCCCGAGCGCAGCTGCAAGCCAGTTCTGCTGCCTTTGCTTGGTTGCCTGGTCAAGGGTAATTGTCATCGTCGACCTTCCATCCGATACCGGCACGCTGCTTCAATTATACCTGTTCGATCGCGCCAGTAATAAGCCCGGTCACTTCCTCTGGAGAACTCGCCTCGATCGGTTTGTCGGCAACCTTTCTGCCTCGCCGCATCACGATGACCCGGTCGGCAACCGCAAAGACGTCCGGCATGCGGTGGCTGATCAGAACGACGGCAATGCCGCGGTCGCGCAGTTGGCGGATGAGGTTGAGGACTTCCGCCACCTGGCGCACCGAAATGGCCGCCGTCGGTTCGTCCATGAGCACGATTTTTGCCTCGGACAACATCGTGCGGGCGATCGCTACCGCCTGCCGCTGGCCGCCCGACATCTGTTTGACGAGATCTCGGGCGCGCGTCTCAGATTTCAATTCCTTGAAAATCTCGCCGGCGCGCCGGTACATCGCCTTATAGTCGAGCACCCGCAGCGGGCCGATGCCGCGGCGCAATTCGCGTCCGAGAAAGACGTTCGCCGCCGCCGTCAGATTGTTGCAGAGGGCAAGATCCTGGTGAACAATCTCGATGCCATGCTGGCGCGCTTCTACCGGGCGGTGAAGGACGAGTTCGGCACCGTCCAGGCGCATGGTGCCGTGGCTCGGACGAAAGTTGCCAGCGATCATCTTGACCAATGTGGATTTGCCGGCGCCGTTGTCACCCATGAGGCCGACCACTTGTCCCGCTTCAAGGACGAGCGAAACATCGTTGACCGCCTGGATGGCGCCGAAATGTTTGGAGATGTTGGTGAGTTCGAGAACTGCCACCAGCCTTCTAGCCTCCCCAAGCTCGCAGGCGGATGATCACCTCGAACTCATCGCACTTTACACGCGGAGCCGTCGCTTCCCCGAACTCCTCCCGAGGGCAGCGGTACCATGCATTTACGCAAAACCCCGCGGCGGCGTCAATCAATTGTACTATGAATCCAACTATATCTCATTGTATCTCATTTGTAGTATAAATATCCATTGACGAGCAGAGCGAGCAGATATTAGCTGTTTCTGGGAGGAGAGCATGCTTATCCTTGTCACCGGTGCTACGGGCAAGGTCGGGCGGCACTTCATGGCTGGGCTGCTTGACGATCCGCGGTTTTCGAAAGCGCGCGTTCGCGCGCTGTGCCACAACCGGTTGTGCGATGAGACCGACCGGGTCGAGGTGATACGCGGCTCGATCGCCGATCGGAACACCGTGGCGGCTGCACTCGCCGGCGTTACCCATGTCGTACACCTCGCCACCTGCAAGGAAACGCCCGATGACGTGATGGATGTTACGGTCAAGGGCCTCTTCTGGTTGCTTGAAGAGTTCCGTGTCAGCACCACCGCGCGCCAGTTCATTCTCATCGGCGGCGATGCAGGCATCGGCCATTTCTATTATCGCCATGAAGGGCCGATCACCGAGGATGTGCCGCACCGAGCCTATCCGGGATGCTACGCGCTGTCCAAGGTTCTGGAAGAGGTGATGCTGCAGCAGTTCGGCATCCAGTATGACATCAACGGCTGCTGTCTGCGTGCGCCATGGATCATGGAAAAAGATGATTTCAAATATACGCTGTCTTTCGGCGATGACGTTTTCGGCGGACCCGACTGGAAGAGCATGGTTCCCGAATCCGATGCCAAACGCTACGTCAAGGACGGCACCGTGCCACTCTTGCGAGATGTTGACGGGCAACCGCTGAAGCGCAATTTCGTGCATGTCGATGATCTTGCAAGCGCCATACTGGCCGCGATCGACAATCCGGCCGCGAAGCGCCAGCTCTTCAATATCTGCATGGACCTACCTGTCGATTACGGCGAAGTTGCTGACTACCTCGCCCGAACGCGTGGCCTCGGCTCCATCGACATACCGAGCCAGTTCCACTCGAACTGGATGGATAACAGCAAGGCCAAATATCTATTGGCCTGGCGACCCCGCTACGATTTGGAAATGCTTATCGACTCGGCTTGGAAATACGAGCGCTCACAGAATGACCCTCGCATCGTCTGGTATCCGGGTTGATGTGTGTGGCGGGCACGCCGTGTCCGTCTGTTTAACGGGAGGAATCTATGAGGAAGATATTATTGCTTGGCGTCGCGGTTTTGGCCTTCGGCGCGGGAGAGGCTTTGGCCAAGAAGCAGCTTGTCATCGTCGTGAAGGGCCTCGACAACCCGTTCTTCGAGGCGATCAACCAGGGTTGCCAGAAGTGGAACAAGGAAAACCCGGACTCGGAATATGAATGCTTCTATACAGGTCCGGCATCGACCTCCGACGAGGCCGGTGAAGCCCAGATCGTCCAGGACATGCTGGGCAAGGCCGACACTGCGGCGATCGCCATATCGCCGTCAAACGCCAAACTGATCGCCCAGACGCTGAAAACCGCCAATCCGACGGTTCCGGTGATGACGCTTGACGCGGATCTCGCTGCTGAAGATTCGGCGTTGCGCAAGACTTATCTTGGCACCGACAACTACCTGATGGGCGCGCGCATTGGCGATTACATCAAGAAGGCCAAGCCTGATGGCGGCAAGATCTGCACGATCGAAGGCAACCCTGGTGCCGACAACATTCTGCGGCGTGCGCAGGGCATGCGCGATACGTTGACCGGGCAGAAAGGCTTGGCAGAACTGAAGGGCGAGGGCGGTTGGACGGAAGTCGCCGGTTGCCCCGTCTTCACCAATGACGATGGTGCCAAGGGCGTGCAGGCGATGACCGACATCCTCGCCGCCAATCCCGATCTCGACGCCTTCGGCATCATGGGTGGCTGGCCGCTTTTTGGCGCTCCGCAGCCCTATCGCGATCTCTTCAAGCCCATGGCTGACAAGATCGCCAGCAACGAGTTCGTCATTGGCGCTGCAGATACCATCGGCGACGAAGTAGCGATTGCCAAGGAAGGCCTGGTGACGGCACTCGTTGGCCAGCGACCATTCGAGATGGGTTACAAAGCACCCTCAGTGATGCTTGACCTGATCGCCGGCAAACCGGTTGAGGACCCGGTTTTCACAGGTCTCGATGAATGCACCAAGGACACCGTCGATACCTGCATTCAGAAGTAGCCTGGCTGGCCGGGGCGTCCGGCTTACGGACGCTCCGACCGGTTGTGATTATCTGGTTCCAACTCCAAGAAACTGGCTCGGCGAAACGGTGCTGCAGCGTGGAGGTATCTGCGCAGGCTCACGGTTCGCGGATGGCGGTGTCGAGGCCGCGCAGCAGTGGATAGAGGAAGTAGGAGATCACGGATCTGCGTCCCACTTTGATCTCAGCGGAAACCGTCATCCCGGGGAGGAGCCTCACGGGCTCTCCGGGGGCCTGGAGCAGGCTGTCGGCAAGCAGAACACGCGCCTTGAAGAACGGAACTGCCGGTTGACCTGCTGCCGTGCCTTCCTCAGTGGGAGGGAAGGCGTCGCGGCTGATGGTCTTGATCGTGCCAGAAGCGGTACCGAATTTCTGGAACGGATAAGCATCGAACTTGATCCGCACTTCCTTGTCGACCGCGACGCGACCAATATCCAGTGAACCGACAGAGACCTCCGCTTCCAACGGGACGTTGACGGGAACAAGCGTCACGATCGGCTCAGCCTCGCGCACGACCGAACCGACCGAGCGTTGCGCGAGATCCAGCACGACCGCATCGGCGGGCGCCGTCAGGGTGATCATATTGCGGCGCAACTCCATCTTTTTCAGCTCGTCACTCGCCATGTCGCGCTGATTGCGCAACTCGACCAGTTGTTCCATGGTTGCGCGCCGGAAGTCCTCGATAAACGCCTGCCGATCGGCGGTCAGTTTTGCCAGGGAATGTTTGGCCTCGGCGGCCTTGCCGCGCAGTGCCGAGAGGTCCGCATCGACATCGAGGCGCGCATCGCGCGAGCCGAGGAAAGCGACCAGCGAACCGGTATCGTTTCTATAGAGTGTCTCGCGTGCGCTTTCGATTTGGATCAGGTTTTCACGGCGGCTGCCAAGCACCGCCTGCTGATCCTTGCCGGCCGCAATCGTTGCGGCCTGGCCCGCGATCTGCTGACCGAAATTCTGAAGCTGGGCCATGTAGAAGGCGCGGCGCTGTCCGAAGAGCTGTACCTGCAGCACCTCGTCAGGGGAACTCCCCGCCAGCTTCGTGTAGTCGGTGCCCGCGAGCTCGGCTTCGATCCGCATCACCTGCGCATCGAGCGCCGAAAATTTCGTGCGTTGCTGGTCGACGTCCGACTGGCTGAATGTCGCGTCCAGCGTCGCGAGTGTTTGTCCAGCACGGACCACATCGCCGGTGGTAACGTCGATCGTGCGGATGATCGATGTTTCGAGTGGTTGAACGATGATGGTCGGCCGGGTTGTGATCAACTTGCCCGGAGCAATGACGACTTCGTCGATCTTGGAGACCGAAGCCCAGAACACGGCTGCGCAAATGAGCGCCGTCACGCAGTAGAGCGTCAACCGCGCGATCTTCGGAGGCACGCGTTCTTCCAGCTCCACCGCGTCGGACTGGAACTCGGCGATGACGGGCGGCAATGGGGGGCGCACGACAACCAGCGCGGTCCCGGGCTTTGCCACCGGAACGGGCAGATTCGCGTGAGGTTTTTCCGGGCGCGCGTTCATGCGGATTGCCTCGTTTGCTGCGACCACAGGTGACGATACGTTATGCACCGCGAGAGAAGTTGATCATGGCGGCCGATGTCGGAGATCTTGCCGCGCTCCACAACGAGGATCGCATCGGCGTCGACCAGCGTCGATAGACGATGGGAAACGATGATGACGGTGCGCCCTGCGGCGATCTTGCTCAAATTCTGCCTGAGGATCGCCTCGCTGTCGGGATCGAGCGCGCTGGTGGCTTCGTCGAGAATGAGCAGTTTTGGATTGGTGATCAGCGCCCGGGCGATGGCGAGACGCTGCTTTTGCCCGCCGGAGAGGTTGGATGCGTTCTCCTCAAGCATCGATTCAAAGCCGCGTGGCAACCGTTCGATGAATTCCTCGGCGCCGGCGATATGCGCCGCCGCGATAACCTCCTCGATGCTGGCATCGGGCTTTGCGGCTGCGATATTGTCCCGGACCGAGCCCCGAAACAGGAAGTTGTCCTGCAGCACGACGCCAATGCTCGTCCGCAGGTGGGCGAGATCGATTTCCCGGCTGTCGTAGCCGTCGATCCGCACGAGGCCTTGCTGGTTCTGGTAGAGCCCCTGGATCAACCGGGTGACGGTGGTCTTGCCCGATCCACTCTTGCCGACGATACCGAAGACAGAGCCGGCGGGGACAGTGAACGAGACGTCATCGAGCGCCGGTGCACCATCCGGACCGTAGCGGAACGTGACCTTGTCGAACTCGATACGGCCCTTGAGCTCCGGCCTGATGCCCCGGCCGCGGCCAAATTGCTCGGGGCGCTGGTTCATGATCTCGCCGAGCATGCGGACCGAGAGCGCCACTTCCTGATATTCGTGAATCATGGTGACGATCTGGACGAGCGGTCCCGAAACCCTGCCGGCGAGCATATTGAACGCGACGAGCGCGCCGATCGTCATGGTGCCGCTGAACACGTCCAGTGCGCCAAGTCCGATGATGGCGACACTCAGCAGCTTTTCCAGAAGTCCGGTCATCGCCTGTGCGACAGTCGAGATCTTCTCGACGCGGAACCGCACGGAAATGGACTGCGCCGAACGGTCGTCCCACACCTGGCGCTGACGCGGCTCCAGAGCGAGCGACTTGACGGTGCGCATTCCATGGACAGTTTCAACGAGTAGAGCCTGTCGTTCGCCTTCGGCCTGGTAGAGAGCTTGAAGCCGCCGTTGAAAAGGACCGATGAGCATCATGACGACGAGACCGACGAGGGCGGCAAATCCCAGTACCACGAAGGTAAGCTTGACGCTGTAAAGGAGCAGGATCGGTATGAATACCAGGAGCGAAACGGCGTCGAGCAGCGTCAGGAAAAGTCGGCCCGTCAGGAACTCGCGAATGCGCCCTGTCTGTTGCATGTGCTTCACAAGGACGCCGGCGGACGCCTGCTCGAACAGCGCGATCGGCAGATTGAGAAGGTGGCCGAAAGTGCGTGTCGCTACCCTGATGTCGATCTTGTTGGTCGCGTAGAGAAGCATATAGCGCCGCAGGAAAGTAAAAATGGCATCGAAAAGGAGCGCGACGGCGATGCCTATGGTGAGAACCGTGAGTGTGGCATAGCTCTGATGGACAAGAACCTTGTCGATGACGAGCTGGAAAAAGATCGGTGTGGCGAGTCCGAGCCCGTAGAGAACGAAGGCGGCCAGCGCAACGTCACGAAGGAGGCTGCGCTGGCGCACGATCTCCGGCACGAACCAGCGAAAGCCGAACGGCTGGTCGTCGTCTGAAAGACGATAGCTTCGCTTCACCAGGACAGCGGATCCGCGCCAGCATTTGGAAAACTGCGTTTCGTTCAGAAGGATGAATTCCGGACGCTGGGCCAGCGGATCGAGAACCCGGATCATTTCGTCCTCGCCGGCGCCCGAGGTACCCGCAATGACGACCCAGTTGCCGTTTTCGAGTTCGGCAAGCACCGGATAGGCGTCGCCCATCTGGAACAGCGACCGCCAGGTAAGCTGCAGGTTTCGGGCGCGCAGACCCGCATCCTTCGCCATGCGAAGGAGTTGCCGCGTGGGGACAGCCTGTTCTCCGACAGCGTAGTCGTGCAGCAGTCGTTCCGGCGAGAGATCGACGCCATGGTGGCGGCCGACCAACGCCAGGCACTGTAGGTTGGTGTGCGGAAATGTACTCATGGCCCGCCCCCAGGCTATTCGCGTTTCCGCTCAGTTGAAATTCGGCGAAGCGTTGGCGGACTGCGGCTGTTGCGCCGCGTCGCCCGTCGAAATTTGCGGAATGTCGCCAATCCTGCGGATTGCACCTGCTTCGACCAGGCCCCCAAGCGCTTTCTGCATCAGGTCCACCGCATTGGCAAAAGCGTCTACCGGCATGATGATCCGTTGGCGAAACACCGGCCGCGGATTGTTGTTCGCATCGCGCTCCGTTGGGGAAAGGGACATCATGTCGATCCGCACGATCGTCCCGGTGACTGTGATTTCTCCGATGCCGTCTGCATAAAGTTCGTTGGTCATTACCTTCTCCTAGGTTGAGGCTTGTTGTTCGTTATGCGGCATGCGCGTGCTGCCATGGCGGGAACGGATCGCGCAAATTGCGCGCATGCTGTGGATCGAAGCCGCTGTCGTTTCCTGTCAAACAGTCGTCGAGTGCCGCGCGGATGATGTCTTCGGAAAGGCCCGTGCCGATGAAGACAAGCTCCTGTCTGCGATCCCCCCAGACAGCGCTCCAGTGCCGATCCAGTTGTGACAGGAATTGTGGATGGCGGGGCCAGTGCGCCCGCGGCACCGTCACCCACCACAGGCCCTTGGCCTCTGTACGGCGCTGCACGCCGGCAATCGAAAGCAGACCGATCCAGTCGGGGCGGGTGGCCAGCCAGAAGTGCCCTTTGGCGCGAATGAGCCCCGGCCATTCCTTCGCGAGGAAATCCTGGAACTTCGACGGATCGAAGGGACGGCGCGCCCGATAGACGAAGCTCGCGATGCCGTATTCTTCCGTTTCGGAAACATGGTCTCCCCAACCATAAAGCTCCTTGTGCCAGAGCGGATGTCTCGCCGACTTCGTCTCGCTGAAGAGGCCGGTGTCGAGGATGGCATCGAGCGGCAGCCGGCCGAAATCTGTTTCGATCAGGCGGGCGTCGGGATTGAGCGCGGCGATGATGTGGCGAATGCTTTTGCGCGTTTCGGCTGTCACTTCCGAGGTCTTGTTGATAACCACGACATCGGCGAATTCGATTTGCTCGACCAATAGGTCAACCAAGGTTCGCGTGTCGTCCTTGTCGCGCGTTTCACCGCGGTCGCTCAAAAAGTCCGTGCTGGAATAGTCTGAAAGAAGATTGGCCGCATCAACGACCGAAACCATCGTATCGAGCCTGGCGATATCGCTGAGCGCCACTCCGTTTTCATCCCTGAAGGAAAAGGTTGCTGCAATCGGCAGGGGTTCGGCAATGCCTGTAGCTTCGATCAGCAGATAGTCGAAACGTCCCTCCGCCGCGAGCCGGCGGACTTCACCGAGAAGGTCGTCGCGCAGCGTACAGCAGATACATCCGTTGGTAAGCTCGACCAGCGTTTCGTCCGTTCGTGATAGATCGGCACCGCCGTTGCGAACGAGATCCGCGTCAATGTTGATCTCACTCATGTCGTTGACGAGGACCGCGACGCGGAGACCCTCGCGGTTGCGCAGCACGTGGTTCAGAATTGTCGTCTTGCCGGCGCCGAGAAAGCCTGCCAGCACTGTCACGGGGAGCCGGTTTTCGCCTTTCATCCGAGCCCTCCCATCCTGTTTCTATGCTGCCAATTGCGGCCTGAAGGCCACATCGACGTAGTAGTTCGAGCTATTGTAGGTGTTCGTCGGGAACAGCCCGGCTGTTCCATATGCGTATACGCCATTGCCGCCGCTGAGTGCCGACGACAGCGCGTGCAGATTGCCGTTCGTGACCTCGGAACTGAAGAAGTTGTTCGTGACAGAATACCTGCCATTGGTGCTGTAGGAGACGACGTAGGTTGTATTCGCCTGAATCGCGAATTCCTGAGCCAGGTTGACCGACTGCCAGCCACTGGCACTTTCACTCGTGAAGGTCGCGCTTGCGAGCAGTGTACCAGTCGAACTCCAGAGATATCCCGTGTGCGAACCGGTGTTGCTGGCACCCTTGTAGAAGCGGAACCCGGTGATCCAGCCTGCCGTGTCTGCCTGGAACTTCATGCCAAGGTTGACCGGATTATTGTCGTTCACCGAGACGACCGTCGGTGTGGCACCGGGTGCAAAGACGTTCTGCACTTGTCCCGGCGCGCTGACGTTGAGAGAGACCTGGGCCGTGTCGGTGCCACCTCTTCCATCGGAAATGGCATAGTTGAAACTTGCCGGCCCGGAATAACCGCTTGTCGGGGTGAAGGTGACTGTGTTTGCCTGGCTGTTGAATGTGACCGATCCGTTGACCGCGCCGCTGACACCGGTGATCGATAGCGTATCGCCATTGGGGTCGCTGTCGTTGGCAAGCAGAGCCGATGCCTGGATGGTGAGTGGCGTGTTGGCGCTGGCCGAAAGGCCGGGATCGTCGCCAGCGACCGGGGGCGCATTCTGCCCTGTTGACTGCTGGAAAATTACGTCGACCCAGTAGTTCGAGGCATTGTAGGTCGCGGTGGGGAAGAGGCTGGCTGAGCCATAGGCATAGACGCCGTTCCCGCCGCTCGTCCCGCTGGATGGAGCGGTCAACACTCCGCTTGTGCGGCTGGTGCCGAAATAATTTGAGGTTATCGCGTACCTGCCGTTGGAGTGATAGCTCGCGACATAGGTCGTGCCGGCCGTGATGGTGATCGGCTGCGAGAACATCACCGTCTGCCAGCCACTGGCCGTTTCGCCGGTGAAGGTTGCAGTGGCAATCCGCGTGCCCGAGCTGGTCCAAAGCGAGCCCGTATGCGTCCCGGTATCCTGCGCGCCCTTGTAATAGCGCAGCCCGGTGATCATTCCACCTGCGGAGGAGACGAACTTCATCCCGAGTTCGACGGAGTTCGTGTCGTTGGCGGCGGTGATGGCAGGGGTATCAGAGAGACTGAACAGGCTCACAGTCGTCGACGGTGGGTTTACCGTCAGATTGACAGTTGCCGACGCCGTTCCTCCCCGGCCATCGGAGATGCTGTAGGAAAAATGCGCGGCGCCGGTGTAGCCTGCCGTAGGCGTGAAGGTGAAGCTGTTGGTCTGACTGTTGAAGTTCACCGTTCCGTTGACCGCGCCGCTGGCACCGGTGATCGTCAGAGCATCGCCGTCAGGATCCGTGTCATTGGCGAGCACGGCGGACGTGGCGATTGTCAGCGGCGTGTCCCGAAAGCCGGTGAAGCCGTTGTCGTTGCTGGCGACCGGAGCGGTATTGGTGGTCGAGGGCGCGAACACGACGTCCACCCAGTAGTTGCTATTGTAAGTGTTCCCCGGGAACGATCCATTGCCGTAGGCATAGACTCCGCCGTTCTGTGCAACCTGGAGGGGGCCGCTTGTATAGGCGGAGTTGAAGTATCCCAGGGTGGCCGAATAGTAGCCCGTTGTATGATAGGAGGCGACGAAGGTCGTTCCAGCGCTAATCTGGATCGGGCTGGAAAATGTTACCGTCTGCCATCCAGAGAGCGATTCTCCCGTCGAGATGCCAGTTGCAAGTAGCGTTCCGTTGGCAGTCCAGAGACTGACTTTGTGTTCGCCGATATTGTAGAAGCCCTTGTAGAAACGGATGCCTTGCACCGAGCCGCTGGTCGTCGCCTGAAAGCGGACACCCAGTTCCACGCCATCCCGGTCGAGCACGGTTTCGGTCGCGGGTTTCGAGGCCATTGTCCACAGGCTGGAGGTCGACGGCAGCGAAACCGTCACCTGCTTGCCCGTCGATGGGTTCTCGAGGTTGACGCTGTCGTCGGCGGCGCGCGACTTGATCGTGTAGGTTCCGCTCGCCTGGACGACCCAGTTATAGCTCCAGTTTTCCCGGCCACTTGCTTTGAACCAGGACTGACCACCGTCGGTCGACACCTCGACGCCGGCGATGATGCCGCCGCCGAAGTCCTGCGCGGTCCCCGTAACGGTCACACGCTGGCCTTCCAGGAAGGTGGCGCCGACGATCGGTGAGGTGATCGTCGATGTCGGCTTGGTGTGGTCCGGCGATTGCGTGGCAAGGATGAGGCTCGCATCGATCGTGGTGGGTTGGATCCCCATGTCGGCGAACATGTTGATCATCGCCTGCTGGACATTGCGGTCGGTCGGTGTTGCCGGCCCTTCATGGTTCGCATTCAGACCCCAGGACCAGAAGACGGTGCCGGCGCCGAAGACAAGTGCGCCGCTCTCTGCGCGGTACATGGTCAGGCTGTGTGTCACATCGGCCGGGCCTACGGTGGTGCCGTAGTCGCGCAGATAGGTATTCACCGAAACGGTTGACAGTGAAAGATTGACCAGGCCTGCCGGCCTGAAGCCGTTTTCGACGTCGGAATCCCATTCGTAGCCGAGAAGGTTCTCCACCAGGTCGAACTTTTGGCCCGGCAGGATGTTGGCGACGTCCGTGTTGCGCCAGAAGCGCAGATTGGAATAGTCGTAAGGAACGGAAATCGTGTCCTGGCGGTAGCTGTCGACGGTAAACATGGTGCCCGTCAGTGCATTTTCCGGTTTTTGTCCGGGATCGGCAAAGCGCGGGTCGCGCCAAGTGCCTGTGCCGGTATTGCTCGGATCGGTGCTGGTGCCCCAGGTCTCCTTGTAGCAGACCATGGTGCGATAAGCCGTGCCACTACCGTCGATGCTGTTTTCCCAGCGGACCTTCCAGTAGCATTCGTTGCCGCTCCAGAAGGCGAGGTTGACGCCCGCGTCACGCGCCGCCTCGACGTTGGTGCGTTGCTCGGCTGACCAGTATTCGTCGTGCCCGACCGAAAGGAAAGCCTGGTGATTGAGTAACTGGCTGCCGTTTCGTGCCGCATCGACGCCGGAGATATAGGAGACGTCGAAGCCGTTCTGTTCCAGCCATTGGATCGCTGAATGTTCGACGCCAAAGACGAAATCGTGCGTGCCGCCGATTGGACTTGTGTTGGTGACGATCGGGCGATTGTAGCTGATTGCCGAGGCGCGGCCGATCGCGGTCACGCCGCAACTACAGTTGGGCGGGATGTAGCCGATCATGTCGTCGGGATCGACCGGAACCTCGCCGAAATAGAGACTGGCTCCGCCCCAGGCGTTGTAGGCCTGCCAGGTGGTGTCCGATGTCTGGAATACGATATCGCTGGTGGAGCCGTCCTCGCGGACGATGAACGGGACGATACTCTCGCCCGCGGTGCCGTCCTGCCGGACCAGTTTTGCGAAGTAGACGCCCGACACCGCGTCCTGCGGAATTGCCCAGCTCGCCGAGACCGACCAGTTGCCAGCGTCGATCAGGCCGATCGACATGTCGACGATGGGGTGCGGCTGGACCTGCGCACTGGCGAGCGACTTGTTGATCGTGGCGACCTTGCGGGCGCCGTTGCCGCCATAGTAGCCCATTCGGTAGATGTCGAGGCGGTAGTTGGTCGAGTTGGTTGCTATCTTGAAGTCCACCGTCCCGCCGACATTGGTGCTGATTTGCGTCGCGAAGCCCTGGATGTTGCCGTCGCCGTCGCCGTCGACGCCCCATTCGCTCCGCGGATTGCCCTGCTTCATATTCTCAAGAGCAATCTTGTTGGGTACTGCCTCTGCAGGGGCCGCATCCGCGGTCGAGACGGTTGCCGTTTCGCCTGAGGATTTGGCAACAACCGGAGGGGCTGCAAAATTCGAAGGTGCGGCCTCGGATTGAACGCTCGTCGCATGGGCCATCGGCGTATATGGCAGGGCCAGGTCCGCTGTAAAGGACATGTCTCCCGGGGGTAGGACAGAGTCATTGATCCCCTCGACAACGCCGGGCTTTTCGGAGGAGGCTAGGTCGAGGGTCGATGTCCGCGGGCCGATCGCGGACACGGCCTTCGTGATGCCGGGAGCTGTATACTCCGAGAACGTCGAACCGCTGCTCGGCGACAAATCTGCCGACGGACGGTATACGGCTGTTGTGGCCTCTTGGGAGGGGGCTGCAAACACGCTCGACGAAACAGCACTCGATGTGGTCAGCGGGCTGTAGACGCTGTTGGCCCCACCAGAAACACTCAGATACTTGTCGCTCTTGATATGAATCCTAAGCATACGGCACCGCCCCGTTTGAGACTGATTGACGAAGTCCCCAGACTGAGCATTTTGCCAAGTTTCTCGTCTCCGCGAACCACACCAATCGGTGGTATGCCACGGCGAGGTCGTATCCTCCGATGTGATTAGGCCAGTCAACTTAACAAAGAAGGGCGAAATTTGGTCCGCGTGGTGGAGTGTTGTTATGTCTGGATGGCGCCCGTGATGCGGTGGCCGACAACTGCCGACAATGGATAAGCCGTTCTTCTCGATGCACCCGCGTCAGGCGGTCCATGTGCATTCGAACGCGGCTACAGGCTTGGAAAAGCCCTTTAGTTTTAGGCGCCTGGTTTTGGCAAAGGCCGCTGACCTGCCATGCTCGCGCAGGACATTTTCCGAAACGAGGATCTGGCCTGCTCCGGCGGCCGAGCAAAGTCGTGCAGCAAGCTGAACAGTCGTGCCAAAGAGATCGTTGCTGTCCTCCACCGGCTCTCCGCAGTCAATACCGATCCGGATGTGTAGGGGCTCCGCATTGCCGCGATTGTAGCGCTGAAATTCCTGATGGATAGCACTTGCGCAGCCGACAGCCTGCGTCGTGGACGCAAAGGCTGCCATGATGCCGTCGCCGGTGTGCTTTACCTCGCTCCCGCCTGATTGCTTCAAGCACCTTCGAACCATGGCATCATGTGCTCTGACCAGTTCCGTACCCATGCGGTCACCGAGACGAGCCGTCATTTCTGTCGAGCCGACAATATCGGTGAACATGATTGCGCGGTGTGCGCAGTCTGCGTTGTCTTTTGAATCTGTTGTATGAGGCTCGGGATCGTGGATGCGGCCAAGAAAGGCCTCCACCGCCGAAAGGGCGACCTCGACAACCTCACCGGCAACATGGCCGTGCGCCTCGCGATGAACACACTGGGCGGTCTCCTTGTCCGGTGCATCTATCAGGCAGAAGGCAGTGCCGCGCTGATGATCGAACCAGTAAGTCAGGAACTTCACCCCGAACTGATCCTGGATTTCAAGATCCTTTCGATGTGCCTCGGCAACGTCGGCGGCGGAATACCCTTTGAGATCATGGCGATCCATAAAGATGGCCATTTCCTGCTCCTCACCAAGCCTGTTTCTACGAGGAGTTTATGCCCGATCGTATTTTCGGGCAATTGGACGGTTCCCAACGCGCAGGCGGGCTCAGAGCGCTGTCGTCTCCTGGTCGCCTGTGGAGGAACGACGCAACGGTTCTGTTTTGATCCTGAACGCAAATCGGCGCCACAGCCTGATGTGGCACCGATCGCATCCGCCGGTGTTACTTCGCAGCAGCGGCGTATTTGGCGAGCTCGACATTCGCACCCTTGGCATCGGCGGCCAACTGGGCATAGGCTTCTTCAAGCGTCAGCTCGCCAACGATCAGCTGGCTCATGCGCTGAACGATGGAGCCGTAGACGGCACTTGCCCCTTGCGTCCTCTCGATGGTGCGGGCTTCCTCCGGGACATTGCCGACATTGCGGGCGAACGCCTCCATGGAGCTTTTGGCGTTTTGGCTCTCCGTCTTGTATTGCGGATTGTCGATCTGGGCGCCGGTGAGGATCAGGAACTGTTCGGCAATGTCGCGCTGAACCTTTTCAGAGCCCAGGAATTCGATGAGCTTGGCAGCGGCTTCAGGCGCCTTGGTGTGCTGGAAGGCAACGACGAATGTCGAGCCCGGCATCGGCACGCAACCGGCGTCACCGCAGGCCGGATCGATCGCTGTCCAGTCGAATGCATCGCCGATCTTCGTCACGAACGGATTGACCATCCAGTTTCCGGCTAGATACGTCACGACGTTACCATTGGCGAATTCGTCGCCCATGTTCTTGTAGCGCGTGCCGCCCGCAGCCCCCCACATCTCCTTGGGAAACGCGCCGGACTGGGTCCATTTGTAGAGATCGGCGATATAACGCTTGGCTGCGTCATCGGGGAATATCAATTGCCCGTCCTTCAGGAAATGCGCGCCGTAGGAAAATGCCGGCCCGGCGAAACGATGCCCGGAGCGATCCATAGTATAGGGGATCTCGACTCCCGTCGCCTTGGCAACCTTGACGGACGCATCGACGATCTCAGTGAGCGTCGCACCCTTGGCGGGGAGCGGGACGCCGGCCTGCTCGAACAGGGTCACGTTGACGAATGGCTGGTTGAGCGTCTGCGAGGCGACATAGCCACCGATCTTGTCGGCTGCCGCATCCGGCGTGCGGATCAGATCCAGTGACTTTCCGTGAAGCTTCGCAAAACCATCCGGGTCCTTCATGTAGGGCCGCAGGTCGGCCGTGTATCGGAGGAGATCGGTGGCGGTAATCTTTGCCACGTCCGGGCCTTTGCCGACTGACAACTGAAGCGGCAGCTGCTCCATCATCTGCGCGTAGCCGGCGGTGACGAAATCGACGGTGATGTCTTTGTTTTCTGCCTCGAACTGGTCGACCAGCTTTTCCATCATGGCGATATAATTCGGATCGTCATCGGTGAAGGCGAAGGTGATGGTCTCGGCAAAAGCCGGTACGCCAGCCGTGCTCAAGGCGAGTGCGAGGGCGGTAATTTTCAGGGTTTTCAAGGTCATGCATTCCTCCCGTTGTAAGTCCGCAGAACGTCAATGAAAATATTTTCATTGAAAATTGTTCGAATTCCATTGCCTCGTGATAATTTAATGGCTATTTCTCGCTGCAAGTCAAACAAAAATGCGAATTTTGAATACGGAGGAGGCGAAAACTAATGAAAAATATTTCATTAAAGTCTCGCGACGATCAAGCGGATGCGGATGAGTCGTTGGCTGGAGCGACGCAATGGCCGATTGCGCCCAATGAGGCGCTTAACCGATGGCATGTCAGTGAGGCCGAAGTTGAGTATTTTCCCGGAACGGCCCGCCCAATGCCGGACGCGATCGATTACCGCTTCATCAACGGATGGGTTGCGACCGGTGATCTGCCGTGTCGCGAGGCGCTCCGCGCGCGGCTTCTGAGCCGCGATATCCCGCTGCCGGCATCCATCGATTTTTCCAATATCTATCTCGGCGGCGAAGATCCTCGTGTCGATTTTTCCACCTTCTGCTTTCGCCCCCTCCTCATCCGTCGTTGGATGCGCTGCATCGTCACGGTGGAGACGGCGCAGACCGTCCGCCTTGCCGCTGAAACCTGTGGCGGGATGCATGTCTGGCTCAATGAGACGAAGGTGCTGGCGCACGAGCCCTATGATCGCAACATCGCGCATTCGGCTGCGTTTTCGGCGGATGTTCCGCGGGGCGAGAGCGTCCTGACCGTGTTTCTCGAGGATCTGCACGAGCGCGACACAAGCTGTTTCTTCAAGCTGACGCTGCTGGAAGGAGAGGGGCTTGCCGCCGGCATTCAGGCTGAGATTGACAGTCATTCGATGCGCGAGGTGGAGGCAACGTTGAACGGCCTGCGCACGGACCGGCTGTTCTATGACAAAGGCACGGTTCGCGTCGTCGCCGACTATCTGCCTGATCATCCGGTGGAGATCGAGCTCGGACCCGATTGGCATCCATCCGAAACGGTGACGATGAACGTGTTGCCGGATGGGGTGGGCAAGACGGCGCAGCCGATCCGCTTCACGGTCTCCAAGGACAATCCGACCGCCGAGTTGTTCGATATTGCCGGGCTCAGGGCTGGATGCATTTCTCTGACATTTGTCGTTCAGATCGGCGGCGTGCGGATCGAGCGCGGGCTTGGCACATCCATTCTGCCGCCGCCGCTGGCGCTCGATCAGGACCATATATCCGGCCGCAAACGGGTGGCCCTCAATGTCATGCTTGCCGGCGGCAAGAACGAGCCGTCGCGCGCCCTCGTGCTCTTGGCGCTCGGCAAGGAGCCGGAGCAGGCAGCACTGTTGATCGAGCGCGCTCTGCCGCCGGTCATCGAGCGCCACGATTGCGCTGATTTCTGGCTGCTACCGCTTCTGTGGATCTATCGCGCGCATGCCTGGACCCAGCTGCCGGACGATCTCTGGGAGAGGCTGCGCGGCACCATCCTCAACTTCCGTTACTGGCTGGACGAGCCGGGCGACGATGTGATGTGGTACTGGAGCGAGAACCACGTGCTCTGCTTTCATATCGCCCAATATCTGGCGGGTGGCCTCTTTCCGGACGATGTTTTTCCCAACAGCGGCAAGACCGGGCTGGAGCATCGGGCGCAGGCGGAGGCGCGGCTGCACCGCTGGTTCGATGCGATCGATGAGCACGGCCTCGCGGAATGGAATTCGGCCGCCTATTACCCGATCGACTTCCTCGGCCTGTTCACGCTGTTCGAAAACACCGATGATCAGCGCCTGAAGGAACGGACCGGCAAGCTGCTGGACGAAATCTTCGTCATGACCGCTCTGCACACGCTTGAAAGCGTTCCATCCGGATCGCAGGGCCGCATCTATGAAAAGGAACTCTTTGCCGGATCGGCGACCGAACTCGCCTCGGTTGCGGCAATCGCGTTTGGCGGCAGCTGGTACGCCGGGCATGATCGCGCGGCCGCACTCTTTGCACTGTCGGATTA
This sequence comes from Pararhizobium sp. BT-229, assembly GCF_025846855.1. Lineage (GTDB taxonomy): Bacteria > Pseudomonadota > Alphaproteobacteria > Rhizobiales > Rhizobiaceae > Pararhizobium. The sequence continues at coordinate 40,181 of NZ_JAOYTJ010000012.1, forward strand.
CGAGCCGCCGCCGCTGGCCACCGGTTTTGCGTTCCCGCCCAAGAGCAAGCGACTGGCTGCCCGCTATACGCAAGGGCTGAACATGAACGCGAAGCTCTCGCTCTGGAAATGCGCGAATGCGCAATTGTCCAGCGTCGCGGAGTACAAGACAGGCGAGCTTGGGCATCAGCAGCACATGGCCGATATCCAGCTTTCCGGCCACATGCTGGCGCGTTTCTGGATCAACCATCCCGGCGACCTCAAGGTCTGGGGCGGCAGCCGGCCATCCTACTGGGCCGGCAACGGCATCAATCCGCGCGTCGCCCAATATGACAACGTGGCGCTGATGCTGTTCGACCTCACGCGCCAGCCCCATCCCATCCGGTTCACCCATGTTTTCGTGCCGGTTGAGCTTTGCGACGAGGTCATCGTCGAGACCAACTGGATTTTTGCGCGAGTCGCGGACGGCTATGTCGGCATTTACGGATCCTCGGCGCTTGAAGGTCTCCAGCAAGGCCTGTTTGCCGGGATGGAATGGCGCATGCATGCGGAAAAAGCGGGCTGGCTGATGATTGCCGGAAGCGCCGATACGCATGACGAGTTTTCCGCATTCTGCGAACGCTGCCTTGCCCTTGCACCGCATTTCGACGCGGAGACGGTGAGCCTGACCCTCAACCATCCCCAAGGCAGGCTGTTGCTGCCATTCGAGGGAGACTTGCAGCGCGCCGGAACTCCCATGCCTTTCGCGCCGCTTTCCACCGTGCCGCAGATCGGCGTCGATGGCGGCGCGCTTCATCCCTGGACTGAAATGAAGGAGCTTTCCGCATGATCCCGGCCGCGGATATCACATCAGCCATTTCGCAGATTTCCCGAGGCTTTCGCCGCTTGAAAGGTATCGGCGACGCTGCCAATGACGATACCGGCGAGATCGTCTTTGACGAGTGGGACTGGGAGGTCGGCGTCGGGCTTTACGGCTATTTTCGCGACGCGGAGGAGCGCGACGATCAGGCCGCCTTCGCCAGGCTGATCCGCTGGTATGAAAATCAGCTCGCCCGCGGCCTGCCGCGCCGTCAGGTCAATTCCACATCGCCGATGCTGGTGTTTTCGCTGCTCGCGGAAAAATTCGAGCGCGAGGATTGGAAGGCGATCGTCCGCGACTGGGCGCAGTGGATTTTCGAAGAGATGCCGCGCACTGAAGAGGGCGGTTATCAGCATCTCGTCAAGGAGCGTGACAACGAGGGTCAGCTCTGGGACGATACGTTGTTCATGGCCGTGCTGTTCATGACAACGGCCGGACGGTTGTGCCGGCGGCCCGACTGGATCGAGGACGCGCACTACCAGTACCTCTGCCACATCAGGTTTCTGGGTGACCCGCCGAGCGGGCTGTTCTTCCATGGCTGGACCTTTCTCGGCCGGCACAATTATGCACGCGCGCTCTGGGCGAGGGGCAATGCCTGGATTACCATCGCCATTCCCGAACTCTTCCGCATCGCGCCGCCCGAAGGCGCCATTGCCCGCTACCTGAAGGAAGTCTATCGCACCCAGGTCGCAGCGCTTCAGGTGCTCCAGAACGAGCAGGGCATGTTCCATACTCTGCTCGACGACACCGACAGCCCGGTCGAGGCCTCGGCCACCGCGGGCATCGGCTACGGCATTCTTGCAGGCATCCGGGAAGGATTGATCGACGAGAGCTTCCGGGGTGCTGCGGAACGTTCGCTCAGCGCCATCCTGTCGCGGATCGACGAGACCGGGCTTTTGATGGATGTTTCGGACGGCACGCCGATGGGCGAGGATCTCGACTTCTACCGCCGGATCAAGAATCTGCCGACACCTTATGGCCAGGCGCTGGGAGGTCTGTTCTTGATGGAATCGAGGCGGCACGCGCGCTGACGGACGAGATGCGCCTCGGTCGCGCGTCCACCACGGAGATTGGGAGGAAAACACAATGACCGCAATATCCATGAAGGATCTGCGCAAGTCCTATGGATCGCTGGAAGTCATCCACGGCATCGACATTGACGTGGGATCCGGCGAGTTCGTCGCTCTGGTCGGGCCGTCAGGCTGTGGCAAGTCAACGCTTCTGCGGATGATCTCCGGCCTTGAACCCATCTCGGCCGGGCAAATGAGCTTCGACGATCAGCGCGTGAACGAGCTTTCGCCGGCCCAGCGCCAGATCGCCATGGTGTTCCAGTCCTATGCGCTCTATCCGCATATGAGCGTGCGCAAGAACCTGTCCTTCGGGCTCGAGAACCTGCGCATGGACCGGGCGGAGATCAACCGCCGGGTGGATGCTGCGGCCAAGATGCTGGCGATCGACGGGTATCTCGATCGACGGCCGAAGGCGCTTTCCGGCGGCCAGCGGCAGCGGGTCGCGATCGGCCGGGCGATCGTGCGGCAGCCGCGCGTCTTTCTGTTCGACGAGCCGCTCTCCAACCTCGATGCGAAGCTGAGGGTCCAGACCCGCTCGGAAATCACCAAGCTGCATAAACAACTGAAAACGACGATGATCTACGTGACCCATGATCAGGTCGAGGCCATGACCATGGCGCAGAAGATCGTCGTTCTTAACAAGGGCAAGGTCGAGCAGATCGGCCGTCCGCTCGACCTGTTCGAAAGACCCGCCAATCTCTTCGTCGCCGGCTTCATCGGCTCGCCGCGGATGAACCTTTATTCGGGTAAGGTCATTTCTACGGGTAGCGATGGCGTGACACTGGACAGTGCCCATTTAGGCCGTTTCGCCGTGCCTGCTGCCGGGATCGACGTGCAGTCGGGCAATGACGTCACCATCGGTCTGCGCCCGTCGCATTTGCGGCTCGGTTCCGCTGGAGCTGGGTCAGGTGGCGGCACTATGACCGTGGAACAGGTCGAGAGCATGGGGCATGAAACCTTTGTCTACGGCCGCACCGGTCAAAGCGACGAATTGACGATCATCCATGTGCCGGGACATTTCGAGGCGGAAACCGGCTCAAGCCTCGCCTTCACCTTCGACCCCGCCTTTGCTCACTTGTTTTCTTCCGTGGATGGCCGGTCGCTCAAGGGAGCGCGGATATGAGTGCGCCGACGAGTGTCGCGCCGCCTGCCGTTGTTGCGCGCGGCGAACGCATCGGGGATGGGCTTGACGCGGTGATGCGCGTCGTGGAGGTGCCGATGGCAGCGCTGCAGCGGTTCCTGGGGCCAGCGCGCATGCCCTATGTCTTCATCCTGCCCAACATGGTGCTGTTCACCATCTTTGTTTTCGTACCGGTCGGCCTTGCCATCGCCTATGCCTTTACCGGCGGCACCAATCTCCTGATCTGGGACCGGCCCTTTGTCGGGCTTGAGAATTTCAGGGCGCTGCTCGATTGCGGCAGCTACCTGGAGCCCTCCACCTGCCGCTATAATCTCTTCTGGACCGCCATTCATAATACCTGGTGGTATACCCTCCTCAATACGCTCGGCACGCTGTTCTTCGCGCTGGTGACGGCGCTGGTGCTCAACCGCCTAACGCGGGGACGTGGCTTTTTCCGGGCCGTGTTTTTCTATCCGGTGCTTCTGTCGCCCGTCGTCGTCGGTCTGATCTGGCAATGGTTCCTGGCGCGCGAGGGCCTGCTCAACGGCTTCCTGACGGACTGGTTCGACACGCGGATCATCTTCCTGCTGGAAGTCGGCTGGTCGCGCGCCTGGGTGGTCTATGTCTCCATCTGGTTCCACATGGGCTTCTTTATGCTGATCATTCTTGCGGGGCTGCAGGCGATCCCGCGCGACATTTACGAAGCTGCCGAGATCGACGGAACCTCGCAATGGCGGCAATTCTGGTGCCTGACCCTGCCGCTGCTGATACCCAACCTGCTGGTGGTCACGGTGCTGCTTCTCATTCGCTCGGTCCAGGTCTTCGACGAAGCCTGGGTGCTGACCAACGGCGGCGGTCCCGGAACGGCGAATACCTTCATCGTCCAGTTCATCTATCAGACGGCTTTTTCGCCGGATCTGCGGCTCTATGGCCTCGCGTCCGCCGCGTCTGTCCTGATGGGCATCGCATTGCTCGTCCTGACGCTCTCGCAACTCTGGCTCGCCAAGAAAGCGGAGGTCTGACATGATTGCCTTTCTCACACGCACCCGCCACCCGGGCCGGTTTGACCTCACCGACTGGCTCGCCTGGGGCTGGGCCATCCTTGGCACGCTGGTCGTCGCCATCCCCATCGCCTGGGCGGTCATTTCGTCACTGAAGACGGAAGCCGAGATCAATTCCTTTCCGCCGGCGCTGGTGCCGCGCGCCGCCCAGACGATCACTGTCGAAGGCCAGGTAAAACCGTTGTCGATGTGGATACGGACGATGCCAGATGGCAGCGAGCAGACGGTGGCGCTGGTGCGCCGCATCGGACTATCGGCGACGGTGCTCAATCCTGCCAAACCGGAGGAGACCTTCCGGGTTCCGGTCGCGGAACTGCGTCAGCTCAAGGAACTCCACCTGCAGTTCTCGAACTACTCCGAGCCGATGAAGCAGTTCGACTTCCTGCGCTATCTCTGGAACACGGTGTTCGTCACGGTGGTTGCCACGATTCTGACGCTGCTTTTGAATTCCATGGCCGCCTTTGCGCTGTCAAAATACCGTTTCGCCGGCCGCAACGCCATGTTCGCGCTCATCCTGTCGACCATGATGATCCCGCTTTCGGTGATCATGGTGCCGGCCTTCATGGTTATTGTCGGCCTGAACCTTGCCGACAATCTATGGGGCGTGATCCTGTCGACGGTTTCGACGCCGACCGGTGTGTTCCTGCTGCGTCAGTATATGCTGACCATTCCCGACGACCTGATCGAGGCCGCGCGGGTCGACGCCGCGTCGGAATTCCGCATCTACTGGCGCATCGTGCTGCCGCTCTGCGCCCCGGCGCTGGCGGTGCTCGCGATCTTCTCGGTCATCTGGCGGTGGAACGATTTCCTCTGGCCGTTGATCGTTCTGTCGAGCCCTGAAAACTACACGCTCCAGATCGGGCTCAGTTCCCTGCAGGGACAATTCAACGTGCAGTGGCACTATATTCTCGCCATGACCGTCGTTACATTGCTGCCGGTAACCGTGGTATTCCTCTTCCTGCAGAAATATATCACCGAAGGCGTGGCCAGCAGTGGAGTGAAGTGACCTCGTGAGCATCAAGAAGATAGCGGAGCAGAGCGGCGTCTCCGTCAGCACGGTCAGCCATGTACTGAACGGTACGGCGAAGATCTCCGAAGGCGTGCGCGACCGCGTCATGACGGTTGCACGCGAAAGCGGCTATCTCGATTCCCGCATCCGCCGCGCCATGCAGCCGACGTTGAAGTCCGTCATGCTGGTGGCTTCGGCCGACATGCTGCCACAGAACGATACGAACTACGTTTCCTGGACCATTCTGGAAAGCCTGCGCAAGGAATGTACGGCGCGTGGCGTGCAGATCAAGCCGCTGGTGACGGAAGGAAAGCGGCTTGCTCCCGGCCCGGTGTTGAGCCGGATCAAGGAGACAACAGCAGACGGGATCATCGTCTATTTCGACGAGAATCCGGAACTGCTCGAAGCCGTGTCGCGGCTCGACCGGCCGGCCCTACTTCTGGCGGGACAGGATCCGACGATGCGGGTCGGCTCCGTCGGCATCGGCAACCGATATGGCGCAAGGCTTGGTGTCCAGCATCTCCTCGATCTCGGACACCGCAATATCGGGCTGGTCGGCTGGCCCGGCCGCTACACGATCCGCCAGCGGCAGGACGGCTATAGCGAGGCGATCCGCGACCACGAGGCGATCGGCGCGCGCGGCACTATCATCATGATAGACAGTTTCGAGCCGGAGGAGGCGGCGCGCAGCATGCGGCGCTGGCTGCAGGAGAATGACGGTCTTGGAGATATGACGGCGATGTTCTGTCTTGCCGACAACATCGCCATTGGCGTTATCCAGGCCCTGAAGGAGCGGGGGTACCGGGTTCCGCAGGATGTCTCGGTCCTTGGTTTCGACGATATCCTGCGTGGCCAGATGATGGACCCGCCGCTTTCAACGGTTCATGCGCCGCTGGCCCAGATCGGCCGCATGGCGCTCGACGAAATGGAATACTGCCTGAGGACTCTCGGCGAACAACTGCCGGCGCGCCGCGTGGAACTGGGTTGCACCATCGTCCAGCGAGGATCCTGTAGGGCGTTGCCGACAACTCGACAGGCTTGATGACGGAAGTGGCGGCTATCGGGCCTGGTTCGGCCCGAAACTGCGATTTTAGCCGCCATTCCCATGAGCAGCCCAGAGCGCACCGCGCTCGAAGATCGCCTTCATCTGCGGCACCTCGAACTCATCGGCCGTGTGGCCGAGGGCGCTGTAGAACACGCGGCCCTTGCCGTAACGACGCTTCCACACAACCGGCATGACAACACCGTCGATGGAGCTGAAGTGTTCGCCGGTAAACGTCGTCGTCGCCAGCACCTCGTTGCTCGGATCGACATGCATGTAATATTGCTCCGAGCGATAGGCGAAGCTGTCGATGCCTTCGACGATTGGGTCGTCCGATTTCGCGATGTCGATTTTGTAATCGATGATGTTGCCGGGGTGGGAGACCCATTGCCCACCGACCATGAACTGGTATTCGGTCTCGTTGCGGAAGCTGTCGCCCATGGTGCCGTGGAAACCGGCAAGGCCGGTGCCGCCGCGAACCGCAGCGACGAGATTTTCCAGTTCAGGCTTCTCAATCGTCGACATCGTTACCATCGGAACGATGAGATCGAATTGCGAAATCTCAGGGTCGGCAAGCGCCGATGTGCCTTGTTCCAGCCGAACGTCGAAACCATGTCCAGTCAGCATCTCCTTGACGATATCGGCGCTGCGGGCAGGGGTGTGGCCTTCCCAGCCGCCCCAGAAGATCAGTGCAGTCTTGCTCATGATGTCTTTCCTATTCCAGGATTCCAAAGGGCAGGTCGGAGCGCATCGGCGCCGGGCGGTCGCAGCCATGTTTCAGGTTTATACGTTGCCCGGTCTCGGCTGAACGACTGATCGATTCCATGATTTCAAGCACATGTAGCGAGAGGCCAAGATTGGCGCGATGCTCCCTGCCGGAAACGATCGCCTGCGCCATGTCGGCAAGGCCGAGAATGCGATAGTTGCCGTCGCCGTAGGAGTGAACCTGCTCGGCCACCGTCCAGTCGCCCTTGCGCTCGCTGGTCCTGATATCGCCCTGGAATTGGTTCGGGTCGGAGACGATCATCGAGCCGGTGGTGCCGTAGAGTTCGATGTGGTTGTGCTCGTGCTTCCAGACGTCGAAACTTGTGGTGATCGAGATCGCCGCACCGTTCTTAAAATCGAGCAGGCCGGAAATATGTGTCGGCAACTCGACGGCGACCGTCTGGCCTTCGCGGGCTCCCGAACCGACCGTGCGGGTGGCGTATGAAGCCTTTGCCTGACCTGTCACCGATTTGACCGGCCCCAGCAGGTTGACCAGGCAGGTCAGGTAATAGGGACCCATGTCGAGCATCGGCCCGCCGCCGGGCTGGTAGTAGAAATCGGGGTTCGGATGCCAGAGTTCATGACCCGGAACCTGCATGAAGGCTGAACCGGCAACGACGGTGCCGATCGTACCATCGTCAACTACACGCCGGGCCGTCTGGTGCGAGCCGCCGAGGAACGTATCGGGCGCGCAACCGACGCGCACGCCCTTTTCCCGAGCCGCCGAGACCAGCCGCTCCGCATCCGCAAGGGTCGTCGCCAGCGGCTTTTCCGAATAGACATGCTTGCCATGCTCCACGGCCTGAAGCCCGACCGGCACATGGTGCTGCGGCGTGGTCAGGTTGAGTACGATTTCGATGCGCGGATGGGCGAGCAGTCCGTCGATGGTCATGGCGGCGACGCCGTAGCTTGCCGCCTTTGCTTCTGCTGCTGCCGGGTTGATGTCGGCGACGCCGATGATATCGAGCACCGGAAATTTCGGTGCGGCCTTCAGATAGGCGTCCGAAATATTGCCGCAGCCGATGATACCCACTCCGATTCGTCGCATGGTTTCCTCCCCGATACGCGGCGATAGTGATGACGTGCCGGAATTCATTTGTCACCCCTTTCCAGCCAGCGTACATCGTCCTGCGAAGGGCGGATGTCGAAGGCTTCCACGCTGTGGTTGAGTTCGGCGAGCGATCGCGGACCGATCAGCGGCACGACGCGGCCCTGCTGTGCCAGCACATAGGCAAGAGCCACCTGGATTGGATCCTTGCCAAGACGCTTGCCCAGTTCGATGGCGCGGTCACGGCGGGCGAAGTTACCCTCCGAATACCAGGAGCGCGCCAGTTCCGCGTCATCCAGCTTGCCGCGCCCAGCCCGGTCGGTGAAGAAGCCCCGTGCCTGGCTCGACCAGGCGAAGTTCGTGACCTTCTTCTCCCCGAGCCAGTCCATCCAGTCCTTGCCCGTGGACGCGATGCAGCCAGCCCAAACGGGATCGACCATCTCCGCCAGCGAAAAGTTGTTTGACAGGACACTCGGTCGCGTCTTGCCTGTGCGCTCGGCATAGGCGATCGCCTCATTGAAGCGTTCGCGTGTCCAGTTGGAACCGCCGACGGGGCCGCGAATGCGCCCGGCCTTCACCTCGGCATCCATCGCGTCGACGAACTCTCCGACCGGAATGTCGGGATTATCGCGGTGCATGAAGTAGATATCGACGTAATCCGTTTTCATCCGGTCAAGGCTGACGGTGAGCTGCTTGGCGATCACGTCGGGGTAGCACAACGGCGTATGAACGCCCTTTCCGATCACGACGGTCTCTTCGCGTATACCGCGGCTGCGGATCCACTCGCCGACCAAGCGATCCTGCAACCCGTTGCCGTAACCAAAGGCGGTATCGACAAGATTTCCCCCCGACTCGAAGAAGGCATCCAGAACGATGGCTGCGCCCGAAAATGTGGAAAATTCCATCAGGCCAAGGGCGGCGAGTGACATTTCCTTGGGCACGCCCTCGATCCGGCCCCGCGTCACCTTGTTCGTCTTGCGGGTAAGTACGTCGCCCCTAAGCGTTCGCGTGCGAGACGTGTACTTCTCGCTCTCGTATTCGAGCCCGATCGCCGCGCGCCATTTGTCCACGACACGCAAATTGCCGAGCGTGTCGGCGCGGGTCATGCCGGGATAGCTGAATTCATTGCGCCCGGCGCGGATGGCATCGCTGGCCGCATCGACCTCGAAACTGTAGAGATGGCGCGGTTCGTCGACCTCGACTTCGCTGCGGCTTCCGTCCGAGCCGATAATACGGATTACGCTCCTGCCGCCCTGCTTGCCGCCGGCAAACCAGAACTGCTCGAGCTCGATCCGGCCCTTGGTGCCGATGATCCTCAGGACATTCTCCTGCGCCAGCGACACCGAGCAGGAGACTTCGGCGATGATGCCGTTCGGGAACTGCAGGAGCGCGGAGGTCCATTCATCGACACCGGTTTCGCCGAGGTGACCAACCGCAGTCACCTTGTCGGGATCGAGATAGCCGGAGACTTCGTCGATCCCGGCGACCAACCGCGCCATGGAGACGGGATAGCCGCCGACGTCGAGAATGCCGCCGCCGGCGAGTTTGTTGGAAAACAGCCGGTGCTCGGGATCGAAGGGCAGCTTGGCAAAGCCGAAACTCGACTTGATCATGCGGACATCGCCGATGGTCTTGGCCTTCACGAGTTCGATCAGTTTGGCCGTCAGCGGATGCAGGCGGTACATATAGGCTTCGCCGAGGAAGGTGCCGGCCTTGCGGGCAGCCTCCTGCATGGCTTCCGCTTCCGCCGCCGAAAGGCCCATCGGCTTTTCGCAGAGTACATGCTTGCCTGCTTCGGCTGCCTTGATCGCCCATTCGGCGTGGCCGGGATGGGGGATGGCGATATAGACCGCGTCGATGTCGGGGTCGGCAAGCAGCGCCTCGTAACCGTTGATGATCCGGGTACCGGGAAAACTCTCCGCCAGTCCCGGTTTGTCGGGGTTTCGCGTTCCGATGGCCTCGACCGGACCGTTGTTTGACTGTGCGGCTCCGGCGAAGAAGTCCCTGGCGATCGTGCCGGGACCGAGGATACCCCAGCGGATTTTGCCTGTGGTGGTCATTGTTTCATTCCTTTTCAGATGCGGGGTTTCGAAGGCGACGAACGCTGTCGCGCCGGTGATCCCCATGATGCTCAGTGCATTTCGATGATGGCGCAGCCATAGCCAGCGAGAGTCAGGGCGCCGGAGATGGCCTTGTTGCCGTCGAGCAGGTTTTTGCCCGACGGGACGCCCGTCACCTCGGTAGGTATGTCCTTGATGTTCTGCAGGAAGAGCAGGCGGCGCTCGCCATTCTCACGCAACGTAACCTCGACGCCGTCAGGCAGATCGGCGACCAGCGGCGCTACAACCGCATGCGCAAAGGTCCGTGTCGCGAGTTGGTGCGTCAATTCCGGGGTAAGATAGGTACCGACGTAGAGCACGCGACCCTTGCCGACGGTGCGCGAGGTGATGACGGGCGTGCCCTCGGCGTAGCGGTTGGACCAGACGCCGATCGCTTCGACATCCGCTTCCGTGGCAAGATTCTCGTAGAAATAACCGGCATCGAGTTCGCGGTTTCCAAGCGTGAAACGGCGGATACGGCGGCTGGATTCCGCCGGCCTGTCGGGTGGAATGACGAGACCGCCGGAGCGGGTCATGGTGGTGAAAAGCCCTTTGGCATCGGGCGCGGCAAGCCGTCCGAAATCCTCTACGCGCACTCCGGTCAGCTTCGACAGCGAGGGTCCGGGCGCCGTTTCGCGGATGACGTGATTGTTCTCGTCGCGGGTGCCTGTGCGGGCGCCGATGATGACGGTGCCGCCGTTCTCCGCAAAGGCTTCCAGCCGTGCCGTCCAGCTGTCCTTCCAGATCACCCAATGCGGGACATAGAAGACCTTCAGCTTCGACAGGTCGTCTTCCGGATGGATGAAGCCGCAGGCGATGCCGCGATCGTAGCAATACTGATGCAGCAGGATGGCGTCGTCCTGCGGGCCCGGAAGGCCAATCGGGAAGGTCTTGTGAGCTTCCTGGTTGTCGAAGTCGGAGCCGGCGATAGCGACATCCATCCGCACCCAGGTGCCAAGGATCTTGTCCTTCAGCGCCGTCATCTCGGTCGCGAACTGCTTGGCTTCGTCATAGCGATGGCGGGCGACATCGTCGTGGTCGATGACGCCCATCCAGTAGATCTCCGCGCCGAAATGGGCAGGCCGCCAGCGGAAGAACATCACGCCGTCGGCGCCGCGCGCCACCGACGACATCGCCATGCGGCGCATTTCGCCGGGCTCCGGCGTCAGCGTGCAGAAGCCCGGTTGGGCGCCGAAGCCGGACTGCTGCTCCGGCACGATGTAGTTGCCTGAAAACCCCCGGCAGACGTCGAGATGCAGTGCCTGTGCCTTCGCATGGTTGCCGAACCGGAAGAACTCGTCATAGAGAAGCGGATAGATGTCATAGCCGACGAAATCGAGATCGGTCGAGAACTGGCCGCGAAAGTCGATATCGCGCAAGCCCCCGAGATTGTGGAAGACGAACCAGTCCTTGTTCGTTGCTCGCAGGATTTCGACCTGATCGTGCTGGAAGCGCGCGGTCGAGAAGGCGAGGAAACGGTGGTAGTCCTGAAGCTGACCGGGGCTGGGGAAGGTCGGCGCGAAATCCTGCGGAAAGACCACCTGGCTGAAATCGTCATAGGCGGTCGCCCAGAAGTCGCCGCCCCAGGCGAAGTTGAGCTTATCGATGGTCTTGTAGGTGTCCTGAAGATAGGCTTGGAATTCTTTGAGCGCCGAGGGGGAATAGGATTCCGGCATGCTGGTATTGAGTTCGTTGTCGGTCTGCCAGCCGATGATGTTGGGATTGCCGCGATAGTGTTCGGCCATCGCGCGGGTGATCTTGCGGCTGTAGTCGCGGAACACCGGGCTCGACGTATCGGCATGCTGGCGCGAGCCGTGGCTCATCGATCGGCCGTTGCCGTCGACGCGCAGGATTTCGGGATGCTTTACGGTGAGCCATCGCGGCGGTGTGGCGGTCGGTGTGCACAGGATCGTCTTGACCCCGTGGCGGCCGAGCCCTGCGATCGCCCGGTCGAACAGGTCGAAATCGAAGGTGCCCTCGCGCGGCTCGAAAATGTGCCAGGCGAATTCGCCAAGGCGGGCGGCGTTGAAGCCAGCCTCGGCCATACGCCGGGCATCGTTGTCCCAATAGCTCTCGTCCACATGCTCGGGATAATGCGGCGTTCCGACCAGGAAGCGGTCGGTGTCGATGGTGCGCCAGACGGAAAGGGCGCGTGACGTTTTGGTCATGAACGAGGCTCCTGAAACGGCTGATCAGTCGGCGAGGATGGATTTGCGGGCACTGATGGTTCGCCCATCGCCGGAAGAGAAAAGGTAGACATCGCGGGAATCGATACGGAGGCCGATGGCGGCCTCGGCGGCGACCGAGGTCACATGGCCGATTTGGACGGTGACGTTGCCGGTGCCGCTTTCGGAACTGACGCACTGCAACTGGCCTGCATCGACATAGAGAATGGTTTCGCGGCCAAGATGTTCGACGAGCCGGACCTGGCCCGCGAAGGTTGCCTTAGCGGGGTCGGAGACGGCGCTGAGGTTTTCCGGGCGGATTCCCATCGTCAATTTGTCGCCCTTCTGAACCGACGCGCTATCAGCCAGTTCGACGGCCAAAGGCATGAGGCCGGCTGTCGAAACAGTGGCAGTGCGACCGGATATGGAATCCACCATCACCTCGAAGAAGTTCATCCGCGGTGCACCGAGGAATCCGGCGACGAAGAGGTTCGCCGGGTTGCGGTAGAGTTCGAGCGGAGAGCCGACCTGCTCGATCGAGCCATGATTGAACACGACGATGCGGCTTGCCATGGTCATGGCCTCGACCTGGTCGTGGGTGACGTAGACCATCGTTGCGCCGAGCTTGGCGTGCAGGCTGGAGAGTTCGACCCGCATCTGCGTGCGCAGCGCCGCGTCGAGGTTGGAGAGCGGTTCGTCGAACAGGAAGACCTCGGGCGAACGGGTGATCGCCCGGCCTATCGCGACACGCTGGCGCTGGCCGCCGGAAAGTTGCTTCGGCCGTTTGTCGAGCTGGTCGGTGATGCGCAGGATTTTTGCGGCTCGCATGACGGCGGCGTCGATCTCGGCTTTCGGCCGATGTGCCATGCGCAGGCCGAAGCCCATGTTTTCCGCCACCGTCATATGCGGATAGAGCGCATAGGACTGGAAGACCATGGCAATGCCGCGTTCGCCCGGCTCGGTGTGGCTGACATCACGGCCGTTGATGAGGATCTGGCCCGAAGTGATCGTTTCGAGCCCGGCGATGGTCTTCAGGAGTGTGGACTTGCCGCAGCCGGAGGGGCCGACCATGACGATGAATTCGCCCTGTTCGACGGCAAGGTCGATGCCACGCAGCGCATGATAGGCGCCGTAGTTCTTCTGGATCTGGCGGAGTTGAAGACTGGTCATGGCATCCTGCTTGGCGATTACGGTTTCAGGTCTGTCGAGCGAGATCTGTGGCTGGTGGTTCGTCATCCCTTGACCGCTCCCATGGTCAGGCCGGCGATGAAGTGCTTCTGCATCAGGAAGAACATGATGACCGGCGGCACGGCGACGACGATGGTTCCGGCGGAGATCAGGTTCCAGGCGGAGACCCATTCGCCGCGCAGGTTGGCAAGTCCGGCGGTGACCGGCTTGACGCTGTCGCTGACGGTCAGCACCACCGCCCAGAAATAATCGTTCCAGATGAAGGTGAAGAGCAGGATCGCCAGAGCCGCCAGCGCCGGGCGGACCAGCGGGATGACCACATGCATCAGCGTCTGGAACGGAGTCGCCCCCTCGGCGCGAGCGGCCTGGAACAGTTCGTCGGGCAGGGCGGCGATGAAGTTGCGCATGAACAGCGTGGCAAAGCCGGTCTGGAAGGCGACGTGGAAGATGATCAGCGCTATCGTCGTGTCGTAGAGATTGAGCCGGACCATCAGGTCGCGCACGGGGATCATCATGATCTGGTGCGGCAGGAAGTTGCCGCCGACGAAAAGCGCGAAGACCAGCATGTTGCCGGGAAAGCGGTAGCGCGACAGCACGAAGCCGGCGAGCGTGCTCAAGATCAGGACACCGATCACCGAGGGAATGGTGATGATCAGGCTGTTGACGAAATACTGCGCCATCGGCGTTTGTGTGAAGACGGCGGTGTAGTTCTCGATCAGGCCGAACTGGGTCGGCCAGCCCCAGAGATTGCCGCCCATCACATCCTGCATGGAGCGGAATGAGGTGAGGAGGACGGCAAAGAGCGGGCCGAGCCAGACGATCAGGATGGCGACCACGACGGCGACGTAAAGGCGGCGCTGCCAGATTGCGCTTTCGGGAATGGGACGAGGATACATCAGGCTCCCCTTTCTTCGGCGCGGATGATCCGCGTGAGGTACCAGACGATGAACACGGCCATGATCACGAAGAGGACCGAGGCGATCGCCGCGCCATAGCCGAAGCGATAGGAAAAGATCGACTGTTCGAACATCTGGTAGGCGAGCACCGAGGACGAGCCGAACGGACCGCCGCGGGTCATCACCGAGACCATGTCGAAGGAGCGCAAGGCGCCGACGACGGTGACTGCGATGGCGATGAAGGTTACCTGCGTCAGTTGCGGCAGCACGATGTGGCGCAACATGTTCCAGCCCCTGGCGCCATCGACCCTGCCGGCTCCGATCAGGTCTTCGCTCAGATTGTTGAGACCGGCCAGATAAAGCACCATGCAGAAAGCGATCTGCGGCCAGAGGGCTGCGACGACCACGGCGAAGGTAACGAAATTCTCATCCGACAGGAGGGCCGGCGCCGTTGCACCGAAGAAGCGGAAGATCAGCGCCAGAAGCCCGAATTCCGGCGTATAGACCCAGGAGAAGACGACGCCGACTGCGACCGAAGCCAGCACCAGCGGAATGAAGAACAGCGATTTCACGAACCGCATGCCGCGGATCTTCTGGTTGACCAGAAGCGCGATGGCAAGGCCGAGCGGCGGCGCCAGCATGAACATCACCAGCCAGATGACGTTGTTCTTCAGCGACACGTAAAACTGCGGATCGGCGACCAGCTCGCGGTAGTTGCCAAGACCGATCCAGATCATTGGGCCGAAGCCGTCCCATTCGTGCAGGCTGATCCAGAGGCTCTGTACCGAAGACGCCAGAATCACGACAGAAAACAGGATCGCTGCGGGCATGATCAGGAGCGTCGGTGTCAGCCAAAAGCGATGGCGACGCCAAAGGGTCTTCTTCATCCTTAGGGTACCTCATTCATGGTATGGAAACGGTCAGGCGTCGGGAGCGGGACATGGCCCCGCTCCCGTCCGCCGGGAGGCGCTAGATCTTGAAGATCCGGCGTCGTGTTCCCTCGAGGCGCTGCAGGATGGCGTCCCTGCGCTCCGGCTTTGCCATGAATTCCTGGAAGCCGACGAGACCGGCCTGCGCCATGTCCGGATCGGTATCGCGGTCGTAATATTGCGATGTCCCGGCCACGGTCTTCAGGCTTTCGACGGCCGCGTTGACCAGCGGATCCTTGCTCGCCGGAAGATCGTTGCGTGGCGGCACGTTGCCGGCGGGCTCCAGATAGGCAGCGAGATTTTCCGGCTGATAGAAGAAGGCAAGGAACTCACGGGCACCCGCCTTGTTCTTGGCGTTGGCCGGAATGTGCACGGAGTTGACCGAAAACTCTTCATAGCGATTAATGCCTTCGATCTTGGGGAAGGGGGCGAAGGTCAGCTGGCCGACGTCCTGCTCCGGGAAGGCATATTTCACGAAGGCGCCGAGGTTCATCATCCCGGCCTTCTTCTGGGCGAGGAAAGCGCCGGCTTCCTGCCAGCCGAACGAAGTGTGATCGGGCGTGAAGAAGCCCTGCTTGATCAGTTCTTCCCAGTGGTCGAAGACGGGTTTCAGCGTCGCATCGGTATAGGCCATCTCGCCGTTCATCAGGGCGAAATGCTTGTCGAGGCCGTTGATGCGCAGGTTCATCTGGTCGAACCAGCCGGCGGCCGGCCACAGTTCCTTGGTGCCGATCGCGACCGGGGTCAGGCCGGCATCCCTGGATTTCTGGCCATAGGCAAGGAATTCGTCCCAGGTCGCAGGAACAGTCAGGCCGTGCTCGTCGAAAACGTCCTTGCGATAGAACATGCCCCACATCGTGCCGCCGGTCGGCAGGCCGTACTGCTTGCCCTCGACGGTGACCGCGCCGGCGGTGGCGCCAAGAACATCCTTGTATTTTTCCTTTTCAAAAAGGTCCGAGATGTCGTCGAACAGCCCACGATTGACGAAGGCCTTCATGCGGTTTCCGGAGAACCAGAAGCAAACATCGGGGGCGCCCGCGACCAGATAGTTGCGAATCGCCGTCTTGTGCGCCTCGTGATCCATGTTGTTGATCACGACCTTGGTGCCGGACTGCTTTTCGAAATCTGCTCCAATGCGTCGCAGCACTTCCAGCGCATTCGCGTTGCTTTCCGCTGAAATCACCGTCACCTCGGCCGATTGGGCGAGGGCCGGCATAGAGAAGCCGGTCAGTGCCGCTGCGGAAACGCCGCCAGCGGTCTTGAGGAACGTGCGTCTTGTCGAGGCCTGTTCAATCCACTTGAATGCCATTGTCACTCCTCCCGTTGCTGTTTCATTCAACCACTCGCGCCGGCACAGCCGTTCTCCTCAACGGTTGCCCGGACATGGCAGGACGCAGCTAATCCTCGGGCAAACCATGTGTTTGCCCGTTCCGTTCGGATCGCCGTGTTCTGTCAGAATGAACCGGATAAAATATCGCCGAACCCGGTTGTGATGTCGGGCAAAGTTATGCATATGTTCAACGCAGAGGCAATAATTAATTTACAAAATAAAGAAAGAAAGCTCGTGAAGCTGAAAGGTGACCAGAGTACGGCCCGGGCGATGAATCGCCGTTTGATCCTCAATCTTTTGCGGCAGGAGGGGCCGCGCAGCCGCGCCGACATCGCCTCGGTTACCGGCCTCAGCCCGGCAGCGGTTACCTTCGTCGTGGCTGATCTTATCGATGAAGGCCTGTTGATCGAGGGCAAGACAGTCGCGGGATCGGCCGGGCGCCGTCCTATTCCCGTCGATATCAACTATGCCAACGGCCTTGCCATCGGCTTCAAGCTGATGGTCGGCTCTGTTGAATGCGTCGTCACCGATCTCGCCACAAATCCACTGGGCTCGATGCGCCTGCCACTTGCCGGTCACGATCCGGAACACATCGTGACGACCCTGGCCGAGGCGGTGCCTCAACTCATCTCGATCGTCGATCGGCCGGAGGCGCGGCTGGCGGGAATAGGCATCTCGATACCCGGTGTCATCGACAATCATAAAGCTGTTTGCGTCCGCAGCCATCGCTACAATTGGGACAATGTGCCGCTCGGTCGCATGATGGCCGAACGGGTCAACGTTCCCGTCTGGCTGGAAGATGATACCAACGCCTATGCCATTGCCCAGCAGCTCTTCGGCCTCGGGCGCCAGCATCGGAATATGGCGGTGCTGGCGATCGGCGTCGGTATCGCCTGTGCGCAGATATTCGAAGGCAAGCTCTATCGCGGCGCCAATGGCGCTGCGGGAAAGTTCGGCCACGTCTCCTACGAGGAGAATGGACGTCTGTGTGAATGCGGCAAACGCGGCTGTCTCATGGCCTACTATGCCGAGCCCGCGATTCTGAATACGTGGCGCAACGCCACCGGCCGCGGGGAGGGCTCAGGCAGGTCCGCGCTTCTGGCTGCCTTGAAGACTGGCGAGCCTCAGGCGACAGCCATTCTGGAAGAGGCCGGAAACGGTATCGGCCGACATCTCGCAAACCTCGTCAATGTCACCGATCCGGAAGTCATCGTTGTCGGCGGCGAGGCGGTGGCGTTCGGAGATGCCCTGTTCGGGGCGCTTCGTGCGACACTTCAGAAGAATACCTTCCGCGCACCGCCGCCCGTCCTGCCGGATTGGGAGGACAATTCATGGGCAAGAGGTGCTGCTGCGCTGGTTACGCAAAAGATCTTCGATTTCGAAACCTCCGCCGGCAACGCGTCGCCACATGATGTGGAGATCAAGCACGCGCTATAAATATTGAGAGATTTTATGGGTTCGACCCTCGCGAAAGGGATTTAGAAGCTCAATCAGGCCGTCTAGGCCGACTTTCTGAGCATGATCTCGGCGCTGAGCAGAGTTCGCTCGGAAACCGCTTGTCCCGCGGTCGGGACCTCACCGACCTTTTGAAGCAGCAACTCGATCGAAAGCCGGCCGATTTCATTATAATTTTGCGCGACCGTCGTGATTGGCGGGCAGGCGTAGCGGGAAAGCGGATGATCGTCATGGCCGGCGACGCGGATATCGCACTCGTTGCCATGCCCGACTTTCAAGCCGATCTCATAGGCGGCCGCGATGACACCGAAGGCCAGCCGGTCGTTTGCGCAGAGGATGGTCTTCGTCGGCAGGGGCGTTCCCTGCTGGAACAGCCGGCTCGCCTCTTCGAAGGCGAACCGTTCGAAATCCCAGGTGGCGGCATCCGAAATGTCGATGACCCTGGGTTCCAGGCCGAAAGATTGCATGGCTTCGATGTAGGCGGCCCGTCGTGTCGTGGCGTTCGTGTTGACAGACGGCATGCCAAAATAGCAGGGCGGTTCGCCGGAGCGGCAGAGGTAGTCGACGATCAGGCCAAAACTCTGCCGGTTGTTGGTGCCGACGAAAGCCGACTGCTCGTCGAGTGGCGAATCGACGTACACGAGCGGAATGCTTCGGCCGAGCTCCTCGAGCGTCGCGTGATGCGACTTGATCCCGAGGGGAGCGATGATGGCGCCAGCGACGTTCATCGACTTGAACGTCTGTATTGCCTGATCCTCCATCTCGGCCTTGCCATCGGAGGAGAGGACGAAGGCGAGGAATCCGGCTTCGTTCGCGATCAGTTCGATCCGGCGGGTGAGAGCCATGTAGAACGGATCGGCCGAATTTGGGATGATGATGCCGATGATGTTGCTGCGCCGGCGGTTCAGATTGACGGCGAACATGTTCGGCCGGAAGCCGGATTTCTTCAGCGCCACTTCGATCGTATCCCGCGTCTTCTTGCGCACCGAGAAGGGGTCGTTGAAATATTTGGAAACGGTTGGGCGAGACAGACCGACGAATTCGGAAAAATCCTCCATCGTTCTGATCTTCTTCACCTGTAACCTCCGCGACTCGGGCGAGCTGAGAATGGTCTCGTTGTACTGGACGCCGCGCAGTAGGCAAGATGAAAGCGTGCGGCGCCACTCCTCGCTTGCATCCCTAGGCACCAGCGGCGAACTGGACTTTCATCGTGGCAGCGTCACCCGATCCCTTCGACAGGAAGGGCAGGATCTCGGCGAGCGGCAGGTGGTGCGACACCAGACGCGCCATCGCGCCGCCACCGGCCATGTCGGCCGTGAGCGTTTCCAGCGCTTGCGGAATGTTCCGGTTCAGCGAATGCGACCCTACGACCTTCAACTGCCGGCGAAAAATCTCGAACGGTGCGATGGAGATCCGAGCATCCGGCGCGCAGACGCCGAAGATGAGAACCGTGCCGCCATCCGCGGTCAGGTCGATCATGCCTTCGACCACACGGGGGATACCGGTGGCATCGGCAACGAAATCGAACGACCGGCGCTGTTCCGAGAGGCCGGCCGAGCCCGATACCGCCGTTTCGAGACCGAGCGAACGGGCAAAATCCAGCCGACTCTCGTTGATGTCGGCGATGGTCACGATCGCCACACCGCGCGCCTTCAGGGACAGGGCGAGCAGGAGGCCGATCGGCCCCGCGCCGAAGACCAGAGCGGTCTGCGTCCCCGTCGGACCGGTCTCGAGGTTGGCGCTCGTCAGCCCGTTGACGACGCAGGCGAGCGGTTCGGCCAGTGCAGCGACATCAAAGGGGAGGGAACCAATCGGGTGAAGATGCGTGGCTCTCACGGCGCTGTATTCTGCAAAGCCGCCTGCCTGCGTCACGCCGTAGGCGCCGAGATGAGCGCAGAGATTGGTCAGGCCCTTGCGGCAGGCCGGGCAGTTGCCGCAGGGGAGGTTCGGATCGACCGCGACGCGGTCGCCGGGCTTGAGCGACGTGACGTCTTCGGCCACGCGCTCGACGGTGCCGGCATATTCATGACCCGGCACGAGAGGAAAGCGGCCTTCCCCGTATCGGCCGTGCAGCACGTCTATATCGGTGTGGCAAAGTCCGGCCGCCTGAACCTTGATCAGCGCATGTCCCGGAAGGAGTTCCGGCATCGGAATGTCAGCCGACGCCGCGACGCCTTTGGCTGTGTAAAGGATAGACTGCATGGTGGTCATCGTCCTTGCCTCAGTTCATCCAGTTTCCGCCGTCGACATTGTAAGTCTGGGCGAGGATATAGTCGCTGTCGGCGGAAGCCAGGAATACAGCAAGGCCCTTGATGTCGTCGGGCGTGGCGAAGCGGCCGATCGGGACGGATTTGGCGACGGCGGCCTTCTTCTCTCCCGGCTTCAGGCCTTCCCACTTGGCGAATTCGGCATCGACGACATCCCAGTGTTCACCGTCGACCACGCCGGGCGCGATGGCGTTGACCTTGATGCCGTGCTTCACAAGGGCGAGCGCTGCCGATTGCGTGGCGGAGATGATGGCCGCCTTCGAGGCGCAATAGAGAGTGACCAGCGCTTCGCCGCGGCGGCCGGCCTGGCTCGCCATATTGATGATCTTGCCGCCGCGGCCGCGGGCGATCATGACGTTGGATGCCGCCTTCATCATGAAGAGGGGACCCTTAAGGTTGATGCCGAAGACGCGTTCGTAACAGGCTTCCGTGATGGCGTTGATCGGCGCCATGTCGAAGATCGCCGCATTGTTGACGAGGATGTCGATGCCGCCGAAATCCTGATCTATCTTCTGCACGACGGCTTCTATCGCGGAAAGGTCGGTCACATCGAGTGCAATGGCGGAAGCCTTAGGACCGATCGACGATGCGGCATCGGTGGCGCGCTGAATGTCGACATCGGCGATCACCACCGTAGCGCCCTCCTTCACGAAGGCTTGCGCGAAGCCGAGGCCGATACCACGGGCTCCGCCGGTGATCAGCGCAATCTTGTTCTGCAGTTTCATGAGTCAGTCTCCGGTCGAGCTTCGGTATCGAGGAAGGTTAAAAAAGGGAGCGGCTCCCGTGGTGATGGGGCGTATCGCCGACGGAAGATCCGGCAGAACAGGCTGCCGGACCTCCTCCGGGAGGAACCCGCGGCCGGGGCCGCGGGGGCATAAACGCTTACTTGATGTAGCCGGCGCGCGTCATGTCGCGCTCGACCTGCGATTGGGCGGCGTCGAGCGCCGCATCGACCGTCTGCTGACCGGCAAGCGCCGAGGCGACCTGCTGGCCGACCACGGTTCCGATCGCCTGGAACTCAGGGATCGCCACGAACTGGACGCCGGTATAGGGGACCGGATCCTTGGTCGGCTTGGAAGGGTCGGCCGACATGATGGCATCGAGCACGGTCTGGGCGAACGGCGCTGCCTTCTGGTATTCCTCCAGGGCGTAGGTCGATTTGCGGGTTCCGGGCGGAACTGCCACCCATCCTTCCGATTGGCCGACCATCTTCACATAATCCTTCGAGGTTGCCCATTTCAGGAAGGATTTGGCGGCTTCAGCCTTTTGCGACGACTGCGGAATGGCGAGGTTCCACGACCAGGACCAGCTGGACCCGGCCGGTGTTTCGGCGACGGGCGCGCGGCTGAACGCAATCTTGTCCGCAACCTGGCTCTGCTTCGGGTCGTAGACGCGACCCGCTGCCGAAGTGGCATCGATCCACATTGCGCAATGGCCGGTGGAGAAGAGAGCCTGGTTTTCGTTGAAACCGTTGGCGGTGGCGCCCGGAGGGCCGAAATCCGTCATCAGCTTGACGTAGTCGCCGATCGCCTTCTTCCAGGGCTCCGAGGTGAGCTGCGGCTTCCAGTCCATATCGAACCAACGGCCGCCATAGGTATTCACCATGGTGCCGAGGAACGCCATGTTCTCGCCCCAGCCGGGCTTGCCGCGCAGGCAGATGCCATATTGCTGCTTCGACTTGTCGGTGAGCTTGGCGGCAAATTCCTTGATCTGGTCGTAGGTCGGCTGCTCGGGCATCGCCAGGCCCGCAGCGTCGAACAGATCCTTGCGATAGAGCGTGAAGGAACTCTCCGTATAGAAGGGAACGGCATAGAGCTTGCCGTCGACGCTCAAGCCCGTCTTGATGGGATCGAGGAGGTCGGCATAATCGTAGTCGTCGCCCAGATCGTCGACTTCCGTCAGCCAGCCGGCCTTGCCCCAGATGGGCGCCTCGTAGCCGCCGATCGTCAGAATGTCGTACTGACCGCCTTTCGTGGCGATGTCCGTCGTCACGCGCTCACGCAGCACGTTCTCCTCAAGAACCACCCAATTGAGCTTGTTGCCGGTTTCCTTTTCCCAGGCGGTCGACAGCTTCTGCATAATGATCATATCGCCATTGTTGACCGTGGCGATCGTCAACTCGTCAGCCTGCGCAACGCCGGCTGCCAAGCCGGCGACCAGGCCCAGGCCGACGGCGGACGACAATAGATTGGTTTGTTTCCTCATTTTCCCGCTCCTCCTTGACGGACGTTCACGTGTAAAATTACACGCGTAAACTTTTTATCGATCTAGTCGCGAAATCTGTCAAGGCAAAAACTGTGGCTTCAGGGGTATGCTGCGCCTAATTGCCGGAAAGTTTGCGAATATTTCTTTGTGGCCGCATATCCTCTTCAGGCGACGCTAGAGTTTTGCGTTGTGGCATAATTTTACGCGTGTAAATTATTGTTGACATGAAACTTCACATTGACTACTGGCGAGAGGAGAAACGGCGCACACTTGCGGCGGCCAATGAGCGGAGGTGAATGTGACCGGTACTGTGCAAGGGCTTGCAACCGAAGCGCTCGGCCCGACCATCACGATCGGGGAGATTCTTGTGGAGATCATGGCAACGACAGTCGGCGACGGTTTTCTCGAGCCACAGTCCTTGATGGGTCCCTATCCGAGCGGCGCGCCGGCGATCTTCATAGATCAGGTCTCACGTGTCGGCGGGTCGGCGGGTATCGTCGCCAGTGTTGGCGATGACGATTTCGGCCGGTTGAATATCGAGCGCCTGGCACGCGACGGGGTCGACGTCTCTGCAATTTCCGTCATCGACAAGCCGACGGGCAGCGCGTTCGTCCGCTACCGTCAGGATGGCGGGCGCAATTTCGTCTTCAACATCGCCCATTCGGCGGCTGGCGATATTCGCATGACCGACGCGGCGCGCGCCCTGATCGATCGGGCGGGCCACGTTCATGTCATGGGATCGGCCTTCGCCATCCCAGGGGTTTCGGACATGCTGTCCACCGCCGTAGCCTCCGTTAAGGCGCGAGGCGGTTCGGTCTCGCTCGATCCGAACATCCGTGCGGAACTCCTGGCGGATGCCTCGGGACAAGCCTTGCTCGCCAACATTCTTGCGGCAACGGATCTCCTCCTTCCGTCGGGCGAAGAGCTTTTCGTCATCTCTGGCCATTCTGACGAGGCCTTTGCCACGGCCCACCTGCTCAAGTCCGGTGTCAGCGAAATCGTCCTGAAGCGGGGCCGCGACGGCGCAACCTTCTTCAGTCCGGACGCACACCGGATCGATGCGACCGGCTTCCACGTCAAGGAAATCGACCCGACAGGCGCCGGCGATATCTTCGGTGCCACCTATCTCACATGCCGGCGCATGGGCATGGCGCCCGATCGTGCGCTTGTGCTTGCCAACGCCGCCGGCGCCCGCAGCGTTACGCGTCAGGGGCCGATGGAGGGCGTGTCCACCCTTTCCGATCTCGACACATTCCTCGCCTCCGTAACCACGGGAGTTCCAGCATGACCGATCTTCTCCTGCGCCTCGCCTCCGCCCGGCGCGACAGCACGCCCTTCGGTATCACCTCCGTCTGTTCCGCCCATCCGACAGTGCTCAGAGCGGCGATCCGCCGGGCCGTGCGGACACAGCGCGAAGTGCTGATCGAGGCGACCTGCAACCAGGTCAATCAGTTTGGCGGTTATACGGGCATGAAGCCGAGCGAGTTCGTGGATTTTGTCCGCGCAATAGCCGCCGAAGAAGGCGCCGATGCTGCGAAGATCCTGTTCGGAGGGGATCATCTCGGACCCAATCCCTGGAAGCGGGAGGCACCGGAAAGCGCGATGGCCAAGGCCGAAGCCATGGTCGAAGCCTATGTGAGGGCCGGCTTCACGAAAATCCATCTCGACGCGTCGATGGGCTGCGCCGGCGAACCGGCAGCACTCGACGACGCGACGATCGCCAAGCGGGCCGCACGGCTGGCGCTTGCTGCCGAGACTGCCGCAAAGTCTGCTGGACTTCCGCTGCCAGTCTATATTCTGGGAACGGAGGTTCCGGTGCCTGGCGGCGCCGATCACGTGCTCGATCATGTCGAACCAACCGCGCCGGAGGCCGCGCAAGCGACGATCGCGGTTCATCGCGAAATCTTCCAGGAGGCCGGATTGGCAGACGCATTTTCGCGCGTCATCGCTTTCGTCGTTCAGCCCGGCGTCGAGTTCGGAGCCGAGAATGTGATAGCCTACGAACCGGCACGGGCCGTTCGTCTGGCTGCGCTGCTTGATGAGGAAACGCAGTTCGTCTTTGAGGCTCACTCGACGGATTATCAGACGGCGGAGGCGCTGCGAGCGCTGGTGCGAGACGGCTTTCCGATCCTGAAGGTGGGACCCGGCCTCACCTTCGCCTATCGCGAAGCGGCCTGTGCGCTCGACCTCATTGCCTCGGAAATCGTGGTCGGCTACGGAGACCGCCCGCTGATGCGCACCCTCGAGGCCGCAATGCTTGCCGGGCCTTCAGATTGGCAGGGACATTATCACGGCGATGAAACGGCTCTTCGTGTCCAGCGCCATTACAGCTACAGTGACCGCGTCCGTTATTATTGGAACCGGCCTGAGGTGGACGCCGCCGTTCGTCGCTTGAACGAAGCGCTGCGGGACGTGGCGATCCCCGAGACATTGATGCATCAATATCTGCCGCTGATCCCGGCCGAGGTTAGGCTGGCACGCGATCCGGAGGCGATCCTGATCGCCGCGGTAGACATGGTGCTTTCGATCTACGATCAGGCTGTCTCTCCGGTTCGGTGAGGCCGCAGATTGCGAGGAGAAACTAAAGGCCGGATCGATTGAACGGTTTGGAATGGGGAGGGTTTGTATCATGGCGACACAGAATACGCGGGCGCTTGCGCGCTTGATGGTTGCTCCGTCTGTGGGGCTGCTTCTGATCTGGATGATCGTGCCTTTGGCGATGACGCTGTGGTTCTCGTTCCAGAACTACAACCTGCTCAACCCCGGCAATGTCAGTTTCGCCGGCCTGTTCAATTACGAGTATTTCTATACGGATCCCGCCTTTTTCCAGTCGATCTGGAACACGCTGGTCATCGTGGTCGGCGTGCTTTTTATCACCGTCATCGGCGGCATCGCGATTGCGCTCCTGCTGGACCAGCCGATGTTCGGGCAGGGGATCGTGCGGATCATGATCATCTCGCCGTTCTTCGTCATGCCGCCGGTGGCAGCGCTCGTCTGGAAGAACATGATCATGCATCCGGGCTACGGCGTGCTTGCCGACATGAGCCGGGCGCTCGGCCTGCAGCCGGTCGACTGGTTCGCGCAATATCCGCTGTTGTCGATCATCATCATCGTCGCCTGGCAGTGGCTGCCGTTCGCGACGCTCATCCTCCTGACGGCGCTGCAGTCGCTCGACGGCGAGCAGAAGGAGGCCGCCGAGATGGATGGTGCTGGCTTCGTCAACCGCTTCATCTACCTGACGCTGCCGCATCTCGCCCGCTCGATCACCGTCGTCATCCTGATCCAGACGATCTTCCTGCTCGGCGTCTACGCGGAAATCCTCGTCACAACCAATGGCGGTCCCGGCTACGCCTCGACCAACCTGCCGTTCCTGATCTACCGCACCGCTCTGCTCGGCTACGACGTCGGCGGCGCCTCGGCAGGCGGCATCATTGCAGTCATCCTCGCCAATATCGTCGCCTTCTTCCTGATGCGCGCCGTTGGCAAGAACCTCGACAGATAAGGAAGGCACGACCATGGCCCGCGCAGTTTCGACAAGAAGAACCGTCGCCTTCACCATCGCCGCATGGATCATCGCGCTGATCATCTTCTTCCCGATCCTCTATACGATCATCACCAGCTTCAAATCGGAAACCGAAGCGATCCAGGGGTTTAGCCTCATTCCCTCGGGTACGGTGGAAAGCTATGTCGAGGTGCAGACGCAGAAGGATTACTTCAAGCCGTTCATGAACTCGGTGATCCTGTCGGTCGGCTCGACCCTGCTGGCCCTCTTGATCTCGGTGCCGGCGGCCTGGTCGATGGCGTTTTCGCCGACCAACAAGACCAAGGACGTCTTGATGTGGATGCTGTCCACCAAGATGATGCCGGCGGTGGCCGTTCTCGTGCCGATCTACCTGATCTTCCGCGACTTCGGCCTGCTCGACAGCCGCATCGGCCTGACCTTCATGCTCACCATGATCAACCTGCCGATCGTCATCTGGATGCTCTACACTTACTTTCGCGAAATTCCCGGCGAAATCCTCGAAGCGGCGCGCATGGACGGGGCTTCGCTGTGGGGCGAGATCGTCTATGTGCTGACGCCGATGGCGGTGCCCGGCATTGCCTCGACGATGCTGCTCAACATCATCCTTGCCTGGAACGAGGCCTTCTGGACGATCCGGCTGACGACCACCGATGCCGCACCGCTCACCGCCTTCATCGCCTCCTTCTCCTCGCCGCAGGGGCTGTTCTGGGCAAAGCTGTCGGCGGCCTCGACCTTGGCGATCGCGCCGATCCTGATCATGGGCTGGTTCAGCCAGAAACAACTCGTCCGCGGCCTGACCTTCGGCGCCGTCAAATAACGAAAAACGACGAAAAGACTTCTCACTGAAGAAGAGACTTGGGGAGAGACACGCATGGGCAATATCACACTCAAGAAGGTCAACAAGTCCTTCGGCGCGACGCAGGTCATACCGGGCATTGACCTCACCATCAAGGACGGCGAGTTCGTCGTCTTCGTCGGTCCCTCCGGCTGCGGAAAGTCGACGCTGCTGCGCCTGATCGCCGGTCTCGAAGACACGACCTCCGGCACGATCGAGATCGACGGCCGCGATGTGACGGGTGCAGCACCCGCCAAGCGCGGCCTTGCCATGGTGTTCCAGTCCTATGCGCTCTATCCGCACATGTCGGTGCGCAACAACATCGCCTTTCCCCTGAAGATGGCCAAGCTCGACCAGGGCGCGATCGACAAGAAGGTGACGGAGGCCGCACGCGTCCTCAACCTCACCAACTATCTCGACCGCCGTCCCGGCCAGCTGTCCGGCGGCCAGCGCCAGCGCGTCGCCATCGGCCGCGCCATCGTGCGCGAACCCTCGGCATTCCTGTTCGACGAACCCTTGTCCAACCTCGACGCGGCGCTGCGCGGCACGATGCGGCTGGAGATCAGCGAGCTGCATCATCAATTGAAGACGACGATGATCTACGTCACCCACGACCAGGTCGAGGCCATGACCATGGCCGACAAGATCGTCGTCCTCAACGCCGGCAATATCGAGCAGGTCGGCTCGCCGCTCGACCTCTATCACCGGCCGGACAACCTGTTCGTCGCCGGCTTCATCGGCTCGCCGCGGATGAACTTTGCCACCGGCGAGTTCTCCAGGCCCTACAACGCCCATACGATCGGCGTGCGCCCCGAGCATCTGCAGCTATCGACGCAGTCGGGCACCTGGCGCGGCGTCGTCGGCGTCGCCGAACATCTCGGCTCCGACACCTTCCTGCATATCCACGTCGACGGCATCGGCCTGGTCACGGCCCGCGTCGGCGGCGACTTCGGCGTCAACCACGGCGACCAGGTCTTCCTCACCCCCGAGGAAGGCCGCATTCACAGGTTCAACGACAAGGGACTGGCAATCAGATGACTGTCGGCCCCAGGAGTCTGGCGAGAAACAACGATCGATCCATGAGACACTCCGTCCCTACACTGACTGCTCGCAGTGGAAACTTCGCTCGCCGCTCCCTGAAGTCTGCAAACCACCGGCTTGAGACTTACCTTCTGCCGTGCCGCGTCCGCTCGGATTTAACGTGCAGGGTGCGCATCGTGGCCAACCTGGACATGCTGACGGTAAAGCGCCAGCGCCAAGAGACTTCCAACGACGTCAACCGGCATGTCCGGCGCTGAAGGACGTTCGTCGGGGTCGAATGCGAGTCCAATGACGGCACTTTGGCCGCCCGCTGTTGCCACAGGCCAAAAGTCAAAGCGCGAGGCCAAAGTAGGGTAGATTCCGGCGCGCGCGACAGTGCCCATCTCCAATGACAATCGCGCCGCCTCGAACTCAGCCTCCTGGGGCTCCAGACCGCCGACGCTGTTGAAAGAGGCAACGTCACCCTCGGTCATGAGCATCACGACGGCGGGAACGTGGAATAGCTCTCCAAGGGCCTGGGAGGTGATCGAAGCGATCGCCTTTGCATTGGTGGCGGCCACGACGTCGCGGCTGTAGCCTTGCAGTACCGTCGCCTGCGTTGTCAGACGCGCCGCATCGGTCGCCCGCCGCCGGGAGGTGAAGGCGATGCTGCTCACGATCAGTCCCACCAGAAAAAGCAGTCCGATCGCCCAGATGTTTGCCGGATCATCGACAGCCAACGAATAACGAGGCTCAGTCAGGAAGAAATTGTAGGCGAGTGCGCCAAGCACGGCCGAGGACAATGAGGGACCCAGGCCGAAGGCGACGCCCGCGATGATCACCGGAACGACGAAGACGAGGGAGACGTTCGGGACTGCTACCCCGCTGTCGACACCGATTGCCACGACCGTCGCGGCGGCGGTCATGGCTAAGGAAGCAAGGTAGCCCGACACGGACGGAGCCGAGCCCAGCAGTGGATCGGCAACCGGTACAATGTCCTGTTGCAGATTAGAATTGATGTCGGCCATTGGTTCAACTCCTGCCGGTCATAAACCATCGTGCTGCGGGGGCAGCAACCACGCGTCACGCGAAGGAACGCGCCGATAAGGAGAGTTAGTCTCGACTGCATAAGTATTCCATGTGACCGGAAGCGAGATCGTATAAAAAAGCTATGGTGAGGTGCAGGAATACCGCCAACGCGACTATGAGATTCCTATGAAAAGCCCGGTTCTGGCCGATGGAAATCCAATCCCGAAATATGCAAATTCGGTCGGAACCGCTCGTCGATCCAGCTTTCAACAAGGCTCTCCATGAAACCCCAGACCAAACCGTTTATCGTCGTGATCAAACCCTCGCGCCGCATCGACCGCGCCGTGCGGTCGGTTCGGTCCGTACATTCAGCGTCAACGGCCGCGCCTCGCAAGACCGGCGAAGCGCCGAAACCGACCGACCGGTAGTGGAGCTGCAAATCGATGGTTAGTCGAAATCTCCCCTTCGAGTATTTCTTCCTGAGCAATGTCCGCTTCTCCGGAGACATCGTCGCCAATGTCGCAGGGCGACCGGTCCGAGATGTCGCTATCGACCTGGATGGCGACCGGTACCGCTTTATCGGCCTGGCAGGCCGCGGCCGTTGTGGACGTATCGATGTGGCGGCGCTGCGGCAGCAGGAGTGGATCGTTGCACCTGACCTTGTCTATGAGAAGATGGATGGTCGCGGCTGACTTCACCGCTATCGGCACGTTCGAGACCTTCGTCAACGCACCGAATTTGCCCATTGCAGACGGTACCACCCGACCAGAGGGTTATCCACGGGCCGGCTGGAACAGCTCGACGACGTTTCCGGAAGGGTCGACCAAAAGGATCTGCGCCCCTCCCGGCCCGGTGACAATTTCATTGCGAAACCGGACGCCGGCAGCGCGCAGCCGCGCTACCTCGGCAGGCAGGTCGTCGACGATCAGGTGAATGCGATTCCAGCCACCGGGTCTCGGCTGCTCGCCATCCGGCATCGATCGTCCCGCCGAACTCGTCGGCCCGCTGAGCAGGAGCCGCAACGCTCCACGCCGAACATCTGCGAAGGCTGGAGCGTGGTTCGAAAGAAGCGAGAAACCAAGGTGGGTCGTATACCAGGCGACGGCGGCCTCCACGTCGTCGACCATGTAGCGGACATTGACGGTCGTTTCCGACATTCCTTTTCCTCCGATAGCGGGCGGGCGCGATCAGCCTGCATATGCGATTGTCACAACAATGGGGCTGCACACGACCGAAACGGCAAAAACTGGCCAGGGAACGCCGAACTCTACCATAGAAGTCTGGTCGGGCCCAACGCGTACCTCGGCTTTCCGGCCAAAGCCGCCACCCAACGATACCGCCACACTTGTTACTCCCACTAGTTGTTTTCCGGTGCCAGACTATCTGACGACAGACAACGAGCGATGAGCAGCGACTGGCCTTGGCCACGAGGCGCGGCAATTCGCACAAATTTGGAGGTTCTGGAGCCATGACTGCACCAACCGAGAACGGACAGGCTGCCATGCACACACCACCGGTCGTGTCCTCGAAGGCGTGGGAGGCGGCCCGGGAGCAACTGCTTGTGAAGGAAAAGGCCCTCACGCGCTCCCGCGACGCCCTGGCCGCCGAGCGCCGGCGAATGCCGCGGATGGCCGTGGAGAAGGCGTATGCTTTCGAGGGGCCCGCGGGCAAAGCCAGCCTGCTCGACCTGTTCGATGGTCGGCGTCAACTGATCGTCTACCGCGCCTTCTTCGAGCCGGGCGTGTTCGGTTGGCCCGACCAGGCCTGCCGAGGCTGCTCCATGGTGGCCGACCAGGTCGCCCACCTCGCGCACCTGAACGCCCGCGACACCACCCTCGTCTTCGTCTCGCGTGCACCTCAGGCGGACATCGCGCGGCTTAAGGCGCGGATGGGCTGGGAGATGCCGTGGTTCACCATCACGGACAGTTTCGACGCTGACTTCGGCGTCGGCGAGTGGCATGGCACAAATGTGTTCTACCGCGACGGCGACCGCGTGTTCCGCACCTACTTCATCAACAATCGCGGTGACGAGCAGATGGGGGGCACCTGGAACTACCTCGACATTACGCCGCTAGGCCGGCAGGAGGTCTGGGAGGACTCGCCCGACGGCTATCCTCAGACCCCGACCTACAAGTGGTGGAACTGGCACGACAGCTACGTCGCGGATGCAGCGCCCGACAAGAAGTGGGTCGAGGTGTCGGACGCCGGGGAGGCGGCGTTCCGGAACCAAGACGTGAACACGAAGCTCTGAGCCCGGCCCGCTTTGTCAACTGATCGCTGCGCGAAAACGACGATCCGACAATCTGGCTCGCGGTTCAACGGCGTTGTCATGGATCAGTCGACTATCGAAGCCAGCGGGGGAGCCGTGCCGGGACACGGCCGGTCACTGCCGCCTCGACGCAATCGGCAAGGCTGCCGAAGCGGACCACGCGGTTGCTGAGGCCGGGGCCGTAATGGGCGTATTTTCCGGAATTGGTGATGAGCGTGCGGGTGCGCGCGGGGAAAACCGGTTCGCTGATCGAGCACCAGCAGAGATCAGGCACGATGCGCACGCCGCTCTGTTCAAGGCTGGCGAGCGTGCCGTCATCGCGCGCCTCGGTGATGACCTGATGACCCGCCGTGACGATGACAGCGACATCCGGGTGCCGTTTGCGCCCGGCGAGTGCAGCCGCCAGTACCCGGCATTCGCCAAGCGAAGCATGGGGGCTGCCGATCGCTACGAGTTCCACCGTCTCCGGCCCAGAATTCAGCCGTGTCCACGCCTCGGCCATGCCGGCGCGGGTTATGGCCTTCCGTTCTGCTCCGTCAATCGCAGCTCCCTCGGCTTCAGGCGTCACACCCTCGACGTGAAGCATCGGCGCGGCAGAGGTGGTACCGAAAGCGGCGCACAACGCCTTGAGGTCGTCAATCGAGGGCTTTGCTGAGACTAGACCCCGCAGCAGCGGGATGCGGTCAGGTGCGGCGTGGCCGGCGAGATAACCGATCAAAGGCCAGAAGGCGTCGTCGACATTGTCAGGCAACTCGACATCGATGATGCACCGCGCCCTGCGGTTTTCCGCGAGATAGACCCCGGAGAGCGGCGCACGTCCCGTGAGAGCGATGCAAAGGTCGAGGAAATCCGGATGCTTCGGCGTGCGTGCGCCGAGCACCGAATTGGCGAAAATCACGGCGTTCGATTCCGCCCAGGCGATCGCTTCGCCCGCCTGCGGTGCGCTGGCCAGAAGATAGGGGGAACAGGTGAACGTCGGGCGACAGCCCATGCGGACATAGGCGTCGGCGAGCCGTGCCGCCGGATCGCCGAAGGAGGCGGGGACACCTTGCGCCCGCCAGTTTGCGTGATCGACCGAGATCGCATTCATGGTGGTCGGCACGTGAACCTGCGCACCCATTTCGGCCATTCTTTCGGCAAATACGAGATTGGCAGGGCTGGCGTAGATGCAGCCATCGATATGCCCCTGCGTCACATCGATGAGGCGGTTCGCGCCCTGCTGTGCAGCCATCGCGCAGATGATGCGCATCGCCTGCTGGATCGCCAGTCCTTGGCTGCCCTCCAGGATAGCGCGGTCGGTATCGCTCAGGTCAAGCGTGGAAATACGCGGCGGCATGACGGGCATCGTTGCACCGTCCGCCTCGACCGAAGTCGCGGTAATCCGCGCGGTTTTGGCACGCGACAGCGCCGCAAAGCTCTCCGGTGTGAGACGAAGCACGGGAAGCGGCTTGCCGAACATTTCGGCGGCAATCAGCGCGCCCAGTGTCAGCACATCTTCGGCTTCGCAGAAGATCAATGCTGCCGGCGCTCGCCCCGTCAGGATGAGGTCCAGAAGCACACCGGAGCCGGTGCAGGAGCCCCGGCTAGATGGCATCATCAGGATGGCGCCGGTCAGACAGGCGCCGTGGAGAGGGTGATGCACATCAATGACAGTTCCCGTTGACGGGGAGACGCCGCCCCAGAAGCTCAGGGGCTCGACGGTTGCGACGATCGGTCCATCGGCGGTGCCGCCGAGGATGCTGCTGGCGTGCATCGGGGCACTCATTTGACGACAAATCCATGGGCAAACGGATCGCGGTCATCGATGAAGATCGTGTTGATACCGGTCATCCGCGCCCAACCCGCGATGGAGGGGATGATGGCATCGCGATCGGCAACTTTCGTGGCTGCCTCGACCCGGCCCTTGAATAGCGAGCCGATGATCGACTCGTGCACGAATTCATCGCCCACAGTCAGCTTGCCCTTGGCGGCCAGCTGCGCCATCCGCGCCGAGGTACCGGTGCCGCACGGCGAGCGGTCGATTGCCTTGTCGCCATAGAATACGGCGTTGCGGGCATAGGCGGTTGCGTCCGTTGGCTTGCCCGTCCATTGGATGTGGCTCAGCCCACGGATCTCGGGATGTTCGGGGTGAACGAACTCATATTTTTCGTTCAGCGCGGCGCGCAGCTTGGGGCTCCAGCCGATGAGCTCGCCTGCCGTGTGATCTGCCATATCGCGAAAATTCTTCTGCGGCTCGACGATGGCATAGAAATTTCCGCCATAGGCAACATCGACCACGATCTCTCCCAATCCCTCGACCTCGGCCGTCAGGCCTTCGGCATGGAGGAAGCCGGGAACATTGGTCAGGCGGACCTCCTCGACGAAACGGCCTTCCTGCCGGTAGGTGATGTCCACCTTGCCGGCGGGCGCGTCGATCGACAGCTTGCCGGGCTCGCGCGGCATGATCAGGCCGTTCTCGATCGCCATCGTGATGGTGCCGATGGTGCCGTGGCCGCACATCGGCAGGCATCCGGAGGTCTCGATGAAGAGAACCGCGACATCGCAGTCGGGGCGGGTCGGCGGGTAGAGTATCGAGCCCGACATCATGTCGTGCCCGCGCGGCTCGAACATCAGTCCCGTCCGGATCCAGTCGAATTCCCGCAGGAAGTGAGCGCGCTTCTCCAGCATGTTGGCGCCGTCAAGACGCGGTCCGCCGCCGGAGACGAGACGGACCGGGTTTCCGCATGTGTGCCCGTCAAGGCAGGAGAAGGTGTAGGTGGCCATGATGAAGACCTTTGTCAGAATCGTTGAGGCGAAAAGGGTGTGATGTCGATAGCTGGGGTTTGCCCGGACAGCAAATCGGCGACAAGGCGGGCAGTCCCGGCCGATTGGGTAAGGCCGAGGTGACCATGCCCGAAAGCGTGGATGACCCGCGGCGTCGACCGGGCGCGGCCGATGGCCGGAAGGCTGTCCGGCAAGGAGGGACGGAAGCCGAACCACTGCCTGCCGCCTTGCGTCTTCAGCCCGGGAAGAAAATCCTTGGCTTTCCTTAGCATGGCTTCCGACCGGCGGAAATTTGGCGGCAAGTCCAGCCCGCCGAGTTCGACCGCGCCGCCGACGCGAATGCCGGTCGACAGCCGCGTGACGACGAAACCGTGGCCACCGAAGGTGACCTGGGTCCGCAGGTCGAAAGCATCCGCGGGCAGCGTCGTGTTGTAACCACGCTCGGTTTCCAGCGGGATGCGCTCATCCAGGCTGCGGGCGATACGGTGGGAAAAGGCCCCAGCCGAAAGCACGACCTGCAGCGCCCGACGGGTTTCGCCGCCGACGCTCAGAACCTCGACCCCGCCCTCGACTGGCCGCAGCGCTGTGACGTTGGCGCGCTCCACTATGCCGCCCAGGCTGCGGAAGTGATCCGCGAGCGCCAGCGTATAGAGTTTGGGATCGGCGATCGAGTACCAGCCCGGTGTGAAGGTACCATGGGTGAAGCGGGCGGCAAGCCCCGGTTGAATTTCCGCCATGCGGGACGCATCAAGGTGGTGGAACTCGATGCCATGCGCCTCGCGGACCTTCCAGCCGGGCAGGGCATCCTTGAGCTCCGCCTCGCTTTCGTAGACCTGGAGATTTCCTTCCTTGCGCAGCATCGGCAAGGTGCCCGTCCGGTGCAGGAACGGTTCAAGCTCGGCCTTGGAAAGGTCCATCAACGCGGTCTGTGCAGTGGTCGATTTGGCGACTTGCTCGGGCGAACAGGCCCGCCAGAAGCGGAACATCCAAGGCGCGATCCGAAGCGCGTATGCCGGCGGCACGGACAGCGGGCCGAGCGGGTCAAGGAGCCATTTCGGCGCCTTCTTCAGGATACCCGGCGAGGCAAGCGGCAGGATATCGGTAAAGGCGAAGGCCCCGGCATTGCCGGCGGATGCGCCGGCTGCCGGCCCCTCGCGGTCCAGCACGGTAACCGTCATCCCCCGCGCCTGGGCGGCGATTGCCGCCGAGAGCCCGACGACGCCGGCACCGATGACAATGACGTCCGGATTGGCCATTAGCGGACGCTCGCATGAGCGTGGGTATCGGGATGCTGCGGCGCGCCGAAGATCTGCTCCGGCGTCCCGCTTTCGGTTGCGGCCAGGAGGTTGAGCGCGAAAAGGTTCATCTTACTCCTCTCCATGGGTCGATGT
This sequence comes from Pararhizobium sp. BT-229, assembly GCF_025846855.1. GTDB lineage: Bacteria > Pseudomonadota > Alphaproteobacteria > Rhizobiales > Rhizobiaceae > Pararhizobium. The sequence goes on from NZ_JAOYTJ010000012.1 coordinate 75,498, forward strand.
GTCGAGCTGCGGGCAGGTACATTGAGCCGCAGGCCATACAAATGCAAAAGCCCACCGTTCGGAGGGCCTTTGCCGGGCAGTAAGCTCAGGCCTTGTACTTCTGGACGGCGCCGGCGAGCTTGCTCCACTCGGCATACCAGCCATTGAACAGCTTGAACTGGGCTTCGACATATCCGCGCTGGCTATCGGTAAGGACATCCGTCGCGTTGAAGTGGAGCGCATATTCCTTGTCGCCCTTCAGCACCATCATGTGTTTGAAATAGAGGACCAGATCCGGGCCTTCGTCGAAGGAAGACAACACGGCGAGCGCCTGCTCCAGCTCCAGCGCCCGCAGGCGCGCGTCTGCGTCACCTTCGGCGGCAGCCTCAGACAGGTTGCAAAGGTGGATGACTTCCTTCGGCAGGACGTTGCCGATACCGGTGATGGCGCCGGTCGCACCGCAATTCACAAACCCATGGAAGACGGCGGTATCGACGCCGATCATCAGCGAGACGCTGTCCTGGCTGGTAATGTGTTCAGCCGCATAGCGCATGTCGTCGACGCCGCCAAATTCCTTGAAGCCGACAAGGTTCGGATGCTCGGCGCGCAGCGCGAAGAACAGGTCGGCGCGGGTGGCGAAGCCGTAATACGGGCTGTTGTAGATGACAGCCGGGAGGTCAGGCGCCGCAGACAGGATTGCCTTGAAGTGCGCCTTCTGGGCGACAACCGAAGAACCGCGCGACAGGACCCGCGGAATGACCATGAGACCCTGCGCGCCGACGGCCTGTGCATGGGCTGCATGTGCGACGGCCAGCGCGCTGTTGACGGCGCCGGTGCCGACGATCACGGGCACGCCGGCCTTCACCAGACGTTCCACGCCTTCCATGCGCTGGGCGTCGGTCAAGAGCGGCCAGTCACCCATCGAGCCGCAGTAGACGACGGCCGACATTCCCTGGTCAATCAACTCTTTTCCCTTGCGCACGAGGGCGTCGAAGTCCGGGGTACGGTCTTCCTTGCAGGGGGTCATCAGCGCGGGGATCACCCCAGAAAAGATCTTGGCCGTCATAACAAACTCCTTTGGGCTTTGCCGACAGGCAGAGAACGGCGCGCCTCTACGGCCCCAATTCCGTGCCTCTGGAGTTATATTGCACGTTGTATATTATTTGTCGACAAGAATTTCAGCTGTCAAAGCATCAAGTCCAGCCTGTCTTCCCGGGCAAACAATTTCTGGATCTGGTGGACGATCTGCTCCGCATGAACCCTGGCCAGGCGGTCCGCTTCCTCGACATCGCGCCGGGCGATGACGGCGATGATGTCGTCATGTTCCTCGACGAAACGTTGCGGCAACCGGTCGTCGTAGGACTGGTAGTATAGCCGCAGCATGCGCCGCCCTTCGTCCAGAAGCCGATTGAAAAGCCCGGTGAAATACGGATTGCGGCCCGCCTCGGCGATGGCCGAGTGGAACGCAGCGTTGGTGGCGATCATCGCCAGCGCATCCTGCGCCTGAACGGCGGCGGCAAACTCGACCTGGTGCGCGCGAATTACCTTCAGGTCGTCCGCCCGGTGATACTGGGCGGCCAGCTTCGTTGTGACGCGGTACATCAGGACCAGCGCGTCGAAAAAGGTGTGCATGTTGAGGAAGTTGATGTTTGCCACCATCGTCGAACGGTTGGGCAACGTGTCGATCAGCCCCTCGCCAGCCAAGCGCACCAGTGCCTCGCGGATCGGGGTTCGCGACATCTTGAAGCGTTCCGCGAGTTGCACCTCGTCGATCGGGCTGCCGGGCGGCAGCACCAAATCCAGGATCTCGTCGCGCAAGAGGTCATAGACCATCTTGACGCCGGAGCCGCGCTTGCGTTCGGGAATGGGGCTGGTGTCGATATCCGTCATTTATCAATCCTTTGTCGACAAAGGGAATACTTTTACCTGCCGATGGGATCAACAGTTTCCGCTGCCGTGACGGGAAAAGGCGTCATAAACTTGGTGGCCATGCGTTCCCGGATACCAACGACCGGATGCCGTGTAGAGACTGTAATGGAACTCCGGTTGATTTCGCTCCATCGGGCAGAATCGGTCTCTTGCCCGAATTCGTCGCAATACCGTATCAAACGGACGTCGCGGCCAAAGAGCAGGGTGGAGCCAGCCGCTTCCATCACACGGGCAGCAGCGTCATTGAGGAGAAACTATGCGCAGCAGCAAAGTAATCCACATCGTTTCCTGTCACGCCGAGGGCGAAGTCGGGGACGTGATTGTCGGCGGCGTAGCGCCGCCTCCCGGAAAGACCCTGTGGGAACAGCGGCGCTTCATTGCCGAAGATCAGGGCCTGCGCAATTTCGTCCTGAACGAGCCGCGTGGCGGGGTATTCCGGCACATCAACCTTTTGGTACCGCCGAAGGATCCGCGCGCGACGATGGGCTTCATCATCATGGAGCCGGAGGACACGCCGCCGATGTCGGGCTCCAATTCGATCTGCGTCTCGACCGTGTTGCTCGACACCGGCATCGTTCCGATGCAGGAGCCGGAAACCAGAATGGTGCTTGAGGCGCCGGGCGGCCTGGTCGACGTGGTTGCTTCCTGCCGCAACGGCAAGGCTGAGCGCATCACCGTCACGAACGTGCCGTCCTTTGCATCCAGGCTCGATGCCAAGGTTGAGGTGGAAGGGCTCGGCACGCTCACCGTCGACACGGCCTATGGTGGCGACAGCTTCGTCATTGCCGACGCGCGCGCACTCGGCTTTTCGGTCACACCCGACGAGGCGCGGGAACTGGCCGAGACCGGCATCAGGATCACTCGCGCCGCCAATGAGCAACTCGGCTTCTCCCATCCCGAAAACCCGGAGTGGAACCATATTTCCTTCTGCCAGCTGACCCTGCCGGTGGAGGAGCGCGACGGCATCCTGCATGGGCGCAACACGGTGGTGATCCAGCCGGCCAAACTCGATCGTTCGCCGACGGGAACGGGCTGCTCGGCCCGGATGGCTGTACTGCACGCTCGCGGCCAGATCAAAATAGGACAGAAGTTCCGGGGCGAATCGATCATCGGCTCGCATTTCGATTGCCGCATCGTCGGCGAAACCACCGTCGGCGGGCAACCGGCGATCGTGCCGGAAATCTCCGGCCGCGCCTGGGTGACCGGCACCCATCAGGTCATGCTCGATCCCGATGATCCGTGGCCGGCCGGCTATCGTCTGGCCGACACCTGGCCGCGCAAGCAATAGGGCTGCTGCCAGCTATACGCAGGGTTGATCAGCACGGTGCCGACCCATAGCTTGCGAGCCGGCCCAGGGCTGCTGTTGCGCCCCTGCCAACTGTCATTTAGCTCTCGAAGCGGGCGATCTCGGCGCCGGCCTGCAGATAGGCGCCTGCCTCGGCCCTGATCCGGATCTTGCCGGCGCGGGGTGCCAGCATCTGGGTTTCCATCTTCATCGCCTCCATGACGGCAATCAGGTCGCCGGCGATCACGTCGGCACCATCCTCGAGCTTGAAAGCCTGAAGCGTCCCGGAGATCGGCGCAGTAATGCTGAGCGCATCCTCGGCCTTTGCTGTGGCCACCGGACCAGAACCCTGGCCGGCCAGCCCACCGAGGCCGGAGAGCAGGGCTGCCGGAATGCCCAGTGCGTGCCGCCTGCCGTCGATCTCGACGTGGGTGCGGATCAGCGAGGTATCAGCCACAGGTTCAGGCCGGGCTTGCGCCTCGAGGGTGGACGCGAAATCGGTCTCGATCCAGCGCGTGTGGACCTTGAATCCGTCTTCACCTGTGAAGTCCGAGGACTCCATGGCCGCGCGATGGAAAGGAAGGACGGTGGCGATCCCTTCAATCCTGAACTCCTTGAGCGCGCGGCGGGCGCGCTTCAACGCCTCTTCGCGGGTCGCGCCCGTGACGATCAGCTTGGCCATCAGGGAATCGAAGGTGCCAGGCACGGTCGAGCCGGAGACCACGCCGCTGTCGAGGCGAATACCGGGGCCGGAGGGGGCGTCGAACATGGTGATGGTACCCGGCGTCGGCAGGAAGCCACGGCCCGGATCCTCGGCATTGATGCGGAACTCGATCGAATGGCCGCGCGGAGCCGGCGTCTCGGTGATACGCAGTGGCAAGCCGTCGGCGATGCGGAACTGTTCGACGACGAGGTCGATGCCGGTCGTTTCTTCGGTCACGGGATGCTCGACCTGTAGACGGGTGTTGACCTCGAGGAAGGAGATCGTGCCGTCGACGCCAAGCAAAAACTCGACCGTGCCGGCGCCCGAATAACCGGCGGCGGCGCAGATGCGTTTTGCAGCATCGTGGATCGACTGGCGCTGGGCGTCCGAGAGAAACGGCGCGGGGGCTTCCTCGACGAGCTTCTGGTTGCGCCGCTGCAGCGAGCAGTCGCGCGTGCCGAGCACCAGCACATTGCCATGCTTGTCGGCCAGAACCTGTGCCTCGATGTGGCGCGGACGGTCGAGAAAGCGTTCGAGGAAGCATTCGCCACGGCCGAAGGCGGCTTTGGCCTCGCGCACGGCAGACTCATAGAGTTCGGCGACGTCTTCCATCTTCCAGGCGACCTTCAACCCGCGGCCACCGCCGCCGTGAGCGGCCTTGATGGCGACCGGCAGGCCGTGCTGTTCCGCAAAGGCGACGACCTCGGCCGCCGTCTCGACAGGGCCGTCGCTGCCGGCGACCAGCGGTGCACCAACGCTGGTGGCGATCCGCCGGGCTTCGACCTTGTCGCCAAGCGCTTCGATGACATGCGGATCGGGACCAATCCAGATCAGGCCGGCGTCGATGACAGCGCGGGCGAACTCGGCCCGCTCGGACAAGAAGCCATAACCCGGATGCACTGCATCCGCGCCGGCGCGCCTGGCGATTCCGATCAGCTTTTCGATGTCGAGATAGGTCTCGGCCGGGCGGCTGCCTTCGAGCCCGTAGGCCTCGTCTGCCAGCTTGACGAACAGCGCATCCATGTCCGGATCGGCATAGACGGTGACCGATTGCAGGCCATGGTCGCGACAGGCCCGGATGATGCGGACGGCAATTTCGCCGCGATTGGCGATGAGCACTTTCTTCATGGACGTCTCCTCACTGTTCTTGTTGGTCCTGCGTCCGTTCGCGTCTCAGGCCCTGGCAGGCTTGATGTCGGCAAAGGTCGTCACGGGCCGGAATTGGATCTTGGCATTGACAGGGATCTGCCCGGCGAGATCGAGATGGTATTCGGCGACGGTGCCGATCACCGGATAGCCGCCGGTGAGCGGATGGTCGGCGAGGAAGAGCACCGGCTGGCCGCTATGCGGCACCTGGATCGCTCCGGTCGCCGTGCCTTCGCTCGGAAGTTCGGCCTTGTCCCTGCGCTCCAGCGAAACGTCGCCGGACAGCCGGATGCCGACGCGGTTCGATTGCGGCGTCACCTGCCAGAGCTGGGATGAAAGCGTGGCTATGCCTTTTTCGGTGAACCAGTCGCTGCGCGGCCCCATGACCACATCAAGCGTGACGATTTCGCCCGTCGCCGGATGCTCGAAGACCGGCGTCTCGGTCAGCGAAACGCTGGTCAGCGCCGAGGTCTCTTCGTCAACGGTCAGCACCGTGCCGGCCACGACAGGCTCCGGTCCGACGATGGCCAGCGTATCGGTGGAAGCGCTGCCGAGGACCGGCTTAACCGCAAAGCCGCCACGCATTGCCAGATAGCTGCGCGTGCCCTTGGGCGCCTGGCCAAAGGTGACGACGTCGCCGGGTTCCAGCGAGATGGGCCGATAGGTCTGCGCTTCGATCGTGCGGCCCGAGGCGTCGCGGATGACGATCGGGCAGGGGGCGCCGGTGAACGCCACGACTGCGCGGCCGGAAACCTCGAAGGAAAAGCCACCGAGGATGATTTCGAGGCAAGGCGTGCCGACCGGATTTCCGACGACACGATTGGCGGCTTTCAGCGCCCCCTGATCGAGCGCGCCGGACGATGAGACGCCCTGGCCGGTCTGGCCAAAGCGGCCGAGATCCTGCAACAGAGCCGGCATGGGCGCGGCCAGCACCCTGAGCGTCAGGGCGCCGGCATCGATATCGGACGTCGTGGCGGCGGCCGCTTTCGACGGGCCGCTAGAAATAGAGACGGGTTTCTTTTCGAGATCGAAGAAGCGCACCCGATAACCAGGCTGGAACAGGGCCGGCGGATCCCGCGACAGGTCCCACATTTTTTCGGGCGTCGTGCCGATGATCTGCCAGCCGCCGGGGCTGGCCTGCGGATAGACGCCGGAAAAGGCGCCGGCAAGCGCCACCGAGCCGGCAGGGATCTTCGTGCGCGGGCTCTGGCGGCGCGGCACCTGCAGGGCCGGATCGCCGCCGACCAGATAGCCGAAGCCGGGCGCGAAGCCGCAGAAGGCGACGGTGAAGGTGCTTTCCGTGTGGCGGCGGATGACGTCTTCAACCGAAAGGCCGGTGAGTTCCGAGACGTCCGCAAGGTCCTCGCCGTCATAGCGGACGGGGATCTCGATAAGTTTGTCGGAGGGCGCAATACGGGCCGAGAGATCGCGCGTGGCGATTTCACCGGCGAGCTTCTCCACGCTGAGCTTTTCCGGCCGAAATCGGATCATCAGGGTGCGGGCGGCAGGCACCATGTCGATGATGCCATCAACCGGATCGGTTTCGAGCGAGGCAAATAGCGCCAGCGTCTCGTCGAGATCGGCGAGTTCGACAAGCAGGACTGTCAGGCTGACGGGCAGGAAACGCATCGGGACCTCAGGCGTGATAGGCTGAATCGGGAATGTCGGTGATGAACATATGCCCCGGCGCATGGGTAATGGCAAAGGGCACGCCGGATGCCATCACGGCCGCCTGGGGTGTCACGCCGCAGGCCCAGAAGACCGGGACTTCGCCGGGTTCGATGCGCACGGCATCGCCGAATTCCGGCTTCGACAGGTCCTTGATGCCGATCTCCTCGGGCGCGCCGACATGGACGGGCGCACCGTGAACCGCCGGGAAACGGCCGGAGATCGTCGCCGCATCCGCCACGCGCGACGCGGGGATGGGGCGCATGGAGACGACCATGTTGCCATGCAGGCGCCCTGCCGGTCGGCAGGGCGTGCTGGTCAGATACATCGGCACATTGGACTTGTCGGTGATATGGCGGATTTCGATGCCGGCCTCGATCATCGGGGTTTCGAAGGTGAAGCTGCAGCCGATCAGGAAACTGACGAGATCGGGATATTCGGCCCAGGCGTCCGTCGCATCGGTCGTTTCCCCGGCCAGCTTGCCGTCGCGCCAGATACGGTAGAGCGGCAGATCCTGGCGCAGGTCAGCGCCGGGCGCGAGCAGGGTCGAATGGGAGCCCGGATCCGACACATCAAGCACCGGGCAAGCCTTCGGGTTGCGCTGCGCATAGAGCAGGAAATCGAAGGCCCAGTCACGGGGCAGAACGATCATGTTGGCCTGGGTGAAGCCGGGGGCAATGCCCGAGGTCGGTTCCACATTGCCGGTGCGATAACGCTGGCGGGCAGCGCGGGCCGGCTCGGCGTTGACGTGGCGAAGATGTTCCATGGCGATCATCGGGCTCCCTCCCTCGTTTTTTTTGTCAGCCGGCCAGGAACGACCGGATGATGATGCCGTCAGCCTCGAAGGCGCGGCGAATTTCCCGGGCGATGGCGACGGCACCGGGGCTGTCGCCATGCACGCAGATCGACTGGGCATCGATCTTGATCGTCGAGCCGTCGATGGCTTCCAGCGTGCCATCATGGGCGAGTTGCAGCATGCGCCTGGCGATCAGCTGCGTGTCGTGCAGAACGGCGCCCGCTTCGCGACGCGAGACGAGCTGGCCGTCCGGCGTGTAGGCGCGATCGGCGAAGGCTTCGGCGACAACCTTCAAGCCGGATCTGCGGGCGAGATCGAGGATCGGCGCTCCGGCCAGCCCCATCAGTACCAGCGATGGATCAATGGCCTTGATGCCGTCGATCACCGCCTGGCCCTGTTTCGGGTCGTGGGCGATGCGGTTGTAGAGTGCGCCATGCGGCTTCACGTAGCCGACGGTGACGCCGGCTGCAGCGGCAACACCCTTCAGTGCGCCAATCTGGTAGATGACGTCGGCGGTCAGTTCCGCACTGGTGACGTCCATGTCGCGCCGGCCGAAGCCGACGCGATCCGGGTAGGAGACATGCGCCCCGATCGAAACATTTTTCTCGACGGCCGCCCTGACGGTCTTCAGGATGCCGACGGGGTCGCCGGCGTGGAAGCCGCAGGCCACGTTGGCGCTGGAGACGACGGCAAGCATTGCCGTGTCATCGCCCATGCCCCAGGCGCCGTAGCTCTCACCGAGGTCGCTGTTCAGATCGATGGCAGTCATGTTTGTTCTCCTCAAGCAGCCGAAAGCAGGGCGAAGATCGGGCCGATCGATTTATAGCCCATGTACCAAGTGAGTACGCACGTCAGCACGCCCAGCACCAGCAGCCAGCGCGGATAGCGATAACCGCCCAACAGATCCGAGCGAGCCCAGACGGCATACATGAAGATCGACAGGCCGACCGGCAAGACGAGGCCGTTCAATCCGCCAACGAAGACCAGCATGGCGGCCGGCGGGGTGGTTATCAGCATGTAGGCGATCAGTGAGATGGCAATGAAGCCGACGGTGGCGAAGTTGCGCTGCCGCTCCGTCATATCCTTCTTGAACGCGGTCAGGAAGGAGACCGACGTGTAGGCAGCACCGATGATGCTGGTCATCGCCGAGGCAAGGAAGACTGCGCCGAACAGACGCAAGCCGATATCGCCCGCGGCAGCATGAAACGCTTGGCCGGCCGGATTTGCCGCTTTGCCCGACAAGTCGATGACGACGCCGCTTGCGACGACACCGAGCACGGCGAGGAACAGAATGTACCGAAGCACGCCGGTAATCGCGATGCCGCTCAATGCTGCCCTGTTCACGGCGGCGAGATTTTCAACGCCAACCGTACCCTTGTCCAGCAGGCGATGCGCCCCGGCATAGGTGATGTAACCGCCAACAGTGCCGCCGACGATGGTCGTGATCGTCGCGAAGTCGATGACATCGGGCAGGACGGTCTGGCGCAGGGCTTCTGCGATGGGCGGACCGGATACGATTGTCGCGTAGAGAATGAGAGCGAGCTTGATGAAGGCTGCCACATAGACGACGCGATCCATGGCCACGCCCGCGCGCCGCGACAGGAAGATGCCAATCGCCGCGAGTGCGCCGATCAGGCCGCCGATCTTCGGATCGAGGTCGATCATCGCGTTGAAGCCAAGGCCGGCGCCGCCGATATTGCCGATATTGAAGAACAGTCCGCCGATGATGACGAGGACAGCGAGGAAATAGCCAGAGCCGGGTATCGCCGCATTTGCGATGTCGGAGGCACGCATGCGGGTAATGGTGACGATCCGCCAGATGTTTGCCTGGACGACGAAGTCAATCAGGATTGAAACGAGAATGCCGAAGGCGAATGCCGCGCCGAGCTTGACCGTGAATGTGGCGGTCTGCGTGATGAAGCCGGGGCCGACGGCAGACATCGACATCAGGAAGATGGCGGCCATCAGAGCCGAGCGGCGCGACTTGACCGACATCCCCGACGGCTTGGCCGGTGCGATACCGGCGGACGAAATAGCTGGCTGTTCCATGAACCCTCTCCTCATGTGCGGACGGCCCTGATCTCCCATGGGTCAGCCCACTTGACTTTGTTGACAGGGCCTAGCGTCGTCGCGTTTCACAATTCTGTCAAGATTGTTCAACGATTTTATTCTATCGTTCTACTAAATTGTACAAATGTTGAGCGATTTGAACCTTGTTTGGGCACAGAATGCCCTTGATCGGAGCAAAATTTGGCCACGTTGCGTGCCGCGCTTGCCTCCTTTCGTGCCATCAACGATAAGGAATCCGCTGCGGGGCTGCTTATTCCATGTCTGCCAGACAGGCCGTGAACCATACCTGACGTCGCCGTGATCTGTCTGTTCGCGTCGCTCCTCTCATGGTTCCCACGGTGCGCGAACCGCTATATCGATGCGCGAGGACCGGCCTGTTCAGGCGTGTCCACGTATAAGGGGCTTTGATGGTTGAGCAGGATAACACATTGGCGCTTGCGCCGCGGCTCGCGGAAGAGATTCGCGACAAGCTGATTGCCGGCGAATTGAAGCCTGGCCAGCGCCTGTCCGAGGCGGCGCTTAGTGCCGGTCTGGACGTGTCGCGCAATTCGCTGCGTGAGGCCTTCCGGCTTTTGACCAAGGAAGGTCTTTTGCGGCACGAACCTAATCGGGGTGTTTTTGTTGCCACGCCCAGCATGGCCTCGATCATCGACATCTACCGGGTGCGCCGCATGATCGAATGCCAGGCGCTTGCCAAGGCCTATCCGAACCATCCGGCGGTGGCGCGCATGCGCGCGGCGGTCGAGCGCGCTCGGATCGCAGGCGATGGAAAGCAATGGGGCACGGTCGGTAGCGAGAACATGGTCTTTCACGCAGCGATCGTCGACCTAGCCGACAGTCAGCGGCTGAATGCCTTCTATGCCCAGATCGCCGCAGAACTGCGGCTCAGCTTCGGCCTTCTCGCCGATCCAGAGCTGTTGCACGCCCCCTATGTCGAGTTGAATGCGGCGATCCTCGAAAAGCTGGAAGCCGGGATGACGGCCGAGGCTTCCGCAGCACTCGAGGCTTATCTCATGCAGTCCGAGCGCACCGTTCTCGCCGCCTTCTCGCGAATTGATACGGGCAACTCATCGGGGAAGTGAACTCGGATAGCATTGGTGCGCGCGGATCATTCAACGGTTGGTTTATGTTTCTTGAGCGACCTGCGCGAACAAGGAACTGACCTCAGCCATGACCTCTTGGTTATTGCCCATATGTGCGACCGTGTTCTGGTGATGAGGACGGCACCTTTGTCGACGAAGTCGACAAGGCGGATTTGGAGGCGGGGCGCATGCATGCGGACTACGCGTCGGTTTGTTCAAGACGAGCTTTCTGTGACTGATTGAACGCTTTGTGTGCAACCCGAGAGACCAGCCGCTTTTGGCGCTTTACAGCGAACTCAGCCAGATAAAGCCGACATGGCCAGCCGCGGCAACCGCGAGGAAGAGCACAACCGCCCGCCAGCGTAGGCGGGGCATATTGTTTGTATCACCACCCATATTACCCTGATACCCGAACGCATGGTGATCTTCGGCGAGTGCGGGATTCAGATATTCACCCTCGTTAGTGCTGATGGCTCGCTCCTTCCACAACTGAAATCTGGCTTCCGCATTGCGGATCCAGATGGGTCGGCTTGGACTATAAGCGTAGTCTAAAACATGGTTCGATCCAGTTATCCCTTTGGTGGTGGTAGAGGCGATACCCCGCATCCTGACAGCCTTGAGGGCTCCCATTCCCGTTGGCTCAATTCAGGGATTGCGCGTAGGCGAAATGGGTCTCGGCGATGTCGGCAATATACCTGCCGATCGGCAATGCCGAAGTGGCGGCGGGCGATGGTGCGTTGAGCACATGGACCGTGCGTGCCGTCCGTTCGATCAGGAAGTCATGCAGCAGGCGACCATCACGGCTGACCGCCTGGGCGCGGATGCCTGCGGGATGCGGATGCAGATCGGCCAGTTCCAACTCCGGGCAGTAGCGCTGGCACAGCGCGAGGTAACGGCGGCGGCTGAGTGAATTGGCCATTTCACCCAGTCCATACCGCATGTTGTTCGTTATGACGCGGCGAAATCCCGGAAAGCGAATCATCTCCCAGAGATCCTTGGGATCGACGTCTCCGAAGCTGTATCCGTCACGCGCAAATGCGAGTACCGCGTTGGGTCCGACCGTGACGAACCCGGCGATCATCGGCGTCAGATGGACGCCGAGGAATGGCAGCGATGGTTCCGGTATGGGATAAATGAGATGGTCGACGATCCGGTTCTTGTCGGCGCCAAGGCGGAAATACTCGCCGCGGAAGGGGATAATGGCGAGGTCTTTCGCAAGGCCGCACATGCGCGCCAGGCGGTCGGCATTGACCCCGGCGCAAGCAATCACGTGCCGGGCGGTGAGCAACATGCCGGTATTGAGAGCGATCTCGACGCCGTTTGCCTGTTCGCGGATGTCGCACACTTCGACATCGGTCATGATCGTACCGTCGGCTTCAAGGAAGAGCGCTCCCATGCACCGCGTCACCTCGCCATAGTCGACGATGCCTGATGCCGGAACGAAGAGCGCCCCAAGACCTGCAATATGCGGTTCGCGTTCTGTCAGCTCTTCCTTGCTGACGCGGTGAATTTCAAGACCGTTGGCAAGGGCACGTTCGTATAGCTTTTCCATGCGCGGCAACTCGTCGGTGCCGGTGGCCACGAGCATTTTTCCGCGCTGATCGAAGCGGATGCCATATTCCTTGCAGAACTGCATCGTCGCGGCGCTGCCTTCCCGGCAGAACTTTGCCTTCAGGCTGCCGGGCTCATAATAGACGCCGGCATGGATGACACCGCTGTTGCGCCCGGTCTGATGACCGGCAAGCATCGGCTCTTTTTCCAGCACGGCGAGGGAAAGGCCTGGAAAACGTTGCGATAACTGCATGGCTGTCGACAGCCCGACAATACCGCCACCGATCACCACGATATCGAAATCCGCCACCCGCTCGAAATGCATCCTGCCTGGCCCCGTCGTGTGAACCGCTCCGGCATGGCCGGTTCCCGTCTTTAATGCCAGGCGCCACGCGTGTCGTACACAACCTTGCCTCCGAGGCGCGTATGCCTCATGGCTTTGAAGGGCTCGTGCTCGACGAGAAGGACCACGATGTCGGCGCGCTCCACCGCCTGATATGCGCCCTCAAGGCGGAGATTGTCGTACTTTTCCAGCAGCGCCGGCATGGAGCTGACATAGGGGTCAGCCACGAGAATGTCGACCTCCGGCAGTGATTTGGCGATCAACCCGACAACTTCGATTGCGGGACTTTCCCGAACGTCATCGACGTTGGCCTTGAAGGTCAGACCCAGGCAGGCAACCGTGGGCGAGCGGAACCTTCTTGCCTTCTCGACGACCTGCTCGGCGACGTGGTGCGGCCGATGATCGTTGACCTCGCGGGCTGTGCGGATCAACCGCGCGAGCCCAGGGGCCGCCGAGACGATGAACCAGGGGTCCACAGGGATGCAATGTCCGCCGACACCCGGCCCCGGGCTCAGGATGCTGACGCGCGGATGCCTGTTGGCCAGACGGATCACTTCCCAGACATCGATGTGAAGGGATTCGGTGATAAGGGAAATCTCGTTGGCAAACGCGATGTTGACATCGCGATAGGCATTTTCCACGAGCTTTGCCATTTCGGCGCTTGCTGCATCAGTCAAAAGAATTTCACCCTGAGCAAACAGGCGATAAATCGAGGCCGCCTTCTCCGCACATTTCGGCGTCAGGCCGCCGATGACGCGGTCGTTGGTGATCATCTCGATCATGATGCGGCCCGGAAGAACGCGCTCCGGGCAATGGGCTACGAACACATCCGCACCGGTTTCACCGTCGCGCGGCATCCTCAGATCCGGTCGAATGGCTCCGATCCAGTCCCCCACCTTCTGCGTCGTTCCTGGGGGAGAGGTGGACTCCAGAACCACGATGTTCCCGGATCTCAGCATTGGAGCGATTTGCTCGGCCGCAGCCTTTACATAAGACAAATCGGCGGTTCGATCCTCGTTGAAGGGCGTCGGCACCGCGATGATAAAAGCGTCCGCTTCCGGTGTTTTGGTCGTCGCGGTCAGCCGCCCCATTGCAACGGCGCCGCTGACCCCGACGGCGAGATCCGGTTCGACGAACGGCACTTCGCCGCGCGACAACGCCGCGACGGTGGCCGGATTGATATCGACCCCGATCACGTCGATCCCGCGCGTCGCGATTGCAACGGCGGTGGGCAAACCGATGTATCCCATCCCCAATATGGCCAGTTTGCCTTTGAACACTTCAGTCATCGGCGACGCTCCGAAGTTGCGCATCCAGAATTCTCGCATTGCCGGACGCTATATTTTGGTTCGCACCAGTCCTGAAGGCGCGCGCGGGATGAAGCATTTCGCGGGCGGTCAGCTGGATGAAGCTGGTGTTGGTTTTCAGATAGCGCCACCACAGCCGCCGAGGCTCCTGTAGCAGCCTGTAGGCCCACTCCAATCCGGCTTTCTGCCAGGCGATGGGCGCGCGTTTTGTCAGGCCGGCCATGATGTCGAACGAACCGCCGACGCCATGCAGCACCGGAACGTTGAGAGACGCGCCATAGGATCCCAGAAAAATTTCCTTCTTGGGCGAGGTCATTCCGAGGAAGAGCATGTCGGCGCCGGAATCCCGGATATCGGCTGCGATCTGGCCGGCTTCGGCGGCCTCATAATATCCGTGATGGCTGTAGGCGATCCTCAGGCCGGGAAAGCGCCGTGCAATAACGCGCCGCATTTCCTCCAGCACCTCGGGTTTGGCGCCCAGGAGTGCAATGGATCGGTCGTCGCGATGCGCGAGGAAGAGAAGACGGGTGAAGATATCGATGCCTGCGACGCGTTCCGGCAAGGGCCGCCCGAGTAGCTTGCTCGCCCAAACGATGGACTGGCCATCCGCCAGCAAAAGATCGCACTCCATCAGCGATTCACGCAATAAGGTATTCCTGTGCAACTCCACGACCTTTGCGGCGTTCAGCACACCCAGGAGAATTCGCCGGCGTGTGGCGAGAGCCGTTCGGCACCGCTCGATGACATCATCCATGCACACGGCATCCATGTACATGCCGAACAGAAGCTGGCGTTGCCTATGCATATCAAATCTCCTTAAAATGCGCGGGCGTCTCCGCTGCTGGGCCGGGGGCTAACCCGTTGACCACGCCCCCCGAAAGCCAGGCGTAGAAAAGCCAGCCCAACTCGTAGGGGCGGCATTCGTAGTCCACCCGGCTTGGCGGAAAGACCATGTCCAGTCCCGGGATATGCAGGCCCGGCATCAGTGCCGTCGTGACCGCTGATATGGCTCTCGCAGCTTTGCGGGGTTCGCGCCGCGCAACCTTGCGCCAGATCACACCTTTTTCCGCCGCGACCAGTGGTGTCGAGACCTCGGGATGTTCGTCGAGCCACCGCATGCCTTTGACGATTGCTTGCGAGTGGTCACGACCTCCGGCTTCAAGAAGATCGAGCAATGCCATCGGGGCCATTGCGTGCTGGTGAACGCTGTAGACCGGGTAACCCTCAACGACGCCACCGTCACGCGTATCGTAGTGCCACCACCATTGGCCGGACGGCCCCTGCAGTGCGCAAATTCGCTCAGCACAGGCCTCGGCCGCCGACAATGCAATTGCGTTCGGCTGTGCGGCATGAAGACGGGAAAGTGCCTGTATCGGGTAAACCTGATCTGCAAAACAGCCTATGTGCGCGCGTAGACGCCCGCTGGCCGACGCCGGTAGCATGTGCGGGAACAGGCCTGATGAAGACCGCCCCGACATCAGCCGCTTCGTCGCCAGAGCGACCAGATGTTGCGTGTCCCCGAATTGCGCAGCGGCCAAACCGGCGCTGAGTGCCCACGCACACTGGACCGTTGCGATGGGAACATCCGAAGCGAGCACCTGACCAAGCAGGCGAAAAAGCGCAGTTGCGTGAAAGCGGCCCGCCTCAGCGGAAGCCCAGGCGGCGAGCGCGATCGCACCCGTATCCGCGGATGTCGCGGCGCGGGCCGCGCATGTGTGGGCCAGATCGAATGCCGTTTCGCCACCCAATATGTAACGCTGGGTCGCCTTGTCGACATAGGACAACCCGAGGGCGACGATTGCGGTGTAACGGAGGCTGTCGCCTTCGAGGCGTTCCGACCACTGCGAATTTACTTCGACGGCGCGCAGCGTATGACCGAATGCACCGCTTTTGTGCATGCGCGGCAAGCCGCGCTTTGCAACATCGAGGTAGCGGTCGACCTGTACTCTCGTCTTGCGCGAGGTCAAATCAATCGCATGCAGCCTGTCGAACGTGTCTTGTTCGAGAGGGGCTTGCCGATGTCCGCCGTTGTCCGATGCTGCATTTTGCTTCTTTGAAGGCAATGAATGATGAAATTCAATCGGCATGAAAGCTCCTGATACCTTGCCGTCTCAACGGAATGGCGATGGACTTGGGGCAAGCGTCCTTGTGAGACGCCAAATTCATTTTAGCGATTTCTGGCGATATGCTAGAAAATCCTCCGAGATATTCCAGCGCCCTCAAAGGCTTACGGAACCACGTCCGGCATGTCGGCAATGGTATCGACATGCGCCGATAGGATTATCTCGACTGGCGCCCACTTATCTTTCCGGATTAGCGGCAGATACGAGCGAGGCCCAGGCTACCTCTCTCGGCAGTCTTTCTGTGCGGACGCTTTTCCGACAAGGATTGCAAAAGCCCTGCTGCGGGTGTCGCCGGATATGAGAGCGCGAAATGGATGCTTCGACAAAACAGAGAGAGCCGCTGAACGACAACAGGATCGCGCCCGAACCCGCGGATGCGCGAAAGCTTTCGATCGTAACGGTCACCTACAACAGCGCCTCCGTTCTATCAGGCTTGCTTGATTCACTGCGGGCGGGTCTTGAAGGCATCGAGCAGTATGAAGTGATTGTCGTCGACAACGACAGCCACGATCATTCCGTCGACCTGGCACTTGCTCATCCGATAGGTGCGCGCGTTATTCGAACGGGTCGCAATGGCGGCTATTCTGCCGGGATCAATGCGGCGACTGCGACGATGGATCCTTCTGCGGATCTGCTTGTTCTCAATCCGGATATTCGCCTGCGGCCCGGTTCGATAAGCCGTTTGTATGCGGGCCTCAGCAATTCCTCGGTCGGCGTGGCGGTGCCGCAGGTTCGGGGCGAGGACGGCGCCGTTGCGAAATCCATTCGCCGGGAGCCATCGATAGTAACCGCGTGGTCCGAAGCACTGCTGGGAGGCACGAAGGCTGCGCGAATGGGGCTTGGTGAAATCGTCGATCGTCCTTCGCTATACCGGGATGGCGGACCGATCGAATGGGCAACCGGTGCAATCTTGCTGGTTTCTGCCAGAGCCCGTGAAGTGATCGGCGATTGGGATGAGAGTTTCTTCCTCTACAGCGAGGAGGTCGACTATCTTCAGCGCGCTCGAGCCGCGGGCCTCGATGTGCTTTACGTTCCGACGTCCCAGGCCGTTCATATTGGCGGCGATTATCACAGTAGCGACGTCCTCACCGCTCTCATGACTGCCAATCGCATTAAATACTATCGCCGGCATCACGGCGCATTGGCATCGGTGCTGTTCCGATCAGGTATAGTTGTCGGAGAAGTGATGCGTCTGGCCATCGGAACCGGTCGTCGCTCAGCACTCGGCGCCGCGCTCGGCCGCTGGAGCGGTCGTTAAGGCGCGGTCAGCCGCCGATAGCCATCTCAAACGCCTTGTGAGCGTTCATCCGCGAATCACTTGGCTGGCTAGGCGCAGCGCCTTTTTCACTTCAATTTCCGCATTTCTCACCACTCGACAGCCAGTAAAGCTGGTTGAGCCAAGTGTTCTGAAGCCCTTACGGTTGAATAGAATTAATTTTTGAAAAAAAATTACGGGCCCTTCTTTTTTGTGGCTCCAAAATGCCTCCTGCCATCCTTCCAAATTTTTTTGCAAATCTTTTCAGAGTGCTAGTCACACTGCAGGTTGCAATTTCGCGCGATGTTTTAAAAAATTTTCGAAAATTTAATTTTATTTAAAACACCGAAAATTCACCAAATATTTCAATGTGAAGCGGTTAATTAAGTATTTTATGGCAATATTAAGACTGAAATTGGGCGGGGTGTCTAAATATACTTGGCCGTTTTTGACCGCATTGCACCTCTTTAGAAGTTGCATTACTCCTCCCTGTTATAAGCTTGGCTTACCTAAAAAGAGGTAGCCTGCTTAGTAGTAGGTCCATCTTGAATTGGGGTTCAAGGGCTGAGGAGAAAGGCAATAAAACAGTGGCACGAACACTATTGAATACAACTGCGAGTGGCTTGGCAGAGGAAAATATCCAGGGGAATCCTCTTGGCGTTATCGACCCGGCGAGCGAAGCTCAGGAAACAACGGTTTCGTCCAAAAGCGCGCTGAACGAAACCTTCGACGCTGCCGATCACGGCTATAACATCATGGAAGGTTTTGGGGCGCGTGACGTTCGCCACGAGGCAGGAATTTCTGACGACGGATCATTCGAGTTCGTCAGCAGCGCATCGACCGATGATGACACCGCAAGCGTTGACAGTGATTGGGACGGCTTCTCCCAGGCCGATACCGCCATCAACGCCGAGGGAACCGAAGGTTTTCAACCTGCTCCGAAATCCGCTGCCAGCACCAGCGCGCTGAGCAGCAGCGCAACGACCGATGCCTCGAGCACCGTCGCAGTGGGCACGGTCGCAGAGGGCACCGGCGCAGCGACTGTCGCCACGGCGACGACGGCAGGTTTTCCTGATGCAACCACCACCGGTGTCAAGGCCGGAGTCGCGATGACGAAGCATACGGGCACGCTTCGTATCACTGAGGACAACGCGGTCATCAGCAATATGGAAGTCACTGGCGATATCATCATCGACGCCAAGAATGTGACGATGAGCAACATCAAGCTGATTTCCAACACCCCGTGGCATGCCCTCAGGGTCATGGACGATGCCAGCGGCTTCACGCTCAAGGACAGTGAAATCGATGGTCGCGGTACCACTGACAACGCCATTTACGGCTTCGGGACCTTCCTGCGCAACGACCTCCACGACGCTGAAAACGGCATGAACGTCTGGGGACCGGCTGTTGTCGAGGGCAACTACATTCACAACCTGCGGCACACAGGAAAGTCGGATCCGCACTACGACGGCATCCAGATGACCAGCGGGCGGAACATCGACATTATCGGCAATACGATCATCAACGATCATTCGCAGACCGCGGCCATCGGCATGGGCAACACGTTCGGTGACCTGGCCGACATCACCGTCGACGGCAATCGCCTGGTCGGTGGCGGCTACACCGTCCAGGTTGACGGCCGCAAGGGCGGTGGCGTCTTGGACGACGCCTCGATCAAGATCAGCAACAATCAGATCGGTGGCGGCTACTGGGGCGATTTCGCGTTCCATGACGCCGACCCGGTCGTGTATGGAAATACCGACCTCGACACCCTGCCTGATACGACAGTTGTTTATACCGGTACCGCAGGCGAGGACAATTTGCCTCTCACCGGAAAGACAAATGCTGGTGCCGAGACTTACAAGGGGCTTGCCGGTGACGACTTGCTCAAAGGCGGCGCTGGTGCGGATACCCTCGAAGGCGGCGCCGATTCCGATACGGCAACCTACGCCGGATCAGCTGCGGTAAAGGTCAGCCTCCAGGGCACCGCAACAGGCGGCCATGCCGCAGGCGACAAGTTGAGCAGCATCGAGAACCTGATCGGCTCCAGCTATGCCGATACCCTGCAAGGCAATTCCAGCAACAATCTTCTGAAGGGTGGTGCTGGTGCCGACAGGCTTGACGGCGCGGCAGGAACGGACGTTGCTTCCTATTCGGCTGCGTCTGCTGGCGTGACCGCAAGCCTCGCCAATGCGGCCATCAACACCGGCGATGCCAAGGGCGACGTCTATGTCTCGATCGAGCGGCTGACGGGTTCAAGCCATGCCGACAAGCTTTACGGCAATGGCGGCGCCAACCTGCTCACCGGCGGCGCGGGCAACGATGCCCTGAACGGCGGCAGCGGCAATGACGTGCTGCATGGTGGTAGCGGTGCAGATGACCTGGTAGGCGGCGCTGGCGCCGATATCTTCGTCTTCAAGGCTCGAGCCGATTCGACGGTGTCGACCAGCGGCCGTGACACGATCTTCGACTTCTCGGGCACCGGCGGTGACCGGTTCGACCTGTCGGACATCGATGCCAACGCCACGGCTTCCGGCAATCAGGCGTTCACGTACCTTGGCACCGCAGCCTTCACCGGCAAGGCCGGAGAACTGCGCACGATCAAGGACGCCTCCGACACCTACGTCTACGGCGATGTCAACGGCGACAGGAAGGTCGATTTCGCCATCCACCT
The DNA here is from genome assembly GCF_025846855.1 of Pararhizobium sp. BT-229. Classification (GTDB taxonomy): domain Bacteria; phylum Pseudomonadota; class Alphaproteobacteria; order Rhizobiales; family Rhizobiaceae; genus Pararhizobium. The sequence goes on from NZ_JAOYTJ010000012.1 coordinate 95,409, forward strand.
GGATGATGCGGTCTCGCTGTCGAAGGGATATTTCGTGCTGTAGCGCGACGAGGCCGCGTCCGCGGCCTCAACCCCTTGATCCACAACAGGCCAGAGGCGGCCAAACACCGCCTCTGGATCCCATCAGCATTCGACGCAATCGCGCGGCGAACCGCTATGCCAGTTCCTTGCATCACGCGCTGACTTCGCAAGTGAGTAAAAAACGTCACGCCGAAAATTTGCGTGAAGCGGGTGCTTGGGACGGTGGTTCGGCACGGTTCGCCTGTTTGGAGATTTAACTCCGCCAACTCCAAAATTGAAAGAGGGCCTCTAGTATGGCTATTAACCCAACCAAAACGCTTACGGGATTTCCAGACGCGAAGAGTACCGGTCTTCCTGATGGAGTGACCCTGACTGCATCAGGCGATGTGAATGTCACTAAGGCAGGCACCGTCATCGACGCTCTCGATGTCAAAGGCACCATTTGGGTCATGGCCGACAATGTTACGATTCAGAATACCCGCATAACGTCTACCGATTGGACGAGCATCTGGATCAAGCCAGGCATTACCGGCACCGTCGTCAAGGACAGCGAGATTCAAAACGTTGGAAGCAGCAAAGACGGTGCAAACGGTATTTACGGTTCGGGCACATTCTTGCGCAACGATATCCATGACGTGGAGAACGGCATCAATGTAACCGGGGCGAGCCTCATCCAGGACAACTATATCCACGACATGAATGCTCCGGATGTACGTGCTGGCACGTCATTGGGTGGTCCGCACTACGATGGTATCGAGATCAACGGCGGCGTTTCAGACGTCGATATTCGACACAACACGATCATCAATGAGAACGGCCAGACTTCAGCTGTGATGATCAACAATCAATACGGTTCGGTCTCCAACATCCAGGTAGACGGAAACTATCTCGCAGGGGGCGGCTACACTCTCTATTCCGACGGTAGTCACAGTAGCGCCGACAAGATTTCCGGCGTCGAATTCACCAACAACGAACTCGGCGAGGGGCAATGGGGGTACTACTACTTCAGAAGTAACTCACCCCTCCTGTCAAACAACGACGAGATCGGCAAGGAGTGGCCGACGCCGATATCCGATGGGGCAACGGACGGGAATGACGTGCTCACCGGTACGACGGGTGCCGACTTCATCGACGGTCTTGCCGGCAACGACACCATCAAAGGTCACGGCGGCGACGACTTGCTCAAGGGCAGCGCTGGTGCGGATACCCTCGAAGGCGGCGCCGATTCCGATACGGCAACCTACGCCGGATCAGCTGCGGTAAAGGTCAGCCTCCAGGGCACTGCAACAGGCGGCCATGCCGCAGGCGACACGTTGAGCGGCATCGAGAACCTGATCGGCTCCAGCTATGCCGATACCCTGCAGGGCAATTCCAGCAACAACCTTCTGAAGGGTGGTGCTGGTGCTGACAGGCTTGACGGCGCGGCAGGAACGGACGTTGCTTCCTATTCGGCTGCGTCTGCTGGCGTGACCGCAAGCCTCGCCAATGCGGCCATCAACACCGGCGATGCCAAGGGTGATGTCTATGTTTCGATCGAGCGGCTGACGGGTTCAAGCCATGCCGACAAGCTTTACGGCAATGGCGGCGCCAACCTGCTCACCGGCGGCGCGGGCAACGATGCCCTGAACGGCGGCAGCGGCAATGACGTGCTGCATGGTGGTAGCGGTGCAGATGACCTGGTAGGCGGCGCTGGCGCCGATATCTTCGTCTTCAAGGCTCGAGCCGATTCGACGGTGTCGACCAGCGGCCGTGACACGATCTTCGACTTCTCGGGCACCGGCGGTGACCGGTTCGACCTGTCGGACATCGATGCCAACGCCACGGCTTCCGGCAATCAGGCGTTCACGTACCTTGGCACCGCAGCCTTCACCGGCAAGGCCGGAGAACTGCGCACGATCAAGGACGCCTCCGACACCTACGTCTACGGCGATGTCAACGGCGACAGGAAGGTCGATTTCGCCATCCACCTGGATGATGCGGTCTCGCTGTCGAAGGGATATTTCGTGCTGTAGCGCGACGAGGCCGCGTCCGCGGCCTCAACCCCTTGATCCACAACAGGCCAGAGGCGGCCAAACACCGCCTCTGGATCCCATCAGCATTCGACGCAATCGCGCGGCGAACCGCTATGCCAGTTCCTTGCATCACGCGCTGACTTCGAAGCGACATTGGCGTCCGGCGAAGCATCATGTGGCGGTGATCTCGCAGCTCGGAGCAATCAGTTATCGTGCCGATATTGCACACAAATCCTGGCGAGAAACAGATTGGGCGGGGCTGGCATCGCGGAGCAAACCGCTAGCCAGCCCCTACGGCGTTCAAGGCCGACAAGCCTCATTTTACGGCTTTCTGGTTGTGGCAGGTAGGCCGGAACAAGGCGTAAACCGATAACGCTTTTGGGTGGACAATGCCGGCGTCGACAGGGAGGTGTTAACCGTTTCCAGCACTCGGTATCATATGGTTGCGGCGGCTTTTCCTCCGGAATGTACGGGATAGCAGAAAGCGGCATACCATTTCATCAGGCGCTTCCTTGCGGACGGTTTTATTTCACAACGTTCGTGCGATACTGCTTGATGTCGGACATCTGTCTACGCTTGCTGGAACAAGCTCGACATTTGGTCGATACTCATTTGACTGAGGGAAAAAGATCGCCCGTAGAGTTGGGGGGATCGGGTGCGCTTGAGGCGCGCAGGCCTCCTCGGCGTTCAATACGGCGATGTGCCGATCAACGGTGGCGCGTTGGAGACCTAAGCCGTACACGAGGAATGCAATGTCCGACCAGTGGCCGATGTTCATACTGCAGTCGATCGTTGTCGTGGCGCTGGTCGGCGCTTTGTTTATCCGTGGGGCAGGGGATTAGGCAACCCGTTGCTAATCCGCCAACGGCGATCAACGGAGATATGCGGTACGACGCAAGTTATCGAGGACGATTTCGCCCTTGTCGGTCTTGAGGATTAAAACGACGTGACCTTCGCCGAAGCGGCGGGTAACTGCGACGCGCATCGCCGTCGCAGGAATACCGGCCCGAATAAGCCTGCGGCGTTTCGTCATGACGTAGTCATCACAATCCCCGCTAGAGACATCGGCTGACCATACATCGACGGTCTCCCGCCTCGGTGTTATTTCACTGTTGACCTGAGTTTGAACCCTGCTGACGAGCTGCATCAGCCTTGCTGAATAGCGGACGGATCGAGGTCCCTTATTGGGACATTCATCGATATGATCCAGGCAGTAAATACTAAATGCAATCGGTTCTGCAGCGTTTACCAGCGATAGCAGAGCTGACGCGAACCAAAGAAGGCCTGCCAAGACAGCGATCGCCAACAATAAAGACCAGTTGCGGTCACCGCGTCGCTCGGGGTCCGTTAGGTGATCATCGAAAGGGCGAGTGCCGGTGTCCGGACATGCGGAAGCTGTGGTTGGGCTGAGCGTCGCCACTGTAAAAATCCCTCGATGATTTCACTGGCGCGACGGACTGCCGCCCCTCTGGGCCGCGCAACGGGTCACGGCGATCGGTGACCTGAACCCGCATACGGTATGCTCGACTTCCGCCCGGGCATGCGTATTTGGGCCCGAGGCCTGCCAAACAAGCGAAGAAAAATTGGGTGAACTTGGATTGGCGCTTCCAGCGCGACCAATATCTGAGCACGTCGTTATGGACCGCGGAGCGTTTAGAGCGCCTCGGCGGCCGTGGTCGGAAGCTGTCGCTCCTCACGGCCGCCGTTCGCGTTGGCGAGCGCAAACTCCACCCCAACGTTGGGTACTAACATCGCCGAACGCGTTATCACTGTTAGATGCGCGTCTGCAGCCACCGCGCACCGTCATCGGATATCAGCTGGCCAGTTCTTCGGCGCGTGCCGCAAATCTCCGGCGGATTCCGTGAGCCGATTCACGGACCTGAAGGATGCGGCGCAACCCAACCGGCAGCAGAACCTTCAGATGCTCACGGCCGGAATCAAGACCCACGATTGGCGCGAAGGGCGTCATCGCAACATGCTGGCCGGCAGGATGGAGGCGCGAGAAATCTGCGAAGTTCGTGAAGCCTTCGTGGTTATTGGCTGCAACAAGGAACGTCTCGGCGGCAGCACCCTCTGCCAGGATCGCCTCATGGGAATCGAGCACAATGTGGAAATACTCGATCGTGTCTCGATCGGCCGGCAGGTCAGGCGCGATGGAGGTACCATTGACGAGATCCTTCGCCCTGATGAGGACGCCGTCGATGAGCAGAGCGTGGCCGGGAGAGACATAGAGATCCCTGTGTGGTGTCTGCGCGTCGAAGGCGTGCCGTGCAATGCGGATCGGGACCACGCTGTCAAGCCACGAAACGCCGCTTCGCTTGTAAACGTGGCGGCCGATCCATCTGACTGCCATGGCTTTGCCGCGTACGGTTTCAACAAGATCACCGATCTGGAGATTCTCGATGCAAACCTCGCCTGCGGGGGTCATGATGGAGGTGCCGCGAAGGAGGCACATGGGGTCGCCATCGCCGCCGCCTTTTTTCCACCACGGCTTTCCCATGGCCTGGGCTATCGAGGCGGGAAATATCGTTGTCGCTGCAAGGGCACCCATTGCAGCAGCTTTCGCACCTGTTGCAGCGGCCAGACCAAGAAAGTGACGTCGCGCGTTGTTGAGGTGCACGTGCGGTTCTTTGTTTGATGACATGGTTCTCTCCTTCCCCATAGATCGGATCAGTTTGCCATTGCTGAAAACTAAGATATTCGTTCCTGTTAAAAGCAGCTACCGCTGCAAGAGGCGGAGGTGACCCGTCCCTTTGGAGTAGGCCTACTCCTCGAGTGTGTTGCCCGCGGCGGGCGCGTCAGTCCCGATGCGCCGTAAGCCAAGGTCAGACGCGACCACTGCCACGTCCACTTGAAAAGAAATTTCAAGAAACGCGGTTTCGATAAATGTAATCAGGGCGTTGGAAAGAAGTGGCGAGCTGGGCAGGTGTCTGGCTGGTTCGTTTGTCCACGCGGGATCAATCCCATCAGCCGCGCATGGTTGGGTCAATTTTGTTCGTCCTTCGGGGGAGTGTGATTTTCCATTTCCTTTGCATAGAGGATCAGAAGAGCTCCCAATTCCTTAGCAGCGGTCGGGGACATTGCGGTTTGAAACTGATGCGGCGATCGGTCGGTGTCTTTGTAGGTGTCCCATTCCACCTTGGAAGCTGCATACCCGATCCGCAGAACAACATGATACGGTTCGGCAAGGGCGACACCCCATTCCAGGAGGGTGTAGGCCTTCAGCTTGTTATCGACGTCGACCTCCCATTTCGACATGTCGTTTTCGGTCACGGTGAGGACTTTCCCAATGAATGGATTGTTCGAGCGTCTAGCAACGAATATTAGAATGAAAAGCTCCCAAAGCGGGCTTACCTTTAAGGCGTAGCCGATCATCAACCCGACATCTCAACATGCGGAGCCGCCGCCTTCCCGCTCCGCGGATCGAGCGAACGACGGCCGCTGACCTGCTCGGGCTGAGACTGCTGCGACCCGCCAGGAGACGTTCTTCGTTGCGCTCTTCATCGTAAATCGCAGTAACGGGCAGATAGCTCTGCGTCAAAAAAGTGAGTTGTGAGCGTTGCCTAATTTAATAAAATTCCAAGCGCAGGGACGAGAACCCTGCACTCTTTTCATAACCTAGGCCTTTGGCTCCTCTCTGATTGGAGAGGGGCCGTTGGCTATCCGCTATAGGCTGATTTGGACCGAGCGGCAGGCTTGCTCTCGTCGGATCACCCACGGATCTCAAAGGGCGGGTTGAATGCATTAAGCGGCAAAACCGCTTACCATACGTGCTGCGGATGGTTCCTGGTGTGCATTCAGTCCAGTACCGAACTCAATTGGTCTTTCTCCCAGGGCAAAAAAATGTTCGATGGCTTGGACTGACCGCATTGCGGCCTGCCCATCTCCGTAGGGGTTCACTGCACGCGCCATTTCCTGGTAGGCCCGCCGGTCCGTCAGGAGTTCTGTCACTTCGTCAAAGATCCGATCCTCGTTCGTGCCAACAAGCCGCACAGTGCCGGCGGCGACGGCTTCGGGACGTTCCGTTGTTTCGCGCATAACAAGGACCGGCTTGCCAAAGGTCGGGGCTTCCTCCTGCACGCCGCCACTATCGGTCAGCACGATCGAGCAGTCGCGCATGGCCTTGACGAAGTCGCCATAGTCGAGCGGTTGCGTAATCAGCACATTTTCGAGCCCTTGAAGCGGGGGAAGCAGGACTTCGCGTACTGCCGGATTGAGATGGGCTGGAAGCAGAAAGGCAATCTCTGGAAATTTCCGTGCCAGCCGTGCAATGGCGCGTGCGGTCTGCGCCATCGGCTCGCCCCAGGATTCGCGCCGGTGTGCGGTAATGAGGACGCTTCTCCTGCCCATGATCCGGTGGAGGTCCTGATTCTCGGCCAGGTTGTTGCGGCCGGAGACGTGCAGCAAGGCGTCAATGACAGTATTACCCGTAACGACAATATCGCTTTCAGAGATGCCGTCGTTCAAGAGATTGGACTTGGAAGTCGCGGTGGGCGCTAGGTGCAGGGCCGCGAGCTGGGTCGTCAGCCGGCGGTTGATCTCCTCCGGAAAGGGGTTGTTGCGCTCGCCTGTTCTCAGTCCTGCCTCAAGGTGGATTAGCGGGGTTTTTCGATAGAAGGCTGCCAGAGCTGCGGCAAAGCAGGTTGTCGTGTCGCCCTGGACGATAAGCGCGTCGGGCGCTTCAGCCTCGATGACATTGGCTACGCCGGCGAGAACGCGGGTGGTGACATTCTCAAGTGTCTGCGCTTGCGTAATGATGTTGAGATCGTGGTCGGGTTGAATTCCGAACAACCGATTGACCTGGTCGAGCATTTCACGGTGTTGACCGGTTACGGCAACGATGGGCGAGCAATGGCGCGAGCGCGCGAGCGCGTGGATCAAGGGGGCCATTTTTACCGCTTCCGGGCGTGTGCCATAGACGACGAGCAATTTGCGCATGGCAATTTCCTTTTAATCGAGCGTTGGCAATTACTTTGACGGACAATCAGCAGAACCTGCTTTGCCACCCTATTCGGCTACATCAGTAATCAGTGCAGTATTCACACTTGTTCAAAACGACCCCGAGCATGTTTGTCCGCTCGGACAGATACCGCTCGCAATTATCCACTTCGTCGAACGTGCTAACTTCTGCGGCCGCAACCAGGATTGCGCAGTCCACATTTGGCAGGAATGCCGTCACGTCGTCGCTGGAGAGCATTGGTGGCATGTCGAACAGAATAACGTCCGGCCCCATCCTCAGTCGCAGGTCCTGCAATACCCTTGTCGCCTCCGCGCTCTGCAGCAATTCCGCTGAAAACAGCACCGGTTGGTGGTTTGTGCCGACCGCCAGGTTCTCGCCGTATCGCTGGAAAATATTGTGTATCGGCGCGTCACCCTTCAGGTAGTCTTCCATGGAGGCAGGAGCGTTTACGCCAAGCATCTTGCCAATCCGCGGTTGCTTCAGATTGAGATCGACCAATAGTGTGCGGCAGTCTTGCTGGTGCGCCAGGCTGAATGCCAGGTTGAGAGCAACGAGCGATTTTCCGCAGGACGCCGTCGGAGAGGTGATCGCAATAGAGGTCCAGCTGTTCTGGCGCAGGGTTTGCAGGACCCTTGTCCGCATCATGTCAAATGGCGCATGCGCGGGGTCGGACCGATCTATCGTTACGATACGATTTTGAAAAGTCGTGTCGGGATCGGGTTCCAGCGTTGCCAGGTTCCCCCAAGCGATTTCAAATCCGATCCGCGTGCATGCCTGCATTGCCTGCTCCGCCAGTTGATCGCCGCTTTGCAATCTCAGACTGTCCTGTAGGGATGCCCTTATTTGATCCATCATTTAACCCCCGGCCGGACGAATGCTGTTGGTCTCGAAAAGGAAAAATCCCGCGCAATCTCCAAGTGGACGATGCCGGAGACCATTCCGTCACTGATGAAATGCGGCGGCACGGTGCCTCCGTTGACTCCAATGAATGAGAACGGCGCCAATCCGGCAGCAAGCATTGCCGCCACGCGCCGTCTGTCGCTTGGAAAGCGAACCTTTTTTGAAGGTCTGATGTTCGGAATCGTGGCGAGTGGTTGCGACTGAAGCAGTTGCGCGAGCTCGACGGGTCGGCGGATCGTTTTGTTGAGCACTTCGAGCAGCACGATGAAGGCCAGCCCCAGTCCAACTCCCGCAGCGGCGCCGAGGGCGACTATGCGGGTGCGTTGAGGGCTGATGGGCCTAACGGGCGGCGTTGCAGATTCGAGAAGCGAAAACCGGCCGCCATCTGAACGCATTTCTATTTGCTCGCCGGTCAAGGCCTCCGCGCGCCGCGCGATGGCGGCATTGTACTGCATTTGAATGTTCTGGCGATTTCGCTCCAGCGAATTCAGGACGGTTTCGCTGGCCGCCGTGCCCGTGATCGAACGGGTTAGGTCTTCAATTCCCCGAACGACGGATGTCTTCTCCGCTGCTACGGCCTGGAGGCGATTATCGATATCCGACAATTGCAGGTCGAGCCCGAAGGGAGCTGTCTGTCTGGCGGGGGGACCGTGTTCGTTTTTGGTTTCTTTTGATGGACGGGACAAAAGGTCATTCTGCATCGATGCTATTCTGGCGCGCAGGGCCGTTATGTTGGGGCTCGTTTCCGAAAAGATTGCGAGTTGCTCCGCCAGGGCACGGTTGAGGTCTACGAGGATCTGTTGCTGCGGCGTAAGCGGGACGGCCCCGACAAGTTGCCCGGAGTTGGTGTATGTCGCGATCAGGCTGCCCCGTTTTGTGTGAAGATCGGATTCCTCGCGTTCAAGCGAAATCAACCTTTCCTGCAGACTGCTTTGCTGGCTGCGGCGAAAATCGAGGCTTTCCGGAAGGGTATCTTTGTTTTCGGTTTTGAATTTGAGGATATCAGCCTCGAGACGGCTCAAATCGGAAGACAGTCTTGCAACCGTCTGGTTGAAGAATTGCAACGTGCTTCCGGCACGATCAGTCCGCTGACGCAGATTTCTGTCCACGATCATCGCGGCAAGTTCATTGGCCACTTTCGCCGCCATATCCGGCTCGCCAGCCACGAAGGATACGCTGAAAACGGTTGCTCCTTGATCGCGGCTCTGGGTGTCGAACTGCAATTGCTCAAACTTTATCCGCGATCGCATATCTTTTACGACGTCGTCCGCAGCAGGAGGCTTCTTCATCGCGGCGTCGCCATAGATTTTCAGCCTGCTCGCCAGCGCAAGGAGATCGTCTCTTGTGGTGATTTGCTGTTGCAGTATCTGCAAGTGCTCGACGACACCCAGTGGGACGGTCGAGCGTGCAAGTTCAGCTGGAATCTGTGGCGCCTCGACCAGAATCTTGGCGCTCGAGCTATAGACTGGTGGGATAAAACGCGTCGCCGCGACGGCTGACAGTATTGCCGCGGTGGCAATTGCTAACAGATAAGGCAGCCTTCGCCGCAGGATCGAAAGATAGAAGCTTAAGTCTATGTTGCCCATTACGCAGACACCCAACTTCTGAACCAGATTGGCACTGTGGCGAAGTTCATTGTTCAGCGGTTCGGAATCGCGGAATAGATAGTCAATGTAGGGTGAGCGGAAGGGCACTGTCTGCGGACTTAATACTTTTGGGCGTGGCAGCTCAACCTAAGCTGTAGACGTCCTTCATTTTCCTACCGGCACGCTATGAGGAGGCTCTAAACGGATCGTTTTCGAATTTCTTCACTCCTTGCGTAAGAGTTATCTCATCTATCTTGTCGATCGTATGCGAGGGCCGCTCGAGCGCCTCGATTCCAGATCATCGCGGCGGAAGGGAACGAACCTGGCGGCGGCGTTTGGGTAAGCCTTATTGCCGAGGAAGGTACATCATCACGCAGATAGCAGGCGGCCAGAATCTCGGATATCGTCCACCGCGTTCTCGCCGTTGCGCCGGAGGTGCCGTTCGTGCATGCTATCCTTGGATTGCCACAACTCTCCACTCGATCGGATGCCGTGACAGTAAGTGTAGCGACGAGTCTGCGTGAGGTGGAGGCATTGAGGAGCGTCTGGAGTTCTTTCGCTGTTACCGACATTGATTCGGACATCGACTATTTCATGACTGTTGTCGGCAACGACGATCAGATCATAGAACCCCATGTCCTGCTTATTCGGCGCGCGGCCGACCACGATCTGTTGGTTGTGGCGCGCCTCCAAAAGCTGACCCTACCGCTCCGGCTTGGATACAGCGTTCTTGGCGAGATAACCTTGCGAGCACTCATCATATCGTTCGATGGCATTCTGGGATCCCAGGGCCGGGCAGATGAGGACCTAGTTTTCTCTTGCCTTCGCCAATCCTTGAAGAAAGGGAAGGCAGATATCGTTCTTATGCGCAACGTTGACGTTGGCGGAGACCGGTACGCGGCGGCCCTGGCGTCGACGGCCCGGCTCCTTCGCGGCTGTGGCCAGCCCGCTTCTCACCGATGGGTAGCCGACATTCCGGGCTCGTTTGACGAATTCCTGGAAAATCGCTCGTCCAAGACCCGCAAAAAGTTGCGCTGGCACGACCGGGCGCTGCGGAAAAACTTCGAAAACGGCCTCCAGTTGCGCCTTTTCAAACGCCCTGAAGAGATGGAAGAACTCTGCCGCGACATGCAGGCGATCGCATCGTGCTCATACCAGGGTGGGCTTGGCGTTGGATTTTCAGGTACTTCCATCGAACGGGCGCTCATCCGGCTTGGACTGGCTAAGGGTTGGCACCGCACCTGGATATTATATTTGGATGGTCGACCTGTGTCCTTCTGGACCGGGTTGGCGTATGGAAACACGTTCTTCGTGGGGACGCCGGGCTTCGACCCAAACTTTGCGAAAGACTCCGTCGGACGTTTTACAATGCTTCGAATGGTGGAGGATTTGTGCGCTGATTCAGACATATCACGTCTTGACTTCGGCCAAGGTGACGCTGAATACAAGTCCTCATTCGGCCGGGATGTTCGACTGGAACGCGAGATATTACTGATCTCGGCACGCCCGTTGACCATGTTTTTGATGATGACTCACTCTCTTTTTTCTGTAGTCAACAACCAAGCACGCAAATTAGCCGTCAAGTCGAAATGGGTGCGTCACCTCAAAGCGCTGTGGCGCCGAAGCAAGGCTCCCACTGCGCAAAGCCAGCCGGTGTCCGAACTGTGAATCGGCGTGCTGAAGAACAGCATTAGATCAGGCGTCCAATGCAGCCGGGCTATCGTGTTTTACGCATTGGCAGGGTTGTGCACCGCGTCTGGAGGTCCTATGGCCCAAATCAGGACTTTTTCGCCGGTCCCGTTCCAGGAGCCAATGTCGGCAAGGTGGTTCCGTCCGCGGAGATCCGCTCGGCCTCCTAGGCTGAGCCTGCCCATCCGTTGAGCGATCGGCTTGTGTCGAGCGCGACCTTCGCTTGCATAGATCGCCTCCTGTCGATAACGCGGCAGCCCGTCGATATATTTGGAAACCAAGACCTGCGTCAGAAGCGCCTCTGTCCGGATGCCGCCTTCGATGATGTGTGCCGGGGCTGACGCTTGGATAACGCCATCGTCGTTTTTGAACACATACTTCTGACGACGGAGGACGATTACGCGGAACGTCGCCCACGACGCCCAGCCGCTTCGGGTGGTCACCTCAAACTGCCACCGCGTGCCTTTGGCAGCGTGTCGAGATCGGTATTTCCATAGACGACCGGGTCGGCGTCATGGAACGCGAAATCGCCCCAGTAGCCGCCACCGATCTGATTGTTGCTGATCTTGATCGAGGCGTCGTCCAAGACGCCACCGCCCTTGCGGCCGTCGACTTGGACGGTGTAGCCGCCACCGACCAGGCGATTGCCGTCGACGGTGATGTCGGACAGGTCACCGAACGTGTTGCCCATGCCGATGGCCGCGGTCTGCGAATGATCGTTGATGATCGTATTGCCGATAATGTCGATGTTCCGCCCGCTGGTCATCTG
>NZ_JAOYTJ010000013.1 GCF_025846855.1 Pararhizobium sp. BT-229
CGCAAATGCCTCGGCTACAAAACCCCCGCCGAAGTCTTCCGCCAGAAACTCCTCGCCCAGATCAGGCGCACCGGGTAACCTGTCCAAGCCCAAGTCGCGCTTCGGCGTGAACTCACACCGCAAAGTTAAAGTGTCCTGTTTGTGCAAAGTAAGAATGTCACTCTCCCCGCGTTTTGATGACGTGGGAGATTGCGGATGGGATTGATAGCGATGAGCGAGCGCGACCTGCAGCGGATCGAGATTTTGTCGAAGGTAATCGCCGGCCGGATGACGTTGGTGTCGGCGGCGCATGTTCTGGCGCTGAGCGAGCGCCAGGTGCGCCGGCTGCTGGAGCGGATCAGGCCGACCGGCGCGGCGTCGATCCGGCACAAGGCGATCGGCCGACCATCGAACAATCGGATCAGTGACGGTGTTCGGGATTACGCCGTGACGCTGGTTCGCGAACGCTATGCAGACTTCGGACCAACCTTGGCCACCGAGAAGCTGACTGAGCGCGATGGCTTGCGGGTGTCGCGCGAGACGGTGCGCGGTTGGATGTCGGAGGCCGGACTGTGGCTGTCACGCAAACAGCGCCGGACGTTTCATCAGCCGCGATTGCGGCGCGAAGCCTATGGTGAGCTGGTGCAGATCGACGGATCCGAACATCGCTGGTTTGAGGATCGTGGACCGCCGTGTTCACTGTTGGTCTTCGTCGACGATGCGACGGGCAAGTTGATGCAATTACGCTTCGTGCGTTCCGAAAGTGCTTTCACCTACTTCGAGGCGCTGGAGCTCTATCTCAAGCGTCACGGCGCACCGGTCGCCTTTTACTCCGACAAGCATTCGGTGTTCCGGGTGGCGAAGAAGGATGCCAAGGGTGGCCAGGGCATGACCCAGTTCGGGCGCGCGCTTTGTGAGCTAAATATCGAGATTCTTTGCGCAAATTCCAGCCAGGCCAAAGGTCGCGTCGAGCGGATGAACCGGACGCTGCAGGATCGGCTGGTCAAGGAGTTACGGCTGGCGGGCATCTGCGACATGAAGACTGGCAATGCGTTCTTGCCTGGCTTCATAGAGCACTACAATGCGCGGTTTGCGATTGTCCCTGCCCGGTCCGATGACCTGCACCGGCCGATGAATCTTGCACTGGATCGATTGAACGAGATCCTGTGCAAGCGCGAGCAGCGTTATGTCGGATCGCAGCTGACGTTCTCGTTCGAACGCCAGCGGATCATGCTCGAGGAGAGCGAGGTGACGCGCGGTTTGGCTGGTCGCTATGTCGAGACCTATGCCTATGCGGACGGCCGATTGGATGTACGGTGGAAAGGCCATTCCCTGCCCTACAGGGTGTTCGACAAGGACCAGCGGGTGACACATGCGGCGATCACCGAGAACAAGCGGCTCGGTGATGTCCTGGCCTATATCAAGGAGCGTCAGGAGCAGCAATGGGAGCCGGTGGTGAAGACCAACAGCGAGAAGAAAGGCTATGTGCGACGTGCTCGCGGTCCCGGACGGCGCAAGGATTTCATGAACGATCCGGTGGTGATTGCGCGACGCGAGAAGGCTCTTTCTCGACTTGACGCTGCGGAATGATCCGTCATCGCAAGTCTCAAAGCTAAAGCCGAAGAGGTGGCCCTCACCCGCCCCGATCTGATCTTGCAACCGGATCAGCCGGTCAGATCGGGGCTGGTCGTGGTGCGAATATACCTGCTCAAAGTGACATTTCTACTTTGCGCAACGGCGGACAGTTCAACCTGGCCGCCACATGTAGCCGCAAATGGTACATTCTATTTCCAAGTGCGACATGCTTATAAAAACAATGGTTTCGCCTTGGAGATATATGCATGCCCCTTTGCTATTCGCAGCTGACCTTGCCTGATCGCAGGCGTCTTTTTCACCTCAGAGAACGCAAGGTTTCCGTCTCGGAGATTGCCCGCCAGCTCGGTCGTCATCGCTCGACGATCTATCGCGAGCTGAAACGCAATACGTTCCAGGATCACGTTTCCGGAATATAGCGGCTATTACAGTGGTATCGCCAACGACATGAGCAAGGAGCGCCGACGACGGCTGCGCAAACTCAGGCGCCATCCGCATCTGCGCGACCTCGTCATCGACCGGCTGAAGGCGCATTGGTCACCCGAGCAGATCGCTGGCCGGCTTCTCGTCGATGGCGTCAGCCCGGTGCGCATTTGCCCGGAAACGATTTATCGCTTCATCTATTGCAAGGAAGATTATCCGCTCGGGCTATATCAGCACCTGCCGGAACGCCGGCGCAGGCGTCGGCGCCGCGGCGCACGCAAACCCCGCGACGGCTTGATCCCGGTTGACTACAGAATCTCCCAACGGCCTGATTTTATTGATGATCGATCACAGTTCGGGCATTGGGAGGGCGATCTCCTGATCTTCCGGCGCGAACTCGGAGAGACCAACGTCGCCTCTCTCATCGAGCGCAAGAGCCGCTACACCGTGATGATCAAGAACCGCAGCCGTCACTCGCGACCGATCATGGACAAGATCATCGATGCCTTCTCACCACTGCCGTCTTTTGCACGCCGAAGCATCGATCGCCTCCCGCGATCTCCGCATTGCGACTTTAGTCAAAATTCCCGCCCCTGCAAAACACAGATTGAGACACGGTGCGTTTCGAGAGCGCCTCCCATCGTGCGTGGGAAATTTCGAGAAATATGGGGGCACCGACCGCTAGCAAATTTCAACCGAAGCGATAGATTGCCCGCGCCCTCTTATGGTTGCCCGGGTCGAAAGGTTTCAGATGCAGGTATTGGTTCGCGACAACAATGTTGATCAGGCGCTTCGCGTGCTGAAGAAAAAGCTCCAGCGCGAAGGCATCTTTCGCGAGATGCGGATGCGGGAAGCCTATGAGAAGCCGTCGGTCAAGAAGGCGCGCCAGAAGTCCGAGGCCATCAGCCGTCAGCGGAAGCTTGCTCGAAAGCAGCTACAGCGGGAAGGCCTTCTGCCGGCTGCGAAGAAGAAACCACGCGTTTAAGCGACGCTCTTTGGCGATCATCATCACTTGCTGTGGGTTTGACGACGCCGTTTCGGGAACCGTTGTTCACGAACCCTATCTCCCGTACCGTTTTTAGGCGTGCCATGGCCGTGTTTTTCAGAACTCCCATTACCGATGCCACAGCTTTCGAGATGATCGAGGAGCGGTTGTCGAGCAGAAGCGATTTCGACGGGTACTTCAATGTGTACGGTGCGGACGACGAGCTTACCGTCTCCTGGACTCCGGCCATGAGCTCCGCGGTGTTCAAAGAGCAGGTGACGGATGCCCTGCGGTCGACCTGGCAAAAGACACGTTTTTGGCGGTCTATCAGCGTAGCGATAGCCGCAACGACCTCGGAATCAACGAAATCAGAAACGCGGCGATCAGGCTGAGCCGCGGTTATCTGGAAACCGCGGTCGTCACCCTCTGCCTATTCGGACGTGTCGACAACAAAAGCGATCTTGAGCTGATTTTTCTGTGTTTCCAGGACGAAACCGAGCGTCGCAATTTTCGCGTCCGATCTGAGCCAGAAGGGACGCCCCGCCGCTTGCCTGTCCCTTGCCGCTATCCAAGCGGCGCGGGCCAGGACGAGGGATGCCCCGAGGCCCCATCCCTCGCGCTCCCTTCCCACCCGGCCGCTTCAGAATGCGGGCGGTGATATGCCCTAACTTTCAGTCGCGATTTTCAGTTATTGCAGTTAGGAAGGCTCTTCCCTATATTGACGGTCAGGAGATTGAACCATGGCCAGCCACGTCGTTAAATTTGCCGGTCTGTCGGACCGGGATCGGAAAAAAGTCGCGAACCTGCCGAAACTGGCGGCCGGCGATCGCTTCGAGCTGCATGTTCGACGCCAGGACGGGCGGGATCAGGTGATGCCCCTGCCGCCGGTCGCCGCCGACGCGGTCGAGACGTTGATCGAAGGGTTACTCCGCGGGGAGCGCGTCGCTGTTCTCACCGAAGATCAGGAACTCAGCCCGACCGAAGCCTCCGAAATCCTCGGCCTCTCGCGTCCCCTCGTCGTCTTACGCATGGATCGCGGCGATCTTCCCTTCCGCTACGTCGGCAAGCATCGGCGTGCCGCGCTCAAGGATGTCCTGGCGCTCAAGGCGAAACTGGATACCCGCCAGAAGGTGATGGATGCCTTGGCGGAGGATACAGAGGATCTGATCGGCACCCATGGCCTTTAAACCGCTCGTCGCGGTCCTCGATGCCTGCGTTCTCTATCCCTTTCACCTCCGCAACGTGCTCATCCAAGCCGCATTCGACGGTCTCTTCGATGCGCGCTGGACCGACGAGATTCATGCCGAATGGATTCGCAATCTCGTCGCGAATGCACCCAACGTGACCGTCGACCGGCTCCTAGCCACGCGGGATCGGATGAAGAAGGTTTTGCCGGAGGCCGATGTCAGCGGCTACAAACCTCTTGTTCCCAGCCTCGATTTGCCCGATCCCGATGACCGGCATGTCGTGGCCGCCGCCATCGCCGGTAAGGCCACGCTCATCGTGAGCTGGAACAGGAAGGATTTCCCGGCGAAAGCCCTGAAGCCGCATGGCATCGCCTGCATCTCGCCCGATACCTTCCTGGTGGACCTCCATGCTCGATATCCCGATGCTCTGATCGACAGCGCCGCCCGCGCCCGACGCAACCTTCGAACGTCATTGCCATCGGTCGACGATTTCATCGACGCTCTGGCGCGTCTGGGATTGGTCGATTTCGCCGCCATTCTTCGCCAGAAGCCGACGTCGATCGGCTGATCGCGCCGCTTCGGTCATGAAAAAACCGGCTTGCGCCGGCTTTTTACCCCAACCGCCCGGAGCCCATGTCTCTCAGGATGCTGGGTTAGTTGTTAGCTCTCGACATAGTGTCGAGTGGCCCTCTCGTCAACCGATATTGACGCCACGCCACGCGCTGAAACCGGCAATTTAGCCGTCTGCAACGCAATGACATGGCCCTCCGCGGGCAGTGAATCAGGAGATGGGCCACCGCCCGTACCGGTCGGCCGCGCTCTATGCCGAGGGCACGGAGCCGGTCTGCGTCCGTCACCGCCGATCCCGGTAACGATCGCTTGCCTAGCGGTTGCTGCGCACCCGGCACTGAGGCCCGTTGCGGGCCGCATTTCTTGTTTCCGCCCATGACATCGCCGGCCAGGTCGGTCAAGCGGCCCGTGAAGCTGGAAGATCTTCCGCGCCAGTCCGCAAGCGGACCCGAGAAGATCCCCCACCTTCCGCGCCACGCCACTTGACAGTCCCGCCCATCGCCGCGGGGCGGGCTTACGCCCTCCCCCCTCTGTCCGGGGGAATGTCAGAGGCCATTCCCCCGGAAAGACCGGGGAGGCTTCGCCCGAGGGGGCTCCCCTTCGGGAAACGCAAACTCAGGAGACAGACAATGACCGAACTCGCAAACTTCATCCGCTTCAACGAAGACGGCACCGTCAGCGGCAACATCGCCTCAATCGCTTACGACATCGACATCGCCGGCGAGCCCTTCCGCAGCACCAACAAGGATGCCCCGGTCTTCCGCATTTTTGCGAAGTCCCCACGCGGGCGGCGCGTCGAACTCGGTGGCATCTGGAAGAGGAAGAACCAGAACGGCGGCGACTACTACACCGTCTCCGTAAACACCGGCCATGGCAGGCTGAACGCCAATCTCGGCCGCTATCCCGGGCAAGACGACGAGGACCTGATGGCCGTCATTCCGTGGGATTGATGGCGCTGCCGAAACATCGGCTATGGCCGAAGGGGATCGTTCCCCTTCGGCGCAAACGGAAACCTCCAGAAACGAATTCAGAAAGCAAGATGATGGACACGTCCAACACCGATGCCCTTGGCGCTGCGCTGGTGGAGAAGGGTTTTGCCCTTAGCCTCACTCTTCTCGACATCAACAACTCGCTGTCCGTCCCGCATGGCTTCGAATTGCCCCCGCCGTGGAATCTGCCATCGCGCATGTTTCGATATCCCATTGAGGTGTGCCGCCCCGATGACGATCAGCCGCGCAAGATCGGCCTTCGCCATCCCCTGCTGGCCGACCACCCCTATGTGCGGCATGTCGAGGGCATCCTCGGTTTCGAGATCGACCGAAACGGTGCGCCGAACCGCCACGGCTATTCGACCGGACCGACTGCGCGCTGGTGGCACGCCGTCGACCTGATCAGTGCCCGGAAATGGCGGGAGCTGCTGGCAACGCGGGAATTCACGGAGCCCGATTGCATCATGCAGGCGGTTGCATTTGGTTGCCGATATTCGCACCACGAAGATCGCAAGGCATCGGGCTATATCTCCACCGCCGAAGCTCGAGAGATCGTGAGCGCAGTCGGGGCGCGCGAGCCCGACGAGCGCGGCGCGACCATCCGCGCTTTCTCGACCCCGAGCCTATGCCGTCAGGACAAAGGCAGTGAACATTGGCCCATCAACCATGGGCACTTGACCGCCGAGGACGTAGTATGGGGTTTCATCTTTGGGATCGAGGACGGCTGGTTTCGCCACGACCGCTCCGGCTTCCTCCAGTGGTCCGAACTGGGCCGTGAGCGCTATGCGGCTGGCGATAGCACCACTTACATGCAGGCGAGCGGCCAAGCCGCCTTCGCCTTCTAGGTGGCGCGCGCCTTTCCGGGCGCAGTGCCGAACAATGACCGAATCCAACCTCATGCGGTAATGCGCTTAATCCCACCTTTCGTTGCGCAGCGGCGCCGCGCCTGTGACCGCCGGCGCCCGCATCGAGCGGGCGCGCTGCGGTACGAGAGGAGCCCTGAACCCTCCCCTCGTGCTTCCCTGCCCGCCCGAAAGAAATGGTGCTGATAGCAGCCATCTTGATGTTCTGCCGAAATGAACTTTCCCCAATGAAGAAGCCCGTTTTCCAGCCGCAGTGCCGTGGGGACGGCGCGGCCGCGGCCGGAGCGAGCCACAGGCGAGCGTAGCAGGCGGAGGAAACCCGCGCTCCCCAATAGCGCCGTAGGGTTTTCCGGAGCCTCGTGGGAAACGGTCGGTTTCCCTTCGATGTGAATTTCTTCGAAATCATGACGGGCCACCGCTCGTATCGGTCGGACGCGCTCTATGCCAGCACGGAGCCAGCCTGCGGCCGTCTCCGCCGATCCCGGTAACGATCGCTTGCCCAATCGGGTGCCGCGCACCCGGCACTGAGGCCCGTTGCGGGCCGCATTTCTTGTTTCCGCCCATGACATCGCCGGCCAGGCCGATCAAGCGGCCCGTGAAGGTGAAAGATCTTCCGCGCCAGTCCGGCCGGAGCCGGACCCGAGAAGATCCCCCACCTTCCGCGCCACGCCACTTGACAGTCCCGCCCACCGCCGTGGGGCGGGCTTTCGCCCTCCCCCCTCTGTCCGGGGGAATGTCAGAGGCCATTCCCCCGGAAAGACCGGGGAGGCTTCGCCCGAAAGGGGCTTTCCCTTCGGGAAATCGGGAAAACCAGGAGACAGAACATGAGCGTAATCAAAGCCTTCCTGATCGAGCCGCAGGCAGGCACCATCCGCCCGGTGACGATCAATCGCGAAAACAGCTACCTCGACATCAAGGCCCATCTGAACTGCGATATGATCGATATTGTCCGTCTCGAAGGCGGTCACGACATCATCGTCGATGACAATGGGCTCGCCGAAACCTTGCCGTGCATCACCGAAGTAACGGGCGGGCAGACGCCACTTGCGGGAAATCTGCTGTTTACGAAGTCCGACGAGTGGGGCGAACTGGTCGACGTGACCGAAACCATCAAGACGGTCGCCAGCCTCTTCACTATCGTTCGCCCGGTCCTCCATCCGGTCATCGTGGTCTCGGAGCGGCCCGGCGTAATCGCGACCCATCTGACCCGCATTGAAATCAGCCTCGACCGCAGCGCGCCGAAAGTGGTGGAAGCCGCCGAGGCGTGATTTGCCCAACTTCGGATGGGGTGGTTTTGCTGCCCCATCTTGTGCCTCCCATCTGGATCGAGATCGTTGCACCTGCAGGAGCCCGTCATGGATGACCGGGAAGAACTGGAACGGCTGCTGGGCGAAGGCCAGCGCCCGACACCGAGCCCCGATGCGCAATGGCGCGCCGAATATAGCAAGGCGCAATATCAGCGGCGGCTCGCAGGCGCTCAGTTTGATCTCTTCGGCGGCCCGACGATCGAGCATTTCCATCGAAACACGAAGCCACCGGCCCAAGAGGCGTGGCCGCTCGACTACGAGATGACCCATGATCTTACGCCGGAAGAGCAGGCGCAGCAGCTTGCCGCCGATCCGCAAACGCCTTGGGCGCGCACGACGCGCAAGGCGATGACGCCGGAAGAAAAGGTCGAGATGATCGCTAGCGCGGCCAACTGGCTCCGCCTCGGCCAGCGGGTGCGCATCACCGGCACGTCGCCGTCGATCGACGGCAGCAACGAGCGGCGTGTCGGGCGCGTCGGCGTCGTCCGGCGGCTATGCAGCGCAGCCTTCGCCGATTACGTTTACATCAATCTTGACCTGGTCGGGCAGGAGCGCAGCGAGAAGGTAATTTTTATCGAATTGCGCGACGTCGTGCCGATAGAGGACTGAGGTTAGGCACGTGCCAGCTTCGGCCACGGTCGCCGTAGCCTCTCCCACACCGCGTCGAGTGTGGCGTGGGACAGGACGAGGGGTGCCCCGAGGGCCCCACCCCTCGAACTCCCCTGCCCGCCCCGGGCCAAGCGGAGCAGAGCGAGCGGGGGGCAGTCAGTCCCGGCTCTCCCTTCGGGTCGCTATGCTGAGCCTCCTGCGGCTGCCCTCTTTCCCGCTGCTCACGCGACGAGAATTCCCGAAATCCCGCCCTGACGGTCGGCGCTATGCTGATTTCTCCGATACTCTTCATTGTCTCAGGACCGCACCTGATCGTTGCACGTCGCGTCGGCGCGGTCGGAGGGTTGCGCTTCTTGATCAACTGGCTCCCAAGTGCAACGCTTTCGTCAGCAGCTTGGTTGGGTTGCGGGACTTCGACATGAATCGGCCGCCGGCGCTTGGCGCTATCGCAGCTCGAGGAACCGGAGCCCCTCTTCGGTGAAGCCGACAGACGTCCGGCTTCCTTGCGTCAAGACCGGATGATTGATCTCGACCAGCTTGTGGTCGAGGAGGATCCGCAGGCGCCGCCATGGCATATGGAGCTCCTCACCACGCGCAATGTCAGCGAGGTCCGCGAGAGCGGCCTCGCGTTGCTCCACCGTCATCGGCGGGACGTCATACCAGTCGCTTGGGTGCATCGGTCAACTCCGGCTCGTTGCCTTGTTGTCGCGATAGTAGGCGATCGAATGTCCGGCCACCAGATCGGTCAGTGTTGGCGCCACCGCCCGTACCGGTCGGCCGCGCTCTATGCCAGCACGAAGCCAGCCTGCGGCCGTCTCCGCCGATCCCGGTAACGATCGCTTGTGCAGCGGCTGCTCACGCAGCCGGCGCTGAGGCCCGTTCCGGGCCGCATTGTTGTTTCCGCCCCATGACATCGCCGGCCAGGCCGGTCAAGCGGCCCGTGAAGGTGAAAGATCTTCCGCGCCAGTCCGGCCGGAGGCCGGACCCGAGAAGATCCCCCACCTTCCGCGCCACGCCACTTGACAGTCCCGCCCACCGCCGTGGGGCGGGCTTTCGCCCTCCCCCCTCTGTCCGGGGGAATGTCAGAGGCCATTCCCCCGGAAAGACCGGGGAGGCTTCGCCCGAAAGGGGCTTTCCCTTCGGGAAACGGCAAAATCTAGGAGACAGACAATGACCGATAACCAAACCGAAACGAGACCTTTTTCGTGCCCCTAAACAAGCTGGACGCCGACCCCAAAAATGTCCGCAAGACCTACAGCAAGGAAGGCATCGCGGAAATGGCCGCAACCATCCGCGCCGATGACTACCGCATGTTGCAGAACATCGTCGTTCGCAAGGGCGACAAGCGAGGCCGCTTCTTCGTGACAGCAGGCGGTCGCCGGCTCGCCGCCATCAACCTTTTGGCCGAGGCCGGTGAAATCGCCAAGGACTATCCCGTCGAGTGCAAGGAACGCAGCGGGGCCGATGCGACCGAAATCAGCCTGATCGAAAACACCAGCCGCGAGGCCATGCACCCGGTCGATGAATACGAGGCGTTCCGCGTCATGGCCGACGGCGGAAAGCCGGTCGAGGATATCGCCGCCCGCTTTGGCACCACCGAAACCATGGTGCGCAAGCGTCTGGCGCTCGCTCGCGTCTCGCCTGTCTTGCTCAACCTCTACCGCAACGAGGAAATGAGCTTCCAGCAGCTTTCCGCCTTCACCATATCCGACGACCACGCAAAACAAGTGGAGGTCTGGAACAGCCTGCCGACGTGGAACCGCGATGGCCGGTCGATCAAGTCCGCGTTGCAGTCGGAGGCTATGAAAGCCAACGACAAGCGCATCAAGTTCATCGGCGGGATCGACGTTTACGAAACCGCAGGGGGAGCGGTCAAACGTGACCTGTTCGATGAACAGAACAGCGGTTACGCCGTCGATGTCGCCCTTGTCGAAAGGCTTGTGGTGGAGAAGCTTGAAGCAGAGGCGGAAAAGCTTCGCGCCGATGGCTGGAAATGGGTGGAGTGCGTCAGCGAACTTCCGCAGCAAGCGCGTCACATGTCGCGCGTCTATCCCAAAGACGTCCCGATGACCGACGAACAGCAGGCCGAGCTGGACCGGCTTGAGGAAGAATATGCCGAGCTTGCGGAATTGATCGAGGCAGGCGTTGCCGACGACGAGGCCGAACCCCGTGCCGAATCCATTCAGGCCAAAATGGCGGCGCTTGCTGACAGAGGTGAGGTCTACGATTCCGAAGACGTCGCCAAGGCGGGTTGCTACGTCCTGATGGACTATTACGGCAATCTGTCCGTGGAACATGGCTTGGTTCTGCCCGAGGATACCGCCGACGAGCAGGAGGAAGGCGCGGACGAGGAGGGTAAGGGCGAAGATGAAGGCGGCACGGCTCCTGTGACGGGGCAGGCGAAACAGTCTGAACCGTCCTTCTCGCTCTCTGCCGCGCTCGTTCAGGAATTGACGGCACAGAAGACCGCGGCAATTCGCGCCGAGCTTGCGCATAATCCGGACGTCGCCCTTGCCGCCGTGGTTCACGCAATGCTGGCGAGCCTGTTCCATCCCTATGGCAGCACCGACGAAACGTGCCTTGAGGTGAAGCTTACGAGCGAAAGGCTTGAAGCCAGCATCAAGAACCCGCCAGCTTGCAAGGGCATCGTGACGATGGACGATCTCAGGGAGAATTACGGCCACACCATTCCCGGCAATCCCCACGATCTTTGGGAATGGTGCCTGGAGCAGCCGACCGCAACGCTTCTCGATTTGCTCGCCTATGCCGTCGCAAAGTCGGTCAACGCCCTGCAACTCGCTCACTCCGAGCGCAGGAAACAGCGTGCTCACGCCCACCGGCTGGCGCAGGCGCTCAAGATCGACATGACCCAATGGTTCGAGCCGACCGCCGAGAATTACTTCGGCCGCATCAGCAAGACTGGGATCGAACAGGCTTTGACCGAAGCCAAGGGCGCGGATTTCGCGGCGGGCGTGTCCGGCATGAAGAAGGCGGATGCAGCGGCCTATGCCGAGCGGCAGATTGCGGGAAGCGGATGGTTGCCCGCTCTTCTCAGGATCGCGCCGACCGACGACCGGACGAGCGATCAGGGTGATGACGATCAACTGGATCGCGACGATCGCCCGTTCGATCTGGACGACCAGCCGGAAACCGAGAACGACCAGTTCCCCGAAGCAGCCGAATAATCGGTTGCCGCAGGTCGCGCCAGTCCTTTACCGAAGGCGTCGAATTCAAAGATTTCTTCTCCCTTCCGCCCATCGAATGAAATCGGTTCTCGCCTACGCAGGCTCTCATATCGTCGCGCCTGAACCAGATGGCGCGGCCGCATCTCAGCGGCGCGTTGCCGGCTGTGAAGACGATCTGTTCGTCCGCCCTCATGCGCAGGACTTCGTGCGGTTGGATCAGCGGTCTTGCGGCAAGCTGCTTCGACCGTGTTCGCGACGATCCCTTTGCCTGGAAACTGCGGCTCACCTGGTCGATCTCGACCGTTGTCATGCCGCAGCGTCGGGAGATGTAATCGGCGGTCTCTGGGTCGTTGATCGCGGCAAACGAAATCCAGCTGGCACTCTCGAACCACTTGCTTGCCGCGTCGCGACCGCCATAGGTTTCACGCATCTGGCCGATCGACTGGTAGATCATTGTCAGCGTGATGCCGTATTTGCGTCCGGCGTCGCGTGCCGTTTCGAGAATCCGCATGTAGCCGAGACGGGCCACCTCATCGAGCAGAAACAGCGCGCGACCCTTTATCTGTCCGTCGCGATTGTAGATCGCGTTGAGAAACGAGCCGATGATGACGCGGGCGAGACCCGAATGGGTCTCCAATGTCTTGAGGTCGATGTTGATGAAGACGTCGGCATTTCCCGTGGCGATATCGCTGGTCGAGAATTTCTTGCCGGACACGAGGGCGGCATAGTTTGGATAGGAAAGCCAGTGCGTCTCCTTGACCGCA
The DNA here is from genome assembly GCF_025846855.1 of Pararhizobium sp. BT-229. Taxonomy (GTDB): domain Bacteria; phylum Pseudomonadota; class Alphaproteobacteria; order Rhizobiales; family Rhizobiaceae; genus Pararhizobium. The sequence goes on from NZ_JAOYTJ010000013.1 coordinate 12,455, forward strand.
TTGGCATAGACGCCGCTGAAAGTTTCCGGTGTCATGTTGACGAAGGCTGCGACATTCTCCTTCACGAAATCCGAGCCGGAATTGTCGTAGATGTCTTGCAGCCGTTTGCGCAATGTCGGCTCCGGCTCAGAGAGATTCATGCGCACCTGCCGAAGCGTCTGGTCCTTCTCATCCGTGTGGCCGGACAGGCAGACATCGGCGATCAGCGCTGTCAGCAGCTGCAGCGCCGATGCGCGAAAGAAATCGTCACGGACACCGCGGGCGTCGCCGCTATCGCTCATGATCCATGATGCGACCGAGGCGATATCCTCCTCCTTCGTACCGCCGAAACGTCCGACCCAGTCCAAGACGTTGAAGCCGATGTCTTGTTTCTTGGGATCGAGGACGAACACATCCCTCCCCGCTCCGCCGCGATGCGAGGAGACCATCGGTGCGACCTCGTTCGATGGATCCAGCACGATCAGCGTGCCGCCCCATTTGAGCGCCGTCGGGATCGTCACGGACGTCGTCTTGAAACCGCCGGAACCGGCAAAGACGATCCCGTGCGACGAGCCGAACGAGCCATCGAAGCACAGCAACGGCGACTTGCCGCCGGCGCCCCAGGTCTCGGCGCTATCGGCTCGAAAACCTCGGCCACCGACACTGTCTTTGTCCAGTCGATAGCGTTCGCCGATGACGATACCGCCAGTATGGGGAAACAGCTTCGCCGCTTCTGCGAGCTTCATCCAATCCGCTTCGCCATGGAGCGCCCGCTTGCCCTGAATGCGTTTCGGCTCGGCCCGTGCGAACACCGCATTGCCGATCAGCACAACGCGGAGTGCGAAGCAGGCACACATGAGTGCTACGCCCGCTCCGATCGCCGTTGCTGGATCGAGATAAGTCAAGACCGACTTGTCAGCGTTAAGCGCCTTCGTGAAGGCGGCAAGGCGCATCGTTTCGCGTGTAGCCGCGATCAGGATCGTCCCGCTGCATCCCGCAACGACGCCCCAGCCTGCCTGCTTGATGCTGATCGAGCCGGCACTCGCGAACAGGAACAGAATGCCGATCGCCGCATTGGCGACATAGGGCAAGGCGATCGCCGCCCGCCCCCATGCCAGTCGTGCGGCCTCGGTCTTCCCGAAACCGGAAAGCCACTGCTCGATCCCGGTCATTCCGATGACGACCAGGATCATCAATGCCGCTGGCACGACGACGAGCGCAATCCTATTGATCGTCATTGCCGAAGGCCTCCACCCCGATTGCCGTGAGCCTGGACCGCTCGCCCTCGTCGCCTTTGATCCGGCGGGCGGCATCGATCAGCGCGCCCAGCAACAGCGCGCGCTTCTCGTAGCGGAGCCCGGCCTTGACGATCAGGCCACCGAGCTCGATCTTTTCACGCGTGTCCTTCTTGCGGGCGTCGGATGTCATGGTCCTTGCCATGCGCTCAAGCCTCGCCAGCGCTGCCCGCGCCCGCGCCAGACGCGTCCGCCCCGGTCGATGCCTGTCCGCTGCTCTCGCCGGCGCCCTTCTTCCCTCCGGTCGTAGCGCCCTGCCCTCCGCGAAATCGCTTGGTCAGTTGCTCAAACGCTGCCTGAAGTTCCGCCTCGTCGATCTCGATCTCGCCAAGGCCGGCCTTGAGCGCGAGCCTGCCGATGCGCTCGGCTTCCCGTGTCTCGGCGATCTTGAGCTGCTCCTGCAGCTTGACGATTTCGTCGCGGATTTTCGAGGATGGTTTCTTCATTCCGATCGTCTCCCTGGGTGAGAAAGCTTGTCTTTCGAACCCAGCTTTTCGGAACAGAGTGCGGAACGCACTACTGTGAATCCTACAATCGCCAAGGGCGATGCTTTGGTGAATGATCCCGGCCGTTCCGAAGGAGCGGCTTCCAAGGGCGCAATTATACGTCGCTGACGCGACGCCCTTGCTTGAGGCCTGGTCAGGCCTCCCGGTCCCGATGAACCCATTGATTTCGTTCGCAACCGGGAAAGAACTCCGCCGTGGCCGTCCCTCACTTCTCCGTCAGCGTCGTCGCCCGTGGCTCCGGCCGGAGCGCCGTCCTGTCGGCGGCCTACCGGCACTGCGCCAAGATGGAGTTTGAGCGGGAAGCCCGGACGATCGACTACACGCGTAAGCAGGGGCTCCTGTATGAGGAGTTCGTCGTTCCAGCCGATGCGCCGGAATGGCTACGCTCGATGATAGCTGATCGTTCGGTCGCCGGCGCATCCGAGTCCTTCTGGAACAAAGTGGAGGGCTTCGAGAAGCGATCGGACGCCCAACTCGCCAAGGATGTGACGATCGCCCTGCCGATCGAGCTGTCGAGTGACCAGAACATCGCCTTGGTGCAAGACTTTGTCGCGCAGCACATCACGGCGAAGGGCATGGTCGCCGACTGGGTCTATCACGATGCGCCTGGCAATCCCCACGTGCATCTGATGACGACTTTGCGGCCGCTCACCGAAGATGGGTTCGGTTCGAAAAAGGTCGCGGTTCTCGGTCCGGACGGCAAGCCGATCCGCAATGACGCTGGCAAAATCGTCTATCAGCTGTGGGCCGGCAGCACTGAGGATTTCAACGCGTTTCGCGATGGCTGGTTTGCCTGCCAGAACAAACATCTGGCGCTGGCCGGTCTCGATATTCGCATCGATGGCCGCTCCTTCGAAAGGCAGGGCATCGACCTCGAGCCGACCATACACCTGGGCGTCGGCACCAAAGCCATCGAGCGCAAGGCCGAGCAGACCGATCAGAGGCAGGAGACCTCGCCCCCCAAACTCGAACGCGTCGAGCTTCAGGAGCAGCGTCGCAGCGAGAACGCCCGCCGCATCCAGCGCCGTCCGGAGATCGTGCTCGACCTGATCACGCGGGAGAAGAGCGTCTTCGACGAACGTGATGTTGCGAAGGTCTTGTATCGCTGTATCAACGATGTCGCTCTGTTCCAAAGTCTGATGGTCCGCGTTCTGCAAAGTCCGGAAGCGCTCCGGCTCGAACACGAGCGGATCAACTTTGCGAGAGGTGTTCGAACACCGGCGAAGTACACCACGCGCGAGATGATCCGGCTCGAAGCCGAGATGGCCAATCGCGCGATCTGGCTCTCCTGTCGCGCCTCCCATGGCGTCCGTAAGGCGGTGCTGCAGGCGACCTTTGCGCGCCATGTCCGGCTGTCGGATGAGCAGCGGACGGCGACCGAACATGTGGCTGGGGGCGAACGGATCGCGGCTGTCATCGGCCGCGCCGGGGCCGGTAAGACGACGATGATGAAGGCTGCGCGCGAGGCATGGGAAGCGGCCGGCTATCGTATCGTCGGCGGCGCCTTGGCGGGCAAAGCGGCCGAGGGATTGGAGAAGGAAGCGGGTATCACATCGCGCACGCTGTCGTCGTGGGAGCTTCGCTGGAACCAGGGTCGCAACCAGCTCGACCACAAGACGGTCTTCGTGCTGGACGAGGCCGGCATGGTGTCGTCACGCCAGATGGCGCTGCTCGTCGAAACCGTGACCAGGACCGGCGCCAAGCTCGTCCTTGTCGGCGATCCGGAACAGCTTCAGCCTATCGAAGCGGGTGCCGCCTTCCGCGCCATTGCCGATCGTATCGGCTATGCAGAACTTGAGACAATCTATCGCCAGCGCCAGCAATGGATGCGCGATGCCTCGCTCGATCTCGCTCGCGGCAATGTCCGCAAGGCTGTCGATGCCTACACCGCGCATGGCCGAATGATTGGTTTGAGACTGAAGGGCGAGGCCGTCGAAGGACTGATCGCAGCTTGGAACCGGGACTACGACCCTTCGAAGACCAGCCTGATCCTCGCACATCTCCGCCGCGACGTCCGAATGCTCAACGATATGGCGCGCGCCAAGCTGGTCGAACGCGGCATCGTCGCAGACGGATTTGCGTTCAAGACAGATGACGGAACCCGCATGTTCGCGACCGGCGACCAGATCGTGTTCCTCAAGAACGAGGGCAGCCTTGGCGTCAAGAACGGCATGCTCGCAAAGGTGCTTGAAGCCGCACCTGGCCGGATCGTTGCGGAGATCGGTGACGGCGAGCACCGCCGTCAGGTTACGATCGAGCAGCGCTACTACAACAATCTCGATCACGGCTATGCGACGACGATCCACAAGAGCCAGGGCGCGACCGTCGACCGGGTGAAGGTGCTTGCGTCCCTTTCATTGGACCGGCATCTCACCTATGTCGCCATGACGCGCCATCGCGAGGATCTCGCCGTTTACTACGGCAGTCGCTCCTTCGCGAAATCCGGCGGCCTCATCTCGGTCCTGTCGCGCCGAAACGCCAAGGAGACGACGCTCGATTATGAGAAGGCATCGTTCTATCGGCAGGCTCTTCGCTTTGCCGACGTGCGCGGTCTGCACCTCATGAATGTCGCCCGGACGATCGCACATGATCGTCTCCAATGGGCCGTCCGGCAAAAACAGAAACTCGCCGACCTCGGCGCCCGTCTAGCCGCCATCGGTGCGGCACTCGGACTGGTCCGCGGCAGCAACAAACACTCCATCCCGGACACAATCAAGGAGGCCAAGCCCATGGTATCAGGCATCACCACCTTCCCGAAATCGCTCGACCAGGCTGTCGAAGACAAGCTTGCCGCCGATCCCGGGCTCAAGAAGCAATGGGAGGACGTCTCGACCCGCTTCCAGCTCGTCTACGCGCAGCCGGAAGCTGCCTTCAAGGCGATCAATGTCGATGCCATGGTCCAGGACCAGTCGGTCGCGCAGTCGACCCTCGCAAGGATTGCCGGCGCCCCCGAAAGCTTCGGTGCGCTGAAGGGCAAGACCGGTCTTCTCGCCAGCCGTGCCGACAGGCAAGACCGGGAAAAAGCCATCGCCAATGTGCCGGCACTCGCCCGAAACCTTGAACGCTACCTTCGTGAGCGGGCCGAGGCCGAATTGAAACATGAGACGGAGGAGCGCGCGGTCCGGCTCAAGGTTTCGGTCGACATCCCGGCCCTCTCTCCAGTTGCCAGGCAAACGCTTGAGCGGGTCCGCGATGCAATCGATCGTAACGATCTCCCAGCCGGCCTTGAATATGCGCTGGCCGACAAAATGGTGAAAGCCGAGCTCGAAGGTTTCGCCAAGGCTGTGTCCGAGCGCTTCGGAGAACGGACCTTCCTGCCACTGGCGGCGAAGGACACCAGCGGCAAGACCTTCGAGACCGTCACGTCGGGCATGACAGCCGGCCAGAAGGCTGAGGTCCAGTCCGCTTGGAATTCCATGCGGACCGTCCAGCAACTCGCCGCTTTTGAACGAACGACCGATGCGCTCAAGCAGGCGGAGACGCTGCGGCAAACCAAGAGCCAAGGATTCTCGCTGAAGTGACGACGGGAGCAGGAACGAGCCGGGCGATGACCGCACAACAACGACGAACGGTTCGGATCATCTTGGTGGCGGCTTTGGTCGCCATCCTGGCGATAGGCACCGCCCTCGCCGGCGGTTACCGCATTAATCTGTCACCGAGCGAGCCACTCGGCTTATGGCGTATTGTTCCGCTCACTCGCCCCATTGCTGTCAATGACCTGGTGTTCATCTGCCCACCGACAACCGCGGAAATGCAAGAAGCACGAGCGCGCGGCTATCTCCGTTCCGGTTCCTGCCCGGGCGGCGTCGCGCCGCTGATCAAGACGGTGGTCGCAGTCGCGGGACAGCATGTCGAAATCGGCGCCAGCGTGAGCGTGGAGGGGCGGGTGGTTTCCTCTTCCAGTCTCGCATCACGAGACGGAAGCGATCGGCCGTTGGCGCCGTTTATGAGCGGAGCCGTACCGCCAGGATATGTCTTCCTGCATTCCTCATTCCCCGGCTCCTACGATTCCCGATACTTCGGCCCGGTGCCTGCTTCGGGCATTCTCGGTCTGGCACAGGAGGTCCTCACCTATGCGCCGTGAGTACATTCGGTCGACGTTGCTGATATCCGCTTCGATCGCGATCGGCGTGGTGGGGTGGAGCGGCCATGTGGCTCTATTGCCGGTCGCGATGGGGTTTCCCGTTCTTTGGTCGCTGACGCGGACGAGATTGCTGGCGGCGCTTGTCTCGGCCGGGTACTTCCTGGCCGCATCACGGGGGCTGCCGCAAGGTGTGGCCGCCTTTTATTCGTCGGATATCTGGCCGGGCTTGTTGCTCTGGTTTTGTGCGTCCATGAGCTTTGTCATCGTGCATGCCATCCTCTGGACGAAGAACGCTGGCACTCGTCCGTTCCGCTATCTCCTTGCGGCCGTCTTCATGGCCATGCCGCCGTTCGGCATCACGGGCTGGGCGCATCCCGTCACAGCCGCCGGTGTTGTGTTTCCAGGATGGGGATGGTGGGGACTGGGCTTGATCACAGCTGGCCTTGCGGGCCTCGTAACCCGCATTTGGCCAGCTGTCGCCATCGCCTTGACTGGCTTTTGGCTGTGTTCCGCTGCTACCTGGACCGACCCGAAACTACCGGAAACCTGGCGCAGCGTCGATCTGGAGTTGGGCGTTTCGCTTGGTCGTGACGCCGGTCTTCAACGGCAGCGTGACATGATCGCAACGGTGCGTGGCGCGGCCAGCGATGGCGCACGCTTTGTGGTGCTGCCGGAAAGTGCGCTCGGTTTTTGGACGCCGACCTTGGAGCGGTTTTGGACAGGCGTCCTCCGCGATGGCGAAGCCACGATCATTGCCGGCGCCGCGGTGATCGACGCCGACGGCTATGACAATGTCCTCGTCGCGATTGACAGCAAGGGTGGCAGCATCCTCTATCGCGAACGCATGCCGGTTCCCGGTTCGATGTGGCAGCCCTGGCGATCGTGGTTTGGGGACAGCGGCGGCGCCAGGGCGAATTTCTTTGCGAACCCCATCGTCGCTATCGGTGCCGATCGTGCCGCACCACTGATCTGCTACGAGCAACTGATCGTCTGGCCCGTACTGCAATCCATGCTCCACGATCCGGACTTTATCATCGCTGTCGGGAACGGGTGGTGGACGAAAGGAACATCAATCGTCGCCATTCAGCGGGCCGCTGCCAGATCGTGGGGGAAGCTGTTCGCAATACCGCTTGTCATTGCCTTCAACACCTGAGGCCCGAGGAGACACCATGCTCGACGTTGTCCTGATAGAAGAAGGCGCCGCCCCTTCTTTGAAAACCGTGGTCGTCGCGCAATTCACGGAAGCTATCGGATTGACATGGAGGTTTTGCGATTGATCCACCCACCCTACAGGCCTGCCTACCAGGCTTTGAAGAGAAAGATCGTCAACGGAAATCTACCGAGCGGTGAACCTATAGTAGTCAAGAGCTTAGAGCATGAGCTTGGCTTCAGTGCGATTCCCATCCGCGAAGCTCTGATCGCGCTGGGCTCTGGCCACACGGCATGAGCCCTGGACTGCCGAAATGGAGGTATTTCATAGTCCATTCGCGCGCCATCCCGTCCCCATCGAACTTCTGCCTGAGGCGCAACACTGGTTTGAAGAGGATGGCGAATGGATGTGCAGCTCTGTCTATGAGGCGTCTATTCTCTGGTCCCAGACCCACATTACGGATGCCGACAAGCCGCCGCCGTCCCTCGGCGATTTCACAAGCCTGGATGCTCGCGAGAGCTGAGGCTGCGCAGCATAGGACGCAGCCAAGGGCGTGGCCCCGTCCTCCGAATGCGTCCAATTCTCCAACTCGGCCATGCGCTGATCCCTGCAGACGGTTGGTGCGTAGCCCAGGTCGCGCTGTGGCTTGCTGAGTTACTGAAACCCTTAGGTTGGAAGTGTCGGCTAGATTTCGGCCGACATATCCGCTGCCGCCGAGTTATAATGATGTGCTTAGTGGGAGCGCGTTAGGGCGTCAAATAATTTATCGAAAATAGCTACTATAAACAATTTGTTGATAGATTTTGCTAAAGTGAATATTGAACATCATCGATGCTTTCTGTAAGCTGATTGAGGGGAAAGCCTTCCCCCCTGCGGCCGAGCCAACGTCTCCTCCGGCCCCTTCTGCTGGGCGTTCCCCGCAACGCCCCCGTAGGAGTGAGAGTGCGGATCAGCTCCCCGTAACGGGTTTCGGTCGGGAGAAAAGGTCTCCAGCGCCCGTCATGGAGTTTGAGCCCATGACCCAAGTTGCAGTTCTCGATGCGTGCCGTGATACGGACACCGGCTATCAGGTGGATGTTTCCCGCGGCAACCGAATTGGCCGTGTCTCCTCTGAATGGTTTTCCCGCCCGGCCGACGAGCGCTATCTCTCCTTATCCGAGTTGGCGCTTTCGTTGGCGATCGTTGGCCGTTGACGGAGGGATCAAGCAAGCTGGTCACGTTCACGCGCTTTTCAGCGGTGAGGCAGCGCCACGGTCGAAATCGTCGTGAGCGATGTCGTGGTGTGCGCTGGCAGCGGTGTTGATCCCAATCACCTGGCCAAGATTCTGCGGGCGGTCAAGGCGTGATCGCGTCCGAGGTTGCCAGCCGGCTGATTTCCGTAAGTGAGCAGCGTTTACCGGCGCGGGTTTGAGATGGCGGCCTCGACGTTCAATGGCGCTTTAGGTGTTCCGGTCGAAGCGGGGAGATCGCGTTCGCATTGTTTACGCTCGGCCCGCACCCGAAATCGAAATGCTCATACTCTGAAACTGCAAGCCAGATGCTATCGGCAAAGCGCTTTCGGTACGCCGGTCCCTGGACCCTTTGCGCTGTTCTGGGTTCCACAGAAGAGAGTGGGCGCAACAAATCTGTCAAACAACTGCAATCTATCTGCTTTGGAGATACAAGCCAACTTGAAATGAGCGCCCGATAAATAGAGAAAACGTCGGCAGCAATGGGAAAAAAGAAGACAATTTCAACGTGTGAAGGAGGCGGTGTCTGCGCCAAAGCGCGATGAGATGGAGATGAACCAGATCTATTGTGATGGAAGAGCGACGGCCGAGCATTTTGCAGGACTACTCAATGATTTCTCCAAGGCACGCGGTGTTTCCGACCTGGAAGATACTCTTGGGCACGTTCTTTTGGCTTATAACCTACAGCAGGTAACCTGCGTGAGCTCGTGGGGTGAGACCAACGTAGCGATATCATCCCCCCACATCGCCTTTTCGTCGAGCCTATTGCAGAGCCAATCTGCGATGACGGGCTCGGATCAGCCGACGCTGGCCCCCGGGGGGCAGGAATTCCGGCGGGCTCGCCTCAATCTCTTCACCGACATCTCAGGGAGCCGACGGATTGGGCGAATGGGCTTGCGCTTTCGCCTTTGTGAATTGGACGGCATGATCTCCACCTTCTTGGCAACCACTGATTTCTCGGAAAGAGAGTGGGAGCTAATGAAGGCAATCTATCTTCGAGACCTATACGTGATCGCCAGCATCACGCATCGCAAGCTGGTCTCGTTCGCTGAGAACAACCGGAGGCAGCTTTTCTCCCCTCGAGAACGGGAATGCTTACAGGCGGTTGCAGTTGGTCGGCGCCCCAAGCAAATTGCGGGTGATCTTCAGATCTCAGAGCATGCGGTTCGCTTGTACTTGAAACGTGCACGTAGAAAGCTCGGCGCAAGAAACCTTATCGAGGCCGTAGGTAAGTCTCTTCAGGATGGGCATATCGAGTATCTATATCGCCGTTAGAAAACCACTCGCGGTTCGTCTGCCGCGGCTTTGGATCACTTCGCATAGACCATCCCTCAAATCCAATCGGGAGGCCTCCTCAACTGTGTGGAGCCGATTGATCCCAAGTTTGGGATATTGAGGGCGCGGCCCAATTCCCTACCCTTCGAGATGCCGTCAGCATCCTTCGGACGTGCAAGTCACTGATCCGATGAGTTGGCCGCAACACGATGCACGTGCATCACCACCCAACCTCGAAGGAATGAGCAATGAGCAAGAAATCAAGTCCTGGCGATGGAACGTTCGCCAATGGCGTCAAAGGTATGTCCCCGGGCGGAGCGAACAAGGAGTCCGTTGCAGCGACTATCGGCAATTTGGTCACCGGCGTAGCCCGGATCTGGCACTGGAAATAATCAGTGCGAACAATCACACCCCGCTATCGTGGAGCGTGTGGGCGTCTCTACAGAGATCCCCTCCTCGCCGCTAGCGGGGTGCCCACGATCAGTCTCGACGGTACCGCCTGTCTATTCGCAAATCCCTCGCTTCTCGGGGAAGTCACCCCCGAACATTTGTGGAAGGATACATGGCTGGAATGGCCCAATCCGACCTCTACCGAGACGCCCGGATCACTCTCGCGAGCATTTCAACTGGCTCTCAGCGATCTTTGTCTCGGTCATTCGACGATCGCCGTTCAAACATCAGGTGGCCTCGATAGTCTTGCCGTCCTCTACCACGCTTGCAGGCTGTTTTCTGATCGCCGTGTCATTTCCGTTTGCGGCGACGTGCTCGATGACAACGGGATATCGACGCTCGCTGTTGTTCAGGAGTTGATAAAGAGCCTTCGCCTGACCTGCGAGCTTGTTGCCGTACATCGCAAAGATTGGACTCGCTGGCCAGCTTGGTCTCCCCATGGGCCATTTCGCACAGCCTCGCCGGAAGCTCATATGGCAATGGTTGCCTGCGCAAAACGCCTGGGAGCAACCACACTTTTGTCGGGCGACGGTTCGGACGAATTGGTCGCTGCCCACCGCTTCTTGACAAAGGAGATCGGCCAACAGTTGGGACTCCGCGCCGCTCTGCAATATCTGCGGGACGCCCGACATACCGGACCAGGCGTTGCTGGAGAGTTGCTTGCATTTGCGGCAAATTTTGCACCCCGGCGTTCGCGGATTAAAATGTACTGGGCGGTCAACTGGCCGGACTGGTGCGAACCAAGGGCTGCTGCAATTTTGACTCCACGTTACCAAAGTGTAGCGACGGATTGGGCCTCGGATTGGTCGAAGGCAACACTCAAGGATCATGTGCTGAATAATAGGAGCTGGGCAGAGGCCGAGGCGTATGACGCCTGGTGGCCTCAACCATATTTGCCGCCTGCAGACGACCTGGAGGAAGGATCACCATTCCTGCACGAGGCATTTGTCGCTACCGCTTTAGGTCAGCCGCTTGCAAGAAGGTACTCGCCAGATCAATTAACGGAATACCATCGATTTAAGGTGTCTGTAATCGAGTTGTTCGATGAAGACGATCGCCGCTATCTTCCCAAAGAAAAACAGTATTTCAAATCTCTGGCCGCCGAGATTGATAATTTGCCAGGCGACGCACCCTTTGCTGTCGATTTGGGGCTGTTTGACCAGAACGCGCTCAAACGAGAGACGGACACGGCAACCAGAAAACTGGGACGCTCAGTCGAACTCTGGCTGAGAGACGCGTCCGAACAAGGAGTGTTGTTCACCTAACGCTTGAAATCATTGAAATCATACGAGAACAGACGATCGATTTCCTTGAAGCCAACGGTATCGTAAAGGCGGTTTGCTGCTGTCCTGTTCCTCTCGCTACCGGGGACTGTATCGTCGTCGTCAACATACAGGATTATCTCGCCTGCTCCATGCGAACGAAGTTGCTTTATCGCTGTTGCGAGTAGCTTCCTTCCAACACCTTGTCCTCTGTATTCTCTCTCGACCTCTATGAGCCAGATTACGCCGATTCCTTGAAACAGCGAACCGGCGCTAACAAAACCGATCTCCTTATTCCCTTCTTGGGCGCTGATACGCCAACCATGAACTGATTCATCGACCTTTGATGAGTGCACCCTCCTGCGTGGAGAGTTCTCTCAAGGGGGTCGTGAAATGCATGTATCGCCAAAGGTCGGTTGCTGAGAACCCTTTGCCCATTAAAGTGGCGTGTGTCGATGGTCGCGCGGCGACGGGTAGAGCCTCCAAACCACAGGTGAGCGCGCTGGCGAACTGAAAAGCTTGGATCGTCGGTGCCGTCGTGCTCGAAAGGAACTTGTCGACCAAGGCCGAGATGGCGTCATCGTTCTCGCGGGCGTGAAGCCAGAGCAGTTGGGCTATTCCTCCATTCTGATGCTCTGCATATGACATGACGCCGAGCACCTTAGATCCCCGCTCAAGAACCTCAATGACCGGAGACTTCAGTTCCATCCACCAGCCCGAGTCGACCTCGGACTGCCCACTTTGCGCCAACCGCAACATGCTAAGGTCGCAGTATGGTTGGCCGATGAGCCTATCGGCATTGATCAGTTCCAGCACTGCCGCGGAATGCCGATCTTCATTGTAGCTAACTATCTGATTCAAGCTCTTACCCATGAATACCATCTCTTCTAGAGAGCGAGACAATCCGAATCTCGCCTTGAGCAGTCCGTTGGCTAACGAACGAATGTTTTCCTTTGCGTCTTGCTGTTCGCTTGCGGGTCTGTGGTCTTGCGATCGAGTTCGATGACCGTATCCGCATCTGCGATGACCGTTCTGCGATGTGTGATCGCGAGGACCGTCACGGCAATACTAAGCATGCGGATGTGATCCATGATGTCGCGCTCCGTCGCCTCATCGAGCGCCGAACTCGCCTCGTCGAGAAAGAGGATCGCCGGATTGCCGTAGAGCGCACGGGCAATGGCGACACGCTGCCGCTCACCACCCGATAGCTTCAATCCCCGCTCGCCGACCTTCGTCTCTAGACCGTCGGGCAAGGCCTCGATGAAGGACAGGATCGCAGCTTTTTCGATGGCACTGCGCAATCGCGTCTCGTTACGTGGGCGGCCGAGCAGAATGTTGTCCACTAGACTTTCATTGAGCAACACGACGTCCTGCGGCACGACGGCGACCGCGCTGTACCAGTCAGCGCGTTCGATGCCGGCGAGATTGACGCCGTCTACGCGGATTTGGCCTGAGTTAGGTTCGATCGACTTCAACGCGAGCTTGAAGACCGTCGATTTGCCGGAGCCGGTTTCGCCGACGATGAAGGTAATGCCGCCGCGCTGTGCCGTGAAGTTGACGCCGCTGATACCTCGGGCGTTGTCGTAGGCGTAGGCAACATCCTCGAAGTCCATGCGTCCTTCGCTGGGGACAAAGGTCGGCGCGTGCGCGACCTGTCGCTCTTCCGGAGCGTCCCACATGGCGGCCAGCGGTGCCAGCGATGCGCGCGATCGGGCGACATCGTCGATGGCATGAGCGATCATCTCAAAGGGCATATTGAGCTGGAGCAACAAGGTGTTGAACAGCACTATACCGCCAATTGTCAGTTCTCCGGTCGCATAGCGCGGTTGCAATAGCAGGAACGTGACGGCAAACTGGATCGTCAGCCCCAGGCTGAGAATAGCGACATAGCCTACGCGCCTCAGCGCATAGGCACGCCAGTTGTCACGCACCTCTTTTGCTTTCGCGTTAAAGCGTCCGCTCAGCCAGCCTTGGCTACTAAAATATCTCAGCGTCTCCATGGCGTTCATAGCATTGCCGACGAAACGAGCATTCTCCTGACCAGCTGCGACGGCGGCGTCGAGGAGCGCGCGGGTGCGTCGGTTGGCAAGGATGGTCAGTGCGATCGAGCCTGCCCCGTACGCAATGACGATTGCGACCACCTCGATTTTGATCAATGCGCCGAGGGTTATTAGTGAGAGCAGGATCTGGGTGACGCCCGGAATGAAGACGATGAGGGCCAGTTGCACCAATATCGTCAACGCATCGCGCCCCTTCTCGCCCGCTGCCTGGATTTCGGCCGGGTTGTGCTCGATGAAGAAGACGGCGGTCTTCTTCAGCAGGCGCTCGAAATAGCGCGTGCTGGTGATAAAACCCAGGTTCTCAGCGCTCATGAAAGAGAGATACTGCACCATGCGCTGCAGCGCCGACGACACGCCGAGCAGCACGGCGTAAACAACAAATCCCCAGACCAACGCGGTGACGGCCCCAACATGCGGCAGGCTGTCGACAAGACGTGAAAAGAGGTACGGGGCAGCCACACTCGAGGCACTTGAAAGAAAGACCACCGCTGCAACCACCATAAGGGTCAAACGATCGGACGTCCAATACGCGCGAAGTATCTCGGAAATCGGGGCGATGACCGTGACCGTTTGCCTCAATTGGTTCATGATCGTGCGCAATAGAGTCTCCCCGTTCATCACGCCATCGTCATGACCTAGTGGTCACGACAGGGATCAGACCGTCGGTGTTGAATATCGGCGCGAGAAGCGCGCCCTCTTCTATCGCTTCGAAGGGCAGCCGTGGCGCAAACTGGGGCGGCCGACCCATCTCATTATCTTCTAGTGCGACTCCTCCAACCTGCGCCGAAGAATGCGCATTGCATTCAGCTCGTGCTAATGAAAGGACTCAGACCCACAAGCCTTTGTATCAGCGTGAGGAGGCTCCTCAAGTTAGATAGTATCTGGAATATAGATGGATGCCCGTTTCCATGGATCGCCCGGAAAGCCTTCGTTGCGGCCGCTGAACACTGGTCGTTCTCTGCTGCGGGCGGGCTTTACGAACAGCACAGTCAGCCGTTGGAGCGGTCTGAGGTTGCACGGAATCGAGAGTTTTGGCTCCAGGGCATCTTGCTCAGCAGCGAGGCTATGATGACGGCACCCTTGTCCCGGGATTTGCGTGAGCGGCTGATCCGCGCGATTGAGGCTCTCAGCTCCTATGCTGCACCTAGCCCCACCGCGGCGATTTTACCACCCTACTCTCCCACCCCGTCAGCCCCTTGAAAACACGCCGTTTTCAACTCGTCGCGTTTTCCTGTGGATTGGTAGACAAACCACTTTTTGAGCGACTAGGGTTCACCGCTCGAGAGTTCGTTGAGCGAGAGCTGGCACTCGCTCAATCGCAGAAATGGTTTGGCGTGGCCGGTTTGAGACCGGCCGAATTTTATCCGCCACTAGCCACGCTCCCTACGCCCGCAGAACCCACCTTCCCTCCCGCGCATTCGAGTCGCATGTTCGTTCGTGCAACAGCGGGAGCCACCGACGATCGACGAGCCCGACGGTGACACTGAGTGACATCTCGCTCAACGCGCAAATCTAGCGCCCCTTGCCGCGTGCCTGCTGAATGCCGGCGCGGTTTGGTTTTGGTTACCTGAGTTGATGAGGCAATAAAGTGCGCGACCCGTGGCAGCGGTCAAATTTACTCTTGCCCCGCCTCATCCGGCAGGGGTTTTCTTTAGCGGAACAAACATTTCGAGAGAGAAGTTGTGTCACTGATCAGGAGCCTAATTTGCTTCCCCCCCGCAACGGCACCTGATATTGACCTCGCTTCGGCGGGGTCTTTTTTTCACTAGCCGGTGCAGTCGGCCTTGACCCTCCCCCGAATGAGAACATGATTAGAACATCCTCGGCGATGCGGCCACCATTCTGAAAATCTATGCATGAAGTATCCACTGCGCGGGCTCGGTGGAAAGGAGAGTCTATGTCTACGATCAGTGCCGCCATGCGGGATACGCCTCCCTCTGAAGCGATCCGCCAAGCGGTTGGCATTCACATAAGCATGCTGAGCCGCCAGACCCGCAGGGATTATGCTGGCTTCGCCGTCGGCAAGCGCCGCAAGCTGGCCAATGTGCCGTTCATCGCTCGGGAAATGGCGAAGAAGATACTGCAGCAAGTCGTCCTAGAGGACGCGGGTATTGCGGTGGACGCCGAGGTTGTGGCGAAGCGGATTGAAGAGGTGCTGACAGCCGGCCCGGAGAGCGATGCCTTTCTGGTCGCCAGCCACAGCACAGAGGAATCTGAACCTGCGCGTGATGAACTGACACGACAGATCACGATGGACCTGTTGCTGTCCTGTACGCCGGTGACGATCGAACTTAAGCGCGAATGGGCGGCGTCCCTATCGAACGGCTGGAAGATGTGGGAGGTGATAACATGCCGGCGAGAAGCCGGCATACCGATGGCAGCGCACGTGGTCCGGGAAAGCCGATGATGATTTCATCGGCTTCGACTGTGATCTGTCGATCGGCCGCGTTTTCCGGACCGACCACATTCAGCAGAAGGAAAAATGATTTTGGCTGCTCGGCTATCCTGGCACCAGGATGTGGCGTGAGGTTCCGGCTAGTGGTTGGGAAGACACGATGCGCCAGGCGGCGTGTCGCGTCGAACGGTGCTATAAATCTGTGGTGGAGTTGAACCGCGCGAGCAAGGTGATCTGATCGTGAGTGACAAGTCTCCGACAACGCATCTCGATGGACCCTATGTGCACACGTGCCAACACCCCGGCTGCACGAGGTGGGGATCCTTCGGCTACGACAAGGGCAAGTGGCGCACCGACTGGTTTTGCCGGGAGCATCGTCCGGAAGTTCTAGCCGAGAGTGCCGAGCCTACCACTGGAACAAATTAGCGATATGCGATGTTCTCCGCAAAACGGAGAGAACCATGACAATCGAACCGCCCAAACTCGCATCCGATCATCCTGACCGTGACATTCATTGTCGGGAGAGCATCCACAGAACGATGCAGCAGATCCTCGGAGAGGCCAACCAGCAAGGCTGGGGTACGATCGAGACGATCACAGCGATGGAAGAGGTGCTGATAAACCTACGCCACGCTTATGATGAAGATCCAGACCCCGCTGATAACAAAGCGGGCGAAGGTGAAGTCGATTCCGGCGCCTCGGGTGAATTTCCGTCAACTGACGAACTACGCGAAGCTCTGGACAACGGGCGTGGAGTGCCATGACCCACTATGCATGGACACTCACAGCGCACGGTCGTCAGGACATTCAGAAAGTCACCACGCTTGCGGAGTTGGAAGACATCCTGCGGATTTTGGATTTGCCAGGGCTTGCCCCACCGGCTTGGATCATCGCGAACGGATGGGCGCATGACGTTCCCGGCCATGGGCATTACACCCACAACGAAGGCAGTAAGGACGAGTGGTCGCTGACGTGGACCAAGGTGGGTGACACTCCGGAGGCCTGAAGCCCACTATCGCGACGCCACCTGTAAACAGGCCGTGGAGATGCCGGACTTTCGGCATCAACGGGAGGAAGAGAGACATGATGCTACAAGATAAGCCCGACCGGCGGTCGCGTGGTCCGTCATCGTTCGGCACCTTCGAGAGGCTCGCATCGCCGCAGACAAGAGAAAAACCGCTGCTTTGAGAGAGGTGAGGCTCCGGAGCTCGAAAACCGAAACGCTGCGGAAAATTTACGCGAGCGATGATCGTTTGGCCGGCGAGAGGTCGCGCGCCCCACGGCGCGCCGTTTCTTCCGGGAGCGGCGGCCTATCCGTGCGACTGAGGCGGTGTAAGCCTATTCAGCTACGCCCATCCTCGGCGGCGACAATACGAGCATTTCGCGCTACTGCCTTCAACTCTGCCGGGTCGCTAACACCCCCCGGATAGGCGTTCACGATGGCGGATGCGAGTTGCCCGCCCTCTAGGCCATCAGTCGATATCCCTCGAATGGTGCATTCTAGCGCAAAGATATTTCGCATTGTGCTTTGAGCGGCACGTGTAAGGACTTCGCGTAAGGGCGCACCATTCGATCCAACCGTTGACGGCGACGACAAACGCGCATTTCGCGCGACAGCTGCCAGTTCTGCCGGATCAGTGACGCCGTCGAGAGGCCGTCATGATGGCGGACGCGAGCTTTACGTTTTCGGGGCCGTCGGGCGATATCCGTCGAATGGTACATTCGAACATGAGGATACTTCGCATTCCATTTTGGGCTGCGGGCGAAACGACTTCGCGGTTTTGAAGCATGGCTTCCCCCCAACTGGACGGCCTCTCGTAAGAATCTAGCGCTGTGCGATTTCGGACAATGCCCGATTAATAAATTTAATTGCGCTAAGCGCCTACTCGGTACACCATCGATAGATCCCGACCATATTCTTTCGGGCTACGGCTGAGGTCAACAGGCTCCTCCCACGGAGGGAGGGGCCTGCTTTTTCGTTGTAGAATGCCCCTCCAAAAGGCTTGCACCATGCCGCGTGGGGCGGCGATTACCGCACTGATTGGTTCCACCAAAGCCAATGGGATGATTTTCCAAAGGCGCCAAACTCATGCAGGGTAGCGGCTCCAGTTCTGCGTCTAACTTCACCAGTGGAAAAGGAGTGACCTATGTCGTCGAACAACGAGCGACACCCACAGCTTAATCGCGCCCGGCGCCATTTCCTCGGCCTGGCTGCCGCAACAAGTGCCAGAGCCGCCGCCATGGGAAGCCTCGTTGCGGCAATGCTACCATTAAGCGCCGAGGCTAAGGGGGCGAAGTGGTGGAATAAACACGGCGGTGGCAAAGGGCATATGTGTTTTCTGCGTGGCACGGCTATTGGGACTCCAACTGGTGAAGTTTGCATCGAGCACCTGAGGATCGGCGATTTTGTCAAAACGGTGCGTGGCAAAGCTATGGCCGTGAAATGGATCGGCCGTCATATGTTCAAGCGGAGCGGTCCATCATGGAGTGCCAGCGCAGTGCCGATCCGCATTTCGCGGCATGCCCTTGATGAACGCACGCCGCACAGAGATCTCTATCTCTCCGCCGGCCACGCTCTGTTTATTGACGGTGTCCTCATCAGGGTGAAGGACCTCGTCAACGGCGTGTCGATCGCGCCTGCTGTTCCTGCGGACCGTGAAGCGATCGAGTATTACCATATCGTGCTTGAAAGCCATGAGGTAATCCTGGCCGAAGGCGCCTCTGCCGAGACCTTCTTTTTCAAGGCCAATAACCACGAGGACTTCACGAACTTCGCTGAATTCGGGCGCCTCTACCCCGCCGGGTTTGACATGAAGCCGTTCGCACCTATCGTGGCCGTGGACTCCGGACGCGAACAGTTGATGGCGCTTCTGCCCTCGCGTCTGTCTCGTGGCCTGCAACTTCGCCGGCCGGCTCATACGATCCGTGAAAGGATTGTTAAGCGCGCCCAACAGTTGTTCAGCTGACCATCAACCACGTTGGCCCGGCCTTTGCCGGGCCAACGTGTGATCGATTATTCGATGACTTCAATCACAGCACGGGTTTTCGGATTAACAAGCACGCGCTTGTTGTTGAGGATCACACAGCTGTACTCGGCTTGATCGGGGATTGTATGGATCTCCACCGTATCAGGAAGTGTAGTCCCGACGGCGATGTCGCCTTCAAATGTAACAGAAGGTGACTTCTGTTCGAGAACATAAGTCCTTACTTCGCCGGGAACCGTTACAGTCGCTGTCTGAGCGAGGGCTATTCCGGAGAATGAGAGAAACAGTGCAGCGGCAGGTATGAACAACTTTTTCATGCTTTCCTCCTTGAGATTTTTGACACATTAGCCCGAACTCAAAGTTTGGCTTTCTCTCATCAATCGCCCTTTCGAGGCGCACGCCTGTTGCTGGAGACTTTGTCAGGCGCAATATGGTACGACGCCCTTCACAACCGCCCGTCGGCCTCCATTCTGAAAAAGAAGCGCCGCTTAAAAGCCGCGCCAACCGTCCGCGCGACCCTGGCCAGCCCCAGCTTCCTTTTGACCCCATGCCACCGCGGATCGAACCGTGCCTGGCGCAGCTCGCCTCGAAACCGCCAAAGGGGAGCGAATGGGCTTTCGAGCTGAAGTGGGATGGTTACCGTCTCGCGGTGCATGTCGAGCCGACGCAGATCCGCATATTGACGCGGGGCGGCCACGACTGGACGAAACGGTTCTCAGGGATTGAGATAGCCGCCAAGCAGCTGGGTGTTGCCACGATGATCCTGGACGGGGAAGCGGTTGTCCTCGACGGCCAGGGGCGGGCGGACTTCGGAGCGCTGAAAGCGGCACTCGGCGGCCGGGGCGGCAAACGAAATGCCGAGGCGGTCGTCTTCTACGCGTTTGACCTGCTCTACTTCGACGGCCACGATCTCAGGTGGATGGAACTGTCCGAGCGTCGGCATCTGCTTGAGAGCATCCTGCCAGCGGCGCAGGGCGGGCCAATCCGGCTATCCGAAGAAGGTGATGCCGATGGCGATAGCTTTTTTCAGATCGCCTGCGAACACGGCTTGGAAGGGATCATCGCCAAGCACCGCCGGCGACCGTATCGATCCGGCCGGCTGGGTGACTGGTTGAAGATCAAATGCGTCCGGAGCGAGAGTTTTGCGATTGTCGGGTATGAACCCTCGACCGACGGCGTATCGATTGCAAGCCTGTTGCTTGCTGCGATCAAAGGCGATGAATTGGTTTACGTCGGATCGGTCGGAACCGGGTTCAAAGAAAAGGTGGCACGTGACCTGAAGCAGGCGCTCGACGGGCTCGCGATCCACAAGCCGAGCGTGAAATATCCCCGAAAGCAGGCCGTCGTTGTCCGGCCGGAACTTGTCGCCGAAGTGGAGTTTAGAGCATGGACGAAGGATGGGAAGCTTTGCCACACGTCGTTCAAAGGTATTCGAGTGCCGCAGGACAATCCAACCGTGTATCGAATTGAGAGCTGAGCCAAAGCAAAAGGGCCTCTTCCTGATCAGGAAGAGGCCCTCACTCGCATATGCGACCCACTGCTCCCGTATGCGACCCACCGGGGCGGTAAAGGTCGCACCGCTCTAGAGCGGGCCGAAGGTTTACGTGCTGAAATTACCGCACTCGCATGACGGCATATTCGGAACTTCGAAAGTACGCGAAGGTTCCGTGACGTGGTGGTCACTCTAGGGCCCATGATGACATCCGCCGTGATCCGATCTGAAACCTCGCCAACGGCCATGCAGGGTATTTTCAACGCCTATTAGCCGAAGACGTTCGGCGGGCCGAGAGCGGTGGACGACTTTCGGCTGCCGGCTAAAGATAATCCGGAACAGCTACACGCCTTCCTGCGTTCCTTCGCCAGAAGGAGAACAACATGGCCAAGAACAATATTCCAAAAAAGGTTGCAGGGTACAAGGTGCCCAAGGCCATCCGCAAATCGACCGTCATCAGGGCTCTGCTGGCCAGCGATATCGGTCGAAGTGTGCTCGCGAGTGCGCTGACCGCAGGTGCCGGCGCCGCCGCCGCTGTCCTTATCGCCGAGCGTCAGGAAATTGCCGACACGGCCACGAAGGGCGCACGTAAGGGAGCCAGGGCGATCGGCATCGTCGGCGAAGCCATGCGGAATGCCGCCTATGCAGCAACGGAAGTCGTGCGCGATGCGGTGGATTCGGGGCTGCCAAAAAAAGTGCGGAGGGCGGCGGAAAAGGCCCCTCGCAGGGGCGCCGCCGTCCACAAAAACGGGCGCCCAGCGGCCAGGCCGCGACAACGAGTGGGCGGGTAGAGCGCTTTCTACAAAAGCGCCTGGGCGGTTCGATCGCTGACCGCGCAATGGCGGCGGCGGTCGCCCATGTCATCGTGCGTCTTCTCCGCAAGCATCCCTGGATCGCGGCCGAGCTCTTGATGGCTGGATTGGGGCGCGGAGGAAAAGTCGGCGTACTTGAGATGGTGAGATATCTGCGCGGAAGAATACAAAAGCCCAAGTTGATCGACGGGGAGATACTGTTGCTAGAAGCGCCAAAAGATTAACTGCCGCTCCTTCTGCCCCCAAACGCAAAAGGCCCGCTCCCGATGACGTCAAAATCAATATCTTTCTGCCATCGGCGGCCTACTGTGTTGTAGTGCGGCGGGTGGTCAGCCGCTCGAACATGCGGTCAAGGCGCTCATGAACGCCATCGATGCGCCCGCTAACGCCCTCGATCGCTCTTAGCAATTGCGCGGTCTGCGCTTGCATACCCTGCTTGGTTGCGAAGGTTTCCGCGGCGTTTAGTTTGTGGGCGGCGAGGTCTTCGATGGCCTTCTCGCCCTTGGCGGCGGCCCGTGCGACCTTGCCCTCAACACGCCACCTAACAGCCCATCCGGCGCCCGATATAGTCAGGAAGAAGCCAACCACGGCCATGATCTCCGCGCCGGTCAAGGCCGCACCCCGCACAGCTTCGCGAGCTTTTCGTTTTCGGTCAGGATTTGACGTTTCGTCTCTGGCGTCAGGCTATCGACCACCGACGGCCGGATCGCGCGCGCCACGTCGCAATAGGTACCCCTGCGGTCGTCACGCATCCACTTAGCGAGACCGTCGCCAACAGCGCGATCATCAAGACGTTGATTTCATTTTCGACTTCTTTCGATTGTGTTCCCGCGCGGGCGTTGGCTTTGTCGGTTGCCCTTTGGGCGTCGGCCTTGCCGTCAGCGCGTCCATAGAGGAAGACGGCAAATATGACCGTGAGGACGACACCGGTCGTAGCGACGTAGCCCTGCAGTTTAATCCACAGTGCCGCCGCCCGAGCTTCGGCCCTATGCTAAACGGCGACACGAGGCCTGACCTGCGTGCGGAAACGCGATCAGGCCTCAAGCACGATTGGCGTCAAGCACCGCCCGCAGCGCCTGGACTTCGAGTTGAAGGAGATCCTATGTGGAATGTTGTCACATTGACCGACGGCAAGGCGAGCCTGGTCGCTTCTCCAAGGTCCTGTTCATCGTCGGTACCGACACCGGATCGATAACCGAAGTCCGAAAACGCAGCGGGCAAGCCCGCACCGAAATTCATCAATGTGACGGAAAGCCTGGACGAGTTAAGCATGGTTTTGAAGGCGGAGCGCCAAGCCGAATGACCTAGGTAGCCGGGCCACAAGGCGCCGTTTGGTGATATTTCGGCAAACATCAGCTTGCGCTACAATGCACAAGTCGGCCACACATTCCCCGTTGCGGCCGGCTGGAGGTTTTGTTCTCCCCAGGGCCAAGCCTCTGCAAATCGCCACCATCATTATAGGGAGGGGCGATGGGAGGCCTGGGTGGCGATGCCCGCACACCGCTGCCCAGGCTTTACCCTTTTCGTCCGCTTGCCTTGCCCCTCCGCCATTTCGTACCAAATCTGTGCGAAGCTGAGGGTTCAACAATGACTTATGACTGGGGGGGGCCGGAGAGACTGACTCGTAAAAACGGCGCGCGTCACAGCAGGAGTTGTTTTGACACTGCTCCTGTTGGGCCTGCCGCTTCTTATGCTCGTCTAATTATTCCCAGCCGTCGACCAGGTCGATCAGACCGTCACACCGCGCCAAAGGCAATGTGCCTGGATATCGGCGACTTCATCGTCAATCTAGTTGGGGTCAACGCGCGCGACCATCTGCGGAACAGCATCTGGTCGGTGCGTCCTGTATTGGTGACGAACGACGAACCGCTGCGAAGTCTGTTGACCGTCAGGCCGTTGTGATGCTGGTAATCTTGGAGAGACCGCCATTACCTGGGACTTCGCAAACGTATGGTGGAGCGCGGGGGGGGGGGCGGAAGAATGACGGACGTGTTGGCTAGTCACCTCGTTTGGCGCAACCGCACGATCACAGACTCTTACGTTGCCAGGAGAGAAAGTGACGAGGGGATCCATGATCGCCGGGAACTAGGTAACCGTTCGCTCGTTCGGCCTTCGCAAAAAGGAGAACAAGATGGTTGAGAAAAATTACCGCGGCCCGGAGCACGAAACATCGACTGGGCTTCCATTGGGAATAATGGTGCTGTCGGTTATTGTCATCACCACCTACCTGTTTGTCGGCGGCGCCTTCTCAACCAGCGGCCACGCGGAGGTCACCGTACACCTTCCCAGCGTTGTGGATCAGTGATGAAGATCGGTCCTCCGTAGGCGCCTCGGAACTTTCGAAATCGCCAATCGTTGATCGCGATCTAGGCAGGATCGTCCTACGATGACGAGCAAGAGAGATAAGCAAGCAAAGGTGCGGAGACTGGCGTCTATCGGCACAAAATATGATGTCGCGTTTTTCGCCCGTAAGCACGGGCTGGACATCAAGGATGCCAGACGAATCGTCGAAACGCACGGGACCGACCGCGATGCGGCCGACCGAGCGGCTATTAGATTCAAGCAATGACAAGTGCGGCGAGCTCTACCCGGAGGTAGGCCACCGCGTGATCGTTGCGGCTCCAACCTGCACACTGGTAACTTTGCGCCGCAATCCCCATATAGAGGTCATGACGGCCGCGCGCCCATGGGGCATTTGATGCGCGCCGCTATTTTCAGGAGACAACCATGACCGAACAAAACCAGGCGCCAGCGCCTGCGAAACCCATTGATCCAAAAGTTCTCGCCAAGAAATTTAGGATCGACATCGAGGAAGCGCAGGCGATCGTAAATCAGTATGGCGATGACAAAAAAGCAGCGGAAAAAGCCGCGCGTCGTGTCGCGGCGTAGTACCGAAGCGCCGCCCTCAACCTTTCGGGAGGGCGCCACACGCCTGCCAAACGCAGGGGAGGAGACGCGCGAAAGGCAATGGGATATGGGACGATCGCTGCCGTTAGCCTGGATAACCTGAAGCTCGGCGGATGCCCCAATTGTGAAAAGGCCCTCCGAAGCGAGCCTTTTGTCGTTGTCTTATATTATGTCCCGGATTTTTTCGGGAATTTGCGCACCAAGCGTCAAGGCGCCACATCCTTGAGGTCATCATAGGTAATCGGCCCTGCCCGATCAGCGGCTGGGCCCAATTGTCCCCCACCCACTCAGTCCTCCTCCGGACCTGGTTCAACAAGTTCGATCAGCACATTGTCCGGCCCTTTCAAGTACACGACGAGTCGGCCCGCCCGGGGACCTTTCGCCACGACCTGCGGTGGGCCGAACGCGACCCAACCGTGGCTCGCCGCCACGCAAAGCAAGGCATCGACGTCCTTCACCAGCAGGCCGAGATGCGAAGCACCGCTGTCGCAGGCCTGGAAGGCAAGCGTTTTTCGCCCGAGCGCAGCCGTCAACGACCCGGAGACCGCGGACTACATTTGGAAAAGATGCGGCATGACGACCGTCGAGCTCGACCAGATGTCCAGAAATTCGAAGATGACAGGTTCGTCGCGCACACGCTCCAAGCAACTATCGGCTCGGTCGCTAATTCAACCACATGAGGTATTGCGCATGCGTACGGACGAACAGATCGTCTTCACAGCAGGCAATCCACCGCTCCGATGCGGGCGAGCCATCTGGTTCAGAAGGAAGGATATGATTGCATCCGCGGGTGAGAACCGTTTTCACAAATCGGCAAAAGCGTCGAAGGCTGAGCAAGAACCGGCTCAACGAGCGATCGTGGCGAAGTTGATATGCGGATGATGCCCGTGTGCCATCACGAATATGAATCGATGCCGTCTGTCCGATTCAAAACTGTCATTGGACGCCGGAATCTGAACGCGCGATTCTGCGTGAATGATCATTCAACCCTATCACCTCTATGTCGAGCGTATCGAGCCTGAGAAGAATATGGCACGGTTTTATACGCTCGCCGTCCAGCCAACTCTGTTTGGAGAAGTGTCGCTGGTGCGCTGTTGGGGACGGATCGGGACGCACGGTCAGCAAAAGGTGCTTCGACGTACTTACAATCGGAAATGCGATCGTGGACATCATTGCAGCTGTCTCGCCCAGCTTTCTCGATCGCGAGGATATGAACAAAGGCATGATGCATCTCATCGACGAGAGCCGCGCAGAAACCCTCAACAGGAAAATGCCGCCCCAAAAGCGACAGATTTCCGGCGGCAGCGCGGCGAATACCGCAGCCGGCGTGGCTTCTCTCGGGGCGCGCGCCTCATTCATCGGAAAGGTCAGCGATGACGAGCTTGGTGATTTCTTCGCTGACGATCTCGCGGCCGCGGGGGTTCACTACAAAACCAAACGGCTGAGGAACGGCGAAGCAACAGCCCGATCGATGATCTTGATCACGCCCGATGGCGAGCGCACCATGAATACCCATCTGGGTGCCTGCCATCAGTTGACCGAGGCAGATATCGACGAGAGCCATATCGGCGCAGCGACAATCACTTTCATGGAAGGCTTTCTGTGGGATCCACCGGAAGCAAAGAAGGCATTCCTCACAGCTGCGCGATACGCGCACAAGCATGGGAAAACCGTTGCCTTTACCTTGTCTGACCCATTTTGCGTATCACGCTACCGCAAGGAGTTCCTGGAATTGATCCGTTCCGGCACGGTCGACGTCCTTCTGGCAAACGTTCACGAGTTGTTGTCTCTTTATCAAACCGCTGATCTCCGGGAGGCCGTTCGGCTGCTGAAAGACGATGTCCCCCTCGCCGCCGTTACAATGGGGTCAGATGGCGCAATGGTCGTTCGCCACGGCGAAGAGATCAGCATGTCCGCCTACCCGGTCGCCGAAGTCGTCGATGTCACAGGAGCAGGAGATCTGTTCGCGTCCGGATTTCTCCTTGGCATCAGCACCGGACTGCAACCCGCCAAAGCACTGAGGCTTGGCTGCTCATCCGCCTCTGAGGTAATCACTCATATAGGCGCCAGGCCGGTATCGAGTCTTGAGAACTATGTCAGACGGCAGGGGATTTTCGAAGCTCCGCTGCCGCTTTCACTATAATGCGGTTGCGCCCGTTGGTGTAAATCAGCGCCGACAGTTGACTGGCGCCGTGCTCCTATCGCCTCGCTTGGCTCCGCCTGATAAAACGCTGCGGACTTCTTCATTTCTGGCGTGGAGTTTCACGTTTCACGGGAACAACTGCGAGGTGTGCGTATAGTTTCTGGCAGGATAGGCGTAGTCGCGATCGCCAGCGTGCTCCATTGATCGCCTTGAGCGGATTAGGACGTTCGACATCTGAAACGGGACGCTTAAACTATTGATAAAGCGGACGTTTTTCAGTTTTTTGAGCCTTTAATCAGAACCATAACCGGCTCGCAGCTGAATGCGCACGCACGACTCAACAAGCAGTGATTGGTTTAACCATCTGATTCAATACCGTTATCGCTTCCTTGGCGGCAATATTCGAATGCGGGATGTATTCAAATTTGCCTTGACGTCCCAGACAGATCACACCCTTGGACGCAAGCCGCGCAATTGCAGCGTCACGGCGTGGCTTGAAGCCTTTTTCGGGAATCGGGTAGGCGTTTTTTAGTTCCGAACTGCCGATCAAAAACAGTTCACCTTCAATGAGATTCATCTGCCGAAGATGCGCCAGCAATTCCGAAAATGCACATTCCGGCGTCGGCGCTGCAACAGTCGGTGGAACGGTAATCTCAACCGTGAAGTGTTTGTCATAAGAGTTGGTGTAGGGATAAAAATCGGAGTGAACGGTAATCCGTTTCCAGTTTCCGCCGGTATGAAAATTGTAAAGAACGGAACAGCCGGGTATCCAGGATCCGCGCAGAGCCACAAACAGGCTCAGCAAGGTGACGGTTGGAAGGCCCGTTTCCGGCAGATCGCAAAGTGCGGAAGCCTCATCGAGGGGTATGGTCGAAATGAGCCTCTTTGCCAGAAAGGTTCCGGTCGCAGTTTTGATTTCCATGAGGGGTGAACTGGTCTCGATCTTGAGAGCCCTATTATCAAATATGAAATGAACGCCATGTCCCCGCAGTCCATCCAGGGCTTTCTGATAATAAAGGCCGAATCCACCCGATGGCCGCACGACCGTCTTGCCGTTGGTCAGGCTGATTGTCAGACGGTTTTTTATGCTTCTTCTGAAGCGGTGTCTCAACGAGGTTTCGCGCGAAAGCCACTGCATGCGCTTGAGTGCGAAATCATAGTCGATGCGGGCGGCATCTACCCCGAATAGCCTCCTGATGTACAAATCCAACCCGACACGTCGATAGAGTACGTCGCCGATCCGGGATTGGGCGAAGCCGCGCGCGCTGTCATACCGGTCTGCGCGAAACCGCCCTCTCAAAAGACTCCAGATGCAAGAAATGCGCTCCAGCAAATTGAATGAAGATGCCTCGACTTGCCAATCGAAGGGGTATTTCCCAACAGCGCCGTTGGTGCAGATTTTTTTGACCTCAACGTCTTTGGCGACACATTCTCGAAGCAATTCCGGAAAGTGTCGGAACTGCTCGTCAGCCGTGTTAAAACAGATGGAGCCTATATCAAATTCCATGCCATCAATTGTATGAGACTGGTGGTTTCCACCAGGATCCTTGTAGCTTTCCAGGACAAGCACCGAATGATTTTCACACAGTTGCTTTGCTGCCGTCAAAGCAGATATTCCACAACCTAAGATAATATAGTCATAGACTTCCGGTGCATTCTCAGGACACTGCATCAACTACGCCCCCATTCCATGCGACGAAATATAACAGTTGTTGGAGCCAACAAAAACACGCGGCACACATTTGCGACTATCGGGAAGAAAGTGTCTGTTCAACTCTATAAAATGGGTATCAGCGCAGGTGGCAACTATGAACCAAGCCCCCAGGCGCAAAGGGACCTTCTTCGCAAGTGAACCGAGTTTGAAAAAATGATATGGACGTTGATCTGGAAACGGTCTCTTCATCTAGGGTAAGTTAAATTTGGAGAGTTTGGGGATGATGTTGAATGCCGAGAAGGCGCCAGGAGTGATAGACCGATGATTGCCGGGCTGATTTTTGCAGGGCTCGTATCGTTTGTTGCGGGTTTCATTTTGCATGTCGGTGCGTTTTCGATTTTCGCTTTGATCACCAGCCTGCTGTACCTCGCCCTGATCCATGATAGCAGCACGGTCTTCGCGTCCCTTGCCTCAACCGCGGCGTTGTTCGTGATCATGCAGATTGCATACGTGATCGGTGTCCTTGTGCCATTTCCGTCGCCTCGCAAAGACGAACGCCCCCGGTTCGGTTTTCCAAAGCTGCGCCGCCGTATTGATTCTCCTCGCAACAAGTCAGGCTGATCAACGCCACGACTCTGTCTACCGCGTCAGTGCGCCAGAAGAAGCGACACGGTGCTGAAACCGCGCGGGAGTACTCATGCCGAGCTTCGACCGGCGCGGTGTCTCTGGAGCCACTTCGATGAGATCGCGCGGCTCGACCAACGTATCTGCCGTCGCCGCTATCCTTGTTGTTTCGCCGCTTTCGCTGCGGCGGGCGATTTGAAACTGTATGAAGTCATCGTCGTTGCCGTCGTCCTCCAGCAATTGCCGTTGTTTCTCATAGTGGGTTTCGTCAATGAGGAGACGGGCGACCCGTGTCTGCAGATCGGCTTTGGCGATGCCTCGGACAACCTCGTTCAGTTCATTTTGAATTTCCGAATTCATGGAATTAACGAGTTCCTCGGAGTCGCGTCTGTTTTCCTCAAGCAACTGACGCGCCCGGATCATCTGGAAGTCGAGGTCCAGCAGCTTGTTCTCTGCGTCGGATTCGTCCCGGTCGAGTGAAAAGCGCCGGGAACTCTGGATGAGCCCCTTGTCGACGAGAGAATTGACATTGGACAGTTCCTTTTTCACCAGCGTGACTTGCCGTTGTTGCGCGGCGATCTTGTTCTGCAACGTCTCGATTTCATGCGTGTAGAGTTGGCCAAGACCCTTTGCCGCCGCGATTTTGCTTTTCAGTTCGATCTGTCGCAGTTTCATCAGATCCAGCTCTTCGGCATGAAGCTCTTCGATTCCCTTTGTGCCGCGCAATTCCTCGGGAATATCGAAGGTCTCCTTCCCTTCCTTTTCGGCCTGCAGCCGCGCGCGACGCACGAAAAGGCCATTGTAATCCAGCTCAGCACCGCCGAGCGTACCGGCGGCCTGGATGCGATCTCGCCCCAGTCGTGAGCCGATGCTTTCTGGTTCCCGTTGAAACCCGCCCGCCAGGCTGATTGCCTTCAAGACGGTCAGATCGGGGCTGAAGGGATATTGACCCGGCTTGTCGACAGCGCCGACGACATAGATTGGTCCATACTGAGAGATCTCTACCGAAGCGGAGGGTTTGTTCGCCAGGCCGGCGCGCCGCTGAAGGAGATCCGCGATCAGCGCCGCCAGTTCCTTCGTCGTCAGCCCCGCAGCCTCGACCTCTCCCACGAACGGGATCGAGATGGCGCCGTCGTCATTGATCAGAAAGGCGCCGTTGAGCACACTCCAATCCTTGAACTCGGCTTCGCCTGAACGCCATTCGACCACACGCAGCGCGATCCTGTCCTGAGCGACGAGCCGATATGGCCCGGCGAAGGCTGGGAAAGCCGTGAGGAAACCGGCTATGGCCAGCGCAAAGATAAAGATGAAGGCGGATTTTCTGGCAAGGAGGTTCAAGTACGGCATTGCTTCACCTCGTAGTCGTGAATGTCAGGGATCGGCCGGAAGTCGGGTGGATGAAGGACAGAAGAATGTCGGCTGCTCTGGCAAATGGCTTGGGCAACGAAGCGCTTAAGCGGCGCGCGAACGAAATATCGTCCGGATGCGTGGCGCCGAACAGGCGAAGGCATACCAGATAGACCAGCGCGGCAAGAAAAACGGCGGCAATGAGCCCATGCAGGTTGCTTATAGCGGTCACTGTGAGGAATGCAGCCAAAGCCGCCACGAGCGCAGCGAGAAGGATGCGCAGAAGCGACCTGAAAGGATACGAAAAACGCAGTCTCGTGGTTATGAACCACAGGCCCAGCCCGATCATGACAAGCTGAATCAAGGCGCGCGATACCGCCGCGCCGACAAGGCCGAAACTTGGGATAAGCAAAAAGCCGACGACGGCCGACAACACGGCGCCGACGAGAGAAGAGACGAAAATGAAATCGCTCCGCGCAAGTGCGTTGACGAGATGTGTGCCGATGACTGTTGTTATGGTGAATGCCGCCGCCGTCACGATGATCATCGCGGTTGGGATGGCCGGCTCGAATGCGGAACCGTAGAGCAAACCGACTAGGACCGGCACCACTGCCGCCATGCCGAAGCAGGCTGGAAACGCAAGCATGGCAAGGAGGCGTGTTCCGCTGGCAAAAGCGGATTGCAAACCAGCCCGGTCTTCCTGGCCATGCTTCTTCGCCAGCATGGGAAGAAACGCGCCCGTAAACAGAAGCGGTCCCTGAGAAGCAAGACCAGAGAGCGCCAGCGCGACGCTGAACAATCCGACCTCCCGATAGCTCCAGAAGGCTTGCAGAAAGAGGATTTCGATGCGTGACCAGACGAAGGTGTTGCAGACATTGGCAGCCCAGGAAAACCGCCCGTATCGCCGCACCTCTCGGGCGAGTGTCGGGGAGATCGTTCCCTGCCGCCATAGGAGGCATAGCGTTGCGAAGGCAAGGCAGATTTGCCCAACCGCATAGCCTGTTATCGCGCCGGGACCGCCGTAAAAACGCACACCGACGTAGACGCACACGATTTGGGCGACCGTCGAAACCGAGGTCAGTGCAGCCAGCGCGACAAAATGCTGGGAACCGCGAAGATAGGCGGTGCCGAACATGGCGAAGGATTGGAGCGATATCAGCACGGCAACGATAAGCGCCATAATGACCGGAATGTCGGCGGTCAAATCTCCGAAGAAGGGATGGTCGGAACCGAAAGCCGCATCCATGCTGACCAGATAGAAGACCGCAAGAGCGGCGACACCGAGGAAATTGTAGAGAACAAGACGCCGGGCAAGCATTCCGGGCAGTGCGCGCGCTGCCGCATTGTCATTCTGCCCCTTCAAATCAGCCGGAAATCGACCGACGCACAGGGCCGTTCCTCCGTCGATGATCGGAGCAATGACAAGCGCAACCCACACGGCGAAGGCGACAACGCCTGCACCCTCAACCCCCAGCAAATTGGCAACAATCACACCGCTCACGAAACTTGCAAGGACAGTCGCAAGTCCAGATATGGCTGAATACAGGGAATGTTTTGCGAAGTCGTTCAAGATTTCTCCTATACTCAAGTATTTAATAAGACATATATTGACTATTACCAAAATTTATTTAAATTATTACACATTTATATTTAATAATAAAATTTTCCTACGACAATGGAGAGCGAAAGTGAATTACTTTCCCGGAAAATTTCGGATATTTATTTTTATGGTTGCCGCAGCGTCGGCCGTTCCGGTCATTTTTTCTTCGATGGTCGCCGCGGAGGCAGAGGCAATCGATCCCACGTCTTTTGTTTTGACCTTCAACGAGGATTTCGATTGGCTCGATGTCTCCGCGCATGGCCCCGACACGCGCTGGATCGCTCACACACCCTGGAATGGCGATTTCGGCGACGCTCGTTTCGCAGATCCTGGTCCCGATTTTCCCTTTACCGCCCGAAATGGCATACTCAAGATCGAGGCTCGAAAGACCGCAAAGGGAAAATGGGAATCCGGCTTGCTCGCCTCCACAGACTCCAAGGGGAACGGGTTCAAGCAGCTCTACGGCTACTTTGAAATGCGCGCCCGGTTTCCCGCGGGTGAAGGCGTGTGGCCGGCCTTCTGGCTCGCAAGCCGCGGCCCGGAAAAGGCCATCGAGGTCGATGTTACCGAGCACTACGGCCATTTTCCTGACCGCTACACCGCATCGCTCCATATCTGGGATCGCAAGGCTCCAGCGCTCAGCAAAAGTTTTCACCAGAGGGTGCCTGTCGACGAAGGTACCCTCTCCGCTGGATTCCACACCTATGGCGTCGCAGTCGAAGCGAACCGGATCCGGTATTTCTTCGACAGGCGGGAAGTATGGTCCATGGCAACGCCGCACGAACTCGAGCACCCCTTCACAATCCTGATCGATCTGGGGCTCGGCGCCGGCTGGCCGATCGAGAACGCGCCCAACCCGTCGGTGATGGAGGTCGACTACGTTCGCGTCTGGTCTCTGCCGGGAGACTAGGGATGTGGTCAATACAAGTTCGGTGCAATCAGATTTGCCGCCGGAATGAGCAAGGATCATGCGGCCGCCCTTTCTGTAATGGCGATGAGTTGATCCATCTGATGGCCGATATCGAGCGCTGGCCGGTCTGCATGCGCCAAGGTCGCCTCGCGTTTCAGCCGGTAGACGCCGGAATCGCCCCACATAACGCGCAACTGCTCCGCCCAAAGAGCCGGTGGGTCGTCCCGGCGCAGAAGGATGCCTCCCGGGCCGACTGACTCCGGCAAGCCGCCGGAATTGCTTGCGAGAACTGGAATTCCGCTGAACTGTGCCTCGCTGACAACCCTGCCCCATGTCTCATCCCACTGGCTCGGGACAAGAAGCACCCGCGTCTCCGCGTAGACGCTCCTCATGTCATTGCTGCGCTCGATCAACCGCACATTGGAAAGCTGAGCGAGAAGTTTCTGCAGCCGGGATTCGGCCTTCGTCGAAAGAGGCCATCCCCGAACGAAAAGGAAGGGGATGTCGGGACACAATTCGGCTACGGCGAGCGCCAACTCCACGCCCTTGACCGCCACCGGGTTGATGAAGGTGACATAACGGCCCTCGCCCGGTGTACGGTAAAGTTCAGGCCGGAATATCGGTGGGATGACTGCAGGCTCGATGCCAAATCTGGTCTTGAACCGAGCGGCGGTGTAAGCGGAATTGGCGATATAGGCCGAGAATGGCAAATCGTGGTTTGTTTCCTGCCAGGCGCGTGGCCCCGTATCGAATTCAAGGCCGTGCAGATAGGCAACGCTGGATATGCCTCTGCTGCGGAATGTCCGGCCCATCTGCACCATGTTGCCATTCTGCACGACAACAACCTTGGGCAGAACGAGGCCACGCAGATCTCTCCAGGGCTTCAAGGAACGATAGACTTCGTAGCCGAGCGAATGATCGACGGAGATGTCGCTAAACCTTGCACGGCTCGCCAGAAAGCGTCTGGCACCGAAGAAATCGCGCAATGACAGCTTGGAAAGAACAGCAGTCCTATGGCCGCGCCCGTTCAATTCAAGTGCTACCTGATGCGTATTGATCTCCAGGCCACCGATCAGTTGCGGAAGATGAGGCGTTCCGCTGGCGAGCAGGAGGCTCATGAGGGCATTTCCCTGCCTCTGCGCGCCCGGGGCGTCATGAAAAGCCACTCCTGGACGCCCGTGCGCCGCTCGTTCATCAGCTCGACCGCTGTGCTGGCTACCCACTTGGCGAGAAACGGCAGCTTATGGGACGGGAAATCCCGTATCGTGCGCGGACGAGCGTAGATCGACGTGATCTCATGCGTTTCGCTGAAGCGCTGAAGCAGAGTCTTGCTGCAGCCGGGAACCAGACCGTCATGAGTCTCCACCAGAATGTCGGCTTGATTGAGCTCGGGAATGAGGCTGTTATCCAGCAGTGCTTTCTCCCCGCCTTCGATGTCGCAGAGGATGAACGGGCCCGAACCGGCTGCGACCAGCGAATTTTGCAGATCTGCCGGCGTACAGAACCCTTCCATTTTTATCCGGTCGGCAACCCCGTTCATCCGCGCGGTGTGCCAGAAAGGCTCGTGATGCTCCGGAAGCCCCTCAAAGCCGACGATGCGCGTCGACGGCATACGGCGCGCGAGGCCGATTGCATAATAGCCATCGGCGACGCCGATATTGATCACGGTGCCGTATTCCTGCCGGATGACGGCTTCGATGACCGAATGCAGTTCCAACTCCTGCGTGCCGAGCAGGTAGCCCAGGAGGTGCCGGCTCGAGACCGGGCTGAGATCGAGTTTCATTCCTTGAAACGGGCCGGAGAGCACGGCATCATCTGCACTTCGCCTGATGAGCGCGCAGGCGCTGTGCCAGAGCGGCGCCACGACCCAGCGTGCAGGTGCGCGTATTCCCTCCGGAAGCTGGCGATAAGAGCGGTAGATCCGCATCGCCGCGGTATTTCCTTCTATTGCGTTCCAGGTAGCATGACGCATGCTGCAGTCTCCCTTAGAGGTGCGCTGACCGATGTGGCGCTGGCGCATGTTGATGTGGGATTGCATCCGAAATGACCGTCTCCGTCTGGCGGAATCCGGGTTCTGCTCTTGTGGAGCGCGCCGCAAGAAGACGCTCCACATTCACTTCGATCAAATGATGAATGGCGTAGGCCGCGGCGACCGACGTCAAATATGCCGCGAGTATGAAGAGGATCGACGGGTTCTTGCCGAAGAGAAACCACCAGATCTTCTCGGCGGCGACGATTGCGAAGAAATGGAAGAGGTAAAGCGCATAGGAAATATCTCCCAGTTGCGTTCCGATCTTTTCCGTGGCGCTTGTTCCGTTCTGCTTTCCGAGCACGCATAGTCCGACCGTCAGGATGCAAAATACCCAGCCGCCCGTCTGCCAAGCCAGCGGGATCGGATAGGAGCCGATCGCAAACAAGAAGACTGCCGCGTATGCCAGTAGTAGCCCGACAGCGGCTACGACGGGATGGATACCGGTTGTCTGCCGGCGTACAGCCTCGGGGATGAACCCGAGGGCAACGCCGGCTGCAAACAGCAGAATGATCGGGTCGGTCCAGAAGCTGAGAACGGTATAAGGCTGCGATGTATCGGCGAGAGACTTGGACATCGCGCCGAGTGCGACGAGGCCGAAAAGCGTCGAAAAGAGAAGAACAAGCCCGGCCGGCTTTTTGAAAAACAGCGTGATCGCGAACATACAGTAGAAAAACATCTCATAGTTGAGCGTCCAGCCGACACCCAGAAGGGGACGCATGTAGTTTCCTGGCTCGACGGACTGAGGAATGAAAAAGAGGGATGCCGGGAGCTGCTGCTGATCGAGCGCGCCACCCTTGTGCAGCCGCAAAGCGACTTCGAGCATGGTCGCGGCCCAGTACAAAGGGACGATCCGGATGATCCGCTTGCGCAGGAAGGCGGTCGCAGCGCCCGGCTGCCCAAATTGGCTTCCGGCCGTGTGGATCATGATATAGCCGCTGATGACGAAGAAGACCGCCACGCCCAGCGTGCCCGAATATTGTGCCGCCACGGTCACGACCGAGGGATAGTCGTTCCATTCGGCGTGGCGCAGGATGCTATGATCCAGGACAACCAGGCTTGCCGCGATGCCGCGCAAAATCTGGAGCGCTGGAAGCCTATTCATCGTGAAACCCCGTCGATTCGAGGGCTGCAAATTGACAGCCGATCCCCTTTATTGCTTGCTCCGCCGGATCGGAAACCGGAGACGAACCGTCTGATCTCGCTGCTGATTGCCATCATAGGCCTCCCTAGAGCCTGAGAGCGCGGGATGGCGCGAGGCGTTGCGTGAGAAGATCTGCCATGGCTTTCAGATTGCCGAGAAGCCGACCAGGGCGATCCACCGCCCTTTCGCCGCGCAGGGTGCCATAGAGATTGGCGGCAAGGTTTCTGCAAATATGAAAGAAGCCTTTTCTCCAGGAGCAAGTTCCCTTGGCGATCAGATAGCAGGGATTGGCAATCTGCGAATAACCCAGCCGCACACCCCGCTGCCGCCCCGATTTGACGCCGAGATGCACGCCTCTGGCGTGTTCCACCCGAACGATCCGCCCGAACGGGGCCATGCAGCGGCTAAAATCGACATCCTCCAGCCACGCATAAAGGGGCAGTTCCTCATCGAACCTCAGCGCGTTAGCGCGCACTGTTTGGAGCCGAATCGCCATATTGCAGCCATAACCATTGTAGACCTCTGCGAGGCGGGCATCTGGCGGCGCTGCAGGGGCCGATAGTTCTTTCAGCGCCTCTTCGAGGGAGAGGCCAGGCCCGATGATGCCGTCGGCGACGACACGGCCTGTGGTCAGGATGACATCGGGGCAGTCACGAAAGACCGCCTCGATTTCCGCGAGGTAGTTGCCGTCCATGATGAAGTCATCGTCGAGAAAGACGAGGACATCGAGATTGTCAGCCGCCTCGACAAGCCTGTTGCGCTGATGCGGCAATCCGCGTGGACCAATAAGATGAACGACGCCGGGATGGGCGTCCCTCAGCCCGGCAACATCTTCTTCACCGGGCGAGCATATGAGGATGGCGTCCGCCATCCGGCGCTGCAGCGAAATTAGACCGACGGTCTTGCGCACAATTTCCGGTCGGTTGGCAGTCGCGATCGCGATGCCGATCCGGAGGCGACCCGAGCGAGGTCTCCAGGTTTTCCGGGATTTGGGCTCGCCCTCCATTGCTATTACTCCTCGCTCCCAAGAGGCTTGCGGGCGAAAGCCCAGACCATCACAGGGAAATTCGGTTCGTTCTTGAGGGATCCAAGGAAACCCGCCTTTTGCCAGCGCTTGAAATTCGCCTGAACGCAACTGCGGTTACCCCAGGACTTGGTAACAATGTCCTTTTCGGCAAAGCCCGCTTCCTGCAGAAGGCAGGATAGGCCGGTTTCGGTCCAGCGGTTGCAGTCGATCGGCGAAGCATGCACACGCAGCAGAAAAGGTGTGGCGATGATGAAATGCCCGCCGGGCCGCAGCATCGAATAGACATTGCGCGCCGCGCGCATCGGCCATTTCAGATGCTCGAATATCTGGTCGGCGATGATGAGATCGAAACTCTTGGGCAGCGTTTCGCTGCAAATATCGAAACCCGGATATTCGGTCGTGCGGTAGGACTTGAAGGTGAATTCTCGCCGCCACTGAACGCCGCCAGAAATCTCCAGCGCGTCGAGTTTTTCCGGACCCTGTTCGCGAATGAATGCAAAGGCGTCGCGATACATCATGACGCGGACCCAATCATCCGTTTCGTAGCCAACCGCCTGCAGGGTTTTTCTCAGACGATCTTTCAATTCCGGATGATTGCGGAGTTCTACAAGGCTCATGATACGCGACTCCTTCATTTTTTTCGCTGTGGAACTGCATTAAGGACGACGCCGAAAATCTCGGTGCCGACGTCGCGTAATGCGTCGACGGCTTCGACGAGGGTGTCGAAAGAAGACTTGCCGTACCGGGCAACGACGATCGACCCATCGAGATAGGGGGCGATCGACTTCGCGTCGGCGGACTCGGGCATGGAAGGCAGATCAACCAAAACGAGATCAAAGCGCTCTTTCAGATCTGCGAAGCTGAAAGCGATGCGCTCCGAGCCGATACGTTCGCCGGGTGTCACGTCACGAAAGGAGCCGATCGGCAGAATTGTCAGGCGCTTTTCAATCCGGGCGATGAAATCCGCATAGGCGCGGGGATCATTCAGCAGTTCCATCAAACCTGTGGCCTTCTCTTCGCCGAAGACTCTGCTGAGGGTCGGATTGGTGGCGCAGGCGTCGATCAACAATGTCTTTGAGCCTGAGGCAGAGGCAAGAAGGGCAAGATTGTAGGCCAGAGTCGTAGAACCAGCCCTCGCCTCCGCTCCAACCAGGCCGATCAGATTGGCCTTCTGATTGCGGCGCAGCCCGCCAAGCGTCGCTTTGAGATCTCGAAGATCGCGACCGAACCATTCCTGCTTGCCCGGCTTTCGGCCCGGTCCATCAAATCGGAGCAGATCGGTGGTGGCCCCCTTCTTGACGCGATTGGCCTGCGACACCTCGCCGATGCACGGTACACTCGCTTCAGCGGATATGCGGTCCGCTGATGTGATGAGACGGTTTGCGAAATGCCGGACGATCGCCACGACAACGCCGAAACTCAAGCCGAGAACCAATGCGAAGGCGAGCAGGAGTATGCTCTTCGGCTGGCTCTTGGCGACGGGAACGGTGGCCCGGGAAACAAAGATCGCATCGGACACCGGGTATGAGATCCGCTGCTTGGCTTCCGACCAACTCTGAAGATAGGTCTCATAGAGGCGCCGATAGGTTTCCGATACGCTCTTCAACTCAGTCAATTTGAACTGGCTTCCAGAGTCGCCGGAGGATTGAAACTGGATAACGGCGCGATCGGCGGCGAAGACCGCCTCCCTCAGCTCCGCGACGCGCTGCGCGAGCCATTCGCTCGATTGCAGGGCGGATTGGGATTTCATCCTCACATTCTGCGCAATGTATTGCTCCGCAACGGCATTGGCGATCAAAGCAGTCTTCCTTGGATTGCTTGATGCCGCCGATATTTCGATAACCGTGGATTGACCGACACGACGGATCCAAAGTCGGCTGCGGAGCGTTGCGATGGTGTAGTTTTCCGCCTGCTCTTCCGGCGAACGCGCTGTCTGCAGTCCTGCCTTTTCCGTGCTCGGGCCGATAGAGAACAACGAGCGCAACAGGTCGGCAATCGGGAGATGCGCCGATTTGAATTCCGGATCCGATTTCAGATCCAAGGTTTTGACGACCGCTTGGAGGACGTCGCCAGACTTCATGATTTCCATCTGGCCCTCAACGAGCGCTTCTTCAGCCAACATGCGCTGGACATCGGCCGCCGTTGCTTTTTGTGACTCGAGCATGAGCTGGGCGCTCGAGACGAAAGTTGGCGGTGTAACGGTGACGTAGACAAGCGCGACCATGACGAAAAGCGCGGTCAGGTTGGCAACCAACATGCTGTTCGATAGTAGGAAGCGAAAGAGCTGACGGAGATCCAGCGGCCTTTCTCTGACTGACGCGACCGGTGAAGGCGGATAGGCGAGCGCAATTGGAGGCATCCGGCTATTCATGGCGATACACTCCATTGCCAGATGCAAAAGCCTCTCGGCGCAAATTCGAAAGGCCATTTATGGCGACGTTTGGCCGGAAACTGCCCCGTGGCTGCGGAAGAGCGAACAAGAGCGAATCTTTGTCAGTCGCCTGTGTTTGCCCGGGCAGCGGCCCAAGCGCATAGGCGGCGGCAAGGCCAGCGGTGATTGCAAAGAGTGGCCCGAGGTCGATCGCACCGGCAGAAATGGAAGCGGCCGTCACCTGGGCAATGCTGGCGAGCATGGCCGCAAACCCGACTGTCTGTTCCACGCCTGAGCCGGCGTTGCGCCGAAGCACCGATCGGACAAGGCTTAGCAGGAAAAGGAAGAAGATAATTGTCCCCAAAATGCCGACGTTTGCTAGTAGGGCGACGACGAAACTCGACGCCCGGATACTGCCCACGCCGGCGCCCATTCCGTTTGTCTCGAGGAGGGAGTTGAGGGCCTGTGCGTTCCAGCGCATCCGTTCCTCGCCCGACTGCGACTCCAGCTTGGTCGTCACCGTAGCGTGCACGAGGTTGCTGATGCTTTCCCACATCGCGGGTATCAACATTACGGTCATCACCAGAAGCGGCAGAGCGAACAGGCACACAGCAACGTAGACGAGATGCCGTGACGTCGCGTTGTTTCGCAAAATTCGCGCGATGCAAAAAATGAGCACGATCAGCGTCGTGATGGCACTTGCCGCGTAAGCAGTCGTCGAAGTGCAAAGAACGAGTGCGACCGCAAGTGCGCTTGCAATCGCACCGAGAAATCGGGCGGGAAAGCCTTCAAGACCAAGCATGAGCACGAACGTGAACAAGGCCAGCGCGGTATAACCAAACGCGCCGGCTTCCGGGAACGAGCCGACAATCCGTTTGAAGCCCTCAATATCCCCGTCATTAAGCATCCGGTAATTGGCGTTGCGAATGATGGAAAGAAGATCTGACGAGTTGGTGGAATAGGTTGCGACATCGGCGACCGCAAAGAATATGCAGACGGCGCTGGTGGCGATGAGGGCACGCGCGACGATTGCCATCCCTCCAAGGCGGCCAAAGCCCGCAACAATCGCAAAACAGCAAAAGCTCCCGAGCATATAGATTGCTTGTGTGAGATTGCTGGTACTTGGCGACAGCGGGGTGCTCAAGATCCTGTGCATCTCGTTGTTGCGAGCCAGCGAGTAGACGATCGTCGCACCGGCGAAAATCCGTGGCAGGAACAACGCCGTCAGGACGCTATAGAGCGTAAAAAGTGTGAACCAAAATCCCGGACCTGGGTAGCTGAGGCAGGACAAGGAGGCGGCGAGGGTCTTGGGACGCAAGGCGACTGCCGCGGTGAGAAAGACCAATGCGAAATGAGATGGCTGAATGTTGGCGCCACTAAGCGAAGGAAGGATCAAGGCAGCCGCGGCGCCAAGCAGCGTGCACATGCAGAGAAAATACACTCCCACGCTCAGGCCTGCCGCCATCGTATAGATGCCGGCAAGGGCGAGGAAAATACCGATCGGTTCAATGGTCATATTGTGGCCTGTCGCTGTCGGTTATGATTTCACTGCTAGCCGGGGCGTTATGTGTAGCCGAGGCAGCCCCTCAGTAGGAACCGCGTCCTGAGAACAG
This sequence comes from Pararhizobium sp. BT-229, assembly GCF_025846855.1. GTDB lineage: Bacteria > Pseudomonadota > Alphaproteobacteria > Rhizobiales > Rhizobiaceae > Pararhizobium. The sequence goes on from NZ_JAOYTJ010000013.1 coordinate 52,797, forward strand.
GACTGGTATTGTCCGCAACATGATCAGCACGTCCTTTATGGGCGACCACGTCGCGCAGTATTCGACATCCAGGCGTACCCGCTCCGCATAGGACACGTCATTTCGCCCGCTGACCTGCCAGGCGCCGGTCAAGCCGGGCCGCGCGGAAAGATAATAGGAAACATCGCGGCCGTACCGGGCCATCTCATCGGCGACGACCGGTCGGGGGCCGACCAGACTCATGTCTCCACGCAGAACATTGATAAGCTGTGGCAGCTCGTCGATACTTGATCGCCGGAGGGACCCGCCAATTGCAGTGAGGCGCGGATCCTTTTTCAGTTTCTGCGTCGCGTTCCATTCCTCTGCCGTCTGAGGATTTGCGAGCAGGTATTCCTCCAGACGCGCTTCCGCATCCACACTCATCGTACGGAACTTCAAACAAGGGAACGGCTGTCCGCCAAAACCGATGCGTTGGTGCATAAAGAAGATGGGGCCGCCATCGCAGAGCTTGATCCCGATAGCAACGGTGGCAAGAATTGGTGACAGTAAAACAATGGCAGCGCCTGATACCGCCATATCCAGAATTCTCTTATATGCGCCTCCTACAGCAAGAGAGGCAGGCGTAACCTTGGTGGATGATAGCGTTGAATCTATGAGATTTAATATATTCGAACTTGATTCAAGCGTGGGAACTTTCCGGAGATATCTAGTCACTCGAAACCCCCTGTTTCTCAAAAACTTACTTTGATGCCTGATTAAGAAACGATATTTCGACAAAACTGTCTGTGACCAAGGTCATATGCAGTGCAGCATTTTTCTGTCTATTATGAGAAAAATGCGGCAATGCGGAAAAAACACTCGAAAATACACAGGAGATACTAGGGTAGCGCCCTTCGAAAAGCTTAAATAAATTTTGGGAGTTCGACATGTTAAATTCTGTCCGGACTATTGATCGACGTTACAGTCTAAATAAAAATGAATATTTCTCGATATTGGGAAAAGATCTAACAGAAAAGCTTCTTAAGACGAAGGTCGTCAAGAATTATATTAAGGGCGACATCATCGCACAAAGCGACAAGCCATCAAATTATATTTTACTAATACATGACGGACTAGTTAAAATTTTAACATATCTGATGGATGGCCGCGAGTTCGTGGTCGACACCCCGGCGCCAGGTAGCGTGTTTGGCGAGATCGATGTGCTGAGGCAAACCCAGCCTTCATTCGAGGTCCACGCTCTCACCGCCTGCGAAATCTGGACCTTGGATGCAAAGATCGTCAGAGATGCAATCGCGTCTGATCCAGAAGTCAGTACGAATCTGCTCTATTATGTTGTGCGCCGCGTTAAAGAACTGGAAGATCGGCTCCTGTGCTTGACATCGGTCAGCATCCCCTCCCGGTTGGCCAACGCGCTGCTGAGACTTTCCTCCGCTGAAAGCCAATGTGGGCGGGTTGCAAACAAAATCAACATCTCCCAGCACGAATTGGCGTCGATGTTGCCGGCATCGCGCGAAAAGGTGAACAGATGCCTGAGGGAGTGGGAACGCAGCAGAATAGTTGACCTATCACCAGGCACGATCACCATCACCAATCCGCGAGCGCTCCATGAATACGCGATCTGCTGACGCCAGGGCTCTCGCTGGGAGGCGCGGCGGGCTCGTTGGCACGCCGCGCCAGACCTGGATAGACCTCGCGCGTGCTGTTGCCCTGGTACTGGTCGTTGTCGGCCATACGGAACGCGGGCTTGTGGCCGCCGGCATAATGCCAGATGCAACGGCGGACGACTTCGATCGCGTCATCTACAGTTTCCATATCCCGCTCTTTTTCATGATCTCCGGACTGCTCTTTGCCCAGTCGATCGGGCGACGTCCGTTCATGCTTTCCTGGAAGGCGCGCACGCTTCGGCTTGTACAGCCTTGCCTGGTCTGGTCCATTGTATTGCTTGGGCTTATCGTCCTAGCTGCAAATTTGGCCAATACGCCCGTCAGTCCGGGCGATGCGCTGGCCGGCATTCTGCTTTTGCCACTTCAACCCGTGAGCATCTTCTGGTTTCTGTACACCCTGCTTCTTTGCATGCTCGTCTCAGGGTTGGCTGTTGAATATTGGCGTTTCACGCCCACCAAGCTGCTGTTTTGGTCTTTTGTCATTCACTTGGTCTATCTTTTTTGGCTGAGCGATCTTCAGACCGGCATGGGATTGCAGTTCGTCAGATTTGGCGAGCATCAATTGTACTTCGCAATCGGTTACTTCCTTGCCCCGTCAGTCTTGTTCCATGATGCAAGCCTCCCGGAAAGGTGGAAAGATCCTAGGTTCATCGGCGCCTTCGCAATTCTGATGGCGGTCTGCTTCCTCGCCGCTGTCATCGTGCTGACTGAGCTGGATATGTCCTATCATTCAGCCATCGGAACGCTTGCTGCTCTCAGCGCAAGCGCGGCCGTCCTCAGCGCTTGCTATCTGGCCACGAGAGGCGGGAACTGGACTGTTCCCGCTGCCGTCCTGACGATCTCGTCGGAAACGCTGGCCATTTTCTGCATGCACGTCCCATTCATCGGCGCCGCGCGCCTGGCAATGGTCCATCTCGGCATCACCGGTGCCGCGGTGCTTCTCGTGGCGGGGACGGTGATGGGACTATCCGGTCCTTTGCTCGCGCTGAGATTGATGGACAGTCTGGGCCTCTCCAGGTTCGCTGGGTTCCGCGATGACCGTCGGATGCAAAGATATGGGGGGCGGTCATGATCGCTCAGCCCTTGGACGGTTGGAAATACGCTAACGGGTCTTCGAAAGGCGACAATGTCGCGCACAGGAGCATCCGCGCCGCCGCAACCGCAGTTCCGCAATACGTCGTGAAGATACCCGGAGCTGCCAATGTATGAATTTTCCCTCTCCGCAGTCGAAACCGTAGAACCCGCGCTACGCGCCAAAGGATTTGCTTCAGCTGTTTTGCCGCTTCTAAGCGCCGGCAACGCTACGCATAGGGAGAGCGATGCCGCGCAGAACAGCCGGAAAACCGGCGAAAATACCATCGACCGTATCGTCGTTATCAACGACCTTTCGATCGCCAAAGGCGGCGGTACAGGGTTGGCTTTGCTGTCGGTGCGACTGTTCCGGCAACTGGGCATTCCGGTCACTTATGTCTGCGGAGACGACGGGGAAAATCCCGATTTGTTTGCGCTCGATGTCGAGATTGTGGCGCTTGGGGGCGAACACATCCTGACGGGTGACCGCCGGCGCGCACTGGTGACGGGAATTCACAATGCCGACGCCAAAGCGATGCTTGAACGCTGGATCGACGCGCACGATACAGTCGGCACGGTCTACCACGTCCACGGCTGGTCGAAAATCATGTCGCCGGCGATATTCGTCGCTCTTTCGCGCGTGGCCGGACGGAGCCTCCTTCACGCGCACGATTTCTTTCTCGCCTGCCCGAACGGCGCGTTTTACAACTACCCTTCGCAGACACCGTGCGAGTGCCGTCCTCTCGGTCCCCGTTGCATGGCCAGCCACTGCGACAAGCGTAGCTATGGGCAGAAATTGTGGCGCGCTGGCCGTTCTGCCCGGTTACGGTCGATTCTTCTTCGAAAGGACGCCTCTTCCCGGCGCGTTCTTCTTCTGCACGAGAAGATGGCACCGGCATTTGAACGGTCCGGCTATCCGGCTGAAATGCTTCATACCTTGAGGAACCCGGTCATTCCCTATCGGAAGCAGCGCATCTGCGTCGAGAACAATTCGGAGTTCTTTTTCATTGGGCGGCTGGAGCCTGAAAAGGGCATTGAGGACGCCGTCAAAGCAGCCGCAGTTGCAGGCGTAACGCTTACTATCATAGGCGATGGTCCGCTGAAGGAGCACCTTTCCGGCTATGGCGGGAACGTTCAGGTCCTCGGCTGGCAAAGCCACAGCCAAATCGCGGAACATGTCCGTAGGGCGCGCGCGCTGCTCATGCCGACACGCTATCCCGAGCCCTTTGGCTTGGTTGCCGTCGAGGCCTCCCAGAGCGGCATCCCCGTCATTCTCTCCGACAAGGCCTATCTTGCCGACGAAATGGTTGCCGCCGGAATTGCAATAGCCTGCGACACATCGAATTCCCCCGTCTTTGCCGAAACGTTGCAGCATCTCGACCGGATGCCTCGTGTCGACATCCAGGCGATGAGTGAAAGAGCCTTTAACGGCGCAACTCGACTGGCAACTTCGCCGGAGGAATGGCGCGACGCTCTTATAGACCACTATCTCAATCTGCTCGCGGGAGCATGAGGATGTCCAGTGTTTTTAACGGCAAGCTCATTGTGGTGACTGGCGCAGCCGGATTTATCGGCTCCAACATTGCGCACTCGCTCGCCAGCGATGGCGCGTCGATTGTGGCGTGCGACTGGTTCGGAACGGACAATCGCTGGCGCAACCTCGCGGGCGTTCTGTTGGAAGACATCGTAAGTCCGGAAAACCTTATGGCATGGCTCGCGCGGAATCTCGGCGCAGTCGAGGCGATCGTGCATATGGGCGCGATCTCTGCCACGACGGAACGCGACGTGGACCGCATCGTCAGCAACAATGTTCGTTTGTCGCTCGATCTTTGGGATCATTGCCGGCTTAACGACATAGCTTTTGTCTATGCCTCGTCTGCCGCGACTTACGGCGACGGTTCCCAAGGTTTCGCCGGCGACGACAGTGAGACGGGTCTGGCGCGCTTGGGACCACTCAACCCATACGGATGGAGCAAGCATGTCGTCGACCGGCGTATCGCCGCCGATGTTGCCCGCGCCAAGACTGTTCCGCTTCGTTGGGCGGGTCTGAAATTCTTTAATGTTTACGGCCCGCGTGAAAGCCACAAGCTCGACATGCGATCTGTCGTCCACCAGATATGGCCGGGTGTCGTGGCCGGCGAACCAATCCGCCTCTTCAAATCCCACCACCCAGACTATGCCGATGGCGGTCAAATGCGCGATTTCATTCACGTGGATGACTGCGTGCATGTCGTGCGCCGCGTCCTTGATGCTCCGACTACCGGCGGCATTTTCAATGTTGGGACCGGCCAGGCCCGTTCCTTCCGCGATCTTGCTATCGCCGTCTTCACCGCCGTCGGGGCTCCCCCGCAGATCGAATACGTGGATATGCCCGAGCGCCTGCGCGGCCGCTATCAATATTTCACCCAAGCCGACACGACGAGGCTGGTGTCGAGTGGTCTCGCCCCCAATTTTCAATCTTTGGAAGAAGGAGTGACAAGTTATGTCGACTGGCTTTCAAGGCATCCGGACCAATAACCCTGAGATGCTCCCGAGCCGTTCCTTCCTTCTGGACAGGGAGACGGCCGAAGGTGCGGTTAGCCCTGTGGCGTTTCAGCCAACCGGGCAGTCCGCTGTCGATGCCTCCGGGCGCATTCCGCCCAAACACGACGCGGTTGGTCCGTTGCGCATCCGGCTTTTCAACGTCAAATACAGTCCAAATCTTGGCGATGGCCTGCTCTCGGAATGCCTGGAAAAGGCATTGATGACGCTCGGAGCAAGCAGAGACACCTGGTCGATCGACCTCGCCGCACGGCAGGTCTATGGCGACGGTCTGGCGGGGCGGCTCCAAATCATGTCGGCACTCGACATGATGCCGAAATGGTTGCGACAGCAGGTTGTCCGGGTGCCACTGGCAATTCAGGCGCGCAGAAAGTGGCGGCCGCACTATTCCAGCCATATCCAGGGCGCACATGCTGTTGTGATCGGCGGCGGTAATCTGATTTCGGATATTGACCTCAATTTTCCGACGAAACTCACTCTGGCGATCAATGAAGCGGAACGATTGTCGCTGCCCTTCATGGTTTATGCGTCAGGCGTCACGCCGGACTGGTCCCCTCGCGGGACCGCAATGCTGGAAAAGGCGTTCTCAAACCAATTTCTGCGGGGTGTGTTCGTGCGTGACCACGACTCCAAGCGCCTGTGGGATGAGAAACTTGGCGACGCCAGCGGCTTCGAGGCCATCGTCGTTCGCGATCCCGGTCTGCTTGCCGCGGATTTCATTCCTCCTTCAAGAATGCACCACACCCAGTTTCCGGTTGCCGGCGTTGGCATCATGAGCCACATCGCCATCCGCTACCACGCTGACAACGCGCCAGAGCCCCTCTACCTGGAGAATTGGTATCTGGACCTGGTGCGGGGTCTTGTCCGCAAGGGCTATCATGTCGCCATATTCACCAACGGCAGCCCGGAGGATGTCGCCTACCTCGCCAAGCTCCGTCCACAACTGCTGGCCATCGGGCGCGACGCGGTCTCATTCCCCGTGCAGCGCACGCCGAGTGAGCTTTGCGCGATCATTTCCAGCCTTGATGTCCTTGTCGCCTATCGGATGCACGCGGTCATCGCGGCATACTCCTACGGCGTGCCGGCGGTCGGCCTCGCCTGGGACCGGAAGCTGCAGTCGTTTATGGCATCGGTCAACCGCGAGGAGTTCCTGTGCGACGTGGCGCAAGCAGGCGCACCGGTTGCCGTCGAACTCGCCTGCCGGGCCGTCACTGAGGGCATTCCGGACAATGAGCGCAAGCAGGTGCTGCTGGAGGCCTGGCAAGGCGTGTCACAACTGCTTCATGTCTTGGAGCGTGCGCCATGAACGTCATCACGCTGGAGCGGCGGCCGAATCTTGCCGGACTTTGCCGCCGAATGAAGGACTGGGTCTTCCTCGACGCATTGCCGTTCTGGAGCACGATTGGCGTCGATGGCGATCGTGGTTTTATCGAGACGCTCGATCTCGACGGCAAACCCAAAGCCGTCGGTTTCAAAAGAACTCGCGTCCATGCGCGCCAGATCTACGTCTTCAGCCATGCCTACACCCTCGGCTTCGATCCGGGCCTTCGCACCTCACAGAACGGCCTTGATTTTCTGATCGCGCACGGTTGGCTGAAGGGCGGTGGCTGGGCGGTCTCAATGGGGGAAAACGGCGGAATCGTCAACTCGGACCTCGATCTTTACGATCAGGCCTTTGTTCTTCTGGCTTTCGCGTGGTGGACCAGGGCAACGGGCAAAAATGACCTTATTCCCTGGATTGACCGTACTCTGCAAGCGATCGACGACCATTTTGGCCGTCTTGACGGCGAGGGTTGGAAAAGCCGGGTTCCCGATGACGGACGACTGCTGCAAAACCCGCATATGCATATGTTCGAGGCGCTGCTCGCCGTCAAAGCAGTTCATCCGACCACTGACGTCACACAGCGTATCAGGCAAATTGCTCTTCTCTTCCAGGAGCGGCTCTTCGACCCGACAACTGGGACCATTGCCGAATATTATGACGAGAAATGGAGCCGGATTGGCGGGGACTACGGGCATGTTGTTGAGCCGGGGCACCACTTTGAATGGTATTGGCTCCTCCGCCATGCCGAGCAGATGACCGGTCATGACGCGCGCGACGCGGCGGAACGTTTGTTTGCCTTCGCTCAGCAATATGGCGTCGATAGCACGACGGGTCTCATCCACGATGAGTTATTGAGCGACGGCAGCGTGCGGTCCGGCCGGCACCGGTCGTGGCCGCAAACGGAGAGACTGAAAGCGCTCCTTGCCCGCGCCGAGTTCGACGGCGTCTTCGATAGAGACTGCGTGGCGACTGTGCTTTGTGTACTGCTCGACAAGTATCTCGGCATCGCTCCACGCGGATGCTGGATCGATCATCTCGACGTGACCGGCCGGCCATGTGTATCCGCCATTCCCGCAAGCACCCTTTATCACCTCTTCCTAGCAACCGCCGAGCTTATGCGCCTTGAGCGCCTCTGGGCTGGCGAAAGCACGAGCCATGGAGCGCTGCAATGATTGTGGACAATTTTCTTGGCTGCCGCATTCTTGTCGTCGGAGACGTCATGCTCGACCACTATGTTCGTGGTTCGGTCCAGCGCGTCTCGCCCGAGGCGCCCGCGCTCGTCCTTCAGGTCCTGGACGAGGACTGGGCGATGGGCGGCGCAGGCAATGTCGCTGCGAACATTGCCTCTCTCGGAGGAACCGCAGTTCTAGTGGGACTGGTCGGCAAGGACCCTGCGGGCGCAATCCTGCGGGAAATGAACGCCGAAAAGAGCCTGCGTATCGAAACGAGGCTCTACTGCCAACCCGGCTTTCGAACGATAGAAAAGACCCGCTTTCTCGCTCAGGACAGACACTTGCTGCGCGCCGATCGCGAAAGTCTGACCATCAGTGCGGAAGCCGAAGCCGGGATTATTGCGAGCATACACGAGGCGGCCGAAGATTGCGCCGCGATGGTCATTTCCGACTATGCAAAGGGCATGATCACGCCGCGGGTGGTTCACGCGATGGTCGAGGCTGCCAAGCAGAGGGGTATTCCGGTCATCGCTGATCCTAAACAGCCGAACTTCTCCTATTACCGCGGCAGTACGGTGCTCACGCCAAACCGCAAGGAACTCGCCGTTGCAAGCGGAATCGAGGCGGACACCGAAGAGGGCATCACGGCCGGCATGGAAATCGCGCTCGACCAATTCTGCGGACCGATTGTTCTCACGCGCTCCGAACAGGGAATTTCACTTTTCCGACCGGGCGCGCTGCCCGTGCACGAGCCGGCGTCCACACACCTCGTGCGGGATGTATCGGGCGCCGGCGATACGGTGGTCGCGGCACTTTCCCTGTCGCTCGCGGCCGGCGAGACCTTGCCGAAGGCAATGACCATCGCCAATGTCGCCGCGTCCGTCGCCGTCGCCAAGAGCGGAACCGCGACTGTCACGGCGGAAGAACTTGCCGGCGCACTTCTGGTGGATGCCGAGCCGGCCAGGAGAGAAGAAAAGCTCGGAACACTTTCCCTGGCTTACGCGCGTCGCGAAGCATGGCGTCGGGAGGGGCTCACGGTCGGGTTTACGAATGGCTGCTTCGATATTCTTCACCCAGGACATGTGAAACTTCTCAAAGCCGCCAAGGCGCAATGTGACCGTCTCATCGTCGGGCTCAACACGGATTCGTCGGTCCGCCGCCTGAAAGGACCGGAGCGGCCGGTTCAGGTGGAAGGGTCGCGGTCAGTTGTCATTGCCGCCCTCAATTCGGTTGATATGGTCATGCTCTTTGACGACGATACGCCGATGGAGCTGATCCAAGTGCTGCGGCCGGACGTTATCTTCAAAGGCGCCGACTACACGGTCGATACGGTGGTGGGCAGTTCGTTCGTCCACAGCTACGGAGGACGGGTCGTGCTGGTCGATCTTGAAGTGGATCAGTCCACGAGCAATCTCATCGCGCGCGCGCGCGCGCCGCAGACGCTACAGAGCGAAGTGGTGCACTGACCATGGCGCGCTCGAGTGAATGGATGCGACAACTGGATCGATCGCTACTCGCGGTGGTGGCGCAATTATTGTCGCTGACAAACCGACACCGCGGCCTTCCGGTTGCGCCGGAACGTGTAGGCATCATTCAGCCAACCGCAATAGGGGACACGCTGATCGCCTCCGGCGCCGTGGCGGCAATTGCCGAACGGTATCCTACAGCACGTGTGGTCGTTTTCCACGGCGCAAACAATGCGCCTGCGGTCGGAATGATCGCGTCAAGGCCTGAGTCTGTCCTTTGCGACTTTTCGCGCCCTGACAGGGCGCTTCGTGCGCTGCGCGCTGCACGGCTCGATCTCACTGTCGATCTGACGCCATGGCCCAACCTGACCGCCATTCTCGCGCGACTGAGTGCACCGTGTGCCGTCGGATTCGCGCCAGCAGATGGGATACGAGGCAAGCTCTTCGATTTGGCCATTCCCCATCGCGGGGACCGACACGAGCTGGAAAACCTTGCCGCCATGGCAAGGGCTTTCGGCGCGACTGATAACTACAGCATGCAAATTCGGACCAAGGACTGTGCCATGGCGTCCGAACTGCCGCTCGATCGGCTCGTACTCTGCCAACTCTCCGCCGGCGGCAGCCGCGCGGCCGAGAAGGCCTGGCCTGTGGAATATTGGGCAACTCTCTGCTCACGGTTGATAGATGCCGGCTATGTCCCAGCCTTTACCGGCATTGCCAACGATCAAAAGGCGGTCGATGCGCTGTGCGCGCAACTCGGCGCCTCGGCAAAGGCGACGATCTCCCTTTGCGGCAAAATTCCTCTTGCCGAGCTCGGCGATCTCATGCGCCAGGCCCGCGCCGTCGTCAGCGTCGATACCAGCGTCCTCCACCTTGCAGGCGCCGTCGATGCACGGGTCTTCGGGCTCCACGGCCCGACACGCTCCCAGCGGTGGGGCGCGCGCTCAACAAATGGGCGAGGATTCGATTCTCCGCACCCGGATGCCGGCTACATCATCTACGGCACCGAAACCCATCCTCGCGCCATGGAAATCATGAAGGCCCTTACTCCCGACATTGTCCTGCCGGCGGTCTGCGAAGCGGAAAGGCCCGGCCGTTATGTCGAGCCAGCTCTCGTTTGACGTCTTGCCGCTGGCCGGCGTCGTTCCCAAAATCGATCCGGCAGCGCCGAGCAAGCCGGCTCTGCTTCTTGATCGCGACGGCGTGCTCAACGTCGACACCGGGTATGTTGGGCGATATCGCGATTTTCGCTGGATACCCGGAGCCATCGAAACACTGATCGCCTTTTCCCGGGCGAACTGGCATATCCGCGTTGTTACCAATCAATCCGGCATCGCACACGGCAAATATACCGAGGAGGATGTCCAAAGGCTTCACGCCGACATCGCTTGCGACGTGACGGCAGCGGGGGCGCGTATTGATGCCTTCTACTATTGCCCGTATCACGCCGAGAGCCCCATCGAACGCTACCGGTTCGTCGATCATCCCGACCGCAAGCCCAATCCTGGGATGCTCATCAAGGCCCTGCGCGATTGCGGAGCCGATACCGCCCGGTCAATCATGGTTGGCGACAAGGCTTCCGACCTTGAGGCCGGCCTGCGCGCAGGCGTCAAGGCGCTTCATTTCAGGTCGCAAGGACGTCTCGACGACTTCCTCGCCGAATGCCTCCGCAAACAAGGAGCCTTTTGAACACTCTAGCATCGTGAAAGCCCCGCACCTGCAGCGATGCCGCCGAGGAAACGATCGAGCATTCCATGCCGTGCGCCCGACGATTTTTCCGCACCCGAATGGTGATGCGCAGACGATGGTCTGCCTATTTGAAACAACATAATGATATAAGCAATTCTTTATATCGTGTTGACGCATTTCATAAATAATGGTAATCGTTGAGAAATTCTTGTGTGCATTGCAAACTTTCATGCGGTTTCTCGCATCGATCTCGTTTGATTTCATCGGATGCGCTTGGGCCGCTTGCCATCGAATTCTGGATTTCTATCGACTGCGCGTCTTATTCGGATCGCTTCCTCGCCAACAGCGGATTTGATCACGAAAAGACGAGAGGTGAACTCTTCGGGAAGCCCGAGGGGTGCCTTTGAAGCGCGGTCGTTGCCAGTTGCGAAAGGAGCAACAATGACCGCATCTCGCTTCGACGTACTTACAATCGGAAATGCGATCGTGGACATCATCGCACCAGTCTCGCCTCATTTTCTCGATTGTGAAGGAATGCGCAAAGGTATCATGCATCTCGTTGACGAGAGCCGTGCAGAGAGTCTCTACAGGAAAATGCCGCCTCAAAAGCAGCAGATTTCCGGCGGCAGCGCGGCGAATACGGCAGTCGGCGTGGCTTCGCTCGGGGCGCGCGCCTCCTTCGTTGGAAAGGTCAGCGATGACGAGCTTGGCGATTTCTTTGCTGACGATCTCGCGGCCGCTGGCGTTCACTACAAAACCAAGCGGCTGAGGAACGGCGCGGCAACGGCCCGATCGATGATCCTGATCACGCCCGATTGCGAGCGTACCATGAATACCCATCTGGGCGCATGCCATCAGTTGACCGAGGCAGACATCGACGAACATCATATTGGCGCAGCGACAATCACCTTCATGGAGGGCTTTCTGTGGGATCCACCGGAGGCAAAGAAGGCATTCGTCACCGCCGCGCGATATGCGCATAAGCATGGGAAGACCGTCGCCTTTACCCTGTCGGACCCGTTTTGCGTATCACGCTACCGCAAGGAGTTCCTCGAACTGATCCGTTCCGGCACGGTGGATGTCCTTCTCGCAAACATTCACGAACTGCTGTCTCTTTATCAAACCGCTGATCTCCGGGAGGCCGTTCGGCTGCTGAAAAACGACGTTCCCCTGGCGGCCGTTACAATGGGTTCAGATGGCGCAATGGTCGTTCGTCACAGCGAAGAGATCAGCATATCCGCCTACCCGGTCGCCGAAGTCGTCGATGTTACAGGAGCAGGAGATCTGTTCGCGTCCGGGTTTCTTCTTGGCATCAGCACCGGACTGGAACCCGCCAAAGCACTGAGGCTTGGCTGCTCATCCGCCTCTGAGGTGATCACCCATATAGGCGCAAGGCCGGAATCGAGCCTCGAGACTTACGTCAGGCGACAGGGGATTTTCGAAGCTCCGCTGCCGCTTTCGCTATGATGCGGATTTAGCACCTACCGGTGTAAATCAGCGCCAACAGGCGACTGGCGCCGTGCCCCCTGTCACCTTCACTCAACGTGCTACGACCTGGCAGAGCTGATTGATGCGGACCTCTTCATTTCTTGTGTGGGTTCACGGGGCACTTGTGTTCGAAGCGCGCGTATTGCCTCATTGGATAGTCGTTGGTCGTCCGCGAGCATGCAGCAGAAACGCTCAGAGAATTAAGTAGCCGTCCTGCAAAGCCACTGCCCCGAGGACGACGCTGAAGTCGAATATCTTATCGCCGCTGACGTCGGCTGAGAGAATTCCATCGCTAAATCGGACCTGGCCCGCGGCCGTAAAGGCGCTCGACCCGATAAAGGTGAAGCTCTGATTGCCGCTGATCAGCGTGCTGGCGTCTATAACACTAAAGTCAATGCGATCTCCCCCCGCACCAGAAAATCCGATGATGGTGTCACGTGCGGAATATGGACTTTCAGCTATGCTATCAAAGTGGAACGTATCGCCTCCGCCTTCGCCGTCCAACCGATCGGCACCAAGACCACCGGTCAGCAGATCGTTCTGATTTCCGCCAAAGAGCTTGTCGTTCCCGCTCCCCCCGAGCAGCGTGTCATTGCCGGCATCTCCGTACAGATAATCATCACCAACTAGGCCTGACAGCGTATTGGTATTTCCATTACCATAGAGTTGATTGTTCCCGCTGTTTCCGGTCGCGTCGAGGGCTCCGGGACCAGAAAATCGCAGTTTTTCGACGTTCTCAGGCAGAGTGTAGGATACCGTCGCGTAGACGGTATCGAATCCACCGCCGGGTTGTTCTCGTATTTCCGTGTTGGCGGCATCAACGAGGAACGTATCATTGCTGTTCGTTCCGATGAGCACCACGGGCGTCGAATCAGACAATTCATAGGCGCGAAAATAATCAATATACAATTTCTGATGATCGAGCGTCGGATCGATCGGCCAACCGCCACCTGCGGCCAGATCAATCATGAACATCAGATCCGTGCTGAGCGCCTTGGGGGTGACCAGAGAAAAGTACGCGCGGCCGTCCATATAAAACGTCATGGTATCCGGTTTGATTTCGACGCCGTATGTATGCCACCCTGTCGTCATCACTCCCGAACCGACGACGTTGTGATGATATTGGCTCGTATGGCCTTCCAGCACGATCTCTTTCCAATTCCAGTCGTGCAAAACGCTTGCGTATCGATCAGGTACCGCGCTGCCGTGCTGCTCCAGCACGTCAACCTCAAAGACGTGATCTCTAGTCGCCGAAAGGCGCTCCTTCTCACTGGCCCAGAATCCAGGCCACACGCCTTGCCCCGCGGGCAACCACATTCTGACCTCGTAGTAGCCGTAGGGATCGCCATCCTGAGGCGTGGTGCTTGTTCCGTTTGGAAATGTGTTCGAGATCAGTCCACTCTGGAGTTGACCTGACGCGTTCCGTGTCATCTCGATTTGCAGGGCACTCTGGCCTCCCTGCTTCACGATCGAGAACGGAGAATTGCTGCCGCCAACAGGCATGAACCGCGCATCACCAAAGCCCCCGCCCCAAGCCTGCGCGGTGTACCAATTGGCCGTTGCCGTTGCGGTGTTGGCAATGCTTAGTCGCTCAAATTCATCTGCAAAGGCAATAGAATAGTTGGCTGGTGCGGGCATGAGTCCCTCGCAACTAAATAAACCATGGACGATTGAGAGGTTCGGGCGCGCTAAAAATATTCAAATTCCGGTACAGATCGCGGCCATTACCTGGAATTCATTTCAGTACGATATCAGATTCTGCAATGCCGTGCCATCGTAATGCACCGCAAAAGCGCACGGGATCTTTGCACTTTGGCGAGCTTGCGAGGAACGAAAGCTATCGGCAGTCTCCTTTCTTGGTGCTTGGTTGGCAGGCGATTGGATAGATCCACAGCAGATCCTTTTTGACGCTCACTACCTTGGGGAAACTGGGGGGCAGCCAAATGCGCAACTTGGTTGGGAATGCTGTGGGCATCCCAAACCGACGGACGCTGCTACAGTGGCCGGGTGGTGCAGCAACCGGCGTGATACTGCCCGCCTGCGTAACGCGGCCGCTGCCAGGACTCTGCGTTGCAGATGGCCGCGGCAAGATCATCGATATCCACTGCCACTTCTTCAATGCTTCGGACGTTTCGCTTCAAGGCTTTGTCAGATATGTTGTGCTCGGCGAGCACCGGGAAGAGATTTTTCCGGAACTAAAAGTTGCTCGGGCGGGCAGTCCCAGTCCTTGACAAAAATCCTGATGTAAGGGAATGGCATTGTAGCACTCGTTGGAACAGCTGTAGCCGTGTGCGCCAACAATAACCGCGGCGGGCCGTCCTACCCCGGTGGACGAAGTGCTTATTCGCGCCCGGGTGGATACTGATCGGCGCCAAGCCGCCGTGCATGGCGCTAGGAAGTGATACCCGGCTCAGTTAACTGTGCCGACACGACCACACGCGACGATTGCTCCCGCTTTTGAATCAATCTAGGAATTGTTAATTACCAAAGGGGAGCTTTTTGTCGATGAAGTTGTGGAGATCCTTGCCGGTCCACCAGCCTTCGCGATTGCCGAGAAACAGTGCGTGAGCCGAAATGAAGGGATCGCCGCGCTTTTCGGGATTGGCGACGAGATCGATGCCGAGGCCGAAGACTTCGTTCAGCCGGTCGCTGGCGAACTTCGCATTGCGCCGGCCGGTGTTCTGCACATGGCCTTCACCGCGAAACCGATAACCGTCACCCCTGACGGTGTTTCCCAGCATTTTGCCGAGCCGCGTCCCCGGTTCGTATTTATCGAAATACGACCGCGCGCCGCGCTCGACCACCGGCTGCATGGTTCCGGCCGTTTCGTGGAAGGCCGTCGCCAGATCATAGGCGAGGTGATTGATGGGATCGGCCGCATAGGACTGTTCCCAGATGTTCAGGAGGTTTTCGAAGCCGGCAACCTGCTGCTTCGTCAACCCATGCGGATAGAGCACGCTGCCTCGCAGCGCGGCACAAAATGGTGCACGATTCATGATTTCCCCTCAAATTTGCGGGTTGTATTTCTCCCTCCGCACGCCACTGTCTCGGCAAGCACGGGGGCAGTAATGACTTATGACTGGGATGGCCGGCGGAACCGGCTCGTGAAGGCGGCACGTGTGACGACGGGCGTTGTGCTGACTTTGATCGTTCTGGCCCTGCCTCTACTGATGCTCGTCTGATCAGGGCCACACGAACGCCGGCAACTCGCCGACAAGCTCTTCGACGCCTGGCTGATCCCTCTGGCCGGCCGTCACCTTATCCAGCTCCGTCGTTGCGTAAGTCCAACCGGCCGATCGCCAGACGAACAGCGCTTCGGCCTCGGCGGCAAACTGTGGATTTGGGTCGCCCCGATAACTGACAGCGGACTGGACGCTGTCGTAGTGGCGCTCTGCAGCCTTCGCTTCCATATGCGCCTGGATGGCATTCGAATATTCAAATACGGCCTTGGATGCCGCTTCGGCCGCGCGCTGCTCTACGGTGGAGAGCAAATCGAGATTGAGGTTTTCCATTACTACGTCTCCCCTCCCGGCAGAATAATTTGCCCTTCTGCCGGGTTCTCCAAGGGCTCGGGGAATTTCACAGCCTCCGGAGGGTCAGCACTATGCGGAAGCAGCAGGGTTATTTTTGGTTCTGTTGCAAAATTTGACGTAGCGGCTATTTCGGACGATTTCTGCGGCTGCTCAGAATGCGGCAACCAGGGTTTCGAACTGTTCGGCGATTGACAGGCTAGCAGCGTGCGCATCCGGCACTTGGCGCTTGCGCAGCATGTGTACCATCTCGATACCAGACAATGTTGCCGCTGCGGATTTGAAGGACTTGAAGCCGAGCATCGGCCTGACGCCTCGCTTGATCCGCCGGTGATCCTGCTCGATGCGGTTGTCCAGATACTGACTTTGTCGGATGCGGACGGGTTCAGGTGGACGACACGCCCGATCCTGAAGGCGGCTTATGGTGTCACAGGAAATGATCGCTTCCCGGTTGGTCTGGCTGCCGTCGATAACGATGCGTTCTGGTCGGCCATGCCGGGCGAAAGCCTTTCTGAAGAAGCGTTTGGCAGCAGAAAGATCGCGATGCTCGCTGAGCCAGAACTCGACCGTGTCACCGCTGCTGTCAATCGCGCGGTAGAGATACGTCCACTGGCCTCGAACCTTGATGTACGTCTCGTCGGCATGCCATTTGCCGGTGACGACGCGTTTGCGCCGGTTGAACCGCTCGGCCAGCAGGGGCGCAAAGTGCACGACCCAGCGATGGATCGTCGAATGATCGACGCTGATGCCGCGTTCGGCCACCATTTCCTTCAGGTCGCGCAGGCTCAGGCCATAAGTCAGATACCAACGCACGCACAGAATGATCACCGACTGCTCGAAATGCCGACCTTTGAACATTGCCAATCTCCAGAAAATTACTGGAGATAAATGCCACGCCGATCCTATTGAATGGGCTTGCAACAGAACCTGCGTTTGTCGCGTCGATCGGTCGATCTGGTTCATAGCGCTGCTCACTTCGTTCAATCCGGCCAGCTGATCTTTCGAAGCTTGTGTTGCCATCCATATGATTGTGTATGGTACCGATCGAGGCCGATATCGACGACAATGCTGCGCCGACGTCACCGACAAGCTTAAGCGCTTTGAAGGCAGGTACCATAGCGGCCGCAACCCGTCGCCCTTGAGCAAACCGATAGTCATTCTCAAAGCACCTTCGAAAGGAATTCCTTCGTGCGCGGATCGCTCGCACTGGTGAAGAAGTCTCGGGGGGGCGCGTGTTCCACGATGACCCCCCTATCGGTGAAGTAGACTTGGTCGGCGGCTTCACGGGCAAATCCCATCTCGTGGGTTACAAGAATGCAGGTCATCCCGTCTTCCGCTACTTTTCTAACGGCCGACAGGACTTCCTTGACCATCTCAGGATCGAGTGCCGCCGTCACCTCGTCGAACAGGATGACTTCCGGCTCCATACACAGAGCCCGGGCAATCGCGACACGCTGCTGTTGACCGCCTGATAATTCGCCAGGATATGAATTCGCCTTGTCGGGAAGCCGCATCTCGGCGAGCAGCTTGCGCGCACGTTCCTCCACCTGGCGACGGGGCTGCTTCAGGACCTGGATCGGTGCCATTGCGACATTTTCCAGAACGGTCTTATGGGGAAACAGGTTGTACTGCTGAAACACCATGCCGACACGATGGCGTAGCTTGACCTGGTCGAGCTTTGGATCACTCACCTTGATCTCGCCGACAGTGATCGTGCCTTCGTTGATCGGAGTTAGTCCATTGATCGTTCTCAAAATCGTTGATTTTCCGGATCCGGACGGCCCTATGATCGCAACAACTTCTCCCTTGCGGATATCCATGTCGATACCACGAAGGACCTCGAAAGTTCCGAACGACTTGCGGACACCACGGAGGGAAATCAGCGGCTGAGAGTTTGCAGATAGGGTCATGTCAGCACCTCATTTCGTACGGAAGCGGCGTTCGATCACCAAAGACAGTCGATTGATCGGCCAGGTGTAGAGGAAGAACATCGCCAGAAGAGCGAGGTACATTGGAATGAGAACACGCGAGTCACTTTGAGCCTGTACCGCTGCCTGGGTTCGCCCGAGAGCTTCCTCAACTCCCACAATCATCGAAAGAGGAGTTGCTGTGAGGAGCAGCGCGTAAAGGTTCATCCAGGGCGGGATCATCCGTGTGATGCACTGGGGAAGAATGATCCGGAAGAGCGTCGCACGGCGGCTGTAACCCAAAGCTTCTGCAGCTTCCCATTGTCCGCGTGGAATAGAATTCACTGAGCCGCGCACAATTTCCGAGAAATTGGCCGCGACGGGAAACGAAAACCCGATCGTTGCACGCAACCAGCTCGGCAACTGGATGACGACACCGCCAATATTGACCTGAAACGGCATCAGAAAAATGCAATAAAACAGCAGGACGAGCCACGGTGCATTGCGAAACAATTGCGTTGCAAGTTTTGAAGGTATGCCCAACAGCTTGAGCGTCGAGAGCTGTCCCAACCCCAGGAACGTGCCCATCACCGTACCAATGGCAATTGCCAGCAGGCTCATGAGAATGTTGAGCGCAAAGCCCTGAAGTACGAAAGGCATCCATTCCAGGATTTGTGAAAACAGATTTGTCGATGTCATTGTCCGTCTCCCAGACCAAATCCAGGCAGGCGCATCGCTGCTTCGACCCTGTTGATGATGAAGACGACCGCGGCGGTCAGTGTCAGGTAGATCACCAGCATGACGTTCATCATTTCGATCGTGTTGAGAGAGTCGGACCAAATCTGATTGGAAACGTAGAGCAGCTCGGCAACGCCAACCGCGTAAGCAACTGTTGTTGCCTTGGTCAGATCCACAAGGTTGTTTGCGAGCGAGGCAAACGAGAACCTGAGCGCAAGCGGTACCGTTACAGAGAAAAATGCTTGCCTGCGGTTATATCCGAGCGCCAACGCGGCTTCCTCATACGACCCATGGACAGCACCAATACCGGCGCGGAAGGTCTCGACGTTGAAAGCACCCGCATAGAGCGACAGCGAAATGACCGCCCAGCTGAAGCTTCCTATCAATGGCTGGGGCAAGCCAAGTTCGTTACGGCCAACGGGCATGATGCTCCCGACAGCGAAGTAAAAGAAATACATCTGTACGATGAGCGGGGTATTGCGGAACAGCGCAACGTAACCGCGTATGCAGGCGGCAGCCGGCCCCCTGCCCAAGGTCAGCACGGCAGCGCCGGCGGCGCCGATGGCAATCGAACACGCTGCACTGATCAAAATAAGCAGCAATGTATTTCCGAAGCCGCTAACAAATCGGTCGAAATCGAACGCATCGTAGAAGATCGTCAGATTTATCCCCGATGCAGCGAGCTCGCGGAAATACGTTTGTATTTCAGTGATCATACTACGCCCCTTTCCTTTGTCCGGCGCATCCGTGCGCCGGACGGGTTACGTTGCAGGATCAGTTGATGTGATCTTTCAGCGCGTCGTGCATCTTCATGAGAAAGGCGGAGTTCTTGATGCCGTTCGCCTTCTCCATCTTGAGGAGCTCGCCGTCGCGATGCATTTCCGTAATCATGCCGGCGACGAAGTAGCCGAAGGGAGCGAACTGGTCGGCCTGCCGCACAGCCATGCCCCAAGGCGTATCCGCCTGGATGGGAAGAGGCATCTGGTAGTCGGCCCATTTTTCGCTGGAGAGACGCACGTTGATCATGTTGTCGTCTTCAAGCAGACCGATGCAGCGGCCCTGAGCCATCGCGGCTTCAGTTTCTGCGGTGCCCGCAAAGGCGAGGACCTTGACGCCGAACTCTTCCTGGGCAGGCTTATTATACCAGGCGCCCTGTACTGAGCAGATCGTCTGTCCGGCGATCTGGCTCCACTCGGTTGCCTTGACCGCCTTCGGCAGAAAAACGGTGTAGCCCGAAGAATAGTAGTTCGGGTGAACGAAGGCGACGATCTTGCGACGTTCGGCGGTATCGGATGCCGAAGCGATCATGAGATCGATCTGACCCTGCGCCAGGAACTCGAAGCGATTGGCTGACGTGACCTTGACGAATTCGGCTTTGACGCCGAGCGCCTCGGCGATCTTCTTGCCGATATCGACTTCCATGCCTTTGAATGTGCCGTCCGAGGCGCGATATGACCAAGGCACGTAGTCGTCCTTGGTTCCGACTTTAAGAACGCCGGCGGCTTTCACGCGGCACAGCGTATCGTTGCCGCATTCCATCGACTGCGCCGAGGCGGTCGTGCCTATGAATGTAACGCCGATGGCGAATGCAATTGCCTTTAAGCTTATCATATCTGTTCCCCTGATGAACATTGGCTTTGTTTTTGACCATCCGTACCCGATGACTTTTATTGCGGCCGGTGCGTTTCGACTGTCTCCAATCTCAAAGCTTGCAGCAATCTAAATTCATTAGTAGTAGTGGAATTACTGAAAAGCATTATCTCAGGTGAATTTATGCCATGCCCCTTCCGGATCTTCATGCCCTCGAAATCGCAGCCACGGTTATAGAAGAAGGCAGCATGAGCGGTGCGGCTGCACAGCTTGGCATGACTCAATCAGCCGTTTCGCAGGCGATGAAGCGCGCAGAAGCACAGGTGGAGGTAACGCTCGTGCATAGGGAGCGGCGTCCCCTTGTTCCGACAGAAGCGGGCCGTGTTCTCGTCGCTCATATCCGGGAAATCGCATTGCGTGCAGAACGCGCCATCGGGGAAGTCCGCGCGACCGCTTTGCGCCCGGAGCGGCAGGACCTTCGATTGGGGATGGTCGATACGTTCGTGTCGGCGGTGGGCGCCGCCCTCATCCGCGACCTGATGGAAGGATCGATCGCGCTGCGTGTGACGGCCTTCTCGGGATTAACTCATGCTCATACTGACGCGCTTATGCGAAAAGAGATCGATGCGGCGATCACCTCCGACCCGATGGACGAACTCGATGAGCTGATGCGGTTTCCTCTCTATCGAGAACCGTTTCTCATGGTGGCCCCGGTGGCCTGGGGTGACACCCTGCGAAACCGGCCCCTGCGGGACGTCTTGTTCGAACATCGGCTCATCCGCTACAGCGCGCGCTCCCACATGGGAAGCCAGGTTGAAAGGCACTTGCGCCGGCTCAGAATCGAGCACCCGCACGTTCTCTCGTTCGATACTTCAGATTCACTCCTGGCAATGGTTGCGGGAGGCGTAGGAGTTGCCATCACAACGCCGCTCTGCCTGGTACAGGGCGCTATCCACCTTGGCTCGCTGGCGGTGCTGCCGTTGCCAAGCCCGGGGTTCTCGCGTGAACTGACCCTCGTGACACGGCGCGGCGAATTCGACACCCTTGGACCCAGAATCGCAGAAGCGGCCCGAGAGATGCTCGCAACCTACACATTGCCGCAAATCACCGGCCAGATCCCCTGGCTTGAAACAAAGGACATGATCTGGAGCCCGCCATCGTCCGAAGAGGATCAGGCCGAGTAAAAAATGTCTGCAATCTGCTGATGCCCGTCCCCTCGGGCCAAGCATAACGCGAGCAAGATTCTGGCCTTCTGAGCATTGAGGTCATTGCCAGCAATAATGCCGATTGACTTGTGATATGCGCTGTCAACAGCCACGCCTGCGCCCATTCGCGTAGATTGTACCACGATCACGCCCGATGACACCGCATCAACGAGAGCATTGACTTCCGCTGGAGTCCCGTTCCCTGGCCCGAAACCCGCCGACACTATGCCCTTCGCGCCTGCTTCGACGAATGCCCTAATCGCAACACCGTCAGCGCCGACATAGCTATAGGCAATATCGACACGAGGAAGGCGGCGCAGGAGATTCGTCGTAAAACACCTCTCACTGACACTTCGATGCCTCCGCACTAAATTGACATTTGGGCCATCCACAAAACCCAGCGGGCCGAACCATGGTGACTGGAACGCGTTGAGCCGAAGGGTGTGAGATTTCGTGACCGCACGGGGCGAATGAACTTCGTCGTTAAGAACGACGCTGACGCCCGCAATTTCGCCGCGAGGCATGGCAGCAACCCGGATCGCGGCAGCCAGATTGGCCTGCGTGTCAGAAGAGATGCCCGTGAGCGGCCGCATGGAACCTGTCACAACCACAGGGACCTCGAGGTCGAGGACCAAGGACAACAGCCAAGCCGTCTCTTCGAGGCTGGCCGTGCCGTGTCCGATGACGATCCCGTTGAGATCGGGGTCGCGTGCCAATTCCTTGCACAGATCTGCCAGATCCGCCCAGTCGCTTAATGTGATGGCCGTGCTGTCAATCTGGCGGAAGTTTACAGCGACGATATCTGCGATCGTTCCTTGCAGCCCGGTCCGTTCGATGAAAGCTTTTGCTTCGATTCTTTCGTCAGTCGCGTTGTAATCGAGCAGGTCGAACGGACCTTTTCCGATCGAAGCGATCGTTCCTCCGGTTCCCACATAAGCAATTTTTGGCAGCATGCATTTCTCCCCGTCGTGTCAGTCATGATTGATAACCAGACAGCGTCTCACGCAACTCCTGCCCGTCAATATAAATGGAAATAATGATTTTAAGTGAATTGGCTTAAGTAAATCTTCTAGAGTTCAAAACCGACGTTCGTTTTGTCATGGTCTCCCCATCATTGCATCGATTGTGAGGACCCACCATGCCAGATACCCGAACAGACACGGACAGCCTTGGCTCGCGCCAGCTACCTCTAGGCGCTCTCTTCGGGATTGCCACGCTTCGTGGGCAAGAAAATTTCGACATTTCGTTCCATAAACTCGGCGATGCTCCAGAGCTGCTCAAGGCAATGGCACGCATCAAACGTGCAGCGGCAACGGCCAACCGCGATATCGGCACCCTCCCCGCTGATATTGCGGACGCGATCATCGCGTCAGCGATCGAGGTCGAAAACGGTCTTCACGCCGACCAGTTCATTGTTGACCTCCTCGAAGGGTCGGGAGGCACTTCGATCAACATGAATGTCAACGAAGTCATTGCCAACCGGGCCTTGCAAATCCTTGGAGATAGACCGGGTAATTACGCCCGCATCCACCCCAATGATCATGTCAATACCGGTCAATCCACCAACGATGTCGTGCCGGCTGCAGTGAAGCTTGCAGTCTATGATAAAGCGGCGTCGCTGATCGACGCCCTGAAGCAACTGGCAGGCGCTCTTCAAAATCGCGCTGAGGCGTTCGATGACGTCTTGCGCATAGGGCGAACCTGCATGCAGGCCGCGCAACCCATGCGTCTTGGTCAGGCGTTCGGGGGATATGCCGCGGCCATCCGGCGTCTTGAGCACAAGCTCTCTGAGGTTCGGGACGAAATGCTCGTTCTCCCTCTCGGCGGGACGGCGATCGGCACAGGTCTTGGGTCCAATCCGGGCTATCGAACTGCGGTTTACAAGCACCTCAGGAACATCGTCGGAGCGGCGGTCAAGCCCGGAGAAAACATGTTCGACGCCATGCAGAATGCCGATGGCTTCGCGCGCGTTTCTTCGGAAATCCGGATCTGTGCCGAGGTCATTGGCAAGATATCATCCGACCTGATCATTCTTTCATCGGGTCCCAACAGTGGCGTGGGCGAGCTGAAGCTCCCTTCGGTGCAGCCTGGATCGTCGATCATGCCGGGAAAAATCAATCCGGTGCTGCCGATGATGATGATGCAGGTGGCTTTTGCAGTTGTCGGGAACGACGCAGCGGTATCGCTTGCGTCGTTTCAGGGCCAACTGGAAATCAATCACTTCGAGCCTGTCATCGCCTCGCGCTTATTCGATTCCATCGAACTGCTTGCAAAATCGACGAGAATATTTGCAGACAAATGTATCGCCGGTATCGAACCCGACCGGGAACAATCCCTCAAGAATTTGATGCAGTCGTCGGCCTTGGCGACCGTCTTTGTTCCAAAGCTTGGATACGCAGAGGTTTCGAGACTCGTGCAGGCCGCAGCCGCTGAAGGCCGCCCTTTCATTGAGCTGGCGATCGAACGCGGGCTTTTGACACAGGACGAAGTTCACAACGTGGTCCGCGAAAGCACCAACTACCGCGAGGGGTTCGCATGAGTCCAAGCAACAGTGGTTTTGCCTCACTGAAAAATCGCACGAACTGTTAAGCTCAGAACAAATAGGAACAAACCGTTTGGAGTCTTTTCGAGCAAACGATACCTATCAGACTACAGCCTGATTGCATATTCCTAATTCTCAGATCACAGCATGATATTTTGAATAACATAATCATATTACAGGCTGAGTCATACACATTGATAATCAGCCTGTATGCTGATATATTGTCTCATGATCAGCTTACAGTCTGAGGGCAACGGATGAAGAATGACAGTCGAAAGAGGGGGCGCCTGCGGCTCGATGAACGACTTCGGGCGCTCCAACCAATTGACCGGTTCAAGGCGCCGCCGAAGGGATGGGTGCGTGCGCTACGCGACGCGCTTGGGATGACGGGTGCGCAGCTCGGCACGCGCATTGGCGTGCGACCTCAAACTGTCGAAGCCATCGAGAAGTCGGAAGCCGCAGGCACGATCCAACTCAATACCTTACGTCGCGCAGCTGAGGCGCTGGATTGCACCCTCGTCTACGCCCTCGTTCCAAACAGTTCACTTGAGACTGTCATCGAGGCGCGCGCGAGGAAAATCGCAACGCGCGAGCTCCAGCGCGTCGCGCATACGATGCGGCTCGAAGCTCAAGATACGGACGAGGCGGACTTCGAATCTCGCGTCCAGGCATACATTCGCGATAACCTCTCCGAGCGCGACCTCTGGAACGAGACATGACGGACCTATTTCAGGAGCCCGAGGACGCAACACCCCTTGAACCACATGAGCGAGAGGGACTGCTTCAGACATGGATCACGCACCGCCGTGATCTCAACGAGGCGGAGCAGGAAAACATCGTCGAGGGGGCGGCCTGGGCTCGCGGCCGCCGGCGCGTATCGCTTGAGCGAATGCTCAGCGAGGGCTTCATGCGAACACTGCACAAGCGGATGTTTGGCGACGTCTGGGAATGGGCCGGCACCTTCCGAACGACGGAGCGCAACATCGGTGTCCAAGCCTACCGCATCGGAGTGGAGCTCGCGAGCCTGTTAAGCGACGTCCGCTATTGGGTTGAGCACCAGACATTTCCGCCGGATGAAATTGCGATCAGATTTCACCATCGCTTGGTCGCGATCCACCCATTTCCAAACGGAAACGGCCGTCACGCTCGCTTGGCGGCCGATCTTCTGATCGAACGCCTTGGCCGCGAGCGTTTCAGTTGGGGCGGCGGAACTCTGGCCGATGTCGGTGAACTGCGCACTCGCTACGTCGTGGCCCTTCGCGCAGCAGACAACCATGATATCGCGCCGCTGCTAGAATTCGCGCGCACCTGAGAGGCGGCGCATCGTTCGCCTTGATCGGGTTCGAACCCTCGAACCGCTATCTCGATCGCTTGGGATAACAATGATTTAATGAAGCTCCCCACCCTCGCCGCGCTGTAGCTTCTGATCGTGGATCGTGGATCGTGGATCGTGGATCGCGGCCGCGACCCTCGCTGCACGCCTTCACACCACGGGGACCAAAGCGTCAATCCAAGAAATTACTTCGGAGCATTAAGGTTGCAGTGTCGGCATCCTGATGAAAATGAGCCGAGGCTGCGATGGCAGCCCTCATTTTTGTGATCGGAGCGATTTCAATACATCTCCCAACGCATCCACCAGCATGTCGGCATTTTCGCTGGAGAACACCAGCGGTGGCCGGATTTTCAGGATGTTGGCGTGGGGCCCTGAGGCGCTGATGAGGATGCGGCGTTCACGCAGGCCGTTGACGATGCGCGTCGTCAGCGCTGCGTCGGGGCGCTTGGCGACCGAGTCGGCGACGATTTCGACGCCGATGAACAGGCCGGAGCCACGCACGTCGCCGAAGGCCGAATGGCTGGTGGCCAGGCTCCTGAGGCCTTCCATCAGGTAGCGTCCGACTTCCAGCGCGTTCTGTTGCAAACCTTCTATGCGGATCGTGTCGAGCACGGCCTTGCCTGCGGCGGCGGCGACCGGATTGCCGCCGAACGTGTTGAAATAGCGCGCCCGTGGGCCGAATTCGGCGATCACTTCAGGGCGCAGCACGATGCCCGCCATGGGGTAACCGTTGCCCATAGGCTTGCCGATCGTCACCATGTCGGGCGCAACGCCGTGGCGCTCGAAGCCCCACATGGCCTCGCCGGTGCGGCCAAAACCCGGCTGCACTTCGTCGGCAATGAAGAGGCCGCCCGCCTCGTGGATTGCGTCCACCGCCGGCTTCAGAAAACCCTTCGGGCTGGCGAAAATGCCGTCGCTCGAAAAGATCGTGTCGGTGATCAGCATGGCTGGCTTGATGCCGTGGCGCTTCAGGTCGGCGATCGCCGCGCGGACGTCGCGGCCGAACTTTTCCATCACCTCTTCCGGCGAATGACGGTAGCTGTCCGGCGCGGCGACGGTGCGCACATGCGGACCCAGTGTCACGGATTCGCCAAGCGAGGGCGAGAACTCGGCGACCGCGCTCGTCAGGCCATGATAGGCAAGCTCCGTCGCGATAATGCCGGTGCCGCCGGTCACATGGCGGGCGATGCGCACGGCGAGGTCGTTCGCCTCGCTCCCGGTGCATGTGAACATCGCCTGGCTGAGGGTGTCCGGGAAGGTTGCCGCCAGCGTCTCGGCATAGTCGACGATGCCTTCGTGTAGGTAGCGCGTGTGGGTGTTGAGGAGCGCGGTCTGCTTCGTGATGGCCTCCACCACGCGTGGGTGGCAATGGCCAAGCGAGGCGACGTTGTTGTAGGCGTCGAGATATTTCTCGCCGGCGGCGTCATAGAGGAAGACGCCTTCGCCGCGTACGAGATGCAGCGGCTTTTCGTAGAACAGACGGTACGCGGGCCCGAGCACCTTTTCGCGGCGCGCGATCAGCGCCCGTTCGGTCTCGTTCAGCCGTTCATAATCTTCGCGCGAGAAAGCATTCACCATCGACATGATTCAGGCCTCGGAAAGGTTGGGCACGAGCGTCTTCAGCCCGGCCGGTGTGAGATCGGATATGTTTTGCAACCCCCGCCAGGCGGTGACGTGGTTGCGCATGATGTAGTCGCGGTTGTCCGGAAAACGCGCGGACCGCCACTCGGCGATGATAATCGACATCGCCAGCCGTGAGCGCACGAGAAGCGGCAGAAGTTCGATTTCGCCAGGCTCCAGCGTACGTGCGGACAAAAAGCCCTCAAGGAAGGTACGGGTGCGTGCCGCCCAGTTGTCCGTCGCGAGATGGTAGGAGACCGCGACGGCGAGATCGTTGATCAGCGGTGCATGCACCATGTCGCCGAAGTCGATGATGCCGACGACATCGGTCGGCACCGCCGGATCGAGCAGGATATTGTGCGGGTTGAAATCGTTGTGGATGATCTGCCAGCGCTGGAGCGCAGCGATGGCGGGCAGCGAGCGCTCAAATTCGCCGAGAACGGCCTCGACCTGTGCCCGGCGTTCCGGCGCGACATGGTCGACGACGGCGGCAAGGTCGAGCGTATGGGAGATGTCCCACATCAGCTTTCCCGCCGGCGGACGCCCGTTATAGTCCTCGAGGCCAAGCCCGAGTTCCGCGAGCGCGCGGCCGACATTGCGGCTCTGCGCTTCGGATGGGGGTGTGCGGTATTGCAGCTCGCCGCGCAGGAAGGTGAGGAGGCGCATGATGCGTGGGCCGTCCGCGGTGGAAAAAGTATGGCTCGGTTCGCCACCTTTCGTCGGCACGAGCCGCGGCACGGGCACGGTGGGCGCGGCGATCGCCAGATGAAGCAGTGCGCCGTCCTGGAATTCCAATGCTGCAGGGTCTTCGGCGGGATTGGCGATCTTGAGCACCACGTCAGTCCCGTCCGAGCAGGTAATGAGGAAGGTCTCGTCACGTTCGCTGGAAAGCCGCTTCACGGCGCCATCGAGGCCATAAACATGCGCGATCGCGGCCTCCGCATCGGCAATCGACGTGGCGCTCCATGTCGCCGACATGGCGTCCGTCTTCTTGGTGGCGGGCGATGGTTCCGTCATGCTTGCTCCTGCGCGCGGTTTCCCGCATTGCCCCTGATCGCCGCCCTGTTCCGCTGGGTTGTGTCGCCCATTGAAAGAAGGTTTGGCAGCCTTGCACCGATGCCGTGGGCGGGCGGAAGATGCCCGCTACGGCAGAGCGTACTTGAAATATGTCAAAAAAGATGCATCAAGTATCTTATTAATCGATTTCCCGGATCAATTCCATGCCTGAATTCACGACACTGGAATACGAGAACCTGAACAGCGCAGTCTACGGTGCGCTGTGCGATGCTCTGATCCAGGGACGGTTCCAGCCCGGCGACCGGTTGAAGATCCGCGATCTCGCCGAGCAGTTCGGCACGAGCGTCACGCCGATCCGCGATGCCATTCTCCGGCTTGCCAGTGACGAGGCGATCACCTTCCGCTCGCCGCGCGACATTCGCATTCCGGGCCTCAGCGAAAGCCGCTACCGGGAGATCCGGTCGATCCGCGTTCGCCTCGAAGGGCTTGCCGCAGAAACGGCCGCTCAGGTGGCGACGAGCGCCGATATAGAGGCTTTGGAGCGCATTTTGCGCGAAAACGAGGATGCAATCGAGGCGGGGGACCGTCTAAAAGGCACGAAGCTCAATCAGGCATTCCATTTCATGCTGCCGCAAATCGCCGGGCTTCCGGTGCTGAACGGCATCCTGCGGCGGCTTTGGCTGCAGATGGGCCCGCATATTTCCGACGCCTATATCCAGGGCGGTCGGGCGATGATCGACCATCATTATCCGGTCGTGGAAGCCTTAAAACGGCATGATTCCGCGGCCGCCTCCATGGCGATTGTCGATGACATCCTGCTCGGCGGCAAGCCTATTCTGGAGCGCATTGAGCGGGGCGAGGAGCGGCAGGTGCGGCGGGCCTAGACCTTTCGCGAGAGGAGGCTTGCATTTCGCGGGCCGCCGATTACGATGCATCAAGCATCAACGGAGAATGCGCGCATGACCGAGGAACGCCGCTACATGTTGCTGACCGGCGCGAGCCGTGGCATCGGCCACGCGACGGTCAAACTCTTCCAGTCGAAGGGCTGGCGCATCCTTACCGTTTCGCGCCAGGCATTTTCCGAGGAGTGCGCCTGGCCGTCGGCCCGCGAAAGCCATATCCAAGCCGATCTTGCGGATCTCTCGCAGATCGACCGCCTTGCCGCGACCGTGCGCGAGCGCCTGCCGAACGGCCGGCTGCATGCACTGGTCAACAATGCTGGCATTTCGCCGAAGGGGCCGGAAAAGAGCCGCCTCGGCGTGATGGGCACGGATGCTGATGTCTGGACGCAGGTGCTCAATGTCAATGTCGTCTCAACGGCGCTGATTGCCCGCGCGCTCATGCCCGAGCTCGAAGCGGCGAAGGGTTCGATCGTCATGTCACTTCGATTGCCGGAACGCGCGTGCACCCCTTCGCCGGTGTCGCCTATGCGGCATCCAAGGCGGCCCTCGGCTCGCTGACACGGGAAATGGCGCATGAATTCGGCCGTCGCGGCGTGAGGGCGAATGCTATTGCGCCCGGCGAGATCGAAACGTCGATCCTGTCGCCCGGAACGGATGAGTTGGTGGCTGCGGAAGTGCCAATGGGAAGGCTGGGAGACCCGCGCGAAGTCGCGGAAACCATCTATTTCCTGTGCACCGAGCCGTCGTCCTACATCAACGGCGCTGAAATCCACATCAACGGAGGGCAGCACGTCTGACAACGGTCAAGAGGGGATAATCTCCGTTGACCCGCACTGACTGGAATGCATCAATCGGCTGACACGCCCCGGGGAAAGGGCGCGACGACCGGAGAGGCTGCAACCGATGCCGCCCCCTGAATGGCGGGGCTGAGGCCAGCAGTCCGCATGAGATCGTCATCGGAGCCGGTGCCAAACCGGTTCCTTCACAAACGAAGAAAAAGGGGAATGCAATGAAGACAATCATGAAATCCGGAATCCTGGCGGCCGCGGCCGCCGTGCTGTCCGCTAGCCTTGTCGCGCCGGTTCTCGCCCGCGACCTGACCGTCGTCTCCTGGGGCGGCAACTATCAGGACGCGCAGCGCAACATTTACTTCAAGCCGTTCTCTGAAAAGACCGGCAAGCCGGTGCTCGACGAGGCCTGGGACGGCGGCATCGGCGTCATCCAGTCGAAGGTGAAGGCTGGCGCGCCGAACTGGGATGCCGTGCAGGTAGAGGCCGAAGAACTGGCGCTCGGCTGTGCCGACGGTCTCTATGAAAAGATCGACTGGGACAAGATGGGCGGTAAGGATAAGTTCCTCGATTCCGCCGTCAATGATTGCGGCGTCGGCGCGATCGTCTGGTCCACGGCAATCGCCTATGACGGCGACAAGCTGAAGGAAGGCCCGACCTCCTGGGCCGATTTCTGGAACGTCGAAAAGTTCCCCGGCAAGCGCTCGCTGCGCAAGGGCCCGAAATACACGCTCGAATTCGCACTGCTTGCCGATGGCGTGTCGAAAGATGAGCTCTATGACGTCTTGGCAACCGAAGAGGGCGTCGCGCGCGCCTTCAAGAAGCTCGACGAGCTAAAGCCGAACATCGTCTGGTGGGAATCGGGCGCCCAGCCGCTGCAATTCCTCGCCTCCGGCGAAGTGGCGATGGCGTCCGCTTACAACGGCCGCATCACCGGTATCAACCGGTCGGAAGGCAAGAACTTCAAGGTCGTCTTCCCCGGCAGCATCTACGCCATCGACAGCTGGGTCGTGCTGAAGGACGCCGAGAACAAGGATGCCGCGCAGGACTTCATCGCCTTCGCAAGCCTGCCTGAGAACCAGGCGAAGCTGCCCGAATTCGTGGCCTACGGCCTGCCGAACAAGGAAGCCGCTGCAAAGGTTCCGGCGGAGTTTTCCAAGGACTTGCCGACTGATGCGGCGAACATGACGGACTCAATTTCGCTCAATGTCGATTTCTGGATCGACAATGCGGAGACGCTGACGCAGCGCTTCAATGCCTGGCTGGCCCAGTAAGGAACATCCTGGGTGAAGGGCGCCCTAACGGGCGCCCTTCCTGTCTGGCCGGGTGCGTTCTCGCGGGTTTTCCGGATAGCGCGTCCTCCGCCTCAAGCGATGGAGTCTTCCGTGGCCGAATTCATTCGATTTGACCGCATCACCAAATTCTACGGCCCGCTCTGCGTGGTCGAAAACCTCGACCTCGGCATCGGCAAGGGCGAATTCGTCAGTCTGCTCGGACCCTCGGGCTCCGGCAAGACGACACTTCTAATGATGCTCGCCGGCTTCGAGCAGTCGACCTCCGGCAACATCCTGCTCGACGGAACCGCCATCAACGCCGTGCCGACCTACAAGCGGGACATGGGCGTCGTCTTCCAGAGCTACGCCCTGTTTCCGCATATGTCGGTCGGTGAGAACGTCGCCTTTCCGCTCCAGATGCGTGGGCTGGGCAAGGCGGAGATAGCCGAGCGCGTAGCGCGGGCGCTCGACATGGTGCAGCTGTCGGCACTCGCAGAGCGTCGGCCGTCGCAACTTTCCGGTGGCCAGCAACAGCGTGTGGCGCTGTCTCGCGCCCTGGTCTTCGAGCCGCGCGTCGTTCTGATGGACGAGCCGCTCGGCGCACTCGACAAGCAGTTGCGCGAGCAGATGCAGCTTGATATCCGCGATCTGCACCGGCGGCTCGGCCTCACCATTGTCTTCGTCACGCATGACCAGTCCGAGGCGCTGACCATGTCGGACCGCGTCGCCGTCTTCAACAAGGGCAAGATCGAACAGATCGGGACGCCGCGGCAGGTCTATGACGAACCGGCGACGCGCTTCGTTGCGGAGTTCATCGGCGAGACCAATCTGGTCGAGGGCGTCGTCGAGGCGGTAGAGGGCACGGAGGCCAATGTGCGGCTGACCTCCGGTGCTCAAATCGTTTCGGCCGTTTCCGGCCCGGTGGCGCCGGGGCAGACGGTCTATCTTTCCATCCGCCCCGAGCGGGTCGATCTCACGGAGATCCGCGGTGATGCCCGCAATTGCCTGGAAACGGAGGTTACGGATTCTGTCTACCAGGGCGATCACCTGCGTGTACAATTGCAGAACGCGGCCCATCCGCTGATCGCCAAGCTCGGCCGACGGTCGCGAGAGTTTCCGCCGGGCACTAAGGTGTATGCGGCCTTTTCGGCGGGTGATTGCCGGGTCGTCGCGCCATGAGTGCAGGTCCTTCCCGAACCGCTCGGTCTCTCATTCTGCTGGCGCCGCTGCTCGTCTTCCTCATCGGCTTCTTCGTCTGGCCGCTGTTCAGCATGATGTCGCAGTCGGTGTCGGATACGGCTGTGCTGCGCCTTTTGCCCCGCACCGCGGTGGTGCTGCCGGTCTGGGACCGCAAGTCGCCGCCGACCATGCCCATGCAGACCGCGCTGATGGAAGACTTGAAGGCTGTCGATGACGATCAGGCGCTGGGCGACATGGTGCGCCGCCTCAACAGCGCCCGCTCCGGCTTCCGCACGCTGATGTCGAAAACGACGAGCGCACTCGGTGACACGGCGAACCCGCCCGCCGACCTCGTTTCCATCGACAAGCGCTGGGAGAAACCGGAATTCTGGCTGGCGATCGCCGATGCGCTCTCGCCGCTGACCGACCGCAACCTGCTCGCCGCCGTCGATCTCGGCCGCAATGCCGCTGGCGATATCGAGCACCTGCCGGCCGACCAGTCCGTCAACCGCGTCATCCTCGTGCGCACCTTTTGGATCGCCGCGCTCGTCACTTTCTTCTGCGCCTGCATTGGCTTTCCCTATGCGATGATCGCCGCCTCGCTCGACGGCTGGAAACGCGACTTGATGCTAGCCGCTGTCCTGCTGCCGCTCTGGACCTCGCTTCTGGTGCGCACGGCCGCTTGGTTCATCCTTCTGCAGGAACAGGGTCTCATCAACGATCTCCTGCGTTGGATTGGCATTATCGACGCGCCGTTGCCGCTGATCTTCAACCGTACCGGGGTCATCATCGCGATGACCCATGTGCTGCTGCCCTTCATGGTGCTGCCGATCTATTCCGTGCTCATCACCATACCGAAGAACCTGATGCCGGCGGCGGCATCCCTCGGCGCCCATCCGCTGCGCGCCTTCCTGCGCGTGCTCCTGCCGCTCAGTCTGCGCGGCGTCGCATCCGGCAGCCTGCTCGTCTTCATCTCGGCCATCGGCTACTACATCACGCCGGCGCTGATCGGCGGTCCGGCCGACCAGATGATCTCTTCGATCATCGCCTTCTACGCCACGGGCTCGGCAAACTGGGGCATGGCCGGCGCGCTTGGCGTCGTGCTGCTCGTCGCGACATTGCTTCTCTACAGCGTCTATGCGCGGCTCTCTGCCGAAGAACCGGGGAGGCCCTAGGCCATGCCGATGAAGCTCATTAAGTTCGCCTTCGCGTCGCTCACGATCCTCTTCCTCGTCGCCCCCCTCGTCGCGATCCTGCCGCTCGCCTTCACCTCGAGCGTTATACTCACCTATCCGATCCCCTCCTGGTCGCTGCGCTGGTTCGAGGAACTGTTCTTCGCGGATGCCTGGCGGCGGGCGATCGTTAACAGCCTGATCATCGGTACGGGCACAACACTGCTTGCGACCGTGCTCGGCACCGCCGCGTCGCTGGGGCTTCGCAATCGCTTCATCTTCTTCCGCGGCACGATACGCACGCTCTTCCTGCTGCCGATGGTGGTTCCGGCTGTGGTGCTCGGCGTCGGCATGCAGGTACTGCTGGCAGGCTTCGGCCTGACGAACAGCTATACCGGCGTGATCATTGCCCACACGGTGGTTGCCGTGCCCTTCGTGGTTGTGAGCGTCACCGGGGCGCTTGCCGGAATCGACGAGCGCGTGGAACTCGCAGCCCAAAGCCTCGGCGCGTCCCCGACGACGGTCTTCCGGCGCGTGACATTGCCGCTCGCCATGCCGGGCGTGGCGTCCGGTGCGGTGCTCGCCTTCGCCACCTCGCTCGACGAGGTCGTGCTGACGCTCTTCGTCGCCGGCCCCAACCAGCGCACGCTGGCGCGGCAAATGTTCTCCAGCATCCGAGAGAACATCAGCCCGGCGATTGCAGCCGCCGCCTTCCTCTTCATCGCCGCGACGATCATCATCGGCCTCGTTGTCGTATTGTCCCGGTCCATGCTGGCGAAACGGCGCTAGGACGCGCTTCAGGCGTCCGCAAGCACCTGATTGTTGAGTTCAGCAAGATGTAACCCATTTTTTCATTTCGCGTTAGCCCACCAAATCTGATGTAGCGAATTGTCTGCGAACAACTTTTATTTGGCCCAAGCGGATCACGGCGAAATGGAAAAATGGGTCAAACTGAGCCGAGAATTAACACCGGCCGAAACGGCATACCCATACAAGGCCGTCGTGCTGGTGAAAACGAATCGTTTCACGCCTGCGGCGATCGCCTCCCTTGCGATAATCCGGGTTCCCTCCACGTTGATGCGCTGAAATTCTTCATTCGACACTGCACCAACATGCGGGGCGTGGAGTGCGGCGGTGTGAATTACAGCATCTGCTCCTCGGAGAACCGGCCGCAGCAACATCTCGTTGGCGAAGTCGCGGGCAATATGTGTAGTCGAAAAAGGAGAGCGATCGATTCCAGCGATCTCGTGTTGTTCACCCTCTCCCGTATCAGATCGCACCCGAATTGCGCCAGTGCCCCGAATAGATGGCAGCTCTTTAGTTGCTCAGTTTCCTGCGGCCCAGGTCCCTAGCAACATTGTCATAAAGCGCTCGGCTGCGGGCGAAAGCGTCCCACCGCGACGGCGTACAATGCCTATCGTTCGTGAGATTTCGGGATTGCGGATCGGTCTCGTGACGAGGAATGGGTGCTCCTCCAATGGCGTGGCGAGTTTCGGCAGAACCGAAATCCCAAGCCCGGCCTCCACCAAACCAAGCGATGTTGAAAGATGTGTGACTTCGTAGGACCAACGCAGTTTCAAGTTCGATTTCGCCAACGCGGCGTCAAGAAGCGTACGGTTGCCGCTGGACCGGTGAACTGTAATCAGTTGATAGGGCGCCAGATCGTCCCATTCGAGTTCGCTCTTCGCTGCCAGCGGATGATCCTTGCGTGCCGCCAGAACGAATGGATCTTCGATGAGCCTCTCGAAGACAAGGTCGGGGTCCGAGAAGCCCATGATATTGATGCCGAACTCGACTTCCCCGCGGGCGACGGCCTGCAGACCGTCGGTGGCGGGCAGATCGAGAATGCGAAAACGAATATTAGGATACTCGGCGCTGAATTGCTTGATGACGGTCGGCAAAAAATAGAAAGCAGCCGTCGGCAGGCATGCGATCGTCACAAGGCCGCTGCGCTGGGACCCGACATCGCGCACCGCAAACAGCGACGTGTCGAACTCCTCAAGCATGCGTCGCACCAACGGGATCAGCTCCGCACCAAGGGCGGTTGTCGAGACATGACGCGTAGTGCGCTCGAGCAAAGGCGCCCCGATTGCCAGCTCGAGCTTCTGAATTCGACGGCTGAGTGCCGGCTGTGACAGATTGAGCGCTTCGGCAGAGCGGTGGAAGTTTTCCAGTTCGACCACTGATAGAAACGCGCGCAGATCCAATATCTCACAATTAATGCTCATAACGCATCATTCCCTCTGATATTCGCATTTCACATATCAATCGTTTTGCCGCTTACTGCAACAAAGAAGCTGATTGATATTTAAATCACATCAGTATGCGGACACAACCATGAACGACCTGATTTCCATTCCCTGTGTTCTGATGCGAGGCGGCACCTCCAAAGGACCGTTCTTTCTCGCATCCGATCTTCCGTCGGATGAGTGTCAACGCGATCAGATCCTGCTTTCGGTGATGGGGTCTGGTCATCCTCTGCAGATTGACGGTATCGGCGGCGGCAACCCCGTCACCAGCAAGGTTGCCATCGTCGGCCCGGCAACCGTGTCCGATGCCGATGTGGATTATCTGTTCGCCCAGGTCCGCATCGATCAGCAGTTCGTGGATACCTCGCCTAACTGTGGAAATATGCTGGCGGCTGTCGGGCCGTTCGCGATCGAGGCCGGCCTGGTCAAGGCGATGACGGGCGTAACCCGCGTGCGCATTCACAACGTCAATACCGGCAAACTCATCGAAGCGGAGGTTCCGACCCCTGATGGCCGCGTTGCCTATATGGGAGATGCCTCGATCGACGGCGTGCCCGGCAATGCTGCGCCGATCGCGCTGACCTTCATGGACGCGGCCGGCGCACGCACCGGGAAGCTTTTTCCCACCGGCAACCCGCGCGACAGGATCGATGGCATCGATGTGACCTGCATCGATTGCGCGATGCCGATGATGCTGCTCGAGGCCGCCGCCCTCGGTGTGACGGGCAATGAACCGGCTGCCGAGCTCAATGCTAACGGCGCATTGCTGCAGCGGCTCGAAACCTTGCGGCTTGAGGCCGGCCGGCGCATGGGCATGGGCGATGTCGGCAATCAGGTGACGCCAAAACCGGTGCTGATCGCCAGGCCCGACAACGGCGGCGATCTCCGCGTGCGCTATTTCATGCCGCACCAGTGTCATCCATCTCTCGCAACGACCGGCGCGGTCGGCATCGCCACAGCCTGCATTAGCGACGGAACTGTCGCCTCGCGGCTGATCGGCGACTGCAAGCCGCCGGTCGTCCTTGTTCTGGAACATCCAAGCGGTCGTTTGGAAGTGAAACTGGATATCCGCGACGGCAAGACAGTTGCCGGAATCCTGCGGACGGCCCGACGCCTCTTCGAGGGCCGGGTCTTTGCAAAACCTATCGTGCAAATGGTTTGCGCGGCATAATCGAAAGTGGTTGCCGGGAGGGCGCCACGCATCAGGGAGGAATACACATGCGTAAACTTTTACTCGCCCTTGCGGCAACGGTCGCTTTCGCCGGTTCGGCTTTTGCGGAGCCCGTCCGCATCAGCGTCGGGTCCTACAACCTCAACAACCTGCCCTTCCCGGTCGCAGCCGGCCTGGGTCTCTACGAGAAGGAAGGTCTTGACGTGACCGTCGAAAACTTCGCATCTGGCGGCTCCAAGACGCTGCAGGCACTTGTTGCCGGCTCCACGGATATCGCCGTCGGCTTCTACGACCATACAATCCAGATGCAGTCGCAGAACAAGGCGGTCGTCGGCTTCGTTCAGCTTGCGCGCAATTCTGGTCTGGTTCTGGCCGGCGGCAAAGGCACTACCTTCGACCCGGCAAAACCGGAGACGATCAGGGGCGCGAAGATCGGCATCACCGCACCGGGATCATCTTCCGACTTCTTCGTGCGCTACTACCTGCAGCGCAACAAGCTTTCGGCCGACGATATCTCGCTGATCGGCGTCGGTTCCGGCGCGGCCGCAGTCGCGGCGCTAGAGCAGGGGAAAGTCGATCTTCTGGTAAACTACGATCCCGCGGCGACCTTTATCGAGGCCAAGGGTGTCGGCAAGATTTTGATCGACGCCCGCAGCGACGAGGGTGCCAAGGAGATCTATGGCGGAATTTATCCGACCTCCGTCCTCTATGCGACCCAGGCCTATATCGATGAGAACCCGGAAACCATCCAGAAGGTCACGAACGCGACCGTCAAGGCACTGGCATGGATGAACACACATAGCGCTGAAGAGATCGTCGAAAAACTGCCGAAAGAATTCATCTCCGGCGACCGGGACACCTATGTGAAGGCCGTCCAGAATGCCAAACCGATTTTCTCGGTGGACGGCAAATTCAGCGAGACCGATACACAGACGCCGTTGGCCGTTCTCAAGAGCTTCAACGAAAAGGTTGCGGCCGCAACAATCGATCTTTCCAAAACCTACACGAACGCTTTCGTGGACAAGGTGACGGATAAGACCACCAACTGATCCGAGGAGGAGGCCATGTCTTTGGCTGTCGTAAACCCCATGCCTATCCCGACGGGACAGCAAAACGCAAAGTCGATGGTATCGATCGACGCCGTGACAATGTCGTTTGGTTCCTATGTGGCGGTGCAGGACGTCAACCTCACGGTTGCCGATGGCGAGTTCCTCGCCATCGTCGGCCCGACCGGTTGCGGCAAGAGCACCATTTTGAACGCGATCGCAGGGCTTTTGAAACCCGCGAGCGGAACGGTGTCGATTGACGGCACGCCGGTAAAGGGCGTGCAGAACGACATCGGCTATCTCTTCCAGCAAGACGCGCTGCTACCGTGGAAGACTTCCATCGAGAATGTCGAGCTCGGCCTGATGTTCAGGGGTGTTGCAGCCCCTGAACGCCTTGAGCGTTCGATGAGTTGGCTTGCCAAGGTCGGGCTGAAGGGCTTCGAACACCGCTATCCGCATCAACTCTCCGGTGGCCAGCGAAAACGTGTCCAGATGGCGCAAGCCCTCATTGCCGGTCCCAAAGTGATCCTGATGGACGAGCCCTTCTCCGCGCTCGACATCCACACGCGGCACCTCATGCAGAATGAGTTGCTGCGCCTCTGGCAGGAAGAACGACGCGCGGTGGTGATGATCACGCACGACCTTGAAGAGGCTATCGCGCTGGGAGACCGTGTGGCGATTCTGGCCGCCGGCCCCCGTTCGCGGGTCATCGAAAGTTTCCCGGTCGATCTCGAGCGGCCACGGGATGTGGCAGAGATCAAGCTCGATCCACGCTTTATGGATCTGTATCGCAATATCTGGGCTTCCCTGCGTGGCGAAGTGGAGAAAAGCTATGAACGTCGTGACTGAACGCATTATCCAGCTCGGTATGCTGGTTTTTATCCTCGGCGGCTGGCAGCTCGGCGTGACCGCCGGCTTCATTGATGTCTTCTTTTTCCCGGCGCCACTCGATATCTTCAACCAGATCGTCAGCTGGATCGTCGACCCGGGCTTTTACAAGCACGTCTCGATAACACTGACGGAAACAGTGCTCGGTTACATCATCGGCACGGGTCTTGGTGTCGCCGCCGGTGTCTGGCTCGGTCTCAGCCGTAGCGCCGCCCGTATCCTCGATCCGTTTATCAAGGGGCTGAACGCCATACCCCGCGTCGTTCTCGCGCCGATCTTCGTTCTTTGGCTTGGGCTCGGCCTTTGGTCGAAGGTGGCGCTTGCGGTAACACTTGTTTTTTTCATCACCTTCTTCAACGCCATGCAGGGCGTGCGCGAAGTCAACCCGGTGGTCCTCGCCAATGCAAGGATCCTCGGCGCAAAGCGGTCTGATCTATTGCGGCATGTCTATTTCCCCGCAGCGGCAAGCTGGATCCTGTCGTCGCTTCGCACCTCCGTCGGTTTCGCGGTCGTCGGCGCCATCATTGGCGAATATCTTGGCTCCTCTGCAGGACTCGGTTACCTGATCGCGCAGGCGGAAGGCAACTTCGACGCGGTCGGCGTGTTCGCCGGCATCATCATCCTGGCCATGTTCGTACTCATCATCGACCGAGTTCTCGATGTGCTGGAAGGCCGGCTTATCAAGTGGAGACCTAACGCTGCGGAAGAAAGAGCGGCGTAACTAAGCGGATCAGTTTCCATGTGAGTTCGGATTGGGGTGCCGCCATCGGCACCCCATTCTTTTTGGCCTTGTGTTCGAAAGTGCAACCAGCTCCCGATTGATATGCTTGTTTTAATACCTCAATTGGATTGCCCTGCCCCCGGCCTCTCGCTCTATATCCCAAATCAACGATGGACGCCTTGAACGGTTTCGAACTACCGACCCCGCGTTTTCTTCGGCTCGACTCGTGTCTAACGCAGTAGGCGTACAAGATGAAAATGCAGCATTTCACGTGAGGTACGTAACCGTTTTTTCTACCGGGAAATGATCGCTTCTCGTGGATGTTCCGAATAGATTTTGTGCAAAGGCGTTCTTCGCATCAGCATCATCTCAAGGAGGGGAAATTCAGGCGTTCAGTGGTGCCGTGATCATCCTTTGCCTCAGGATCAATGGAATAGCGAGGAACGCCATTGCCCCAACCATTCCGATCAAGGCGACGATCCACAAAGAGGGAACGACACCTACTGCGGACATCGAAGCCGACATGGCGACAGGGGCAATTGCCGACGTGAATTGTTTCACCGAGGTGCACCAGCCGAGACGCTTGCCGTAACCTTCGCGGCCGAATAGCTCCAATGGCAGTGTCCCGCCGACAATGCTCGTCAGACCTGAACCGAGCCCCATGCAGATTGCGAAGACAACCGCCCCAACGATCCAAGGCGAGGTGGGAAGCAGGATCGCCAGGCCGAGCGGGAGAAAGAGCGTCGCGATTACCGCGAGCCAGGTTTGGGACAGCCCGCCGCCGAACAGCAGGTTGACGAAACGGCTCGCGACCTGTGACGGTCCAAAGAGCGAGGCAATGTAGATTCCGAATGCGCCAAGGCCCAGTGCCTGTGTCAGAGGGACCATATGAACGAGGACGGCCGACAGAGCATAGCCTTCGATTGCAAATCCGACCAGCATCAGGACGAATATCAATGGCCCCTTGGGCGACGGGGTGGTCGGCGACACGGCGGATGCAAAGGAATGCGTGGGGTTCTCGCCTACAACCTTCGAGGACGATAGCCTGGCAAGCCAAAGGTGGATCGGGAAACATATGCCAATATTGAGCAGCGCAAATAGCAGATAGACCTGCCGCCACGACATCCAGTCGTGAAGCGAGGATGTCAGCGGCCAAAACAGTGTTGAGGCAAAGCCTGCGATCAGGGTCAGGTGAACAATCGATCTCTGCGCTTTTCGTCCGCCGATTTGAACGATGGCCACGAAGGCGGTGCTGTAAAGCACGGTTGCAGAGACAACCTGCGTCAGGGCGAGAGCCAGACAGAAGGTGATCGGTCCTGGTGCGGCTGCCGTGAGAAGAAGGGCGAGTGCGGCACCGCCCGATCCAACCGCCATCAACCGTCCAGCACCGATGCGATCCGCCCAATGACCGGCTGTCGGGGCGATCAAACTTCCGGCTAGGAGCGAACCCGAGAACGCCCCGAAAACCCATTGTTCACTCCACCCAAGTTGCCGTGCAATGTCCGGCACGAGGATGCTGAAAGCATAATAGAGGGTGCCGTACCCGATGATCTGGGTGAGACCCAATCCCCACAGCGCTAAAACTGGCAGTTGCCGATCAACCATCGCTCAGGCGCTCTCAGTCAGACGTTCGGTATCTTCGGACCGCGTTCCACAACCGCACCCAGATTTGCCTTCCGACTTTGCGGTGGCATCGGCAACGCAACAGGCATCAACTTCGATAGGAGCCGGTCCACCGCAGCACGAAGCCGCCGTCTTGCTACCGAGGTCGACGCTGCAGACGCCGGTTTCGGGGAGAACCAGTTGGACAATACGGGCGGCGATATGGTCGCCTGCGATTTCGGCGACGACCGACCGCACCTGTTCGTAACCCGTCTTCATCAGGAATGTCGGCGCTCGGCCGTAGGACTTCGAACCGACGATGTAGAAATCCCTCTCCGGATGCTTCAATTCCTCAATGCCGTGAGGCGGCACGGTTCCGCAGGAATGGAAATTGGGATCAATCAGTGGGGCCAGCGCTGGCGGTGCCTCCACGGCTGGGTCTATTTCGATCCTGAGTTCGCTCAGGAAGGAGAAATCTGGACGAAATCCGGTGGTGACAACAATCTGGTCGATATCCAATTCCGTCTGCTGTGTCCCAACCCTCGCCGTCATATGCACCCTGCCCTCTTGGACTAGGACCTTTTCGGCAGAGAAAGAAGTCAGCATCTGCAGGCGACCCTGATCCATGGCCCTGTTCGCCGCGAGACCCAGCGCTCCGCGTTCCGGCAACTGATCGTTCAGGCCGCCACCTAGCAGGCGCTCGACGCCGTGGTGCCGCAGCGCCCAGAGGATTTGGGTTCTGGGGTCGATATCTTGCAGGTCCATGAGAGCGATGGCGACATTGATGGCCGAATGGCCGCTGCCGATCACCAACGTGCGCTTGCCAACGAACTCGTTGCGGCGAGTGCCGAGAACATCGGGAATGCCGTAGAAAATCCGGCTGAACGACGCGATTTCTCCCGGAACGCTAAGGCCGTTGATTCCCATTGGATTGGGTTGGGTCCATGTTCCTGAGGCGTCGATCACGGCCCTGACGAGCACGTCATGCTCGCCAGTCTGATCGGTGTAGCGGACAACAAACGGAGCATTGTCACGATTGCCAGACGAGACCTTGTCGAGGCCATGACGGGAGATCGCGCTCACTCTTGCACCCAATTTCAGGTCAGACGCGATCTCCGGCACGGATGCCAGTGGAGCAAGGTATTCTTCGACGATCTCGCGGCCGTTCGGCAGATCATCCGGATGAGGGGCGTCCCATCCGTGACGGTCCAGAAGGGCGCGTGCCGCATCATCGATATTGTATTTCCATGGCGAGAAAACCCTGACATGTCCCCAATCGAGCAGCGCCGCGCCTACCGTCTCGCCACGTTCGAAAACGAGTGGATGAATGTTGCGGGAGACAAGGTGAGCGGCAGCGGCAAGTCCGACAGGGCCCGCGCCAATTACGGCAACTGGGAGTTCATTCATGGCAGTCATGCTTATCTCCTTCGGTATTTCCAGAATATTCGAAATTTGGAGTCAAAAAAGGGGATCAGGCGGCGACCTCTTTCGACTTTGTCCCGCACTTTGCATCCGCGCAGCATTCGTTCACGAGGTACCCAACCAAAGCGTCCATATCGCGGTAGTTCGTCGTGCAGATAAGTGTCGTCGCCTGCCGCTCCTGGACAACCAGACCGGTATCCACGAGCTTCTTCAGGTGGTGCGACAGTGTTGATCCCGGGATGTCCAACTTTTCCTGCAACTGGCCGACCGGCAAGCCTTCGTCACCAGCACGGACCAGCGCCCGGAAAATACGGAGGCGGGTGACATTGCCGAGAGCTTCGAGCTGGGATGCTGCTTTTTCGATTATCATGGAAATAAGTTACTGTCGGTGGAGAAACCCGTCAAGAGCTATTTCGACATCTTTCGAAATAATGGTTAGACGGCCGACCTAAGCGTCACCCGCTGCTCCAGTTTCTCGGCATCTTCCTTGCGCTCGCTATACCGGTCGGTCAGGTATGACGAGACGTCCCGTGTCAGCAGCGTGAACTTCATCAGCTCCTCGCAGACGTCTACGACCCGGTCGTAGTAGGACGACAGCTTCATCCGCCCATCGGCATCGAACTCTTGAAACGCCTTGGCCACAGACGATTGGTTGGGAATGGTGATCATCCGCATCCAGCGCCCGAGGATGCGCATCTGGTTGATCGCATTGAACGATTGCGATCCCCCGGACACCTGCATAACTGCCAGCGTCTTGCCTTGTGTTGGACGTACCGCGCCAATCGAAAGGGGTATCCAGTCGATCTGGGCCTTCATGATGCCCGACATCGCACCGTGCCGTTCGGGGCTGACCCATACCTGGCCTTCGGACCATTCAGACAGCTGACGAAGCTCCTGCACTTTGGGATGGGATACGGGTGCTCCATCGGGCAACGGCAGGTCTGTAGGATCAAAAACTCTAACTTCGGCTCCGAAATGTTCGAGCAAACGCCGGGCCTCGTGGGCCAGGAGACGGCTGTAGGAGACTGATCTCAACGAACCGTACAAAATCAGGATGCGCGGCTTATGTGTCGACAAAGCCGGTCGGAGGGCGTCCAGATCGGGGTTGCGAAGATGTTCGAAAGCGGTGGCAGGCAGATCAGACAATGCGCTTCTTTCCCTTGTCATCGAGAACGGCCTCACCGTCTTCCTTGACGAACGGTCCGTTGAAGCTGTCCTCGGGCAAAATATCCAGGACAATCTCAGAAGGACGACTAAGCCGGGTGCCCATTGGCGTGATGACGAACGGGCGGTTGATCAGGATCGGATGTTCGAGCATCGCATCGAGAAGCTGTTCATCCGTAAGGTCTGCGTTATTAAGGCCGAGTTCGGCATATGGTGTGCCCTTTTCGCGGATAGCTTCGCGAACGGTCAGACCAGCGTCTGAAATCATCTTGCTCAGCTGTTCGCGGGTTGGTGGCGTCTTGAGGTATTCGATAACCTGGGGCTCGATGCCAGCGTGCCGAATGAGGTCCAGTGTGTTGCGGGAAGTGCCGCATTCGGGATTGTGGTAGATGGTCACGTCCATGGTCATTTGGCCTTTATTGGATTCGTGGGAATTTGGGATG
Source organism: Pararhizobium sp. BT-229 (assembly GCF_025846855.1). Classification (GTDB taxonomy): domain Bacteria; phylum Pseudomonadota; class Alphaproteobacteria; order Rhizobiales; family Rhizobiaceae; genus Pararhizobium. The sequence continues at coordinate 96,694 of NZ_JAOYTJ010000013.1, forward strand.
CGGACTTTTCCTGCATTAGCAACCACCCGGCAACAGCCGTCGCCAACAGTGCGCCAACGACTTCAGCGACGATAAACGCTGGAACGTCGGTGGGTCTGATGCCAGCAAAAGTGTTCGACAGTGCGCGAGCGATTGCCACGGCTGGATTGGCAAACGAGGTTGAAGCGGTGAACCAGTAGGCAGCGGTGATATAGAGGCCGACCAGCCAAGGGATTGCATCCGACCGGAATCTCGAGGTCGACATTATCGCCCGCGCCCATGCCAAGGACATGCTGACGACGCCCTATGTCTTCAGCACTGACGATGCTGTCGCGATGACCAAAGCCGGCGGCGATATTGTCGTCTGCCATCTCGGCCTGACGACCGGCGGCACAATCGGGGCCGAAACGGCCCTGACCCTCGACCAGTGCGTCGACAAGGTGGGCGCGTGGTCAGAGGCCGCGCGATCGGTACGCAAGGACGTCATCGTGCTGTGCCACGGCGGACCGATCGCCATGCCTGACGACGCGGCCTATGTGCTCAAACACGCCAAAGGCTGCGACGGTTTTTATGGCGCAAGCTCGATGGAACGGTTGCCGACTGAGATCGCCATCATCGACCAGATTCGGAAATTCACGGATATTCGCTGAAACGTTCAAGGGGTCGCCGGGATGTGATCGTCATGTGCGGAAACATGGCGTAGGTGCCCGTATACTTTTTCCCGGGTGATTGGGTGTAATCGGACCACTGAAATGTCTGCATGCCTGGCACCCAGGCGCAACGAGCTCGCTCCGGCCATGACTGTACTGACGATCCCGGCGCTCGGCGGCTTCATCACTACCTATATCTTCCGGCACTGGATCTTCCTGATCAACCTGCCGGCTCTGTCGCCCGCGGTCGGCATCGGTTCGGTGGCGGCTGGCACGCTCGCTACCCTTGAAGACGGTGCCTTCCGCGCCGCCTCGATTGGCAGCGTCCTGCTTCGCATTTCGGCCGGCGCCGTACCATTCCTTATGCCGCTGATGCTGCAGTCGGCTTCGGGCTCAATCTGTTTCAGTCCGGCCTCATTACCTTCAACCTTCAGCGGCGCCGTGGGCGCCATCACCACGAAATTCTACGCGCGACGTATGCTCGCCTTCGCCGGCAAAAAACGGAGCAAGCACGAACGTCCGGCGGCTTAACTGAAAAGACACCACACAAGTCTGATTCCCCCAAGCGCTCAGACAAACAAGAAATCGCCGGCGTTGAAATTTGCAAGCCCGCCGGGGGTGGTGATGTTGTCAAACTCGGCGACAAGCAATGCGCCGCCGGCTGAACTTGGATTCGGATCGTAATAGACCGCCGCATGGCCGAGATCCGCATTGTGAAACACGAAGAATGCGCCCGTGGTTATATTGTTATAGCCATTGATCGTGCTTTGGACGGTCGCGTCGGTGACGCCCACATCCGTTTTCACGGCAACCTCCGTCCCGGCCACGTTGATCGCGCTGTTATTCCCCACCTTCACATTTTCGACGACTGTATTGTTGTTGCCGACCGCGAATTCGAACGTTCCACTTCCGACGTCAAACCGGAGCCTATCCGCGGTGGTGCTGCTCGTGCCGGCGCTGAAGTCTGTCACGTGATTCGTAGTGCTGGTAAGCTGCTGGAAAAAGAAAGTGTCATTTCCCGCGCCTCCTACCAGTGTGTTATT
>NZ_JAOYTJ010000014.1 GCF_025846855.1 Pararhizobium sp. BT-229
AGGATGCGAAGGAAAAACAATTTCTGCATTCACGGTTGCAGGTCAAAGGTTCGCTTGAATCGAAGTCCGGGCATGCCGAGACTGGCGCTTAGAAGACGGAGCTTGGGCAAGGCAAAAAAGGTCGCCTTCTAGACGGCCCTTCTTAATTATTGCGATGCGAACAGGCGACCTTCTTTTCGCGCCCTTCGGATTCGCCGAAGATTCGCCAAGTTGGGTAAGTTTCTGGTCAGTGGCCAGCTCTTCCTGCAAATTCGCATCGAACAGTGCGACGGCATCGGTGTAGCCGAGCTGCGCCGCCCATAGTGCTCGACGAAGCTGATGTCGCCGCTTGTTTTGACAAAACACACTGCGGGCAACGGCGAAGAGGTTCCGCAGCTGTTAGAAGCAGCGACTAAGAGGGATGATCCTCGTGTTCCATAGTTGCGGCTGCAGCGGACGGCGAAAAATACAGCCTGCCATTTTCCATTTGGTTTGACCCACTAGGCGGAGACAGCCCAGTGTAGCCGCTGGAAAATCCCGCTGAGCTTCATCGCGATGAGTGTTAAGTAGCACGTAAATCGCGGTCGCCGCGAAAGCCAGACACGCACTGCCATAACCACCCCGGAACTCAAGCCCTCTGACGTCGCTCGACGTCTCATGAGCTTGCTACCCACGAACCCCAGGAATAGCACGACACCCGCGATGCCCATCACGAGACAGAGAGCACCCCCGGTCATGCCTTTGATCGATTCTTGGACGCGTTGGTCGACATTGTCCGGCGCGAGAATAGCGGATCCGGCCGCGTCGGATGCGATTTGCGGTAGATGGAAATGCGTATGGTTGGAATCAAACAGTGCTTCGCTGAAGCATCGGTCGAGCCACTCACGGCACTTACTATCGGACGGCCCGACTGAAGTGGATGAGATCACAATTCGTCCTGGAAGGTGGACTGCCAATTCGAGCAACTAACGTGAAAAGAGGGGCCGCAGTTACGGCCCCTTCAGAAGGTGATTAGAGAACAGACCGCCGATAACGATTCCGTTCTTGTTCTACCTCGGCCGGACCGTAGGGTTCGAGCGTATCGTCGAACTTTGTCCAGCCTTCCTCGCTGTAGGCCTGTCGGCGCGCTGACGGATCGACCCAGTTCGATTGCTTGAGGATTGCCTCCGCGTCTGACTGAAGGCCATCCTCAACTCTGGCGGTCACCAACGTGCCGCCGCGGCGAACGCCTTCAGCGTAGACGTGAGCGTGTTCCTCCGGAACGCCCGAGCTGGTCATGGCTCCGATCAGTCCACCTGTCGTGCCGCCCGCCACTGCGCCGGCGAGCGCTCCTGCTGCCGTCGCCGCCAGCCAGCCGGCTGCCACTACGGGGCCGACGCCGGGGATTGCCATGATGCCCAGTCCGGTAAGAAGGCCCCCAGTGCCACCGACGACAGCGCCGATCCCAGCACCCGCACCTGCGCCCTCTGCGGCGTTACTGCCTCTGTTGAGGTCGGCGTGGCGATCGTCGGCATTGTTGGAAACGATGCTGATGTCGTCGGATGGGATGCCACGCGCTTCCAGCGCACTCACGGCACTGCTGGCATCGTCATAGTCGTCGAAAAGTCCTGTTACGGTTTTCATGGTGATATCCTTCGAGTGATCGGTTTGGATCGGCTACTTCGCGACGATGTTGCCCTGATAGTCGAGCGTGACAGCGACGGACTTGCCGTCCTTCATCCCCTTTGCCTGCCAGATTCCGTTGCCATCGAGCATCAGGCCCGAAACCTAGCTGTACCCAGCTTCTTCCATGCGTTCCTTCGCCTGTGCCTCGGTGAAGCTGTTCGCGCCTTCGACAGGCGCAGTCGAGTTCATGGCGTCCGGCGTGACAACCGCTGGCGTATCGCCTTCGGCTGCAGGTGCCGTTGTCGTTTGGGCGAATGCGGTGAGGGCAGACGCGCCGAGGAGCGCTGCTGCGAGAACATATTTTTTCATGGGATTTCCTCATCTTGACGTCTTTATCTAGACCTGCCGATACAACTCCGAGAGATGAGTTTGGTTCCGTCGGGGCTATGCCGTTCAGCGTGAAATTTGTTAGTTCGGGCACGGTCACGTCTCTGGGCAAAGTGCCACGGTCGGAAGCGTTCATCCAAGCACTCTCCCACCTCGGTCTGACGGCGCTCGCCTGTCATTGATTCGTCTTATATATCCATTATTCTGGATATATGGATGAGAATAGAACGATAGCAGCATTGGCTGCTCTTGCCCAACCGACGCGCCTGAGGACGTTCCGCCTGCTGGTCGAACGCGAACCTGAAGGGGTGCCGGCGGGCGAGCTGGCCAGGCTGGTTGACGTGCCGCAGAACACCATGTCGGCCCATCTTGCGACGCTCTCGCAAGCGGGGTTGATCCGGGGTGAGCGGCAAAGCCGTTCGATCATCTACCGTGTCGAACTCGATCGGTTCCGCGCGGTAATGCTCTACCTGCTGCAGGACTGCTGCGGCGGCAATGCGAGCCTCTGCGCCCCGTTGATTTCCGATCTAACATGCTGCGCTCCCGCGGAGGAAGCGCAGATACGTTGAGCCAACCAGGGAGAGCACCCATGAGCGATAAAATCTACAACGTCCTGTTTCTGTGCACGGGCAACTCTGCCCGCTCGATCATTGCCGAAGCCATCCTCAACAGGGTCGGCATGGGCAGGTTCAAGGCCTATTCGGCCGGATCGCAGCCGAAGGGAGAAGTGCATCCGTTCGCCTTGCAGCTCCTCAAGGGACTGAACTACGACACATCCTTCGCCCGCTCGAAGGCCTGGGACGAGTTTGCGGCTGCCGGTGCACCGGAAATGGATTTCGTCTTCACCGTCTGCGACAACGCCGCCGCCGAAGCCTGTCCGGTCTGGCCCGGTCAGCCGATGACGGCGCATTGGGGGGTGCCCGACCCGGCGGCCGCCGAAGGCAGCGAGGCCGAGCGGCACTTCGCGTTCGCCGAGACCTACCGCATGCTCAATAACCGCATCTCGATCTTCACCAGCCTGCCGATGACGAGCCTCGACAAGCTCGCCCTGCAGAAGCGACTGGACGAGATCGGCCGAAACATTCCGAAGGCGGGCTGAGGCATGGCATTCGACCTGAAACGCCGCCTCGCCGCGGAAACCCTGGGCACGGCCATCCTGGTCGCCACCGTCGTCGGCTCCGGCATCATGGCCGACCGGCTTTCCGACGACGTGGCGGTCTCACTGCTCGGCAACACGATACCGACGGGTGCAATCCTCATTGTGCTGATCAGCATCCTCGGCCCGATTTCCGGCGCGCACTTCAACCCGGCAGTGACGATGGTGTTCGCGGCAAGGCGGGAGATCGCCGCAGCCGCGGCCGCGCTCTACGTCCTCGCGCAGATCGCCGGCGGTATCGCCGGGACGCTGATTGCGCACGCGATGTTCGACCTGCCGCTGCTGCAGGTCTCGGAAACGGTCCGCACGGGAACGGGGCAGTGGATCGCCGAGGTGGTCGCCACCTTCGGCCTGGTCTTGACGATTCTGGCGGGAATGCGCTTTAGCGGCGACGCCATTCCATGGCTCGTCGGCCTCTACATCACGGCGGCCTATTGGTTCACGGCCTCGACGTCGTTCGCAAACCCCGCCGTCGCCGGGGCCCGCGCCCTCTCGAACACTTTTTCGGGTATCCGTCCAGTCGACGTGCCAGCTTTTATCGTCGCTGAGGTGATTGGCGCGCTTGTCGCCACGGCGGTCGTCGGATGGATGCTCACTGAACGAAACACCGCAGCTTCGCCAATACCGGTCAAAGGAATCAAATGACCATGGACGTTACCATCTACCACAACCCTGAATGCGGGACCTCGCGCAACACCTTGGCACTAATCCGCCATGCCGGCATCGAACCGACGGTGGTCGAATATCTGACGGCGCCGCCGAGCCGGGAGAAGCTTGCCGACATGATCGCAGACGCCGGCCTTTCGGTCCGCGAGGCCATCCGGGAGAAGGGGACGCCCTATGCGGAGCTCGGCCTCGACGATGCGGCACTGTCCGACGATCAGCTCCTGACGGCAATGCTCGAACATCCGATCCTCATCAACCGACCGTTCGTCGTCACGCCGCTCGGCACCCGCCTCGCACGTCCGTCGGAGGCGGTTCTCGACATTCTGTCCGCCGACGCCTTCAAGGGAGCGTTCGTCAAGGAAGATGGCGAAGCGGTTCTCGACGAACAGGGTCGCCGCATTGTCTGATCTACTCGCCGCCGATCCGCGCCAACTCCGCACGCCTGATATTGCCGCGCTCCGGCCGACGTTCTCAATGCATGCGCCGCGCATCCTGGTTCTCTACGGATCGCTGCGCCAGGTGTCTTATTCCAGGCTTCTGGCCGAAGAAGCCGGGCGATTGCTGGAACACTTTGGGGCCGAAGTGCGCTTCTTCGATCCCTCCGGGCTGCCGCTGCCAGACGACGCGCCCGTTAGCCATCCGAAGGTCCAGGAATTGCGGGAACTGTCGGCATGGTCCGAGGGCCAGGTCTGGGTGAGCCCCGAGCGGCATGGGGCGATCAGCGGGATCATGAAGGCACAGATCGACTGGATACCATTGTCGATTGGATCGATCCGGCCGACGCAGGGAAAGACCCTCGCTGTCATGCAGGTGCCGGGCGGCTCGCAGTCCTTCAATGCAGTCAACACGCTTCGCCTGCTCGGCCGTTGGATGCGCATGATCACCATCCCGAACCAGTCCTCGGTTGCCAAGGCGTTTCAGGAGTTCGATGCCGACGGCCGCATGAAGCCGTCTTCCTATTACGACCGCGTGGTCGATGTCTGTGAGGAATTGGTGAAGTTCACGCTGCTGACCCGCGATGTGTCGTCCTATCTCACTGACCGATACAGCATCGGAAGCGACGCCATCTCACAGCACGCGCTCGGCTTACGGCGGCCTCGGAGTCGGCTTCTGATGGATGCTTGGGCGCTTGGCGAACTCATCAATCCTCACATGAAAGGCCCGCCAAAGCGGGCCTTGTCATATCCTCGCGATCAAAGGTATCAGGCGACCTTCTTCTTCGCACCCTTGGGATTTGCCGAAGCCTCACCAAGCTGCGTAAGGATTTCGTCGGTGGCGATTTCTTCTTGCAGGTTGGCGTCTAGGAGGGCGACTGCATCCGTGTAACCCAGTTGCTCAGCCCAGCTCTTGAGCGTGCCATAACGGGCGATCTCGTAATGTTCGACGGCTTGCGCTGACGAGATGAGACCGGCATCGAGTGCGACCGAACCCTTATACTCTTCCATGATCTCTTCGCCTTCGGCGATGATGCCCTGGATGGCTTCGCAGGTCTTGCCGCGAGCAGCTTTGCCGACGATGTCGAACACCTGCTGCAGGCGCTCGATCTGACCTTCGGTTTCGTCCTTATGCTTCAGAAAGGCCGCCTTACCGTCCGGCGACTGCGCTGCACGGGCCATTTTCGGCAGAGCCTTCAAAATTTGCTTTTCAGCAAAATAGATATCCTTGAGCGTGTCCAAGAACAGATCGTCGAGTGTCTTCTCAGCCATGTGATGTCTCTCCTTCGGCAAGATTGATAGCGCAACCCAACTCGGAGGCCTGTTTTTTGTTCCCGAGCTTCGCCAATATCTGTTCATTTCCGCTACATCTTTGCCTTAGCCCCAGACCCGCTCAGCGAAACAAAACTTGGTAGTGACCGCAGCAAGATTGACGTCCAGCCACGCTGCCATCGCCTCCTCTTCCTGGAGGTTCGCTCTGAGCGCTGAAGTCGCCGCACCTTATCCTCCAATGTCGGCGATCGTCAGCAAGGACTTGTAGGCGGCGATCTCAAAGTTCTCAAAGGCGAAGTTGGCCAGCGAATTCTTGATGATCTCGTCGCCTGCCATCGTATGCCCCATTGCCGCCATGCCGCCCGTGAATGAAAGCGCCCAGTCCGTCAACGCGGAATGTTCCTCGTCGAGGCCCTCAAGGATCCCCTCGATGCGCCTGATTTGACCTTCCGTCTCGCGGATATGTTGCTCCAGTTTTTGAGCCACCTCCGGATAGCTTTCGATGCGCTCAAGCTGCGGCTTCATGATCGATAGAGCTGGTTCTCCATGGCATGCGCGTTGCGCAGTCCGATGACGAAAATTTCTCGGGTTTCGTTCTCAGCCATCAGGGTCTCCTTGTTTCGAAGCTAACGGAACTGGTTAACCCGACACTTGTTCCACACCACCCGGAACTGACTTGATCGCAGGCAGTTGAAGGATGTGCTCACAGAGGAGGAGACCGCATCTATGATTGAGTTGGGCAACTGGAAGCACCTGTGTATCGACATGCAGCGCCTGTTCGCTGAAGACACGCCATGGCACGTCGAATGGATGACCGGCGTGCTGCCCCAGGTGGAGGAAGTGTCCGGCCGATTTCCCCATAGAACGATCTTTACCCGGTTCGTTCCGCCCGTGCACGCGCGAGATATGCGCGGCACCTGGCAGGATTACTATGCCAAGTGGTGGATGCTGACGCGAGAACATCTAGCGGCGGAACTGGTCGAACTCGTGCCATCGCTCGCAAAACTCGCGCCCCCGGCGAAGATCTTTGACAAGCGCACCTATTCGCCGTGGATCGAAGGTGGTCTGCATGCCACCCTCGTTCATGAGGAGGTGGAAACACTCGTTTTTACGGGTGGCGAGACAGATGTCTGCGTCCTTGCCGCAGTGCTTGGGGCAATCGATCTTGGGTATCGTGTTGTCTTGCTATCCGACGGAGTGTGCAGTGGGGAGGACGGTACACACGACGCATCGCTAAAACTGCTCGGCGACAGATTTTCGGTTCAGCTCGACCTCCAAACGACCGAGGAGTTCCTGAGAAATGTCATCGTCTGATGGGATCGCGAATGACACTGCACGGGAGGAGCGTGTGCTTCGCTATCGCTGTTTACGCGACCGGGCAAGGATCGCTGAAGGGCGGGTGCATCCGCTGAAACGTCACCACTTGCAGGCCACGGCCGAAATTTGAAATAGTGTCTTTCCGCTCAGGTCGCGCGCCTCGACGCTCAAGCCCGTCGTCTCCAGCGTCCCATCGGACTGCAAAAGCGCCTCAGCCAAAATTCGTTTGGCTTCTGCTTGAACCCTTGCCTCGCTGTGAAGGTAAGTTCCGATCAGGTCGCGCCGAAACGATTTACCATCGCTGCGATTGAAATATAGATACGGCATTGTCGCTTCCGTATCCCAAGGGTGGCAAACTCACGACGGCTAGAGTTGTTCCAGTTCGTGGTATCCGCAGAACAACATAATCAATTTGATGACCGAAGCGTATAAGCTCGCCTACCTCAGCACACAGGAGTACATTCCGTTGGTCCTGCCCGATGTTTGCTGTAGCAGGAGGATGACGGTTAGTTTGAGCGGCCATCGAGTCCGGCTGCCTTAGCGGCGATCTCAGCGATTGTCGCCTGCACCAGATCGTTGCGTGGAATTGGATGCTCGCGACCCTATGCGGTTTGGGGCGACGTCGCCAATTTAACCAAGAAACTCTGACTTAACCGATTTGTGACGAAGAAATCCCAACCCTCAGCTGCGGCGGATCGAAAAATCCTACGCGCTTCTTCGACCGGCGTTACACCCTCGATTGCTTCCATGCAAGCAGCCTTACACTTCATGTAGAGCGCGCCTTCTTCGGTTGGCCAGATGGCTAGTAGATAATCCAGGGCTTCCTGCGGCCCTCTCACGGATACCCTAACGTTGTCCGAGAACTGAAGCTCAACGGGTTTTTCCCAGGAAATGTTCATCAATTCTCCACCACCACCGCCGACTGCGGGTGAAGCTGCGCTTTCTCAATGCAAAAGACTTGCTTCCTTAGCCGCGAAAACGAAAATCTCGCGGGCCTCCTCGGCATCCTTGCGCCCTGCGAGCGCCGCGCGGCAGAGACTGCGCGCTCTGACATACCCTGCTCCACGCAGGTTTGGCCACTCGTCCATCAGTACTACCAGTGCTTCGAAGGGGCCGTCCACCCGGACATCGCCGCTTATGGGTGCGTTGATCTTTACTGGTTCCCGCCATTTTGTCGGCATGTTAATCTCCCTGAATTCTGTAAGTGGCTGACGGGAGATAGAGCTGAGGCATTAAACTTCTGTTCCGGCGCTTCGCACTCTGGTATGGTGTGGATACAATTAATCTTGCCCTGCTTGGGCACTGGGAGCCTGAGCTTGGTCGAAGACTTTTGACCCCCTCGCCGAAATGGCCTGGGCCAGACAATTTCCTAAATTCGATTTCCGCCGACCGCCGCCCTGTTCTCAACCAACTCCGCTGGTGGGCGCACCCACGCAAAAGGCCGGAGTACACCTGCGCATATTGGCCTGCGCTGCGCGTCCACGAGAAATCCGCTTCCATCGCCTGCGTCTGCAGTCGGTGCCAGAATGACAGTCGATCAAATCCAATCAGCGCGCGGTCAATCGCATGGTAGAGATCTTCGACGGAGTGGGGTTGGAATTGAAAACCGCGACACGGGCGGCCATCGCAGCCTCGTTGGCGTCAATGATGGTTTCTGCCAGGCCGCCCGTCCTCGCCACGATGGGTATGGCGCCATAGCGAAGTGCGTAAATCTGGGTGAGACCACTGGGCTCAAACCGCGAAGGTTGGATGGCGATATCGCTCCCCGCGTGAAGCAGGTGGGCATCCGCTTCCCAGAAGCCGACATGCACAATCACTTTTCCTGGGTATCGCCAGCTTTCCTCGATCAGCGGGTGGATGAGGGCAGGGCCCCTTGGCCGTAAACGACGAGTTTTCCTCCGCGGTCGACAATTCCTGGAATGACCGGCTTCAACAGGTCGATGCCTTTCTGCCAGGTCAGGCGACTGACCACTGACATGATCGGCCCACTTCCTCCCTCCACCCCGAAGCGCTCTTCCAGTTTGGCACGATTGGCGGCGCGGCGGCCGATGGTCCGTCGAGTTTTTCTGTCGAGAAGAATTCACCCGGCAGCTGTAGCTCGCCAAAGATTTCTGGCGAGAACTGCCCTTGAAATGCAAGGTTGTGGATTGAGAGCACGACGGGCACCGACGCGCCTATGCCTTCAAGTACGCAGCCGCAAGCCCGCTTTGCCAATGATGCAGATGTACGATGTCCGGCCGCCAACCTCCGAGGCCATTTGCGGCGATCTGGGCCGTCGCAAACGACAGGGCGGCAAAGCGTCTCCAGTTGTCGCTGTAGTCCCCTCCCTCCCGGTAAATACGGGCCGCCATCACGGTGAAAGAGAGGAGGGCAGTCCACCGTGATGACATCGATCCCTTCATGGCGACCGGAGTAAAACTTTGCTGCCTCGCCGAGCAGGTCCACATCGGCCTCGTGTCTCACGTCGACGAGTTTTTCGAGGGTGCCAGCATAGCCGGGCATGATCGTCCGAGTGTCGATCCCATACGAACTCAACGCTTTCGGAAGCGCACCCGTCACGTCCGCCAGGCCGCCAGTTTGAGCGGACAAGACTTGCATGCGTTGAACTCCAGGAAATTAGCGGCGTCCGGCCGATGAACAGGCGTTATTTGATAAACACATCTAGATCATGATCTCGCCCCCGGTCACGGGGATCACCGCGCCCGTCATGTAGCTACCAAGGTCAGATGCGAGGAGAACGTAAGCCCCCGCGAGTTCTGCGGGCTGGCCGGCACGACCGATCAACGTCTGTTTGCCGAACGATTCAGACTTTTCCGGCGGCATCGTCGAGGGAATCAGCGGCGTCCATATGGGACCAGGGGCAACCGCATTGACGCGTATCCCCTTGTCGGCAACCATCTCCGCAAGGCCGGCAGTAAAGTTGGACACGGCACCTTTGGTCGAAGCATAGGCGAGCAAGGATGACGATGGCTGGCGTGACTGGATCGATGTCGTGTTGATAATCGAGCTTCCAGCCTTCATGTGGCGTACCGCTGCCCTAGATAGATAGAACGGCGCATAGATATTTGTCCGGAAGGTCTCATCCCATTCGTCGGCAGAGATATCCTCGATGGAAGCATAGGTTCGCTGAAAGGCGGCATTGTTGACGAGGATGTCGATGCCTCCCAGTTCCTCGACGGCCCTCTCCACCAGGGCGTTGCAGAAGGCCTCGCTCTTGATGTCACCAGGTGCGACCACAGCTCGGCGACCAGCCTTCCGGATCCAGCGGGCCGTCTCTTCGGCGTCTTCGTGCTCGCTCAGATACGAAACCAGGATATCGGCACCCTCGCGGGCGAATGCTATGGCCACCGCTCGGCCGATGCCGGAATCTCCGCCTGTGATCAAGGCCACTTTGCCTTCCAACCGCCCCGACCCTTTGTATGACTCCTCGCCATGATCAGGCACGGGCTGCATGAGCTTGGTCTCGCCTGGAGGTTCCTGCTTCTGTTTTGGCTGGGGCGGCTTGGGGCGATTGTCGTGAGGCATGGCGAGCGAGCTCCTGAGATATTGGCAACGGAGAACGACCCAGACCAATGAGAGGTTCCCCCTTGCTGTCTGTAAACGCACAAAAATGGCTATCCGACCGACCTGGGGCGATGCAGGAATTCTGTTCATCAGCACGGCGACACAGAGCCATGGGCTCCAGTCCGAGCAACTGCTTCGAATAAAGGTCTCCGCCCAGGAGATCCGCAGAGCGATTGCTGACTGCTCGCATGAGGTGTTCCGTCCGCCTTAAATGCAACGCCCGGCGACGCTTAGTGCGGTGCCACCGCATCGACAGCCTCATGCACGACCGATCCTTCGGCCGACGGGTTGGCTACCTGCCGGTAGTTGAGAACGTTGGGGAACTTTTGTGCTGTCCAAGGGTTCTGTGTGGTTAAACAGGGAAAGCATCTACAGTGACCGCAAAAACTATCGACGGCCGTCTGGCCAAGGCCGAGGGTAGATATCATCTGCTTGTCGACGCCATCACCGACTACGCGATCTACATGCTCGACCCCGATGGCATGGTGACAAGCTGGAATTCCGGGGCTGAGCGCCTGAAGGGCTATACCGAACCGGAAATCCTGGGGGTTCATTTCTCCCAGTTCCGAAGACATTGCAGTCGATCTTCCGGCGCGAGCCCTCTCGACGGCCGCCCGCGAGGGACGATTCGAGAACGAGGGTTGGCGGATACGGAAGGACGGCAACCGGTTTTGGGCGCATGTCATCGTTGATCCGATACGGACTGCTGACGGCAAGCTCCTAGGCTATGCAAAGATAACCCGAGATCTATCCGAAAGAAAAGCTGCGGAAGCTGAACTGCGCGCGAGCGAACACCAGTTCCGTACGTTGGTGCAAGGCGTCAGCGACTACGCCATCTACCTTCTTGATCCGGACGGGCACGTCACGAACTGGAACCTCGGAGCCCAGCGGATCAAAGGTTACAACCCCGGCGAAATCATCGGTCAGCACTTCTCGCAATTTTATACGGAAGAGGACCTCGCCGAAGACTTGCCTAGAAGAGCGCTAGATGAAGCCAGGCGAACGGGACGCTTCGAAAAAGAAGGGTGGCGGGTCCGTAAGGATGGCTCTCGTTTCTGGGCCAATGTTGTCATTGACGCGATCCCCGATGATGACAACAGGATAATAGGTTTCGCCAAAGTCACGCGCGACATCACGGAAAAGAAGGAGGCGCAGCGTCAGCTCGAGCAGGCGCGCGAGGAGCTGTTCCACTCTCAAAAGATGGAGGTCATCGGACAGCTTGCTGGAGGCATGGCGCACGATTTTAATAATCTGTTGATGGCAATACTTGGGAGCCTCGAGCTTTTGAAGAGGCGCATCCCCAACGCGCCCGATACCGCACGACTGCTTGCAAATGCAGTGGCCGGGGCGGAACGCGGCGCAGCACTGACCCAGCGGATGCTCGCGTTTTCGCGGAAGCAGGAACTGAAGGTTGAAGCTGTCGACATACCCGAGCTCGTCGGTGGGATGGTCGAGATGCTTCGGAGAACACTCGGGTCGACTATCGCCGTCCAGACGAAGCTTTCATCCGACCTGCCTGCCGTGCTGTGTGATCCCAACCAACTCGTAAGCGCGATCCTAAACTTGAGCATTAATGCGCGCGACGCTATGCCGGGCGGAGGAGAACTGCTCATCGGGGCAATTGAACGAGCCGTAGCCAAAGGGACAATGCCGAACCTGGCACCCGGTCGATACCTCTGCCTATTTGTCAAAGACGGCGGCGAGGGCATGGACAAGGACACATTGGAAAAGGCGACAACGCCTTTTTTTACAACTAAGGGCGTCGGCAAGGGCACAGGCCTCGGCCTTTCAATGGTTCAGGGTATGGTCGCTCAGTCAGGCGGCCATTTGAATTTGATCTCGTCGGTCGGACAGGGCACGACGGCTGAACTTTATTTGCCGCTGGCGACGGGAGTGGCGGATTTCAGCCATGAGACCGCTCAAACTGTTGACCCGACGAGTAGCATTGCACTGAAAATCCTCGCTGTAGACGACGACCCGCTCATCCTCATCAATATGGTTATGATGCTGGAGGACCTTGGCCATTCCGTGATAGACGCGACCTCAGCTCAAAAAGCTCTCGATCTTTTCGCCTGCAATGATTTCGACGTTGTCGTGACCGACCACTCGATGCCCGCGATGACGGGATCGGAGCTCGCAAGACAACTGCGAGAGGTTCGACCCGACCTTCCCATCATCCTGGCCTCCGGTTACGCGGATCTACCGCCTGGAAGCATGGCTGAACCGGTACGCTTGACGAAGCCTTATTCTGAGGACCAGCTCCGAAAAGCGATCGAGAGCGCAACAGGCGTTGTGAGGTGACGGGTTACCAATGCACGTGAGACGATGATGGATAAGCCCGTCCTAACCAGGCCATTACCTAATGTTAAGTTAGCCGAAAAAATTGCCAATCCGGGCAATTTCCCCGGAACCAGTTGCCCTGATCAAAGTTAAAATCAGTCGTCGTCTCGAACGACGGATTCCGGAGAATGTAAAATGCCTAATCAGCAATCGGGAAGCCGTGACCAGGGCCAGGGCAATAAAGGCCAGCAATCTGGTGACACCTCAAAGCGCGGCTTTGCTTCCATGGATGATGACAAGCAGCGTGAGGCCGCCTCAAAGGGAGGCGAAGCGTCGGGCGGCAATTTCAAGAACGATCCGGAACGGGCAGCCGAAGCCGGCAAGAAGGGCGGGCAGTCCTCCAGCGGAGGTGACGGGGGCGGCAGCGATCGTGGCAGAAGGTCGTAACGGCATCCACACCTTGAAATACGGGAGGCCGTTCGGCCTCCCGATGGCACGGCGGGTTAAGGTCGAGTTGCTCCCGCCTTTCGAGAAAAAGGTCTAACAGGAGGAGTTGGAGATGAGCAGGCGCGATATTCCTTGGAGCCATCCCCTAAACGTTACGCTTCGTGTTGGGATGGACCGGACGTTCGGCAGCGTCTATGACGCGCTTGATTTCCTGGAAAACGAATGGCCGCGAAACCGTGGTGGTCATTACGACCAAGCCGTTTCAGCATGCAGGCGAAGTCTGAACGGCCTAACACCGGGTGAAGTGGCGCGTGAGGCGTTTATCGCCGCTTGCCTCGAGGCTGGTATGCCGGCTGGGGCGGCAGAGCCTTTACCCTACAGACGATCACCACACCGTCTATCTTGGGCGCGCGTTTGATGCCGCGTCCCTAGCCGGGCGTGCACGACAAACCGAAACTGTTTCGCTGACGCGACCCCGCTTGGTGCGGTGACAGCCCGGTTATTTCCTCCCGCACGCGCGAAACGATGATGTTCGGCGAGGTGCCAATTTGTGTCATCAGGCCGCCGAGCAAGGAGGCAAATGCCATTGGCATCAAGAACATAGAAGACGAAACCCGAGACTTGCGAGCCATCTGGATTGCCACGGGGATCATAATGGCAAGAGCGCCGATGTTCTTGATGAAGGCCGACAGCACTGCGACAATCACGACGAGGATAATGAGCTGGGTTCGGGGGCGAAGGCCGAGGTCCATGATGCCCGAGCGCGAGATTGCGGCACTGACAATTAACGCGCTTCCAACGATAATGACGATGTCGTCGGCGAACCCTGAGAAGGCGTCCTCCGCAGGCACAATGCCGACAACTATGGCAACGAGCAGGGAGCCAGCGGCGACGATGTCATAGCGATAGCGTCCCCATACGAACGCACCCATCATCACAGCGATGATGAGAAGGGAGAGCCGTTGATCTGTTCGCATAATTCTACATCCTGGTGGTGTTCGTAAACTCCCAAGGTGCAATAAGGATGCAGACCGAAAAACAAATGAGGGCGGAGCGGCTTCAACCCATACACCCAGCCGGCATGTTTGCCGAACAGCACGCCGGAATGGCCGCGCCCGGATCAGCCAAAGCTTGATGTTTTCGTTCCGAATACACGTGGAAACACCGAACCTGAAACTGACGCGATACAGGTCAATAACCCACAAACCCCTATCCCATACGACTTTCACTCCATTTCCCTAAGATGGTTTTAAGGAATACCTTTCGGCTCACTTTCCTTCGCTCGCCATCTTCGACCTTTATTTGAAGGACGGCGTCTGCACTGAACTTGCCCAAATTCTCGCTTTGCGCGGTATCCCGTTCATCGTCTTTCGGGCATCGATCCGTGCGATGCCGACCAGATTTTTCACGATAGACCTTGGATTACGAAGCCTTGGATTCCGCATACTCTATTGGCTGCGGTAGAGGCGGCTCTTCAAAAGACCGACGAATTTTCACCGCGCGGTGATTTCGAGCGGTCCAAGCAAGAAGCAAGCTTGGTCACAACTTCTCGCCGGGATGCTGAACACCAAAGAACTGAAACCCCGAAAGGTCTTTGTCTTGCCCGCGAAGAGGGGAACTTCGCAGACTGAGTCTTCGATCTACAGCTGTCACTGATTTCCCTCTAGCGGGAAATTCATTCAGGAAAACGACGTAGTGAAAAAGGGACCGACGCCAGCGCAGCTCAGATTGTGCGTTAAGGCTGAACAAGCTGCGTGCACTTCTGAAGAAGAAACGAAACCCAACAGCCTCGAATGATATTAGGGGAACAATGACCAAAGCGTCTGAAGCGGTCCTTAATCTTCTCCGGAAAATCAAAGCCGTTCCTGAAAAGTCCATCGACATGTTTGCGATTGGCACTCCGTTGGCGCTTGAACACGGGTTCAACCAATACGAAATTGTCACCGCGCTTTACAGGCTTAGATCCGAAGGTGTAATCGAGCTTATCGGCGGCAATCGTTTGCGTCTCATCAAGAGACTACCGGATGCTGCTTCGCCAGTCTGATACCAACCTCAACTGTGCAGTACGTCCTTGAACGCAAGTCGGAAAAGCAGAACGCCAAACTCGTCACACACCTCAAACCTTTGGTCAGTGACGGGCAATCCGAGGGCGATTTTTTCGATCATCATTTCGCGGGCTGTACGCAATGCTTCGCGCCGAGCGGCGTCCAAATCCGGAAGATCGACGCCTTCGATATCTTCATCGAACTTGTCACCGTCGAGGTGGAAATAGTAGTGTGCCATGAGCCGCGTTTCCCGGTTTCTTCCCGGTGAACGCGAGCAAGTTCCTGTTGTTCCGAGCGATTTTTAGCCTGCTAATGGTGATATGGAAGCTGCGCATCATAAGCGGCTATTCGGACGTTCACCGACGCTTGCGAACTGGCAACGGTCGGAACCCCTGCGGTGGCAAATTGCCGCTGATACGACACTTTCCATTCTTTTCCCCCATAAGATGCACGAACGTTCCCGCATCGTTCGTGCATTGTTGCGAGGACTATTAGATTTCGCTACTTCTCTTATGTGGATGATATCACTCACCTATTCGGATTCTTGATTGAGTAAATCCGTCGCTCTGTTCAGCTGCCTGCGCTCATGTCAGATCATTGATTACACGGATAATATTGATGAATCGAAGGGAGCAATATTGACCTCGATTATTCATTTTGGCTTCGGGGAGAGGGCGCTGCAGTACCTTCACTTCCCTCCATGGGGCGGTTATCCAGATTTCGCACTCCTCCCTCTGGTCAGCAAGACAGGCATTGCTCTTAGATGGATCGGCTTGACGAGGGCGTTCCGATTCGTTGTCAGGAACGCGTAGATGTCATGGTCGCCATGGCGAGGCGCTTTGATTGGACCGCGCGCTCCGGTCCACCGGGTATAGATGCCCGCAAACAGGAAGATGGATGCACGTTTATGGGAGGGGGGAGGTTGCCTTCGCGATATCTGGTAATGTCGATGAAATCTCGGATAGCGTACTGATTGCTCGTCAAGTTGTATAATTGCACACAAGATTGCCGCTTTAAGAAGAACATAACCGACCGCACTCCGGTATCAATACCTCTCTCCGCCGCTGCGGGAACCTTTTGCCGGATAGAAAGTTTCATGGTCCGAGGGTCGCGGGCGTGTCAACCGGACATGACGGGGACGGTGAACACGGGAATTTTTCCGGTTTCTTTCTGTGGCCAACGAAAAGGCAGTCGAGCACCCAACCCGACCGTCCGCGCCCTCATCCCTTCTTTTGAAAGTGGTTCCGATGATCGATCCTCCAAGCCAGCAACCGGACAATCCAGAGCGCAAGGTCGAACTTGATCAAACCGTGGACTACGCCGTCCAGCTTCTTGTCGAGGAGGCACATCTGGTCGGATGGCAGGGGGAAGATGACTGCCTATTTACACCTCTCGATCCAACTCGCAACTGCCCTATATTCCGAATAGGAGAGATCGAGGTCTAGAGATGAAGGGGATACTTGTCGAAGGCGAGGCGTGTTGGCGCGTTGTACATGCCGACAGGGCGGCTGTCATTGTCGATGCCGCCGGATTCTTCAAGCATGCTCGAAGCGCGATGCTGAAAGCGGAACGCTCCATCTATCGGCTGGGACTTCGATACCCGGATCGATCTTGTTCCGGGAGGTGCGAAGGACAACGCCCCCGAAAAACTCGGCGACTTCCTGAACTGGCTTTCAAAGCGTCGCGATGAAATCGACATCCGAATTCTCAAATGGGATATTGGATTGGTTAACTCGGTGACCCGCGGCGAGACGCCATTCTATATCTTGAGCTGGATGTTTTCCAAGCGCATCCAACTCAAGCTAGACGGCGCGCATCCCTCGATGTCGGCCCATCACATGAAACTTTTGGTGATCGACGACCGCATCGCGTTCTGCGGCGGGATAGACATGACTGTCGCACGATGGGACACGCGCGACCATCTGGACAAGGACACGCGACGGCGCTCGCCCATGGGCTTCGCACAGGGACCGTGGCACGACGCGACGACCTGCGTGTCCGGTCCGGCGGCGGCAACCCTCGGGGAACTGGCGAGGATCAGATGGGAGCTGGCGACGGGCGAGAAACTTAAACCCGTAGACGTTCCGTCCGATCCATGGCCGGAGGGCTTGGAGGTAGATGTCGAGAATATTAAGATTGGCATCGCGCGGACACAGCCGGAATATGAAGAACAACACCAGGCTAGCGAAATCCAAGCGGCAAAACTCGCGATGATCAAAACCGCCCGAAAGTCGGTTTACATCGAAAGCCAGTATTTTGCATCAAGGGTGATCGCGGAAGCTATCGCCGAAAGATTGGCTGAAGAGGATGGACCCGAGGTCTTGGTGATCAATCCCGAGGGGGCTGAAGGTTGGCTCGAGGCGAAGTTCATGGACTCGGCGCGCATCAGGCTCATGAAACTTGTCCGGGAGGCCGACCGGCATGGGCGCTTCAGGCTTCTTTATCCGGTCAATGGCGCGAGAACATCCATCTACGTGCATGCCAAAATCATGATCACCGATGACCGTGTTCTCAAACTGGGGTCGGCAAATCTAAACAACCGTTCGATGGGCTACGATACGGAATGCGATATCATCATTGAATCGCGTGAGGACGGCGACTTCATCTCTCGAAAGATTCTCGCCCTTCGAAACGGACTTGTCGCGGAACACCTCGGACGAGAACCATATGAAATTGAAATAGAGATCGAAAAACACGGCTCGCTGTTCAAGGCGATCGACGCTCTCAACCGAACAGACGGGCGCGGGTTGGTGGAAGTGCCGATGCGCGAGCTTACGCCTGACGAAGAAATGCTTGCAGAGTCCGGTATCGCAGATCCGGAGCAACCTATAGAAGTAGCGAACCGGATGTCGGGGTACCTGCTGCGTCGCCGCCGTTACACACACGCATAGACTTTCCATCGAAACCGTGCGGTGAGCTACAAAGTCCTCTCCCTTTCAGCTTGTCGTTGCTGGTTGAAAGATTTAGCGTTTCAGGTCCGGACGGATACTTGCTCATGAGTTTACCCCTCAAGCGTTGGAATGCGGGGAACCGAGGGATTGCCTGCTTGACGGCGTCTAGGGCGCACTGATCGACCCGCGTCACGCTGGCACCGAATTCCGGTCAGCCCTGTCACTTTCAACGGGTTGCATTTGAAGCCGAGGCCGCAGCCTGATCTTTAGGATTGCAAAATTTTCTCGATTACATAGCGAGGCTCATCAGGCTGGGTAATCATCTCGCAACGGCCATGATCTTCAACAGTTCTACAGATGAAATTTACCCGTAGCTCGTTGTAGCCGGAGGCAACAAGCAACACTTCTCGCAGCGCCACTTCAGTCAGCGTCGCCGGCTCTCTGGTCAAAAGACCCCGCCGAAACACACTCAATCTGAAAACCGCAAGCGACAACGGTACTCCCCCACATTGTATAGATGTCCTAAGAGGCCGCGGCCCGCAATTCAAAAAGACAAACGCGAAAATCAAAACCCGTCGTCTATGGGCCACAGGAGTTGCGGGCACGACGACATTGTCGGTTCGTGCAGAGTGAAACGGCCTGTAAGCCAGCTTCGAAAGTTCGCGCTGGGCATCTGAATCAGATGCGTTCCTGCACTGACAATCGCAAGCCCCCGACAAGCGACGCCTATAAGCCTCGCGATCATCGCCGCGTGTTTGATGTATCGTTATCCGCTTCATAGCAGGTACCCGTCAGATAGCGTCGCCGGTGTCCTTCAGGCGGCTGACTGCGAATTCCGCGTCCAACCTTGAATCGAAGAATGCCGTAAGCGTGCTTAATGGGTGTCAGCTTGCGGCATCGGTTCCTCGAATCGTCAGCGTGCGGGCTGAAAACCTCGACAGTAAAAAATTATTCCCATCGTCAATAATGCTGGAAGCGACGCGAAACGACGACCACCGGAACAAAGTCTACGCAAAGTGGTTACGGAACAAGGTCCAACAGAGGTGCCGTTCCCATGATCCAGAGGTGCCGTTCCCATGATCGTAAATAGTTTGAGATTATTAACAACGTTCCGCGTTGCCGGAATGACCACTGCGCAGGATACGGCAAAACCCACCGCTGAGATGCAGGCACTTCTCGACAATGTTGGCGCCCTCGATGCAAAGCCCTTTTCGACGCTGAGCGTGCCCAAGGCTCGCACCAGGCCAACCCTGCGGAGGCTGCCCGACCAGCATGGGCTCGCTTGGCTATACGGGTCCGAAGCCGCCGGTCCGGCCCGTCATTATCATTTCCAAGTATTGGCGCTTGACGTTGAGACGATTGCCTTTGATTCGGGATGAAACGGGACGCCCTGACGGCGATGAAGGCCCTGTGTTTGCCGAAGCCAGATCATCGGCAGATACGAGCGCAAGATGGCATCTAAGTAAAAGGACGACGGCCATGAAAGCACTGACCTGGCACGGCAAACATGACATTCGCTGTGAAAGCGTTCCCGACCCCCGGATCGAGGAAGGCCGCGATGCCATCATCAAGGTGACGGCGTGCGCAATCTGCGGCTCAGATCTCCATCTTTACAACGGCGTTATGCCCGACATGCACAGCGGCGACATCATGGGCCATGAAACCATGGGCGAAGTGGTCGAGGTCGGCAAGGACAACAAGAAGCTCAAAGTGGGCGACAGGGTGGTGGTGCCATTCACGATCGCCTGTGGCGAATGCTTCTTTTGCAAACGGGGTTTCTTCTCCGGTTGCGAAAAGTCCAACCCAAAGCCCGAAAAAGTCACGAAGATGTGGGGTAACTCACCCGCGGGCCTGTTTGGATACACTCACCTGTTGGGCGGTTTCAGTGGTGGCCAGGCGGAGTACCTGCGCGTTCCCTACGCCGATGTCGGCCCGATGAAGGTGCCAGATGAGCTGACGGACGAGCAGGTCCTGTTCCTCTCAGACATTTTTCCGACGGGGTACATGGCCGCCGATTTTTGCAACATCCAGCCCGGCGACACCATCGCCATCTGGGGCTGCGGGCCTGTCGGACAGATGGCGATCAAGTCTGCGTTCATTCTCGGGGCGGAACGCGTCATCGCAATCGATACCGTTCCTGAACGGCTGGCGCTCGCTGAACAATCGGGAGCCATCACGCTCGATTACATGGACAAGGACATCTACGACAGGATCATGGAACTGACCAATGGTCGCGGTGCAGATGCCTGCATAGACGCTGTCGGCACCGAGTCCGATCCATCCGCGAGCTGGGATGCCCGCATAGACCGCATTAAAGTGGCGACGTTTATGGGCACAGACCGCCCGCACGTTCTGCGCCAGGCGATCCATTGCTGCCGGAACTTCGGCACGGTCTCGATCGTCGGCGTTTACGGCGGTTTCCTGGACAAAATCCCGATGGGTTCGGCGATCAACCGGGGTTTGACATTCAGGATGGCCCAGACCCCCGTCCAGCACTATCTGCCTAACCTGATGGAGCGCATTCAGAACGGCGAGATCGATCCGTCCTTCATCATCACCCATACGGGAAGCCTGGAAGACGGGCCGGACCTCTACAAGACGTTCCTCGACAAGAAGGACGGCTGCATCAAGGTCGTTCTCAAACCATAATCAATAAGGAAATCATCATGGGAACCACAGAAAACCAGCTCGCCGTCGTTACGGGAGCGTCGTCCGGCATCGGCCTGGAGCTCGCAAAGATCGCGGCTGAAAAGGGCTATGACCTCGTTATCGCCGCCGACGAGGGCGACATCGACGTCGCTGCCGACATCCTGCGTTCGATTGGCGTATCCGTCGATGCGATGCAGGTGGATCTTTCCTCCAAGGAAGGAGCTGCCGACTTTGCGCGCTTCATCGCCGACAAGGGACAACCGGTCGATATTCTGCTGGCCAATGCCGGTAGGGGATTGGGCAAGGGCTTCCTTGATCAGAATCTCGACGAGGCACTGCATGTCGTCGATACCAACGTGACGGGAACGGTCGCCCTTATCCATACGATCGGCAACGAGATGCGCGCCCGTGGTGCGGGCAAGATCCTGATTACGGGATCAATCGCAGGCTTCATTCCTGGCACCTATCAGGCCGTCTATAACGGGACGAAGGCATTCCTCAACTCTTTCTCGTTTGCCCTGCGGCATGAATTAAAGGCCTCCGGCGTCACCGTGACCTGCCTGATGCCGGGTGCGACAGAAACCAGGTTCTTCGAGAGGGCGAACATGCTCGACACCGAAGTGGGGCAATCGGAAAAGGATGATCCGGCCGATGTCGCCAAGGTTGGGTTTGAAGCCCTGATGAACAATGAGGGCGATGTGGTTGCAGGTTGGAAGAACAAGCTTCAGACGGTGATGGCGAATGTCACCCCTGCCGGCATGCTTGCCGAACAACACGCCAAAATGGCGGCGCCTGGAACAGCTAAGACCTGATTGCCAAGTCCTGATGCAAGGAATGAAGGTGCGAAGAAATGCTCTCTATCGAGTTTACGGCCTGCCAATCGGCGAATACGACGGACGCAAACGGTTCGGAGCCAGCATTCCAAGGCGCGGCAGATTGCACGGCTGCTCTCGCTGCCGACTAGGGCGTCAGTGTCGCGTGGTGGGAGCAAAAATGTTTCGAGGGTTCAAACCCGACATGGTCCATGTGGGGGCAGGCCATATCCGCGCACGCCACGGTGGATCCGGGCCACCGGTGCTGCTGCTTCACGGTCATCCCAGAACCCATATTGACGTGGGGACAGGCCGCTGACCTGCTGTCGCCGCATTTTACCGTCGTCTGCCCCGATCTTCCCGGGTTCGGTCGGTCATACCAGCCCGTCGATGCGGCGGATCATCGTTTATCTTCCAAGCGCGCGAAGGCAGATGCCTGCATCGATTTGATGGCACATCTGGGATACAAAAGGTTTGCGGTCGTCGGCCACGATCGCGGCAGTTACGTCGCGTTCCGAATGGCGATGGATCATCCGACGATAGTGACAAAGTTAGTGGTTATTGACAGCGTACCTATTCTTGAAGCACTTGAGCGCGCCGACGAAAAATTTGCACGTCTATGGTGGCACTGGTTCTTCTTTTCAGTGCCGGAGAAGCCCGAGCGGGCGATTCTCTCAGACCCGCTGGCCTGGTATGGAAAACTTAGTCCTGCCCAGATGGGTGAGGAGGCGTATCAAGATCTTGTTGATGTGATCCACGACCCACTCGTGGTTCATGGAATGGTCGAGGATTACCGGGTAGCGCTGACGGTGGATCGCCAGCACGATCTCGAAGACCGGAATGCGGGTAGGCGGATACTATGTCCGACACTCTGCCTGTGGTCGTCAAAAGATGATATGGAAAACCTCTATGGCGACCCGCTTCAGGTCTGGCAGCGGTGGGTTTCGAATCTCAAGGGCATAGCATCGACAGCGGTCATCATGTCGCGGAGGAAGCTCCGGCCGAACTGGCAAATGCCTTGATAGCGTTCCTACCCTGACCAAATCCGGCCGATCGTATTCCCCCATTTCTGTGAAATCCAAGGTCATGCTGCCGTGGGCGCGTACATTGTGCCTGTCGCGGCGGAAGTCGTTTCCCGAAATCCACGCGCCGCAGGTTGAAATCTCTCCGGCGCAGATTTTCGGCTGACAACTCCGACCGTCTACGCTCATGGATAAATGTTTTTGTTTACGAGCACTGTGTTCAGCGTCAAAATTGAACAAGGAACAATTTCGAGGGCGCGGGCGAACCTAGCGCTTTCGTCATGAACGGATTTTTGGCCACCATCCAAAAGAAAGCTTAGCCGTGGAAAACGCATTCATTCGCAAGCTCGATGGCTTCCTACCGCTGCCCGCCGAAGATCGCGAATGGTTGCAATCGCTAACAGGTCGGGTGGAGGAAGTCACGGCTGATCAAGACTTGATCAGAGAGGGCGACAATCCCGAGACCGTTCACCTGATCCTTGAAGGCTTTGCCGCGCGCTATAAGATGACGATTGACGGAAAGAGGCAGATATTCGCCTATTTAATCCCCGGTGACTTTTGCGACCTCCACGTGGCGCTCCTAAAGACGATGGATCATAGCATTGGAACGTTGAGCCCGTGCCGTGTAGCGACACTTTTTCCGAGCACGATAATCGAGATTATCGAACGACGGCCGGCCCTTGCGCGAGCGTTGTGGATCTCTTCACTGGTAGACGAAGCCACACTGCGGGAGTGGCTCCTCAATCTAGGACAACGGCCCGCACGAGAACGGATCGCTCATCTCTTCTGCGAGATGCATGTGAGAATGAGAGCGGTGGGGCTGACGACGGATGGCTCATTCGAATTTCCGCTGACGCAGGAGGAGCTTGGCGACACGACGGGCCTTTCTATCGTTCATGTAAACCGGAGTTTGAAAGAACTACGGGAGGCCGGGCTTGTAACGATGAGAAACGATCGGCTTATAATTCCCGATGTCGGACGCCTAAAAACGTTCGCAGGCTTCGATCCGGCCTACCTCCACTTAGGATGGCCCGCGCCTTAGGGAACGTCGGCCTTTTGAGCAAGCGTGCCGTCGAGCGTTAAACGGCGCGGCCTATAGACCGTGTCGGTCAATTGAAATATTAACTCCAAATACGATCGTGCCTTTTTCATCAGCCACCACCATTCGCCATGCTTCGCCTCCCCACGATTGATCGCCATCGCTGAGCATTTGGCCAGCTGTTCTAACCGACTCCCGGCGAACTCTATCCATATCGGGAAGGTCTGTACCGACATCGTCAATTGTAATTTTGCCATCCGCTACATGAAAGAAATACCGTGCCATGCTTATGCTCCGTCGTCGTGGGCGGGAGCACCGGGTCTCTCTGTCAATGGCTGGCGAGATGGGTGCCGCTGATGAACCATTAGATATACCTTCGCACCCAACTTAGCCACAACAATGACGATTCATCTGAAAGTCGGTCTCTGGTAACGCTGTCCATGCGAGGCCCTCGACACAACTCTGATGCACCGCCGGGCGCCGTCCACCGTTCTAATTTTTCGCTTCTGAACCGCTGTCTCGTGCCTGTCGCAAAGCTCGCAGGCACTCGGTTTTCTGTTGACGCGAGTTTCGTTCGTCTCGTTGATGCGCTTCGGCATAGGCCTTCGATTGCTCAAAGTCTCCCCAACTTGAATTGCCTCTGGGCCGACGCGACGTAATGCGTTTTCCCGAACTATTCATCATATCGCTCCTTGAAAGCTCTGGCCGTATGCAGCGTTTAAACGCGGCGGATAGCTTAGCGGGGTCGCAGGGTTTCTTGACTAGTATTCCGTTTCGAAAAGGCGCGGGAAGATCCTCAAACTGAAGGCCCGATGATACGATGAACGATACGTCGTGCGCGACCAGAGCTTCGGCAAGCTCGATACAAGGACCTTCTTTCAACTGCACATCGAGAATGGCAAACGCCGGCTTGTTGTGTGCCAGCCACAGCTTTGCTTCCGCGCATGTGCTAAAGGAAGCCGTCTCGAACCCGCTGTGCTCGAGCTGCCATTCAAGGTCCAGCGCTATTAGCGCCTCGTCCTCGACGATCATCACGGGACCAAGCCTGCGTGCCGGCGCGACCATCGCCATTTCGCGTGCGAGCGCGTTCTTTAGACCAGGGCCACTGCCGCCTTCGCTCTTCACGAGTCTGACCGCCGACGAGAGTGCTTGACTGCCTGCCTCGCTTCCCATCTCGCATCCGTTGTCGGCGCACCATCGACGTACAGCCTTAATGACGGCGTCCGCCTCATCGTCTTCAAGGTAGAGTAAATTCAGTAGAGACAAAGCGCTCTGCTCCCTGGGTTTGGGCAAGAGCACGGGTTATCTCTCAAGCGGTCACAGCCTAGCAATGCACGGGAAACCGATGACGATAGAATATGCCTGTCCTCTAAACGGGCCATTAACTAATGTTAAGTTCGCGAAAAATAATTGGGAACCCGGGCGATTTGCCCGGAACCAGGTGCGACGAGCCTGAGATTATGGGTAAATTCAGCATAATTCCCAACGAGTTCATGGGCGTTCGAATGATCCGATTGTTGCTGTCGGCCGGAAGCGAACCTGCTGCATCGTCGACCGGGCCGCAGCCTCTCGCGCGGACCTATCGGAGTGTCTGAATTTTCGCCACGACCGCATACTTCACTCGCGATAGCGGTAGAACAACGTAAGGGGCAAAGGGCTAAAAGAGCGTCGCCGGGGAGTCAGCTCATAAAGGAAAACAACGCTGGTTTGCGGGTGGGCGAAGGATGCTGAGGCTGACGTCCGGCCACCAAGATATGATTGATTCTACTGAAGGCTTAAATGACGGCCACGCCGCCGGTTGTGTTTTCGGCTCATTTCCGCGGTGGCATGGCCGAGGTGCTTCTGCGTAACGCTCGTGGGAAGGCGACAGTCTCAATCAGTTACCAGCACGCAAAGAAAAGACCGGGGGACCACCCGGCCTTTACGACCCGCCTCGACAGCACCTGCCAGTACATCCGTGGTCAAATGCTGGAGACGAGTTCTATAACTTCATACGGACCACAATTGCAGCGGTTCAAAGGTAGAAGCGAGTGCTTGACGTTCTCCTACCGGATGACCTTTAAACCTCCAGCTTCCCACCCACGCCCGGCGTTCAGCCCGCAAGCCGCGAAGCATGAGAACACCGTCCGATAAAAAGGCGAGGCCGACCGACAAGACTGCGGGGCGGAGATGGCGTACGTCATGCGAAGGCGCCAGAAATGAGGAGAATGGCACCCACGGCCATGAGACCCAAACCGGGCCAGTTCCTGTTTAATCCCAAAAAGCGGAGGCCCTGCCGGCGCGGTTCCAACGTGGGGCTCTCCTGATCAAGTTTGTGTGGGTCGCTGAGCCGGCGCTGTCCGAGCGCCTTCCAAAACAGAAACAGCAAGCCGCAGATAAAAAGAAGTACGCCAACAGGAATTTCCCACATGCGCCGTCCTCCTTGCGCCGTTCTGTTCAAAGTAAAACAGAAATCGAAGCCCCGCTCTCTTGCAGGAATGCGGATCAGGTCGCATTCGTTCGGTGTGGAGAATTCCGCGCCACACACTCTCGCCACAGCAATCATGTAACTTTGGCGGTATGGCTATCGGAATTGCATTAGAGGTGGGCGTCGGAGCCGTCGTAGGCGGCGCAGTATTCCACAACATCCCCATGGGTATAGCAATGGGTATTGCAATCGGCGCGGCATTTTTGGCTGGGCGCTCTCCAATCGAACGCGCTGAGGTGCTCCGCCTTCGCGTTTCGGTCTCCTGTCCTAGCTCATAAGAAGCATCCCCGCTTGATCCTTGAGCGGGCAGTCAGGAACCCGGCGAATGGCTGGCTAGCTTCTCGAAATCCAGCCCGCCGGCTCATGCTTCGGGCATTCGTCCCACCAGACCAGCCGAGCATTGACTTCACAAAGAAACGGTCGCAGCCGCCCGGGAGCCCGCATCAGATCACTTCGCCGATTTGCAATTCCGCTGCATTCGGCGCCAAGGCCATAACCGGATCGCCTGTTCTATCGTCACGGCCGTCTGTACCAGGACTACGGCTACCACCCGCGGCGTAGCATCTCGATGAGTTGATCTTCGTTCTTAAGTCCGAATTGAAACCAATCTATCAACTCAGCGGCAGCGCGCTCGGTGTCTGGATGCGAAATCTCGATCCGCTTCTCGCAGCAGAACTGCTAAAGTTCCGTGGGAGCATGTCCATTTCGTCGGAGGTGATTGCGTCGGTCTGAAACGCGTAAACGCGGGTCATTTATATGCCCTCCGTATGGCGAGGGCCCTACGACTCCCAATCGGCGATTGCCACATTAGGAACGACGACAGTTGTATTGTAGGCTTTGCAGAGGGGCAGGGCAAATCACGTTCAGGGGGACGTTCACCCTGCTAACGTTAAGGCTAATTTTTCACAGACCCCAAGACAACGAGGAGCCATGACAATGCACCTCCATACCCAACCCTAGGAAACTCACAGCCGAACGTACATGGTCTGGGTATCATGGCCGGCCCGCACTGATCCCGGGTCAGTCGACGCCGCCCAGGCGGGTGGCAGCCGACCATTGACGAACTGCTGCCTACGCGGCGGGCTGTTCGAAGGAGACGGACGCGTGGGTCCGTAAGCGCGCGCGGCGGCGGGTTGAAAACACGGCCTTCAAGACGCATGCGTTAAGGGGGAGCCTGCCGCTCGCTGGGCAATAGGGAATAGTTGGGGAAAGCCTTGCGTCTTACCATAGAATGTCGACATTCGCGCCAAGCCACAGCGGCCGGACCTGGTCGCCGACGCTATCAATCCTGACTATGCGCTCGGCGCACACACCGCTTCGCTGGGGCTCACCTTCGATTCAGGCACCTCACTCCGGTCGCCATACCGTGGCGGCGCCTTCGTTGGCCAGCACGGCTCATGGAACCGAAGCGTGCACAGCGGCTATAAGGTGATCTTCGTGCCGTTTCGCAACGGCAAGCCTGCAGCCCGGCCGTGAGACATCCTCACCGGCTTCATCGGCGCCGGCGACAAGGCCCTTGGTCGCCCGGTAGGTGTGACCTTCGACAAGACCGGCGCCCTGCTTGTCGCCGACGACGTTGGCAACGTCATCTGGAGGGTGACACCGGCCCAGCGTCTCAAATGAGCGGCAGTTCTGGCGCTTCGATTGGAGGTGTCGCGAATTGAAACTCAGTCCGCACGACCAAGACCTATCAAGCCGCCCAAAGCGCCAATGATTCCGCCAGCGCCGGATGCCATTGGGTCAATTGCGGTACGATGGTCGGCCGGTTGCTGTTTCGGTTATGATCGTTGTGTCCAATTGGAGAGATCGCCTTAGCGATTTTCCCGCGCGAGGGCGAGGCGTGTTCTTCGCAATTGACCAAGTCGCTCGCTCCAGGCCGCTATTTCGACAAATGCCGAAATAGCGCTTGACCGCAGCCAATTTCCACCTGCGCGCGCGGCTCGGGCAAAATACTCATTACCGGGTCGATTGCCGGCTTCATCCCCGGGACCTACCAGGCGGTCTATAACGGCACGAAGGCATTCTGAACTCGTTCTCCTTCGCGCTGCGCCACGAACTCAAGGATGCCGGCGTCACGTGACCTGCCTGATGCCCGGCGCGACCGAGACACGCTTCTTCGAACGCGCGGACATGCTCACACGGAGGTGGGTCAATCGGAAAAGGATGATCCGGCGGATGTCGCAAGGTCGGTTTCAATGTGTTGATGAACAATGAAGGCGATGTCGCCGCCGGCTGGAAGAACAAGCTTCAGGCGGTGATGGTTGACATTACCCCCGCTGGTATGCTTGCCGAATGGCACGCCAGGATGGCCGCCCCCGGAACAGCGGATAATTGAACGCCGGTTTGAGGATGCGAAAAGCCGGCACGGCGGCCAATGGCCGCCCTGCCTTTGCCTTCACCGATCTCGCGGGAGACCGAGCGCCGGTTGACGAGGACGGGTATAGCGGGCTTCGCGCGGAAGGCGGTCGCTCATTTCGACGAAAAGCAGCCGTTCCTCCCAATTACCGTGGGCAGAGGGTTCAAACCGCTCGGGAGCGTCCATAAATGCGATGCAGAGATAGATTTCCGACGGTAGTCCGGCGTCCTGGTAACTGATGCAGGAACCGCAATCGCCGCAGAAAGACCGCGTCACGCCGCGTGTTTTCGAAAAGGTCTTGGGCTGGCCGGCGGTGCAAATGAGCTGTTCGCTGCGATAGCCGATCCAGATCATCATCGGGCTTCCGATTGCCTTGCGGCAGTCCTGGTCGTGATCCCAGTTTATCCCGAAGGGCTTCCCTACGGCTTCGGCTTCTATGGCCCCCCAAAAGCACGCTCCACGTTCGACTCTTGACATCGGTGATCCCAGATTGGCGCACGCCAAAAAAAGGATCCGCGGGCGCGCCGCGAATCCTTGGCAAAAACTCAAGCTTCCGCCTTTTGATTGACGACCGAGGTTGCGATCGACGTCAGTGCCAGATCGGTGGCCTGCTCCTCGTCCAGCGTCGTCTGCAACAGACCGGCGGCATCGTTGTATCCCAGCTCGAGCGCCCAGGTGCGCAGGGTGCCGTACCGCGACATCTCATAGTGTTCGACGGCCTGGGCGGCCGCCAAAAGCCCGGCGTCGAGGGCGGGGGAGCCTTCATACTCCTCCATGATCTCCGCGCCCTCGTCCGTGATCCCGAGGATGGCATCGCAGGTTTTTGCTTCCGGTTCCGTGCCGATGATCGCGAACACCTGCTCCAGCCGCTGCACATGGACCTTGGTCTCCGCGAGATGTTTTGCGAAGGCGTCCTTGAGTTGATTGTTTGTCGCCGCGTCCTCCATCTCGGGGAGGGTTGCGACGATTTTCTGTTCGGCGAAGTAAACGTCCTTGAGCGTGTCGAGGAAAAGGTTTTCCAGTGTCTTCAGTTCGACCATTTTGATTTTCCGTTCTTGAACCAGAGGGGGCCGCCGGCACAATGCCGGCGGCGGATGATCAGGAAATGCGGCTGTCGGCGACATCGACGACCAAGGCGCGCTTGGTGCCATATACCCCGCCGAACCACGCGGCGATCGCACCGAGGACCAACGCGAGGAAGCCGAGGATGGCGCCCGCTGAAACCGCCGCGGTTGCCGCCTGGGCCGCGTCGAGCGCCTGCTGCTTGGCGGCCGCGACGTTGTCACGGTAGGTCTTTTCGTACTGGTCGACCTGCGTGCGGGCCTGATCGAGCGGAATGCCTTGCGCCTTGGAGATCGCGTCGGCGGCCCGGTTGCGGGCTTCGTTGGCACCGGCTTCGTCACCGGTCACCACGGCCTGCATGGCCGAGACGGCGGCGTTCTGCAGGGCTTGCGGATCGCTCCCCGTTGTCGAGCGAATCTGCTGCTCGATGCCCGCCATCGGATTGGTCGAATTGGCGATGGCCGGCGCGGCGGCGGTCACCGCGGTAGCGGCCGTCTGGCCAACCCCGCCGACAATGCTCGACAGCCCGCTGAAGGCGCCGCCGACCAGCGCCCCTACCGATGTTGTCAGGAGATAAAGCACCACCAGCGTGGTGACCGCCCACGATGTCACGCCATGATACCCGCCCGTGGAGTTGCTCGACCGGCCCGACAGGCGGCTTGCGACATAGCCGCCGACGAACGAGGCAATGATGCCGGCCACCACGAACCAGATGCCGCCTGCCATGGAGAAAGTGCTGGCTTCCGGGTTGTCATACGCCGCCGGATCAAGAACGGCGGCACCGATGCCGACGCCGAGAAGGTTAAGCAGGAACTGTGTGCTGAGGGCGATCGCAACGCCGGCGAAAACCGCTCCCCAGGAGACTTTGTTGAAGGCGGCCGAGGCCCTTGGGGCGATGCCGTAAACGGTATCCTGCGGGAGAGTGGGAGAGATTGATGCTGTCATGATCCGGTCCTTTAAAGTTCACGAGGTCGTGATGGCGGTGAACTAGCGCGCGCCGGATTTGTTCCGTCCGCCGCCGCGACCGGAGAATTGCCCGCCGCCTGCGCGGCGTAGTCGATGTCGGGTTGCATGCGGGACGTTGATTCCAAGGATCCAACTTGCGGCCATTCGCCAGTGGGGGAACCATCCAGTCAGCCCCTCGTTTCGCAAGACCACGCTGGGGAGAAAACATGAAAATCTTGCGCGACAACGGCCTTACAATTGTCCTCGTCACCGCGTCGCTTCTCACCATCGGCGGCATGATCGTCACGGGATGGTCGGTCTATGACCACGCGCTGACCCATCACGGCGCAGCGGCGATCGGACTGGCGGCCTATGCGAAATCCAGGCACTTCCTGTCGTCGATGTTCGAAAATTGGGAATCTGAGTTCCTACAGATGTCCGCGTATGTGATTTTGACGGCGTTCCTGTTTCAGCGGGGATCCGCCGAATCGCGGGATCCGGATGGGTCCGCGGAACGGGACGAGGATCCTTCGATCGCGCGGAACGATGCCCGAGCGCCGTGGCCTGTTCGCGTCGGCGGTTTTGCCCTGTGGGTCTATTCCTACTCGTTGGGGATCGCTCTTTGCCTGCTCTTTTTGTTCACGTTTCTCCTCCATCTGCGCTACAGCGCCGAGGCGGAAAATGCCGAGGCCATGATGCATGGTCAGCCAACGGTCTCGATCCGAGCATCTGGTGAGCGCGCAATTCTGGTTCGTCGTTGCAGAATTGGCAGAGCGAATTTCTGTCGACCGCCGTCGTCGTCGTGCTCTCGATCTTCCTACGTTTCAAAGGTTCTCCCGAATCGAAGGCCGTCGCCGCGCCGCATGCCCAGACCGGGGCCGAGGGAAGCGAGGAAGGAGCCTGACAGCCCTCAATCCCACCCATTCTCTTAAAGGGCTTGCCGATGAAACCCAGTCGAATGGTCGTTATCAGTGATTTCCAGGACGGCGAATGGGAAAGTGGCGCCCTGCCGTCTGTCGATCAGTTCACAAAGCAATGGAGCTCTGGAGCGCGGGGAGCCGCGCCGCGGATTATTCATTCTCCGTGGTCCGTTGAGGTCGATGGCGGGTATATCGAGAGACTGCCTCTCGCTTGCCTTCGAAGTGGCCTGGCGACCAGCGCCGAGATCTGGACGCATTGGCGGGGCGCGTCGCCCCCGCGAGACTGGATTTCCGGAAATCCGCATCTGACGCGCCGGGCATTCCGCTTGAACGGAGCCGACGCGCCGTTTTCGTCCAATGACATGCTCGGACATATACAGGCATTCGGGCCGCCGGCAACTCTGTGCGTTTGGGGCCTTGGCGTGAGTGAAGACATTCTGCTCGCCTGCCAGAAGAGCTTTAAAATCTACAATTCCATAGATGCGCCGCCGCTTCGAATCCCTCCGGAGGTTAGCCGGCATTTCGATCTGGTGCTTACTGGAGCGGAATGGCAGTCGGAAGCGGTGTTGGAGCGCCACCCGGAGATGTCGGTGGCGGTCCTGCCCATCGGGCCGGAATTCGCGTCGGAGACGACCTTCCATCCGCTTGAAACCGAAAAGGTTTACGACATGATTTACGTCGCAGCGGCTCAACCGTACAAACGCCACGACATATTGTTTGAAGCTCTTGCAAAACTCCCCAGGTCTTTGCGCGCGCTTTGTGTCTCCGGCTATGGCGAGATGACGGAAAGTCTGCGCAGCCAGGCCGGGGCGAAGGGGATCAAGGTGGATTTTATCGGTCCACCCGGAGTGCCCTTCCCAGAGGTCAACAGGCTGATGAACAGCGCCCGGATGGGCGTGGTCTGCGGGGTGGACGATGGAGCGCCGGCCATCCTGACCGAATACATGCTGGCAGGCATTCCCGTTCTCGCCAACAGCGCTCTGACGTGCGGTCTCCAGTACATCACACCGAAGACCGGTCGTGCCGTCCCCGCGGATCAATTTCACCTCGGAATTCTCGAAATCCTCGCCGGTGACTCTGAATTCGAACCACGGCAGGTCGTTCTGCGGAATTGGACCTGGCAGCATTCCGTCCGGAAACTTCAGCGGCTGATCGAGTTATCCCCCGGGCGAAAATTCTGACACGGGCGGAACCTTCTCTGCATCCCTTAGTTCTCTGGCGTCATCAACGAGAGCGACCTAAATGAATCTCCTGAACGTTTTCTCTCGGGTGGCTGAGGCGCCAAACTTCGCCAATGCGCCCCTGATCTGCTTTTCTCACCTGCGCTGGGACTTCGTGCTTCAAAGACCGCAGCACCTGATGCGGCGATTTTCAGCCGAGAGACAGGTTCTCTTCTTCGAAGAATTCATCCCCACCGATCACCATCTCGCCTATTTGGAGATCCACCCCTTCGACGGCACGCGCGTAAAATCGATCAGGCCCCGCATTCCCCATTGGTGGAGCGAGGAGGAGCGCGAGGCCGCCCTGCGCTCTCTTCTTGACGAACTGATTGGGCTGCTTGGCATCAAGCAGCCGGTCCTCTGGTTCTACACGCCGATGATGTTCTCGTTTGCGCGCCACATCGAGGCGTCGGCGGTGATCTATGACTGCATGGATGAGCTGGCGAACTTCAAGTTCGCGCCGCCCCGGATAAGAGAGTTGGAAAGCGCGCTTATCGCCCGCGCCGACGCGGTCTTTACCGGCGGCCACAGCCTCTACGAGGCGAAGAAGCGTTATCACGACAACATCCATCCGTTTCCATCGAGCGTGGACGCGCCGCATTTCAGCGCGGCAAGATCCGGTCTTTCGGAGCCGGCGGACCAGGCCGCGATACCAGGACCCAAATTCGGGTACTGCGGGGTGATTGATGAACGGCTGGACCTAGATCTCATTCGTTCGGTCGCAGCGTTGAAGCCAAACCTGTCATTCGTGTTTCTGGGGCCGGTGGTAAAGATTTCTCAAGCTGACCTGCCGCGAGCGAACAATATCCACTACCTGGGGCAAAAGGCCTATTCAGACTTGCCGGCCTATCTCTCCGGGTGGGACGCGGCATTGATGCCGTTCGCGCTCAACGAGGCAACGCGCTATATCAGTCCCACCAAAACCCCGGAATACCTCGCCGCCGGCCGTCCCGTCATCAGCACGAGAATAGTCGATGTCAACCGCTCCTATGGGAGCGTCCCCGGCGTTTTCATCGCCGACGACGCGACAGGATTCGCTGAGGCGTGCGAGGCGGCGCTGGCGATGAAACCGTCGAGCAATACGTGGCTGGAAGACGTGGATGCCTTGCTTGCGCTGTCGTCCTGGGACGACACGTTCGATAGCATGAAGCTTCTGGTAGAAGAGGCGCTCGCTGCGAAGTCCCGGACGGCGGCGCCGCCGCGAAAATTCCGGGCGCGACGGAGGGATATGGCAAGTTCCCCAGCCTACGACTATCTCATCGTTGGCGCGGGATTTGCGGGATCGGTCCTCGCGGAACGCTTGGCCGCCGATGGCGGGAAGCGTGTCCTCATCTGCGACCGGCGCTCTCATGTCGGAGGCAACGCCCATGATCATTACAATGAGGACGGAATTCTCGTTCATCGCTACGGGCCTCACATCTTCCACACCAATAGCGAGGAGATCGTCGACTACCTTTCTCAATTCACAGCCTGGAGACCATATGAACATCGGGTCCTGGCCCAGGTGGGCGATCAACGCCTGCCGATACCGATCAATCGCACCACGTTGAATGCGCTCTATGGGCTCGATCTGAGCGACGAAGCCGCGGCGGAGAGGTTTTTGGCCGACCACGCGGAACCCTGCGATCCCATCCGCACCTCTCGAGACGCCGTGGTGTCGCAGGTCGGCACGGAGCTCTATCGCCTCTTCTTCGAGGGCTACACCCGCAAGCAGTGGGGACTTGATCCGACGGATCTCGACAAGTCGGTGACGGCGCGTGTTCCGACGCGCACGACGATCGATGACCGCTACTTCCTGGACAGGTTTCAGATGATGCCGCTGCACGGCTACACAGCGATGTTCGGGCGAATGTTGGATCACGATAATATCACCGTGATGCTCGGGACCGACTACGCCGATCTGCGCGGGCAAGGGCTTGCGCCCCACACAATCTTTACGGGGCGGATCGACGAATACTATGATTACCGGTTCGGGCGGCTTCCCTATCGCAGTCTCGAATTTGTCCACGAGACCCACAATGTCAGGCGGTTCCTTCCGGTTGGAGTCGTCAACTATCCCTCGGAAGAAGTTCCGTATACACGCGTTACCGAATACAAACATCTGACTGGCCAGGTTCACGCCAAGACGAGCATAAGCTACGAGTTTTCCCGCGCGGACGGGGATCCCTACTATCCGATCCCGCGCCCCGAGAATCAGATCCTCTACAAGCAATATGAGGCTTTGGCTCGGCAAGTCGACGGGGTGACCTTCTCGGGGCGCCTCGGAACGTACAAATACTACAACATGGACCAGGTGGTTGGTCAGGCGCTCGCCACGTATAAGAGGCTGCGCCAGCGTCATGGTGCGACCGACACCAGCATCGGCGGCGTATATGGCTGAGCGAGCGCGCATCGTGTTGGCCACCGATAGTCTCGACCCCTCGGGGGTCGGGGAGCATATGCTTGCTTTGGGACGGTCGTTGCAAGGGTCTTACGACGTCACCTTGGCATTCGCCGCGCAGAGCAGTGCAAATCAGCTCTTTCGGGCGGCTCGGCACGGCCTTGCCATCAAGTCGATCGAACGCCGCGAGGATTTCGGCGACTGGCTGGCGAATTCCGGTGCCGATCTGCTGCACGTTCACGCAGGCATCGGCTGGGAAGGGCATGAGCTTGCTCGGGAAGGCATCAGTCGCGGTATCCCGGTCATCCGCACGGAACATCTTCCCTATTTGCTCACCGATCCCAGCCAGCAGGACGAATATGCACGGGCCATTGTGGGGCTTTCCCATCGTATTGTCGTCTCCGAGGCCTCGCTGGCAAGCTTCGCCACGCATCACGTCGCTTCCTCCCGAATGACTGTGGCGCGCAACGGCATATTTCCTCTCGAGCCGGTCCGCGCTCGGGAGGAAATGAAAGCGGAACTGGAGGTCATGGGGCGGGTGGTCATGGTGACCGTCGCTCGCTTTTCCGTTCAGAAGGACCACGCCACGCTCGTTCGAGCGATGCCGGAGGTACTGAGTAGAAATCCTCGCGCGGTTCTGCTGCTTGTCGGGTCCGGTGAAGAGCGGGCGAATGTCGAGGCGCTTTCGACCGAACTGAACCTCAACGACGCTGTTCGGTTTCTCGGTCATCGATCGGATGTTGCCGATATCATGGCCATCGCCGACCTTTTCGTCCTTCCGTCGCGGTTCGAGGGACTGCCGCTGGTTGTCCTTGAGGCGATGTCGCTTGGCGTGCCCGTGGTTGCGACGCGGATCGGGGGGACGATCGAGGCGCTCGGCGAGACGCATGCCTATTTCGCCGAGCCCAACGACCCCTCCGAATTGGCGCGCGTGGTCGGAAATGCATTGAGCAACCCGGAAGGGCGCGCGGCCGCGGGAGCGACGGGCCTGAGGCGCTTCCGTCAGGAGTTCGCCGCCGTTCGCATGGCCGCGGAAACATCGACCATCTATCAGCGATATCTGGCTCCCAGTGCGGATCCCATCCAAGAGATCAGACCCATGCGCAAGACACGTCTCGGTTTTATCGGCGTTGGCGGCATTGCCCGCCGCCATCTGGATATCTTGGCGGGCTTCGAGGATATCGATCTCGTCGCCTTCGCAGATCGGGATCTGGCGCGAGCCGATGAGGCTGCGATGCGGTTCGGGGCGCGGTCTTTCTCCAGTCATTCGGAAATGTTGGCCTTAGAGCCGCTTGACGCCGTTTATATCTGCATCCCCCCGTTCTCGCACGGATCGCCGGAGTTCGACTTGATCGAGCGGGGCATTCCGTTCTTCGTGGAGAAACCGGTATCACTCGATCTCGCCGTTGCCGAGGACATCGCCGCGGAAATCGCCAGAAAGAAAATCATCACGGCGGTTGGCTATCATTGGCGGTATCTCGACACGGTCGATGAGGCTCGCGAACTGTTGGCGGATAATCCGGCCCAGCTTCTATCCGGTTATTGGCTGGACTCGACGCCGCCGCCACGCTGGTGGTGGAAGGAAGAAACATCGGGCGGCCAGATGGTCGAGCAGACAACGCATCTGCTCGATCTGGCGCGTTTTCTGATCGGCGAGGTGACAGAGGTTTACGGCCGCGCCGGGCACAAGGATCGACCGGATTTCCCGGGCTTGGATGTCCCCACGGTCACGACGGCGAGCCTCACCTTCCAATCGGGCGCGGTTGCCAACATTTCGTCCACCTGCCTTCTGAATTGGAGCCATCGCGTCGGCCTTCATATCTTCGCCGACAAACTGGCGATCGAGCTCACCGATCGCGACATCATGATCGATGTGGGGCGAGGGCGTCCGATACGCGGCGCGGAAGGCGATCCGGTCTGGCGCGAGGATCGGGATTTTATCGATGCGGTGCGCGGGGGCGAAAACCGCGTTCGCTGCCCATACTCCGATGCGTTGGTGACGCACCGGCTTGCGCACGCGGTCGTATCGTCGGCGCGTACGGGAGAACCGGTGCTTCTGAACCTGCCCGAAATTACCCAGCGTCGGCTGTCACCACTCCAAGTTCAACCGCGCACCGAAATGCAGGCTGGGATGGCCCCCGGCCATCGCAAGATCCGTTCGCTTGGGGTCGAAGCGCCGGGCCAGGCCTATCTCTTCGAATATGAGGAAGGCCCGCCGCCCGACGGCCATGTGCGGCTCGATACGCTCTACACGGGTTTTTCCGCCGGCACAGAACTCACTTTTCTCAAGAATACCAATCCTTATTTCCGATCGCGCTTCGATGGGGATCGGGGAGTCTTCATCGATAACGAGCCCGACCTGCGTTATCCGGTGCCATTCCTGGGATACATGGAGGTCGCGCGTGTCACGGAGTCGCGCGCCGGCGGCTTTCGTGACGGGCAGGTGGTCGCCACCACCTATGCCCATAAGACAGGCCATACGGCGGATCCCTCCCACGATCTGCTAGTGCCGATGCCCTCCCAAATCGATCCGCTACTAGGCATTTTCGTTGCCCAGATGGGGCCGATCGCCGCCAACGGCATCCTGCACGCCGACGCGGAAGCGTTTGGCGCCAGCGTACCGCGTCTCGGCGCGGGTATCGCCGGCCGGCCCGTTATCGTCATCGGAGCGGGAACCGTCGGGCTGCTCACCGCGCTCTTTGCTCGCAAGCTCGGCGCATCCGACGTCGTGATTGCCGACCCGTCCGATTTCCGGCGAGCAAAGGCCGAGGCCATGGGGCTGACAGCCATGACCGAGGATCAGACTTGGCAGCATGCCAAGGCACGTTGGCATGACGGCGCGATGGGCCGAGGCGCGGATATTGTATTTCAAACGCGCGCCGGTGCCGCAAGTCTTCACTGGGCGTTAAAAGCCCTGCGGCCGCAAGGCACGGTTTTCGACCTTGCCTTCTATCAGGACGGTGCCCAAGCGTTGCGGCTTGGGGAGGAGTTTCATCACAACGGCCTCAACATCCGGTGCGCGCAGATCAATCGCGTGCCTCGGGGACTCGCTCCGCTTTGGGATCGGCGCAGGCTTGCGCTTGAAACGCTGGAACTTTTGAAGCGTGACGGCGCGGCCATCCGGGAACATCTCGTCACCCACGTTGTTCCCATCGACGACGGACCGGCGTTCCTGCGTGACTTGATCGAAAATCGTCCGGACTTCCTGCAAATCGTCTTCAAGGTCGCCCCATGATTGCTCAATACGACCCCATTCGGGTGCTTTTTGTTTTCGCATGGCTGGTCGTTGGGGGCGAGGAAACGGAAGTTCGTCTCCTTGCGGCCAATATGGATCGCCGCCGCTACCGAATCGACGTTGTTGCTTGTTTTCGCAAGCCGGGCATGCCCGAACAAAGCCATGAGCAACTTCGCGCCCTCGGCGTGGATGTCGATACCGCGCCCTACGAGCTTTCGTTCGACGACACGGTCGCCTATCTCTTCGGAAAGGTCACGGGCTATGACGTGGTTGTTTCCTGCCAGAACGTCGCCGATATCTACCCCGCGCTGGAACGCCTCCATCTTCGCCCGCCACTCATCGAGCACGGAGGTCTGGTTTCGGAAGCCTTGGCGGGCCCGAAACACTTCACCAGCCGATATGTCGGCGTCTGCCGCTCGATCCGCGACGCGGCCGCCGCTAGCATGCCGGGCCGGTCGCATCACGCGCTGGAAATACCGTCCATGGTTGATTTTTCGGAGTTCGATCCGTCAACGCGTCTCCTGGCGAGGGCTGACCTCGGCGTTGCGACCGACGAGGTCCTGATCGGGTGGGTCGGACGGCTCGACCCGAAGAAGAACGTGGAGGATTTCATCGAAGCCGCCGCTTTGCTTCACGCACAAGGCAAAGCCGCGCGTTTCGTGGTGGTGGGCGGAGCCGACGCCTTTCTTCCCGATTATGCCACGCGGTTGAAGTCGCTCGCGGTGGAGGGGGGGCTCGGCGGAGTATTGCGGTTTCTCGGTGATCGCAAGGATATTCCCGACCTGCTTTCTGCCTTCGATATCTTCGTCTGGCTATCCCGTGGCGAGGGCATGCCCCATGTCATCGCAGAGGCGGGAGCGGCGGGTTTGCCGGTGATTGCGACACGCGACAACGGTGCTCTCCAGCAGATCGAGGACGGTTTGTCGGGTGTGTTCGTTCCCTACAACGATCCGGTCGCGGTGGCCGCCGAGATGGCTTGTCTCATTGCCGCGCCCGAAAAAAGGCAAGCCCTGGGCAAGGCGTTGCAAAGGAAGGTTCGTGCGCTCTATTCGGCCGAGGTCGTCGTGCCACAGTGGGAAAAATTGTTTGACGACGTTCTCGCCGAGCGCAAGGCCGCCGGGCCGACCGGCCTGTTCCGCTCGTTCCTGCAGGGCGGCTTCGAATGCTCCACGCATCGCCTGCGGCCCAGAGGGGAAAAGCCGCGGGGGCGGCGGCTAGATATGATCCGCGCCGTTGGTCACGACAAATATGCCGCCCAGGATTACCGACAACTCGCAAACTACGGCATGCGCACCGTTCGGGACGGGTTTCGCTGGCATCTGATCGAACGACAAGGAGAGTTCGATTGGTCGAGCATTCTGCCGATGCTACAGGCAGCGACAGCCACCGGGACGCAGGTTATTTGGGATCTTTTCCACTATGGCTGGCCGGACGACATCGATATCTGGTCGCCTCAGTTTCCCGATCGTTTCGCCCGCTTTGCGCGAGACTGCGCGAAGGTTGTCCGCGCGGAAAGCGATTCAATTCCGTTCTATTGCCCCGTCAACGAAATTTCGTTCTTTTCCTGGGGCGGTGGTGACGCGGGCTATCTGAACCCGTTTGCCCGCGGGAGGGGATTCGAACTGAAGGTCCAGCTTGCAAGGGCATCCATTGCTGCGATGGACGCGGTTCGGGCCGTCGATCGTCGCGCCCGCTTTGTCCATTGCGAGCCGATCATCAACGTTGTCACGGATCCCTCGCGCCCTTGGGAGGCCAAGGTGGCACAGGGGCACAGGCAGTCACAGTTCCAAGCGTGGGACCTGCTTTCCGGTCGAATGTGGCCGCAAATCGGAGGCGCGGAAAGCTATCTCGATGTGATCGGAGTCAACTACTATTTCAACAATCAGTGGATCCACGGCGGGCCACCGATCGATATTGGGCATCCTTCCTACAAACCGCTGCGCCGTCTCTTGATTGAAACCTATGCGCGATATGGCAAGCCAATTTTTATCGCAGAAACGGGTATCGAAGCTGACAGACGACTGGCCTGGTTTAACTACGCGACTGAGGAAGCCAGGGCCGCAATGCAGGCGGGTGTCCCACTAGAGGGTCTATGTCTTTATCCCATCGTCAGTCACACTGGGTGGGACGACGGCCGGCCTTGCGAAAACGGCCTTCTTTCTAGCGACGTCTCAGGAAATGGGCGTACCGCGTACGAACCATTGGCAAATGCACTTCGTAGGTTTGAATAGTGGCCTGTCCGCTCCTGCAGAGGTCGTAGCGGCCATCCGCGAATTTGTCTAGCCGCTCATGAAAAGCGCCCCCGACTATCGCGATCTCTTCGACCACGCGCCCTGTGGCTATGTTGTGCTGAATGATCAAGGGCGCATCGTTCTTGTGAACGAGACACTTCGGGCGTGGCTCGATCTCGGCGACGACCAACTCCTGGAAAAACGCCTGCTCGATCTCTTTCCGGTCGCGGGTCGCGTCTTCTACGAAACCCATTTTGCGCCGCTGCTACGCATGCAAGGCTATTTCAACGAAGTGGCGCTCGATCTCGTTAAACGGGATGGCTCAAGGCTCACCGTCCTCGCCAACGCGACGCAACTCCAAAACGCCGATGGAGCGGTATCCGAAACCAGGCTCGCCTTGTTCCCGGCGACGAGCCGCCGCCGCTACGAGCGCGAGCTTTTCGATGCCAACGAGCGTGGCGAGGAAGCGCGCAAGGAAATCGCGAACCTCAACGCCGCACTGACGGAGACCGGACTCATGCGCGAGCAATTCATCGCCATCCTTGGCCATGACCTGCGCAATCCGCTGGCCTCGATCAACAGTGGGATGCGAATTCTTTCGAAGGAGCCTTTGACCGCGAGGGGGAAGCAGGTAGTCGGACTGATCGAGGGCAGCGTCGCCCGCATGGGCAAATTGATCAGCGACGTGCTTGACCTTACCCGTGGTCGGATGGGCGGCGGCATTCCTGTTGTCCTCGCACGCGAGGAAACGCTGCGAAGTGAACTCGAACAGGTTGTCGCCGAGATGGAATACTCGAGCGGGAAAAAGATCACGGTGTCGATCGACCTGCCGCAAACCATATTTGTCGACGCCCCGCGTATCGCCCAGCTTATCTCCAATCTGCTCGGGAATGCTCTTTCGCACGGTGATCCTGAAAAACCGATTTTCTTTTTAGCCGGGATCGCGGAAGACGATCTGGTGATCGCGAACCCGCTCAGCTATCAGCCGCGTTTAAACGCTGCAGACAACCCCAGCTGCAAGGAGCAATATCATGAACAATCCGGGAAAGCGCATTACGTCGCGTCGGCCAAGAGGCAACTCCAGCTGGGGCGCCTTTGAAGAATCCAAGGCCTATGCCGAGGCGTTGCAACGAGAAGAACGATACTCGCGTCAGCAAAAGACCGAGCGCCTGCGAGCTATGCGACAGGCACGAGAAAGCGTTCCAGAAGCGAAACAATAGAGCTACCCGACGCCGCTCGGCTGCAGCAGAATTATGGCTAGAGCGGAGCGTTCGTGCAGGCAGATTGAGGCATCAAAGCTTTGCACAGGATCAGGACT
The DNA here is from genome assembly GCF_025846855.1 of Pararhizobium sp. BT-229. Taxonomy (GTDB): domain Bacteria; phylum Pseudomonadota; class Alphaproteobacteria; order Rhizobiales; family Rhizobiaceae; genus Pararhizobium. The sequence continues at coordinate 41,700 of NZ_JAOYTJ010000014.1, forward strand.
TCGCCAAACGTCTTTTCCCCGCACCACCTTGGACGGTGTCCGAGAGCCTTACCGTTGTCATCGGCAAAGCACTAAGACATCTCACACGCCTCACTACGCTTACACCGCCTTGCGACATTGTTGTAGCTAAGTGGGGTATATAGGTGTCTAATGGCTCATCGGCGGCACCCCCATCTCGGCCAGCCATTGACAGAGAGACCCAGTGCCTACCGCCCAATTCACGGAGCATAAGATGGCACGGTATTTCTTTCATGTGGCGGATGGAAAAATTACAATTGACGATGTCGGAACAGACCTTCCCGATATGGATAGGGTTCGCAGGGAATCTGTGCGGACAGCTGGCCAAATGCTTAGTGATGGCGATCAAACATGGACAGGCAAGGCTTGGCGGATGGAGGTGGCTGATGAAACAGGGACGATCGTGTTTGGTGTTAACATTTCGATTGACCGACACGGCCTGTAAGCCGCGCCATTTAACGCGGCACGGCACTTGTTCAAAAGGCCGCCGTCCCCAGAGGGGCGGGGCCTCTTAAGTGGAGGTAGGCCGGATCGAAGCCCGCGAACGTTTTTAGCCGTTCGACATCGGGAATTACAAGCCGCTCGGTTCTCATCGTTACAAGCCCGGCCTCGCGCAGTTCCTTCAAGCTCCGGTTTACATGTACGATTGAGAGACCCGTGGTGTCGCCAAGCTCCTGCTGCGTCAGGGGAAATTCGAATGAGCCATCCGTTGTCAGCCCCACAGCTCTCATTCTCGCATGCATCTCGCAGAAGAGATGAGCGATCCGTTCTCGTGCGGGACGTTGCCCTAGATTGAGGAGCCACTCCCGCAGTGTGGCTTCGTCTACCAGTGAAGACATCCACAGTGCACGGGCCAGGGCAGGACGTCGTTCGGTAATCTCGATTATGGTGCTGGGTAAAAGCGTAGCCACACGGCACGGGCTCAACGTTCCGATGCTATGATCCATCCTCTTTAGGAGCGCTACGTGGAGGTCGCAAAAGTCACCGGGGATCAAGTAAGCGAATATCTGCCTCTTTCCATCAATCGTCATCTTATAGCGCGCTGCGAAGCCTTCGAGGATCAGGTGAACGGTCTCGGGATTGTCGCCCTCCCTTATCAGATCCTGGTCGGCCGTGAGTACTTGCACCCGACCGGTGAGGGATTGCAGCCATTTGCGATCTTCGTCGGGTAGCTGCACGAAGCTATCAAGCTTACGAATGAATGCATTTTCCACGGCTTAGCTTTCTTGTCGAATGGTCACCGCTCAAGCCGAAGCTCTAGTTCGCCCCCGCCCTCGAAATTGTCCTCGTGCCTATCAATTTTGACGCTGTACGCAGTGCACGTAAACCAAAAACATTATCCATGATGGGGCGACGGTCGGAAGTGTTCCTTCGGGCATTTGCTCGTCTTTCGGCTACGCTGTTTGTCTGGGGTTTGGAGTTTTGTGCCGGCACGATTGCAGTAGACTACCTCCTCGTCGTCAATGTCGTCTGCTTGACCTGCTCGCCGCAGCCGGCGACGCCTTGGCCCACGACCAACTGGTCCACGCCAGGCATCGCTATGAATCCCATGAGGAGTGAATAGCGGTGGGCGTTGGCAGAGTGGAGCTGCTTCAGCGGAGGTACACAACCATGAGGCGTCCTCGAAAACGACCCTGACTCCGGCAAGGATGTCACCAAAAGGTTGACGAACACCCGCAATTAAAGAGCAGATTGGCAGCTGCTTCCTGAACCCATAGGTTCGCCGGTCGAAGTCCGACGTCAGTTGCAAACTGAATGCCGCAGCACCGGGTGGCTCCTAGCCGTTATTACCTTTTTGGTGCTCTTAAGTTCATGCAGGCGCGTCTTAAGTCATTGGGCTTTGCGGACACACAGCTCCGATCAAAGCACTCGGACGTTTTCGGCCTTCGATTTTCCAGTCTTACGGTCCTGCCCGACCTCATAGCTCACTCTTTGACCCTCGCTGAGGGAACTACCCGCTTGCAGGGCAGACACATGCACGAAAACGTCCGTTCCTCCATTCTCGGGAGTGATGAAGCCAAACCCCTTGTCTCCATTGAAAAATTTAATTGTCCCAGTGGCCATACGCAATCCTCGACGCGTTCGCAGTTGTTTGCCGTCATCAAACCTATCGCTTGAGAACATTTTGTACAACGGTTGCTCCTGCGTGATTCAGCACATAGGGGCAGGCCGCAGTCGCGGCAGACTGTTGAACTCCTCCGCCAAATTGGCCCGGGGGGTTCCAGTCCCCGCGACCCTGCCGCCAGCGGGGTTTCCGTGAAACGTTTCATGTCATCGTCAGTGAGCCTCAAATGAAAAGAGGAGCCAAACCGTCGCAGCCGCTGGAGTAGCTTTCAATATGATCTCCCAGCGATACCCGATGGAAGCTTTAGCCAACGTTCCGACCGGAACCACTGACCAGTCGAGCACGTTCCCTCTCCGCAGTGAGGATGTCGCCATGGCCAAGAAGAACCGCATTCCGAAATACATCGCCGGCGTCAAGGTGCCGAAGCCTTTGCGAAAGTCAAAGATGCTGCGCGCGATGATGGATAACAGTGGTGGACGTGATGTGCTCGCCCACGCTTTGACGGCCGGGGCGGGTGCGGCGGTGGCGCTGTTGATCGGCCAGCGCGAAGAAATAGCCGAATCCGCTAAGGTGGCGTCTCGCAAAGGCGTCAGAGCCGTCGGCACTGCGGGCGGCGCGCTGCGGGCGGCGTTCTCGGCAGCGATGCAGGTCGTGCACGACTCGGACCCGCCCTTCAAACGCAAACGGAGCCAGACCCATTTCCCTCGCCATCGCGCGCCGATGCACTAGCCGCAACGGCGCGCGACCCCGACGACCCGGAGGAAGGAAGCGGTCTTGAGACGATCGAGCGCTTCCTGATCTCAAAGTATGGCGACAAATTCGCCTCCCGGCTGATCGTGGCCGCGAGCGTCCGGGCCGTTTCAGTCTTGATCCGCGAACATCCGATCATCGCCGCACGGCTCCTTGGCGTGGGATTGGCCCGAGCCACGAAATTGGGCATCGACGATGTCTACAAGTTCCTGCAGCCCGGCGGGGCAGAAGCCGGTTCGGTCGAGCATGAAGCAGCTGATACTCAGCCTTCCGTTCCTCTTGTTGGTTCCCGCTCGGGAGGTCTCCGCGGGAACGACTGAGGACGGTCGCGTCCACCGGCCATCGCTACAGCCCATCCGGTCAATGTAGGCCAGCCCGGCTTCGGCGGTGACTTTCGGCTGGTGATCTTTTTCTTATTTTGGTGTGGGAGAACGGTTTTTTCCTTTATGACATCCATTGCGGCAGAAAAGCCGCTTTGAACAGCCTCACTAGCCAGACCGAGCGCCTTTGTGCCTTTCCTGGTCGTTGTGCGTGCGGTCTCGCCGACTTCACCGCGATGCTCGACCAGAACGACGGCGGCAGCTCCCGCCCCGGGGGGCAATCTCTGTCATACCGCCAATAAATGCATGCATGAAAAACGCGCAATCTCTTCTCCCCGAATGCTGTCCGCTCTACTCTGACGACCGGCTACATTCGTTGCAAGGCACGCGTCTCATCATCCCGATCAAGGTGTCGCCAATCAGTTGGTCAAACAGCGACATGGCAGTCCCTCCTTTGGGCGAAAGCGCAATGATCTCCCAAACACCGGGGTGCCCATCACTTTGCTCGTTGCGCCGGACACCCTTGTAGATCATCCTAGTGCCATCTACATACCATCCACATAGATGGAGAAGGCGATGAGCGATAATGTTTACAAACTCCGAGACAAGGCCGGCGAGTCGGAGAAGATCACCATCAATCTCGGCTAT
>NZ_JAOYTJ010000015.1 GCF_025846855.1 Pararhizobium sp. BT-229
CACCGCGTCGATCGACTTGGTCGCAAACGCCATCTGCGACTGAAAGTCGATCATCACAAGCGTGTGATCCTTCGCAGTAACAAGCTGAGAACCGGGGGTGGGGGTGGCGGTAATGGTCACGTTCTTCTCCCTGTGGTTGGTGGTGGGTCTCTAATGCCACAACTGTCATCCCGAGGATTTCCCTTGGACTATCCAGGGAGGGAAAACTACGTCCAATGCTGTTTTGACGGAACCCATACTTCAGTTTGCCATGGGGTACTGACAAACGGCACAGCGCCGCGGCAACGGGCGACGTCTATTCCAGTCTTTGGTATCCGATTGCGGCCTCGATCGCCTCACTGGTCGTCCTCGGGCTCTTTGCAAAAGAAACACGAGAAGCGACGGTGACCTTCAACAAAGCTAATGCAATCCGTGCACTCTTCATCGGGTGCCTGCTGGTCGGCATCCGATGACAGCGAGGACGCTGCTTCGAAACCGTCGGCGCGCTGGGACCCCTCTTGGTGCCCCTCATCGTGGTATATCAGGGGCCTTTGAGGCGGGCGAGCCCGCAAATCGACAGCATTTCCCCCGCTGCAGACGGAGTGAGCAACTTGTGACAAGCGTGTTTGCACCGTTGTAGCTTACCGCGTTGCGGCCCCGGTGATGCACGCCGCCACCGTAACACGCGGTCCGCTGACGCCGCGACCCGCAGATGAATGCGGCGAGCCTGTCGGGACGCGAGCGTCATGATACCGAGCAGCGCGAGGATGCCGCGATGCGCGAAGGTGGCGAGCTGGCCGCTGATGAGGACGAGCGCGACGCTTCCCAAGGCCCAGACGACCTGAAAGCAGCCGTAGACCTTATCTGGGCGCGAAGAGCGGCGTGGCCGCGCGTAGCAGTTGCTTTATCACTCGATGGCTCGGTACATCGATCAACATCTACAAGAAAACCAAGACTGCACTGCGGTGTTACGTTAGCTTTTCACAATATATGGATTTCCATGAGGGGCGTAGCAGGATTAGAATAGTGTTAGTTCCCCAGCCTAGTTTTTAACGTCCACAGACTTTTCTTGTCCGGTAGGAGCAGCCGATGATGCGAGTCTGGTCGCACCGCCCCCAATTCTTGCACCTGGCGCTTTTCTTTGCGGCATATGTGCTGGGCAGCGGCTTCGCTCAGCTTCTCGCAATCATACCTGGAACAGGTATTTCCATTTGGCCTCCGAGCGGGCTTTTCATCGCTACGCTTGTCGTCGCCCCAAGATACAGTTGGCCGTGGTGGGTGCTGGCCGGCTGCCTGGCGGAATTGCTAAGCAATGTCTTGTGGTTCCACAGTCCGCTGCCCGCAGCCTTCCTGATCTATACCGGCAACGCTCTCGAAGCGGTGACCGGGGCATTGCTTGTGAGGTGGACTTGCAGGCGCCCGGTGCGGCTGGAAACCTTGCAGGAAGTTCTTGCATTCGTCGTACTGGCCGCCGGAATAGCGCCAATCGTCAGCGCAACAGTGGGAAGTGCGACGGTTTCGTGGTTTGGTATGCTGTCGCAAACCTTCACGGGCGCTTGGCCTCTATTCTGGATCGGAGATGCCACCGGGGTCTTGATCGTAGCGCCGCTGGCCCTGGTCGTGATCCAGAACTGGCGCGGTACGGCCCAGCTCTCGGCCGCGCGGTGGACGGAAGCTGCTGTCCTGGGACTGATTTTTCTTGGCGTCGCCGCCCTCTCCTTGAGCGGCTACCTGCCCTTCGCGTACATCATCATGCCGCCTCTTCTTTGGGCCGCGGTGCGCTTTGAGTTCAAAGGCGCCGCCGTCGCCTTGACCGTCCTCGCTCTGATCGCGGCGGTATTCACGGTATCCGGTGCCAGCCAATTTGCCGGCGATCCCGAGTCCCAGAAGCACAGGCACATCATGCTGCAGCTCTTTCTGGCCATTTCGGCATTTTCGGCGCTGATCGTGGCCGCCATATCCCGGCAGCACCAGTTGGCGGTGCTCACATTGCGCCAAAGCGAGCGCTCGCTGCGTGAACTCGTTGAGACGGTCCCCGCGCTCATCTGGTGCGCGGCGCCAGACGGCGAACCCATCTATTTCAGTCAGCAATTGCGCGATTTCTTCGGCTTTAACGTCGAGGACAAGGATGTCGCCGGCGCCTCGCGGCTCTCCGGCGTACTGAAAGCGATCGTTCATCCGGACGATCTTCCCACGGTAAAAAAGCTGTTCGCGCGCTCCTTGTCCACCGGCGAGCCCTATGCGCAGAGGCATCGCCTACGGCGCTTCGACGGCGAGTACCGGTGGGTTGAAATGCGCGCCGCCGCCATGCGTAGTGGCGACGGTGCGATCGTGCAGTGGAGCGGGGTTTGCATCGATATTGACGATCAAGTGCGCACACAGGAGGAGCTGCGCCTGGCCCAGGACAATCTCGCGCGCGCGAGCCAGGCGGCCAGCCTTGCCGAACTCTCTGCATCCATCGCGCATGAGGTCAATCAACCGCTGACGGCGGTCATGGCGAATTCGCACGCCTGCCAGCGCTGGCTTACGGCCGAACCACCCTATCTCGAGCGTGCGCAGAACACGGTGGAAAGCATCATTCGCGATGCTAAATCTGCCTCTGACGTCGTGGGCCGCATCCGCGCCTTGTTCAGGCGAACCGTGCAGCCGAAGGCCTCGACTACGGTCAGCAGCGTCATCGCCGAGGCGCGGGATCTCATGGCCGAGGAGGCGGCGCGGCGGCGCATTCGCATGGATGCGGAGGTCGCGAGCGACCTTCCGCTTGTCGCGCTCGATCGCGTCCAAGTCCAGCAGGTTCTGGTCAATCTCATTCGCAACGGCATGGAGGCAATGGACTCCGTTCCGAATGACAGGGTTCTTCGGATGCGGGTGCGCCGCGTGGGAGACACGGTTCAGACGGAGATCAGTGATCGTGGCAGGGGCGTCGAGTTCCCTGAGAAGATATTCGAGCCGTTCTTCACGACGAAAGAGCTCGGGATGGGCATGGGGCTGGCGATCTGTCGTTCGATCGTCGAGTCTCACGGCGGACGGTTATGGGCGGAAAACAACGAACCGCATGGAGCGACCTTTATCTTCACCTTACCGGTTGAAACGAAAGCGGCGCCATGACGACGGATGAGCACACAGTGACTTTTCACTGGCCCGTCACTGTTGGAATTCGCGGTTCGTTGGAACTGTCCTGCAGCCGGCTGGCCAATGCCACGGTCAGCGCCTGAGCAAGACACATGGGAGCTGCAAGGGAACGGGAGAATGTGTATTCGTGCTCGGGTACCGGGAATAGCACCGAAGCGGACTTTGCCAGCGGCGAAAGCGTGCTGTCTGAGATCGCGACGATAGGAATCCCTTTCCCCGCAACCTGCTCCACCACGTTGACAACCTCCGTTGCGTAAAATCGGAACGAGACTGCCAGCAGCAGGTCCGACTTGGTCATCGTGCGCGCCATGTAGGTGGCAAGGCCACCACTTGGGTCGAGAAGCACACAACGTTTTCCCAGCATCGTCAGGACATAACGCAGGAGATCGACCACCGGTGCCGAGCGCAGCTGTCCGATGAGGTAGACGGTGTCACTTTTCTCCAGCAGGTCGACAGCGCGAGCCATGTCTTCACCAGAGACCTGAGCAAGCAGGTCCTGGAGCGACGCCATGTCACGGACGACAAGATCGCGAAGGAAACCAAGCTCGCTCCGGTCCGTCCGCGCTCCAAGCTCAGTTTCAAGCGCCCTCACCCTGGCTTCGAAGCCTGGGGCGGCAGTAGAGAGACGCTTCTGGAACAGACCCTGCAAGTCCTTGAACCCCTCGTATCCCAAAGATTGGGCGAAGCGGACGAAGCTTGAGGCATGGATGCCGCAACGCTCGGCAATCGCAGTGACAGAAAGCACCGCAACGTCGTTCGGGTTCTGCGTCAGGTAGACAGAAATCTTCTGATACGACTTGCTCATGTCCTCGAACCGTTCGTGGACGAGGCGGATCAGTTCTTCGTAGTCTCGTGGCGGCTCGATTTCTGCCATTCCCGAATCCTGCAAAATTCATTGCACTGTGCCCCGAACCGATGCGGATTGCCAACCTCTATTTGGATTTTCCCGTGTATGGTCAACACGAAAGCTGTAGACGCCAGTGACTAGAATGTCTGTTGGCCCGTAAGCTTTTCGATGATCTTGTCGATCGACACCGCCAGGACGAGCAGCAACCCGGTCACGATGAGCCTGACCTCGTTGTCGACGCCCATCAGGTTCAGGCCGTTTTGCACGGTCCCGATCACCAATGCGCCCAACAGTGCCGCATGAATGGCACCTCGCCCGCCGAAGAGGCTGACGCCGCCGATCACCGCCGCGGCGATGGATTCGAGAAGAAGGGTGCCGCCGCCCACGCCGCCGCCTGAGAAGACGCCGACACCAAGCGTCCGGGACGACGCGACAATGCCTGCGATGGCGGCGACGCCTCCGGCGATGGCGAAGGCAGCCATTCGAATGAGTGGCACCTTGATGCCTGCCCGGCGTGCGGCTTCGTCATTGTTGCCGACTGCGTACAAGTAAAGGCCGAACTGGGTCTCGTTGAGGATATAGCCGCCCAAACCCAGCAAGACCGCAAAGATCAGTACCGGCAGGGGAATGCCCTGATTGGCGTTCAACACGACAACAGCGACAGCACCCACCAGGCCAGCACCGAACAGCGGAATGACGACCGCGTTGTTGGTCGAAACCTCGAGTCCGGCGTTACGTCTGCGCCGGACACCGGACAGGATCAAGATGCCGAGCGCGCCGATGCCGAGTGCCCACGCCAACCAGGCATAGATTCCGGATATTGTCGTCTGTGCGATCAACTCGACACCGGTTCCCATCAGGCCGTAGCGTGCCGTCGCGGGAAGCAGGAGAAGCTGGATACCGTTCAAGGCAAGCCCCAGGCCGAGCGTGACCACGAAGGACGGGACGCCGACCCAGTTTACCCACCGGGCGGAGCATGAACCGATCGCGGCTCCGATCAGGATCGAGGCCGGGAGAGATATCCACGGCGAGACCCCAAAGTCGACGATGAGCTTGGCGCTCAGCACGGCGGTGACACCATGGATGGCGGCAACGGACAGGTCGATCTCCTTGACGAGAAGAACGAACATCAAGCCAAGCGCCATCATGCCGACGACGGTCGACTGCAACAGCAGGTTCGAGAGGTTGCGCGGCGTCAGGAAGACATTGCTCTGGAAGGCGAAGAATATCCAGAGAGCAATCAGGGCGATGACGACCGGCAGGGCTCGCAGATCGCTCGTCAGGAGTTCCCCGAAGGTGCGCTGCTTGGGTGCCGCGTTTGCGGAGATGGAAGCCATAGACATTATCCTTGGAAGGCGGAGTAATCTCCGCGGGTCAGCCTGCGAGGTTCACGCCTTCGTTGCCGCCGACCATTGCATTGACAACCATTTCGCCGGTCACGTCCTTGGAGCGGAAGCTCGCGGCGTTCGCGCCGAGACGCATGACCTCGATCCTGTCGGTCGAGTTCACCACGAAATGATGGATGTCGTGACTGACGACCACCACGCCCAGCCCGTCGTCGGCAAGGCTGCGGATCAGGTCCGCAACTTGTTGCGCGGCAGAATGGCTCAAGGCCGCCGTCGGTTCGTCGAGGATGACCACCTTGGGTTTCCACAGGATCGACCGCGCGATGGCGATGTTTTGACGCTGGCCGCCGGACATCGCGCCGACGGGACGGGTAAGCGAGAGATTTCCGAGACGCATGCGGGTCATCACCTCGCGTGCTCTCACTTCGCATTCCGCGCGCCTTATGCGCTTGCCGAAAAAGCCGGACCCCGTCAGTTCGCGGCCAAGGAACAGGTTCTGCACGGCGTCGAGATTGTTGCAGAGGGCCAGGTCCTGGTAAACCGTGGCGATGCCGTGGGCCGTCGCATCAGACGGGGTGCGGATGTGGGCAGGCTTACCTTCGATCTCGTAGTCGCCCGAATCCGCCGGGTGCACTCCCGCCATAACTTTTACAAGTGTCGACTTGCCCGCGCCGTTGTCGCCGACAAGCGCGACGATCTCGCCCGCATGCACCTCCACCGAGGCTCCGCGAAGCGCATGGACCGAACCGAAGGACTTTTGTATGTTGCGCATGGAGATCAGCGGCACGGACGAAGCCGTCGGCGCAGTTCTTGTCTCTGAAGGCGCGTCGATCGTTGTGGTCATCATTCCCCACCCTCCCAATCGAATTCGAAAATGGAGGGAGCGGCGCTCGCTGCTCCCTCCGCCGACCGATGACTACATGTTTTTCTTGCAGACCTCGGCGGTCTCGACGCCCTTGCATATTTCCGCCCAGGTCCAGACGCCGGCCTTTACAACGTCCCCGAGATTGTCCTTGGTGATGTTGGAAACGGGAAGGAATACCGCCGGTACGTCCATGAACGTGTTGTTGACCTTGCCGTTGACGAGGTCCTTGGGCACGCCCTTGCCATCGACGATGGAAGCGACGACGTCGGCGGCATAGTTCGCCTGCACCTTCAGGTCTTTCAGGACCGAGTTGTCCTGCCACCCTTGAGCGACGTAGCGCAGGGCTTCGACTGTGGCATCCTGGCCTCCGGTCACCAGCTTGTCTCCCGGCTTGAAGCCCTGCGAGATCAGGGCTGCCACGGAGCCGCCGGTCGTGCCGTCGTTCATCCCGACGAACACATCAACGTCGCCTCCATTTTTCGTGAGGCAGTCCTCGGCGAAGCTCTGTGCGAGGACCGGATCCCAGTTCTGAGTGTACTGCTCGCAGACAACCTGCACCTTGCCGGAGTCGATCAGCGGCTGAAGGAACTCGTTCTGCCCCGCTTCATACTGCGTCGTGCCGTATTCGCCCTGGTTGCCCTTCACCCGCGCCACCTTAACAGGGCTTTTTGACATCGCGTTGATCAGATCAGCGGCGCGTTTACCCTGCTCCCGGCCAACCGCGAGAGAATCGAAAACGACGTGCGCGTCCGCCTTGCCGCCAACGGCGTCGTGGTCATAAAGCACAACAGGAACGCCTGCCTTCTCGGCTGCGGCCAATTCGCCCGCTGCAAGATTGGCGTCGGCGGATGTGAGAAGGATGAGCTTTGCGCCCTGCGCGATTGCGTCTTCGACCTGCGACTGCTGCTTGGCTGGATCGCCCTGGGCATTCTGCACCACGACTTCGACATTCGGTGCTTTCTGCTTCATCGCGTCGACGAAGAACGGAGCGTCGCGGCTCTCGAAGCGGATTGTCGTCTCATTCGGCAGAAGAAAGAAAACCTTCGATTTTTCCTCTGCGGCCGCCACCGACAGCGATGCGGCGGCAATGACAGTTGTGGCTAAAAGCGTCGTGATCAGGCGTTCCATTTAGACCTCCCGTGGAACAGTAGTTCTCCCAAAAGCCGCCGGGTTTTGCAGGGAGACGCCTCCCGCGTTACCGCCAGCCTGAACACCGCCTTACTCCTTCTGCAATGTTCATTGCAGAAATATCTATTCTGCAAAACTCAATGAGTCAAAGGAAAAGTGCAACACAATATGAATATAATTATATCACGCAATAATCGTTGCAAAACGTGGCAGAGACATGACCCGCGCGCGCCACGCCCGTGCTACCAAACAGGGTTTGATGAAGGGCGGAGCTTACCTGCCGGTAGCATGTCCACCATTGACAACCAGCTTTGGGTCAATTTTTCCCGCGAAGAAGTCCAGGACATTCTGTACGGACGCCACGGCCATTCGTTCACCGCACTCTCTCGTCAATCCGGCGATATGAGGTGAAAGGACGACCTGATCGAATGCGATCAGCGGGTTATCTGCCGTTGGCGGCTCGTCGTCGAAAACATCGAGACCTGCTGCGCCTATCTGTCCAGACCGCAGCGCGTCCAGGAGCGCCGCTTCCTCAACCACACCGCCACGCGCTGTGTTGACCAGGATTGAGCCGCGTTTCATCGCCGCAAATTCGGCGGCCCCGATGATTGGGTGATCTGCCTTGGGAACGTTGACGGAAGCGAAGTCCGCCCAGGCGAGGCCTTCCGAAAGTGTATCTACTGCGTCGACCTGCCCCTCGGGCCAACCCTGCGTTTTCAGATAGGGGTCGAACGCCCTGATCGCCATTCCGAAACCGGATGCCATCCGCGCGAGATGGCGGCCGATCCGGCCATAGCCGATGATCAGCAGGCTCTTGCCGGAAATCTCCTCCGCCTCCAGCCTGTTGCGCCATCCCCATTCGGCAGGTTGCCGAACAGCGCGGTCGCCCCGCAGCACCCGCTTCGATGCCGCAAGAATCAGCATCATGGCATGTTCGGCAACGGAGACCGAGTTGACGTCACCCACGACGGTGAGCGCGATGCCCCGTTCGTTGAGGGAAGGCAGGTGGACAGCATCATAGCCCACCCCGTGCCGCGAGACGACCTTGAGCCGATCGGCATTGGCAACGGTCGCAGCGGAGAGCGGCTGCGTGCGTAGCACCAACGCATCTGCCTTGCCGATCAGCGGCGCGTATGACGGCTCGGAAACCTCCTCGACATAGTCGAAGGTGACGCCCGGCACGCTGTTCAACAACGCGACACCCGATGGATGGAGTTTTCCGGCAACAAGAATGTGCGTCATCAATATGCCCCCCTCTCGCTTTTGCCCGCGATCTGGCCGACAAGTTCGCGAAACCGTCCGACGCTTGCCGCCGCCGCCGCCGCAAGCAGGCGCGAGTCGCCCGAAACCGTCGTCATGTCGAAGCCCCACCCGATCGCCCGGGCGGCATAGTCGGCCGTGCCGCAGTGCAGAGCGGCGCGAATGCCGTTGGACTTGCATGCCGCGACAATTCGGTGCAGGGCGTCGATCATTTCCGGCTCTTCGCGGTCAAAGCCAGGCGCAAGCGTACCGTCCATCAGACTGAACGTCAGGTCAGCCGGCCCGACATAGATCCCATCGAGGCCGGGCGTCGCGGCGATCGCATCGAGATTTGCCATCGCCTGCTTGGTCTCGACCATGGCGAACGCCAGGATTTCATCATTGGCCTCTCCGGCATAATTCGCTCCGGCGGCAAAACTCACCCGTGTCGGCCCAAAACTGCGCTGGCCATGCGGGGGATAACGCATATAGCTGATGAACTCGGTCGCTTGTTCGGCCGTGTTCACCATTGGGCAGATGACGCCGTATGCTCCCGCGTCGAGCACTTTCATGATGATGCCCGGCTCCAGCCATGGCACCCTCGCCATGGGAACGACGCCCGATGCGCGCATGGCCTGGAACATGGGCAGTACGGAGCCGTAGTCCAAAGCCCCATGCTGAACGTCGATCGATACCGAGTCATAGCCTTGGGCGGCCATGATTTCGGCTGTGAACGCATTGCCGATGGACAGCCAACCGTTGATGGAGGGGCGGCCTTCCGCCCAGATCTGCTTGAGTTTGTTCTTCAACATCATCGACCTCCTCAAAACACGATCTGGGCGAGTTTGGTGTCCAGATAGTCGCTGATGCCTTCGATCCCGCCTTCTCTGCCCATCCCTGAATGGTTGGTTCCACCGAAGGGAGCTTCAGAGGCCGCGAGCGCGAAACTGTTGATCCCGACCATGCCGGCCTTGAGTGCAGCAACCGTCCGCCCTGCACGGTCCGGCGAGCGGGTAAACGCGTAGGCGGAGAGACCCATCTCCGAGGCGTTGGCGCGAGCCAACACTTCGTCTTCCTCGGAAAACCGGGTGATGGCAGCGATCGGTCCGAAATTCTCTTCGGCAAAGACTTTCATGTCGTCCGTCACGCCGGTCAAAACGGTTGGCTTGTAGAAATGGCCTGCGTTGAACTCCGGCGCACGTTCGCCGCCGGCGGCCAAAGTCGCTCCCGACTTGAGGGCATCAGTGACAATGGACTCGATCTCGGAGAGCCTTCCGGCGTTGATCAGTGGTCCCATCTGGACCGAAGGATCGAGGCCGTCACCCAGTTTGAGAGCCTTCGTCCGTGAAACGAAGCCGTCGACAAACTGGTCATGCAGGCTTTCGTGGACGAAGAACCGATCGGGCGTGACGCAGACCTGTCCCGCATTGGCAAACTTCGTCGGAACCGAAACGTTGAGCGCGAGTTCGAGATCGGCATCGTTGTAGACGATCAGGGGCGCGTTGCCGCCGAGCTCCATCGACACTTTCTTGACCGTGTCCGCGGCATCACGGATCATCTGCTGACCGACACGTGTCGACCCGGTCAATGACACTTTGCGAACCGCCTTGTCCGCCATGATCGGCGTATAGGTCGTCGCGGTCGGGCCTATCACCAAGTTGACGGCTCCGTCCGGCAGGTTTCCGGCCCGCATGCAATCCACCATCACCATTGCGACGCCGGGCGTCTGGCTGGAGGGGCGGATGATAACGGAGCAACCTGCTGCAAGCGCCGGTGCCGCCTTTCGCGCGACAAGCGCCGCAGGGAAATTCCATGCGGTGAAGGCTCCGACGATCCCGACAGGCTCCCGGGTCACCTCGAACCGCCCATTCGGCACGCGCGATTCGATGATCCGCCCGTATATTCGCCGAGCCTCTTCGGCAAACCACCTGAACTGGTCGATCGACAGGATCCATTCGCGTTCGGACTGTGCGATCGGTTTGCCCGTCTCGAGGGAAATCATCCGCTTGGCTTCATCGGCGCGGCGTATCATTTCGTCCGCAATTCGGTGCATGGCGTCGGCCCGTGCAAACGCGCTCGTCGATCGCCATTTTTCAAAGCCCTTGCCGGCAGCGGCAAGAGCGCTTTGCGTATCTGCAAGGCTAGCCCTTGGCACCGCCCCCAGCACCTGTTCGGTGACCGGGCTCAGAACGTCCGTCGTCTCGTTATCCGACGCGCCAAGCCATCTGCCGTCGATGAAAAGTCCATAGTTCTGATACATGGATCACCCGATTTCGCTGGTTTTGACTGAGCGGCCTTCCGCGACCGACCTGATGGCCGCCTCGGCGAGCACAAGCGCCAGGCGACCGTCCTCGAAGCCGACTTCAGGCGACTTGCCGCTCTCGATGGCATCGACGAAAGCGCCGATCTCGGCCATGAACGCCTCTGCGTATCTGTCGATGAAGAAGTTGAGGAGGGGCGCACCCCTGCCGGTGAAGTCTGCGCGGTGCAACGTCGTCATGTTCGGGCGGCGGTTCTCCGAAACAACCATCCCCGTTGTGCCCAGTGCTTCGACCCGCTGGTCATATCCGTAGACCGCCTGCCGGGAGTTATTGATGATGCACTGCTTGCCCGACGCCGTCTTCAGGACGACGGTGGCCGTGTCGTGGTCGCCAAGCCGCTCCATCAGGACAGGGTCGATCAGACGGCTGCCTGTCGCAAAAACCTCCGTGACTTCGTCGTCGAGGATGAAGCGCGCCATGTCGAAATCATGGATGGTCATGTCACGGAAAATACCGCCGGACGCCTCGGCATAGGCGACCGGGGGCATTCCCGGATCGCGGGACGTGATGACAACCTGATGCAATTCACCGATTTCACCCGAGCGGATGGCGTCTCGCGCTGCTCGGTGTCCGGGGTCGAACCTTCTGACGAATCCCAGCATGATCGGAACCTTCGTCCCGCCGATAACCTTTGCGCATGCGTTGACGCGTTCCAGGCTGAGGTCGATCGGCTTCTCGCAAAGCACGGGCTTTCCGGATGCGACCGCCTGCTCAAGGAAATCCGCATGCGTCGGCGTAGACGTCGCGATCAGCACCGCCTCAACATCCACGCTGGCGAAGACGGCTTCGGCCGAATCGAACACCCTCGCACCCAATTTCGAGCCGACCTCATCGGCCGCCGGACGATGAACATCGAATACGCCAGCGAGGCTTGCGCGTGGATGCGCGGCGATGTTTTCGGCATGCATCCGACCAATGCGGCCGCATCCGAGAACGGCTATTTTTAACACTAGGAACCCTCCCTTTTCATTTTTGCAATGTTTGTTGCGAAAGTCTTGCATTGTCAATAAATATTTCGTAACGTCCAAAAAACATGATCCATGGGAGGAGACGAGATGTCCCGCGAGACCGTGCGCTTGACGATGGCGCAGGCGCTTGTGCGCTATTTATGCAATCAATTCACAGAGATAGATGGCGAGCGCGCACCGCTGTTCGCGGGCGTGTTCGGCATCTTCGGCCACGGAAACGTCACTTGCCTATCGGAGGCGCTTGAGGCCGTTCAAGACAAGTTGCCGACCTGGCGGGGCCAAAACGAGCAGTCGATGGCGCTTGCGGCGGTGGCATTCGCCAAAGCCAAGCGCCGCCGTCAGTTGATGGTTGCCGCGACGTCCATCGGACCGGGTGCCGCCAACATGGTCACCGCCGCCGGCACAGCCCATGCCAACCGTCTGCCCGTATTGCTTCTCGCTGGCGACGTGTTCGCCAACCGGATTCCGGATCCCGTGATGCAGCAGGTCGAGCACTTCAACGATCCCACGGTGACCGTCAACGACGCTTTCAAGGCCGTTACCCGTTACTGGGACCGCATTGTCCTGCCCGAGCAGATTGTTTCGTCCCTGCCTCAGGCGGTCGCTGCAATGCTCGACCCGACGGATTGCGGTCCCGCATTCCTCGGCCTGGCACAGGACGCACAGGAAATCGCGTTCGATTATCCCCTGGCGTTCTTCGAGCCGACTATGTGGTCGGTTCCGCGCCCGCGGCCGGACCGAGCCAAACTGGCTGAAGCTGTCGCCCTTCTGAAATCCGCCAAGAGGCCGCTTATCATCTCTGGCGGCGGCGTGCGTTACTCGCTGGCCGAAGAAACGGTAGCGGAATTCGCCGTCAAGCGCGGTATCCCGATTGTCGAGACGATTGCAGGAAAAGGTTCGCTCACTCACGACCATCCCGCGCATGCCGGGCCAATTGGCATCATCGGCTCGACCTCCGCAAATGCACTCGCCCAGGACGCCGACGTCGTGCTCGCAATCGGCACCCGACTGCAGGACTTCACGACCGGTTCGTGGACCGCGTTCGATCGCGAGGCAAAATTCATCTCGATCAACACCGCCCGCTACGACGCCATCAAGCATCGCGCCGTGGCCGTGGTGGGAGACGCGCTGGAAACAGTGCTCGAACTTGATGCAGCGCTTGGCGATTGGAAGGCGGATGTCGAGCGCCTGGCGAAGGCCAAGTCGCTGTTCGCTGATTGGAACAAGCTTCTCGATCAGCATCAGGCAATTACAAACGGCCCTATTCCGACCTATGCCCAGGTCGTTGCCATCGTCAATGAGACCGCAAAACCCAACGACACTCTGATCGCCGCCGCCGGCGGCACGCCTGGCGAAGTGACCAAGGGCTGGCGCGTCAAGGATCCGAACACTTTCGATTGCGAGTTCGGTTTCAGCTGCATGGGTTATGAGATCGCCGCAGGATGGGGTCATGCCATGGCCAAGAACGGTGACGGCACGCCCATCGTCATGATCGGCGACGGGACCTACATGATGATGAATTCCGACATCTATTCCACCGTGCTCACGGGCCACAAGATGATCGTCGTGGTCTGCGACAACGGCGGATATGCCGTTATCAACCGGCTCCAGCAATTCAAGGGCGTCCCCGGCTTCAACAACCTGATCAAGGATTGCCGGGTCAAGGAACCCTTCGCGGTGGATTTCGTCAAGCACGCCGAATCGATGGGCGCCCTTGCCCGCCGCTGCGAAAGCCTTGCCGACCTCAAGTCTGCAATGGAATGGGCGCAGACCACCGACCGCACGACCGTCGTCACCCTCGTGACCGATGCCTACGCGTGGGTGCCGGGCGACGCGGATTGGGACGTTGGGGTGCCGGAAGTGTCGGAGCGGGAGTCCGTGCAGAAGGCACGGGTGCACCAGGAGGAAATTCGCAGGAAACAGCGGGTTGGAGTGTGAGATGAACCGGATCGACGGAAAGATTGCCGTGGTGACGGGCGGCACCCAGGGGCTTGGTGCGGCCATCGCCCGACTGTTTGCCAAGGCGGGTGCTGCCGGCATCGTGACCTGCGGCCGGAACAAGGACAAGGGCGACGCCGTTGCCCGTTCGATTACCGAGGACACCGGCGTTCCGGTTTCCTTCGTGGCTGCCGATCTTGAGGACGTGGATGATTGCCGACGTGTCCTGGCGCACACGGATGCCAAGTACGGCCATGTCGACGTCCTCGTGAACGCGGCAGGCCTCACCGACCGCGGTAACCTGCTGAATTCAACGCCCGACCTGTTCAACCGGATGTTCGCAATCAATGTGCGCGCACCGTTTTTCCTGATGCAGGAGGCCGCCAGGCTGATGATCCGTGACGGGATCAAGGGCAGCATGGTGAATATCGGTTCGACGTCGGAGCGGGCCGGGCAGCCGTTCCTGTCGCCCTACTCTGCCTCCAAGGGCGCGCTGGCGACGCTGACCCGTAACTCCGGCTATGCCCTGATGCGCAACCAGATACGGGTGAACCAGCTCGACATCGGCTGGATGGCTTCGGACGGTGAAGACCGCGTTCAGCGAGAGTATCACGGCGCGGAGCCTGACTGGCTCGCCAAGGCCGCGGCCGCCCAACCCTTTGGGCGCATCCTTGCCCCCGATGAGGTCGCGCGCGCCGTCCTCTTTCTCGCTTCGGACGACTCCGGCATGATGACCGGCTCGGTCGTTCACTTCGACCAATCGGTCTGGGGAGCCTACGACGGCGGCCCCCCGGCTCCGGCCATAGCCCTTTCTGCGTGAGGAACCTGAAATGAAGACGATGAAGGGACCGGCAATATACCTTGCCCAATTCGCGGCTGATGACGCGCCGTACAATTCGCTTCCGAGCCTTGCGGGCTGGGTTGCCGACAGGGGCTTCGCAGGCGTGCAGATTCCAACGTGGGACACGCGTCTCATAGACATGAAGATGGCGGCCGAAAGCAAGACCTACTGCGACGATCTCAAGGGCGTGCTCGCAGAGCAAGGTCTCGAACTGCCGGAATTAGGCTCGCACATCACCGGGCAGCTCGTCGCGGTCCATCCGGCTCACGACAAGATCATGGACAGCTTCGCCCCCGCCGCGGTTCACAACAATCCATCCGCCCGCAGGGCATGGGCCGAGGAGCAGATGCGGTTTGCGGCGCGCGCCTCGCGCAATCTCGGCATTGATCGGCACGTCAGCTTCACGGGCAGTCTCCTCTGGCCGTATTTCTATCCCTATCCGCAGTGGCCGGAAGGTCTGGTGGACGAAGCCTTCGACGAGCTTGCGAAACGCTGGCTGCCCATCCTCAACGATTTCGACGAACACGGCGTCGACCTGTGCTTCGAGATTCATCCCTGTGAAGACGTACATGACGGGTTGACGTTCGAAATGTTCTTGGAGCGGGTGGGCAACCACGCGCGGTGCAACATTCTTTACGACCCGAGCCACTTCGTTCTGCAGGCGTTGGACTATCTCGAATTCATCGACCACTACCATGAACGCATCAAGATGTTTCACGTCAAGGATGCGGAATTCCGTCCCAACGGCAAGACAGGGGCATATGGCGGCTTCCAGCCGTGGTCCAAGCGGGCGGGACGGTTCCGGTCACTCGGCGACGGCCAGGTGGATTTCGGGGCGGTGTTCACCAAGCTCGCGACATACGATTTCGACGGCTGGGCCACACTGGAGTGGGAGTGCTTCATAAAACATCCCGAAGACGGAGCGGCCGAAGGCGCGAAGTTCATCCGCGAACACATCATCCGCGTCGCCGACCGCGCGTTCGACGATTTCGTGAAATCCGGCGCGAACAAGGCCGCCAACCGGGCGATGCTCGGACTTGACTGAGGTTTGACATGACATCCAGTATTTCGACGAAAAAACCGCTCCAGCTCGGCATGATCGGTGGTGGACAAGGTGCCTATATCGGCAACATACATCGCATCGCCGCCCGGCAGGACGGTGCCTGGCAACTGGTGGCGGGTGCCTTCGACGCCGATGCTGCGCGCGGCCACGCCTTTGCCGCCGGCGAAGGGCTTGATCCGTCTCGGTCTTACGATGACTTCAAGGCGATGATAAAAGGCGAGCTTGCCCGCGAGGACAAGATAGACGCCGTTGCCATCTGCACGCCGAACTTCACCCACTTCCCCATCAGCAAGGCCTTCCTTGAAGCAGGTTTCGACGTCATCTGCGAGAAGCCGCTGACCGCGACCTTAGAGGACGCCGTCACGCTCGAGCAGCTGGTGCGCGACAGCGGCAGGTTCATGGGCGTGACCTACACCTATTCCGGATACCCGATGGTGCACGAGGCCCGCCATATGGTGGCGACCGGTCAACTGGGTAAAATCCGGACCGTGCAGGTGGAGTACCCGCTCGAATGGATGGCGACGGCCATCGAAACGGAAGGGAATGCCCAGGCTGCCTGGCGGACCGATCCCAAGAAGAACGGACGCGGTGGTTCGATCGGCGACATCGGGACACACGCCTACCACCTCGCCGGCTTCGTCTCGGGCTTGAAACTAGAGTCCCTGACCGCCGATCTCGCCACCTTCGTCCAAGGACGCGCCCTCGACGACAATGCGCACGTGATGCTGCGCTACGACGGCGGCGCTCGGGGTCTTCTTTGGTCTTCCCAGGTGGCGCTTGGATCATCCAACGGCGTCAGGCTCAGGGTCTTCGGCGAAAAGGCGTCGCTGACCTGGTTCCAGGAACAGCCCAATGAACTCGTGCATGCTAGGCTGAACGGCAGGACCGAGGCGATCAAACGCGGAGCCGACGATCTCAGCGAAGGAGCAAAGGCACGCACGAGGACGCCGCCCGGCCATCCCGAGGGCTATCTCGAGGCATTCGCCAATCTCTACGCGGGATTTGCCGAAGCGATCCGCGCCAAGCGCGAAGGCCGCGAGCCCTCTGCGATCGGGCGCGACATTCCGACAGCCTATGACGGATTGAAGGGGGTCGCCTTCGTGGAGGCGGTTGTCGACAGCTCTACCGCGTCGGATCAACCCTGGCTGACCCCCTTGGCGGTTTGAGCGTGAGGTGAAACATACAAAACCTGGCAGGGAGGCGACCTGTCGCTGATCGAGCGTGCCCAATTCGGGCATTTCGGTGAGGATGACGATGGCCGTCAATGTCGAGATGCCGGGAATGGATATGAAAATATCGAAGCGGGCAGCGAGCGCCTCGTCCTGCTTGACGAGCGTAGTCGCTTCCTGATCGATCGCCTTGATCTGGTTTTCGATCAGCATCAGTCGGTCCTGTTCTTTCAGCCCGAGTTCGGCGGCCGCGCCGATCCCGCCCCACAGCGGCCAGCAACCGTCGATCGGGATCACGATGCCTGCGGCGACCGACCGGAATGGATTTGAGGTCGAAAGAGCTCCGTTTTTTGTGTATTTAAACGCTAAAAAGCCCCGGGACATTTCTGTCTGCGGGGCTATTTATGATTTGGTTGCGGGGGCCTGATCACACTGAGACTTGTAAATCGGGCGACATAGCGCACGATTTCCGTTCCCGGACGCACATCTGATATCCCAGCCGAGCGGGAACGGTATCACCGAGCGATCGACGTACGCCGGCGACGTATTGGTCATTCGCGCGAACGTTGCGGCGCCATCGACATCGATTGCGCGTAGGCCTGCGGCGACCGGTTTCCAGGCATGTTTTCGTCGAGTATCAGTGTCTGGAGATCGTCGGAGCGAATGTCCAACGCTATCACGCGCTTGCGCTTGTCGATCTGCCAGACGGCGTAGCCGAGTTCCGGCGCAAAACCGCAGTCGCAGCCGCAGTCGCCGCCGAGAATTTTTTTCGGCTCTTCCGGCAAATACATAATTTGTGGCTTTGGCAGCTTATAGCAGTGCCCTTCGAAGGCGTATCCATATATTACGCCTATGCTTTTAATATATTTCGGATCTGCACCGCATGATAAAATGTTTACATCTACATGAAGGACATTGAAATACGCACCATTGAAAGCTGTTAACATTATATATTGATTGAAAAATTTCTCGAAATAGTATTTATTTTTCCATTGTTCAGTTTTCTTTGTCACATCAATTACTGATTTACTTCCTTCCTCGAGGTTTTTAAAATTTTCTTTGAGTTCAGCATTTTCCTCAATTATTTTTTTGATCGCCGCAGCAAGATCGTCGTCGCCGATAACAGGGATTATCGATTTTGACGCTGGACGCCCATAGAGCCGGACTTCACCCGGATTAAAGACCGCATAATCCGGCACAGGCAGCCCGCTTACATCATCGCCCTTGCCCACGCCGGGGTTTCCACAACATCCACTCATTGTCCTCTCCTCTCAAGGTCTCCTTGAACCACTGATTTCACGCCATGCAAAATTTTCCTCCAGCCGCTCGGCAGCCGCTCCCTCGGCGGCGGCGACAATCGCGCGCGCTGCCTGATTGAAAGTCAGCGTGGCTGGATGGAGGTCTTTCAATGCGGCACCCAGCGCCCGGCCGATCTGGTCGCGGGCGGCCATCAAGGAAAGCCGGAAAAACAACGGCTTGGCGAGGAAGGACTCTGCGGTCAGTTCGCGAAACCGGTCAAATTCGTCCAATGTCAGATCTCGAAGATCAACGTCCAAGAGACGTGGCGCCGCGCAGCCGTTTGCAACCAGGTTGCGATGATACAGATCGATGATGCTGTCGAACACCGCGCCGACGAACGGCAGCGCGCGGTCGTGTGGTTCACGCGTCACCTCCGACATGCGCCGAAAATTCGTGGCAAGGCGTATCTGGCTCTCCGGGCTGGTTTCGGCAAAACGATTGAGCTCGTTGAAAAGGAGCAGATTGCCTCTCGTTCGTCTGAGCAGGCGATCGATCGCGGAATCAAAATACAGAAACGAAATCAGCGACACGCAGTCCGAGAAGCCCTCGGAAAACGGAAAGAAGTCGCTTTCGCGCGATACGCCGACAGGAACGCCCATCTCCGAAAGAATGATGAGGTGTCCAAGCTCGTGAGCAATGGCATCGAAGTTCAGTGCGTATGGCCGTGGTGAACCGCCGGCACGGGAACAGCCCAGCTCCAGAAAGCCATAGCCTGCCTGCGCATTGTCCCAGTCCACAAACGGAACGATCTCGAGCCTGGGGAGGGCCGCGTCGAAGAACCACCGGATCGGACGGCCCAGATAGCTCTGCCAGATGTCGAGGACGAAATGGATGCAACCATAGGCGTGGACGCCAAGATATGGCCGCGACATCGGATCAAGGCAATCGTAGTGGCGGTCTGGGCCGGGCTGCACCGCCGGCCGCCTGGCCCCGTCGAATGGAGGCAACCGGGAGTTCCCATAGGGCTGCTTATCGTAGAGCGGATCCGCCACATACATTAGCGTATCGCTCGGACCGCTGCCGATCTCGTCCGGCAATATCGAAAGCCACACGCGATCGGGTTGTTCATAGCCGGGAATGAATGGGGGCTGGGGAAAAATCCAGAATCGTGTTCCTGTGCGCGATTGCGCGCCATCAAGGGTAACGTTCGGATGAGGCCTCATGGCAGCATTGTCCTTCCACGAAGAACCGAAAGCAACCCTACGTTTAATTAGTAATTATTCAATAAGTTTTTGTCAATACAAGATGCATCCAGATCGCGCAGGAACGTGTTTGTTGCAACCCAGGCATCGACCGTCCGGTCTTCGCTACGCTTCGTCGCCAGTTCAGGTGCAAGACGTAGGGCCAGCAGGGCGTCCGCTTTCTTCTGCCTCACAATTTCCTTACGCGTGTCGAATCTCTTTCCGGGCCAGCCCGCGGCTCGAAACACCGCCTCAAGAGAGCGATCACGAAAGTTCATGCGCCGAGCAATTGCGGTGAGGCTGTCTCGTTCAGCGATGGCGATGATTTTCCGCCGCGTCAGGTTTGAAAACGTTCTCTGCAGGTCAACCAGCGCGTCCGTCACAGGAGGAAAGCCAAGCTCGACAGGCCCAGATTGAACGGCGACCGCATCGTCCGGAGCAAGCGGCCAACGGCGGTACCACCTGTAGATCAGGCCCACGCCGATCATTCCAAATTCGCGTATCTCCGCCGCACGCAAAGCGCCCATGCTTGCAGCTCCGATCATCACGATCCCTTGCGCCAGAGCCCACTGAATCTCCTTGTGTCGAACGGCGGGCCGGTCTTCGAATTGCCCATCGATCAGCACCATCGCCCGCGGGTGAAACGCATGGGCGGCGAGCAGTATGTCGCCTTGAGCAGCCGGTTGCAGATAGATGGCGTCGAGGCTTGCCTGCGCCTCGGCCAACCGCAGCGTCGGCCCCAGAAATACCAAGATTGGACCTTCTTTGCCTGGATCGCTCATGGGATCTCCTAACGGACAATGGAGAAGGGGCGGCCACTGGGGAGGATGATTCTCACGCAGTGGACACCCGCACCGCCATCCGCTCCGATTGGCACGGCGAGGGCTGGGCCCAGCCCGGCGGCCATGACGCGGTCAATGAGATTACGGATATTGGAAATTGGACAAGACTCAATGACTGGTACGAAAGGCGTTTGGTCGAGTATGAGCTGGCGGGCCTTGGCAACCACGGCATCGGTCCTCTTGCGATAGTGTCCAGTCGTCTGGTCGTCGCGCGCCCCTGATATGGCCCCCGCCCGCGTCGCCAACGCCTCGAGGAGGGCGCTCGACGCCGCCGCCTCGAGGTTCGGCCCCGCTGAATAGCCTTCGGTAGGCAGAGCAAGAACAGGTTCTCCGCGGCCGGTCTCGATCGTTTGGCACCAAACGACGGCAACCCCGGTCGGGGAGACGGCGTGCCAAAAGCCGACAGAGATCCCGCGCTCGACCAAAAGGACCATAATGTCATCGACTGCCTTGCCCAGGCCGAAAGGCGCAATTCGCATTCTGTCGAAAAACCCGTGAGTCGCGAAGGCACGGGCGATAGCGTCCCGTTCAATGCATTCGTAGATTCCATGAGCAACTGCCAGATGCCACGCCATGTGACAGGCAAGGCCGGTAGTCGTCCGCGAAAACAGGCCGTCGTGGTCGGGTGGCGGATCGGTATAGCGCGTGTGGACGAGCTCCAGCGGCACCGCCTGCGCGGATCCGGAAAAGATGTCGAGTGCTGCAATCCACGGGATAGTCTGTCTTCGCCAGCCAGCACTGCGGCCAGGTACGAGCAGATTTTCGAAGAGGCCATCTGCAATCTTAAGCTCATCCGCACTCGCGAGAAAGATACGATCTGGCGCTATCGACTCCGCATAGTAGCGCTCAAGCGATTCCATGACCGCGCCGACGGCTGCCTCCGGCATGGACTGGCCGCGGCCAAGCGAGGTGACCTCCGATAAAGCACCGGGTCGTACAGCCTGAACCACCGGCAGGGAAAGGCGGTCGAGCCCGGTCAGATCCGCTATGCGGCTTATTCCTGCCCGGCGGCAAAGCGGCAAAAGCGCCCGAAAGCAGCGATCTGCGCCCTCGGAATCGTCAGCTTGTGGCAGGGGAGTAGAAAAATCCGAGGCAATTGCCTCGCCAAAACCCGCAAGCGCTCGCTCTGGATCAATGCTCAACGACAAAGCCAAGCTCCCGGAGCGAATGGTTTGCCCTTTGCCGGAGAGCGGCTGCCCCCTGGCTTTCAGCGATTGCGGAGGCAGTGTGCAAGTCGGCAACAATGAGTTCCCTCGTCGCATTTGCCTGCGCGTGAAGCATCGCGCGTGCGCGGTACAGCTCTGCCAGCCAATAAGCGTGGCCGGTTTCCTTCGCCTTGTCGATCGCTTCGGTCGCAACTTCGATCGCCATCTCGCTCTTGCCTGCAAGACCGAGCATTGTGGAATGCATGCACAGATAGATAGGCAGGTCTATTACAGCACCAAGCCGGGTCAGCAGCTCGAGCCCATTGCGAAACATCTCATGTCCATCCGCAAGATTTCCCAGATGTGCTTCGGCCCATCCTCCAAAGAGCAGCGACAGACCGGATAGGGATTGCATCTCATGCTGCTTGGCGAACTCGGACATCCTTCCCGCTATGTCCGCAAGGCGCTGGTAGTCATTCCGGTAGAACGCGGAGACTGCCTCCGTATCGAGCGAGTGCGCCTTGCTCGGTGCGTGCGATATTCCATCGACGAACGCGACCATTTCCGACAGCGTGCGATCCGATTCGTCAAACTGACCCGTTAGCCACAAAGACAGTGCCAGTTGCCCGAGACCGCAGACCTTGGCGTCGTGGCCACCATACAGCGTTCGCGCGGTCTTGGCCGAATGCTCATCATAGAGCGCCAAGCCACGCCTGATGGCATCTTGAGTTTCGCGATGCCATCCAAGATTGAAGTCGATTGCCCAGATGCAGTGCTTTAGCTGCAACCTTATTTCCGGATCATCGACGTCCGACAACATCGTCTGCACCTCCATCGCACGCTCATGCATGACCAGAAAATCCGAACCCGTCAGCCACCAGCCCCAATAGATGGGAAACCACTTGGACTGCTCTGCCTTGGGAAGCCGGCGCGCGATCGCCACCCCTTCTTCGTAAAGCTGGCGCGCTGGCGGCGAGTTCAATCCAACCATACCTGTGAGAACGGGACCAAGCGCAGTCAGCGCTGCCAACTGCAGCCGGTCGACCTGGTTGGCTTCGCTCATTTGATCGCAGACGGCAAGCGCATGCTCCAGATGATGACGCGCCTCGACCATCGCTGATCGACCGACGCCCTCCTTACCCGCCTCAATGAACAATTCCACCGCGTTTTGCAAAAGATCGGCGCGTTCGGCATGCGCGGCAAGCGCACCGCTATCGATCCAAGGGGCAATTTCGCGATTCCGACTCACTGCCCCGAATAGCCGTCGGTGAAATGCCTGACGTTGTTTTCGCAGCAATGCGTTATAGATCGTTTCTTGAATCAGTGCGTGCCGGAAACCATAGGTGATGGTCCTCGACGCTCTGACGCGCGTCAGGAACCCCGTCTCACACAGGGTGTCCATCGCGCTGGCCAGAGCCTTCTTGCCAAAGTCCGGCATCAATTCGCGAAGCAGTGGCAGAGTGAAGCGAGAGCCTGCAACCGCGCCGGCTCGTGCAACATCTCTAACTGAGCCCAACTGGTTGAGCCGTGCATCGAGTATTCCCGCGAACGCCGACACATGCGTGGGGGAAACGTTTCCCGACATTTTCACACTGTTAGCCTCTGAATTTTCGGAGACCCACTTGCAGATTTCCTCGATGAAGAGTGGAACGCCCCCAGAGATCCGCTCCGTCAAATCGAGGAGTTCAGGAAGCATGGCCGGCCTATGCTCCGGCCATCTTTTCTCTATTGCCAACTTTGTTTCGCCGCGATCGAGGGGCTGTAGAGATATCCGCATCGGCGTCGCTTCATCCAGCCAATTCATCGAAGGATTGGGACGTGAGGTTACGATAAGGAGTGCTGGGAACTGTCGTAGGACCCGTGCCGTTTCGGCCAACAAGTCCTGCGACGTGGGATCTATCCAATGGATGTCTTCGACGGCCAAAACGATGGGCCCGTCCTGACACACCGCTTCAAGTGCTCGGAATACCGCACGCCGGGCTTTCTCGCGAATTGCTTTGGGATCGCTATTCGCCAAACCCTCGTTCCGTCCCAACGCTCCCAGCAAATAGGTAAAAATTTCAACGACTTCTGTATCACGAACTCCATGACGTTCGAAACGATCAGCGACGACGGACGCCGTCAGTCGTAATTGCCCACCTGTCTCTGACATACCGCCCGCGAAACTGTGTACTAGCGGATGAAGGGTCGAGCCGAATGCGCCAGGCAAGCACTGAAAAGAGAAAAATCTGGATCGCTGATCACGCGTCATTCTGCGAAACTCTCGCAGGAGGCGCGACTTTCCGATGCCCGCGTCCCCCTCGATGAAGAGAATTTCACCGTTTCCGGCAAGAACCTTTTTCCACAAGTTAGCGATCGTATTTAACTCGTCTGTTCGTCCGATGAACGCGCCGCTCACCCTCCCAAACGCGTAAAATCTACCGACTTCGTTTTTGTGCTCGACCGCGCGCCATACTTTCTCCGGCTCCACAAATCCCTTGAGCGTTCTGGTACCTTGGAATGTGAAGGCATGCGATCTGCCGGCCAGGTTACGCGTTTCTTCCGAAACAAAAACGCTGTTCGGTGCCGCTATGGCCTGCAGGCGCGTTGCCATAGCCAATGCAGCGCCGGTAACAGGTTCGTGCGTCCAATTTTCCATTCGTGTCGACTGGATGATCGCAACGGAGGTCGCAATCCCCACGCGAACGTGTAGATCGCTTCGTCTTGCTTCCCTGCCAATGCGTTCGCAAGCTGCGACAATCTCCAGACCGGCACGAATGGCAAGCGAGGCAGCATCCCTCGGGCCGAGTTCGACTGGAAACAGCGCCAGCCCCCCGTCGCCCGCTTCAACGCGTAGGAAACCGGAATGGGATGCAATCGAGTGGTTCGCGGCTTTTTGGAAGGTTAAGATGAGTTCGCTGTAATCTTCAATGTCCAACTGATGGAAAAGTTCAGTCGATCCTACCAGATCGTAATAAAGCGCGGTGACTATACGGCGCTCGCCCGCATTATCGGAGACTCCCGTGCTCCTCCGAGCGCGTCTGCCCGATGGTGCTGGCGTGTTGCCCGGAGCCTCGCGTGGCATTCCTCCACTCCTGCTTTAGCGTGTTTTACTGGACCAGCGCTCCTTTACCTGACCACGATAACACAGTTGTCCGCCGGTTGTAGGCCAGCGAATCGATTGACCAAGGCACGTGGTATTTGGCGTTTCAGAATCAACTGCATTTCTTCTGTCGGTAAACGACCGTAAGTCTCGGATGCGTATCATTTCCTGCCCGTCTACATTTTCGTTATAACAACAATAATTATTGTGATCATGTGTTGAAAACGTTCGCAGAAAATTTTGGAGACCAAACGTGACCGACGCCCCGACCCTCCGAAGGTGATCGAGTTCGACCGGCAGAACGAAGAGTTCCTCGACATGGGCAGGGTTTGGGCGGCGAAGACGATCGTCTCACCGATATCGGCGCCCTGCAGGAAGGTCATCTGTCCGGCAAGGTCGTCCATCTGCTGGCGATAGCCAGGATCGGTAATATGGTCATAAAGCTCGGTGGCAACGGCACTGCGCGGACTGTACGGGTTCATCCTGGCAGTGCAATTGGATTAACGCGGCCGTGTCCGAGACATTGTACTTCCGCAGCAGCCGGGTTCTGTAAATGCCTACGGTCCGCGGGCTTACGTCCTGTGCTCACGCTGCTACTCCTTGCCCGTCTTTCCCTCGATCAGCAGAGCGGCAATGTCGCGCTCGGGGTGTCCGCGCATCTGTCCAACTGGAAGCATCGCTACAACTGGCATCGACCGCATGGTCTAAATTCGACGCCACCCATCAGTCACCCCGCTCTATCCGCGGACAACCTGTCTAGCTCTCTTCCCGGTCGCGAGCTGTACGCAAATATCGTGACGCAGGGCCATCGTGTCCGCCAGCCTAGCCAAAGGGAGTGTTGACCCGACCCCGGTCGCCGATCAGGCTTTGCGCAACAAAAGCCATTGCCTGGGAGGGAACATGTCTGGTTCATGCCGTGCGTTTCTGCACACAATCGTCATCGCATCGGTGGCCGCGTTTTGCGGCGGGAACGGAGCGCGAGCTGGCGACAAGCTCTTCATATACAATTTCTCGGACTACTTTGCCCAAGACACCGTATCCAATTTCTCCAAGCGCACGGGGATCGACGCGCGTGTCGACTTCTTCGATTCGCTGGAGGTTCTCGAGACGCGGCTGCTGGCGGGGGGAAGCGGCTTTGACGTCGCCTTTCCCAGCGCCACGGTCGGCGAGCGGCTCGTCCAGTCCGGTGCCTTGAAGCCGATCGATGTGTCGGCTCTGAAAAACTATCAGAACCTGGACAAGTCGCTCTTGAGGCTGGTCGCGGAGCACGACCCCGGCAACCAGTATCTGGTTCCATACATGTGGCTGACGACGGGAATTGCCTACAATCCGAAGCTCGTGGAGGAGCGCGTTGGCGCAGCGCCGACGAACAGTCTGGACATGTTCTTCAAACCGGAGCTGGCACGGAAGCTTCAAGACTGTGGGATCGGCATCGTCGATGCGCCTAACGAGGTGATCCCGATCGCCCTGAACTATCTTGGGCTGGATCCTTACTCGACAAATC
Source organism: Pararhizobium sp. BT-229 (assembly GCF_025846855.1). Classification (GTDB taxonomy): domain Bacteria; phylum Pseudomonadota; class Alphaproteobacteria; order Rhizobiales; family Rhizobiaceae; genus Pararhizobium. The sequence goes on from NZ_JAOYTJ010000015.1 coordinate 25,890, forward strand.
AGGAAGATCTCGACAAGGCGAAAGGGCTGCTCCTGACGCTGCGTCCTTACATCCGGCACATGCAGAGCGGCCAGCTTGTGGCGGACATGGCTTCCGGGCAGCTATGCCTGGCGATGATGTGGAGCGGCGACGCGGGAATTGCCGCAGCGCGTGCCGAGGAAGCCAACAATGGCATCGCCGTGAACTACTCGATCCCGAAGGAAGGCACCATCATCTCCTTCGACACGATGGCCATCCCTGGCGATGCGCCCGACCCGGCGCAGGCCCTGGCCTTCATCGATTACGTTCTCGAGCCGAAAACCGTCGCCGATATCAGCAACCACGTTTTCTATGCAAACGCCAATGCTGCTGCCACGGCTCTCGTCGACGAGGCGATACGCACGGACCCGAACGTCTATCCGCCCGAGGACATCCGCGCCAAGCTCTTCGTCGACAAGTCGCTGCCTCCAAGACAGGCACGCGAGCGGACCCGGGTGTGGACTGCCTTCAGGGCAGGCAACTGAGCGCGTTGCCTGCGAACCCAAACAGAAGGACGCCCGTGTTGCAATCCTACGTATCAATCGAGAACCTCTCCAAGTCCTTCGGCTTCTTCTCCGCCGTGGACGATGTTTCGATCGGCATCGGGAAAGGAGAATTCTTCTCTCTCCTCGGGCCGTCCGGATGCGGCAAGTCTACCTTGCTGCGTATGATCGCCGGATTCGAGACACCCACGTCAGGCATCGTGCGGCTTGACGGGGCAGACGTCACGGCTGTTCCGGCCCATCGCCGGGCAACGAACATGATGTTCCAATCCTATGCACTGTTTCCCCACCTGTCGGTGGACAAGAACATAGCCTTCGGCCTGCAGCAGGACAGGCTGGCGAAGGGAGAGAGCCGGCAGCGGGTTTGCGAAGTGGCCGAAAAGCTCCAGCTGAGTGCGCTGCTGGATCGAAAACCGCAACAATTGTCGGGAGGGCAAAGGCAGCGTGTCGCGCTCGCCCGCGCACTGGTCAAGCGGCCAAAGGTCCTTTTGCTGGACGAGCCTCTCGGTGCGCTCGACAAGAACCTGCGCACGGAAACTCAACATGAACTGGTCAGGCTTCAACGCGAGCTCGGCCTCACCTTCATCATCGTCACTCACGACCAGCATGAGGCCATGACCGTGTCGTCGCGCATTGCGATCATGCGCCAGGGGAAAGTGCTGCAGGTCGGATCGCCGGCCGAGGTCTACGAAACGCCGGTGTCCCGCTATGTCGCAAAGTTCCTTGGCGAGGCGAACGTGTTCGAAGGCGGAGCTGCCAGGCGTTCCGGCAACGAACTGACAATCGAAAGTGCGGAGGCCGGCGGTTCAATGTTTGCGGCTGCCACGGACCATGTCTCCACCAATGGGCGCTTCTGGGTGTCGGTACGACCGGAAAGGGTCGAGCTCAACAAAAAAGGCAGTGGCCTCGAAGGCGTTGTGGAGCAGTTCAGCTACGCGGGATCGGGACGGCACTACAGGGTTCGCCTGAAGAGCGGAGCGATGCTGGACGCGCTGCGCATCAATCTGGGCTCGCAGGACGATCTGTCGGTTGGCGACACGGTATTTGCGTCATGGATGCCGCAAGCCGCTCGCCTGCTGGCCGATTAGGAGAGGCACCATGATGCAATCGAAACCCAATCTGGGCCGGCGCGCACTGGTGCTGGTACCCTACGGCTGGTTGGCCGTCTTCTTTCTCACGCCGTTTCTGCTCGTGCTGACGATCAGCCTCTCGTCCGTACGCGTTGGTATGCCGCCCTATGAGCCGCTATACGCATGGCAGGGATCGCTGCTCAGCATTCGGCTCAATCTTGAGAACTTCATTTTCGTTCTGGGCGAAAACACCTACCTGTTTGCCTATCTCACGAGCCTGAAGATCGCGGCGATTTCGACGGCACTGATGCTCGCGATCGCCTATCCGCTGGCCTATGGCATCGCAAACTGCTCGCCGCAATCGCGCTCGTTCCTCATCTTCCTCGTTATCGTGCCGTTCTGGAGCTCGATGCTGATCCGCGTCTATGCATGGATAAGCATCCTGCGGAACGATGGGCTGCTGAATTCATTGCTCCTGCATGTCGGTGTCATTTCGGAGCCTCTGCGGATCATGAACACCGAGACCGCGATCTACATCGGCATCGTTTACACCTACCTCCCCTTCATGGTGCTACCGATCTACGCCAATCTCAGCGCCAGCGATCGCACACTGATCGAGGCGGCGCGCGACCTCGGATGCTCGCGCATGGCCGCGTTCTGGCGCGTAACGTTTCCGTTGAGCTTGAGAGGCGTTGCCGCAGGGTGTGCTTTGGTATTCATCCCGGTCATCGGCGAGTTCGTTGTGCCGGACCTCCTCGGAGGTGCCGACACGCAGATGATCGGCCGGACGATCTGGATCGAGTTCTTCAACAACCGGGACTGGCCGGTGGCCTCCGCCGTCACCGTGCTGCTTCTCGTCATCCTGGTGATACCGATTGTCCTTTTCCAGACACGTTTGTCTCGAACCCCCACGTGAGGAGCGACTATGCCCCAGCCATCCTGGTTCAATCGGCTTTCAATCTTCGCAGGGCTCGCCTTCCTATACCTGCCGATCGTGGTCCTCGTCGCCTACAGCTTCAATGCATCGCGGCTGGTCACCGTGTGGGGCGGTTTCTCCACGGAGTGGTATGCCGCCGCGATCAACAACCAGTCGATCGTCGAGGGCGCCAAGATCAGCTTTCTCGTAGCGGCCACGTCAGCAACTTTCGCGACCGTGCTGGGATCGCTTGCCGCAATCGTGGCTGTCAGAATTCGGCGCTTTCGCGGCCATCACATCTTCAATGGCATGCTCGTGGCTCCGATGGTGATGCCGGAGGTCGTCATGGGCGTATCGATGCTGCTGATGTTCGTGACGTTGGGCATCGATCGCGGGTCGGTGACCATCACGCTTGCCCATGCGACCTTCAGCATGTGTTTCGCAGCCGTCGTGATGCAATCGCGATTGACCGAACTCGACCCGTCGCTGGAGGAGGCCGCAAGGGATCTCGGGTGCCCGCCGTTCCTGGCCTTCGTCAAGGTGGCCGTGCCGAACATGCTGCCAGCCTTTGTTTCAGCCTGGTTGCTGTCCTTCACGCTGTCCTTGGATGATCTTGTCCTGTCGAGCTTCACCACGGGGCCTGGTGCCTCCACTTTGCCAATGAAGATCTACTCGCAGATCAAGTTTGGCGTGACACCTGAGGTCAATGCCATCTCGACGATCATCCTTGGTTTTGTCGTCTTCGGTCTGGTGGCGTCACGCATCGTGTCCAGGCCGTCGGCAAAGAGCACCCTTGCGGTTTGAAGGTAGGGTCGCATCATGCAGGTTCCGGATCGCGCGGCGCATGCTCGCCGGCGCCTGTCAGTTGCAGGTGAGTTCGCCCGTCAACTGCTCGCGCTTGGCGAGGTAGCCCGACAGCGGATCCTCGTAGACGTTCCTGGCTGACGATACGGAGTCGATGAACATGGCAAACAGCGCCGTCTGCGACGTGATATCCAGCTTCGAGTAGAGGTTGCGGCGGTGTAGCTTGACCGTTGCCGGCGAGATGCCAAGTTGCGTTGCTGCGCCTTTGATGGAATAGCCGCGCAGAACGAGCTGTGCGACCTGGCATTCCCGTTCCGTCAAAATGCTGCGTCCGAAATTGCCTATCGCCTGGGCGAGCGCCTTCTGCAGTGCCGTGCCTTCGCCATCAAGCGTTTCTGGCCTCAGGTCACGGAAGTGGCGGATGACTGCGGTCCGCAAGATCGGGGCCAGGCTCTCGAGCAGCGACACCTCCTGCGGACTGAAGGCGATACTCGATCGCTTGCGGCCAAGAGAGATCGCGATCTTCGAGGCGTCATCCAGGCTGACGATGAAGTTGAACTCGTCCTGCAGTCCGGAATGCTGATAGTATTCGCGGTAGTACTGTGTTCGATCGAACGACGGTGCGATCTGGCTCAGGCGATAAAGCCCGTCATCTTCGTTCTCGACCGCAAGGCGATAGAACGGATCGAGCCGGTAAGACCCCTGAAGATAGTGCCGGATGTCGGACAGGCCGCGATGCGTCTGCCAGTCGTTGAAAAGTATCTTCGGCGCACTGTCGCCCCGATAGAGCAAGATCAGCCCTGCATCCACGGAAACGTGCTGCTTCAGCGCTTCGGCCAAGCGCTCCTGGAAGTCCATTCGACCGATATTGCCGATCAGCGACATTGCCAGTTCATTGATTGCAGGCGGCTGCGTCACCGTGCCTGGCTCGCTCGTCGCGGTACTCCCATTCATATTGCCGTCCTCCTCGCGCGAGCGTAGGGCACTTTCAAAATGGCCGCAAGACATGGCCATTACCTGTTGCGGTCTCGGCTGGAATGTTTGTGGGGATCGCCGATCGCGTGGACCTAGCCCTTTGGAGTATTCCGCTTCCAGCCGTGTTGCCGCTTACTCCACCTGTCAGATTCATCTGTTCGGACCTCGGGAGGGAAAGACATGCGCAAGAAAACACGTGTTCTGTTGCACCAGCTGCTGGCTGGCACCATGCTCGCCGCAATTGCGGCCGGATCATCGACGACGGCTGCGAACGCGGCCGCCGACCTTATCGCCGTAAACGGCGACGTGCGGACCGTCGATCCTGATGCACCGCGGGCCGAAGCCTTTGCGGTCGAGGACGGAAAGTTCGTGGCAGTCGGCACCAGTGCCGAGATCCAGGCGCTCGCCGACGGCAAGACCATTGTCCTCGACCTCGGCGGCAAAACCGTGACACCCGGCTTCATCGATGGACATACGCATCTCACCAGCGGCACGGATTACGTCACAGGCGTCGATCTCTCCTACATCCCCGACAAGGAGACGTGGCTGAAGAAGATCAAGGAAGCCGACGAGCGCCTTCCGCCGGGCGTGTGGATCACCGGCGGTGGCTGGGACTATACACTGAAGGAAGGCAAGCTTCCGACGAAGGAAGACATCGACGCTGTGGTCAAGGATCGGCCGGTCGTTCTGCGCGATATCGATTTTCACTCGATCTGGGTGAACAGCAAAGCGTTGGAACTCGGCGGCGTGACGGCGAAATCGGAAGTGCCTGCGGGCGGCGAGATCGTCGTCGACACCAAGACAGGAGAACCGACCGGGATCCTGCTGGAAGGTGCGGGCGACCTCATCACCAACAAGAAGCCGGCCTATTCGGACAAGGAGCGCGCCGACGCGCTGCTGCAGACGGTGAAGTTTGCCAACAGCGTCGGGCTGACCGGCGTTCACGACATGTCGTCCATCAGAGAGGCCTATGACTATCTGAAACTCGTCGAGGACAAGAACCTGTCGTTGCGGGTGTGGTACGGCTTCTTCGAAGACAAGGCTGCAAACCTCCCGGCGGCGGCAAAGGACCGCGATGCCGTCGACAAGCGGGTGGCTGCCAGCGGCGAGACGAAGGTCAAGGGCCCGCTACTGACCGTCGGCTACGCCAAGTCGGTCGTTGACGGGGTGCTTTCGACCCACACGGCGTATCTGCTCGAAGACTATTCGGATCGCACGGGATGGAAGGGCAAGCCTTTCCAAGCTGAAGCCGATCTGAGCGCGCTGATCAAAGCTGCCAACGAGAACGGCTTTCCCACCGCCGTTCATGCGATCGGCGATGCCGGTGTCCAGATGGTGCTGAACGCGTTCGAAAAACAGCAATCCGCAGGCAAGTATCCCAATCGCGTCGAGCATATCGAGATCATCAGCCCGCCCGACATCGAGCGGTTCAAGAAGCTCGGCATCGTGGCGTCGATGCAACCGAACCATGCAACTGGTACGATCGGAAAGTACATCAACGAGCGAGTGGGTCATGAGCGCGAGTCTCATGCCTATGTCTGGAAATCCATGCTGGAACACAACGTTCCGGTCGTGTTCGGATCCGATTGGGCGACTTCGCCGCTCAGCCCTCTGACCCAGATCAACGATGCCGTCTTCCGCGAAAGCCCGTTCGGACTTGGCGATGGCCCGTGGCATCCGGAACAGGCGGTGACATTTGACGAGGCTCTCTTCGCCTACACCCAGGCCGGCGCCAACATGACGCCGTGGGCTGACCAGATCGGCTCGATCTCGACCGGCAAGTGGGCGGACTTCGTCGTGCTCGACGCCAGACTTCCAGATCCAGTCGATCGATCCATTCGTCAGCGGCATGTCGAGGCGACCTATGTCGCCGGGACGGAAGTCTATCGGGCGAAATAGCCGCGCCCAGCCGCATCCGGCGGGACCGGGCATCCGCCTGTCCCGCCAACAACTGATCATCCATTCAGGAGCATACATGTCCAAGGTAATGAAAATCGACCGCAACGGCGTCGGCCTGCGCGAACTGGAGAAATGCAGCGTCGTGCCAGTCGAAGCGATCCTGTCGGGTTTTGCCGACGAGATGGGCGACGTCCACTTCGAGAGCGCCGATGGGTCGATTGTCGTCGGAACATGGCAATCGACGCCCTACGCGGAAATGCTGTCCTACCCCAACGGCGTGGAATACAGCGTGATCCTTTCGGGAAAGGTTTCCATCACCAGCCCCGACGGATCCGTCGAGACGTTCGAAGCCGGCGAAAGCTACCTCCTTCCGCAGGGTGTCGAGGTCCGTTTCGAAGTGCTGGAGACGATGCGCAAGGTCTATGTCCTGCATACCTCAAAGACCGCCGGGTGAACCCATGGTGCACCCAATGCAACGACCGTCGATGACGGCACTTGCCGAGGTGAAGATGTCGCCGTTCTGGTTGGACCGGCGGGACGCTCCCGAAGTGCTGCCACCGCTCACGTCCAATCGAAAACCCGACCTGTTGATCGTTGGCGGCGGGTTTACGGGGCTCTGGGGTGCGATCCAGGCCAAGCAGAACAATCCCGGTCTTGACGTTGTGCTGATCGAGAAAGGGGCGGTTGCCAATGGTGCTTCCGGACGTCCGGGTGGCGTCGTCTCCACTTCGGTCATGCACGGATTGTCCAACGCAGTGCGCGTGTTCCCCAACGACATCGCCGAGCTTGAGCGACTGGGCAAGGAAAACATGCACGGCTTCATGCAGACCATCGCAGATCATGGCATCGATTGCCATGCGGAGTGGGGTGGCGAGCTGACCGTGGCCGTCGACGACGATCATATCGAAGCCCTGCACCGGGAGCACGAACTGCATCTCGAATACGGGCACAAGGCGGTGTTTCTCGATCAGGCCGCCGTTCAGGCGCAAATCCGATCGCCGAGATACAAGGCGGGCATCTGGTCGAAGGACATCAGCGGCACGGTGCATCCGGCCCTGCTCGCCTGGGGTTTGAAGAAGGCTGCGCTATCTCTCGGGGTCGAGATCTTCGAGAACACGGAGTTGTTGGCGGTCGATGAGGTCGGCGGCAAGATTCAAGTCTCCACCCGCTTCGGCCTGGTCACAGCGCGCAAGGTTCTGCTGGCAACCAATGCCTTCACCTCGGGCCATCCCAGGATCAAGCGCCGTGTGGTCGCCATCCGCGATCGCGTGCTTGCCACGGAGCCGTTGTCGCAGGAACAGATGCATGCTGTGGGATGGACGAACCGGCAGGGTGTCTACGATACGCGCACGCAGATGAACTACATGCGCCTGACCAAGGACAACCGCATCATCTTTGGCGGAAGACTTGCCTATGCGTTTGCGGGCTCGGCATTTCCAAGTGCCGATACGGACGTCCAGAGCTACCAGCCGCTCGCCGCCGCATTCTTCGACACGTTTCCGCAGTTGGAAGGCGTCCGCTTCACCCATGCCTGGAGCGGCCCGATCGACCTCAGCACGCGAATGGCCGTGCACTTCCAGCGATACCATGCCGGCAAGGTGGTCTATGCGGGCGGCTATTCTGGCTTCGGGGTATCCGCCTCGAGATTTGGCGCGCGTATCGCCCTCGATATCCTCGACGGGTCGAAGACTGCCGAAAGCAGGCTGGACTTTGCCACAACGCTGCCGAACACGATCCCGCCGGAGCCGTTTCGCTGGCTTGGCGCGCAGGTGACCATGTATGCGCTCGACACCGCCGACAAGAAAGGCGGGTGGCGCAAACCCTGGCTCCGATTGGTCTCGGCAATGGGTTTTCCGCTGAGCTGAGCGGGGTAGATGGGAACGCCGGCGAGCCGACGGCATGTGGCTTGACCACAGAATACGACGTGAGCCGCGGTCAAGGCGATACGCGAAGCGGCAATCTGACGGCGACCGGCGTCATCGAGGGACGCGAGTGGGAGAGGACACAGCCGCCGGCCGGCCCAGCGCGACAGATCCATGCCGAGCGCAGAGACGAAAACTGCATCCTCATCGAGCAGTTTGCCGATGACAGGGTCGGCACCCTTGGCGCGACCTTCGGTGCGGCCGCCGCCCCTTAGCAGTCTCGGCCCATCAGGTTTGTATCGAGCGTATCGCCGCTGTTGCCTGTTGCGGCGCGTCGAGGATCACGGAAAGGTGCGCAGCGCGCGCAGGGGCCGATGACGTTTCGAACATCGATGAAGAAAGGCCACCATGTCCTTCAGCCTGAGGCAGCTGCGCTATTTCGTGGCGACCGCCGGACTCGGCCAGATCTCGCAAGCGGCCGTCGACCTGTCGATCTCGCAGTCGGCCGTGACGACGGCGATCAAGGATCTGGAGCACATCGTTGGCGTCGGCTGTTCGTGCGCACCCTTTACGGCATGGACCTGACGGTGGCCGGCCGGCAGTTTCTGTCGCACGCCTATGACATTCTCAAGAAGGTGGACGAAGCGACGCATCTCAACGTCGTCACCAACGACGTCGAAGGCTCGTTGACCGTCGCTGCCACCTACACCGTGATGGGCTATTTCCTGCCGCTGCATATCGAACGGCTGCGGCGGTTGTTTCCCCGGCTGGAGATCCAGCTGTTCGAATTGAACCGGGAGTCGATCGAGGAAGGATTGCTCACCAACCGCTACGACATTTCCGTGCTGCTGACCTCGAACATCCTCAACCCGTCGCTGGCGACGGAAAAGCTGTTGAGTTCCGCCCGCCGCCTCTGGGTGCCGACGCAGCACCATCTCGCGCAACGGCAGGACGTCGGGTTGAAGGAGATCGCCGAGGAACCCTATATCATGCTGACCGTCGACCAGGCGGCGCATTCGGCGCTGAAATACTGGAGCGTGTCCGCCTATCAGCCCCGCGTCATCCTGCGCACATCCTCCGTCGAGGCGGTTCGCTCGCTGGTGGCGAACGGCCAGGGCGTCGCCATTCTTTCGGATATGGTACACCGGCCCTGGTCGCTGGAGGGACGCCGCATCGAAACGGTCAACCTCAAGGACCCGGTACCGCCAATGGATATCGGCCTCGCCTGGCGCCGCAGCACCGAATTCACTGCGGCAATGCAGGCCTTCCGCTCCTACTTCCAGCGGGCGTTTCACATCCCAGGCAACGGGACGTAGCGGCCGGGAAACGGTTTTTCGGCCTCCTCCCCAAACACAAAAAAGCCCCGCCTGGCTTTACCGAGGCAGGTTATTGTTTGATTTGGTTGCGAAGAGGGCGATCATCATGAAGGGCCGGCTACACGGCCCGTCATGCGCTGCTCAGAAAGCGGCAGCTAGGTTTTCGAACTGCGTTGTCACGTTATTTTGGCCGATCGATCACGGCCATCAACGCCAGTTTTCGTCCGGTTCTATCGGCGCAGCCATCCGCGTGCTGCTGCGTCAATCGCTCCGACCCTTTCAAAATGCAATGCAACAAGGGGGTACCGATGAGATTGCGGCAGAGAATGGCCATAGACTCGATCTGCCTCTCAATATCCCGTCATTTCGAGATAGCCTCGACCGCCATGCGTGCCTTCGAAGCGGATCGGTCCTTCCCAATAGGGCGTCCGCGTTGCCATCCAGGCCTGTGGATTTAGCGCACTCGTCGTCACATCCAACCCAAGAGATGGCAGCTCGATACGCCACACGATAGGGATCTTGCGCCCGGCGACATCGGCCATTTCGAGCGGCATTACCTTGAGTTTTCCCGGCGCCAGCGCCGCCGGCTTTCCATCCGCTGAAATCCAGGTAGCGGACGTGTAGCCTTCGCCGCTGTCGCGCAGTCGAAAACCCATCAACTTTTCGCCGGATTCGAAATGCAGCGAAAACCAGTCCCAACCTGTTTGATCCGCCGCAAGCGGCTGCGACGACCATTCCCGATCCAACCATGCCTGGCCGGTAACAGCGATTTCCCCGTCGGGAAGCGTGAGCTTACCTTCAACGGTGTAGAATGGCTGCGAGTAATAATAGCTGGCCTGCCCCGCGGCAGACTTCACCGAATATCCGCCCTGTCCCTGGGCCACGATCGGACCCTTAGCCTGAAGCTGGAGGTCATAGCGGAAGTCCTTGCCCGAGGCGTGAAGCACGGTTTCGGATAGCTCGTCGGCGTTACCGGGGGAAGCCGGTGAAAGGCGCTGCATCCGCCAGTCGTCGATCCATGCCTCGAAAGGTGCGGCAATGACGCCAGCCTGCCCGGTTCCGCCGCGGGAAAGGCGCTCGGCAAGGTAATGCTTTTCCGGCGTCGTCACCGCCGCGTGCCCCATCCAGACCTGCGGGCTCGACCAGCCGTTCTTCTCACCGGGCACAAGGCCCGAGCGGAAAAGCGTCCACTGTACGCCATAATCGGTGCCGTCAGCCGCTTCGAGGTTGGCGGTCAGATACCACCACTCGATGCGATAATCAGGATGCGGCCCATGATCGGCCGGAAAGCTGAACGAGGTACCGAGTTGGGGGATCGCGAAACCTTCCGCCGTCGTGCCGAGGCCGGCAAACCCTTGTGCCTCGACCGGGTTTCGCAAGGCGATACCGCTCAGCATGAGGGCGATGGCGCAGAGGCCTAAAAACCAAGGCTTAGCGTTCATTGGCAAACACCTTGACAAGATCGGAGGGCGCAATCGCAGCCAGCCGCCGCAGCGGGATTAGCGCCGAAAGCAGGGCGGCAGCAAGCGCCAGCGCGCCGAGGCGCAGCCAGTCCGCCGGGAACAGATAAATCGGCAGCCGCCATCCGAATGCCTCGACATTGACGATGGCAAGCAGAACCCAGGCGAGACCAAGACCGACTGGCAGTGCCGCGACCAGGGTGGTGACGGCAAGAACCATGGTTCTCGCCAGTTCGAGGAGAACCAGATGTCGTCGTGTCAGCCCCATCGCCCAGATCGGTGCAAGCTGCGGCAACCGCATGCCCGAAAGTGTCATCAGGCTTGCGAACATCGCCAGACCCGCGACGCCGAGCGTTAGCACATTCAACGTGGCAGTTACGGCAAACGTCTGCTCGAAGATCTGCAGCGACCGCCGCTTCAGGCTCGCCTGATCGACGAGATTTTGGGACGGAAGATCGAACGCGTTGCGAAGCTCAACGGCGAGACCCGCCGCATCCGGCGGCGACAGACGCAGACCATATCGAAGCCGCGACACATCCGGATAATGCGTTACCAGCGCATCGATACCGACGATCACTTGTCCCGTCGGATTGCCGTAATCGGAATAGACGCCTGCTAACAGAGTGTCCCAGCCTCCGGGCAGAAGGAGCCTGTCGCCGACAACGAGGTTATCGCGGCGTGCCAGCTGTTCGTTCACCAGCGAGGCCTCGCCGCGCGCAATCCGATCCCAGACGTCGGGGAGCGCCTCAAGCAGCGGCCAGTTGTTACGATAGGTCGAATGCTCCGCCATGCCGTAGATTTCCGCCGGTTGCTGGTTGACCACGCCCTTCACGCTCCAGATCGGCAGCACCGCGTCCACCTTCGGGCGGAGCCACTGGCGCAGCGCTTGCGCCTCAGTCTCGCTACGCGCGGTCACATAAAGCTCGGCAGCCAGCCGCTGATCCAACCAGCCGGTGAAGGTCAGGCGGAAGCTCGACACCATCGTGCCGACGCCCACATTGGCCGAGAGAGCCAGGAGCAATGCCATCAGAGCCAGCGAAAGACCTGGAAGCTGCTGGCGTGTATCGGCCCAGAACCATTGCGCGACGGGCCGAGATGCCCATCTCTGCATCAGAGCCAGGAACAGTGCGAGGACCACCGGCAGCAGTAGCGCAGCACCCAGCAGTAAACCGCCAAGAATGGCAAACCCCACGACCAACCCCGCCCCCCACAGGCCGAGCCCGATCGTCGTCGCAAAAAGGCCGAGCGCGGCAAAGGCCTGGAACCGCAGTGCGGCTTCGGAGGCGCGCGCCCAGGCGCGTGGTTGCGCCGGCGCCAGCAACGGCATGCGCCACACCCGCCAGAGGCTTTGCGCGGCGGAAACGAGCGTGCCGGCCACGGCGATCCCCAGTCCTGTCACCCACCATTGCGGACGCAGTGTGAGCGTGCCGGGTACGTTTGCGCCATAAAGTCCTTGCAGGGTGGCCGCGACGCCCGGAAGAAGGAACGAGGCCACGAGATAACCGATCGCCACGCCGACGATGCCGGCCACCAGCGCAAGCATGATGAGTTCGGCCAGAAGAAGGCCGGTCAGCGCGCGCGCCGATAACCCAAGCGAACGAAGTGTGCGAAAGGTCGGACGGCGCTGCTCGAAGGCAAGGCCGATTGCGGAATAGACGATGAAGAGGCCGACGGCGAAGGCAAGAAAGCCAAATGCGGTGAGGTTCAGGTGGAAGCTGTCTGTTAGCCTCGCCAGATCACCTTGCGCATCTGGTTTCTTCAGCACCAACTCAGGCGCGATTGCCGCAAGTGACGGGCGGCCTTCTGGCTGGTCGGGGGAGAGGATCAGCCGGCTGATCTGCCGGGGCTTTTCGAGTAGTCCCTGGGCAATCCCGATATCTGTTATGGCGATGCCAGGAAGTATATTGGCCGCAATGCGTATTGGCGGCAGTTGTTGACCCGACAGCTGCGCCGCGGTTTCGGGCGGAACGTAGATGAGCCCCGGCGGCATAATGAACTGAAGCAGACCGTCGCCGCCTCCGAGATCGACCTGCTGCGCTTCAACCGGCAGGCTCAGCGGTTCGATGCCGATCATGTGCAACCGGATTGCGCCGAGACGTAGCTGTCCCTCGATGACGGGTGACACTAGCCACCCTGCCCGACGGAGTTCGACAAAAACGTGCTGCGGGATCACTCCGCCGTCCGCCCGCACCAGTTGCTCCAGCCGGTCCTGGCCGAGAATGGAAGCGGCGCGATCATAACTGGCACGGGCTTCGGCATTGATCGCCTGAACCCCGGACCACAGCGCCGTCGCCAGCGACAGGCCCATCAGCAGCATCAGCAGCTGCATCGGCCGGCGCCGCCAATGGGACAGCAAAACAGACATGGCGGCTTGCCACATCACGCGATCCGCCCGGAGTGGAGATGGACGCGGGCATCCAGCCGTTCGGCAAGCCGCATGGAATGCGTAACCATCAGCAGGGCCGCCCCGGTCTCAGTCACCAGCGAAAGCATTAGCGCCAGAACTGCATCGCCGGTCGTCTCGTCCAGATTGCCGGTCGGCTCGTCGGCCAACACGAGTTTGGGCCGTGCGGCCAATGTCCGTCCGATCGCTACGCGCTGCTGCTGCCCGCCGGATAGCTGTTCCGGATAGCGCTTCAACAGGGCACCCAGCCCGAGCCGTTCCGTCAGTTCCGTTTGCCAGGTCGGATCGTACCGCCCAGCAAGACGCGCATGAAAGGCAAGGTTCGCGGCAACATCCAGCGACGGGATCAGGTTGAACTGCTGAAACACCAGCCCGACCACGGACCGCCGAAGGGCGGCGCGTCCGACATCACTGAGCCGTGATATCTCCTGCCCGGCGATCTCTATCCGGCCGGAATCGGGTTGATCAAGGCCCGCGGCAAGGTGCAGGAGCGTGCTCTTTCCGCTGCCGGACTCGCCTGTCAGGGCAAGGCTTCTTCCGGCCTCCAGCGAAAGGTCAATGTCGTGCAGAACCTCAAGCGGACCTTCTGCAGTCTGGTAGGATTTTGAAACACTTTGCAGCACGACGATCATGGAGCTCCTATCGTTGCCCGATCACACGCAATTCCGTCATCGATACAGGTCGAAATTCTGAGAAGTCATGACCACAAGGAAAACGACGTGCCGATTGCTTCAGCATAGAACAAGGACGCGACCAAGGACATTATGGGCTCGAGAGACCGTTGAGGCGGCCGACAAGCTCCTAAATGTGAAACCGTGCGGCTGCTTATAGAACGCTTATAGGAGACGCCGTTCCGGTTGGGAGACTCACGACGGGAATCACCGATCAGCGGCGTAATGAACCTGATTTCATGGGGCCATTGATGCATCGCAGTGATGCTGGTCAAGGTGAGGAGCGTGGTTTGAGGTTATTCCGTCGTGATGTCTTCGGGCCACATCTGGGTGCCGTGCAAGACGCGAAGTACACGAACTCGGTCTTTTCGATTGGTTCTGACACGATAAATAGTGACCCACGGAAATCATGGCGCCTCCCTATCGCATCGATCGAGTAGCATCCGATCCACAGTCCATTGACCGACCCTTCGCGCTCATGCAGTATTCTCTCATGATCGAGGGCGTTCTGCTGGATATCTCCGGCGTGCTTTGTGATGGCGACGCGGCGCTGCCTGGGGCCGTCGAGTCGGTATCGCACCTGCGCGCTGCCGAAATCCCTATCAGGTTCCTGACAAACACAACGCGGCAATCCAAACGTCAGCTTATTCAGCAACTCCAGTCCTTCGGTATCATCGCGGCTCCGCACGAGGTCTTCACACCCGTTGCGGCGGCCCGTGCCTGGTTGGATAAGAACGGTTACGCGCCGCATTTGCTGGTCCATCCCGACCTTGAGGAAGACTTCGCCGATTGCCGCACCGAAGGACCGGTTGCGATCGTCCTCGGCGATGCGGCTCAGCGTTTTACCTATGACAATATGAATGCGGCCTTCCGCGAACTGCAGAATGGTGCACCATTTCTAGCACTTGCCCGCAACCGGGTGTTCCGCGATCTTGACGGGCATCTCAGTCTGGACGCGGGCCTCTTTGTCGAGGCGCTCGAATGTGCCAGCGGCAGGAAGGCGAGGCTGTTCGGCAAGCCGTCGCCGGAATTCTTCCAGGCGGCCGTGGCGAGCACGGGTTGCGAGCCGGCCGATGTTGCCATGGTGGGCGACGATGCGGAGAGCGACGTCGCCGGCGCACTTTCTGCGGGTGTCGGAAAGGGCATTCTCGTTCGAACCGGGAAATATCGCTCCGGCGACGAGAACAGTGTCAAACCCGCACCGTCTGTGGTCGTCGAGGATATCTGGGCAGCTGGTTGCTACATTCTGAAGATGCGGAACCGCTGAAATTTGGACCAGAATATCGGGCTGGCGTGTTGAACCAAATGGGCGTTATGCGGCGATAGATCCTGTATAAAACCGCGGCAGATTGTGAAGCAGCTCTAAAGCTCCCCCCCTATTGGGCCGCAGAAACCGCAGACCCCTTTATTCGCTTCCAATTTTCATTTTGCGAACTCCGACGCGACCAAGGTTTCGCGTGTGCGTTTATAGCGCAGAATCCCCTAAAACCGCACCGCCCGTCGCCACCTCACCATGACCGATCTTGCCCCACCGTTCAATATTCGGGTGCATGCGTGTACGGCAAGACGGGCGGCAGAAAAATACAGCCGAATGCAGAAATTCCGTTTAGAGTGAAAACAATCCTGCTAAAATTATTTCAGACGCCAGTTTTCAAATAGAAGCGGCGCTGTCGCTCTGCAATCCTCCATGTATTTTCCGAGCTAGCGTCCATCAACATTTCAATAAACTAGGTATAAGCACCATATCTTCTTTTCCGTGTGACCTGCCACGGAGAATTTCCTCGAAAGCTTATTCTTCGGGCTCGATCATGCCCGAAGTGCCATCGCTGAATGGGCAGCCAACTGCTGATCTACAGCGCACTGATCGCCGTCATCGGCCCGGTGGTGGCGTGGTTGGTGTTCGTCGTGCCTGGCCTGATCTGAGGGTGGAATTGCGCGCCGAAAGGCCCGCCCAGAAATCGGCGCTCGGTGGATCCGACCGGACGCCATTTTTGACGAGTGGCCATCACCCGCGCGGCGCGATGGGCGCCCTTCTACCGCGACCCAAAGGATGAATGCTGAAAAAAGCCAGCGGGACGCTTGTGCGGAGGAGCTTTCGTTGAAACGACTTGCATGGGCAAATTTGCAAGCTTATTTGGTTGCGGGGGCAGGATTTGAACCTGCGGCCTTCAGGTTATGAGCCTGACGAGCTACCGGGCTGCTCCACCCCGCGTTATCTCTGCATTCGGCTTTAGCCGAATGTCGGATTACC
>NZ_JAOYTJ010000016.1:2500-6637 GCF_025846855.1 Pararhizobium sp. BT-229
ATGCCTGTTCTGATTACATTGTGAAGAGAAGATATGTCTGGAAGCTTCCAGGTGTTGAGGGTGATCGAAAGATTGCTCGCAGCGTCCGAGCCCAGTCTCATCGAAACCATGGATGATCTAGCCGATCGGATATGGTGGAGGGACTGGAGGTAGGTAGGAAGTTTGTTACTCAAGGCATGTTTGTTGTTGGTGGTTTGGACCGCTGAAACTTCAAATCCTTCGGGATTTGGGGATTTTGGTGTTTCTAAAACATCTCTGACGGCATGTTGATGGATGTTGCCTGACCGCGCATCCCCGGACAGATCTCGAGAAGCTGGTCTTAAGATTTGACCTCGAAGTGCACCGGCGTGCCTTCATAGGAGGATCAAATCGAACACGTCGATGGCGTCTGGATTTGGTGTGGCTGTAAAAGGTAGCTGCATCGCCCCATCCCTTCGGGATGGTGGCTTAAGGATGAGCATTGGCAATGAGAACGATCAAGTGAAATAAGGGCAATTGGTGGATGCCTTGGCATGCACAGGCGATGAAGGACGTGATACGCTGCGATAAGCCGTGGGGAGCTGCGAATAAGCTTTGATCCATGGATTTCCGAATGGGGAAACCCACCTTAAATGCTTAGAAAATCCAAACCGTCTCTGACGGCTTGGGTTTCTAAGCATTGTGATAAGGTATCTTACCTTCGAATACATAGGGGTAAGAAGCGAACGCAGGGAACTGAAACATCTAAGTACCTGCAGGAAAGGACATCAACCGAGACTCCGCAAGTAGTGGCGAGCGAACGCGGACCAGGCCAGTGGCAATGAGGAATAAAGTGGAACGGAATGGAAAGTCCGGCCGTAGCGGGTGATAGCCCCGTACATGTAGAACACTCATTGTCCTTGAGTAAGGCGGGACACGTGAAATCCTGTTTGAAATTGGGGGGACCACCCTCCAAGCCTAAGTACTCGTGCATGACCGATAGCGAACAAGTACCGTGAGGGAAAGGTGAAAAGCACCCCGACAAGGGGAGTGAAATAGAACCTGAAACCGGTTGCCTACAAACAGTCGGAGCCCGCAAGGGTGACGGCGTACCTTTTGTATAATGGGTCAACGACTTAGTGTGACGAGCAAGCTTAAGCCGATAGGTGAAGGCGCAGCGAAAGCGAGTCTGAACAGGGCGTTCAGTTCGTCGCATTAGACCCGAAACCGAGTGATCTAGCCATGAGCAGGTTGAAGGTTGGGTAACACCAACTGGAGGACCGAACCCGCATCTGTTGCAATAGATTGGGATGACTTGTGGCTAGGGGTGAAAGGCCAATCAAACTCGGAAATAGCTGGTTCTCCGCGAAAACTATTTAGGTAGTGCGTCGACCGAATACCCTCGGGGGTAGAGCACTGGATGGGCTATGGGGACTCACCGTCTTACTGATCCTAACCAAACTCCGAATACCGAGGAGTACTAGTCGGCAGACACACGGCGGGTGCTAACGTCCGTCGTGAAGAGGGCAACAACCCTGACCTCCAGCTAAGGTCCCCAAGTCATGGCTAAGTGGGAAAGGATGTGAGGATCCCAAAACAACCAGGATGTTGGCTTAGAAGCAGCCATCATTTAAAGAAAGCGTAACAGCTCACTGGTCTAAATAAGGGTCTTTGCGCCGAAAATGTAACGGGGCTAAAGCCATGCACCGAAGCTGAGGATAGCGACAAACCTTCGGGTTTGCGCTGTGGTAGCGGAGCGTTCCGTAAGCCTGTGAAGGGAGACCCGTGAGGGCTCCTGGAGGTATCGGAAGTGCGAATGTTGACATGAGTAACGATAAAGGGAGTGAGAGACTCCCTCGCCGAAAGACCAAGGGTTCCTGCTTAAAGTTAATCTGAGCAGGGTTAGCCGGCCCCTAAGATGAGGCAGAAATGCGTAGTCGATGGGAACCACGTTAATATTCGTGGGCCTGGTGGTAGTGACGGATTGCACAAGTTGTTCAACCTTATTGGATTGGTTGGGCAGCGGAGCGGTTCCAGGAAATAGCTCCACCGTATAGACCGTACCCGAAACCGACACAGGTGGTCAGGTAGAGTATACCAAGGCGCTTGAGAGAACTATGCTGAAGGAACTCGGCAAATTGCACGCGTAACTTCGGAAGAAGCGTGACCCCACCGCACGCAAGTGTGTTGGGGTGGCACAGACCAGGGGGTAGCGACTGTTTATCAAAAACACAGGGCTCTGCGAAGTTGCAAAACGACGTATAGGGTCTGACGCCTGCCCGGTGCTGGAAGGTTAAAGGGAGAGGTGCAAGCTTTGAACTGAAGCCCCAGTAAACGGCGGCCGTAACTATAACGGTCCTAAGGTAGCGAAATTCCTTGTCGGGTAAGTTCCGACCTGCACGAATGGCGTAACGACTTCCCCGCTGTCTCCAGCATAGACTCAGTGAAATTGAATTCCCCGTGAAGATGCGGGGTTCCTGCGGTCAGACGGAAAGACCCCGTGCACCTTTACTATAGCTTTACACTGGCATTCGTGTCGGCATGTGTAGGATAGGTGGTAGGCTTTGAAGCGGGGACGCCAGTTCTCGTGGAGCCATCCTTGAAATACCACCCTTATCGTCATGGATGTCTAACCGCGGTCCGTTATCCGGATCCGGGACAGTGTATGGTGGGTAGTTTGACTGGGGCGGTCGCCTCCGAAAGAGTAACGGAGGCGCGCGATGGTGGGCTCAGACCGGTCGGAAATCGGTCGTCGAGTGCAATGGCATAAGCCCGCCTGACTGCGAGACTGACAAGTCGAGCAGAGACGAAAGTCGGTCATAGTGATCCGGTGGTCCCGTGTGGAAGGGCCATCGCTCAACGGATAAAAGGTACGCCGGGGATAACAGGCTGATGACCCCCAAGAGTCCATATCGACGGGGTTGTTTGGCACCTCGATGTCGGCTCATCGCATCCTGGGGCTGGAGCAGGTCCCAAGGGTTTGGCTGTTCGCCAATTAAAGCGGTACGTGAGCTGGGTTCAGAACGTCGTGAGACAGTTCGGTCCCTATCTGCCGTGGGTGTAGGAATATTGACAGGATCTGTCCCTAGTACGAGAGGACCGGGATGGACATATCTCTGGTGGACCTGTTGTGGCGCCAGCCGCATAGCAGGGTAGCTATATATGGAATGGATAACCGCTGAAGGCATCTAAGCGGGAAACCAACCTGAAAACGAGTATTCCCTTGAGAACCGTGGAAGACTACCACGTTGATAGGCCGGGTGTGGAAGCGCAGCAATGTGTGAAGCTTACCGGTACTAATCGTTCGATTGGCTTGATTGTTCTCATTGCTAGTGCTCATCGAAGCGCCTCTGGCGCTTCAATGATGCTTTCTCTGTCCTGACGCGCATAGCGCTCCGGACGGGCCGCGTCACGAGACGCGACGGCCGCTTGGCCTTGCGGAGCTTTGCTCCGGCAAGTGCCTCAAGCAGCTTGAAAAAAAGACGTGTTCAAAAATATAAGAAAGAGGGTTTCCCTCGCCAGCTTCTCATTTTGGTTTGTCACCGTCGCCGGTGACATTCTTGCCCTTAGTTGACCTGGTGGTTATTGCGGGGTGGCTGCACCCGTTCCCATTCCGAACACGGCCGTGAAACGCCCCTGCGCCAATGGTACTCCGTCTTAAGACGCGGGAGAGTAGGTCGCTGCCAGGTCTATTAAAGGCAAGAGAATACCAAACATCATGCGCCGCCCGCCGAAAGGCGGGTGATAAGCTGCATGATCAGCAAAAAACATCTTCTCTTCATCCTCCGGCTCAGCCGAACAGCCAGGCCGCCCTCAAGCGGCCTTTTTGCTTCGGTATAATTAAGACCGGAAAAGTGCGAGATACAGGGGCAATCGATCACCAAACTTGGTCGCACGTCCCTCACAGGAGACAAATTGCCTCTAGCAATTTGCTCCGGCAACAAGCATCACCGCAAGCGGTGACGCAACCGCGACAAGTCCTTCGGACTTGCACGGATACAGAGACGCGATTTTGCTAACGCAAAACGCTGGTGACGCGACAAATCCCAAAGGGATTTGCGCTGGTAATCCGACATTCGGCTAAAGCCGAATGCAGAGATAACGCGGGGTGGAGCAGCCCGGTAGCTCGTCAGGCTCATAACCTGAAGGCCGCAGGTTCAAATCCTGCCCCCGCAACCA
>NZ_JAOYTJ010000017.1 GCF_025846855.1 Pararhizobium sp. BT-229
TATTAGCCGGATTCACAGAGCCTCAGCTCCAGTCTGTCTCACCTCGGCGCCATTTGTGCAGGTCGTACCATGCGACGAGCAGGAAGGCGCCGGCGAGGCCGAGATGTTCGAAGAAGGCGTTGGTCGCCATGAGGCGCTCCTGCCCGAGCGGCATGTCCCAGAAGCGCAGGGCGATGAAGGTTGCCATCAGGGTGAAGGCGGACAGCGACAGGGCGCCGATCCAGCGGCAGAAGCCGCTGATCACCATGGCGGAGGCGCCAAGCTCGAACAGGATGACCACGGCTGCAAATGGCTTTGCCGGCAGCAGCCCGAAATGCTCCATCTCGGCAATGGCGGCGTTGAAATCGAAGAGCTTCATCAGGGCGCCCTGGAGATAGGCGGAGCAGAGCAAAAGCAGTCCCAGCCAGCGCACCGGATGGCTGGTGAAGACCGGTGTGCAGACCCGCGCGAGTTTGGCTTCCATTGTCGGCATCGTTTTTTCCCTCTGCTTGAACGTCATACGGCCCAGCAGGCGCAGCCGAGTGCCCCGAAGAAACCCTTCAGGTCGGCGATCGGCAGTTTGGCGGACCAGGCGCCGGCATGGTCGTGGCCATGCACGTTACAGGAATTGGCGCAGCCGCAAAGGCTCGCCGCCTTCATGCGCAGCGAATTCCTGCCCGCCCCGTCCGGCTCGCCCCAGGCGGCATAGCCCTTGAAGGTCTTGACCGGCGACCAGTCGGGCATGGCAGGCGGCACATCGTTGTCGTCAAGTTCGGCAAAGATGCCGGCGCCATAGACCACCTTGCCGCCGACCAGGGTGAGATCGGAGGTGAGAAAGGAAATCTCGTCCTCGGCGCAGGCGAAGAAATCCTTGTCCGGCACGATCAGGTCGGCGAACTGGCCCTTTTCGATCCGGCCCTTCTTGCCGACCTCGTTGGAAAACCAGGTAACGTTCTCGGTCCACATCCGAAGCGCCGTCTCGCGGTCGAGGCAGTTGCGCTGCGGCGTGATCCGCAGGCCGCCGACCGTGCGGCCGGTGATCATCCAGGAGAGCGAAACCCACGGATTGTAGGAGGCAACGCGGGTGGCATCGGTGCCGGCCGAGACATGCACGCCCTTTTCCAGCATCCTGGCGATCGGCGGCGTCGCCTCGGCCGCGCCCAGCCCGTAGCGTTCGACGAAATATTCGCCCTGATAGGCCATGCGGTGCTGTACGGCGATGCCGCCGCCGAGTGCCGCGATCCGGTCGATCGAGCGGTCGGAGATCGTCTCGGCATGGTCGAAGAACCAGTTGAGGCCTTCGAGCGGAATATCCTGGTTGACCTTCTCGAACACGTCGAGGGCGCGGGAGATCGTCTCGTCATAGGTGGCGTGCAGCCGCCAGGGCCAGCGGTTCTCGGCAAGGATCCGCACCACGTCCTCGAGTTCGCCTTCCATCTCCGGCGGCATGTCGGGGCGCGGCTGGCGGAAATCCTCGAAATCGGCGGCGGAGAACACCAGCATCTCGCCGGCGCCGTTGTGGCGGAAATAGTCGCTGCCCTGCTTGTACTTCACCGAGGCCGTCCAGTTGAGGAAGTCTTCCTTCTCTTCCTTCGGCTTCTGGGTAAAGAGATTGTAGGCCAGCCGCACCGTCATCTGGTTGTCGTCGGCGAGCCTCTGGATGACGGCATAGTCGTCGGGATAGTTCTGGAACCCGCCGCCGGCATCGATGACGCCGGTGACGCCGAGCCGGTTGAGTTCGCGCATGAAATGCCGGGTCGAATTGACCTGATGCTCGAAGGGCAGTTTCGGTCCCTTGGCCAGCGTCGCGTAGAGGATGGCCGCATTCGGCTTGGCCAGCAGCAGTCCGGTCGGGTTGCCGTTGCCATCGCGGGTGATCTCGCCGCCATGCGGAGCCGGCGTATCCCTGGTATAGCCGACGGCCCGGAGGGCCGCGCCGTTCAAGAGCGCCCGGTCGTAGAGATGCAGCAGGAACACCGGCGTATCGGGGGCCACCGCATTGATCTCGTCCAGCGTCGGCAGCCGTTTTTCGGCGAACTGATGCTCGGTGAAGCCGCCGACGACCCGCACCCATTGCGGCGCCGGCGTGATCGCCACCTGCCGCTTCAGCATCTCCATGGCATCGGCCAGCGAGCGCACGCCGTCCCATCTCAATTCCATGTTGAAGTTCAGCCCGCCGCGCACGACGTGGGTATGGTTGTCGATCAGCCCCGGCAGCACCCGCCTGCCCTTCAGGTCGACGATCCTGGTGTCCGGCCCGGCAAAGGCCATGACCTCGGCATTGTCGCCGACCGCCAGGAACGTGCCATCCTTGATGGCGACGGCGCTTGCCGCCGGCTTGCTGCGGTCGAGCGTGGTGATGAGGCCGGTATGCAGGATCAGGTCGGCGTGCATGGGGTTGTCTCCTGTCGTCGAAATCGGATCAGCGGCAAGGGCAGGCGAAAGCAGGCCGGGAAAGGCAAGGCTCGAGGCGGCACCCAGAAAGCTGCGGCGGGTCGGCATCAACTGGTCTCCTCGGGCTTGTCGCCGATGACAACAGCCTGCCGATGGCCGGTCGGCAGTTCGCCGAACACATGCGGGACGCAGTGGTTGTTGAACCACGACACCGTGACCGCATCGCCGGACATCAGGCGCTTGACCAGCGGCACCGCCTGCTCGCCGACAAGAATGCCGAGCAGCCCGATCAGCGCAATCACCGGCGGCGCCGGTGAGCGGACATTGATGAGACCATAGATGATGCCGACGAGAAGTCCGGCGCCGAGCGACAGGAGGTATATCTTCATGGGACTGCTCCGGCGGATAGGAGGGATGCAAGTTCAAGCGACACCGGATGGCTGGCATCCGGTGTCGCTGTCGCAGGATCAGTGTCCTTCGGATGCGCCGAACATGGTCTTGGCATAGATGATGCCGAGGCCGTAGGCGCCGCCGAACTTCTTGGCGATGCCGGTGGTCATCTCGTAGGTCTCGGTGCGAGCCCAGTCGCGCTGCAGTTCGAGCAGATATTGCAGCGAGGTCATCGGCCGTGCGCCGGCCTGGATCATCCGCTGCATCGCCCGTTCATGCGCTTCCTCGGAAACGTCGCCGCAGGCATCGGCAATGACGTAGACCTCGAAGCCCTGCTCCAGCGCCGACAGCGTCGGCCCGACGATGCAGACGCCGGTCCACAGGCCGGAGAACACCAGGCGGGTCTTGCCAATCGCATTGATCTCCTTGATCACGCCGGCGTCTTCCCAGGTGTTCATCGAGGTGCGATCCAGCAGCTTCTGGCCGGGGAAGGCAGCGGTGATCTCCTCGAACATCGGGCCGGAAAAGCTCTTCTCCGCAACCGTCGTCAGGATCGTCGAAACGCCGAAACCGGCAGCCGCATGGGCAACCAGGGCTGCATTGTTGCGCAGCGTCACCGCGTCGATCGACTTGGTCGCAAACGCCATCTGCGACTGAAAGTCGATCATCACAAGCGTGTGATCCTTCGCAGTAACAAGCTGAGAACCGGGGGTGGGGGTGGCGGTAATGGTCA
>NZ_JAOYTJ010000019.1 GCF_025846855.1 Pararhizobium sp. BT-229
TGGTGGGACGATGGCATCGCTGGCGAAACCGACGCGCTTGCTACCAACACCATCTTCAACTCGATCTCGTACACCTACGATGGCGGCGCATTCAAGGCCGGTATCTCGGTTGACGAAATCGAAGGCATCGGCCGCGATTCGCTCGACGGCGTTGTTGATCTGAGGGATCTCCCGAACGATTTCGGTCGTAAGGACAACGGCGTTGGCGTAGCTGGCATGGTCTCCGGCTCGGTCGGTGGCGTGACGGCTACCTTGGTCGGCGGTTACGACACGGAACGTGACGATGGCGCCATCCGCGCAATCTTGACGGCTGAAGTTGGTCCGGGCACCTTCGCACTCGCAGGTGTCTACGCAACTGACCCGAACGTATACTACAACGAATCCGAATGGACCGTTGCAGCATCGTACGAGTTCAAGGCAACCGACAAGCTGACGATCACCCCGGCTGCTCAGTACTTCAGCGACTACGCCTTCCTCGATGGCGTTGATGCATGGCGCGTTGGCATCACTGCTGGCTACCAGATCACCGATGGCCTGAAGTCGCTGGTTACCGTTCAGTACCAGGACATCGACGACGGCGAATTTGAGCGTGCTGATGGCTCGATCAACACCGTCGGCGGCGACGAAGTCTCCGGCTTCATCCGTCTGCAGCGTGACTTCTAATCTGATCATCTGATCGGATTATCAATCGCCCGCAGCCTCTTTCAGGGGTTGCGGGCTGTTGCATTTGAGTAACTGTTGCTGATGGCGCAGGATTCTGCGGTCCGTTCGACGCAGGTTTTAAGTTGAATACCGAACGAGGCAGTCCTTGTATCACCTCATCCAAAGAGGTGCACCTTGGGCCGAGTTCAAGACAAAGCAGGCGAGAACGCCGACTTTGAAAACGCGGGTATTGGAGCTTACAGTCTCCATTACCAGTTCGCTGTCGGCGGCCCTACCAAGTCAGTTAAGAGCGTGTCTCTCAAATTGCTCTTTGAGCGCTATGGAGATTTGCTCTGGGAGCCAGGGTCCCACAAATACAATGTGACGGCCTTTATACACGAGCTCCACCAACTGTTGGTGACGTCTGAGTTCTCGGTATTCACCGATGAAATGCTCGATAGCCTGATCGCCTCCTTGCGCAAACGCGGCAACAGCAACGCAACCATCAATCGGAAGATGGCGGCGCTGAGCAAACTGTTGCGAAAGGCGTTCAAGATGGGAGACGTGCACAGTTTACCGGAATTCCGGCGACAGAAAGAAAAAGCCGGACGTATACGCTTCCTTGAATATGAGGAGGAGGATCGCCTCTTTGCTGCGATCCAACGCCATTCCGAACTCTATCATCGCTTTTGCATATTCCTTGTCGATACCGGGGCTCGATTGGGTGAGGCGATCAGTCTCCGATGGAACGACATCCATGATGATCGGGTAACATTCTGGGTGACCAAATCGGGAAGAAGCCGATCGGTACCGTTAACGTCACGTGCCGTCACCGCAGTGGCGCGGCAAGCCGAACAAACCGGACCGTTCGTCACTATTGATCAACAGCAATTCCGCGCAGTTTGGAATCAGGCGAAAATGGAAGTGGGCCTGGCCACCGACAGTGATGTCGTGCCCCACGTCCTAAGACATACCTGCGCATCAAGACTGGTGAGAGGCGGCATCGACATACGCCGCGTTCAGATGTGGCTCGGCCATCAGACCCTCCAAATGACGATGCGCTACGCACATCTCGCTTCCCATGACCTTGATGTGTGCGTTCCAATATTAGAGCGGCACAAATAGGCACTAAGTCGGCAAGCCGTTGGCCTCCACGGAACCGGCCGGGGTTGTGGAGGGGAGGCCAACAGCGCTTGATCGGGTATTTCTGACTGATTGACAGAATCGAAGATTCTGCCAATCAGGCAACCAGCTCTTACAGCCATTGATTGACCGGCGGCAAAATCCTGTACTGGCGATCCATCCTTCCGTTCCTCTGAACCAAACCAAAGATGTGAGTTCACGCCGAAGCGCGACTTGGGCTTGGACAGGTTACCCGGTGCGCCTGATCTGGGCGAGGAGTTTCTGGCGGAAGACTTCGGCGGGGGTTTTGTAGCCGAGGCATTTGCGTG
>NZ_JAOYTJ010000020.1 GCF_025846855.1 Pararhizobium sp. BT-229
TGTGAGTTCACGCCGAAGCGCGACTTGGGCTTGGACAGGTTACCCGGTGCGCCTGATCTGGGCGAGGAGTTTCTGGCGGAAGACTTCGGCGGGGGTTTTGTAGCCGAGGCATTTGCGTGGTGTCGCGTTCAGATGATTGCAGATCTCTGCAAGATCGCGGTCGCTGAGTGACAGTGGGTCGACCTCTCGCGATAGCCATTTCCTGGCCCGTCTGTTGGTGTTCTCGACGGTGCCTTTCTGCCAGGGTGACTGCGGATCACAGAACCATGTTTGCGCGCCGATGCTCGCCTGCAAGTAGGGCCAGTCTGTGAACTCAGTCCCACGGTCAAAGGTGATCGAGCGGCGGGCGAGATGGGGTAGAGAGTGGAGAACCTGGATCAGCCCGTCCATCACGGGTCTCGATTGCCTGTCATTGTTGCGCAGGAAGACGGCGAAGCGACTGACCCGTTCGACCAGCGACGTCACGTTGGCTTTTCCGAACTTCTTGCGAAACTGGATGAGATCGCATTCCCAATGCCCGAACTGTTTGCGCTCGGCGACGGCGTCCGGGCGATACAAGATGTTGACATCGGGAGTGAACCGGCGACCGTGGCGGCGTCTGGCGTGCCGCGGCCGGCGTCTGGCACGATGCTCCGGCAGATGTCGCCACAGTTTGATCGCATGACCATCCGAGGAATAGGCGAACTTATAGATCGTCTCATGGCTGACGGAGATCGGATGGCGCTCAAGCTGCAATCGGCCGGCAATCTGTTGCGGCGACCAGCCATGCAGGATGCGCTCAATCACCGATTGGCGCAGAACAGAGAACCGGGCAAGTTTGCGCAGCTTGGCCCGCCGTTCTCGCGCCATATCATTGGCCATCACGCAATAGTAGCCGTTGAGGTCCGGCATCTCACGATCCTCGAACGTATTGCGGCGCAGCTCCCGGAAAATGGTTGAGCGATGTCGGTGCAGTTTCTCGGCGATCACGTCAACGCTGATCCCAGCCGTGCGCCAGCGGGCAATCTTGCGGCGTTCATCCAGATCGATCTGGGAGTAGGTGCGCTTCATGTCTCATTCCTTGCAAGGATAAACCGTTGTTATCTATTGCAAGTCGCACTTCATCCTTGAACCCACC
>NZ_JAOYTJ010000024.1 GCF_025846855.1 Pararhizobium sp. BT-229
TTTTTTGCCTTGCCCAAGCTCCGTCTTCTAAGCGCCAGTCTCGGCATGCCCGGACTTCGATTCAAGCGAACCTTTGACCTGCAACCGTGAATGCAGAAATTGTTTTTCCTTCGCATCCTTCTGCCGTTTCGCGAGTTTACGAGCACCGACCAGGATGTAAAAACATGCGCACGGATCAATGGCTTTCTCTTCTGATTATCGCCTTGATGATGGGTGCTTTCGTGTGGGGACGCTATCGATACGATGTCGTCGCCGCTGGCTCTCTGCTCGTAGCCATAGCTGTCGGGATTGTGCCGGCGAAGGAGGCTTTCACGGGATTCGCGGACGATATCGTCATCATCGTTGGAAGCGCGCTGGTTGTCAGTGCGGCAATATCAAGGTCCGGATTTATGGACATCGCACTACGGCGGTTCTCTCCTGAAAAAAGCGGTCCTCGAGCTCAACTCATCATCCTCGTCGTGATTGTCGCGGTGCTATCCGCATTCATCAAGAACATCGGCGCGCTCGCGATCATGATACCCGTGGCAATCCAGATGGCACGCAAGTCCCGCGTCTCGCCCTCGATGTTTTTGATGCCGATGGCATTTGCCTCC
>NZ_JAOYTJ010000025.1 GCF_025846855.1 Pararhizobium sp. BT-229
ATTTCGTCAACCGAGATACCGGCCTTGAATGCGCCGCCATCGTAGGTGTACGAGATCGAGTTGAAGATGGTGTTGGTAGCAAGCGCGTCGGTTTCGCCAGCGATGCCATCGTCCCACCAGCTGTAGTAGTAGCCGAACTTGAAGCCGGCGATCGCGATCGAAGCCGTGTCAAGGAAGGTCGAGCCGCCGTTGACAGAGCTGTCAGCGTTGGTCTGCAGAACGATCGTGCTTTCGAGCGTGCCAAGTTCCGTGTCGTTCTTGGCGTCGAACTGCAGCTGACCGCGGGTGAAGGTATCCCAGTCAGACGTGCCCGAACGGTCACGGCCGAAGTTGGTCTGGAAACGGACGTAACCGCCGATCTTCAGGCAGGTTTCCGTGCCCGGGATGTAGAAGTAGCCAGTGCCGAAAGCGTCGCAAACGCGAACGTATTCCATTGGTTCCGGCTCAGCAGCTACGATTGCGTCAGCTGCCTGTGCGCCGGATACTGCTGCGAGAGCTGCAGCGGAGCCGAGAAGAAGGCTCTTGATGTTCATTTCTGACCTCCAGTCA
>NZ_JAOYTJ010000026.1 GCF_025846855.1 Pararhizobium sp. BT-229
TGCCCTCCAATGGATCCTCGTTAAAGGATTTAAAGTGTACTCATTCCAATTACAGGGCCTCGAAAGAGTCCTGTATTGTTATTTTTCGTCACTACCTCCCCGAGTCGGGAGTGGGTAATTTGCGCGCCTGCTGCCTTCCTTGGATGTGGTAGCCGTTTCTCAGGCTCCCTCTCCGGAATCGAACCCTGATTCCCCGTTACCCGTGGTCACCATGGTAGGCACAGAAAGTACCATCGAAAGTTGATAGGGCAGACATTCGAATGAGACGTCACCGCCACAAAGGGCGCGCGATCGGCTCGAAGTTATCTAGAGTCACCAAAGCGGCCGGGGCAACCGAGATTGGCCCGCATGGGTTTTGGATCTGATAAATGCACGCATCCCCGGAGGTCAGCGCTCGTTGGCATGTATTAGCTCTAGAATTGCCACAGTTATCCAAGTAACGTTGGAGCGATCAAAGGAACCATAACTGATTTAATGAGCCATTCGCAGTTTCACTGTACCGGCCGTGTGTACTTAGACTTGCATGGCTTAATCTTTGAG
>NZ_JAOYTJ010000027.1 GCF_025846855.1 Pararhizobium sp. BT-229
ACCGGCGCCAACGACGGGCCGCCCAGACAGGCACCGACCGACATCAAGCTGACGCCTGTCGTTCCGCCGGGCAGCGTCAACTTCAATAGTTTTGAGTTCAGCGGACTGCTAAACGCGACGGATCCCGACACCGGCGGGTTCATCTTCAGCATTGCTTCGCAGTCGAATGCGGGCTTGTTCTCGATAAGCGGAAATACGCTTAGTTCCGGCGAGCTAACTCAGAACGGCACATTTTCGGTGACGGTGAAGGCGACGCAAACGGGCGATCCTACAGGCCCGCTTTTCGAGAAGACCGAGACTTTCACGATCATCACCGGCGGCAACGGCAACTCGCAGGACAACCCGAACGGGGGCGCGGGCGACGACGTGCTTTACGGCGGCGGCGGTAACGATATGATTTTCGGCTTTGGCGGAGACGACACTCTGTTCGGTCAGGACGCCAACGATACGCTGGATGGTGGTAGTGGCAATAACACACTGGTAGGAGGCGCGGGAAATGACACTTTCTTTTTCCAG